>CAWIQN010000001.1:0-576985 GCA_963838265.1 uncultured Acidobacteriota bacterium
AAGCGTCAAGCGAAGTGGTGGAATACCGGCAATTGGGCCGGACCGATCTCAAGGTGTCGATCCTCGGCTTCGGAGCCGCGCCGCTCGGAGATGTTTATGGAGAGGTTGATCCTGCCGAAGCCGTCCGCGCCATCCACCTCGCGATCGAGCGTGGGATTAATTTTTTCGACGTTCTCTCCCTACTACGGATTGCAACTTGCCGAACAGCGCCTTGGAGAAGCGCTCGTCGGCAAGCGCGACAGAGTCGTCCTGGCTTCCAAGGTTGGTCGTTATGGTTTGGACCAGTTCGATTTTTCCGCGAAGGCCATGATCGCCAGCGTCGATGCATCGCTGCGGCGCTTAAGGACGGATCGGCTCGATCTGTTGCAGGCGCATGACGTTGAGTTCGGCAATTTCCGGCAAATTGTGGAAGAGACCTTGCCGGCTCTACGCAGAATTCAAGAGAGTGGCAAAGCTCGTTTTATCGGCATCACCGGCTACCCTCCGAAATTCCTGGCTCGCATTGCTGCGCAGGTCCCTGTAGATACGATTCTCAGCTACTGTCACTACAATTTGTTGACCACCAACATGGACGACGCGCTCACCCCGTTCGCCAAGACGAGTTCCATCGGACTTATCAATGCCTCGGCGTTGCACATGGGCGTGCTGACCGAGCGCGGCGCGCCGCACTGGCATCCCGCTCCGCCCGAAGTTCATCAAGCTGGCCGGCGCATTGCTGATCTATGTGCACGCTCCGGCACTTCCGTCGCAAGCACGGCCATTCGTTTCTGTTTGGTTCACCCGTATGTATCCAGCACATTAGTTGGCATGGCTATGCAGGCTGAAGTCTTAGCCAATCTGCGGTTGTTTCAGATGAAACCCACCCGGCGCTTCTCACTGAGATTCGCGCGACCATTGGTTCCGCATTCAACGTGGATTGGCCATCCGGAAAGCCTGAAAACAATGCTTAGCCGAAACAAGTCAGAAAAATGCTCGAGCGAAATGGTTGGCGCCCATGCATGAGTGCATTGACGCTCACCATCACCTCTGGCGATATTGCATAGAGGACTACCCCTGGATTGGTCCGGATATGGGTGTGCTGGCCAGGGATTTCTTGTTGGACGACCTCCACGGCGAACTTGCACGCTCCGCGGTTCACGGAAGCGTCGCGGTTCAGGCGCGGCAGACTCTGGAAGAAACGAATTGGTTGTTGGACTTGGCGAAGGATTCGGAATTTATTCGCGGCGTCGTCGGCTGGGCCCCGATTGCCAGCCCGGAGTTTCCAGCGGTCCTCGAAGCGCTGCTTCCATTCGCGAAGCTGAAGGGACTGCGCCACGTCGTTCAGGATGAGCCAGACAATGAATTCATTCTGCGCCAGGACTTCAACGAGGGCATTGCTCACATGAAACAGTCGTCCCTGGTCTATGACATTTTAATTTTTGAACGCCACCTGCCCGCGGCCATATCCTTTGTCGATCACCATCCCACACAGGTATTCGTCCTCGATCACCTTGCCAAACCACGCATTCGCGACCGTCAGCTTGAGCCGTGGCGTTCCAACATGCGCAACCTTGCGCGCCGCGAAAATGTCTGCTGCAAGCTTTCCGGGCTGGTCACCGAAGCAGATTGGGCGCATTGGCGGCCCGCGGACCTGCAGCCATATCTCGATTGCGCTCTCGATAGTTTCGGACCTAAGCGCCTGATGGCTGGTTCGGACTGGCCGGTCTGCCTTTTGGCTGCCACGCACCAAGCCTGGTTTTCCACGCTGCAAAATTTCATAAAGCCGCTTTCCACTTCGGAACAAGAAATGATTCTCGGCGGCGTGGCGTCGGATGTTTATTCGCTGCACAGAAATGTCTGACGACAAAACGATGCGAGCCTTGGTCATTAAAAAACCTGGTGAAGCGGTGATCGAGTCGGTTCCAGAGCCACAATCGGATTCCGCCAAAGTTCTGTTGCGCGTCCGCATGGTCGGTCTGTGCGGCAGCGATTTGAACTCTTATCGCGGCCGGAATTCGCTGGTGCGGTTTCCCCGCATTCCCGGGCATGAAATCGCCGCCACCGTAATCGAAGGAATTTCTTCCTGGCCTGCATTATCTTCTGGCGTCAACGTCACCATGTCTCCCTACACGCATTGCGGCATGTGCTCATCGTGCCAGCGCGGCCGCTTCAACGCTTGCGCTTTCAACGAAACTCTCGGCATCCAGCGCGATGGCGCGCTCACCGAACAGATCGCCATGCCGCCGGAGAAACTGTATCCCGCGGCGCTCTCCCTCAAGGAGCTTTGTCTCGTCGAGCCTCTTACTGTTGGCTTCCATGCCGTGGCCCGCGGCCGTGTGTCTGATGGGGACGCAGTCGCCGTATTCGGTTGCGGTGGCGTGGGCCTTGGCGCTATCGCCGCTGCACATTTTTCGGGTGCAATTACCATCGCCGTTGATGTCGACGATGAAAAACTTAAGATTGCAAAGAAAGCTGGCGCAGCACACACCGTAAATTCTGTCACCGGATCTCTCCATGAGCAACTGCGCGGCCTCACGGATGGCCGCGGGCCTGACGTAATCATAGAGGCTGTCGGCCATCCGCAAACATTTCGCGCGGCCGTCGAAGAAGTCGCCTTCACTGGCCGCGTCGTTTATATCGGTTACGCCAAAGAGCCCGTGGCCTACGAAACTAAGCTGTTTGTGCAAAAGGAGCTGGATATTCTTGGCTCGCGAAACGCTTTGCCGGCCGATTTTCAGTCCGTGATTGAAATGCTCCAGCAAGGAAAATTTCCCGTGGATGACGCCGTTGGCACGATTGTCACGCTGGACGAGGCTCCAGGAATTCTAGAAGCGTGGAGCGCCAATCCCGCGAGGTTCACGAAAATCATGGTGCAGCTCGACTGACGGATTCATTGGCGAATTGATTTGGCGAAGGGATTTGCAAGAGGAGACACGGACCAGGCACCTCGTTGATCAGGAGTATGCGAACAATGGCCAAGTCGCAAATCGATAATGCTGCTAAAGTCGCGACGCCTAGGGTCGGCCATTCCTTGTTTCCTGCTGGGCAAATCGTTCCGTTCATTCTGGTCACCGCGCTATTTTTTCTCTGGGGCATCCCCAACAACCTGAACGACGTTCTGATTCGCCACTTCATGAAGTCGTTCGCGATTTCTCGCTTTCAGGCCGGGCTGGTGCAGTCTGCCTTCTACATGGGCTATTTTCTTCTCGCGATTCCGGCGGCGCTGATGATGAAGCGCGCGGGCTACAAAGCGGGATTCGTCGCCGGCTTGCTGCTCTTTGCCGCGGGTGCATTCCTTTTCTGGCCTGCCGCGCTGACCGGCAGTTACGGATTTTTTCTTTTTGCGCTATTCGTTATTGCCAGCGGCCTTTCTTTTTTGGAGACCGCATCTAATCCTTTCATTGCGCAGCTCGGCGATCCAGACAGTTCCGAAAGCCGCCTGAATTTTTCTCAAGCCTTCAACCCCCTCGGAGCCATCACGGGCGTTTTGGTAGGGACAATCTTCATTTTTTCCGGCGTCGAGCTGACGCCCCAGGAAATACTTGCTCGTCAAGCGGCGCATACCTATGACGCGTATCTTCGCTTTGAGACGCTGCGCGTCGTCAAACCCTATCTGGTCATCGGCTGCCTCGCGGTCACTTGGGCCGTGCTGATCATCCGCACCAAATTTCCCGTTATCTCCAGCGAGAAAGAATCCGCCGACGGTGAACAAGGCAGTTTTGCGGAGCTCCTCAGTCAGAGACATTTTGTACTTGCGGTGCTCGCGCAATTCTTTTACGTCGGCGCGCAAGTTGGTACCTGGAGCTATTTCATTCCTTACGTGCAAGAATATGCGCACGAGCCCGAAAAAATCGCGGGATACTTCCTGACCGGCACGCTGGCGGCTTTTGGCGTGGGCCGCTTTGCCTCCGCGTATTTGATGCGCTTCATCTCGCCGAGCCGCCTTATGGGCGTTTACGCCTTGGTGAACATTGCGCTCGTCTCGGTCGGGGTGTTCCATCCCGGCTGGGTTGGCATCTGGTGCGTCTTTCTCACCAGCTTTTTCATGTCGCTGATGTTTCCCACAATTTTCGCGCTCGGCCTGAAGGGTCTCGGGCCCAACACCAAAATTGGCGGCTCGCTTCTGGTCATGGCGATTGTCGGTGGTGCAGTTCTAACCCCGCTAATGGGCTTGATTTCAGAAAAGTTTCACAGCTTGGCTTTGGCATACGCCATTCCGTTGGGCGCTTATGTTTATATCTGCGCGTACTCCTTTTTCGGTTCACGCCGCGTTTCCATCTCCAATTTACTCAGCAAACCCGCGAGCGCCAGCCATGCGGACTAAATTTATATTCGTGTTAGCGACTCCTCGATCTCGAATGCTGTCAAGGAAAACTCTTATGAAAAAAAACTTCTCGCAAATGTTTCTGCTCGGCGCGTGTTTGTTCTCTTGCTTTATCGTCCAGTCGCCAGCTCGCGCGCAAGACCCGTCGTCGAGTACGAAACCTACCGCCGCCGATTCACCGCAACAGATCGACCAAGTTTGGCAGCGGGCGAGCGCCAAGTACGCCGACGCCCGCAGTGCTCTCGTGACTGACGTCGATCGCATCGCCAACGCTGGTCCGTACCGCCCCGACTGGGAATCGCTGCGCCAGTATGAAGTTCCCGATTGGTACAAGGACGCGAAGTTCGGCATCTTCATCCATTGGGGCGTTTACTCCGTTCCGGCCTTCGGCAGCGAATGGTATCCGCGGATGATGTATCAGGAAGGCTCCGAAGAATACAAACACGAACTCGCCACGCATGGCCCACTCACGCAATTTGGCTACAAAGATTTCATCCCGCGTTTCACCGCAACACACTTCGACCCCGAACAGTGGGCCGAGCTTTTTAAAGCGTCGGGCGCAAAGTACGTCGTGCCGGTGTTTGAACACCACGATGGTTTCGCCATGTACGATAGCGGTCTTTCCGATTGGACCGCGGTAAAAATGGGTCCGCATCGCGATGTGTATGGTGAACTAGCAAAATCGCTGCACTCTCGGGGCCTGCGCCTGGGAGCTTCTTCGCATCGCATCGAACACAATTTCTTTCTCGATGGTGGCCGAAAGCTTGATGCGGACGTGAATGATCCCAAGTACGCCGCGTTCTACGGTCCGGCGCATTCCTGGCTCGAAGGAAAAAATACCCTACTCGATGACTGGACCTATCTCAGCAACGAGTATCTTGACGACTGGCTCGCGCGCGATGCCGAAATCGTTGAAAAGTACAGTCCCGACATTATGTATTTCGATTGGTGGATCGGCCAGCCCAACGCTCGGCGCCATGTCGCCAGGTTCGCATCTTTTTATTACAACCACGCGGCCAGCGAGGGCAAAGTTGCGGTGCTGAACTACAAGCAAAGCGCTATGCAGGAGCATTCCGCGGTTCTCGATATTGAGCGCGGGCAATTGTCTGGAATTCGTCCGCTGTATTGGCAGACCGACACCTCCATCAGCAATAAGTCCTGGGGCTACATCGAAAATGACAATTTCAAATCGGCGGACATGATCGTTCACCAGCTGATCGACATCGTCAGCAAGAACGGAAATCTGCTGGTCAACGTTGGCCCGCGCTCGGACGGTACCATTCCTGAGCAGGTGCAAAGCATTCTTCGCGACATCGGCTCCTGGCTGAAAACTAACGGCGAAGGCATCTACGGCACACGCCCGTGGAGCAAGTTCGGCGAAGGGCCCACGGCGGTGGTGGAAGGACCCTTTCACGACAGTGACGCTAAGCCCTTCACCGCAGAGGATTTCCGTTTCACCACCAAAGGGAATATCCTCTACGTGTTCGCGATGGCGTGGCCGGAGAATCACGAGGCGGTGATACATTCGCTTGACGCCGCAGCCTTGGGAAATGCAACGATCGAGTCCGTTTCCTTGCTGGGATTCGCAGGCGCCGTAACCTACGAACAGAAACCGGACGGCGTGCACCTGCATCTGCCGTCTCAGGCGCCTGGGAACTACGCCTATTGCTTCAAGTTGGTTCTGACTTCCGTTCGCAGATAAAAGAAGCCGCGGCGGCAGTCCTCCCGGGAATTGCGAAAGGTTGTGAAAACACAGGGACTTAAAGTACCTGTGTTTTCACAACCTTTCATAAGTGTTCATCCTAAACGACTTACACCACAAAAATGTTTGGCAAGTAGTTACCCCAGAGGGTGAGCTGGCTGGCGCGCCCGAAGGGGTACTATAACCCACAGGTAATAGTATATAGAGGTGCATCATTTTGGTCAACCAAAATTTGGTACAGCTGTACTAAATAGCTGGCGAACGCCAGCCTTAACTTTCGTGTGCATGCATATCCCAGCCTAGATACCGACTGCGGTAAAGAAGGCCCGTCAGCAGTTCCGTGCTTGGGATGACGGGCGAATCGGCGATCGACGTGGCGGACGCCTCGGGCACACTGCCGCTGGTAAACGCGCGCGCGGCGTTCGTTGGATTGACGGCTTCGCATATCCGCGGGCTGGCAAACGGAACATGCTGTTCGGACGCGTCCGGTTTCACCGCACTCCGGTAAGAATGTCCCGTGAGCTGGGGAAGGTAGCAGTCCCAAAAGAAGTCCCGAGTCGCTTGGAATAAGCCGTGCCAGTCTGCTAAAATGAGTAGCAATCCGCACGACTTCAAGCGTACCGCAGTTCGCAATCTGGTGCGTTTCGAGGTCTCCCATACGGTGCCCAGGTGGCGGAACTGGCAGACGCGCTAGATTCAGGTTCTAGTGGCCGCAAGGTCGTGGAGGTTCGAGTCCTCTCCCGGGCACCAAGTACTGTAGGAATTTTCCCGCCTAGCTTGTAGTTCTTGCGTCTATCCAAGACATCTAAAGAGGCAGCCTGAGGTTATTCGCGGCTGTTCTTGTATATATCTTTTTCCTTCTTATTGCCCACTTCCGCGAATCTTTTTTCCAGGGCAGCTTTTGTAAAAAAGTCCGCCGGGATGCCCGAATTGTATTGGCAGCCGCTATAGAAGACTTGATAGGTGCGGCGCCCGTCGCGTTCGCGGGAAATTTGCAGCGGCGTCATCACTCCGCCGAGCCGCTGATAGTTCGTGTAGATAGTGGTCTCTTTGGTGCGCTGGTTGAAAGTGGGGTCCACTGTAGTGATCGTGCTGCGCACCAAAAGATGGGTGGAGCGGTCGACGGCCAGCCGTTGCGTGCGTTCCGCTTCCACGTCGGCGAACTCCACCCAATCCACTTCCCTCAAGTCCACCAAATCCATGCCGCCGTATCGCGGGTAGACGTCTTTATCGTTCAAGTGCAGCCGCAGAATATTGTCAATGTTGCGCTTCACGGCCTCCTGAAAATCCGCCATCGCAGGCGCCGGCTCTTCATTCACGCCGCTGCGGTCCAGGGTCCAGCCAACGTCGCCGTTAAACATGTCGATGATATTGCCTTTTTTCGAATAGTCGACGCGGTGCTTGTCCGGGTAACGCCAGTAGTCTTTGAACTCGACGTAACCAGCCAACTCGCCGGCGTGACCGATATTCGCGCGGCGCCCCTCGCATTCCCGTTCGTGTACTTCGGTATACGAGGCTCCGCCGAGCGCATCGATCAACTGCGCTAGAATCTCGCGCGCCTTGGCGACGCTTTGCTCCTGCGTCATGGTGTCTGGATTTTGCGCGTTTGCGACGTCCGCGACCACGGCGCAGGACACCACTAACATTACTGCGATGCGTACAAACTTCATCCGCACAACACCGAACCTCCGTTTACATTGATGACTTCGCCGGTAAGGAAGTTGGCCAAATCCGACGCCAGGAAAAGGATCGGTCCGGCAACTTCCTCCGCCGTCGCCGGCCGCCCGAGCGGAATTGCCGCGGCCGCCATCTTCTGGCCGTTCTTGGTTTCAAGGACGGGATTGGACATGTCCGTCGCCACCCATCCCGGCGCGACGGAATTTACGAGGATGCCGTGCGGCGCCAGTTCCGTCGCCAAGCCCTTGGTAAGGCTGATGATCGCGCCCTTCGACGCGCCGTAATGGGTATGAAACGATTCTCCCCGCTGGCCCGCAGTCGAGCTGATGGGAATGATGCGCCCGGACTTCTGCTTGATCATGTGCGGCACGGCAAAGTGGATGATGGAATAGACGCTCTTCAGGTTAATGCGAATCATGTCGTCCCACTGCGTTTCCGTCATTTTCTCAATGGGTAAATCTTCCAGGTTCCAAATGCCGGCGTTGGCCACCAAGATGTCCAGCCTGCCCAAGCGCGCGACGGTCTGCTCGACCAATTTCTTATTGTCTGCATGGCGGCCGACGTCGGCTTTGAATGCCTCCACGCGCGTTCCGTGTTTCCCGGCCTCTTTTTCCAGCTCCTTAGCGGCTTCCTTTGCCTTGTTGTAGTTGAAGACCACATCCGCGCCGGCCTGCGCAAAAAGCTTTACCGCAGCCGCCCCAATCCCGCGCGAACCTCCGGTGATGAGCGCCGCTTTGCCTGCTAATGAAATCATGCTGTCCCCCAGAAAATTGAAAACCAAATCCAAGATTATTTACGAACACAGAGCAACGGGTGGTTCCTCAATGCCACAGACGCCAGCCGCAATCATCCCGCCGCAGTCCTGAACTCCCGCCAGACCGGTGAGCACACTAAGACCACATCGACTAACGTTTTATCGTGATTGCGCGAGTGCGCCACGCGAGACGCGCACGGCAGCAACAAAGTCCTGGAACAGGCGCGTGGCAAATGCGTCCCCAGCCATCCGCTCCGGGTGCCACTGTACCCCGATCACCCACTGCGCGTCGCCGCGCCACTCAACTCCCTCGATAATGCCGTCTGGAGCCTGCGCGGTGATCAAGAGACCCTTGCCGGGCGCTCCTATCGCCTGGTGATGGCTAGTGTTAATCGTAGCTAGTTCGGAGCCGTTCAGCGTAGTCATGCGACTGCCCGTAGCCAAACTTGCGTCATGCTGCAAATCTCCGGTCGTGGCCCCTGCGGCCAGATCGGTTTTTCCGTGCATCAAGGCACCCGGCCGCTCCGCTGGAATGTCCTGAATCAGCGTGCCGCCAAGAAAAGCGTTCAGCGCTTGACAACCGTAACATATAGCAAACACTGGCTTTCCACTGGCAAACGCATGCGCCAGGATGCTTGCGTCCGTTGCGTCGCGATTTACGTCAATATCCGTGGTCTTGGCATGTCGCTCCGCGCCGTATCGCGCCGGGTCGACATCCGAAGGGCTGCCGGGCAGCACAAAGCCGTCCAGCCTGCCGAGTTCATCGGCAAGCTGAGCTGGCGATAGCTGAAGGGAAACGGCCACCGGCCCCGCTCCCGCCTGCCGTACAGACGCGAAATAATAGTCCAGTTTCTGGCGAGTCGCGTTGCGCTCCTCTTCCGAGGTTCGCCAGGGGATGCCAATGCGCGGGCGCACGTCGGAGCCGTCGCGGTGATCTGTGGGAGTCATGGACAAGGAATCGTAGCATCGCGGACCGCAGGCGGCAACCAGACCAGCAGCGGGCCATGACAGAGCCATTCGGACGAAAACTTAGAGTGCGGAAGCGCTGGCCGAGCCAGAGCACCCCTTAAGCGCGGCATCGAGGCAGAAAATCGGCCTCTGAAAGAACGCCGGTAAGTCTGCCAAGCGTTCCGCCAGCAACTTATTCGAGTCGGCATGCAACGTCACGTGGCCCAGCTTTCGCCCCGGTCGCGGCGATTTTCCGTATAAATGCAGATGCGCGTCAGGGATACACAAAACCTCGGCGGGACTCGGCACATCGCCAATCAAATTGAGCATTGCGGAATGCCCGATTGCCAGCGTCGAGCCCAGGGGAAAGCCGCACACCGCCCGCAAATGGTTTTCGAATTGGCTGGTAATGGCGCCTTCAATCGTCCAATGCCCGGAATTGTGCACCCGGGGCGCCATTTCGTTGGCCAGCAGCTTGTCGTCGCATTCGAAAAGCTCAATGGCCAGAACACCCACGTAATCGAGGGCCTCCAGCACGCGCCGTGCAATGTCTTCCGCCGCGGCTTGCGTCTTGACGCTCAACTGCGGCGCGGGGGCAAGCGAAAGGCGCAGGATTCCTTCGCGGTGATGATTTTCAACCGGGGAATAAAAAACAATCTTGCCCTCTCGCGAGCGCACCGCAAGAATTGACAGTTCCCGCGAGAACGTCACCATACGCTCCAGTACGTATGGGGCTTCGTCAGTCGGCCCAGAGACCGTCGGCAGCGCCTCCGGAATCTGTGACTTCGCGCGCGCCACGTCCTCGCCGGTGCGCAACAGCCATTGCCCCTTGCCGTCGTACCCCATCCTGCAGGTTTTCAGGATGGCGGGAAGTCCCAGCTTTTTCACCGCCCCGGCAAGGTCATCGGGGCCCTTCACCGCGACGAACTCCGCTGTGGCGATCCCCAATTTGCGAAACAGGCTCTTTTCCCGCAGCCGATCCTGCGCCGTCTCAAGTGCTAAAGGCGGGGGAAACACAGGCAGACGTTGCGCGAGCGCTTTTACGCTGGCTACCGGAACATTTTCGAATTCGTACGTAACCAGGTCGAGGCCATTCGCAAAGCGCTCCAGCGCTTCCGCGTTCGTAAAATCCGCATTCACGCGCAACGCAATGCGCCCAACCGGCGCTTCCGGAGACGGATCGAGGAAGCGGAATTGCAGCCCCAGCGGATAGCCCGCCAGCGCCAGCATGTAACCCAACTGTCCGCCGCCGAGGATCCCAACGTTCACGCGGACTTCCTTTTCTTTATTTGCCCAGCGGCCCGTGCCGGATTCGGATGTGCAAGCACTCGTTTGGTTTGCGAAGCGCGAAACCGGCGCAGTGCCTCCCGAATGCGCGGATATTTCCCGCCCAGAATCGCCGCCGCCAGCAGCGCCGCGTTAATGGCCCCGGCCTTGCCGATTGCCAGCGTCCCCACGGGAATACCACCGGGCATTTGCGCAATGGAGAGCAACGAGTCCAGCCCTTTTAGAGCTTTCGATTCCACTGGGACGCCAAGCACCGGCAAAACCGTTTTGGAGGCGGTCATGCCCGGAAGATGCGCCGCCCCGCCTGCTCCGGCGATCAACACTTCCATTCCGCGAGATTCCGCGGACGAAGCATACGCAAACAGCAGATCGGGTGTGCGGTGCGCGGAAACAACGCGTGTTTCGTGCGCCACGCCAAGCGAGGTCAGCGTCGCTGATGCATGCTCCATGGTCTCCCAGTCAGAGGTAGAACCCATGATGATGCCCACCAACACCTTGGTAGCCGTGTTCTTTCGTCCGCGTGACATTTTTGCAGCCAACGTATCTCCCGAAGGGGCACGGCATGCCGTGTCCGTTTTCTAGCAACGATGATCAATTCTATTCGCTATCGCCAACTTTCACGCGATTTTTCCACACCTCGCGCAGCTGCCCAACCAAATAAAGCGAGCCGGTGATAAAAATCGCATCATTCGGCCCGGATTGTGCGATGGCGTACTCCAGCGCCTTTTCCGCGTCGGGGATAATCTTCGAGCCAACCGCGTAGTGCGCGGCAATCTCCGCCAATTGAGGCGCTGAAATCGCGCGAGGGTTACGTGGTTCGGTGAAGATGACCTCGCTCGCTAGCGGAAAGAGAATGCCGGCGATCTCATCCACGGCCTTATCGCGCATGGCCCCGAAGAGTAACCGCACGGTTTCCCCCTCGAAATTCTCCGCCAGAAAAGTTGCCAGTTCCCGTGCAGCGGATGGATTGTGCGCGCCGTCGAGATAAATGTTCGGCTTGGATTGCAGCTTTTCGATGCGCCCCGGCCACACCGCGTCGGCGACTCCATGGGCAATGGCGTCGTCGGAAATGCGCAAGCCGCTCGCGGTCAACAGCCGCGCCGCCGCTATCGCGTTCAAAGCGTTGTCCAGCTGAAAGCGGCCGGGAAGGCGCGGCGCAATTTTCACGGACCATCCGGTAGCAAGTTCGGTGACAGAAGCGCGCACGCTACCCGCTTCGAGCGTAATATCGTGCGCGCGATAAGCGGCAGCCGTATCCACAATCGGGCAGTCCAATTTCTTGGCACGATCCAGGATGACGCGATGAGCTTCCGCGCGCTGCTCCGCAGCGACTACTACCGGCACGCCCGACTTTAGAATCCCAGCCTTCTCCGAGGCAATCTCTGCCAGCGAATGGCCCAGAAAATTCTCGTGATCGAAATCGATGCGAGTAATAATCGTCACCACCGGCGCGAGAATATTGGTGGCGTCCAGCCGGCCGCCCAAGCCCACTTCAAAAACTCCAAGCTCGACGCGCTCGGCGGCGAAAAAAGCAAACGCCATGGCCGTCACACATTCAAAATAGGTCGGATGCGCGCGCAACTCCCCTTCCGCCAAGAGCTCTTCGATCAACCCGTGAATATGGGTAACCACTGCGGCGAATTGTTCGTCGTTTATGTCCTGCCCACCCACGCGGATTCGTTCATTGATTTTCACCAGGTGTGGCGAGGTATTTAGCCCGGTGCGAAACCCTGCGTGGCGCAAGATCGATTCCAGAAATGCCGCGGTCGATCCTTTTCCGTTAGTCCCCGCGATGTGCGCGCTGGGATAAGCGCGCTCCGGATGGTCGAGCCGCTCCGCAAGAATACGAATATTTTCCAGGTCGAATTTCGCTG
The DNA here is from genome assembly GCA_963838265.1 of uncultured Acidobacteriota bacterium. Classification (GTDB taxonomy): domain Bacteria; phylum Acidobacteriota; class Terriglobia; order Acidiferrales; family UBA7541; genus Acidiferrum. Next base: position 12,546 of record CAWIQN010000001.1, read on the forward strand.
CTGCGGCCTGCGTGGGAGCGGCCAATTCGCGGCCGAGAGACAGCAAATATTGCACGGCGGCGTCATAGTTCATCGGCACGGTGATTTTCAGTCGGAGAGATACAAAAGAAAACTGACTTTCAGTCTGACAATTTTATGTAAGTAATAGGTCCAGCGAACTGGCAATGAACGCCTTTAACTCTTTCCGCGGCACAATCGCGTCCAAAAATCCGTGCTCCAGCAGAAATTCGCTGCGCTGAAATCCCTCCGGCAATTTCTGCCGAATGGTCTGCTCGATCACGCGCGGTCCGGCAAATCCAATCAGCGCTCCCGGTTCCGCAATATTTAGATCGCCGAGCATTGCGAAACTGGCGGTCACGCCTCCGGTGGTCGGATCCGTCAACAGTGAAATAAACGGCAGCTTGGCCTCGTCAAAACGCGCCAGCGCCGCGGAAACTTTCGCTAGTTGCATCAGGCTGATGGTCCCCTCCATCATTCGCGCGCCGCCGGAGCAAGACACCGCGATAAAGGGCTGCCGCGTTTCCAGCGCCATCTCGATGCCCCGCGTCACTTTCTCGCCGACTACAGCGCCCATGGACCCGCCAATAAATCCAAATTCCATCGCGCATATCACTACCGGCCGTCCATTCAATTGTCCTTCGGCGGTGATCACCGCGTCGTTCACTCCCAACTTTTTCTGCGCATCTTTAATACGCTTCGCGTACGGCTTAAGGTCGACGAACTTTAGCGGGTCCGTGGAGGTCATCCCCGCATCATGCTCCGTCCATCGCCCGTCTAATAGCATTTCCAACCGTTGCGTCGCAGACATCTTGAAATGAAACTGGCACTTGGGACACACAAAGAGGTTCGCTTCAAGATCCTGGCGGAACACAATGGTGCGGCAAGATTCGCACTTTACCCACAGACCTTCCGTACGCACCCGGCGATCCTCGGGCGCGGTAGTCTGCTCAATCGATTTTTTTTCGCGCTTAAACCAAGCCATAGAAGTTTGCTCGATCTACCGAGGCAATTACCAACACGCGCTTAATAGTCGATGCCCCTTTGAGCCAGTATACCCTTCGTGTAGGGGTGTTTCACCTCGCGCATCTCCGTTACCAGGTCCGCGATCTCGGTGATCTTGGCGTGCGCGTTTCGCCCCGTGCAAATCACGTGCACGCGCTCCGGACGATTCTTCAGCGCTTCCGCTACCACGTCGGCGTCCAGCATGTGGTAGCTGATGGTGTAGTTGATCTCGTCCAGCACCACCAGATCGTATTTTCCGCCATAGATCGCGTCGCGGCCCGCCTGCCAGCATTCTTCCGCCAGCTTGATGTCCGCGGGATCGGTTTCCGCGCCGCCGATTTTCACGAACCCGCGGCCCATCGGCCGAATTTCAAATTTATCGTCGCCCAGCATTTTGGCCGCGTCCAGTTCGCCGTAATGCCACGAGCCTTTAATGAATTGCACCATCAGTACGCGCAAGCCTTGTCCCACCGCGCGAAACGCCGTGCCCAGAGCACAGGTGGTTTTTCCTTTGCCCGGCCCGGTGTAAACGATCAGCAATCCTTTTTCTTCCGGCATGTCTCTTAGCCTAAAAGCTCAGCGGGGAACTTTGCAGAACAGTTAGGGTTCTCTTCCAACATCAAGCCAAATCCAGCCGCTTCACAAATTCCTTGGCAATCGCCGCTAGCCTTAATTGCGTTGAATGGCACAGCGCGGTCTTCGGCTGCGCATGCGGATCGCGAACCACGATCCACAACCCCGGCCGATAAACATTGTCGTCGCCCGGACAGATCGCTCCCGTCAATTGCGTAAGCTCCAGATGCGGCGCCGCCTGCGAAGTAAAATCGAGCGCGCTGCCCTCCTGCGCATTCGCAACATGCGGAGGATGCGCCAGCAAATCCATCAGCACTCCGCGCGCATCATCCACTAAATCGCGAAAGCCCTGCGACACCAGCACGGCATCGACATCGCGCGGCGTCGGTTGCTCGAGTTGTTCCAGGTCGTAATCAGGCAGCGGCTTGGCCAGCGGAATTTCAATCGATGCGGAAGGATGCTTTTCATCTGCTGAAATGCGAATAGACATATCTACGTTTGTACACTAGCCGTGTTATTTGGGATAGGGGCTGCCGGAAAGTATGGCGAAAGCGCGATACAGCTGCTCGGCCAGCATCACGCGCGCCAGTTCGTGCGAAAAGGTCATGGGGCTCAACGAAATCTTTTGCTGTGCGCGTTCGCGGAGCGTCTCCGGGAACCCCTCGGCATCGCCGCAAAGAAAGATCAATTCGCGCACCCCGCGGTCGCGGTGTTCGGCAATCCATTTGGCGAAATCGCTGGAGTTCAGATTCTTTCCCGCGGCATCCAGCAACACCACAGTCGCGGCGCGGTCGGCGTCCAGCCTTTTCAACGCGGCCGCCTCATTGCGGACTTCCACCACCTCAATCGCGCATTGGTGGCTGACGCGTTTCACGTAATCATCAATCACGAGCCGCAGCTCATCCCGCCGCGTCTTTCCCAACATAAGCAAACAAATGCGCATCGCCATGTAGTATCGCTCGAGGAATCGCTTGTCCTGCTAAGTCCCAGTGTAGGGACAGGGCATGCTGTGCCCGCTCGGAGCAGCATGCCGCGCCACAGCTGCTGGTCATTTCAGGCCGTACTTCTTACGCTTCTCCAGCAGCGTCTTGCGGCTGATCCCCAAAATCTTCGACGACCGCGTAATCTGATAACGCGTAGCGTCCAGCGTAGCGGCGATCGCGTTCCGTTCGATCTCCTCAAGCGAAAGCAATTCCGCCCCGTAATGCGCTGCGCCACCCGCGGCTGCGCGGATATTCTCCGGAAAATCTCGCGGCTCAAGAATGTTTTCGCCGCCCTCCGCGGCAACGCCCTCCGCTGCCATCGTGGAACCGCGCGAAAATACAATGGCGCGTTCCAAAGCGTTGCGCAGTTCGCGAATGTTTCCCGGCCAAGCATAAGCCAGGAGCATGCGGCGCGACGCTTCGCTCAACTGCGCCTGCCCGCGGCCGTGGACCACGCGCACAATGTTCAGCAAATGTTGCGCCAGCGGAAGAATGTCCGCGCGACGCTCGCGCAGTGCCGGAACCGCTAACGTCAGCACATTCAGCCGAAAATACAAATCCTCGCGAAACGTGCCATTCTTCACCGCCGCCGGAAGATCGACATTCGTCAGCGCGATGATGCGCGCCGTGATGTGCAGCGTTTCCGTTCCGCCCAGCCGCTCAAACGAGCGCTCCTGCAGCACCCGCAGCATCTTGCCTTGCGCTTCTGGCGAAAGCGCCGCAACTTCATCGAGCACAATCGTGCCCGCGCCGCCCATCTCCAGTCGGCCGAGCTTGCGTTCCACGGCACCCGTGAACGAGCCGCGCTCATGCCCGAATAATTCGCTCTCCACCAGATGCGGCGGAAGACTCGCGCAATCGATTTTCAGATAGGGAGCGTCGCGCCGCGGCCCGATTTCATGCACCAGGCGCGCTAAGTGATCTTTGCCGGTGCCGCTCTCGCCAACGATCAGCAACGTGGTGGCGGTGGACGCAACTTTTTGTGCCAGTTCAAAAAGGCGGAGCGATGCCGGATCTTCCGAGACCCACGGCAATCGCTCTGTGCTCATGGCGCGATGGCATTATCCGCGGAGTGTACGTCGCGGAAAGTGCTGCCGCCGTGCGGTCCCTCGGGCTCGTCCGGCAAAACCAGCTTGGGCGCGGAGCGCCACAAGCGTTCCAGGTCATAAAAGCGCCGCGCCTGCTCGCCAAACACGTGCACGATAAACGCGCCGTAGTCCAGCAACGCCCATTCCGCGCTGCCACGGCCTTCGCGGTGTTCTGGCGAACGCTTCATCTCTTTGTCCAACTGTTCTTCAATCTCACTGCAAATCGCCTGCACCTGGGGCGTGCTGAAGCCCGTACAGATCACAAAATATTGCGTGAAGGCGCCCAGCTCTTTCAGATCGAGGACGGTAATTCCCGCGGCTTTTTTGCTTTGTGCGGCTTCGACTGCCAGCCGCACGCCTGATGGAAGGTTTTCTAGTTTCAACGGTATAGGCCTTGTTTAAGTATATATTCCTCGACGCGCGCGGAGACCAGTCCGTGAATGGACTGCCCCCGGTTCGCGCGGCGGCGAATGTCGGTAGCGGAAATTTCGCTGGCTACGTTTTCCAGCAGGTACACACTGGTGCGCCGCAGATGCGCCACCACTTGCGACGGGTGATCGGTTTCCATCTCTCGTTTGTCGTTAGGACCTGCCAGCAAATCCGGCGGAATCACCAGGCGCAGCGCTTCGGCGCGAATTCCTGGGCGATTGGCCACGATGAAATCACATAGCCCTAGCAGCGCTTCGTACTCTTTCCACATGGGAATATCCAGAAACGCGTCCGCGCCGATAATAAAAAACACGCGGTCGCCGTGCCCGTTGTTCACGTGGCGAAAATAGCGCACCGTATCCACCGAATAGTGCAACTGCGTGCCGCTGAAGTCTTCGCCCGCTTCCGCCAGCGACGGCACGAAATGCGGGTGCTCCGTGCAGGCCAGCGACACCATCGCAAAGCGGTGCGGAAACGGCGCCAGATGCTGCTTCAACTTGTGCGGAGGCCGGCTCGCGGCGATAAAATTCATTTCGTCAAAATTAAATCGGCGATCCGCGGCGCGCGCCACGGCCAGATGTCCATTGTGAACGGGGTCAAATGAACCGCCAAAAAGCGCGATGCGGCGGGGATGGTGTTTGGCGGCGGTACGATGAGCCTGGGCCTGCGCGGTCGTCAATGCGCCTCCCGAGAGGGTTGTGAAGCGTCATGAATATCTTCTGCGGACTCGTCCGCCAAGTCCAGCGCCGAATCAGGGGCGCGGGGAATTTTGTCCAAAGCATCAGCGATGGAGCGCACCAGCTCGCGAACGCCCTCGCCGGTGGCCGCCGAGATGGCATGAAACTCCAGGCCGTGCGCGGAGCAAAAAGCGCGTAGCTCTTCCATGCGGGTGCGATCCATGGTGGCATCAAGTTTGGACGCCACCACGATCACCGGTTTTTCTGCCAGCAACGAACTGAAAGACGAAAGTTCGCCGGCCACCACCCCGTACGAATCGATGGGATCAGCGTCCGTGCTCTCGCTGGTGTCGATCATGTGTACTAGCAGGCGCGTGCGTTCCACGTGCCGCAGAAAGCGAATGCCCAGTCCGTGGCCCAGATGCGCGCCTTCGATCAGCCCCGGAAGATCGGCCACCACAAAGCTGCGACCGATTTGCGAGCCTTCTTTCCCATCGGCGTTGACGACGCCCAGATTCGGCTCCAGCGTAGTAAAAGGATAATTGGCGATTTTCGGTCGCGCCGCGGAAATCACAGAAATCAGCGTTGATTTTCCCGCGTTCGGAAAACCAACCAATCCGACATCCGCGAGCAATTTCAATTCAAAACGCAAATGCCGCTCTTCGCCGGGAAAGCCTTCTTCATGTTCGCGCGGCGCTTGATGCCAGGGCTTGGCAAAGTTCTGATTGCCGCGTCCGCCGCGCCCGCCATGCGCCACCAGCACGCGCTGTCCGGCCGTGGCGAGGTCCGCCATGGTTCGGCCATGTTCATCGATTACCAGGGTGCCGACCGGAACCTGCAAAATCATGTCGTCGCCGGAATGCCCTGTGCAGTTCGAGCCCTCGCCGTGCCTCCCGCGTTCCGCCTTGAATTCCCGGTTGTAGCGATAACGCAAAAGTGTGTTGTCATTGGGATTGGCTTCCACAAAAATGCTTCCGCCGTTGCCGCCGTCCCCGCCGGAAGGTCCGCCGCGCGGGACGAACTTCTCCCGACGAAACGCCACGCAGCCGTTCCCGCCATCGCCAGCCTTCACCGATATTTTTGCTTCGTCAACGAACACACTGCTTACCTCTTTTACACCAAAAAGAAACACAAGCCGCTTATTGGATGCACGCAGAAACAAAAAGCGGCCCCGGCTAGCCAGGACCGCTTTTGAGAGAGTCGGACACTGCGCACCACGTTTTTGCTACGGACGCCGCGCTAATTTACCGCGGCGCTAGCTTCCGCTTGCGGGGCCACGCTGATCTCGCGGCCGTGCCGCCCACGGTCCGTGAATTTCACGTAGCCGGTGACCAGCGCGTACAGCGTATCGTCCTTGCCTTTGCCGACATTTTCCCCGGCGCGATGCTTGGTACCGCGCTGCCGGATCAAAATCGTCCCGGCGTTAACCAGCTGCCCGCCAAACCGCTTGACGCCCAGCCGCTGCCCGTGTGAATCGCGACCGTTTGTAGAGGAGCCGCCGCCCTTTTTATGTGCCATTGCGCAATCCTTTTTGTATGAGTCTGCCTGGCTAAAGCCCTTAGCAAGAGCTACTTACAGTTTAATTTCGCTGACCTTCACGGACGTATAATTCTGCCGATGCCCGCGCCGGATCTTGTACTGGTTGGTCTTCTTGAACTTCAGCACGATCACCTTTTTGGCGCGATCCTGGGCCACAATCTTGCCGGTCACGGTCGCTTTTCCAGCGTCCGCGCCGTGCAAAATCTTCTTTTCTCCGTCGTGCACCGCGAGAACCGAGCCAAAGGTAACGTCTTCACCGATTTGCCCGTCCACACGCTCAATCCGAATAGTGTCGCCCGGTGCGACGCGATACTGCTTTCCTCCGGTCTTTATGACTGCGTACATCATTCCTCCAAAGCTAAAGACAAACCACAAGTATAGGGTGAATGTGCCTGACCGTCAATTAAGGAATTACACCCACTCTGGGATTCAGCGGAGATTCTTGTGTAAAAAGCCGGTATAAGCGCTAACCACTCCCAGCGATTAGTTTTGTTTGGTCGGACCGCTCCGGCCGTTCGGCTATACTCCCCATGTTCTAGGGACTTAGGAGGCTTTCCGTGCCAATGATCGCACCGGCGGCCGAGTGGGAAATACTCGTCCAAAAAATGAAAACGGCAACGCCGGAGGCATTCGATTCCGACGGCAGAGTCCTTAACCTGATTGAGGGCGAATGGCGCGACCCGGGCTTTGGCCGCCACTACGAATCCCCGGTGGATGGTCGCAGCCTCGGGAAAATCCCGATGATTGATCTGGAGACCGCCCGCCGCGCGGTAAAATCCGCCAAATCCGAATCCTCTGCCTGGGCCAACGTGGACCTCGACGAGCGCCGTCGGAGGGTAATCGACTGTGTTGGAAAATTACGCGAACAGCGCGAACTGATCGCGTTGCTGCTTATCTGGGAGATTGGCAAGCCTTACGCCCAGGCGCTGACGGATATCGATCGCTGCCTTAGTGGCGTGGAATGGTACGTCGAAAACATAGAAGCCATGTTGGGCACGCGCCGACCGGTCGGCCTGATTTCCAATATTGCTTCGTGGAACTATCCCATGTCCGTGTTAATGCATTCGGTGCTCGTGCAACTGCTGGCGGGAAACTCGGTAATCTCCAAGACGCCGACCGATGGGAGTTTGTATGCGCTCTCGTTGACCCACGCGATCGCCCGACGATGCGACCTTCCGGTATCGTTGGTGAGCGGTTCGGGTGGACAACTCAGCGATGCGTTGGTGCGCAACGAATCGGTGGATTGCCTGGCGTTCGTCGGCGGAAAAACCAACGGCGGCGTGATCGCCTCCACGCTGTACGACGAAAACAAGCGCTACGTCCTTGAAATGGAAGGCGTCAACGCCTACGGCGTCTGGAAATTTTCCGATTGGCCCAACCTGGCGCAGCAGATGCGCAAGGGATTTGATTACGGAAAACAGCGCTGCACGGCTTATGTGCGCTACGTGATCCAGCGTGAACTTTTTCCCCAATTCCTCGAAATGTATCTGCCAGTATTGCGATCTCTGCGCTTTGGCAATCCCGTGATGGTCGAGTCCGAAAACGATCCTTTGCCTAAGCTGGACTTCGGTCCGCTGATCAATAGCAAAAAAGTGGAGGATCTGCGGGTCTTGTACACCGAAGCGCTCGGCAAAGGTGCAATCAGCCTGTACGAAGCCACGGTTCAGGAAAGCATGATTTTCCCCAACCAGGACACCTCGGCATACGTCGGTCCGGCAGCTTTGCTGAACATCCCCAAAAACTCCAAGCTGTACCACAATGAGCCCTTCGGTCCGATCGACACCATCGTGGTGGTGGATCATCTAGAAGAATTGATCACCGAGATGAACGTCTCCAACGGTTCGCTGGTCTCCTCGATCGCCTGTGACGAACCGAAAATCGCGCGCAACGTGGCGGAACAGTTGCGCGGCTTCAAGGTCGGCATTAACACTATGCGCTCGCGCGGCGATCGCGAAGAGGTTTTTGGCGGCATCGGCCAGTCGTGGAAGGGCTGCTTCGTGGGCGGAAAGTATCTGGTGCAATCGGTCACCCAGGGTGCCGCGGGAGAAAAGCTTCACGGCCATTTCCCCGATTACACGCTGTTGCCGGAGGAAACATCGATGAAGTCTCTGGCGTCCGCGACCGCCACCAAGTAAGTAGTTCCTAGCGGCGGCCCGACGTTTACCCCGACCAGGTCGGGGACGCGGCCGCTTCTGCGGAGTCCGCCTGAACTATTAGTTCGAGAAAATAGCATGAGCCGCGCGCTAATCGTGGTCGATGTGCAACGGGACTTCTGCGAAGGCGGCGCCTTAGCCGCCGCGGACACCCTGACGCTGCTGCAACCATTGCACAGCTTCATCGCTGCCGCGCGGCAGGCCAGTGTGAAAATCGTCTTCACCCAGGACTGGCATCCGCCAAACCACAGCTCGTTTCAAATCTCGGGCGGTCCATGGCCCGTGCACTGCGTGGCAGACTCGCATGGAGCCGAACTGATGCCACCGCTAGCGACCGACCAAGACGATCTGATCATCCACAAGGGCGAGACCATCGTGGGCCCAGGCTATTCCGGGTTTGACAACACGCCGTTGGCCGAGCATCTTAACGCTCTCCGCGCGGACGACGTCGCCATGTGCGGAGTCGCCACGGAATACTGTGTGCGCGCCACCGCCATCGACGCTCTCGAAGCCGGCTTCCGCGTAACGCTCCTGACAGATTTGATTCGTCCTGTGCAGGCCGACGCGGTCGCGGGCGTACTGCAAGAGATGGCCGCGCTGGGAATCGCGACCATGGCGTCCAAAACGTGGTTGGACTTCGGCGAGTCGAGCTAGCTCGGCCTTCGCTATACCCACGATGAATTCTTTGCAGCGCTCGGCATGGAAATTGTTGCCTGTCGCCTCCGCCCGACGGCGTACCGCGCGCCTGACATGATCTCGAACCTCCTGGCAGCGCACCCGGCGGGCCGCTCCAGAACATCCAATACAGCGGCACAAGCCAGTAGTTCCTGCGGAGCTGTTTAATGGCGGCCGCATGATATTCCGAGGTGCAAGCGTGGATGACAAGGCACAGAAACACACGAACGGCAAAATTGAGATGGATAAATCAAAGCACGATTGGGTGAGCGGACGTTCCGCGTGTTCACTGGCCGGTGTCTTCAAGACGCTCAGGCTCGAAGTCGAAGAGGACGTCAACACCCGCAATGGTCTCCGCCCGCCAAATTCCCCTTACGAGTTTTCCGTGGCCGATAAGGACGATGGTTTTACGGTCGCCTTGGAATCGAAAGAGGTGCGCAAGTCCGTGATTTTTCGTTTGGCGGAACACGGAATTCTGGTACGGGACGACAAAGGCGACGCGATGTTTGAAGTAACGCTGGCCTTCAGCGATGCAGGCGAATGCAAGCTGCAAGTGAATCACGAGCCGCGCGAGTATTGGCAGGTCCGCCGCATGGCTCTCGAAGGTCTGATGTTCCCAAGCTATTGACTCTCGAGCGGCCTCTGCGAGCACCGCAGCATCGCAATCCGCTAGTGTAGACTGTGCGCTATGAAAACATTTTATCGCGTCACGCTGCTGGCATTTGTGATTGGCTTGGCCGTGCTCTGCTGCTTTGCGCCGTGGACCACCACGCCGGCAGGCAGTTCTGCCGCGCATGACGCGGTCGGTTACGGGCCAATCTGGTCACAACGCTTCGCCGACGTTCCCGGCGCTCGCGTGGACTACGGAGCATTCACCATGCTCGCCGGAGGCTTGGCGTTTTTCGCCATCGTGATTGGCGGCGCCTCCTATTTCTTCCGCGATGACCGCGGCTCAGAGCGCTCGGATACTTGAAACCGTCTGACGACTTTCGCTTCCCTGTTGCACATTCTCACGGAAGTCTGAAAGAGTGGTCGTAGCCGGTTAGCTCCAGATAGCCAGACCCGGCTAACGATTGCCCGTTGCGTGTTCCTATCAGGATGATGGCCCCTTCCCAGTAAGATGGAGCGACGTTCGAGTGCGTGGTGAGCTCTTGGTTCGGCAGCCCAGTTTTTGCTTCCAGCAAAATCCCGAATCGTGGAATTTCGATTTTCCACCCGATTGGATAGGTCGCTTGCGTCGCCGGGCTTTTCCACGTTTCTCCGGACGGCGCCAGCTTAAAGTCCGTTATTCCCAAGTGTGTGGATTTACCTTGCGCGTCAATATAGGTGCCGGACGAATACGGGTCAACAGTGCCGTCTTTGCGGCGAAAGCGATAAAGCATCAGTTCCGTGCGGTCGGTCAATTGAATGCTGAGCCAGTCCCAGCCCTGTTGGCCGGTATCTAATTGCATGGTGAAAAATTCGTGGTCCATCCAGCTTAGCCCGGTTACTTCGTAGGCCTTTCCGTTGAGTTCGATTTCACCCTTCGTCGCGATTCGCGTTAGAGAGATGTAATACGAAGCGTGGCCGTCGCCAGCGGATTTTTGACTGATACCCTTTTCCCCGTGAATGACTGGGGCCTTCTCGGGAAGTAAGTTTAGTCTCAGCGTAAAATCTTTATCGATGGCCTGCAGCTTCTGATTCTCTCCATTCCATCGCACTTGCCAGTTGCCGTTCCAAACCTTTTGTTGCGCTTCGCTCGCCCCGGCAATTTCCGGCCCTTGCCGATTCAACCGTTCGACGTGGTAGAACTTGCCGCCGTCCAAATCGCTCAGCGCTGCATGTGCCAGGTAGAGGTCCTGGACATCCCAGGTTTTGTCTTTTGTTGGGTTGCGGTCAGTGGCTTGCCGGAAGAAAGTCAATTCAAAACCGAAGCGATGACCGTCAGCCGCGACCACATTTCCGGTGTAATACCACCATTCGGTTTGGTATCCCGGATGATTAAAATGGTCGCGGGGGAATTGGTAGGCGTAACCCGGTCGCGCGATTTCATATAAAGACTGCGGTTGTCCACCGAGATTGCCGCAGGTGGCGAACAAGAAAAAACAAATCCCTGCGCGAAAATAATGCTCCAGTTTGGCGCCATAGCCGCGGCTCGTTGCACCAGAGCTATTCATCGTGCACCACCTCTAGCGGGTTCAAGCGCACGGCTAGCTCAGCGGGATACAATCCCGCGATCACAGTAGCGATGTACACGCCGCTCAACGCGATCAAGAGAATCGCCACCTGCCAGTGAAAGCGAATGGTCCAGCCGAAAGATTGTTTGTTGATCACGAAAATCAGCACCAGCGAAATGGCGAATCCCAGGATCACTCCGGCGAAGTTTGCTAACAAACCCAGCAGCGCCGCCTCCACCACGATCAATTTGCGAATCTGATTTTTCGACGCCCCCAGAAAACGTAAGAGCCCCAATTCGCGCCGTCGGTCGATGACCAAGGCGAGTAAAGCTCCCGCCACGCCCATCACTGCTATGACTATCGCGACCGCTTCCAATGCATACGTTATGGCGAATGTGCGGTCGAAGATGCGAATCGCTTCACCACGCAGACTGGCGTTGGAAAAAATTAAAATGCGATGATCCCCTGCAGCCTCTACAATTTCGGCTCGCACTCGCGCAACGCTTGCTCCGGGCGTGACATACACCGCAAGATTCGTGGGCGTTTCATCGGGGAGATATTTGAGCAGCGTGTTGCGGTCCATGACGATGTTGCCGCGCTCGCTGGAGTAGTCGTAGTAGATATCGACAACCCTGAAGGATGGCTGGGCGGCGCCGAGTGAAAGCTTCAAGCTATCCCCCATTTTTACGTGGTGTTTATAAGTGAACGGCTCGCTGACTATCACCGCATCCGCATCGCGAAGCTCCGCTAACACTTGCTCGGTAGCGCGCCCAGAAAGGAACGCGGATTTCTTATATTTGCGGAGGATTTGCAGGTCCGCCGAAGCGAGTGTCGCGGGCAGGCCGTCATACGTAATTTCGTAGGCGCGTAGACGATCGACGGCCGCGACGCCGGGAAGTTTGGTAATAGCGTCGGCAAGTTCCGGCGCGACAGTCGGGTGGCGATCCGCGCCGGGAATCCCTGCGGGCCGCACGTAAAGGTCGGCGGGGAGCTGGTTCGCCATCCACAGCACCACGGTCTGCCGAAAACTTCCCACCATAATCCCAACCGAGGTCATCATGGCAATAGCCGTCGATAGCGCGCCGACCAGCACGGAAGTGCGGCGCAGGGAAGCCCGTAGACTCCGCGAGGCCAGAAGCGCCTCGACGCCGAGAGCCCACTTCAGGAATTGCGAACTTGCGTGAGTAACCGCGTACACAAACGCCGGAATCGCCAGCGCTGAAGCAACGATTAGCAGCAACGCCGAGAGATAGCCGAGGAGCGGTTTGCCGGCGATGGCTGGCGCGCGAGAGGCGGCCGCGGCGCCGATGGCCAGTCCGCAAGCGATGGCTAGGTCTCGCGATTTGTTAACACCAACATCGTACTCGCGGCGTCCGCGAGCCATGGCCTCCGCCGGAGAAACCAGGGCGGCCTCGTGGGCCGGGGCGAACGCGGACGCCACCGCTACGCCGATGCCGACAACGAAAGCGGAGGCGATTGAAGTCGCGCTTAAGGCAATCGCGCCAGGACGGCTGCTCACGTACAGCGCGTCCACAGTTGTGGCCATTAGCCTTATCGCTCCGGACGCCATTGCCCGGCCCAGTGGCAGACCGAGCAACGCGCCGACTACACCAAACACGGCAGCTTCGCCGACAAAAGCTGCTAAGACCGCGTTGCGGCTCGCACCTAACGCGCGAACGATACCGATTTCCGCGCGCCGGCGCACCACGGAAACCGAAATGGTGTTGTAGATAAGAAATGCGCCAACCACCAGCGAGATGTAGCTGAGCAGCCGAAGGTTCCACCGGAAGGCTTGCAGCATGCGGCGGTTTTCCTCCGTGCCGGTGCCTTGCGCGCGAACCTCGAGGCCCGGCGGAAGCGTGGCTTGTAGGCGTTGCCGCCAAACCTCCAGCGACGGCGTACCCGGCAACTTGATCAGGATGCGGTCGACGCGGCCGAAATGCGTCAGCGTGCGTTGCGCCGTGGCGATGTCCATGACGATCGCGGATTCGTTTCCGCCCGCATCGGGATATACGCCGCGAATTGTGTACGTTTTACTTTGGTCGTTGATCAGGAGTTCGAGGTGGTCCCCAGCCTTACGACCCAGGCTGGCGCCCACGTAGACCGTGTCGGGGTTTTCCAAGTCGCGCAAGCCTTGCTGAGGATCCTGCGTGGGCGCGGCGCCGAAAATAGTCCGCGAATTAGCGCCGGTAAAGTTGCTGCCTTCGGCGATCAGATCGAGTCCGATGAGTGGAATACTTTCTTTCGTGTCGGTAAGTACCGCGAAATTTTCGATGCGCGGCGATATGCGCAACGAAAAAGGCAGCTGCGCGAGCGTGCCGACAGCTGATTCGGGGACGCCGCCGGTGGCCACAACTTCGAGGTCGTTGTCCCCGGCAAGCGTCTCCATCGACGAGCGGAAAGAACCGGCAGCGGCCGAGCCGGCTAGGTCGATCGCCAGAACCACGGCGACGCCCAGCGCGACAGCAAAAATCGTCAGCGCCGTGCGCACCGGTTCGCGAAACAGCGGCCGAACCAGGAGCCGGTAAAATAGAAGTAGCCGGGCCATCTCAGCGCCGCGTGATCTCTTCGATTTTGCCGTCGCGCATGTGCACCACAACGTCGGCCAGCGCGGCGGCTTCCACGCTGTGTGTGGCCATGATCGTCGCGGTATTTTGTTCGCGGGTCAGGCGCTGCAGCAACTCCAAAATCAGGTTGCCCGTAGCCGTGTCGAGGTTGCCGGTGGGCTCGTCAGCCAGCAGAATTTGTGGCGAATGAATCAGCGCGCGGGCGATGGCTACCCGCTGCATCTGTCCGCCGGAAAGTTGATGCGGCAAGCGCTCACCGAGTCCATCGAGTTCCACGGAGTTCAGACGCTGTTGTGCCGCCGCTCGCGCGCCAGTTTTTCCCGCCAACAGCAAGGGAAGTTCGACATTCTCGAAAACCGTCAGTGTGTGCAGCAGCTGGAACGACTGAAAAATGAAGCCGACTTTTTCTCGCCGCAGCGCGGTGAGTTGCGCATCGTCGAGCGTTGACGTGGCCACACCGTCCACCAGTACTTGTCCAGAGGTAGGGAAATCCATCGCCCCGGCCAGATTCAGTAGCGTGGATTTTCCGCACCCGCTGCGTCCCACCAGTGCCACGAACTCACCGGGCGAAACTTCGAGACTCACCGTATCGAGGGCGCGGACAGGCTGGCCATCGCTGCGGTACTCCTTGCTGACAGATTGCAGGGACAGAATCGGCATCGAATTCGTGGCTGACGCGACGCCCGGTGTGTGAGCGCCTAATGAGTGCGTGCGCGGCGCGACGCTGCACACGACATCCAACGAGAAATATTTAATGTCCGATTTTGCCCAACGCCGCCTCGATCGCGGAAATCACTTGCGGCGAGTCCGGTGTGACGTCCGGTTCAAAGCGCGCCAGAATATGTCCGTCCGGACCAATCAGAAATTTCGTGAAGTTCCATTGAATGTCGCCGCCGGTTTGCGGATGCGCGGTTTTGTCGGTAAGGAATTGGTACAGCGGTGCTTCGTCGCTGCCTTTAACGCTGATTTTCGACATCATCGGAAAAGTCACGTTGTACTTGCTGGAGCAGAACGTCTTGATCTCCTGGTTGGTCCCGGGCTCCTGCGAACCAAAATTATTGGCGGGAATCCCCACAATCACCAATCCGTGATCTTTATATTTTTCGTAGACCGCTTCGAGCGCCTTGTATTGCGGCGTGAATCCGCAGCGGCTGGCGACATTGACGAGCAGCACGACTTTGCCTTTGTAAGCGGAAAGCGGCGCGGGCTGCCCGTCAATGGTGTTGAGCGTGAAATCGTAGACCGATTTATCGGCGGCCATCGCGGTGGCTGCAGTCACAAACAGCAGGAAGCAGAGAAGCTTGATCATCATTCCTCCGGAATGCATCCAAATGCTTTGCAACTTTGGGTTGGGGCCAAGCTCTGGCGCCGAGTCTTCATTGTAGCGGGATTCGCTATGGCGGTCGAAATTCCTTTCGGCTCCGGCGATGACCTCTTATGCGTGGTTAAACTTCCGAGAAACACTCGTTAAACGACTATCGGACGGCCGCTGACGGTTTGACGAATCGAGGCGCGATTGGGTTTTGACCGCGTCTGACCCGCATGGGATACTTTTAGTTTCGGGGCGAACATGACTTTACGACCTATAACAATAGTGACTTTCCTGGCGGCCCTTGGCGGTTGCCGTTTGGCGGCCCAGACGCCACAGCAGCCCGTAACGGCCCTGCCAGCGGCACCCGTTGCCAAAGTTGCACCCAAAGACATCGCCAAAGACGCCGCGACCTCCGACCGCACCGACCACACCCCAGCGGACAACGCCGGCCGCGCCGACGCCTACTACTATTTCACCATGGGCCACATCTACGAGCAGCAGTACGAAGCGACCAGCCGCGCGGACCTTGCCACGCAGGCCATCGAATCCTACAAGAAGGCCTACGCTCTCGATCCCAATTCCCCGGTCATTGGCGAGCGCCTTGCCGAAATGTACTGGAAGGCCCAGCGCATTCGCGACGCCGTGAATGAGGCAACGGAAATTCTCAAGCGCGATCCGGACAATCTGGCGCCCCGCCGTTTGCTGGGACGCATTTATCTGCGCAGTTTGGGCGACTTCAGCGCCGGCAACGGAAACTCCGATGCCGTGGCGAAAGCCATCGAGCAATACCGTGAAATCTATCGCGTTGACCCGGACGACACGGAATCGGCTTTATGGCTGGCGCGTTTATATCGCTTGCGGAATCAGCCGGATCAGGCCGCCGAAGTGTTGCGTGGGATTCTGAAGACCGATTCGGACAACGAAGCCGCCGTCGAGCAGTTGACGCAACTGCTCCTGGACGAGGGAAAAAACGCCGAGGCTGTGGCCTTACTCCAGGGCATCACCGCGCACGCCAGTTCGCCCACGCTCTTGGATTTGCTGGGCGACGCATACACCCAGAGTCACGATTTAGTGAAGGCGGAAGCTGCCTATCGCAAAGCCGTGGACCTCGATCCTTCGGAGATGAGCCACCAGCGTGGGCTGGGACAAACACTGCTGGCGGAAGAAAAATACCAGGACGCGCTCACGGTCTACGAAAAGCTCGCCGACCTGATGCCTGACGATTCAGACGTGTACCTGCGCATCGCCCAGATTTATCGCGAGCTGCACCAGATGGATAAAGCCGAAGACAATCTGGTGAAAGCGCGGCAGCTTGCGCCCGGCAGCCTGGAAGTGATGTACAACGAAGCCATGTTGTATCAGGCCCAGGGCCGCTTTGACGACGCCATCCGCGTGTTGTCCGACGCCGTCACTGGAATCAAGGGACAGTCCAGCGTGCTGCCCACGCGCCGCCGTTCGCTGGCGATTTTGTACCAACAACTCGGCCAGCTCTATCGCGACACCCAGAACTATCAAGCCGCCGTTTTTACTTACGAAGAGTTGGGTCATCTCGGCGAAGAAGAAGACCGTCGCGCTCGGTTACTGATCATGGACACCTACCGCGTAGCCAAGGATTTGCCCAAGGCTCTTGCTGCCGGCAAGGAAGCCGCTGCGAAATATCCCAGCGATGCGTCGATTCGCTCCAGCCTCGCGCTGCTGCAGGGCGAAAATGGTCAAACCGACGAGGCCGTCAAAACTCTGCGCTCCCAGTTGACCAACGCGGGCGGCGCGGATCGCGAGACCTATTTGGACATCGCGCAAGTGTACGAACGCGGCGGCCGTTACAAAGAAGCCGAAGAGACCGCGCGCACCGCGGAGGCCCTCCCCGGTCCGCCGCGCGACAATGAAATGGTGTGGTTCTTGCTCGGCGCCATCTACGAACGCCAAAAACTATTTGACCGCGCCGAAGAGCAGTTTAAGAAAGTCCTGGCCGTAAACCCCAACAACGGGCAAGTCCTCAACTATTACGGCTACATGCTCGGCGATCAAGGCACGCGCCTCGACGAGGCCGAAGATCTCGTCCGCCGCGCCCTTAAAGATGATCCTTTCAACGGCGCGTATCTCGACAGCCTGGGATGGATTTATTTCAAGCAGAACAAGCTCGTGGACGCCGAAGCCACCTTGCGTATGGCCGAAGAACGCGAAAGCCACGACGCCACCATTCACTCGCATCTGGGTGACGTCTACGCCAAGACCGGGCGTCCCGATAAAGCCGCGGCGGAATGGGAGAAATCGCTGGTTGAATGGAAGCGCGCGCTTCCCGCCGACATCGAAAACGACAAGATCGCCGAAATTGAAAAGAAGCTCTCGCAGTCCAGGCATCGTGTGGCGCAGCAAACCGGCACCACGCCAAGCAACCCGAACGACAAGCCGTAATTCCATCCATGAACGAAGTACGCATTCCCGCGTTCGCAAAAATCAACGTGCGTCTCGACGTCGTGGGCAAGCGCCCAGATGGCTTTCACGAGCTGCGCACCATTTTTCAGAGTATTTCACTGCACGATGACTTAATGCTGCGCCGCACGCGCGGGAGCGGTATCTCCCTTCGCGTGGATGGCAACGCAGCGTTGTCAACGGAACCGGTGGAGAAAAATCTCGTCTATCGCGCGGTAGACCTGCTGCGCCGAGAGTTGCGCCTGAAGATCGGCGTCGCAATCGTACTGCGCAAGAAAATTCCCGCTGGGCGCGGATTGGGTGGCGGCTCCAGCGACGCGGCCGCCGCTCTGCTCGGGTTCTTACGTCTGAGCGGCAAGAAGTTACCTGCGGCGCGGCTCATGGAATTGGCGGCTTCGCTCGGCGCGGACGTGCCCTTTTTCCTGCACGGCGGCCGCGCCTTAGGCGTCAGCAAAGGCGACGAGATTTATCCGCTGCCAGATGCAGCAGAGCAACACCTCCTCGTGGTCTCGCCTCGCGACCTTCATGTTCCTACGCCGGATGCCTATAAATGGCTGGACGCGCAACCTCTCTATTCGAGTGCAACCCAGGCGCGCGCCCGCAAAGCGTTGACAAAAGCCGCCGAAGCCTCTAGAATTTGGAGGTTCTGTGCTCTCTGTTGGAGCGCGCAGGGGATCGGCCCCTTAAACGCTTTTTCAAACGATTTTGAAGGGCCGGTTTTCCAGCGTCACCCGCGATTGCAGCAAATCAAGCGGGTATTGCTTCAAAACGGAGCTGCAGAAGCCTCGCTGGCGGGTAGCGGTTCGGCGGTGTTTGGAGTTTTCCCGAGCCCAGCGACGGCGCGCCGAGCCGCTGTTAGGTTTCCGCACGATCAGACCTTCGTTTGCGAAACGATTTCGCGCCGCAGGTATCTCCGCGCTGTTTCCGGCGCGCGTGTCAGGTAAGCCGCAGCGTCTTCTACTGAAAGCAGTGCCTTGTCTCAAGGCCATGCATTTCTCTCGCGTCGTGTAATTCCGCTCAATTTTGTCAGAAACAGCGGTGGGCCCGATTTGAATTTCGCAGTCATTAACAGATGACTGCCTGGAGCGATCGCCTCTTGAACGACGACCGGTTCAAAATTTTCACGGGCACGGCCAACCCCGCGTTGGCGGCGAGCATTTGCAAGCATTTGGATGTGGAAGTGGGCAAAGCCAAGCTCGGACGTTTCAGCGACGGCGAAATCCATTTCCAGATTCTAGAGAATGTGCGGGGCGCGGACGTTTTCGTTGTGCAGCCCTGCCATTATCCGGTGGACAACCACCTGCTCGAACTGTTGCTGATGATCGATGCGTTCAAGCGCGCGTCGGCCTGGCGCATCACCGCGGTGCTGCCGTATTACTGCTATGCGCGCCAGGATCGCAAGGATAAGCCCCGCGTTCCGATATCCGCGAAGCTGGTGGCGGATTTACTGGAAACCGCGGGAGCCAGCCGCGCGTTGACTCTTGATTTGCACGCGCCGCAGATTCAGGGATATTTCGACGTCCCCGTGGATCACTTGTTCGCTTCTCCGGTGCTGGTGGAATATTTCCGCCACAAGGATTTGCCGAATTTGACCGTGGTTTCGCCCGATGCCGGTGGCGTCGAGCGCGCGCGGTTTTTCGCCAAGAAGCTCGGCGTGCCTTTGGCCATCGTCGACAAACGCCGTGTGGACATCGACGTCAGCGAAGTAATGAACTTGATCGGAGACATTCGCGGACGCAGCGCGCTGATCGTTGACGACATTATCGATACTGCCGGTACGCTGGTGAAAACCGCGGAAGCGCTGCTCAACGAAGGCGCCACGCAGGTCTTTGCCGCTTGTACGCATGCGGTGCTGTCCGGCCCGGCCGTCGAACGTATCGCGAATTCGCAGATCAAGGAAGTGGTAGCCACGGATTCCGTGCCGCTCAGCGAAGCGGGCCGCTTGATGGGCAAGATTACCGTGCTCAGCGTGGCGGAATTGCTGGCGCGGGGTATTCGCTCGATTCACGAAGAAACGTCGATCAGCGAACTGTTTATTTGAAGGGGTGAGTAGCACAGGCACTCTTGCCTGTGCCGGCCGCCCGCGCCGAGGTTGTTCGCGGAGCAAAGGCGCACAGGCAAGTTGCCAGTGCGACCAAAACAGATTTAGGTAAGGAAGGAAACTGGACATGGCTCAGGCAGAGAAAATCGTAGTGGAAGGTGCGGCGCGTGAATTGCGCGGCAAGAACGAAGCGCGGCGTTTGCGGTTGACCGGAAAACTTCCGGCCACGCTGTATGGCGGCAAAGGCGAGGCCATCTCGCTCGCGGTTAACGCCAAGCAAGTCGGCGCGATATTGCGTTCCGAGAGCGGCCACAACACGCTCTTCCAAGTAGATCTCGCCGGCAAGCACGAACCCGCGATTCTCAAGGATTGGCAAGTGGATCCCGTCAGCGGAAAGCTTTTGCACGTGGACCTGCTGCGCATCGCCATGGACGTGCGCATGCGCGTAAAAGTTCCCGTGCACACCTTTGGCGAACCCAAGGGCGTCAAGGTCGAAGGCGGCGTGTTTGAAATCGTCGCTCGCGAAGTTGAGATCGAGTGCTTGCCGGGAGAAATTCCCACGGAGTTCCGCGTGGACGTCAGCAACCTGGCGCTCAACGGTGCCGTGCGCGCCAGCGAATTGCCCATCGATACCGCCAAAATGAAGTTGATCACCGAACCGGAGCGCGTCCTGGCCCACGTTGTGGCCCTGCGCGTCGAGGAAGAGAAGCCCGCCGATGTGGCTGCAGCCGCGACGACCCCGGCCGAGCCCGAAGTCATCAAGAAGGGCAAGAAGGACGAAGAAGGCGAAGAAGGCGCCGAAGCCGGTGGCAAAGCGGAAAAGGGCGCCGACAAGGACGACAAGAAAAAGAAGTAATTCTGCGATGGCGAACCGACTTCGTTCGCGGAAAAGATTATGCGGCTTATCGTCGGACTTGGAAATCCGGATCCAGAGTATCAGTGGACGCCGCACAATCTGGGTTTCATGGCCGTGGACGAATTGGCGAATCGCAGCGGGATTCGCGTTTCACGGCCGGAAGGCAAAGCGCTGGTAGGGCGCGGCAAGCTCGGCGGAGAAGAAATACTTCTCGCCAAGCCGCAAACGTATATGAACCTCAGCGGCATTTCCGTGAAGGAGCTGCTGGGAAAGTACGAGTTGCAGCCCGCGGATTTGCTGGTGTTGTTTGACGAGCGCGATCTGCCCTGGAGCATGATTCGCATCGGGGAACGCGGCAGCCCGGGAACGCACAACGGGGCCAAGTCGGTAACCAGCAGCTTGGGCACGCAAGAGTTTCCGCGATTGCGTCTCGGTTGCGGGCCGGATCACCCGGTGCACGATTTGGCGGCTTATGTTTTACGGCCCATGAAAAAGGCCGAGTTGGAAGTAGCGTCAGAAATGGTTGCGGAAGCTGCGGACGCGGTGGAGGTAATTTTACTCCAGGGTTTCGCCGCCGCCATGAACAAGTACAACCGTCGCAAGCAGGCGGATGAAGCGCCCGAGACAAACGACGAGAAGTAATCGTCGGGAAGTAAAAAAAATTTTCCGGGTTCGCGCCCGGTTGCAGATGTCAAAGACAGAGAAGAGGTCACATGGAACAGGAACGATTGTACGACCTGATTTTCATCGCTCGCCCGGCGACGCCGGAAGAAGACATCAAGAAAGTAATCACCGGCATTGAGCACACCTGCGCGGAAAAGGGCGGCAAGATCGAAAAGACCGAGCACTGGGGCACGCGCCGGCTGGCCTATAAGGTCGCCAAGCATCGCGAAGGAATTTATGTCTATCACCAGATTCGCACCTCGCACGGCGAACTCATGGCCGAGCTGGAGCGCCGGCTGCGCGTGCAAGACGTGGTTATTAAATATCTGACCATTCGCCTCGACGAAGATTTGAAATTGCAAAAGAAGCTGGGCGATCGCCGAGACAAGCGCGCCGCGCGCCGTCCGCGCCGCACGCCTTCGGCGCCTCCTGCCGGCGGTGGTGGACAGGATCACGCGCCACGGCATCAAGAGCGTACTCCGGCTCCCGAGCGCCATGTGGAGAACGTAGGCTGAACGGGAACTTGCACCAAGTGTGCTGAAAATCTTTGTGGGTCGTAGCTTCAGTTTTGTGGGTCGTAGCTTCAGCTACGACATCACCGCAGCAAAGCAAAACCGGCTTTAGCCGCTGAAGTTCAGCTGCTCCTCGCCGCGGTCTCGAAGTAGTCGAAAGGGTGGAAGTGCATGGCAGACGAAATCAAGCAAGCAGCAGCGCCGAGCGCCGCGCCACAAACCGGAGGACATTCCGGCGGCGGGCACTCCGGGGGAGGTGGACACAGCGGTCCGCGCCGTGAAGGCGGCCCGGGTGGCGGCGGGCACGGTGGTCCGCGCCGCGATGCGGGTCCTGGCGGCCCAGGCGGCGGTCCGGGTGGACCACGCCGTGGCAAGCGGCAATATTTCCGCAAGAAGAAAGTTTGCAAGTTCTGCGTGGAAAAAATGGACCTGATCGATTACAAGCGCGCCGACATCTTGTCGCAGTTCGTGCAGGAGCGCGGAAAGATTCTGCCGCGCCGCATGACCGGCGTCTGCTCGCGCCATCAGCGCTGGCTCGGTGTAGCCATCAAGCGCGCGCGCAACATCGCTTTACTGCCGTTCGCCGGCAGCGCCAGCGGCACGCAGCAGCCGCGCGCCGTCGTCGCGGGCGCCGATGCCCACAAGGCCGCGGAAGCCGCGAAGCCGGTGGACGCTGCCGCCAAGGCGGTCGAAGCGCCGAAAGCGGTGGAAACTCTCAAGGCCGTTGAACCTGTGAAGGCCGTCGAAACCGCCAAGGCTGAAGGATAAGGAGCCAGAGAGCAAACATGGAAATCATTCTTCAGGAAGACATCGAGAAGCTCGGACATCGCGGAGACATTGTCACCGTCAAGCCCGGTTACGCCCGCAATTTCTTGCTGCCGCGCAAAATGGCCATTGAAGCCACCAGCGGAAATATGAAAGCGCTGGAACGCATTCGCACCTCGCTGGCGAAGAAAACCGCCACGGAACTCGAGAGCGCGCAGAAGCAGGTAGCCTTGCTCAACGACGTTTCGCTCACCTTCAAACGCAAGACCGGAGAGAACGATCAAATGTTCGGCTCCGTCACCAGCGGCGACATCGCCGAAGCCCTGGCCGCGCAAAGCTTCAAGGTGGACAAGCGCCAAATCCACATTGCCGAGGCCATCAAGACTTTGGGCGATTACGCCGTCACGATCAAGGTCTTCCGCGACATCGTCGCCACCATCAAGGTGCACGTCGAAAAAGAACACGTCGAATAGTTTGGTGGCATTTTATTTCCGCAGGAAGGGGCGCAGCCGTTTGCGCCTCTTTTTTTTGTTCGCGCGCAAAATAATTTTTGCAAGTGGAAAAAACATTTGCACTGGATTTCCGCCGCGATGCACAGCCACTCTCATTGACGCGCGGAAAACTTCCGAGCACAATGCGCGCAGTGTTCGGGATATATTCGGCTCGGCGAACGCAAGGGGAAAAATAAATCGTCTTCGGTCTTGTTCCGCACCGCACAGTGTGATACAAATAGCGAAGGAAAAGCGAATTATAAGCTAGTTCTATGCCTGTTGATGTAACACTCGAAAAACCCCTTCCCAGCAACCTGGACGCTGAGCGTTCCGTGCTGGGCGCCATCCTGCTCGATAACAACGCGCTGAACGCCGCGATCGAGAATCTGCGTCCGGAAGATTTTTTTCTGGATCAGCACCGCCGGGTGTTCACGCAGATGGTGGCGCTGGGCGAAACGCAGCAAGCCATTGACCTCGTTACGCTTACCGAAGAACTGCATCGCCGCGGCGATTTGGAAGCTTCGGGTGGCGCGCCCTATCTGGCCTCGCTGGCCGATGGCATGCCCAAGGTTTCCAACATCGAGCACTATGCGCGCATCGTCAAAGAAAAAGCGTTGCTGCGCAACCTGATTCACGCCACGCACAAAATTCAGCAGAACGCTTTTGAAGGCGAAGACGGTGCCGACGCGGTTCTCGACAACGCGGAGTCCACCATCTTTGCACTAGCCGAAGATCGCGTCAAAGCCGGCCTCATTCCCATCAAGGAAATCGTTCGCGACAATTTCGAGCGCCTCGAAAAAATCTTTCGCGAAGGCAAGAGCATCACCGGCATTCCCACGGGCTACGTTGAGCTGGACAAGCTGCTTTCCGGCTTGCAGCCCTCCGAGCTGCTGATTCTGGCGGCCCGCCCTTCGCAAGGGAAGACAGCTCTGGCTTTGAACCTGGCGGAAAACATCGCCATTCGCGCCGGGCAGCCGGTGGCGATCTTCAGCCTGGAAATGTCTAAGGAATCGCTGCTGCAGCGTCTCGTGGCTTCGGTCGCGCAGATCGATGCCCATAAGTTCCGCACCGGGCATTTGAGTCGCGAAGATTGGCGGCGCATGACCGAGGCGCTGGGCCAGATTTCCGCGGCGCCATTGTGGATTGACGACGCCGGCTCCAATAGCGTGCTGGAAATTGGCGCCAAGGCCCGCCGCCTGAAGAAAGAAAAAAATCTCGCGCTCGTGGTGGTGGATTATTTGCAGCTGATCACCAACCGCGGACGCTTCTCCAACCGCCAGGAAGAAGTGTCCAGCATTTCGCGCCAGCTAAAAGGCCTGGCGAAAGAGTTACAGATTCCCGTGCTGGTGCTCAGCCAGCTCACGCGCGCGCCGGAACGCGAAGAGCGTGGCCCACAGCTCAGCGATTTGCGCGAATCGGGTGCCATCGAGCAGGACGCCGACGTGGTCATGTTCATCTATCGCCCGAATTTCTTCAAACTGGACGCCGCTCCCGAAGAGCGCGACCAAGCGGAAATTTTGATTGCCAAGCAGCGCAACGGCCCCACGGACAAAGTTCGCTTTGTGTTCCGCAGCCGTATGACGCGCTTCGAAGAAGCCGCCCCGGACGCCTTCGCGCAATTCGCACCAGACAATCACTGACGTAGCACAGAATTTATTCTGTGCCCCCCGACGACAAGGCACGGCGGATTTGCCACAGTGCGTCGCTCACGCCACGCTTCGGCCATCCGACGATGATGCACTCACATCGCCAGCAAAGTAGCTAACTTATTGCTAACATTGCCGTTAGCTGCGAGCCCGCGCCTCCGCAAACGATTCCACAATTTGGCCTGCGATATGCCTTAAAAGCACAGTGTTGCCTTTCTCGCGGCGGCCAATGTGGCTGTCGTGAGGAACGGCTCGGATGTCGTACACTAAATTTTCTCTCCTCGGAATGCGCTTGCGACAGACTTTGCGCGTCCCGAGGAACATGGACGCCGATGCCTCGCACACACACCACCCGAAAAAAAGCGCCGCAACAAAAGATAATTTCTAACGCGGGAGATCCCGCGCCTCGCCACAGTCGCCCGGTGTGGGCAGAAGTATCGCTCTCGGCCTTGGCCGATAATTTTCGCGCCATTCGCGACTATGTAAATCCACCCGGGGAGCGCCTGCAGCAGCCTCGAAAAGTTTTGTCGATCGTTAAAGGCAACGGCTACGGTCATGGCGGACCACAAGTGGCCAAGGCGCTCGAAAAAGCGGGCTCGGACTGGTTCGGCGTCACCTGCACGGAAGAGGGAATTGCGGTTCGCAAAGCCGGCGTGCGCAAGCCCGTTCTGATTCTCACCAGTTTTGTGCCCGGCGAAGAAACACGGCTTGTGCAGCACGATCTAACCGCGGTAATCCATCGTTGCGAACAACTCTCATCGCTCGATCAAGCGGCGGCGCGGCGCGGTTCCCGCAAGCCCGTTTCGTTCCACCTGAAAATTGATACCGGCATGAATCGCCTGGGCATCGCCACCGACCAGGTAGAGTGTTTTGCGCGGCAACTCGCCAAGTGCAAACATCTGCGCCTGGGTGGCGTCATGACGCATTTTGCTTCATCGGAAGTCTTCGCTGATTCCGTAGCCGGGCGGCAAACGCGCGAGCAAGAAGAACGTTTTTACGATGCGCTGAATCGCTTACGCACTTTGGGGATCGATCCCGGAATCGTGCATCTGGCCAATAGCGCCGGCATTGCCTCGCGTCCAGAAACCTGGGCGGACATGGTGCGGCCCGGCGCGATTTTGTACGGCTACCATCCCGGCTACGATCCTATGGAACGCCGCGCGGAGATGGAAAAGCGCCTGCCGTTGCGTCCGGTAATGAGTTTGCGTTCGCGCATCATCAGCCTGCGCGACGTTCCGGAAGGTTCCGGGGTCGGTTACAACGCAGCGTTTGTTGCCAAGCGGCCGTCGCGTATAGGCGTGCTTGCCGCAGGTTACGGCGATGGCATCCACCGCTCGCTGGGGAATCATGGCGCGGTGCTGGTCCGCGGCGTGCTTGCGCCCATCGTCGGCATTGTCTCCATGGACGTAACCATGATCGACGTTACCGAAGTTCCGGGCGTCGAAATTGGCGATACCGCTACGGTTTATGGCGTTGCTGGCGAAAAGGTGCTTTCCGCCAGCGTGGTGGCCCGCAGTATCGGCACAGTCACCTCGGATCTGCTCTGCGCCGTCACACAACGCGTGCCGCGCGTATATCTCCCCTAACTGGAAGCGCTCAAGTTGGCGGCTGTCGCTACCAGAATAGCCGCTCGCCAGACCAGCGGCTCCAAATCGTGGCGCAATACCTCGTAGTCGTGAGAACATATATGTCGCGGGATGAATAACGTTTACAGCGCCTCCCGCATACCGGCCTGGTGATTCCTTGCAGTTGGCGGGCTGGCTGTAGCGATTTTGCAGTGATCGTTGCTCGACTGTGAGGTCGTATGAGCCCGTCCCTTCCGGAACGGCGTCGCAGCACGCAGTCCGCACCGCAACAAGATCGTGCTGCTATAGAGGACCAGTCCTCGCCAAGTGGTGCATTAAGTGGCGGAGAGCTTTGGGCGGTTCGCTGCCTATTGCTGGTTGCCGCTGCGGCGGGCTGTTACGGATTACAACCATTCGGGTTACAAAAAGTGCCTGCCGCGCTGGCAGGCTTTTTTTTCGCGCTGTTGATACTTGGCGTTGAGTTACGCTCGCGGCGAGGCGAGTCGGCGAGCGTGCTGGCCGGCGCGATGGGAGCGGCTTTCGGAATATTCGTCGCGCTCTGTTATCACGTTGTCGGTGTCGCGCACTGCGGGCTCTGAGGCTACCAAATCTGGTCTTGAATACCTTTCGCTCCTCGCATTTACCTACCTGGGATGGACGATTGGTGTGAGCCGCGGCGCGGAGGTGTTGCGTGGCCGGGTCGGCTTGGCAACGCCAGAAGCGCAGCGTCCCGAGGAGCTGAAACTACTGGATACCAGCGTGCTCATCGATGGCCGCATCGCGGATATTTCTGAAGCGCATTTTCTGGATGGCGTGCTGGGCGTTCCGCAATTCGTGCTGCGTGAACTGCAAATGGTCGCGGATTCCAGTGATCCGCTGAAGCGGCAGCGCGGGCGGCGCGGCCTGGAAGTCCTGCAGCGCATGCAGAAAATGCCGCAGCTCGATGTGCGCATCCTGGATGACGACGTTGCGCAAGAGGGAAACGTAGACGACAAGTTGGTGGAGCTGGCGCGGCGCACCGGAGCGAAAATCGTCACCAACGACTTCAACCTCAACAAAGTGGCTACCGTGCAAGGCGTCGCGGTGCTTGAATGTAAATCTTCTCGCCAACGCCATGAAGCCGGCGGTGCTGCCGGGGAATCGATGCGCGTGTTGATCTTGCGCGAAGGCAAAGAGCCAAACCAGGGCGTAGCCTATCTGGACGACGGCACCATGGTGGTGGTCGATAGCGCGCGCCGCATGATCAACAAGAGCGTGGATGTGGTGGTGACCTCCGTGCATCAGACGACCGCGGGAAAAATGATCTTTGGGCGTCTGGACGAACGCGCGGAGCAAAATTTGTCGTCGGACCGGCAAGCGGCCGCAGGCGCCGGATCGCGCGCGCAAGCGAGCCCGCGCGAATGCCGGGGATGGTCCTTCAGTGGGTCGCTCGCCCAGCACCGGAATCTCCGAACGCGGCAACCGTTAGTCTCACCGCCGTCGCTCTTCTTTGCGCAACCCTCCGTCCGCAACCCTGCTCTCGCATTGTTCTGCTGCTAGCGCTTCGGGTACACTCGGAAGTTCGCGAACCATCTGTGCAGGCTCTGGGAGTTGTTGTGCCTGCGTGGTACGGTCGCGGTAAAAAATCATGAGCCGCATTGCCGCCATTCTTCCCGCCGCAGGTCTCGGAACGCGCATGGGCGCGGAAACGCCCAAACAATTTCTGGAACTTGCCGGCACGCCGATCGTGATTCACACCGTGCGGCGCATCGCTTCGTGCCCGCTGGTCACGGACATTATCTTGCGACGCGCGCCGACGTGGTGGCTTCGCTGGAAGCAAGCTTGCGCGCCGAAAAATTCACGCAAAGAGTACAAGTGGTCCGCGGCGGCGATTCACGGCAGGAATCGGTGGCCCTGGCGCTGCAGCAAGTGCCCGCGGATGCGGAAATCATTCTGGTGCACGACGCGGTGCGGCCGTTCGTAACCGTGGAACAAATCGCCCGCGTGATTGAAGAGGCGCGTCGCTGCAGCGCGGCGATTCTGGGCATCCCCGCGATGGACACGGTAAAAGAAGTGAAGCGCGCGAGCTTGCCAGAGGACGTGGCGCTAATTATCGGGACCATTCCGCGCGAGCGCGTGGTGCTGGCGCAGACGCCGCAGGCTTTTGCCGCAAAATTATTGCGAGAAGCATTTGCCGGCGCGCAAGGCGGATGGCGTGAACGCTTCGGACGAAGCGGGGCTGGTCGAGCGCCTGGGGCATGATGTGCATGTGGTGCTCGGCTCGGAGCGCAACATAAGATCACCAAGCCGGCGGACATGGACCTGGCGAAGTTTTATCTGGAACGCGAGCGCACCCCGGATGAGCACGCGCTGCGGCATCGGCTACGATCTTCACCGGCTCGAGAGCGGCCGCAAACTGATCGTTGGCGGGCTGGAGCTTCCGTTTGATAAAGGTCCGGCCGGTCATTCCGATGGCGACGTGCTGGCCCATGCGCTCTGCGACGCGTTATTTGGCGCGGCGGGGCTGGGCGACATTGGCACGCATTTTCCGGACAACGATCCGCAGTGGAAAGACGCCAACAGCCTGATTTTTCTGGAGCACGCAGCCAAACTGCTGGACGAGAAAGGTTTCGCCATCGAGCATGTGGATGCCGTGGTGATTCTGGAAAAGCCCAAACTGGGGCCGCATTTTCCGGCGATGCGCGAAATCATTGCCACCGCGCTGGAAGTGGCCGGCGATAAAATTCATCTCAAAGCCAAAACGAATGAAGGCGTGGACGCCATCGGGCGCGGCGAAGCGATTGCCGCGTGGGTCGTGGCCACGCTCATTCACCCTAGCCTGCTGAAATCACCGCAATGTCCGAAGAAAATTCCGAACGACAGCCTGAACAGCAACCTGTAGAGCAGCCGGATAAACTGGTAGACGAACAAATACTTGTCGGCGCCGCTCGCGTCAATCCATTTGCCGGCGGCGACGTGGCGGAGATTTTACGCGAACACGGCTGGTTGACCGGCGAGTCGTCGCCGGAACACATGGCATGGTGCGATCGCGCGGCGTTCTTGCTGGGACCGCAGGTCGCCGATCGCGCGGAGCTTGGTAATTTTCTGGCTCTGTTTTCTCTTACGATGCTGCGGAAGCACTGACGCGAATGGAAAGCCACATCGTGTTGTCGCGCTACGCGGCGCGCGATGTTTTGCGGCGATTCGCGATGGAGCTGCTCGATGGCGCGCCGCTGACCCCCGACCGCTTCAGCGAAATCATCACCGCGATGAAAGACAGCATGGAGCCGCGCGGGCGCGAACTGTTTCACCCGATTCGCCTGGCGCTCACTGGGCAGGCAGGAGAAGGCGCGCTGGACCGCGTGATTCTGCTGCTGGATGCCGCGTCCGCGCTGCCTTTCGCCGTCCCAGTCAAATCCGCGCGAACGCGCATGCTAGAGTTCTGCAGTCGGCTCGACTAGGCCGTTGTAGCGGCCGCCTTCTGAGGCGGTCGCCTTTTTCTTTGCCGCTTTTTCTTTCTCTCGGCCGGGCTTTCGGCCCCCACGCCTTCTCACCAACCTCGCAACCCCACACCCTCCGCAGCCGCAAAAAAACCCCCCTAACTCTTCCCCTTCGCCATCCTCTGCCGCCGCGCCTCAAACAACACCACCCCCGCCGCCACCGAAACATTCAGCGATTTCACCGGCCCCACCGTCGGCAGCGACACCACAAAATCACACCGTTTCCGCGTCAACTCTGCAATCCCTGCCCCTCGCCGCCAAGCACGATCCCGACCGGAGAGGTAAAATCCGCATCCGTATAAGTTTGTTCCGCCGTTTCATCCAGCCCAATCAACCAGTACCCTGCCTCTTTCAATCCCTCCATGCTCCGCGCCAAATTCGTCACTTTCGCCACCGGCAAATGTGATAGCGCCCCCGCCGACGCTCGCGACACCGTATCCGTAAGCCCCGCCGCCCGCCGCTCCGGAATCACCACGCCGTGCGCCCCCGCCGCCAACGACGTTCGAATGATCGCGCCAAGATTGTGCGGATCCTCCACGCCATCCAGCAAAACGATAAGCCCCTTGGTCGCCTCCGAAGCCTTCGCTGCCTCAATAATCTCTTCCAGCGTCGCCGCCGGCCGCGCCGCCGCCAGCGCCACGATCCCCTGATGATCTTTCGAATTGGCCAGCCGGTCCAGCTGCCCGCGATCTTCAAACCGCAGTGGCACACCCTGCTTTCGCGCCAGTTGCACGATCTCTTCCGTCCGCGTGTCCTGCCGCCCCTTGGCGATCACGATGCGGTCCAGCGGCCGCCCAGCCTCCAGCGCCTCGCGCACCGCATGTATTCCCGTCAAACGATCCATAAGCCAACCAGTCTACGTTCTCCGCCGCCCGTTGTCAGTTGCGCCCGTTCGAACACCAGCGCACAATCCAGCCGTGGCCAACTCATCGTCATCCACGCCGTCCAGGCAAGAATACAGATTTTCCCAAAATGGTGCTTGACAAGTTAACTAGCGATCTGTTACTGTTCTCCTGTAGAGTAATGCGCCCACTCGTTCGCAAAAATCCGGCCAAAATCCCAGTAACCACTTTATAACTAAAATCGGTATCTAACCCATGTAGAATGAACACTTACGAAAGGTTGTGAAAACACAGCTACTTAAAGTCCCTTTGTTTTCACATCCTTTCGCGATTCCCGGGTCCCCGGCACTCGAAAGGTCGGCGTCGAATTTGTAGCGGCCGCCTTCTGCCTGCCCCGGCTTGCCGGGGAGGCGGTCGCTTTTTCCTGTCGCACCCGGACCTTAGCTTCCTAGCACGGCGGATCCGGTCGCTTTATGCAATTTATTTGTCGTATTGGATCAGAGAGAAGATGTCCAGCCCCTGGAGTTTGGAACGGCCTTTCAGAAACGTCAGTTCTACAGCGAAGGCGGCGCCTTCTACCGTGCCGCCCAGTTGCTGAATTAATTTTGCGGTGGCCGCCGCGGTACCGCCGGTGGCGAGTAGATCGTCGCAGATGATGACGCGCTGGCCGGGCTGGATGGCGTCTTCATGAAGCTCCAGGGTATCCGTGCCGTATTCCAGTGCGTAGGTAATGCTGGCGGTTTTCGCCGGGAGCTTTTTTGGTTTGCGCACCGGCACAAACCCCGCGCCAAGGCGATACGCCAGAGCCGGGGCAAAAATAAAGCCGCGGGCTTCGATGCCCGCGACGATATCGATGGTGTGGCCGTGGTAGTGGTCGCAAAGGCGGTCGATCATCTCATGGAACCCGGTCTTATCTTTCAGCAGCGTGGTCAGATCGTAGAACAAGATTCCCGGCTTCGGATAGTCTGGCACTTCGCGGATCATCTTTTTCAACTCGTCCATCAAAGCTCCTTAGTTTTCGCTCTAGCGATCGCGGAAACACAAAAGAAGGGCACGACATGCCGTGCCCCTACGGTCGTTACCCGAGTCAGTCCTCGTGCGTGATTACAAAATTTTTCGTGAAACGCGCGTCGACGTCGGCTTATTCCTCTCGTATCTCGCGAACCCTCGCAAAGCGCGGACCACGTTCAAGCCGGCGCGAAAGTGCGCAAACTGCTCGGGCGTGCCGCCGGCGAAGACTTCTACGCGGCCATCGCGCAAATTACGTACAAGCCAGCCAAATGGAATTTTGCGGCGGCATGTTGCGTAAAGTAGCGAAATCCCACACCTTGCACGGCGCCGGACACGAGGTACCGTTTGGCTTGTTCGCATCGCTCACGGACAAGAAATTGTAACAGAGACGCGCGTTTTTCCGGTGCCGCGGGAGAGTTGCGCGTGCGCTAGACGATACAGGGTGAGTAAACTACACTCGGAAGTGGTGCGGAAGAATGCGGCCCTGAAGGGCCGCGCTACGAACTGCCGTGAAACCCGCGTGGCGCTGAGATGATGTACACGGCGCGGGAGACGTTCCGGCGGTTACCGCGCATCCAACTTTTGATGCTCTTTATGAATCGTTTTGTGAACCGCCATATGAACTACTTCAGCTCCGAACGCGCGGTCCGCGGGTCGCGATGGGCATTTTGTGCGGTGCTGGCGGTTTTTTTTTGCTGATCGCTGACCCGCCCCTGGCGTGCGCAACAGCCTCCCGAGGGGCCGATGGATCCGCCGCCGGAGCATCGCGTCGCGCGCATCGGAAACACTTCCGACCCTGGCGACCGCCCACACTGCCCATCGACGAGGTCATTAAAAAATTATCGAACCGTGAAGATGTTTATTTTCGGTGCGCGCATGCATTACACCTATCGCAAGACCATCCGCATTCAGGAACTCGGTCCGGATGGCAAGCCCGTCGGCGAATATCTGATGGTCACGCAGCCAGGGCGTGATGAGGACGGCGCAACCTTTGACAAAGTCGTGGAGCATCCCAAATCGACGTTGCAACACATGCAACTGGAATCCGAAGATTCGAGACGCTGAACCGCATGCCCGCGTTTCCCCTAACAACCAGCCAGCTGTCCAAATACAACTTGAAGTATCTGGGCAAGGATCAGTTGGACGAGATCAGCTGCTACATTTTCGAAGTAAAGCCCCGAGTGGCGGAACGAAAGAACGCCTATTTTCAGGGGATCGTGTGCATCGACGACAAATACATGGAAGTGGTGAAGACGTATGGCAGCTGGGTGAACGACCTGGGGGAGATGAAATCGTCGCCGCAATTGCCGTTTACGATGTTCAGACCTATCGCGAATTTGTCGACGGAAAATATTGGTTTCCGACGTATGCGCGCTCCGATGAAACGTTGCATTTGAAAGACGGAGAAATTCCGGTGAAGATGGTCATCAAGTGGAGCGATTTTAAGCCGTTGACGGCGGGCGGATCGACGACTCTTCTCCCCCGAGTGCCACACCGGCGACACCGGCGCCTGCCGGGGCGACTTCTCCCGCGAAGCCGCAGCGCTAGGGCTGTGCTTTCCGCCTCAGGAATCGAAGAAGAATTGCACGTTGAGATAAACGTCCGAGCGGGGGGCGGGCACGGCGTGCCGTGCCCCTACGAAGAATTTTGTGCGGCCGGCAATAGCTTGACCCGAACGCTTATGGTTGGAGGTTCCGCAAGGCCGCTGGCAGTTCGCTTAGCGAGGAAAGCAGCATGTCTGGGCGCGATAGCTTCAACTTTCTCGCCGTGGGGAAAGGGCCCAGCACGCCGATGGTACGCACTCCCGCGCTGCGCGCCATGAGCACGTCTTCGCGCGTGTCGCCGACATACACGCAATCTCGCGGGGACAGCTGCATGGTGCGCAAGGCCAGACGCAGCGGCGCAGGATGCGGTTTTTTTTCGGGAGTATCGCCGGTACACACGCGGGCAGAAAAGGTGCGCAGCAAACGGAACTGACGTAGCTGTCGCGCAAGACGCGGTCGCGGTCGCCGCCGGTGACGAGGCCCAGCGGATAGAGCTTGCGCAAGTTCGCCAGCAGGCTCCGCGCGCCGGCAAGCAGTTGCGGTTTTTGCGTGGCGTATTTTGCGCGCCAGGCCAGGTCCGCTGCAGCCCAGCGGCTCTCGTGTAGACCAGCGGCGCGATAGACGTTGTACCAGTTTGGCGAATAGTGTCGCGCCAGATCTTCCAAGCCCCAGGTGATTTCCATTTGCTGGAACATGGCAAGATAAGCTGCGGAGTCGGCCGCGTAGGAATTCAGCAAAGTGCCGTCCCAATCGAAGAGCACGCCGAGGATCTTGCGTTTTTGGGATGCGGGCATCGCAGTTCAGGGTAACAGAGTGAGGAATTACCTGACCCGAAGTCCGCTCACGGATAGTGCCGACACCTAGCCGATAACCTCAGCGGTCAAAACCCTTGAGGTCAGTAAGGTTTTTCGGCCCGGCCGAAGCCGTGCCCTCCTGAGCCCTCCAAAGAATAATTTCGGGACGATATGCTACAGAGTGCTACAGGTTGGTTGGGAAATCGAAGCGGGTGGGAACGCCATCGTCGCGGCCGAATTGCAGATCCTCGAAGGAGGCGGCGATTCCGAACCACTTCGGCATGGCGGCGGGCTCGACGCGCCGCACTTGCGCCTTGG
This sequence comes from uncultured Acidobacteriota bacterium, assembly GCA_963838265.1. Taxonomy (GTDB): domain Bacteria; phylum Acidobacteriota; class Terriglobia; order Acidiferrales; family UBA7541; genus Acidiferrum. The sequence goes on from CAWIQN010000001.1 coordinate 46,660, forward strand.
TGGCGATGACCACGTTGCCGCAGCCCATCGGCCTGCTGACCAGCACAAATCCGAGTTCCACGGATGCGCCCATCGGGAGCGGTTTGGACACAGAAAAAAAACTCCCGTGGAGCTGAATCCCGCGTTACCAGGGTGATGGGAAACTCTTCGGCGAGGCCGCTGACGCTGCGCAAGCGTAACGGAAGCTTCAGCGTGGCGCGCGGGTATTCGCGATGCTCGGGAACCACGCCCACGGCGTAGGTGGGCACGCGGACGAAGCGCAGGGCTGGGGCATGCAGCGGCAGCGCGAGCGCAATGCGGGTATGCGCGACGACGGGTCGGCGGACGGAAGCATCGCCGGAGACGATGCCATCATTGAAGATGACACGGGCGCGGGGGACGACGCGGGCGCTGGCGACGACGCCACAGAGGAAGAAGGCGTGGGAGAAGCTGGCTGGGTTCTCCCAGCGCCTGCAATATCGATCGGAATTGCGCGGTTTCTCGCGTTCATTGCGCCCTCAGAAGCAACGTTCTTCCACGCTTGCGCCGCGAACGAGCGCTGCGCGCTTGGTAAAACCTGTACTGGAAAACCTGGCCGAACCACCCCAACCGAACAATGAAGATGGACCGCTAAGATGGCACCAGACGAGGCAAGCGTCACCTGTGGAAATCATAAGAAGTGTCTTAACTTCAAACACTTAGTAATAGTACCAAGGTGCTGGTCGCAGCCCTGTGAAGATTGCCGCGATCCTGCGGCACCGGGCCCACTTGCTCTTAAATTGAAGCGAAAGGGCGGTTGAATTAGCGAGAAAGCGCTCGCGCGTGGACGTTAATTAGGGTGATGGGCTTTGCTGCGCGTTTGCGGATAGATTCCCCCTGCGCGCTGCGCTATTTTGGACGTCGACGAACATGAGCCAGGCAAACCGCAAACTCGCAAACTCCATCCCGCAGCGCACCGAGGAGCGCTATTGGCAAGCCGCCACAGCGCGCGACCGGGCGCGGACGGAACCTTTGTATTGGCGGTGCGCTCAACGCGTATCGATTGCCGGCCGTCCTGCCCGGCGCGGCGGCCGCTTCGGCACAACGTGATATCTTTCGTACGCAGCAAGAGGCGGAGACGCAGGGCTTTCGCGCGTGCCTGCGTTGTCGGCCGAACGAACTAGCCGCCGCCCTTGTGCTGGTACAGGACGCTACCAAATTGCTAGCTGCGTGCGGCGAAGATCCCGTGCGTCTCTCCGACATTGCGAACAAGCTGCGCACCTCGCCAGCGACCTTGCGCCGCGCCTTCGCACAGGTCACCGGATTGACCCCGCGGGACTTTGCCGAAACGCTCCGTATCGATCGCTTCAAGTCCATGTTGCGTTCCGGGCGCTCGATTACGGACGCACTGTACGAAACGGGGTACGGCTCCGCGAGCCGCGTGTACGAACGCAGCAACGCGCAACTCGGCATGACACCCGCTGCCTATCGTAAAGGAGGATTGGGAATGAAGATCACTTATACCATCGCAAAATCACCGTTAGGGAAAGTTTTGGTGGGAGCCACCGAAAAGGGCGTGTCGGCGGTCTATCTGGGAGACGAAAACGCCAAGCTGGTCGCGGCGCTGCGCGAGGAATATCCGCGGGCGGAAATTGCTGCCGCCGGGGAATCGTATGGCAGATGGGTGCAGGAGATCGTCGGACGCATCGAAGGGCGGCAATCGCAGGTTGAGGTGCCGCTGGATTTGCAGGCCACGGCGTTTCAGCGGCGCGTGTGGCAGGAGCTGCAAAAGATTGCGCGTGTGCCACGCGCACGTACTCGGAGGTGGCTCGCGCGGTGGGCAATCCCAGGGCCGTGCGCGCCGTGGCTCGCGCGTGCGCTATGAATCCAGTGTCCATCGTGGTGCCGTGCCATCGTGTGATTCGCGAAGACGGAAAGTTGGCGGGGTATCGTTGGGGGCTGGGACGGAAAGAGGAGTTGCTGGCGCAGGAGAAGAAGGGCTGAACACGTAAGCGCAGGTTCAGTGGCTAAAGCCAAGAGGCAAATGCGCACCGCCAGGATTGCCTGTGCCACGAAATCAAATATTTTATTTTACGAGGCGGGTTTGACGCGGGTTACGCCTTTGGGCCAGTCCTGTTTGAGGCGGCTTTCCGGAACTTTCAGATCTTCCTTCATATCGCTGTAGTGAAATAGGAAGTAGTCGCCGGCGGTAGCTTCGAAAAATTTCTGTTGAATGGGCAGCCAGGACGCTTCGTCGATCCACATTTGAATTTTCGTGATTTGCTTGCGGACCTCGTCGGACTTGGGGGTTAACTCGAGCAAGGCTACTCTTCTGCCGTCGAGCTGGTCTTCCCCGGTCAGCACCACATCGTAGCTTTTTCGTACCTCCGCACTCCGCGTGCCAAAACCCAGCAAGATATATTGATCGACCATGGAGCGGTTCTTGCCCAAATTATATTCCTCGACGCGTTTTATTTTTGGCGTGTACACAAACAGCGAATCGCCGGTTCTGAGGATGGTGCGAGGGTCTGGCGCGGTGATATCGATACGCATTTTCTCGTCTCTGCGGACGTATAGGTTGCCGGTTTCCTTGGAAGTGTCGCTGACCACCGCGGTGAATTTGACGTGCTCGATGGTGGCGGTGAGGGAGCGGAAGCCCTGAGCAGCGTGGTCCATGAGGCCGAGCACGCTGTCGACGGTCCGCGGTGGGCCTTGAGCGAAAAGTAGCGGCGCTAAGGGCAGTGCCAAAAGCAAAGTTGAAAATACCAGGCAAAATCGTAAAAATTTCAAACGCTTCCTCGGTGGGACGGGGTTGTTGGCACAGCTGCCCTGCACGGCAATCCTAACATAGGGAAAGAGATGCGGGCACGCGGAGAAAAGATACGAGAGCGATTTTTGCAGGTGTGCTAGCGCATGCCGCTAGCGGCGAACGTCCACGTCATAGGCGATGACCGTGCCGCTGGCGTCGCGCACGGCCTCGATCTTGGTGATGGCGAAGCGGCCGTTGCCGAGCACCGGAAGGGTTTTTTGCAAGGCGTGGTGCAGATCGTTTTCGAGCGCGGGAGTCTGCTTGGGAGGTGCCAGAAGGCGTGCGTCCACGCGATAGGTATCGATACCCGCAGGGGCCGCAGGGACGACTAGATGCTGGACTTCGCCGGGTAAGGGGCGACACCGGTCTGGGGCTGCTCGTTGAACCACCTGCCAGGCGTCGCCAGCACGAAAATCAGGATCAGAATCACCGCCAGATCGTATTGCCACGTGCCGCGCTCGTAGGTCCAGAAAAACGTGCGCGATAAGAGTTGTCCGATGCTAGCCATGTTAGTCCGCGGGAATGCCGTCGACAATTACGCCATCGCGCATGTGCACCACGCGATCGGAATAAACGACGGCTTCCGGGTTATGCGTGATCATCACGATGGTCTGACCGAGATCTTTGTTCAACTGACGAAGCATGTGCAGCACCATTTCGGAATTCTTGGTGTCCAGATTGCCCGTGGGCTCGTCCGCGAGCAGGATCTTTGGTTCGTTGATGATGGCGCGAGCGATGGCCACGCGCTGCTGCTCGCCGCCAGAAAGTTCAGAGGGGCGGTGATGCAGGCGGCCGGCCAGACCGAGCATCTTGCGTGACCACGTCAAAGCGGTGCGGATCAAAACCGTCCCCATGAATATGCTGCGCGATCGCGATGTTGCCATTGGCGTCCAGCGTCGGCAACAAATTAAAGCGCTGGAAAACGAAGCCGATCTTGTGGCGGCGCAGTTTGGTGCGCGCGGCGTCGCTCATGGCGGTCAGATCGTTGCCGTCCACGAGGACTCTTCCCGCGAGAAGCCTTCGCCAGGCCGCCTACCACGTAGAGCAGCGTGGACTTCCCGCAGCCCGAAGGACCCATCACGGCCACAAATTCGCCGGGCATCACCTCAAAATTCACGCCGCGCAGCGCCGGCACTTCCACTTTCCGGCGCGATACGCTTCCAGAGATTTTCAGTCTTCAGTATCGGTTCCACGCCTTTTTTTGTCGGCCCCTTGTCGGCAATCGTCATCGGATGGTAGTCTTTCGTAGTGTATCTGCCATTTTCTCGGCTGCCTAGCGGCGCGGCCCCTTTTCTCGCATGCAACTAGGATTGCTGTTTACCATTTGTCCGGGATTACCCGGCTAACCCACCGCATGCTTTGCACCGGACTTAGTCGTACGAAAGCGCTTCCACGACGTCTTTGCGGCTGGCCATCCACGCCGGATAGCTCGCGCCGAAGACGGCTCCGGTTAGCGCGATGGCTCCAGCGCGCGATCCAGCCCGGTGTGATCAGGATTGACAAAGTCGGGAAGCCCGAGAGAAAAGCGGCGCGCACACCGTAGCTTATGCCTACGCCGGCGGCGATACCGAATAAAGACAACGCCGCGGATTCCATCAATAATGTGCGCACGATATAATATTCGTCGGCGCCCAGTGATTTCAGCACCCCGATATCGCGCGTGCGCTCGATGACCGTGGTGTACATGGTCAGGAAAATCACCAGAAGGCCGATGGCCACGGCCAGCGCGATCATCGCGTCGATGAAGGTGCGCAGCCCGGGGAGGTTGGTGGAGGTCATCAGGGACAAGAATTCTTTCAGTGGGCGAACCGTGTAGCCAGGGAGCAGATGGCGCATTTCTTCGGAGACATCTTCGGTGTGTTCCGGACGCGTGCATTTCAGCAAAAAGATCGAGGCTTTGTCGTGGGCGGCCACCAAATCCTGCAAAGTGGCTAGCGGGACGAACAATCGCGCCCCTTTGCCGTGTTCGATGATGCCGGCCACATGCCAATCGTGATTCAACAGGTTGAAAGTGTCGCCGACTTTAATGTGTTTGGATTTGGCGGCCCAGTCGTCCACCAACAGGTCGTCCGGGCCCTCCATGTCGTGGCCATCGAGAAAAACGAACCCGCCGGAAACCGCGCGAAACGATTCAGGATCGATGCCCCAGATGGTGTCGACTCCGCCCGCGGAACTGAATTGTAGCAATGCCGGAGCGACGGCTCGGACATATTTCAATTCGGCGAGCTTGGCGCCAATTTTAATGGGCATCGGCGAGCCGCTAAAATTCAGGAAAATGGAGGCAGCCGGTGGCTGCAGCACGATGTCCGCGCCGATGCCTTCAATGCGCTTGGCGGTTTCGGTGAGCAATCCGGAGGTCAGGCCAACGATCAGTATCACCAGCGCCACTTCAACACCCACAGCCATCACGCTAATAAAGGTTCGCAGCGGGCGATGCAACAGATTGCGCAAGACCAGTTCCCACATCATGGTTTCTGATCCTTTGCGGGCGCAGGATTTTGTTGCTGGTTCTGCATTGCTTCGCCGACATGCACTAATTCGGATCCCGGCGCCTGGTCGAGCTGAAATTTCGCGGCGGGGATCGGCTCGTTCAAAATGATTTTGCTAATTTGCAGTTCGAGCTTGTAGTCGTCATGCGGCCGGTCGATTGCCACGGTGTGCGCGAAATCCGATATGGCGTTGCTGGAGGCCGCGGCCGCGGATGCGGTCGCGCTTGATGCCGCAACCGAAGTTGCTGAAGTGTCGACGGCGCGCCAGTCGGACAGATGGATATCCGCCAGCAGCACGCCTTTGGGCGCGAAATCCTCCAGCCGCGAGACCTGCAAATCCGCGCGATCGAACCAAATCTTGCGCAAAATCTCTGTGCGATATCCGCCGCGCAGCACCGTCAGCACGTAGTAGCGCCCGCTATCGTCATTATATTCCTCGAAGAGCACTTCCTCTTCCTTGCGAATTTCCGGCCACAAAAACGCTTCGAGCATATGCTCGGGCCGCAGGTTCTCTATTGGTTTGTCGCCGGTGCGCCCCGCCGAAACCGGTCCAACGAGAAACTTATTCTTCGACGGAATCGACACGCGAAACGTTTCTCCATCGCTGGCCATGTCGAACGCCGTTTCCCGATGACCGGAACTTGCCCAATCACGCGAATGTTTGCTGGCCGCGCCACCAGCAGGAACGCCTTCACCTCGTGATACTCCTGAATCACTCCGCTATATTTTGATCCCGCGGTCGGCTTCAACTCCACGGTGGCATTCAGCGTTTGTACGCCGCGAGCGACTGCATTATAGCGCTCGATCAACTCGTCGCGGGTCGCATCGTTGGCTACCGGCTTCGCCGCACCCTGCGTAACGGTGGTCTTGGTGATGACGTGGCTGGCGCAACCGCAGGAAATCGCCGCCAGTGTCGCCGTGAGCATGCATGCCAACGTCCGCAATCGCAATCGTTTCTATCCCCGATCTAGAAATAAGAGCAATCTTGTCGCCAGCTCCGCCACCCCACGCTGCGTTACTTCGGCCTGGCTACTGGGGCCTGGCGATGTACACATCAAAAGATTGCAGCGCCGGTCGCACCCGCCGAATCACCTCGCTGCTCCACAGCGACTCGCTCAGCAAGGTGAACCAGCCATCTTCTGGCTCGCAAATCGCGCAAAATGCATACCGCGCATAAGCGTCTTGATAAGCGTCCAGCCCGTGCTTCGAGAGTTCGCCTTCCAGCGCCACATCAGGCGACTTGGCGGCCGCTCCGGCGCGCATCCCAAAAGTTTCTTTCTCAAAACGCTCGAGAAGTTCCCGCAACTGCTCCGCGCTAGGTTCCGGCACCACCAAGCAGCGCCCCGCGGCCTCGCGGAACGAGATTTTGTGCGTGTCGCAGAACTCCGCCACGCGTTCCACATGGCTGAAAAAATCCAGCACGTACATTTCGCCCGCCACCAGCGCGGGCACCGCCGCCGACCATATCTCCGCGGCCTTCGGCCCGCGCACCGGCTCGCGATTTTCCGTCTCCACCAATTCGAGCCCCACCGCTTTTATGCCCGGCCCGAGATCCAGCGCCTGCACATCCAGCGAGAATGGCGGCAGTTCCAGCGCCTTGCCTCCGCCCGGCACGGTCGCACCGTTGGTGCTCATTCCTCGGACTCCGCCTGCGGAAACTTACTCTGAAATTCCGGCGATTGTTTGCGCACATCCAGCCAGTCAAAAAACGCGTTCGGAGTCTCCAGCCAGATCAGAAACCAGTTCGCCATCTCTTCTTTTTCGGCGCGGATCTGGGCTTGCACTTTGTGATTGCGCGCAATCATTTCCGCGCGCCGTTTTCCCAGCCGCGCCACGTTCAGCACGCGTTCCACCGCGGCCTGTTCGCCATGCGCCTGAAAGCGCCGCATCAATTCGTCCAGCCGCATCAGGCTGACTTCCGCATCCTGCAGCGTCTTGAAATGCAAAATATCTTCAAATTCTTCTTCGTACTGATCCTCGGCGTCTTCCTGGAGCGTCAGCAGCAATTTGTAGCCCGCAGCTTTCAAAACCTCGGTGATATATTCCGAACTGGTTTTTCCCGCCTCGCCGTGTGTGGCGATCAACCTGCGCCGCAACTGGTCGATCTCCGCGGGCGTCCAGTTGGATGTCTTGATTTCGCGCGCCGCAGCCAGGATCAACTCTTTTTTGGATTGCTCCTTTTTCGCGTGCTCCCGGTTAGCGTCCAAAGTGTCGGTCATCGCGTTGCGCCCTTGTGGTGTGCGCCCGCCTTGTGCGTCGCCACGGCGGGCGCCGGCGGCTCTTCCTCGGGGCCGCCCTCCAGCAACCTGCGGTACTTCAACACATTTCGATTGTGTTCCGCCAGCGTGGCCGCAAAAAAATGTCCGCCGTGCGTGTTGGCCACAAAATAGATGTACGTGGTTTTCGCCGGTTGCAGCGCGGCGCGAAGCGAAGCCTCGCCGGGATTTCCGATCGGACCTGGCGGCAGCCCGGAATGTTCATAGGTGTTGTACGGCGAGTCGAATTTCAAATCTTTTCCCGATAGCGTGCCGTGATATTTCTGCACCATCTCCATAGCATAAATCACCGTGGGGTCGCATTGCAGCGCCATGCCTTTTTCCAGCCGATTGCTGAACGCCCCGGCCACCAGCGGACGTTCTTCCGGCCGCGGCGTTTCGCGCTCCACCAGCGACGCCAGCGTTACTACCGCCAGCACCGGCCGCTGATCGGGAGCAACGGGTGGCGCGACGGGGCTGACCGCCATGGCATTTTCCGTCGTAGTAGCCGCTGTCGTAGCCGTTGAAGCGGTCGAGGTATTCGCCGACGCACTCGTCGCTGGGTTCGCCGACGTTATCGCCGCCCACTCTTCCTTAAACTTTCTTACCATTTCCGCGGTAAGTTCCGTTGCCGCCGGATGCCGCGACAGATGATACGTCGCCGGAAACAAGAAGCCGTCCAGCGTCGGCGCCCCGGGAGCAATATCGCGCAGCAGTCCAGGGTCGCGCGCCGCCGCCAAAAACTCTTCGCGCGTCATCAACTTGGCTTTTTCCAGCTCCTTGGCAATATCAAACATCGTATCGCCTTCGTGCACGGTAAAGGGCTGCTCGTAAACGTCCCCCTTCACCATCTTCCAGAAAACATCGCGGGCGCTGGTGGCGTGATCAAAAAAATATTCCCCCGCCTGCACCGTGCGCGAACGCTTGTGCCTCGCATAAAGTTCAAACGCCAGCGCGCTGCGAATCACGCCTTCCCGTTGCAGCACGCGCCCTACGGAACGGCTGGAGACTCCGTGCGGCACCTCCACAAAGACGCCTTCCGCGCCAAATCCTTGATACGGCTGCGTGATTCCATACCACAGCCACGCCGCGCCCACCGCGGCAGCCAGCACCACCAGCAAAAACAATGTGAACAAGAATTTCAATCCCGCCCCACCCGGTATTGCTCAAGCCCCAAGAATCGCCGACTCCATATGCGGCTTACGAAGCCAAGTTCCCGGCGCCAGTTTCCCAAGCAAAAATAAGAAGCTACGTTTCTTTGTCGGCGCCCTGCCGCCGCTCCAGATACTCTTTCAAAATCACCGCCGCGGCCACGGCATCCACGCCCAGCCGGCCCATAACCTTCTTCGTCGGTCTACCGGCTGTGACTGGAGCTTTAATGACGCGCCCCTGCACCTCTTCCAACAACCGCTCCGCTTCCCAACTGCTCAGCCGCTCATCCACCATTTCCACTGGCACGCCGATCTGTTTCCGCACGCGGTTCGCAAATCCTTCCGCTTCTTCGGCCATTTCTCCGCGCGTGCCGTCCAGCCGCAGCGGCAGACCCACCACAATCTGCCTCACGCCGTGTTCCCGCGCCATCTCACGCAGCCGCCGCATATCCTCATTACGATTGATACGTTCCAGAGTGCACAGCGGTTGCGCCAGACCAACGGCGGTATCCGCCAGCGCCACGCCAATGCGCGAACGCCCATAATCCAGCGCCAGGATGCGCACGGCAACAGTTTCTGTTTGGCTTGGGGGAGAATCAGTCACCCCGCTATTATAGCGGGTATTCGTGGCCTCATGCTTTTTGGCAGCGTCCTAAATCGCTCTGTGTTGCGCCGCCTGGGCTCGGGACTACGGTTTCCGGCCGCGCGTGCCGTTTTGCCAGTCTTCCCAGTAGCCCAGCGCCTTCAGTTGCTGGTCCAGACCCGTCTCCTTCAAGACGCCTTCTATTTCCGCGCGGCTCTGGCGCTTCGCCAAACGGCGCGCTGTGGTCTGCCAATCCCCACGCTGTCAGCGCGGCGATCACCGTGTTCAGTTTCAATTCGCGCATATCCACTTTGTCCAAAGTGTCTGACGCAGCGTGATAATTCTGCAGATAGTTGGCCACTTCCTGGTTGGCCACCAGCGTGGGAACGCCTTCGATCAGAAAATCGAAATTGTCCGTTCCGATATCCGCGTCTTGCGTGTGCCGGTCGACGTCCCACGCCTCCAGCGGCTTCAGCGCTTCGCGCACCGGCCCTTCCATATCGTGCCGTCCGCCCAGCGAGTAACCCGTAACGCGGCCCACGCCCGAATCGAAAATCACCACCGCGCGAAGTTTGTCCAGCTCCACGGCGTGCGATTTCACGTAAGCCCACGAACCCAGCAAGCCTTGCTCTTCGCCGCTGAACAGCACAAAGCGAATGGTGCGCCGCGGCACCAATCCTGTGGCCTTGATCGCCCGCGCCGCTTCGATCACCATCGCGGCGTTGCAGCCGTTGTCCAGCGCTCCGGTGCCCAGTTCCCAGGAGTCCAGATGCGCGCCCAGCAGCACCACCTCGTCGGGCTTTTCGTATCCGCGAATTTCGCCGACCACGTTCTCTTGTTCCACCGGGCCGCCGATTTTGTTGTTCATGGTGAAGCGCGCGCGGATTTTTCCCGGATGCGCGGCGACCAATCGCGACAAGCGCAGCGCGTCTTCGCGCGCCACGATCGCTTGCGGGAGCTCCTCCAGCGCGCCGTCGCCTGTGTCAGTGTGGCGATACAGCAGCAACCTTTCGCGCTGGCTGGTCCACAGAATGGCCGCGACTCCGGCCTTTACCGCGCGCTCGATAATTTCCGGCGCGCGCAGATACTCCGCAAAAAGATCCGCCCACGTCACGCTAACGTCGCCGTTCACCAGGATGAGCGCGCCTTTCAGCGGGGCTTTGGCGCTCGCGAAATCCGCCTCCGTGCCGTAGCCGACGTCCACAACATTTGCTTCGACGCCGCCCGCGGGCGTTGCCGGCGACCATCCTATAGCCGCCAACCGCAACGGGAAATTCTCGATTCCCAAGCCATCCAGTCCGAGCAATTCCAGTTTTGTTTCGCCAGCCGCCCAGCTCACGGGCAACGTATATTTTTCCGTGTGCACCGTAATTCCCGCCGCTCGAAACGCGCCAACGCCCCACGCGACGGCCTTCGCCATTTCTGGCGAGCCGGAAACTCGCCCACCAATCTCATCGGTCAGCCGCCGCAAATTTTCTTCCATTGGCGAAGGACCCATCACCAGCGGCAAAATCTTGCTGGCCGCTTCCGCGCAAGATGAAACTTCCGTCGCCGAACACGCCGCCTCTCCCTGCAGGCTTTGCGGCGGCTTTAATGGATCGGATTTCACCTGCGGCAACTGCGCGGAAGCAAAAGGAACATACATCAGGCACCCAATCAGCAAGCAGAAAATGACCGCACCCTTCACCAGTACCACGGGACCACCTCGTTTGTAAGACGAAATTATCGCACGCAGCCGCTGGAAAGAAATTGATTTTCGTCCGTCACAAGATAAGCTCGTGTGAGCCTGAAGATGGAGATGCTTTGATGCAGCAAGCAACGCCGATCCGGCCGAGCGCGTGGTATTACTGGCTCGCGCCGCTTCTCCTGGTGGCTGGGATAAGCTTAGCTTTTCTCGAATTTCAGTACGGCATGCCCCGCCTCTCGGATGCGTTGACCCAGGTGGTGGTCCCCGGGCACGCCACACTCACCTTGAAGCACGGCAAGCTCTATACGGTGTACTACGAAGTGCACACTGTTCTGAACGGAAAGACCTATAACACCAATGCGGTTTTAAGCGGGTTGCAGTGCCAGGTTAAATCCACGGACGGCGGGAATGCGGTGGCGCTGCGGCCGCCGCCAAACGGCCCCACGACCTATTCGGTCGGAAACCGGTCTGGCAGTTCGCTCTTGGAATTTTCCGTCGCGCAAGACGGGCCGTACGATTTTTCCTGCGCTTACGAGGAGCAATCTCATGGTCGGGACGTCGTCTTGGCCGTCGGCTATGGGGTTGGAATCCGGATCGTGAAGACGGTTTTTCTGGTCTTCTTCGGAATAATCGGCGGGGCAGCACTCGCCGTCCTCAGTTTCTTCTGGGTGTACATTCGGCGGGATAACGCCATCGCACAAGCCGCTGCTCAGGCGCAATTTTCCAGATAGCTGCGCCAGCGTGCTCCAGGGCAAACTTCGCAAATTTTAACGCGAAATGTTTTCGCCGAGAATGAAGTCCGCGACCCTGGCGGTTTTCGCCATCTCCGCCACGTCGTGGACACGCACAATATGCGCTCCGCCGAGGATGCTGGCCGTAACCGTTGCGGCCGTCCCCCAGATGCGATCCTCTAGAGGTGCCGTGTTTCCCTCGCGAGATAATGTTTTTCCCAGGAAACCTTTGCGCGAAGTGCCCACCAGCATGGGATAGCCGAGCTGCGGAGCTGCGGCAGTTTCCGCAGCAATTCATAATTTTGTGTAAAGCTTTTGCCGAAACCGATGCCGGGATCGAGAATGATCTGGGATTTTTCAACCCCAGCGCGAAAGGCGATCGCGAGCGATTTGCGCAGACCCCGCAGTACATCTTCCATCGCATCGCGTGCGAACGTCGTTCTTTGCATCGTTCGCGGCACGCCGCGCATGTGCATCAGGATCAGCGGAGTTCTGTGTTTCGCGGCCACAACCGCAAGCGCAGCATCGTGCCGCAGTCCGGAGACGTCGTTGATGATTTGCGCGCCTTCGCGAATGGACGCCTCCGCGACAGTGGCCTTGCGAGTATCCACCGAAACTGGAACTCTTAATTTACCGCGCAGTGCTTTCAGGACCGGCAGCAAACGCCGCAATTCCTCTTCGGCATTTGTTTCCGTCGAACCTGGGCGCGTGGACTCCGCACCAATATCAATCAAATCGGCTCCGGACTTTTCCATCGACAGCGCTTGCTTCACGGCATCGCGAACGGTCAAAAACTTCCCGCCATCCGAAAAGCTGTCCGGCGTCACATTGAGTACACCCATGATCAGGGTGCGCTCGCCGAGCACCATCGTTCCCGACCGTAGCCGCAATTTATATTTCTTACGTTTCAGCACGAGGGGGCACAACGTGTTCAATCCAAATCGAAATCGCGGATGGGCTTGCTCGCCGGGGCGTCCTTGGCCTTCTTCATTGCTTCTTCAAATTTTTTCGCCAGAATATCTTCCTTGTTGCTCTCCTGAAACCATGAATCCGCAAATTTGTCTTCGCGCTGCCGGTTCTGTTCCGCTAGAATTTTCTGCGCGTCGGTCAAATCCACATTAGGCCCAGGCCGCACTGGCGCTTCATGCGAAAGCACCGCGCCAAATATCGGATCCACCACCAACTTCGCCTGGCAGCACGGACAAGTTACATTCAGATTGTCGGTATTTGGCTTCCCCATGGCGGTAGTCTACGCTGGGGATCCGTCTAGCGGCTAGAATGAAAGTATGCGACGGAGAGTCCTTCGCGAAAGCCAAGCGTATCTGCGGGAACAAGGTGTGGCGACCGAGGAGTTCGCGTGTTATAGGCTGTTCGCTGAACGCCACTTCGCAACGAAACGCGGAATCCCAAAATCTCCAACCTCACTTCATGCATTCTCGTCGTTAGCACTCCTCCAGCGAGCCCACCGAGCCGCTGCTGGCGACCAGCTAGCAACTCAAGACCTATCGACTCAGCTCGCCGCCCATCAAATAAGCAAAATTTAGCCCCGGTATCCACGATGGCGACCAGGTCATCTTGTCCACTTGGTCCGAAGATCGTCACGTCCAGTGCCGGAGCAAATATATTACCCGCCAGCTGCGGTATTGGAATTCATGCTCAAACCCAATCGTGTGCGTCATATGCCCATGAACTCGGCTTCTTCTACTTCGGGTACGAAGAACGATAAAGGGCCTCTCTATGCCCCTTTGTACGGCTTCGGCTCGGGCCTTGGAATATTCCTTGTCGCTAGCAATCAGCTCATCCTTTTCGACAACCACCCACTTGCCGTTGTACGGACCAGGTCGAGAGGTATTTCTTCTCAACCATTCCATTTCAGCGTGTCGGCGGCTTGGTGCAGAATTCGATTCTTGCAACGCGTCGTGTCCATTCGGGTCGCGATTGACCTGCGCTTCGGCGGCAAGCACAGTCCGAATTTCGCGTCAAGGTGCACGCTCGCCGAAGCGCGGAAGTCACATGCGGGTTGTCGGCATTCTGCTTCGCCATGGGCTTAGTTTAACGCAATTTTGCGGCGGCGGCACTTTGCAGGTTCAGGCTGCAGGCTAATAAAGAAGGGGCACGATCACTCGTGCCCCTCTTGGTTTAATCGTTATTTTCTAAGGGTTACGCCTTCGCGGGATTCTCTCCGCGCGTAAATCCCGGCGCCGGCCGCAATTCCGGCCGTACCAGCTTGGGATCGGCGCTAGGCGCAGCCTGCGGCGGCTGTGGAGGCGGAGTACGCGGTTTCTCTGGCAGTGGCTTGTTCTCCATCAGCAGCTGCACTTCCGAGCCGTCAATCACTTCGCGATCCAGTAGCGCCAGGGCGATGCGCTCCAGCGTTTCCTTGTTGTTGTTCAACACCGCGCGCGCTCTGTCGTAACCCTCGCTCACGATGCGCTTCACTTCCTTGTCGATCTGAATCGCCGTGTCTTCCGAGTAGTCGCGATGCTGCGTAATTTCGCGGCCCAGGAATATCGCTTCGTCTTTCTTGCCAAACGCCAGTGGCCCCAGCGCGCTCATGCCCCACTCGCAGACCATGTTGCGCGCAATCTCCGTGGCGCGTTCGATGTCGTTGCCCGCCCCGGTGGTGATGTGTCCCAGGAAAATCTCTTCCGCGGAGCGCCCGCCCATCAGCACCGCCAGCATCGTTTCAAGATACGTGCGGGTGTAGGTGTGTTTGTCGTCGATGGGCAATTGCATCGTCAAGCCCAGCGCCATGCCGCGCGGAATAATCGTCACCTTGTGGACCGGATCGGCGCCCGGCGTCATCGCCGCCACCAACGCGTGTCCCGCTTCGTGATACGCGGTGTTCTTCTTCTCTTCATCGGACAGAATCATGGAGCGCCGTTCCACGCCCATCATCACTTTGTCCTTGGACATTTCAAAATCCACCATCATCACGAACTTGCGGTTTTGCCGCGCCGCCCACAGCGCCGCTTCGTTCACCAGGTTGGCCAGGTCCGCGCCAGAAAATCCCGGGGTGCCGCGCGCGATGATCGAAAGATCCACGTCGTCAGAAATAGGCACCTTGCGGGTGTGTACGCGAAGAATCTCTTCGCGCCCCTTTACATCCGGCCGTGCTACCACCACGCGACGGTCGAAGCGGCCCGGCCGCAACAACGCCGGATCGAGGACATCCGGCCGGTTCGTCGCGGCAATTAGAATCACGCCTTCATTCGATTCGAATCCGTCCATCTCCACCAGCAACGCATTCAGCGTCTGCTCGCGCTCGTCATGACCACCACCCAATCCGGCGCCGCGGTGGCGTCCAACAGCGTCAATTTCATCGATAAAGATGATGCACGGAGCGTTCTTCTTCCCCTGCTCGAACAAATCCCGCACGCGGCTTGCGCCCACGCCCACAAACATTTCCACAAAGTCCGAACCGGAAATCGAGAAGAACGGAACGTTCGCCTCACCGGCGATCGCTCGCGCCAACAAGGTTTTGCCCGTTCCCGGAGGCCCGACTAGCAGCACGCCCTTCGGAATGCGTCCGCCCAGCTTCTGAAACTTCTGTGGATCCTTTAGAAATTCAATAATCTCCTGCAGCTCTTCCTTGGCTTCATCCGTGCCGGCCACATCTTTAAATGTAGCCTTCTTCTGCTGTGCCGAAAGCAAGCGCGCCCGCGACTTTCCAAAACTCAGCGCCTTGTTTCCGCCCGCCTGCATCTGCCGCATCAGGAAAAACACAAATCCCGCGAGCAGCAAAAGCGGCAAGGCGTTCAGCAGGATCAGCACCCAATCCCCGCTGTGCACCTCTTTCACTTTGATTTGCACGGCCTTGTCGCGCAGCGTCTTCATCAGGTCCGGCGCCGCTTCCTTGAAGATCGTAGTGTGAAACTTGCGGTGTTCCGTGGTGTATTCGCCCTGTAACTCGTAACTGTTCGGCGAGAGATACAACGTCACTTCCTTCACTTGCCCCTGGTCGACTTTAGCCACAAACTCGCTGTAGCTGGGCTCGTCTTCCCGCGTTTGCGCGCCATTGGCGGACACCAGCTTCCAAAGCATCACGCCCAGGAAAACGATTGAAATCCAAAATAAAACTGTTTTTGCCGTGGAACTGGAATTCACGTTGCCCTCACTCGATCCCCAACCAACCGCGGAATAAATTGAATGAATCGCGTACTAAAATTTTAACACTTCAATTCTAATCCTACGACTGCGATGCAATTCCGAAACTCGCAACTTACTTTTTCCGCCCTTTGACGGTCTTGCCCGCTTTGCTTCTTTTCCGGCTGCCATCAGATCCATTCTTTCGCTGGCCCGTGCCCACTGCCGAAAGTTGTTTACCGTTTCTGCCTGTACCGTTCGCCGCCGCCAGACCGTACCCGACCCACTGTTCATTAGATGCAGTCCGGAAGCCAAAGTAATCGGGCTCCAGGTCCACGCGCCGCCGCTCCGGCTTGTCCAGCAACACCGCCATGCGCAGTGACCGCGGTTTGCTCTCGCCCAGCCGCCGCAGCAAAAATTCCTGCGTAACGCCACTGTCCAGCACCGCGTCCACTAACAATACGTCGCGCCCTTTCAGCTCCGGCCGCACGCCAAAAAAAACTTCGCGTCGCGCGTGCCCGCTGTCTTCCACGTCGCGCACTTCTTCCCGCACAAAATGGCAGACCGTCGGGTTCGTCAGCTGCCGTACCAGATCCGCAGCAAAAATAAATCCGCGATCCAGCGTAATCACTACGTCCAGGCGCCGCCCCTGACTTGTGCGCGAAATCTCTCGTCCCAGCGCCGCAACCCTGCTGGCGATCCGTGCGGGCGAAAACGCTGCGCTCAAAGTGGTTCCTCGTCGATTACTAAACCGCTGCGCGTTTTCGCATGGGCCGCAAAATCTGCCGCCGCCGGAAATCCGCGGGCCCAGACGATTATGCCGTTGCTCGTCAGTACCGGCCAGCCGTTGCGTTCCCAGCGGCTGATCCCCTTTTTGTTCAGCAGCCGCTTCAGCTTATAAACCCCGCTTCGCCCCGCGGGTTGCAGCCGGTCGCCGGGACGCCAATTGCGCAATACCATTGGTTCTCGCAACCGAGAGCAATCCAGGACCACAGACGTATTACTAGTTTCGCTCCTCTCGCGGACCCAGTCAATCGTTCTGAAGCGAAATGCGCACATCAATGAGGGAACGTTAATCCGTGTCTCTTCGACGCCCAGCGAGACTGCGTGCTCGTACTCGATCGCCCCTGTCGGCTTGCCACGTAGTTTCCTGCGCGTTTTCGATTCTCCAGTTGCCGGCGATTCGATGCGCGCTTCCTCGATCGCGCGAAACGATAACGCAGTTTTTTCTCGGCGCACCTCCACGCCCCCCGGCAGCGCCAGCGACTTTCCGTTTTCTCCGTGTTCCGCCAACTGCAAAACGCTGCTCACATGCTGCGCGCCCAGCTCGCCCTCGTGCCCCTTACAAGCCTTCACAATTTTCCGAACCATCCGCCCGCGCAACGCCGCTGCTGCTCCGGCAAGCTCGTCAATGCCGATGTGTAGCGCCTCTCGCGAATCTTTCAGCCCCTCCGCGAGCCTTCCGGTGGCCGCGGCGTCCAGAAACTTCTCGTCTTCCCGAGCCTGCTCCGCAAGCGTGGCCAAATGCGCTACCACTTCCGTTTGAAACTGCTCCTCCAGCGCGGGAATCAATTTCTTGCGAATGCGCGCCCGCGTTTTCGAAGTGTCACGATTCGTAGCGTCCTCACGCCAACTTTGCTTGCGCAGCTTCAGGTACCGCCGCAATTCCTCCAGCCGAATCCCCAACGCCGGGCGCACAATTGCGCCGGTTATAGGATGAATCCCTCCCAGCCCCGCCAAGCCCGTCCCGCGCAGCAAGTGCGCCAGCACCGTTTCCGCTTGATCGTCCATGGTATGCGCCGTGGCCACCCACTCCACGCGGCCTTCTTCGACTAGTCGTGAAAAAAACGCATACCGTTCCCGACGCCCCGCATCCTCCACATTTCGTTTCGCGCGTTTGGCGCTTCCGCCCACATCCGCGCTTCCCACATGAAACCCCAGCCCATGCGCTTCCGCCAGCTTCCGCACAAATTCCTCATCTGCGTCAGCGGCCGCGCCGCGCAATTGATGATTGAAGTGCACGACGGCGACTTCCATCGGCGTGTTCGCGCGCGAATCGTTTTTCAGGTCGAGAAATAGCAGTAGTAGCGCCACGGAGTCCGCCCCGCCGGAAACCGCCACGCCAAATTTCGCGCCCACGCGCCATACGCCCACGCGCTCGAGCGCCGCAAAAACGCTCCACGCCAAATCACCCGATCTCGTCCGATCTTGTTTTTTCGCCTTGGAAATTTTTTTCATCGCGAAATTTTCTTGCGCAAGTTTCCTCCGCTCTCCGCGTATCCTACCACCGTACATAGACTTACCAGCACCCTGTGCATACGTGTGGAAATCCGTAATCTAGTGTTGACAATCTGCCGTGCTCCTGAGATACTCTCCTAGTTGTATGTAGCCTTTCTGCATGACAGGGAGGTCTTGCTCTTTGACAATCGATACGATGTGCCAGAATCCGTTCGAAACCAATCGCGCTTTTCGAGCCCGATTGGTCTGAGTAAATCGAGCGACAATAATTCGCCTGAGAGGCTGCCTGGGATGCAAATCCCGGGATTTTTTTTCCTCAGGCAACCAGCTTCAAACGAGAGTTTGATCCTGGCTCAGAACGAACGCTGGCGGCGTGCTTAACACATGCAAGTCGAGTGCGCGTCTGTAGCAATACAGATGGCGCACGGCGCACGGGTGCGTAACACGTGGGTAATCTGCCCTTCGATGGGGAATAACCTCGCGAAAGCGAGGCTAATTCCGCATAACATTCCTAAGACTTCGGTCCCTGGACTCAAAGCCGTAAGGCGTCGATGGAGGAACCCGCGCACGATTAGCTAGTTGGTGAGGTAACGGCTCACCAAGGCTTTGATCGTTAGCTGGTCTGAGAGGATGGCCAGCCACACTGGAACTGAGACACGGTCCAGACTCCTACGGGAGGCAGCAGTGGGGAATCTTGCACAATGGGCGAAAGCCTGATGCAGCGACGCCGCGTGGGGGATGAAGCATTTCGGTGTGTAAACCCCTTTCGACCGGGAAGAATATCCGCCTTTGGCGGAGGTGACGGTACCGGTAGAAGAAGCCCCGGCTAACTACGTGCCAGCAGCCGCGGTAAGACGTAGGGGGCCAGCGTTGTTCGGAATTACTGGGTGTAAAGGGTTCGTAGGCGGTGTGGCAAGTTGGGAGTGAAATCTCTGGGCTTAACCCAGAGGCTGCTTCCAAAACTGCTGTGCTTGAGTGTGGGAGAGGTGCGTGGAATTGCAGGTGTAGCGGTGAAATGCGTAGATATCTGCAGGAACACCCGTGGCGAAAGCGGCGCACTGGACCACAACTGACGCTGAGGAACGAAAGCTAGGGGAGCAAACAGGATTAGATACCCTGGTAGTCCTAGCCCTAAACGATCAGGACTTGGGGTGGCTCACGTTCGTGAGTCGTCCCGGAGCTAACGCGTTAAGTCCTGCACCTGGGGAGTACGGTCGCAAGACTGAAACTCAAAGGAATTGACGGGGGCCCGCACAAGCGGTGGAACATGTGGTTCAATTCGACGCTACGCGAGGAACCTTACCTGGGCTCGAAATGCTAGTGACCAGCTTTAGAAATATCGCCTTCCCGCAAGGGACACTAGTATAGGCGCTGCATGGCTGTCGTCAGCTCGTGCCGTGAGGTGTTGGGTTAAGTCCCGCAACGAGCGCAACCCCTGCACGTAGTTGCCACTCCGCAAGGAGGGAACTCTACGTGGACTGCTCCGGATAACGGAGAGGAAGGTGGGGATGACGTCAAGTCCGCATGGCCTTTATGTCCAGGGCTACACACGTGTTACAATGCAGGGCACAAACCGTTGCCAACCCGTGAGGGGGAGCTAATCGGAAAAAACTCTGCTCAGTTCGGATTGCAGTCTGCAACTCGACTGCATGAAGCCGGAATCGCTAGTAATGGCGTATCAGATCGACGCCGTGAATACGTTCCCGGGCCTTGTACACACCGCCCGTCACATCACGAAAGTGAGTTGTACTAGAAGTCGCCAAGCTGACCGCAAGGAGGCAGGCGCCCAAGGTATGACCCACGATTGGGGTGAAGTCGTAACAAGGTAGCCGTAGGAGAACCTGCGGCTGGATCACCTCCTTTCTAAAGTAGTCGTGGCTCAATCCGCTATGGTGTGCGGACCATGCCACGCAATAGGTCTCCTGCCAGTCCTCACGGACTCCAGCAGTTGACCCGTTCGGTTTACAACTTGGTTTAATCCAGGATTCGGGCGGATTCTGTCAGATCGTATCGCTTGTCAAAGCGCAAGATTCAAAAAGGGTGAGCCATTGGCTCACCCTTTTTTTATCCCTTGGATAACGTCTTCTGCTGGCTCTAATATTCTGCCACACGTGCTCGATCAAACCGACATAACCGAAGAGGATCCCGCGATAAATACGGAATTCCTGCGAGCATGCCGATCCGGGGCGGATGGGAAGGAGTCCGTAGAGCCCGGTGACGTGCAGCGTATCAAGAAGGGGAGACACCAAGGAGGCTCGTGCAGCGAGGTGCGCGCGAGGTCCACCTAGCCACCCGACAACTCCTGATCTACTCGACCTGCAAACAGCAAAATGCCGCCGATACGGCGCAAAAACGGCGTCGAAGCGATTTTCTGAATGTAGGGCCCTGCGAAGTAGGTTGGCGCGCTAATATGGCTTTGGAAACGAGAGGCGACCAATGCTGACGGAATTGAGCGTTCGCAATTTTAAGTCGTGGAAAAAAATTGACAGAATGCGGTTGGCGCCGATCACCGGACTGTCGGGACGCATAGCGCGGAAAGATCGGTATCAGCCAATTGGAGAAATTCTTAAAGATAATACTGGCGATAGGTACATCGGGAACGGTTGCAGCCTGGGGATTTTGGAGTGCACACGAAGACGTATGGAAAGCGCTATCCGCCAGCTCGGCGATATTAGCTGTTACTCATCCTCTGCTGAAGTTCTCGAGCATTCCGCGGGCTATATTACTTGGGGCCTCTTCGTGAATTCCCGCAGCGGCACTATGGCTGGAAGGGTTCCGAACCGGCGGATATGGGGAGGCGCGGGGAACGAGTGGTGGATGCGTTACTCGCATCGCGGCAAAAAGGCGCGTACATCTCCCCAGGATACAAACGAAAGAAACAGACTCTTGAAGAGCGGGTCGCCCATTGGCTAAAGGAACTGGGACTAATCTCTGATTTTAAGGTCCAGCAAATCGCTGAAGGCAATAACCTCTATGCAGTGCGTGTTCAGAAGACCCCCTCATCCGCTGACGTGCTTATTACCGACGTGGGTTTCGGTGTATCTCAAATCCTTCCCGTTTTAGTTCTTTGCTACTACGTGCCGGAAGGATCGGTCATTCTTTTGGAACAGCCGGAAATTCACTTACATCCATCCGTACAGTCTGGACTAGCGGATGTATTTATCGACGCCGTGAAAAATCGCAACGTTCAGATCATTGTTGAGAGCCATAGCGAGCACCTCTTGAGTGGAATAGAGAGCTCGCGTAGAACCGAGAAGTCCGCAGCGGAAACCTCAAAGCAAAGTTTACGCAGTTGAGTACTAACTACGAGCAACTGTGGGCTGAAATCGAGGGAGCACAAACAAAGATTCCTCGGTGTAAACCGGCGATAGCTGAGGACAACCGCGCCGCTCCCCAACTCCAATCGACTAGCGATAAACCAACACCCCTACTCAGGTTCTGGAGGGTCTTGCGGTTGCGCATATTTCTTCCACGGCATAGCGATTGTCGTCCATCGCATCTGCGGTGAACAACAAACGGGGAAAAGTTAGCCGATCTGCCATAAATATGGCACAATGAACACATGCGCACCACCGTGGACATCCCAGATGCGCTCTACCGGGAACTCAAAGCTCGCGCTGCGCGCGAGAAGCGTTCTGTTAAAGAGCTGATCTTGCGTGGTGTCGAGGTTGAGCTCCGGCCTCCAACGAAAAAGCGTGCGCGACGCGTATCGCTGCCCTTAATCCGATCGAAGAAACCAGGCACCCTGGAGATCGATAATGCCAAGATCTTCGAGCTCATTTCTTTTCCCTGATATTAATGTATGGCTGGCTCTTTCCTACGATCGCCACGTCCACTCTTCCACTGCGTGGCTGTGGTTTGAGAAACAAGAGGACAACGCGCGGCTCTGCTTTTGCCGGTTCACGCAACTTGGCCTGCTGCGTCTGCTCACTACCGATGCGGTGATGGCGGAAGAAGTTCTCAACCAAGCTCAAGCGTGGCAAGCTTACGATTCCTGGATGGACGACGATCGCGTCCGCTTCCTCGAAGAGCCGAGTACCATTGAGCCAGATTTTCGCGCACTGACCCAGCGCAGGCAACCCGCGCCGAAAGATTGGTCCGATTCATATCTATCCGCATTCGCCGCCGTCGCAGGCCTCCGTCTGGTCACGTTCGACCGATCCCTTCACAAGAAAACGAACAACACCGAACTACTAATCTAGCCGTCGGACGGCCGATGGTAGCGCAAGGTCCCAACCCCACTGCCAAGGACCCCTTTCAAAAATCAGTTGCAAATGATTATCAAGTGCAGGTAATATACGACTCACGCAGTCCTATAAGACCAATTTAGTCGTATATCGAAAGGCATATTTCTTCATGACTCAAGGCGGCAGGTATGTTTGACACGCGATTCAAAAGAGCTCTGCACCGCTGGGCGCTCATGGCG
Organism: uncultured Acidobacteriota bacterium; assembly: GCA_963838265.1. Classification (GTDB taxonomy): domain Bacteria; phylum Acidobacteriota; class Terriglobia; order Acidiferrales; family UBA7541; genus Acidiferrum. Next base: position 69,073 of record CAWIQN010000001.1, read on the forward strand.
GCCTTCGTCTTTGGGGCTGCTGCCGGGGCCAAGGCCCAGGAACCCCCGTATTTCGTCACCTATTCGCAGTTTCTGGAAGAGCCCGGCAATCTTGAGATCGCCCTCAAGAACGCCATCGGCAAGCCCGCCAACGGCAACCGCTTCTACAGCGCCACCTCCGAGCTCGAGTACGGCGTAAAAGCCTGGTGGACCACGGAGCTCTACCTAAGCGGCGTCAGCGCCGCGAGCGACAGCACCATCTTCACCGGCTACCGCTGGGAGAATCGGTTTCGCCCGTTGCCGCGCGAGCATTGGATCAATCCTGTGCTGTATGTCGAGTACGAGCACGTGAACCTTGCCGATCGCGGTCTGCTTGAAGTTGTCGGTCACCAAAGCGTGGCGGACCTCGCGCTTTCCAATGCCCGGGGCCGCCAGGAAATCGAAAAAGCCTTTGAGATGAAACTCATTCTCGGCAGCCAGTTTCGCGGGTGGAATATTTCGGAAAATTTTATCGCGGAAAAAGAATTGAACGACGAGCCCTGGGAATACGGTTACGCGCTCGGCGTAAGCCGTCCGCTAGCTTTGCTCGCCAGCAGCAAGAAATGCGTCTTCTGCCGGGAGAATTTTGCGCTCGGCCTCGAGCTATACGGCGGGCTGGGCGATTCGAACGGCTTCGGCTGGCGCGCCACCTCGCAATATCTCGGGCCCACCGTAGCCTTCAACATTCCCAAGGGTCCGACCATCACCTTCTCGCCGAATATCGGATTGAATGACAACAGCTTGGGAGTTCTCTATCGCTTCAAAGTGTCCTACGAAGTGCAGCAACTTTTTGGCGTCTTTCGTAAGAACTGACCATAAGAACTGAACATACGAACTGAGCACAACAACTGAAAACGGGGAGCAGTGTGATGAAACGGTTGTCGAATTGTCGCTTGTGGCTCGCGCTGCTGGCCGCGCTTCTTTGTATCGCCGCGGACGGAACGTGGATGGAGCGCGTGCCAGACGTGGACCGCGCCAAGTCCAATCCCTTCGCCGGAAAGCCGGGCGCGGTGGCTGCGGGGCAGAAAGTTTTTCTCGACCATTGCGCCAAATGTCACGGCGACGATGGCGAAGGTCGCCGGAAGAAACCCAGCCTGCGCACCAGCCGCGTGCAACACGCCACCGACGGCGAAATTTTCTGGCTGCTGAAAAATGGCAGTGTGAAAAAAGGTATGCCCATCTGGAGCTCGTTACCGGAGCCCACGCGCTGGCAAATCATTGCCTTCGTGAAAAGTATGGGGACAAGTTTGGTGCAGAACGATCGGCTGTGCGATGAATCGTTGGAACACAACAACGCACTGCACTACAACGCACCGCAGAACAACGCACTGCACAACAGCGCACCACTGCAAATGGATGCATCGCAAAAAGAAATCATAACCACCTGGGAGAAGGCACGATGAAGCGGCGAATGCGTATTTCAGTGCTCGGTATGCTGGCGTTGACCGCGGCAACAATGTTCCTCGCGGATGGCTGCGGCTCTGCCGGGCAGGCTCCCAACTTTCCCGTCGAGAATGAAGGCGGGGCGCCGGCGGAGCAGAATATCGGCGAGCGCATCTTTGTTGATACCCGTTTCGCCGAATTTTTTGCCGCCAACATGGTCGATGTCAACACTCCGCTGACCGCCGGCGATCCCGTCGTCGCGCAGACGCAAACCGCCAACGGCCCACTGCCAGGGCCTTTCGCCGGGCAGTCGATCAACTGCCGCTCCTGCCATTTCGTCGTGGAGTTTCAAGGCGTCGCCGGCGCGGGCAATCGCACCTATGCGGACTTCACCGACCACAGCCCTATTCCTCGCGCGATGAATGGATTTACGCATACGCCTAGAAATGCTCAGCAGATGGTGAATTCGATGCAGATTCACGCGGGGCCGCTCTTCTTGCACTACGACGGCGAGTTCACCGATCCGAACGATTTGGTGAAGACCACTCTCACCGGCAGAAATTTCGGCTGGGGCCCCGACCAATTTCCGCAAGCCGAAGCCCACATCGCCCGCGTCATCCGCGAGGACAATGGCAACAATGTGCCCGCCGCTGAGTACGGCTGCAATCTTTCTTACGCCAAGATCTTCCTCGGCACCGATCCCACGATTCCCGCCGATTGCAAACTCCCGCCGGAGTATCGCCTGGATGTCACCTCCGCTTCCGACGACGCCATCGTAAACGTCGTGGCGCAGGTGGTGGCGCAGTACACCGCCGGCCTGCTCTATAAACAGGATCAGTTCGGCCGCTACATCGCCTCACCCTATGACGTCTTCCTGCGCATCAATCATTTGCCAGTGCAGACCAAAGCGGGAGAATCGGACGCGCAATATAACCAAAGATTGTTGCAGGCCGTGCTCGCGCTTTCCTCTCCGGTCTACGTGGACGCTTCGTACGGCACGTTTAAGTATCACTCCCAGACGTTTATGTTTGGCCCCACGGAGTTGGCCGGCTTGAAAATATTTTTGACCGCGGCCAACAACGCCAGCGACGGCTCGCAGCATGCCGGGAACTGCGCCTCCTGTCACGTGGCCCCAAACTTTTCCGACTATTCCTTCCACAATACCGGCGTCGCGCAGGAAGAATATGACGCCGCGAATGGCGATGGCGCATTCATGCAGTTGGCGATCCCCGGTCTCAACGATCGAAACGAGAACTTCAACGCCTATTTACCGGCCTCGATCAACCATCCCAACGCCTCGGAGCGCTTCCGTCATCCCGCCGTCAATGGCAATCCGAGGTTCGCAGATCTGGGAATGTGGAACGTGTATATGAATCCGGATATTCCGAATCCGCAGGCGAATTTGACCACGGTAGTCTGCGCGGTTTCGGCGCGTTGCGCAGTGGACCAGGGGCTGGGCAGCACCATCGCGCAGTTCAAGACCCCGTCGCTGCGCGATGGTGAAGATTCGCAGCCCTATTTTCACAATGGCAGCAAACAAAAGTTCAGCGATGTCGTGGAGTTTTACATCAAGAGTTCACAGCTCGCGCGCGCCGGAAAATTGCGCAACGCCCCGCTGGAATTTCAGGGCATGTCCCTCAGCGACGATGACGGTACCGCCTTAGTAGCCTTTTTGCGCGCCCTCACAGAAGACTATGACGACGCCTAGGTTGCCAGACGCGGCACCTAAAATTTTGAAGTAGTGACGGCCTTCAGGGCGTCACCGGGTCGTAAGACGAGCCAGTCGAGCACGGTCCGCGCCATTCCATCCAGCCGATTCGGCGGTGAACAGTCCCTCAGTGCTTCGCCGATTCCGACAGCGATCGCTCAAACGCGCCCTGCGACGCCGCGTGCGCATTCTTCGAGTGTTCCAGCGCCTGCCGGGAATGTTCCTGCCCGGTCTGGTGATCTTCTTTTCCGTGACTTACCGCCGCGGCGCGGTGCGCGTGCGCCGCAGCTTCGTGCAGTTCTGCAGCGCGTTGGTGCGAATTGTATGGCATGGCGTAACCTCGTAACCTGCAACTCCGATGCTACGCCGGCGCAGCGCAAACGGCCAACCTCTCGAACGCGCGCCGGCTGCATCGTTGCCCCGCGCAAATCCGCGCGTGCGGGTTCAGCCCTGCGGCGCGTGCCGCATCATCCGTAGCCACGGCCACCCCTTTGTCGCAACTGCTCAACGCTTCTTTCTCGTTGCCCAGCCGAATCTGCGCTTCGGCGAGCTTCAGGTAGCAGCGCGAACATTTGTCGCTCTCTGCTTTGATGGCTTTTTTGAAAGTTTTCACTGCATCGTCGTAGTGTTTTGTCGTCAGTTCCTGCTCGCCGGTTTTCAGAAGCTGTTCCGTTTCCGGTTTCAGCGTCTGCGCCGTTGCGGGCGCCGCCGTCTGTGTTTCCGTATTCCCGCGCGCAAACCCCGCGGCGATCAGCAACACTCCTGCAGCTGCGAACAACGCTTGCCTAACGTTGCGATGCATACGGTTCTCCACCCTTTGAAGAATTGGAATGATTGACGTGACCGAGCAAAACTTACTGAAACAATTCCGCGGCCTTCCCGTCCAGGACGCCCAATTGCCGCGCCAATCCCACTTGGTCCCAATTGTTCCAGCCTTCCACAATCTCGCCGTCGCGGGCGCGCAACGCGGACATTCCGCAAAGCTTCATCGCGCGGTTTGTGGGCGCCATCCCTAATCCGTCGCCGGTGTGTGTCATGGTTGTGGTCCAGCGCGCGAACGCCGTATCGCCCTCCTGCACCACCTGTTCGATCTTTATGTGAATGTCCGGACACGCACTCCGCAAGGCTCGATAGAACTGTTTAAACTCGCCAGGACCTTGGGAGCGGCTCTCTGGTCTCCCAACGCCCCACATCACTGCGTGCTCCGGAAAAAGTCTATCGATACTCTCAACTTGCCCTTGGTTCCACACTTCTTCAAACCACTTGCGGATCAGCTCCGCCGGACTTGCATGCGTTGCGCTGCTCGCTGCCGCTCCACTCATGTCCACCGTACCTCCTGTACTTCGTCCTGTAGTTCGGCCGTGACGCCAGTCTCTGCTACAGGGCTCTACTTCGGCGACACTCTACCATATTGCAATGCTTTTCTCGCTACTGAGGTCCGCCAGTATTTGACGGCAATATCGCTCCGTGACTCTCGACCGTAATGGCGTTTTGCGACATCGCCAACTCGGCTTGCTTGGCGGTCTGCTTGTCGCTAGACTGCGCCCATGAATCCGGAATGGGTTCGCGAACGCTGCCTGTCGTTTCCCTCGGCTACCGAACACGTGATCTGGGGCACGGATCTCACCTTCAAGGTAGCGGGAAAGATTTTCGCGCATCTGGCGCTCGACCCTGAGCCAGTGTGGCTGTCCTTCAAAACCACGCCGGAAAATTTCTATGAATTAAACGAACGGCCGAATATCATCCCAGCGCCGTACATGGCGCGCGCGAGCTACGTGGCGCTGCAAACCCGGGACGCGCTGGCTGCGGAGGAATTGGCGGCGCTGCTGCGCGAATCGTACGACTTGGTCGTCGCCAAGATGCCGAAGAAAACGCGCCACGCGCTGGCCAGCGGAATCCTGGTCAGCGCTCAGGCCGCCAGGAAGAAGACGCGGAAGGATCCGCGCACAAACGCACTGAAAGAGTCGCCGCGGAAAAATCTATCGCGCAAAGAGTCCGTGGCGAAGAAATCCGCGAAAAGACGCTCCTCCAATAAACGAAAATAAGCGAAAATCCCGTATGCGAGAACCGCGCCCCCGTTTACCCGGACGCGGTTACTAGACAGTTTTGAATTACGTATCATACTGAGCGGAAGGGAGTTAAAGTCCTTTGCGCTCAGTATGATACGTAAGTGTTCATTCTAGGGCGGTTAGGTCGAGATTTGTTGCACAAATAGTAACTACCAAGTGATTTATGCCGGAAGCATTCCGAACCATTCTCCTAAGGCAAGACATCCAACGGGAGTGAGCTTTCAGAACGGAGTTCGCTCTTCGTCGACGCCGTGTCGCCCGGACGTGGCATTCTGCAAGGGCGCCCCCACCCTGCGCAATTCACTGCCGATGAGGCAAATCATGCGCGTCTTTTCGTTACTGACGACCATCCTTCTACTCGTGTCGCCGGCCTTGGTGTCTCCGCCTTGCGACGCGGCGAGAATACCGTGGTATTTTTCGCAATCGCCTTCCGCCGACGTTTTTCCGAACAAATCGATCATCATCTACGTAGCCGATTTCGATCTGCAGGCTACGCACGACCCAGCCGCTACGGGAAACTCGGCGAATCGCAACGCGACTTCAAACGCGAATTCAAACGCCGCCGCCAATGTGAATTCGCAAGCGAGTACGTCAGCAACGGCAACATCGCCGGCGGCTGCTACAAGTCCGCCCGTCGGTGCCGTGGTAACCGCAGATGCGCAAAACAACGCGACGAAAGTTGACGCGATAAAGGTTGATGCGGCGAAAGGTGATCCGCCGGCTGACGATTCGCCTCGTGCGCAGGCAGCGAAACTCGTGGATTTGGCGTCCACAACGTTGGTGAAGGTTTTGGAGCAGGAAGGCTATTCCGCGCGGCGCCTGAAAAACGGTGCTTCACCTCCGGATTCCGGCGTGGTCCTCCGCGGTGTATTTGCACAGGTCGACGCGAACTCCGGATTGCGCCGCGTGGTCATCGGCGGTCTAGCTACTGATGCAAAGATGCAGTTGTTCGTGGGCATCGGAAATCTGGCGCGACCCGAACAGCCGGTGTACGCCGTCGTTTCTCCGCAACCGGCGGACAATCTCGGTCCGCTTATTTCCGTGAGTGTTTACGCGCCGGTGGGCAGATACGAGCTGGATAGAGATCCCTCGGAAGAATTGTTGAAACAAACGGCGACCGGCATCGCCGGTGACTTAACACGATTGCTGAACGCCAATCCTTTGGCGCTGCAGCAGTAAAGTTGTCGTTGGATCAGGCGGTGGCAAGGCGCGGATGAAAAAAACTTAAAAAACGCCAGGACAAGAACTAAAAAAACTGATGTTTCGCCGATTGCAGGGGATTGACACGGGGAATTACTTCCAGGAAACAGCCAGCTCGGCATAGCCCTTACCGGCATCAACAGGAGTGGTAAACCGGACGTTGCGATCCGTGGCGCCGGAAAGCTCCAGGGCTTTGCGGAAAAAACCCACCATGGTGAAACCGATCAGCCGGTGTTGCGGCTCGAAGCCGGTGTAGCGGATGACGGCGTTTCCCGGACCAAGCAATTTGAAATCGATATCCACGCCGTTGAAATAGGTGGCGTGAACGGCAGCGATTCTCTTCATCAGAAATTCCGGAGAACCGGCTTTTACAAATACCTTGTAAACGCCGCGCAGCTGGCGCTCGATGGTTTTTTCAGAACGGGTGACCAGCACCTGTTCATTACCGTTCGCGGATACTTCTAGCTCCGCGGCAAGAAAACGGAGGAACAGGTGTAAGGGATACCAACTGGAACCGGAAATCGTGCTTTGAATCATCTGTTTCGTTTCGTCATCCAGGCGCGCGACAACCTCCGCATAGGATTGTTCGCCACGCCGCTGAATTCCGGTGATGGATTCGAGCACGACGGACCCTTTGATTTCCACCATGCACTTGCCTCCTGGGAGGAAGGCCTCCGAACGATTTACAAAAATGCTACTACACGGCGGACGATGCGCGGATTGGCGGAATGGACAAATCACAGTGCGCTCAGTTCAAAGAGGTATCGCTGCCGATGTAGCGTGGCGTAAAGCTAACCGAGTAATGAGAGGAATGGAAAAAGCCGGCCTGCCTTACAATGAAACGACCCCGCGCGAAAGCTTGTCGATGACCGCTAACAATTCAGAAAGAAAATCCCACCGCGTCAGCGCGGGATTGCTGATGTACAGAATCCGAAACGGAGAGCTGGAGGTGTTGCTGGTGCATCTGGGCGGGCCATTCTGGACGCGCAAGGATGCCGGCGCCTGGTTCGTTCCGAAAGGCGGAGTGGAAGAAGGCGAAGAGGAACTTGCCGCGGCGCGCCGGGAGTTTCAGGAAGAAACCGGGATGGAGTCTTCCGCACCGTTTTTAGAACTCGGCAGCGTTTATCACAGGAGTGGAAAACGTGTGGTGGCCTGGGCATTTCGCGGAGACGGGGATCCAGGCAAACTGCGCAGCAACACATTTTTGCTGGAATGGCCGCCGAAGTCAGGCAAGTTTAAGGAATTTCCGGAGATCGACCGCGCGGATTTTTTTAATGTGGGCGCGGCGGCGAAAAAGATGCACGCGGCAGAATTTGAGCTGTTGAAGCGCCTGGAGAAGATAGTCGCGACTAGGTAAGACGGCCGTCGAAAATACAGACAACGAAAAGAAAAACGAGCCTAGATAACTCGCACGTCCGGGCAAGCTGGGGCGCAGCATTCCCTCGTGGCTCGGGATAAAGCTGCGCCCCTACAAAGGATTCTGCGGGCGAGACTAGCCGGCAGCTTGGGCCATTTGTTTGGACATCGCTTCGGTCCGGCGCTGCATTTCTTCGGGAGCGACGTCCTCGACGTGCGTGGCCACTCCCCAGTTGTGGCCGAAGGGGTCGGTGAACTTTCCATAGCGGTCGCCCCAGAACATGTTTTGCAACGGCATATCCACGCGCGATCCGGCGTCGATTGCGCGCTGCATCATGGAATCCACGTCTTCGGTGTAAACGAAAATTCCATAACCGTGAGCGCTGGCGGGAGCTTGCGGATTCGGGGCTGTGGACATGCCCGGGAATTCGTCGCCGAGAAATATCCGGGAATCTCCAATCTGCAATTCGGCGTGCATGATCATGCCACCGGGGCCATCCATCTTTACAAGTACGGTGGCGCCAAAGACTTTTTTGTAAAAGTCGATGGCGCGGTCGGCGCCTTTACAGGTAATGAACGGCATGACCGAGTGATAGCCTTCGGGGACGGGGCGGACGTTCGTAGACATGGTTAGCTCCTGTAGGTTTGAGTGTGCGCACCGATCACAGCGGTAGAGGGAGGGAACGGAAGGTGCGCAGGGGATTAGTACCGCAAAGTTGCGGGCGAGTCAATCAGGGCTAGTCCATCGGGTTGGTGGTGTGTAGTTCAGGCGAGCATGAGGCGAAGAATCTGCAGTTTTGCTGAACACTGGGAGAAAGCAGATTCCTCGCTGCGCTCGGAATGACAATTCGTGGTTGTGGCAACGAGTCGCCGTTTCTATTCGGGTTTGGTGATGGCTCCGCAGGCAATGCGGGCGGGAGTTCCTGGTGCGCCGCCTTCGGAGGCGTGAATCACGAGCGCGGTGCCACCGTTGCTGAATACGGAATGGCTATCGCTGCCCATGGTTACGTTGGGCGCGACGACGGTGACGTGCGCGGTATGGTCGTCGCTCACGATTAGAAAAAAGTTCGGAATGTCCCCGGACATGGAGCCATCTTGCGCGTGGCCAGCGGCGTTGAAGTGCGGACCGGCGGACTTAAAATCCGGCGGGTTGCATTTGGCGACCTGGTGGATGTGCATGGAATGCTGGCCGGGAGGGAGATTCTTGATATCGAGCTTGATGCGGACGCCTTCGGGGACACTGGTTAACGCAGCGATGCCGACAGTTTCGCCTTGGGCATTTTTGATGTCGACGACTACGGCTTTGCCAGCGACATGGCTGTGAGTTTCTTGCGCAGGCGCAGAGACGCTGAGGCCTGCAAGCAGAACGGTGACGCAGATGATCGATCTCACGATGACTCCTCTGAATATAGAGAATGCGAAGCTCGGATGACCCAATTTTGACTGTAGCGTAGTAAGGGATTCCGTTGGTGAACGTGTACTCAATTCGCCAGCAGGGTGAAGGAGTGGGGGAACGGCCTCACCTGAACGGGGAAGTCAGGCTCGACGCGGCAGCTCACCCACGGGCGCTTCTGCGCCCCGACCTGCGGCGCAAAAGGGGCGTCAGACCCTTCGCGCTAATCGCTCAGGGTAAACCGCCGTACACCAAATTTTGCCGACTAGCAGCTCAGGGACGATAGAGGTCAGGAAATTGCAGCTTGAGTTGGTCGATTTTGGGGAGGTCGTTGAAGGCGATATAGGGATTGTCGGGATGGCGCTTCAGATAGTCCTGATGATAATCCTCGGCCGGGTAAAAGGCGGCGAACGGGACGATTTTGGTGACAATCGGGCGGGCATAGATTTTGGCGTCAGAGAGCTGCGCCACGTAGGCTTCGGCGATGTGCTTTTGTTCTTCGGAGGTATAGAAAATGGAGGAGCGATACTGCGAGCCGGAGTCCGGGCCCTGGCGGTCAAGCTGGGTAGGGTCGTGGACCACGGAAAAGTAGACCATTAGAAGCTGGCCGTAAGAGATTTTCGAAGGGTCGTAGACGACGCTGACGGATTCGGCGTGGCCGGTGACGCCCATGCTCACGGTTTCATAGCTGGGAGATTTTACGAAGCCGCCGGAGTATCCGGAAGTGGCGGAGGTGACGCCTTTGACGTGTTCGAAGACACCCTGCACGCCCCAGAAACAGCCGCCGGCGAAGACGGCGGTTTGCTTGGATTTTGCACTGGCCAACGGAGCGTCAACAGCCGGTTTTGGCATGGCGGCGTTGGGGGTGGCGGGGGGACGGGCGCCGATGGCGCGGATGGCGGTCCATCCGACGACTAAGATTATGATAGCAATGGCGATGACTCGACCGATGCGAGGAGCGGGCATGTGTTTGGCCTCGTTAAGGATACGACGTATTTAGTGTTGCAGATGAATTGGATGCGGCAAAGGCCTGTGGCGATGGAAGCTTAGGGGAATAATCCGCGATGGTAACGGAGGCCAGCTTCCGAACATCCCATGTACGACTTCGAGCCCGCTTGTACGGGACGAAGATTCCAAAACCGTGGACACCTCCTCATGACCTATCGATGCTCATCGTTGTCGATTGCGCTGGTGGTTGCATGCTTCTCTTTTAGCTCATCAGCCGCGGCGCAAATTACCAACGGGAAATCGCCAGAGCTTCCCGCGCCGTTTGCGTCGAAATCCGCCGGGAATGCGCCGGAAGTTACCAAGGCGCCGAAGGGCTTTTCGCCGACGGTGCCAAAGGGATTTCAGGTGAATGTGTTTGCCACCGGCTTTAAGTCGCCGCGTTTTCTGGCGACCGCTCCGAATGGCGATATTTTTGTGGCGGATTCCGGCGCGGGGAAAGTTTATGTTTTGCGCGATCCGCAACACACCGGCGGGGCGCAAGAACGTGAAGAGTTTGCGACGGGTGTGGATCAGCCGTTCGGAATCGCGTTCCATGAGGGATTTGTTTATGTGGCCGCTACCGATGCGGTGCTGCGTTTTCCCTATGATGCGAAGACTTCGAAACGCACAGGAGGGGCGGAGAAGCTGCTGGATTTGCCAAAGGGAGGGGCCCATTGGACGCGGGACGTGGCGTTCTCGGAGGACGGGAAGCACCTGCTGGTAACTGTCGGGTCAAACTCCAACAACAGCACGGGCGAAGATGCGCGGCGCGCGGCGATTACCATTTGCGATCCGGACGGAAAAAATGCGCGGTTGTATGCGACGGGATTGCGCAATCCGGTGACGGCGTTGGTAAACCCGCAGAGTGGAGCGGTGTGGACCACGGTGAACGAACGAGACGGCTTGGGAGATGATTTGCCGCCGGACTATTTTACCGCGGTGCAGGATGGCGGATTTTATGGCTGGCCGTACAGCTACATCGGGGATCATGTGGATCCGCGGGTGAAGCCGCAGAACCCGGAACTCGTGAGCAAGGCGATTGTGCCGGATGTGTTGTTGGGGTCGCATCATGCGCCGCTGCAATTTACGTTTTATACCGGGACGCAATTTCCGCAGAAGTATCGTGGGGGCGCGTTTATTGCGGAGCATGGATCATGGAACCGGTCGCAACGAGTGGGGTATCGAGTGACGTTTGTAGCGTTTCAGAACGGCAAGCCGGTGGCGGGCCCGGAGGAATTTTTCGGCGGTTTGGTGCCGGATCCTAGCAAGGAACAGGTTTACGGGAGGCCAGTGGGTGTGACGGTGGCGGCGGATGGTGCGTTGCTGATTTCGGATGATGGGGCGAATGTGGTGTATCGGGTTACGGCGACGCAGTAGCAGTAGAGGGTGCGCGGCGGGGGGGCAACGCCATTGGGGCCGGGCGCGATCACGCGGCGACGGCAAGAATTTTCTTAGAAAGCGGCGTGAATTGGTTGTGTTGTCGGGCGGATGGCCGATCGTGTGAGAGATGGAGAATTGGCGTTCATAGAATGTTAATATTCGCGGGGAGGGGATTGCGTTAGTCTCGCAAGCTTATGGCACTGGCAAACTTGGAGTTTGAGAAGCAACCGGAATCTACGGAAACCCAGCTCATTCTGCGACTTAACGGGAAGTTGAGCCTGGAGACGGTGAGCAGTTTTGTGACGCAATTGCGGCCGGAGCCGAGTCCCACGTTGGTGCTCGATATGAGCGGCGTGACGTTTCTGGATTCGGCGGGCGTGGGCGCGCTGGTGCAACTGTTCGTACACCGGAAAAGCGCGGGGAAGAAGTTCGCACTGGCGGCGCTTACGCAGCAGGGAGCCGCAGTGATGCAGGTGGCGGGACTGGCGAAGCTGCTGCCGATTTATCAGACTGCGGCAGAGGTGCTGGCGGCGGGAGCATAGGCGGCTGGCCAGGGAAAGAAAAGCCCGCAAGGCAAGACGCCTGGGCAGAAGCGGGCGCAGGATACTGCGGCCCTACAAAAGATTTTCCACCCGTCGTGAATCGTCGATAAAAAATTCGGGCTAGCTTTCTCTTAAGATGCGGAAGAGTTCGGCGGCGGCATGGGGCAGGCGCGCGCCGCGGCGCGACACCATGTAGACGTGGCGGGGCATGCTGAGCTGACGAATTTTTACCTCTTTCATCCAGCCGTGATCGATTTCCCAGCGCACGCACATGCGCGGGACGATGGCCACGCCCATGCCCATTTGCACGAAACGCTTGATGCTTTCGATGGTGGGCATTTCGATGGGCATGTTCAGATCGGTGCGATGGCGGGCGAAAAGTTCGATGACGCGGCGCCGAAAGGGCGATTCAACGCTGTGAGCGATGAAGTTTTCCTTGGCGAGTTCGGGAATGTCGACTTCACGTTTTTTGGCGAGGACATGTTTTGGGGGGACGACCAGGGTTAGTTCGTCTTTGAGGATTTCGGTGGCTTGCAGTTGCGGATCGCGAGGAACGAAAGAGATGGCGCCGAGGTCAAGGCGGTAATTTACGACTTCGTGGGGAATGTCTCGAGAAGACATGCGATTGACGCGGACTTGAACGCCGGGATGCTTTTCGCGAAAGATGGCGAGTGCGGGAAGCAGGGCGTGGATGGAGCTTTCGTTTACGCCGAGGGAAAGTTCGCCGCGAGTGAGGCCTTCGAGTTCGGCGAGACCTTTTTTGACTTCGTCGCGAAGATTGATGAGGCGTTCGGCATATTCGCGCAGCAAGGTGCCGGCGTCGGTCATGCGTACCGGGCGGGATCCGCGGACGAAGAGGGGCTGGCCGAGATCGTCTTCGAGTTTGCGGATGGTAAGGCTGATGGCGGGCTGAGTGCGGAAGAGGCGTTCGGCGGCGCGCGAGAAGCTGCCTTCCTTGGCCACCATCAAAAAGACCTGCAATTCGCCCAAATCCATGGAAAGACCTCCGATCTGCTGGTAGCCGCGCGCAGCGCGGGAAGCACGTCAAAGCGACACTGAGCAGTACAAGGATAGTATAAGACAGAGTTATCAAAAGCAGAATAAAGATAAATTTGACTGGAGCGCTGGTGTCTGCGTAACTAGAAGAGGGAGAGTCCATGGACGTTGTGCGCATTTTCGATACGACGCTGCGGGACGGCGAGCAATCGCCGGGCTTTTCCATGAATACCGCTGAGAAGATTCGCGTGGCGCATCAATTGGCGGCGCTGAACGTAGATGTAATCGAAGCGGGATTCCCGATTTCGTCGCGCGGGGATTTGGAAGCAGTGCGGCAGGTGGCGAAAGAAGTTCGCACGGTGCCGATTGCGGCGCTGGCGCGGGCCAGAAAAGACGACGTGATGGCCGCGGTGGAAGCGCTGGAGCCTGCGGTGGCTTCGCGGCTGCATATTTTTCTGGCGACGTCTGATCTACATTTAAAAGTGAAGTTGAACATGACGCGGGAGCAGGCGCTGGAATCGATTTCCAGCATGATCCGGCTAGGGCGGCAGCATGTGGGCGAGGTGGAGTTTTCCGCGGAAGACGCGGGGCGTACGGATATCGATTATCTGTGCACGGTTTGCCGCGTGGCGGTGGAAGCTGGAGCTACGGTTTTGAATTTGCCGGACACCGTGGGGTACGCAGTGCCCGAGGAATATGCGGAGATGTTCCGGCGCGTGGATGCTTCGCTGGCGGCGACGTTTGGCGCAAATCACGGAATCACCCTGAGCGCGCACTGCCACGACGATCTGGGTCTGGCCGTGGCGAATTCGCTGGCGGCGATTCGCGCTGGAGTGCGGCAGATCGAGTGCACCATCAACGGCATAGGGGAGCGGGCGGGAAATGCATCGCTGGAAGAAGTGGTAGTGGCGCTGGCGGTGCGCAAAGAAAGTTTTGGCGTGACGACCAACATTAATCTGGAACAACTTTTTCCGGCGAGCCGTCTGCTTTCGGAAGTTACTGGAGCGCAAGTGGCGCCGAATAAAGCGATCGTGGGAGCGAATGCGTTCGCGCACGAAGCCGGCATCCATCAGGACGGGATCATCAAGAATCCACTGACGTACGAGATTATGTCGCCGCAGATGGTGGGCGTGCCGGAACGTTCGATGGTGCTGGGAAAGCACTCGGGGCGCAATGCTTTGCGATTGTCGCTGCGGGATTTGGGTTACGAGCCAACGGACGTGGAGCTGGGAGAAGTTTACAAGCGCGTAACGGCACTGGCGGACGAAGCGAAACAGGTGCGGCCGCGCGACGTGGTGGCGATTGCACACGAAGTTTTGCGGCGGCGCTCGACGCTGGCGGCGGAAGCGACTTCGGCGGCGTAAAATTTTTTGTGGCAGCGTGTGGCGCGGCGGCGCGAGACCGGTCGGCGCAGATGTAGAACTCCCGCGGTGGCGTGCTTCCTGAGAAACTTGTGGCAAGAGGCGAGCGGGCATCGCGCACCCCGCGCGTTACCATCGGCAGCAGCGAGAGCCGGCGATTTTCTGCGGAGCTTTTCATGAAGAAGACCATTGTACTTTTACCCGGAGATGGCATCGGACCTGAAGTGACGCGGGCGGCAGCCACGGTGCTGCGCGAGTGCGGCCAAGAATTCGACCACCAATTTGATTTTGTGGAAATGCCAGTGGGTGGCGCGGCCATCGATGCAGCGGGAACGCCGTTGCCTAGCGAGACGTTGGAAGCTTGCCGTAAGGCGGATGCGGTATTTCTTGGCGCAGTCGGCGGACCCAAGTGGGATGGCTTGCCGGTGGGCAAGCGGCCGGAGAGCGGTCTGCTGGATTTGCGCAAAGGCATGGGGCTGTACGTGAACGTGCGGCCGGTGAAGGTGCTGGATCCGCTACGAGGAATTTCTCCGCTGAAGAGCGAACGGCTGGGCGATCTGGATCTGGAGATTGTGCGCGAACTGGCCGGCGGAATGTATTTTGGCGAGCGCGGCAATGTGCGGGAAAACGGAACGGAACGCGCGTGGGACACGGAGTCGTATTCCACACCAGAAATCGAGCGAGTGACGACATTTGCGTTCGAGCGGGCGGAGAATCGTTCGCGGCGGCTGTGTTCGGTGGACAAGGCTAACGTACTGACCAGTTCGCAACTGTGGCGGCGCACGGTGACGGCCATGAATGCGGGCTATCCCACGGTGAAGCTGGAGCACATGTACGTGGACAATGCGGCGATGCAGTTGACGCTGCGTCCGGCGCAATTCGACGTGATGCTGAGTACGAATATGTTTGGCGATATTTTAAGCGATGCGGCGGCGGCGTTGGTGGGATCGATTGGGCTAATTCCGTCCGGGAGTTTTGGGAACACGGCGCCGCTTTTTGAACCCATTCACGGTTCGGCGCCATCCCTGGTGGGGACGGATTCGGCTAATCCGGTGGCGTCGATTTTGAGCGCGACGATGATGTTGCGCGATGCGTTCGGATTGTCGCTTGAGGCGGACTGGGTGGAGCAATCGCTGCTGCGGGTTTTGGGCGGCGGGTATCGCACACCGGATATTATTGAGCCGGGGGCGCATGCGGTGGGCGGTGCGGCGTTCATGGAGATTTTGCGGGAAGAGATGCAGCGGACGCTGGAACATGCCGAGCGGTATGGTTGGGGCGTGTAGGTTCGTTGCGGGAGTTGTACCTCATCTGGGGAGTTTCCTCAGGGGCTAAAGCCCTTGGTAGCCAGGCGCTTAATGCAAGAGCTAAAGCTCCGACCCACAAGGCAGAAATGTCCAAGCAGAAGCGGCAAGGCAGGAATGGCCGGGCACACAGCCAAGATTGGCTGTGCCACGAAACCCAGCACTGAATACCGGAGCTGAAGCTCCGACCCACAAAGATTTTTCCGAAACCGGCAAAGACACGAGCTGTATTGCGAGAAGCGGGCGGGGATGCTATTTTTATTGGTCCCGGACGCTTACGCCCGAGTAAGCACAGGGATTACAGGTCGCATCGCCCCGGGCGCTAGCTGATACTCCGTCCGGACCAATCCATGTTGAGCAGGGTTGATAAATTAATTAGGATGCGTGGAGCAGTGTGTCACAGGTGTATTTGTCACGGTGTGTTACCGGAGCCGGGACGTTAGTAGCTAGCATTGAGCATGCACATTGGAAAAACATTCAAATTCGGAAAGATCCGCTAGAGGCGCGATAGGCGAAGCGGTGAGTTACTGGCGCGTGGAAGGCTCGCTGCTGGAGCTGGGTGCGATGCGCCCTGTGGGATTTTTTACGTGGAATGGCCGCAGCTTTTCCGAACGCTGGGCGCGGCGCGCGGGGATGGCGGGGATGGCGCTGGTGCGCCCGTTTGCTTACGCCGCGAGCCGCACGTTTGCAACGCGATTTCTGCACACGCTGCTGCGCGGCGTAACGCGCGACCGCCTGGACCTGCTGGGTGAAGAGTATTTTCATTATGTTTTGAAGCCGCAGCTGCGGCCGCAGGCTACCGAGCAGCTGGTGGCCGCGGTGCGACGCGGCGAAAAGATCGTGCTGGTGGGGCAGTTGCTAGAGAGCGTGTTGCGGCCGCTGGCGGCGCACTTTGGAGTGGAATATTTCATCGCCAATCGACTGGAATTTCGCGATGGCCGGGCGACGGGACGGCTGGTGGATCCCATCGTGCGACCGCGCGGACCATTTGCGTGGTTGGCCGGCGGAGCGACCAACGGGCGCATCGCGCGAGAACAGTTGCTGCGGCGTTTGGGCTGGGTGAATGAGCCGCAAAAACTGAAGAGCGCGCTATGTACGACGGCGCGGCCAAAAACGTCAGCACGGAAAGCGGTGGCGGTGTTCGGAGACGAGCCGCGCGTGGATCGATTGTCGGTGCGGGAGACGCTTGCAAAGCGGCATATTTTGTTGGTGGGCGTGACGGGATTTATCGGCAAAGTGTGGCTGGTGGACTTGCTGGAGAATATTTCCGATATCGGTAAAATCACTTTGTTGATCCGGCGCAATCGCACAACTTCGGCGCAGCGGCGCTTCGAGAAGATTGTGGAGGAATCGCCCACGTTTGACACGCTGCAACAGCGATATGGAAGAAACCTGGGCGCATTTCTGAAGGCGAAGGTGGAAGTAGTTGAGGGCGACGTCAGCCAGCCGGGGCTAGGGCTGGAGCCCGCGGTGCAGGAGCGGCTGGCGCGGTCGTTGGACTTGATTGTGAACAGCGCGGGCCTGACGGATTTTAATCCGGACTTGCGCGATGCACTTTCTTCGAATGTGGATTCCGCGTTGTATCTGCTGGATTTTTTGCGGCGGTGCGGGCATGCCGGATTGATGCATCTTTCCACGTGTTATGTGGTGGGCATGCGCGACGGGCGGGTCACCGAAGAATTGCAGGACAACTACAATCCCGCGGGGGACGCGGCGTTTGACGCGGAACGGGAAATCGCGTCATTGCGCGAAACGATCGAACGCATTGAAGCGCGTTCGGAGAGTCCGGAGCTAAGCAAAGCGCTGCGTCGTCAGGCGCTGGGCCGGGATGTGGATGCCGCGGATGCGCCAGCGGATGAGTTGCAAGGGGTGCTGAAGCGTAATCGGGCGCGCTGGGCGCGCAACCGGCTGGTACGCGTGGGATTGCGGCGCGCGCAACACCTTGGCTGGCCGAATATTTATACCTTCACCAAGAGTTTGGGCGAGTCGATTCTAGCGCGCCACGGACGAGAATTGCCGATTGCGATTGTACGGCCATCGATCGTGGAGAGTTCGGAGCGTTCGCCATTTACGGGATGGAATGAGGGCATCAATACTTCGGGGCCGCTCTCTTATTTGCTGGGAACCAACTTTCGCCAGCTGCCGACGAATGAACGAAAATGCCTGGATGTAATTCCCGTGGACATGGTGTGCCGCGGAATGTCACTGATCGCGGCGGCGGTGGTGGCGCGATGCAATGCGCGGATGTACCAGCTGGCCACGTCGGCGATCAATCCGGTAAACATGGGGCGCAGCATCGAGCTGACGGGACTGGCGCATCGCAAGCATTACCGACAACGATCCAGCGTGGACAACTGGCTGAAGGTGAAGTTTGAGACGATCCCAGTGTCGAAGCAACGCTACGAACGGCTGTCCATTCCGATGCAGAAGGCGGTCGTGTCTGGAATCAATCGCGCGGCAATTTCGCTGCACATGAAAAAAGCGCCGCTGGCCAAAGCGGAGAGAGAACTTTCGCGCGCGGAAAAACTAATTGAGCTGTATGAGCCGTTCATTCTGCACAACGAGCATGTATTTGAATCGGAGAACGCCCGTTTGCTATCGGCGGCGCTGCCAGAAGAGGAACGAGCGGCGTTCGAATTCGCTCCCGAATCCATTGACTGGTGGGAATATTGGATTAATATCCACATTCCAGCGCTGCGACGGTGGTGCTACCCGCTGATGGAGGGGCGTCCGCTGGAAGCGCGGGCGGCGCGAGAGTTGAATTGGTCCGCCGAGCCGCCCAATGCGGCGTGACTTTCCTGTGTTGCGCAACTAGCCTGCTATGGCCATCTTTCTAACCGGCTCGACCGGCTATCTCGGCAGCTATCTGGTTGCGGGCCTGTGCACCGGCCATCGCGAACCCTTGAATTTACTGGTGCGCGCGAAATCGCGGCAGGAAGCGCGCGAGCGTTTGTGGAACTCGCTGCAGCTGCATTTTGCGTTCCCGGAGTTTTACGAATTCCTCAACGCTCGCATGCGGATTTTTCTTGGTGATTTGACCACCGAGCGCTTTGGACTTCCGGATGACGAATATCACGCGCTGGTGGACAGCACGGATTCCGTGATTCACTGCGCAGCCTCCCTGAACCGTAAATCGGAAAAGCAGTGCCTTAATGTGAATTTGCGCGGGACGCTGGAGGTGATTCAACTGACGCGTCGCGCGCAGAATCATCACGGGCTGCGGCGCTACTCGCATGTTTCAACGGTGGCGGTGGCGGGGCAGCGTCAGGATGAAGTGGTTACGGAAGACACGGCGATCGATTGGGCGCGGTCGGACTACGATCCTTACGCGCGGACAAAGAAGTTTTGCGAACACATGGCCAGTCAGCTGTTGCCGGACGTGCAACGAACCATTTTTCGTCCGGCCATCGTGCTGGGCGACAGCGAGCGCGCGGAGACGACGCAGTTCGACATGGTGCAGGCGTTTGATATTCTTTCGCGCTTTCCGGTGCTTCCGCTGCGTGCGGAGGATAGAATCGACATCGTGCCGGCCAACTACGTGAGCGACGCGATTGTGGCGATTCATCAGAAGGCGGAGCCGGCACATGGGATCTATCATCTTTCGTCGGGCACAGGGTCGCAGACGTATCGTGAACTCACCGATACGCTGGCGAAGGCCGGTGGGAGCCGGCGTCCGTGGTATGTTCCGGGACTGGCGGCAGTTTTTTCGGGTACCGTAGACTGGATGGCGAAGCGGCGCGGAGACACAGGGTACGCGGCGTCGCTGCTGAAAGTGTTCTGGCCGTACTTGAACTGGAATACGGTGTTTGATAATTCGCGGGTGGTGGCGGAGATGAATGAAGCGCCCGCGAAATTTTCTACTTATGGATATGCGCTCTTGAAATTCAGCCGCGAAAATTGCTTTAAGTATCCAGCGAAACCCTGGCCCGCAAACGCCGGGGAGCAGCGGCTGGCCGCGGCGGGAAGCGTGCGCGCATGACGGATTTTCTACTGGTAGCGTGGGTCAGCGCGCTGATTGAAATTACGCGGATGGGTTGGGTGTTTGGACGGGGGCAGCGCTGGAGCCCGGGAGAAAAGCTGCGGCTGCTTTTCGCCGGGTACAACGGAACGCGCAATACAGGCAGCGATGTGCGTGTGCAGGAAATGCTACGGCAATTGCGGCACGTGCTCGGGGCGGAGAACGTTGATTTCAGCGTGATGTCGCAGAATTTCGATTTGACGCGCGGGTATTTCGAGGGCACACGGCAGGTACACCTTCCGGATGTGTTTCCACCGTTTCTCTATCGCGAGGTGCGCGCAAATCATGGCGTAATCGCTTGCGAAGGTTCGATGTTTAAGAGCAAGTTTGCTAATGCGCTGACCACGATGATGATTGGGTCGCTGGGGCTGGCGTCCGCGGAAAACAAATTGTCGCTGGCGTATGGCGGTGAAGCGGGGCACATGGACCGCATGATCGCAGAGATGTGTGCGCGCTATGTGCGAGATTCGCTGGTGATCACGCGCAATGTGGAATCGCAACAACTCTTGAGCGAGATGGGAATTCCCACGGAGTTGGGCACTGATACCGCGTGGACGTTTGAGCCGCGGGCTCCGGAGTTCGCGCAAAACACGCTGCGCAATGCGGGTTGGGACGGCAAAACGCCGATCCTGGTGCTTTGCCCGATTCACCCGTTCGTGTGGCCGGTGAAGGCGTCGATCGCCAAATATCTGGCGAGCGTGACCACGGGAGCGTACAAAGAGAGCCAGTACCGGACGGTTTATTTTCATGAGTCCGGCGCGGAAGTGGACCGTAAGTACGAGCATTACATTTCGGCGTTCACGAACGCGACGAAAGCTTTTTGCGAGCGGCATCGCGTGTTTCCGATTCTGGTGGCGATGGAGAAGCTGGATGCCGTGGCGTGTCGCGATATCGCGGCGAATATTCCGGGCACGCCAATTTTCACGTCCGAAGAGTACGACATGTTTGAGCTGGTGGCGATCTTACGCGCGTGCACGTACATGGTTTCGTCGCGCTACCACGGAATTGTGACGTGCATGCCCAGTCTGGTGGCGTCGGCGGGCGTGACCATGGATGAGCGCATTCGCAACTTGATGCGCGAACGCGGCCACTCGCATTTGTTTCTCACCGTGGAAGATGCGGACCTCGAATCGAAATTGCTGCAGGTGATGGAAACGCTGGTGGCGGAGGCGGAGGCGGTGCGCGAGGGCATCGGCCGGACCGTGGTGCGCAACCTGAAAGTGATGGCGCGCATGGGAACGTATTTGGAGGGCGCGGTGCGGCAGACGTATCCGGAATTTCCGTTGCGCCAAGGCGTACTTTCCTGGGAAGGCTATCTTCCACCGCTGAGCGAAAATCTTGTGAAACTGGTGGAGCGGTATGATTCCAGCGCGACTGCGCTGCAACATACCGTGGCGGGGACTGCTGCGCGATGACGCCGACGCTGCAACTACTCGTGTAAGCCCATGGCTAATTTCCTTGAAAATATTTTCGCTCAGCTGTTGCGCGCGGACGATCATGTCGTTCTGCGCGAAGTGCATGGCGAAGAATTTGTCAGCGTTACCGGCAGGGAATTGCTGGCGCAGGTACAGCGGGTGCGCGCGTATCTGCGAAAGGCGGGGCTGCAACCCGGAGATCGCTGCGCACTGTTAGCGGTCAATTCCATTCGCTGGGCGGCTTTTGATTTGGCGTTGATGGCAGAGGGCGTGATCGTGGTGTCGCTGTACGTGCGGCAGGCGCCCGCGGAGCTTGCGGCGATGATGTGGGATTGTCAGGCGCGGCTGTTGCTTACCGGCGACGTGGCGCTGGGCGAAGCGGCGGCTGAGGAATGGCGCCATGTGGGTAATGCCGATGCTCCGGCGCGGGTATTTTTGGGCGATGTGCTGAAGGATGACGCAGAAACTGCGGCGGACGGCAACGTTTTCACGCTGAATGCGCGCGTGGACGCGGACCTGGTGACCATCATCTATACTTCGGGAACGTCCGGCGAGCCGAAGGGCGTTTGCCTGAACGTGGGGAACGTCACCTACATGCTGGCGTGCACCACGCAACGGTTGAATCAATTGATGGGCACGAACGCGGTACCCGCGTCTGGAGCGCAGCCCGACCGCATATTTCACTATCTGCCATTCAATTTTTGCGCGTCGTGGATTGCGTTGCTTTCGTTTTTGTCGCGGGACAGCACGGTGACGTTGTCGACGGACTTGAACCGGCTGGTGGATGAGATTGGCGTGGCGTCGCCGCACTATTTTCTGAATGTTCCGACGTTGCTCGAACGCGTCAAGCGTGGCGTGGACGCGGCGTTTGCGCAGCGGCCTGCGGCGGTGCGTTGGTTGTTTGGACGCGCGCGTGAGGGATGGCAACGAAAACGGAGCGGTGGTGCTGGCGCGTTGGATGGCTTCTGGCTGGCGATGGGGCGGCGCTTGATCTTCAGCAAGATAAAAGAGCGATTCGGCGCGCATCTTCGCGCGCTGATTTGCGGCTCCGCGCCGCTGACGCAGGAGACGCAGGAATTTTTTGAGATGCTGCAAATCCCGGTACTGCAAGTTTACGGATTGACGGAAACTACCGGCATTTGCACCATGGACGATCCGCGTGCGCCGGTCGAAGCCGGTCATGTGGGTCCAGCGGTGCCGGGCCTGGAAATGAAAGTTGCGGAGAACGACGAAATCGTAGTGCGCGGGCCCAATGTGTTTCCAGGGTACTGGAATCGTCCGGAAGAGACGGCGCGGGCGCTGCGCGACGGGTGGTTCCGCACGGGGGATCAGGGAGCGCCCAATGTGCGCGGCAACTGGCGCATCAGCGGGCGATTGAAGAACCTGATTATTCTGAATTCCGGGCACAACGTGGCGCCCGAACCGATCGAAGAAAAAATCGCGGCGCTCTTGCCGCAGGCGCAACAAGTGGTTTTGGTTGGTAATGGCCGCGGGTATCTTTGCGCGTTGATTACTGGCGCGGTGGCGCCGGCTGAGGTGCAAGCGGCGCTGGACAGCGTGAATCCTGAATTGCCGCACTATCGGCAGATTCGCAACTTCACGATTTTGCCCCAGGCGCTCACGCCGGAAAGCGGATTGCTGACGGCTATGGGCAAAGTGCGGCGCGACGCTATTAACAGCCGCTTTCGAGCGGAAATCGCAGTGATGTACGAAAGCGTAAAAACTCCCGCGCTTTCCGCGGCGGGGCAATGATGAAGCAATTTCAAGGGAGAGCGCTGCGTTGGGAATGGCGCGACGGCGTGGTGGAGATTGCGCTGGACCACGCGCCAATCAACGAGATCGGCACGGTGATGCTTACCGACCTGGAGCAGTTTGCGGCGGCGATTCCTACGCTCTCGGCGGAAACTTCCGCATGCATCGTGTATAGCCTGCGCAAAGAAGGATTTTGCGCGGGCGCGGATTTGCGCGAGCTGTATCGCGGTGCGGAAGCGCTCGCGGAGAAGGAACGAAATGCGGGAGTACGAAGCTTTCTGGAGCGCATCCACGCCGTTGCCAACGCCATCGACGCCGCGCCGTTCGTTACTATCGGCGCGGTGCACGGCGTATGTTTCGGTGGCGGGCTGGAACTGGCGCTGCTTTGCGACATTATCATTGCCGATAAAATGGCGCGCTTTGCTTTTCCCGAGTTGCGCCTCGGTTTAATTCCCGGCTTCGGCGGCATTCCGCGTCTGAAGCGCGATGTGGGCGACGCGTTTGTCCGCGAACTGCTGCTGACGGGCCGTACGGTGAACGCTACGCGCGCGCATGCAGCGGGTTTGGTTGCGCAACTGACTGCCGAGGGCGAGGCACTGAAAATTGCGCGGCTGATGGCTGCGCAGATCACCAAGTTCGACTCAGGCACGCGCGCCGCGGCCAAAAAATTTATTAAGCCGGTTCCCCACGAGGAGTTGAAAGAGGAGATCGACCTTTTCTGCGAGCTTTTTGCCCGCCCCGCCGTCATGGCGGCCCTCAGGAAATTCGTCGAAGCCACTGATGCCATGCCGTACCTGCCCTAGCTCGGCCGTGCGTCAGCTTTCGAGTAGCGGATGACAGAAACGGCTCCTTCGCTCGTCAGTTGCGGACCTAGGATTGAGATTGAGTTCTGCTAGTTGTTGAAACACGTTGTCATGAAATACTTTGGTCCGAGTAATGACACTCACAATCGAGTGGTGGCTTACGTGTAAAAAGAAATCCCCGGTGCCGTATGACCACGTCGGTAGGTAGTAGCTATCCCATGCGAATATCATCGGCTGTAACAGCATTCCTATAGCATCGGTAAGTTCATCCGATCTAAATCGATGTCCAGGAGAAACTTCAAAGGACTTCGGTTGGCCAGCGCCTGTGTTCAGTTTTTCAACGAGGCGATAACCGATGCCTTCGTTAAATAAATTCCAAACGCCCCAGTTACAAAACCAAATTAACGCCCCATCGAAGTGTTGGTCCTCATAGCCGATTGTTGCGACGTAATGTGCAAAGAACGGGAGCTGCTCCAATTTCGCCGGATATTCTAGGTCGATACAGCCGGCCTCGGGATGAGTGAAGAACAGTCCGTCTCTATCGGCATGGACGTAATCGGACTCCACTCCAAGATTCTCAAATCCCTTGAACCACTCAGCCACTTCTTCCGCACTGAGAACGCGCATATTTTAAGTCGTCCTTTAGCTGAATCTATTGTTCTTCATTTCGGGCTCCCTATTCTAGTGCGGCACCTCGGTAGTATCCATCTCGCGTCAACTCCTGATACCTGCGCTAATCCCGAGCTAACCCTCTACAGCTGGCTGGCACGTTTCGACGAATCGCTGTCCTCTTGCTAGAATGAACGTTCAGCAATCAGGCACGCCGTAATTGAGTAGAATTGCCGATTCACACTTGATCTGGATGGACCGCATGCCGCGCACACTGGAGCAAACCACGCAGGAAGTTCTCAAGCTGGCCACCCGCCACTTTCAAGTGGCGCCCGGTACGCTTGCGCCTTCTGATGATTTTTTTCGCAAGCTGGGAATCAACAGCTTGCAAGCGCTTGAGCTGCTTTCGCGGCTTGAGAATCACTTTTCCATCGAACTGCCCGACTATGAGATGCAGGGTGTGAGCGACTTCCAGACTCTCGCTGAGCGGATCCAATCCCGCCTGTAATGCTGGATCTTGTCAAATATTCATCCATCGGAGGCGCACTGCACGACGCGGTGCGGAACTTTTCCGGCGAAGTCTGCCTGATCGAAGCGGATCGCGAGCGCGAAAATCATCGGCTGACCTATCGCGAGTTCGGCGAACGCGCCAAGCCGCTGGCCAAAGCGCTGCAAGAGAGCGGCTTTGCGGCGGGCGACCGCGCGTCGATCATCATGACCAATCAGTCCAAGTGGCTGATTTCCGCGTATGCCATTTTCCACAGCGGCGGAGTGCAAGTTCCGCTGGACTACAAGCTCACGGCGGAGCAGCAATGGGATTTGTTGCTCCATTCCGGCGCATCGGTGCTGATTACGGAGTATCCGATTTGGCGGCAACTGGGGACTGCCGCGGATCGTCGCGCATTGTGCAGCAATCTTCGGTTGATATTGGTGACGGAAGCGCCGGCGAATGCCGACCTTGCCGGCGCGCAACGCTGGGAAGAGTTTCGGGCCGCGGGTGAGCCAGCGCTGGTGCCGCGCGAGCGTGCGGACATCGCCAGCATCGTGTACTCCTCTGGAACCGGCGGCCAGCCCAAAGGCTGCATGATGACGCACGACAATTATCTTGAGCAGTGCGTGGCGCTGACCTCGCTCTATCCGTTCTGGCCGGGCGTGCGTTACCTGAGCATTCTGCCGACGAATCATGCCATCGATTTCATGGTGGGATTTTTCGGGCCGTTCACTTGCGGCGCGGCGGTGGTGCATCTGCGAACATTGCGGCCAGAGTTTGTTCGCGAAGCGTTTGCGAAATACAAGATCACGTACGTCAGCCTGGTGCCGCTGGTGCTGAAGAATTTGCAGAAGGGTTTAGTGGCGCGCTTCGCGGAGTTGCCGCCGGGCAAGCGCAAGATGCTGGACCTGCTGATCGGTGTGAACAAGGCGCTTACCAAGAGTCATCCGCGGCTGTGGTTGAGTCGGCGCCTTTTGCCGCAGGTACATAGCGCGTTCGGCGGGGAATTGCGGACGATCATTGTGGGCGGAGCGTTTACGGAGCCGCAGACGCTGCAATTTTTTTACGATTTGGGCATTCCGGTGGCGAATGGCTACGGATTAACGGAAGCGGGAACGGCCATCACCGTCAACGATCTAAAGCCGTTTCGCGCGGATACCGTCGGAAAGCCACTGCCCGGTATGGAAGTGCGCATCACGAACCCCGATGCTTCCGGCGTCGGTGAAGTGACGGTGCGCAGCAAGACGGTCATGGCTGGCTATCTGAACGAGCCGGAACTGACGTCGCGCGCGATTGTCGATGAGTGGCTGCAGACCGGTGATCTCGGCCATTTTGACGCGCAAGGCCATTTGCATCTCGCTGGCCGCAAGAAAAACATGATCGTCACGGAAGAAGGGAAAAACATCTATCCCGAGGATATCGAGGGAGCGTTCGATAGTTTGCCGGTCAAGGAGCTTTGTGTCTTCGCCGCGGATTACATTTGGCCGCGGCGCTCGATGGTGGGGGAACAGCTGATCCTGGTCATTCGTCTCGAGCCGGGTCAGAATTTCACCGCGGAATTGCGCCAGGAAATCGTGGAGCGCAACAATAAGCTGCTGAACTTCAAACGGGTTCACGGATTCGTGCTGTTTGAGGAAGATTTTCCGCGCAATGCTTCGCAGAAAATGCTAAGAGAATCGTTGAAAGAACGCCTGGCGGCAATGGATCGCGCAACCGCCATCCAGTCGTTGTAAATGGCCATTGTAGATTGCCGTTGTAGACTGCCATTGTAAATTGCAGGGTGTGCTCGTGCACGGGAAAGCAGATGCAAGGCATGGAACGCTTTATCGCCATCGTGAATCCTGCGGCTGGCGGCGGTCGCGCCGCCAAACTCGCCGGCCCAAAGCTGGCGGAGTTGCGTGCGCGAGGTCTGCCGATTGACGTTATCGCGTCGAGCTCGCCGGGCCACGCGATGCAGCTCGCTCGCGAGGCCTACGACCAGGGCTACCGCCGATTCCTGGCCGTGGGCGGCGATGGGACAGCCCACGAAATGCTCAACGGCATTTTCGCGGGGGGGCCGCCAAAAAACCGCATTGCGTTGGGCTTTCTACCCTTCGGCACCGGCAATTCTTTTCTTCGCGATTTCAGCGCGGACGGCGCAAGCGCTTCCGTCGCCGCACTGCTTGAAGGACGTACGCGTCCCATCGACATTCTGCGGTTGACGCACAGCAAAGGCGAAATCTACTCATTTAATTTGGTTAGCGTGGGCTTTGCCGCGGACGTTGCCGCAATCACGAACCGCTGGTTCAAGCCGCTGGGACATCTCGGCTACCTGCTGGGAATATTTGTCCGGCTGGCACAGTTGCGGCGACGATCGTTTACGCTGCGCAGCGATGATGAAACCGAGTGGGACGAGCGGCGCTGCCTGTTCCTCAGCCTTAACAACAGCAAATACACGGGCGGCACGATGCTAGTAGCGCCGGATGCTGATACTTCCGATGGTCTTATTGAGTTTGTGCGCTGGGGGCCGGTCGGCCGGATCAAATTGCTTTGGCTGCTGCCGCGGCTTTACGACGGCTCGCACGTGAAACATACCCTGGCCTCGCGCAAGCCGGTGCGCAAGATCGAATTCAACATTGGCGAACCCGTGGACGTAACCATTGATGGAGAGGTTTTCACGCTGGAGCTACGCGCGCTGGAAATTCTTCCCGCCGCGGTGGACGTCTACATATGAAACGTGTATGGGAGACGGTGCGCAGCGCGTCACTTTGGTCCGTCACGCTGCTGCATTTTGGCGTGGTGGTGCCGGCGCTGATTGTTCTCGCCATTTTTCTCAATCCGCGAAAGCATGACTGGCTCCAGCGGGGGCTGTGCCGGCGCATTGCTTTTTTGTCCGGTGCTCGTCTGAAGATCGAGCGCGCGCCGGGGTTTGATCCGCAACGCACATCCTTTTTTGTGGTTAACCACGTCAATCTGTTTGATCCATTCCTGTTGTACTGTGCCATTCCACAGTATGTGCGCGGGTGGGAACTGGAATCACATTTCAAAATTCCCGTTTATGGCTGGTTGATGCAGCGCTTCGGCAATGTCCCGGTGCCGGACGTGCGCCGCCCGGCGGACCTGAAGCGCCTGTGGCGCCTGACGCGAGAGGCGCTCGACGGCGGCACAAGCTTAATTATCTTCCCCGAGGGGAAACGCACGCGAGATGGATGTCTCGGGGAGTTCGAAGCCGGCGGTTTTCGTTTGGCGCAACAGTTGGGCGTGCCCATTGTTCCTGTTAGCTTGGTTGGGTCTTTTCAGCATTTTCGCACCGGGCATTGGATGTTGCGCCCGCACGCGATACGAGTGGTGCTGCATGACACCATCGAGACCGCAGGGCTGAGCAAGGAAGATGTGCCGGGGCTCCGCGATAAAGTTCGCGAAATAATTGGTGCGTCGTTCGAGGAACACTGAGCGTTAATTTTGTGGAGTATTGGGTGGCGGCTACTGCGCGAGCTTGATTCCTGGCAAAGTGCGTCCGGCGCGTGTTTCCTGCCAGGTGTACACGATGCGGTGAATCACGGTGATGGTCGAGACTACGGCAATCACCCACAAAACCGGACCCATGCGATTGAACAAGCCACCGATGATGAGCAGTACCAGCCGCTCGGGGCGTTCCATGAATCCGACTTTGCAAAGCGGGATGAGAGATTCCGCGCGCGCCCGCGCATAGCTGACCATCACTGAACCGGCGGTGGCCACCGCCGCCAGCACCACGTACGGCGTACGTCCGCTGACGGAGTAATACACCAGCAGGCCCATGTACAGTGCCATGTCCGCGTAGCGATCTAGCGTGGAGTCGTAGAATGCGCCGAACGCGGTGACGCGCTTTTGCCGCCGAGCCACTTGACCGTCCAGCATGTCCAGGAAGCCCGCGAAAAAAATAATCAGCGCGCCGGTAAAAAATCTTCCCACCGCAAAACTGGCTGCGGCCGCAAAATTGACGAGCAAGCCGAGAAACGTGAGCACGTTGGGATTGATTCCCGTTGCGGCGATCACGCCAACGATTTTGTCCAGCAGCCATTTGCCGCCGGAGCCGATGCCCCCTGTAAATGTCGCCATAAGTATTTACTTAGTGTCTCAAACGCGGCTGATTTCGCGAAATCGCCGCATCGATTTGCGCGTTGGTGCAGGGTTTTCTTGCGCATCCTATAACATTCGCTTGCGGGTCGGCAAACCTGGAGGTCCGTTTGCGCGCGTGTTATTGATGGCGGCTATTTGTCATTTGAGCTTGACGATATGAGCTTCTCAGCCTACAGTCACAAACGACTGCGATGTTACCTTTTGTTATGGATCAAGATAAAAATTATGCTGGTTGACCGGAGGAATTTTCTCGCCGGCGCCGCTAGGGGTTTGGGCGCGGCGTGGATTTCTGCGAACTGGCCGGGGATAATGGCGGCCAGCGCGCATGCCCGTTCGGCAGCGATTTCCGAGGCTCCGCCAAAATTCGAGTTTTTTTCGGAGCGGCAGGCGATTGAAGTTGCGGCGATTGCCTCACGGATTATCCCCTCTGATGGTTCTCCCGGCGCAACGGAGGCTGGAGCCGTGTATTTCATCGATCGCGCGCTGATAACCTTCGCGGTCGACGCGCAAGCGATCTATCGCGACGGGCTGGTGCAATTTCAGGAAGACATTCACGAGATGTTTCCTGGAATTGATAAGTTTTCCGCGGCTTCGATCGCGCAACAAGATCAATTCTTGCATTCTCAAGACAATCCGAACGCTCCGAGAAGCCGTCGCAATCGAACCGCGCCCGGGGCTCCGTCTTTTTTCGAAACGATTCGCGGGCACACCATCGCCGCTTTCTTGATTGATCCAGAGTCCGTGTACGCGGGTAATCGCAGCGGCGTCGGATGGCAGTTGATCGGCCGTGATCCGGCGCACTCGTTTCAAGCGCCATTTGGATATTACGACAAGGACTATCCCGGCTGGAGTCCCGCACCCGCCGGTGAGAAAACAAAATGAAGTACGACACGCCCGAGTATCGTACTGCTGACGAGGTCGACTTTCTGATCGTCGGTTCCGGCGCGGCCGGAGGAATTCTTGCGAAGGAACTATCCGGACATGGCTTCCAGGTTGTGGTTCTCGAACAGGGACCATATCTGACGGAAGCTGATTTCGTCCACGACGAGATAAAGGTTCTTTGGGAAGATCTGCTTACGAATCATCCTAAATTGCAGCCGAATACTTTCCGCAAGACTCCGGACGAGAAAGCCAAGCAGCAGCGTGCGCTGGTTTACGGGCGTTTGGTCGGCGGTACCAGCGTGCATTTCACAGCCAACTTCTGGCGTCTGCACGAGATTGATTTCATCGAGCGTAGCAAGCTGGGCGCGATTCCCGGCGCGAATTTTGCGAATTGGCCGATCACCTACAGCGATCTCGAGCCGTACTACACGAAAGTCGAATGGGAAATTGGCGTCTCTGGGCTTGCGGGCGCCAGCCCGTTTGATCCGCCGCGCTCGAAACCGTATCCCATGCCGCCGCTCCCGGTGAAATCGTCCGGCGTTATTTTTGAACGCGCGGCCCGGCAGCTTGGCTGGCATCCTTTTCCTGCACCGATGGCCATTCTTTCGCAGCCGCATCAAGGACGCAGTGCCTGCGTCAATTGCGGTTTCTGCTTATCCTTCGGCTGCGAGGTGGGCGCCAAATCCAGTTCGCTGGCTAGCGCTATTCGCATGGCCGAAAAAACCGGGCATTGCGAAATCCGCCCGAACTCTTACGTTCACCGCATTGCAATGGACGAGCGCGGCCGTGCCACCGG
This sequence comes from uncultured Acidobacteriota bacterium, assembly GCA_963838265.1. Classification (GTDB taxonomy): domain Bacteria; phylum Acidobacteriota; class Terriglobia; order Acidiferrales; family UBA7541; genus Acidiferrum. The sequence continues at coordinate 99,633 of CAWIQN010000001.1, forward strand.
GGCGATCTACTTTGATGCGCAGCGCAACACGCAATTCCAGAAAGCCAAGGCGGTAATCGTTTCCGCAAATGGCGCGGAAACTCCGCGCCTGCTGCTGCTCTCTGCCAACAAACAGTTTCCCGACGGGCTCGCCAACTCTAGCGGCATCGTAGGCAAGAATCTAATGCTCAATAGCGCCGCGGTTTCTGTAGGGGTTTTTGACGAGCCTCTGAATGATTACAAAGGCTACGCCGTAAGCCGCGTGCTGCACGATTTCTACGAACTGGATACTCAGAAGCTGGGCTTCTACGGCGGCGGCGGCCTCGACGCGCGCTTTGACATAACGCCAATCAATTTCGCGATGGGTGGAATGGCTCCTGGAACGCCGCGCTGGGGCAATGACTTCAAAGCTGCTCTGCACCATGATTTCACCCGTACCATGGAAGTCTTCGGACACGGCACGTCGTTGGCCGTGGAGAACAACAGTTTTTCGCTCGACCCGGAGCTCAAAGATGCCTGGGGCTTGCCCGCGCTGCGCATGACCTACAAAGACCACCCGGACGACCTGAAACTCGCCAACTGGCTTGCTGCGCGCTCCATGGAACTGCTCGATGCAGCGGGTGCCAGGAAAAAGTGGACGTTTCCTATAAGCGAGCAGGAGTTTGCCGTGCATCTGCTCGGCACCTGCCGCATGGGCAACGACGCGAAAACTTCCGTCATCAATTCTGACCACCGCACGCACGACGTGAAAAATCTTTTCCTATGCGACGGAAGCAGCCTGGTCACCTCCGGCCGCGGCCAACCCACCATGACCATCGAAGCGCTGGCATTTCGCGCCGCCGACCGCATTACCGCCCTGGCAAAAAGAGGCGAACTCTCCGCCTAACGGAAATGCTTCCGTCATGAGATTCGCTCGCCGAAATGGCATTTTGTTAAACTTTCGAGTGCAATATTTTCTTAGGTCCGAGAGCGAGGAATCCACGCATGCAGGCGCGACCCGAATCTGAAATTCTATCCGCTGCCCGCAAAATCCTGCCCGCTGTCATCGCGGGGCTCGCGCTTGGCATTGCGTTATTTGTGAATGGCGTTATCTCGGCAACGCCGCAGGCACCGGCGACAGCTCCAGCGACACCGCCAAATGCGTCGAAAACGGCCTCCGAACAGTACAAGAATATTCAGGTGCTAAAGGATATTCCCGCGGATCAGCTCGTCCCTACGATGCAGTTCATCACCGCGTCGCTGGGTGTTGAATGCGAATACTGCCACGTTCGCGGGGCCTTCGATAAGGATGATAAAAAAACCAAAGTGGCGGCGCGCAAGATGATCACCATGATGCTGGCGATCAACAAGGACAACTTCGAGGGCCATCGCGAGGTCACCTGCTACTCGTGCCATCGCGGAGCCGCTAACCCTATCGCTACGCCGATCATTGCCAAAGAAGAATCTGCGCCAACTGAAGAAGTCGCGAGCAGCGAAAAATCCGTCCTGCCGTCCGCCGATCAGCTTTTCGACAAATACCTCGCCTCGGTCGGTGGCGCTGCCGCGCTGCAGAAAATTACCAGCCGCGAGGCGAAGGGAACTGCGACATTTTCCGGCCAGAGCGTTTCGGTGGATGTTTACGCGAAAGCTCCCGACAAGCGCCTCTCGGTGATGCACCTCAAGGACGGTGACAGCCTGACGGCCTTCGATGGCCACCAGGGCTGGCTCAGTGTCCCGAGCCGCGTGCACATGATGTCGGCGGCGGAGAATGCCGCTGCGCGTATCGACTCGGATTTTTATTTTCCCATCGACATTAGAACCATGTACGAAAAATATCGCGTGGAGTCAGGCGAAAAGATCGATGGCCACGATACGTATTTGGTGATTGGCCAGAAGGAGGGTCAGCCGCCGCTGCACCTATATTTCGACACTCAGACGGGACTACTCATCCGGCTGGTGCGTTATGCCGACACTCCGCTCGGCCGCAATCCCACGCAAGTCGACTATGCGGACTACCGCGAGTCCGATGGAATAAAGGTGCCGTTCCGCTGGACTCTCTCGCGCCCCGCTAATCGCTTCACCATCCAGGTTGAGCAACTGCAGCTAAATGCGATGATCGACGATGGCAAATTTTCGCCGCCGCAAAAGCCCATGGCAAAGTAGTTTTGCGGGCACTAGAACCTGAAAATAATTCCGCCCACGAAGTTCCCGCGGTCCTGATAGTTAGAAACCTGCGCCGTATAACAGCCAAAAAATGGATCGCAGAAAGTACCTCGCGACGAATTCGCGTAAGTCGGCATGAACCTTGCGTCTGCGCGTAAGCCGATATGCGAAGTGACAAGATATTTCACGCCGCCTCCAATGCTGAAGCCGAAGTCCGTGCGATCGGGGGCGCCGTTTCCGTTGGATTCATACGTGAACCCGACGCTGCCTGCGACATATGGCCGAATGCGGTGGGCCGGACCCAGAAGCATGTACAGTCCGCCGAACTGAAACTGGTTGACGTCGGAAGAGAATGCTCTGGTGTACGTGGTATTCGGGAATATGCGGTCGCTGTAGGAAGTATTGTTGCGGTCATACATGAACTCAGCTTGAAAATTGCGCGACAGCGAGTAGTCGATAAATCCGCCATAACTCGTCGCGCCATTGACCTGCAGATTCGTTGCGCCGACGTTGTTAAATGTGGGCGTGATGGGAAACGACCCGCTGGTTTCGTAACCCGCGAAGGGCGTAACTTCCCATTTATTTTCCCACCACTGCGCGTTTGCTGGTGCCGTCGCCACCAGGCACAGCACACCGGCCACCAGCAGCATGATTGCAGCTCGCATAGTCCCTCCCAGAAGATGTCAACCCGGAATACGACGGCGAGTTGCGCTAAAGTTGCACAGAAAATCGTTTAACTCGGTAACGTGAACTAGTCTTTTTTCGATACACCTTCGCCGGGCTTCGCAGCCGCCGCGGGCGGATCGACTGTCGCGGGGGCCGCAGACCCCTGAGTTGGGCCCACTTTGTCCGAAATACTGCCCGGGTTGTACGGCGTTTCTACGTCGGGTTTGGCGTCCACGTATTTCACGATCACGGAGATTCTACGATTCGATGGATCCAGCGGATAATCTGGCTTTCGCAACCGCTGATTTGCGAATCCCCGTACCTGCGTTACCTGGTCCGGCCGGACACCGTTAGCTTGCATAAGCCGGCGCGCCGCGTTAGCGCGGTCGGAAGATAATTCCCAATTCGTATACAACGCCCCGGGTCCGTACGGTTTGGAATCGGTATGACCTTCAATGGCCAACTTGTTCGGCAGCTTTCCCAGTTCCTCGGCCAGCGCACTGATCACGCCCACGCTGTCGCCGGTGATCTTTGCACTGCCGCTATCGAAGAATGTTCCGCCGGCGGACTCCAACAGCTCTATACGCAAGCCTTCGCTGGTGATGGTCATAACGATGTGACTCTTGAATTTCGAAAAGTTGGATACTTCGCTTATAGCTTTTTCCAGGTCGGCCTTCAGCTGTTCCATGTCTTCTTTTTTTACTGTTATAACTTTGGGCGGTCCGGCAGCGTCGCTGCCAGGTTTTGTGGATACTCCGGAAGGATCCTTAAAGTATCCACTTACCGCATCCTGTATCGGCTTACTGGAATTCATCAACCAGAGCACGATAAATAACGACATCATGGCGGTCACGAAATCCGCATAAGCGACCTTCCACGCGCCACCGTGATGCCCGCCGTGGCTGCTCTTTTTTTTGACGATGATCGGAGGTGTACGAGAATCCGCCATGGATCAGCGTTCCTAGGCGGCCGGCGGCGTCGCCGCGGGCGAAGCCGGCGCAGCATCCCCCGCCCCCGCTGGCGCGCGACCTTTAATGTATTTCTCGGTTTCCTGGAAACTTGGCCGCACGTGTCCCGGGATGCTGCGCCGTCCATATTCCACGGCCAAGGTTGGCGGTGCGCCTTTCATGAACGCCACAATAATGGCCCGCAATACTTGGTAATAGGAGTGCTGTTCGTCGGCTGTTTTGGTCATGTTGCTGGCCAGTGGTCCGACCAACCCGTAACACAGCAAAATTCCGAGAAATGTTCCGACCAGCGCGGCGGCGACTTTGTGTCCGATTTCTTCGGGTGGGCCACCGAGGGACCCCATGGTGATGACCACACCAAGGACCGCGGCGACTATTCCCAGGCCGGGAAGCGCGTCCGCCACCGTGGAGAGCGCCCCAACCATGATTCCTTGCTCATGATGATGCGCGTCCATATCGAGCTCCATCATCTGGTCCATGTCGAAGGCTTCCACGCCGCCACCTGAGGCCATGCGAATGGTGTCGCAGACAAAATGAAGTGCGTGATGCTCCTTCAGAAATTTTGGATACTTGGAAAATACCGGACTCTTGTCTGGGGCATCGCTGTCTGACTCAAGGGCCATCAAACCTTCTTTTCTGGCGCGCCCGAGCAGCTCAAACATCATTTTCAGCGTTTCCAGATAGGAGGCCTGGTTATACTTCGAGCTTCCAAACGCTCCTGTGATTCCTCCAGCGATTCCTTTCAAAACGTGTAATGGATTGGCAATCAACAGCGTGCCAAGCGCCGCTCCCCCAATCGTCACCAACTCCGCGGGCTGCAGCAGCACTTTCAGGTTGCCGTGCTCCATCAGGTAGCCGCCTGCCACCGCGCCAAACACCACCACAATCCCGATGATTACGAACATGTCCGCGCGCCTTTGCGAAGGCTCTTAAGCAAGCTGTCGATCAAGCTGTAGGTAAATGCATGCATGCGAAAGTTCTACTCGCTTTCCAAAATCACGCGATCACCGCCTTCGATGCGGCATTCCTCCATGCCAGCCTCGGCCCGGCGAACCATTTCTTCGTCGGTGTCGCCGTTGCGGACTTCCGTGCCTCCGATAGACAGGGTGATGGGTAGCAGGTCGCCCCACCACTCGATCTTCGCGCCAGCCACCATTCGGCGGAGGCGCTCTGCCGTTTTGCGCGCTTCCGCGGCGGTACACTCCTGCAAGATGGCCAGAAACTCGTTCTCCTGCCATCGCCCGATGGAGTCAGTCGGCCGCAGCGAATGCTCCAGCGTCTGGCCCACAATGCGCAACAGCGAGGCTACTGCCCCGGGACCATGTCTCGTCTTGATGGTTTCTAGTTGATCGAGCGCCACGCACAGCACCGCGAAAGGCACGGGATGTTCCGAAAACGTGCCGAGCATTTCGCGCAAGTGCGACTGCATCATTGCGTGATTCAGCACTCCCGAGGCGCGATCCAGACAGCCGTATGCCGCCAGCTTGCCTTGCCGGCGTTCCCAGTCTGAGACCGAGATATTTTCTTCGAAGCTTTCGACCGCGCCGATGATGGCGCCCCGGTCGTCCCGCAGAGGCGTGACCCGCAATCGCGCGGGCACGCGGTGCCCCGACCGGTGGCGGAGCGATGTTTCTAGGGTCACGCTTTTTCCATCGTGCAACGCGGTTACCGCGGGCGCCGCATCGCCGGACAACTCCTTATTCTCCATGTCCATGCATCCCAGGAATCCTTCGCGCACCGAGCGTCCCAGGGCGTCCTGTCGCAAATAGCCCGTGAGTCGCTCGGCATGGCGATTCCAAAGCACGATTTTGCCCAGGGGGTCCACCAGCGAAACCCCAACTGTCAAAGTATCGATCACCGCCAACAGCACTTCCGGGCTGTCCATCCCGGGCATCCGCACCTCGAGTCAATCGCCGGGCTCTCACCCGCATCTTTCCTTCCAATGTGTGTTCGTTAGAGTGTGCAAAAGATCGCCGCAAGTCGCGGCAAATCGCGAGGCAAGGTCACTGGCGGCAGAATAGGGACTAACTGCAGTTCCACTCTGGGAATTGCGGTTTACCGTTGTGGTTCCTTGGTGGGAGGTTGTTCCTCACCGGAGCATTTGCGTTGTCCCAGCTCGGTGCAAAGCGCAGGTTAGGCTACGAAGAACCAGCCCTACTCGCCTTGAATGAATCGGAACGTTTATAGAGATTTCGCGGGAATGGCGTCGAAAAAGGTTGCGCCCATCGGTATCGACAGCGAATCAGCGCTACCAGTCTTTGTACATTGTTCCGTCAAGCGCCGTGCCCGTCGACTTCGAATACACATCGAAGACGTTGCTGCCATCCCAGGAGTCGGAGTCTGGGTCATCCTGCACCGAGCGCAGTCCCCAATCCGCCCGGCCGGTCATGGGATCGATGGGAATGCGCCGCAGAAATCGCACCTTTTGTGTATCACTGGCGCCGAGATTAACGCCCTTCACCAGGGTCTCCAGGTCCGGCGGATACCCTTCGCTTCCCACTTTTACCTGGATAAGATTTTTGTCCGAATAATCCTTATAGCGATCGATGGCGTTCTTCATCTCACGAAGGTCTCGGCTCAACTCCCGTTCCTTCGGCCGGATCATCAGGAATCGGATGGTGGGCAGGGCCGCGGTCGAAAGAATCATGAGTATACCCGTGGCAATGATCAGCTCAAGCAGCGTCATTCCTGCTTGTAGAGACCTGTTCCGCGTGCGCGCACTCTTTCTGGTTACTCGCATGTTCGAATTATCTCAGCATCTCAGCAATATCGTAAACTCATCGACAGCCTAATCGTCAACACTGACTCCGCCCTGACGACGCAGAGCGTGTACTAATTCTGATTGTTAAACGTATTCGATAGGTTGCCCACCCTGGTACATTGCGCTGCTGGCCCAACAGCGTCAAATGAGTTACGTTTGCTGCATCCTTCTTCCCGCGTCGGTCTGTTTCTGAATGCACCCCAGCCCATGAACCATCATTATAGCCATCGACAACGTGCCGAAGGAAAAGAGGCGAGTTAATGAGCGATGATACGTCCCAGAAGGTCAGCTTCAAGCAGAAAGCCGTCCACGAATTTGAAGACATGGGCGTGATTTTCTTGTATCTAGCTTTTTTCTTCTGCGCCATATCGACCTACAGCATGCTGTTGCTCAACAAGTTTGAGATCTCGACCTTCACATATGGCGCGGCGTTGATCAATGCCGTGGTGATCGCCAAGGTGATTCTCATCGGCGAGTATGCGCACCTCGGCAGGACGCACGAGGCTAAGCCGCTGTTTTATTCAGCTATCTATAAGGCATTTCTGTTCAGCTTGCTGGTCTTTGGTTTTCATCTACTGGAAGAAGCGATCAAGGAGCTCGTGCATGGACACAGAATCGTGGCAGCGTTCCGCGAGACGCGTATCGATGACCTGCTCGCCCGTAGCGTCATCGTATTCTGCACTTTCATTCCACTGTTCGCGTTCAGAGAATTGCAACGGGTGCTCGGCGAAGACAAGTTTCGAACGCTGTTTTTCCGGGCGAACCAAGGTCCAAAGCCCGATCTGCCGGGTAGAAGTTGAACGCGACTGATTCTTGCGGCGTACTTCTCTTGCCAGAGTGCTTATTAAGCTACGTTCTCAAAAAATTACGGCGGACACGGCATTTGGAATCCGTAACTGGGAATTCCATGTGGCCGTATCCGCCGCTATCTACGACAGACGACTATGGTCGCCTACCTATTATTGCTTGAGAGCTACCGGCGGCCCGCTTGTGCGCTTCGCATGGAGATCGACGTCTACTTGGACGCGGTCGGCGATGGTGACGAAGGGAATGCCCTTATTCATTCCGTAGTCCTTCCGGTCGAAGGCCATGGATCCTTTAATATCTCCCTGTCCTGTCCCCGCGCCGGTCACCGTTAGGTTCAGCGTCTCGGGTTTGGTCACTCCGCGAATCGTAAAGTCGCCCTGCAGGTCAAAGGTATTGGCACCCGTTTGAACAATTTTTTTTGACACAAACGTGATGTACGGATCTTCCTTGGCGTTGAAGAATTCCTTGCTCTTCAGCTTGCCATCCTTCATGCCGCTTCCGGTACTCACGCTGTCTGACTGAATCTTGATGCTCAAGACGCCGGTGTTGATATCGGGAGAAGTGAACACCAGAGTGGCGTCCCATTTCTCGAAGGTACCCTCCAGAGCGACTGACGCCTTTACGAAGAACTTGACGGTGCTTTCTCCTGGCGTAATTGCGAAAACGGGAGCCTGGGCTCGGGTCATTGACGGGAGCGCGGCGGATACTAACAGGCATAGAACGGCTAATCGCATGGAATCCCTCCTTGAACAGAATCGTAGTTTCATGACTTTGCGTATCAGAGCCTGTCACCTCGCGGTGGCACATCCCACTGTCAAAAGTAACAGGCTGGGCCTTTGGGCAAATCCCCTAAAGAGAATTCAAAGCTGTTAGAACGAATTAGTTAGACAAGGCTGCGAAGAACAGGACCCTTGCGACTCGTTCAGGCCACGACGATATGGTTCTTGATGGCAAATTGGATCAGTTCGGCTGTGGACTTGAGCGCTAACTCCTCCATTGTCCGGTACTTGTGGAAAGCCACAGTCCGTGGCGTGACGTGCAGAACGTCAGCAACCTCTTTCATGGACTTTCCTTCGGCTAGGAGCTGCACAATCTCACGCTGCCGCGGCGTCAGTGATTTGGGCCGCTGTCTGCCACGCGGATCCCGAATGAAGCTCTTTTCCATCCCCCGGGAAATGTGCGGCGTGATATAGGTCCTGCCTCGGAGAGCCTCCTGAACTGCGTGCAGCAATTCCGAAGAAGCTGACGTCTTCAGCAAATATCCGGACGCTCCCGCGCGCATCGCCTCGACGGCCAGATCGGGATCCTCGTGCATAGTAAGGAAGATCAGCTTGGCTGCCGGCACTTTGCTCTTGAGTTGCCGCGCGGCTTCGAGCCCGTTCAGAAGCGGCATCCCGATATCGAGCAATATCAGATCTGGATTGAGGGACGCAGCAGCCGCTAATAGGGCCCGCCCGTCGGACACCGTCGCCACAATCTCAAAGTGTGGCTCCAAAAGTTTGCGAAAAGCCTCGACCAGAATCTTGTGATCATCGGCCAAGATTGCTCTTGGAAGCTTCATCGGCCCTCCGGCCTGGCTGAGAAACCCGTGCTTGCAGCGCTTCAATTCGTGGGAGCAGGCGTCCTTGGCAGGTTCCTGGCCGCTCCGATTCTATTTGCGGATGTTAAGTAATCCACAGCACCCTGTGGAATGGCGCATTTTGTTACCGCGCAAGGTCCATAAAGGACTAGACGTTCGAGACTAGCAGTGGCTAGCTATTCCACACGAGGTGCAACTACAGTGGGCAGATGGTACCCCGCCTACGGAACCTATTCAAGTTAAAAAGGGTTGATGTTACAGGGTCTCCCGGGACCCCTGAGGTCGTTCCGATTGTTGGGCCTGACCTCTAGGTTGGGGAAACGCCGAAGATATTGCGACTGTCATTTCTGCCAGTGTGCTCGCTCGGGTGAAACTGATAATTACAGGAGGCGCAGCGGTTTCCAAGCTCTAAGGGTTTGCCCGAGCTGGCGAATCGCGGAAATTTGAGACCTCCTGAACCTCCGGGATGCGGTGTTTTTAGGGAGATTCGACTATGCCCGCCACGGGAATTGCCGCCCTACCTGCGGGCCTGAAGTCGCGACTGTTTGATGGAATCGCGCCGCGAGATCTCAATAGCATTCGCGCGGCAGCCACCGAACGGCGGCTCCTCGCCAATTCCGTAATCTCCAACCAAGGAAGCCCCGCGGAACATTTGTTCCTATTGACCAGCGGCCGCGCGCGATATTTTTTCGTTACGGAAGAGGGGCAGAAGACTCTTCTGCTCTGGCTTCCGCAGGGAGAAATCGTCGGCGGCGCAGCATTTTTATCTAAAGCGTCCAACTATTTTCTGAGTGCGGAGACCGTAAGAGACAGTTCGCTCTTGGTATGGGACCGTGCCACGCTCCGGAGCCTGGTCGCACAGTATCCAAGGTTGCTGGAGAATGCGTTACTGATGGCGTCTGACTATTTGGTTTGGTATGTCGCTGATCATGTTGCTCTGACTTGTCATACCGCCCGCCAAAGGCTCGCCCAGGTTTTGATTCGTCTGGCGGAAGTCATCGGCCAAAAAGTTCCGGGAGGTGTTGAATTTGACGCCACCAATGAAGAATTGGCCAGCGCGGCGAACATCACCCCATTCACGGCAAGCCGTCTGGTAAGCGAGTGGCAAGTGAACCGAGCGATTGTAAAGCGGCGCGGCAAGATCCTTCTCCGATCTCCCGAGCGGCTGTTTCTGAGAGTAATTTAGTTCCTCGTTGCAAATCCCCCTGAGGCTGCTGCTTTCCCTGATTGCTCTCGCGCAATTTTGTAGTTGCCACTGCGCAACGACGCCACCAATCGCGTGTGTGAATCTTCCGACATGTGCAATCAGTTCGGAACAGGCACGAATATGTCGAGGATCGCAAATGCTGAAATTACCGGGGAACGGCCGATGTCTTTAGTCCGTGTTCTTATCGCTGACGATTTTGATCTTTGGAAAGGTTTTGTCATCGCGCGCTTACAGGAACGACGCGATTTGCAGATCGTTGGGTTCGCGTCGGACGGATTGCAAGCGGTCCAGAAAGCGGAAGAATTGCAACCCGATTTGATCTTGCTGGATATGATGCTGCCAAAACTGAATGGCGTTGAAGCAGCTCGTCAAATTCGCAAAGTGGCCCCGCAGGCGAAGATACTTTTTGTCAGTTCGGAATCTGACCTCGAATTGGTTCGATTAGCCCTCCGAGTTGGAGGCGGCTCCGGGTATGTATCAAAGATGGAGGCAGCCGCAGGGCTATTGGCCGGCGTAGAAGCGGTGCTTCGCGGCGAGCGGTTTGTCAGTCCCGGATTGGCCGGTTTTAGTGATCTGACGGATACGCGGGAGGCGAGCGCCGAAGATGAAGAGACCGCGACTTGAGATGGGCTTCGGTGTTTTCGGTCAGCGATGAATCGCTCGAGACGTTCGAGATTTGTAGCTCAACTCTTGTAGCTGAACCCCTTTGGTTCAAGTCCTGTAATTCAACTCATGTTGCGCTGGAAGACGAAGGCAATGATGATGTGCGCGGACACGGGTTGTCCCTTAATCGTGGCCGCATTGAACCCCCAAGTCTTCACGGCATTGATGGCCGTTTGGGTAAGCGGCGCGACGCCATAAACTACACGAAATTGCTTAGGTTGGCCTGCCACACCCACAGTTACGTCAAGCACCACGGTTCCCTGGGCCACGCTATTGGCGGGATAGTTTGCATACGACGCCGAGCTGATCTGTGGCGGCATGAATTGGGACGCGTCCGGATAAACTGACTGGGATGGGGCGAGAACTAAACTCTGAGCTGCCGCACCTCCGGCAGGGTTGAAAATATTAAAGATGGTGGTCACAGAAATTTCAGAAGCGACTGGAGCGCCGTGTAATAAGGCCGTCGTAAAGGTCCAGAGTTGCACGGCATCTTGCACTGAACTCGTTAACGGTGGGGAATCGCGCAAGACCTGGACGTTCTGGATGTTCGCGCTGCTGTCCAGACTCAGAAGCAGCGACACGGCCCCGGAAGCGAGCGTATTCAGAGGATAGGCGATGTTGCTCGCACTTGTGATGCCCGCCGGGCTGAACGGCGAAGTTTTGTGAGTCTTCGAGCCTGCAGACGGGATGACGGGGCTTAACAACAAAATCGCACCCACCGCAAAAATCACATGCCGTCCCATATTGATGTTACTTCCGTTTTTCAAGAAACGCCCTAAGCTTTCTGCTGCGAGAGTTTCCCGCCGCGGGACTTATCTAGATATTTGATCAGCAATACGTCGTTGCCCTTTTCGTTGTAGATAAGCTCATCGACGAGTTCCTTGGCCATCAGAACTCCGTAGCCGCCCGCGCGCATGCCGGTCGCCTCGCGGTACATGGCATGGCGCAGGGGGTCTTCGGGAGGATTAGCCAGTGCGCTATGGCGGATCTGTTCCAGCGAAAAACCCTCTCCGGGGTCTTTTACGCGGCACATGACGGCGTGACGAGAGCGAAGGTAAGAAATCTCAACGTACTCTCTGGGATCGAAATTCGCACCGTGCTCAATGGCGTTCCACAGGATCTCCCGGAAGGCAATCGCTACATCTTGGCGTTCGGCGTCGGGAAGGTCAGCGATCTCGTTGATGAACTGTATCAAGCGTTCGGCCGTTCTGACATCGCAGCTTGCGGCGAGGCGGATCCAGTTGGGTGTCGCAGAGAGTACTTCGATACCTTCATCCCAGCACGGGCCGTCGGCGGCGGAGCGAATCATGTCACCAAGCGATTCCAGAGAAAACGGCCTGGAGAAGAAGCTGAACGCACGTTCGCGCATCGAAGCGATGACGTCGGCAGGCGTAGCCTCGTCCGTAAGAATGATCAGCCGGGTATGCGGGCGGACCCGGCGGATCTTACGCAGAAGTTCCACATCTTCCTGCCCCGAGGTTTTCTCGCTGGTCAGGATCAGGTCGCATGGAATTGTCTCCGCCAATGCCAGGGCCCCGAGATTGTTCGGAGCATGGCGGATATTCCAGGACGGCGGGTTGAGTACACTGTTAACTACCGTCTCGACCTGAGGGTCAACGTCAACGACAAGCGCATTCCGAACTGGGATAGGCCGATTCTCAGGATGTGGCGCGGCATTCATACACGTTGATACATGCGAACTCTAGCGAGACCCATTTCTGAAACCTACTGTCAGTATTGCCAGATGCTTACTGGCACGAGCCATCGTCCACAAACTGGCCACTCGCTACCATAGAAGCCACAGAGTGACCGCAGTTTATGAGCTTTTGGTCCAACGGATTATTTTTCAAGGCATCCGGAGAGATGTAATTCAAAGACTGGCGCGCGGCCAGATATTGATTGCTTAGCTGATCCATGAAATTGAATCCGTTGGTTAGCAATTGAAGGGCACTGCGATCCGAATCGGTTGACTCAGCGACGGAGGTCAATCGGAGGGCTTCAACCGCCTGGCTGCGGTATCCTGCCAGCCAGCCGCCGTTTATTGGAAATCCATTTCTGATGGCGTTGGCGAGAGCGCTGTGCCATTCCCTGACTACGGACATGGCCTCGATAGCCGCCGTCCGGAAGCCCCTGGATAACCCGGGAATCGCTGGCGGATTGCTCGGAGGAGCCGCCGCGACTGCGGGCGCGCTCGTTGAAGAAGGTGAGGTTGCGGGCCCATTCGAAGCACCGGGCAACGTCAGCATGATTTGATTCCCTTGCTCCGCCAGTAAGCCATTCGCAGCCTGTGCGAGAGCTTCGAGGTCTACAAAGGAGCGGCCATTAATCTGAACCACGGTCACTTGTGCCGCCTGACCGTTTACGATGAGCGCACGGCTGACCTGTGCGGTCTGAGGCAGAGCGAGAACCGGCACACTGAGCAGCAGGGCTAGAAACAGAGGTAGCAAAGAGGATTTCTTTCGCATCGTGAACTCCTGCGTTATCGCCGGCGTAATCCCTAAACCCAAGGTTCCTGAGGACAGAGACTCCTGCAGGCCTTGAGTCTCAGCCTTCCGGAGCCGGTCCAAAAAACGCGTGCGCGGCTCCGGCGGAGAATAAATTCAGCTCGCTCTACTCCAGCAGACTGACGCTGCCGCTCGACAGGTCATAATAGCCAGCCACAACCTTCAATTTTTGCTCTTTCACCAAACCTGCGAGGACAGTTGAAGCTTCTCGCAGCAGTGCCGCCTGAATCTTAGCGTTCGCCTTGGTTGCCGCCTCGAGGTCGGGCCCCGCTTGATCTACTGCAGGTCGAATGTGAGGGAAGAGTGCACTGATCTGCCCGGGTACTTCCTTCGCGTAGATCGTCGCCTTGACGGCTCCACAACCGGCGTGCCCCATCACAAGTATCACCTTTGTGCCCAATACTGCCGCTCCATATTCCAGACTCGCGATAATCTCCGGGGTAACCACATTACCGGCTACCCGCGTCACAAACACGTGACCGATGCTTTGATCGAAAACCATTTCGACGGGCACACGAGAATCGGCGCACGATAGCACCGCCGCAAATGGCTCCTGTTTTTCGATGGTGTTTTGTTTGAGTATCGCAAGGTCTTGCTCGTGCGCCGTCAGGCGGCCCGAGGTGAACCTGCGATTGCCATCCATGAGCTCCTGGAGCGCCGCATCGGGGCTGAGCTTGCTCTGCGCCAAAACCGGATGCGGAGTGGTGAACTCGAGGCCCGCTGCCGTGGCCAAGCCGGCGAGCGTCCGTCCCAAGGTCATTTGCAGGAAGCCTCGCCTTGAAGATTCATTTACCGAAAGGGATGTTTCTGGCAATCGCTGGTTGGTTTTCACGCGCTACTCCTATGCGGGAGGTATAGAACCCCAAGTCACGCTTCGAAACTGTCAGTTCTGACAGTAAGACAGCGCACGTTCAAGGACTCGACCGGAAATCCGGCATGCGTATCTTGCCCTCTGCGAGCGCCACTTGCAATCGCCGGGTACCGATAATATCCATCGGTACCATTTCGCCGGGCACCGCCCTGATTAACAGAGCTCAATAGTGTAAGAATGAGCGGACCGGTCCGCGGGGGATGGCGCGTCAAATTAGGGAAGCACATTACGAAGCGTTAAGGCGCTCGGCGTCGACCAGGCAAACCCCGTGATTGTGTTAAGATGCCGTCCTCGGTTTGGTACGCCTTGGGGTCAACGAACCATTGGCCCAAAGACTCTTATGTTGAGCGTGCACAACCGGATAGGAGTCGGTCAATGGCGTGTAAGGCATGCGCTTCAGCAAACCTCCAAAAGCTGACTGGAGAGCTTTCGGCGAGCTTTTCTGACGTAAAGCGGGCAAACCTTTCTCCCGTTTATGTTTGCCAGGACGTCGTGGTCTGTTTGGACTGCGGTTTTACAGAATTGATCATTCCTGCGAGTGAGTTGGAGCAGCTTAAGAAGGGATCCGCAGCCTCCGCCAAATAGGGTGTGAAGGGACCCTTACACCCTACCCGAACGCGACCAAGTGTGTGACGTAGGCCCCTCCTTCTTGCGTATCGGCATCGCCAGCTCTCGCCTTCTGCTCCGACCAAGTAAGGCCTGGCCAGTGTTGCTCCCCTAGCTGCACCGTGCCTTCCCGGTGCGCCTCATCGGTCAGGGTAAAAAAGGCCTGCGCTTCCAAAACTGGCAAAAGTGACAGTTTTCCAAACCCCTGAGGGCACGGAACATAGGGAACGCATTGCGGACGCATTCCCAATCCCGTCTGAGTCCGGAGAGCCATCCCTAGGGCAATAGGCGGTTGTATTAGAGTTCAGCGCGGAGGACTTGCGCCAAATGTCTTCATATCTCGGGGGAATGCCTACATGAACACGGCTGACCAAGATCGCCATTCTCTCTTTTTGTTGCTTTCTCTCGTGGCGTTTCTAGTGCTCAGCGGATTCGTAAGGGAATCTCGCAATGTCGAGAAAGCCGTCCTCGAACTCTCCATGTATGTGATCCTGCTCGCCGGCACGCTGGAGTTGTCCGAAAAAAAAAGCTGGCGATTGCCCGGGATTTTCGTGGCGAGCTGTTCTCTGATAGCTGCACTCGCTCGCTTCTTCTACCCGGTTTATGTCCTCAAGGTCGTAGACTGGTTAGTCCTGGCTGCATTTTTAGGGTTCGTTTCCTTCGGTCTATTTTCTTACCTTGGGAAGCCCGGCTCGATCACCAGCGGGCGTCTGTATGCTTCCGTGAGTCTTTATTTCCTATTGGGTGTATTTTTTTACGCCATATTTAATTTGCTCGAAACTGTGCAACCCCGTTCCTTCGCAGAGACAGGGTCGTCGTCGGCAAATGGGGTCTCTCGCCATTCGCTCTTGTACTTCAGCTTGGTCACGCTAACTACTTTGGGATATGGAGATATCGTGCCGATCTCTCCGCCGGCCCGCATGCTTGCAGCATTCGAGGCGGCCACGGGCGTCCTCTACATCGCATTCACTGTAGCCCGGCTGGTAGCCGCCTATCAAAGGTCGGACGAAGCGTAAGTCCAGTGTGAAGCTTTCACGAAGTTGGATTTAGCAAAGCGCGTGCAGATGTTCTTGCATCTTTGCTCGAGCCCGGAAAATGCGTGACTTGACGGTCGCCACAGCCACTCCCATGGATCCAGCCAACTCACAATGGGTCCATCCTTCGCCCTTGTGCAGGATAAATGTTTGTCTCAGCGAGGGATGCAGCCCGCGGAACGCCTTCTTAGCCAGATCATTGGCGATGTACTGGCGCTCTGGGTTCGGGCGGCCATCCTCAATTTCCAGAATCGTGCTCTCGTCGCGCTCATTCCAGGGCAGATCTGTCTGACCCGCGGCACGTCCCGACTTTTCCTTGCGAATCTTCATCAGCGCTTCGTTGATTGTGATGCGGACAATCCAGGTGGAAAAGCGTGAGCGCCCTTGGAATCGGCGGATGTTCGCATACACTTTGCAGAGAACATCTTGCAGGTTGTCCTCCGCATCGGCATGATTCTTCAACATCCTCAGCGAGATGCTGTAGATATGCTGCGAGTGCATTCGCGCCAGTTCGGAAAACGCGTCAGAATTGCCCTGGCGCGCTCTGGCGATCAGCGGTCCTTCGGTCTGTGTATATTCGCAGTCGCTCTTCACGGTTCTTCCGCGCCTTTGCTCCCTCGCCAACGTCAGAAAATCTGCAACACTGCTCGGCCTGCGACAGATCGATCCAATCAGCGTGTTGCTTCTCCCATCAGGGCTCGCGGCCGCAGATCAACTAGCGAGCCGGCAACGAAGCGGGCTGCTGGAGCCGGAATTCGAGCAGGGTTTCGCTCGGCACATTGACCGATTTGCCCTTCTGCGCAACGGCCCCCACCGCCCCGACAGTCGCCCCGATAGCCGCTCCCTTGCCGGCGTTACCTGCAATGCCTCCAATCACCGCTCCGAGCCCCGCCCCACCCAGTAGCCGCTTGGCGCTTCTCTTGCCGCTGCTGCTGCCTTTCACTTCGTAATCGCTCGTGAGAACTGGATAGGCCGTCCCGCCAACGACGATATCCGTCAGCTCCAGCTGCAGCTCCGATGACCCCGTCGCGCGTCCCGCCTGTTTTGCTTCCGCGAGACGTCCGTAGACCGTATTACCTTTCGGAACCAATACCTTGCCGTTGACGACCAGGTTGGTCTCGAGCGTCGCCGTAAACCTTGACCCAACGGAATTCTTGCTGGAGTCCACCGTATCCAACATGCGTATCAGGATGGTCGTACCCGCCGGCACCGAAACCATCTTTTGCTGCGGCGCTGGCGCAGGCTCCGGGCGCGCCGTGGACGAACCCGCAAATCCCGTCAGCGCTGCTGACAAAATCACTATCGGCAAAATCCTGTAGCTCCGCATTCTGTGTTCTCCTATTTCTCTGTTCTGGTGTTAGGAGCCCGCGATGGGCAACGACGAAAGAATTTGCAGATCAATGATCAAAAGCAACTGTTGCTCTACCTGAGCGAAGCGTGCTGCGGTAATCGCGCCCAGCTCTTGTTTCACGCGGTCGTAATATTTGGCCAAAAGTTCCGCACGCTGTTTCTGATATGCCATCGCGTTCTGGATCAGCTCGTCGGCCTTCGCGTCCGTCAATTGGGTATACG
The DNA here is from genome assembly GCA_963838265.1 of uncultured Acidobacteriota bacterium. Classification (GTDB taxonomy): domain Bacteria; phylum Acidobacteriota; class Terriglobia; order Acidiferrales; family UBA7541; genus Acidiferrum. The sequence continues at coordinate 116,992 of CAWIQN010000001.1, forward strand.
TCCGCGAATATTCTTCGATATTCGCCACTCTCAGATCATTTAATTTGGACAGTTCGGCGTCGTAGTCGCGATAAATTGGCCAGAACTTCGCGGCTTGGTCTGGATCGAGTTGCATGACGGCGCTCATCACTCCGGATTTCTGTGATCGCACGTCTCCCCGCAGGAGCTTGATGTACTCCTGCAGATTTTGTTCCTTTGGTGAGGTCGCGTGCGCCGCCGCTTTGGCAGCCGGCTTCTGAACCGGTGCCGCATCTTGGGCCAGTAGCCCAGGGGCGGATATCAACAATGCCAGGATGGCGACTGTGATTGTGCTCTTCTTGAGCATTATTGCTCCTCCGTGAAAAATCAATTCACTGTTTGGGCTGGCCGCTCCAGCCAGGAAGCGGTCGCGCCGCAACCTTGAAAGTTGTGAGGAGAAGGAAGACGCAGACGACCGCTACCGCGCCCGGTAGCGTCGAAGCTGCAGAAAACAGTCTCATGATGATGGCTTCTCCTCAGTACAGCTACGATCACACGAGATGCGACGCCATTTTAACTGTCAAAAGTTACAGTACGTTGCAGAAAATCGGGACGCCGGGGTTTGTCACTGGAGTTGCCACGTTACAGCGGTCAAGAGACTACGCGAGGAAACCTCCGCTGGGCAGTTGCCCGAATGAGACGATGGGGGCTCGAATCGCCTTTTATTGGGAGGTTCAGCGGCGCAATGCTGGCGGGCTGAGGGCGTCCGGAGGGCCGACGTGGCGGTGGCTCAACTTAACAACTCGTTGCATCCCGCCCTTCATCCAAAGAACAGGTCGCCGCATTCCCTCTTGAAGCAGAACGAAGGCAACCAGCAGGAGCAGTAAGGCCGCCACGGTAATAGCAATCAGCAGCATCACTACAAAAACCTCCTGCACCATGTAAAACTTCCTCCCGAGCGCTAATGCAGCGAGGAGTTGTAGCGCCAGCACCACCGCCACCCCCATCCGCCAAATCATTCGTCCAACGGTCGTTCGATAATTTCGGTCTGGCATTTTGTCGCGCCGATCGGCTGCTCGTCTCGCAGCGGTGCATCAATCCGGATCCACACTGAATGAAGGCATCTCGTGCCCGTCAATTGTCCGAGTCCCAACATGCTAGGCCGCGCTACGAGGGAGGGGAACTGTCAGTTTTGTCACATGCCAGGCTCGATTTGGCGGAGCGGAGCCCCGCTCCTGTAAGAACTGACAGTTACATTCCCGGGCCGGATCCTCTATTTTTGCTGGCGAGATCGTAGGTCCCAGCTACTGGAAAGGAATGCGCACGAATGACCCGGGAACCTGCAAGTGCTTGCCAGCCAACCATTTCCACTACCGAAAAACAACACCGCCGGCAGATCTGCAGAATCGGACGTTGGATGTACACCCGGGGCTACGTGGTCGCGAACGAAGGCAACCTCTCTGTGCGGCTCGATGAAGATCGGATTCTCGTTACACCGTCCGGCACCTGCAAAGGGCGTCTGAAATCAGGTGAGTTGCTGGTTACTGATATGCGCGGTGAGGTCATCTACGGGGCGGGATCTCCCTCGTCGGAGATGCGGATGCATCTTCTCTACTACCGCTACAGGCCCGATGTCCGGGCCATCTGCCACGCCCACCCTCCCACCGCGACGGGATTCGCCGCTGCCAGGCGAGCGCTTGAAGAACCTGTCCTCCCTGAGGTGGTCGTCGGCCTCGGCAAAATTCCCTTGGCCCCGTACGGAACCCCTGGCACTTGGGAGCTTTGCGCGGGGCTAGAGCCCTTGGTCCAAGACCACGATGCCATCCTGCTCGAGAATCACGGCGTGGTGACCTGCGGGAGGGATCTGCTTGCGGCCTATCAGCGGATGGAAACCGTGGAACAATTTGCGAAAGTAATGCTCACCGCGGAACTGCTGGGTGGCCCGCATGTGCTTCAGCGAGCCGACGTGCGGAAGCTCATAGCCGCAAGGTCCGCCGGCGAGCCTGCACTCCCAAGAGGGAGTTTTGAGTTGGCTTTGAGTGCCGAAGCTGCCCGCGATCGGCTTGCACCGACGCGGCCAGCTCTCGAACCGGTCGCTAAGTGAACGATTCGGAAGGGCCGCGACGATCAGTGCCAAATGACCGAGCGCGCCAAATGGCAAATCGTGATGCGCGGTGATCGCAAGACGCGCGAGAGATTCGGACGGCAATGCCGTCTGATACCAAGGTCCGAGGTCGTTAGGGACGGACTCTGACCAACAGCGCTGCCAGGCCCACCGCTGGCGGCGAATCCAAAATACGAAGGGACAAGATCATGAAGATTAGATTTGCCTTGTGCGCGCTTTTGCTGTGTATTACCTCCGCTATGGCTGTTGGGCAACAAGTCTCCGTAAATTACGACCATAGCGCGAGTTTTTCCCAGTATCACACCTACGCTTGGGGCTCCAACAACGCTAACCAGATTCAAAACTCCATCCTGGCGCAGGTAGCGCAGCAGGACATCAACACCGCGATGCAAGGCAAGGGCCTCCAAATGGTGCAGGAGAATCAAAATCCCGATATCCTCCTGGTTTCTAGCGGCGGTTTGAAGCAACAGACCTCTTGGAGCGCCTGGGGCATGCGCGGCATCGGCGGTGGAATGGGTGGAATTACTCCGCAGCAGAACGTGGAAGGGACTCTGATCGTCGACCTGTATGTTATGAAGACCCAAACACTCATATGGCGCGGAATTGCCGAGAATACCCTTAGCAACAACGGGAACAAGAACCAGCAGTTGGTTCACAACGCCGTAACGAAGATGTTCAAGCAGTGGCCAAAGAACTAACCCGCAACTATGCCGCAACTTACCGGTCGATGAAGCTTTTGGGTCCGTTTCGTGCTCTATACCTGCATGAAACGGACCCTTAGGTCGTCGAGACCGTCGCGACCGCGCATGTCCGTGCTCGTCGGTTAGAGTCATCCCGCCGCTTGATCGCACAACTCAAGTTGTTGAAGAATCCGCCATCACTGTGGTGTGGGGGTACCGCCAATCTTCGTGCCGATCACTTCACCAGAAATGATGATCTCCACACGCCGGTTTTGCTGGCGTCCCTGCGGCGTATCGTTGCTGGCCACGGGGTCCGCCGGGCCAAAGCCCTGCGCCGTGATGGTACCCGCGTCGAGGCCCTGCTGAATTAGATAGTCGCGCACGGAGTTCGCCCGCTGCTCGGACAGAGTTTGATTGAACGCAGCCGTTCCCGTCGTATCTGTGTAACCTTCCACCGCGAGATTAAGTCCGGGGTGAGACAGTACAATACCCGTGAGCTTCGCCAACCCCAGCTGCGCTTCCATCCTCAGTTTGAATTTTCCAGTGTCGAAAAGAACGTCACCCATATTCACCTGCAATCCACGCGGCGTATCCGTGGTCGGCAGCACTCGGTTGAACTGCTCGAGCAATTGTGCGCGCAAATCAGCCGCGGCCTGGCGCGCGCGCTCGGCTTCGGCCCGTGCAGCGTCCTCCTTGGCTTTTAGGGCGTCCGCTTCCATTTTCGCTTTAAGTGCCGCGGCATTTGCCTCCGTCTGCATTTGCGCTTGTTTTGCGGCGGCAAGTTCGGCCTGCCGTTTAGCCTCCGCGGCGGCCTCCGCCTGCATTTGCGCCTGTTTCGCGGCGGTGATTTCCGCTTGGCGCTTAGCCGCGGTTGCGGCCGCTGCTTCCGCTTCGGCTCTGGCCTGTGCCGCCGCCGCTGCCTTCTCGGCCGCTATACGTTCCTGGTCTTGGCGTTCCGCGGAAAGGGCGCGCGCATCCTCCGCGAATTGCACGGTCTGCTTGGCGGTAGAGATGATTTGCTTCTTGTTGGCGTTGCTGGAGAGAGCTCTCTCCACCATGGCCAGACTGGCTTGCGCCTTGGCAAAAATATCAGGTGCATACTGGCCTGCCCCGCGATCTTTCGCGATATCCACGGCATTGCGCGCTTCGTACACTTCCAGGGGAACTTTGGACAGGTCCGGCGTCAACGCCAGCGGATTTCCCAGTCGCGCGTATTGACTGCGCTTCATCAGCTGGTATGAGGTGATCGGAAAGAGTCTACCCTTGGTGTTTTTTCGGGTTTCCATCTCCATAACCACCATCTCACTGGGCACGCGCACGGCGAAATAAGGTTCCGCGGTAATGATCAAAGAGAATGTCTGCGCCGGATTGGTGGCGATCAGTTTCCCCTCGCCGTTTTTGTTGATGAGAATTTCTCCCGCATTGCTGGTGCGGCCATCGGCTGTAACCACCCACAGCACGAAGGTCAAATATTCCGCGCCAATGCTCGAAGGCGAGGTCATGCCGCTAACCGAAACCTCGATGTTCGTTAGGCCCGCATTAGCCTTGGCTTGTATCTTCGCCTCACCAGTGGCCTGCGGCATCAGCGGCGTTCCCGTCAAGTCAACTTTCGTGCTGCCGCCGCCCACCGTGAAACCGATCGCCACCGTGGACTTGCTAATGAGACTGGATGCCGGTATGACTTCCGGCGTCTGCGTTTGCGCGTGAACTGGGAGGACCAGAGCTCCGAGTGCTATCCATAACAAAACTAGTTGTGTTGTTCTCATAGTTGTAATCCGTTCTGAAATTGACTGAATCTCTCGTTGCCTTCACTCAGGCCCTTTTGTTCTCCTCCGGTTTATCTCATTGCAGAGATGAGATTATAAGCGAGTCCGCGAATTCCCACTAATCACTTGGATTCGCCAATAGCAGCGATTACCGTTGTCGACCGCGATGGCGTCTCATCAGCCCATAAATTCCGGATTCCTCCGCCGCTTCCTTTCCCGCTATTCGCTCAACCTGCGGCTGTATGTTTCGGATTTTTAAAGAAATAACGAGTCTTCTTTGTCCCTTTAAGATGACTCGGATTTGGCGGATCTGGACACGTCTGTCAGTTTTGACAGTTTACGTCCCTGGGTACTCCACCTATGGTGGCGTATATCAGGAAACCGAGGATCCGGGAAGAGGTGGGTTCCACTTCACTGGCGGAACCGACCAAACGCCCTCCAGGGCCTCTCTTCCGGGTCCTCGAATCAGGCGGAGCAGATGAGAAACACGAGGTCGGCAGGATTCGACGAGCTGGAGGCAGTTCAGACCCGACCTCCGTAGGTGCAACGCGCCTGATCCAAAGACAGGGCCCTCCGGCTGGCTCTTGAGTTTGCTGTAGCAACGGGTGGGTGGTTGTAGTTTTGGTCATCGAGTACAAATCTAGGACTGAGGAGAAAAGCAATGAAGATCGCAAGAAGTCTAATCGTTTTGGGAATGCTTTTGATGTTCGGCAGCGTGGCGTTCGCCCAGGACGATTTCCCGAAGATTGAAACTTCGCCGGCATTTATGTATATCCGGACCAGTCCCAATCTCACCAACGCATTTGTGGTGAACGGACAAACCGTTACAGGCTCCAATGATTTGAATTGCGCCGGTGGCGGAGGCACGATCGCTTACAACGTAACCAGTTTGATCGGCATCGCCGCGGACCTGGGTGGTTGCAAGATTTTCAGCAACGCTTACGGACTCGGCAACACCATCGACGGAAGTTTGTTTACGTATTTGTTTGGCCCGCGCATTACCTATCGCAAGATGGGCAAATTCCAGCCATTCGGTGAGCTCAATTTCGGAGGTACTCGCATTTCGCTGACCTGCAATAGCTCGGCGATTACTTGCATTAACGCCACCGGCGGTAATACCTATACCAAGAATGCTTTCGCTCTGACCGTGGGCGGAGGTTTTCAGATTGTGGTGAGCAAGAAGATTTCCATTCGCCTAGTCCAGGCTGAATATCTCTACACCCGCTTTGGCAACGACTGCGCCTTGGCAGTCTGCAGCAACAACAACAATCAGAACAGCTTCCGGCTGAAGAGCGGAATCGTCCTCAACTGGTAAAACGGACATGTCCGCCCGAAGTGTTTTATGGGCGGCGCAACAAATCCGCGTAGACGTGTCGCATGGCGAAAAAGCGCCGCCAATCCTGGTTTTCTCAGGATTGGCGGTACGCCATGTACTCAACATAAAACCTACAACAGTTTCTCCGAGCGATTGCCGTGGATTTCTTTCGCAAGCGCAGGAAGGAGCGAACCCAGATCCCAGCGCAGGTGCTCCTGGTGGCCTCGTCCCCTAAGGCGCAGGTAGCAAGCTCGGTTGCACGGAGGTAACTCTTGCGTCGCGCTCGTGTGTTGCTCGCCGATGACCATCTGATGTTGGCCGAGGCGCTCAAAAAGGTCTTGGAAGTTGAATATGACGTCGTAGGTTCCGTCGGCGATGGACTTGCGCTTTTGAAAGCGGCGCAAAAGCTACGGCCCAGCGTCGTGGTGCTCGACATTGCCATGCCTCTCTTGAACGGTCTCGATGCCGGCCGGCAGCTGCAACGCGATATGCCAGAGGTAAAACTGGTTTTCCTCACCATGAATGAAGACCCCTACTTGGTTGCAGAGGCCTTTCGCGCCGGAGCTTCCGCCTATTTGCTCAAGCAGGGCGCAGCGTTGGAGCTTACCAAAGCGATCTCCGAGGTTCTGAAAGGCCGCACCTACGTTACGCCATGCATCGCCGGAGGATTGGCCAAACTTTCATTGCTTGACCCCGAGGCCCGGGAACACGCACCCCAACCGACGTCCCGGCAACGGCAAGTCATTCAACTGTTGGCCGAAGGACGCTCCATGAAGGAAACGGCGGACTTGCTAAATATCACTCTGCGGACGGTCGCCTCGCACAAATATCGCGTAATGGAATTGCTGCAGATCAAGACCAGCGCGGAACTCGTGCGCTACGCCGTCAAGAACAGAATTGTTTGACCATTGCCGAAGTCAGCTTGCTTCTCGGTAGCGTAAGTTTTGCCAATAGCCAGGCGGTTGCTCTTGCAAGCAGGATGGTTAAGTTACTCGGGCTCCAAGGCCGGTGGAACTGATTCCGGATGGGAATAGGTGCGCATGGCGACCTCGATCCGAATTTCCGCCTCACGATTGGAACTCCCTCGCGGACCACGTATGGTTCCTATGAACGCAAAACGAATTGTCGTGGCGGATGATCTGGTTCCCGTGTTGAAGACCATCTCGGAATTATTGCAGCCCTCTTTCGATCTTGTCGCCACAGCCTCCGATGGAGCAGCCGCTTTGGAGCTTGCCCTTAGGCTCCAACCTGACCTCGTTGTATTGGATATATCGATGCCGGTTATGAGCGGGATTGAAGTAGCCGAGGAACTGACCAGACTCGGCAGCAAAACCAAGATCGTATTTCTCACGGCCCATCAAGACACCGACATCCTCAAGGCCTGTCAGGCTGCCGGAGGACTGGGCTACGTGGTGAAATTGGCTATGGTCACCGACCTGATTCCTGCGATAAACGCAGCGCTCGCCGGTCGCTCATTTGTCTCTCGCTTTTCGTCCCAGTGAGAGCCTCCTCGAACCGTGTGTTATCATCCATCCGCGACACGATCTCCACTGAATGTACGATTTGGGCCCAACGCTAAGGCCTGTCACTTTTGACAGTTTTTTTTCGCGTCTCCTAAGCACAGGCTCGCTAGCGTGCGAGGATCTCATCAGTTCCGTGCAGCGATTCCATCGCATTTTTCAGTCCCATAGAATAAATACTGGGGAGTTACGCGTGAAGCTCATCGGAAAACAAGTACTTGTTGTGGCCATGTTCCTTGCTGTTGTTGCTCTGATCCTGCCGTCGTCGGCCTCCGCGCAGGCAAAGAAACCCAACATCCTCGTCATCTTTGGCGACGACATCGGCTACTCCAACATCAGCGCCTATAACATGGGCATGATGGGCTACCACACGCCGAACATCGACGGCGTAGCACGGCAGGGCGCCATATTCACCGACTACTATGCGCAACAGAGTTGCACGGCGGGCCGCGCCGCGTTCATCACGGGTCAGAGTCCTTACCGCACTGGACTGTTGAAAGTAGGCCTCCCTGGCGCTGATCTCGGTTTGCGCGCGCAGGATCCTACCATTGCTGACTTGCTGAAGGGTCGTGGCTACCTCACGTTTCAGAACGGCAAGAATCATCTTGGCGACCGCAACGAATTTCTCCCCACCGTTCACGGTTTTGATAAATTTTTCGGTAACTTCTATCACCTGAACGCCGAAGAAGAGCCCGAGAACGTGGACTATCCGAAAAACCCCGCATTTATGGCCAAGTTCGGGCCGCGCGGTGTGTATAAGTGCGTCGCCACCGCCACCGACAATCCCGCTCCGCCTGATCCCCGTTTTGGTCCGTGGGGCAAGCAGACCTGCAGCGACACCGGTCCGCTCAGCAAGCTGCGCATGGAAACCGCGGATGAAGAATTTCTCGCCGAAACGCTGGCGGACATCGATAGCTCAGTGAAGGCCGGCAAACCATTCTTCATCTGGCACAACACCACCCGCATGCATATCTGGACGCACCTCCAGCCGAAGTATCAAGCCATGGTTGCGGAAAAAGGTCTGTATGGTGCCGGCATGACGGAATTCGACGACAATATCGGCGTTCTGCTCAAGAAGCTTGATGATCTGGGCATCGCCGACAACACCATCGTTATCATCACCACCGACAACGGCGCCGAAACCTTTTCTTGGCCCGATGGCGGCACCACTCCTTTTCGCGGCGAGAAAAACACCAACTGGGAAGGCGCCTACCGCGTGCCGATGGTCGTCCGCTGGCCCGGCGTCATCAAACCCGGCACGGTCATCAATGATATTTGCGCGCACGAGGATTGGGCGCCCACCCTTTTGGCGGCCGCGGGCGAACCGGACGTTGTCCAGAAACTGCTCACCGGCTACGAATCCAACGGGAAGACCTTCAAAGTCCATTTGGATGGCTACAACCTGACGGACATGCTGGCCGGCAAGGCTCCCGGGCCACGCAAGGAATTTTTCTACTGGACCGACGACGGCGATTTTGCCGGACTACGCTACGAAAAATGGAAGCTCGTTTTCCTCGAACAGCGTGAGCACGGCTTCGGTGTGTGGGCCAATCCTTTGATTCCCCTGCGCGTCCCCCTGATCGAAGATCTGCGTGCCGATCCGTTCGAACGCGCCTCTTATGAGGCCTCCGATTACGACCATTGGATGATTGATCGTGTTTACGTGCTTGTTCCAGCGCAGGCCTTCATCGGCAAGTTCCTGATGACCTTCAAGGAATTTCCGCCACGCCAATCGCCGGCCAGCTTCAATATGGATCAAGTAATGGAGAAGTTGCGCGCCGGCGTGCAGAGCAACAACTAAGCCGCATCTTGTTTTTCGCTGCAATTCTGAAGCGCAAGAGCCTGGTACCTTTGCGCTCGAGTGCGCCAAGGGCAGCGTTGGCGAGCCTGCTCAACCGATCAAAACACGCGTTAGGGGCAACGAGCCAGCTCTCTCACGCATCTCCCCGGTAAGTGTCTAGAACCGGGGGGTCTGTCAATTTTGCCAGTTACATGGTCTGGCCGTTCATAGAAACATCGAGTTGGCAGGAGAACTGCGTCGAGCGTTGCGGATGCTGAATCGCCCGCGTCGCTCGCTGTTGACTGACCGGGTGCCCCGCCTTCTGGCGCTGCCGGTAGTTTGCTTAAGAATTGTAAGATACACGGAGTTTTCAAAACCTGATTTGGGGATGGAGCAAACTATGCCTTCGAGAATTAAGACCGTTAGCTTGGTACTTACGTTGCTGGTCTTGGCCTGTGCCGCACCTTCGCGCGGCCAATTTAAACCGCAATGGTTGCCCGGTCAGGTGGGCCTCAACGCCGGAATCCTGCCTTCTCCAGGATTTTCTTTCATAAACATGGACGTCAACTACGACGCCAGCACCTTTAACGGTCCCTCGGGCAATGCTGTCCCCGCCACAGGTACTTATTCCGTCTGGGCCGTTGAAAATATTTTCTATTTCGTGCCGGACACAAAAGTTCTAGGCGGAAATCTCGGCTTCATGATCATGCCCACCACCTACGCGAGTGGTTCCTTGGATGCCGACATCTCCAACCCGGCGGCGCCCAATCTCGGCGCCTCTGCCGGCGGCTCCGGCCTCGCCGATATTTGGATTCAACCCTTTACTTTGGGTTGGCACCGCAAACGCTTCGATATGCTGGTGGCTGACGGTGTCATGGTCCCCACCGGCCGTTACGCTCCGGGTGCCACAAATAACGTTGGCACTGGTTATGTTGGCAACCACGTACAATGGGCGACCACTTACTACGTAACCAAAAACCGCGGTACCAGCGTAAATTTGTTCACCGACTGGGAGCGTCACGGTTCGCGCGCCGGTGCCAGCGACACAGCCAAGACTCCGGGGCAGGCTTTTACCGACGAATGGGGCATCGGCCAAATTCTTCCGCTGAAAAAAGATTTCAGCAAACTACTGCAGTTCGGCGTGATCGGTTATGACCAATGGCAAGTTTCCGCGAACGGCGGCACCATTCCCAATCCTCTTCCGATCGGACCGACCGTTTTGCCCGCTAGCGCACTCCCTTTCTACTCCGTCCATGCGGTTGGTGGTCAGCTGAACTACATCCTCCCGGCCAAGAACTTTAGTCTCTTCTTCAAGTTCGAACATGAATACAAGTCGGACACCCACACTCTTGGAAACACCACCGTGTTCGGTGGCGCCTGGACGTTGCGAATCCCCAAGCCGGCGCCTCCCAAGAGCTGATCGCGTGGCCTTTGACTCTGTAGCGGCCGCCTTCTGAGGCGGTCGCCTTTGGGGCCAAAACAGCCGCTCAGCTTGGCGATCCATTTGTTCATGGCGCTTTGCACTTTGTCGGCGCTTAACTTTTCGGGAAGCGATTCCGGACTCAGCACCTTTATTTTTGCAGCGACTAAAAAATGGTTCGTGCACGACCCGATCATCGATTCCGAACCGGAGCAATCCCTTGTGCTGTTCGCTTCAGTTGACGCGACAACTATCCGCCGACCCTCACGCCTTCCACGGCGGCGGCGGGCAAAGCCTGCGAAATCTCCGGCTTTTTGCTTTGCTTTTTGCTGCGGCGGTCTGCTCCTCGATGAACGCATCCGCCGTCGCGCAAGACCGCCCCTCAGTTCAGACATCCGGCGCTGACCCGAGCACCAGTCAAACACCCCCCACGCCCCCGGCTAACCCGCAGGACGCCCAGAAGCCACTAACTCCCGAGGAGGAGAAGAAACAACAGGAAGAACAGAAAAAAAAGGAAGAACAGGAAAAAAAAGACAAGGACAAAAAGCAGCATCGCGGCTCGCTAGTTTTCGCCCCTCTACCCATTTCCAGCCCGGCGATCGGCCTCGGCGCCACTCCGGCCGTCGGCTACATCTTCCCCTTCAGCAAGGATGACAAGATTTCTCCTCCTTCCGTCATTGGCGCGGCTGGCCTTGTAACCGACAACGGGACGAGTGGTTTTGGCATAGGCGCGCAGTTGTATATGAAAGAAGACACCTACGAGATCACCTCGTTCTATGCCCATGGCGATTTGAACTACAACCTGTACGGTACCGGATTTTTCTTTGGCAATGCCGGCATGCAACTCAAGCTGCCGCTAAATCAAACCGGCCAAATTTTCTTTGGTGAATTCCTACGTCGTATAAAATGGAAATTTCTCGCCGGACCGCGTTTTGTGAATGGCGATTCCGTGGTTACATTGCGCCCGACCAACGAACAAATCCCTAATCTTCCGCCGGACCTTGGTTTACATACCACCCTGCGGTCTTTGGGCTTCCGCGTCGTGCGCGATACTCGTCCCAATCGCTTCTTTCCAACCGGCGGAATGAAGCTGAATTTCACCGCTGACTTTTTTTCTCAAGGCTTGGGCAGCAAGTACTCCTTCCAGTCGTACAAATTCACTTTCGACAAATACTATAGCCTCGCCAAGAATCAGGTCCTCGCCTACGATCTGTTTATCTGCAACACCGCCGGCCAGCCGCCTTTCTACGGCAATTGCGTTTATGGCACGCAGAGCGAACTGCGCGGCTATACCGCCGGTCAGTATCTCGATACCCACATGTTCACCACACAATTGGAATATCGCCTCACTTTGCCGAAAGGCTTTGGCCTCGCCGTATTCGGCGGCCTTGGCGGGGTCGTTCCCGGTTCGAATCAAGTCCTTAGAGACGGTCACTTCTTGCCAGACATCGGTGGTGGGCCAAGGTACGAACTAAGCAAAAAGTATCACGTCAATCTGCGTACTGACTTCGCCCGGGGCGTGAACAGTTGGACTTGGACCGTAGGTGTTGGCGAGGCGTTTTGATACCTTCTCCGGCTCCGAATCGGCCAAGCCTCGTGCAGATCGTCATGGCCGAGCTAGCCGTCTCTCACGGAGCACCGGCCCCTCGGCTCCGCGGAAAGGGAAGACCAGTGTCGCGACTTCTCGGGGTCGCGTTAAGTATAGGAACGCTCTTTTTTCTTTCCTGCTTACCCGCCCGTGCGCAAAACCTTCAATTTGAGCCGGAAGCGGATGCCCATCTCAATTTGAATTCCACTTTTCGCGCCTATCTCCAGGCCAAGGATGATCGCGATGGCGGCGACTCCACGCAATTTGCAATTGGCCCCAGCCTTGAGCTCTACCTGAAGCCTTTGCTAAAGCTCAAAAAAATAAAGACCTTCGACCTCGACGATTCCAAGTCACGATTCTTGGTTGTCGAGGTTGGCTACCGCTACCTGGACATCCCAGACTCCCCGTCCGAAAATCGCATGATCACTGCCGTGACCTTCAACCTCCCTATGGGCGCCGGCTTTCACGCTTCCGACCGCAACCGCGCGGATCTGGACTGGAAAGCGGGAAAATTCACCTACCGCTATCGCAACAGACTCACGCTCGAACGAACTTTCGCCATCCATTCTTATCACCTCATCCCATATGTCGCGGCCGAGCCATACTACGAGAGTCAGTACAGTAAATGGAGCACCACCTCGCTTTTTGCCGGGTGTATTTTTCCGGTAGGCAAACACGTCGAATTCAACACCTACTACCAGCACGACAACGACACCGGCAAACACCCCAATATGCCGGAACAGTTTGTTGGCATGGCTCTCTATCTTTTCTTTTCCCTGGAGAAGAAATGAATCTTGCAGTATTCCTAAATGCCGGTGTTCTTCCTAGCATCAGCCACCGGCATCGGAGTCAAAAAATGACTACTCCAAATTTTCCGTTCCTCCGTGCGAGCTGTTTTTCCCTTGGCGTGCTTCTCTTGGCATGCCTCGGTTCGTCGGCGCGGTCAATACGAAAAGACGTGGTCGTCATGAACAACGGGGATCATTTCACCGGGCAAGTAAAGCGCCTGCAAAACGGCTTGTTGTTTCTTGAGACCGAGTATGTGTCCGGCAATATCGCCCTGGACTGGAATCAGGTGCAATCGGTCCAGAGCACCGCGATCTATCGCATTGTCTTGAACAACGGGAAAATACTGGAAGGAAAAATCGAACGAACCTCTGGCGAAAAAGCCAACAGCGACGACGTTACGATTCACGAAGCCACCGAAGAAGTGCAGCTCCCTTCGACGGATATCACCAGCATTGACACCAAGAAACCCACGTTCTGGAGACAATTGCAGGGTTCCATCGATTTCGGTTACAGCTACGCCAGCGGAAATGGTCAGTCATCACTGAACTTCGACACCGATGCCACCTACAAGACCAAGGCTTGGCAGGTTGTGACCTCGGTGAGTTCGACCTTCAGCGGTCAGTCGGGAGCCTCCAGCACAAATGTCCAGGAATCGGACACCACCTTCGCAAAGTTTCTCGGCAGAAATTCTTTCGTCGCTTCTCTAACTGATTTTCTTCACTCCAGCCGGCAGGATCTAAACCTGCGCACCACCCTGGGCGGCGGTTATGGCCGTTACTTGAAGCGCACCACTAACAGTAACCTCGCCTGGCTCGGCGGTATTGCGTACATTAACGAGTCCTTCGACAGCGCCGGTCAGCCATCCGACCAGAGCATGGAGGCCGTGGCGGGATTACAGTACAACTACGTCCGCTTCAACTTCGGAGAATTCAATTCTCAGCTGCGCGTATTTCCGGGCCTGACCGATACCGGCCGCGTGCGCTTAACCACGAATAATTCGCTCACCATCAAACTACGAAACAATTTTCAACTCCAATTCACCTTTTGGGATAACTTCGATAGCCGCCCGCCGACAACGGCAAGAAAAAATGAACTCGGCATCAGTTCGGGCATCGGATGGTCCTTCTAGGATCAATCTGTGCGCAATGGATGCGTGAGGGGTGCTTGAGCGATACCTGAATGGTCGCTACGGCTCTTGCTGAACCACTCAAGCCTTGCCGCTGATGACGTTTTGCTTTTCCAGCTCTTTGATTACCACGCTAACCAATTCCTTGATCGCTTTCATCGGCGAATTGCCGTTAAAGGTATTGGTGGTTCCCGTCCAGACCAGCTCTCCGTCCGGCTTTGCCGTCGCATAAAAATTTGTCTCCACTTGTGCGGTGCTTACCTTTTCGAGATATCCGGGCGAATACACCAAAGGTGATACTACGTCGTAGTACCCGTAAAAAGTCCCATAATAGGGATACGGATCGTAAATCTCTCCGGGGACGTAGGTGGTTTTTTTCTCCGCTTTGGTGATTCGAGCCACCACGATTGCGTCAAACTTCTGCTCCCGGATCAGCTCCCTCATATCCTTCATGTCGATGGGCGTCGCGTCCGGCCGCGCCAGAAACACATAGCTTTGCGTCGCCTGAATTCCCGGCCGCGTAATCGCCGCCGCCAGCTCGTCCTCGAACTCTGCGCGGTTCGCCGCCTTGCCGTTCAAAGCCAGGACCAGAATGTTGGTAAACCGCGTCCCTGAAAAGTTGGGATTCTTCCAGCTCACTTCCATCTTTGGGGCGCTGGCCACCAGCAATACCGGTATCGCCAGAATCACCGCAACCGCCGATAAAAATAATGAGCGTTTTCTCAAAGCCTTTCCTCCCATTCGAGCACCCGAATTCTCCCCTCGGAAACAAGCCCCATGCCCGCCACTGGGCCAACTTCCGAGATAAGTCTTTTACTATGTTACGGCTCGGCGGGGAATCATCAAGATTCACTCAGCCTATAATGACCCACCCAGCGCCGTATATTGTCAAAACTTACAGCCGAACAACCCCGGTTCCGGTCCCTCTCTCCCACTTCGCAGAGTCGGCCCCATACCAATATCGGCCGAGCATTTATACCGTGGCGGTGCCGTGCGGAACCGTATATGCTTCGCGTCATTCCTTGGGGTCGTTCATGAGTTCCCTCAACCATCGCCTGTTTTGGAACAACCTTAATTCGGATTCCCGATTTGGCACAGCCATCCTCGCGCTCGTGGCCGCCACTTCATGCTACCTCTCCGCGAGGCTGGCTGGCGCTTCAATCATTTACATCCCTCAAACGGTTTGGCCGCTTTGGCCCGGGTGTGCCCTTTTGGTCGCCATTCTCCTGCTCGTCCCCAAGAAAATCTGGCCCGCCCTTCTCCCCGCAGGCCTAGCCGGTTTCGTTTTGTACGACTTGCAAACAGGCATGGCGCTACGTTCCCTCGCCTGGTTTATTCTAGCGGACGCCCTGGAGATTCTCATCGCTGCTTGGGGGATCTTCTATTTCTTCGATGGCCAGCCTCGCTTAAACAGCCTTAAAGCCCTCGCAAAATATTCATTCTTCAGCGTTTTCCTCGCCTCGTTTGTGGTTTCGTCCATCGGCATTCAGGGGCTAGGCGGAAACAATCGATTGATGTGGCGGTTTAATTTTCTATCGGAAGCCTTGGCGTTTCTCACCGTAGCCCCCGCCGTCATCGGTCTGTTTGGTCGTCGCTGGCCGTCCTTTCGAATCTCTAAAGAATATTACCTCGAAGCCGCCACCCTCCTCTGTGCGTTGAGCTATTTGAGCTACTTCATATTTGTGGCCTCTGGCAGGGTTGATCCTCCGGCGCTCATTTATTCTCTCGTTCCATTTCTAATCTGGTCCGCTTTGCGTTTCGGCTCTGCCGGCGTCGGTATCTCCTCCACCATCGTCGCCCTGACGTCCATTTGGGGTGCCGTCCACGGACGTGGTCCCTTCGGCGAAACGGACCCCATCAACCGGGTCTTCTATCTCCAACTCTTTTTATTTTTCACGTCGCTGCCATTTATGGTCCTGGCCGTCATCGTGGAAGAGCGCAAGCTCACGCAAAGCGAACTCCGCGAGAGCGAAGAGCGTCTGCGTTCCGCCATGGAATCCGGCAAAGCCATCGGGTGGGAATGGGATGTTGAGAAGAGGCGAAACTTTTGGTTCGGCGATCTGAAAACGATGTTTGGAATCCCCTCCGATACTTACGTCGGCGGCCCGGAAGACTTCCATCGTTTCGTTCACCCGGACGATTGGCAGCAAATCTCCGCGGCCATCGCCGATGCCAGGAATAACCGCACGTCCTACGCCGAAGAGTTCCGCGTCGTTTGGCCGGATGGCACTGTGCGTTGGCTTGCAGCATCGGGAAAATTTTACTATTCACCGCACGGCGAACCCGAACGCATGCGCGGCATCGCCGTGGACATCACCGACCGCAAACAAGTAGAGCAGGCCTTGCGCGAGAGCGAAGCGGATCTCATGGAAGCGCAGCGTCTCGCTAACATGGGTAGCTGGCAGTGGGACACTCAGACCGACACCGTCACCTGGTCAGAACAGCTTTACCGCATTGCCGGCCGTGATCCCGCGCTGCCGGCCGTCACGTATCAAGGTCACGCAACTCTTTATACCCATGAAAGCTGGCTCCGCCTGCGCGGCGCTGTCGAAGAAGCGTTGCGCTCGGGCACTCCTTACGAACTTGATCTGGAGATGAATCACTCTGATGGCACCAAAAGATGGATCGTCGCCAATGGCGAAGCTCGGCGCGATGCCGCCGGCCGCATCGTCACACTTCGCGGTACCGCTCACGACATCACTGAACGCAAGAGGGTTCAAGAGGATCTTCGCAAAAGCGAGCAGCGCTTACGGCTCGCCATCCAAGCCGGAAGAATGTTCGCTTGTGATTGGGACGCCTCCACCGATGTGTTCGCACAGTCTCGAGAGAGCGCACAGATTCTCGGCGTTGATTACGACACCCCTCTTACCCGTCAGCGAATGTCAGATCTGGTGTACCCGGAAGATCGCGAAAGATTTTCGGCAGCCGTCGCCGATATCAGTCCCGAAAAACCCGACATAGGGATCACCCACCGCATGATTCGCCCGGACGGTTCCATCATTTGGGTGGAGCGGAATAGTCGTGCGCAATTCGACGAACACGGCAAGTTGTTGCGCATCATCGGCATCGTCGCAGACATCACCGAACGCAAGCGCGCGGAGAGAGCCCTGCACGAGAGCGAGGAGCGGTTACGTCTGGCCGTCCAGGCTGGAAAGATGTTCGCTTACGAGTGGGACGCCGCCACCGACATCCTCGTGCGCTCGTCGGAGAGTGCCGCGATTCTCGGCATCCCGGAGACCACTCCGCTTACCGGTCAGCAAATTCTCACCAAGGTTCATCCGGATGATCGGGAAAAATTGCTGGCCGCAATGGCCCAGCTTAGCAATGCCAAACCCAACCTCGCTATCACTTATCGCATTTTCCGTCCGGATGGTTCTTTGATTTGGGTGGAGCGCAACAGTCGCGCGCACTTCGATGAACACGGCAAGTTGCTCCGCATCATCGGCATCGTCGCCGATGTCACCGAACGCAAGCGCGCGGAAGAAGCCGTGCGCGAAAGCGAAGAGCGTTTCCGCTTGATGACCAACAACGCCCCCATGCTCATCTGGATGTCCGACACCGAAAAATTGTGCACCTATTTCAATCTTTCCTGGCTGGCCTTCACCGGTCGCACCATGGATCAGGAACTCGGGAATGGCTGGGCGGAAGGCGTTCACCCTGACGATTTCCAGGGTTGTATTGACTCCTATGTCCGGGCCTTCGATGCTCGCGAGAAGTTCACCATCGAGTATCGCCTACGCCGCTTCGACGGCGAATTCCGCTGGCTCCTGGACATCGGCGTACCCCGGTTCAGTCAAGATGGCTCCTTTGCCGGTTACATTGGCTCCTGCGTTGACGTCACCGACCGTAAGCTCGCCGAACAAGCCCTCTCCGGTGTCAATCGCAGCTTGATTGACGCGCAAGAGCGCGAACGCGCCCGCATCGCCAGAGAGCTTCACGACGACGTCGGTCAACGTCTCGCGCTCTTGACCGTCGAGTTAGAGCGTCTCCGGCAAAACTTTCCTGCCATGCCCGTCGAACTCAATAGCCGCGTCGGTGAACTCCAGAAGCAGTCCGCCGAGATAGCCACCGACGTCCAGGCCATGTCCCACGAATTGCATTCGTCAAAGCTCCAGTTCCTGGGAATCACGCTGGCCATGAAAGGTTTCTGCAAGGATTTCGCGAAGCAACAGAATGCGGAGGTTTTCTTTGCTCACGATGACGTTCCGCGCTCCATCCCGCAAGAGGTCTCGCTTTGCCTCTTCCGCGTTTTACAGGAAGCCTTGCAGAACGCTGTGAAGCACAGTGGCGTGCGCCATTTCGATGTGCAACTGCGCTATGCCTCAGACACCATTGTGCTTACCGTCCGCGATGCGGGCTCCGGATTTGACGTCGCCGCCCCCATGCACACTCAAGGGCTCGGCCTCATCAGCATGGCGGAGCGCGTTAAGCTCGTGGACGGCCACCTTTCCATCGACTCGCAACCCCAGCGCGGCACCACCGTCTCCGCTACTGTTCCCCTGAGCAAAGTCGCGCGAGCTTCGGCGTAGCATCGCCATCAGCTCTCAGCCGATTTCCGCCTCCTCTGCCAAGTTAAAACCCCTGTCACGTAACCTGTCAGTTTTGACAGTGCTCCTTGCGGGGGCGCTCGGCTATCCTCATGGCTAAATACGGTCCCCAGCGGTCGCTCTGCGAAGTTTGCCTTGAGGTGTTATGCCCTGTAAAAAATGCGGTTCAGACCAACGTTCGGAGTTCTCCTCCGAAGTCAACCTGCATTTCCCGGATCTCAAAGACCGCGATGAGCAGGCCGTCTTGCTGTTCCCGAAGCTTCTAGTTTGCTTAACGTGTGGTTTTACGGAGTTTTTTCTATCGCAGAACGAATTGCCTCTGGTCTCCAAGCGCGTCGAGCACTAAGCCTCGCACCGTCTCGTGGCACAGCCAATCCTGTTTACCTTGAGGAACGAAGGGGCTGTGCGCCTTGCTTGCCTCCGCCCTTTACGAACCGAGCGGTTCGTCGGACTGCTGCGCTTCCAGACCATGCGACAGTTCGGGCGCGAGTGCCCCATCATGACCGCGCACCCCTCTGCTGACAAACTTCTTCCCCTGCAGCACCGCTTCCACCGCGGGAAGCAGCTCGCTCCCTGCTTGCGTCTTAATCACGTAGCCGCGCGCCCCCAGACTCAGAGCTTCTTGCACCACATCTTCAGACGATTCCTGGCTCAGGAACAATATCTTCACGTTCGGCGCCAGCTGACGGATTTGCCGCCCCGCCTCGATTCCATTCAATAACGGCAGACTAATATCCAGCAGGATCAAATCAGGCTTGAGCTCTTCCGCCTTCTGCACCGCGGCTAACCCGTCCGCAACTTCGCAAATGACTTCCAGCTCCGTCTTTTTCCTAAGCTCTGAACACACGAAGGACCGGAACGGTTCGAAATCATCGACTACTAGAACGCGGATGCGCGAAGTCGCCAGGGGGCTCCAATTCCAAAGGGGACAAAATAAATCGGGGACATGCCAATACAAGGCTAATCGAAGTAGATACGCGCGAGCAAGCAATTAGTACTTCGCCCTATTCTACTTGCGCTCGTTTTTTCTGTTCTCCGCGTCGCTGTCATTAAAAATGTCACGTTTCAATCCTCTGGACATCCCCTCCACGCACTAAACTGAAGCGCTCGTCCTCGCAACACCGCTTTCACGGCTGCGGCGCGGTAATGACTTCTTGATTCTTTACCTTATTCTCCTTGAGCTTCGCACCGTACACCGCACCGGATAGGACCACATCACGGGATTTCACTGTTCCGCCTCCCGATGCAGGCTTCACCAACCGCCAAATTTTTATGGGTTGCGACGTTGCGAGACACTGTCAGAACTCCAGTCCTACTCAGTACTCTCGAGCATCGCGACGAACGGCCCAGATCCAACGATGGCAAAGTATCGTATTCTTACCTTTTCTTACCTTGCCGAAAGCTGGCGGGCGCTCCAATACGCGGCACGAATGAATCGAGGGCTCCGATGCTAACACGACGGGAATTCCTTGCCACCGCAGCCTGCACGGTGGCTACAGCGCGTCTTCACGGGCAGGGCCAAAGCAAGGCTCGGGTTGCGCTCGCCATTCCCAGCGAAGCGACCGGCCCTCATATGCCCGTTGACTTCGTCGGCCTGTCCTATGAGGTGCAGCAACTCGTGGACCCGACTTTCTTTTCTGCGCAGAACGGCGGTCTGATTCGCGAATTCAAAGCACTCTCGTCAACTGGCGTTCTCCGCCTTGGCGGCAACACCAGCGAGTTCGCTTACTGGAAACCTAAGTCTGACTCTCCCGAACCACAGCATCCTCCAGTCCGTGAGGTCACGGGCGAGCCGAAAGCTCGCTACTACGCGGTCACGGCCGAAGCAGTCAGGAACCTGGCGGAGTTCCTCCAAGCCACCGGTTGGACCTGCATCTACGGCATCGGAATGGGCACAAATACGCCGGCACGCGCCGCGGAAGAAGCGGTCTTTGCAGCAGAGACGCTCGCCACCCGCTTACAGTATTTCCAGATCGGGAACGAGGCAGATCTATTTGACCGGCACCTGCGTGATCCGAAAACATGGTCCGCCAGGACGTACCTGGAAGAATGGCTCACGCTGGCGCGCGCTATCGCCGCCCGGGTGCCCGCGGCAAAGTTCGGCATGCCTGACGTTGCCAGCAACGTGTCGTGGCTGACCGAGATTGCCGATCAATGGCCTTCCATCCAGTCGCCGCCCCGCGTGCCGACGCTGACCCATCATTATTATTTTGGCGGCCCAGCGACGAACCCCGAGGTCAACATTCCAAACCTGCTCAAGCCGGCGACGATGCAAAAGGTGCAGAACACGGCGAATATCGCAACCGCTGCCGCAGGCAAGATTGCTGCGCGCGTTCGCATGACTGAAGGCAACACCTGCTATCGCGGAGGTAAGCCGGGCGTCTCCGACGTATTTGCCGCCGCGCTTTGGTCAGCCGACTATTCACTGCTGCTGGCCAGTAATGACTATTCCGGCGTCAATCTGCACGGTGGTACCGGCAAATCCGTGGCCAATTCCGTCGGTGGATCTCTGCCCGGCGACGCGCTTCTCGAAGCCGATGGCGAAACTCCCCAACAGATTGCCGCACATCCGCATCCTTTCTATACGCCCATTGCGACCTTTGGTTCGGACTATACGTTGGAGCCCGTCGCCTATGGGCTCAAGTTTGCCGGCTCGTTCAGTGGCGGAACGCTCTTGAAGACCGAGTTCTCGGCCAAGCTGCAGGCTGCAGGAGTCAATGCCACGGCGTATGCCGCAATGCTGCCCACCGGCCAAACCTCAGTGATCATTCTGAACAAGGACGCGGGGACGGACCTTGAAGTGCAACTCGATTTCGGTCACGACGTCAGCGGAACGGTCGAAACCGAAATATTGCACGCGCTGGCGTTGGACAGTCGCGAAGCGCACATCACAACCTCAACGAAATCCGACTCGCTCAAGCAGGGCAAATGTTCCGTCATCGTTTCCCGTGCCACCGGATTACGCCTGACGGTGATCTAAGTCGTTTCCGTGCAGCTCGCTCGTTGCTTCAAAGCGTTGCATTCGTCCCCGTACTCTTTGTGGGCCGTTTTCAGACTTGGAAAAGTTCGATCCCGTCCGCTTTTCCCAGATTGCGCGAGTACTTCTTGTCCGTCCCATTGTTCCAATGTTCGTGTACGCCCAGGCTGCGGCATCGGATACCGTCGCGTTCAGGATCATAGAGAGTCTTCGACGGTGGGTCATTCGCCAACGCAGATTCGCGCAGGTAGTTATCGGCATTCGCGATATCCGGAAGATCGGGCCATTCCGAGGTCAGAAAATCGAAGCCGACCGAGTCGATCGCTACGCCGTCCAGCGACATGAAAATGCTGTTCGGCCAGGCATCGTTGAATGGCGCCATCTTCCACTTGCGATGCGGCGGACCATCCACGTTGTCGTTTCCATAGAGCCCATCAACAATAAAAAGGACGGTTTTCTCGCCGAGGTCTTTATGACCCAAATAATCTGTGAACGCGGCGTAACTTGCCGAACCATCTTTGTTGTGATTGAAACCATCGTGCGCGTTCTTGCGCCAGTCGGGATTGATACTCGTAGCCCCGAATAGATTCTTTGCGCAAAGTGTCACCCCGGTACTCACGTGTGCTCGCAACACGGCCGCATCAATTAGATAGGTGGCCTCCACCACCGTGGTATCGAGTCCCTTAGCGTTCTTGCTTTCAATCGAAAATGGGATCGCGTCGGGTTTGAACTCGGCCTTTACTCGTCCATCGCCTCCGATATGGTCCACAAACGAGACGCCGGGAAATTCATGGTGAATTTTGTCGTACAGATTACCCGGGATAAACCGGCTGGAATCGAAGACGGTGATCGATGATTCCGGCACCCGTCCGGGACCGGTCAACTGTCGCACCAGCGAAAGAAGCAAATGCGGCGAGGAGTTCAGGCGTTCGATCGTGCCATGGTCCGTTGTGTTGTTCAGGTTCGCCTTGATCGCGATCTTTTCCCCAGCTTTGTATCCAGCTTTGCCCCGCCCACGCGTGCTATTGAAGTATTGAAAGATGGAGTTCCACGCCGGGGCATCGCTTTTTTGATTGGTTAGACCGCGAATGGACCGGGAAACCATGCCGTCGATTACAGCCTGGTCATTATTGGCATCGGTCCACCATGAACCTGTGCCATTCCAGGTCACCGCCGCCGGATCGTGCGCCCATGTGACTCGGCCGGGAACGACGCCGCGGGGAACTCCTAACGGGGAAAGCGGCTCGAACAACGAGGGACGCATGTAGGTGGCAGCTGCAAGAGCCACAGTGAATTGTCGGCGTGTCATGTCCATCTTGACTCGCTCCCCGGCGCGCAAGATCTTATGATTCCCCGGTGAATCGTACCCGACGCAAGTAGAATCCTCAACCAGGATGTCGCTATCGTTGGCAAATTGGTTTTCTGAAAGATATTCCCTGAAAAAGGAAAACTGCGAATTACCGGCGTATTTTACTGATGTTGTGATGGTGGGCCTGGGTGGACTTGAACCACCGACCTCGCCCTTATCAGGGGCGCGCTCTAGCCACCTGAGCTACAGGCCCATGCTGGAGAACAACCCTAAAATTCTAACAGGCCCCCCGCATTGCGCACAACTTTATCCTTCATCGCACAAACCGCCAATTTCCATGGGTCAATGCGGTTGCCTCCACCCTCGTCCCAAATCGTCCAAGCTCCAAAAATTTTCGCCGGTCCCTTAATTCGCCAGTCCCTTTAAATTAGCGCCGGAGGCGCGGCATAATTTAGCCCAGCGCGCGAGCGCCGGATGCCTGAGCCATTCGAACGTCGAGCAGTGCAGGCGCGGCACCCAGCAGTAATAGTACCGAAAAAATGTCTTGACATGATTAACACCATATGCTATTCTTTTCCCGTTCAGAACTGCGTCTCCTTCCGCGCAAATTCCCAAAACGGTAAAGACAAAACCTCCGTAGGGACACGGCATGCCGTGCCCGTCGCTCTGTCAAAGAAAATCGTTTCCTTGAGGAGGTAACCAATTTACAAACAGAAATCTCCCCTAACTCCAGCAGAATGAACACTTGCAAAAGGATATCAAAACAAAGGACTTTAACTACCTTTAGAATCACATCCTTTCAAGAACCCTAGGGGTGGAACTGATGAATCAAGCCGCCACAACACACGATTCCCCGGGTCAGGCGGAAAGGAAGTTCCCGGAAAGCGCCTGCTCGAACGAGTGCCCAGCAGCAGCTCCAGGCACTGTCTCAAAACTTTGGTTTTGTTCCTAAAGGCAGCCGCGGCGGTACCGGAGACCTTCTTCCGCTCGCATGCCGGGCATTTCAGACCGTCCGCCCTACTGCACGAATCCCACATTGGGCGTCGGCCCGCCGTCCGGCGCTTCCTTAATTGCCCCGAACTGTGCTTCATACCGTGCCAGGTTCTCCCCCAGCGCCCGCCAGATTCGCTTGGCGTGTCCGGGACTGACGATCGTGCTGTTCATCAACTTGCCTTGCGCTCCGTTCGGGAAAATATAAATAAAATTCAGCGTGAACTCTTCCAGGTTGTGATGAATCATCACCAGGTTGCTGTACTGTCCCTGTAATTCCTTCTCGTCCGCCTTGATCTGCACTTGCCCTTGCGGTGCTTGCTGCGGTGGCCGCTGCTCGTCCATAACGTTGCGCTCCTCGGATTCTGTCTCGAAGTTATCACAAGCTGCGCCTCGCCGCTCATCGAAGCACCGCGTTCGTACGTACCTGATTCAGTAGTACGTCGCGTTAGCAATGCGGTGGCAAAGCCAGAGCACAGGGCTCCAGCGCTTTTGTGGGCACAGCCAATCCTGGCTGTGCACTTAAGCACGCAACAGGACCTGCTGGGGCGCCTCGTGAGCACATTCCTTCGCAGCCTTATTGACATTCACCCGTATTAAGCGTAGTTTATTAGCAGAGTTTAACGTAGTTAACAAAAATTCAATTACGCCCGCTAATGGCCAGCACGCTTCCACCGCCGCTCGAAAACGAGACTCTTCTCGCAACCGACGGCGCGCGTTCACCCGAAGCCAACACATCGCCGGCCAGTCATCACTATCCGTCGCTTCCTGAAGCGCACCGCAGCATCCCCATCCACTCCACCGCTTCCTGGCTGCGCAAACTTTTCGCCTTCGCCGGCCCCGGTTATCTCGTCGCCGTCGGTTACATGGATCCCGGCAACTGGGCCACCGACATTGGCGGCGGCGCAAAGTTCGGTTATCAGCTGCTCAGCGTCGTGCTCATCAGCAATTTGATGGCGATGTTTCTGCAAGCGCTGTCCGCCAAGCTCGGCATCGTCACCGGACGCGACCTCGCGCAAGCCTGCCGCGAACATTATTCGCGCCGCACCTCATTCTTGCTGTGGATCGCCTGCGAAATCGCCATCGCCGCATGCGACCTGGCGGAAGTATTAGGCTCGGCGATCGCCCTGCAACTGCTCTTTGGTTTGCCGCTTCTCGCCGGCGTGGTTATCACCGCACTGGACGTTCTGATTGTCCTTGCGCTGCAAGGCCGGGGCTTTCGGCTCATCGAAGCCTTCGTGGTCACGCTGATTCTCACCATCGCGGCGTGTTTCGCTTACGAAATTCTCATCGCTCGGCCCATCTGGATGGAGGCCGCTCGCGGCTTCATCCCGCACGCCGTAATCCTGCGCAATCGCGAAATGCTCTACATTGCCATCGGCATTCTCGGCGCCACCGTTATGCCGCACAATCTTTATCTTCACTCCAGCATCGTGCAGACCCGCGCCTTCGGCTCCGCTTTTCGCGACAAGCGCGAAGCCCTCCGCTTCGCTTACATCGATTCCAACTTTGCCCTCGGCATCGCCCTCTTTATCAACGCCGCCATCCTCGTGCTCGCCGCCGCCGCGTTCCACACCCGCGGCCTGCACGACGTCGCGGAAATCGCCAGCGCCTACAAACTCCTCAGCCCCGTTCTGGGCGCCAGCTTGGCCAGCACCATCTTCGCCTGCGCCCTACTCGCCTCCGGACAAAACTCCACCCTCACCGGCACGCTCGCCGGCCAAATCGTCATGGAAGGCTTCCTGGACATTCGCCTGAAGCCCTGGCTGCGCCGCCTGATTACCCGCGCTATCGCCATCATTCCGGCAGTTCTGGTCATCGCCATCGCCGGCGAAAGCAAAGTTACCTGGCTAATCATCCTCAGCCAGGTAGTCCTGAGCTTCCAACTACCCTTCGCCGTAATCCCGCTGGTGCAATTCACCAACGACCGCAAACGCATGGGCGCATTCGCCAACTCCCGCCTAACGGTAATAGTCGCCTGGATCATCGCCGCCGCCATCCTCTTCTTCAACTTCGAGCTCCTCTACTTAACCTTCCGCGGCGCCTGATTCTTAGTCGGCCTTTTCCGTTGTAGCGGCCGCCTTCTGAGGCGGTCGCTCTTTTTATTGCTTTCCGTTTCTTGTACGGAATGCTATTTACAAAAACTATGCGAAAATCACCCATCCGCCAATGACCACCGCGCCCCAACGCAATCTCCTACTCCGCAAAATTCTTTTCGCCGCAGTATTAGCACTGATCGCTCTATCCATCGTGCTGGCCGCTCGCGAAAAGCGCACCTGGAATATTCCCGAAGGCGCCAAGCAACGCAAAAACCCGCTGCAACCCTCTGCCGCAGGCCTGCAAGCCGCGCGCGATCTGTACCTGGAGAACTGCGCGCAATGCCACGGCGCAACCGGCAAAGGCGACGGCCCCGAAGCCACGATGTACGATCCGCTGCCCGCCGATCTCAGCAACCGCACCTTCAACGCCGGCCTAACCGACGGCGAAATCTTTTATCAAATCAGCGAAGGCAAAAAGCCCATGCCCGCGTTCAAACGCCGCTTCACCGAAGATCAACGCTGGCGACTCGTCTTCTTGGTGCGCTCCTTCGCCACCCCTCAGAAGTAATCAGTAGCACAGGCACTCTTGCCTGTGCGCGGTGCTGGACACGCCGCAAAACCGCACCGGCAAGAGTGCCTGTGCCACAAAACTCGCAGTCACAAGTTTCACAAAAGAAAAAGGGCCGAAACCATCGGCCCTTATTTCTTATGAATTTTCATTGCTTTTTACTTTCATTACATCATTGCGTCGATTCTTACGCCGTCGCCGCTTTCACCTGCTGCAGCGCCGCCGCAACTTCCTTCAAATCCGGCACCACGGGAATATCATAATGCTTAATCCAAGCTACCTTTCCATCCTTGTTCACGATCACGATGGATCTTCCGGTGATCCCTTTCTCCGCCAGATACACCCCATACTTGTCCGCCATCGCGCCGCGCGGCTGAAAATCCGCCAGCAGCGAATAGTGGATGCCCATCTTCTCCGCGTACGCCTTGTGCGACCACACGCTGTCCACGCTTACGCCCAGCACTTCCGCGTCCAACGTCTCAAACGCCTTCATTTCATTCACAAAGCAGACATGCTCGTTCGTGCAGGTCGGGCTCCAATCCAGCGGATAGAACACCAGAACCACATTTTTCTTCCCGGCAAAATCCGAAAGCTTCACTTCCTTCTGCGACTGATCCCGCAGCGTAAAATCCGGTGCAACGCTTCCCACGGCAATGCTCATAAACATTCCTCCTGGCGATAAAATCCGCCTCAAGAATACCATCCCCGCTGACCCATCTCCAGCAAGCCAAACCGCCGCCAGTACAGCGCAAAGCTGTTCCCATTGACCACGCCGCGCAGTACACTTTCCGTCAGGAGCCCGCCATGAGCGCCGAAACCACGCGCCGCGCACCCATCATGCCCCTCCGCCAGCTTGTCGAACGGTATCTCGCTCTAGCCGGAGCCTTTGGCACGCCAGTCGCGCTATCCTCTTTCGGAGTTGCGGCTCCCGGAGTCGAAAATCTTTTCTCCAGTTACAACGAGGACTATCACATCAGCCGCTTTTTCCAGTTTTCCAATTCCGCTGGCACTTCCTACAACATCGACAACGAACCCGCCACGCACATTGCCATCGCCGCGGAAATTAACTCGATTCTGTAGCCAGCGTCTCGGTGGCTGGTGACGATCGCTCAGTCGCGGCTCCCCGGACCCACTCTAAAACCTGTTCGCGCGCGGTATTCAAACTATTCGTAAGCCGGTCAGACTCCACATTCACCAGCGCGTAGCGCTCCACGCGGCTATCGCCGGATTCCACCAGCCGATTGTGGTCCGCGCGCAAACCCGGAAATTCCTTATCCGCCACGCGCTTTTCGCGCAGCGCCTCGGCCAGCAAGGTCAGCGTTTTCTCCACGTCCGCGGCAAACAATTTGAACTCCGGCCGCGCCGGCACGATCGGTGTCTGCAACCAGCCGGCGTCCAACGCCATGATGGAATGCACAAAACGATGCGAACTCGCCAGCAGCGCGTTCAGCCGGTTGATCTGTTTCGCCGTGGTCCCCGGCTCGGAGGCCAGGCGCTCTAGTGACGCCTCGAGGTTCGAGCGCGTCACGCGAGCCGTCATCCGCGCCCGGTCAAGTTCGCGCGAGTCGCAAACCGTCTGGCGAAGATACGCGTCGGCCAACAAATGAAAATACGCGCGATACGCGTCCAACATCTGTGCCAGACGCGAGGAGATTCCTGTCCGTTCCCAGGTCGGCCAGACCCAGTATGCGAACAGTGCCAGCGCGCCGCCCGCCGCGGTGTTCCATCCCCGCGCCCAGATCACGGTTTTGGGAGAAATCCCCGCCACGGCAATCAGCAAAACGATCAACGCGCTCACCGCAATGGCCAGAATGCCGTAATTCGCCGGTCCGGCCCAGCGCAACAAAAACGTGAATGCAAAAATCAGCAGAATTTGCGACGTCACCGTCAGCGGAAGCGAGTGAAACAACGCGGTGGCGATCAGCAATCCCGCGACGGTACCGGCGATGCGCAACAGCCCGCGACTGAATGTGGTGGTGAACTCCGGCTTCAGCACCAGCACAATCGTCATGGGCAACCAGTACGAACGCTGCCAGTAAAATCCGCGGCCCAGCGCCTCTCCGACGGCCACCATCACCGCCAAGCGGATCGCATGGCGAAACGCCGATGAATCCAAACTAAGATTCGCGCGTAACGTCGCCAGCCAGCCGCTGAACTGCAGCCGCAACGGCTGAGCGGCTTCGCGTTTATCAAACGCCGCTTGTCCGGCCGGCGTGCTATGCGCCGCCAGTTCCCGGGTCGCGCGCAGTTGCCCGGCTAACGCGTCCATTTGGGAAACTGCATCCCTCAAGACAGCCGCGAAAAATGGCGAGGGTGACGGCGCGACTTCCTTTGCCAACTTTTTAGAAAGCTTCGGAATCTCGACGGACGAATCCGCCCCGGAATCCGTCGCAGCGCCGGTCATCAACGAATCTCGAATCGCCCGCAACGCAACCGCGGCGTGGCCGAGCGCCAGGTCGACGATTTGCACCGCGGTGTGCGCGTGGCTCTCGCGCTCCATGCGCGATCGCAAACGCGCCAGCATCAACAGAGACAGGCGAATGCGCTCCCCTTGATTCAAGAGCGCACGGTAGCGAACCGCATCAATGTTGTCCTCGCCGTCCAGCGAAGAAAGAGCTTGCTGCGCCTGGTCGCTCTCATGGCTGGCGGCGGGCGCGGCCGTTGCGGTCAGCGGCGTCTCCGCCGTGCGTGCCAGCGTGGAGAAGAAATCCGCCAGTGCGCGCCGTTCCGGTTCGTAACGCCGCACCGGCCACAGCGCCACGCTAAGCGCGGTTTGCAGCAATCCGCCGCCGAGCGCCAGCACTCCAGAAATCAGCGCCTGATGCGGCGTCAAGGGGTAGGCCGCGTAAACCAAAAGCGTCACCAAGCTGATGGAACTCAGATCGCTGGCCGTGGTCCCCAGCGCCACGAACATCCCCGCGGCAAATGCCCAGAGCGTCGCCACGATGATGGCCAAGGCCGCATGCGGTTCGGCGAGGCCGCCGGCGGCCACCCCAATAGCGCAGAGCACCGAAGAACCGATCATGCGCTTGGCCCTTCGCGCGTAGGGATCGCTGCCGTCGGAAAACGCCACGTTCAGCGCGGTGCTGGCCACCACCAATCCGCCGCGCGGCATGCCCAGCGCGAAGCCTCCAATTAGCGGCAACACCACGCCCGCCGCGTTCCGCAGCGCGCGGTAGGCGGACATTTTGCTGCTGTCAAATTTCGTGAGTAGCCGCCAAAACGATTGCGCCGGATTTGCCGATTCTTGCTGTAACGTCGCCGCCGTCGCAGCGGGCGCGGGAGGGTGGCTGACGGGCGGAGTCTCGGCGGGCATGACGCCTTTCAGCATAAGCGAGAGGCCTGCAATGGCGGTAATTTTTCCGCGCGCGCTGTCGGTTTTCTTCTGCTGACGCCAGGACGCAAGATTTCAAGCCGCATGCGTCTTCCGCGCGTGGCCCAGAAAGACGAAGATGCGGGTCTGAAGACCCGCGCTGCGAAGCCCCTACGAAACCGTTACGGACCGCGAAAGGCTTTGCAATGGCGCGGCGGGCTGCTAGGCTTACCAGCCATATGCGGGTCGGAGTGCGGCTGGGAGAGGCCGCTGGCATGAGTGACGGATCGAGCGGGACAAAAACGGCGGCGGTGTTTCCGGAGTTGCTCGCGGGGGTGCGGCTGATGGAGGGTCGCATGTCTGCCAACGAACTGGCGATGCGCGTGGTGCGCGCGGCGATGATGCAGCCGGGAGTGGCGGCGGCGCGGTTGTGGCGCGTCGATGGCGGAGCGGCGTCGGTGTGGGCGCTCGAAGGGGATTTTCCGCCGGTGCCACTGGTGGCGTCGGTGCCGTCTGAAGACGCAGACGCGACGGGAGTTGCGGACGCGGGCTTGGTTGATGCGCAGGCGCGCGCGAATTTGCAGAATCCGGCGCCAGTCCAGAGTCCAGCAAGTTTGCAGGGCGCTACGAGTTTGCAGGGCCCGGTCGTCTTGCAGGCGGAAGACCCGACACTGTGGACGAGTCCGCTGGGTAGCGATGATTTTCGCGTGCGTGCGTTGGAGGTGCGCGGGACGGGTGCGTTGTCGGCGGAGGTGAAGGCCAAGCTGGATTATTTGGGGCGGTTTGCCGCGGTGGTGCTGGCGTTGGCGGAACGGCGCGGCGCGATGGAAGAGCTGTCGTGCATCGTGGAGGCGACGAAGCGGTTGAACTCCACGCTGGATTTAGGCGAACTGATTCACATTATTTTACAGATTGCCACGCGGCAGACCGGGGCGGAGCGCGGCACAGTGTTTCTGGTGGACAAGGAACGCGAGGAGATCTGGTCGCTCGTGGGGCTGGGACTGGCGCAACACGAGATACGGCTGCCGATTACCAAAGGCATAGCAGGATGCGTGGCACGCGAGGGTGCGGCGATTCGGCTGGAGAATGCTTACGACGATGCGCGGTTCGAGCCGGAAGTCGACAAGCGGCTGGGCTTCCGCACAGGACGATTGCTGTGCCTGCCGATTCGCAATGAAGATGGCGTGATTGTGGGGGTATTGCAGCTGCTGAACAAGAAGGAACCGTTTACGGAGGAGGACGAGGCGTTCATCGACACGCTGTCCATCCATGTGGCGATTGCATTGGAGCGGGCGCAGTTGCACGCCGAACGCATCGAGAAAGAAAAACTGGAACGCGACCTGGAACTGGCGCGCGAAATTCAGGCGGGATTTTTGCCGGAAGCGCCGCCGGGGTTTGGGGGCGTGGAGATTGCTGTATCACACCGGGCGTCGCAGCGGGTGGGCGGAGATTATTACGATTTTCTGGCCGTTCCCGTGATTGATCCGTGCGTGCCAAATGCGGCGGAAATTGGCGCGGTGGCGGGAGTTGCATCGGGTGTGGGAATTGGCGGTATGACGCGCGAAAACTTGCTGATGGTGGTGGCGGACGTGGAAGGTAAGGGCGCGGCGTCGGCGCTGGTGATGGCCAATGTGCAGGCGACGCTGCACGCCTTGGCGGATCGCGTGGAGCCGCTGGAAAAATTGCCGGCGACGATCAATCAGAAATTGCTGGATGGCGGGCGTGCGTCGGCGGCGGCCGGGCGGCACACAAAATACTTGAGCATGTTTCTGGGATTGCTGGAGCACGGCGGGCGGAAGTTGCGTTACGTGAATGCCGGGCACGTGCCGCCGGCGCTGATTCGCGCGGATGGCGCGATTGAGTATCTGGAACTGGGTGGGATGATCGTGGGATTGTTTCCGGGAGTGGAGTACGAGTGCGGCATGGTGGAATTGCGCGCCGGGGACGTGCTGGTGGCATGCACAGATGGAATCACCGAAGCGATGGACGTGGCGGGGAATGAGTTTGGCAAGCCGGAGTTAGCGGCTAGCGTGGCTGCGAAGAGGGACCGTGCGCCGCAAGAAATTTTGCGCGCGGTGATCGCGGAAGTGGAGAAACACTCCAAGGGCGGGATGTATGAAGATGACCGGATCTTGTTGGTGATGAAGGTGACTTGAAGTGCGCGGAATTTCATGCGTTTGAAGGCCAGAAAAAAACACAAAGATTAAGGATAAAGTCCGCCGCGGCGGACTCTTTATTTTGGTGGCGTTGCGGCAGATGCGGCTGTGGCGAAGAAAGTCAGGACGCGGCGCTGGAATTCTTCCGGTTGGTAGCCGAGCGCGGCGGTGTGGAAAGCGTTGGGAACTTCCCATAATTCCTTGGGGCCGATGGCGGCGGCGTAGATGCGGCGCGAGTGCCGGCAGGGCAGCGTGGTGTCCGCGCCGTCGCAGATAAGCAGCACGGGAAACGCGCGTGCGGCCACTGCTTTTTCCGGAGAGACTTCAGAGGCGGGGAAACCGGCGAGAGATTGGCCGCGGTAGATCATCATCCAGGCGCCCGGCGCGAAGAATGTTTTGCCGAGGAGCGGATATTCTTGCAGGCCAGCGTAGTCGTAAGCGGCTTCGCGGAGTGAAGCGAAGGAAGCTTCGGCAACTACGGCCTCGATGCGCGGGTCGAAGCCGGCGGATTGTAGCGCGATGCCGGCGCCCATGGATTCGCCGAGGGCGAAGAGATGGAAGGGCTTCGTTTGTTGCGGTGGAACGATTTCTGCTGGCGGGAGCGCTGTAGCTGCCGGCCGCGAGGGCGTCCTCGGCTGACTCATTTGAACCAAGATGCCGCGGCGAGCCCCCGAGAATTCCGTGGCAAGAAGTGCGTCGATGATAGCAGAGGTGTCGCGGCGCTCGAGCCAGCCGTAGGTGGCCATGGGGCCGTCGCTGGCGCCGTGGGCGCGGGCGTCCATCATGACGACGCTGTAGCCGGCGCGGAGCAGCACGCATGCTTGACCGACGCCGCCGACGCGATTGTCTGCTACGCCGTGAAAGACGAGGACCCAGGAACCGTTGGGATTTTGCGGTCGAACTTTCCAGCCGCGCAGGGTGATGCCTTCTGGCGCGGTTACGGTGAAGTCTTCGCGCTGAGCGTGAACGGAGGCGAAGTCCGCGTCGGCTTCGCGGATTAGATCCGGAGTGAGCTCACGGCGCAGCGGATGCAGGAAGGTTGGGCCGGCGAGCCAGCCGCCCACTGCCGCCAGCAATGGCGGAAGGAGGAGCAAGATTACGGCGATACGAATCAAGCGGCGTTTCATGGGATGCACTAATTATAGATACGAGAATTCGGGCGGAGACGTTCCGTCTAAATGCAGTTTCGCGAAATGACAAACTTCAAACGCGGGAAGATTGTCGCGAAGGCGTCACGGACCGGTGTACTGATCTTCGGAATGGAATGAAACGAGTTTGCCTGCCGGATCGAATTGAAAGGCAATGACAATGTCTGTGCGAGTGACGACAGTGTTTTCTACGGCGCGATATCTGGCGATGACCGCGCTGCCTTGATCGTAAGTTTCCCATCCACGGCTCTTGCAGTATGCAACGACATTCGATTTGTCAGTGCCAGTGCGCAGCGTTGCGGCGAGTTCGCGGTCAACTTTAAAGTGCACCGGGACGCTGGGCTGGCGAGCGCGAAAAAGCGCGCCTGGCACAGCGAAAAGAATGATGGCGACGACCGCAGCCGCCGCAACCACGAGCACGCGGAGCGCGACTCGGCGGGATTTCGACTTGCTCATGAGCGGAAGAGGACGGATTCGCGCTGGAACATTTTTATGGCGATGAAGAGAGCGGCGGCAGCGTAGACGCAGGTGGAAGCGAAGATAATGCCGATGTAATTCCAGTGGTAGGTGCTGGCGATTAATTCTTTGCAAAGCAGGCTGACGTTGAGGATGGGGATCAAGGCAAGCTTGGGAGTGAGGTCGACGCCGGGGAGCATGGCGGCGACGGCGGGAATGATGATTAAAAAAGTCATGGGCGTCAGATAGCTTTGCGCTTCCTTGTAGGTTTTGGCGAAGAGCGCGATGGTGAAGAGCGCGGCGGAGAAAAGCACGGCGATGGGCAAGGCCATCAAGAATACTGAAAGCGCCGCGCCGAAACCGATTTGCAAGTGCAGGGTGTCCGCGGAAGCCTTGCCAAGATCGAAGGCATGGAAATGGTCGGCGACCCAAAAAGAGATGCCCATGGAGGTTACGGAAAGCGCAGCGGTGGCAAGGGAAGCGCTCAAGACCAGGGAAAACTTTCCGAGCACCAGGTCGGTGCGAGAGATGGGGCTGGAGAGAATGGTCTCCATGGTGCCGCGTTCCTTTTCACCGGCGGTAAGGTCCATGGCGGGATACATCGCGCCGGTCATGCACAACAAGATGACCATGTAACCAATGAGGCCGCCGATGGCGGCAGCACCGACTTTTTCCGCGGGGGCGACATTTTGTTGTTTGATCTCAAACGGTTTTAACACCGTGGCGGGAAGGTTCTTGGCTGCCAGGCGATCTTTGATGACGGTGTTGCGATATTCTTCCAAATGTTTTTCGACTTTGTTCGCGGCAATTCCGGATTTTAATTCACCGCCGTAAATGTAGATTTTTACGGTTTCATCTTTTTGCTGGGCCAGGTCGGTTTCAAATCCTTGCGGAAGTTCGACGACCGCGCGAACGTCCTTGTCGATGATCTGCGCTTTCCAATTATCCGCGGCGGGCACGAGGTCAAGTTTGTCGTCGGACTTTTCGGTTTTTTTGAGACTGGCGACAACCGCAGGAGAGTCAGCACCGCCAATGACCATGACCTTGGGTGCTTCTTCTTGAACTTTGCCGACGAGCATAGAGGCGACGGAGGCGAAGCCGACGCTCATCACGGGGAACAGCAAAAGAGGGACTACGATGGTCGAGATTAGAGTGCGGCGGTCGCGCAGGGCCTCGGTGAGTTCCTTGCGATAGACGACGGCTACACTGTGGAAGGACATTTTAGTTGGCACCTTCGGCGACGTAATGGGGAGCGACTACTTTAACGAAAATTTCTTCGAGGTCGTGCTCGCCGTGTTTGGCGCGAAGTTCGGTGAGGGTGCCTTCGGTGAGGAGTTTGCCGGACTGGATGATACCGATGGTATCGCAGAGTTTTTCGACTTCGGACATGATGTGGGTAGAGAAGATTACGGTTTTGCCGTGGTCGCGGCATTCGCGGATGAAGGCGGTAATGGTGCGCGCGGTCATGATGTCAAGCCCGAGGGTGGGCTCGTCGAAAATCATTATTGGGGGATCGTGGACCAGGGTGCGGGCGATGGAAGTTTTCTGCTTCATGCCGGTGGAGAGTTTGTCGCAGCGGCGGTCGCGGAAGCTGTCCATGTCCAGACGAGAAAAAATTTCATCCACGCGCTTTTTGAGGGTGGATTCGTCTAAACCGTTGAGGCGACCGAAGTATTCGACCATTTCCTGGGCGGTGAGGCGAGGGTAGAGCGCGGTGGCGGTGGAAAGGAAGCCGACGTTGGCGCGGACTTTTTCCGGGGCGTCGATCACGTCGTAGCCGCAGAGAGTGGCAGTGCCGTCGGTGGGCTCGAGAATGGTGGCCAGCATACGCAGGGTAGTGGTTTTGCCTGCGCCGTTGGCACCCAGCAGCCCGTAGATTTGACCTGGGCGGCAGGTGAAACTAACGTGGTCGACGGCGCAGATGGTGCCGCGTTTTTTGTCCTGGAAGCTTTTGCAGAGATCGCGAGCTTCGATCATTTGCGCACACCTTCATTCGAGAGGGGCATCAGAGTAGAGGTTCGAGAGTACGCCACTTGGGGACTCATCCCGCCAAAGCGCGAGATCCGAGAGACATTGGCGTTCCCGGGACTTGCAGTGTACTACGCGGGCGGCGGCGGAAAGTTACGCGACTTGGGCTCACACGCTGGGGTTAAATGGCCGGGCACACGCGGGCAAGGCATGCCGAGCCTCTACAGAGATTTGCTTTGCGGCGTGGCTGGCAGGCCACATTTAGCATCTAATGGGAGCAATCGCATAGCGGTGGTGAATCCCGGGCGTCGGTCCACCGTGGAATAGAATGAAGCTCTAGTTTGCGGTGCGAAGTTGTTAGAATAAAAGCAGTTCGCGCCTTGCAGGCGGGCCCGGCAGGTTACGCTCCCACAGATGCATATTTGACGGATGACATTATTTAGTCGGCGGAAGAGTTTTGTGTCGCCGGTGGTGCGCGAAGCGGCGAGTTGGTAAAGGGAAAACATGGATCGCAGGTTGCGAAATCGCATTCTTATTTTTCTGGTGCTGGCGGGCGTGGCCGCGATCGTATTGGTACGCATCAGCGGACGGCAGCCGGTGGCGAAGATTTCGGCGGTGGCGCCGATTCGCGAAAACCTGGTGTCGTCGATCGATAGCAACGGCAAAGTGGAGCCGATCTCGCCGTTCGTGATGCGCGCGCAACTGGATACGTTTGTAGAGAAGGTGGCGGTGGTGGAAGGGCAGCAGGTCAAGAAGGGGCAGTTGCTGCTGCAGCTGAACGTGAAGGACGTGACGGCGCGGCTGGCGGAAGCGCGCGCCAAACTGTTGCGCGCGGAGGATGACTTGCGGTCCGCGAAGGCCGGCGGCCGTGCGGATGACGCGGCGCGCGCGACGGGAGATTTAGCAAAGGCGCAAGCGGAGCGCGACCGCTTGCAGAAGATTCATGATGCTCTGGAAAGACTCGTCGCCGAGCAAGCGGCGACGCAAGACGAACTGGCCAACAACGAACTGGCGCTGGCGAAGGCGAATGCCGAGGTGGCCCGACTGGCAGGTGCGAAGAAAGAGTTCGGGTTGGATTTGACGCTCAGCGCCAACCGCGCGGCGCTGCAGGTGGAGCAGGCACAAAGCGAAGTGGCGGCGCTGGAAGAAAAAGTTCGCGATGGGCGAATCACCGCGCCGGACAACGGGACGTTGTACGCGCTGCCGGTGAAGGCCGGAGACTACGTAAAACTCGGCGATTTGTTGGCGGAGATGGCAGACCTGCACAAGGTACGGGTGCGGGCTTTTATTGATGAGCCGGAACTTGGCGGTTTGCAGCCGAACGAGCCGGTGAAGATTACCTGGGACGCGCTGCCGAATCGCGTGTGGGACGGACGCACGGAAATAATTCCCAAGGCAGTGGTGGCGCGGGGCACGCGGAGCGTGGGAGAGTTGCTCTGTTCGGTGAACAACGATGCGCTGGAGTTGTTGCCGAATATCAATGTGAATGTGCGGATCAACGCGCAGGAGCGGAAAAATGTTTTGTCGGTGCCGCGCGGCGCGGTGGCGACGGAAAATGGCCGGCGTTATGTATTTGTGGTGAAGCAGAATCCGCTGGCGGTGAGTCAGAGCAAGCTGGAAAAGCGGGAGATTCAGGTGGGGATCGCGGATACCACGAGTTATGAGGTGGTGAGCGGGTTGCAGGAATCCGATATGGTGGCCATGCCGGGGGAGGTTGATTTGCGCGACGGAATGGCCGTGAAAGTGGTGAATACGGATTCGGCGTACGTGCGGGGACAAAGGTAGTGGAGGTGGTGGCAAGAGCTCTGGGTAGAGAGGATCTGAAGCGGCTAGGCAGTGAGGGTCTGCTTGGGCAAAGTGCGCAATCAGGATTGGGTGTGCCACAAGAACATGGCCGCGTTGCAGGGATCGCGTTGGTCGTCTTGCTGGCGGCAATTCTTAGCACCCCGGCGGCGCTCGGAAACGACAATGGCGACGGCGGACTGAAGGCCGCGGAACAAGCGTACGAAGCTGGGGAGTATCCGAAAGCTGAGCAACTGCTGCTGGCTGCCGCATCCGCGCAGCCCGAAAACGCGGAAATTCAGTTGTTGCTGACGAAAACACATTTGGAGATGCAGCAGTACGACGCGGCCATCCGGAGCGCCGAGAGAGCGGTGGCGTTGCAGCCAAAGAGTTCTGTTTATCATGAGTGGCTGGGACGGGCGTACGGAGAACGAGCGGATCACGCTTCGTTTGTGACGGCGCTGGGCTTCGCGAAGAAGACGCGCAGGGAATTCGAAATTGCAGTGGAGTTAGACGGCAACAACTTTGTGGCGCGGCAAGCGGTGATTGAGTTTGACTGCGCCGCGCCAGGAATCGCGGGCGGCGGAGAGGACAAGGCGCGGCCGGAGATCGCACAGATGGTGGCGCTGGACGCGGCGGAAGGACACTTTGCGACGGGGAATTGCCGCCGGCAGAAGAAAGATTTCGCGACGGCGGATGTGGAGTTCGGCAAGGCACTGCAGGGCAACCTGAAATCACTGGAGCGCGTGTGCGACATCGGCGACTATGCGGTGCACCACGAAAATGCAGAGCTCCTGTTGGCGGCGGCGAATCTCGCGTCGAAGCTTGCGCCCGGGGATCCGCGGGTCAAGTTTTATCGCGCCCTCGCTTTGGTACTACAGAAGCGAGACCCGGCGGAGGCAGAGAAGGGGTTGGGAGAATATATAAAGGTGGCGCCGGTGCGGTCGGGGTATCCACGGGCGTCCACGGCGCATTACTGGCTGGGTAAATTATTTGAGAATGAAGGCAAGGAGTCTGCGGCGCGAAGCGAATATGAGACGGCTTGGAGACAGGATCCTAAGAATAAGAGCGCGGAAGAGGCGATGAAGAGATTGAAGAAGAGTTGAGTGTGGGGCCGCGCTGCGGTTAGCGAAGCAGAAAGAAAAGAAAAAGCGAAAAAGTAAAACAAAGAAAAGGCGACCGCCTCAGAAGGCGGCCGCTACAGTGGCCAGAGATGATGGATTTGCGAGAAACGGTGACGGTGGCGATTGACGCGTTGCGCGCCAATAAGGTGCGCGCGATGCTCACTTCGCTGGGCGTGATTATTGGTAGCGCGTCGATCGTGCTGGTGGTGACGGTGGCGTTGACGAGCCAGAAATTCGTTATCTCGCAGATCGAAGCAGTGGGATCGAACCTGGTGTCGGCGAGTTTGGTACAAACGCCGGATAAGTCGCAACCGCTGAGCTTCGAACTTAACGCGGGCGACTTGGTGGAAGCGAAGGCCACGATTCCCGGCGTCACCGTGGTGGCGGGATTACGCGAATTGCCGATGACTGTGGTGGTTGGCGGGCAGGTGCGGCCGGTGAATCTGGTGGGCGTGACGGACGGCTATCAAACCATTCGGCGGCTGGTAATTTTACGCGGACGTTATTTCGATGGGCAAGATGTGGAGTCGCGGTCGAAAGTTTGCTTGATCACCAAGGATCTTGCGGACCGCGTTTATGGGCTGGAAAATCCGCTGGGACGATCGTTGCGTATGGGGGAACTGACATTTTCCGTGATCGGCGTTTTTCGCGAGCGGGTATCCACGTTCGGGCTGACAGAAATTCAAAAAGAGTCGGTGATTATTCCGTTTCCGCTGATGAAGTATTACACCGGAGTGGAGGCGCTGCGGACGTTGTATGTGCAAGCGGGGCAACCGGATGATGTAGAGATGGTACAGAAACGATTGACGCAATTGCTGGCTAGCAGGCATCCGGCGGGCGCGGTGTACGACGTGAACACGCTGACCGCGATCCTGACCGCGGCGAGAAATATTTCGCGTGGATTGACGATCATGCTGATCGTGGTGGCGTTTATTGCGCTGCTGGTGAGCGGCATTGGGATCATGAACATCATGCTGGTGACGGTGCAGGAGCGCACGCGGGAGATTGGCATTCGCAAGGCCATAGGCGCGGCGCGCAAAGAGATCATGTACCAGTTTTTGATTGAAGCATTTTTGATTAGCGGGGGCGGCGCGGTACTCGGGATTTTGATCGGAGTGGCGATTCCGGTTACCGCGCAGACGCTGCTGCCGGGGAATCTGCGTGTGCCGATTTCGCCGTTGAGCGTGATTGTGGCGTTTGTGGTGTCTTG
The DNA here is from genome assembly GCA_963838265.1 of uncultured Acidobacteriota bacterium. Lineage (GTDB taxonomy): Bacteria > Acidobacteriota > Terriglobia > Acidiferrales > UBA7541 > Acidiferrum. The sequence continues at coordinate 156,646 of CAWIQN010000001.1, forward strand.
CTCGACGGGGCTGCTGTTTGGCTATTTGCCGGCGAGCCGTGCGGCGGTGTTGTTACCGGTGGACTCGCTGCGCTACGAGTGAAATTCAACAAGGGATGATATACCGGTTATATAAGTAGAACGCGTGAGGAGTGCCGATGCGACAGCGAGCGACTTGGAACTTTGGATGGCGAGCGCATTTTTTCAGAGCCGTGAGGTGCGGGGGCTTCGTGGCCGGGGTATTATGCCTCGCGGGACCGGCGATGGCGCAGGATTTGCCGGATCGATCGACGCCGGCGGCGCTTACGGTAAATGATGCGATCGCTTCGCGAGATCCTCGTTCGACGCAAGAGCTGGGGCAACAGGCGGTGACGGCTGGCGGGGGCACGCCGGTAACGCTCACATTGAAGCGCGCGATTGAGATGGCGCTGACGAACAGCAAAGACATTCAGCTGGCGAAAATTCAGACGAGTTTGGCGGATCGTTCCGCGCAGATCACCAAGGCGGATTTTCTGCCAAACGTTTATGCGGGATCGGGCGCGGGGTACACCTACGGCATTCCGGAAACTCCCGGCGGGCGCGCGCCGTCGATATTCAATGTTACGTACACGCAGGAAATCTTCAACGAACCTTTGCGCGGACAATCGAGAGAACTACAAGAGCAGGCGCGTTCGCAGCGCTTCGCGTTGAGCGAAGTGCGCAATAGCGTAATCGTGCGCACGGCCATGGCGTACCTGGAACTCGAAAAGGTACGGCACTCGCTGACGTTGCTGCGTGGCGAACAGGAGAGTGCGCAAAAAATTGTGGACGTGACGAAGGAAAGGCAGGGCGAGGGATTTGAGTTGCCCGTCGAGGTGACCAAGGCGCAATTGACGCGCGCGCAAGTGGTGCAGAAGATTTTGCAGCTGGAAGGGCGCGAGGACGAATTGCAGGTGTTTCTGAAGGGGCAGCTGGGTTTGACGGAGGAGCAGGAAATCGAAGTGACGGCGGACGATTTGCCGGGCGAGGCGGAACAGGAAGGCGCCAACCTGGTGGCGTCGGCGATGGAGAATAATACCGGGCTGCAGCTTGCGGCGTCCGACGTGCGTGCGCGGGAATTTCGTTTGCAGGGCGAAAAACGCGGCTGGATGCCAACGTTGCAGCTGGTGGGGGTGTACAGCTACTTGGCGAAATTCAACAATTACACGGAATTTTTTAAAACATTTCAGGCTAACAATCTGAATGCCGGGGTGCAGATTCAGATGCCGCTGTTTAGCGCGAAGACCAAAGCCAACGTGGGGCTGGCGTCGGTGAATCTGGAAGCGGCGCGCGTCACGCTCGCGAATCGCAAGGCGCAGGTGACGGCGGAGGTTCGGCAGAAGAGCCGCAACGTGCGCGAGAAGGACGCCGCGAAAGAAGTGGCGCGGCTGGAATTGCAGCTGGCGCAACAGAATCTTGAGGTGCAGCAGTCGCAATTGGGCGAGGGGCGCGTGAATTTGCGAGAAGTGGAGCGGGCGCGCGTGGCGGAGAATGACCGCTGGTTGGATTATCTGGACGCGAACTTTGCGCGGCAGCAGGCGGAGCTTGATTTGCTGCAGACGGCTGGACAGTTGGACAAGGTGTGGCAGTGAGTGTGAATTGACGGGCTTGGGAAAGATTCCGGTGCGACGGGAAGTTCATCAACGGCTAAAGCCGATCTCACTTTGCGGCGTTTATGTTGTGGCTGAAGCCACAACCCACAAGCATCCGATGCTGGTGGAGACTCATGTTTGACGGCGAAGATGCGGGGCTGTTTGCGAAGGCCGCTGCGAAATTGGAGGAGGGATTTGCAGAGTTGCCGGAATTTTCCGCGAACGTGCCGGGCGCTGAGCGGATTGGCGAAGTGCTGTCGCTGACGGCGGATCGTCTGCAGAATAATTATCCGTACTTTCATCCTTTATATGCCGGGCAGATGCTGAAGCCGCCGCATCCCGTGGCGCGGCTGGCGTATGCCCTGGCGATGCACATTAATCCGAACAATCACGCCCTGGATGGCGGGCGCGAGACGTCGGCAATGGAAAAAGAAGCGGTTAGTGAAATTGCCGCGATGTTTGGGTGGCAGAGTTATTTGGGACATCTGTGCGGCGGCGGGACGATGGCGAATCTCGAGGCGCTATGGGTAGCGGGGCAGTTGCGGCGCGGCAAGACAATTTTAGCGAGCGAGCAAGCGCACTATACGCATAAAAGGATTAGCGCCGTGCTGCAGTTGCCTTGCGAAGCGGTGGCTTGCGACGCGCTGGGACGCATGGATTTGAACGCGTTGCCGCAGCGGCTGGAGCGAGGGGATGTTGGCACGGTAGTTGCGACGCTCGGGACGACCGCGACTGGCTCGGTGGATCCGCTGCCGGAAATTTTGCGCTTGCGAGAAAAATATGGCTTTCGGGTCCATGCGGATGCCGCGTATGGGGGTTATTTCGCGCTGGTGAACAATTTGGACGGTGGCGCTTCGCAGGCTTTCGCACAAATTGCGGGAGTCGATTCGATCGTGATCGATCCGCACAAGCATGGTTTGCAGCCTTATGGATGCGGATGCGTGCTGTTTCGAGATCCCAGCGTAGGGCAATTGTATAAACACGATTCGCCTTATACCTATTTCAGTTCCACGGAACTGCATTTGGGTGAGATTAGTCTGGAGTGTTCGCGGCCGGGCGCAGCTGCAGCAGCATTGTGGGCGACGCAAAGGCTTTTGCCGCTGGTTAGGGATGGAGAATTTGCGCGCTCCCTTTCGCGTAGCCGCGATGCGGCGTTGGCGCTATACCGGCGCGCGGAGCAATGCAAATATTTTTTGACGGCGTTTGCGCCACAACTGGACATTGTGATTTTTGCGCCGCGTGCCGCCACGGCGACGGAATCGTCAGCGGTTGCGCGACGGATTTTCGATGCGGCTGCAAGACACGATTTGCATTTGGCCATCGCGGAGTTGCCTGCGAAATTCTGGGGCGAGACGCACGGCGCGATGAAACTAGATCGCGAGACGATCACCTGCTTGCGCTCGGTGCTGATGAAGCCGGAGCACTTGGACTGGATTGACCGCATCTGGGAACGGCTGGAAGCAGCCAGTGCGGAAGTATTCGCCAATGCCGCGCAGGACCGCTAAATCGGCCATAGCGCTGTTCAGTGTCCAATAACACCGGTTGGCAGAAAGGTTTGAGGCTGCGGGAGGAACTCGGGTAAACTAATGTCTGGGGCAATCCCGTCTTACGAGCGGGGGTTGGTCGCCGGGACCGCCGAGTTTGCGGAATCGACCGAGACGGACGTGTTTTTGGGCCGTCGGATTGCATGAAGCGATTTTCTGAGGGTGATGAATGCCGGATGTAATGAAGACATTGCTGTTGAACCCGCCGAGTTTTGAGAATTTTGATGGCGGCGCGAGTTCGCGTTGGCCTGCCACGCGCGAAATTGAATCGTATTGGTATCCCGTTTGGCTGGCGTATCCCGCCGGGATGATTCCGGGCAGCCGTTTGCTGGACGCTTCGCCGCACAAGGTGAACTGGCAGCAAACCGTGGACATTTGCAAGGACTACGAATTCCTGGTGCTGTTCACTTCTACCGTAGGCTTCGACAGCGACATCAAGCTGCTGCGCAAAATCAAGGAAGCCAACCCGTCGTTGAAGGTGGCGTTCGTAGGACCGCAGGGACACATCAAGCCGAATGAAACCTTGCAAGCCAGCGAGGATATTGATTTTGTGACGCACGGCGAGCTGGACCACGCCGTCACGGAGTACGCGCACGGCAAGCCGCTCAGCGAAATTCTGGGCGTCAGCTACCGCAAAGGCGGCGAAATTGTGCACACCGCGCACCGCGAGCAGATGCATACCGCGGAGTTGGACGCGCTTCCGTTCGCGACCGATGCTTACAAGCGCGATTTGCAGATCGAACGCTACAACGTGCCGTTTCTGTTGCATCCATTTGTTTCTTTCTACACCACGCGCGGCTGCCCGGCGATGTGCACCTTCTGCATGTGGCCGCAAACGATTTCCGGTCATGCGTGGCGCACGCGTTCGGTGGACAACGTGGTACAGGAAGTAAAAAACACCATCGAGTATTTTCCGCAGATGAAGGAAATTTTCTTTGACGACGATACTTTCAATATTCGCAAAGATCGCGCGATCGAACTTAGCAAGAAATTCAAGCCGCTGAAATTTCAGTGGTCGTGCACGGCGCGTTGCCACAGCAAGTACGAAGAACTGAAGGAAATGGCGGATGGCGGAGCGCGGCTGTTCATCGTGGGCTTCGAATCCGGCGACCCGCAAATTCTGAAGAACATCAAAAAAGGCGCTACCGTAGAAATGGCGCGCGAGTTCATGAAGAACACCAAGAAAGTGGGCATCAAAGTCCACGGTGACTTCATCATCGGCCTGCCCGGCGAAACCAAGGAAACCATTCAGAAGACTATCGATTTCGCCAAGGAACTCGATTGCGAGACGATTCAAGTTTCTTTGGCGCACGCCATGCCCGGCACCGAGCTGCACACCTCAATGTCCGAACAAGGTTTCCTCCGCGTGGAAGCGCTCGCGGATTCCGGCGGCCACCAGTTGCCGCACATCGAGTATCCGCATCTTTCCAAGACAGAAATGATGACAGGGGTAAACCGCTTTTACGACCAATACTATTTCCGCCCGAAGGTCGTGTGGCGCATCGTGAAAGAAGCGTTGTGGGACGATTACGAGCGCAAGCGCCTGTATCACGAAGCCAATGCGTTCCTGAAACTGCGCGCCGAACGCTGGAAGTGGGCGCGTTCGGGCGGCGATGCCGCCAAACCTATGATTTCCGTTCCGGCGCCTCCTTCGGCTTCCGGAAACGACTAGCCTTCGCAAAATGACCCACGAACGGCGGCTCCGCATCAGGACTTTGTTCATGGTCTTGCTGATGGTTATTTGCGCGAATACCGGCGATTTGATGTTGAAGCGCGGGATGTCGCGCATTGGCGAAGTGCAACCTTCTTTGGCGGGATTGACGCGCGCATTTTCACTCACCGTCTCCAATGAAAGTATCTGGATCGGGATTATTTTCCTCAGCGGATTCATGGTGAGTTACATGACCGTGCTCAGTTGGGCGGACTATAGCTACGTCATGCCAGCAGGGGCGTTCGGTTACGCGGTGCTGACGCTGCTGGCGGTGGTGTTTCTGCACGAAGCGGTTTCTCCGCGCCGCTGGCTGGGCGTAATTTTTATTTGCGTGGGCGTTTTGCTGGTGGGACAGACGAAGCCGCGCACCACGCCGGAAGTTCGCGGAGCGCTGGCATGATGCGTTTTGCCGTTGTGCTGGCGCTGCTGATTTTCGGCAGCACCGGCGGAGAAATTGCGATCACCTACGGCATGAAAGCGACTGGGGAGCCAGAGCGTTTGCGGCCGAAAGAGATGCTGCAGTTTTTGGTGCGCGCATTATGCAATGGCTGGTTCTGGGTGGGTGCGCCACTGATGGCCCTGGCGTTTTATGCGCTGCTGGTGCTGCTGTCGTGGGAGCCCATCAGCTTGGTCATTCCCGCGTCGGCGTTGAGCTACGTGGTGGGCACGTTCGGCGCGAAGTACGTGTTGGGAGAGAATGTAAGCGCGGCGCGTTGGGCCGGCGTGATTTTGGTCTGCATCGGCGTGGCGCTGGTCGCCAAGGGGTGAAAGGTGGCTGCGCGTGATGCACCTGCATGCGGCCTGGCGCTGGGTGGTGTTGCTGCTGGCAGTTTCCCCGCTCACCTACTATGTTTTTTCCACGATCGCGGCGTGGCGATTCTTTCGGCGCGAACGTGCCCGCAAACTTCCCGAGTTCGCTCCGCCGGTAAGCATATTGAAGGCGGTCCGCGGACTTGATTTTGCCACGCACGAAAACTATTCCAGCTTTTGCCGCCAGAATTATCCCAACTACGAAATCATATTCGCGGTGAATGATGCGGACGATCCCGCGGCCACGGAGGTCCGACGTGTGATTCGGGAATTTCCCGATAGAGAGATCCGCCTGCTGGTCGGCGCGGAATATCTGGGCGCCAACCGCAAGGTGAACAAACTCGCGCGCATGACTAGCGAGGCGCGCCATGAGTTCCTGATTCTCGCCGATGGCGACGTTCGCGTTGGCCCAAACTTCTTGCGCGAAGTCGTTGCGCCATTCGCCTCTGGAAATACCGGAGCCGTCACTTCGTTCTACGCGGGAATCGCCGAAAACAATCTCGGCGCGCGACTGGAAGCGATTGGTGCCGCCAGTGATTTTTTTGCGGGTGTTTTGATGGCCGACTGGACGGAGGGCATGCATTTCGCGTTGGGCGCATCGATTGCTACTACAAAGACATGGGTCAGCAAAATCGGCGGCTTTGCACCGTTCGCCGATATGCTCGCTGACGACTACGAACTTGGCCGCCGCATCGCGGAAGCCGGTGGCGAGGTCTTGCTCTCGCGCGAGATCGTCTGGACCATGTATCCGGCGCAGACCTTCCACGGTTTTTGGGAACATCAGTTGCGCTGGGCGCGCACGGTGCGCCTCTGCCGCCCACTTTCTTATTTTGGATTGATCTTCACGCACGGACTGCCATGGGCGGCGCTGGCGTTTTTTGTCGCACCGGACAGACGGCTTGGAGCTGCGTACCTCGCCGCTTATCTGGTCCTGCGGCTGTGCATGGCCTGGACGGTGGGCGTATGGGGCGTGCAGGACGACACCGCGCAGAGAAAACCGTGGCTAATCCCTCTGCGGGACGCGGTGAACTTTGTGGTTTGGCTGGCCAGCCTGTTCGGCAACAATATCATCTGGGGCGGCGTAGAATATACAATAGATCGCGGTCGCATGACGCCGATGAGTCCTGTAAAAAGTGTGCAGAGCAAAACCGAATCCTCAATTTCGCATTGACGGCAAAATACAAGCCAGATGGACGCAAGATGCGGCAATGCCGCCATTTGCACAAGCGCAGCTGTTACTGCCACCTTCGTTGCGGCTGGCCTCGTTCGCGTGATATTCTTGCTTAACAAATAGGTTAATCGCTCGGTGCGATGCATGAGGTGGCATCCTGCGGAAGCGCTCGCGGGAGGTGGCCAAAGTGAGTCATGCCCGAGTCGGCGAGGTCGAAACAGCAGTATTTTCGGACCTACCTGCGGCACACACCTAAACACCGTGGTGCGGTTAACGTTTTCGTTGTGAACTGCTGGGAGGTCGTCCAATTGGCAGGACTCCAGATTCTGAATCTGGCTATCCTGGTTCGAGTCCAGGCCTCCCAGCCAAATTTCAAAAAGTTAAGTAATTCCTCACAAAACTAAGAAATCCTTTGTAGTGGCGAAAGTTGTTACCGCCTCCGTTGGTTGTCCCTTCGTCGGTAAGAAAAAATACGTATCCCAACGGTCCCCAGAAGCATCCCTTTACAACAACCTGGAGATGTTAGCCGGGCCGATTGTGCAGTTGTAATTGCCGCAGACATCCAATCCAAAGCATTGGTGTGTTTGAAACAAGGTGCTCGAAAACGTAGGATGTGGAGCTCTCGTGGGGCGGGATGCTGGGGGAAAAGATGGCGACGGGTTCGAAATACAAATTATGGATAGGCGGAGTGGTTGGCTTGGTCATTATTGGCTTGATCGTCGGAGCGATGCGCCCAAAGCATGTGTCTGGGGCGCCATCCGGCGTTGCGCCGGTGGAGGTCGTCAACGTTGAGCAGAAGGATGTTCCAATCTACGGCGAATGGATTGGCACGCTCGACGGGTTAAGCAATGCCGAAATTCGGGCGCAAGTTACGGGCTACCTCCTGCGGCAGGGCTATCAGGAAGGCGCGTTCGTCAAGAAGGGACAGCTACTCTTCGAGATTGATCCACGGCCATTTCAGGCGGCGCTGGACCAAGCTGAGGGACAGTTAGCGCAGGCCAAGGCTTTGCTGGCGAATGCGCAGGCGGTGCAAGGCCGGACGCAGTTGGACGTCGAGCGTTACGGTCCGCTGGCCAAAGAACAGGCCGCGAGCCAGCAGGATTTAGATAACGCGGTGCAGAACAACCTGGCCGCGAAGGCCACGGTGCAAACCGCCGAGGCGCAGATCAAGAGCAGCGAAGCAGCTGTTGAGACTGCCAAAATCAATCTGGATTTTACGCGACTCATCGCACCCATCGATGGCATTGCGGGGCAGGCGCAACTGCAAGTGGGTTCGCTGGTGAATCTGACCAGTGCGCCGGTCACCTCCGTTTCCACCGTCGATCCAATCAAGGTTTATTTCACAGTCGGCGAGCCGCAGTATCTCGCGTGGCGAAAACGTTTCCCGACGGAGACTTCGCGGGAGGCCGCCGACAAGAATCTGCGCCTGCAACTCATCTTGGCGGACGGTTCAACCTATCCGCACGAGGGCACTTTTTACTTCGCGGACCGCCAAGTCGATGTGGGCACTGGCGCAATTCGCATTGCCGGGCTGTTTCCAAATCCGGGGAATATTCTGCGGCCGGGCGGCTATGGCAAGGTACGCGCCGTTATCCGGCTTCAGCAAGGCGCGCTGCTGGTTCCACAGCGTGCCGTGAGCGAGCTGCAAGGCGGATACCAGGTTGCCGTCGTGGGTAGCGACAACAAAGTGGACATTCGCACCGTCACGGTCGGCGACCGCTCCGGTACGCAATGGGTGATTTCAGAAGGCTTGAAACCGGGCGAAAGAGTGATCGCTGAAGGCGTCCAGAAGGTACACGCAGGAGCGCAAGTAGACCCCAAGCCTTTCCCGGCTCAGGCAAAGGATCGATAGGGCCATGTCAAAATTTTTCATCAATCGCCCGATAGTCGCTATGGTGATCTCCATCGTTATGGTGATTGTTGGCGCCATCACCATCCTGAGTTTGCCGGTGGCGCAGTTTCCCAACATCGTTCCGCCGGAGATCCAAGTTCTGGCTACCTATGTCGGAGCGGACGCGCAAACCCTTGAGCAGGCGGTGGCCACGCCCATCGAACAACAGATGAACGGTGTGGACAACATGAATTACATGTACTCGCTAAATGCCACCGGCAACTCCTCCACTAGCCTAATTGTGGACTTCGACGCGAAAACTGATCCGAATACCGATTACGTTCTGGCGCAAAGCCGTGAAACGCTGGCCGCTTCGCAGCTTCCCGTAGACGTTACCAATTACGGCGTCACGGTGCGGAAGTCCGTCACTGCCCCACTTACGCTGATTGCCATTTACTCGCCACACGGAACGTATGATGCCAACTTTCTGGCGAACTACGCGTATATCAATCTCGTGGACCCCATCCTGCGTTCGCCGGGCATCGGCAACGTTCAGGTATTCGGCTCGGGTCAATACGCCATGCGGATGTGGGTGAAGCCCGACCAGTTGGCCAAGCTCGGCGTAACTGTCACGGACATCATCAGCGCCATTCAAGCGCAAAACACCGTCAACCCGGCGGGGAAGGCGGGAGGTGAGCCAGCGCCCAAGGGCCAGGAATTCACGTACTCGGTGCTCGCACAAGGGCGCCTGATCTCCCCGGAGCAATTTGGGCAAATCGTGGTGCGCGAGACGCCCGACGGCGGCACGGTCCGCATCCGCGATGTCGCGCGCATCGAGCTCGGCTCGCAGGATTACAGCGTCGCCGGACGTTACAACGGAAAGCCCAGCGCCGTTATTGCCACGTACCAATTGCCGGGCTCGAACGCGGTCGATGCCGCGGCCGGTGTGAACAAGCTGCTGGCCAAATTGAAGGAACGCTTCCCGGAAGACCTGGATTCCGTTGTCGCACTGGATACCACGCGGGCGGTTACGCAAGGTATGAAGGAAATCGTGGTAACGCTGTTGATCGCCTTGGGGCTGGTGATCTTGGTGGTCTACCTTTTCTTGCAAGGCTGGCGTGCCACACTGATTCCGCTTCTTGCGGTGCCCGTTTCGCTGGTGGGCACGTTTGTACTTTTTCCACTGTTTGGTTTCTCCATCAACACACTCTCGCTTTTTGGCCTCGTGCTGGCGATCGGTTTGGTGGTGGACGACGCCATCGTGGTGGTCGAGGGCGTGGAACGCCACATCGAAGAGGGCATGACGCCGAAGGAGGCGGCGCTCAAAGCCATGGAGGAGCTTTCCGGCCCCGTCGTTGGCATCGCGTTGGTTCTTTCCGCCGTGTTCGTGCCTACCGCCTTCATTCCGGGAATCACCGGCAAGCTGTACCAGCAATTCGCCGTCACCATCGCCATTTCCGTGCTGTTTTCCGCGTTCAATGCGCTCACGCTTAGCCCGGCGCTTGCGGCTTTGCTCCTCAAACCAAAAACGCCCAGTACGGGATTGCTTCAGCGATTTTTCAATTGGTTTAACCGCGTCTTTGAGCGCGCCACAGACGGCTATGTGAGCTGGAGCGCCGTTTTGGTGAAGAAGACCGCGGTCGTGGTGGTGTTGCTCCTGGTCTTTTGCATTGCGGGTGGTTTTTTCGCCAGCCGCATCCCATCCAGTTTTCTTCCTGACGAAGACCAAGGCTATTTCTACGTGAACGTGCAACTTCCGAATGGCGCTTCGCTCGAACGCACCCGGGCAGTTACCGAGGATGTGGAAAAAACGCTGATGAATACGCCTGGCGTGCAACACGTCACCTGCTTCCTGGGCTTCAGCTTGCTCAGTTTTGTGCGCACCACCTACAACTCCACGTTTTTTGTGACCTTTAAACCTTGGGACGAGCGCAAGACCAGGGATGAGCAATTTCAATCCATCAAGGCCCATCTGAACCAACAGTTGAGCAAGTTGCCCACCGCCGTGGCGTTCGGCTTTTCTCCGCCGGCCATTCCCGGCGTTGGAACTGCGGGCGGCTTCACATTCATTCTCGAAGATCGTTCGGGTAGCGATATTCAGTTCCTTGCCAAAAACCTTGCCACCTTTTTGGAAGCCGCGCGCAAACGCCCGGAAATCGCCAGCCTGAGCACAACGTTTCTGTCTAGCGTTCCGCAACAGTTCGTCGATGTCGACCGGGACAAAGTGCTGAAACAAGGCGTGGCGCTTAACGACGTGTACCGCACCATTCAGGCCTTCATGGGCGGATATTTCGTAAATTATTTCAATCGCTTTGGCCGGCAATGGCAGGTGTACATCGAAGCTGAAGGCGAAGACCGCGCCAAGGCCGAAAATGTCGGCCAGTTTTACGTGCGCAACAACAAGGGACAGAACGTCCCCCTTTCCACGCTTACCACCATTAAGCCCAGCCTCGGCCCGGAATTTACTTTGCGCTTCAACGAATATCGCTCCGCGCAGATCAACGGAAGCGCAGGCCCGGGATATAGCGCGGATCAGGCCACGGCCGCCCTGGAAGAGGTTTTCAAACAGACCATGCCGCGAGAGATGGGTTTCGATTACTCAGGCATCTCCTTTCAAGAACAAAAGGCGCGAGAAGGCGTTCCTCCTGCGGTCATCTTCGGGCTTTCGTTGCTCTTCGTATTTTTGATTCTGGCCGCGCTGTACGAAAGCTGGACGCTGCCTTTCAGCGTTCTGTTGAGCACGCCCGTTGCGGTTTTCGGAGCTTTTGGAATTCTCTTGTTGCGGCGCGTGTTGGTCCGCGCATTTTTCCCGCCCTACTTGGTCCAGATTGAGACCGACGTCTATTCGCAAATTGGACTCGTCATGCTTATCGGCTTGGCCGCCAAGAACGCCATCCTGATCGTGGAGTTCGCCAAGGATGAATTCGAGAAAGGAAAGCCCTTGGCTGACGCGGCGCTCGAGGGAGCCAGGCTCCGTCTGCGGCCGATTTTGATGACCTCGTTCGCCTTCATTCTCGGTTGCGTGCCGCTCTGGACCGCGTCCGGCGCTGGCGCTGTAGCCCGCCAAATCATGGGTACCACGGTGATCGGCGGGATGTTGGCGGCGAGCCTCATCGGCATCTTCTTCGTGCCCGGGATCTTTTACATGGTAGAGAAGTGGTCCAGCGCCGGCCAGGAACACGCTTCAGGAGCGTTGCCAGCTACTCCCGCGCCAGCGGAGGGGGACTGAAATGCGCTCATCGGTTCGCAAAACAGCGGCGGAGCGAGTGATGAAACATCTGCAGCCATTCCTTTCCACTGTCTTGGCGGCAAGTCTCATCGGCGGCTGCAAGGTCGGGCCGAACTACCATCGGCCAGCCGTACAGGCTCCCGCTACGTACCGCGATCTGCAAGAGAATCTGCAGGCCCAAGCTCAAGTGGCCTCGTATGCGGATCTACCGTGGTGGCAAGTTTTCCAGGATCCACAATTACAGGAGCTTATCCGCACGGCGCTAAAACAAAACTACGATTTGCAACTCGCCACGGAACGCATAGTCGCCGGGCGCGCGCAGGTGGCTATAACGCGCTCCGATCTATTCCCGCAGGTGCAAGGCAACGGCAATTTTGCTGGAGGAAAAGAAGGCACGTTTCAAACCAAGTACAACTTTCTGACTCTGACCGCTGATGCGGCCTTTCAACTGGACTTCTTCGGCAAGCTGCGTCGCGCCACTGAGGCAGCGCGGGCCCAGCTCCTGGCGACGGAGGACGCCAAGCAGACCGTGATACTGACGCTCGTAAGCGACGTGGCGAGCGACTATTTTGCGCTGCTGGAACTTGACCTTGAACTCCAAATCACCCATGAGACGGTCGCCACGCAGGAAGATTCGGTAAAACTGACCAAGCTTCGCGTGGACCATGGCGTGGCCACCAAGCTTGATGTCTTGCAGGCCCAGCAAGTTCTTGATTCCGCGAACGCTACCATCCCCGACCTGGAGCGGCAGATCGCGCAGGAAGAAAATGCCATCAGCATTCTCCTCGGCAACTATCCGCAGGGTGTACCGCGCGGACGTCCGCTTGTGGAACAGCTGCTTCCTCCCGAAGTACCACCGGGCGTTCCTTCAGCGTTGCTTGAACGACGACCCGATATTCGCGAAGCCGAGCAAATGCTGGTGGCGGCGAATGCCGAAATCGGCGTCGCCAAGGCGCAGTTCTTTCCGCAAATTTCCTTGACGGGCTCGGGCGGCGGCTCTTTCGGACGCAGCAGCGCATTCTCCGGTCTTATGAGCTCGCAAGTCGGAATCTGGTCCTATGGCGCCCAAGTGAGCCAGCCCATTTTTACCGGGGGAGCGCTTCGCGGAAACTTGCGGCTTGCCGAGTCCCAGAATCAACAGGCGCTGATTTCTTACCGCCAGGCGATTCAACTCGCTTTTGGAGACGTGTCCGATGCGCTGATCGGCTATCAAAAATTTCATGAGGTTCGCGTCCGGCAGGAGGTTACAGTCGCGGACTTGCGCGAGTCCGTCCGTCTTTCCGTGTTGCGCTACAAAGGTGGCACCACCACGTATCTTGAGGTCTTGGACGGCCAGAGGTCGCTGTTCAACGCCGAACTCATACTCGCGCAAGCGCGCGGCACCGAGTACCAAAGCCTCGTGCAACTCTATCGGGCGCTTGGTGGAGGCTGGCAGCAGACGTAGTTCGAAATCCTGCCGCACGCAGAAACGTTCTTAGCCGCGCTACGATTGCGGTTGTGAATCAATTTCCCGAAAGACATTCGCGGCCAGATGGAACGCAGTATTGGCCGCCGGCACGCCGCAGTAAATCGCGGACTGCAGCAGCGCCTCCTTAATTTCGTCGCGGGTGACGCCATTGCAGAGGGCCGCGCGCAGGTGCATGCAAAATTCATCGCCGCGGTTGAGCGCCACAAGCATCGCCAACGTCAGCAGGCTTCGCGTCTGGCGCGGCAGTCCCGGCCGCGCCCAGATTTCGCCCCAGGCGTAACGCGTAATCAAATCCTGAAACTCGGCATTAAAAACGTTGGAGTTTTGCAGCGCTGCGTCGACGTGTTTATCGCCGAGCACCGCGCGCCGCACTTTCATGCCTTCCTCGTACCGTTCGCGGTCCGTCATCTTAGGCCCCTTCCAAGGTGAGAAACCGCATCACCTCGCGCGTAAAGTCTTCCGGCGCTTCAATATTCGAGAGGTGCGCGGCATTTAACTCCGAGTATTGCGCGCCAGGAATGCTGCTCGAAAGAAAATGCCCGTCGGCGGGCGTCGCGGCGGGGTCGTGCGCGCCAGAGATAACCAGAGTCGAAGTCCGAATCTTCCCCACATCTTCCCGCAAGTCTGAATCGCGGAGCGCTTCGCAACAATTGACGTAACCTTCCGCCGCCGTGCTTTCGATCATCTCCAGAGTCACGCGCACCGCTTCGGGAGCGCGCTCGCGAAATGCGCTGGTGTACCAGCGTTCCACCACCTGCGTGGAAATGGACTTCATGCCGCCCTGGCGCACCGTGGTGATGCGCTTTTCCCAAAGCTCAGCATTGCCGAACTTCGCCGCAGCGCTGCAGACCACCAGCTTGCGAAGGCGGCTCGCGGCGTGCAAACCGAGCCACAGTCCGGTCATGCCGCCCATGCTCAGCCCGCAAAAGTGCACGCGCTCGAGCCGCAACGCGTCGAGCAGCGCTACAACATCTTCGCCGAGTTGCTCGAAGTTGTAAGGCCCCGGAACGACGGTCGTTCGCCCGTGACCCCGCGTATCGTAGCGCAATACCGAAAAGTGCTTCTCGAATTCCGGCAATTGCGCATCCCACATGGACAAATTCGTGCCCAGCGAATTCGAAAGCACCAGCACCGGCGCGGTCGATTGTCCGCTCAACGCGTAGTGAACTCGTCGGTCGGGGAATTCCAAAAATGCCATGGTGCTACTCTTCCTTACGACTGTGTTTCTCGTCGTGCGCACGAGCGGTCTGTAGCACCTTGTCGATCATGCTGCCCGAACTGCCCAAGTAGTTGTTGGCTTCGAATAGCTGGCGAAGCGTTTCCTCGTGAAGATGTAGCAGAATCGCTGGTGTCGCGAGCAGCACGTTACGCAAATGCTTACGATTTTCTGTTGCTTGCTGGCAAGCTGCCTCGACCGCACGTCGCGCCTCCTGCTTACCAACCCGCTCGGCCAGACGAACCATCACGCCCTCCGCATAAATCAATCCTCGCGTACCTTCAAGATTTTCTCGCATTCGCGCAACATTCACGTCGAGTCCAGAAATTACGGCGTGCATATGATGCAGTGCGCCTCCAGCCGCGCCGACAATTTCCGGAAGCGTTTCCCACTCCACTTGCCAGCCGCCGAGTCCGCGTTCGTCTTCTTGCACCATCGCGCCGAGAACGATCGAAACCAGTCCTGGAACCCGAGCAGCAGCGGCCAGCACTGCCGCGCAACCTACGGGATTGCGTTTATGCGGCATGCTGGAAGATGTGCCGCGTCCGCTGCCGCCCGGTTCGTACAACTCGCCAACCTCAGTTTGCATGTGCAACGAAATATCGCGCGCGATTTTTCCCAGCGTGCCCGTCAGCAATCCCATGCACGTCGCAACTTCACCGAAACGATCGCGATGACTGTGCCAGGGAATATCCGGCAATCTCAACGACAATTCTTTAGCCAGCGCCGCGGCCACTTCTCCGCCGCGGTCCTCAAGCGCCGACAGCGTGCCCACCGCGCCGCCGAATTGCAACACCATCGCTCGCTCGCCGATTTCTTCCAGGCGGCTGCGATGGCGCAGTAACGCATCGAGCCAACCGGAAACCTTTGCGCCAAATGTTGTGGGCGCGGCATGCTGCAACCAAGTTCGCCCAACGATTAATGTTGCGCGATGTTGGTCGGCGAGGCTTGCGAGCACCTCGCACAACTGCTGCAACTCGCGCTGCATCGCCGCGAGTGCCGGACGAAGTTGCAACACAAACCCCGTGTCGATGGCATCTTGGCTGGTCGCTCCCCAGTGCACGAAGCCTGCGGCCTCGGCATCCTCCTTTGCCACCATCGCCATGAGTTGCTGCACCATCGGAATCGCCAGATTGCCGGCGTTTGCGGCATTCGTTTGCAGCGCAGCAAAATCAAAAAACTCCGCGCGGCATTTCGCTGTAATCGCTGTCGCTGCTTTCAGAGGAATAATCCCGCGAGCGGCTTCCGTGCGTGCCAGCGCCGCCTCAAAATCCAGCATGCCTTGCAGACGCGCGGCATCGGAAAATGCCGCAACCATGGCCGGAGAACGAAGGAGCGAATCAAGCAACGACATGCAAAAGCACCATCACCTTTCGTGTCCGGCAAAAATTAGGGGCGTTCACCATTCAAAAAAAACCGTTTCGTCCGTCCCTTGCAAAATCACATTCCATTGGAACGACCCGGCTGCGCGATCAGTTGCCTTCGCGATCAGCGTATCCCGACGCTCCGCCGACACCAATCCCAGCACCAGATCATTGGCGTTCCGCGGCTCATCCGGGAAATAAATGCGCGTCATCAGTCGCGTGAGCAAGCCGCGCATAAAAATCGAAACGAGCAGGTGTGGTGCGTGCTCCCGCCCTTCGGTATCGCTAGCGCTTCCGGGTTTGACGCTTACAAAACGAAACTCTCCGCGTTCGTTCGTTGCCACACGCCCGAACCCGCAAAGGCCTTTGCCAGCTGAAGAGTCTGCTCTTTCACCGTTGCGCGGATAGATGACACGCGCGTCAGCCTGCCAAATCTCCAGCACTGCGTCGGGAACCGGCATTCCATCGCCATCAATAACGCGGCCTTCGACGGCGATGCGTTCTCCTGCGGCATCGCCTGCTACAATATTTTCATTGCACAACCGCTCCAGCCCGATGCTGAAGAACGGTCCAACCGTCTGCGAAGCAGTAGGCACAAGACTCATCTTATTTGCCGCATCCTATTTTTCCATGGGCGTCGCGCGGCTGCCCCGGAGAACAATATCAAACCGAAAGCCGAGCGCGGTTTCGGGGATCGTGCTGTCCCAATCAAATCCTGCGACCAAGCGCATTCGCGCAGCTTCATCTCCGATGGAATTAAATATCGGGTCGTACGCTTGCAGCACATCTCCCGGGAAATACATCTGCGTCACCAATCGCGACGCAAACGCCGGCCCGAACACCGAAAAATGAATGTGCGCCGGTCGCCATGCATTAGCGTGATTGCGCCAGGGATACGCGCCCGGCCGCACCGTCACGAAGCGGTAGCGTCCTTCATCATCGGTTAGGGTATGCCCACAACCCGTAAAGTGCGGATCCAGCGGCGCATCATGCTGATCCTGTTTGTGCAGATAGCGGCCCGCAGCATTGGCCTGCCAAATTTCGATCAGCGTGTGCCGCACTGGCCGCGCGTCTTCGTCCAAAACTTTTCCGCTCACCACAATGCGCTCGCCGATTGGCACGCTGGACTGCTTCGTCAAATCGCAGACAGCCGGTTCGACGTTGCTCGCCGAAAAAATCGGTCCTGTGATTTCTGAGATCGTGTGGGGTGCGCGAATCAGCGGTAATGTCGGAGCGCGTTTTTGCGACGACACATAGGCCGGGTGCAGCAGCGGCGGTTGTGTCGCGGGATGCGGCAAACGATAGCGCACCGGTTCTCTCATGCAAAACGCTTCCTTCCCGTTAAGCTCGATGACGCCACATCGTGCTGGAAAAAGCTCACGAACTCTTGAACGTCGCGCGCCAAGCGGTCCATGCACAACCGCTCGATATTAGCTCAGGCGAGCGCTTCGCCATGCTCAAACTGTCAGAAAATGTTTCGCGGTCACACGCGCTGGGCCAGCGCCGGCATTAAGTCTCGTTCCACCCAAGGCAAAATCCACTCAGACGCCACATCCTCCGCCATAGTCCCCGCGCTCGCGTCGTGCAGTAACGCCTCGCCGGCCCGTTGCGCCCCCAATTCGCTCAGCAATTTATCAAACCGCAGCCCGCCCTGGCAGAACGTCGTGCCGTATGTCTGATCCCCCAGCGCGATTACTCCGTAGACAATTCCATGAAGGTCCGGCCGTTTCTCCTCAAGGCTCGCAAACACCTTCTGCGCATTGTCCGGGACATCGCCGCTCCCGTACGTTGAGGTGCAAATCAAGAAAGCGTCGCAGCCGGAGCCGTTCCTCTCGAACACACCCGCGTCGCGGCCGTCCATCAGCACAATCTCGGTGCGGTGCCCAACCTTTGCCAGCACCTGCTCGATATCCTTCGCCACCGCCTCAGCTGTGCCGGTCATCGTTCCCACCAGTATGCGAAGCTCCACCAGTCAGCCTTTCCATTCTTTAATAGCGGTCCGATGCGGTAACCAACTCGCGACTCGCGTCGTCCAGGTCTCATTGTAGGCTAGACCTGTCGTCAGATATGTATTATAGTGCATTCGTAGCCGTTGGCAATGCTTCATAATGCATGAAAGCCTCAATTCGCTAACCACCTCTCCCCCCTCCGCACCCGCTGTGCCTCCCATCGAACCGCCCACCCTCGCTGATGCCGATTATCTCCGACGCCTCGGTGAACGCGTTCGCGAAGCCCGCGCCCGCCGCGGCATGACCCGCCGCATCCTCTCGCGAGATTCGCGCGTCTCCGAGCGCTACCTCGCGCAACTCGAAACCGGCCAGGGCAACATCTCCATTTTGCTGCTCCGTCAGGTGGCGCAGGCCTTGGACCTGCCCATGCACGCGTTGCTGCACGACGCAGCCGAGCCGTCTGAAGAGCTCGCACGCGCCACGGAATTCCTCGCCAAGCTATCCGGCGAGCAGTTGCAGCGCGTGTGTGAAATGTTGCTGCGCGAATTTAGCGCCATCGAACCGGTTGCGCGTCGCCAGCGCATCGCCATCGTCGGGCTGCGTGGCGCTGGCAAATCAACCCTCGGTAGCATGCTGGCCACGCAACTCGGCGTGCCGTTCATCGAACTCGACCGCGTCATCGAGCAACACAGCGGCCTGGGTCTCAGCATAATTTTCGATTTATACGGCCAGAGCGGTTTCCGCCGCCTGGAACGCGAGTGCCTCGATGAAGTTCTGCAACGCCATCCAGCATTCGTCCTGGCCACTGGCGGCAGCTTGGTTTCTGAAGTCGCCACCTACGAACGCCTGCTCAGCGATTGCTTCACCGTCTGGCTGCGTGCCACGCCGGAAGACCACATGCAGCGCGTCATCGCCCAGGGCGACACGCGACCCATGTCCGAAAATCGCGAGGCCATGTCCGAGCTGAAAAATATTCTTGCCGTGCGCGAGCCGCTCTATCGCCGCGCGGACGTTGCCGTCGACACGAGTTCCCAATCGCTGCCCGATACGTTTGAAAATCTGGCGCGCGCCATCCGACAGGAGCCGCAACAAGCCTAAAATTTCCCAAGCGCCAAGGAGCGTCGTCCCAAATGTCCGAAGTCGCAAATAAAGAAAAAGAACTGGTCACTTTTGATGCGCCGGAATCGGCAACCAACGCACGCGCTTATCAGCACTGGAAACTCAGCATCGACGGCCGCATCGCTACACTGGCCCTCGACGTGAACGAAGACGGTGGTCTGCGCCCGGGATACAAACTAAAACTAAACTCCTACGATCTTGGCGTGGACGTCGAACTCCACAACATCCTACAAAGCATTCGCTTCGAACATCCGGAAGTTGCTTGCGTGATTCTCACCAGCGCCAAAGAAAAGATCTTTTGCGCCGGCGCCAACATCTACATGCTCGGCACCTCGTCCCACGCCTGGAAAGTGAATTTTTGCAAATTCACTAACGAAACCCGCAACGGCATGGAGGATTCCAGCCGCCACGATGGCCTGCGTTTTCTCGCCGCTCTCAACGGCACCACCGCTGGCGGTGGTTACGAGATGGCTCTGGCCTGCGATGAAATTGTTTTGATTGACGATCGCTCCAGCGCCGTCAGCCTGCCGGAAGTTCCGTTGCTCGGCGTCCTGCCCGGAACTGGCGGACTTACCCGCGTCGTCGACAAGCGCCACATGCGCCGCGATCTAGCCGATATCTTCTGTACCAATCCTGATGGGGTGCGCGGCGAACGAGCCAAGTCCTGGGGCCTGGTGGATGAAATTGCCGCCCCCGCGCAATTCGCCACCGCAGTTCGCCAGCGCGCAGAACGCCTCGTAAATTCTTCGCCGCGCTCGGCCGCCGCCAAAGGCATCAAGCTGCAACCTTTGGCGCGGAAAATTGACGACGAGGGCTATCACTACCGCCATGTCGACGTCACCTTCGACCACACCGCGCGCACTGCCACATTGACCGTGCGTGGCCCGCAAAATGTTCAACCAACGTCCGTCGCAGGAATTGTCGCGCTCGGCGATCAATGGTGGCCTCTCGCCATGGCCCGCGAGCTCGATGACGCCATCCTGATGTTGCGCGCCAACGAACCAGAGTGTGGCCTCGTGCTTCTGAAAACGCTCGGCGACCCACGCGCCGTCCTGGCCTGCGGCGCCACGCTCACGGAATTTTCGAGTCACTGGCTCGTTCGCGAAACCATCGGCCTGCTGCGCCGCACCTTCGCGCGCCTCGACGTTTCCTCGCGCAGCATGTTCGCCCTGATCGAACCGGGCTCCTGCTTTGCCGGGCTGCTTTTTGAGCTGGCGCTCGCAGCGGATCGCAGTTACATGCTCGCTGCCGATGAGACGGAATCTGGGGCAGCGGAAAACCCGAACGCACCGCGCATCGCCATCGATGCCACAAACTTCAAATTATTTCCTATGGTCACGGGAGAGACGCGCTTGTCCAGCCGGTTTGGTGGTCAAGTGGAAAAGCTCGCCGAACTCGCCACCGCTTCCGGCCGATTGCTTTCATCGGCGGACGCTCTCGACGCTGGCCTGATCACCGTCGCGCCAGACGATCTCGACTGGGAAGACGAACTCCGCATGGCCATCGAAGAACGCTGCAGCTTATCGCCCGATGCGCTCACCGGCATGGAAGCCAGCCTGCGTTTCCCCGGCGCGGAAAGCCTCGAAACCAAGGTTTTCGGCCGTCTCTCGGCCTGGCAAAACTGGGTCTTCATTCGTCCCAACTCTACCGGCGAAAACGGTGCACTAAAGCTATTCGGCACCGGCAAAAAATCCCGCTTCGACTGGGAGCGTATCTAATGACCATGAACTATCAGGACCGCATTCCCAACAACATCGAACTAGGTGCCAATCGCACCCTGCAGCGCGCCTTGGAACACTGGCAGCCCGCGTTTCTGAAATGGTGGCACGGCCTCGGTCCCAGCGATTTCAACGCTTCCGACGTCTACCTCCGCACCGCCACCAGCGTTGACGCCAAAGGCTGGGCCACTTACGGTTTTGTGCGCATGCCGGAATATCGCTGGGGAATTTTTCTTGCCGAGCCAGATCCCGACCGCCGCATCGGCTTCGGCGATAATTTCGGTCAGCCGGTCTGGCAGCAAGTTCCCGGCGAGCACCGCTCCACGCTGCGCCGCCTGATCGTCACGCAAGGCGACACCGAGCCTGCCAGCGTCGAACAACAGCGCCTGCTGGGCCACACCGCGCCATCGCTCTACGATCTTCGCAACATTTTCCAGGTGAATGTCGAAGAAGGCCGTCACCTCTGGGCCATGGTCTATCTCCTCCACGCGCACTTCGGCCGCGACGGCCGCGAAGAAGCCGAAGAGCTTCTCGAGCGCCATTCCGGCGATGCCGACAAACCCCGCATCCTCGGCACCTTCAACGAGCCCATCAGCGATTGGCTCAGCTTCTACATGTTCACCTACTTCACCGACCGCGACGGAAAATTTCAATTGAAATGCCTCGCTGAATCCAGCTTCGATCACCTCTCGCGCACCTGCAAATTCATGCTCACCGAAGAAGCCCACCACATGTTTGTCGGCGACACTGGCATCGCCCGCGTCATCAAGCGCAGCCTCGAAGTAATGGCCGAATTAAACACTCAGGATCCCGAAGCCGTGCGCAAAGCCGGCGCCGTCGATCTCCCACTCATCCAAAAATATCTGAATTTCTGGTTCAGCTCGTCGCTCGACCTCTTCGGTGGAGACTCTTCCTCCAACGCCGCTTCCTACTTCGCCAACGGCCTGAAAGGTCGACCCGACGAATCGCGCTTCGAAGATCATCTCGCCGCCGATTCGCAGTTCACCCTCGAACTACCCGACGGCCAGGGCGGCGTAAAAGCCGAACAAATTCCCATGCGCAACGCCATGAACGAAGTCGCCCGCGACGCCTACGTAAAAGATTGCCAGATGGGTGTAACTCGCTGGAACAAACTCATCGAGCGCGCCAACTGTGATTTTCGCATGACCCTTCCCAGCCCGCGCTTTCGCCGCAGCGTAGGCAGTTGGGCCCACGTTCCAACCGACACCACCGGCCAAATCATCAGCAGGGAAGCCTTCGACGCCCACCTCCCCGAATGGCTGCCCACCGAAGCTGACCGCGCCTTTATCCGTAGCCTGATGAAAGGTGTCTACGAAGTCGGCAAAATCGCCGGCTGGATCGCGCCGCCAGACCGCGGCATCAACAATCTCGACATCAACTACGAGTACGTAAAATTCCATTGATTTGTTTGTGTTCGCTCTTGCCGTTGTAGCGGCCGCTTTCCGAAGCGGTCGCCTTTTGCCCACCGCGAGAAAGGTTCATGTAGGTGCCGGACTTTTAGTCCGGCCGGAAGCTCTGAAATGTCTTTGCACACGCGGGTACGCGGCCTCGCACACGAACCGCACGCTTGGCGTAGAATAGTTAGATACCAACTATCGATTTCGGAAGGTAATGCTCATGCCGCAATCATCATCGGTTCTGCAGGTCAACGAAGGAAAATCCCGCTCAAACAAGAAGCGCAATCCTTCCGTTCCTTTGAGCAAAAACGACCACCTGCTCCGCTGGGTCGATAAAATGGCCGAACTCACCAAGCCCGCCGCCATCCACTGGGTCGACGGCTCTCCGGAAGAAAACGCCGCCCTCTGCGCCGAAATGGTCGAAAGCGGCACCTTCATTAAGTTGAATGACAAACTCTGGCCCGGCTGTTACTACGCCCGTTCCGACGCCAGCGACGTAGCCCGCGTCGAAGACCGAACCTTCATCTGCTCGTACTCCAAGGACGCCGCCGGCCCCACCAACAACTGGGAAGACCCCTTCGAGATGCGCAAAAAATTGCGCGCTCTTTTCAAAGGCGCCATGCGCGGCCGCACCATGTACGTCTTACCCTTCAGCATGGGCCCGGTTGGCTCTCCGCTATCCAAAATTGGCGTGCAACTCACGGACTCGCCGTACGTCGTCGTAAACATGCGCATCATGGCGCGCATCGGCACACCGGTCATCGCGGAAATCGATAAGGGCATGCGCGTGGTGCCCTGCATGCATTCCGTAGGCGCCCCGCTGGCTCCCGACGAAAAAGATGTTCCATGGCCTTGCAACAAAGAAAAATATATCGTGCATTTTCCCGAATCCCGCGAAATCTGGTCGTACGGCTCCGGCTACGGCGGCAACGCTTTGCTCGGCAAAAAATGCTTTGCCCTGCGCATCGCTTCCAACATCGCGCGCGACGAAGGCTGGATGGCCGAGCACATGCTCATCGTCGGCGTGGAAGATCCCTCCGGCGACAAAACCTACGTCGCCGCAGCTTTTCCCAGCGCCTGCGGAAAAACAAATTTCGCCATGCTCATCCCGCCGAAAGGCTTCGAAGGCTGGAAAGTCTGGACCGTCGGCGACGACATCGCCTGGATTCGCCCGGACGAAACCGGCGCCCTCCGCGCCATCAATCCCGAGGCCGGATTTTTTGGCGTCGCTCCCGGCACCAGCAAGAAAACCAATCCCAACGCCATGGCCACTCTGGCCAAAAACACCATCTTCACCAACGTCGCATTAACTTCCGAAGGCGGCGTCTGGTGGGAAGGGATGACCGACACGCCTCCCGCCGAGTGTCTCGATTGGCAAGGCAAAAAGTGGACCCCGCAAATCGCCAAGGAAACCGGCGCCAAAGCTGCGCATCCCAACGCGCGCTTCACCGCTCCCGCCTCGCAATGCCCCACCATTGATCCCGCGTGGGAAGATCCCAGCGGAGTTCCCATAAGCGCCATCGTTTTCGGCGGACGCCGCGCCACCACCATGCCGTTGGTGTTCCAAGCCTTCAATTGGAGCGCTGGCGTGTACGTCGGCGCCACCATGGGCTCCGAAATGACTGCCGCCGCCGCCGGCACCGTCGGCAAAGTTCGCCGCGACCCCATGGCCATGCTCCCCTTCTGCGGTTATCACATGGGCGATTATTTCCGTCACTGGATCAAGATGCAGCGCTCGCTCAATGTCACGCCCAAAATTTTCCACGTCAATTGGTTCCGCAAAGACGCCGAAGGAAATTTTATGTGGCCGGGATTCGGCGACAACATGCGCGTCCTCAAATGGGTCGTCGATCGCGTCAAAGGCCGCTCTCTCGGCCACGAAACGCCCATCGGCTGGATGCCCAGCTACACCGATATGGAATGGAAAGGCCTGCCCTTCACTCCGGAAAAGTTTGACGCCCTGCAAAAATTCGATCGCAGCGAGTGGACCCGCGAGGTCATCGGCCACGAAGAACTCTTCATCGAACTCCACGACCACCTGCCAAAAGAAATGGTCTACGAGCGCGAACTCCTGATCTGCCGCCTATAATTCGCCGCAAACTCTCTCTTCGTAGGGGCGCCCCGACCCGGTCGGGGCGCCCCTGCTTGCCCGGGCGTACCCCGTGCGGCGTAACCCCCCCGCACTTCCTAGCCAATCTAAATACGCGAAAACGCTGAGGAACTTTTCCGCAATATCCCTGATACTGGCGGCATGGCGCGACTCGAAGAATACAAGCGTAAGCGCAACTTTGCCGTAACCTCCGAGCCGGCCGGAGATCCCGCAGCTCCCGCCGCGAAACCATCGCGCGAATTCGTGATCCAAAAACACGCCGCCACCCGCCTCCACTACGATCTCCGCCTCGAAATGGACGGCGTCCTGAAATCCTGGGCCGTCCCTAAAGGTCCTTCACTGGATCCCAGCGTTAAACGTTTGGCGATTCAGGTCGAGGATCATCCCTTCGAATACCGCAAGTTTGAAGGGCAAATTCCACAGGGACAATACGGCGGCGGCGATGTCATCGTGTGGGATCGCGGCACCTACACCGTCGATGGCACGCTCAGCGGACAAGCGCAGTTGGCCAAAGGCGATTTGAAGTTCACGTTGCAAGGCGAGAAGCTGCACGGAAGTTTTGTGCTGGTGAAAATCCGGTACAGCCAAAAACAGAACGAGTGGCTGCTAATCAAGCACAGAGACGCGTTCGGCGACACGGACTGGAACATTGACGAGCATGGAGAGTCAGTCGTCTCCGGGCGCGCCGTGGACACCTCCAAAAAGAAAGCAGAGGCAATTGCGCCGCGCGCCGAGGGCGCGGCGTTTTCCAATGGCGAGAAGTCACGCAGCGTTCTGGACGTGGCGAAGATTGCCGGGGCACAGAAGGGGGCCATGCCAAAGGAAGTCTCGGTGACCCTCGCGCGGCTGGCAGAAAAACCTTTTTCCAATCCAGACTGGATTTTTGAAGTGAAATGGGATGGCGTGCGCACCGTGGCATTCATTGCAAACGGTCGCGTCACGCTACAAGCTCGCTCCGGCCGTAATGTGACGCCGGAGTATCCGGAGTTTCAGGAGCTAACCGAACATGTAGGCGCGGCTACGGCAATTCTGGATGGCGAAATAGTCGCCCTCGATCCTGACGGACGAAGTAATTTTCAGCGATTGCAAGACCGCATCGGAGTAGAAAATCCTTCGGCGAAATTGCTGGAGGTTACGCCGACAGTTTATTACGCGTTCGATCTGCTGTACTGCGATGGCTATGATTTGCGCAAATCCGCACTGCGGGATCGCAAAAAGCTACTGCATGAAATTTTGCAAACCGATGAAGTCGTCCGCTATTCCTCCCACGTTGAAGAAAAAGGTGAGGATCTGTTTGCCGTCGCCAAACAGAAATTGCTCGAGGGCATTGTCGCCAAGGACGCGCGCAGTGCCTACTCGGGTGACCGTACTTCCCAGTGGCTGAAATTCAAAATTGTGAATGAGCTGGATGCGGTGGTTGGTGGTTGGACCGCGCCGCGACGCAGTCGCAAATATTTCGGTGCGCTGGTCGTGGGTTTGTATAACGGAAAGCAATTGCAGGCCATCGGAAGTGTCGGCACGGGTTTCGACGAAGAGCAGCAGCGAACGATTTTCGAGAAACTGCAAATCTTGCGCGTGAACAAGAGCCCCTTTCAACCGGTGCCCAGGCTTGCGGAAGCCGTGGAATGGGTCAAACCGCAATTGGTCGCGCGCGTGAAGTTTGCCAACTGGACCGACGGGGACAATTTGCGCGCGCCGGTGTTTTTGTCGATGCGCAATGATCGCCAGGCCAAGAGTGTAACGTTCGCCACAGAGAAGCCTGTATTAGCCGGCGAACCAAAGGCACAAGTAAAAAAAACAAAGGCCTCGACGGAACCCGACACTGCGACCAGCGAGCCCGCGCAAAAAAAGAAATCTTCACTTTCCAAGTGGGCCGCCATGCGAGCCTCTTCTCGCAAACCAATTCCGGCCTCGAGCGTGCCTCCGCCCAAGCCGATCGCGGCGCGCGGCGACAATTCCGCCGCGGAAATTGCCCAGCGCATCCGCTCCGAAGCTCGCCAGGACCTCACCCTGGACATCGCCGGCAAGAGTGTTCATTTCACCCATCTAGACAAAGTCTACTTTCCAGAGTCCGGCGTCACCAAGCGCGACTTGCTCTCCTACTACAGCGAAATGGCGGATTACATTTTGCCGTTTCTCGCGGGCCGCCCCTTGGTTTTGCGGCGCTATCCCAATGGAATTACCGGGACCACTTTTTTTCAGAAGGAAGCCCCGGCGGGAATTCCGGACTGGCTGAAAACCGCAACTGTTTTTTCCGATGAACGCGGCGGAGAGATGCGCTACGTCATGGCCGACGATCGCGCCGCGCTTTTGTATCTCACCAATTTAGGATGTATCGATCACAATCCCTGGTCCAGCCGCGCCGACGCGCAGGATACCCCCGACTATGTGTTTTTCGATTTGGATCCCACTCCGGACACCGCGTTCAAGACGGTCTTGCAAGTTGCGGCGGAAATTGTTCAGGTTTTGCGAGCGATTCGCATGAAGTACTATTTGAAAACTTCGGGAGCATCTGGATTTCATATCTTCATTCCCTTGCGGGCGGAATATACCTACGAACAGACGCGCACGTTTGCCGAAGTCGTCGGTAGGGTTGCAGCCGCCAGATTGCCGAAGATCACCACGTTTGAGCGTTCGGTTCGGCGTCGGCCTAAAGGCACAGTCTTAATTGACGCTTTGCAGAACGCTCGAGGGAAACCTTTGGCCGCGGCATATTCCGTGCGGGCGTATCCGAAGGCGCCGGTTTCCACTCCCTTGACCGCCGAAGAATTGAGAACCGCAACCGATCCCGCCGTCTGGAATGTCCGGAGCATGGCCGCGCGTTTGCAGACAAAAGGCGATTTGTGGCGCGATTTTTGGAAGAACCGCCAGGACCTAGCGGTCGGACTCGGCAGGCTAGAGAAGCTTGTTCAGGGCACGCATTAACTTATCGCGCGAACAGAAAAAACGCATCGTTCGCGCAATATCGGTTCGCGCCTCTAAGTATCGTGTTCTTATCAGGTGTTCACCCGATTGCCCCTATTTGCCGCGCAGCAAAAAATATAAAACGCGCCTTTGTCCGCGCCAGCAACTAGCCACATAGGAGCCACGCATGCCCTCAGCCGTCTGGAAAGGTTCCATCACCTTCGGCCTGCTCACCATTCCTATTCGCATGTTCACCGCCGCGCGCAGCGAGCGTGTTCAGCTTCACCAGATTCACAAAAAGTGTCACACGCGTCTGCGCCAGCCGCTCTACTGTCCGGAATGCCATCGCATCGTCGATCGTTCCGAGGTCGTCAAGGGCTACGAATACGCCGAAGGGAAATATGTTGTAATCGACGACGAGGAAATAAAGAAGATCACGCCGCAATCAAGCCGCAATATGGAAATCCTGGCGTTCGTAAAGGAAAGCCAAATCGATCCCATCTATTTCGACGCTTCCTACTTCACCCTGCCGGAAAAGGACAACGAAAAACCCTACGCCCTGCTGCTCAAAGCTCTCGAAGCTACCGATCGCGTCGGCATCGCCAAAGTCACCATGCACCAGCGCGAATACACCGTCTTCATTCGCCCGCGCCATCACGGCCTGACCATTCACACCATGTATTTCGCCAACGAAATACATGAGGTCGCAGGCTACGGCAGACTCAATAGCTCGATTTCGTTAAAACCGCAGGAAATCAAACTGGCGGAACAATTAGTGGAGACGCTTTCCGAGGATTTCAATCCCAAGCAATACCACGATACTTTCCAGGAAAATCTGAAAGCCCTGATCGCCGCCAAAGAACACGGCAAATCCGTCGTCGCAGAGGAGCCTGCCCGCCGCGCTCCGGTAATCGACATCATGGAAGCTCTAAAACGCAGCTTGGCAAAGGACCAGCAGCACAAATCCAAACGCGCCCCGAAATCTCCCGCCGCACAAGCCAACGACGCGCGTCGCCGCAAAGCCAGCTAGCGCCAAGCCTTTGTAGGGGCGCAGCATCCTGCGCCCCATCTCGGCAAGACGCACCATTCAAGCACGATCCAGTTCGTCGTTCCGGTTTGTTGGTTCCGATTCGTAATCCGAAACGTCTCTGAAACAAACCGCCGCAACGAATCAGTCTTCGCCTGGGGCTCAATCTCCGCTCGGATCAATCTTGCCCTTGCAGCCAGGATGTCCGCACTTACACTCAATATCCGGAATCTTTTCCATCGATTCGCACTGCACGCTGCAATATTTTTCCTTCGTGTGGCACGAACAATTCGGATGCGCGCACTTCTTGGTTCCATCAGACATAATGCCTCTTTCTACCTGCCTCGTTTCGAGGCTTAATCAATACCCAGCAGCATAGCCTATCGCCCAGTTCGCGGTCCCGTTTTTCCCTAGCCGCCAACGGGCCAGTGAAATCGCCTCCCATCATCAAGCAAACACTCCCCACCAACCATCAGGTGAAAGCCTTACGCCCGCACTCGGTGCAATCCAAACATCGTCGAAGCAAAGCAATCTCCGCAATAGCTGCGCCTCAATGCTCAGGTACGGCTGCATCGCCGATGGGTAATAGCACCACGACGCAGCCTTTCGTATAGATCGAACAACTCATCGTCGCCTTGCGAATCACTCGCGCTGGGGTGGCATCGGGAAACGTTTGCGGATATTTTGCTTCCGCCAAATCCGCGATGGCATTGCGCAATTCCGGCGCGCCAGAAGCAAAAATCACATTGTCGACCTTCGGCCCATTCACGATCGAAATCACAAAGTGCGCGAAACTTGTTTTGTCTGCAAGCTTGGCGTGAAAAGAAATCGTCAAGGTTCGCAAATCCGATAGCGCCATCGAACCGTCTACCGGCCCGTGGTGGCCGGGCTCTGGCTTCAAGTATTGCCGCAGACGATCCATTTCTGTGCTCAGCTTTTCATCGGAATTATTTCGTCCCTGCGCGGCCATCGCCATATTGCAAACCGTCGCCGCTTTCTGGGGCTTGCCAAGCTTTTCATAAACTTCAGCCAGGTGTTCGCCAACAATTGGAAATTGTCCCAGCTCCCATGACGCTTGCAGGTACGGTTCCGCTCCAGCCACATCGCCTTGGCGATATTTGATCCAACCCAAGGTATCCCAGTACGCTGCCAGCTGCCCCATTAAAGCGAAATCCGAAGCCTCCGCGTCATCGGTGGAAATGTCTTTTGTCTCCTTCGAAATCGCCGTAACCGCTCGCTGCGCATAATCCAAAGCCTCCTTCAGGTGTACTCCAGCGTCGCCGAGTTCCCACGCCGCGTTATTGAGTTGTAGTGGCGTCGAGGTGTCGTTGATCACCTTCCCGTAGGTCTCGAATGCTTTTTCTGGATCCGGCAGCATCAAGTACGCCTTCGCCAGCACAAAATAAATCGCGGCTGCGTCTTCGGGTTTTCCCGCCACGGTTTTCTCGAGCAAAATCACGGCATCCTTCGGCCGGCTGCTGGCAACATACGCTCGACTTAGCAACAATGTTTTCGATTGGTCGCTAGGATTTTCCGCCACCGCCTTCTCCAGCAGCTCGATAGTTGCCTCCATCGTGGCGGCCGTCGGTTTCCCCATCCTTCGCAATACCGGAGTTTCGTCGGGGAGATCGCCACTGAAGAAAATATAACGATTCGACGTTTCCGCAACCTTCGTGCTCAGGTCGCTGAACTTTGCGCGTTCTTCCCCGGGAATCTCCCGCGTCAGCGTTTGCAGATGTAGCGTTCCGTGAAGAACGTTCGATTTCTCCAGGGCATAGGTCGCGGAAAACTCCGCAACGTCATTCTTTACTTGCACCGCCGGTGGCAGAACTGCGAAATATTTCTCTGGCAGCTTTACTTTCGTATCGTACGTCACCTCCACAGAAGTGCCGATCGGCAGAGGCTCCTTGGACAGTTTCTGCTCTTCGGTCAGCTGCGCCAGGAAAAAAGGCGGCGCGGGAAGCACGATGCGCCGGTTCTTCCAGTCCGGAAAATCTGTCCGGTGATAGTGAAATGCCAGCGTAAACGGTTTTGCCGTGTCTTCGGGCGTCGCTACGGAGACTTCGCTTACCGTCCCGGCGAATCCCATGCGACCTACGAGCTGCTGCGTCAGCTCGTCCCATTTGTTCTGCGGCGTCGCGCGATACGCCGCCCGCAACACCACCTCAGAATCGCTTCTCTCCTCCAAAAGCATTTCGGCGTCCAGCGTCCCTTTGCTATCGATCGATGAATCTATGTGAAAGACCTCGTAGCAATGAAAAGGCGGCTCCGCGGGCGTCGTCACCAGTCTGGCGGCCTTGTCCAATGGCATCACCAGCGTTTGCCGATCGCGCAGATTCGCCAGTAGCAGTCCGTAAGGCGCCACTTCGGGTGTTGTATCCAGAAACATCAGTCCGTCGCCCTTCGGGATTGCCGTGATCACATGATCGAAAAGACTCGGCGAGGGCAGTGCCACGTCCAGCCGGTACCGCGAACTGATCAGCACCGGATACGCCGGTATGCCTACCGCTTGCAGCAGCGCCGCAAACAACGTGTGCTTGTCCTTGCAGTCTCCATAACGATTCGAAAGCACGTCCGCGGCGGCGTGCGGCGTGTAGCGGCCCATTCCCAGATCCACGCCGATATACCGGATGTGCGTCGAAACAAAATCGTACAGCGCGCGAATTTTTTCGTCTTCCGTGCTCTTTCCCTTGGTTAGCTCCTCCGCTTTTGCGCGTATTTCTGGTTCAACGGCGACCTTTGGTTTTTCCAGCGCGCTGAACCAATCGCCCACCTCTTCCCACGAATTGAACGACGAAATCCGCAGATCGGGCGGATTCGCTCCGTGAAAATCTCTCTCCCATTCAGGTATTTTCGACTCCTCCCTCTTCTTTAAATTTGCCCGCTGAAATGTGTAAATCCGCCGCTCGCCCTCCTCGCGCACCGTAGGCTGCGGATCTTCATAATGCAATTTCACTGGCGTCGCTCGCGGCACATCCAGCTCCGCAACCTCTTTCAGGCATATCCCGTCGCGAAAATAGCTCTGATCGAACCAGAAATGCCCCGGAGCCATGGCATCATGGACTGTCCAGCGGAATTTCGCCTCCAGAATATCGCCCACGGTAAGCGATTTGATGGCCACATGTTTCTCTCGCTCATCCGTATACATCGGGGCTTCGCGGCTCACCGCCGAATCCAGCTCTTGCACATCCGAAGCGGGCGTCTCAATTACCGTTCCGTCCGGTTTGCGTACCCGCGCATACACCACCTCCAGCGACTCAAAAGTGGAAGCGAACGGATATACCAGCAGGCCGAATTGCCGCACCGCGGATTCCGACTGCACGCGCACTCTCAGGGTTAATTCCCGTTGACCTTTGCCGTCGGCCTCGAACCGCTCTTTTTGCTCAAGCAGTTCGACCACGAACGGCTCTTTGCTGTAATCCGCTACCGGCGTCACCTTAACGATGGTCGCCGTCTGCGCCGTCCCAGCTCCCGTGCCATTAGCGGGCTTCGCAGTGTTAGTGCCACTGCTGGTCGTGGGCGGCGCACCACTCTGCGCGCACAGCACCGCCGGCAAAAGAATAAACGTCAGGAAGAAAAGTCCTGCGGAACGCTTGGCACCTTTGGGCATAGTTGCCTCGTAAGTAAGGCCACGCATAGTAACGCACAAAGCCGTACAATGCCACTCGCCGCCCAACGCCGCCAGCCGCCCGTTTGGCACAGCCGTTTTTGTGACACAGCTAATCCTGCCTGTGCGCCTTGCCCATCTCTTCTAGCTTGAATACCACGGCGCGCTGCGCGCCAAAGGAAGGACTCTTAGTGCAACCACCACATCAACAAACCAACCACTACCGCAAGCAAAACCGCCGCAGCAAAAATTCGTAACCAGAAAGACCCGGCGCGAACCGGCGGTTGCGGTGGCACCAGCGGATCCAGCACCCCCACGCCCGTATGGTTCCTCGGAGGACCACCCCCACGCCCGGAAGCCGCCTGTGTCTCCGGCTCGTACTCCCACTCGGTGAATTCGTGCGCCACGGCCAAATCATAGTCCCACCGAAAAACGCTGTCTACCTACCCATCCATTACAAAACGAATGTGGTAGTCTGCCTCCGAGAATCATTCTCATGAAACGCAGCGCTCTCGTCGTCACCGTAGTCCCACTAGTCGCCATTGCATTTCTCGTGGTGAATTTCGCTCGCCCTCCATGGACTCCCCTCCGCATCTTGGGTCTGCTCCTCATGCTCGCCGCCGCCATTGCCCTCACCGTGGCCCGCGTGCAACTCGGTAACTCCTTCTCCCTTCGTCCCGAAGCCCGCGAACTGGTAACCCGGGGCATTTATTCGAAAATCAGCAATCCCATCTACGTCTTCGGAGTCGTTCTCATCACCGGGCTGCTGCTCTTCCTCGAACAGCCGAAATGGCTATTGCTCCTCCTCATTATTATTCCTGTGCAGGTCCTTCGCGCCCGGGCGGAAAGTCGGGGCCTCGAAGAGCGCTTCGGCGATGCCTACCGCCGCTACAAGTCCCAAACCTGGTTCTAGTCCTAACCCCGCCTGTTATCGTTCGAATACATACTGATGAGTACTGATTCTTGATACGCCAACTAACCCGTGCTACTGTTCTGTATGCTGCGGCCCTCTCGCTCGCTTCCTCGCCTGCACCCTCGCCGTCCCGACTCGCCTGCACCCTCGCCGTCCCGACTCGCCTGCGCCAGTCCGATCACCACGAACCGTCTGCGACTTCCTCATAACTCCAATAGAGTCTTACTCTTTCGCGATGCAGGATTTTAACCCCTTTAGAATCCTACTCTTTCATAAAGTACCGGGGGGTGGGGTACCCCCCTGGCTCCTCTGTTTTCCCATTTTGGGATCAAACGGCGGCGGGCGATGACACCGAACTCAACAGCGCCACCGGAAAATCGCCGAGCAGGCCTTCCATGTTCAGAACGTGCTCCCCGGCAGTCGCATGGAGGTCGTGCGGGTCGCCGCGCACGGGGGCGATCTGGGCCTTGCAGGCTTTGCTGCGCACTCCAGTCAACACGTCGGACCATGCCTCAGGTGCGCCCCTGGGCAGTACCACTACCGTTTCTCGCCACCGCTCGGCGTCGTGGCTCTTTGCTCGCGCCAGCCACCGCGGCACCGCCGCCAGCGTCCAATCGCCTTCGTGCCGCCGAAAAAACGCCACCACATTTTGTGCCGCGGGACCGCGTACCTCAGCCGGCAGAAAATCACCGCTCGCGAACAAGGCGGCGTGCTGCCGCCGGTATCCCAGCGCTTTGCGAATCAAAAACAGTTTCGCTTTCCCGTCTTCCCAGTGTTCGGCGAGTTCTCCCGCTTTGGCCATTGCTTGTCCGGCGGTCTCTCGTTCGAGATCTTGTAGCGCCCTCATCCGCATCGCAAAATCCACGGGCTGGCGGTTGTCCGGATCCACCAGCCGCAAATCCCACAGCTCCGCTCCCTGGAAAAAATCCGGCACGCCCGGACATGTCATTTTCAAAAGCGTCTGCGCCAGCCCGTTCACCATTCCAAAGTACGCCAGCGACTTATGGAATTCACCGAAGTCGGCAAGAAACTCCGGCGCCATCTCTGGAGACAAGATTGCAGCAACGAATTTCTGCAGCGCGGCTTCGTGTGCTTCGTTTGGTTTGGTCCATCGCGTGTATACCATCGCTTCGCGGATGGCTTTCACCATGTATTCCTGTATTCGCTTCTCGAAATCGTTGCGTGTGGCGAATTCCGCAGCACCTGTTTCTTCCACCGGCCACGTGCCCAGCAGTGTTTGGTACAAAAAATATTCCTCGTTGCGGTCCGGGATCATTTGCCCGTCCGCCTGCGTTTTGTGCCGGGCGTTCCACTCGGTCCAGCGATGCAAACGCGCTTCCCACTCTTCCGGAATTTCGGAGAGCACATTGATGCGTGCACGCACATCTTCACTGCGCTTGGTGTCGTGCGTGGTGCCCGCGTTCAGACCATGCGGCCAGCGCTCCTTGCGTGCGCGCAGAAAGTCCCAGAACTCCTGCTCGGAACTCGCCGTGGTCACTTGCGGATCGCCGCCCACCTCGTTCAGCGACAGCAGCGGGTGGTACACATACAACGCCGTGTCTTCCACGCCCTTGGCCACAATCGGACCGGTGAGCTGCTGCCAGCGCATCACGAACGCCAGCCGCGCTTCGCGCTGCTCGGCAAAAACGTGCGTAGGATTCGCCAGCAGCAGTACGTCCCGCACGAAATCAAACCATACAGGATCGAGATGCGGCTTACGTTCTCGCGCCTCCGCCAGCGCGCGTTCAATGAAAACCCGCGCTTCGGGCGGCACTTCCAAATTGTGGATGTACGTCCGGTACACTGGCACGCACGCTGTAGTTTCGATCAAGGCTTCCAGCAGTCCGGCGCGCGGCAATTCCCGCGCGTATCGATCTTGCGCCGCCAGGTCGCCCAGTTGCCGCCCCAGCGAACGCATCTCCACGCCCAGCAGCGTGTTCATCACCAGTTTTTTCTTCTGGTACAACACGTCGGAAAACTTCGTCACTTTGCCGGTGAATGTCGCGTATATCTCTTCGATCGCTTTCGCGTGCGATGGATCGACGAAAATATCGTTAGCAAAATTCAGATACTCGTACCCCGTGGTTCCGCTGACCGGCCAATCAACTGGCAGCATTTCGCCGCGCGCCAGTATTTTTTCAACCAGCAGGTACGCAGGCGCTGCCCCAGCGTGGTTCTCGCCGCCAGAAAGACGCTGTTGCAATCGCGCGAGGTACGCCGCGGGATCGCGCAGGCCATCGATGTGGTCGACGCGTAGCCCGGTCAAAACGTCCTTGGAAACGGCCCGCAGCAGGGAATTGTGCAATGCGTCGAAAACCAGGGAATCGTCGACACGCATGCCGACAAGTTCCGTGATGGCAAAGAACCGCCGGTAGTTGATCCTCTCGTTGACGTTTTGCCAGTAGGCCAGTTTGTAATGCTGCTGCCCGAGCACGGATTGCAGTTCGTTGAAACTGGCGGGATCGTTTTTGACGCCATTTAATTCCGCCAGGCTGTCGCCGATGATGCGCGCGATATCCCAGTTGGACTGCAAGTCATGCAGCCGCGCTTCTATTGTGGAAAAACGCGCGCGACGCTCGGCCGCATCGCCGGACGAATTCTGCTCGCGGGAAGCAAACGCTTCGAGCGCCGCAAGAATGCCGGCGTACTCCTGGAAGGAGGAAGATTCTTCACCGAGAAAAGCGCGCAGCGGTTTCGTAGCATGATGCAAAATCGCGAAATACGAGCGCGGCGCCACGGGGAACAGGGAATCGAAATATCGTATGGAAAACTTCGCGTCCCCAAGAATCACGGTCAGTTCGCCGCTATCGAGGACTTCTCCGAACGGCTTTCCCAGCACCGGCAACAGAATCCGGCCGTCCATGTTTTTTGCGCCGGGACGCCAATCGATATCGAAGTACATGGCGAACGCCGAGTCCGTGCCGTTTTCCAGAACGTCCATCCACCAGCGATTTTCGCTGCTGGCGGCCATGTGGTTCGGAACGATGTCCAGGAGCAGTCCCATGCCGCGTTTTTGCAACTCCTGCTGGAAGACGGCGAAGCCTTCTTCACCGCCGAGGTCGGGGTCGATGCGTGTGGGATCGGTGCCGTCGTAACCGTGCGTGCTGCCGCGGCGGCTGGTCAAAATCGGCGAAGCGTACACGTCGGAAATTCCGAGCTGCGCCAGATAGTCGAGAATTCCGCACGCATCCGCGAAAGTGAAGCCGCGGTGAAACTGCAGGCGATACGTTGCGATGGGAATGCGCGTCTCAGCCATCGCGGGTTACGCGCCCTGAATGCGAAGTTTTTCTCGCAGAATTCCGAGTTCGCTCATCCAACGCTGCGCCACGGCGTCGCCCGCTTCGGCAGCAGCGCGGTGTTCGCCGGTCGCGAGAATGATCGGACCGTAGCACAGGTTCTGCACTTCCCAGATAACCACGGAGAGAGGCAAGGCCAGAGCGATGTCCAGAAGTTTGCGAAGCTTCTCCGCGGCCTCGATATCGTCGGGATGCGCGGCGAATTCTTCGGCCTGCTTTTCCAAGCGCCTGCGGATAGCGTATTCGAGCGTGGTGTTATCGACGGTGACGTGACTGCTGGCGGCTTCCTTGAGATAGCTCTTGATGATATCGGCGTCGAGTTCGGGACGATCGACGGCTTGATGCAGCTGACTGTTCAACGAGATTTCCGCGGCGGATTTGAACGCCGGAGGAATCGGAATATTCAGCCCGTCAAGAAAACGGATCATCGCGCCTTGATTTTCGTAAATGGATTTGAAGACGGCCGCGGCGGAGGTGAGCGAATCGTTGAGAATGATATCGGTGATTTTTCTTTGTTCGTCGCGGAAAAGCGTGCGCAAGGAAATCTTCTGGTTGGGGAAGGCTTCGTCGAGGAGACGAATGACTTCCGCGGTTTCCGCGCGAGAAAATGCTTCGGCGAGACCCTTGCCGTTTTTATGGTCCAACGCCGGATCGAAGGGTTTTGCTCCGCCAGTGATGTTGTGATCGCCAAGATGCAGTGCGGCAAAACTCACGGTAGCGGAATCGCGGGTGATTTCCGAACGGAATTTGGCGCGTCCGGACGCAAGGCGCAATTTCCCTTCGGCTTCGAGAGAAAACTCTTCGCGCTCGACGTCGTAACAATAAATCCTGGTTTTGTCGCCGTAATTTTCAAAAAGCGAACTGATGGCGTAATGGCCGGCCAGTTTGTCCAGGTCCACGGTGGCGGGGCGAACCCACTTCTCGTAAATCCGCGCACCATCGCCGTGTTCCGGCAAATTGCTTTTCGCGGCGCGCAACTTTTCAATGAATTGGCCCTCGATGGCGGGGTCGAGCATTTGCGCGGCGAGCTGCATAGCGCGCCCGGCATAGTGGATGACCTGCACGGTTTCGAGGCCGCTCAATTCGTCGAAGAACCAGCCGCAACTGGTATACATGAGCAAGACGTGCCGCTGCATTTCGAGGAGTTTGAGGGTGGTGACTTGTTCGTCGTCGCTGAGAGGATGGGTGGCGTGCTTGGCGAAGAACGCTGCAACGGAGGAATCGGAGCGATCGAGAATCACGCGAATATATTCGTCGCGCGCGCGCCAGGGATCTTTGAGCAGAAACGCGGTCTTTTGTTCAAATGTCGGAGTGAGGCAATCGCGCAGCCAATCGAGCGCGGCGCGCAGCGGAGCGCGCCATTCCTGGTTCCAGTTGGCGTGACCGCCGGAATTACAGCCGCAATTGGAGCGCCAGCGCTCGATACCATGCTCGCAACTCCAGGAAGTATTTTCGACGATTTCAGCCAGGTACTCGGGTGGATGTTTTTCCAGGAACTCCCCGTAGTTGGTGAGTTCCGCGAGTTTATTGGATTCGATGTGATGCAGGGCATAGGTTAAGGCCATTTCGCCGTAGTGGTGATGGTGTCCGTAACTTTCGCCATCGGTAGCGATGTGGGAAATTTGCGGCCAGTCACGGCTATCGGAGAAGCCGCTGAGCAGGCGTTCGGCAAAGCGTTTGCCGTCGTTCAAGAGCCGCTCAAAAGCCACGCCTTGCGAGATGGGACCGTCGTAGAAGAAAACAGCAATGGTTTTCTTGGAAGGCAAGCGCACCTGATAGGCGCGGCTGGGGTCAACTTTGCCGCCGGTAACGTCTTTCCACGAACGGCTACTCCTGGGCCGCACGCGTTTGGCCTGGCGAGGAGCAAGGATGGTGAATTTAATGCCGTTTTCCGCGAGAACCTCGAGCGTCTCGTTGTTTACAGCAGTCTCCGGCAGCCACATGCCTTCTGGTTTGCGGCCGAAACGATGCAAGAAGTCGGCGATGCCCCACTTCACCTGAGTAATTTTATTGCGCTTGTTGGCCAGCGGCAAAATCATGTGATTGTACGCTTGCGCGATGGCGGAGCCGTGCCCGGAAAACTTTTCCTGGCTCATTTTGTCGGCGCGAAGAATGGATGCGTAGACCTTGGGAGCCTTTTCTTCGAGCCAGGAAAGCAGCGTAGGGCCGAAGTTGAAACTGATTTCGGCGTAATTATTTACCAGCTGCAGGATGCGTTGTTCGCCGTCCACGATGCGCGATGTGGCGTTAGGGGCGTAGCACTCGGCGGTGATGCGCTCGTTCCAGTCGTGGTAGGGATAGGCGGAATCCTGTAGCTCAATGGCTTCGAGCGAAGGATTTTCGCGGGGCGGCTGATAAAAATGTCCGTGCACACACACGTAGCGCATGATCAGTCCCCCGGCGAAGCAGTGTTTTCGAGAACGAGAAAAGAGCGCGGCGAAAAATCCAGAGTTACGGGAGTTATCGGCACGGGGCTAAGGGATGGTGAGGTGGCACGCTGGCGTTCACCGTGCACCGCGCCCGTATCGTTCGCGGAATCGAGAACGATGCGCCAATCGCCGCGTGGAAGCGCGAGAGTAAATTGCGTGTTCGCAGGACCGAAGTGAAAAATCATCAGCAAGTCCGGTGAAGTATTGCGAAACACAACGAGTACCTTTTCCGATTCGTGAGCGGTGACCTCGATGGCCGCGGTATCGCCAAGACGATATTTCGCGCGTAGGGCAATCAGCTGGCGGTAGAAGGACCACAACGAACTGTGAGGATGCTGGCTTTTTCCGGAATGTTGCAGCGTGGCGTCGCGGAAAGTGGAGACGCTTTGCGGATCGGGTATTTGCCCGGCCCAAGCA
The DNA here is from genome assembly GCA_963838265.1 of uncultured Acidobacteriota bacterium. Classification (GTDB taxonomy): domain Bacteria; phylum Acidobacteriota; class Terriglobia; order Acidiferrales; family UBA7541; genus Acidiferrum. The sequence goes on from CAWIQN010000001.1 coordinate 195,486, forward strand.
AAGGCGGCGAATTCCGCCTGGCGGCCTTTGCGCACGGCTTCGATCAGATGCGCGTCTTCATGGCTGGTGAAATATAAAAATGGCGCGGGCTCGCCATACTCTTCGCCCATGAAAAGCATGGGCACGAAAGGCGAAAGCAGGGTGACGCCGGCGGCCAATTTCAGGCTGGCAAGATCCACGATGCAGCTGAGGCGATCGCCCATGACGCGATTACCGACCTGATCATGGTTTTGACTGCACACCACAAAATGCTCCGCAGAGATGCCGCGCGGAGAATTGCCGTGCTTGCGGCGGCGAAAAACGGAGTACTGACCTTCGTAATACCAGCCCTGGCGCAAAGTATTGGCCAGATGCTCGAGGGTTCCGAAATCGGCGTAATAGCCGGCGGTTTCTTTGACTAGCAGCGTGTGCAGGGCGTGATGGAAATCGTCGCTCCACTGGGCGTCGAGCGCGTATCCTCCGCGCTCTGGAGGATCCAGAATTTTCCGGTTGTTCAGGTCGCTTTCGGCGATGAGCACGATTTTTCTTCCGGTGCGTTTTTCGAGTTGCTGCACGGATTCTTTGAGTTCGGCGAGGAAATGATGCGCGCCGAGATCGTAGATGCGGTCGATGGCGTCCAGGCGCAGGCCGTCGATGCGAAATTCTTCGAGCCAATACAAAGCGTTGGAGATGAAGAAATCGCGGACGGAGCCGTTTTCCGGGCCGTCAAAGTTGAGCGCGGAACCCCACGGCGTGCGGTAGCGCGTGGTGAAGTAGCGGCCGAACTTGCCGAGATAATTTCCCTCCGGGCCAAGATGGTTGTAGACCACATCGAGAATCACGGTCAGCCCGCGAGCATGTGCGGCATCGACCAGGCGCTGCAGGCCGGGAGGACCGCCATAACTATTTTGCGGCGCGAAGATGTAGACGCCGTCATAGCCCCAGTTGCGCGCGCCGGGAAATTGCGCCACAGGCATGATTTCGATGGTGGTGACGCCCAACTCCGCCAGTTCATCGAGATGCGAGATCACGCCGTCAAAAGTGCCTTCGGGAGTGTAGGTGCCGACGTGCAGCTCGTAAAGAATCGCTGACGGCAGCGACAAGGGTTTCCACCGCGCACAGTTCCAGCGAAAAGATTGCGGATCGAAAATTTGCGACGGTCCGTGTACTCCGTGGGGCTGCCAACGGGATGCCGGGTCGGGCCATTCTTCGTGATCGTCAAGACGATAGAGATAAGTAGTTTCAGGAGCCAGCTCTGGCAACTCCAAGTTATGAAATCCCGCGGAGTCTTTGCTCATGCGCCGCAAACGATCGACAGGTGTTTTGAGGTGCAGATCGACGCGATTGGCGGCCGGCGCCCAGACGCGGAACCGCCAGCCCCCGCCAGGAAGAGGTATAGCACCGACATGCGAATCTGTGGCTGGGGGGTTCAAAGTAGGCGTGCGGACTACGTCCCGCCCTTTGACGCGGAATGCTTCGCGGTGACGACGAGCGTAGTGTCCTTCAGATAGGCCGCAGCCGTCGCGGGGTCAACGTGAAAGGGCCAGCGAATCAGCAGGTAAGCTGGGGGTTGAACGGGATTCGCGATCGCAACAATTGCGCGCTCTTCCAAGACGAGCACCTGCACATTTTGCGGATCGACGTTTTGCAGTGAAAGGTTGGCGGTGCACCACGCGCCCGATTCCCGAACGGGAGGAGCGAATTGCAGCAGTTCGGCTTCGGCCTGGGCCCAGTTTGCCTGGTCCTGACCGTGAACGCCGCCTTGACGCTCAAAGATCTGGTAGGCACGGTCTTGCACAGTTTGCCGCAGCAGGGATTCGAACGCTGCGCGACCGTCTTTGGTGACGAGGAGAATATTGTGTTGCGAAACAGATTTTAGAGCCGTAGCAGGTGATGACATAAGAGCCTCACAATCTGGTTGCCAGGGCCGAGAAAATTCCCAGCCCCGGAGTGAAACCGGAATGAAACGGAATTCAAAGTTTAAACCTATAAAGGCTAAAGATAGATGCAATACAGGCGACGCTCAATACAGCGGAGAGTGTAGCGATTTGGTCCGTACGGATTGAGTTTAGGGAGGAGGGAAGAACAGGCGCCTGTGTTCGGAGCAGGCGCCTGTTCGGAGAGAGGTAGATACGTTGAGTACAACCTACGTGGCAGTGTAGTAGCGAGCGAAGAAGGCGAACATCCGGTATTTCCTGTAGAAAGCGGGGGAAAAACTATGGAGCGCTAGTAGCCGCAGCCACCACGGAGGGCTCTTTTTCGGGTGCGGTTTTCTTGCGCTTTGGGAACAAGCCCCTGGGGGCCGGGCGCGGAGACACTGCCAACAAATTGGAGATATGGATGAGGGAAGGATGGGAGTCCGCCACGATCTTTACAAAGGCGGTGAGCGGCACGGCCAGCAACAGGCCCAGCACGCCCCACAGCCAACCCCAGAAGAGGAGGCCGACGGTGGCGGAGACGGGGCCGATTTCCACGCGCGAGCCAACGAGCTTGGGAATGAGGATGTTGGCGGAGACGAGATGCAGGGCGATGACCGTGGCCACGATGATCAGCAGCGGCGCGAAGGAAGCGAACTGCATGAGCGCGGCGATGGCGGGGACAACGGCGGCTAAAACGACGCCCAGGAAGGGTACGAGGTTCAGAACGCCACTGACAATGCCCAGGGCCACGGCACCGTGTACTTTTAGAAGCGCGAGGACGCCGACGGTGATCGCGGACATGAGCACGCCGATGACTAAATTCCCGAGGACGAAGCCGCGGACCATTTTGCCGACGCGTCCGACGAAGAGCGGGACGTCGATGCGCTGTCCTAGCCAGCCTTCCAGGCGAATGTTCATGTGCTCTTTGCGAATGAGCATGAAAAACATCAAAAAGGGAACCACGCCGGCGATGACTACGGCGCCCCAAACAGAGCCGACGCCGCGGACAATATAGGAAGGCCACTCGGGAGTTTGGCGAATCTTGACTTCGGCGACGCGTTTGGGCGGAGTGTTCTCGAGCGTCAGGCTTCCGGCGGTATCTTGCACGCGTTGGATTTTGTCGTTCAGGGGGCGCATGGCGTCACGGATGTGGTCAGTGAGCTGCGGGAGCTGGTCGACAAGTTCGAGACCTTTGTTGTAGGAAGCGCTGACGGCAAAGCCAGCGCCAATCATGAAGGTTAGGATGATGAAGGCCGCGGCAAGGGAACGCGGGATATGCCAGCGGTGCAGATAGGTGACGGCGGGGTCCACGAGTATGGCGAGAAATATGGCCAGGAGCAGGGTGAGGCAGACCGAGCTGGCAATGAAACAGAAGGCGACGATGATGGCAATGACGATGACCCGCAGCGAAAGAGCTATGCGGGCCAGAAGGCGAGTCTGAAGTTCGTTGCGAGTATTTAGGGGCATGGAGTTTTGACTTGCGAAAACGACCGCAATTTATGAATGGCTTGTCGATGAAATGCGCCACTTGCGGCGGCTTGCGTCAGGCGCCGCAAGTGACTACATTTTCTTGAATCTGGTCACAACGAACGCGAAAACCAGATGCGTTTCCGGAGCGTCCGTTTGAGGCTCGGTTAGTAGGAACCCGCCGCGCGACTCTTGGGATCGTTAGTGCGCGTGTCCACGGAAGACTCGGAGGTGGAAGAGATGTCCTCGGCTCCGGTGTTTTCCATGATTTGCTTGGCGCGCGTGATCTCGTCAGAAGTTTCGCAGTGGACGGACACGAGGATGCCACCCTTCAGCAGGCGTCCTTCGTAGCGCTTGGCTTCGTATTCCGGGATGCCCAGGCCTACGAGCGCGCCGGTGAAGCCACCAACAGCGCCGCCGACGCCTACTCCTGCCAGCGCAGCCATGATCGGACCCGCGGCGATGAAGGGACCGATGCCTGGGATAGCCAACGCGCCGATGCCCACGAGCCAGCCGAGCGCTCCACCAATCACCGCGCCGGTAGTTCCGCCAGCAGCTGCGCCTTCGGGTGCCTTACTGGATTTGTCAGTGGCAAGTTCCTTGGAGCCGAGATTTTCCGGGAGCAGCACGGAGATGTCCGAGTTCGAGAAGCCAGCGTCCTTAAAACCGAGGACCGCGTTTTCGACTCCCGGTCGCGTGCTGTAAATGCCCAATACTGATTTTTTTGACATGATGGATCTCCTTTGGGTTTGCAACATTCACTAAATACATTCACTCAAGTTGTGTTTAAAACGACGCGCAGAACGCTGGGTGAAACGCCATCGCTCCTGAGCTTGCTCCGATGGAGCGCGCAGGCCTATCGGTGGAATCCTGCAGGCAAGGGAATAGTTCACCGGAGAGTGGTGAGCGCACGTAGCGGAAAGATTTGCTTTAGAAGCAAAGCGGCGCGAGAGGGCGAAGAGCGCAATCGTCGCGGGTCTGCGTGAGAAGTTATTGGAGAAGTCTTAAGAGAACATGCCGTGAATGGTAGGAATTAGATCGCTGTCGAGCGCGCCTTTGGACAAGAACGCGTCGGCGCCCATGGTCATGGCGGCTTTGCGGTAGGGTTCCGCGGCCATGGCGGTGATTACGATGATTTTAGTATTTGCCGATTGTTTGCGAATAATTCTGGTGGCTTCGAGACCATTCAGTTCAGGCATGGCGATGTCCATGACGATGATATCGGGGCTGAGCTCAGAATTCAGGTCCACGGCTTTGCGGCCGTCGGCCGCTTCACCTACGACTTCGATTTCAGCGTCAGAGACGAGCAGGCGCTTGGCCATTTGGCGGAGCCGAGCTTCATCGTCGACGAGCAATACGCGGATAGTTTTGTCGAGCACGGTTGAGCCTCGTTGCTTCCTGGGCCGGTGATGCCATCGAAATACAAACGGATCTGGGTCGGTTGTCGCGTGGTTTTGGGGGAGTGAAAACATGGGGCCCACCGTCAGGGACAGCGTGGCAGCCAAAGTTTCGCTGAACAATACCTATAAGCATGGATTTGTAAGGTTGAGAAATGGCGTGGTTTTGCCCGCGACAACAGAGACGGCAGAGAAAAACCTGCAGAACCAAGTAGGTACTAGACCCAGAAGGAATTACCGGACACGCGAAAATGCTACGAACTGAGTCATGCGATGAAGCCATTGGAATATTCTCAGTGGCTGCAAGTTGCTGATTCTTAGTGATCTATTCCGAAATGAAGTTTGGCCTCTAGTTTGCGGTAGAGCGCGGTGTGGAAATCATGGCTACCGATAAAGAGTTGCGCGGAGGTGAGGAAATGTCGCTGGCGTACGATCTCTTCGAACGGTTACCAGACGGACAGCCGATGTGGATTAAGGCTGTGGCGTCGATTGAAGATGCTCAGGCGATGATAGGGAATTTAGTGGCCAGCCGCGGACGTGCGGCTAAGGATTTTTTCGTTTACGACGTGCGACGCGGAGCAGAGGTAGCAGTTCCTGAGGCGTGAGCTTGGTCGCTGGCCCCGGCGGCAGGCCACATAGCTTCTTCCAAAGTAATTTCTTCCGAAATATTCACAGCAGAGTTTCATTATTGCGAATCGGCGGTAAAAGCCACATACATCAAGCGATCGTCGCGTTGAATTTGCAAGGCGACCGAAGCTCCCGCCGGCAGGGCTTTCAGCGCGTTGCGCAGGCGGTCGAGCGTGGTCATGGGCTCGCCGTTCAGCGTGCGAATCACATCACCGGTGGCCAGCGGTACTTCCACGGTCGCTCCAGCGGCGCGCGCGGCCACGAGAATGCCAAAAGGGTCGCGCAGTTCGGGTGCCAGGGCGGCGACTTTATCGGTAATCTCCACGCCCAAAATTCCCAAGGCCGGCACCAGGCTCTTTTCCGGATCGGCTAAGGCGGCGATCTGGTCCATGTCGTGGGGAGGCTCCATTACCTTTACGTCGAAGGCCAGTTGTTGCCCGCCGCGCAGAACCTCGAGATGAACCTTCTCGCCCGTGTCGCGCGAAAGAAATTGTAGTCCCACGAAAGGGAGATTTTCCGCGGAGCGCCCGTCCACGGAAACAAGAACGTCGCCAATTTGAATTCCGGCGGCCATGGCGGGGGTGTTGGGTTTGACGTCGGAAATGATCACGCCGTAGGCGCGCGGAAGTTTGAGCGCCGTGGCGAGGGTCGGCGTAATGGTTTGAATACCGATGCCGATTTCAGTGTGGTGCAGGTGGCCAAACTTGCGCAGCTGATGGTAGGCCACGTTCACGACGCTGGACGGAATGGCGAAACCCAAGCCTTCATTGCCGCCGGACTCCGAAAGAATAAACGTGTTGACGCCGACGACTTCACCGTCGACGTTGACGAGTGGGCCGCCGGAGTTTCCCGGATTGATCGGCGCGTCGGTCTGCACGTACACCATGGGGGAATCGAGATCAGTCTGGCGGGCGACCGCGGAGATTACGCCCATGGTGACGGTGTTGCGCAGTCCTTCGGGGCTGCCGAAGGCGAAAACCACTTCGCCTTGGCGAAGCTTGCGAAAGGAGGCGAGGGGAAGGGCGGCGAGTTTGACGCCGTCAACCTTAAGGATGGCGATATCGATGTCGCGGGCCACGCCAACGATGCGCGCGTTAACAATATTACTGCGCGTGGAAAGGGCGGCGCTCGCGGACGACTCATTGGTCATGAGCGGAAGCACCACGCGGACGCGCTGCGCGCCGTTCACGACGTGGGCGTTGGTGACGATATAGCCGCTCGGATCGATGACGAAGCCGGAGCCGATGGCGCGCTGCCGCCCGATAATCACGCTGGTGCTACCGCGCTCGCCCTCTTCGAGAGGACCATAGCCGGTTACCAGGATTTGTACCACGCTCGGGGAAACTTTTTTAATCAGGTTGTCGACCGATTCGTTGAGCTTATGCAGCGTGTCAGTGGAACTGTCATCGGGCGATTGCGCTTGAACGGGAGATGCGAACGCCAAACCGCAGCCGGCCATACACGCCGCTACACACGCGACCCTGCACGCAATACCCGCAAAGCGCAGTTTCCGCAACGTCTTGCGGCACCGCCAGCCGTAACCGACCATGCGTGAAACTCCTTCCAGAAACACTGCTTAATTGGATGTTCTACCAACGTGCAAGGGTATGACGATGGAACCCAGGATAAGGATACAGCGATAGATATATAGTGAACGGACCCGCTGCATTTCGGACCGAAAACCCTAGGCCCTTCGGAGAGGCGACCGCGCCGAGACTAGTGCTTCCCTTTTAGACCCGTATTGGATAAGAATCATGGCGATGTTGTTGCGGTTCCGCGTGTACGGGTGCCCGGCCAGGCGCCTTTTTTTACGCCGCCTCCGCTACACGGTAAGAAGAGTCCGACGATTCGCTGCAACGATTAGTCCGAGGTCCAGCCTCCATGCCTAGATTGCAAACCATTGAAGACCGACGTCTCGAAGGAGCCCGCACGCGCAAGGACCACTGGAAGCGCTGGGGACCGTATCTTTCCGAGCGGCAATGGGGAACCGTGCGCGAGGATTACAGCGCCTATGGGACGGCTTGGGAGTTTTTTCCGCACGATCACGCGCGTTCGCGCGCCTATCGCTGGGGAGAGGACGGCATTGCCGGACTCAGCGACCGCCACCAATACATTTGCTTCGGACTGGCGATGTGGAATGGCCATGATCCCATCCTCAAGGAGCGGCTGTTTGGACTCACCGGCAATCAGGGCAACCATGGCGAAGACGTTAAAGAATGCTATTTCTATCTGGATTCGACACCTACGCACAGTTACATGAAAATGCTGTACAAATATCCGCAGTCTGCGTATCCCTACCAAAAACTGATCGACGAAAACAATCGGCGCTCGCGGAAAGATCCCGAGTACGAATTGGTGGACACCGGGGTTTTCGCCCAGCAGCGCTATTTTGACGTGTACACCGAGTACGCCAAAGCGGACGTCGAAGACATTCTGATCAAGATTACCGTGGCAAATCGCGGCCCGGAGCCTGCGGCACTGCACCTCTTGCCCTCGCTATGGTTCCGTAATACCTGGTCGTGGGGTAAAGACCCGCGTCGTCCCGTCGTGCGCAAAACGAATGACATTCCGGGCGGCAAGTGCGCCGAGGTGCAGCACTGGCAGTACGGCAAACGCTGGCTGCTTTGCCAGGGAGAGCCGGAACTGCTCTTTACGGAAAATGAAACGAATTTCGAACGGCTGTTTAACACTAAGAGCGCGTCGCCGTACGTCAAAGACGCCTTCCACGAGTTTTTGATCGCGGAAAACCGGGGCGCGGTAAATCCGGCGCTAACGGGAACCAAGATGGCCGCGTATTATTTGCTGGCCCTGGCGCCGGGCGAATCGACAACGATCAAGCTGCGTTTGACGGATCTGCAGCCGCTCGCCGAGTTGGCAGGAAATTCGGGCGGCGTTGGCAGCACCGCGTCGCCCGGACACGTGGACCGTCCCGAGTGCGTGCCCAGTGCGGATGATTTTTCCACGGGCTATGACGGCGTGTTCGCCGCCCGGCAGAAAGAGGCCGACGACTTTTACGCGTCCCGCATGCCCAAGGGATTGTCCGACGACGCGAAAAACGTGATGCGGCAATCGCTCGCCGGAATGCTGATTTCCAAACAGTTTTATCACTACGACGTGCATACCTGGCTGCAAGGCGACCCGTCGCAGCCGACGCCGCCAGCCGAACGGTTGGAGGGGCGCAACAAGAATTGGACGCACCTTTACAACGACGACGTCATCTCCATGCCGGACAAATGGGAATACCCCTGGTACGCGGCGTGGGACTTGGCGTTCCATTGTATTCCGCTGGCGCTGGTGGATCCGGACTTTGCCAAAGAGCAGCTAATCTTGCTTTTGCGCGAATGGTATATGAATCCCAACGGGCAGTTGCCGGCCTACGAATGGGCCTTTGGCGACGTGAATCCCCCGGTACATGCCTGGGCCGCTTGGCGCGTTTACAAGATTGAACGGCGTGTGCGCGGCGTCGCCGATCGCGGCTTCCTCGAAAAAGTGTTTCACAAGTTGCTGCTCAATTTTACCTGGTGGGTAAATCGCAAAGACCCCGAGGGGATGAATATATTTCAAGGCGGATTTCTCGGCCTCGACAACATCGGAGTGTTTGACCGCTCCGCGCCCTTGCCAACCGGTGGGCACCTGGAACAGTCCGACGGCACCAGCTGGATGGCCATGTTCTGCTTGAATATGCTGGCCATCGCGCTGGAGCTGGCCAAGGAAGACCCGGCGTACGAAGACGTAGCCAGCAAATTCTTCGAGCACTTCGTCGGCATCGCGCGGGCCATGAACGACGTCGGAAAGCAGGGCATCTCTTTGTGGGATGACGAGGACGGCTTCTTTTACGACGTGCTGCAACTGCCCAACGGCGACGAGCACTTCATGAAGATTCGCTCTATGGTGGGATTGATTCCACTCTTCGCCGTGGAAACGCTGGAGCCCGAAGTGATCGACCGGCTCCCCGGATTTAAGCGGCGCATGCAGTGGTTCATCGACAATCACACCGGCTTGCCGGAACACCTCGAAAGCACGCAGCGTTCCGCGCGCGGCGTCCGGCGACTGCTTTCGCTGGTGAACCGTAAGCAGCTCACGCGCGTGCTGGCCCGCATGCTGGACGAAAATGAATTTCTGTCTCCACACGGGGTGCGCGCGCTTTCCCGTTATCACAAGGACGTTCCTTATGAAGTGGAAGTGAACGACCATATCAATCGTGTGGACTATGAACCGGCGGAATCCGGCACGGGGATCTTCGGCGGCAATTCTAACTGGCGCGGGCCGGTGTGGTTTCCCGTGAACTACTTGCTGGTGGAATCGCTGCAGAAATTCCACCATTATTATGGCGAAGATTTTAAGGTGAACTGCCCCACGAATTCGCCGAACGAAGCGGACTTGTGGCAGGTGGCGGCGGAAATTTCCCGGCGTCTCGTTCATATATTCCTGCGCGGAGAAGATGGCCGCAGAGCCATGGCCGGATCACAAGAGCTGTTTCAGAGCGATCCGCACTGGAAGGACCTGCTGCAATTTTACGAATATTTTAATGGCGATACCGGCTCCGGACTTGGTGCGAATCACCAGACCGGGTGGACCGGGTTGGTGGCGAAACTTCTCGAACAGAGCGGCGAGTAGCCGGGCGTGATTCTAATCCGGGCAGGCTCATCGTTGCTGTTGGAGTCACGGCAGTAAGATAAGAGAAAGCGCGAATGCCAAAAGATAGCCCGCAAGGCCCGTCGGTGCGTGCGCGACGCGCACCATCGACGCCAGCTCCATCAGCGCCGCAGCCACCGCCGCCAGTAGCAAAACCGGCGCCCGCTGATCCAGCAAGGAATCTCTCGCCGGTACCAGAAGCCGAGATTCAGTTTGGCCGCGATATCTGCGGCGACCTGGACTCCGCAAAAGCGCGCGAGTGGCTGGTCACCAACGGTATTGGCGGATTTGCCTCGGGCACCGTGGCGGGCAGCTGCACGCGGCGCTATCACGGACTGCTAGTCGCCGCGCTGCAGCCACCCGTGGGGCGCACTCAGCTGGTTGCCGGCATCGACGAAAATGTTCAGTGCGGCAGCGAGACGTTTGCGCTGAGCACGCACCGCTGGGCCAGCGGCACCGTCGATCCGCAAGGCTTTCGCTTGCTGCAGAGTTTTCATCTGGAAGGCATGAAGCCGGTGTGGACCTACGCGCTGGCCGATGCCTTGCTCGAAAAGCGCGTGTGGATGCGCCAGGGCGAGAACACTACCTACGTGCAATACACCATGGTGTGCGGCAGCCGCCCGCTCTCGTTGAAAATGAAAGCGCTGGTGAACTACCGCGATTTTCATTCCATGACCCACGCCGGAGATTGGCGCATGAACATTGCGTCGATTGATAACGGCGTGGCGATTACCGCTTTCGACGGCGCGCAACCTTTTTATCTGAAAAGCGCCACCGCTCTTTGCGAACCACGCGCGGAATGGTATCGCGACTATCTCTTTCCCGCGGAACAACAGCGCGGCCTGGACGACCACGAAGATAATCTTTTCGCCGCGTTGTTCCGCGCGGATTTGCGTGCAGGAGAGAGCGTCACCCTTGTGCTCAGCACCGAAGCGAATGCTTTGCTGGATGCCGAAACCGCGCTCGCCGAGCAGGTCAACCACGAAGTAAAAATATTTCAAGCCTGGCAGCAGGCCAATTCTCCCGCGGACGCCGCGAGAGCTTCCAGCGTCCCGTCTATTGATGACGTTACGTCGCTTGACGACGCCCCAGGCTGGGTGTGGCAATTGGCGCTGGCCGCGGATCAATTTATTGTGAAGCGTACGTTATCCGCGGCCAGTGGCGAGTCCCTGAATGCGGAGGAGTCCGACGGTCGCACGGTCATTGCCGGCTATCACTGGTTCGCGGACTGGGGCCGCGACACCATGATCGCTTTGCCCGGCTTGACGCTCTCCACCGGGCGGGCCGACGTGGCACGGCGCATCCTGCTGGCGTTTGCCCGCTACGTCGATGGCGGCATGCTCCCCAACAATTTTCCCGACGCCGCCGGGCAGCCGCAGTACAACACCGTGGACGCGGCCATGTGGTATTTCGAAGCCGTGCGGCTCTATTTTGCCGCCACGCAAGACGCCGCCACGCTGCAGAAGCTCTTCCCCGTGCTCGCCGGCATTGTGCAAGCGCATGTGGCCGGCACGCGCTACAACATTCACATGGATCCCACGGATGGCTTGATTTATGCCGGCGGTCCCGGTGTGCAGCTCACCTGGATGGACGCCAAGGTGGGCGATTGGGTGGTTACGCCGCGCACCGGAAAGGCCGTGGAGATCAACGCGTTGTGGATCAACGCGCTGGAATCCATGGTGCAGTTTTCCCGCGTGCTGGGAAAAACATTTGATGTCTACGAGAAGCTCAAGTTCCAGGCTGCGGCGAGCTTCGCAAAATTCTGGAATGCTTCGCGCGGCTGCTGTTATGACGTGATTGACGCGCCGGGTATTGGCAACGATGCCTCGCTGCGGCCGAACCAGATTTTCGCTGTGTCCCTTCCCGTGAGCCCGCTGTCTGGTGAACAACAAAAAAGCGTGGTGGATGTCTGCGCGCAGCAATTGCTGACATCTCACGGCTTGCGCAGCCTGGCGCCGGGCGAGCCTGGGTATCAGGGTCACTACGGCGGTGGTCCGCTCGCGCGTGATGGTGCTTATCACCAAGGCATAACGTGGGGCTGGTTGCTGGGTCCGTACGTTCTCGCGCATCTCCGCGTTTATGGCGATCGCGCCGCGGCACTGCGCACGCTCGAGCCTTTGGGTCGGCAGATTTACACTTATGGACTGGGCACGGTGGGCGAAATATTTGATGGCGACGCGCCCTTCACTCCGTGCGGCTGCATCGCGCAGGCCTGGTCGGTGTCGGAACTGCTCCGCGTCTGGCATGCGGCCGCTAACTATCGCGGCGCCTCGCGCAGCGCCGGCAAGCCGCTGGCACAATCTCAAGGGACGCAAGCGAAATGAAATTGCGATTTGTTACAGCTAGCTCGCCAGGGATGAAGCTCGACCTCCGGCGGCTCTTGCCGCGGTTAGTTGCTCTCCTGGCCTTGCTCGCAACGCTTTTCCTGCGCCCGCTATCTGGTGCACCTCAAACGCCCGCAACCCCGGTGCAAACGTTGAAAGTTGCCGCGGCGGCGGACCTGCAGTTCGCCATGCAGGATCTGGCAAAAGAGTTTGAAAAAAACGGCAAAGTAAAGATCGACGTGATCTACGGCTCCAGCGGCAATTTTTTCTCGCAAATTCAGAATGGCGCGCCATTTGATATTTTCTTTTCTGCGGATATGGAGTACGCCAAGAAACTGGACGCCGCGGGTCTTGCGGAGCCGGGGACGTTAGCCAGATACGCCGTGGGACGCCTCGTTCTGTGGACGCCGCCCGGCAGCGCGGTAGACGTCACCAAGGACGGCTGGAAAACTTTGCTGGACCCGCGGGTGCAAAAGATAGCGGTCGCCAATCCGGAGCATGCGCCGTATGGCCGCGCCGCCGTGGCCGCGCTGCGCAGCGCTGGAATTTATGACCAGGTACAAAGCAAATTGGTTTACGGCGAAAATATTTCGCAAGCGGCGCAGTTTGCGCAGTCCGGGAACGCCCAGGCCGGACTCGTTGCGCTGTCGCTGGCGCTTTCGCCGGGCATGAAAGATGGCAAGTGGTGGGAAGTACCCGCCGGTGCCTATCCGCCCATCGAGCAAGGCGCGATCGTCCTGCAAAGCTCGAAAAACAAAGTTGCGGCGGGCGCCCTTCTGGAATTTGTAGAAAGTGCACAAGGGCGAGAGACACTGAAGAAATACGGATTTTCGTTCGAGATGCCCGCGAAGCAGTAATCGACGTAAACTAGACCCCGACGCCATCAAGCGTCCGGCTTGATCTAGCGCCGTCGATATCAACGATGCAAAGAAAGAGCCTGCATGAGCCCGTTGTGGCTATCGCTGAAGCTGGCCGCATGTGTTGCGTCGCTTCTGCTCGTGATTGCCATGCCCATCGCCTACTGGCTGGCATATTCCACCTGGCGCGGAAAATTTTTGCTGGAGGCCATCGTCGCGCTGCCGCTGGTGCTGCCGCCCACGGTGCTGGGCTTTTACGCGCTGCTAGCGATGGGGCCGGCGGGTCCGCTGGGAAAATTGTGGAACGGGGCGTTCGGCCACGGTTTGGCATTTACGTTTGGCGGATTGCTAATCGCGTCGATATTCTACAGTTTTCCGTTCGCCGTGCAGCCGCTGATGGGCGCGTTTGAAAGTGTCGACGGCAAGCTCTTGAACGCCTCCGCGGTTCTGGGCGCCGGCCCGTGGCGAACGTTTCGCTCCGTGATTCTGCCGCTCTCGCTTCCCGGAATTGTCACCGCGGTGGTGCTGTGTTTCGCGCACACCCTCGGAGAATTCGGCGTGGTGTTGATGGTCGGCGGCAGTTTGCCCGGCGTTACGCGCACCGCGTCCATCGCCATCTACGACCAGGTGCAATCGCTCGAATATGGCCAAGCTAATCGTATGGCGCTGGTGCTGCTGCTCATCTCATTTGCCGTGCTGTCCGTGGTCTACGCCGTGAATCGCCATGCGGGACGCCGCTTGTGGACGCCGTGGGCCACGAAATAATCGCGCCGTTGCGGGTGCGCGTGCGCAAGTCGCGCAGGGACGCCGGCGCGCATCGCCAGCCGTTTGTCCTGGATGTTTCGCTGGAGTTTCCCGCGGGCATCACCATTTTGTTTGGTCCCTCAGGCGCCGGAAAATCCACGTTGCTCGATTGCATCGCCGGATTGCTGCGCCCGGATACCGGCAGCATCAGCGTAGGAAAAGAAATTCTGTTCGATTCCGCGGCGGCCGTGGACACACCCGTTCATCAACGTCGCATCGGTTACGTCTTTCAATCCCTTGCGCTGTTTCCGCATCTCACCGCGGAAGAAAATATCGGCTATGGAATCGCCCACCTGCCCACGCCGGAAAGGCAGCAGCGCATCGACGAGATACTTTCTGCCTTCCGCGTCGCAGAGCTGCGCCGCCGCAAACCGTCGGAAATCTCCGGCGGCGAGGCGCAGCGTGTCGAGTTGGCGCGCTCGCTGGTCACCGATCCGCGCGTGTTGTTGCTGGACGAGCCCATGACCGGCCTCGACGACGATCTGAAAGCGCACATCATCGAAGACTTGCGCGCGTGGCGTACCGCGCGAAACATTCCTATTCTCTACGTCACGCACAGCAAGAGCGAAGCGCGCGCGCTCGGCGACCATTGCGTGAACATGCATTCCGGAACGACCGTTTCGGATACGCCACATCTTTCGGCAGGATCTTCGTCTGGATCTTAACGTGGACCTTCGTGCGGATGTTCTTGCGGAATAACGCCCGGTCAGAGTGCTCAGCTCGCGGTCTTACCCGGCGAGGGTTTTGCCGGCACCGTAAAGCGAACTTCGTCCGCTTGCAACGAATCTCCAGAGGGCGTTGCATGAATCACCACGGCATCGCCAATAGCCAGGTCACTGGCCTTGGCAGGCTGGTCGGAGGTTGGCGGAACGTGCAGGATAAAGGTGGTCGACTTCACCAGCTTCACCTCCACCGGCTTGCCATCCGCGCCTTTCACCGTCACCGACGTATCGCTGACATTTGTAATTATTCCCCGCACGTGAACTTTGTCGCCGTGCGCGAAGCCGCTCGCGGCCAGCAAGCTCAAAATCATCCCAAGTAGTAAAGAACGGGTGCCCATGGGTCTATCTCCACAACTAGCATAGCATTTCGCTACGCGAACCTTAATGTCTTGGCGGCGCGGAACTCTTCGGCTCTGGTGTTCCTTGGGCCGGAGCGCCGTTCAAAAAGTCGTTCTCGTCCTGCTCTTCCTCGCGGTCCTCTGGGCCCTTCGGGTTGTTCCGGCCCATTTCCATCCGTTCTTCGGCGGTCAGCTGCGGAAGGTGGCGAATAAATAGCACCAGCTTCCAGCTGTCATCGCTGTCGCCGTGGACGCCGAACGCAGGCATGCCGGTAAAGCGTATGCCATGCTCGATGATCCAAAAGAGTTCACCGTCGGAAAGTTTCTGCGTGTTCGACTGGCGCAAATCCGGCGGCTTCGGATACATGCCGCGGCCCAGCATGGTCTGGCCGCCACCATCGTTTCCGTGGCAGATCGCACAGTGATCCGCGAAGTGCAATCGGGCGGCGCGTAAATTCTCCGCCGTGGGTTGCAGGGGATTTACCATGGCGCGCGCGTTCGATGGCATTGCCAGCAGCCGGGCGTTGCGCGCCAGAAATGCTTCCGCCCTGGTAGGCGTAGCCGCGGCGCTCACGCCGTCATGCAACAGCAGAGCCGCCGCAGCCGCGCCCACTCCCAGCACCACCACCGCGCCGCCCAGAAGTAAGACGCTGATCTTCAAATCATCCGCCCGGTAAAACTGGCCATAACGCAAACCACTCAAAATGAAAAGCCGACAGCTGTTCAAACCACGTTACCAAAAAAGCGCGGAGCGTCACAGCGATCCGCCCCACGGCGGCTCTGGACGGACCGACTTTTGCTGCGCTTGATACGATACACTGGGTTGCAATCTCTAGGATTAACACCGTGAAACAAAAACTCTACGCCACACTCGACGCCGCCGTCGCGGATATTCCCGATGGCGCGCGCATCATGTTCGGCGGGTTCGGCGGCTCGGGCTGCCCAAACAATCTAATCGAGGCCTTGGTGCGCCGCGGCAGCAAAAACCTCACCGCCATCAGCAACAATTGCGGCACGCGCGAGGGCGAATTGTCGCCGCTATTCAAGTACGGACAAATCCGCCACGTCATTGCCGCATTTCCCGGCCCGCACTCGTACTATTTTCAGGAGCGTCACGCCAAGGGTGAAGTCACCATTGAACTCGTGCCACAAGGCATTTTGTGCGAAAGAATGCGCGCCGCCGCCGCCGGGCTGCTGGGTTTTTACACCACTGTCGGCGTTGCCACCGAAGTCGCAGAGGGCAAGGAGGAACGCGTGCTTGACGGCCAGCGCTGCATTCTCGAAATGCCCATTCATGCAGACTACGCTTTCATCAAGGCCGACAAATCCGACGAACTCGGCAACCTGACCTACCGCCTTTCGGCGCGAAACTTTAATCCCGTGATGGCCGCGGCCGCCACCACCACGATTGCAGAAGTCGAGGAGGTAGTCGCGGTGGGCGCCATCGATCCCGAGCATGTGATCACTCCCGCGATTTTTGTGCACCGCGTCGTAGTCGCCAAGGGAATTCGCTATGCCGCATAAACTACCCCTGACGCGCGAACAAATTGCCGCGCGCGCTGCTCGCGAACTTCCCGACGGCGCCTACGCAAATCTCGGCTGGGGCATTCCCAATCTGATCGCCGACCATCTACCCGCCGGTATCACCGTATATTTTCACAGCGAGAATGGCATTTTGGGCATGGGCCGCCGCGCCAAGCCGGGCGAAGAGGACTTCGATCTTGTCGATGCCATGAAGGTCCCGGTCACGCTGATTCCCGGCGCATCTTTTTTTCACCAGGCCGATGCCCACCTGATGACCCGCGGCGGACATCTCGACGCCGCCGTACTCGGCGCCTTTCAAGTCTCCGAGCGCGGCGACTTGGCGAATTGGAAAGTGCCCGGCGCAAAAGGCGTCGGCGCCATCGGCGGCGCCATGGATATCGCCGCCGGCACCAAGAAAGTAATCGTCTGCATGGAGCACACCACCCGCGAGGGCCAGCCCAAGATCGTCCGCGAATTAACCTACCCGCTCACCTGCCTCGCGTGCGTGGACACCATCGTCACCGATCTGGCGGTCATCGATGTCACCGAACGCGGTCTGTTTCTCCGTGAACTGGCCCCCGGATGGACTTCCGAAGAAGTGCAACAGCTCACCGCCGCACATCTCCACGTTTAGTTGGCGGGGAAGCAAGCTCTAAGAAACGGTAAACAGCGCGGGAAAGAAATCTTTCTAGGCGCGCTCTCTACATGCGCGCGGCGACCCGCGCGGCCACATGGTCGTCCGGACTTCGGATAATCAACACTAGGCTGTCCGTCAGCGGCACGCCCGCGCTGGGCACCGCCATTTCGTAAAACCATTCCAGCCTTTCGGGTAAATCCTGCGCCTCGGTATTAAACGGAAAAATCGGCCGCACGGAAAATCCCACCGGCTTAAAACCCGTCAACGGCCGTAGCTCCAACCCGTGCTTCCAAAAAAGCGACAAACGTAAATTGCTCACGATTTCGCGCGTCAGATACGTGCGCGTCCCGGCCTCTTTCAGCTTTGTGCCGCAGGGCACGTCGTAGATTGTGAAGCTCAGCAGTAACTGACCGGGGAATTGCGTCACCGTTTCTTTGCCGCGGCGGAAAACCGTGTCCGCCCCTTTGTCGTCGATGCGCTTCAAGTCGTCGAAGAAATGCCCGGAGGTCACGCGTCCAGCCACGCGAAAACAAATACCGCTCGCGAGCGTTCCATCGGTTTCGAGGAATACGCCCCCGTCATAATTCCAGATGCTTTGTTTTTCATGCGCGTAAGCTGGCGGGGAAATGCAGAAGAGGGCAGTGGCGACGGACCATGCGACAAGCCTGCAAAGCACCGCTCCGCGGTGATATTTGCCGCGAGCTCTGGCGCGACACCTGTGGCAATGAAGATCCATCTCCGGTCACAACCCGCAGCGAGTTTACACCGCGCTTTGCTGCCCATTCAAGCCAACTGAGGATGCCCCTTCTAGACCTCGCCTCCAAGTGCAGGCCAAGCCCGCTCTGGCAAAAGGGGTTATATGTTGTGCCGGACTTTGAAGTCCGGCCTGCGCAGGCTCCATTCGCGATTGGCAAGCGACGCCAGACCATTCGAATCGCTAGCCTGCCGTCGCGGGCGCCCTCAGAGTCCGATCCTCGTGAGCGACAACCAATATCCGAGTACTAGCGCAAAATGGTACTTGACAAGTCATCTACCGATTTGTTACTCTTTGCTGGTAGAGAAGTGCGCCCGCCCTGCCTTGGAATTACACCGAGTCATGTCGCTAAACCGGATAGTTTTGCCGTTTTCGCTAGTTACTACTCGTACAACACAAACCGCCCGTAACTGCCCTGGAATGAACACTTACAAAAGGATGTGAAAACAAAGGACTTTAACTACCTTTAGAATCACATCCTTTCAGGAAACCCAGGCGATGTAGCGGCCGCCGTCTGCGGCGGTCGCTTTCTGCAACCGCACCGCCCAATCGCAAGGGCCACGGGTGTTTGTTGCCAGCGCAGCGCCGCGTTACGGGTGCGTCATCTCCTCCGGCAGCACCAGGGCGTCAAACTCTTCGCCGCTCAGAAATCCCAGCTTCACCGCCGCATCCCGCAAGCTAGTGTGCTCATGGTGCGCGGTATGCGCCACCTTGGCGGCATTGTCGTACCCGATCTTCGGCGCCAGCGCCGTCACCAGCATCAACGAATCCTTCACGTAGTGCTCGATCTGCTCGTGGTTTACCGCGATGCCCTCCACGCAGTGATGCACAAAACTGTTCATGGCGTCCGTAAGTAGTTCCACGGAATGGAGATAGTTGAAAATCATCACCGGCTTATAGACGTTCAGCTCAAAATTCCCCTGCGACCCGGCAATCCCGATGGCCGCGTCGTTGCCCATCACCTGCACCGCCACCATGGTCAGCGCCTCACACTGCGTCGGGTTCACCTTGCCCGGCATGATCGACGAGCCCGGCTCATTTTCCGGCAGCGTCAATTCGCCCAGTCCGCAGCGTGGCCCGGACGCCAGCCAGCGCACGTCATTCGCGATTTTCATCAACGAAGCCGCCAAAGTTTTCAGCGCGCCGCTGGCGAACACAATCTCGTCATGCGCGGAAAGCGCCGCGAACTTGTTGGGATGCGAGCGAAAGGGCAATCCGCTGAGCTCCGCGATTTTTCGCGCCGCGCGTTCCGCGAATTCCGGGTGCGCATTCAGCCCCGTGCCCACCGCGGTCCCGCCGATGGCCAGGTCGTACAAACCATCCAGCGCCACCGCCACGCGCGCGCCATCGCGGTCCAGCAAGCTTACCCAGCCGGAGAATTCCTGCCCCACGGTAAGCGGCGTGGCATCCTGCAGATGCGTGCGCCCGATTTTCACGATGTCCGCGAACTCTTTGCGCTTCGCTTCCAGCGCATCGCGCAACTGTTTTATCG
This sequence comes from uncultured Acidobacteriota bacterium, assembly GCA_963838265.1. Classification (GTDB taxonomy): domain Bacteria; phylum Acidobacteriota; class Terriglobia; order Acidiferrales; family UBA7541; genus Acidiferrum. The sequence continues at coordinate 214,962 of CAWIQN010000001.1, forward strand.
CTGGCAACAATCGCCGTGCCGTCTCCGTCGCCGCGGCAATGTGCATGGCCGTGGGAAACGTGTCGTTCGAGGATTGCGACATGTTCACGTCGTCATTCGGATGAATCGGCTTCTTGCTGCCCATCACGCCGCCGGCCAATTCAATGGCGCGATTGGAGATCACCTCGTTCACGTTCATATTCGTTTGCGTGCCGCTTCCGGTCTGCCAGATGCGCAGCGGGAAATGCTCGCCGAGCTTGCCGGAGATCACTTCATCGGCCGCAATCGAGATCAGCTTGGTCTTCTCGATGTCCAGTTTTCCCAGGTCGTAGTTCACCAGCGCCGCCGCCTTCTTGAGGATGCCAAACGCCCGGATCAGCTCCGGCGGCATGGTGTCTTTCCCGATAGCAAAGTGAATCAGCGAACGCGCGGTCTGCGCGCCGTAGTACCGGTCCACGGGCACTTCCATCATCCCCATGCTGTCGGATTCGCTGCGTGTAGGAACTTGCTGGGCGGTATCAGTCATGAACGGCTCCTGCGTGATTTACCCCTATAAGTCTAGCAGCAAGGACCCTGAAGGGCGCGATGCAGCGAATGAAAGACAATACAAAACGGGGGAGGGGATCATGTTCCGATTGGCGCGGTGGACTCAACGGGTCGACGCAACACTAACCGACGCCAACTCATAGAGAATCCCAGGACTAAAATCGTTCAATTAAGGCAAAACGCTACCCTGTCTAGGTTGAATCGACTGCGGCCAGCCTTTCGAGAGAAGTTCAGTCGGATCAATCGATTGCAAGATGTTGCACCGACCCATTGAATCGGCAGCGATTATCAGGAGTCAGTAGATTTATTGGACGTCGCAAGCCGACTTTCCTCCAAGGGCGATGTATATGACCTGTTTGATTCCGGCGTCGGCTATGTTTCGTTTTTGATCATTCTTGTCTGCCACGCTTAGTTGAATTGCAAAGTTATCCGGCTCTACTCGCCAGACTCTTAACGGGATAGCCATGGACACAGCCCACTTTCCATAACGCTCATCTAGCGCATTCCTGATCTCGTCAACAGGGATGGAGCTATCGTAGAGCGCCGTGATTCCGTAGAGGCAGCCTTGATTCATATCGATGATGACTTGCTTAGGAAATACGGCGTTTGCTTGGTCTGATTTCTCCAGCCACGTTTGGGAGCATGCAGAAGATTTGCATCTCAAGAGGTCCGGGTTTGGCAGCACAATTCGGCTGCGAGTTTCTTTCGACACTGTTTGGCTATAGGTCGGAACTAACACCAAGAGGACTGCGGCGAGGACTCTTTTCATTCCACACCCCTGAGAATTTCGCTTGCGCCTTAGGCTAACATCGCTCGCTTGTCAGGAATCGGCTTTAGGCATAGCTTGCGACTTTGCGGTCAACTCGTGATAAGTCGCGCAATCTGAAACTGGCGCATCACCCGAAACAACACATCCGAGGTTTGACGAAAGGCGTCGTGTATACTTAGAGATACGGACGCGACAGCAGCTACAGGGGAGTTTGCGGGAATTATGCCGGCATCGGCGAAGAAAACTGGAGCAACCGCGAAAGTACGCGTGCAACGCGCGCTGCGCTTTGCGCGCACGCGCACGCGCGAACTGCTGATGATTGGCAAAGCCTTGGCATCCACCAAGCACCCCATTCTGGTGCACATCATCCCAATGCGCCGCTGCAACCTGGCGTGCGGCTATTGCAACGAATATGACGATGTCTCCAAGCCCGTTCCGCTCGAGGAAATGAAGCGCCGGCTGGACTTGCTCGCGGACATGGGCACCTCGGTCATCACCATCAGCGGCGGCGAGCCCCTGATGCACCCCGAGCTCGAAGATGTAATCCGCCACATCCGCAGCCGCGGCATGATTGCCGGCATGATCACCAACGGTTTTCTGCTCAGCGTAGATCGCATTCACAAACTCAACGCCGCCGGCCTGGAACACTTGCAGATCAGCATCGACAACGTCACGCCCGACGACATGTCCCTAAAAAGCTTGAAAACTCTGGACAGCCGTCTGGAGATGCTGGCCGCCCACGCCGTCTTCCAGGTGAACATCAATTCCGTCCTCGGCAGCGGCGTGAAAAATCCGCAAGACGCGCTCACCATTGCGCACCGCGCCGTGGGCCTGGGCTTCACCAGCACCGTCGGCATCATTCATGACCACAAAGGCCAGTTGAAGCCGCTGGGCGAAACGGAAACGGGAATTTTTGAAGAGGTAATGCAGCTCGGCAAGCGCTCGTATTCGCGCTTCAATGATTTTCAGCACAACGTGGCCCGCGGGAAAGAACACAACTGGCGCTGCCGCTCCGGCTCGCGCTACCTCTACATCTGCGAAGACGGCCTGGTGCACTGGTGCTCGCAGCAGCGCGGCTATCCCGGCATTCCCCTGGCGCAGTACACCCCGGAAATGCGCCATCGCGAATACGCCACCAAGAAATTCTGCGCACCGCGCTGCACCGTTTCCTGCGTGCAGCAGGTGGCCATGCTGGACAATTGGCGCGATCCACAGACTCTCAAGCCCAATCTGCGGAAGCCCGCCGCGCCGCAGCCTCAGCTGGTGCAAATCGGCAGCACACCCGTCGATTCCTAGCTAGTTCAACTTGGGGCAAAGCCCCACCGCGTTCTTTCTTCGTATTTTCTCTCCGTGCACACTCGCGCAGCTGCGGTCTTGCAGTTCCTTCTCGGCTTAACAACAATGTCACCATGCCGGGTCCCGCCATCGAAATCGACAAGCTGACCAAGGAATACCCCTACGGTTTTCTCAATCTGAAAAAGAAAACTTCGCTGGAGGGGTTGACCATGCAGGTGGAAACGGGCGAAGTCTTCGGCTTCCTCGGTCCCAACGGCGCGGGTAAATCCACCACCATAAAACTTTTGATGAACCTGATTTTCCCCACCAGCGGCCACGCGCGCCTGCTGGGCAAGCCCACGACCGACGTGCAGATGCATCGCGACATCGGCTACCTGCCCGAGCAGCCGTATTTCTACGACTATCTCACCGCCGCGGAAGTGCTCGACTATTTCGCCAAGTTTTATGATTTAGCTCCCGCCGATCGCAAGGCGCGCGTGCAGAACATGCTCAAAAAAGTGGGCCTGGAGACCGCCGGAAAAATTCAGCTGCGCAAATATTCCAAAGGCATGCTGCAACGCGTCGGCCTGGCGCAAGCCATTCTGCACGACCCGCAACTGGTAATTCTGGATGAGCCGATGTCCGGGCTCGATCCCGTGGGGCGGCGCGAAGTGCGCGACATCATTCTCGAACTCAAGAATGCCGGCAAAACTGTTTTATTTTCAACGCACATCCTGCCGGACGCTGAAATGCTTTGCGATCGCGTAGGAGTGATCGTCGGTGGCAAGCTGCAGGGCATCGGTGCGCCCGGGGAAATCGTCGGCATCAAAGCCCATGAAATGGAAATTTTATTCGCGCTTCCGAACCTCGGACAAAATAGTTCGCCGCTGCTCGCCAAAGCCACACGCATGGGCGATCGCTATCGCCTGCAAGTTGCGGAACAGGATCTGTACTCGTCGCTGGACCAACTCCGCGACGCTGGCGCCAAAATCTTGTCCGTCGCGCAGGTAAAGCCTTCACTGGAAGAATACTTCATGCATTTGGTGGCAGCCGATCGCGCGCAGGCCGCCGCCGTCGAGGTAACCGGCAAGTGACGCACATCGGCGCAGTTGGTCTAAACACCTTTCGCGAAGCGGTACGCGACCGCGTGCTCTACAACCTGGTATTTTTCGCTCTGTTGATGATGGGCGCAGCCGTCCTTGTGGGCCAAATCTCGATCGGCATCGAAGAGATCGTCATCGTCAGCCTCGGCCTGAGCGCCATTTCCTTCATCGGATTGCTGATGGCCGTCTTCATCGGCGTCGGCCTGGTCTCCAAGGAAATGGATAAGCGCACTATCTATGCGCTGCTTTCCAAACCGTTGCGCCGCTGGGAATTTCTGCTCGGCAAATTTGTCGGCTTGGTGTTCACCCTCGCGGTGAACACCGTGGCCATGTCCGCCGGTTTATTTCTGGCGCTGCTCTACGTGAAGCACACGCTGGAGCGTTCGGACGCCGCCGTGCTCATTGCCATTTATTTTATTTTGCTCAAGCTGGCCATCGTGGTGGCCCTGGCGCTGCTCTTTTCCTGCTCCACCACCTCGCTACTCTCCATTCTTTACTGCGCGGGATTTTACGTTGCCGGTTCGTTCGTGCAGGAGATGCGCACGCTGCGCGGCGACCTTGCGGGACCGGTAGCCGCCGCCATCATGCGCTGGCTCTCGTACTTGCTGCCGAATTTTGAAAATTTCAACGTCACCGGGCTCGCCGCGCACGGCGCGAAGATTCCCACCGCGTTGATCGCGCAAAACACGCTTTACGCCGCGCTCTATTGCGCCGTCGTGCTCGCCGGAGCCGCGGCCATTTTCTCGCGCCGGAATTTCAAATGACCCCCCGCAACTCCATTCTGCTGGTGCTCGTGCTGGTCGTCGGCTTTACCGCCATCTGGCACCTGCAAATCGCCATCGACGCGCAGCGCGCCGCCATTCTGCAAGAGCGTGACGATCTCCTGGTCACCTCTCCAAAGCTTTTGAAAATGGCCAGCCTGGAATACGCTCCGCTACTCGCGGACATCTATTGGACCCGCGCGGTGCAGTACTACGGACAAAAGCACGCGGGCAACGATCCGAACCTCATGTTGCTCTGGCCGTTGCTAAACATTGCGACTACGCTCGACCCCAATCTCCTTCCCGCGTACCGTTTCGGCGCTATGTTTCTCAGCGACGCTGCGCCACGCGGCGCCGGACGTCCCGATCTGGCGGTTGAATTGATCGAGCGCGGCATCCAAGCCAATCCCGATTACTGGCGCTTCTACGAAGATTTGGGATTTATCTATTACTTCGACATGAAGGATTATGCGAAAGCGTCTCAGGCCTTTCTGGACGGCAGCAAGAATCCGAACGCGCAACTTTGGATGAAGGTGATGGCCGCCAAAATCGCCGCGGAGGGCGAGTCCTTCGAGACCTCTGCGTTTTTGTGGCACGACGTCTACCAGTCGGCCACCGATCCCTCCACCAAGCAGGGCGCCCTCGATCACTTGCAACTGCTCCAGGCACAGCAGGCCTGCAAGCAACTCGATCAACTGGGCGATGAGTATGAAACGCGTTTCGGGCATCGTGCCACACGTATAAGCCAGTTGGTTCAAGAGGGGTTGTTGCGCGGCGTGCCTGTCGATCCCCTGGGATTTCCCTACGAACTGGGCGACGACGGGAAAGCACACTTAAACGCCAAGAGTCCGCTGCTTGAAAAACAGAAGCAATTCGCGCAGTTCAAATAACCGCGCAACACAGATTGTTTGCAAAACGATTTTTCACGAGGGTTTTGCATAGCTCGTCGCAGCGTCGGCGGAGCTCATCGGCGCTACCCTAAGCAACTTTCGCTATTCGCTGACGCAGAGCAGCGTCATCTCCGGATCCACAAGAATTTTTCGTGGCGCCGCCGGCGTAGTGAAATGAAATGCCGTCTTCGCTCCCTCCGCGGTCACCGTGCCCAGAAAAACCCGATGACCCGTCGCGGTGGTGGCATAGAGCGGCACCGGCGCGATAAACGACCGCGGCACGCCTTCCTGCGCCAGCGTACCGCGCACCACAAAGCCTTTTTCCGTGGCGCGCGTATTGAATTCCACGTGATAGCGCGGAATTCCCGTGCCGCGAATCCATTCGTCAAAAAACCATTCCATCGAACGCCCGCCCTCCAGGTCCATGGCCGGCGTCATCACCGCTTCCACTTCTTTTTGCAGATCTTCGGTGGACAGCGCACGGTAGGCATATTTCGAGGCCAGCGTCTGCAACAGTTGCGTGAATCGCGCGTCTGGATTTTTCCCTGTGGGCTGCCGCAGCATTTCGCGAATCATGTGCATCACCCAGCTGCCCTTGCTGTAGATCATCACGTCGTAATCGCGCGGCGCCTTAGAGGAGTCCAGCCGCAATCCCAGCGTCAACGCTCCGCTTTCCGCGGCATCCTCGCCGCCGTTTTCCGGTTTGGTCAACAGAGATTTACGAAAACGTTCCAGCCACACGTGCAGTTCGTGCTCCTGGCGCCCGCGCGTGTCCGCGAACATCAGCGCCAGATAACTGGCGATGGCTTCATCGATCCATTGGTCGCGGTAACTCGACCAGCCCACCACGTTGCCCCACCACTGGTGGGCCACTTCGTGATAGGGCACCAGTTCCGTAAAGTGTTCCTGGCCGCTGACGGAAAGTCCCGCCGCGCGCTGCGCCTCCGGCGAAAGATACGAATAGGTGGAGAGATACAGGAGCCCGGGCCAGCCCTGGCCGAAGTTGCCCGGTATTTGCGAAACACTCAACGCGCGAAACGGAAATGGTCCGCTGAATTTTTCGTAGAAACGAATGCACGTCTCGATCTCTTTGCCCAGGTCTCGCAGCGCGTCGGCCGGACTGGGCGGCGGCAGCGTGTCGGCCAGACGTCCGGCAGAAAATCTGCCGCCTTCTGCGCTGGCCGCGTTTCCAATTCCCGGGGTGCCGTCGAGGAGGCCCGGCGCGGGTTGCAATCGCCGGCTTAATGCTTGTTCCAGTTGGTGGTTGGCGTACAGGTCCACGGAATAGTTAGCATTGACTACCGACGCCGATGCATAGTCTCCCAGGTTGAATCCCGCCACGGACACGGGATTGTCGGTGTGCCAGCGACCCACGCGGTATTCGCCATCCAAGTGCTCGTCGAGCTTCGTGCCGGTGGCGACCAACTGCATTTTGTGCGGCCAGCGCATGGTCAGGTCGTAGCGCGCGAAATCCGCCGGGTCGCCCAGATGCGGGTACCAACTGTCTCGCGCCCCCACCACCAGCACGCCGTTGCCGGCATCCGCAATTACGTTGCCGCGATAGTGAAAATGCAGACGGAATCGCTCGCCCGCATGAGCCGCGCGCGGCAACACCACGAACAGCGTATCTTGTCCATGCTCGCTGAGCGCGCGGGCGCTCAAACCTTCGTTCTGAAAAAATGCCACCGCCGTGCTTTGCCCGGAATCTATCGAAGACGAGGTTGCGGAAACGGAAGCCGCGGAAACAGACGTAGCCGAAAGATCGCTGATGCGGTCGACGTTCAACGCTCGCGCCAGTTCAAATGCCAGCAGACGTTCGCCGTTCGCAACCGCCTGAATCTCGACGGTAGCCGAGCCTTCCAGCGCGTCGTTTGTTTCGATGGTGGTATCGATCGCGTAGTTCAGCGCGTGAAACGCAGCTTTTGCCCCGGTGTCGCCCGGAAGGACATAAGAAACCCACACGTCGTAAAACGGCTCGCCCGAGTTTCGGCCGCTGCCTCGCCGCAGCTGCCCGAGCAAGAACGGTTCTTGCCGCTGCAGGTCGTAGAACACATCGAACTGCCCAGTCACCACGCCATCGACGTCGGCGTAAAAATACGGTTTGGGATTTGTTGCGATGAGTCCATTCATCACTCGCAGACTTTGCGCGTTGTTTAGTAGCGCCAGCGGCGACTCCCAGCGTTCCGCGAAGCCGGGATCGTTCTGCGCCGTCAATTTACTGTCGCGGAGTTCCGCCAGCAATTCCTCCGCGGTCCCGTCCGTAAATCTTAGATACGCAGACGTGAAATCCTCGTCGAGCACCGAAGCATCGAGGAAGCGCGCCATCTGTTGTTTTTCCACGGGGTCACGCGGCGCGGCCAAGGCATGTCCGCGTCCCGCAAAAACCGCCCCCGTGATGCGTCCGTCCAGCGCTACGAAGAACCCCAGCTTGCCCTCGTCAAAAGCCAAGGTGGCATCGCCGCGCCGCAACCGGATGCGATTTTCCGCCTCCAGGCTATACACGGTGGCCGGATCGACGCGCAGCGCGTTGAGCGCATCGTATAGTTTGTGAGGATCGCGCTCCTCTGGCGGGCCCTGGGATTGCGCATGCGCGCTCGGAAACTGTGTGCAGGCAAATGCGCACAAAACCAGCAGCAGCGCGCGTTTTGTCAGCCAACTCATCGCGCGAGTGTAGTCACTTTCGGCAATACGGAACAAGCTCATCGGCGGTTTGCCGGCCACAGCGCATTACAATGGTGAGATGCGACCTTCGACACTGTGGCCCGGTTCGCTACTGCTATCTTTAGACGCAGCCCGCGCCGCAATGGTGGTTCTGGCGCATGCCTCCGCCGCAGTCCGAATGAGGTTTCCGGCCGCCGCGTTAGCCGCGATTTTTGCCCTGTCGTTCGCCGCCGCTCCCGCCTCCGCCGACACTATCGTCCTCAAGAACGGCCGCCGCATCACCGCGTTCAACGTGGTCGAAGCCGGAGACAAGATCAAGTACGAAACCTCCGCGGGCGAACTCAGCCTGCCCAAGTCCATCGTGGACCACATTGAAAAGGGCGGCGCCGTAGCCATGCCGGGCGCGCCGGGAGCCGACGCCGCCAACCTGGCAATCACGCCTCCCGCCATTGAGCCCTCCGCGGGTGGCAACGAGATCGCGCAACTTGCCGTGCACGATGGCGCGGTCGACCGCGTGTACATTGCCAAACTCGAAGGCCAGGCGCGCACAGGAAGCACCTCGGCGGAAGTCCCCGCCGCCGTCGCGCATCACGCCGCGGCGATGTTCGAGCTGGCGCACGGAGACATGGAGCGCGCGCTCGCCGATGAACGCACCGCGCTCACTTACGCGCCGCAAGAACCTGTCTTGCTCATGAACGTCGCGTATTTGCATCTGCGCCGCAGCGAGTACACGCAATCTCTCGAGTATCTTGAACGCGCCCGCCGCACCGCGCCTGACAATCCCGATATCCCCAAACTTGCCGGATGGTCCTACTACGGCATGAACAAAATGGACCAAGCCGTGAACGAGTGGAAGCGCTCGCTGGCGCTGCGTCCCGATCCAGAAGTGCAAGCCGCGCTCGATAAAGCGATGCGCGACAAGCAGGAAGAAGAAAGCTACAAAGAAAACGAAAGCGCGCACTTCACGCTGAAATACAGCGGCACCGCTGAACCCGCGCTGGCGCGCGACGTGCTGCGCACCCTCGAAATGCATTTCGCCGCCATCGAATCGGAACTGAACTTTACGCCGCCGGATCCTATCGGCGTAATTCTCTACACCCAGCAAGCTTTCGCGGACATTACCAAGGCGCCCGGATGGGTCGGTGCGCTCAACGATGGCCGCATCCGCGTGCCGGTGCAGGGACTGACTGCTGTGACGCCGGAACTTTCCCGCGTGTTGAAACACGAATTGACGCACAGCTTCGTGGGGCAGAAAACACGCGGCCGCGCGCCCACGTGGATTCAGGAAGGCTTGGCGCAATGGATGGAAGGTCAGCGCAGCAGCGAAAACGCCGCCACGCTAACGCAAATTTACGCGGACGGTCACGCCGCCGCGCTAGGACATCTGGAAGGCTCATGGATGAGTTTGAATAGCGATCAGGCGGCTTACGCCTACGCTTGGGCCCTCGCCAATATCGAATACATCGTCGAAAGCGACGGCATGAGCGACATCGAGCGCATCCTGGACCGCATCGGCGCGGGCCAGCCTACTGAAGCCGCGCTTCGCGAAGTGTTGCATAGCGATTACGCCGACGTCTCGCAATCCACCGCGGAGTATCTGCGCAAAAATTACGTGCACTAGACGGCTGCGCTTCTCGCTCGCAAGTGCCGCCAAGCAGCCTTACCCGACCAAAACAGAATAAGGCACCAAAAAGCAATGGGCAGTCCGTATTCAAAAGCCATACCGAACATCGTGGTCAACGATGAGAGCGTCGTGCTAACTCCTTCTATGATTGAATTCCGAATACCGAGCCATGCTCCGCCGAAGCGAGCCTCCAGCGGCGCTCGAAAATCCTCCAGCAAAGTCAATTGGATGTGCGCTTGAGCGACCGTGGAAAGCAAATTGTCCCTCTGCCGAATGGCCTCGCGAACCGCCGAATCCGTTTGTGCAATTTCTTTCTCGACTTCCAGCGCATCGTGCAGTTGCCCTTTGCGATCGCGCTGCAGGTTTTGCAATCGTTCCAGCGTAATCTTTGTCGCTTCGACGTTTCGCGCGGCGTTTTCCAGTTTCACTGCAGAATCTTCTCCGCCTTCGGCCATCGCTTCTACGCGACCTAGTTTCTTCAGATCTGCCAGAGCTACATCAAATTCTGTCGCTGGAACGGACACCGTCGCCGATAGCACGCGCCCTCGCCCGGTGCGGCTTTCGGTCGCGAGATGTTCGAGAAAACCGTGGTGCGCTGCCGCGATCTGATTAACACTGGTGCGGCCGCGCTCAAAAGCATCCGTTTGCAAGCGCAGGTCCGCATTGCGAGAAATCCAGCGTCCGCTTCCCAACTCGTATCCACCTGGGGAGCCAACGTCGCCCCACATCGCCCGAGTATCCCAACCGGACGACAGCCCAGTCGAGCGCGAGGATTCGATGCCACGAAATAATTGCTCGACCGCAATCCGGCACGCGACAGCGAAGAGCAGCGTAAACACAATGAATCCACCGACCGCCAATGCGATTCGTTTTGCCAGGGAACGACGTTTATTGGTTTCGACCATGGCCCCCTCTTATCGCTGCGTTCCTACGCTCGCTCTTGCAGCGCTGAGAGATAGAGGCCGCGGATAGTGCAAAAGTTCCCGCTGCCGACTACTTATTTTTGAACGGTGCTTTGATCAGTTTGAGCTCTGGTACAAGATTCGCGCGGTTAGAGCCGTGCGCTCAGCCATTTTCGATACGACGATGTGTTCATCCGGGGAATGTGCGCCGTCGCCGACAGCGCCCAGACCATCGAGCGTTGGCACGCCAAGCGCTGCCGTAAGGTTGCCGTCGGAGCCGCCGCCTGCGCAGCATTCGCCCAGGTCGATGCCAAGCTCGTCAGCGATCGTCTTGGTTCGCGCGAACAAGGCTGCGCTCATTTTTCGCTCGAGTGGTGGGCGGTCGAAGCCTCCGCTTATTTCTAGTTTCGCGCCGCGATTGAAAGGCTGCAATCCGCGAAGACGCTTTTCGATTCGTCGCATATCTGCAACGCTCAACGCGCGCAAATCAAAAACTGCGCGGGCGCGATCTGCGATCACATTTGTTCGCGTGCCGCCTTCGACGATGTCCGCGTTCACGCTGATGCCGCGCTTCAAATCGTTCCATGTTTCCACGCGCGAAATTTGTCGCGCCAACTCGTGAATGGCGTTCACGCCATCCTGCGGGGCCAAGCCTGCGTGCGAAGCGCGTCCGCGCACAATCAATTCCACTTCGCCGACGCCTTTGCGCGAAGTCTTTAGCAAGCCGCGTGCGCCAAATGCCGGCTCCAGTACAAAGACCGCTTCACCGCGTCGCGCCTCCGCCTCCAGCAATTTGCGCGAGGTCCCGCTGCCAATTTCTTCGTCCGAAGTCCACAGAAAAACTACGCGCTTCCGCAGCTTCGACTGGGATGAGCTCGCGGAGGCGGCTTGCAATTCCTGCAGTGCGCGAAATGCGAATAGCGCCTGCACAATCCCGGCCTTCATATCAAAGACGCCCGGCCCGAACGCCTTTCCGCCTTTCACGCGAAACGGCATGCGGCGGAGTGAGCCGGACGCGTAAACCGTGTCGTAGTGTCCCAGCACGAGCAGTTGGTCTGTTGAGCGCATCGCGCGCGCTTCACGCGGCTGCCACACGATGCGCAAGTGATCGCCGCGCTTCGCGTTTGGCAAGCGCTCCACGTGAGCGCCCACGGCGCGCCATTCTTTCGCAATCAGCGTGCAGCAGCGATCCGCAGCGGCTTTCTCCAGGCTCGGCGACTCGCACTCCACGAATCGCCGCAAACACGCGAGCATTTCGGGAGTTTGCGTCCGCAACTTTTTTAACAGAATTTTTGCGTTGATGGTTTCCGGCATGCGCCGTCGATGCTAGCAACGCTGGCTGCCCGCGGCAAGGGTTCGGACGCCTTAGTAGCACAGGCACTCTTGCCTGTGCGCTGTTCGTGCGCCATAGTAGCAACCGCAGCACAGGCAAGAGTGCCTGTGCTACCAAACCGTCTCGCAAATCCTGCGCCAATTCGCATATAATAAGAAGTTTGCCAAGCCATTCCTAAGAGCGCGACAGGGGCGCTTGCATCGCTTCAGGAGAGACGCATGCTGATGGACGCGGTAGCCATACAAAAACTTCTTCCCCATCGTTATCCATTTCTTTTGGTGGATGGCATTCTTGAGGTCGAACCGCTAAAGCGCATCGTCGGCATCAAGAATGTCAGCATCAACGAGTCCTATTTTCAGGGCCATTTCCCTGGCAAACCGGTGATGCCGGGCGTGCTAATCATCGAAGCCATGGCACAAACCGGCGGGGTGCTCTGCCTGATGGAAGTCCCCGATCGCGAAAAGAAATTGCTGTATTTCGTGGCCGTGGACGGTGCGCGTTTTCGCCGCCCGGTGGTTCCCGGCGAGCAGCTGCGCATCGAAATGAATCTGGTTTCCTGGCGCCGTGATTTTTGCAAACTCGAAGGCCGCGCCACCGTAGACGGGCATCTCTGCGCGGAAGCCACGCTGATGTGCCGCATGATTGACCGCGACGCCCCAGTCGACACCGCGAATTCATCTGCCGCCGCGGAATCCGCCGCGACCGAATCCGCCAAAGTCTTGAAATGACCGCGCAAGCCATTCACGAACAAGCCAGCGTCGCCCGCGGCGCAAAAATTGCGCCCAGCGTGACCATTGGCGCGTACGCCGTGATCGGCGAAGACGTGCAACTTGGCGAAGGCTGCGTGGTTCATCCACACGCGGTTGTCACTGGGCCTACTGTCGCCGGCCGCAAAAATATTTTTCATCCCTTCTCCTCCGTCGGCGGCGACCCGCAGGATCTGAAATTTGCCGGCGAAAAAACGCGTCTGCTTATCGGCGACGAAAATACCTTTCGCGAAAATGTTACCGTCAGCCGCGGCACCGTTGGCGGCGGCGGCGTCACCACCATCGGCAACGGCAGCTTGTTCATGGCCTCTTCGCACGTGGCCCACGATTGCCACGTGGGCAACCAAACCATTTTTGCGAATGGCGCCACGCTGGCCGGGCACGTCACCGTGGAAGACTTTGCCACCGTTGGCGCATTTTCTCCTGTGCACCAGTTCTGCCGCATCGGCCGCTACGCGTACATCGGCGCCTCCACGGTGATCACGCAAGATGTTCCGCCGTTCTCTCGCGTGGTTACCGAGCGCCAGACCACCAGCTACGGCATCAACGCCATCGGCTTGCAACGCAAAGGTTTTTCCGCAGAGCGCCTCACCGCGCTGAAAATCGCGTATCGTCTGCTGCTACGCGCCAAGCTGAACACCACGCAAGCGCTGGAAGAAATGAAGAAAACTCTCGGCGGCTCCGCGGACGTGCAGGAACTGATCCAATTCATCGAAAGCGCCGAGCGCGGCATCGTCAAGTAGCGTGCCGCTCACCGCTCCATCCATGCCCAGCGCAACTTCTACAGTCGACACAAAACTTGCCGCCACCGGATGGGGCCTCATCGCGGGCAACGGCCGTTTTCCGTTTCTGGTGCTCGAAGGCGCGCGCCAGCAAGGCATCGACATGGCGGTGATCGCCATCAAGGAAGAAGCTTCTCCGGAACTCGCCGCCAGCGCGAAACGTATTCACTGGGTCAGCCTCGGCGAACTCAGCAAGGCCATCGACCTGCTGCACCAGGAAGGCGTCACGCAAGCGGTGATGGCCGGCCAGGTGAAACACAATAAAATTTTCAGCTCCATCCGGCCGGACTGGAAGCTCGCCAAGCTGCTTTATTCGCTCACCACAAAAAATACCGACGCGCTCCTCGGCGGCGTGGCAAAAATTCTGGAAGACGAACACATTCATCTGGTCGACTCGACGCTGTTCCTGCAGCCGTTAGTCCCCGCCGCGGGCATGCTGACGAAGCGCTCTCCGAATACTCAGGAAGCCTCTGACATCACCTATGGCCTGGGCATTGCCAGAAAAATTTCTGCAATGGACATCGGCCAAACTATCGTGGTCTCCGACGGTGCATGCGTGGCCGTGGAAGCCATGGAAGGCACCGACGAGACCATCACCCGCGCTGCCCGCATCACCTCTGGCCGCGGAGGCGAAAAGCCCCTGGTGGTCATAAAGGTCAGCAAACCAGGCCAGGACATGCGCTTTGACGTACCCGTCATCGGCTTTTCCACCATCGAACACATGAAGAGTGCCGGCGCCACCGCGCTGGCCATTGATGCCGGACGCACGCTGTTATTCGATCGCACAAAATTGCTGGAATTTGCGGACGCTTCGGGAATCGCCATTCAGGCTTTTCCGCCGGAAGTTACGCGGAATGCTGCTGCGGAATCCGGCGCCGCTTCTTCGGGAAGTACAGCATCGGTGGGAACAGACAAATCAGTGGGAACAAACAAATCAGTGGGAACAAACAAAAAATGAGCGCTCCCACAAACCTATGCCGCTCGTCGGCTAAGCTCCGCGTCGCCGTCGTTGGCGCCGGAGAATTCGGTCGCAATCACGCGCGCGTGTACCGCGACCTGGAATCCGTGGATTTCGCCGGCGTATTCGATTCGGAGCCTGCCAAAGCCGCCGCCGTCGCGGCTGAATTCAATGTCCCCGCGCTAAGCAAGCTCTCCGAGCTGCAGTACCTCGCCGACGCCGTCAGCGTCGCCGTGCCCACCATTGCGCACTGCCAAATCGGTTGCCAGCTGATGAATATGGGCCTCGACGTCCTGATCGAAAAGCCCATGGCCACCACGCTCGCGGAAGCCGATGAACTGCTCGCCGCCGCCAAGCGCAACCAGCGCATCCTGCAAGTGGGCCATGTGGAACGCTTCAATCCCGCGGTTGTAGCCGTCGAGCCCATCGTCAATCGTCCGCTTTTTTTCGAGGTGCACCGCTTAGGCGTGTTTACGCCGCGCAGCCTGGACGTGGACGTTATTTTTGATTTAATGATTCACGATCTGGACATACTGCTCGCCATCGTCAAGCAGCCCGTCACGGAAGTAAAAGCCGTGGGAATCCCGGTGCTCACCGAAAAGGTGGACATCGCCCACGCTCGCCTGGAATTCGCCGGTGGCGCCGTCGCCAACGTCACCGCCAGCCGCGTCTCCACCGAGCGCGTTCGCAAGATGCGCTTCTTCCAGCAGCACGAATACATTTCCCTGGATTACGCGCGCCGCGACGCGCTCAGAGTCGGCGTCAAACGCCCCGGCCCGCAGCCGGAGTTTGCCTTTGAAAAATTGCACGCGCCGGAAACCGAACCGCTGCGCGCCGAACTGGAAGCCTTTATTCAAGCGGTAAAGACGCGCCAGCCGCCGGAAACCGACGGCATTGCCGGGCGCGCCGCGCTCGACCTCGCTTCCCGCGTAATGGCAAGCATCCTTGCCCACGCCGAAAGCGTCAATATCTCTAGCAAACCGCCAGCGCCAACAGCCGGCGCACCCGTTCTAGTTGAAAAAAGAGTGCAATGATCCCCAGAACCCTCGTTCCCGTCGACGCCCGCCCGCCCGCGCAAAACGGCGCTGAGCCTTCCACGCGCCGTCGTCCCACCGCGCTGGACGAACGCACCCTCGTTCCCGCCATGCTGCCCATCGTGGTCCTGGACGGCCACTCCACGATACCCGCGAGCCTGCCGCTCGATTCCATCTCCAAGCGCGTGGTGGTGCCGCGCGATCTCAATCGTGAAGCTTACGGCGTCGTCGAGGATCACGCTATCCCGCTGCAGCCCACCGACCTCGACGAGCGCGTTACCGTTCCTATTGGTTCCAAGCTTCCTGACATCGTCGCGCCCGCCGAATTCACGCCGCCAGACATCGTTTCGCCGGATATTTTCACCACCGGCGAAGTTCACCTGGTCGCCGAACGCGTGGAAGAGGAAACGACCAAATGGGACGCTATCAAACTCGTCGCGTCCATCGCGGTGCACATCGTTTTGGTTTTCGCGCTGATCCAGTTTCTCGCACGTAAGCCAACTACCAAGCAAGACGAGGAAATCGCGCGCCAGATCTTTACGCCGCTCGTCGCGCCAGACATGTTGGGTCTCGAACAACCGAAATCGGCCGTGCCTCCCGCGCCGCACATTAAAGTGGACCCGCGCGAAGTTGCGAAGGTCGCTCCTCCAGCGCCCAAGGCGGAGACGCCCAAAATTCCCGAGCCTGCGAAAGAGCTCCCCGCTGCGCCGGTGCCCAAATCCAACACGCCACAACCGGCGCTGGATCCTGGCCCTACGCCGAAGTCCGACACCCCAAAGCCCAAACTGCAACTGGAAGTCCCGGATGTTCCGACGCCGAATTCCCATCTTCAGCTGCCGTCATCTGCCACCTCCGGCACCTCAATCAACGATCTGCTCCATGGTGGAGAAAAGCCTTCCGGTCCCGCAGCCATCGGCGGCGGCGGCCCGATTCACTCGGGAGGCGGTGGCCGTGGCGGAGCAGCCTACGGCGGCCTTGAAATACTCACGCCCACTGAGGGCGTGGACTTCAATGGCTACCTCCAGCGCGTCTATCTCACCGTCAAGCGCAACTGGTTTACCGTCATGCCTGCCTCCGTAGAACTCGGCGAACAAGGCATCGTGCAACTCACCTTTCGCATTTATCGCGACGGCAGCGTGCACGCCGAAGATCCTGAAATCGTGCGGCAATCCGGCAAGGAGCCCCTCGACCGCGCCGCCTACTCCTCCATCCGCGCCTCCAACCCGTTCGACCCACTGCCTTCACAGTTCAGCGGCCCCTACATCGAACTCCGCTACACCTACTTCTACAACATCGATCCCAACTCCGTGCGCTAGTAGCCGCAAGGCGGGCGGGTCTGCGAGCGTCAAGCATGAGGTAACTGGCTGGCTCGATGTGTCTGCGTGATGGCGGGCACGGCATGCCGTGACGCTACGAAAGCAGCGCGTCAATCGCGCCAACCGGGCTGACATTTTTGAGAAAATCTTTGTGGGTCGCGGCTTCAGCCGCGACGTAAACTGTAGCCAACGAGATCGGCTTTAGCCGCTGAAGTAGCGCGCTGCACCGACTTGCAAGCTCATGAAACTAGTCCGCCAACAAGTCCTCGGCAGCCTGCTCCTCGCGCTGATCGTGCTCGTTATCCTCCTAATCCGCGCGCGCCACATCCTCTTCCCATGACCGCCGAACCAGCCCTACCGCTCATCGCCATCCTCGGCCCCACGGCCTCCGGCAAATCCGCACTGGCCGTCCACCTGGCGCATCAACTCAACGGTGAAGTCATCGCCTGCGATTCCACGCAGCTCTACCGCGGCTTTGACATTGGCACCGGCAAACTAACATCCGTCGAACGCCAAGGCATTCCACATCACCTACTAGATGTGCTCGATCCCAGCCAGGAAACCACCGCCGGCGGTTACCGCGAACTGGCCCTCGCCGTCCTAAGCGATCTTCGCGCGCGCAAAAAGCTGCCCATCCTAACTGTTGGCACCGGCCTCTACCTGCGAGCGCTGCTCGAAGGCCTCGCCGACCTTCCACAACGCTCCGAAGAACTCCGCGCGCGCCTGCGCGCCAGTGCGGAAAAGCACGGCGCAAAATATCTCCATCGCCTGCTAAAGCGCCTGGACCCGCAATCCGCCAACCGCATCGCCCCTGCCGACTCGCAAAAGCTGCTCCGCGCCGTGGAGGTCTGCCTCCTGGCCCGCAAGCCTCTGACGCAAGTTCACAGCGAAGGCCGCACCCCACTCCAGGGCTGGCACACTATCAAAATCGGCCTGCAGCCGCCGCGAGAAGAACTGTACGCCCGTATTCACGCAAGAATCGACCACATGCTAGCTGCCGGCTGGCAAGAGGAAGTATCCGGTCTACTCGCCGCGACTTCGTCGGGGCACTGCCAAGGTGCCGCAAATGCGCCCGCGAACGCCAAGCCCTTCGATTTTCTGGGCTACCGCGAACTGGCCGCTGTCAGCCGCAACGAACTCTCCCTCGAAGAAGCCCGCGCCGCTATCCAACAAGCTACCCGCCGCTACGCCAAGCGCCAGCAAACCTGGTTTCGCCGCGAACAGAATGTAACTTGGTTCGCAGGTTTCGGAGACCACCCAATCTTGCAATCCGAAATCGACGAGTGGCTAAAGCGTTGTACCGGCGGGTCTTCAGACCCGTGGCTCGAACTCAGGCGCTAGCTCGCGATTCGCATGCAACGGGAATCGTCGCGCATGATCAAAAACAGTTCGCCATCCGGGGCCAGCACGATGCATTCGTGGGAAGCTCTCGATCCCGTCAGTTTGCAGCCCGCTGGCCCGGTCACCGCTGCCTTCGCCGCACTTGCCCTTCGAGACTTTCGCGAAGCCGCCGCGTACATCCATCGCCTCCCGTACGGCCGCAACGCGAATCGCACAGATCCTTTGGCAGTCCTGCAGGAAGCACGCGGCACCTGCAGCACCAAGCACGCGCTTCTCCGTCGCCTGGCCCTCGAACAAAATCTTCAAATCGCGCTCATCCTTGGCATCTACGAAATGAATCAGCGCAACACTCCGGGTGTTGGCTCAGTCCTTCAGAGGTACCGCCTCGAAAGCTTGCCAGAGGCTCACTGCTACCTCTGCGCGAATCGCCAGAACATCGACGTCACCCGCACGCTGGCACATTCTCCAGTCGAACCGATCACGCGCTTTATCCACGAAGAAGAAATCGCACCGGATCAGATTGGCGAATATAAGATCAACCTCCACCGTCGCTTCTTGCAGCGGTGGATGGCGCAGACCACTCCGCAAATCCCGTACACCCTAGCCGAACTATGGCGCATCCGCGAAGAGTGTATAGCCGCCCTTGAGCAGCCGTGACCACGCCCCGACGACCAGCGTATAATCGCAGCGACGGTGGAGCGTCCTGCATCTACAAGAAAGCTGTCATAGGTAATCGTTCGTGACCAAATCGCCACAACAAGTCTCCAACGCCGAACGCGCGCTGCTCGTCGGCATCGGTTGGAAGCGTGCTCCACGCTTCCCAGGCATGCCCGCGGGCGAACAGGGGCGCGAGTCGCTCGTCGAATTGATTGAGCTGGCCACCAGCGCGGGCGCGGCTATCGTCTCCACTGTTTTTCAGGTGCGCGATTCCGCCGACCCCGCCACGCTCGTTGGCCGTGGCAAGCTCGACGAAATTCGCGCCGAAGCCAACGCCCACCAAGCGCAGCTCATCATTTTCGACAGCAATCTTTCTCCAGTGCAGCAGCGCAACATTGAGGAACTGACCGAGCGCCGCGTCATCGACCGCACACAATTAATTCTGGACATTTTTGCGAAGCACGCGCGCAGCCGCGAAGGCCAGCTGCAGGTGGAACTGGCGCAACTGAATTACATGCTGCCGCGGCTAACCGGCAAAGGCACCGCCATGTCGCGCTTGGGCGGAAAAAGTGGCGGTGGCGGTTCTGGCGGCGCAGGCGGCGGGGCGGGGCGCATCGGCGTCCGCGGGCCGGGAGAAAAAAAGCTGGAGACCGATCGCCGCCGCATTCGCGACCGCGTCAGCAAAATCAAGGGCGCCATCGAAGAAGTGCGCAAACAGCGCGCGCTGCGGCGCGAAGCGCGTAACGCCGTTCCGCTGGGCACCATCGCGCTGGTGGGCTACACCAACGCCGGAAAATCCACGCTCTTCAAGGCGCTCAGCAGCGCCGAAGTGCTGGTCTCTTCGCGCATGTTCGCCACGCTTGATCCCACGATTCGCGCGCTGCGCTTGCCTTCCAATCGCCGCGTGCTGGTCTCGGACACTGTCGGATTCATCCGCGACCTACCCAAAGGATTGCTGACCGCCTTCCGCGCCACGCTGGAAGAAGTGCAGGAAGCCGCGCTGATCCTGCATGTGAGCGACGTATCCAATCCACACCACGCGGAACTCGACGAAGAGGTCCGCAAAATTCTGGACGAACTGGGCGTTTCCAAGACGCCGGTCCTGCGCGTCCTGAATAAAATCGACCGCCTGTCGACGGAAGAACGCAGCACGCTCTCGCGAGAAACAGCCAAGGAATACGCGGAAAATGGAGACGACGATTGCATGCGGCGGGGCGATTCACGGAATGATGGATCGAGAAACGCCGGTCAGAATGGCGCGCCAGACTGTTCTCCCGTCCTGGTTTCCGGCCTGACGGGCGAAGGCATCGACGAACTGCTCCGCCGCATCGATCAGGCCATGCCCACGGACCCGGCGGTCGCCGTCTCCCTGCGCATGCCCTTAGCGGAAGGCCGCAAACTGGCGCTGATTCATGCGCTGGGAAAGGTGCTGCGCTCGGAAGTCGATGATTCGTATATGTTTCTGGACGCGGAAATCCCGGAATCCGTGGTCCGCAGCCTGCGCCTGAAGGACTATAAATTTGCGGGAACATTCCCGGTTGCGATAGCGTAAATGACTGTAGGAGAACGCACCATGATCGCCTTCCTCCTCTGGATCTTCCTGTTCATGCTGTGCTGGCCGCTGGCCATTCTGGCGCTGATCGCCTACCCGTTCGTCTGGCTGATCACGTTGCCGTTCCGCATTGCCGGAATCGCTGTCCACGGCGTATTCGCCCTGCTCACCGCCATCTTTATGCTCCCCGTCCGCTTACTACGCGGCCCTCGCCTGATCTGACGTTGTAGCGGCCGCCTGGCGTTTACCCCGACCATGTCGGGGAGGCGGTCGCCTTTTGCCGCGCCAGCCAGACCAATTGATTCATCGCTGCCCTATTCGGCGATGCGCGCACGATAATCGTTTCGCGATAACATATAAATTTGTCATTCCGAGCGAAGCGAGGAATCTGCTTTCTGAAAATCATAGCAAATAAGTCCGTCCTCATCGCGGTACTAGCCCTGGCGCCCACGATCTCTTGCGCGCAAAAGCCTGCGCGCCTGAACCCCGCGCAAATCGCGCAAGAAGTTCGCGACTACCGCATGAACAATGAAGACCGCATCATTCGCGAACTCTCTGACTTTCTGGCCATACCAAACGTCGCGTCCGACACCGTAAACATCCAGAAAAACGCTTCACATCTTGTCGAACTACTCGAAGCGCGCGGCATCGAAACGCACCTGCTCACCATCAAGGATCGCGGCCCCGTAGTCTTCGGCAAACTCACTTCGCCGGAAGCCACGCATACGATCATTTTCTACGCCCACTATGATGGGCAGCCAGTGGATCCCGCGGCGTGGACAGACGGCGGCAAACCGTTCGAGCCTACGCTACGCAGCAATGCCATCGAGGCCGGCGGCACGCGCATTCCGTTTCCCGAAAACACGCCGCAGCATCCCGCCATCTATGAAGATGACTGGCGCATCTATGCGCGCTCTAGTTCCGACGACAAGTCTCCCATCATTGCGCTGCTGGCCGCGATCGACGCGCTGCGCGCAAAAAATATTCCGCTCACGGTAAATCTCAAGGTCATCTTCGAAGGCGAAGAAGAGGCCGGCTCATCGAATCTGGAACGTACCTTGCTGCTGCACAAAAATCTTCTCGACGCCGACGCGCTGATCACCGCCGACGGGCCGGTACACCAAAGTGGCCGCCCGCTGATTTTCTTCGGCAACCGCGGCGTCCTGGGTTTCGACGTCACTGTCTACGGTGCCATTCGCGCGCTGCATAGCGGTCACTACGGAAACTGGGCGCCCAATCCGGCGCTGGAACTTTCACGGCTATTGGCGTCGATGAAGGATGAAACGGGTCAGGTGCTGATTTCCGGCTTCTACGACGACGTTATTCCACTCGGACCAGTCGAGCAAAAAGCGCTCGCAGCCATGCCGGACAATGACGCGCAGCTCGCGCGCGATTTGGAATTTGCAAAACCGGATGGAGCAGGGAAGAAGCTCGTGGAGTTACTGCAACAGCCCTCGTTAAACATTCGCGGATTGAAAAGCGCCTACGTTGGCGAGCAAGCACAGAACGTGGTGCCGGAAAAAGCCGAAGCGTCTCTCGACGTACGCTTGGTGAAAGGCGAAGATCCCGACAAGAAATACGACCAGATTCTCGAGTACATCCGCAAACAGGATTTCTTCATCACCAGCGCAGAGCCGACCAAGGAAGAACGCCTTGCGCACGATCACGTCGCCAAAGTGACCAAAGGTGATTTCAACTATCGCGCCTCGCGCACTTCCATGGAGTTGCCCATTTCTCAGTTGTTAATCAGCGTAGTCCAGGCCGCCACCAATAAGGACGCGGTAGTTGCGCCCACGCTGGGTGGCAGCGTTCCTATGTACATCTTCGAAAATTTGAATATCCCGTGGATCGGCGTCCCCATCGTGAACTACGACAATCACCAGCACAGCTCGGACGAAAACTTGCGCCTAGGCCACCTCTGGCGCGGCATAGAAATTTACGCCGCCATCCTCGCCGGTCTATAGTCGGAAGATCTTGTAGTGGCGCAGCATGCTCCGCCCGAGTTTGCCCGGACGTCTAATCCTTGTCGGCTTGCAACGAACGAACGTCGAATGAATACAGAGCCCTCTTGCCGACATTCTTCAGCGACGCGAAAAACAGGAGGGAACCGCGCCCAAAGGAGCAGTCGAATAAAATTGGATTTCCGTCTAAATCCAGGAGTTGGATCTCGTCCAAAGACCTTTTCGCCAGATCGACGGAATAAAGCAGCGTTTCTTTGCGATAGGCGGCCACCATCAATAGGTGGTCATCGTTCACGGCAAACGATTTGACGGCCTTGGTGGGGAAATCGCGCCACACTTCGTCGAGGCGCTTGTTACGTAATTTTATGAGTGGGAAATCCGAGTAGTAGGATGTCCAGACCAAGTCTTCGTTCGCAACGTTAAGGGCATAGCAATCGTCGATGCCGGGCAGCTCATTCGGTTCGGCAATGTCCTTCCAATATCGCAAGAGAGGCTCGCCCTGGTCGTTTAGACAAACGAGACCGGATCGTCCCAGCTCGCCACGTCCAAACACGCCCTCGTCAAAATAGCCAATCCATATCTCGCCGGATGAGGTCGCTTGGACGTGCTCGATTCCATCTCCCGCATGGAAGGACGAAACGACGGTTCCGCCACCGTCGAAAATGTCGGCGTTTAGATCACCAGCGGTTGCGCGGCTTCCAACAAGCAACCAACGCCTTCCTGGGAGCGGTTGCGCGAAGCTGTAGTACTTGCCGCTAGGCGCCAGCGTCAGCACAAGTTCCCAACCCGCTGAGCTGCGGCGGTGAATTTTGTAAGCCAGAGGTCGCGACGCGAGACTGCCTTTGGTTTTGTCATACGGAAATGGCCGGCCGAAACTTAGAACGAGTAGTTCCTGCTGGGGACCAATCGAAATCTGTGCCAAGGTACTTTCAGAGAGAAGATCGTCGACATCCGCTACCAACGACGCCTTGATCGATCTCATGGCATTTTCAAAGCGAGAGGAAATTTTTCAGCAGTTGCTTCCCAGAATCGGTGAGCACCGACTCTGGATGAAACTGCACGCCTTCGATTTTATGTCTCTTGTGCCGCAGACCCATGATGATGCCGTCGTCCGTCTCCGCGGTGATGGTCAATTCCTTTGGCAAAGATTTTCGCTCGACAATCAAAGAGTGATAACGCGTCGCGGTAAAGGGATCGTCCAAATCCTCGAAAACGCCTTTGCCATCGTGATGAATTTCGCTGGTCTTGCCATGAAACAACTTCGGCGCGCGCACAATCTTCCCGCCGAACGCGGCACCAATGGCTTGATGTCCCAGGCACACGCCGAGAATAGGAAACTTTCCCGCCAGCCGCTCAACCAACTCCACGGAAATTCCCGCCTCCTGAGGCGTGCACGGTCCGGGAGAAATTACAATTTTCTCCGGCTTGCGGCGTTCAATTTCTTCCACGGAAATTTTGTCGTTGCGATGCACCTGTACATCGCAGCCCAGTTCGCCCAGATACTGCGCCAGGTTGTAGGTAAACGAATCGTAGTTATCCAGCAGCAAAATCATTGGCAAACTCTCTTCTCTCGAAAAGCGACCAACCTAAGTCGGCGACGCTGTAGAGCGCCAGCGAAAAGCGCACAGCATGCTGCGCTACTACACGAGAACGCCGGTGCGCGCGCTATGCCTGCTTCTGCGCAAGTTCCAGAGCTTTCAACAACGCCCCCGCTTTATTCACGCTCTCTTGATATTCTCCCGCAGGACTGGAGTCCGCCACAACTCCGCCACCGGCTTGAATATGCGCCACGCCATTCTTGATGACCATGGTGCGCAGCGCGATGCAGGAATCGAGGTTGCCGGCGAAATCGAGGTACAGCACTCCACCCGCGTAGATGCCGCGTCGCGTGCGTTCCAGCTCTTCGATGATTTCCATGGCCCGCACTTTGGGCGCGCCGGAAACCGTGCCAGCGGGGAAACACGCCATCAGCGCATCAAAACAATCTACATCTTTGCGCAACTGTCCCCGCAAACTCGAAACCAGATGCATCACGTGCGAATATCTTTCGACGGTCATTAGCTTTTCCACTTTGACGGTGCCGTAATCGCACACGCGGCCCAAATCGTTGCGGCCCAGGTCCACCAGCATGATGTGTTCGGCGCGTTCTTTCTCGCTGGCGTGCAGCTCTTTTTCGCGGCGCAAGTCTTCGGCTTCGTCTTTTCCGCGCGGCAGCGTACCGGCAATCGGGCGGTAAAACACATCGCGTCCCTGCACTTTCACGAGCATTTCCGGCGAACTGCCCACCACCGCCACATCGTTCATCTGCAAATAAAAAAGATACGGCGAAGGATTCACGGCGCGCAGCTGGCGGTAAATTTCAAAAGGCGTAGCAGAAGTTTTTGCCGAAAAGCGCTGGCTGATCACCACCTGGAAAATATCGCCAGCGCGAATGTATTCCTTGGCCTTACGCACCGCGGCAAAATACTCCGGTTTGCGAAAGTTGGAGGTGATTTTCGATTTCACGCGCTTCCGGCGACTCGGCTCTTTCGACGTGCGTTCCGCCGCCACAGGCTCGTCCAGCAGCGTGCGCGTGCGGACAATCTCTTTCACCGCGGCGTTGTACTTCGCGCGCAAACTGCCTTGGCCCTCGGTGAAAACATTGCGCACCACCCACAGGCGGTGCTGCACGTGATCGAACGCCAGAATGCCGTGATAAAACATCAGCTGCGCGTCGTACAAACCGATATCGTCGCGCAGACGCTTGGGCAGACGCTCGATCATGCGCACCATGTCATAAGAAAAATACCCAATGGCGCCGGCCACCAGCGGCGGCAAACCCGGCAAACGCACCGGGCGAAAGCGCTGCATGCGCGCGCGCAGAAACGTCACCGGATCGCGCTCTTCCCACACCAGGCGGTCGTGGCTTTCCAGCACGCACGCGCCATTTGCATAGCGAAACACTTCCTCGGGATTGGCTCCCGCAAAGGTATAGCGCGCGATTTTCTCGCCGCCTTCCACGCTTTCCAGCAGAAAGGAGCACCGCGCGCCCTGTGCAATGCGCAGATACGCACTGACCGGTGTCAGCAAATCCGCGGAGAAAACGTCATACACGGGGATAAGATTTCCCTGTTTCGCAAGCCGTTGAAATTCTTTGAAGTCCGGCTGAATCATTCGCGGCCCCGCGATTTTTTTGCCGTTGATCCCGTCGATCCGTGGGCGGCTGCGCCGTGGGTTGCAAAGGGCGCTTCTTCCTTTAGCGCAGCCAGTACGGCAGCGCGCATCCGTGCTTCCGGAGCGCGTCTACTGGTCCACATTTCCCACTGCGCCACACCCTGCGCCACAAACATTTCCACTCCTGAAATTCCCGCGATCCCTTTGCGCGCCGCAATCCGCAATAGTTCCGTCCTCTGTGGCCGGTAAATCAGGTCCATCACGACTCGACAGTGTAACTCGCGCGCCGCAAGCGGCGAAACGCCGGCATGGGGATGCATCCCCACCGGCGTAGTGTTCAGCACCGCATCAAATTTTTCCGTAAGTAAGGCCCGACGAGGCACAACGTTGGCACCGCACGCCCGCGCCAGTTCACGGGCAGCCACCTCGCGGCGCGCACAAATCACCACGTGCGCTCCCGCCCGCGCAAGCGCAAACGCGGCAGCCCGCGCCGAGCCGCCCGCACCAAAGATCAACACGCGACTCCCGGCCAGCTTCACGCGCGTTTGCAGCGCGCGCAAAACCCCGAGGTAATCCGTGTTCGAGCCGTGCAAAGAGCCGTCGCGTGCCACGGTAACAGTGTTCACCGCGCCGATCCGTGCCGCCAATTCATCGCAGCTCTTCAAGTATTTCAGAATCGTCTGCTTGTGCGGCAGCGTAACACTGAACCCTTGGATACCAATTTCCGGCACAGCCGCAAGAAACTCAGAAAGCTTATGCACCAAAAACGGTAAGTACACCGCGTTCGCGCGCGTCGCTGCGAATGCAACGTTGTGCAGTAGCGGCGAAAGCGAATGGCTAATCGGCTCGCCAATCACGCCGTAAATTTTTGTGGCGCGATTCAGTTCATGCGCGCGATACAGTTCCTTCATCGCCTGCAACGACACTTGCCCAGGCGCCGTCGCTTCCCCAACCGGCGCATAGGCCAGCGCGCTGCCTTCGCGCAGCGCCAAAATCCTCAGCGGAAGCCCAACTTCCCCCATGGGAACGGCCACAAAATTCCGCGATTTCCGAGCCAGCTTCAACAACCGCAAGCCATCCGACAGGTGCTGAGCCTGCGCCGCAATTTTCACCGCGTCCGCCTCGCCACGCACACGGGCGTTAAGCGATTTCGGTAGCGCCGGCGTGCGCGCAAAATCATGCACCGACAAGAGCACGCGCGGCGGCACGGCGTATTCCCGCACGGATTGATCCGGCAATTCGCGCAGCGTCTCGATTTCCACGTCGCACCACGCGCACCCCGCCGCCCGCGCCGCAATCAGCCAAAAAAGTTCGCGCGCAATATCGCCGGCCAGCCGCCCGCCGCCTTCGACGCGCCGGCATGTGGCAATAAAAGTGGCGCCCTTAAATTTCTGCCGCCCCAGCCAGCGCAGGAATTTTTTCCGCTCCGGGTCGTTGGCAAGCCAGTCCAGCCGCAATTCCACGGTAGGAGTCAGGGCCAATGCCAAACCCACTTGGCGCTGCATCTCGCGCGCGTCCGGAGCGGCCGCCACGCCGCACAAGCGCCGCAGGCCGTGCCCAAAGCTCGTCATCGCCCCTCTAATTCGCACCTAGCCCCCGTCTTACGCCCATCTAGCCCCGGTTGGCACCCCAATGACTCCCGCAACTCGTTGAAACTAAGCCCTCTAGTGCACAGTATCAAATGTGTAAAGCACCCGCTTCCATTTCGTTGACGTGGTACTAGGCCCCTGCTAATTTCGCTAAGCACGGTCCCCGCACGGCCCAGAAGGGCGTGTTTCGAAGGAGTTTCGCATGCGCGCTAATTTAGCGGTTCTTTCTCTTGCTATGTTACTCGGTGCCGCGTCCACCCCGGCGCAAAATACTACGCAGGGTCTGCCGCAACCCGGACTCATGTCTTTGGCTCCTGGCTATTCCGCGGCCAACTGCTCGGGGTTTTTTACCGACCAGAAGGTTCCCGAAGAAACGCGCCTCATCTCTGGCGAGCAGTCGGAATATAAAATTACGTTTGCCCGCGGAGACTATGTATACATCAACCGCGGTCAAGATCAGGGCGTGCGTGTCGGCGACCGTTTCATGGTGGTGCGCCACGAACAAGATCCGCTCACGGATAACGTGAACTGGTTCAAATGGCAGCCCAAGCTCATCAAAGAAATGGGCACGGCATACTTGGACGCCGGGCAAGTCCGCGTCGTGAACGTGCAGCCTAAAGTCTCCATTGCCGAGGTTATCTTCTCTTGTAGCTACATGCAGCGCGGCGACATCCTGCGGCCTTACGTCGAGCGTCCCGCTCCGCCGTATAAAGATGCCACAACGTTCGACCATTTTGCTCCGGTCAGCGGCAAACCCGTGGGCACGTTGGTGATAGGATTTGATTACGCCAATTCTTACGGCCAGAACAGCACGGTGTTCGTCAACCTAGGCGCGGCGCAAGGCATCAAGGTGGGCGACTATGTCCGCGTGTTCCGCTATCAAGGGGAAAAGGGCGAGACCGCCCCGCAGACCGCGGATTACCAGTACAAGTTGTGGGGCTTCGGGAGCGCTCCCCAGAAGTATTCGCCGAAGGAACTACCCCGCGAAGTGCTCGGCGAAGCCATTGTGCTCAATGTCAGCCGTAACTCCTCCACGGTGCTGGTAACGTTTAGCAGCGCCGAGATGTATGCAGGAGATTACGCCGAAATCGAATAGCTTCCGCACCAGCAAATAAAAAAGGCCGCCGATCGCGAGATTGGCGGCCCTTTTTGCTTGTTTGGAGGGTATCAAGTGCGCGATTTCAATCGCTCTCGATAGAGTTAGTCGCACAAGACGATTTCAATCGCACAAGACAACTTCAATCGCACAAGACAACTTCAATCGCTCACCACGACGTCCCGAGGGTTCTTGCGCGCTTCCAGCATACGCAGCGTCCGGCGTTGCTTGATGCGGTCATCCACTTTGGCCCAGAAGCGCAGGAAATACTGCGCCGCGGAGACCAGCGCGCTAACCACCACCAGCCACAATAAGATTTTGGCGATCAGGTGCAGCGAGGGATGACGCGCTCCGGCGATCAACACTGCCACGGCGCAAACCTGCAACACCATCTTGGTCTTTCCCAGAACCGAAGCCTCGATGGTAAAACCTTCCGCTGAGGCAATGTTGCGCAATCCCAGCACGGTAAACTCCCGCCCGATGATGATCACCACCATCCAGCCGGGAACTAGATGCATATCCACAAGGGAAACGAACGCTGCGGAGATGAGCAATTTGTCGGCGATGGGGTCCAGCAAAATTCCCAGCGTGGTCACTTCCGACCTGCGCCGCGCCAGATAGCCGTCCAGCCAATCGGTGGCCGCCGCAGTGAGCAAAATCAACACGCCCCAAAACTCGAAGTGCATGGTAAAACCCCACAGCTCGATATTCGGGCTGCGCGTGAGCAACACCACGATCAAAACGGGTACGAAGAATATCCGGAGCAGCGTCAATGCGTTGGGAAGGTTCATGGGCGCCAGACGGCGGGCGTTGGCCGCCTGCGTGAGCGAAACGTCACCGCAAATTCACTATAGACTTTGGGTCTGCAACCGTCAACGACTGCCACGGCGAGAGATACGAGAATGTAAGAGTCGGAAAGCAGCACGCTGAGGTTTGCACCGTCGCCGTGTCCTGCTGTATCGTGCGAGATCGCAAGATTGCGTAAGGAATGACGCTCGAAACAGCGCTTCAATGCGGTCAAAACTCCCGGCTGCCTAGGTACTCACCACTAAACAAAGGGGTTCGCCGAAGCAGCGGGTTTTGTCGGGGCAAGCAATGGTGTCCCTCTGCCATCTGTGCAAATGTGGAATCTAGGATTCGTGTTACGAAATCGTCATATTTACAGGGGAATTTGCTTTCCATTCCCGTAAAGCATTCATGTATAAGTACTTATCGTGTGTGGACGGACGCAAAATAATCAATCGCGACTCCCCGTTTTTCGCGGTGCCAATTACGTACCTGCGGTTTCCACAATGTTTTCCACAGAGTACTCGGAGCATTTGTGGGCCTGGCAAAACTTCCCGTAACTGCCTTCTTGTGAGCTTTTTGCCGGAGATATCAAGTTAATCACTAACACGTCGAGCAGGAAATGTGACACTCATTTCGCGCTCCATTTCTACGCCGGGTCCGGCGTGGCGCGCGGGCAATGTTCGTACGCGATTCTTACGCGCGATTCGTGAATTTCGCCAGCGCCGCCAATTTTTCTCGCGCTTTGCCGGAGCGAATCGCTTCGCGCGCCATAAACACACCGCCGCGAAAGTCGTCCGCCACCTCCGCTGCCACCAGCGCCGCAGCCGCGTTGATCAGTACCACGTTTTGCGCGGCGCCGGGTTTGCCGTCCAGCACTCCGCGGATGATCTTCGCATTTTCCTCGGCGCCGCCGCCGGCGATGGTTTGCAGCGACGCGTACTCTACACCAAAAGTTTCCGGCGACACAACATAACGCGAAATTTTTCCACCGCTCACTTCGGCGGCCAGAGTTTCTCCGGCCAGCGAGATCTCGTCCAGGCCGCCGGCTCCGTGCACCACGAAGGCTCGCGTGACGCCGAGGTCTCTCAGCGTTGCGGCCATCACATCGATAAACTCCGGCGAAGGCACGCCCAAAACCTGTGCCTGCGCGCCCGCGGGATTCGTTAACGGGCCGAGCAAATTAAAAACCGTGCGGACGCCGATCTGTTTGCGAGCCGGCGTGGCGTGGCGCGTGGCGTTATGCGCCGCCTGCGCAAAAAAGAAGCCGATACCGATTTCCCGAATGGCGCGCGCGTATTCCGCAAAGGGCAAATCGATGCGGACGCCCAGCGCTTCCAGCACGTCCGCGGAGCCGGTGCGCGAACTTGCCGCGCGGTTTCCGTGCTTGGCCACGCGCGCCCCCGCGGCCGCCGCCACAATCGCCGCGGCGGTCGAAATGTTGAATGTTCCTGAACCATCTCCGCCGGTGCCGCATGTGTCCACCATGTTTTGTGGGCGCGCCTCATCTGCCGTGAAGACCGGCGTGGCCCGCTTGCGCATGGCTTCGGCGAAGCCCGTCAGTTCTTCCGCACGCACCGGCCTGCGGTTCATGGCTAGCAGAAACCGCACAACCTGCGGCGTGTCCAGCCGGCCGTCGAGCAACTCGTCCATCAGCGCGGAGGCTTCCGCGCGCGCCAAGATTTGCCCGGCTTCAACTTTTTCAATCGCGGAGGAACTCAGATGTGCTCCTTCTCGGCTCTGCTAGCTTCAATCCGGATGCAGTTCCTTGGCCATGTGGACCTCGTCGTAATAGTGGCCATCCTGCTTCAGCGCTTTTTTCTCGAGCCCATACTCGACAAACCCGAGGCTGACGTACAGCCGTCGCGCCTCGCGGTTATCGGCGACCACCGACAGCTGGATAAGCTCGATCCGCTCGCGGGCAAATTCGATGATGGCCTCGACCAGTCGTCTCCCCACCCCAGCTCTTCTGGAACTTGGCCGAACGTACATGCCCACGAGTCGGCCCTTGTGCGCCTCTTTCGTGCCGCTTCCGAATAATATTCCGGCCGTACCGACAATCTCCGCGTCGTGGAAAGCGCCGAACATGTCCGAATTGCCCAGGCGCTCCGCAAACCACGCGAGCGTCTGCGCATTTTCCCGTTCGAAGGTGCTCCCAAACGCTTCGGGGGACAGGCATAGCCCCTCCAGCCGAACGTCGCGATACGATGCGGCATCGGCCGGTAGCAATCGGCGTATCTGAATGCCGTCGGCGTGCATGTCAACTGTGCGTTGAAACTCCGTTCTGGAATTTTGCAGCAGAATCGCCCGTTATTTCGCGCAACCTTGCTCCGCCTCGCGGTTTCCGAGTAAACTCGTTTGTTCGGAGAGCAACAAAATTCTAGCACTGATGGATGCGCAATGAAGATTCACGAGTACCAGGCCAAAGCGATCCTCGCGCGGTACGGGGTTACCACGCCGCGCGGCGAGGTTGCTTTCACCAAAGAAGAAGCGCGCGATGCCGCGCAGCGCCTCAAGTCCAATATTGTCGTAGTCAAAGCGCAGATTCACGCTGGCGGCAGAGGCAAAGCCGGCGGCGTAAAGTTGGCGCACTCGCCGGACGAAGCCGCCGAAATTGCCAGCAACATGCTGGGCATGAACCTGGTAACCATTCAGACCGGCCCCTCCGGCCGCATCGTGAAGCGCCTGCTGATCGAAGAAGGCCTGGACATCAAACGCGAACTGTATCTCAGCCTGCTGGTGGACCGCATTTCCGGCAGAGTAATTCTAATGGGCAGCGCAGCGGGCGGTATGGAAATCGAAGAAGTCGCCAAGGATCATCCCGAATCCATTTTGCAGGAAACCATCAGCCCGATCGTGGGACTGCAGCCCTATCAAGCGCGCAAGATCGCGTTCGGCTTGGGACTCCCGGGCGAAGTTGCGGCCGTCGCGGTTCCATTTTTGCAGTCTCTCTATCGCGCCTTCATAGATACCGACGCGTCCATGCTGGAAATCAATCCGGTGATTGTCACCGGAGACGGCCGTCTCGTGGCTCTCGACGCCAAGATGACCATCGACGACAACGGTCTGTTCCGCCACCAGGAATTGCGCGGCCTGCGCGATCTCGACGAGGAAGATCCCCTCGAAGTCGAAGCTTCGAAGTACGGCCTCAACTACATCAAGCTGGACGGCTCGGTCGCCTGCATGGTGAACGGCGCCGGCCTCGCCATGGCCACCATGGATATCATCAAATACGCGGGTGGCTCACCGGCAAACTTCCTCGACGTCGGCGGCGGAGCTTCCGCCGAACAGGTGAAAAACGCATTCCGCATCCTCATGAGCGACCCCAGCGTTCGCGCAGTTTTCATCAATATTTTCGGCGGCATTTTGCGCTGCGATGTCTTGGCCACTGGCGTAGTCGCCGCCGCCAAGGATTTACAACTCAAAGTCCCAGTGGTCGTGCGCATGGAAGGCACCAACGTCGAAGTCGGCCAAAAAATCCTCCGCGACAGCAAACTGAATTTCACCATCGCCGACGGCATGAAGGACGGCGCACAAAAAGTCGTGGCCCTCGCGGGAGGTGCGCGATGAGCGTACTTGTTGGCGAACAAACCCGATTGATCGTGCAGGGCTACACCGGGCGCGAAGGAACCTTTCACGCGCAACAGATGATTGAATACGGCACGCACGTGGTCGGCGGCGTTACCCCCGGCAAGGGCGGAACAAAACATCTCGATAAGCCGGTATTCAACACCGTTGCGGACGCCGTAAAAGCCACCGGCGCAAATGCCAGCGTGATCTTCGTTCCGCCGCCGTATGCCTCGGACGCGATTTTGGAAGCTGCGGATTCGCAAATCCCGCTCATCATCTGCATCACCGAAGGCATTCCGGTTCTGGACATGGTTCGCGTGGCCGCCGCGGTCGATTTCAAGAAAACGCGCCTGATCGGGCCCAACTGCCCGGGCGTAATTTCGCCCGGCAAATGCAAAATCGGTATCATGCCCGGCCGCATTCACCAGCAAGGCCAAGTTGGCGTGGTCAGCCGCAGCGGCACGCTTACCTACGAAGCGGTCCACCAACTCACCCAGCTCGGCATCGGCCAATCCACCTGCATCGGCATCGGCGGCGATCCTATCATCGGCACCAATCACCTCGCGGCGATTCGTCTTTTGAACGACGATCCCGATACACACGCCATCATCTTGATTGGAGAAATTGGCGGCAACGCCGAAGAACGCGCCGCCGAATTTGTGAAGGCCCACGTGAAGAAACCCGTCATCGGTTTCATCGCCGGCCAAACCGCTCCGCCGGGGCGTCGCATGGGCCACGCTGGAGCCATCATCAGCGGAGGCCAGGGAACCGCGAAAGACAAATACGCCGCGATGGCCGCCGCTGGCATCAAGTGTGTCGAGACTCCGGCGGACATGGGCTCCACCGTCGCTGCCGCACTAAAATGAAATTTTTGTGGGCGCTTTTTGTAGGCGCCGGGCTCTAGCCCGGCACTTTTGTCCGCCTACCACCAAATCGAAATCTCGGAGGCAATTGAACTGTGGCACTTGAACGCACTTTCGCAATCATCAAACCCGACGCGGTAACCGCCCACCAACAAGGCGAAATTCTGTCGCGCATCCAGAAACACGGCTTCAAGATCGTGGCCATCAAGTCTCTGCGCCTCACCAAAGAAGAGGCCGGCGGCTTCTACCACGTCCACAAAGCCCGCCCATTCTTCGGCGAACTCACCGACTTCATGTCCTCCGGCAAAATTATCGCCATGGTCCTCGAAGCCGACAACGCCATCGCCAAATGGCGCGACGCCATGGGCGCCACCGACCCCAAAAAAGCCACGCCTGGCACCATCCGCCATGACCTCGGCACCGGCATCGGCACCAACTGCACGCACGGCTCGGACGCCGCCGACACCGCCGCCTTCGAAATTTCTTATTTCTTCGCCGGCCTGGAACTCATCTAGGCGGCAAAGCTAACCAGCGGCCAAGCAGCGCGTCTTTCTAACTAAAGCGAGAAAAAATGACCCTCACCATTGTGCTGTTTAGAATGTTGGCCTGTGCGTGCCTGTTGCTCGCGGCCATCCTGCCCAGCGTGAATGCCCAGACTACGCCCTACGGCCCGCATCTCTGGGATAAGCCGCTCGATCCGGACATCCTCGAGCATCGCGTCGATGATCGCCTGGCGCGCGCGCAAAAATCCCTCGACCAACTCCTCGCCGTAAAAGGCGCGCGCACCGTCGAAAACACACTCGCCCTCTACGACGACGCCGTCATGCAACTCGACACCACCGGCATGCAGTCCGGCCTGATGCAAATCGTCAATCCAGACGCCGCCATCCGTGACCGCGCGCAAGCCATGGTGCAGAAAGCTGCCGCTGCGGGCACCGCTCTCGCTCTCAACACTGGTGTTTATCAAGCGCTCTCCGCGATGGACATCTCCAGCGCCGACGCCGCCACGCAATACTATGTAAAACGCACGCTGCTCGAATTTCGCCTCGCTGGCGTCGACAAAGACGAAGCCACGCGCGCGAAAGTAAAATCGCTCAGCGACGACATTGCCCGGCTCTCCTCGCAATTCGGCCGCAACGTCCAAGATTCCCAGCTAAAAGTAATCGTGAAAAATCCCGCCGAGCTCGTCGGCTTGCCAGCGGATTTCATCGCCGGCCACAAGCCTGCCGCTGACGGCACCATCACGCTCACCAGCGATTCGCCCGATGTGACGCCCGTCCTACAATTCGCCACCAACGCCGACCTTCGCCGCCGTATCTACCTGGCGTATAACAATCGCGCCTATCCGCAAAATGTTCAGGTCCTCGCCGACCTCCTCAAAAAGCGCGAAGAGCTCGCCAACGTGCTCGGTTACAAGCATTGGTCGGACCTGAACGCCGCCGATAAAATGGTCGGCAACGCGCAAACCATCTCTAGCTTCATCGATCAGCTCGATGCCGCTTCGCGCCCTGCGGCCGAGCGCGAATATCAGATGCTCCTCGCGCTGGCCAAAAAAAATCAACCCGCACTCACCGACATCTCCGTGTCTGACCGCCAATATTATTTTGAGCAGCTGCGCAAGACCGCTTTCGATTTTGATTCGCAATCCGCGCGCCCCTATTTCCCCTACGACCGCGTGCAGCAAGGCGTTCTCGACGTCGCTGCAAAATTGTTCAACGTAACATTTCGTCCTGCTAAAGATGCGGTCGTTTGGGATCCCTCCGTAACCGCCTTTGACGTCTTCGACGGCGATCGCCAGCTCGGCCGCATTTATCTCGACATGCATCCGCGCCCCGGAAAAGATCAGTGGTTCAGCTCCGACCCCATCCTCGACGGCAAGCGCGGCCAGCAACTCCCGGAAGTCTCTCTGATCTGCAATTTTTCAGGTGGCAAGCCCGGCGAGCCCGGCCTCATGACCTACAGCGAGGTCACCACCTTTTTTCACGAGTTCGGCCACTTGATGCATTGGATTTTTCAAGGTCAGCAGCAATGGGCGGGCTACAGCGGAAATCTAGAAAGTGATTTCGTCGAAGCCCCTTCGCAAATGCTTGAAGAGTGGATGCACGATCCAAAAGTCCTCGCCACCTTCGCGCGCCACTATCAGACCAACCAGCCTATCCCCGCCGACCTGGTTGCGCGCGCGAATCGCGCCGACGCTTTTGGCCGCGCTTTATGGGTGCGTGGCCAACTCCTTTACACCACGGTCTCTTTCGATTTGCACAATACCGCTCCCGCTCCCGGGCAGATTGAGAACATTTTTCCCGTCAACATAAAGCGTTTCTTGCCCTTCCAACCGGTCGCCGGCGATCACCAGTTTGCCGCTTTCACCCATCTCGTCGGATATTCCTCCGCCTACTACACTTATCTGTGGGACAAAGTCATCGCGCAAGATTTCTACAGCAAGTTCGACCACAACAATTTGTTGGCTCCCGACGTCGCGCGCCGCTACCGCACCACTGTCCTGGAAAAAACCGGCTCCATGCCTGCCAGCGACTTGGTAACCAATTTCCTCGGCCGCCCGCAATCCGTTGACGCCTTCAGGCTCTGGATGAATCAGGAATTCCAGTAGCACCATTCTTTCTTTTGTAGGGGCGCAGCTTTATCCCGAGCTTCGAGGGAATGCTGCGCCCCATCTCGGCTAGATCAAAGCATCTAACAATCCGCGATTGCACCTAACTTAGAATCACTTACAATCGGCAAATGCCGCTCCGCGAACTAGGCCGCGCGCTCTTGATCCTGGCCGCCATACTTGCGGCAATCGGAGCCACTCTCTATTTCTCCGGCCGCCTCCCGTTTCGCTTGGGCCGTTTGCCGGGTGATATCATCCATCGCGGTGAACGAACCACGTTTTACTTCCCAATCGTCACCTGCCTGATGCTGAGCGCAGGGGTCTCGCTCTTCCTCTGGCTTATCTCTCATTTCCGCCGCTGAATTTCCTCTACCGTCTCCACCTTCTTCAGTTCCCACCCTTCACCCCAAACTCCGCCCGAATAAACGCCTTCACTCCCTCCTCACCCGTCAACCGCAAGCACAGCAAATGTCCGCCAGCCTCCACATCAATATGAAAATCCAAGAACGAACAGCACCTACTCTCCGCCCCAACCCACTCCGCCAATTCCGTCAACGTAACGCTCGTCGGATCAAACTGAAACTCATACCCTCCCGGCGTCTCCACACTCTCCTTCCGCGCCGCCAAGAGTTTCTCCGTCAACTCCTTGTGCCGCCCCCGCTCCACCGCCGTAAGCGCATGAACGTTGCAATAAAATTTACCGTGCCGCGCGTCTTGAGCTGTCATCGTCTGCGCCTCCGTAGTCGCCCCAGCCCGCCCCACGCCCCCGCACAAGCCAATCAACAGCGCCAAACCAACCACAACCCTCAAAAAACGCATCTGCGAGCTTTCCATGTTTTCCCTCCCAAAAGGTTTTGCCTCCCACGTCACCAAAATGCTAAAACTTAAACCCAGCTTTAAGTCAAGATCGTAGGGGCACGGCATGCCGTGCCCGCTCTTGACTCTCCTGGGAACGCCATTCTCCCGAATGGCGATTCGTCCGCTTCTCGGCATGTAAGACCGGTGCCCCGGCCGATCCCAATTTCCGTAAGCACCACAAAGGAAGGACCAAACCACCATGAAAATCGGCGAACTAGCCGCCCGCGCCAACCTAAACGCCTCCGCCATCCGCTACTACGAGAAACTATCCCTGCTCCCCCAACCGCAGCGCCAAGGCCGCCAGCGCCGCTACCCCGCGGAAGCCCTGAACCGCATCCTGCTAATCCGTTTCGCCTCCGAAATGGGCTTCACCCTAAACGAAATCAAACTCTTCCTAAGCGGCATAAAAGAATCCGCCCCGCCCGCCCCGCGCTGGAAAAAACTAGCCCACCGCAAACTAGCCGAAGTAGAACAACTCATCCACCGTTCCCGCCGCCTGAAATCCCTCCTCGAACATCTCCTCCACTGCCGCTGCTCCTCCCTAAAAATCTGCGTCCATCGCCTAAGCCTCAGCCCCCGTCTGCGCTCCCTGCAAAATCCGCGCGCCAAACCTAAACAAAAATCCCCGCGTGCCCCCAACTCCTGGGACGAAATCTTCGCCCAAGCCGACTCCGCAAAAGTCCCCAAAGACTTCCTAGCCCATCGTGATCGCCGCAGGCCGAAAAGGCCTCGTCTCTTCTAACTTAGGTCCACGTGAGCCTCATCCCGGTTGCTTTACATTCATTCACTTGCTACCTTTCTACCAGCATGCGGTGATTCTCCCGGAGTCTGTCTTCAGGTGCCGACGACGTGAACAAGCTCCTCATCACAACTGTGGTCTTTGCTCTCGCAATCGGTAGCGCCTCTGCAGACGAAGGTGTCCTCGTCGCCGACGTCGCCGAAAAGGCCCTTCAGCAATCGCAAATAACGCTTCCCGGCAGCAACCCTTTCCATTTAGTCGCGACCATCGTCGAAACCACCGATCCCGGCTCCGAACCGCGCGCCACGATCGAGGAGTATTGGATCTCGCCCGATAAATGGCGTCGAACGATCAAATCCGCCGACTTCTCGCAAACCCGCATCGTCAACGGCGACGCTGTCTCGGAACAAAATACTGGAGACTACTTCCCCGCATGGCTCTCCCAGTTGATTACCGCCGTCATCGATCCGCTTCCCATGTTGAATGCCATCAAACAATCCAACTCGCGTATGCAAAAACCTCGTGCGGATGAAACCTGCGCCGACTTCCATATGCGCATCGATCGCTGGGTCATCTGCTTCGAGGGCGCTCATGGTTTGCTTAGTTCCATTTTTACTAAAGGCTATTCGGCGGAGTTCAAGGACTTCGAAAACTTTGCTGGCAAACGCGTGCCTAGGCGCATCGTCAAAGAGCTGGAGCCGGGGACCACTCTCGAGCTGCACATCGATTCGCTGGAGGTGCTGCAAGCGCCCGACGAAAGCATGTTCACGATTTCGCAGCCCACTCCTCTCAGCGATCAAATCAGTCGGCTCGTCGTCAGCGATGAGACCGCGCGAACTCTTATCGAAGGCAGCATAGAAATCGCCTGGCCCAGCGTGGGCGGAGGGATTCTCAAAGGCGGATGTGGCATCTATATTTCCGTCGACCGATCCGGTCACGTTCGCGAAGCTTGGCCGGAGGGTTGCGATAATCCCGCGATGCAAGGAGTTCTTCGAGACGCCGTCATGAAATGGCAGCTCAAGCCGGCGGTCCTTCACGGTGTCCCTGTTCAGATCGAATCACTGATGGGGTTCTCTTACGAGACGACGGTGGACGCCGCTAAGACGCCTCCGTTGCTCACCGACGAGGAAGCACGCAAATTAGCGACTTACTCTATCGAACCAAGATTTCCGGATGGAGCCCCCCGCCCCGCGGACTTTATCGCGCAGATCACCGTGGACGACACCGGCAAATTTATCAGCATCCAGAACATTAACCGACTTGACGGCCCGATCCTTCAAGCCATCGCTGCCGCCCTGCGAAAGTGGAAATTTAAGCCCTTCATAAAGGATGGCCAGCCGCAGTTATTCCATGCCGACATAGTCTTCCACAACAACTAGTTTCGTTCTCATCGCAATGAATAATGTGGGTGCTCGATTTATCGCTTGCCGCCAGCGCGTACCCACTAGAAAAAACGAAAATAATGCCCTTCACGGACCCGCAAGCCTCCATGAAACTCCAACCGGAGCTGGTGTCCGGTGAAAGCATTCTTTGGGCAGGCATGCCTAACCCCTCCGTCATCTTCCATTCCACAGACTGGACTATGGTCCCCTTCAGCCTGCTCTGGGGCGGATTCACTCTTTTTTGGGAGGCTGGCGCCGCAGGGTGGTGGGGCAAAAATTCCGCGCAACCGTGGAACTCCGGAATGGTCTTCGGAGCGGTGTTCGTTGTCATGGGACAGTATTTAATTTGGGGTCGCTTCGTGGTGGACGCCTGGCTAAAGCGCCGCACCTACTACGCCATTACGGACCGGCGCATCTTGCTCCTGCAAGAAGGCTTTAAACGCAAAAATCGCGCCGTTTATCTCGATTCCATCACCGAAATCCAACGCGAGGGTTCTTCCACCGGCAGCCTATGGCTCGGTCCGAAGCTCTCTATGTCCAGCGGTCGTCGCCGCTCCGGTCAAAGCTGGAGTTTCCTGAACGTCGACGCCCCCGTTGCCGTTCTCGCCGACATCGACGACGTCGATTCCGTCTACCGCTTAATCCTCGACCTTCGCCAAAAACGCACCGAAGGCAAAGCTCCCCTGGCCTGAATCAGTAGATTCCCATT
The DNA here is from genome assembly GCA_963838265.1 of uncultured Acidobacteriota bacterium. GTDB lineage: Bacteria > Acidobacteriota > Terriglobia > Acidiferrales > UBA7541 > Acidiferrum. The sequence continues at coordinate 254,526 of CAWIQN010000001.1, forward strand.
TTGGAGCCGCATCAGAATCGGGCGTGCTTCCGTTTTCCGCGCCACCCATTCGAATGCACTCCCACGTAACTCATTGCCACACCAGCTTTTAAAATATATTACTTGACAAACAGTACTAGTGTGCTATAATTCCCCATGAATTCGGCCCTCCATCACCGCGATCGCGCAACCGCCGCCCCAGCCTACCCCCCTGTTGTCGTCCGAGTAACTAGCAACCCCTCCCTAACTCCTGTAGAATCCGCACTTATGCAACTGTTCATTCTAAAGGACTTTAAATCCTCTGGAATGAACACTTACAAAAAATCCATAGGGGGTGGTCCCTGCCGTCGCGAAGTATCCACAGATTGGCCAGCATTCAGCCCTCGGTCGCCGTACGCCCAACCTCCTATGCAGTATTGGTCTCCGCTTTCCCTACGGAACACGGGTCACGGAACACGGGTCACATCCCATGAGCCAGCTCACCTTCAACCTCATGCCCCAGCGCCGTATCCTCACCGTCAGCGAACTGACCGGCAAAGTCCGTGACCTGCTCGCCAAGAATTTCACGGACATTTGGGTCGAAGGCGAAATCTCCAATTGCCGCCCCGCGCAATCCGGCCACATCTATTTCACGCTCAAGGACGATCGCGCCCAGGTGCGCTGCGTCTTCTTCAAGCAGCAGCAACGCGGCATCAAGTTTCGTCCCGAAGACGGCCTGCACGTCACCGTGCGCGGCTCGCTCAGCGTCTATGAATCGCGCGGCGAATACCAAATCTACGTGGAGACCATCGAGCCGGTCGGCCTCGGCGCGCTGCAGCTCGCCTTCGAGCAACTGAAAAAACGTCTCGAAGCCGAAGGCCTTTTTTCTCAGGAAAGAAAAAAGCCGCTTCCGCTGCTGCCCAGCCGCATCGGCCTGATCACCTCGCCGCGCGGTGCCGCCGTCCGGGACGTCATCCGCATCCTGCGCCGCCGCTTTCCCAACGTCTGTCTCACCGTCTATCCCGTGCGCGTGCAGGGCGATGGTGCAGCCGCGGAAATCGTCAAAGCCTTGAAATTTTTCAGCCAGAAAAAGTCGGTGGACGTGCTGATCCTCGCGCGCGGCGGCGGCTCTATCGAAGATCTCTGGTCCTTCAACGAAGAAATCGTCGCGCGCGCCATCGCCGATTCCGTGATTCCCATTATTTCCGGCGTCGGCCACGAAACCGATTTCACCATCGCCGATTTCGTCGCCGACGTGCGCGCCTCCACGCCTTCCGCCGCCGCCGAACTCGTGGTGCAAACGCGCCGCGAATTCGATAAGCATATCGCCGACCTGCGCGAAACTATCGCCAGCCTGATCCGCTACCGCCTGCTCGAATCGTCTCGCCGCGTCCACGAACTAGCCGGGCGCCGCGGCTTTCGCCGCCCGCTCGACCTCCTCCGCCAGCAGCGCCAGCGCGCCGACGAAATGACCTCGCGCCTCGCGCAAGGCCTCCGCGCCCGCCTCGAACAATCCCGCAAGCGTTTCACCACCGCGCACGTCCGCATCGTCTCTTTCGATTTCCGCATGCGCATCGCGGCCTTCCGCCTGCGCCTCGAAAAGCGCGCGGCCGAACTCGGCGTCCGCAGCGAACGCCTCTTGCGCGCCAAACGCGAACGCTTCGAGCGCCTCCGCCTGCAACTCAACGAACGCAGCCCGCTAAAAGTCCTCGAACGCGGCTACGCCATCGCCACCGATGCCGCGGGAAATATTCTGAAATCTGTCGAGGGCGTGAACTTAGGCGACGCCGTGCGAGTGCAACTCCGCCACGGCCAACTCACCACCGAAGTAAAGGGAAAATCCGATGCGTAACGGCGAGAAACTACTCGTCGTCGGAAGAGGACGCTACCTTGAGGACCGCGAGGAAAGCTTCTTGCGGGATATCCACCTGGCCGACGCGCTTCATGCGCTTCTTGCCTTCTTTTTGTTTCTCGAGGAGTTTGCGTTTGCGCGAAATATCGCCACCATAGCATTTTGCCAAAACATTTTTGCGAATCGCCGAGACCGTTTCGCGCGCGATCACGCGGCTGCCAATCGCAGCTTGAATGGGCACGTCAAACATTTGCCGCGGAATCAATTTGCGCAAACGCGTTACCAGTTCGCGTCCGCGGTCGTAGGCAAAATCGCGGTGAATAATCAGCGCCAGCGCGTCCACCGGTTCGCCGCCAACCAGCACGTCCAGCTTGATCAAATCGGATTCGTGGTATCCGGCCAAATGATAGTCCAGCGAGGCGTAGCCGCGTGAAACGCTCTTCAAACGATCATAGAAATCCAGCACGATTTCATTTAGCGGCAATTCGTACGTCAGCATCACGCGCGTGGGCGATAGATGCTCCAGGTTCTGCTGTACCCCGCGCTTTTCGTGGCACAGCTGCAGAATCGCGCCAACGGAATCAACGCTGGTGATGATCATGGCCTTGATGATGGGTTCTTCGATTTTGGCGATATCGCTGGGATTAGGAAATTTTCCCGGGCTGTCGATTTCCGATACCTCGCCGGTAACGCGCGTGATGCGGTACAACACGCTCGGCGCGGTGATGATTAAGTTCAGCCCGAATTCGCGTTCCAGCCGCTCTTGCACGATTTCCATGTGCAACAGCCCGAGAAAGCCGCAGCGGAAGCCGAAACCCAGCGCCACGGAATTTTCCGGCTCGTAGAAAAATGCCGCGTCGTTCAACTGCAATTTTCCCAGCGCGTCGCGCAGCGGTTCATACTCGTCGGCCAGCACGGGAAACAGTCCGGCGAACACCATGGGCTTGATGGCCTCAAATCCCGGCAGCGCCGGCGCCGGCCGCGCCGCCTCGACGACGGTGTCGCCCATGCGCGCGTCCGCCACGGTTTTGATGTTCGCGACGATGAAGCCCACGTCGCCGGCTTCGAGCTCTTCGAGCGCCACGGGTTTGGGAGTCAGCGTGCCCAGCTGTTCGACTTCGTAGGTGTCGTTGCCGGCCACCAGTTTTATTTTTACGTGATTGTTCAGGCGCCCTTCCATCACGCGAACGAGCACCACGGCGCCGCGGTAAATGTCGAACCAGGAATCGAAAATCAGCGCCTGCAGCGGATTTTCCGCGCTGCCTTTCGGAGGTGGAATTCTTTGCACGATGGCTTCGAGAACATCTTCGACGCCCAGCCCGCTCTTCGCGCTGATCAGCAGCGCGTCGTCGGCGGAAATTGCCAGCACGCTTTCGATCTGCTCTTTCACCACCTCGGTTTGCGCGGCGGGCAAATCAATCTTGTTGATCACTGGCAAAATAGTGAGGTTGTGTCCGGCGGCGAGAAAAGTATTCGCCACGGTTTGCGCTTCGACGCCCTGGCTGGCATCGACCACCAGCAAAGCGCCTTCGCACGCGGAAAGCGCGCGGGAAACTTCGTAGGAAAAATCGACGTGGCCGGGAGTGTCGATCAAATTCAGGCGGTAGGTATTTCCGTCTTTGGCCTGGTAATGCAGACGAATGCTTTTCGCTTTGATGGTGATGCCGCGCTCGCGCTCCAGATCCATGGAGTCGAGGATCTGCTCGTGCCCGCTCATTTCACGGGACGTGAGCGCGCCGGTCATTTCGATCAAACGGTCGGCGAGCGTGGACTTCCCGTGGTCGATGTGCGCAATGATGCAGAAATTGCGGATGAATTTTGGATCCATTTATCTTTTTTTGGCCGGCAGGATGTTGTTCGCTGAAAAACATCCGCGCGGGAATTGCCGGCGGGCCTGCTCGCTGCGGCAGCCGCACTGCAGCGCAAAAACCATGCCGTGTAAACATTTAGTTTGCCACAGATTGTGAGGGACGTCAGCTCGGGTGAGGGGACTGGCAGTCGATGGGCGTGGCGGGAAGGCAACAATATGCTGATCCGCGGCTTGGCAGAAACGCAAGCGTGTACAGGCAAGAGTGCCCGGGTAAGCGTGCACAGGCAAGAGTGCCTGTGCTACTAAAAGCGTTCGCGCGATCTTGGGGCTGAAGGATAATCTAAAATATGGATACCCGCTGCGCGCGCTGCGATGCTGCGATGAGTTGCGATCCCGCTGGTGATTGTTGGTGCAAAGAGCTGCCGCATGGACCGATGCCAATGGCAAATATTGTGGAGCCGCAATCTCGTCAAGCTGGGGAGCAGCATTCTCTCGAAGCTCGGGATAAACCTACGCCGCTGCCAGTTGCTGAGACCGGATGCCTGTGCCGCGATTGTTTGGAACGGGATTTGCGGGCGCAAGGGCTGCTGGGTCAGGAGCCGGGCTGAAGCGGTGCGAGGCCACGGTGCCGGATACTGCATGGCATGATCTGCGATTTTTGCCCGGTCTTGGGCTGGGGTATATAGTTAAAAGGGATGGGCTGGGCGCACGGCTGCCGCTGCGCGGCGCGCGGCCGAATCCACCAACACAACTTTACTTCCCGGACGTGGGGCTAAGAAAAGGTTCCACGCAAAGGGCGTTGCCACGAATGGCCGCAGACGTCAGCAAAAACCTGGACCGCGCCAAGCGGTTCCTGGAAAAAAATCGCGTTGAGGACGCCATCGAAGCGTACCTCGCGGTGCTGGACGAGTCTCCGCAACACCAGGAGGCCACGCAGGCGCTTGGGGATTTGTATGCGCGCTCGGACCAGCCGGAGCGCGCGGCGGTGTACTACGGAATGTTCTTCGATTTGCTGGTGGAACCGCGCGATGAAACGAAAGCGCTGGCGATTTACAACCGGTTCCTGAAGACCGGCGCGCAGCCGCCGGAGCGCATCGCGCGCTTCGCTTTTCTGCAACAAAAACAAAATCGTGGCGAAGAGGCTATCGAGCAGTACACGAAGGCCGCGGAACTCTTCACTTCGGCGGGGCGAGACGAGGATGCGCTGTTTTGCTGGGAGCGCATCGCGCTGCTCGATCCGGAAAGTCTGCCGCGGCAACTGCGGCTGGCGGAAGCCGCGGAGCGATTGGGGAAAAACGCATTAGCGGCGCGGACATTCTTGCGCGCGGCACAGCTGGCGACGGCGGGCGGAGCGGCCAGCGAAGCGCTGAAGTTGCTCGGACGGGCGCACCGGCTGGCGCCGCAAGAGCGCAGCGTGGCGTTGCTGTACGCGGAGGCGAAACTGAAGGCTGGGGCGGCGACGGAAGCCGTGGCGCTGCTGGAACCTTTTGCCGCCACCGAAAGCGACGTGACGTTTCTGGATATTTTCGGCGCCGCGCTGATGCACGCGGGGAGTCTGGACCGCGCGCGTGAAGTGCTGGACCGTCTGCTGCGGGAAAAAAACGAAGGCATTCAGCGGCTTTTCGAGCTGGCGGACTGTTACGCGGATGCCAAGCAAGACGGCAAATCGGTGGAAATATTTTTGACGCTGAAGCGGCGCATGTTCGCGGACAAAAAGCAGAACGAATTTGCCACGCAGATGGATGCGGTAGCGGCCAAGCATCCGCAATCGCAAGTGATTCTGGAATTCTGGGCCTCGCTGTACAACGAACTGAATCGCGAATCGCAGTATTTTGAAATTCTGATCAAATTGTTTGACGTGTATCTGAAAGCGGGGAATATTCCCAAGGCCGCGGAATCCATGGAGCGGCTGGTGGATATCGACGCGTACGACTACCGCAACCAGGAACGTCTGGATGCGTTGCGCGGCAAGGTGGATGAAGGATTTGTGCAGCGTGTGGCGAGCCGACTGGCTAAATCGGCAAACGCGGCGGCGCCGCCGACCACGCAGCCGCAAGCGGCGTCAAGCCATACGACGGAATCGTCGCTGGCGGTCACGGAAGAGGGACGCAAACTGCAGGCGCTCGACGACCTAATCGTGCAGACAGAAATTTTCCTGCAGTATTCGCTGCAAACCAAGGCACTGGAACGTCTGCAAAAAATCGCGGCTATGTTTCCCGGCGAAGAGTCGCGCAATGCGCGGCTGGCGAACCTGTATCAACTGGCGAACTGGACGCCGCCATCGAGCGGGGCGGCGAAATCTGACGCATATCCGGCGCGACCGTCCACGCAGGCGTCGCAGACGCAGCAAGCCCCAACGATGCAACCCGCGCGGCCCGCGGCGGATACCGCGTCCCAAGCCACCAGTAAAACTGGCGTGTACAGCGTTGAAACGTTGCGGGACCTGACCAAAATTTCCGACATCAATCAAAAGATTTTTCGGCAGCAGACGCCGCGGGCGATGCTGAACACCGCGGTGAATGAAGTGGGAGCGTATTTGAAGGCCACGCGGGCGCTGGCGGTGGTGGGAGCGCCGGGGCGGCCGCCGGAAATGGCCGCGGAATTTTGCGCGCCCGTAGTTAAGCCCGCCCCGGGCGCACAAGTTGTGTTTCTGCTGGCACACATGGAGAAAGCACAGCCCGATGAATTCGGCGGATTGATCGTGGAGGCGACCGAGGGTTCGATTTTAGCCGAGTTGGGGCTGGCCACGGCACTGGGTGTGATGATCACGGACAAAGAAACGCAAGTTCCGGCGGGAATGTTGATCGTGGGACACGCGCACGAGCACAAATGGCGGCCGAATGAGGCGTATTTTTTGCAGGCCATCGGCGACCAGATGCTGATGAGCGTGAGTCACACGCGGCTGCGCTCCCTGGTGCGCCGCATGGGAGTTTCCGACGAGCGCACCGGACTGCTAAGCCGCAGCTCGTACCAGAGTTGTTTACTGAATGAAGCGGATCGTTCGCGCACGCAGAACACGCCGCTTTCATTGGCGATTTTGCAGATCGACCACGGCGCGGAGCTGGTGCGCAACCAAGGCGAAGCGCAGATGGAACGGTTCCTCGAGCAGTTGGCGCGGTCGCTGCAGCCCATGGTGCGGCAGAACGATGTAGCCATTAAATATACGTCGTGGTCGCTGGCATTTATTTTGCCGGACACCACGTTGCCGGGGGCGCAGAATCTGGCGGATAAATTGTTGCGCGCGGCGTCGGGATTGCGGCCGCCGTGGGATTCGACGTCGATTACGCTAAGCGCGGGGATTGTGGAAGCGGTGGTGAAGCCGGATTACGACAGCGAGGATATCGTCACGGACCTGATTAATCGCGCAGAATTTTCCATGGAAGAGGCGCGCAAAAAAGGCGGCGATACCGTGGTGGTGCAGGAGACGCCGAAGGTTTAGCGGGAGTTTGGCGTAGCGATCTAGTCATGTTAATATGACCATAGGCAAAGCGAGGCTCCTATGAAGGAAATGGCAGCTGGTGAATTCAAGGCACGATGTTTGTCAGTGTTGAAACATGTAGAGGCAACTAGGGAACCCGTTGTGGTTACGAACCGCGGAAAAGCCGTAGCAAAAATGGTTCCCATGGAGACGGATAATTCCGATATTTTTGGATTTATGGTCGGGCGCATGAAAATTGTCGGCGATATCGAATCGCCGGTCGTACCACTGAAAGATTGGAAAATCCTTAAAAAGTGATCCTGCTCGACACGCACGTTGTGATTTGGATAGCGAGCGATCCGGAAAAACTTTCTCGGAATGCCAGCGAGGCAATACGCCATGCGAACCGCGAAGGCGGGATCGCGATTTCCGCGGTTACGCTGTGGGAGTTGGCGTGGCTGATGACGAATCGGCGGCTGGAGATCGCTGGCACGGTTGAGGCATTTGTAGAGGAGATCGCCAAGCGGTTCGCGGTCCGACCTATCACACCGAAAATCGCAGTGCTCGCAACGCAACTGCCCGACTCCTACCCGAAGGATCCGATCGACAAGTTGATTGGGGCGACGGCGTTGTCAGAGGGCATGTCGCTGGTCACCAAGGATAGAGAAATCCGCGCCGGCAAAATAGTCAAAACCATTTGGTAGTTACCAGCGTCGCGAAAACGGGATCCCTCGCGACGCTCCGAGAAGAAGTGCTTAGCGACGTTGAGGTTGGGAATTAGAAACTCATAATTTTCACAGGAGAAAAGCAATAATGTTTCCAACGGATGTGGTGATTGTGGCGGGTGCGCGGACGCCGATGGCGCGGTATACCGGATCGTTCTCGGAGGTTAGCGCGATTGAGTTGGCGGCGATTGCTTCGCGGGAGGCTATCAAGCGGTCTGGCGCGGACGTGGGGGATTTTGATCACGCGATTTTTGGCAACGTCATGCAGACCAGCGCGGATGCGCTGTATGGCGCGCGGCACGTGGGGCTGAAGGCGGGATTGAAGATCGAAACGCCGGCGGTAACAGTGAACCGTTTGTGCGGATCGGGCATTGAGGCGATTTCGCAGGCGGCGCAACGCTTGCTGCTGGGCGAAGCGACGATGGTGCTGGCCGGCGGAATGGAAAATATGACGCAGGCGCCATTCGTGATTCGCGGGGCGCGCAACGGTTTGAAGTTGGGCGGCGGGGCGCTGGAAGATTCGCTGATGGCGGGATTGACGGATACGTTTTGCGGATTGCCCATGGCGCTCACGGCGGAAAAATTGGGCGAGCAGAAGGGAATTACGCGCCAGTGCGCCGATGCTTATGCATTGCGCAGCCAGCAATTGGCGGACGCGGCGTACAAGGCCGGGCGAATTCAGGAAGAGTTGGTGAGCGTGGAAGTAAAGCAGGGGAAAAAGACGATCATCGTTGCGGAAGACGATCACCGGCGGCCGGAGACTACGCTGGAAACTCTGGCAAAATTGCCGCCGTCGTTCAAAAAAGATGGAATGGTTACGGCGGGAAATGCCAGCGGAATTGTGGATGGCGCGGCGGCGGTGGTGGTCACGCGCGAAGCGATTGCGAAGGAACGCGGATTGAAACCGATTGGGCGGATTATTTCCTGGGCTACCGCCGGCGTGGATCCGAGCATTATGGGAATTGGGCCGGTGCCGTCTTCGCAGAAGGCGCTGAAGCTGGCGGGGTTGACGATTGCGCAGATGGACCGCGTGGAAGTGAATGAAGCGTTTGCGGCGCAGTATTTGGCGGTGGAGAAAGAGCTGGGCTTGGTGCGTGATAAGACGAACGTGAATGGTGGCGCGATTGCGTTGGGGCATCCGCTGGGGGCGTCGGGGACGCGGCTGGTAATTACCTTGCTGAATGAGCTGCGCAGAAATAATTTGCGCTATGGTTTGGCGACGGCTTGCATTGGCGGCGGCCAGGGGATCGCGATGATCGTGGAGAGCTTACATTGAGAATCGTACCCGCTAAAGCTGCGTAGTTCGCGCTTCAAAAGAACTGGGTCTCCAAAGTTGCGATGAATTGAATTCCTGGAACAAACTTACCAAGAAGCCGTTTATCGTTGGTCAAAAACAGATCTACTTTCGCCTGCGCGGCGCAAGCCAAATGAATCGCATCTGCAGGTGCGACGCCCTGCGTTCCCCGGATTCTGGCGTAATGCTCCGAGGCTTCGAGGTCTAGTGGAATCACCTCCGAAATTACCCTTCGCAGTAGCCGCCGCGACTCGTCCGCAGCTCGTACGGCACCCATGCGGTACGCGCCGGCAAGCACTTCGCCAAAAGTGAAGGCGCTGGTGACAAGTTCGTCCCCACGCTCCTTCATCTTTGCGTGGATCGCTCCCGTGCGTTTGGCAAACTGTGGGTTGTCTTCCAGCCAATAAACGAAGAGCATGGAATCCCAGTAGATTCGGCTCACGAGTTTTCCTTGTCGGCGTAAAAGTTCTCCCGTTCGCCACGTAGATAGGCTTCACCGCCTCCAAATCCGGAAAAAACGTTCTTCAGCGCGCCGCGCAGTCCGTTCCAAGGGTCCGGGTTATCCTGCGATGAATCCGGAGCTTCCAGGAACTCATAGGTATAAGTTACGGTCGTGCTCTGCCCCGAGCTTGGGCCGCTCCGCGCGACGATTCGTAGACGATTCTGTTCCAGAAATGCACGGCTCTTCAGAGCGCTGCAAACGGCTGGGACGCGGTTCAACAATTTCAGCTCGCGAACTACGTCGCCGGCGCGAATCGAAAATTTCTCCAACTGTCGCTCGCGCGCGGGCACTACGTATTTCTCACGACCGAACTCTCGAATGTTGTCTGCGGTACTTGGCATAGCAATCCCTTAAAGCAAAAATAGCATGGCCATGCATTGCTAAGCATAGCATAGCGCATAATGCTCTGGATTGTCAAGCCTAGCGGCAGCTGGACGGACGAGTCACACGGGAAAAGAGATTCTGGTAGACTTTTGTGGGTCCGCAAAGGCATTCGAGTCTGGAATCTACAAGGAAAAATCAATCCATGGCGATACAGAAGGTTGGGGTGGTGGGGTGCGGGTTGATGGGGGCGGGGATTGCGCAGGTGAGCGCGGCGGCGGGATTTACGACCGTGGCGCGGGAAGTTGCGCCCGAGTTGGTGGAAAAGGGATTGAAAGGCATTGAGAAAAATTTGGCGCGGCTGGTGGAGAAAGGGACCATTACCGCGGCCGCATCGGGGGAGATTCGCGGGCGGCTTACCGGCACGACGGTCATTGACGATCTAAAGGATTGCGATGTGATTGTCGAGGCGATCATCGAGCAGTTGCCGGCGAAGCGCGACCTCTTTGCCACGCTGGATAAGATTTGTCCGCCAAGCACGATTTTTGCGAGCAACACTTCTTCGTTGACCATTACGGAGATTGCCGCGGCGACGAAACGGCCGCAGCGATTTGTGGGGTTGCATTTTTTTAGTCCCGTGCCGGTGATGAAATTGGTAGAAGTGGTGCGAACCATTTCTACCGAGCCTGCGGTGTATGAGGAAATGGTGGCGTTTGGCGCGAAACTGGGGAAGGCCACGGTGCGCGCGCACGACAGCACGGGATTTATCGTGAACCGCCTGCTGGTGCCTTACTTGCTGGATGCCATTCGCGCGTTCGAAGAGGGCGTGGGATCGATCGAGGATATTGACAGCTCGATGAAGCTAGGTTGCGGGCATCCCATGGGGCCGCTTACCTTACTGGACTTTGTGGGGCTGGACACTACCTACTACATCGCGAACATTATGTTTGAAGAATTTCGTGAGCGTAGATTTGCCGCACCACCATTGCTGAAAAGAATGGTGCTCTCAGGATGGCTCGGGCGTAAGACGGGCAAGGGCTTTTACGATTATGCGGATGCGCAGAATCCCAAGGCCATGAAATTTTAACGGCGGCGAAAACGACTATGGCGGAAAAATTATTGCCGCGGACAATTGAAGGCGGATTGAGCGCGGCGGGATTGCGCTTTGGGATTGTGGTGAGCCGATTCAATAGTTTTATTACCGACCGCTTGCTGGCTGCGGCGGTGGATGCGCTGGAACGTTCTGGCGCGGCGAGCGCGGATGTGGACGTGGTGCGCGTGCCGGGAGCGTTTGAGTTGCCGCTGTTGGCGAAAAAGATAGCGCTGACCGGGCGGTACGACGCGCTGGTAGCGATTGGATGCGTGTTGCGCGGCGCGACTTCCCACTATGATTATGTTTGCTCGGAAACTTCGCGGGGATTGCAGTTGGCGCAGATGGACACCGGCGTCCCGGTAATGTTTTGCGTTTTGACTTGCGATACTTTGGAGCAAGCCATCGACCGCGCGGGACTGAAGGGCGGAAACAAGGGATTTGAGGCCGCGCTGGCGGCGATTGAAATGGCGCGAGTGTCTCAGAAATTGCGCGCGAGCAGCGGCGCGGCGGCGAAAACCGCGGCTACTTCAGCGGGCAGCGCGAAGCGGCGGAAAAAATAATGTCGCTGCGATCAAAATCACGCGAGTTTGCCATGCAGATGCTGTTTCAGTGGGACATGAGCCAGCAGGAGCCGGTGAAACTGGAGGCCACGTTCTGGAAGAGCGCGAAAGCGGCCGACAGCACGCGGGCGTTTGCGAACCGCTTGCTCGAAGGCGCTACCAAAGAACTGGTGGTGCTGGACGAACTGATTACGCGGAATGCCGAGAATTGGAAATTTGAAAGATTGAGCGCGATCGACCGTGCCATTTTGCGGCTGGGAATCTACGAGCTGCGGTTTACGGACACGCCGCACAAAGTGGTGATGAACGAGTGCGTGGAGCTGGCCAAGAAGTTTTCGTCGGAGGATGCCGGGTCGTTTGTGAATGGGATTTTGGACGCGGTTTATAAGGAATCTGCGCCGAAGAGCGGGGAAGCGGTCAAGGCCGCTGAGTAAGTTGGAGGGCGGCGGGCGCAGGCTGAGAGTGGAATAAAAACGCCGTCCGGCAGAAGCGGACGGCGTTTTTATTTTGCCAAAACGACAAAAAAGTTCAGACGCCGATGGTGCCTTCAAAAACTTTTACTGCGGCGCCGCTTACCCGCGGGATCAGTTTCTTGTTGGATTGCGAAACTTCCACTTCGATGTGGCTGGGGCGGCCCATTTCCGCGCCTTGTAGAATTTGAAGCGTGTGCCCGGTGCTTAATCTGCCGTGTTTAACGAGGTAAGCGCCCAGCGAGCCGGCGGAGGAGCCGGTGGCGGGATCTTCGTAAATCCCCCACGGAAGCATGCCGCGGCATTGCGCGTGGCCATTTTCTCCGAGCGCGAAGCAGTAGGCCATGGTGGCGTTCTTGCCGAGGAGCTTGCGCAGGCCGGCCATGTTCATGGCGATTCTATCGAGTGCCGCGCGATTTTTCAGCGGAACCATCAGGTTGAAGATGCCGGTGGAGACGAATTCCGGCTGCAACTGGGCGTGGAAATCCTTGGTGGTCAGACCCAGCGCGGCAGCTAAAGCCTTCTTGTTTATTTTGCTAGCGCGGAATCTGGCTTCGAGCTGCGTCATGGTGACGCGTTGCGGGCGGCCGTCTTTGAAACGAATTTCCACGGGAAGAATTCCCGCGCCGGTTTGCTGCATCACATGCACGCCGCCTTCTTGCGCGGGAACGACGCCGAGTTCGGCGAGCAAAAACCACGTGCCCACCACCGGGTGGCCGGCCAGTTTCAATTCCTGCTGCGTGGTAAAAATTCTCAAGCGCGCCAATGCGCGGTCGTCGGTGGGTTTCTGCACAAAGACGGTCTCGGAAAGATTCATTTCGCGCGCGATGGCTTGCATCTCGTCGTTGGAGAGGCCGTCGCCGTCGGTGATTACAGCCAGCGGGTTGCCTTCGAAGCGCGTGGTGGTGAAAACGTCGAGCGTGTAAAAGCGATGTTCCATGGTTGGGTGCGAGCGGTCGCCGGAGAGTGGTGGTCAGATGCTTTCGAGCTGGGCGACAGTCCTTTCATTGGTGATGTTGCCGGTGTTGCGTGTGGATTTTGGTTCAATCAAAACGACATGTGTTTCCTCGTGGGCGAGCGGGCAGTGCTCGACGCCGCGCGGGACGATGAGGAATTCACCTTCGTTGATTACTTCGGTGCGATCGCGGAACTGCATGTGCAGCGCGCCCTTGGTAACCCAAAATAGTTCGTCTTCGTTTTCATGATGGTGCCAGACGAATTCGCCTTTTATTTTTACGGCTTTCACGTGGCAATCGTTGACTTCGCCGATGACGCGGGGTTTGTAGTGGTCCGAGAACGAAGCAAATTTATCGCGAAGATTTATCGTGTTCATGCGGAGACCTCCATGCCGCGCACCAGCTTGGTGACCGTTGCGAGGACTTGCTGCGTGACGTCGCGGCGCGACGTTTCGGAATACACGCGCAAGAGATTTTCCGTGCCGGACGCGCGCACCAGGAGCCAGCCGAGATCGTCCAGATAAACCTTGATGCCGTCCATATTTTCGCGGCGGGAGATTTGCCAATGGCCGAGCTGCGTGGTTTTGTCGCTGGAAAAATGCGCGATGGCTTTTTCCTTTTGCGCGGGATGAACGTCCAGATCGACGCGGCCGTAGTGGTATTCGCCGAACTCCTCGTGCAACGCGCCGAGAAGTTGGCCGAGACTTTTGCCGTGCCAGGCCATCAACTCCGCCAAGAACAGCGCGGAGACGGTGGCGTCACGTTCGGGCAAATACAGGCTGGTGCCGATGCCGCCGCTTTCTTCGCCGCCGACTAAAATATTTTGCTCGAGCATCAGCTCACAGATGTACTTGAAGCCGATGGGGACTTCGTGGACCGTGCGGCCGAGTTTGACGCCGAGCTTGTCGATTAGTTTGGTGACGGAAAAAGTTTTGGCGATGTCGCCGGGAAGATTGCGCGTGCCGGCCAGGTGCCAGACCAGCAGGGCGAAAATTTCGTGCGGGTTGACGAACGAGCCGTCGCGGTCGATGGCTCCGATGCGGTCGCCGTCGCCGTCGGCGCAGAAGCCGGCGTCATATTTGCCGGCGAGAACGGCTTGACGCAGGGCGTCGATGTGCGGCTCGATGGGTTCGGGATGCACGCCGCCGAAGCGCGGGTCGCGCGTGCCGCGAATTTCGTCGCAGGCCACGCCATTGCGCGTGAAAAGTTCGCGAAGCAGTCCCGCCGCGGAACCGTGCATGACGTCGGAGACGAAACGGAGTTTTGCGTCGCGCAGGCGCTGCCAATCGACCAACTTTTCCAGCGTGTCAAGATAGGGCGCGCGGGTTTCCAGCGGCTGAATCAGATTTTTTCGCGGTGGAAGCGCGGCTACGGGATTTTCTTCCACCCACAGCAGCTCTTTTTCGATTTGCGAGACGATCGAAGGAAGCGCGCTGCTGCCGTAACTGGCTTTGTATTTTATGCCATTCCAAGAATACGGATTGTGGCTGGCGGTAACCATCAAACCGCCGGCGGCTTCGCGTTGCCGCACGAGCAGGGAAATAGCCGGCGTGGGGCACGCTTGAGCGGCCAGCCAAACGGGCGTTCCGGTGGCGCTGATGACCTCGGCCAAGTCGGCGGCCACGCGGTCCGAAGCGAAGCGGTGGTCGTAGCCGATCAGCAGGCCTTTGCGCGCGTCTTCGTTGCGCACTGCGTAGCGCGCGATGGCCTGCGCCACGACGCGCGCATTCGCAGACGTAAAATCCTCCGCGATTACGCCGCGCCATCCGTCAGTGCCAAATTTGATGGAAGCCATGAACAGCGATTATACGCGATGCGCGAGCATGACCAACAGCCGCATTGGCCGGTGGAAGCTGTTCCGAAATTTCGAAAATTGTCATGCGGTAAGTGGCGAGTTGATTATGATCAAAATGCCTGCAGCGGATCGCGCTTAAGAATTTCTCCCACTTCTTCGTAACCGGGCAGAAAAGCGAAATTGTATCTGGGCGGCAAAGCGAACACATATTTGCTGTTGCGGGCAAGCTCATCCGGGCCGATCGGCGCCGCGCTGACGCTTAGCTTGCCTTCTTGCACCAACTCCCATTGCGCGACCGTGAGCACCATGATGGGAATGTCTTGTCGGGGATTTGCTTCGGTCCACAACGGATGCCGGATCAGAATGAGCGGACCCTTGCTCCACGATTTGACGACTATCGAATAACCCTTCCAGCTGTCTGGGAGCGCAAAACGAAAACCGTATGTTTTGTTGGTGTAGACCAAGCCGCCCTTCGTTTGTGAAGAGCTTTTTGTCGCGCCGGAGTTTGCCGGCGCGGTGTTTTGTCCCAGGCTGGCGGCATGCGTTAGCTCGGCGACGTTGGCTGTCAAAAATGCCAAGAAGAGAATCAAGGACAAGATGGTCTTGCGCATTTCCAGCATCTGAAATCCCTCCTTAGAGCAGCGCGCGAGGACGCTTGTTCACCAAGATGGTTGGAATATCGCAAGTGTCATTACAATAGATCGTTGCGTTTATTTTCTTCCAGCCATTTTACAATTTTTCCGACGTCTTGTGCGCGATCGCGCGGGCAAATCAGCAAAGCGTCGCTAGTTTCCACTACCACCATGTCGCGCACGCCGATAGCGGCTATGAATTTTGTAGGGCTCCAAAGGAAATTTCCCTGCGCGTCGATGGCGTGGACCGCGTTCCGACCGGTGGCGCCGGCGATCACGTTCTCTCCAACGGATTTCGCGAGCAATTCATAAACCGCGGCCCAGGAGCCGATGTCGCTCCAGCCGATGTCCGCGGGAATCACGAAGACGGTTGGCGATGCGGCGTCGCGCGTGGCGGGTTCTAGAATGGCGTAGTCGACCGAAATGTTTTCAAGTTGGCGATAAATTTTCTGCAACTTCGCCGCGTAGCTGCGCTTGCCAATGTACTCGGACAAAATCTCCAATGCCTCTAGCGTCTTAGGAAGATGCTGTTTGAGATTGTCGAGAAACGTGGAGATGCGCCAGAAAAACATGCCGGCATTCCACTGATACTTTCCAGAGTCCAGATATTCTTGCGCGACGGCCGCACCCGGTTTTTCCGTGAAGCGGCGCACGGCGAAAACCGGGAGGCCCCTTGATTGCAGCGCATCGCCCATCCGTTCGATGTAGCCGAAGCCGGTGTCCGGGCGAGTGGGCGGAATGCCCAGCACCACCATGCGCTGCGGCGTGCGCGCCATATCCAACGCGGCGCTGACGATTTTGCGATAGTTGCCAGTGTCTGCGATGTAATGATCAGCGGGCAGCACGGCCAGCAACGCGTCGCGTCCTTTTTCCGCGTGGCGCACATGAATCGCCGCCAGTGCGATGGCCGCAGCGGTATTGCGGCCAACCGGTTCGCTCAGAACGCGTTTTCTTGCGCCCGCGGGGAGTTGTTTTTTTACTTCTTGTGCTTGCTCGGCGTTGGTCACCGTCCAAATGTGATCGGCGGGAAGCAGCGGACGCAAGCGCGCCACGGTCTGTTCGAGCATGGTGGTGTCG
The DNA here is from genome assembly GCA_963838265.1 of uncultured Acidobacteriota bacterium. GTDB lineage: Bacteria > Acidobacteriota > Terriglobia > Acidiferrales > UBA7541 > Acidiferrum. Next base: position 270,989 of record CAWIQN010000001.1, read on the forward strand.
CCAACAATATTCAGCAGCTGCTTCGGCGTGCGCGTGCGGCTGCGCGGCCAGAACCGCGTGCCGCGTCCTCCGGCCATGATTACGGCGTGGATGGATGGTTTTTCGGTGGGCATGAATTTGTGGACTAAGAATTTAGCATAGTAGTTGTCACAGGCTCGAACGCGCCGCCAGGGTTTTCGTAGCACGGGCACTCTTGGTTGTGCACGGTGGCAGTCACGACGAGCAGCGCGCCTCGATGCGACATACGTAGTCCTAGTTGGAGTTCGTGGAGCGGGCGGCTTGGGCGCACAGGCAAGAGTGCCTGTGCTACTAAAACAGCGCTTTTTCCACTTCTTCGGCGGGGACACCGCGATCTTTTAGCCTGGTGCGTAACAGCGCCAGGTTCGGTACGGTGGCGCGAAGGACGACGGTTTCCGTGTTGGGTGATAGCGCGTAGTGGCCCAACGTTGCCGGGATGAACCAGCACTCGCCCGGGATGTACAGGGATTTTTGATCTTGCCACTCAATGGAGCCGCTACCGCTCAACACAACAAGCAACTCGAAGCGGTAGGGGTTGGATTCGAGTTCCACGCGAGCCTGGAATTCCTGGCGCTCGGTAGCAAAGAAATAACAGGCGGCCAAGAGACGTCTGTTTTCGCCACTTGGGGGTGCGGCGGCAACTCGACCGGTGCGCCTGGTCTTGTCGAAGTCCGTGACGGCCATGGCTTTCTCGATGTGCAGTTCTCGCGGGTTGCCGTGGGAATCGGTGCGCCCGTAGTCGTAGACGCGGTAGGTCAGGTCGGAATATTCCTGCACTTCGCAGAGAACGACGCCGGAGCCGACGGCGTGCGGGGTGCCGGGCGCGATGAAGAACGTGTCGCCCTTGCGCACGCGGTGGGCTTCGAAGAGTTCTTCGACCTTGTGGGTTTCGATGGCGGCGCGAAATTGCTCGCGGGTCACGCCTGGTTTCAGTCCAATCAAAACTTGTGCGCCGGGTTCGGCGCTGCAGGCGTGCCACATTTCCGTTTTGCCGCGGCCACCGGCGGCACGCTCGTTGGCGTAGGCGTAGGCGCTATCGGGATGAACCTGGATGGAAAGCTTATCGGCGGGAAAGAGGAACTTTACCAGGAGTGGGAATTCGGGTGTGTTCACCAGCGAGGAGCCGCGCCAACCGAGAGGCATCTCGCGCCACGCTGCACCGAGCGGGTGGCCCAGATACGGGCCGCTGGCGATGCGGCAGTCGACGCTGGTCATCCAGGCTTCGCCTATGGGTTCCGCGAGATTAGTCTTGGCCGGGAATAGAGGCGCGAGGTTGTCCGAGCCCCAGATGCGGTGCAGAAAGACCGGATCTATGCGACTGGGGACGGGTTTCACGAGGTGGCTCTTAGACCGCAGCTTCCACGCGAGTGAAGAATTTCTCCAGGCGGCGCAAGCCTTCGTCGATGCGCTCGATCGAGGTGGCGTAGGAAAGCCGCAGATAACCCGGCGCGCCGAAGGCTTCGCCGGGAACCACCGCGACCTGCGCGCGGTCGAGAAGCTGCCGCGAGAGTTCGGTGCAATTCTTGGCGATCGCACCACTCCCGGTACCGAGGAACGAAGAAATATTCGGGAACGCGTAGAACGCGCCGCCGGGCCATTCGCAGGTGACGCCGGGAATATTGCGCAAGCCTTCGACGATGCGTTTGCGGCGCTTTTCGTATTCGGCGAGCATGGGCGGCACAGCGTCCATCGGACCGGTCATCGCCGCCAGCGCCGCATACTGCGCGATGGAGGTGGGGTTCGATGTGGACTGGCTCTGCAATTTGTTGCTGGCGGCGACCAACGCCTCAGGCGCCAGCGTGTAGCCGATGCGCCAGCCGGTCATCGCAAAAGTTTTTGAGACGGACCCGACAATGATCACGTTGGCCTTGGAATCGCGCGCGCTGGCGATGGAATACGGTTTGTGCGGAGCGTAGACAAAGTGCGAATAGCACTCATCGCCCATCAGCCAGACGTTGTGTTTTTTGCAGACTGCGAGAATGCGCTCGAACTCCTCCGGCGGTACCACGCCACCCGCGGGATTGCTGGGCGAATTTAAAATGAGCAAGCGCGCTTTCGGCGTGATAGCTTTTTCAATCGCCGAGGCTTTCACCGCAAATCCATCTTCCGGCGTAGTAGTGACGTAGACCGGCGTGCCGCCGGCATATTTCACGATGTCCGGAAAGCTGACCCAGTACGGTGCCGGGATTAGAACTTCATCGCCGTGCTCAATCAGGACGCTCACGGCGTTAAAAATGGCGTGCTTCCCGCCGACGTTCACCACGCATTCTTTCGATTCATAGTCCGAGCCCAGTTCGCGTTTGTGCCACGCGCAGATGGCTTCGCGCAGCGGCATGATGCCCGGCGTCGCGGTGTATTTGGTTTTATTTTCCTCGATGGCCTTAATCGCGGCTTTTTTGATGTGCTCGGGTGTGGGGAAATCCGGCTCGCCGGGGCCGAAGTCCGCGACGTCCACGCCGCGCAATTTCAGTTTCTCGGCTTCCGCGATCACCGCGGCGGTGGGCGACGCTTGGATGCGGTTGATTCGTTCCGTTAAGTGCACGGGTGCTCCTTATGAGTGCGGGGTTCTCTGCCTAACTTTCTTACTTCTCTATTTTAGCATTACATGCGCGAGAGAAACTTTTCCCGGCGCTACAATCGTTCAGAGGCGTCCAGGGCGCTCAGGACATTTTGGCCCGCAAGCGCTCTTCAACCACCGGGGGCACCAAGCCGGTCAGCGGCGCGCCGAATTGCGCAATTTCGCGCACCAATTTCGCGCTCAGGTAGCTGTATGGCTCGCCGGGAATCATGAACACGGTTTCCAGGCGCGGCTCCAGCTTGCGATTCATCAGCGCCATCTGCAATTCGTATTCGTAGTCGGAAACCGCGCGGATGCCGCGCAGGATCACCGCGGCGCCTTGCTTTCTGGCGAAGTCCACCAGCAAACCGTCGAACACTTCCACACGCACGCTGCTCAGGTGTTTGGTGACCTCGCGCAGCATGTCCACGCGTTCGGGCACCGTGAAGAGCGGCTGCTTCTCCGCGTTGCGTAACACGGCCACGATCAGCACGTCGAACATTTTTTCGCCGCGCTCGATCAGGTCGAGGTGGCCGTTGGTCACCGGGTCAAACGAACCGGGATAGATGGCGACGGAAGTTTTCATGGCTGGCGTTGAAGGTTAGTGTAACTCAGCTGACGGGAGGCCTGCCTGCAAAGTTGCGCGTCGAGGTGCAGTGCAAAGTTGCCGAGCAAAAGTAGTTCTGGACCGCGGCGCGGCTGGCGGATATTCTCAATTTTCCGTATGCGCGTCCGCGAAAGAGGAAATGGCTAATGTTCAGTACTGCTCGCTGGGTTGTATTGAAACGATTTAATCGAAACCGTGAATTGGTGAGGACGTTCGTCATGATGGCCATCTTGGGAGCGCTCACTGCGGGGAGTTTGCTGGCACAGCAGCCCACCTTGAACGTGATGCCGCTGCCCGCCAACGTGCAATCGGGAAGCGGCCAGTTGATCATCGACGGAAAATTTTCCCTCGCGCTGACCGGTTACACTGAAGCTCGGCTGGACCGCGCGGCGCAGAGATTCGAGCGGCAATTGGCGCGAGAGACCGGGCTGGTGTTAGCGCAGGAGACACCGACTGCCGCGAAAAGCGGCGCGACAAAAACGGAAGCGCCAGCTGCGACTTTGTTGATTCACACCGTGCACGCCGGCCAGCCTGTTCAAGAGTTGGGCGAAGACGAATCCTACACCCTGGAAATTACCTCTAGCGGCGCGAAGCTAAATGCGGAAACTCCGCTGGGCACCATGCACGGCCTGCAAACCTTTCTGCAACTGGTGGCCGTGACGCCGCAGGGCTTCGCCGCTCCAGCGCTAACCATTCAAGATAAGCCGCGCTTTCCCTGGCGCGGCTTGATGATTGATTCCGCCCGCCACTTCATTCCCATGGAACTGCTGAAGCGCAATATCGACGGCATGGAAGCCGTGAAGATGAATGTCTTCCACTGGCACCTTTCGGAGAATCAAGGCTTCCGCGTGGAGAGCAAGAAATTTCCCAAGCTGCATGAACTAGGCTCGGACGGATTGTATTACTCGCAGGAAGAGGTGCGCGAACTGATTGAATATGCGCGCGATCGTGGCATTCGCGTGGTGCCGGAGTTTGACGTCCCGGGGCACAGCACCGCCTGGTTCGTGGGCTATCCGGAACTTGCGAGCGGGGCGGGACCGTATGAGATCGAGCGCCGCTGGGGAATTTTCGATCCGGCATTCGATCCCACCAGCGAGAAAACCTATAAATTCTTGAACGAACTGTTCGGAGAAATGGCCAAGCTCTTTCCCGACCACTTTTTTCACGTTGGTGGAGACGAAGTGAACGGCAAGGAATGGGACGCCAATCCTAAAATTAAAGCCTTCATGCAAGCTAACGGGCTGAAAAATAACGAAGCCCTGCAGTCCTATTTCAACAAAAAACTCCAAGCCATTATCGCCAAGCATGGCAAGAGCATGGTTGGCTGGGACGAAGTGCTGGCTCCGGATTTGCCGCACGATATCGTGATTCAATCGTGGCGCGGGCAGGAATCTTTGGCGGCCGCGGCGAAGCAAGGGTTTCGCGGCATTCTCTCGAACGGCTACTACCTGGATTTGGGTTGGTCGGCGGCGCGCCACTATGCCGTGGACCCCATGAGCGGCGCGGCGGCCACGCTGTCGCCGGAAGAGAAATTGCGCATTCTCGGCGGCGAATCGTGCATGTGGTCGGAGTACGTTAACGCCGAAAATGTGGATTCGCGCATCTGGCCGAGGAACGCGGCCATTGCCGAGCGTTTGTGGTCGCCGCAAAACGTGACGGATGTGCCTTCGATGTACGCCCGCATGGATGCGGAAAGCGTGCGCCTCGCATGGCTGGGGCTCACGCACAAAACCTATTACGCGCAGATGCTGCAACGCATCGCGGGTCCGGCAACGCCGCAGGAGTTTGCCGCGCTGCGCACACTGGCGGATGTCGTCGAACCGGTCAAAGACTACGCGCGGGAACAGTTGGCCACCACGGAGCCGACCAGCGCCACGCCGCTGCATCGCGTGGTGGACGCCGTGTCGCTTGAAAGCGATGACGCGCGACGCTTCGGCGTGCTGGTGGACAAATACCTGGCCACTTCATGCAAGGATGACGATGCCGGCGCGGAATTGCGCAACGAGTTGTTGCGCTGGCGTGACAACGACCCTGCGCTCGAGTCTCTGGCGCAAAAATCCTTTCTTGTGAAAGAGGTCGCGCCGGTTTCTCAGGATTTGGCTACCTTGGGCAAAATCGGCGTCGCCGCCATGGACTACCTGATCCTCGGATCGCAAGCTCCGGCGGTGTGGAAGACGGATCAGACGGCGTTGCTGGCGGAACTAGCCAAGCCCAAAGCGCAACTGTTGCTGGTGCCTGTTTCCAGCGTGCAGAAATTGGTGGACGCGGCGGGAGTTGGGTCGGCATGCGCGAGTAAGTAGTCTGAGAGCGGACGGCCTCACGGAATTAGGGCTTCGCTGGCGCTGGTGCTGTAGTTGCCGCATTGTGGCAAGTCCCCGAGCCGGAATCGCGAAATGTCTTGCCTGCTTCCGGAATAAATTCCCATTTGTAGCTTGTCGGCGACATCTCCACCTTCATGATTCCGTAAGTGTCCCAGTTACGTAGTTCGCTGTTGGCCATGGCTGGACCCAGGATTTCGTGGCTGCGTCCGCCGGTGCCCACCACGATTAGCGTAATACCGTTCTGCGGGTCGAGTTGCCCTTCCGGATTTTGCGGCGCGAATCGCTCATACGAATGCTCGTGGCCGGCGAAGAAGAGGTCGGCATGCGCGGCGTATAGATCGTCCCACAGCGGTTTTACTTCCGTATGCACCGCGTGAGCCTTAAAGACGCCACTGCTGAAAAGCGCGTGATGCCCGTAGGCGATAATGCAGCCATGGGGATGCTGCGCGAGATCGTCTTTCAGCCAGACTTCCTGGGGCGAACCCTCGTTGCAGCCGCCCACGACTTTGCAATTGGTGTTCAGCACCACGATGTGCCAGGCGCCCACTTCGTAGCTGTAATAACCTTTGCCGACCGGGCCGGCTTTGTCTCCCCAATACGCGAAATACGGCGCGGCTCCTGGTACACCGTACTCATGGTTACCGAGGGCTGGCCGCGTGCGCTCTTTAAACTTTCCCCAGGTGGGGCCGTAGCAATCGCGAAATTCCTCGGCGGTGCCGCGCTCGTAGACCACATCTCCGGCGGCGAAGACCGCGGCGCTCGGGAATTGCTCGACGAGTTTGGCCGTAGCCTGCGCGCCTTCGATATTTTTGCAGCCGGCGATATCTCCGGCGCCGACCAGAACCACGGTCTCAGATTTGCTCCGCGGAACCGGCCCGTGGGTGCGATGTTTCGCCGGCGGCGCCGCATTTGGCGCGGGTGCCGGTTGGTTCGCGGTGGGGCTTGCCGTCTGTGGGCGGGTCGCGATGGCGAAGGAAAATAGAATCGCCATCGAAAAGATGAAGCGAGCCATCGCTAGCGTGGCTGAAGTCGAGATTGAGCGACTGGCGCGTGGTAAAAAGCGAAGCATGCTGTATCTATTCATCGTGTAGGTCATCCAACGCCCTGTAGGGTAGCACGAGAGGAATCCGCGAGATTCCGCCCCATCGAACCGGATGGCTTCGATCGGGTTCGTGCTCGAAACCCGAATTTGGCGACAAGGAGTGTCGGATTCGCTGTAAGTATTTGTAAATAGGATGTTTAACAATTTTATTGCAGATTGACTTTTTTCGCCTTTAGTACTATGATTAATTTGCGACTGAATCAGTCGTATATCGAGTTTGCTCGGTGTAACCAAGCGATTAGTACAGTCGATTGGTACTGGCGGCTCGGTTGCGGAGCAACGGAAAATTTAGCCGAATGTTTAAGCTCTCGAAAAAAGCCGACTACGGATTGATCGCGGTCAAACATTTGGCCATGCATCGTCAGCAGCATGCGTGCAGCGCCAATGAAATTGCCGAAGAGTACGGAATTTCCGTGACGCTGATGGCCAAGGTGCTGCAAAAGTTGGCGAAACAGGGTTTGGTGGGCGCGAAGCATGGCTCCAGCGGCGGCTATCAGTTGGCGAAAGAGCCTTCGCAAATCAGCGCGCTAGACGTGATTAGTGCGATTGATGGCCCGGTGCTGATCACCTCTTGCGTGACCAGCCACGGAGCTTGCGATGCGACCGACCGGTGCACGGTGCGCGAACCGTTGCGCCGCGTGAACGAGAGCATTTTAACGGTGTTGAGCACCGTGACGATCTCTCAGATGAGCGAAGAAGTTCACGAACACGCGCTCGTCGAACTGCGATAGAAGAATTGGAATAAAACGCTGCGTTACACAGTTGCTTTAGGAGACAGGGTTTATGGCCGTTAAATTGCCGATTTACATGGACAATCACGCTACCACGCCGGTGGACCCGCGCGTCGTGGAAGCGATGCTCCCGTATTTCAACGAAAAGTTTGGCAACGCCGCGAGCCGCAATCACTCGTTTGGCTGGGCCGGCGAAGAGGCCGTGGAAACCGCCCGCCAGCAGGTTGCTTCGCTGATTGGCGCCACGCCCAAAGAGATTATTTTCACCAGCGGCGCCACGGAATCCGACAATTTGATGATCAAGGGCGTTGCCGAAATGTACCGCGAAAAGGGCAACCACATCATCACCGAAGCCATCGAGCACAAAGCCGTGCTGGATACCTGCAAGCGCCTGGAGAAGGAAGGCTTTGAAGTCACCTACTTGCCGGTGCAGAAAGACGGCCGCGTCAATCTCGATGAACTGAAAGCCGCGATTCGCCCGACCACAATCTTGATCACCGTGATGTACGCCAACAACGAAATTGGCGCCATCAACCCGATTCGGGAGATTGGCAAAATCGCCAAGGAGCACGGTATTTTCTTCGCCGTCGATGGCGTGCAAGCCGTAGGGAAAATTCCCGTGGACGTACAGAAGGACAACATCGACCTTCTGGCCATTTCCGGGCACAAGATTTACGGACCCAAGGGCGTAGGCGCGCTGTACGTCCGCCGCCGCAATCCGCGCGTGCAGCTTTCCGCCATTATCGATGGCGGCGGCCACGAACGCGGCATGCGCTCGGGCACCTTGAACGTTCCCGGCGTTGTGGGACTCGGCAAGGCCTGCGAAATCGCGCAGCAAGAAATGCCGGAAGAGTCCGCGCGCATGCTGGCGTTGCGCACGCGGTTGCAGAAGGGCCTGGAAGCCAAGCTGGATGAAGTCTTCATCAACGGATCCATGGAGCACCGGCTGCCCAACAATCTAAATATGAGTTTCGCCTACGTGGAAGGTGAATCATTGCTTATGGGAATCAACGACATAGCGGTTTCGAGCGGGTCCGCCTGCACCTCGGCAACCCTCGAGCCCAGCTATGTACTCAAAGCATTAGGCGTGGGCGAAGACCTCGCTCACACGTCGATTCGTTTTGGCCTCGGGCGCTTCAATACCCCGGAGGAGGTCGACTACGTCATCGAAAAGATGACTCAAGTCGTAACCAAACTCCGTGAATTGTCTCCGTTGTACGAGATGGCCAAGGAAGGCATCGATATTTCAAAGGTCAAATGGCAAACGGCTTAAGCACAGCTCGGAAAGGCGAGGGTAGTTCAATGGCAAGCGAGGGAACAATACAGATTCACCGTTCAATTGGCGGCACGGGCGCGGCGTTTCGCGTGGCCTTCGTGCCGTATGACGACAGCGACGAAGCGAATCCCGCGGGGCAGCGCTCCTTTCAACAGTTGCAGGAAGTGCGCGCGTTCTTGAAGTTGCTCGGCGTGGGCGCGGAGTTCATCAAGGATGCTTTGCGGCAGTTGACCGCGGGCCGCTCGGCGTGGGTGCCGAACGTTTCGCTCTCGGACAAGGCGATCCGCAGCGCGGGCTTCGTCAGCGTACAGAATATGGCGAGAAGCTGAGCAATCAGCTTCTCGAACTACCGGCTTGTTTTAAGCCGATGGTATTCTTGGGCCGCGTAGGATTTTTTAAGGGTATGGACCGCACAGCGGTCGGAAGTTTGTTGGCTGCTTCGCGGCCACCGAACTGAAGGAGCACAGGTCATGGCATATAGCGACAAGGTAGTCGAGCACTACAACAATCCGCGCAACGTGGGCAGCCTCTCCAAGGAAGATCCCAACGTCGGCACGGGTCTCGTGGGCGCTCCGGAATGCGGCGATGTGATGAAGCTGCAGATGCGCATCAATCCGGACACCAACGTCATCGAAGAAGCCAAATTCAAAACGTTTGGCTGCGGCTCGGCGATCGCCAGCTCTTCGTTGGCCACCGAATGGGTCAAGGGCAAAACGGTGGAAGAAGCTCTGTCCATCAAGAACACGGACATCGTGCGCGAACTGGCGCTGCCCCCGGTAAAGATTCATTGCTCGGTCCTGGCCGAAGACGCCATCAAGGCCGCCATCGGCGACTGGAAGAAAAAGCACGGCATCGCCGTCCCAGTAGCCGAAAAGGCTGCGCACTAAGCATCTGGCTAGTCTTTGTAGGGGCGCAACATGTTGCGCCCCGAACGCCCAGGCGTAAGCACTGGGCAATTTTTTGGAGCACCTTATGTCGACGCAAACCGTAGACCCCAACAACATGCTGGGCATCAAGCCCAATGTCGACGCCGAGGGCGCCCCGAAAACTCCCAAGATTCATCTGACCGAGCGCGCCGCAAAAAAAATCCGCGCGTTGCTGGAAAAAGACGGCGTCTCCCCGGAAGTAGGCGGCCTGCGCGTGGGTGTGCAAGGCGGCGGCTGCTCCGGCCTCTCTTACGCCATGCGCCTGGACACGCAAGCCCGCGACCGCGACAAAATCTTCGAAGAATTCGGCGCGCGCCTCTTCGTCGATCCAAAGAGCTTTCTGTATCTGAACGGCACCACCCTGGAGTACGAAGAGACGCTGATGCGCCAGGGCTTCGTTTTTCAGAATCCGAACGCCGCGCGCAACTGCGGCTGCGGCAGCTCGTTCACGGCGTAAGCGGCGCAGATTTTTGCCCCGACGGTGAGCGATGGAACTTCTCGAAGCAATCCTAGAAGCAGTCTTTGAGTTCGGGATCATCGAGCCAATTTGCGGCCTTTTCGTGGATTGGAAAGCGGGTTCTTCGCGTGGTTTTGATTTTAATGAGTTGCCCTTAAGCGGGCGAAATTTGATCAAATTTAGATGAGCTCGCCTTCCACCGTTGCCCAAGCGCCGTCGGCGGACTATTTCGCGCTGTTCGGCCTGCCCAAAAAATTGTGGATCGAAATGGCCGCGCTGGAGCAAAAGTTTCTGCAGCTTAGCTGGAAACTGCATCCGGATAATTTTGTAAATGCTAGTGAAACGGAACGCGAACTTTCGCTCAAGCGCAGTTCGGAGCTGAACGACGCCTACCGTACCCTGCGCGACCCGGTGGCCCGCGTCGAGTATCTGCTGGCCATCGAAGGCGCCCGCAAAGAAGGCGAGCACAAGCAACAAGCGCCGCCGGAACTGCTCGAAGAAGTCTTCGAGCTAAACGAATCACTGGACGAATTGCGCGATGCCAAATCCAACGGCGGCGATTTAACGGCGCTGAAAGCGCGCCTAGAATCCGCGCAAAAGAATTTTCAGCAAAAGCTGGAAGAAGTTGACGCGGAACTTTTCGCTGTCGCCAAAAAGTGGGACGCGACGGTAGACGTCGAAGCCAGCGGAACGAACGCCCGCGCCGAACGTGAAGCTGTCAAGCACCGCCTCAATGAATTACTGAATCGCCGCTCGTACATCCGGAACCTGGTAGCGAACGTTCAAAAGGAGCTCCTGTAGCGCAGGGCGCTTGTTTCTGAGCCCTGCGGTTTTTGCCATGAGCAGAATCGTCGGAATCGATTTAGGGACCACCAACAGTCTCGTCGCGTACATCGACCCGCACACCAACGAGCCGAAGTGTATCCCGGGACCCTATGGTGCAACGCTGTGCCCCTCAGTCGTAAGTCTTGATGCAGACGGCAGCATCATCGTCGGTGAAGCCGCCCGCCGTCGTTTACTGACGCAACCCGAGCGCACCATCTATTCGGTAAAACGACTGATGGGCCGCGGCTCGGCAGACGTTCAGTCCGAGCTGAAACTCTTTCCGTTTCGCATCGATCCCAATTCAAAAAACGTCATCCGCGTGCAGCTTGGCGACAAATATTTCACCCCGCCGGAAATCTCCGCGTTCATCCTGCGCGAACTCAAGAACTGGGCGGAAGCATTTCTGGGCGAAGTGGTAGAGCGCGCGGTAGTCACCGTGCCCGCGTATTTCAATGACGCGCAACGCCAAGCCACCAAGGACGCCGGCAAGATCGCCGGCCTGGAAATCGTGCGCTTGGTAAACGAACCCACCGCCGCAGCGCTCGCCTACGGCCTGCACGAGAAGCAGCGCGGTCACGTCGCGGTCTACGATCTCGGCGGCGGCACCTTCGACATTTCAGTACTCAAGCTCATCTCCACCAGCGAAGGCGACATTTACCAGGTGCTGGCGACCAACGGCGACACGCACCTCGGCGGCGACGATATCGATAACCTGCTGCAGTCCCTGGTACGCGAAAAAATCCGTCAGGAACATGGCGTCGATATTTCCGTGAAGCCCGAAGTTGCGCAGGAATTGCGCAAAGCGTTGATCGCCGCCAAGCATCAGCTTTCCAGCGAAACTTCCGTCGACGTCCGCTTCCCGCTCGGCAACGGCGCGGTATTCGCGATGTCTTTGACGCGGACTCATTTTGACGAATTAATTCGACCGATCGTGGACCGCACCATGGCGCCGGTGAAAGCCGCACTGGCCGACGCGAAACTCACGCCCGCGCAGATCGAGGAAGTGGTTTTGGTGGGCGGCACCACGCGCACGCCGCTGATTCGCAGCACGGTGCAGGAATTTTTTGGCCGCGCGCCACACACGGAATTGAATCCTGATGAAGTGGTAGCGCTGGGCGCGGCCGTTCAGGCTAACATTCTGGAGCGCGGCGTCAGCAACATGCTGCTGCTGGACGTGACTCCGCTTTCGCTGGGCATCGAGACTTACGGCGGCGCGGTCTCCAAAATTATTCCGCGCAACTCCACCATTCCCGCCAGCGCGCAAGAGCAATACACCACCGGCGTGGACAATCAAACCGGCATCGACATTCACGTGTTGCAAGGCGAACGCGAACTCGCCAAAGATTGCCGCTCTCTGGCGCGCTTCACATTGAAAACCGTTCCTGCTCCCGCGGGACTGCCGCGTATCGAGGTAAAATTTCTGATTGATGCCAGCGGCATTCTGCAGGTGTCCGCCAAGGATTTGCGCACCGGCGAAGAACACTCCATTGAAGTGCAACCCAGCTACGGCATTGGCGACGCTGAAATCGAGCGCATGCTGGAGGATTCCATCGAGTATGCCGAGCAGGATTTCGCCGAACGCCAGCTCATCGAAGCGCGTACCGAAAGCGAATCGATTCTGGCGGCAACGCTAAAGGGCTTGGCAACGCCAGATGCCGCGGGACTATCCGCCGAAGAGCGTGGCAAAATAGAGGCCAGCGTGGCCGCGCTGCGGGAAGCGGTCGCCGGAACCGATTACAAGTTGGCGCGCAAGCGCATCGACGAACTGAATCACGTCACGGAGCATCTAGCCGAATTGCTGATGAATTCGGCGGTTTCGACTGCGTTGCAGGGCCGCAAGCTCGCCGAAGTTTAAGAAGTTGAATTTGTGGGGGCGCAGCATGCTGCGCCCCATCTCGGCAGGATTTAAGATGTCCGGCAAGATTGAAGTTTTGGAGACGAAACAATGGGCGGCAGTAACCCATACATTGAAGAAGTAAAATACAAGCCGGCGACGAAGAAATACAAAATCACGTTTCTTCCCAGCGGCAAAACCATGGAAGTCGATCCGGAGAAAATTCCCTACGGCCACAATGGCCTGCCCGGAAGCATTCTCGATATCTCCGAAGGCCTCAAGGCCGGACTGGACCACGCCTGCGGAGGCGTCTGCGCCTGCTCCACCTGCCACGTCTTCGTGAAAGAGGGTCTCGAATCCTGCAACGAGGCCACGGACGCTGAGCTGGACGAACTAGACATGGCGCCAGGCATCACGCAAAAATCTCGCCTCGGTTGCCAGACCGTACCGGACGGCACCACCGATATCGTTGTGGAAATCCCCGAGTGGAACAAGAATTACGCGAAAGAACTCGATCACTAAGAATTCGTGAGTGTGGCGGTTTACCCCGAGCGATTTGCGCGAAAGGCTCGACGCCGCTCTTGAAGCTTCAGCCCGAAGGAGAAATCACTTTGCCGCCGACTTTCGATTGGGACGACATTGAAGACATCGCGATTGGATTGACCGACGCCCATCCGGACATCGATCCGCTCACCGTGCGCTTCACCGACATGCACAAATGGATTCTGGAGCTGCCGAATTTTTCCGGCGAAGCGGCCGCCTCGAACGAAAGCAAACTCGAAGCCATCCAGATGGCCTGGGACGAAGAGTACAAAGATCGCCAGAATTAGCGAATCGCTTGCAGGCGGGCGCCAGCCATCGTCATCTTTCTTCGCGAGTTGGTGTAACTCACTTCATTTCAATACATTTCAGCCCATCTAGGCTCGGCCTGCGCTCAGACGTTTGCCCGTTCCCCGTCGTCTATACCGTGGGAGAAACACATGGCATCTGTGGGACTTGCGCTGGCTGCGGGGCATAGAATCTCTCCGTTGCTGTGCCAGGGGGAATCGCGAGTGCAGCCTTCCGAATTCGATCCGTCCGCTGGCGCGGCGTCCTCGGGCAAGACGTCCGCGGGCGAACACGCCGCGCATCCTGAAGATTTGGCGCTGGCTGCGGCGTGCCAGCGCGGAGACTTGCGCGCGTACGAGCGGCTGTACCAGTTGCAGGGCGCGCGCATGAAAAATCTGGCGCGCAATCTGCTCGGCACGCAGAACGACGCGGAAGATGCGGTGCAGGAAACTTTCTTGAAAGTGCAGCGCAGCATCGCCAGCCTTCGCGGGCAATCTTCCTTCGTTACCTGGACGTTTCGCATTTTGGTGAATACCTGCCACGACATGAGGCGGCGCTCTGTGCGGCGCAAAGAAGACGCCGCGCAAGAAATCGGCGAAGGCTTTAGTTCGCCGACGGAATCGCGCGCGCCCGGCGCGCATCCCTCGTTGCGGCTGGCACTCGAAAGGGCCATCGCCGCGCTCACGCAACGGCAGCGCGATGTTTTTCTGCTCTACGAAGTGGAAGGCTTCCGGCATGCGGAAATCGCCGGCATGCTGGAGATCACCGAAACCGTTTCCAAGAATACTTTGTTTTACGCCAAGAAGAGTCTGCGCCAGTTGCTGGCGCCGCCGCGCGGCAGCCAGCTGGGAGGTGCGGAATGAGCATGCACTGCGAAGATCGCGAAAGAATTTTTCTGGATGGCACGCCGGAAGAGTGGGCGGCGCTGGAGCAGCACGCGGCATCCTGCCAGGCGTGCGCGGAAGAATTGCGCGCGTGGCGGGAATTGAGTACGGCAGCCGCGGAGCTAAGGAATTATCAGGAGGATCCGGCGCTGTGGGCGCGGATATCGACCGCGCTGGAAACTCCGCTCGCGGAACAGGCTGCGCAAAATGCCGCGCGGGAAAAACGCTGGGCGTTTCCGCGTTTCGATTGGCGTTTGCCGTTGGTGTGGCAAACGGCGCTGGCGGCTGTGCTGGTGCTTGCACTGACGGCTAGCGGCGCTTATCTGTACGTGCAGCATCAGCGCGCTGGATCCGCTGGCGTCACTGCCACCAAAAACCCGCTCTTGAATGATCGCGCGCTGGCGGAAGTGGAGCGCACGGAGAACGCCTACATGCAAGCCATCGACAAACTGGCCGCGGAAGCCAAGCCGCAAATCGATTCTGGCGCGTCGCCCTTGATGGACAGTTACCGCGAGAAGCTGCTGGTGCTCGATAGCGCTATCGACGAACTACGTTTGCAGACGGAGCAAAATCCCTCGAATGCCCATTTGCGCTATCAACTGTTGGCCATGTACCGCGAGAAGCAGGGCACGTTGCAGGAAATTCTGGAGACCAAGCAATGAGGATGAGTTCTAGTCAATTATATCGAGCCGCGATACTTGCCGGGTTGCTGCTCGTTTCCGCCGCACCTGCGCTGTTGGCGCGTTCCGCTGGGCAGGCCACCGCCAAGCGGGATTTCAGCAAAACGCTTTCGTTGGCCGCCGGGCAAACCCTATCCGTGGAGAATAAGTTCGGCGAAGTGCGCATTCACGGAGAAAACAGCCGCGAAGTGAAAATCACCGCGACCATCCGGACGCAGGCCGGTTCGCAGGAAAAAGCGGACCGGCGGGCCGACGAAATTCGCATCGAAGTCTCGCAGGACGCCGATGGCGTCAAGGTGCGCACCGTGAATCCAGACGAATCGTTTGTCGTCATACGAATCGGCAACAACAGCTCGTATTCCGTGGACTACGACATTTCCGTGCCCGCAGACGCCAAGTTGTGGGTGAAGAACGCTTTTGGAAATGTCGATGTGCGCGGCGTGCAGGCCTGGAGCGACATCATCAATTCCAACGGCAACGTGGCGCTCCACGATTCCGGCTTCGCAAAGTTGACCAACTCTTTCGGCTCCGTGGAGGCCGGCAATGCATCGGGAAAACTTTCAATTATCAATGCCAACGGTCCGGTGACGGTGCAGGGCGTCAAGGGCGACCTCGATGTGAAAGACCGGTTCGGCTCGGTCACCGTGAGCGGGGTGCAGGGCGCGGTGTCCGCCTCTGACGGCAATGGCGCGGTGTCGTTGACGGATGTTGGAACCTCGGTGGTGAACAATTCGTTTGGAGCATTCAGCGCGCGCAACGTGCACGGCGATATCACGGTGAACAACAACAACAGCACCATCGACGTGAATACGGTGAGCGGCAGCGCCGAACTAAAGGGCAGCTTTGGAGGAATCTCGTTCAGCAATGTCACGGGCAAGGTGCGATGTACGTCCGCGAACGCGAAAGTGCATGGAACGATGGCCAGCGACGTGTTTGTGAAAACCTCGTTTGGCGAGGTGACGCTGGAGCAGATCAACGGTCAGGTGGAGGTGGAAGATTCCAACAGCGGGATCACCGTAAAGGATGCGAAAGGTTACGCCACGCTGACGACCTCGTTCGGCGCGATTGAAGCGAGCGGCTTGGCGAAAGGCGTGCGCGCAGTGAACGGGAATGGCAGCATTGCGGTCAGCGATGTAGGCGGCGAGGCGTACACAAAAACGAGCTTTGGAGCGATCAACGCGCAACGTGTGGCCGGGAATTTGATCGCGGAAGATTCCAACGGGTCGGTCAGCGCCAGCGCAGTGAGCGGGGACGTTTCGGCGAAGACCAGCTTTGGCTCCGTGAAACTGGAGGACATCGCCAGAACCATCACTGTGGTCAACCAGAATGGCTCGGTTTCCGTGGGGGCGCGCGCGGGTGCCGCTTGCAAGAATATTTCCGTTAAGACTTCCTTCGCTCCGATTCAGATCCGTTTACCAGAAGGTGCTGGTTATAGCCTCTCAGCGCATACTTCGTTCGGGCATATCAACAGTGAACTTCCCGTGACCAGCAGCGGAGAACTCAGCGGGGAATCGCTGAACGGAAATATCGGCAACGGTGGCTGCACGCTATCGCTGACCAACGCGAACAGCAGCATCGAGATCCTGAAATTACACAAGTAGCTGAACGCAGGGACGATGCCGAGGCGGAGTCTGCCGGGTCGCTGCCAGCCTATTCCGCCGCTGTGCGCAAGCCGGTTCGCGAGGTCTCAAGCGCGAGGCGCTCGGTGCATGCGGAAGGCCTGCAAGTCGTAGTACAATAGGAGTGCGCAGGGGCAACCGAAAAGTTAGTTGCACTTTTGTTGCACCGACGCACGCAAGCCCCTTTGGCGCTATGGTGCAACGGTTAGCACGCGGCCCTTTCAAGGCCGAAATACGGGTTCGATTCCCGTTAGCGCTACCAAAACCCTCCTCCTGTTAGCCAAAACGAAACAGTAGCATTTGCTTGCGCCTTGCTCTGCCTCACGATGCATGGGAGCGACCGAAAGGGACATACGTGACCGAACGCGGCAAGATGGCAGTGACCCCAAGCATGTGGTATGACATCGTTCCCGGCAAAATGTACGACAAGTCCACTCCTAAAGGCCGTCATCATCTCTTTTTGTCAATCGGTTTCAAATCGCGCTATACGCCCCCCCCGCAGTCACGCTGCGCTAGGGTACCGCCGCTTCGGGGGAATGCTCCCCAGACATCGGCAATATAACAATCGCTTGCTTGCCAGATTCCATTCCACCAGAAACGAGTAAGAAATAGCGTCGGTCTGGGGGAACATCGAACGCGATGTTGCCGCGTTTCGACACGCCGGGATTCAATTTCTCGAACGCAGAAAAGAATCCTTGGCTAAACATACCTGCTGAACTTTCATCGTAAGTTCGGCCCTGCTCGTCCGCGAGGCGAAATGGCGGCAGCGTGCTCGCACTGGTGTCATCATTTCGTACCTCAACATTGACAACCACGAAAGCCGCATTGGCGCGTTGCATCGAATAGGGGTCAAGGCCGAGGACAGCCGTCCAATAGGCACTGTTGCAGTGATAAGACCAGTAACCGATAGAAAATGATTGGCCAATCGCGTAGGCCGGGGGCAAAACTCTAGCCTTAACGGTCGATGAGGTATCTTCGGGGACCTCCCTTGAATCTGGCGGCGTGATATCGCCCCTCTGCTGGCTCGGATTCTGGATTGGGCCTTTGTCTTTTACGGTCGATGACAGAGCGGTCTGCTTGAATGCCGGGTTCGTATTAAATATAACGGCTAGTGCCAAGACGCATACGACGGCGGCAGCAAGTAGAATTTTGGGGTCGTACCTCCATCGCATCGTCAGACCGCAATTGATGCACCGCTGTGGATAAAACGGAATCGCCAGAAGCCAGAAGCCTGCCGTGAAAACGACCGCGAAGAACGTCCCGAACCCGAGCGACCGCTTGAAGCCGGTTAGCTTTTCGCAGTTCGGACAGTACATCATCCTCATTTGGCGTAGCCTCGCTGCTTGATTCCGCGCATCCTAGCACAAAGGCGTTGGGAGGCACATGTAAACGCAAGGAGCCTCGCCTCCGGGGAAAACTGACTATCCATCAGTTGTTGTGCTATACTTCCTCTTGCCGGGAAGCGCGACCCGAACTTAGGAGCGACTTTCCAATGAACGAGCTAAAGTTTTTGGCCTTTGTATTTCCGTCCTACGAGCACCGACCCACAGAAATAAAGACCGGCTTTCCGAAGAAGGTTGGTGATTTCGTCGGTAGTAGATATCGTGTGCAGTCAGTGCAAGCTTTTCCCGGCCAACCTGACTATCAAGTACTGATGCTTGAAGCCTTCCCCATTGGCCGGAGGCGTTTGATGCAGAATTGATACAGATTCCAAAAACTCGGCAAAAAAAACCAAGCAAAACAAAGATTTACCGGCCCTTTCAAGGCCGAAATGCGGGTTCGATTCCCGTTAGCGCTACCAAGAATTTCTTAAATCCAGCCCACATTTTGCCGCTTAACGAGATGGTCTCGCCACCGCGTCGAAGGAGAATCTGTGAGCTATGCTGAGAAGCATTTGATTGCCGGCGAAGAGGTGCATTACGAAACCCGGTTGCACTGGATCGTGATGCTGGGGCACGTATTTATCGCGATTATCCTGGTGGCGCTGGCCATGGTGTTTGCCGTGGGGTCGCGTTCAAATTGGCAAGCCGCGGAGTATGCGCCGCCGCGCAACGCGATGTACCTTGGTGCGGCGATCTGTCTGGTGCTTGGGCTTATCGTATATGGCCTTGGGTTGCTGCGGCGCAACGCCACGGAAATGGCGGTCACCAACAAGCGCGTGATCGTGAAAACCGGGCTAGCCAATCGCCGGACCGTTGAGTTGCTGCTGCCGCGAATCGAGAGCGTGGTGGTGGAGGAGCCGGCGATGGGCCGGGTTTTTGGCTACGGAACGGTGATCGTCCGAGGCACCGGTGGCACGCCCGAAGTCTTCCCGCAGATCGCGCACCCGCTGCAGTTTCGGGAGCCGGTGCAGCGGCAGATTGCAGGCGAGGTGAAGGTTTGAGCCAGGGGTGATTCCTTCATTGCCAACGTCTTCAGGGGGCCCGAATCGCGAAAGGTTGTGAAAACAAAGGGAGTTAAAGTACCTTTATTTTCACAACCTTCTGCAAGTGTTCATTCTGGGCGGTTTACGGGTGCTTTTTGTTATATAGATAGTTACTTCACCTGATGCTTGAATCAGGGCGCTGCGGTCCAAAACCAGTGGGTTTAAAGGTTACAAGCGGCGGAGACACCGACAAGCGCCGGGGCGCACTTCTCTACCTAAAGACAGTAACATATCGGCATATGTCGTGTCAAGCACCATTTTGGGAATTATCCTCGCCAAACAATCGGGCGATGCGCTGGCTGCTGAAACGATGGGGGTTAGCGTGAGTTAGCGATTAAGCTCGATGGTCCCAACGAAGCCACCAGTCGTTCCAAAGGCCTGAATCGTTCGAACAAATACGTTTACCGATAGTGACAGCAGCGGAGTAGAATTGGCCGCCCTCGCGATGATTTTCAACCTTGATGAAGTTTGAGGTGACGGATGCGTGTGCTTTGTTTGTTTGGGTTGTTGCTGATGGCTGCGGGTGCGGTGGCGCAAACGCCGCAGGCGAGCGAGGCGACCGAGTTTGTTAGCGTGAGCGCGCCGGTGTTCGTGCTTGAGCACGTCCGCGTGATTGATGGAACGGGAGCGGCGGCAAAAGAAGATCAAGCGGTGGTGGTCGCGAACGGCAAGATACAGTCCATCGGGCCGAGCGCTGCGGTGCAGATTCCTCAGGGTGCGACGTCATTGGACCGCACCGGTTACACGGTGATTCCAGGGCTGGTGGGAATGCACGACCATCTTTACTACACGGATTCGATCACGGTGCAACGCGCCGGGGGAAGAGAGCCGGGGTTGTTTATCGCGGAGATCCCTTACACGGGGCCGCGACTGTATCTGGCCGCGGGTGTGACGACCATGCGGACGACGGGAAGCGTGGAGCCGTACACCGACCTGAAAGTGAAAAACAGGATCGACGCAAACTTGATGCCCGGGCCGAGCATCGATGCGACGGCGCCGTATCTGGAGGGCGCGCCAACGCAATTTGCGCAGATGCACGAGCTGACCGGACCGGACGACGCGAAGCTCCTGGTGGAGTATTGGGCCGGGCAGGGAATGACGTCCTACAAAGCGTACATGCACATCACGCGCGAGGAACTGGGAGCGGCCATCGCGGCGGCGCACGCGCGGAAGATGAAACTGACGGGGCATCTTTGTTCAGTTACCTGGCCGGAAGCGGTGGCGCTGGGAATCGATAATCTGGAGCATGGGCCGGTGTTCGCGGACACGGAATTCGTGGCGGATAAAAAGCCGGATGTTTGTCCGCCGGCCGGCTCAGCGAGTTGGACTAAGCAAGAGGTGAATGGAACGGCGGTGCAGGAGTTAATCCGCAATCTGGTGGCGCATCACGTGGCGGTGACTTCCACGCTGCCGGTGTTTGAGTGCGGCGTGCCGGGGCGGCCGAAGTTGCAACGCCGCATGCTGGAGGCGATGTCCGCGCAATCGGCGCAAAGTTATCTGACGGCGCGCGCGGGCGTGGCGATGGACGCGCCGATGACTTCGCTGTTGCGGAAGGAGATGGATTTCGAGGTGGCGTTTTTCAAGGCGGGAGGATTGCTGCTCGGAGGGCCCGACCCGACGGGGAATGGCGGGGTGCTGCCGGGATTCGGCGATCAACGCGAAATCGAGTTGTTAGTAGAAGCGGGATTGACGCCGCTGGAAGCCATCCATGTGGGCACGGAGAATGGCGCGGTGTATCTTGGGCGGCAGGAGCGTATTGGAACGCTTGCGCCGGGAAAACAGGCGGACATAGTTTTGATCAAAGGGGATCCGTCAAAGAATATAGAGGATATTGAAAACGTGGAGACGGTGTTCAAGGCGGGAGTGGGCTACGATTCGAAGAAGTTGATTGATAGCGTGCGCGGGCAGGTGGGAATTCACTAGGAGTTTTTGGTTCCGTGAAATCAGTGGGCGATCGAGTCTGGCGAAAAGAAGGGATGCTCATCCGATGATGTTACGAGCAAGCGTATTGGTGTTGGTCGTCGCGGTGTTGTTGTTTGGTGTCGCCGCGCGTTCGCGGAATGTGAACTTCGGCAGGACGTCTTCAACGAATGCCTCCGCTTCTGACGCAGCGTTCCTCGGACGATGGGATTTGACGCTGAAAGCTCCGGATCGTGAATATCCGTCATGGCTCGAACTGAGCGAAGAGCATGGCCAGTTGAAGGCGGAGATGGTTGGTCGGTGGGGAAACGCGCGTCCGTTGCCGAAAGTGGAGATCATCAACGGACACCTGAAATTCGTTTCGCCTAAAGAGGAAGAAGAACGCAAAGACGACATGGTCTTTGAGGGGACGCTGAGCGGCAATCGTCTTTCCGGCACCACCACGGGGCCGGATGGTACGGTTTGGACGTGGAGCGGTGAACGAGCGCCTTCGCTGAAGAGAACCGGCACGCCGAAATGGGGAAAGCCGATCTCGCTGTTCAACGGAAAGGATCTATCCGGATGGACGATGAGCAAATCGAGCGCGGCGTCCGTATGGAAAGTGGAAAACGGCGATTTGATTTCGCCCGGCGAAGGGCCGGAGCTAATCGGCAACGCCAAGTTTGAAGACTTCAAGCTGCACCTGGAATTCAACTGCGGGCCAAATTCCAACAGCGGCGTGTATCTACGCGGCCGCTACGAAGTGCAGATCGAGGTTGAGTCTGCCGGCGAACCGCCGAGTCATCACACCGGCGGCGTATACGGCTTCCTGGCGCCCACGCCGGAACTTCCGCGCAAAATTGGAGAATGGCAGAGCTTCGATATTACGTTGATCGGCCGAATGGTCACCGTGGTGCAAAACGGCCAGACGGTGATCAACAATCAGGAGATTCCCGGCATCACGGGCGGCGCGCTGGACAGTCACGAAGGATTGCCGGGGCCCATCTATCTGCAAGGCAGTGAAAAAGGGCACGTCGCTTACCGGAATATCGTCATAACTCCCGCGGAGTAATCCCTCCTAAGCGCGCCACGCGTTTCGGTAGTTTTGACAGGTTTAGTGTCATATAGTCGCCGGTAGACTGCACCCATCATCACGAGTACCTAACAGGTCGTCCCTCTCCAGCCCTGCCAAATTTGCTCGTTGGGCAAGGTGTGCTGTTTGGAACAGATTTCTCATTCGATCCGATGCCCATAATCCATATGCCAACTACTCCTACTCCTGTGCGCGCACTGCGGTTCAACACCCCTCGGAAAGAACAGCCTGGCAAGAAGGAGTTCAACTGGCTGATCGCTACTTCCCTTACGCTGTTTCACGTCGGGGCGGTGGCGGCGCTGTTTTTCTTCACCTGGAAAGCGCTATTCGTGGCTATCTTTCTCTATTGGCTGACGGCGCTCATGGGCGTCGGGATGTGTTATCACCGGCTGCTGACGCACCGAGGATTCAAAACGCCCAAGTGGTTCGAGTACGTGCTGACGCTTTGCGCGGTAATGGCTGTGGAAGGCGGACCGCTGCTGTGGGTGGCTACGCATCGCATGCATCATCAGTTCGTGGATGGGGACGGCGACCCGCACTCGCCGCGGGATGGCAAGTGGTGGTCGCATGCGGGCTGGATTTTGGTGGGCAATGCGCTGCGCCAAGACGCTTACACGATAGATCGCTATGTCCCCGACCTGGCCGCGGACAGGTTTCACGTGTGGATCACGGAATACCATTTTGTGCCGACGCTGATTCTGGGAACCGCGCTGTTCGCGATCGGCGGATGGCCGTTCCTGCTCTGGGGCATCTTTTTTCGCACCGTGATGGGGCTGCACGCCACCTGGCTGGTCAATTCCGCCACGCATATTTGGGGTTCGCGCCGCTTTGCGACGCGGGATCTTTCTACCAACAATTGGTGGGTGTCGCTGCTAACGCTGGGTGAAGGATGGCACAACAACCATCACGCCTATCCGGTGGCAGCGCGGCATAGTTTCAAGTGGTACGAAATCGACGTGAATTGGTACACCATCTGGATGCTCAAGCAAGTTGGATTGGCGTCCGATATCGATCGCGTGAAAATACCCATACCAGGTCGCGTTAGCGAATCGCTCGCGGCGGGCGACGATTGAAATCATACAGGCAGAAATTCCGCCGCTAGATGTGCAATCTGAATTTGCAGCGGGCCAGCACGGTGGCGACGGTTAGGACCAGCGCTGCGAATAGAATCGAGCGCAGCACGCCGTACCAGCCTTCCGTGCCGTCAGCGGTCAGACGAAATAGCGTGGGATTGAAGTACGCCACGTAAGCTAGGAAATAGGTCAGCAAGGCGTTTGCACCGGCGGGTTTGATGAACGCGGCCCACTTGGTCCAGCCCTTGATATCGGCAATCCAGTAGAGGAACAGGAAGAGCAGAATATTTGCCGCCGCGCAGTACAAACACCACGCCGGGGTGTCTCTTAGTTTGGATATTCCAAGGGGAGCGAGCAGCCAAGCCGCTGCCGCAAGAGTGGCCGCGTAACTGAGTGCGTAGAGAATTTTGGCGCAAAAGCTGTTGGCTCGCGTACCGTCCAGAAAGATCAACGAAGCGAGCAAGCCTGCCATGGTGATGGAGCTGAGACCGGCTTCGAAGGGTTGCGCGTAAGGCGGAAAGCGGTTGAGCCAGTGAAACCATCCGGCGGTAGACATGGCGTTTAGAGCAATCAGCAGGACCAGCGACGCGGCGAGTGGCAGCGCCTCTTTTGTGGAAAGTTTTTTGAAATGCCTTTTGAAAAATAAATAAAGAGAGCCGACCAGCAGATAGGCCCAGCCCAGCAAGCCGAGAATTTCCCAGTCTGAAAAATCCAGCCACGCCACGTTTCCCTCGGCCGTCTTTCTTCTGAAGATCACCGCCAACACGATGAGCAGCACCAGGCCGGAATATCTTAGGATGCGATACAGCTTTCTGTCGGCGGGCGCATTGGACGGAACCCCCCAGAACAGCGCGATTCCTGCAAATCCCAAAAGGTCCCACGAAACCGCGCTGATGCCAGCTTGCTGCGGATCGACCTGCGGGCCGTTGGCGACAAACAATCCAAGCGCCACCAGGCTCAGAGAGCGCGCAACGATGTGCCACCAGATTTTTCCGGCGGAATCGCCCGCGGCGATCCTGTGCTGTACCGCCAGGGGAATCGACATGCCCATAACGAATAGGAAGGCGGGGAAGACCATGTCCACGTAAGTGATTCCGTTGGCTTGACGGGGCAGATGGTAGGTCCACCATGGGAGGCCTTTGACGAAGTCGAGATTGTCGACGAAGACCATCACCAGCACGGTGAGTCCGCGAAAAATATCAATGGAGGCGATGCGACCGGCGGCTTCCGAAGTGCTTTGCGGAATTTCGGCGGATGCAGCTTCTCTAGTATTCATGCCGGGCATGATTCTAAGGCAAAACTCTTGAGGAAAGTGCATGGGAAGCGCAGGCTTTGGAGATGTTCAGCGCGCTGGCGTAAGATTCAGGTGAGAAAGTTTTGGGGTCTGGCGTGCGTGCGGCAAATGAGGGAGTATCGCATCCGGTTGAGAGGACAAATTCCGTGATCAAGCGAATTGCAAGTGTTTCCATCAGCGTGTTAATGGTGGCCGTCGTTGCCGCGGCTTTGGCGTTAACGAGTGAAGCAAAAGAGCCGGGGCACTTCGTTCCTGCGAGTGTGAGCAAGGCTGGAAACATTCCTTATCCCGCGAGCAGCCTGGACGCGGGAGTGGTGACACTTTCCGTAGACTTGGACAAAACCGGCCAGGTGATCGCCGTCACGATTCTGCGCGATATTTCGTCGGTGTCCGGGCCGGCCGCACAGACGGTGCGCTCCTGGACGTACATGCCGGCAACGCTGAATGGCAAGCCCGTGCCCTCCACGCTGACGGTCAACATTGTGTACGATCTCGGCTTTCTCGGAGCCGACAACATTCCGCTGCCGCCGCCGTCGCAAGTCCAGCCGATTGCCACGAAGGATCAGCCCTACTATCCGGCGCAATTGAACACGGCCACATTTGCGCCGTATCCCGCGAAGGCGAAAGCGCAAGGAGCGGTGGTGTTGAACGTCACGCTGGATACGAATGGCAACGCCGCGAATGTTGCGATTCTGCGGGATGTTCCGCCGCTGACGGCATCGGCAACGAGCGCGCTGAAGAATTGGAATTTCAGCGCGGCATCCTACGATGGAAATTCGATCTTCTCTAATATGATTGTGGCGTTCGTGTTCCGTTCTCCTTCGGCGCCACCTCCGGGAAATTAATGCGCCACCGGCCGCCAGGCACAGGCGCGGGAGGCCGAATGGAAATGGCGGACGCCACGGAGTAGAATTTAAGCAGGCAGAGTTTCCGGCGGGCAGTCGGTGCAGAAGATACAAGCCGTGAACCTTGCTGAACATATTCTGATTCCAGCGCGATGCTAGTGGTTTTGGAGAGTTGCGATCATGGCTAATCCCTTTCGTACATCGAATCCGGTTTTGAGTGAAAAAGCGTTTCGCGATGTGGCGGCCACCGGCGAAGCGATGACCTTGCAGGGCACCGTTAATAAGACAGGCTTTTTGTTACTGTGCGCCGTAGTGACCGCGGCGTGGACTTGGGGCATGGCGCATTCGGAAACACCAGAAGCAGCGATGCCGTGGATGTTTGGCGGGATGATCGGTGGGTTCATCGTGGCGCTGGTGACGACCTTCAAGGCGCAATGGTCGCCGATTACTGCTCCAATCTATGCGTTGCTGGAAGGTTTGGCGCTCGGTGGAATTTCGGCATTTTTTGAGCGCTCCTACCCTGGCATCGCCGTGCAGGCTGTGGGCCTCACGTTCGGAACGCTTTTTGTGATGCTCCTGGCATATAAGACTGGAATGATTCGCGCGACGCAGGGATTCAAGATGGGCGTGATTGCGGCGACCGGAGGAATCGCGCTCCTCTATATAGTCGAAATGGTTCTCGGCGGTTTCTTTCACATTCAAGTGCCCGCAATCAATGGCAGCGGAATGATCGGCATTGGCTTCAGCATTTTCGTGGTGATCATCGCGGCGCTGAATCTGGTGCTGGATTTCGACATGATTGAATCCGCGGTTCGTGCCGGCGCGCCGAAATATATGGAGTGGTATGGCGCGTTCGGAATGATGGTGACGCTGGTGTGGCTGTATCTGGAGATGCTGCGATTGCTGAGCAAGATGCGGCGGCGGTAGATTGCGGCGCGCGCCCGCCTCGGCGCGTTGCCGTGGCAGACGACAGAGCTCATAGCACAGGTTAAAAAACCCGCCCACGACATTGGATTAGTTCAGCAGGGAAAACATGCGACAGAACGGGACCAAAGCGGATGCGCCGGTGCTTACGCAGAGGTTTGTGGAGGCCTTGCGTTATGCGGCGGAGCTGCATCAATTTCAGCGCCGCAAAGGTAAAGGCCAACCGTACGTCGGGCACCTGCTGGGCGTGGCCGCGATCGTAATTCAACATGGCGGCGGCGAAGACCAGGTGATCGCCGCGCTGTTGCATGACGCCGTGGAAGATCAGGGCGGGCTGCCGCGGCTGGACGAAATTCGCGAAAAGTTTGGCGACGAAGTGGCGCGGATCGTGGACGGCTGCACCGATTCGTACGAAGCCCGCGGCGAAAAACGCGATTGGGCGGAACGCAAGCGCGCGTATATCGCCAGAGTAGCCAAAGAAGCTGCGGACGTGAGGCTGGTTTCCGCGGCGGACAAACTGGCCAACGCCCGCGAAATTCTCTCGGACTATCGTGTGGAAGGCGATGAAGTGTTCAAGCGCTTCCAGGGCCGCAAGGAAGGAACGCTGGGCTATTACCGGCAGCTCGTGGATGTTTTTCGCAAAGCGGGATCCAGCGCGCTGGTGGATGAACTCGAGCGCGTGGTCAGCGAGTTGGAAAAGTTAGCGAGCGCTCCAGTGCATCCGAAATAGACGCGGCGACGTATCGTGCAAAGACGTTAACGGCGTCTATTCGGGTACCGCTCAAAAAGACCCCACGGGTTCTTCGCCACTTGAAGCATTCGCCGCCTTCGCCGTAGATTGTCGCGACATCCGCGAAGAGTTCTGCTGAAATGGAATAGGACGATTGAAGAGCTTCTATTCTTTCGCAAAAAAAAACCAGGAACGTAATGTCCGATCCACTCCTTAGCACGCACTCCAGCAAAAACGGCACGATAAACCCCGCGTGCATCGCCGGATCCGGAACCGCGCAAGGTGCGCGTATCGTGGCCTCCGAAGAAGTGGACGTGGCGTTCGGCATGCCGCCTGGAAAATTGCGGCGGCGCGCGGGAATTGAATCGCTAGCGTACGTGGCCGAAGGCGAGAACGAGCTTTCGCTGGGCACGGCGGCGGCGCAGCACGCTTTGCGAACTTCTGGTGCGCCGGCGAACGAGATGGATTGGATCGTGGCCACCAGCGAAACGCATCACAACTATCCTTCGCTGGCGGCACAGCTGCATTCACGGCTACAGGTCCGAGAAGACTGCGCGGCGCTCGACGTAGGCGGCGGGTGCCTGGGTCTGATCAACGCCTTCGCGGTGGCGCAATCGCTAATCGGATGTGGACAAGCTCGCGCCGTCGCCGTTGTAAGCGCCGACGTGCACAGCCGAACGCTGACTCCGGGGCGCGTCGCTGGGGAATTTGGCGGCTTATTTGGAGACGGCGCGAGCGCATTCGTGCTGCGCAAAACGAGCGAAACCGACCAAGCTACGAATTATGCGTTCGGCGAGTTTTTGTTCGGCTGCGCCGGGCAATACGCGGACGCCGTCAGCGTGAGTGACGACAAAGACGGTGGCTTGACACTGCAGTTCGACGGTGACGCGTTGTCTCGCGCTGCGATCAGTCGCATGGAAAAAACTATCGCGGCGCTCGAGCGCCGCAGCGGAATCTCCCGCACCTCCGTTGGCGCCTTTGCGACGCACCAGCCGAATCCGCGACTGATGGCTCTGGTCGCCAGGCAATGTGGTGTCTCCGAAGCGCTGTTTCCAGAGGTCTCGAGGGCGTCGGGAAATCTGGGATCTTCGACGTGTGGGACCGCGTTGCACCTGGCTCTCTCCGCAGCCGCGAAACAGTCTCCCGACAATCAGAAGCCCATCTTTCTGGCGTCGCTGGGACCGGGCTTGTTGTTCGGAGGCGGCTGGATTAGCCCCTAAGTACGACCTCACGAAGCCCAACGCGACTTGTAACCTTTTGTAACCGAAGCCCTATCACCCTTCCATTACCCGTCTCGCCTCTCGATGTAAGTAACTACAAACAATCAATTTAATGCACAGCCCAGGCTGGCTGACGGCGTGCATCTCTGGAGACCCGCAGGACGAGCGTGCTGCAACGCTCCAGGAGCTTCGAATGTTAGCAATCTCTAATCAGCGGCAACGGGGCACATCCCTCGTAGAGTTGATGGCCGTCATCGGCATCGTCCTCACCCTATCCGGCATGGCAATCATGAGCACGGTGAACCCGTCGACTACCAGCCGCGCGAATAATGCAACGGATGCCGTGGTTGATGCGCTACGCCAGGCGCGACAACTGGCAGTTACCAAGCGCCGCAACGTGGTGGTGGCCTTCAACGGAACCAACACCATCCAGTTGACGGTGCAGCCTTTGCCCAACGAGGTTGTGCCCACACCGCTTCCGCTGGTGCAGCTCAATGACTCGGCGGCCAACGCCTTGCAGTTCTACCTGTTTCCCACATTGCCCAACACTCCCATGGGGCCGCTGGGTTTTGGAAACGCTTCGGCCATCAGTCTCGTAGCGGTAAATGGCGGCGCGGCGGGCTCCGCCGTGATGTTCACCACCTCTGGAAGCCTTGTCGGGGCTGGCGGCGCGGCGCCGGCGAACTACTACGCGGTGGGCAACAATAATCCGATCAACGCGACGATCTTCATCGGCACGCCGGGCAACACCGCGACCGCGCGGGCGATCACGGTTGTGGGCGCCACTGGGCGAGTGCGTTCTTTCGCCTGGGATGGCACGCAGTGGCGGGAGTAGAGAGCAAATCTATGAGACAGCAAACCAAAAATAAGCGTGCGCAGTCTGGATTTACGTTGCTCGAAGCGATGATCTCCATTCTGGTGCTCTCCTTCGGCGTCTTGTCGCTGGCCGCGATTTACTCGCAAGGCGCATATTACGCCGCGATGGCGCAATACGATTACATTGCCGAGAAAAAAGCCGAGCAAGCGGTGGAAGCGATTTTCACCGCGCGGGACACGCAGACCTTGACGTGGGCGAATTTGCAGAACGTCAGCACTGGCGGTGTCTTCGTTGACGGTCCGTCCTCGATTCTGTTGCCCGGCTCGGACGGCCTGGTCGGAACGGCAACGGACATCGGCTCTGCCGATGAGGTGGTGACTACCGGCCCCACCACGAGCCTCGACCTGAATCCCTTTATGAAACGCACCATCGCTATATCCCCGGTGGTGGTGGCGGGAAATACCGAACCCAATCTGCGGATGATTACTGTAACAGTAACTTACCAGTTGGGTACGCACCAGCGCACGTACACGCTGATCAGCTATATCTCGTCTTTTGCCTGAGTCGTCTTACGGAGATCGTTCGACCAAGTTGTTCGAGCAGGGTTCCGACAGGCTTGGTACACGCGGAAGGAAGAACAGAATGGCTACGAGGCTATCGCGCATGAGGAAATACGCAGGATTTACGCTAGTCGAATTCGCCGTCGCCATGGGCGTCACCACCGTGGCTTTGGCGGCCACCATGATGGCGTTCAGGGACGCCACACAGGTGAACCAGAGCGTCACGCTGAACGAAGATATCACCGACAACATGCGTGCCGGCCTGAACATGATGGAGCAGGACTTGATTCAGACCGCTACCGGCATTCCGACGGGTGGCATTTCTGTCCCCGCGAAGGCCGCCTCGGGCGCCTGCACCTCGGGAGTCACCAACATTTTGCGGCCGACCTTGACGGGCTCGGCGAATTTTCCGGTCTGCAACGTGGCCATGCCGGCGATCGAGCCGGGCTTCGATCTGGGCCCCAGCACTACCGACGAGATCACCATGCTGTACCAGGACAACAGCCTAACGCTGAACACCTGGCCGATTAATTTGGCGGCGGGCAATGGCGCGCCGGGAACCGGCGGCGGTTGTGCTGGGTCCATTGCTCTCAACGGATCTTCGGCAACATTTGATCCGAAATGCGTGGTCTCACCCAGCCCGTCGGGCGCCACCATCAATGCCGGCGACCTGTTGATGTTCAGCAACGCGAACGGCAATACCCTGGTGAACGTCACTAGCGTTTCCTGGCCTACGGTGTTCTTTGCCGCCAATGACCCCTTCAAGCTCAATCAGACCGGAGACTCCTGCGGCACATTAATACAATTAGAGACCGGGAATGCGTGTCCGTCGACGACCCAGGGCGTCTCTTTTCCGCCCACCACGGTTATTCGCGTCAGCATGATTAGCTATTACCTGGACAACACCAGCGTGCCCGGCCACGTGGAACTGATCCGCCGCATCAATTTCAACACCGGCCAGACCGTGGGTGACACGCTGCAGAACCTGCATTTCACCTACAACTTCAGCGACGGCGTTACCGTAAACCAGCCCTCTGTTCCCACGGGCTTTTCGGAAAATTCCATTCGCTCCGTGAACGTCTTTTTAGGGGCGCAATCGGATACCACTTCGCAGAAAACTGGCACGGTTATTCAGACCAGCGTGCAGACGCAGGTCAGCCTGCGCAGCATGGCATACGTTAACAAGTACCACTAACGATTGAGGAAACGACTAAGGGGAATGAGAACATGAGAGCCGCGAAAAAAATATTGCGCAGCCAGTCAGGCATCGCCCTGCTGACCACCATCCTGCTCATGCTGCTGATGTCCAGCCTGCTGGTGGGTTTCATCCTGTTGATCAACTCCGGCCAAAAGCTGAGCGGCATCAACAGCGATTACGGCCAAGCATTCTACGCCGCGCAAGCGGGCATGGAAAAGCTCACCGCCGATCTTGGCAATTTGTTTGACCTGAACTATGCACCGCCGACCGCGACGGTTTTGGCCCTGGAAGCGAGTCCGCCGGTGATTCACGACATCAGCTATATCAACGGCGATGGCACTCCCGGCTATACCATCTCCAGCCCCAACCCCGTGGATGCCAACGGCAACTACCTCCCCACGGTTACCCAAATTCAATCCGGCGCCTATCAGGGCCTGACCGCATTGAACACCCCGTATGTGCTAAGCGTAACCGCGCGTACCTTGAGCGGTTCGGAAGTGAAGCTGCAGCGCACCACGCAGACTGTGGGCATCCCACTCTTTCAGTTCGGCATTTTTTGCCAAACGGACTGCGCCTTTTACGCTGGCGGAAACTTTAGCTTTGGTGGCCGCACGCATTCTAACGGCAATCTCTTCTTGGCCAGCGGAGCAACGTTGACGATGTCCGCCCCCGTTTCGGCGTACAAAGACGTCATTACCTTCAATCTGGAAAACGGAAATCCCGTGTCCAATGGTTACACTGGCACGGTCAACGTCTTTAATGGCTCCGGTACGAGCGTCCTGACGTCCAGCGAAGGTAGTCTGCAACAAGGCCTGGGAAGCGCAGCAAACACCAACTGGCCGACGATTTCGACAGGCGCAGGCGCAGGCGATTTCGCCGGTAATCTACGCAACGGAATCGGAAGCTCTGCGCCGGCCCTCTCCACGGGCGCAACGCTACTGCAATTGGGCATCGTCACCCTAGGCGCCGGCACCACGCAATCCATTGACGTGATTCGCCGCCCTATCATCGGCGAACTCGGCACGGTCACCCAAGAGCGCTATTATGCGCAGGCCAGTCTCCGAGTTCTGCTATCTGACAATCCGGCGGACATCACCAATCTCCCCTGTATTTCGCCCGGTGCGCCATACAACTTGGCCGATCTCAATCTGTCGGTTGCGGGGTTAGCCGACCCGATCACGGCACAGATTAAGGCTAACTTGATTTCACATAACGAAACGTTTGTCCCTCTGGCGGCTTCTGGAGCTACCGGTGGCGCCAACTATTCTCCTACCGATGGCTATTGGACGCCGGTGGGCACCCAAACCATTACGGGTTACATCAAGATTGACGTCCAGACGCAGCCATACAACGCCTGCAACTGGAAGGACGTCACGGCAGAAGTCCTTGGCTACGGCTATGTCGGCAAGAACGCGAATCCCACGTCGGGTGTCGTGCCTCCGACGCTACCAGCCTTGCCCACTGTACAAATCGGCTCTTTGACGTCGACGTCCACCGGTGCGCCGGCTCCGGACGCATGTCTCAACGGTCATCCGCAGGCCATCATTCGGCTGGAGCGCATTCGTGACAATCCCTCCACGCAGCCCGGCAACACGTGCGCGGCCACGCTCGTCGGCGCCAACACCACGATCAACACCACTGTGGCGACAGATTTTTGGCCCAACGTGCTGTTTGACACCCGTGAAGGAATCTTGAATTTCAACGATCCTCCGACGACCACCATCGGGGTCACTCCGAACAAAGTGGCTTATAGCTCGATGGTCGCGCTCGGCGGCGTCATGCAGTACATAGAACTGGACGCTAAAAATGTGGCGCTGTACCTCTCCGGCACTGCGCCGTATAACGGCGGAAACGGCCATCTTTCTTACGACCCCGCGAACGCTCCGAACGACTACGTCGTGTACATCTCCGACCGCCGTGGCAACTATTATGCCGCGGGAACACCCTTCGTAGGCGGCTGGCCGCCGCTGTCTCCCTCTACGCATGAGACCGGCGAATACGGCTTCAGCGATTTTGCAAACCCGAACGACCCCAACGGGTGCCCCAATAACGTGCTGGACACTGGCGAAGACCTGGACTCCACGGGCGTCTTGTACAACTACGGCGAGTACCCGAACCATTCGATGGATACCATCGCGAACGGCGGATGGGGTCCATTGGCGAACCTGTATGCCAGTCCCGGGAATCCCGCCACGAATGCTCTGGCTCCTCCGCCTTACGGCGCCAATTGCGGGGTCACTGATCCTACCAATCCTTACAAGTACACCGGGACGGGAGCTCCCATTTGGCCCGGAACCTTCGTGATCCACGCGAATGAAGCGCGCGAGAATCCCAACTTCTTCTTCCGCCGGGCGGTTAAAATCGTCGACGGCGTGGATCTCGTCGATAACCTGAACCAGTGCCCGGGCTCCGTTACCTGCGGCCTGACCATCGCCGCGGAAAATCCCGTGTACATTCAGGGTTCTTACAACTGCAAGGGATGCACCACCACCCCGCCGTGGACTAGCGCCGACGTGGGGGCCTCGGTGGCTGGCGATGCCATCACATTGCTCTCCGACAACTGGAACGATGTGAACTCTTTCATCGGCCCCTACAATCTGGGCGTCCGCAACCCCGTTAACAGCTATTACCGCGCGGCTCTCGTCGCCGGAAAAGGCGTGTACTTTCCGATACCAACCACCACTGGTGTCACACAGGACTACGGCACAGATGGCGGCGCGCACAACTTCCTGCGTTACCTGGAAAGCTGGTCGGGTTTTACCCTCAGCTACGAAGGCTCTCTTGTCAGTTTGTACTTCAACCGCCAGGGCACCGGCGTGTACAAGAGCGCGGGAAACGTCTACGGCGTGCCAACCCGCGCGTACACCTTCGACAACAATTATCTGCAACCTTCGCTGCTGCCGCCGCGGACACCGCTCTTCCGCGACGTGAACACCACCGGATTCACGCAACTGCTGAGTCCGACGCAGTAAACAGTGTCCCAACCCAAACCAGCGCACAGAAAGCGCCTCGGCAACCCCGGGGCGCTTTTTTTTGTCTTTCGAGTCCGCGCGCGAAATTTCGCCTGCAGCCGAAGTTTCCGACGACGAACTGTAAAAGAGGGCGGTTGTTTTGTGGGTCGGAGCTTTAGCTCCGACATCAAGCGCTTGGCCACCAATGGACTTTAGCCCCCGAAGTGAACTTTCGTTCCTAGTTCGCCCGGAAGGTCACTCACTTCGCTAAGAATATCCGTGAGATCGATCCGCACAGCCTTCGTGGCTCATGGCCCCGGCAGCGTCCGCGTGGTGAAGCTCACGTCCACCGCTGGCACCGTGCACGCCTGCAGCGGCGGCCACCCAGGATCCGTGGCGCTGTTCCGGCACAGCCCCGCCGTAGCGGGGGTAATCTGCGCCGGAGAGACCACGCCATTGAGCGGCTCGGCGTAAACCACATAGCTCGCGCCCACCGCCAGTCGATCAATCTCGTACGTGCCGTCAAATTGCGCGGGGCCCGGCGCCGAACAACTCCATCCGCCAATCGTCGCCGCGATCACTGCGCCGCTGGACGCATCCACCGCCACCACATGCGCCCCGAAAATGCCCGTCACTCCCGGCGGCGCCCCAGGCAGCGACAGCGCATTCGCCGGAAGAATCTGCCCCTGAATGCTCCCGGCGTGCAGCGTGTCTGCCGGATCGGTGTACAGCACGCGCAGGCCGGTGCGGTCGTCGTCGCTGAGCGGCGCATCGAGATGCTGCGTCGAAGGCCGCATGCCGGTAAACATGCCGGGTGCAGGCGCAAACGGAAACATTATGGCCCGCCACACCGCCGAATGGCTGAACCCCAATAGGTGTCCAAACTCGTGGATCATCAGCGACTCCATATCGTAGGCCTCGGGAGTTCCCGGCAGTGCCTGCGGCGTGGCAAAAATCACCGTCGAATCGCTGGGATTGAAATAAATGTCCGCATCAAGAATTTGCCCCGGCTGCGTGCTCACCGGTCCGTTCGCCAGCTGCAGTCCGGCGCGATCGGCGGTGACGATTCGCGTGAACGCCAGCACCCCCGGCGTGAACGCCAGGTCCGCCTGATCGAAACAGATGGAATTTATGCCATCCGCCGCGCAAGCGTTCTGCGTATTGGTGCGCGTCACCGCGCCGAACGTGGCGGGCAGTACTGTTGTGCCAGAAACGCCGGTCCACACACCGATGGACTGTTGAATCACCGCCTCGATCTCCGCCAACTGCCCAGCCGCCGTCTGATTCTGCGTGATGATCGTAACGGGATCGCTATTCAGCACCGTGCTCCACTGTTCCGCAATGCTCCCAGCCGCGCTGAGCTGGTGCGCAGGCACAGGACACGCCGACCCACCCGACAGTGACGCCGCCTGCCGTACATCCGGCACCACCTGATCGAAAGAGTAGCCACATGCGAAAGGCGCCAGAAAAACCGCATAAAAACAAACGAACAGTTGTCGGGATATTTGCCGGGACAATGTCCTTACTCGAACCATGATTCAACCCTCCTTCATCTCCGTGGCTTTGTAACTCAGCCCATCTCTGTGAGTCTGGAACTTAGCCCCGACATCTAGCTTTCGATTTTGTGGCACAGCCAATCTTGGCTGTGCGGCTCGTCACCGCTGCGTTGTGAATCGGAGATTTCTTGGTCGCGGCACTATGAATTATGGTTTTGTGGGTCGGAACTTTACCTCCGACATTCGATGTTTGGCTCCCAATGTGCTTCAGCGCCTGAGGAACAACCTCTGGTTTTTTCCGCTGCCCATGGAAGTCCAGAATCGCCATGGCGGGTCCCCCCCCAATATTCATTTTTCGCCCGCTGCACCCGCGGCAACCGCCGCCCGCAGTCTCTCCTCGAACGCCGCCAGCGGCAAATTTTGCACACCTCGCGACTGAAATTCGCGCACCTCGCCATGAAACGTCGCCATCGCCGAATCCTGCGTCACGCGCGCCGCGCCAGTCCGCGCGTCCCGCGTCACCCGGAACGTCCCCTGCGTCCACCCCAGCACGCGGTAAGGCTCACCCGCCCGCCGCCACAAAAACAGCACCACCTCTTCGCCGGGATGAAACTGCGGCACGTCGTCCACCTGCGCGTGCAAACCGCCAACGCTGCCGCCCAGTTGCCGCACCATGATCGTGGCGCCGGACCCTGCATCCTGGCCCTGCGGGTAAATTTCACGTGTCGCCGCGCGCGGCTTGAAATCAACCTGGTCCGCTCCGTAAGCATCGGCCTTTTCCTGTTGCAACACCGCGAAGCGCGAATCGGTCAAGATTTCTCCGCCTGCCCACGTGCTTTGCACGCTGATGCAGCGCAGCCGCGCGATTGCCGTAGCCTGCTGCGCCAGCCGGGCAAAACTCATCGGCTCCAGTGTCGTCGCGCTGGCCACGATAGCCGTCAGTGCCAGCGCAATGAAAAAAAGAATCCATAGGAACCGCCTGCTGTCTGCTCTGCTCATTTTTTCACGCCTTCTTCGAAATTTCGTTCGAATCACTCTCACTGGATGATCACCGCGCCACTCGCCGCCGTCTTGTCCAGATTGGTCGTCTGAATAAAAAGTGTGCGCGGGCCGGCCGCGGCCGTCGCCGGAAGCAGCAACGTAACGTGCAGAATTCCCAGTCCCGCGGGCTGCTCGGCGATCACCGTGATATCGCCCGGCCCGGAAATCGTCACCGTCATGCCGGCGTCCAGGCCGCTCTCGGAAAAAAGACACAGGTCCGCGGTGCTGCTTCCGCTGGCGGGGCGCACCAGCGTCACGGGATTGCCGCCCAACGAGCAGCCACTTGTCGCGGTGGAAAATGTACCCATCGCCGCGACGTTCAGGTCCACGTCGTCGTCGGCGGTGGAAATTCCCGCCGTGGTGGGATCGACGACCACGATGTTCTGCCCTCTGGCCTGTGGCGCCGCACTGCTCAGCGCGATGGAGGCGTCCGAACTATTTGGTGGCGCTACGACAAGTTGCACCACGTTGCTCTGTGTGCCGTTGGGATTTTGCAGTTGTACCGAAACGCTTCCGGCGAGCGAAACGTCGCTGGCCAGCACCGGGGCGATACACTCTGTCGCGGACGTGCAGGTCGTCGTGCGCGCGTTTCCTGCAATCAACAACGTCGCCCCCGCGCTCGATCCCGTCACCGACCCGGCCACCACAAACCCGCTGCCATCCACCTGCAAGGTGAAACCCTGCGCCGCTCCGGCGTACACGCTGGCCGGATGCAGCGCCAAAATATTCGCGCCCGTCGAAATGATTACGTTAGCCGTGCCGGACTGCGTGGCATCGTCCTGACTGACGGCCACCACTTGCAGCGCGTCGGGCGAAGGCGCCGACGCCGGCGCGGCATATGTTCCGTTCGCATTGATGGCGCCGCAAACTCCGTCGCCCGCGCCGCATCCGTTCCCGGAGATTTGCCACGTTACCTGCTGGTTGACGGCGCCGAGCACCGTAGCGGTAAAGCCCTGCACCGCCGTCGGCGCCAGCGTCACGCTCGATGGCATCACGGAGACCAGCACATGATTGATCACCGTAATCTGCGAGCTGCCGCTTTTCGTGCCGTCCGCCGCGCTCACGGCTTGCACCGTCACCGGATTGGACGTCGGGATTGCCCCCGGCGCAATGTAATCCACCGGCGCGGATGTAGCGATTAACACTGGCTGGCACGGGCTTGATCCCTGAATACAAATCTGCCCTACCGTGGCGTTGCCACCGGCGATGCCATTCGCGCTCCACGAGACGTTGTCGTTCGCGGAACCCGTCACCTGCGCCGTCAGCGTCACGCGATGGTTGGCGGCCAGCGTGGTGGTGCCTGGCGTAACGCTCACTTCCACGCTTTGCGCGATGGCCAGCGTCGCGGAGGCCTCCTTGGAAGGATCGGCTTGCGGCGTCACGGAGATGGTCACCGCGTTCGGCGTTGGCGCGGCGCTGGGCGCGGTGTATGTCGCGGCGTTCGAAAGCGGGCTCGCGCCTGCCAGTTGCGTGGTAGTCGTTGTGAGCGTTCCACACGATGAGTCGCTGCAACCCGCGCCCGTGAGCGACCATGCCAGCACTTGGCTGGGATTCGATCCCGGGATCGGCGTCAGCGTAGCCACGATCGCAGCGCTGCCGCTCGTTGGAACGCTGGCGGGCGCGGATATCGTCAGCGAAAAGTGGCTCGTGATGGTAATTGCTGCGGACGCTTGTTTCGATGGATCCGCCACGCTTTGCGCCGTTACCGTGGCCGTCACAGGTGAGGGCAGAATTTGTGGCGCGGTGAAGTTTCCGCGTGCATCCACCGCCCCGCACGCGTTCGGGCACGCCGCTCCCGAAACGCTCCAGTGCAAACTCGTATCCGGGTGCCCGGAGCTCATCACGTTACCGCTGAACGCCTGAATCGC
Source organism: uncultured Acidobacteriota bacterium (assembly GCA_963838265.1). Lineage (GTDB taxonomy): Bacteria > Acidobacteriota > Terriglobia > Acidiferrales > UBA7541 > Acidiferrum. The sequence goes on from CAWIQN010000001.1 coordinate 309,088, forward strand.
GCCCAGCTCCACACCCGCCGCGTTTGGTGTTATCTGCACCAGGATGTCGCTGACGACGGTTACGCTGGCGCTGGCAGACTTCGTGGAATCGGCGGCGCTCGTCGCCGTCACCTGCACGCTCGCTGGAGACGGCAAATCCCCCGGCGCGGTATACATTCCTGTCGACGTGATGGTCCCCGCTGAGGCACTGCCTCCCGTTACGCCGTTGACGCTCCACGTCACCGCCGTGTTAGTGGTGTTCGTCACCGTCGCCAGAAACGCCTGCATGTTTCCCAGCGTCATCGACTCCGTTGGCGGTGTGACGCTGATTTGAATGCCCGGCGGCGGTGGCGGCGACGCAATTCCCCCGCCACTGCCTTGCGCACACCCGCCCCAGATCGCTCCCGCAGCGAGCGTCGCCAGCAGCCAAGCACACCTCTTCGCCAGTCGTAGTTCCAGTACCTTCGCCGCGAACTTTTCAAATCTCGGTAGCGCGAGAGGTCGCATACTCGCCTAAAAGCAGGCGAAGGGCCAGCGAAACGAAAGCGCAGGAAACCCCTTCTTGACGGAGCCATAAAATTCATTTAAGTATATTATTATCTATCACTTGTGGATTGTTGCAGCAGTGCAGGCTATCGTACGATGCCCGCGAGCGCCAGCAAATCGCTCGCGAAATCGATTCCATATCGGAACGCTCTTGCCGCGAGTACTGTGCCAAATTGGGAATCATTCGCTGCCGGGCGCGGTAAGTTTGCGCAAAATGTGTCTTGACAAGGTAACTGTATAGTTGCTACTCTTTAGGGGTAGAGAAGTGCGCCTCTCCCGAGTTGTACTCAACGGAAAAACTCCCAACTTGTGATCGCCCATCTGGAGCGCGGGTGTGGCGGTTTACCCTAAGCACTTCGCGCGAAGGGCTGACGCCACTTTCTCGCAGTAACCGATGGGGGCCATCGTAGCGACGAAGCCTTAGTAGCGACACCATTTTAGAGCGTCGCCGCTTCTAGGCTGCGGGCACCCCCCACCATCATTCAGACCGCAGGAACCTAAGCGCGAACCTCGCCAAAACTAGTAAAAATGGAGGTAACTATTTCATAAACTAAAAACACCCATAACCCGTTTAGAATGAACACTTGCATAAGTGTTCATTCTAAAGGAACTTTAAATCCTTTAGAATGCGCACTTACAAAAAAACCTAGTGGGCCACCACCCCTCAGACGTCGCCTTCTCAGCCGCCAACCGCCGCTCCTCGGCCATGCTTGGAACCTGCTAGGCCAGCCCTGACGCCTCCGGCGACCTCTCTGCGGGCCTGGCAGCATCCTACCCACCGCCGCCCGTACCGCGACGCTCGTGTTTAACTCTTACTCGCCGTGAACCATCTTGACCGCCGCGGCGTCTGGGAGTTGTACCGGGAGCAATTACGCATGCAGGAGTTGGTTCTGACTCAGGGCAGCACCCAAGCAGCGCAGCGGACGCATCTGTTCTGAAGTGAGTACCGAGCGAATTACGATTTGAGGATTGCTGCAAGCGTGGAATTCAGATCGCGATACTGGAATTGATAGCCGTGATTTTCCAGCGCTTGGGGCATAACGCGCTGCCCGGAAAGTAGTAGCGCGTTGGCCATTTCGCCGAGCAGCATGCGCAGCGCGAATGGCGGCACGGTGAAAAGTGCCGGCCGGTGCATGGCGCGGGCCAGCGCTTTCGTGAACTCCGCGTTGGTCACCGGTTGCGGCGCCGTCACATTGATGGCGCCTTGCACCGCATCGTTTTCCATCGCCAAGCGGATCACGCGCAGCACATCTTCCAGCGCTACCCAGGAAATCCACTGCTTTCCGGAGCCCAGCTTTCCGCCCGCGCCAATCCGAAACGGCAGCATCATCTTCGGCAGCGCGCCGCCTTGTTTCGCAAGAATCATCCCGAAACGCGCCAACACCACGCGCACGCCCAGGGCGCTGGCACGCAGCGCTTCCGCTTCCCACTCTTCTGCAACTTGTGACAGAAAATCCGTGCTCGGCGAACTTTCCTCCGTCAGTACCTCGTCGCCGCGAGCGCCGTAGTAGCCGATCGCCGACGCCGAAATCAGCACCTTCGGTCGCGGCCTCATTTTCTCGATGGCTGCCACCAGCGCCTGCGTAGTCCCCACGCGGCTGCCGCGCAGCAATTCCTTGCGATCGTCGGTCCAGCGGCCGTCCGCGATGGAAGCACCGGCGAGATTCACCACGGCATCGGCGTTCTGCGCAGCCTCACCGAATGCGACGGACTGCGGGTCCCAATCGAGGTCGCATTGCTGCTTGGCGTGTTGTTCGTCTTCGTCTTTTCTGCGCAACAGACGGCAAACGTCGTGGCCATCGACGCGCAACGCTTCCACCAGCGCGGTTCCGACCAGCCCGGTTGCTCCAGTGACCAAGACCTTCATTCATCTCTCCAAAAGAAAAATATCTTAAGTAATGAACCGCAGGAAAAAAAGCTGTTGCTGCGGTAGCGAAAAGCCGCCAGTTATGCCGGCAAAAGCCTCCTGCTAGCAGCCGCTTTGACGCGCAGTCCGCCACAAAGGCGTGCGGCACTGGCTGGCGTTCTCCGCGCAGGTTACAATTCTCGTGTGGCTGCTATGACTGCCAAAGTACTTTTTTTCGGCCGGCTCAAGGAACTTGTCGGCGTCGGCGAAGATGTTTACGAGTTGCGCGATGGCTCCGCCATCGAGCAAATCTTCGCATACTATGCCGCGCGCTGCCCGCAACTGGCCGCGTTCCGCTCCTCGGTGGTGGCTTCGCGCAATCGTGAATTTGCTGCCTGGGAAACGCCAGTGCATTCCGGAGATGAAGTGGCCTTTCTGCCTCCGGTAAGCGGCGGCTAGAAACATTTGCGAACAAGCGATTTAGCAAACAAACAACAAAATGTCCGAAGCCCACGAGCAACGCAACGCATCGCACGATCCCAACGAACACCAGGATCGCGTCGAGTTAACGCTCAGCCGCATCGTCGCTGCATCGTATATCAATCATGTGCGCACGCCCGAAGATGGCGCGATCGTCACCTTCGACGGCTGCGTGCGCAATCATTCCCACGGACGCCGCACACTGCATCTGGAGTATGAGGCGTACGAGCCGATGGCGCTTGAGAAAATGCGCGAAATCAGCGTGCAGCTTCATGCAAAATTCGCCGTCGACCGCGTGGCCATAGCGCACCGCCTCGGCCGCCTGAAGATTGGCGAAACCAGCGTGTTTATCGCCATAAGCGCGGCGCATCGCGCTCCCGCTTTTGAAGCCTGCCGCTGGGCCATCGATACGCTCAAGCGCACCGTGCCCATCTGGAAGAAAGAGTTTTTTGTGGACGGCGCGGTCTGGGCCGAAGGTGAACTGCCGCCTCCGCCAGGGGCGGCACCGTCCGCGAAATCTGCATCTTAAATCTCTAATGTCCACAGCCCATCTTCGCGCCCGCGCTTCCCATCGAAGGACGTTGCATTTTCTTCCGCTACTTGGCGCGTTCCTGCTGGCGTCTGCGGCGCTGTTGCCGATGCGCGCGCAGGATGATCCGAATCGCCCGCCCTGGGCACAGAAGGGAAAGACGCCTTCGACGACAACGACTACAACACCCGCAACGGGCACAACGTCTACAACGGGCACAACGTCCACAACGAATAGTTCCAGCGACACTGCCGCCGGACCTTCGTCGGGGGCGTCTGCCACATCATCGGCGCGACGACCAAGCAGCACTCGGGGCGCAAACAATTCGGCCAACAGCAATTCCAGTAAGAACAATTCTGGCAACAGGGCTAATTCAAGCGGCGCGAACAATGCCGGCGTCGCGCCCGGACCGCCGGTGGAGCTCGTGCAGCCGACGCTGGATACTTCGTCTACCGCCGCGGTACCAGGGGAATCGCAGGACACGGCTAATCAGCGCGGGCGAATTCGCGTGACGGTTAACTTGGTCACGGTGCTCGCCAGCGTGCTCGACGACCAGAACCGTCCAGCGCCAGATTTGCCGATTGAAGCTTTTCAGATTTTCGAAGAAGGCGTGCTGCAAAAAATCGAAGTGTTTGAGTCGGAAACGTCGCAGCCGCTGGACCTGGCGCTGATGATCGATGCCAGCCTGAGTGCCCACAAAGAATTCGCGTTCGAGCAGGAGGCTGCCGCGCATTTTATCCGGCAAGTGTTGCGTCCCGGTGATCGGCTCGGAGTTTTTGCGTTTGACGAAACGGTGACGCAATACGCCGCCTTTTCCGAAAATGTGAAGGTGTTGCAGGAAGCGGTGCGGAAGATTCCCGGTGGCGCCGGCACATCTATCTATGATGCGTTGGTGTTTGGCTCGCGCGCTTTGGAAAAGCGCGGCGAAGACCGGCGGCGCGTGATTATTCTGGTGACGGACGCGGGCGAAACCACTAGCGGCTACGATTTTGAGGTGGCGCGAAAAGAAGCGGTGCGCAGCGGGGCGCTGCTGTACACCATCGTGATCCGCCCCGTGAAAAACGAGAACGGACGAAATACCGCCGGCGAACACGCGCTGGAGACCATTACCGACACTACCGGCGGCGCAATGTTTTATCCCGACTCGCCGCAGGAGCTGGGGATTATTTTCGATCGCATCGACCGCGAACTGCGCACCCAGTACCGGCTGGGCTATTATCCCAATCCGCGCGGTCCGGCCAATAGTTATCGCAGCATCGACGTAAAGGTGTTGGGCACCTATCACGTGCGGCACCGCAAGAGCTATCTCACGGGGCCGCAATAATCCTGACGTATACTTTCGAGCGCGGCGCTCGAAGCTCCAGGGCAAGGCGCACCGCCAGGATTGGCCGCGCCACAAACCGGACACTTCAGCTGTCTGTTGGGCGAAAACTCCGACTCGCAAACGAAAGCAAAAGATAACGCAGAGACGCAGAGTTCGCAGAGGGACGCGGAGAAGTTTGCGTTAGGCGCATGACCGGCGATTACACTGCGGACGCTACAGAATCCAATGACTGACAACTATCTTGCGGTGGCCATGGAGATTGCGCGCGAAGCTGGGGCGATTCTGCGCGAAGAAGCGAAGCACCCGGCGCAGATTTCCTACAAGAGGGAAGTGGACATCGTCACGCAGGCGGACAAACGCTCCGAGAAGCTGATCGTGGAGCGGCTGACGAAATATTTTCCGACGCATTCCATCGCCGCCGAAGAGGGCACAGGTCACGAATCCACTTCTGAATTTCGCTGGCACGTCGATCCGCTGGACGGCACGACGAATTTTGCGCACGGCTATCCGTGCTTCTGCGTGTCCATAGCCCTGGCGCAACAGAACTCTCACGCTCCTGGCGCTGCGGAAGTGCCGCGAGACTCGGTCCTCTGCGCCGTAGTTTACGATCCCATGCATGAAGAGCTTTTCGCCGCAGCGCGTGGCGAAGGCGCAACGCTAAACGGCGCAAAAATTCACGTCTCGCACAACGCCACGCTCTCGACCAGCCTGCTGTGCACGGGCTTCCCGGTTCACGAGCGTCACGCCAGCCCCAACATTCACTACTATTCGGATTTCACGATGCGCTCACACGGCGTGCGGCGGGACGGCTCCGCCGCGCTGGACCTGGCGAATGTGGCTTGCGGCCGTTTCGACGGCTTCTGGGAGTTTGGGCTGAAGAAATGGGACACCGCCGCGGGTGTGCTGCTGGTGCAGGAAGCGGGCGGACAGGTGAGCGATTTCACCGGCCGGCCGTATGAACTTGGCGGTCCCGTGATTCTTGCTACCAACAAGCTCATTCATGAAGAGATGCGCAGCGTGGCCAACGAGATCGCGGTGCTGTATCCCGGGCCCACGCTGCCGCGCTAGCGCGGCAGGCGCTAAAGCGCCTCGAATATCCAAGCGCCTGATGTCGACGCTAAAAGCTCCGACCCACAAAGACCCGACTGATAAACCAAAGCCCTAACCGCGAGTCCGACACAAAGCAACGACTCGCAAAACCAAAGCCTCGACCACAAGCTTCGACCCACGAAGGCCCACTTCGACATGTGTCGACCGGCTGGCGCATCAATCACCCCGCAGAAAACGTTGACGCCTTTAGGGGTCGGAGCTTTGGTTTTCTCAGTTGCGGTAGCGCCAATTAAACGCATCTTCGGCAGGAGCGGTGCAATCTACATCCATTAGGAGCGACTTGGCCACTCGCGCGCCACGAGAATGGCGAATTTGGCGGTCGTAACGCTAATGCCGACCTTACATCGGTCTAACGATTTCCTTAGCACCCCGTCGCTAACATGTTTTGGCAACGAACGATCCTTCCGCGCCTCGGTTTTGGCGTTGCGTAGCGATTCGCGCCTAGATATCGCGTGGCGCCACGTACCCCGGAATACCCCGTTGCCAGGTGCTGTTCAGGAGAGCTGAGATGCGTGACGTTACCCATAAATTGAGAATATTGGTTATCGCTGGTGCCACACTGGTGTGTTCCGCGTTGGCGCCTTTCCCGATATATGGCGATGATACTGACGCAGCAAAAGCGAAGGCTGCGCCGGATGCGCCGACTAAAACCGACGCGGCGGCGCCCGGACTGACGGAGCGGGAGCGGCAGTTACTCGATCGCGTCGAGCAGTTGGAAAAGCGCGTGGAGGAGCTGGAGGGGAAGAACACGTCAGCGACGTCCCCCGTGACGAATCCGGTAGCGAGTCCAGTAGCTGCGCCCGCAGTATCCAATGCAGCTGCGGCGCCGGCCGCCGCGAGCAATGTCGCTGCAGCGGCTCCGGCATCGGCGGCGCCCGCAAGTGCGGCCGGAGCGGCTGCCGGGGCGGCCACGGTAGCGACGCAAGCCGACAAACCGCAACCAGTGGAGCCGTTTTCCGATTGGGACTGGACGTGGCTGAACGGCAATCCCCGCACCAAGGAGATCCATTGGGGTACACCTTTTTTTACGCCAGAAATCAGAATCGATACGAACTACGTAGCGGACTTCAATCATCCGACGGATCACACCATCGGTGGTTCGAGTGAGCTGTTTCGATCGTACGAAGTTCAGCTGGAGCAACTCGGCATAGGCGGCGATTTCCACTACGACAACGTGCGTGGCAGATTCATGACCCAGCTAGGAATGTATTCGGTGACGACGCCGCGGAATGATCCTAGTCCAGGCCACGGCCAGTGGGATCTAGACGGTGCATACCGTTATCTGTCGGAAGCCTGGGGCGGGTACCATTTCGACGTGCTCCACGGTGTAAACGTGGACGCGGGAATCTTTTTGTCCTACATCGGCTTGTTCAGCTACTACAACTTCGACAATTGGGCCTACCAACCTTCGTATGTTTCCTCGAATACTCCATGGTTCTTCAACGGAGTGCGGGTGCAGATCTTTCCAACCACCCATCTGAAGATTGAGCCATGGTTCATCAACGGCTGGCAGTCTTATGCTTCCGCCAATCACACGCCGGGAATAGGTGGACAGGTTAGATGGACTCCGGCGCCTTGGATCAACATCATTTCCAATAACTACGGTGTGGGCGAGGATGACCTGTTCACCCCTGGCCGTAGGCGCATCCACACGGACAACAGCGTCGAGGTGAAATACTTCGACAACCCCGAGAAAACCCTGGACAAGATGGCGTTTTCGTTCACCGGCGACCTGGGATGCGAATACGGCGCTGGCGTGAGCTGCTACACGGATAAGAAGGGAGGGCCAAAGCAGAGCTTTGTCGGTTACATGCTGTACAACCGTTTCTGGTTCCACAATGATTTGTTCGGGTTGACCGTCGGTGGTGGCCAGATCAACAACCCGGGACGTTACCTGGTGCTGCTGCCGCCGATCAACGGAGAGACGGCCATTACGGCGGCGACAAATTCGCCATATTTCACGGAGAATCCGGGAAATCCCTTTAAGGCGTGGGACTCTTCGGTTACGTTTGACTACATGCCGAAGCAATACATCACGTTCCGCGCGGAGTACGACTATCGGCATGCGAGTGTGCCGTATTGGAGCGGCAGAGGAGGAATTACGCCGCCCGGTGGGAATAACAACAGCCCGCAAGACTTTGTCTGCAGCAGCGGCGCGTCTTCTGGGCAAACCACGTTGGCAGGCGCGCAGCTGGCCTGCGGCGGCGCCAACAACGTGTGGTTTCCGGACTTGCGCAAGGACGAACACTTCATCGATCTGTCGATACTGGTTAAGTTCTAACGCAACTTCCAAGCGGGGTTCGGAGGCGTCAGCAAAAGGTTCAACGTGGAGCACACTGCTGTCGCCACGGCGCCTGGCGTTGGAGCGGCGTCCGATACCGCAAAAGTACCCCTGTACCACGTAAATTTCGCGTGCCGCCTTTACCGCTTCCTTACGTTTCGCTGTGCGGTTCCTTACAGGCCCTTCGTTAGCCTACCAGCAACGAATTTGGAGGTAAGGATGCGCGGCCCCTCGGCATGGTGGAAAATTGCGAAGTTATCGCTCGCCGGCTGGTGCGGTCTGGCGGGCGCGTACGTGCCGGCGCAGGCTGCCGCGCCTTCCGACGAGTGTGTCATCGCAGCAAGAGACACTGGTGCTGCCGCACGGGCTGGCGCGGATGCCAGAGCGCCGGATGCGCCAGACGCGCTCAGGAGTTGCAGCGACGCGCAGGAGCCTGCCACGGGCCCGCCGCCGGCGCCCGCGCCGGTGGTGCAGTTACAAGGCAACTTTTTCGAGCGCTTTTTTCAGGCATATAAATATGATTGGCGCGGCACCCCGCCTTCCTTCGGCGCCACGCCCAACAGGCGCGGGTTCCCCACGCCGGTGACCAACCCACCCTTTCCTTTCGCGGATTGGCCCTACGGCGGGGCACCGGATATTGGCGCGCCTTGGACGCAGTCTGCTCCGCTGATGCAGGCCATTTGGAGCGGCAAACACGGCGACTGGTGGCTGAAGAGCGGCATTCAAATCTATGGCTGGCTGAATTTTGGCGCCAACGTCAGTACCTCAAACAACAAAGCGCTGGGCAAGTACACCAATTATCCCGAGGCTTATGCGGTGGTGTCCGATTCCGTGCAACCCGATCAGGAAGTTTTGTATATCGAGCGCCAGCCGGACACAGTGCAGACAGACCATTTCGATTGGGGTTTTCGCCTGACGAATCTGTACGGCATCGACTATCGCTTCACCACCGCCAAAGGCTATTTCAGCAATCAACTGCTGGGCAAGAATCTGGAATATGGCTATGACCCAGTGATGGCCTACGCGGACCTGTACTGGGGACAAGTAGCGGACGGCTTAAATATCCGTATCGGACGCTATATTTCGATCGCGGACATCGAAGCGCAGCTGGCGCCAAACAACTACACGTATAGCCACTCCATTCTCTACACCATCGATTGCTATACACAGACGGGCATAAACGGCACGCTGAAGCTGGACGACCATTGGCTGCTGCAGGCCGGGCTTTCCGGCGGCTGCGAGACCGCGCCATGGAATACGCGCGATGCCAAGGCTACACTGGACCTGGGAATCGAATACACCTGGAACAACGGCCTCGACGCGATCTATCCGGTGCTCAACGCGCTGAACGACCAGAAATACGCGTACAACAACCTCAACTCTTTCTATTTGACGTGGTACCACAAATTTGCCAGCCATCCTTCGTTGCACCTGGCGACGGAAGCCTGGTATATGTGGGAGAAAGACGTTCCCAACGTTGACAACGCCAGTGCTGCGCCACTTTTGGAGGTCGGTGCCAACGGCGCACACTGCAAGCTGACCACGCAATTAACCTGCTATGCGCCGGAATACGCCGTGGTGAACTACGTCGAGAAGCAGCTAGATGGGAAAAACTACATTTCGATTCGCAATGAGTTTGTGGACGATCTGGTGGGCCAACGCACCGGCTTTAAGACGCGCTACTCGGAGCACCTGCTAGGGTGGGGGCACTGGATCGGCACCACCTTGCTTTTTCGCCCAGAGGTGCGCTTCGAGCGAGCCTACGACGCTCCGGCGTACGACAACGGCACAAAGAAGAATCAATTCACGGTTGCCGGCGACGTCCTGTATTTTTTCTAGGCGGTGCGCGAGCTTGTTGATTGTGTGGGTTAGGTGCCCGGACGATGTCTCAGGACGAACTGCCGGGGTGGGGTGTCGAAACAGTCTGTAGTCAACCGTGCACAGCGGGTATTCAAAAGAACAAGCGGCATTGTTCCGCGTTCCGCTTAGCTCGTATCATAAATAGCAGGTGCTATCCGCCACAGGATTGCTGCCGGTAGCCTTACCCTTCATAAAGGAGCGGTGCTGGAATGTCCCGATTTGCCGCGCTGTTGGCCCTGGCTTTGGTGCTGTCCTGGTGCGTCTACGCGCAGAATCCGTATCACGACCCGTATGCGAATGGATACGATGCTCCGGTAAATCCCGAGATGGAGCGGGAGGAACTGGTGAATATGGAAGGCGAGACGGCGCGGGCGTTTTTGTTGAACAATGGGACGTTTTTTCACCGCGTGTACAGCGACGATTTCCTGGGGACGCTTTCGCATGGCCAGCCGGTGGATCGCACCGCATTGATCGCCGTGGTGCAATCCAGCGACGTGAAATATCAAGTGTTCATCGCCAACGATATAAAAGTGCGTATCTATCAGGATTTGGCGGTGGCTACGTGTTTGTGGACGACGCGGGGCACGTTTCGCGGGCAGCGTTTTAACAGCCAGCTGCGCGTCACGCACGTGTACGTGAACACGCCGCGCGGATGGCACGTTATTTCCGCGCAGCACACCGCGCTGCCCCCCAACGTCGAGCAACCGCTATAATTCGCAAATTCTCCGCATCGCAAATGACTGTTTTGGTTGGAGCAATTACTCGTTGCGGCGGCGAAGCGTTGACGCGAACTCGCGCGGATGCTACGCTCCCGCTTCGCTGTTCCTCAAAAAATGCGTGCCGTAGACCTGATCCGCAAAAAGCGTGACTCCGGTGAACACACCCGGCCCGAAATTGATTTCCTGATCGCCTCCTACACGCGGGGCGAAATTCCCGATTACCAGATGGCGGCGTGGCTGATGGCGGCGTGGCTGCGCGGGCTGAACCGCGCCGAGCTGACCTTTCTCACCGAAGCCATGCTGCATTCCGGGGAGATTCTGGATCATTCGACGATACCCGGGAAGAAGGTTGATAAGCACTCGACCGGCGGCGTGGGCGATAAAACCTCGCTGATCCTTGCGCCGATCGTGGCAGCCGGCGGACTTACGGTGCCAATGATCAGCGGGCGGGGCCTGGGGCACACTGGCGGAACCCTCGATAAATTGGAAGCTATTCCGGGCTTCAACACCGCGCTTACGCTGAAGGAATTTCGCCATGTGTTGAGCGCGTGCGGGATGGGGCTGATCGGGCAGACGGCGGAGATCGCCCCGGCGGACAAAAAAATCTACGCGCTGCGGGATGCGACTTCCACGGTGGAAAGTATCGGGCTTATCTGCGCTTCCATCATGAGCAAAAAGCTGGCGGAAGGTATCGACGTGCTGGTGCTGGATGTGAAGACCGGATCCGGCGCGTTCATGAAGAGCAAGAAAGACGCGGTGGCGCTGGCGCAGACCATGGTGGGGATCGGCCAAAGCGTTGGGAAGAAAGTGGTGGCGCTGATCACCGATATGAATCAGCCGCTGGGACGCATGGCGGGACACAGCAACGAAATCGTGGAGTGCGTGGAAGTGTTGAGCGGTGGCGGACCTGCCGACTTGCGAGAACTTAGTGTTGAGCTTTCGGCGTGGATGTTTTTTTACGGGGAGAAGACCGCCAGTCTTGCGGCTGGGCGCCGCCTCGCGGCGGAGATGATTGCCAGCGGTAAAGCGAAAGCAAAATTTCGCCAAGCCATTGAGTTGCAAGGCGGCGATCCGCGCGTGGTTGAAGAGCCGCAGAGATTGCCGCAGGCGCGATCGCGGGTGGAGGTGCCGTTCCCGAAAGGTGGGTACATCACGGCCACGAATTGCGAAAACCTGGGCATTGCGCTGGCGATTCTTGGCGGCGGGCGCGAGAAGAAAGAAGATCGCATCGACCATGGCGTGGGGCTGGAATTTCACGCGCGCATCGGGGAGCGCGTCAAAAAAGGCCAGCCGCTGGCGACAATCCATTACAATTCCGATGCCAAACTGGCCGAGGCGCGAGCGCTGATTACCGAGAGCTACGAAATCTCGGGCGCGCCGCCGAAGGTAAAAAATCCGTTGATCTATCAGACTATTCTTAAAGACAAAGGTCGGGACGCGCCATCATCGCGGCGCCGTCGCACGCGCTGAGCGGTTGCCAGGTAAAAGGAGAACTAATGGGACGATACGTCGGCGTGCTCGGTATTGCCGTAATTCTTGCGGGCGCGTACGTTTTCTCAACGGATCGTCGGGCGATCAAGCTGAAGACGGTAGCCTGGGGACTCGGTTTGCAATTTGCACTTGGCCTGTTTGTGCTGCGCGTGCCGGCCGGTCAGCAGCTCTTCGCCACGCTGGGCGGCGGCGCCAAAAAACTTTTGGACTTTTCCTACGTGGGCTCCGCGTTCCTATTTGGAGAGATCGGCAAGGCTGATTCCAACCTCGGATTTAGTTTTGCTTTTCAAGTGCTGCCGACGATTATTTTTATCGCGGCGTTTTTCGCGGTGCTCTATCACTTCGGCATCATGCAGTTGATTATCCGCGGCGCGGCGTGGGTGATGACGAAAATCATGGGGGCCAGCGGCGCGGAGTCGCTGAACATTGCCGCGAGTATCTTCATGGGGCAAACGGAAGCGCCGCTGACGATACGGCCATTTCTGCCGAAGCTTACCAAGTCCGAACTCATGACCGTGATGACCAGCGGCATGGCGCACATTTCCGGAGGCATGATGGCCGGTTATATCCGCGTGGGCGGCGCGGATGCCAAGAATCTGCTGACCGCGGTGATCATGACCGCGCCCGGCACGCTGCTGATGGCCAAGATGCTGGTGCCGGAGACCGAGCATCCACTGACCGCGGGGCGGGTGGAGATGCCACCCTCGGAAAAAGAGGCCAATGTGCTGGGTGCGATCGCGCGCGGGACGGTGGACGGGTTGCATTTGGCTTTAAACGTTGGCGCCATGCTCATTGTCTTTCTGGCGCTGCTGGCGTTGCTGAACGCCGTAATGGGCTGGATCCATATTCATGTGGGCTGGTTTCCTTACAATCTGCAGGAAGTTCTCGGCTGGATTTTTGCGCCGGTGGCCTGGCTCATTGGCATTCCCTGGCACGATGCCGCGCAAATCGGCAACCTGCTGGGCACTCGCATGGTGCTGAATGAATTCGTGGCGTTCGCGCAACTCGGAACGATAAAGGGGGCGCTGGACCCGCGCAGCTTCACGATTGCAACGTTTGCGTTGTGCGGCTTTGCGAATTTCAGTTCTATCGGGATTCAGATTGGGGGCATCGGCGCGCTGGCCCCGGAGCAGCGACAGCAACTGGCGAGATTTGGCATTCGCGCCATGCTGGCGGGGACGATGGCGAACTTGATGTCCGCCTCGATTGTGGGAATTCTTTCGTGAGGATTATTTCGTGGGCGTAGAGATTCACCCGTGAGCGCAAAGAAATCCAAGCCGCGAATTGCTGCAGTCCGCACCAGTTCAAAGAGCGCCGAGCGCTGGCTGAAACATGAGGCTTCGCGCGCCGCAGAGGATAAATCGGATCAAGCTCCTCGAAGTGAGTTTGACAAAGCGGAGGAAGCCGCGCGATTTATTCTCTTCAAGACAAAGCTGCGTCCGAAGATAGCCCTGGTGCTGGGCTCCGGCCTGGGAGCGTTCGCGGACGAATTTGCGAACGCCGTCAAAGTGCCGTACGAAAAGATTCCGCATTTTCCGCGTTCCACCGCGATTGGCCACGCAGGGAAATTGGTGATCGGGTTGGTGGGCGATACGCCGGTGATCGGCATGCAAGGCCGGGTGCATCTTTACGAAGGCTACTCGGTGCATCAGGTCGCGTTCCCCATTCGCGTTTTTGCGCGGCTTGGCGTGCAGGCCGTCATCCTGACCAATGCCGCCGGAGGAATCCTGCGCGAATTGACGCAAGGTCGCTTGGTGCTTATCAGCGACCATATCAATCTGCAGGGCGCCAACCCGCTTACCGGACCGAACGACGAAAAACTTGGGTTGCGTTTTCCGGATATGACCACGGCGTACGACAAGAAATTCCGTGCGATTGCCGCTGCCGAGGCTGCGAAGGCTGGCGCGAACATGCCGGAAGGCGTGTATGCGGCGCTCGCGGGGCCGAGCTACGAAACTCCTGCGGAGATTCGCCACCTGCGTGCGATCGGCGCGGATTTGGTGGGCATGTCTACCGTGCCGGAGGTCATCGCAGCGCGCCACAGCGGGATGCGCGTGCTGGGAATTTCTTGCGTCACCAATGCTGCCGCGGGCGTTATCGATCAGCCGCTGGTCCATACCGAAGTCTTGGAAGTAGCCGAACGCGTGAAAGGCCAATTCATCGCGCTGCTGCGAGCGGTGATTCCAAAGATTGCTGCTGAGCTGAGCTGACGAGGATTCTGGATGACACCTTGCCGGGCTGAGGCGCCCCGACCCGGTCGCGCGCCCGTACAAAGGCTTTGCTGAATGAATAGGATTTGAGGATTAAATGAGCGATCACGAAAGCCTAATTACCGCGGCAAAGCAAATCCGTGAAAACGCCCACGCTCCGTATTCCAACTTTCGCGTGGGCGCGGCGGTGCGCGCCGGCTCTGGGCGCATTTTCGGCGGTTGCAACATTGAGAACGCTACCTTCGGGCTGACGGTATGCGCGGAGCGTATCGCCATTTTCAAAGCCCTTTCCGAGGGTGAGCGCAACTTCGACGCCATTGCGGTGGTCACCGACACAGAACGTCTCACCCCCCCCTGCGGCGCGTGCCGGCAGATCATCTGGGAGTTTTGCGGCGACGTTCCGGTAATTCTGACGAACCTGCAAGGACAGACCGAAACCATTGCGATGCGCGATCTCTTCCCTAAGCCCTTTGATTCCAGTAATTTGTAGTAATTTCCGCTCGCATGAATTTCCTGGAGCCTGGACACCAGGAAGTGGTTGCCCGGAAGCGTCGCGCGAGAAAATCTGTGCATTTTCCAATGTCCATGGGGTTATCATTAGTTTCGATCGTCGTCACCCGCCCGGCGCTCGCCTGCGAGTTTTATCTCGCTATCGCAGTCTGGTGCTATGTCCAACGAACCCAATCGTCTTGAGACCCGCACGCCGCTCCACGTCGCCGTGGATTTAGCCAGCCTGGAAGTCCGTTACCCCGCGCAACAGGGGGTCACGGAGAATATCAGCTTGCACGGAGCCCGGGTGATCACCGGCAAACCGTGGCAGCTGGGCGAGCGGCTAAACCTGCGCTCACTGGTCGGCAATCTTCGTTCGCGCGCGCGGGTGGTGTATTGCGAAATGCGCCCGACTGGCGACTTTGTACTGGGCCTGCAGCTTTCCGCTACTGCCGGCGAGTGGATCCTGCCGCAATTTCGCATCCCCGCGGAGCGGTAGCTTTCCTCGTGCTGGGCCGGCACAACACTATCCAAGTTAGTTGATCAGCACGCAAAGCTGCGCGAGGGCTGCAACCGCCAGGACGCAGTGGCGGAGCCGCCGTCCCTCCTGTAGATTTACATGAGCTGCATACGCCGTCGATTTAACGTACGTTTGAGGAGAAAAACATGTCGGATACCGCCGTAACGGGCGCCGAATTTAAGAAGCAACTTCGCGCGGGCATGCCGAAGCTTGGTCTGTTCGTGAACTCGCACAGCGCTACCATCGCGGAGCAACTGGCGCACAGCGGCTACGATTGGCTGCTGGTGGATACGCAGCACGGGCCGATGGACCATCAGAACCTGTCCGCCATGCTCTGCGGCATTGCGAACGGCGGCGCCAAGTCCCTGGTCCGCGTAGGCGGGTACGATGATCGCCCCGGTATCCAGCAAGCGCTGGACCTCGGCTCCGACGGCGTGCTGGTGCCGTATATCAATACCGCCCAGGAAGCCCTGCAGGCGGTGAGTTGCATGCGCTATCCCACCGCGGGGACGCGCTCGGTCTATTTTCCCCAGCGCAGCATGAACAAGGGCGGCCTGCTCGGATATGCCGGCGCATGGAACGCCAACGCCATCGTCGCGTTGCAAGTGGAGACCGCGTCGTGCATCGAAAACATCGCCGAGATTGCCGCCGTTCCTGGCGTGGACATTCTATTTCTCGGGCAGAACGATCTTTGCATGTCCATGGGGCTGTACGAGAAATACGAGTTTCCGCACATGTACACCTCGCCGGAGCTGAATGCCGCGACGCAAAAATTGATGGAGGCCGCGCGTAAAAATAACGTGATCCTCGGGCTGTTCCTCTTCGGGACCTCGCGCGTAGGGGAATTCCTTGAGAAGGGCTTCACCTTCATCAGCCTCGGCAACGATTTGCATCACGTGCTGACGCAAACCGGCGCGTACGTAAAGGATGTCGAAACGGCATCCAAAGAAAAGGGCAAGCCCTGGACGCGCCGACCGACGTCGCTGCTGTAACGTGAATCTTCGACCTGTCTTCGCCCTGCTTGCCGCTGGCATTCTGGCCGGCGCTGCGCCGCCGTTGCTCTCCGGGCCGGTCCAGCATGCTGCTGCCCATAAAGAGCTCGCCGTTCCACCGACGACCTGCGGAAGCGGCGCGGCGCTCTCCATAAACGCGTCTTCCGTCAGGCAAGGGGGATTGCTGCTGGCCCAGCTCGCGTTGAAAGCGCCGATAACGAGTATTCACGCCAAGTGGGATACTCAGAACATTTCGTTCTGGCCGAGCGCCGCGGCTCCAGGTGCTTCCGCGAAGGGCCAAGTTTGGCGTGCCCTTGTCCCCGTGGACCTGGAGAAGCCGTCTGGCGACTATGCCCTAAAGGTCGAGATTCAGCCGCAGGAAGGCCAGCCGGTCCCCTGCCAGCTCACGGTCCACGTGACGGCCGGGAAATTTGCTACTGAGAGCCTCAAGGTGGCTCCGCAGTTCGTGGAACCAAATCCCGAGCAACTGGCGCGCGCGAAAGCCGAGCAACAACGCTTGCACGAGCTTTACGGCACGGTGACGCCCGAGAAACTGTGGCGCGGCAAATTCCGCGTACCGCTTACCGGGGTGACCTCTGGCGCGAATTTCGGCCGTCGCCGCGTGCTAAACGGTCAGGCCAGCTCGCCTCACACCGGGGTGGACTTTCCCGCGCCTACGGGCACGCCCGTTCATGCCGCCCAAGCGGGCCGCGTGGTCCTTGCGGAGCCGCTGTATTTCGCGGGCAACACCGTGCTCATAGACCACGGGTTGGGGATCTACACCCTGTACGGGCACCTCTCGGAAATATCGGTAAAAGTGGGCGACGAGCTTGCCGCTGGGGCTGTGCTGGGCAAGGTTGGAGCTACGGGGCGGGTCACCGGCCCGCACCTGCACTGGGGGCTGGTGGTTGATGGCGCTCGCGTGAACGCATTGCAAATCGTCAATTTTCCTGTGATTTAGGCCTTATTAAAGGCCATTGAGCGGGATGCGCGACGGAATCCAGGCACGAATCCTGCCACGTCTCGATGCCAATTTCGATTAGATATCGCATACATATCCTAAATGCAATGAGGCGTAAAACTGACGGTTGGCGAGGGCAGTACTCCAGTCCCTGGGGGACTTGGTACGGAGGATTCATTGCCACGCGGGGCAAAATCGCCCAAACTCTGCTTCGTGGGTAGGGTGATAGTTTTAGTCATTGCTTTTTTGGCGCTTTTTGGCATGCTACACAGGCCCATTGTCACTGGCGCCGCCGATCCACGGTTCGTCCCACCGAACCTGTGAACGTCATCCGGTAGATGTGATTCGCCGTAGTGAATTAATAGAAGGCAGACACCGCAGATGTCACTGGTTAACTTTCGCTACAAAGAACGTCGCCGCACCGTCCGCGTATCCCTGGCTGTGCCGCTAACCGTACACGGCAAGTCGGGCGAGGGCGAGAAGTTCGTGATCAACACGCACTCGCAATCCGTGAATCGCCACGGTGCGCTGTTCAACCTCGAGCATCTGGTCACCATGGGGCAGCAGCTGCTGCTGGTGAACGACCACACCGCCCGTTCGGTGGAGTGCCGCGTGATCAATATCCGACGCGCGCGCGACGGCAAGAATTACGTGGGCGTCGAGTTCGTTTCCGAAGACACCAATTTCTGGCACATGTCGTTTCCGATCCCTGGCGCTCGCCCGCTGCGCCGCGCCAACCAAACCAAGCAATCGGCTTAATCGCAGCAATTTAGCTTTCCGCGCGAATGCCGGTCTTTCCAGATGCCTCGCAGATTGGCCTGATTTCCGACACCCATGGACTGTTGCGTCCAGAAGCCGTGGAAGCGCTGCGTGGCTCGCATTTAATTCTCCACGCCGGCGATGTGGGCGACCCGAAAATACTCACCGCCTTGCGCGATCTGGCGCCTGTGGTGGCCATCCGCGGCAACGTCGACACTGAGCAGTGGGCGAAAAGCCTGCCCGTCACGGAAGTGGTCACCGCCTCTGGCGTGACCATCTACATGCTGCACAATCGCGAGAGTTTGGATCTGGTGCCCGAAGTGGCTGGATTTTCTATCGTACTCACCGGGCACTCGCATAAGCCTGGGCAGGAATTTCGCCGAGGCGTCTTATACATCAATCCAGGTAGCGCCGGTCCGCGCAGGTTCGAGCTACCCATCACGGTGGCTCGCTTGAATCTGACGGTCAAACCGTGGAACGCCGAATTCGTTCCGCTACCTGTTCCGACTAAATAGAAAACCAACCAATCGCGTTACCCCAGGCACCCCATTCAAGCTATCCCACGTGCTCGGGTCGCACGCCAAACCCGATGAAGCGCGCTACCGTTCGCCGAAACAGGCGGCTTCGGCTCAATATCCGCAGCATGAGCGGCGCACGTGCCGGTGCGGGATCGCCGAGATAGCGCTTCAGAAATCCATGCATCATCACCTGAAAGCTCTGCGTGACGCGTGTGGGCAACTCACGCCGGCGCTGTACCTCCGCCAGCGCACTCTCGCTGATGTTGCCAGTGCGCGCGGCCTCCCGGATGCGCCCCTTTAAAATCCTCGCGGTGGCGACAGCGTCTTGAATAGCCAGGTTGATGCCAATGCCGCCCACCGGTGACATGGCGTGCGCCGCGTCCCCGATGCACAGCAGGCCCGGCCGGTGCCACCGTATCAGGCGGTTGACCTGGATCGGGAGCAGCGACACCTGCTCCCAGGAGGTAATCTCGTCCACGCGAGACTTACCATCTGGTCCTGCGGACCCTAGGAAAGGCACGATGCGCGCGATCGACGCACGAAATGCCGCCAGGCCGGCTGATTTGATTTCTCTGTCGAGGGAATCCTTCTTGATGATGTAGCCGCACTGAAAATAATCGCCGCGATTGATCAGGATGATCATGCGTCCGAAGTTCAAATTGCCGAGCGCGTTTTCCGGATCGTCCGGGCGGCGCGAGAGCCTGAGCCACAGCACATCGATGGGCGCGCCGCGATCGATGCGCTGCAGGTTGGCCGACTCGGTCGTCGTGGCATGGCGTCCATCACAACCGACGGTCAGCACCGCGCGGATTTCAACCGGCCCCTGGGGAGTTTCGGCGTAAGCGCCGACCGTCTTCTTCGGGTCCGCGGGGTCTTGCAAGAGCCGCGTGACTTTGTGCTCCATCAGGATTCGCGCGTTCGCGTGCTTGCGTGTTTCCGTGGAGAGAAAATTGAGCAAATCCCACTGCGGCATCAACGCCGTAAAGTTGGCAGGCGGCGGAAAGTGGGTAAAGTCCGCCATAGAGTAAGTGCGATCGCCAATGGTTGCTTCCGCGTGGTCAAAGCGGCGATGCGGTATTTTCAGTAGCGCATCCAAAAGCCCCAGTTCATTCATCACCCGCAGCGTGGCTGGGTGTATGGTGTCGCCGCGAAAGTCGCGATTAAAATCTTTGTGTTTCTCCAGAATGGTTACGTCGATGCCCTCGCGAGCCAGCAGCAGCGCAAGGACCACGCCGGCTGGTCCTCCGCCGACGATGCATACGGTTGTTCGCGGGGCTTCAGGGCTCATACGCGCAGCATAGCTCAAATTTCGCGAGGTGGGGCATGCGGCAATAATCCGAAAACAGTAAAGAATGGTAAGGAAGGCTAGTGCGGGCTAGTCGTAGACATGGCATACGGCGCCAGGCGTTCTCGCGCCGCGACCACCAAGCGCAAGAACCTGCGCGCTAATTCGCGAATCTGTTCGGCGCGTCGTTTTTCAATGGCCTGGCGCGGAATCAGCTCACTGCCAATTCCCAGCGCCGCCGCGCCCGCTAGAATAAAATTTCCCGCTGTTTGTTGATTCACGCCGCCGGCCGCCACCAAGGGAATTTTCGGAAACGGCCCCTTCAGCGCGCGAATATAAGAATCGCCGCCCACCTGCGAACATGGAAACACTTTGACGAAATCGGCGCCCGCCTTCCAAGCGGTGTGGATTTCCGAGGGCGTTAGCGCCCCCGCCAGCATCGCGACGTTATGCTTCTTGGCCATCTCGATCACCGAAACGTCCAGACAGGGTGCGGTCAAGAACCCTGCCCCGGCATCCAGGCAGCGCCGCGCGGTTTCCGTATCCAGCACTGTGCCCGCGCCAATCAGCACGCCAGGAATGTGTTTTGCAAGATAAGCAATCATGTCGATGGCCCCGGGAATAGTCATGGTGATTTCGACGATGGGAATGCCGCCGCTGGCAACCGCGTCTGCCGCAAAGTGCGCATCTTCTCCCGACGCCGTACGTATTCCCGGAATGATGCCAATCTCATGAATGCGCGCCCGTACCTCTTCGATGTTCATGATGAGAAGACTCCCCGCGGCCACTGGCTTCGCTTGCTGCTGTCGTCAGAGGATAGGACAAAGCGGCTCCCGGGTAAACAGCCTGGCCCGAAAGTGCTAGACTTTCCCCATGGCCACCAAAAAGAAAACCAAAAAAGCAGCCAAGAAAAAGCCCGCGAAAGCCGCGAAGAAAATACAGAAGAAAGGCGTGAAGAAATCCGCCGCGAAAAAACTCGCCCTGAAAAAAGTTAAAAAGCCCGCGGTAAAGGTGTCTGTGAAGCCGCCCGCCAAGCCGGTGGCAAAATCGCTCAGCGCCAAAGCTGCCACGAAAAATACCAAGCCCGTGAGCAAACGCGGCAAGCGCGAGATCATCGACTCCGTGGCGTTTGAACCCGCGGGACTCGGCGCGCGCTCTGGCGGGCAATCCGGCGACCTGCAGGGTCTTACCAATCGCGCCGGAGCGGACTCCGAAAGCGTCGATGAGCTTCTCGAAGAAGGCAACGCCTTCGAAGCCGAAGTGGTCAAAGGGATCGAAGATGTTCCTGACGCCGACGAAGGCGAGATTCACACTCACGAAGTCCTCGAAGACGACGTGCCGCGCGAATACGACGACCAATAGCCGGCGATTCGCAAATATCGCCAACGAATCGCCGGACGGAAAAAAATAACCCCTCGCGTTCCCGCGCATCTTACTTTTGCACGCCAACGGAGGATTAATGATCGCGTCCAAAGGTTTCGCTGCCAAAGAAGCTAAAGCTCCCATCGAGCCATTTTCCTTTGAGCGCCGCGACCCGCTGCCGAACGACGTGGTCATCGCCATCGAATTTTCGGGCATCTGCCACTCCGACGTTCATCAGGTCAACAACGATTGGTTTCCTGGGATTTTTCCCATGGTGCCCGGGCACGAAATCGTCGGCCGCGTCTCGCATGTCGGCAGCGCAGTGAAAAAGTTCAAAGTTGGCGACCTCGCGGGCGTCGGCGTAATGGTCGATTCCTGCCGCAAGTGTGAAAGCTGCAAGTTAGGTCTGGAGACGTACTGTGACGTTGGCGCGATCTTCACTTACAACGGCCGCGACAAAAACGGCGAGCCCACCTACGGCGGGTACGCCAACAACATCGTGGTCGACGAAGCCTATACGCTGAAAATTCCCGCCAATCTCGATCTCGCCGCCACGGCTCCGCTACTCTGCGCCGGCATCACCACGTATTCGCCGCTGCGCCACTGGAAAGCCGGCAAACACAGCAAAGTGGGCATCGTGGGACTCGGCGGCTTAGGCCATATGGGTTTGAAATTTGCGCATGCCATGGGTGCACAGGTGGTGCAATTCACCACCTCGGCGAAAAAGAAAGAAGATGCGCTGCGCCTCGGTGCCAACGAAGTAGTGATGTCCAACGACGCGAAGGCCATGCAGGCTCACGCGAGCAGCTTCGACTTGATCCTGGACACCGTTTCCGCGGATCACGATATCAACACCTACATCAACCTGCTCAAACGAGACGCCGTTCTTGTGCTTCTGGGCGCGCCAGACCGTCCCACGTCGCTTTCCGTTTTCCCGCTGTTGATGAAGCGCCGGTCCATCGCCGGGTCTGGTGCCGGCGGCATTCGCGAAACCCAGGAAATGCTGGATTTCTGCTCCCAGCACAACGTCGTCTCGGATATTGAAATTGTCCCGACGACAAAAATCAACGAGGCCTACAAACGTCTCTTGGCCAACGACGTGAAATACCGCTTCGTGCTGGACATCGCCCGCGCCGCGCAATAATTCCCGCGCGGGGTTTATGTAGGTGCCGGACTTCAGTCCGGCCTGCGGCGCTTTCTTCGTGGATTTCGCGTCGAACGAATATTACGATTCCTGCTAGTTTCGCCCTTCAATTCCGCAGCAAAATCTCCAAATCATCCGGATGAATCGCGCACAGCAGCGCCGCTTCCCGCTCAATCTTCCCGCTGCGAATCAACTGCACCAACGACTCCTCCATGGTGAACGAACCCTTCTTCTTGGTCAGCGTAATCTCTTGATGCAGCTGTTGCAGCTGATTGCGCCGAATATGTTGCCGCGCGCCCATCCCAACCATCAGCAATTCCGCCGCCGGGACGCGCCCGCCACCTTTGCTGGGCAACAATGTCTGCGTCAGCACCGCGGTCAGCGACATCGCCAATTCCTGGCGGATGGTGTTCTGCCGTTCCAGCGGGAAACTGTCGGCAATGCGCGAGACCGTGGTAGCTACATCGATGGTATGCAGCGTCGAGAGCACCAGATGCCCGGTCTCCGCCGCCGCGACGGCGATCATCATCGTTTCCGCATCGCGCATTTCGCCCACCACAATCACATCGGGCGCCTGCCGCAATGCCGCGCGCAACGCCGTAGGAAAATCCGCCGCATCCTCGCCGATTTCCACCTGCTCGATAATGCTTTTGAAATGCGTGTGCTGGTATTCCACCGGATCTTCGATAATCAGCACGTGACGCGATTCGTTGCGGTTAATCTCATTGACTAGCGCCGCCATCGTCGTGGATTTACCGGAGCCCGCGGGGCCGCCAATCAAAACCAATCCGCGAGGCAATTTTGCGAGTGCCTGTACCGAGGCGGGCAAGTGCAGGTCGCCAATCGAAGGCACCTTGGAAGGGAGCGCGCGCACCGCCGCGGCAGCGGAGCCGCGTTCGCGATGCAAATTGATGCGGAAGCGACCCAGCCCATCGACAGCGTACGAAGAATCGGCAATCTTTCGTTCGCGATAGGTTCTCAACGCATGGGAACTAAGCGCCGGAATTACCGCCGGTTCAATCTCCGAGGCCCCCAACGGATGCTGTTCGATCTTCTCAATCTGCCCATCTCGCAGCATGCATGCCGGTGCGCCGGGCACCAGCAAAAGGTCGCTGCCAGCACGCGTTACGAGTATCTTCAGCCACTGATCGAGCCGCCGCGTTTCCGCGGACTCTTGGCGGCCCTTCTCTTCCTGCTCGATATCGAAAGAATCGTCGATGTCTCCTCCAGCGGTTGGCATATTCGGCGTCCTTTAGGCGATGGCACAAAAAGAATGTCGTTCGTCGAACTGGATGCCCAGGCCGTGCGTTCCGTTGCCGCTCACTTCCCTTTTTCCGTGGGAAAGCCTTTCTCGATCCAGTCGGCGTTAAAGTTGTCCGGTAACGCCAGAACGCGCAGGTGGCTGAAGCCCATCTCATGCAGCGCGGTGAACGCCGGCCCCACATTGGGGCATTTGCCGAACGGGCAGCACCCGCAATAAATCACCAGATTCGTGGACCTCGGCAGCGTCGCAGCCCATTTCTTTAACTCCGCCATCCCCGCTTCTGTCGACCCCGCACCGTGAAACACTGCGCCGGGAATGTGACCACCATTGAACAGCGGTCGAAAGCCCACGTATAAAACCGTCGGCGACGTTGGCTTCTTCTCTGCAATCTCGCGCGCTAAGTCCGCCGGCTGTACCATATCGGCGGTTGTCCACGGATCGTTTCCGCCTGCTGTCGCCGCTCGCACCGTTCGTCCGGAGGGCGTAAACACGCACATTGCCGCGGCTAACATCAAGCCAAAAGCCACCGCGAACGATGCCAACCGCACAGCGATTCTTGAAAATTGCATGAATGTTTTTCTCCAGTTTTCCGGCGCCGCAAATACATGAGATGCCCGATACAGTCCATTGCCTACCCAGTTCTACAGTCCAAGTGTACTTCTGTAGCCAGATCTTGGGATGGTCCTCATGCGACTGGAAAGCAATCTCTCCAAAGCGATTTATTTGTCGTGTTTGACGATTTTTCTTACCGGCCTGGCCAGCTGGGCGGTTTTGGCGCACCAGAATGCGCCTAGCGGCATGCCAGAGCGAACTAGAACAGAGATGAGCGACGTGCGCTTTGCCCGGGGAGCAGCATCGGGCGGCGTGGCCGAAATTCAGCTAGGCCGGCTGGCCAGCGAACGCGGTTCGAGCGACGTGGTAAAAGCATTCGCCGAACGCATGGTAGTGCAACACGGTGCCGCCGCGGATCAACTGCAAGCCGTAGCGCAAAGGGAAAATATCACGCTGCCCGCCAGACTCACTTCGCACGAACACCAAGCCTACGATCAACTGGCCCATTTGCGCGGCAGCGCCTTTGATCGCGCCTATGCGCAGCACATGGTCGAACTTCACGAGAAAGACCTGAACGATTTCCAAAGCGAAGCCAACCTTGGCAACGATCAAAATATGAGAGCCTTCGCGGACCAGACTTTGCCCATGATTCAAGAGCACCTGAACCAAGCGCGCGAAATGCTAAAAGCCGTTTCGCAGACCAGCAGTCATGCGACGGGCGCCCGCTCTAGCGGAAAATAACCGCTTCGAGTCAATTCACCAGCCGCGGCTCTTGGTTCGGAGTCATAACGCTCACACAACCCAGCTCACCTTCACGTTGACAGAAGGTCCGCAGCTACCGCAACATCGGACGCGTCAGTTTTCGGAGGAATTATGCGTGTCGCGATGTGGCAAGCGTGGTTGGCGGGTATCGCTGTGTCCGCGGTGGCTTTGGCTTCGCTCGCCGCTGCGCAACATAGTGCCAATTCCCAGAGTGCGAGTTCGCCTGCTGGTGATATCGAGCGCGGAAAATATCTGGTGAATGATGTGGCCATGTGCGGAGAATGTCACACCCCGCGCAATGCCAATGGTGAATTGAAATACGATGCGTGGCTGCAAGGCGCCACTACCTGGGTGCGTCCCGTGGCTCCGATTCAGCCTTGGGCGGACACCGCGCCGCCTCTCGCCGGAATGCCAAGTTTTACCGACACGCAATTCGCTACGGTTCTCGAACAAGGCATCGGGCCGGAAGGCGAAACCTTGCGTCCGCCGATGCACATATATCACATGCACCACGACGACGCGAAAGCGATCATCGCTTATTTGAAATCCTTGCCCGCGGGTAATCGGTAAAAAGCCGAGGTTTTCCAGGGTAGGCCATCAAAGCGCCATCGCAGAATGGCGCGCACTACTTCTTTTGATCGGCGCGGGTGCGGATCAGTTTGCCGGACGTGGTGCGAAGCGTTTCGGGAATGTTCTTGTTGCTGGCGAGTTTCTTCAAGTCGATGGCGTTGATCATGGGAAGCAAGTGCAGCGAGACGTCGATCGGAGTCTTTGGATTATTCAGAAGATTGCGCACCACGGTATATTTTTTGCGAAATTTACGGTTGCTGGCGATCAAGCGCAGAATTTCGTCGGTCAGGCTGGACATCGCGGCGAATGCTTCCACTTCCTGATCCGTGAGCCGTGGAGATTGCAGCACCGCGCGCTGCACCACCTTATTCGAGTCCCGGATCAGCGTGCGGCGCGCCTCTGAACCGCCCATGACCGCAAATTTAACTCGCTGCGCAACATTCATCTTGGCCAGTCGTTGCAACAAAGTTTTCCGGCGTTCATCGTCGGGCTCGGCCTCTGCCGCAGCCTCCGCCAGGGCGGCCACATCCAGCGGAACCCCGGGGCCATGCATTTCCCGCAGCAGGCTTTTTTGCTCGGCAGTTACCGAAGTGGAATTTTCCAGCGCGATCGCCAGCGCTTGCGAATCGCTCACCCGTTCGAGATCGTCGACCAGTTCTTGAATCTTTGCCACGGAAAGATGCGGCACCACGTGCACCAGGTAAGCCGCGGGGCAATTTCCGTTTTGCACCAGCGCTTCCGCAATGCCGGGCTTGTCCGCAAGATTACGCGCGGCATAAGAGAGTACTGCGGGCAGCGCTTGCAGGCGCCGAACCGCTTCTAAGAAACCTTCGTACGGCATAGAGAGCAGGGCGTCTTGTGCTCGGGTGGCCACCATTTCATCGGGATCGCTGGCCAGCACGGTAAGGATTTCCGCGTGGTCCGCGGGAGAGAGGTGCGCTCCGCTGGAACACACGGCAAGTTTGCGCTCGCGCGGCGCGCGATCATGGCGCAAATCTTCGATAACTTCAGGGCTGAGTGTTTCCACCGGCCTGCTGCCTCACGTCTTTGGAACTAAGCACCATTGTACCGGAAGCCCCCGGTGGCCCGAGCGGCCGCATCACTTGATGGTTCAATTCCAGCAATACCGCCGAAGAGTCTGCCGCGGTGATTTCGAAATGGTCATTGGCCGCGAAATGCCGGTTGACCCCTACGGGCAATTCGCCATCGAACAGCAGTTTATCGTCGCCCAGAACGCGCACGCGCGTCGCGGCAGAGGTGGAAACAGAAAGATCCAGCGCAGCGGCTTCTGCGCTCGCACCTCCCGCGCTCGAAATGCCCGTACTCGCGCCAACGGATTCGGACGCACCAGCAGGCGTGGTCGCGTCGGGATTTGCCGCGGGCACAGTGGGTTGCGCCGGCGCGCTTTGCGAAATCACCGTTCCGGCGGACGGATCCTGCGGCGGCATCAGGACAACGGAAGAAGGTTGCGTCTGGCGATGCGCTGCATAACGGCGCCATGCATATCGTCCCGCGAAAAACACTCCGGCCAGCACCGCACAAAGTGCCAGCACCGCAAGCAGCGGAATCCATGCCGGCGTCGACGGAATGCGCTCCTCGGGCCGTGAAGAACCCTGCGAGACATCGCCGCGGGCCAGGTCGTATTCGCTGAGCAGACTTTCCTCGTCCAGACCCAGATAGCCGGCGATAGTACGCACGAATCCGCGACCGAAGACCCCACCAGGCAGCTTCTTCCAATCCTCGTTCTCCAGCGCCTCCAGAAAGCGCTGGCTGATGCGCGTCGCTTTCGTCAGTTCATCCAGCGAGACCTCGCGCATTTCCCGTTCGCGCTTCAGGCGCTCCCCGAAACTACCCTTAGCCATAAGTCGAACTTGCTCCCGCGGAACCGTCGAGCGGTTGTCTCTTCAGTGTAACTGAATCGCTGGGAATAGAATCGCCAACTGCCTGTCTCTCGCGAGGATTACGATGCCAGACAATTATGCGGCTTCGGGTGCTGCAGCGGACACTGCGAGATCTTGCGGCAGACGGCGCACTGGATACGGCTAAATGGGGCCCGAAGGGGAACTAACGGAGACTGGCCGCGCGCTTCAACAGCACCGGAACCGAAGCGGTGAACGCGGCGCGCATCCTGGCTTGATTCCCTGGCATCACGGCCCCGGAAATGAGCAGCATGGCCGTGCCATGGATCAGCGCGAAAAGCGCGAGAACCAGCTCCACGTGATCCTCAGGAGCGCCGCCGAGCCACTCCGCGGCCCTTTTCTTCGTGAACTCAAAGTTCGCGCGCGGCCCCGGAAGCTTGGAAATAAGCTCCGAATAAAAGAGTTCATATTCCCGCGGCCGGCTTAAAGCACGGTCCAGCAGAACGCCGCAGATTTCCTCCAGCGACTGGCACTGTTCCAGCGCCGCGAAGGAATTGCGCCGGAAGTGCTCGGCAATGGCTCGCAGGATGGCCTCGCGATTGCGAAAGCGCCGGTATACCGCCGGCGTGTTGGTGCGCGCCAGTTTGGCCAGCGTGCGCATCGACAAACCTTTTTCTCCGCCCTTTACAAACAACACCAGAGCGGCTTCCAAAATACGCGCGCGCAGTTGTGGTTCAGGTTTCCTAGGCATGGGAGAGGCCTCGGCAAGTGCGAAAAAATAGTTACAATCATTTCGTTGACACCGTATCGTTTACGGTGTATATATAACGAGCTTAAATCGTTTCAATGCAGAAGTAAACCTAATTATCAGGAGTTTCGGTATGTGTGCTCGACCAGACTTAGGTGACTCGGTTGCGCTCGTTCAACTGAACGGGGACCTGCGTCACGCCCACTCGGAACTGCAGTCCGCGCAGCGCGCCGCGCAGCGTTTGCAAGCGCGTTTCACCGTCGAAGAAATTGCCCGTCATGCGGAACCAGAAATGCTCAGCACCGCCCAGGCCACTGCCACGGGCTTGCATCAGTACTTTTCCAGCATCCCGCGGCTGGCGCAGAGCTCCAACGGCGTGCGGAGCGTGGAAGGTCCGGAGTTGGATGAAAACCAGGTTCTGGACGCGATTGCGGACATCTCAGCGTACATGTGCGAACAGCGCGAAAAGTACCACGCCATCGGCGAGCCGCTGGAAGCGCAACACACCAGTGTCATGGCCAATTTCTTCTCGCCTAGCTTGCTCGCCAGGATTCGCGTCGTGCAGCTGGCCAAGCAGGGTCTCGGACGCCTCAAGATTGAGCGCAAAACCAACAGCTACCATCATCTTTTGGAACTGACGCACATGGCCTCGGTAACCTTCGAGGATGTGGTGGTGTTCAACGAGGAATTGACCGCCAGATCGCTGTTCCACGCGCTGGTGCACGCGGTGCAGTTTCAGCTGTTGGGCTTGCCGCGCTACACGGAGCTATTTATTCGCGCGTTTGTGGCCACGCGCTGGCGCTTCAACGTGCCACTCGAAGCCCATGCTTTCGAGCTGGAATCCAGATTTGCTGCGGATCGCCGCCAGATTTTCGTGGTGGAAAATGAAGTGCGGCTGTGGATCGACAGAGGGCGATATTAAACGTTTGCCCGGTTGTGCGCGCGACTTTGCGCGCCGCGGCGCATGCGTCGGTGCACGCAACAGGACATCGCCGATGCAGCAGAATCTTGTGAAAGAGTGACAGCGGTGAGAGAAGCATTTCGTTCCGGAGAACAAGCGCCGTGCTCCGGCATTTACAAGGCGGCCCACGCGCAACGGCACACGGCATCACACTATGTGGTGGCGCTGCACGGAGACACCTTTCCGGCGTGCCTGGAGTGCCGGCGCGGGGTGCGCTTTGAGTTAGCGCTGCATGTGGTTTATCTCAAGAGCGACCCGCAATTCCTCCACCACCACGACGCGCAAGATGCGCAATTCCTCGATCTGTAGTCGCACCGGCGCACATACGCACCATTCCGACCTACCCCCAGGCGATCCGCCCTTGGCTGAAGCCAGCGGCTCGCCTCCGCCGAGCACCGCCGGCGGGTATTTGGAGGTAATGTAGGGGGAGGATGGCAAGAAGGCCACGCCTGTACCACGAGCGGGTTGCGCGGTTTTTTGCAGAGTGCCTATACTGGCGGATGATCGCAGCAGCCGGAGCGCGCGCGTCGCGCTGCCCCGGGGTGCGAGCGCGCGTGTGAACAAAATTCATAAAGGCCAGGGCTAACCGCGAGTGGAGGAAGTAAAGCAATTTCCTGCGGTGGAGCGCCGTCGCAATCTGGCGGTGTCCTTCGAACAACGGGAAGCGGGAGAAGTAGCGGTCTTCCAGGAATTGGGGAAGGCGCTGACCTCTTCGCTGCAGCTCGATCAGGTTCTCCGGACCATTATGGAGAAGATCGACGAATTTCTGCGCCCGGACAACTGGTCGCTGCTGTTGCTGGACCAGGAAAAGCAGGAGTTGTATTTCGAGCTGGCCGTAGGCAAAGCCTCGCAGGCGCTGAAAGATGTGCGTGTCAAAGTCGGGCAGGGCATTGCCGGCTGGGTGGCGGAACACGGCGAGACCGTGGTGGTGCCGGACACCTCGAAAGACACGCGGTTTTTTTCGCAAGTCGACCAAAAAACAAAAACCGAAACGCAATCCATCGTGGCCGTGCCGGTAAAGTTTCGCGACACCTGCCTGGGCGTCATTGAGTTGATCAACTGCATCGGGCCGGATGGCTTCGATCCGCGGGATTTGAAATTGCTTGAGGCCCTTTCGGACTTTGCCGCCATTGCGCTGGAAAATGCGCGCCACGTGAAGCGCATTCATGAGCTGACCATCACCGACGATTGCACCTCGCTGTACAACGCGCGGCACATGAGCTTTATTTTAGAGACGGAGATCTACCGTTCGCA
This sequence comes from uncultured Acidobacteriota bacterium, assembly GCA_963838265.1. Classification (GTDB taxonomy): domain Bacteria; phylum Acidobacteriota; class Terriglobia; order Acidiferrales; family UBA7541; genus Acidiferrum. The sequence continues at coordinate 339,463 of CAWIQN010000001.1, forward strand.
GCGCTATAATTACGAATTTTCCCTGGTCTTCATCGATTTGGACCACTTCAAGCAGGTGAACGATACGCATGGCCACCTGGTTGGTTCGCGGCTGCTGGCGGAAATTGGCAATTCACTGAAGGCGCGTTGCCGGCTGATTGATTTTGCGTTTCGCTACGGCGGCGACGAATTTGTGATTCTGCTGCCGCAGACTTCCAAGGAAAACGCCCTGAATGTCGCGCGACGCTTGCACAAATTGATTCGCGGCACGCCGTGGCTCGCTCCCGAAGGTTTGAATGTTCGCGTGACGCCGAGTCTGGGCGTGGCTTCCTATCCCGTGGACGCGCGCACCAAAGAGGGTTTGCTGCACCTGGCCGACGAAGCCATGTACCTGGTCAAAAACACCAATCGCGACAGCGTCGCCGCCGCCAACATGGGCATCCTGCAGGACACCGTTGCGTGCCCGGACACCGTCGGCGTCTTCGAGGACGAGATTGAAATTGCCGACGCCGCTACCGCCGAGGCTGGAGAAACCATTTCCGATCGCGTAGAACGCCGCCGCGAAGGCGCGTAAGAGCCACGGCGGATTGCCGTTGGTTTTCTTATCCCCAAACTACATAACGACTCTATTGTTCCGGGCGTCCCCCTGATGCGGGAGTCGCCATTGACATCCGATCCCGCTTCTATACAGTGGCGCGGATTTTTGCTTAACTGAAAACATGAAACGGAGTGAAGCGGCTAAGTATGCGCGGTGGTCCGCGACCGTGGCCCTGGTGCTGGCGCTGGGCACGGCCGCGGTGTACGTGCAGCACGGATGGAAGGCGCGCAAAGAACGGCTGAGTGCGCCGGCGGCCGCGGCGGCGAACATTTTGCGCCAGTCCAATGGTGTGACCTTCTCCAAAGGCGAAGGTAGCCGCAAGGAATTTACGGTAGAAGCTTCCAAGTCCACCGATTTCAAGGATCGCGATTTGACCGAACTGGAAACCGTGGTCATCACCATTTTCGGCAAGAATGGCGACCGGCATGACGTGATCCACACCAAGAGCTGCCAGTATGGCAAAACCGATGGCAACGTCGTCTGCAGCGGCGAAGTGCGTATGGATCTGGAAAGCGCGGCGGATGCCGAGCGCACGCGCACCGCCGTCGCGGGCCCCGTATCGCAAATGCCACCGTCGCAAGTGCCTGCGCCGCAAGTGATGCACGTGGTGACCAAAGCGGTGACGTTCAATCAGAAAAGCGGCACGGCGATGACGGCCGAGCCGGTGAGTTTTTCGTTTCCAAACGGTAGCGGCCAGGGAGTGGGCTTGGAGTACAAGTCCGAGGCTGGAACGGTGCGCCTGCTGAGCCAGGTGCAGCTGAAACTGCGGCCACCGCCGAGCCCCGCCGCCGCGTCAGGGAAGTCCAAAGGGAAATCGCAGCCGGTAGCTCCAACGGACGGGACGGCGGATTTTGATCCGGACAAGGAAGTTACCGTCGTCGGGACGAACCTGGAATTTGATCGCGTGGCACACCGCATGCACGTGCAGGGACCAGCCACTGCGGAATCCAAAACCACCAAGCTTACGGCGGGCGAACTCACGTTGGATCTCGACGCACAATTTCGCGCGCAAACATTGTTGGCCTCCGGCGAGGTGAATGACGAGCAGCCGAAGATCGTCTCGCAGGCCAGCGACGCGCAAGTGGAAGTGCGCGGCGACCATTTGACGGCGGAGTTTTCGCCGCAGGGTTGGGTGACCACCGTCGCCGCCGAAGGTCACGTGAAAGGTGTGCGCCATGCGGACGACGAGCGCGACGATAGCAGCTCCGACAGCGCCACCATCACCATGTGGCCGCGCGTAAATGAAGTCAAAGACTTACTTCTGCGCGGCGACGTCACGCTGAAGAGTTTGGCGAGCATCTCCGGAGACTCCAGGATGTTGCGCACCGAAGCTTTGCGCATGGAATTTAGCGGCGGCAAAGAGAATGAAGCCAGCAAGCCGGTGAAAGCGGAGACTTTGGCGGCCGGGCGGATGGAATGGTCCGAAACCAACGCCGCGAGTATCGCCGGCCCGAAGCCTGCAAACGCGCCAAGCGTTGCAAAAAACAAAGCTGACGCCGTGAACGCTGCAAACGCCGTGCGCCCCGCGACGCCCGCGCTCCCAGCGACGCCGGCGCACACCACGCTTACCGCGGACAGCCTGCAAATGTTTTTTGATGCGCTGGGCAAACCGAAACAATTGTTGGCGGACGGGCATGTGCGCACGGAACGCACCATGACTGAAAGGCCCACGCAGACGGCGATGGCGCAAAGTGGCGTGGCCAATTTGCTGCCCACGGGCGGATGGTCGCAGATGAATCTGAATGGCGCGGTGAAGCTGCGCGAAGGCGACCGCAACGGGCAATCCGATCATGCCGTTTTCGTCCAGGCGGAGCAGACCGCAACTTTAACCGGGCACGCGATTGTGCGCGATGCCACCACCGAGACGGCGGCGGCGCGTATCGTGTTTGTGCAAAATACTGGCGACATTCACGCGGATGGCGGCGTGCGTTCTACGGACCTGCCGGTGAGTAACGGTCCCGCCGCTACCAATGGAATCGCGCAACCGGCGCCGGTGCCAACACACATCACTTCGGACCTTTTGCAGGGGAATTCGCAGACCGGCCGTGCGCTGTACACTGGGCACGCGCGCATGTGGCAAGGAGAATCGGTGCTGGAGGCGGATTCCATCGAGTTGTTGCGGCCGACGCAGGTGATGAACGCCTCGGGAAATATCCGCGCGGTATTTCCGCAGGCTGCTGCAACAGCATCTGGCGGGACGAGCGATGCTGCGGCCGGCAACGCCGGCGCTCTCTCTGCGGGTACTGCTGCCGGTACTGCAGGAGGGACTGCGCACGCAGTTGCCGCCTCCGCGACTACTGCCGCTGCTGCTGGCTCCAAGCCTGCTTCGGCTACCGGTCAGGGCGCCGCGAAAAAATCGCCGCTGTGGCACGTCACGGCGCAGTCGTTGATGTACAACGACGCGGAAAGCCACGCACACCTTGAACACGACGTGATTGCGCAGTCCGCCGATCAGAAAATGCGCGCCCCGATCGTCGATCTATATTTCACGCGTGGCACCAATCTGGCCACGGCCGCCACGCCGAGCGTACCCGGCCACGTGGATGGGCCGCAGCAGATCAGCCGCGCCGTAGGCACCGGCGGCACCACCGTTGAAGAGGGCGGCCGCAAAGCCGTGGCGGAGCGCGGGGTATACACGGCTTCCGACGGAAAATTCGTGATGAGCGGCGGCCATCCCACGCTTTACGACGGAAATGAAGGCAACACCACTGGCCGTCAATTGACCTTCTTTTTAGCGGATGATACGATCATCGTCGATTCTGAAAATGGTTCGCGAATTTTGACGCGGCATCGTGTTGAGAGATAAACGGAACCCAATCCCGGTTGTTTTTGGCGAGGTATGCTGAAGCTCCAGGCCATCGAGTTGAGCAAGTCGTATCGTGGCCGTAAGGTTGTGGACGACGTTGAAGTAGAAATAGGCCAGGGTGAAGTGGTCGGCCTGCTAGGGCCGAATGGTGCGGGAAAAACCACTACATTTTATATGATCGTGGGTCTGGCGCGGCCAGACTCCGGCCGCGTGCTGCTTAACGACAAGGAAATCACGGATTTACCGATGTATCTGCGGGCGCGTAGCGGCATCAGCTATCTGCCCCAGGAGCCTTCCGTCTTCCGGCAATTGACCAGCGAACAGAATTTGTTAGCGGTACTCGAGACCCTGCCGCTCACTCCGGAGCAGCAGCGCGATCGCTTGGAAGAGTTGCTGGTGCAGATGGGGCTGGAGACGGTGCGGACGAGCAAGGCGTACACCCTTTCTGGCGGTGAGCGGCGGCGGCTGGAAATCGCGCGGTCGTTGACGCTGCAACCGCACTTTATCCTGCTGGACGAGCCGTTCTCTGGAATCGACCCGCTCACGGTGAAGGACTTGCAGGAAATCATCCGCGACCTGGCGCGCTCCGGCATAGGAGTACTGATTACGGATCATAACGTCCGGGAAACTCTGAACGTAACGGACCGCGCATACATCTTGAAAAGTGGCAAGATATTCAGGAAAGGCCGGCCTGCCGAGTTGAGCAGCGATCCTGAAGTGCGGCGGGTTTATCTCGGAGATCACTTCCGGCTGAATTAGTGTCCGACTGGTGCCCGCGATATCGGCAAACGAAACGCCACGGGTGGCGCTCAAGAGAGTAAAGTTAACAGGGAAGTTCGCGCCCTACGGGGACGGAAAGTAAAGATTGCATGGCCTGGCAAGGACTGAAACTTAATCTCCGCGTCTCGCAGAAGCAGATTCTGACGCCGGGACTGGTGCAGATGGTCAGCGTGCTGGCGCTGAACCGTCTGGAGCTGCGCGAGATGATCAATCAGGAGATGATTGCCAATCCCGTGCTCGAAGAGCTGAGCGAAGAGCCCACGCAAACGGACAATTACAGCGACGAAACATTTTTGAAAGCGGAGACGGAGAAGGTTCCGGAAAAGCCGGAATCGAATCCCTTTGACGAATTCGACGTCGGCACCTTCTTCAACCAGTATTTGGATACTGGCGGCGATGGCGGCAAGTCGCAGGAGCGGGAAGTTTCCGAGCGCCCTTCGTTTGAGAAGTTTTTGTCTTCGCCCAGCGGGCTTACGGACCATTTGACCTGGCAACTCAGCGTGACGATTTGTTCCGACGAGGTGAAAGAGGTTGCCGAGAGCATCATCGGAAATCTGGATGAAAACGGGTATTTGACGGCGTCCACGGACGAGCTGACGCAAAGCGGAAAATTCTCGCAGGATGATTTGGACGATGCGCTGGCCGTGGTGCAGGACTTCGACCCGATTGGCGTAGGCGCGCGGGATTTACGGGAATGCCTGCTGCTGCAACTGAAAGCCTTCGATCCGCAGAATACTTTGGCGCAACAGATCGTCGCCGACCATTTGAAGCAGGTGCAGTCCAATCAGCTCAAAGAAGTGGCGCGAGCGCTGAACCGTCCGGTGGAGGTGGTGAAGCGCGCGCTAGATGTGATTCGCAAGCTCGATCCGCGACCGGGTCTGCGTTACAACAAGACGGAACCTCGCTTGGTGGAACCCGATGTGTATTTCCGCAAAGTAGATGATCAGTGGCAAGCGTTTTTGAATGAAGACGACATGCCGCAGTTGCGGCTGAGTCCGACGTACCGGCGGCTGCTGGTGCGCGATGCCGCGGACCGCGATGTGCGTAACTACGTGAAAGAGCGCTTCACCGCGGCGATTCAGCTGATGAAGAATATCGAACAGCGCAAGCACACCATTCTGCGCGTCTGCCAGTCCATCATCGCGCGGCAGGGCGAATTCCTGACGCACGGCCCGGATGCACTGAAGCCGATGATGATCAAGGAAGTGGCGGAAGAAGTAGGCGTGCATCCTTCGACGGTGAGCCGCGCGGTGGCCAGCAAGTACGCGCACACCTCGCAGGGCGTGCTGGAGTTGCGGTCGTTCTTCAGCGAGTCGGTGAACGGTCCTGAGGGCGGCGATATGTCGCTGCTGACGCTGAAGCGGCTGGTAAAGAAAATGATTGAAGAAGAGGATGGCACGCACCCGCTGACGGATGAACAGATCGCCAAGAAACTGGATGATGCGGGGATTCACGTAACGCGCCGCACGGTGGCGAAGTATCGCGAAGACATGCGCATTCCGAGCACGCATCAACGCCGGGTGAAGAGTTAGGCTTGCGCGCCGCGGCAAAGCCACGAGCACGCAGAGCTTCCGGGCAGCAGGCACACCGTCGCAGCACCTCAATAACTCAAGTAAAAAATCAACGAACAACTTCGCGAAATAAGAAACAGAACGCAGCAAACGCGCTGCGCGGTGCCACGCGGCAGTTGGTGATTCTTACGGGGCTTTCCGGCTCGGGAAAAAGCACCGTGCTGCACGCGTTTGAAGATATGGGTTTTTATTGCGTGGACAATCTTCCGGTAGAACTGATTCCCATTTTCGCGGAGCTGCACGCGGCGGGCGAAGGCGATTTTACGCGCGCCGCGCTGCTGGTGGATGCGCGCGAGGGATTGCAGCTGGAAAAATTGCCTCCTTTGCTGCGGCATTTGAAGAAAGACCATCCCATCACGTTGATATTTATCGAAGCTGGGGATGATGCCTTGTTGCGGCGTTACAGCGAGACACGGCGCCCGCATCCGTTGGGGCGGAATTTTTCCGTGCGCGAAAGCCTGACGCACGAACGCGCGTTGATGGAACCGATCCGGAAGCTGGCGGATCTGTCCATTGATACGACGAAGTTTAACGTGCACGAGCTGCGGCATTTTATTACCGAGCGCTTCCAGAACCCCGACAATCGGCCGCTGATGGTTTCGGTGGTGAGTTTCGGATATCGCTATGGCGTGCCGACGGATGCGGACCTGGTCTTTGATGTGCGGTTTTTGCCCAATCCGCACTTTGTGCCGGGCTTGCGGGCGTACACGGGGCAGAATCCCAAGGTGACGCGGTACATTCGGTCGTTTCCGCAAACCGGGGAGTTTCTGCGGCGCATCGCCGGGCTGCTGACGTATTTGATCCCGCACTATATTCGGGAAGGGAAGAGTTACCTGACGATCGCCTTCGGGTGCACAGGCGGGAAGCACCGTTCGGTGATGATGGCGGAGGCGATTGAGAAGTCGCTGGCGGGACGGGGGTTCGCGGCGAAGATTGTGCATCGCGACATTGAAAAGTGAAGTTTGTGCGGCCGTCTTGTCATGGCGGAAGGCCAGCGAGCGGGCACGTCATGCCGTGCCCCTACGGAGCGGATCTACGGGGGATCCCCCGGGGGTTCTTTCTGAAAGGATGTCATTCTAAAGGTAGTTAAAGTCCTTTGTTTTCACATCCTTTTGCAAGTGTTCATTCTGCTGGAGTTACGCCAGCCTTATATTTATAAAATAGTTACCTCTTTGCTCGGTGATTTTCGGCGAATCTTGTGGAGTTTTTCCCGTTTTGGGAAAGGCAGGCTGGGTCGGTTGAACGCAGTTTCTTACAAGGGCAAGCGTACGTTAGGGTATGGGATTTTGTCAAGGGGAAAATTTGGGTTTTCGTTTGAGGCGCTGTTCGAACAAACGCCGGCAGGATGCCGGCGCTACACGGAGGGTTCGCGGTTTGGGCGATTACCGCCTACAATTGGCGGCGTCAGACAGATCAGGCGTGGGGAGAGATTCATGCGAATGGCGGGATGGATTTGTGTGGGGCTGCTGGCGGTGACGGGGTGGTCCGCGAATGGCCAGGCGGTGAAGGGGACGGCGGTGGCGGGGCCGACGGCGTCGGAAAAGTGGGACGCGGTGGTGGACGATTACTTTGAGCAGGTATTTTTTAAGTTTGCGCCTACGGCGGGGACCAGCGCGGGGCTGCACCGGTATGACGCGCTGCTGGAGGATTACTCGCGGGAGGGGACGGACCAGGAGATTGCGGCGCTGCGGGCATTTGAAAAACGCCTGCAGGCGGTGGACGCGCGGGGGTTCGATGAGACGGCGGCAGCGGACCGGCAGATGATCCTGTCCAGCATTCGCGGCACGTTGTTGATGCTGGAGACGGTGCGGATGTGGGAGAAAAATCCAGACACGTATTCGAGCGGGATTACAAACAGCGTGTACGTGATCATGAGCCGGAATTTTGCTTCGGAGGATGAGCGACTGCGGTCGGTGGTGGCGCGGGAGAAGTTGATGCCGGCGGTGTTCGCCGAGGCGCGGAGGAATCTGAAGAATCCGCCGCACATTTATACGGAAATTGCGCTGGAGCAGTTGCCGGGGATTATCAGTTTTTTTCAGAAGGATGTGCCGGCAGCGTTTGCGCACGCCACGGATGCGGGGGTGAAGGCCGATTTTGCGAAGTCCAACGGGGCGGTGATTGCGGCGCTGCAGGAGTATGAGAAGTGGCTGAAGACGGATTTGCTGCCACGCTCGAACGGGGATTTTCGTTTTGGCGCGGAGACATTTTCAAAAAAGCTGCTGTACGACGAGATGGTGGATACGTCGCTGGACCGTTTGCTGGAGATTGCTTACGACGATCTGCATGCGAACCAGGCGAAATTCAATGAGTTGGCGAAGGAAGTGGATCCGAGCAAGACGCCGCAGCAAGTGCTGGAGGACTTGGGGTCTACGCATCCGGCGCCGGACCAGCTGTTGCAGAGTTTCCGCGATACGTTTGCCGGCTTGATCGCATTCATTCAGAGCAAACATATTGTGACGATCCCTTCGGAGGTGCGGCCGACGCTGCAGGAGACACCGCCATTTATGCGAGCGCTGACGACGGCGTCGATGGATACGCCGGGGCCGTTTGAGAAGGTGGCCACCGAGGCATTTTTTAATGTGACGCTGCCGGCGCCGGGGGATACGCCGGAAGAGATTGCCGGTAGGATGGCGGAGTTTAATCGCGGGACGATTGTGAGCACGGCGGTGCACGAGGCTTATCCCGGGCATTACATTCAGTTTTTGTGGACGCCGATGGCGGTGAGCAAAGTGCGCAAGCTGATCGGCTCGAATACGAATGCCGAGGGTTGGGCGCATTATTGCGAACAGATGATGCTGGATGAAGGTTATGGTCAGCCGGGGACGGGCGCGACGGATGTGGCGCAGGCGCGGTTGATTCGACTGGGACAGTTGCAGGATGCGCTGCTGCGCGATGCGCGGTTCATCGTGGGGATTCAGATGCACGGCGGGAAGCTGACGTTTGAAGAAGGTGTGGCGTTTTTTGAGAAAGAAGGGTATCAGACGCACGAGAGCGGGTTGATTGAGACGAAACGCGGGACGTCCGATGCGACATATCTTTATTACACGCTGGGGAAGATTGAGATTTTGAAGTTGCGGGCGGACGTGATGAAGAAGCAGGGCGCGGCGTTTTCGCTGGAGAAGTTTCACAATGATTTTCTGCGGCAGGGATTTCCGGCAATTAAGATTGTGCGGAAGGCGATGCTGGGGGATGATTCGCCAGCGTTGTAGTGCATTTACGATTCGCCCGTTGGCTTACTCTTGGCCGTCGCGAACTAGCATCGCGGATTCCCTCATTAACAGATCAGTTTGAAGTTTGACGTTGCGCAATGCGCGTGATAACGTATCGTTTCTATTCTATTTACGTTAACAGGCATGCTCGGCGCGAGGGAAATCCCTGTAAATGCGGCGTGAAATAGCGAAAGGGCCACCCAAGAGGTGACCCTTTCTAAGGCCGATACCCTGAGAACATGCCTTGCGGCAGCGGTCGCATCAGGGCGTACACAAGAAAGATATCGTATTTATGTCGGAAAATCAAGCTCGCGACGGCTATTTTGATGAGCAGATAAGCGCGATAGAAAGATCCGTATCCCCCGACCGACTCAACAGCTACATGCTACAAGCGAAAGGAGATAGAAGTCAGGCGATTCGGCTGTATGAACACAACACTGAACTGTCAGAAGCTCTCTACGGTGTGATCCAAGGCCTTGAAATCACGCTGCGAAATTCAATGCATCGCATCCTGCAGAGTGGGACTGCGACTGGCGAATGGTACGACCATATTCACCTGGTTGCCCCGGAGGCCGAGTCGCTGCGTCTGGCCAAGGAGGCGGTGGAAGAGTTGCATAAAGTGGTGACCGCCCCGCGCGTCATTGCCAAAATAAATTTTGGATTTTGGGTGCGCTTAACGGCGAGCGTTTACGAAAAGGATCTTTGGGTGCCGTACTTGCACAAAATCTTTCCGATGAAGATGATGCGAAGTCTTCTGAATAAGCGCTTGCTGAGAATCAAAGAGTTGCGAAATCAGATTGCGCATCACGAGCGAATCTCACATCGGGACCTCGAGACGGATTATCGAGAAGTGCTTGAAACGATTCGCTGGCTTTGCCCGATTACGTCGAATTGGGTTAAGACTACCAACAGATTTGAGAAGATCCCCAAATTGTAGGGTGCGATCATTCCGTTGAATCGAAGGTAGAGCGGACGAATCAGTTTCACATCGAGGATGATAGCTCGGCGAGTCTTGCTTCGGCGTAGGTTCGCTTTATTGGGCTTAGTTTGGGGCTGATTTTTTCTAAAGACTTCCGGTAATCGTTCATGGCCTCCTTGCGGTTGCCGAGGCGTTCATGGACTTGCGCTCGATTGTAATAGACCCATGCGTTGTCCGGCACCAGACGGGACGAAAGTTCAAACTCTTCCATTGCTGGACTGATTTGGCCAAGCCCTGCGAGTGCGAATCCTTTTCCGTTTCGCGTGAAAGCCTCGATCTGCGTGTACCAGAGGGCCGACGCAGAATCGGAGATTTTCTCGCTGTCGAGTTTTTGCAAGGCCAACTCCAAGTCGTGAAGGGCATTCGGGTGCTCGCCGAGCTCCGCTGAGACTTGTCCGCGGCCCATGAGACACAATAATGAATTCGGTTTCAGTTCGAGAGCTTGGGTGTAGTCACGCATCGCCTCTTGCAGCCGCCCCGCATACCAAAGATTCTCCCCGCGACAATGGTAGCCTTCTGAATCCGTGGGGAATCTGGTGATGTAATCGGAAAAGAAAGCGATGCCTTCGTCATATCGCTCTGCCAGCAACCAGGTTCCAGCCAATCCCATGAGGATGTATTCGAGTGCGGACTGATACGCCAAATGATCCCGATACTGCAAGGCTTTCAACAGGAGCGGGCGGGCTTGGGCGACGTCTTGCGCTGTGAGATGGACGTGGGCCTGTTGAAGAAGATCGTAAAAATCGGTGCCGGCTTCAGGAGCGGTACTAGGCCGATGCAGTTTCACTAGTATTGATCGCAGGAATTTCATAAGCCCTCGGACGCCGGCGGTTTTCCGAGCGGAGAGCTTCCGCCGCCCTTGTACCATTCGGAGGCTTCGGTTGCGGCTTCTGCAAGCGACGCATCCTTCTCCCAATCGGAGAAGAACTCTCGGATATCGCTCTGTTCAAAGAGATGTTCCAACGTTGCGTGCACGATGCTGGTGCGAAGGGCAGCATCGCCTTCGCGATAGAGCGCTGCTAACCAGTTTTTCAAATCCAGTAGAACCGCGCGAGGCACGGAGGCATCTCTCCAGAGGCTCGCGAAAATATTTACCAGAGTTCCGCCCGCTATGTATCTGGAATCCGACCATTCACCATCGGGATTCTCTCGAATGCAGCGAGCAAAATAATGCTTCGTGAAGGAGACGTAGGATGAGAGTGAGATTGGAGGATCGATGCGAAAGCGACGATCGCTCAGAAGGGCGTGAGTGAAGCCTAGAATTTCTATATCGTCGCTAGTGATCCACGATTCGATGTCATGGAGCGGGATGACATCGATTTTTTGAGTCCACTCCCCGTGATCCGGAGTGATCCATAAGCGATGGATTATTTCCTGTAGTGACTGCATGATCGGTATCTAGCTTCGCCGCAATTCGGCCACGATTCAAGCGCCGGTTAAGCCACGTTGCCAGGCGCCACTAGGGCGGGCCGCTCCCGCCACCGGGTGGCAAAAACCGCAGGGCTCAGAGGCAAGCGCCCTGCGCGGTAGCGAGCATAGGACCGTATCTTGCTTTTGCCGTGTAGCGGGAATATACTCTATTTTCGCTCTGAAGCGGGTCGCACGGTGAGTGGGCGCAAGCCCACTTTTTTGTTGCCGCCGGTTGCAGTGCACGCCGGATGGGTGAAGGTCGGGGAGTCCCTGCGTGGTTCTCGAGAAAATTCGGGAAGCCGCCGAACGGGTAGCGCGTTCGGAAGGGCTGGAAATCGTTGACGTCGAATGGAAAGTGGGACGGGAACGGTTTCTGCGGGTGTATATCGATCGCGTGCCGGACGCGGTGACCGATTTTGGCGCTGATAATAATGGAGATAGCGCTGAATCGGGGGGCTCGGAAGCACTGGAAGGCGGCTCGATTCAGGCGAGTGCGGTGGCAGCGAAACCGGCTTACGCGAAGATTAGCCACACGGACTGCGAGCGGGTCAGCCAGCAGTTGAGCGTGATCCTGGATGTGGAGGAGTTGATCCCGGGGGCGGCGGGGTACACGCTGGAAGTCAGTTCGCCGGGGATGGACCGGGCATTGACCAAGCCGGAGCACTTTACGCGGTTTGTGGGACGGCTGGCGAAGATCACTACCAGCGAGCCGGTGGACGGGGCCAAGTTTTTTGAAGGGCGGCTGGCGGGATTTGCCGAGGGCAACGTCCGCATGACGCTGAAGGGCAAGGAAGGGCGGACGGTGGAGCTTCCCTTGCAGATGATTCGGAAGGCGAATCTGGTGGTGGAGTTTTAATTGAGCTTGGTTTGAGTTTGCAGGTGGGATAAAGGCGCACAGCCAAGATTGGCTGTGCCACGCAGCACTCAAAGATGACGGGGATTTAGGGATCACATGGCGAATTTGCTCTATCAACAGATTGAAATGCTCAGCCGCGAGAAGCATATCGAGCCGGCGGTGGTGGTGTCGGCGATCGAAGATGCGATGTGCGTGGCGGCGCGGAAGTATTACAAGACGGAAGAGGACCTGCGCGGAAAGTTTAATTCCGAGACCGGGCAAGTGGACGTGTTTTCGGTGATGACGGTTGTTGAAGAGGTTGCCGATCCGCTGAAAGAAATCAGCGTCGAGGACGCGCGGAAGAAAAATCCCGACGCCGCCGTGGGCACGGAGATTCTGACCAACAAGCCGACCGATGTGCTGGGGCGCATCGCGGCGCAGACGGCCAAACAGGTGATTTTGCAGAAGGTGCGCGAGGCGGAGCGCGACACTATTTTTAATGAGTACAACGGGCGCGTGGGCGAGCTGGTTACCGTGATTGTGAAGCGGGCTGAGGGGCCGGACCTGATTGTGGACATGGGCCGCACCGAAGCGCGGCTGCCGAAGCGCGAGCAGTCCAAGCTGGAAACGTACAACATTGGCGAGCGGTTGCGCGTGGTCATCAAGATGGTGGACCGCGCGGCGAAGGGCCCGCAAGTGATTGTGTCGCGCGCGGACGCCAGTTTGGTCCAGCGACTGTTTGAGATGGAAGTGCCGGAAATTTACGACGGCACGGTGCAGATTCGTTTTGCCGCTCGGGAAGCCGGCGAGCGGACGAAAGTTGCCGTGGCTAGTCGGGACAAAGATGTGGATCCGGTGGGCGCTTGCGTGGGCATGAAGGGCATGCGCGTGCAGTCCATCATTCGCGAATTGCGCGGCGAGAAGATCGACATTATTCCGTTCAGCGAAGAGACGGTGGCGTTCGCGCAGAAGGCGCTGAGCCCGGCGAAAGTTACGCGCGTGCAGATTGTGAATCCGGAATTGCGCAAGCTGGAAGTGATTGTGGAGGATTCGCAGTTGTCGCTGGCGATTGGCAAGAAGGGCCAGAATGTGCGGTTGGCTAGCAAGCTGATTGGCTGGGACATCGATATCAAGAGCGAAGAAGAGAAGCGGCGCGAAATTGAAGAGCAGATGACCGCGTTGACTGCGCCGACCACGCCGTTGACGGCGCTGGCGGGGGTTGGTCCGAAGACGATTGAGAAGGTGGAAGCCGCGGGCATTACCAACGTGGAACAACTTGCGGGGATGACGCCGGAGCAGTTGATGGAGATTCCGGGCATCGGCGAAAAGATGGTGGACAAGATTTATCAGGCCGTGAATCGCTTTTACGAAGGCGGCGGCGAGGCTGCCGCTGCAGGGACTACCGAAGCGGCGGAAAACACGGACGAGCTGGCGGAAGGCGCCGAAGCGCAGGCCGGCACGGAAACGGCCGAGGGCGCTGATAGCGTTACTGCGGAAGCCGATGCTGAGTCCGGCGGAACCGAATCAGGCGAAACCCCGGAAGCGGCGCAGAGCGGCGACGAGGTGCAGGCAGATTCCGCCGAGCCAGCGCAGGACGAGACGGCCGCAGGCGCAAACGCCGCAAGCACGGACGCGCCGGAAGAGACCCCAGTCGAGCACGCTGCTAGTGATGAACACGAGCATTCGGCGTCACGTGAGCATGCCACGCAGCAGGCCGATCCCGACCAGCAGGAAAGTAAGGAACCCACGGAACCGTAGTAGGCAAGCGCGTACGGCGCGGTCGAAAGGTCACCCCAACGCAGCGGGCCTGCCGGATGACCGTCACAACGAAGCGCCCGATGAGTGGAGTGATTGAGGAACGAAGCAGGCGGGACGGGGAACTTCGGCGAATCGAGTTGGGAAGCAACGGGTTGGGATTTACCGGGGCGCGAAAGTTAGAGCGCGCATCGGGTGGGCAAGAAGATGACCGCGAGGCGGTCAATAGGATTCAATGAACGACGCAAATCAAGTACGAATTAACGAACTGGCGCGCGAGCTGGAGGTCAAGGCTAAGGCGATTATTGACCTGCTGCCGGGCTATGGCGTCACGGAAAAGAAGACGCATTCAAGTTCCATTCCGGTGGACGTGGCCGAGAAGGTTCGCAAAAAGCTGGCAGGCGGGGGCGACGGCGAGGATGAAGCGGCCGCTGCGCCGACGAAACCGAGTGCTGCGCCGTCGGTGCCGTCTCCGGTGCGTCCTGCTGGCGTTCCTGGTGCGGCATCCGCTCCGCCGGCTGCGCGACCCACAGTCCCGGGTGCTACTCCGGCTGCGCCGCGACCGACAGCTCCCCTTACGGCGCCGAGCGTTGCGCCGGGTGGCGGAGCTCCCGGAACCGCGTCGGCTAGTCCCGCAGTGAGTGGTGGCGCGAGCGCGCCGGGCGTGGCAGCTACGACTCATGCACCGGTGGCGTCGCCGCGACCAATGGTTCCAGGTGGAGCGGATTCGTCCGCACCTTCTTCCGTGACTTCGGCACCGGTTGCTCCGACATCGGGAGCGCCTTTGGGCGTTCCGGTAGCACCTAGACCTGTTGCGACTGCACCGACTGCGCCTCCCGCGACGCCATTGCGTCCGGGCGTTCCAGCTGCGCGGCCAGCAACCCCGGCGGCTCCAGGAGCGCGTCCGAATCCGCAAGCGCCGTTGAGGCCGGGACAAGCTCCCGGGCAAATACCGGCTGGCGGTGGAGCAGCGCGCCCTGGTGCGCCTGCACCGGCTCGGCCGGGTTCGCAACCCGTTGGAACACAACCTATTAGCAATCGCCCTGCGGCCGCCGCACCTGGCACAGCCGCAGCTCGACCAGCGGCCCCGGCGCGGCCGCCACTTCCCACGGGGAACCGTGGACCTTTGCCAACCGGTAACCGCGGACCTGTTCCAGGTACAACGCCGGGGAGCTCACGTCCGAGCGGACCTCGCCCTGGGCAGCCGATGCGCCCGCCTTCTGGGGGTGGCGCCGGTGGAACGGGTCGCAGTTATTCACCACGGCCGACCAGCCCTGGTGGTGCACCGGCTCGTCCTTTTGAGCAACGACGCGGTCCCATGCCTGCGGGCACGCGACCCGGACCTCGTGCGCCCGGACGTCCCGGCATGTTGCCGCCGATGCCGGACTCGAAAGCACCGTCGAAGGCTGAACCGGGCAAACCCCTTTATACGCGCAAGCCGACTTCGCGGCAGCGTCCTGGCGGAGCCGATAAACGCGAACAGGAAGGCGAGCGCAAGCTGCACCCGACGCGACAGCGTCCGGGATTTGGCGATCGGCGATCGGCGGCAGCGGTTATCGCGCCACCCGAGCCGCGCGCGCCGCGTGAAGTGGCCATCACCGAAGGCATCACCATTCGCGAACTGGCGGAAAAACTTGACGTGCGCGCTAAGGAATTGCTGAAGACGCTGCTGGATCGCGGCGTTTTTGCCAGCATCAACCAGGCGCTGGATGTTCCTACGGCGACGACGCTGGCCGAAGCGTTCAGCGGCGTGGTGAGCGTGGTGTCCCTCGAAGAGGAAATGGTTCTCGAGGTGGCGAAGGAAGAGACCAAGGAAAGTTTGAAGCCGCGTCCGCCGGTAGTGACGGTTATGGGTCACGTGGACCACGGCAAGACGAGCTTGCTGGATGCGATTCGTTCCGCGGACGTGGCGGACGGGGAAGCCGGCGGCATTACGCAGCACATCGGTGCGTACAAAGTTGCGGTGGGTGAGCGCAGCGTGGTGTTCATCGATACGCCGGGTCACGAAGCGTTTACGCGCATGCGCGCGCGGGGTGCGAAGGTCACCGACATTGTAGTTTTGGTGGTGGCGGCGGACGACGGCGTGATGCCGCAAACCAAGGAAGCCATCGATCACGCGCGGGCGGCCAAAGTGCCGATCATCGTGGCCATCAACAAAATGGACGCGCCAGGCGCGGAACCTGAACGCGTGAAACGGCAGCTCTCGGATCTCAACCTGGTACCCGCGGAATGGGGCGGCGACACAGAATTTGTGGAAGTAAGCGCCAAGAAAAAAACTGGCATCGACAAGCTGCTCGAAATGGTTTTGTTGGTGGCGGATTTGCGCGAGCTGCGCGCTAATCCCGACGCTCCGGCGACGGGCACCGTGCTGGAATCTCGCGTGGATAAAGGCCGCGGGCCAGTGGCTACCGTGTTGATACAAAACGGTACGCTCAACGCCGGGGACTTCTTTATTTGCGGTTCGGTGTTCGGAAAAGTCCGCGCCATGTTCGACGACCGCGGACGACCGGTTATCGATGCCCCGCCTTCGACGCCGGTGGAAGTTCTGGGACTGCAGGGTATTCCGGAAGTGGGCGACCATTTCCAGGTTACCGATGAAGCCAAGGCGCGTCACATTGTGGACTACCGCCAGGGCAAACAGCGCGATGCGCAGATGGCACGTACCAGCGGGGCGCGGATTACGCTGGACCAGTTGCACGAGCAACTGAAAGCCGGCGATGTCAAAGAATTGAATTTGGTCATTAAGGCCGACGTGCAAGGGTCCGTGGAAGTACTCAGCGAAATGCTGCCGCGGCTTTCGACGGATCAAGTGAAACTGAAGATCATCGGCTCGGGTGTGGGACCGGTGAAAGAAAGCGACGTGGTGCTCGCTTCGGCTTCCGGAGCCATCGTGATTGCGTTTGGCGTGCGGCCAGACCGCAAAGCGGCGGACCTGGCGCACCAGGAACACGTGGACATCCGCACCTACAACATCATTTACGAGGTTTCCGACGAAATTAAGAAAGCGATGGAAGGCTTGCTCGATCCCATCGTTACGGAAACGTACCAAGGGCGGGCGGACGTGCGGAATACGTTCAAGGTCAAGGGGATCGGAACCATTGCCGGCTGTTATGTCACGGACGGCGTGCTGCGGCGCGATTCCATGATTCGCGTGACGCGCGATGGAGCGGTGATTCACTCATCGAAGCTCAGTTCGCTGAAGCGCTTCAAGGACGATGCCAGCGAAGTGCGCACCGGGTTTGAGTGCGGCGTGGGCATCTCTAATTTCAACGATGTGAAGGTTGGCGACATACTGGAAGCGTTCCAGATCACCAAGACGCAGCCCGGGGCTTCGACATAGCTAAAACATAATGGCGCGCGGAAACCGCCCGAGGCCTTGCGAAAACTGGAATCTAACGCGGCTGTGCTAACATGCGCAGCCGCCGTTGCCCGAGCCGCTCATGCCCGTCGGTTTGCTCACTCTCGAATTGCACATCGCCGACGCGCAATCGCTCAAAGACAAGCGCCAGGTGTTGCGCAGCCTGAAAGACAAGCTGCGGCGGGAATTTAACGTGGCGGTAGCGGAGCTGGAGCATCACGACGTGTGGCAGCGTTCGGTGGTGGGCGTCGTGACGCTGTCGAACGAAGAAAAACACCTCCGGGAGATGCTCAACAAAGTCTTGGACGAAGCGGATCGCATGTTGGGTTCCACGCTGATCAATCAGAACGTTGAAATTATCTAGACTTCCGGGGTCAGCGCCTGTAGCGAACCGGAGATTCGGTTGTCGCGGTAAGTTTTTGACGCAGCTTTTACGGCGCAGCGCAGCATCATAATTAATGCAATATTTGTTATTCAGCAGTCGGGGACGCCGATGAGTCCAGCCAATCACCGTCACGAACGCGTGGGCGAAGAGATTGCCCACGAAATCAACTCGATGCTTGCGGGCGAGCTGAAAGACCCGCGCCTGGAGGGCAACGTGGTGGTCAGCGAGGTGCGCGTGCAATCCGATATGAAGCACGCGCGCGTCTTCATCAACATGCGCGATGGCAACGCCAAAGAGCAACGCGACGCGATCAAGGCTCTGGAGCATGCCGCGGGATATATTCGCAGCGAGATTATTGAGCGGCTGCAGTTGCGGCGGCTTCCCGAGCTGCATTTTATCCTCGATCATTCGCAGGAATACACCGAGCGTATCGAGCAGCTTTTGAAGGACATGAAGAAGGACAAGCCTGCGGCGCCGTGAGTTTGCTTCAGCTCTTGATGCTAGACTTGCTCGGAAGTGTAACTTCAGGGGCTAAAGCCCATTGGCAGCCAAGCACTGAATGTCGGAGCTGAAGCTCCGACCCACAAAACGTGGACGTAGCGGCGAGCACAGCTCGGGTCCACGAAACGCAGACGAGATTCCGAATTAAAACTATGCCACGCCAGCCGCAACCTGCGCCGTTTGACGGCGCGCTCGTGATTGACAAACCGCAAGGCAAAACATCGCACGATGTTGTCGATGCGGTGCGGCACCTTGCCGGAATGCGGCAGATCGGGCATCTTGGAACGCTCGATCCGTTGGCCACGGGGGTTCTGGTGCTGCTGCTCGGCCGCGCCACACGCCTGGTGCAGTTTTACAATGGCCGCCGCAAGCGCTACACCGCGGCGTTCCGGTTCGGTTTTGCGACAGACTCTTATGATTCCGACGGCGAAGCGCAAGGGCCCGACGCACCGGTGGCGCTGGCCGCCGCGGTGCTCGAGAAATTCGCCGCCGAACGCGTTGGGCGCTTCGAGCAAATGCCGCCGGCGTTTTCCGCAAAAAAAGTACATGGCCGCCCCGCATACGAATTCGCGCGAAAGAAAGAACCGGTGGAACTTAAGGCGGTCGAGGTGGAGCTTTTCGAATATCGCCTCGCCGGCATTGAGGGAAATCTTGCGCGCTTCGTGATCGAATGTTCGTCCGGGACGTACATCCGCTCGCTAGCGCACGAGATGGGGCAGCGACTGGGCTGCGGCGCGCATCTTGCGGAAATCAAGCGCACGGCGGTCGGCGAATTTTCCATGGAGCAAGCGATCAAACTCGAAGAACTCGCGAAAGCCAACAAGGCCGGGAAGTTCGCAAGTTGTCTGATCCCGCTGGAAGCGCTGCTGCCGAATTTTCCACGCATCGATGTTCTTCCCGTGGTCGAGAAACGGGTGCGGCACGGATCGAAGTTCAACATTATGGTTTCGCAGTTGATGCCCGGTCGAGCGGATCTTCCTCCGGGAGCTACCGGCGAACTTGATGGTGGAGAACCCAAGCCGCCGCGGCTGCGCGTGTTCGGTCAACAAAAGCTAATCGCCATCGCCGAAGCGGTGGTGCCGCGGACCTACCAACCCATCGTGGTCTTCGAGCCGCTCTCTTGACAGCCTCCACGACACCTTCCGCCAGCGAAAACAGCTCCACGCGCCTGGTTACTGTGCCCTTGCCGTCGCCTCCGCAAGACGGTGAGCGACTGTGCGCTGAGCTGGAATCCGCTAACATTCTGTATTTTCCGCAAACGCCTTTCACCATCTCGCCCGCGGACCGGCAAACGTTGCTGGGACAAAAACAAACCAGCGCGGCCTTTCACAAGAATGTGGCGTATCGCCCGGCGGAAAATCGCGTCACCGGCCTGGACAAATCGGAATCCTCCGAGGGCGAAGCGCTTCGCGCGATCTTGCAGAGCTATTCGCAAAATGCCGCGCGATTTCTAGGTGAGCTTCTTCCGCCGTACGCCGGAAAATGGAAACTTGATTTCGCGAGCTATCGGCCCATTGAAGAGCGGGGCCGCCCGGCGCGGCTGCACGCGCGGAACGATCTGCCGCATGTCGACGCGTTTCCCACCCGCCCGACCAACGGTGACCGCATCCTGCGGCTGTTTACGAATATTAATCCCACGCAAAATCGCGTGTGGATCACCGCGCCGCCTTTTGTTGCCATCGCGCCACACTTTGCGAAAACCGTGGGGCTGCCTAAGGAATCGCACAATGATTTTCTCAGCGCAGCGATTTGCCGCATGGCGCGCGCTGTGAATCTGCCAGGGGCGCGGCGCTCGCCATACGACCAATTTATGCACGAATGCCACAACGCTATGAAAGAAGACAGCGCGTTTCAGCAATCCGCGGCAAAACAACGCTGGGAATTTCCGCCGAATTCCACCTGGATCGTACTCACCGATTGTGTAAGCCACGCGGTGCTCGAAGGGCAATATGCGTTGGAGCAGACGTTCATCATTTCGCGCCACGCCATGGTGCGGCCGGAACTTTCGCCGATTGCGATCCTCGAACGTCTGGCGGGGTATCCGCTCACCACGACAATTTAAACGATGCGACGAGGCGCACAGCCAGGACTGGCTGTGTCACAGAACCGCGATTTTTTGGCGCCTTACGGCGTTCCCGAAGGAGGGTTGGCTTGCGTCGGCGGAGCTTGCTGTGTCGGCGGCAGTTGAGGCGGTGGCTGCTGCGATGGCGGTGGCTGTGACGGCGACGGCGGGGGTGGAGGCTGCTGCTGATCCGTCGGCTGCGTCGCGGGCGGAACGTCTGGCTGGCCTCCTGGTTGCGCTCCCGGCTGCGCCGCAGGCGGGGGCGGAGCCGCCGGTTCCTGGCGATCCAACGGTCTTCCGCGGGTAGCGCCGGCGCCGGACTGCCCCCCCGGCTCGCCGCGACCGGCGTAGATCATCCGCGTATTGTGATTCGGCGTTCGTATGGTTCGCGGCGTCACCACAAACAAAAGTTCCGTATCCGAATAAGAATCGGAGTGATTGCCAAACGCGTATCCCGGCGGGCCAGGAATTTCCGCAAAGCCGGGGAGGCCGGTGATGGAGCGCGTCTCTTCGACGTCGGTGAGTCCGCCGAGCACGGTTGGTTCGTTCTCTTTCAGGCGCACGGTTTGGCTCAGCGTGCGATTGGAAAGTATGGGAATGCCGTTGACGTTCGAGCCTGCGAGTGCGCGAATTTCAAATTCCAATTGCAGCGTAACTTCACCGTTGTCGTGCAACGTCGGCGTGGCCTTCACCTTGATGCCCAAATCCTCAAATTCGGAGCCGGGATACGGAGTTTGTCCGGAGACGCCGGTGTTGGCCGCGGCCAGCGCGGTGGAATCGAGAATCACACCGACGACGCCGTTGGTCGCACCCGAGGCCTGAGCGACAAAAGCCACGTCCGGCAAGCCATTGTTGCTGCTGCTCAAATCCGAGGAAATAAGCGCCGTGGGGCCCGTTGCAATGTTTAGTTGTACGCCCTGGGACAGCAGTCCACCGGCCGTAAAGGTACCGTCGCCGTTGGTTATAAAGAAGCTCAGGGTTCCGGAGCCCTGGTTGGTAACCGCCAGGTCCGGAGTGGTCGCGCCGCTGAAACTGGCGGCCACAATTCCCGTGGGCGCCGTGGCGGCAACAGAAAATGGCGAATTATTGGCCGCGACGAAAGTGCCGTTCTCGTTGGTGCTGCCTAAAAATACGGAGACAGTATTGTCCGCCTGATTGACCACGGCAAAATCCGCGGCGCCGTCGCCATTAAAGTCACCTGTGGTGATTCCGACTGGTGTGTTGCCGACGGCAATCGGGGAGTTAGGGGCCTCGAGGAACGTGACGTTCTTATTGACGTCTACCGAGGTAAGCAAAATGGTGACGTTGTTGGAAGACTTGTTCACAATCGCCAGATCCATTTCGTTGCTCTGATTCACCGCATTGCCGAAAAATCCGCTGACCATGGCCACGGGGCCGGTCTCGGCGATCGGCGCTGTGTTGGTAAGCGCGAAAGGTGAAGCGGGGAATTGCGTAAAGGTGCCATCGCCATTGCCGCGGAACAGCGAAATAGTGTTGTCAGTGGAATTGGTTACGGCGATATCCAGAAAGCCGTCGTTATTGAAATCGGCGACGACCACGGAAGTGGGATGGTTGCCGACCGCGATCGGCGAATTCGGCGCTTCCACGAAGGTGCCGTCGCCATTGCCCAGCAAGACTGAAATATTGTTAGAAGTGTTGTTCACCAGGACAACGTCATCCGGCTGCGCAGTGGCAAATTTTGTGGCGTCGTTGCGGAATACGCCGGTGCCGATAGCCACTTGTCCAGTTTCTGTGGCGCTCAGCGTGATTGGCGCGGGCGTAACGGTTAGAAAGTTTCCGTTGTCCTGATTCTGCAAAATCGTAAAGGAGCTCGTGCCTGGATTGTTGTACACCACGGCCAGGTCTGGCAGAGTTCCGCTGGTGAAAAAATTGGCCGCTAACGCGGATGGATTCAGTCCGACGGTAAATTCTGTTAATGGAAAACTGGTGGGGCTGAAATTCGCGAGGCCGGTCAGTCCGATCAGTGGCGTAGAGGAGTTCGATCCGCCGGTGAGGCTGCCGGAAAGCAAGGAAAGCGTGATGGGATAGCGGTCTCCCACGAAAAAGGTTGCCGGTTTGCCGTTTTGCGCGCGGAGAAATACCTCTCGCCCGCTCTTCAACGTCGAAAGGGCATCGGAAAAATTCGCGGCCAGCGCGCCTCCGGAGAGCAGGAAGGTGCTGTTTCCTCCGCCGATCGGGAAAAATGAAGTGATGTTGGTGACGCCCTGGCCCGAAAGGATAGCCGCCAACTCCGTCAGCGCGCTGGCAATCGTCGAGGCTGCGGAGAGCGTGGCGATCTGCTGCGTGGTCAGCAGCGTTGCGGTAATCGGAAAGGGCGGGGTGATGCCCAGATTTCGCGCCGTGGTCTTATCCACTTCAAGCAATTGCACATCCAGCATGATTTCGCCGCGGGTTCTTTCCGTTTGCTGAATGATTTCTCCCGCCAGCTGCAGCTTGTCGGGAGTGTCACGCATGGTAATCGAGCGGCTATGGGTGTTCAGTTCGATGTGCGTGGAATTGGTGATTTCTTTCAGGACGCGCTGCAACTCGGTCATGTCTTCTGTGTTCACGGAGGCGGGCAGCGGGAAAGTTTCCTCGCCCTCCATCTCGAACTGCTTGCGCTTTTCTGAAGTGTTGGCGGTTACAAACATCAATGTCTGATTGAGCGGGCGATAGAATGTGCCGGTTTCCACTTCCAGCAGCGACATGGCGGTCTTGAAGTCCACGTCAGCCGCGCGGAAGCGCACGTTGCGGGTGGTCAGGTCCGGGTCGAACGACACGATGATTCCGAACTGTCGCGCCACCTGTTCGTATACGCTCTTGGTGTCGCCGCGCAAATCGAAGGTTTTCTTACCGGGCGTGGCTTTGAGCGCCGGAAAGCCCTCGCCCGGTTTGGGCTGTGGCGGCAGTTCGTCGTCCATCGATTTCATCTCCAGTAGGCGCTGGGCGACGAAGGTGTCTCCGGGATCGATGAGCAACGCAGTGTTCAATTCCGCGGTGGCGTTTCCGAGATGCCCTTCGAGCGCCAACTTCTCCGCAGCTTCCACATGCTGACGCACGAGTTTTGAGCGCAGTGCGGCGGCGCGTTCGATGACGGCGCGGTCTGTAGGTACGTCGCGCACAGCTTCCTGATAATCCTTCCAGGCTTGTTCGAGATTTCCTGCGGCCTCGGCTTTGTCGCCACGCTCCATCGCTTTCATTGCATTGCGGTGTGGTACGTCCTCCGGGTAGGGCACGCCGTCGGCGGATCCTGGCTCTTGAGCCGCGAAGGGCCGTGCAGACGCGGCGTGAGCGCCAAAGAGTGCGCCAGCCAGTAACGCGCCGAGCAGGCCGAAGAATCGCAACGCTGCGGGAGTTTTCGCGAAGTTCATGGGACGTTTTGCCAAACGCTTTATTCTACCGTAGGCTAGCATTAGGAAAGCGGACCAGAACAGTCCGGTTGACGTAAGTCGCTACGAGGAGTAAAGTTAAGTCGTACTTGCAAATGGGTCGCAACTGGAGGCAGCTGCTTGCTCTCGGCCTTTCTCATTTCCCTGCGCGAAGGCGTGGAGGCCTCGCTCGTCGTCGGCATCATCCTGGTTTACCTCTCGCGAACCGGGCGCCAGCCACTCGCCAAATTCGTGTGGTACGGCGTGGCTGCGGCCGCGGCGCTTAGCTTGGCGGTAGCCGTTGCGCTGCAGCGCTGGCAGATCAGCGAAGACGGCTTCGAGGGTGTGCTGCTCCTCGTGGCGTCGTTCTTCGTTGTTACGATGATCATCTGGATGAACCGCGTTGCGCGGCATTTGAAGAAAGATATTGAGCAAAAAGTGGAAGCATACGCCGCGCGGGCCGGGAAAGCGGCGGGTTGGGGTATCTTTTTCTTTGTTTTCTTGATGGTGGTGCGCGAAGGGGCGGAGCTGGCGCTGATTCTGCGGGCTGTGGAGCTTTCCAGCGAAGGATTGCAGACCTGGATTGGCACCATTGTGGGTATTGCTGCTGCCGTAGCCGTGGGCTTGTTCTTCTTCAAGGGTACTTTGCGGGTGCCGCTGCACCGCTTTTTTGCGGTTACTAGCGTGATTCTGATGCTGGTGGCCTTCCAGCTGGCGCTTACCGGGCTGCACGAGCTGAGTGAATCGCGCTGGCTGCCCTCCAGCAAGCATGAGATGGCGGTGATCGGACCCATCGTGAACAACGAGTTTTTCTTTTTTGTTTTTATTTTCGGCGCGGCGGCGCTGCTGGTGTTTCGCGAATGGCAAAACGCCAAGCAGGGAAAGGCTGCGAAGGAAGCGGCGGGGGAAGCTGAGAAGCGGCTCATTGCTTCGCAAAACCGGCGGCAGCGCCGTTGGATGGCTGCCGCTGCGGTAGCTTCGCTGGCGGTAATACTGGTGCTCACCGCGGACTTTATCTACGCGCGGGCTAATTCCGCGCCGCCCAGCGCGCGGCTGATCGTGGCAAACGGCAACGAACTGCGCGTGCCGCTGAGCGAAGTACAGGATGGCAATTTGCACTTGTTTACCGCCAACATCGGCGGACAATCGCTGCGCTTCATGATCATCAAGAAGCCTACTGGCTGGGGCACGGCGCTGGATGCTTGCCGCATCTGCGGCGCCGAAGGCTATCGCCAGGACGGGCAGAATGTAATCTGCCGTCACTGCGGTTCTGCGATATACGTGCCGACGATTGGCGAAGCCGGCGGCTGCAATCCCATTGGCGTGCCAAGTCACGTTGACGGCGCGGACCTGGTGCTCGATACCGCGCAGCTCGGCTTGGCCGCAAAAGAGATTCCGAAGTAAGACCGAAGAACAGGCCACGCCAAGCCGGATCGATCTTGCGTCAGACGGGCACGGCATGCCGTGCCCCTACAAAGGGTTCATGTTCCTACGTCTAGTCGCCGATTCTTTTACTCGCCGCCCGCGCCGCAAACTTCTCACCGGCGCAGCGTTGGCTCTAGGTATGGCGGTGGCTACGGCGGCGTTGAGCGTTTCGCTGGATGTAGGCGATCGGCTGGCACAGGAGTTTCGCAGCCTTGGCGCAAATCTTGTAGTCACTCCGCAGGCTGATTCGCTCCCGCTGGAGATCGGCGGAGTTGACTACCGGCCTTCTAATTCCGGCGCCTACCTTCCTGTTGCCGACCTGCCTAAACTGAAATCCATCTACTGGCACAACAACATCATTGCTTTCGCACCGCAGATCGAGGTCTCTGTTGGCTTGGCCGAGGGCATTCCGTTCGCGGTGAAGGAATTGCCAACGATTCACGCCGACCAGAGATTAATCGGAACATGGTCTTCGCATCCCGTGGCGCTTCCAGATGGATCTTCGTTTGTAACTGGGATCGGCAAGACCAATCCGTGGTGGCGCGTGGAAGGCGAGTGGTTCAAAGACGACGCCAAAGAATGCATCATCGGTCGCAACCTTGCGGCGAAGCTTCGTACGCCGGTTGGGGCTAACGTAAAAATCGGAGACACGCTTTTTGTTTACGCAGACTCGTCCGTGGATCCGTATTCTGGAGCGAATCTGCTCGCGCTGCGCATAACTGGCATCCTGGACACTGATGGCCCAGAGAACGACGCGGTAATCGCTCCTTTGTCTATTGCGCAGCAACTTGCGGGTAAGCCGAACGAATATCGCAAGCTGTACGTCTCCGCGCTGACTAAGCCCGAAGACAATTTTGCGCGGCGTGATCCCAGGTCCATGAGCGCGCATGAGTTCGAGCGCTGGTCGTGCAGTCCGTACGTTTCGTCGATCGCGTATTCGATTCAGCAGGCTTTGCCGGGGACGGATGTGCGGGTGATTCGTCGCGTGGCGGAGGGCGAAGGAAATATTTTGACGCATGTGCGGACTCTGCTGTGGCTAGTGACGTTTGCGGCGCTGCTGGCGGCGGCGTTGGCGGTGGGAGCGTCTTCGGCGGCCAGCGTGATCGAGCGCCGTTCCGAGATTGCGCTGATGAAAGCGATTGGCGCAGGGCGCGGCTCAGTAGGCTTTTTGCTGGCCGCCGAACAATTGTTGCTTGCGGTGGTTGGCGGCGGAATTGGCTATGCCATTGGCATCGTGCTCGCGCGAGTGGTCGGCGAAAAAATATTTGGCGCCGCGCCAGAGCCGTCGCTGTTGGTGTTCGTGATTATTTTGGGCTTGGCTGCCGGCGTGACGATGCTCGGCAGCGCGATACCTTTGCGGCGGGCGGCGCACTATCAACCTGCCCCGATTCTGCGAGGCGAGTGATGGCTGGCTCTCGCGCAATGTTTTGGCGCATCGTGCGCCGTCAACTGACGGCAAATCGCGGGCGGCTGTTCATTATTTTGCTTGCGCTTGCCACCGGTGCCGCCATCACCGCTGCGCTGCTCAATCTGCAAATCGACGCGAAGCGCCGCCTCACCTCTGAATTTCGTGCGTTTGGCGCGAACGTTATTATCACCCCGCGAGAGAAAATCACTGACGGCTTCTCTCCGAACATGATCAGCACTTCGGTTTTAAACTCCTTGCCCAGCCGAAATGACGGACATCTCGTGTACGAGGGAGCATTCCTTTACGCGATCGATAAGGTTTCGGAGGTGAATAAGCAAACCCACCTCGACGGCCCGCCTGTAAATGCGGTTATCGTCGGACATGGTTATCGCGGTCATGATATTCACGATATTCTTCCGGGTGAAACTGTCTCCCAGCTGAAGGACATTCCGACGGATATGATTTATTGCTCCGCTGGCGAAATGATAGCCAAGAAAATGCGACTGGAGGTTGGGAGTCACCTGAGTATCGGATCAAATGGCGACGGTTGTTTGCTGACTTCGATTGAGCGATTCGGTGGACCTGAGGACGATCAAATCTTTACGTCCCCATGGCTTGTCGGTCGCTTGAAGTGGCCGGAAAAAATTCAAAAAAATGTTGTTGATTGGCCGGTGTTCCCCGGGCCGGACCAAATTCAGGTTGTTGAGCTGAACGTGCCAGGATCGCCCCGGTCTGTCGAAGCCTACGTCGCGGACGTAGCGAAAAAGTTCCCATCACTGTATGTGCGTCCGATCGGCCAATTCGGTGAGGCGCAGGGAAAAATCTACGACAAGATCAGCGGGCTGCTTACGGCGACCGTCGTACTCGTCCTGATCCTCACGGCGCTGTGTGTTATGGCGGCGATGACCAACGTCGCCATGGAGCGGCGCAACGACGTTGGACTGATGAAGGCCATCGGCGGGGCGACGCGGCGCGTGCAGCGACTCTTTCTTACGGAGGCCGCGCTGCTGGGACTTGTGGGTGGTTTGATTGGTGCGGCCGTCGGCATTGCGCTTTCCATCGGACTGGGCAAAGCCGTCTTCGGCATCGCGGCACGGCCACGGCTCATTGTGTATCCTATATCCGTGGGACTGACCATCATCGTCGCTATCGCCAGTTCGTACCCGTTGCGGCGGCTTGCCAGCATTCGGCCGGCGTCGGTGTTTCGGGGTGAAGCGTGAGCGTCGCCCGACGGATTGTTGTTTCCGGGTACTGGCGCAAAGGCGACCGCCGCAGACGGCGGCCGCTACAAAGGCGCCGGTGTAGAGGCCGCCTTCTTAGGCGGACGTTTTTCGGGGTGTATGCGTGAGCGCCCCGCCGCAGGTGGTGACCCGGCCGCAAGTGGTGATCGATGCGCTCGTCAAGCAGTATGACAATCTGCGCGCGCTGGGCGGCGTGACGTTTAGCGTAAATTGCGGCGAATGGGTTGCCTTAATGGGGCCTTCCGGTTCGGGCAAAACTACGCTCATTAATATTCTTGGCGGGCTGGATACGCTCACCTCCGGCCAAGTTTCCGTCGACGGCGTCGATCTTTCCAAACTTACCGAGAACGAACTGGTCCGCTACCGCGCGGAAAAAGTTGGTTTTGTCTTCCAGCAATTTCACTTGGTGCCGTACCTCACGGCGCTGGAAAACGTGATGCTCGCGCAATATTTTCATAGCTCGACCGACGAGCGGCAGGCCGCTGACGCGTTGCGCCGCATGGGACTTGGCGATCGTCTGGAACATTTGCCGGCAAGACTTTCCGGCGGCGAGCAGCAACGCGTGGCCATCGCGCGCGCGCTCATCAACGAGCCAAAATTAATACTTGCCGACGAGCCTACCGGCAATCTCGACGAAGCCAACGAAAATATTGTGTTACAAATTTTCCGCGAACTGCACGAAGCCGGCCACACCATCCTGATGGTCACGCACGATCCAGACATTGCGCGGCAAGCCGACCGCCGCATCGAACTTGCGCACGGGCATTTGCAGTATGACACCGCGCAGCACGGCCCCGGCCACCCGCTGCACTGTCCGCTGGCCAATACGGGGGATTGCTGCACGGAACCTTCGAGCGTGACCACCGTGGAAGATCAGATTCGCTTCGACCATCTGCTGGAACAGATCTGGATTTGCGGCGAAGAAGCGAAGCCCGCGCAGATTTCGCAACTTCACGCGGAAGGACCGGCTGGCAGGCTTCCGTTGATCACCGATGAGCCCGCGAGGCGTGTTCTGACGCGCATGTCGGAAGTTTCGCTGGTGGAATTGCGAAGCGAAGACGCGCAACTCACGCCGATGGGGGCTCGCCGCGCGCGCGATGTGGTGCGCCGCCACCGTCTCGCCGAGCGTCTCTTCAAAGACACATTTGCCATCGATGACACGGAAGCGCACACGCAAGCCTGCAAGTTCGAGCACATCATCAGCCCGGAACTGGACCAGCGCATCTGCACGTTCCTGGGCCATCCCAAAACCTGCCCGCACGGCAACCCCATACCTCCGGGCAATTGCTGCGTTATTACTACGAACGGTGCCAAATCATGACGGTAGATCCGCAAAAGCAAGCTGCCTTCGTTGAATCTTTGCGCAAGGCCGCGGAAGATGCGGCGGCGCGCAATCCCGTGGTCGGAGAAGTCCGCGCAGCTTCCAAGCCGCTGGTTGATGAAATTCGCAAGCGAAAACAATCCGCGAATTCGTCTTTTGTGCTTGCGAGCTATTTGTCTTCGGAGGGCGCGGTTTGTTTTCTTGAGACTGACGACTCCAGCGAGGAACGAGGTGAGTCCGGCCTTTTCGCCAAGTTAGCGGCCCTAGCAAAGGAAGGTAAAATCCGTGCCGCGGCGGTGGGCACGGTGATCGAAGGACCGAGTCCTTCGCATCCCACCACGATGGCGGAGTTTATTCAGGTGCACTCCGAGCACGTGTCCGGCCTTGCAGCCCGCTCGCTGGCGCCTGTGGATCCGACTCTCTTACAAGGCGGCGTTTCCGGTGTTGCGGGACCAGCAGTTGCGCTCATGTCGACAAAAGCCGAACCGCGCATTTTTCCTCGGCCTGCCTAAATGCCTACTCCGCTCGATCCCCGCAAAAAACCGATTGCCATAAAAATTCATGTTTCGAGCGGCGCTGGAGTGGATATTACCTGGGCCGACGGTCACGCCAGTCACTATGATTTTCCTTACTTGCGCGACGCGTGCCCGTGCGCGACGTGTAACGATGAACGCGAAAAAAAAGCAGACGCGGAAAGGAAAGAAGCCAATTCTCCGCACGCTCACGGCGGCTCGTCGGCGATACCACTGCCTACGACATCGTCGGTGTTCCCAATGTTCAAACCCAAGGCGCGGGCGCAATCCGCAACGTCGGTCGGCAGCTATGCGATTCAAATTAACTTTTCCGATGGGCATAACACCGGGATCTACAGCTACGATCAACTCCGCAGTATCTGTCCCTGCCAGGCTTGCGCCGCGGCGTTTCGCCCGGCTCCCGCCGCACAGTGACAGCGGTTCTTGGTGTTTGATACACGCCGCGCGCGCTTGGAACACTAAGAACAAAGTAGCACAGAATAAATTCTGTGCTACTTTACTCCAGAATATATGTACTACGAACGAAATCTTCCGCACTGGCAGCCTGCGGGGAGAGACTTGTTTGTGACATGGAGATTGAAGGGATCTCTTCCAATTGAGGTTGTGGAGAGATTGCGGATGGCTGCGGGGGTGCCCGCGGGGAGGCGGTTTAGGGAATTTGATGAGCGACTGGACCGCGCAGGTTTTGGGCCTGCTTGGTTGGGAGATCCTCGGATCGCGGCGATTGTAACGGAAGCATTTAGGGAAGCGGAGAAACGAGAGTGGCTTGCGCTTCATGTTTTTGCGGTTATGCCGAATCATGTGCATGTGCTGGCTGCGCCTAGAATCGAATTAAGAAGAATTACAAAATGGATCAAACGTAGTACGTCGCGAAGAGCGAACGAATTGCTGCGAATTTCAGGTAAGGCATTTTGGCAGGATGAATCGTTCGATCATTGGATTCGAGGTCCGGAGCAATTTGCGCGGGTCAAGGATTACATCGAGCGGAATGGCCGTGGTCGAGCGCTCACCGGTAGCACTCGCCGGGGCACAGGTTTCAACCTGTGCGGTTTTGGTGTTTGATACACGCTGCGGGTCGCACCTGGACCGTTCAGGGCAAAAGTGCATGGAGTAAATTCTGAGCTACTTGGGGCGGATACACGCCGCGCGCGCTTGGAACACTAAGAACAAGGCGCACAGAATGAATTCTGTGCTACTTGGGGCGGCGGAATAGCGCGCCGAGCGCCAGCCATATGCCCAGGGCCACCCATTCCGCGACAGAGAAATGGCCGGGAAAAGCGGGCAGCAGTTTCATGAACACAAAAAGGAGCGAGACGATTGCGCCGAAGGCGGCGATGGCGCGCAGGCGTGGACTCTTCTCGACGACGAAGAAAGACGAGCAGGCTGCGAGCCACCCGAGCGCTGCAGCCATGGAACCGACCTCGGTGACGGGAACGAGTAAGGCGTCGCCGAGCAGTAAGCCGATGAGCGTTCCTGCGGAAACGGCGACGACGGCCACGGTGGGCGTCTGAAACTTCGCGTGCACCGCGGCGAATGGCGCGGGTAACGTGCCGCGCCGGCCGAAAGCAAATACCAAGCGCGTGGACGCCACGAAATTCCCGTTGAAAACCTGCAGCAGGCCCACCAGCGAAATTGCCAGGATCAGCCGTACCACCCAAACCGAATGCGTGCCGTGTTCAAACGCGATGGCAGTGGCGAAGCGCTGGCCCAGCAGACTTTGCCACGGCGTGATGTACGAGACGGCGCCGACAGCCAACACGTAAAAGGCGGCGGCGGTCAGCAAGGCCATGACGATCGCTTTGAAAAAATTCGAGGTGCGGAAGCCCGGATGCGCCTCTTCGGCAACTTTGGGAACGGATTCAAAGCCGACGAGAAAATAAGGAACGATTTGCAGCGTGAGAAGAACGGAGGCCACTGGTGCCTGACTAAAAAGCGGGCGCGCATTGGCGAGCGATCCGGTTCGCGCGCTGACGATTACGAGCAATACGAATACGACCAGCACTGAGGACGTGGCCCAATTTTGAAAAATGCTGCTGCCGCGAATGCCGCGATAGTTCACGTAGGCGAGCAAAACCGTGAGCGCGATGCCAAGAACGAGCCGCGGCAGAAACACCGGCTGACTGGCCACGCGATAAAGTTCCAAGGTGTCCAGCTGCGGGAAGATGTGCACCGCAAGTTTGCCTATCGCTACGGCTTCCCAGGGACACACGATGAAGTAGGCCAGTAGCATCATCCAGCCCGTGAAGTAACTGACGAACGGTGGGAAAACTTGTGCCGTATACGCGGCTTCGCCGGCAGCGTCGGGAAGACGAGCCACCCACTGGCCGTAGATGTAGCCTACGGGTAATAGCACCAGGCCGCCGATGGCGAAGCCCAGCATGGCGCCCAGCGGGCCGCCGCGGGAAAGCCAGTCGTCCATCAAGACGATCCAGCCGGTACCGATCATGGTGCCCAGGCCCAGCGCGAAATAATTCCAGAGGTTGAGTTTGCGGGCGAGTTCGGTCATTTAGTGGGTGAGCGGTGTGGTCTCGGACGGACGCATCAATTCGTACCGCATCTTACCAGCGAAACACCAAAACATTTTGCCATGCGCGCACGGCGGCGGGCCGGTCTCTTGTGCGTTCGCTACTTGTGGCTTCTATATCTCTGTGCGTTGCCGCGCCCACACAGCAGTGGCCAGCGCGCCACGCATGGCAAAATCGCGTTCCAGAGCGCCATTCCTTCAAGTCCAACAGCTACCGGCACTTGCAGCGATCCTGTTCTCTCTCTCCGTCGCGGCGCGCAGCGTGCATTCATACCAGTGCATCCCGATCACGCCAAGATCCGACGGAGGAAAAATGCCAGCGCTCGCAAGAAAACAAACTCACCTTGAAAACAACGTCGCAGTTCCGGGATTGCCTATCGACTGGATTCCCATCACCTGGCTGCCAATCGTTCTCGCCCTTTTGCTCGTCACGGTATTGGCGAACTCCGCGAGGCCCGCGCAGTCCAGCGATACCGGCCCGCAACTTGGTGGCGTCCCGCAGTCGGGTGCCATCCCACAAGTTGGCGAAGGATGTCTATTATATCGCTCGGCGACCACTGGCCAGTACGAGCCGGTGCCGCTGACGCACACAGATGTGGCGCTGGATGTGCGCGGGCTAGTGGCCGCCGCAACCGTCACCCAGCAGTACGTGAACTCAACCGATGCGCCGATCGAGGCGGTGTACGTTTTTCCGCTGCCGCACGAAGCGGCCGTCTACGACATGGAAATTCGCATTGGCAATCGCATCATCCGCAGCGTGATCCGCGAACGTGCCGAGGCCAAGCGCGTGTACGAAGCGGCCAAGTCCGCCGGGCAACACACCGCGCTGGTGGAGGAGGAACGCCCGAATATTTTTACCGCGTCGGTGGCGAATCTTATGCCCGGCGATCACGTTGACGTGCGCTTGCGCTACGTGGAGCCGCTTACTTGGGAGGACGGCAAGGTGCGGCTGACCTTCCCGATGGTGGTTGGTCCGCGGTACATTCCTGGCGAATTTGCTGTGGGCCACAGCGGTACCGGATGGGCCATGGATACCGATGCGGTCAACGATGCTTCGCGCATCACGCCGCCGGTGCGCAATCCGGACAGCCGCCCCGGGCACGATATTTCGTTGGCCGTCGATCTCGATCCGGGATTTGAATATGGCGCGGTAAAGTCCATCTCGCACACCATCGCCGTGCAGCGTCTGCCGGACGGTCGTCAACACGTCACCCTGGCCGACGGATCGACCATTCCGAACAAGGATTTCATTCTGGAAGTGCAACAAGCCGCCAGCACGCAACCGAAAACCGCGTTGTTTCTTTCTCCGGAACACGAAACAGGTGAAACGAATTTTCTGTTTGCGGTTTTCCCGCCAACCGTGGCGCCCACGGAGCAAGGTCCCGTGGAGATGTTATATATGATCGATATCTCCGGCTCCATGGAAGGAACTTCCATCACGCAGGCGCGTGCGGCATTGCTGCAAGCGCTGGACCGGCTCCGCCCTAACGACCGCTTCGGCATTCTGGCGTTTAACCACAGCTACTACGAGTTTTCCCCCGCGCCGCTGATCGCTTCCGCCGAGAATGTGTCCGCTGCGCGGCAATTTGTGGAAAATTTGCAGGCCGGAGGCGGCACGGAGATGCTGCCCGCGCTGCAGCATTTGATGCAGAAGCCGCAAATCCCGGGCTATTTGCGGCACATCATTCTGCTGACCGACGGCGATCTCGGGAACGAGGAGCAGATCTTCGCCGCGCTGAATAGTCATCTGGGAGGCGCGCGCCTGTACACCGTGGCGATCGGCAGCGCACCCAACTTTTTCCTGGCAACGAGAATGGCGCAGTTCGGACGCGGAACGTTCACGCATATCGCCAACGTCTCGGAAATCAGCACGCAGATGGACCATCTGCTAAATTCGATCGAGAGTCCGGTGCTGACCGATGTAGGCCTTTCGTTTGAAGGCGTGCAGGTAGCGGATCTTTATCCCGAACGCCCGCCCGATTTATTTCTACGGCAGCCGCTCCTGATATACGGCCGCATCACACAAGGCCAGAAGGGCCGAGTGATTCTGTCGGCGCACGCCGGAAATCAACCGTACCAAGCCACTTTCACGATTGACGCCACCAGCGCCACTTCCCATCCCGGAATCACTGTGCTGTGGGCGCGGCAACGCGTGGAAAATCTAATGGACCAGTGGCGGCAATCAGACGAAGGAGCGCGCGACGCAATTCGCACCACCATCATTGCCCACGCTATTCAGTATCGGCTGGTCACGCGCTTCACGTCGCTGGTGGCCGTCGAACAGCAAGTCGTCAACCCCAGCGGCCAAACCAGCACCGTGGCCGTGCGCAGCGAGCTGCCCGAAGGCATGCAAATGGATAAAGTGTTCGGCGCGCCGGCCACCGGCACGATGGACGCATTCTTCGAAGCGCTCGGAGTGGCGCTATTGGCCATCAGTTGCGCGCTGGCTTGCGTGTTCATGGCGATGACGCGGTTCACGCGCCGTTGCGGAGCGACGCAATGAAGCCGCTGCGCTTCTTCGTGGCGATTACTCTGCTCGCCGGCCTGAGTCTGAGCTGTCGCGCCGCATACCTGCACGCCAAAGCGGAACTTGCGAGCGTTTTGATTCACCGCGCATGGGAAGCGAGAGCGCTCACTGGCGAGTCTCGCCCGCCGTGGCCCTGGGCGGACACTCACCCGGTCGCGCGGCTGCAAATCCCGCGTTTGTCATACGATGAGATTGTCCTAGAAGACGCAAATCCTCGCACGCTGGCCTTCGGTCCGGCGCGGCTGCTCAGTGGAGCCGCACCTGGGGAAGCCGGCAACCTGGTTGTAGCGGGCCATCGCACCAGCTGGTTCAAGCCGCTCGAAGCCGTCGCGTTAGGCGACACGCTGCAACTGCAGTGGTTTGACGGCCGCAGCCAGCGCTTGCGTGAGCGCGCCTACGTGGTGCGGGCGATAGACATCGTATTTCCGGAGGACGTCAGCCAGTTAATGCCCACCTCCAGCGACGCGCTTACGCTAATCACTTGCTATCCCTTTGGCCACGCCGCACACTCACCGCAGCGCTACATCGTTCGTGCAACTCCTGTACATTGAGGTGGGGGGGAATCCGTGGCGGCGCTGCCGCGAGCGCGCCTGGGTTCCTCTGCAAACTGCAGTCCGCCTGGTGGGCCGCACGGGGTGATTTTTGTATGTGTTCATTCTGCGGGAGTTGAAGTGCTTTGTTTTGATACAGTTTGCAAGTGTTGATTCTGGATGGGTTATGAGGATTGTTTTCGTTGGTTGCTGCCGCCATGGTGGCGGTTTGCGCGTGCGGAGCAGCGGACACGGCATGCCGTAGCCCTACGACGTTTTTACGGTTTCGGGGAAAATGGTGCTTTGGGCATAATTCTCTACAGGCAAAGAATAGCACCTATTAAATGTTTGTCAAGGCATTTTATAGGGTGTAACCGGAAAGTATCCTACGTAGTTTTCCTCGGGTTCTGCGCTGCGAAAAAGATCTACAACCGCGTGAGCCGACGTCACATGCTGGCCTGCCGCATCCCACTCGAGTACATAAGCCGCCGGGAACGCAATCTTAGAAAGGCACAGCGGCACTGATTTTCTAGACGAGCGGGAAGCGGGTTCGTTCAAGAACTGACGCACTACCGACGAGCTGGTAGTGACGCATTTGCGTCACTTACCGACGAGCGCGGGAGCTAGACTTCTCTTGGGAAAAGTGCGAGCATTTTAGCCTGCAGGTCACTAATACCCGTACATGAGCAGCATTCCCAACAGTCCTGCTGCCGCAGGCAGCCGAGGCAACGGTATTCCGCGTGTCATCGTCGCCACGACCGCACTGCTCACCTTCATTTCTTTCTGGCGTGCGGCCGCCATTGTTCTCAACGACCTGGCCTCTTCCGCGTACTACGCCGGTGGTGAAGCAGAAGGCTACATCGGCAAAACCGCGCCGTGGTTCATTCTGGCCATCATGCTGTTTTCGTATGCGGTGCGCTCGGTCTACGTCGAGAGCTGCAGCATGTTCGTGCGCGGCGGTGTATATCGCGCCGTAAAACAATCTCTCGGCGGCGCGCTTGCCAAATTCAGCGTATCCGCGCTGATGTTCGACTACATCCTCACCGGCCCGATCAGCGGTGTCTCCGCCGGCCAATACATTGGCGGACTGTTTAGCGAACTCGCGCAGCAGTTTCATATGAGCGGTGCGTTTTCGACCGTCACCATCGACCGTATCGCCACGGCGTTCGCGATCATCGTGACGGTGTATTTTTGGTGGGAAAACACCAAAGGGGTACACGAATCCAGCGAAAAAGCGCTGCTGATCATGAAGATCGTCACCGTGATGGTGGTGATGCTGATTGGCTGGTGTATTTACACCATCGCTTTGCGCCATTCGCCACTTCCGCCCTGGCCGCATCCGCGCAATCTTCGGTTGAGCCCGAGCGCACTGGGCTGGCTGGCGCATAGCAGCCTTCCGCATATGTTCGGGATCATCGCGATATTCATCGCGCTGGGCCATTCGGTGCTGGCCATGAGCGGCGAAGAGTCGCTGGCGCAGGTTTATCGCGATATCGAACATCCCAAGCTGCCCAATCTGAAAAAGGCCGGCGCGGTCATCTTCATTTATAGCCTGGTGTTTACTTCGCTGGTGTCTTTCTTCGCGGTGATGATTATTCCGGACGATGTGCGTCAGGGATTTCTGGAAAATCTGATCGGCGGCCTGGCTATGAGTCTCGAGGGCCCGCTAGTCATAAGACTGATCTTTCACGGCTTCGTGGTAGTCGTCGGCGCCATTATTCTGGCCGGAGCGGTAAACACCGCGATCGTCGGATCCAACGGTGTGCTGAACCGCGTTTCAGAAGATGGGGTGCTCAGCGCGTGGTTCCGGCAGCCGCATCCGCGGTTCGGCACCAGCTATCGGATTATCAACATTGTGGTGCTGCTGCAGATTGTCACCATCTTCATCAGCCATGGTGACGTCACCTTTCTCGCCAACCTCTATGCCTTCGGAGTGATCTGGAGTTTCGCGATGAACGGTCTCGCCGTTTTGGTGCTGCGTTACACGCGCCCCGGTCCGCGCGATTTCCAGGTGCCCCTTAACTTCACGATAAACGGTACACAGATCCCCGTTGGCCTCGCGCTGATCACGCTGGTGCTTTTCCTCATCGCGTTCGTGAACCTGTTCACCAAGCCCATTGCCACGGTCGCCGGTGGTGTTTTCTCGATTCTGCTGTATATCGTTTTCACTGTTTCTGAACGGCGCGCGCGGAGCGGCGGCAAAGCGCACGTGGAGATGGACCAATTCAATCTGGCCACGGAAGGCGGCCTTACTCCAGAGGGAGTGGGCGCGCGCCCCGGCAACATTCTTGTGCCGGTCAGCAATCAATTCCATCTCTACCATCTGGGCAACGTGCTCGATCGCGTCAAGCCGGGACGACGCGATGTGGTGGTGTTGCACATTCGTCTGTTGCGCCGTCTCACTTCCGGCGAGTATGAACTCGACGCTGATCAACTCTTCGGCAGTATCGAGCAGCAGCTCTTCTCGCAAGCCCTATCGATGGCGGAGAAGCGCGGAAAATCCATCCGGCTGGCCATCGTAGCGGCTAACGATTTGTGGGACGGCATTCTGCGCGCCGCGACCGCGCTGGAATCCAGCACCATTGTTTTTGGGCAGTCCGCGAAGGAAAACACCGAAGAGCAGGCCCGCGAAATTGGCGTGGCCTGGGAAAATCTGGGAGATCAAAAGCCGCAATTCAACCTGGAAATCCACCTGCCCAACGGTGATAAATCCTACAAAGTTCTCGGTCCGCACGCGCCGAACTTGACGGCCAATGAAGTTAACCTGCTGCATCGCATCTGGTTGCGCTTCAGCGAAACTTTGGGTGGCGCGCACGAATTGCACCACCATGACGTCGTGCACTTCGCTCTCGAAGAAGTGAAAAAGGAACTCGAGCAAGGACGCGAAGAGGAAGTCCTGGAGCGCCTCCGCACCCACCTTGCGGCCAACTCAGAGAAAAAAACACCGCTCAATTAGTTCCGTCGATTACGCCAGTTGCGAGGTGCACTGCGGGCAGCGCTTGGCGGCGATGGGAATCGCCATGGTGCACTGCGGACAATCCTTCGTGGTGGGGGCCGCGGCGGGAGCGGGTTTCTTCGACCAGCGATTCACCTGCTGTACGACGATAAAAATCGCAAACGCCACAATTAGAAAATTAACTATATTATTGAGGAACAGTCCGTAGTTCAGCGTGGCGGCGCCCGCCTTCTTGGCGTCCGCCAGCGTGTCGTAATGCGCCTCGGACAAGGTTACGAACAAATTGGAGAAATCCACGTGACCCACCAGGCGGCCGATGGGCGGCATAATGATGTCGTCCACCAGGGACGACACGATTTTTCCAAACGCCGCGCCGATCACCACGCCGACCGCCAGATCAATCACGCTTCCGCGCATCGCGAATTCTTTGAACTCTTTCAGCATCGCTTTCTCCTTGCCTGCCAACTCTAGATTTTTTGTGAACAGCACCGCAGCTCGCGCGATTTGCCCGGCTGGGCGGGAGCGCGCTTCCGCGGGCATTATATCCAACCTGCATGTGAAGGCGGGGAAAGAGTGAGGACGGAAGGATCTTGACGCTCGAAATCGCGGAGCAGGAAAGAAGCAGCGAATCCTGGGACTGCCCAGAGAAACCCATCCCGCTAACTTAAGCGTTCCGGGGTTGGCCGCTCATCACCAGAATCACGCCCGCCAGGCCGCGCACCGCGAGCAACACTCCCACCAACGCCAGCAGCGGCGCAACCCACGCGAACGGCACGCGCGAAATGGCCAGCATCACGATTCCCAGGAGTACCAGCGAGACGGAGCGGACCAAATTTTCGCCGCGCGAAAGAAATTTCGCCGGCCGATACAGCCCTCGCCCGCCCCACAGAAGCAAAATTACGCTCACCGCCGCCCAGCCCAAGGATCGCCGGTCAAAAAAAATGT
Source organism: uncultured Acidobacteriota bacterium (assembly GCA_963838265.1). GTDB lineage: Bacteria > Acidobacteriota > Terriglobia > Acidiferrales > UBA7541 > Acidiferrum. The sequence goes on from CAWIQN010000001.1 coordinate 378,469, forward strand.
GCTTGGTCAGGCCCAGCCACACTACCAGCGCACCCAAAAAAAGAAACAGCACCTCAATGAATACCCGCAACAAGCGATCCGCAGAAAGCATTCCAAGCGTCCTATACGCAACTGAAAAAGGATCTGCGACTGAAAAAGGGGCGCCGCCTTTGCTCAAAAAAGCGAAAAGCCGCGCCCGACCATCTTGCCTTTACTCTCCCAGCTTCTCGATCCGCACCTTATTGATCTTGACCGGCGTCTTCGGGCGGTCGCCGGAATCGCGCGGCACCTTCGAAATTTTATCGGCTACGTCCTGGCCTTCCACGATCTCGCCAAATATCGTGTGCTTGTTGTCCAGCCACGGCGTCGCCGCCACGGTAATAAAAAACTGGCTGCCATTCGTATTCGGTCCCGAATTCGCCATGGAGAGTTTCCCCGGCTTGGAATGTTTCAGCGAGGGATGAAACTCGTCCGCAAACGTATACCCGGGCCCACCGGTTCCGTTGCCTTGCGGACATCCGCCCTGAATCATAAAATCCGGAATCACACGATGGAATCCCAAACCATCGTAAAACGGCCCTTTCTTTTGCCTCTCCCCCAGTTCTTTGGTCCCGGTAGCCAGCGCGACAAAACTCGCCACCGTCTTCGGCGCCTCTTTCTCCAGCAACCGAATCACAATATCTCCCTGCGAAGTCTCAAAGATTGCATACGTTCCAGCCGCTCGGCTCATTCCGTCTCCCCGTGCACTTCAATTTATGCGCATCAATTTCAACATGTCAGCACGCACACAAATTATCGTACACCGCAGTGCGTTGCTCGCGCCACTTCGCCACTTTTTCTAATCGCGGTAACTCGAATGTCTTTGCCGAGGAATCTCGTTGCGTTGTCCTGGTCTATAACCTCTGGAGAAAGTCGATCATCGCACCGTTGACCTCGCGAACGCGTTCTTGTTGCGTCCAGTGACCACAACCGGGAAGCATGAGTGTGCCGCGGAGCTGTGGCACAAAGTGTGTAAGGTTGGCGATTACCTGGTCCATACCTCGGAAAGCCACCACCAGGTCGCGGTCACCCGCAACATAGAGTGCGGGAACGTTCACCGCCCTACCCCCGTAAGGCCCCAGCAATTCCCAGTTACGGTCGATGTTGCGATACCAATTCAATCCGCCGCGAAACCCGGTGCGCGTAAATTCGTTCACGTAGAAATCGACGTCGACGTCGGCGAGCCACGCAGGCATCTCGGCTGGATCCACCAGGCGGGACAGAAATCCACCTTGCCGCGGCACCATGCCTACCTCGCTCCCAGCGGTACCTGCGTTTTCTCGACGCGGCACGTCACCAGAAGCCGAGAACAGAATGCTGCGAATCGTGTGGCGCACGTCGCGCTCGAGCTCTTCCTCGGCAACACCCGGCGTCTGAAAGTACAACTGATAGAACAACGCCTCGTCATTCTGCGGCATGAAGCTGGTGGGTCGGACGGGAAATCGCGACCAGAACGGCACGCTTAGGCCGATGACCGCGCGGAAACAATCCGGCCGTAGCAGGGCGCAATGCCACGCTACGGGCGCTCCCCAATCGTGACCCGCGATCACTGTGTTGTCGGCGCCGAGAGCTTCCACCAATCCAACAATGTCGCCCACCAAATGCAGCATGGTGTATTGCTCGATGGCCTCCGGCCGGTCGGTTTGACCGTAGCCCCGCATGTCCGGTGCGACCGCGTGAAATCCCGCGTCCGCCAGCGCTTGCAGTTGATGGCGCCATGAATACCAGGATTCGGGAAATCCGTGACACAAAATCACCAGCGGCCCCGCGCCACATTCGGCGATATGCATGCGAATGCCGTTGGTTTCTATAAAGCGATGCTTCAATTCAGACATGGGTACCTCTGCTGGAATGACTTGCGCCCTACGCCGCAGCTATCGCGGCCTTTATGCGATCCGCGATCTCAGGGACCCGGTAAGCGCTCCCTGGTCGCAATAAGTGTTGCACTTCAGCCATGACCTTGTGTACTGCCGGATCGGCAGCGGCCGCCTTAAACAACGCCGCGCCGAACTTAAGACTTTTTTCGAGGTCCGGAGGACGCGCCCCTTCGGTGAGGGGATCGCCGTAGTCAGGGATGGCTGACGACGACCAGGGCGTCTCGATTATTTTCTGTGCTTCGTTCAAGAATGTAGCCGCCAGACCGTTGATTCCTTGTCGTTCCCTCGACGCTACCGCAAGTAGATCTCGCAGCAGGCACGCTTCTTTCGCAGCCACACTCATGCCCTGGCCGTAGATCGGGTTGAAGCGGCAGATGGTGTCGCCAAACGGCAGCAGTCCGTGTGGGAAATCCGCAAGGCCCTCGAAATGCCGACGGCGGCTGGCTTTCAAGCCGTAACGCGAAAACCCGGTTTGCCGCTTGGCGTTTCTAAGGGCATTGTGCGCTGTGGGCGTACGCAGGTTTTTCACGTACGCAAAAAATACAGCTTCGTCTTCGGGCGGCTTATCGCCATACCTTCCCGCAAGTGTTACCACCCAGCGTCCGCCTTCGGCAGGCAGAATGAAAGCGCCCCGTCGATTGTCTGGAGGCTGGGGAAGTACCACCATTCCTTTCCAATCCGTCGGTGCGTCGTCGGGAATCCCGAACATCGCGGTGCAATAGCCAATGTCCACGCCGATCGTCGTTTCCGCGGGCGCCGCGAGGCCTAGCGAACCCAGCAGATTCAGCGTCAGCAGCCCGTGACTGGATGCGTCGACCACAAAGTCCGCGCCAATATCCTCCACTCGTCCGTCGCCGTGCGCGCATCGCACGCCCGTTATTTCGGTGGCGTTGTCACCGGTCTTCCCACTAGCCTTCCCGTTGGAGCGGGTACCGACCACCAGTTCTTGGGCCTTACAGCATTCGCGAAGAGAAATGTTTCCGTGCTGCGCGATCTTTTTTCTTACCGTGGCTTCGATCAGCGGACGCGTCATGCACAGAATCTGCAGCCCCAGGTCGCGCTGCGGAAAGGGATCGTACCCAGGAACCTCGTAGCGCAGCTCGGAGCTCAGGCGCATCGGCACGGCACCCGCTTCGAGCAACACTTGTTCGAAGCCAGGGAAAAAGCTATCCAGCGCTTGCAGTCCTCCCATCAACAGGCCATGTACATGCTTACACTGTGGTGTTCCGGGTCGCGGCGCCGCTTCCGCCGGCAACGCGTCATTCTCAATCACCACCACTTGTTCGAAATGTTCCGCCAGCGCACGGGCCGCGCTTAAGCCACCCATTCCCCCGCCAATCACCACAGCCTGCCGACAAACATATTTGGACATCAAATCTCCGCAGATTCGACCATTCGTTGCCGTGGACGTCGAAAACTCGCCGAGCATATCGCAATCGACGGAAACGCGGAAGAACATTCACTTCGCAGCCGGCTTCAGCAACAGCGTACATTCCGCAAGACTGTGCAAAAGCGAACTGCGTTCCTCTTTCTTTTCGCCTATTCTGCAAAGACCAGCCAGGACCAAATCGATAGAAGTGTAGAGAACCGACAGGATCGAGAAAGTTTTTCCATCGCCGCACTTCTCTGCAAGCAATTTAACAGTCCAACCTCAGTCCCTGAGTAACAGAACTGGCTGCGCACGATGGGTCCCCTCGATCGTGCGCCGAGGGGTTCACGATGTGTCCACAAGAATCAGACGCCACACCAACCGTCTTGCTTGGCGAAGGCCGCCTGCTTGAATTGATTTCAGCCGACGTACCTCTTCCCGAGGTACTCAATAGAATCTGCGCCGCACTCGATGTTCAAGTAGGCAATGTGGTTTCCGTGGTCCTCTCTTCCCATGATGATGAACACTCGCTCCACGAGCTAGCGGAACAGGCCGTCCAGTTTGGACTGTACGTTTTTTCATGCTGCGCAATTCTTTCCAAAAGTGAGCAGTTGCTCGGCACCCTGGAGACGTATAGCTGCTTGACGCGAAGGCCAGCCGTGAGCCAAACCAAACTCATTCAGCGCGCCAGTCAACTCGCGGCACTTGCCATTGAGCGGCATGATCGAGAACAGGAGCCTTGGAGTCTGGCCTTGTCTTGGAAGAGCGTAGAGGAAAGACGCCTTTCCAAAGGAAATCTCCGTGAGAATTGAAGCAAGAATTCAGCGCGCGATTCCTCGTGCCTTCTACCGCAAAGTACCTGCGCCTTTACCCACTTTGCCGTATCGCTGCCGTCGGTCACGCCGCGTACAATTTTCACGATTTCTGTTTTTCTTTCGCGGAAACGATCGCGGTCTCACGAGGTAACACAAATGCACATGCTTCATATTCGGCGCTCGCTCAAGTCATTCGAAATCTCGCCCGGAGCCGCGCGTTGGCTCCTGCTGACGGCAGTTTTATTGGCAATGCTAGCCACAGGTTCTATCGCTTCGGCGCAGGTCGCCGTCTCGGTAGCCATCGCTCCACCTGCGCTGCCCATTTATGCGCAGCCGATTTGCCCGGGAGAAGGGTATCTCTGGACTCCGGGCTATTGGGCTTACAACGATGACGGCGGCTACTTCTGGGTTCCCGGCACTTGGGCTCAACCGCCCGAGGTTGGCTTGCTCTGGACGCCCGGTTATTGGGGCTGGTCCAGTGGCGCTTATCTCTGGAACGGCGGCTATTGGGGACCGCAAGTCGGCTTCTACGGCGGCATCAACTACGGTTTCGGTTACATCGGCACCGGCTACGCCGGCGGCTACTGGCGCGGCGGCAATTTTTTCTACAACAGCCGTGTGAATAACGTGAACGTCCATGAGATCCACAACGTGTATCAGAGGACGGTCGTCACGCATACTTCTCACGTGAGCTTCAACGGTGGACGCAGCGGGATCAACGCGCGCCCGAGCGCCAAACAAGAAGCGTTCGCCCACGAACATCACGTCGAAGCCACCTCGGCGCAGCGCGAGCATGAGACGGCCGCGCGTTCTGATCGCAACCAGTTCGCCTCCGCCAATCACGGTCATCCAGCAGTGGCGGCCACCCCGAGGCCCGGCGAGCTAACCGGCGCGGGCGTGGTTCACGCAAGAGGGTCGGCGTCTGCCCGTTCCACTACGGAGCGGACAGCAACGAAATCCGTTGCCAAGCCTCGTACCGCCGAAAGCGCGACGCGTACGGAGACCAAATCCCGCACGGAAGCCAAGACCGAAGCCGCGCCGAAGACAGAGACAAAGTCGGCCACCACGCATGAATCTAAGGCGGAGCCTAAGGCAAAGCCGGAATCGAAACCAACGACCGCACGCGAACCCAAGACGGAATCCAAGGCTCGGACGGAAACAAAATCCGCGACCACGCACGAATCTAAACCTGAGGCCAAGCCAACGAGCGAACCCAAGCCGGCGACGACACACGAACCCAAGCCGGAGGCCAAACCGAAAACTGAGACGAAGTCAGTGACCACCCATCAACCGAAACCCGAGGCCAAGCCTCGTGCGGAGACAAAGCCAACGACCACGCATGAACCCAAGCCCGAAGCCAAACCAAAAACCGAAACGAAGTCAGTAACCAGCCACGAACCCAAACCCGAGGCCAAGCCCGAAGCCAAGCCGCGGACCGAGACAAAGCCGACAGCCACGCACGACCCTAAGGCTGAAGCCACGCCTCGCACCGAATCAAAGCCTGCGGCTACCCATGAATCGAAGCCCTCGGCGCAGCACGACTCCGCACCCAGAGAGGCTAAGCCCCAGCGGGACTAGCCCGCCTTCCCGAAATGTTGCGCTCGGCGGCGGCCCTCCGACTTTCGATGCAAAGGAAAACTTTTGCATACCTTGCGCCGGGTTAGGGTAAGACTTTGCACCTGCGAAGGAACGCCAAATCAGGCTCTGCAGCATAAGGCGCTGAGAACGTTGGCACTTATTTGGTCTTGGAGATATTCCCAATATGGGCCATGACGTGCACGAAGGCACCGCATCGCGAGGTGTGTCATCATGCGCATTTTTAGATTTTTGATTCCTGCCTGCCTTCTCCTAATCGGTGCGGGCGCCGCTCTAGCAGACGGAAGCACTGACCCTAGAATGACCATGGGTGGGTCTGGCAGCTGTGCGAACGAGACCGAAGATACCACTACGGCGTTCTACAGTGCTCTGCCGACCGGGTGCATCGTTGATTTTACGAACAACATCGACAATAACACCTTCAACATCTTCACCCTGGTGGCGACCGTCACCAGCCCGTTTCAGGGCTCTCTCAGCTGCGCCGAATCGGCCACGTCACCTCTCGATGTAGTGTTTTTGTCGTCGCCAGACTCGTGCACGTTTACGAGTTCTTCGGATCCGAATATCGGACCCGGAATTACCTACAGCCTGTTCTTCGACAACTTGGGGAATGTAGGATTTGGCGATTCCGTGAATCTTCGACTTGACGCGTACTCCACTGCGACGACGCCACCGATGCCTGAACCGTCGACGACGCTTCTTGCGTGCATTGGCTTGGCGGGGCTGCTTGTGGGAATGAAGAAGCTCAAAGTTGCAGGCATCGCCTAGTTCGGCTTATCAAATTCCGCCAGGAGTTTCTCGTACCCCGGTTGGCCCCGAAGTCGGTCCAACTCGGGGTCGTTCTTTGCCTCTTTCACTGAATACCCTTGTTGGAACGCCTCTCGCAACAGCTTTAAGCTCTCATCCGGATGGTTCGCCAACGCCTCCACCACCGCGTCAGTATAAATGAGCTCCACATCTTTACTGTTGATGGACCTCGCGTGTTGTATGAAGGTTAGGGCTTGCGTTGGCACACCTTTTTTCGCGTAGTACAGGGCAAGACTCTCCATCGTGTCAGAATCTCGTGGATTCACAGCGAGTTCTTTAAAGGCCAGAGCAATCGCCTTGTCGTACGTCTCGTTGGCCTTTTCGGGCTGTCCCGACCAGCGATAGGCATCCGCAAGATTTCCGGTAAACCGTTCCGCGCTGGGGTTTAGCTCCACGGCCTTCTGAAACATGGAGACGGACTCGTTATAGCGCTTCAAATAGAAATATGCCGTGCCGAGATTCGAGTAAGTTTTATCGTCAGGCTGGAGCTGCAACGCCTTCTGCAGAAAGGGAAGACACTCTTCGTACTTTCCCTGCTCAAAGTAAGTGACTCCGGAATTCAAGTAACCAAAAGAATTTTCGGGCTCCAGGTCAATCACGTGGCGAAACGCCTGCAGCGCCTGATCATATTCTCCGAACCGCGAGTACGCTTGGCCGAGCGCATTGTAGTTGAACCAGTAATAAGGATTGATATCGACAGCCTTCTGATATGCCTGCAGCGCTTGGTCCTTTTGCCCCAGCGTAAGGTACGCCTTGCCCAGACCGCGATATCCGTCGTCCGAGTTGGGCGCCAGTTCCAGCGCCCGCTTCAATTCCGCGGTCGCTTCCACCGTTTTACCAGAAGCGTTGTACACATTCCCCAGCGAAAAATGAACCTCCGGCAGAGTGTCATTCAGTCGCTGAGCCTGTTGCGCGGCCCCCAAGGCCTTCTGCGCCAATAAACTGTCTTTGTTCTCCTGGTACAAAACCACGGTTGCGTCGGCGATACCGGCGTAGGCCAAAGCGAACTTCTCATCCTTTTTCAGGGCTTGTTCGTAAAAGCCGATGGCCTTCTTGATATTGCCCACGGCTTGTTGCCCGCGCATCGCTCCCCGTCCTTTCAGATATAGGTCGTAGGCTTCTACGTTCTCGGTCGGATGCGATGTAGCGTGCGCCAGCTCCTCATTGCTGGGCTTCAGCGCGAGTGCGTCCACCAGTCGCGCGTAGATCTGGTCCTCCATAGTCAACAGATCGCCGCGCACCCCGGCAAACTCCTGCGTCCATACCAGCTTGTTCTCCGCCACGTTGTCCAGGCTGACGGTGACCCGAAGATTGTCGCCCGCGCCTTGTACCGTTCCACGCACGATCAGGTTCACGCCGAGTTGCTTCGCCACTTCCTTAAGCGGCGTGCTGGGATCGGTTTTGGCAGCAGCTGTCGCAGAGGCCAAGCGCAAATCCTTCAGTTGGAAAAGTTTCGCGGATGTGGCTTCCACCAGTCCGTCGGCTACGTACCCCAGCGAGGACTGATCCCCCAGCACGCGAAAAGGCATCACCGCAACAAACTTCTCCTGCGCTACTGGTGTAGCCTCGCCTTTGCCGGCTTCGGATCCCGCAGCGTTGTGCGCCGCGAACACCCAGTGACGCGTCTTGGGAATAGCGAAGAACAGGACCACCAGAAGAACCACTCCCGTCGCAGCCGCATACCACCAGCGCTTCTCCACCACTGGAAGCGTGATCTGCACCGTCCGCGATGTGCTTAGCGCGCTTGTGGAAAGCGACGGCCCGTGATTCGCATTAAGATCCGCCAGGATCTCCGCAGCGCTTTGATAGCGGGTCGCGGGATCCTTTTCCAGGCAATGCATAATCACGCCCGCCACATAATCCGGAAGCGCCGGATTGAACTCTTTCACGTTTTTGGGCACATCGCGCACGCGCTGGTACATCACCTGCCACGTCGATTCCCCCGTGAAGGGCACCTGCCCGGTGGCCATTTCGTAGAACACCAAGCCCAGCGAATAAATGTCGCTGCGGCTGTCCACCGGCGTCCCTTCCACCTGTTCCGGGGACATGTAGCGAGGCGTGCCCACCACCACGCCGCTTCGCGTCATACCCATTTGGGCGGATTCCAGCGACGTCGCCAATCCAAAGTCCGACACATACGCATGGTCGTCTTTTCCGACGAGCACGTTGTGTGGTTTGAAGTCGCGGTGCACTACTCCCTCGGCGTGCGCCGCGTCCAGCGCTTCGCAAAGCTGCCGAACAATTTTCAAAGTTCTTTCCAGCGGTAGCGGGCCTTCTTCTTTGAGGAGCTGGTTCAAATCCTTGCCCTCAATGAAGGCCATGGTGATGTAGTTCGTGCCCTCAAACTCGTTCAGGTCGTGAATGCGCAAGATGTTTTTGTGCGAAATCTTGCTGGCCAACAGCAATTCTTGTTTAAAGCGCTGGATCACCGTTGGATCGGTGACCAGTTCCGGCTGCAAGGTCTTCAGCGCCACCGTGCGCGAGATCACCTTGTCGTAAGCCTTATAAACTTTTCCCATTCCGCCGGCGCCAAGCAGTTTTTCGATGCGGTATCTCGGACCAAAATCCATGCCCGCCACGAAGCTCCCCGGCACGCTCGCCCGGCTTCCCCCTGTTAGCCTTGGAGGCCCCGCAACTCCTGGGAGCGTCACCAGGTCGGAGTCCTCCGCGCCTTGTCCCGGAGTTGGCACCGATCCCGATGGGGTCTTGCTCAAAGTTGAGACGCCAGGATTTTCCTGCGGTCGCGAACGGGCCGAAAGCGCCGGACCCTCTATAGTGCGGTCGTCGTAATCACTCCGCGCCGGAGGTACCTGTGAATTCGGGGTCTGTGCGGTTTTTGCCGCTTCAGCAGGCGTTAGTGCTTCCGCGCAGTGTGCGCATCGCAAAGCATGAGGAGGGTTCTCGCGTTTGCAAGAGGGGCAATTCATCGGGGTAACGGGTGGCCACGCTCCGTCCTTGGCGCAAATTATCCCGTACGATTAGCCTCCCGGGCAAGGTATATCTAAACTGTAGACGCCATCTCACAACGTCCGATTCCCGCTACCAGACTGCTTTTTTCGCATCTGAAGTGATTAACAAGTTAATGCCTCGCCACGCACAGCAACACCTGCGTAGCGCGGTCTCCGAATCTCCGTTGCATCGAATGCAGCAGTTGCTTGCATACAGCTGACGTCACCACCCGTTCTTCTTGCGCAGCTCCGTTACGTGGGCCACGTGATGCCTTCCATGCCACGCGTACAGGAACATCATCCAATCCAGCGTGCGCACGCCATGCTCCGGATGGCGAAAGGTCCGCGCGAACTCGCTTTCCTTCGCCGCACGCAGCAGCACCATCCACCGCTCGTGCACCGCGTCCAGCAAATCCAGCGACACTTTTACCGGTAAGGTTTTGCTGTCCGCCAATTCCGCCCACGCGCTCTCCTCGTATGGCTTAATGGTCGGCTCCGCTTCCGTCAACGCCAGCTTCCACCGGATGTATGCATTCATATGACTGTCCGGCACATGATGCGCCACCTGTCGCACCGTCCAGCCGCCCTCGCGGTACGGAGTATCCAGCTGTTCGTCATTCAGCCCGGAAACCGCGGCCCGCAATTTACCAGGCGCAGCTGCAATTTCGCCGATGGCCTTCTCACGCTTTGCCGGCGTTACCTCCTGCTCCATCTCGAAATCGCCAATGGGATACCGCGCATCCATATGTTCTTCTCCACGCCCCGATGAGGGCGCCAACTCTCACTCTAACAAAAATCGGCCGTGCCATTTCTTCGCGGAAGTCTCGCAGAGGTCCTGCGCCACGAGGACCTTGCCCCGAAATGCTACAATAAACCGCGTCGAACCAAATGTATCCGCCGGACGTCTTCCGAATCTAATTGCTTAGGAGCTCGCTATGTATGACGTGGTCATCGTCGGAAGCGGTTGCGCCGGCCTCACCGCCGCCATCTATGCTGCTCGTGCCAATCTCAAGCCGCTCGTCATCGACGGCCACGAGCCCGGTGGCCAGCTTAGCCTTACCACCATGGTCGAAAATTTCCCCGGCTTTCCCGACGGCATTCTCGGCCCCGAACTCATTGAAAATATGCGCAAACAGGCCAAGCGCTTTGGCGCCGAATTCAAAGCCGGAGTGGTCAGCGAAGTCGATTTAACCAAGCGTCCGTTCAAGATCACCGCCGGCAAGGATGTTTACGAAACCAAAACTCTAATCGTGGCCGCAGGTGCTTCCGCGCGCATGCTCGGCCTCGAAAACGAACGCAAGCTCCTCGGTTACGGTGTTTCGACGTGCGCCACCTGCGATGGTTTCTTTTTCCGCGGCAAACCCATCGCCGTCGTGGGCGGCGGAGATTCCGCCATGGAAGAAGCTAATTTTCTCACTCGCTACGCCAGTAAGGTTTATCTGATTCACCGCCGCAGCGACTTTCGGGCCAGCAAAATCATGATCGACCGCGTGCGCACCAACGAAAAAGTGGAAATCGTCACTCCCGCTATCGTCGAGGATATTCTTGGCCATGGCACTGGCGCCGTCGAAGGCGTCCGCCTCCGCCATCCCGAAACCAATGCCATCCGCGATATCAAACTCGACGGCGTTTTCGTGGCCATAGGGCACACGCCCAACACCACAGCCTTCCGCGGCAAGATCGAAACCGATGCCAACGGCTACCTCATCGCCAGCAACGGCAGCAAGACTACCATCCCCGGCGTTTTTGTCGCTGGCGACGTGCAGGACCATCGCTACCGCCAGGCTGTCACCGCCGCCGGCTCCGGCTGCATGGCCGCGCTCGACGCCGAAAAATTCCTCGAAGAACATTCCGGCGAATCCGCCAGCTTCGAGTCCGCGCGGCAATCATCTGCGGCTGTACCGGCCCCGGCGAATTAGCCGCAACTCGCAATGTCGCTCCACCGCTCACCTAAAGGTTTTTGTAGGGGCACGGCATGCCCTGCCCGTCTTTGTCCGGCCGCAAATCGCCCGTTGACACTTCGCATTCATCCGCGACAAAAATTCCTCACCCTCCCGCCACACGCGGCATAATTAAACTCCCATGCTCCGAGCCACGCTTCTGAAACTCTCCGAAAGCAAAGGATTCGCCAACTGGGTGGTCTCCAACTCTTCCACCAAGCGCATGGCGCATCGCTTTGTCGCCGGCGAAACTCTCGATGAAGCCCTCGCCGCCGCACGCGAGTGCAACAATGCCGGCATGCTCGTCAGCCTAGACTATCTCGGCGAAAACGTCGCCACCACCGGCGACGCCCAGCGTGCCCGCGACGCCTATCTCGAAATCTTCGACCACGTCGCCAAAGAAAATCTCCAAGCCAACGTCTCCTGCAAATTAACCCAGCTCGGTCTCGACCTTAGCGTGGAATTCTGCGAAGGCCTGGTTCTTTCCGTCGTCGAGCGCGCCGCCGCCAACGACAGTTTTCTCCGCGTGGACATGGAAGGCTCCGTCTATACCCAGCGCACCGTCGAACTGGTCAAGCGTGTCCGCGCGCGCAATCCTGCCATCGGCACGGTTATGCAATCCGCCCTCTACAGAACCGAAGCCGACGTGCGCGATCTGCTTGCCTACGGTTGCCGCATTCGTTTGTGCAAAGGGGCCTATCAGGAATCTGAGGAAGTTGCCTATCCCAGTAAATCCGACGTCGACGCCAACTACGTGCGCCTGATGCAGCTGTTGCTGCCCAGCGGTTTCTACCATGCCATCGCCACGCACGACCCGCGCATGATCGGCGCCACCATCCGCTTTGCCGCCGCCAAACAAATCACCAAAGACGACTTCGAATTTCAAATGCTTTATGGAGTGCGCACCGATTTGCAGCGCCAACTAGTTCGCGACGGCTATCGCGTCCGCATCTACATTCCCTACGGCCGCGACTGGTTCCCCTATTTCATGCGCCGCCTCGCCGAACGTCCCGCTAACGTAGCCTTCTTCCTCCGCAACCTCCTCCGCAAATAGTCCGCGCGCATCGTAATTGGAGCGCCGTAATTTGGACCACGCCGTAATTTCTCTTTGTATGTGGAAGCTTTGTCTTCGTGGGTCGGAGCTTTTTAGCTCCGATGTTAGCGCTTGGCTACCGGCCTAGTCGTTAGCCGCGCTGGATTTCCCCACCGCTCCCAAACTCGCCCCTGGCTCCAGCGCATGTATCGTCAATCCAGCGATCCCCGCGCATTCCTTCTCGAACTCCTCCGCGTTCGGGGCCAACACCGGAAACGTCCCATAGTGCATCGGAATCACGTCCTTAATCCCCAGCAGCTTCACCGCGTGCGCCGCCTCGCGCGCACCCATCGTATAGTGATCCCCGATCGGCAGCATCGCCACATCCGGCGCGTATAGCTCCCCGATCAATTTCATATCGCCAAACACACACGTATCTCCCGCGTGATAAATCGTAAATCCCCCGGGCATGCGAATAATCAATCCCGCGGCCTCGCCCCCGTACACGGTCTTGCCGCCATCCTCAATCCCGCCGGAATGAAACGCGTGCGTCATAGTCACAGAAAACTCTCCCACGCGCTGCGTCCCCCCTTTATTCATTTCCGCACCCTGTTTCTCCACGCCCTTGGTCGCCAACCATCCGCACAGCTCCGGCATCCCCACCACTCTTGCTTTGTGCTCTTTCGCCAGCTGCACCAAATCCCCGAGATGATCCCCATGCCCGTGCGAAACAAAAATCACATCCACCTTTTCCACCTTCTTCAACTCCGCCGGGCATCGCGGATTATTCGTGATAAACGGATCAATGATCCCCACGCTCCCGCTCGCAGTGGTCAGCGAAAACGTAGCATGCCCAAAATAAGTAATCTTGTTTCCCTTGGTATCCAGCATAGATTCGCTTCCTCCTCAAGTGGCACAGGCTTTAGCCTATGCACAGCGGTGCCCTCGACACGCACAAGCAGCCCCGGCAGTATTCCGTTAAAGCGCCTCATGCACCTTGGATTCTGTACCTCACCGCGGAGTCACCGCCCAGCGGCACGACTATGGGACTCTAGCTAATTCCCAGCCGCACCCGAACTCAACACCGTCCGTATCGCCGCCTCATACGTATCACGATTCGACTCTCCCAGCAGCTGCCCAAGCTGCCGTCCATCTCGCGCATAAAAAAACGACGCGGGTATCGCCCCGCTCCACCCCGGCATAACCACGCCAACAAACGCCGCCTCGCCCCCAGCCTTTTTCCGGTAATTCGGAAACACCGGCTTGTATCGCGCAATAAATCGCCGCGTCAAAATAATGTCCCCATCGTCATCCAGATTGACGCCCACCACCTTCAGCCCCTGCGGCGCGTACTGCTTCGCCAGTTCATTCAACATGGGATATTCCGCGCGGCAAGGCTCGCACCACGTCGCCCAAAACGTCACCAGCAGTGGCTGTCCCTTATACTCCGCCAAGATTTTCTGATAACCCGCGGCATCAATCAGCTCCGGATCATGCACCGCTTTAGCCTGCGGTGCCTGCGTCCCCGTCTTTGCCTGCGGCACCGCCGCCGAACAAGCCGTAATCGCCAAGCACAACGCCACAACCTCCCGAATCATCCGCATGATATCCCTCGCACCATATTGTACCGCGCCCAACCTGCGGCCGTTGTCGCCGCCGTTGCCGCCTTGCTTTTGCCTTTGTAGCGGCCGCCTTCTGAGGCGGTCGCCGTTGCCTTTGACTTTCTACCGGCCGGGCTTAGTGTGCTCTGAGCCTCGAGGGGGCCCGGCGCCTTGGCCTTCGCTCTCCGCCCATCCACGCTCGGTCACGCACCATGCCTTCACCGCACCCCAGTTGAGAATCCCACCCTCGTCCCGTACAATCGTACCCACGCTGCTACCGCGTTTGACCCGCGGACAGCAAAAAGGTTTCGCCGGGTGGCTCGCTGCGCACAATAAAATCCCCCGGCAAGCACCACTGCAGGTATCTGACTAAGGAGATGTAAATGGCTTACGTAATCGCCGAGCCCTGTATCGGCACAAAAGATTCCGCCTGCGTCGACGTCTGCCCCGTGGACTGCATCCACCCCCGCAAAGACGAAGACGGCTACGAAGCCGAAAAACAGCTGTACATCAATCCCGTTGAGTGCATCGATTGCGGCGCCTGCGTCCCGGTCTGCCCCGTAACCGCCATCTTCGCTCTGGAAGATCTCCCCGAAAAATGGCAGTCCTACACCCCAGTCAACGCCGACTGGTACACCAAAAAATAATTTTGGAGTGCGGCGCCTTGACGCCGCTCTTGCAGTAAATAAATCGAAGCAATGCATTGTGCGAAGCGAACCCATTCGCTTTTGTAGAGGCACGGCATGCTGCGCCCCATCTCGGCACAGATTCAAATCTCGTCGACCGACCGATATTGCTTCTCTGTAGCGCGGCCCTTTAGGGCCGCATCCTCGCCTTTTCCTGTCCTTCCTTTTCCCGCTCCCTAATCACTTCGCTTTTAATTCCCCGAATCTCGCCAGCTCCCGCCTCGAACCCACCCCTCGACCCGACAACGTCCGCTCCCGCACATCCTCCAGCGACGTCGCAAAAAGTATCTTCTCCACCGCCACCTGTACGTCCCCCCACATGGCCTTCAGGCCGCAACTCTCGCCCTCCACGCACACCGTCCCCAGCCGCTCCGCCGAATGCGTGCAACTACTCTCCGCAAACGCTCCATCCACAATCCGCAACACTTCCCCCACAGAAATCTTCGCCGGCGCACGCGCCAGCAAATACCCGCCCTTCACCCCGCGCCGGCTCTCCAAAACTCCGCCACGTTTCAACTCCAGCAAAATCTGCTCAAGATATTTCAGCGGAATATGATGCCGGCTGGCAATCTCCTGAATGGTCACCACTTCCGGATACTGCAGCGCCAAATGCAACACCGCCTGCGAAGCATACTCACCCTTAGCCGTAACGCGCATAATTCCTCTCTAGCTCCCCGCCAGCCTTCCACACGCCCCCGCCCCTGTCAATCTTCTCGCCACGAAGCAGATCTCGTTTCCGACTGACGTGCGAATCAGGACCTCGGGCTATGTGATATAAGAGGCCATTCGTTTGCCACAAAGATTAGCGAAAGCTCCTGCTGCAAACGACTCATGTCGATAACAAAATCCTTCAATCGCGTCTCTCTCTTGCTGTGGATCATTGTGCTCTGCTTGCCTGCGAGTTTCTTCGCAGTGCGCGCCGCAATGCCCCTCCGACTTCAAGACGGACCATTTAAAATCTTGCTGGAGCACCCCATCCTAAATGTGTGGGTCAGCGTCGCTTTCGTCGTGGTGCTCAATGTAGGCTTACTCCTCTGGGTGACAGCGGTCGTATTAAACCTGTTTTTGGTATTACGCAAGGATGTCTCGCCATGGTGAAAGGCTCTCACGACCTTCCTGGTCTTCGTCGGAATTCTCGGCACGCTAGCGGTAAGGTCTGCGATCCAAGTCATTCAACACTAAGTTGTTATCCGCCTTCGTCCAACTCTTTCCAGCGCGCAATCATCTACAATAAAGCGTTGGACCTTGTCGCGTCCTCATCCGCTTGGGAGCGTTCGTGATTGAAATTCTGCGTCCAGATGTACGGCGTTCTAGGCGAACCCTGGCGACTTTATTGCTATTCACGCTGAACTTCGCCTATTTGCCAATCGTGTTTGCGGCGCAGTCCCCCACTCCCGCCCCAACCACTCCGCGCGCGCCAGCCACCCTCGAAGGCCACTGGGCCGGCACCCTAAAGGCCGGCGACGCCGCCCTCCACCTTATTCTCCACATCACCAAATCTCCCGACGGCCAACTCCGCGCCAAGCTCGACAGCCTCGACCAAGCCGTCTACGGCATCGACGCCACAGCCGTCACCCACACCGAATCGAGCATCACCTTTGAAGTCCCCAATGCCGGCGCTTCCTTCGAAGGCAAACTAACGCCTACCCGACAATCCCTCGAAGGCACCTGGAGCCAAAACGGCCTGGCCATCCCCATCACTTTCCATCGCGAAGCTCCCGGCGCCGCCGGCCGCAAATCCGACGCCATCTTCTCCTCCGAAGGCACCTGGCAGGGCGCGCTGGAAACTCCCGGCCTGCGCCTTCGCCTGCAACTCCACATCACCCACGACGACAAAAAACAATTGGTCGCCGCACTCGATAGTCTCGACCAAGGCGTCAGCGGCATGCCCGCCACCAAAGTCTCGCAAAAAGAGTCCACGCTAAATTTCGAAATCCCCGGCGTGGGCGGCGCTTACGAAGGCTCTATCAGCACGAGCAAAGACACTATCACCGGCACCTGGATGCAGTCCGACGTCCCGCAAAAACTAAATTTCATCCGTCAGGATCAGCCGCTCGAAGTATCCCGCCCACAAAATCCCGTCAAGCCGTACCCCTTCGTCGAAGAAGACATCACCTTTCCCAACGCCAAAGCTAACATCACGCTCGCCGGCACGCTCACCACACCGCGCACTTCCGGCCCATTTCCAACTATTCTGCTGCTCGCCGGCTCCGGTCCCCACGACCGCGACGAAACCCTCGCCGGCCACAAACCCTTTCTCGTGCTCGCCGACGCTCTCACCCGCAACGGTTACGCCGTCTTCCGCTACGACAAGCGCGGCATCGCGAATTCCAACGGCGACTACGCCTCCGCCACCACCGAAGATTTTGCCTCCGACGCCGAAGCCGCCATCGCCTTCCTGAAAACTCGTCCCGATCTCAACATGAAAAAGTTCGGCGTCATCGGCCACAGCGAAGGCGGAATCATCGCCCCCATGCTCGCCGTTCGCAACCCGCAACAAATTTCCTGGCTGGTCCTCTTAGCCGCGCCTGGACTGAAAGGTGAAGAAACCCTGCTCCTGCAATCCAAATTAATCGCCCAAGCCAGCGGCCTAAGCGACACCCAGATTTCCGCCAGCCTGGCGTTCGACCGCCAAGCCTACTACCTCGTCCGCCAGGAGCACGACACCGCCGCCCTGGAGAAAAAACTCAACGACTTGGTCCGCGTGAGCGGCATGTCCGCGGCTCTGCCGCCCTCCGCATTACAATCACAAATCCGCTTGATCAGCTCTCCGTGGTTCCGCTATTTTCTGGACTACGATCCCGCCGCCACGTTGAAAAAAGTTACTTGCCCCGTCCTGGCCCTTGACGGTGACAAAGATTTACAGGTTCCCTCCAAGGAAAACCTTCCGGTAATCCAAGCCGCACTCGAAGCCGGCGAAAACAAAAGCTACGAAGTAGCGGAAATGCCCGGGCTAAATCACCTCTTCCAACGCACCGAAACGGGCGCCCCCAGCGAATACGGCGTAATCCAGGAAACTTTCTCCCCCGAAGCCATCAACAAAATCTTAGCGTGGATCGCCGCGCACTAATCAGTTTTGCCGTTTTCCAGGTAGCGCCGCCACCTTGGTGGCGTTCCTAGCTTTCTCTGCGCTCCTCTGCGCCCTATGTGTCTCTGCGTTGTCTTTTGCTTTTCCCGCCGGCCACGACACTAAATCGTCACCCGCCGCATCCAACCTTGGTGCGCATTTCGCGCACGCCCACGCAGGTTCTGCACCAACTTCGGCCAGCAGGGTACTATCCTATAGCAGAGAGCGCATCGTCCCATGCCGCCCCCCACGCCCGCCAAGTTCCATCTAACTCTGCTGATTCACGCGCACCAGCCGTGCGGCAATTTTGGCAGCGTCCTCGAATCCTGCTACGAAAAATCCTACCAACCTTTCGTCGATCTCCTGGAAAAGCATCCGCAAATTCACGCCGCGCTGCACTATTCCGGCCCGCTGCTCCAGTGGCTCGAAAAAAATCGCCCGGAATACTTCGTCAAACTCCGCACATTGGTCCAGCGCGGACAAATCGAAATGGTCGGCGGCGGCTTCTACGAACCTATCCTCGTCAGCATTCCCCCCGACGATCAGCGCGAACAGATCGCCCGCCTCACCGCCTATCTCGAGCATCACTTTGGCCAGCGCCCCGCCGGCGCGTGGCTCGCCGAGCGGGTTTGGGAGCCGCAGCTGCCTTCGATCCTCCACTCCGCGGGCGTCGGCTACACCCTACTTGACGATATCCATTTTCATTCTGCAGGCTTCGAGCCGCACGAACTCTTTGCCACCTACCTCGCCGAAGATCGCGGCCAAACCGTAACGCTCTTCCCTGGCCAGAAAAAACTTCGCTATCTGCTGCCGTTTGGCGGCGTGGCGGAATCGATTGCCTGGCTTCGTGAAGCCGCCTTTGCGCATCCCGGTGGCGTAGCCGCCATGGGCGACGACATGGAAAAATTCGGCGTCTGGCCCGAAACCTACAAACATTGCTACACCGATGGCTGGCTCGAAGAATTCTTTACCGCGCTGGAAAAAAACTCCGATTGGCTGCAACTATCCACGCCCAGCGAATACCTCGCCGCCAACCAATCCCAGGGACGCGCCGATCTGCCTACCGCTTCTTACACGGAAATGATGGAATGGGTGCTGCCCACCGAAGTGCGGCTGCGCTATCAAACCGTTCTAAAAGAATTTTCTTCGCGATCGGACGTTACGACTTTTCTGCGCGGCGGCCCGTGGCGCGCTTTCTTCCGCAAATATCCCGAATCCAATCTCCTCAATAAAAAAATGCTGCGCGTTTCCGCGCGCATCGCTGCAGCCCCGGCGCGCCGTCCAGATTCGCCAGCCGTCGAGGAGCTCCGCGAAGCCCGCGAGCTGCTGCTGCGCGCGCAATGCAACGACGCCTACTGGCACGGCGTTTTTGGCGGTCTCTACGCCCCGCATCTGCGCACCGATATCTGGCGTAATTTAATTCGCGCCGAAGCCCTGACCGACCGTAACACTCCCGGCGCAGCAATGGCCCGCGTTGAATTGCTCGACTATGACGCCGACGGCGCTCCGGAACTGCTCTTCACCGCTCCGGAATCGCAAGCTTTGCTAAAGCCGTCCGACGGCGCTACCATCGCGTTCTTCGATTTCCGGCCCGCGCACGCCACGCTGATCAATTCCATCATCCGTCGTCCTGAGGCCTATCACGCCCGTGTGCGCGCGGCCGCAACGCTGCCCGTTGGCCACGTCGCTTCCATTCACGAGCAGACGCGCGTGAAGGAAATCGGCCTGGAAAAGTTTCTGCGTTATGACCGCTGGCCGCGTCACGCCTTCCGCGTCTTACTATTCGATCCGGCCAAAATTCACGCTAACTTCGAGGGGCTCGAACTTCACGAAGACCCCGGATTCGCGGGCGGCGCGTTCGACGTAAAATCTTCATCCCCGCACGACGCGGAATTCGTGCGCGAAGGCGCAATTTCCGCCCTAACAAAAAATGGTGCAACCTCGCCAAATATCATCCTGACCAAAAGTTTCTCTTTCGGTCCCGCGCCGCACGGCTGCGAAGTCGCGTGCGAAATCTCGCTGAGACTTTCCCGCAGTGCGCAAGACCATGCGAACGTTGCGATCGGCGGCGATGCTTCATACGCCACAGGATCCATCGCCATTGGCATAGAATCCATCATCAACTTCCTGGCGCCCGCTGCGGACGACCGCTTCTTCGAGTCCGGCGCCAGAAAAGAGAATCTGCGCTTCAGCGGCGAATTTCCGAGCCCGGTGCTGCGCATGGAAGACGGTTGGCAGCGCGTGCGTATAACCTTGACCGCTCCCAACACGCGGGGTTTTTGGGTCGCGCCCATCGAAACGGTTTCCGAATCCGAGGAAGGCTTCGAGCGCGTCTACCAAGGCTCGCAAATCCTTCCCATCTGGCACCTAAATCCGCTAAGCGACAAATCCCAGACAGTCCGCGTAGTCTGGCGCATCGAGCATTTCTGAATTTTCCCGACCGTTTTCACTAGCGCGAGCATTCCTGTTGTTAGGCCCGAGAAACGAAAACGTTATGCGCCCCACTAGCTCTTCTCTGCCCTCTACGTTGAAATGCGCCGTGGAAGTCATCACTCGTTAAGCCGTCAGACTCGCTTCTCCATGCGCACCACCGGCAATCGCTCTCCGCCACCAATGTCCAGCGTAATTCTTTCGATCTCCATATACCCGCGCGCGCCAAATAATTTCACCCCAGTAAGTGTCGCGCCCATCTCAAATCTCCGAAAACCTTCCGCGAACGCCGCGGCTTCGCAAGCTTGCAAAATCCGCGTACCCACTCCCAATCGTGCAAACTCCGGCGCAATAAAAAACGCGCGAATCTTAGCCGCGTCCATCGCCGGATCGAGTAATTCAAAGCGCTGCTCGGTCCAGGCGTCGCCGCCATAAAGCTTTTTCCGCCGGCTCCATCCTCCACAACCAGCAATCACAAATCCGACATTAGATCGCTCGTTCCCGTTCGCGCTCGTGCGGCGCGCTTCCGCCACGAGATAGGTTCCGTCAGCGACCAACTGACTATCCACGCCAAATACGGTTTGCAGCGCGTGATCGATCTGCACGGCGGAATAATCTTCCGTCTGCAACCCGCGAACGGAAGCATCGATCAGTGGACGCAACACTGGCACGTCATCGTCCACGGCGGTGCGAATACGTATCTCCACTGGCATACCGCTGAAATTATTCCATTTTGTGTCGGAGGTGCAATGCGCCGCGCCGCGGACGGCGCGCCAAAATGGCAGGGACTATTTAGCGACTAACAGGTTTTGCGCGAAGGGCCAGGCCTGATCGATCCACTGCTCCACGCAGCGGAAGCCGGCGCGTTCGGCCATGGCGGGGACTTCCGCGGAACGATACTTATGCGAACTCTCCGTCCAAATGGTTTCGCCGGCTTCGAGAAGAATGTGCAGGTTGGCTTCGCGAATGTGTACCGTCTGACGCGAGAGCGAGCGCAGGTGCATCTCAATGCGTCGTTCCTCGGCGTTCCAGCGCGCTTCATGGCGGAACTGCGACAAGTCGAAATCGCCGCCAAGTTCGCGATTGATGCGTGCCAACAGATTTAAATTGAACGCGGCGGTCACGCCGGCGGGATCGTCATACGCCAGGATTTGCGTCGGAACATCCTTTACAAGATCGGTTCCCAATAACAGCGCGTCGCCGGGCCGCAACGATTTGCGTACCTCGCGCAGAAAACTATCGCCTGCGTCGCGGTCAAAGTTGCCGATGCTGCTGCCCAAAAATAGCACCAGCAGGTGGTCTTTCTCGTCGCGCCGCGAGGCTACCGCGCGCAGACCATCGAGGTAAGTTTGTTCATACCCCACCACGCTGACCAAATCGATTTGCCCCATCTCTTTTTCACATGCGGCCAGCGCTGAGGCCGAAATTTCAATGGGGTAGTAATAAGTGCGCTGGTGTTGCGCCAGGGCCCGCAAAATCCAGCGGGTTTTTTTTCCGCTGCCGCTGCCGAGTTCCGCCACCTGCACGGGAGAGGGCAGGCGATCGACAATCTCTCGCGCATGGCGCTCCAGTAGGCGTGCGTCGGCGCGCGTCAAGCCATATTCCGGCAGCACGCAAATCGCTTCAAACAGCGCGGAGCCCAGTTCATCGTATAAATATTTCGAGGGCAGTTCGCGCTGCCCGGGGGTGGTCAGGCTGGCGCGTACGTCGCTGGAAAACTCCGCAACGTGCCGATGTATTTGCAGCGCGTCGCGTGTTGGCAACGCATCGTGAGTTTGCAGCGAATCATGAATCTTCGCCGACAGCCGTCGACAATTCTCTGCGGCAATTTCCTGCGCGCGAACCGATTGCGTGGACATAAGGCTCCCAAGGACTTCGGTTTTTTTTCAATCTTCCACGCAACGGAAGGTTGCGTAGACGTTTGGATAATGCGGCTGAAACCAGTTGCGGAAAGATCGCCGCAGCATACAGGCGGCTGTCCGGGGTGAGCCGCCCTTCATCACAAAATGCTTGCCATCAAAAAAGTTCGCCGAATAACCTGGATAAAAAGAGCGCGGGCGGAAGCCGTCAAACGGCGCAAACACGGTGCGCGTCCATTCCCAACCGTTGCCCAGCAAATCATGCACGCCAAAGGCGCTGGCGCCCGCGGGATGAGCGCCGACCGGACCCGGATCCCAATGACGGAAATCGAAATTCCCGTGTAGTTCCGTGGGCTGCGTATCGCCCCACGGATAACGCCGCTCCTTCACGCCTTTTGGAGCGCCGTACGCCGCGCGATGGAATTGTTCTTCCGTGGGAAGGCGCCGGCCAAGCCACTTGGCGTAAGCGGCCGCTTCTGCGTGGCTGACGTATACCGGCCATTCCATCGGCAAACGGATATCGCCGAACATGGTGCGATAACCCCACAAACTGCCTTCGCGCTTCCAGAAGGAAGGTTGGCGAATCTGTTGTTTTTGCTTCCAGGCCCAATCGTCAGCCGTCCACAGCGCGGCGTTGTCGTAACCGCCGGCCTGCATGAAGCGCAAAAAGTCGCGGTTGGTCACATTGTGGGCGTCGATGGCGAATTCCGGGACTACCAAGACGTGAGCGTCAAATTCGTTGTCCCATCCAAATGCATTACCGAAGTCGCCGCCGTGCGCTTGCAATCCCAGGGTGGCGCGGCCTTCTGGAATTTCCACCAGGTGCGATTTCACCTGGCCAGTTTTCCATTTGAATTCAGCAGGCGCGACAACTTTACGCTCGCGCGGCAAGCGGTGCAGCATGTAGGCCAGCGTTTCCGCATGCATCAGGCGATGCTCGATGGCGGTCTCGATCATTTCGAGCAGGTCGGGGTGGCCTTCGCCGGGATGCTCGAGCGCCAGGCGAATGCCGTAATCGAGTTCTTCACGCAGGCGCGAATTATATTTATCTACTTCGGCGCGCTTGGGCCAATCCGCCGGCTGGTCCGCTGGAAGTCCGCCGTCGACCGGATCGATCCCGAACGCAAATAAATGGTCGAACGTTTTATTGAATGAACTCAGACCGAATGCTCGTTCACCCAACAAATTCCAGTCGAAAGCCTCCACATGTCCCAGGTAAAAAATAATTCGGTGGCGCTCTGGGATAGGGCGGTCGTACATGGCTTCTTCGCGCACAATGGCGAAGAGGTCGTCGGTCTGCTTACGGGCCTGCGAAATACGCACGGAGAGTTGCGAGGGGATTTTTCGAAGTGCAGTGGCCAGCGATTCCATTGAATAGCTCCCTTGGGTTGGATGCCCGACCGCTCCCAACGATGCATCAAATAAATTGCATCAAATCAGTTAGATGGCGATTATTTCTGGCGGACTCGTGCACGTCGCTATGCGGCACGCAGTTCGCTATGATGCTTCTTCCAGACGGCAATCCCGCTAGGCAGCGGATTCTGGCCGACAGCCGCGATTTTTTTGATCGCTGCCGGGTAAAGTGTTTGTTACAACTGCCTATCGCACAGGCGACTGTCGCCAAGGCGACGGCTGCAAAAATTATGTCTTCGCCATCCAGCGCACCCATAAACGCTAGCATCCGCTTTAGAGCGGTGACATACCGTGTAGATGGTACGCCTACGCAGGCAACCAATTCCACTGGACAAAATGCCGGGGTACGGGATGCCGGGGTACAGGGTGACCGGACACACGGCGACAGGACACAGGCTGCGGGGGGACGGACGCTGGTGTCCGATATTTCGCTGACGGTAGAGACGGGCGAGGCCGTGGTCTTGCTGGGTCGCAGCGGCAGCGGGAAGACCACCATGCTGCGGCTGATCAACCGCATGCTGGAGCCGACATCGGGAGAAATCCTGGTGGAGGGGCGGGCGACCACCGAGTGGGACGCGATTAAGCTGCGGCGCGGGATTGGGTATGTGATTCAAGAGGCGGGCCTCTTTCCACATTTCACCGTGGCGGAAAATATTGCATTGGTTCCGACGCTGGAAAAGTGGGACAAGCCACGCATCAACGCGCGGGTGCAAGAGCTGCTGGAACTTGTGGGACTCCATAGCGGTGACTTTGCGGGGCGCTATCCGCGACAACTTTCCGGCGGGCAGCGGCAGCGCGTAGGCGTGGCGCGGGCGCTGGCGGCGGACCCGCAGATATTGTTGATGGACGAGCCGTTTGGCGCGCTCGATCCGGTGACGCGCGCGGAATTGCAGCGCGAATTCGGAGCGTTGGCGAAGCGGCTGGGCAAGACCATTGTGTTCGTGACCCATGATTTGCGCGAGGCACTGCTCTTGGCGACCCGCATCGTGCTGCTGGAAGGCGGGAAAATCGTAGCGCAAGGGGCGCCGGGAAACTTTCTGCAACAGAAGCATCCGGAGGTGCGAGCGTTCGCGTCGTGCCTGGACACGGAAGATGCGGCTGTCCGCGACGGTGGAGAAAGGGCGTGAACGCCTACACATTTTTCGTCACGCACCGCGTAGAGATATTTTCCACGACGCTGGAACATGTGGAGCTGGTGCTGATCGCCATGGCCGTCGCTGTGGCGATAGCGATTCCGCTGGGAATTTCTATCGTGCAGCGTCCGGCGCTGCGTACCGTGGCGCTAGGCGTGGCCAGCGTGTTCCAGACGATTCCGAGCCTGGCGCTGTTCGGTTTTCTGATCCCCATTCCGTTCATTGGTGGGATTGGGAAGCGGACGGCGGTGGTGGCGCTGGTCCTATATGCGCTGTTGCCAATTCTGCGTAATACGTACGTGGGGTTGACGGGAATCGACGCGGCGGTGCTGGAGGCGGCGACGGCGATGGGCATGACGCCATGGCAGGTAATGTGGCGGGTGCGCTTGCCGCTGGCGCTTTCGGTGATCCTGGCGGGAATTCGTACCGCAACGGTCATCACCATTGGCGTGGCGACGATTGCGGCGGCGATCGGCGCGGGCGGATTGGGAACGTTTATTTTTCGCGGGGTGGCCATGGTAAGCGATGCGGTGATTCTGGCGGGAGCGATCCCCGCGGCACTGCTGGCGCTGATGGCCGATGGACTGCTGGCGCTGCTGGAACGGCGGCTGCGCGTTTCATGAGAGTAGTGCGTCATGGTGGTGTTTCGTTTCTATCTTTTTTTCTCCTACTTTCTTTCACGCTCGCACTGACTTCCTGCCAGGCTTCGCGCGAGCCTTCCATTACGGTGGGCTCGAAATTTTTTACCGAGCAGGTGGTGCTCGGTGAATTGCTGGCGCAACATATCGAGGCGCGCACCGGGATCCATGTGAAGCGGAAGAGTAATTTGGGCGGAACTCTGCTGTGCCAGAAAGCGCTACTCTCCGGAGATTTGGATTTGTACGTGGAATATACCGGGACGGCGCTGACGAGCGTGCTGGGCGAAGCGCCAGATGATGACGATTCCGAGAAGATTTATGAGCGCGTCAAGCGCGGATACGCCGAACGATTTGGGTTGACGGTGACGCCGCCGCTGGGATTTGCGAATTCTTTTGCGATGGTAGTGCGGGGAGAGGACGCGCAGCGCTATCACTTGCAGAAGATTTCGGACATTGTGCCGCTGGCGCCGCAGTGGCGAGCGGGCTTTGGCTACGAGTTTCTGGAGCGGCCCGACGGGTACGCCGGCTGGGCGAAGAAATACGGATTGCAGTTCGCGGAGACGCCCAGCGTGATGGATCTGGGATTGATTTACCGCGCGCTGGTGGACAAGAAAGTGGATATTGTGGCGGGCAATTCCACGGACGGGTTGATAGAGGCGCTGCATCTGGCGGCGCTGACGGACGACCGGCATTATTTTCCGCCGTATGACGCGGTGCCGATCGTACGCAATGCGGCGCTCGATAGGTTTCCGGCGTTGCGCGGGGCGCTGGCCGATTTAGCCGGGAAAATCTCCGAGGACGAGATGCGCAGAATGAATGCGGCCGTGGACGCGGATCAGCGGGATGTGGTGGAAGTGGTGCGGGCGTTTCGGGAGTCGAAGGGGCTGTAGCGGATGTTGGTTTGGTGGGGGTATAGTCTGCCGC
Organism: uncultured Acidobacteriota bacterium; assembly: GCA_963838265.1. Taxonomy (GTDB): domain Bacteria; phylum Acidobacteriota; class Terriglobia; order Acidiferrales; family UBA7541; genus Acidiferrum. The sequence continues at coordinate 404,623 of CAWIQN010000001.1, forward strand.
GCCTACCGTGCTGGAGGTGGCTTGGGAGCCTCCGAAGGAGCGTCGGGTGCCTTGGGGGCGTTCAGCGGTGCATCAGTGGATTTGGCCCCGGGAGCGGACGGCTGCGTTGATTTGGGATCGTCGGGCGCGACGTCGGTGCCTTTCGGGGCGGAGATTTTTTGCTGATTGTCGACGGAGAAGAGGAGATAGTCGCTGAAACTGTGTACCCGGTGCATGCGGGCGTTATTCCAAAAGAAAAAGACTTCGGCGGAACGCGGCAGCCACAAGTCAGTTCCAGTTTCTTTGAAATGAACGGGACCGTAATCAATCATGATGTGGTCGGCGACGAGCTTTATTTCGGGGAGGGGAGCGACCAGGTCGGTCTCAAGGCGGACGAGCTGAGAACTATCGACGGCGATCCAGGCGCGGCCTTTCAAGGAGACGTTTTTGGACGGCCCATTGAGGCTCATCTGATAGGAGCGCATGTTGTTGGGCTTGTCTGGCCGCTGGCGAAAATGGATTTGCCACACCGGAACGCCTTCCCACTTGGTAAGGCCTTCGCAGACGATGTCGTAGTTACCGGCATTGTGCGGATGAAAAATCAGTGCCAAGCCGGGCAACCCGAGAGTAGCTATGCCGTTGGGAAATTCCGCGGGTGACCCGCCAGAGCCGCGGTATTCTTCGAGGTCGAACACCCCCGGGTGCAGTTCGGTGATGGAAGCGACGTAGTTGAATTTACGCGATTGCTTGGAATCTGGCGCGCCCCACTTATTGATGGATTCGTGGAATAGCGATTCCGTAGCGGTGTAGCGATCGACGTTGTGGACCAGTTCTTCGACGCGCTTACCGGTAGCCGCGACCACAGCGGCGACGTCACATCCGGCGGCGGAGTCCACTGGAGGCATTTTCTCGTCAACATCGGGAGGCAGCCAATTGCTGGCGGGAATGATAGAGGTGCTAGCGCTGGCCACGGCGGCGTCTTCGGCGGTGCTCGAAGCGGAGACGATGATAAACTCGCCCTTTTCGATGCGCTCAAGCTGGTTTTTTGCAGCGTCGTCGGCCGGGTGAGTGCTGAGGTAGGTATGCAGAACTCCGATGGCGCCATCTTTGTCACCGGTGGAAGCCAGTAAATAGGCGAGCATGGGCGCTACGTTGTCCGCCTGGGCGCGACCAAGTTCGACAGCACGCCGGGCGTGTTGCAAGGCATCGGTGTAGTTATTTTTGCGAGAATAGGCGCTGGCGAGAACGGCTTGCGCGCGCCAGGAGGAGGGGTCGACTTGCACGGCGCGCTGCGAGAGGGCCAGCGCTTCGTCGTAGTCGTTTTCTCGAAGGGCAATATCGCTTAAAGACAGGAGGGCCTGCAGGTGCCTGGGATCAAGCTCAAGGGTGCGGGTCCAATAGGACTTGGCGTGGGCTTCATCTTTAGTCTTGGAAGCGTAGACGCCGAGAAGGTAGTTAACTTCCGGATGATTGGGAGCCATGCGCTGCAGAGTCTCGAGGGGGTGTTGCGCCTTAGCTGTATTGTCTACGCGCAGGGCGTCCATGGCCTTGCCAAGTTGCTGCTGGGCTTTGGGAGGCAGGGCGGCCACACGAGTGGCGAACGCGGCGTCCTCGGCGGAGAGCGGTTGCAGTTCGAAAACCAATTGCGAGGGGTGTCGGGGCTTGGCGTCGACCTGGAGTGTGGCGGGAAGGAAGCCAGGAGCGATGACGCGAACATTGTATTCGGCCGAGGCCACGTCGCTGAAATGCGCCAGATTGGTGTCTGGGCTCACCTGCTGATAGGGATGTCCAGCAAACGTGATAAGGGTGACGACCGCACCCTTGACGGGGACGCCGTTGGGGGCTTTCAGGATGACATCAACGGTGGCGCGTTCGGCGAAACTGTCCAGGCCGGCGGCGTCGGCCGTGTTGTGAATACCGTTGCCGACCGTGTTGTTTTGAGCGGACAGAGTGGACGCAGATGCAGTCCAGCCAATGATAAGAGAGATTAAGAAAATTTTTTTCATGAGGCTTTTCACGTGACTAAGGGCGCGGAGGCATACTCCACGCAGCCTCTACGCGACCCGGTTAGTGGGGTAATAATACATCGAGCAGGGCACAAAACGCTGGAATTTTTGGCCTGGTCAGGGAGCGTAAATAATTAGGATTGACGTCGAGAAAGCGTCCGGCGGCAGGCTGGACAACCGGGTGGGGGTGGGAAAGTTTCGATGCCAGGATTTCGGGGAACGGGCGGCGAAACAGTTGTGTGGCAGATTGCGTATTTGCAGGCAGGAGTCAATTTATGGATGCGATGAAGGTCTGCGGTGGGTTGTGGGAGGCGCTAGGAATTATTTGGTTGATCGGATTGTTGTGGAGCAAGCGCACGCAGGAACGGACGGATATGCGGGCGCGGATCGTCTATGGGTTGTTTACGGTGGCGGGATTTTATTTCATGTTTGGAGGCGGGCTGCCAGAGGGCTGGTTGCATTTGCGGCTGTACGCGCGGGCGCAGTGGGTTGATGAGCTGGGAGTCGCGTTGACGGCGCTGGGCGTGGCGTTCGCGATCTGGGCGCGGGTTTATTTGGGGAGTAATTGGAGTGGGTCAGTACAGCTGAAGGTGCGGCATGAATTGATCCGCGGGGGACCGTACAGGTGGGTACGGCATCCGATTTACACGGGATTGCTGGTGGCGATCGTGGGGACGGGGCTGGTGCGCGGGCAGGCGCGCGGGGTGCTGGCGTTTCTTGTGCTGCTAGCGGGATTCTGGGTGAAGTTGGGGATTGAAGAGCAGGTGATGCGGAAGACGTTTGGGAAGGCGTACGAGGAGTACGCGCGCAGAACGGGGGCATTGGTGCCGCGGGTGTGGAACTAGAGTCGAGGACAAAGCAAAGAGGTAGTAAGGTTTCGTCGTGGTAAGCGCGGGGAGACGAACCAAGACGTGGCGGACTATACAGAAGCGAAGAAGTGGAACTCAAGAATTCCTTTGGCAGCTCCGAAACTCTCGGTCGATTTGACTGAGGGTCCTCTGCTCGAAATTTGGATTGAAGTGGGCTAGGCTCGGAGCTTGCGGGCCTTCGGTTGGTGGATTCATGGGAGGAGAGGAAGGGAGAATTTATGAGTGGGGATGGAATTAAGCGGCGGGAATTTATCGGAGGTATGGCGGCGCTGTCCGTAACGCCTGCGGCGGGGCTGGCGGGTGGAGAGAATTTGGTGACTGGAGGCGCGGGAACGGAGGTCTCGAAGAAAGGCGAGATGCCTTACCGGATGCTGGGTAAGACCGGGGTGCAGGTTTCTTGCATTGGCATCGGCGGGTATCACCTGGGGAGTTCGAACCTAACAGCGGCAGAGGCAATTGAGATTTTTCATGCGGCGGTCGACCGCGGGATCAATTTTTCGGACAACTGTTGGGACTACAACGGTGGCGAGAGCGAGCGGCGGGTTGGAAAGGCGCTGGCGGGCGGATATCGGGAAAGAGTTTTTGTGATGACCAAGTTTGATGGGCGAACAAAAGCGGCAGCGTTGCGGCAGTTGGATGAATCATTGTCGCGGCTGGGAGTGGAGACTATCGATTTGTGGCAATTTCATGAAAATATTCGGTTGGAGGATCCGGACCGTTTTTTTGCCGAGGGTGGAGCGGGGGAAGCGGTATTGGAGGCGAAGAAAGCGGGGAAGATAAAGTTTGTGGGATTTACCGGGCACAAGGATCCCAGCGTGCATTTGCGCATGCTGGAAATGGCGGAAAAGCATAATTTTACATTTGATGCGGTGCAGATGCCGTTGAATGTGATGGACGCCCATTTCCGGAGTTTTGGGACCGAGGTGTTGCCGATTTTGGTGCGGAAGCAGATTGCAGTGCTGGGAATGAAGCCGATGGGAGCGGGATTGATTTTGCAGAGCAAGACGGTGACGGCGCTGGAGTGTTTGCAGTATGCGCTTAGTTTGCCGACGTCGGTGGTGATTACCGGGATTGAGAGCAGGGAGAATCTGGAGCAGGCCTTCATAGCGGCGAAGACGTATAGCGGATTGACTCAGGCGGAGATTGCGGGGATTTTGGCGAAGACGGCGACGGCGGCGGCGAATGGGAGGTATGAACTATTTAAGACTTCGCCGATATTTGACGGGACGGCGCAGCATCCGGAGTGGCTAGGATGAATCGAGTTAGGTAGGAAGGAAGACGTGACGTGAGGACAAGAGCCGACGAGTGGCGCGCGCGTGGCGGCGGACACGATAGAGTCGTACGCCGACGGATGCAGTTCAGAATTTAAGCGGGGCTGCTTCGTTCGCAGCCCGCTTTTTGTTTTGCGAGAGGAAGTTATTTGCGGCCGGATTTGGCGGCGGCGACTGGGGCGGCTTTTTGTTGGGCGGAGTGGGCCAGGAATTCTTCGTAGGTGCCTTTGAAATCCTCGATATGGTGATTGGCGCCGAGGTGCCAGATGCGTGTGGCGACCTCGTCGATTACGTCTTCGTCGTGGGTCACCAATAACACCGTGCCCTCGAATTTTTGTAGGGAGATGTTCAGGGCGTTGATGGATTCGAGGTCCAGGTTATTGGTGGGTTCGTCGAAGACCAGGAAATTTGGTTTCTGCAGCATGAGCTTGCAGAAGAGCAGCCGGGCGGTTTCGCCTCCGCTTAGGGCCTTGGTGGGCTTCAGAGCGTCTTCTCCACTGAAAAGCATTTGACCCAATAGGCCGCGGAGTTCTTCTTGCGAGGATTGCGGATCGAATTGCCAGAGCCACTCGATGGCAGTGACGCCTTTACTCTTGTCGATGACGTCGGCGAAGTCCTGTGGGAAATACCCGACAGTGACTTCGTGGCCCCAGACCACGTTGCCGCTGTTGATAGGGAAAGCGCGGTCGGCGTCAGACACGAAATCGCCGGCGTTGTGGATGACGGATTTGAGCAGTGTAGATTTGCCGGCGCCGTTGCGGCCGATCAGGGCGATGCGTTCGCCGCGCGTGACGCTGGCGCTGAAGTGCTTGATCACCTTTAGATCGTCATAAGACTTGTCAAGGCGCTTCACCTCAAGTGGCAGGCGGCCGGACTGTTTGTTGATCTGGAAGCGAATGTACGGGCGGGCAATATTGGAGCGCGCCAGTTCGCTGGTTTGCAGACGCTCGACTTCTTTCTTGCGGCTGGTGGCTTGTGCGCTGCGCGTGCCAGCAGAGAAGCGAGCGATGAAATCGTTGAGCTGGGCGATTTTCTTCTCGCGGACGGCGTTGTCGGCTTCGATACGGCTGCGAATTTGCGTTTTGGCCAGGACCATATCGTCATAGCCGCCGTTGTACATGATCACGGTTTGGTAGTCGATGTCGGCCGTGTGCGTGCAAATGCTATTGAGGAAATGGCGGTCGTGGGAGATGACGATGAGCACGCCGGTGTATTCAAGAACGTATTCGCGGAGCCAGTGAACGGAATCGAGGTCCAGGTTGTTCGTCGGTTCGTCGAGGAGCAATGCTGGGGGACTTCCGAAAAGCGCTTGGGCGAGGAGGACGCGAACTTTTTGGCCGCCCTGGAGTTCGCGCATTTTGCGCTCGTGGATGCTGACGTCGATGCCGAGACCGTCGAGAAGAATGGCGGCGTCGGTTTCGGCGGTGTAGCCACCTTCTTCGCCGACGATGCCCTCAAGCTCGCCCAGGCGCATGCCGTCGGCGTCGGTGAGATCGTCATGAGGCTTGGCGTAGAGGGCGTCGCGCTCTTCTAAAGCTTTCCAGAGTGGGGCGTTGCCCATGATAACGGTGTCAATGACGCGAAATTCATCGAAGGCGAACTGATCCTGGCGAAGGACGCCGATTTTCTTGGGGCGAGTGATGGAGCCCTTGGTGGGCTCGAGCTCGCCGGTGAGGATCTTCATTAAAGTGGATTTTCCGGCGCCGTTCGGCCCGGTGATGGCATATCGGCGTCCGGCCATGAAGGTGGTGGTGACGTCCTCGAAGAGGATGCGTCCGCCGAAGCGCATAGTGACATTATTAACGGCAAGCATAGCCCTTGATTATACCGTGGAAATTGCTGATGACGAAATGGGCTGGACCGCGTAGTTTGGCCTTTGCCTAGGCCAAAAGGCGGTGCTGCCTTGGCGCAGCACAAATTGTGGCTGTGAAATGTTATAGTGGCCGTCTCAAAACTTACTAAATTGTTGATGTAGCCGTCCAACTAGAGCGGAGGCAACTCTTGGCGCTGACAATTACCAATCTTTCGAAGACTTATCCCAACGGAGTTAAGGCCCTCAAGAATCTGTCGCTGACCATCGGGAACAATATGTTCGGTCTGCTGGGGCCTAACGGCGCCGGTAAGAGTACTTTGATGCGGACGATCGCTACGTTGCAGGATCCAGATTCAGGCGACATATTTCTTGACGATATAAACGTGCTCAAGGAAAAGAATTCTGTGCGACAAGTGCTTGGATATCTCCCGCAAGAGTTCGGCGTTTATCCCAAGATGAATGCGCTGGACATGCTACAGCACCTGGCGGTGATGAAGGGCATCACGAACAGCGCCGAACGCAAAGAGATGATTGATGCGCTTCTCCATCAAACCAACCTGTGGGATGCCCGCAAAAAGGCTCTGAGCACCTACTCCGGAGGGATGAAGCAGCGTTTCGGCATCGCGCAGGCGCTGCTGGCGAATCCCAAGTTGATCATCGTCGACGAACCGACGGCAGGGCTGGACCCCGCGGAACGCAATCGCTTCCTAAATCTGCTGAGCTCCATCGGGCGTAACGTAATCGTGATTCTTTCGACCCATATCGTCGAAGACGTACGGGAGCTGTGTCCGCGGATGGCCATCATCAGCAATGGGGAGTTGCTGATGGAAGGCTCGCCGGCGGAGACGCTGCTAGCGCTGCGCGGAAGAATCTGGAGCAAAGTGGTCTCTACGGATGGCGAACTGATCGCTCTGGAATCGGCGTTTCACGTGGTTTCGACGCATCTGGTGGGCGGGCTGCATGAAGTTCGCGTTTTCAGCGATGCGAATCCGGGCGAGGGATTTACTCCAGTCGATGCGGGTCTGGAAGATGTCTATTTCCTCAATCTCTCGAATCAGGCGAAAAACTAAACCTCAAGGAGAACGCCGTGGGCATGTTTTGGGAGTTTTTCTCCTTTGAAATCAAATTTCGGCTGAAGAGTATATCTACGTACGTTTATTTTTTGCTGTGGTTTGCGCTCAGTTTTTTCTCCGTCGCTGCAGAAGACTTCGGGCCGGTGGGGAACGGAAAAGTCCTGCTGAACGGACCCTGGGCCACCGCGACCTATTACACGCAATTCTGCCTCTTTGGCATCATCGTAATTGCCGCTATTTTCGGCACATCGATCCTGCGGGACTTTCAGCGGGATACCTATCAACTGCTATTTACCAAGCCGATCTCCAAGTTTGCGTATTTGGGCGGTCGCTGGGCCGGCTCGTTTGTCGCTACGGTGTTCGCGTTCAGCGGAATGCTATTTGGCGAAATGGCGGGAGCGTCGGCGCCCTGGGCGGATCACAGCCGCATCGTGTCCGGACATCTGTGGTGGTACATCCAGCCTTTCCTGTCCATCGTGGTGGTGCAGATTTTCTTTCTCGGTTCCTTATTTTTCTGCGTTGCGGCGCTGACGCGGAAGATTTTCATTGTGTATCTCCAGGGCGTTGCGCTTTTCATGATTTACATCATTGGAATCACCGTGTTTTTCGCTACGCGGAGTCTGGAGCATTTTTGGAGTGGTCTGCTCGATCCTGTCGGTTTGCTGCTGCTCGACAATGTTTCGCGGTACTGGACAGTGGTTGAGAAAAATTCGCTGCTCACGACGTGGACGGGTGTTTTCCTGCTGAATCGGCTGCTGTGGATGGGCGTCGGTGGCGCCGCGCTGGTACTCGTGCTGGCGTTATTCCCGATGTCGGTCGAAGCGCTCACTGCGGTCTCTAGCGGAAAGCGAGCATCGCGCGCGAAGCAGTTGGAGCAGGAAGAAGTTCGGCCCAAGCGAAGTTTGGTGGCGGCCAAACTGCCGATCGTTCATCAAGTATTCGGGCCTGGAACTGGCTGGGCGCAACTGGCATCGCTCACGCGAGTACGCATCAGCAACATCTTGCATGAGATACCGTTCTGGGCGATCGTTGCTCTGTTGATCGCGTTTGCGTTTAACAACGGATACTTTGCGGGGCGCCTGGCGGGCCGCGACGTCTGGCCGGTTACCTATCTGATGGTGCAAGCAGTCGAAGGCTCGGCCTTTCTTTTCTTCTTTATCGTCGCCTCGCTGTACGCCGCCGAGCTGATTTGGCGCGAGCGCGATACGCATTTCGACGGCATTCACGATGCGCTTCCGATGCGCGAAGTTACTGACTGGCTCAGTAGGTTTCTGGCGCTGGCGTTCGTCGAAATCATTTTGCTTATCGTGACGATGCTGTGCGGGATCCTGATGCAGACATTTCAGGGCTACTACCACTACGAACTGGGCCAGTATTTCAAAGAGCTGTTCATCGTGGCATTTCCGCAGATTCTGACTTTCGCGTTGTTTGCTTTTTTTATTCAGACCGTGGTCAGCAATAAGTTCATCGGGCACGCTCTCGTTCTGGGGCTGTTTATTTCGCAGACCATCTTATTTCGTTGCGGGTTTGAGAATACGCTGTACCTGCCGGGCGCTACGCCGCCGTACATCTATAGCGATATGAACGGGTACGGACATTTTGTTCCGGCACTCACCTGGTCACTGGCTTACTGGTTCGCCATCGGAGGTTGCCTGGGAGTTTTGTCGATCGCGCTGGCGCTCCGCGGCAGCGATGAAAGTTGGAGGGCGCGTTTTCGGGCTGCGTCGCAACGCATGCCCCGTCTGGCGCCAGCTCTGACCGTTATGCTTTTAGTGGTGCTCGGGAGCGGCGGCTGGTACTACTGGAATGGACACGTACGGAACGAATATCTAAATTCCAAACAGCGCCGCGCGGCGCAAGCCGAATATGAAATAAACTTTAAGAAATATGAGAAATTTCCCCAGCCCAAGCTGACCGCCGTCGATGCACAAATCAATATCCATCCGGAACGGCGCTCGTTCGATGGGTCCGCGTGGTATTTGCTGCAAAACAAGACCGGCGCGCCAATCGAGCAGATCCATGTGACCGATCAGCGGCAAAGCGTAAGCGGTGTCACATTCGACCGGCCCTTTCACAAGGTTTCCTCCAGCGCCAGAGATCTGTACACGATCTATACGCTGGAAACGCCGCTTCAACCGGGTGAGATGCTGAAGATGAATTTCCAGGTGGCGTTCACGTCGCACGGGTTCAAAGACGGTAACGAGCGTCCTGAATTGGCGTACAACGGTACGTTTTTCGACAGCGACTATTTTCCATATATCGGCTACAACCCCGGCGTAGAACTCGACGATCCGCGCCGCAGGAAAGAAGAAAAGCTCGGGCCCCTCGAGGAATTGGCCCCGCGGGGCGATTCCTATTACGAAAAAGTCAGTCTCTTTACTGCCGATTCCGATTGGATCAGCTACCACACGGTAGTGAGCACTTCGGGAGATCAGGTGGCCATCGCTCCCGGCTACTTGAAAAAAGAATGGACGGAAAATGGGCGGCACTACTACGAATACGATATGGGTGCGAGCAAGCTGGCGGATTTCTTTTCCTATTTGTCGGGACGCTACCGCCTGAAGGAAGACCAATGGAAAAACGTGAAGCTGGAAATTTATTACATTCCGGGCCACGAGTACAATCTTGACGACATGCTGCAATCCACTAAATCCGGGCTGGACTATTACGAAAAGAATTTCGGTCCCTATCAATTCAGCCAGTTCCGGATCATCGAATTTCCCCGCTATCGGGAGTTCGCGCAGTCTTTTCCCAACACCGTCCCGTATTCCGAAGGCATGGGATTTATCGCCCGCATGAAGAAGCCTGACGACATCGATTTCACCTACTTCGTGACGGCGCACGAGCTGGGTCACCAGTGGTGGGGACATCAATTGATCGGCGGGCTGGTGCAGGGCTCGAACATGATGTCCGAGACGCTCGCTGAATATTCCGCGCTGAAGGTGATGGAGAAAAAATACGGCACGGACCAGATGCACAAGTATCTGAAGCATGAGCTCGACGGATACCTGCGCGGAAGGGCCGGCGAAGTCCGCAAGGAGCCGCCGCTCGTTCTAGTGCAGCGCGAACCCTACGTCTGGTATCAAAAAGGCGGTTTGGTGATGTACACGCTGGCGGACTACATTGGAGAGGACAAGGTAAATGCCGCGCTGAAGAATTTTCTTGAGAAATATAAATTTGCCAACGCCTCTGGCGGCCAGGACGTTCCCTATCCGGACACCCGGGAATTTGTGGCGGCGCTGCGGGAACAAACTCCGGCGGACATGCAGTACCTGATTACCGACATGTTTGAATCGATCGTGCTTTACGACAATAAAGCGGTGAGCGCTACGGTGACTCCAACGGCGGACAAGAAATTTAAGGTGACGCTAACGGTGCAAGCTCGCAAATCCAAGGCCGATGAAAACGGGCAAGAGACTCCCATGGCGCTAAACGACTACGTGGACATTGGAGTTTTCACCGGGAAAAAAGATCATGAGCAGCCGCTGTATCTGAAGAAGGAAAAAATTACCCAAGAAAAGCAAACCTTCGAAATTACGGTTGATCAGATGCCGACCCGGGCGGGGATCGATCCTTACAACAAATTGATTGACCGCGTTTCTGACGACAACATCATTGATGTAACGAAGCCATGACGGTGGGCGGGAGTGTGCGGAGAAATGGCGATAGCGCAGGAGTTGCTGGACATTTTGGTTTGTCCGTTGTGCAAGACGAAGGTAGCGTTCACCGCGGACTATTCCGGGCTGAAGTGTGCCACCTGCGGGCGGGTTTATCCGGTGCGCGATGATATTCCGGTGATGCTGGTGCAAGAGGCGAAGATTGCTGCGGACGCCGAGAAATAGTTCGGCAGATGGCGAGGTTGTTGTAGGGGCGCAGCATGCTGCGCCTCAGCTTGGCCGGATGCCAAAGGATGCGACGAGCCGATAGGTTTTTGGTTGCTTGATGCGTTTAGCGGCCATTAATACGAATAATCCTGAAAAGACAACAGTTGACTATGGCGGGGAAAACTAACGATTCCGTTGTGCGTTTACGACGCGTGGTTCCGCGGATGCGCGGCAAGCGCATTGGTGTGCTCGGCGATTTGATGCTGGATCGCTATATGTGGGGCACGGCGTCTCGGCTTTCGCCGGAAGCGGCGGTGCCGGTGGTGGACTTTATCGAACAGAGCGAGTGCCTGGGCGGCGCGGGGAATGTGGCCGCGAATATTGCCGCGCTGGGCGCGCGCGTGGAGGCTTTTGGCGTGGCAGGCCGCGATGAAGCGGGGCACGCTTTGCTGAGTTGTTTGGACTCCGCTGGAATTCTTCATCGCGGCGTGGTGGTCGACGCCAAGCGCGTGACCACCGTTAAAACGCGCATCATCGCGCGGCACCAGCAAGTGGTGCGCGTGGATCGCGAGCGCCGTGAGGCGTTGTGTTCCGAGACAGAAGAAAAACTCTTGCGGGCGCTTTTTGTCGCGCTGAAGCACCTCGATGCCCTGGTACTTTCCGATTACGACAAAGGGCTGATCACGGATGCGTTCGCGGACCGCGTGCTCAGCGCATGTCACCGATTGAAAGTGCCGGTGTTCGTAAAGCCGAAGACCTCGCGGCTGTACGCCTATCGCGGGGCGCGCGTAATTGTCTGCAACGCGAAGGAAGCGGGATTTTTCGTTACGCGCTCGCTGGTGGACGAAAAATCCTTTGAAGAAGCGGGTCGCGCGCTGCTGGCGCACTTTGGTTGCGGCGCGGTGGTGATTACGCGCGGGGAAAAAGGCATGAGCGTGGTGGAAGAAACTTCGTCGGGTCAACTGCATATTCCGGCCACGAGTTCCGAAGTGACCTACGCGCGCGTGGGCCAAGCGGGAGTAGAACGCGGCGCGACCGGTCGGCAGGTTTTTGATGTGACGGGTGCGGGCGATACCGTGTTGAGCGTGTTGGCGTTGGCCGTGGCGGCGGGCGCGGAGTTGCGCGATGCGGCGGTGATTGCCAATGCGGCGGCGGGCGTGGTGGTGGGCAAGCTCGGAACGGCGAGCGTCACGGCGGAGGAATTGAACGCGGCGCTAGGGGAAGCGCGGTGAGAGTGTGTGGTTTTCGGTAGGATTCGCGCTCGCGGATATAGGTTTACTTTTGTAGCGGCCGCCTTCTGAGGCGGTCGCCTTTTTGTAACCGGTGTTGCAGTTCTGGAAACAGGGACAGTCCCCTTTGCTTCAGCGAGCGTTAGAATCTCCTCAGTAATTTTTTGACGTTTCCCGAAAGCTCTGGTGTCCCCCAGGGCGGATTCACGAGTGTTGATGAAACGATGAATTCGTCTGCCCCAGTCCGGAGTGGCGCGCTGCCGTTGCGTATCGCGAAGGTTGGCGCGAGCGTGCTGAGCTTGAGCTTGTTCGCCGCAATTGGCGCACGGGCGCAAGACGCGCCGCAGGACGTGGCGGAAGCGGCGCGGCAACAACGAGCGCGCAAAGCGGCGGAGGGGCAGTCCCCATCCCAGACTGAAACTCACATTTATACAAATGAAGATCTGCAGCGGTCGCGCATCCTGCTCGAGGAGGATGGTGCGCGCGTTGCGGCACACAAGCAGAACGCTCCGTTGCCATCGGCAGCGCCTGCGGCTATGTCAGCGGAGGGCAAAGCGTTGGCTGCGAGCGATGCCGCCGGAGCTTCCGCGGAAGAATCCCTCGGCGCGGTGGCGCGACGGTATCGTCGCGAAAAGAGCAAGCGGGAAGCCAAGCAAGCTAGCGCCATTCCACCGGCGTCGCAATTTCACTTAGAAATTCCAACGGGATCGCTGGCCGAAGTTGCACCGGGTGTGGTGCGACACGCCACGCCGCATGCCGTGCCGCGCCGTGCTCCGTACATAGCGTCATCCATCGCGACACAAGTTGCGTCTCACGGCGCGTCATCGTTGACGACTGCTGTGGTACCTCCGCCGAGTGCGAAGAGTGGCGCAAGCGGGTTGGCCTGGCGGCGCGATCCTTTTTCGCGACCGGCGACCGGATTGGCGGGGAGACATTTCGATGCAACGACAGCGATTTCCGCGGCGCCAGCGGTGCGGGTACCAGTGGCGTCGAAATATGCGATATCGATACTTGATGCGACGAAGCCCGCGCCGGTGAACGGTGCGAGCGTTTCGTTTGCGCCGGTAGTTGCGGCGAGACCAGTAGTTAGTGCACCACCGCGAACTGGGGTCGATTCCGGCGCGACCCTCGCGACGGGATCGGTGACCGTTCAGGCCGGTGATTCGCTTTGGAAGTTGTCGCGGCGATATTCGGGGAGCGGCGCGCGATGGCCGGAGTGGCTGCGGGGCAATCCTGGGCTAAGCGATCCTCGGAGTTTGAAGGTTGGGGCGGTGCTGGTTGTTCCGCTGCGCGAGGGTGGGAGTCCACCGGGATCGTCGTCGGCGTTGCGAGCCGTTACGCGAACCGTCGTAGTACGAAGCGGAGATTCGTTGTGGAAGATTTCTGCCGTACGCTATGGCGATGGGGCACGGTGGCCGTGCGTGGCGCGGGCCAACACGGGGTTGCGTGATGCCGCGATAATTTTTCCTGGCCAGAAATTGTTGCTACCTGCGGCTTGCAGTAGTGCCGCTCATCCCTGATTGCAATCACACCGGCATTTTTGGAGTGCGGCGGCTTGACGCCGCTTTAGCTGCGTTCCGCTCACCTCCCATGCCTCCGGATCGCGTAGATGCAGTACGTGCTCATGCGGTTGTAGTGGCAGGTCTTCAGACCTGTGCTCTGTGCCTCTTGCCTATGGCGGGAAGCTGAAGGATTTGTCCTTGGATTCGACCCAGAGATTTACCACGCGGGTTTTCTGGCTTTGCGCGGGGTCGGAATTTTCGTTGGGCAGCGGAGAGAAAGGGCTTACCGCTACGGTGATAATTACGCCGCTGGCGCCCACCGGAGATTTCGCGTGCAGCAGGGCGAAACTCTTCACCGGGCCGTAGTAGCCGTTCGGCCCCCAATCGGCGAGAAAATCTTTCATCTGGTAGCTCGCGCTCGGCTTCCAGATTTCGTAAGCCTTGGCAGTGTCCCCGGCGACCAGGGCGTTAAAAAATGTTTCGGTGGCGTGTTTTTCCGGATAGTAGCGCACCGCGAAGTAAAGTCCCAGGACCGCCACGGAAAGCAGCGCCACCACGGTAAAAATCATGGCGCGGGATTTGTCCGGTTTTTCGGCAGGTACGTTGAGAAGCGTGGTCATGCGAAAGTCTCCTGCCTGCGAGGGCTCAAAGGTGCAAATCAAAATTAGCAGAATAGGTGTGCGCTAGTAAATGCGCCGGCGTGCGTTGGGGGGAAGCGTCTGCATGTAGAGCAGGGCGCTTGCTTGTTGAGCCCTGCGGTTTTTTCCCTTTTTCACAGTTCACAATCTGCGCCAACAGCGCGCTGTGTTCTAAACGTCGAGGGCGCCACCGGAGCCTTCGGGGAGTTCGATTTGGTATTTGGTGCGGGCTTTTTCGGCGTGCAGTTCTAGTGCAAGAGTGATCAAGCGGTCGATCAGTTCGCGGAAGGGAATGCCCGTGGCTTCCCAAAGTTTGGGATACATGCTGATGGAGGTGAAGCCGGGAATGGTGTTCACCTCATTGAGATAAATTTTGCCAGCGGCTTTTTCCATAAAGAAATCGACGCGGGCCATTCCGCTGAGTTCGAGAGCACGGAAAGCCGCGATGGCCATGGCCTGAAATTTCTTCACTTGCGCGGGTTTGAGTTCCGCGGGAATCAGTAGTTGCGTGCCGGCTTCGAGATATTTCGCGGCGTAATCGTAGAATTCGCGGTGCGGCACGATTTCTCCGGGAATGGAAGCCTGCGGATCGTGATTACCGAGGACGGAAACTTCGATTTCGCGGGCGCTTACGGCTTTTTCCACCAGAATCTTCATTGCGAATTCGGCTGCCAGCGAAATCGCAGGAGCCAGCTCTTCGTGCGAGTGCACCTTGCTCATGCCCACGGAAGAGCCAAGCGTGGCGGGCTTCACGAACAAGGGATAGGGAAACTGTTCTTCGATCGTGGATTGAATGGCGGAGGCGTTGGTTTCCCACTCGTGACGATGCACCGTGATCCACGGCACTACAGGAATTTCCGCGAATTGCAGCAAGCGCTTGGCCACGTCTTTGTCCATGCCGATCGCTGAGCCGAGCACGCCGGCGCCGACGAAAGGCAATCCCGCAAGGTCCAGCAAGCCCTGGACGGTGCCGTCTTCTCCAAACGTGCCGTGGATTACCGGAAAGACGACGTCTAGCCGCTGGCCGCCGCCGCTGCCGTCGAGCCGCACGAGCGCCGCGTCGGTGGGGTCGGCGTTCATCATCACGCGCTGGCCCTGACGCAACACGTCAGGCAGCATTTTTTGCGCGCCCGCGCCGGTGAGCCAATGGCCCTCCTTGGAGATGCCGATGGGCACAGGCTCGTACTTGTCTGGGTCGAGGCCGCGAATTACCGAGGCGGCGGAAGCCAGCGAAACTTCATGTTCGCCCGAGCGTCCGCCAAAAAGAATGCCAACACGGAGGCGTTTCTTGTCTGGAGTCACAAGGATTATTTTTTCAGAAAAGTCCGCGCGGCTAAAGAGGAGAGGCGCGAGCGGTTTCCAGAAGAGGGATAGCGTCCGTTCGAGCAGGACGTTTCGGTCACGACATGCCTACAGGATTTTTTTGCCGAGGGCGGAGAGGATTAGCTCGACGCCTAATAACGCGGTGCGGTTGTGTTCGTCGATGACCGGATTAATTTCTACCACTTCGAGCGAGGCCATGGCATCGCTGTCGGCGAGCATTTCCATTGCTAGGTGGGCTTCACGATAGGTTACGCCACCACGGACCGCTGTTCCGACCCCTGGCGCGTCGCTGGGATCCACAAAATCCATATCGAGGCTGACCCCGATGCCGCCAGTGTCGTCCATGGCGTATTTGAGAGCATCGCTCATGACTTCGCGCATGCCGCGCTCGTCAATGTCACGCATGGTGAAAACGTGGACGCCGGATTTTTTCATCATTTTGCGTTCCTGCGCGTCCAGGTCGCGGGCACCCACGATGACGATATTCCCCGGCTCAACTTTTGGTTTGAAGCCCATTAGATCGACAAGTTCCGGCGGCCCGTAGCCCATGATGCTGGCCAGCGGCATGCCGTGAACATTGCCCGATGGAGACGATTCCGGCGTGTTCATGTCTCCATGGGCATCCAGCCAAATGTAGCCGATCTCTTTCTTGTCCTTGCGAAAAAACGACGAAACTCCCGACGCGGCGCCTGCCGCGATGGAATGGTCACCGCCGAGCACCAACGGAAAGTAACCTTCCTCGAGCGATTTCTGAACGGCTTCGGCCAGATCCTTGCACGTCTCGGCAATTTCGACCAAATACTTGGCGCGCTTTTCGCCGTAGGACATTTCTTCCGGCTGCTTCACGGAGATGTTGCCGATGTCTTCCACCTGATGGCCCAGCTGCTTCAAGCGCGTCTGCAATCCCGCGACGCGCAACGCCGACGGCCCCATGTCCACGCCGCGCCGGCTGGCGCCGAGGTCCATGGGCACACCGATAATGCGAACTTTTTGATGCGTCATTTTCAAGAATCCAGGTTCGGTGAGCGGGCCTTCTTGCGCGCGCGGGCTGTCCGCGCGGGGACGCGGACGTGTGCCATGCACTCGTCAGATGCAACGTTCACTCTGGTCTTAACTACTGGAACTACGAGCCAGCGTCGGCTGCCGGAGAGGCACCAAACTGGTTGAAGCTATCGGACCAAGCGTTGAACCTAGCCCTTTACTACCCCGGTCAAGGATATACGCGATAGAGCATACGAGGGAAGGGGATGACTTCACGAATGTGTTCCGTGCCGCAGATCCAGGCTACGGTGCGCTCCAGGCCCAGGCCAAAGCCAGCGTGTGGGACGCTGCCGTAGCGCCGCAGGTCCAGGTACCACTGAAACGATTCTTCCGGTAAGTTGTGCTCCCTCAATCGTTTAACCAGCAAATCGTAGTCGTGGATGCGCTGACTGCCGCCGATAATCTCGCCATAGCCCTCGGGCGCAAGCATATCGAAGGCGAGTGCCAAATCGGGACGCGCCGCGTCCGGCTGCATGTAAAACGCCTTAATCGACGACGGGTACCGATGCACCATCACCGGGCGGTCAAATTCGTTGGAAATGATAGTCTCTTCGTCGCCGCCAAAATCGTCGCCGAACTTGGCCGGGTTGCCGTGTTTATTCAGCACCGCGACCGCCTCTTCATAGCTGATGCGCGGAAACGGCGCCTTTACATTTTCCAGCTTTTTCACGTCGCGCTTCAACACTTCCAGCTCACGCGATTTATTTTTCACCACCGACTGCACCACCGCGCTGACCAAACCTTCGCCAAGGTCCATCATGTCGGCGAGTTCGGCGTAGGCGGCTTCCGGCTCGAGCATCCAGAACTCCGTCAGGTGGCGGCGGGTTTTGGATTTTTCCGCGCGAAACGTCGGGCCAAACGTGTAGACCTTGCCGAGCGCCATTGCCGTCGCTTCGATGTACAACTGGCCGCTCTGCGTCAGATACGCTTTTTGCTCGTCGATATAATTCACTTCAAAAAGTGTGGAGGTCCCTTCACACGCCGCGGGAGTAAAAATCGGTGCGTCGGTAAGTGTGTAACCCTGGTCGTCCATGTAATTGCGCGCGGCACGCACCGCCTCCGCGCGAATGCGCAGAATGGCCGCCGAGCGCGGCGTACGAATCCACAAATGGCGATGATCCAGCAGAAAATCGACGCCGTGTTCTTTCAATTGAATGGGAAACGGCGTGGCTTCAGAAACTTTCTGCAATACCTGAATGCTGCCGACGCCCATTTCAAATCCGCCGGGCGCGCGCTGCTCGGCGCGAATCTTTCCCGTAACGATCACGCTGGACTCCTGCGTGAGCCCCTTCAGCGCCGCAAACGCCTCGGGATTTTCCTTCAGCGCGCATACCCCCTGAATAATTCCCGTGCCGTCGCGAAATATCGGGAACATCAGTTTCCCCGACTCCCGCAAATTGTAAAGCCAGCCCTTGATGGTGACTTCCTGCCCGTCGTATTTCCCAGCCTGTTCGATCGTGATGGTTGTCATAGAGAGTTTCGCCGTCGCCAATCCAAACCACGATTTTACCAGAGAAGCCGCGCCGTCGCTGGCGCGTGCGGTGGGATCGAGCGGGCAAATTGTGGGGCGAGGGTAACCATTCGCCTGGGCGCGTCGTCAGATAGGAGAGAAGCCGCTGGGCGGCCTGCGCCACGTTTGCGCATCGATTGTAAGCCATGAAAAAAACGCGCCAGTGTAACTTAGGTTTTTCTCCTTTCCGCACTTTCGCGTTTGCACTGATCCTGCTCACCGGCGCAAACGTTCAAGCAGCGGGCGCGGCCATTCCGCATGGCACAGTCGAGCTTGTCGCCGAGAATCAATCGATCGCCGCGGGCCACACGCTAAATCTCGGACTGCATTTTCAACTCGAAAAAGGCTGGCACATCTACTGGGTAAATCCCGGCGATTCGGGCGAGCCGCCGCGGGTGAAGTGGCAATTGCCAAGAGGACTCACCGTGGGCCCGATGGAGTGGCCCGTCCCGCGGCGCCTCGGAACCTCCAGCATCGTGGATTTTGGTTATGAAGACGCCGTGACACTGCTCGTGCCGCTGCGTGCTGCGGCAAACTTGACGGCGCTGCATTCGGCGCAACTCGCTGCGGACGTGACCGTGCTGGTCTGCCGCGAACTGTGCATCCCGGGCAAGGCGCAACTTTCGTTAAGCATTCCAATAAAGTCACAGCCTGCCGCACCGGATATGCAAACTCAAGATTTGTTCAACGCCACGCGCAAGCTGCTGCCGCAACCTCTTCCGCAAAATTGGAAATTCCGCGTGGCCGAAGCGAATGGCTCGTTCGTGCTCACGGCGAACTTCGGCCGGCAAGTTCCGCAGGCGACATTTTTCCCGCTGGCCGAGTCCCAAATCGACAACGCCGCGCCGCAAAATGTTCAGCCCACATCAGTAGGTTTTCGCCTTACGCTGCGCAAGTCCGAGCAGCTGCTCAAACCGCTCGCCAGGCTAAAGGGCCTGCTCGTGCTCCCCAACGAGCAGGCTTATCTAATCGATGTGCCGCTCAGCAAGCCCGCCGTCGCGAAAAATGTTCACGGCAATTTCAACGCAAAACTATTGTTGGCCACGATTTTTTTGAAGGGGGAACTATGAAAATAAAATGCTCGACGCTATTCACGCTTCTCGCCGTTCTGCTACTGTGCGCTGCCGCGCCGCTGCTCTGGGCCGCAAAAGTAGGAGACCCGGCGCCGGAGTTCACCGCCCCGGCGAGCAACGGCAAGACCGTCCATCTCGCCGACTATCGCGGGAAGTACGTGGTTCTCGAGTGGCACAACAACGGCTGCCCGTACGTTGGCAAGCACTACAACAGCGGCAACATGCAGCGCTTGCAAAAGCAGTGGACCAGTCAAGGCGTGGCGTGGCTCACGATTCTCTCTTCCGCGCCGGGCAAGCAGGGCTACGTCACCGCCAACGAAGAAAACGACTATCTCGCCAAGATGCAGGCCGCGCCCACCGCCGCGCTGCTAGATCCAACCGGCGAGATCGGCCATCTCTACGAAGCGAAAACCTCTCCGCAGATGGTGGTCATCAATCCGCAGGGCGTCATCATCTACAGCGGCGCCATCGACGATAAACCCACCACCGACCTGCAGGACGTTCCGAACGCGACAAACTACGTCAGCCAGGCCCTGCAGCAGTCCATGGCCGGAAAACCGGTGCAGACGGCAGCGACGCGTCCCTACGGCTGTTCGGTGAAGTACGCAGATGCGGCGTACTAGCGAATCGCCGGTGAGGAGCGCCTTGCGCAGACGAGTGCTTGAACTACACTGTAGTGCATGAAGACGGACGTCTACACATGGCGGCTTTCCCGCGAGCTGAAGGCGGATCTGGAGCGCCAAGCCCGGCTCCGCGACAGGCCGGTTTCTTTCTTGCTGGAACTCGCTGTCCGCCAATGGCTAGAGCGGACCATGAGGGAGCCGGCCGACGACGATGCGCAAGCGAAGTTGCACGCCGCGGCGAAGGCATCTTTTGGCGTGATCTCCAGCGGCCATTCGGACAGATCTGAAAGCGTAAGGAAGAACGTACGAAAGCGTTTACGCCGCCGCCAACTTGCTCGCTAACGCTCCTGGACAATTATTCTGCGGTCTCCGGGCCCAGTTCCAGCGCCATGGAACGAACACGCGTTGAAGTGAACCACTGGACAACCTGAAGGACGAAAAGGACCAGAAAGACGTCTGCGGCAAAACTGAATTGCACCGCCAAGTTCTGCGAGATGTTGACCCAGCCGTAAGGCCCAGCGATTGGAGTAACGAACGCCGCTGTTATTTGCAGAAAAAATGTCAGCCCAAACAAACAGAGAGTGGCAAGAATCAGTTCTCGTAAATGCGCCGCGCGGTGCTTGAGTAGAATCAGAGAATGGCGAAAAGAATTGTTTTCCCCGACTGAACGTCTTCTCGATAGCGAGCGGAGGCCCACGAGAATGACGCAGTTGGAATACAGGCTGTATGTGCCAACCATAAAAAGTAGTAGTAGGAACAGTCGGCCGAGAACGGGTAGGTGCCACACGCCGACACCCGGGTCAGTGAATTCGAAAAACTTAAAAATCATACCCGTTTCGACACCGGCAGGATGCCAAAAGTTCCCTGCAGCCTTATTCCTGGCGCCGCATGCGCAGACGATTTATCATTGGCCAGCGAACCTAACCCGCAGCCCACTAGCTCGACCAATCCTCTTCAAATCGATCCATCGCCACCCGCGCCGCTTCCAGCTGCTCGACTGCCGACGGCGCATCCGGTGCTGTTTTTTCTTTTAATTCCAGCGTGAGCGGAACTTCCTTCCCCGGCACCGTCTTCAGCAGCGCCGTCGCCGTGGGCCAGTCGATCGTTCCAGCGTACGGGGCGAGATGCTCGTCTTTCTCGCCGTGATTGTCGTGCACATGCACGCCGGCGACTAGTTCACGCATTGGCGCGAAGCTTTTCTCGATGCGCTCGTTCTCCGGACCATCCGCCAGATGCGCGTGCCCGATATCGAAATTAAACCGCAGGCCGGTAAGCCGCGTCTCGTCCACAAAGCTGCGTAAATATTGCGGATCGCCCATCTCCGTCGTGGTGTTTTCGATGGAAATCACCACGCCGGCATGATGCGCGTGCAAAATCAAATGTTCCAGCGAACTGAACGCCGCGTCCCGTTTGCGCGGATCGGCCGTCTCGCGCGGCCCGCCCATGTGCAGCACCAACCGCGGATACGGCAAATCCTCCGAAACATCGATGGCCCGCTTCAACTCATCCATGGCCTCGATGCGCCGCACGCGCTCCACCTCGCAAATGGACACCGGCGTTCCACCCTCGCGCGTTGCGCTAAGGTCGCGGCTGGTCGGCCCATGCAACGAAGAAAGAAACAGGCCGTTGGCCGCCAGCGCGCCCGCCATCGCCCGCGCATCCGTCTTCGAGTTGTAGTCAAAATGCCCTCGGCTGGCAAAAATCTCCACGCCCTGAAAACCGGCCGCGGCAATCTGCGCCAACAATTCCGGCGTCAGCTTGTGCGATACGAATTGATAGGTGGAAAGTATTCTCTGCATAGTAAGCCGATGAAGCCGTTGTAGCGGCGGGTCTTCAGACCCGCACCTTTGACTCTATAGCCGCCGCCTTCTGTTTACCGCGACCTTGGAGGGGAGGCGGTCGCCTTTCGTAGTGGCGAATCTTTAGATTCGCATCTTCCTTTTATCAAAACTGCAATAAGAGTCTAAGGCCAAAACCAAAAAGCGGAAAGCACGCGTTGTAGCGAATGTGACGAATGCAGCGAACGTAGCGAGCCAGCGCAGCTAGTAAAACTCCCCGCCTCAACTCTTCCCGGCCGCAAACCGCAACCGCATATAATCCGCCGTCCACCGCCCCTGCGAATCGCACAGCACCGGCTTAAGCCGCGCCGTCACTTCGTCAAGAAAATCCCCACGCTCCCTCTCCGGCAACGCAGCGCAAAACGGATTGGCAAACGTCTCAAGCCACCCACGCATCCCGGTAGGCAGCGGCGTGGGCCGCGGAATCAGTTGCACACTCCGCGGTACAAATCCCGCGCGGCGCAAACGGGTTTCGTATTCATCGGCCGTCGGAAAATACCAGGGAATGTGCGAACTGGCCTGCTCGACGCCGCGTCGTTCAAGCGTATCCAGCAAAGCGACAGTGATCGCGGCCACGCATCCATGACCGCCCAGCTCGCCCACGAATCTTCCTCCAGTCTTCAGCGCACGAAACGCCCCCACGATCGGCGCGTCCGGATCGTCCTTAACCCAATGCAGCGCCGCGTTGGAAAAAACGGCATCGAACTCATTCTCAAAAGTGAGCGCGCGCACATCCATAATTCGTGCGTCCAGGCTGCGTCCTCGAGCCGTCGCGATCATATCGGGAGCATTGTCGACGCCTACGACGTTAGCGCCCAGCGCGACAAGCTTTTCCGTAAGCACCCCGTCTCCGCAACCCACGTCGAGAATACGTTCACCGGACTTCGCCTGGAGGAGCTCCAGCACCGCTTGCCCAAGCGCGGGCACAAAGTGCGCGTTGGCAGCATAGCTGGCGGCGTTCCAACTCTGCGACGCCGACGCTTGCGAAGAGGACGCCTGTGACGAGGACGCCTGTGACGAAGACGGCTGTGAAGAAATGGTCATAGCGATGAACCCTCATCGATACTGGCTGCAGAAAGACTCTTGGCTTTGTGGGTCGGAGCTTTTAGCTCCGACATCAACTGCTGTACTACCAATGCGCTTTAGCGCCTGAGGAAGCGGTTTAGCCTCTTTCTCCGGTCCTCTATAAAGAAGCCAAATCTAATACCCGATGGCCGAGCCATCATCGCGCGGGTCTGCCGCACCCAGCCGCTCCCCGCTGCGCGGATCAATGCCAATCGCATTCACCAGCCCGATATGCCCTTTGCGTTTCGTCTCGTAGCCCATCACGTTCAATGCGCTTTCCATGCTCGCGGAAAATTCTTTTTCAATCAGCAACTTGTCCGGAAGCCACTGGTGATGAAAGCGCGGCGCGTTGATCGCCTCCTGCGCCTCCATGCCCAGCCACATCCAGTTGATCACCGACAGCAGCGTGGCCGAAATAATCGTTGGCCCGCCCGGCGAGCCGGTAACAAAACTAAGTTTTCCATCGCGCAGCAGCATCGTGGGAGACATCGAACTCAGCGGTCGATGCCCAGGCGCAATGGCATTTGCATCGGATTGCACCAGCCCAAAAAGCGCGTTGGGCACGCCCGGCTGCGTCGTAAAATCGTCCATCTCATCGTTTAGCAAAAATCCACCGCTAGACGTGAAGTGCGACCCATAGCTGTCGTTCAGCGTATAGGTGCTGGCCACCGCGTTGCCCGCCGCATCCACCACGGAAAAATGCGTGGTGTGCGGACCTTCGCCCAGTCCGGAAACTTTTTCCGGTGCGGCGCCCGCGCTGGCAGACACTCCGCAGACGTGCGGAACACCGGCTTTCACTTCTTTGCTAGACGAAGCGTGCGTGCGATCGATCGTCGCCGTGCGTTCCGCCGCGTAACACGGCGCCGTCAAGCCATCCACGGGAATTTTTGTGTAATCCGGATCCGTCAGATACGCCGCGCGATCCGCAAAAACCCGCCGCATCGTTTCCGCCACCATATGCACGCTGTTCACGTCGTCCCAATTTTTCAGCGCCACGTGCTCCAGCATGTTCAGCGACTCGATGATCGCCACGCCGCCGGAACTTGGTGGCGGCGATGTCAGTACTTCCCAATCGTGTCCGTCGCTTTCGTATTTTGCGCGCAGCGCTTCGCGCACTTTGGGTTGATAATTCGCCAGATCTTCCAGCGTGATGATGCCGCCGAATTTGCTCATGTCCTCGGCAATCACATGCGCGGTTTCGCCATGATAAAAATCATCCGCACCATTTTGTGCGATGCGTTTCAGTGTAGCGGCCAGTTCAGGCTGTTTGAGAATTTCGCCGGCGCGAAACATATTTCCATCACGGAGAAAAATGCGTTTGCTGACTGTAAAGCGCTCTAGGCCGGCGCGCTCCTCGCCAAGTTCCCGTACTATTTTCGCGGTTACAGGAAAACCATTTTCCGCCAGGCGAATCGCCGGAGCCATCACCTCCGCCAGTTTCATCGTGCCGTAAAGCTTCAACGCCAGCGCCAGTCCCGCCACGGTTCCCGGCACGGCCACGGAGCGCGGCCCCAGCGTCGACGCGTCGGCGACCAGCTTGCCGTCCGCGCCGATATACATATCGCGCGTTGCGCGCGCCGGCGCAACTTCCCGATAATCCAGAAAACTGTTGCGCCCGTCCGCCAGCCGCACCAGCATGAATCCGCCGCCACCAATGTTTCCCGCGGCCGGTTCAACCACCGCCAATGCAAAAGCCACTGCCACCGCGGCGTCGACGGCATTTCCTCCGCGTTGCAAAATTTCTACTCCCGCTTGCGAGCCCGGTTGTTCGTCAGTGACCACCATGCCGTGCGCGCCGCGCACTGCCTGCCTCGGCCACTCTTTCGGAATGTCGGCCCGCCCGTTTTCAGAATGATCGCGATATTCCGCCGCGGTTTGCGGACGCACGGCTGGCGCGCCAATTATCATCGCAATCGCGCCAATGACTGCCGCAGCAAAAATGAACGTCAGGAACCGCAACGGTGAGCGAAGGATTGGTGTAAGCACGCACCAAAAACACTAAGTGATTGGGCGCGGCCGGTCAATACGCAGCTGATTCACCAGCGTCGAATAATCCGTGGGGTCGTAATCGTTGAGAGACTGCGCCACGTTGTCGACCTGCGTGATGTTCGCCGTAGAAAGTCCTTCCGCCGCGAGCAAGTTGTTCAGCGCTTGCCGCTCGCTGTTCGTGGCAGCAGCTTGCGCTACGCTCGGCAGCGGAGGCGGAACGGCAGGCAATGTCGCTCCGACGGCCGCAGCCCGTGGTTCCGTTTCTTGCGAAGGAATCTGCGAAGTAGCCAGCGAAGTTGCTTGTGCGGTCGCCGGAGCTGCCGCGGCGGAATTTCCTGCAGGAATCGCACTCGCGTCGCCGAGCAGAACATTTGTTGCTGCGGTGAACGGCGACGAATTCGCTACGCTGAAAAGTCCCGCGGCTTGCGCGGTGGCGTTCGCGGCGGGCGTTTGCACGGAGGAGGTGAACGCGTCGGTGACAGGCGCGGCGAGAGTATTCGTGGAGGCGGAATTTTCCGACGTAACATTCGGCGAAATATTCGGCCCGACTTGTGGCCTGTTCTGTTCCGTTTGCGGTTGAGATTGCGACTGATTCAAAAGCCGCTCGGCAAGGTTGACGATGCCGGTGAGTGCCATGACCACCTCCCGCACTCGGCCTTCGCGGAAAATATTTCGTGTTGTAGCAATGAAAACCGGCTGCGAGCGACGCCGAGGAGAATACAGCAGGTGTATCGGCAGCAGTCGATGGAAACTTTAATCGCCGATCAGCAGAGCTCCAGTGGCGCGCGGATCCTTCTTTGAAGATTTTAATTTTTCGCCGCCGACTACTTTCGATTCCTCCTCGTTTGGGCCGGCATTTATTTGCTTGCGTTCGGCGAAGAAATTAGTCTTCACTTACAAAACTAGTCTTCGCTTAGGAATTCAACCTCTGGCGGACCCGGCAAAAGGCCAGCGGCGGTGCCGCGCGCGATCAGTTCGGTGACGGCTTTTTTGCCGCGGTCGCCGTAGCCCAGGGTCCATTTATTTACGTACATGCCGACGAATTTGTCGGCCAGTTCGGTGTCCATGTCGCGCGCAAACTGCATGGCGTAATTTAGCGCTTCTTCGCGATGCTCGAGGCCGTAGGAGACGCTGTCGCGAATCACTTTGGCGACTTGTCGCCCAAGCTTCGGACCTAGCGCGCGGCGTACGGCGTTGCCGCCGAGCGGCAGCGGAAGGTCGGTCAGCTCCTGCCACCAGATGCCGAGGTCGACGATGCGATGCAAGCCGAGCTGCGGGAAAAACAGCTGGCCTTCGTGAATGAGCAGGCCAGCTTCCACCACGCCGTTTTGCACCGCGTCAATAATCTTGTCGAAGGGAATCACCACCGCTTCAAAATTGGGCTCGAAAAGCTTCAACGTGAGGTATGCGGTGGTTTGCAATCCGGGGACGCCGATGCGTTTGCCGGCCAGCTCTTCTTTCTTGATGTGTTTGCCGGAGACCACGATGGGGCCGTAGCCTTCGCCAAAGCTGGCGCCGCAATCGAGCAGCACGTATTTATCGCGCAGTGAAGGGTAGGCGGCAAAGCTGACGGCGGTGACGTCGTAGGTTTCGGTGAGCGCGGCTTCGTTCAGCGTTTGAATGTCTGAGAGCACGTGGGTGTACTTGTAGCCGGGCGTTTGCAGCTTGTGCGTGGCCAGGGCGTAAAACATGAAGGCGTCGTCGGAGTCTGGCGAGTGCGCGAGCTTGATCTCGACGGGCTCTTTTTCGGTTTTGGTCTGCGTGGCGGACATGATGGGATCTCTTCCTTTAAGGCCCTGACGTCTGTTGTTGCCCCTACGTCGGTGCAGCGGCGAATGAAAAAGTCGGTCCAGCGATTTTGTGCGCAACGGCCTGGCGTTTCCTGAACGGCCGCCGCGATGCGGCGGTGTGCGCCCCGCCCGATGGACACCTCTCGCGCTGCGAGCTGCGGGAAGCGAGGAGGGAGAGAACGCGCGCGCCGCGAGGACGTTCGGGGCGCCGCCGTACGAAATCTGCAAAAGAGAGCCTAGCATATCGCCGGTCGACGAACAAACCGGAAGAGGCTGCGGACGAAGCGAAGCAATGAGGCGACGAAGTTTGGGAAGAACCGAGGTACCCCCACCCCGGGGGTCATTTTGAAAGAGTAGGATTCCATTGGGTTTAGAGGCGATTCGTGCGAAAGAGTAAGATTCTATTGGGGTTAGAGTGATTCGCCTGAAAGAGATAGATTCTGTTGGGGTTAGAGAAACACTCGGGATTTGGTTAGAGCGACCAATACCACCCCCCGGTGTTTTTGACAAAGAGTGTACAGCGCTAACAAAACGAAGGGGATAGACGGAATTACGAACTAAGAAGAGTGCGCAAGCTGTTGAAACGAGAGGATCGCGTTTTTGCGGCGGTGCGCAAGAGTGAAGCGATGCTGTGACGGACTGATAAGTCTTGGAGGGCGAAGGAGGGGCGTTGTGAAGCGGGGAGGTTGGGGCGGTTATAGGTCTTGCGGTAGACATAGCAGAGGATAGCAAGAGTGTAATTCCGTGTCAATAGTACTTTATAGTAGCGTTCGAATGATGGTGGTGAACATCCCCGGCTGTCCCGCGCCTTGAGCAATTCGACTAGAGCACCAAAACAGACGACAACCTCAGCAAGGCGCGCGGCCACTCGAAGCACTGGCAAAGGCCAACGTCATGAGTTCAGGAAGCTCTGGTGTCGTATGATCTTGTACGCGGAGCTAGGGTGCAGGTCAGACTGTCCCTCTGGGTTTTCAAAATTCAGGTCTTCAGCCGCTGGCGAGCTTTCGAAGCGATTCTCTCAGTTGGATCATTCGCAAGGTGTTCAAGAGCCGCTCTACTAGCGTTCTTATTGTAAGCAATTCGTTCGCGAACCGACTCTTCGGTGTCGTTAGCCAAGAGCACCATCAGATCTTCTGGCAAACTATTCTTCGTCGCTACTGCAAAGCGCACATCGGATGCTGGGTCGCCTGCAAGACGTCGCAAAATCTCGACAGGAATCGTCTTATTGTGAACCACCCATATTTTCATCCCGGGGAAGTCTCTGATAATCTCCAGCCAAACCTCGAAGGCAGCTTCCTCCGTGGCTGCCCTGATATACTCTTCCTTATTTTCGCTGGTGCGCAATTTTAGGAACTCTTGGGCATTCCTGATCATCAGAACTTCACCGTTCTTCCCACCGGACTTTTCCACTTGGCATCCTGCGGCCGGAGCGCCAGGCTTTGAAATCCTTGACGATCTCGTCCTCGGACAGGCCTTCGGATTTGAGCGTTTCTTGGAGACGGTCGACGGCGTCTTTGAACGCGGCACGCTCCGCGACGCTGCGTTTGCGGCGCGCGGCGCGCTTGATTTCCTGCGGGTCGAAGACTTTGGACGGTCCGCTGTCCAAACCTTCCCTGATATCGCGACGGAGGTTCTGCATTTTAAGGGCGCGGACTTGATCTTCTTGTTCCAGCAGCCGCAGCGCTTCGCGGACCACCTCGCTGGCGGAGTTGTAAGAGCCCGAGGCAATCTTCTCGCGGATCATGTCCTCGAGGTGCGGCGTAAGACTAATGTTCATGGGCATGGCAGGAAATCTCTGAATTATGCTGTTTCTAAGGGTAGCGATGATGGCAAAGTATGTCAATCTATGCCAACAGAAGCAGAGTTGGGCCGTAGACTTTCCAAGGCGGAAGGCAAAGTCAAAACCGTTTGCCTCATTTAGGAATGTCCCGCCGCAAGGCGCAGAGTGGCCCACCCTTTACAAAAATCGCAAAGGGAAGGCCACCCAGGAGGGTTTTTCGCGGCTTAAGGGCCTGCCACCCGCCGTCCGCCTGTCTAAAGGGTCTAACGCTCTGCCGCAGCGCACGAGAAAATCCGCTCCCGTCAAAACCGTCGCGTTTTCCATGATAATCTTGGTATTGCCGAATCGAGGAGGCATCGAGTGCAAATCACCGTGGAATTGCCCAACGACCTCGCACAGCATCCTGACCCCGCGCGAGAGACCCTCGAAGCGGTCGCCATTGCCGGGTATCGTTCCGGCAGCTTGACAGCATATCAAGCAGGACGGCTGCTCGGCTTCAGTTCGCGATTCGAGTTCGAGACATTCCTGAAGAAACGGGGCATTAGCGACCACGCCTACGGCACGCAAGAGCTCGCTGAAGACCTCGATTCCCTGAACAAACTGCGGGTGATGTCCGGGGTTGAGAACCCCCGATAGGCATGATCGTCGTCGCGGATGCCTCTCCGCTGAACTACCTGATTCAACTTCAAGCGGATGAACTCCTAAACAAGATTTTCGGAGCGGTCCTCGTTCCACCAGCGGTGATGCGGGAACTGAGCCATCCCCGCGCGCCAGAGGCGGTGGCCGCTTGGATGTCGCGGATTCCCTCGTGGATCGAGGTTCGCGCCGTCGTATCTTCACAAGACGAGAGTCTTCAAGTATTGGATCCCGGCGAACGCGAGGCCATCCTACTGGCGCAAGAGGCACGCCCGGACCTTCTGTTGATCGATGAACGGCAAGGCCGGCTCGAAGCACGGCGACTCGGGATCACCACCACTGGAACGTTAGGCGTACTGCTCGCGGCAGGTGCGCGTGGCGTGGCAAATCCCGAATTTCTCTTTCAGCGATTGATAGGAGAAACGTCATTTCGGACGACGCCAGAACTTCGAGAAACATTTATCGCCGAGTGCGCGAGGATAATTCGGAAATAGTCGAAACCTTCGACAGACGGAAGTTCCTTTAATTTCCATTCCGAAAAAATCAAGGGACTTCCCGTGTTGAAGTGTTGACGACGATTATTTCCTTACCTTTAATTTTCAGGCTGGGGAATAGCGCATGTTCTTGAGATCGGAGAGCAACGGGGTGCCTGTGGGTCCCATCCCAAGCATTCCTGGAAAATTGAGGACAGACGAAGGAATTGTCCCGTCTGTCCCGAGATCTCCAGATTTCTCAGCGCGAACTGATTAACATGCGGGAGTGCCCCTACCAGACATAAGTTCCTACGGACTCGGGCGGTAACGTGGTCTGGAAGAATTTGCCCTGGTACTTCACCGCGAAGGACTTTTCGAAATTCCCGGTGTTCGAAACCACCAGCACTATTTTGTGCTGAGGAGTAAGAAAGGCGACGCTGGCCAACTGCTCCAGCTCACTTGAGGCCACGCGCACTGATCCCGGAGGTACAAACTGCGAGAAATGCGCGAGCACGTAATAAGCAACATTCTTAGTCACAGAATCGCCGTCCAGGGTAATAGCCCCTGAACATCCCGTGCATCCCCCATTGTTGGTATGCGGACCATTCTGCGGATCGGCAGCCAAATTCCACAACAGCACATTGCGGCACCAATTCCGCGTCGCGCCGATCATCACGCGGCGCGCCGGTTCCGCAATTCCCAGGGGCCCCCCGGAGCGCCGCTCGGTCACCGATTGTTCGGTTAGATAGAGGTTCTTGTTCGGATACGCATCGTGCACCTGTGCCAGCAAACTTGCGTCGCCTCCGTAAAGGTGAAACGCCGTTCCGTCCACATACTTGCTTGCGTCAGGATCTCCGAGAATCGAGAGGGGATAGGACAAAACATCCGGGTTATGGTCATAGAGCAGAATCTTCGTGCGGATTCCCGCCTTTTGAAATGCGGGACCCAGATTATGGGCAATGATCGTATCCTGTTGCTTGGCGAACACCACCATGCTCGGTGTGTTCTTTGGATTCAGCGGTTCATTCTCCAGCGTGATCGCGTCAATCGTAATGCCCTCCGCGCGCATCGCCTGGATGTACTTGACAAGATATTTGGCGAACGCGGCATAATATTCCGGCTTGAGCTCGCCGCCCCTCACGTCATCGTTGGTCTTCATCCACGCCGGAGCGGACCACGGTGATCCCAGAATCTTGATCCCCGGCGCAATTGCCAAAATCTCTTTCAGTACCGGAATGACATCCGCGCGGTCCGGTCCCAGGTCGAATTTCACCATGTCTACATCGGTCTCGCCCTGCGGCAAGTCATCGTAGGAAAACACGTGTTCATTCATGTCGGAAGCGCCGATGCTCACTCGGAGATAGCTCACTCCGATCCCGGTGCCACCGGTCGTAAACAATTCCTTCAGCAGGGCGGCCCGTTGCGCTGCGCCCATGCGCATTAGCAGCTGTGCGCTTCCTCCGGTCAGCGCAAAGCCAAAGCCATCGATCGACTGGAAGTGCTGCGCATTATCCACTGTGAGAACCGGCGATGGGCCCGGTTCCGACGAAAAGTGCAGCGCGCCGGGCTGCAGCGCTACCAGCGCAGTCCGGTCGGGTGTGGTCAGCCAAAGCCGCGCGTCCTGGTCCTGCTGCCCATTTGCCGACATGGAGAAGAAAAGTAGGGCAAAAGACGAACACAGGAGCAATTTCAGCTTCACGAGCCCTCCGTTACGAATGCCAGGTTATCCGCAAGACAAACGATTGCGTGCCACGGCTCCCCGACGATAACAGCAGGGAAGAACGGCGCCTGTCAACCCAAATCAAACCGTAACGGAGGGAAGGTTCAATAAAAGAACGACACCGTGGGGATAGCAGACTGACTGGGGTGGTGCGATGAAGATGAGCATGTTCGTGGATTGTCTTTTGTCTTTAGATCCATCTCGGTCGGAACCTGAAGGGGTCGGCAAGGGTTGCCGAGTTGGCTCGGCAAGACTTGCCTTCGAGGAGTACGGAGAGGCGGCGGTGTTGTTTGGGGCTTGGGTAAGACGTTGCGATGGAGGAGGTTGTGCTGGCGTTGTGCCGTGGCGATGTGGGGCGTGGTTGGCATGGCGGATGCTTGATGGGACTGAAGAGGTGGCGGCGCTGAAGTTTTGCGGCGGGCTGCCGATTGAGCATCGTGGACACCGGAGTTTTGGTGAGGGGGGAACGCCATGGCGGTTACGGGGATCTTGAGTGGATTGTTCGGAATTGGTGCGGCGCAGGGAGTGCAAAGTACGGCGCAGAAGTTGAAGCAGGAGTTTCAGCAGTTGGGGCAGGATTTGGCGGCGGGAAATTTGGCGGCGGCGCAGACGGATTTTTCGGCGTTGCAGCAGGGTCGGGCGCAGGGGAGTGGGGCGTCTGGTGGAGCGGCGGCGGGGGCGGGGAGTACGGCGTCGTTGGGAAGTACGACTTCAGCGGGAGGTACGACTGCGGCGGGGCTGGGCGGCAATGTGGGCAATCCGGTTACGCAGGCGTTTCAGCAGTTGGCGCAGGATTTGAAGGCGGGCAATTTGTCGGCGGCGCAATCGGATTTTTCTGCGCTGCAGCAGGATCTGCAGGGTGTGGCGGGGAAGAGTCCAGCGGGGCCGGTGCAGCGCGAGCATCAGCATCACCGGCTGGGCGGCGCGAGCGGCGTGTCCGGTGGCGGGTCGGGGAATCCGATCAGCACATTGTTTAGTCAGTTGGGGCAGGCGCTGCAGGCGGGGAATCTTACGGCGGCGCAGACGGCGTATGGGTCGTTGCAGGCGGACTTTGCACAATTCTCGCAGGGTGATGGATTGTCGACGGGGACGGGTTCGGGGACGTCCTCAGGGACATCGACGGGATCGGGCGCGGGCGGGGTTTCGTTTGACGCGTGAGGCGCGGTGGTGGTGAAGGTACAGTGACGCACTGATTCTTCGAGATTCAGGGCAGACGGGCCTCGCTACGGCGGCGAAGAGAAAGCGCCAACGGCGCGCGAAGAGTTAAAAGAACGGGTCTGAAGACCCGCCACTACAAATTGCTGCGGACGTCTCCGCGCTTCATGTGCGAAAGCGGCGTCAAGCCGCCGCGCTCCAAATTGAACTGCACTGCGGGCGAGTCCAAGAAAATACTAGGATTTCTTTTTGGGGGCTTTTGCGCCTTTTTTGCGGGCTTCTGAGAGGCCGATGGCGATGGCTTGTTTACGCGAGGTGACGGTGCCACCTTGGCCGCCCTTGCCGGATTTTAGGGCGCCGCGTTTCTCGCGATGCATGGCGCGTTCGACGCTTTTTGCGGCGGCGGGGCCGTATTTGTGTGGGCGCGATTTTCTTTTGGACGAGGATTTTCTTGTCGGCATGTTTGAGCTCCTTTGCGTTAGAGGCGGGACGCGGCGAATTGGGTGCCGGAACTCGAGAAAAGCTGCAGGACTCAATCGTCAAGAAAAAGCCGCAAGATTCAGAAGCAAGAAAAAGCCGCAGGGCTCAGAGGCAAGCGCCCTGCGCTACAGGGCTTTCGCTAAAGGGCGGCGACAGGTCTAGGAGAAAACTCCAGTAGCAAAAAACTTTAGAGGGAGGAGACCATGCGGGCGATGGCGTCGTCGAAGGAGGCGTGGCCGTCGAGGTAGGGTTGCCAGAAGCGGGTGAGGAGCGGGAGATAGTCGTCCCAGCCGCGGGCGTAGAGGCCTTCGCGAATGGCGTAGGGGCTAGCGCCGCCGCCGGGGACGGAGTTATCGGGAGGAGCGGGGGAGTTATCGGGAGTCATGGCGGTGTAGATGAGTTCGCCGGTGGTGTAGGAGACGAGGGCGTGCCAGAGGTCGCGGGGAATGGCTTTGTCGCGCTGGCGGCATTCGCGAACGATGGCTTGCTCGACGGGTTCGGCGATGCCGTGGGAGGCTTCATGGAAGAGGACTTCAAGCGCGGCGGTGTCTTGATTGCGGGGATCGAGGCTGGAGATGGTGACGCGCAGCGGATCGAGCGTGGTGTAGGCGCCAGCCCAGTTGGCGTAGACAGAAACGTCGACGCGAATTTTGGGCTTGGGCCACTTGGTTTGATAAGCGGCGGCAAGACGCTCGGAGATGCCGACGCCTTGTTCGCGAATGAGTGGCGCGATCATGGCGATCCACTGGCGGTTGGCGCGATCGTGGGCGGACCAATAGTGAGCGCGATAGATGACGCCGGCGGATTCTAAAACGTGAGTGATGTTGGGGGGCAGGCCGGCGTCGCAGGTTTTCTTTTTTGTGCCAGAGAGTTCGTCGCAATCTTCGAAATCGCCGAGCTGATTTTTCAGGATTACCAGATCGTTGCTGAAGAGCATGTCGTGATCGGCGTAGTTAACCACGTAGAAATTGACGGCGTCGTTCCAGAGGCGCTGCTCGGATGGCGTTAGCGCGGGATGCGGTTCGGGAGCGCGGTCAAGAAAAGAGTGCGCGTATTTGCCGGGTGTGGGATGTTCGGAAGGGTCGCGTATGGCTTTGGCCTGCTCGTAAAGCATGTGATGAAGATTGAGCCAGAAGCCGCTGTGAAATTCGAAGACGGGGAGTGGGCCGAAGATGGAATCGCTTTGCGCGCGAGGATCGGCGGAGGCCGGGAGGAAGCAGGCCACGAGCAAAAGCAGCAAAGTTGCGCGAAAAAGTGAAGGAAGCGAGCGCATTGGGAATTTCATGATAGTAGCGTCAACGCGGATTGGTTACAAACGCGAATTGCGCCGAGAGCAAGACAATAGGTTAGCGCGTTGCGCTGCTGCCGAAAAGCGAAGGCTGCGGACTGCTGGAGGCTCCGGCCTCTTCGAGCCAGCCGCTGAGCACGGCCAATTGATCGGCGGGGATGGGTTGTGCGAAAGCGACGCCCATGCCGAGTCTGAGCACCGCGTACGCGACCTTGCCCTGCGCTTCAAAGATGTGGCGGCCGTGCACGAGATGGACCCACACGGGCGTGCCGAGTTCCATGGGATTGAGAGTATCCAGGTAACAGCCGCTTAAGCTGAGGTCGGAACAACGCAGCTTTACCATCGTCCGCGTGAGCAGGTCGGTGGCTTCCGCGTCCATGGCTACAGGGAACCGAGGCGAGCCGCGACGGTCCACCGGTGGATCCGGCATGCAAGTCTCCGTAAGCCTCTGGAGACCTTGCGGGCAGACGCGAAACTCGCTGTCGCGAGAAAGCGGCGCGGGAAGAAAGGAATGCCCCGGGTCTATTGTGAGAGAAAGCTTAGTGCGGGACAAGAGTACTAAAGCGGAGATTGCTTATTGGTAACGGGAATAACCGGAGAGCGAGCGATGGTGGCGACTACGCGTTGCGCCGAACGCCGAGTTGGTTAGTAAAACCGCGAAAGCGACGTCAAGCCCTTCGCGCAAAGCGCTCAGGGTGAACCGCCGCGTGCCAAATTACTGCGCGAAAGTTTGCGGCTGAGGGCCGTGCGCTATTCGGCTCTGGGGTCGGCGATGCTGCCTATGGCGCCTTTGCGATCGGCGGCGTGAATGGTGCCGTTGGCGTCGCGAAAGAAGGAGCGGCGTCCGGCTTGACCGTAAGGGGCGGGGGAAGCGGCGAGTTCAAATTGCGCGACGGCACCAAGGGTGCTGGCGCCAAGGATTACGTAGCGAAAGGCGTAACCGTCTTTTTTTCCGGCGGCGAGATCGGCGTCAAGCAGATCGGCGAACTCCGCGGAAGGCTTGTCGCTTGCTTTGGGTGCCGGAGTTTTGCCGCTGGGAGTCTTGGGAGCTTCGGGACGCGGGCCGAGCTGGGAGAGAGTGTCCGGCAGACGAGTGTACGTGCGGCGATAAAGTTCGATGGCTTGGGCCACGGCTTTGAGGGATTCGAGGGCGGCGTTTTCATTGGCGGTCATTTCCGCGGAATTCCATTCGAGTTCGAGAGAGGGCAAATCGAGGAGGACGAGGCCGATGGAGAGAATGCGCCATTGGTTGTCCTCGCGGATGAGGCCCATGTTTACACGGATGACGTCGGTGCCGGCGGTGTCGGTGGCGTCGCGAAGTTCGACCGGGAAAAAAGCGAGATTGTCTTGCTGGTCGGCGCCGCCGATTTGAATTTCCGCCGCGCCGTCGGGAGTATCGCAGCGCACGGTGGGGCGCCCCGAGGGATTCAGCGTGATGGTGGGCTTGCCGGGTTGGCTGAGAAGTACGAAGCGCTTGATGAGGGAGATGCGAGCGGCGGGAGTCATGCGGGCGAAGGATTGCTTGTTACGCGAGGTCAGAAATTTTGCGAACTCGGTTTGGGACTGCGAACAGGCGGCGGAAAGCGCCTGGCTCAGCGCGCCGGAGGGACCGGAGGAGACAGGGGCGTCCGAGGGAGGGGTGAGGGAACTGGACTCTTGCGCGCGAGTGAGGGAGGGAAACAGCACTAGACAAATAACGGTTAGGCAAAAAATCAGCTTCGTCATTGCAACTATGGCGGTTGTGGGATGTGGCCGCGAGGACTTTGTTGCGAAATGCGCGGGCGTGAGATTCGGAAGCATTTAGTCCTTGGCGGTTTCGAGAATGGCGGCGAGATTTTGCGTGAAGGCGGAGCGTGGCAGGACCTCGGTGCAGCCGGCGGCTTGCGCTTGCGCGGCGAGATCGCGCTGCACGTGAGAGAGGAAGGCGATGATGCGGAGATCTGGATGCGAGCGACGGAGTTGTTGGACAGCGGCAATGGGATTGCTGCGCGCGTTTAGATCGATGACCACGAGCTTGGGTAAGGGATCGAGCAACGTTTGAAGGGCGTCAGCATTGGTGGCGACTTTTACTTCGACGCCCAGGTGCTTAGCGGTTTCGGCTAGTTTCATTTGAAAAAAAAGATCGTCCATTAGAGCGATGACTCTACCCATGATTAAGAAGGTCCTTTCGCGGCGGGAGTTGCTTGGACGGTGCATGGACGGACGGTAGCGCGGCGTGGTCCGCGCAAAGCGCCCGCCGCAGGCGGCGGCCGCTACAAAGTCTAATGATGGCCGCCGGGGCTGTGGGCGCCGACGGTTTTGTCCGGGACGTCGCCGGTGCGGCCTTTGACGCGATCGTAGACGCTGACCTGGCTCACGGAGCCGAGCGCTTCGTTGTAGAAAGTTGGAACGCCGAGAGCGGTGCGCAGCTCTTCGTTAAATCTGCGCAGGCCTTCGAGATGCGCGGCGAGGGCGGGCAATTTTACGCCGTCGTCGGTGAGGAGAAATTTTTGGTAGCCGGCGTCCCACAGACGGGTGAACTGACCCTTCAGCATGATGGTGGGAAGAATGGTCATCTGAAAGCTACCATCGGTGCCCTGGCGAAATTCGGCGCCGCAGCCGTATTTTTCCACGCGGACAACGCCGCGGGTGCTGCCTACGGAGAAACCTAGTGCGGCTAGGCATTCAATGGCTTTGGACGAGAAGCGATCATCGATATTCCACATAGGCGATTAGAGTAATGAATCCGTGGGGCGGTGTAAAGGCGTCTGGCGATGTGGGCTGGATGGAGCGGCAGGAATGTCGATTGAATTTAGGGTGTTTTTGTAAGTTGCGATAAACTCAGGCGTATATCGAAGGAATCGGCGGCGGCATCGAATGGGTGGCGGCGATTGGCGGAGTGACGAGAGCGACGGCGCCGTGTTCGGGCGATCGAGATCGGGGTCCTTGTGCCGCACCTCCGGTGCTCGCACGTGTGACGTAGCTAACCCAGAGCTTACGCTCTGGGCTAAACTGTGTCGCGCCTCCGGCGCTTGGATTGTGCCCTCGAGAGGCTTCCTGCCACTGAGTTTTCAAGGGACTAATTGGTGAGTGCTTTGGTGCATCGCGAGATGGTTGAGAGGGCTGGCGAATCGGTGCTGTCGCGGATTGGGAAGACGCCGCTGCTGCGGATGGAGCGCATCGGGCGAGAGCTTGCGCAGGCGAAGGGTGTGGAAATTTGCGCAAAGGCGGAGTGGTTTAATCCCGGCGGGTCGGTGAAGGATCGCGCGGCGCTAAGCATGATTGAAGCGGGGCTGGCGTCAGGGGCGTTGCGGGCGGGGAAAACGATCATTGATGCTACCAGCGGAAATACCGGGATTGCTTACGCGATGATTGGGGCAGCGTTGGGGAATCCGGTGAAATTGTGCTTGCCGGATAGCGCTTCGCCGGAACGCAAGAAAATGTTGCTCGCTTATGGCGCGGAGCTGGTATTCACGCCGGGGGATGAAAGCACGGATGGAGCGATCCGACAGGTGCACGAAATTGTTGCTGGGGATGCGGAGAGATATTTTTATCCGGATCAGTACAGCAATGACGCGAATTGGATGACCCATTACCGGACTACGGCGAATGAGATTTGGGAGCAGACGGGCGGACGGGTTACGCATTTTGTGGCGGGGCTGGGGACAAGCGGGACGTTTATGGGGACTACGCGGAGACTAAAGGAGTTGAACCCCGCGATTCGCTGCATTAGTTTGCAGCCGGATGGGCCGTTTCATGGGCTGGAAGGCTGGAAGGATATGGCGACGGCGATGCGTCCGGCGATTTATGATGATGGGCTGGCGGATGAGAATTTGTTGGTGAGTACGGAAGCGGCTTACGCGATGGTGAAGAGGGCGGCGCGGGAAGAAGGGTTGTTGCTTAGTCCTAGCGCGGGGGCGGCGCTGGTGGGGTCGTTGCAGGTGGCGGCGCGAATTCCGGCTGGCGAGAAGGCGTTGGTTGTTACGGTGTTTGCGGATTCGGCGGCTAAGTATTTAAATGAGAGGTTTTGGGAAGAGGATTAGCTGCGGCTGGGGTGGTTGGGGGATTTGTGACTTAGGAATGGCTGCGCTTAGAGGCTGGGGCGGGGTTCGGCAAAAGCGCCAATCGGGAGATTCATCCCGCGGAAGACGCGGGATGGAAAAGCGTTGGCGTTCCCAGGAAAGGCGGCCGCTACAGGGGAGTTGCGATGGAGATTGCGGTGCCGGTTACGATTACTACGGAGTTGGCGGGAAAGATTCGCGCGCATGGGGCGGAGACTTATCCGCACGAGTGTTGTGGGGCGCTGCTGGGGCGGGAAGAACTGATTGACGGGCGCAATAATGTGCGGGAGATTTTGGGGTTGTATCCGCTCGTGAATCGGCGGGACGACTCGCCACGGAATCGTTTTTCTGTTACCTCAGAAGATGTGCGTGCGGCGGAGAAGGCGGGGCGAGAGCAGGACCTGGAAGTGGTGGGCTGGTATCATTCGCATCCGGATCATCCGGCGCGGCCCAGTGAATTTGATCGGGAGCATGCGTGGCCATGGTACAGCTACATTATTGTTAGCGTGGCAAACGGAAAACCGGAGGAGTTGACGTCCTGGCGGCTGAATGATGACCGGGAGGAATTTTCTTCGGAGGGTATTGAGGTGCGAGATGGGCTGGCGGCGGAGGCCGGAAGAAATTGAGGGCTTGTGACGACCGGCGCGGAGATCTCTGGGAGACGCAAGTTGCTTTCTAACGGGTACAGAGAAAGAAAGAGGTTTTGGAAAGGTAAGAAGTGGCGAGTGGCGAGTGATTAGTGGCGAGATGACGCCGGCTGCATCCACAGCGTTTTGTTGGCATCTGATGAGGAAGAGATTTTGTTGAGGAGTGTGAGATGGCAGTAAAAGTGATTATTCCGACGCCGCTGCGGGTCTACGCGGGGAAGCGTGATTCGACGGAAGTGCAGGCTGGTTCGGTGGGCAGTGCCTTGACGCAGCTGACGACCGAGTTTGCGGAGCTCAAGAGGCATTTGTTTACCGAGCAGGGGCAGTTGCGGAGTTTTGTGAACGTTTATTTGAACGATGAAGATATTCGGTATTTGGCGAAGGAGCAGACGATTACGAAGGATGGAGATACGGTGAGCATTGTGCCGTCGATTGCGGGCGGGAGAAGGCGTTAATCATGGCAACGAACACAGAAGTTCCGATGGCGTCAACAGCGGCAGCGCAACCGGCGACGTCGCTGAGCAACGACGAGATTTTGCGATACAGCCGGCATTTGATCATGCCGGAAGTGGCCATGGAAGGGCAGTTGAAGCTGAAGAATGCCAAGGTGCTGCTGATTGGCACAGGCGGGTTGGGCGCGCCGCTGGGCTTGTACTTGGCGGCGGCGGGCGTTGGGAAATTGGGGCTGGTGGATTTTGATGTGGTGGATTTCACGAATTTGCAGCGGCAGGTGACGTTTGGCACCAGCGACGTGGGGAAGTTTAAGTCGGAGGCAGCACGCGAGCGGCTGTCGAACTTGAATCCGGCGATCAAGATTGTAGCGTACGAGACGAAGTTGACCAGCGAAAACGCGCTGGAGCTTTTTAAAGATTACGACGTGATCGTGGACGGCACGGATAATTTTCCGACGCGCTATCTGGTAAACGATGCGTGCATTCTGCTGGGCAAGCCGAACGTTTACGGATCGATATTCCGCTTTGAAGGGCAGGCCACGGTGTTCGGCATGCCGGATGGGCCGTGCTACCGGTGCTTGTATCCGGAGCCGCCTCCGCCGGGGTTGGTGCCTTCGTGCGCGGAGGGCGGAGTGCTCGGCGTGCTGCCGGGAATTGTTGGATCTATTCAAGCGATGGAGACCATCAAGTTGCTGCTGAAGGCCGGCGACAGCTTGTCCGGCCGGCTGCTTTTGTTCGATGCGCTGGCGATGAAATTTCGCGAGCTGAAACTGCGCAAGAATCCGAATTGCCCGATGTGCGGCGAACATCGGACCATCAACAAGCTGATCGACTATTACGAATTTTGTGGAGTGCGCGGCGAAGAAGCCCCGGAGGTGAATTTACACGTGCCAGAGATTAGTCCGAAAGAGTTGAAAGCGCGGCTGGACCATGGGGATGACTTGTTCATCCTGGATGTGCGCGAGCCGCACGAGTTTCAGATATGCAATATCAAGGGGCATTTGATTCCGCTCGGCGAGTTGCCGCGGCGGGTGCACGAACTGGATTCCTCGCGGGAAATTGTGGCGCACTGCCGCAGCGGAAAGCGGTCCGCGGAAGCGGTGGATTTTCTGCGCAAGGCGGGCTTTAAGAAGATATTGAACCTGACGGGTGGTATTCTGGCGTGGTCGGATCAAGTGGATCCTTCCGTACCGAAGTATTGATCGCTGACCCGCTAGGACGAAGGTCAGATTCGAATAAAGAATTTCAAATAAAGGGTGGACATGGCTGCGACGAAAATTACGATTGGTAATAACGGGTCGATCCGGGTGGAAGGCGATTTTGAGATTGTGGACCCGCAAGGCAACGCATTTGGGTTGGCGGGGCGGACGGCGATTGGGCTATGTCGCTGCGGGCAGTCTGCCAACAAGCCGTTTTGCGATGGCTCGCACAACGGCGCCGGCTTTAAAGACACTGTGGTAGCGCGGGAACTGCCCCCACCGAAGCCCAAAGTGTAGCTTGAGACAGGTGGAATGGGAGTGTTCCACAACGTGAGACTGTCTCAGGGTGAGACACTAGTGGCCAAGTGGCGTGATACTGCTCGTAGGGTCGGGTAACTATAACGAAACAAATATGATAATTCCCTAAGGGCGCGATCTTAGGGTGATTTTTGCTGTCTCGCATGTGTATCGCCAAGTCCCTCCTTGTTTTGGTACCTCAGTAAGTATCTAAAAATCAGTAGTTTACAAGCCGACAAATCAGAGCAGAAAAGGGCACCAAGTTGCAATCCTTGGGAGTTGTCCGTCTTTCTTTGGCATTTGGGGGGTTTCGTGGGCGGTTGGGGCAAGATGACCGGGTTTCACGGTGACAGGGCTTTGACCAGCCCTGCGCACGAGCAGGTCGCTACAGCTGTGGCGGCCGGCGGAAACCTTCCCAGTGCGTCTGGACCGACCGAGGGTGTGGAGCGGAAGAGCTCGAATGCCGCGGCGGTCTCGTCTCATCTGAAGGCGCTGCGACCCAGGATACTTGTTGCTTCGGCGGCTGCCATCGTTTTGGTCTTCTTTGGAGCGATTTTCTACCTGCGGCAATCGGGCGTTTCGGGTTCCCCGGAAACGTATCTCTATTTAGAAGTGGGCGGGACGCTGCTGAGTTTTTGCTACGCGGCGAATGCGCTGGTGCGCTTTCGCGGGACGCACGATCGCACCGCGCTGATCCTGGCGTTCGGGTTTGTGCTGTCTGGAATTATTGAAGCGGTGGCGTATTTCGGGTTGGACAACCTGCTGGCTTCAGGACCGGCGGCGATGTCGCATATTCCGCTGGGCTGGATGGTCAGCCGGACGCTGCTGGCGGTACTGCTATTGGCTGCGATTGCCGTGGAACGGTATATGCCGACGGCGCGGCAGCCGAGCAAAGAGACGGCTGGGGCTTTGCTGGTGGTGGCGGTAGCCGCGTACTTGACGAGTGCGGCGTTTCTGGCGGCGCCTTCAGCACCGGTGGCGCATGCACAAAACCTTATTTCGCGACCCTGGGATTTGCTGCCGGGCGCGCTGTTTTTTATCGCGGCGTTGAGCTTTTATCACCGGATCGCGACGAACAAGAATCCCGCGACGTTGTATGACTACACGTTGCTGGCCGTAGCTTCCTTGAACGTGATCTGCCACGTCTCTGCGGCGTTTTCTACGCGGATGTTCGACGGACCATTTTTCCTGGCGGAGCTGAGCAAGACCGCGGGCTACGTGGTGATGCTCTCTGGCGCGCTGCTGGATCAGGCGCGGCTGTTCGACCAGGTGCGCAGCATGGCGGTGAGTGATTCCCTGACCGGGCTTTCGAATTATCGGCGGTTGATCAGCGTGCTGGAAGCGGAGCTGGATCGTTCGCGACGGACGCAACGGCCGTTCAGCATCGTGCTGTTGGACATGGACGGGCTAAAGGCCATCAACGATCGTTATGGACACTTGACGGGAAGCCGGGCGCTGGTGCGGCTGGGGAAAATTTTGCGTAGTCATTCACGCGCGATCGATACCGCGGCGCGTTACGGCGGAGATGAATTTGCCCTAGTGCTGCCCGAGGCTGGACCGGATATCGCGAATCGCGTGGTGAGCCGGATTCGAGAACGTATGGCTGCGGAAGTGGAGTTTCCAGCGCTTTCCGCAAGCGCGGGCGTAGCGGCTTTTCCGGAAGATGGGGATACGCCGGAAAAACTCTTGGGAGCCGCGGATCGCGCGCTTTACGGAATGAAGAAAAATCGCGGCGGCGTACAGAATTTAGCGCGGATAGCGGCGTGCTTGTGAGGACGCAATTGAAATCGCCGCGCAAGATGGACTTCAGCTTTCACCGCGCCGATGCGCGCATTCCCATGGAAATACCCGTGATCCTGGACGGCCATCGCCGTGTCCCGGGCACGGAATCGACTTTTACAGAAAATGTGAGTGCGCGTGGCGCGCGGGTAATGAGCGTGCGCCGCTGGGACTTAGACGAACGAGTGACGTTCGCTTCGCGCACCGGAGAATTTCGCTCCTCGGCTCGAGTAGCTTACTGCCAACCAGTGCAAGGCGACGGCTTTGCGATTGGATTGGAGTTCATTGAGCCAAAAGGGCGATGGGTAGTTCAATCCCCAAGATAGCTTGATCTGTAAGAAGACGAGCGGAAAGGGAGGGGAACGTCGAAAAAAGGGAATTCAGAAAACTAGCGCGAAATAAGAAGTACAGTTTCTGAAGCGCCGCAGCGGAGAAAAAGCCGCCCGGCGCTTCTCTTTTTTTGGCGACGCACTTTCCGGAAGTTATCCGGGCCTTCTCTGTGCGGCTATTTGTGACGCAGTACGTCCTCATAGACCTTGATGGTGTTTTCCACCATGCGCTCGGAGGAGAGGCAGAGTCGTATATGCTCGCGCGCGGCTTTGCGCAGGCGTTCGCGCAATTGCGGATCTCCGATGATGCGAAGCATGGCTGCGGCGAAGGCCGGGCCATCGGGTTCGGCAACTAGCGCGGTGCGATCATCTTGCACGACTTCTCCGAGGCCGCCGCAGACGGTGGAGATACAGGGAAGCGCGAGGGCCATGGCGGTTTGCAGCGCGGTGCCAAGCGCTTCGAATTCAGAGGGGAATACGAAGGC
This sequence comes from uncultured Acidobacteriota bacterium, assembly GCA_963838265.1. Taxonomy (GTDB): domain Bacteria; phylum Acidobacteriota; class Terriglobia; order Acidiferrales; family UBA7541; genus Acidiferrum. The sequence goes on from CAWIQN010000001.1 coordinate 447,839, forward strand.
GTCGAGCGCGGCGTAGACCGTGTCAACATCTTTTACGAAGCCGAGAAAACGCACCGCGTTTTCTTGTGCGAGCCGCTTCGTGAGCGCTTCAAATTCCGCCTGGCGCGGGCCGTCTCCCGCAAGAAGCAGGCGTGCCTGAGGATGCTTTTCGCGTATTTTCGCGAGGGCCTCGATCAGATGTTCCTGACCCTTTCCTTCCACCAGGAAACTCACGCAGCCGAAGATGAATTCCTGATCGCTTACGCCGAAGTGTTGGCGAGCCGCGGCGCGTTGTTCCACGGTGGCGAGTGCGGGAATCTCGACGCCTTCGTTGACGATAGAAATGCGCGCCGGGGCGATGCCGGATTCGATCAGCTTTTGCGCCACGGCCTTGCTGTTGGGCAAGAAACGAGTCACGGCGCGGAAGCGGGCCTGCGAGATCCAGTTTTTCTGTAGCAAGAAAAGAATTCGGCGAGAGAACAGCAAAGGAAGTCGTTTGTGAGCGCCAGCCAACCAGGCGGCTGTTAGGGCGTGGGGTTCGTTCAGGTGCAACAGATCGAAGTGCGCGCGGTTTAGGCGGCGGCGAATCGCTTTCGTGGCGCCGAGACGCAGCGTGATCCGCGAGGCCTCGGTGACCGTCAGTCCTTCGGCGATAGCGCGTTGGGCGAGCGGAGACTCGCGCGCGGCGATCAATTCCACGCCGTGACCCGCAGCGCGTAGACCGCGCAACGTCAGGAGCGCCTGGCTTTGCCCGCCGCGCCAATCGCGATCAAGGTCGACGTAGAGAATATTCATTTCGCGCGGCCTTCGGCGCGTAGCATTTCTCCGAGCTTGCGATACTTGAGGCGAACGGAGCGCGCCGCCATTTGCGCGATCAGCGCGCCGCGATAGCCATCCAGAAAGCCGCCGCGCAGAAAATAGTTCTGTAGCCAGCTCCACGGAGTGCCGACCAACAATCCACCGCGCCAACTCTTTTTGCCGTCGGCAAACATCTGCTGCGCGGCCAGCGTGGTGTAGCGCTCCACCTTTTCTTCGTGCTCGGCGAAGTTTTCGATGGTGAAGTGCAGCAAGTCGCCGGCGAGGCGTCCTGGCGGCCCTTCGAAACGCAGGGCTTCGTGAACGATGCCAGTAAATTTGGCGGCGTCGCGGCGGTATAGTCGGCGCTGAAAATCGGGATACCAGCCGGAGTGGCGAATCCACGCCCCTAAGTACCAGGCGCGACGCGCGAATTCGTACACCTGAAATCGCGGAGGGCGTTGCTTCCATGCGAGCAGCGAAGTTTGCAGCGCGGCGCTTAGCTCTTCGTCGGGAGCGAGGCAAAGGATCCAGTCGTTGGCAGCATGCGTCGCGGCAAAGTTTCGTTGTTCAGAGTAGTTGGTGAACGCGCGAAGCACGAATTTGCCGCCATGCTCACGCGTGATGGCTTCGGTGCGGTCGGTGCTCCCGGAGTCGACGACGACAATCTCGTCGGCGACGGTGGAAAGGGAAGCCAGGGCTCGTGCCAGGCGGTTTTCTTCGTTCAGAGTAATCAAGCAAGCGGAGATGCGATTCATCGAGGGTGGCACGAGAGAAATCGCCGTCAGTATCTCACAATTGCGGGAGTGCAGGAGCGCTTCTCGGCTACCGGGGCGTAGTAGGCCGCGCTTCCAAAGCCGCAGATTTGTTATGCTAGGATGACACTTATCCATCAGCAGAGCATCCATCAGGGGAGCGTTTGTGACTGAGCATATTTCGCGCAAAGAACTGAAGCAGGACAAAATCAAGGAGACTTTCGAGCACGGCGCTGAGGCCGTCTATTCACACAGTAAATTAGCGACGGTGCTGGTATTGGTGGTCGTGCTGGTGGCCTCCGCGTACGGCGGGTGGAAGCTATACACCGACCGGCAGACCGCCAAGGCCCAGGTGGAGTTCGACGCCGCGATGAAGGTCTACAACGCGCGCATCGCCGGCACGCCGGAGCCAGGCGCGGATCCCAACGAAGTGATCTATCCGAACGAATCAGCGCGGGCGCAGGCTGCAATACCAAAATTTCAATTGGTGACGGCGCAGTATCCCAACACCAGCCCGGGGAGATTCGCCACTTATTATACGGCGCTGTGCTACGAAAATATGGAGCAAGTGAATTCGGCGCTGGACGAGTTGAAGAAAATCGGCGGCTCCAGCGACAAGGAACTGGCGGCCATGGCACAGTACCAAACGTCGGTGATTTACACGCGCACGGGAAAAGTGGACGATGCCATCAAGATTCTGCGCGCGCTGAAGGACAAGCCGACCGTGCTGGTGCCGCATCCGATGGTGCTGCTGGATCTGGCCGGCCTGCTGAAAAAGTCTAATCCAACGGAAGCGATCAGCTTGTACCAGCAAGTGAAGAAGGATTACCCCGACCCGACCATCTCCGAAGAAGCCGATCGCGGACTGAACAGCGTCGCGCCAAAGTCGTAGTCCTGCGCGCATGCTTGGCTTGCGGGAAGAACGCTTTACGAGTGAGTGAATTCTTGTACCGCGTACTCGGCGCACGATATTTGTTTTGCGCCACGGCAAAACCCGTAATGTGATCCGCATCCGGAGCCCAAGAATGCCGGTTCCACCCGTGAAATCCGCCGCCGAACTTGTGGTACCGCCGGCGCTGTGGGCGATGAAAGCAGAGAATTCGCGCGGGCGGCGCTTTCCGGAAAAACCTCACCCCTACCGCAGCGAGTATGCGCGCGATCGCGACCGCATCATTCATTCGCGGGCTTTTCGTAGGCTCGAAGCCAAGACGCAAGTTTTTACCACGCGCTACTCCGACCATTTTCGCAATCGACTGACGCACACCATCGAAGTTTCGCAGATTGCCCGCAGCGTGGCGGGCGCGCTGCATGCCAACACCGAACTGACGGAGACGCTGGCGCTGGTGCACGACATCGGACATCCGCCGTTCGGGCACGCCGGCGAGCACAAACTCGACGAGCTGATGCGCGCGCGCGGCGGCCGATTCAATCACAACTTGCACGCGCTGAGGATTGTGGAACATTTCGAGCAGCGCTATCTGGATTTCCCCGGTCTCAATCTGACGTTCGAAGTTCGCGAAGGAATCGTCAAACATTCACGGGATTACGCAGCGGGACAATTCCCGGAACTGGCGGAATATCTGTTGGAGCTTCGCCCCCCGCTTGAAGCGCAGCTGATCGACTGTGTGGATGAAATTGCTTATAACACCGCGGACCTTGACGATGCACGCGAGGCGGATTTGCTGGATCTGGACGCCTTGCGCAGCGAAGTGCCGCTTTTTGCCGAAACTCATGCGCAAGTGGATGCCGAGTATCCCGCGATTCCAGATGTGGCGCGCGGCGGCGGCGAACTCGAACCCATGAAAATTGACAAACTTAAGTTCGAGAAACTTAAGTTTAATGAAGCCCTGAAACGCGTGCTTAATTTCCTGGCCACGGATTTAATTGAGACGACTCAAGAGCGAATAACGCTATCCGGCGCGATATCCGCAGACGATATACGCCACGCGCCGCAGCGGCTTGCTGGCTTCAGCGCCAAGGCGGCCCATGGCAATGCGCAATTGAAGCGGTTTTTGTTTACGCACATCTACGATCACCCCGCGATCACACAGGAACGCGATCGTTCCGTGCAGTGTCTGGCGGCGCTGTTCGACTATTACCTGCGGTCGCTAGGCAGCATGCCGGCCGCCTATGAAGAATTGGCGCAAACCGAAGCGCGCCACTTGGTGGTGTGCGACTACATCGCAGGGATGACGGACCAATTCCTTCTTCGCCAACACCGCGAGCATTTAGGGAATTGAGGCGGCGCCGCGGCATGGGGCAAAGTGTCCCGCGCCTGCTATCGCGAGTACAATCGCAGTGTCTGCGAGTGCGAAAACTTTAAGGACAGGGTAGACGGCGGGATGCGCGTTTTGTTTCGGACCATCGGATTACTAGCGCTGCTTCTGGCGGCGACGAGCAGCCACGCGCAGCTCAATCCTCTGGCACCGGCTACACCTGCGCCTGCGGCTCCGGCCAAGCCCGCCGTTCCCGCGGATCGCCTGGGACGCGAAACTCCGCGCGGCACCGTGTTCGGTTTCATCCACGCAGCGCAGGATGAAAACTACAGGGTTGCGGTGCAATATTTTCAGCCTCCTTCGGGGCGCCATCGGCCCAGCGTGGAAGAAGAACAGGACCTTGCGGCGCAGCTGCTCTCCATCCTGAACGAGAAATTCTCCTCGGCCGCGCTCGACGCACTGAGCCGCAATCCAGAAGGGACTTTGGACGATGGTCTCCCACCTGACCAGGAAATGATCACCGGCGCGCTAAATAGTGGATCTCCATTTGCACTCCGTCTGGTCCGCATCGAGGATGAACACGGAACGAATCTCTGGTTTATCTCGCGCCAAACACTTGACCAAGTGCCGGATGCTTATGATTTGTTGCACTTCGCGCGCATCGAAAAAACTCTGCCCACGTTTCTGGTGAACCGCCGGCCACTGGCGATGCCGTTATGGCAGTGGATCGCGATAATTCTGTTTATACCCGTGGCTATCGGTATTGCCTGGATAGTAGTGCAGTTGTTTCAACTGTTGAGCGGATTGCTGCGGCGTCTCCGTGGTGTTGATCCGGTACAGGTGTCGCGCAAAATTGGTCCGGCAACGTACCTGCTGGCCACCCTAATTCATTTTCAGTTTGTGGCGCTGATCGGGGCGTCATTGCTGTATCGCCAGTATTACCGCCGGGTGGTCTGGATTCTTCTAGCTGCGGCGTTCTATTGGGGGGCTACGCGAGTCACGCGCCTGATTTCCAAGCAAATTGGCGTGCGGCTCGCCGCCAGCGGCAAACTGGCGGAGCGCTCACTGGTCTCACTGACCCGGCGCGTTCTGGATGTCAGCATTTTTGTTGCCCTAGGGCTGTTGGTGTTGAACGGTATGGGCGTCAACGTAACCGCCGCCCTCGCTGGACTGGGAATCGGCGGCTTGGCCGTCGGACTTGGCGCACAGAAAACGTTTGAAAACTTACTGGGCGGAATCAGTATTCTCAGCGACAAAGCCTTGCTAGTTGGGGACAATTGCAAAATTGGGGATCAGGTCGGCACGGTGGAGGATATTGGATTGCGCTCCACAAAAATCCGCACGTCCGATCGCACTTTAGTCTCGATTCCCAACGGCACGGTGGCCACCGCGGTGCTCGAGAATTACCGCCTCCGCGACAAAATGCTGTGCCGTCAGATCGTGCGCTTGCGCTACGACATGTCGTCGGAACACATCAACTATGTTCTGGAGCAGATGCGCGGCGTTCTTATCGCGCATGCCAAAGTAGAAAACAAGACCGCGCGAGTACGGCTGTTGCGCTTCGCAGACTATGCGTTCGAAGTGGAGATTTTTGCGTACATCCTGGAACGGGCGATAGAAGATTTTCTGATGGAGCAGGAAAATCTGCTTTTGCAGATTATGGAAACGTTGGACAAGACGGGAGCGGGGATAGCCCTGCCATCGATATCCAGCATAGTGTCGCAGGATTCCTGGAGTGACCCGGAAAAAACCAAGCGCTTGAAATCAGGACAGCCCGCGCCGGGAACTGCCGGACCGGCGCTCTCGTCGGACCCCGCCGGAAACGAACCCACCTCTAAAGTCTAAGTTTTGCAGAAGCCAGCTAGTTTTCGCGGTTTGCTGCTCAGCAGGCGCGGCTACTGTGACGCCGCGAACGTATTGCACGCGCTGATCGAGCCACTGTCAAAACCCTTCCGAAACCAGCTCATGCGTTGCTCCGACGTGCCGTGCGTGAAAGATTCCGGGCTGACGTGCCCCGTGGACATTCTTTGCAAGCGGTCGTCGCCGACTGCCGCGGCTGCGCCGAGCGCGGATTGTATGTCCGTTTGCTCAAGCAAGCCGCGCTGTTGCGTGGAATGTGCCCAAATACCAGCGAAACAATCGGCTTGAAGCTCGAGCCGCACGGACAGCGGGTTCTGTTGCTGCGGATCGCTCTGCTGCAGCTGCGAAACTTTCTGTTCGATACCCAAAATTTTCTGCACGTGATGTCCAAGTTCGTGCGCCACCACGTAGGCCTGCGCGAATTCTCCCGGGGCGCCGAAGCGTTGCTTCAGTTCGTCGAAAAAGCCCAGATCGATGTAGACTTTTTCGTCTTCCGGACAATAAAACGGACCCGTGGCCGATTGCGCGTTGCCGCAACCGGACTCTGTGTAATTACGGAAAAGCACCAGCTTTGCGTGGCGATAGGGCTTGTTGGACTGCTCGGGAAGAATCTCGGTCCAGGTTTTCTGTGTGTCGTCCAAAACGAAAGAGACGAATTGTACGAGCGGCTTTTCCGCTTCGTCACGCGCGGGATTCGGCTGGCTTACCATGGCGGGGCCAGGATCAACAGAGCCGCCGCCAAGCAGCGCGAAGAAATTCTGTTTGAATACGAAGCTCAGAATCAGCAGAACGATGGCGCCGCCAATGCCGATATGCATGCCGCCAAACTGAAACCCACCGCCGCCTCCGCCGCCTGATTCGTCGCGGCGGTCTTCGATGTCCTGGCTTTCGCCGCCTGGGGTCCACTTCATACGTCTTCTCCTCGGCTGAGACTGCGCAGCGATAGTAGCATTTCTTGCGGCGCGTTAAGGAACTGGCCACGGCCACAAACTGTTGCGACAGGTTTGATGCAGCGATAGTCGCGGTACCGTTTGGGGCGTCAAAAAAAACGGAACAAAGCGGTCGGTGGCTGCGTTTTACCGACAGGTGAGGTGACACGAGTGCGCATCGCGGTGATGGTGTTGATCAGTCTGTTGGCAAACCCGATTTTTGCGCAGGAGCCTTTGCGCGTGAAAGTAAATTTGGTGAGCGTAACGTTTTCTGTGCGCGATGCTCACGGGGCGTTGCTGGAGAATCTTACGAAGGATGACCTCGACATTTTTGAAGACGCAGTGCCGCAGAAAATCGCTTTCTTTGCGCGCAGCGTTGACCTGCCCCTGACCCTCGGTTTAATCGTGGACGTAAGCGGCAGCCAAGACCATTTTTCAAAGCAGCATCAGCATGACCTCGAAGTCTTTCTCAAAGAGGTGTTGGGTCCGAAAGACCGCGTGTTCCTCGTTTGTTTTGGCAATCACGTGCGACTGGTCAGCGATTTTACGAACGATCCGTCGCAGCTCGTTGCCGGCTTGAAAAACTTTGAGCACGGGAGCCGGGATTTTCCAGAGCTAGGTCCGAAGGAGGAACGCGACCTGGGCACGGCGTTCTACGATTCGATTTATTATTCGGTGGCCGAAAAGATGGCCAGCGCGGAAAACGGCAGACGCGCGTTGCTGGTCTTCAGCGACGGCGAAGACAATTCCAGCTCGCATGACATGATGACCACGATTGAGGCTGCACAAAGTGAGAATGTGCCAGTCTTCGCGATTCGTTACACGGAGAAGGAACACGGGAAATTGTCGGCGCGCAACAAGTACGGCATCAGCGTAATGGGACGCATTGCGAAAGAGACCGGTGGCGCGGAGTTCGACGCCGAGGTCATGGATCCCCACAACTATTTCCGGCTGATCGGCGAGGAATTGCGCAGTTCCTACGAGCTGGGGTATTACCCGAGCAGTCCGGCGGCAGACGACACCTTCAGAAAAATTGCGGTGCGACCTAAACAGGCAGGGCTAACCGTGCGTTCCAAGACTGGCTACTTCCCCCGCTAGCGGGGACTCCACGCGATCCGGCACATCGATGCGAATTTCCGTAAGGTCGGAGAGCAGATTAGCGGCCCAGCGATAGACATTGTGCTCACGGACGTTGTGCCGCATACGCAGCATGCGCTCCGCTTCTTGATCCTCGGGCATATTCAACGCGCGCAGAATCGCATCGGCAAGTTGTTGCACGTCGTAAGGATTGACCAGCAAGGCGTCGGTCAATTCCAGCGCCGCTCCCGCGAAGGTGCTTAGAATGAGCACGCCGCGATTGTCGTCGCGCGAGGCGACAAATTCCTTGGCCACCAGATTCATGCCGTCGTGCAGCGAAGTAACCATGCAAACAGAGGCGGCGCGGTAGTAACGCGAAATTTCGTCATGACTGTGATGCCTCTTGAGCAGCACGATGGGCTTCCAGCGGCCTGCTTGAAAACGCGCGTTGACGCGGTCGGCTTCGATGGTCACTTCGTCGAGGAATTGCCGGTAGCGCTCAATATCCGTGCGGCTGGGCGCGCCAATTTGCACGAAGGAAAAGCGGCGCTGGTACGCGGGATTCATTTCCAGGAACCGCTCGATGCCGCGAAAGCGCTCCAGAATTCCCTTAGTATAATCGACACGATCCACGCCCACGCCGAGCAGCGAAGCTTCGATGCCCAGCTCCGCACAGAGCGCCGCGCGTTCCGCGCCCGCGTTGCGCGCTTCGTTGACTGCCAAAGTTGGCTCCTGGAACGCCACGCTGATGGGATAGGGCCGCACGCGCGTCACATGCCCCTGGCGATTCACGGCAAAGCGGTCCCATTCCGTCAGTGCCTCAACGGCGCGGTCCACGGTCTCCAGAAAATTATTGCAGTGCGACTGGATGTGGAAGCCCACCAGATCCGCGCCCAATAGACCATCGACAAGTTCGCGCTGGTACGGGCAAATGCCAAACACTTCCGGGTTCGGCCACGGGATATGCCAGAAGATTGCCACGCGCGCATCCGGCCGCGCTTCCTTGATCATGCGGGGCAGCAACGCAAAGTGATAATCCTGTACCAGCACGATGGGTGATTCGGTACCCTCCATCTCTTCGAGCACCGCGTCGGCGAAGCGGCGGTTCGCTTGCTGATAGTGTTGCCAGTCCTGCGGGCGAAAAATCGGACGCGTGTGCGCGATGTGGCACAGCGGCCAAAGCCCCTCGTTTGCGAAACCCTCGTAGTAGCCTTTTTCTTCCTCTTCGCTGAGCCACACGCGCCGCAACGTGTACGTCGGATGATCCGGCGGCACGCGCAAATGATCGTGCTCGTCCACGGTGTCGCGGTCCGCGCTGCCAGAGCCGTGTGCCACCCACGTGCCGTTGCAGGCCAGCAGCACCGGCTCGAGCGCGGTCACCAGGCCGCTGGCCGGCACCAGCACATTTATCGCGTGATCCTTCTCACTATAAACATGCATGTACGGCTCGCGATTGGCGACCACGAATAGCGGCTTGTTTTGCAATTTATTGGCGAGGCTCACGCGCAGTCGTTCGGCGGTCCAGATCGATACGTTCGATTCCCGCAGTCGCGCTTCTTCTTCCGCGGTGGCGCGCGCGTCTTTTAAGTCGCGCGCCAAATGCGTAACTTCTTTGTTGATCTGCTCAAACAGCGGTCCTTGTGGCAGGTTTCCCTGCGCACTCTGTGTTTCTCCGGTACGCAACGAACGCAGCCAATTGGCAGTGCGCGTTAGTGGTCCGGTCAGCGTCCAGCGCACCAGGATCAGCGCGAGGCCGGCGATCAACACCGTCTGCACCGTGGCGTTCAGCAACGAATCGCGCAGCGTGTGCGCTACTTGATCGTCAATGTACGTTGTGTCGTGAAATACCGCGAGGGTGCCCGCGGGCTCGCTGTTGCGATGCACTGACAGAGCGTAAATATGCACCGCTTGGCCGCGAACAAATTCACCCACGCCAGCATCCTGCTGCGCAGCCTTGCTAGCCACCGCTGGACGCACACGAAACATCGGATCCAGTGCTGGCGTAATCGCAATCACCACGCCCGCGGGATCGTACAGCGCCACACCCTTCAAATGCTCGCGCTGCCCAAAGCGGTCCACCAGGCGCTGCAAGCCCTTATCGCTGCCGCGATCGAGGATTTGCTCCACGCTTTCCTGCAAGCTGTCGCCGAGAATTTCCGCGCGCCGCGACAAATCGCTGCGCAGCTCACGCCGCTGCGTGCGCACTTGATAGGTCGCAAATAGTAGAGACACCACTGCCACGCTGAAGATCAGGGGCAGAATCAGTCTCAGGGTGGTGCGCATCCGTTGGGCCTCGGGTCGGTTGGCGCGAAATGACTCGGCACTACGCTAGCACTTCTCGAAGCCGGCGGACATCAGGTGTTTTGCCGCTTTACGATTCAAATTACCGATTCATGATGAAAGCTAATCGCCGTTCCCGAGCCCATCTTCAGGGAAATCGCGCCGTGGATTCGCAGGCAGGGGCGCGGACCACACCGCCAGGGTGAAACACGCGAGAGCCATCGTCATAAGGGACAAAACTACGCGAAGGCGCATGACTCATTATTCCTCCATTTGGTTAGACATCGGCCGGGGCCAATTGGGTGCGCACGCGAATTGCCACATCCTTGCGAACCGTGCATTCCGTTTAAATCCAGCAAGATGAATAGCTTGGAACGCGGGCCGCGCACAGCCGAAAATTCCGCGATCGCGATGTTTAGCGAAGAAATTTCCCAGTGCCCCGCATCCTTGAGCTAACCAGAGTGAAAACTCTTCACCAGACTTTGCCGCCAGAAGCGTTTAATATAGAGCTTAATATAAGGTTCGCAGGCAAGTTCCCAGCGAGCATGTCACCGCCACCAGCCACAGAACGCCGTCGCAGCCGCAGAAGGAAACCGTCGCAACTGGTGTATCTCGAATTTGGTAAAGAAAATGGCGGCATGGTGAAAGACGTATCCGAAGGCGGGATGCGATTCTACCTCATCAATCCTGTCGCGGTCGGGCAGAGCCTGCATTTCACTGTGAACCTCGACGCGAATCGGCGCCTCGAAGGCCAAGCCTTGATGGTCTGGACCGACGCCGGTGGGAAGTCCGGAGGTATGTCATTCTCGGAGCTTTCCGCCGAATCTCGCGAGACGCTGCATTCCTGGCTCGCAGAAATTGATTCTCCGCTGCCTGTCACTGCTGACGTCCCCGTCCCTGCGACACGGCCCGACAAGGCGCCAATTCCTCAAGTGCCAGCCCCGGTTGTGCCGGTATCCGTTGCTCCAGTTCCGCCCCCGACGCACACCGCTGCGACAACTCGCGTCACGCCGCTCGTGGTTGCTCCTGCGAGGGTACGGCCAGCACTCATTGAAGCAGCCCCAGCTGCGCCCGCTCCGGCGGCGGCCACTCCCGTAGCGCCACACGCCTTTACTCCCGCGCCCCCAGTAGCGTCTCCGATAGCTCCGAGTCCCGCTGCGCCAGGGGCGGTTACGGCAAGGGTCCCTTCGACAACTACCATCGAGGTTCCGGTGGAAGTCACCGCGCAAACGCGGGTGAAGTCACCACCAGAGATTCCGGCGGAATCTCCTGACTCTGACGTAACGCGCCCCGTCACTCGCGAGGACTGGATACGCGCCGCCCGCGAAAACCTCGTTCCCGGAGATCGAGGCGGCAGGCTAACCGTGTCGTCGATCACCGAACCTCCCGCTGCACCATCGATAATGGAAAGGCTTCTGCCAGTCACGTCCGCCGCCCCGGTAACTGTAAGGACCGCCGAACCAAAGAAAGTAGAAGAAGTGACCGAGCGCGTCGATCCGCTGCGGGAGTTTCTGCGGCACCGCATCGACAACAGCGAGTTCGCCCACACGCTTGCTGAAACCGCCACCCTCATCGAAGAAGATGACGCGATTCCCGACGAGCCCGTTAGGACCGGGTGGCCACTTTCGCGTGTCGCCATGATTCTGGCCCTCGCAGCCATTTGCGGGGCCGCCGCTGCCTTCGCGGCTATCGCTTACCGGCAATCGGTAGGTGAATCGATCATCAAACTAGGAGAGGAGATCAGCGGTGAGCCGCGCCCGAGCGGCACTGGCGATGCAAGCCAGCCTACCGCCGCGCCGTCCAGCGAGGCCAATCCGCAAACACCCAGACCCGGGCCCGACACCGCTAGGCCAGAGAACAAGCGGCCTGCCGTCGCGCAACCTGCAGCCACAAAACCGGCCAATCCAGGGCCCAGTTCACCTATCACGCAAGCGCATCCTCAGACGCTCCAGCAATCGCCCAATTCCCAGACCGAGCTAGCCGCCGGCCGCGAAATCGTGCCAGGCACACCGAAACGTTTGCCCGAAGATGTGGCCGCGCTATGGGTTGCCGTGGAAAATGGCGACGCGAATGCCGAAGTGCGACTCGCCAATCGCTATATCTCCGGCGACGGCGTCGCAAAAAATTGCGATCAAGCCCGCGTGCTGCTGCAAGCCGCCGGCAAACGCGGCAATCAACTAGCCACCAAACGGTTGGCGGAACTGCCCCAAGCCGGTTGCCAGTAAAATAGAAATCGTCACCGCAGGTCGCCACCCCGACGCGTACTAGGAAGGGGTCGCGGCAAAATAGACAAATTTTCCGCCACTCCCTGGCTCCATTTCTTGACTTGCGCGTCCCGCGACTCAATAATGATAAAGCATGAGCGTACGCGCCGGAGGCGCTGAAGACATGTTCCTTGACGTTAAGGATCTGGCCGTCCGCAAGCTGCCGATTCATAAGAGCTATGCGCCGGGCAGCATCGACTATCACTCGTCGGAGATTAAGCAGATCGAACCGCTGGAAGTTACCGCCACGGCCGAGCTGTTCGACGGGGATATTCGTATTGAGGGCCACCTGGAAACCAAGGTGGAGCTATCCTGTGCGCGCTGCCTCGAACCAGTGGTGGAAGAAGTAACTCGGTCTTTTGATCTTTCTTATACGCCGCTTCCCAAGCAGACCAAACCGGAAGAGGAACGGCTGAAGGACGATGATTCCGAGATCGCCTTTTTCTCGGGAGAGGGATTGTTCCTCGCGGATGTCCTGCGCGAGCAGGTGCTTCTGGCGCTGCCTATGAAGGTCATCTGCCAGAGCGATTGCCGGGGATTGTGCGCCAATTGCGGCGCCAACTTGAATCACGAAGAATGCCGCTGTGAAACCCACGCGACGGACCCGCGCATGGCGCCACTAGCGCGGCTCAAGCAAGACTGGTTGAAGAAACAATAATTTCCGGGCCATTTATGCCCTAAGGAAAGGCCGCTCTTTACGAGCGGGATTAAGGAGTACTGCCATGCCTAACCCTAAACGAAGGCACTCGAAACGTAGAACCAGCACCCGCCGCGCACACGATTTTCTGACCAGGCCCGCGCTCGGTAAATGCCCCAATTGCCACGAAATGAAGCAGCCTCACCAGGCTTGCCCACATTGCGGGCACTATAAGGGCAAAGCTGTTAAAGAGTCGGCGTAAGGACGTTGCGGTTCGCCTGCCGGTAAATCATCCATGATCACCATCGCTGTTGACGCCATGGGCGGTGACAATGCGCCCCGCCCGGAGGTCGAAGGCAGTGTGCTGGCTGCACGCGAGCTGGGCGTTCGCGTCCTGCTCGTCGGTCAGCCGGGGGTCGTGCGCGCGGAGCTGGCCAAGCATGCTCCCGCTAATCTGCCGATTGAGGTGATCGCGGCCAGCGAAGTGATCACCATGGAGGATCACCCCGCGCAGGCGTTTCGCCGCAAGAAAGACAGTTCGGTGCACGTGGCTACGCGCCTGGTGCGCGAAGCCAAAGCCGATGGTCTGGTGAGCGCTGGCAACACCGGCGCGGTGATGACGGTGGCCAAGTTCTTGCTCGGCACTCTTGAGTCGGTCGACCGCGCGGCGCTGGCCGCACCATTTCCGAACGCCAAGGGCGGTGTTTCCGTGCTGCTCGACGTCGGCGCCAACGTTGACTCGCGGCCTGAGCATCTCGTGCAGTTCGCCATCATGGGCGAAGTTTATTATCGCGCCACGTTTGGCCATCGCCGCCCGCGCGTCGGTTTGCTATCCGTCGGCGCGGAAGAGATCAAAGGCAATGAGTTGACCCGCGAAGTTTATACGCGGCTCAAGAAAAGCGCCGTGCACTTTGTCGGCAACGTCGAAGGCGGCGATCTGTTTTCCGGCGATGTCGACGTGATCGTCTGCGACGGCTTCATCGGCAACATCGCGCTGAAGATTTGCGAAGGTCTCGCGGTATCGATCTTCGATTTGCTGAAGAAATCCTTAAAGAGTTCTCTGGTATCTCAGGTAGGAGCGGTGCTCTCGCAAGGGGCGTTCAAGGGCTTGAAGAAAACCATCGATTACACGGAATACGGCGGCGCGCCACTTCTTGGGGTGCGCGGTGTTTGTGTAATTGGGCACGGGCGTTCCAACGCCAGCGCCATCAAAAACGCCATTCGCGTGGCTGCGGGTCTGGCCCGCGCACGCTCAAACGAAAAAATCGAACAGGAGCTCTCTGGCGCCGGCGACCTGTCCTGACGGCGCGCGAGAAAGAAGAACTTATGGGCAAAGTAGCGTTTGTGTTTCCGGGACAAGCTTCGCAATACCCCGGCATGGGCAAAGAGTTGGCGGAGAAATATCCGTCCGCGCGCGCCGTGTTTGACGAAGCCGATGAGGCTTTGGGATTTTCCATCTCGCAAATGTGTTTCGCGGGCAGCGAGGAAGATTTAAAGCAAACCGCGAACACCCAGCCCGCCATTTTGACCTGCTCGGTGGCGATCTATCGCGTCCTCGCGGAACTCGGCTTGACCCCCGATTTTGTCGCCGGACACAGTCTGGGCGAATATTCCGCGTTAGTCGCCGCGGGCTCGCTGAAATTTGCCGACGCCGTCCAATTGGTGCGCAAACGCGGCACGTACATGCAAGACGCCGTCCCCGCCGGCGTAGGCGCGATGGCAGCTATCATGGGCCTCTCGCCCGCCGTCGTTGCGGATGCCTGCAAACGCGCCGCGGAAAACGAAATCTGCGCCCCCGCTAACTTGAATTCTCACGAGCAAACGGTCATTTCCGGTCACGCTGGCGCCGTAAAACGCGCCGTGGAAATTGCCTCCCAGCTTGGCGCCAAGCGCGCCGTCATGCTGCCCGTCAGCGCGCCATTTCATTCCGCGCTGATGCTGCCCGCGCAAGAAAAACTCGCGGTCGAATTAAAGAAAGTTTCCTTCGCGGATTTGCGCGTCCCGCTGGTAACCAACGTCGACGCCGATACCGAAACCAGCGGCGAAGAAGCCCGCGATGCGGTCATCCGTCAAGTCACCATGCCGGTCCGTTGGGAAGAATCCGTACGCCTGCTCATCGACGAAGGCGTAAACACGTTCGTCGAAGTAGGTCCCGGCCGCGTTCTAACGGGCCTACTGCGCCAGATCGAACGTTCCGTAGCCACGCTTAATGTCGAAGACGAAAAGAGCCTGGCCGCCACGGTAGACAAAATCGCCGGCGCGCGCAGCGACGCCGCTTAGTCTTGTTTTTTGATTTTGTAGTGGCGCAGCATGCTGCGCGCATTTCAAGGGGTGCCCTCCTCGATTTTTGAGGGGCGCGCGGATGCTGCAACTGAATGAGTTGAAACGAAAATGTTCAGTCTAAAAGACAAAGTAGCTCTAGTCACCGGCGCCTCCCAAGGCATCGGCCGGAACACCGCCCTAGCCCTCTCAAGAGCCGGCGCAAAATTAGCCGTAGCTGCGCGCAACGAAGAAAAATTAATCTCCTTGGTCCAGGAAATCACCGCCGCAGGCGGCGAAGCCTTCGCCATAAAAATGGATGTAGCCGACCAGGAGCAGGTAAAAGCTGGCTTCAAGCAAATCATCGAAAAATTCGACCGCCTGGACATCCTCGTCAACAACGCCGCTATCACTCGCGACGGCCTGGCCCTGCGCATGAAAGCAGAAGATTGGGACGCCGTTCTGCGCACCAATTTAACCGGCGCCCACTATTGCATCCAACAAGCCCTGGCCACGATGATGCGCGCCCGCTCCGGCCGCATCATAAACATCTCCAGCGTAGTGGCGGAAATGGGCAACGCCGGCCAAGTCAATTACGTCGCCTCCAAAGCCGGCCTGATCGGCCTAACCAAAGCTATCGCCATCGAAATCGCTTCGCGAAACATCACCGTGAACGCCGTAGCCCCAGGTTTCATCGAAACGCCCATGACCGACGTTCTTAGCGCCGAAGTAAAAGATGCGCTGGTAAAACGCATCCCGCTGGGCCGCATGGGCATGCCCAGCGATATCACCGCTGCAATCGTTTTCCTGGCCAGCGACGAGGCCGCCTACATCACCGGCCACGTCTTGGACGTAAACGGCGGCATGTATCTAGCGTGAGTTCTTACGTGGCACAGCCAATCTTGGCTGTGCGCCTTTGCAGTCGGCCGTTAGGGACTAAAGTTGACCTTGCGTCACCGCCTGTCTAGAATGCATAGGGCCTTTTGAAACACAAGTTTAAGCGACTCGGGAACGCATTGGCCGAGTGACACGCGGTACACCAACGAGTGACCGCGATTTGTTGAAGCGGCAGTAAAGCAATGGGGACAACGCATCATCAGCACGAATTCTCGAATTCAGCGATCGCAAAATCGCGGAGGAAATAGAATGGCGAGCACGGAAGAGCGCGTAAAGCAGATTATTGTCGAACAACTCGGCGTGGATGAAGCCGAAGTCACTCCCACGGCGTCCTTTGTCGACGACCTCGGAGCGGATTCGCTCGATCAGGTGGAATTGGTGATGGCTTTTGAAGAAGCCTTCGGCATCGAAGTGCCGGACGAAGACGCGGAAAAAATGACCACAGTCAAGGATGCCGTCGAGTACATCGACAAGCACTCCAAGGGGAAATAAGCGGCCCTTTTAGCCAGACCCTATTTAGAAAAATTGTTCACCAAAATTTCCGCGGTTCTCAAAGGGAGCACTGAACGTTGACTCGCCGGGTAGTCGTCACGGGCGTTGGGCTGGTCTGCGCGCTGGGTATCGGCACGGAGGAAACCTGGAAGAACCTCCTCGCCGGCCAGAGCGGCGTTGCGCCTATTACTCTGTTCGATACCGAAGGCTTCGATTGCCGGATCGCCGGTGAAGTAAAAAATTTCGATCCCTTCCTATGGATCGAGAAAAAAGAACTGAAAAAAATGGGGCGCTTCATTCAGATTGCCCTCGCCGGCGCGGATTTTGCCGTGCGCTCCGCCAACTGGTTGCCGGAACAATCGGACCTCGATGAAGTCGGAGTTTACGTTTCCTCCGGCATCGGCGGTTTCGATATCATCGAGCGCGAACACTGGAAACTCGTCAAGGGCGGCCCCAGCCGAATTTCTCCTTTCTTCATTCCCAGCGCCATCGTGAATCTTGCTTCCGGGCACATTTCCATCCGCTATGGCGCCAGAGGTCCAAATTCCGCTACCGCCACCGCCTGCTCCGCATCGGCGCATGCCATCGGTGACTCCTTCAAAATCATCGAACGCGGTGCCGCTGAAATGATGATCTGCGGCGGCACCGAAGCCACCATCACGCCCATGGGTGTCGGCGGCTTTGCTTCGATGAAAGCACTCTCCACCCGCAATGATGATCCCGGCCACGCCAGCCGCCCCTTCGACGCCCAGCGCGATGGCTTCGTCGTCGGCGAAGGCGCGGGCATCCTCGTGCTGGAATCGCTCGAGCACGCGCAAAAGCGTGGCGCAAACATCCTCGCCGAAATTGTTGGCTACGGCATGTCCGGCGACGCCTTCCACATCACTCAGCCCGCGGAAAATGGCGACGGCGCATATCGCGTCATGAAAGCCGCCATGAAAGACGCCCATCTCACCCCCGAAGACATCGGCTACGTGAACGCCCATGGCACCTCAACTCCGCTGGGAGACACCATCGAAACCCGCGCCCTCAAGCGCGTCTTCGGCGATCGCGCCAAGCAAGTTCCCATCAGCTCCACAAAATCCATGACTGGCCATCTCCTCGGCGGTGCCGGCGGCCTCGAAGCCGGCATAATCGTTCTGGCGTTGCGCGACCAAATCCTGCCGCCTACGATCAACCAGGAAACGCCCGACCCGGAATGCGACCTCGATTACATTCCCAACGTAGCCCGCAAAGCCTCCGTGGAATACGCGCTCTCGAACTCCTTTGGCTTCGGCGGCACCAACGCCGCGTTAATTTTCAAGCGCTGGGCCGGCCAGTAAGTTTTATGTAGGTGCCGGACTTTAGTCCGGCCTGCTTTCGCGGTCCCTGCTCCAGAGAAAATTTCCTCGGCCACACTGCAGAAAGCAGATTGCATTAGTGACTATCATTTGTTAGCGTATATAATCAAAACAACGCTCAAGGATCTCTCTCCATGAATATCATCGTCTGCATCAAGC
Organism: uncultured Acidobacteriota bacterium; assembly: GCA_963838265.1. Lineage (GTDB taxonomy): Bacteria > Acidobacteriota > Terriglobia > Acidiferrales > UBA7541 > Acidiferrum. The sequence continues at coordinate 465,778 of CAWIQN010000001.1, forward strand.
AGGTCCCGGCCAAGGACGCCCCTCTCGCCATCGCCGGCAACTGGATTCGTGAATCCGATATCGGCTTCGAAATGAACGAGCCAGACAGTTTTGCGCTGGAAGAAGCCCTGCGCCTCAAGGAAAAGCACGGCGGTGAAGTCATCGCCCTCTCCATGGGCCCGGAACGCGTGAAGCAAACCATCAAAGAAGCCCTGGCCAAAGGCGCGGATCGCGGCATCCACATCGCCGACGATCAGTTTGCGCAACTCGATCCTCTGGCCACCGCCAACGCGCTGGCCGTGGCCATCAAAAAAGAAAAAGCCGACTTGGTCCTCACCGGTTTGCAGAGCGACGATCACGGCTTCGGGCAAACCGGAGTGCTTCTCGCCGGCGTCCTCGATCTGCCGCACGCCACCATCATCATGCAAATCGAAGCCGCCGACGGCCGCCTGAAACTCAAACGCGAACTCGAAGCCGGCTGGTTCCAGCACATTGAGTGCCCGCTGCCCGCCGTGCTCTCCATCCAATCCGGCATCAACAAAGTCCGCTACGCCACGCTAAAAGGCATCATGGCCGCCAAGAAAAAAGAAATTGCGGTAATCACCCGCGAATCGCTCGGCGCCGCAGCCGCCGCCACGCAAAAAATCGAAAAAATCTACGTACCTACAAAAACCAAGAAAACCGAATTCCTAACCGGCTCGCCAAAAGAAGTAGCCACAAAATTGGTAGAAAAACTAAAATTCGAAGCCCGCGTAATCTAGTTTTAAGTAGCACAGGCTTAAGCCTGTGCGCGGTCGCGACATAACGAAATCTGATCTGAAACACAGGAAACCAAAAAATGAAAATCCTGCTAATCACCGAACTCCGCCAAGGCAAATGGAACAACACCAGCTTCGAAACTCTTGCCGCAGCGCAACAAATCGCCGCGGAAACCTCCAGCACGGTCAGCGGCGTAGTAATTGGCAAAGGCGTCTCCGCCTTCGCCGACGAACTAGCGGCGAAAGACGTAGCCGAAGTCCTGCTAGTCGAGCACGATCTCCTCGAAGCCTACACGCCAGACGGCTACTCGATAGCGCTGAAGCAACTCATCGAGCAGAGCAAGCCCGATCTAGTTTTGTTCCCACACACCTACCAAGTCCGCGACTTCGCCCCCAAGCTAGCCGCCATGCTCGGCAAAGGCATGATCGGCGATTGCATCGGCTACCGCAACGAAGCCGGCAAACTGATCTTCGTGCGTCAAATGTTCCAAGGCAAAACCGCTGCGGACGTTACGTTCCAGGGAGTCAGTCCATGGTTCGCGTCCTTTCAGTCCGGCGCGTTCCGCGCCGATCTGTTGAAACCGCACGCCAGCGGCAAAGCCCCAATAAATAAAATCTCCGTTGAACTAAATCCCGAACAGATCCGTACCAAGCCGCTCGACCTCTTCAAAGAAGCAAAATCCGCCGTAGACCTGACGCAGGCCCCCATCATCGTCAGCGTAGGGCGCGGCATCAAAGCCCCGGAAAATATTCCGCAAGCCGAAGCTCTCGCCAAAGCCATCGGCGGAGAAATCGCCGCCTCCCGCCCCATCTGCGACGAAGGCTGGCTCCCCATGGAGCGCCAGATCGGCAGCTCCGGCCAAACCGTCGCGCCAAAATTGTATTTAGCTCTCGGAATCAGCGGCGCCATCCAGCACGTCGTCGGCATGAAAGGTGCCCGCACCATCGTCGCCATCAACAAAGACCAAAACGCCCCCATCTTCGAAATCGCCGACTACGGCGTAGTAGCCGACATCTTCGAAATCATGCCCGCACTAACCGAAGCACTAGAAAAAGCAAAAACGTAGTTTGCTAAATGGATTCACCAAAATTCGCGTGGACTTCTCGTGACCGTGCAAAGAGAACAACTCGAAGCAGATGTGTTAATCGTCGGCGCAGGCCCGGCCGGCCTGAGTTGCGCCCTGCATCTCGCCAACCTGATCAAAGCCCACAACGCCTCCGGCGCCAAGCCGGAACTCTCCGCCGAAAATATCTACGTTCTCGAAAAAGGCCGCGAAGTAGGCGCACATCAACTCTCCGGCGCGATCATGAATCCGAAAGCCCTCGCCGAACTAGTTCCAGATTTTGCAAAGACCGCTCCGCTCGACACTCCCGTCACCGATTCCGCAGCCCTCCTTTTCACCAAAGGTTCCTCATTCCGCGCGCCCATCACCCCGCCGCCGTTCGTCAACACCGGCAACTACGTCGTTTCCCTAAATAAAATCACCAAATGGCTCGGCGGACTCGTCGAAGCCGCCGGCGTAAATCTCTTCACCCAATTCGGCGGCCGCGAACTAATCTACGAAGGCGACGGCATCGCCGGCGTCATCACCGAAGACAAAGGCATCGACAAGCACGGCAGGCCCAAAGACAATTTCACTCCGGGTTACGAATTGCGCGCCAAAGTAACCGTCCTCGCCGAAGGCACCCGCGGCTCCCTCACCAAGCAACTCGTCGAAAAAAAGAAACTCGACAATTTAAATCCGCAAAGCTACGGCATCGGCATCAAGGAATTGTGGGACATCCAACCCGGCAAAGCTGCCCCGGGCTACGTCGCGCACACTCTCGGCTGGCCCGTCTCCACCGACATGTACGGTGGCGGATGGATTTACGGCCTCTCCAACAATCGCCTCTCCATCGGCCTGGTGCTAGCCCTCGAATACGCCGATCCCGAGTTTGATCCGCATGCCGCATTTCAAAAGTGGAAAACCCACCCCCACGTGGCCAAAATTTTGCAAGGCGGCAAACTGGTCCGCTACGGTGCAAAATCGCTCCCCTACGGCGGATGGTACGCCATGCCAAAAAATTATCTCGACGGCGGCGTGATCATCGGCGACTCCGGAAGTTTCCTCGACTCCCAACGTCTCAAGGGTATTCATTTGGCCATGAAAAGCGGCATGCTTGCCGCCGAAACCATTTTCGACGCCCTAAAAGCCGGCGACACTTCCGCGAAAGCTCTCTCCGCCTTTCCCAAAAAAATCGAGCAAAGCTATATCAAGAAAGAGTTGTGGCAAGTCCGCAATTTTCATCAATCTTTCCAACACGGAATGCTCGGTGGATTTTTTCACACCGCGCTGCAACAAATCACCGGCGGCCGCGGCCTCATCGATCCCATGCGCGTCAACGCCGGCTACACGCACTACAAAAAGCTCAGCCCGGAAAAAGTTCGCGAAGAAGCCGCGGGCCAAAAGCCCGAACGCTTCAAAGGCGACGGCGTCCTCACCTTCGATCGCCTCACCGACGTCTACCACTCCGGTACGCGCCACGACGACGACCAGCCCTCCCATCTCCTAGTCCGGGATTTAAATGTTTGCGCCACCAAGTGCGTCGTCGAGTACGGCAATCCCTGCCAGTATTTTTGTCCCGCCGCCGTCTACGAAATGGCCAAAGACGGCGAAGGCCAGAAGCTGCGCATCAACTTTGCCAACTGCGTCCATTGCAAAACCTGCGACATCGCCGACCCCTACCAAATCATCGATTGGGTCGTTCCCGAAGGCGGTGGCGGCCCCAACTACGAAGGCATGTAGTTCGCCGCCGTTCCACCGACCTGGCACTTTTGACAGTGTTCAGTCAAACCTCCTAGACTCTAGGATGTACGCAGGGTGTCGGAAAGCGTTTCGCGTTCACGATGACTGAGAACTGTGTCTTCCGCCAAAGAGATCGCTTGAAAAAAATTGCACCAAACGCGAGAACGCTCGCACTCCATCAAAGAGGGACCATGAAACAAATCCAGAGTTACATGTCATTGTTGATGTCGTTCTTGCTGCTCATCGCGACGTCAGAATCGCTTGGCTGCGGCTCCCAACAAGCAGCGTCCGCGCCCGTCGCTCAGCAGCAAGCGGCAAACACTTCGCCGCAGGATCCCGCCGCGCAGCAACAGCCCCCCGCCGATCCGAACGCTCCTGCTCAAGACGCCAGTCAGGACCAATCGCAAACGCAATTACCCGCCGTCAATCTCACCTCGGACGGTCTAGACGAACTCCTCGCTCCCGTAGCGCTCTACCCTGACCCCGTCCTCGCAATCCTCTTGCAAGCCTCCGTGGATCCCCAGCAAGTGATGGACGGCGGAAACTGGCTGGCGCTGGACCAGAATCAAAACTTGACCGGCGACGCCTTGGATATAGCTTCCGCGAAAGCCGGTTTTACCCCGGTGATGCAAGCGCTGCTGCACTATCCCACCGTCATCGATTTAATGTGCCAGGAATTTGATTGGACCAAGCAACTCGGCGCCGCCTATCAGGGCGATCCCAAAGCCGTGCTCGCCTCCGCGCAAAGATTGCGCGCCCAAGCCGTGGACACCGGCGCGCTGAAGAGCTCCCCGCAGATGACCGTGGACGTTAAACAGGATCAGGGCAAGGACGTCATCGAGTTGAAGCCCACCGACCCTCAGGTTGTTTACGTGCCGCAGTACAATCCTGACCAGGTTTTCAGCACCACCACCACAACCACTCGGCCCGACGGAACCACTACCACCACCACGACCACCAGCGGCCCCGCTCCCGCCGCCGCCCCTGCGGCTGCCCCGGTCGTCGTGCAGCAGCAGAGTTCCGGCGTTAGCTCCGGAACCGCGGCCCTCATCGGGCTGCTCTCGTTTGGCGCGGGCATCGCCGTCGGCGCAGCCATCAGCAGCAACCATTATTACTATCCGGCTTGGGGCTACGGCGGCATCTACTACGGTCCGCGGCCTTATTACCCGCCGCCGTATCGCCCGATCTACTATCCCGGCTGGGGCCCCGGCTACCATTACAATCGCCCCGTCCACTACAGCCAGACCAACATCTACATCAACAACAATAATTACTACAACCGGTTCAATAACAATAACAATCTGAATCCTGGCTACAAGCCGCGCCCCGTGCCCTATAACCGCAACCCGAACAGCACCTACGCGCGCAGCATGGGCAACGCTCCCAATTACAATAAAGGCGTCACCTATCACCCGCCCGCGAATAACTACAACAAGAACGGAAACAACAATAATTGGAAGGGCCAGACTACCTATCAGGGCAACAAGGGCGGCAACAACGTGAACAATCGCCCGGCCAACGGTACTGCCCCTGGCACACGGCCATCAAACGGCACAGCTCCCGGCACTCGACCCGGAACTGGCACGCAACCGTCGACCCGCCCCGGCACGCAGCCGAATCGTCCCTCCAACGGCACCACGCCGGGAGGCAAACCAGCGACGGGAACCCAGCCGTCGACGCGTCCCAGCACGCAACCGAACCGTCCATCCAACGGCACCACGCCCGGAGCGAAACCGGCGCCAGGCACGCAACCGTCGACCCGCCCCTCGAACGGCACCACTCCTGGTGCGAAGCCCGCTCCCGGCACGCAACCTTCGACGCGTCCCTCCAACGGCGCTACCCCTGGAGCGAAACCCGCCCCGGGCACACAACCATCGACGCGTCCCTCAAACGGCACCACGCCAGGCGCTAAACCCGCTCCTGGCACGCAACCTTCGACGCGTCCAGGCACGCAGCCGTCTAACGGCGCCACGCCGGGAGCGAAACCGGCCCAGCCCTCGACGCGCCCCAGCACCCAACCGTCGAATGGTTCCGGCGCGAAGCCCTCAAACGGCTCAGGAACGAAGCCCGCCGCAGGTTCCGGCGGGAAACCGGCGTCGCAAAACGGAAAACCGGCGCCGCGTACGAAACCAGCAAACCCGCCGCAGCGGCAATAATCTGACGGTGGAAGCCCAGCTGTTCGCCTGCTGGTATACCGATAATCCCTGAGCGTGCACGGGGCAGGTCACCTGGGCAATATTCTCAGCGTAATCATGGCTGCGAGATAGCACAATATCGGAACCGGAGCCCAAGTCATTCGCCTATTCATCTTTTCTCCGCCACACCATTTGCCGTCTCGATCTCGTTGACTGTCAGGGCCGGGGCCTTCGACGGAGCCACGACAAATAGTTTAGAGCCGACTTGGAGGATCAGCGGGTCGCCGTTCTGGAACCAGCCGTCGGGGGTATAACCTTCCGCTATGTCGGTTTGATCCATCGTCCGACGCCACATAATCGTTGGCCCATCCGTCCTGATAACCAAGAATTCCGACGTGACGATCTTATCTCCGCCCGCCTCCGGAAGAACGTCCCGCTGCGTCGTGCAAATGGCCCCTGCGTACCCGGCGTCGTTGCTAATACCGTACGGTCGGGGAGCGCATTGCAGCTTGAGTTCCGTCGAGCGATGGTCTTTGTAGCTGACCACAGTTCCGTCCGCGAGTTTGCCATAGAATGCGAGCAGGTCCGAATTCTCGAGGGCAGTGGCGCCGCGAGCGATTCCCTGTCCCTGATAGTCGACCATCTGGTCCGTGGGATGACCATCCTCGGAGTACTCCTGCCATCCATTTCGCCCATCCTTGGTGTACTTATTGACCCACGTTTTCTTCAGATGTGGCATCCACACGATGCTCGTGGATGTCTCTTGCGTTAGTCCGACCGCTTTGCGGTCCGAAACAACCGCTAGGCTTGGAGTATCCACACGGATGAATCGAAGACCATCTATGGCCGGATCATCAAAGCGATAAACATTAGAGGCTAAACAGAGTTGGTTCCCGTCAAATCCCGCGAATGTCCTCTGATGATCATCCGCAGTGAAGGGTAACGCAGTTGAACGGTGGATCTCGGACAGGTCTTGCGCAGAGAGCAGTAGAACAAGGTCCGGATCGTGGGCTTCGACATAAGCCAGCATCTTTCCGTCATTCGAAAGGGCAAGCCCCTCGGATACCCTTGATCCGTGAACCTTAGGAACAGCGAGAGTTACGCGTCGCAGCTCTTTGTGGGAGGTGAGATCATAGGCTATCACCTGAAGTTGGCTTGAAAACTGCATCCAGTCAAAAGAACGGTAGGCAATATAAACGAACCCGCCACCTGCCGCCATCACCGGTATGGCGAGTGATGGATTAGCGTTCTTTAACGCGATCCTGTACTCGCTCTGCCCGCGAGAGGCGGTCCCTGCCAACAAACAGAAAGTGAGGAAACATTGTATTTTCATTTTGCAGACCCTGCCGGGTCTGTCAGATCATAAGCAGCCCTGCCGCTCGCCTTGTGTCTCGTCGTGTCCACAAGGCGCAGAACTAGTTGCAGTATGTCTACTGATGTCGGATGTCCCTCGAATTGCATTTCCATTACCGTACTCGGCGCCAGAATCAGATGGATGTACCCGTCGCTATCCTTCCACCGAGTAGTTCCCTTTGGGTGTGCGCTCATTGCTCATCAATTTTCGACATTAGCTTGCTCTGCCGAGTGAGATTACCTTCAATATGTGTAAAAGAACCCGGGTCTTTTTCCGCATGTGAGTCGCTGACCTGACATGTGCCGTGCGATATTCCCAGTGGCCTTCGATAACGAGATAGCCCGCCCTAAAAGCTCTTCAGCGACTCGACAAAGTGCTACCTCCGAATGCCCACCAACACTGGAATAAAAATGCTTGTGAACCGGTCCCATTAAGTGGAAGCACTGCTAACTGCTGCATCGCAGATTCGCTTCCTAATCTAAGCACCGAAGGCTGACCAGGCGCAAACCCGACCGGTCGGTGGATCTTGCACCGCTGCACGGAAGCCGTAGGTTTGTCTGCACAGCCGGAAAGAAGAATAGCGAAATGAAAACAATCACTGGAGTGATGATGTTATTGGCATGCGTGCCGTTGGCTATCGCCAAAGGCCACGAAGATTATCCCAAGGAGAAGGTCGCGGAATATGTGGTCGACAAGATAAACGTAAACGTGTTGCCCAGCGCGCTCCGCCCCAAACTCGAAAAAGGCAAACAGACTTTCGCCGACTACGGCTATGTAACCTCCAAAATCGACGACAAAGAAGCTATCGTCGCGGCCCCCAACGGCGGCCCGCGCATCTCCCTCAGCGTCTTGCAAGAAGATAAATCCGGAATTTATGTCTGCTTGAACGGAAACGCCCAAAATCAAACTACCGGGCGCATCCAGCGCGTCCTGCTGTTGAAACGCAAAAACGCCGGCAGCCTCTTGAATGGCAACGAGTCCTCGCGGGTCTTCGCCGGCTGTCCCGTGATGGGTGCCCCCGACCAGGGCGCCGAATCCAGCAACTACTGATCGGATCGAGCAGCGCGTAGCGCGACCACTCGCTATTTGGGGCCGTCGTCTTTGCGCTTGACACTATGGCGTATGACGATATAGTGTGTAACGATATAATTCGCAGCGATACAGTGTGCTTTCCTTGGGAGGCCGCCTTTGCCATCTTCGTCCAACATCTCCGATTCTTACGGGCCGCTAACTCCGCCCATGTTCCACGTCCTGCTGGCGCTCGCCGGCGATGATCTGCACGGCTACGCTATCCTCAAAGAAGTGGAACTGGCCACTGGCGGCAAAGTGCAACTGAGCACCGGAACGCTCTACGGCATCATCAAACGCTTGCTCGCTGACGGACTCATCGCCGAGTTGCGCACCCGTCCCGCCGTTGCCGATGACGACGAGCGCCGCCGCTACTACCGCTTGACGGCGCGTGGCCGCGATGTCGCCGCCGCGGAAGCGCAACGCATGAACGAGATTGTCGCCATCGCCAAAACGAAAAACCTGTTGAAGAAACTTCGTACCGCGTGACCGGAAGGAGCAACTGGAGGACATGATGGCGAAAGAAACTTCACGGGCGGCACGCTTCTATCGAGCGCTATTGCGCCTGCTGCCCTTCGATTTCCGCAGCGATTACGGTCCTGAAATGGAATTGGTTTTTCGCGACCAGCGCCAACACGCGGAACGCCACGGAGGAATCATGAGCGTTTTGCGGCTCTGGTGGGAAACCATTATCGGAATTTTCCGTACCGCTCCCGGCGAGCATCTGGCCATGTTCGCGCAGGATGCCAAATTCGCACTGCGCATGATGCGCAAAAATCCGGGGTTCACGCTAGCCGCTGTAATGACCCTGGGCTTGGGCATTGGCGCGAATTCGGCGATCTTCAGCGTCGTAAACGCTGTGCTCCTGAAGCCTCTCCCGTACGCCCACGGCGACCGTCTGGTCCTCGTGCAACAGCAGGCGCCCAAGATGGGCCTGCTGGACCAGCCTTTCTCGGTGCAGGAAGTCAACGACTACAGAACGCAAAATCATACCCTGGACGCGCTCGTCGAATATCACAACATGAATTTCATTCTTCTGGGTCGCAGCGAACCGGAGCGCGTGGAAACCGGCGTGGTCTCCTGGAATTATTTTGAAGTGTTCGGCGTGACGCCCCTGTTCGGAAGGAATTTCCGTCCCGAAGATGAAGTGCTCGGCGCGCCCGCGGTCCTCATGCTCAGCTACGAATATTGGTTGCGCAGCTTTGGCGGCGACCCCACCGTGGTGGGCAAGACTTTTCAGATGAACGATCGCGTTCACACCGTGATCGGCGTGTTGCCGCCCGTGCCGCAATATCCCGACGAGAACGATGTCTACATGCCGACGTCCGCGTGCCCCTTCCGTTCCGCGCCGGATTTCATCGCCAATCGCCGCTCCCGCATGATGAACGTTTTCGCACGCATGAAACCCGGCGTCGACGTCCGCCAGGCGCAGGCCGATCTTTCCGCCGTCGCTGCCAATTTGCAAAAGGCCTATCCGGACGTGTATCCGCCCACCGTGGATTATTCCGTCTACACCAAAACCCTTCAGGAACAACTCACGCGTCAGGCCCGGCCCACGATGCTCGTGCTTCTCGGCGCGGCGGGATTTGTTTTGCTGATTGCGTGCGCGAACGTCGCCAACCTGAATCTGTCGCGCATGGTCCGTCGCGAGCGCGAACTCGCTGTGCGCGCGGCCCTCGGTGCCGGGCGCGTGCGCATGTTTCGTCAGTTGTTGACGGAGAGCTTTCTGCTCGCCGTCATCGGCGCAGGCCTCGGCCTGCTCTTTTCCCGGGGCGTGCTGAACCTGCTCGTAACTCTAGCCGCGCGTTTCACTCCTCGCGCGCGGGAAATCCATTTGGATGCCGCCGTGCTTCTCTTCACGCTGGGCGTCGCGGTAATTACCAGCTTACTTTCCGGCACTGCGCCCGCCCTGGCCGCGCGCGACGCCGTGGTCGGCAGCCTGAAAGAAGGCAGCGGCCAATCTACCATCGGCAAAGGCCGGCAGCGCGTGCGGAGCCTGCTCATCGTCGCGCAAGTCGCCGTGTCGTTTCTATTGCTGATCGGCGCGGGATTGATGCTGCGCAGCTTTCGGAATCTCCAGCACGTCGACGCCGGTTTCCAGCCGGAAAATGTGCTCACTATGCGCATCGGCCTGGACTTCACGAAATACAACACCGGTGACAAGACGCGCGCCTTCTTCGAATCGCTGTTGGAAAAAATCTCCGCGCAGAATGGTGTGCGCTCCGCCGCCGCATCCATGATGATTCCGCTGGCTGGCTCCATGCGTATGACCAACGACTTCCAGATCGAGGGTCAAGCGCCGGTGCCCGGTCAGTCGCTTCCAGTTGCCGACTTCCGCGTGGTCAGCCCGTCGTATTTTGACGCGCTACGCATTCCAATCCTCGCCGGGCGGGGATTCACTCAGGCCGACCGTCCGGGTGTTCCGGACGTGGCCATCTTGAGTCGCACCACTGCCCAGCACTTCTGGGGCGCGCAAGATCCCATCGGGAAGCGCTTCTCAACGGATGGTGGAAAGACGTGGGAGCAGATCGTCGGCGTGGTGGGAGACGTTAAACAGTATGGGCTGGACAAAAATCCCGCCGATGAAATCTACGTGTCCATGGCGCAAAACCCGATATCCGATTCCATCCTGGTGGTAAAAACCGCCGGGGAGCCCATGAGCGTCGCGAGCACGATCATCGAACTCATCCATGATCTCGACCCCAACCAACCGGCGGCGCGTGTGCGCTCGATGGAGCAGGTCCGCGCCGAATCCGTCGCCGGTCCGCGGCTCACCTCGAATCTGCTCGGCTTGTTTGCTCTGCTCGCCCTGGCCATCGCCGCCACGGGCATCGGCGGTGTTATGGCGCTCGCGGTCAGTCAGCGCAAGCACGAAATCGGTGTGCGTATGGCCATCGGCGCGCGGCCCGGCGAAATCCTGCGCATGATTCTTGGCCAGGGCATGGGGCTGGTGCTCGTAGGTGTAGCGCTCGGACTGCTTGCGGCGCTGGGCCTCACGCGCTTGTTGCGCACACTTTTGTTTGAGGTCGGCCCCGCGGATCCGTTTACATTTTTTGGCGTGGCGTTGGTTCTGGCAGCAGCCGCATTCGCGGCGTGCTGCATTCCGGCGCGCCGCGCCGCCCGCGTGGATCCCATGATCGCCCTCCGCGCGGAATAGTCCGCAGTCTAATATAACGAATCGTTGCGCGAAGATTCTTTCCACTCAGAGTTCTAAAACCGCCTCCGCTTACTGCACCACGACAATCACGCTGGCGTTGTGCGTGATTGCGCCGGAAGTGCCGGTAATCACGACATTGTAAGTGCCGGGCGGCGTGCTGATGGTTTGCGGTGGCGGCGGCGTGACTGGCCCGGAACCGCCACCGCCGCAACCCGCGATGAATGTCCCCACCGCTAGCAACGCGCAGCATAGCTGCAGGCTGCGATAGTGTCTGCGAAGTTCTTTGCGATTTGGCAGCAAGAAAAGCAGCGCGAACGCGAAAGCAAAGCCGGCGCTAGCCTCCAGCAGGCTTCGGCTTATCGTGTTAACTCTAGCCGTCGTGCCCGTCGCATTGATGTAGGCGGTGATCGTTACGCTGGCGGTAGACGCGCCCTTTACGGTTTGCGTGCCAGAACTGGTGATGCATCGAAAACTGGGCATGGATGGCAAGCAGTTCAATGAGACCGTGGCGCTGCCGCCGTTGGGTCCGCCGAGCAGCAACGGAATCGAGGTGCTCTGCCCGGATTTGACGATCACGCTGCGCACCCCTGACGAAAGTGTGAAGTCGGATAGCGTAACCGTAAGCGGCACCGGCGCGCTGCTCGAAGACATGAGTGTGGTGCCGCCTTGAAACGCGGCCGTCACTTGCAGCGCACCCGCTGGGATTTGCGACGCCGGTATGACCGCTGTGCCCGTCGCGGTCAGGCTTCCCGGATTTGTCAAAGACGTTTGTATACTGATAGTTCCAAACGGAAAGCCGTTGGCGGACAGCGTAACGCCGCCAAAAACTCCGAGAAAGTTTTGCGCCTGGCTGGCCGTTACCGTGGCCGTGAACGTAACCACACCCGAGCTGTCCACGTTCGCAGGCGTCAGCGACAACGTCGTAGTCGTGGGCGCAGCGGAGCTCGCCACGAACGTGTAAGACTGCGGTGCGGACGTGTTCGCATTCCAGTTGCTGTCTCCGCTGTAAGAAGCGCTCAGCGTATACGTCCCCGCCGCAACATTTGCGAAGGTCACGGTGACCTCGGAGTTGGTTCCGCTTGACAGCACTTCGGACGTAACCGCCGCCATCTGCGTCATGGTCCCAAAATTCACGGTGACGTTGCCCGTCGGAGGCACGCTGGAGTTTGTCGCTACCAATGCCACGTGCACTAGCGCGGTCGATCCCGCTTGGTAGGTGACCATCAGCGGCGAACCGGGAGTGACGGAAGCGGTCGGCGCCTCCACACTGGGATCTAGCAATAACGCGCCCTTGTTCACCGTGAACGTCAGCGGCCCTCCTGTCGAGGGATTGTAGCTCGCGTCGCCAGAGTAGCTGACCGTCACAGAATGCGGGCCCAGCGCCAGCGTTTGCGGCGACCATGTGGCGACGCCCTGCACATTTAGCGGCACGGTTACGGACGTCGCGCCATCCGTGAACGTCGCCGATCCGGTAGCGTCTCCGCTAGATTGACTGGCCTGTCCCGTAGGCTGCGCCAAAAAGTTCCAGCGGCTGCCGAACGGTGCTGAGCCGCCGTTGGGCACTGTGCCTACCGGCAAGGGGACGCCCTCGGCCTCGTACTGCAGCGTCAACGCGGTAGTGCTTGGCTCCGGCGTCACCGTAAGCGTGGAAGGCGCGGAAGTGCTCGTAGCGAACGTCCCGTCGCCGGCATATTGCGCGGTCACCGAATAGGTTCCGCCGGCGAAAAAATTCAAGCTGCTCGTCACCGTGCCGGCAGCCAGCGTAAGAACGTTGCTCTTGAGGATCGGCGTGGGCGCGGTGGTCTCGATGCTCACATCGCCGGTCGGCGTCGCTGTTCCGGATGCGGCTTTCACGCTAGCCGTAACGCTCACCGCTGCGCCGTGCACGATGGATGCAGGCGACAATTCCAGCGTCGTTGTGCTCGACGCAAACGTAACTTTGTTCCAGTCGTCGACGAGCGCATTCACGTCCACGCTACCGAGCCCACTGGCCAAATCGTAGCCCGCTGTCGCGGCGTAGACGCCGTAGGAATCTTCGCTCGTCGAGTTGGGCACTGGCTTCGTACAAACTGGCGCGCTCGGTTCGCACACCACATCGTTGGTGCCCATGGTGACGTCGTGAAACACGCTGGGCTGCTGCCGCGCCAACGCGTACAACACAAAATTCGCTTGGCCCTGTCGGCCGTATTTCTGATTGACCAGCGCCATTATCCCAGCCATCGCTGGCGCGGACGCCGCGGTTCCTCCCGCCAGCGTCACCTGCGGCTCGCCGCTGCTTACTGGCGCGCAATCATCTACGGCGGCACAGATCGCATACGCCGAAAGGTTGGCGCCCGATGCCGCGAGCACGGAGACGTCTGGTATGTCTCGCACGCCGTCTGCGGGAACCCCCGGCGCGTTCTGCCACGCAGGTTTGGCGTATCCGCCGATGCACACAAACGGCAATCCGCTTTGCCCTGGTGCCTCGCCGAGCTGCGAACAACTGCTCGGACCGCCGCCAGTTGCATCGCCGAACGCGAGCGTACTAACAATTCCTATTCCGAGAAACTCCGGAATGTTCAAACCCAATTCGTCATCCCAAGGTTGTTCCGGCAGCGGCGCCTTCAGCGAGCCAAGATTCTTATCATTGGGGGCGTTCCAGTCATTCGTCGCGCTGGCGCCGCCAGTAGCGTAGTCGGAGTAAAAAAAATCCGTTCCGCCGACCGCCACGTTCCACGGCGTCGACGCCACGCCATTTACGCTGAGTCCGAGAACGGTAAGCTGTTCATTAACCAAGACCCCCAAGCCACATGCCGCCGGGCCTTCGTCGCCGCTGGCCACCAGCACAGTTTGACCTTGCGCCGCCGCCTGTTCCCACAGCGAGGACCAGAATTGGTTACCGCTCGGCGTCAGCAGCTCCTCACACATTCCGTAAGTGACGCTCAAGACCGACGCCTGATTGTCTTCCACCGCGCGCAGCGCCGCCAACTGCACCACATTCTGAAACGGTGTTCCGCCCGCAATGTAATAATTAACGATCGCTTTCGGCGCCACCGCCCCGCCGATCTCCACGCCCAGATACCCTTGCGTGTTCGGAGAAAGGTCTTCGTCGAGATTGATGATGTCGAAGGTGGCGGCTGTGCCGGTAAGAGTGATGCCGGTCGAGATGATCCCGCCATACACTGACCCGGTGCCGGGATCTTCTCCGTCGATCACCACTTGCGTGGTGTCGGCCGGAAGGCCGAAGAGGTTGCGATAGGCCGCCGTCACGGTCAGGTCCAGATTGAATTCGCCGATGATGCCGATGGTCTGGCCGGCGCCATTCGTGCCGGCCTGATACTGCGGCCCGATGTTGTATTGCGTGGCGAAATCTTCCGGCGCAATCGCGTAGAAAGGCTGGCCGTCGATGCTGGTGGTAAATTGTGGCCGGGCGCGGCCGGCGCCCTGCGCAGCGAGCAATGACGTGCCTGCCGAGGTGCCAGACGAGGTGCGTAGCGAACTGTCCGAAGATTCGTTCGTCGAGCTGCGGTCCGAACGGTAAGTAGCTTTTCCCGCGCTGTGCAGGTATCTGCGCAGCGGGAAGTTGTTGAGCGGCGCGAATCCTTTCAGCAGCGGCGCGATGCTCCGCGGCACGGAGACTTCGCTGGCGACGGAGTAATAGGTTTTCCCTGAAAGTTCGTATTGATGAATCGGGGCGTGCAGCGCCTCGCGAACCTGCGCAGCGGTCCCGGAAAATTCCAGCGCGCGCCGGCCTTTGCTCAGCCGGTTCACCGCAAAGCCGTGCGACTGCAGCCAGCTTTGTACCTGTTGCACGTCTTCGTCGCGCGCCCCGAATTGCGCGCCAAACTGTTCCGGCGTAAGCCACTGGTGATAGGTGGGCGAACCCGGCGCGTGGGCGTTGCGCAGAAAGCGCTGCAGCGCCTGTTGCCGATCCGCCGGCGGATTGAGCAGCACCAGCATGCGGCTGGCCGGGAAGGAGTCCGGCACCGCGCCGTGATCGTTTTCCGGCCGCGCCAGCGGATGCACCGTGCCGGTTAGCCGCACCAGCGGCGATTCCGTTGCCTTTGCGGCTCGCGAAGAAGGAGATGGTGCCTGCGCGGAACTGGACGCCATAGCGACGAAAGACAGGGAAAGGGTAAGGCCAAAACGAACAAGCGGACGGAGCACTGGGGTTCTCCCGAACAGTATCTGCAGTATCGTTAGACGCGCTGTTCGTTCTTTGAACGTAGGGAGAGTAGTTTTCTTGCAAGGTGCCGTCAATGAGAAGTTCCCGCGACGCCAGCCCCTGAAGAATGAGACGAGGCGATTGGCCACCCAGTGCCTGAGCGAGCGCGGCGTTCGAGAGTGGGGAAGATAAGGGGTACCCCCACCCCAATTGTGAAAGAGATAGACACTAAAGGGGTTAGCTGGGAAATCTTTGAAAGAGTAAGATTCTATTGGAGTTACGGAGGGGGGAAGTAGGGAGGTAGTAAATTCGGAAGCTAAAGGAAGTTCGGACACCCTACCCCCGGGTGTTTTTGCCAAAGAGTGCGCAATGCCAACAAAATAAAGGAGATGCGCTAGACTATGAATTGAGAAGAGTGTGTAAGCTATTGAAAATAAAGGATCGCATTTTTGCGTCACGGCGCACGGATGATGTAACGCGTTAACGAAGTAATGAGGGAGTTGGCCAGAGGCGGGGCGGGAGAATGTCGTAAGCGCGGGAAGGCGGGGCGTTGAGGTGCCGGATGGGCGCGACATTGCCCATAGTAGCGCACAAAAATTCACTTTTCAATACTTAACTTTAAGGTACTGTGTTCGAACGGTGCGAGGGCATGAAAATGCTGTCGGTAGCAGGTCAGTGGGCTTGTTCAGGCGGGGGAGACTCCGAAATTGGCAATTGATGCTCGGTCCATCTGAAAAGTTCATCCGTATCTCTTTTTAGCTCAGTCATTTGTCCCGAACGGTAGTCATAAATGAAAAAGCGTGCCGGGTTTAGATCGTATTTGTCTACTATGTAGTTGATGATGCCCAGCTCAGATAGCGGCGCCTGGTTATCGATTAGGAATGTGAGGACCGATCCTTTATCTGTGGCCCCGCCGAGAGCCATAATCTGCGACGTCATTTTGGGATCGTTGAGGTGCAATTTCGCATGGCTTCCGATGGCGTAGTAAATTGAATGGTCTTGACGATCCACTGAAATACGAATCGGAATCGTACGAGCGCTCTGGCCTCCTTGAGCGAAGACAGCGAGCCGAAGTATGAACAGCAAAGCGAGACACGCGCTGGTCGTTCGCATATAGTCTCCGGTTCCCTATGGGCCTGTTACGCCGACTTCCTTCTTTTTGAGTTGAGATCCCCCATCATGGCATCTCGCAGCAGGGCATTAGCCCGCGTTTGATAGCTCCGGCCGTGGCGCCGCAGCCAGGCAGCATAACGGAAGCATTAGCTACCCACGCTAGTCCTGCAAGTACCGCGAGTGTTTTCCCGAAGAGTGCCATGGTTAAACGTCTACCGACAGCCACGCCGAAGAATCATCATCAGCCTCAGGGGCTTGCGACCCGTTCCGTATCGTCCGGTGCACCGTTCAGCACATTTTTGCGATACACGAACACAAAGTAAGCGACTTCGGCATACGGCGACAAACAAAGTGCGAGCGCAATCCAGATGAACTTAACCCAACTCTCACTGGTGTCCAGCTTCCAAAAATACCAGGCCATCCCAAAGGTTAGTCCTAGACACGAAAATGCAAGGGCGATTCCCGAAAGGACTATGACAAATCCTCCGATACTCGTCGCGCGCACCTCTTGGAGCAAAAGAGGCCGGTAGTGCAGGAATAAAAAGCAAGTCCACACCAACAAAGTCACCAACGCATAGGCAGAAAATTGGCGCAGGGCGCTTGGCCCGTGGTACCAGCCGCTCGTTGTTTTAATCAGTCCGAAGTACATGGTGAGCGGCCTAGCGGCTCCGTGTCTGCTTGACGGTGATTCCGAATCTGAGCATACCACCATCGTGAAGCAGGCATAGGTTGCTAGGGTTTCGCTTCGACGTGCGCCGCGGACATTAGCGCATCAGCGACCGCGGTGCCGACGGATTGAAGGAGGGCGTTGCTGGCGTGGTCCAGCCGCGTGCTGATGTAGGCGAATGGCTGGTTCGGCGGGTGTTTTGCGGGGGTGAGCATGGCCACGAGGTGATCGCCGGGCTTTACGGAAAATTCGGCGCTCTGCGCGGCGCCGAGCGTTTTCGCGAAGGAATAGGTGATTTCAAAAGTGTCATACCAGCCGGTTCGCGCGTGGTGCGGTCCCTCGTCTGGCTCTTGCGTGCCAAGAATCAGATTGACCAGTTTAACGTGCACCGTGCATTGACTGCGGCTAGCCGTGCTTTTACATTTTGGGTTTTCTGTGGCTTGCACTTCGGCGATTTTAAAATCACGCGGCCAATGACCGACCAGGTAGCGCACCTGGTCTTGCAGGGAAATGTCGGCGCAAGGATACGGCGGGCACGACGGGCCCAGCATGGTCACGTGATCCGGCGCAGGGGAATCCGCGGCGGCAGGCTTGATACGTGCGCGCGCGGCGAAGCACACTGCGAGGGCAATCACAACGATACGCAGCAAGATTGTGCGGCACATGGAGTAGGAACCTCCTCACCTCTGTACGGAGCGGGCGACGGAAAACACCGGGATGGGACGGTGCCCGCCCCTGCCATATCTCTTTATACCTTCCCACAAGAGGTTGTTCCACACTGTTTCAATTATTGGGTGGTGCCGCGGAATTCATAGTTGGTAGGGCTGTGTTTGATGGCGCTGCGTCTGCGGTGGGCAGCGTCGCTTCCACTGTGGTGCCGGAGGAGCCGGACTTGATGCGCAATTCACCGCCGAGTTCGCGCATGCGCTCGCGCATGCTGGCGATGCCGACGCCCTGTTTTCCACGCGGGAGGCTGTCGGCCTTGAACCCCGTGCCAAAATCTTTCACCGCTAACGTGGCGTGGCCGTCCGTGAGGCTGAGCTTGACGACGGCGGTCTTACTGTTCGAGTGGCGATGAATGTTCGTAAGACTCTCTTGCAAAACGCGAAACAGCGCCAGTTCCACGCGTTGCGGCAGGCGCGCAAAATGTTCCGGCATTTCGAGGCTCGCGGCGATTCCGCTGCGTTCGCGAAACCCGGTGACGTACCAGGGAACGGCGGCCATTAAGCCAACCTCTTCGAGGAGTGGCGGGTGCAGCAGATGCGAAAGCGTGCGAACTTCGGTAATGCAACTATCGAGCAAGCCGGCGGCGTCGCGAAGCGCCGCGCTGTCTCCCGCAAGGCTCCGGTCGATAGACATTTTCGCGCCCACAAGATATTGCCCCAAGCTGTCGTGAAGTTCGCGCGCGATACGCCGGCGCTCGTCGTCTTGTACGCCCATCACATGAGAGGATATTTCCTGAAGCTGTGAATTAGCTTGTTCCAGCTGTTCGCGATGGCTTTCGGAAGCCTGAGCGGAGCGCACCATGCCGTGAATCTGCGGAACCAATCCGGGCAAGGCAACCGCGGTGACAACGGAGGCTATGGCGGTGACGAATTTCACGTCGCCAGAAAGCCAATAGAACGGCTTCCAGAGCACAACAACTTCCATAAGATGCGTGAACCCGCAGGAAATAATAAAGAGCCCGAAAGCCAAGACCATCCAGCTAAAGGGAATCTCACGCCGGGTTCTCCAAACCAGATAAACGAGGGTGCAAGAAATCGCCACATAGGAAAGAAAAATTGCGGTGTCGGTGGCGATGTGAAAGCCGATGAGTTTTTGGTCGTAGAGATAGCAATAACGATGAGGCAGGAAGTTTGCAGAGAGCACGCCGCGGAGGGTTGCGGGAGCGATTACCACGGTGGCTAGCGCCAATCCGAAAGCAGCGATCGCTGTAATGATGGCAAACGGACGTTGATTGGACACTGCGAAACCCATCGGAAACTCCCCGGGGCGATCGAGTGGAGTCGCAGAAGCCCCGCTCAGGGTATAACACCCGAGTTAGATTAAGTCCAAAGGCGCGGTGCGGAGTTGTTTAGAACTGTTCAGCGTTCTACGGGGTGGGCGGCCAGATTTTGTGCATGAAGGTTTTTACGCGATCCGTGAGAGTGGGAGCGGCGGGCGCGCTGGCGGGCGCGGCTGGCTTGGATGACGCGCTGGATGCGGCATTCGCTCCTGACGGAACGGGCACGACATTCGCTGCGGTGGTCACGGCAGCGGCGGGGTCGTCGAGGACGCGGCCCTGGAAAATTACCGTTGGGCGCACGCGCACGCGGCGCACCAGGATGATCATGGAGGGATCGATCTCCGGCTGGACTTTGGCGTTGGCGATGTAGACGAGCGGAGGAACGATGACCTGATAGATGGGGCCTTCGTCGTCGGCGGATTTGGCTGGCGGAGGCGTGGCGGGCAGTTCGGGCTTGGCGTCAAAAGATTTCTTGTGCACCTCTTCCGTGGTGGCCAGGCGGCTGACTTGTACTTGCGCGGGAGACTCGGCCGGCGCGTCGGCGGGGGCGTCAGTGATTTGCAGTTCGCACTTGCACAGGCCGGAACTGGTGCGCAGGGAATCGAGCTGGGCGTTGAGCAGCAACACGTCGCCGGTTTGCGGAATCACCACGCTCTGTCCGGTGAGTTGCTGCTCGATGCGAATGGCGCCGCGCGTGGAGCGAATGCACATGGTGCCGGGATTGTCGAAGCCCACGAGCATGTCTTGCGGGGCGTCGCCGATGGCGATGGGCTGCGCCATGATTTGCGCGGTGTAGACGGTGAGCAACATATCGTGCGCAATGTGGGCGTGAATGGTGCCGGATTCGAGCGCGACGGTTAGCGCGCCGGCGGTTTTCAGAATCGAGAGGTGCGCGGGGCCGCAAATTTTGATCACGCCGCCCTCGATGAGCGCGATCTGTGCGGTACCGGATTTGACGCGCACGTCGCCGCCGCTGCGCAGTACGGTTTCTACTTTGCCGTGCACGACTTGGACGTTCATCGGGCCGCTGACCGCAATGGCTTCGCCCTCGATGACGCCGATGGTGTCGGCGGGGGGATTGGATTGCGGATTGTCTGATGCGTGCGGCGAGGTTGCTGCCGAAGCGGCCGGTGCGTGCGCGGGCGTCGTGGCCGCCGAGGTTCCAGCGGATGCCGCGCGCGACGCTTCCGAAACTTGCGCTGCTTGGATCGAGCTGGCGCAGCATAGATATACCGTCGCGCACAAGATTGCGATCAGCGCCGGGCGTGCGGCGTAAGTTGCGCACGGAATCTCGTGCATGGATTGCCGCTTGAGGTAGGCAAGAATGTTCATCAGTTAAGACAGATGCGCGCTAGGTGCCGCGTGCTGCATCGTGCGTGTTCGACCAAACGTTTAAGCGCCCAACGCGCCAACTCGGCGTTTTGCGCCCGGCGCGCTGCACTGGACGTCTTCCACTAATGGGCACCCAATGGGCGCGCGTGGAAAAAGTTAACGCTTATACTATAAGCGATGAGCCTGCCTGACGCAGTGGAGAGTAACGCGCCGGAGACAGAATCCGTCAACACGCACTATGACACGCGGCTGCCCGCGCTGCCGTGGTCGCGACGGATACAAATTCCGCTGATCGCCGGCGCGGTGTACAGCGTGATTCGCACGCTGGGGCCGACGCTGCGTTACGAAGTGCTGGGCTGGCAGCACGCCGAGCGCGTGTACGCGCGGAAGCAACAGTGCATCTGGGCGTTCTGGCATCGCGTGATTATCCCCATCGTGTGGTGGTACAGAAATCATGGCGTGGTGGTGATGAATACTACCGCTTTTGACGGGCAGTGGACGCGCAAAGTGATCGAGTGGCTGGGCTTTGGCACAGCGCAGGGGAGCTCGTCGCGCGGCGGATTGCGCGGGCTGGCGGTGATGGCGCGGCGCATGGGCGAGGGCAAAGATTGCGCGTTTACGATTGATGGGCCGCGCGGGCCGCGGTATGTGGCCAAGCCGGGTCCGGTGATGCTGGCGCGCAAGACGGGCTGTCCGATCATGGTGTTTCATGTGGGCGTGGATCGCGGAAAAACGTTTGAAAAAACTTGGGACCATTTTTTGATGCCGGCGCCGTTTGCGCGCGCGGTGATACTGTTTGCTCCGCCGATTTATGTGCCGCAGGATGCGGATGCTGATGCGATGGAAGCCAAACACGCGGAAATGCAGAGGGAGTTGGAGCGGGTGCGGGATTTGGCGGAAGGGTGGTTTGCGATGAGCGATGCGGAACGCGAGGCGCAGCGCGCGGCGTTTGGCAATTGATCAACCGCCATTTTGTAGCGGCCGCCGTCTGCGGCGGACGGTTTGGTTTACACCCAGGCAGCGACAAGGCGATCGCCTCAGAAGGCGGCCGCTACAAAGGCGTTACGAACACCGCTAGCTGCCGGGGCGTTCGGAGAGGGTTACCGGGACGGTGATTTTTTTGCCGCCGCGATAGAGCGCGATGTTTACCGTGTCCCCGGGGCGCTTGTGGTTTAGCTGGATGTTCACGTCGAACTGATTGGCGATTTTCTGATCGTTGATGGCCACGATGATGTCTCCGCCAATGTAGATGCGGCGCATGCCAGCCTGCGCGGAGCGATCGCCGCCACGAATGCCAGCTTTGGCTGCGGGGCCGTTCGGAGTAACCGTTTCCACCAACAATCCTTCTTGCACCGGAAGATCCAGCGCGCCCGCGAGGTAACCGCCGACGGGCAGCGTTTCGACGCCGAGAAAAGCGGTGTGCACGCGGCCATCGGTCATCAGGTCGTGAGCGATATTTTTCGCGGTGTTGATGGGAATAGCGAAGCCGATGCCCGCGGTGGTGCCGCTGGGCGTGTAGATTGCGGAGTTGATGCCGATCACTTCACCGTGGGTGTTGATGAGCGGGCCGCCCGAGTTGCCGCGGTTGATGGCCGCGTCGGTCTGGATAGCTTCGTCGATGAACGTGGTCTGGCTGGTTTGCACCGTGCGGCCCAGCGCGCTGACCACGCCGGTGGTCAGCGTGGATTGAAAGCCGAAGGGATTGCCGATGGCTAGAACTTTTTGTCCCACTTGCAGGCTGGCGGAGTCGCCGAGCGTCAAGTACACCAGCGATTTGCCTTTGGGATCGATCTTGATCAGCGCCACATCGTTGCGTTGATCCGCGCCAACTACTTTTGCCGGGTAGTGCGTTTGGTCGCCGAGCACTACCTCGATGCTTTGAGCTTCTTGAATCACATGGAAATTGGTGAGGATGTAGCCGCGCGGGTCAATCACGAAGCCGGAGCCGGCGCCTTCAACGGGCACGGCGTCCATGAAGAAATCGTATTCCGTGGCTTTGGTGAGGATGTTGGCTACCGCGGGCGAAGCCTGGCGGTACACGCGGACGTTGATGGATTCGTCGTCGGTGAGGACGCCGTCGCGTTGCGCAACCGTGGTGGGCGCGGGCGTGCCGGACTCCGAAGGTTTAACAGACGGCGGCGGTACAGCGCCCACGTTAATCGGCTGGTGCGGGCCGAAGCGCGCACCGACCCAGTACGCAGCAAAGAGAACGACGAGCGCGCCGAGGATCACACGGGCGCGTGTGGCCGAGTTTACCGTAGACATCGAGTTGATCCTACCTTCACAGGATTGCTGTATCCATTATAAAGAAAAGCGTTAAGCAGGTCATTTCTCTGGGTCGAGGAACTGGTCAGGTTCCGGGTCTCGAGTTTCGGGTCGGGGAACGTGTTTGATTTCGCGCAGCTTGCCGGTGGTGACGTCGTAGACGAAGCCTCGGATGATGACCGTTTTCGGAATCCACGGATGGGTATGCAGTTTTTGTAATTGGTGGCGAACGTTTTCTTCGATGTTTTGGAAAGCGAAGAAGAAGGATGGAGAAACGGCAGCGGTGCCGGTGCGGTTCTGGATTCTGGTGCGAAGGTCTTGCTCGCTGGTGTGCATCAAGCCGCAATCGGTGTGGTTGATGACCATGATCTCTTCCGTGCCGAGTAAATGGTGGGAGACGATCAGAGAGCGAAGGGAGTCGTCGGTAACGATACCGCCGGCGTTGCGGATGATGTGAGCGTCGCCGGTTTTCAGGCCGAGGGTGCGGATGGAGAGGCGCGTGTCCATGCAGGTGAGCACCGCCAGCTTGCGGGCTGGGCGCGGAGTTAGGGCGCGCAGCTCGTGGGTACGGGAATAGAGTTCGTTGGCTACCAGGACTTCGTCGATTACGGTCATAGTTGGAACAAGTTTAGCTTACGGGGTCAGTTTGCGCGACGGAGGGTCTCGACCAGAGCGGTAACTTGGCGGCGGGTTTCTTCGAGGGTGGTGGAGCAATCGATTTTGTACTTGGCGTGGCTCAGCTTAACCGCGGAATCCAGCTGGGCGTCGATCCGGCGGCGGGCGTCAGCTTCCGTGAGGCCACGCGAACGCAGGCGATGCAGCTGCTGTTCCGGGGTACACCAGGTGACGATCAAGCCGTCGAGCCATTTGTCGAATCCCGCTTCGACGAGCAGGGCGGCTTCGACAAACACTACGCGGCGGTTGCCGTCACGCTGCCAGGCCGCGAATTTTTGCAGCGTGGCTTCGCGGACGCGGGGGTGGACGATGGCGTTGAGGCGCGCGAGTTTTTCCGGATCGGAGAAAACGATGGCGCCGAGTTTGCGGCGGTCGATGCGGCCGCGCTCCCACGCGATTCCGGCGCCGAACTCCTTGATGATTTCATCGTAAGCGGGCTGGCCGGGTTCGATGAGTTGATGGCCGAGGGCGTCGGCGTCGAGCACCGTGAAGCCCAGGTCGCGCAGCATGGCGGCCACCGAGCTTTTGCCGCTGGCGATTCCGCCGGTGAGGCCCAGTTTCAGCACAGTGTGATCATCGCGCACGCGCCGCGGAGGGCGTGGTGTTTTGCGTGGTGGTACTTTGCGTCGCCGCGTTTTGCTGTGCGTCCGGCGCTGGCTCGGCAGACGCTGCGGCGTTGCCGCGGCGCAGTTTGGCGGCTTTGATGGTGTTGCTCATGAGCATGGTGATGGTCATGGGGCCGACGCCGCCGGGAACGGGCGTGAGCGCCCCGGCGGTGTTGATGGCGTCGGGATGGACATCGCCGATCAGCACGGAGCCTTTGGCGTGAAATTTTTCCAGGCGCTGCGGGAAATTTTTCAGCAACGCGGCGGCTTCGGCGGGGTCGGTAACTCGGTTGGTGCCGACGTCGATGACGGCAGCGCCGGGCTTGATCCAATCGGCGGCGACGTAGCCCGCTTTGCCCATGGCGGCGACGACGATATCGGCGCGGCGGACAACGTCGGGAAGATCGCGCGTTTTGGAGTGGCAGATGGTGACGGTGGCGTTGGCGTGCATGAGCAGGAGAGCCATGGGCTTGCCGACGATGTCGCTGCGGCCGAGGACCACGGCGTTGGCGCCTTCGATTTTTATGTTGTTGCGAAGAAGGATTTCCATGCAGCCGGCGGGGGTGCAGGCGACCAAGCCGGAGCGGCCACTGACAAGGCGCCCCAGATTGATCGGGTGAAAGCCGTCGACGTCTTTCGCGGGATCGACGGATTCGAGGACGCGCTTGGTGTCCACCTGTTTGGGAAGCGGGAGCTGGATCAAAATGCCGTCGACGCGATAATCGCGATTGAGATCGTCGACGAGTTTTAGGAGATCGTCGGTGGTGCTGCTGGCGGAAGGCGTGTGCATCCAACTGGCGAGGCCGAGGTGGTGGCAGGCTTCGATTTTGCTTTTTACGTAGAGCTGCGAGGCGGGATCGTCTCCCACGAGGACCGCAGCGAGCCCTGCACGGACATGCTGGTGCAGATGGAGGTCGACGGCTTGCTTGCGCAGTTCGGCAAAGATTTCGTCGCGGATTTTCAGGCCATCGAGGACGCGCGCGGTCATGCGGAAATCATAGCATGGGGCGAAAAATGAGGGCGGGCCCGGGCGGTGCCGCGTGGAAAGAAAAAGGCGTAACACAGAGGGCGCCGAGACACAGAGTGCACGGAGAGTTCAGGAGTGGCATCCGCGCTTTGGCGTGCTCGCGCGAGGCGGCAAAAAGCGCGATGACGCGGCGGCGCGTTTCTGATAGCATCCGGCGCAAGACGGAATAGAAAAGGAGAAAAAAATGGCCGTGATTAAACGCGTTGATGTGGGATCGGCGTTCAAAGTGGGATTGGTGGTGTATGCGTTTCTGGGCTTTTTCATAGGGCTCATCGTGGCGGGGCTCTCGATGATCGCGGGTTCGCTGGGGAGTTTGGCGGGAGGCGGAGGCGGAATTATCGGGCCACGCGGATTCGGTGCGGGATTCGGATTCGCATCCATCATCATTTTTCCGATTTTGTATGGCGTGATCGGCGGCGTAGTACTGTCCATCGTGGCGGCGATTTATAATCTGGCAGCTGGGTGGGTGGGGGGATTGCAGGTCGACGTCGAGTAGTTCGCGGAGGCTAAAATCTAAAAGCCTATGCGCTGACTTCAAGGGGACGAACCTGACTCTTGACCTTGGCTTCCTTTTCATTTCGCACGACTCGCAAATCAAACTCCGATTGAAGATTAACCCAAAAATCGGGAGTCGTTCCGAACGCATAAGCAAGCCGGAGCGCCATCTCTGGCGAGATACCGCGCTCCTCCTTGACGATATCGTAGATGCTGGGAGCAGGAACGTGCAGGGCCAATGCCAGCTTATTCGCGTTCAGGTGAAGCGGCAGCATAAACTCTTCGCGAAGTATCTCGCCCGGATGAATAGGTTTCAGTCGAGCCATGTTTCTCCTTTCAGTGATAGTCCGTAATCTCCACGTGGTAGGCGTCGCCGTCGCGCCACACAAAACAGATTCGCCACTGATCGTTGATGCTTATACTGTGCTGCTCCGCACGGTCACGTTCCAGTTGATGAAGTCTGTTGCCCGGAGGCACTCTCAAATCCGTCAAACGTCTGGCCGCGTGCAGCATCAAAAGCTTTCGTCGTGCTGGCTGTCGAATGTTCACAAACTTGCGAACTCTCTCATCGTGGAAAAGCCGCTCCGTGTCCGGACACCTGAAGGACCTTATCACATGCAGAGGATATAATGCACCACATTAAACGTCAAGGATTAATTCAAAAATAACGGCAGATGTCGCGCAACGGATCAGTTTTCGATTACCCGACTAACCGGGACCTGCCAATTGACAGAACCAAATACGTCAATGTAGGCTCCTCCGAAACCGCTTTTCGGATGGAGCAAACGGAGCAGACAGCCATGGCCAGGCGCAGATTCTTGTCGCAGTTGATGGGTCTTCCTTTTCTAGCACTGGGGGCGAAGGCCCAGGAATCGAAAAAAGTTCTGAAGATTATGATGAGGAGTTCCTGGGGAACCGACGACACGACCCGAGCCTCATTTGTGTTTGCACATGCGCTCGCGTTGTCAGATGCAGGTCACGAAGTTCAGATATTCCTGACTGCTGACGCTACGTATCTGATGCGTAAGGCGACGTCCGATGCAGTGATTCCCATTGGTTGGCCACCGCTCAGTGAATTGCGCGATAAAATCGTCGCCAAACACATTCCTGTGTTTTCTTGAGGAGCTTGCAGCCGAGCCCGTGGGGTTTCGGAAAACGATCTCGCCACCTGGAGTGCGAAGTTCGGTAACCCAGCCGTCTTTGTCTCCCTAGTTGAGTGGGCTGATCGCATAATCGCCGAGTAGGGCCGCATTGCAGGGAGTCTTCCGGCAGTACGAAACTCACGGGCAATGCCACTAACCAGGCACTGAGAGTTCTGCGCAGACAAATCCCTCGCACCAAAAAAACAAAACGCCCGAGCCACAAGCTCGGGCGTTTCACCTTACCTAAAATTTACATCTAATAAATATCGTACTGCTCCCAGTGCAGGGTGGCGTCGGATTGGATGATGATGTGTTTGTGCGAGGTTTGCTCGAGTTCGTCCATGAGCATGGACTCGCGGGTCTTTAGCGCTTTGGCGATTTCCGGATTGACGCGCAGCGTCAGGTTCGGGGATTCGTGATCGGCGGCGGCCATTTTGCGGGCCTCGGACTGGATTTCGTAGCACAGCGTGGGAATGGATTTGACCATTCCGCTGCCGGTGCAGTACGGGCACGGCTGGCAGAGCACGCGTTCGAGGGCTTGCTTGGTGCGTTTGCGGGTGATGCAGACCAAGCCGAACTCGTTGAAGGACAAAGCTTTTGATGGAGCCTTATCTTCTTCGAGGGCCTGCTGCAGGGCCGACAAAACTTTTTCGCGGTTGCGGCGCTCTTCCATGTCGATGAAATCGACGACGATGATGCCGCCCAGGTCGCGCAGGCGGATTTGCCGCACAATTTCTTTTACCGCTTCGAGGTTGGTCTTGACGATGGTGTCTTCGAGGCGGATGGAACCTTTACCCACGAATTTGCCGGTGTTGACGTCAATGGCCACCAAAGCTTCGGTGTGGTTGATGACGATGTAGCCGCCGGATTTGAGCCACACCTTGGCACGCAAGGCTTTGTCGAGTTCGTGCTGGATGCCGAACTCTTCGAAGATGGGCTGCTCTTTCGTGTACAGCTTGACGCGGCTGACGAGTTTGGGCTGGAAGCGGCTGACGAACTCCACAACTTTGCCGTACTCCTCTTCGTTGTCGATCCAGATGGCGGTGAAATCGTCGCTGACGTAATCGCGCAAGATGCGTTCGACGAGATTTAGATCGCGGTGCAGCAGAGAGGGAGCTTTGCGCTCTTCGCTCTTGGCTTTGATTTCGTTCCAAGTTTTGCCCAGGAAGTCGATATCCGTTTGAATCTCTTCGTCGGTGGCGCCGCCCGCGGCGGTTCGAACGATGAATCCGCCGGGATACGCGCCACGCGCCTGGCCAACCAGACGGCGCAGCCGCGAGCGGTTTTCCGCGCTTTCAATTTTGCGCGAAACACCGATGTGATCGATGGTGGGCATGTAGACGAGGAAGCGTCCGGGCAAGGCCACGTGACTGGTGATGCGCGCGCCCTTTTTGCCGAGCGGCTCCTTGGCGATTTGCACCACCACTTCCTGGCCGGCCTTGAGCATTTCGGAGATTAATTGCGGACGGCGCGACGGCCCGGAATGGCTGCCGTGGCCGCGATGGTGGCCACCTCCGCCGGGACGTCGTTCGAATCGCTGACCTCCGCCGGAGCGACCGCCACGATCGAATCGCGGACGGCCTTCGCCGCTGCCGCGATTTTCGAATGGGCGTGGCTCGGAAGGACGGCTGCTGGAGCGCGAATCGGTGCTGCGATTTTCGCCGCCGCCGCGATTGTCGTGACTTCGATTGTCGCGGGGTCCGCGTGAATCGCGGCCGTCACGGCGTGGTCCGCGATCGCGGCCACCGCCTCGGAACGGACGCTGGAAGCGCGAGCGGGGATTGCCGCCGCCAACGCGCGCTGAATCTCGTGGGAAATCTTCACGCGGAGCGCCGGCGGGACGCGGTGCGCGAGTCTCGCCAGGAAGCAGGATGCTTTCTTCTTCGATGAAGGCCGCGGTTTCGCCGTGCGCGAATTCGCCCGTGCCGGCAGTGGCTGTCTCAGCGTGCAGCGCGGCGACTTCTTCGGCTTCGGCGTGCGCTTCATCGTGCGCGGCGTCCGCTTCCGCTTCGGAGCGCTCGGAAGCAGTGCTGCTTTGCACCGCTTCTTGCGCTACTTGCAACTCTTCTTCTTCCTCGTCTTCGGAATCTCCTTCGGCGTCGTTTTCCGGAGAGTGCTGATCCTGCTCGTCCTCTTCGTCCTCGTCCTCTTCTTCGTCAAACTCCGCGCCACCCGCGACGGCATCAGCCACCGCGTGCTTCTGAGACTCTTCGTGTTTGGCTTCGACGAATTCAGAGGCCAGGGAGGCGACTTGATCTTCGTTCAAGTCGACTTCGCCGCGAGTTTCGAGACTTTCCGCGGCGACAGGAAGATTCGCGGAAGCAGATTCCTGCTCTTCACGTTCTTCTTCTTGCGCGGAAAGAGAGGTCTCGCCGCTTGCGGCGGTTTCGTCGGCGAAAGCTGGCGCGACTTCGGCGCCCTCTTCGGCGAGCAGCCAGCGCGGCAAGCCTCCGGAGAAGCGTCGCGGAACGGTGCCCGCGCCGGGTACAGCCGGGGGCGCGGAACTCGCCAGTGGAGAAGGCGCAACGTTCATCGCACGATTGGGCAAAAGATCTTCGACGTCGCTCACTTCGGGTTGTTCGTCATGCGCGACGCGTTCAACGGCAGGCGCGGCGGAAGCGGGCTTTTCGCGATACTTGGCGAGCGATTCTCCGGGGAGCAGGATCGGCTCCTCGGTTGGATCGTTCGGCGCGGACGGCGAACTGAAGCGCGTGCTTTCACGGCGCGGTTCTGGACCGCGCGATGGGCCGCTGCGATAACCACCGCGGTCGCCACGACCCTGGTCTCCGCGGCCCTGGTCACGGCCCTTCGGTTCAAAATTGCCTGGTTCGAAGCCGCGATCATTACCGCGATCGCCGCCGCGTGTTTCGCCGCCACCACTTGTCGGCGAAGCGTATTTCGACGGTGGAAGGTTGCGGCCCGGTCCGGCGTTTTGCGTAGGAGCGCTGTTGCGCGGCCCGTTTCCTGGACCGCTGCCACTGCCGCCGCGGCGTCGTCCGCCGCGCCGGCCCCAGCGTCCGCCGCGGCCACGATCACCGCCGCGATCTCCACCACGGTCGCCGCCACGATCGGAACCTCGATCTGAACCACCGGCGCTTTGTCCGCCGCGTCCGCCGCGGTCATTGCCGCGTCCAAAATTTGATGGACCGCGATCGCGTCCGCCGCTGGAGGGATAGTTCTGCGTGGGATTGTAATGCGGCGAAAAATTCTGCGGCGCCGAGGCGTTGGATTCCGGCTGACGTTCGTCGGGCTCGTCGTGCCCCTCGCCATGAAGTTCCGCGTTCAGCGAGTCAGAGGACGCCGGTTGATAGCCGACCTCGTGATCGAGATGTCCCGTGCCCGCCAAATGCTCGCCCGCCAGATGTTCGCCGGGCAAATGCTCATCGGCGAGATGCTCCTCCGCCAGATGCTCCAGCGGCGCGACATCGTGAAGATGTTCGTCGTCGTGTAGCGGAAGAGAAATTTCTTCGTGCTCCGCATGCGCCGCATGCAGTGTTTCGCCGGGCAGCAGTTCGATGGTGGATGCGGCTGGAGACGAAGATTGCGGCGCGCTTACCGGAACATCGTGCGCGTGGCCGTGGTCGTAATCTTCCAGATTTTCGAAAACGTCGCTGACGTACAGAAAAGCGTCGCCATCAAGCCCAATTTCGACGAACGCAGATTGCATTCCGGGAAGGACGCGGGTGACTTTACCTTTGTAGATGCTGCCGACGAGGGCGAACTCTTTTTCGCGCTCGATATAAATCTCGACTAGCTGGCCTTCTTCCATAATCGCGACCCGCCGTTCATGGGAGGCCGCGGAAATAACCAGTTCTTTAGACATGAAAACTCCTTCTGTGCGGTCCGGGCATCGCCGGGACCGTCTTTTAGGTCGGACGCCGTGCGTCCGCCTTTTGCTAATTGTTGTGCGGCGCCGGCAAAGCCGGCTCCTGCACGCATCGCCGCGAGCGATTGCCCGTCGGGGGTCCGTACCAGATAGGTTTGTTTCGTGGGAAGCGAAACACGCGCCGGGCACACCCCTAGGGAGGTGGCTCGGCGGTCGAAGCGTGAGGGAAGCTGAATCCTCTGGCTATCGAGGCTGGTCCGTTGCCGGGAAGCTGCCGGGCAAACGGCGGACGATGCTGTCCTGCTTATTGAAATCTTTCTTACCTGCGACTGACGAGCAGTCGGCTTAACTTTTTTGCCGGTGCGGCCCTTTTGCAGCAGTTCGGGCACGTCACGCGGACTGGCGGCCGGCTCAGTTAACGAAACGGCGGAGCCGTACATTCATGACTAAACCAATCGCCAGGAAAACAAACAGCGTGGCGGAACCCCCGTAACTCATTAATGGTAAAGGGATACCGGTAACCGGCATAGCGCCGATGACCATGGCCACGTTTACTAAAACATGGAAACCCAGCGCTGCTGCCACGCCCATGACCAGAAACATTCCCGCGCGATCTTTCGCGCGTTGTGCATTCTGCACCAAGCGAAGTAAAAGCGCCATATACAGTCCCAAGGCTAACAAAACGCCTTTGAATCCCTGTTCTTCCGCCCACGCCGACATGATGAAATCCGAGTATCGGACGGGGATGTAGCCCAGTTGATTCTGACTGCCATTTCCAAAACCTTTGCCCCAGAAACCGCCGGACCCCACGGCAATCTTTGATTGCAGCAACTGATAGCCGGAACCCTTGGCGTCATCTTCCGGGTGCAGGAAAGAAGTGATCCGCTCGCGCTGGTACGGCTTCAAAATATGCTTACTGACGGGCGGGAAGAATACACTTCCAACTAAGAGTACACCTACCAGCGAAATTATGGCAGCGTGATGCCACTGCAAACCGGCCAAAAACGCGCCGACCACTAACAAAGGCATCAGCACCAGCGCGGTACCCAGGTCGGGCTGCTTGAGAATCAGTGCTAACGGTATGCCTACCAGCAGTCCCGCCTTGATCAAATCGCGCAGCGAGAGATCATCGCTCTGCACTTCCGCGAAGAACCGGGCTAGCACAATGATTATAATCAATTTGACCAGTTCTGACACCTGAAGAAATTCGCCCAGGACGGGCAGCCAGCGCTTGGCGCCAAAGCGGGTATGGCCAAAGACCAGCACGGCGATGAGGGCCAAGATGCCGATCAGGTATAGGATCAGGGCTTGATCGAGGATGAGGTGGTAGTCTAGCCGCGAAAGCGCGAACATCAGCACCACGCCGACCAGCAGCCAGCGCACCTGCTTCATGTGCATGCCATTCAATACGCTGCCGTGGGTGGCGGAATAGATCTCGATCACGCCCAAGGCGCAAATGGCCGCCAGGATGGCCAGCAGCCACCAATCGTAGTCTTTAGTACCCGGTGCGTCCTTCATTCTGCGTTTCCGTCCCGCTTAACGTGCGCGTTAAGCGACCTCTCAAAAAATCAATGTGGCGGCAAATCTTTGTCTTCGCGTGCCGCCGCTGTTGGAGCGATATCTTCCCGCTTCAGAGCAACCTGCGGGGCAATGGTAGCCGCGGCCGGCGCTGCCGCAGCGTGTGCAATTACAGCATGCGCGGGCTTGGCGGACCCCGCGGCCGTAGCAGGCGATGCGTTGGCATCGGTGTGCGATACTCCTCCATCGCCATCGAGATCGCGGTGTTCGAGTTCCACAGTGTACTGGCCGTTGGTCTTTTTGTTTTTCTTGTCGTAGTAGGTCTTGATGATGTCGCGCACCACCGGGCCGGAAGCTTCGCCGCCGTGTTGTCCGCTCTCTTGCACCAGCACAGCAACCACGATTTCCGGATTACGCTTGGGCGCGTAGCCCACGAACCAGGCGTTGTCCTCAAACTTCTTCTGTTTGCCGACGCGATCGCGCGTGGAATAGCCGATGACCTGAGCGGTTCCCGATTTGCCGCTAAGTTCGATACCGGTCAGCTTCAGATGTCCGCCGGTGCCGCCGGGTTCGTTCACCACGCCATACATGGCGTCGGTAATTTTTTCCACCGTGGAGTCGGAAATCTGAAAGCGCTCTTCGCCCACATTTTGCGCATCTTTCAGCAGGTGGGGTTGCTTGAAAACGCCGCCGGAAGCGATGCCGCCGATGGTGCGGGCCAGTTGCAGCGGCGTGGTGGTCACCGCGCCTTGTCCGACGGCGACGGAAATCGTTTCACCGGCGTACCATTTGCGGTGAAAGACGCGCTCCACCCATTCGGGAGAGGGCATTAAGCCAGGCTCCTCGGAGGGCAAGTCGATCCCAGTCTTGTGCCCGATGCCAAGTTTACTGGCGTAATAAGCGAGCCGGTCGATGCCAAGGTGCATGCCCACGGTGTAGAAAAAGACGTCGCAAGATTTAAGAATGGCGTCGTGCAAATTGGTTACGCCGTGCGAGCGCGCTCCGGTCTTCGCCGAGTACACCCAACATTTGAACTGGCGGCCGTAAAACGTCGCGTAACCCGGGCAAAACGTAGTGAAACTTTCCGGCGGCACTTTGTCCTCGAGCATCGCGGTCCCGGTAATGATTTTGAAGATAGAGCCGGGAGCAAGTTGCGCCTGGATCGCGCGATTCAGCAATGGATGCAGCGGATCCTCGTTGAGCTTACGCCATTCGTCTTTCGAAATTTGCACCGCGAAATCGTTGGGGTCCGGAGTAGGCCGGCTAACCATGGCCAGCACTTCTCCGGTACGCGGATCGAGCGCCACCACCGCGCCGGGACGTTGCCCGAGAGACTGCTCGGCGATCATCTGCAGGTCGTAATCGATGGTCAGCGTGATCTGTTTACCGGGGATGGCTTCCTGGGTGGAGAGGCGTCCCACTTCTTTGCCCACGCTGTTAACCACCACGCGCCGCATGCCGTCCGTGCCGATCAACTGATCGTTGTACTGCCGCTCGAGACCAGTCTTCCCCGCGAAATCTCCCGGGCGGAATTTTCCGTTGCTATCCTCAATCTGCTGTTCGCTGACCTCGCCGACATAGCCGATGGTGTTGCCCATGAAAGCATCCGGCAAGTAACGGCGGCGGTGCACCATTAACATTTCGAGAAGCGGAATATCCGCGCGGTGCGATTCGATAAACGCGACGTCGGCCTTGGTGGCTTCCGGTTTGATGACGATGGGCTGAAATTTCGGCAGGTTTTTGGTGTTGGCCAATTCGTCGCGTAAATCCGCGATGGATATGCCCAGACCGTCGGCGACGGCGGGAAGATTTTTTTCAACCAGGGCAGGATCGTCGCGCAACAGCAGTACGCTGAAGGACGGATAATTGTCTACCAGGACGCGGCCATCGCGGTCCAACATGCGTCCGCGCGGGGCAATGATGGGGATGGAACGCACGCGATTGCGTTCCGCCAGCTGGCCGTACTTATCCGAATCGATGACCTGCAACTTCCAGAAGCCCAGCAGTAGCACGCCGATCATGCCTACGATAACGTAGGACACGACCGCCAGCCGCGCTTGCGGCAACCGTTTGTCGTTGCGAAACCAGATGGACACGAAAACTCCGCGTGAAACGCCGTCTTCTTGCGTTTCGGCGAGCACCAGACTCAGGGCCGGGCCGGCCCGCTCCGATTTTCAGAGCTGCTCGCTACAAAAAATGAATCGCGCGCCAGGCATGGCGCTTGCTACGGCATTGGTTTACGAGGCATTTTGTTTTCGAGCTGCCAGTTTCGAAATGTCCGCGAAAGTTATCTAGCTTCGCGTCCGAAAATTTCCGCCGAAAGCCTCGAACTGCGCCGCCGAACATTGTCAATCGCCTGCCGCAACGCCTTTTTAAACCTAACACCTGGCCAACAGTGCCGCAAGTCGTACCGAAGAACAGGTTCCAAGTCGTCACCGTGCGGGATGGCTTGGCGGGGCGCGGACGCCACGTGTCCTGATTGAAACCGTGGTCCGCAGGCAACTTGCTCTGAGCTTCACGGGCACGCTATGTTAGAAAGCTATTTTCACGCCATGGAAACCAACACACTAGACCTAACGCATCTGGCCTTCATCGGGATGTCTGGCACGGGGAAAACATTCTGGTCCAAAAGGCTGGCGGACTCCGGTCGCCACGTGGTTTCCTGCGATGACTTGATTGGACGTCGCCTGGCGGAACATTTGCCCAGCGGGGACCGCGCCGGCTTCAACGATATGGCCAACGATCTCGCTGCCTGGATGGGTTGGCCGGACAGTGCCACCTACGCGGAACGCGAATCGCAATATTTGGCGGAGGAAATCGGCGCGTTGGATGAGGTGTTGACGGGCGTCGAACAGCATCCCGAGGAATCATTGATCCTGGACACTACGGGAAGCGTGATTTACACCGGCAACAACCTGCTGATGCGCATGCGTCGCGACCTGACCGTGGTGTACTTCGCGGCTTCGCGGACCGAGGAGCAGTTGCTGATCGAACGCTATCTCAGCGATCCGAAGCCGGTATTGTGGCGCGGCGCGTTCCGCGCGAAACCCGGCGAATTGCCCAAGGACACCGTCGCGCGATGTTATCCGGCGCTGTTGGCCGCGCGGCGGCAGAGTTATGAAGTACTGGCGCACGCCACGCTGCCAGTGGCGGAATTGCGCGCGGCGTCCTACGACGTCGACAAATTTATGGCGGAACTCCGGCGTCAAGTCTCACGTTAGCGATATGCGAAGTGTTCTCCATTGGATTTCAGATAGCGCGACGCGCGCAATTTTATGAGATACCGCAGCACCTCCGGAAAGGCTCCACTAACGTCGCTGCGCGGCGCCGTGCTTCGCGGCTTGGCGCCTGACGGCGGATTGTACATGCCCGCCGAAATTGCGCGCCATTCGCCGCAAGAGCTGGAGGATTTTCGCGGGCTGCCGTTTACGGAGGTGTGCTATCGCGTGGTGCGTCCTTTCGCTGGCGCGGAGCTTCCCGAAGACGTGCTGTGGCAGATCGTCAGCGAGTCCATCAATTTCCCGGTGAAACTTGTTTCTCTTTCGCCGGGTCTGCACGTTTTGGAGCTGTTTCACGGCCCCACGCTGGCATTCAAGGATTTTGGCGCGCGATTTATGGCCCGCTTGCTGGGCTATTTCGTGCGCGGCGAATCCAAGCAGCTCACCGTTTTGGTGGCCACCTCCGGCGATACCGGCAGTGCGGTGGCGCATGGATTTCTGGGCGTACCGGGCATTCGCGTGGTGATTCTCTATCCTTCCAAGCGCATCAGCGAAGCGCAAGAGAAACAATTCACCACGCTGGGCGAAAATATTACCGCGCTGGAAGTTGCGGGCTCGTTTGACGATTGCCAGCGGTTGGTGAAGCAGGCGTTTTCCGACGAAGAATTGAACAAGCGCGCGTTTTTGACCTCGGCAAATTCCATCAATATTGGACGCCTGCTGCCGCAGATGTTTTATCACGTGGCTGCGTACCGGCAGTTGCCGGTGGCTTCGGTTCCGCTGATTGTGTCCGTGCCCAGCGGAAATTTCGGGAATCTAACGGCGGGAATTTTCGCTAAACGAATTGGTCTGCCGGTAGCGCGATTCATCGCCTCGACCAATGCCAACGACGTGGTGCCGCAGTATTTGCTGAGCGGAGAATTTCGCATGCGCCCGGGAATCGCCACCATCTCCAACGCCATGGACGTCGGCAATCCCAATAATTTTCCGCGCCTGCTGGATTTGTGCCGCAATCGCCTGGAGTACGTCCAGAAGGAAATCTGGGGCCACGGTGCCACCGACGAAGAAACTCTTGCCGCCATGAACATGGTCCACGAGCGCTACAACTATATTGCCGACCCGCACACCGCAGTAGGCATCCTCGGCTGGGAAGCCTACAAGCGCGAGCATCCCGAGCCGTCGCAAGGCCTGGTGCTGTCCACCGCGCATCCCGCCAAGTTTGCGGACATCGTCCAGCGCGCCATTGGCACAGCACCGCCGCTGCCCGATCGTCTGGCCGCCTGCCTCAAACGCGACAAGCTCTCGCTGCCATTTTCCAGCAACTACCCCGACCTAAGACATTACCTAACGACGCATTGATTCTGCGCTGCGGGCGTTTCACCAAACCTTTGATAGGTTCGCCAAACCTTCCAGATAGTCGCTGTCCGCGATGCCGCTTTCGATCCCGAATTCTGTGAGCACCCGCATCATTTGCCCGACGCGCAATCCTGCGAGCTCCGCGGCCTTGCCGAGAGACGCGTCGCCGCTCTTATATTTCTCAACAGCCAAAAGCACACGCCCCCGCGAAACCAAATCCCGAACCGCCTTGGACAGGTCGCTGCGTTCACCCTTGCTGAATTCGTTCAGGAATTTGTAGTTTTCCGCATCCATTCGTATGCTCATCGTCTTTGTCACGGAAGCGCCTCCAACTTTGCTTTCGCATCCTCTAAGATGGATTTCTTGTAGCGGCCATGTGCTGCGAGAAAGTCCAAACGCGCCAGCGCGCCGCTTCGGGTGGTCTGCCCCTTAACACAGCTGCGAATCAAAATATCGATTGCCGTCGTGAAGCGCAAACCAATCACTTTGCAGGCATTGATTCCATTCTTGTCATCGATTCCGAGAAGCTGTGCCTTTTCCCCGATAGCCAGGGCAATTGCTTCGGCTTCTCCTTTCCCCAGACTAAAATCGCTGCGGAGCTTCGCAATCATTTTCGCGTCGTGCACGCGAACTACGCGAAGTCGCGATTCGTCGAGCGCCTTTTGAATTATCAGCGCGTCGAGACTTTTCTTCACGCTACAACACTCCCGCGCTACTTCTTCGGGGATGGCGACTTCGTGGCCCACGCTCGACAGGAAAAAGTCGAAGAGTTCAACTTTGGCGATCAAGATGAGCGCAGATGAATCAAAGATAACCATTATTACGAAATGTTACAAGCGCAATAATGCCACAATGCGGGGAATTTAGGAAGGTTTGCGCAGTCGATCCAGCACGGTAAAAAGAAACACGCCCACCACGGCGTTAACCAGCGCGGCGATGGCCAGCTGCGCAGTAAACCACACTTCCGGCTGCGCCAGCAGAATGCGCCGCTCCACCACCAAGATCCCCTGGTGCAGCCCGAAGAAAACGATGGTAAGCGCAAAACGCGCCGCGGGATGCTCGGTGTCCAGACGCGCGCCGACGGACGACGCCAGAAAACCGATGATCGTCTTAGCGATGCCGTACAGTCCGATTGGAACAGTCGGCCCGCTCAGGCTGTCTTGCACCAGGCCGATCGCCATGCCCAGCAACAGTCCAGTCGAAGGGTTTCTCCGGCTCAAGCCAAAATAAACGGTGATGAGCAGCGGCAAGTCCAGGATCGCCAACTTGTGAAAATAAATTGGCAGGAAAGCTTGCAGAAAAAAAATGATGACCAGCGTCCCGAGAATCGAGCCCGCGCGAAACTTGTGTACCTCAATGTGGGATTCCGCGGTGCGCAGCTCGTAGGTCTCGTTCATTGGTGCGTCACCGGAGCCTTCGGCTTGTCGATGGCCGGTTGGTCGGCGGCCGATTTAGTTGCCTGAGTTTTGGCTGCATCGCCAGCGGTGTTCGAAGATTTTCCGCTCGCGCCAGACGCTGCGTCCGCGGAATCGTGTTTCAAAATCAGCGGCTGCAACGTAGTCAGCACGATCACTTCCTCGAGCCGTTCGAGGTTTGCCGCGGGCTGCACGCGAATGGTCTTGAAGGGATTGCCGGATTTAATCTCCACCACCGTCCCCACCGCCAAATCCGGAGGAAAAATTCGATCCATTCCGCTGGTGACCACGCTCTCGCCAACCTCTACTTTGTCGTCGTTGGCCACATATTTCATTTCCAGGCGCGGCTCGCCAGTGCCGCCGACGGGGCTCTGGATGCGCGACGTCGCCAGCATCGCGCCCACGCCGCTATCCTTGTCCGTCAACAGGAGCACTTGCGAGGCGTTAGAAAATGTCTCGATCACCTTGCCGACAATGCCGTCCGGCGTGATTACGCCCATATTTTTCTGGATGCCGTCATGTTCGCCGCGATCCAGATAGATCGTGCGGCTGGCGCTATCGGCGCTGGTGCCGATCACCCGTGCGCCCAGCATCGGCACTTGCTGGTGCGCTTGGCGAAAATTGAGCAGCGTTTCCAGTCGCGCCGCCTCAGCCACGCGGCTTTGCAGCTGTGTAACCTCCAGCTTCAGCCGGTCGTTCTCATGCCGCAGGTCCGCGTTTTCGCGCGAAGTATTTTGCAGTGCGAAGTAGTGTACCCATGTGCCACGCACGCCGCCAATGCCGTACGAACCGGCGCGCTCGAACGGCGAAATCGCTCCCACGGTCCACACGCGAATCAGCCGCCCTTGCGAATCGCTCTTGATCTGCACCGCCAGCAGCAGTATCTGCAGCAACACCATCGCCGCGAGGAGAAAGATCGATTTGTGTCGAGAGGGAACGCCAACCATGGTGACTCGTTCTATTTTTGATCGAGCGCGGAAAACTGCAGCGCCACGTTGTCTTTCGTTCGCAAGAAAATATTCGTTCGCAAAAAAAATGATTTGTCGCGTAAAAACTAATCGATGCAAACCTGTCGCAACAACTTGAAGTCGCTGAGCATTTTTCCCGTGCCGAGCACCACCGAAGCTAGCGGGTCGTCGGCAATCGATACTGGCAGCCCGGTTTCTTCGCGAATGCGCTTATCGAGATTCTTCAGCAGCGCTCCGCCTCCAGTGAGCACGATGCCCCGGTCGCTGATGTCCGCGGAAAGTTCCGGCGGCGTCCGTTCCAGCGCCACGCGCACCGCATTCAAAATAGTGGCCACGCATTCGCTTAAGGATTCGCGGATCTCGCTGTCGTCGATGGTCACCGTGCGCGGCACGCCTTCGATCAAGTTGCGGCCCTTTACTTCCATGGTGAGCGGTTTTTCGAGCGGATACGCCGAACCGATCTCCATCTTGATCTGTTCCGCAGTACGCTCGCCGACGAGCAAGTTGTACTTGCGCTTCAGATATTGCATCACCGCTTCGTCCATCTCGTTTCCGGCCACGCGCACCGATCGTGAATAGACAATGCCGCTCATGGAAATCACCGCAATGTCCGTGGTGCCACCGCCGATGTCCACCACCATGTTGCCGGACGGCTCATCAATCGGCAGGCCCGCGCCAATCGCCGCCGCCATGGCCTGCTCCACCAGATAAACTTCGCTGGCCCTTGCGCGATAAGCGGAGTCTTGCACCGCGCGCTTTTCCACCGGCGTAATTTCGCTCGGCACTCCGATCACAATGCGCGGATGCACCAGCACGCGCCGGTTGTGCGCCTTCTGAATAAAGTGCGTGAGCATTTTTTCCGTAACTTTGAAGTCCGCGATCACGCCATCTTTCATCGGCTTGATGGCCACCACGTTGCCCGGCGTGCGCCCCAGCATGTCTTTCGCTTCGCGGCCCACCGCCACCACTTCTCCCGTTGCCTTGTTGATAGCCACGATCGACGGCTCATTCACCACCACGCCTTTGCCGTGCGCAAATACCAGCGTGTTCGCCGTGCCCAGATCGATGGCGAGGTCGGAAGAAAACAAACTGAACACCGACCTCATGCTGTAGCCGTTCTTATTCATTCCCCCGTCCCTCGGCGAAGAATCGTTTTCTTCGCAATGCACCGAAACTCTTGGCTGTCAAAAAAAGCTTCCGTACTGCGCAGCCGCCGTCTTCATTATCTGCGCACTTCTTGCGGAGCGCAAAGTTTGCCGGCGCGCCGGCCCGTTTTTCGTGGCACGTTATTTCGGAACCACGATGGAAATTTGCTGCTTCGCCGTTCCGCCGCGCCGGTTCTGCCCGATCACCACGATGGTGTGCTGCCCCGGATCGAGCGCTTCCGTAAAATGCCGGAACGTGCCATCCGGCGAAATGTTGGGAACCGGCTGGCCATTCACGATCAACGCGGCACCCGGTTCCGTGCGGCCCACGATTTCCGCCACGCGCCCGTGCATTTGTGTGCCGTCAATTTCCAGCATCATCTCCTGCGTCTTGCCCTGTGCCACCACGGTGAATTTAAACGTTTCGCTGGTCTCGCTGGTCTCTTTTTTCGCGTCGTGCGCGGTGACGTTCCAGAAGTAATCTCCCGGTTCCAGCCCAACAATTTCCGTGCTGGTGCCCGTGACGTGATCCGCTTCCTTCACCATCTTTGTAAACATGGTGGTGGTGCTGATGCGCAAGGTATACGAAACCGCATCTTCCACGGATTTCCACTCGAACCGCACCGGAGTAATTTTGGGATTTTCGCTGATGATCGGCGCAAGGTTCAGCGGCTCGACCAGCGAAGGCGGCGCCAATACATTGGTTTTCTGCAGTGGACCGCCGGTAGGGAAGCTGACCTTCTCCCACTGCGTCAGCTCAACTTTTTCCGGCCCGCGCTGCACTTCCGCCGCGCCGCTGGCCAGCACAATTTCGTGTTCGTTGTTCTGCGGATCATTCTTCACCGACGCGCGGCTGTTCTGGCTCAATGACGCCGTGGTGTCTTCCATGCTCACCGCAGCTTTGGAATCCGGTGAAGCCCAATTCGGCGTCGCCAAATCCACCGACCCGGTGCTGATGCGCATGGCCACGCTAGTGGGTTTGTTGCTGCCCATTAAATTTTCTTCCACGGTTACCAGCGTCTCCGCCTTCACCGTATACGTCGTGCCGTCCGCAAACGTGATGCGCGCCGCGCCGTCACCGGCGGTTTGCACCAAATCGCCTTTATCCAAAGACGTGCGATAGTCGGCATCCACCCACTGCACCGAATCAACCTTTTTCACCTGCACCTTGCCGGTAAGGTTCACGAACTTCGCCTGCGTCTGCGTGAAGGTTGCCGTATCGTTGTCGG
The DNA here is from genome assembly GCA_963838265.1 of uncultured Acidobacteriota bacterium. GTDB lineage: Bacteria > Acidobacteriota > Terriglobia > Acidiferrales > UBA7541 > Acidiferrum. The sequence goes on from CAWIQN010000001.1 coordinate 507,160, forward strand.
CCGCATTGTTTACCGCGTTGGTGACTTTTTTCAGCGCGACGGAATACCACTCCGGCCGCATGAGCACCAGCGTGGAGACCGCGATGGCCACCAACAGCAACCCATAGAGCAGCACCGTTTTATATGTCACCGCCTCCCAATACATCTCCACGCGCGGCGCTTTTTGCGGCGTGGCGGGACGTTTGGGCGCGATGGGTGCTTGTGTAGTCACGAATGTTGGCGCCGCGAAGGCGTCAATCGTGAAATTTAGCACAGCGGATTGCGCAGCGCCGGTCCGCGCACGCAGGCGTAGTCAAACTGCAAATAGCGTTTGCGCACCTTCACCCGTTTCGGCAGGTTTTGCTGGATTCTGCTGCCACGCGACTATCGCGCCGAGGCGTCAAAGGGGACACATGCGGCCCACGCCGCGACTAATGGCGCACAAAAAAGGTCGGCTTATCCGTCCGCGCATCCACCGCCACATCGAAAAATCCCACCATCATCTCGTCGTAAGTTTGCTCGCCCCAGCGCACCGCGGCGTCCGGGTCGGGATTGTGCGGGTTGTCCCGCGAGTTGTCGAACCACGCCACGGCTTGCAGTTCCGTCCCCGCCGGCAAGCGCAACGGCGTCGCCAGGCGATAACTCATCTGCCAGTGAAAATGGTAGTGCACGCGCAAAAGCGTCTCGAAGCGCGGTGGCTCAGCGACGCTGGCGCCTACCCCTCCATGCGCGTCGGCGTGATGCACCAGATTGTATTCAAACAGCTTTCCTCGCAGGTGCATGTGCGGGAAAAAACTCAGCAGCGTTGCCTCGTTGGGCAGCGTACCGTGCGCTTCCACGCGATAATTCGGCGCTCCCGGCGGAATCACGAAATGATCATTCGTCAGTTGCAGCGTCAGCACGCGCTGCGGCGGCGGTTGTTTTGAAAATCGCAGGCCCACGCTAGTCTGGTCCTCGGTCGCCGTACCGTTGGCCGTGTAATGCATCTGAAAAACCAGGTCGCTTCCCGCAGGGATGTATTTCGCCATGGTCGCCGGCCACATGTCCGGCGAACTCCCCGGCGCGTACACCAGCAAAATGTCGCTGTCCGTCCACATCGCCGCGGCGCGCTCCGCCGGATCGGTAAGCGATTCCGCCGTGAAGGGCACGCCTACCGGCGCATGCCGCAGCCACTGCGACTCCGGCGGCCGCACATACACCACCGCATGATGCACGTTGGCGCGCCGCGCCGGCAGCACTTCCGCCATTTGCACCCAGCGCCCTTCCGTGAAATGCGTGGGCACAATCTCGTAGGTATAGTCGATATCCCCGTTCGCCGGCAGACGCACCGATTGCGGCATCTTGAGCACCAGATCCGGTTCCGGGATCGTCCACTTCTCAGCCCACACGCGCGGCGCCGGAGCGTCACGCTGGTCTCCCGCAGGCGCTTGCGAGGTAGCCCACGCGGCGAGCGTGCCAATCTCCCCAACCGAAAGCGACGGGTCGTTCGAAAATTTCCCTATTCCCGGCTCCGCAAACCACGGCGGCATACTCTTATTAGCTGTCGCGATACGAATCGCCGCCGCAAAATCCCGCGTTTGCTCGTAAGTTTCGAACGCCATCGGCGCGATTCCGCCCGCACGGTGGCATTCCTGGCAGTGCGCTTCCAGAATGGGCAAGACGTCGCGATAAAACGTGGGCGCGTCAGTTGCAACAGGAGCAGCGGGCACAGCAGCCGTGCTCGGCGTCTGTGCCGCGTGGAGGGTTCGCCATCCCAACACGCAAAAGACCGTAGCAATCAATGTGGTTGTAGCAAGGCTATAGAGTGCGCGCGTCATTTATTTAATTGCTCAGATTCCTTCACAATCCTCGCTCGTCGAACCACTGAAGTCCGCTGGACAGGCCGCTCTGCGATTCACGCCAATTTCGACCGATTTCCGCGAATACACCGTGGCGCACCTCGCTTTCTGTTACCCTTCGATGACCATTCTCCGCGTAAGGTTCGCTGCCCACACGATTCCATTTGAGGCGCGTGCCCTCTATCTCTTATAATATGGAGTTTGTCCGCAGACTTGAGGAGATTCCTGTAATGGCTAGCGATTCAAAGACCGGTAAGCGCATCCTGCTCGGCGTGGTGGTTGCCATCATCGGCGGCGGCATGCTCTTGTATCTCATCCCTCAGGGCCCGGGAACCGGCACCGAGACCTCTGCCTCTGATACCGTCGCCAGCGTCGGTGAACAGAACGTCACCATGGCCGAAGTCAGCCAGCAACTAGCGCAGATCCAGCAGCGCAGTCAGGTTATCCCGCAGCTCATCCCCTACTACACGCAGCAAATTGTGCAGCAGCTCATTTTTGAGAAAGAACTCGAGTACGAATCCAAGCGCCTGGGTATTACCGTTTCAGACCAGGAACGCGCCGACCGCATCCGGCAGTTTCTCCCCACGGCCTTCAGCGGCGACAGCTTCGTCGGCATGGATCGCTACACTCAGGAAGTCGCCACGCGTTTTCAGCTCACCGTTCCGGTGTTTGAAGAACTGATCCGTCAGGGCCTGCTGGAGGAAAAGTTTCGCAAGCTGGTTACCGATGGCATCAGCGCCAGCCCCGCCGAAATGCAGCAAGCCTTCCGCGACCGCAACGAAAAGATCAAGCTCGACTATGTCCTGATCAAGCCGGAAGACCTGGAACTCAAGATCGTTCCCACCGATGACGAAATCAAGGCCGCCTACGAAAAGAATCGCGCCTCGTACCAGCTACCGGAGCGCCGCGTCGTACGCTACGCCTTGGTGGACATCAACCAGCTCCGTCAGGCGGTCCACATCTCTGACGACCAACTCAAGGCCCAATACCAGCAAAACATTGTGCAATATCAGGTACCAAGCCGCGTCCATGTCCAGCACATCCTGCTGACCACCGTGGGCAAGACCAGCGCGGAAGTAGAAGAGATTCACGCCAAAGCCGAAGACATTCTCAAGCAGGTTAAAAAAGGCGGGAATTTCTCTGACTTGGCGAAGAAATACTCCGAAGACCCCGGCAGCAAGGATAAGGGCGGCGATTTAGGCTTCATCACCAAGGGGCAAACCGTCCCTGAGTTCGAACAGACCGCCTTCAGCCTGCAAAACGGCCAGGTTTCCGACCTGGTGAAGACGCAGTACGGCTTTCACATCCTCAAGGTGCTCGAGAATGAGCCCGCGCACACCAAGCCATTTGACGAGGTAAAAGACTCCATGCGCGCTCCGCTCGTCTTGGCTCAGGCAGACAAGGAAGCCGGCGACACTGCGGATAAACTCGCCACGGAAGTTCGTCGTTCGAATAAGGTGACGCTGGATGATTTGGCCGGAGAATTTCATCTGCCGATTTCTGAGACGCGCCCGGTCTCGGCTACCGACCAGATCCTCGAGTTTGGCAATTCCAAGGACATCAAGGACGCCATGTTTCGCCTGCGCGCCGGCGAGGTGAGCCTGCCCATTCGCACGGATCGCGGCTATGTTGTTCTATCCGTGAAAGATATTCAGCCCACGCACCAGGGGACGCTCGAAGAGGTTCGTGCCCGCGTGGTCAGCGACATTCAAAAGGAAAAGGCCCTGCAGCAAGTGGTGGCCAAGGCCGACGACCTGAGCCGCCGCGCAAAGGCTGGCGAGAAATTTGACGTCGTCGCCAAATCGCTTGGACTCGATCCCAAGACCAGCGATTCCTTCGCTCGCGACGCTTCCGTTCCCGGACTGGGCAGCGGCAAGCAGTTGAGCGCGGCCTTCGACATGAAAGATGGCGAAGTATCAGCGCCCGTGCCGCTTGGCGCGGGCCGCGCAGTGTACGAACTCGTGGAAAAGACCCCGCTGGACCAGGCGGATTTCGCTAAACAAGAGAAGGAACTCAGCGATACAGTGATCCAGAACAAGCGCAACCTCGCCTTCGACGCCTTCCGCGCCGCCTTGGACACCCGCCTCAAGAAGGAAGGCAAGCTCAAGGTATATCCTGAAAAACTGAAGGCCGGCAGCGCTTAGGGCTAGTGTAACTTACTAAAAATAAAAGCTTTATCCTGGTTTAGCACAAAAATCTCCGCATCCTTGCGTTTCCCCACACGCCCAAGTACGCTATTTGTGTCCCTAAACAGCCTCTCATCAGCACCTCAGCAACAGGGGAAGAGGCTATTCGGGCCAATACCAAAATTTCAGGAAAGCTCCGCATCCCAGCCGGGGTTGCAACATTTGGTAGCAATATGCTGGTTGCAATTATCTGGTCGCAAGATCGCACGACACGCCTAGTTTTCGGGCAAGTACCTCTTAGGATCGGTGAATCACATGCGCGTACGCGCGTCCGTCGTTCGAAATGAATATCGTTGCAGCATGGAACGCAATCAGGGTGGGAAATATTGCATCAGGGTCCAAGCCACCTATCCCCGTCACGCTTGGACATTGAGTGTCTTCTTCCTCGCTTCTTCCTTTGACCGCGCCATGAAAAAGCTTGAGGAGTCTCTGGACTTCCTGCAACGCCAGGAAGAAAAGCTGTGGTTCTGGGGCGTCGATCGCGCCGAAGACATGGGCTTTTCCGCCGAGTTCCTCCGCGAGGCCGGTCTGAAGTTGGACCGCCGCAGCGAGTTTCCCCGCAAGGCCACCAGCCTGTCGCTCGTTCCTGAACGCCAGGTGCCGGCGTTTGTACTCGGACCGGTGCGTCGCGACCTCGCCGAATCCGTCGAAGCGCCTCGCGCCCGTGCCCTTGCTGTCGGCGACTAATCGAGTCTCAGCCCCTTCCCAAGCTTTTGCGTTTTCGACCAATCCTCCACCAAGCGGCCGCTTCTTGACTTCGCTTCCATTCTTCGCCATCATTCGCCCCACCGAGCAACGCGGAAACGCGCAGCACGCCGGATCCGCGCGGGGACGGGGAGGGCCACGATGGGATCAAGCCGCAAAATCTTCTTCGTCTTCCTGATTACCCTCGCCTTCACCTTTGGCAGCTTCTCCGTGCATGCCGCTACTTCTCAGGACGCTGCTCCGCAGACCCCGCCAGCCAACACCACTGGCATGGTATGGGTCAACACCGACACGGGCGTCTACCACCAACCCGGAACGCGCTATTACGGCAAGACCAAGCACGGGAAGTACATGTTGGAAGTTGACGCCGTAAAGGCCGGATATCACCCTGCGGGGAAAACTCTTTCGCAGTAATTCTGAAGATTTGAACACTGAGGAGAATAACCATGAAAAAGCAATTCACGCGTATGCTGCTGGTGCTGATGCTCGTGGCGCTGGGCGTTTCCGCTGGAATGTCTCGGCCCGCCGCGCAAACCGCAAGCTCGAAGACCTCGGCCGCAGCTCCGGCTGGAGCCCTGGTCGACATTAACACCGCCACCAAGGCCCAACTCGATGCGCTCCCGGGTATCGGTGCCGTCTATTCCCAGAAAATTATCGATGGCCGCCCTTACGCCAAGAAGACCGATCTTACGCGCAAGAAAATCATTCCGGCGGCCACTTACGACAAGATTAAAGACCTGATTATTGCCAAGCAGCCCGCAAAATGAGCGGCAGCTAATTCGGAATTAGCGCGAAATTGGAGCGCGAAGTAGTAGAGGGAATTCGTGGCGCGAAGTTTCAGGAACAGAGCCGCTCACGCGACGCGCCTCAACGGCCTCGCGGCGGTGCGTTCACGGCCTTTTTCGTTGCGCTCGTCGTGCGGGTTATTTGTCGCGCAGAATCACTTCGCCTTGTCCAACGATCTGCTCGTTGAGCCACAAGCGATACTTGAAGGTTCCAGCTTTTACGCCCACGCGCGGCGGGCCGCTGAGCAGCCGCATTCCCGCGGGAGCCTGGAAAATATTCGAAGAAAATGGGCAGCGGTTTACGTCAAACTCCACACGCAGGTTGCCCGCGTCAGAAATCCACGAAACTTGATCGCCCGGATCAAGCACCACGGCTTGCGGGATAAGTCCAACCAGTACCGGTCGTTCAGACATCGATGCGTTCCATAGAACAAGCAAGATAGCATATTCGTCTGTGCCTCGGCTTCCTGTGCGCCAGAATCGCCGCAAATGGCCCATCCCATCGCGCAGGATCTCCGTCTCCGCGTTCGGTCGAAACACCCTGCTGGCCGCGGAATTACAACGCCTACCCGGCGTTTGCATCTAATTCATTACACCTGTACTTCAGTTCGCTTGACCGTGTTTTGGTGCAACCGTAAACTGATAGACAGGAAGTTGTTCGGAACTGTTGTTCGTAGATTCTTAGCGCCTTTGTCCTGACTTGCTGCACTCGCCGCTACGGACGGTGCGTGTTCCATCTGCCGTGGCGTTGGCATACATTACGTCCTATTTCGGACGTGAAAGGTTGTTCTGCATGGCTTCTGTTTCTCGCGCGCTTTCGATTCCGCTGCCCAACGGCTCGCGCATCTCCGTTTTCTCCGCTTTGCCTTTCGTCCTGATTCATCTCCTCTCGCTCGGGATATTTTTCGTGCCCTTCCACTGGTATCTCCCGGTCGCCTGCTTCGCCATGTATGAACTGCGCATGTTTTTCGTCACCGCCGGCTATCACCGTTATTTTTCGCACCGCTCTTACAAAACCAGCCGCGTCTTTCAATTCATCATCGCTTTCATGGCCATGACCTCGGTGCAGAAAGGCGTGCTCTGGTGGGCCGCGCATCACCGCCATCATCATCGCTTCTCGGATCAGGAAGAAGATCTGCACTCACCAACGCTTTTCGGCTTTTTCTGGTCGCACATCGGCTGGATCATTTCGGACAAGTACAACGCCACGCGCCTCAACTACATCGGCGATTTCGCGAAATTTCCCGAGCTGCGCTGGTTGGACAAGTACTATCTGGTCCCGCCAGTGACCCTCGGCGTCTCCCTCTGGCTGATCGGCAGCTGGCCCTTGCTCATCTGGGCCTTCCTCCTGAGCACCGTGCTCGTCTGGCACGGCACCTTTACCATCAACTCGCTTTCGCACCTCTTTGGTTCGCGTCGCTACGAAACCTCGGACACCAGCAAGAACAATCTCCTGCTCGCCCTGGTGACCCTCGGCGAAGGCTGGCACAACAATCACCACCACTTCATGGCCGCCGCTCGCCAGGGCTTCTTTTGGTGGGAAATCGACATCACCTACTACACCCTCAAAGCTATGTCCTGGCTAGGCCTGGTCTGGGAACTCCGCAAAGTCCCCACCCACATGCTAGCCACCGAAGAACAAAAACTCGCCGCCTGACCGTAGCACAGGCACTCTTGCCTGTGCACTTTTGGGTTTTGCACTACCTACCGTCCTACCTGGTACGGCTTCGGACTCCGCTAAGATTCGCGAAATGTTAGACTATCTCCGAGGCATCGTCATGCTCCGACTACGCCGCTGGTGTCTGAATATCTGGCATTGCAAGATTCTGTCCTGGATCAACAGTCATATTCCGGCGTCTGTCGCTCGGAAGTTGGGTTACGACCCGCTTCTCGCGTTGCGAGGCTCTGGGAAGCATATCTGGGCCGACGAACACGCCGACGAGTACGTCGCAAACCTACGGAAAGATTGGGACTAAAACCCGCGCTGTCACCCCAAATGGCCATCCAAATTGTCGGTTGCACCCCTTCGGCGATTGCGCGAGAATCGTACCCTCAAGCGTGCTCCGCGAATGTCCCGCACAAGCCGCAACCGCAACGCCGTGCAGCACTAACTGCAAGAAAAAGAAGGGCAAAACGCAATGTCGCAACCAATCGGTGAACTAAATCCTCCCGTAAGGCTAATGCTCACCCCTGGTCCATCCTCCATGGACCCGCGCGTCTACCGCGCCATGGCCACGCCCATCGTCGGCCACATGGACCCGTGGTTCAAAGGCTGCATGGAAGACACCCAAGTCCTGATGCGGCAAATTTTCCAAACCGAAAACCGCATCACCATGCCGCTTTCCGCCTCCGGTTCCGGCGGCATCGAAGCCTCGCTGGTCAACACTCTCGAAGAAGGCGACGAAGCTATCATCTGTGTGAACGGCTGGTTTTCCGATCGCATGGCGGAAATCGCCGGGCGCACGCCCGCAACAGTTACCCGCGTCGAATCTCCTTACGGCACCACCGTCGACCCGGAAGAAGTTCGCAAAACCGGCAAAGGCCGCAAAATTAAAATCATCGGTCTGGCGCAGGGGGAAACATCTTCCGGCGTTCTCAGCCAGTTGGCGGGTTTTCGCGAAGTCGCCGACGAACTCGGCGCGCTCCTCATCGTGGACACTGTCGCCTCCCTCGCCGCCGTCCCGCTGCATATTGACAACGAGCGCGTGGACATCTGCTTCAGCGGCACGCAAAAAGCCATTAGCGCCCCGCCGGGCATGTCGCCCATTACCGTAAGCCCCAAAGCCGAAGAAGTTTTTCGCAATCGCAAAACAAAAGTGCAGAGCTGGTACTTTGATCTCACCACCGCGATGAACTATTGGGGCAAAGATCGCCTGTACCATCACACCCCGCCAATCTCCCTGATCTTCGGTTTGCGCGAGGCCATGCGCCTCACCCTCGAAGAAGGCCTCGAGAATCGCTGGGAGCGCCATCGCCAAAATCAGTTGGCGCTAATCGCCGGCCTTGAGGCCATGGGCCTCGAACTTTTGGTCAAAGATCCCGCCGAGCGTTTGCCCACCGTCACCGCCGTTATGATTCCCAACGGTATCGACGACGTCAAAGTCCGTAATCAGTTGCTCGACGAATTCAATATTGAAATCGCCGGCGGTCTCGGACCTCTGAAAGCGAAAATCTGGCGCATCGGCTTGATGGGCTACTGCAGCCAGAAAGCCAATGTGCTGCTGTTCCTCGGCGCATTTGAAAAAGTTTTGCTCGATCAAGGCTACCGCGTAGGTTCTGGCGCGGGAGTCGGCGCCGCCGTGCAAAGCTACACCAACGTTGGCGCCGCCGCCGTAGCCGCCCGCTAATCGCCCGGCTTATAGCGGCCGCTTGTAGCGGGAGGGCCGACTTTACAGGCTGCGGAACAGCATTCTGTTTTGTTGGTCGGCGGAAACACTCTGTTTTGTGGGTCGGAGCTTTAGCTCCGACATCAGTGCTTGGCAACCAATGCGCTTTAGCGCCTGACGCATGAAGGAGACAGCTTGATCACTCGTCCAGTACTCGCAAACGTCGGCCCCATGAGCCAGTTCGTCGGCACCTTCGACGTAACCTCCAAGCTCAGCGGCCAGGAGTTCCACTGCCGCTTCTCCCACATGTGGAACGGCATCGCCACCCGCCACGCCGACACCATCGACACAAAATTCTTCATCGGCGAAGAAGCGCTAGTCATCGGCCTCGCCCACCCCGCCTTCGTAAAATTTCGCGAACGAACCGGACGCGACCTTACCGACAGGGAATCGAGTTACATCTCCGCGGAATATTTACGCGAGCGCCTCGAGGAAGACGACGAGCGCCCGCTCTATGACGTCAGCGAGGGCGAAGTCCTGCGCCTCATCGAAAAACTAGGCATCCGTTAAACTCTTTCCTAATCCGCCGACTCCGCATGAAATATTTCCAGCGACGGATGCCGCAACCCATCCCGCCGGATAAAATGAATCACCAGCAGCATCAGTAGCCCGCCGCACACCATCACCGCCACAGAAATTTGCAATCCCAGCTGCAAATCGTGCATATCGGAAATTTTTCCCACCACTCCCGGCCCCAACCCGCCCACCAGTTGCGTGACCAGCAGATACACTCCCACGGACGTCGCATGCGCCCGTCGCGGCATCATGTCGTGAATCACTGCCGTCGCCGGTCCTAAGTACCACGACATAAAGAATCCCGAAACCACCAATCCCAGCAGCACCGTCTCTTTCTCTTCCGTCTGAATGGCCAGTAACAAAAACGGCGCGGCCAGCAACAGCGCCCCGGCCATCGCGGCCACGCGCCCGTATGCAAACCGTTTTTGCAGAAAGTCCGCCGCCGCGCCGCCTGCCAGCACCCCGGTAATCGCGGAGAAAAGCGCCGCCAGCGATAGCGCCACGGAAGCTTCACGCATACTAAAATCCTTGTAGCTCTCCACGAAGTCCATTCCCCAGGTCAGCAGCGAAACGCTGGTAAACGTCACGCACGCACCCGCCGCGATCATCGCCATAAATGCGGGAATTTTAAACAGGTGCGGGATCGGCACCACTTCGCTCCGCGGACCGCGCGAAGGTTCTTCAATCGAAAAAAGCGCCAGGCTCGGAATCAGCCCGGCAACCGCCACAATAAAAAACGCCGCTTGCCATCCATACCGCGATCCAACAATGCCGCCCAAGACCTGGCCGCTGGCCCCGCCGAGCAGCATCCCCGTGGCAAAAATAGACTGCGCCATGGCTCGCCGTTCCTTGGGGAACGCGCCGGAAATCATGGACTGCGCCGCGGGCGCGTACGCCGCTTCGCCCAAGCCCACAAATGCGCGCGCTACCAGGAACGAAACGAACGTCGAAGCCAATCCTCCCGCCAGCGTCGCCAAACTCCAGCACAAAATCCCGATCCAGATAATCGCCTTGCGGCTCACGCGATCCGCAAAATACCCGAACGGCACGCTGGCCACCGCCAGCACCAGCAGCAGCCACGTCTGCAGCGAACCCAGCTGCGCGTCGGTAACATTCAAATGCAGCCGCAGCAGCGGAATCAGCGGCACAAAAACCTGCCGCGCCGCAAAATTTACAAAATTAATTAGGACAAGCACCACCAGCAGCCGAACCTGGTATGCCGTAAGTGCGTAGGGTTTTTCAGACATGCGGTATCGCGGTGTTTGCCATTCCGTGACCTGTTTGTGCGAGACTGGAGTTAGAACCCTTCCGTCTGGCTGCGTACCGGGTAGTTTAGCTGGATGCGCCAGCCGGTCAACCGGCACTTTGTCGTTAATCGGATTATATACTGCGCATGCGTCACACTCCCGCCGCTCCGCAAACCACCAGTGACCGCCTCGCCACCGTTCTGTCCTACGGCGCTTTGTTGCTGCTCGGTTACCTGGTCTTCCGCATTTTCGAGCCGTTCCTGGTCCCGCTTGCTTGGGCTGCGGTGCTGGCCATCTTTTTTTATCCGTTGTATGAGCAACTCGTCTCCCGCATGTCTCCCAATCGCGCGGCGCTCGTCAGCACTTTGGCCGTCACCTTTCTCCTGATCGTCCCGGCTTTGCTCGTGCTCTTCTACACCGCCCGGCAAGGTCTCGACGCTTCCACTCGGCTGCAAGCCGCGTTGCAGGTCCACGGCCAGGGCCCCGATCAGGGCATCATCGCTGACGCCGAAGCGTGGCTGCGCAGCCGCCTGCCTGATTCCTTCCAATCCTTCGATATCGAAGGCGCGCTCCGCCAGGGCGTTGAAAACGTCGGCTCCTTTCTGGCTGCGCGTGTCGGCGGATTACTCAAAAATTTTGCCGCATTCTTCGTCGCGCTTTTTCTGCTCATTTTCACTTTGTTTTTTATGTTTCGCGATGGCACAGAAGTCGTCCGCGTTCTCCGCCACCTGCTGCCCTTCGACGAGGACATTCAACGCGAGATGCTGAAAGAATCGCGCGAACTGATCCTCGCCAGCGTTGCCGTAGCTTTGGTCATTGCTGTTATCCAGGGATTTCTTGGCAGTGTGGCGTTTGCCATCGCTGGAATCCCCACCGCCATCTTTTGGGGCGTGGTCGTTGCCTTCTTTTCGCTCGTCCCCGTCGTCGGTTCCGCGCTGATCTGGATTCCTGGCGCATTGTGGGTAGGTTTCAGCGGCCACTGGGGGAAATCCATCCTGATTGTGGCCGTCTGCGGCGGCGTCTCCACTGTCGCCGACAACCTCGTTCGTCCGCTGCTGCTCAGCAACCGCACCCGCCTCAACGATTTGCTTTTGTTCATCGGCGTTGTCGGCGGCCTCGAAGTCTTCGGCTTGCTCGGCCTCGTCGCTGGCCCCACCATCCTCGCCGCCGCCATGGGCGTTTTCCGCGTGTACATGGACCGCCGCGAACAGCTAGCCGCCGCCGATACGTAGTATCGACACCTCGTCCGCCAACTTTCCTCCCCACCTGCATCCGTAACTCTGTGTTCACCACCTCCGCCAATTTAAAGTTCGTGCGCGCTTGCTTGTGCTAATGTACCCCGCCGGATGATTACGCCGACCGCCAAACCCGCCGCGCCTCACCTCGAGCTTCCCATCGCCAAGCTGCGGTGGCGCTGCGACCTCGCGCGCATTCCCTTTGAAACCACCGCGCAAGCCGAACCTCGCGAAGGTTTCATCGGCCAGGAGCGCGCTCTGCGCGCCCTCAAAATGGGCGTTGAGCTTTCCGCTCCCGGCTACAACGTTTTCGTCTGTGGTCTCGCCGGCACCAGCCGCGGCGGCACCATCGCCCAGATGATTGAAGAGCTGCATCCCGGCACGAAACAATCCCTCGACCGCTGCTACGTCAACAATTTCAAATTGCCGGACCGTCCGCGCCTGCTCTCGCTACCTCGCGGGCAAGCCAACGCCTTTCGCAAAGATATGCAGGCCGGCATCGATTTTCTGCGCCGCCGCATTCCTCAGGTTTTCGAAGGCGAACCCTTTCAGCGCCAGAAGGGCCGCATCGTCGAGCGCTTCACCGTCCGCGAAAAGGAATTGATGGACGATTTCACGCGCCGCATCGCCCGCGAACAGTTCGCCCTCGGTCACATGCAGGTCGGCGCCGTCGCTTTGCCAGAAATTTTCCCCGTGCTCGAAGGCCAGATGGTCCCCATCGAAGACATTTCGAAAATGGTTCACGAGGGCAAGCTGGACGCTCCCGTTGCCGAAGACATCGAGCGCAAGTACGAACAGTTCCGCCAGGAATTTACCGTCGTCTATCGCAAGACGCTCACGCTCTCTCGCGAACTGGCCAGCGAACTCAGCTACCTCGAACAGGAAGCCGCTTCCGTTTTAGTCGATGGCGTGATCGAGGAGCTGAAAGAAAAATATCCCGGCACTGGCGTCGCCGAATATCTCGAAGAAGTTCGCCACCACTTGCTCGACAATCTCGATCCCTTCAAAGAACGCGAGGGCGAAGGCGAGCACGAAGGCCCGCCGGATCTGCCGCCCGACGGTTTGCCCAAGCCGCGAAGCATGCCGGAGCGCGATCCCTTCCGCGTGTATGGCGTGAACGTAATTCTCGCGCACGACGACGAAGCCACGTCGCCCGTAATTTTTGAAACCACGCCCACTTACGCCAATCTTTTTGGCACCATCCAGCGCGCCTACGATGCCCGCGGCGGCTGGACCAGCGACTTCATGGACCTGCGCGCCGGCTCGCTGCTTCGCGCCGATGGCGGCTTCCTGATCATGTATTCCATGGAAGCCATCTCGGAAACCGGCGTCTGGCGCGCCCTCAAGCGCACGCTCAATCACGGCCGACTGGAAATTCAGCCGCTCGAAATGTTTTATCCTTTTGGCGGCAGCGCTCTGAAACCCGAACCCATCGTCATCAACGTAAAAGTTCTCCTCATCGGCGATCGCGAACTGTACGAAATGCTTTACAACTACGAGGAGGACTTCCGCAAAATCTTCAAGGTGCGCGTCGAGTTCGACGAAGAAATGACCATGAGCGACGGCGTGATCGCCGAATACGCCGGCCGCCTTCGCCGCCTTTCTGAAAAAGAAAATCTCTCGCCCTTCGATCGCGGGGCCTTTGCCGGCATGCTCGAATATGGCGTGCGCCAGGCCGGCCGCCGCAATAAAGTTACCGCGCGTTTTGTGGACATCGCCGATCTGGCTCGCGAAGCCCACTACGCCGCGGCTGCCGCCAACGAAACCGTGGTCCGCGCCGCCCACGTGCGGGCCGCGCTTGCCAGCAAGATGGAGCGCCACAATCTAATCGAAACGCGCATCCGCGAAATGATCGAGGAAGGCACCCTGCTCGTCGACGTCTGCGGCAACTGCGTCGGCCAGGTCAATGGCCTCAGCGTTCTCGAAATCGGCGGCTACTCTTTCGGCAAACCGGTCCGTATCACCGCCACCGCTGCGCTCGGCAAAGGCGGCGTCATCAACATCGAACGCGAATCCAATCTCAGCGGACGCTTTCACGATAAAGGCGTGCACATCATCTCCGGCTTTCTGCGCAGCAAATTCGCGCAGAACAAACCGCTCTCGCTCGCCGCCAGCATCTGCTTTGAGCAGTCCTACTCCGGCGTGGATGGCGACAGCGCCAGCTCCACAGAAGTTTACGCGCTGGTTTCCGCACTGAGCGGCCTCGCGCTCCGCCAGGACATTGCCGTCACCGGCTCCATGAATCAGCAGGGCGAGATCCAAGCCATCGGCGGCGTAAACGAAAAGATCGAAGGCTTCTTCGACGTCTGCCGCATCAAGGGCTTGACCGGCACGCAAGGCGTCATCATGCCGCACACCAACGTCGAAGATTTAATGCTTCGCGAAGACATTCTCGACGCCGTAGGCGCAGGAAAATTTCACATCTGGCCCGTCGCCAGAATTGAAGACGGCATTGAAATCCTAACCGGTGCCACCGCCGGCAAACGCAATGGCGACGGTACTTTCGAAAAGGGCACCGTCTTCGCCCTCGTCGACGAACGCCTCAGCACCATGGCCACCACCATGAAGGACTTCCAGTAACTCTCGCAGCGTTTCGCTTCGCCCGCTTTTCTGGCACCGCTACTGCATGTGACTCATTGTCGACAGCGGGAGGGCCCGACTTTAGTCGGGCCGTAAACGAGGGCTACAAAATGGGCTTTAGCCCCTGCGGGAGTTTTTCCGCAAACTCTTCGGCACGCCGTCAACTGAGCACTCACGAATGTCCTTCAACTCTCGAACTCCGCCAAAATCGCCACGCGCCATCCCGCCGATTCCACAACCTTACGGCGTTTCGCTCGACCGCGCCACATAACCCTGGCGATGATCCACGCGCAATGCATTCCCACTTCGCCCCTTATCATTTGCAGCCACCCGTGGTTGCGTACCATCGGCCTGCACCTCATCCGTCGTCACGCGCACATCAATCCCATGCACTTTGCCATCCAGTTGCTCCGGCATAAATCCCAAACTATATTCATGCCGCACGATCTGCGCGATCTCCGCGTACGCCGCAACAAATCCCTTCGCGTCTGTCGGAAAATACGCCCGCCCACCGGTAGCCGCCGCCAACTGCCGAAGTGTCTCATCCGCCACCGCGAATTGCTGGGCCGAAAGAATCGCCGCACTCGACGGCGTCTTCTTCTTGCTCGGCGCCGCGGGCCGCAACTCTCCCGCCAGCGAAACCGCCAGCACGCGCACATCTCCCACGCGCAATCGTCGCAATAAATTTTCCGCCACCGCCTGCGTCGACGTATCCACTCCACTGGACAGCACCACCACCGTTTTCTTACCCTGCGTCTTGTCCAGCCAGTCGAGCACCCCGCCAACACTATCGGAAAGATTCAACGCGCCAAATCCCAAGTTAAAATTCAAGTGTTCCAGCGCCGCGCCCGCCACCTGTTTATCCGCGCTAAAATCGGAAATCACCTCGGGACGTTCCGCATACTTCACCACCGCCACTTGATCCCCCGCAGAGAGCCCCGCCAGCAGCGCGAACGCCGCCCGCAGATGCCCGCCCTCCACCAGATACGCTGCGGGTCCCGCTTCGATCAGCAAAACTACGTGCGTCGGTTGATCCAGTGCAAAATAAACAATCGGTTGCTCCACTCCATCATCCAGCACGTGGAAATCTTCACGGCGCAGCCCCTCAACGAATTTTCCATCGGCATTGGTAACGATCGCTCCCACATCCACCATGTTCACGCGGACGCGAATCGTTCCACCTTCTTGTGCCTTCGGATTTTCTTGGGAATACGCGGCGCAACAGGTAAGCAATAACAATCCCGCAACGAACGATCCGCAACACAGCAAGCTCTTCACCATGTCGCGCGCCATTTTCATGCCGCAGTCAGAACTCGCTGGGAAGGGAACTACCATCCCAAACGCAAAAAAAAATGGCACGGCGAACCTCCGCCGTGCCGTCTCCATCACAATTACTGCTTCGCGGGCGTCGCCGCGGGCGCAGGCGCCGCTGACGCAGCACCGCCCTCTTTCGGCGTCGAAAGATAACCCGTTATCTGATCCTTGCCTACCTTGAATACCACGATTTCGTAAGGCGCCATGCGCGAATTTCCCACGTAAAACTGCACCGGTTCGCCCACCGTGCGATCTTTCTTCTCGATCTCTTTGTCGTCCGCGAACACCATCATCGTGAATTGCGACTTCTTCGGATCCGTCTTCTTCACGTTTACCTGGATCGGCCCCACACGCTGCGGCGCTTTGGCCTTGGTTATCGTGAACTCGTAATAATTCCGGTCGCCCCGGCGCTTCAATTCTTCCAGGTCGTCATGCGTGCGCGCAATCAATCCGCTCATCACGCCCATGTCGCCCTGCTGGCGATCCAGCTTGCTCTTGGTCGCTTCCAAATCAGACTTGGTCGCTTCAATATCTTTCTTCGCACCGGTCACGTCCGTGGCCACCGCGCCAATCTTTTCTTCGCTCTCTTTTTGTACCTGTGTCAATTCCGTGTTCAATTTCGCCGTCGAGCTCTGCTGTTCCTTACGAATCGCTTCCGCTCGGCTGTTCGCCTGCGCCACTTCCGCGCGCGTCATGCCGATCTTTTGTTCCGTGACGTCCAGGTGCCCCTTCAAATCCGCCAGCCGCGAGTTCGCCTGCTCCAGCTGCGCCGAGATCACTTTGTTCTGATCTTCCTGCTTCGATAGATCGCTTTCCAGCTTAGTCTCGGTTTGATGGCCCATGTATCCCACCACCGCCACGCCGGCAAACAACAATCCGAACAGCACCGCGATCCAACGCGGTGTTCCAGACGATTCATAGTGATAGGACTCCTGCGGACTCGGTACGTTTGGAGAAATGCTCATTCTCCCTCCTGTGGCATTAGCCCCTTGCGCGACGCCCCACCCACCATTGCCACCCGGCTCGTCGCCTCGGAGCCCGAATAGAAATTATCGCTTGCAACGCAGCCCCTGTCTACGCCGCGTTTACCGCTTGTTTCTCTTTCCCGCACTTTTGCCCTTCGACGCCGCTGCGGATAGTACTTTTGCGGATATCGTCGCTTCCCCCGCCAGCCGCGGCCACCGCGCGAACACGCTCGTGGACAGCCCACCCCGTGGCGTAAACTCCCCGCGCACGATGCACCACTCCGGCCGCACCGCCTCCACAATGTCCTGCAGCATCTTATTCACCGCGTTCTCATAAAAAATTCCCAACTCGCGGTACGCCAGCAAGTACATCTTCAGCGCCTTCAGTTCGATGCAATCCTTCTTTGGCATGTAGCGGATCGTAATCGTCCCAAAATCCGGCAGCCCCGTTTTCGGGCAGATCGACGAATATTCCGGAAATCGCGTGGTAATCACATACCCGGGAAATTGGTTCGGCCACGTCTCGAGCTCCGGCAACTTCGTCTTCACCCCCGCGCGCGCGTGTTCTTCCGTATATTCCGCCATAATCTTCTCCCGGTTCCCCCGTTCCATTGTACCTTGCCCGCCGCATCCCTCGCCCGGCCCCCGCCTCAGTATCGCGGAGGTAGCGACGCCCTTCAGGGCGTCACTCGCCCTGACTCAGTACCGCTGAAGTACCCCTGAAGCACGGTTCGAGTACGCCTGACGTGCGCGCGAAGTACGTGCCAAAGTACCGCCGACGTACCCATCCGCACGCCGTAGCTACAACGCTACATTCTCTTGCCCTCGCCCCCCACATCGCCTATGCTGTCGGCAGCAGTGCAGCCCGACACCTTGCCCATCACCTGCCCGATTTGCGAGTCCGGCAAAATACGCCGCTCCAAGCGACGTTCGGTGATGGACTATCTTTTCAGCGGCGCGGAAATTCTTCCTTGGCGCTGCGAAGCCTGCGAATCACGCTTCCATGCGCGGCCCGTCCCTTTTCGCCTCTCGCTCTACGCCCACTGTAAACATTGCGGCAACGCAGACCTGCAACGCATCGCTCCCGAACATGTTCCCGGCCCGCTAGCTTTCATCGGCCGCCTCCTCGGCTTACCCTCCCTCCGCTGCGACCCCTGCCGCCACAAATTTTTCTCCCTCCGCCCACTCGTCCCCGAAAGCCAACAAGCCGTCCCCTCCGCCGACTAAGTTTTGCAATTGCGATTTGTAGTTGCGATTTGTAGTGGCGGGTCTTCAGACCCGTTCTTTTGCCGCTTGTAGCGGTCGCCTTCCGAGGCGTACGCCACTTTCAGCGCCACCAAGGCGTGCAAATTACCGTCTCGCGATCCCCAAAATGCCCCAGCCAAAATCCCGCCCACACGTGAACCCCTCCACACCCATATGCTAAACTTCCTAAAGTGGCGATATGGTGCAAGGGTTAGCACACGGCCCTCTCAAGGCCGAAATCCGGGTTCGAATCCCGGTATCGCTACCAAATTTCAAACGATTGTAAATTCCCAAGAAAAACTGAGGAACGCCTAAATCTTAAGAGGGCTGCTCTCCACCGTCGTCTATTGCGCCAACCGCCCCGGGTGAATCCCCTCGCCCAAAACAAACGTAGCCCCCACCGCCCCCACCACCGCCGACTTCCTCGTCAACCCCGCCCGCGCCCGAATGCGATACGTACTCTCAATCCCCGTGCAATGCGCCCCAATCAAATAAGAAATTCCAAATCCCTTCAACTCGTCCGCCGTCCAGTCCACCTGTTGATCGCTCGCCGCAAAAAGGTGTAGCCCGCCGATCACCGCATACACCGGCGGCGTGGGAAATTCCTTGTGCGCAAACGTCAGAATATTCACGATCCCCGCGTGACCGCATCCCGTAATCACCACCAATCCCTGCGGCGTATTCACCACCAGCGACTGATCCTCCGGAATCGTATCTTCCACCAATCCCGCCGGCGTCAGAACTTTCCCCTTCACGCTCCAGTTGCGCTCTGGAAAAACGCGAGGCACCGGCCCGGTAATCCATGCGCCAGGAAAAATCTCCGCCGCCTCCGAATGCTCGATAAACTTTCCGCCAATAGCCTCGTACTCTTTCTTCGTGGCGATCATGGTGTTCTCTTCCGCGCCGCCCGCTCCCGATTGCCGGCTGTAAAAAATCCCTGTCGCCACATGCGCTTCAGACAGCGCCGCCGCATTCGTCTTCATCAACTCCGTTCGCAGCGTAACCAGTCCTCCCGTGTGGTCCGCGTGATTGTGCGTCAGCACCACCTCTTTCACGCTGGCCAAATCCACTCCCAGCTCCCGCGCATTCAACAGCACCGTTTGCGGCCGCGCCCCCGTATCCACCAGCACCCGGTGCCCGTCCGCCTCCACCAGCGCCGCAAATCCCCACTCCCCAATCCCATCGTCCGCCAGCATCGTCGAAAGTATCGTCACCTTCAACGTTTTCACCTGCCCCTGCGTCACCGCACTCGTCGCCACCGCGGCCGCGGCACTCTTCGCCACCACCGACGCTGTAGCGCTCTTCGCCACGGATGCCGCAGTAGTCCCCGCCACCCCCGCGTCGCAACACCACATCAGCAAGCAAACAGCCGTCACCACCGCCACAACTTTAGAAGCGCTTCGCATTTTCGCAGTCTACCACGCCTCTCCCGACGTTTTCGTACCGCCGCTTGCCGCGCCTTTGTAGCGACGCCCTTTAGGGCGTCACGCGGTCTTTCCACGGGCGTGACTCGCCCCTCCCGCAACCAATCTCACCATCCATCCCGCCGCACTAATGTAGACTCAATCCACCAAAAACCACCGCAAAAAAAACCAGAGGACGGAATGAGAACTCCAATCTGCGCGCTGCTCCTGCTCTTCCTCCCGCACGCCCTCCGCGCACAATCCCCGCTAACCTATCAACTCTCCTACCCCACCCCCGGCGACACTCGCGTCCACATCACCATAATTTTCCCCGAACCCCTCAACACTCCCGCCGCCCTGGTCATGCCCAGAACCTACCCCGGCGGCTACGAACAAGTCCCCTACGACTCTTTCGTCGAACAACTCCACGCCTTCTCCTCCACAGAAAAATCCCTCTCCGTCACCCGCGAACCAGACGGCCCGCGCTGGAAGATTGGCGAACCCGGCGACCATCTCGAGCGCATCGAATATCAAATCGATCTCGCGCAGATGGAAACGCGCATCCTCTCCTCCGTCGAAACCTCCAAAGTTCGCCCGCGCTACGTCGGCCTCCTGGGCTATTCCGTTTTCGCTTTCATCGACGGCCTCGAAGACCGCAAAATTAATCTCCACATCACTGCCCCGCAATCCTGGCCGATTCTCACCACCCTGAACCCGCAAATTCCCGCTCCCACCATCACCGCCGAAGCCTCCGCTCCAAACTACTACGCGCTCGCCGACTCAGAAATCCTTATGGGACCAGGTCTGCAACTCCGCCAATTCCCAGGAAAAATCCCGTTAATCTTCGCCGTCTATTCCGAAACCGCTGAAGACTTGGAACTCGACGGCCAGCTAGCCCGCCAAGCCCTCGATCGCGTGCAAACTTATTTCGCCGACACCCCCTTCCGCCAATACACCGTCCAACTCGAACTTCTCCGCCCGCTCCTCAATCACGATTATGGCTTCAGCCAGGAGCATCTCGACAGCGGCACCTTCAGCCTCTCCACCGATCGCGCCATCACCGCGCAATCCCCGCAACCAGCCCGCAATGCAAATCTCTTCAACTACGCGCATCACATGGCTCACAGCTGGATTCCCAAGCGCGCCTACGGCATTGGCTATTTCCCCTTCACCTGGGAAATGACTCCGGTCATCGACACCATCTGGTTCAACGAAGGCTTCGCCCGCTACGCCGCCATCGAAGCTGTCGCGCAAGGCCTGCCGCCGCAAGACGCCGCGGCCTTCCGCGCGCGCCAACTTGCCCGCCTGCAACAAATCCTGGACACCGCTCCGCCGTTCCTCCGCAACATGCCACTCGACGTTCTCTCCCGCGAAGCCTCGTTCCTCTACGCCAGCGATTTTCGCACCGGCATGAACGTCTTCGCCCGCGGCGCACTAATGGCCGCTGAGATGGACGACTACATCCGCACGAAAACCGCAGGGAAGAAAAGCCTGCAAGACGCACTGCAAGCCCTCCTAATTTGGAGCGCGCAAAATCACCGCGCCTTTCGCACCGAAGAACTACCGCAAATCTTCCAATCCGCCACAAATGTAGACGTAACCGCCATCCTAACCCGCTGGCTCAACCCGCCTTTGTAGCGGCCGCCTTCTGCTTGCCCCCGTGGGGGAGGCGGTCGCCTTTCTCCGTGTAGCGCCGCCCTCCGAAACGGTCGCCTTTCTCCGTCTTTGTGGGTCGGAGCTTTAGCTCCGACATTACGTGCTTGGCTACGATGGGGCTTTAGCCCCTGTCATTTCGGAGCACCTACTCCCGCCCCACCCCCAACGCATCCGCCACCCGATTAATATAATTAAACCAGCTCGCAATCAGCGTAATCTGCAAAATCCCGCGATCATCAAATCCCACCCCTCGCAACTTCGCATGATCCTCCGGCGAACACAACGTAGCATCCTTCGTCACCTTCACCACATAATCCAGCATCACGCGATTCTGCTCGCTGATCGGCGCCGTCCGATAATCTTTCCGCAGCGCGAGCACCATCTCCTCATCCAACGTCACCCGACGCAGAAACTCTGCGTGTGACTCGATTCAATAATGACAGCGGTTCGTCACCGACACCATCGTTGCAATCATCTCGTGCTGCTCACGTTGCAGCGGCAACTCCGGCGATAGCAGCGCGCCAAACGTCCCAAACGCGTGAAACAAAGCATCCGGTATCAACGAATGCGAAGCCGTAATACTAGCCTCCGTCCCGTGATCCACCACCGGCACCGGCGTCGCATACTCTACCGGATAAAGCGCCCGCTGCCCCATCATCGCCTTAGCCACATTCTCATCATCATCCATCGACACCGTCTTAATCCAAGTCATCGCCTCTCCTGTAGCGGCCTGTAGTGGCGGGTCTTCAGACCCGTTCTTTTGCCGTTTCTTCTGCCGTTTATCTTGCTGTTTCTTTTCTGCCGTTCCTTCGCTTTTTCTCTCGCCGTTCTCGTCGCAAATTCTCTTCACCATCGTGCCCCATACTCGCGAGGCCTCTCATTACAGGTTCTAACCCTCCCAGCAGCAATAACCCAAATCCACTACCCACTCCGCCTGTTGCAGGAGCCAATCAATCCTGCATCCGCCGATTCGATTTGACTCGAGACACCAAATCGGGTTTCTAATATCGCCATCATGAAGCTCTCCTTCTCCTCCGCCACGCCCTCCGACGCCCCCGCTCTCGCCGCCCTGCACACCAGCGTCGCCGCAAACCTCACGCGCCGCTATGGCGTCGGCCCATGGTCTGCGAAAACGACTGAAAAAGGCGTGTTGTTCGTCATGCGCCACGCACCTGTCATTCTCGCGCGAAAAGGCCAAGCCATCGTCGGCACGCTGCATCTCCCAACCAAAAAACCCTGGGCCATCGATGTCTCGTATTTCACACCCGTAAAAAAATCGCTCTATCTCACTGGCATGGCGGTCCTTCCCGCGCTGCAACGCCAGGGAATTGGCCGCCGGCTGCTCGCGGAAGCAATTAAGTACACCCGCAGCTTTCCCGCCGACGCCATCCGCCTCGATGCCTTTGACGTCCCAGCGGGCGCGGGTCCGTTCTACGCAAAATGTGGTTTTCGCGAAGTGGGCCGCGTCATCTATCGCAAAGCCCCGCTCGTCTACTTCGAATTGGTTCTCTGATTCGTGTTTTTCTCGCGGTCACGCCTATTCCGTTTTTATCTCCGCCGTCTCCGTACACACGTACGCTTTCCCCGCCGAATTCCATCCCAGACCCGGGATCGGAGCAGTACCTATGCCGCCCCACGATGACCCGACTCGCCACTCGCCACTAGTCACTTTCTTCCCGCTAAAAATCTTCCCTCCCCCCAAATGCCTCTACAACTCCCACGCCATCCTCGCCCCTCTTCTCTGTGCCCTCTGTGTTGAAATCCCCACCATCCCTCCACGCGAGCCATCCGTCCTGGCAATCCAATCCCACCGCCACCGGATTTTCGCACCTACTCCGCTACAATCCCCATTGTCTCCGTACACACATACGTCTTGCCGCTAACCAAATCCTTAAACTCCTCACTCCTCCCACTAGGCCACTCAATCACCACACGTTCCACACGATCCCTCCGCCCCACCCCAAACGTAACCGGCAGTTCCGACTGCGACAAATAACTCGACCCCCCGCGCACCATTCGCGACTGCATCACCCCGCCGCAAAAAATTCGCACCACCGCCCCAATCCCATCCGCATTCGATTTCTTTCCCACCAGGCGAAACCGTACGCTGCGATTCCCATTCGCTAAATCATTCCGGAACAAATACGCCTGCCCATTGTTCGTGGTCATCAACAAATCCAAATCTCCATCGCGATCGAAATCTCCAAACGCGAGCCCGCGCCCCACTTTGGGCAACTCAAACCCTCCGCCAACCTCCGACGCCACATCGCGGAATTTTCCCGCGCCATCATTCAAAAAAAGCTCTGGCGCCTGCGCATACCCCGTATTCCCCCGAATATTTCGTACCGTATCGTCGATGTGCCCATTCACCACCGCCAAATCCAGCGCCCCATCCAAATCCACGTCCAGGAATGTGCAGCCAAACCCCAAACTATTTTTCGACGCCAGCCCAATTCCGGCCGCTACCGACACATCGTCATAAATTCCCTCGCGCACGCTGCGATATAACCCAATCATTTCGTTGTCAAAATTGGTAATCGCCACCCCGGCTCTTCCCGAACCGTCAAAATCGCCGGTATCCACGCCCATGCCCGCGCGCGCTTTGCCGTCCGTGCTGAATGCCAGGCCCGTCTCCCCCGCCACATCCTTGAATTTTCCATTCTTTAAGTTCTTATAGAGTTTGTTCGCCTGCGTGTCGTTGGCCACCAGCAAATCCGGCCAGCCATCCGCGTTGTAGTCAAACATCGCTACGCCTAGCGATTTCGCGCCGCTGTCAAAAATCCCGCTCGCCGCCGTCACATCCTCGAACGTCCCGTCTCCGCGATTGTGAAACAGCCAGCAGGTATCTCCTCGATACGCTTCCGGCGTGCAATACGATTTGTGCACGCCATCTAGGCTGCAAAACACATCGTGCTCCGGCGACCATCGCACATAATTGCAAACAAACAAATCCAGCAGCCCGTCGCGGTCATAATCAATCCACAGCGCCGACGTGCTGAATCCGGTATGCCCCAGCAACCCGCTGCTTTTCGTAGCCTCGACAAATGTTCCGTTGCCGGCATTCCGGAATAATCTGCTCTGCCCCACGCAGCTCACAAAAATATCCGGGAATCCATCGTTGTTGTAATCGCCAACCGCCACGCCCATCCCATACATTTCCACGTCCAGCCCCGCACTATGGGTTACGTCAGTAAAGGTTCCGTTGCGATTGTTCCGATACAGCCGCAGCGTCGAGCGCTGCCGCTTGTGCTCCGGCCAGTCCATGCCATTGATCAACAAAATGTCTTGCCATCCGTCGCGGTCATAATCCAGAAACGCGCACCCGGACCCCAGCGTCTCCGGCAGCAACTTCCCGCCATACGCACCACTGTTATGTTTAAAGTGCAGACCCGCGGCGTTTGTAACATCCGCAAAACGAAACCCGGGCCCAGAGGCCCCTGTGTAGCGGCCGCCTTCGGAGGCGGACGCCTTGCCGCTCGGCGGCAACCCTAAATCCGTTCGCAACCCAAACGCTCTCGCGAGATCCGCACCCGCGCCCAGCCCAATCCCCAGTCCCAGCCCGGCCTCGCAAGCGCCCCGCAGAAAATCCCGCCGCTTCACGGTAGATTCACCAGCCCGTGCCGAATGGCATATACCACCAGCTCCGCCGTCTTATGCATTCCCAGTGCATCCATGATATTTGCGCGGTGCACCGCCACCGTGTTCGAGCTGAGATTCAACTCCACGGCAATCTCTTTGTTCGATTGCCCCGCCACGATATGCTGCAAAATTTCCAGCTCCCGCGGCGTCAACCCGCCCGCGCGTTCCCCCTTCAGCGAAGAGGGCTTCGAAATTTGCGGATCCAGCACCACTTTTCCTTCCGCGACGCTGCGCACCGCCTTCACCAGATCCAGATCCAGCGCATTTTTCAAAATATATCCGCGCGCCCCCGCATCCATCGCCTGCCGCACCAGCGTCTCTTCCGAATGCATGCTCAGCATCAAAATGCGCGCTTCGGGCAGCACGCCGCGAATCTTCCGCATGGCTTCAATCCCGCTGAATTCCGGCAGCGCGCAATCCATCACCGTAACGTCCGGCCGCAGCTCGATCGCCAAGCGCACCGCCTCTTCTCCGTCGCTCGCTTCGCCCACCACCGAAACGTCCGCGTCATCCTCGAGCATGCGCCGAAATCCGCGCCGTACCAGCGCATGATCGTCCACCAGCAACACCTTGATTTTAGCCAACCTGGGCCTCCAGTTTTTTTCGTGGAATTTCGATCTTCACCAGCGTCCCTCCATTTGCTGCCGGTGTCACCGTAAGTATCCCGCCGATCAATTCCGCGCGTTCCCGCATCGCCACCAATCCGATTCCTCGTTGTCCTGCTTGCGGCACGAATCCTTTGCCGCGATCTTCCACTTCCACTCCCAGCGCTTCCGGCAAAAACCTCAGCCGCACCCACGCTTCCTTCGCTTCCGCGTGGCGCACCACATTATTCAGCGCTTCTTGCACGATGCGGTAAATGTGCACGCCCGCGCCTGTCTCCACCGCGAAGCTCGTCCCAGATTTTTCATAATGCACCGCGATTCCCGCTTGCCGCTCCACCGTCGGAATGTACCAGTCCAGCGTGCTTTCCAGCCCCTGCTCCTCCAGCAGCACCGGATGCAGCGCTTGCGACAAGCTGCGAATATTGTTCAAGGTAGACTGCGCTACTTCGCGCACTTCCTGCAAATCTTCGCGCAACGCCGAGCCTTCCGGAGCCGCTTTTCCCGCGCGCGATAGCATCGCGCCAATCGCCGTGAGCACTTGCCCGAATTCATCGTGCAGCTCGCGCGAAATATGCCGCAGCGTCGATTCCTGCGTGGCGATTAATTTCTGCGCCAGTTCGCTGCGCTGCGCCGATAATTCTCCCAGCCGCGCGAAAAGTTTGCGGTTCGTTTGTATCAGATACAAACTCGTCAGCGCGATGGCGATCAGCGTCGCCGCTAGAAACACGTACAACTGCCGCTGCACGCCATCGTAAATCGCCGCGATGCGCGCCGCGGCCTGCTGCTCGCCTTCATTATTTTGCACCAGCAGCCGCGACACTGCCGTGCTCAGCGCTTCCTGCCGCGCCTGCAGCGACAAGCGAATCTGTTCGCGCGCTTCCGCGTCGCGTCCTGCGCTCGCTAGCTGGAACATGCGCTTCACGGCGTCCCAGAATTGCGCCACCGATTGCGTTAAATATTGTTGCTGCTCCGGCGTGCGGTTGGCTCCGGCAAACCGCCCTTCCAGTTCCAGTCCTTCGCCAAGATCTTCGTGAATGCGCTCGAATTGCGCGGTCCACGCCACTAGCGGATACGGCTCGCTGGCGTCCAGCATGTCCCGCATCGCCAACCCAATCAAATTCAAATCGTTTTGCACGCGCAACAGTTGCAGCGAATCCTTGCGGTTGCGCTCCACCAGTTCGCTTTGCAAGCGGCGCAGCCCGGCGAGTTGCACGGTGATGTAAAACGCGTACGCCAGCACCGCGGCCAGCGTGATGACCAGTCCCAGCAGAAGAATTTTTGTCGGCGAGCGTTGCGTTACGGGCGCGGATTCCACGGTTCAGAGCTTACCTCATGGATGGATTTCGCGGCGCAGCACCGCCACCAGCACGATCATGGTGAGCGCCCAAACCAGCGGCACCAGCAATCCGATCCGGAGGTTCCCCGTTTCTTTGGAAATAAATCCCACCAGCCACGGCGCAAACGCCCCGCCCAATGCCGCCAATGCAAACATTACGCCGCCGATTTTTCGCGCGCGCTCGCGATACCACAGCGAAAGCCACGCAATATAAATAGGATAAATACTCGCAAAACCCAATCCCGCCAGCGCCACGCCCACATCCATTTGCGCGATGGTGTTCGCTTTTTGCAACACCAGCAATCCGCACGCCGCCAGGCTCAGCGCCATCAGCGCCAGATTATTTTCGCGCACCCGCCGCAACGCCAGCGGCGCCAACCCGCGCCCCACCAGCAATCCCACCCAGAAAAACATCGGCACGATGGGATAGCTGGTACCCGCGCCGTTGGCCACGCGTTTTGCGAGCGCGGCCACCCATCCTCCAGTGCTTTGCTCCGCGCCAACGTAAATAAAAAACAGCGCCGCTAAAATAATTCCCACGTGCGGTATTTTTCGCGCTTCACCGTGGTGTGAACTGGAAACATCTTCCGCTTCGCTCGCGCTGTTCCACGGCGCAACAAGAACCGCCAAAGCCACCGCACATCCCGCCGCGGTCACCAGCCACAAGAACAACGTGAGATGGTGGCCGCGCAGCGCCAGCAGCACCAGCGCGGGGCAGGCCACCGCGCCAATGCCCCACGTAAAATTAATCAGGCTCAGCGCCGACGCGCGGCCCGCTCCGCCAGTTTCCGCGATATAGAGATTTGTTCCCGGCGAAAGCATGCCGTAACCAAATCCAAAAACCGCGCACGCCGCCAGCGCGCCAAACATATTCGGCGAACTCAGTCCCGCGACGCCGAGGCCCAGCGATGCGTAACCGATGCCAATCGGTATGCGGTAGCCTTTGCGGGCGATCACCCAGGAAGAAAGCACCGTGCCCACCCACGAACCTATGAATTGTGTGGGAAAGAAAGCGCCGACCTGATTGTCGTTGAGCCCCCAGCGCGCGATGAGCACCGGAAGGATGGGGCCGAGAATTACCGTGACGATGCCGTTGACGACGAATCCGACGAACAGCAACCGGGTGATGTTGCGCGTTTTTCGCGCATCCGCGGCGGCGTCACCTTTTGTCATTTCTTGCGGCATTCCGGGCGCCTCGCTCTCTGCCATGCTCGGTGTCGTGCCCGTCGCCATAAGGTTTGTTCCCGGGGGCCTGAGGGCGCTTTTGGCGCCACTTTCACAACCACCCTCAGCGCCACTCGCAGCGGACGAATTGTTCATGTGCGCGTAAGTTTTGCCGCGCGCGCGGCCTCCAGCAAAGTCTTGGCGTGACCGGCGATATCGCCGTGGCCAAAAACCGCGCTGCCGGCCACCAACACTTCTCCGCCGGCGCGCACCACGTCGGCAACGGTGTCCAGCGCCACTCCGCCATCCACTTCAATGCGAAAATTCAGCCCGCGACGCTGGCGAATTTCCGCCAGCCGTTCCATTTTTCGCAGCGCATTGTGGATGAATTTCTGTCCGCCAAATCCCGGGTTCACGCTCATCACCAGAACGTGATGAACGATGTCGAGAACCTCATCAAGCGTGTGCACCGGCGTTGCGGGATTTATTACCACCGCGGGCCGGCAGCCGTGATGTTCGATCAAGTGCAACGTGCGATCCAGATGGACGCAGGCTTCCTGATGCACGGAGATCCAGTTCGCCCCGGCTTCGGCGAATGCCGGAATTAAATCGTCGGGATTTTCAATCATCAAGTGGCAATCGAAGAGCACGTCGGGAAGGGCTTTGCGCAGGGACTCGATCACCGGAGGACCAAACGTAATGTTGGGTACGAAGTGTCCGTCCATTACGTCAAGATGCAGCAGCGTGGCTCCGCCTGCGAGCGCTTCGCGGGAGTCTGCGGCAAGCTGCGAGAAGTTGCAGGCCAACACCGACGGCGCAAGCTCGATGGTGCCGACCGGCGCGATGGGGGGTAGTTTTTTATCCCCCGTCATCTTGGGCTTAGAAGATAATTCGCTCATTTTCGGTTCATCCTTCTCGTCTCATCCATCTTACTTCATAGCCTTACTTCACCCTTACTGGGTTCTATCGCCACGAAGAGATTTCTTCGTGGCAACATTCTCGCCACCGAAGGATGGCATGGAGGCAGTCTCGCATCACGACATTGCTCCCGCGTGATGAATTGCGCCGGCCGCCGCGGAAACTCTTGTGTACGGGATGGTGCAGCGTTTCGCGCTGCTTTCGCGCGCCAAAGCGAGCACTTGCATTACGTTTAGCGCCCACTGCGGGCTTACCGCCGGTTCCGCTCGCCCGAGCAGAGCGTCGCGAAGGTTCGCGTAGAAATTGCGATAGTCGCACGGTGCGCCGGGGATGCGGCGGGTCTTGAAAGCGTCGCCATCGGGAGTGGTGAGCACGCCCCAGTTTTCTTCGGGTTCAACGCCCCAGGGGCCTTCGGGGGGAATGCGATCGAAACGCAGGCTGATTTCTTGCGGATCGAAAGATTGTTTGACGAATGAGCCTTGCGTGCCTTGCAAAACAAAACGCGGGCGGGTGGCCGCCGCCAGAATGCTGGAACTAAGCAGGGCGCGCAATTTGTTGGAGTAGTGCAAAACCACATCGAAGCAATCGTCGGCGATAGCGTGATCGCGCACGATGCGAATATCCGCGGTGATGGATTCGGGTTCGCCAAAAAGCGTCATGGCGTGATCCACCAAATGCGGCCCGATATCGAACCAGATGCCGTTGCCGGGACCGAGTTGTTCGCGCCAGACGCCGGCTTTTAGATTTGGGCGATAGCGATCGTAGTGGGTTTCAAAGTTAACGACACGGCCGAGCGCGCCGGCGGCGACGATTTCGCGGATGGCGGCGAAGTCTCCGTCGTAGCGGCGATTCTGGTACACCGTCACGGTGCGCTTCGCTTCCGCGGCGAGTTGCACGAGTTCGAGTGCTTCGGCGATGGTGGTGGCAAACGGTTTGTCCACCAAGACGTCGCGACCGGCGAGAAGGGCGCGACGCGCAAAGTCAAAGTGAGTGTGATTGGGCGTGGCGATGACGATCAGGCGAATTTGCGGAAGAGCCAGAAGCTCGTCGAAGCTGCGCAGGACGCGCGCATCGGGATAGGCTTGCGCGGCTTGCTCGCCGGTGCGCTGCACGATGGCGGAAAGATGCAGGCCGGGGACGCGACTAATGACCGGGGCGTGAAAAGCGCGACCGGCCAGGCCGAAGCCGACTAATCCGACTGCGATGGGTTCCACTGCACGGTTCGTGACTTTCTTAACGTCATCCATGCGAATCGTCCGTGCGACTGTCGTCGATGCGGCCTACATCCATCAGTAGAGTTAGTGCGTTCCTTTCGCAGGGGCGTTGGGAATGATGAATTTTTCCATGGCGTTGGCGAAACCTTCGTCCTCGCTGGAGGTGGTGACGTAGGTGGCGGATTTCTGGACTTCGGGGCTGGCTTGGCCCATGGCAATGCTGACGCCGCCTTTGACGAACATTAAAACGTCGTTGGGCATATCGCCGATGGTGGCGATTTCGGAGGTGGGAATTTTCAGCAATTCCGCGAAGGCCAAAACGACTTCACCTTTGTTGGCTTTGGGCGATGTGACGTCCAGATAGTAGGGTTGCGAGCGCGCGGCGGAGGCTTGATCGCCGCAAGCGGCCTGCACATCTTTTTCGCATTTCGCGACGAGTTCGAGATCGTCGCTGCAGCCAACGATTTTGGCGACACGCGTGGTGATGGAATTAATGTCTTTGGTGACGATGGGAGCGAATTTAACGGTCCACTGTTCGCGGGCCACGTGCGGGGCGTTCACGTCGCGGACGAACCACTCCTTGTCGGTGTACATCCAGGCGTCCATTTTGTGATCCAAAATTAATTGCAAAGCTTTTTTGACGACGTCGAGGGGGAGGAAATTTTCGCGGACTACTGTTTTTAGATCCGGCTTGATAAGCACGCCGCCATTAAAGGCCGCGACGGGCTGCGAGATTTTCAGCGGGTCAATGAGCATGGCCATGCCCATGGGCGGGCGGCCGCTGGTGATGGCGAAACGGATACCGACATCCTCCATTTTGTGGATGGAATCGATGGCGCGCTGGGTGAGGATTTTTTCCTTGGAGACGAGTGTGCCGTCGACGTCGGCGATGACCAAACTGATGGTGTGAGCGGGCATTATTTTCCTCCGATAAAGTTGCGCTGATGGCGATTTTGCTTGGCCCGAAAAATAGATGGCCCGGGGAAAAGCAGATCCTTCGCTTCGCTCAGGATGACGGTACTCGCGGCGTTCGTATTGACGGTACGCATGTCATTGTTCCTGGTAATTCCAAAGCAGGCCGCCGTCGACGAAGAGGGTGGTGCCGGTGGCGTAATTGGAATCATCGGAGGCGAGGAAAGAAGCGAAGCCGGCGACGTCCGCGACATTGCCAAGACGTTTCAGCGGAATATTGTCGAGGAGATCGGCCAGTTTGGCGGGATCGTTGAGAAGATTTTTGTTGATGGGGGTTTCGATGGCGCCGGGGGCGATGGAATTGATGGTGATGCCGAGCGGGGCAAGTTCGATGCTGAGGTCGCGGGTGAGCATTTTGATGGCGCCTTTGCTGGCGCAGTAAGTGGCGAAATGCGGGAAGGGAAGTTCTTCGTGGACGCTGCTGATGTTGATAATTTTTCCGCCGGTCTTCGCGGCGCGATGGTGTTTCACGAAGGCCTGGGTGATGAAGAAAAGACCTTTGAGATTTACGTTGAGGACAAAGTCGTAGTCTTTTTCGGTAACGTCCCAAAATTCGGCGCGTTTTTCGACGCCAGCGTTGTTGACGAGAACGTCGACGCGACCGAGCTGCCTCTCGGTTTCCGCGATGAAGCGTTCGCCATCGGCGATTTTGGAAACGTCGCACTGAATGGCGACGGCGTGTCCGCCGCCAGCTTTGAGATCGTCGACGATTTTTTGCGTGCCGGGCTGATCGGAAAGATAACAGATGGAAACGGTGGCGCCGTCGGCGATGAAACGCTGGGCGATGCCGAGTCCGATGCCTTGATTGCCGCCGGTGATTGCCGCTACTTTGCCTTCGAGCCGCTTTGCCATTGGTGATCCTCCGAAGGTTGGATGAAGGGCGCTGCGCGGCGGCACTATGGAATGTGCGTGCGGCCGGGGGGCAACGGACCGACGAGAGTATATACGGGAATGGGGCGAAGGTGGTGAGTGAGAGATTACGAAGTTGGGAGGGGAGGCTGCCCGGTGGTTTTTTTTGGAAGTGTTCATTCTAATGGGGTTAGCGAGGCAGTTTTGTGAGCGTGTTGATTCTGCTGGGGTTGGAGGTATGGTGCGGAGGCGGAGTAATTTGATAACGAAGTAATGAGGTAAAAAGGAGGCGCGATTTTTTGCGTTGGAGCGCAGATGCGGCAGAGATGTGGAGATTTTTTGCGCGAACGAGCGCTGATCGGGCGTCGCTGTTGGGATTTTTGCGTCGACTGGGCGCGCGGGGGCTGACGCCATTTTTGGTGGCGAGACTTGAGAGGTCAATTTTTTCCGCAACTCGTGGTTAGAGTCGCGGAGGGGGATTGGCTTTTTTTTGGGCATCGGCTTTTCTTCTTGCCAGGACTAGTTCGCGCAGCCATTTGGTGTCTGGGAGGGCGCCGGGGAATTCTGGGTTGGCGGGTGGTGGGTATTGGGCGCGGATGGAGTCGGGAGTTTGCGCGGTGGGCGGGGTGGGTGGAGGTGTGCCCAGGCCGGTCTTAACAGGCTGCGGAAAAAGTGGTGGAGATGGTTACCGGTGAGCGAGGCGCGGCGTCTAAGAGCACATGCGCGGACACGATGATCAGCAAGAAGGCATGTTCAGTTACATTTCACTGGAGAAGCGGGTACCGGAAGATCACCCGTTACGGCGGGTGCGGCGGATGACGGAGGCGGCGTTGCAGAACATGTCGCCGCTATTTGCAAAACTATATTCGCCCATGGGGCGGCCCTCGATTGCACCCGAACGGTTGCTGCGGGCGTTGTTGTTGCAGGCTTTTTACAGCGTGCGGAGCGAACGGCTGCTGATGGAGCAGCTGGACTACAACTTGCTGTTTCGCTGGTTTGTGGGGCTGCCGGCGGACGACGCGGTGTGGGACGTGACGGTGTTCACCAAGAACCGCGATCGGCTGCTGGAGGGGGAAATTGCGCAGGTCTTTTTCGAGCA
Organism: uncultured Acidobacteriota bacterium; assembly: GCA_963838265.1. GTDB lineage: Bacteria > Acidobacteriota > Terriglobia > Acidiferrales > UBA7541 > Acidiferrum. Next base: position 539,996 of record CAWIQN010000001.1, read on the forward strand.
GGTGCTGGAGCAGGCCGCGCAGCAAGGGCTGCTATCGGACGAACATTTCACGGTGGATGGAACGCTGATCGAAGCGTGGGCCAACCGGCGAAGTTTTCAGGAGAAGCAGCCGCCGCCGAGTCGTGGCAGCGGGAACAAAGGGCAGAAATTGCTGCGGGACACGCACGAGAGCAAAAGCGATCCGGAGGCGCGCTTGTATAAGAAAAGCGTGGCGGGAGAAGTCAAAGCGAGCTATTTGGGACACGTACTGATGGAAAATCGTAACGGACTGGTGGTGCAAGCGTGCGTGACCTGTGCAGGAAATAGAGCGGAACGAGAAGCCGCGGAGGAGCTGGTGGCGACGGTGGCAAGAACAGCGCAGCAAAAACGCCTGACGCTGGCAGCGGACAAGAGTTATCAGGCCGAGGAATTCATCACCAGGTTGCGCGCGTTGCGCATCGTGCCGCACATTGCGGAGTACGAGAAAGAGACGGCACTGAGCAAGAACTGGCTGTTACCGAGCGAGCGGGAAGATCCGGGATTCGCGATCAGCCAAGGAAAGCGCAAACTGGTGGAGAAGATTTTTGCCTGGATCAAAAGTTCGGCGGGGCTGCGGAAAACGAAATTACGCGGGCGCCGGCGGGTGGACTGGCAGTTTCGCTTGTATGCCGCCGCCGCGAATTTGGTGCGACTGGCGAAACTAATGCCGGCATAAACCCGCGTTTCGGAAAGGAAGCGCGGTCACGGGAAGCCGGCAGGTAGAGCACAACGAAAAAGGCGCAGCCTCGGAAGCCGCAGGGCCCCACGCCGGGGACAAATTTGCAAATGGGCTGACTTTTTCCGCAGCCTGTTCAGACCGGCACCTACAAAAGGCTCGGAGGGTGGTGTGGGTGGTACGCCGATGGGCGTGGGTGGTGGGGCGGCGTTGGCGCGATCTTGCGAGGCGGAAGCGGATGCGGAAGCGGAGTGTTTGGCGGTGGGGCGGCCGTAGAGGGTGTCTACGGCTTGGGTCCAGCCGCGGTAAAGGTATTGGTCGCGGGCGAGGTCGTAGCGTTTTTGGTCGAGGGTTTGGAGGAGGAGTTGGGCGATGTAGGCGAGGGTGCTGGCGTTGCGGCGGTGCATGCGTCCGGTGGCGACGTGGGCGAAGAGTTTGCCGAGGACGAAATTGATAGCGATGGGATTTTGGAAATTGCCGCCAAGGTCGAGGAGTTCGGCGCCGATTTCGGCGGCGGATTGCAGCTGGAGAAGTTCGCGATGGTGGAAGAGACAGAGTGCTCCGGTGGTGTGGTGGCAGAGCATGCGGCAGCGGCGGCCATCAGTGAATTGGAAGATGCAGCGATTTTTGGAGTGGTGGGTGGAGCGAGATTTTTTGCGGCTCATGTGCGGCTCGTTTCATGTGAGTTGCGGCCTGCGGCCGGATCGGGGCGCGGTAGTGCTGGCACCTACTTCCGGCAGCATACTACGAAAAGATAACACTAATGTTTATAAAGATATGGTTATCATTCGAATGATGAGCGTTCGAATGCGGGAAGCAAGATTTAGTGGGCGTTTCGGGAGGGGCGCTAGAGGTGGTGTTTTGTTTTTGGGTGCAGGGTGTGCCTAGCAGGCACCGGGCCCCAGAGAGGCGTGCGGGTGTGACCGTTGGCAACTTGGATTTCGCATACGACCGTTGACACTTGTGGTAGTATGGCGATGGAAAGTCCAAGCATTCAGGCCGTTCGGGAAACAGTCCGAGCGGCTTTTGTGTTTTTGGTGCTCCTCCCTCCTCTGAACTGCTGTCAAACGGTTCCCCATTCGATTTGAATCAAAACGGCAGAAAACGAGAGCGTTAGATGTAGAATTCGATAAAACTGGAGTGATGGCATGCAGCAGAAGAAGGCAGTCTCACCCGCGCCGAAGTGCGATTGTTCTTGCAAGATGTGTGATATCGGGCGGCATTGCGGCAAAAAGCCGGATTGCGGTCATCCCACGTGGGAGGATATTTCGGCTAGGCCTCGCACAAAGAGGCCTGTGAAGTAGGTTGCGCTTGGTGGCTCTTCTTGCGCTCTTCCTTTTTTACCCATTCGGTGAACAAGGATTCAAATTCGTGCTGGGTGTAGACGCCTTTGTGGATCAAAAGCGTGTTCATGGCATAGACGGTGGCCATGAATCGTTCATCTCTGCTGACTAAATCCAAAGCTTGCTCGAAATTCATAAAGATACCCCCGATGCTCCCTAAAGGTATACCAAGTTGGGACGGCGTTGCCATTGGTTTCGCTGACGTTACGCGAGGATAGAAAGCACGGGTTGGCGGGAGCGACGGAAAAAAAACGGAGATGCGGGTCTAAAGACCCGCGCTACAAGACCCTTTGAACACAGGTTGGCGGCATCGGTGATTGCGCAATTGGTTCAAGGAACGAAGAGCGCAGCATGCTGCGCCACTACAAAAGACACGCTGAGGCAAGACGCGATTTGGAATTCCAAAGGTAGAAAACGTCGAGTGCAAGAATATTTACGGGGAAGAAGTGGCGAGTGGCGAGTGACGAGTGATGAGTGGCGAGTACACACGCGACGTTGAGAGCGTCCGATCAGAAAAGCGACCGCCTCCCCCACGGGGGCAAACAGAAGGCGGCCGCTACAAAACCCGGAACAAAAGCTGCCGCTACGGGAGGATAGGGAGGATTAGGTGGGATTGCGGGTAGATGTGCTGGGTGGCGGGGTGGAAGTCGGCGGGGGTGGCGAGCATGATGTTGGGGACGAAGGATTGGGGGTTGCGGTCGTAGAGAGGGAACCAGGTGCTTTGGACCTGGACTACGATTTTGTGACCTTTGAGGAAGGTGTGGTCGGCGGCGTGGAGGCTGAATTTGTATTCGTAGGATTTATTGGCGCCAATGGCTTCCGGGTGATCAAAACTTCTGCGGTAGCGGCCGCGGAAAATTTCCGCATTGATGATGAGTTGATAGGAGGGAGTGGTGTCGGCAGTGGGAGGGTCGGAGGGCGTGGCGGTGGCGGGGTATTCGTCGATTAGTTTTACGACCCAGTCCGAGTCGGTGCCGGAAGTGGAGGCGAAGAGGTCGGCGATGACGTCGCCAGCGATGGTGACGTCGTGGTCGAGGACGGGCGTGGACCAGGAGGCGAAATCGCTGCGGCCGGCGAGAAGAGTTTTTTGGTCTTCGACCATCCAGGTGTACCACTGGGAGCCATCGGAGTAGGTGGCTTGAATGGGACGGTGGCGATAGGGGATGGGATTGGCAGGGTCGGAAATGTATTCGGTGAAATTTCTCGGGACTTCGACGGTGGTGGCGGTGCTGCTGACGACGTCGGGCGAGGAAGTGGACGCGCGATCAAAGGAGAGAATACCGTTGGCGGAGAGATAGAGGTCGCGAGATTTACTTTCCGGAGGAGGCCAGTGGGTGTACTCCTTCCACTTGTTGGAGCCGGATTCGAAGGCGGCGGTATCTTGCAGCGAGAACGTGCCTTGATCGTGCAGGTAGTGATTGAAGAAAGGAGCTTCGTAGCGGGCGCGGAATTCGTCGGTGGTGGGTTCGCCAAAATAAATTTCGCCGAGATGATTGGTGGTGCTGCCCCACTGGCCGTGGTTCCACGGGCCGATAATGAGGAAATTTATTTTATTGTCGTCGTGAGGCTCGAGAGTGGCGTAGGCCTCTTGCGGGCCGTACATATCTTCCTGATCCCAGAAGCCGCCGACGAGAAGGGTGGGGACAGCGACTTTGTTGAGATGCCATTCGACACCGCGGGAGCGCCAGAAATCGTCGTACGAGGGATTGGCGAGGAAGCCGACGCCGGTGGGAAGCTTATCGACGCCCTGCGTTTTGGAAGCGGCGGCGAAAGAGCCGGCGTGGAGAAAGAAATCGTAGGCGTCCTGATCGAGCTTGCCGAAGGCGTTTTCCTTGGAGCTTTCCATGCCGAGGGTGTAGTCGTAGCCGTAAGACTGGCGGAAAGCGCCGTTATGGAAGAAATCGTCGCCCATCCAGACGTCGATCATGGGGGCTTGCGGAGAGATGGCCTTAACGGCGGGATGGGGATCGATGCCGGCGGCTTGCGCGAGGAATCCGGGATAGGAGATGCCGAAGACACCGACGCGGCCGTTGTTGTTGGGGATATTTTTGATGAGCCAGGCGACGGAGTCGTAGGTGTCGGTGCTTTCGTCGACGAGTTTGGGATTGCTGTGATCGACCATGGCGCGGGACATGACGAAAGTGCCTTCGGATTTATAGCGGCCGCGAATGTCCTGGAAGACGAAGATGTAGCGGTCGTGGACGAGTTCGGGATAGCGGGAGTTGATGGCGTCGGAGTCGGAGCCGTCGACGCCGTAGGGAGTGCGTTCCATGAGGATGGGGAGCGCGGCGGTGGCGTTTTTGGGCTTGAGGATTACGGCGTGAAGTTTGACGCCGTCGCGGACGGGGATCATGACCTCTTCGCGGGAGAATTCGGGCTTGTCGAAAATTTGCGGCTGGTCGCTGATTTTCTTGGCGTGGCGGGTGGATTTGTCCGGTGCGGTGCGGAGCAGGCCGATGACTTTGCCGGAGGGGTCGAGGAGGAATTTGAAGGTGGCGGCGGTGGGGTTGCTCGCGGGAGTGAAGGTGTCCTGGGACTGGGGGAGAAGTTCGGCGTGGGGCGAGCGCGCGGATTCGATGTAGAGCTTGGAGGCGGTGAGGGAGATGGAGATGGGGAGATAGGGATTGTCGTCGTATTGGTATTGACCGACGAAGGTGGAGAGAGTTGCGGCGGGGACTTGGATGGGGGCGGGGGAGTCTTGGGCGCGGATTATGGTGCAGGAAATTGTTAGGGAGAGGATTAGGAAGAGACGGACGAGGGTGTTCGTGGAAGTTGGCGTCATGGAATATGTTTTATCACAAAGTGGGAGATGAGCAACGCGGTAGGTGCGGACGATAAGGGCGCAGTTCCTCAGGCGCTAAAGCGCAGTTGGTAGGCAAGCATGTAATGTCGGAGCTAAAAGCTCCGACCCACAAAACAGCGGAGCACAAAAATACAAGGGGCAAGAACAGGGAGCACAAAAAAACAATGTGCACAGCCAAGATTGGCTGTGCCACTACGACGGAGCGGGGGTGCCGAGCCGCCCAGTGGGCCGGACTGAACAGGCTGCGGAAAAAGTCAGCCCATTTGCAAATTTGTCCCCGGCGTGGGGCCCTGCGGCTTCCGAGGCTGCGCCTTTTTCGTTGTGCTCTACCTGCCGGCTTCCCGTGACCGCGCTTCCTTTCCGAAACGCGGGTTTATGCCGGCATTAGTTTCGCCAGTCGCACCAAATTCGCGGCGGCGGCATACAAGCGAAACTGCCAGTCCACCCGCCGGCGCCCGCGTAATTTCGTTTTCCGCAGCCCCGCCGAACTTTTGATCCAGGCAAAAATCTTCTCCACCAGTTTGCGCTTTCCTTGGCTGATCGCGAATCCCGGATCTTCCCGCTCGCTCGGTAACAGCCAGTTCTTGCTCAGTGCCGTCTCTTTCTCGTACTCCGCAATGTGCGGCACGATGCGCAACGCGCGCAACCTGGTGATGAATTCCTCGGCCTGATAACTCTTGTCCGCTGCCAGCGTCAGGCGTTTTTGCTGCGCTGTTCTTGCCACCGTCGCCACCAGCTCCTCCGCGGCTTCTCGTTCCGCTCTATTTCCTGCACAGGTCACGCACGCTTGCACCACCAGTCCGTTACGATTTTCCATCAGTACGTGTCCCAAATAGCTCGCTTTGACTTCTCCCGCCACGCTTTTCTTATACAAGCGCGCCTCCGGATCGCTTTTGCTCTCGTGCGTGTCCCGCAGCAATTTCTGCCCTTTGTTCCCGCTGCCACGACTCGGCGGCGGCTGCTTCTCCTGAAAACTTCGCCGGTTGGCCCACGCTTCGATCAGCGTTCCATCCACCGTGAAATGTTCGTCCGATAGCAGCCCTTGCTGCGCGGCCTGCTCCAGCACCTGCTCGAAAAAGACCTGCGCAATTTCCCCCTCCAGCAGCCGATCGCGGTTCTTGGTGAACACCGTCACGTCCCACACCGCGTCGTCCGCCGGCAGCCCCACAAACCAGCGAAACAGCAAGTTGTAGTCCAGCTGCTCCATCAGCAGCCGTTCGCTCCGCACGCTGTAAAAAGCCTGCAACAACAACGCCCGCAGCAACCGTTCGGGTGCAATCGAGGGCCGCCCCATGGGCGAATATAGTTTTGCAAATAGCGGCGACATGTTCTGCAACGCCGCCTCCGTCATCCGCCGCACCCGCCGTAACGGGTGATCTTCCGGTACCCGCTTCTCCAGTGAAATGTAACTGAACATGCCTTCTTGCTGATCATCGTGTCCGCGCATGTGCTCTTAGACGCCGCGCCTCGCTCACCGGTAACCATCTCCACCACTTTTTCCGCAGCCTGTGAAGTCCGGCGCCTACACAGGCAACGGCAAAGGCAGAACTAGGCGATGGTGACTTCTTTGCTTAGGTAGACGTCTTGGACGGCGTTTAGGAGTTTTACGCCTTCGGCCATGGGGCGCTGGAAGGCTTTGCGGCCGGAAATCAGGCCGGTGCCGCCGGCGCGCTTGTTGATGACGGCGGTGGTGACGGCTTCGCCGAAATCGTGTTCGCCGCTGGCGCCGCCGGAGTTGATGAGGCCCGACCGGCCGCCGTAGCAGTTGATGACCTGGTAGCGGCAGAGGTCGATGGGGTGATCGCTGGCGAGGTCGGTATAGATGCGCTTATCGAACTTGCCGTAGCTGGAGTCGCCCATGTTGAGGGCGGCGTACCCGCCGTTATTTTCCGGAAGCTTTTGCTTGATGATGTCGGCTTCGATGGTGACGCCGAGATGGTTGGCCTGGCCGGTGAGGTCGGCGGAGAGGTGATAGTCCTTGTCCTTCTTGAAAGCGTCGTTGCGGAGGTAGCACCAGAGAACGGTGGCCATGCCGAGATCGTGAGCGGCGGCGAAGGCGAGGCTGATTTCGGTGATTTGGCGGTCGCTATTGGCGCTGCCGAAGTAGATGGTGGCGCCCACAGCGGCGGCGCCCATATCCCAGGCCATTTTTACGGAGCCGAAGAGGATCTCGTCGGCTTTGTTGGGATAGGTGAGGAGTTCATTGTGATTGATTTTTACGAGGAAGGGAATTTTGTGGGCGTATTTGCGCGAGACGGAGCCGAGTACGCCGTAGGTGGAGGCGACGGCGTTACAGCCGCCTTCGACGGCCAGCTTAACGATATTTTCGCCGTCAAAGTAGATGGGATTTTTGGCGAAGCTGGCGCCAGCGGAATGCTCGATGCCCTGATCGACGGGAAGAATCGAGAGGTAGCCGGTGCCGCTGAGGCGGCCGTGGTGGAACATGCGGCGGAGATTGGTGATGACGCGGGAGTTGCGGTCAGAGTCCAGCCAGATGCGGTCGATGAAGTCGGGACCGGGAAGATGGAGATGGTCCTTGGAGATTTTGGGATTGCTGAAACCGAGCAGGGAATCGGCTTTGGCGCCGAGCATAGTCTGGATGGAGTCGGTTGGTGCGGTGGTGGTGGCCATTTTTGTCTCTCCTCTTTCGATACGATAATTAAGCTGATTTTAGTGCATTTGGCGATTTATTTCGCGAGATCTTTTGAAAGCATGGACGCCGCCGCACTATCGAGCAGCCAAAGCAGTTTTCCGTTGGTGGGATTGATGAGCTGCGAAGGAAGCTGTTCGGGTTCGTGCGGGCCTTCGAGGACGGCTTTCAGCGCGGGGGCTTTGTCCGCGCCGCCAATCATGAAAATGACCAACGCGGAATTGTTGGCGACTGGCGCGGTGCAGGTGACGCGCTCGGTGTAGAGCTTGCCGACCCAATTGCGCATGACCAGGCGACCGTTGTCGTGGAGCGCTTTGGTGCCGGGGAAGAGCGAGAGAGTATGGCCTTCGTTGCCCATGCCAAGGAACATCAGGTCGAAGCGCGGGTACTGTCCGGCGGCGAGATTAAATTGTTTGCGGAGCAAGGCTTCGTATTCGAGGGCGGCTTTTTCGGTGTCCCGATATTCGCCCATGATGCGATGGACTTGCTCAGGCTTGATGGGAGCTTTGGAGAGCATGGTTTCGGTGGCCATGCGGTAGTTGCTGTCGGGATCGGTGGGAGCGGCGTGGCGTTCGTCGCCAAAGAAGATGCGGAGTTTGTCCCAGGGGATTTGGGCGCGGAGGGGTTCGGCGGCGAGGAGGATGTTGAGGGCCTTGGGGGTGGAACCGCCGGCAAGGGCGACGTTGAAGACGCCGTGATCGGCGACCGCGGATTTTGCGCTTTCGATAAAGATTTCGGAGGCGCGCTTGGCGATGGCGGGGGAGTCTGGGTAGATGTGAATTTCGCGATTTGACGGGGAAGGCATGGGATTAGATGGTGCGATCCTGGGTGGGAGAATTTGAAACGGCTAAGCCTGAAAACGGCTTGAGCGAGCGACCTTGCCGAGCTGGGGCGCAGCATGCTGCGCCCCTACAAAGGCTGTCCGTGGGCAAGTGGCGAGAGGCGGGGATCACGGGGTGCCTGCCTTGCTCACTGCGGCGGTGCGGGTGCGCTGCTCCATTACGTCTTCTTCGGTGCGGTGCCATGCGCGACCGTCGCGTGAGAGTAGTTCATCGGCTTCGGCGGGGCCCCAGCAGCCAGCGGCGTAGTTGGGGAAGCCGCGGGCGGGGAGGGCGTGCCAGACGTCGATGACGGGCTGGATGACGCTCCAGCCGGCTTCGACCATGTCACTGCGCTGGAAGAGCGTGGGATCGCCAGCCATGCAATCGCGGAGCAGGCGTTCGTAGCCGGTGTTGTGCTCGGCGCCGAAATAGGTTTTGTAGTCGAAGTCCATGTTGACGAGGCCGAGCTTCATGACCGAACCGGGAACTTTTGCGCCGAGGCTGAGCGAAATGCCCTCGTCCGGCTGGATGTGGATGACCATGCGGTTGGTTTCGAGATTTTTGACGGAAGTGTTGCGGAAGAGGACGAAGGGAGTACGGCGGAACTGGACGACGATTTCGGTGGTGCGCTGCGCGAGAGCTTTACCAGTACGGAGGTAGAAAGGAACGCCAGCCCAGCGCCAATTGTCGATCTGGAGCTTAAGCGCGACGAAGGTTTCGGTGTTGGACTCTGGATTGACGTCTGGTTCGGCGCGATAGCCGTCGTCGCGTACGCCACTCAGAACGCCGGGTCCGTACTGACCGCGGACGGTGTTGGTGAGGACGTCTTCGGCTTCGAGAGGCTGAATGGCGTGGAGAACTTCGGCTTGCTTGTTGCGGACCTCATCGGCGTCGAAGGAGATGGGCGGCTCCATGGCGGTCATGGTGAGGAGCTGGAAAAGGTGATTGGGAACCATGTCGCGCAGTGCGCCGGCGGTTTCATAAAAGCCGCCACGATGCTCGACGCCAACGGTTTCGGAGGCAGTGATTTGCACGTGGTCGACGTAATGACGATTCCAGAGCGGTTCGATGATGTTGTTGGTGAAGCGGAAGACCATGACGTTCTGGACGGTTTCTTTGCCGAGGTAATGGTCGATGCGGTAGATCTGCTTTTCGGTGAGGACCTGCGAGAGATCGTGATTGAGCTCACGCGCGGAAGCCAAGTCGTGGCCGAAAGGCTTTTCAACAATAACGCGGGACCAATGGTTCTGGTCTTCGGTAAGCAGGTCGGCACTGCCGAGCATCTTGGCAATGGGAGAGAAAAAGCGCGGTGCGACGGCGAGGTAGAAAAGCTTGTTGCCTTGGCACGAGTGCTCTTTGTCGGCGTCGGCCATCTGTTGTTTGAGGCGCTTGAAGGAATCGGGGTCGGCAAAATCGCCCTTCACGTAATAGATGCGCTCGAGGAACCAGGACCAAAGTTCGCCGCTGACGGGCAAGGGAGCGTACTTGGGAACTTCTTCGGAGAGTTTCTGACGAAAGGTCTCCGTAGTGAAATCGTTGGTGGAAAGACCGATGATGGCAAACTGCTTGGGCAAAACGCCGTCGCCCGCGAGATTGCAGAGTGCGGGGATGAGCTTGCGTTTGGTAAGGTCGCCACCGGCGCCGAAGATAACCATAACGCAGGGCGAAGCAGCAGCATTCGTATCCGAGTGATGATTCGTCGACATGTATTCCTGCCTTTGCGCCAGATGACGCCGCTGGAGGCCAACGGCGCTAATACGGGTTTACTTTTTTTCTAAATGGCCGCCGAACTGGAAGCGCATGGCGGACAAAACCTTGGAAGCGAAGTCGGCTTCGCCGCGCGAAGTAAAGCGGGCGTAGAGCGACTCGGTAAGCACGGGAGCGGGTGCACCAGATTCGATGCCCGCGAGAATGGTCCAGCGGCCTTCGCCGGAGTCCGAAACTTTTCCACCGAATTTATCGAGCTTCGGCGAGTCCAGGAGCGAGATGGCGGTGAGGTCGAGCAACCAGGAAGCGACGACGCTGCCACGGCGCCAGACTTCGGTGATTTCGGCGAGGTTGAAATCGTACATGTAGTGCTCGGGATTGCGCAGCGGGGTGGTTTCGGCATCGCCCTCGCCAGTGACATGCTTTCCGGCGTTGGCGTGCTTGAGGATATTCAGGCCTTCGGCGTACGCGGCCATGAGGCCGTACTCAATGCCGTTATGAACCATTTTGACGAAGTGTCCCGCGCCGCTGGGCCCGCAGTGGAGATAGCCGTCTTCGGCGGTGCTGCCGGTGACTTTTTCGCGGCCGGGAGTGCGATCGACGTTGCCGCGGCCGGGAGCGAGAGTCTTGAGTATGGGATCGAGATGCTTGACGATGTTCGTTTCGCCGCCAATCATCTGGCAGTAGCCGCGTTCGAGGCCCCAGACGCCGCCGGAGGTGCCGACGTCGGCGTAGTGAATGCCTTTGGTCTTCAGCTCTTTGGCGCGGCGAATGTCGTCAATGTAGTAGGAGTTGCCGCCGTCGATGACGATGTCGCCCTGGTCGAGCTTGGGGGCCAGGTCCGCCAGCGTGGAATCCACAGCGAAGGCCGGGACCATGAGCCAGATGGCGCGAGGCTTGGAGAGCTTCTTGACAAACTCATCCAGCGAGCCGGAGCCTGCCGAACCTTCAGAGACCAGTTGCTTAACGGTATCGGCGCTGCGATCGTAGACGACCGTTTCGTGACCGTTTTTGTTCAGGCGGCGAACCATGTTGGCGCCCATTCTTCCGAGACCGATCATTCCGAGTTGCATTTTGTTGACTCCTCTAAATTAGTTAAGAACTATCTCACATGGTTCCGGGCCGATGGCAAAGCTAAAAAAATCCGCTGACGTAATCTGTGCCGAGCGTTTGGGAGAATTGCCGGCGAGCTGCGTTTTTGGAGCGACGGGCACGGCATGCCGTGCCCCTACGACCGCCGCGCCTTGCGGGCGCTAATTCGTTTGCGGCTTAAGTTCCTCCGTGAACGCCGGCGGATTTATCGGTGGCGGCGATCAATTTCACGAAAGATTCGTGGAAGATTTTCACGCCATCGTCGAGAAGTTTGTCGGTGGCTTCTTTCATGGAGATGCCGACCTTCGCGAGATTGGCCATGACCGTGGCCGCGCCGGGAACGTCTTCGGTGAGGCTGTTGCGGAGTTTGCCGTGATCGCGGAAGGCGTCGAAGGTAGCGGGAGGAATGGTGTCGACGGTGTCCGCGCCGATTAATTCTTCGACATAGATAACGTCGCGGTATTTGGGATTCTTGGTGCTGGTGCTGGCCCAAAGGAGGCGCTGGGTTTGCGCGCCCTTGTCCGCGAGGGCCTTCCAGCGTGGGCCGGAGAAAAGTTCCTGATACTTCTTGTAGGTGAGCTTGGCATTGGCAATGGCGACCTGTCCGTGGACGCTGGCGATTAAGGCGCGCTTGGCGGCATCGGTATCGTGGTGGTCCATCATTTCTTCGAGCTTGCTGTCGATGAGAGAGTCGATGCGGCTGACAAAGAAGCTGGCGACGCTGGCGATGTGGCTGAGGTCGACACCTTTTTTGGCGCGAGCTTCGAGCGCGGAGAGGTAAGCTTCGGCGACGCTTTCGTAGGCGGACTGCGCGAAAAGCAAGGTGATGTTGACGTTGACGCCGTCTTCGAGGAGCTGACGAATGACAGGCACGCCTTCCTGGGTGGCCGGAACTTTGATCATGACGTTTTCACGGCCAACTTCTTTCCACAAGCGGCGGGCTTCTTCGAGGGTGCCGGCGGCGTCGTGGGCGAGCTCGGGGGAAACTTCGAGGCTGACGTAGCCGTCGCGGCGCTTGGATTCGGTGTAGACGGACTTGAAAATATCGCAGGCGGCTTGCACGTCGCGGATGGCGATTTTTTCGTAGATGCCCTTGGCATCCATCTTCTTGGCTTCAGGGGAAGTGAGGATGTCGGCGTAATCCTTGCCGGTGGCGATGGCCTTTTCGAAGATGGCGGGATTGGAAGTCATACCGCGCAGGCCATCATCGTGGATGATGCGCTGGAGTTCGCCACTGAGGAGCAGGTCGCGGCGGATGTAGTCCATCCAAGCGGACTGGCCGTAGGCGAGCAGGCCTTTCAGAGGATTGGGATTTGCTGCGGTGGTGGTCGTGGTCATGATCTATCTCCTTCGTTGACAAGTCTAAATTCTACGCCCGGCGGAGAAAGGCGCGGGGCGGGCCTAACTGCGAAATTTTGCGGCGCCCGAGTCATACATGAAACACGGCGCGTTCCAGACACAGAGCTACACTTTTACCGGCTCAGCGCACATTCTAACTTCAAGCGCTTTCACTTTGTTAAGACGGCGAACGTGGCGCGCATCACTTGAAAATCTGGCACCCAAATAAACCTTCACGAGATCCTCGGCGAGCTTTTCGCCGACGATGCGACTGCCGATGACCAGGACATTCATATCATCGTGCTCGACACCTTGGTGCGCGGAGCAAGTGTCGTGGCAAGCGGCGGCGCGAATGCCGGGAATTTTGTTGGCCACGATGGTCATGCCCACACCGCTGCCGTCGAAGAGCAGGCCACGGTCGGACTTACCCTCGGTGATGGCGTGGCCGACGAGTTCGGCGAAATCCGGATAGTCGGAGGGATTTTCGTTGAACGTGCCAACATCGAGAATGTCATGGCCGAGCGCGCGCACGACGTCGCTCATCTTGCTCTTGAGAGCGAAACCAGCGTGGTCGGAACCGATGACGATGCGCATGCGCGTCCTTATTTTTTCTTGCAGGCGGCGATGACTTCCCTCGCCGCAGTGATGACCGCTTCCGGCTCAAAGCCGTATTTCTTTTGCAGCTCTTTGAGAGGAGCGGAAGCACCGAAGGTGTTCATGCCGATAATACGGCCGTCTAAGCCGACGTATTTGTGCCAGCCCATGGTGCCGCCTTGCTCGACGGAAATGCGGGCGGCACAGGTGGGAGGAAAAACGCTGTCGCGATATTCCTTGGACTGATGCTCGAAGACTTCCCAGGAAGGCATGCTGACGATGCGGCACTTTACGCCTTCGGCGGTCAGCTTTTCGTGGGCTTTCACGATCAAATCTACTTCGCTGCCGGTGGCCATCAGGATGACGTCGGGCTTGCCGTCCGCGGCGTCAGCAAGAATGTAGGCGCCTTTGGCGACCCCGCTGGCGGCGCCGTACTTGGTGCGGTCGATGGTGGGGAGATTCTGCCGTGAAAGGACCATGGCCACGGGTTCGTGGTGCAACTGCAGGGCGTATTTGTACGCTTCGATAACTTCGTTGGCATCGGCTGGGCGAAAAACGATGAGTCCGGGAATGGAGCGCAGTCCGATGAGCTGTTCGATGGGCTGGTGCGTAGGGCCATCTTCGCCGACGCCGATGGAGTCGTGCGTGAAGATGTACATGACGGGAACTTCCATCAGGGCGCTGAGCCGCACGGAGGGTTTGCAGTAGTCGCTAAAGATGAAAAAGGTGGAAGCGAAGGGTCGAAGTTTAGAAAGCGCCAAACCGTTGGCGATGGCGCACATGGCGTGCTCGCGAATGCCAAAGTGCATGTTGCGGCCGCCACGGGTTTCGGCCTGGAAGTCGCCGACACCGTCGAAAGTAAGGCGAGTCTTGGTGGAGGGATAGAGGTCGGCCGAACCGCCGACGAGCCACGGGATATTCTTGGCCAGGGCGTTCAAGACTTTGCCGCCGGAATCACGGCTGGCCACGCCTTTGGCGTCGGTAGGATAAACGGGGAGATCTTTGTCCCAACCCTTGGGGAGCTCGCGCTTCTGCATGCGCGCCATTTCTTCGTACAAATCGGGATATTTGGCTTTATATTCGCCGATTAGCTTCATCCATGCGGCGCGGGCCTCGCCGCCGTGCTTGCCGATACCGTTCTTGAATTGATCGTAGACGCCGTCGGGAACGAGGAACTTGGCGTCTTCGGGCCAGCCGTAAGCTCGTTTGGTCAGCTTGATTTCTTCGTCGCCCAGAGCTTCGCCGTGGGCCGCGGAGGTGTCCTGCTTGTGCGGCGATCCCCAGCCGATGTGGCTGTCCAAGGTGACGAAGGTGGGGCGGTCGTTGGTGGCGTTGAACTGATGAAGGGCTTTTTCGATGGCGCCGAGATCGTTGGCGTCGGTAAGGTGAATGGTGTTCCAGCCGTAAGCCTTGAAGCGCGAAGCCACGTCTTCGGTGAAGGCGATCTTGGTGTTGCCTTCAATGGTGATGTGGTTGTTGTCCCAGATCCAGACGAGATTGGAGAGCTTGTGGTGCGCGGCGAGCGAGGCGGCCTCGCTGGAGATGCCTTCCATCATGCAGCCGTCGCCGCAGATGGCGTAAACGTTGTAGTCGAAAATTTCAAAGCCCGGCCGGTTGAAATGCTCAGCCAGCCACCAGCGGGCCATGGCCATGCCGACGCTGGTCGCCACGCCTTGGCCGAGGGGGCCGGTGGTGGTTTCCACGCCGGAGGTCCAGCGATATTCCGGATGGCCAGCCGCGCGGCTGTTGATCTGGCGGAATCTCTTGATGTCGTCGAGGGAGACAGAAGCATGGCCGAGCGATTCATACTCGGGATTTACGGCCTTGACTTGCGCGAGGTGCAGGAGGGAATAGAGCAGCATCGAGGCGTGGCCGTTGGAGAGCACGAAGCGATCGCGATTGGGCCAGATGGGATCGTTGGGATCGAAGCGGAGAAATTTTTGCCAAATGGTGTAGGCGACGGGCGCGAGTGCCATGGGCGTTCCGGGATGGCCGGATTCGGCGGCCTGCACGGCATCCATAGAGAGCGTGCGGATCGTGTTGATGCTGAGCTGATCCAGATTTGGCTCTAATTTGGGCTGGCTCACGTTCACTCCTACGGCGGGCGAGAGGGCACCCGTCAGATATTGGTCTCGTGTTAGATGTAGCGCCTTACAAAAAGTGGGCCAAGAAATTTGCTGCCTATTTGGAATTAAATTGCCGAGCCGGGACTATTTGCCGTAGCGACCGGCGAGGTGGTGCAGAGGAGGTATAGCACAGGTCTGGAGAAAAGAGTATGACAAGGTTTTGAAAAAGGGGAGGGCGGGCGAACGCGGGGGGAAGTAGGGTTGCGCGTGCGCCAGAGACGACGAGGAGACCGTTGCTGGTTGACGGGGCATGCGGCGCAACCTACAATCCGCGGGCAATCCGCGCGGGCAAATGCGAGTGCGGGGAAGGTACTCATGGTACGAAGTCTTCCGGAGATTTTGCGGGGCGTCCTGCGGGCAAGGGCGAAGGCGGTGCCGCGAATCGCCCTGCGGGGGATGGCACTGGGAATGATGATGGTCGCGGCGTTTGCGTGGCCGAGTGTTGCCTCGTGGCAGGGAGACGGAGGGGAGCAGCCAAACGCGTTAGAGGTATCGCAAGCGCTGGCGCAGGGCGACGCGTTTATGGCGGTAAAAGCTTATGACAAGGCTTTGGATGCGTATCACCGCGCCGATAAGCTTTCCCGGCACACGTGCGCGGTCTGTTTGCTGCGCATCGTGAATATTGAGCGGCGCGCCGGGGATCTGGATGGCGCGCTGGATACCGCGAAAAAGGCCATTGCGGCGGCGGGTACGAATAAAGTGCTGGCGGCGCAGGCGCATCTGGTGCGCGGAACGCTGCTGGGAACCATGGCGCATAAACCCGGCGACAAAAAACTGAAGGAAGCCGAAGAGGAATTTCGCGCCGCGTTGGCGCTGGACCCGGTGCAATCCATTGGGCACCTCGACTTGGGCGTGGCGTTGCTCAGGCAGGAGCGCGACGCGGAAGGCATCGCAGAATTGAATTTATATATTGCGGCGCCGGGGAATAGCGCCAGGACCGTACGGGAAGCGCGCGCGATGGTGGCAAGTCCGATTCGGGCGCGGGAGCCCTTTGCGCCGGATTTTGCATTCATGTCGCTGGAGGGCGGGCAGGTTTCGAATGCGACGTTACGTGGAAAAGTTGTGCTGCTGGATTTCTGGGCCACGTGGTGTCCGCCGTGCCGGGAGTCGGTGCCGACGATTCAGGGGTTGCACAAGAAATATGCGGACAAGGCGTTTGAGATTGTGGGTGTCAGCGCGGATGACGATGAGGATACGCTGAAGACGTTTGTCGAACGGAACCGCATGAATTGGACGGAGTACTTGGACGCTTCCGGATCGGTCGGAGGAAGCTTCGACGTGGAATCCTATCCGACGTACATCGTTATGGATAAGGAGGGGGTGGTGCGGTACCGGCAGTCGGGATTTGGGCCGACGGTCGGCGGCGAATTGGAAGATACGATTAATAAAGCGCTGAAGAAGCCGTATGTGGCGACGGCGGCAAGCGCTGCTCCGGTGGTTAGCGCGGCGGTGACCCCAGCGACGGTGACTGCGGCGACACCCGTGGCGGCTGCGCCCGCGAAGGTCACAGCTATTGCGGTTGCGGTGGCGCCGGCTGGTGGCCAAAGCGCTTCGGGCGCCGCTACGCCTGCGGTGCCGATCTCGGATTCGGCAGGCAAGACAGCGGATGCGGCGGGGGTCTATCACAACGGAGCGCTGGGATTTTCTTATCCCTATCCCAAGGGTTGGACGGTGGCAAGCGCGGAGGTGCTGAACAATGCCAACGCCAGCATAAAACAGACAAACAGCGCGGCAAAAGGGAACGATCCTGGACAGCCCGCGATGTCGATGGCGGCGCGACTTCCGGAGGTGATTTTCTACGCGTATGGGGGTGACGGAAAAAACGCCGGTTCGTTTCACGCGGTGCCGTCAGTGCGGATCACTTCGCTGGAGTCGTTTGGCGCCATGCTGACCCCGGAAGTGATGAAGAGCAATGCGGGGGCGCTGGAGAAAAAAGGCGCGAAGGTGATCAGCGGGCCGACGAAATTCGCCATCGGCGATCAGAGTTTGTACCGCATGGATCTTGAGGATACGCACGAGGGGCAAACCTGGGTGTCGGTGATTCAGACGGTGGCGTACGATCACGTGCTGACGATCGAAGTTTTGGCGGGAAGTCCGGCGCAACTGGAGTTGTTGGTGTCGACGGTGAAATACAGCGTGTTTGCGGATGCGGATAAGAAATAGAGCGTGTGATGTCAGTCTGCGGCCCGCGCGCTGGGTTGCAAAAACGCTTGTTAGGCCTGCAAGCTGGTAAGGATGCCGGAACTGCCGGATATTTCTGCGTACATAACCGCACTCGAACGACGGATTGTGGGGCAGCCGATCAAGCGAGTGCGGCTCGCGAGCCCTTTTCTACTGCGCACCGTGCAGCCGCCCATTACGGATGTAGAGGGCCGCGTGGTTCGCGAATTGCGGCGCGTTGGCAAGCGCATCGCGATTGGAGTTGAAGGCGATTTTTGGCTGGTGCTGCATTTGATGATTGCCGGGCGGTTGCACTGGCGCGCGGCGGGCGCGAAGCTGGCTGGGCGCAACGGTCTGGCGGCGTTCGATTTTCCCAACGGTACGCTCGTGTTGACGGAAGCTGGTGCGAAGCGCCGCGCCTCGTTGCATGTGTTTCAGGGTGAAGAAGGTCTGCGTTCCCTCGATGCGGGAGGAATCGACGTTTTCGCAAGCGATCTCGATGCGTTTCGCCAGGCGCTGACCCTGGAAAACCGCACACTCAAGAGGGCGCTTACCGATCCACGGTTGCTTAGCGGCATCGGCAATGCGTATTCCGATGAGATTTTGCACGCCGCGCAGCTTTCGCCAATCGCGATGACGCAGAAGCTGGAGCCGCTCGAATGGGAGAGACTGTTCGCGGCGACGCGCCAAACGCTGCAGCTGTGGATCGACCGGCTGCGCGCGGAAGCCGAAACGAGCTTTCCCGAAAAAGTGACGGCGTTTCGCAAAGACATGGCGGTGCACGGCCGCTATGGACTGGCGTGTTTGAAGTGCGGCGAAAAGATTCAACGGATTCGGTATGCGGACAAGGAAACGAATTACTGCGCGCGATGTCAGACGAGCGGAAGAGTTTTGGCGGATCGTGGTTTGTCGCGGCTTTTGGGAGCGGACTGGCCGCGCACGCTGGAAGAACTTGAGGCTCTGAAGCGCGGCCCGCAGTGAAGACTTCGCGGTGATCGGTTGCGAATCGTCGTAGCCCAGAAAAACTATTAGGGAGAAGTGGTTCCGGTTGGAAAAAAACTTGAAGGAATGGTGCGGCTGGCCGGACTCGAACCGGCAACGGGGAAAACCCCAGCGGATTTTAAGCCCGCCGCGTATGCCAATTTCGCCACAGCCGCACCGAACGGCCACGCGGCTTAAAAAGCATATCATGGGCCCGCAAAGTTGCTGGAGCCAATTCCCGGGCGGGGCCATCCTGATTGGCCCGCGTTTATCGAGGGAATGGGGCTATGATGCACCAATCAAATGGGAGAATACTGAGATGGCTTCCTTTGCACCGTCTTCGAACGATGCGTTGCCTACTTACAGAGGCTTGGGCGTGTGCTGGATAGTCTACGGAGTTCTTCGACTTGGCATGGCGGTTTGGCTTGTCACCCTTACGCGAGAAGCTACCGTTATGTTCGGCGCGTTGCTCGTGGAAGTGGCTAATTCAGCGGCTTTGATGGCGGACTTCCATGCTTTCTATCTGTTTATGATCGTTCTCTCGGTGCTTTGTGGCGTCATCGGGCTGGCTGCGGGGATTGCGCTGTTACTGGGGATGCCTGCGGGTCGAACTCTCGCGATCGTTGCGGCATTTTTGGGGCTGTGCGAGCTGCCCATCGGCATTACCCTCGGAGTCTTTACTCTGTGGACGCTGCCTCGGTTTGGCCCGCGGCGCTCTACGACGTAACAAGCACTCAGCAACGTAACCAGCAAATGTTGCGCCGAGACCTCATCGCCACTTCATACACGCTCAAGAAAATGCTGTTGAAAATGGTGCCTGGCCGATTAGCGTGTCCTTGTAGGACGAGTGAATTTCACGTGTCCATATCTCTCATTCCGTCTGTCAAAATGTGGCGCCTATTGCCACTGTCCTTAATTTGTACTTTCGCCCAGTTGTTGGCTGGCTGCGCAGCCGCGCATGATCATAGGCGGGTAGGTCTGCATTTTCGTTCGCAAACATGGCTCTGGCTATGCCGACGCTTAGGTCGAAAATCGAGAGAACAGCTTTGCAAAGGGCATTTTACTGGTTCGTGCTCGGGCTTATCGTCGCGCTTACGGTCGGATGCGCTGGCACCGCGTACACGAGTGCGCCTACGCCTGAGCATGTGTCCGTGAGCATTCTGCCGGGTTCGGCGAATGTGCGAGCCGGGGCCGCGCAACCTTTCAGCGCTACGGTGACCGGCGCGTCGGACCAAACTGTAAATTGGTTGGTGAATGGCGTTGCCGGCGGCAGCGCCAGCACCGGAACAATTACTGCAGCAGGGATGTATACCGCTCCGGCGAGTCTACCGACTTCCAACACGATCAGCATCAGCGCCACGGCGGCCGCAAATTCGGCTGCAAGCGGCACCAGCAGCGTGACGCTGTGGAATCCCACGCCGGCGATTAGCAAGGTTAGCCCGCCGAGTTTCACCGCGGGGGCGTACACACTGACGATCGCGGGCAGTAATTTTGTGCCGGGGGCGCAAGTGCTGTTCGGCGGCGCGGCGGTCACTACCAAGTTTGTTTCCGCGAGCCAACTTACAGCGACGGGCTCCGCGCCTACGGCGGGGACATTTGCGGTGGCGGTTAGCAATCCGAATCCGGGCGGGAGCACTTCGCCGACGGTCAATGTGACGGTGACCGCGCCGCCGACGGGCAATCCTCCGCCGCCACCACCACCGCCACCATCGCCACCACCGCCACCTCCAACGCCGAGCGCTTGCAGTGTGCCCAGCCTGGGGCAGGGTGCTAGCCTCAACGGCTTCCTACCTTTTCCGGCGGACAATTTGTGGAATCAAAATATCGCCAGTGCGCCGGTGGACCCAAACTCCGCCGCGATTATCAATTTTATCGGAACCAGTGACGCGGTACATCCGGACTTCGGCTCCGGCGAATATCAAGGCTCGAGCATTGGGATTCCGTACGTGGTGGTGGGCGCGGGGCAAGCGCCGGTAGCCATCAACTTCACGGCCTACGGAGACGAGAGCGATCCCGGCCCGATGCCGATTCCGGCGGATGCGCTGATTGAAGGTTATCCCAATCCCGGCACAGGCGACCGCCACGTGCTGGTGCTAGACAACAGCACTTGTTGGCTTTACGAAATGGACAGCGCATACGTGCAGAGTGACGGGAGCTGGGACGCGGATTCCGCCGCGGTCTGGGATTTACTGGCCGACGAGAAACGGCCGCTTACGTGGACGTCCGCCGATGCCGCGGGACTTTCGATATTCGCGGGCTTGACGCGCTATGACGAAGTGGCCGCCGGAGAGATCAAGCACGCGTTACGATTTACGCTGCAAGACAGTCGCGCCGCGTTCGTGCCGCCGGCGTCGCACTGGGCCGCGAATTCA
Source organism: uncultured Acidobacteriota bacterium (assembly GCA_963838265.1). Taxonomy (GTDB): domain Bacteria; phylum Acidobacteriota; class Terriglobia; order Acidiferrales; family UBA7541; genus Acidiferrum. The sequence continues at coordinate 560,677 of CAWIQN010000001.1, forward strand.
TCGAACCCTCTCGCCGCGCCGATGGGCATGCGGCTGCGGCTGAAGGCGAGTTTCGATATTTCCGGCTTTTCCGCCACCAATCAAGTGATTCTGAAAGCGCTACAGCAGTACGGCATGATCATGGCGGACAACGGCTCGAACATGTATATCAGTGGGGCGCCGGACGGTCGCTGGGACAACGATGATTTGCATAATCTGGGGCAAATCACGGCGTCGGATTTCGAAGTGGTGCAGATGGGGACCGTTTACACGCAAGCAAATTTGCCGGCAGGGTCGGCGCCGAGCATTTCTAGTTTTTCGGCAAGCGCGTCGACCGTTTCCGCGGGCACTTCCGTTACGCTGAGCTGGAATGTCACGGGAGCTTCGTATTTGATTGTGACGCCGGATGTTGGGGCGATTCGCGGCACGAGCGCGGTGGTTACGCCGTCGCAGACGACGGTTTATACCTTGAACGCGACCAATGAATTTGGGCGCACTACTTCTACTCTCACCGTCACGGTGCAATGAAACCGGCACACAACGCCCTGTTGACTAATTTGACCTCAGTTTGCGCGTGAATTACGCGCTACTAGGACTTTGCCGAGCGGCTCCAGCTGGCAATGGACAGCAGGAAAAAAAGTGCGGCGCCATGAAAGAAGCTCAAATAGGAAAGTGCATTGCCGCCCGGGGTGCCCATGTGCGGAGGAATTATGTTGACCGCAGTGAGGGCGCGAAAGATCAGTGCCAGAATGGTGCAGATCACGCCTAGCCAATAACCCAATACGGAGAGTTGTTTCTCCATTTCGTCTCCCTGATCGAAATTGTTTGTGGTCCGGCCCGTGGTGCCTGCACCCTACTCTTGGCTCGCTGGGGAGTCAAGAGCCGTTGTGCGATCGAACCGTGGAAGGGGACGCGCCGAGCTGACCCCAAAAATAAAAAAGCAGGGCTTGTGGCCCTGCTTTTTTCAATTCGCGGAGAGAAATTTCTCGCGCAGTGCTCAGGCAACTGCTGAGCGGCCGGCCACCAGGTGGTAGAGGATGGAAATGACAGCCAAGACTAGAAGAATGTGGATGAATCCCACCGTAACATGGAAAGCGAAAAAGCCGAGCAACCACATGAGCAAAAGAACGGCACCAATAATTCCAAACATTGTTTTCTCCTCCGCGCCAGAGTTGCGCTGATTTTTTCGCCACTTTCCGTGACCTTCCGTGGCGGTATAACGCCATTTAGAACCTCTGCGATGAAATGGTCGATAGGGGCGAGACGTTATTATCAGTGGGAGATCGCTGTAGGGCGTCGCGCCAGAATTGCGAATTGGCGCGGGCGCGGACCGCGGAAGCGAGAAGGCCGCGTGATATTGGCAACTGGCGCCAAAGAAAACTCGCCCTTTCGCTGGGCGTTCTTCTACAATCCTCCACGGTCAAGACAGCCTGGCGCCGTGGGTGTTTGGGCGCTGGTTTCACGGAGGGATTTGTGGCTTCGAACGACGATTTCGATTTAATTGTGATTGGCTGCGGACCCGCGGGAGAGAAAGCGGGGGCGCAGGCGGCATATTTCGGCAAGCGCGTGGCGATGATCGAGCGCGCCGAGTTTATGGGCGGCAGCTGCATCAATACCGGCACGGTGCCCAGTAAGACGCTGCGGGAGTCCGCGCTATATTTTTCCGGCTTGAAGCAGCGCGGGCTGTACGGCATCGACTATTCGCTGAAAGAAAATCTCAGCGTGCACGACTTCATGCACCACGAACGCGAAGTGGTGGAGATGGAACGCAAGCGCATCCTGAAGAATCTGGAGCTGCACCATATTGAATTGTTGCGTGGGCAGGCAGCGTTCGAGGATGCGCACACGGTCACGGTGACGGGCACCAATGGCACGCACACCAGTGGCACGCGGCGGCTGCACGGCGAAATTATTTTAATTTCCACGGGCTCGCGGCCCAACCGTCCGCCGGAGATCAGTTTCGACAACGTGCACACCTTCGATTCCGATACGTTTTTGCAGATGGACCGCATCCCAAAGAGCTTGGCGGTGATTGGCGGCGGGGTGATCGGCTGCGAGTACGCGTCGATTTTTCAGGCGCTGGGTTCGCAGGTGACGCTGGTGGATGGCCGCGACCGGTTGCTGCCATTTCTCGATCCGGAGATTTCCGAGCGTTTGCGCGACCACTTGCTGGGGATGGGCATGCACTTCTGGTTTAACGAGCGGCCCGTGAAGGTAGAGAATTCAGCGACGGGCGCGAAGCTGACCATGAAGAGCGGCAAGGTGCTGGAATCGGACGCGGTGCTATTTGCCGCGGGCCGGCGAGCCGCCGTGGACGGACTGGCGCTGGAGAAGGCTGGGCTCGCGATCAACGACCGCGGGTACATCGCGGTGGATGCGAACTATCGCACCGCCGTGCCGAATATTTATGCCGCGGGAGACGTGATCGGTTTTCCCGCGCTGGCGTCGACGTCCATGGAGCAAGGGCGCGTAGCGATCTGTCACGCGTTCAGCTTCAAGTACAAGCAGCGTGTGGCGTCACTTTTGCCGATGGGCATTTATACCATTCCGGAAATTTCGGCGGCCGGCGAGACGGAAGAATCCTGTAAAGAAAAAAAGATCGACTACCTGGTTGGGAAGGCGCACTACGACAACAATGCGCGCGGGCACATCGCCGGCGATACAGCCGGCCTGCTGAAGCTTATTTTCGCGCGCGCCGATAAGAAATTGCTGGGCGTGAGCATCATCGGAGAAAACGCCACAGAGTTGATACACATTGGACTAACGGTGCTGGACCACGACCTGACGATTGATGAGTTCATCGAGCAGGTGTTCAACTATCCGACGCTGAGCGAGCTTTACAAGTACGCCGCGTACGATGGTTTGGGAAATTTGGCGGGGCACAAGCTGCGCGAAGGGTAAGCGTCGCCGCGAACGAACGCCGAAGCACAACGCTTGCCAGCGGGCGAAAAAAGCCGGGGCGGGCACGGCATGCCTCTACTAAGGCTCCGTGTCGTGGGAGGGCGATGCGGCATCCAAACTAAAGAGATTGCTTAGGAGAAGCCCATGCCGCTGGTACGCATTTCGTTACTGCAAGGCACCACGCCGGAATATCGCAAGGCTCTTGGAGATGGCGTGCACCGGGCCATGGTGGAAGCCCTTGCGGTTCCTCCGGACGATAAATTTCAAGTTATCACCGAACATGCGCCCGGCGCGCTGGTCTATGATCCGCAATATCTCGGCGTGCAGCGCAGCGACCGCGTGGTGTTCGTGCAAATCACGCTGAGTTCCGGGCGCAAGCCGATGCAGAAACGCAAACTCTACAAACGCATGGCGGAAATTCTGCAGGAATCGCCGGGGCTGAAGCCGGCGGATTTGCTGGTCAATTTAGTGGAAGTGGTTTGGGAAAACTGGTCCTTTGGCAACGGCGAAGCGCAATATATGGATCAGTAGCTTGCTTCGAGTTGCGGATGCTAAACCTCTATGAACTCCTTGCGTCTCGTGCTGAGTCTGCTGCTCGTGCAAATGCTGGCAATCGTGATTGCGCCTGAAGCACGCGCCACGCCGGCCGCGCAGAGCATTCCGGCGGCTGGTTCTGTGCACAGCGAGAACTATCTCGGATTCGATCGCAACATCTATCCCGGCGATGCCGCCCTGCCGATTCTGCGCAAAACTTTTTCGTTCGCAGGATTTTGGATTAGCCCACCGCCGGGAGAAACCTCGAACACCTGGCTCGGCAAGCGCGCGCTGTTGCGCGAGCAAGGTTTTGGATTTCTGGTGCTCTATCGCGGGCGCGAAGAGCGGGAACTGAAGACCGCAGCGGACGCCGCAACAAAAGGGACGAACGACGCTCGCGACGGCGCGGCGAGTGCCAAGCGCGAAGGGTTTCCTCCAGGTACCATCGTGTTCCTCGATATCGAAGAAGGCGGGCGCCTCTCCCCCGCCTATCACGCCTATCTGCGCGCGTGGGCGGACACTTTGCTCGCAGGCGGTTACCGCCCGGGAGTGTATTGCTCAGGGATGCCGACGCACGAAGGCCCGGGCGTCACAATTACCACCGCGGATGATATTCGCAGCAACGAAGCGCCCAGAGAATTTTCCTATTGGGTGTACAACGACGCCTGTCCTCCGGCGCCAGGATGCGCGACAAAACTCAGCGCCCAGCCACCATCGGCCAGCGGAACACTTTACGCGGCGGTGTGGCAATTCGCGCAGTCGCCGCGGAGGAAGCAATTCACCGCGAAGTGCGCAGCGACGTACGCCCGCGATGGCAATTGCTACGCGCCCGGCGACGTGGCGCATGCCTGGTTTCTGGATTTGAACACGGCGAATTCCGCGGATCCTTCGGGCGTCGCCGGCGGCGCAAAATAATTGTCCGCGTGAGATCGCGGCAGAGCCGTAAACGAAATCACAGAGTTTCATTACAACGTGGCCACTACAGGTTGGTCGGGTCGCGGGGAAACTTAAAATATGGCAAGCGCACGCCTTGGTCGAAAATCTGATCGGCGCGAATTGCGGCCGGTGGCAGAAATCCCTGAGAGCCGCCATTCGTCACAAAATCGTCCTGATCCACGCCGTCGCCGCTAACGCCCAGTCCGCCGACGAGCTTGCCGTTGATGAACAGCCCCGTGCTTCCCGGGAAAAATACGATACCGCTCTTGTTCACGTTCGGCGGACCCGCTTGCGAGCCTTGCGTGCAGGGGTTGGCGGTATCATTCAGAAACAAATTGAAAAATGGTCCCGGGTTGGCCGGCGGCGGATTGGCGCCGATGCCCGGCGGATACAGCGGCATGGCGCCGAAACTGATAGTGCGGTTGGTGACCGCGGTTCCGAGTGGCACGCCGGGCAGGTCCGTTGGGGCGACCGTGGGACTATTGAAATAAGTCATGTTGCGCGCTTTGGACGCCGCAACGTCCACGCTGAAGATTGTGGCATCCGGCATGCGCCGCAGCCCGATGAACGTGCCGTCCAGGTCCGCCACGGCAATCACCATCTCCGCGTGTGAGCCGAGAGGCAGGCGGATGGCGGCGCGTGTCATGTTCGCGGTCGCCTCGGCTTGATCAAGAATTGTGGTTACTTGCGCCGCAGTCAGGCCACCAAGGGGACCGTCGGTTGGCGTGATCAGGTCGCCGTCCGGCGGTTGCCCCGTGCTGCTGATGGGCGAAAAGCCGGGTACGTACGCGCCTGTTCCCGTTACGGGACCTGCGGTAAAACCGCTGGGCAGGGTGGTCTGAATTACAAATGGCAGCTGAATGCCCCCGATAAAAACCGCGCCGGGAGGCGGCACGGACTTCAGTCCAAAGGTCTCCGGCGCATTCGCGCGCGCGGCCCCCGAGCCCACGAGCGCGGCATATTCCGCCACATTCAAATTGCTGGAAGAAGTGACCACACCTATGCCGCCGAGATTCGTGGAGAAGGCGCCCGCGCCGCCAGGTTGGTCGAATATAGGCACGCCGCCGGGATTCACGGCGTTTGGATTACTGTCAATGGTATCGGCTTTGCCGGTTAAAACGCCGGCTCCCGGCCCTCCGGTGAGCGCCGTCGCAGGCGGCAGCAGCGTTTCGTAAGCCACCGTCGGCACCAAAGTGCATCCCCGATTGGTGTTTTCAATTCCGTATAAGTCGGCGTTCGGTTGGTTCGTCACGCCGGGCGGCAGGTGAATGCCGCTCAAATAACGCACCGTGCGCGAAGAAAGCGGCGCCTGATCGTTGCTGAAGAAAGCTCCGGTCCGCGCGAGGGCTACGGCGACATCATTGGCGTTAACCATCTGGCCGTAATTGCCGATCGTGACCGTGGGCGCATTCTGCGTGCGAAAGACGCCAAGGACGATCCCGGCGCGATCCACCACCGCAACTACCATGTCCACATTCACGGAATTTACCGCCGCCGTCACGATGTTCTGCACTTCCGAAGCTTGTATCGGCGGCGCTGGTTGCACGGCCGGCGGCGGCGGGTCCGGTCCTACCGGTGCGCCCATGCTGCTGCCGCCACCGCAGCCTGTCACCAGAAATGCCAGAAGTGCGGCGACGCCCAGAGCGAGGGCTACGCCAAAAAACAGGAGCTGCTGTCGCTGGCCGCGAGCGTGACGGAAAGCCAGCGGTTTCCGCGGGGAATGGGACTTCACATGGGACACAATAGGTCACTTGTTATCACACAAAAGCGCCCGGCCTCAATGGTTTTTGTTCGGAGGGCGCAGCGAGCCCGGCACGGCAGGTGACCAGCAACCTAGATGGCCGCCGAAAACTGTTGCCCCGGGGTGCCTAATATTGTTATGTAGTAGCGATTCCCGGGCGCTCTGTGGTCGTCCGGACGCAAAGTTTCGCGTAGTTGTTCACTGGTCTGGCCCATGATTCGTATTTCCCCGCGGCGAATTCGACGCTTGCTTGGCGTGCTGTGCTGTCTGACGGCATGGCCGGTGTCTCTTTTCGCTGGCGCGCCGCCGCAAAATCAGGGCGAGTCCTCCGCTTCGCAATCGCAAACACCGAAATCGGGTGGCGCCATCACGCAGGAGTCGCGCCAGTCGGCCGCGCCCGTGCGCATTCCGCGCCAGCAAGCGTTGACCACCACCGCGCTCGACGGCATTGTTCGCGACGCGGGTTTTTCCAATATAACGATTCCCGTGCCGGGAGCCCGCCTCACGTTGCGCGACCTGCAGACCGGTCGCACTTTCACGGGAACCGCATCCGGCGAAGGCGTTTTTCGTATTTTCCCATTGCCCGCCGGCCACTATGAGTTGCGCGTGGAAGCTCCGGATTACTCCACCTTTGTCCGCGCCGACGTCACGCTGAACGCCAATGAAGTGTTAAGCCTGGAGATTTCGCTGGTGACCGTCGCCGCCGCCGAAGCGCGCTCTCGTCTGCCGCGTCAGCCGGACTTGGGCCCGGCGCTTTCCGCGGAACCGCCCACTTCCTACGGCTCTTACCATGAATTTCGCCATCGCCTCGACGCCGATCCCAATTACATTGAAAACCTATCGCCAGACACGCTCGCGCCTGTTGCTGACGTCTACAATGCGCTCCCCGACCGCTGGGCGCTGGATCAGCCGGATTATCGACGGTATCCGCAAAAGGGCGAATACGCCTATACCAAGCCGCATTGGTACGATCCTTTCAATCGCAATCGTTTCAAGGGCGATGAGCCGATTTGGCCCGAACTGCTTGGCCAGCAAGTGTTCCTGAACGTCACTGCCACCTCGGAAACTTTTTTTGATGGCCGCAGGGTGCCCTCGCCCAGCAACGTCAGCACCGCACGGCCCGGCAGTTCCACATTTTTCGGACAAGGCGAGCAGGCCTTCGTCGACCAGACCATTCGGATTTCGTTCGATCTGTTTCATGGCGACGCATCCTTCAAACCTATCGATTGGCGCATCCGCGTCACGCCGGAATTCAGTTTGAACGACCTGGATGTCCGCGAACTTGGCATCGTGGGTCCCAGCGTCCGCGACGGCACCAACCGCTTCGACAACCACCTGGGCGTGCAGGAAGCCTTTCTCGAAGTAAAGCTGCACGATTTGGGACCGAACTATGATTTCGTTTCCGCGCGGGCCGGAATACAACAATTCAACGCCGATTTCCGCGGATTCGTGTTCGTCGACGAACAGCCAGGCCTGCGTATCTTCGGCGATTTAAATTCCGACCGCATCGAATACAACGCCGCTTATTTTAATTTCCTCGAAAAAAATACCAACAGCGGATTGAACACCGCGCACTTGCGCAACCAGCAGGTCACGCTAGGCAATATCTATCTGCAGGATTTTTTCTTCCCCGGCTACACCGCGGAGTTTGTCGGTATCTGGAACAAAGATGACGGCGGTTTGCATTACGATGACAACGGTTTCCTCGTGCGTCCCGAGCCCGTAGGCCAGGTGATTAACCAGGGCGTTGGGGCGGTGCTGCACAGTCTCAGCGTCGGTTATTTTGGCTGGCTGGGCAGTGGTCACATCGGCCGGCTGAATGTCACACACGCTTTTTATGAAGCCTTTGGCAAGGATACCTTCAATCCGCTCGCAGGTCGCAAAGTGACTATCAACGCGCAGATGGCGGCGGCGGAACTTTCTTACGATCACGACTGGATTCGCTACCGCGTTTCGGCTTTTTACACTTCGGGGGACAGCAATCCGCAGGATGGGCGCGCCCACGGCTTCGATTCCATTATCGATTTGCCGAATTTTGCCGGCGGGCTGTTCAGCTTCTGGAATCGCGAAGCCATCCGCCTTACAGGTTCGGCGATTCAGCTCACCTCGGACGGCAGCTTGATCCCCAGCCTGCGTTCCAGTAAAGAAGAAGGCCAATCTAACTTTGTGAATCCCGGAATTTTTATCGCCAATGCCGGCATTGATTTCGATATCACGCCGAAACTCAAGGGCTTTGCGAATTTCAACTATCTAACGTTTATGGACACGCAGCCGCTCCAGTACATTTTATTCCAAGGGAACATCCACCATCCCATCGGCGAAGATTTTGGCGTGGGCGTGGAGTACCGGCCGCCGCTGAGCGAGAACATTGTTTTGACCGGCGGGGCTTCCATGCTGCAGCCGGGGCAGGGCTTCACCAATATTTATTCGGACCGCACCTTGTTTTCGCTGTTCGGCATCGTGAAGTTTACGTTTTGAAGCGATTACCTGGAGAGGTAGCTTTCTTGAGCATCGACGGCATGGGGCGATGGACGCAACAATCCGGGCGCACGCGGTTGCTGCTGATTGCCGCGTTGTGTGCGGTGTCGGCGCTGCTGCTTTTTGCCGGGCAGTTGCGCAGCGACGCCGGCAAAGCGCGCCATAACGCGGCTTCTGCTGTCTCGGGCTCGACCAACGGTCCTGCAACGGGTTCTGCAACGGAGAAGCAAGACGCCCCCGCCGCTTCCTTGCGTGGCCAGACCGCCGAGGCGGCGGCGCAGAAATCCGCCGGTTGCGAAAGCTGTCACATTCACACCGACGAGCCCACCATGCATCCGAGCAAAACCGTTTTTCTGGGTTGCACGGACTGCCACGGCGGAGATGGCTCCGTTCATGTCGATGCCGGAATGGCGGCCACGTCCGCGGAATACCAATCCGCGAAACAAAAAGCTCACGTCCAGCCGCGCGAAGCTATTTTCAAGGATACGAGTGCGGTTCCGCAGCGCGTTTACACGAAATGGCTGAAAGAGTCCTACGAATACGTGAAGTTCGTGAATCCCGGCGATCTGCGCGCGGCCCCCGAGACCTGCGGCCCGGCAGGCTGCCACGCGCAAGAGACACGCGCGGTTTCCACCAGCATGATGACGCACTCCGGAATGCTGTGGGGCGCCGCGCTGTACAACAACGGCGGCTACCCTGCGAAAAATGCCCGCTTTGGCGAAAGCTACGATCATGACGGCAAGCCGCAGGGCATCAAGACGTATCCTCCGCCGTTACCCGAAGAGACGCGCACCAAGGGCGTTCTGCCAGAGCTCGAGCCGCTGTATCGCTGGGAAATTTCGCAGCCTGGAAACGTGCTGCGCGTCTTCGAGCGCGGCGGCCGCAAGAAAGGCGAGCTCGGAAATCCCAATTCCGAAGAAGACCCCGGCAAGCCGGACGACCAGCTCAGCGATCGCGGATTCGGCACGGAGCTGCGCACCGACCCGGTGTTCCTTGGTTTGCAGAAAACGCGTTTGCTGGACCCGGTCATGTCGCTGCCCGGCACTAACGATCATCCCGGCGACTATCGCGGCAGCGGCTGCACCGCGTGCCACGTGATTTACGCCAACGACGACGATGCCGCGCATTCCGCGAACTACGCGAAGTATGGGCACTCGGGATTCAGCGCGTCTTCCGATCCCACCATTCCGAAAAACCAATCCGGCCATCCCATCAAGCACACCTTTACGCGCTCCATCCCGTCCAGCCAGTGCATGATCTGCCACATTCACCCCGGCACAAACATGGTCACCACTTATTTCGGCCTCACCTGGTGGGACAACGAAATCGACGGCGACAAAATGTATCCGCCGGTGCAGCGCAATCCTACCGAGGAAGAGCGCTATCAGGCCTACATGCGCAATCCAGAATCCGCGGCGGTTCGCGGTCTTTGGGGCAACGAAAAATTTCTTGAGGCTACTGGCAGTCCGGAATTCAACGCCAAATTAAAAACCACGCAGTTCGCCGATTTTCACGGACACGGTTGGATTTTCCGCGCGGTCTTCAATCACGATCGCAAAGGCAACTGGCTCGACAAAGACGGCAAGCCGATCGCTTTCGACGATCCAGACCGCTTTGGCAAGGCTGTGCACCTGGCGGACATTCACCTGGAAAAGGGCATGCAGTGCGATGATTGCCATTTTGCCCAGGATAATCACGGCAACGGAAAAATTTACGGCGAGCCGCGCGCCGCGGTGGAAATTGATTGCGTCGATTGCCACGGCACCATTCGCAATAAAGCTTCGTTGATCAGTTCGGGGCCCGCGGCGCCAGAGTCGCAACGTCCCGGCGAGCCCCGCGGCCGCCATCTGGAAACTCTGCGCACGCCCTGGGGCCTGCGCCGCTTTGAATGGCGCGGCGATGCGCTCTACCAGCGCTCCATGACCGACGAGCACAAAGAGTGGGAAGTGGTACAGACGGCCGACAGCATCACGCCGGGGAATATTCACTTCAGTCCGAAATCGCTGCGCGCCAAAATGATCACCACCGATGGCTCGGTTTCGTCGCGCATGCCGCAAGACGATACGCACCTCGCGCATCCGAATTCCTCGATGACCTGCTACTCCTGCCACACTTCGTGGACGCCCACCTGCTTTGGCTGCCACCTGCAGATGACCGCCAACGCCAAGAAGCCGATGCTGCACAACGAAGGTTTAATGACGCGCAATTACACCAGCTACAACTTCCAGGTTTTACGCGACGATATTTATATGCTCGGTGTCGATGGCACAGTCACTGGACACCGCATCGCGCCCGCGCGTTCCAGTTGCGCCGTGTTGGTGAGTTCGCAAAACGCGAACCGCGAGTGGCTGTACTACGAGCAGCAAACCATCTCCGCGCCCGGATTTTCCGGACAAGGCTACAGCACCTTCGTTCCGCACACCGTGCGCGCCAAAGAGACCAAGCAGTGCAGCGACTGCCACGTCTCCGAGCAGAACGACAACAATGCCTGGATGGCCCAGTTGATGCTGCAAGGCACCAACTTCATGAACTTCATGGGCCGCTATATTTACGTGGCCACCGGAAACAAAGGCTTTGAAGCCATCACCGTGGCCGAGCACGACGATCCCGAAGCCATTTACGGCAGCGACTTGCAGCGCTTGGCCTATCCCGCCGACTACAAAAAGTTCGAAGCGCACAATCGCGAGTTGCACGCCGCTTCCGAGCACCCGGGAAATGTTCTGGACATTCAGCAGCGGGGCGAATACGCCTACGCCGCCGACGGACACGGCGGCCTGCGCGTCTACGACATCGCCAACATTGACAACAAAGGATTCTCGGAGAAAATGACCACCGCTCCGGTTTCTCCGATCGGCCAGCGATTTTATTTGCCAACAAAAGACGCCGTAGCCGTAGCCTCGCCCAGCACGCTGGCGGTCGACCCGCTGCGCCAGCAATTGCCGGTCAACGAAGAGCAGCCCATCCATCTTATGTATGGCTTCCTCTACGTGGCGGACCGCGAAGAGGGGCTGGTCATTGTTGGCAATCCCGATTTGAAGGCCAAGAGTCCCGGCGTGGGCACGTTGCTTGATGGCAATCCCGCGAACAATTTCCTAAAGCGCGGCGCTACTTTCAATCCTGGCGGCGCATTGACTGGCGCGCACCGCATCACCATCGCGGGCACTTACGCGTACATCTTGACCGACAAAGCGCTCGTTGTCGTGGACCTCGATAATCCTCTCGCGCCGCGCATCACCGCCACGATCGCCGCGCCGGTGCTCAATCAGCCGCACGCCGTTGCCGTGCAATTCCGCTATGCCTTTGTTGTCGATGCTGACGGTATGAAAGTTCTCGACGTCACCGATCTCGCGCAGCCCAAGCCGGTGCAGAACGCCATCGTTCCACTCCCCGATGCGCGCAATATTTACGTCGCCCGCACCTACGCGTACATTTCCGCCGGCAAGCAAGGCGTCGCCATCGTCGACGTAGAAAATCCCGAATCGCCGAAGCTCGACCAAGTTTTCGACGCCAATCACCAAATCAACGACGTCAACGACATCAAAATCGGCATGGTCAACGCCGCAGCTTTCGCGTTCGTCGCCGACGGCAAAAACGGCCTGCGCATCCTGCAAATTATTTCGCCCTGGGACGATGCCGCACACTTCTCCGGCTTCAGCCCGCGCCCCACGCCCAAACTTATCGCCACCGGCCACACCAAGGGCCCCGCGCTAGCCATCTCCAAAGGCATCGATCGCGACCGGGCCGTCGACGAATCCGGCAACCAGCTCGCCGTCTTCGGCCGTCGCGGCGCCCGCCCGCTCAACGCCGCCGAAATGCGCAGCCTGTACGTTCACCCATCCAGCCACCAGCCATACAAGGTCACGGACGATGCCCCAGAAGGCGCAGCAGCAACAGCACCCGACCCGGCCAAGCCCTCAACCAGCGCTCTAGCCTGGTTAGGCAAGTGGTTCCGATAGCGAAAGTCTTGTCTCAACTTGCAACCTTAAAATTCTCCAGTGTCCCCTCGTTCGCCTTCCGTTCGTCAGGCCCAGCGTCAAATGGGAACACCCCATCTCCAACATATATCTAGCTTTGCTGACCCAACCCCTTTCTTTCTAGCCGCTTACCCTCCCACCGCATCTAATAGATTGCTAACGAAACCTTTACCGAATATACGCATGAAAACGATTAAAATTATTCACGACTGCCAACACCGCAACCCGGTTAGTTTAGACGTAGCAAGTTGCTCGCGTCCCAGACACAACCAAGCGGGTAACGGTACTGGAAGGAGTACTAGAACATGGTAAAGCAATATCTACTGGCCAGCGATTTCGACCAAACGCTCAGCTTCAACGACTCTGGCGTCGTGCTCAGCGAGCTCATCGGCTTTAGCGGTTTCCACGACAAGGTCAAGGGCCTCTCGGCCATCAACCTCGTCCAACAGGGCGCGGAGCTCAGCTACCTGATTCTGCACGACCCCGATTTCCGCCACGTGCGCCGCGAACACCTCGTCGAAACCGGCAAGCGCATCCGCCTGAAGCACGACGTCGCGCTCTTCGCGCGTTCGCTAGAAAATCTTACCGACGGCTACAAATTTCATTTCAACGTGATCTCCGCGAGCCCGCAAGAAATTATCCAGTCCGCGCTCGAGGGTATCGTTCCTCCGGACCGCATCTTCGGCACGCGCTTCCGCTACAAGGAAGGCACCGGCGAAGTGGACTCCATCATCCGCGCCACCGCCGGCTGGGGAAAAATCACCATCCTCGAAGAGATTCGCGCCGCGCTCGGCATCACCCACGACAACATCATCTACATGGGCGACGGTAGCTCCGATCTCCCCGTCATGATGCACGTCAACCAGCACGACGGCCGCACCATCGCCGTCAGCGAAGCGCAATTCATCACTCGCGTAGCCCAGCGCACCGTCCTCAGCGACAACGCCATGAGCGTGCTCGTCCCCGTCCTCGAAGACGTGCTCAAGTGGGACTCCGCCAAAATCCGCCGCTTCTTCGCCGCCAACGGCCTAATCCTCCGCGAGTGGGACAAAACTCGCACCGACATGCTCACCATCCAGGACTCCACCGAGCCCTTCATCGCCGCCTCCACCGGCGTCGCCCACTAACCGTCCCCGGTCGCGCTCGGGTTGTGTAGGTGCCGAACTTTAGTTTACCCAGAGGCACGAAGGGTTCGGCCTGTGTAGCGGCTCCGGCCTGCGTCCAGTAAATTGCTAACGAACCAAAAAATGGCGGACCTCAATCCGCCATTTTTTATTTTCTGCCGCGAAAATATTCTGGGCTTTAATTGACTGCACTGCACTCTTATGTTTGACTCATCGTTCTTTCCGGAGGCCACCTTGCCATCACGCCATCTCTTCGCCGCACTCTGCTCGCTAGGCGCCTGCTTACTCGCCGCCACCACCCTCCGCGCGCAATCCCACGAAACCGTCCACTACCACGCCACCATCGACACCGTAAAACCCACCTTCGGCCCCGCCGAACCCGTCGCCCACCTTAAACCCGGCGACCTCCTCGAAGCCAACTCTCTCGATTGCTTTGGCAACGCCCTGCAAAAACCCGGCGACCCTTTCTCCAACATCAAGATCGACAATCCTCTTACCGGCCCGTTTTACATCGACGGTGCCGCCCCCGGCGACACTCTGGTTATCCACATCCTCGACCTCGAAGTCGACAGCAAGCAAGGCGTCGGCACCTTCAGCCCCGGCTTCGGCGCGGCCAACTCCACCCACTACACGCCCATGCTCGAAAAGCAGCCGCTCCCCGAACGCGCCTGGTATTACCCCATCGACGCCGAGAAAAAATTAATCACCTTTCACGCGCTCGACTCCAATTTCGAAACGCAATTCCCGCTGAAGCCTTTTCTCGGCTGCATCGGCAACGCCCCCGCCAACGGCGAAGTCCGCAGCTCGCTGGTCCCCGCCGAATTCGGCGGCAATATGGACGCCCCCGAAGTTTCTCCCGGCAACACGCTGTACCTCCCCGTAAACGTTCCCGGCGCGCTCTTCTATTTCGGCGACGGCCACGCCGCCATGGGTGACGGCGAAGTCGCCGGCAGCGCGGTGGAAGTCCCCATGAAAGCAAAATTTCGTTTTGAATTGGTAAAAGGAAAAAGCACCGGCTGGCCGCGCCTTGAAAACGATCGCGAACTAATGACCACCGGCATCTACCGCCCCGTCGACGACGCCGTCCGCATCGCCGTCACCGAACTAATCGCCTGGCTCCACCGCGACTATCAACTCTCCGACCTCGACGCCTACGAACTCTTCTCCAAAGTAGGCCGCCTCCACCTAACCGAAATGGTCGACCCCAACTACGTAGTAGTAGCCTCCATAGAAAAAAAGTATCTCCCCCCGCGCAAGTAGCTTTCCTTGCGAAGGTCGCGTAGCGGCCGCCTTCTGAGGCGGTCGCCTTTCCGGCCGTGGCACGCCGGCGCCGGACTTCGGTTCCGCCGCCCACGTCGACGCTTACGTAGGTGCCGGACTTTCAGGCTGCGGAAAAAGTCAGCCCATTTGCAAATTTGTCCCCGGCGTGGGGCCCTGCGGCTTCCGAGGCTGCGCCTTTTTCGTTGTGCTCTACCTGCCGGCTTCCCGTGACCGCGCTTCCTTTCCGAAACGCGGGTTTATGCCGGCATTAGTTTCGCCAGTCGCACCAAATTCGCGGCGGCGGCATACAAGCGAAACTGCCAGTCCACCCGCCGGCGCCCGCGTAATTTCGTTTTCCGCAGCCCCGCCGAACTTTTGATCCAGGCAAAAATCTTCTCCACCAGTTTGCGCTTTCCTTGGCTGATCGCGAATCCCGGATCTTCCCGCTCGCTCGGTAACAGCCAGTTCTTGCTCAGTGCCGTCTCTTTCTCGTACTCCGCAATGTGCGGCACGATGCGCAACGCGCGCAACCTGGTGATGAATTCCTCGGCCTGATAACTCTTGTCCGCTGCCAGCGTCAGGCGTTTTTGCTGCGCTGTTCTTGCCACCGTCGCCACCAGCTCCTCCGCGGCTTCTCGTTCCGCTCTATTTCCTGCACAGGTCACGCACGCTTGCACCACCAGTCCGTTACGATTTTCCATCAGTACGTGTCCCAAATAGCTCGCTTTGACTTCTCCCGCCACGCTTTTCTTATACAAGCGCGCCTCCGGATCGCTTTTGCTCTCGTGCGTGTCCCGCAGCAATTTCTGCCCTTTGTTCCCGCTGCCACGACTCGGCGGCGGCTGCTTCTCCTGAAAACTTCGCCGGTTGGCCCACGCTTCGATCAGCGTTCCATCCACCGTGAAATGTTCGTCCGATAGCAGCTCTTGCTGCGCGGCCTGCTCCAGCACCTGCTCGAAAAAGACCTGCGCAATTTCCCCCTCCAGCAGCCGATCGCGGTTCTTGGTGAACACCGTCACGTCCCACACCGCGTCGTCCGCCGGCAGCCCCACAAACCAGCGAAACAGCAAGTTGTAGTCCAGCTGCTCCATCAGCAGCCGTTCGCTCCGCACGCTGTAAAAAGCCTGCAACAACAACGCCCGCAGCAACCGTTCGGGTGCAATCGAGGGCCGCCCCATGGGCGAATATAGTTTTGCAAATAGCGGCGACATGTTCTGCAACGCCGCCTCCGTCATCCGCCGCACCCGCCGTAACGGGTGATCTTCCGGTACCCGCTTCTCCAGTGAAATGTAACTGAACATGCCTTCTTGCTGATCATCGTGTCCGCGCATGTGCTCTTAGACGCCGCGCCTCGCTCACCGGTAACCATCTCCACCACTTTT
>CAWIQN010000002.1:0-497989 GCA_963838265.1 uncultured Acidobacteriota bacterium
TCAGCACCGAGGCTTCGACCTGCGATTCCGGAGAAAGCGGAATGTGCACCGCCATCTGGTCGCCGTCAAAGTCCGCGTTGAACGCGGTGCAGACGAGCGGGTGAATGCGGATGGCTTTGCCTTCGACGAGGACCGGTTCGAACGCTTGAATGCCCAGGCGGTGAAGCGTGGGGGCACGGTTCAGCAGCACGGGATGTTCGCGAATGACGTCTTCGAGAATGTCCCAGACCACGGCTTCTTGCTGTTCGACCATCTCTTTGGCTTGCTTGATGGTGGTGCAGTGGCCTTGCGCTTCAAGCTTGTGTAGATGAAGGGCTTGAAAAGTTCCAGCGCCATCTTCTTCGGCAAACCGCACTGGTGGAGCTTCAGTTCGGGACCGACGACGATTACCGAACGTCCGGAATAGTCCACGCGCTTGCCGAGCAGGTTTTGGCGGAAGCGGCCCTGCTTGCCTTTGAGCGTATCGCTGAGGGATTTGAGCGGACGGTTGTTGGTGCCGCGCAGCACACGGCCACGGCGGCCATTGTCAAACAGCGCGTCGACGGCTTCCTGGAGCATGCGCTTTTCGTTGCGGACGATTACGTCCGGCGCGCGCAACTCCATCAGCTTCTTGAGGCGGTTGTTGCGGTTGATTACGCGGCGATACAAATCGTTCAGGTCGGACGTGGCGAAACGGCCGCCATCGAGTGGCACCAGCGGGCGCAACTCGGGCGGAAGAACCGGGATTACGTCCAGGATCATCCACTCCGGCTTGTTGCCGCTCTTGCGGAAGGCTTCGAGAACCTTCAGGCGCTTGGCGAACTTGATGCGCTTCTGGAGAGGAAGCGTCATTCTTCATCTTGTCGCGAAGTTCGTCGGAGAGCTTGTCGACTTCCACGCGGCGGAGAAGTTCCTTGATGGCTTCGGCGCCCATCTTGGCCACGAACTGGCCAGGATATTCTTTCTGGAGTTCGCGATATTTATCTTCGAGGAGAACTTCGCGCTCCTTGAGGATGGCGACTTCGCCGACGTCGACGACCACGAAGGCTTCGAAGTACAGAATGCGCTCGAGATCGCGCATGGAAATGTCCAAGAGGTAGCCGATACGGCTGGGCAAGCCCTTGAAGAACCATACGTGCGAGCAGGGCGAGGCGAGCTCGATGTGGCCGAGGCGTTCACGGCGGACTTTGCTGAGCGTGACTTCCACGCCGCACTTGTCGCAGATTACGCCGCGATGCTTCATGCGCTTGTACTTGCCGCAGAGGCATTCCCAGTCGGTGACGGGACCGAAAATTTTGGCGCAGAAAAGTCCGTCACGCTCGGGCTTAAAGGTGCGGTAGTTGATGGTCTCCGGCTTGGTGACTTCGCCGTGGGACCACGAGCGGATTTTTTCCGGGCTCGCCAAGAGAGATGCGAATGGAATCGAAATCAGCGATTAGACTTGCGCGATCATAGGGGCTGCTGCGATACAAGGTTGTTTCCTCCCTCCCGTTGCCTTGCGGCTGCGGGATACGGTGCGATGTTTGGCATCGCGCCGGCTGAGAACCCAACTACGAAAACTGCTAAACGTTTAAAACTTGCCGAGATGGGGCGCAGCATGCTGCGCCCCTACAAAGTGCGCTCGGCGGTTAATCGGCTGCTTCCGCTACCGTGGGCTTTTGGCGCTTCATTAGTTCGACGTCCAAGCACAGCGATTGCAGCTCGCGGACCAGTACGTTGAACGATTCAGGCACGCCCGGCTCGATGCCCGGCTCGCCCTTGACGATGGCCTCGTAGATTTTCGCGCGGCCGTAAACGTCGTCAGACTTCGCCGTGAGCAACTCTTGCAGGATGTGCGCGGCGCCGTACGCTTCCAGGGCCCACACTTCCATTTCTCCGAAGCGCTGTCCGCCGAACTGCGCTTTACCGCCCAGCGGCTGCTGGGTGATGAGCGAGTATGGCCCGATGGAGCGCGCGTGAATCTTGTCGTCGACAAGATGCGAGAGCTTGAGCATGTAGATGTAGCCGACGGTGACGGGCTGATCGAACTGTTCGCCGGTCATGCCGTCGAACAGGTTGATTTTCCCGGCGTGCGGCAAGCCGGCAACTTCCAGCAGGTGGCGAATTTCCGCTTCGCGCGCGCCGTCGAAAACCGGCGTGGCGAAGGGGATGCCTTCCTTGAAGCCTTCGGCGTATTCGAGCAACTCGTCGTCGCTGAGGTTGACCAGGGTCTTCCACACCGAGGTATCCGTGAAGACTTCGCGGAACCAGCGGCGCAGCGCTTCGGCCTTTACTTCCTTGCTCAGCAAACGCTTCAGGCTGTTGCCCAGTTCCTTGGCGGCCCAGCCCAAGTGGGTTTCGAGAATCTGCCCGACGTTCATACGAGACGGAACGCCGAGAGGATTGAGCACGATCTCCACGGGAGTGCCGTCTGGCAGCGCCGGCATGTCTTCCTGCGGAACGATGCGCGCGATGACGCCCTTGTTGCCGTGGCGGCCGGCCATCTTGTCGCCGATGGACAGCTTGCGCTTCATGGCGATATAGACTTTGGCCAGCTTGATGACGCCCGGGGGCAACTCGTCGCCCTTCTTGAGTTTTTCCTTGCGCTCTTCGGTGATCTTGCGCAGCACATCGATCTGGCGCGAGGTCATTTCCTCGACTTCTTCGATTTTCTCGATGAGCAGAGGATCCTTTTCGTTGAGCTTCAGGCGCTTGAGGTTGCGCGTGGAGATTTTTTCGATCAGCTCGCGCGTCAGCTCAACGCCCTTGGTCAACAGGCGCTTGTTAGTTTTTTCGTCGTGCAAGTCGGCTTGCAGAATCTTGCCGCCGAGAAGATCGCCGAGGCGCTTGAGGCGCTCGTCGGTGAGGATGCGGATTTCGTCCGCGAGGTTCTTCTCGAGCTTGAAGATTTGCGAAGCTTCGATGGCCTTGTGGCGCTCGTCTTTTTCTCCGCCCTTGCGGGTGAAGATTTTGACGTCCACGATGGTGCCTTCGATGCCCGGCGGGCAGTAGAGAGAAGCGTCGCGCACGTCGCCGGCTTTTTCGCCGAAGATGGCGCGGAGCAATTTCTCTTCCGGGGTCAGCGTGGTTTCGCCCTTGGGGGTAACTTTGCCGACCAGGATGTCGCCCGGTTTAATGACCGCGCCGATGCGGATTACGCCGCTTTCGTCGAGGTTGCGGAGGAACGATTCGCTGATGTTGGGGATGTCGCGAGTGACTTCCTCGGGTCCCAGCTTGGTGTCACGCGCTTCGATTTCGTACTCCTCGATGTGAATCGAAGTGTAGTAGTCGTCCTTGACCAGTTTTTCGCTGACCAGGATGGCGTCTTCAAAGTTGTATCCGCGCCAGGGAACAAAGGCCACGAGAACGTTGCGGCCGAGAGCGAGTTCGCCGCGCTCGGTGCAAGGACCATCGGCGAGGACTTGACCCTTCTTCACGCGGTCGCCCACGCGCACCAGCGGCTTCTGGCTGATGCAAGTGTTCTGGTTGGAGCGCTTGAATTTAATCAGCTGGTAGATGTCCGCGCCCACTTCGCGGCTGAGTACGCCGGAGTGATCGGACTCGACGCGCACGATGATGCGCTCGGAGTCGACTTGGTCCACGATGCCTTCGCGCTTGCAAAGGACGACCGCGCCGGAATCGCGCGCGGTGACGCGTTCCATGCCGGTGCCCACGAGCGGGGCATCGCCACGGATCAGCGGAACGGCCTGACGCTGCATGTTGGAACCCATGAGCGCGCGGTTGGCGTCGTCGTTCTCAAGGAACGGAATCAAGCTGGCGGCTACGGAAACGAGCTGCTTCGGCGAAACGTCGACGTAATCGACTTCATCGCGGCTCTTGAGCACGAAGTTGCCCGCCTGGCGGCAGTTGACCAGTTCGGTGGTGATTTTCAGTTTGTCGTCGAGCGAGACGTTGGCCTGCGCGACCACGTACTTGTCTTCTTCCCAAGCGGAAAGATAGAAGCAGTACGGTTCGTAGGTGACCTTGCGGCGCTTCAGCTCGTCGTTGAGTTCTTCGACGCGGTCTTGTTCCACGATGTCGCCGGCTTTGAATTCGCTGTCGCCGGCATTGACGATCTGGACGTAATCGATGATGCGGCCGCCTTTGACTTTGCGGTATGGCGACTCGATGAAACCGTAGTCGTTGATGCGCGCAAAGCAGCTGAGCGAGCTGATCAAGCCGATGTTCGGGCCTTCCGGCGTTTCAATGGGGCAGATACGACCGTAGTGCGTGGGGTGCACGTCGCGCACTTCGAAGCCCGCGCGTTCACGCGAGAGACCACCGGGTCCAAGAGCCGAGAGGCGGCGCTTGTGGGTGATTTCGCTGAGCGGGTTGGTCTGGTCCATGAACTGGCTGAGCTGCGAAGATCCGAAGAATTCGCGGATCGCGGCCATAACCGGCTTGGCGTTGACGAAGTCATGCGGCATGGCCGTGGACATTTCCTGGTACACGCTCATCTTTTCCTTGATGGCGCGTTCCATGCGGACGAGGCCGATGCGGAACTGGTTTTCGAGCAGTTCGCCCACCGCGCGGACGCGGCGGTTGCCGAGATGGTCGATGTCGTCGACCACGCCGATGCTCTTGCGCAGCTTGAAGAGATACTTGATCGCCGAAACGAAGTCCGGCGCTTCCAGCGTGCGGTTGTTGAGCGGCGTGTCGAGGCCCATCTTGATGTTGAACTTCAAGCGGCCAACGCGGCTGAAATCGTATTTACGCGGATCGAAGAACATGCCGCGGAAAAGGTTGGTGGCCGTTTCGAGCGTCGGAGGATCTCCGGGACGCAGCTTGCGGTAGATTTCGATCAGCGCTTCTTTGGACGAGCGGATAGCATCCTTTTCGAGGGTGCGCGAAAGCACCATGCCGATGTCGTCGCGCTCCGGGAAGAAAACGTCCACTTCGGTGATGCCGCTTTCCGCGAACGCTTGCCACAGTTCGCCGGTGAGCGGCTTGTTGGCTTCGAGCAGCACTTCGCCGGTCTGGCGATTGACCACATCGGCCACGCTGCACGCGCCTTCGAGGTCTTGCAACGCCGCGCGGACTTGCGAGATGCGGGCCTTGATCAGTTCCTTGAAGAGGTTTTCCGTGATGCGCTTGTGCGCGCCGACGATGACTTCTTCGGATTTGGGATTGCGGATTTCGTGGGTCAGCTTGCGGTCCACGATGCCAGGCGAAATATTCCAGTAAGAGATCCTTGTCGCGCAGAGAAATGCGCTCCACCTGATAGAAGGTGCGCAGGATGTCCTCGTTGGACTTCATGCCCAACGCGCGCAGGAAGATCGAGCCGAGGAATTTGCGCTTGCGGTCGATGCGCACGTACAGAATATTCTTGGTGTCGTACTCGAACTCTACCCACGAGCCGCGGTAGGGAATAATTTTGCCAAGAAATAGCTGCGGTTGTTGGCGCTTTCAAAGAACACGCCGGGCGAACGGTGCAACTGGCTGACGATGACGCGTTCCGTGCCGTTGATGATGAACGTGCCGTTCTCGGTCATCAGAGGAATGTCGCCGTAGAAAACTTCCTGTTCCTTGATGTCGCGAATGGTTTTCGCGCCCGTGTCGGGATCTTTGTCGTAAATCGTTAAACGAATGGTGACCTTGAGTGGCGCGGAGTACGTCATGCCGCGCTCCTGGCACTCATTCACGTCATACTTCAGCTGCATGGCCACCGGGTCGCCGCACTTATTGCAGAACGTCGGCGTGTTTTTGTTGAACGTGCCGCACTTGTGGCAGATCACGTCGCCGGTTTGATACGGATTGGTGACCACCGAAGCGCCGCAATTGCGGCAGGTGGCGCGCAGGTGATGCAGCCCTTTCAGGTTGCCGCACTTGCACTCCCAGTTTCCGATGGCGTAATCCACGAATTCCAGCTGGGACATTTCGCGGAAATCCCTGATCGGAAATACCGAAGTGAAGACGGACTGCAACCCGCCATCGTCGCGCTCGCTGGGCAGCAAATCCATCTGCAAGAAGCGCTGATAGGACTTCATCTGCACTTCAATCAGGTTCGGAATCTGAATCGTGCCGTGAATCTTCGCGAAATCCAGGCGCTGACGTTCCCGTACATGATGATTACTAGTCGGCATGCTTGATCCTCATTCTGAGTTCACGGCAAAACCGTGGAGCTCGTTTGGGCAGCGTGCGGAAATACAAATCGCCAGCCGGGTTACGGCTGGCCTTGCGGCAGACACTCCGAGGGTCGCCACGATGCACCTGAAAAAAGACAGGGTGCAGTGGTCCAGTCCGTGTGGTGCGCTGCCCGCCCAAAATCAGCGCGCACACGGCTGCCGGCAGCTCCGTAGGAGCCCATCGACTTGCAGTGATGACCGGCCTCGACTTGCGTACGTGAATTCCTTTGGCCTCGCTCATCCGCGATTCACGCGGCCGCTTTTGGTATTACTGCGACCACCGCGACCGCTTGTTTCAGGTGCGCCGTGAGGCGCACCGATGAGATGGGCCCAATCAGAAAACGTAAAGCAAACGTCTGCGTAATCAACTGCTGGCGCCAGATGCAGCGCCAGCGAACCTCCCAAAGGAAGTTATTTGATTTCGACTTTGGCGCCCGCGTCTTCGAACTTCTTCTTGATGGTCGCGGCTTCTTCCTTGTTCACGCCATCTTTAACGGTCTTGGGAGCGCCGTCGACCAGGTCCTTGGCTTCTTTCAGGCCCAGGCTGGTGACTTCGCGAACCGCTTTGATGACGTTGATCTTGTTGCCGCCAACGTCGGTGAGCACGACGGTGAATTCCGTCTTCTCTTCCGCGGGCGCCGCAGCTGCCGCGCCGCCACCGCCGCCGGCAACTACCGTGGCTGCCGCCGCGGAGACGCCGAAGGCCTCTTCCATTTTCTTCACCAGGTCCGACGCTTCCAGCAGCGTCAGCCCCTTGATTTCTTCCAGAATCGTATCCACTTTCGCCATGACTGCGTTTCTCCTCTCGAAACGTAAAGATGAAATTTAAATTTTTGCTGCAAAATTTACTGGGCCGCTTCAGGTGTTGCTTCGGTTGCTACTTCTGCTGCCGGTGCCGCTTCGGGAGCCGCTGCCACCGGTGCAGAAGGTGCAGCGCTCTTTTCCGCGGTTCCGGCGGACCCAAACTTGTTGATCTTGATGGCTTCGCTGACGGTCACCGCAATGTTGCGCGGCAACGCATTCAGCGTCATCGCCAAACGCTGCGCCGGAGCATTCAGCAAGTACATAACCTTGCTGATCAACTCTTCCTTCGACGGCAGATTCGCCAGGCTCTGAATTTCGGCAATCGAGATGACTCGGCCTTCTACGACGCCCGCTTTGAACTGAAATGCCGGAACGTCTTTCGCAATCTTGGTCAGCGCCTTAGCCAGCGCAACCGGATCGTTGTAGGTGAAGGCGATAGAATTCGTGCCCTTCAGGTCCTTTAAAACGCCTTCGGCGGGTGTTCCCGCGCTAGCGCGTTCCGCCAGAGTGTTCTTGACGACCTTGTATTTGCCGCCAGCCGCTTGCACGGCGCGGCGGAGTTTCGTGTCGTTGTCCACGGTGATGCCTTGAAAGGTCGTCAAAATCAACGTCGAGACCTTCGCCAGCTCGGTCTTCAGTGTGTCCAAATCCGCTTGTTTTTCGCTGCGTTTCTTCATCTCATTGGCTCCGCTGAATTTTCCTTACGCTGCCAGCACTTCTGCTTCGGCCAGGTCGACGGTGATCGCCGGACCCATGGTCGAAGTCAGCGTGATTTTTTTCACGTACGTGCCTTTGGCTGCCGCGGGCTTGGCTTTCACTACCGCCACGATTACTACATGCGCGTTTTCCGCAATTTTCGACGCGTCAAATTGAATTTTCCCGATCGCGCAGTGCACGATTCCGGCTTTGTCCACACGGAACTCCACTTTGCCGGCTTTGGTTTCTTTGATGGCTTTGGCAACGTCCATCGTCACGGTTCCGGTTTTCGGGTTCGGCATCAGCCCGCGGGGACCGAGCACCTTACCGAGTTTTCCAGCGGAGCGCATCATGTCCGGCGTGGCGATTACCGCGTCATAATCCGTCCAGCCTTCCATGATTTTCTGCACCATATCGTCGCCGCCGGCGTAGTCCGCGCCCGCTTCCGTGGCTTCGCGAATCTTGTCGCCGCCCGCGATCACCAGCACGCGGACAGATTTGCCCAAGCCGTTCGGCAGAACCACCGTGCCGCGCACCACTTGGTCGGAATGCTTGGGATCGACTCCCAAATTGATCGCCAGTTCCACCGTTTCGTTAAACTTCGTGTGATGCGTCTTCTTGATCAACTCCGACGCTTCCGCGAGTTTGTACGGACGCGCTTCCACCTTCTTGCGCGCGTTTTCCACGTGTTTGCCAGACTTCTTTGCCATGCTGCTACCTGCTTCCCACGACCTCTTAGCGCCTGAACTCCTAGGCTTCCACGACTTCCAGACCCATGTTTTTCGCGGTGCCTGCTATGGTGCGCGTCGCCGAGTCCAGATTGGTGGTGTTGAGATCGACAAGCTTTAACTGCGCAATTTCCTGAACCTGCTTTTTCGTGACCTTGCCGACCTTGTTCCGGTTCGGCTCGGCGGAACCCTTAACGATTCCCGCGGCGCGCAAAAGCAGAATCGAGGCCGGAGGGGTCTTCAAAATAAACGTGAAGGTGCGGTCGGTATACACGGTGACCAGCACCGGGAAAATCATGCCGTCCGGTTCTTTCGCGGTCTTGGCATTGAACTGTTTGCAAAAATCCATAATGTTCAAGCCATGAGGGCCGAGCGCCGTTCCGACGGGAGGCGCCGGAGTCGCTTTGCCCGCGGGCAGCTGCAATTTAATGGTCGTTTGTATTTTCTTTGGCGGCATCTTAAATTCCTTCTAAACTTTTCTGGTCTTACTAAATTTTGTTTTTATCCAAGCTTCTCAACGCTCGCAAAATCCAGCTCCACCGGCGTCGAGCGTCCAAAAATCGTCACCGAAACTTTCAACCGGCTGTGATCGTTGTCGATCTCTTCCACCGAGCCGTTGAAGTTCGCAAACGGTCCATCCACGATGCGTACCTGCTCGTTGCGCTCGAAAACCACTTTCGGCTTCGGACGATCCTGCGGCGTATGCACGCGGTTGATAATGCCATCCACTTCCGCTGCCGTTAGCGGTGATGGCGCGGTCGCCGATCCCACGAAGCCTGTCACGCGCGGCGTAGACCGCACGATGTGCCAGGTGTTTTCGTCGAGATCCATCTCCACCAGCACATAGCCGGGATACGACATGCGCTGCGAGACCACTTTCTTGCCGCTGCGCACTTCCACCACTTCTTCCATGGGGATCAGCACGCGGCCAATCTTGTCCTGGAGCGTGAACGCTTCCACACGGCTCTCCAGGCTCTCTTTTACCTTCTTCTCAAAGCCCGAATAGGTGTGAATGATGTACCACTGCATGCTCATGAAGTCGCGATCCCCTTACACGCCAAACTTTTTGAAAAGAGCCGATACGCCGTGCTGCACCGCCAAGTCAACGATCCACAGAAAAACTCCGAAAAAAGCCACCGTAGCAATCACCACCCAAGTCGTTGACACGACGTCATCTTTCGATGGCCACGTGACTTGCTTCATCTCCACGCGCACATCGTGCAGAAATTCGCGCGTATCCGTGACCGTGCCCGAAACCCGTGTTCCCACGCCCGCCGCGGTTTCCGCCAGGGCGTTCTTCGGTGGTTCTTCGTTCTTCACTTTGACCGCCTGCGTTGCCATGCAACCTCTTCATCTTCCCGGCTCCGGCAATTTGCCGGATGCCGCTCACAAAATCTGGCAGGGGAGGAGGGACTCGAACCCCCATACCCGGTTTTGGAGACCGGAGTCCTAGCCGTTGGACGACTCCCCTTCACCCTGAGCCGGCGAAGCAGGCGAAGGGTTCACCCGCAAATCGATCCCCCGGCCAATCCTCACAAGCTCAAACTTTTTCTTCCGGCTCCAACCCTTAACCTCTGTCTCCCGCCTTCGCGCCGCTTCACCACTTCCACAACACTGACTCCAAACCAGCTCAATGGGCCGCCGTTTCGCAGTGTACTCGGGCCCAACTCCCCAATTGTGCCGCTTCACTCTTTCTTCCACATCGGTGGGCGATCCCGATGTAAAACGAAGCATCCGGGCACCGCACCATGTAGCAGAACCACGTTGCCTCTGCCACTTTCCACTCCCCGCCACGCCGACCCTTCGACGCTGAGCGTCTCAGGGCAAGCCGGAGTCCTAGCCGTTAGACGACTCCCTTTTACCCTGAGCCCGCGAAGCAGGCGAAGGGTTCACCCGACCTACTTCACTTCCTTATGGGCCGTCTGCTTCCGGCAGGTGTTGCAAAACTTCTTGGTTTCCAGCCGCTCGGAATGCTTCTTCTTGTTCTTCGTGGTGGTGTAGTTGCGGTTCTTACAGTCCCCGCACTGCAATGTAATGATCTCGCGCATGACTTGAAAAACCTTTCAGTAAATCCGGAAAACTTTGTTAAACCGCCAAACTACTCGATGATCTCGGTTACCGCTCCGGCGCCCACGGTGTGGCCGCCTTCGCGAATGGCGAAGCGGAGACCCTTTTCAAGCGCTACCGGAGTGATCAGCGTGACTTCGCAGCTCACGTTGTCTCCCGGCATCACCATCTCCACGCCCGCCGGCAGCTTCATGTCGCCGGTGACGTCCGTGGTGCGGAAGTAAAACTGTGGACGGTAGCCAGAGAAAAACGGAGTGTGCCGCCCGCCTTCTTCCTTGGTCAGCACATACGCTTCGGCCTTGAATTTCGTGTGCGGCGTGATGCTGCCCGGCTTGCAAACCACCTGGCCGCGCTCCACGTCTTCTTTTTCCGTGCCGCGCAACAGCAAACCCACGTTGTCGCCCGCGAGACCTTCGTCGAGCAACTTGCGGAACATTTCGACGCCAGTAACAACTTTCTTTTGCGTTGGACGGAAGCCCACGATCTCAACTTCTTCGCCAACCTTCACTTTGCCGCGTTCCACACGTCCGGTAACCACCGTGCCGCGTCCGGAAATCGAGAAAATATCTTCGATGGGCATGGCGAACGGTTTATCGATATCACGCACCGGTAACGGCACGTTCTTGTCGACCGCGTCCATCAGCTCATCAATCGTCTTTTCGTACTTGGCGTCGCCGTTCAAAGCCTGCAACGCCGAGCCCTTCACGATCGCGATGGTGTCGCCAGGGAACTGATAGCTCTTCAGCAGCTCGCGAACTTCAAGCTCGACCAATTCAAGTAATTCGGCATCCTCTACCATGTCGCACTTGTTCAAAAACACGACAATGGCGGGCACGCCGACCTGGCGAGCGAGCAAAATGTGCTCGCGCGTTTGTGGCATCGGGCCGTCCGTCGCCGCCACCACCAGGATCGCGCCATCCATCTGCGCGGCTCCGGTGATCATGTTCTTGATGTAGTCCGCGTGTCCCGGGCAATCCATGTGCGCGTAGTGCCGGTTCGCGGTTTCATATTCCACGTGCGAAACGGCAATGGTAATGCCGCGCTCGCGCTCTTCCGGCGCGTTGTCAATGGTGTCGAACGCGCGGAATTGCACCTTCGGGTTGTGCTTGCTCAGCACCTTGGTGATCGCCGCCGTCAGCGTCGTTTTGCCGTGATCGATGTGACCGATGGTCCCAATGTTCACGTGCGGCTTACTGCGTTCAAATTTCTCCTTGGCCATTTCCTTTGCCCTCGTGCCTCAATTTGTTGCTTTTACTGCCAATTCGCTTCCACTGCGCTTCGCTTCCGTTGCATTTTTCTTCGCTGCACTTGCCAAACTCTGGAGCGGGGGACGGGATTTGAACCCGCAACCATCACCTTGGAAGAGTGAGACTCTACCGTTGAGTTACCCCCGCCCAAGCTCTCCCAAAACTCCGGTGCTAAAAACTCTCGCGGCACCAAATCTTTTTCCCGCCCCGCGCCATCCAAATCCTGGAGCCTGGGACCGGGATTGAACCGGTGACCTCGTCCTTACCAAGGACGCGCTCTACCAACTGAGCTACCCAGGCCAAGCCCGTTCCCTGCAAACTCCCGCCGTTACGGCGCACTCTGCCCCTGCGGCGTTTTTACTTCACGACCGCGAATCGATCCGCTTAAGAACATCGCTAGTGCGATTGCCCTGCGGTTTCCGCTGCCACGATGCTGCAAAACAACTCATGACTGCCAACCAGCAACTTCCTGCTGTCTTTTCCTGCGATCGCTTCCAGCAATTTCGCGACGGCATCTGGTGGACGGGGAAGGATTCGAACCTTCGTAGCCCGCAAGGA
This sequence comes from uncultured Acidobacteriota bacterium, assembly GCA_963838265.1. GTDB lineage: Bacteria > Acidobacteriota > Terriglobia > Acidiferrales > UBA7541 > Acidiferrum. The sequence goes on from CAWIQN010000002.1 coordinate 12,184, forward strand.
GCGGCAGATTTACAGTCTGCTGGTTTTAGCCACTCACCCACCCGTCCCGGAAAAATCATCCGGGATGCCCAGCTTGCATCCCGCAAATTTCGGCGGTAAGCCAATCGCGCATTAAAGGCCGCGACGGCCATTTTTCGCTAATCAGTTCTTGTTTTAGTTCCCCAGCCGCGCCACGCTCAACCGGAAGCTACAGAAACACAAATAGGACTCGTGTCAAAAGACACCAGCCCGTTAATTTTTTCTGCCAGGATTGCTCCGCCTCGCTCCCCTGCCTCATACTAGTGGAGCTGGCGGAGGGAATTGAACCCCCGACCCTCTGATTACAAATCAGATGCTCTACCAGCTGAGCTACGCCAGCGCTACTCAAACCGAGTAAGGATAGCAGAATAGGCATGGCGATTGCAAGGGGGAGGAACTGAATTTGGAGCACGTCGAGGGCCAGCTCTGTGGAAAAACAAGGGCCTTCGCTACCAGCTCGATAACCCTTATCTACTTCTTTATCTATGACTTGAAGCAGAAGCGTGTCATCGGTGTCGTCAAGTCTTCAACAGTCACACCAACTCTCATAGATTTTATCTCCTTCGAGCAGGATTTTCCATGCGCTGCAATCCAAACTTCGCGAATGGAATGCTGATACGGCATTGATCTGCAACTCAGATAACCGCGTTCACTGGTTCCGGCCGTTCTAGGTGGCTTCGTTTCTCATTCCTTCTTTTGCAATCTTCCGGTGTAGTCTGAGTTGGTGAAAAAATCAACGCGGCTCTTCCTGTCCGTGATTGTTGTTTCTCTAAGCGCCATCATTATTTTCGCGGTGTGGCGCTCGTCGGCCTCGCGAAATTCCCCCGCCAGCGAACTGCTCGGCGTGTTGCTACGTGACGTGCCCGGCGATACCAGCGGCGTCCTCTACGTTGACGTAGCGCAACTGCGTCAGGCCTCCTTCGCGCAAAAACTTTTTGCGTGGGCGCCGAAACCACAAGTAGATGCCGAATATGCGCGCTTCGTTCAGGAATCCGGCTTCGACTATGAACGCGATCTCCATCGCGTCGCTTTTGCTGCTGCGAGACGTGGCTCGCAATCCATCTGGTTCGCGGTGGCCGACGGCGCATTCGACCAAAAAAGAATCGCCGCCTATATGGCGAAAATCGGCGTCATCCAGAAACACGGCGCTCACGATATTTATTTCATCCCCACAGCCGCGCCAATACCGACAACAGGAAATACCGCGCGCTCTTCTGCGGCATCACAACTTTCATTCACATTCCTGAACGCCGGCCGTATCGCCGCCACCAACGATGCCGACCTCGCCGCCTATCTCGATCAGAAAGGCCCCGCCGATCCGGCGCAGTGGAGCACGCGTTTTAAAAGGCTCGCGGGCTCTCCCGTATTCGCCGTCGTCCGCCAAGATGCTGACACCGCAAGTGCGCTCGCCGCCCAGGCCCCCGGCGGTTTGCAATCTCCGCAACTTTCCGCGCTGTTCGCGCAGTTAAGCTGGCTCACGCTGGCGGGTCAGCCGCAAGACGATTCCCTGCGCATCGTGGCGGAGGGAGAAACGCCTAGCGACACGGTAGCGCGCCAGCTAGCGGACATGCTGAACGGCGTGGTGATTCTGGCTGAAGCCGGCTTAAACGGCGCGAAAACCACGCAGCAGCTTAATCCGCAAATGCGTGCGGCCTATCTGGAACTGTTGAAAAGCGTGGATGTGACGCGCTTGGATCGTGAAAATCTAAACGCAGTGCGCGTAGTATTCGAATTAACGCCGAACTTCCTGAACGCCGCCACCGCGCCGAAACCGGCTGCTCCAACATTAGATGCAACACCCGCACTGACGAAGCGGCCATCAAAAAAGTAGTGAGTAAAAAACAAACAGAGGAAGGATTTTCTAGATCGATGAATCTTTAATCGCCGGCGGGAGTCGCTTTCATATAGCGCCACGGATTGACCGGCGCATTGTTCACACGCACCTCATAGTGCACGTGCGGCCCAGTCGACCGGCCGCTGATTCCCGTATAGCCCACCACCTCGCCGCGCTTCACCCGCGCCCCCGGAACCGCCGAGAACGCCGAAAGATGCGCGTACCAGGTGGTGATGCCAAACCCGTGGTCGACAACCACTAGCCGGCCATAGCCCGCGTGATCGTCCGCAATGGTCACAACACCATCCGCCGTGGCGTGCACTGCAGCGCCATAATCGGACGCCACATCCACGCCCGTGTGAAACGCGCCTTCCCCGCTAAACGGGTCCAGCCGCTCGCCGAAGCTATCCGTGATGTGCCCCAGCACCGGCCAAATCGACGGTGTGTACTCGGAATCCGCAAAACTCATCCCCGGCATAAGCCGTAGCCCGCCCGCCGAAATGGCGATCGCCGTGGCGTTGCGCTTCAAAAAGGTGTACTGCTCCACGCTGCGATCAAACGCGTCCTGCTGGCTTACCGGATTATCGCTCTGGTCAAACGCCCCCGGATGGAAGCGCAGCACTCCGTAGGTCATGGCCACTTCGGTGGCCAGCGATTGCAGCGAATCCAGCCGCTGGTTGGTATCTTGCACATTGCTCTGGAGCTGGCGGTACTGCTTTTTGAGGTTTTCCTGGTCGTGGCGCAGCGCGTTGTAGTTGCCGACCTTCCACAGCATCCGCGAATACGAGCCCACCGCTATCGTAACCGTAATCCCACCAATAAGGACCAGCGCCGCCAAAGTATGCAGCACATAAGCCGGAACGATCAGCTTCCGCAGCTTACCCGGCGTCGATGCGATAAAGAACGTGTAGCTCTTACTCGTCATGCCGAATCAGCCCCCTCAGGCTGGCTTATTTTATGTCGTCGCGCGGACTCGTGCTTCCCCTGATCCGCAGCTAAAAGGCCCTTACCAACATCTAGTGTACCCGAATCCAAACCGGGAATGTGGCTTTGCGACCTGCGCCATACTAAATTTCATAGCCCTTACAGTCAACCCTGTATTCCAAGGTTTTTGGAACAGCCTGTGCAAACCTGCCCTCCCCTGCCCAAAAAGACAGGTCGCGCCTTGAAGCCCGAAACGAGCCCAAACTCCCTCAATTACCTATCGTCATGTTCGCTGCGTCGCTTTAGTACTGCCCGCAAAAACCCTAATCCGACTTCCATGATAGATCTTTGTCAAGAGGGCAACAGCTCTCCTGACGCGCTTCGGAGGAGCGCGGGTGTAATTTCTTTCTGCTTCTTCTACGCGTGTGTTGGCCTCTCAGCCTTGGTTCCTTCTTTGTTGAAGAACCAGACTTCCATTTGCTGGCACAGTTTTTTTGGTTGTCCAGAAGATTGAGTTTGTGTTTTCCCGCCAGTCTCGAAACTTATCAGAGGGAGCATCCAGAGCTTGCGCTCCTTCGCCCAGTCGGATTAACGGCAAGACCTGGCAGGCACGCGTTGAAGAAATCCTCCTTGTGCGCCGCCGTGCTCTACGCAGCGGCGCAATGATTCAGATCCGCCACCTGAAAATTCCGCTGCCCGCGATCGACCGCCATGAGGTAGGTCACCAGCTTCCTCGCTACCGCCAGCGTTGCGCGGTTGGCATTGCCTTTCTGCTTTTCTCGGTCATAGAGCATCGCTAAGTCCGGGCTGTAGCGCGGTGCCATCTTGGCCGCCTCGATCAATGTTGTCTGTAAATGTTTGTTGCGCTGTTTGGACAGCGGCGTGCGCTGCACGGTGCTGCCGGAACTCTTCTCTGCACCGCACAGCCCGCAGTAGCTGATCGCCTTCTTGATCGAAGAAAAGCGCTGCACGTCGCCCACTTCCAGCGCCCAGGTCAACGCGGTGATCGGCCCAACGGCGGGAATGGTCATCAACCGCTCCACACGATCCATCAGCAACGAATCACGCTCGAGCGACCGCACCAACGCACTCTCGGTTTTCTGCAAGCGCACTACCGTGTCGCGGCACAGTTGCAGCAGCGGCTTCAGTCCTTCATTGCTATCTGGGTTGGTTGCCAGCAATTCGCGGAAGTAGCCCGCCTGGTGCAACCGCTGCTTGCTGTAGTTCACACCAGCTTCCATCAGCAGCATGCTGATCTTATTCTTGGTTTGAACCATTTGCCGGACCAGTAAGTTGCGATAGCGCAGCGTACGCCGCCGCTCGCGTATGGCGGTGGAGGCCATGTAACACTCCGGTAGAAAATCGCAGCGCAGGCAGTCGCAAATCTTGTGGGCGTCGATGCGGTCGTTTTTCTTTTTCGCGGCCGCAATGGCCCGCAGCATCAGCGGGTGTGCCACTTTCAGGGCGGCCGCGTGCGGCTTGAGGTGATCGTAGATCCAGCCAGTGAACATGGTCGCTTCCATCGCCGCGCTCCACGGCTGTGGCAGCGTTTTCATCCACAGGTCCAGGTCAAGACGCGAGGCGGGGAGTGATCCTTCGGAGAAAATCTTGCCACTGCTGTCCTTCACGCAGTAGCTGATCACCCTCTTGTGAACATCCAGTCCGATGTAATACATAGGTTGCATGGGGGAGCCTCCTTGGTGTTTTCTGAATCAGCTTCCGCTGAGTTCAGCCTTTTTACACCAAGCGCTCCTCCCTCGACCTATACATTCAAACTTGGCGTTTCCCGAAAGAAATCGCGCTAACCGGGCTTACGCGGACCCAGTCTATCCAAAAAGCGGCCTGTTGGTAGTTTCTCGCAACACGCGGCAACCGGAAACCCTGTCGTGGAGGGCCCGTTTCTCAGGTAGCAACCCGATAGATAGACAATCGGCCAGGAAATAATAGCCACCCACCACCGGCATGTGAATCATCAATCGTCCGCTAAAGAATCGCAGGCTGGCTCGCCAGAAGCCCACCGGCCTTCCGCCTTTGTCACCCACATACAACCCCAGCAGCCGCTTGCCCAGGGTGGCCCGCCAAGACGAATTCTCGCAAAACGCAAAATACAGCCACGAACTCACCGCAAAGAAACAGAGACTGAGGAACAGGAATTGTGGACCGAATCGCGCCAAGACCTCGCTCGGAGCCTCGCCCGGATGCAGGTCCAGAAAGTCCTTCGAGATCCCCATTCCCGAAGACAAAAATGAGACGAACACCGCGAAGGGCACCGCCAGAATCACCAGATCAATGATGCCCGCGACAAATCGCATCCAGAACCCTGCCGGACGCATAGCGGAACGCTCGGAAAAGTTCGTGCCAGAAGATACGATAAATCCCCACAAGGGATGCAGACCGCTTCGTTAGATCCGCATTCCGATCAGTTGAAAATTTTAGTTTTTGAAGCGACCTCAATACGACAAGTTAGCGCCAAAATCGGGAATTCCTCCCGTTTTGACCGTCGCAATCCATTCCTGTAACTTCCCGTTGCCCATCTCCCAGAACTTTTCGCAGTTTTGCAGATAGCCCAAAACGACCTCGCGCTCACCTTTCTCAAGCAGCTCCTTAGCCAGCGTCATGTTCGGACCAAACGAATCCAGTTGCGGTGACCCTGGCGTCAGGCCAGCCGCCAGTAGGTGCTCCTTTGCGCCTACAACATCTTCTCGCCGCAACTCCACCAGCCCCAGCACAATGTTGCCCTTGTGCACCGCATTGCCGTAATTCCAGTCGCTCTTATATTTTTCGGCGGAGGTCAACAATTCAGTCGCATATTGTTGCGCTTTCTCGATCTGCCCAGCTTGTAGCGCTGAGGTGGCCAGGTCCGCCAGCCCATAGAATCTTTCTTCCGGGTCGGATTTCTCAAGTCCCTGCTCGCGGACCGAAACAGCCTTCTGCGACAGTGCGGCCTTCTCCTCCGGCGAGACGACCACATCCCGCTCCCGCTCGTAGGTTCGTGCCAGCATGGAAGACGTCTCCGCTTCGCCCGGGCTTAGCACCCACGCCCTCTCAAGCAGCTCACGCGCAACCTTACGGTCGTACAGCAAGAGATATTCTGCGGCGTTGCGCAGAATGACCGCACTATCCGGATGCTTTTCCACTTCCTGCAACCACAATTGTTTGCCCCGTTGATAGCCTTCGGTCCCTGAGGAGCCCATCGGAAAAATGCCACTCTCAGGCGAACCTGCGAGCTCGGACTCGGGATGATGTTCAATGAGCCAGAAAACATGTTTTTCCCGTGTTTCCTCAAAATCTGTAGTTCGAGTTCTGACCGTCGCCATAAAATAGTATTGGATTAGCTCTTCCCGCGCCTCGAGATTATCGGGATCTGTCTTTAGCCCTTCTTCCAGAGCATCAGCCACTTTAGCGGTTATTTCTCCTCTCAATCGAGGGGCGGGGTCTTCCGGCGTCTGCGCGCGCATCTCAACGGGCGCAGCGGCGGATGCACAGAAAAAAATCACACCACACAACAGGTAGAGTTTCCTCATCGGCTGGGCTCCACTCAATCGATCGGGCCGAGAAATGCAATTCAATTTATACTTTCTATATATTTGCTGGCAAGTCGTATAGGCTAGCCTGACTTGCCAGGAATTCGATGCCACGCCTTCGTCAAACGGAAAATTCGCTGCTTGCAAAAATTTCACGCGGTTTCCGTTCATCCGCTGAGGGCAAGTATTCACGCGCAGCCGCCGGCACAGCCAGTCTGTTGTCACTCGGCATCGGTGACGACGCCGCGCTGTTCCAGCCGACTCCCGGCCATGAAACAATCCTTACCTGCGACTGGTTTCTCGGGGGCACGCATTTTCTCCGCGACAAACATTCGCCGGACGCCATCGGCTGGAAATGCCTGGCACGCGCGGTCAGCGACATTGCCGCCATGGGTGGCGCGCCGCGTTGCTTCCTCTTAAGCCTCGCGCTTCCTGAAACCGCAACTGGACCGTGGCTAGCGAGACTCTTGCGTGGTCTGCGTCGAGCCGCGCAGCGCTTCGATTGCGTCCTCGCCGGCGGTGATACCACCAAGCGCAACGAAATCCTTATCAATGTTACTGTCGTCGGTGAAGTGCAACGCGGCCAAGCCTTGCGCCGCGACGGCGCTCGTGCCGGCGACGTTCTTTATGTTACCGGCCGCTTGGGCGAAGCTGAGCAGGGCCTGCGCTTGCTGCGCAAACACCGCGGCATCGCCAACCACAACAACTCCCAACTGCGCAAACATCTCTATCCCGAACCACGCCTCGCGGTAGGTCAGTGGCTGGTGACAAAGCGTTTGGCAACGGCCGCGATGGATCTTTCCGACGGCCTCTCGAGCGATCTCCCGCGTCTATGCGCGGCCAGCGGCGTTGGCGCGCGCATCGACGCCCAGAAACTCCCGCACGTAAACCTGCTCTCGTCCCCAAGCCGCGCACGCCACAAAACGATCAGTGCGCTACAAAACGAATCCCTACAACTCGCCCTGCACGGCGGCGACGACTACGAACTCTTGTTCACCGTGCCGCGAAATAAAGCCTCGCACGTGCCACCATCATTCCAAGGCGTTCCATTGACCGCCATCGGCGAAATCACCTCGACGCGCAAGATCCTTTTGGTCGCCAACAGCCACAAACCCACCACACTAAAACCCGCTGGCTGGGATCCCTTCCGATAATTTTTTCCTGAATGAGCAACGAACGGAGACGGGAGGGCCCGACTTTAGTCGGGCCGCGAGCGGAGTATCACAAAACCGGCTTTAGCCACAGAGGGATCCTGCAACCACCTATCTAGGCGGCGCAGCCGCGGGACTAGCCACCGGCGGCGGATTCGCAGGCGTATCCGCAGTCGTCTTCGCAGGAGCCCCAGCCGCAGGCGGTTTTTCCTTCGGCGCGGACCTCGGCTCCTCCGCCTCCGTTGGCGCGCTGTCCGGCGTATCCACATTCACGTGATGATCTAGCGCCTGCTCCTCCAGCGTCACCACATTCGGAAAATCAATCGCCGGCATCCCAGCCAGGGCGTTCTGCATGAACTCCAGCCAAATCGGTAGCGCCGCTTTCGCACCCGTCTCTTTTTTGCCTAGCGAAATTTGCTTGTCGTCAAACCCCACCCACACTCCCGAAGTAATCTGCGGCGTAAAGCCGATGAACCACGCATCCGTATAATCCTGCGTGGTGCCGGTTTTGCCTCCCGCCTGGCGGCCCAACGCGCGCGCCTGCATACCGGTGCCAAACTGAATTACTTCTTCCAGCATCGCCGTCATCGTGCGCGCCACATCCGGAGAAATCACGTCGTGCACTTCAGGATGCGCTTCCTCCAGCAACGCCCCGTCATAACTGGCCACGCGCCGGATCATGTGCGGATCGATGCGAATGCCGTCGTCCGGAAAAACCGTGAACGCCGAAACGTGTTCAATCAGTCGCATGTCCGCCGCACCCAGCGCCAGCGGCAAGTACGGCGGCAGCGAAGTGGTGATGCCGAATCTTCGCGCCATATCCACCACGCTGGTGATGCCTATTTTGTCCGCCAGCTTCACCGCCGGAACGTTGCGCGAACCGGCCAGCGCGCGGCGCAGCGTAATCGTGCCTTCAAATTTTTCGTCGTAATTGCGCGGCGAATACGCCTGGCCGCCGCTAATCGTGGTAAACGGCGTATCCACAATCGTGTCGAACGGCGACGCACCTTTTTCCAGCGCGTCCGCGTATACGTACACCTTGAACGAACTCCCCACTTGCCGATACGCCTGCGTAGCCCGATTAAACTTGGAGTCCTCAAAGCTGTAGCCGCCCACCATGGCCTTGATCTCTCCACTGGCATTGTCGATGGCCACCATCGCGGCTTGCGGGCCTGGCTGCTGTTCGAGCTGCACGCGCAAGGTGCTCTCTTGCACTTCGCGCACGGAAAATTGCGCCAGGTCGCCTACCTTCAGCAAGTCCGACGGTTTCTTGCGTCCAGTCCAGGCGTAGTCCGCGGGTGCCAGGATCGCGCGGTACGGACCAATTTTAATCGTCGCGTCTTTGTCACCGGTGGTCAGCACCAATCCGGTGACGTAACTTCCCTTCTCGATCGGATGCCGCCAGTCGTCATCCTCATACGTATCCAGATTTCCTAAATTGTCGCGCATCACGTTCGGCAGATTGCCGCGCCACCCATGCCGCCGGTCATACGAATGCAATCCATCGCGCACCGATTGATTGGCCGCACGCTGCATGGCGATATTCAGCGTGGTGTATACGCGCAGGCCACGCTCGTGTACCGCTTCCGTGCCATACGTGGCTTCCAGATACTTGCGAATCTCTTCAAAAAAGTACGGCGCCAGATCGTTGCGCGGATATTGAATGTGCAAGCCCAGGGGCGTCTTGCGCGCGGCCTCCGCTTCGGCCTCGGTGATTTTCCCCTCTTCCAGCATCCGGAAAAGTACCAGGTTGCGGCGATTGAGCGAACCTTCGGGATTCGTCAGCGGAGAAAATTTCGGCCCATTGACCATTCCTGCCAGCAGCGCCGCTTCCGGCAATTTCAAATCCTGCACATTTTTTCCAAAATAAAATTGCGCGGCGGCGGCAAATCCATAATTGCCGTGCGCCAGGTACACCTGATTGGCATACATGGTAAAAATTTGCGGCTTGGTGTACCCGCGTTCGATCTGCAGCGCCAGCAGCATCTCCTGCATCTTGCGGCGAAACGTCCGGTCGCTGCGGTCCAGAAAAAGATTGCCCGCCAGTTGCATGGTAATGGTGCTGGCTCCGCCGGTGATTTTGCGATGCTGCACATTGCGGAATGCCGCGGTAGCGATGCGCGGAAAATCGATGCCCCAGTGATCCTCGAAGTGCTGATCCTCAATCGAAGTAACTGCGTTGTACAAAACCTTGGGAACTTGCTCGTACGTCATCAGAATGCGCCGTTGCAGCGCAAAGCTCCCGACCAGCTGCCCATCATCCGCGTAAATTTCGGTGACCACGGTAGGGCGGTACGTTTCCAGCGCGCGCAACTCCGGCAAATCGCTGGCATACACAAACAGCAATCCCGCGCCCGCGCCCAGCGCAATCGCGCACAGCAGCAAAAACGCCAGCGCCACGCGGTCAATCAACTTCCAGCCGCGCAATCGCAATGTAATGGGAGGCAGACTCAGCATGGAACTAAAAGTCTAACGCAAAAATTCGGATTCGCCGTGGACTTGCTTGTGACAATTGCAAAGAATATGGTTTAGGGTCGAATTAGGAAACGCCATTGCGTATGTCACGTTTAACGATCCAGCAGCCATTTTCCCTCATCATTTGTAGAATATTCCAATTTGCCGCCATGCCGTCTGAAAACGCCACAACGTGAGCTTCGGCTTCGTATGCGTTCATCAATTCAAGACTGCTAACGGTCATGCGCACGGCCGGTTGACCGGTCTTTTTCTCTCTCAATCCATTCATAGTCTTCGGGGCTGTTTCGCAGTCAGAATTCCACACAACAGGCGGTACGTTCTTCGAGAATCGACGAAGAAATTGCTCTGGTTGCGGTGTTTCCGGTTGAATGCAAAAGAATTTCACTTTTGCTCCGTAGTCGTAGTGCTGGAACATGTATCGGAAGATCGCCTCGCGCAAGTCCGTCTTCGTCGGCGACTCTTCCACGAACGGCGATTGCGCCAGAATCGCTTCACGCGCGGGAAGCTGGGATAGGCAAATCAGGGCCAAACAGAAGATCCACCTGGGAATCGGAAATCCACGCTTTTTCATCGGAGATGATCACCTCGCGACGTCGACAGACGCGTCGCTTCGGGCCGACCACGGATGCGGCTTCCGCGCTTCCATGTAAGCGAACACCGTCATGGCGACGGCCAGCACCGCCAGTGCTCCATCGCGCACCACCGTCCAACCGGTAAGCGGCTCGGGTTTGGCAAAGCAGCCGCAGTTGATGTCCATGTGCAGCAAATAAGCGCGTGTAACCACGCCAAGAAACCCCACCATAATTAACGTGATCAGCGTAGCCCAGATGCGCAGCCGCCAGCCAATCAGCAGCAGCAGCCCCAAAACAATTTCCGCGAACGGCAGCGTGTGCGCCACAAAAGCTACACCCGCCGGAGATAGCAACTTGTAGGAATCCACCTGAAACGCAAAATTCGACAGGTTTGTCGACAGTGAAAAGCGCAGCGCAAACAGCGACGACGCCATAAAGTTCGGAAGGAAAATCTTGGAATACCCGGCAAAGACGAAAATACCGCCAAGCGCGAGCCGTCCAATCCAAATCACAATTCGGCGAAAGTTCAACGGGCTGGACTCCATCATGATCTCGCGCGCGCTCCGGAGAGCCGTCTCACTACTTCTGGCCAAGCAGCTGATCGATAAAACTGTGCAGCGCGTCGAAGGTCAGCACCCCTGCAACCGGAAAGGTCTGATCCTTTGCATGCAGGACAGTGGTCGGCGTTTGATTCACATGATAAATCTGCCCGATCGCATAATCCTTGTCGATCAGCGCGTCCATGGTCCCGCCCTTCACCAGCGCGCGCACCTTCACCATTTCCGCAGCCGTCAACACTGCAGCCACCGTGCCGTCCACGTCGCCGCTGACTTCCCACTTCTCCTGGTTTTGAAATAGCGCCCGTTGCACCGCTTCCAGTTTGCCAAGTTGCGCGGCGGCCCGGGCGTAACGCGCCGCAACCCGCGAGTACGCATGCATCGGCAGCGGATAGTCGCGGTGAATCAAATACACTTTTCCGGTGTTCACGTAGTTGTCCACCACCAGGCGGTCGGTCGTGATGAACAACGTCTTGCACGCCGGGCACTGATAGTCGCTGAAGACCTCCATGATGATCGGCGCGGATTTCGATCCCTCCGCCTGGTGCGGATCAATATCCGTAACGCCCTGCAGCCCTTGCGGCGCGGGAGCGGGCAGCGCCCCTGCAACCGCCATGTACCGAGGCAGGCGCAGAGCCCCTAAAGTCAGCACCGCCGCAACCAAAATCCCTGCCAGAAATAGCCGGCGAATCACGTAGTCCTCCTCGGACGCTGAGCGCGACACAAGTCGCGCGACAAATTTACGAGCACAGAATTCTACCGCGAAATTTTGCCCGCCGTGGCGGAGAAATTCCCGTGTTCCTTATTTGCCTCGTTCAGTTGACCAACATCAGTCTGATGCCAGCGTCGGACGCCTGTTTGTCCGCAACTCTCGTGACACCATCACGTCGCGTTCCGAGGTTGCCCCAGCGGTCGACCGAGGCCACAGCATAAGGTGACCATCGCGATTTAGCCAAACATATTATAATCAATTACTTACGAATGTTCTGCCATTTCATAAAATGTGGTAATCGCTTTATAATGAGTCATTTGCCTACGTTTGGCAAAAAAAAAGGGGCACGGCATCATCTCAACTTTTCGCACAGCGCTCTTAAGTATCCCACATTCATCGCCTTACAGACGCTATAAGATTACTTGACAATTGCACACTCAAGTTGTATAGTCTACCTCGCGCCTAGCCTGCCGACCGGCGGTGAGCATCTACATAGAGTTATCCCGGGCCGCGTTTCGCTACATTTTGCGCGCATGATTTTGGGAGGAAGCAAGCATGAGTAAGATTATTGGAATTGACTTGGGTACCACCAACTCCGTCGTCGCAGTAATGCAAGGCGGCGAACCGGTGGTCATCCCGAACCAGGAGGGCGCGCGCACCACGCCTTCCGTAGTAGCCATCACCAAAGGTGGCGAGCGATTGGTTGGACAGGTCGCCAAGCGCCAGGCGGTAACCAATCCTGAGAACACCGTCTATTCGATCAAGCGCTTCATGGGCCGCCGCTTTGACGAAGTTGGCGAAGAGACCCGCCGCGTACCATATAAGGTTGTGAAAGGCCCGCACGACGATGCGCGCGTGGACATTTTCGGCAAGACCTACAGTCCGCCCGAAATTTCCGCGATGATTCTTGGCAAGCTAAAGGCTTCGGCCGAAGATTTTCTCGGCGAGAAGGTCACCAAAGCCGTGATCACCGTGCCCGCGTATTTTAATGACGCGCAACGGCAAGCCACCAAGCAAGCTGGCGAAATTGCCGGCCTTGAAGTGGTCCGCATCATCAACGAGCCCACCGCCGCGGCTTTGGCCTACGGCCTCGAAAAGAAGAGCGACGAAACCATCGTGGTCTACGACCTCGGCGGCGGCACGTTCGACGTCTCCGTGCTCGAAGTCGGCGCCGGAGTGGTGGAAGTGAAGTCCACCAACGGCGACACCCACCTCGGCGGCGATGACGTTGACCAAAAAATTGTGGACTGGCTCATCGACGAGTTCAAGAAAGAGAACAGCATCGATCTGAGCAAAGACCGCATGGCCCTGCAACGCCTGAAGGACTCCGCGGAAAAAGCCAAGATCGAGCTTTCGCAGATGATGGAAACGGAGATCAATCTTCCCTTCCTCACAGCCGGAGCGGCTGGCCCGATCCACTTTGAAAAGAAGCTGACGCGCACGCGCCTCGAGCAGTTGATGGGCGATCTTCTGGATCGTTCCATGAAGCCGGTGAAGCAAGCCCTCGAAGACGCCAAGCTTTCGCCCAACGACATTCAAGAAGTCGTGATGGTCGGCGGCTCCACGCGTATTCCCAAAGTGCAGCAACTCGTTCGCACGTTCTTTGGCGAGAAGGAGCTGCACAAGGGCGTGAACCCGGACGAAGTAGTTGCGGTAGGCGCGGCGATTCAGGGCGCGGTCCTGGCGGGAGAAGTGAAAGACATTCTCTTGCTGGACGTTACCCCGCTCTCGCTGGGCGTGGAAACTCTCGGCGGACTAATGACCGTGCAGATTCCGCGCAACACTACGATTCCAACGCGCAAAGTCGAAACCTACTCGACGGCTTCGGACAATCAGCCCGGCGTGGAAATCAAGGTGCTGCAAGGCGAACGCAAGTTTGCCAACGACAACCGCTCGCTCGGCACGTTCAAGCTGGACGGGATTCCTCCCGCCCCGCGCGGCACGCCGCAAATCGAAGTGACCTTTGACATCGACGCCAACGGAATTCTCAACGTCAGCGCCAAAGACAAGGCCACCAACAAAGAGCAGAAGATCACTATCACCGCGTCCAGCGGCCTCTCGAAAGAAGAAGCCGAGAAGATGCGCGTGGACGCCGAAGCCCACAGCGAAGACGATCGGCGCAGGCTGGAAGAGGTCGAGGCGCGGAATCGCCTGGACGGCATCTTGTACCAGTCCGAGAAGATGGTGAAAGAAAATCGCGAGAAGATCGAAGCCGGCGACCTAAAGACCGTCGAAGACGCGATCGAAGACGCGAGGAAAGCCATCACCGAAGGCGGCGTAGCTCGGCTGCGCACGGCAACGGAAAACCTGGAGAAGTCTCTGCATAAGATCGCCGAGGTTCTCTACAAGGCCAACGAAGCCGCGGGGGCAGCGCAAGCCAATGCCGCGAGCGCGGGAGCAGGTGCAGACGCACCGGGCGCGACGGGTGCAGCGGGCGGCGCTCCGGCCGGCAAAAAGCCGGAAGACGTGATCGACGCCGAATACGTAGACGTAGACGACAAGCGCCCACCCAACTAAACCGGTGGAACGAAAACTCATGCCGGACAGGCGAGGATTAGCTTTATTCCTAGCCTGCCCGGCATGGCAGTTTTGAATTATGTAGGTGCCGGACTTTAGTTCACCCTGAGGAACGAAGGGTCCGGCCTGATCTGTATGAATTTGATGTACCGCATCATCGCGCAAACGACTGAACCATGGCGACGACAAGCAAACAAGATTATTACGAACTGCTAGGCGTCGGCCGCAAGGCTACCGCCAAGGATATTCGTACGTCTTTTCGCAAGCTGGCGCGCAAGTATCATCCCGATTTGAATCCCGGCGATAAATCCTCGGAAGACAAATTCAAGCAATTGCAGGAAGCCTACGACGTACTTTCCGACACCAAAAAACGCCAGATCTACGATCAATACGGATTCTATAGCGACAATGTCGCGGCCGGCGGCGCCCCCGGATACAGCGGCGGCAATCCCGACGAACAAGCCGATATTAACTTCGATTTCGGCGGCTTCGATTTTGGCGGCAACCAGGGCGGCAATTCGAGTTCCGGCTCAGGTACCGGCGCCGGCAGCTTCCGCGATCTCTTCAGTCAATTTTTTCGCGGCGGCCAGGGCGCTGGCGGAGCCATGGAGCCGGAGCACCAGCCCGGCGGCGACCTGGAATACCAAATCGAAATCGATTTCTGGGACGCGGTTCGCGGCGCGGTAAAAAAACTCCAAATCACGCGCATGGATACCTGCGAAACCTGTCACGGCACGGGCGCACAAGGCCAGGCCACCACCTGCACCACTTGTGGCGGCAGCGGAACCATCCAGCAAACCGCCGGCAAAATGAAATTCAATGTACCCTGCACGCGCTGCGGCGGCACAGGAAAAATTCGTACCGCCTGCCGCACCTGCGGCGGCGAAGGTCGCGTGCGCAAAACGGAAACCATCGAGGTGCGCATTCCCGCCGGCCTCGCCAATGGCGGACGCGTGCGCGTCCCCGGCAAAGGCAACTCCGGCACCATGGGCGCGCCCGCTGGTGATTTGTATTTACGTGTAGAGGTCAAGCCGCACGAATTTTTCGAGCGCCGCGGCGACGATCTATATACGCGCATCCCGGTGAAAGTCACCGAAGCCACGCTCGGCGCAAAAATCGAAGTTCCCACGATAGACGGTCGGGCTTTAGTGCGCATTCCTCCCGGCACAGACAGCGGCAAAACTCTGCGCCTGAAAGAAAAAGGCGTCCCCAGCGTCCGCAACGGCGCCCGAGGCGACCAGTACGTAGAAATTCAGGTGGTCGTCCCACAGCCCACGGACGAGCGCGTCCGCACCCTAATGAAAGATTTGGAAGCGGTAGTCCCAGACGATCCGCGCAAAGATCTGTTCGCCAAAGCGGGCGTTTAGGTGGAGCGGATTTTAGTAGCACAGACTTCAGTCTGTGCAGCGTGGGCCAGAAAGCAACTCCCCCGCTGCACGAGGGATGACGAACGATAGGTATTCAGAAGTTTGCCTGACTCGGTAAAAATGCAATGCCAGTAAAAACCAAAAAGCGCGCCAAAGCCGGCTACATGATCAGCGCCGTAGCGGAGCTTTACAAATTACACCCGCAAACCCTGCGCCTCTACGAACGCGTGGGCTTACTAAAGCCCTCACGCTCGCAAGGCAACACCCGCCTCTACACCGACGGCGACCTCGAGCGCCTCGACGTAATCCTCACCCTCGCTCGCGACATGGGCGTAAACCTCGCCGGCATAGAAATCATCCTGAACATGCGCGAAAAAATGATCGAAATGGAAAAACAGATGGGCGAATTCGCCCAAGTAGTCCAGCAAGAACTATCGCGCGTAGCCTCCCGCGTCCCAACCCACGCAGAACGCCACGCAATCGTCCGCGCAACACCAAGAGCCGTGCGCCCGCTCCGCGAAATCTAGGGCGCCGTAATCTTTTTGCGGGATTATCCACACGCCTTACAGTTGCCGTGCGTCCGCCACCCTCGTATGCTGTGAATCGCGCACTTGTAGCGGCCGCCTTCTGAGGCGGTCGCCTTGGAATTTTTTTGCGCTGCGTCTGGGATAGACACCAAGGCAAGAAATGCCCATCGAAGATTGCACACTATGCCGAGGAACAGGCTGGAAAATGGTGCCGCGCACCGATGGCGCGGGCCTAGCTGCCGTGGCCTGCGATTGCGGCATGCAGGACCGCGCCTCCCGTGTAATGGAACGCACCCGCATCCCAAAGCGCTACGAACATTGCGATTTTGAAAGCTACAGCACCGACGTAGGCGCAACGCCAGCACAAGCCCAATCCCTGAAATACGCCATGACGCAAACGCAGGGGTTCGTCCAAAATTACCCCATGTCCGCGGAAAAGGGTTTGTTACTAACGGGCGCTTCCGGCGTCGGCAAAACGCATCTAGCAGTAGCCGCGCTAAAGGAATTAATTGCCCGCGGCCACGCAGGCCTCTTCTGCGATTACCGCGAACTGCTCAAGGAAATCCAATCCAGCTACAATCCGTCAAGCGAATCCACGGAGATGAGCATTCTCGAACCGGTCCGCACCGTGGAAATCCTGGTGATGGACGATCTGGGCGCCAGCAAACCCTCCGCGTGGGTCCTCGACATCATCGGTCTGGTCCTAAACGCTCGCTACAACGAAAAACGCGTCACGATTCTCACCACGAATTATTTTGACGATCCCGACGGCGCCCCAGAAGGCATAAAGGGCCCCGACGGTAAGCGCGTCTCCGTTCGCGAAGACACCATCGCCGACCGCATCGGCGCCCGCATGCGTTCCCGCCTCTTCGAAATGTGCCGCACCGTAAACGTAGATGCCCCCGATTTCCGCCGCGAAGTCCGCCAATCCGGCCGCGCCAGCGCACGATAGCCTCGATTTTTCATATGCGTCAACGAACACGGAGAGCCTTTTTGAGGCGTATCATAGTGCAAGAGTTGCTTGGCAAGGATAACTTAGATGGATGAGTCAACCAGGATTCAAGTCGCTACATGCCTTCACGTTCTGGCGGACCAAGAGACTTGGAATGACGAAATTTGGCAAATCTGTTACGACCTAGTCGGGGCTAATTTAGAAAACTCGTTGCTCGCATACGTCTATGATGACGTCATCCACTACTCGGGGCTGTTTCGGTCGCGAAATATGTTTGGGTTCCGAGTTAGACCGGATCAACGTGAGCTGGCCCGCTATCGCCAAGAATTTCGCGACGTTGCGACTGCCTTGCGAGACTCAATTTCTCTGGATGAAGCGCAACGAAAATATGGGTTCTGAAGTTCCAAAGTGGCAGCAGGTTGCATCACGGATCATCACTTTCAGTTCCTCGAGGGAATCCGCCTCGGTAAAGATCGAATGATCAAGCGCACGGGCTTGATAGCCACCCTCCGGCGACTCCTGGATCGAAAAGATGATTTCGCTTTGCGACACGGATAAAGTATACGTTTAAACTCTTAGGAGCGAAACATATGAGACGGCTTATCATCGCAACTTCGATTCTCGCGTTCGGGATGGCGGCTGCGTATTCAAAGGCACCGCAGGATGCCTCCGTCAAGCCAAAGTCAGGCTTTGTACCGGACGCTGAGACCGCCGTGAAAATCGGAGAAGCCGTGCTCATGCCCGTTTACGGCGAGAGAATGATTCGCGACGAAGAACCGTTCAAGGCCAAGCGCGAAGGAGACGTTTGGACCGTCGAGGGAACCCTCAATTGCGGCGCCCCTCAGTGTGTCGGCGGCACAGCGGTGGTAAAAATATCCAAGACCTCCGGCGAGATTCTATTCATGACGCACAACAAGTAGCCCACCAATCTTCCATCTGGCGTTGATTGACACAGTATCAAGGCGGCTTGTATCATTCTCAGGCTGTAGGCGTTACGTACGTTCACAGCAGCATCGTCCCAGAGGGCCGCAAAGAGAATAATGTCGGGCTGGCCGCCAAACGGCCGGTTCGCTGGTAATCGCTGAGCGGTTCACCTCCTTGCACTAAACCCAGACAGGGCATCAGCAAGGAACTTCATTCGACTAGACAGGGATACTTATCCCGGAGGCAACCATCATGTTTGACCACGACAACCAGACCGCGGCCGCGGCCGCACCGGTAAACGACGAAGGAAATACTGCAGTAACTGGGCAGAGCGAGGGGCAGGCAGCGGCACCGGACGCAACACACGCAATCAAGCTCGAAGCAGCACCAGAAGCACCCGCGGCAAGCAGTCCGGCAACTCCGGCCGCTTCCAGCGTCAGCGAAACCGAAGCCCACGCGAAAGCCGAAGCGCAATCCGCATCGCACGCCGCGGACGCCGAAGCCTCCAGTGACGCCGATGAAGCAGCCGGCTCAGAAGAAATGAGCAAGCTGATGGAGCAGTACGACGAAAAGCAGGAAGCTGCCGCGTCGAAAGAAGTCATCGAAGTAACCGTCGTAGCCTACACCGAGCACGGCGTGGTCGTGGACCTCGGCGGCAAGACCGAAGGCCTGATCCCCGCGGTAGAATTTTCTGAAACCGAAATTCCGCGCCCCGAACCCAACAGCAAAATTGAAGTGCAGCGCACCGGCGAACACAAAGACGGCTACGCCATCGTCTCCTATCAAAAAGTTCTGCGCCGCAAGACCTGGGAAAAAATCGACGCGTCCTACAAAGCCAAGGAAACCATCACCGGCAAAGTGGTCGACCGCATCAAGGGCGGCCTGGTCGTAGACATTCTCGGCGTGCGCGCGTTCCTCCCCGGCTCGCAATATGATTTGCGCCCCACCGCGAATCTCGACGACCTGCAGGGCAAAGAGTTGCAGGTCCGCATCACCAAGCTGAACCGCCGCCGCGGCAATATCGTGGTCAGCCGCCGCGCGTTGCTCGAAGAAGAGTTGCAAGCCAAGCGCGGCGAACTGCTCGAATCGCTGCACGAAGGCCAAAAGGTCCACGGCTACGTCAAGAACGTCACCGAATACGGCGCGTTCGTGGACATCGGCGGCATCGACGGCTTGCTGCACCTCACCGACCTCAGCTGGGGCCGCGTCAAGCATCCTTCCGACGTGGTCAAGCCCGATCAGGAACTCGACGTCGTCATCCTGAAGTTTGACAAGGAAAAGCAGCGCGTTTCGCTCGGCCTGAAGCAGCTGATGCCAGACCCGTGGGTCGGCGCGTCAGAAAAATATCCCGCGGGCGGCAAAGTGAAGGGCAAAGTGGTTGGCGTCGTCGACTACGGCGTGTTCGTCGAACTCGAGCAAGGCATCGAAGGCCTGGTCCACGTCTCCGAACTCAGCTGGTCGAAAAAAGCGCAGCATCCTTCGAAGCTCGTAAAAGTCGGCGACGAAGTCGATGTAGTCGTGTTGGACATTAAACCCAGCGACCGCCGCGTTTCCCTCGGCATCAAGCAGGCCCAGCCGGATCCCTGGCTGCTCACCGCGGAAAAATATCCCGTGGGCATGGTCGTCACCGGAAAAGTACGCAACATCGCCGAGTTTGGCGCGTTCATCGAGCTCGAAGATGGCTTCGATGGCCTCGTCCACGTCAGCGACGTCAGCTGGACCGAGCGCATCAAGAATCCGCACGAGGTCTTCAAGAAGGGCGAAGACATCACCGCCAAAGTGCTCAAGATCGACCCGGAAAATCGCCGCGTGTCGCTGGGCATGAAGCAAGTCAACGACATTTTTGGCGATTGGCTCAAGACCCACAAAGTCGGCGACGTCGTAAAAGGAAAAGTCTCGCGCATCGCCACCTTCGGCGCATTCGTGGACGTTGGCGAGAACATCGAAGCCCTTTGCCACAACACCGAAATCGAAGAGCGCAAGCGCCGCGACGATGGCGCCTCGGCGTTTCGTCCCACCACCGGACCGCTCAAGAGCGCTGGCCCGCTCGAGCCGGGCAAAGAGTACGACTTCAAAATCATCAAGATCAGCCCGGAAACACGCCGCATCGGTCTCAGCTATCGCGCCGCCGTCAAGCAGATCGAGCGCCGCGAGATCGACCAGTACAAACAGACCACCAAGACGTCTTCGACCGCTACACTCGGCGACGTCATGCGCGCCAAGCTGGCGGGCACAAAATCCTAGGCCCAGCGAAAATATCTCTAGGCGGACTTTCTGCTGCGGTTCGCCTGATGGTACCGAGCAAAAGTTCGGCTGCATAATTTCATTTACCTGCAGGCGCTTTTAATGATAGGAAGAAGGGCAACGCAGGGGTTGTTTGCCCTTCTAAGCCGTTGTACATCAGGGAACTACGGCTGGATTACCTGCCGTCAGGGATGCGCACAGCAACGGCTACCACGAACGACCACGAGAATCCGGAACACCGAGGCAGAGGGACGATGACCAAACAACCGACTTTGACGAAGGCCGACCTGATTGCGGAAGTCGAGCGCATCACCGAGCTCAAGCGCACGGACTCGGAGATCATCGTGGAGACCATCTTCGAAAATATTATTCAAGCGCTGCAAAAAGGCGACAAGATCGAGATTCGCGGCTTCGGCAGCTTCCGCACGCGCGATCGTCGCGGTCGCGTGGGCCGCAACCCCAAGACCGGCGCCAAGGTGGACGTCCCGGCAAAAAAGATTCCTTTCTTTAAGCCCAGCAAGGAACTGAAAGACTTCGTAAACAATTCCAACGGTTCCGCTTCAGAATAACTTCTGCCGCTTCAGAATAGGTTCTGCCATCCTGTCCCTATTGCAGGCACGCCCGCTGGGCTGTGAAATTGCTCTCTTTTCCGCTCCGGAATCATCGCTCCAAGCTTTCTCGCCACTAGCCACTCGTCACTCGCCACTTCTTCCGTCACCTACCTGCACCCCGTCCAAGATTGCGGCCTGTCCGTTCGACAGGAGCCCCTTGCCCTCGCCCCCAGCCGCCTGTACCCAATCTGTACTTAATTCTATTTGTACTAAGGCGTCTTTATCCCTACAATTGCTTCCTGGAGGCTGGGCCGCGGCAGCGGCCCGCTAGTTATGAATTGCTGAACAAAAAAGCGAGATAACCTGTTCAGAATGAACACTTGCAGAAGGTTGTGAAAACAAAGGGACTTTAACTCCCTTTAGAATCACATCCTTTCGCCAAACCGGGCCGTCTCCCATCTGGGCGTCGCAGCGCAGGGCGCTTGCTTCTGAGCCCTGCGGCTTTTGTCCATTCGCGCAGTAGGCAAACGCGGTGGTCGTGCTCTTGTAGTGCCGTTGTAGCGACGCCCCTCAGGGCGTCACGCCTTGGCCTTGCCTTGGCTTTAGCTTTGGCTTTAGCCGGCCCGCTACAACACTCGCGTCCACCCGGCGAACAAATGCCTTCCCATGGGAGATAGGATATTCTGAACGCCACGCAATTCCCCGCGCCCGGAGGCGCGCCGCGAATGGATATTCTGTGGAGCCCCTGGCGCTACCAATACATTGCGGACGTCACGGAAGGCCGACAGGTCGCATGTGTTTTCTGCCACGAACTGGCGCGCGGCGACGACGAAAAAGCCCTGATCGTCTGGCGCGGCGCCAAATGTTTTATAATTTTGAATCGTTATCCCTACACTTCAGGGCACGTGATGATCGTTCCGTACGCGCACGTAGCGGAATTGCAGCTGTGCGATGTGGAAACCACCACGGAGATGATGGAGTTGACCAAGCGCATGGAGACGGCGCTGCTCGCGGCTTACAAACCCGACGGCACCAACCTGGGCATGAATCTTGGCAAAGCCGCCGGCGCGGGCGTCACCGGGCATCTCCATCTGCATGTGTTGCCGCGCTGGTTTGGCGACACCAATTTTATGACCGTGATCGGTGAGACCCGCGTGCATCCGGAAGATTTGGCGATCACCTATCAGCGCTTGCATGCCGCGCTTCGCGTCGCGGTGCCGAGCTCGTCCGGTGACGGCCTGCGAAATAAGCCGCGCAAGGAAGATCGATCGTGAATTTTGAGCTGACCGAAGAGCAGGCACTCCTGCAAAAAAGCGTGCGCGAATTTGCCGAAGCGGAAGTGCGTCCGCTGGCCAAAGAACTCGACGAGACCGGCCACTTCCCTCGCGAACTTTTCAAAAAAGCCGCAGCGCTGGGATTAACCGGCGTTGCGGTTCCCGAAGCCGAAGGCGGCGCGGGCTTCGATCACATCGCTTACACGATTGTGATTGAAGAAGTCTCCCGCTGCTGCGCCTCCACCGGCGTGATTCTCTCGGTGCAAAATTCCCTGTACTGCGCGCCCGTGCAACACTATGGAACCGTCGAACAAAAACAAAAGTTTCTCCTGCCCTACGCGCGCGGAGAAAAAATCGGCTGCTTCGCCTTAACCGAACCGCAAGCCGGCTCCAACGCTTCGGCGTTGCAAACCAAAGCCGTGCGCACCGGCGACACCTACGTAATCAACGGAACCAAAGCCTGGATCACCAATGGCGGCGCAGCCGACGCCGCGCTCGTCTTCGTAAATACCGAGCCGGCCAAAGGCGAAAAAGGCATCACCGCGCTAATCGTCGAACGCGGCACGCCCGGTTTCAAAGTCGGCAAAGAAGAAAAAAAGTTAGGCATCAGCGCCACCGCCTGCAGCGAATTGATTTTCACCGATTGCGCCGTTCCAGTAAGCAATCGCCTCGGCAACGAAGGCGAAGGCTACAAAGTCGCGCTCTCCACGCTGGACGGCGGCCGCATCGGCATCGCCGCGCAAGCCACGGGCATCGCGCAAGGCGCATTTGAAGCCGCATTAAAATATTCGCAAGAGCGCGTGGCCTTCGGCGGCACCATCTCGCAATTCCAAGCCATCCAGTTCATGCTCGCGGACATGGCCACCGAACTCGACGCCGCCCGCCTGCTCAATCGCAAAGCCGCCTGGAAGCAAGACACCGGCGCGCGCTTCAGTATGGACGCCGCCATCGCCAAACTTTTCGCCAGCGAAATGGCCACCCGCGTCGCCCACAAAGCCATCCAAATCCACGGCGGCAACGGCTACAGCCGCGAATATCCCGTCGAGCGCAACTACCGCGACGCCCGCATCACCGAAATTTACGAAGGCACCAGCGAAATCCAGCGCCTGGTAATTTCCTCCTGGGTTTTGAAGGGTTAACAGGGCCGAGATGCGCAAAACGGAAACACTTACGCGGGAATCTCTGCTGGATTATGAATTAGGACGTCAACTCCTGGCGAGTGGGTCGTGCGCTGAGGCGCGGGAACAATTTCAAAAGGCTTTGGAGCGATCTCCAAACTCCGCGCAGATTGAACTCGCGATTGGAGAGTCGTATTTCTTTCAAGAGAAGCCCGATCTTGCCAAGGCTTCCGAAACTTTCTGCCGCGTGACCGTGCTCCGACCGGATTGGGCCGAGGGCTTCAATTGGCTGGGCGCCGCGCTGCAGAAGCAAGACCGAATATCGGAAGCTGCCGGGTACTTCGAGCGAGCACTCGCCCTGGATCCCGATGATCCGCGTCCTCGCATTTCACTGGGGGTCTGCCTGACGCAACTAAATAAATATGATGCGGCGATTAATCATCTCAGAGCAGGCATTGCCCTGAAACCGCATTATGCAAAAGCTTCTGCGCATCTTTTTCTTGCCGAAGCGTTGCGGCTCAGCGGGCAAATCAAGGCAGCGCGAGAAGAGTGGGATCTCATACTGACGCTCCCGGCCGAATATCCCGACGAAGGGGGGCCTCACGAAGAAGCGCGGAATCTGCTGCGAAAATATGGTGGCTGAACCTCACACCTATATACGAACCCCTGGGGCAATGGCCTAGAGGGTCTCAGGAGTATTAAAACCCGTGCTCGAACTGGAACATCGACTGACATTTGAGGCGGAGAGCGCTGCCGAATTTTTTGCGGAGTTGCCGGCGCGGGCGGGCGTTTGTCTGATCGAGCCGCGGTCGGCGGGCGCTGAGCCATTTCTGATAAGAACGCAGGATCTGCGGCGGAGACTTACGAAGCTTTTGGGGCTGCTGGATGCTCAGAGTAAACGGTTGAACTTGAGGGAATTTGCCGGAGCGGTGCGTTATCGCGTTACGGGTTCGCGATTTGAGCAGACGCTCACGTTTTATCAGAATGCGAAACTGTTGCATCCTTCGCGCTATCGCGATTTGTTGCGCATGCGTCCGCCGGCAGTGCTCAAAGTTAATTTGAAGAATGCGTATCCGCGGTGTTTTGTTACGCGGCGCATTCCGGTGGATGCGGCTGGAACACCGATCGCCGGCGCATACTACGGGCCGTTTGCCAAGCGCAAAATCGCGGAGCGGTTTGTCGAAAGCGTGCTGGATTTCTTCAAGGTGAGGCGCTGCCAGATTAAAATCCGTCGCGACCCCACGTTTCCCGGCTGCCTCTATTCCGAAATGAAAATGTGCCTGGCGCCGTGTTTCGCGGGCTGTTCGCAGGAAGAGTACGGTACGGAAGTGCAGCGGCTGGTGCAATTCCTCGATACCGGCGGAAACTCGCTGCGCGAAACACTCGAAAAGGAACGCGAACAAGCCAGCGAAGATCTGGATTTTGAGCGCGCCAGCGCGTTCCACAAACGCGTCGAGAAACTCGATGAAGCTCTGCGCAGCGGCCCGGAACTGGCGCGCCGAGTTACGGACATCAACGCTGTGATTCTGCAGCGCGGCGCGGAGGATCAAACCATCGGCGTGTACGCCGTGCGCGGCGGCTATCTAGCGGAACCGCTGGTGGTGCGCTTCGCGGAAATCGCCAGCGCCCCAAAATCCGCCGAACAGCTTTTCCGCGACTATCTGGAATCCTCTATTCCCGACGATGCTCCAGCAGAAGCGCGAGGACCAAAGGATCTCAGCGAACATCTGTGGCTGCTGGCCCGCTGGTATTATGGAAACGAGCGCGAAGGCGAAATTTTCTTTCACAACGAGCCGGGACGTCCGCCTGGCTGGCCGTACCGGCGCATCCTGCGCGCGTGTTCGCGCCTGCTGGCGCCCGAACCGAAGGCGCCAGCGGACAAAAAGCCCGCGGAAACTGCGGCAACTCCCGCGGCAGGACACGCCGTTCCGGAAAACGCCGAGCCGGCGCCGCCAGCCAGCGCGCCAGCGAAAACCAAATCGTCGCAACGGCATCTTTTTGACAAGCCATCCAACGAAGGAGTGACATGAGCGGAGCTGAAATGCACGGCGCAACCAAAGACGGCACGACCCGCTATTCGGCAAAATTTCCCAGCGCCGCAAAAGGACATTTTCGCGATGCGCACCGCATGATCATGTCCTCGCTGGGCATGGGCAGTTATCTCGGCCAGCCCGATGCCAAGACCGACGAAAGCTACACTGCGTCGGCTATTGCCGCGGCGGAAAGCGGCATCAATGTCTTCGATGCCGCGATCAACTATCGCTTCCAGCGCAGCGAACGCAATCTTGGCGCGGCGCTCAAGGACCTTGCGGCCAAGGGCTACGCGCGCGACGAATTCGTGCTGTGCACCAAGGGCGGCTATTTAACGCCGGACGGCGCCATGCCCGGCGATCCCAACGATTATTTTTTCCGCGAATACATTCAGCCGGGAGTCTTTACCGCCAAGGACATCGTCGCGGGCAGCCACTGCATGACGCCGAAATTCCTGAAGAATCAGATTGGCCGCAGCCTGAAAAATCTTGGCGTCGCCTGCATCGATATCTATTACCTGCACAATCCGGAATCGCAACTTTCGGAAATTTCAAAAGATATATTTCTCGAACGCGTGCGCGAAGCCTTCACATTTCTCGAATCCGCCGTGGAAGCCGGCGAAATTTCCTACTACGGCATGGCCACGTGGAACGGCTTCCGTCAGGAAGCCGGCGCGCGCGCCGCCATGCAACTGGCGGAAATCGCGCAAATCGCGCAGGAAATTGCCGGCGGCCGCCACCATTTCCGCTTCGTGCAGCTGCCCTTCAACCTGGGAATGACCGAGGCGCTCACGCTGGGCAATCAAGCGCCACCCGCGCATATCATCGGCACGCACGCGCGCACGGTGATGGAAGCCGCCAGCGACCTGGATATTTCGCTGATCGCCAGCGCGTCGCTGCTGCAAGGCCAGGTAGCCAGGAACTTGCCGGGCTTCGTCGCCGAAGCGCTAGGCCTCTCCAACGACGCGGAGCGCGCCCTGCAGTTCGTGCGCTCTTCGCCAGGAATAACCACCGCGCTGGTAGGCATGTCCAAAGCAGCACACGTGCAATCCAACGCGAAACTAGTGAACATCCCGCCAGCCACAGAAGAACAATTCACAAATCTATTCACCCGCGGCGAATCTGCGTAGCAATCGAACGCTGTGGCGGTGGGGCCTGTGTAGGTGCCGGGCTTTACAGGCTGCGGAAAAAGTCAGCCCATTTGCAAATTTGTCCCCGGCGTGGGGCCCTGCGGCTTCCGAGGCTGCGCCTTTTTCGTTGTGCTCTACCTGCCGGCTTCCCGTGACCGCGCTTCCTTTCCGAAACGCGGGTTTATGCCGGCATTAGTTTCGCCAGTCGCACCAAATTCGCGGCGGCGGCATACAAGCGAAACTGCCAGTCCACCCGCCGGCGCCCGCGTAATTTCGTTTTCCGCAGCCCCGCCGAACTTTTGATCCAGGCAAAAATCTTCTCCACCAGTTTGCGCTTTCCTTGGCTGATCGCGAATCCCGGATCTTCCCGCTCGCTCGGTAACAGCCAGTTCTTGCTCAGTGCCGTCTCTTTCTCGTACTCCGCAATGTGCGGCACGATGCGCAACGCGCGCAACCTGGTGATGAATTCCTCGGCCTGATAACTCTTGTCCGCTGCCAGCGTCAGGCGTTTTTGCTGCGCTGTTCTTGCCACCGTCGCCACCAGCTCCTCCGCGGCTTCTCGTTCCGCTCTATTTCCTGCACAGGTCACGCACGCTTGCACCACCAGTCCGTTACGATTTTCCATCAGTACGTGTCCCAAATAGCTCGCTTTGACTTCTCCCGCCACGCTTTTCTTATACAAGCGCGCCTCCGGATCGCTTTTGCTCTCGTGCGTGTCCCGCAGCAATTTCTGCCCTTTGTTCCCGCTGCCACGACTCGGCGGCGGCTGCTTCTCCTGAAAACTTCGCCGGTTGGCCCACGCTTCGATCAGCGTTCCATCCACCGTGAAATGTTCGTCCGATAGCAGCTCTTGCTGCGCGGCCTGCTCCAGCACCTGCTCGAAAAAGACCTGCGCAATTTCCCCCTCCAGCAGCCGATCGCGGTTCTTGGTGAACACCGTCACGTCCCACACCGCGTCGTCCGCCGGCAGCCCCACAAACCAGCGAAACAGCAAGTTGTAGTCCAGCTGCTCCATCAGCAGCCGTTCGCTCCGCACGCTGTAAAAAGCCTGCAACAACAACGCCCGCAGCAACCGTTCGGGTGCAATCGAGGGCCGCCCCATGGGCGAATATAGTTTTGCAAATAGCGGCGACATGTTCTGCAACGCCGCCTCCGTCATCCGCCGCACCCGCCGTAACGGGTGATCTTCCGGTACCCGCTTCTCCAGTGAAATGTAACTGAACATGCCTTCTTGCTGATCATCGTGTCCGCGCATGTGCTCTTAGACGCCGCGCCTCGCTCACCGGTAACCATCTCCACCACTTTTTCCGCAGCCTGTTTAGCCCGGCCTGCTTTTGTTTTGGTTCTTTCGCGTCAGAAGGATTTTTCCGTGGGGAAGCTAGCCCACAAGGCCGGGCTAAAGCCCGGCGCCTACACAGGCAAGCCTCACGCTGGCGCTAGCCAGTCGGTAATGGCGTGGTCGAGTTGATTTAGCTTGCCGGCGAAAAAATGGTCGGCATTTGGAACGACCACCAGCGAATTATCGCCGGACAACCCCGCAACCACTTCGCGCACTTTGGCGATGGCGCCGTGTTCATCGTTCTCGCCATGGACGAAAAGTTTCGGCTTGGCGCAATCCGCTAGAAACGAAAAATCGCAATTGTTCACGGGGATGCCCAAACCGATCAGCCGCGCGACACGAGCATCCGCGCAACCCGCGCGCAGTCCAACCCACGAACCAAAACTGAAACCAGCCAGCAGCAGTGGTACATCGGGAAATTTCGCAGCAAGAAAATCCAACGCGGCGCGTACGTCTTCCACCTCACCGCGGCCGCGATCGTGCGTGCCTTCGCTCAAACCGGTACCGCGAAAATTGAACCGCAGCACCGGGAAGCCGAGTCCGGCGAGAGATTTCGTTGCCTGATAGACCACCTTGTTGTGCATGGTCCCGCCAAACAGCGGATGCGGATGGCACACCACGGCGGCAAAGCGCGGCGTCCGAGGCACCCGATGCGTTTGCTGCGCTGCGGACTCCGCAGCCGCCGTGGGCGTCCAGAGGATTGCCTCGAGGCGGCCCGCAGGACCATCGAGAAAGAAAGTGCGCGAGTCGTGCGGAGCATTCATGCGAGAAATTCGCGCGAGAGCGACGGAATTTTCGGAAACGAAATCTCTGAGATGATGGCAGGCACGCTGCTCTCCGACCTCGTAAGGCAAACGTTAGTCTCGTTGAATTTTAGCGTAGGTGCAGCAAAATTCCGAATGCGCGTCCGGCGTCAGTACTGTTACCGGCGATAAATGCTGACAAGAAAGAAGATACGCAAAAATGTAAGAGCTCGTACTAGGACATTTTTTATGGATTTTCGCGTTGCAGTTCGCGCGAGCGGATGTTAGCTTGCAGCCAGACGAAACAAGCCCAGGGGGCCCAGAGAGTTATGAGTACTGGAGCGGACCGCCGCGAAGCACGGCGATTCACAATGACTCTTCCCTTGAGCGTGTTGCCTGGCACTCGCCATGACTCTGAAGTGCGCACGGCCACGCGCGACGTCAGTTACCGCGGATTGTATTTCCTGACGGAAACAAACTTTGAATCGGGACGCGCCATCGAGTTCGTCATCACTCTGCCCGAGGACGTCACCGGTGGCGACGTAAAGATCCGCTGCCAGGGCGAAGTCGTGCGCGTGGAAACTACCGAAGATGGCCGCGTGGGCGTGGCCGCCAAGATCCAGCATTACGAATTTATTCCCACCGCATCCGCGGCTTGATTGGCAATTCCCTTCCGCCCAACACGTGCGATGTTTGCTTTTGCCCTGCCTGGCGTGAGTACAATGCCCTCCGGAACACTTTTGCCCTTGTCCGCGGTTTGCAGGACGGCCCGCGATTTGGAGGACGGTATGTATCACTACAACGCGAAACTGGCGCTGGAAGAACTGCAGGAAGATGCGCTGCTGCCGCATCCGGTAAAGCTGCGCGACATGATTCTGCGCACACAACTCGGTCCGCAGGAAGCACAATTGTTGAATCACGATTTCCAGGAATATCTGACGCGCTTCGGCGATCTACAAAACACTGCCCGCCGCGTGCTCGAGAGGCTCGCGGCGGGCCAGCCGAAAGCCTCCTGATGCAGCCGCGGCGCAATCCTGCGAATCCGTCTCGAATGATTCTACGAATCGACATTCGATGATTCTCCGAATCAATACCAAGCCGCGCGTGTTGCTGCTCTCCGCATCTTCTGGCGCGGGCCACGTCCGCGCCGCGCAGGCGCTGGAGGCCAGTTTCCGCGCGCGCGGCGATTGCACCGTGGAACACGTCGACGCGATGAATTACGTCAGCAAACTTTTTCAGAACATCTACGAAAAGGCTTACATCACCATGGTGCAACGCGCACCTGGCATGATGGGCATGCTGTATGACAGCACGGATCAGCCCTGGCGGCATGAAAGTCGCAGGCTGGCGCTGGACCGCCTGAATACCACGCCGATGGTGAAATTGCTGAACAAGATTCAACCGGATTTGTGCGTGGCCACGCATTTCCTGCCGGCGGAAATTATCGCCTGGTTGATCGCGAAGAAAAAATTGCGCACGCGGAATGCGATCGTGGTGACCGATTACGATGTGCACGCGATGTGGTTGTGCCGCACCGTGGATCGCTATTTTGTGGCGATCCCGGAAGCCGCGGAGTATCTGGCCAACATCGGGGTTCCGCGCGACAAAGTGCGCGTCACGGGCATCCCGGTGGACCCCGTCTTCGCCGCGCCGCTGGACCGCACAGAAGCACGAAACCATTTCGCACTGGATGCGCGCGCTCCGACGCTGCTGGTGGCCACCGGCGGATACGGAGTTGGGCCAGTGGAGCAGTTGGTCGGAGCACTGCTGGCATTGCAGCGGCCGTGGCAAATTGTGGCCGTCGCCGGCAAGGGCGACAAAGTGCGGCGCAAACTGGAGAGCATGGCCGAATCGGCCGGGAAGTTGCCGAGCGGCAAGCCGCGGTTGCGCCCCGTGGGATTTACCACGGAGATGGACCGCTACATGGCCGCGGCGGACTTGCTGGTGGGCAAAGCGGGTGGATTGACGAGTTCCGAGGCCATGTCTCGCGCGCTGCCGATGGCGCTGATCGAACCGATTCCGGGTCAGGAAGAACGTAACGCGGATCATTTGCTGGAAGCCGGGGCCGCGATCCGTTGCAACAACTTGCCCGCGGCGGCGTGGAAGATCGCGGCGCTGCTGGACGACGCGCCGCGCATGGAACGGATGCGCGATGCGGCGCGGCGCATGGGCCGTCCGCATGCCGCGGCGGATATCGCGGAAGATGCGCTACGGCTGGTAGACTGAAAGAGCGCCAGCACGGGGCTTTTGGTGCGGGCGCTGAAAGATTTCAGCGGACGATAGTCCGCGCAACGTTTTCATATTTTCATACGATAGGGTTTCACGCGAAAAAAACTTTATACCAAACGGCTTCATACGAAAAGGATCGATGCGACGAAATACATTGATGATTGATGCGGACGATACGCTGTGGGAGAACAACGTATTTTTCGAAAATTTGATCGAAGATTTCATCACGCTGGTGGAGCCTTGCGGCTACGCGCGCGCGTATATCCGGCACATTTTGAATGAGACGGAGCGGAAGAATATTCGCCAGTACGGCTATGGCGTGCGCAGCTTTGGGCGCTCGCTGGAAGAAACCTATTTGAAGCTGGCGGACCAGATGGCCAAGCGCGAGACGCTGGCGCAGATTCACGAGCGCGTGGTGGACCTGGAGCGCACGCCGCCGAAAATCCTGGACGGCGTGCCGGAAACGCTGGCGTACCTGACGCAGCGGCACCGTCTGATTTTATTTACCAAGGGTCAGCCGGCGGAACAGGCGGCCAAAGTCGAACGCTCCGGATTGCAGGGCTTTTTTGAGTTTATCGAGATCGTGCCGGAAAAAGATCACGAGACGTACGGCAGTTTGGTGAAGAAATACAAAATCGTAAAGTCGCTGGGCTGGATGATCGGCAACAGTCCGCGCAGTGACATCAATCCGGCGATGAAAATTGGGTTGAACGCGGTATACGTGCCGCACCAACACACCTGGCAGATGGAGCACGAGCCGGTAATGGCGGGTGCGGGAAAGTTGATTATTTTGCCGGCGTTTCGCGAATTGCGCGGCCATTTTTAGAAAGCAAATCGGAAACTGCTGAATAGGCCGGACTAAAGTCCGGCGCCTACATACCCCTTGCTACCCAAATTGGCTCTGCGGCACGGATAAGAGGTGCCCTCCCTTGCTGCCCAAATTGGCCGTTGCGTTGGTTGGCGATCGGCATACGCTCATTACTGTTCGGCTTCACGATTGCCAGGAGGACTGTTTATGGCTTCCATTGCTGCTCCGTTGCGTACTGATTGGCGCAAGGAATGGTTTGAGATTGAAGACGCGGTGTACTTGAACACGGCGATGCAATCGGCGATGCCGAAGGTTGCGGTGCGCGCGGTGCAGGAAGCGATCGAAGGGAAAAAGTTTCCGCATCGCATGTCGCAGGTGGCGCATTTTGAAGTTCCGCTGCGCGTGCGCGCGGCCATTGCGGAGTTGATCGGAGCGCAGCCGGAGGAAATTGCGTTGACCACCGGCGCTAGCTCGGGACTTGCCGCACTGGCGTACGGCTTGGACTGGAAACGTGGCGACGAAGTCGTAACGGCTACGGGTGAATTTCCTTTGCAGTATTCCACGTGGCGGCCGATGGAAGAGCGCGAAGGGGTGACGCTGAAAATTGTCTCGCCCAGCGGGCGATTTATTACCGCCGATGATTTGATCGCGGCGTTGACACCCAAGACGCGCCTGGTATCCGTCAGCATGGTGCGGTTTGACGATGGCACGCTGCTGGATGTCACGAAGCTCGGCGCCGCTTGCCATAAGCAAGGAACGCTGCTCTTGGTGGATGCCAGCCAATGTTGCGGAGGGATTCCGCTGGATGTGACCACACTTGGGGCGGATCTGGTTACCGCCGCGGCTTACAAATGGATGCTGGGACCCTACGGCACGGGATTCTTCTGGGCAAGCGCTGCGCTCACCAAGACGTTGCGGCCGGGTCCTTTCTACTGGCAGAGTATCGCTGGAATGGACAATCGGCATTCCGGTTCGCTAAATCTTGCCAATGCTAAGCCGATGGCGGGCTCGCAGCGCTGGGACGCGGCGGAAACGGCGAGCTACTTTAATCTGGCGGCGCTGGAGGCTTCGCTGAAACTGGTGGCGCAGATCGGCGTTGCCGCGGTGGCGGAGCACACGCGGGGGCTGATCGATTTCATGTATGAGCGATTGCCGAAGGATCGTTGCGTGCCGTCGAGTCCACTGGATGCGGCACGGCGTGGGCCGTATGGGTGCTTTGCGGGGCGCACGCCGGAGAAGTCCGCGGAAATTTATGAGCAGCTAACCAAAGCCAACGTGATGGTGAGTTTGCGCGAGGGAAACATTCGCGTATCACCTTATGTTTTCAACACAGAACGCGATATCGACAAGCTGATCAGCGTGGTGACGCAGTAGCTGGCGGCCGGACGGAATGCGGCGGAGATATCTTGTTCTTCCTCACGCGCTAAACCTAACTGTGGGTTGGGCCGAAGAGCATAGCCAGGATTGGCTGTGCCACAAGAGCAAATAACAAACGCAAATAGCAAGAGCAAGCGACGAGGGGTGCCCCATAGGTTGTTTTTTGTAAGTGCGGATTCTAAAGAATTTAAAGTCCTTTGTTTTGATACAGTTTACAAGTGTTCATTCTAGGCGTTTTAGCACCGCATTATCATTCCCAAATAGCTATGTTTCAGTGGTTGGCTCCGCAGAAACGGGCGGAGAGGAACTTGAATTGTTGTGGACTGTTTACCGCGGACAGCGACACTTCTAACTGAGCGGAATCTTACCAAAACTATGCACATCTTGTCAAGAACTATTTTGTGCAACCTAAGTGCTTCAGCCGTGGGGAGTTACGATTCATAGATAAGTCTACTGCGGGGCGACGGCGTGGAAGGGGATGTGCACGATGGCTTCGAGCTCCACGGGGGCGTCCTCCCGGGTGGCGGGGCGGAATTTCCACTGGCTTAGGGCGCTCATGGAGTTGGCGTCGAGCGTTTCGTCGAGGCCGTGGACGAGTTGGATGCTATCGATGGAGCCGTCGCGGCGAATTACGGCGTAGAGGATGATTTCGCCTTCGACGTGGTCGGCGGCCAGGGTCTGCGGATACTTGGGATCCACTTTTACTGTGGGGACTGGAGCGGCAAGGGGGGTGGGGGCGAGATGGGCGGCGTTGGCGCGCATCTCGGAGAAATTCAGAATCCAGCTGCCTGTGGCGCTGTTGAGATTGGGCATGTTGACGTACATGGTGTAGATCTTTTTCGAATGGAAGGCGAGCTCAGGTTTAGCGCCTGGAGGAAGCGCGGCGAAGTTAGGCGGGCCGGTGCGGGCCTGGGACTCTTCGACATCGGCTTGGGTGGGGCGATGGGTGAGCATGTCGTGCGGCGAGGTGAGGTTGAGTTTTGGCGCGGCGGTTTTCGGGTTGACGGCTGCACCATTCGGGGGAGCTCCGCCTAATCCTGAGACAGTCGTTTTAGGAGTGGGATTCCCGCCGCTGATGCTTACGCTTACCGGGCTGGTGCCGCCTCCGGCGGTGCCTGATTTTTCTCCTGCGACAGAATTAGCGGGTGGACCACCGGCGGCTCCGGGCTTGCCTTCCGGAGAAATAGCCACGCGCGCAGCGAGATTACCTTGCGGAACGGGAATGTTCGCGGCGGGAGGCGCGGGCGCGGAAGAGAGCGCGATGAGCGTGGAAGGGTTACCGCCCGCGGTTGCCGAGCGGGAATCCGCGAGCTCCGGAGCGGCGGCGGGATCGCCAGATTGCGTGCGCTCCGCAAGGCGCGGGGCGGCACCAGCGTTTAACGCAAGCTTGGGGTGCGCGGGGCCTGTGGGCGTGGCTTGAATGGTCAGGTCGGCTTGCTGCTGCTGGAAGACGGGCGCGTCGGTCGGCGGCGCAACCGCTGAGGTGGCGGCGCGGCGTTCGCGTGGATGAAGTTTGGCGAGAGCCTGCTGGTCAATCTGCACGCGGGGCTTGGCCGGTCCGGCGGATGCTTGTAACTGAACGATGTTGGGGAGAGCGGGCAAAATTTTTGGCGGCTCCATCGGAGCGGCGGGGTTGATGAGCGTCTGGCGCGGGTGCGTAGGATGCGCGGAGTCCGTGAAAATCCGCTGGCGGGGATGAAACGCGGGCGGCTCCGGAGGAGCGGCGGGCGCTTCGACAACAGCCTTGGAGTGCGGCGCGGGTTTGGCGTGGAGGCTGGAAAGATTTAGAAGGGGCAAATCGTTAACGGGACCAGACCAAGTGAGTTCCGTGTTATCGAACGCGGGGTTGTGACGAACGGCCGTGAGGGCGCGTGGGAACGGCACGAGCACGATGGCCACATGCAGCACGAGCGCGACGAGCAGCGCGATGCGGGGGATGCGGCCTTCGATCCAAAGATCCTTGAAGACGCCGGTGTAAACGTAATCCCTGGCGTACGACGGGCCAGAAAGAATCGCGCCTAGATTGCTGGCGAAGCCCTGATGAAAGGCGCCCCAAGACACGTCTAGCGTGGGCGCAGCGGGACCGGGAAGATGCACGGACTCCGCCGGCTCCTGGGTTTGTCCCAGGAGATTGAAAGCACTATTGACCTGGTGCAGCGACATTAACCTCTGATTATAGCGTGGCGCGGGGCTGGAATTAAGCGCCAATCGTCAACGACCGCAGATAGCGCCGGGCGGCAGCCTGCGACTGAATAGGTATAGATGGCTGGGATGGGGCTGGGGTTAGCCGGGTGGGCGCGTTTTTTTTTGTGGTGTCTGTGCAAAAAATTTCCGACACCTGGAATTGATGATACGGGCGGATGATGATTTTGCGCGCGTGCGGGAAAGAGCTGGGCTGGGAAAAGCCGCCCCCACGGGGGCAAGCAGGGATCAGAAGCAAGCGACCCTTCGAAACTCAGGGCAAGCCTGCGCTACAGGGCGCGGAGACGATAGAAGCTTAGGGAGGCGTCGCCTTGTTTCAGGATGCGGACGCGTTCCAGGGTGGAGAATTTTTCTGGAAGTGCGAATTTGGCGCGGTGTTCGGCGATTACGATGGTGTCGGGCGAGACGAACGGGGCGGCGCTTAGGAAATTCATTACGCGCTGGTATTCTTCGGCGGCGGCGTACGGTGGATCCAGAAAAATATAATCGTAGGCGAATGCGCGATCGCTTTGACGTTGTTGGATTTTTTCTAGGGCACGAGTGACGTCCATGGCCAGGACGGTGGCGCCGGTTTGGATATTGAGGGAGTGGAGGTTTTGCTGGATTAGTTTTGCTGCCGGCGGATGATTTTCTACGAAGAGGACGTCTTGTGCGCCGCGGCTGAGAGCTTCTATGCCTACAGCGCCGGTGCCGGCGAAGAGATCTACGAAATGTGTGCCTGCGATATTGGGACCTAGGACATTGAAGAGAGTTTCGCGGAGGCGGTCGCTGGTGGGGCGCAGGGCTTTCGAGTCGAGGCTTTTTAAGATTCGGCTGCGGTAGGTGCCGGCGATTACGCGCATGGGAGTCCATAGTAGAAGAAAAAAGAGCCGGACAAAAACTTAACGCAGAGTGCGCACAGACACAGAGGGCACGGAGCATTGGCAGCGTGACGAGCGACTTTACTCGGGGGATGACGTTTGGGCCGGGCTTGCACCGCAAAAGCGGCGTCGAGCGCCTTCGCGCGAAGCACTCTCGGTAAACCGCACTCCAAAAAATTAGCCGATGCGGGCGAGGTTGTAGCGGCGTTGCCATTCTTCGGGGAGGGTGCAGAGGATCTGGGTTAGCGCGGGCTTTTGCGTGGAGTCTTCGGCGAGAGCGAAGGCTTCGTGGCGCGCGGACTCGAGGAGTTCTTTGTCGCGGAGGGGATTGGCGATGTGGAAGCCGAGGTCGCCGGATTGACGGGTGCCGAAGAAATCGCCGGGGCCTCGGAGTAACAGGTCGGTTTCGGCGATTTCGAAACCGTTGTTGGTGCGAACCATGGTGTCGAGGCGGGCCTTGGCTACTTCAGTCATACGCGGCGGCGCTACCAGGATGCAATGGGATTTTTTTGCGCCGCGTCCGATGCGTCCGCGGAGTTGGTGGAGCTGGCTTAGCCCGAAACGTTCGGCGTGTTCGATGATCATGGCGGTGGCGTTGGGGACGTCGACGCCGACTTCGACTACCGTGGTGGCGACTAAAATATTTATTTCGTTTTTGCGGAAGTCCTGCATGACGGATTCTTTTTCTTCGCTGCTTAAGCGGCCATGGAGA
Source organism: uncultured Acidobacteriota bacterium (assembly GCA_963838265.1). Taxonomy (GTDB): domain Bacteria; phylum Acidobacteriota; class Terriglobia; order Acidiferrales; family UBA7541; genus Acidiferrum. Next base: position 48,855 of record CAWIQN010000002.1, read on the forward strand.
AGGCCTAGGTGAAATTTCGGGAAGACGTCTTTGCGGAGGCGCGCGAACTCGTCGATGGCGGCCTTTAGTTCGAGCTTCGATTCCTCGATTACCGGATAGACGATATAAACCTGCTGGCCGGCGGCGACTTCGCGCCGCACCGATTCCCAGACGCCGGGGAGATGCTGTTCGGTGGTGAGGCGCGTGATGATGGGTGTGCGGCCGGGCGGGAGTTCGTCGAGGATGCTGACGTCTAAGTCGCCGTAAATGGTGAGCGAGAGCGTGCGGGGAATGGGCGTGGCGGTGAGAACGAGAACGTGCGGGGCGTGGCCGTGAGTGGCGGCTTTGTCCATCAGGCGCTTGCGCTGGAGGACGCCGAAGCGGTGCTGCTCGTCGATGGCGACGAAGCCGAGCTTGGCGAATTTTACGTTGTCCTCGATGAGCGCGTGCGTGCCGACGGCTAGATGCGCTTCGCCGTTAGCTAAGCGTGCGAGGGCGGCGGTTTTTTCGGTGAATTTCATGCCGCTGATGAGCAGTTCGACGCGATAGCCGGCGGGCTCGAGGACGCGCTTCGCGCTCAAGTAGTGCTGGACCGCGAGAATTTCCGTGGGGGCCATGAGCGCGGCTTGCGTGGCATTTTCGATGGCGATGACGGCGGCTTGCAACGCGACGATTGTTTTTCCGCTGCCGACGTCGCCCTGCAGCAAGCGATTCATGGGGAAGGGTTTTTCGAGGTCGGCGGCAATTTCGCCGAGGGCGCGCTTCTGCGCGGTGGTGGGCTTAAACGGGAGAATGCGTTTGAGCGCGGCGCGGATCTTTTCTTCGCGCAAGCGAAAAGGGATGGCGTTTTCGCGGCGGGTGGTTTGGCGATCGAGAGCGATACTCAGTTGATAGCGAAAGAATTCTTCGAAAATCAGGCGCTGCTGCGCGGAAGAGCGAAAGATATTTAAGAGTTCGATGGATTCGCCGGCGTCGGGAAAATGGGTTTGGATGAGCGCGTCGCGGCGCGAGGGCAGCGATAGTTTCAAGCGGAGCGCTGCGGGAAGAATGTCCGGCAAGTCCAGCGGGATGGATTGCACGGCGGCGTACATGGCACGGCGAATGGCGCGCGAGCCGAAAGTGCCGATGGCTTCGTAAATTGGCACGATGCGGCCGGTTTCGGTGGAGTCCAGTTCCTCGCTACTGAGGATTTCCATCTGCGGATTGACCATCTCGCGGCGCGCGGGGCGCAGCTTGTCAATTTCCACTTTGCCGTGAAGGATGAGCGATTGGCCGGGTTTCAGGCGATTTTCGAGATATTGGCCGTGAAAAAATTTGCAGGGGAGCGAGCCGGTGGCGTCTTGCACGAGCAGGTGGTAGATGGCGTCGCGGCCATACATGCCGCGGACGGCTTGTCCGCTGAGGACTTTTACCCGCAGGGTATAGACGTTGCCGGGGAGAAGTTCCTTGATGATGGAGAAGCGGACGCGATCTTCGTAGCGGAACGGCAGATAATTCAGGAGATCGCCGAGCGTGCGGATGCCGCGCTGGGCGAGGAGTTCGGCGCGTTGCGGGCCGACGCCTTTGATCATTTGGACTGGAGTATCGAAATGAAGCGGCGGTTTGATGGGTGCGTTAACGGAGGCTTTGGCGGTTGCGTTCATGAGAAAAGGCTAGTTCAGTTATACCATTGCGGTGCGGGCGGCGCGTGCGACAGGATACGTCTGGGCAAGCTTGGGCGCCCCGACCGAGTCGTGGCGCCCTCCAAAAGGCGGCGATACTTGCATCGTGCGCTATGCGTATTATTAGAATAAGCGCGCACGGGTGTGGCGGTTGGCTGGCTGCAGATTTCGCGCATATTTGCGGCACATTTTGCGGAGGTAGCGTGGCTGGCGATCGATTGACAAGTTCGGATAAGCGCGCGTTGCTGCTGTGGGTGCTGGCGGGAATCATTGGCGCGCTGGTCGGCTACAAATATTATTTTCAGGCGTTTCCGGAGGCAGCGGTAAATCTGCAAGTGTCTCGCGAAGAGGCGCTACAGCGAGCGCAGCAATTTGTCGCGGGCATGGGAGAAAACATCAGCGGTTACCAATCCGCGATTGTTTTCGATGTGGACGAGAATGCCAAGACGTACCTGGAGCGCGAAGTAGGGCTGCAGCAGACGAATCGCCTGCTTTCTTCCGAGCTGCATATCTGGTATTGGAACGTGCGCTTTTTCAAGCCACAACAGGAAGAAGAGTTTCATGTGCGCGTGAGTCCAGCCGGCCAGATTGTGGGCTACGAGCGTCACGTGAAAGAAACCACTGCGGGTGTTTCGCTGGATCGCGCGGCGGCGCTGGCCGAGGCGACACAATTTGCAAGCAACAAGCTTGGAATTGATTTTGTGACGTGGGCTTTACTGGCCGACGAAGTAAGTTCGACGCAGCGCCCCAGCCGCCTGGATTGGTCATTTACGTGGGAGAAGCGGGGCTTTCGCGCGAAAGACGCGCCGTACCGTATGGACGTGGTGCTGCAGGGCGATCGCATTGGGGGCAGCGAGGAGTTTTTGAAGGTGCCCGAATCGTGGCAACGCAGCTACGCACAATTGCGCGCGCGCAATAATTTTCTAAGCTTCATGGCGATTCCTCCATATATTTTCATATTGGGTGCGGCGCTGTGGCTGAGCATCGCGCTGACAAGGCGCGGGACGGCACGCTGGGCCGGAGCCATCATCATTGGGCTGCTGGTGACGCTGCTGCTGTTCTGCATGCGCATCAACGAATGGCCGGAAATTCGCGCGGCGTACGACACGAACACTTCGTACGCGACTTTTATATTGGAGGAATTGGTTAAGGCGCTGCTGTTCGGATTGTTCTCGGCCATTTTCGTGACGCTAGTGTTGCCCGCCGCGGACGCGCTATATCGCGTGTCGCAACCGACGCGCCTGCAAATCGGCAAAATCTTCACCTGGCGCGGGCTGCGTTCGAAGGAGTTTTTCTGCTCGTCGGTGGTCGGGCTGAGCCTGACCGCGGCATCATTGGGTTTCGTGGTGTTGTTTTATCTTGTGGGCAGCAAGTATGGCGTGTGGGCGCCGCAGGAAATTAACTACACAAATTCGGTGAGCACGCTGTTTCCGTGGATTTCCGGTGTGGCAATTGGGCTGCTGGCCTCGACGAACGAAGAGTTCACTTTTCGCCTATTCGGAATTCCATTTTTCGAACGGCTGACCGGTTCGCGCTGGCTGGCGGTAATTATTCCGGCGTTTTGCTGGAGTTTTTTGCACACGAATTATCCACAGGAGCCGCCGTACATTCGCGGGCTGGAAGTCGGGTCACTGGGGATTATCACCGGCATCGTGTTTTTGCGCTGGGGAATTCTGGCGACGCTGATCTGGCACTACACGTTTGATGCCTCGCAAGTGGGACTGCTGCTGATTCGTTCGCACAGCTGGTATTTCAGAATTTCGGGGATTGTGGTGGGAGCAGCGGCGGTGGCGCCACTGTTGTTCGCGGCGATTTCGTATCTGCAACGCGGAGGCTTTGAGACGGACGAGGATTTGTTGAACGGGGCGGAGCCGGCGCCGGATGTGAGTTTACGCAATCCAGCGACGGAAATTGCGGCCAGCGGCGTGGCGGCGCAACGCTATGACGCGCTGACGCCGGCAATGCTCGCCTTACTTGGGCTGCTGACCGTTTGCGGAGCGGTGTCCGTGTGGCGGCTGAAGCCTCCGGCGATTGGCGACTATCTAAAACTTTCCACGGATGCACCCTCCGCAAAAATGAAAGCCGATACGATTTTGCGGCAACGCGGGGTGGACCCTGATTCGTATCGCCACGCCGTCGTTTTCGTTGATAACACGGATCCGCAGATCAACGAATATCTGCGCGAGCGTATCGGCTTGACGCGATTGAATGCGATTTATGCCACACAAGTGCCGGGGGCGCTGTGGCGCGTGCGTTATTTTCGAGACAGCCAGAAAGAAGAGTATGCCGTCATTCTGAAGCCGGATGGCGCGCTGCATTCGGTGTGGCACGTACTGGCGGAAGATACGCCGGGCGCGCAACTCGATGAAGATGCCGCGGTCACGCTGGGCGAAAACTTTCTGCGCGATGAAAAACATCTGGACCTGCAGCAATGGAAATTGGTTGTGGCCGATTCGAAGAAGCGGCCGCATCGCGTCGATTACACGCTAGAATGGCAGCAGAACCAGGCGTTGAATCCCACAGCGTCCGGAACGGCGAATCCCGCGCAAGAGGCGTTCGCACGCGTGCGGCTACAAGTTCTGGGCGACGAAGTGACGAGATATCAGACCTTCATCAAGATACCCGAGGAGTGGAGCCGCCAACAGGAAGCACTGAACGTGCCGCGGCTGGCACTGGCGTATGGCGTGCCATTTTTGCTTTACGGAGTATTGGCGGTGACGATGCTGATTATCTATTTGAGGAATTTGAAATCGGAAGTGGCGCAGGAAGTGCCCTGGAGGCGCGTGGCGCAATGGTCCATGTGGGCGCTGCTGGCTTTTTTCGCGGTATTTGCAATGGGAAATCGCATCGCCGAATTTCTCAACAACTACCAGACCGACCAGCCATTAAAGCTGAACATTGGCGGGCTGGTGATCGCTTTGCTGATTGGCGGGCCATTTTATTTCGCCTGCATCACTTTGCTGTTTGGCGTGGCGTGGTATTACGCGCGCCGGGCGTTTGATGCGGACCGCTTGCCGAGTTGGCTGGGCATGCCCGCGCTCTATTATCGCGATGCGGTGTTTATCGGAGTCGGCGGGACGGCGGCATTGGTGGCGCTGCGGCGACTGATACAAACGGCGTTTCTGTACTGGCCGACGACGCATCGCGAAGTAGGAGCGGCCTTCGGGACGGATTTTGACGCGACGGTACCCGCTGGATCGATCTTGGCCACGGCACTGCTTCGCGGCTTGTTGCTTACGGCGCTGCTGACAGCCATCGCCTCGTTTGTGGCAGCGTGCATCCCGCAAAAATGGCTGCGCGCGTTTTTATGTCTTGGCGGAGCGCTGGCGATGGTGGGCGGCAGTTGGGGAAATGCCGCGGACTACGCGAAGCAATCCTTGGCGGAATTGGTTTTGCTCGCTGTGCTCGTGCTGGGCGTTCGCTACGTCATGAAATTCAATCTGTTGGGATGCTTTCTGGTGGTGTTCGCAAGTACGGCACTCGGCGCGCTTTCGGGGCTGCTGGGGCCGGACGTGAGTTTTTATCGCACAAATGCCGTTGCCGGGCTGGCGGCGCTGCTCGCGTTATTCGGGTGGCCGCTGCTGGCATGGCTTTTTTCGACGGCTTCGCCAGCCTCGTCCGCCGTGTCGAAGGCTTAGCGGCGGAATAGCGTCAACCACGACCTGCACGGCGAATAACCACCGGGGCAAAGAATTCTCGAAACAAAACCCATTTGTGCTGCGTTTCTGTTTTGGGGAGCGGTGTGCTTACTCTTCGGGGAAGAATGCGTCCAACTGGTAGACTCGCGTGCTGTGTCGTTCGGCAGCGCGCGAATCTGCAATGCGCGGGGACTTTTCTACGAGAATGTTTTGCGCTAACGTATTGCGGCAAGAGCATTAATACCACCGAGTGCGAAGAGAAAGCGAAAGATGCCGCTCCCTTCATGGACTTTTGCTTTGGCTGACCAGACCGGCCGCATCGGCGGGGTCAACGCCGGGGTCCATGCAGCGCTGTCCACGGAGACCTCTTTGCCGAAGCTCGAAGATCGGGCGCTCGTGGCGGACGCGCAAGCGGGCAATCGCGCGGCGTTCGAAGAGCTGGTGCGGCGCTACGACCGCGACGTGCTGCGGCTGGCGTTGAACCTGATGAAGCGTCCCGAGGACGCGCGCGACGTTTATCAAGAAGCCTTCCTGAAGGTTTACCGCAATCTGCATCGCTTCCGCTTTGAGTGCAGTTTTTATACCTGGCTGTACCGCATCGTCACCAATGTATGCCTGGACCATCTGCGGCGACGGCAGGCCCGCCCAGAGGATCAAGCTCCGGAGGTCAACGCGGGTTATCAGGACGAGGTGGGCACGGATTTTTTTGAGCGGCAAAAAGAAAATCGTCCAGGGCTCGATCCCGAGCGATCGTTCCTCGGCAGAGAACTCGGCGCACAGATTGCCACGGCCATGGAAAGGCTTTCTCCGCGCGAACGCGTGGTATTTGAAATGAAGCACTATCAGGGATTGAAGCTGCGGGATATTGGCGACGCGCTGGGGACGACCGAAGAGACCGTGAAGAACTCTCTTTTCCGCGCCACGCGAAAACTACGGAATCAATTGGGTGAGTTGCGATGAGCGGAATGGGAAATTCCGGAGGGCTCGCGAACGGTCAGTGCGCGGAAATTTCGGCGCTGTTGGTTTTCTATGCTTGCGGCGAAACGAGCGCGGCGGAAAAAGAGCGAGTCGACAGCCACCTGGCGGACTGCGCGGATTGTGCGGACCAACTGGCGCAAGAGCAGCTTCTGCTCGAATCGATGACGGAACTGGTGCGGCCTGCGGACGCGGTGGACGTCACAGGGTTGCTGCTGGCGCAGTGCCGCAATGATTTGGCGGAAAAACTCGACGAACTGGCCGCCCCGGTGGAAAAAGAACGATGGCAGCCCTTCGGTTGGGTACGGCGCTGGATGGTGTTGCGGCCGGTCTGGAGCGGCGCGGCGCTGGTGCTTTTCGGCGTGGTGCTCGGGACGCAGCTGCTTCCGTGGCTGCAGACCGCGAATGACGTGGCCGGTCCCGCCGTGAACGTGCTTGCCGCGCCAAAACTCACCGACGAACAACTTTCCAAAATGGCGGTGTCTGGCATTCGCTTTTCGCCGGCGCAGGGCGCGGGCGGGGAAGATATCCAATTGCATTTGAACGCCGAGCAGCCCATGGAGCTTTCCGGGAACGTGAATGACAGCGACGTGCGCCGCGTGCTGACCTACATGGTGGAAAACGGCGAGCGCTTCGATACTGGGATGCGGTTGGATTGCCTGGATGCCATGAAGTCGCGTGCGGACGATGCACAGGTGCGGGAAGTGCTGCTCTTTGCGGCGCGCAAAGATGAGAATGCGGCAGTGCGAATAAAAGCTTTGGAAGCGTTGCGCGATACCGCGAACGATGAAGCGGTGCACGAGACGTTGCTCGGCATCCTGGCGCACGATCCCAGTCCGGGCGTGCGGATTGAATCCGTGAACTTGCTGGTGCGCTCGCTGGAGCAGGAAGGGCGGAACCACGTTGGAGTGGAAGGGTCCAGTGTGACGTTGAATGGCGGCCCAGATGCGAAACCCGGCGACGCCGATCATGAGGATGCGATCGTCGAGGCTTCGCTCATCGGCACGATACGCGCGCTCACCGATCTCCAGCAAAATGATCCGAACCGCGACGTGCGGCTGCGCAGTGCTGCGGCCCTGCGGCAAATTGGCGCACGGTCGTTGCCCTAGTCCGCCGTGCAGCGTTTGCGAAGTGCTTCGGAAGACTGTCGAATCATGAATATCTCGTTGCTGAAAAAAAATGAGCGGCCGACCCCGTCGCCAGTGTGCACCAGGACGCGATGGAGCTTCGCGCGAATTGTTCCATGCACGCTGTTGCCCGCGCTGCTGCTGCCAGCGTTCGTCTTGGCTGGCGCGGACAATCTGGCAAGACCTGCCGTCTTACTGACCGGTCCACCGTCCGCGGAAAACCGCGTCACTGTCCCCACCACGATCACTGGAACCGCGGCGCACGTTGCGACGGAACGCAACGGAATTCTCGCCACCTCCGATGGGTTGACGCTGCATTTGAACACCGACCTGGGCTCGGTGCGCATCATTCCACTCGAGAGCGGAGCGATGCCGGTGGTGCGTTATCTGGTGCACATTGAAACGGACGCGCGCGAACCGCTGGCAAAAACTTTGCTGGACGGTTATGTGCTCAAGACCATCGGCACAGCTTCCGGCGTGGAAATCACCGGAACGCTTCCGCCGCAAGCTGCGCATGGACCGGGCGCCGGCGCGCAGTTCTGGGTGAATTTTGAAGTGACGGTGCCCGCAGGCTATCACGTGGAAGTGAAGACCGGCGCTGGCGACATTGAAGCACGGGAAATCGGCGGCAGCGCGGTGTTGCTGACGCAAGGCGGAAATATCCTGGTGGGACGGATTGGCGCGCAGGATAAACGAAAAACAAGCAACAGCCGCACAGAAGCAAAACTGGAGACCGAAGGCGGGCACATTCAGGTGCGCGAGGTGGTGGGAGACTTGCAAGCCTTCACGGCCGGCGGGCACATTATCGCGGGAAACGTTTCTGGAGATGCCTCGCTGCGCAGCGGCGGCGGACACATCCGCGCGGGAAAAATTGGCGGCCGCGCGGACCTGCAGACCGAGGGCGGGAATATTATCGTCAGTCATGCCGACAATTTCGTAAACGTGCGCACCGGCGGCGGTCAGATCGACTTTGGCGAAGTGCGGGGTTCGGTTCACGCGCAGACGGCGGGCGGCGGAATTCGGGTGATGTACGTTTCCGGGCCGATGGAAGTGGTTTCAAACGGCGGAAGCATTTGCCTGACGCGTGTCGCTGGGGCGGTGCAGGCCGCGACGACGGACGGGACCATCACTGCGTGGATTAATCCTGATGGACCCGGCGGCCCCGACGGGTCATCCACCCCGAGCAAAGGCTCGGCATCGGGATCCGGTAATTCCGTGCGCTTGTCTGGAGCCTCGCAATTGTCGTCCGGCCATGGCGACATTCTGGTGTTTCTCCCACGTAATCTCGCGGCCAACATTGAGGCCGTTGTCTCTTCGGGAGACGCCCAGCGAATCATCGCGGACCCCGCCATTCATCTGGCCGTGCAATCTGGCGAGGGCGCCGCTCCCGGGTCCGTTCGCGTGACCGGGGAGCTGAATGGCGGCGGAGCGCCGCTGCGGCTCAGGACCACCACCGGGAACATTCGACTGCAATTCTTGGATTCGCAAACTGGACTGCGGGACTCGATGATCCGCGACCAGATCGCGCGCTTGAACCAAACGTTCACCAACATTGCTCCGGTGGCGTTTGGGGGCAATTTTGACCTGCCTCCGGGAGGGAACTTCGATCCGCTTCCCGGAATACCGGCGCTTCCAGAAATGCCAGAGATGCCAGAGCAAAAGCTGGACTGGCTGGACACCTGGATGAACACGTTGGAAGTGGCCTTGACGGGTACCATCCGCGAAGATCCCGCGGAGTTTCTAAAACGCGTGTCGTACGCGCCGCATCCCACTTATCCATCGCTGGCGCAAACCGCCGGCGTGCAGGGTGTGGTGAAATTGCAGGTGCGAGTGACGCGAGACGGCCGCGTGGAAGTGGTGAAGTTGCTGGAGGGCGAGCCGGTTCTTGCCGACGCCGCCATTGCGACGGTAAAGCAATGGCGAGCTAATCCGGGATCGGTCCATGGCAAGCCCGTGGAAGTGACTTCCACGGTGACGTTTAACTTTCAGCTGCATTGAGTTCGCCGATGGCGATGCGTTGACGATTTTCTTTGCGACGATTTGTTTGCAGTCGGGCTCGAACGTCAGGACAGAAGATCTTGGAGGACTCGCCATGCAGGCCTCAACGACCACGCTTCGCAGTTCATTCGGCATCATGCGCACTTTTTTGATTGCAGCTCTGCTGGCCGCGATTTCCTCGCTGCCCAGCTTCGCCATCAGCAAAGATTTCAGCCAGAGCTATCCGTTGCAAGCGGGCGGAACGTTTGAGCTGCAGAACGTCAACGGCACCGTGGAAGTTCAGGCGTGGGACCGCAACGAGGTGGAAGTGCGCGCGGTGAAGACGGCGAAAGAACGCGAGTCAGATTTGGATCGCGTGAGCATTGAAGTGGAGGCCAAACCCAACGCCGTGTCCGTGATCACACGCTACCCGCAAGACGAAGGCGTGGAGGTGACTGTGGAATACGCCGTGCACGTGCCGCGCAGCGCGATCGTCGAGCATCTGGGCACGGTAAACGGCACGCTGCGCATTTCTGGCGTGGACCACGTGGAAGAGTTGCGCACAGTAAACGGCAACATCGAGGTTTACGACGGCGGCGGCGCGGTGCATGCCCACGTCACCAACGGAAATGTGCACCTGGAACTTGCGCACGTGCGGGAGAAGGACGAAACCTTCGCAGAAACGACCAATGGTTCCGTGTTGCTGGTAGTACCCGCGGACACGCAAGCCAACCTTGAAGCCCGCTGCTTGAACGGAAGTTTTGCTTCGGAGCTGCCGGTGTCGCTGGAAAGTACGCTACGACCACGCGAAATGCACGGCAAGCTCGGCCACGGCGGCGCGCCCATTCGTTTGCGAACCGTGAACGGCGGGATACAAATTGCAATGTTGCGGTCGACAGTTTGAAATCTGGCGCGTCTAAGCATGTAACAGGAGGTTGTACATGAACAAAAATATTTTGGTTTCAGGTGTAGGTATTGCAGCGCTGGGCGTAGTGCTGTCGGCGCTGCCGAGTCATTCGTCGATGCCGCAGGTTCCCGCGCCACCGGATCCGCCAGCGCAACGCCAGCACGTGCGACAAGAATTGCTGGCACCCGAAGCCCGGGAGTTTGAAATTTCCGTTGGCGAGGGCAGTTGGCTGGGCGTCGAAACGAATGAAGTAACCGGCGAGCGGGCCAAGGAATTGAAATTGCCTGCGGAGCGCGGCGTGGTGCTGGGTAAGATCATGAACGACAGTCCGGCGTCGAAAGCTGGACTGAAAGAAAATGACGTGGTCACGGAAATCAATGGCCAGCGTGTTGAAGGCGCATCGCAATTTCGCCGTATGATTCGCGAAATTCCCGCGGGACGAACGGCGCAGCTTACCGTGTGGCGCGATGGCCGCGCGCAGTCGATTACCGTCACCATGGGTCAGGCCGAAGACGGGCGTCACAACTGGGCATACGCCGCGCCCGGCGCCTTTGCTTTTCGCGTGCCAGAAATGCCCGAACTGCCACAGTTGCCGGAAATACAGATCGATGGCGACGCATTCGCTATTGCGGCGCGTCCGCGGCTGGGCATCGATGCTGAAGACCTGAACGGGCAATTGGGCACATTTTTCGGAGCGCCGGACGGCGAAGGAATTTTGGTGCGCGATGTGGCCAGCGGCTCTGTCGCGGAAAAAGCGGGACTGAAGGCTGGCGACGTGATCGTCTCGTTGAACGGCGAGCGCATCCGCTCTGTGGGCGATCTCCGCGAAAAACTGGCATCACGCGACAGTGAAAAGTCCGCAAACGTCAAGCTTGGCGTTTTGCGTAACAAGAGCGAGATGTCCCTAAGCGTCGACTTGCCGGCCGCGCCGCCGCGCGCGAAGCACATCAAGCTCCACCAGACAAATATCTAGCCATTCGTGCCTTCATAACGAAAGAAAGCCCAGACGAACCGTCTGGGCTTTCTTTCTATTAACAAGAACTTGCGGTGACGTGAAACGGTAGTCCGCACCCGCATTCCCACAATTAGCTAGCCGGTGTTGCTGCGGCATCCTCCGCAGGCAGCACTTCCAACAAGCCATTGTCCACCAACGTCGTCAGTAACTCGTTCAAATGCTCGAGTAGCTGTTCCGGCGCCACATCATATTCATCAAGCAATTGCCGATACGCCGCATCAATACTCGGCGCCGCCGTGGCCAGTTGCCACATGCGCGTGCCGGTTTGGTCCAGCCCGAAGTATCGCTCGGAAGCCAGATTCAGCAGCACCGCCTCGTTGTCCAGAAAGCGCACCAACACGTGCGAAGGAACTTGCGCGCGATTCGACAACGTCAACATGAGGATTCCCCTGGCTAATTGAGCTTCAATATTCTAGCGGGAATGTGCGGCAGCCGCGCACATTGTTTTCCCCGCACAGAAACGCTATAAATCTCCAGTGCCCGAAACACCCGCCAGCCCCATCAGCCCAATCAGTATTGACCAGGTGCAAAAGTTTTTCCCGCCGGCGCGCAGCGGCTGGCGCGCGTACCTGCAGCCATTCGAACGCGCCACGTCGCTGGCGCTCGCGGGAATCTCTCTGGAAGTGCGCAGCGGCGAAGCGGTGGCGCTGCTGGGCACGAATGGCGCCGGAAAGTCCACGTTGCTGAAAATTCTAGCCACGCTGCTGCTCCCCACCGCCGGGCATGCATGCATAGCTGGCCACGACACCGTGCAGGATTCACGCGCCGTGCGCCGCCACCTCGGCTATCACGCCGGTACCGATCACGGCTTTTATCCTCGACTAACCGGCCGGCAGAATCTGCTGTTCTTCGGCCGTCTGAACCACCTTTCCCGCAACGCGGCAACGCAACGCATCGTTTTTCTGGCGCAACAATTTCATTTTGAAGAAGCGCTCGATCGCCAGGTGCGCACGCTCTCCACCGGCACGGTACAGCGCCTCAGCTTGGCGCGCGCGCTGCTGCACCAGCCGAGCGTCCTGTTACTCGACGAACCCACGCGCAGCCTGGACGCCATCGCCGCCGCAGAATTTCGCCGCTTCCTGAAAAACGAAATCCTGCGGCGCGGCGACACCTCCCTGCTCTTCGCCTCGCACGCACTTTCCGAAGTGGAGCTGCTCGCCGATCGCGTCGCCGTCATCGAGAAAGGTCGCCTGCTGGCCTTCGATACGCCCGCCGCGCTCAAGCGTTACACCAGCAGCGACACCATGGAAGACGTTTTCCTGCGCATCACCGGCCGACCAAGCCCCGACGCCGCGCCCGGCGATTCCGTAATTCATCGGGAGAGTGCCCCAACGTGAGCCGCATCCTCCACCCTATCCTGCGCGAAGTCTGGCTATTTTTCTGGCGCGACTTGCTCATTGCGCGAACCTATCGCACGGCGTTCATCCTGGAATCCGTGGAAGCCCTTTTCGGCGCGGCCATGCTTTATTACGTGGCCAAATTTGTCGATAGCCCACTGCTTGAGCGCACCCTGCCGCAAGCCGGAGGCTATTTCGCGTTTTCCCTCGTCGGCTTTATTTTCCTGGACTATTTAAACGTCTCTCTGGACAGCTTCGATCGCAGTCTGCAGGAAGCGCGCGATAGCGGCACGCTCGAGCATCTATTAGTCACGCAAACGTCGCTGCCCGTGCTGGTGGCCGGCTCGGCCATTTACCCCTTCGCGATCAGCACCGTGCGCATCGCGATTTACATCGCCTGGGGCGTGTTGCTCTTCCACTTTCCATTGCACGCCGCAAATTGGCTTGGCGTTTTCGCCATGCTCGCGGCCACGCTGCTGGCCTTCTGCGGACTCGGAATTCTTTCCGCCAGCTACTTGCTGCTTTTCAAGCGCGGCAATCCCGCGAAATGGTTCGTGCTCGGAATCTCCAGCGTGACCGGCGGCATGCTTTTCCCGGTGAGCATTTTGCCGGACTGGCTGCAGTTCGTGGCGCGTTTAAATCCGGTCAGCTACGCCCTCGACGGCATGCGCACCGCGCTGCTCGCAGGAACGGGATTTTCCGCGCTGCTCGATCCGCTGGCCGCCTTGCTCGCCTTCGCCGTCGTGCTGCTGCCCTGCTCGGTACTTATTTTTGCTTGGGCCCTGCGTCGCACCAAAATGAATGGCACGCTCACACATAGCTAAACTACGCCATTGCAAAAAAAAACCGGTCCCTGAAAAACGGGACCGGCGGAACAAAAACTGTCAGTCGGATAAATCCTACGACTTCTTCTTCTTCGCCGTCACCTTGATGTCGATTCCCGGCGCGATGGCTTGCAGCTGTGTGAGTCCCTCTTTTGCCTGCGCTCCCCACGGCCCGTTTGGATCAAGGTCCAGCGCTTTCTGATACGCCTCCACCGTCCCCGGCGCAAGAATTACCTCATCCTTATCGCCTACCCGCTTGGTGGTCATCTTGTAAACCAGCGATGCACCCAGCAGATACCACGTCTGCGCGCTGTTAGGATCGAGCGCCACGGACTTCTGCAACGGTTCGACGGCGTCTCCCAGACGATTCGCGTTGTACAAACTGATGCCGAAATTGCGCCACGCGCTGGCAGCCCCAGGAGGATCGAGCGACGCGCTTTTTTCGTACGCCACCTTGGCCTCATCGATCTTTCCCTGACGCGCCAGCACATTGCCTAAATTGTTGTAGTAACCCGGCACGTCGGGCTTGGCGGCAATGGCTGCCTGGTAGGCCTGCACCGCTTCGTCGTTCCGCCCCGCCGTATCGTATGCATCACCCAGCTTGGCCCAGAATAGCGCGGTGTTCGGATCCTTCTCTCCGGCTGCTTTCTGCGCACCCTGAAATTCCGCGACCGCCTGATTCGAAAGATCCACCAGCTTTTGCTTCGCCGCGTCCTTTTGATCCGCGGGAGCTTTAAGAAGTTCCGCCTTGGCCGCGTGTTCCTGGTCCAGCAGGGCCTGTCCCGCGGTGAAGTGCGACTTCATACTTTCCGCGGCCTTTTTTTGCTCCTCCTGCTTCTGCACCTGCTCGGCCGACGGTCCGCCCTGCTTGGCAACGATTTCCTTAAAGTTCATGTCCACGCGCGTCGCGGCCCCGCCTAACACTCTGATGTGCACGTCGTACGGGACGCCTTGGTTCGGCGGAGGAAATACGATGTCCACGTGATACTCGCCGGTCTTCAAATTGCGAAAGAGAAAATTTCCTTCTTTGTCTGTCTTGGTTTCCGCCTTGCTGCCTTGATCGCTGGTGATCTGAATCGTCAGATCGGCCCAGGGCTTGGCGGTGATGTCTAAAATCGTGCCGGCGATACTGCCATCGTTCTGCGCCATCGAGCGCGGCGCCGCGAGGCCAAGAACGAGCACGGTAAGGATCGCCGCCAGCACCAGAGAAACGATTTTGTGCCGGCGCGCGCCAGCTTTTTCAAATGGCTTCATTTTGTACTCTCCTGTTGACCGCTTAGCGGCCACATCGTGCTTCGAACTCACTCCACGTTCCCAGCCCTGCCAAGTTGCGGCCAAGCCTCAAGCGCCCGCGTGAAATCGCGCCCTATCCGCGGGCGAGGTTTCTTTCTGTCGCTGGGGAATACCTGCCCGGGATGTTGCGGCGGTCCAGGGCGGCGTGCGCCCTATTATCCACCATCTCGCCCGGATTCCAAGTCTCGCGTTAGCTGGAACGCTTGCCCGTGCCCGCATGCGCGGCCAGCGGCCGATACGCGATCGGGTCCGCCACCCCGGACTCCGCAAACGCCCGCAAGCGCAGCACGCAACTGTCGCACACGCCGCAAGCGGTTTCCTCATCCTGATAACAAGACCACGTCAGCTGCAGCGGCGCACTTAGCTCCAGCCCCTTCCTGATAATTTCGCTCTTCTTCAGTGCGATCACCGGCGTCACGATTTCGATTTCCGTCTCCGGTCGTGTACCCACACGGATCAATTCCTGAAACACGCGGTAATACTCCGGCCGGCAATCCGGATAACCGGAACTATCCTCAGCGACCGCTCCGATGTAGATCGCGCCCGCCCCAATCGCCTCCGCCCAACTGACCGCCACGGAAAGAAAATGCGCATTGCGAAATGGCACGTAGGTCACCGGAATGCTGCTGGCGCACCCGCCGGACTCGCCAACATTCTGGGGCGTAAGCTCATTTTCCGGAACGGCTATGCTTTCATCCGTAAGCGCCGAGCCCCCGATCGCCCGAAAATGATCGAGCTGCACCACCAGCCGCTGGCGCACGCCATAGAAATCCGCGATCTCCTCGAATGAACGCCGCTCGCGGCTTTGCGTCCGTTGCCCGTAACCAGCGTGCAACAACGCGATGTTCTCGCTTCCGTGCCGCTCCCGGGCGATGGCCGTGCACACGCACGAATCCATTCCGCCACTCAGCAGCACCACAGCTTTGCGTTTATCAATCACCGCTTCGCACCAATCGTCTTGAGCATTTGTAGTGGCGCAGCACGCTGCGCGATTTTTCTCTCGGATTTGACGGTTTCGATCCTTGCGTCATACGCCCCTCGTTGCCGGATCCCAGACGAACTTGTGCAGCTGCAATCCCAGTCGCACTGGCAAGCCATCCGCCAAAATCCACTCCACCAGTTCGCGGGGCTCCAGGCCTTGCCACTTCCCCGCCGTGTCCGGAAACGACGGCGAAAACAGCACTTGCCGCACGCGCTGCGCCAGTCCATGCGCCGCGGTAAATTCCCGTGCAAACTCATAGTCGCGCCGGCTGGACACCACAAACTTTATTTCGTCTTTCGCATCCACGGCTTCCAAATTGCGCATTTCAAATGTGTCCGCGGCTCCCGAGTCCGGACACTTCACATCCACAATCTTGATCACTTCGCGTGGCAAGCGCCCCACAAAACGTTCCCCGCTCGTTTCGATCATCACCGTGTAGCCCACCGCCAAGAGTTTCTCCGCCAGCGGATAAATTTCTTCTTGCAGCAACGGCTCGCCACCGGTGAGCTCGACAAGCGGAACGGTCGCCGAAATTCCCGGTTGTCCCTCGCCGCGCCCCGCCAATTCATCGACGCGCCGCAAAATATCGCTCACCGCCATTTTGCTGCCGCCATGAAACGCATACGCCGTGTCGCACCACGTGCAACGCAGATTGCAGCCCGTCAACCGCACAAAAATGCACGGCAGCCCGGCGCGTGTTCCTTCTCCCTGAATCGATTTGAAAATTTCCGTGATAAACATGAGGAACAGACGTCTTTCTAAGGCTGATTCGACCGCGCCTTGCGCGACGCGCGACGTGCCAGCCAGTAAATCGCTCCAAAAAATAGCGTCATGGCGATGATCAGCCGCGGATATCCCGGCGCATACCCCATATACCGCAACACAAAAACGTACCCCGCCGCGACCAGCAGCGCGGGAACAAGAATGATATAAAGTGAGCTATTCATTTTCGTTGTCGTAGCGGCGGGTCTTCAGACCCGTGTTTCTGCCCCGTCCCAGCACGATTACTTCAAACCACCGGCCGGTATTGCGCGCGGCTGGTATCCGTCTCCCACACAATCACGTCCGTCACCCGCGCCCCCGGCGGCAACTCCGTCAACTGCCGGCTCACCTCATCGTAAAAATACTTGGCCACATTCTCCGCCGAAGGATTAACAACCTTAAACGGCTCCAGATCATTCATGAACTGATGATCGAGCGTCCCGGTAACCTCGCGGATAATTTTCTTCAGCGCCGTGAAATCCACCAGCATCCCAATGCTGTCTAGTTGCGGCCCCTCCAGCGTCACGCGCACGCGATAATTATGCCCGTGCACGTTCTCGCACTTGCCGCGGTATCCGCGCAAGGCATGTCCCGACGAAAACGTCTCTTCCACACTAACCTGAAACATAATTTTAAGCGGCCGCCGGAATCCCTTTGTAGGGGCGCAGCATGCTGCGCCCCAGCTCGCCCCGACTTACACAGTTAATCTTTTCTTTCCAAAAACTTCGCAACCGTCTCGAGCTCCTCGGTAAGCCGATAAGCCGGCAATGACTCCAAGAAAATTTTACCATACGACATCCGCCGAATCCGCGAATCCAGCAGCGCCAGCACCCCGCGATCCGTCTTCGCGCGAATCAATCGTCCAAAGCCTTGCTTCAACGCTAAGACTGCCGCGGGCACCTGAAACTCCGCGAACGCGTTTCGCCCATCCTCTTCCAGCGACCGCACCCGCGCCGCTACCACCGGATCGCTCGGCACTGCAAACGGCAATCGGTCCACGATCACGCAAGACAACTGTTCGCCCGGCACATCCACGCCCTGCCAGAAGCTGGCCGTGGCGAATAACACCGCGCCAGCCGTATTCTTAAAACGCTCCAGTAGCGCCGACCGCGGCGCAGTCCCCTGCAACAGCAATGGAAACGCGACGCGCGTGCGCACTCGCTCAAATAAATCGTTCATCTGCGCATAGCTGGTAAAAAGGCAGAACGCCCGCCCCTGGCTCAGCTCCAGCAAACGCACAATCTCATCCGCGGCCGCCGCCGGATACGCCGCGTTCCGCACATCCGGAATCGTTCGCGGCAAATACAGCAGCGCTTGCTTGCCATAATCAAACTCCGGCGGCAGCGCCCGTTCCTTCGCATGATCGACACCCAGGCGGTGCCGGATATATTCGAATCTCCCGCCCACTGTCAGCGTCGCGGAGGTCATCACCACGCTGTCGAATTTCTCAAACAGATGCTCGCGCAGAATCTGGCTCACGTCGATCGGCGTGGCCGCAACAAAAACTCCTTTATTCCGCCGCTCATACCAATACACATAATTCTTCTCGTTGGACTCAAACAAAAACGAAAGTTCCTGCCGCAGTTCAAAACTTCGCCGCGCCACGCGCAGCAGCTCTTCCGGCTTCTGCGTCATGGCCGCAAATTCCGTCTCCAAGCCTTTCAGCGACGACGCCAGCGCGTCATAGCCTTCGCGATGCTGCTGCAAAAACGCATCTCGCTCGTTGTGGTTGAAGGGATACCGCCCATCGCGCGGCGGAAATGCCTCGAAAAACTCCCGGCTGCGTTCGCGAATCCGCTGCGTGCGCCGCAGCAGCGACGGCGATCCCAGCTTCAACAATCGCATCGCTATATCCGCATCCCGCGCCAGCTCTTCAAAACGGTAATTCGAAAGTTGTCGCCCGAAATAATCGCTGGCCACATCCTCCATCTCGTGCGCTTCGTCAAAAACCACCGCGGAATACTCCGGCAAAATGCTTCCGAAATCATCTTGCTTCAGCGCCAGGTCCGCAAAAAAAAGATGGTGATTCACGATGATCAGGTCGGCGTCTTTGGCCCGCTGGTGCATCGCCGTCACAAAGCATTGATTGAAGTCCGCGCACTTCTGCCCCGTGCAGGCGTCGCGTCGCGCATCCATGCGTCCCCAGAGCTCCGAATCGTCCGCCAGAAACGCAAGCTCCGAGCGGTCACCCGACTCCGTCAACTTCGCCCACTCGCGAATCTGCCGAAACGCATCGATCTCCTCCATGCCCTTCAGCATCGGCTGGTCCGCCATTTGATGCAGCTTGGCGCGGCACAAAAAATTCGCCCGCCCTTTCATCACCGCCACTTTTAATTCCGGCGCAAAATGTTTCTGCAAAAATGGCACATCTTTCTGAAACAGTTGCTCCTGCAAAGATTTCGTCGCGGTAGAAATCACCACACGCCGTCCGCTACAAATCGCTGGCAAAAGGTACGCTAACGTCTTCCCCGTCCCCGTTCCCGCTTCCAGAATCGCGTGATGATGATTCTCAAACGCATCTTGCACCCGCTCCGCCATTTCCAGTTGCGCCGGCCGGTGCTCGTAACCCCCAATCATCGACCGCTCCAGAAATCCCCCCGGCCCAAATACATCGTGCATCGAAGGTTTAGAAGGATTCGTCGTCTCCTCGCTCGTCGCCCCCTCAGATTCCCCGCGGTCCGCGCCGTAACGTCCCACAGTAGGGTCGTCGTCCAAAGACACGTACACGCGTTCCGGCCGTTCCAGCCCACTCCGCAGGCCATCCTCGTCGTTCACAATATTCGCCGCAGCTTTAGTGCTTCTCTTGGCCAGAAAATCCTCGCGTACCTAATTTCTACACTAGCAGTTCGCCGCAAACGCAGCCGAACGTAACGATAACATACGCAAGATGCCGCGCCCCTACCCCATCCTCCAAGTCGAGTTCTCTGTTTTTTGCCCACCACAAAAATTGTTGTACGATAACGATCTATCGAAGGAGCCTCCATGGCCATCGCCTTCACCCTGAACGATAAACCGCAAAACGTCGACGTCAGCCCAGATATGCCGCTCCTCTGGGTCCTTCGCGACATCCTTAATATGACCGGCACAAAATTCGGCTGCGGCATGGCCCTCTGCGGAGCCTGCACCGTGCACATCAATGGCGAAGCCTCGCGCTCCTGCATCACGCCCATCTCCAGCGTCGCCGGAAAAAATATCACCACCATCGAGGGCCTCTCCCTCGACGGCACCCACCCCGTCCAGCAAGCCTGGGTCGCCGAGGACGTGCCCCAGTGCGGCTACTGCCAGTCCGGACAAATCATGTCAGCGGTCGCCCTGCTCGCCAAAAAAGCCAATCCCACCGACGCCGACATCGACGACGCCATGAGCGGCAACATCTGCCGCTGCGGGACCTACCAACGCATTCGCAAAGCCATTCATCGCGCGGCAGCGTCGCCCGCTAAAACAAATTCCGCGGCCTAGCTCGCGTTCAAGAATTTTCAAGTATTTCGGAGGTCCCTAACCATGACGACCGCACCTGTTCTGCAACGCCGCGATTTTCTTAAGACTGCCGCCACCGGCAGCGCCGCTCTGCTCATCGGCTTCCATCTCCCCG
Organism: uncultured Acidobacteriota bacterium; assembly: GCA_963838265.1. Classification (GTDB taxonomy): domain Bacteria; phylum Acidobacteriota; class Terriglobia; order Acidiferrales; family UBA7541; genus Acidiferrum. The sequence continues at coordinate 68,924 of CAWIQN010000002.1, forward strand.
TCTCAGCATTCGCCGATTCTTCCGAAGACCAGGAAAAGAAACCCGTAAATCCCTTTAACGCCTGGGTGCGCATCGCGCCAGACAATCAAGTCACTCTCATCCTCGGCAAATCAGAAATGGGCCAGGGCATCATGACTGCCCTCCCCATGATCCTCGCCGAAGAACTCTGCCTCGATTGGTCCAAAATTAAAATCGACCAAGCCCCGACCAACCCCAAAATTTACGACCTCGGCACCGGCGGCAGCGGCAGCGTCGCAGGCTCCTGGACGCCGCTCCGCCAAGCCGGCGCCGCCGCGCGCGAAATGCTCATCACCGCCGCCGCCCAGCGCTGGAACGTCCTCCGCGACACGTGCAAAGCCCAGGATGGCGGCGTCCTCCACGGCGCGCGCAAACAATTCTTCACCTACGGCGAACTCGCCCCCGACGCTGCGAAACTCCCCATCCCCGACCTCCACACCGTTCCGCTGAAAAGTTCCGCGGACTTCACCATCGTCGGCCACGATCAGCAAAGCGTTGTCGCCCGCAAAAAATCCACCGGCGCTGCAAAATTCGGCATCGACGCTCGCCCCGCCAATCTGCAATACGCCGTAATCGCCCGCTGCCCCGTCTTCGGAGGCAAAGTGGCGAAGTTTGACGCCACCAAAGCCAAAGCCGTCCCCGGCGTCCGCGACGTATTCGCCATCGACGCTGTTGCCATGGGAGCTTTCACCGCCGACGGCGTGGTCGTCGTCGCCGATAATTCCTGGGCCGCCATGCAAGGCCGCAAAGCCCTCGCCATCACTTGGGACGAAGGCCCGCACGCCGCCGAATCCAGCGCCACGCTGCATCAACAATTCATCGACAACGCCGCCAAGCCCGGCAAAGTCGTGCGCAACGATGGCGACGCCGATGCCGCCCTCGCCGCCGCCCCCAAAAAACTCGAAGCCATCTACGAAATCCCTTTCGCCGCCCACGCCTGCATGGAGCCCATGAATTGCACCGTGCACATTCGTCCCGACGGCGCCGAAGCCTGGATTCCCACGCAAGCTCCGCAATGGGCGCAAGACGTAATCGCGCAAGTCTCCGGCCTGAAGCCGGAATCCGTGATCGTTCACACCACGCTCATGGGCGGCGGATTCGGTCGCCGCTACCAAGCCGACTTCGCCGTCGAAGCCGCGCAAGTTGCCAAAGCAACCGGCAAGCCGGTCATGGTCCTGTGGACCCGCGAAGACGACATGCAGCACGATTTCTACCGTCCCGCCGCGTACCATCGCCTGCAAGGCGCCGTAGATCCGCAGGGAGGTCTGTTAGCGTGGAAGCATTTCCAAACCTCCACCTCCATCGCCGCCATGTGGGAAAAAAACGGCCTGGAAAAACCCGAGCAAAGCGAATTCGGCACCGCCGCGTTCATTCCCTACCGCACTCCAAACTTCCGTGTCGAATATACGCTGGCGCAGTCCGGCGTTCCGCGCGCCTGGTGGCGCTCCGTCGAACATTCCGGCGGCGGCTTCGTGGTAGAAAGTTTTGTCGATGAACTAGCGCACGCCGCGGGCGCCGATCCCCTAGCCTTCCGCCTGAAACTCCTTGGCGACCCGCGCATCATCCCGGACTTCTTCGGCCCCACGGAAAACAAGCCTCTCAACTCCGCTCGCCTCGAGGGCGTTCTAAAGCTAGCCGCCGAAAAAGCGGGATGGGGCACTCCCCTGCCCAAGGGCGTAGCTCGCGGCATCGCTACCTATTATTCATTCGAGTCCTACACCGCGGCCGTCGCCGAAGTCAGCGTCAAAGATGGCCAAGTGAACGTCCAACGCATCGTCTACGCCGTCGATTGCGGCCGCCCCATCAACCCCGAAGGCGTCACCGCCCAAGTCGAAAGCGCCGCCATCTACGGCCTCTCCGCTTTCATGAACGACGCCATCACCATCAACAAAGGCCGCGTCGAACAAACCAATTTCAACGACTACGAAATGCCACGCATCAACCAATCTCCCAAAATCGAAGTCCACATCGTGCGCAGCACCGAAGACCCCACCGGCATCGGCGAACCCGGCCTCCCGGTAATCGCCCCCGCCGTCTGCAACGCCGTCTTCGCCCTAACCAACAAGCGCCTCCGCCGCCTACCCATCCAGCCCGCAGACCTAGCCTAGGCCGCTTCTTCAGTGTCTCTGTCTAGATAGGCGCCGATCTTCAGATCGGCCTCAGCATTTCCCCGTTGATGTAGTGGCGAATCTTTAGATTCGCATTCCCCGTTGCCGCCGTCGTTATCGTTGCCGTCGCCGTTGCCATTGTAGCGGCGGGTCTTCAGACCCGTGCCGTTGCCTTTTCTTTTCTCGCCGTTGCCGTATCTTTTGTAGCGGCCTGGAGGCTAGGCATTACTCCCGCTCGCCACCACCGCCGGCCAATGATAAGAGGTTGGTTATATACCCACGAAAAATTAATGCTTGCCCCGGCCTTGTGAGGGATACTAAGAAAACGGGTGAGCTGCAAATCGCGAAGGATCTAGCGACCCCGCAGTCTAACAAGTCATGGCATCTGCCTCAGCAACGCTCTGGCTGCTCACGATTTTAATCGCTGGATTCGTTGTGTTTCTCTGCGCCCGGCAAAAAGTACTCAGCAAGTTTTCCCTCTTCAATTGTTATTTCGCAGCCTACATCGTCGCTAGCATCGCAAGATTTTGCATCTTGTCGCGCGATGGACACATCTTGGAATACCTGAACTTCTACGATTACAGCGAAGCGGTTTTGACTATTTTATTGGCGTTGGCCGTTTGGCAGATCGGCGCACAGCTAGTCGCGGGGAAAGTCGGTCGCAAGACCGTGTTGATCGCGGGCGCTAGTATATTATTACTGGTCATACTCCTCAGTTTCTCCAGTTTGTCCAGTTTTGCGCGCTCGAGTTCGCAGCACATCAAGCTTTTTGCGATCGTAATCTCGCGGAGTATGTTTTTCGCGGCGGGCCTGGCGACCCTCGCTCTCTGGATCTGGAACCGGTTGAATAAGGCTGAAGACCGCGTCACTACGCAATTCGTCAACGTTCTACTTGTGTACTTCGCGGTGTTTTACCTGCTAGATTGGCTGGGAAACGCCTGGCCATATTCCTTCGGACACGGCGGCAACCTTGTAGCAATGATGACCGCGTGGCTTCCCCTAGGCTGCAGTTTCGCGCTGGTACAAGACACCCCCAACGCAAAGTAATCGACCCGCCTTTGTAGCGGCCGCTTTCTGTTTACCCCGACCTTGGAGGGGCAGCCGACGCCTTTGTTTTCCCGTAAGGGCAAGGCATGCCGTGCCCGTTTTCGCGGTTGTTGTTGTGCTGCCTTTGTAGCGACCGGACTTCAGCTTGCCCTGAGCCTCGAAGGGTCCCGACTGCTTTCTTCGCGGTCCTCTTTGCCTTATGTAGGCGCCGATCTTCAGATCGGCCTCGCCATTTCCCCGTTGATGTAGTGGCGAATCTTTAGATTCGCATTCCCCGTCGCCATATGCTGTGGCGAAATCTTTAGATTCGCATTCCCTTCGGCATCTTTCCCGGCGCGAACGTTTTCCCTGACTCGTCTGCGCTCAGCCCGCAAACCCCGTCACTTCCCTCCCCATCTCCCGAAACCGGCGCAACGCATTCGCCAACTGCATCTGCCTCGGCGTCCGGCATTCCTGCTCAAACAACCTCGGACTCCCCACCAATATCACCGCCGTCTGCGCCCGCGACGTCGCCACATTCATTCGGTTCAAGCTATACAAGAATTCCATTCCGCGCGGCGCATCGTCCGCCGATGACGTTGTCAGCGAATAAATCACCACCGGCGCCTCCTGTCCCTGAAACTTATCCACCGTTCCGACACGCAACTCCGGCAGCCGCTCCCGCAAATCCGCCACCTGCGCGTTGTACGGCGCCACGATCTTGGGAATTGTAGCGGCGGGTCTTCAGACCCGTGCCTTTGACTCTTCTTTTCTCGCCGTTGCCGTGTCTCTTGTAGCGGCCGCTTTCTGAAGCGGTCGCCTTTGTTTTCCCGTAGGGGCACGGCATGCCGTGCCCGTCTTGGCGCCTATTTCGTCTCGCTGTGCTGGTTTTGACTCGCCGCCGATTTTGTCTTGCGTTTGTGGCGGCTGAGCTTTAGCTTGCCCGCGTAGCGGGTCCCGGCCTCTTCCTTCGTCGTTTTCTATGTCCTATGTAGGTGCCGATCTTTAGATCGGCCTAAACGGTTTTCTTTAACGGTCGAAACATTCTTTTATTACGCGCTTTTCTCGCTGCGGCTTAGACTCAAAACGCTCGTTCAACCAGCGCCACCCCGAACGGCAGCTCCAACCTATCCGATAACGGTTCAGCACCCTCCCCGCGCATATCGTTCAATATCACTTCGAGTTGCGGCAGTGCCCGTTCCGCTTCAGCAGCGGTCACCAGCTTGCGCCCCTCCAGCGCCGCCACCGTAGCTCGATGCATCTCTTGCTGCTCGTTTACAAAATCCTTAAGCGCACCTTCAAACTGTCCCGACGATTAAAATTCAATCGTCCTATCGACCATCGTTTTCCAGGGAATGTCTTCTGGCGAAATCTCTAGCATCTCCGCGATCAGCCCCACCCGTTCGTTCGGGCCAAGCCTGACCCCGCTATGCGGACCCCGGTAATGCGTCGCCTCGAAGCGCCTGGCGTAAACGGGGTTGTGGCCTCCCACCAGTTGTAGAGCGCCATCCTCAACCTCTTCGGACAAAGCGTACTGCCCAATCATCGGCCAATCGCTTCGATCGTTCGCGAACGAAACACCACCGCAGCCGTCACTAACCCCGCTTCCCACTTCTTCCGAACCCGGAAGCACCACGAACACCGTAGCCCATACTTTCACGTTCCCGATCAAATCCGCCGCAAACCCCGGCACCGGATGCAGCGCCAACATCGCCGCGCTCACGTACTGCAACCCCTGGTCGTGCTCCGCCGGCTTCCGGTAAAATTCAAAACCAAGCGCCCCAGCTTGCTCCACCGGCATGCGACTCAGCAAAACCGCCACATCACTACCAAAATCCGGCGCCAATGCCCGCAGCGTATCGGCAGGAACCGCTACCTTCATCTGTATCAGCGCATCCACCACCGCCGCCATGGCATCGCGCTCGTCCTGTTGCTGCATATCCAATTCTGCAGACTCTGCGCCGTCAGCACTTCGCCTCGAAAGCGCCGGCCACTGGCTAGCCAACGATAACAATCGCGGTATCTGACTTCCGTCCTCCGACGCAAGCGCATCATGCGCGGCCCAGGCGACCAGCCGTGGATCCCACCCGAGCGCCTGACCACCCAGCGCGCTCCCGTCCACCGCCGATGTCTGCGCCATGCTGCCACCCGCAAGCAGCCCCACGACAAAACCAAAACTCAGCAACCCCCGCAGCAGGCCCATAAGCAACCTCCACAAAACCTGCGACACGCTTCGCCGCCCGTAAACCTGGATGCGTCCCCCGTGGCAAGAGCTGCCTGCCAAATCTTTTCTCCTCGCACCCAAAATCGCCGCGCCGTTTGCATCGTCCCCGGAAAACATTTCGCCGAAGAACTGGCTGCGCTACACGTGAGTGGCACAGAGTCATTCGCCTACCCTTCAACCCACGACGACCTCAGACTCGTATTCCGTAGCATTGCGCCCAGAGCAAGCATCGGAGCAATGGCTAAGTTACAGTACTCTTGGGCGGCCCATTGACAAGATTAATCAACTAGGATAGTATCGCGTGTGATAAGTCGACCCGTCGCGCAGCATTGCTACGAATCGCCGCAGTTCCTCGTCCTTCCTTGTCGCCATACTCTTGCCCCACCCCGAAAAACGCGATCCTTTATTTTCAATACGTTACACACTCTTCTCAATTCACAATTCGCGATATCTCCAGTATTTTCTATGCGCTGCGCACTCTTTGCCAAAAACACCCGGGGGTAGGGTCTTTCTCCTTTCCGAAATCTTCCGTAAGCCATCTAACCCCAATAAAATCTTACTCTTTCACAATTCCTGCGCATAAACCCTTTAGAGTCTTACTCTTTCGCAAGATGTACCCTGTAACCCCTTTGCTGCCTATCTCTTTCACAAAACAGGGGGGGTGGGGGTGGGGGTGGATGCAACAATTCCCAATTTGGCACTGCAGCGGAACACGTCCTCGCGAACTTCGCTGCTCGACACGAACGCGACGCTGCTCACCCAACACCTGTTCTGCCGCACAGGGATTACATACTTGGGCACTCCGCCGCATTTTGCGCGGGCAAGCGCGCTGCCGGGCGGTACAGTCGAACTACAGACGTGCAGCGTTTTCTACCGGGGGGTCGAAAAACGCCAACTTGCTGAACGTGGGGTATCCATGACCAATACAAAGACCTTATTTTTGTTCGTCTTGCTCGCCGCAGTATCCATGACCGCCTGCAGCGGTCTGGGCGATGACGGCGGCGGCGTTCCTCCGCCCACCGGGAACGCCACGGTGAACATCACGCTGCGCGCCAATCCTCTGGCGCCTCCGCCGAACACCACGATCTTGTCATACAGCGTCACCGTCGGCGGCGTGCAGCTGACGCCAGCTACTGGCAACCCGATCCCCATTACGGGTCCCAAGTCGCCGGCCTTCGATCTAACCCGCCTGCAAAGTGATTCCGCGTTTTTGGGTTCGTTTTCGGCTCCTGCCGGCAACTACACCAACCTGACGCTGAGCCTGCTGGATGTTTCGGTGACCTATTGCACCATCACCGCGGGCGTGCCCGGTTGCAACAACGCGAGCATCGTTCAGGCTCCCGGCAATCTCGCTACTCCCGTCATTACTTTCCCCAACGGCGGCTTGGTTCTCACTTCCGGCCAGCAAGCGGGGCTCTCCGTTGACTTCGACATGGGCAGCACGCTTACCGTGGCCAATCAGGTGGTTACCGCAGTCAACGTGAGCAACACCAACCTGTCGACCCTTACTTTGGGGACGTCAAATCCTTCGAGCCTCACTTCCACCCAGCTCGACTATATTGAAGATGTGAACGGCACCGTCAGCGTCAGCGGCAACCAGGTAACCGTCGTTACCGCCAACCACGGCACGATGGTCACCACCGCCAACAGCAACACCTACTACACGCCGAACTGCAATCTGCCGGGCGTCGGCGACGGCTCCAACACCATCAACTGCGTGCAAAACAATCAGACAGCCAGCATCAACGCCATTCTGAATTCTGACGGAACCATGACGCTGATTACCTACGACCCGTTCCCGCCGATTAGCACCACCAATACCGACTGGATCGAAGGCACAGTCGCCATTAATCCCACCAACCCGACGCTGTTCACGCTGGTCGCCAACGACTATGACGCCAGCATTGCCAATACTCAGCTTCCGAGTCCGTTCCCCATCGGCGCGCCCATAACCGTGAGCCTCAACCTCGGTGCGCTGTTTGGCGTCGATACGCAAGGACTGACAACTCCGGCCGACCTCGGCAATTTCCCCAACGCCAGCGACACTTCCGTCCTGCTGCCCGGGCAAATGGTGGCCGTCCACGTAACGAAGTACACCACCGCTGGGACCACGATCACCGCCAATACCGACGCGGTTTATCTGCGCTTCACGCGCATACCCGGCAACGCCGCCACGCAAGGCAGCAACACCGTCTTCACGCTGACGTCTTCAACTTTGCCGACGTTTTACAATTTCACCACCGCTTCGCAGCTCGTGCAGTTGACCGGCACGCCGCCATCCACGAGCAGCTCTAACGCCACCAACTACGACGGCATTAGCGTCCCGACAAACATCACGGTGGGCGACACATATTCGAGCCGCGCGCTCTATTTTGGCCAGTTCGACGCGTTGCCCTTCGTCGCCGCCAAAGTTCGGCAAAACCCGTAATCCGACGCGCAACGAATCCGTTGCGTCATTGATTTGTCGCGCAGCGAATTTCCTTCGCACTGCGAAAAAAGTTACAACAAAAAAGCCGGTCTGAAAATCGGACCGGCTTTTTTTGACGTCTAAAAATCTTTCCTGAATCCTGAAATCTCTCCGCGACTCGGAATATTTCCCCGCAACACTACGCCGAACAAATCGACGCTGAGCAAGTCGACGAAGCGCGGACTTACGCCGAGAAAACCTACGCCGGCTGAATCCCGCCAACCGTGGTGTTCGGCGGCAGCGGCGGAGGCACATACGGCGTCGGCGGCGCCGAACTATTCGGCGGCGCAACTATCGGCGCAAACCGCTGATACACACTCAGCGAAATAGCTCCAAGTCCCCACAGCACCACCGCGAACTTCACCCAGCCGCCAATCTCTGGCACCGCGGTACAGACGCGCACCAACAACACGCCAAGCACCATGCGACCGATCAACGGCCAATGCTCGCTGGTGCGGCCCAGCACCCATTGCCCCACCAGCGCGCCAACCACTACCATCGCCACATACAACGAGGCGTACCAGATGAACAGCGCGGATATTCCCACGAACAAACCCACCACGGTAATACAGGTGATCAGCGCCGCAATGGGCACGCCGAAGCAAACCAGCACGCCCAAACCGAAGGACGCGCCGTAGCGTTCCGCATTGGCGACGGACTGCCGCGAGAAATCCGGAAGCAGCAAAAACACCACGAGCCCGAATAAAATCAGCGCCGCGGCCCAAATGGCCTGCCACAAATAATGGTTCGCGGTGTTCTTGGTCGAGTGTTCCATCGGCTTAAATTCCACGGGATAGGCCAACTTCGCTTGCGGCGAAACCTCCGCCAGTTTTTTCCCTTCAAATTTCGTGTGGCCGGCAATTTCAGCTTTGGGACCAATGCCGAGCGATTCTCCGCGGACATCGACCGAGCCGCCCACCTTGCCGTTAATGACCGCAACGTGATCGAACAGCAAAACATCGCCACCGATCTGGCCGTCGAGCGTCGGACTGGTCAAAAATCCGGTTACGGATCCGCCGACTTTACCCGAGCCTTCCAATTCGAGCGATTCCGCGAAAGTCATGGCGTTTTTCCCGACGGTACCGTTAATGATCAGGGTATTGGTGAACGCGCGAACGTTGCCGTCGACCTGACCGGTGATTCGCGTGGTGTGGGTAAAGCTGATGACATCACCCTTTACGTGTCCGCTCACCTCGGCGTTTTGCGCAAAGATAAATAGATCGCCTTCGACGGTGCCTTCGACGCGCACGCGTTCGGCGGTGATGTAAACGTCACCATGAATCACTTCATCCGCGTTGATGGTTTCGGTGGTCTGACCCTTGCGAAATTCCGTGGCCGACACCGGACCGGCGAGCGCCGCGCTGCCCAGCAGCGCCGCCAGGAGCATGGCCATGCCGTAGCCGCGACGACCGCGCCGCCGAATGATGATCGTGGCAAAGCCCGCCAGCGTTAGCAGCGCCAGCACTTCAAGTAGTGTCACCATGGATTGCCACCCTTTCCAGAAAGCGCCTTGAAAAATGAGCAGGCCCAGCAAATTCGTTCCGCCAAAACCCGCTTGCTCGAGCTGCTGTTGCCATGGCGCCACGTAGCTGGTGTACAGCTCGTACACACCTGTGGCGGCCAGGCCTATGACCAAGCCCCAAACCCACTGCATGGATTTCCGCGCGCGCTCTTGAAACTCTAGGAGGCGCGAGGGCAACGGTTCATCCTCTTCAAACATCGCTCGCGTCAGCAACCGCGATTCCCGTTCCAGCGCGCGCAGCAGCGTGCGGCACTGCGCACACTCCTGCGTGTGCGCGGAAACTTCCATGCCGCGAGCGCGGTCCAGTTGCCGCTCGATATAAAGCAGGCAGGTCATCTCGTCGAGATGCTCGAGCGCTCCGCCCTGCTGATCTTTCGTCGTATTTCCTTCGTTCACTGGGCCCCTCCCGCAACCAACGCAGCGTTGCCTTCCAGCGCTTGGCGCAGCTCATGGCGGGCGCGAAGCAGCACCACGCCCACAAAGGCACGACGCACGCCCAACTCATCAGCAATTTCGTCGTAACTCATATCGGAGTAATAGCGCATCACCAAGGCCATGCGCGCGCGCGGCCCGACTTTGGCGAGGGCCTTGCGAACCTCGTCGCTGGTGCGCTGTTCGATTAATTTTTCAAGCTGGCTAGCGTCCGGATGCTCCAGCGGAATGGTGTCGAGATCTTCGGTCTCCTTGCCCTGGCGAATCTTACGCCGCCGCAAGGTGTCCCAACAATGATTAGCAGCAATCTTGTACAGCCAGGCAGAAAACGAACGGCTCTCGTCGTATTGATGCAACTTACCTCGCAATTTCATGAAGACTTCCATGGTCGCGTCTTCCGCATCCTCCCGCGTCGGCAAAGCTCTTCGGCAAAACCGGAAAATGGCCGGAGCGTAATCGTGGTAAAGCTGGCCCCAAGCCTCGGGGTCACCTGCCCGAGCCTTAGCCACCGCCTCCGTGGATTCCGTTGTTCCGGGAGCACTCATCCGGCCTGGTCTCAGCGTTTCCATAACGTAATACGCACGAGGCCGGCAAAAACTTACGCGCGCGAATCGCGCATTGCCCGGCTAAAGCCTTCCCGGCAAACACGTTGCCCCAGGCCTTGTAGGTCGCGTCGCCAGCACTGTACCAGAAAATCTAAGATTCCCGCGCACGTCAGCCCTAAGAATGGTGCTGAAAACCACTGGACCGCAAAGCAAACGGCCCGGCAGTCCGCCGGGCCGTTTGCCAATCTTTTACAAGACAAGCTGCTAGAAGCTGAACTTTGCCGCAATCTGCAAGCTGCGCGGACCGCCGCTCCCTAGCACGGGATAGCCAATGCCGACGTCACCGGTGGTCTTCAGGCCAAGCGAGCCAGCACTCGTCCCGTCGGCGTTAATCCCATTGGGCGCCGCGTCGGCAATGAACGCGGGCAGATAGGGATTAGCGAAGTTGGGATGGTTGAACAGGTTGTAGGCTTCGAAGCGCAGCTCCAGTTTCAACTTTTCAGTAATCGCGGTATTTTTGAAGATAGAAAAGTCGAACTGACGGAAGTGCGGTCCAATCAGCGAGTTACGTCCTTCGCTGCCGAAGTGCATGGAATTGATGCAGTTCGGTCCGATACCCTGCGCGGTACAGATCGCGCCGGTGGCCGGATTGATCAATTGGCAGTTCCCCGCTCCAGTCCCTTGCGCCAGCGTGCAGGGCACAGCAAACGAAGTGAGATTCAGGTAGTTGCTGGGATCGTTTTGGTTATAGGTAATAGGCCCTACCACGTCGGGACGAGCGAAATCCTCTCCCGTTCCGTTGTAGTCGTCTTCAAAGTTGTAGTTGAGCTGAAAGGGCTGGCCGGATTGTACGGTGACGATGCCATTCACGCCCCAGCCATCCGTCAAGCGGCTCCATTGGCCTTTGCGATCCGGAAGCTGATAAATGAAATTCCAGGTAAAGCGGTTACGCACGTCAAAGTTGGAATTTCCGCGGTTGGAGGCGAGAAGCGCCTGACTGTTGTCCGGTTGCGCGGCGTTCGGGACATAGTCGTCGCCGTCGCTGGCATCGTCGATGGAATGGGACCAGGTGTAATTGACCGAGGAGGTCAGACCGTGCCACTCGTTGATGCGCCAGCTGGTTTGCAGCGAGTTGTAACTGGAGTTGGCGGCGGATTCCTCATAGTTGACGAAATAATAAGGAGAGCTCCCAAGCGGACGCGGCGTACAGAAGCAGCCTTCGATACTCCCGTTCGTTGTGCTCGTCGGATCAAAGCCGCTGGCCGCTGAGTAATTAAATTGCTGAATGGTGGCCAGCGAGGGCTGGTTGACATCGCGGAAGCGCAGAAGTTTATGCCCGGTGGAACCGACGTAGCCGATCTGGAAAACCATCTTGCGCGTCAATTGCTGCTGCAAGTTCAGATTGAAATTCTGCAAGTAGGGTGTGCGGAGGTTTTGATCCACGCCAAAAGCATCCGACATCGGCGAAGTAAAGCCGTAAATCGGTTGCCCAGCGGTGAGCGGCGCACCGGTAATACCCGCAAAGGAGATGGGATTGGGCCCGAATCCGTTGTAGTCCGGGCCGGGGTCGTAACTACTGTTGAAGGGCAAATGACCTACGAACATATCTTGCGAGAAGGCATCGTAAAAGATGCCGTAGCCCGCGCGCACCACGGTTTTTCCGGTGCCCATGACGTCCCAAGCCACGCTGACGCGCGGCGCCCAATTGCGATAGTCCGGCTGGTACAAGCGCCCCGCGCCGACCAGGATGAGCGCACCCGTGTTGGGATCAATGTTGGTAAAATTATCCTGCTTGTCTTGGACGATCCCGAAATAGTCGTAACGCAAGCCAAGGTTGATAGTGAAGTTTCGCTTCACGCGGTAGCTATCCTGGAAATATCCGGCATAGGAATTCTCAAAAGTGTTGCGGTTGGTGTTGCCGGCGATTTGCGAGCCGTCCGTCGGCGTGCCCGCCAAGAAATTCTCCAGGGACGTGAGTCCTGGGTTGGCGCTGGTGGTGTCGGTGAAGTCGATAGTCCCGCGCGCTGTGCGATTAAAGATCTGCGAGATGGAGGTGCGGCGGAATTCGTAGCCGAACTTGATGTCGTGTTTGCCGCGTTTCCAGGAGACGTTTTGCACCATGTGCCAGTTGGTATCAACGCGCTGGCGGGGATCGCCTTTATCGGCACCAAGCTGCGCGAAAGGCCCAACGGTAATCGTCGGCAATCCAAAGTTATAAGGGTCCAAAGTGCCGGTGCCTGATTCGGAGACGTTGTCCAGTCCGATGGTGGTGGGATTGAAACTGTGGTCTTCCGGGAAAAATCCTTCGGTAAAGCGGTTCCAGCCCAGCCGGAACTCGAGGGTCAGCGCCGGCGAAATCGTGCTGACGTAGGAGAGGGCGACCATCTGCACACGTGTGGGCACCTGGGTATCGTAATTCGGCAACAATCCGCCGCCGGTGAGCGCCAAGGGAAACAGCTGCGCGCTATTCCCGATATAGTAGCGGCCGGTGAACAGGTTATTGGCATTCAATTGCTGGTCGACCTTGACGATACCGTTATCCACGCTGTTGGAAAATGGCGTGGCGAGTGAAGCGTTGTCCGCGACCACCGTTTGCCCGCCGCCGCCAATGCAGGAGCCGCTGAGATTGGGCGTGGGCCAAGCTTTCCCGGCACTGATGAGACTAGCGATGACCGGGTTAACTCCGCCGGCTGGAGTAGCAAGAGCTATGTCGGTGGCCGTCGGCACGCAAGCGAGGCTGCTCTCGGAGCCGGTCTCGCGCACGCCTTCATAGTCCACATAGAAAAAAGTTTTGTCTTTAATGATCGGACCGCCGACGGCCGCGCCAAACTGATTGTCGTGGAAGGGATCCTGCGGATTGGTGCCGCCAACGACGCTATTCTGCACGGTGTTGAAATAGTTCCGCGAATTCAAGACGGTATTGCGAAAGTAATCAAACGCCGAGCCGTGAAAACTGTCGGTTCCGCTCTTGGTAACGATGTTGATTACGGCGCCGGCGCTGCGGCCATATTCCGCTTCGAAGTTCGAAAGCACGCGCAGTTCGGCAATGGCTTCCAGAGGCAAAATCGTGGCTGGGGTGCCGAAAACACCGGCTTCGTTGATGGCCGGATCGTTGCGATAGCCATCGTTCATGTCCGTGCCGTCGAGGAGGAAATTATTGGAGCGGCCGCGCGCGCCGTTCACGGAGAAGACGCCGTAGGAACCAGGTGAATCGGTGATCTGGTCCGGTGAACCAGTGACGCCCGGAACGAGGAAGATTAATTTCTGGTAGTCGCGGCCGTTGACGGGAAGATTGGTGACCACGCGGGATTGAATGATGCCGCCCAGGGTGTCTTCGGTGGTGTCTACTTGCGGCAAGGTATCGCCCTGTACTTCGATCTGCTGCGCGACATCGCCGGCTTGCAAGACGACGTCGGCGCGCACCTGGGTGGAGACGTCGACGGCAAGAGCGTTGACCACGCCGCTCTTGAAGCCGGTGAGGGTCACAGTGACGTTGTAGTTGCCAATGGGCAATTCCGGAACCGCGTAGCTGCCGTCTTCGGCGGTGGTGACGGTGCGGGTGAGGCCGGTGCCGATGTTTTTTACGGTTACGGAAGCGCCGGCCACGGAGGCGCCGGAAGAGTCCGTCACGGTGCCGAGAATGGTGCCGCGAAAAGTTTGCGCGCGTGCACTCGGGCCAAAAACGAAAAACAACAGGGCCAGACACACCAACGCCTCCACATGCAATTTGCGGAATACCCTCATAATCACCCCTCTTTAAGCACCGCAGCTGATTCGATAGCTTCAGAATTCAGCAAATCCCTCAAGGACCTCGGGTAGGTAATCCGGCAATCGCCGCTTAAACCGGGACCGCTACCCGCCCGTAATTGCCCCCTACACTAACTGCGCCCGAGCAACAGCGTCAAGGGACTAGGCACAAATTGTTCGTATGCACGTAGGCCACTTTTTCGATGCAGGCCTGCGGGGCGGGAATGGGAGCCTATGACGATTCTCTTGCGCGAGGTTTCCGGGTGGCTGCGGAGCGGGCGCTGTGGTACAAGGAATGCGCTATCGAGAAGGTCTCCCCATGCCCAAGCGCAAGAGCACCGCACTAAATCGACGTGATTTTCTGCGCAGTGCGGCGGCCGGTACTGCCGTGTTGGTCAGCACGCCCGCGGCACCCGCCAAACAGCCGTTGCCGAATCCGCGCAGCGGCCCGCCATCCATGTCGCCCGCGGCAGAAGTCGAGATGCCTTCCGGCGCGGAGGTGCTTACCGCCGATCGCACCGGTTCTGACTTCATGGTCGATGTGATCAAGTCGCTGGGAATCGAATATATCTGCGCTAACCCGGGCTCGAGCTTCCGGGGACTGCATGAGTCGGTGATTAATTACGGCGGGAACAAAAGCCCGGAGTTCATTACCTGCCTGCACGAGGAATCGTCCGTGGCCATGGCGCACGGTTACGCAAAGATCGCGGGAAAACCGCTGGGAATATTCGCGCACGCCACGGTGGGATTGCAGCACGCCGCGATGGCAGTCTACAACGCGTACTGCGACCGCGTGCCCGTCTATATTATTGGCGGGAACATCATGGATGCGACCAAGCGCGTCCCGCCGGTGGAGTGGGCGCACAGCGTGCAGGACGCCGCGGCCATGCTGCGCGATTACACCAAGTGGGACGATCTACCTGTTTCATTGACGCACTTCGCGGAGTCGGCGGTGCGCGCTTACAAAATTGCGATGACGCCACCGATGATGCCGGTGTTGCTGATTGTCGATGCCGAGCTGCAGGAAAACCCCATTGCCACCGATGCCAAGATGCACATACCGAGTTTGAATCCGGCTTCGCCGCCGCAGGGCGATTCGGGCTCCGTTGCTGAAGCGGCGCGCTTGCTGGTTGCAGCGGAAAATCCTGTGCTGGTGTTCGACCGCGCGGCGCGTACCCCTGCCGGGTTGGCGCTTTTGATAGAGCTTGCGGAAACGCTGCAAGCCGCGGTGATTGACCGGGCGGGGCGCATGAATTTCCCTACACGGCATCCTTTAAATCAGACCGAGCGCGGCCGCGAAGAGCTTGCGAATGCTGACGTGATTCTCGGACTGGAGCTGAATGATTTTTGGGGCACCATTCATGCTTATCGCGACCAGCTGGAGCGGACTTCGCGGCCGATTACGCGGCCGGACGCGAAACTGATTGGCATCAGCGCGGCAACGCTTTTTTTCAAAAGTAATTACCAGAATTTTCAGCGCTATCCGGAGCTGGATCTGGATATTGCGGGCGATGCCGAGGCTACGCTGCCGTCGCTGATTGCATCCGTGAAGAGCCAGTTGGCTGCGAGCCGCAAATCGGCGTTGCAAGAGCGAGGTGCGCGGCTGGCCTTAACGCATCAGAAAACGCTGCAAGCGAATCGCGAGGCGGCTACTTACGCTTGGGATGCCAGCCCGATCAGTACGGCGCGGCTGTGCGCGGAGATCTGGGCGCAGATTAAGGGCGAGGATTGGTCGCTGGTTTCCACGAGTGGCTTCGTCAGCCGCTGGCCGGAGAAGCTGTGGACCATCGACAAACACTATCAAGTGATCGGCTACTCTGGCGGGTACGGTATCGGTTACACCGCGCCCGCCGCGGTCGGTGCCGCGCTGGCGAACCGCGCGCAGGGCCGGTTGTCGATCAATATTCAGTGCGACGGCGACTTGATGTATGGTCCGGGCGTTTTGTGGACTGCCGCGCATCATCGCATTCCGCTGCTGAGCATCATGCATAATAATCGCGCTTATCATCAGGAAGTGATGCAGGTGCAGATCATGGCGGACCGGCACAGCCGCGGCGTGGAGCGCGCGAAAATCGGAACGGCGATCGACGACCCGGGAATCGACTACAGCAAGCTGGCGCGGTCGATGGGACTGTATGCCGAGGGGCCGATCTCTGATCCCAAGGAACTTGCTCCCGCGTTGCAGCGGGCGATCGCGGTGGTGAAACGCGGGGAGCCGGCGTTACTTGACGTGCACACGCAGCCGCGCTGAGGATACAGCTATGAAAACTTACAAATTCCTCGGCGACTTGGTGGAACGTTTTGTTGGGCAGACGAGACGCGCGGGCTTCGCAAATCCATTGCGGGTGATCGGATGCGGTGCGTTCGTCGCCGCGACGATCGTTTGTATTGTGTTGCTTGCACTACTTTGGGGCGCGGCGCAGACTGCTGCTGGTCAGCAAGCGAATCACAGCGCATCGGGAAACGCGGAAAACGGTCGGGCTGTTTTTGAGAAGCAGGGCTGCAATAAGTGTCACGGGGCGCAGGGCGAGGGAGTCGGTGCGCCAGGTTCTACCGGTGGCGTGCCACGGATTGCGTCTACGGCCCTAGCGCTTCCGGCGTTCGTGCAGCTGGTGCGCAATCCCAAAAGGCAGATGCCACCGTTCAGCAACCAGAAAGTTTCGGATGCGGAACTTGCCGACGTTTACGCTTTTTTGCGGGCGCTTATGCCGGCGGACAAACAGGAGGTTGCCGCGCCGGAAAGCGCCAAGAAGGGCGAGCGGCTCTTTAACGCCTATGGCTGCTATGAATGTCACGGATATCAAGGCCAAGGCTCGACGCAAACTGGAGGAACCCGCCTTGGACCGCCGCGGATTCCGCTGTCCGCGTTCGTCAGCTACGTGCGAGCTCCGACCGGGCAAATGCCGCCGTATACCGTCAAGGCCGTATCGAGTGAAGACTTGGCGGAGATGTATGCGTTTCTGCAAGCGATCCCGCAACCTGCGCCGGCGAAGTCGATTCCGCTACTGAATCAATAGGCGGAGACTTCTCTAAAAGAACGAGCTCCCGTGGACCGCCGTGCGGCGAGTGGCCTTACCCTAATAAGTGCTTGACTGTCAGTTACTTATGAGGTATCATATTTTGTGTTATCTAAACTTCATAATTCGCTGGTAAGCAGCAATTCTCGCAGCATCGTCGCAACACGCCTCTGCATCCCCGCTAAATTGATTGTTAGCAATAGATTACGAGAAACTCGTGCAAGCATAGCGGAATCAGTATGTTATGCGAAAAACGGGCTTAACCGTAGTCATCTCTATATGTTACCGAAGTACATGGGATGGGGCAGCAGCCGCGCTAAGGTCAGGCAGCGATGACGCTGGCGCCGCCATCTTTGGTGATTGTGGGCCGACCGAATGTAGGGAAATCCACCCTGTTTAATCGGCTAACCGGGACCCGCCGCTCCATTGTTACCAACGAGCCGGGGATCACGCGCGACCGCATCTACGGGAAGGCGGAGTGGCTGGGGCGCGCGCTGGAAATCGTGGACACCGGCGGCATCGTTCCGGACGACAAGGCACTGATCCCGAAGGAGATTCTGCGGCAGGCGCACGTGGCGATTAAGAAGGCGGCGCTGCTGGTGCTGGTGGTCGATAGCCGCGCGGGGCTTACGCCGCTGGATGAAGAGCTGGCGCGCATGCTGCGCACTACCGGGAAGAAGTTCGTGGTGGCGGTGAACAAAGTGGATGCCGTGTCGCAGGAATCCAGCGTGGACGTGTTTCGCAAGCTGGGTGTGCCGGTGTTCCCGATTGCGGCGGAACGTGGGACTGGCATCGACGATTTGCTGGACTCTGCGTTGTCGCAAGTGGACGTGGTGCAGTCGGTGGAGGAAGAAAAACAGCCCGATCGCGTGGAAGTGGCGATAATTGGGCGGCCGAACGTGGGCAAGTCCACGCTGCTGAATCATCTGGTTGGCGAGGAGCGCTCCATCGTTTCGCCCATTGCCGGCACCACCATGGATAACGTGGACACGGAAGTGGAGCGTGACGGCCACGTGTATCGCTTCGTGGACACCGCGGGGATTCGCCGCAAGGGCAAGACCGTGCTGGTGGCGGAAAAGTTAAGCGTGGTGATGGCGCGGCGCGGGCTGGAACGCTGCGATGTGGCGCTGCTGGTGGTGGACGCGGAGCATGGCGTTACGCAGGGCGATGCCACGATCGCGAGTTACGCGGAAGAGTCCGGGCGCTCGGTGGTGATCGTAATGAACAAGTGGGATTTGGCGGTTGGCGCGGCGGGGCTGGCTTCCGCGCGCGATGACGCCAGCGCCAAGGGCGAGCGGCGGCGCGTGCCCGGAGTGAAACATACGTTTGGGGATGCCGCGAAAGATCGCCTGCTTATCGACTACGAAAAAATGGTGCGTGGAAAACTGAAATTTCTTAGTTACGCGCCGATCGTTTTTCTCTCGGCGAAAACCGGCGACCGCGCGCAGAAGCTGTATCCGCTGATCAATCAGTGCGCCGAAGCGCGACGGCGGAAAATTTCGACGCCGGCGCTCAATAATTGGCTGAAAGATGAAGTGGACCTGCAGCGCGGCACCACGCCGAAAGCGCGTCCGGTGCGTATCTACTATATGACGCAGGCCAAGACTGCTCCGCCCACGTTCTTGATTTTCACCAACCAGAAAGAGCCGCTGCATTTCAGTTATCAGCGCTTTCTGGAAAATGAACTGCGCGCCAAGTTCGATTTCGTGGGCACCCCTGTGCGCTTCATCCAGCGCATGAGGAAACGCGACAAGCGCGAAGACCACTCCGAAGACGAGCGATGAAAAGCGCCAGCAAAATGCACCGCTGAAAAAAGTTTGGCAAACTGCTACGATTAGCCGTCCCCGCTCCGAACAGGAAATAAAATGGCCGGCACCGCAGCTGCTGCGCAAATCAGCACGGAAAAAAACTTCTACCGCATCGGCGAGGTGAGCCGGATGACGGACTTAAAGCCGTTTGTCCTGCGCTACTGGGAAACGGAATTCCCCATGCTGGAGCCGGTGAAAAGCGCCAGCGGGCATCGTTTGTATCGTGCCGCAGACGTCGACATGGTGCGGCGGATCAAGCGACTGCTGTACGACGAGGGTTTTACGATCGCGGGGGCGCGGCGGCACCTGCGCGATCCCAACGCAGCGCTGGAGTCGCAGCACGCGGCGGAGTTCCAGCTGACCAGCCCGGACGCGCGTGATGGCGAATCGCGTGGAGAGGCTCACGGTGAGCCGCCGGCGCAGCTCCTCAATCGCAAGATGCTGCTGGATTTGCGCGATTCTTTGCGCGCTTTCTTGACGCTCCTCGAACGGCGATGATAGCCTTGTAGGACTAGGCGAAACCGCGTGACGGAACTTTTTCGGTGCCGTCGCTTGGACGCTGTGAGTGTCGGCATCTTTCCTTTAACATTTTTGTTATTTGGCGAGTGCGGCCACTTCGGTCGGGACGTAGCGAAGCCTGGTATCGCGCACCCTTGGGGTGGGTGAGGTCGCTGGTTCGAATCCAGTCGTCCCGACCATTTTTTGCTTTTGAATTTCCTTCCTTGTTTCTCTTTTATCCTATTCCATCCAAAATCATGCCGCGAATAGATTGCGGAGCATGAACCATAGATTCGCGGGGCGTTCGGCGAGGCGGCGGACGAACCACGGATACCAAAAGGTTCCGTAGGCGACGAGAACTACGGAACGATTGCCGGCGCTCGCCAAGCGCGCTTGCTCGGCGCGTTGAATGCCGTACAACATTTGTACTTCAAAGTCTTGCACGGCGATTCCCATAGCTGCGGCAGAGTTTGCCAAACGGCGAATCAGTGCGACGTCGTGCGTACCAAACGCGGCGCGCTGACAAGTTCCGTCTTTCTGTGCGTGCAACACGTCCTGTGCCAGCGCGAAATAATTTTTGTCGACGTCGGCTTTATTTGCGAAAGCCACCTGCGGCGGCTCTTTGTACGCGCCCTTGACCAGGCGGATGGCTGGGGCCAGCGGCAGGAGCGCGGCGAGATCATCTTTGGTGCGATGCAAGTAGGCTTGCAGGCAAATGCCGACGTTGGGATAGGACTGTTTGGCGCGGCGATAGATCGCCAGAGTGCGATCGACGTATTCACTGGATTCCATATCGACCCAGACGGTCGTTGCTTTATTTTCGTGGGCAATGATTTGTTGCAGATTTTCGTGGCAAAGCTCGGGATCGAGGTCCAGGCCGAGCTGCGTCAGTTTGACGGAAATTTCCATGGCTGGCGTGGCGGCGCCGAGGCTGTGAATCTGGTCGAGTGCGTCGAGATAGTGCTGCGTGACCTGGCGAGCTTCTTCGCGGTCCGCAATGTTTTCGCCGAGGTGGGTAAAGATTGTGGCGATATTCTTCTTGCGCAAAGTTTCCGCCGCGATGAGCGCCTCGTCCAGCGATTCACCGGGCATGAAGCGCGAGACGGTGCGGCGAACAAATCGATAGTGCGAGGCATGGTCCCGCAGCCAGCGATTTTGCGCAGCGGCGAGCAGCAGGGAACGCATGATGGGCATATCGCGAAAGCCTCCGCAGCCTGGACAGTCATTTCCGGGGCGATGCGCATTTTAACGGAGAGCGTGCGACGAGCGCCAGCCGAGTAGCGACGCTGGTAGCGATTCCCTTTTTCGATTTCGCGACGGAGCGGGGAAACGGGAACGATTCGTGATAAGTTCGACTGCGGGTTTTGTCTTCCCCGATCGTTGTCTGGCGTTTGTTAGTTGCTCTTTGACGTGCGTTTGCGCGTTCCACTCCCTTCACGGGTGGTTTTCAAATGGCTACGGTAGCAAAACCTGAGGCAGTGGAAGCTCCCTACGAGAAAACTGGCGATCTGCTGATCCTCGCGCTGCTGTCATCCGTCACGGGCGGGTTAGCGGGGTTGCTAGCATCGCTCTTTCGGTTGGCGCTTATCCGTGCGGATCACCTGCGCGATGCGCTAATCGTCTGGGCGCATGGTCAGAAAGCGGGTGGGTTTTTGCTCGTTACCGCCGTGTGCGCCGGAGCCACGGCGATTGCGGCTTGGTTAGTGCGCCGGTTTGCGCCTCCAGCGTCCGGGAGTGGAATTCCCAGCGTCGAGGCGGCCCTCGAGGGAAAGGTGCATCACACAACACTTGCGCTGATTCCCGTTAAGTTTTTCGGCGGAGTGCTGGCGATCGGCTCGGGGCTGGCGCTCGGTCGCGAGGGTCCGAGCGTCCAGATGGGTGCCTGCGTCGCGCGTCGTCTTGGAAACGTATGTCATCGCACTTGGCCAGACGTCCGGGTGCTAATGGCGGCGGGAGCGGGCGCTGGGTTGGCCACCGCGTTCAATGCTCCCATCGCCGGAGCAATCTTCGTGCTGGAGGAGTTAGTACGCAGGTTCGAACCGCGAATTGCGATGGCGGCACTGGGGGCATCTTCGTCGGCCATTTTCGTGTCGCGATTTTTTCTGGGCGCAGGATCGGAGTTCCAGGTTCCAGCGTTCGCGTTTACCAGTAACAGAGTGAGAAGCCTGTTCTTCGTCCTTGGTATCGTGGCCGGCCTGGCCGCAGTGGCCTACAACCACGTAATCCTGGGTGCGCTCGCGGCGGCGGACAAACTGCGGCGATACCCTGTAGAACTGCGCGCCGCGCTGATCGGCGCAGCAGTCGGAATGTTGGCGTGGTTCGCGCCTGAGATGGTCGGAGGGGGCAATTCCATTACGCAAAGTACGCTGCTGGGCGCAGGGACGCTGGCATTACTTCCATTGTTATTCCTACTTCGCTTCGGACTTGGCGCAGTATCTTACGCCGCAGCGACGCCGGGCGGGCTATTCGCCCCTATGCTCGTCTTGGGAGCGCAACTCGGACTGTTTTTTGGGATTCTGTGCAGAGACTTATTCTCCGGGCTCAACATGCAACCCGAGGCGTTCGCGCTGGTGGGAATGGGGGCTTTTTTCTGCGGCGTTGTGCAAGCCCCGCTCACCGGGATCGTGCTGGTAACGGAGATGACCGGAGACGTGGCGCTACTCCTACCGATGATCGGCGCATGCTTCATGGCCATGCTGGTGCCTGCGCTGCTCCGCAATTCGCCGATCTATGATTCGCTGCGCGCGCGGCAAACTGAGGTGCGGCGGCCGCACGGCTGAAAATAGACGAGATCGTGGCAAGCCGCAACTTGTAACTGCCCTTAGTGTTTCAGTAATTGGGCAAGATAGAGCTGGGCATGGGATTGTTAGGATCGACGGCGATGGCGCACTGCGAACGCCGGGAGTTTGCCATTATTGTCGACCTACAGTGCCAGCAGGCAATGGTTCACGCGCATATCCGAGCGCGTCAGGATCGCGCGGCCATCGCGCGATGATCTCGCGATAAACGGCGTCATTGATAAGACGAGAATCCCACGTTGATGTATTCCTTTCTCGGCTCGGGTGCATCTAAGTAGGTAGGTTTAGGAAAAGGAGTATTTTGATGAACGGAAAAAGTGTTTGGAAGGCCGGGATACTCAGCCTGGCAATTATTTTGACGTCAGTGTGCACGTATGAGGCAAAGGGCGCAGCGGAGCCTGCGTTGGTGACCATGACGGTCACGGCGGTTGGAAAGAAAGATGCGGCACCTCCTCCGCTGACGAAGAGCGACGTGGAGCTCTATCAAGGCAAGGAACGGATGCAGGTAGCCGATTGGCGCAAAGGCGACGCGTTACTGCTGGCGATCGTGATTGACGATTCGCTGGGGAGCAACATCGCGTTGCAATGGAACGATTTGAAAGCGTTCATCATGGCGCAGCCAGCAAATACGAGCGTGGGCGTCTTCTATGGCCGTAATGGCGCGGTGACGGTGGCACAGGATTTCACAGCAAATCACGAACTGGCGGCCAAGGCGCTGCGCATTCCGGTCGGCGGGCAGGGCGCTTTTTCGAGCCCGTACCTGGAACTACAAGACATGATCAAGCGCTGGCCGGATAACGACAGCGGGGTCCGTAAGTCCATCGTGCTGATTTCTTCGGGCATCGATTACTTCCGCGGAAATTTCGGGCCGACGAGCCCGGACCTGGACCCGACGATTGATCGCGCGCAGAAAGCCAATGTAAATATCTGGACCATTTATGCGCCGGACACCGGGCACGCGGGACGAGGATTCACGCGCTCGTTTAACGCGCAGTCGAGCCTGAGCCAGCTTTCGGATGAGACCGGAGCGGAATCCTACTATTTGGGATTCGGCGCGCCGGTGACGCTGAAGCCCTACTTTGACGAGATTTTCATGCACCTGAACAACCAATACTTGCTGACCTTTTCGAGCGGCAGCGGAGGAAAGAAGGGACGCTTTGAACGCGTGCGCGTGGCGACCGAGAATCCGAATGTAGAGTTTTTGACGCCTTCGGAAGTGTTCATTCCCAAGGCCGAATAGCTTAATTGTGGCGCTGATGCTACGGTAAAAAAGGGCGTGGACTTTGTCCGCGCCCTTTTTTATTTACCGCGTGATGGTGGCTCTGCGGCGATGGTAAAGTACGCTGAAATCCTTTCGCGCGAACAAAATTCGCTAATCGTCGGCGGCGGTTTGCGAGGCGGCGCGCGTGGAATCGCGAATGACCAATTCGGGAGTGACGCGCTGGCGAGAGCTGGTCCAATCGCGTTTTTCAAGGCCGGCGTTGATGCTGTCCATGACCATTTGCACCGCGAGACCACCCATGGTCTCGAGCGGTTGGCGAATGGTGGTGAGGGACGGGGCCGAGAGCGCGGACAGCGGCACGTCGTCAAAGCCAATTACGGAGCATTGTTCAGGAACTTTGATGCCGGCCTTGGTAAGTGCGCGAATGGCGCCGAATGCGGTTAAATCGTCGAAGGCCAGCAGAGCGGTGAAACGCTTTTTCTTTTGCAGCAATTCCTCGGTGAAGCGGTAGCCGCCTTCGAACCCGGAGTTGGCGTCGAAAGAGTCGGTCAATTGGGTAACCAACGCGGGATCGATGTCCAGTTTTACAGACTGGGCGAATTTTTGAATGCCTTTCCAGCGCGGACCGCTGTCGATCAGCATCTTCGGGCCGCGGATGTAAGCAATCTTGCGATGGCCGAGCTGGTGAAGATGTTCAAGGGCCAGGCGTCCGCCCATTTCGTTGTCCACCATTACGGAGCTGACGGTGTCACCATCGAGTTCCCAGCAGATGGTGGCGGCGGGAATGTTGCGTTTGCTGACGTCGGCGAGAAGATGGATGTCCACGAGCAACCAGTTGGCGACGACAATGAGAGCTTCAACGTGATGTTCGAGGAGCATCTCGAGATAACGCTCGAAACGATTTTTCTGATTGTGGGCGTCGGCAAAGATCGGGACGTAGGAGGATTGATACAGAGCGTTCTCGATGCCGCGAAGGATAGGCGTGCAGTAGGGATCAGTGATGTCGAAAAACATTACGCCGATGCTGTGACTGCGTTTGCTGCGGAGAAAGCGCGCCATGGCATTGGGGCGGTAGCCGAGCTTTTTGGCGGCGTCTTCGATGCGTTTTTTTGTGGCGGGCGCGATGTAGCGAGCGAGCGGCGCGTTGTTCAAGACGATAGAGACGGTGGCGGAGGAAAAACCGCTGGCGGTAGCCACATCGCGCATGGTTACCGTGGAGCTGGCGCTGCTTTCGCGCTTCAAGGGTGGGTCTCCCGTGGGCACCATCATCCTTCCTGGGCGTCGACTAATGCAAGGTGACGCAGCGGCAGTGTTAAGTTACTCCGCCGGAACGTCAAAAGACATTTGCGTACGGAACCACGAGGTTTTCCACGCACCGTAAATAATGCCAACGGCGAGCCAGATGGAGCCGGCGATCTTGGCGGGCGGGCTGAGGTTCCACCAGATAAATCCGCAGATCAGAAATCCCAGCACCGGAACGAGGAAGTTGCCGATTTTCTTTTCGTCCGAACGTACGTAGTAGCGCATGAAAGATGCGGCATTGACACCCATGAAGGCGATGAAGGCGCCGAAATTCAGCAATTCCGCGCCGCGATCGTAAGTGATCATGAACGCGCCAGCCAAAGCGACCGCGCCGATCAGGATCACGTTGTTGGCGGGGATTTGCGTTTTGGCGGCAATTTTTCCGAAAAACCCTTTTGGTAGCGCGTCGTTGCGGCCCATGCCGTAGAGCAATCTGGCCGCGGCGAATTGCGAGGCCATGCCGGAGCCGACGTTGGCGATCAGTACAGTAAAGTTCAGCAGGTGGAAAAGAAAAAATCCGCCGATCTGCCGGGCCACCAGAGGGAAGGCCGAAGTTTCCATTTCTGGGGGAAACGGTTTGGAGCCCCAAATTAATTGCGCGGCATAAACTTCCAGCGAGGAAAGAACGCCGGTGATGACGCAGACGAGCACCGTGGCCAGCATGATATTACGGCGCGGATTTTCCACTTCTTCGGAAAGCGTGGAGATGCCGTCGAATCCGATGTAGGTGAGGACGGCGATGGAGGTGCCGCGAAAAATTCTGTTGAAGTTGAAGGTTGCAGGGTCGTAGAACGGCAGCGTGAAATATCCCGCGCCGTAGTGGTGCAGGCCCCAAACGAACCGTACAACGAAGAAGAAAAAGACCACCACCACGATGGACATGCCTGCGGCGAGAACTTCGTTGATGCGCGCCGAGGTCTTTACGCCACGCAGATTCAGGCCGGTGAAGAATACCGCGTACAAGATGGCAAGAAGCCAATAGGGCATGCCCGGCAAAATATTTTGCGTGAGCTGACTGCAGATGATGGTGCAGATCAGGGGGTTCAGGATGTAGTCCATCACCATGGCCCAACCCGTCAAATAGCCGAGGCCGGGATGAATTTCCTGTCCAACGTAGGTATAAGCGGAGCCGGCGCTGGGATAGGCGCGAGCCATTTTTCCGTAGCTGATGGCGGTGAAGAGCATGGCCACCATAGCGATCAAGATCGTGGTGACCACGTGCCCGCCCGCGGCATTACTGATCACACCGTAAATGCCCATTGGCGCGATGGGCTGAATAATTACTATGCCGATGATGATCAGGTTCCAGAGGGTGAGTGTGCGGCGCAGAGTCGGACCCTGGTTGGTGGCCGGAGTGCCGCCCGAGTTTGCGACGGAAGTTGTGCGGTTGTCGGTGGTCAAGCGCGTCCCCCGTTAGTTCGGGGACTAACCCTGGCGGGCGACACGGACGCGGAGTTGGCCTTAGTGCGCGATGCTATTTTTGGCGTAGCCGCGGAATCGCCGAGGACTACCGCGCGAGTGAGATTTTTCGGGGAGTCTGGGTCTAGGCCTTTGCGCAGACCCACGGCGGTGCCGAGTAGATGGGCGGGGATAGCGGCGACAACAAAGCGGGCAAATTCCGGGCCGTCCTGGTTCAATGCGACGAGCAAATCGCTCGAAGCTTCAAGTTCGGGAGTGGCGCGATTCACAATCACGAGATTTGCGGCGTTCAGCGTTTTGAGTTCGCGGGCAAGGAGAGTTTCCTCCGCAGCGGCGGCATCGGAGATGAAAAATGTTATCAATGTGTCCGGTCCGGCGATGGAGCGCGGGCCGTGGCGGAATTCCAGACTGTGATAGGCCTGCGCGTACGAGGCTGACATCTCCGTAACCTTCAACGCCGCCTCCTGCGCCAGCCAATAGTGCGCGCCTTGGCCGAGAAAAACGAAGTCGGCGAAGGGCCGCTTGCTGGCGAACTTGCGGATTCTATCAGCATTGAGGTCCAGCCACGGCCGCGCCGATTGCGGAAGATATTTGAGCGACGAGGACAGCTCGGTGTCGCCGCGCAATCGCGCACCCAGTCGCTGGAAGGAGAGCAGCATCGATGTAAAGGAGCGCGTCATGACGGTGCTTTTTTCGTCGGCCCAGGGCAGCGTAAACATTTGCGTGCACAGGCCTTCGAAAGTTGACGCGGGGTTGCAGGTCACACCGAGTGTTCGAATGCCGAGGCGCTGCTGAAGAATTTCCGCAGCACGAAGGACTTCCGTAGTTTCGCCGGAACGCGAGACAAAGACCACTTGGGTGGCCCCGGTGCTGCGCAAAATCTCTTCAGGCGCGAATAGAAATTCGGACGCCGGTACCGCCGCGCAGCGAAGAGAGAAGTTGCGCGACCAGATGGCGCTGACCAGCTGCGACAGGTAATAGCTCGATCCGCAAGCGACGAATAGCCAGGGTCCGTGGGCCGTGAATTGCGCGGCCAGGCGATCGATGGTGCCTTCGCTGGCGAGGCGCGCGTCTGTCTCTGCCCACACAGCGGGCTGCGAGAGAATTTCGCGGATGGTGTGCTGCCCAGGCGCAGGATTAATTGCAGCAACGAGTGATTTTTTCTTGACAGGTTTTCGAGCTGGCTTGCGGCTAAGTCTCTTCACATTCTACTCCGGAGGCACGGATTGCGGCGCAAACAAAAGATGAAAAGGGCTTTGGCGTGTTCGCCAGCGGGCCCGACATCTTCGTAAAATGTCTATTGAATCGTTTCAATAAAGCTATTTTGCTTGAGTAGAACCAACTGCGCAAGACCCATTTTTCTGCCTGCGATCGTCAGGGGAGAGGCATTTCGCGTGAAGCGCCAAGAAATAATTTTTTGCGAACGCCACGGTTTGCGTGCCTGTTCTTTAGTACAGTGCTGGCTTATCAACACTCAAACAGCTTATTTAGCGCAACGTAAAGGGCCTGTGAGTAGTCTAAGTAGGTAGGGCGCCCAGCCTGCGACGCAACGTGAACTCCTATGGGCGTACTTACGACTATTCCTGAACGGAAGCGCAGTGCGACAAACATTGTGCTCTCCAATATCGCTGTTTTTCTGTTGTTGCTTTTGGCGGCGTACTCTTCACGGCGCATCCTGATCACGCCCGACGCGGTTCTCCAGGGCTATCTGCAGGCCATCACCGGACTTTTATCGTTCATTTTCGCGGCGGTCACGTTGGTGCGTTTTCAGGGCACGCAAGACCGCATTTCGTTGATTCTCGGCGCCGGCTTCCTGCTGTCCGGAACGGTGCTGATGGCTTCCAGCGTGTTGTTTTTTCAGCTGACTCCAGAGGCGCCGGTGCCGTTCCGCTGGGCTCCGCTGGCGTGGTGGGTCAGCCGCATGGTGCTGGCCCTTTTGTTTGTGGTGGCTTTGCTGGTGGAACATTTTCTGCCGCGATCGCGGCATCCGCGGCGGGAGATTGCCGGGGCGTTACTGACGGTGGTCGGGATGACGTACTTGATCACGGCGGCGCTGCGACGCATGCCGACGGAGGTTTCGCCGCACCCAGGGGCGTTTCTTCCTTCTCCGCAGCAGCTGCTTCCCGCAGCATTTTTCATTGTGGCGCTGATCTGGTATCGGCGCAGGCTGACGATCGAGCACTCGGCGTTCGACAATGCCATTTATACCGCGGCGTGGATGAACGTGGCGGCGCAACTGGCAGCGAGCCAATCGCAGAGATTGCTGGACGCGCCGTTTGTGCTAGCGCAAGCCTTCACGGTGATGAGTTACACTGTCGCTGTGGGCGGAGCGCTGCTGGACAATGCCAGGCTATTCGAACAGGTGCGGCATCTGGCGGTGAGCGACCCGCTTACCGGCTTGGCGAATTATCGCCGCCTGCTGGATGTGCTGGAGAGTGAGACGGAACGCACCAATCGCAACAATCGGCCTTTTGCCGTACTGCTTTTGGATCTTGACGGTCTGAAAAGCATCAACGATACGTACGGTCATTTGGTTGGTAGCCGGGCCATAACGCGGCTCGGGGATATTTTGCGCATTCATTGTCGCGCGGTGGATACGGCGGCGCGTTATGGAGGAGACGAGTTCGCGCTGGTATTGCCGGAGACAGAAGAGACCGACGCGCGGCTCGTTGCGGAGCGCATTCACGTGGTGATGGCGGAGAGTACCGAAACGCCCGCGATATCGGCGAGCATCGGCATTTCGATTTATCGCGGCGAAGGCGAGCGCATCGAGAAATTGCTTTCGGATGCGGATCAGCACTTGTATGCGGAAAAGGCGCGACGCGCAAAAAAGATTAGTGCGATTTCATCGGCAACGCGGCGGCGTGCACCGAAAATATAGCGTTCGCGAGCTTTACGCAAAACGCGGGCTGCTGACAATTCGGTGACGGGGACAACTGCAAGAAACGAGTGCTCTAGTACACTGCGCGGCGCTGAACGGTTTCTTTACTGGCTAGTGAAAATCGCGCTTCCGCGGCTGCATCCCCCAAAATTTGGCCGGCAACGTATTCGCCCATAGCGGGACCGTGTTTGAAGCCATGGCCTGAGCCGCCTCCCACGAACCAGACATTTTCGAGCGAGGGATGGCGGTCAACAAGGAAATCACCGCTGGAAGTGTTTTCGTACTGGCAGACGCGAGATTCCACGATGGGAGCGTCGCGCAATGCGGGAAAGCGGCGCGCGACGTAGCGACGGGCTTGCTCGGCGCCGTCGGCTGAAGCAAAGCGCGATTGTGTTTCCGGATCGACGGGCTCGCCGTGATGATCGAAGGCGACTTTCAGTCCGCGAGATTCGATGTCTGGCATGCCATAGACTTGCTCTTCCTTGAAGAGCCAGGTGGGCAGCGCTGGCGACGCAAAGCGCGTATCTCCCGGAGGAGTGGCGAAGAAAAACACTTCCTGGCGGGTGGGGAAAATGCGCGGCCCAAGAATTTCTGGGAAAAATCTTCCAAGCCAGGCGCCGCACGCGAAGACCAAGTTATTGGCGAGAATCACGTCACCGGCCGCGGTCTTAACCTGTCGAGGAGCACCCGTCCCCGTGGGAGTGAGGACCTGTGCGACGCGGTATTCCGCACCCAGTCGAAGCGCATCGGCGACCACCGCAGCGACCGCGCGCCGCGCCATGAGCACTCCGCTGGCGGGCTCGAAAATGGCAAACTCTACGCCGGCAAAATTTACCTGCGGATAAAGCTGCGCGAGCTGGGCACTCAGCACACGATGGGGGACGCCGCAACGGTGCAGCGTTTCCACGGTTTGCTTTTCTCGCGGGCCGTTTGCTGCAAGCCAGAGGACGCCGGTCTCGTGGAAAAGTGGCTGGTGCGTGGCGGCAAATAATTCTTTCCACTGGATGAGGGAACGCTGCGACCAGCGCGTGTACAGTTCATCGGCGCCATAGCCCATGCGGATGATGCGCGTTTCGCCGCCAGAGCTGGAGCGCGCGTGTGCGGGTCCGTAGTTATCGAGTAGCAGGACGCGCTGGCCACGCTTGGCGAGATGCCAGGCGGTCCAGGCGCCGAAGACTCCTGCGCCCACGACCGCTACATCATATGTTTTGATCGCGTTCATGTAGTTAGCAGGTGGAGCGCACAACCCGCTTGGGAATACACCACCAATTTCATTTGTGAAATGCCTTCTCTAAAATTTTCGCCCAGTGCGCCAGGCCGTTCAGCGAATCGGCGTGCGTAGGATCGAGATGTAAAGGGGTGACGGAAACGTGGCTGGCGAAAATCGCCGCGTAGTCCGTGTCTGGCGCGACGTCTTTATCGATTTTCTGCTCGAACAGCCAGAAGTAACTGCGGCCGCGAGGATCCTTTCCTTCGGTGAGCTGGTTGCGGGTGATTTTTTTTGATTGCCGGGTTAAGCGGACTCCGCCGGTCCAGGCAGGGGGAACATTGACGTTGAGGAGCACTTGATCGGGCAAACCGTGTTTCAGGATTAGCTCCGCGGCAGCGCGCGCGATGCGAGCAGCATCATCAAACTTTACGCCTTTGGCTTTGGAACACAGCGACATAGCGAGTGAAGGAATATGGTGCAAGGCGGATTCGCGAGCGGCGCCGATCGTGCCGGAGTAATAGATATTTTCGCCCAGATTGGCTCCATGATTGATGCCCGAGATGACCAGGTCCGGCTTTTGCGGCAGGAGTTTGTGAAGCGCGACGATCACGCAATCCGCAGGGGTACCATCGATGGCCCATTGGCGCTCGGCGATGTTGTTGCAAATAATCGGCTGACGAAGCGTCAGTGATTGCGCCGCACCGCTCTGTTCGGTGCTTGGCGCCACGATGCTAACCGTGGCAATGTCCTGCAAAACTTCGGCTAGCGCGAGCAGCCCGGCGGCCTGATAGCCATCATCGTTGGTTAAGAGAATGTGGGTCATAGTAGGTAGGCAACATTATACCTGCGCAAGATGATGGGCCATCGCGGCCAACTTGATTCGTGCGCCTGCGGTATTCGCTACGCTTCAGGCAGTCAACAGCGTTCTTGCATCGCAACTGACTACTTCTTCTGGCCGTAGTACGCCGTACTGCCGTGCTTTCGGAAGAAGTGCTTTTCGTGAAGAGCTTTAGAAATTGGACCGGCCTTCGG
The DNA here is from genome assembly GCA_963838265.1 of uncultured Acidobacteriota bacterium. Taxonomy (GTDB): domain Bacteria; phylum Acidobacteriota; class Terriglobia; order Acidiferrales; family UBA7541; genus Acidiferrum. The sequence goes on from CAWIQN010000002.1 coordinate 100,200, forward strand.
ATTCGCCACAAGCGTCTGCAGGGCCATGGCGGCGATCTCTTCCAACACGACGGCGTTGTGTGCGGCACTTGCCGGGGTTTCGCCCCAGCAAAAGGGAGCGTGGCCGGCGACCAGCACGGCCGGCACATGAAGGGGATCTCGCTTCGCGAGGAGCCGAACGATGGCGTGACCGGTATTAGTTTCGTAGTCCGAGCGGATTTGCGCCGGAGTGAGCGGCTTGGTTACCGGAACGGAGCCGTGAAAATAGTCGGCGTGCGTGGTGCCGAAACACGGTATTGCGCGCTGGGCTTGAGCCCAAGAAGTCGCCGCCCGGGAGTGCGTATGCGCAATTCCACCAATCGTGGAAAAAGCCTTGTAAAGGATAAGATGCGTCGGAAGATCGGAGGAAGGCCGCAGAGAGCCTTCGACAGTTTTCCCCTCCGAGTCGACGACGACCATATCCGAGGGCTTCATCGTTTCGTAGGCCACGCCGCTGGGCTTGATGACCACCAGCCCTTCGTCGCGAGCGATGCCGCTGACGTTTCCGAAAGTGTAGAGAACCAGCCCTCGCCGCACCAGGTCGAGGTTCGCTTGCAAGACTTCTTCGCGCAGAGTCTGTAGCTTCATAGCGCGCCTCGCGCGGTGGCTGCAATCCTGCGCAGCGCCGGGAGAATACCACCCGCGAGCATCGGTTTGGAATTCGCCCCGCCGAAGGCAAAGTACACATCGCGGTAAATCTGAAACAGCTCTTCGTAGACGCGCACGGCGGCGGGGTCCGGTTCCACGATTTGAAAACCAGGGCAAATCGCGTCCTGCGCCTCGTGGATGGAGCGAAAAGTGCCGGCCGCAATAAACGCGAAGATGGAGGAACCCAGGCTAGTTACGTCACCTTTCGGGACCAAGACGGGTTTACTAAAAACGTTGGCATACACGCGATTCAGCACGGGGTTCTTCTGGGGAATTCCGCCGGCGTTGATGACGCGTTCGACGGGCACGCCGTATTCGGCCATGCGTTCGAGAATAACGCGCGTGTGAAAAGCAGTGCCTTCGACGGCGGCGAAGAGTTCGTCTTGCGGAGTGTGGGTCATGTTCCACCCAAAAGTGATACCACCAAGGTCGGGATTAACGAGAATAGTGCGGTCGCCATTGTCCCAGGTCATGCGCAGCAGGCCGGTTTGGCCGGGACGATATTGTTCGAGGCCAACACAGAGATCCTTGACGGAGATTCCGGAGCGTCGCGCGATCACACCGAACAGATCCCCGGTAGCAGAAAGGCCGGCTTCAACACCGATTTTCTTGGGATCTATCGAACCTTTGACTACACCGCATACACCAGGAATCTGGCGCGCGTCATCACCGATGGCCATGATGCAGGTAGAGCTGCCGACAACGTTGGACACATCACCGGAGCGCGCACCCGCTCCAATAGCGTCCCAGTGCGCGTCAAAAGCGCCCACGGGAATAGGAATGCCCGCGCGCAAACCGAGCGTCTCAGCCCATGTTGGACACAGGTATCCGGCGATGGTGTCGCTGGCAGAGTATCGTCCTTCCAACTTGGGACGGATTCCCTGCAACAGCGGATCGACGGCTTCGAGAAAATCTTCGGGTGGCAGTCCACCGAGTGACTCGTTCCACATCCACTTGTGGCCCATGGCGCAGATTGAGCGAGGCGCATCCGCGGCGTTCTTCACGTCACAGAGCACGGCCGTAAGCATGTCACAGTGCTCGAAGGCGGTTACGAACTTGCTGCGTTTTTCCGGTTGCGTCCGGAGCCAATGCAAGAGTTTCGAGAAGCCCCACTCCGACGAGTAGATTCCGCCGCACCATTTGATGGCCTCGAGATTTCGCTGGTGAGCGGTTCGGGTGATAAGCGCGGCCTCGCGCCAGGCGCGGTGGTCGCACCAGAGGTAGTAGTCGTCGAGCGGTTGCAAGTTCTCGCCAACTGGAATGACGCTGGAGCCGGTGGTATCCAACGCCAAGGAAGCGATCTGATTTCCGGAGACGTTGGCAGCCTGCAAAGCGTGGCGCATTGCTTCCGTTAACGCTCGCATATGATCCGCGTGGCTTTGCGTGGCGCGATCGGGGTCATCCTTGGTACGGTGCAGCGGATACTCCGCGACCGCCGAACCGAGGCGTCCTCTTTCGCTGTCAACCACGGCAACGCGAACACTGAGCGTGCCAAAATCTACGCCTGCGACAATCGCCATAAACCTCTATTCAAGTCCCGTGATTGCGACAATCTCATAGCACACTTTACTCGCGCAAATATCTATCGAGCATGCCAGTAGGTATCCCATCCAAGGTAGCGGGTCGCAGCTTCGTGAATTATTCCGCTGACGGTGGAAAAATTAGCGGCGACGTGGTGCTCGAATCCGTTTTCGCAAATGTAACGAAGGAGTTCCTGCATCCGCGGGATCTCGACGACTCCCGCACCGCCAAAAGTTTCCAGCGGGTCGTCCGTGAAGTTACCGGCGCCAACGTAACCGCGAATTCGGCCGGTGCGGTCGTCGGTAGAGAAGCGCGCGTAGCTCATCGGGCCGGACTTAACGCGACCGACACAAGTCCCGAAAGTATTGTCCTTTCCGACGGTACCGGCAATGATTTCCTGGAAGTCCATTTTGACATCACGAAAAAAATGCTTGGGCAGGTTGCTGCAATGGAAGCAGACGGCTTTGTTGGGGTCGCTGCCATAGTTATTGTTCCAATCCAGCAAGGCACTGGGCGTTTCAGACGCCAAACGCAGGCAATGCATGCTGAGCACGCCACAAACGTCTACCTCGCAAGCGCTCGAGAGCAGATCGTCGCTCATCATGCTCATAACCGTGCAGGGGACGACGCCGAGATTTTCTTCGATCGAGGTCCAGCACTGCACGGCGCTAATGTCAACGCTTGCGGCGGTCATCCACTGGTCGACGACCGTGCCCAATTTCGCCATCTTTAACAGAGCCGCTTGCGGCACGCCGGAGGTGGAAACGTATTTTTGGATGGATTGCAACTTGCGCACGGCGTTCTCGTCGTCATCTTTCATCCGGCCGATACGACCCAAGACTTCGGAGAGATCTAGCGTCTCCACGGAAATACCAGATGCTTCGAGGAGTTTTTCGCTGTAACGAACGGTATTGAACGCGGCAGGCCGCGCACCAATGGCGCCAATGCGGAGATTCCGCAACCCGTTTACGACCCGGCAAACGCCCGCGAACCAGGCCAGATCTCTTTTGAACTCTTCTGAACCTGGAGCCACGGTGTGCAGGGAGGTCAACGAGTAAGGAATTCCATACTGTTTGAGGTTGTTGCAGGCCGACATCTTTCCGCAAAAACTGTCGCGGCGATGCGCGATGGTCATTTTCGCAGGCGCGTCCGGAGTAGCCTGCACCAGCACCGGCACATTCAGCCGGGCGAGTCGCAAGGTATCCGCGATGGCGCGTTCATCGCCAAAGTTCGGCAGCGAGACAATTACGCCGTCTATACGGTCGCTGGCCGAGCGAAACAATGCAGCGCAACGCTTGGCTTCTTCGTGGGTCTCCACGGCGCCGTGTTTGCTTTGCTCCGGGTCGAGAACGACCACGTCAATTCCGGCGGATTGCAGAACCTGAATCATCTCTTCGCGGCCACTCATTGCCAAATGATCGGGAAAAAATCCGCGATTGCCGACTATCAGGCCAAAAGTAATTTTTTTGCCCATTCTATGAATGCTCCCTCAGTGGCTTCTCACCAATTTACTCTTGTGGTTCCCATGCCGTCTGCTTTCCTGGCGCGGTTCTAGATCCGTTCGGCGCGCGTCGCGGCTCGCTTATTCAACGCCGTCGATTCCCGCAGCACCAAACTCGTCCTCAAAACATACTCCGTACCGGCGGGGTTCGGAATCTCTCGCTGTACGTCGTTCAACAATGCGAGAAACGCCATCCGGCCAAGCTCAGTCTGTGACATCTCCACGGTGGTCAGCGGCGGCAGGATATATTGCGAGATGCGGATGTTATCGAATCCGATGACGGATAATTCCTGCGGAACTAGAATCTTTTCCGCATAACTCTTACGCATGACGCCCATCGCCGTCATATCGTTCGAGCACAGTACCGCCGTGGGCCGGGAACGCAGGCCCGCCAATTTTCCGAAGGCCGCTTCTCCACCTTCCAGCGTATGATTGCCCTCCACGATCAACTGCGGGTCCACCGAGATGCCGATCTCATTCATGGACTGCACAAACGCTTCCCGGCGGGTCGTCGCGGATCTGAGCGCGAGCGGCCCGGTGATGAACCCGATCCTTTCGTGGCGCAATGCCGCCAGATGTTGCACCGCTTGCCGAATACCATGAACATAGTCGATGCGAATATTGCTGACGTGCGGCCGCGACGGTCCGACATCCACGAAAACCAGCGGAATCTTTCGCAGCTTAAGGTCGTCAAGCAGCGATTCTTCCATGCCAAAGGTCATCACCGCCACGCCTTCGACCCGGTGCTCAAGCATCCGGCGCACCGCTAGCTTCATGCGCACGGGATCATGGACGGTGGAGGTGAGCAAAATCTCGTAGTCGTGTTGAATCGCGGTGTCTTCGAAAACGTGCACGATTTCCGGGAAAAAAGGGTTTGTGATTTCCGAAACGATTAATCCGAAAATCCGGCTGCGTCCGGAAACCAAAGCCCGGGCCTGGGTATTGGGAAAATAGCCCAGATCTTCCACTACTCTCCAAACGCGCTTGGCCAGTTGCGGCTGCACCGTTGGAATGCGATTTATGGTACGCGACACCGTCGCGGTCGACACTCTGGCGCGCTTGGCGATTTCACGGATGTTCATCGCGCACTATCGCGCCAAATTTTGGCACGTAAAATCATAATGTAAACGATTACTTCTCATCACCTCACCCTATTCCCGCCCGTCCCGCTTGTCAAGTCTTGTTCCTGTGGAGCTCATCTTGGAGCTCCTGACTCGCCTCATTCCGCGTCAGAATTCTCCAATTCTCCGGCCAATTTGCTGGGCGCTTATCTAACCATGCTCATATCTCAGGCCGATCTTTATGTTCGCTGTGTCTGGACCGTCCAGCACGTCAGACGACGTCCCTGAGTAATCGTTTGCTGAGGCGTGTCGTCGCCCGGTTGTCACAGAATTGTCAAACGTCGTTGCAAACCCGTACCGGGTATTGCTTTTTTCATGATATCGATGTAATTAAAGAGGCCCCCGGAAGCGCTTTCACGACCTTACGTAAAGCTGTACCTGCGCGACGCGATTGTTGCGTCTGGTAAGTGTTTCATTTAAGGAGCTCAGGAATGGCGCTGCTATCCTTTCTCGACCGCAACCACTCTGTCGCCGAACCGGGATTCAGCCGTTGGCTTGTCCCTCCGGCGGCCCTGGCGATTCACTTGGCGATAGGACAGGTCTACGCCTTCAGCGTGTTCAAGAAGCCGCTGAACTACCTGCTGCAAGTCGCCACTTCTGGGGGCGGACTCAAGGCTCTTCCTGGCGTCGACAGTCCAAATCCCTCGGACTGGAAATTCACTTCCCTCGGCTGGATCTTCAGCCTGGCAATCGTTTGTCTTGGTCTGTCCGCCGCAGTGTTTGGAAAATGGCTGGAAAGAGTGGGGCCGCGCAAAGCCATGTTCGCCTCTGCGGTTTGTTTCGCCACCGGTTTTTTTGTCTCCGCTCTCGGTGTCCAGCTCCACCAACTGTGGCTCATTTACTTGGGCTACGGCGTGATCGGCGGCATCGGACTGGGCCTCGGTTACATCTCCCCGGTATCGACGCTTATCAAATGGTTTCCCGACCGCCCGGGCATGGCCACGGGCATGGCCATCATGGGCTTTGGCGGAGGCGCGCTCATTGGCTCTCCTTTGTCCAACAATTTAATGGCTTTCTTTCGCACCGACCACGATCTGGGCGTGCAAAAAACTTTTCTCGTGATGGGAGCCATCTACTTTGTAGCGATGATGTTCGGCGTCTTTACCGTGCGGGTTCCCCGAGAAGGCTGGAAACCGGAAGGCTGGGTGGCTCCGATCAAGCCCAAGGCCCTGGTCACCGCCCACAGCGTGGAGGTCAACGAAGCATTCGGTACGCCGCAATTCTGGTTGCTCTGGATCGTGTTGTGCATGAACGTGACCGCGGGAATCGCGATTATCGAACAAGCGTCGCCAATGATCCAGGAACTGTTCAAGGGCCAGATTACCGCAGTTGCGGCTGGCGGCTTTGTGGCATTACTCAGCTTATTCAACATGGGTGGGCGATTCGTGTGGTCTTCCGTCTCCGACTATATCGGTCGCAAGAACACCTACTACATTTTCTTCGTGCTGGGCGCGATCCTCTATTACCTTGCCCCGAGCACAGGCGTTAGCGGCCTGAACAACATCAAACTCTTCGTGACGATCTGCGCGGTGATTCTCACCATGTATGGCGGTGGCTTCGCCACCATCCCCGCATACTTGCGGGACCTCTTTGGCACCATGGAGGTTGGCGCCATTCACGGACGATTGCTGACCGCTTGGTCGGCGGCTGGAGTTTTCGGCCCCGTGCTGGTCAATTACATCCGCGAATATGAGAAGGGTAAAGGCGTGCCGCTGGCCGATGCTTACTCCACGGTTCTCTACGTCATGGTCGGGCTATTGGTTGTCGGGTTCATCGCCAATTCCTTGGTCCGGCCCGTAAATCCCAAGCACTGGTATACGAGTGAAGAAGCAGATAAGAACTTGGCAGCTGTTCCAGGCGCGGCCGTCGCGACGCGATAAATCTCTGAAAGCGAGCACATTATGGAAAACCAATACAAAAAAACGCCCGCGATCGTGGTTGCCCTGGCTTGGCTCCTCGTGGCGCTTCCGTGGGCCTGGGGAGTAACGCAACTTTGGAAAAATGCCCGGAAGCTGTTTCAAGCTCCGCCCCCGGCGGCAGTGTCCGTGGTACCAAGCGCGCCCGCGGCCCCGAGCAAATAGCGCGAACAAGCTATTCCAAGAACTGCTCCTCTGTTCCATGCTGCTTGTTCCATGCTGCTGTTCCATGCTGCTGTTCCATGCTGCGCTAAGGGAGCCCGGCGCGCGCCGAAAGAGGGCTCCGTCTCAAGATGTTACAATTGTCTCGGCTGATGATTTTGGAGGTTCCGTGCTCAAGCCAATGAAAGCCCGCCTTACCCAACCCCTGATTCGCGAGAATGGTTCACATCGTCCCGCCACCTGGGATGAAGCTCTGGACCACGTGGCCGCGGCATTTCGCAAATCCATAGCTAAAAACGACCATCGCGACTTTGGCATGTTCAGCTGTTCCAAGACCATCAACGAGGTGAATTACGCCGCGCAAAAATTTACGCGCACCGTCATGGGCACCAACAATATTGATAGCTGCAACCGAACTTGACACGCCCCCAGCGTCGCCGGTCTGGCGGCGGTCTTCGGAGCAGGCGGCGGAACCAGTTCGTATCGCGAAATTGAAGATACCGACGTGATTCTTTTGTGGGGCTCCAACGCGCGGGAAACGCACCCGATCTTTTTTCATCACCTGCTGAAAGGCATTCGTAACGGTGCGGAACTTTATGTGATTGACCCGCGGCGCACCAGTTCCGCGCAATGGGCCACGCTCTGGCTGGGCTTGGACGTCGGTTCGGACATTTCGCTGGCCAACGCCGTAGCGCGAGAAATTATCGCCGCCGGGCTGCACGATGAAAAGTTTATCCGTCACGCCACCAGTGGCTTCGAGGCGTACAAGACGCATGTGGAGAAATACACCCTTGAACGTGCGGAACGCGAGACCGGCGTGCCCGCTGCCGCGATTCGCAAGATGGCACATGCCTACGCCAAGGCCCCACGCGCTCAGCTCTGCTGGACTCTGGGCATCACCGAGCATCACAACGCGGTGGACAACGTGGTAGCGCTCATCAATCTAACGATCCTCACTGGCCACGTTGGCCGCTACGGCAGCGGCGTAAATCCGCTGCGCGGGCAGAACAACGTCCAGGGTGGCGGCGATATGGGCGCGATTCCCGACCGCTTCCCGGGCTTCCAGCATGTTGAGAATGATGAAATTCGCGCCAAGTACGAGAAAACCTGGGGCGTTAAAGTTCAACCTAAACGCGGCTGGCATCTCAGCGATATGTTCGAGGCCATGGAACACGGCGAGCTCACTACGCTATATGTGCTTGGCGAGAATCCCGCCGACTCTGAAGCCGACCGCCATCGCGCCTTAAAGCGCCTAAGCGGATTGGAATTCATGGTGGTGCAAGATCTTTTCTATACCAAAACAGCTGAACTCGCGGACGTGGTCCTTCCCGCCGCGGCGGGCGCTTTTGAAAATGAAGGCACGGTAACTTCCAGCGAGCGTCGCGTGCAGCGCGTACGCCGCACCGTCGCGTCTCCCGACGGTGTTCGCGACGACTTGGACATCATTTTCGATCTGGCTCGCCGCCTCGGACATAACTGGGGCACTCCGGAGCCGGAAACGATCTGGAACGAAGTGCGCTCCTTAAGCCCCATGCACGGCGGCATGAGTTACCGCCGCCTCGAAGAGCTGGGCGGCATCCAGTGGCCCTGCTACGACGAGACTCATCCGGGAGAGATGTTCCTGCACGGAAGGTTCTGGAGCGATCCGCTCATCGGCCCGCGTGCGCCGTTCAGCGTGGTGGAATTTGAGCCGCCGGTGGATCAACTCGACGAACAATATCCCATCCGCCTGACCACCGGCCGCAAGCTCGATGACTACAACACCGGCGTGCAGACGGAAAAATTTGCCTCGCCGCTGCGCCGTGAAGTAGCTCTGGAAGTTTCTCCGGAAGACGGGCTGCACTATGCGCTGCTCGAAGGTGAAAAGGTACGAGTCACGTCACGGCGCGGATCGGTTGTCGCTCCAGTGAAGTTTGACGCCGCGTTGCGTCCGGGACTGGCATTTTTGTCGGTCCATGCACACGATCAGGTCTCCACAAATGATCTAACGATCGACGCGGTTGATCCCCGATCCGGCACCTCGGAATTTAAAGCCACCGCCATCCGCATTGAAAAGTTGCAACCTGTTTAGAGGCCCTGCTTGGACATTCATTTGACCAACGCGCAAGCGACAGTGGAAGAACGCGCGGCCGTGGACTCGGAACTGGGCGTGCCGGCCTCTGGCTGGCAAGGCGGCCAGCGGCAAACTTCAGACACGCGCTCCGCTTACAATGGCGATGGCCACGGCCAGCGGCATCGTCTGCTCCCCACGCTGCACGCGATTCAGAACGGCATCGGTTGGATCAGTCCCGGCGCGCTTAACTACGTCGCGCTGCGTTTGGACATTGCGCCAGCCGAGGTTCATGGCGTCGCTTCTTTCTACGGAATGTTTGCCCTCGAAGCCCGCCCGCGAATTGTTGCTCACGTTTGCGACGACATTGCCTGCGTCACGCGCGGCTCGCAGCAGCTTTGCGCCAATCTCGAAAACACTCTCGGTCCCGCGGGCTCTCCGTGCTCTGGTGGACGCGCCATCTGGCTGCGCAGCCAGTGTCTTGGCCTTTGCGAGCGCGCGCCGGCCGCGCTCGTCAGTTCCGCCGGCGAAAAATCGCATGAGCGAGTTTTAGCGCCCGCCTCAGCCGGGGCAGTGCGGTCTTTGCTAGACGACGCGATTCAGGGTCGCCTGCCCGCTGAGCCGGATGTCCTCGATCTGCAAGCCAGCACGCCTCAGTCCACGCAGAAAAATTCATCGTCGCCGCTACGACTTCTTCATCGCATCAGCCAAGGCGATGCGACCACGCTTGAGGCTTATCAGAAATTCGGCGGCTACCAAGGGTTACGCAAAGCCATTGCGCTCGGGCCCCAAGGCACGCTGCGCGAACTGGCCGCGTCAAAACTGCTCGGTCGCGGCGGCGCGGCGTTTCCTATCGCCAAAAAGTGGGAAGCGCTTTTCCTTCAAAGGAATCTTCTGCAGCAGGATGCGGGCCGCGCGCACTACGTCATCTGCAATGCGGACGAATCCGAGCCCGGTACCTTTAAGGACCGCATCCTCATGGAGGGTGACCCCTTTGCGGTCATCGAGGGCATCACCATTGATGGCTTCGTTACCGGCGCGCGCCAGGGATACATTTATCTTCGCGGCGAATATCCCCTGGCCGCCGAGCGCCTGCAACACGCCATCGACTCAGCTCACCAAAATGGCTTCCTCGGCGACAATATTCTCGGCACCGGTCTGCAATTTAATATCGAAATTCGCCGCGGTGCGGGCGCCTACATTTGCGGCGAGGAAACCGCGCTGTTTAATTCCATTGAAGGCTACCGCGGCGAACCACGCAACAAGCCGCCCTTCCCTACGCAATCCGGACTCTTCCGCCAGCCCACCGCGGTCAACAACGTGGAAACACTGGTCAACGTTCCGGGCATTATTCGCGACGGCGGCGCGGCTTACGCCAAGCTCGGTACGGAAAATTCCGCGGGCACCCGGCTTTTCTGTCTTTGCGGACACATTGCCAAACCCGGCGTCTACGAACTGGCCATGGGCGCGACCCTGCGCCAACTGGTCGACCTCGCTGGTGGCGTCGCTGGTAACGGCAAGTTGCAAGCCATCCTTCTGGGCGGCGCCGCAGGGGCTTTCGTTTCCCCGGAAGAGCTTGATACTCCGCTCACGTTTGAAGGCACGCGCGCTATCGGAGCCACTCTGGGTTCCGGCGTGGTAATGCTATTCGACGGGACCGTCGATCTTCGCCAAATCCTGCTGCGCATCGCCAGCTTCTTCCATCATGAAACTTGCGGTCAGTGTGTGCCCTGCCGTGTTGGTGTAACGCGCCAGGAAGAAACGTTGCGGCGTCTGGTCAGCGGCAAACCACTGGGCTCGACGGCGCAGGAAATCGCTATGTTGCGCGAAATGGGCCAGGCCATGCGCGACGCTTCCATCTGCGGCCTTGGCCAGACCGCCTCAAGCGCGCTCGAATCGGCCCTGCAACGCTGGAGCATTTTTTCATGAGCGAAATCGTATTCACCAATCCCGCGAATCTCGACGCGCCGCGGCCCACCATTCCTCTGCCGCGCGGCCCCATTCCCGCCGTTCCTTTGGAAGAGCCGAGACGCTCCATCGAAATAAAAATTGACGGCCAATCCATTTCCGTCCCCGAAGGCTCCACCATTCTGGACGCGGCGAAAAAACTCGGCATCGAGACCCCCACGCTCTGCTATCTCGAAAGCCTCACCCCCGTAAACGTCTGCCGCGTCTGCATGGTGGAACTCGAAGGCTCGCGCACGCTGGTTCCCGCATGTTCGCGCAGAGTAGAGCCCAACATGTCCATCAAGACGGATTCCGAGCGCGTTCGCTTAAGTCGCCGCATCGTGCTGGAATTCCTGGCGTCATCCGTGGACCTCTCCACCGCGCCGAACATGCGCGAATATATGGATCGTTACGACGCACATCCCGAGCGCTTCGGCGAAACCCGCGCCACCGTCGCGCAGCCCATAAAAATTGATAACGATCTCTACGTTCGCGACTATTCCAAATGCGTGCTCTGCTACAAATGCTTGGAAGCCTGTGGCGTGGATGCGCAAAATACCTTTGCCATCGCAGTGGCGGGTCGCGGCTTCTCCGCGCACATCGCCACCGAATACGACGTCTCGCTGCCGGATTCCGCCTGCGTCTATTGCGGCAATTGCATCGGCGTCTGCCCCACCGGCGCGCTGATGTTCAAGAGTGAGTACGATATGCGTCAGGCCGGTACGTGGGACGAAGCCCGCCAAACGCAAACCGACACCATCTGCCCGTACTGCGGCGTAGGTTGCGACCTCACCGTTCACCAACAGGATGGCAAGATCGTCCGCGTAACCTCGCCGCTGGATCACAGCGTCACCCACGGCAACCTGTGCATCAAAGGCCGTTTCGGCTGGCAATACGTGCAAATCCAGCCTGCCGCCCCGCATCAAAAATAACGTCGCAGGCTCGTGTTACGGTCTAGGAACGACGCCTTTGCCTTGTCTGACGTAGTAGAAATGATTCGCGGCCAGATGGCTCAGCGTCTCGATTTCTCCGTTGGGCCAGAGAATCTCAACCTTGTCGACGGAGTCGCGCTTCCCAAGTCCAAAGTGCACGCGCAGATCATTCTGCGAGAGATAACTGCCACCGCTTAAGACCTCGCTCGTCTGAACGAGATCGCCGGCAATCGCTTTTATACGAGCGTTCAGCGCCAACCGATTGCTCTTCGTGCCTTCCAATTCCAAGTTGATCCAGTGATTCGCGGCGCTGCATTGCGGCTTGAGAATCATCGGGCTGCCGGTGAGATTTTCCACCACGATGTCAACGCAGCCGTCGTTAAACAAATCCCCCATCGCCACGCCCCTGCTGACTTGCGGAATCTGGATGGCCGGACCTACCAGCTTGCTGACGTTCTTGAAGGTGCCGTCGCGCTGATTCTGGTACAACAGCTTCGGCTCGCGGTATTTTGCGCCGGCCGGCAGGCTGTCCACTTGCGGGTACACGTGTCCGTTCACCAGGAAAAAATCCAGCCACCCGGAATTGTCGCTATCGATAAATTCGTCGCCCCAGCCCACATACGGCGTGGTGGCCGGCGCGATGCCAGAAGCATACGAAACATCGCTGAAGCTCATGTTTCCGTCGTTGCGGAACAGCGTCGCGTACTCATCGCTGAAGTGACTGATGGCGATCGACGGACGCCCGGTATGCAGGAAGTCTCCTAAGGCCACGCCCATGTTGGCTTGCTCCGCCCCATCCTGACTGACGGCCACGCCGGCGGCGAGCGCGACATCCGTGAAATGCCCGCTCCCATCATTTTGGTACAGATAATTTTTTTGCCCATCGTTGGCGACAAAAAGATCCAGATGGCCATCCGCGTTGAAATCGGACCACACTGCTGTCAACCCAAAATAATGTTGCGGATCGCTGACGCCGGCTGTTTTCGATACCTCCGTGAACGTCCCATCGCCGTTGTTGTGATAAAGATTGTCCGGAGAGCCTTTCAGCCCCTTCGGGCCGCACTGCACGTCAATGCCGCGGTATTTGCAGGTCTTCGCGGAGCCGAAACGCGGGAGGTCGCTGAGCTGCAAATCGACGTAGTGCGCCACGAACAGATCCGCCCAGCCGTCACCGTCGTAATCCCCAAACGCCGCGCCAGTGGCCCACAGTGAGTCATCGGCCAGCCCAGCTTGCTTGGTCACGTCGGTAAATGTTCCATCGCCATTGTTGCGATAAAGCACCACTCCGCCGAAGCACGTGACCAGCAAATCCGGCCAGCCGTCATTGTTGTAGTCGCCGACCGCAACGCCCATCGCCCAGCAAGGATAGCCAACGCCGGCTTTGTCGGTAACGTCAGTGAACGTTCCGTCGCGGTTGTTGTGGTACAGCGCGCTGCGTGCTTTCTGGCCGGTGCGCGCCATCTCCACATTTTGCGCGTTGGTGAAATAAATATCCGGCCAGCCATCGCGATCATAGTCAATCAAAGCGACTCCGCCGCCCATGGACTCCACAATATATTTTTGTTCTGGACTCGAGAGATGCTCGAATTTAATCCCAGTCGAAGCGGTGATATCCACAAACTGCGGCAGTGACCCCACATCGGGGGACTGGCTCGAAGAGGGTTGCGGCTTAGTCTGAGCATCAATCGGAAGGACAATCAAAACGGCCAGCATCGCGAACCGCACCAACTTGGACATAAGTCGTAAGGACTCTTTCAATGACCCTTGAAACGGCTTTGCACAGCATATAAGGAGCTGCGCGCCAAGATGAACAAAGTTTTACCGTCGCTGCCGCCAAACAACAATTGCGAAGGGCGTTCGGGAACTTCGATGGTGTCGATTAGCTTGCCGGCCGGATTGTAAACAAAAACCTGTCCTGCCGCGATATACACGTTGCCACTCTCGTCCCACGTCAGACCTTCGCCGCCCTGCTCGGCGAAAAGTTTCAGGTTTCCGATGGTACCGTCAACACTCACGCTACCCGAATAGGTTTTCTCCTCTGATTCATTGGAAACGAAGTACGGCTGATGCGGAGCCACCGTAACCATCCCGAAAGCCCGCAGCACATCGTGAATTTTGGAGCCGTAATACAATTCCCCGCTCACAAAATCCTCTCCCGCGGGGACGAAAGTGCTGCCATCGGGCGAAACAAATTGGTACGGCTTCTGCGCCGGAATCTTCTCAATAAAATCGTTGTCGTTGCGCCAGAAGGTCGCGGGCAAGACCACATTCATTCCACGGCGCGGCCCCGAGGGAACAGCTTTGAGCAATGTAATTTCGTCACCCCGCGAGTCCGGTTTAAACGTGTACACCGTGCCGTTTCCCGCGTACGAAATCACCATTAGATCGCCAGCCTTATCGAAGGCAAGCTGGACGGGTTCCAAGGGATTGTTCCGCACCATCGTTACCTGGCGGTCAGCGGGGGAAAAGCGGTAGATGGTTTGCCATTTGGCATCCACGAAATAGAGATTTCCCAAGCCATCCACGGCTCCGCCAGAAATGTTGAAAAATCCTCCCGCGACTTTCTCCAGCTTCGCGCCCTCGGCAATGATGGGGCTAGGCGTCTTCGGCTGAATTTTCGGTGCGTCGCCGGACACGGTGAGCCATGCAAATTCACGCTGGCGAATTTCAACATTGTATGTCTGATCGTAAACAGCGTTATCAAACGAAGCTTTGCTGTCGCTGTAACAGTGAATGTTACGGAACTTTATGTTTCTAGAGCTTGCGATTTTGATGGCATACGGAAACGGCTGATACGCGCTCACCACGCGGTAAAGATGAAAGTTTGCGATGGTAATGTTGCTTGAATCCTGAATGTCCAGCGGCAAGGCAAAGCCGCCTTCGCCCCGTTCCTCTTCCGTCTGCAAAGCGTAAATGTGCCAGTTGGAGACGTTGCGGAGCATCACTTCGTTGCGAACATGATGCTCGCTGGACAGCTGGTAAATGCGCCCCTCCGTCGACGTGTCGGAAATATACAGCCCCGCCTGCGCGAACGTACTGGGCGTCCATAAATCGACGAAGGTTCCTCCGCCGCCATCCGTAATCCACAAACTTGGGTACTGCGCGTCCCAGCGACGATTGATATTCGAATCGGCAGTATGTGTATTGTTGTAAATCTGGTGCCAGATTTTTTCCGCCTCTTCCACCGTAGCGCCGGGTTCAATCGTGCCGTGCCCGCCCAGGAAGCGGACGTCGTTCATCATGGAGGCCGCACCCGCCATCCATTTCGCCGCCACTGCGCGCGGATTGATGCCGTTGGTGTACAGACCTATGCCGGTAACAATATTCGTTCCCCCGCGAGGCGTTTCCAGAAGCGCCTTGGGACTACCAATTCCCTGAAACGCCGGCGTTCCGTCGGCGAGAATTATTCTCGTAACGCTCGGCTGCAAACCGATGAGCACGGTGTCCGGCCGCAAAGTGATCGTGTCCGTAACGCGATACTGGCCGGAAGGCAGATAAATCGTACGGTGCTCGGCGATCGCTTTATTGAGAACTTCCGTGTCGTCGGCGATGCCGTCGCCGTGCGCGCCCAGCGTGCGGAGATTCGCCCACGTATCCATCGGCGGCAGTTCACGAATGTCGGAAGCAACCGGCGCCGGCAACGTTAGCAACGGCTCCAGTTCGAAGACGTCCTGAATGGAAGGCGTTGCGCCAATGTCAGCGAAATGAAGCCCATGCGAAAAAACTTTTACCGCGTAGGCTCCCTGCCTACCGGCAATTTGTTTCCCACTATCGCGGTACGAAACAAACACCGGAACGCCGCGACACACCACATTTTCCATATTGATTTCCGTGCGCGCGTTGTTTTCGTTGCTGATGATCACCGCCGGTCCGGAAATATTTTCCATCCACGCATCTTTTATCCAGAGCTCATCGGAATACTTTGCGTCGATGGAAATCGCCGTCGGAATATTTTTGAACTGCGGGCGTATGAGCGTCAGCCCAGCCTCGTGTTCGCGAATGGCCGCCTCGCGCTGGCCTTCAAACGTCGCGTCGATCAACGTAAATTGCCAGCCGGGCGAAGGTTTGCGCGTCCACACGCCGTATTGACCGCCATAAAAATGCACGTCCTGCGCCACGTTGCCGCCGTCATGAATGCCCGCGAGCCCAGAGCCGATTCGGAAATCCATGTGCGCCAGAAAGCAATGCTGGGCATAGCGCGCGCGCACTCCCACCGCGCCGGGATTGCCCTCTTGGATTTCAATGTCGATGTTGCTGATGGCCGAATAAAATGTGCCCGGATTGGCGTCCGGCGGAGTGTCTTCACCGGCAGAGTTGCTATTGCGCGGCTCGCGGCCATGTCCTGGACGCCCGCCCGCGAAAAACACCATGTACTTGGGAGCCTGCTGAAAACCAGCCGTATTTGCGCCCAGCACAAAAACCGGCCGCGTGGCGCCAAAACCGATCAGCCGGATTCCCGGCCAAACATAGATAGTCTTCGTGAGGCGGTAGCGGCCCGCGGGCACAAATAAAATTCCCTGGTTGGTGGTTTCCTGAACTTTGTCGATAGCCTGCTGCAGCGCGTCGGAATCGTCGGCCACGCCATCGCCGTGCACGGCAAAATTGTCCGGCGTCAGGTAGACGGCCTTGGCATCATCCAGCCGCAATGGATAATAAGACGAAGCGAACGCTGAAACGGCTGGCACGGCGAGCAGAGCCAGCGGTAGAAGGGCTTTGAACATTTTCCTACCTCACGAGGTTGCCGCCTTGCAGTCTTACTTCCGTAGTTTCGCTATTCGCAAACTTTCAGTTACGAGGATCGGTATCGTCCGGTTGTTGCTTGCCAGGATCGAGACGCATGGCGCGATACATCTCTCGCAATTTTTCCTTCATGTCTTTGTATTTTTGATATTCGGCCAGTTCTTGCTTCGCATCATCAGGACGCCCCGTTTGCCGGTAGATGGTGCCTAGCCGAAAATGTGCCTGCGCGCTGGTGGGATCCAGTGCAATAGCATGTTTCAGCAGCGCTTCGGCCTTCTCGGGCTGATTCATGGACATCAAAACTTTGGCGAGACCAATGTTGGCATCCGCATCGTCCGGCTGCAGTTGCAGCGCCTTCGAGTAACGCTCGAGCGCTTCTTTCTGATCGCCACGTAGCGCCGCGATATCACCCAGTCGGCACTCGGACTTTTCGTCCAGCGGATTAACTTCCAGCGCCGCTTTGTATTCCCGTTCGGCTTCTTCCGCGCCATCTTTCACCGCAGGATTGTTCAACATTTCCGCCAGCTCAAAATGGAGACCCGGCAGCGCGGGGTTGATAGCCAGCGCGGCGCGATAGTTCGCGATCGCCTCGTCCGTCTTTCCCTCTCGGGCCAGTTCATGCGCCATCATTTGGTGGACTTGCGCCGACTTCGGCCCCACCACGGACAAGCTAAGTTTCGATTCGTCCGCCAGATCCGAATAGACGCGATACGCCGCGTAAATAACTTCGACATTTGTCGGCTCCAGCTCGCGAAGCACTCCGACGGTCACCGCGGCTTTCTCCAAATCTCCGGACTTGGAGTAAATCTCGATCAGCTCCATGCCCGTCCCAACGCGAATCTTCTGTTCCGTAAGCTTCGGAAACGCTTTTTCCAAATCGCCCAGAGCGCTGCCAACGTCTCCGGTACGCTTTTCGGCCATTCCGAGCAGCGCTTGTATTTTCCAAAGCGCTGGCTGCAGCTCCAACGCAGCACGCAACTGCGGAATCGCGTTCGCATACGCGCCCTGAAAAAACAACAGCACGCCGAGGTTGCCGCGCGCGTCAACGTTGTTCGGTTCGAGCGCGACGAGCGCTTTGAATTCCGGCACCGCCAGCTCCGGCTTATTCTCTTTTAGATATTCCTGGGCTTTCAGGCTGTGTGCCGTGATTTGCTGCTGCGTGCTCGGTGCGGACTGCGAAAAACACGGTACGACAACTACACAGAGCCCAGCAGCCACCGATAGAATTGCCTCTCTCGTCTTCATGACTTCAGTATACGGCGGCAGCGCAGCATTTCAGATTCGCGTTGGTCTGAAAAAAAAAGAGACGGCGGCGAACCGCCGTCCCTTCCTCGACTTGCTTGCACCGGGGTTAAAAGGAGAACACAGCACTCAATTGTCCGCTGCGGGGGGCCACGGCAACTCCACCACCCAGCGTCGACCCGTTGATCTGGCCGAAATTGGCCGTGCCCATGATCTGGTCCGGAATGCCAAGGCTTGGATGATTCAGAGCGTTGACGAAATCCGCGCGAAGTGCCAGGTGAAAGCGTTCCGTGATGCTAACGCTCTTCGCCAGCGATAGGTTAATTACTGTCAATTGCGGTCCTCGGAGGATGTTCCTCCCCTCGTCACCGAACTGAAACAGCACGGTTGATCCCTTCACGGTCGGCGCCGGAGGGGCGACAAACGCGGCAGTGTTAAACCATTCGGCGGAGGTTTTCGGCCCGTTGATGTTGCCCACAACGTTTGCGAACCAATTGCAACCGTTGTTGACGTCGCCGCCAGTAGCGGTGCCTCCGACGCTGCAGCCCGTGATGGTGGAGTTTTCGTTGTCATTTACAACCACGGTATACGGATTTCCGCTCTGCGCGAGGAATGTTCCCGCAATGCGCCAGCCACCCACGAGCTCGTCGACTACCCGTCCTTTGTCACTAAGGTACTGCTTGCCTTGGCCAAAGGGCAGTTCGTAGGAAGCATATCCCTTGAACGCAATAGGTATGTCGAAGTTTGAATTACCGTAGTTCGCGGCGGGATCGTTCCCGATTTGCCAATACTGCGTCCCCCCGCGGCTGCCCCATCCGCCCGAATCCTGGTCGTCCAAAAAGTGCGACCAAGTGAAATTCGCGCTGAAGAGTAGTCCTTTGGAGTAACGTTTTGTGACCAGTGCCTGAAGGGCGTTATAGTTCGATATGGCGTTGTAATTATTACCGGTCAGTTGTCCCCAAGCTGGAAAGGGACGGTCTGCCTGAACGAACGCAAGATTGGCCGAGCTATCGGCGATACCGGTCGGGCTGGTTATTTGATTGATGTCCGTCGGGAATTGTAGATTACTACCGTGACTCCCAACATATGAGAGGGAAGCCATTAAATTCCCCGCGAATTGATGCTCGATGCTTACCGTCCACTCGTTGATGCGACCCACGGGAACGTTATAAGGAACGTAGGTCTGATTGGACGGAGACGCGAGATTAAGGTAGGTGTAAGGCGTTCTTGAGGTCGGCGAGCCGATCACATAGTTGAGCACAGTGTTTGCATCGGCGGCAGATGAACTCAAGTAGATGAGTGGTGTCGGTCCGGTTCCCGCAAGCGGGTCCGAAGCGCTACCGGTGCTGGTGCTCAAAGAACCAGCTCCTATTCCGGCTCCGTAAACGTCCTGACTGAAGTTATACGAATACATTCCGAAGCCGGCTCGCAATACGGTGTTGGGCATGAAGCTCCATGCAGCGCCAACGCGCGGCAAGAAGATATTGTAAATAGGCTGCTGTGCCGAGTTTCGATTATCCTGCGGGGCGAACCACATCGACCCTAAAGTGCCCTCATACGAGCAGTTCGAGAATTGCGGAGAGGGGCATGGGTAGGTCAGCGGGATATTCGGATCGAAACCCCCAAGGGAATTGTGGATTTCGGTAAAACCTGTCGTGGCCGTGTAACGCAGCCCCAAGTTGATGGTGAGATTTGGTTTGACCTTGAAGTCGTCCTGAACGAAGAGCTGCGGGCTCTTGAGTCTCGCGTAGGAAACAGCTTGATTGGTGGCGCTCCAACTCTGCACGTCGCCAAGCAGGAAGTCGGCGAAGCCAGTACCAGTGGTACCCGGTGTCGCACCATTTTGCGCGGTGTAGTTCCCGGTAAAGTTGAAATTGCCAGCTTGCAGGTTTCCCCATGGCGTGGTATTGCCTTGGCCCATCAGCACCTCGACGCCAAAGTGCAGAATGTGCTTGCCTTTAATCAGGGTGATGACGTCCGACGGATCGTAGAGATTCTCAATATAGATGGCGTTTGTTCCTGGAGCTAGCCCCGCGCAGCAGAATCCGGCACCGCCGATGTTTATGGAAGGAAGAATGTCCGCTTTGGCGTATTGCAAACCCAGTTCAGTTTCAGAGTTGAATCCAACTGTGTCGGGAATGAACCAGTTCCCCTGTTTGGTGTACGCCATGCGGAATTCGTTAAAGAAATTCGGACTGATCGTCCACGTATCGGTGAATTGCACGTTGTAACCATCAATGTCCCCCGAAAAGCAGTTGTTCGGGCAAGGAAGCGGCCCGTACTTGTTGACCCCGGGGTTGTTCTTCTGGCTGATCGAGAAATTCATCGTGTTGGACGGCGAAAGCGTGTAATCGAGACGCCCGAAATAGCGCAGGTTGGGGTTCGGAGCCGGCAAGGTGGTGCTGAAATTATTCGAAGTCGCTCCAGCGGCTCCCACATTGGGCATAGGATAGAGGGCCAAAATCTTGGCCGCCACCGGATCGATGTCGCCAGCGGGAATCGCATTCAGGCCAGCAAGTGCTCCGGTGTTCTCCGACGCGAATGACTTTCGTGTACATCCCGCCGTGTTGCAGCTCGTCGGGTCATACAGAGTTGGCAGGCCGGTGAAAACATAGGCGCCGTCAGGCGTGCCTACGCCTCTTTCCGCTAGCGTGGGAACCGTGCCGAGCGTCGAGCTTGCGGCACCGTTGTTATAAAGCTTGTCCACTGCGAAGAAAACGAACAGCTTGTTCTTTAGGATTGGCCCGCCTACGGTTCCGCCGTACTCGTCGTACCGCAGATACCCTACCCCCTGCGGAGAATAGCCGCCGGCACTGTTTGGCAGCCAGAAAAAGGGGCTCGCATTTAGAGCAGAGTTCTGAAAATATTCGTACGCCGATCCGTGATACGAATTGGTCCCGCTCTTTGTGATCTGGTTGAACACCGCGCCACCGATACCATACTGAGCCGAGAACGACGAGGTCGTAATCTGGACCTCTTGCACGGCCGAGAACAACGTGTTGTCTACGTTGTTGCTAACCGGCAGTTGAACGACGCCTCCATCTTGCAGATAGTTCGCATAATTCGGGAGGTTGCCATTGATGGAAACCGCGTCACCGGCGTTGTAGGCGCCGCTGCCTTCCGAGGACGGTTGCGTGGGAGAACTCCCAGCTCCCGGGAGCAAAATGTTGAAGTTGGCCCAGTCATTACCGGTGATGCCAGCGCCGATCTGCGGCAATTCTCCAATCGTCTTGGCCTCCATAATATGCCCTTGCTCACCGCTTTCCGTCTCCAGCAACGGCGCGCCGTTGGCTTCGATGTGAACTACTTCGGACACTTGACCCACCTGCAGGGCAGCATCCTCGGTGATCACAGTAACCTGCAGCGCGATGGGTCCTCGCGTGACTTGCTTGAACCCTTCCTTCGTAAAAGTGAGATTGTAATTTCCAGGCCGCGTCGAAACCGTGTCGTAAATACCGTCGGCGTTGGTGACGAAGTCTTTGGTCTCGCCAGTGTCAATGTTCTTTAGCGTCACCGTTACCCCCGGGACCGCGGCGCCCGACGCATCCAGTACGGTGCCGCGAATCTCGCCCGAGTTGGTGCTCTGTGCAAAACCACCCCTGGTCATACACAACAACAAGAGAACTAAGAGAGCGAAACGAAATGCGTATTTCATTTTTTTCCTTCCCACCACGAGTTAAATGACACCCCAAGCGTTCTTCCCACCGTAGCGTCCGGGCGGTCCAAAATCACCCCTACCACCGCCGAAGCGCTGTGCGAAAACCGCCTGCCCCACTCGTACTAGAACACAGGCAAACGGTTGTCTTAGTGCTTCCTAGTGGGTTTGCATTACATCTGGGACGCATTACAAACCCATTCGACTATCCCTGTCAAGAAGAAAATGTGATGCTTTTCATCAAGGTAATCGTTTGTCTTAAGCAGTACCCGGCAAAATGGGCCATTTTTGCCACTAAATCGATTTTTCCATTGCCAAAACCAGAAATGGTGTGCAATCTTGCGACAATCGTTTGTCTTGGTAGACATGGTGCAAGCAACTCTCTTACAAAATGGCCAAAATCCACAACCCCGGGGAAAAAGCATGACATCGCGCACACGCAGAGATTTTTTGAGAGTCGCCGCGGCAGCTTCCTGCGGCTTGAGCAGCGGCTTAACCGGCGCTGCTCTGTGGGCCAGCCCGGCGGCCGGCAGCATTCGCGCCTGGTGTACTTCGAAGGACCGCAAATACCAAGAAGCCGCGGCGCCGGTATGGCGCACTGCGGACAACTCGACGCAAAGCATTCGCATTGATGCTTCCAAGCAATATCAGCAACTCCTGGGCTTCGGCGCCGCCCTTACCGATTCCTCGTGTTATCTGTATTCGCTGCTGAACGTGCAACAAAAGCAGGCGCTCTTTTCTGAGCTGTATGGCCCGGCGGGGTTGCGCCTCTCGGTAAGCCGCACCTGCATCGGCGCCAGCGACTATTCCACGATGCCCTACAGTTATGACGACAGCACCGAACCCGATCCCGAATTGAAAAAGTTCAATCTCGATCACGACAAAAGTTACATTCTTCCGACGCTCCGCGATGCCCGTCAGAGCAATCCCGAGCTGTTTCTTTTTTCCACGCCCTGGAGTCCTCCAGGCTGGATGAAGGCTGGTGGCTCCTTGCTGGGCGGCTCTATGCGAAAAAAATATTTCGCTCCCTACGCGGACTATTTCGTCAAATTCCTTCAGGGCTACTCCGCTGAAGGCGTCAAAATCAACGCGGTCACCATTCAAAACGAAGTGGACACCGATCAGGATTCCAAAATGCCGGCCGCCTTGTGGGGCCAAGAGTACGAGATAGAGTTCATCAAAAAATTTCTCGGGCCCGCCTTGGAGCGCGCTTCTCTCGACACCAAAATCTGGATACTCGACCACAATTACAATCTTGCCGGCCGCGCCGTCGATGAACTAAGCGATCCCCTGCTGAACAAATATGTCGACGGCGTAGCCTGGCACGGATATATAGGCAGTCCCGACGCCATGACCCGCGTGCACGACGCTTTCCCCACCAAGAATTCCTATTTCACAGAGGGCGGGCCAGATATCACCAATCCGGACTATGCGACGGATTGGACCAAGTGGTCTCAGTCCATGACCGTAATATTGCGCAACTGGGCGGAATGCATCGTCGGCTGGAATGTTTTGCTGGACGAAAAAGGCCGCCCGAACATTGGCCCGTTCCCTTGCGGTGGTCTGGTAACGCTGAATTCGCAGACGCAAGAGATTACCCGCAGCGGTCAGTATTGGGCTATGGCGCATTACTCGAAAGCGATTCGCAGGGGCGCGCGCGTCATCGCCTCCGAAGGAAACCTGAACAACATTGATCACTTAGCCTGCCAGAACCCGGATGGCGGCTTCGTCCTGGTGCTGACGAACCGCGGCGAAAAACAGACGGTCCGGTGCCAACTTGCAGCCAAGGCCATGGACGTGACGCTCGATCCGGAGTCCGTCACCACTCTCGTGTGGTAACAGAAGTGTGGTAAATGGAAACCCGGTAGGAGCTGTGAACCGCAACGCTAAACATTGCCCTTGTGGCACAGCCAATCTTGTTCACCCTGAGGAACGAAGCGGCTGTGCGCCTTGCCCACTCTGAAGCCCGCGCCAAAGGTTGCGGCATACAAAAAGCTATTCTTTGCGCTAGGATAGTCTCGCTAGTATCAAAGCCTCGACAATAGCGAGAAAAGCCCGCATGCTCGGATGCACCTGCGCGTTGTGTGTTCCTCAACAGACAACCTTCGGTCTCTTCGATTACGGCTGCGCTGAACGATCGTGCGACGCGGACGAATCCCCCTCATGAAAAAAACTCCGCCGCCCAAGAATGAACCCATCGGGCTGAAACAATTGGCCGAATACCTCGGCCTAAATCCCGCCACCATTTCCGTTGTGCTCAATGAAGTTCCCGGGCGCTCCATTCCGCAAGCCACGCGTGACCGCATAAAAGCCGCGGCGAAGAAATTTAACTATCGCCCCAGCCTGCTGGCACGTTCGCTGCGCAATCGCCGCACCTTGACCATCGGGATATTGGTGCCGGAGCTGGGCGACGGCTATCACACCCAGGTGATGAGCGGCATCGGCGATCACCTGATGGAGGCGGGTTATTTTTATTTCACCGCACATCACCGCCACCGCAAAAATCTTGTGGAAGAATACGCGCAGATGCTGCTTGGCCGCGGAGCGGAAGCCCTCATCACCATTGATACGGCCTTGGAACACTCCTACGCGGTGCCGGTCGTCGCGGTTGCCGGTCACCGGCCCATCAACGGTGTCACCAACGTCGTTCTTGATCACAAATTCGCCGCCGAACTTGCGCTGGCGCATCTGTATTCGCTGGGGCACCGCCACGTGGCCTTCATGCGCGGTCAGTCTTTCAGTTCGGACTCCGATGAACGCTGGCTGAGTCTGGTTGCCGTGGCGAAAGAAATCGGCATCGCCATCAAACCAGAGCTCACCGTGCAACTCGATCAGGACAGCACCTCACCTGAACTGGGCTATCCCGTCATGCAGCGTCTGCTGTCCAGCCGCGAACGATTCACCGCCTTGGTTTCCTTCAATGATTTGTCGGCCATTGGCGCCATGCGCGCTCTTGAAGATTTCGGCCTGCGCGTTCCTGAGGATGTCTCCGTCATCGGATTCGACGACATTAAAATTGCGGCGTTCAGCAACCCCCGGCTCACCACCATTCGTCAGCCCATGTCCAACATGGGCAGGATTGCCGCGCAGTGCGTCCTGAACCAATTGAACGGTTCAGAGCGCTTTCGCAAACAGATCACCGTGGAGCCCGAACTGGTGGTTCGCGGCTCGACCAAAGCGGTCAGCCGCGCGGACCAGTCCAGCGATGGAAAGAAGCATCGCCCCGCAAAGGAGCCGAGTGCCGAGCCGGTCTAATTGCTTCGCCGCGGGCGATGCCACAAAACGCCATGTGCTGGAATTTCCAGGGCCGCGCTCGAAGACCCCAGCGATTTGATTGCGATGGAAAAGTGGTCGGGGCGAAAGGATTTGAACCTTCGACCTCCTGGTCCCGAACCAGGCGCGCTAGCCAGGCTGCGCTACGCCCCGACAAGTACAACTCAAGCCGGCTTACGCCAGCCCGAGCGAGAACCGTAGAATAACACACCGGGCAGGGCTCTTCTAGACGGTTGTTCGCGCCGGGGAATTCGTATGAAAAGTGCTTCAGGTTGTCGATTCAACGGAACCTCAAACACGCCGGGACTCTAGCGATTCCCGGCGTGTTTTGCTGGCTGTAAACGCTGTCAGAACGTGATCTTCGCCGCCAACTGAATGATGCGCGGATCGTACGTGCTGGTGATCTGCCCGAACTGGTCGCTGTTGATGTTGGTGCCCACCGCGCCGCCGCTGAAAGTGCCGTCGCCGTTGTTGGTGACGCCGGGATTCGTGAAATTCACGCGGTTGAAGATGTTGAAGAAATCCGCGCGAATCTGAATCGACACGTGTTCGTTGATGGCCGTAGTCTTCGAAAACGCTATGTCCGTATTGAAGTAGCCGGGCCCGCGGAGAAAGTTTCGCGGCACCGTTCCGTAGGTCGCCAGCGCAGGATTGGCCACCACCTGGGCGCTCGACGGGAATATTCCTGGCCCGGGAACGCAATTGACGGGTGTGTTCGGTCCTCCATCTCCGCACTGTTCGTTGCTAAAGCTGGTGGGATTGAACAAATAGTTGCCCGTGCTGGTCCCACCAGTGTTGGGATTGGTGTAGGTCTGCGGGTTATGCGCATTGAACAAGTTAGTCGGGCCCACAATATTCGCGTGAGCGTTGTCCGGATCACCCGCGCCGGACGGTCCCTCATTACCCGGATCGAAGCGATCCTCCAAAAAGGCGAAGATGTCGAACGGCTGGCCCGTGTGCCAAGTAACAATCGGGAACAAGCTCCAGCCCTGCGTCAGGCGCTTCGGCCCGGACGCCCACATCTGGTCGAAGGGCAAGTCCCATCCGCCGCTGAACGTGATGCGGTGGCGAATGTCCTGGTCGCTGGATGCCCGGAACCCCGCCGGATCGTAAGAAGGCGTGGTGCTGTTGCGTTGGCGGAAACCGGAAGCATTATCGATGCTGTGCGCGAAAGTATACGCAAAAGTGAAGTAGGTGCTCCCGAGGCGTGAAGAAGACATCTGCTTGGTGACGCTGGCCTGCAGAGCGTTGTAGGTAGCATTGGCGATGTTCTTGAATTCCGGCAACGAAGCGAAGCTGCACAGGGCATTCGGGTCCGCGTTAGACGAGGAATTACCATCGGCGTCGACGCACGTCGTATCGCCAGCGCCCAGGTTCAAGACGCGGTTGGTGGTCCCCAGAATAAACGGATTCACGTCGATCAGCGACGTGAGCCCGTGCGAACTGCTGCCCACGTAGCTGACTTCCATCACGGTGTTGGGAGCCAAGGTGTGCTGCACCGACAAATTGTACTGGTAGGTGTACGGAGTTTTCAGATGCGGATCGACGAGGAACTCCTCATCGGAGGCGTTAACGGGCAGAAAGCCAGCCGCGCCGAAATCCAGATTCGCTGGGGGTGGCTTCGATGGAAAAGGATTGGTAGTCGGCGGCGTGGCATTGTCAAAGGGATCGCTGAAAAATGGATAAGCCGTCGTCTGTCCCTGATTGTTGGGGCTGAAGTTCAATCCGGTATCGGCAAAAAATGGCGGCTGCCCGTTGAATTGCAAGTTGTCTTCGCCCTTGAGAACGTCATAGAAGATACCGATCCCACCACGAATGCTGGTCTTGCCGTCACCCTTGGGATCCCAGGCGAAACCGAAGCGGGGCCCCCAGTTTTTGGTATTTGGAAAGTTGACGCCATTCGGTGCGCCCGCGTCGCCGGGAAATACCAGCCCTGTGGGAGCATTAAAGAAGCGCGTGGACTGATCTCCGGGAATCACGGAGAACGAACGGCCTTGCGTGTCGTACTTTGGCGAATTGTATTCGTAACGCAGCCCCAGGTTCAGCGACAACCGTTTGGTGATGCGCCACTCGTCTTGGATGAACCCATTGAAGGACTTGCTGCGGATGTTCGATGGCGCCGCCGGCGCTTGGAAATACTGAATGGGGGCGCCCAGCAGGAAGTCGGCGAACTCATTCCCAGACGTCGAACCGTCGAAATCAAACTCACCGTTCACGATAAAATCGTACACCGTGTTGTTTTGATACGCCGATACTCCCCCCCGAACTTGAAATTATGCCGGCCGTGAACCCACGTGACGGTGTCGGTAAATCCGAACGTATTGTTGACCAGGTTCGTCGGCCCTTGCTCGCTGAATCCCAGAGTCGCCCCGCTTTCGTCGAAGAAAATGTTGGGCGGTCCGGTAGGATTATCCGATATCGTGCCGATGCCAAGATCCGCGGCGGTCGGGAGCGTGGCGGCAACTTGATCCTGTAAATCGTTGTTGCGCTGGATGTACAGCCGAAACTCGTTCACCAGCGTCGCGCTGAAAGTGTGGGTGTAAGCCAGGCTGCCGAAATAGTTGTTATCGTTAGAAGTGTTCGGGAATCCGGGCATCGTGGAAAATTGAAACGGATTCAGCAACGATTCCCGATTCCCGCCGAGCGTGACCGTCAAAGCGTCTTTCGGCGTGATCGTATAGTCTACCTTGATCGTCACTTCGTTATTGTTGTCGGTGTGCGGCGCCTGGAAATTTTCGTCTCCGTTAACCGAGGTGGGGAACAAGTTCGCCGCTATATATTTCTGAGACGTAGAATTGATCTGCGACGGTGCAATGATGCCGCAGGCCGCCGCGGCGGCGTTGGGCTGAAAGAATGGGTTCGCCAGCAAAAACGCGGAGACTCCGGGATCGGCGTTTGGGCAATTTCCGGGGGTGCCGCCGTTTGAGAAGTCGCCCTGCAACTGCGCCGGAGTGAACACCTGAAAGTCGCCGCTGTTCTGTTGCGACGAAAGCTTTTGGCCCTGATAGCCGACGAAGAAAAACAGACGGTCCTTTTTGATCGGGCCGCCCAGCGTGCCGCCATATTGATTGCGCTTTAGATCGTTTCTTGGCAAGCCATCGATTTTGTTAAAAAAACTGTTGGCGTTGAGGTCGTTATTCCGCAAGAAGTCGAAGCCGCTGCCATGGAAGGAGTTGGTTCCGGACTTGGTGACCACACTGATAACTCCGCCGGCGTTGCGTCCATACTCGGCCGAATAGTTACTCTCTAGAATGCGGAATTCGGCGATGGTGTCCGGATTCGGATTGTAAACCACGCCGTTATTCAAAAGATTGTTGTTGACGGAGCCGTCCAGCAAAAATGTGACGGAATCGCTGCGGCCGCCGCCGATACTGTAGTTCCCGGCCGCCGAAGAATCGCCGTTGGTCTCCGTGACGCCGGGTCCCAGCAGCGCCAAATCCAAAGCGTTCCTGCCGTTCAACGGCGCCTGCTGAATGGCCGCACCCACGATCGTCGAACCCACTGTCTGATTCACGGTTTCGATGTTGGCCGCCTGTACTTTCACTTCGATCGAGTCGCTCTGCTGCCCCAGTTCCAGCTTGGCATCCAAGCGCAGGGACTGCGTGATCTCCAATTTCTGGTTATCAAACACGTAGGCGCGAAAGCCGGTAGCCTGGATGGTAACTTTGTAAAACCCGATGGGCAGAGAAAGTATTTGAAAAAGGCCGTCTTTATCGCTGCGAGCATCGGTCGAAATGTGCGTGGCGACGTTTTCGGCGGTGACCTTGGCTCCCTGAACGGGCGCGCCACTGGGATCGGTCACTGTTCCGATAATACGGCCGGTGGCGCCTTGACCGCGCGTAATCGTTGCAGACATGGAAAATACTATGAGTGCGAGAATAAAAATTTGCAGTGCCTTGAATAATTTTATCAACGAATCGTCCTCCCAAAAAATTCGGTCCCTACGCCTCAATGTGCCGTGACGAAGGCCACGGGCACGCTGAGATAAAAATGCGAAAAGGAATAAAGACGCAATCTAATTTCGCCGCTTCCGGAAATTCCAACTTATCAGCATTAAATCCTTGGAAAACGACAGGTAGGAAGATTCGCAGCAGTTGCCCCAAGGCCGCTGACGAAACTTGGACACCGCGGACGCATGCTAAGAAATCCCCGAGAGCCCACCCGATCATTCCAATAGTTATCAAAAGTTGTAGGACAGATACGCGATGGTGTCAAGGAAAGTTCTGGTGATGCGGCGCAGAAATATTTCTGATGCTATAGAAACACGTATGGCCTATGCGGATTTTTCGCGCCGGAGAACTTACCGCACCGCACGATATGGATCTCTAGACTTGCTCAGAGTGCTACGCCGCAGCTGCTTGGCGAAATAATTGCATCGAGCAAACAGTTACGCGAGAAAAGCAACCTCTGGTGATTCGCGCCGGAGTTTCCGTCGTCAGAGCCGGACTAGTCTCGCCTCCGTGATCGCAGGGATGGCGCGAAGGGGATCCAGAATGGATGCAGAAACTTCGCCATCGACGCGGACGAGGGAAACCGCGTGCGCGCCTTCATGCGCCGCGCTGCGGCCCAGCGCAAACGTGGCGATGTTCACACCGAGTTTCCCTAACGCTGAACCGACCTGGCCGATGACGCCAGGCTTATCGTCGTTGCGCAAATAAAGAATCGTTCCTTCGAGCTGTGCTTCGAGCGGGATGCCTTCAATCATCAGCACGCGCGGCGAGCCGTCATGCAGGACCGTGCCTTCGGCGGTGAAGCCGCCTCCGCCAGCCGCGAGACCTTTTGCGCCAGCGCCGCTCGCGCTGACGCCGGCAAGCGTTTCGCCCTGCGCCGGCAATGCCGCTACCTCCAAAGTGTGCGGAAAACCGTGCTCGCGTTTACGGGTTTCCTCTTCCACGCGCAGACCGCGTGCAGCGGCGACCGCCGGCGCGTTCACCACGTTCACTTTTTCGTCGAGCACGGCGTTGAGCACGCCGGCGAGCACCGCGCTGCGCAACAAATGCGTACCAACTTCCGCCACTTCTCCCGCGTAGCGAATGCGGATCCGCGCAGGGCGAAATGCGGCCGCTTGCGACACCAGCGAACCCAGGCGTTCAGCCAGCGCCAGGTATGGACGCACGCGGCGGTATTGATCCGCGGAAAGCGCCGGAAGATTTACCGCGTTGCGGATAATTCCATCCACCAGATAGTCGCGAATCTGCACTGCTACCTGCGTGCCCAGCTCTTCCTGCGCTTCCGCCGTCGAGCCGGCGACGTGCGGCGTGGTGATCACATTCGGCAAACCGATCAGGGGGCAATTTTTCGGAGGCTCTTCGGCGAAAACATCCAGCGCTGCGCCGGCGACGTGCCCGCTTTGAATCGCGGCGGCGAGATCCGCCTCGTTGATCAGTTCTCCGCGCGCGGCGTTTACGATGCGCACACCTTTTTTCATCTTGGCGATGTTTTCCGCGTTGATCATATTGCGCGTCTGCGGCACCACCGCGGTATGCAGCGAAATGAAATCGCTCTCGGAGAGCAATTGTTCGATGGGAACCAGGTCCACGGAAAGCTCGCGCGCGGCCGCTTCGCTGATGAAAGGGTCGTAGGCCAGCACGCGCATATCAAATGCCTCCGCGCGCAATGCCACCTCGCTGCCGATGCGGCCGAGCCCGATCAAGCCGAGCGTCTTGCCGCGAACTTCGGCTCCGGACGAGGATTTTTCCCAGCGGCCAGCGCGCATGGAGGCATCGAATTTCGGCAATTCGCGCACCAGCGCGAGCAGCAGCGCAAAGGTGTGTTCCGCCACGCTGACGGAGCTTCCGCCCGGCGTGCTCATCACCAGGACGCCGCGTTTGGTGGCGGCTTCGAGGTCGATGTTGTCCACGCCAACTCCGGCGCGGCCCACGGCGCGCAGGTGCGGAGCTTTCGCCAGCAGGTCGGAGGTGACTTTGGTGGCGCTGCGCACGATCAGCGCGTCAGCATCGGCCAGCTCGGCGATTAGATTATCTTTGGTGGTCTGGACGATGTTCCAGCCGGCTTGTTCCTTGAGAAGTTTTACGCCGCGTTCGCTGATTTTATCCGCTACGATGACTTTCATGCTCTGTCGACCTTCATATGTTGTCCCGGCCCCGTGATGGAATTGTCTTCACCACTGAGCGGCGCAGAATTTCCCGCGGCCGTCAGGCGGGTTTTTTAGCGTGAGTACAAGAGAACTACGGTAACGAGCGGCGCGCGCGCTGTCAAATGGCACGCGCGGAGGTGTTTCGGGCGTCGGGGGCGAACGCGCGCGGCGAACACGAATTCCATCCAAATAATAAGTTGGGCGAGGCCTCTGTTATATTGATGACTAGAGGAAAATGCGATGAGTCTGGCGGAAAAAATTCAGAAGGATCTTGTGGATGCCATGCGCGCGAAAGACGAGTTGAAACTCAGCGTGCTACGCGGCGTGAAAGCGGCCATCAAACACCGCGAAATTGAAAAAATTCGCGCGCTGGATGAAAGCGAATCCATCCAGATTTTGCAGATGCTGGTGAAGCAGCGCAAGGAATCGATCGAGCAATTCACCAAAGGCAACCGCCCCGAATTAGCCGAGAAAGAGACCAAAGAGCTGGCGATACTGGAGTCCTATCTGCCAGCGGGCGCCAGCGTGGCGGAGATGGATGCGGCGATCGACAAAGCGATTGCGGAGACCAGCGCTACGTCAATCAAGCAGATGGGCGCGGTGGTGAAATCCGCCAAGGCGGCGCTGGAAGGCAAGACCGTGGACGGTAAAGCGCTGAGCGACCGCGTGCGGGAACGGCTGGCGAAGCTGGGATGACGGACTAATCCGCGGCACGGGACGCGAATTTCATATCATACTGAACGGAAAGGAGTTAAAGTCCTTTGCGCTCAGTATGATATGCAAGTGCTCATTCTAAAGCATTTACTTCGAAATTTTATTACACAAATAGTAACGAGCGGGTGGCCGACGCAGGCGACCGACCCTACCTCACCGACGTACTGCGACGGACGCACGCTAGTGACTGACGCCCTGGGCACCTGCGGAGGGCTTTAGGACGGCGGTGCTGCGTTCATCGCCGGCGACGATGCGGTTGAACTTGCGGAAGTCGTCCATCTGGTCCATCGGAATAGTGAGCTGCTTCACTTCGTAGACCCGCGCGTAATGGAGAGTGTTGCCGTGCAACTCAGTCTTGCTGTGGTAACTGGCGAATTTGTTGTCGAGGTCCACGGGCGGCGGTAGGTCGTCAACTTCATAGCCGGGCGGCAAGGTGATATCGAAGGCATCAGAATACTGCGCGGGAGAGTCTATCTCGATGGGATATTTGCGGGGTTCCTTGCGTTCCAGGATGCCGCTGGCGTAGTTGCCAACGACGCCGGGTCGCACGAGGAGGAGATTGCCCGCGGTCTTGGCGTAATTGCGTGCGACGACAGAATAGGTGTAGCCAAACGGCTGGCTGGTGTCATCCAGGTTAGAAATCGAAGCTTTGGTGAAAGCGAAGCTACCGAGTGAATCGGAGACGAGCGATTCGAGGGGTTTGACGCGATCCTCGCTCTTGGTCACAGCGTGCTGGCGGTAACGCTGGCCGGTGGCGGAATCTCCGGTGCGAATCTCGACGAAGTCGCCGGTAAGGTTGCCTTGGGGATCGAGCGCGAGCTTCGCGGTGCGTCGAGTTCCACCGTTAGCGGGTGGGAGTTGCGGAAGATGCACAAGTTCACCACCTTCCGGGACAACCAGTAAGCCGTAGTTAGATTGCAAATCCCCGCGCAAATATCCGAGCGGCGTCATGGTGTCGGTGGGGTCAAAAAAGAGGAGACGTCCGAACTTGGGATGCACAATGAATGCAGGAACCGCGTAGTCCGAGACGCCGTCGGGGATTTTGATGGCGAGAATCACGTGGTTGAAATCTTCTATGGCAGGTGGTGTGGAGGCATCAACGGCTCCGCGACTGGCATTTATGACGACGTAGTAGGAATCAATTCCAGCGTCTGCGAGCATGGCACTCAGGAGTGTGGCCTTGTCTTTGCAATCGCCAAAATGGTGCGAGTAGACGAAGCTAGCCGCGTGGGGCTGGTAACCACCAATGCCGAGTCCGATCTCCACGTAACGAACGTCTTTTTGTAGATACCTAGCAAGGGCCTGCATTTTGGTGAGCGGGGTGTCACGCGGGGTAGTTAGAGAAGCAACCTGGGCATGAATTTCAGGAGTGATCCTACGGCGATCCTGCGTCAGCTGCAGGTACCAGTTCCCCATTTTGGTCCAGGATTCAAATCCGCTATTGGTGGCACCCGGCGGTAGTAACGTAACGACCATTCTCGCGGCGACTCCGTGCCACGGTGGCATCTCGGGTTCCCAACGCACCGCCGGAACATCGGAGACCGACCATGAATACAGGCCATTGGAGGTCGAAGGAACGACATCCAGATGATTCGCCCAGACCGCCTTGTATTCCCAGGACGGGGGAAGCTGGAGTGTGTAGTGGGCTTCGCGTACCGGTATATCACTCTGAATTCCCCATGAATCCTGGAAGATGTATGGCCGCCAGTCCTGCTCAATCTCAAAGCCGATTACGTTACCAGGGTCCGCTGCGGGCATATCCGTGTTTTTCGATCGGACATCAGTGACAAGTTCGCCTGATTCGAGCGGGATGTAGCCCGCGTCGGTCATGTCTTTTTCTTTGACCTCGTAGTCCTTGCCCTGCGCGGGAATAGTCCAAGCGTGGAGGTTGGTGATTTTGGTTTCGGAATCATAATGGAAACGGAGCTTGCCCCAGGCGCGGCCCCCGGGACGAAGTATCTTGATGGCAACTCTTTCCGTCCTGCGAATCTTGCCGTCTGGCTGAACTACCACCAGTTCGTGAGAGTAGAGGATGACGGCATCGGTCTTGTCGTCGTACGCGGGAAGCGGCGCAGCGGCGGCCGAGTGCATCCACGCAGGGGCGGCGTTGTCGGCAAAGATGGGGGAGGCAAAACCTGCCACGAAAAGAGCGAGAAAACGAATCAAAAGCAAGGTTGTAAAGGAACGACGCGACATATCAGTTGACCGCCACTGCCGCAGCAGGAAGAAGGACGACCTGCTGGTCGTCGACGGTCCGGACGTACTGGTAAAAGGCGCGGAGGATGGAGTACTTGTCCGCAGCGAGCAGATATAGATCGCAGCGCAACGAGCGCTGAAGATGCACGGTGTTGGCCTTGGCGTCCGAAGAGAACGTATAGGCAACCGCTTTGGCGTCCTGATTGATGGGCTTTAGTTCGCTATCGACCTTCCATCCTTGAGGAATGGTAACGGTGATATCGTCGACTTTCTTAAACGGGAAATGAAAATATACGGGATAGGTTCGAGTGGAATGCTCGAACATGTGCTTTTCATTGGCGACAAAAAAACCAGTGGGCAGGAGCGCTCGTTTGCCGGCAGAGGACAACCAGGCAGGGATCTTTACATCGAATTCGGCGACTAGCGGCGATTTCGGGTTCGACCAATCGGGAGAGTTTTTCAGCTCAATCTCGGAAGCTGCGGGAATGCTGTTCTTAAGGCTGTCTTCAAGGTCGCGCTTGCGGGCAGCCTCGTCGTCATTACGTTCATCGATGCGCCAGACCATGGCTTCCAATCCCGTATAGGTAACGGTGACTTTGCCCTCGAGGGAGCCATCGTCATTGAGTTGCAAGCTGGCCGTGTGTTCGATATGTGTGGTATCGCTATTGGGAAGAGGCGTCTCAACCCAAGCGCCTCCGTCTTTGTCCAAAAGCCGGCCTTGAACACCGGTTTCCGTCCAAGGAAGAAGGCCGAAGGGCGTGAAGGCAGCGCCGGGATCGCAGAAATAGTCCTTACCGCCAGCCTTGACAACGACTAGATTGCTGTCAAGTTCATTGCTGTTCATACGCTTGGGGTTGAAAAAGTGTTCGGCTCGGCTCGCAACCATGGCAGGGTGGGCGTCCAGACCAGCGGCTCGGGCGAGACCCAGAAAGAGCCAGGTGATCTGCGCCCCATAGCCATAACCGAGCTTCCACACCTCTTCCGTGTTCTCGGGAATCTTCATCTTGTCGCGCTTGATGACTTCAGCGGAAAGCTTTGGTTCATACGAGAGGTTGCGAATTTTCTGGCAGCGATCGTAGATTTTCTGAAGTTTGACCTCGGGAGAATCGGGGGGTGAAACGATCGTAGCGACCGCTTCCGCCATCGCTTTGCGCTTATCGGCAAATGCCTCGGCGCGGTCGTTTTCTTTCTTGCCATATTTCCGCCAGTACTTGTTTTCATCGGTTTCAAAGCCGTCTTCGCTGTAGGCGAATTTTACGCGATATTGCAGCTCGTCCGGGGGCGGCATGTAATCTTCTTCCTGGAAGGCCGGGATATTTTCTGCGGTCATGCTAATAATACCGTTGGAGCCTTGCACGGCCTTGCTAGCGCCAACCGGCAAACCGGCTGGCCAGCTCCACTGAACGGGAATGCGATCAAAGGGTTTCAGGGTGAACAAAGCTTTCTTGGTAAAAAGTTCGGCGCTGATAATCCATTCTGAGTCGTAGACATAGCCATCATCAAAATCGTAGTCGAAGCGGTACTCAATGATGCTACCGATCTGAACATCCGGAACGGTGAAGCTCTTGGCCAAAATCTTGCTGCTGCGATTCTTTTGCAATGTAGTTTGGAAGACTTGGCCATCCAAATTTGCGATGGAGCCGTCAGGACGAATGGTACGGGCGCGAATGCCCGAAATGTTAACGTGCTGTTTGTAGTAGGGAATTTCAATGTTGGCATATTTCCGGCCTTCTTCGGTGAGGATCTTCATACGGATGTAGTCGTGCTCAACGTTGGAACGACCGAGATCTTTGCGGTCTACCTGGCGATAGAGATAGATGGCAGGGGCGCCGGGGGCTTTGGGCTCGCTAGTCATTTTCAGTTCTTCAGGGGAGACGGGGAGCCAGTCGTCCGCGGTGATGGTGGGTGCTATGGCGAAAGTTGCGGCGATGAAGAGCGTGGCAGCCAACGCGGAACGGCGTAGCTGTTTCAAACGGGAAGAGTTTCGCCAGCGCGGGAAGAAAGTAGTCACTGCGAGCCTCCACGGAAGAAGGGATTTATTATTGCTTAAAATTTGCGCGCTGGCGCGACGGGGCGCGGAGAGGCGTTGCGAGACGGCAGTACTGGGCATGGACCGGGCCTCGGGCGTGGTGAGGTTCGACCTGTATAACGTGTGCAGCGGGACAATACCGCAGCGGAGTTTGGGTGTCAAGATAACGCGAGGGCCAGTACGGCGTTAGCTGTAAGGTGGGTTGCAATACGGGCAGGATGGATGACATTCTCGGCCGGCGGCCGATTCTCTGGCAGGGTAAAGACCTAGGAAACACTTTCTTGGCGGGGCATGGTGGGGCATAATCCAGCCGCGCGGCGAGACGCTACGGGCATGCCCAGCGCGATGGCAGTTAGGCAAAAGCCTGGGTGTTACCGTTCGAAAGCGGCGTCAAGCCCTTCGCACCAAGACTGCGGCATGGCGTACTCGGTGGTAGGCGTCTAATCGCAGGCGCGCGACGGCCCGGCTTGCGCGATATTTTTTGGCGTAATACTTGTTTGCGTGATGGAGGGATTGGTGAGCGAACGGCCATGGAGTTCCACGGCACCGCCGGCGGAGTTTCGGACATACGTATCGACGCACGAGACGTTGAAGGAATTTACGCTGCGGGCGGTGGTGCTGGGGGCGCTGTTTGGGCTGCTGTTTGGGGCGGTCACCGTGTATGTGGGATTGCGAGCTGGGCTGACGGTGTCGGCGTCGATTCCTATCTCGGTGCTGTCGATCAGTATTTTGCGGGCGTTTGGGCGCTCGACAATTCTGGAAAATAACATTGTGCAGACTACTGGGTCGGCGGGGGAATCGCTGGCGGCGGGAGTGATGTTCACGATTCCCGCGCTGATTTTTCTTGGGTTTGGTTCGGAGTTTACTTTTTGGCGGACGTTTCCGCTGGCACTGCTGGGTGGATGGCTGGGCGTATTGTTCATGGTGCCGTTGCGCCGGCAGTTGATTGTGAAAGAGCACGGCAACCTTTCTTTCCCGGAAGGCACGGCGTGCGCGGATGTGCTGGTGGCCGGCGAGCGGGGCGGATCGTTCGCGGGGCGAGTGTTCTGGGGCCTTGGGCTGGGCGGGGCGTATACGTTTTTGATGAACACGTTTCAGATGTGGACTTCGCAGCCGGAAGCGCGGCCGAGCTGGTTTCCGGGGGCGTCTTTTCGCGCAGCGATTACTTCGGAGTATTTGGGAGTGGGCTACATTATCGGGCCGCGCGTTTCGGGGATATTGTTCGCGGGCGGGATCGTTTCGTGGCTGGTGATGATGCCGGCGATCAAGTTCTACGGGCAGCTGGGCGGGAACACGCCGATTTATCCTTCGACGATTCCCATTTCGTTGATGACGCCGGACGATATCTGGCGCAGTTATATCCGGCCGATGGGAGCGGGCGCGGTGGCGGCGGCGGGATTGATCACGCTGTTGCGCACGCTGCCGACGATTATTTCCGCATTGCGGGCGGGGTTGAAGGATGCGCGGGTGGAAGGCGGAGACGCCGAAGCCGCAAGCCGCATCGAGCGGGACGTGCCGATGCGCTGGGTGATTGTGGGATCGATTTTGATTGTGGTGATGATGTGGGTGCTGCTGACGTTCCATCCGATGCAAGGCGCGGCGACGGCGTGGTATCAAAATATTTTTGCGGGCATCTTCGTGGTGGTGTTTGGATTTTTGTTTGTGACGGTGGCGGGACGAATCAGCGGACTACTGGGGAACTCTTCAAATCCGATCAGCGGGATGAGTATTGCGACGCTGATGGCCACGTGCGCGATTTTCTTTCTGGCGGGATGGACGTCACCGAATTATGCGGTGCTAGCGCTGATGATTGGCGGGGTGGTGTGCATCGCGGCAGCAATTGCCGGAGCGACCTCGCAGGATTTGAAAACGGGCTACCTGGTGGGGGCGACACCGTTCTGGCAGCAAATGGCGCTGCTGGTGGGCGTAACGGTTTCGACCGTTGCGATTGGTGCCACGTTAAATCTGATGAACAGCGGGCTGGAGAAATATATCCCCACGCCGATTGCGGTGAACATCCAGGCATTGCCGCAGGGGGTGAAGATCGAGCGGGCTTCGTACACGTACAAGAATAAGAACTACGTACTGGTGAATTCGCTGGGCTCGGGCACAATTCCGGACGGGGAATATTTGTACGACGCGAGCTCGGAAAGAATCGAATACCAATGGGCGCAAGGGATTGGCAGCGACAAAGCGCCGGCGCCGCAAGCGCGATTGATGGCTACGGTGATCAACGGAATACTGAATCAACGATTGCCGTGGCGGTTGGTGCTGATGGGGGTGGCGCTGGTAATCGCGGTAGAAATTCTGGGCGTGCGATCGCTGGCGTTTGCGACGGGGTCTTACCTTTCGATTGCCACCACGGGCGCGATGTTTGCCGGGGGATTGGTGCGCTGGCTGGTGGAGGCGACGACCAAGAAGAAGGATGAGAGCGAGGCTAGTCCGGGGGCGCTGTATTCGAGCGGGTTGATTGCCGCGGGGGGCGTGTTCGGGCTGCTGGGAATTATCATCAATTTGCTGCAGGACCCGGAAATTTCCAGTCACGTTCCGGGGTGGCTGACGTCCGTGCTTCATTTGCCGTGGCGAGCGGATATTTTTGCGATGGGGCCGAAGATACTGGGGCCGCTGGCGACCAGTAATCTGTTTGGCGTGATTATGTTTTTGCTGCTGGCGGGGTCGCTGTTTTATTTTGCGCGGAAAAAACTGGATTAGTGCGGCGGGGGCGACGGTGCTTTGACGGTCGGGCAGGGTAGCCGTACACTGCGAGTATGCCCCCGACGTATGGTCCACGGCGTGTTCGCTTCGACTGGCGCGGGTTTATTCCGCCCGGGGTGAAGCTGCTGGTGCTGATCTGTTCGGGCGTTTATTTTGTTCAAGTGCTGGTCGGCAGTTTTCTGGATATTTCAGCTTCCTCCTGGATAAACCACTTCTTTGGATTGGTGCCACTGGGGTTCATCCCCGGAATGCGTTTGTGGCAGCCGGTTACCTACATTTTTCTGCATGGCAGCTTTTTGCATTTGCTGCTCAATATGCTGTTTCTCTGGATGTTTGGCAAAGAGCTGGAACTGACCTGGGGCAAGCGAAGATTTCTGAATTATTTTTTCTTGTGCGGGATTGGCGCGGGGCTGATCGAGATTCTGGTCAAATTGACGCCGATGTTGTGGGGGCATCGACCTGCGGACATTCCGACGATTGGGGCGTCGGGAGCGATATTTGGAATTTTGATGGCCAACGCGGTGTTGTTTCCAGAGCGGCAGGTGTGGATATTCCCTTTTCCCGTGGCCATTCCGATGCGGCCGTACGTAGCGGTGATCGCGGCGATCGAGTTTATTTCGACGCTGGGAATCGGCGGCGATGCGGTGAGTCATTTGTGCCACTTAGGCGGGATGCTGGTGGGGTGGATTTATTTGCGGCGGGGATCGTTTTTATACAATGTGCGGAATACGGTTTCTGACTGGAAATTGCACAGGAACCGGAAAAAATTTGAAGTGTTCATGGGGAAGCACAAGGACGAGCCGCCTTCGCGGCCGGATAGTTGGGTGAATTAGGCGATGGAGTGCGCCGGTTGGTGAAGAGTTTACTGGGCGCGGGCGGGCGGCGGGGTAGGGGGCATGGCCTGGCCAACATCGTGATAGTTGATTTGGCCGGCGTCTAGCTGCAGATCGTGTTCGAGGACGACATCTAGCGTGGAGCCGCGCGGGAGTTCGGCTTCCGGACCGCGCGTGAGGAGAATTGCGGCTAGTCCTGCGGCACCGCCGATTCCGGCGCCGATGCCTGCGCCTTTGGCGCCGTCGGCGATCGCGCCGATACCCGCGCCGGTTACCGTGGTGGCGGCGACGGTGCCTACGTCTTTACCCTTACCACTGGGACCGTTCACCTGGCCTTCGGAGTCCATGGTTTCTTTTCCGCCGCTATCGGCGCTGCGCGGTGCGGCGTTCATGTTGACGGTGTAACCGTTGGGAAAGATTAGAGTGTCCAACTTGATGCGAAATTCGCCGCGGCCTTTGACGCGTCCGGGGCGCTTGGTGTCGAGAAGTTCGCCGCGCAGGTAGGAGCCGACGGGAACTAC
The DNA here is from genome assembly GCA_963838265.1 of uncultured Acidobacteriota bacterium. Taxonomy (GTDB): domain Bacteria; phylum Acidobacteriota; class Terriglobia; order Acidiferrales; family UBA7541; genus Acidiferrum. Next base: position 140,031 of record CAWIQN010000002.1, read on the forward strand.
GATTTGATTGTTGAGCGTGATGGGGAAAGAGGTGCGGAGATAGACGGAATCGCCGGGTTTGGCGCTGCGTGTGGAGATGCCGTTTTCCAGGACGACCGCGACGCGGGTGCCGGAAGGCAGGGTGATGAATTTGCCGCTGGCGGCTGGGGTGGAACGCGCGGGCTTCAGGGCGGGTTGTACGGGGGCAGGGGCGGCGGTTTGCGGGCCGTCTGGCTCTTGAGCGGAGACGCGGCTTGCCGCCAACAGTGCGGAGCACAGGAAAATAGCTACCAGCAGCTTGCGAATGATGAGGTGGTTCATCGGCGACCTCCGTGATATCCGGTGCGATGCGGATTGGGGGAAAATCGGATGTCTGAGTATAGTGCCACAGTGAAGAGTATTGGCTGCGGGTCACCATGGCGAGGAAAGACACGGGGAGGCTTTCAATGGCTAAGCTGGCGCTGATTTACGGGATGCGATTACTGCCGGAAGAGGATTTGGGGCAAGTTGGGGATGCTACGGTGACGCTGAAGAATGGGAAGACGGCACGCGTTACGATGCATTTGATTGAGGGGAGCAAGGAAGAGATCGAGAAGACGTTTCATCAGTCGGTGGAAGCGTTTTTTGATATGTATCCGGAGATTTGAATTTTCGTAAAGAAATGCGCGTTGCGGCGACATGGGCTAGTTGTTGCCGAGGATGGGGCGCAGCATGCTGCGCCCCTACAAAGGCAAGGCGCCGAGCGGTCTAAAGGAAAAAGTGTCGAGCGATTTAGCGGTTGCCGAAATTTTCGGGGTCGGCGTTGGGGTCGCCGAGATTGTCGTTGATAAGCACCGTGGATTGGCCGGTCAGCTCGAAACGTTTGCGGCATTTGTAGCAGGCTACTAAATCTTCGAGGCGCACCATGTACGAAGTGGCCTTGGCAAACTTGTGGCGGTCCTCTTCGCCGGCGCCGCGGGGGAGTTCACGTTTTTTGCGGGCCACCTTCCAGCGCACGGGAAATTCGAACTCCCCTTTGCAGCTGGGGCAGACCAGCTTGATCTTCCGTACTTCTTCTTTTTCGGTGTAAAAAGATCGTTCGTCCATAGTTTATTGAGCGGGAGTGCCCACCGCTTCGTCAATTGTAACAAATTCGAGGCCCAGGTCACGCCAGCGGGGCATCCAGTATTCGAGTGCCGCGAGAGTGCAGTGGCGGTCGCCGTTGAGGTGCACGTGGAAGCCGTCGTGGAGGCAGAGGATGTCGCCGTGGGTCTGCGAAGCTGGGTTGTTCGCTTTTTCGGCATTTTCTTGCGCGTGCTGGGCGATTGGCGCCATGCGGGGAATCAGCCATTCCGGTGACTGCGCTTTCCAGTCCCATGTGATCAGCGACCACATCACCGTCTGCATTCCCAAGCTATTGGCCGTTGGGATTACCCATGGATTGCGCAGGCCGTAGGGAGGGCGAAACCATTTGGGAACGGCGCCGGTGGCTTCGGCAATGGCGTCGTTGCAGCGCTGCAACTGTTTGCGGATTTGTGAAGGAGTGCATTTAAATAGATTTGGGTGAGTGTCGGTGTGATTTCCGAGACTATGCCCTCGCGCCGAGGTTTCGCGCACCAACTCCGGACATTTCTTTACAAAATCGCCGATCAAGAAAAATGTGGCGTGCCCAGAGTACTGGTCGAAGAGATCTAGCAGCTTCGACGTGATCGCCGGATTGGGGCCGTCGTCAAAGGTGATGGCCAGCTTTCTTGCTGAGTTGGAGCGCCGCAGCGTCCGGCCAAACAATTGCGATGCAGGATGAGCTGCGCCGTAGCCGACAATTCCGCCCGCGGCGGCAATAAGGCCGGGTGTCGCGAGTAACCAAGGCTCCATGCTGGCATTCTCGCACGGCACGCTTATCCCGAATGCTGCAAAATCACGAGCCGGCCGTAAGCTGGCGGCGGTTCTTTAGTTCTGAGAGCAGGCGTTCCACCTCGGTGTCGCGTTCGAGGCGTACGAGGCGCTCGCCCATTTCGTCGGTGACCATTTCTACCTCGGCGCTGGCTACGGCTTCGTTGAGATTTACGCGATCCTTCAGGCGATCAAACGCCGCGCCCTTCGATTGCGCGCCGAGTTCGGACTGGGCGCGCGCGGCTTTGCCCATAGCCACGCTGCGGCGATGGCGCGCCAGCAGGAGTTCGCGCTTGGACTTGGCTTCGTCGAGCTTTTGCTCGAGCTTTATCAAAGCGGCTTTGAGGGTTTCGACCTGCGCGGATTGATCGTTCACCTGTTCCTGGAAGCTTTGTGCCATGCGTTGCGCGGTTTGCATGCGTTCAAGCGCTGCGCGCGCGAGGTCGTCTTCGTTTTTGTCCACGGCTAGTTCCGCCTTTCTCACCCAGTCTTTCGCGGTGTTTTGATGCTCCTGGAATTTTTTCTCGAGCATGTGCTGGTCGGCGATGGAGACGGCCACCTGTGTCTTAACCTGCAAGTATTGATTCTCCATGTCCACGATCACTTGCTTGATCATTTTTTCCGGATCTTCCGCGCGATCGATCATGTCGTTGAGATTCGCGCGGATTAAGGTGCTTACGCGTTCCAGTAGTCCCATAACAATTCTCCTTTCACGGCAACTTCTAAAACCAACGGTGCGGGCCTAATGCCCGGTTATTACAACGGCAATTCTCAGCGACGCGGCAGAAAGCGTCCGCCTCAGAAGGCGGACGCTACAAAAGCAATTCAGAGATGCCCGCTAAAAGTTCCGCCGGCCGAAATGAAGCCGACGGCTACTAAGCGCTGCAGTACTTCCACGGCTACCGCCCAATAGTGGTGGCCGAGGAATCCGACAACGATTGCGAACAAAACACCGAGTACCAGTAACTTATCCTTAACGCTCATTACCGTCCCCCTGGAGTAATGAAGCGTCCCGGCAGACCCCGTTGATCTGCCGGGACGGAAGTAGGCTTTAGGAATTGGCACCTGGAGCCGGTGGCGGAAGCTTTGGAGCTTTGTCGCCGATGGCCCGGACCTTGCCGAGTAGTTCCGACATTTTCATGCCGGAGAGTGCTTCAAATAGCGCCGGTACTTGAGCGGCGATTTCGGTGATGTCGCCGGTTAGCTTGTGGGCCCCGGCGGAATGACCGTTGCCAGTGGACACGATGGTGACCTTGTCGATTTTGCTGAGCGGTTCCGCCAGCGCACGGACGATGTCCGGCATGCCGGTGAAGAGTTTGTCGACGATGGCGGCCTGGTTGTATTCCTGGAAGGCCTCGGCCTTGATGTTCATGGCTTTGGCTTCTGCCTCGCCCTTCTTGAAGATAATTTCCGCTTCCGCTTCGCCTTGTGCGCGAATTGCGGAGGCGCGTCCTTCGGCTTCGCTAATCAGGCGTTGACGTTCGGCGTTGGCGATGGTCTCGATGCGCTTGCGTTCGACTTCGGCTTGCTTGAGCACCGTAGCGATGAGTTCGCGTTCGCGGCGTTGAATTTCCGCGTCTTGCACCTTGACCTGCGCTTCGCGCTCCACCTGCTGCACTTTCACGGCTTCGGCAATGACTTGCTGTTGCATGACATTGGTTTCGATTTCGTAGGCCTTGTCCGCCGTGGCCTGGGCCTTCTTGGTCATTTCCAGGTAGCTGGCTTTCTTGAGGTCCAGATCGCGCTCGGCTTCGGCTTGCTTGGCCAGCGATGCGGTTTCCGCGAAGACGCGCTCCTGATCGGCTTGCGCTTTGGCTACGGCGGAGGCGCGTTGGGACTCGGCACGTTTGATGGCGATGTCGCGTTCGGCTTCGGCAGCGGCGACTTCCGCTACCAGCTTGATGCGGGCGATGTCCGGCCTGCCCATGTTGGTAATGTATTCGTTCTTGTCGCGGACTTCCTTGATGGTGAAACTGACCACGTCGAGTCCCATCTTGTTCATGTCGGAAGCGCACGTGGAACGCATGCGTTCACCCACCATCTCCGGCTCTTTCACCAGCTGCTCGACAGTGAGCTGGCCGATGATGCCGCGCAGATGGCCTTCCATAACCAAGCGAATTAACCCTTCGCGCTGATCCGGCCGCTTGGTTAGGAACTGTTCGGCGGCCGTTTTGATGGAGATGGGATCGGATTTCACTTTCAATTGCGCCACGGCTTCCACGGTTACCGCAACGCCTTGATTGGTGTACAGGCTTTGCTGGGGGGCCACGTCAAAAGACATGAGCTCTAGCGACAGCTCTTTGCACGTTTCGACCATTGGTAAAATGATCGTGCCGCCGCCCCGGATTACCCGCGTACCGCGCATCCCATAGACGATGAGTGCTTCATGCGGTCCAGCCTTGCGAAACATCTTGGCGATCGTGCCCATCAGGACGATGACCGCCACAACGATTAGTCCTGCGATGACCAGGACATCATTTGATAGCCCGAACATAAAGTCCTCCTCTTTTCGCCGTCCGGACTGTTTCTATGCTTCGTCAGTCCGCGAAACCTTTTTGCAGCTGCCCGTTGCGCATGGAACGCTCAGCCGCGGTCTGGTGCGCCACAGGGCTACTTGGTGAATTCTTCCCAAGGCCGCACGTAAGCGATGCCGTTGTCGTACCGCTCGATGACCACTTCGGTGCCCTTGTTGATCGCTGCGCCGTTGTCGCATCGTGCGCCGACGCTGCGCCGCGCACCGTCTTGTTCGAAGATCACTTCACCGGTGCCCTTGGCGCGAATCGGCATGCTGATGATTCCCACTACGCCTTCCAGGCGATAGTCCCAGTCATACATTTCACCTTCGCTATCACGCATTAGCCGGACCATAAAGCGAAAGACCACGAACGACGCAAGAAGGCCCGCTAGCGTCGCGAATCCAAGCGCCGCCAGCACCATCAAGTGCGAATGCGCGGTGAGGATGTAGCCGACTCCGCCGAACCAGGCGAGAAACGCCATTGCCGTCGTCGGGTTAAACCACGCAATCGGTCCACTGCCGCCGCGGGAACCGCCCCGTGTACCTGCACCGCTCGCGTGGCTGCCCGCGCCGTGACCGGCGGTGCCATGGCCGCCGAACACATGTCCATGTCCGCCGACCGCATGTCCACCGCCATGAAACGGAAAATGCATTTTGAAGGGCAGGTGGATGTGCACGGCTCCCGCCAGGAACGACAGAACGCTCAGCGAGAAGCCCACCAGGAAGCACAGAAGATAAAAATCGGACCAGGTCATAAAAAAACTCCGAACAGCAAGTTCACTTGGCCGTGAAGCTCAATTCTCCAGAACTCAATTCTCCAAATAGCCGCGAACCGGCGAGCGACGCGCGTTTGGCGGATCGCGCCGCAAGGAGCCGGGAACGTCGCCACTGAAATCGGTGCTTCTTGGCGATTCGGGCCGCAGAACCTCGCCCAATCGTTCCGCCAATCCCGGCGCGCGCAGAATCTCCGCCAGAAGCAGTAGTGCTTGGCGAGAATCGTGATGCTCGGCGACGGCGATCAGCGCGCGCTGTAGTTCCGGGTCCGCCGAGAATTGCGAAGCGCCGGCGTATAACCACGAATCGACCTTGGCGTCGACGACGCGCAACTCCGATTGCAGGTCGCGCGCATAGCCGGGAGGGTCGTCCACCAGGAATCCCGGGTATACGCGGAAAAATCTCGCCAACAGCTGCTGCGTGGTGTGCGTCAAATGCGGCCGGGCACCACTCTCGATTTGCGAGAGGTACGCCTGGCTGACACTCTTGCCCACTTCGCGTTTCATGGCTTTCACCGTTTCGAGCTGCGTCATGGTGCGTCCCAAGCCGCGCAGGGAACCTTCTACCGAGCGCAAGGAACGCAGTTTGTCGCCGAGAGTCATTCGGGAATCTTCGATTGGAAATTCACAGCAACCACCTCAATAACGCATTGCAATAAGTTTATCACGTATTGCTATTTTGTCAAGAAGAATAGACATAGTGTTTTCAATGGTTTACGGTGATTTATTGCTGGACAAACTTCTGGGAGGGGTTATTCCGGCTTCTTCAATAGCTGCACATCGATCCCAAGCTGCTGGCATTTCTTGTACAAATGGCTGCGTTCGAGACCCAGTGCACGCGCCACGTTGGTCATGTGAAAATTGTGCCGCCTAATTTCCGCGGTCAAAACTTCCCGTTCGAACGCTTCCGAGCGTTCCGCCAGCGTTCCCCCGCCAGTGCTGGCACCGTCTGAGGAGTGGGCCGAGGTTCCGACCATGCGATCCTCCGGCGCCGGCAACACTAGCCGAACATCCGCCACGCTCACCGCATCTTCGGCGGCCAGCAGCACCAGTCGCTCCACCACGTTGCGCAGTTCGCGCACGTTTCCGGGCCAGGAATAGCGGCGCAGTTCCGCAATCGCCGCATCGTCGAAGATCTTTTCTTTCCAGCCATTCTGCGCCGCGACCTGCAGGGCAAAATGCGCCACCAGCGAAGGAAAATCTTCAGCGCGTTCACGCAACGGCGGCAACAGCAGAGGGAAGACATAGATGCGGTGAAACAGATCGCGGCGAAAGGCGTTTTGTCTTACCAAGTCTTCCAGATTACGGTGCGTAGCCACCACCACGCGCACATTCACGCGAATGGTTTTGTCTCCACCGACGCGCTCGACTTCGCCTTCTTCCAGAACGCGCAACAATTTTGCCTGCATGGCTACCGGCATATCGCCGATTTCATCAAGAAAAAGCGTTCCACCTTCCGCCTGCTCGAACTTTCCTAGGTGTTTGGCCGCCGCTCCGGTAAACGCGCCTTTTTCATGGCCGAACAGTTCCGATTCGATCAGCTCCGCGGGCACGGCGGCGCAATTCAGGGTGACAAAGGCGTTTTCGCGACGCGAGGATTTTTCGTGAATCGCTCGCGCTACCAATTCTTTCCCCGTCCCGGTCTCTCCCAAAATACAGACGCGCGTCTCGCTGGCGCCGACGCGGGCAATCTGCGCCTGCAATTTCGTCATAGCCGGCCCGGAACCGACCAGTTCATGTTTTCCGAGTTTGCTGCGAAGTTCGCGATTTTCGTCTTCCAGGCGGGTTAGACGCAGGGCATTCTCCACGGTGACGAGGAGCTTGTCCGTGGAGAGCGGCTTTTCGAGGAAATCCAGGGCGCCCAATTTCGTGGCGCGCACGGCCATTTCCACGTTGGCTTGGCCGGAGATCAAAATGACTGGCGTCGTGACGCCGGCTCTCTTTAGATCTTCGAGAAATTCGATGCCGCCTTTTCCTGGCATGACTACATCGGAAAAGATTACGTCGAAGGCATCCGTGCGCAGTAAATCCATGGCGCGGCCGGCGTTATCGCAGACGGTGGCTTCGTGGCCGGCCAGACGAAACGCGCGGGACAGCGACGCCAGAGTGTTTGGGTCGTCGTCTACGAGCAAGAGATGGGCTTTACGCGACAAATTCATTTCCTCGGCATACGCTCAGAACAACGTCCGCCTCAGAAGGCGGCCGCTACAAAAAACTTAGGCGACTTCGATCGGCGGTTTCAGCGCGCTCGCGGAAGTGGACGGATGTGGCGCGGCACTTTCTTCCGTTGCTGAACCACGGGCGCGCTCCTGGCGCTGTGGCAGCTCGATGCGAAACGTCGCGCCGCGTCCCTCTTCGCTGACCACGGAAATCGTTCCGTGATGATCGCTCACCACCGACTGTACAATCGCCAGTCCGAGACCGGTCCCTTGCGACTTTGTGGTGTAATACGGGGTGAAGAGGCGCGAACACTCTTCCGGCGTCAGACCTTTTCCAGTATCCGAAACCTCGATGCGCACATCGCCGTCATGCTCCAGGGTGCGCATGGCGAGCGTTCCGCCCGCCGGCATGGCGTCCAGCGCATTCAGCACCAAGTTCTGAAACGCGCGATGCAGCATCTCCGCGTCGGCATCAATTTCCGGAAGCGGGTCGGTCAAGAAAAACTCCGGCGTAATAATGGGCTTGCCCACGGCATTAAATTGCGCCTCAAACAGTCGCACCGCATCGCGCAACGCGTCATTCACGTTCACGCGCGAAAAATGCGGCGCGGGCATTTTGGCAAAATCGCTGAAGCGGCCCACAATGGCGTTCAAATTGGCCAGTTCCGCGCGGAGCGTGGCAGTGGATTCGTTAAAAACTTCCATGAACTGTTTGTTTTCCAGCTGACGGGCGCGCTGCAAATTCTCCACAGTAATCTGCATGGGGAACAGCGGATTACGCAACTCATGCGCCAAGCGCCGCGCCAGTTCCCGCCAGGCGGCGACGCGCTCGGTCTGCACCAGGCGTTCTTTCTGCTCCGCCAGCGTCAACGTCATTTCGTTGAATGCTCCCGCGAGTTGCCCAATCTCGTCGCTGCCGCGCACGCGAATGTGGGTGTCCCAGCGCCCGGCGGCGACTTCACGCGCGCCGTCGGCCAATTCTTCAACCGGCTTGGTAATGCGCGCCGCAACCCACAGGCTGATCAGTAGTCCCACGAGCAATGCCGCGGCTACCACGGCGCCAGCAATTTCAAAAATGTGCGTGGTTAACGTCACCAATTCGCGGCGCGAACTTCCCACCAGCAATACGCCGAGCAATTCCTTGTTGCGTCCCGTCAAGCCGTTAGCGTGGAAGGTTTCGGCGTCCGCCGGATTCGCGGTCCAGTTCACGGTCTGCACTATGGGCTCAGAGGATCGCTGAATGCGCTCGATAATCGGCGCAAAGCGGTCCGCCTGGGCGACTTCCCCGCCGGCATCCGTCAAGGCGGATGGCACAAAACCCGGCTCGACGTTGCGGTACAGCAGCGTGCGCATGCTGGCAGGGAGCACCAGCGACGCCAAGAAATTTTGATCCAGCCGGCGCCCGCCAATAATGTAAAAGTTTTTGTCGCCGACCGGCAGCGTGCGGACTACGGTCAGCGACAATGCCACGCCATCCGGCAATTCTTCTTTCTTCAGAAATGCTTTCGAATCCTTCCAATCCTTTTCGGCGGTCACCCACTCGCTCTTGTAACCCACGCGCGCGGGATATTGCGCCGAAGAGATCAGCGTTCCGTCGGCGTTCACAAATTCCACGAAATCCAGGCCATGATCCTGCGCCGCTCCGGTAGCGTCGTGCACATAGAGCGAGGGGTCGGCATTCGGCCGCGCCAGATCGAGCGCCATGCGCAAAGTAATTTCGGCGTTGGCGATGTTCTCCACCTGATGAACCACTTCATCGCCGCGCTGCGCAAACTCTTTTTGAAATTGCGCTACCAGCGCGTCGGTGCGTTGTGCGTCCATTTCTTCGAAGGCCGCCTGCGTGTAATGCGTCACGCCGTAGGCAACCAGCGAGACCGACGCCAGCACGGTGATTAGGAAGACCAGGAACAATTTTGTTCGGAAACTCATTTTTGAACTCTCATTTTTACACTTTCATTTTTGTACTGGTGCAGGCGCGCTTGCCGTGCGCTTCCCGTCCAGCCATACATCCGCCAGATGCCACTCGCCCCAGCGTTCCGGCATCCAGTCGCGCACTTCCGCACCCAGTCCAATATATTCCGGCATGACTACCAAAGGAATCAGCTCGCTCTCGGCAATCAAGCGCCGCTCGCGGGCGTACAGTTGTTCCGCATCTTCCACGGTTCTCTCTTTCTCGTCAGCCAGGTTCAGCAATTGCAGCGTGGCGACCATGGCATCGAGTTCCGCGCGCTCTGAAAGCGAAGAATAACGCCAAGAGACCAACCGCAACCCAGCGATCTCCGCGGTTTTTTCCCCGCTAGCCGCGGCGCCGGAAGAAACGTCACGCGTCAAGCTGCGCGGCTGCACCTGCACGGGAATGCCCGCCTGCCGCGCATTGATGGCCACGCGCTCAGCGATCAATTTTGCCAGGTCCCCACCGGCATCGATGCGCAAACGCAGTGGTGCGGGCGACGCCGCTGCTGAACCGCTCGCGCCGGCAAACCGCGGACCACTTATTTCTTTCGTGCGTGCCACGTTCTCCATGCTGGATGCAGAGCTGAATATGAAAGCATAGCCCGATAACCACTGCGGCAGGAACGACGCAGCTGGTTCGGCTTGCCTCTGTAGCAACACGTTGGCCATCGTGGCGCGGTCCAAGGCCAGCGAGAGCGCCTCGCCCACGCTGCCTTTCGCGGTCGCTGACTGCGCCGCGCCACCCTTTCCAGGCGCGCCCGCGTCTGCTCCCAGCTGCAGCGCATACAGCAGCAGCGGCGCGGAAGCCCACACGCGCAGATTTTCCTGCGCCGCGCGGCGCACCAGGTCCGGACTAATTTCCACCACGTCCGCTTTGCCAAGCTGCAGATCAAACAACTGGCGTAACACCGGCACGCCCACGTTTACATCCAGTGCGTCCACGAACGGCCTGCCCGCCCAGCAATGCTCGTTGGCCGCCAGTCGGTAGCGCGCAATCGTGGTGCCGCTGGGCGCGGGCGTAAATTCCTTGACGAAAAATGGGCCGGTACCCAAAAGTACACCGTCTGCCGCGCGGCGGAAAATAAAATAGCGCTGCGAAGCCAACTGCTCGAGCAGATCCGGCACTGCCGATGGAAATTGCAGCACCAGGTGCATTCCCGCCGCCGTCACCACGACCTTACCCGGCGACCCTTCCGCCAGCAATTCCTGCAGTGCGCCCACTACATCCGCCGCGCTGAGCGCTGAACCATCCGAAAACAACACGCCTGAACGCAGAGAAAATTGCCATCGCCGCCATCCCGCATCGTGCGACCACTCTGTGGCCAACGCCGGCTGAAATCGCCCAAAGCGATCCAGCGTCAGCAATCGATCGAACACCACCGAAGCAATTTGTGCGCCGGCGGCATACTCCGGTGCGCCCATTTTCCATTTCACCGGATCCAGCATCAGTGAAGGTGCGTGCAACTCCACCACCAATGTGCCGCCGTAATGCGGCGCGGTTGCGGCCGCAGCGAAGCCGCTCGCATAAGCGAGAACGGTCGCCACAGCCGCAGAAAATAATCTACCGCCCGCAAACCATCGTAATGCGATAAACCTCATAACTCCCCGACGCTAAATTAAATACCACCGCCAGCGCCGACCTCCCATCCGCAGCACCGGCCATCCGCCGCACCGGTCCCGCAAAATCGACTGCCGCCACCGCTTCTTCCCTTTTCACCTCCGCATTTACGAGCAACAGCCGGCCCGCCTGCGTCCAATCCGTCGCTTCGCCAATCAGCCGCCACGAACTCGCATCACAACTGGACGAGAGCGTCGGCACCTGAGCTTCCGCAGCGGTCGCCGCATTCGTCTCGAGAATCGTTGTAACTGCCACACACTGCATGCTCCAGCGTTCTCCAGCAGCGCCAGGGCCACGTATCGAGCAGTTCAAACCTGGCAAGGTCACTGTAACGCTTCCGTCCTTGGCTCGGTGCATCTCTCCGCGCAATCCACGCGACGCATATTTATAGCCGGCAACCGCCCCGATGAATGGAAGCTCCTGAATTTCGCTAAGCCGCTCTCCACCGTCGCGATAGATCGCTACGGCGTCCGGCTTCAAGATAAGAATGTCCATGACGCTATTCGCAGCCCCGTTCACGGCGTCACCTGGCAGGCCGCTGGCGGGAAACTCAGGAAACTCTCCCGCATCCAGAATCGTTTCCGCCTGCTGCCACAAAAGTTGTTTGGCCAGGCGCAAACCGTTTCCCCTAGTCATCACGGGCAGAAATGCCGTCCGCGCCATGCCGGCCATGCGAACCTCTTCGCCTGCCGCTGTCGCAAACCATGAGACCAAAAGAAAATCCGTAGGCGTTTCCCGCACGGCTACGTGCAACAACACTGCCAAAGTTTCCGCAGCGATCACCTGGCGACGGCTCGACAATTCTTTTAAAAATGCCTCGCGCAAAATGATCGACTCCGGCTCCGGCAGCGAAGACACGTTCGTCCATTCCACCGCCACTTTATCCGGCAGTTCGCGAATCTCCGCGACACGGCGCGCCAATCCCCGCACGGTATCTTCAGGATTCTGCGCACACGAAAATGGAACATCGGCCGCCAGAAAAACACCCGCGAGGAAAATTAAATAGAGGAATCGCAAGGAAACAATGAATTCACGCGGCGAGGGAAAAAGTGGAAGTATGCGCACGGCAACGCCTCATCATAACACGCCGTGGAAAACCAAAATCCGCCGCCATGCCATCTCGATACCTGGTAGAAGCGCTCCGTGTGACGAGCTTGCACCGCAGGTCAGCACAATTTCAGCGCGCCGGCGCTAGCGGTTTGCTTGCGCGCAGAAAATAGTTCAGATGATGCATCCCAGCCGTTCTACTTGCGCATTCCGCCGCAACAACCTGTGCAATTGCGCCGAAAGAAAAATGTCGTATCCCACCAGTGCCGCAGCGCTGCCAAACAATGCAAAGCCCGCGATCATCACCAAGTATTTCAGCATCAGCATGACGCACTTCTCCCTTCAGCCCATCGCCGCGTTCTATAAACTGTTCTACGAAACCTGTCATCGAGTGGATTTAGTTTTCGTGGGACGACGTTGACGATCCCGCACGCGGTCTATCGCTGCGTCCCGTAGGCCCGGATCAATTGCCTGGTCCCGCGCACCAGTTCCGGCTGCCCGCTCCAGACCACCGCGCGCATCGCTGCGGGCTGCATCAATTGAAACGCCGCGCGCAGCAGCAGCCAGCTCAGCAACACCGCCGCGCCCGTTGCCAGCAGCGTGGTAATCAACAATGTTGCGAAACTGAGCATGGCCGCCATCACGATTCTCCCGTCCTGCATGAATCTTGGTAGTTTGCCGCTACTACGTCAGCGACTTACGCGGAGAAATAAGCAATCGGTCCGCCATTGAAGCAGCGCTGAAAACAAGCAGGTTGCGCGGACCGTCCGGTCAAACGGCTGTTCCAATCCGTGGCCGGGCGCCCACGCAGTGTTCCAAACGACGCGCTTCGTCACTTCTCGATTTGGCCTCTCCTGCAATCCAGCGTAGTGTAGTGAAGGGGGAGAATGCCGTCCTCGACGGCGTTCGGTGGTGCTTGGCCGGCTGTTGCCGTTTCGCTGGTCATCCACTGCGCAATCTAAGACGTAAAATAGACATCATGAGACGCGGCCTGCAAATCGGAAAAATCCTTGGAATCCCGATCCTCCTGGATCCCAGCTGGCTGTTTATTTTTGGTTTGCTGGCCTACTTGCCGCAATCAACTTTCGCCGAGAAGTATCCGCAGTGGCCAACCTCGCAACACTGGGTCGTAGGTGTTTTTACGAGCCTGCTGTTCTTCGGATCTGTCCTTTTTCACGAGCTCTCGCATAGCGTAGTCGCTCGTTACTACAAGATTCGCGTCGTCTCCATTACTCTTTATATTTTTGGGGGCGTCTCGCGCATTGGCCGCGATCCTTCCAAAGCCATTCAGGAATTCAATATCGCCATCGCCGGACCTATAGCCAACATTGCGCTTGCGGCGTTTTTTTTTGGTCTCAGCACTTTGTTCCCCTCCGATGAAAAGCTCACCGCTCTGACCACTTATCTGGCCGGTGCCAATTTCCTTCTTGGTGCGTGCAATCTAGCACCCGGGTTCCCGCTGGATGGCGGGCGAATCTTACGCGCTATCGTCTGGGGCATCACGAAGGATTTCAACAAGGCCACGCGCGCCGCGGGCACTGGCGGCAAGTTTATCGGCTACGGCATCATCGCTTACGGCGCATGGTGCGCTTGGAAGGGCAACCTATCCGCCGGAGCTTGGTACGGCTTGATCGGTTTCTATCTGCTGGGCGCCGCGAATGACAGCGTCACGCAGTTAGCGGTGCGCGAGACGTTGCGCGGCCTCAGCGCCGCCGACGTCATGAGCCAGGAAGTGCCCATTATCAGCGGTAGCCTCTCGCTGGAAGATTATGGCGCGGAAGTTTTGCGTACCGGCCGCCGCTACCATCTGGTAGTCACCGACGATCGTTTGGTAGGTTTAATGAACGTCCAAGCGCTGCACGCGGTCCCGCGCGAAGAGTGGGAACACAATTCCGTGCAAAGCGTGATGCTCCCCCGCGAACGCATCCTCTGGGCTTCGCAAGACGAACCGCTGCAGCGCCTTCTCGAACGCCTGTTTGCCGCCGACATCAATCAAATGCCGGTGGTCAGTGGCTCGCAGGACGACGGCGCGCATGTCGTAGGCATGGTCAGCCGCGACGCAATTCTCCGCGTCATTCAGGCTCGCTCCGAACTCCGCCACGCCACCCCCAACAAATAACTGCAATTCACATAGCTCTTACGCCGTTCTTGCCGGCCCCAGCGACTGTCACTTTTGACGGTTACGCGCGTCGATCGCCCCTGCCACAATCCTGCACCAGCAAGAAGAGGTCCGGATGTAGGCCCCGAACTCGACTGCTGCGGTTAAGGGAGCGAAACGGAATGAGTATTTGCCGAAAATTGTATCTGTCAGCGTGCCTGGCCTCCACTTTTGGGTGGATGTTCGGTGTTCCCATGGCGAAGGCCCAGGATTCGGGAACCGCAAAACCTGCGACGCAAGTGGAAGATCCGTCGCCCTCCGATGATGGCTGGCACGTAGCCGTCACTCCGTACGTGTGGTTCGCGGGAGTACACGGCGATGTTGGCGCGCATGGACGCGAAGCCAGCGTGCACGCGGACTTCAGCGACATATTCAAGTACGTTAACATCGGAGCTATGGGCGTAGTCGAGGTTCGCTACAACCGCATCGTCATGCCCATCGACGTTATGTGGATCAAGTTATCGGACAACAAAGCTCTTCCGTTTGACCACGTGGCGGACTCCATCAAGACAAAATTTAACGAGACCATGTTCACCCCGAAGATCGGGTACCGCTTGGTCGATGAGAAGAGGTTCAAAGTTGATGCCGTGTTTGGCCTGCGCTACTGGCATTTGGGAAACACGTTGACGTTGCAACCAACTCAGCCCAACGGCGGCCTTTATGATTCGGCGAACTGGGTTGATGCAGTTGGCGGAGCAAAGTTCGAAGCGCTGCTCACGCCAAAAATTGTGATGACCATTTTTGGAGATGCGGGCGGCGGTGGGGCGCATTCGGATTATCAAGTCGGTGGTTTGCTGGGCCTCCGGGTTCGCAAGAAAATGATGCTGCAGCTGGGCTACCGCTATGTGGACGTAAACTACCGGCCCCAGCCGAGTACTTTTCTTTTTGACATTGCGCAGTCGGGCATCGTGCTGGGCGCGACCATCAATCTCAAGTGAAGTTCGAGCGGAGGCTTGCGGAGTGGACGGGGATTTTTGTGCCAAGATTCACTCCGCAATTTGTTATCCTGCGTCGCGTGAACCCTCCATTGCTAATTGATACCGACACAGCTTCCGATGACGCCGTAGCGTTGATCATGGCGCTGCACTCGCCAAGAATTCAGGTACTGGCCATCACCACCGTTGCGGGAAATGTGGGCGTTCAGCAAGCCACCCGGAACGCGCTCTATACGGCGGAGCTTTGCGATTCGCGCGTGCCGGTGTTCGTCGGTGCGGAACAACCGCTGCAGCGCCAGCATGTAAGCGCCGCATGGTTTCACGGAGGCGATGGCCTGGGCGACCACGGCTACCCGCCGCCGCGCCGCGCTGAGGAAAAACAGAGCGCGACGGACGCCATCATTGAAACGATTGAATCGCACCCCGGCTTGGTGCTGGTCACGCTGGGGCCGCTAACGAACGTCGCGTTAGCTCTGCAAAAGAAGCCGGGCATCGCCGCGAAAGTAGGTCGCTGTGTGATCATGGGCGGCGCGCCCTGCTGCGAGGGCAACGTAACTCCCGCGGCCGAGTACAACATCTGGTGCGATCCGGAAGCGGCGCGCCTCGTGATGCGCAGTGGCCTTCCTATCGAACTTGTTGGCTGGCACCTTTGCCGCGGCGAGGCGGTGCTAAATCCGTCTGACATTCGGCACGTTCTAAGTTTTGGCACGCCCGTTGCCAAATTTGCCATTGAATGCAACAGCCGCGGGCAAGAAGCGTTTTTCGAACAATCCGGGGAGCGTGGAATTTCTCTGCCAGACCCAGTGGCTATGGCTATCGCGCTCGATCCATCGATCGTCACCGCGCAATCCGAGCATTACGTGGACGTCGAGACGGACAGCCAACTCACGCGCGGTATGACCGTGGTGGACCGCCTAAACGTCGCTCATGACGAACGCAACCGCAAAGTCTGGGCCGCGCATCTCGCCGGAGGACGCAAGGCCAAGGTCTTCTGGACTATCGACAACGCACGCTGGAAGCAAGCGCTGTACACGACACTGAAGTAGCGCGCTAAAGAAATGCCACCACGAATCGGCTACTTGCTGGTGACCACCAGTTCCAGATCCGAATTCCCACACATGCCATAGATCGCCCCGGGAAAGCAGGCCCCGACGCTGTACTTGTAGCACCCGGGCTTCTTCGCCACCACGGTGATGGGCCGATCGGAGCCAGCCATAATCGTTCCCGAAGGATCGAACGGCGAGTTGGTGGAAAAATCAACCATGACGCCGGTATTTTTGCCGGCCCCTTGCCACGTGACGCTCGCACCCGATGCGATGCACAGCACGGCGTCTTTCGGAAAATCCGGGATGTTTGGCTTAACGGCAGCTGCGGATCCGCCGGACACGCGACTGACTTCCAGAAGACATGCGGAACCATTTGCTCCACAGGTATTTTGGGCGGTACACAGTGTTTCTGGATGCGGGTTCGAGCAAATCGAAGGTTTGGTCTTGCTAGCTTTGGCACCCATGTGACCTGCCACCACCGACAGCAGCAGCACCGTCAAACCACACACCATCACTACGAATGCTTTGCGGTTCATAAGACACCTCCTCCCCGGCATTCTTGAGCCAAGCGGGAAGTGAAGGATATTGTCAAAATGAACAGGGTCTCAAACCCGGAAGCGGTCGTGTTTTCGGTACGGAAAGCTGGAGAAACTTAGGGCGCATTCCCGGGCAATAAATGAGAATCCCCGCGTAGAATAGGCTCATCATGAGTACCTCTCGGGCTCAGGGAAATATCTTCATCGTGGGACTTGCCGGGGTTTCAGGTAGCGGAAAGTCCACAGTAGCCAAGAGGGTTGCCTCCCGTCTGAATGGGCACGTTCTCTCCATGGAAACCTACTCCGCAGAGATGAGCCATCTTCCGCTGGAGCAAAGGGCGAAGCTGGACTACGACGCGCCTGCCGCCATCGACGTGAAACTCCTGGAGACGCATATCCGGGACTACGCCGCAGGCAAAGCCATCGAGGCTCCCATATACGACTTTGCACAGCATTTGCGTGCGAAAGAGCGCGAACACATTCCAGCCAAGTCGCTGCTGATTGTAGAAGGCATACTCGCGTTACATTTTGCGCAGTTGCGGGCGCATTTTGACTTTTCCATCTACCTGGAAGCGCCGGAAGAGGTTTGTTTCCACCGCCGAAAGGTGAGAGACATCACCGAGCGCCAGCGGCCCATGGATTTGATTCTGTGGCAGTACGAAAACACGGTGTTGCCCGCTGCGCGGCAGTACGCGGTGCCCAGCAGAGCTCACGCAAACCTGGTGTTGGACAGCAGCGCGGCCCTGGCCAGCGTTGAGAACAGTTTGTACGAGGCCATCATTGCGAAGCGAGCCCTCGCGAAAAATCCAACTACCCGATGACTGCGCCTATCTGCAGTTCACTTGGAATCTGCACATAGATTCCGCAAGAAAAGAAATCCACTACCAAACTTGCTTTCCCCAATCGATCTCGCTGCGTAGCTGTTTCTTGAGCACCTTGCCGCCCGGATTGCGCGGTAACGCCGCCGTCCGGAGCACCATATACTGCGGCACCTTAAAGTCCGCGAGCTGCGTGCGCGCAAACGCCAGAATGTCGGCGATCGCGGGGTCCTGTCCGGGCTTCGGAACGATTACAGCGCCCACCTTTTCACCCATCACTTCGTCCGGCACGGCGGTGACTGCTACCTCGAAAACCGCCGGATGACCAGCCAGTCCGTTTTCCACTTCCACGCAGTAGACGTTTTCGCCGCCACGATTCACCATGTCTTTCTTGCGATCCACGATCTGCACGAAACCTGCGTCATCAATCCGCGCCATGTCGCCCGTATGCAGCCAGTGATCGACAAACGTCTCCGCGGTGGCTTCCAGCTTTTTCCAATAGCCCAGGCTCACATTGGGTCCGCGAATCAACAATTCACCCGCGCCGGTATGCGGATCGACGTCCGTAAGCTTCAGATCGACCACGGGCGCGGCAAAGCCCACCGTTTCCGGTCGAGTCTTCGAATATTCGTGTGGCAGAAAAGTAGCCACCGAACAACACTCCGTCAGCCCGAAGCCATTGCCCAGTCGTGCGTTCGGAAAGGCTTCCATGATCTTGGCCACCAGGTCCGGCGGTGTGGGCGCGCCGCCATAGGTGCACCACCTGATTCCTGACGTATCGATTTCGCGGAAGTTCGGCTGATTGATGGCCAGCCAAAAGATCGCGGGCACGGTGGTGAGAATGTTCAAGCGCTCTTCACTGATGGTGCTAAGAAAAAGTTTCACGTTGAAAGCCGGCATGATCACCGTCGTGCCGCCATCTTCACACGTCGGCAACAACTGGCTATTGCACCCCGTCACGTGGAACAGCGGCACCGAAATCAGCGCGCGGAGGCTGCCGTCCGAAGGTAGCTCACTGATGCGCCTGCACGTCTCGGTGTTCGAGAGAAATGCTTCGTGCGTGGTCGTCGCACCCTTCGGAAATCCCGTGGTGCCACTGGTGTAAAAAATCGCGGATAGGTCTCGCGGCTTCAAATCCTCGACCACGAACGGCCCGCCATCCGGCAGCGGCTGTTGCGGCACAATTGCCACCTTGCTGCCCGAATCGGTGATCACGTATTCGACTTCCGATTCCGAGAAACGCGTGTTCACCGGAACCGCTACCGCGCCGGACATTTGAATGCCGAAGAACGCCACGCACCAGTTCACGCTGTTGCCCAGCCGGATCGCCACCCGGTCGCCGCGCCGCACTCCCATGGTGCGCAGGCCGCCCGCCACTCGCGCCGCGCGCTCCCAGAGCTGCGCGTAGTTGAGTCGCTCGCCGCCCAGTTCGACCAGCGCTTCCTTCTTCGGCCATTTATCCGCCGTAGCGCGCAGCATGTGCACCAGCGACTGCGGCCGGTTCAGGTAACGCGCAATGCCGTCCGCGTCTCGCGCAATTCCGGAATAGTCGAACGGACGAATCGTGGCCATCAATTAGCTCTCCGTGTCTGCATCATTGCCGCATCATAACCAAATTGGCGAGGCTCTCCAACGTTCCCGCGACCCATCATTGCGCCGCGCTTTCGAACGTATAGTTTCGATTGACTCTGCGCGGGTCGCTCATGGCATCATCGCCAGTACGAAGGTGAAGCATGCCGCAAGAGCCCCAGCGTGTTGGCCCGGTCAGTCTTTCGGAGCGTATTCTTTTCGTTGACGTTCTGCGCGGCATGGCGCTGTTCGGAATCCTCGCCGCAAACATGCGCGCTTTTTTCGCGCCGCTCGATGCCTACGATCACATCAGTGTCTTATTTCACAGCCGCGCCGACATCCTGGCGCAGGCCTTCATCGACGCATTTATTCAGGGCAAATTTATTACCATTTTTTCCTTCCTGTTCGGCATGGGGTTTGCCATCCAAATGAGCCGGGCGGAAGCGCGCGGCGTGCGCTTCATGGGATTTTATCCGCGGCGGCTTCTGGCGCTCGCACTGTTCGGCCTGATCCACGGGATGCTGATCTGGGCGGGAGACGTCCTGCTTACCTACGCCGTGTCCGGCGCAATTCTTCTGCTCTTCCGCAAACGCCAACAAAAAACCTTGCTTTGGTGGGCGGGCGGATTGTTCGCACTGCCCATCGTGGTGAGCACAACTTTCCTGCTCCTCTACTTCAGTCGCTTCCGTCGTCCGTGGATGGACCCCAAACCGCCGGATATGGCGAAACTTTATTCCATCATCAATATCTACGCCCATGGAACGGTCCGGCAGATCCTTGCGCAGAACTGGATGGAATGGAAGCAGGAGCTGCCCTTCACGCTTTTCGCCATCTACGCGTCCGGACTATTCCTGCTGGGCATGTGGGTGTGGCGCGCCGGCATCGTGCAACGGCTGGAGGAATACCAGCCAGTATTAAAGCGCGTCTGCGCGTGGTGCCTCGTGATAGGGCTGATTGTAAATATCTACGTGGCGATCGTAAAAGCGGTCATTCCTCCCGCCACCGTTTCGCTGTGGGCTTGGTCTGCTGGGGTTCTCTTTCTTCCGGCAGCGCATCTCTTGAGCGCAGGTTATATGTCGGGGCTGGCGCTGCTCTTCCTGCACAAGGATTGGCGACGCGTCTTGCTCCCCTTCGCCGCCGTTGGCCGCATGGCCTTGACCGACTACTTGATGCAATCCATCCTGTGCACTCTGTTCTTCTATCACTACACCACGGGCCTCTACGGGCGCATCGGACCCGCGATCGGCCTGGTACCAACGGTTATTCTGTATAGCGCCCAAGTGCTGTTCAGCAATTGGTGGCTGCAGCGCTATCGCTTCGGTCCTATGGAATGGTTGTGGCGCGGCATGACCTACGGCCAGTTTCCATCGATGAGCAAAGAGGAAGCGCTACCAACAATTGAAGCGGACGTCGTCACGCCTGCCTAACCAGTCAAGCTGTACCAATTCTAGGCCACTTTTTTCGGAGTTCGGTGCCGCCTAGCAGGATCGTCCTCCCGCGTTCAGACGCTCATCGCCGCGATTCTCTGGGTGCCCGTTGTATACTCTCAACCCGGTCGACCAACACTCGAATCGGCTTATTCCGAAGGGGCGGTGCCGTGAAAATTGTTTCGCGCCTGAATAGCGCATTCCTGCTGACACTGTTTGTTTTTCTTCTGTTTGGTCTCACGATTCCCCCTCTCGCGGCCCAAGGCAGCGCGAACGAACGCATCTTTTTCAACGCGAAAATATTCACCGCCGAACCGGACCATCCTTATGCGGACTCCATCGCCATTCGTGGCGATAAGATTCTCGCCGTCGGTTCGTATCAGGAAGTTGCCAAGTCCGTTTCCGCCGCCGCAGAACGTGTGGATCTGCAAGGCAAGTCGCTTTTCCCCGGCTTCATCGATTCGCACAGTCATACGGCTGATGGCGGCATGAATCTGATCTCTGCTGACGCGAGTGAGAAAGTTCAATCCATCGCGGATCTGGTCGCTTTCGCGAATGCCGCCAAGACCTCCGGCACCGGAATGCGGGGCGGCGTGCTTGAGATCCTCGGCCTGCCCCTGGAGTTCTGGTCCCATATCGACGAGCTGAACGCCAAATTCAGCCTTGGGGTTTACGAGACCCAGCCGGTGCTACTCGACGGCATGGACGGCCACACCGGCTGGGCCAATCGTGCTCTTCTAAAACGCGCCGGCATAACTCCGGATTTCCTGAAGAGTCTCTCCGAAGATCAGCGCAGCTATTACGGCGTCGGCAAAAACTTCGAACCAAACGGCTTCGTGGTTGATGCCGGCAAGGAAAAAATCTCGTCACTTTTACCGAAGCCATCCAATGAGCGTCTCCTCGCTGCCGGTCGCGCCGCGCTTCACTACAACTATAGCCTCGGCATCACGGCATGGCTGGACCCCTTGGCCGATGACGATGTACTGAAGACCTACAAGCTTCTCTTCGATCACGCTGAACTCATCTCGCAAGTAAATGCCTTCCCGCAGGTGTACGCGAAAGATCCTCCTGCTGAACTTGCCGCTGTGCAAAAGACCCGAGAAAAATACTCGGCTATTCCCAACTTACATATAACCGGGATCAAAGTCTTCGCCGATGGCGTGGTCGAGTTTCCCTCGCAAACCGCGAACCTCTCGAAGCCTTATCTGAACAC
Organism: uncultured Acidobacteriota bacterium; assembly: GCA_963838265.1. GTDB lineage: Bacteria > Acidobacteriota > Terriglobia > Acidiferrales > UBA7541 > Acidiferrum. The sequence goes on from CAWIQN010000002.1 coordinate 161,649, forward strand.
CGGCCGAAATGGAGATTTGCTTTTTGATCCCAAGAAGTTCGCCGAATTGTGCATCGCCGCCGACAAAATGGGTCTGATCATTCACGTGCATGCGCTCGGCGACGGCGCGGTGACAGCGGCATTGGACGGCATTGCTGCCGCGCGAAACGCCAACGGCAATTCTGGTTTACCGCACACTCTGACACACGAACAGTTCGTGGTTCCCGCGGACTTTCCTCGTTTCCGCGAACTCGGTGTCATCAGCGCATTGCAACTGCTCTGGGCGAGCGCCGAGACGGACACCATCGAAATCGTAAAGCCCTATGTCGCTCCAGAAATATATAAATGGCAGTACCCCGCCCGTTCGATTCTCGACGCAGGGGGCGTGATTTCCGGCGCCAGCGACTGGCCGGTTTCCAGCCCAAATGTTTTCTGGGGCATCTATCAGGCGGAAACTCGCAAAGGCGCTGAAGGCGTGTTGGACGCCGCGCAAGACATGCCACGCGAAGCAATGTTCTACGCCTACACGCGCAATTCCGCCCGCGCCATGAACCTTCTCGACAGCATTGGCTCACTAGCGTCGGGCAAGCGCGCCGACCTGATCCTCATCGACCGCGACGTTCTCACCGTCAGTCCGGAAGAGATGCGTGACGCCAAAATTCTCTGGACCATCGTGGCCGGAAAGACCGTCTACAGCTCCACAAATTAATGCGCGGCCACTGAGCTTGCGAATCGGCCCGCGCAAAAAACTATTCCCGTCGAGCCTCGGAAATCCTGGTGCAGTCGCTCGACCGATTGAGCTGTCCGGGGACCAACCATGAGCAACCATTTGGCCGCCTTTGAATCTTGGCTGGATGCTTACGGCCAGGCCTGGGAGAGCCGTAATCCAGCAGCAGCGGCCACGCTGTTCACCGAAAACGGCACCTACCAAGTCACGCCATTTCTCGAACCCATGCGTGGAAGAGAAGCCATTTTCGAATATTGGTCCGAGGTGGCCCGCACGGAAGAAAACATTCGATTCGGGTACGAGATCTTGCTTGCAACTGCTGCGCTCAATATTGCCAAATGGTCGGCATCGTTTGTTCGCGTCCCGCCAGGGTTACAAACTCAACTGGATGGAATCTTCTTGATTTCTCTCGATGAGGCAGGACGCTGCACATCGTTGCAGGAATGGTGGCACAAACAACAAAAATGAGCGCCGCGTAAAATGGACCGCAATTTCATTGGCCCCACTTCCCAGTCTACAGGCACGCAGCACCCTTGAATTAGGGACGCACATCTGAAGGATCGCCCTAACTCTTAAAATCAAAGGTCAGAACGGTAATGTCATCCTGCTGCCCCTCGCCTCGCGGGTAACCCGAAAAGCGGGACAACTCATCGAGTAATCCGTCGGCAAACCGATCAACCGGCAGACCGTTGTTGCTTTTCATAAATCCCTTGAAACGCTCGGCACCGAATTCTTCTTCCGTCGCGTTCTTCGTCTCCAGTACTCCATCGGTGAAAAGCACACCACGGTCACCAGCCGCAATCGGCAATTGCAACGATTCATAGGTCGCTTCAGGGAATTGCCCCAGAAATAATCCGTTCTCCAATACTTCTCTGACGTTACCGGCCGATGCGCTCCAAAACAGCAGTGGAGGATGCCCCGCGCCCGCATACGTCAAAGATTTCTTCTCGAGGTCCACGAATACGTACGCCGCGGTTACAAAATTGTGTTCAAACTTTCCGCACAGCGCATCGTTCAATCCCGTCAGCACGCGGGCTGGATCGGCGGCGTGCGCAGCCTGCGCCTTCAGCGCAACTTGCAACATCGACGCGATCAGCGCCGACGGCAAGCCGTGTCCCGAAACGTCAGCGATCAAAATCCCTACGCGCTTCTCGTCCACGATAATGAAGTCATAAAAGTCACCCGCCACCGAGGTCATCGGCAAATAACTCGCGGCAATGTCCAGCCCCGCAAGCTTCGGGGTATCGCGCGGCAAGATGGATAGCTGAATCTGCCGCGCCATCTCCAGCTCGATGTTGAGCGCCACCAATTGCCGGGCAATCTGATCGTGCGCATCGCGGAGCATTAAATGAGTCCGCACGCGCGCTTTCACCACCGCTTCGGAAAAAGGCTTGTGGATATAATCCACGGCCCCGACATCGAATCCCTTTGTTTCGTCTTCTGTTCCCGTCTGCCCAGTAAGAAAAATCACCGGAATATTCTGCGTGTCCGGATTCGCCTTTAAACGCCGGCAGACTTCATATCCGTCCATCTCCGGCATCATCACGTCAAGCAATATCAGGTCGGGCTTCTCGTCGCCCGACGCAATGGCCAGCGCCTTTTCGCCATTCGTCGCCACTTTCGTCTTGTACGAGTCCTTCAGCGATCCAGAAATAACGCCGAGATTGATCGGCGTGTCGTCAACGATCAGTATGGTTTTTTGTGCCAGTGGTAGCGGTGACAGCGTTGCGTGGGCCATTCGTCTACTCCAGTCGTCTTGTACGCTTATTTACTCCAGCTTGAGGGACAGGCGAGCAGCAATGCCCGATAGCGAATTAAGTGCGCCGCTGAAATCGAAATTGCCAATCAGTCCGGTCAGCGTGCTGATCTCTGACTCCGTTAGCACTTTCGACAAACGCGGCCGTACATCAATGATGAAATCAGAAGCCTCGCCGTCGTCGTTCTTCAGCAGCTTCTTCAACCGGGTTAGCGACTCCTTCACGGTAGCGGGATCGGCTGCCGCTTCGCCAGTGACCACCGCGACGGGCTCGTTCGGCAGCGCCGAGCGAATCGCCGTGACTACTGTATCCAACGCAGTCTCCAACGCTTTGAGTATCTCTTCCACAGCGTGGCCCGCCGTGACCGCAGCTTCCGCTTTCGCCGCCACCTCAGCCAGTGCGCTGGCGCCCAGGTTTGCCGCCGCACCCTTTAACGAATGCGCCGCACGCGCTGCCGTCGCCGTGTCGCCCGCGGCCAGCGCCGTGCGAATCTCCTCCACCCCGCCCCCTGACGGCTCCGCGAATTTGCGCAACAACGCCTCGTAGCGTTTGCGATTACCGCCCGTCCGCCGCAGCGCCGACTTCGTATCTATCCCCGGGATTAACAGCACTGCTTCGGAATCATCGGTCTTGGCCGGAGTGGGCAGACTCGTTGCCAGGGCCGGGGCCGCGGCCGCAACAGCCGCGCTTGCTTTCACGTTTTCTTCTGCGGGTTTGATCCAGCGCAGCAACGCGCCAAACAGCTCGTCAGGGTCGATCGGCTTGGACACATGATCGTTCATACCCGCTTCGATGCATTTGTCGCGGTCCGCCGCCATCACGTTTGCCGTCATGGCAATGATCGGCAGCGTCCGAAATCGTGGATTAGATCGGATCGCCCGCGTCGCCGCCACTCCATCCATCACCGGCATCTGCATATCCATAAGCACGACGTCATAATCCTTGGCGCTCACCATGCGCACCGCAACTTCGCCGTTCTCCGCTTCATCGATGGACATCTGCGGGTCCTCGAGCAATCCCTGTGCCACCTCCCTGTTCAACTCGTTGTCCTCCACCAGCAAAATTCGCGCTCCGCGTAACCGCGAATTTTCAAGCTTCGGGCTGGCTTGCACCTCGTCGGCCTTTTGTTCGTTGACGCTCAACGCTTCGACGGCGGAATCAAAAAGCATCGATGGAGTGACCGGCTTGATCAACACGTTCTCAAACCCGTTCTCCTCCGCTTGCTTCATAACCTCTTCCCGGCCATACGCCGTAACCATTACCAGATGCGGTCGCAGCGCCAAATTCGGCAAGCTCCGAATTCGTTTGCCGGTTTCAATCCCGTCGAGACCCGGCATCTGCCAATCCACGAATGCGATCTCGTAAGGCTCGCCAATCTCCGCGGCGCGGCGCACCATCTCGATACCTTCGAGGCCCGACGGGGCTTCGTGCACTACAAACGTCATTCCCGTGAGCATGCTTGAAAGTATCGTGCGCGCTTGCGAATTATCGTCAATGATCAATACCCTTCGTCCGCGCAAGTCCGGTCTGCTTGCCAGTTGTTTCGACGGTGCACCGGTGCCCAGGCGCGCCGTAAACCAAAACGTGCTTCCTTTACCTTTTTCGCTGCTCACCCCCACATCGCCGCCCATCAACTGGGCCAGCCGCTTCGATATCGCCAAGCCCAGCCCGGTGCCGCCGTGCTGCCGCGTCGTCGAGGCATCCGCCTGTTCAAACGCGCGAAATAGCCGCCCCATCTGTTCTTCGGTCAGGCCAATTCCCGTGTCGCTGACCTCAAAGCGCACTAACTGCCCTTCTTCATCTTTCTCCTGCACCCGCGCCTTCACCACAATCTCGCCGCTCTCCGTAAATTTCACCGCGTTGTTGCAAAAGTTGATCAGGATTTGCCCCAGACGCAGCGGGTCCCCTTTCATCTGCGTCGCCACTCCAGGCTCAATGTCGAAAATCAGCTCCAGCCCTTTCGCCGTCGCTTTTTCACAAATTAGATTGCTAACATTCTCCAGCACCTTGTCGAGATCAAAGTCGATGTTCTCCACCGACAGCTTCCCCGCCTCAATCTTCGAAAAATCTAGAATGTCATTGATGATCCCCAGCAGGTGATTGCCGGACATCTGAATTTTGCGAACGTAATCCTTCTGTCTGGGGTTCAGTTCCGTCCGTAACGTCAAATGCGACATCCCGATGATGGCGTTCATCGGTGTCCGGATTTCGTGGCTCATATTCGCCAGGAAATCCGCCTTTATCTTGGTCGCTTCCTCGGCCACTTCCTTGGCGCGCCGCAGTTCCACTTCGGAGGCCTCCAGCACCGTGTTGATGCTTTCCAGTTCCTCTTTACGCGCTGTGATTTGCCGTTCCGAAGCCGCCAGCGTTTCCGCTTGCGCGCGCGTCTGTTCCAGCAGCTTTCTGGTTTCGATGTTGCCGGACAATATTTCCGCGCTAAGCGCGATCGACGGCAAAAGCGCCTCCAATAATGCTTGCTGACGTTCCGCGATTGGTGCAACCGGCGCCAGTTCGATAACCGCCGTGACAGCGTCTTGGTTCACCACCGGTACAAACACAATCTTTCCCGGTTTCACCGTTCCCATTCCCGCCGTGATTCGCACACTTTCGCCCGCATCGATCGCCAACTGGCGTCTCTCCACCGCGGCTTGCCCCGCCAAGCCCTCGCCAAGCGCGAACTCGCTGGGACTTCCCGCATCGTTGATGGCAAACGCCCCAGCGCGGAAGAAACGCTTTTGACTGTCATCCGCGATGTACAATGCGCCGTAAATCAGCGGGATCGATTCCGATAAGCACGACAATAGCGAGCTCGCAAACGCAGGGAAATCCTGCGCCGATTGCAGTTTCTCTAGCGCGGACGCCACTTCTGTCTTCACCCATCCCTGCGTCTCTCGCTCCTGTGCGCCGCGTTGCAGCGTATGCAGCGCCCGGCTGATCTCCCCGATCTCATTTCGCCGCTGCAGAAACGGCATATCCTCATGTAGCCGCCCGTCCGCCAGATCCTGAATGCTGTTCTGTAAAGTGGAGAGTTCCTGCACCACTTCCGTCTGTACGATATAGAACGCCACCGCCCAGGAAAAAACCAGCCCGAGCCCAATCACCAGCCAGGTCACTAGGATCACGTGGTGCGTGTTTCTCGTCAGATCATCGGATTGCTGATCAATTTCCCTTTGCAACTCATCCACGATATCAATCGCGGCCTGCCGCGCTCTTTGCAGCTCCTGGTCCACGCCCGCGTGCATCAAGTTCGCGGCCTTCTCATTGTTCCCGGCCATCGCCAGCGCGCGTACCGGTCGCGAGTCATCCACCATGCGATTGAAGAGCGCTGCCGCAGCCTTGATTTTGTCCGCGCGTTCGGGGCTTTCCCGCAGCGCCGCAGAAGTCACCGTCTGGTAGTTCGCGCGTACCTCTTCCAGTTCTCCGTCGATTACCTGCTTGCGATTGGCGTCCGTCTCGCTGAGCATGTCGTACAAAAACATTCCATATCGATTGGTATGGCTCCGCGCCTCCGCAAGGGCACGCAAGGCCTCCACTTGTTTGTCGATCAGCTTGCTATACAACGTATCAATGCTCTTGCTCTGTATCGACGAATACAGTCCCGCCACTAGCACCATTAGCGCGAGCGGTGCCATGGCGATCAGTAATTGTCGCCGCAGTTTCAGATTTGCCAGCAGCCTGCCCATTTAGATCGCACCCATCGACGCCAAAACCAATCGCCGCTCACGAGGAAATTCGCCCTACTTCTGCGGTGAACAATGCAGGTTACTCGTACACGGGAAACGCTTCCTCTAACCCGCCAACCCTAGCACAGCGCTTATTAAGCGGTCTAAAGTTTATTAAATTCTGAAGGTACCGCCCCTGACCGCTTATGCCTACCCCCGTGCAAGAGCACCATGCGCCTCCGGTCTCCTTCATTCCACTGTCACTATTAACAGTTCGAGTCGTGCAGCAGCCTAACCTTGGACCTCACCCCCGCCGCCAGCCGCCTCAAGAGCCCATCCCGCGCGTCGACTCTGCCTCAAAAAAACAGCGCTATACTCAGGCTAAGTTGTTTGCGTTATCCGAGTCGGCCAACCTTCTCACCGCGGGAGAACACATTGATGAAACGGCGTACCTTCATTCGCAACGGAGCTCTTGGAGCAAGCGCGCTCGTTCTGCCGAGCAGAATAACCTGGCAATCCGTCGCCGCCTCGCGCGCCGCGGACTCCCACATTGAGGTTCTGTTCGAAGAGCCTCTCGGCACAATCTCACCCAATATCTATGGCCACTTCGCGGAAAATCTTGGCGGCGTTTTGTATGACGGCATTTGGGTGGGCAGCAAATCGCGCGTGCCAAACGTCGACGGTCTGCGCAAGGACCTGATCGACCACATGCGCAAAATCAAAGCGCCGGTAGTCCGTTTCCCCGGTGGATGTTTTGCGGACAGTTATGATTGGCATGACGGCATCGGTCCGGCGGACAAACGGCCGACCCGTACAAATTTTTGGGCGAATGCGGAAACCGCGAACGCGCCCGCAAACCACAGCTACGATCCGAATGCCCTTGGCACCAATGAATTTGTCCACTTTTGTAAATTGATCGGCGCCGAGCCCTATCTCGCCGCCAACGTACGCAGTCTGCCTGCCTCGTCCTTCTATCAGTGGGTGGAGTACTGCAATTCGCCCGCGGGCAGCACAACTCTGGCGGAGACGCGCGCCGCCGCCGGTTTTCCGCAACCCTTCGCCGTGAAATATTGGGGCGTGGGCAACGAATCGTGGGGATGCGGCGGTGAATTTACTGCTCAGGAGTACGCCGTGGAGTTCCGTCGCTATTCCGCTTGGCTTCCGACCTATGGCGACAAGCTCAGCCTCATCGCCTCGGGACCAAATACCGACGAGTGGAGCTGGACACGCGAATTTCTTGAAGAACTCTTACGCAAAGGCCGCGGGGAGTTGGAACGGATTTACGGCATGGCCCTCCACCACTACGCGTGGAACCTGAGTCGCGGAAAAACGCAAGACTGGAATGCCGGCAAGGGAGACGCGCTGAATTTCGACCCCGTCGATTGGTATGAGTTGTTGCGCGAAGGCCAGCGAATGGAGGGCCTGGTTAGCGGCCACTGGCAAGTCCTTAGCGAATTCGATCGCGAGCATCGCGTAAAGCTGGTGGTCGACGAATGGGGCCCCTGGTATCGGCCCGGAAGCGAGGCCACCCCTGGCGATTTGCTGGAACAAATGCCCACGCTGCGCGATGCCGTTTTCAGCGGCATGACCCTGGATATCTTCAACCGGCATCCGGATAAAATTGCCATGGCCAACTGCGCGCAGCTGGTCAATTGCCTGAACAGCTTGTATCTCGCGCATGAAGACAAATTTGTAGTCACGCCGGTCGGGCACGTATTCGAACTATACGCGGCCCATCAAGGCGGCAACGCGCTGCGCACCATTTTCTCTTCACCACTGCTGCATTACGATCGCGACGGAAAGGATGCCACCTTCTGGGGATTGCAGGGCTCGGCTTCAGTGCGTGGCAAAGAGTTGACCATCACTGCGGTCAATCCCAGCGTCACGGAATCGCGATTGACGGAAGTCTCACTGCGCGGCGCCCCCGTAAAAGACGCCGCCATCACCTGGATCAGCAATTCCAACATTCATGCGCACAACACCTTCGATAACCGGGACGCGGTTGTGCCGCAGACGAAACCGTTGAATGTGACTGCCGGAGCTCTGCTGGTGGATTTTCCCCCAGCGAGCGTAGCAAAGGTGACAATTCAATTAAGTTGACGTCTGGAAGCCTTCCAGGTTGCGCGATCTACAGGCCGAACATGGAGTTGACCCCGGCGCGCGGCGCATCAACAGAAGGCTCCCGGAGTTCCAGCCCCGGAACCGCTGCCTGCTGCGCGGCCGGCGCGGGAGCAACCGCCTGTTGCACGACGGGCTGCTGCACAACGGCCTGTGACGCAACCGGCGCCGCCGCACTAGGAATCGCGACGCCTGGCGTTATAGCGGACGGGTTCGCAGCGGTCGGGTTCGTAGCGGTGGGTTGTGCACGAAGTTGTTGCAGATACGCCAGATCCCGCGCCTCTTCCGTGCCCGGCTGCACCGCGGGAAACGTCACATTCATTTGCTGCTCCAGCGAGCTGGCGATGCGGTGCAACTGCCAAATAAGTTTTTCCAGCTCCTTCGAACGCCCCAGATACAAATTGCGGTCCCACAGAAAGCGGATCGCCAACACGAGAAAAATCGGCAGTCCCAGGGCCAGTATGCCGAGCACGATGGTAATGAGCAGTGGATCGACGGGTTGGTTCATGGTGCCTCTAAATGCAGCATTCCAAGGCAGGATAACAGCAGCGTGCCAGTGCTGACAAACACATCCATCACCAGCCCAGGCGATCGGAGAATAGTGCGCCGTATATCTCGTCCCCGGGGTTTTGCACCTTCCTTGTTGACATGAGAATATTAATTGCCGATGTCTAGCTCTACACTGAAGTGGGGCATTTATCCCTCTCGCCGCAACCGGAAGCTGCGCTCTGCAAGACGTTCCGCCGTCCGGTGCGGCGTATTGCTCGCCGCGAGCGTCCCCGCAAGTTTCTTCTGCTCCGCAAGCCTCTTCTCCTCTGCTATGCGCGCGCCGCAGACTGATCCAGGCAAGCCTGTGGTAGTACAGCCGGGTGCGCCGGGCCAGCCGAGCAAAACGCTGCCGCCTTCTACGAAAGCTACGCTGCCGCCGCAGTCACCAGCGGACGTGGAATTCATGCAGGGCATGATCATGCATCACTCGCAAGCGGTGGAAATGACCGCGCTGATGGCGTCGCATACGGACAACAAAGAACTGCGGTCGCTGGGAGCGCGCATCAGCAGCTCGCAGTCCGACGAAATCAGGTTCATGAAGCGCTGGCTGGCGGCTCGCGGAGAATCCGTTTCCATGGCGACGCCGGGAATGCCCGGCATGGACATGTCGAAGGACGCGTCGAAGATGAATATGTCGGGCGACACCATGGCGCTCATGCCCGGTATGCTTACGCCAGAGCAGATGGCAGCCTTGCGCAATGCCAAAGGCGCGGAGTTCGACCGCCTATTTTTGATCGGAATGATTCAGCACCACGGCGGCGCGCTGATCATGGTGAAAGATTTGTTCGATACCGCGGGCGCGGGTCAGGATGCCGAGATTTTCGACTTCGCGACGGATGCGGACAATACGCAACGGGCGGAAATCAAGATTATGCAGGCCATGCTAGAGAAAAAAACCTCAGAGGAGAAACGATGAACCGAGTGTCCAGTGTTGCGCTTCGTACGGCGGTGGCCGCGCTAATTTTCTTTTTCGGAGTGAGCCGAATGCCGGCGCAATCCGCTACAACTCCACCACCCGCGCAGACGCCAGCAACTCCGCCATCCGCAACTCAGCCGGCCGCAGCCCAGCCACCCTCGGACGAGCCTGCGGAGGAAGACCACAATCCCTTTGCTCCGGAGCCCGCTCCAACGCTACCTCCGGGCATGACCGGCTCCGATGCGAACGATCCGCGCGCCAAGCTGACGCCGGGTCTCTATGACGCGGGCGAAACCTCTATGGGCATCAAGCACCTGATGCTGCTCAAGAAACCCGACGCGTTTCAACTGGGCGCCACGGATCCCGACGATCCGAAGGTGACGAAAACGATTGCCCAGCTTGGTATCGGGAGCATCGCAAAGCTTCCGAAGGACATGCACCTGGTGATCGCGCAACTGGCTTTCGCGAACTCGGACTTTGCGTTCCAGGGCAACCACCTGTTCCAGGGAAATTTTTATGGCATGAATATCTACGACATCTCGAGCCCTGCGAACACCAAGTTGCTGACCTCGCTGGTCTGCCCCGGCGGGCAGGGCGATGTCTCCGTGTACAAAAACCTGATGTTTATGTCCGTGGAGATGCCCAACGGCCGCCTGGATTGCGGCACGCAAGGATTTCCCCCGGCTCCTCCGCCAACTCCAGAAGAGGAAAAGGCAAAAAAACGCCCGTTGCCAGCAGCCCAAAAAGACCGCTTCCGTGGCGTGCGCATCTTCGACATTTCCGACATCAGCAACCCGAAACAAATCGCGGCGGTGCAAACCTGTCGCGGCTCGCACACCCATACTCTGGTCGTCGATCCGAACGATAAAGACAACGTCTACATCTACGTCTCCGGCACATCGTTTGTGCGGCAATCGGAAGAACTAGCCGGATGCACCGATGACAAAACCGGCAAAGATCCCAACGCCGCACAGTTCCGTATTGACGTGATCAAAGTCCCGGTAACGGCTCCGCAAGACGCCAAGATAGTTTCCAGTCCTCGCGTATTTATCGATGCCCGCACCGGCGCGATGAACGGCCTGAACAACGGCGGCACGCATGGCAAAAAAGGCGCCGAGAAGCCCGCAGACACCGACCAGTGCCACGACATCACGGTCTACTCCGCGATTGGCCTCGCGGCGGGCGCATGCTCCGGAAACGGAATCTTGCTGGACATCAAGGATCCCGTCCATCCCAAGCGCGTGGATGCGGTGAACGATCCGAACTATTCTTACTGGCACTCCGCCTCGTTCTCTAACGATGGCAGCAAAGTCGTATTTACCGATGAGTGGGGCGGTGGCCTGGGCGCACGGTGCCGGCCGAATGATCCGAACAAGTGGGGCGCCGACGCCATCTTCCGCCTGAAGGACGACAAGCTCACCTTCGCGAACTATTACAAGCTGCCATCCGCGCAGGGCGACACCGAGAACTGCGTAGCGCACAACGGCTCGCTCATCCCGGTCCCCGGCCGCGATATCGAAGTGCAAGCCTGGTATCAGGGCGGCGTCTCCGTTATGGATTTCACCGACCCGGCGCAACCCTTCGAGATTGCCTACTTCGACCGCGGCCCCATTGATCCCAAGACGCTCGTGCTGGGTGGCGAATGGTCAGCCTATTGGTACAACGGCTACATCTACGGTTCGGAGATTGCCCGTGGCCTGGACGTTTTTGAACTAACCCCCACAAAATTTCTAACCCAGAACGAAATCGACGCCGCCAAAACTGTTCGCTTGACCGAACTAAATGTTCAGAACCAGCAAAAAATCGCCTGGCCTGCCCAGCTCGTCGTGGCCAAAGCCTACGTGGACCAGTTGTCCCGCTCGCAGGCCTTGCCGGCAGACCGTATCACTGCCCTGCAGAGCGCCATCCAAAGCGCCGAGACCTCTCACCTCAGCGCAAGCAAACTGAAAAAGTTGCAGGCCATGGCTCCGTCTCTCGAAAAGAGCGCCGCCACAGCCAGCCCGGCAGACGCCGCACGGCTGCACGCCTTGGCAGAGATCCTCAAGCATCCGCCAGCGGAGTAACTCCGCGAACCCGGCGCCGTTCCGTTCAGTACGCGGACCCGCCTCTAGATCCAGCCCGGGTACGGTGCGGTTTCTATACCGCGAATCGCAACTTGAGCACGCACTGAATCGCACACTGCAACTGACGACCCCGTACGTTGGCCTGACGGGTTGAACGGACTCTCTACTCCTCGGCAAGGGCCTCCATCGGGGATATTTGCGCGGCGCGCTGCGATGGCAGGAGGCAGGCGGCAAGACACACTGCTGCCGTCACGCACGCGGCAGCGGCGAGGACCGCGACGTTAAGCGGCGGTACTTGAAAGAGCAGCGACCGCATCGCGCGGCCCGCCTGCCATGCTCCGATCAAGCCCAACACGGTTCCGGCGCTTAGCAGGCGTAATGAGAGTGAGAGAAACTGCATTCGAATCTGCCCGGGTTGCGCCCCAAGGGCTATCCGCACTCCGATTTCGCGGCGGCGCTGTGTGACGGCGTAACTCAGCACTCCATAAGTGCCGATGGATGTGAGCAACAGAGCTATCCCTGAGAAGAGGCCAGCCAGCAGCGCCGGGGACCGACGGGCGACCAGACTGTCGGCAATGCGAGTGTCCATCGACCGAAGATCACTGACCGGCACGTCGGGGTCGATTTGTCGCACCACCTTCTGCAATGTCAACGCCAACGATTCCGGTGGCAGGCTGGTGCGCACGGCAACGAAGAAGCTGTCACCGATCCGGAAAGCGTAGGGATAATAAATCGCGCCCTGGGCTTCGTTTTCCGTGAGCCCGGCTTGTTTGACCCCGCCAACAACGCCGACGACGGTAAAAGCTTCGGCATCCTTTCCCGCTTCGGAGCCTTCCCACAATCGTTGGCCAATTGCGCTGGACGTCGGCCAGTAATATCGGGCGAAGTCCTCATCTACCACGCAGACTCGCTGAGAGCGACGTGAATCATCGGCGCTGAGGAAACGTCCTGCGAGCAGGGAGAAGCCCATGGCGCGAAAGTAGTCGCCCGCGACGCCGTAAGAATAGTGCCCTCGCGCCGATTCGCCAGGGCGGCGAACGTGACCCATTGCCGTGGCGGCGCTTTTGCCGGTTTTGCCACTGAAGGGTACATTGTCTACCACGCCTGCGGACAGCACTCCCGGTTCGGGGCCGATTTTGTCCATCAAGTTTTCAACGAATGTCAGACGGGCTGCGTCCGGGTAGGTTGCCCAGGGAAGCAGGATTTGCCCACCCAGGATGTGGTCGGACTGGAAGCCTGGAGAAACGGCCATCACGCGCTGAAGACTGAGGCCGAGCAGACCCGCTCCGGCCAACAGAATAAACGCCAGGGCAATCTGAGAGACGATGAAACTGTGACGCAGGATTTGAGCGCCGTGCCCGCTCGTGCCGCCTCGGCTCTCCGATTGCAGCGCATTCCCGAGTTGCCGCCGAATATGGAACCAGGCGACGGGTATCGCGAACACGATGCCCATAACGATGGCTGCGAGCAGGCCGACCAGTGCCAATCGCGCGTCGAAAACGATGCGACTTCCCAAGGGTAGGCGATCAGCGCCCAACCCGCGCAGCAACTGGATTCCGCCGGCGCCGACGGCGAGTCCGAGCAGTCCTCCGGTTAATGTGAGCAAGGTGGTCTCGACCACCACTTCGCTCACCAGGTATCTCCAACTTGCGCCAAGCGCCTGACGAACGGCTAATTCCTTCACTCGCCCGCTTGCACGGATAAGTAGCAGGTTCACAAGGTTGACGGCGCCAATCAAGAGAAGAACCAGTACGCCTGCTTCCAGCAGCAACAGGGTGGGCCGGACGGCTGCCACGTGGTCCGCCCGCAATGGCACCACCAACGAACGAAAGCCGGCGTCGGCCATCATCTTGGCCTGCGGATCGTCGACTTCCAGTGCCGCGTTCTGCGCGTCGATCTCCGACTGCGCTTGTGCCAGCGTGCTGTCCGGTCGGAGGCGCGCAATCATTTGGATCACATTTCCGCCGGAATGCCGCCGCGATGGCGCGCGATTTTCCGGGCGCGAGGCGAGGGGCAAGAACACACGGGCATCGGAAGAGAGAAAGCGGAAGCTGGGAGGCAACACGCCGATCACCGTTCTGGGAACGCTGTTTACGCGAATTTGCTTTCCGAGCACCGCCGGATCGGCGTTGTATCGCTGCCGCCAAAACGCGTCGGAAAGAATGGCAACGTGGTCGGTTTCGGAACTGGTTTCCTCGTCCGTGAAAGTGCGTCCGATCACGGGCCCGAGTGCCAGAGTAGAGAAAAAATCCGGAGACACGCGCATGGTCTGGAGTCGTTCCGTCGAGCCGGGCTCACCGACAATCTCCGTTCCATAAGCGTAGATCGAGAGCGAGGCCAGGGCAGGAATACGATTGCGGCGTTCGTAATAGTTGGTCAGCGAGGACCCGTCGCGATCGACGCCAGCTTTCGGATACGTATTGAATATCGTCATGAGCCGGTCGGGCTCGGGAAAGGGTAGGGGACGGAGCAGCACCGAATCGATCACGGCAAAAATCGTCAGATTCGCGCCCAAGCAAACGGCGAGCGTCAGAAGAGCGGTAGCTGCAAATGCCGGGGTTTTTCGCAACAATCGGGCGGCGTAACTCAGCTGCCTGCGAAACTCGTCAAAGAAGTGCACGCCAAAGGCTTCCCGGCAATCCGCTTTGACATTGATAGAGCTTCCGAGCTCCGTCCGTATCACGCGGGCCGCTTCCTCCCGTGACATGCCGGAGCGCACGAGGTCGTCCGTGTATTGCTCGATGTGAAAGCGGAGTTCCTCGGACATTCCCTCTTCGAAATCACGCCGCCGAGCGAGCACACGAAATAGAGAGCGCCATCGCTTGAACATGTCACACCTCCTTCGACGTGGTATTCAAGGCCGCCGCAATCGCCGTCGCCAGCCGGTTCCAACCGGCCGTTTCGTCGCGCAGCCTCCGGCGCCCCGCTGCTGTCAATGTGTAGTACTTCGCCCGGCGGTTGTTCTCGCTCTGCCCCCATTCCGCGGCGATCAGATCGTGGTGCTCCAATCTGTAGAGCGCCGGATACAAAGATCCCTGCGGAATCTCGAGCGCATCCCCGGAGATCTGCCGGATGCGAACCATCACACCGTATCCGTGCAGCGGTCTCAAAGACACGGCTTTGAGAATCAGCATGTCTAGCGTGCCCGGAAGTAGTTCTGCGGTTTTGCCCAAAAGTAAAAGCACCTCCCCCTAGCCTGACTAGGAGTCTAGTCCATGCTCTCCTAGTTTGACAAGGGGAATCCACGGCGACTGCTGGGACGTCGTTTCCGATTAACCTGCGGGAGCGATAATCGCCGTCGGCTGCGGAATGGTGATCCCCCATTCGCAACCTCACCGTGTGCGGCGCTCGACCTATCGCGCCTCGAGAAACGCGCGAATCCCATGCCGTGGCCGCAGCGTAATCGACGCCAGCGGCACCACTGGATGCCCTTGCACCAAACGAAACCGGTAGCGCTGCGCAATCGTCGCCAGCACTAGCGTCGCTTCCATCAGCGCGAACGTATTCCCGATGCACTGCCGCGGCCCGCCCCCAAACGGAAAATATGCAAATCGTGGCAACCGTTTCGCCAATCCATCTTCCCAACGTTCCGGCCGAAATTCTTCCGGCGCCTCATACCATCGCGGATCGCGATGCATCACCCACTGCGCTATCGAAATGCCCGTTCCCTTTGGCACTTTATATCCGGCGATCTCGTGCTCTTCGATAGCCAGGCGCGCCAACCCCCACGCCGGCGGATACAACCGCAGCGACTCCGTCAGCACGTTCTCCGCATATTTTAATTTCGCGACATCTTCGAGCGTGGGCGCACTTCCGCTAAGTACGCTGTCCAATTCCGCATGCAACTTTTTTTCCGCCGCGGGATTCTGCGCCAAAAGCCACCACGTCCAAGACAAGGTATTCGCCGTGGTCTCATGTCCGGCAAGAAACAGCGTGATGGACTCGTCGCGCAACTGCTTATCGGTCATGCGCGAGCCGTCTTCATCGCGCGCCGCCAACAGCATTGACAGCAAATCCCCGGTATCGCGCCCTGATTTGCGCCGCTCTTCGATGATGCGGTAAATGATCTTGTCCAATTTCTTGATCGCCCGTGCTTTGCGGATATTCTTCGGCGTGGGCAGCCATCTGGGAATCAAGATGTCGCGTGCAAAATCCGCGCTGAGTTCCAGCAACAACTCCAGGGACTTCCCCACTTCCTGCGCATCGCGCGCCACGTCCGCGTCAAACAGCGTCTTGCCCACGATTTGCAGCGTCACGCGCAGCATCTCTTCATGAATGTCGCGTTCTTCGCCATCGCGCCACGTTTCCAGAAGCCGCTCGGTATAGCCCACCATCGTTTCCGCGTACGCGGCAATCCGCGCGCGATGAAATGCCGGTTGTGCCAGTCGCCGCTGCCGCAGCCAGAAATTGCCTTCACTGGTCAGCAGTCCTTCTCCGAAAACCCCTTTGTTCGCCTGCAGCACCGGGCCTTTATGAAACTTCCGCGCGTTGTTCACCAGCACGTCTTCAATGTATTCCGGATTATTTATGTAGAAGCTGCGGAAATTTAAATAACGGATCGCGGTGATGTCGCCGTAAGTCCGTGCGCAGTGCGTGAAAAATCCCAGCGGGTCGCGCCTCACCGCTCCGAGTTGCCCGCCAATATTTCCTCGCTTGCCGGAATTCGGCCCCGGAGGATATTTCCCTCGCGGCACCCCAGATGGCTCCGTAGTCACAGCGTTCGCGCCACTCGAATTCACATCAGTTGAACTGACGTGCGCCGGACTAACATTGCTCTTTGTGCCCATGGTTCGATGCTAAGCCGCCACATTGACGCGGTCAATCCGCCGCGCGTTGCGCGCGAAGCACGAATCCACCGCGCAGAAAATCAACCGAAACGCACGCGAACCCCTCCGCATTCAAACGGGCGTGCGCACCGCTGGCCTTCACCGGCACAAATGTGCTGTGCACGTGTATCAACCGTTGCAGCCAGCCATCGTGAATTTCAAACGCCACAAATATTCCCCCCGGCCGCAAGACACGCCGCACTTCCGCAAACGCACAATCCTGCAATTCCTGTGAACGCAAATGGTGCAGCATCAAAATCGCGATCACACACGTGAAACTTTCGTCCGCAAAAGGCAATTGCGCCGCGTCGCCCTGCACAACGTTAGCGACGCGATTTGCGCATGCGATACGCGCTGCGTCACGCGAATCTTCCGGCACGCTCGCGCCACCAAACTTCTCGCCCCTCGGTGTGCGCGCAATTTGCGCGGCGAACATCGCGCTATATTCCAAGCTGGTGACGCGCGGAAATCGCCGCAGCAATTCAGGAGTAGCAGCTCCAAGTCCCGCGCCCAACTCCAGAACGTGCGTAGGCGATTCGGCATCGTCCCGCGCAACGCCTTGTAGCATTCTGGGCAGTAAATGATCGCGCGTTACGCTGCGCCAGAAATTTGTGGAGCAAAACCAGTTTTCGAGGCGATTCATTTTCGCTCCGGTATGGCCTCGAACTTTATCTTTGAGCATCTCGCGCGATTGCAAAACTTTCGCGACGGCGATAATCGAAGAAAATAATGACCTAGAAAAAAACGACGACGATAAGAAGGTGGAAAAAAAATCCGGCGTTGCGATGTGATCTATTGCAATAATTTATCGCGTCGATTTATTGCAACAATTTATTATTGCAACTGTGGGCGGATACGGCGGAGCGCTGCGGCGAAGGTGTCCGCGTTGTACGCGGATGCATTTTCCACTTGCTGGAACAGCGCGTTGATGTTGGCGCGCACTTCCGCGGCGTTGGCGGGCTTGGCGTCCTTGCTGTACGCGATGTACAAGGAATCCATGGCCATGGTGGCTTGTTCAGCAGCGCGTTCGTCGGCGAGAGAAATTTCTTCGGCGTTGTCGCAGATGCTCTGCATCATGCGCAAGACCATGGCTCGATCGTAAGTCATGCCGGCGAGGCTCTCCGCGAAATGATGCGCGATGGGCGCGGCGGCCGCGGCGCTGGCAGCGGCGGCGGTGCGATCGGGATTCAGCTTGCTCATCTCCGCGGCCACGGCCTGAAGTTTTTGATCGAGGTCCTGCGCAGCCGCGGCGTCCACTTCCTTCGCCATCAAACGAAAAACCACGTACCGCGACGCATTCCACGCAGGATCGCCGGGGCGGCGTCCAGGGTAGCCATGTTCCTGGCGCCAGCTGTCTTTGGCCGCGACCAGGGAATGATGGCAAGCGATGCAGGAAAGTTCGGAATATTCTGGCCAGACATTTTTCTTGTCGTAGCGTTCGCCGCGGGCGCGCCAAGCCACGCGATCCATCGCCGCGCGCAGCTGCACAGCTTGACCGGCGCTCCATTCCCGCACGCCTTCCCAGTTGGGATCGTCGGCGGGCGTGCCGTCGGCATGCAGCCGCGGGCTGTTCCAGTGGCGCGGCATCACCACAGAAAAAGAATCAAGTTCAAAGTAAAGATCGGGATGGCCGGCGGCGATCATTTCGTGGTCCACAAATTTGCTGGGGATGCCGAGGTGGCACTCAAGGCATTTATCCGTGCGCACGATTACGTTGCGCGTATCCACCATGTGGAAGTCGCGCACGGACTGCGCGTGTTTTTCCGGAGAATCTTTTGCGGTGTGCTGGCCGAGCCAGCCCTGCGCCGGGCCGTGGCAGTTTTCGCAGGTCACGCCATCGGTGACTTCAAACGGGCGACCACGCATTTCCGCGGGCGGCGCCAATGCGTGACAGGCCAAGCATTTCGGCGCGGTCTCCGCTTTGCCGAGGCCGAGAATTTTGGCCATACGCTCGCCAACTTCGCCGGTCAGCGCCTGATACGCGCGGCTGTGTTTGTCCTTGATGATCCAGGTGGAATATTCGTCTTGCAAAATACGGCTGTTGGCGACGGGTTTGACGCTGCCGTGGCAACTGGTGGCGGCGCAAGAACCCGGCCCAACGTATTTATCATTTCCAATAACGTTGGCGGCGGAGTTTTCGTTTTGCGCCAGCAGCGCGTGCGGAAGCGCGAGAGAAACGCACAGCGCTAGTAAAGCGAAACGGGGATCGGTCGCGATTCTCATTCGAGGTTCGGTTCGGCTGGATAGCTTATATATTCTCCGCGCGAAAGAAGTCAAGGAATGAGGCAGAAAGTTTAAGGGGTCGCCAAACCCGACAGTACGGCGGGAGGCAAGGTGGCAACTGGGACAGAAACGCGGAGACGCTAGGCGGATTGCGGCGCTGTTCTGAGCGGTGCGAAAATGGTAAGTTCCTTATTTTTAATATGATAGGTAGACCCCCACCCCCCGGGGGGTCTATGAAAGAGTAGGATTCTAAAAGGGTTAAGTCTGCTTTTCGCGAAAGACATAGGCACGATTAGAGTTAGCAGAGATCCTGGAAATTTGCTCAGACTACCTTTAATAAATAGGGAAAATCTGGTTAGAGATGCCCACCCCACCCCCGGGTGTTTTTCGCAAAGAGTGCGCAAGGCTAAGAAAAGGCTGGGGATATCGTGTTTTGTAAATTGAGAAGAGTGTGCAAGTGATTGAAAATAAAGAGGCCGTGTTTGCGCGATGTCACAGAGACGGACGAGCAGGGCGGAGCGGCGATGGAGGGTGGCGGGCTTGATCGAGAGCGGGAATCGAACTAACACGCGGTACAGTAACACGAGAAAGATGCCATGTAAAGTTATTTATCGAATGGTACTAGTTTCGAATGGCGTGGCGTAGTACGTTCGAATGGAAAATCATTTTGCCGCGACGTGCGTTGGACCAGTCGCAAGTTCCTTGACCTCTCCCGAGCTTACGGGTGGGGAGCCAGGTGGCAGGTCCACCACGTGGAAGCCATTGACCACGTGGGTTTGCAGGGGCGCGTGAAGACCGCGACGCAAGAGGACCGACACAGCTTTGCCGAAGGCGATGTCCCGGCTTTGGGCATACGCTCTTACTTCCTGAAGGACATCATCGTCCAGCGACAAGGTGGTTCGCATTCGCTTTTGATGTGACATTTCAAGCGCGGCTTGCGGCGCAAGAACGTAACGGCGATTCATTCAGGCTTGGCTTTCAGGTCCGCCAGGTAAGCCTCGAGGTGGTCTTCAGGAATCCCCTGGCCGCGGTCACGTTCCGCGATACCGCGGCGAATCTTGGCGTTAATGGATTCGCGGTTTTCAGAAAGCCAGCGGTCCTGTTCTTCCTGAGTCTCAAGTAGGCGAATCAACACTTCCTCGACACTGCTGGAGCCGGTCACCTGGAGTTGCTTTTCGATCCTAGCTTGCAGCGCGGGGTCGCGGATTTCGATCGTCATCGCTGGTTCCTTGGGCGGTAATGAACGCGGTTTTCTCGCATCTTTGCGGGCAAGAAATATGCGAATAGGTTCAGTTTATCATGATCCAAGTACAACGCATGATGGCGCGACGTGATGCGCCAGCAGTCTGGAAGCGGCGCCAGGCGCAGATTGCGTTTTCAAGATCATCACGATAGTGCCCCTACGGAACGTAGGAATACCGGTTAGGAAAACGGATCGAGTGCGGCGGGAGTATAGTGCGAATCGTGATTTGGAGGACGGCGATGAAGCGTGGTGCGCGGTGGATGACGGTTGTGGCGGTGGGGATTTGTAGTTTTGCGTTGCTGGCGCGGATGGCGAACTTCGCGCACGTTGCGGCGGGTCGGAGTGGGACGAAGACGGAGGGGGCGGGCAAGTCGATGGGAACTGGCGGCGCGATCGAAACGGCTTGGGCCGATCAAGCAGTGGCGGCTGACGGCGGGGGAACGCGAAATGCTGGTGGGCCGCGGAGTGGAGTCGGCGTCAACGCTGCGGCCGGTGTCAGCGCTGGAGTCGGCGTTGGCTCTGGATTCACCATCAAAGATGAGGCGATGCAGGACGCGCTGGTGGCGCAGGAGCGGGCGGGGTTGGAGGCGCTGAAGGCTGGGGATGTGGCGGGGTTTGCGGCGATGTTGGGGGAGGAGGCGGTGTTTGTGGACGATCATGGGCCGGCTACGAAGGCGGAGGTGGTGAAGAATGTGGGAGGGTTTCGGATTATTGATTACAGCATGGAGGATGTGCGGTTGGTGCGGGTTTCGGACGCGGCGGGGGTGATTGTTTACCGGTTGACGGAGCATGGGGCGTCACACGGGAAAGAGTTTAATGCGGTGGTTTATGTTTCGACGTTGTATGCGTTGCGCGGGGGGAAGTGGGTGTCGTTGTTTAGTCAGGAGACGGGGGCGCGGAAGGTGTCGTGACGGTGAGTGGCGCGGCGGGAACGCGAAAATAAGAGAGTGGAGTTTCGGTCTAAGTGAAAATTGCGGGTGATTCGGGTGGGGCGAGGGCGAATGTGTCGCTCCTCCGGCGCTTGGGCGTCGCGTTATTCCCCGGAACCCAGCGCTCACGGGCTGGGTTAAATTGTGCCGCGCCTGCCGCGTTCGGGGGTTGTGGTGTTGCGGCAGTGCACAGGCAGGAGTGCCTGTGCTACCAATGTCAGGAGACGGGCTGCCAGAGGCGGAGAAAAGGTTAGCGGAGAGACGGACGAGGCCGGGCAAAACGGTGACGCCCTGAAGGGCGTCGCTACAACAGCAGGCTTAGACGGCGGCAGGCTACGACGGCACACCGAAGAGGCGGACGGAAAACTGCCAGGCCGATCTAAAGATCGGCACCTACATAAGCAAAAACGGAAAGGGCGAAAACTGAGCGGGCCACGCTGGCGCCGGATTTGGCGAATGCGTGGCCCGTTTGTTATGCGGGAGGCGGCTTCACGGCAGTGAGGCTGCCTCTCGCCGGCGATACTAGCTCACGTCAACACGCTTAGTGGGGCTTGCCGCCTCCTGACTGGGGATGCGAGGCTGGCGGGGCCTGGTGCTGCTGCATTTGCTGCTGTTGGGTGGTGTGCTTTTGTTCGAGTTGCTGGGTTTGCTGGGTGTGGCGCTGTTCCATTTGTTGTTTTTGCTGGTCGCTGTAGTTTTTCTGGGCGGCTTGCTGGTGCTCTTTTTCTTGCTGCTGCTGGAGCTTTTGGTGCTCCTGGTTTTGTTTGGCGGCTAGTTTGTCCTGCTGCTGTTGGTATTTTTTGTCGGTGGCGTCATTGCCGCTGCTGGGCGCGGTGTATTTGTGCTCCTGTATTTCATTGGCGTGTCCTGGATTGGCGGCGCCACCTGCAGGGCGCGCTTCGTTGCCGTGAGCGACGTTAGCAGGAGGCGCTTTGTAGGTGCCACCGGGTTGCTTGGCGGGTACCACGTTGTTATGGAACTCGCCGGGCCGCGCGGTGGCGGCGATGGGGGGTTTGCCGTGGTTGTAGGAGGCGCGCAACTGCGGATTGCCGCGGGCGGCCTCGTAGTGCTGCGTCTGAGCGGCTACCGGGCCGACGTGGCGTTCGCTGGCGTAGGCGCGTTCTTGCTCGGATTCGCGGGCTTCCACGCCACCGGCGCCGCCGTTGTAGCTGACGTGATTGTTCACCACGGTGACGCGAGTGTTGTAGGTGTTGTGGATGATGGTGGTGTTCACGTGGTTCACGTAAGTGTTGTAGGCGAAATGGCCGCCTTCCCAGCGACCGCCCTCATATCCGACACCGCCGTAGCCAAAGCCGTAGTTGATGCCGCCATAGAAGCCGATGTGCGGTCCCCAATAACCTTCATGAAAAAAGAAGGCGCTGCCGCCCCACCCCCAGTAGCCGGGGGTCCAGAGGAAGCCCACTTCGGGCGGTTGAATCCAGGTGCCGGGAACCCAGTAATAGCCGTCGACGTCATCGTAGGCCCAGTAGCCGGGGGTCCAGAGGTAACCATCCGCGGGGCAGATGGGCTGCTCGTAGACGGGGATAGCGGGTGGACCGAAGCCGACGGAAATGCCGACAGCGACTTGTCCGAAGGAAACTTGGGACAACGCCAGCAGCACCAAAGAAAACAGCAACAAACGAATCGCAACTGCAGTGCGCATTTTGCATCCTTTTGCCAGCTCATCCTTTTGATGCCCGGTACAGCGCGTGACTGACGGGCGCGGATTAAGTGGCGGGGTTTTGCTATGAAACGTGGCCGAAGGTCATCCAGTTGCGTATTTTAATGGGGGCACGGCGAAAAAAGGGATACGGTTTTTTCTGTAGAGGAATTGGGACGATGGGGGATATGCGGGCGGAGGCTAGACGTGGCATGGGATGTGCCAGGGTGGGGCAGGATGGCCTGCGGTTTCGAGGGTTAATAGGCGGTTGGCACGGGCCAGCCCAAGAATCGTAAAAGGTTGCTTTACAGTTTTCCAGACCGACAGTAGTATGCAGGGGATTTAACTCTCCCTTAGGCAGGGCGCGTAGCGTTAAACTGCGCACGCTATTCAAACGAGACTGGCCCCGTGATCTTCGACGATCTGCGCGCGATACAACTACGGCACGGCTTTCTGCCCAAGGCGGAGCTGGAGAGTTTGTCTGCGCGCACGCAAATGCCGCTGTATCAAATCCACAGCGTAGCGAGTTTCTATCCGCATTTTCATCTGGTGGTGCCGCCCAAAGCTGAGGTGCGGGTGTGCGTGGATATGAGCTGCCACTTGAATGGGGCGCCGGAATTGCGCGCGGATCTGGAGCGGCGCTTTGCCGGAGCGCCAGCAGAGGCGGTGCAGATTCGCGATGTATCGTGCCTGGGGCGATGCGACCTGGCGCCAGCGGTGGCGATCAACGATCAGATATTTACCGAGGTGACGGCGGATCGCGCGGAGCAGATTGCGCGTTCGGCGTTGCGCGGGGACACGGTGCATGAAGAGCATCCGCATGTGCCGCGCGTGGCTTGCGCTTCCGACCCTTACGTGGATGGCACCGGCGTGGGCGAAAAGTACGGGGTATTTCGCGCGCTGACGCAGACGAAAGACTATGCAGGGGTGCTGGCGCTGCTGAAAGAATCGGAGCTGCGCGGCATGGGCGGCGCGGGATTTCCGACCAGCATGAAGTGGGATTTGGTGCGGAGAGAGCTGGCCACGCCGAAGTATGTGGTGTGCAACGCGGATGAAAGCGAGCCGGGAACGATCAAGGATCGCTTCATCATGACGCATCTACCGCATTTGCTGATCGAGGGCATGGCAATCGCCGGAATCGTGAGCGGCGCGAAAATCGGGATTTTGTACATCCGGCACGAGTATCACTTGCAGGAAGAGATTTTGGGCGAAGAGCTGCGGCGCTGCTATCAGATGGGATTGCTGGGTAAAAATATTCTGAACAGCGGGCTGGATTTTGATTTGCAGATTTTTGTGAGCCCTGGCGGATATATTTGCGGGGAAGAGACGGCGCTGATTGAGGCGATCGAGGGGCACCGCGCGGAGCCGCGCAACAAGCCGCCGTTTCCCGTGGCCGAAGGACTATTTCACAAGCCCACAGTGCTGAATAACGTGGAGACATTTGTGAACGTGCCACAGATTCTGGCGCGCGGCGTGGAGTGGTTTAAGTCGCAGGGGCAGGGCGGTTCGCGCGGATGGAAGTTTGTGGGCGTCAGCGGACAGGTGGTGAACCCCGGCGTGTTTGAGGTGCCCATGGGCACCTCGATGCGGGAAGTGTTGTTCACGCATGCGGGGGGAATTCGCGGCGGGCGGACGTTGAAGGCGTTTGCGCCGTCCGGGCCGTCGTCGGGATATTTGCCGGCGTCCATGGTGGATGTGCGGCTGGATTTCAAAGCGCTGGCGGATGCGGGGTCGATGCTGGGCTCCGGCGCGATCGTGGTATGCGACGACACCACGTGCATGCTGGACATGGCGTTGAACGCGGTGCGCTTTTATCGCAACGAATCGTGCGGCAAATGCGTGCCGTGCCGCGTGGGCTCACAGAAGATGACGGATCTACTGGTGCGGTGGACGCAGAGTGGGCTGCCCGAGGCGCAATATCGCGCGGACCTGGCGCTGCTTGATGAACTTTCCGCAGCGATGGGGCTGGCGTCCATCTGCGGACTGGGGCAGATTGTGCCCGCGCCGATCCAATCGGTGCTGAAACATTTTCGCGCGGAAGTGGATGCGCACGTTTTACAAGGCAAGTGTCCCAGCGGGATCTGCTTTTCGCCGGCGGTGCGCGCTGGAGAAGCGAATCGCGTGGGGATTCGACCATGAAAACTTTTTTGCTGCGGACGGCTGATTAATTATGGCGACAACTGCTACTCCTCCGGGATTGGTGGACCTGGTCATTGACGGCAAGCCGGTGCGCGTGCCGGCCGGGACCAGCGTGTTTGACGCGGCGCGCATGAACGGCGTCACCATTCCCACGCTGTGCCATTTGCAAAATGAAACGCCGGTGGGCGTGTGCCGGCTGTGCCTGGTGGAAGCGGGCGGGCGCGTGCTGTCGGCGGCGTGCGTGCGGCCCGTCGATCCCGGAATGAAGGTGGTGACGAATTCCGAAAAAGTTTTGGGCGCGCGCAAGACGGTGCTGGAACTGTTAATGTCCGACCACCCCACACCCTGCGCGCGGCAGCAGCATTCCGGCGATTGCGAACTGGAAACGCAAGCGCACGCGGCGGGGATCAAGCAGGCGCGGTTTGCGAAACGCAGCGTGGCGCGCGGACGGGATGAATCGTCGCTGGCCATCGCTGTGGATCACGACGCGTGCATTTTGTGCGACCGCTGCATCCGCGGGTGCGATGAGATTAAAAACAATTTCGTGCTGGGCCGCATGGGCAAGGGTTATTCGGCGGGAATTGCGTTTGACCTGAATTCGCCGATGGGCGAATCCACCTGCATTTCCTGCGGCGAGTGCATGGTTTCCTGCCCCACCGGCGCGCTGACCAATCGCGGCGTCGTGGGCACGGCCATTGCCAAGACGACCGATGCACAGGTGTTCGACGCCGAAGAGCTTTTGCAGATTCCCGTTTTCAAAGGCGTCTCCGGCACATTTTTGGAATTAAATACCGGCGCGATCGTGAAGCGGAAATTCCGCGCGGGCGAATTGATTTGCAAGGAAGGCGATTTCGGGTCCACGGCGTTCTACATTTTGGAAGGGCGAGCGCAGGTTTCCATCTCCACGCCGATTGCGCACGTCAAGACGGATGGCGGCGCGAAAGGATTCTTCAAAAAGCTGACTAGTTCGCTAGTCTCCCGCACGGAAGACAAGCGCGACGAAGAGCGTCGCGACCGCACCATCCCAATCGATGCCAGCGTGGATTTGAACTACGGCAGTCCGGTGGCGGAACTGGGCGCGGGCGATCTTGTTTGGCGAAATGACGTGTATGAATTTTTATCCGCGCTCGGCGACGGTGCGCGCGGTGTCCGACGTGGTGGCGTATGAAATGCTCCGCAACGTTTTGGACATCATGCTGAAAAACAAATCGTTCCGCGCGCAGATTGACGCCAACTACCGGCGGCGGGCGCTGGAAAATCATTTGCGCGGCGTGCCCATGTTCGCGGACCTGGCGCCGGATTTCATCGAGCACTTGAAAGAAAGCGTGGAGCTGCAGCGCTTTTCGCCAGGACAAATGATCACGCGGCAAGGCGATCCGGCGGACTGTTTTTATCTGGTGCGCATCGGCTTCGTGAAAATTTCCGAGAATTATCCCGGCGGCGAACTGGTCTTAGCGTATCTTTCGCGCGGCGACTATTTTGGCGAAATCGGATTGCTTGGCGGCGGCGTGCGCACCGCCACATGCACCGCGCTCGACCACGTGGAGGTGGTGCGCATTTCCGGCGACGATTTCCGCCAAATGATCGAACGCTTCCCCACCGTGCGCGCCGGACTGGCGGCGGTGGCCGAAGAACGTCAACAGGCCAATCAGCAGCGCATGCAGATGCTGCAGACCGTGCCCATCGATCAGTTCCTGTCGCAAGGATTGATGGAAGCGCAGAGTTTGCTGGTGCTCGACCTTGAAAATTGCACGCGCTGCGACGCTTGCGTCAATGCCTGCGCGGATGCGCACGACGGCGTGACGCGACTGGTGCGCGACGGACTGCGCTTCGATCAATACCTGGTGGCGACCAGTTGCCGGCAGTGCCGCGATCCGCTGTGCATGGTGGGCTGCCCGGTGGGTTCGATTCGCCGGCGCAATTCGCTGGAAGTGATTATCGAGGATTGGTGCATCGGCTGCGGCCTGTGCGCGCGGAATTGCCCGTACGGAAATATTAATTTACATCCCTTTGAAGTGATCGTGGACGATCCCGAGCATGCCGGGCGCAAGAAGGCGGCCATCAAGCAGAAAGCCACTTCCTGCGATCTGTGCACGCATTTGAAGGAACCGAGCTGCGTGTACGCATGCCCGCACGATGCGGCGCATCGCGTCGATCCCAAGACATTTTTCTCCGAGATGCTGGGGCAAGGGTCCACAAAATAATATGCACATGGACAAGACCCAACGCGGCTGGGCTTTCGCTTCGCTGATTATTTTCGCGGCGTCGACGGTGGGTTATGTCATTTATGCCCTGAGCGCCACGCCGGCGCCGAGCGGCGGCAGCGTGGTGGGACTGTTCTTCGGCATCACCGGCTTCGGCTTCATGATTTTCGCGGCGTTGCTGGGCGCACGCAAGCGCGTTCCGGTGTGGCGGCTGGGTCGCGCGCAAGCCTGGATGCGCGGTCATTTGTGGCTGGGGCTGCTGAGCCTGCCGATGATCTTGTTTCATGGGGCTTTTCACTTCGGCGGCATCATGACGCAAGCGTTGATGTGGATGCTGATCGCCACCGTGGGCAGCGGATTGTTTGGCGCAGTGCTGCAGAATTATTTGCCGCGCATCATGACCACGGACGCGCCGCTGGAAACCATTTACGACGAAATCGGGAACGTGCGCAAGTTGCTGCGCGAAGAGGCGGATCGCGACGTGGAATCGGTTTGCGGGCCATTGGGCTTGTCGCACGGCCAGACGGAAGAAGCACAACGTGCGGGCGGATTTACCGCCATGCGTCCCTTGGCCGCGGCGGCGGGCGCGCGCGGAATGGTGGCACCGGCCATCGTGGCCAGCACGAGCACCGCGGTAGCTGCAGCCCCAGAGATTATTCTGCTTACAGACGAAGAAAGCGCTCCGTTGCGTTCTTTTTATGTGAACGAAATGCGGCCTTTCCTGGAACGTCCCGGTGAGCGGGGACAGGCGCTGGGCCGTCCAGACAAAGCCAAGCTGGCTTTTACTGGCGTGCGCACCATGCTGCCGGCTGTGGCGCACAGCGCGCTCGCGGATCTGGAAGATATTTGCGACGAAGCGCGGCAACTGCGCAAGCAGGAGCAGCTGCATCACTGGATGCACTATTGGCTGCTGTTCCACATTCCGCTGTCGCTGGCATTGATTTTGCTGGGGGCCATGCATGCGGTAATGGCGCTGCGTTATTAGAGGCGCTTCGATCAAGAGGTTCGGGCAAGCCGGGGCGCAGCATGCTGTGACCCCACAACAGATTTTTCGCAACACGGGGCCTCGGGCTGTCGTAAGGCAGGATTGGCAAAAAAAGAGTGGCACGCACACGCACAACGAAAAAACTGGCGCAGCGCATCGACCTGAATTATTTCAAGCGGCCGACGCCGCTGAAGCGCGCCAAGCTAGGGTTGAGCATCCTCTTGCCTGCCCTCGCGCTCGCGTGGATCGCCTGGCTGGTGCTCGCCAAAAACACCAGCGTTTACAGCAGTGGGCGCATGGCGGAAGCACACGCGGTGCTGGCGAATGATTGCGCGGCGTGCCACGTACAAAAGGCCGGCGTCTTTTCGCAAAAAGCGGAAGACAGCGCGTGTCTCAGTTGCCACGACGGACCGATTCATCATCACGTCGCCACCAAGCAAGTGGCCTGTGCACAGTGCCACAACGAGCATCGCGGCAGAATCAATCTGCTGGCCGCGAGCAATGAAAATTGTTCGCAATGCCATTCAGATTTGAAGGCCAATGGCGGCACGCTGAATTATGCGAACGCCATTCTCAGTTTTTCCGACGGGCATCCGGAATTTGCCGTGGTGCGTGCGCAGGGCGGCAGCAAGCCCACGGATCCCGGGACTATCAAGCTGAATCACGCGTTGCACATGAAATTGATCCGGCGCGGACCGACCGGCCCACTGGTGCAGCTGCAATGCGGCAACTGTCACCGGCCGGCAGCCGCGCCCGCGGATATGACTTACGGCGATACGAAATATGTGGCCGCCAGCACCACGTATAAAGCCAGCGATGAACTCTTGCCGGTGAAACAAGAGACGTTGCCGCCGCATGATCTGAGCAGCGGGCGGGAACTGATGGCGCCCGTGAAATTTGCCACGGCGTGCGCGTCCTGCCATCTGCTGACGTTTGACAAACACTTTGACGAAGGCGTGCCACACGACAAACCGGAAGTGGTGCACGCGTTCCTAGTCACCAAGTTCACACAATATATCGCGGCGCATCCCGGCGACGTGCGCGTGGTGCGCGATCCGAGCCGCGATCTGGCGGGCAAAGCTCCGCAGCCGGAAGTGCGCATACTGACGCCAGCGCAGTGGGTTGCGGAGCGCACCGCGGATGCCGAGCAATTGCTGTGGCGTAAAACGTGTATCCAGTGCCACGCGCTCTCCGTGGGCGGAGCCTCGATTAGCGCAGCGGTGCCCACCGCGCCAAGCGTGTTGCCCGTGGTGGCCGCGGCGAATACCACCGTCAAATGGATGCCACACGCAAAATTCGATCATCAAGCGCACACGGGGTTTACCTGCGTAAGTTGCCACGCGCAAGCGCTGACCAGCACGCAGAGCACGGATGTGATGATGCCGGGAATCGCGACGTGCCAGACGTGTCACGCGCCAGGTCCGGACAACGCGGAATCACGCTGCTTCGAGTGCCATACCTATCACGACTGGGCCAAGCGCAAAGAGATTACGCCAACGTTTAATTTGCCGGCGCTCAAGCATGGCGGCCGTTGATTTATGTGTGATTGTTGCGGTTGATTTTGTAACGGCCGGGCTGTAGCCCCGGCGACGTTCGTCCTTGGTCCACGGGGTGCCGGTGTTTTGATTTTGTGATTGCTCGAGGCCCCTCAATCCCCACAAGAGAACGACAATCACATGTCGTTTTTCTTGCGCAGGGCGGCGTCGCGGACTTCCCACTGCTGGCTGAGACGGCGGATGGTTTCGCGCAGGCGCACGGCCAGGGCGGCGATGGTTTCGAGGCGTTGCAGGCCACCGGGCGGCAGCCGGCCATCGTTGCCACGGCGAACCTCCGCGAGCAGAAGCTCGGCGTTGCCGAGGATGCCCGTCAGAGGATTGTTCAATTCGTGGCGCAAGACCTCTCCGAAATCTTCTCCGACTCCTTCCAGCGGACCGCCCGGGTTGTCCATAAAATCCTTCATCCTTGCCAGCCGCTGCTCGATCGTGCGGGGTTCAACGTTGCTCTCTCGCGTTCGTTCCTGGGTGTTTTCGTTCATAAGTTTCTGCATCGCCTCAATTTCTGGACCGCCTCAATCGTATTTTGTATTCGCGTTTACTGTAGCGGCCGGTGCCGCACTCAAGCTTTCGTGGCCACATTTCGACGCTTGGCGTTGCCGGCGGCGGCGTGCTTGACCGCTGCGAGATCCGTATGACGGTGCTGTAGCACGTCCCGCACGCGCTCGGTCAACTCTTCCACGCGAAAAGGCTTGGCCAGGTGCGGGAGGCGATGACTTTCGAGAAAAGCTTGCGTGGCGGGAGCGATTACGTCACCGGTGACGAACAGAAAATTGTGCTGCAGCTCGTTGCCGCTCCGCACCAGGCTTTGATAGAACTGCTGGCCGTCGAGCCCGGGCATGCGCATATCGCAGATGGCCAGATCGAAATGCTGCTCCGCGGCGCGCTTCAAACCTTCACGGCCATCGAGGAGAACGTCCACGGTGAGGCCCTCGTCCTGCAGCACGTCGGCGATCAGGCGGGCCACGGTGGGCTCATCTTCAACGACCAGCACGCGACCGTGCGTGGGAGCGCGACGCTTGGCGAGCAGATGATTTTCCGCCATGGTGGCGAGCGCGTCGTCTTTCGCGGCGTCGCCGACGTCCAGGCGCAGATCAAAACTTCCCGCGGGCCACGCCGGCGCGGCGGCAGCTAACCCCTCGGCCACGGGCAATTCGACGGAGAAGATCGCGCCGCCTTCGGGAGCGTTGCGAACGTTCACGCGGCCGCCATGTTCGCGCACGATGCCCAGGACGATGGACAGGCCCAGGCCGGTGCCCACGCCTTCGGCCTTGGTGGTGAAAAAGGGATCGAAGATGCGCGCCAAAATACTTTGCGGGACGCCCGGACCGTCATCTTCAATTTCAAGCTGCACGCGGCGCTCGGCGGCCTGTTTGGTGCGCACGCGGATGCGGCCGCCTTCGCCTTTCTGTTCGATGGCCTGGCGCGCGTTGCCGACGAGGTTCATCAGGACTTGCTGGAGCTGCGCGGCGTCGCCGACCACCGCGGGCAACGAGGGGTCCAGATCCAACTCTATGCGGACTTTCTCCGTGGCCATGCTGAAACGCTGCAGCTCCATGGAGCGTAAGACCACTTGATTGAGGGCCACGCGGCGCCGCTCTGGGGGCGTTTCGCGCGCGCTGTAGAGCAACTGGCGCAGAATGCCGCTGGCACGCTCGGCCTCCTGGAAGATTTGCCGCGCTTCGGGCAGGCGGCCGGCGCCATCTTCGCGGAGCAGGAGGCGTTGGGCGTAACCGAGAATGCTGGTGAGGGGATTGCTTAGTTCGTGCGCGATGCCGCTGACCATCTGGCCTAGGGCGGCGAGTTTTTCCGTTTGCAGGAGCTGGGTCTGGAAGAGGCGTTGCGCGGTCAAGTCCCGGTAGACTTCGACGCGGCCGAGAAGGTCTCCCGTGGCGTCGAGGACCGGGCGCGCGGTGCGTTCGAGAATGCGGGCGGTGGGGTGGGTCATGCGCAACTCTTCGCGCACGCCGCCATCGATGTTGGTGGCCAGGCTGCGCCAGCGCTTGGCAAACCTGGCGGGTTCGGCGGCTTGCTCGGCCATCTGGGCGATTAATTGTTCGAGGGTGGCGCCCTTGGCGGAGGAGGCGGGAGCGAGTCCGGCAAGTTGCTCGAAGCGTGTGTTGCGCGCGCGAACGTTGCCGTGGAGGTCAAAAAGCACCACGCCTTCTTCGAGCCACTCGATAACACCCTGGAGCGCCTGTTCGCCGTCCAGGCTGGCGGAGAAATTCTGCGCCGTTTCGCGCGTCAATTTTTCCAGTGACATCTTTTCCAGTGACACCACGGTCTGGCCCTGGGCGTCTGGAAGTTCGCGGCGCAGGCGCACGGCGACGTCGTTGCGCAGGTGCGCGAGCAGCGTGGACTCGGCGTCGCTTGGAATAGCGGCTGAATGCACGGGAGAATCGCCGGGCCGAGCGGCGATGCAACTACCGGGACAATTTCCAGGGAGTAGATCGTCACCACGTCGCAACCATTCCGCGACCGGGAGGCGATCTTGTTCGCGGAAGAGCTTCTCGAACAGTTCCTCTGGTGCCGCGCGGTCCACGGCGGCCGACCGAGCGGGTTTGCCGCCGGCGAAGGCACCATTTGGCGACGATGGGTGCGCGGTCACGGCCGCGACGTTGAGTACGCGGTCGGTGGCTGCGTTGATCGTTACATGAGCAATTGCGGTGGTCGTCGCGTCGTTTGATACATCGTTTGATACATCGCTTAATACGTGGTTTGTTACCTCGTTTATCTCGTGCAGGGCTTCGTGAATTAAATCGTGCGCGCCCGCGCTCGAATCCACCACGCGTCCGCGGGCATCAAGCACCAGCAGACATGCGTGGCTGGCCGCCAGTTGAGCGCGTTGTCGCTGCGCAGCCAGCGCCGCGCGGCGCTCGCGATGACGGCGCGCCAGGGCTTGCCCGGCCAGCGCGGCGCGATATTCGAGTCGCTCCAGCGCCGCGAGCGAAGTGCCGCGCGGAAAGAGCCCGACCAGCATGGCACCGCACAGGTCACCTTCCGCCTCGATGGGCAACGCCACGATGCGCGCGATGGCGGTGTCCATGCGGGAGGCCTGCGACGGGATTCCCGTGGCGCAACGATTCCGCAAAGCCGCCTGCCAGGACTCCGATAACGCGGCACTTTCCGCGACACGTAGCCAGCCGGCGTCACCGCTTTTCCAGCGAAAATCCAGTTGCACAGCGGATGCCTGGCGGGAGCGGCCGTCCGGCAGAACGCCGATGGTGGCGAACGCGGCGCCGATTCCCAGGCCGCCCGGTCCGGCGTCCACGATGCTGTCGGCGATGCGCGACAAGGCAACGCCGGTGCAGAGTTCGCTGCGAAGTTCCGCGCGACGTTCGGTACGAAGTTGCGTGCTGAATTCCGCGCGACGATCCGCATGGCCGTCCGCCAGTCCGTCCTCGCGTCCATCCGCATGGCTGTCAGCCCGTCCATCCGCGTACAGGTCGCCGTGTACCCGGCGCGCCAGCGCGAGGTCCGCTTGACGCTCGCGGGCCACGGCGCGCTCATCTTGCCACGCGAGTTGCAGAGCCAACTCTGCGGCGAGCCGCAAGCATAGTGCGCGCGGCAGGGCGCGACGTTTTTCCCGCGTGCCGCAAAAGATTACGCCCTGTAAACCGCCGCGACCCTCAATGGGCACCCACAAAACCTTGCGCTGCCCGATGAGCATGCCGATGAGGATATTTCCGCAATGATCTTGCAGCTCCTGCTCAACGGCGCGACCTCCGAGTACGAGTTCTTGGGGTAAAGGCGCTTCGCCAGAAAGGTGCTCCCACGCCGCGGGCGGGCTTTCACTTTCACGATCCCAGACCACTCCTCGCCAAGCAGGCTTGGGCTTCGCGTCACCCGTGGGCGGCGGAACGCTAGTGCGACCTTCGTCTACCAATTCCGAGACCGCGCTGGCCAGCCAGATGCCGATACGGTCAACAGAACTTTCCGTGCGCAATTCCTGCAAGGCCTCGCCGGCAATTTCCAGACGCGAAGCTCCTTCCAGGGCCGCGCGTGCTATGCCACGGTTGGCGGGCAGCACTTGCTTTTTTTTCTCCCATAATTTCACGGTCGTTTCACTCTTGTTGCGATCATTGAGCACGGCACGCGACAACCGCGGCCCAAAAGCGCACGACGTGCTGCGGACGAAGCCGGCTTGCGCTTGCACACTGCGTCGCACTCTGGGTCGCGTACTTGAACCCGCGTGCCGCGAATCGCAGAGACTCTCTTGCACAGCAATATCCAACCGCGCGAAAAACCGCTTTTGTCAGCAGAATCAAACAGATAAGCGATGATTGAGGTCCTCGCAGCGAGACCCTGCGAGCCATTTTCCATCCCATGTCGAGACGGCTTCTGCAACGCTTCCCAGAGTGAACCGAATCCACTTCGCGCAAGTTCGGTTAGAGATTTCTTGGACGAGTTGGAGGAACAGACCACGCCGCGAGGTGAGAATCAATCCGCGGGGATTGTTGTGGTTGGGCAATCCAGGCGCGCGATGTGTCGGGTTGGGAAACGAAGCTACCCGATGCGCGCTGGCCCGGTGCGGAGCGCCGGCAGCAACTGATTCAGCAGGTCATAGATGCGGGATCTGGCTGGGTTGCAGAGAAATGCCGCGACCTACAACATTGGCGCGCGGGGGTTGCGAATGCTAACCAGCGCTGGCTTGCGAGGTATGATTTTCCTCAGGCGCTTGTTCCATGTGGTACTGCTTTAGTTTGCGGTACAGGGTAGTTTTGCCGATGCCGAGGAGCCGGGCAGCCGCCAGCTTGTCACCTTTGGTCTCGCGCAACATGCGGATGATGGCGCGGCGCTCCAGCTCTTCGAGCGGAAGAAGTTCGTCACGCTCCGGGGCGCGTTCGCTGGTGGGGTAGTGCAGATTGGAGGGCAGATCGCCGACGTGCACGATGGGGCCGGAGCCGAGGGCCACCGCGCGGGCCACGGCGTTTTCCAGTTCGCGGACATTGCCCGGCCAGTCATAGGCCATCAGGCGAAGCATGGCGTCCTCGGAAATGGTACGAGGCGGAGCTTCCGGGGGCGAGAGTCTTTCGAGGAAGGAGGTTACCAGCAGGGGCACATCGTTCTTGCGATCGCGCAACGGCGGCAATTTGATTTGTACTACGTTCAAGCGGAAAAAGAGATCCTGGCGAAACGCGCCGCTGCGGATGGCGGCTTCGAGGTCGCGATTGGTGGCGGCGATGATGCGCACGTTGATGCGCTTGCGTTCCGTGGAGCCGACCGGCTTGATCTCCTGTTCCTGCAGTGCCCGCAGCAGTTTGGCTTGCATGTCGATGGGCATATCGCCAATTTCATCGAGGAAAAGCGTGCCACCCTGCGCGGACTCGAGCAGACCTTGTTTGGACTGCAACGCGCCGGTGAAAGCGCCTTTCACGTAGCCGAAAAGTTCCGATTCGATCAGCGTGGGGGTCAGCGAAGAGCAATCGACGGGCACAAACGGGCGCTCTTTGCGGGGACTGGAAAAATGCACGCTGCGCGCGACGAGTTCCTTGCCGGTGCCGCTTTCACCTAGGACGAGCACGGGGTAATCGTGCTGGCTGACCTTGCCGATGACTTTGTATACGCTCTCCATTTTGGGGGAGAGGCCGATGAGGCCGCCAAAGCCCGGACGAGTGCGCAACTGTTCGCGCAGCAAACGATTTTCGCGCTGCAACTCCACGCTGTGGGCGGCGCGCACCAGGCGGGATTTTAGTTCTTCGACGCGAAATGGTTTGGTGACGTAGTCGACGGCGCCAAGGCGGGTAACCTCGACGGCGGAGTCGATGGTGCCGTACTGTGTGAGCACCATCAAGGCCATCTCCGGATACATGTCGCGAACCTTTTTGAGCAGCGCCAGGCCGCTGGCGCCGGGCAATTGCAGGTCGGTGAGTAAAATATCAATGGGAGAATATTCCAGCAGCTCGGCGGCTTCCTCGGCGGTGGCCACGGAGGTAACTTTCATTCCCAAACCCTGCCCAACTTCACCGCACATCTCGCGAACGAACTGCTCATCGTCGACGATCAGAAGGTTCATGGCCGTCACCTCGCGTCTGGAATGATCTCGCGCCGCCAGATGGGCCTGCGGCGAATCGATCACGGCCGAAGCGCTTCGCATACCCTGAGAACGAACTTCCGCTTCGTCGGTCATGTGGAGAATTCCCTTCCGGTGCTGGGAGCATTTGGTTCACAGCAAGCAGAGCACCTCAAGTTCCAAAACGGAAAACCTGCGAATTACTGAGTTATCATTCACTTGCCTCGCGGGCGAATGGCGAGTCGCGCCCATTTCGGGACGGCAGACAGCTTCAAGGGTCGTCAAATCAATACCATCTGTCATGTTTTGTGACAGTTGCCAAACGTGCAGGAAAAAATCCATTTCGGGAACGAGGTTCCCGCCGCGAGGGTCCGTTTTGCCCATATTCCGGCCGACCCCAGGGCTTTGCGGCGTGGACACGTCCGGCATTCGTATTATCATAAGCGGTACGTACTATTCATTGAAATTTTACACAAAATAGCAGGCTAGTAAGCATGCGTCAAGCGGAACGCGGCAACGGAAGCGCACGGGAGGACGGCGGCACGCGGCGATAAGGATTATTTGCGCAGGAGCCCTTCGGTGAGCGAGGCGACGACCAGTTTCCCGCCGACGACCACGGCTACACCGGTAAACTGACCGACGGTGGCTCCGGCGTCGAGGCGCTCCCAAGTTTGCGAGGCATCGCGCGATAGGTACAAGCCGCCGGTGCGCATGGCCACCACCCAGGCTCCGTCGGAAAAGAAATACGCGACGGGTTCGCCGGCGGGCAGGCCGTTTTGCACCAGCCGCCAGACGCTCTGGCCACCACTGCGGCGATAAAGACCCTTGGCGGTCCCCGCGAGGAGCAGAGTGGCCGCGGATTCGTTGGCCGCTGCCGCGCCGGGGTCCGTTGTGCCGGTGCCGGTTGCGCCGGCGCCCAAGGTTTTCAGTGGTATTTCGCGCATCCAGCGCACATCTGCGTCGCGCACCTCGGGTGCGATGGCGAGGCTGACCGGGCGCCAGGTCTTTCCCGCGTCCGCGGATCGCAGGATTTTCCCGGCTGCCATCATCCACAGCGGTGAGATTGACTCCGAGGCCTCGGGTTGCGAACTGTCGGGGACCGTCACCGGATGCAATATTTTCTCGCCGAGCGTTCCGGACCACAGACCCTGCGCGGTGGCGACAAATATCCGCGCGCCCACGGTGAGCACGCCAGAGATGTCAGAACCGGCGGTGGGCAGTGGCCGCGCGGCGGCGCGGCGCCGCGCGGCCCCGGGACCAGACGATGTGCGGGGCGAGGCGCCAGACGTGGTGTCGTGCGGAAAACCATACTGTGCAGCGGCGGCAAAGCGCACCGGCAACCACTTTCCCACGGCGGCGTCATAGAGCGACAGCGTCCCTTTGGCGCCAGCTACCCACCATCCAGCATTGCTGGCGAAGACGTGCGCGATATCCGCAGGCGGGGCGCTGGCAGGCGGGCCGTCCTGCAGGGCCTGCCACTGATCTCCGCTGTCTTGCGATTCGACCAGGGCATCCGGCGAACCCGGCATCCAAGCCAGCAAATGCCGCGGATCGCCGGGATCGGCGACCAGGGCCGCGGTGATGCGGTGCGAAAAGCCGATGTTGACCGGCGTGAACGTGATACCGCCATCACCGCTGAGCAGCAAACCTTGCGCCTCGGTTCCCAGCAAAATCTGGCTGGAAGAATTTCCCGAATTGGCAGCCGCCGCAGGGATGACCACGGCGTCGTTGACGACCCACTGCCGCGGGGTGATGCGCGCCCAGGATTCGCCACCATCGCGTGTGGCCCACAGGCCTTCGGTGGTGGCAGCGTAGAGAATCCGCGGGTCCGCGGGATCCTGCACGATGGCTTGGGTGCGCCGCGAGGAATAAGGAATGCCCTGTAGCTTGGTCCACGCGGCGCCGGCATTCTCGCTGCGATAGATGCCGGAGCAGGCGCTGGCATAAATACGCTCCGGAGTGGCGGAATCGACGCGCAAGCTCATGATGTCGGAATCGTCGATCATGCCGGCGGCCACGGCGGTCCAGGTTTTCCCGCCATCCGAGGTTTTCCACGGCAGGTGATAGGTTCCGGCGTAGATGGTCTGGGCGTCGCGCGGATCGATGGCCACGGAATCGACGTTGCGCAGTTCCGGATCGCCAGCGGGAGAAATTCTTTCCCAGCTTTGTGCGGCGTCCGTGGAGCGAAAAACTCCGCTGCGCGTGCCGGCCACGAAGATTTCCGCGGCGCTCGGCGACTGTTCTACGGAGCGGACAATCTCGCCGGAAAGACCGGCGAGCGTCCACGTGGCGCCTGCGTCGCTGCTGCGAAAGAGGCCGCCGCCCTCGCGCACGTCCTGATACCAGACCGCGGCGAGCAATTCATTATCGTGTTGCGCGTTTACCAGAAGCTTTTGCACCACGGCGTCATGCCGGGAGGCCACCCGGCCGCGCAACGACCAGTGCTGGCCGGCATCGCCGGACGCGAAAATGTGTCCATCGGCGGTGCCGAGGTAGACAGTGTTTTTGTTCGGAGAGATCGCCAGGGAAATTACGTTGCCTCCCGGAGGGCCAATATGCCGCCAAGCAAAGTCCTGCGCAGCAACGGTCGGTGGTAGCGCGCAGAAAAGCAGCAGCGACGCTGCGAGGGGGATCGCAAGCTTTTTTCTTGGAGCGATTCTCATGGAGGTGCAAACCTGCTTGGACGGTATGATCCGCGTTCGGGGCCGGCGTTCTTGTTTGTATGTCGCATCTGGCGGCGATAAAAAGCGCACCGGCAAGAGTGCCGGTGCCACGCGGGAAGCCAGAAATGAAGCAGGCTCCGAAGGAATGTTGCGCCCTCGGAGCCTGCTCGGTTACCTGCATTCGGCGATTCGCGGCGCGAATCACCCATGACCACGTTTAGTAGGTGGCGCCTTCGGGCACGAAGATGAAGTCCACGCGGCGATTGTCTTTCTCCGAGTCCTTCTTCGCTTCGCCCACGCGGGTGGAGATGCGTGAAGCGTCGATGCCCTTCTCGATGAGGTACTTCCCGGCCAGTTCGGCACGGGCCGCCGCGAGTTTCGCGGACTTGGGCTCCTTGAAATCCGCAAAGCCGACGATTACGACCTTGGCGTTGGGATCGTTCTTGAGGCGCAAAGCCACGTCGTCACCGACGCGCTTGCAGAGGTTGTCAAAGCGTGACGCGCCAGCCTTGGTGTAGCCGCAATCGCCGACCTTGGTGGCCTGCGGCGGAGGAGGCGGCTGTTGCACGTCTACGTTGGTGGAAGCATCGGCGTTTCCGCCCTTGCCATCGCTAACCGAGCACTTGACGGTGTAGCTGCCGGGTTGCAAACCGGTGGAATCAAATTCCACGTGCGCGCCGTTACCAACAACCTGGCCGCCGGTGGCGGAGTAGCTGTAGGTGAGCGGGTCGCCGTCCGGATCGCTGGCGACCGAAGTAATACCGGTGCGCTCGCCAGGCATAATCGGGCTGCGGTCCGTGGAGCAGGAGATCGTGGGCGGACGATTAGGTGGCGTTTGCACGGCGATATCGGCCGCGCAGGTAGCAGTGCCACCTTTGCCGTCATCCACCTTGGCGTTTACGGTGTAGGTGCCGACGGCCAGGCCGGAAGAAGACCAGCGCGCGTCAGGACCAGTGCCGTCAACGGTACCGCCAGTCGCGGTGTAGGAGTAGGTGAGCGTGTCGTTGTCCGGATCGCTGGCATTCACGTGCACTTGCACGCTCGCGCCGGAACCGGCAAACACCGAGGCCGGATTAGCCGCGCAAGCCGCTATCGGAGGATGGTTCGGAGGAGGAGGCGGTTCCGCGAATCCAAAGCGGAAGACCACGCCGGTACCGGCGCGGAAATTATTCTGCCGTCCATCGGCGCCGACTCCGGCACCGGTAAAGTTGGTTAACAGATAGTCCAGTTCGGCGACGCGCCAGGCGAAATTCTTCCAAAGTACGACGTCGATTCCGCCGCCAGCCGCGAGAGCGAAGGTATTTTGCGTATTCAACGCGGTGATCGCCGTGCCGCCATGGGCGAAGCCGATGAGGAACTCACCGAAGGGCACGATGCGATCAAACTTGCGGATGTAAAGACGTGGACCAAAGAGTCCATAACCGAGATTGCCGCTTTCGCCGAACGGGAGAGGAGCACCCGCGGTGATAAGCGGTGAAAGATCGCGATTGAAGTGTTCGACGCCGCCCTGAGCCACAAGACCCAGCCAGCTATTGGGGTTATACACGCCCTCACCCGAAAAACCCTGCGAATTAAAATTCTTGAACGGATCGCCGGGCATGAAATTCACGTATTGATAGAGAACCGCGATTTCAAACTTGGGGGTCATGCGCCCAATGGCCTCGGAAGCCGCCAAACTCGGCGCCGGCGCCGGGAACGGCGTGGCACGTGGCGGCACGGGGACGGCAAAAATATTCGAAGAAGCCGGAGCTATCGTCGCGGCTTCGCTGCTCGTTGCCGCCGGGGCGGACGTGGTGTCCGCGGTTGCCGTCGACGTAATTCCGGTGCCATTGGCATCGCTCGACTTTTCCTGAGCGACCGCCGGCAGCGTTAAGAACAAACCCATCACAAGTACTACCCACCACTTACGCATCTTCTTCCTCCATGAACTTAGTACGTACAATTCCGTGTAAATTGCGCGTCCGCTTAGACTCACCCCGGTATGAGCGGACTCGATGAGGCCGACTACTCAGCTACTGACAGCCGCCGTCTTCGTTGGCAGCGCCGATGAGAACACGTCACTTGGGTCAGAAAACGTGGACGGCCCCATTTGCGGTCAGGAATAGCACCCGTAGATTATTCCAGAACTTGCCCAATCCGCAAGCCCTTCGTAACTTTTGCCAGGTCTTAACTTAATGTCGTGGTAGAGCGCCAAACAGTGCGGCGGTAAAGGCCCGCCTATTTACACATAGCAGGGCCGAGAAACCCATACACCGTTTCTAGTAGGCACGCCAGAAACCTTGGTGTTTCACCCCCTGCCCGATGGTCATATGACTGCACATGGCTCGCCACCCGGAGCCTGCACGCAGCCGTGTCTCCCTTCTGATGCACGGCAACCCCTAGAGGGCTGCGCTAAATTTTGGCACCCATGCTGTCCTTGACGAGCGGTCAAAAGGCAAGTACTGTCTCCATCGAGAGGCAGCAGACCGCATAATCATTGACTGGCGGGCCGCTACTGAGTAGTCTCTTGCCTCGTTCCCTATAGGGACGAGGAGGCAGGATGAACAAGTGGCTCTCAGCGGTAGCTTTGGCAATGTTGATTGTGGTGGCTGGTCTGGCATGGCGTGGTGCGCTGCAAAGCGCGTCGCACGGGGACAAAAACGTACCCGTGATGACCGCGCAGGGTTCCCGCCCGGTTCCACCGACTCCCTGGCGCTAGAAGCGCCGGGGGAAGCGTAGCGGGCCGGGCCTCTTGCGAGTTAAGAATGCTTGGCCCCTTCGATTTGTTGGTGTGGCTGGTCGGGTTCCTGGCGGAGCTGTTCGTGGTGGCGTGGGCGCTACGCGACCGCACGCTGCTGCGTCACGGCACTTTGCTGCTCTACGTGGCAGCGCTGGCCGTTGATGAAGTCCTGAGCTTCAGCATCTTGCACCGTTTCGGCTTTTCATCCAACGAATACCTCTACTACTACTATTACAGCGACGCGCTGCTGACCTTGCTGATGTTCATGGCTATCGCGGGGCTGTGTTCGCGGATTTTTGACGAGCAGGAACGTAGTTGGCGCGTGCGCGCGGTTATGGTGCTTATCGTCGCCATCACCGTGCTGTACGCCACCGCGGTTACCGCCGTGAAGCATCAACTCCTGGCCACATCGTTTGCGATTGAGCTTTCCGGAAGCCTGTATTTTACGGGCATGATGCTAACCTATGGAGCGTGGGTCTTACTGCTGAAACGCCGCGATCCGCGATTGCGGCTGGTGCTGATCGTAAGCGCGTTCGGCATCTATTTCGGCGGGCAAACGGTAACCTACGCGCTGCGCTCGATCTTCCCCGCTCTGACTGCGTTGCATATCCTGCCGTCGCTGATGGGTGCGTGGCTTCCTGTTTCATTGGCCTACACTTTTTCAAAAGTACCTGATGAAGCCTCTATTCCTCTGGAGCGTTTGGCAGGGGTGCGGTAGTGCGCGAATTTCTGGTTCTCGTCCTGGCCAGTGTTTTGACGGCGTATCTGTGCGT
This sequence comes from uncultured Acidobacteriota bacterium, assembly GCA_963838265.1. Lineage (GTDB taxonomy): Bacteria > Acidobacteriota > Terriglobia > Acidiferrales > UBA7541 > Acidiferrum. The sequence goes on from CAWIQN010000002.1 coordinate 203,350, forward strand.
GCGGTACTGGCGCGCCATGCTCTGGTCTGCTTCGCAGCAAAGACTCTCTGAAGCCACGCGGGAATTGGGCGCCTGGATCGATGACGCGCAGGGCGAGAAATCGCTGGCCACAGTCTGTGCGCTGCTAAAAGTGTGTCCAAGCCTGGAACGCAACGGTGATCGCAAATTGCTGGCGGTGCGGGCTTATGATCAGCTGCTGAAAGCTGCGGAACGCATTTTGCGCTTCGCTGGTGCTAACGTAGCAGCGTGGTTGACGGCGGAGCGGAAAGCCTGCGCCTATTTTGCGGCCGTGCTGCTGGACCAGCGAGTCCTCAGAACCAGCGAATGGTACGCCGGGCAGGTCACCGACGCGACTTAGGATAGCAAGCGCAAATTCGCGCGATAACACTGCAATCGATCCCCAGTCGTATCGAAATCGAACGCCGGCGACTAACCCGGGGGCCAGGCAAACTCGCGGCCGCCGAGCAGATGCAAGTGCAAATGAAAGACGGATTGCCCCGCGCCCACGCCGCTGTTGATCACCGTGCGATAACCATGCAGCAGATGATGTTTGCGCGCGAGGTCCGCGGCTACTAGCTGCATTTTGCCCAGCACCGCCTGGTCTTCCGGCGAAGCCTCGCTCAGCGAAGAAAAATGTTTGCGCGGACAAATCAGGATGTGCGTGGGTGCTTGCGGGCCAATGTCCTCAAACGCGAAAACTTCGGGATCGTCGTGAAGGATTTTGGCGGGAATTTTCTTTGCGCCGATTTTGCAGAACAGACAGTCGGGATTCATGCGCTACTCCTTGGGGGCCGCGGACTCGTCAAGCCGTACCACAAACGTGGTGAAACCGTCGTGAGTTTTTAGCTGGGCGGCATATTGCCGCGCGGCGTCTTCGCCGGAAATTTTTCCGACGCGCACGCGATAAAACGGCCCATCCGGCGCATCATACGTTTGAATGTAAATCGGCGCGTAAGTGGCATTCAACTTTTCCCGCAAGCGCTCCGCGTTGCCACGATCGCGAAACGCTCCCACTTGCACCGTAAAGAATCCGGCGGTGGGATCGACGCTGCCGGAAATAACTTCCAGCCGAATAGGCACCACGCCCGGACCCACGGACGCGATCTGCTGGGCGGCGGCGAGGGAAAGGTCAATGATGCGATTCTCGACGAACGGTCCGCGATCCGTAATCCGCATCTCCGCGAACTTTCCGTTGTTCAGGTTGGTGACGCGCACCACGGTATCGAACGGCAACGTGCGATGCGCGGCCGTCAATTTATACATATCGTAGATTTCGCCGTTGGCCGCGCGCCGCCCGTTAAACGGCACGCCATACCACGAAGCGTTGCCCTCTTCGGTGTAGCCGAGTGGCGCGGGAGGAGGCTTGGGGCGCTTACCCGGACGCGCGGCGGGCTGGCCGCCTGGCGTGGCCGCGGGAGAAACGTCCGGCGGACGATTGGGAGATGCCTCCGTGCCCCCGGGGGTGTTAGTGGGCGCGGTTGGCGGTGGCTGGCGGCTAGAGACGGGATTGCGCGATGCGCAGCCGAACATCAAAAATGCGCCAACCAGCGCTACGCATGCGCATGCCGCTGACTGCATCACGCGCGCTGGATGGGCAGGAAGAAAAGTCAACGGGGCGCCTGGTTACGCCTGCGGTTTGGCAGCGCCGGCGTCTCGAGCGGCCGTGCGCGATTCCAGCTTGCTGGCGGCCGCGCTCAATTTCTCCGAAACTTCGCGAAGAAAAATAGCGCCGCGGCGTTCCGTTTCCGGCGCGACCTCATCTTCGAGAAAATGCCGCAGCCGTTGCAACTCTTCGTCAATGCGTTTGCCGAACTCTTCAAATTTGTCCATGAACGTGGTCCCCTCTGCTGCGGAAATCCTTGCAGGAGCAAACTGCCAGCGCGCGCAAAAACGAAAGTATGGCCGCGAAAACAGGCCGCCCAAGAGAGATTGCGGCGACTCCGGTATTATAGGAACGCGGCCTGTGCGTCGCAAGGAGCAGAATGGCACTTCCCAACGAGTGGCAGTTGCGTATTGAAAAAATAAAAAGCGGGTTACGCGGAATGTTTGGCAACAAGGAAGCGCCGCGCCCTAGAATGTGTCCGGCCTGCGGCAACCTGGTGGGCATCAGTGCCACGCGCTGCCCGGCCTGCGGCACCAGCGTGAACTTTTCTCTGGCCGCCGCTGGCCGAGGTGTTTCCGGATTCTTTGGCGGCAACGCTCCAGCTACCACGGTCATATTAATTGTAAATGTCCTGATGTTCGCGGTCTCCCTGCTTACTTCCGTACAGCAAGGCGCGGGTCTGGGGCTGACGGCCGGCGTCAGCGGAGACGTGCTGTATCGCATGGGGGCGTCGTATTACCCGGCCATTTTTGTGGGCCATCAGTGGTTTCGGCTGGTTACCGCCATGTATCTGCACGGCAGCATTCTGCACATCGGTTTCAATATGTGGGTGCTGTGGGACGTCGGGCCGGTGATCGAAGAAGTTTATGGTTCGGCGCGCTATCTATTCATGTACACGTTTTGCGGAATTGCCGGCTTTGTGCTGAGTGCGTGGCGCGGAAATTTTTCCGTCGGCGCGAGCGGCGCGATTCTGGGGCTGGTTGGCGTAATGCTCGCGATCACCACCAAGCGTGGCGGCGCGGCGATGCAAGCGCAGAGGTCCCGCCTGATTTTCTGGATTGTGATTATTTTTGCGCAAGGCCTGCTGCCCGGGTTGAGCATAGACAATTGGGCGCACGCGGGCGGACTGATTAGCGGTTTTCTACTTGGCAGGGCGTTTGCCGATCGGCAGCCGGCTCCGGGCAGCGAACTGAAGCGCGCTTACGCGCTTGGCTGGCTCAGCGCTGCGGTCATTGTCGCCAGCTTCGCTTCCATGATGTTCTATCTCTACCAACATCCAGCCTGACACCAATTATTCCGAGCCGCTGAGACGCCGCGCGATGGAAAAAGAGTAGTGAATCGCGGAGACCACCGTCAGCGCCGCTACGGTGTAAATCAGGATGGGATTGATCACGCCCAAATGCACGTCGGGATACGCGGCGCCGAAGACCACGGAAAAAATCATCACGATTTGAAAAAATGTGGTGGCTTTGCCAAGAACACTCGGGGGGAACGGCCGGTAGCCAAAGATCAACAGAATAACCACGGCCACAATCAGAATGATCACGTCACGGCTGAGCACGAAAATCATCAGCCACAGGGCAATTTCATGCTTGAAAGCCAAAATCACGAAGGACGACGAGAGCAGCAGCTTGTCGGCGATAGGATCGAGGTACGCGCCCAGCGACGAGCGCTGATTTAAACTGCGCGCCAGCAACCCGTCAATTCCATCAGACAGCCCAGCAATCACCAGAATCAGCAGCGCCCACCGGTAGTGTTCGTAGGAAATCGAAACGATAAAGAGCGGCAGAAAACCAAGTCGCAGAATGGTGATTTGGTTGGGGACCGTCCAGACGCGGGCTTGCATTGTGCTTCAGGATAACGCACTTTCGCGCGCCGTTTCATGCAACGTTCACGCGGTCGATATTTCACGCGATCAGAATCAGGCGAAATGCTCCAGATATGCCCGCAACGAACGCCCGACCTTGCGTTCAAATAGTTCCGACATCGATGGAATCGCTCCAGCGGGTTCGTCGAGGGCGATGCGTTCGATGCGCGTCATGGGAAAGAAAACCGTGGGCAAACCGGTGCGCTGGTTGTCTGGCTCGCTGATTTCGCGGACGAAATGGTCGAAGGAGTTCAAGTCCACGCCGCGGATGGTGGCGCCGGCGGGATTGAGGGCCAGCAACTCGCCCCAAAATTTTTCTTTGGGCGAGTGCAAGCTGACAACGACGATAGAATGTGGATCCATAGGTTCAAATTGGCGCTCGTAAAGTTTAACTCATGAGCGTGGCGCCGGTTCAAGAAAGCATGGGCGCCGGTCCCGCCGCGGGAACGATCAACGCGGCTTCGGTCAGCGATTGCACCGCTTCCACCGAAGAATCCGGGGCCACTTCGCGCAGCACCAACCCTTCCGGTGTGACTTCGATTACGGCCAATTCCGAAACGATGTAATCGACCACTTCGACGCCAGTGAGCGGCAGCGTGCAACGATTAAGAATTTTTGGTTTGTTGTCGCGCGTGGCGTGTTCCATGGCTACGAACACACGCTTGGCTCCGGCCACCAGATCCATCGCGCCTCCCATGCCCTTTAGCATTTTCCCTGGGATGGCCCAGTTCGCGAGCGTGCCTTTTTCGTCGACTTGCAGCGCGCCCAGAACGGTCAGGTCCACGTGGCCACCGCGAATCATGCCAAAAGAATCGGCGGAAGAAAAATACGCCGCGCCAGGAAGTTCGCTGACCGTCTCTTTCCCAGCGTTGATCAGATCGGGATCGACTTGCGATTCGAGCGGATACGGTCCCACGCCGAGCATGCCGTTTTCCGATTGCAGAATCACTTCCATGCCCGACGGAACATAGTTGGCCACCAGCGTCGGCATGCCTATGCCGAGATTCACGTAAAAACCGTCGCGCAGTTCGCGCGCGATGCGGCGGGCGATGCGTTCGCGTTTTTGCTCGTCGCTTAGGGGCATCCTGTGAGTTCCAACCGCAACGAAGACCTCTTGCGCATCTTACCGGGATGCGTCGGGAAAGTCCCATCCCTCGGTGCAGTCGTTAGCAAACACTCGCGAATATTTCTGCTCTCGATTATTATCACCCACTATGCGCAAGTGTTCCGCGATGATCGTCCTTTTCCTCTGTGTCAGCACATCGGCATCGCATTGCCAGAGCGCGCCGCAAGCCGTCGCCAGAATTACGGGCGATGTCGTTCCCGGCGCGGCTTGGCAGACTGCGATGCCCGAGTCCCTCGGCTACTCCAGCGCCATGCTGGAAGCATTGCGCACATGGGTCAAAACGCAGGAGACCGGTTCCATGATGGTGGTCGTGCAGGGTCGCGTCATCTTCGCGTATGGCGAGCTCTCGCACACCAGCAAAGTTGCTTCCGTGCGCAAAAGCGTACTCGGAATGCTCTACGGAAACTACGTTTTGAATAATGTCATCGACCTTGACAAAACCGTTATGCAACTGGGCCTCGACGACAAGGAGCCGTTTCTCCCCATGGAGGCTCAAGCAACGCTGGTGCAACTGCTAGCCTCCCGCTCCGGCATTTATCTGCCTGGCGGAAATCCTCACCCTGAAAAACTTCCTGATTGGGATCAGGGCCGCTACATTCCTCCTCGGGGTTCGGAGTATCCCGGGCAATACTATATCTATAACAATTGGGACTTCAACGCGGCCGGCACAGCCTTCGAGAAGCTAACCGGCAAGGACATCTATCAGGCGCTCCAGGACGATCTAGGGACGCCGCTCGGTATGCAGGACTATCACGTCTCCGAGCAAAAGAAGATCCCTGCACCGGGAAGCGTGCATCCGGAATATGCCATGTCTTTATCGACGCGCGACATGGCACGGCTTGGCCTGCTCATGCTGGACTCCGGGATGTGGAACGGCAAATCAATTATCCCTGGCGACTGGGTGCGCTACATGACCACCTTGTTGACGCCATTCCGCGACATCAATCCAACGGGGTTGCGCAACTACGGTGAACCTGAGCGCTGGGGCTACGGGCTGTTGTGGTGGGTGTGGGACGAGCCTACATTTCCCGGCAACAGTGCCACTGGCTTTTTGCAAGGCGCCTACACGGCTGCCGGGACCGGTGGAACATACATCACGGTGTTGCCTTTTCGGGATATGGTCGTCGTTCATCAAGTCGATATCGACAAGAAAGCGCGCGCTTTCGTTTCTCCATCGAGCTACATCGCCATGTTATCGATGCTCGCGAACGCTTACTGCGACAATAACTGCAAATAGCCGCAGCGGGACGGCCCTAGGATTTACGGGAAGTCCGTCGCTCGATGCGCTTCTCGTAGTTTGCGCCGTGCAAGATGGCGTTGACGAAAATCCCCGGCGTATGCACCTGGTCCGAATCCAGTGCACCCAGCTCCACGAGTTCCTCCACTTCGGCGACCACATAGTCCGCGGCGGTGGCCATCATGGGATTAAAATTTCGCGCCGTCTTGCGATATTGCAAATTGCCCCAGCGATCGCCTTTCCAGGCTTTCACGAACGCGAAATCGCCGCGCAGCCCACGCTCCATCACGAACATCCGGCCATCGAACTCGCGCGTTTCTTTGCCTTCCGCCACCATGGTGCCGAAACCGGTGGGCGTATAGAACGCGGGAATGCCGGCGCCGCCAGCGCGCAGCCGCTCGGCGAACGTGCCTTGCGGATTTAGTTCTAGCTCGAGTTCGCCGGCCATCACCAGTTGCTCGAAAAGTTTGTTCTCTCCCACGTACGTGGAGATCATCTTCTTGACCTGGCGATTTTGCAGCAGCAAGCCGATGCCGAAATCGTCGACCCCGGCATTGTTGCTGACCACGGTAAGATTTTTCGTACCGCGGCGGCGCAACGCAGCGATGAGATTTTCCGGAATGCCGCAGAGCCCGAAGCCACCCATTAAAATGGTGGCGCCGTCGTGCAATTTTTCGATGGCGGCGTCCGCGGTGCCTACGCGTTTGTCCAAGCGCAAAACCTCGATGAACTCATTTGTGCGCCAATTGTTGCGCGTGACGGCGCGGAGTTGAGGTTGCAGTTTACCGCAAGTTTTGCCCACGCGCGCCTATGGGGTTGCCGAGACTGAATTGGTGGGAAAAGGTGAAGATGAGCGCTCAACGGATTTCGCGGCGCGAAAAAAAAACAAGGATCAGCGCTCACGAATCCCGGATGAGCATGGAAGACAAACTACAGTGTTTGAGATTTTTCAGTCGGGATGGCTGTGCCGCCAGTTCCAATATTCCTTTTGCTCGTTGTCGTCCGACTTCGCGAATTCGTGGTCTTGCCGGTGATTCTCTGTCAGGAAGCGGTGCCAGGCCTGGTTTTCGTGGTCATCCCAACGGTGGTTGTTCGGCCCTTGGGCAACTTGCGTGGCGCTTTGCTGGGTACCGCAACCTACAATTAGCGCCGCGGGGGCGGTAAGAATCGCGGCAAAAAGAATCGAACCGAGGTAGCACTTCGCGCTGCTCATAATGAATTCCTCACGCTTGCAGTGTTGCGAAAAAAAGCTTCGAGCGCCATACCCGGAATTGCGTATGCGCTTTGGGACAATGCTCGACAACGTCGGCAAAAAAAATGACGAGCCGCGAGAGAAGCGATTCGTCCTCTCGCGACCCGCCACGAGCTGTTACGAAGGCTTGTTCCGAACTAAATTGAAACTTCAGTCCGGATGACTGTGTCGCCAGTTCCAGTAAGCCTCTTGCTCTTTCTTGTTGGCCTTCGCGAATTCGTGTTCCTGCCGATGCTGTTCGGCAAGGTAGCGATGCCAGGCTTGATTTTCGTGATCGTCCCAGTGGTGATAGTCCTTGTGATCGCGATCGTACACGCGATCGTCTTGCGCGGCGGGGACAGCCACGATCACCGCTGGCGCCGCCAGCGCAGCGGCAAGGAGTGCTGCTATGCCGTAGGAATTTAGGCGTTTCATTTCGTAAACCTCCGCAAAGGAGCATCACAAAAACTAGCGAGGCGGACCATACAAGGAATCAAGTATCGGTCGCGGGGAAATATTGTGGATTCTCGAGCGTGTTTCGAATCTGAACAGTATCGCGCACCATTCCGTGTCTAAACGGGATCAGGAGCGCGCAGAGGACTGGGAAGTTCCCGCGCAACAGAAAGGCGGCGGGCCAGGCGGTGCGAGGGTCGCTCCACCAATAGATAGAAGATGTATGAGAGGCCCAGACTCGAAAAGATCGCCGCGAACCAGCTTACGAAATAACCCAAGTATGGAATCGGAAGCCGCCAAAACAGCCCCATGCCTTGCGCGTGCAACAGGTACAGCGAATAGCTCCAAGCGCCGGCGGCGACCAAGTGGCGGTTGGGCGCGCGGTGTTTGCCGTAGGCGATTTCGTTTTTCACCCAGAAGTACGCGAGCACGCCGAACCACAGCATGGTCTGCGGAAAATGAATTTTGGTTTTAAAGTGCAGCATCTCGGCGGACCAACAACCCAGCCAAATTAAAACGCGCCAGAAGTAGATGCGGGCGGCGCTGGTAATGGCCGGCAAGCCGGCGCTCTGTTCCGCCAGAACGCTGCCGAGCAGCCACACCGGTAGCAAGATGAGAGCGGTGCCAAACGGACCGAAGACGTGGAAATTGACAGCGTCCAGATGCGTCGCCGCCATCAACGCGCCTGCCGCGAAAATGGGCGGGAGCAAGCGCTTCCAACCGAAACGATTACGCAGGTGGCGCAGCAACGGATACAACGCATAATAAATTTCCTCGCAGGCCAGGCTCCATAGCGGCGACTCCCACAAGATCGAATGCTCGCCCCAAAAACCCTTTTTGTCGCCGAGGGAGCGATAGACGCATAGCGCGGCCGCCACTGGAATTAGAATGCGCACGTAGCGACGCAAGTAGTAGCGTCCCACTGGAAAGGGCGCGTCGCCTTGATAAGGAAGATGAATGCAGAAACCGGAAATCACGAAGAAAACGATGACGGCGGGTGTCCCGAAGACCACGCTGGACCAAGCATGGGTGATGAAGCGGCCAAAGCGCGTGGCGACGTCGACTCCGGCGAAAAGCGGAAAGACCTCGCTATGGCCGATGGTTACCCACAGCGCCAGCACAAAGCGCAACGCATCAAGAACGGGAAAGCGGCGCTCTCGCCGGGCTGATTCGTCTTGTAACACGCAACTCCTCTACTCGTGCGCAGGGCGGATGGCCGCGCGCAGAGCGATGACATGTACGGAGTCTACCGCAATCCAGAACAACGATCTGGCGGACAGTACTTACTTGTTAGCAAACCGCAATCTGAAACTTTCGGAAACTGGCTAGAGAGAACGCAAGAGCTTATACAGTGTGTTGGCCGCGTCGAAATCGGATTCGAGTTCGCGGGAGTTTAGGCGTTCGCGCAGGTCGTCGAGGCGGCGCGCGAAGAGATCGAGCTCGGCGGAGAGAATTTCGCGGTTGGTCAAGATGATGTCGCGCCAAACAGAGTAGGGACTGCCCGCCAAACGAAGCGAGTCGCGCAGTCCTGGGCCGGCCAGCGTGATGGGCAGGCCGTTTTCATCGAGCCGGTCGTACAGAAAACTCGCCAGGGCCACCGCCGCCAGTTGTGGCAAATGCGAAGAGAGGCCTACGGCGTAATCGTGTTGCTGGGCACCCAGCCACAACGGGCGGGCGCCAATTTTTTCCAAGAGTTTGACGAACGCGGTGATGCGCGCATCGCGCGGAGTTTCTTCTTCCGCCGCGCGGGCTTCCCCGATGAGCGCGTAGGTTTGCCGCTGAAAAAGGTCGGCATCGGCGTTGCTGATTCCGGAGACTTCGCGCCCGGCCATAGGGTGACCGCCGAGAAAACTTGCTCCCGATGCCGCATGAAAAAGTTCTGTGGCGGAATGCACGATGCGAAGTTTGGTACTGCAGGCATCGGTGACGAGCGCGTGCGGCGCGGCGTGTTTGGCGATTTCTGGCAGCAGGTCGAGCGTCGCGCCGATGGGTAGCGCGATGTACACCAGGTCCGCGTGACTCAGTGCTGTCGCGAGGTCGCCGTGGTGTGCTTCATCGATGGCGCCGCGGGCTTTCGCGTCTCGCGCAGCTTCGGCGCGATCCCAGCCGGTAATGTGAAGGTCCGACGCGTGTTTTTTCAGCGCCAGAGCAAAGGAGCCGCCGATCAATCCGGTGCCCAGAATCGTAACGCGTTGGATGAGGTGCGCGGAGGGCATGCGTCAGGCCAAGCTCAGGCCGCCATCGTGCGGCCAATAGCTGGTGCGATGATGCGCAGTTCGCGCATGAGTTGCTCGAACTGCGCCGGGTCCAGGGATTGCGCGCCGTCAGAGAGGGCGTGGTCCGGGTCGTTGTGCACCTCGATGAGCAGGCCATCCGCACCCGCAGCCACGGCCGCGCGCGCCATCGCAGCGACTTTGTCGCGGCGTCCAGTGCCATGCGAGGGGTCGGCCATCATCGGCAAGTGGGACAGTTTCTTGATCACCGGAATCGCGGCGATATCAAACGTGTTGCGCGTGTACGTCTCGAAAGTGCGGATGCCGCGTTCGCACAACGCAACGTTGAAATTGCCACCGGCCAGCATGTATTCTGCGCTCAGCAAAAGCTCTTCCATGGTGGCGGACATGCCGCGCTTGAGCAGCACGGGTTTTCTGGTTTCGCCCAGCGCGCGCAGCAGAAAATAGTTTTGCATGTTGCGCGCGCCCACCTGAAACATGTCCACGTAATCGGACATCATGGGAATTTGCGAAAGGTCCATCACCTCGCTCACCGTGAAAAGGCCGTGTTTTTCCGCGGCCTGCTTCATCATCTCCAAGCCCTTTTCGCCGAGACCTTGGAACGCGTAGGGCGATGTGCGCGGTTTGAAGGCCCCGCCACGTAAAATTTTCGCGCCGGATTTGGCGATGCTCTCGGCGATCGCGTTGATCTGTTCCGGCGATTCGACTGAGCAGGGGCCAGCCGCGATCACCACATCGGCACCGCCGATTTTTACGCCCCGGCCGAGATCGATCACCGTTCCCTCCGGGCGGAATTGGCGGCTGGCTAACTTAAACGGCTGCGTGATGCGCATCACCTCGCGCACGCCGTCGAGCAGTTCGAAATCGCGATGATCGAAATCGCGGTGCACGCCCACTGCGCCTAACACAGTGTGCGACTCGCCCGTGGAACGATGCACGTTAAAACCGCTGCCGATCAGGCGATCGATCACCTGTTGGATTTGGGCGTCGGTGGCGCCTTCTTGCATTACGATGACCATGAGTTTGGCTGGTTCCCTTTCAAAAAACTCTTGCGTACTGCATCGCTCCACGACGATGCGACGCAATTTCGTTTCAACACAAATCGTGCCGATCTGAAGATCGGCCACTTTCTAAGAAAAATATCTGGCCGGACTAAACAGGCTGCGGAAAAAGTCAGCCCATTTGCAAATTTGTCCCCGGCGTGGGGCCCTGCGGCTTCCGAGGCTGCGCCTTTTTCGTTGTGCTCTACCTGCCGGCTTCCCGTGACCGCGCTTCCTTTCCGAAACGCGGGTTTATGCCGGCATTAGTTTCGCCAGTCGCACCAAATTCGCGGCGGCGGCATACAAGCGAAACTGCCAGTCCACCCGCCGGCGCCCGCGTAATTTCGTTTTCCGCAGCCCCGCCGAACTTTTGATCCAGGCAAAAATCTTCTCCACCAGTTTGCGCTTTCCTTGGCTGATCGCGAATCCCGGATCTTCCCGCTCGCTCGGTAACAGCCAGTTCTTGCTCAGTGCCGTCTCTTTCTCGTACTCCGCAATGTGCGGCACGATGCGCAACGCGCGCAACCTGGTGATGAATTCCTCGGCCTGATAACTCTTGTCCGCTGCCAGCGTCAGGCGTTTTTGCTGCGCTGTTCTTGCCACCGTCGCCACCAGCTCCTCCGCGGCTTCTCGTTCCGCTCTATTTCCTGCACAGGTCACGCACGCTTGCACCACCAGTCCGCTACGATTTTCCATCAGTACGTGTCCCAAATAGCTCGCTTTGACTTCTCCCGCCACGCTTTTCTTATACAAGCGCGCCTCCGGATCGCTTTTGCTCTCGTGCGTGTCCCGCAGCAATTTCTGCCCTTTGTTCCCGCTGCCACGACTCGGCGGCGGCTGCTTCTCCTGAAAACTTCGCCGGTTGGCCCACGCTTCGATCAGCGTTCCATCCACCGTGAAATGTTCGTCCGATAGCAGCCCTTGCTGCGCGGCCTGCTCCAGCACCTGCTCGAAAAAGACCTGCGCAATTTCCCCCTCCAGCAGCCGATCGCGGTTCTTGGTGAACACCGTCACGTCCCACACCGCGTCGTCCGCCGGCAGCCCCACAAACCAGCGAAACAGCAAGTTGTAGTCCAGCTGCTCCATCAGCAGCCGTTCGCTCCGCACGCTGTAAAAAGCCTGCAACAACAACGCCCGCAGCAACCGTTCGGGTGCAATCGAGGGCCGCCCCATGGGCGAATATAGTTTTGCAAATAGCGGCGACATGTTCTGCAACGCCGCCTCCGTCATCCGCCGCACCCGCCGTAACGGGTGATCTTCCGGTACCCGCTTCTCCAGTGAAATGTAACTGAACATGCCTTCTTGCTGATCATCGTGTCCGCGCATGTGCTCTTAGACGCCGCGCCTCGCTCACCGGTAACCATCTCCACCACTTTTTCCGCAGCCTGTGAAGTCCGGCAGCTACATAACCCTCGGCCGTCGCTACGGATCCTTTTCGGTGCTGGCAACGTCTTTGTGCATGGCGTCGCGTTCCGCGGCGCGCGCTTCGTCGATGATGCGCTCGAACAGTCGGCGAATCGCGGCGTTAGAAAGCGGACCGGGATTCGCGCGCTCCGCATTCTGCAGCACTTCTTTCTCGCGCTCCGGTTGATAAAGCGGCAACTTCGCCGCTTGCTTCAACTTTCCAATTTCCAGTGCACATTGCGACCGCGCATTCAGCAACTCAACCAGCTTGCTGTCGATTTCATCGATGCGGCGTCGCCAATCACTGAGGTTCATCGCGCGACCTCTGTTGACGAGGCTGTGGGCACCGCGGACGGCGAACCATCCGGCGCCAGGCGTTTAGAAAGACCGTGTCGCGCGGCTTCTTTCAGCGCGCGCATGCGCGTTCCAAGAGCCGTTGCAGCGTCGCCAACGGATTTCGCGTTTGCAATTTCCGAAACCAACGCCGAGCCCACCACCGCGGCATCCGCCAGCCCGCCCAGCATGGAAACGTGCCCCGGCAGCGAAATACCAAAACCTACCGCCAACGGCAAAGTCGTAGCGTTCCTTGCGCGTCGCAACAATACCGGCAAATCATCGGCCATGGCGTCTTTTGCCCCGGTAACACCGGTGCGAGAGACAATGTAGAGGAAACCCGACGAGACCGCCGAAATTTTAGCCAACCGCTCGGCATCCGACGTCGGCGCCGCCAGAAAAACGGTGTCGAGTTCATGACGCGCCAAAATCTCGCGGTACTCGACGGACTCTTCCGGCGTCAGATCGGTGACCAGCACGCCATCGGCGCCGGCAGCCGCGGCCGTCGCGGCAAATTTTTCGAGTCCCATTTGCAGGATGGGATTGTAGTAGCTAAAAAGCACCAGCGGGACTTGCGACGTTTTTCTGATGCGCGCCACCAGATCGATCACGCCGCGCAGCGTGGTACCGGCCTTCAATGCGCGCTCGCTGGCGCGCTGAATCGTCGGGCCGTCGGCGAGTGGATCGCTAAACGGCACGCCCAGCTCGATCACATCCGCGCCCGCCTCCGCCAATGCCAAAACGTATTGCAGCGTGGCGTCCAGCGAAGGATCGCCGGCGGTTATGTACGCCAGGATGCCGAGTTCCCCGCTATCGCGCAATTGTGCGAAGCGGCGAGAGATGCGCGTCGAGTTGGCCGGCGTTTGCGTCATGCAGTTTAGGTCTTACGGTTGCGTCAAAGATTAGAGCAGGCGCTGATACGTGTCCATGTCCTTGTCGCCGCGGCCGGAAACGTTCAGGATCACCAGGTCGTCTTTGCTCATTTCCGGAATGCGCGCCTGCAATCCCGCAAGCGCATGCGCCGACTCTAGCGCCGGGATGATGCCTTCGGTGCGCGCCAACAAACTTCCCGCCTCCAGCGCCGCATCGTCAGAAACCGCCGCGTAGCTGGCGCGACTTTGATCCGCCAGCCAGGCGTGTTCCGGTCCAATGGCCGGATAGTCGAGCCCCGCGCTGATGGAATGCGTGGTGGCAATCTGGCCATCTTCATTCTGCAGAACGTAGGTGTACGTCCCTTGCAGCACGCCGGGGCGCGCTCCGGTGAATCCTTGCGCCGCGGCAAGACGCGCGGCGTGCTCGCCCAATCCGTTGCCGCGGCCGCCGGCTTCGATGCCCACCATTTTCACGTCACGGTCACGCAGAAAATTATAAAAAAGCCCAATGGCGTTTGAGCCTCCGCCGACGCACGCAAAAAGATGCGTGGGCAGCCGATTTTCCGCCAGCAAAATCTGTTCGCGCGCTTCCCTGCCAATCACCGAATGAAAATCGCGCACCATCGTGGGATAAGGATGCGCGCCCAACACCGACCCCAGCAGATAATGCGTGTTGCGAATATTGGTCACCCAATCGCGCATCGCCTCGTTGATGGCGTCTTTCAGCGTGCGACTGCCGGATTCGACGCCGACCACTTCCGTCCCCAGCATGCGCATGCGCGCCACGTTGAGCGCCTGACGCGCCATATCTTCCGTGCCCATGTACACCACGCACTGCAAACCCAGATGCGCGGCAATCGCCGCGGAAGCCACACCGTGCTGCCCCGCTCCGGTTTCCGCAATAATGCGCGGCTTGCCCATCTTCACGGCCAGCAGACCCTGGCCGATAGTGTTGTTGATTTTGTGCGCGCCGGTGTGCAACAAGTCTTCGCGCTTCAAGTAAATGCGCGGGCCGCCCAATTTTTCCGTGAGCCGCGCGGCAAATTGCAGCGGCGTGGGCCGGCCGGCAAAATTCTTCAGCAAGTCCGCGAACTGCTTTTGAAATACAGGATCGCTTTTGGCGATTTCGTAAGCGCGCTCGAGCTCCAGCAGCGGCACCACCAGCGTCTCAGGCACGTAACGCCCGCCATACGGACCGAAACGTCCCGGCGTGGTGCTCGGCGTTTGCAGAATCGAACTCATCGTTGACCGCTCATTCCTTCCCCGCCCATGACGTCAGTCGCATCCCGGTAGCACAGGCACTCTTGCCTGTGCGCGGTTGCAGCCTAAAGCAAAACCAAACCGCACAGGCAAGAGTGCCTGTGCTACAAACTCCTCAAGCATTCCCCGCCGCAGCGGCGTCCAGTCCCGTCTCCGCGCGCCGCGCGCCGCGCTTCCTGAATAAACTCCCGCAGCTGACCATGGTCTTTGCGCCCAGGCTTGGTCTCCACGCCGCTGGCCACATCCACACCATAAGGCCGCACAAAACGAATCGCCTCGCCCACGTTTTCCACCTTCAACCCGCCAGCTAAAATGATACGGTGCGTCGCCGCCGCCTTTCGCGCCACCGTCCAGTCCGTGCGATGGCCGGTACCGCCATATTGGCCTGCTTCCGCGGCATCCAGAAGAAACGCCGTAGCGCGGCGATATTCCTCCAACTTCTCCAGCGGAAAATCCGCGCCCACGCGAAATGCCTTGATCACTTTCAGCATGCGCGAAAGCTCGGCCACCACCTCCGGTGGTTCGTCTCCATGTAACTGCGCCGAGGTGAATCGCACGTCGCGATACATAGCCGCCACATCCCCCGCGGAGGCATTCACAAACACGCCCACGGATTCCGCTTCTTCCGGCAAACGGATGCGAATCCTCGCGGCATCCGCTTTAGCGATGAAGCGCGGACTGCGCGGGTAGAAATTGAGACCGAGCGCATTCGCGCCCGCATTCACGGCGGCTTGCGCGTCGTTAAAATTGGTGATGCCGCAAATTTTTACCAGGACCATGGCTTCAGTTCGCCCGCGGCGGTGTACCCAGCAGCGCGCTCAGCGCCGCGCCCGGCTCCGGCGCGACCATCAATTGCTCCCCAATCAGAAACGCGTCAAATCCCGCGGCCCGCAGCTGCACCAAATCCTCATGCGTGCGCAAACCGGATTCGCTCACCGCGATGCAACTTTCGGGGATGCGCTCGATCAGCTCAAAGGAAGTCGCCACGTTTACTTTTAAAGTATGCAGATCGCGATTGTTCACACCGACGATGCGCGCATCGGCCGCCAGCGCGCGATCCAACTCCGCCGCGGTGTGCACTTCCACGATCGCTTCCATCTTCAGCTCGCGTCCCATCAGCAGCAACTCGCGCAATAATCCATCGGAAAGCGCCGCGACAATCAGCAGAAAACTATCCGCATCATTCGCGCGCGTCTCCCACACCTGCCAAGTATCGAAAATAAAATCCTTGCGCAGCACCGGCACGTTCACCGCTTTGCGCGCGTCGCGCATGTTTTTCAGCGAGCCGCCGAAAAATTCGCCCTCCGTCAACACTGAAAGCGCCGCCGCACCTGCGCCACAAAGTTCCGTGGCCAGCTCCACGGGAGCAAACGGTTCGCGCAAGACCCCGCGCGACGGCGACGCCGGCTTCAACTCCGCGATAACATTGAATGTGCCGCGAACTCTATCACTCGCGCCGTTTCTACAAAGCGCCGCGGAAAAATCGCGTAGTGGCAAGGCCGCCCTCGCGCCATACTTCAGCGCCGTTTCCGGCAGCACCATTTTGCGATGCTGTACTTCCGCGCGCCGAGCTTCCAGTATGCGGTCCAGCACCGTTCCAGTTGGGAGTTGTGTGCTCACGGGGAATACTTTGTATGCTAGGTGTGTGTACAAGGCCTGTCAAATGGCGCGTCGAACGAGCCGCGATGCACTTTCTTCGTAGCGCCGCCATCTTGGCGGCGTTTCTGCGCGGCTTGCCGGACCATGCGATCCGCGACACCGAAGCGCAAAATTCGCGGCCTGCATCGCCGCTGCGAGCATCAAATGAGCGGGCGCAATAAAATCTTCCAAGCGCGCGTAAAAGTTGGCGCTTGTTCAGGCTACAAGAAAATCAGGAGAGCGAATGGGTTTCCGTGAAGAGTTCGAGCCGTTACTCGAAAGCATCGCGCAAGAGGCCGATGACATCGCCATGCGCTATTTTCGTTCCACCGACGTCCGCGTCGACCGCAAAGGCGACGGCTCGCCGGTAACCCAGGCCGACCGCGCCGTGGAAGAAATGGCCCGCGCTAAAGTGGCCGCTTCCGGCTTGCCACTCGACGTTCTCGGTGAAGAAATGGGCGGCGCGGACGCCAAAGCCGCCAGCGCTTCGGGCCGCGCGCGCCTGATCATCGATCCCATCGACGGCACCGAAGAATTTTCTCGCGGCATCCCCACCTTCGGCACGCTGCTGGGCATCGAACGCGACGGCGAGATCATCGCCGGCATCGCCAGCGCTCCGGCAATCGCCACACGCTGGTCCGGCTATCGCGGGCAAGGCGCGTATCGCAACGGAAAACAAATCCACGTTTCCGCCGTCGCCTCGCTCGATGCGGCCATGGTCTTCTGCACTGGCACCGGCCCGAAAAAAACTCCCGTGATGCGCGCCAAGCTTCGCGCGCTGCTCGATACCGCGCGCAACGGCCGCTCGCTCGGCGGCTTCTGGCAACACATGCTGGTCGCGCAAGGCTCCATCGAAGCGGCTGTGGATCTCACTTCCATGCCCTGGGACCTGGCGCCGCTCGGCCTGATCGTCGAAGAAGCCGGCGGCCGCTCCACCAACGTGCACGGCGAACGCACCATTTACACCGGCGAATTCGTCAGCACCAACGGCCTACTGCACGACGCCGTGCTGGCCATTCTGAATTGAGCAAGCCCGGCATGCGCAGCGCGAAAGCAGGTTCGCAACAATCCTCTAACGAATCCGCACTTCGCGTCCTGGCCGACGAAGTAATCTCCTGCCGCAAATGCCCGCGCCTGGTCGAATATCGCGAACGCATCGCGCAAGAAAAGCGTCGCGCCTTCCGCGACTGGACCTACTGGGGCAAACCCATCCCCGGTTTCGGTGACCCGCGCGCAAAACTTCTTATCCTCGGCTTGGCTCCCGCAGCGCACGGCGGCAATCGCACCGGACGCGTCTTCACCGGCGACCGCTCGGCAGACTTTCTCTTCGCCGCGCTGTACGAAGCGGGCTTCGCCAATCAGCCCACCTCCATCAAGCGCGACGACGGCCTGCAACTCTCGAACTGCTACATCGCCGCCGCCTGCCGCTGCGCTCCACCAGACAATAAGCCCTGGCCGCAGGAAATTCTAAATTGCCGCCCATACCTCGAACGCGAACTGGAACTCCTGAAACCGACAGCGTTGCTAGCCTTAGGAAAAATCGCCTGGGATGCCTACCTAGAAATCCTGAAGCAGCGCGGCGCAATCACCTCGCGCGCAAAATACGTCTTCGGCCACGGCGCCGAAGCCGCGCTACCCAAGCCCTGGCCCACGCTCTTCGGCGTCTACCATCCCAGCCAGCAAAACACGCAAACCGGCAAAGTCACCCCAGCCATGTACGCGCAAGTCCTCCAGCGCGTCCGCAAATTCCTCGAACACTAATTCTTATGCAATTTTGATACGCCGCCGAACCAGCGCCGAAGGCGCGGCAGAGTTTAGCCCAGCCCGTAGGGCTGGGTGACCGTCGCAAGACATATCGCGAGCGCCGGAGGCGCGGCACATCCTTCTAATGTCAGCGATCGCCGACACCTGTGTGCAGCCTTTCATTGACACGTTGCGCCGACGTCGCCTGCACCATCCACCACACAAAATCTAACTGCCCTGCAATCAATGCGCTGCAACCCTCGCCAAAACCGCGCATTGGCGCGCGACATGCACTCCCACTCCCTATAGCGTCATTCTCGTTCTCGGAGGAAACCATGCGCCTTACATATTGTCATGCAATCTGGAGCGCAGCCGCGCTAGCCACACTGCTGACCGTCTCGGCCACCCGAATCTCGGCCCAGCAATCCTCTTCTCCGGTCTACACCTCCGACGCACCTGCGCGCCACGACGACCCCACCTCCGACCAATCCCCCGCGCCGGACTCTCCCACAAACACCACCGACAACCCCCGCCAACTCCACAAAGCCGACGGCCACCGCCAACCCGGCCTGCCCGAAGAAACCTACGCGGTCGCGCCCGGCGCAAAATTCCTCGTGCGCCTTGAAGACGATCTCTCCTCCAAAGGCCTCGAAGAAAATCACCGCTTTCGCATGACCACGCTCGAGCCTCTCGAAGCGGGTGACGGCATCTATCTTCCAGCCGGCGCGGAAATCGAAGGCCACATCACGCACGTGGAGTCCGCCGGAATGGCCGGCCGCGCCAAACTTTGGCTCACCTTCGATTACATTCACACGCGCTTTGGAAAATTGCCCATCGTCGCCGAAGTCTCCAGCATTCCCGGCGACCACAGCGTGAAGTCCAGCGTCACCAAAGAAGGCTTGATCGAAGGCCGCAGCAGCTCGCAAGAAGACGCCGCGGAAGCCGCAGCCGCTGCAGCCGCCCTCGGCGCCCTAAAAGGAATGAAAGACAAAGACAAAAAGGAAGCCGCCGAAGCCGCTGCCATAGCCGCTTTGACCGCCTACCTCGCCGAATCCGGTCGCGGCCACGAACTAAATTTCCCGCGCGGCGTAAAGTTTGAGTTGGAACTCCAGCGCGCGCTGTACCTGTTAAAGGATTAGACGCCAACTAGTTTGCTATGACGACCGCCGACCAAGAGTACACACAGCGGCCCTTATCTATTCTCCCCGTCATTCTCCTACTGGCCAGAGCACGAACGAGCGTCCTACAAGCTAACCGGGCGTACCGAACCGCAATAGTCGAAAACCTTCTCGAAGAATGGCCGAAGCACTAGATCGGCATCGGTGTCACCTTCATAGATGCCTTCCTCCTCTATATCGCCGGCCAGGCAGGCACCCCATCGCCTATAGGGGTAACTGGGAACATGCAACTGGCGGCCTTTTATGCCCTCGAATCCTACTGTCCATCGGTAAGGCCTCGTGCAACCGAGGCTGTCGAGAAACAGAGCACACCCATCGAGGGTTTTCACGAAACTAGATTCGACAAGCTGAACAACTCCATCAAATTTCGCGAGCGAAGCATCGATGATCCAAACCTCTCCACTGTTGAAAACGTACGCGACCCAAAATGTCTTTTCGCCATCGACCATCGGGAAATAGCCGCAGCCGTCTTCTTCTTGCAAGAAGCCGATGCTACCAGTGCTGTACAGTAGTGGCAGAAGAGCCAACTTCACAGCTGCCTGCTTGAGATTCTGGGAGAGCCAGGTTCTGCCAGGATCGTACAGAGGCATCACACGCATCCATATTGCCGGACCATCCGGTAAATAGATGGGCTTTGCGGTATCGGCTGACCCAATCATCTGAGCCACAACGTCGCGGACGTAACCCAATGGACGACCGGACGCGCGAAATCTTGCTTTCCCTTTTACAGGAACCTTCGCCGCGAATCCTTGACGGTCCGGTTGTCTCGTTATCTTTGCCTTGAGATTTTCGCTTTCAAGAATTGTTCTTAAGGCTGTTGTCAACTTCTTTGCGAGCTGCTCGCGCTCCACACTTCGCGTAGCCTCTGAAGCACCGTTCGGCAAGTTATAGGTTATGGGGAACCGCAGATGAGCCAAGTCAAACGGCATTGATTGGGAACTCGGTTTCCCATGCGCTTCATTCATTACTGTAATAACCTGGAAGTGTCCAAGAGATTTCAGCGCCCATCCATACTCGATCAAAACATTGGGATTCGGTGTCGGCCTGCCGTCACAACGAGTGCCACAAATCGTTAGGTCAGCTACGAAAATCAATGCCTGATCAATCTTACTTAGAATTGTCTCGAATATCGGAGGTGAGCCCGGTACGTCCTTCGTATCCTTGTCTACTTTCAGATCCCCACGTAGAGCTTCCTCGATGTGAACGTCCGCTGCTATTTTTGCAACCGCTGCTTCCAGCGCCCTATCAATGAGATTCCGGCCTTCAGTAACCGGCCTATCACCTTGCCAGGAATAAAAAACTGTGCGGCTCATGCAATAATTCCTTCGCTCGCTTGATGAAGTGCGCGTCGACGGTCGCCCCAGCGAGGCAGACACTATACCCGTCGAAATCGATTCCTTAGGTTTCCCAGACTCGACGACCGTGCAAAGGCTGACAAGCGGGATTGGGGCCTATTTCCCCTCTCAGCGTCTTGTTTTGCCTTGCGTTGAAGATCTCAACGCTCGGCGGGACGCAGCGACGACAACAGCGGCGGCTCGTGCCCGCGCGCTGAAACTTTTTCTAGCGACTCGATTGCGCCGCGCCGCACGATCAGCGCATCATCAAAATTGTTGACCGTGGTGCAAACGTGCCGCGGCAACAGGTAGAGTGTCTCCCCGGGCTGCGGTCCTGCGGCCCCATCTTGCACCGCCATGGGC
Organism: uncultured Acidobacteriota bacterium; assembly: GCA_963838265.1. GTDB lineage: Bacteria > Acidobacteriota > Terriglobia > Acidiferrales > UBA7541 > Acidiferrum. The sequence goes on from CAWIQN010000002.1 coordinate 224,266, forward strand.
AGGTGCTCTTCACTGGGCGGCAGCGGCGTTAGCTCCGGATGCCCGACCACCACGCAGCTGGGAACGCCAGCATCGACGCTTACGGCCTTGTGGCCCGCGTCACAGGTAACGATTCCAGCGCGCGGGCGGCTGACCACTCGAGTCAACACCAGCACCGCCGGCCGATAGCCGTATTCCGCGGGCAACTGCAGCAGGCTGGTGGCATCGCCATACACCACCGTTCCCGGCGAAATGCTGTGCATGAATCCGGCATTGCGAAAACCCGCGAAAGAAAGCGCGCACGGGAACGTCGGCGTGCCCGCGGTAACCACTTCCGGCACGTCCACGCCGCTGCGCACCACCTCGCGCACCACTTTCAGCAAGCGCGCGTAGCCATCGTGCGCCGCCGCGGTCCGTTCCGGCTCTCGCAGCGCGCCATAGTGGCCGTCATAGTAGTGCAGACCGCGAAATTCCAGGCCGTGCGCCGCAATCGCGCGCACCAGTTTCACCACTTCGCTGGCGTGCTCCTGCTCGATTCCGGTGCGATTCATCCCGGAATTGATATCGACAAAAATCCCCAACCGGCTGGCTTGCCATTGACGCAGCTGTTCTTCGTTTTCCGCCAAGATGGAAAGGCGCACATTGGGGAACTGCTCCGCGATCTCCCGCGCGCGGCGCGCGTTCGCGCCCATCATCGGATAGGCCACCAGAACATCCGCCGCGCCACACTGGCAAGCCACCAGCAATTCCAAAGTCGTCGCGCATTTGAAATTGCGGATGCCGCGCTCAATCATCATGCGCGCCGTGTACCCCAGCTTGGAAGTCTTCATGTGCACGCGCCAGCGCCGACGCTCACCGCCCAGCAACTCCACGGTGCGCTCCAGATTGGCGGCGAGGATTTCTGGATACACCACCAGCGCCGGGCTGATGACGTCTTCGACGCCGGAAACCTTATAGCGCTCGTCCCACGCGAATTCTTGCAACATGAATTTTCCCGCAACCCTCGCGGCTCCGATGATAACGCGCAAATGCTTCTTACGAAAAGACGTCAGGCAAAACCCACCGCCAGTGGTTGACCACCTCCATTCCGGATAGTAGGCTCGCCGAGCTTCTATGTCCTCGATGGATACCGAGCGCGCCGCGCGTCTTCAAATGTCACTTCAATCGTCACCTCAACCGTCACCTCAGCCGTCGCATTTGATTCGTGGCTTGGGTTTGTGGTCGGCGACCGCGATCGTCATTGGCGACACCATTGGCACAGGGATTTTTCTCGTCACCAGCGACATGGCCCGCGCCGTCGGCTCGGTCAAGTTGGTTTTTGCCGCCTGGCTTATCGGCGGACTCATCGTACTTTTCGGCGCGTTCTGCTATGCCGAGCTCGGCGCGGCGTTCCCGAAAGCCGGTGGACCGTACGTCTACCTAAGCCGTGGCCTCAGTCCGCTCTGGGGATTTCTTTTCGGCTGGATGAGCTCGTTTCTCGAGCGGCCCGTGGCCATGGCCACACTCGCCGCGGGATTTTTGCGCTTTGCTGGATTTCTTTTCCCGGTGGTGGCCACCCCGCTATTCACTTGGCACATCCACTGGCATTTCGGAAGCTACGACTACAGCTGTACCGCGGCCCAGCCGCTCGCCGCCGTGGTGGTGATGGCCGTAACCGCGATAAACTATTTGAGCGTGCGCATTGGTGGATCGATCCAGGTGCTGCTGACCTCGCTGAAAATCGGCACGATCCTGCTGATTGTCGTCGCCGGAGCGCTTTTCGCCAAACACCACGCGATTGCAGCGACTCCGCTTGCTGTTCCACTTGGTTTGGGAACCATCGGCGCCGTGCTCACCGCCTTGGTCCCCGCCATGTGGGCTTACAACGGCTTCAACGACCTGGGCGATTTAGGCGAAGAGATTCTGCAGCCGGAAAAAAATATTCCTCGCGCCATTATCCTTGGCTTGCTCACGGTTTGCGGACTGTACCTGCTCGCGAATGTGGTGTACTTCCATGTCTTGCCGCTGCCGGAATTGGCGCGTTCCCATCATTTGGCGTCCGATGTGGTGCAGACGTTGGCGGGTTCGCGCGGCGCAATCTGGCTGACCATCGCCATGGCCATCTCTGCTCTTGGCGCGCTTCATGTGGTGGTGCTCACGGGCGCGCGCATTCCGTACGCTATGGCTCGCGATGGCGCATTCTTCCAATTCGCCGCGCGCCTGCACCCTTCTTTTCGCACTCCCAGCGGCTCGCTGCTCTTTCTCGGCTCGATTGCGGCGCTGCTCGCCCTGAGTGGGACGTACGAAGAGCTGTATTCTCTGTTCGTCTTTGCCGTCTGGATTTTCTTCGCGTTGACGGCGCTGGCGCTGTTTCGTCTTCGAAAAAAAGAGCCCGGTCTGACGCGTCCGTATCGCGCCTGGGGCTATCCCTGGACGCCGCTCATCTTTTTGGTATCGGCGATCGCCCTCACGGTGAATCTGTGGATGGCGCGGCCAGTGCGCTCCTCACTGGGTCTGCTGGTGATCCTCGCGGGTATTCCGTTCTTCTTTCGCTGGCGCAAATCCCTGCGCGTTCCAAGCGGCGCATCGCGCGCATAGGAATCCAGTCCTAAGAAGCGCCTCCCGCAAAACTTGGCAAGGGGATTGTGGCTTGTTAGAGTCAGGTGTTCGATAACGTGCGCGTGTGTGCGATTTGCCCGGGGTTGCTACGCGCGTTGTGATGGCAAGAATTTCTTGCGTGCCAGAGAGGCTTGGAGCGATGGCGGAAGAGACGCGGGCGGCGGTGCGTGGGTTGGAGTCCCGGGCGGAGTCACGCGTGGATTCACGTGCGACAGACGAACGGCGGGATCGCGTGTTGATCGTCGAAGATGAGGACAACGCGCGGCGCGGGTACGAACAGCTGCTGCAGCGCTGGGGTTGCGACACATTGGGCGTGGCCACCGCCGAAGACGCGCTGGCAAAATTTGCCAGCTACCAGCCGGACAGCATTATTGCCGACGTGGAATTGCCCGGGATGAACGGGCTCGATTTGCTGAAGCAGCTGGGCGATGAGCTGCTGGATGTGCCAGCCATCATTATTACCGGGAAAGGCAGCGAAGAACGCGCCGTGGCGGCGATTGAGGCCGGAGCGTTCTGGTACATCGAAAAACCGTTGAAGGGGCCGGTGCTGCGCGCGCTGTTGGACCGCGCGCTCAGCAAGGCGCGCGATTCGCGGCGGCTGGTGGTGCTGCAGCGGCAATTGCGCGAAGCGGGGCGCATCGGCGAAATGGTCGGGGCTTCCAAGCCCATGCAAGACGTGATGCGCGTAGTGGAAATGGCCGCGCCAAGTTCCGCATCCGTTTTGATCACTGGAGAAACGGGCTCGGGTAAGGAAATTGTCGCGCGGACGGTGCATAAACTTTCTCCGCGCGCCAACGGCCCCTTTGTGGCCATCAATTGTTCGGCGATTCCGGAATCGCTGATGGAAAGTGAAATTTTCGGGCACGAACGCGGCGCGTTCACCGGCGCGGCGGAACGGCGCATCGGGTGCTTTGAACTGGCCGACGGTGGAACGTTGCTGCTGGATGAAATTGGCGAAATGCCGGCACCCACGCAGGCCAAACTTTTGCGCGTGCTGGAAGACCGCAAGGTGCGGCGGCTGGGCAGCAAAAGCGAAACGCCTGTGGATGTGCGCGTGCTCGCGGCCACCAACAAAGATCCGGAAAAGGCCGTGGCCAGCGGGCACCTGCGGCAGGATTTATATTTCCGGCTGAATGTGTTTCACATCAATTTGCCGCCGTTGCGCGACCACAAGGATGATATTCCGCTGTTGGTGGAGCACATGCTGCGCGACATCAACACCAAGCACGGCAAACACGTGCGCGGCGTGGGCAGCGAAGTGATGGATATTTTCATGAGCCACACCTGGCCGGGAAATATTCGCGAACTGCGCAACGTGCTGGAGCGCGCCGCCATCATGTGCGAGAAAGACTTGATTTCGCGTTCCGCGCTTCCGGAAGAGTTTGGAAAAAATTCCGCCAAAGGTCCCAGCGATCTGGCGTCCATCAAATTTCCCGTGGGTACCACCGTGGACGCCATGGAGCGCGAACTGATCGTGCAAACCCTGAACGCCACGGGAAACAACAAGACGCGCGCCGCCGACCTTCTGGGCATCAGCCTGAAAACCCTGCACAACAAACTCAAAGAATACGGCACGGAACGCGCCGAGGCGGAATAGCGCCCATGCAGTTGCGGCTGGTCACAAAATTAACGCTGGTGATGACCTTGCTGGTGTTCCTGGTAGTGGCCGTGCTCTCGGTGGTGTTTCTTGGGCAATTGCTGCAACAGGTGCTGCAGGAAACCGATCAGAACGCCAAGGACCTGGGGCACTACGTTTTTCTGCAGGTGCAAAACGCGCTCACCGATGCGGCCAATGCGGGGATTCGCCCTTCTTCCACTTCTCCCGAAGATATTCACGATTACGTGCGCCACGCGCTGGAAATCAATGAAGGACTGCAGGCACAGCTGGACGCAGCTATTTCTTCACCGCTGATTTACGAAGTTTCCATCACCGACGACGACGGGCTGGTACTTATCTCCAGCGACAAGACTCTGCCGGGGCAATTTCTGCCGCGGCGCACCGCGCTATCGCAACTGGTGCAGCGTGGGCTTCTTCACCAGATCAAAGTGCTGCGCGGCGCCTCGCGTCTATACGAACAGGATTACCGCTTCAACCTGGGAGAGAAGCCGTTCGGCGAAGTGCGCATCGTGCTGTCTTCGGGACTCTTGCTGGCTGACATTAAAGCTGGATTATTCCGTGCAGGCACCATCGTGCTCGTAGCGCTGGTGATTTCCACGCTTTTGGCGGTGGTGGTTTCGCGCGCGGCGCTGGCCCCGATTGCCAACATCTCCGCGCAACTGGACCGCATCTCCGCCGGACAGTACGACGCGCCGGGACCGAACGACGCGCGCTTTGGCGACAGCGGCGACGAACTGGGGCAGGTCAGCCGAAAGATTACGCAAGTCGGCCAGCAATTGCGCGGCGTGCACGAAATTTTCAGCACCTTGCGCGAGAACATGAACTCGGTGATGTCCGGGCTGGAAGATGGCTTGCTGTTGTTCACGCGTGACGCGCGCGCGGTGATGATCAGTCCCGCAGCGGAGAAATTTCTCGGCGCACAATCCGGGCAGTTGCTGGGACGGCGCGTGACGGAGATATTTCCGGCAGGTCACCCGCTGCGCGATGCGCTGCGCCTGGAAGGCGATGAACTGAGCGAAGTGGCCTCCGAAACAGAACTGCAGACTCCGGATGGCCCGAAGCGCGTCGGCGTGAGCGTGCAAGCCATCCAGGAAGATGGCGAACGCATGGGCGCGCTGGTAACGCTGCGCGATTTGGATTCGCTCGAAAGCATCAACACGCAATTGCAAGTGAGCGAACGGCTGGCCGCGCTGGGCCGCATTACCGCGGGCGTTGCGCATGAAGTAAAAAATCCGCTCAATTCCATGCGGCTATGGCTGGAGAATCTGAAGGAATCCATTCCGCTGGAGCCGGACAGCAACGCGGCGCAAGCGGTGCAGGTGCTGGACAAAGAGATCGACCGGCTGGACGCGGTGGTAAAGCGCTTTCTGGACTTTACGCGGCCGATGGAAATACGGCTAGAGGCGACACACCTTCCCGATTTGCTGAAAGAGGTGCTGGAGATTGCGCAGCCGCAATTCCAAAAAGCCAACGTGCAAGTGGCGCAGCTTTTGCCCATCGACGTGCCGGAAGTTTATGTGGACCGCGCGCTGCTGCAGCAAGCGGTGCTGAATCTGGTGCTCAACGCCGTGGACGCCATGCCGGAAGGCGGGCAGTTGCGCGTGGTGCTCAGCCGCAGGGGAGATATGGCGGAAATCGCCGTGGGTGACAACGGCAAAGGCATTTCACCGGAGAACCGGCAGAAAATTTTCCAATTATTTTTCACCACGCGGCCGGGCGGCAGCGGCATCGGCCTAGCCAGCACGTTTCGCATTGTGCAGCTGCACAACGGTTCGATAAACTTCACGTCGGAGGTGGGCCGCGGCACGACGTTCCGCATCGAATTGCCGCTCGCGGCTTAGCGCATGACCGACCACCCAGTCCGGTCTCGACACCTTTTAGAAAGCGTGGCTCCCTCTCAGTCCTGTCGTTCAGCGGCTGTGGCGGGAGTGTTGTTTGTGGCGCTTGCGGCCGGCGGATGCGCGGAACACAAACGCGCCACGTTGCCATGGCCGACCGCTTCGGTGGTGCACCCGCGCATTCCAGAAGTTGCCGTAATGGACAAGAATGTTGCCGAAGAGGACGCTCCCGAGTTGCGGCTGGAACTGTCTGCTCCGGTGATGAATTTTCCGCCGGCCACGATTGTGCGGCCGCCGCGTACACGGACCGTGGCGCCACCGTCTGTGGCCGCCGAACCGAGCAAACCGCAATCGCCAGTCGCGGCGCCGTCGCTTAGCGCGGAGGAATCGTCGACAGCGCAGCAAGAGACCACTACCAGCCTGGAGGCGGCAGAGAAGGGGCTGGGAGCCGCGCAGGGGAAAAGCCTGAACGCGGCGCAGACGGATATGGAGTCCAAGATTATCGGGTTCATGGCAGATGCGCGGGCGGCAAGCGCGATCGGCGACTGGACGCGCGCGCAGACGTTGGCGCGGAAGGCGCAGCTACTGGCAGAGGAGTTAGTCAAGTCTTTGCAATGAGTTGCCCGATTTGGGAGAGGAAGCCGGGGAGAGCGTGGAATATGCTTGGAGCCGGTTCCAGTATGGGGTACCCCCCTAGGTTTTTTTGTAAGTGTTCATTTTAAAGAGGTTAAAGTCCTTTAGAATGAACACTTACGCAAGTGTTCATTCTGCGCGGGTTAGCGGCGATTTTTGTTGGCTATATGGTTACCCCACTGGGTCCTCCGATCTTAGGATCGTTCGCCGACGGAAACGTGCGCCAATCGAAGGATTCATCCCGCTGAAGCGCGGGATGGAAGAGCGTTGGCAAGCTCCCAGGCCTTCGGCACTCGAATCGTGGCTTAGTGAGCTTGTCTGGAAAAAGCCGCCGGGCTCAGGGGCATGCGCCCCTTCGAAGCTCAGGGCAAACCTGCGCTTGTATCTTGGGTTTGCGAGAGACTAGCCACAGAGGCGAGTCGCTCTGGCGGAGAGGCCGTCCTGCGCTGAGGCCCGAGGGAAACTTCGTGAGCCTGTTTTGTAGATCGGCCCCCCGCCCTAATTTCCGAAAACTGAAGAGAATCACAGGCCGTTGCGAGCCTGCATTTACAAGCTCAGTTGGAAATAGCGCAGGGTCGGGGAGCCAGAGCCACAGCCTACTGCAAGGAGGCGTGATGGACAAGATGGTGCCATGCGGCATGGAAGTGAGTGCCCGGGAATTGTTGGTGGCGCTGCTGGGCGAAAAGGAACAGGTGGTGTTGCGACGTTTCGCCAACACCGTAGCCGGACAGCAGCACTTGCTGCAGACCCTCACCCGCGGGGGGCAGCGGGTGAGGGTCTGTCTGGAGGCCACGGGGGTTTATGGGCTGGACGTGGCGTTGCTGCTCAGCGCGCACGAACAGCTGGAAGTGGTGGTGGCGAATCCGCGCGCGGTGCGGCATTTTGCGCAAGCCCTGATGCGGCGCAGCAAGAGCGATCCACTGGATGCGCTGGTGTTGTGGGAGTTCGCGCAGCGCATGCCCTGCAGGCCGTGGGTGCGGCCGGAGAAAAATACTTTGGTGCTGTGGGCCATTGCGCGGCGCCTGGAAGCGCTGACCAAGCAGCGTACCGCGGAGAAAAATCGCGCGCACGCGGCGGGAGTTTCGCAGGCCATTCCGCCGTGTGTGCGCCGCAGCATTGCGCGGACCTTGCGGGCTTTGCAACGCGAAATACAGCAACTGCGCTCGGAAGCCTTGGCGTGTATCGCCAACACCGCGCAGTTGCAGGCGCGTTACCTGCAACTGCGCAGCGTGCCCGGCATCGGAACGGTCAGCGCCATTCAAGTGCTGGCCGAATTGCTCATGCTGCCCGCCGATCGCGATGTGCGGCAGTGGGTGGCCTACGCCGGGCTGGATCCGCGCGAGTACAGTTCCGGAACTTCGCTGCGCAAATACCCGCGCATCAGCAAAGTGGGCAATCGCCACTTGCGGCACGCTCTGTACATGCCGGCGCTGGTGGCTAGCCGACACGAACCACATCTGCGAGCGTTCTACGAGCAGCTGCTGGCGCGCGGAAAAAAGAAGCGTCCGGCGCTGATCGCCGTGGCGCGTAAACTGTTGCATGCCATCTACGGGATGTTCCGCTCCGGTCAGGACTATGACGGCGCGCGCGTTTACCGCCTGACGCTCCCGCAGCCCGTGCTCCTCTCACAAATCGCTTGAAATCTAAGAGAGAATCTACAGGTACTTCACGATTCGTTTTGTGTTTGGGTGGTGTTGCGTTCCGAGGCGCGGTTATCTACAGAGGTAAGTGTATAGAGTTTGAGAAGTGGAGTCAAGAGAAATCTTTGGGGCTGTAGCGATGAAGAGTTTTGATGTGGCGATTGCCGGGGGCGGGCTGATCGGGGCGGCCATTGCGCTGGAGCTGGCGCGGGCTGGGATGAGCGTGGGCTTGTTTGACGCCGGGGAGCCGGGGCGCGAGGCTTCGTGGGCGGGGGCCGGGATCCTGTCGCCCGCACCAGAGAGCACGGCGATGCTGCCGCTGGTGGGGCTGGGGCAGGCTAGTTTGGCGCGGTATCCCGAATTTGTAGGCGAAGTGGAAGAAATATCCGGGCAGCGCGTGGGATTTCGACCGGATGGGACGCTGGAAACATTTTCTTCGCGGCACGCGATCGAGGAACTTAGCACGGTGGTGGCGCTACATCACGGATTGGGTTTGCGGGCGCAGCCGCTCTCTGGCGACGACGCGCGCAAACTGGAGCCGTCGCTCAGCGAAGAGGTGGAAGCTGCGGTGCTGCGGCCAGACGAAGGCTCGGTGGACAATCGCGCGCTTACTCCCGCGGCGCTGGAGGCCGCGCGGCGAAGCGGCGGGGAGATTTTCGCGGGCAGCAGGGTTACATGTGTTCGCCGCGAAGGTTCGCGCTGCGTGGGCCTTGCGCTGGCGAACGAAGAAATTAGCGCGCAATTCACGGTGATTGCCGCGGGAGCATATTGCGGCAGCATCGAAGGAGTCGCGGCTTATGCGCCGGTGCGCCCGGCGAAGGGGCAGATGGTGGCGTTGCGCGCGGCGGAGGTAAATATTCAGCGGGTGGTGTGGTCGGAAAATGTTTATCTGGTGCCGCGGAATGATGGACGGATTCTCGCTGGCGCTACCGTGGAGTATGTGGGCTTTGAGAAAACGCCCACGGCCGGAGGTGCGGCGAAATTGCTGTCGGCGGCCATTGAGGTGATTCCGGCTCTGGCCAACGCAAAGATTGAAGAGCATTGGGCTGGTCTGCGGCCCGATACACCGGACCATTTGCCAATTCTTGGGCCTACGGATTTGGACGGTCTGTTGATGGCTACCGGACATTTTCGCAGCGGGATTTTGCTGGCGCCCATTACCGCGCAACTGATTCGCGAGTGGATTGCTTTGCAACGCGTGACGATTGATTGGGAACGTTTTAGCCCGCTGCGCTTCGCGAATGCGCCGCAAAGCAAATAGACCGGCAACCTTTGCGTTACTTTGCGGTTCCTATAATTGTTCGACAACGTTCAGGCCGGTCGAGATAGACTCCGGACGCTGGCCTCCGCCTGTAAGAGGTGCTCCTGATGCGACGAACCATCCCGAATATTTTACTGCTCGTCGCCATTGTGCTGTTTGGCTTGCAGCACGGCGTACCGTCTCGCGCGCAAACTCCTCGAAGGGCTTGTACGGGAATTGGTCTTGTTGCGGCGGTTCCGTCACAACCGTTCGTCGCGGAGTACGCATGGACCGACCAATCTCCGGGCAGCGCGAAGGAAACCGTGGCGCGTGATAGTAAAGGGCGAATCCGTATTGAGCTTAGAAGAAACGGAGCACCACAGGATCCGGAGCAATTGAAAAAGCTCGGCATGACCGACGAAGGACTGACCGCGCAAGCCTGGCAAATGTGGTCGGTCGCCAGTATTTTTGATTGCAACGCTGGAACTATCTTGCGACTGCAAATCGAAGGGCTGTTGGCGGAACTGCGGAGGATGGGCAGAGAGAATCCGGCGGATCCGGATAGCGTTTCGTTCTCAGCCCCTTTTCTCCCGGGGCCGGGCGCAAAGATTCCGCCGAACACAACTGTAGAACAACTAGGCAACCGGGAAATTCAGGGGCTTGCAGCAATCGGTGTGAAAACCACCACTCTAGGAACGGAAAAAGACGGCGAATGGAACGGTAAGCCGATCGGCGAGATGGAGCTGTGGGCTTCGGAGGATCTATCGCTTCAACTAATAAAAATAACGAAAGATTTTCGGAGCGGGGCGGAAAGCAAGTACGAGGTCACGAGCATTAACAGAATCGAGCCGGACGCGGGGCTTTTTGGGATTCCCGCGGATTACAAAATGGATCCCGCCAAACTCGAGAGCTTTGAAGTTCGGCCGGGGATCAGCCTCACTACGACGCTCGGTGCAGACCGACGTGTCTGCCAAGCGCATTTTGAACCGACAGAATCCCTCATTCATCGGGCCACAAATCAATACATGAACTCAGACACTGTTACAGAGATATTAGAGGAAATCGCGCCGGCCGCTGCCAGAGGGAAGCCGACGCCAATCAGAGGTTTTCAGGCCAGTTGCAGCGCGTTGGAATGGATGGCGTACGAAAACGTGTCGATAGAGATCGGAATCAACGCCTGCAGCTACTCCAGGCTGTACCATGACGGGAAGGTCTCGGTATTTTTCAGACGTGCCGCATGCCCCAAGCACGAGAATCCGTTCAGGGCCACGAGCAAATAACACCTGATAGCGCTTTAGCCCGCTGCGTTTTGCGAATGCGCCGCAGAGCAACTCCTGAGGAACAAGTCGACAGCGGCTAAAGCGGATCCTTACTACTCAGCGTTGATGTCGTCGCTAAAGCGACGACCCACAAAACTTATCCGACTCACAAGACTTATCCAACTCACAAGAAACCTCTGACTGACAAACTGGAGGAGAGGCACGGCGCACAGCCAGGATTCGCTGTGCCACGAAACCAGGCGGCCGCTTAGGCTTGCGTGGCGCCGATTAGGTGGAACTTCATGAAGTTGGTGGTGCCGCGGACGCCCATGGGGGTGCCGGCTACGATGCCGATTACGTCGCCTTGGCGTACTAATTTTTCTTCGAGGAGGCGCTTTTCTGCGATGGCGGCGAGGCCATCGATTTTGCGGACGTCGGAAATGTGGCGCGGCATTACGCCCCAGATGAGGGCCATGCGGCGGCGCGTTTCGGCTACGGGAGAAAACGCGACGATGGGCACGAGCGGTCGGTAGCGCGAGACGAGGCGCGCGGTGAAGCCGCTGTGAGTGAAAACGGCGATCAGCTTCATGTTGAGTTCGCGGCTGGCGTGGCAGACCAGTTCGGCAACGCTTTCGGGTACTTTTAATTTTTCCTGGACACTGCTGGGTTGCGGGAATTCGCGGATGCTGCCTTCGGCTTCTTCGATGATGCGGGCCATCATGCTGACGGCTTCCACAGGATATTTTCCGGAGGCAGTTTCGGCGGAGAGCATCACGGCGTCGGAGCCATCGAAGATGGCGTTGGCGACATCGGAAGCTTCGGCGCGGGTGGGACGCGGATTTTCCGTCATGGATTCGAGCATTTGCGTGGCGGTGATGACCGGACGGCGAAATTCGCGGGCGCGCGCGATGATCATTTTCTGCACGACGGGGACGCGCTCGGGGTTCATTTCCACGCCGAGGTCGCCGCGGGCGACCATCACCGCGTCAGCGGCGCGCAGAATGCCGTCGAGGTTTTCGATGGCTTCGGGCTTTTCGAGTTTGGCGATGACCGGAGTGTCGTAGCCGCCGCGCCTGATGAGCGATTTGGCGAGGAGCACGTCTTCGGGGCGGCGCACAAAGCTGACAGCGATGTAATTTACTTCCTGCTTGAGCGCGAAGGCCAAATCCTGGCGGTCTTTCGGCGTGAGCGCCGGAACGCGCAAGCGCACGCCGGGAAGATTAATACCTTTGTGCTCGCCGAGCGCGCCGCCGTTCACGACTTCGCAAATTACTTCCTGCCCGCGTACCTGCAGCACGCGCAACTCGATCAAGCCGTCAGAAAGCAGAATGCGCGCGCCGCGAGTGACTTCCCTGGGAAGGGGGAGAAAGGTGGTGTTCACGCGCGTGGAATCGCCAAGAATTTTTGCGGTGGTGATGGTGAACTTCTGGCCGGCGCGCAGAATTACCGGCTCGCTGCCGGCAAGAACTCCAGTGCGGATTTTCGGGCCCTGCAGGTCGGCAAGAATGGCGATGGGCTTTTCGAGCTTGATGGCCAGCGCACGCAGGGCGGCAATGCTTTTGGCGTGCTCGTCGTGGGAACCGTGGGAAAAATTGAGACGCGCGACGTCCATCCCGGCGCGCAGAAGGCGTTCCATGATTTTCGGAGAGCGGCTTGCAGGGCCGATGGTGCAGACGATTTTAGAGTGTCTGAAGGGCATACGAAGTTTTTCGCCGCAGCAAATGGCGTCGATAGTTCGCGCACGGCGCAATACTTACTTTACTTGGTTTTGCTAGTGCGTGGCGGCAAACTCGACGACAATTTTGGTGAGTACGTCGACGCCCTTGGCGAAGGACACGATGAGAAGGCGTTCGTCGTCACCGTGCATGCGCTTTAGATCTTCATCCGACAACGGAAAAGGAACCAAACCATAGGCTTGCACATTGTGCAGCCGCAGCTGCGAAGAATCGGTGGCCCAGGTGGACTGAAAAGGAAGAGTAGGCGCGCCGCCAAATTCGCGGGTGGCGACGCGGCCGATGGTGACGTAGAAATCATTTTCAAGCGAGGAATCCGGCGCGGCCAAGCCGGCGTTGGGAAGGACTTCGAGGCGCACTTGCGGATCGTTGACCAGCTTCTCGAGGTCGCTGACGACGGTGTTGATGGTGTCGCCGGGGAGCAGGCGGACGTTGAGATTGGCGCGGGCTTCGCCGGGAATGACGTTGCGCGCGGAACCGGCATTGAGCATGGTTGGGGCGATCGTATCGCGCAGCATGGCGTTCCATAGGGGGCTGGCATCGGAAATTACGCGTTGGGCATGCTCGCCGCGGTCCGGAGTATCGAGCGAACGCATCCATTTGCCGATTTCGTCGTCTTCCAGCGGGGCCAAGCCTTCAAAGTAACGGCGCACGACGCTGGTGAAACGCACCGGAGCAGTATAGTTTCCGATCTTGTCGATGGCGGCAGCTAGATGCACCACGGCGTTATCTTTGGTGGGTTGCGACGCGTGGCCGGCCGCGCCTTTGGCAATGACGGTGATATTTGAGGCGACCTTTTCGCTGACTTGCAGCCCGATGTACTGCACCCGGCCATTTTTCATGAAGACGTTGCCGCCTTCGTTGATGGCAAAGCCGGCGGCGAACTTGTCCCAATACTTGAGGGCGAGGACGCGAATGCTGGCGTCGCCGCTGGTTTCCTCGTCGGCGGTGGCGAGAAAAATGACATCGCGATTGAGGCGCGCGGCGGAGCGTTTGAGGGCGATGAAGGCGGCGAGATTGGCGGCCACCATGCCTTTGTCGTCGATGGTGCCGCGGCCATAAATGTAGCCGTCTCTGACGACGCCACCAAAGGGATCGACGGTCCAGCGAGATTTATCGGCGGGGACTACGTCCAGGTGCGCGACCAAAAGTAACGCTTTGGAAGGATCCGCCATGGCCGCGCTGCGTAGACGCGCGACGACCGCGCTGCGTCCCGGCGCGATTTCCAGAATTTCCGGCGTGAGGCCTTCTTTTTGCAGAACTGCGGCGACGTATTTCGCAGCGGGTTCTTCGCCACCCGGCGGATTTGAAGTGTTAATTTTGATCAGGTCGGTGAGCCAGCCTTGCGCTTCCTGCGCCAGAGCAGCGGTGCCTCCGGCTTGCGGCGCGGCGCTGGCGGACGGCGGACGGTTGGGAGGCGTATTCGCTGGAATCCCCGGGCCGGTGACCGCCTGCGCCCAGAGCGGCGCGGCTGCGGCCAGAAACAGCGCGAGCAGGCCCGTGATCGGGACTAAGGGGCCCAGTTTCCACACTTTCGGTCTGTGGTTCACGAATCGACCCTCGCTCTTGGTATTTTTGCTTCGCGCAGCGCCCGGGCAAAATCATCCCAGCAAACGTTTTGCAGGGAATGTGCTTCATACTAACACGCGGATATTGCGGCCTGGCCGGGGGCGTGCGCGGACGTTGCGTAACTTCAACGGGTGATTTTGGCAGGATTTTGAGGCTGCCGCGGGCGCGTGCGACGCGGTTCCGACGAGTTCAAGACGGTCGCGTATTTTGCTGCGGCGTCTGAAACCGGAGTTAAGATAATGTGGTCTAAAGCGTAGTGATGTTATTGAGGCGTGGTTGACGAGTCATTGCAGGGTGTTCCGGATAAGGCAGTAAGGAGTGCGAAAGGGTGCGCATGAGAGCCGTCTTTAATCGAGCATTGGCCGCGATGTTGCTGGCTACAATCTGCATGGTGGCTGCCGCGAGCGTTCTCGGGCAAGCGCCCGCGGGAGCGCAGGGAGGCGCGCAACCACCGCAAAACGCGCCGGCCAGCCATACGCCGCCCGCTCCCCCGCCGAAGCAGGAATCCGGCGTGACTATTTCGGTGGAGGCGCCGATCGTTACCGTGGATGCGGTGGCCGCCACGCAGCATGGCGATCTGGTGATGGGGCTCAAAAAAGAAAATTTTCGGATCACCGACGATGGCGTACCGCAAACCATCACGGGATTCAACGCCGGCGATTCACCCATCACCATGGTGATACTGATGGAATTCAGTTCGCGGGCTCAGGGCTTTTTCGCATCCTACGCCAGATACTGGGCGGAGGCGTTGTTTCCGAATCTGCTGCCGAAAGATTGGGTCGCGCTGGAAACGTTTGACATGAAGACGCGGCTGGAAGTGGACTTTACGCAGGATAAGAACGAAGTGCGCAACGCCGTGTACCGTCTGGTTTTCCCCGGCTTCCACGAATCGAACGTCTTCGATGCGTTGCTGGAAACCACGGATCGACTCAAAGACGTAAAGGGCAAGAAATCTATCCTGTTGCTGGCCAGCGGCATCGATACTTTTTCTAAACATACGCTGGACGAGACCTACAAACAGCTGCGGCAAAGTGATGTGCCGATTTTCTCAGTGGGATTGGGAAAGGTGTTTACGAATATGATGGAACTGCGCGGAGCGCGAGGTTCCGAAATTAATTTTTTGCAGGCGGAAAATGAGCTGAAGACGTTTTCGTCGATGACCGGAGGATTCGCGTGGTTTCCGCAGTTTGACGGCGAGATTCCGGGGATTTTTCAAACCGTAGCGAGCTTTTTGCGGCATCAGTACAATTTGTCGTATACACCGACGAACGCAAATGATGGGAAGTTCCACAAGATTAAAGTGGAGTTGGTGGCGCCGGATGGCGGGCCTCTGACGGTTCTGGATCAAAAGGGCAAGAAGCAGAAGTATGTGGTCTATGCGCGCGAAGGTTATCAGGCACCCAAGAGCGGCACGGGAGATTAATAGCCTTTTTTCAGATCGACGCGGTTGGACAGTTCTTTGCCGGCGAACCATTGCTCAAGAAGATGAACGATTAAGTCGGTTTCACGCTGCCACAGACGGCTGCTGATGGCGCTGGTGTGCGGGGTGATTAGGAGGTTTGGCGCGTTCCAGAGGGGACTCTCGGCGGGCAGGGGTTCGGAGTCGGCGACGTCCAGCGCCGCGCCGCCCAGCAGACCACGCTCAAGAGCGCGCACCAGGGCCACCTCATCAATGGCGGAACCGCGCCCTAAGTTAATTAATGTTGCGCCACGCTTCATTTTGCTGAAGCGCTCCCCGTCGAAGAGGCGCTTGGTCTCGCCCGTTTCGGGTACCGCTACAACCACGTGGTCCGCTTCGCGTAGAACTTCGTCGAGCACTTCGATGGCGACGATTTTTTGCGCGTGCGTGGCATCGCCTTGGCCGGAACGCGTTACGCCGATGACCTGCATTTCGAGCGCGCCGGCGCGCTTGGCAATTTCTCGCCCGATCGAGCCGAAGCCCACAATTACCAGCGTAGCGCCATTCAATTCAGTCAAATGCTGTGGTTTGTCCCACAACGCTTGCTGCGACCAGATTTTCTGATCCTGCTGGCGCACACAATCGGGAAAATTTCGCGCCAGGGCCAGCAGCAAACCGATGGTGTGTTCGGCCATGGGAACGGAAAACACGCCGCTGGCGTTGGTGACTAGGATTCCCGAGGCCACCAGTTCCGGATACGTAAGCTGTCCCACGCCTGCGGACGTGGAATGAATCCACTTTAGTTTTTTAGCGAGTTGAAACTGGTTCGGCCGCAGAATGGCGCCGACGAAAATGTCAGCGTCGGGAAGTTCGGGCGGGAGTTCAGCGAACGTGGGCACGTGGACGACTTGCGTTTCCGGCCAGCGGCTGCGGAGCGTTTCGGCGACGAGTGGCTTGGCCTGCCATTCCGTGAACGGATGCCAGGCGCAGATGACTAGTTTCGTTTGTTGTGGCGTTGGACGATGCATGCGATTTAATTTCGGCTATCGTTGTTTTTACACACGCACGGTGGAAACCTGTGCGGCCCAATCTCTCACGGGCGCACACAGAGATCTTGCCCGGTCATTTCTTCCGGCGGTAACTGGTCGAGCGCGCTGAGCATGGTTGGGGCAATGTCACGCAGCGAACCGCCGGGGTTGAGGCGCAAATCCTTTTCACCGCTTACCAGAATGAGCGGGACGGGATTGGTGGTGTGATAGGTATGCGCGCCGCCGGTGTTGGGATCGATCATCATCTCGGCGTTGCCGTGATCGGCGGTGATGATCCAAGCGGCATCATCAAAGCGAGCTTTGAGCGCCTGGTAAATTTGCGCCAGGCCGGTGTCCACAGCTTCAACGGCTTTGATAGCGGCTTCCAGCTTGCCGGAATGGCCGACCATGTCGGCATTGGCGTAGTTCATGATGATGGCGTCGAATTCCTGACCGGCAATGGCTTTTACCACCGTGTCGGTGATGCCCTGCGCGGACATTTCCGGCTTTAGATCGTAGGTAGCAACTTTGGGCGACGGAACGAGGATGCGTTCTTCGCCGGCAAACGGTTTTTCCACGCCGCCATTGAAAAAATATGTGACATGCGCATACTTTTCTGTTTCCGCGGTGCGCAGATTTTTGTACTGCAGGTCGGCAAACACCTGAGCAAGGATGTGCTCCAGTTTTTCCGGCGCGATTACGAATTTCAGCCAGGGCCAGTTTTTGTCGTACTGCGTCATGCCGACGTAAAAGAGATTTTTGGGGCGGGCGGGGTCGGCGAACTTGTCTAAATCGGGGGCGGCCAACGCGTAGGTCATTTGGCGGGCGCGGTCGGCGCGATAGTTGAAGAAAATTACCGCGTCTTCGTCGCGAATCTGCGTTACGGGCTTGGCGGACGAATTCTCTCCGTCGAGGACCACGATGGGCTTCACAAATTCGTCGGTGACTTCCTGCGCGTAACTCTGCTGGAGAGCGGCGACAGGGTCACTGCTGCGCGTTTCCGCTTCGCCATGAACGATGGCGCGATACGCCAGTTCGATGCGCTCCCAACGATTGTCGCGATCCATCGCGTAGTATCGGCCGACCAGCGTGGCGATTTTGCCGACACCCAGCTCGCGCATTTTTTTCTGTAGCTGGCGCACGAAATCCTGGCCGCTGTGCGGAGGAGTGTCTCGGCCATCCATGAAGCAGTGGACGAACACGTTTTTGACGTCGTACTGCTTGGCCATTTCGAGCAATGCGAAAAGGTGATGAATATACGAATGCACACCGCCATCGCTGAGCAATCCCATGATGTGCAGCTGACGACCGCGGCCGCGCTCCATGGCTTGCTGAAATAGCGGGACGTCGCCTACTTGTTTGTTGGCGACCAAGAGGTCGATGCGCGTCATGTCCATGTGCACGATGCGCCCCGCGCCCATGTTCATGTGGCCGACTTCGCTGTTACCCATTTGGCCTTCGGGCAGGCCCACGAATGGGCCAGAGGTGTGAATCAGTGTATTGGGGAAGTTGCGCAGCAAATGGTCATACGTTGGTTTGCGAGCCAACGCGATAGCGTTGCCTGCGGTTTCGGCGCGATGCCCCCAACCGTCCAGCACCGTGAGTATGATGGGTCGTTTTTTTTTGCTCATGGATGATTGCGATGACCGAACCTTCGAGATTTTTTAGAATTCGCAGACGCACACTTGATCAAGATTTATTTGCGGGCAAATTCGTTTAACGCCGCCAGCAACCGTTCCACTTCGTCCATGGTGTTGTAATGCACCAGGCCGATGCGCAGCAGACCGCCGCTGCTTTCCACGCCGAGACGCTCTGTAAGATTCATGGCATAGAAATTGCCGTCCCAGGTGAAAATGCCGCGTTCGCCAAGGAACGCGGCGATTTCCGTGGGACTGTGGTCACCGATGCACACGGAAACGGTGGAACAGCGTTCCGTAAATCGCGCTGGATCGGTGATGCCGTAAAACTTGAGTTTGGGAATTTCCAGCAAGCCGGCGATGAGCCTAGTCAGCAGCGTGCGCTCATACGGCACCGTCGAGCGATAGGCGGCGAGCAGCGCATCGCGGCGAGTGCTGGCGTCCGCATCGCAATGGCGACCCAAATCCGCGAGATAGTCGACGGCGGCGTTGATCCCGACGATCAATTCGTGCAGCTGCGTACCGGTCTCCCAGCGATCGGGAATGTGGTCGTAGGCCGGGCGCACCTTGTAGGGCCGCAGCCGTTCGAGATGCTCGCGTTTCCCATACAACACACCCATGTGCGGACCGAAGAATTTGTACGGTGAGCACACCAGAAAATCGCAATCGAGCGCTTTTACGTCGATGGAGCCATGCGGGGCATAGTGCACGGCATCGATGAACATCAGCGCGCCCGCGTCGTGCGCTATCTTCGTAATCTCCGCCATGGGATTGATAGCGCCCACGGCATTCGATGCATAACCTACGGCCACGAGCTTGGTTTTCGGCGTAACCTTCTTTTTCAGATCTTCGAGGTCCAGCGTGCAATCGGCGTCGCGAATGTCCGCTTGGCGAATCACCACGCCTTTTTCCTCCAGCGCGCACCAGGGCGCAACGTTGGCGTCGTGGTCGAGGGTCGTGACGACGATTTCATCGCCCGCGCGCAGTTCGCGTCCGATGGCGCGAGCAAGCGCAAATGTAATGGTGGTCATGTTCTGCCCGAAGACCACTTCGCCGGCTTCGCAATTGAAAAAATCCGCCATGGCCAAGCGTGCGGCGGCAACGGCCTGGTCCGACTGGCGGCTGGTAGCGAAAGCGCCGCAAGTATTGGCGTTCTTGTGCAGAAAATAATCCTGGACGGCGCGCATAACCTGCTGCGGCACCTGCGTGCCCGCGGGCCCATCGAAAAACACCGCCATCTGTCCGTTCACGCGCAATTGCAGGGAGGGAAATTGCGCGCGCACCCATGCGGTATCGAGGGTCCCGGTCAGTTCTTTGTGCGGCGCTGGCGTGCTGGTCATTGGCATTTGCGGCTGGCCCGACAAATCTGCCACGGGAACGCGCCGCCCTCTCAAGTGGGTTAGTTTCTCACAGCCTCGCCAGATGTTACAGCGGCCGCGGCAGGCCACCGGCAAACCAAATTGGCGACCCCGGTAACTTCGCGCAGAGCCGGACGCGCATCACGCGGCAAGCGCGCCGTGCTAGCATCATTGCGGTTGTTCCCCACTCATGCCGCTTTGGCGCCGGCTATCAACTTTGCGCCACGTTACTCCACGAGGTGTGGCCTTGCCCGAAATAATTCCGCCGACTGAGCGCACGCGCGTAGTGCGCGAGCCGCATCGCGGTTCGCATGACCGCGAAGCGATTTACAAAATTCTCGACGAAGGATTCGTGTGTCACGTGGGCTTTAGCGTGGACGCGCAACCGTATGTGATTCCGACGATGTTCGCGCGAGTCGGCGACCATGTTTATTTTCATGGGTCGGCCGCCAGCCGGATGCTGCGTAACCTCAGCGACGGACTGTCGGTGTGCTTGACGGTGACGCTGGCGGACGGCCTGGTGCTGGCGCGCTCGGTGTTCAACCACTCGATGAACTACCGCTCGGTGGTAGCGCTGGGTAAAGCTACTTTGATCGAGCGGCCGGAAGAAAAACTCGCGGCGTTGCGCGCGTTCACGGAAAAAGTCCTGCCCGGTCGCTGGAACGAAGCGCGCCAGCCGAATGAGAAGGAACTTAAAGCCACTAGCATTCTGCGCCTGCCATTGACGGAAGTTTCGGCCAAGGTGCGCGTTGGGCCGGTAGAAGACGACGCACCGGACTACACGCTACAAGTTTGGGCCGGCATCATTCCGCTGCGGCTCACGCCGGGAGCTCCGGAGCGCGACGAAAGATGCGACCCTGCGATTCCTTTGCCAGGCTACGCGGAACATTACACGCGTGAAGGCTGAACGCCGTGGCGACTGGGGCGCAGCGTGCTGCGCCCTTACAAAGAATATGTTTCGAACGGTTCAGGCCTGCACGGCGCGGACAAAATCCGCGAGCATGCCATAGCCGGTGGCCTCGATGCCCGGATTGTGCTCGACGATCGAAAGTCCGAAAACATCCAGATCAAAGCGAATTGCTGAACTGGTCCCTTCCAGATTGGCAAGTGGGTCCGACGCCAGCAGCAGCTCCGGCTTGACGCTGCAATCCGCGCTGTCGCCGCGGCGTTCGGCGCGACAGACCAGTTTGTAGCGCATTCCGGCGCCGCGCACCGAGCGGATTTTTTCTTCGCTCAGCTCGCGGATGCCGGTACGCTGGACTTGTTCGAGCTTCACCGGCACCCCCATCAACACAATAGCCAGAGCAGCCACCTTCACCGCCGCGTCCCAGCCATCCAGATCCGCAGTGGGATCGGACTCCGCCACACCCAGCGTTTGCGCACGCCGCACGGCTTCTTCGAAGGACCGTCCCTTCTCCACTTCCGTGAGCACCACGTTGGTGGTGGAATTGAGCACGCCGGAAAATCCACGCAAATCGGTGGCCGGCAAACCCATGGGAAACATGGAAAAAATGGGCACGCCATCCATGACCGTGGATTCGAAAAGGAACTGCTTCTTTTTTTCCTGCGCCAGGGCGGTCAGTTCGCGAAACGCATGCACTATCGGACCTTTGTTGGCGGTAATCGCGTGCGCGCCAAGCTCCAGCGCGGTACGCAAATGATCGGTGGCCGGCTGGCCCGTCTGCGCATTAAGCGAACTGGCTTCGAACAGCACGTCAGCGCGGCAACGCTCCAGCCACTCGCGAAAGTTCTGCGGTTGATGAGATGGTTGCGGCGGGAAATGTCCGTTCAAGATGGCGATGGGATTAAGGCCGTCCGGATCGGCGACCCAACCGTTGCGGCGCGTGGCCACGCCGGCCAGCCTCCAGCGGATATCGTAGCGGCGACGCAGTTCCGTCTCTTTGGAGATCAGCAAACGCAGGAATGCCCGTCCTACATTTCCCAATCCCACGATCGCAAGGTTATAAGACGGAATGACGGGCTCCCACTATGCTTTAGCGGAGCACAGGCAAGAGCTCCTGTGCTCCGCACAAAACTATTTTGCGGCCGACAGTTTTTCCGCCGCCGAAGAGATCAGCGCGGCTTCATCGCTCAGCAATTTCGCAACACGCACGATGCCATCCTCCGCCAGCTTCCAGTGCTTCTGCTCCATGGCTTCGCGCACCGCTGGAATGGCCTTCGCCTCATAACCAGTGTATTCGCCCGGCGCATATAACTCGTGTTTGTATCCCGGGCGGCCAGGTATACCCTCGGGCGTAATAAGTTTCCGTTCGCTGTCAATCAGCATGCGGTTGATTTCTGCCGAAGAAGTTCCCGCCAGCGCCGCGCCGCCGCGCTCGTTGGCCTTCGCCAGCGCCTTGCTGTATTCCTGCGCGCTGCGCACGATACTCTCCACGGAATTTTCCAGGGGTGCAAAATTCAAGTACGGCGGTATTTCTTGCTTGCTTGGCGCAACGTACTTTTCCTTTGGATCGGCGCTGGCGGTGAACGCGCCCTCTGCAATTTTCAAATTGCGTTCCTTGATTTCTTCCTGCTGATCCTTGGAAAACTTCTTCAACTCGCGCACGTACATCTGCAAGGTATCGGCGTAGTCGGAAAAATCAAAGGGCAGCAGATCCGCGTCGGCCAGCCGCATGGTGGCGATGCCGCCGGTCTCCGAGAGCGTGCGGCCGTAAGAAAAGTCCGTATCGGAAAAATGCGTGTACCAATAGAAATCGTCGTAAATAGAATGATAGATTCCTCCGCCAGTTTCGCCGCCGAACGAGATATCCAGCGAGGCGATGCCGATGATGTTCAGGAATGCGCCGTAATCCGAGCCGCCGCCGAGCGCGCCAATGCGCAAATCGGCGCGATTGCGGGCTTCGTCGCGATCATCCTTACCCTCCGGATGGGCAATTTGCTGAAGCTGCATGCGCTTCCAAACTGTCAGGCCAGTCTCCGGGTCGTGCACGTCGCGCGCCACGTCATTGATGAATTTCTCCAGCGAATGCGAGCCCTCGGCGGAAAAAAATCCGCGGCCTGTGGAGTCGGAATTGATGTACGCCACGGTGTGCTGGCGCAATTCGTCGGCGTGCGTCTCCACCCATTCTGTCGAGCCGAGCAGGCCTGGCTCTTCGCCATCCCAAGAGCAAAAAATAATCGTGCGTTTGGGCTTCCATCCGGCCTTCACCAGTTCGGCGGTCGCGCGCGCCTGCTCCAGCATGGCCACCTGGCCGGAGATCGGATCTTCCGCGCCGTTCACCCACGCGTCATGATGGTTGCCGCGGATGACCCACTCGTCCGGATAGGTGGACCCGGGAATTTTCGCAATCACGTCATAAAGACGCTTGATGTCCCAATTGGCAAATACTTTCAGATGTACTTTTCCCGGACCGGGCCCGATACGATACGTGAGCGGCAGACTTCCCCGCCAGGATGGCGGCGCCACCGGGCCGGCAATGGACGCGAGCAACGGCTGCGCGTCAGCATAGGACAACGGCAGCACGGGGATTTTCGTAATCGTTGGGGCATCTTTAATTGGAAGACGTTTCGCGTCCGGCGTGGCGCCCACGCCGGGGGTTAGCGGATCGCCCATGAACTCGCCGCTATCCTGCACGCTGCCGCGCTGCACCCCATCTTTCGGACGGTACGGACCCTGAGGAAATGTTTCGCCGGGAGAAAATCCATCGTCGCGCGGATCGGAATAAATAAGGCAGCCGATCGCGCCGTGCTCCGCCGCAACTTTCGGCTTGATGCCGCGCCAGGCATTACCGTATCGCGAAATCACAATCGCGCCCTTTACCGAAACTCCGCGGCGTTCGAGTTCTTCGTAATCTTCCGGAATGCCATAGTTCACGTACACCAGCGGACCGGTTACGTCCCCGTCCGCGGAATAAGCGTTGTAAGTGGGCAGCTGCTCGCTTTGCTGATTGGAGGTGGGATCCTGCGGAAGCGCCGGCTCCTGCAGCTTGGCGACAAAATGCGGGCCGCCTTCAACGAGTTCCACCAGGCGTTCTTTCGGCGTGGGAAACAACACGTCAAATACTTCGATGTGCGCGTCGAGGCCGAACTCTTTGTACTTTGCCAAAATCCATTCGGCGTTGGCCTTGTCGTACGGCGAGCCAACGTTGTGCGGGCGCGCGGTCAACTGCTGCATGTAGGCGCGGAGGTTTTCCGGTTTGGGGATGGCGCGAAACTTGTCTTCCCACTGGCGCTCGGTGCGCGAAGACTCCGCGGAGAATCCATACAACGGTGTTTCGTCCGCTATGGTGACACGCGAAATCGGCGCTAGCGACGCAGCCGTGAAGATCAGTGCTGCGAAAACAACGCTGCGATTCATATTTCCCCCAAAGAGCGAATGGTTATTCTGCCCTAAGCGGGACGCATTGCAAAATGCGCCGGAAGGTCAACAGCGAGAGGTCGGCGGCCGCTACTTCTCGCTGAAACGGACGGTGCGACACGATGGAAAACGTTTGGCGGAGTTACAGCAGTTCTTTGGTCATGACGATGAAGTGGCAAGGGAGGATCGCGGGAATTTCCAAGGGAAACGGTTCGGTGCTGGTCTCGCTGTATCCCAGGTGCCGGTAATACGGCGGAAGCTCCGTACGGAGATTTACGACGCGCAGTTCCGCCACGCGGCATCCGTGTTCGCGAAAATATTCTTCCGCCGCGATCATCAACAAACGGCTCAATCCGGATTTCTGCCGCTGCGGTTCCACCGACAGCAGTCCGATGTAGCCGCGCTCGCCGCGCAACTCCGCGTAGACGCATCCCAGTGGCACGCCGGAATCTTCCAGCAGCAAGAATACTCCGCGCTGCATTCTGGAGCGGACTTCCTCTGCGGCGATGCGGTCAGCGGCGAGAAAAAAACGCTCAACTTGAAATGCCGCGTTGATCAGGCGCACAACGACGGTGACGTCAGCATCGTTCGCCTGGCGAATCGACATGTTGTGTTCGGACTCCACGAAAACTCCGGCCAGCCTTCGCGATGAAGGCCAGCGACATTGGTGTGGACTCTCGCACACCCGGTACCGGCAGCGCGTTAACCAAAAAACGCGCGGGCGCGGCCCCACACAATAATCACGCAAACGACCAGCAGCACCAATGGTACCGCTGGGCTACTGTGGAGGCGCGTAAGGACGACAGTGTAGCTGTGAACGTAAAGCGCCGGCTATTCTCGACTCACGACTTTTTGTGTGTGGTGTTTATCACCGCGTCCGGAATCACCAGGCGTTCCACCGGATGGCCGCCAACAATATGCGATTCGATGATTTCGTCCACGTCTTCCGGGCGCACGTGCCCGTACCAAACCTCCTCCGGATAGACCACCACCGTCGGCCCCAGTTCGCACTGGTCCAGACACCCGCATTTGTTGGCGCGCACGGTGGAGTTGGCAATGCCGCGTTCCGCCAGCTTGACCTTGAACAGCCGCTGGAGCTCGCCCTGCCCGGTGGGATCGCACGAACCGCGCGGATGCCCAGCTTCCCGGGTGTTCATGCACACGAAAATGTGTTTCCTAAATTTCGCCATGAGTGATCGCCACTGGCCGGCGGCAATGCAGACGCACTTCGCTGCGGACCTCGCTTAATACTTGCCGAAAACCGCTTTGCCGTTAAACTTCGCGCTCGCGCCCAATTCCTCTTCGATGCGCAGCAATTGATTGTACTTCGCGATGCGGTCGGTGCGGCTGGCCGAGCCCGTCTTGATCTGCCCGGCGGCGGTGGCCACCGCAAGGTCCGCGATGAAGGTGTCCTCAGTTTCCCCCGAGCGATGCGAAATAATCGAGTTGTAGCCGGCCTTGCGCGCCATTTCGATGGCATCGATCGTTTCCGTCACGCTGCCAATCTGATTCAGCTTGATCAAAATCGCGTTGGCAATGCCCTCTTTAATGCCGCGCTCCAGGCGTGTGGTGTTGGTCACGAATAAATCGTCGCCCACTAGCTGAATTTTCTTTTTCGAGGTTTTGCTTCCCACGCTCGCGGTCAGCGACTTCCAACCGGCCCAATCGTCCTCGGCCATGCCATCTTCCAAAGACACGATGGGATATTTCTCCACCCAAGCCGTCCAGTAACGCGCCATCTCTTCGGGCGAATGCGCGCTCTTGTCCGATTTCTTGAAAACGTACTTGCCGCTGGCCTTGTCGTAGAACTCGCTGGCCGCAGGATCGAGCGCAATGCTTACCTGCTCGCCGGCTTTGTAACCCGCCGCGCCAATCGCTTCCAGCACAATCTGAATGGCTTCCTCGTTCGATTTGCAACTCGGCGCAAAGCCGCCCTCGTCGCCCACGGCCGTCGAGTAGCCATGCTTCTTCAGCGCCGTCTTAAGCGCGTGAAAAATTTCCACGCCCCAGCGCAACGCCTCGGAAAAACTCGGCGCGCCAATCGGCATCACCATGAATTCCTGAAAGTCCACCGAACTATCCGCGTGCGCCCCACCATTCAAAATGTTCATCATCGGCACGGGAAGCAGGCTCGCCGACGTATCCGTCGAATAGCGCGACAGATATTTGTACAGCGGCTGTTTCAGCGCCACGGCCGCAGCCCGCGCTGCTGCCATGGAAACCGCCAAAATTGCATTCGCCCCCAGCCGCGACTTCGTCGGCGTGCCATCCAGCGCGATCATTTTGTGGTCCAGCGCCCGCTGGTCCGCGCCATCCAGCCCAATCACCGCTTTGGCAATTTCGCCGTTGGCGTTCGCGACCGCCTTCAACGTGCCCTTGCCCAGGTAATGTGATTTGTCGCCGTCGCGCAATTCCAGGGCCTCGTGTTCTCCCGTCGACGCGCCAGATGGCACAGCACCGCGCCCAATAGCTCCGCCTTCCAGCTCCACATCAGCCTCAACCGTAGGATTTCCGCGCGAATCGATAACTTGGCGGGCGTGGACGCGAACAATTTTCGTGGACATAACTGTATGGTCTCCTGAGTAGCTACGAATCTTTGAGTCTACAGAAATTCAAATCGCAGGCAAAGCAGCGGAAGTCCCGAGTGGTGGGCCGGTTCCCGGTAGCCCGACTCACGAGGATTGGAAATCCCAGGAGCTTGGTCGCACGATATCAGCACAAGGTTCAAACCCATCTAACGCTTTGAGCATTTCCCTTTTGCAGCAGCAGAATCCAACCTTTCTGCGTGCTATAAGCAGTTCATGCTCTCATCCGCGCCATGCGGCCAAATTCTTTTCTATTTGTTACTGTCGATCCTCGCTGCTCAGGCACCTTCGCAGAGCACTGCGCCGCATTCTGAACTTCCACGCATTCACCTCCAACAAAACCACCTTGTTTGCAGTCTCCTGAATGTCGTAAATCCCATTTACCCAAGAGAGGCACGACTCGCGCATACTGAAGGGGTAGTCAATCTCATCATGATCATCGCTGTCGACGGAACCGTCGCCGACCTGCAAGCCGTTTCTGGTAATCCGCTTCTTCTCGACCCCACAATCAAGGCCCTTCGCCGGTGGCGATTCCAACCGACCGTACTGAACGGACGTCCTGAGGAAACCGACGTCGCCCTTTCTTTCACTTTCACCATCCAAGACCCGCCGAAGCCGGCGTATCTGCACCTTACCGATGGCAAGGTGCTCCGTGCCGATGCGGTCCTTGAATTCACTGACCGGATCGAGTACACCGTCGGCCGCCACACATTTCGTTTGTCCCCCGACTGCGTTTCGGACATTAGTGCTTGCGCTCGTATGGCACACCTATCCGGTCAGCCCAAAGAAGGGGATTGCGTGCCTGGGGGCGGGCCTTCGTTCATCATCCGCGCGTTCCCCTTGTTCCTCGCCGACGACGTTAGCCGTTCTGCCAGTCCTCCTATGCACTAACGCATTTGTCCTTGGAGAAATTTAGGATGGCAATTATTGGGCTCATCGGTTCGACATTAACTGGTCTGACTAACGGGCAGTACACGATTCACCATCGCCGGGGATGGTGCTGGGACATGCGGGCGGTCTGGCGATTAAAGTTGTCTTAGCATGAAATACTTTACGCCCCAATTATGGCTTGGATTCAATGGTCCTCGGTCGAAGGCAGCCTTTGCGATGTGGGATCGTCGGTTCAAGGCTTATCAGACGAACCTGAAATCAATTTTGCCGAAACTCAATTCCGGGGCGCGACGCTTTTTTCAGGAGGCCTTGCTCCTACACGATGGCACCCTCACAAGGATGGAAGTTGGTGACCGCATCCATGACGCCGAAGGCAAAACGACACGAGGCATCGCAAATCGCCGGCAGTTGGTCGTCCGGCTTTTTGTTCTATCAGATAGGCTCGATCAACACTGCTATACCCTGGAATACAAGAATATCGACAGGGTTGAGGTGAACTATCCGGGGAAGTTAAAGCTTTTCCCGATTGGCTTTTTCTCGAATCTTGGTGATTGGGGATACGACGAGCTCACATCCATCGCAACCGGGTTGTTGAGGCACGAAATTCTCTTTTCATCGGGTGCGACCATCACGATCAATTTTCGGCAAGTATCGGTCCGTCGCAAACGTGTCTAAAACCTTACGCCATCTCCGGCTCTTCAATCAGCGATTCCTGCCGGATCACCACCACAATCCCCGAATCCGTCACATGAAAGCGCTTCTTATCCGCTTCCGTGTTGTAGCCAATTTCCGTGTGCTCCGGCAGGCTCACGTGGCGGTCGATAATCGCGCGGCGAATCCGCGAGTGCCGCCCGATATTCACGTGGTTATAGATGATCGAATCCGCCACCTCGCAATAACTGTTCACCCGCGCGTTGTATCCCAGCACTGAACGCTGTACCCTTCCGCCGGAAATTACGCAGCCGCCCGAAACAATCGAATCGGTGGCCACGCCCATACGTTCGGGGTCCGCGAACACAAATTTCGCGGGCGGCCATTGCTGCTGCCAGGTGCGCAGCGGCCATTCCTGATCGTACAAGTTAAAAACCGGCGACACGCTCACCAGATCCATGTTCGCTTCGTAGTACGCGTCCAGCGTCCCCACGTCGCGCCAGTACAACGCATCTTTGCGGTTTTCGTCCACAAAGTTGTAAGCGAACACGCGGTGCTTTGAAATAATGCGCGGGATAATATCTTTTCCAAAATCGTGGTGCGACTTGGGATCTTCCGAATCCGCCAGCAAAATCGGAATCAGCAGTTGGGTATTGAAAATGTAGATCCCCATCGACGCGTCGCAGTAGCCCGCGCGGTGCGGCGACTCTTTCGGATGCTCCGGCTTCTCCTCAAATCCCTGGATGCGCCGTTCCCGGTCCGTTTCGATCACCCCGAATTGTCTGGCGCACTGTTCCGCGGGAAATTCGATGGTCGCCACCGTCACATCCGCGCCGGAGTCCACGTGCTGCTGCAGCATGCGGCTGTAATTCATCTTATAAATGTGGTCGCCGCTCAGGATGAACGTATATTTCGAGCGCTCGCTGCCGATGGAATAAATATTCTGGTACACCGCATCCGCCGTCCCCTGATACCACTCTTTGGAAACGCGCATCTGCGGCGTCAGTACTTCAATGTAATCGCCCAATCCCGCCAGCGGCGACCAGCCCGCACGAATATGCCGGTTCAGGCTCAGCGCTTTGTACTGCGTCAGAACAAATACGCGCCGCAAGTCCGAATTGATGCAGTTGGAAAGCGTTATGTCGATGATGCGGTATAGCGCCCCGAAGGGCACCGCGGGCTTGGCGCGGTCGCGCGTCAGCGGCCACAACCGCTCGCCCTGCCCACCCGCGAGCAACACTCCAATGGCATCCCGCATGTCCGGCATGTG
The DNA here is from genome assembly GCA_963838265.1 of uncultured Acidobacteriota bacterium. GTDB lineage: Bacteria > Acidobacteriota > Terriglobia > Acidiferrales > UBA7541 > Acidiferrum. The sequence goes on from CAWIQN010000002.1 coordinate 253,510, forward strand.
GCGCTCCCGCAACCATTTATGAAGCGCGCTGATTCTAGCAATAACCGGCGAAAAGGCAATCAGGGAAAAATCGTAGCAGCCGCCGCGTTGCTCCCTCGGTTGCCGCGCAGCCCGCCGCGAAAGCCTCGTCGCGACTCCCGGATTAACCATTCAAGCAATCCCGTACGCAAATGGTTAAGTACAGGACTGCCGCAGCCCCGGCGCGGCTTGCCGCGAAAGAACACTTGACTTGTGGCCCCGTAATTGATTAGAAGATGCCAGCGACTTATTCTTCCCTTTTGACGCTGCCACGTGGAGCGTGAACAACGCAGCGGTTTACATGCGATACTTATAAACAGGGGCGGCGCACGCCATGTGCAGAGCGCCGCATTGATACCAATCCGAACCGGATTGGGGGTGAATTTAAAGTGGCTGAAGTGATTATTCAAGAGAGTGAGTCTCTGGAAAATGCCCTGCGCCGTTTCAAGCGCAAGGTGCAACAGGAAGACATCATTAAGGAAATCAAGAAGCATAGCTTCTATATGAAACCCGGCGAAAAACGCCGAGCCAAAGAAGCCCTTTCGCGGAAGCGACTACGCAAGAAGCAGCGGCGCGAAGCGGACTAATCTCCGTTTCGTTTCGCGGCTCGGCGCCGCACTTCCGAGAATCAGACCCCGGTCAGGTAAGACGTTTGGGTAGTTTTAAGTTAGTTCGCGCCCAATGGCCCCAGGGACCCAGCCCGGTTCCGAAGTGCTACTGGCATACCCATTCCCCTTGGCGCTCTTCGCCAGGGCCCCGTCCCTTGCCCGAGGTAAGGTCAGGGGGATTGCGGCTATGGAATACCACGATCGGGTGCTGAAGTGTTCGGAATGTGGCGCCGAGTTTGTATTTACCGGCGGGGAACAGATGTTCTTCGCCGACAAAGGCTTTAAAAACGAACCAAAACGCTGTAAAGGTTGCAAAGCCAAGCGTGCTGAGGGTGGCGGTGGTGCCGCCTCTCCGATGCGCTCGGAAACCAAGACCAGTTGCTCGCAATGCGGCAAGGAGACCACCGTTCCCTTCCGCCCCACGCAAGGCCGCCCCGTTTTTTGCCGCGAATGTTTTCAGCAGCGCCGCGCCATGGGCGCACCGTAGAACCTTCCCTACTTTGCAGCCATCCGATCCCCTTCACGACGCCCTGACTGATCCACTCGGCATCAGGGAAGGGTGTCTTGATTTGCCCCGGCAGCAAACCATCCCCATCTGCCCTGCGAAAAATAATCACAAATCCTTAGCGACTTTTTAGAAACCCCTGGGTTTGGGTCCGGCAACCGTCGGTGTTACCCGGGTGTGTCCAGTTCCACGCTTCGAGCCTATCCGCCGGTTAAAGGCGACTGGTTCATTCCAGCCGTTGCTCGAAATCGACCATTTGGAGGACGACCATGAAACGACTCATCGGCAGCTTGATGGGTGCGGCGGCGCTATTGTTGTCGGCACAGGCGATCCCAGCACAGGATCAACTCGTTCCGGCAGGTACGCTTCTGCAATGCACTTTGGACGAGCCGAATTTTTCTTCGGCCACCGCGGCCATTGGTGACCCGGTGCTGTGCCATCTGAAAACCACCCAGGAGTTCGGCAAGCCCATGTTCCCCAGGGGCAGCATGCTTGGCGGACACCTCGAAGCAGACAAAGAACCCGGCCATTTCGTTGGCAAGGGCTACCTGAAAATTACTTTTGACCGGGTAATCCTGCCCAACGGCGACCTGCCCCTGCCAGCCAAGGTGATCCAGGCGCGCGGCTACAAAGTGGACAAGCAAGGCGCGGTCGATGGCAATGGCCACGCCGAGCGGGACGTGGTCGAGTGGATGCTTCCTCCGCTGTGGCCGTGGAAGGTACTCAGCTTGCCGGCTCGCGGCCCGAGGCCAACCTTGAAGGGTGAAGAACCGCTGGAACTGCGCTTGATGGACGACATCGTCATACCGCGCATAATGGCGGAGAATCCGCACCTCGACCGTCCACCGTATGCGCGCCAGAGCGGCTACACCACGCCGTCATCGTCAAATGCGATGCAGGCCAACCCCATGCAACTGGCGGCTACGAGCACTCCGAGCAATTCGAACGTCACCACGCCAAGTCCCGCAGTGCTCGATAACGCTAGCATTACAACAACACAGCAACCCAGCGCGGCTCAGAACAACAAAAACCTGACCATGCTGGTGCTGAACACCAACCAGATGATCGAAGTCGCCAAGTACTACCGCGACGGCGACCTCATGGTCATCACCGACACCCAAGGGCGCTCCGGCTCCATTGAAATGAGTACCGTGGACTGGCGCAAGACCTACGAGATGACCGCACAATTGCGTTCCGGGGATACCCCGCTGCTCACGCGGCAACTGAACTGATGGACCACATCTGAGGGAGGCGTCAGCGACGACGCTCGTCCCTTTAAGGACGTTCGGCCCCGCCGTTGCGCTCGTCAACGGCTCGCCGTGAGTGTGCCGCGCCGCTTCACTGTCGCACCGTTCGTAATCCCGGCGATGGGGCTGCTATACTCGCCGCCGCGGCGGCAGCTTTGAAAATACCTTTCTCCAGCGTTCTGCTCGTCTTGCTGTTGGGCCTCGTAGCTGGGCTCGGCTTAGAATCACCGGCCGAGGCGCAGACCGCTCCTTCAGCCAAGCCGCAGGCCGACATCAACCAGGAAGCTCAGGACGCCTATCGCGCAGGCACCACTGCGGCCAACAATAACGATCTAACGACCGCCCACATGGATTTTGAGAAAGTCGTGCGCCTGCTGCCGCAAATCCCAGAAGGTCACACCGCACTGGCCTCCGTCTTGCTGCGCCTCGGCAAACTGCCCCAAGCCATCACGGAACTCGAAAAAGCTCTCGCGTTAAAACCCGGCGACATACCCATTGAGACCAATCTCGCGGTGGCGTATGAACAAACCGGCGCTCACAAGAAAGCCATCGCGCTATTCAGCAGTATCGAAGCCGCGGTACAACAGCCGCCGTCGTCGTCGGACCCTTCCCACGCTCTCCCTTCATCCGTTCTCGCGGCGTACGCTCGTTCGCTCGCTGCTACCGGCCAGCTCCCGGCCGCCATTGCACAGATGCAGTACGCCGCAGCAGCAGCGCCGCAAAGCGCTGAGCTCCATGACGCCTTAGGCTCGCTGTACGCTCAACAACAAAGTTGGTCCTCCGCCATCACGGAGTTTCAGAAAGCCATTCAACTCGACCAACGCTTCGCCGCCGCGCACTTGCACCTGGGGGCCGTGCTGCTCGTGCAACAACAGGTGCCCGCGGCGCTTTCCGAGTTGACCCTCACTTCCCAATTGGCGCCGAACAATGTCGTCGCCGCCACGGAACTTGGCAAGGCCTACGCCGCAAACAACGAAGACGCCAAGGCCATCGCGGCATTCCAGCGCGCCATCAAACTCGATCCCCATGCCGCCGCCACCAAATTCCAGCTCGCTCGCGCGCTGCAGCGCACCGATCACGCCCGCGACGCCATCCCGCTGCTGCGGCAGGTCGTAGCCGCTGATCCGAAAAACACCGAAGCCGGCGCCAGCCTCGGTCTAGCTTTACTGCTCACCGGCAACGCCAAAGACGCCCTCCCTTTTCTGCAGCGCACACTCGCGCAAAAACCCGCCGAAGCCACGGCGCATGAAAATGTGGCCGCTGCCTATCTGCAGATGAACGATCTCGATGACGCCGTCCAGGTCCTCCGCTCCGGCCTAAAAAGCAATCCCAGCAATTTCCAGCTGCACTACAATCTCGGGCTCGCCCTCAAGCTAAAAGATGACAATGCCGCCGCCATTCTCGAGTTGCAGACCGCCGCCAAACTAAATCCCACCGCCCACGAACCCCACTACACCCTCGGCATTCTTTTTATGCAGGACGGCCGTTACGACGACGCCGCCCGCGAACTTTCCCTGGCCATGAAGCTGCACCCCAACAACGCCGACGGCTGGGCCACGCTTGGCAGCCTCTATCGCAAAATGGACAAACTGCCCGAAGCCGCCGAGGCCCTGCGCGAAGCGATTCGCCAAATGCCCGACCAGCCGGACTCGCACCTCACTCTGGCCGCCGTGCTCGCGCAACAGGGCCACGCTGCCGAAGCCGCCGCCGAACGCAAAAAAGGCGCGGAGTTGGAACGCGTCAGCATGAATCGCCAAAGGGCCGAGGTCGCCACAAAGTCCGGCAACTCGCTCCTGCAAAAAGCGCAGATCGACGACGCCATCGAACGCTACCAGGAAGCCATCGGCGACGACCCCAACTACACAGAAGCTCATCGCGGCCTGGCCAATGCGCTCGAACGCCAGGGCAAGACCGACGAAGCCGCCGCCGAACGCAAAAAGGCCGACGAACTGGAAAAAACTCCGCAGTAAACACGCCCAGTTTTCCAAGTGCCCTTTGCCCTCGGCCCTGCCTTTGCTTCCATTTACACTGCGCTCCCGATGCGCTATACCAGAGGACACAGCATGTCAGTTGAGAGGTCGAATCGTTGGGGCGCTGCAAACCCGGCAGCAGAGGGCTTGCGAAAAGCCTGAGATAACGGTTGGTGCCGTAAGTCGTCGGGAGCGTTGCAACATTGCTTGATGCAGGTAGGTCGTGATGAAATCTCGCGTTTCCCGCATCCTCGTGAATGCCGCTTTAGTCCTGAGCATTGCTTTGCTCATGGGCATGCTCATCGGGACGCCGCGTCACGCCACTCATGCGCAGTCTCCGGACCCCGCCGCAGGCCAACACCCGGGCCAGACCTACTCCGACACGATTCGCGAAACCTACAATTTTCATTTCGGCCAAGACAACATGTCGCTCCCCGGCAATGCCGCCACCGTCGGCAACGAATTCATCCCGCCCGGCGCATTTCCCGATCCCGAGTACTGCCAGCATTGCCACGAAGAGGCCTATCACCAGTGGCGTCAGTCCCTCCATTCGAACTCTTTTCGCACCCCGTTCTACCGTGCCAGCGTCAACATTCTGGTCCGCACCAAAGGCATCGAGTTTTCCCGCCACTGCGATAGTTGCCACAATCCCGTCGCCGTGGTCACCGGCGCACTCACGAAGGGCTCCCAAGTCGATCGCTCTTTCGACAAAAGCGGTTTGACCTGCACCGCCTGTCACGCCATCCAGCGCTTGCAGTCCACTTCGGGCAACGGTGGTTTTGTGATGGGCGTCCCCGCCGTAATGGTCGATGAGCAAGGCAATCGCATTCCCGGCAAGGTTTCCTACGACGAAATCATGGCGCATCCGGACCGGCACTCGAAAGCCGTCATGCAATCCTTTTATCGCACGCCGGAATTCTGTGCCGCCTGCCATAAAGCCAATCTGCCCAATCCTTTGAACGAATACAAATTTATCCGCGCTTTCACCGCTTATGACGAGTGGCAAAATTCCAAATTCTCCAAGCGCAACCCCCTCACCTTTTACGCCGCGGACTTCAACACCTGCCAGGGTTGCCACATGCATCGCGCGCAAGCCACGCTCACCGAATACGGCGCCAAAGCCGGATTTTTCGCCTCTCATCGCTGGCCCGCCGGCAACACCGCCGTGCCCTTCTATTACGGCTTCGACGAGCAACTGCAAAAAACCATCGAGTTCCTGAAAGCCGGAAATTTCCTGAACGTGGATATTTTCGCTCTGAAAAAAGCTGGCGACGATCAACTCATCGCGCCCCTCGGTTCCACGCCCTTCACCCTCGCGTCCAATGACGTCGTCGAAGCTTACGTCGTCATTCAAAACAAAAACATCGGCCACTCGCTCATCCCCGAGGTTCGCGATCTCTACGAAGCCTGGGTCGAGTTCACCGTAAAGGACGCCGCCGGAAACGAGCTCTACCACAGCGGCTTCCTAAAGCCCGATGGCATGCTGGATACCCGCGCCCACAGCTTCACCAATCGTCCGGTAAATATCTCCGGCGAGTTTGTCGACAATCACAAAGTCTGGACCATTCAGTCCATGGCTTACGACAACTCCATCCAGGCCGGTCGTTCCGCGCTGGTGCGCTACGAATTTCAAATTCCGGCGGACGTGAAAGGCGCGCTTAGCGTCACGGCGCGCGTGAACTATCGTCACTTGCGGCAGAGCTATCTAAACAATGTCTTCGGCGCCGATCATCCACTCTATCCGGTCGTGGAACTCGCGTCCCGCACCCGCGAGCTGAATATCGGCGCGAACAATCCCACGTCGGCTGAGCCCTCCGACAATCAGGACTGGATGCGCTGGAACAACCTCGCCATCGGATTCCTCGACCAGCAGCAATACTCGGACTCCATGGCCGCCTTCGAACATGTCGTCAAGCTGCGGCCGGACTATGAAGACGGCTACGTAAACATGGGTCTCACCTATATCGAGTGGGAAAAGTACGATCTGGCGCGGCCCCCACTCGAGAAAGCTCTTCAGTTGCATCCCGACTACGCCCGCGCCCTCTACTATCTCGCGCTGGTGGAGCGCCGCCAGGGTCACCCGGAAGCCGAAGTCGCGGATCTGCAACGGGTCGTCGAACAATTTCCGCAATCGCGCGACGCCCGCCGTGAACTTGGCATCGCCTACTATCAGCAGCACCGCGCCGACGACGCGGTGGCGCAATTCGAAGCCTTGCAGGCTATCGATCCCGACGACGTGGCCGCGCACTACAATCTCGCCATCTTGTATCGCCGCAAGGGCATGAAAGAAAAAGCCTCCGAGCAAGCCGCGCTCTACGCCACCAAGCGAATCGATCCCGCGGCGCCCACGTATTCACTGGATTTTCTCCGCAAGCATCCGGAGATTTCGACGGAAAGCGTACCCTGGCACATGCACACCGATTTGAAGCCGGTGGCCGCCGACGCCAACGCGCCCGGCAAATCTGTCGGCGGCGGTCAGCAGTAGCTTCGGCGTGAAACTGAACGGGAGGATTTTCCTTTGCATCCAGATCGGCGCAAATTTCTTCGTTCGCTAAGCCGCACCGCTCTCGTGCTTCCATTCGCGGATCTTCTCGCCCTCGCCGCTCAGACCCCGCAGCAGGAGCCGCCATCAAAACAAAAAATTGGCCCCATCGAACGCGGCTACGATGCCAAGCCCGCTCCTCCGCCACCGGGCCCGAAATCCCCCATCGAAGGCACGCCGCTCGGCGTCAGCTTCGTCGACGTCGTCAAAGGTTCCGGCCTCGATGTGGAAACCGTCTACGGCGGCATACTCAAAAACAAATATCTTTTGGAAACCACCGGCTGCGGCCTGGCCTTCTACGACTATGACAACGATGGCTGGCTCGACGTCTTCATGGTAAATGGCTGGCGGCTCGAGGGTTTCGCCAAGGGCCACGAGCCCCACTGCCGGCTGTTCAAAAATAATCGCGATGGCACCTTCACCGACGTCACCAAAGGCTCCGGCCTGGAACTTCGCACCGGCTGGGGACAAGCCTGCTGCGTCGGCGACTACGACAACGACGGCCACGACGATCTCTTCGTCACCTACTACGGACAAAACGCTCTCTATCACAACAACGGCGACGGCACTTTCGTCGATGTCACCGAGCGCGCCGGCCTAGTCCAGCCCGGCCCGAAAACCCGCTGGAACACCGGCTGCACTTGGGTCGACTACGATCGCGACGGCCATCTCGATCTGTTCGTCGCCAACTATGTGGACTTCGACCTCAAGACCGCCCCTCTTCCCGAGGACGGCCCGTGTACTTACAAAGGTATCGTCGTCGCTTGCGGTCCACCGGGCTTGGCGGGTGGAAAAAATCTTCTGTATCACAACAACGGCGATGGCACCTTCACCGATGTCAGCCAAAAGTCCGGCATGTGGACCGCCATCGGCACCTACGGCCTCAGCGTCGCCGCCTCCGACCTCGACAACGACGGCTGGCCGGACATTTACGTCGCCAACGATTCCGCCCCCGCCACGCTCTACCTCAATCAAAAAGACGGCACCTTCAAGGACGTGGCCATCGAATCCGGCGCCGCACTTTCCGCCGAAGCCAAGCCGCAAGCCGGCATGGGCGTCTCCATCGGCGACTACAACCGCAGTGGCAATCTCGACATCGTAAAAACCAATTTCGCCGGCGACACCGACTCCCTCTACACCAATCTCGGCGATGGCGTCTTCGAAGATCGCACTTATCCCAGCGGCCTCGGCGTCAACACCCGCCTGCTCGGCTGGGGCGTGGGTTTCTTTGACATGGACAATGACGGCTGGCTCGACGTCCTAATGTCCAACGGCCACGTCTATCCCGAAGTCGATCTCTCCAAGGCCGACCTGAAATACGCCGAGCACAAATATCTCTACCGCAATTTACACAACGGCAGATTTGAAGAGGTCACCAAGCAAGGCGGCCCGGGCATCATGGAAAATGCTCCTGCGCGCGGATGCGCCTTCGGCGATTATGACAACGATGGCGACCTGGACATCGCCGTCAACTGCATCAACGCGATTCCGCAATTGCTGCGCTGCGACTCCACGCTCAATCGCAGTTGGATCAAAATCAAGCTGGTCGGCGTGAAGTCCAATCGCACCGGCATCGGCAGCCGCGTGCTCGTCACCGCCAAAACCGTTCTCACCGCGGACAAGCCGCTCGTGCAGATGGACGAACTGCGCAGCGGCGGCAGCTACTTTTCTCAGAACGACATGCGCATGCACTTCGGACTGGACCAGGCCACCAAAGTAGACCTCGTCGAAATTCGCTGGCTAAGCGGCCGAGTCGATCAATTGACCAATCTCGACGTGAACCGCCTGTACGTAATCCAGGAAGGCGGCAAAATTTTGAAAGCGGAAACCTTGCAGCCCGCGAAAAAATCCTAAGCGAATCTCTGATGCGCAAACCGCGATCCACAGACCGTCTTCGTAGGGGCACGGCATGCCGTGCCCGCGCCGCCGCGGTGATTACGCTCCCGCTCGCGCGATCAAAATTCCACGCGCTAAAAATTCGAATCGCTTGCGCGTCTCTTCTAAGCCTCACCATGTTCCTGTCCATCATCTGTTGTGCGCAATCGACCCACGCGCAAACCCCTCCAACCCAATCCACCTATCCGCAAACGCCAACCACCACGCCACCTACTCCCACCCACACAAAATGTCCATGGATCAACGAAGCCACCGCCCGCGGCACCCTCGGCGGACCCGTCACATTAACCGTTGCCGTAAACGATCAAGGTGCCGGCGCCTGCGACTACTCCCGCCAGCAAGCCGCCGCCGTCCGCCACCTGCGCATCTCCGTCGACAACATGACCGACATCCCCAAACAGTTCCGCGCCTACCTAGCGCAATGCCCGCCAAAGAGTCCGTCACTCCGCGCCATCGGCAACGAAGCAATCTTCTGCACCATTCAGGCCGGCCCTGATAAATATGCTGAAAAAGTCGTAAGCCGCGTGCGCGCCCAAGCCTTCGTAGTAAGCGTCAGCTCCACCGTTTCGAACGATCCCACCATGACGCAAGAAATGCGCCGCGAGAAAGCCAACCAAATCGCCGAACAAGTCGCCGGTATCCTCTTCTGACTCGCGAGCGAACGCGCGCCTGCGAACGTTGGCCGCGGAAAAAGTCTCTGTATTTTGTGCGTCCGCTTTGTTCGACTGTTTTGTGGTCGGAGCTTTAGCTCCGACATTCAGCGCTCGGCTACCGATGGGCTTAGCCCCTGAAGGGGCGGTCCTGCTTTTTTCCGCAGCCCGCTGGAGCCCTTCCCCTACTCGCTGATCGTCTTAGCGTAGCTCTTCCCGTAAGGATAAAACCGATCCTTCTCGCCGCGGCCCCACGCCGCCTTCAGTTCCGCGCCGGTAATATCCCAGTCCGGCCGGCAATTCTTCAACACCGCCCGCAAATCCTGCCGCAGCTCTTCCAGCGTCGGCCGCCCAAAGAACCAATACCCCATATAAATTTTGTAAACCACGAGTCCCGGCTCCAGCACCAGCGTGTGCGGAATCATCGGATTGTGCGCCGCGTCCGTGTACTCCGCGATATCCAAATCCTTCTGCACCGTCCGCCCGGCATCGGACAAAAACGTCCAGTGCGCGTCCACTCCCGTCCGGTTCTCGTTCGTCTCCACCAAATTGTCCGTACTGATCGTCACCAGCCGGCAGTACCCCACTTCCATCTCCCGATGCAGTTCCACCAATCCCTCAGCCTGCCGCCGGTCCTTCGGACAAAATCCTCCTCGGCCCAACACCAATACCAGCGGGTCCGGCCCTTGCAACTCCGAAAGTGTCCGCCGCTTCCCCGTATGGTCCGTCAATGAATAGTCAGGAAAAATTGCTCCGGGTACGATGTCTGCTCGCATAATTTAAGGATCTCCTACCGCTGGGTCGGCTAGTTTTTCGTCGCTCCGCCGCCACTCGCGAGCGAGCTTTCCATAAATCGCTCCACCAGCGAAATAATTTCTTGTGATTTTCGCTCCAGCGCAAAATGCCCCGCCTCCAAAATATGCACCTGCGCCGCGGGCACGTCGTCGGCATAAGCCTTCGCACCCGCCACCGTGAACGATGGATCGTATTTTCCCCAAACCACCAGCGTCGGTGGCTGATGCTCCTTCAAATATTGTTGCCACCGCGGATAACTCTCCACATTCGTCCGGTAATCATAAAAAAGATCCAGTTGGATGTCCTCCTCGCCCGGCCGGTTCAGAAAGGCATACTCGTCCGTCCACGTATCAGGATCAAGTGTCTCGGGATGCGGGTCCGTCCCCACATGCCGCTGCCGTGTCGACTCCAACGAAATAAAATTCACCCGCAGCGCCGCCTCATTCGCTTTGCGGTCGCGCCAAAACGCCCGTCGCGTCTCCCACAGCGGCGAAAGCCCCACGTCGTGCGACACTGCATTCTGAATAATGATCGCCTGCACCCGCTCCGGATGCTTCAGCGCCATCCGAAATCCCACCGGCCCGCCATAGTCCTGCATAAACAGCGTGTAGTGTCCGAGCCCCAGTTGTTCCGTGAAATGCGCCATCACCAGCGCCAAATGATCAAAGGTATACGGAAATGACTTCGCGTCCGGCGCGTCGCTGTGCCCAAATCCCGGATAATCCGGTGCAACCAGATGGTAGCGCCGCCCCAGCGTCGGCAGCAGCGTATCCCACATGCGCGACGACGACGGAAATCCATGCAACAGCAAAATCACCGGCGCATCCTTCGGCCCGGCTTCACGATAAAAAATCTTCAACCCGTCCACTTCCACCGTCTGGTAACGCACCGTCGCCAAAGCCCCTTCATTATTAGGTGTGGGGTTGGCCTGCGCCACCGTCGCGCCAAACGCCAGCATCATGCTCACAATCGCAAGATTCACCATCACTCGTCTCCCACAGCCGCCACGCGCTTTATTAGACCGATGGCCACCTGTCCCTAAACTGTACGACAGTCCAAATGACGCAAGCGTTTGTTTCTACTAATTTGTCCCGCAAGCAATCCAGCCCTTCACTCGGACCTTCCAATCGATTTCCCAACTCGATTAGATCTCAGGCCCATCCGAGCGTTCCGAAGAACTACGTTTCAGCCGCTATGACCGCTGCCTATCCGCCAGCACGTGGAAGCTGTTGTTCTGCCCGGACCAACGGCGTCATCGGCCTAAACAAAAGGAGCCGGACCAATGCTGCCAAGAACCATCGCTCGCCTATTCGAGAAAACTAGCATCGGAAAAGTTACATTCCTTCGCGTCAACAAACCCACCCGCCATCATAAACTCGTTGCAGGTGTCCTCTTTTTCATCTTTTTGTCCTCGGCTAGCCTGCTGATCGGCCAAAACAACCCTCGCGATCCCGGCGTTCGTGGCGGCACCGTTGATGCCGGCCAAGCACTCGCCTCCCTCGCCGAAACTCCGGGCGCCACGGACTTTTTCAACAACGGCTTAGGCCGCTTCACTGCCGTTGACGTCGTGCGAGGCGGCGTCAACAATGGCCTCGGCCCCCGCTTCAACACCAACCAGTGCGCGAGTTGTCACGCCCAGCCCAATATCGGCGGTACCAGCCCCAGCATCAGCGCCTTTCCCTTTATCGGAATGAACCCGGAAGTCCAATTTGCCAACAGCAACAATACGCTTCCCAGCTTCATCACCCCCGACGGCCCCGTTCGCGAAGCGCGCTTCAAGTTCTTTCTCAATAGCAACGGCTCTCTCAGTTCCACTCCTGACGGCGGCGTTCACGATCTTTTTGTCATTAGCGGCCGCCCCGACGCCGGCTCGTGCTCCATCACCCAGCCGAATTTCGCGCAGAACTTGGCCCTGAACAACGTCATCTACCGCATTCCCACTCCGGTCTTCGGCGCTGGATTGATCGAAAACATCTCCGACGAAACCATTCTTGCCAACATGAGTTCCAACTCCCACTCCAAGAATCAACTCGGCATCACCGGTCATCCCAATCGTGACGGCAATGATGGCGCCATCGCGCGCTTCGGCTGGAAAGCACAAAATAAATCTCTCGAAATGTTTGCCGGCGAAGCCTACAACGTGGAAATGGGCGTCACCAACGAGATCTTCCAGAATGAACGCTCCAGCCCTGACGAGTCTCTCGCCGGCGGTCTTCCCGCGAATTGCCGCCTAAACCCCACCCCCGAAGACGCCACCAACTTTACCGTCTCTCCCGATTCCGCCGTCCCCAGTGACACCGTGCAGTTCGCCATGTTCATGCGCATGCTCGCGCCGCCCACTCCTTCCACCACCAACCCCGGCGGCGCGCACTCCATTTCCAATGGCAGCCAAACGTTTAACAGCATCGGTTGCGCGCTCTGCCATACCACTGCGCTTCCCGTTGCGCCCTCGAACCTCACCCCAGGCTTGGGTCCCGGCACCGCGAATCTATTTTCGGATTTGCTGGTACACCACATGGGCTCAAATCTCGCGGACGGCGTCTCTCAAGGCAACGCCGCGACGGACGAATTCCGCTCCGCGCCGTTGTGGGGACTCGGCCAGCGCGTTTTCTTCCTGCACGACGGCCGCACCGCGGATCTCCTAGACGCCATTGAAGAACACGCCAGCCAGGGCTCCGAAGCCAACGGCGTAATCCACAACTTCAAGAACCTGAGCCCGCAGCAGCAGCAGGATCTCCTGAATTTCCTGCGCTCGCTGTAGTCAGCCATTTAGTAGGAACGGCCGCGCGTTCACGACGTTAGCTCGCGCCATTTGTTCGCACCGTGTGAATCAGAGACGGGAGGGCCCGACTTCAGTCGGGCCGATAGCCAGCGCTAAAAGATCGGCTCTAGCCGCTGCGGCCCGTCTCTGATTTTTTTCTCTGCGTCTTCTGTGTCTCTGCGCCCTCTGCGTTAATTCTTTTCCTTTTTGCCTTTTACGTTCTATCTACCGCTTCGGCGCCTTATCCGGATCCGGCGGCCGCGGCGGCAACACCTTCGGATCCGCCTTCAGCGCCTTTATAATCTCCGCAATCCCGCGATCCAGCTGCTGATCTCGCCCCGCGATCACCGCCGCCGGATCATTTTCCACCACAATATCCGGATCGACTCCATGCCCTTCGATCACGTATTGCCCTGCCACGCTCGCGGTAGCAAATTCCGGCACGAACACCTGTCCGCCGTCCAGCAGCGGCCCGTGCCCGCTGATTCCCACCACGCCACCCCACGTCCGCTTGCCAATCAACGGCCCCAGCCCCGCTTGCTTGAACATGTACGGGAAAATATCTCCGTCCGAAGCCGACGTCTCATTGATCAAGCAAACTTTCGGTCCGTACAAAACATTTCCGGGATACGTATCCGTGAACTGATCGTTCCGCGCAAATTCCGTCCCCAGCAATTGCCGCCGCAGCCGCTCGATAATCATCTGCGAAACATTACCCCCGCCGTTCCCGCGCACATCCACGATCAGCGCCTGCTTGCGAATCTGCGGATAGTAATACTTGATGAACTCGCGGATGCCGTCCGCGCCCATGTCCGGCAGGTGGATGTACCCCACCTTTCCGTCCGTCACCTTATCCACGTACTCCCGGTTGTGCGTCACCCAATCCAGATAAATCAGGCTGGTTTCGCTTGTGATCGGCCGGAAAACAATATTGTGTGAACCTTCCACGCTCGCCGTAGCGTTCACCGTCAGCTGCACCGGCCGGCTCCCCTTATTGCGCAGCAGCTCATAAGGATTCTTTTTCGCCGTCAGGTCTTCTCCGTCAATCGCCAGAATGTAATCGCCTTCCTTTACCTCCACGCCAACTTCCGTCAGCGGCGAACGATAAATCTCCTCCTCGTTCTGTCCGCGATAAATCTTCGTAATCCGGAACCGCCCCGCCGCCGCATCCAGCTCGATGCGTGCCCCCGGCAGCGCATCCTGCGGACGCTTAGGCATTTCGATGTCCCCGCCCGCCACGTATGCATGCGAAACGCTCAACTCCGCCACCATTTCGCCCAGCACATAATTCAAATCCGCGCGGTTGGCCACGTAATCCACCAGCGGCCGGTATTGCGCGCGCAACGCGTCCCAGTTGTAGCCGTTCATATTCGCAACATAGAAAAAGTCGCGATACCTGCGCCACACTTCGTTGAACATCTCCACCCATTCCTGCTGCGGCACGCGGTCCACCATCAAGTTGTCGGTAGCCACCGGCTTCCCAGTCGATTTTCCGTCCGGTTTCAGGTCGTACAGCTTGTAGCTGCGCTCTTGCCGGATCAAAACTTTCTTTCCATCATCCGAAACATCGAACCCGGCGATATTCTCGAGAAATGTTGTCTCTTTGCGATCCTTCTTGGTGAACAGCACCAGCGACGCCGGAGGATACCCGTCTCGTCCATAAAAAGGCGCACCCGCCCGCGCGTACACCAGATATTCTTTGGTCACCTCGAGACCCACTAAATTGTCCGCGTCCACCGGCACGCGCGTCACTCGCTCGCCCAGCCCGTCGAAATCGATGCGCATGGGCTCTTTCTTTTTCTCGTCCTTCTTGTCGGTCTTGTCCGCGCTCTTAGCTTTGTCCCCCGTATCATCCCCGGGCTTGCCGATGGTCACTTCATCGCTTTCCGTCGGATAAGCGCTCTTGCCGTCCTTGCGCAGCGTCAGCGCCAACAGCGAACGCCCGCGATTCGTCGCAAAGTTGAATTCGATCTGGCTCAGTTGCGGCGCGTATTCCCGCGTGCTTACGTAGTACAGAAAATTTCCGTCCGGATCCCACGCTGGATTTTCCGAATCGTAGAGTTCGTTCGTCACCCGGTGCGACTGCCCGTCGGCCACGCTCCACACATACACGGATGTAAACCCGCTGGCACCGTTCATCGTATACGCCAGGTACCCGCCATCCGCCGACCACGGATACGAACCGATTTGCCCGCGCGGATTCTGTGCAATCTGCGCAACCTTCTTGTCCTCCAGCGTTAGCACGTACAGCTTGCCATCCTTATCACCGAACGCGATTCGTTTCCCATCCGGCGACCACGTCAGATGGTTCAGCATCGCGTGAAAACCGTGCGTCAACTCTTCCGCCTTCCCCGTCCCGTCCTGATTGATCCAATACAACTCATCTTCCCCATCTAAATCCGAAACGAACGCGATCTTCGCTCCGTCCGGCGACCACGCCGCATGTTTGTCGTGCGCATTCGAAGAATTGGTCAGGTTGCGCACCGCGCCCTTTTCAATCGGCGCGGTAAACACGTCCCCGCGCGCCACAAACAGTGCACGCTCTCCCTTTGGGCTCAAGCTGGCCGATTCAATCTGCCCCGCCGCGGACACTCGCGCCGGCCGCATCAGCAGCGCGTCGGTCGGCACATCAATCGACAGCTTCGTCGATTGTCCCGTGGCGATATCGAAAATGTTCAACTCTCCGTCCAACTCATAAACGATGCGGCTCCTGTGATCCGTGCTCGGCCAGCGCACGTCCCACTTGGTGTTGTGCGTCAGTTCCGTCGTGGTCTTGGTGCTTGGATCGTAGGAATACAAATTGTTGGTGTTGTCTTTGTCCGACGAATAATAAATTTTCCCGCCCACCCACATCGGATCGCGGTGCGCCCGCGGATCATCCGTAATCTTTTCCGCCTCGTGCGATTTCAAATCAAAAATATAAAGCTGCTGCGCCCATCCGCCGGAATACCTTTTCCAAGTCCGAAAATCGCGGAACAGCGGCGAGTACACCACCTTAGCGCCGTCCGGAGAAATATCCCCCGCGCCGGATTTCGGCATCGGCAGTGCTACCGGCAGACCCCCATCGATCGAAACCGTATACAGCCGGCTGTCTCCCAAATCGAAATATTCCCGCAGCGAACGGAACACCACCGACTTCCCGTCCGGCGTCCAGCCATAAACCTGATTGTCGTATCCCCACCGCGCCGGCAGCGGTCCGCGCGAAGGATAAAAAGTAAGCTGCTTCGGTACTCCGCCCGTCGCCGGAATTACATACACCTGCTCGTCGCCATCGTACTGTCCCGTGAACGCAATCCATTTCCCGTCAGGCGAAAATTTCGCAAACAGCTCCACGCCCGAATGCGCCGTCAACCGCGTCGCCATTCCGCCGGAAGTCGGCGCCGTCCACAAATCCCCGCCGTAGCTGAACACCACTTTGTCGCCGTGAATATCCGGAAACAGCAACAACTTGGTTTCCGCGCCCGCTGTCGCCGCCAACAGCAGCAAACCAACCAAGCAAAAAAGTACCGCCCTACGCGATAGCAGAGACATGAATTTCCTTTCGCAAAAAAATATTCTTAAATACTTCGCCTGGCGACAGCGGATCGCAAGATTCACAAACGCACTTGGCCGGCAGACATCTTACTCGCTCTTCTGTTTTTCTGGTGGTTGACACACTTCGCGTACTGCTGTTTGGACGCTCGATACCTGCAAGCCGTTTCTTTTGCTCCCCCGCGCCAGCCTTCGAGGCTGCCTCGTCTCTAAACTCCTCCGCCCCTCAGCAGCAGACATCCCCCCACAAACGCGAACACTCCCGCCACCGCCGCGGGCAGAAAAATCGCCCAAAACATCGCGCTATGATAAGAGTCCGCCGAAGAATGAATGAAATGGTGATGCAGCAGATGCCCATACGCCAGCACCGTAAATAGCACACAAACCCCGCTCACCATCCGCACGATCCTCATCGTCGCCTCCGATTTCGCAGTCTAACGCAGAAACTCCGCCGCCTTGCAACCTATCGGGCCAGCCCCCAGTCGGGCATGCTTTTTCATCCCGACGGGAGTATGATGCTCCCTCGCTGTCCTCGCTCTCAACTGAGCCCCCGGAGGGCCCTCCATGGCTCACCGCTTCACCATCGGCGTTGAAGAAGAATTCCAGATCATTGACCCTGCCACCTGCGCGCTGCGCTCGCACGTCATGCAGCTCGTCTCCGCCGCCTCCCCCGGCATCGCCGACCAGGTCAAGCACGAGATGCATCAATCCATCGTCGAAACCGGCAGCAACATCTGCGAAAACGTTGGCGAGCTGCGCATCGAAATGCATCGCACCCGCGACGAACTCGTCGCCGCCGCCGATCGCGCCGGCCTTCACGTCGCCGCCGCCGGCACCCATCCCTTCTCCAGCTGGATCGACCAGGTCATTTCCCCTGGCGAACGCTACCAAAACATTGTCGAAGAACTCCAGCAACTCGCCCGCTCCTTGCTGATCTTTGGCATGCACGTCCACGTCGCCATGCCCGATAAGCAGACCACCATCGACATGATGAACATGGTCCGCTATTTCCTCCCGCATCTGCTCGCCCTTTCCACCAGTTCGCCCTTCTGGATGGGCCGCAACACCGGCCTGAAATCCTTCCGCACCACCGTCTTTCGCCGTTTTCCGCGCACCGGCATTCCCGAACAGTTTGAATCCTGGAGCGCCTACGAAAATTTCGTCAACCTCCTCGTAAAATTAAATTGCATCGATACCGGAAAAAAAATCTGGTGGGACGTCCGCCCGCATCCGACGTTCGGCACCCTCGAATTCCGCATGTGCGATGTCACTACCAAGGTCGAAGAAGCCGTCGCCATCGCCGCGCTCACCCAGGCCCTGGTCGTCAAGCTCCATCGCCTCTACAAAGGCAATATGAGCTTCCGCCTTTACCGCCGCGCCCTAATCGAAGAAAATAAATGGCGCGCCGCGCGTTACGGCATTGAAGGCAAGCTGATCGATTTCGGCAAGGAAGCTGAAGTAGGCATGCGCGACCTGATTCCCGAGCTGCTCGAATTCGTCGACGATGTCGTCGACGACCTCGGCAGCCGCAGCGCCGTGGAATACGTCAACACCATCATGCGCGAAGGCACAAGCGCCGAGCGCCAGCTGCGCGTCTTCCAGGAAACCGGCGACCTGAAAGCGGTAGTCCGCAACATCGTCGCCGAAACCCGCGGCCACAGCGCCGGCCAATCATCGGCCCACGCCGTAAACTAATTTTGGAGTGCGGCGGCTTGACGCCGCTTTCACCCAGTAAGCGACAGCAATTTCGTAGCGTCAAAGCAGCCGCGAGCAGGACGGGAGGGCCCGACTTTAGTCGGGCCGTAAACGAAGTACCAACGAAGGGGCTTTAGTCCTTGAGGTCCACGGAATCAAAATCTCGTCGGAACGGAATTCTGTCCGAAAGCAGGAGCACCTCATGAAAATAGTTGGCTTACTCTGCGGCCGCGAATACAGCTTTCCCCCAGCCTTCCTCGACCGCGTCAACTCTCTCGGCGCCAAAGACGGTGTCTCCGCTGAATTCGTCAAGCTAGGCGGCACCCGCATGGGCGAGCCCGCCCGCTACAGCGTGATCGTCGACCGCATCTCTCACGAAGTCGAGTACTACCGCGGCTACCTCAAACACGCCGTCCTCCAAGGCACCTACGTAATCAACAATCCTTTTTGGTGGACCGCCGATGACAAATTCTTCAACTACGCCGTTGCCGCCAAACTCGGCATCGCCATCCCCAAAACAGTTTTGCTCCCGCAAAAGGGCTACCCTGCGGACATCGACCTCACCGGCGAATCCCTCCACAACCTCGAATACCCCGTCGACTGGGACGCTCTCCTCGATTACGTCGGCCGCCCCGCCATCCTCAAGCCCTACTCCGGCGGCGGCTGGAAGCACGTCTACAAGGTAAACAATAAAGAAGAACTCCTCGCCGCCTACGACAAAACCTCTCCCTATCCCATGACCCTCCAGGAGTTCGTCGACTTCAAGGAATACGTCCGTTGCTTCACTTTTGGCAAGAGCGACATCACTCCCGTCCATTACGATCCCAAAGAACGCAAATACCACGTGGATCACGCCTATCTCTCCGCCGAACTCGGCGCCCGCGTCGTCAAAGACGCGCAAACCATCAATCAAGCCCTCGGCTACGAAATGAACACCATCGAGTTCGCCGTAAAAGACGGCATCCCTTACGCCATCGATTTTCTAAATCCCGCCCCCGATTTCGAACGCGACCGCATCACCGAATTTTATTTCGAACACGTCCTTGAAAAAATGTCGCGTCTCGTCATCGACCGCGCCCTGCACGGCCCCGCCTCTGGCCCCTGGCCGCGCTGGGAAGAAATGTTGAAAATCGGCGCCGCCTCAGGCTTCATCGGTGCTCCAGCAGCAGTTCCCGCAGCCGTTCCCGCGAACGCCCCAGCAAAACCCGCGGTCGCCGCGCAAACCGCTGCTGCGGCAGCACCCGCCTCGGCATCCACGGCGCCGTCGCCCGCGGCTAAATCTCCCGCACCACCCTCAGGATCGACGCCCAAATGACCGTTTCCACCAAAGCCGCCCCGCGCTCCGTCGATCCCATCTCCACATGGAACGAATTGCTCAACAATTCCCTCGCCAAGGCGCCCGACTTCCCCGCTAAATTTCTCGCCGAACTACGTGACGAAAAAATGACCTTCGGCGACCGCGTCCACTGCCCCTTCCTCCGCCCATTTTTTCTCTCGCCCGCGGAAGAACAGCTCGTTCGCGAAGTCTCCGAAACCGTTGCCGACCTCGGCGAACGCGTCACCGCCGCCGCACTCGAAGATAAATCCCTCTTCGCGCAGTTCCACCTCCGCCCGGAAGAAGAGCGCCTCGCTCGTCTCTCCGGCGGCTACGGCCTCGCCAGCACCGCCTCTCGTCTCGACTCCTTCCTCCTTCCCGACTCCCTCAAATTCGCCGAGTACAACGCCGAATCCCCCGCCGGCGCCGGCTACTCCGAAACCCTCGCCGAACTTTTCCGCAATCTCCCCATGATGGAAAAGTTCGTCAAGCAATTCGACGTGCACACCTATCCCCTCAGCGCCAAACTCCTCGACGCTCTCATCATGAGTTATATCGATTGGGGCGGCACCAACAAGCGCCCGCAAATCGCCATTGTCGATTGGAAAGAAGTTCCCACCTGGAGCGAATTCGAAATTCTGCAAGCCCGCTTCAAGAAACTCGGCGTTCCAACACTCCTCGCCGATCCTCGCGACCTCGTCTACAACGGCAAATCTCTTTCCGCCCACGGCACCAAAATCGACCTCGTCTATCGCCGCGTCCTTATCAACGACATCGTCGCCCGCCCCACCGAATGCGAGGCCCTTGTGAAAGCCTACGCCGCCAACGTCGTCTGCGTCTCCAACACCCTCCGTTGCAAAATCCCCCACGTAAAAGCTTTCTTCGCCGTCCTCACCGACGAACGTAACTCCAGCCTCTTCTCCATCGACGAGCGCGCCATCATCCGCAAACACATCCCCTGGACCCGCGTCGTCGCCGACGTAAAAACCGGCCACCACGGCGAACCCATCGAACTCATCCCTTTCATCCGCGAGCACCGCTCTAACTTAGTCCTCAAGCCCAGCGACGAATACGGCGGTACCGGTGTAACCCTCGGCTGGGAAACCAAAGAATCCCAATGGGACGCCGTCCTGCAAAAAGCCCTAAGCGGACAAGACAACGCCTGGATCGTCCAGGAACGCATCCCCATTCGCCGCGAGAACTTCCCCCACATCACCAACGACGGCAAGGCAGAACAAAAGGACGTCCTGGTAGACTTCGCCCCCTACCTCTACCGCGGCAAACTTTGCGGCTTCCTAACCCGCCTCAGCGCAACGGGCTTAGCCAACGTAACCAGCGGCGGTGGCCAAGTCCCCGCCTTCCGCGTCTCCCCCAAAAAACCAAAAAAACACCTCTAGCCCCGCTCTGCCTTTGTTTTTGTAGCGGCCGCCTTCTGAGGCGGTCGGCTTTCCCCCTCACCGCGCAAGACCCAGCGCCGGAGGCGCGGCACATCCCTCATTTCCAACCGCACGCTTCACTCCCCGCCGAATTCGCCTTTACCACACCCGTCCCCTTCCATCCCCGCGCCACGATCCCCCAACGCGGACATCCACCGCCCCGCCATCAATTATCCGCCATATTCTCCAACATGTATGTTACTCTTATAATATCAACGACCGCCGCAAGGAGGCTGCAAAATGTTCACCGCCTTATTCGTGTTCCTACTCTTCCTAACCCACCCCGCCGCCCCCTCTCGCACCAACCCGCAACCACCCGACTCCACCAAACCCCAACCCTGCGCCGACGCCAAAACCCAGCTAGCCGTCAACGAATGTTTCGCCAAACTCTACGTGGACACCGACGCCCAACTAAACCTCGCCTACAACAAGCTCATCAACACCATGAAAACGTATTTCACCGATGCCCAGCGCCAGAACAATCCCAGCCTGATCGCCCACCACCAGGCCGCCATGGACCGCCTGCTCGCCGCCCAACGCGCCTGGCTCAACTACCGCGACCTCAACTGCGACTCGGTGAAATTTCAATACGAAGGCGGCTCCCTCAGCCCCACCATCTGGTCCCAATGCATGGCCGAAACCACCCAGCAACGCATCGCCACCGTAACCACCGCGTACGACCTTTCCAACTGAGCTGTAGCGGCGGGTCTTCAGACCCGTTCTTTTGCCTTGCGTTCGCTTGCACTTACATTAGCGCAAGCTGCATCGATCTTCCTCTGCTCTGCCCCTCTGTGCTCCTTCGCCCACCAATTAATCTTCCCGCGCCCGCCACTTCGCGCTACTCTGCTTCGCAAGGAGTCTTCCCGTGCGACTACAAACCATCTCCTACGCGTTCCTTTGCTCGCTACTAATTTCATCAACCACTCACGCCGCCACCAGACTCTCCGAAAGGTACGCCCCCAATTTCTTTACCGCCAGCGCACCCTCGCAATCCCTCCCGCTGTCTTCCGTCCAAGACCGCCTCGCCGCGCAAAATCTTCTCTTTCAACAGCAGTTCGCCGACGACATGAAGTCCTCTCCCGAGACCGCCACCGCCTTCGGCAATTACCAGTACAACGCCTTGCTCGACCACCTCTCCCTCGCCGCCAGCGCCCAGCAGAACGCCGCCGATCGCAATTTCCTCGCCAAGCTCCAAGCCATCTCCAGCGACGGCTTTCCCGACCAGGACCGCATCTCCCACGACCTACTGCTTCACATCCTCCAGCAACGCATCGCCGATTACGAACTCAAATCCTTCGAAATGCCCCTCTCGCAAATGCAGGGCGTCCACAACGATATCGCCGACCTCCCCAACTCCGTCCCCCTCGACACCGTCCAGCACTATGAGGATTACCTCGCACGCCTCCATCAAGTCCCTCGCGCCTTCGACGAAACCATCGAGGTCCTCCGTCAAGGCATGAAAGACGGTCTGATGCCCGTCCGTTTTCTTCTCGAACAAGTTCCCGCGCAATGCGCCGGCACCATCGCCGAAAATCCCTTCCTGGCGCCAACGAAAAAATTCCCCAGTACCTTCTCCGAGGCTGATCAAAAGCGCCTCACAGCCGCCATCACCGCCGCGGCCAACAATGAAGTCCTGCCCGCCTATCACCGTTTCGCCGAATTTGTCGCCAAGGAATACGCCCCGCACGGCCGCACTTCTCTCGCCCTCAGCAGCCTGCCCGACGGTCCCCGCCGCTACCAGAACGCCATCCGCAAGCAGACCTCCACCAATCTCTCCCCCGCCGAAGTCCGCGCCATTGGCATCAAAGAGGTTGCGCGTATCACCCAACTCATGAACGATCTCGCGCACCAAGCGGGCTATAGCGATCTACAAACCTATCGCGCCGCGCTCGCCGCAAATCCTAAGTACATCGCCAAGTCTCCCGAACAGATCGTCGACGATTTTTCTCGCTACATTGCGCAAATGCAGCCGCGCCTTCCCGAACTCTTCGGCGTCCTCCCCAAAACTCCCGTCTCCGTCGAAACCGTTCCGCCTTCGCAGCCCGGCAACGCCACGCACTATATTCCTGGCACGCCGGACGGTTCACGCCCCGGCCGCGTCGTCGTCGCCACCTCTAACTTCGCTCACCGCGCTTTGTTCGACGACGAGACCGTCGCCTATCACGAGGGTGTTCCCGGCCACCACATGCAAATTTCCATCCAGCAACAACTCACCGGATTGCCGGAATTCCGGCTCCATCTCATCAACAACGCTTTTGCCGAAGGCTGGGCCGTCTACGCCGAAGCTCTCGGTAAAGAGATCGGCTTCTTCCAGGATCCCGCGTCGGACTTTGGTCGCCTTTCCAGGGAGTTATTGCGTGCCGTTCGTCTCGTCATCGATCCCGGCATCCATTCTGAGGGTTGGACCCGCGACCAAGCCGTCGCCTATTTCCGCGCCAGCGGCGCCGCCGACGAGCCCACCATCCAAGCCGAGATCGATCGCTACATCGCCTGGCCCGCGCAATCGCTCGGCTATAAAATCGGCCAACTCAAAATTCGTGAACTTCGCGAGCGCGCCAAGCAGCGGCTAGGCTCGCACTTCGACATCCGCACCTTCCACGACGAAGTACTAAGCGCCGGCAACGTCCCACTGGACGTCCTAGAGTCCCGCGTCAACACCTGGATCTCCGCCCAACACCAGTAGTCGTACGGGCACGGCATGCCGTGCCCACTGTTTGCTACCGCGCCAATCTCAAAACGTCCACGCCACCGGCTCGATCTTCTCTTTGCTTCGTTTTCTTCTCTGCGCTCCTCTGCGTACTCTGTGCCTCTGCGTTACTCTTTTCTCGTCTTTATTGTCTTTTCTTGTCTTTTCTCGTCTTCCCTGTTTTTTCTCTGTCAGTCTCTTCTCAAGCCGCCTTCTTCGCACTATCCTTCAACAACCCCAGCCGCACCAAACTCTCCGCCGTAGCCACCACCGACTCCTCGTTCGAACGCGGTGCCCATCCCAGCACCCGCCGCGCCTTTTCGTTCGTGGCATTCTTCCGCTTCCCCAGCTCCGGCAAAATCACCTTCACCGCCGGATCGCGCAGCGCCGCAATCCGCACCAGCCAGTTCGGCAATTGTCGCGTCGGTACCCTCTTCGCCGCCTCCCCCATCCGCCGCTTCAGCATCTGCGCAATCTCCAGCAGCGAGACAAAATCTCCCGCCACGCACATAAAACGCTCGCCCTTCGCTGCGGGATGTGTCATCGCCCGCAAATGCAAGTCCGCCACGTCTCGCACATCCACCACGCCCAAATAAAGTTGCGGGCACCCCGGTATCGCCCCGTCCATCAATCGTTGCACCAGCAAAATCGACGCCGAAAAGTCCGCCGCCAGCACCGGGCCAAACACCGCCACCGGATTCACCACCGAAAGTTCCAATGCCCCGCCTTCCTTCGCCATAAAATCCCACGCCGCGCGTTCCGCCAGCGTCTTCGACTTCGGATAGGCCTGCATGTCATCGCCATTCAGGTCCGACCAGTCTTTCTCCGTAAACGGCGCGTCCTGCACCTTGTGCCCATACCCAATCGCCGCAAACGAAGACGTCAGCACCACGCGTTTGACCCCAGCATCCCGCGCCGCACGCAACACCCGCAGCGTCCCTTCGCGCGCCGGCCCAATCAGTTCATCCTCATTCTTCGGCACGCTGGACGGCAACGGCGACGCCACGTGCAACACAAAGTCGCACCCCGCCACCGCATCCACCCACCCCGCATCCTTCTCCAGATCCGCCGCAAAAAAAGTCAGCCGCTCGCCCGCGTCGCCACTGCTAGCCTTCAGCGTCGCCCGCACCTCGCCCTCGCGCTTCAAATCCCGCACCGTAGTGCGCACCCCATACCCCGCCGCAAGCAACTGCAGTATGCAATGCCCCCCAATAAATCCCGATCCACCTGTAACCAATACCGTCTCAGCCATAACCAGCCTCCGTCCTCCCCAAAGCTCCAATCAATAATGTAGATCTAAAGATGTAGATAGCCTGTCCCGCAATTCGGTTATACGCCCGCCGGAAACCAGCTCGCAGGCGCGGCACAGGGTGCCAGCTGTCGCAGCGCGCCACCTCGATCGACTCCGTCCTAGCCACTCAGGATATATCCTTGACCCAAAGGTTCCACAAAATATATATTGACGCCCTCGCCATCACGATGATATTCTCCTCCCTGTAGAGAACTACGCCTCGCCCCAAAGCGAGGCTCCCCAAAGCAACCCAAATTCACCTCAAATCAAGGAGATTCCTATGTCTACCACCCTAGTCGTGGGTCGTTCCCGTGTGTGCGCTTTCCTCTCCACCGGTGGCCGCGGATGCACCATGCCGCTCTCGCCCAGCCACCCGTTCCTCTGCACCTACCACGCCCGAAAGGAGGCCCAGGCCACCGCCGCGCAAAACGCCGGCCGCGACATCGCCTACTCCCTTTCCGCCCGCTACATCTCCTACAACGATCTCAGCGCCGCTCTGGCTCAGACCATCTCCGCCGTCGCCCAGCATCGCCTCTCCACCTGTACCGCCTCCACCATCGCCAACCTCAGCCGCACCCTGCTCCAATCCGTAGCCGGCGCCGAGATCGAATTCATTACCACCCACGGCGAAGACGCCTGGGCGGGAAGAATCGCCCAGAATCTTAACTCTCTCCGTCCAGCCAAGCTGGATGAACCCCTGCGGGACGACCCGCAGTCCGATCAGCCAGAAGCCGCGGACGACGAAGAAGCAAGCGAGGAAGAGAGCGAGGAAGCGAGCGAAGAGCAAAACAAAGAACAAAACGAAGAGCAGAACGAAAAGCAATACTAAGCCGAACCTCCCGCTATAAATCAGATCACCAACTACTGGGCCACCCTCAACCGAACCTAGAATCCCCGTTCCAAAGCGGGAACCGGCCTCACGTACACCCACACTCCCGTTACTATTTGTATAACAAAATCTCCGCGCAAGCCTCGTAGAATGAACACTTCCATATCATGCTGAGCGCAAAGGACTTCAACTTCCTTCCGCTCAGTATGATACGAAATTCGAGGCCATCGGATTGTGCTCTAGACGCAGTCCATAAACCAGAACATCCGGTCTCGCACCAACCATCCGCGGTACGCTTAACCGCATCCCACCTCCGGAGATCAAAATGCTTGCCCATCGCTTCTGCGTCGCGATCCTACTGATGGCCATCACCCGACAGCTCACTTTAGCCCAGAATCCTCTCCCAACTAATCAGTCGCCTGATGCTGGCAAACAATCCTGCTATGAAAGATCGATGTCCGAAAGTGAATCGAAAGATTGCTTCGATAAGGCCTACCGCGACGCAGAAGCCCGGCTCATTGCTACTTACAGTCAAGCCATCGAAAGACTGACTAAGGCTCTAGCCTGGGCCCGGGTCTCGAAAAACCCAGAAAAACTCGCCAACCATCAAGCGGCTTTGGACAAGCTTCGCGCCGCCCAAACTGCCTGGAAAACCTATCGAAGACTTCATTGCGAGTCCCTTGCCTATGAATATCCATCGGCCACGATCAACTATGCTACCCGGTCACAATGTATGGCTGAAGTCACCGAGGCGCGCATTTCCATCATCGAAAACAATTACTACAACGGGCCGTTGGTGTTGGATGGTCCACCGGTAAGTAAACACCAACCCGACGAAATTACTCCGCCAGACCTACAAAATTCCCCAAATCTTCGCTAAGCTATTCAGGATGACTTTCGGCCCAGCACCCACTGAGCTAATGCCCGGCGCAAAGAACGCCGTGGAAACCTGCCTGGCCGTCCGCCCCGGCGAACAGGTCGCCTTGATCGCCGACGCCATCAGCAAGCCCGTCGCCGCCAGCTTGGCCGCCGCGCTGGAAAATCGTCACGCCAAACTAGAAGCCTTCCTCCTAGAGGACTTCAGCGCGCGACCCATCCGCGAAGCCCCTCAAGCAATCTTGGACGCCCTGGAAACCGCCGACGTTGGCATCCTCTGCATGACCCCGCAACCTGGCGAACTCGGCGCCCGCATGGCCATCGTTAAAGTTGTCGAGCGCCGCCAGATCCGCTATGCCCACATGGTCGGCGTAACCCCGGAAATCATGCAGCAAGGCATGCGCGCCGACTATCTAAAGGTAGACAAGCTCAGCGACAAACTCCGCGAACGGATGCTCCGCGCCGAAACCCTAACTGTAAAGACCGAAGCCGGCACCAACATCGCCGCGCACTTCGATCGCGGCTTGGACTGGGTCAAAACCAGCGGCCTCATCAGCCCGCGCTACTGGAGCAACCTCCCCGCCGGCGAAGTTTTTACCACCCCCGCCACGGTGGACGGCACCTTCGTCTGCGATGCCACCGCCGGCGACCATTTCAACGGCAAGTACGGCGACCTGCAATCCACCCCGCTGGTCCTCACCATAAAAGGCGCGCGCCTGGTAAAAGCCGAATGCGCCCGCAAGGATCTCGAAGCCGAATTTTGGGATTATTGCCACACCGACGAAAACAGCGACCGCGTCGGCGAACTAGCCTTCGGCACCAACCTCGGCCTGAGCCAAATGATCGGCATCCTGCTGCAGGACGAAAAGTTCCCCGGCGTCCACCTGGCCTTCGGCGACCCCTACGGCAGCCAAACCCACGCCGACTGGAAATCCAAAACCCACGTAGACGTCCTAACCCGCAACTGCGACGTCTGGATCGACGACGACCAAATCATCAACAAAGGCCGCTACCAACTAGACCACCTCGGCCTAGCCTAACCCTCAGCCTTTGATTTTGATTTTGACGTTGTAGCGGCCGGGCTTCAGTCCCGGCGCATTTCGGCCACAGGTGTTCTGCGCTCGGCTAGCACATCGGTCCACGAACTCTCAGCTTCTGATAATCCACTGCAGAGATTCCATGTCGTTTCCGAAGTGACTCTTGCAGCTTACGAAGGTGTTTCGATTTATATTCATGGCATACGCCCGTTTCCCAAACATCACCAGTCAGCGAGTCGACCGCGTAGTGTCCAGTGATTACGCTGCCGCTGAGATTGTTCCAGGTTCCTTCAAAGACATAAAATCTTGGAAAGTAAGTGTCGTTATATTCGTCCAGGCCGAATCGGTCAAGCTGCAGCACCTTTTGTCCGTAAAGTGCGCCGTAAACCAAATCGCGCGCTTCCTCATGAGTGATCGTGTGTTGGTCTGCAGTCTTCTGCTTTGCGGCCAGCTGTATACAAGCTAGAACAAAAACCATAGCGATCAAGTAAGGTAGTGCTCTCAAGTCAATCCACCCACGGATCCACAACATGCACATCCGTATCCGCAAAATGCGCCACATTCCGCGTGGCCACCGTAGCATTCGACGCCAGTGCAATGCCCGCAATCATCGTGTCGCGTATCTCGCCGGGACGCCCGCGCCGCTTCCGCACCGCCATTAACTCCGCAGCCGCTCGCGCCGCCGCCACGTCGAAAACGGCGACGCGATCGACAATAACCTCGCTGATAAATCTTTCAAACGCGGACGCCAAAGCATCCCGACGACGACCCGGACCCAACGATAATATGCCGTAACGGATTTCCATTTCCGCCACGGTGGTTATCCACAACGATGCAATCGCTTGCCGGTCGACCCATTGCGCAACGGAGACCTCCGGCCGCGGGAGCATCAGCTCTGAGACCACGTTGGTGTCTAAGACGATCATTCCTCAAAGTCCGGGATTTGCAGGCGAATATCGCGCAGTTCTTTTATCTCGCCGCGCTTTAATCCTGCTTTTCCGAAGAGCGCGGCCATCTGTTCGCTCAATTTCTTGGGTCGGGGGGATTCGTTCTTGGTGGCGTCGCGCAGAATTTCGCGCACTTCTTCTTCCATGCTGCGCCCATGACGCTGTGCGCGCTTTCGCAGCCTCGCCTTCACTTCCTCTTCCACTTTGCGCACCACAATCTGGGCCATCGCCGCACCTCTCTCATCCAATGATATCATGATATCATTCATACATTTGTCCCTGACTCAATCTTGCGCTTCCCGCGAAAATATTATCTTGAACATCTTGTGACGCCGTGTTTCCATGCAGCCGCGATCAATCCGGAGGGCCGACGATGAACGAGTCTGAAAATCTGCGTGCGCATACCAGTTTCACAACACGGCGCCAGCTAATCACCACCGCCGCTCTGGCCTTTGGCGGTCTGGCCGCCAGTGCCAAAGTTTGCGGTCAGGCTCAGCAGCAGCCGACGAAAGAAGTTCCCCGCACGCCGGCCGACTCGGCGCGCACTTCCCTGCACCAGGAAATCCTTCTCAAAACTAGCCCACAGCGCATTTACGAGGCGCTGTTGGATTCCAAGCAATTCGCCGCGTTCAGCGGCCGTCCCGCTGAAATAGATCCCAAAGCAGGTGGCACTTTCAGCTTGTTCGGAGGGGTAATCGTCGGCCGCAACGTAGAACTGATTCCCAATCAATGCATAGTCCAGGCTTGGCGCCCGACGCACTGGGATCCTTCTGTCTATTCCATCGCGCGTTTTGATTTCAAACCACAGGCCGACGGTACGCAGGTGATCCTCGAGCACTCCAGCTTTCCGCAAGGTGAACACGACAGTCTGTACGCCGGCTGGATCAGTCACTATTGGGATCCACTAAAAAAATATCTGGCCTAATCGCGCGCCCGTCAGCTAGCCGCGATTCCTAGAACAGGCGCGAGATATATTCGCGCATCTGGTGCTTCCAGTACGGCCAATCGTGCCCGCCTTGCGGGCCCCAATCGTCCAGGGAATGGCGGATCCCGCGACTCGCCAAAATTCCAGACATCCGATAGGTCGGCTCCGGCTTTTCCCACGCGCCCGTTCCAGTGGTCAAATGAATGTCGCAACTCGCCAGATTTCCCAGCACCCACGGATCGCTCATGTTGGCGAGGTAATCCACCGGATTGTTGAAATAAAAATTGTCGTCGTACATGCCGTCCATAAAATTTCGCAAATCGTACACGCCGGACATCGCAAAACACCGCTTGATCACGTCTGGATGTTTAAACAGCGAATTCGCCGCGTGATACGCGCCAAAAGATGAACCCATGGTGCTGATCCCGACCTGCGATTGGCAACTGCTCCAGATAAACGGCACCACTTCTTCGCGCAAATACGAATCGAACACCGCCTGCACATAGCTGCGATGAAAAGGGTGCGCGCCTTTGTTGTAAAAACTTTGCCCATTGATGGAATTCACGGTAAACAGTTTCACGCGCCCGCCATCGATGAAATCCGCCAGAGCGCCCACCATGCTCTGCCCTTCCAGTTCCCACTCGTCGCCGGCGCTGGTGGGAAATCCCAACAAGGGCGGTCCCCAGTGGCCGTAAACCACCACGCCCATCTCGATGCCGAGCCGCGGAGAATGCCAGTGGTGATATTCACGCTTCATGGTAGCCGCCTCTTTCTTTTACAGACCGTCACAAGCCTTCGCTCGTTCGCCCTGCTGCCAGCACTGTGAATTACGAGGAGCCAGAAAGTATGCCAGCAGCGTAAGTCTTTCCGCAAACGGTTCCGCGCGTATTAACGCGGCGCGATGGGGCCGTGGATTTAGCACTTATTCGGAGCAAAAAGTCTCCATTTGCGGGCAGTTCGATTTACACTCTATGCACCTTCCGGAAGCGAATTGCGACAACCGGAGACACCAGTGCCAGCTATGAAAAAAAAGCCCCGCGCAAGTTCTCAGAGTAAGGCCACCCGCGGCAATTCATCCGGCGGCAAAACCGATCAGGATTTGCGCAAACAACTCGTGACGCTGCTGAAAGGCGGACAAGCGCACGTACACTTCGGCGACGCGCTGGATGATTTTCCAGTGAGGAAGCGCGGCGTCCCAGCGAAGGGCCTGGCGCATACGGCATGGCAGTTGCTGGAACACGTGCGCATCGCGCAGTGGGACATTCTGGAATTCAGCCGCAACGCGGATCATGTTTCGCCGGAATTTCCCGAAGGCTACTGGCCGAAATCGCCGATACCGCCGAGCCCGGCCGCGTGGGATAAGAGCATCCGCGATTTTCATTACGACCTGCTGCAGATGATCGCTCTGGTGGAAAATCCGAAAACGGATCTGCATGCCGCCATTCCGCACGGTAACGGAAAGACCATTTTGCGCGAAGTGCTGGTGCTGGCGGACCACAATTCCTATCACCTGGGCCAGCTGGTGGATTTGCGGCGCGCGCTGGGAATCTGGCCGGAGGCGTAGAATTTTGAATCCCGCGGTTCGCCGCTTCGCGCGGCTGCTTTTGTTTTTAGCGATTGCCGCGTCATGCGGCATTCTGCAACGCGCCGTGGCGCAGCGCCGGCCGGTGCTCCAGCAGATCGATCTCCCGCATCCCTACTATTTCCGTGAAATGTATTTGCCGCAGCTGACCAGCGGCCCGAGCAGCGTGGCGTGGTCGCCGGATTCGCAGTCCGTGGTGTACTCGATGGGCGGGTCGCTGTGGCGGCAGAAAATCAGCGAAACTTCCGCGCAGCAGCTGACTGACGGCGACGGTTACGACTACCAGCCCGATTGGTCGCCGGACGGGAAAGCGATTGTTTATTGTTCGTATCAGAAGGATGCCCTGGAGTTGTGGCTGCTGGATGTGGCGAGCGGGGCGACCACGCAATTAACCAGCGGGGGCGCGGTGAATGTGGAGCCGCGGTGGTCGCCGGACGGCAAGAAGATTTTGTTTGTCTCGACCTTGTACAACAAGCGCTTTCATATTTTTGTGGGCGATTTTCGCGGCGGAAAACTTGAAAACGTCACGCGGCTGACCGGCGAAACCAAAAGTCCGCTGCCGCGCTATTACTACAGCGCGTATGACATGGAGATCAGTCCGGTGTGGTCGCGCGACGGGCAAGAAATTCTTTTTGTTTCCAATCGCGGACACATTCATGGCACGGGCGGTTTCTGGCGCATGAAGGCACAGCCCGGCGCGGAAGCCCGGGAAATTCATTACGAAGAGACCAACTGGAAAGCGCGGCCGGAATTTTCGCCGGACGGTTCGCGCATTGTGTACAGCTCGTATCTTGGCCGCAACTGGCACCAGCTGTGGGTCATTCCAGCAAATGGCGGCGACGCGTTTCCGCTGACCTACGGCGACTACGACATCACCAATGTGCGGTGGTCGCCGGATGGAAAGCAACTGGCTTACATTTCCAATGAAACGTACCACACATCGCTCCACTTGTTGGACGTGCCGTCTGGAGGCCATAAGGAACTAGCTTCGACGGAACGGCGGTTCATACGCCCTCATCGCACAATACGACTAAGAGTTTTCGATGAGAACGGTTTGATTACCATCGCACGGGTTTCAGTCACGGACGAGAAAGGCAGAGCCTACGCGCCACCTTACGCAAGTATTGCGGCAGACGACGGGTATGACCGCCGAGACCGGATGTTTGAAGCGCACTATTTCTATTCGTCAGGCATTATGATGCCGCTACTTGTCACCGCCGACTCCGATGGAAAAGTGTCTGTTCTGCCTGGATCGAACTCTACAGATATCCCGGTTCCGGAGGGAATGGTAACAATAGAGGTGATGAAGGGATTTGAGCACAGAGTTGAAAAGCGAGAAATCAAAATCGTGGATTCGCCGTTTACAGATGTAGAAATTCGACTGAAACGCTTGGATTGGCCGGGCGAAAATAGCCGACCGTGGGTGAATGGTGATTTACACGTGCATATGAACTACGGCGGAGAGTACAAGGTTTTTCCCGAAATTATGCACGAACAGGCGAGAGCTGAAGATTTAAGCATCGTAAATGAACTTGTCGTGAACAAAGAGCAGCGCTTTCCAGATATCGATTTCGGCCGGGACAAATTTGTTTCTTCTCGATCTAAAGATGTCCTGACTGTGTACGGGCAGGAATTTCATACAAGTTATTGGGGGCACCGCGGACTGCTGAATATTAAGGACCATATTTTGTTGCCGGGGTATGCGGGGTATCCGAATACTGCGGCGGCGAGTCTCTATCCGATGAACGCAGATGTTTACGACATCGCGCATGCGCAAGGGGCGCTGGTGGGGGCGGTGCATCCGTTCGATGAGATTCCTGATCCGTTTGCGGTTCCCGCCCAGAGAATTACGGATGAGTTGCCGATTGATGTGGCGCTTGGAAAACTGGATTACATGGAGATTGTGGGGTTTAGCGATCATCGTTCGACGGCGGCGGTTTGGTACCGCCTGCTCAATCTTGGA
The DNA here is from genome assembly GCA_963838265.1 of uncultured Acidobacteriota bacterium. Classification (GTDB taxonomy): domain Bacteria; phylum Acidobacteriota; class Terriglobia; order Acidiferrales; family UBA7541; genus Acidiferrum. The sequence continues at coordinate 286,615 of CAWIQN010000002.1, forward strand.
TTCCGCATTCCCGCCGGCGCCGGAACCGATGCGATGGCGAACTTCGCGTCGCTGCGCGGGCCGGTGGGGATGAATCGCGTGTACGCGCGTGTTCCAGGATGGCCAGAGAAGGTGGATGTATGGCTGGAGGCGCTCAAGAAAGGGCGCACGTTTGCGACCAACGGACCGCTGCTGGACTTTTCCATTGGCGGACAGCAAATCGGCGATGAATTAACATTGGCTGCGCCGCAAAATGCCGTGGCGTTTGCCGCGAAATTGCGCTCGATTGTTCCCGTGGATCATCTGGAAGTGGTGTGCAACGGAAAAGTGGCGCAGACGTTGCAGTTGGATGCGGGGCGGAGTTCGAGCGATGTTTCCGGGACGCTGCCGATTGGCGAAAGCGGGTGGTGCGTGCTGCGGACTTCGAGCGACGCGGCGGAATATCCGGTGCTGGACAATTATGTGTATGCCACCACGAGTCCGATTTACGTTACGGTTGGCGGGAAGGAGCCGCGCGCGCCGGAGGATGCGAAATATTTTGCGGCGTGGATCGACCGCGTGACGGAGGCGACGGCGGCGTATCCGGATTGGAATTCGGCGGAGGAGAAGGCGTACGTGATGGGGCGTTTGGCGGAAGCGCGGAAGGTGTACGAGAAATTGGAGTAGTGGCGGGTTGGGGCTGCGGAACCGCGGAGCGGACCTGAAGCAGCCCCTTAGCGGCTTAAACTGGTTTTTTAGTGCTTGCTAACGGCCCGACTGAAGTCGGGCCCTCCCGAAACAAAAAAATTCGCCGCGACTGCGTGAGCAGCCGCGGCGAAGAGTGCAGGCTACAGTTACGCGAATTAGCGGACCAGGCTGATGGCCTCTTCTACGTGGTGATGGGCCTTATCGATGTGGACGAAGGCACGCTCTTGCAAACCTTGCGCGAAGCGGTTGTCTTCTTCCTGAGAGATATCCTGATGCGCTTTATCGAGCAATTGCAGGGCGCGGTGCAGGCGGCCGTCCCAAGCCATGTGGGTGTCCACGGCAGGATGATCGTTCAGGTCCTTGCCATCGTCGATGGAGGCCTTTTTGATTTCGTTGATGGCTTCATCGATCTCGTGAATGGCTTTCTTTTCCTGGTCGCGCAGCTCTCCGCCATCGGGACGTTGCAGATGGGCGCGCGCGGTGCGCAAGTCGGTCAAAGCGTGAAGATAGGCGGGATGGTCCGCCGGAGGAGCTGGATTGGCCGAGAGCGCCGCTGGGATGGCCAGCAGAAGCGCGAAGACTGCAAGGAACAGCTTATGAAGTCCACTCATGGTGTGAGGCTCTCCTGGTAAGCAAGTTTAGGCTGCACGAGATGTATTTCAACCGGGGTCCCGAGGGCCTTGGGCGGTTCCGGGAAGCCCGCTAGAGCAACTGCATGCTGGTATAAACCGTACGCGAACGCAAAAGTTGCGGCAAGCGAAGGGGTAGGACGCCATGCCGTACCCGTCAATACTTCTAAGTTATAGATAATAGGACTCTTAAATGGGTGTCGAGGCGGGAATGGGAAATGAAAAAGTCACGCCTTGGCGTATCGGCGATGGTGCAGGCATCGGAGTAGTTGATCATACGGTTTGCGGGCAACTCGCGGGTAGAAGCGGGCTCAAATGTAATCGGGACGCCGATGGCATTCGCCGGCTCCAATGATCAGTTGGACCCGGGAAGGTCAGGGAGGCGTCCCGATTGGTTCTTGGGACTACAGGCTAAAATTTTTATTCTCCCAAGGCCTCCTATTAACCGAACAAGGAATTCCGCACCAACTTCAAACATACAGGGGCGATGCGCCCGTCGGTTCCGTACTTGGTACGCGAATGTGACAAGCAGGTCAAAGGAACTACGTCTGAAGATATCATGAACCTGTAAACTATTGTTTAAAATGGTCTTACCGGTTCATGTGAACAAGTATGGCCACGCCCGCCTGACTGGTGATATAGTGCGAGCGATTCAAGTTTCTCCAAGGATCGCTAGCCTTGCAAAGCTTGCGGACTGAACTCTCGCCAACCCACCGATTCGGCCTCTATGAGGTCAATCTTGCGAATGGGGCGTTAACGCGCCAAGGCAGCCGTGTGAAGCTGCAAGACCAGCCGTTTCGAATCCTATCCTTATTATTACAACGCCCAGGAGAAATCGTCACGCGGGAGGAGTTGCGCCAGGAATTGTGGCCGGAAGGTACGCACGTCAATTTTGACGGCAGCTTGAACGCGGCGCTCAAGAAGCTGCGAGCCGCGCTGCAGGATGATGCGGAAAATCCCCGGTTTATCGAGACCGTGCCAAAGCAGGGTTACCGCTTTGTGGCGCCGGTTCACGTGGTGAGCAATCCCGCGGGAGACGCAACGCTACTGAACACGGAATTTAGGAGCGACAGCGACTCTATCGAAGTACGGCTGCGCCTGAATCCGGAGCTGGCGAGTGAAGCCGCGCGGGCGGCGCAATCGGATCACTTGCGGGCGGAGCGGGCGCAGCGCTGGTTTGACACGCTGCTGCTGACGCTGGCGATTCTGTTTGGTTCGTGGCTGCTGTTTTATATCGTTTATCCGGTGCCGCGGCCGAGCGTGCAGCGCATGAACCGGCTTACCTACGGAGGACGAATTGAAGAGTGGGGCGGGATTGTTTCGGACGGGACGCGGATTTTCTTTCTGGAGCGCGACGGCGACCACTGGAGCCTGATGCAAACTTCGGTGGAAGGCGGAAATGCGGAGAAGATGGCGGCGCCGTTCGAAAATACACGGCTCTTTGCGATTTCTCCGGATCACTCACAATTCCTGATTGGAGAGTTTATACGGCGGGAGGAAGCGATGCCGCTGTGGCTGTGGCCGGTGCAAGGCGGGGAACCGCGGAGACTGGGGCAAGCGACGGGGTCGGACCCGGCATGGTCACCGGATGGAGCGCAGATTGTTTTCGTGCGCGGAAAATATCTCTACTCCGTGCACCGCGACGGAACCATGTTGCACCAGCTGGCGCATGTGGAGGGACGACCGCGATCGCCGGCGTGGTCACCGGATGGCGGACGAATCCGATTTACGGTGGACGCGGGAGATCCGCAGGGGCAGTTCACGAGCCAGTTTTACGATCGCAGCAGCGACCGGCTGAACGATCAAATGGGAGGGCAAATCAGCGGTCAGGCAATTTGGGAAATGTCCGCGACGGGAAGCGGGCTGCACGCGATCGTTACGCCAGACGCGCAACCTTCAAGACAATCCGCTGGGAGCTGGGCGGCGGACGGAAAATATTTTTTGTTTTCCGGGTGCGAAGAGTATGAATGCAATCTTTGGGGAAGCCGCGATACCTGGAACTGGTATCGGCGTTCGCAGCGCGGCCCTTTCCCGCTGACCAGCGGACCAGATTCGTTGCACGTAGTGATTCCCGCAAAAACCGGAACGCGCGTGTTTGCGTTCAGCTTTCGGTCGCACCGCGAGCTGCAAAAGATGGATGCGCGAGCACTGCGACCGGAAACAATGGGAATAGGGACGTCCGCGGAGCAGGCCAGCATTTCGCCAGACGGAGATGTGGTGGCGTATGTGAACCGGCCGGACGGTTCGCTGTGGACCAGCCACGCGGACGGATCTTCACGGCTGCGGCTGACGAGCCCGCCGCTGCGCGGAGCGGATCCGCGCTGGTCACCGAAGGGCGAGCAATTACTGTTTACAGGGTACCGGCCAGGACAGATGAGCCAGATTTACGTGCTTTCGTCGGACGGGGGGGCGCTGCGGCCGGTGGTGCCAAAAGATTGGGAGGCCGGGAGCGCGGACTGGTCGCCGGACGGATATCGGTTGATCGTGAGCATGCGCAACGCTCGCACGCATCCGGAATACGGGTTATATTTTCTGGAACCGACCACGGGAATTTTTAAGGAATTGCGCGGGACGCCGGGGTTCAGCCAGCCGCGATCGTCACCCGATGGAAAATTTATCGGGGCGCTGGACGAGTCGCACCAACGGCTTATGATCTACGACATGAAGAAGGATACGTGGGAGGAAGCAGCGTCCGGCGGGATGCTGGGTTCGGCGTATTGGAGCGCGGACAGTGCGGCGATTTATTTCCAGGACATGCAGGACGCGGACGAATCGGTGTACAAGAAGAGTTGGCCGTCGGGAAAAGTGTCGCGCGTGACGGGATTTGAGGATGTTTTGCGGGCTAGCGCGAGCCATTGCATTTTTACCGGAGTGGGGAAAGATGGAGCGCTGTACGTGATGCTGGAGCGTGGGTTAACGGATATTTATTCGTTGGATTTGGATCTGCCTTAAGAGGCGAAGAGCTAGCGTCGAAAAGAAATAGAAAAAGTTCGCGGCGGTGGTTACGTCCGGCCAAGCAGGGGCGCCCGACCCGGCCGGGGCGCCGTTACAAAGCACTCCGGAAGTGGGCGCGCTTAATCTTCGTTGAATTGGTTGCGTTTGCGGTAGGCCATTACAGCTATGCCAATGCTGATGGCCATGGGTGGAATCATGAGGATCAGTATGCCGCTGCGCAGGGCTTGGATGAAGCGCTGGCCGGAGCCGGCGGCTTGGGTATAGCAGAGGGCGCAGTTTTGCGCGTGGGTCAGGGCGGGCAGGAGCAACAGGCACACGGCAACCGATGAACGTTTAAGGAAACTCGCCAGAGAGTTTGTTCTTTCGCCCATGGCCCCAACCTCGTTGTGATTATCTGCTCGGGTTTGTTGGTCGTCAACGGTGTTCATTTTCAGAGTGCCTTCCAGGCCGGGCCAAAGCCCGGCGCCTACAAAAGACAGAGGCGACAACAAAGGCCGCCATAGATGCGTCGACGAAGCTTTAATGGGCGAAGGGCTTCATGTGCAACAGGCGGTAGCTGTCCGACCAAAACATGTTCATCATGATCAAGACGAAGATGGTGGCGGGGATCAACGAAAGGAACAGACTGCGGCGCTCGTTGACCAAATGCATAAAATATAGGAGCGCCAACGCGGCACTGCAAATGGCCAAACCCAGAAGCATAGGGAGCAGGGCCTGAACGCTGGTGATACGGAAAGCGATGAAGAACTCAATGGCGGCAATGACCAGCAAGATGAAATAGACCGGTAGATATTTGGCGATTACGTTATTTGAAGTTCCGGCTGCGGCCATCGTTGACATTCCTTTCATGGATCTTTTCTGGGCAAAGCGCGGGCTTGCGCCGGCGTTTTGCGTGACGCAAATTAGTGCTGAATATTCGTCAAGTACACCAGCGGCACCACGAACATCCAGACCAGGTCGACGAAATGCCAGTACAAGCCGGTGGTTTCCACATGACCTGCGGTCAAACGGCCGCTGGCGAATTTACGCGAGACGACGATCAGAGCAACTATCCCGCAGAGGACGTGGAGCAAATGCAAACCGGTGATGCTAAAGAAAGAGGCGCCGAAAATTGCCGAGCCCCAGGGATTCTGGAACAGACGAACACCTTCAGCGATCATACCGAGCCACTCGCGAATATGCAGGCCGGCGAAAATCACGCCGAGAAGAATAGTGGACCACATAAAACGCGCGGTCTTGGCTTTGTCTCCCAGTTTGGCGGCGTCGACGGCGCCGAGCATGGTGAGGCTGCTGGTGATCAGCACAAAGGTCATGAGCATGACGTTTAGGATGCTGGGACTGAATTTAAACGGCGTGGGCCAATCGGAGCTGGCGAAACGCAAATAACCATAGGCCATCAGCAGGGCGCCGAAGGTAACGGCGTCCGAGATGATGAACAGCCACATGGTCAGCTTGCGCGAAGGAATGGCGTACGGGGATTCCTCCATGAAGGCGCTGCCGTGCCCATGAATCACAACTTCCGACTCGCTCACCGTGATGCTCCCTTCGCCTGACTACAATTTCGTACGCAAAATAATCAACAGATAAAGCCACAGCGCGGCCATGAAATGCCAATAGATGGCGGTGGACTCGAAGCTGCGGCGGCGCATGGTGGAGCGCTTGCCGAAGCGCAAACCGGACAGCCACGCGAGCGCCAAAACGCCGGCAAGCAGATGGACGGCATGGACCGCGGTTAAAACGTAGAAAAAAGAACTGTTGGGATTGGTGGAGAGATAGAGGCCTTGCGCGGATAACTGGCGCCAAGCGGCGTATTGGCCGACAACAAAAATAAGTCCGAGGGCGAGGGTGGCGAAAAGCCAGCCGGAACCGGAGCGTTCGGGGCCGGAGCGAAACTCGCGGCCGACGAAGATGGAGCGGCGGGCCATTTCGAGAGTGCCGCTGCTGAGAATCAGGGCGAGCGTGTTCCAGTAAAGGATGGTGGGAAGAGTGAGATGGGTCCAGTCGGTAGAGGCGCCTTGGCGAACGAAGAGCGCGCTGGTGAAGGCGACGAAGGACATGGTGATGGCGAAAATACCGACCCAGACGCCGCTGTGGGAAGACTCCGCAGCGGTGCTGACGCGAACGCTCGAAATCACGGCAGCGGAATCCTGCATGCGCGCTATTGGCGTGACGTCTGCGGCTACTTGCGGATGGATGGTTGTGGACATAATTTAAGAGCCTTTGGCGTCTTTCCGGATCATTCGCGTGTTTGCTACTCCAAAAACATGCGCCTCCTCTAAGATCGGGGAAAGCGGAAGGCGGCCACTACAGGTCGCACACGCGAGCGATGAAAATTAGTCGCCGCTGGCCAATTGCTCCGCTGAATCCTGCATGACGTAGTCGCCTTTAGAGCCTTTCACACCGTACTGATATGGATCGTGATAGATGATCGGATGGCGATCGCCGAAATTGTTCCACGGCGGAGGAGACGGTACGCTCCATTCGAGCGTGGTGCCTTCCCATGGATTATCCGGGGCAGGCGCACCCTTGAAGCGGCTATGGATCAGGTTATAGAAAAAGATGAATTGCGCCGCTCCGGTGATCAACGCCGCGATGGTGGTGAATTTATGCAGGGGCATGAGCGGCCCCATGAAATCATCCACAAAACTGGAGTAGCGGCGAATGTTGCCGACCAGGCCGAGGTAGTGGAACGGCATGAAGATGCAGTATGTGCCGATGAAAGTGAACCAGAAGTGAATTTTGCCCAAGGTCTCATTCAGCATGCGGCCGGTCATTTTGCCGAACCAAAAATAGGTGCCGGAAAAAATTCCGAATATCGCGGCGACGCCCATGACCATGTGAAAATGGCCGACCACGAAGTAGGTGGCGTGAAGGTAGATGTCGATGGAGGGCTGGGCGAGAAAAAATCCACTAACGCCGCCGCTGACGAACATGGAAATGAAGCCCAGCGCGAAAAGTGACGCGGCGGTAATGCGGATGTTCGCGCCGTACAGACTACCGAGCCAGATGAGCGTAAGTATCGTGGCGGGGATGGTGATGGTCAGCGTGGGAAACGAAAAGGCCAGGCCGGACCAGGGATTCATGCCGCTGAGGAACATGTGATGTCCCCAAACCATATAGCTGAGGAAAGCGATGGCCAGCATGGAGTAGATGATGGCTTTGGCGCTAAGCAAGGGCTTGCGCATGCTGTTGATCAAGACGTGCGAGATGATGCCCGCAGCGGGCAGGATGGCAATGTAGACCTCTGGATGACCAAAAAACCAGAAGAGGTGTTGCCAGAGTAGCGGCGAACCGCCGGAATGATTTTGCAGACGATCGCTGATAACCAATCCCGAGGGAATGAAGAAGCTGGTGCCCGCGGTACGATCCAGAATGAGCAAAATGCACGCAGGGAGGAGAACGGCGAAGGCCAGCAATGCGATGCACGAAGTGATGAACCAGGCCCACGTACAGATGGGCATGCGCATGAAGGTCATGCCCTTGGCGCGCAAATCAATGGTGGTGGCGATGAAATTCAATGCACCGAGCAACGAGCCGGCACAAAAAAGAGTAATGGAGATGGCCCAGAGATTTTGTCCCCAGCCCAAGCCAGGACCAGCGTCGGAACCGACGGCGCTGAGCGGAGGGTAGGCGGTCCAACCGGAAATGGGCGGACCATCGGGAATGAAGAAAGCCAGAATGAGCACGATGAAAGCGCTAAAGGTGACCCAGAAAGACATCATGTTGAAGCGCGGGAACGCCATGTCTTCGGCACCGATCTGGATGGGGAGAAAAAAATTACCGAATGCGGCGAAAGGCGCGTTGGTGAGCACGAAGAAAACCATCAGCGTGCCATGCATGGTGAGCAGCGAAAGATAATATTCCGGCGTGATGATTCCGCCGGGTGCGCCGGTCTTGGAGATCAATTCAAGGATGGGAATGCGGGTGGTCGGCCAGACCAGGTGGAAACGCATCAGCCAGGAGAGCACCATGCCGACGAAAACGGCGGCGAGGGCCAAGGCGTAATACTGCTTGCCGATGACCTTGTGGTCCAGGCTGAAAACGTACTTCCAGAGGAAGCCTTGCGGCGGAGCGTGAACGTGTGCGACCGGGACGGATGATTCTTCCATGCTCTAAGCCTCGCTCGATGAAGCGGTATAAAAATTTATAAGGATACGCAACCGGCGACGAAAGCGGCCGCCAGACGAGCATGCAATTTATTGCTCAGAAATTTTTTCCTTCATCCATTTGTCAAAATCTTCTTGCGACAGAACATTCAGATAGGCCTTCATGTTGTAGTGGCCCAGGCCGCACAGCTGCGTGCAGACAATTTCGTATTTGCCGATCTTGGTGGCGGTGAAGTGCAGCGAGAGGTCGAGGCCGGGAACGAAGTCCTGCTGAATGCGCAGCTCACGGACGAAGAAGGAGTGGCCAACGTCCTTTGCGTGCATGAGCATGTGGATTTCCTTGTTGACGGGGATGGCCATTTCGGCGGCTACGACATCGTCGCGCGATTCGACGTCGTTGGCGGGATCCAAGCCGAAAAAGTTGGAGTTGCCCTCGTCGATCTTGTCGGGATGCAGGGGGCCGAATTTTCCGTCGGGCCCGGGATAGCGAAAGTAGAAGGCAAACTGTCCGGCCTGCGCCTGCACTTGCAGGGCGTCGGCGGCCGGTGGAGTGAAGTACACGTTGGCCCAAGCTTTCTGGCCGAAGACGCCGAGGGCGAGGACTTCCGTGCCGACGAGGATGAACGCAGCTGCGACCATTATTTTTGCGCCGCCGGGAATGGCGCTTACCTTTTCATCGCGCCTGCGGCCGGAAAATTTCCAGATAAAAAAAGCCAGAAGAAATTGCGCGCCTAGAAAGGCCAGTCCGGCTTCGGCCATGGTGTCGGCGAGTTGTTCGTCGATAGCATGGCCGTGGGTGGAGATATCGACGGGCGGCGTGTATTTGTGGGTGATGATGGGATACGCGGAAACCAGCGCGATAATCACCAGCACAATCGCGAAAACTTTTCCCATGACCACCTGCCTCCGCCGGCACAAATTGCGCGTGCAATTTTGAGTGCTTTATTTCGTCCGGGAAGCGCTGCCAACCGTGGCGGCGCATCCCGGATGCGTGACGCAAAATACGAGATTAGTAAGGCTTCAACTTGAAGACGAAGCTGATGTTCTTGGTTTCGCTGCCGGAGATTTCCACGTCCTGGGTCATCTCCAAATCGGGTTCGTGCCAGGCCGTGATGGTGTACTTGCCCGGAGGAAGATTCGGGAGCTTGAAGCTGCCATCAGGGCCGGATATCGCGTAGTGAGAGTTTTTCAGCACCGCGAAGTTGCCATGCATCCACGGGTGGATGTTGCACTTTACCGGGATCATTTCCGCTTTGTCGTACTTATCGGTGATGGGAGGCGTGCCGGGAGGCTGCGACTTATTCCATTCGCGATTAATTTTCGCCAGCGGATGGATGTTGTGGGAAGTCTGATCGTCGTTTGAGATTTTCAATTCCTGGCCCACCTGGAAAGCGAGCACGTGGGGAAGGTACTGGCAACCCTTCTGATCAAAGTTGGCGGAAGTCGATGGCGGAGGTTCATCGGGCGCGCCGGCGGAGATATACACTACGACGTTTTCCAAAGTGTTGCCGGGGCCGGTGACCACGGTTTCCGTGGTGATAGGCGTGGGGTGCTGCGCAGCGCAGCTGGGTTCCTTGGACATGTCGATGGGCTTTTGCTTCGCGGGCGTGCCCTCATAGGTAATTTTCCCGCTGATGGTGCCGGAGCCCGGGCCAGCAGCGGTCAAAGTGACAGCGGCAAGCGTGGCCAGAGCGGCTAGAAAAACGTGCTTAAGGGTCATGCGTTGTGCTCCTCCTGAAGAATGGATGCTAAGCAGTCTTATTGATTCACACCAGAACCCGTGGGGGTGCCGGAAACTCTTTGCGCGCTGACAATCGCCGCGCCCTCTTTAGTGGTGAGCCAGAGCGCCAACTCCGGACTGTCGTGCCTCACCTGCAAGGTGCGCAGATAGTGGACGAGATCCCAAGCGTCTTCCGGCTTGATCACGTCGGCGAAGGAAGGCATCGGAGTGCCATCGAGACCGGTCATGAAAATTTTGTAGAGATCGCGGTTGGTGGAACCGCACTTGAAGCGCGAACCGGCGGCAAAATTGTAGGGACGGATGGGCTGATCGTTGCTGTCGGTGAGCGTGGAGGCGGATGGGCCGTCGCCGCGGCCTTCTTGCCCATGACACTTCCAGCACTCAAGTTTCTGGAAAAGTTGCTGCCCGTGCTGGATGCTCTGCACAGTTAGCGGGGTTTCCGCAGGTACATTAATGGGCGTGCCGGCCTTCTCGGTCTTCCAGCGCGGCGAGAAACTCTTGATGAACGCAATCAGGTCAGCCCGGTTCTGGTCGGTCAAGGTCATCCAGGACGGCATGTTGGTATTGACGAAGCCGCGTCGAACGGAGTCGAAGAGATCTTCGTCGGTTGGCAGCGTGCCGGTGGGGGTGGAGCGGCACTTGAAGACGGCGGCGACGAAGTTACGCGGAAGAATGTTCAGATATTGGGCATTCTCACCGTCGCCATTGCCGCGGAAGCCGTGACAGCCCCAGCAGTAACGGAAGTACAGCTCTCGGCCGACACCGGGGTTACCGGAATACTTGCCGATGTGCGATTGATCCTGTTGCGCCGAGACCAGCAGCGGCGCGGCCAGGAGGATGGCGATAACTACAAAGAATTTTGAAATATTTATTTTTCGCATAGTCTCCATCCTTAGAACGCGAAGTCAAAGCCGGCGAGCAAGCTGCTGAAGTCGAGGTTATGACCGGTTACTGGAGAAGCTCCGGTCTGATGGCTGAAGGCATATTCGCCATGGAAGGCGAAGCCGGCGCGCGTGGACATAAACGGATAGTAGCGGCCGCCGAAAGTGTAGACGTCTTCGTTGCCGAAGCTGGAGCTGGGGACTTCACCGCTGCCTGGGACATAAACAGGTCCGCCTCCAATTGGCAACGCCTGTTGGGACATGCGAACGAGTTCGACGCGCTGGATCAAGATAAATTGCGGGTTGAAGGTGTAGTGGCTTTCAAAAAGCGCGCCGTTCCATATGGGTTTTTGCGCTCCGACCGGAAGGGGAACGTTGGCCGCCGTGCCGGTACCCAGGAACGCGCTATCGGAGCTATGAAAGTACATGGCGGTCAGATCGTATTTCTTGATGAAGAACTGGCCGATCAAGCCGGCGCGATAGTAGCTCTTGTTGCCGATGCCGGTGCCAGCAACACCTACGCCACCTTGCGAATATTGATAATAAGTGGGCCACTCACCGATGTAATCGAATACACCGATGCGCTGTAGACCGAGACCACCCACCTGGAAGGCTTGGCTGGCGGTAAGAAAGGCGCCGTAACAACGGCAAGTGGGCAGGTTCGGAGTGCCGTCGTTGGAACTGATCAACGCGACGGAATAGCGGGTGCGGTCATCTTTGGAATGCCCCATTACTTCCAACCCGTCCTGGTTGTCGCCAATGCCGAACGAGAACGGAATGAGGCCGGGCGAGTCGATTTCCGTTAGCGGCTGATAGTGATAATTCGTGTAGACGCCGGAAACGTTGGTCAGCGTGAGAATGCGCTTCTCGGACAGCAGGTTGTCTAGCTCAAATTTGCCGAGCTTAACGTTGAGCCAGGTGGTGCCGGCAAGATTGTCGAGGCGCGCGAAGACGGTTTCAAAGTGAAAAGCTCCGGTGTTGTCGGAAGAAGGCAAAACGTAGAAGGAGACGTTTTTCGCCAGCGTGCCGCCGGTATGGAAGTCCAGGCCGCTCCAATCGAAGCCGTGGGTGGTTAGACTGGCTTCGGTCTGGCCGCCGGGAGCGGTAGCGCTATCTACTCCGGCATTGGTTTCGTTTTCGCGATGCCAGATTGGCGTGATGCGGAAAGTCACCGGCCAGTAGGCCGGGCTTTGATAGATGGGGGCATCGCGATCGTTACCCAGTTGATAGCCGTTGTCCTTGAATGCTTGGCCAAAGGGACTGAGCATTGGCCACGCGAGATGGCACGCGGAGCAAGGCATCCCGTATTTCCGCGCGAAGGCGGGAATCGCGTGAATCTTTATAGCGGAAAGGGGGGCCGAAGAAGCGGGATAACTGGCGGCAAGTAGGAAAACGAAAGTCAGGAATACGTTTACGAGAGATGGAGCGAAACGAAATGACTTTCTCTTCAGACTGCTAGTATCGACAGAGTGCATACCGCCTCCTGCGCGTGAGAAGTGCGAAACAATTCATTGGATCGGTTTCTGCGCCGAACGGCGACAGACAAGGGAAGGAGGCGAGGACAACACGAACACCGGACAAGTTGCCTGCCCGAGATTCGTCCGAATAACCGGAAGTTAGTAGTGACACCACGCCCGTAGAAGATTGAAGCCGCCTTTTGCAAGAAAAAGCCGCGCCAAAATCCCCAAGTCCCTGAACCGCGCAAATCCTACTGCTGGAAAAACGCGAATGCAAGAGTTTTCTTATATCTATGCAAAAATATTTTCCTTGGGAGCGAGTGATGCTGATTTAAGAGCGTTTACCGGGGGTCCGATTTGACAGCAGCTCACGATTGGGAGTACTTACGAATACGGGAAATAAACGACTCATGCCTCTTACCATGAACTGCGGCGGTCAAAACGCGATGCGACTTGGACGATTTGGCGGTGATTTGGGATGGAGGACCGTGCTTCTATGGCTAGCGCTACTCGCTGGATGCCTGGCAACCACCGCTAAAGAGCGCGTGGAGGGTCCGGGGTTCGTGAAAGAACTGGAGGCCGCGCCCCGGGATGTAATGGACGCGCTAAAATTCGACCTGGAAGACCAGACCATTCATGGAACAAACATTTACGACAAGCAACAGACGCTGGAAGGCGCAACGGAAGAAAGTTCCTCAAAGTATTTCGAGCCGTGGAACGGACCGGGACAGGTATTTTACAAGGTCCGCACGAAAGCCATCGCGCCGCGGCATTTTCTGGAGAGCGCGGACGAGGGCACTATCGTGGTGCGTTTTGTACTGACTACTTTGACGGGCGATCGCTCGCGGTTGAGGATTGATGCCATCTACGTGGAGGACTCGCACCGGACCTATCACATTTCCGATGGCACGGTGGAGGCTGCGGAATTCAAGGTGATTCAGGACCGGCTGCAGGCGATCCAGATCGATGAACAAGAGGCGGCGGACGCCAAGAAGCGACGGGACAGCGCGGAGCTCGTGCGACACCACTACCTGCAACAGCGCGAAGACGAAACGACCAGGATGGCTAATGCGCAAGAAGCGGTGAAAGATCTTCAGGAGCGGGTGCAAAAGTTGCGGCGCGAAGTGGATCGGCGAGTGAAAGCCCCGGGTGCGGACTTGAAAGCGGCGCCATTTCACGAAGCGGCAACCATCGCGCCGTTAGCAGCGTACACCGAGGTAGCGGTCGTCATCGTTACGCCGTATTGGCTGGGAATCGAAGAGGCCGACGGTCAACGCGGATGGCTGCCTATCGATCAATTGGAAGCAATTCCTTGATTCAAGCTCTCAGGCACACGCGTGTTGCGAAGATTTGGCTGGGAATTATTCTAGTGCTGTTCGCGCTGGCAGCCGCGCTGGAAGCGCAAGAAGTGGCGATGCCGTATGCGCGGACGTTTGCCAAGACGAAGACTGAAGTGGACCAGGCATTGAAGGAAATAGGTGCGTACGCGGGACAAAAGCTGCCGACCATCGAAGGTTTCGTCGCGGCAACGCCGAAGCCCGTTGGCCGGTACGAACGGGCGTTTTACCAATTGGAGATTGAGTTGTTTCCCGGAAGCGGCGCGCGCGGCGGTACGGTTGCGCAGGTGAGGGCGAAGATTACGGCGTGGTACGCAGATCCCGATCCCTCGAAATCGGGCTACGAGGTCTTGGCGTCGAATGGTCGGCTGGAATTTGATTTGCTGGACCGGCTGGACGAAAAGCTGGGGACTGCAGCGCCACAGACGGCCCACACAACAGGAAGTTCTGTGATAGCGGCGCCCAAGGCGAAATTGGATCTTTCCGGAGTCCCAGGGGTCTCGCAATTGACGACTAGCCCGAAAACGACGGAAGCGCCGCGGAACGATGAACTGGCGGAGACGCGTGCGAAACGGCAGGACGCAGAAAAACGCGAGCAGCAATTGAGCGGACAGTTGCAGGAATTGCAGGAGATTCAGAGGAATCAGGCGCATCCACTGAATCTGGTGGCGGTGAAAAAATCCGGAACGCCGCTGTTGGCGCGGCCGGCGGAAGGTTCGCGCGTGCTGTTCATGGCGGCCGCCGGAGATGAATTTGAATATTTGGAGTCTGACGGCCCCTGGCTGCACGTGGGAATTTCCGGGGTTTCGCGCGGGTACGTGCGGCGCAGCAGCGTGGAATTGACGGATTTCATTTTGGCGCGAATCAATGCCCAAGATCAAGCCACGGCTGCGAAAGAAGCGGCCGCGCCATTCCGCGTGGAGCGCGAGGAAACCAGCATGTTTCCTGGCGATTGGGAGAGCCTGAAGGGGAAAAAAGTAAAGATTTATACGGTGCAACCGGTATCGCAGGACGCCAAAGAAACCGACGCGCGCGCGAAGCTGGCTTTCGCTGCCACGCTGCTGCGCAAGTATTCTGCCGCGGAAGACGAACCACCGGTGGACGGGGTGGTGGTGATTTACGATTCCGCCGATGGAGGGATCATCGGAGCGACGTTGGAAAGCGTTAAACAACTGGCGGGAGACTCGCTGCCCGAGGAAGAGTTTTGGAAGCAATGCTACCTGGATCCGCCGGATGCATTTCAGCCCAAGGGCAAGCCTTGAAACGGTGTAAAGAGTGGGCTGAGCCGACGAAGTTGCGGCGTTAAATTGGTGGGCCCGCCAGGATTTGAACCTGGGACCAACGGATTATGAGTCCGTCAGTAAACGAGCAAATCCCTTTACGTCTGCACTGTTTGAGTCCATAATTATCTTGGGTTTAGGACTCAGGAGAGTGCGATGAGACCACGGCTACAACAGGGCCAGATTCTAAAGCACGGGTCCAATTGGGTGCTCAGGTTTCGCGAAGAACGCACCGTTGACGGCGTAATCAAGCGCGTCCGATCCGCTGAAATCCTTGCACCATTCTCAGACTTCCCAGAACGGCCCACACCCGCGATTATCGCACAGGTTCGCGAGCGATACGCCGAGCGCATCCAGAAACTGCTCGCCCCGGGGAACAAAGATACTGCACCCGCCGCCGGTGTCTGTACGCTTGCAGAATTCATCCAGCACAACTATTTTACACGCCTTGAGTGGCGCATGAATGTTCCTGCACCGAACGAACTGCACATAGAACCGTCAACGATTAAGAGCTATCGGGATATTTTCAAACTGCACGTTCTTCCGCGTCCGATATCCGCGCTCAAATTACGAAACGTGACGCCGAGAGACGCACAACGATTCCTGGAGTCCCTGGACCAGAATTTATCCCACCAGACTCACATGCGGATCAAGAACTTCCTCTCGGGCGTCTTCACATGGGCGATCTCGGATAACGCATTTAAAGATGCAAACCCGATGGACACGGCGAAGGCCGGAGGGCGCACGAAAAAGCGCACCGAGAACCTCACGAAGCGTGAACGAAAAATTCAAGCTTCGAACGAACATGCCTACACGCTGGAGGAAGTCGCGGAGATGCTAGACAAGCTGCCAGAGCCTGCGCGAACAGTGTGCGCGGTCGCGGCATTTACAGGATTGACCCGCTCGGAACTGCGTGGATTGAAGTGGGAGGATTACGACGGTGAGAATTTTGATGTAAAGAGGAAGGTTTGGAATACGCACGTAGGCACGCCGAAGACGCAAGCGCGGGAAGCGAAAGCTTTTGTGATTCCGGTGCTTAGAAAAATTCTCGCGAAATACAAGGTTGCATACCCCAAGATGGGCGAAGGATGGATATTCCGTGGAGAAAAGTTCCTTCGCCCGCTCGACCTAGACAATCTCTCGCGAAGAGATATTCCCCAGCACATCAACGGTGCATGGTTTGGGTGGCATGCGTTTCGCCGTGGTCTCGGCACCAGACTGAACGAAGCGGGCGTGGACGATAAGGTGATCCAATCAATTCTCAGGCACGCGGACATCTCCACGACCCAAGCATTTTATATTCTGCCCAGTCGCGAACGTGCGGAGGCGGGCTTGAAGAAGCTAGACAAGACGCTGCGCTCGAAGTACGGTATTAAAGTCTAGGGCCTGTAGCTCAATTGGTTAGAGCACCGGACTCATAATCCGATGGTTCCTGGTTCAAGTCCAGGCGGGCCCACCATTTACGCGACCTCAGACCGCCTCAGCGATCTCGGACGAAAATGATATCCACCTCTGCCCGTCCCCGTTGCTATTTCTTGGATTTCGTCATTGCCACGCAAGCGTCTTTAACAGCGTTTCCAAGTTCTCGCGTCGAGTCGCTGAAAATGTCGTCTCCGTTGCGATTGAAGACCGCGACTTTGTTCCGATGTCGAAGTGCACCCTTGCCGCCCTCGTGGTCAAGGACGATAACGAAGTCAGCCTTGCCGAGATTGTTCGTCACGGTTATTTCAGGGCATCGTTGATTCAGAGTTTTCACAATTTCAGCCGTCTGCGGTCGAGCGCCACCAGAGAAAGAGCTGGTCGCTCCCCAGCCGTTGCTATTTCCACCAGCTGCGGAACTGCCTCGCGTCTCCCAAGATTGACTATCCGTGACGAAGGCCCGCACCTTTCCATCGCTTGGTTCAGGCTGTGACGCAGGCTCACTGACAGGAACCGAGTCCATCATGGCTGCGACTACTTTTGAAGAAACGCCTCCGTTCTTCAATTCCAGTAGGTCGTTGTCCGCCAATTGGAAGTCACAGGTGCCGTGCTTGATTCGCGCAATGATAATGTCATCGTCCAACCCGAGCTTTGTCATCTCAACGACCCGCGCATTGGTGATTTTTGCGGATGCGGCGGGTTGTGTTGTCACTGGCGTCGAAGCGGTTACGGAGACTGGTTGGGATTGCTGAGCGTTGGTGTAAGTAAATGTGGAGAATGCGAACAGGAAAATGCACGCGGAACGAAGTAAGGGCATGGGGGCTCCTTCAAGGCTGGATGTTATCACGACAACATAGTGCCGTCATGATATCGTGCCGGGAGCGGCTCAACAAACGGAAGATGATACTTGATTGCCCATCAGGTGTAGCGGTTGTACTCTTCGGGTCCGCTACGAACAAACCTTTTTGAACCGGAAGGTTGATAGAAAAAGCACCATCTGGTTTCGTGCAGACCCTCTGGGGCCGAATCGGGATACAAAGTGTCTCGATAAACTACTTTCCCGTAATAAACGAGAAATTCCTCCGAATTAGATATCAACGCGTTCTTTCCTTTATCCAGAACGAACAACGACGCATTCAACCCCTCGCCGATTCTAAAACTGCGCCGAGACACAATCATGTCTAGGTCCGGTAGCTTAACGGGAGTCGAATAATCAGGCTGCTTTTCAAGCCCGATCAACCGATTTACAAAGCACACCTTGGCCGACATCGCGACAACCTTAGCGGGCGTATTGCCCTTGTTCCGACAGCTAAAGTTGACTATATCAGGGACATCCTCGTCGGATAGCCACGTCACAACAAGCCACGGGCGCTCCATATTAATCGCAGAACGGGCGCTGAGCATGGCGGCTTTAACTTGTTTGCGAGAAATGTTCAGTTGAGCGAGGGTTTCTTTTTGTTGTTCTCGCCGTTCTCTCCGATTGTCTTCCCGCTCAAAATAATCAAGGCCGAAGATTGCGATCAGAGCGATAGCTTCTAGCCAGACGGCAATGCCTTCATTCCGGTTGAGAATATTGTGGAACACAACAATCAAGAGCACGACGATTGCGCGCACAATCCAAGACAACGGTCGTTTATGAATCTCCACATCTCTCATTATCTTAATGTTATCACGACAATACTGTGCCGTCATGATATCGTGCCCAGAACGGCGACAGCCGCCTAGGATGATTATGGGCTTTTTCTATTTTGACGAGAGCGTGCATACCAGGGCCAAGTTTGTCCTTGGGGCTTTCACATACTCGGAAACGTCACTCGACGGTCCTGTTGCTGATGCACTTCGTCAGAGTGGTTTAGAACCATACGTTGACGAATTCAAGAGTGGTTCGCTCATGAGCGAACATCCCGAACAAGCTCGTGCTCGTGATCTGCTTAGATCAGTCATAAGCAAGTTCTGCCAAATCGGAATTGTCGTATCGCCATCCTCGCGTCTTGAATTGCTCGGGCCGGAAGCGTTATTGGGGCTTGACAAGATTTTGTCCACAAACAGCTTTGACAGTCCGATGCATGACGCCTTCTTTGACGAAGGCATTTTCACCAGCGAACTTGATGTTGTCGCCGATAAATGCAGATTTCATTTCGAACAAAACTCCGTCAAGGTACTCGGTCTTCAGGTTGCCGATCTGATCGCGCACACGTGCGCCACGATGCTGCTGGCTCAACTTGGAGTCATGAGAAAGACGATAAAGGCCGGAATTAATTCAGGCTACGACCCCGATGCCGATATGCCACTGGAATTCGAGTTGTGGGCCAGTCTGCGGTGGAACTTTTTTGCCGCAGCCCCGCCACCTTACGAAACTTGGAAATCGCAGCTTGATTTCCAAGTGGATGTCCAATCACAAGGCCTGCACATTTCCGATTCTTGCGACGAGGCCGTCAAAAGCGCGGCGTTATCCAGATTCGGGCGCATGTACTTGGGTTGCATTCATTAACATGCGCCCGTGATTTCTGCGGCTGAGCCTCTGTTTGCACGCTTTCGAACAAATTGCGCCGAGTCGGTCAAAAGAATTATCCTGATCGCAATGTCAGAACCGACGCGAAGCGAAACACAATTGGGACTTGCTGATCTGAAAAAACGGCTGAATGCGGCAGGGCTTCAGATTATCGAGCAGCAGCGAGCTTCTGGTCTTCAGCAGACCACGTATTTCGCAATCGGCATTAGTGAGCGCCAAACCGACATCACCATTCCCGACACGTTTCTGGACGATCTCCCAGGCACGAAGGAATACCACACTAAGGTAGACTCCTACGCTCACGCTGTGGCAGGAAGGCTAAAATGCGGCTCTCCCGAGGTGTTTTATTGTAGATCACGGGTCGCCGTTCGGGTTTCTATTCGTTGGCCGATTCAAGCGGCGATAGTTAACTCAGTGTTTTCAACGTTTGTCCTCTTGGAGATTATAAATCAAGTAAACGGCCAAATTGCCAAATGCTCTGCTGAACTGGGACTTTCCCACAATCGAACGATATTCGACACGGTCGTTCTTACGGTTAATAGTGTGCGTACGGCAATCGATGGGGGCTCGGTCACCTTTTATAGTCCGGATGTCTGGCAAGAAAAATACCAGCGAATTGAATTCCAGTATCAGACGCCTGAGCCTCGCCCGCAGCCAGAGGTCGAGCAGTTTCTAGCAAGAAAAGCCTGCATATTGGGATTCTTTGCAGTGGACGAACCCGCCGATGTTTGGGCAGCAGACCCTTGGGACGCTCGATATCTTGGTGTAACGAAAAAGGAGTTATC
Organism: uncultured Acidobacteriota bacterium; assembly: GCA_963838265.1. Taxonomy (GTDB): domain Bacteria; phylum Acidobacteriota; class Terriglobia; order Acidiferrales; family UBA7541; genus Acidiferrum. The sequence continues at coordinate 306,383 of CAWIQN010000002.1, forward strand.
GCTTGCGATGCGAATCTTGCAAGCGAAGGGACTACTTGAGCCCGGCTCGACGAGCCCTGAATATGTACGGCCCACCAACAAATTGCTGCAAGAGCAGTCAGCCACGAAGGAAGATAACGAGGCTTTGTTTAACTCTCAGCAAAGCCTTTCGCGACTGAATCTGCCGAACAAAGAAGAACTTTTAAAGGATATGCGGGTCATTCTTGAAGGGCACCCCGTGGCAGCCTTTCTGGTGATCGATTTGGACAATTTCAAGAGCGTGAACGACACCAACGGTCATCCGGAAGGCGATGCATGCCTGGATCGCGTAGTTAGTACGCTTGGAGACGTTGTGGGGAGGAAAGGAAAAATCTACAGATGGGGCGGAGACGAGTTCGCCGTCTGCCTTCCCGATTTTTCCACAGAGGAGGCTCAAGTTACGGCGGAACGTATTCGTCGCGCCGTCGAGCAAACCAAGCCGGGAGGCGAGGTCACAGTAACAACTAGCATCGGCATTTGCGCCAGTGACAGCACTGATTCAAAATCTGCCGAGGAGATTCTGAAATTCGCAGACAAAGCTATGTACGAATCGAAAAATACAGGGAAAAATCGCGTCACGGCCTGGCCTTTCACGCCAGGGAGCAAGGTTGAGACCTTAACGACCAAAAGATTGGTGAGTGAGTACGCGGAAACCGACTATTTGCCCATTGAAATGACACTCCAACAGACGGCACAAGCAAACTATGCGTGCCTCGTTATCAACGAATCTGATTTCGAATTGAAAATTGAAGCCATCAAAATAACCCGCAATGGCGCTGAACTGTGCCAGACAAAAGCGCAAGATACGGATAATTGGACAATTGCGGCGCACTCAGGAAAGCAAATCAGTTGGGCCCCGCTTCCCGATCCTGGCAACACCTTAAGAAGGATTGAAGGAGTTCCCAATCAAAACAACGTCGTTCCGCTTGAGATCATTCTCGTGTGCCGGATTGAACATAAACTCAGAACTATTCCGTTCAAGAAATTGGTGATTGTTAGCATTGGCAGCAATGCGAGTCTTACGCCCTTCAACTAGAACGCATTTCAGAACAAACTGTGAATACGCCCACCCGTCGAGTCTCAAGGATGAGTTAGAAGTAGCGTTTGTTGGGCGATTGCATAGCAGGCCCCAGTTTGGTTTTCAATCAGCTTGATGGCTCCCGTTTGCTCGAACGTTAGCATACAAGCATGATGAACCGAAAGAACGAGGTCCTGAAGCGCATCATCCGCCTCTAAATCAATAATTCTAGACCTAATTCTTTGGCTTTTTCCTTGTGAATATGTCGTGCGTGAAGCTTGGTAACCGCGTGGCTCCCGAGTTCATCGACGACCTTCTTCGCTTTTGCCACTTTATCGGCATCGTCATTGAACATTCCGCTTTCCAGACTGTTGCGTACCACTTCGTCCGCCAAGGCGATGACTTTTTCGCACTGCGAAATAAGCCCTGCGCCGTATTTCTGAAGTATTGGTTGCCACAAGAACGCCTTACTCTGGTCGTGCGACATCTCTTTGCTGGCGCGGTCGAATTCTTCCTTAATGGCCTGCGCGGGGACAGAGGCAACCTGCGGGTCAAAAGGGCCGATACATGATTGTTCGCCCATTACGATCTCTTTGCATGCGCACGCGATCATCGTTCCGCCTGACATCGCCATCTGTGGAACGAAAGCTCTCATGTCTGGGCCGAACATCGCCCGGAGATAAGCAATGATGGACTCCGTAGCGGCCATATCACCGCCCGGCGTGTGCAACATCAGGTCGAGACCTTTCTTGCGGTCGAGCTTGTGGACAACCGACATCAGGCCATTTTTATCAGCATCATTGATATTTATGTTGACGCGAGCCTCTGCAATATGACCCTTTTGGAGCCATCCGGAATAATAAAGGATTACGTTTCTCTTAGTGTGTTTTGCTAGACGTGCTAGGTAACGTCGTCGCACGACATCTTGAGTGCTACCCGCTTCTTTAATCTCGCTGAGAATCTGGCTCCAGTTTGGCACCGCGACAATCCTCTTTTCTAGAGGTGTCGCCAATCCAAGGAGAAACTATCACCTCTGGCTGCAGCTCTTTAACTCTAAGGCGGAGGGCATTAAATTTAGGCGAGGAGAGATCGGAAGAGATCGCAGCGATCTCCTGATCCGTGTATGTCTTTAACATTTTAGGTCCTCCTCGAAGCGCATCCTATTATTCTCAAGTGTAGGCGTCAAGCTGTCAATGGAACTGCCTGGCTGTTGATTGCAAACTGTTAATAAATCGTTCTTTTTCACTTCGAATTGCCCAGTGCCGCGAAACTCAAGGCTCAGAAGGTTAATTTTAAGTCCTGCGTCACCGAATGAGTCTTCCGACCACGGAGGTTGCGCTAGGGGGATTCTCGTCGGCGCGTTGAAAATTATCTGATGCTAACTGCGTGAGTGTAATCATGCTTCTCCTGTTCCTTTCTGTTCGGGTCGAACGGTTTGTAGCCCCACTTAATAAGCCAGGAGCCACGGTCTGTGGGCTCGACCTGAACTGGCGGCTGCGGAACTTCTTGCTGCTTAGTTTCGGACTGCTTTTCTGTTGGTTCTTTGTCTGTCATAAATCTTCCTTGTGGTAAATCCACTACAGGCTGTGTTATCTGAGACTCCGGCAGGTAACCTGCGCACGTTTGGTGTAGTAATCCACTTCTTTAGCCAGCGTTTCGTATTGAGTTTTTAGGGACGCTCCGTCAGACACGAGGCGTTTGTGGAGAGATCTGATGGCTTCGTTTTCCGCGTGATTGCCAAACTCAAGGTGTCTCTCAATCGTGAATTTATAAAATTGGGATTGGTGGTCTAGGGCTTGTTCTGGCGTGGGCTGGGAGGCTTTTGCGGCCTCGGCTTCTAACCTTTCTTGCTCCTTTTTGTAATCCTTGGGGGTCCAGTTCACGCGGTCGTTGCCTTTTATGTCTTCGGCCTTGTGCTGGTAGGGGTTGGCTGGCTTGTCGACCGGAATCCACACTAACTTTCCGCCGTCAGGACGGTTGGCGAGCCTTTGCTGCGCTTGGAAAATTGTCGTGGCGTTTATTTCTCTATCCTTAAGCTCCCTTAGTAACTGAACTGCGTTGACGAGTCCTGCGTCTCCTGCTTTCTCTAGTTGCCCTGCCTTGCCTTGAGTTGCAAGCCAGGCGGATATCGCAGTTACACCCGTTGGATTTTGTTCGTGCGCAAGATAAAAATCTTTTTGAGCAGGCGTCACGCTCGGAAGAGAATTCTTGTTTGCTTCCACCAAGTCATAAACGCCTTTGAGCGTTACGGGAACTTGGCGGTTTGCGTTGTAGTAGTCCCGGAACAATTTAATGAATGTGGCCTTTCCTCTTTCCGTGAAGCAGTCGAAGCCGTTATTTTTCAATGCTGGTTCGGCTTGAAAGAAGACTGCGGCTTCTGATGGTGTGAATTCTCTGGGGTTTTGCTGGTCGTAGATCTTCTCGTGCTGTGGTGTCATTTTTGTTTCTCCTGTCCACCTGTAGTGGGTAATTCAAATGTTATTTCTGCTGTTACATTTCTTAATCAAAATCGAAAAAAAGAAACTCTCCTAGAACCGTCGCTTCCACGTGTTTCAGCGAATACAGACGCGCCGTTACGGCTGCCTGACCATAGCGGGAAATTAATGTTCTAAGAGTCAAAATTGACGCACGCTTGATTGCTGCTGAGTCCAAGGGGGCGTTGTTCCACTGGTGCGGCAGTGGTGGCAAACCATTTTCTAAGTCACGCTTTCGAGCCATACATACTTCGAGTTCGAGTTGCTCCTGAGCGAACGAGCGGTTCTCAATTTTCTGTTGCCTTTCTCGTTGGGCGGCTTCTCGCAATTGTTGCGGGGTTGCTTTGTGTTGCAGCCAGTGCTGGTGCTTGATCGTGGTTTCGCGCTGGGCTTGTGCATCTTCCCGCGCCCATTTCTGCTGTTCCTGCGGGGATGCGGGAGCGTATGCGCCAGGACTCTTTTTCACGGTTAGCCCTGCCGTGAAGGCATCAAACAGGTCACCGTTGCATGCTTGAACCAAGATGCTGAAATTTGCGTCATTCTAGCTATGCCGCACAGACGGCATACTTGGGCGAAGATTCTACGGTTCTCCTTGGGATCGGCGGGAGGGTTCTGCTTTGCATACCAGTCTCGCTGCGCTTTTTCGTTCTCCATACGCAGTTCTTCTAGGGCTAACTCTGCGTCGTGCTGGCTGCCAACGCTTTTTTCGCTACTCGGGACATTTCTTCCTCATACATCCCTTGCAGTTGGTCCAACCGGAATTTACTGAAGTAGTCTCTTGCTGCCGCCTCAGTTGTAGTGGTCTCTGGAAAACTCAACGCAATCTTTGTTAAGACGGTAACCAGTCCTTCTTTATTTAGTGCCATATGCGATCCTTCGGAATGCTTGCTGCATTGCCGTTTCTGATTTAATTTCTGATTCTTGCTGCCGTAATTCTGGTTGTCGCTGTTCGGCAACTTCGACTTCCTGTTGCTGGATGGCGACTTCTGCGGGCGGCGGTTGTGTTTGCTCCAAGCAAAATTCACAACCCTCTCTCGGTGTCTTGTGCCAGTAGTCGTGCATTTTCTTTGTGTGGATGGCTTGAGTTTTGCGGATTTCGTGAATCACTCCGTCGATATTAAACATCTGCCATCCGCCTCGTTTGCCTTGTCCGATCCTGACGGCACTCGGCGGAATGCCTTCAAACGTGTTGCCGCAAATGCGGCACTTGTATCGCATACCTTTCCCTTTAGCGCCTGGTAAGTCCGAAGCGGCCTAGCGTGCCGTGAAGTGGCCCGTCGTCTTCGGGTGGTGGCGTGTAAACTGGGCCGTTGTGGACCGGTGCTTCGGGATTCCGAAAATGCGAGCGTGCTGTGCTTTGATGTGCTCTCGGTTGCGCGCTTCGCGTTCCATCTGCATCTGCTCTTCTGTGGGCGCTTGCACGCCGCCCGTGTCCTTTACAAGGAACGCGTCTGTGAGCATTCCCAGCGAATCAACTTGGTCATCTTTTCTCGTTATGTTCGAGCGCTGGCCGTTGAACTTTACCGTCTCGTTGAATAGCGGCTCGTTCCATGCGCCTTGCTCGAAATAAAGTTGATTGTTGTTGAGAAAAGTTTCCGCTCCCTTGATGCGGATCACCTTTGCAGGTATTCCGATGCCGCTTCCCTTGGATACTTTCCAAATTATTTGGGGGAGTATGCAGTTTCGAATGATCGCATTTCGTAAAACGGAGGCCTGCAAGTCTTCCCAAGGGCCGTTTCTCTCGATTACGGCGAACTGCACCCCGTGCTTCTGGAATGCTTCCACAATTTTTTGACCCAGGTCGGAGTACTTCCAACGGTCGGCGATGATATCCAGGATCACGGCAACATTTTTGCCTTCGAACTGTTTTATGGCGGCGATGCAAATGCTGCTTCGGTCGGCGGTCATCGCCTGGGAGAACGCGGTGTCAACTGCGGCCACGGTCCGCAGCGTTGGGTATTTATCAAAGAAGCCGAGCGGTTTTACCTTTGCATACAGCCCTTGCATCGTGAACGTCGGCGTCCATTTGCTTTCTGCGGACTCAACGTACATACACAAGTTTTGGCTCAAGAAGAGCGGAAGATTCGCTCGCGACTCCTTCATCAAAAACCTAAAGGTTAGTCTGCTCGGGAACGCTAGTTCCTGAACGTCGTCTTCGGTCACCGTCTGGATGTAATCAGGAACCTTGAACTGAGATTCAGGCTTAAGTATCCAGGCGGGCTCAACCTTTACGGCGAGCGGATGCTCGGGATCGAGCTTGTTGCGTTTCATCAATTCGAAATACAAGTCTCCGATTCCGTCAGGCGGGGGTGGAACCCAGGGCGTACCGATGGTGATCGCAATACCGCTTCCGACTTCACGAAGTTTTAGAAGCGCGTCGTAGGTGTTTAAACCCTTTTCACGCATTTCGTCATTTCCGGTGTTCATGTTGGAAATAACGTCGTCAAACCAGCCGATATCGAAACGCTGACCGGCCATTGCCATTTCGAGGGATGCGGCGCTGGCCGTGTCCTGGGCCAGTAGCAAGTGCCGCATGGGCGACTCGAAGGCAAGAATGCTGCCCTCGCCCTGCGGAACGCAGTACTCAGGGAACCAACATTGGAAACGATTCTTTTCGTGACCGACTTCCCAGATACCACGGAACGCTTTGATGAAGGCTCTGGATAACTTCGTGGTCTCCGAGACCAGAAGAAGACGCAGGGATGGTGCGCAAAGAATCGCTTGGGTGAGAAAAATTAAACCCACGCTGGACTTAAAACTGTTTCTGCTGGCTTGTAGCAAAAAGTCTCGGGTCGTCGCAGGATGCGTCGGACTCTGCTGCTTGATGAGCCATTGGCGCATCTCCTCCTGGGTGTAGTTCGGCGGGAGAGACGGGGTGAAGACGGGAAGGAATTCTGCCCAACCCCTATGTGGCTTCTCTTCAAACTGCTTTCCCATGAAGAGACCTAGCTCGAACCAATCGCTCTTCAGAATGCGGCGCATCGCAACGAAGTCTTCAAACGTCACATCCGTCTCGCGCCAAGAGACGCTGTAGTCCCAGATGGCGTAAAGATCGCCTTGATGGACTACTTCGCTCGGGATGATTACGGTCGGGTCCACGGCGAGAAAGACTTCTTTTCTTCCTTTTCGGGATTCGACTGACCTTTGGTAGCCGTGTGCAAAGAAGAATCGATTGGGGAATATGCCCGTAGACTCGGCGCACTCCACGGCAAGGTCGTAGCAGACTTCACGTACGTGGGGGTTGGCGATGCGTTGGGCCAACAGTTCCAGAGCGTCCGCCTTGGTTACCGTAACCTTGGCGTTGTACTTGAGTCCTTCAAGCTGTTCTTTTCGGCGAGCCTCTCACGCTGGATCGCCTTTGTGTTCGCTCGTATTCTTGTCGTTCAGGAGTGCCTAAGGGAAAACTAGACAAACTACGGAGCTTCTTTAACACATCGGTCCCGGTTGGTTCCTGGCCTACTTCAGTCATTCTTGCATGCTCCCTCCTTTCGGAATCGTCCCGAATATTTAGTTAGATAAACTGCGAGCGGTTCACAATGTGCTGGCGAGTTTTGAAATTTCTTTTTCGACTTCCACCATCTCGTCGTATGAGGCTTTGAATCGCTGGTCTGCTCCTTCCGTGAACCTGGTTGCTTCTAAGGCATCAAGGCGAAGTCCGCTGTCGATGGAATCCGAAATTTCTTTAAGTTCATCCAAAGACTTAAGGGCAATCTTGGCGTCTATGTAATCCGTTCGATGCTCCGCGGACAGTAAAGTTCTTGAATGCTCTCGGAGTATCGAAAGTGCGTCTTTATTCTCTTTTTCTCTGCTGCGTGATATCTCGCTGCGGCTACTCCGAAATTGCGAAGAGCCTGCTTTGCTTCTGTGCTCAGTGCTGCTGTGTTCATGTTCATTACTGCTCCTGATGCTTGCCGATCCTTAATGAAGACGGGTGGGCTGGCGCCACGGCCCACTGGAGGGTACGGGTGGCGCCTTTTTCTGAATAGTCCAGAGAGATATGTATGGTGGTAGAGTCGAGAACTTCGTCTTCGAGGCGATGACGTATGGGTGCGGGTACCACGGCCGACCTCCGTACCCTCTTAAACCGGAAACGTTCGCAGAAAAATCTCTAAGCGGCAGCGAATCAATCGCTTCAACGCTTACCTCGTCTACCCTCGGACGAATTCTCTTTCGGGGCTTGCTTGTTTAGCGAGTCAGTGACTTCGTTGCATTGCGTTCGTTGCGGGATGGTCCGAAGTCTTCTCATACTTCTTCTCGGTTTGCGCTGAATCGGCTTGTCAAGATCGGCGAAGAATGCGGCTCGCTTTGCACGGTCGGCGACAGGTTCAACGGCCAATGCCACGACAGAAGACTTGCTGGCGTCGTATCGCTGGATGAATTCTCGCAGGTTCGCCGGACGCCCAGGAAACGATCAGATCAAGTTCCGCCGCGATCCGTTCCAGGGATTCAACGACGCTCGCTTCCATTCGCAGCCCGGACCGGTCGTTCGTTTTAATCTTTGCCATGACTCATATTCTAATATTCGCTCGCTTGTGTCAAACTGAATCAAGCACTTTCTAACCTTTTGTATAACATGCTAATGCATAACATGCTGATCGACTGCTGTTCCTACAAAACAGAGTTTATAACCGTAGAGTGTACGTAAGAATATGCTTGACATGTTCTGTCCTGTATGCAATTTCTTTATGAAAGCGAGGATTCATGAAATACTGGCAACCTGTTGAATTACTTAGAGTTCTCGAAGCCGCCAAGAAGCGCTCGGCTCGGAACCACGGTCTAATCCTGCTAGCGACAAGCACGGCCTTCGCGCCACGACTGTGCCGGTTGAAGCTTACCGACGTTGCCGACGGTCGACTGGACTGCCAACGGCTGAAAGGATCGCTCCACACCAATCGACCGCTAGATCGGATCCAAACCCCTTGCTGACGAGAAAGCGCCTTAGCAACCTGGCTGCGTGAACGACGTGATGATGGCAGCGTGTTCTTGTTCACGTCAAGACTTGGCTCTGGCATGACTCGATTCGCGGTCAGCGATATCTTCAGCCACGCTGCAAGCCGCGCTGGCATTCGAGTTTGGATGCCGTGGACCCCACTGCGCCAAGCATACGCTCGGAGCCTTGATGTACCGCGCTGGCGTCGATACGTTTGCGCTCCAGCAACTGCTCGGGCACCCCGATGTGAAAGCCACGACTGTCTACGCTGGCGTTACCAGATCAAGCCCACGTGAAAGCCAAGCCTGCACCCGTTGCGATCTTCGCCTAGGATCATCGCCACAACCTATCGCCTTGCCGCCTGCCGCTGTCCTGGGCAGGCCTTCTTTGTGTCTGCGTTCCGAGATCCTGCCGGATTTGCTCGCTTACGCTGCCCGTATTGCACTTTTCAACCTTAATGTAAGATAAAGCATTGATAATATTGTATTTAGGTGATAATTTGCGTATTTTCGGACTTAGTTTCGAAATTCAATCCTGATTGACGATCCAAAATGGAGGAAATGCCCAAACACGGCTCCCTTTTGGCTAGATCTCAGTTGTCCAGCTGACCAGACGAAATTTCAGTTGACCAAACGGTTTGGTCACCTCAAATGGCAGTTGTCCAGCTGACCAAACACCTCTTTTAGAGGGCTAGGTCACGTGGTCAACTAATGATTAGAAGGATTTCGACCTGACCACGGATTTCAGTCGTCCAAACCACGAGAAAAATGGTCATTGAGCTGACCACGACCACTTTCACCTTATAGGTGAATGGCTGGTCAACTGGCTGGACAACTGGAATTAGGCAGTACCTTCTTCTCCTTGGCAGATCGTAGTAGCGGCCATACAGCGCCCTGGGGAATGAAGAGTGTTGAATTCCTCTGCCCCACCACGCATTGCCACGGCTTGTCCGGTCCACCAGTGAGTACTCGCTCTCTTGTGGCGCTTGATGTAATCCTCACCATCGTCGCTAAGCTGTCTCTTGCTTATTGGAACGCCTAGATCGTATTGAGCAAGAACCACGGCAAACTCCCGGTCAATCACTCCCTGTCCACGGCTACCTGTGATGCCGCTTCAGCCTTCTCCCTAGCTCCGGCTTCCACCCGCTCTTCTAAGAGCTTGCAGCTGTACTTGCCGGATATTCCGCCGAAGTCATTAAGAACTTTACCGTGTACCCTGCACAGAACCTAAAGCGTTCTTCAGTTATCTCAACCTTGTTGTCCGTCTTTTCCACGATGAACGCCATGTCTGTGAGGATGCTCTCGGAATCGCAGTGTCACCAGCTCTCCAACACATATTACATGTGATGAATCAAAATCACACCAGCACATAACCTAGCAAGGCTTCTGGCCTTAGACATAACTTCCATCATTTCACCCGTGCTGTTCTCATCCCGACCACGTAGGAACGAGCTCAACGAGTCGAAGACGAATAACGTATCCGGACGACGCTTAACCTGCTCTAGCAGCCTGGGGTCGTCAAAGGTTTCTGGCGGTGGGTTATCTGAGCCCCAGTCTCCCCAAACTAGGAAGTTCTCACACTCATAAAGCCCAAGAGCATGAGAACGGCGACGGATCTCCGTCTCCGGGTTTTCCTTATCCACGTAGACTACCGTGACAGGGGCCATGATCTCCTTTGGCATAAGAAAACTTTCGCCTTTGCAAAGCTTTCGGCAATCATGGCGGTAAGCATACTTTCCCATGCTCCCCTTATGGCCGGAGAAAAGATGCAAACCTGTGATGTGGGAACTCATCTCGTCGATTAACCACTCGGGTTCCTTGCTTGAAAGCTGATGGCTTCTAGGAATGTTTTGCTCAATCCACGAACCACGCTCGACGGACAACTCGTTTAGCAAATAGTTGTAGTTTTGCACCGGCTGCGTTTGTTCAGGCGCAATAGGCGAAGTAGACAGAACGAGCCCGCTGGAGTACGTCTGCTGGTTAACTGCGACAGGCTTGCTACCGATTGAGCGAGCAATCTTCTTGCACATCTCTTTATAATCGCTGCCGTGTCCTTCGCAACGCTTTTCACAAACATGGATAAGATGCTTTTCTATCTTTTTCAATGTTCATGCCCGCATTGCGGAGCACTCCCGCGATTCGGGTCAGTCTTGTATACGTGGCTACCGTGCGGAATTGGTGGGCCGTCTTCGGAAGCGTTGACGCGTTCCGGTTCGTGCTTCACAAGCTCGGAAACACGGTCAGGCAGGGTGGCAATCGGCGAAGCATGCGCCAGCGTATAAATAGGTCCGTCTGGATGCGCTGAGTTTTCGCCCAAGACATACCCGCCGGCCGACTCTTGATGTCTCCGACGATACCAGCCATCAACGTAAATCTTGGTAGTATTGCGAGCACCACGGAAATAAATGTCAATGCCTTTCGAAGTTGAGCGGACTTCTTGTGTTCGAATTTCATAAAACAGTGAGGAATGCTCTCCGGCTTATCAAAATCCAACACGCACAAATAGGACGCCCCCAAATCGATACCGATCTGCGATTCGCGTCTTCGGTCCACGGAGTTAGCACTGGAAGGATACGGTTGACGCTGGGGAATCCTTAAATCCGTTCGAACCCGCAAGCCCATTGCTCTTCGGTTGCAACGGAAACACGTGAAGCCTTTCTCGATGGCGGCTTTTACTGACGGAATTAAGCCCGGTTCCTGGAATTCCTTTATATCTTCCGGCGTAAAACTGAATACATCTTCGGTGCTGCTCTGCGGCACTGGTGCGACCTCGTTCGCCCCCACATATCAGTCTTCTCCCTCCATAACCAACCGCATCTCCCAAGTTGGCACGCAAAATTCGACTTATGATGCCAACGGCAACTCTTTGAGCGACACGATTCGTACCTTCACATGGGATTCCGACAGCAACCCTATCACCATCGGCTCCGCCACTCTTACTTACGACGCCCTCGACCGTATGGTCGAGCAGACCACTGGCAGCACCCATTCTGAGATTGTTTACAGCCCAACCGGTGCTAAACTTTCCCTGATGAACGGCACGGCTCTCCTCAAAGCTTTCGTCCCACTTCCGGGTGGCGCGACGGCTGTCTACACCGCCAGTGGTCTTACGTATTACCGACACACCGATCATCTCGGCAGTTCTCGTTTTGCTTCCACGTCCACGCAAACGCTTTATTCGGACACCGCCTATTCTCCCTTCGGTGAGCCCTATGCCACCTCCGGAGCCCTGGACGATTCTTTCACCGGCCAGAATCAGGACACTATGTCTGGCCTCTACGATTTTACTTACCGCGAGTATGACCCGTACCAATCCCGTTGGTCCTCGCCAGACCCGACGGGCCTCGTCGCAGTCAATCCTGCCGTCCCTCAATCTTGGAATCGCTACGTCTACGTCTCGAATGACCCATTAGGTCTCGTTGATCGGGGCGGGCTGGTCTGTAATTACTATGCGGATGACGGGGGAACAGTCGAGAGCCAAGATTTTAATAGCAACCCCGATGAGTGCATGATAAACGGTGGCGTGTGGTTTCCCGACGTTTCTAACTACCAATCTCAATGCGATCCCGGCGTTATCTGCGTCACAAGCATTCTTAATCCCCAACCCCCAAGCGACCCAACTGTTATGGTCGGAGGTTATCCATTGTTGGGATTCGGCATGGGGCCGGGGCCAGGCTGCCCCGTCTCGACAACGCCTACGCTTCTAGTAAACGCTTCTGCAACAGTTCCTTTAAAGTCTGCTGGAGCAGCACTGGGCGAGGAGGTTGGTGGTCCCGTAGGCGCTTTTTTTGGCGGAAAGCTGGGCAACATGTTCGGGATAGGATTCAGCTTATCAATGGTTCCATCAACGAAAAGCTATTATTTGGGTCCGACGGTGGCGTTTGGTCCCTCTGGGGGTGGTGGTTTCAATGTCTCGTTTTCGGCCGTGCCCCCTGGCCAGAGTGCGAATGCTATTGCAAACGGATACAGCACTTCGGTCACCACGCAATCCAAACTACTCAATGGCGTAAGCTTTACGGCGTCGCCTGGAAACCCAATAGTGGCGGGGTATTCTATAGGTCTTCGGTCTGTCATAACCTGGGCGGCTTCGTGGGGCTTTTGTTTGTCTGGGTGCTGCTAGCATGCAAACTCTTGGTAGAATCATCGCGTTTGCGTTCGGATTGCAGATGGTCGTCAACGGCGCGGTTATGCTTGCATCTCCCAGCGCTTGGTTCAAGTTGCCGGGATGGTTTGCTCCTCGTGGGCCTCATATAACTTCGGAGAATTATTCTAGCGGTTGGGGCGCTCTCGAACTGCGTCTGGCAGGTGCTGTATTTCTAGGTGTTCCGATTTGGGCGATTTACAACATATTTTTCTCCCGCTGAATGCGAGACCGTGGGGGAAAGGTGCTGTTTCGCGGAATCCGAATCAAGCCCAGCAGCGTGAACGGAATAATTTCAGCTTCGGGAAAAGCCTGCTTTACGAATTCGGCGCCGGCAGGATTAGCCGAATGGCAGATGATTTTGCCGGTGAAACCGATCTGCGTTAGATGTGTAGCCAAGTCTTCGCCGAAACCGTGAGCGGGCATGGCGAGATCACGATCAATAAAAATGAAGTTGTAGGAAGACGCGCTTAGTGCTGACCTGCCCCCCAAAATCCGCGCACAACGATATATGATTTTGGCGTTTTTTGGAGAGGAGGAGGCATGAGCAAGAGGAAGTATAGCGAAGTGGAAATGATTGGGGCGTTGAAACAGATGGAAGCGGGGCGGAGCGCGGCGGAGGTGGGGCGGGAGTTGGGTGTATCGAAGCACACGGTGTACTCGTGGAAAGCCAAATACGGAGGGATGACGGTGGGCGAAGCGCAGCGCTTGCGGCAGTTGGAGGATGAAAACGGACGGTTGAAGAAACTGGTGGCGGATCTGAGTTTGGATAAGGACATGTTGAAAGCGGTAATTGAAAAAAACGGATGGAGCTCGTAGAGCGGCGGGAGGAAGTGCACTGGCTGTGGGGAAAGTTTTTGGTGAGCCAGCGACGGGTCTGCGAGCTGCTGAGCGTGGCGGAGTCGAGTTGCCGGTATGCGAGCCGGAGGAACGATGCTGTGCTGCGCGAGCGGCTGGTGGCCGCGGCACGCGAGAAGCCGCGCTGGGGATACCGGCGGCTGCAGTTGAAGCTAGAGGAACAGGGCCTGCACGTGAACCATAAGAAGGTGTATCGGGTGTATCGGGAAGCGGGGTTGCCACTGCGGCGGAAGAAGCGGAAACGGTTGCTGCGCGCGGGCGTGGCGCGCGCGGCGGTGACGGGAGCGAACCAGGAATGGGCGTTGGATTTTGTGCATGACGCGGCGGAGAGCGGGAGGAAATTTCGCGTGCTGAGCGTGATCGATGTGTACACGCGGGAATGTTTGGTTTTGCAAGTGGACACGAGTTTTGCGAGCCGGCGGGTGACGCGGGAGCTGGAGCGGATCGTGGCGGAGCGGGGAGCGCCGGAAGCGCTGCGCTGCGACAACGGGCCGGAATTTACGAGCCGGCATTTTCTGGCGTGGTGTATCGAGCGGAAGATCGCCTTGGTGCACATCGCGCCAGGACGGCCGATGCAGAATGGGCATGTGGAGAGTTTCCACGGGAAGCTGCGGGACGAGTGCTTGAATGCGAGCTGGTTCGGGAATTTATGGGAGGCGCGGGCGAAGATTGGTGCCTGGAAGGAGGAGTACAACGAAGAGCGGCCGCACAGCAGTTTGGGGTATGTGACGCCGCGCGCGTTCGCACTGCGAGTGGCGGCGCTCCGGTCGCCTACGGCTCCCTGCGCGCCGCCACTCGCAGAACTAGCAAAGGCAAAAGTCATGAGTTCAGGAGGTTTTGGTGTCGTATGATTCCGTGCGCAGAGCTAGGGGGCAGGTCAGTGCCTCAATCGCCGTGGCAACGGTCGCGACGATTTTTGTCGTCGAACCGAGTCGCTGTCGAAACGTCAACTGCCTGCTGAGGCTGTCTTCGAGCACGAGGACTTTTGCGGTCGCCGGAACCTCGACGTAGCGAGTAGTCTGGCCGCTGCGATATTCATACGCACCTCTGCGCAGATTTTCGGGAGCAGGTCAATTGACCTCGGCAAGAAGAAACCATTCAACGATGGCTTATAGCGGGAGAACAGCAAATCATTCGTGCCCATCTCCCCCGCGGAACACTAGGCACTGGGGGCACAATTCCTTTGAGTCCAGAGTGAGTCCAATACTGAGTCCATAACCCAGACAATTGCCCATAAATCCCCGAATAAAGACGGTTAAAGACTCTGGAAGTCCATGAAAACACCGGAAGCCGTCACTGCTCGTAGGCATTATGAGTCCGCTGCTCTAACCGCTGAGCTACAGGCCCGCTCTTGGCAATATGTTACCTTGAAAAGTTTTTGCGTGCAGCAAAACCTCTGCGCGAAGCGGGCTGTCCGGCTAAGAAACATTGATCAACTGGGGTTCGTGAGCACGGACTTCAGCAATATGGGTTAGCGCATATCTTGTAACTCAAGAACCTTCCTTTACGCCCAGATTCGGTAGGAGAAGAATGCGAAGCCGTGTAGGCTACTGGCTTCAAACCCGAATCCTATGGAAGCTATTTTAATTATTGGCGGGATTTTCCTGATTGCGTGGATTTGGCGGTCCAACGCCAGATACAAGTACGAACGCGACGAAGATCGCGCGCAATCGCAAAAATTGTTGTCCCGGGTTTGGGCGCTGGAAAATATCGTGCAGGAACTGCGGGAGCAACTGCGCGGTTCTTTGCGGGAGAATCCAGCGACAAAGCCCGATGAACGTCTGGTTACGGCTGCGCCCGCGCCTTCGCCGGCATCGCCGCCGGTCGTCTCACCACCTGCCGAAGTTTCGGATCGGTCAGCGCGGTCGCCGCTTGCTCCCGAGAGCGTTCGCAAGCCGATAAGTGCTCCTGAAATCTCAGCGCCGATGTGTTCGTTGGACGCCGATGAAACAAGCTCGCAGGGCGGGGCATTCGTTCCGCCGCCTCCGCCAAGCTTCACGACCGCAGGGACGTCACGCGCATCTTCCGCCTCACGCAAATCATGGTTGGACGTGGAGGAGATACTCGGAACAAATTGGCTGAACAAAATCGGCATCGCGATGCTAGTGCTGGGAATCGCGTTCTTTCTAGCGCTCGAACTGAAGACGCTTGGCCCGGCCGGAAAAATTCTGGTGGGGCTGGTAATCAGCAGTGTGATGTTGGGCTTGGGCATCTATTTTGATCGCAAAGAGCGCTACCGCATTCTGGCGCGGGCCGCTATTGGCGGCGGGTGGGCGTTGCTCTTCTTCACCACCTACGCCATGTATCACGTGCCTGCCGCGCACATCCTATCGTCGCAAGCGGTCGACTTGCTGCTCATGCTGGTGGTCGCCGCAGCGATGGTGGTGCACACGCTGCGCTTCCGTTCACAAGTGGTGACCGGCCTGGCGTTCCTGCTGGCATTTCTCACCGTAACCATCAGCCACTCCAATGTCTACAGCCTGTCCGCGGGCGCAGTGCTGGCCACTGGACTCGTGGTAATCGTCATTCGCCTGCGGTGGTTTGAGCTCGACCTATTCGGAATTCTCGCCAGCTATCTAAATCATTTTCTCTGGTTGCGCCCGATCATCGAGCCGATGGGCGGGCACCGGCATCCGTTTCCAGAATTTACCGCGAGCGCCGGACTCCTCGCTGCGTACTGGCTGATCTTTCGCATTTCGTACGTATTCCGTCGCATCGATGATCAGCGCCAGGAGCGCGTATCGACCGCGTCAGCGCTACTAAATAGCGTGCTGCTGCTTTCGCTCTTCAAGTATCAGTCGGTGTACCCGCAATGGACTTTTTGGGCGCTGCTGGTGCTCGGCGCGCTCGAAACGCTGCTTGGGCAACTGCCCATCACACGGCGCAGGCGCAGCGCGGTCATCGTGTTGTCCACGCTGGGCCTACTTCTACTGCTCGCGGCGTTTCCGTTCCGCTATTCGGGCTCGCGTTTATCCGTGCTGTGGTTGCTGGAAGTGGAAGCGTTGCTCCTGATCGGCGCATGGACCAAAGAAATCATTTTTCGCCGCATGGGCATGCTGGCCGCGATACTGGTCTCCATTCAAGTGATCGGCGTCGAGGCTGCACGTATCTTCGGAAGGCGTATGGATGACGCCGATCTGCGCGCGGACTTTCCGGTGTCGATTCTTTTCGTCGTGGCTGCGGCGGTGTTTTACGCCAATGCGCATTGGCTGGTGCGGCGCTGGGGCGAGCTATTCACGAACGAAATCGATCTGCGGATCATGCAACGGCTCTCTTACGCCGCCTGCGTGATGCTTTTGATCGCGGCGTGGATCGCGTTTCCCGAATCGTGGACCATCGTGGCGTGGTGCGCTCTCGGTCTGGGATTGGCGTTAGCCGGTCGGCGATGGAACCAGCCCGAACTCGGCTACCAAGCTAACGTTCTAGCGCTGCTATCCGTGATTCGCGCGCCGGCCATTAATCTCGAGTGCACGCAAAATTTTCACGGCGTCTCGGTGCGCCTCGTCACAATCGCCACGGTCGCGGTGCTGCTATACATCACTTCGCGCTGGAGTGCCGCCGCCGACCGCACGCGCGGAATCACCATCAAAGATCATTTTTCCCCCTCGCAACAATTCGCAAGCGCTCTCTACACGTGGTCGGCATCTTCGCTGCTGGCATTGCTGGCTTGGTACGAACTGCGGTCGGTGGGCGTGGCAGACGCCTGGCTCGTCGGCGGACTGCTGCTCCTCGAAATAGGATTGGTTCGGCACAAATTGGGTCTCCGCCTGCAGGCCTACGTTGCCTTTACGGCAGGGTTCTTGCGCATCTTCTTCGTCAATCTAAATGTCGCGGGGTTTCCCGGCGAGATCAGTCCGCGGTTTTACACGGTTGTACCGCTCGCACTCGGTTTTTTCTATGCATATTGGCGCCTACACGATGAACAGGAACAGTTGATTGAAATCGAGCGCAAATTCCGCGCTGGGGAAATCTGCTGCTGGCTCGGAACCGCTACCGTCGCTTCGCTCATGCGTTTCGAACTGCCAACCGACTGGGTGGCGGCGTCCTGGGCCGCGCTGGTTTTTGGATTATTGCTACTGGCTTGGCGCAGCCAGCGCAAAGTGTTTCTGCATCAGGGATTGCTGCTCGCGCTGGGCGTGGCCTTCCGTACCGCGTTGCACAACTTTTACGAACGCAGTTATTTTCCAGCACCGACGTGGGAAAGCCGCTGGATCACCGCAGGCACTGCGATCGGGTTACTGTTCGTCTCGTTGCCGATTGCGTTTCGCCTTCGGCAAAAAGAACGCGTCGAGCACCCCACGGGGTTCATGGAAATGCTGCGGTGGAACATTCGCCGCCCCGAACAACTGTTGTTTTTCATTCCAGTGGGATTGCTGACCTGGCTGTTGGCTATCGAGATGCGACACGGTATGGTGACGCTCTCCTGGGGCCTCGAAGGCGTCGCGGTGTTCATGTTGGCCTTGTGGCTCGGCGAACGCAGCTTCCGCCTGACCGGACTGGGTTTGCTGCTGCTCTGCGTGGGGAAAATTCTCATTATCGACGTGTGGCGCCTGGACCCGCGTGATCGCTATCTCACATTTATCGTCCTGGGCGCGGCTCTTCTGCTGGTCTCTTTTCTGTACACGCATAATCGCGAGAAGCTGCGGCAATTTTTATGAAACGTTGGATCGCACTCACTATCGTTGTACTTTTGGGGCTCGCCGCCATCGTGGTAAGCGAGCGGCGCAAGGTGGACGTGTCCGCCAGTCCGGAAGCCCTTCTCTATTTGGTAGCCGACACCGAACAGGAATTGACGCGCATGCCGGTGAACTTTACGCACATGACCGACGAAGAAGAGATCCGCATCGGCGACGAACTGGCGCGTTCCTATGCCGCGGGGGAAGAACAAAACGACGACGCGGAAGCCGCGACGAATCGGACCATCGAGCAATACCTTACGCGCGTTGGTGGCCAGCTCGCTGCGCGCGTGCATCGTAAATTGCCTTACAAATTCCATTACATAGCGCAGCCTTACTTCGTCAATGCGTTCGCGCTTCCCGGCGGCCACGTGTATATCGGCGAGGGCTTGCTCTCGCTGATGGACAGTGAGGACGAACTGGCGGCCGTTCTCGGCCACGAGATCGAACACATCGACCACTACCATTGCGCGGAACGCGTGCAGCAGGAAGAAGCGCTGCGCAAAATCCCACTCGGAGAATTGGTGGCATTGCCCATCGAGGTATTCACCGCGGGTTACAGCAAAGACCAGGAGCTTGAGGCTGACCGGGAAGGCACAAAACTTGCCGTCGAAGCCGGCTACTCCGCTAACGGCGCGATTCGGATGTTCGAGACCTTCGCGCGCTTTTACAACGAAGTTCAAGCCAAAGCGAAAGCGCCCCAGGATGAAGCTTCGCAAATGGTGCTGCAAACCCTCGAAGGTTATTTCCGTTCACATCCGCTGCCCGCGGAGCGCATCGCCCAGATCCAGAAGCTGATCGCCAGCGAGGGGTGGGCGCCGCACGCGGAACGCCATCTGGCCATTGCCTATTTTTTCCTGACGGTCAAAGCCGAAGATGCTTTGCAGGCGCACAAGTATCCGCAAGCCGAGCATCTAGCTGAGGAATCGCTTCGACTGCAAGCGGGCCAGCTAAAAGCATTACGCGTGCTGGCGCGGGCGCAATTTGCGCAGGCCAATTTTTCCACAGCCGCGGACGCTTATCGCAAAGTCCTCGATGCCGATCCTTCGCAATCGGAAATAATTGCTATGTACGCGCAAAGTTTGGCGGCTGCGGATCGCAAGTCGGCCGTTGTGGCGATCCGCAAATGGGAGTCGGGGCTTACGGGCGAGAAATCAGCCAACGCGCGCGTCGCGGATGCTGGTCTCGCGCTGCTTGCAGGAGAGCCGGAGCCCGCGCAAAGACTGGGCGCCGAACTCCTCCGCCCCGGCAGCGATCCGCAAATCCCGGAGCGCGCCGGCGAATTGGGTTGGTGGCATTACTTGGCGGGAAATTACGATACCTCCGCTAACCTGTTGTCTTCCGCGGAACAGATGCGTCCAGGGGATCCACGAATTCGTCTGCGGTTGGCGTGGGCACAGATGGAACTCCGCCGCTACAGCGACGCGATGCAAATGTTGCAAACCCTGATCTACGAGCCGACCAGACAGCCCGAAACGAACATGGCGCGCGGCGTGGTCCATTGGTTGGCGCAAGATCGCGACGAAGCCTTAATCCATTTCGACGCCGCCTTGCACGGCCAGCCCGAGTGGCAGAATCCGAATTGGGTGCGCGCGCTGTACTCGCCGCAGGTCGCGCAGTCCGTTCAGGAAATGTTGGCCGAACGTGCTCGCCGCGCGCAAAAAGCGAAGTCCGCTGCCACGCGCTAACTAACTATCCTTTAGGCTCCGGTATGGTGCGTCAGGCTGCCCTGCGCGGCGAGAAATTCCAGGATGGCACGTTCCGCAACACCCGGCTGATCCGTTTCAAAAATGTGGCTGGCATTCGGTATCAGCACCAATTTCGCGCCCGGAATCCGCGCGGCAATCAATTTGCCGTTCGCCGCGGGCACCAGCCGATCCGTCTCGCCGTGCACCACCAGCGTGGGCGCAGTGATTTGCGGCAGGCGGCCGTATGCTTCCCAACTCATGATGCCCTGCAGTTGTCCCATGTAACCCTGCAGCGTGGGATACCATTTCATGCGAATGGCCATGTCTTCGTCGATGCGCGCGCGCGGCGTTGCCACGTCGTAGATAAATGGAATGATGGCTTCCGTGGATTCTTCCGGAGTCATGCCCTGCCGCATCAGCGCTTGCAGCGCTTCGGTGTCGGCTTGCACGGCGGTGGGCCCACCGCTCGCCGTGCAGCCAAGAATCAGCGAACGCACGCGCTGCGGATAGTTGAGCGCAAATTCTTGCGCGATCATGCCGCCCATGGAAACGCCAAACACGTGCGCGCTTTCGACGCCCGCCGCATCCAGCGCCGCCGCGGCATCGGCGGCCATCAACGCGATGGGATAAACTCCTGGCGGCGCATCACTCTGGCCCACACCGCGATTATCAAGCGCAATGGTGCGATATTTTTTCGCCAAGCCGGGGCGGCTGCGATGCCACATGTTCGAGGCATAGCTCAGTCCCATAATCAGCAGCAGCGGCTCGCCGGAGCCTTGCTCATCCCAATAAAGATTGGCGCCTTGATTTTCGGTGAACGGCATGGAGCCTCCCGTCGAAACCTTTGACCGTGGTCCGCCTCGGTCTGAGCAGACCAGCCAGAAACGATAGTCGCATAAAGATGAATGTCACTAACGGCGCTGCCATATTGTACCTAGTTTGCTACGCTGCGCAAAACTGGGAAACGCTTATGCATTGACAGTGTTGGAACTGCACCGTAGCATCGCTCTAACTTGCTGGGTGATGGCATCGTGACGCTGCATCTTGACATTGTGTCGGCAAGGGGGCGAGGTCGGCGATGAGTCTCCGCGATTTTATTTCCAAGCAATTCATTGATGTCATCGATTGGGTGGAACCGGAGGACGGCATTCTTGCCTACCGCTATCCCATGCAAGACCGCGAAATTCAGAACGGCGGCAAGCTGACCGTACGCGACTCGCAAAAGGCGCTGTTCGTTAACGAAGGAAAAGTGGCGGACGCTTTTGGCCCCGGCTTGTACACGCTGAATACGCAAACTCTGCCGATCCTCACTTATCTCAAGAACTGGGACAAGGCCTTTCAGTCGCCGTTCAAATCCGACGTGTATTTCTTTTCCACGCGCATGCAAACGGATCAGCACTGGGGGACGCAAAATCCCATCACCATTCGTGACAAGGAGTTCGGTGCCATTCGACTGCGCGGGTTTGGGATTTACGCGTATCACGTGGATGACGCGAAAACTTTTTATAGCAAGGTGAGCGGCACGCGCGATCTGTACCGCGTTGAGGATTTGGAAGGTCAACTCCGCAACACCATCGTTGCAAAAATGACCGACACTTTCGCGGTGAGCCAGATTCCCTTCCTGGATATGGCCGCCAACCAAGCCGCGCTGGGCGAAAAAATTAAAGAACAGATGACTCCGACGCTGGCAGAGTTCGGCCTGGCGCTCGACAATTTTGTGGTGGAGAACCTTTCGCTGCCGGACGAGCTGCAAAAAATTCTGGATCAGCGCATCAGCATGAACATGATCGGGGACATGGGAAAGTACACGCAGTACCAGGTGGCGCAATCCATTCCCATCGCCGCGGGCAACGAAGGTGGCGGCGGCGTAGGCGTCGGCGCCGGGCTCGGCGCGGGCGTGGCCATGGGACAAGCCATGATGGACGCGATAAAAAAAACTACTACGCCGGAAAGTGGCGCGCCCGCACCGACCGCGGCGGCCGCATCATCGGCGGCTTCCACGGAAACCAAGTTTTGTCAGGAGTGCGGAAAGCCCATCCCGCGCAACAGCAAATTCTGCCCGGAATGTGGCAAGCAGCAGGGGTAACGAACACAAGTTTAACGAAAATAAGGATAACGAAACAGGAATAGCGACAACACATCTTATGCATGGCGTCGAGTGGGTCGTCGAGGCTTGGGGATGTTCCGCGGCATCGCTGAAAGATCAGCGCGGACTCGCAGCGCTGTTCGATTCCCTGATCAGCGATCTAAAGCTCCGACCCATTGGCGCGCCGCTGTGGCATCCCTTCCCGGGCGGCGGCATCACCGGGTTGTGCCTGCTTTCCGAATCGCACCTCGCGTGTCACACCTTTCCGGAATACGCTTCGCTCTGTTTGAACTTATTTTGCTGTGTGCCGCGCGCGGAGTGGGCGTTTGACGCTGAACTCCGCAAACGCTTTGGCGCGTGTGAAGTTTCCGTGCGCAGATTGCAGCGACCCTACGGAATCGCCGATGCACGGGCGGCAAATGAATAAGCCGCGCAGTTTGATTCGGGTGTCCGTGAGGATCGGCTCATGACGCAGCCCGCCGCCACTTGCCCGAATTGCGGCGCTAAGATCGTTTTCAAATGGTCCAGTAGCGTACAGACGGTCTGCGACTTCTGCAAAAGCGTGCTGGTGCGCAGCGATTTGGATTTAACAAAGATCGGTCAGGTAGCCGATTTGCCGCCCGATATTTCACCCATCCAACTGAACACCGAAGGCGTTTACAACAAAAAAGCGTTCGTGGTCATCGGCCGAATCTTGTATGAGTACGAACAAGGCGGCTGGAACGAATGGCACCTGATGCTCAATGATGGCACCAGCGGCTGGCTTTCCGACGCGCAAGAAGAGTATGCAGTTTCGTTCCTGGCCAGCGGCCAGAAATTGCCGGCGGCATCGCAGCTGCAACCGCAGCAGCAATTTTCCTGGAACGGTCTTGTCTACACGCTCAGCGTAATTACCGATGCGCACTTTCGCGGCGTCCAGGGCGAGTTGCCATTCAAGTTTTGGGACAAGGACAACATTACTTTTGCGGATCTGCGTACGCAGAGCAAGAAATTCGCTACGCTGGATTATAGCGACGAACAACCCGTGCTTTACCTGGGCGAGTTCGTGGAGTTCGAGGATTTGAAACTGAAAAATCTGCGGAACTTCGAGGGCTGGTGATGAGCACAAATCCACCGCCGCTACCTCCGAAGCCGCAAGCCAAGGCCGTAAATTGCCCGCAGTGTGGCGCGGCCATTACCCTGCGTGCGCTCGGCCAAGCCTCCGCGGTGGTGTGTGAAAGCTGCCACGCCATCCTGGACGCTAAAGATCCCCAGCTGCAAATCCTGCAAAAGTTCGAAAAGATCGTTTCTGACGAGCGCCCTTTAATTCCGCTCGGCTCGCGCGGCAAACTTCGCGGCGTGGACTATGAAGTGATCGGCTTCGAGCGACGCAGCATCAAGGTCGACGGCATTACCTATTCCTGGCGCGAGTACCTGCTCTTCAATCCCTACAAAGGTTTTCGCTATCTGTCCGAATATTCGGGTCACTGGAACGATATTTCGGTTTGCAAAGCGCTGCCCGTTGTCGATTCCCGCATGAGCATTCCCTCCGAAGCGAACTATCTTGGCGAAATGTATCGCCATTTCCAGACCTCCGACGCCAACACCGATTTCGTCCTCGGTGAATTCCCCTGGCAGGTCCGTGTGGGCGAACGCGCGCAGGTGACCGACTACGTGCATCCGCCGCGGGTGTTGTCGCGTGAAGTGATGGCCGGCGAAATCACCTGGTCGATCGGCGAGTACATGACCGGGCACGACATTTGGTCGACGTTTCGTCTTTCGGGGAGTCCGCCGGAAGCCATCGGCGTGTACGAAAATCAGCCTTCACCGTTCAGCGAAAAATTCGGCGGCATTTGGAAGACCTTTGCCGCTTTCGCCCTGGCCCTGATAATTATGATGATTGCGTTCGACGCCCTGTCCAAGAAGGAGCCTGTCTTCAGCTCTTCCTACCAAATCGCTTCCGGCCTCTCAAATGCCGAAGCCTCTTTCGTCACCGACGTCTTCGAACTTACCGGACGCACTTCTGACGTCGAGGTCGCGACCACCGCCAACGTGCAAAACAACTGGATCTATCTCAACTACGCGCTCATCAACCAAGACACCGGGCAGGCTTGGGATTTTGGCCGCGAGATCAGCTACTACTCCGGCTACGATAGCGATGGCAGTTGGTCGGAAGGGAGCAGGCACGATGCCGTGGTCGTGCCCAGCGTTCCCGCGGGCAAGTATTACCTGCGCATCGAACCGGAAGTCGCCCCGCTACATCCTTACATTTCCTACAACGTTTCGGTGAAGCGCGATGTTCCGGTATTTTCTTTTTATGGCTTGGCGTTTCTGGCGCTGCTGATTCCCGTCATCGTCCTCACCTGGCGTTCCGTCGGCTTTGAACGTTCGCGGTGGTCGGAAAGCGATCATCCTCCAGCGCCCATCATACAGACGGAGAACAGCTGATGTTTCGCAAAGTCTATCTGATCTATGGCCTCTTGATTCTTGGCACCACGGCTTTCGCGCAATATCGCGGCTGGAGCATGACGCCCATGAACCAGCTGAAAAACGTTCCCAACTCGGTGCGCGATAATCCCGGTTCTTATCGTTCCGTTTACGGTTTTTATCATCACTACACAGGAGGGAAATAATATGCTCGTGCCGATCGCGAATGTAGTCAGCGCTCTGGTGTTTACGTTTATCGGGATTTTTATCTTTGTGCTGGCGTTCATCGTCATGGACAAGCTCACGCCGTATCACCTTTGGAAGGAAATCGTGCAGGAGCACAACATGGCGCTGGCTATTCTTGTGGGTGCCATGTCCATCGGCATTTGCATCATCATCGCCTCCGCGATTCACTGAAAAAACCATGGGCATCCTGCTGTTTCTCACCGTCCTGCTGATCGCCGCGTGCGGACTGATCTATGAGTTGATCGCCGGCACCATCGCCAGCTATTTGATCGGCGACAGCGTGTTTCAGTTTTCCACGGTGATTGGCACCTATCTTTTCGCCATGGGCCTGGGCAGCGCCATTTCGCGCTACTTGAGCAAAGGCCTGGTGCAGCGATTTATCTGGATTGAGTTGATGCTGGGGCTGGTCGGGGGATTTTCCTCGGCGTTGTTGATGCTGACGTTTGCGTTCACGCAGGGATTTCAATTGGTGCTGTATGCGCTGGTCATCGTTATGGGCGTTCTCGTGGGCCTCGAAATTCCCCTACTGATGCGGATCGTGCAAGACCGCTACACCTTCCGCGACGTGATTGCGCACGTGCTTACGTTTGATTATCTGGGGGCTCTCGGCGCGTCGCTGCTCTTTCCCATTCTTCTGGTGCCGCATCTGGGCCTGGTGCGCTCGGCTTTGTTTTTCGGGTTGATCAACGCGGCGGTCGCCCTGTGGACTACCTATCTATTTGCGCGCCACCTTATGGAGAAAACCATCCTGCGCGTGGCGTGTGTGCTGGTGTTGTGCGTGCTGACCGTGGGCTTGGCGAAAGCCCGGCAAATTACCGCGACGGCGGAAGACAATATTTATGCCGACGAAGTTATTTTCGCGCGAGACACGCATTACCAGCACATTGTGCTGACGCGCTTTAAAGATGACCTGCGGCTATTTCTCAACAGCCATTTGCAGTTCAGTTCGCGGGATGAATACCGCTATCACGAAGCGCTGGTGCATCCCGGCCTGGCGGCGATTTCCGCTCCGCGCACCGTACTGGTGCTTGGCGGCGGCGACGGCCTAGCGGTGCGGGAAATTCTGAAGTATCCGCAAATCGAGAAAATCACGCTGGTGGATCTCGATCCGGAAATGACCAAGTTGTTTTCCACGCAGCCGATGCTTACGGGGCTCAATCAAAATTCTCTATTATCTCCGCGTTTGCAGGTGATCAATGCGGATGCGTTTCCGTGGGTCGATCAGAACACGGGAAGTTTTGATTTCATCGTGATTGATTTTCCGGACCCCACGAATTATGCGCTGGGCAAGCTATATACCACGGCGTTTTATCGGGCGGTAGCGCGGCATCTGAGTGCACAGGGATTCCTGGTGGTGCAAAGCACTTCTCCCATGTTTGCGCGGGATTCTTTCTGGTGCATCGCCGAAACGCTGCATCAGGCGGGTCTGCAAACTTTTCCGTATCACGTTTACGTGCCTTCTTTTGGCGAATGGGGTTTTGTATTGGCTGGCACGCATGACTATTTGCCGCCGGCGTCAATCCCCTCAGGCTTGCGCTTTTTGCGCCCTGAAGGCATTCCGCTGCTGTTCCAATTCCCTCCGGATATGGCGCCGCTGCCGATGCCGGCGAATCAGCTGAACACGCAGGTTTTGGTGCGGGCTTATGAAAACGACTGGAAGGACATCAGTCATTGAGTTTCAGCCGTCGCGAGTTTCTTGCGGGCGGAAGCGCCGCGCTGATTGGTCTCTCGCTCAAAAGTGAAAAACAGATCGCAGGTTCGTTTGTAAACGAATCGGCCGCGGCTGGACATTTGCTGCGCGACCGCGCTTTCTTTTCCCCGCCTACGCAAACGGTAAAGACTCCCATTGTGATCGTTGGAGGCGGTATTTCTGGCTTGAGCGCGGCGTGGCGACTGCAGAAAAGCGGCTTCCACGATTTCGCGCTGCTGGAAATGAATCCGCAAGCAGGAGGAAACGCGCGCTGGGGAGAAAACGAAGTCACCGCGTATCCATGGGCCGCGCACTATGTGCCGGTGCCTGGGCCGCAAGCGACGTACGTGCGAGAACTCTTCGCCGACCTGGGGGTACTGAAAGACGGCCAATGGGAGGAACGCTACCTCGCGTTTGCGCCGCAGGAGCGCTTATTTCTTTATGGGCGCTGGCAGGAGGGTATTGAACCGGCCATTGGGCTGACGCAAAAAGATCGCGAACAGTTCCAGCGCCTCGCAGAGACATTTGCGAAGTATCGCTCCACGAGAGCGTTTACGATTCCGTTGGAAATTGGTTACTCCAACAAATTCGCGGACCTGGATCGCGTGTCGTTCTCCGATTGGCTGAAAAGCCAGAGCTGCGATTCGCGGCTTGTGAATTGGTATATGAATTACGCGTGCCGGGACGACTACGGCGCGCTGGCGCAAGACACTTCGGCGTGGGCCGGTATTCATTACTTTTCTTCGCGTGAGGCGGAAGAAAAAGGTCCGCTCACGTGGCCCGAGGGAAACGGTTGGATCACCAAACGATTGCTGGAACGCGTGGGGGAGCATGTGCGCACCGGTCAGATGGTGCACAAGATTGTGTCTTCGCAACGCGGCGTGAGCGTTTTTGCGGGCGACACCGAATATCAGGCGGAATTTGTAATTTTTTCCGCCCCAACATTTTTGGCACCGTATGTCGTCGAGGGATTCAAGCCGCTCACAACGTTCGCGTATTCGCCGTGGCTGACGGCGAACCTTACGCTGGATCGTTTGCCGGATGCCCGTGGCGCGGAACCGGCCTGGGATACGGTATTTCTCGATTCTCCGACTCTAGGTTATGTCGATGCGATGCACCAAAGCGTTCGGACGCACATCGATCGCACGGTTTGGACGTTTTATTGGGCGCTGGCAGATGGCGCACCGTCGCAAAACCGGGCGTTGCTGCTGGAGAAAGACTGGAGCTACTGGAAGGAAGCCATCCTCCGCGACCTTGAGCGCGTGCACTGGGACATTCGGCAGTGTGTCTCGCGCATCGATGTCATGCGCATGGGTCACGCCATGGTGCGGCCCACGGTTGGCGCGATCTTTTCCGCAGAGCGCGCTGGATTAAGACGCCGCGACGGGCGACTTTTATTTGCGAACTCCGACCTGAGTGGAATTTCGATTTTCGAAGAGGCGCAGTTTCACGGCGTGGAAGCCGCGCAGACCGCGCTACGCCATCTGAGCGGCACAAAGTAGCACGCGATAGTAACGCACAGATGAGAGTTACCATCGCGTTCGCAACGGTATATAATCTGGCGCACCATGCCAAACCAAGAGACGTTGTACCAGGTCACCGACCGGGTGGCCACCATCACGCTGAACCGGCCTGACAAACTGAACGCTTGGACCGCCGTCATGGAGCGGGAAGTGCGCGCCGCCATGCACGAAGCGGACGCTGACGACGGCGTTCGCGTGATTGTGCTGACCGGCGCGGGGCGCGGATTCTGCTCCGGCGCGGACATATCGCTCCTTGGCGCCATCGCGGAAAAAGGGATCGACGAGGCCAAGCGCGCGCAGTTGCGGGAAGGCCGCAGCGAGAACGCGGGCGTGCGAACGGATTTTCAAAAGAAATATTCATACTTCCCGGGACTGAGCAAACCCGTGATTGGCGGCATCAATGGCGTGGCCGTGGGTTTGGGCATGGTGATTGCTTTGTACTGCGACGTGCGACTGGTTTCGGATACCGCGCGCTTTGGGACGGTGTTTGCGCGGCGCGGATTGATCGCCGAATACGGCATGGCGTGGATGCTGCCGCGCCTGGTGGGCCATGCCAATGCGCTGGATCTGCTGTTCAGCGCGCGCATGATTGATGGCGCCGAAGCGTTTCGCATGGGTCTGGCGAATCAGTTGTTGCCGCTGGCGACTTTTCCCGAAGCGGTGCAGAAGTATGCCGCGGAGATGGCGTCGACGGTTAGTCCACGATCATTGCGCGTGATGAAGCGGCAAGTGTACGACGCCATGTTCCAGCCGCTGGGCGAAGCTTTCGACATTTCCGAACGCGAAATGGTGGCAAGCCTGCAGTGCGAAGACTTCAAGGAAGGCGTCGCGCATTTCGTGGAGAAGCGGCCGCCGGTTTTTACCGGAAAATAATCCCTGGAAAACGGACACAGGAAATACGCGGAGAATAGGAGTTTTCAATGAATTTTGAGCTCAGCGCAAAAACCAAGGAATTTCAAGAGCGGCTACAGCGATTCATGGACGCCCATGTGTATCCGAACGAAGAGCGCTTCCACGAAGAGATTGCGCACGACCGCTGGAAACCCGCGCGCATCATGGAGGAACTGAAAGCCAAGGCGCGCAGTGCCGGATTGTGGAACATGTTTTTGCCGGCGGACGAAAATGGCGCGGGCCTTACGAACCTGGAGTACGCGCCGCTATGCGAAATCATGGGACGCAGCCACATGGCGCCGGAGGTGTTTAATTGTTCGGCGCCGGACACCGGGAACATGGAAGTGCTGGCGCGCTACGGCACCACCGCGCAGAAGGATGCCTGGCTGAAACCGCTGCTGGCGGGGGAGATTCGTTCTTGCTTCACGATGACCGAGCCGGACGTGGCCTCCTCTGATGCGACAAACATTGGGACGCGTATTGTGCGCGACGGCGATTCATATGTGATCGACGGAAAAAAATGGTGGTCTTCTGGAGCGGGCGATCCGCGGTGCAAGATTACGATTTTGATGGGCAAAACCGATCCATCGGCGGCGACGCACAAACAGCAGTCGATGATTCTGGTGCCGCTGGATACGCCGGGCGTGAAGATCATCCGAATGCTTACCGTGTTTGGTTACGATCACGCACCGCACGGACACGCGGAGATTCATTTTGAAAAGGTACGCGTTCCGGCGACGAATATGTTGCTGGGCGAAGGGCGCGGATTTGAGATCGCGCAGGGGCGATTGGGACCGGGGCGCATTCATCATTGCATGCGGTGCATTGGCATCGCGGAGCGCGCGCTGGAAACGATGTGCAAGCGGGTGCAGGCGCGCACGGCGTTCGGGAAGCCGCTGGCGGAGCAGGGTACGATTCGCGCGGACATCGCAGCTTCGCGGATGGAGATTGAGCAGGCGCGGCTGCTGACGCTGAAAGCGGCGTACATGATGGACACCGTGGGAAACAAGGCGGCGCGTTCGGAAATTGCGATGATTAAAGTGGTAGCGCCGAATGTGGCATTGCGCGTGATCGACCGGGCGATTCAGGCGCACGGCGGTGCGGGAGTTTCGCAAGATACGTTCCTGGCGGGCGCGTGGGCGATGGCGCGGACGCTGCGGTTGGCGGATGGGCCGGATGAAGTGCATGTGGAATCGATCGCTAAACTGGAATTGTCGAAGGGCAAGAAAGCGGTTGCGGCTTCGAGTTGATCGAATATCTGTTTGGAAGCTCGGGTGACGCGACCCGCGTTGGGATAATTCCCGGGCACGGAAATGCGCACAGGCTGAAGTCTGTGCTACGGAGATTTGATGGCTCCTCTGGTGATTGAGAATCCTCAGGCACTGCGGCAATTTGTGGGCCGGGAAATTGGCGCCTCCGAATGGATGCGCATTTCGCAGGAACGCGTGGCGCAATTTGCCGAGGCTACGGAAGACCGGCAGTGGATTCATCTCGATCAGGCGCGCGCTACTGCGGAATCTCCTTACGGTGCGACCATCGCGCACGGATTTCTGACGCTATCGTTGATCAGCCACTTCACCAAGGACGTAATTCAGATCGCCGGCGGTGTGAAGTTGGCGGTGAATTACGGATTGAATCGGGTGCGCTTCCCTGCTCCGGTGAAGGTGGGTTCGCGGATTCGGGCGACGATTGTGCTGCAAGGGTTGAAAGAGTCCGAGGAGTTTTTTGAGGCTACCTTCGCGGTAACGATTACGTGCGAAGGGGCGGATAAGCCCAGCTGCGTTGCCGAGTGCATTGTGCGGTACTACATCTGACTTGCCCGGCACGGCGGGGTGGGCACCGGTCGGAGCGGGCACGGCCACAACCGGCACGACCAGAGCGGGCACGGCATGCCGTGCCCCTACGGATTTGTGGACGCCAGTTGGGCCGCCACTTCATCCTGCCGCGGTGGAGACGGCTGTCGGGAGTTTTTCCATCGGCGGTGGGGTACCCCACTCGTTTGTTTTGTAAGTGCGTATTCTAAAGGACTTAAAGTCCTTTGTTTGATACGGTTTCACAAGTGTTCATTCGACCGGACTTATCCACGGTTCAACGGAAAAACTCATTGGTACCTTTCAAGCTCGAATTGATGCCAGTTCGAGATACCTGTCCCTTGGTACAGGGTGCGGAAAATGATTGGGATGATATATGCTGCGCCCAACATGAGGTAAAAGTGATGGGCATCGCGGCTGACATTCTCGCCTTACGAAATAAACACTTCAGCAGTGTGACGGAACTTCTTGCCGCACTCGAACAGGTCTGCGATGCGCCGGTGGACAAAATGTCAGCCCGGGTATTTTGGGCGAACGCAGCCGCTGACAAAGTTTTGACCAATGTGGCGGCGCATGCTGCTGAAGCGCTGAGCGAACGACCCACGACACGTAGAACCCGGCGAACTGCTTCGCCGTCTCGGCGGAAGAACCGCCGTTCCGACCACGGCCTAGCGCCGCCGCGTCAACGCATATTGTTTCGTATAAACGAGTGAAAATCGCCTAATCCCGTCGATTCACCTGGCATGGCAGCTGAATCCGTTGGCGGAGCGGTCTCACATATTAAGGATGCCGTACGGCGTTTGCTGGAGTGGGAATTGGTGTGAATGGAGCTTGCTTGAGGCGCAGTTCTAAACGGGAAAAGTATAGGTCATGGGAACTCAGATGTCAAGAGAAATATGGGTTAATGGCATATTTTTTGAGCGGACGGAAAGGCTTGTGAAATGAGTGGGTTGGTGGGGTTGAAAAAAGCGCACAGGCAGGAGTGCCTGTGCTACTGGGGCCACGCGAGCTAGAGGTGGCCGGTTTGGGCGGTGTGGAGGGAGGCTTGGAGGAGGGCTTTGATGCGTTCGGGCATGGCGGCGAAACGGGCGTCTTTGGTTAGGCCCTGGTGATAGCGATAGAAGATTTGCTGGATGATGACCGCTAGTTTGAAGCGGGCGAAGACCAGGTAGAAGACCATTTGACTGGCGTCACAGCCGGTTTGTTGTGCGTAGCGCTGGACGACTTCTGTTCTAGTGAGGCTTCCGGGTTGGGTAGTGACGTCGGCAAGATGTTTTTTTAGTTCTTCGGGATCGCTGGGGTCGACCCAGTAGCCCACGGTGGTGCCGAGATCGGTGAGGGAATCGCCGATGGTACACATTTCCCAATCGAGGACGCCGGCGATTTTGGTGAGGTCGTGCGAATCGAGCACGACGTTGTCGAACTTGTAGTCGTTGTGGACGAGGGAAACGGAATGGGTGACCGGCATGTGCTGCTGCATCCATGCGGAGATTTTTTCTACTTCGGCGTAATCGTGAGTTTTGGAACCGTGGTAACGCTCGGTCCAGCCTTTCACTTGGCGGGCCAGGTAGCCGTCGGGCTTGCCGAGATCGGAAAGACCGGCGGCGGCGTAGTCCACGCGATGCAGGCGAATGAGATTGTCGATGAAAGATTCGCTAAGCTGGCGAGTTTTTTCTGGCGTGAAACCGAGATCGGGCGGCAGGTGTTTACGAAGGATTACGCCGTGTATGGGTTGCATGATGTAGAAGGGCGCGCCGAGGACGGATTCGTCGTCGCAGTAGACGAGAACTTCCGGGGCTGGGGCGTAGACGGCGTGAAGTTTTGCCAGGACGCGAAATTCGCGGCTCATGTCGTGGGCGGATTTTACTTTGCTGCCGAAGGGCGGGCGGCGAAGGACAAGTTCCCTTTCGCCGAGGCGGAGGGCGTAGGTCAGATTGGAATGGCCGCTGGGATACTGGCGGATTTCGAGGGCGCCGGACTCGTTGGGGAAATGCTGGCGGAGATAAGGTTCGAGCTTTGTGGCGTCTAATTCTTCGCCGGAGCGGATGGCGGCGGGTTGATCTAAGAGGTTGCTCATGGGCGCGTCTCCCTATCGGTACGTGAGCATGGCGGGATCGTCGATGTGGGAATGGGAATTGAAAGTGCTTAAGGTGAAACGATCCCCGCCGTACAGAAATTCGCTCCAGGAAGAGTTTTGCGACATCCAGCTTACGCCCAGCGTGGCCTGAGCGGACAGTTTTAGGGCGCGCTGCATGGCGACGGCGATGGGGCCGCCGGACGAGAAGATGGCGACCTGCTCGCCGCGCTGGCCAGAGGCGAGAAATTTTGTAAGGCCGGAGTTTACGCGGGCGCAGAATTCTTGCCAGGTTTCGACACCTTGCGGGGCGAGTTCGGCGTTGACCCACTTGCCGATGACGGTCTCGAATAATTTTTGGAAGGTGGCGCGCTGCGTGGCGTGGTCTGGGGAAGACTGGAAAGCGGCGTGGAGATTGCGGATGCTTTCGTCGGTTTCGAGTAGTGCAGGAAGAGTGCGCTTTAGGACGTCTTCGGCCTGATATTCGTCGAATTCGGGCATTTCTTGCGGTTCTGGAAAGGGCTGGCCGGCGTCGCGATAGGCTTCCGCTATAAATTTTACGGTGTCTTTTTGGCGGACGCAGGGGCCGGTGGCGATGCGGTTGAAGTTTAGTTTTTGTTGGGCCCAGAATTCGCCTAGCCGGCGGGATTGGGCTTCGCCTAGAGGGGATAATTTGTCGTAGTTTTCGGAGAGGAAGGAGGCTTGAGAGTGCCGGACGAGGTAGAGGAGTCCCATCGGTTTAGACAGGCGAAGAAGAAAGGGGAGCGAAGACAAGCAGACAAGGCAAGGCGTCCGATGCTTCGCCGGAAGAGAGTGGCGAGAGACGAGTGACGAGTGGCGAGTTGATGCGCATGGTCAGCAGAGACTCCGTTCGAACGAGTTCTGAGAGTCGCGGTGCAAATTAGGCGCGCTCGAAAAGGCCTGCGGCGCCTTGGCCGCCGCCTACGCACATGGTGACTACGCCATAGCGTTTTTTTCTGCGGGCTAGTTCGTTGGCTAGGGTGCCGACCATGCGTGAGCCGGTCATGCCGAAGGGGTGCCCGATGGAGATGCTGCCGCCGTTTACGTTTAGCTTGGCGGGATCGATGCCGAGGCGATCGCGGCAGTAGATTACCTGGACGGCGAAGGCTTCGTTGAGTTCCCAGACGTCGACGTCGGACATTTTTAAATTGGCACGTTGTAGAAGTTTGGGAATGGCGAAGACCGGGCCGATGCCCATTTCATCTGGTTCGCAGCCGGAGACTTGGAAGCCACGGAAAATCAGTTTATAGGGGATGCCGAGTTGATCGGCGCGCTCGCGGGACATTAAGAGAGTGGCGGAAGCACCATCGGAAAGTTGACTGGAGTTTCCGGCGGTGACGCTGCCCTGGCCGCTGTCTGGATCGAAATGCGGTTTCAGGGCGAGGAGACCTTGCAACGTGGTGTCCGGGCGATTGCATTCATCGCGATTTACGGTGGCGTTTTCTTTGCTGACGACTTCACCGGTTTTTTTGTCGAGGATGCCGCGGGTTACCTGCATGGGAGCGATTTCGGTGTCGAAAAAACCTTCTTGCTGGGCGCGAGCGGTGCGCTGCTGGCTGAGGAGGGAGTATTCGTCCTGAGCTTCGCGGCTTATCTTGTAACGCTTGGCGACGACTTCTGCGGTATTGCCCATAACCATGTAGATGCCGGGCATTTTTTCGAGGAGGACGGGGTGAGGATTATTATCGCGGGTGAGCATGGTGATGCTTTCGACGCCGCCGCCGATGATGGCGTCGACACCTTCGCTGATGATTTGGTGGGCGGCTACGGTGATGGCTTGGAGACCGGACGAACAGAAGCGATTTATGGTGGTGCCGGCTACGCTGGTGGGAAGGCCAGAGAGCATCGCGCTGGTGCGGCCGATGTTTTGTCCTTGAGCGCCGTGGGGTTGGCCACAGCCGAGGATTACGTCTTCTATTTCTGCGGGGGCGAGATTAGGAGTTTTGGCTAGGACGTCTTTGATGCAGTGGGCTACCAGGTCTTCTGGGCGGGTTAGGTTGAAGGAGCCGCGGAAGGATTTGGCTAGGGGGGTTCGGGTGCTGGCTACTATTACGGCTTCTCTCATTTGGGGCTCCGGTGGACGTGCTGAAATTTTTCTGCGAACAATACCTTGGCCGGACTGAAAGTCCGGCCCCTACAAAAACCGCGCAGCATGCTGCGCCACTACAAAGTCAAAACCAAAGGCGACCGCCTCGGAAGGCGGCCGCTACTACAGCTAAGTCAACGGCAACTGCGACGGCAAAGCGGCGTCAAGCGGCCACCCTCGAAAATTGACTAGCGGGCGGCGGATTCTTGTTTGCCGAAGTCGGCGAAGGATTTTCCTTGGTCGGCTAGGCGCTTCAGCAAAGGAGCAGGTTCCCAGAGTTCGCCGTGGGCTTTGTGAAATTCTTCGATGCGGGCCAGGACCTTTTTCAGGCCTACGGTGTCGGCGTACCACATGGGACCGCCGCGATGGGCGGGGAAGCCGTAGCCGTTTAGGTAGATGATGTCGATGTCCGAAGCGCGGAGAGCGAAACCTTCTTCGAGAATGCGCGCGCCTTCGTTGACGAGAGCGTAGAGACAGCGATCGGCGATTTCTTCGGCGGAGATTTGACGCTGTGGAGTGCCAGCTTCGGCGACCCACTTTTTGACGAGAGCCTCGACTTCGGGATCGGGAGAGGCTTTGCGATTCTCGTCGTACTTGTACCAGCCGCCGCCGGTTTTCTGGCCGAAGCGGCCGAGTTCGCAGAGTTTATCTTCGGCGAAGGGTTGGCGGACGCCGGGCTTTTCGAGATGGCGATATTCCTTGCGAATGCGCCAGCCAACGTCGAGTCCGGCGAGGTCGCCGGTGGCGAGCGGGCCCATGGCGAAGCCGAGGTCGGTCAGCGCTTTGTCGACGGCGGGGATGCTGGCGCCTTCTTCAACGAGGAACTGCGCTTCGCGGCGATACGGGCCGAACATGCGATTGCCAACGAAGCCGCGACAGTTGCCGACGAGCACGCCAATTTTGCCAAGAGTTTTCGAAAGATTCATGCACGTGGCGATGACTTCTTTGGAAGTGGCTTTGCCGCGCACGATTTCGAGCAGACGCATTACATTGGCGGGGCTGAAGAAATGCGTGCCGATTACGGATTCGGGACGAGTGGTGGCGGAGGCGATTTCGTCGATGCTGAGCGTAGAGGTGTTGCTGGCGAGGATGGCGCCGGGTTTACAGATGCGGTCAAGGTCTTTGAAGATTTCCTTTTTGAGAGCCATGCCTTCGAAGACGGCTTCGATGACAAGGTCGACGTTGGTGAAATCGTCGTAGGTGAGCGTGGGCTTAATGCGATTAAAACGCTCGGCAGCGGCCTCGGCGGTGAAGCGGCCGCGCTTTACAGAATTGTCGTAATTGGATTTGATGGTGGCGAGGCCGCGATCGAGGGCGGCTTGATCGGTTTCCTTCAGAGTGACGGGGATGCCGGCGTTGGCGAGAACCATGGCGATGCCGCCTCCCATGGTGCCCGCGCCGATGACGGCGGCGGAATTTACGGGGATGAGCTTGATGTCTTTGGGGACGTCAGGAATTTTGCCGACTTCGCGCTCGCTGAAGAAAACGTGGATGAGGGATTTGGATTGATCGGAAAAGAGGCAGTCGATGAAAAGTTCTTGTTCGAGCTGGCAGCCTGCTTCGAACGGCATCTTGGTGGCGGCTTCGATGGCATCGATGGCGGCTTGCGGAGCTTTGAGGCCGCGCTGCTTTTTCGCGACGGTTTCGCGGGCGGCGGCGAAGACGGCGGCGTTTTCCGCAGCGTTGCCGAGTTTATCGTTGCGCTCGCGGGTTTTCGGCGCGGGTTTGGAGGCAACTTCGTTGGCGAAAGCGATGACACCCGCAAGGAGATCGCCGTCGATAATTTTGTCGATGATGCCGGACTTTAGAGCGTCATCGGCTTTTACGGGATTGCCGGTGGTGCACATTTCGACGGCCTTGGCTACGCCGGCGAGGCGCGGAAGACGCTGCGTGCCTGCGGCGCCGGGAATGATGCCAAGCTTCACTTCGGGCTGGCCGACTTGCGCGCCGGCGCCGGCGACGCGATAGTGGCCGGACATGGCGACTTCGAGTCCGCCACCAAAAGCAGTGCCGTGAATGGCGACGATTACGGGCTTGGCGCTGTCTTCGATTTTCAAAAGGAGCGGAAGGAGTCCTGCGCCGCGCGGCTTGCCGGTGGTCATTTTGCCGAATTCTTTAATGTCGGCGCCGGCGATGAAGGTGCGGCCGCCGCCGATGAGGACCGCGGCTTTGACGGTGTCGTCCTTGGCAATTTGGTCGATGGCTTCGGAGATGCCTTCGGGAACGCCGGGGCTGAGGGCGTTTACCGGGGGGTTGTTGATGGTGATTACGGCGATGTTGTTTTGTTTTGTTAGTTGGACTAGGTCGCTCATGTTTGCTCTCTTTTGTAACTGAATGACTTCCTAAGTCTGGGCAAGCCGGGGCGCAGCATGCTGCGCCCCTACAAATGCTACGTCATCGCGCGGCATGGGCGGTGGTGGGCGCGTCGATCACCAACTGGGCGATGCGTTCGCGATGAAAAGTGGCGTCGCCGAAAGCGTTTTCGGAGGCTTTGGCGCGACGATAGTACAGGTGGACATCGTTCTCCCAGGTGAAGCCCATGCCGCCGTGGATTTGGATGCCGCGATTGCCGACGGTGCGTCCGGCATCGCTGGCATACATTTTAGCAATGGAAACGGCGGTGGCGGCGTCTGGAGTATTTTCTTCCAGAGCGTACCCGGCATAGTACACCGCGGAGCGGGAACTTTCTGTTTCGAGATACATATCGGCGCATTGGTGCTGCACGGACTGGAACATGCCGATGGGTTTGCCGAATTGCTTACGGGTTTTGGCATATTCAACGGTGACGTCGAGAGTGCGCTGCATGCCGCCGACTAATTCAGCGGAAAGCGCGGCGGCGGCGATGTCCAGAGCGCGCGGGAGATTTGTGGTCGGGCCGAGTGGTTCGGCGGGAGTGTCTTTGAATTCGACGACGTAGAGTTTGCGTGTGAGGTCCATGGCAGACATGGGGGAGATTTTCAGGCCGGGGGCTTTGGCGTCCACGATAAAGACGCCGTTTTTGGCGACGACGAGGATGAAGCTGGCGACGGCGGCGTCCGAGACGAAAAGTTTTTCGCCGGTGAGTTTGCCGTTGACGGCGGTGAGCTGGACGTCGCGCGGATTCCAGCTGGCGCTCGCTTCGAGGATGGCGACGGTGGCGCGCGCTTCACCGCGGCAGACGGGCGCGAGATATTTTTTCTTGTGCGCGGGAGTGGCGACGGCGTCAAGGACGGAGCCGGCGAGAACTACCGTGGAGAAAAACGGGCCGGGCAAGAGCGCGCGTCCGGCCTCTTCCATGAGCAGCATGAGCTCGACTTTGCCTAGGCCGACACCGTAGTATTCTTCGGCGAAGATGATGCCGGTGTAGCCCTGGTCGGTGAGCTTGGCCCAAAGCGCGGGGTCGTAGGCGGTGTCTGTTTCCATCAGGCGGCGCATTTCCGCGCCGGGGCATTCACCGGCGAAGAATTTGCGGGCGCTGTCTTTCAGAAACTCCTGACTTTCACTTAGACCGAATTGCATGGTTTTTTCCTTTTTCTCTCTTGGTTGTAATCCAGCCAGTTGCTGGATTAGGTGGCGTTGATTACACCGCGCACAGGCTGAAGCCTGTGCGACAAAGTCTCAGTAGCTTCTCGGCAGACCGAGAACGAAATGGCCGATGATGTTGCGCTGCACCTCGGAGGTGCCGGCTTCGATAGTGTTGCCGCGAGTGCGCAGGTAGGCATAGGACCAGATGCCTTTGTCGATGGCGTGCGGGTCGCCGCCGAGAAGCTGGCCATAGGAGCCGAGCAATTCCTGCGCGATTTGCTGGAGGCGCTGATTGAGTTCGCTCCAGAAAATTTTCTGGATGGAGCCTTCGGGGCCGGGGACGCCGGTGGCGGTAATGCGACTGAAGGCGCGCATCTGATTGAACCGCATGATTTCGATTTCAGCGCTGCACTGGGCTAATTTTTGGCGAATGATGGGATCTTCGCTGGCGGGGCGGCCGTTGCGCATGGTGGTGCGAGCCAGTTCGATGAGGCGGCTGATGTAGCGATTGAAAGTGAGTTGCAAGCGCGCGCCGTACGAGCCGCGTTCGTACATCAGCGTGCTCATGGCGACGTTCCAGCCATCGTTTACCTTGCCGAGAACGTTTTCTACAGGGACGCGGACGTCACGGAAAAAAAGCTCGTTGAATTCGGACTCGCCGGTCATTTGGCGCAGGGGGCGAACTTCGACGCCGGGAGATTTCATATCCACGAGGAGGGCGGTGAGGCCTTTGTGTTTTGCGGCGGTGGCGTCGGTGCGGACGACGAGTTCACACCAGTCGCCGACCCAGCCGTAGCTGGTCCAAACTTTTTGGCCGTTGACGATGTAGTGGTCGCCGTCGAGCTTGGCTTCGGTTTGCAAGCCCGCTAGGTCGGAGCCGGCGTTGGGCTCGGAGAAGCCCTGGCACCAAATTTCTTCAGCGCTTAAAATTTTAGGGATGAAGCGCTTTTTTTGCGCTTCGGTGCCGCAAGCGATGATGGTGGGACCGATGAGTCCGAGACCAAGAGAGTTGGCCATGGGCGGGGCTTCCACGCGGGCCATTTCTTCCCAGAAGAGAGACTGTTGCATGAGCGTGGCGCTGCGGCCACCGTACTCCTTGGGCCAGGAGACGGCAGCCCAGCGACCTTCGTGAAGTTTGCGTTGCCAGGCGCGCAGATAGGGATAGGATTCCTCGAGAGGCTTTTCGCGCCAGTCGGCCCAGTCTTTCGGAGCGTTGGTGGCGAGCCAGGCGCGCAGTTCTTCCTGGAAACTCGTTTCCTCGGCGGTTAGTTTTAAGTCCATAAAACAGACTCCTTTTGATCTTCAGCGGCGAAATAATTTTCTTCAGCCACGATTTTTCACAACAGGACTTCTTAGTTCCAACACGACGTCTCAATTCGACGACGCGATAGGGAGAGCGAACTGCTCAAGCGCCTTTCTTTGAAGCGACAGATTCCGGGCGCAGTGTGTCCTGACCCCAATACTTTTTTCGCAGGTCTTTTTTGAGAATTTTTCCCGTGCCGGTTTTAGGCAGATTATCGACGAAGTCGACGGAACGGGGACACTTGTAATGGGACAAGCGCGTGCGGCAGAAATCTATCAATTCGGTTTCGGTGACGGAGGCGCCGGGTTTCAGAACGACCAGGGCCTTCGGAACTTCTCCCCACTTTTCGTCGGGCACGGGAATGACTCCGGCTTCGAGAACGGCGGGATGCGCGAGGATGACTTTTTCGAGTTCGAGAGAGGAGATATTTTCGCCACCGCTGACGATGATGTCTTTCTTGCGG
This sequence comes from uncultured Acidobacteriota bacterium, assembly GCA_963838265.1. GTDB lineage: Bacteria > Acidobacteriota > Terriglobia > Acidiferrales > UBA7541 > Acidiferrum. The sequence continues at coordinate 346,289 of CAWIQN010000002.1, forward strand.
TCGACAATCAGAAAGTAGCCGTCGGCGTTGAGCGTGGCCATATCGCCGGTGTGAAACCAGCCGCCACGCATTACTTCGGCGGTCGCTTCCGGCTGGCCCCAATAACCCTTCATTACGCCGTCGCCGCGGCAGATAATTTCACCGATGGATTGGCCGTCTGGCGCGACGTCGTTATCGTCGGCATCGACGACGCGCATTTCGACGCCGGGAACGGGATACCCAGTCATGGCTTGCCCTGCGTAGCGTTGCTCACCGTGCCAACCCATTCCGGACTTCATGGGAGAAATGGAAAGGGTGGGACAAGTTTCCGTGAGGCCATAGCCAGAGAAGCATTCGCAGCCAAAAGCTTCTTCGACTTCGCGAATCAGGGTGGGCGACGACGCGGCTCCGCCGATCACGATGCGCGTGAGGCTGCTTAGATCGTAGTTTTTTCGTTCCGGACAATTCACCAACGCGGTGGCCATGATGGGCACCAGACTGCAGGTCTGCGCGCGTTCCTTTTCGATGAGGCGGAAGACTTCCTTGGGATCGAAGCGCTGAATCATGACGTGCGTGCCGCCTAGCAGGGTGAGGAAATGGGCAACGCCCCAGCCATTGGCGTGGAAAAGCGGAATGGTATGCAGCTCGACGTTGCCGTTGGGAATTTTGAAGGCCATGCAGACGTTCATGGCATGAAGATAAATACCGCGGTGCGTGAGCATGACGCCTTTGGGATTGGCGCTGGTGCCGCTGGTATAAAAAAGTTCGGCAACGGCAGTCTCGTCGATGGACTCGATATCGGCACTATGCGGGGTGGCAGCCGCGAGCCATTCATCGTAGGTTTGCGAGGAAAACCAAGGAGCTTCCGGAACGCCCTCGAGCAGGCAGAAAATTCTGACGGAGGTAAGGTCATTACGAAAAGCCTCGACCAAGGGAAGAAATTGTTTTTCGACGAAGAGGACGGTGGCACCGGAATCGTTGAGGATATAGCCAAGCTCGCCGGCCGATAAACGAATGTTGAGAGGGAGCAGGATCGCGCCGGCTTCCAAAACGCCGTAATAAGCTTCGAGCAAGCGGTGGCAATTGGTGCTGAGCAGGGCCACGCGATCACCGGGCTGGACGCCGTGTTGCAGCAAAGCGCCAGCGAGCCGGCGCGCGCGATCGGCAAACTGCGCGTAGGTGTAGCGTTTGTCGTTGCAGGACACCGCTGTTCTGGCGGGATATTGGCGCTCCGCGTAGCGCAGAAAGCGCAAGGGCGTGAGAGGAATATTCATAGGGATTCGGCCGCGCCTGAATCAGGCGGATTGCCCTCCGTCGACAACGAGAGTATGTCCAGTAACAAAATCGGAAGCCGCAGAAGCGAGAAAGATGGCTGCGCCCTTCAAATCCTGCGGCCCGCCGAAGCGGCCGAGCGGTATGGTGGCCAGCAAGCCCGCTTGGTCTCGCTCGATCACTTTTCGCGACATATCGGTCGGAAACCATCCCGGCGCGATAGCATTTACCTGGATATTGTGCATGCCCCATTTACAGGCGAGATCTTTGGTGAAAATGATGATGCCGCCTTTGCTGGCGCTGTATCCGATGGCGGAAAATTTTGGAGAGGAGCCGCGCAATCCGGCGACGGAAGCGATGTTGATGATTTTTCCGCGACGCTGCGAAATCATGACCTTGCCGACAGCCTGGGAAAAAAGAAATGTACCAGTCAGATTGGTCTCGATGACCTTGTTCCACTGTTCGAGGGTCATATCCTCGGTGGGGGCGCCCCAGGAGGTACCGGCATTGTTGATCAGGATGTCGATGCGGCCGAATTGTTTGACGGCGGCCTCGGCGACGGCGCGAATGCTGGCGGGATCTTTTACGTCGCAGCCGAGGGCCAGCGTTTGGATGCCCTTCGTTTGCAATTCGTCCGCGGCTTGCTGACAGCGCTCTTTTTTGCGTGCGCAAAGAACCAGGTGGGCACCCATTTCGGCCAAGCCTTCGGCCATCTGGCGCCCCAGGCCCACGGAGCCTCCGGTGATCACGGCCACGCGTCCAGTGAGATCAAATATCTGACAGTTGGTCATAGTGGCAAATAAATCGCTTCGTTCCTTTACGAGCGTGCAACAACAAAATATGATTGTCTATATCATATTTTTGCTACTAACGCTATGCACCGCGCGAATGCCACCGCGAGTAGCGAAGCGGTGCGTTGGCGCAGTGTTTCAAACTAGAAAAAGCCGGATGGCCAATGCGCCAAGCGCACCGCCACCGAAAGTACCAATAATCGAAATCGGCGCGTAGCCCCAATCCGAACTGCCTTTACCGGCAATGGGCAATACCGCGTGAGCGATGCGCGAGCCGAGATCGCGCGCAGGATTCATGCTCGATCCGGTGGTGCCCGCCAAGGCAAGAATCAGGCCCCAGACCAACGCGGCGATGAGGAACGGCGCCAATCCAGGAGGCAGATTTGGGCGGGTCATAATGCAGGCGCCCACAAAAACCAGAAGAGTGGTGGCAATCACTTCGCAGACGAGATTCGCGGCTTTGTGGGGAATAGCGGGGTGGCTGCAGAAACAGCTGAGCTTGAGAATGGGCTCTTGAGTAGGCTTCCAATGCGAAAGAAAGTGCAGCCACACGAGGGTGGAGCCGACAAACGCGCCCAGCGTTTGGGCGGCGATATAGGGGAAAAGTTTCGAGAAATCGTGCGTGACGATGCCCAGCGCCAGGGTTACCGCCGGATTGATGTTGGCGTCATGGCTGCCGCAGGCCATAGCGGTGAAGATTCCCGCCATGGCAGCGAAGCCCCAGCCGGTGGAGGTGACCATCCATCCGCCGCCTTCCGCCTTGGAATGCTTGAGGAGAACGTCGGCGATCACGCCGTTGCCGATCAAGACCAGGACCATAGTGCCCATGAACTCACCCACGACCGGCGATTGCATTCGTATGTCCTCTCGACGCGCCGTGCGCTCCAGCGTGGCACTTAGCGCGGTAAACCATGCTCGTTCGTGGTGATTGCCGCGGTCCTACATTGACCCGGAAAGCCGCAGACGACGGCGCAATGCGGTTCAAGCATTGCGCCGTCATGACAAAAGCTTCGCGCGAATTCATTGACCGAGGATGAGTTTGCGCGCGAAAGCAAACTCATCCAATTCGCACCCTAAGGCGCGGCGCGCTAGTTAAAGTGAAAGAACGAATCGCCGCACAGGAATCCGAATTCGCACTCGCCGGTGACCGCGTCAAATGTGCGGAGATACGGGCTGGGAGTAAACTCGATGAACGCGGATGGCGTGGCGGCAAGCCCTTGCGCGCCACTGAACACGTTGAATTCCGGCCCGAGCGCGGTAGCACCATTGTTCAGATCCGTGGCGTCGACGTTGTGCCACCGTCCGGTATCGAGACGATTGATCAAGGTCTGGACGGCAGAAATGGTTTCCGCCGGGGTGAAGGCACAATGTCCGGCGCGGTCGATAAAGGTGCGGCGCAGGAATTGATCGTTGCCCACTTCATCGACCACCTGCTTATAGGCGCTTTCGTTCTGCACCACCACCAGTCCATCGCCCTTGGTATGCAGCGTCAGCACGGGAATGTGAATCCGGCCGTCGAAAATAATGTTTTGCTCCAGATAGCGAACGGCCTCGGGGTCGGCGCTGATACGTGCGGCATCCTGCAGCGTTTTCAGGTCGGCGTCGAGATCCAAGCCCGCCTGCTGGTAAAGCGCCACTACTTCAGCGCGTCCAATGGAGCGATCCAACTGGTGGCGGTAATCGACTCCCGTGTTCCAGGAGACATTGCCCTGGGCGCGGAGTTCCAGCTCCTGGCGAAACGCAAAGACGAAGGGAAAGTCCACCTGTTGATCCCACAGGAATTGGTTGGCCTCCTCGGTGACAAAATCATCCGCTGCCGGCTCCGGAGACAATGGCGTAAACCATCCCGGCGTGTCGGATACCGCGGCACCCAGAGCGATGCGCGCCCTCCCTTGCGGCGTGGCTTGCGCTTCGGCAAGCAGTTCTTCGGCGAGTTCGAAATTATCCGTGGGATTGGCGATGTTGACGACCTGCAGGCCGGTGCCGGGCGCCAGCAGGGTCTTGAAAACGAACTCGCCATCAAGCGCGGTGTTCCAAGTGGCGACGCCGCCGGAGAGCACACCGCACATGGGCTGCGCCGCATCAAAACGCTCCGGGTAGCGCTGAATCAGGCCGGCGGTGATGATGCCGCCGAGCGAATGTCCCCAGGCGATGGTGCGTTTCGGGCGCTTGACGAGCTTGTCAAAAAGATCGAGCACGGCAATTTGGTCTGGCAAGGCCTGTTGGAGAGCCCATCCGGTCGTGGCGTACGAAGAGCCGGCCAGAGCGTAGCCGCTGGAAAGCATGAAAAACCGGGTGATAGGATCGCCGACGTCCGCCGCGGGATTAGCCGCGCCAGGAGTGACGTAGCCGTGACTATAGAGAAACAAGGTGCCATTCCAGTTGGCCGGAACCTCAATCAGATAGGTGGCACCGTCCGCCAATGTTCCGGCATACGGAGTAACGCCCGCCTGCGCTTGGGCATTCACTGCCATCAAGCCGAAGAGTATTGCTACCGCTATCCCGCGTGCGACGAGCTGTTTCGAGATCCGCGACATGTGCCATTCCTCCCGCTCCGACATTGAGAAGTGCATCCATCTGAAGGCAAGAAAAAAATCCGGGCGACAAACTACCGCCGGTCGGCGCCCTATCGCCGCCCGGCATACAGTTAGACCGGCATGCGCCAAACTTCTAGAAAACTAGAAGGCCAAGCGCAGGCCGAGCTGGATTTGGCGTGCGGGGAACGCCGCAGTAAACGCGAGTGGCTGGTTCGGGAAAAGATTCGCACTGCCCTGGACATTAAAGGGTGGCGCGAAAGCCGAGCCGACCACGTTGTTAACGCTGGAATAGTTGGTATGGTTCGCGAGATTGAAAGCTTCCGATGTAAACGTCAGCGCGAGCTTCTCGGTGAGCTTGAAGGTGCGGCTGATGCGCGTATCGACTTCGATGAAGTCCGGGCCGAGACCGGTGTTGCGTCCGGCGCCGGGCGGGCGATCGTTGGTGAAATGTCCGTCGCTATTCACGTCCGCCGCCGCCAGAAGGTTGAAGGGGTGGCCGCTGTTATAAGTAAAGATGGGAGAAAACTCAAACCCTCCAAAGATCTTCGAATGGAAGGGGCTGTAGAAAACTCCGGCGGCTACCACCTTGTGGCGCTGGTCAAAATCCGAGAGGCTGCGATCGCATTTCAAGCAGGTGGCGTTGAAGGGAGAATAGTCGCTGTTGAAATCGGTGACGTCGTCGATGGCTTTGCTGAACGTGTAGTTGGCGAGAAGCGTGAAGTGATTCGCAAATCGCTTTTTCAGTTCGAAAATACCGCCGTTATAGACGGCCGAACCAACTGAACTATAAACGTTGTTCTGCAAGATAGTTCCGGTGGTATCGACAAAGCAGTTTGGAGACAAGTTAGGCGCCACGCCGCAAGCCGCCGCTCCCCAATCCTGGAAGGGGAGGCCGTTGACAGGCAGGCCGCTCCCAGGGTTGGTGGTCACGATTGGCGCGCCCGGCAGCAGGTTGGTGTCAATCGCGACCGGCAGATGCGTGGTATGGACCCAGATGTAGTTGACGGACACGGTCAATCCGCCGCCAACCTCGCGCTCGATTCCCAGCGAAGCTTGCTGCGAGGTGGGACTTTTGTAGTCCGGTTGGCCGGCGAACAAAACGGTACCGGGAGGCAGCGGTCCAGTGTTGGAAACGGGCACGAACGGGGCCAAGTCTTGCTGCGAGATGCAAGCGTACTGTCCGGCTGGAGGGACGCCGCAGTTGATCAGACCTTCACCGAAGAAGGTTTGGAAGATAGCGGCAGAGTTGTCGGCTGGGGCGCCTGGCACGCCGGTAAGCTTCACCAGAGTATTGGCGATGATGCGCTGATTATTATTGTTGCCGAGTACGCTGACGACGCCCGGGATCTGAGCGTAAATCGGAGAGTAGAAAATTCCGTAGCCGGCGCGAACCACCGTCTTATGATCGCTGGACGACCACGCCAGCGAAAAGCGCGGGGCGAAATTCGTCTTGGGGGTGTGCAACGGGCCGTATTGCGTATCCAATTCGTAGCGGAGGCCGTAGTTCAGCGTCAGGCTCGGCAGAATTTGCCAAGTATCTTGCGCATAGACCGCGGTGAACGGCCTGGTTTGCTGATACTTGGGGTTGCCAAAGCCTTGCTCGTAGAATCCGGGCGCGCCAAGACTAAAGGTTTGCAGCGGCGTGAGGGCCACCGTGGACGGCACCGCAGCGCCGGTCAGTCCGCAGAGAGCGGGTATTTGGAGGCACGGGCTGAGGACGATGCCGGGTAGCTCCAAGAATTCAAAGCGCCCTGCAAAAAAAGTTTGAGAGATGGTGTCGTTGCCGCGCACTATTTCTTCTCCGCCGAACTTGAAGGAATGGCGTCCGTGAATGTACGAGTAGTTGTCCGCAAACTGATAACGGCCCGCGCGGGTGTGGCTGGGCAGGAAAATGCCGCGGCCGAAAAAGCCGAAGCCTTGCACATCAAGTCCCGGTCCGCCAGGGTCGTTGGTGTCGACGTTGAATTGATAAACGTTGTACTGCACGAGCGCTTCGTTCTGCGACTTGGGACTAAAGGTGTGAAACCAGGAAGCTTGCAGAGTGTTGTCCCACGCCAGTTCGGAAGTGCCGCGTGAAAAGGCGGTGAGCGCTTGCAGATCGGGATCGGTTTCCGTTAAGTGACCAAAACTATAACGAAGAAAGGCTTGATCGTGGTCGCTGAAGCGGTGATCGAGGCGCACGGAGGCCAAGTTCTGCCGGATAGGGAAAGGAAACAGCCCGCCGCCGGTCTCTGCTTGATTAATGATAAAGGGGTTCAGCGCTTGCGTGGCGCCGTTGGTTTGGCACAGAGACGGAGCCGCGGTGATGTTCAAGCAATTATTGAGGATAAACGCGCAGGTTGGTGCCGACACCGTTGCAGTGAGAGACAAGCAAGGGACCATAGTGGTCGGCGATTCTGCCGCCAAGCCCCCGATGATCGTATTTTGCTGCGGGGTCGAGTTAAACACGCTGGTGTTGGTCAGCAAGGGGACGGAATCTTGCGCATCGGAGCGCAGGCCTTCGTAGCTGGCGAAGAGGAAGGTTTTGTCTTTCTGGATCGGCATGCCAATGTTGCCGCCGAACTGCTGGCGGTTCAGAGTGTTCTTTAACGCCGTAGCGGTGGCGTCGTTGGAGAACGGGTCGCCTGGCGAGAGAGCCGGCTGGAGGGCGAAATGATCGCGATCGTCCAGGGCGTCGTTACGGAACAGCGCGTAGATTCCGCCGTGCAGTTCGTTGGTGCCGGATTTCGAGACGATGTTGATCGCGGCACCGCTGGCGCCGCCCAGATCCGCGGCGTAATCGCTGCGATTTACCTGAAATTCCTGGACTGCGTCCTGATTCAGATTCAGGCGCACGCCGCCGGCATCATCGTTAAATTCGCCACCGTCGACCGTTACGCTGTTGCCGCGGCCGTTGCTTCCGTAAAAAGATAGTCCGCTCTGCGGCGTTTGCTTTGGGCGAAAGTCGGTATCGGAGGCAAGGGTGCTGGAGTTGCTCACACCAGGCAGGAGCAAGGTAAAGGTCAGATAATCGCGGCGATTGATCGGCAGGTCATTAATATACGTTTGCGAGATGGTGTTGGCCTGACTGCCCCGGGTGGTCTCGATGGCGGCCTGCTCGGCAGTGACCTCCACCGAAGCGCTCGCTCCAGCCAGCGCCAGGTGAAAGTCCACAATGGCGGTCTGACCCACTTGCAGCTGCAGCCCCTTCTGGACCTGTGTCTGCAAGCCGCTGTGCCGCGAGGTCAGTTCATAGACGGAAGGTGGAAGGTTTGGAAACTGGAACTGGCCGCTGGCGTCGGTGGTCGTGGTGTAGTGCGTGCCCTTGCCGGGATCGACGGCTTCCACCGTGGCGCCCGGAATTACGCTTCCGGAAGGATCAAAAACCGTGCCCTTAATTTGGCCAGAGGCGCCCACGCCTTGGGCGTTGGCCGCGGGGCTCAACAGTAAGAAAAATACCAGTCCCACAAGCAATATCGATTTCATTGTTCCTCCCGGTTTGCCGAGCTCCACTCAACGGTGTCTTTGCGTCAATGGCTAAGATAATTCGCACCACGACTACTCGTTAACACATGGGAAAATACGGAACGGTGTGCAGCTGTGACATCCGCAGGCGATCGCAAATCGCGCATGCACGGGCCAAGAAAGCCGAGAGACCTTCGACAACTCCCGCGAGACCGTACCCCCACACCTCGACAGATTCCGAAATTGTGATAGTGAATATCACATAATAGAAACTAATGTCAACACTATTTTGATGCATTACATCAGTGTTTTTGATGACTCGGAGCGGGTAGCTTAGCGAAATGCCTAGCCGCAGGAAAGCGGTTTTTGGGGCAGCGAAGCCGCGGGCATAATGGGTAAGGTACTTATCGCGGTGTCAGAACAATGCGACCCGCGACGGACCCCGCACGCAATTCGCCAAGCACGTCGTTCGCCTGTGGTAGAGGCCGCAACGTTACCTGGCAGTGCAGTTTTCCCGCGGCGGCCATTTCGAGGACCTTGCGCAGGTCTTCTCTCGTGCCGACGGATGAGGCTTGGATGCGCACTTCGGTGGCCGCCATCAAAATGGGCGGAAAACAAAGGGATTCGGAAGGCAGGCCAACGACCAAGAGCATGCCAGTGGGCCGCACGCAAGGCAAGGCGGCGTCATAGGCAGCCCGCGCTGCGGAAGTCACCAAAGCAACATGGACGCCACCGCTCCGCCGCAGTTCCTTGACAACATTTGCCGAAGCAATGTTGAGCGTTACGGATGCGCCCACGCTTTTGGCATGCGCGAGTTTTTCGTCGGAGACGTCAATGGCCGTGACGATAGCTCCCAATTCCTTCGCGATTTGCACCGCCAAGTGGCCCAGACCGCCTACACCAAAAATCGCCACCTGCTGCCCAACCTTGATTTTCGCGTGCTGCAACGCGCGATACACGGTGACGCCTGCACAGAACAGCGGCGCGGCGGCAGCGGAGGAGAGTCCCTCAGGAATCCTGAGCGCATGAGTCGCGGGAGCTTTCACAAACTCCGCATATCCCCCATCCACGGTGACACCGGTGATTTTTTGGTTGGCGCAGAGGTTTTCGTTGCCTTCGCGGCATAGTTCGCACTGGCCACAGGTCCAGTGCACCCAAGGCACACCGACGCGGTCGCCTAATTGTAGCGCGTCTACCGCGCTGCCCTTTTCCACGACGCGGCCGACAATTTCATGCCCAAGGATCAAGGGACGCTTGGTTATCGGAACGATTTGCGGCCAATCGCCGTCCGCCACGTGCAAATCCGAATGACAGACGCCGCAGGCGTCTACCTCCAGCAAGACTTCGTTGGCGTCGGGCTTCGGAGGAGCGACCTCTTCGAAGGATAGCGGGGCTTTGAATTCGCGCAGGATGGCGGCTTTCATGGCATGCACCTCAGGGAATTTTTGCAGAGCGACTTAGATTTTGCGGCAACGGCGCGGGCTCATCTGCTAAGAAGAAATGATCCGCTTTTCGGGTTATGGCTTTGCGCCGCGCAAGAAAAATTCGACCGCATTGCGCACCCTCTCGGTAAGTTTATGCGGGCCGGTAAGATCGACCGCCCACTGGCGAACCACAGTGTTGAACATGCCCTCCATGAACTCGGCGAGGTGCACCACAGGAAAATCTTTGGTTATTTCGCCGTTCCTCTGACCCTCGGCGATAATCTCGCGGAGGAGGCTAACGGTGGTAGCCTCCGCGCCGCGCAACTCCGGCGAACGCACCGGGTCCATGGCGCCAGCGAGAATTACCGCCTGCCACAGCGGCCGCCCCACTTCCGTGACATTTCCCAGCGATTCGTAGAACCGGCGGAGGCGTTGCTCGGTAGTGGCTTTGGTGGACAACTCGGCCTTGAGACTCTCGGCCTGGCGCGTAAACGCGCGGCGCCCCACTTCGCGCAATACCGCATCTTTACTCGGGAAGTAGCGAAAAAATGTGGGCTGGCTAATTTCTAGAGTCTGCACAATGTCATCGATGCGCGTGTTCTCATAGCCGCGCTGACGAAAAAGATGCAGCGCTGTCTCGACGATTTGCTGTCGGAGCCGGGCCTTCTTGCGTTCGCGAAGACCGGTGACGGGTTCCTTGGCGGCGGCGTCGCGGCCGCGCTTGGTTTTTGCAGCGCCGCCAGTTTTGGCGCTTCCGGGCAGCGACGGCGGAACCGCCGCGCTGTTTTCATTTCGCATGTCGAGATTACTCCAGGAAATACATCACTCGAAGAGCCCCGGGACATATTTTGATAGCGACCCTAACATTACAGCGACTAATGGCAAGTTGCAAACGCAATGAGCAGTTAGGAGGCGGGGGCGGTGGGCGCATAACCCGAAGACATGGAATTCACCGGAGAGCCCAAAATCAGACGAGCTTCACGCTTCTGACGTGAGAGAAAAGAGTAGTTCTATCGAGGGGGCGCGGCAGAAAGTTACTGCCGGACAAAGAATTCAACAGCCACGTACAAATCGCGCTGAAAACCTGTGGGCGGATACGCGGTGCGCTTGACGACTTCCAAGGCGCGTTGATTTAAATCGGAGTTACCGACGGCTTCGGCTTCCAAAACCTCGCCCGTATCGTTGCTGATCGTCGCATGGACGATTACCGGCTCGATGCGAACGACGGATCCTCGAGAATTCTCATCCACGCGAATGGGTGTCCATTGCGCTGAGGACAAGAGAAACGTGGGCGCAAGCAACTCTCCGGCGGCCGTCGAATTGAACAGGGTTTCTGCGTTTTCGACGCCATCCGTCATGCTTTCGACATGAATTTCGAGGACCGTTTTTTCGCCTTGAAAAAAAGTAATCTGCCCCGGCAAGGTATGCCCGTGAAAGTTCACGGCATTTGTGTAGTCGTACACCGCATAGACGCCAGCAGCCTCGGAAGAAATCATCAACAGCCCAGTGCTCGCTTCGACGCAGTATTCGCGGTCCCACCACTGGCGCGGCATGCCAGTGCGCGGGCCATTGCCGGCGAGCAGCACGCAGGTAAGTTGTTTGCCGTCGAAATCGACATCCGCCACGCGAATGGCCTTCTGATTCGGCGAACCAGAAATGGGGCGAAACAACGCTTCGCGAACCATCTGCACGCGCATGGGAACGGCCTCCGCAGTGCCATAGGTTTTGCCGTCCAGCGTCATTCGCGTGGATACGAGTCCTCCCACCTGCGCCGTCCATCGCCAGTTCGGCAGCGACTCTTCGGCCTCCATAGTGCCTTCGCCTTCGAATTGCGTGTCGCCGCTGCCCTTGAAGGAAACTTTCATGGTGTAGGGAAAGCGGGACATGGCCACCGCGAAGTTGCGCTGCACATTTTCGAGCAGATCCACGGCGGATTGCCGTTGCTCAGGAGTAACCAATATCTCCGTCTGGCCGGTCACCAATTCATGCGCGTCCGCCACGCCGGCGGGCTTTTGCGTCCTTGCGCTGCCGGGTGCAGACAGAATGAATACCAGACTTATCGTCACGAGTCGCCAGAGCTGCCGGAAGAGGTTCGGAAGGCGATGAGAGAAGTTGCCGAAAGAAAGCTGGGCGTTAGAAAGCCGCGCGATGTGCATGAGTACCTCCTCGCGCACGTGGTGGTTCGCAAGCAATATGGTATGACTCCGGTCAGGCTACTTCAAGCCACATTTTTCGCTTTGACTGCATGGCTCATGGCATCATCGCCGCTGCCACCCGGATAGACGCACTCGATTGGGCGATATATCTTCGGTGTACAATCAGCCAGTGGATACACCTTTTGCCGAGTACTGCGCCGTCGTGCAGCAACGTATAGAGCAGCACTATCACCTGCGCGTCGTGACCAGAGATATTCCCGACCCCTTAACGGGAGATCTCGACGGCATCGAAATCCATATTGATTACGCGGTGACCCCCGAACAGCGCCTGTTCCTGCTGGCTCATCTATTTGGCCACACGGTGCAATGGAACGTCGATCCCAGTGCATTTGAATTGGGAAGGCAGTATCGCCCGCCGGTTGACGAACGGCTTTTCCCTGAAATCACCGCGTACGAGATGGAAGCCGCGAGCTACGGACTTTCCCTGCTTCACGAGATCGGAATTTTTGATATTGATCCATGGTTTTCGGCATATACAGCAAGCGACCAGGCCTACCTGTTGCATTTCTATCGCACCGGCGAAAAGAAAGAGTTTTTGGATTTCTGGACGGACCAGGCGCCTTTACTCGAGGCCAAGCCAATTCCACAATTCACCGCGCGGAAGCGGGCTTTCCGCATGGATGGAATCGTAATTTAGGCGCCCGGCCGGAATTACTCGCGCGAGTTGGCCAGGAGTTCGTGGACTTGGCGGATTAGCTCGCTGCGTTCCAGATCGCGATATTTTTGCGGCAACAAGCTCCTGCTGGTGCATTCCAGCACCGCCACCAGATTCTGCAGATCGATCTCCGTTGGGTAATAGGGCGGAATGAAGTCCTCAAGTGTGGACTTCAAATCCTCCGTATCCACGGATTTTTTCTTGAGCAAGCGGCTTCTAAGCTGGCTGCGGATCAATACCGCTTCGATGTCCGCTCCGGAGAGCGTCCCGGAATTCTGTAAGAAAAACTTTTCGATTTCGTCCGGCAGCAACGGCATACCGATCTTTTTCTGCATGGCGCGCAGAAGCGCGAGTCGTTCTTCCGTCGCTTCCGGATAGAAAAGTGCGATGTGCTCCTCCGCCCGACCCTGGCGCTTCAAGTCGACGGGCAAAAGGTCCGGCCGGCTGGTCAAAAGAAACCAGATTACTTTTCCGCGAAACTCCGTGTTACCCATGAACTGGGCAATTTGCGCAAAAACCCGGCTACCCACGCCGCTATCCCCGGAACTCGAGCGGTCGCCGAGCTGGGCATCGGCTTCATCGACAATCACGGCGATCGGGCTCATGGCTTTCAGCAAAGTCAGCACGCGCTCAAGGTTTCCTTCCGTGACGCCTTGCCACATGCTGCGGAAATTTTTCAGCGTGACCGCGGGAATGCCAACCTCTCCGGCAAAGCAAGTAGTGAGAAATGTCTTCCCGGTGCCCACTGGTCCGCAGATAACGTAGCCCATCGGCAAGACATCGGTGTTTCCGGTACGTACGGCGGCCGCTGCATCCTGCAGCTTTCGTTTGGCCTGGTCGTTTCCTGCGACGAAGGAGAGATCGAAGCGGCTCTGCACGAATTCCAGCAGGCCGCCGGATTCGGATTCGATCAAATCCTTTTTGCGCTTCGAAAGAAATTTCAGCGTCAGCGGCTGGTGGTTTTGCACCGCGTGGGCGATCAGGCTGAACAGTTGTACGCGCTTTAATCCGCCGCCAAGTTTGGCCAGCGTTTCATCGGAAACTTCCGATCCCTCAGGCAGCGCGCTGATTTTAAGCTGGGCGCGAACGAATTGTAGGCGCTCCTCACCGTCCGGCAGGGGAATCTCAATCGACGAAACGCCGGGATTCTGCACGATTCCCTGGTTCAATTCGATGCGATTTTCGGCAATCAGGCAAATCGTCAAATCCGCGCTCAGAAACGCCGGATTGCGCGCCCAGCGCTTCAGAATCACGAGCGAGTTGCGGTCTTCGGCCGACATCCCCGAGACATCGCCAGCGGGCGCGATGGTCTCCGCGAAATCCAGAATCAATGCGATTTTCTTATGGTCCTGGATGCGCAGCCGCAAATAGTTGTCCAGCACATTTAAGACCGCGTCGGGATTGCGCGGCAGTCCTTGCGAATATGTCGTGCCGTGAAAACTGTCGTAGCCTTCGAGCGCACGCCGGAAATCGGCCTGCGTGGCCGAGGATCCAAAGCTCAGGCCCCCGCGGTCGTATTGCAGAATCAGGTCGCGCTGGCCAAATAGCGCACTGGAAAGGAACTGCTCCAGCGGCACAAATTCCGTGGCGTCTTGTTTTTGCAGCGGCACCAGGTCACGCACGTTGCCGTGCAAAACGAACATGGTGAATGAGCGCGAATAGTATTTTTCTGAAAGCTCGCGCGCCCAAGCCGGAAGCGTGTCAAGAGCGGCGGTCGAAAATGGACGCGGTGTGTTCACTTAGTTTTTGCTGCGAGAGCGTTTTGCGGCTTCGGGACTGGATGGCGCGCTGTCCGGCGGCAGCAGCAAGTCAAGATCAGTGCTCATAGCGCTGCCCACGTTTCCGCCCATGTTGCCAAAGATCGCCTCCACTTGCTGCACGGTTTGCTCGGTCTGCTCCACGTCGCGCACCAGATTATCCAGTTGATCGCTCACCTGTTGCGGGTCGCGCATGGTCACCGATTGATCGCGCACCAGGTGCAACGCATCTTCGATGGCGGAACATTGCGCGTCAACGATTTGCTGATTCTCGCAAATCTTCTGATACTTCTCCAGCCGCTTGGTCAGAATCTCCACGCGTTTCTTGTTGATCTCCTGGACCTTTACCGGATCGTTGTTCATTTCTTTTTGCAGCGCCGCGATTTCTTCGTCGATCTCATCCGGGTCCGTGGCTTTCAAATATTGTTGCTGCTGCGAAGCCGCGAGCAAAAGCCGGGCATAGCCATCGAGCAAGCCGTCCAGCCGCGCATTCATCTGCTCAAGAAAGATTTTTGAAGTGGAAGAAAATTGTGAAAAGTTGCCGCGCACGTATGCGCACACTTGCGCCAGCTTGGTATAACGCGCTTTCGCTTCCGGCGACAAACTAGACAACATCTGCGCGTATTGCACCTGGCGCTGTTGCAGCTCTTCGCCGAACTTCCAGGACCGCACCAGCCGTTGAAATGTGGCCATCTGCGGAACGATAGCCAGATACATCAGCTCGGTGCCCGCTGCCAAAATAATCGGCAGCAGACTTCCGCTGACCACCGCAAACAACACGGCGCCTCCAAGCGCGATCCAGTTGTACTGTAAATTAAACGCCGCTGCGACGAAGTTAACCTCTTCGCGGTCGCCTGGCTTGCCGGATGGTCCCTGGAGGCCGTCAAAGCGCATTTATATGCTCACTCGCACCTGTCCATTTCCGGGAGCGCGGCGCAAGCGCCCCAGAACGTAGCTTTGCAGCTCGTGAAATTCGTTGAGCTGCTTCAGCTCCAGATTTCGCGGCCGCTCGAACGGCACCTGTAGGTCTTCGACAATGGTCCCAGGATGCGCGCTCATAATAAATATTCGGTCCGCCAGATAGATGGCCTCTTCCACGTCATGCGTAACAAATAAAATCGTGCTGGCCGTTTCGTCCCAGATGCGCAACAGAAGCTGCTGCATCTCGCCCCGCGTCTGCGCGTCCAGCGCTCCGAAAGGCTCGTCCATCAGAATCACCGCGGGCCGCACCGCCAATGTTCGCGCGATGGCCACGCGCTGTTGCATTCCGCCGGAGAGCGTTTCGGGATAAGCGTTCTCAAATCCGCTCAAGCCCACCGCCTGAATCAATTGCGCAACAGTTTCCTTGGATTTTTCCTTCGATACTCCGTTAATTTTTAGGCCGTAGGCAATATTATCAGTCACCGTAAGCCAGGGGAACGAGGTGTATTTTTGAAAGACCATGCCGCGGTCCTTGCCCGCGCCGTGTACCGGCTGATCGTTTACCAGGATTTCTCCAGCGTCGGGGTGGTCCAGACCGGCGATGAGCCGCAGTAAAGTGGACTTGCCGCAGCCCGATGGCCCGAGCAGTACGCGAAACTCTCCGATGTCGCGCCCTTCCCGAGAGAAGGCATCCTGCACTTCGAAACTAATATTTTGCAGCGCATCGACCGTTTTGCCGTCCGCGGAATGGAATGATTTGACTACATTGCGAACAGTAATTTTTGATTTCTTAGCCTCCATGCTTCACCGCTTTCAGATGTGCATTGGCGCTGGGGACGGCTGCCCCCGTGGGCGAAAGCGCGGACCCCACTTGCCGCCAAGGAAACAGGCGCTTCTCCAGAAATGTGAGCAGAAAGCGGAATAGAAAAGCCGCCACGCCAATGGCGAAAATTCCCGCGTACACCCTTTCGAAATCGAGCACTTTCCGCGCCGCCTCCACCATGTAGCCCACGCCTTTGCGCGCATTCACCATTTCCGCCAGGATGACGTAGGTCCAGCCAATGTCATACAGAATGCGGAACGAAGAAAAAATCGCGGGAAACGAGGCACGGAACATCAACCACAAAACATGGCGGCGCTTGGCGCCGAGCGTGTAGGCCGTTTCCAGCAAGGAGTTGTCTACGCGGTTGGCCTCTTCGACGACCACCGCCAGCAAGTAGAAAAACATTCCAAACCACAGGAAAGCGACCTTCATGGTTTCGTCCATGCCGAATAAAGCGATGAACGCGGGCAGGAACGCTGTCAGCGGCATGGAGCGCATGGGCGCGGCCACCGGATTGACCAGCTCAAAAACCCAGCGAAACGCCGCCATCAAAATCCCCAAGGGGATCGCAATCACGGTGCACCACAAAAACGCCTGCGCGATTCTCCACCAGCTTTTTGCCACGTTTCCGAGTAGATCGTATTCTGTCCACAGCCTGCCAAATGCGCGGACTACGCCCAGCGGCTTAGGCAATGAAAACGGCGGCAGAATTTCCCAATGCGTGAGGGCGATCCACGCCAGCAAAATGGCTCCCCAACTCACAAACGCCAGCGCCACCCGGACGCGGGGTGAGACCTGTTTCCGGATGGTGAAAAGGTCGCTCATTTTGATTGAAAGGCTCAGTTAACTCGGATTCGCGTAGACCTTAATATCGGTGCGGCGATTTTTTTCCCGGCCTTCGGGCGTGGCATTGGTTTCGAGCGGTTTGTCAGGGCCATTGCCGGCGGTGCGCAAACGCGTCTCGGGAAAGCCATACTTCTTCATCAAATAGTCTTTCACTTCGTCCGCGCGCGCATGAGAGAGGTCAATGTTGGCGGTGCGCGAGCCGGTGGAGTCCGTGTTGCCCTCGATGTCCACCACCGTATTTTCGTACGCCCGCATGGTGCTGGCGAGTTCGTCGACCACCGCGCGGGAATCCAGGCTCATGTGCGAAGAGTTCGGCGCAAAATAAATAGAGCGATGCTGCGTCGCTAGCGGTACCGTCCCCTTGGCGGGTTCTTTATACTCGATCGGAGCTTCGGTCGAAGCCGTGGAGAAGCTGCCGGACAATTTTTCAACGAATCGCCGGTCCAGCGTTTCTTCCGGATTGCTCGAGTGTTTAATGATCAGAAGTTCGCGATACATATCCTGGGCCATCTGGAAAATATTGGCATAGTCGGAATTCGAACCCGGCGCTCCCATGATGGCGCGGTTGTCGGCGTAGTCCGCGAGCTTCACACCTCCGAGCATGGTCTTCGCCAGATCCGAGGGGATATTAAAGTCTTTGACCGCGCCAATCAGGTTGTAGGCGCGCGCCGGTTCGGTCTTGATGAACTCCACGCCTTCGAGCCAACCTTGCGTAAACTTCAATAGCGTTTGCGGATGCTGCACGGCAAAGCGGTCGCTGACCACCAAAATATCTGCGATCAGCCGGTTCGCGATTTTCGTATCGTAGATTTTCTTCGAGCCCGGACGTTTGGCTACCGCGTCGCTCATGTCTGGATCCCAGGCTACCGCGGCGTCTACTTTTTCCTGGGCGAACAGCGTCGCGGGTTCGATGCCGTCTTTCGTGTGGATCGCTTTGTTGAATATTTCGTTGCGCTGGCTGGAGTCCAATCCCGAAGTCTTCAATCCGTTCCAGAGCAGAAAATGCGATGGCGTGTAGGGCGCAAACGCAATTGTTTTTCCCGCCAAGTCTTCAATGCTGTTGATGCCTTGCTTACCGATTACACCGTCCGCGCCGCGCGACCAGTCCACGATCAGAAAAGCGTGCGAGCCAAATCCTTTTTCCTTGAACTGCGCGTAATCCTTCGCATAAACGTCCACCGTGGTTAGCATCACGTCCACGTTGTTGGTCGCCAGCGCCGCCGCTCCTTCAGTCCAGTCATCGATAATTTTGAAAGAAACCTTCAGCCCCTTCTTGCCGAAGATGGAATCCGGCGCGGTGTCCAGTCCGCCGTTGGCCACCAATCCGCCCGCGCAGCCGACCCAGATATTTACGCGCACGCGAACTTCAGGATCCGAATCATTCGAGGAAACCGGCAAAACCAAAGGCTTCGATGCGTCTACGACTTCGCCGCTTCCACTCGTGCCCGCGCTCTTCTTGCCCATCCATTGATCCACATCGACGATGTTGTAGTGATACAGGCCGTAGCCGACCAGTGCCAGCCCGATCAAGAAGATGAACACCCACCCGCCCTTTTCAATTCTTACGGCCATTGCCTTCCTCCTGGCATCTTCTGACAACCACCGAGCGCGTGCTTGATCCCGTTATTTTGAAGCGGTGCGTTAAGAAGTGCGTTGCGGCTCTTTGCCACCGATGGTTTTTTCCGTGGGAGTATTCGCCGGCGCCGCTTGCGGAGAAGCAATCCCCATTTCAATCTTGAATTGCTTCACCAATTCATCCGCCTGAATCTTCTCCGCCTCTTCCTCGATCTTCATTTTTTGCTGATCCACGTTGCCGAGCGCCATATCCATTCGGGCCTCGTTCACCGCAGTCATCTCTTCGATCTTGCGAACCATCTCGTCATGCGTCTGGCTGATGCCCGCCACCTCGAACTGCTCCATCGCGTCCGCAACCTTCTTCTGCCACTGCGCGCGGCGGTAATCCGCGATCGCGTTAAGCGCTTCCTGCGTTTTGCGTTCCTTTTCGCGCATGAACGCCTGCTTCACGGTCATGGCCTTCTCAAATGCCGCTCGCGCCGTGGTCAGTTGCCCCTGCGTTCTCGCCAGCGCGCCCCGCAGCTGTTCAAGTTGCAGCGCGAAGCTACCCGCCAGATCGTCGCGATTCGCCTGGATGGCCGCCTTCACTTTCGACGTAAGGCTGGCCAAATCGGTCTTATATTTCGCTTCTTCTTTTTCGAGCAACGTCACGTTGGCCTTGACCATCGCGATGCTCTCGTTCATCCGCGGCACTTGATCGTTCATGTCGCGAATGTTCTGTTGCAAAATCAGTTCCGGATCCTCCGCCACTGATATAAAGAATCCGACGAACGACCGGATCACCCTGGATAAACGTCCCCACATAATCGTCCTCCGTTTAAGACTTTTTCACGGTCTTGGAACCTGTCGAAGCCGCACTCGGGGGAATCGGTTTCACTTCACCCGTGGTAATGGGATTCTCGGAAACAAAATACCCCACCGTTTCCGCAATTTTCTTTTCTTCCTGCTGTTTCTTCAACCGCCAGCCGGTAACGCGTTCCTTCTCTCGCGTGATGGCATCGTTGTTTTCCTGAATTTTGGCCCGTTGTTCCGTAACGTAACGGTCGATCTCCGCCTGTATCTTCGCGTTCTCCGCAGTCTTGCCGCTTTCCAGTTCCTCCAGCGCCCTCTGCTGCACCCGCTCGTAGCCATCCAGCGCGCGGTCTCGGTAAATCGCATCCTGAATCACATCCTTAATATTCACTTCCGCCGCTTCCAGTCCCACCAGCACCGACGAGCGCTTCACATCCGACGGCAAAGAACGAATATGCTCGCTCTCCATCATCTGCGCGACGCGCAGAATCGAATAACCGTGCGGCGCCTCTGGAATTTCCGCAGCGCGGTAAATCTCCTCGAAAGAGTTTGGCTGAGAGATGGGCTTGGTGAACTGTGGCTCAGCGTTCAACCCTGCGGCGATCTCCGCAACGCTGTCCGAAGCGCTCTTTGCACCTGTGCCGCTCGGCGACCCCGTCGCACCCGGTTCATTCGCTGTGTTTTGCTCAACGGAAACAAAATAGTTGTACCACTTCTTCGTCATGGCAATTCCACCTTGGGCACACAAGACCTGCCGCGCGGTTTTCCGCACGTCACTTCATTCAGATAACGTTGAGGCCTTTCCTCCTCGGACCGTACTTCCGCAGCAAGTGTTTGTCAATTGTTATCATAGACTTGGGCGGCCTTCCATCCACCGTGCCACCACCTTCGAAGCATCGTGCGATGCCCATATTTAAGACCTTAAGCCGCCGCGATGCAATTCAGCTACAATGGCGGCATCAACGTTCAAAATGAACGCTATTTTGAACATGCAAGTTACTCCACACAAACGCCTTGAGGTTCTTGTGCCTACCGACGAGCTCTCTTCCATACTGAGTCGCACCGTAGAAACCAAGTCCGACTACGATACCCGCCTGCTCGCGCAGCAGCTCGGCACCAACTATCGTTCCCTGATGTATTGGTTGCGCGGCGAACGCCAAGTCCCCGCGTACCTCCTTCCCCAAATCTGCGTGCTTCTAAAAACCTACGAACCACTGGACTTCCTTGAGAGCCAAGCCGGCCGCGTGGCCTTCAAAATCCCGGATTCTCGCATCGCGTCCGGCGGAGAACTTCTGGCGGTCTCCAGCCTTTTGCGGGAAGTCGGCGAGGCCCTCGAAAGCGTCGCCGCAACGCTGGCGGATGGCAATGTTGAAGAAAGTGAACTCAGAGAGACAGTGCCCAGACTGGAAGGCGTTATCCAGGAATGTGCCTCACTAAAATACCTTCTGGAAGACCTCTGCAAGAAAAAGAAGAAAAAAACAAAACGCTGAGCGTCTGACGTCTTGCGATCACGAAGGTTAGCGACTAGCGTTACTTAAAGACTTCTCCCTTGACATGAATCGCTTTAGCGTCAAACTAAGATCACCCCTCCGAAATTTCTAGCTCTAGCCATTCGTTTTGTCCCTCCTGGCTACCTAGACCGTTGACTGCGCTTAAGAGTTCCCGACTATCTTCCATGAGCAACGAGTCCTGCAAAATTCTGCTGGTCGAAGACAATCCGGGCGATGCTCGCCTGATTCTGGAATTGCTAAAAGACTCCGGCCACCATTGCTTTAATATCGAGACGGTGGACTCCCTGGCCCTCGCACTTAAGCGGCTCAGCGCCGGAGGGATCGAGGCCATACTTCTCGACCTTGCTCTTCCCGACAGCAAGGGTCAGGAAACCTTCGATAAAGTCCGCGCGCGGAATCCCATGGTACCGATAGTTGTGCTTACCGGCGTCGGCGACGAAACACTGGGCCTGAAAATGGTTCGCCTGGGCGCACAAGATTACGTCGCCAAGATGGAGTTGAACGGTTTCGTTCTCGCGCGCTCCATCCGCTACGCCATCGAAAGAGGCGCCAGCGAACAACAAATCCGCAAGTTCAATCAAGATCTGGAAATTGTGGTGAAGAAGCGCACCGCGGAACTGCAAGCCGCCAACGAAGAACTCGAGGCGTTTAGCTATTCGGTAGCGCACGATCTGCGCGCTCCGCTCCGTCATATCGACGGCTATTGCAGCATTCTTCTCGAGACCCTCGGAACCCGGCTCGACCCCGAAGCGCAGAACTACCTCGACCGCACGCTCCGGGCTGCAAAAAGCATGGCTGGAACCATCGACGAACTATTAAAACTGGCGCGTCTCGGCCGCCAGAAACTCACTCGGCACACCACCAGCCTAAACGCTATCGTCGATGCAGTAGTGGAACGGCTCGCGCCAGAAACTGCCGGGCGCGTGATCACCTGGAACGTGTCCACGCTATCCACCATCGAGTGCGACCCCGGATTGATGAGTCAGGTTTTTGTGAACTTACTCGGAAATTCCGTCAAATACACGCGTGCGCGCGCAATGGCAACCATCGAAGTCGGTCAGACCACCATCGACCACCAACTCGTAACCTTTATCCGCGACAACGGTGCCGGGTTCGACATGAAATATGCCGACAAACTTTTTACCGCCTTTCAGCGTTTCCATCGCCAGGACGAATTCGAAGGCACGGGTGTCGGCCTCGCCACCGTTCGTCGCATCATTCAACGTCATGGCGGCCGCATCTGGGCTGAATCCGCGCCGGACCAGGGTGCTACCTTTTACTTCACGATTGGTGTCGATTAGCACGTCAGCGGACACCATGCTTACCCAGCCACCAATCTCGGGCCATCATTCCGTTTGACATCAAGCCCAAGCTGCTTGACGGTTTGGCGTCGCACGCGAACAAATGCGTTGACCCCCACTAATTTCGAAATGATACTGAGCTCCCCTTCAAGAATTTGTTCCTCAAGCTCGCGCTCCTTCTCCCGAAGCTTTCTGGGAACGAAATATTCGCAAAATCCTTGGCGTAGTTTGGCGTCCCGTCTTGCAACGCCATCGGACCAGCATCAGCGCGGTTCGGCGAGAGGACCATGAAGGCAAGCGATAAGACGCACCGTGAGCCAACGCGGGTCCTCATTGCCGACGATGACGCGTTCACGCGGCGTCTCTTGCAAAAAACATTGCAGCAGTCCGGTTATGAAGTTTTTGCCGTAGAGAACGGACGACTGGCCCTGGAATGTCTGTGCAGCAAGTCTCGTCCGCGGCTAGCGCTTCTGGATTGGCTCATGCCAGAACTCAACGGACTCGAATTATGCCGCGAGATTCGCAGGCACTCCGAATATCCCTACATCTACATGATTCTGTTGACCGCGAAAACCTCCAAAGAGGACATCGTCAAGGGTCTTGAAGCGGGCGCGGATGACTATCTAACCAAGCCCTGGGACTTCGAAGAGTTGAAGGCCCGTTTGCGCGCCGGAGAGCGCGTCCTGAAACTCGAAGACAAATTGACGCACGACGCCCTGCACGATCCCCTCACCCAGCTGCCCAATCGCGCATTTTTTCTGGAGCGCCTGGCGCTCTGCGTCGCGTGGGGCATGCATCACCCGGATTACAAATTCGCGGTGCTGTCCGTGGACATGGACCGCTTCCGCATCGTAAACGACAGTTTGGGCAATGTCGCGGGCGACTGGCTGCTGGTGCAGATTGCCGGCCGCCTGCAAGGCTCGATCCGCCACGATGACGCCATGCTCCGTTCCGCGGAAACTGGCGGAATGGCCAGACGAACGGAGCAGGACGGCGTACTGGCGCGGCTTGGTGGCGACAAATTCACCATCCTGCTGGATCGCATTCGTGATGCCAGCGAAGGCATTCGCGTGGCGGAAAGAATTCAACAGAATATTCAATTACCGTTTTATGTTGCGGATCAGGCAGTGTTCACCACCGCCAGCATCGGAATTGCTTTTAGCGGCACTGGCTACAGCCCCGCGGAACATATGCTGGGCGACGCCAACACGGCGATGTCCCGCGCCAAAGTGCTGGGCAAGGCGCGCTACGAAATGTGCGATCCCAACATGCATGAAACCGCGACCGGACGCTTCCGGCTGGAAACGGATTTGCGCCGCGCCACCGAGCACCAGGAATTTCGCGTGCACTACCAGCCCATCGTCACCTTGAGCGATTTCCGCATCACCGGCTTAGAGGCGCTGGTGCGCTGGCAACGGCCGGACTTTGGCATGGTGATGCCCGCCGGATTTATTTCCGCAGCCGAAGATACCGGTCTGATTTTGTGGATTGGCAACTGGGTTCTGCTGGAGTCCTGCCGGCAATTGCGTGCCTGGATGCTGCAATTCCCAAGTGCCTGCGAGCTGACGATGGCCGTCAACATTTCCGCAAAGCAATTCGCGCAGCCCGCACTGGTCAGTCAGGTGGAACAAATCCTTCGTGAATCCGGCCTCGACCCGCGCAGTTTGAAGTTGGAACTAACGGAAAGCGTGACCATGCGCGACGAGGAACGCACCACGCGTATTCTCGCCGAACTCCGCGAGCTGGGTGTGCGCTTGTGCGTCGACGACTTTGGCACGGGATATTCGTCGTTAAGTTACCTGCGCCGCTTCGCATTGGACATCCTGAAAATCGATCGTTCTTTCGTCGCTGAAATGCGCAACAACAGCGAAAGCCGCGAAATCGTAAAAACCATTTTGAGCCTCGGGAACAACCTGGGCATGGACGTTGTGGCGGAGGGTGTGGAGAACTCCGAACAGGTGCAGCTCCTGAAATCGCTGGGTTGTCGCTATGCGCAGGGCTATTTTTTCTCCCGGCCTCTGGATGCTACTGGCGTCGCGGAAATCCTCGCCAATACGGATGGCTATCAATACTTGATGCCGCAAGAGGTTCTGGAAAATCTCTCAGCTCCCGCGACGTAACCACAAATTAAGGGCGTAGCCACTTGGGCATCGGTCAGGAAACCCGCCTTGACCCCAACTCCGCCCGCGATAGACTAGAGTTCCCTTCCGAAAAATCTGTGCGGCTCGATTGGCTGCCCTCTATCAGCCTTGCAACTCCTGCCCGCCCGGAACCTTCGTTCTAATTGGTGCCACATGAAGTCGAAGTCTCTATCGAACTACCGCGTTCAGGTTGCGTTCGGCGCCGCGATTTTGGCGTTGCTGGCGGTAGCTGGAGTCTCTTACTGGACCACGGCCAGGTCTCTGGAGAGCGATCGCTGGGTGCGCCACACCCATGAGGTTCTCGAAAGCCTCCAGGATTTACTGGCAACCATGCAGAATCTCGAATCGAGCGCCCGCGGATTTGTTCTCACAGGCAAGGAAACCTACCTCCATACTTACCACGCCAGCGAGGCACACGCTCAGGAGGAGGAAGCACTCGTTCGTAATCTGACCGCCGACAATCCCACCCAGCAGCGCCAGATTCTTCTCCTCGACCAACTCGCCGTCCAGAAAATCCACCTCGCCGACAGAGTCATTGCTGCGCGACAGACCGAAGGAATGCAGCCCGCTGTCGATATCATCCTCGGCGGAGAGGGCCAGCAGATCATGGACGCGTATCGCGTGAAAATTCGGGAGATGCAAGAAGAAGAGCAGCGCCTCCTGGTGCGGCGCACCACGGAAGCGAAGCGCCTGTTGCTTCAAACCAAGACGGTTTTGATTCTTGGAACCTTGCTCGGTGTGCTGATCGCCTCTGCGGCCGGCTGGAGCGTCCAGCGCGACAGCCTGCTGCGTGGGCGTGCAGAGCAAGCTCTCCGTGAGGGTGAGGAACGCTTCCGCACCCTGGCCAATAGCATTTCGCAGTTAGCCTGGACCGCCGACGAGAAGGGTTACATCTTCTGGTACAACGATCGCTGGTTTGAATACACCGGCACGACGCTTGACGAAATGGCCGGGTGGGGCTGGCAAAAAGTTCATCACCCGGACCATGTGAAGAGTGTGGTGGACAAAATCACACGATGTTTTCGCACCGGCGAAATCTGGGAAGACACCTTTCCGCTGCGCGGTCGCGATGGCAACTACCGCCTGTTCCTCTCGAGAGCGGTTCCCATCCGCGATGCACATGGAAAGGTCTTGCGCTGGTTTGGCACCAACACCGACATCAGCGAGAGCAAGGAGTCTGGGGCCAAGTACCGCGGCCTCCTCGAAGCGGCCCCGGACGCCATGGTGGTAGTGAATCAAAGCGGCGAGATCGTCTTGTTGAATGTGCAGGCGGAAAAACAGTTCGGCTACCACCGCGATGAGCTTATCGGACAGAAGGTAACAAACATTATCCCGGAGGGTTTCGCCGAACGGTTGATCGCTGACGGCACGCGATCTGCCGCGGACGCACTGGCGCAGCAAATCGGAACAGGGATTGAGCTCATTGCAAAGCGTAAAGACGGCAGTGAATTTCCTATTGAAATCATGCTGAGCCCTCTCGAGAGCGCGGACGGCACGCTGGTCACCGCGGCGATTCGCGATATCAGCGTCCGCAAAGTGGCGGAGCAACATCTCGCGCAGATGGAAGGCCGCTACCGTGGACTGCTCGAAGCCGCCCCCGACGCCATGGTGGTAGTGAATCAGGGCGGCGAGATTGTCCTTCTGAACGTGCAAGCAGAAAAACAATTTGGCTACAGCCGCGACGAACTCGTCGGTCAGAAAGTAAAAAACATCATTCCAGAAGGCTTTGCGGAACGACTGATCGCCGACGGCACGCGAAGCGCCGCTGACGCGCTCGCGCAGCAAATTGGCACGGGCATCGAGCTCATCGGGCGCCGCAAGGATGGCAGCGGTTTTCCCATTGAGATCATGCTGAGCCCACTCGAAAGTGCCGAAGGCATTCTCGTTACCGCTGCGGTGCGCGATATCACTACTCGCAAAGCCGCGGAAGCCCATCTGTTGGACAAGGTCGAGGAGTTGAACCGCTCCAACGTCGAGTTAGGACAGTTTGCCTACATCGCCTCGCACGATCTCCAGGAGCCACTGCGCATGGTGGCCAGTTACACGCAGCTATTATCCCGGCGCTATAAAGGCAAGCTGGATTCCAACGCCGATGAGTTCATCGCTTTCGCAGTGGATGGCGCCAGCCGCATGCAGCGCTTAATCCAGGACCTGCTGATGTATTCGCGGGTCGGGACTGCCGGACAGGATCTGCTCGACGTTTCCAGCGAAGAAGCCTTGCAGCAAGCGCTGCTCAATCTGCGCGGCGCCATTGCGGACAGCGGAGCGCTGGTGACTCACGATCCCCTGCCCGGCGTTCTGGCCGACGAAATGCAACTGATTCAGTTGTTTCAGAACCTCGTCGGCAACGCTATCAAGTACCAAAGCGCGGGAATCCTTCCCAAGGTGCACATCTCCGCGGCCGTGAATGGCGGCAAGAAATGGATGTTTTCCGTGAAAGACAACGGGCTGGGCATCGACCCGCAATACTTCGAAAGAATTTTTGGCATGTTCCAGCGCCTGCACAAACGGGAAGAGTTCGCCGGCACCGGCATAGGATTAGCCATCTGCAAGAAAATCGTTGAGCGGCACGGCAGCAGTATCTCGGTCGAGTCCCAGCCCGGGCAAGGTTCCACTTTTCTTTTTGCGCTGGCGGGAAGCGAGGCGAAATCATGAAACTATCGGAGGAAACGGTATGCCCATCGAAGTTCTTTTGGTCGAAGACAGTCCCGGAGATGTACGCCTGACGCGGGAAGCTTTCAGTGATGTCAACAGTTCGGTCCATTTGCACGTGGTTTCCGACGGCATGGAGGCCATGGCCTTTCTAAAGCGCGAAGGTGTCCACGCCCGAGCTCCGCGCCCCGGAATTATTTTGCTGGATCTGAATCTGCCCAAAATGGATGGCCGCGAAGTGCTGGTGCACATCAAGGAGGATGCCAGCCTGAAAATGATTCCCATCGTTATTCTCACCACCTCCGAGGCGGAGGTCGACATCGCCAGAAGTTATCAACTCCAGGCCAACTGCTACCTCAGCAAGCCCGTGCAGCTAGCCGCCTTCGAGTCCCTGGTGAAGAGCATCAATGATTTCTGGCTCACCAAGGTCAAGTTGCCCCAGCAGAAGCAAGCGGTCTGAGCGCGCAGTCGCGCGAAATGCGGAGGCGAGAAGATCTCATGAAATCCACGGCAAGAAAAGACAAGCCCACGGAAGTTCTTTTGGTGGAAGACAGTCCCGGCGATGTGCGGCTGACGCAAGAAGCCTTCCACGATGCCAATCAGTCCATCCGTCTGCACGTGGCCACCGACGGCGTGGAGGCCATGGCTTTTCTGAAGCACGAGGGCGTTCACATCGATGCTCCGCGCCCGGATATTATTTTGCTGGATCTCAACCTTCCCAAAATGGATGGCCGCGAAGTATTGGATCACATCAAAAAAGATGACAACCTGAAAACCATCCCCATCGTTATCCTCACCACCTCCGAGGCGGAAGTGGACATCGTAAAAAGTTATCAACTGCGCGCCAATTGCTACCTCAGCAAGCCCGTGCAACTCGACGCTTTCGAGGCTCTGGTGAAGAGCATCAATGATTTCTGGCTGACTGAGGTTAAGCTCCCTCCGCAGAGCGAGAACAAATGAGCAAGAAAACCATTAAAGTGCTGCTGCTCGTCGAGGACAATCACGGAGACGCGCGCTTGCTCCGCGAAATGCTCGATGAACAGGGCATGCAAAATACCGAATTGACGCGCGTCGAATGCATGATCGATGCCGAGAAGCACCTTGCGGAATCGGGATACGACGTCATTTTGCTCGACCTGGGCCTGCCGGATGTGCAGGGCTTGGGAGCAGTGCGGCGAGCGCATCTCGCCGCGCCGCGCGTCCCGCTGGTGGTGCTGACCGGACTCGATGACGAATCTATGGCTACGCAAGCTTTGCAGGAAGGCGCCCAGGACTATCTGATCAAAGGTCAGCTTGACGGAAAGGGTTTGCTGCGCGCCTTGCGTTATGCCGTGGAGCGCAAGACCACCGAAGAGGCTTTGTTCGCGGAAAAGGAACGCGCCCAGGTAACGCTCAACAGCATCGGCGACGCCGTAATTTGCACCGACATCGCGGGAAATATCACCTTCCTGAATCTTGTTGCCGAAAAAATGACCGGCTGGTCGCGGCAAGAAGCGGTCGGCCGGCCGATGGGAGAAGTTTTCCGCGTCCTGGACGCCGCCACGAAGGAAGTCACGCCCAATCCGATGGAGCTGGCCGTTGGACAAGACCGCACCATGAACCTTCCGCCCAACTGCATTCTGATTCAGCGCGGCGGGCTGGAAATTCCCATCGAAGATTCCGTCGCGCCTATTCATGATCGGGAAGCGCGCGCTACCGGTGCCGTAGTGGTATTCCGTGACGTGAGCGCCGCGCAGGCCATGGCCCTGCAGATGACGCATTCCGCGCAGCATGACTTTCTTACCGGTTTGCCCAATCGCATGCTCTTGAACGATCGCGTAAACCAGGCCATTGTGCTGGCGCCGCGTCACGACAAAAAAGTTGCCGTGCTCTTTCTGGACTTGGACGGATTTAAACACATCAACGATTCGCTGGGACATCCCACCGGGGACAAGCTGCTGCAATCCATCGCCAAACGATTGGTGGCCTGTGTGCGCGGCTCGGATACGGTAAGCCGTCAGGGCGGCGATGAATTCGTGGTGCTGCTTTCCGAAGTGGAAGCAGCGGAAGACGCGGCCCTGACCGCCAGAAGAATGCTGCAAGCCGTGGCGGAGGCGCATTCCATTGACCTGCACGATTTGCACGTCACCACCAGCATTGGCCTGAGCGTATTTCCCGAAGACGGCCTGAATGCCGAGACGCTGATTAAGAACGCGGACACCGCGATGTACCAAGCGAAGGAAAACGGGCGTCAGAGCTATCAGTTTTTTAAGCCGGCGATGAACGTGCGCGCGGTGGAGCGGCAATCCATCGAAGAAAGCCTGCGCCGCGCTTTGGAACGGGAAGAATTCACGTTGCATTACCAGCCCAAGATTGACTTGCGGACTGGAGAGGTAACCGGAGCGGAAGCGCTGGTGCGTTGGACGCATCCCACCCGCGGGCCAGTCTCCCCGGCGGAGTTTATTCCCGTTGCGGAAGACTGCGGCTTGATTCTTCCCATCGGCCGGTGGGTGCTTCGCGAAGCGTGCAAGCAAGCGGGCGCCTGGCTGCACGCGGGCCTGCCGCTGGGCACGATGGCGGTGAACATTTCCGCGATGGAATTCCGGGACGATGGATTTCTCGAGAATGTGTTCGCCACCTTGAAAGACGCGGGCTTGCATGCCAGCGCGCTCGAACTGGAGCTGACAGAAAGCGTACTGATGAAGCGCGCGGAATCCGCCGCAGCGGTACTTAAATCGCTGCGCGACGGCGGCGTGCAGATCGCTATCGACGATTTCGGCACCGGCTATTCCAGCTTGAGCTACCTGCGAAAATTTCCGATCGACGCGCTCAAGATCGACCAATCCTTTGTCCGGCAGATCACCACGGCTCCCGACGACACCACCATCGTCACCGCGGTAATCAGCATGGGGCGCAGTCTGAAGCTGCGCGTCATTGCCGAGGGCGTGGAGACCCAGGAAGAGTTGGCATTTCTTCAGGCGCACCATTGCGATGAAGCGCAGGGCTATTTCTTCAGTCGTCCGGTACTGCCCCAGGAGTTCGCGAAGATTCTGAAAGCCGGCGTTTCTGAATCCTCGGTGGTCGCGCACCGCTGAACTGGTTGCCGGATGATCTGTTCCGCTGGACTTAGGCAGCGGCACCTCCCCATGAAACAATGACTCGTGTAAGTCATTTATTATAAATGCTTTACTAAATATACCCGGTTGCCCCCACCCCCGGGGGTCATATTGAAAGAGTAGGATTCCATTGGGTTTACGGGTTATTCGTGTGAAAGAGTAAGATTCTGTTGGGGTTACGGGGAATATGCGAATCTGACCAGGAATTTGGTTGGAGAGACCGACCCTACCCCCGGGTGTTTTTGGCAAAGAGTGCGCAGCGCTAACAAAACACAAGGGATGGGCGGAATTGCGAATTAAGAAGAGTGCGCAAGCTGTTGAGAATAAAGGATCGCGTTTTTGCGTCGGCGCGCAAGAGTGAAGCGATGCGGTTACGAACTGGTGAGTCCTGGACGGCGAAGGTGGGGCGGGGTGAAGCGGGGAGGTGGGGGCGGAGATGGGTCTTGCGGGAGACATAGCAGAGGATAGCAAGGCCATAATCGCATGTCAATAGTACTTTATAGTATTGCGTTCGAACGATGATGGTGAGTGGCACGCCTGTACGCCCCCTCCCTAGGTTGTGGACGCCGGATAACCGATCTCGTCAAGGTCAGGAGTTAGTTCTGTGAGTCGAGTAGTTGGGTTCAATCCTCGTACGACCGCCTCAGTGAGCGGTTCGTAAGCGTAGATGTGTTCAACTAGGGCAAGGCTTATCGGCCGTTTGTAGTATTTCTCAGCCCATTGCTGATACGTGCGTGGGTTTGAGTCAAAAATTGACAGAAGATTCTCAGATCCATCTGCATTGTTTCCTTCTGTGTGACCAATATTCCCCCTATTCCATTTGGTGTCATCATCCCTTCGCCAAATGCAAAATGTAGTTTGTCGCATCGACAATGCGGGCTCTGCAATGAAGTGCCTGAATTGTTCCGGCAAGTCACTCAACGTCCCGGGCCAAACCGTACTGGTTTCCGTAATTGCTCGGGCCAACTGTGATTCGTGGTCAAATCCCTTAAGGAATGCACCGTGGACTCCGAACACACAGAACCACGAATCGCCTTCCCCGTTGCGCATTGATGCCATCTGTTCGTTCACGTCCCATCTCGAGTTGAATGAATAATAGCGCCCTTCCCAGTCCCTCTGGATAATGGCATCAAGTGTCGCAAGCGATTTTGTAAGGCGCATTAGCTCTGTGATGGTCGGCATTTCAGATAGATTCTTTGTCGAGATCATTGGCGGTCGACCGTCCTGGATGGATTATTTGAGCAGCACTTTCGCTGATCATCTTTGGATTCATCGTCGCCGAGTTCGGTTCCCTACGATTGGCATCAGTTGGGTTCGCCTGGCTTCGGAGGTGGCGGCGACGGTGGTGTTGGGGACGGCGGCTGGGGTTGTTGCTGTTGATTCTGCATGCGGTCAAGGCGGCGGGTGGCCCGGAGGATTCTTTTTTTTCTTGACGTGGCGGCATGAACGGAGGATATCACTATTGGAAGTAACCTGGGAGTATAGAGGAGCGGGGTGCCCCATCCTCGGGTTGTGAGGGTGGGTCTTGAGGTGGCTTGTGGGGGGGCTTGTGCCCACGGGATTGAAGCGCTACTACGGGCGTGGCGATCTGCATTTTATTACGTTCAGTTGCTACCGGCGGTTGCCATTGTTGGACACGCAGCGGGCGCGAAATCTTTTTGTGCGCGAACTGGCGCGGGTTCGTAAGGAGTATGGATTTTTGCTGCCCGGGTATGTGGTGATGCCGGAGCATGTGCATCTGCTGATGAGCGAGCCGAAGAAAGGGGCGCCGTCGACAGTTCGGTTACCCAGCGCTTGCGCGCTAGGCTAACCTCTGGCGCCCCTGCGGGGCTTTCGAAGGACTGGGCTACGCAGCAAGGGAGAACTAAGGCTACGCAGCAACAGAGGACTGACAGAGGAGTGCACGTTGCACGGGATAGCTGATCGCGACGCGTCAGCAGCGATTGACGTAGAGACGAAACGATAATAGCCTCGGGTGCCCTAAAATGAGTCGCCATGATCGAACCGCAAGATCAATATTGTAAAGCGAGGGACGCGCTCGTTCAGTTGAGCGCCGATGTACGTCGTCGAGACTTCTTCGGAGTGCTGATTGCGTCGGCGTTTCTCTTTGGTTTGAACTTCGTTGTGACTTTGCCGGCAACTCCGGCCGCGATTCCGTTGGTGCAAACCGACGCTGCAACCTGGGAAGCGACGCTGGCAGGAACCCTGGCAGGGACTCCACAGGAACAGACCCAAGCCGGCGCTGCAAAAGATGAATCCAAGCCGCTGGCTCTCGAAGCAGTCGCGCTCGAACCGGGCAAGCCCCTGGAGCGAGAACTGAAGGGCGGCGAGAAACACAACTACGAGATCCGCGCTGAATCCGGAATGTTTCTGCACGCCGAGGTGGAACAACTTGGCATCGATGTTGCCCTGACGCTCTACGCTGCTGACGGCAAACCCATCGCCTCGATGGACAGTCCTAACGCTGATTTTGGCCCTGAAAAAATATCCACGATTGCAGCAGCGCCGGGGATATACAGACTAGAAGTGGCGTCCAATGACGAGAATGTGCCGGCAGGACGCTACCGCGTGACGGTCGATGCTGCGCGAGAGCCTACCGACAGGGACCGCGCGCGCATTCGTGCGGAACGCATATTTTTCGCGGCGGAACAACTCCAAGAAGAGAGCAAGGCGGATGCGTCGCGAGACGCAATTGAAAAGTATGACGCGAGCCTGCCATTGTGGCGCACCGCGGGAGATGGCTATGAAGAGGCTTTGACACAGACCTGCATTGGGAACGTGCGCGAGCAGCTCGGAGAAACACGGAACGCGCTGGACCATTTCCTCCTGGCGTTGGCGCAGATGCGTGCCGTTGGTAGCCCCTCGGGGACAGCGCAGACGCTCACCAGCCTTGGCCAAGTCTACGACGCCTTGGGAGAGAGAGAAAAAGCGTTGGAATATCTCAGCCAGGCGCTGCCCCTGGAGCACAAGCTAGGGGACCGTTTTACGGAGACTTCCACGCTCGGCATCATAGCGGAGGTTTACTACGCCACTGGGCAAAAGAAGGAAGCGCTGGACTATTTCGAACAAGCGGAGCTATTGGCGCAGGCAGCGGGCGATCAACTGGGCGAAGCGACCACGCTTAGCAACATTGGGCAGGTGCACGCCGACCTGGGAGAAATGGGGAAGGCGTTGGAGTACCTCAATCGCGCGCTGACCTTGCAACGCCAAGCGGGCGACAAGGCCGCAGAAGCCCGGACGTTGAACAATATTTCCGGCGTCTATTCCGACCTGGGCGAGCAGCAGAAGTCCCTGGACTATGCAATTCAGGCGCTTCCTCTGTTGCGTGGAGTGGGTAACCGGGCGATTGAAAGCGTTACCCTCGGTAACATCGGGGCGGCCTATTCCAGATTAGGGGCAATGCAGAAGGCGCTCGAGTACCTGAGCCAGGCGCTGCCCGTGGAGCGCGAGCTGGGGGATCGTTCCGCGGAAGCCGCCACGCTCTGCAACATAGGAGGCGTGTACTTCGCCCTCGGTGAGAAGCAGAAGTCGCTGGAGTACAACAAGCAAGCGATGCTATTGGCACGTACGGCAGGGAACCAGTCCGCGGAAGCGATCGCCCTCAACAACATCGGGCGCGTCCAGGCAGACCTAGGAGAAAGACGAACGGCCATCGAGAATTTCAACCAGGGACTCGCTCTTTACCGCGCCGCAGGTGACCCGCTGGGCCAAGCCCTGGTGCTGACCAATATGCTGGCAACGTGGCGCGACGAAAAGCAACCGGAGACCGCGATTTTCTTCGGAAAGCAAGCGGTCAACCAGATTCAGCAGGTTCGCTCGAACATCCGCGGGCTGGGAAAAGAAGAGCAGCGCGCCTTCCTGAATTCCAAAGAGAAAACGTACCGGAGTCTGGCCGCGCTGCTCATCTCACAGGGGCGTTTACCGGAAGCGGAGCAGGTGCTGGAGCTGCTGAAAAATGAGGAGTATTTCGAGTTTATCCGCCGCGACGATCGGCATGCGGCTTCGCTAACGGCTCCGCTGGCACTGACAAAAAACGAGGAAGAACTCGCGCACAAGTACGAAGAAAATGCCGACAGCGTGACCGCGGCTGGCCACGAATGGGCGGCGCTGCGCGCCAAGCCATCGCGTACACCCGAGGAAGAGAAGCAGCTTGCGGAGCTGCATGATCGCCTGGATGCCGCCAATAAAGCCTGGAGCAAATTCCTCGACAATCTTTATGTGGAACTGGGCGACTCCAAGCAAGCGCAGAGGACGGTGGAAAACCTTCAGGAGAATGCCAGCAGCCTGCAAGGTGTGGTGCGCCAGCTGGGGAATGGCACGGTGGCGCTGTACACACTGGTCGGCGAAGAGAAATATCACGTCGTGCTGGTGACGCCCACGGTGCAACTGGCCCGCGAATACCCAATCAGCGCCGGTGAGCTCGACAAAAAAGTCGCCGCGTTCCGGCGCGTGCTACTCGATCCTGAGTCGGACCCAGTTCCGAAAGCGCGGGAGCTTTACCAGATACTCGTTGGTCCCATTGCCAAGGATCTCCAAGCGGCGCAGGCAACCACGCTGATGTGGTCGCTTGATGGCGCGCTGCGTTACATCCCGCTGGCCGCGTTGCACGATGGGCGCGAATACCTTGTCGAAAAGTACCGCAATATCGTTTTCACACCCGCGAGCATCGCCAAGCTCACCGCGCTTCCCACGGTGAGTCAATGGCACGGACTGGGCATGGGTGTATCGAAATCGTATGGCGGCTTTTCCGCGCTGCCCTCCGTGCCCGCGGAGCTCCGAGCCATCATTCGTGAAACGGGCACGCCGGAATCCGCTGGAGTCCTGCCAGGCCACACGCTGCTGGACGATACGTTCACCGAGGACAATTTGAAGAAGGGGCTGCTGGCAAACTATCCGCTGGTGCACATCGCCAGCCATTTTGTGTTTGGCGCGGGGAACGACACCGAATCGTATCTGCTGCTGGGCGGAACAGGGGCCGCGGGCCAGAAACTAACCCTGGCCGAAATCAACGATGACCCCGACATTTCTTTCAACGACGTCGAACTTCTCACGCTGTCCGCTTGCAACACCGCACTAAGTACTCCTGGAGACGGGCGCGAAGTAGACGGCCTGGGAATCCTGGCGCAACGCAAAGGCGCAAAAGCGGTGATGGCCACGTTGTGGAGCGTGTACGACCCAAGCACCAGCGAGTTGATGCAAAATTTCTACCGTAACTGGACCACTGGCGCGCAAGTATCCAAAGCCGAAGCCCTCCGCCGCGCGCAACTAGCTCTTCTCCATGGCGCTCCAGGCCAGCCCCCTTCCACCAAAACACTCCTCTATGCGCACCCCTACTACTGGGCCCCCTTCATCCTAATCGGCAACTGGCAATAACTGAGCTAGCGAAGGCATTCAGGCAACTGCTGATCCGCTATAGGCCGCTTAGATCGCTTCGGTTTTCTGTCCTGCGCCGGAGTTTTTGGAACTCAGCAGGGCGCGTGTCGCACCCGTAGAGATTCCGCCGTCCACGAGCAGCGTTTGCCCGGTGATATAGCGGCTGGATTCCGCGGCGAGGAAGACCACGGCAGCATCCAGGTCGTTGGGCAAGCCCGGTCGTTTTACGGGAATGCGGTCGCACAAATACTCGACCCACTCTTTGTCTTCGTACATCACTTTGTTCTGTTCCGTGCGAAACCAGCCCGGTGCCAGGCAATTCACCGTAATGCCATGCTTGCCCCAATCATCGGCCAGGCTCATGGTCAACTGCCGAATGCCGCCGCGACTCGCGCCATACGGACCAAGGCCTGCATACCCCGCGACGCTGGTCACGGAACCGATGTTAATAATGCGGCCATAGTTGCGTGGAATCATGCGCCGCGCCACCGCCTGAGCGACAAAAAAACTGCCGCGTAAATTAGTATCGAGAATTAAATTCCAATCCTCCCAGGTGACGTCAATGGCCGGCTTGCGCACGTTGCAGCCGGCGTTGTTGACCAGAATCTCGAGGTGACCGAATGCATTTTCCGCGGCTTCCACCATCCGCGCGATGCTCGGTTGATCGCGGACATCCAGCGACAGTGCAACGGCCTTCCGCCCCATCGACTTGATTTCGTTCTCGAAAGGTAACAGGCTTTCTTTGTGGCGGCTGGTGAGCACGAGATCCGCACCGGCGTTTGCAAGCGCGCGAGCGAAATATTGCCCGAGTCCGCGGCTCGTGCCCGTGACGATGGCCGTTTGACCCGTGAGGTCGAAGAGTGCGGCGCTCATGTCGCGGCGCCCGGCGTGAGGATCACCTTCGTCAATCCCGGTTCGCGCGCGTGCAGCCGCCTAAACCACTCAGGGCCTTCTGCCAAGGGAGCCACCGCGGTGATCAGCGGTTTCACATTCACCGCGCCGCTCTCCATCAGCTGGATGGCCCGCGGATATTCGCCCGCGGACGCGCAGGAACCTTGAAGTTTGATTTGCCGGCTCACGACTTTCTGCAAGGGAAGCATAATCTCCGGCGAGATATTGCCCACTAGGACGACCGTGCCTCCCTTGCTGACCGCGGCAAGCGCATGCGCAATCGTTTCATTGCGGCCGACTGCTTCAACCACCAGGTCGACTCCCTCACCGCCGGTGACGTCGCCGATACGTTTGTCGAGCTCCGCTCCAGGCGGCAGGGCCGCCGTCGCGCCAAAGGCTTTCGCGACAGCAAGACGAGTTGCGTCAACATCCGTAATGAAAATTTGCGAACAACCCGCGGCGCGTAGCACTTGAAGACATAGCAAACCGATCGTTCCCGCGCCGATCACCAAGGCGCTGTGCCCCGTCACGTGCTCTGTCACGTTTCCTGCCAGCGACACGGCGTGAGCCGCCACGGCCACCGCTTCGAGCAACGCCGCTTCCGGGAACGAAATACTCGCCGGCAAGCGGTACACAATCCGCGAGGGAACTATGACGTAATCGGCGAATGCACCGGCGCGGCTGTAGTCGCCGCAAGAAACGCCTAAAACCTCGCGGCGATTGCACAGGTTGATTTCACCTCGCACACAAAACTCACAAAGACCGCAGGAGATTGTAGAGTCGAAAGTGACCCGGTCGTTTTCCGCTAAATTGGTGACCCCCGCGCCGAGCGCCGCGATGATTCCCGCGGCTTCATGCCCCATGACGATTGGAGGAATACGGCGGCCAGAGGTGCCATCGTAGCCGTGTACATCGCTTCCGCAGATGCCGCAGGCCGCCACACGGATTAGGACCTCCTGCGGTTGCGGTGCAGGCACGGGAAACTCGGCCATTTCCAAATGATTGTATTGGGAGAGCAAGAGAGCTTTCATCGGTGGACCATGCGGGCAGATGCTGGCAATCGTATCGCAATTTCGAGCCATCCAAGCAAGTTTATGCGCCGTTTTGGTGCGTCGTACCGCGCCGCGACAACAGCGAAAATCAGCAGTAATAGCAACGTAAACGCAGCCCAAAACTCAGCGATATGCGATATAATTTAGCTGAATTTTGTGACCACCATTCGAGATTTGCTCGCCCAATTTCAACGTCGATTTTCCTCCCCGGCCACGGTTTACCATGCTCCCGGCCGAGTGAATCTCGTTGGCGAACACACCGATTATAACGACGGTTTTGTCTTACCGGCAGCCATCGGATTCTTATGCTCGGTGGCGATCGCCCCGCGGAACGATCGCAAACTTGTCCTTTATTCCGAAAGCTTCGACTCCAGCATGGAGGCCGATCTGGACGCTTTACCTCGGAAGGCCGCGGGCCACTGGTCTGACTATCCGCTCGGCGTTGCGACGAGCTTGGAGAAAAGCGGCTACCGCCTTTCCGGCGCGAATCTCTACATTACGAGCGACGTACCTCTCGGCGTAGGTCTGAGTTCTTCAGCTGCGTTCGAGGTGGCCGTCGGCTACGCGCTGCTGGATACCGCGCACTTTCCCATCGACCGCACGCGTCTGGCGCAGATGTGCCAGCGCGCGGAAAATGAATTTGTCGGCGCGCACGTGGGCATCATGGATCCCTTCATATCGTGCCATGGCCGCGCGGAACATGCGCTTTTGCTAGATTGCCGCTCACTGGAGTTTCGATTTGTGCCGCTGCCCGCGAAAGTAAAACTCGTTATCTGCAACACCATGGTCAAGCATCAGCATGCGGCAGGCGAATACAATACGCGGCGCGCGGAGTGCGAGGAAGGCGTGCGCCTACTCGGCAAGGTGCTCCCCGGAATTTCCGCGTTACGCGACGTCACGCTGGTCCAGTTGGAACAGCACCGCGGACTGCTTCCTGATGCGATTTATCGCCGCTGCCACCACATAATTACGGAGAACGACCGCGTGCAAAAAGTAGCGCACGCGCTAGAGAACGGGAAAGTCGGTGAGCTCACTCCCTTGTTTGCCGCGTCACATCTGAGCATGCGCGACGATTATGAGATCAGTTGCCCGGAGCTCGATATCATGGTCTCTCTCGCTGCGGGAAAAACGGGGGTCTACGGCGCGCGCATGACCGGGGGCGGCTTCGGCGGCTGCACCATCAACCTGGTGGCCGAGGAGCATTCGATGGAATTTCAACAGCAGGTCGCTGCCGAATATTACAGCGCTACTGGCTTGCGTCCGGACATTTACGTGTGCGCAGCTTCACAAGGCGCCGAGAATGTTGAAGGCGGTAATTAGCAGACGGATCTATCCGCCGGCGCACAACGCAAACTCGCGTAGTCCGCGAATTTGCTGATTTTTCTAGCGCTTACATCGCATCGCGCCCGGATGAAACTCAGGCCACTTCTTAGGCAACTTCCGCGGGCGCTGCGGCAATTTGCAATTGTATTTGCTGTTTGCCGAGCACGGGGTGAATCGCCGTCAATGTGACGCTGCCGGCTTGCTCTTTCGCGCGAATCCAAATTGCGCCGGTCCCGCCAACCACTGCGAAGGGATTGTCGCCGATGATTTCGGCGGGTCCTTCGATCTCCAGTTTAATGGCATCGTTGGCAAAAGGACGGATGGCCCCAAACTCATCGGTGACGCGTAACACCACCCGCGTGGTATCGGCGCCGTCCGCGTTTAACTGCGCATCGTCCGGCACGATGGTGAATTTCTGGTCGATGCCTTTGCCAGATAGCATTTTTGAGATCACCAGCTTGCCCTGGATGTAGCCGTCGATGCGCAAGTCTCCCCAGTTACCCACGGCCTTGCCTAAATCGGCGACAAACGGCGCATAGCGCAGGTGAGCGAATTCCGCGCGATTGGGATCCGCCTCCGCAACCAATTTATCCGCGATGTAATACTTGATGTGATCGCAGTTCGAGCAAACTACGGCGTTGGTGAAGCCGATGGACTGATCACCGCGCGCCCAGTGAAACGCGGGCTCCAACACCACTTCTTCGGAAGGATCGCACTGGGATTTGTAGAAGCCAGCGGCCGGTTTCGGTTCGCGAAAAATATCCGTCACGCCGTGATAACAGATGCGGTCTCCGGAACCAAAATCTCCGTGCGTGTTGTAGTCGAAGGCGCACCAGCCAATGCCGCCCGCGTATTGCGGATTGGAAGCCAGTTGATCGTGGATGCGTGCGTGGCGCATGGCATGTTCCGTCAGCCGTTCCACTTGATCGATGGTCTTGGTGGGGTAGGTATGGCCGACAAACTCGGTGTTCAGATAGCGCGAATGATTCGGTGGCTTCAGCGGAAAGCCGAAGTCGTTCATGGTGAAAACATCTTCTAAAAACTCGGAACTCTGAAAATAGCGGATGCCGCCGGTTTGCCGCGTGGGGTCGAGATTGTGCGCCACGGCATTGGTCCGCACGTAGAAATCGTGATCGTCCAGCGATTCGTTGATGCGCACGCCCCACAGAATGACGCTGGGATGATTCCAATCGCGGCGGACCATGCGTCGCACATTGTCGATGGAAATTAGCTTCCATGCTTCGTTGCCAATATGCTGCCAGCCGGGAATTTCTTCCAGCACCAGCAAACCCATTTCGTCGCAAGCATCAAGAAAATGGCGGGATTGCGGATAGTGGGAGGTGCGCACGATATTGCAGTGCATCTTGGTACGAAGAATACGCGCATCGCTGCGCTGGGCGCGGCCGGGCATGGCTTGTCCGACGAAGGGAAAGGTCTGGTGACGGTCCAGACCGCGCAATTTGATCACTTTGCCGTTCAGTGCGAAGCCTTGCTCCGTGAACTGCGCTTCGCGAAAACCGATCCTGCGCGCGTCGTTGTCCACGAGTTGCGTTCCGCGCAGCAGCCGGACATGGACGGTGTACAAATTGGGCTGCGCCAAATCCCACAATTTAATTCCGGTAAGGTTCTCGAAATGAATAGTGTGCGACACGGGTTCCGCGGCGGCTTCCGAAGCCGGCACGCGCAGCGCGGATTTTGCCACGGAGCGTTCGCCGTCGCGAAGCTCCGCCTCCAGCGTGAATCCTTCTTTAATCGCGCCCTGGCTCATGAGAAAGCACTCCACGTCGAGGCCGGAATGCGCGCTTAGAACGTCCTTAGGTTTGGCGAAAATATTCTCTATAAATGTTGCGGGAACAATGCGCAAAGAAACTTCACGGTAGATGCCGCCAAAGGTGAGGTAGTCGATCTGATAGCCGAAAGGCGGAATGTCGGGGCGCTCGCTCGAGTCCACGTCGACGGCCAGTACATTTTCTCCGTTGAAATCGAGATGCGGCGTCAGATCGAACGAAAAGGGCGTGTAGCCGCCTTTGTATTCGCCGAGGCGAACGCCATTAATCCAGACGGTAGAGGCGGTCATCACTCCTTCAAAATCAACAAACACCTGGCGGCCGGCAGCTTCCGGCGGCAGCTTGAAGCGCCGGCGATAGATGGAAACGAATTCGTAAAGCTTCTCGTCGAAACTGTGCCATGGCAGGCGGACATTGGTGTGCGGGACGACCACGCGCGCGAACGCGGAGTCATCAAACTCTCGCGCGTGGGCGCCCTCCACGAACGCGGGACTGTAGCGCCAGTTCCGGTTAATCGGCAGCACCAATCTTCCCGTCGCCCCAGAAGAGGAGTCGGCCGCCAGTGCCGACGTGCCAGTCAGAGCTGGAGCCAGGGTCGCTCCGGCAATCACGGTAGAGGTGGTCTTCAGAAATTCGCGTCGATACATGGAGCTCCTTTTGCTACCAAGAAATAAAGTTTTACTAGCTGGCCCAATTCAACAGTTGATGCAAATCTACGGCGGCCTTCGATGAGGTGCCGCGCGGCACGGACGGTCCGATGACCATAGCTTCGTGATGGTCTTCGAACCACACCAAGAAAGAGGATTGTCCGGCACCTGGCAAGCGCTGCTGATTTAGCCAGTTGTAGTAGGCGCCGAAATCGGCGTCCACCAACGAGCCCAAAGGATCGAGTTCAGCGTGCTCCTTGCTCCCGTAGAGTAATTCGTTCATGGGCCGCTGTCGTTGCCGTGGAGCAAACCGCACCAACAGGGTCAACGGCTGGGCGCGGCGCAGAGCTTCGCGCGCGGTCCATTGCACAAATGTGGTGCTAAAGACCTGCGTGCCGGATCCTTCCGTCAATAACTTCATCTGGAATCTCTGCAGAACCGCGTCACCAGCATTCAACCCAAGGTCCGAAGGCGCCATGCGGGCCAGCAAAGTGCGAAGTGCCTCCGGGCCCATGCCGGGACGTTCGATTTGTGCACGCATTTTGTCAGACAGAATGGCGCGCGCGGGCTGCAGCGCGGCGTACGAAACGCTGGTAATCGCGCCGTCGTGATTCGCGGGCTCACCGCCGTCCACATACCAATGGGCGTAGGCGGCCGGCTGAGCCTTGGCTCTGGCGGCCACCGCATCCAGCAGGATCTCTAAGCCATTTTCCGGTTGCACGTTGCTGTAGTAAGCGCCTTGTGGACGCAATTCGCGGAATAATGGATTCGGGCTCGCGCCAACGCCTTGCCCAATAATGGTGATCCCTAGCCGCGGCGCGGCAGGCGCTTCCGGCGGCACTGCGGCGCGCACGCGGTTGGCGTATTCGAGCGCCGCATTGCGGAAAGCGTCCAGCTGATGCGTAGACCAAAGATGCGCGGACAATTGTTCGACAAATTGCGCGGGAGCGTTGACCCAATCCTGGCGTTCGAGCACGGGAGACAATTGAATTTGCGCAAATCCGTGCATCCACGATTCCAGCTCCGAAGGCGGCAGGGAGCGCAAATTCGCGAGCTCTCTTTCGACCGCCTGGCGCTCCGCCGGAAACTTGAAATCGTATTCGATGACTTCCTTTAGCAGGCTCGGCAAAAAAGCCAGCGGTAGGAGTTGCAGCACCGCCAGATAGTCGACGGCCAATTTTCCGGCCTCCAGCGGATAGCCTCGAAACTGTTCGGGTTTTAGGTCTTTGGGGAGCATCGGTTCGCGCTACAGCAGCTCCGCTATCGGCTGGCCTTGGGCCATGGAGGGAGAGAATCCCAGCATGGTCCCGAGCGTGGGGACAAGATCGGTGGAGTCCACGGGGCGGTCGAAAACGAGTCCGGGACGAACCCCAGCGCCGAGAGCCATCATCCATGTGGTTCGCGAAAGCACGTCTCCGGTGCGGTGGTGCTGAAATCCATTGCCGCCGGCGTCGTCGTCTGAGTCGCGCCCAAAGTCCGGCAGGATAAACATGGTGGTGTTGCCGGCATATTCAGATTCGTTCTGAATGGCGTTCCACAGATCCGCGCAGAGGCGATCGGTGCGTCGGATGCCCTCGATATAAAGCGAATAGGCTCCGGCGTGCGCGATGTCAATATCGTGAAGGGTAATCCACAACAGACTGGGCGACTGCTGGCGCATCAATTGACGCGCGATGTAGACGGAAAGCTCGTCGGGGCTGGATAACGTCAATGCGTGAGCCTTGAAGTCGTTGACGGAAAGGCGGAGCATCATTTCCAGTTGGCGCAACTCGAATTCCCCACCGCCCAGCTCGGGCGTGTAAAACGGCGTTTCGTAGCTGTCGCGCAGCAGGTGGTCATAGCCGCCCGCGCCAGACATGGCGGCCGCCAAGAGATGCTTGGGGAGAATCACACCGGCGCCAAATCCCGCGCCGAATGAACGGTTGCTGCTTTCACCGATGCGATTGAATCCATTGCTGGGAGCTACGACCCAGGCATCGGATGCGGGGCGCTTCAAATCCTTGCGAAAATATTCGAAAACCGTGGGATGGTCTGGCGGCAGCGAGGCAAAATTGTTGAGGGTTTCGTAGACACCGGTGGCCAGGCTGGCGGTGGCCACATAGTGGCCCAAAATTCCGCGATTGACCACCTGGGTAAAGAAAGTGGATTGCGGAATCAGCTCGTGTATCAGGTGCGGAATATTTTCCTGCCCTTGCGGCGCGAAAGTTTCCTGGTCTCGCGCACCTCCGCCAAAGGTAACGACGACCACTTTTCTCTTTTTGAGTGGCACGGCCATGTGAGCCATGGCACTCGCATGCAGCAATGTACTTCCAATGCCCAACCCAGCGGCGGCGCGCAAAAATTCGCGGCGAGTTACAGAGAGTTGGCGAGCGAGATCTCGCGGCGAGGAATTGTACAGATTCATGGCAATCCGGCTGATCCGTTCGTCCGACGCTGCGTATTCTTTCATTAGAAATTCCACGATTCGCAGCGCGGTATATCAGGCGAGAAAATCACGCGACGGGTCATCACGCGGCTATTCATCGAGCGGCGAGTGATCGACGAAGGCATGAACATCACGGCTTTTCTCCCGGCGAGTCTTTTGCGGAAAAAACAAATTGCCGGATTTCCGCGCGTTGTTTTTCGAGGTCGTCGAGATGCTGCTCGTTCACGCGCTTGTAAAGCGCCAGTTCCGCTTCACCGCGTTCCTTTTCGCCAGTGCGCACGTAGGCCAACCCGAGGCGGTAGTGGGCGTCGGCCAGGCCGGCGTTGAGCTCCAGCGCGCGCGTAAATTCCGGGATGCACGCGGAATATTTCTTCTGGTCGAAATATAGATTGCCGAGTTGCAGGTGCGCTTCGGCCAGGCGCGGATCGAGCGCCAGCGACTTCTGCAGCAGCGAGGTGATTTCGTTGAGGTCGACAGCGGAATCTTGCGCGCGTTTGCCTTTCCAAAGGCTCATCGCGTAGTAATACTGGGCCAGGCCATTGGTGGGCTGCAATTCCGCAAAGCGGCGGAAGCGCTGCAGCACTTGGTCGGCCTGGCTTGGCGAGCTGTCATAAGCGCGAGACAAAAAAAGATAGCAGCGTGGGTCACCCGGATTCAGGTCCGCGGCCTTGAGCAGCGCGGCGATCGCTTCGTCATAATTGCCGCGCGCGTAAAAGGCCATGCCCAGCCCGATGGCCAGGCGCGGCGAGTTGGGATAGCGCGCCACAGCCTGCTGAAACACTTCGATGGCCGGCCCGAGCGTGCGATGCAGGAGCAGTTCGCTGCCCCAATCGAAGAGATTGCTCTCGCTCGGATCGGCGTGGGCCGCCAGCGCAAATTCATTGGCGG
Organism: uncultured Acidobacteriota bacterium; assembly: GCA_963838265.1. Taxonomy (GTDB): domain Bacteria; phylum Acidobacteriota; class Terriglobia; order Acidiferrales; family UBA7541; genus Acidiferrum. Next base: position 390,407 of record CAWIQN010000002.1, read on the forward strand.
CGACAACAAACTGGCCGTCTTTTTCTTCGATTTCGGCGAGAAGATTGTGCAATTCGGCAGTGTCTTTAAGCTTCAGCAGATCATGCACCTCTCGGCGAGCGTCGGGAACATGAGCGGTTTGCAGGTAGGCGAGCGCGAGGTCGTAACCGTTGTCGTAAGCGGTGGGATCAATTTGCTGGGCCTTGGCGAGGAATGGTTCGGCTTCGGCAATCTTGCCGGCTTGTACGTAGAGCTCTCCGAGATTGTGGTTGGCGTCAAAATTTTGCGGTTCGAGAGTCACGGCCTTCTTGAGCTGCGCCTCGGCCAACTCGGGCTTCCCCAAGCGCACCAGATTGGATGCCAGATTCGTCCTTGCCGCGGCGGAATTGGGCTGCAGTTCGGCGGCCTTTTGCAAATGCGCGTTGGCCTTGCTATCCAGCGATTGCGCCGAATACACCAGTCCGGCTAGCTCCTGCACTTCAAAACTCTGGGGTGCTGCGCGCAATAAGATCTCCAGTTTTGCGGCGGCTTCCGCGTACCGGCCGGCTTCGTATTCCTGAGCCGCCGCCTGGAATGCGAGGTCCAATTCCCGGTTCTGCTGCTGGGCTGCGGATAGTGTTGAAGCGCAGAACAAGAGGGCCAAGAACAAGGAACAGATCGACCTGTTTCGCATGCTCACGATACTTGCAGATTACCACCGCACTGGACCGAGCAGGAATTGCGGAGCGCAAAAAGGTTCACATAAAAACAAAGAAGGCGCCTAATGAGCGCCTTCTTTGCGGGGTGGCACTTGGGGTTTAGTAGTAAAGCTTGAGGGCGAACTGAATCTGGCGCGAATCGTAAGAACCGTCGCGCGTGGATCCGATTTCACCGAACGCATTACTGCTGTAGTTCAGGGAGTTGGGAATGGCAACCACGCCGTTTCCGCCAAAGCCAGGGGCGTTGAAGTTGGGATGGTTGGCAACGTTAAAGATTTCGGTACGGAACTGGAGGCTGAACCGTTCCGAGAGTTGGAACGCTTTGAAAATGGAAAAGTCGAGGCGGTTGAAAGTGGGCCCTTCATATTGCACGATGCCACCGAGCACCGCGCTGCCGGTCATGGGGACGCATCCTGCGGGAGTGGGCGGCAGGGTCGGGTCGGTCGGGATCACGCAAGGCTGAGTGAGGGCTGCTGCTCCGTTGGTGAACAGACTGAGCAAACCGTTCGAATCGGTGTGCAGTCCGACACCCAAGGGCGCCCCGGTCTTAAGGGCTCCGCAACCCAAACCGGCTGCCGTGGTTTGCAGACAACCGATGGAGATGGGCTGGCCGCCTTCAAACGTCGAAGACCAGTTGAAACTCCAACCGCCAACGGCCGCGTTCGTCCACCCGCTAGCATCGGACATATAGTGCTTTCCTTTGCCGAAGGGCAATTGATAGCCGCCACTTACGTGAATAACGTTCCGGATGTCCGCGGGAGCCAGTTGGTAGTCATCATGGATCCCGAAGCCAGCCAAATAAGGCGCGCGGTAACTACCCAGGGCGCTCCCCGTGTTGAGCGGGTCGCGTGCGTCGGTAAGCACTTTCGAGTAAGTGTAGGAGATGAGGAAATTAAGCCCATTTGATAGGCGCTTTTCCAGCTGCGTCTGCAGACCGTTGTAGTTGCTGTTGCCTTCCGGGACCGCGTAACTGGATCCCGTTCCGAAGTCCGGGAAAGGCACCAAGGGAGCGTTGTTCGGGCCTCCGGTAATGGAATCCTGCGCAGGGTTGAGCGTTGAGACTTCGTTGTAATTGGGAAAGACCTCGATATGACGGCCTTGCGAGGTTACGAATGCGGCCTGAAAGGCAAGGGTGGGCGTAATCTGATATTGCACGGTGATGTTGCCGCCGAGGGTGTAGGGCGTCTTATAGTTGGTGGCAATTCCTGGCAACGACAACCCGGTGGCGATGACGTTTGCGGGGGTCAGCGGAGTGCACGAGAATCCCGTTTCCAGGACGGCTGTACCACCAACTGTGACGCACCCAGCGGCGGCGGGGAAGGTCACCGGAGTACTGTCGTTCGGGTTGAAGTAGTTGAAGCTGTACTGGAACGGATAGCTTTCACCCAGGTTCGGCGAATATCCGCGGTTTTCAAAACCGTTATAGAACATGCCGAATCCGCCGCGCACGACCAGCTTTGGCGTTACCTGGTAAGCAAAGCCCAGCCGTGGAGCGAAGTTGGTCTTTTGCGAATACCCTAGGCCGCCACCATACTGGTTCGTTACCAACAGGTTAATGCCGTCCTGGGCGAGAAGCTGAGTGTAACTAGTGGAGAGCTGTCCGAGGGCCGAGTTCCCGGTTGGGAATATTTCCGTGGGCATGCCGCCGGGTCCGTCAGGCAGGAAGTTTCCCTGCGCAGAGTGGTGTTCAAAGACCAGCCCGAAGAAATCGTAGCGTAGTCCGAGATTGAGGGTGAGTTTGCGGGTCACCTTCCAGTCGTCATTCACGTAACCGCCGTAGTAGTTCTTGCCATCGTCGGTCTCGGCAATGTTTGAGGCGCGCAGGTCATCGGTGCCGCCCAGGAAATTAACCGTGCCCGGCCCGGATGCGAGGGTCGGTGTCAGGAGAAATTGGGCGCGGCCGGTGCCGCTGGAGTTGGAACCGCCGGCAACGTCCGTGTACGCACCGCTATAGTCGAATTGTCCGTGCGACCAGGAAGGCTGCAAGGTGGAGAACTTCACGTGCTGCCATTCAAAACCCATCTTGAAGGTATGCTTACCATATATTTTGGTGACGTCGTCGGTGAGCTGGAAGGTGGAGCTGATCTCGTTGGAGGGCAAGAAGTTGTTACTGCCCAAGGTAGAGAGGCCGCCGATGCTGAATGCCGGAAGACCGCCGTTTAACTCGCCTTGCGGAATGTCCGGAATGTTATATTGCGCCGGAATTCCGTCCGTGGAGGCCTCGGGGCCGGAACGCGTGGTGTGCAAGTAGTTGAAGCCGATGCGCACCTGATTGATGAGCGTAGGCGAGAATGTGTGGGTGTAGGCCAATACGCTCTGTTGAGCGTTAGCGGTCTGATTCCCTTCCTGGAAAGCGCCACCGTCGGCTATGCCACCGAAGACGCCGGGAATGAATTCTGGATCATCCTTGAAGCTAAAGCGGAAGAAGAGCTGATTTTTGTCGTTGAAATTGATGTCCAAGCGCGTGTCAAAGGCATTGCTATGCTCGTAAAGTTTCGGCGAGCTGGCGAAGTTCGAGAATAGTGACCCGGTCGTTGGGTTCGGGTAAAGATTTAACAGGTTGATGGCGTTCTGATCCAAACGTCCCGCCGGAATAATATTCAGTCCGCAAGCGGCCACGGAATAAACGAACCCGGGGGCAGCGTTGCCGCAGGTGCCGAACGGATCGCGTACAAAAACACCAGGAGAAATCTGGCGCGTTGTCGATGGGTCCAGTATGGTGCCGACAGGCATGGTGCGCCCCAAAGCGTCGGTCACCGTACCGGTCTGCCCGGCGATAAGGTCCTGGAAGTTGGTGTAGCCACTGTTGCGCTCGGCAAGGGTAGGCACAGTCGCCGTATTGGCTTCACCTTGCACCCTGCGTAGTCCTTCGTAGTCTCCGAAGAAGAAAAGCTTGTTCCGACCGTTGACGATGTGCGGGATTACCACCGGACCACCGGCAGTCACGCCAAACTGATTCTGCTGCAAATCACCCTTCGGGATGCCGCCGGCGTTTTCAAAGAAGTTGGCAGCGTCCAGTTTGTCGTTACGGAAAAACTCCCAAACGTCACCGTGGAACTCGTTGGTACCGGATTTGGTGGTGGCATTGAGGACTGCGGCGCCCGAACGGCCAAACTCGGCACTGAAGTCCGTGGTCTGCACTTTAAACTCAGAAATGGCGTCAACCGGCGGCAGCACCACAAAGTTCGTGCCGTTCAGGAAGTCGACGGTGTCCGAGTTGTTGTCAATCCCGTCGAGCAGGTAGTTGTTCAACGACGGCCGCTGGCCGTTGGCGCTGAAAGCACCGCTCGCGGCATTACCTCGAGTGTCTGCCTGCGGCGTATTTACGCCGGCACTGAGCTGCGCGAGAAAGGTAAAATTCCGGCCATTGAGAGGCAGGTCGTTAATGCTCTTGCTGTCGACCACTTGGCCGACGGCGCCGCTCTGCGTTTCAAGAATCGGCTGCTCAGCGGTTACCTCGATGGTTTGCGAGGTCTGGCCCGGTTTAAGCGCGAAATCGATGACCACGTTAGCGCCGACGTTTACGGTAATTTTAATTCTGGTCTCCGATTGGAAGCCCTGCGCAGTCACCGTGACCTTGTAGCTGCCGATCCTGATCGGCGTGAACTTGTAGTTTCCGTCGCTATCGGTGGTAAACGTCAGACTTGCGCCAGTCCCTTCGTTCACCAGCTCAACAGCGGCACCGCTGACCGAAGCTCCAGAACCGTCTCTTACGGTTCCCAAAATGGTCCCAGCATCCACCTGTGCCCGTAATGGGCGCACTCCGAGCAGGACAGCGCAAATAGCTACGACGGCGAACATTGCCCGCAAGGTGCGAAACGGCAAGGCCTTATAATTCATAGAATCCTCCGAAACACCCCAACCCCTAAACGTTTGCTGCAAACCAAGCACGAGCCGGCCCAAAACCCAGCGTTCAACAAGCAGAACCCCTCGAAAGCTCAGTGCTCGTTGAACGCCGCTAACCTGTACAACCAGACTCTGGCCCGTTGCACCGCGCGACGGCTTCGGTCGCTTACTGTAGCGCTAACTGACCCGCTGAAGCTCGCATTCATACAATTAGAATATTCGCTCAAGCGCCAAGCCATTCCTCCGTCGTGGTCCCCGTGCACCTCTGGAGTCCCGCACCGGAGTAAACCGCTTAACCCCCATGCCATTCCTGCCGAAAAGCGCAAAACCCTGAAATGGAAGTAAACCGCTTAACCTCGACGAACAATTAAAAAACTAATGCTTTTCAACTAGTTTTTAAGGGAATATCATCAGCCGCGCGAGGTTGTCAAGCACTTTTTATAGTATCGACGGCTGGCGGCCGGTTTTGCGACCCTTCATTACATCAGATTCGCCGGAACATCGAAGCAGGGACGGCATGGCAAACCTATGAAAAGTGTGACGATTCGCGAAGTGGCCAAGGCAGCCCGCGTTTCCACGGCCACCGTCTCTAACGTTTTGAACAAGACCGGCAAAGTTGGGCGGCGCACACGCGCGTTGGTGCTTTCCACCGTCAAGCGCCTGGGATATTTCCCTAACGTACACGCGCGTCATCTAGCATCGCACAACAGCCGGACCTTGGGGATTATCGTTTCCGACATCGAGAATCCTTTTTTTCCTGAGGTGATCAAGAGCTTCGAGACGCGCGCGCGGCAACTTGGTTACGACGCGATCGTCAGCGACACAAATTATGATCCCCGAAGAACGCGAGAAGCTGCCGAGCGCATGATGGAGCACAACGTACGCGGCGTGGCGGTGATGACTTCCGAAATCAGTCCGCAATTAATTGAAGAATTAGTGCGTAGAAAAATCGCCGTCGCATTCCTCGATTTGGCGCCGGCGCGGGGCTACGTCAGTAATTTGCGCATCGACTATTTCTCTGGAATCGAGCAGATTGTTAAATATCTTTTTGCACATGGACACCGGAGCATCGCTTTTGTCGCTGGCAGGCCCAAGTTGAAATCCAATCAGGTGCGTCTCCAGGCCTACGAAAAATGCATGACGGACTTGGGAATGGAATCTGGGCCCATCCTGCGTGGCGATTTGCGTTTTGAAGGAGGATTAGCAGCGGGCCGGGCCATCGCCAAGTTGTCGCCGCGCCCGTCAGCTGTGGTAGCGATCAACGATTTGACGGCGATCGGGGTAATAAAAGGCTTGATCAAGTCCGGGTGCCGCGTGCCGGAAGATGTTTCCGTAACGGGCTTTGACAACACCCACCTGGCGGAATACAGCAATCCCTCCATCACCACCGTGGATGTGCAGCGCGAGGAACTGGGACAATTGGCAGCCGACGCCTTATGCGAACTCTCTCGCTCCGCCAATCCCCAGGGACGCGAGTATCGAATCTCCGCGGAACTGGTTCTGGGCGAATCTTCAGGTCCCGCCCCCAACGGGCTGCATCCCAAACATTGAATTCGGTCGTGGAACGCTTCTAAATCGCGCGCATGATGCGACTCGTGCTTCTTCATTTTGCCGGACGCAAGATTGCCTAGTGTCATTCCGAGCTTGTCGCGGTTGGTTTTCGGGCGAACGTCTCCGTGCTAGCATCCAAAAGCTACTGCGATTCGCGGACCTCCAAGAATGACGCGTCGAAAAGACTACTGGCATCGCCTGTCACGCCGCAATTTTCTCGGTACCATGGGATGGGCGCCCGCGTTATTGCTGCCGGCGCCGATAAGAACCTGGACCTTTCGCCAGGAATTCTCGCCGAACGCTGGCGAGCAATCCGCAAACCTGGCGTTCGCCGATGTTCGGCTCAATCCGCATTTCCCGACAAAATCTCCACTCGATGAAATTTTGCGCAAGGTTGCGCCGGGAACCGACGGCTTTGTTACCGAGAAATATGCGGCTGAAATTTCGCAACTGCTGGGCGAGTGGAGCCAAGGCCTCAAGCGTGACGCACCCTCGTTAAATCATGTGGCGGCATTTTCGGCGGACAAGATCGCGGCGCATTCATGGGAGCCCGCCGAGGAAAACAACATTCGCTCCGGATACGGAATCGAGATATTCCGCCGGCGATTCGCGCCTCCGCACTCATCCAGCCGCGAACAATTCTTGAGCAACATCAAAAATTACTTTGCTTCGATCCCGCGAATTGAGACCGCGGAACTCCAAATTATCGAGATCACAGAGATCGCCGCGGGGGTCCCGGCGGTGCGCGCCGCCATTCGCTATGACTTCGTTGCTGCGCTGCAGAACGGAGCGCGCGAAGAACGAATCGGGCAATGGCACACCGAGTGGGCGAAAGACTCTTCGGGCGCGTGGCGAGCGTCGCGCTGGGAGCTTGGAGAAGAGACACTCAGCCGGATACGCGAACCGATGTTCACCGACATTACATCGCGGGCTCTCGGCGGTGCGGAATCTTATCGGGCGCAAATGCTGCATGGCGTCGATTATTGGCGCACCACGTTGGACGGCGCCTCTGGGATCGACGTTTATGGCAACAATGGCCTCGCCGCGGGTGATTTCGACAACGACGGTCGTGACGATCTCTATGTGTGCCAACCCTCCGGCCTTCCCAATCGCCTATACCGTAATCGGGGCGACGGAACGTTCGAGGATGTAACGGAAAAGTCCGGTGTGGCAGTGCTCGACGGCACCGCTTGCGCATTGTTCGCGGATTTTGAAAATAAAGGTTTGCAGGATTTGCTGGTAGTTTGCGGTAGCGGCCCGCTGCTATTTCAAAATCAAGGCAACGGAACATTTCTACTTAAGAAGAACGCTTTCCAATTTGCGCGCGCGCCGCAGGGGACGTTCACGCACGCCGCCATCGCCGATTACGATCACGATGGCCGGCTCGACATATATTTCTGCGTCTACAACTACTACCTGGGCCTAGATCAATACCACTACCCGACCCCTTACTGCGACGCGCGAAACGGTCCGCCCAATTTTTTATTTCACAACGAAGGCGACGGAACATTTCAGGACCGCACCACCGCGGCTGGACTCGACGCCGAGAACGACCGCTACAGCTTCTCGTGTGCCTGGGGCGACTACAATGGTGATGGTTTACCGGACTTGTACGTCGCCAACGACTTCGGGCGAAGCAACCTCTACCGGAATAACGGCGACGGAACCTTCGCAGCCGTCTCGAGCGAGGCCGGCGCAAACGTGCCGGGCGCGGGCATGAGTGCGTGCTGGTTTGATTTCGACAACGATGGAAAACAGGATATCTACGTGGCGAATATGTGGTCCGCGGCGGGGATGCGCGTTTCGGAGCAGCCGCGCTTTCAGGAAAAAGAGCCGGAAGATATTCGCGCGCTGTATCGGCAGCACGCGCGCGGCAACTCTCTCTATCGCAATCTGGGAAACGGCAAATTTGAGAGCGTCGCGGATGCAGCCGGAGCAGCGGTGGGCCGCTGGGCGTGGTGTTCGGACGCCTGCGATTTTGATCAGGACGGCTGGCCCGACTTATACATCGCCAACGGCTATATTTCCGGACCCAACCAGGTCGATCTTGGAAGTTTTTTTTGGCGCCAGCTGGTGGCGAAATCCCCGAGCACGGCGACCCCCGCCTTGCCATACGAACAGGGATGGGGCGCGATCAACGAACTGATTCGTTCGGACTACACCTGGAGCGGCTATGAAAGAAATAGTTTTTACTTAAACAATCGTGACGGAACATTTTCGGAAATTTCCGGCGCCGCCGGATTGGATTTTCCGGACGACAGCCGAACTTTTGTTCTTGCCGACCTGGATCATGATGGCCGTCCCGAACTGATCGTCAAGAATCGGAACGCGCCGCAACTGCGCATTCTGCACAACACGATGAAAGAAATCGGTGGCTCGGTGGCGTTCCGTTTGCGCGGCAAGAAAAGCAATCGTGATGCAATCGGAAGCGCGGTGACCATTGAAGCCGGGGGGCAGCGTCAGACGAAATATCCCCAGGCGGGAACGGGATTCCTAGCGCAACATTCCAAGGAACTTTTCTTCGGCATCGGTAAATTTCAAGGTGCCCTTCGTGCAACCGTCTCCTGGCCGAGCGGCTTGCAACAAACTTTTGAAAATGTGCCATCGGGTCGTCGCATTGAAATTGAAGAAGGAGACTCGACATTTGTAGCTACACCGTTTGAAGCGCCACCGGCCATCTATGCGCATCCCGGCGCCGCCGCTCCTGCCGATTCCCTGCCGGCGTCTATCGAGACCTGGCTCATCGAGCCGCTTGTCGCCCCAGAATTTTCTCTGCCCGATCTCGCCGGAACCCTACATGAACTTCGATCGCTCTTGGGTGGATTCGTACTGCTGAACTTTTGGAGGGTAGCCGCACCAAACAGCCTGGAGCACCTCCGCGTTCTTGATCGATGTCAGAAACAAGTCGGATCAGAACAACTTCGCGTGCTCGCCGTTAACGCAGACGACCCGGTAAATATCACCGCAATAAGTTCTTTGGTGGCGAAAGAGAACTTTTCATTTCCCGTGCTGCTCGCGACCCCGGATATTGCCGGCTGCTACGATATTTTTTATCGCTACCTGTTTGACCGGCGCAGGGATCTCGGCATTCCCACGTCTTTCCTGCTCGATGAGCGCGGCGCCATGGTCAAGGTGTACCAGAACGCGCTCAGTCCTGAACGGCTGGCTGCCGATCTGCAATCGGTGCCGAAAACTGCAGCTGAACGCGTGCAAAGGGCGCTTCCGTTCGCGGGCACTCTCCACCAAGGAACGTTTCAGCGCAACGATTTCACGTTTGGCGTAGCACTATTTCAACACGGTTATCTTGCACAAGCGGCCACGGCTTTCAAACAAGTGATTGCCGCGAAGCCCGATGATCCTGAAGCGTATTACAACCTGGGGACTCTGAGTTTGCGAACCAATCAAATTTCTGACGCGCGGCAATATTTGGAACAGGGCGTGAAGCTGCGCCCTGACTATCCGGAAGCGTGGAACAATCTTGGCATGGTCGCCGCGCAACAAGGCCGCGTGGACGAGGCGCTGCATAACTTCGACGAGTCGTTGCGTCTGCGGCCGACGTACGTCACCGCGCTGCTCAATCTTGCGAACCTCGACAGACGCAGGGGTGCGTCCACGGATGCCGAGAAATTGCTCCAGCGCGCGCTTGAGCTGGAACCGGAAAATCCCGAGGTGAATTACGCGGTTGGCATGAGGTACGCCCGGCAGGAACAGCTTGAGCAAGCCGAGACTTATCTGGAAAAAGCGGTCAGTCTCCGTCCCGATTACGCGGATGCGTTGAACAATCTCGGCGTCCTGTTTGTTCGCCAGCATCACAATTCTGAAGCTGAAGAGCAGTTCAAGGCCTGCATTCGTCTGGTGCCAAGCTACGATCAGGCGTATTTGAATTTGGCCCAACTCTACGTGATTAAGAACGATAAAGAGAACGCCCGCCAAGTTTTGTTGGCGCTCTTACGCTTACAGCCGAGCCACGAAATGGCCCAGAAAGAACTGGAGATGCTAAAGTGAACGCTGGTCTACGGTAGCCACGCGCTTGGAGGTATGTTTTTTTGGGCATCAGCATAGACATTCGTTCCCGGCGGCTCGGCGAGGTTCGGCACAATCCCGTGAACTTCGCCGTGATTCTGGGGCTGGCGTTGATGCTTCGTGCTAGCATCGCGACTGCACAACAGAAAACGGGGGAGAGCCAGGGCCAATCCAGGCCAGCCGCGAAAGTTCCGTCACCGTTTTATGAAGCAGAAGGCCTGCTGGCGCAAGGCCACGTTGCAGAAGCGAAAGAAAAAATACAGCAGCAACTCGCGCAGCATCCCGCGAGCGTCGAAGGCTACAATTTGCTGGGCATCGTCGATGCCGATCAGAAAGACTTTCCGGCCGCCATCGCGGCACTACAACGCGCGCTGGCACTCGATGCCTACTCCACAAAAACCCACAACAATCTTGGCAACGTGTACGTTGCGGCGGGACAGGGCGACCTTGCGCTGAAAGAGTTCCGCCAAGCCCTGCAACTTGCGCCCACAAATCGCGACGCCAATTACAACCTTGGGTTGCTTCTGCTGGCCAAAGGCCAACCCGCCGAGGCGATCATTCATTTGCAACGCGTGCGTCCTCTCGACGTTGAGACTCGCTTCGCATTGACTCGAGCCTACTTCGCAGCCGGCCAAACCGCGCAAGGACTGCAAGCGGCGAGAGAGCTTTCCGCTCAAGACAAAAATGACGTGCGGCTGCATTCCACGCTGGGTGTGCTACTGGCGGAGGAAAAGCAATACGCTGCCGCGGAACTCGAGCTCGAAAAGGCTGACGCTTTGCAGCCAGAAACCTTCGAGATTCTTTATGACTTGGGACAGACATATCTTCGGAACGCGGAATATGCCAAGGCGGAGTCTGAGTTAAATCGCGCTCTGAAATTGAAACCCGATTCGGCGGACACTCTTTATTTGCTGGCGCAAGCGGCTACCGAACAGAAACGGCCAGTGGACGCTCTGGACCTGCTGGTGCGCGCACACAAACTGGCGCCTGAAAACACCGACATTATTTTTCTTCTGGCGCGCAACACCATGACGCAAAATTATTTTGAAGACGCCATTCCCCTGCTGCAGGCGGGAGTGCAGATCGCTCCGCGCCGAGCAGACTTGCGCGCGGCCTTGGGCGAGAGCTACTTCATGTCCGGAAAAGTTGAGGCGGCGATCGCGGAGTTTCAGAAGTTGATTGACCTGGATCCTACGGCGGGTGCTTACGCCTTTATGGGCCTGTCGTACCGGCATCTGGGACGTTTTGACGAAGCCATAAAATATTTTCAGGAAGGCCTGAGGCGCGATCCCCGCAACGTAACCTGCTTATTCAACACCGGATTCATTGAAGAGCATCAAGGGAATCAAGCGCGCGCGGAAGCACTATTTCAGGAGACACTTCGCATAAACCCAGATTTTCCGGAAGCGTTGCTGGAACTGGCAAACCTGCGCATCGCTGAAAAGAAGTTCGCAGAAGCGGTGCCCTTGTTGCGAAGATACGTTCGCGTGAGCCACGATCCAGCCACCGGATATTACAAGCTGGCTTTGGCGGAACGCAGTCTGCATCAGACGGAGGCGGCGCAACGGGATTTGAGTGTATTTCAAACCCTGTCGAAAAATGCGGCCACAGGGCCTTACCCGTACCAGCATTTATTCGATTACCTCGATAGTCGCTCGAATCTTGCGCCGGCTGCACGCACGCAGCTGGACCTGACCACGCTCACCGACGAGATTCGCAAGCATCCCGACCAGCCTGAGGATCTCTATCTGCTGGCGGAAGGTTATCTCAAGCTCGGCAAACTGGACGACGCCAAAACGGCTATCGCCCAGTTGGATCAAATCAGTGGCGGAGATTTTCGTACTCAGGTCGGAATAGGCGTATTGCTCGCACGTTTTCATTTGTACGACGAGGCCATCGCTCATTTCCAGACGGCATTGGCTGCCAATCCCGATTCCGACGATGTGAAATTCGATTTGGCAGATGCATACTTCCGCAAGGGACGTTACGCGGAAGCGCTGCAAACTTCCGCTCAAGTTTCCGCAGCGGGCCAGCAGGACGACGCATTCCTGGCGTTGCTTGGTGATATTCAAGTACATCTGGGAGACACTGCGAGAGCTGAAGAAATTTTTCGCAGCGCGATTCAACGTAATCCCGATGCGGACCAATACTATCTTTCGCTGGCGCTGGTGCAACTGCGCAAAAACGAACTGAACACTGCGCAAGAAACGCTGCGGCAGGGATTGTCACGGATTCCCAGTTCCGGAAAAATTCTGTGGGGACTGGGAATCGTTGCGGTTCTCGAGGGAAAGAATCAGGAAGCAGCTACGCGTTTTGAACGCGCTGTTGATCTTCTCCCGGAATGGCCCGGCAGCTACTCGGCGTTGGGCATCTTTTATTTCCAGATCGGCGACATCACCAAAGCGCGCGAGGTCTTGAATCGCTTTAAGGGCAGCGGCGCAGCGGGAGGCCTGGACGTGAATCGTATCGAAGAGACGCTTGCCAACGCTCCCGCGACCACCGTTGCGAGCAACGAACCAATGCCCATGGCCGCGCGCTATCAATTTTTTCAGTTGGCGCTGGCGCTGGCGGATCGCACATTATGATGCGCGACGTTTCCGCGGAAGATTAAGCAACCCCACAAATTTCGTTGGGTTCTAAACGAAATAGCATGCTTGAGGTCATCAGCGATTGCAGAGAACATTTAAACCTGGATTGGATTCGTGGTGACTCGCGCGCGCGAAAATAGTTGTGCCCTGGAAATCAAAAGCGGCGTTCTAGCGGTGTGCGCCGTGCTGCTTGCGGCGTTTCATTTCAGCGCTTCGGCGCAAACTCCCAAAGCGGCAAAAACAAACGATGCGGCGATCCCGGTGCGTTTCACCGACGTCCACAAGGCCGCGGGCATTACCTTTCTGCAAGACGGCACCGCCACCGACGAAAAAAATTATCTGGAGACCATGGGTACGGGCGTGGGCTGGATAGACTACGACCAGGATGGGCTGATGGATTTGTACTTCGTGCAATCGGCCGCCACGGACAATTACACACCACCGCATCCGTTGCGCTCTGCCTTGTATCACAACAATGGCGACGGAACGTTTACCGACGTTACAGAAAAAGCCGGCGTCGGCGGCGCCGGCCACTACGGGCAAGGCGTCGCCGTCGCGGATTACGACAACGACGGATTTCCGGACATGTACGTTACCGGCTACGGTCGCGCGATTCTTTATCACAACAATGGCGACGGAACATTTACCGATGTCACCGCCAAAGCCGGCGTCGCGGACGAAGGCGGATGGTCGACCAGCGCAGGTTGGTTTGACTACGATAAAGATGGCTGGCTCGATCTGGTGGTCACAAATTATATCGAGTGGTCCCCGAAAAATAATTTGTGGTGCGGCGATCATCGGCCTGGTTATCGCTCGTATTGTCACCCTGGAAACTACAAAGGCCAGCGCATCAAGCTGTACCACAACAATCACGACGGCACGTTTACTGACGTGAGTGATGCCTCTGGCGTTGGAAAGCCAGAAGCCAAGGGCATGGGCGTGGTGCTCGCGGATTTTAATAACGACGGCTGGCCGGACATCGCCATCGCCAACGATTCGTGGCCCAACTTTCTTTTCATCAACAAGCACGACGGCACCTTTGAGGACGATTCGCTCGTTTCCGGCATCGCCGCTAGCGAAGACGGCCGCTACGAGGCGGGTATGGGCATCGACGCCGCGGACGTGGACAACGATGGCTGGCAGGATATTTACATAACCCACCTCGATTTCGAATTGAATCGCCTGTACCACAACAATCATGACGGAACTTTTGAAGACGCCACCTACAGCTCCGGAATCGGAAACAAAGCCATTTTGCTGAGCGGCGTCTCGATGAAGTTCGTCGATTACGACAACGATGGCTGGGTGGATATTTTGCAACTGAACGGGGCAATGCTGGACAACGTGAATTTGTATCACGGAGAGGTATCGTACAAAGAACCGCTGCTGATGTTCCGCAATATTGGAAATGGACATTTCGAAAAAGTTTCCGATTCGCTCGGGCCGGACTTTATGCGCCCGGTCGCTGGCCGCGGCGTGGCCACCGCCGATTACGATAATGACGGCGACATGGACATCGTCGTCAACAATCGCGGCGACTACCCGGAATTGCTGCGCAACGATGGCGGGAACGCCAATCACTGGTTGGAAGTCTTGCTGATCGGCACAAAATCCAATCGCGACGGCATCGGTGCTTCGCTCAAGCTCACCTCCGGTACATTTGTACACGTCGAGCAATCCAAAGGCGGGATGGGCTATATGTCCGCAAGCGATCCGCGCATTCAATTTGGATTGGGCCAGCGCACAAAAATCGATTCACTGGAAATTACCTGGCCCAGCGGCGCCGTCGACCGCTTGACGAATGTTCTCATCGACCGCATCATCGCCGTGAAGGAAGGTTCGGGAATAGTGCCGCGCAATTTTCCGAAGATCATGAGCCGGTGATGAAGACCATCGCAGAACGTCCCCATCGCCCCGGACTTCCTAGGCGAATTTCACCCGAACACCGCTGCGGCTTCGGCTACCCCTCGTCATGAATTTTCCCCGGCGGCGTTTCCTCGGTTCCTCCGGCATTTTGTTCGGTAGTGCGCTCCTCGACGCGCTGACCGCCCCGCTTTGGCGATGGAAAAAATCCCTGTTTCTCGAAACGGCCGGCGCCGCGACACCCGCCGGAACTTCTCCCGTGACGTTCGTAGATGTGGGGCGCGAAGCCGGCTTAAACATTTCGAACGTCTGGGGCGGCGTCACGCACAAGCGCTCGATTGTCGAAGCCAAAGGCAGTGGTTTGGCCTTTTTCGACTACGACAACGATGGCTGGCTGGATATTTATCTGACTAACGGAAATCGGCTGGACGCGCAATGGCCCGCGGGAAAAGCTCCCACTTCGCAGTTGTATAAAAATAATCGCGACGGAACATTTACCAACGTCACCGAACAATCGCAGCTCGCGCGCACCGGCTGGCAAACCGGCGTGTGCGTCGGCGACTACGACAACGACGGATGGGACGACTTATTCTGCTGTTTCTGGGGCCACAACGTCCTCTTTCACAATAACGGCGACGGAACTTTCAGCGACGTCACCCAAAAAGCCGGCCTTAGTCAGGAGCAAGTCCGCTGGGGCGCGGGATGCACCTGGCTGGATTACGATCGCGATGGCCGCCTGGATCTTTTTGTGTGCAACTACATGAAGCTCGAACCGGCCTCCATCCTTCCTGAAAATGAAACCAAGTATTGCCAATGGAAAGGCATTCCGGTGATGTGCGGCCCGCGCGGGCTCGTTGGCGACACGAATATTCTGTATCACAACAACGGCGACGGAACGTTTAGCGATGTATCGGAGAAATCCGGAATACGGAAGACGGGTCCACGTTTTTCCATCACGCCGGTGTCGTACGATTTCGACAACGATGGTTGGCCGGATATTTACGTTGCGGTGGACTCCCAGCCCAGCATTTTGTTCAAAAACAATCATGACGGAACCTTCTCCGATGTGGCCGTCATCGCCGGCTGCGCCTACGACGAAAACGGCCACGAACAAGCCGGCATGGGCGTGGCCGTCGCCGATTACGATTGCGACGGCTGGCTTGATATTTTCAAAACCAACTTTGCGGATGACACCTGCAATCTCTATCACAACAACGGCGACGGCACGTTCAGCGATGTGACTTTTGCTTCTGGAGTCGGAATCAACAATCAATACGTGGCGTGGGGCTGCGGCTTCATCGACTACGATAACGACGGCTGGTCGGACCTGATGCAAATCAACGGGCACGTATATCCGGAGATCGACGGCCAACAGCTTGGGCAGACTTTCAAAAACCCGCGACTGGTTTACAAAAACATGGGCACCGGTTTATTTAAAGATGTTTCGCCGGAGATGGGGGCCGGCATTAGCGAACGCTTCTCCAGCCGCGGCGCCGCCTTTGGCGATTACGATAACGACGGCGACATGGACGCACTGATTTTGAATTTGAACGACTTGCCTTCGCTGCTGCGCAACGACGGCGGCAACAAACAAAATTGGATCAAAATTAAACTCCTGGGAACGGCGTGCAACCGCACCGCGATCGGTGCGCGCGTGCGCGTGGTCACCGGCAAGCATGCCCAGATGGACGAGGTGCACAGCGGAACCAGCGTGATGTCGCAAAGCGACCTTCGGCTGCATTTCGGCGTCGGAAAAGTTACCACCATCGATCTAATCGAAGTGAAATGGCCCACCACGCAGAAGCTCGAGCGGTTCACGCAAGTGGCCGCGAATCAGATCCTCACCATCCGTGAGGGCAGCGGCATCATCGGCAGCATGAAACCAAATGCAAAATGAATTTGCGCGTCAACCGTTCTCGCACTGACTCAACGCGTACCTGGCGCGGCAGCCTGATCCTTCACAATTATCCGCGCCGCCCAGCCGCCGCCCGGGGCTAGATGAATCTTCAGTTTGGTGGACTTGGTTACCTGAATTTTTTCACGTTTGTAGTCGCTGGCCATACGGTCGGCGTTGACGCCATCGGAGAAGGCGTCGAGCGTGAAGTTGCCTTCCGGCAGAAAAGAAAAATCCACCACTAAATCGCGTGGGGTCCAATCCGTCATGGCGCCGAAATACCAGTTGTCGCCATTCTTTCGGACCACCAGCGCGTACTGTGCCATTTTCGCGTCGAGCACCGTGGTCTCGTCCCAAGTTGTGGGCACTGTGGAAAGAAAATTCAGCGCGTCCGGTTCGTGCAGGTAATTCGACGGCGTGTCGGACATCATCCCCAATGGGCTATCGAACACCACATACATCGCGAGTTGGTTGCAGCGCGTGCCCATAGCCATGGGCTGTGCGCTGATCGGCGCGAACGTGGCCCGCGTGGCATTGCGCATCGCGCCCGGCGTGAAATCGATGGGACCGAGAAACATACGCGTGAACGGCAGCGTCATGTTGTGATTTGGCTCAGACTCCCAACTCCACTTGCTCCATTCCATCCCACGAACGCCTTCCGTGCCGATCAGGTTGGGCCAGGTGCGCGTCATGGAGGCAGGTTTTTGATCGCCGTGAAAATCAACCAGCATTTTGCGTTTCGCGGCTTCACGACTTACCTTGTCAAAGTAATCCATCATCAGTTGGTCGCTGCGCTGCATGAAATCCACCTTGATACCCTTAACGCCCCACTTGGCGTAGAGATCCAGCGCGGGAATGAGTTGATCGTCCAGCGTTTTCCATGACAGCCACAGCAGAATGCCTACATTTTTTTGTTTCGCGTAAGCCGCCAGATCTTCCATGTTGAGATCCGGCGCCACTTCCAAAACATTGCCGAGCTTGTACCACCCTTCGTCCAGCAGGATGTACGGCAAGCCGTACTTCGCTGCGAAATCCACGTAGTATTTGTAGGTCGCGGTATTCACCCCAGCCTTGAAGTCGACGCCGTACAAGTTCCAGCCGCCCCACCAATCCCACGTGGACATGCCGGGCTTGATCCAGGAAGTGTCTTGCAGTTTCGAAGGCGTTTCGAGCAGCCACACCAATTGGTTGGTAAGCAAATCGCCGTCTTTTTCCGTGATGCCCACCAGTCGCCATGGGTACGTGCGCGTCCCAGAGGTGACCGCAATATAATCCGCGGCCTCCGTCACACGGACATCGCGATCGCTCACTTGCACTTCTTTCAGCGGATACGGCGGGAACGCCGCCACCAGCCCCGGCCCACCCGTGCCGCGCAGCCACATTCCGGGATAGTCTTCGACGCCGGATTCCGCGATAGCTAACTTTGCGCCACGAGCCGCCTCCGCGACTGCCGGCAAGCTGGCGAGAAACTCCGGTAGAATTTCGCTGGTGCGCATCGGAACGTAGTGGCGCTCGTTGTGCGAATAGAAACTATCTTCTTGGCCGTAATAGACCACGGTATTCACGCCAGGGAAATTGAAGTGCGCTTCTTCGCCGTACACTTTCACTTGAGCTTGCGGCAGCGAAGTTTCGAAACGGTAGGCGGTTCCCTCGTTATAAGCGCGGAACACTACCGCGTAATTGCCGTCCAGTTCCAGACGGAGTTCGTTATAGTTCTCGCGAATCGTCGCGGATTTCTGTCGCACCACAGGTTCCAACAGTTGATTGGAGCTGCTCTTCTTGGCGGCCAGCACCTTGGCGTCGACGCCCAATTTTTTGTGATCGATGTCCAAAGACAGCGGACAATCCCGCAGCACCTCTGCGCCGTTCAGCACTACGTCGTAGCTGATTTGTTTGGCGGTGCGAATGCGCAGTTCGATGCGATTATCCGGCGAGCGTAAGTCATAGCTGGATTGCGCGGCGCAGTGCGCCACCAGCAATAGTGATGGAAGCAGCGACAACAGGATTTTTTTTGCAATTGTGTTCATGTCGATCCGCCCTTCTTCAATTGCCCGAGATAGAGTTTCGCTTGGGAGTATCTGCGCGCAACTTAGACCTGTCGGAGGCGTGCTGTCAAACAGTGTCTTGTAAACCAAAGCAAAATCGCTTTTCTGATGCGGGCTGCAAAGAACAGTTTGCGTGCCATAGCGGAGCCATCAGAGTGCCGTGTTAGAGTCGCTCGCAAAGCCTCATTTGACGCGCGTGCTAGAATCCAGCGCGTATGCAAACGGGAAAATGCGGAACCGAAGTGATGAAGCTGCTTCTTCGTTTCTCCAGCGCGATTGCGCTTTTTTCTGTAGTTTTCGTGGTTCCTGCATGGGCGCAATGGAATCCTTTGAACCCGGTCACGGCGGCGAGAGAGGAATCCGATGGCATAAGCCTCACGATGCAAACGGGAATTTTGCGCCTCCGCGTCTGTTCCGCCACCATCATTCGCGTCACTTACGCCGCCGGTGCTTCCCTTCCAGACACTCCGCAATACTCGGTCACAAAAATCTCCTGGCCGCGCGCCCCCTTCACGACGCAGTTCACCGACAGCGAAATCGTCGTGGCCACGCCGCGGCTGAAGGTGACTATCACACGCAAGAACGGCGCGATTCTTTTTGCCGACCTCGCCGGAAACAAGCTTTTTCAGGATGACGATCGCTCTCTCACCCCTGTCGAAGTGAATGGCGAAAAGACTTTTCACTCCGAACTGTTCTCGAACCTCTGGGATTCCACAGAAGCGTTCTACGGTCTCGGCCAGCATCAAGCGGGAGTTTGGAACTACCACGGTGAATCCGTCGAATTATCGCAAGACAACACCAATATCTCCGTCCCCATGTTTCTTTCCAGCAAAGGTTATGGAATTTTCTGGAACAATCCTTCGCGCAGCGGATTCAATAACCGTTTCCCGCATGCCTTGTACTTGAGTTCAGAAGTCGCAGACACTGTTGACTATTATTTTTTGTACGGTCCGGAATTTGACCCCATCATCGCCGCATACCGCCAGATGACCGGTGCCGCGCCGCTCTTCGGCAAATGGGCCTACGGGTTCTGGCAGTGCAAAAACAAGTACACCTCACAGGAAGAATTGTTGGGCGTGGCCCACAAATACCGCCAGCTGCACATTCCCGTCGACAATATCGTGCAGGACTGGTTCTGGTGGAACATCATGGGTGAGCCGGTCTTCAACAAAAATTATCCTGATCCGCCAGGCATGCTGAAGGATCTTCACGACAACAATTTTCACGTCATGTTTTCCTTTTGGCCCTACTTTCGTCCCGGCTCGGCCGAATACGATGAAATGGACAAAAAGGGCTATTTCATTGCGCGCACCAGGGTCGGCGGATTCCATCCCGCTGGTCAGGCGCTCTACGACGCGTTCAATCCCGACGCGCGCAAATACTACTGGCAACTGATCAACAAAGGTCTATTCCAAATCGGCGCAGACGCCTGGTGGCTGGACACCGATGAGCCGGAGACTGAAGGACGCGAAACCAACATCCTCGTCACCAACAAAGTCGCTATTGGCAGCGGTGCGCGCTACGCCAATCTTTTTCCGCTGATGACCACCGCCGCAGTCTACGAAGGCCAGCGCAACACTTCAGAGCAAAAGCGCGTCTTCATTCTTTCTCGTTCGGCGTTCGCTGGCATACAGAGAAATTCCGTCGCCGCATGGTCTGGCGACGTGGAATCCAACTGGCTCAGCTTTGCGCGCCAGATTCCCGCCGGGTTAAATTTCTCGCTTTCCGGGATTCCTTACTGGACCACCGATATCGGCGGCTTCATCATCGGGAATCCCGATGATCCCGCGTACCGCGAACTTTTTGTCCGCTGGTTCGAGTACGGAACGTTTTGCCCCATCTTTCGCTTGCACGGCACGCGCACCACCAATCAAAACGAATTGTGGTCATATGGTTCCGACGCGCAAAAGATTCTTACCAGTTACGACCGTCTCCGTTACCGCTTGCTGCCATATATTTATTCTTTGGCGTGGATGACCACCAACGCGGGTTACACCCCGATGCGGCCGCTGGTCATGGATTTTCGCTCGGATACGCGCGCCAGCAACATTGGCGACCAATTCCTGTTCGGCCCGGCAATTCTCGTGAATCCCGTAACGCAGCCCGGCGCAATCTCGCGCAATATCTATCTCCCGCAGGCCACCTGGTACGACTTCTGGACGGGTGCCGGCAAAGTGGGAGGTCAGGAAGTTGTTGTCGCAGCTCCTCTGCAGCAGATGCCTCTGTACGTGCGCGCCGGATCAATTTTGCCGATGGGCCCGGACCTCGAATATTCCAACCAAACCGCCGCGGATCCGCTTGAACTTCGCATTTATCGCGGCGCTAACGCGCAGTTCACCCTGTACGAAGACGAAAACGATAATTACAACTACGAACAAGGCGCCCACGCCACGATCCTTTTCCAGTGGGACGATGCCCAACAAACTTTGACCGTCGGCAAACGCGCAGGCCAATTCCCCGGCATGCTTGAGAAAAGAACCTTCCACATCGTTTTGGTAGCCGATCATCACGGCGACGGCATCGCGCCAACAGCGCATCCCAACAAGACGGTGGAATATTCCGGTCACCAGGTTTTCGTTGCGTTCTAAGTGGCAAACTCCGATGCAAAGTCAAAGCACATGAACTTACTCGGCATCGAGCCGTTAAGCGCGAAGAGAGAGAGGTTCTTGCCGCGGCGCAAAAACGGTCGATTTGTAGAAAATCATGCCTCGGTGTTACCGTGACAGCCTCGCGGCTGACGCTGGAGTCCGCGATTCTCGGAACAGATGCCGTTTCTCGCTTCGTCTTTTTTTATCGCATCGCAGCAAAGATCGTGTCGGAACGTAGTAATCAGGGCTGTGATGTCCGCAGTGATTAGTTTACTGGCCGCGCTGCCGGTGACTGCGGGCGTTGCGGGGAACCCCAAAATGACGCCACAACCATTCGGACAAAATGCCGACGGCAGATTTGCCGCCCTTTACACCCTGAGCAACCAACACGGCATGGAGGTGGCCATCACGAATTATGGCGCCACCATCGTAAGCATTAAAGTCCCAGACCGCCTCGGCACTTTCGCCGACGTCACGCATGGCCACGACGACGTCGCCGGATACGTCGCGGGAACAACTTATTTCGGCGGGACCATCGGACGTTACGGCAATCGCATCGCCCACGGGACATTCGCTATCGACGGCGTCACTTACACGCTGTCGAAAAATGACGGAGAGAATACTTTGCACGGCGGCATCTTCGGATTCAGCAAGGTGTTCTGGACCGCCGAGGAAATTTCCTCCAGGGGCGCCCCGGCATTGCAACTCGACTACCTCAGCAAAGACGGTGAAGAAGGCTTTCCAGGGAATCTGTCCGTCCGCGTGATCTTCACGCTTACCAACGCCAACGAACTGAAGATCCACTACGCCGCCACCACCGACAAGAAAACCGTGCTGAATCTGACCAACCACACCTACTTCAATCTCGCTGCCGGCGGCACTGTCCTGGATCAGGAACTAATGATCACCGCCGATAGATTCACTACCGTCGATAGAGGCCTGGTCCCTACCGGCGAACTGCGTTCCGTCGCCGGCACGCCCTTCGATTTTCGCAAGCCCACAGCAATCGGTTCGCGCATCGAAGAGAATGACGAACAATTGAAATTTGGTCATGGCTACGACCACAATTGGGTCCTCAACAGCCACGGAAGCGCGCAGCCGGTACTGGTCGTCACTCTTTTCGACGCCAAATCCGGCCGCAAAATGGAAGTGTGGACTACCGAACCAGGCGTTCAGTTTTACAGCGGAAATTTTCTGGACGGTTCGATCAAAGGCAAAGGCGGCTCGCCGTACCATCTAAGATCCGGCCTGTGCCTCGAAACGCAGCATTTTCCCGATTCTCCGAATCATCCCAGTTTCCCGCCCACCGAACTTGTGCCCGGCGCAAAATTTTCTTCCGAAACTATCTATAAATTTTCTGCGGAATAGCGGAGATGCATTCGGACGTGCCGGAGCAAGGGACGAAAACGGCGAAACACAGTGCCGCAATAGACGTTGACAAGCTGACGGGAGGTTCTGTAGCTTTGCGTTTCAGTAAACGTTAACTATGATCCCTTCTCAGCCACCTTTTTCCATCGTATGCTTTCGCCATTGTGTGCGCTCCAACGCGCAAGCCTTCACTCGGAGGAAATTCAGGATGATTAGCCGATGATCAAAGGCCTTGTTACCTCGCAACACCTCGTACATCTCTCCGGCGTCGACATCGCCATCATTGTTTTTTATTTCGCGCTGGTTCTCGCCATCGGTTTCTACTTACGCGGCCGCGCCAATACCGGAGAAGATTTTTTCATGGCCGGCCGGGAAATGACCGCCTGGGTTGCCGGGCTGAGCTTTCTCTCCGCCAATCTTGGCGCGCTGGAATTGATGGGCTGGGCGGGCTCCGCGTATCAGTACGGAATCCTCGCCACGCATTGGTATTGGATCGGCGCAATTCCCGCCATGCTCTTTTTGGCCCTGGTGATGATGCCGTTCTACTACATTTCGAAAACGCACTCCGTACCGGGCTATCTGAAATTGCGTTTTGGAGAGGCCAGCCGCGCGCTCTCCGCAGTCTCTTTCGCATTCATGACCGTGCTGATGAGCGGCGTCAACATGTTCGCCATGGCCAAAGTAATGCAAATCGTATTGGGATGGCCGCTGTCCTTCAGCATTTGGGTTTCCTCGCTGACCGTAGCCATCTACGTCGCCCTCGGCGGATTGCGCTCTGCCATCTTCAACGAAGTGTTGCAGTTCTTCTTGATTTGGGCCGGCGCTCTGCTCATTCCCATTCTTGGTTTGTACGAAGCCGGCGGCTGGGCGCACCTCAAAGTTTTAATCGCGCAGCGCGCCTCCGCGGAATACGTTCACCTGTGGTCGGGTCTCGGATCTTTCGGCACCAATCCCATGGGCATCAACTGGGTCGGCATCGTCTTTGGCTTAGGCGCCATCATTTCCATGGGTTACTGGACCACCGATTTTCTGGTGGTTCAGCGCATTCTCGCCGCCAAGGATATGCGCAGCGCGCAATTGGCGCCCATCATCGGAGCCGGCTTCAAGATGTTCGTTCCCATTATCGTAATTTTGCCGGGCCTCCTCGGATTGGGCTTGCTTCCGATGAAGCTGACCGGTGAAGCGGACGCCCTACTTACTGGCGGACACAGCTACAACGACGTCCTCCCGTTAATGTTGGCGCGCTATTGCGGCCCGGGCCTGCTCGGTTTGGGAGTCACCGCCTTAATCGCCGGCTTCATGTCCGGCATGGCCGGCAACGTCAGCGCCTTCACCACGGTTTGGACTTACGACATTTACCGCGCCTTGATCAACAAAAAGGGCAGCGACGCCCACTACGTGAGCATGGGCCGTTGGACCACCGTCATCGGCGTGCTGATCAGCGTCGGCACGGCGTACTTGGTAATGCGTTCGGCCAGCATCATGGATTACGTGCAAGCGTTGTTCAGCTTCTTCATCGCCCCTTTGTTCGGCACGGTAATTCTTGGCATGCTTTGGAAGCGTGCCACCGCAGCCGGCGCCTTCTGGGGATTATTTCTCGGGACGCTCTCTTCGATAGGCATGTGGGTTTCCGTGAAGATCGATCCGTCCGCGTTGGCCTATGTGGCGCTCTCGTCAAAAGCGAAGCCGATGGCGCAAGATATGTTTCAGGCGTTGTGGGCCTTCGTCATCTGCGTGATCGTCACCGTGCTGGTTAGCATGGTCACCAAGCCGAAGCCAGACGCCGAACTAGAAGGTCTGGTCTACGGTCTGACGCCCATTCCTTCGCTCAAAGGCATTTCCATATTTCAGAAGCCCATTTTTTGGGCTGCTGTGGTCACCGTGGTATTCGTGGGCTTGAACATCATCTTCTGGTAGGCGCGAGGAACAACCATGGCAAATCGTGAAATTTCCATTTGGTTTTTTATCGGCATATCACTGCTCGTCAATGGCGCGATCATTTGCGCCGCCGGAATTTATCAGTACCTTTATCCGCCAATCGAGAAAGTCGTGCTCTTCGATACCCACGCTGGCATCTGGTGGGGCGCGGTGTTGTTTTTGTGCGGCCTGTTGTATTGCCTCAAATTCCCCCCGCGGCGCGCGTC
The DNA here is from genome assembly GCA_963838265.1 of uncultured Acidobacteriota bacterium. GTDB lineage: Bacteria > Acidobacteriota > Terriglobia > Acidiferrales > UBA7541 > Acidiferrum. The sequence continues at coordinate 414,994 of CAWIQN010000002.1, forward strand.
GAACTAACGCGATTAGAGGAATCAGATTCTGGGTTTGGGCCAGAATGGTGCCCCATGTCCAGATTGTCCCGCGCTCGCTGCGGCCTGCGCCAAGTCCTGATCAGTCTGCTAGCTGGAAACGGTACCGCGTTCGCACCGGTCCGTAGCCGTAAATCCATGAATCGCAAAGAGTTGTCTTTCGGAGGACGACCGCCCTCGCGATCTACGGCACCGGAGAGGTGACTTCACCGGTCCATTGATTTTTCTGATAGGCAGCAGTGAAATCTTCACTTTATGGTGCTATACTCCGGGCACGGTTCGGATCCCCTTGCCTGGCTGCCAGCCAGTCCTGTTTTTCGACATTTTCGGCTGGATTCAGGTTTCACGGACCGCTCGCTCTGGGAGGTCACCATGGATAATTTGGAATCCACTTTTCAGGGACCCATTCTTTACTTGGCTGTATCGTGGGCGGCCATCACCGTCGTCTTTATGGCGTTGATGATCTGGCGCACGCTGCTGACCAGTCACGAAGACGACCAGATATTCCTCAGCAAAGGCGAGGACTATATGGCCCGCGAACAACGTGAGCTGATCGCCAAAATTACCAGGCTAGCGCGTCCCATCCTCACCACGGGAATCGCTTCTGGCGGTTTGTTGCTGTTGATGGTCGGGATGTACGTGTACCAGGGCCTGAAGCACTTTTAGGCTTACGCCAACCCGGCTACCCTTGGACACGCAGTGTTTGTGTGTTTGCTAGCGTGACGGAGGCTTTGCGCCTTCAGCGGGCGGAGCGGCCGGCGTACTCGCTGGAGCGGCGGCTTGCGGTGTCGGCTGGACCAGCGATGTATGGTTGAGCACGATCAGCCAGCGGCCGTCGCGCTTCTGGAATATCAGCGTGGTTTGTCCCTGCGCCGTCGTCGTCTTATCGTCTACCACCGCGGCAAAATCCCACTGATAACAAGCCCACGCCATGTTGCCATTCACCTTAATGTAAGTGTTGGCGCGGTCTAGTCGCACGCGTTGCATGCGTGCGCGTTGCTGCTGGTACAGAGTTAGGAAATTGTTCCAGCCGATTACCGGCGGCGCGTAAATTCCGTTCACTACCATTACGTCATCGGCGTAATTCTTGTGTAGCTTTTCGACGTCCCCAAGCTGCCAGGCGCCAAGCATTTCTGAAATGTTGTAGTCGATCTGCTTCTCATCCGGCAGCGGCACCACGGACGAATTGTCCGGCTGCGCCGCCGGTTTGTTCTTCTTTTGCGCAGCCACCGGCGAAACGGTCACGAACAGCAGCGCCAGCGCGAAGAGAAACAGCGCTGCTAAGCGGTTGCCTAATTGAATTTTTCTAGAAACATCCATTGCACTTATCCTTTAGCAAAATCGTGTTTCCTGCGGTTCGGCTTTAGCACGGAGAATAGCATCTCTCCACCGCGGCGACAGAGCTTTTGCGCGCCAGTTTCCTTGCCAGATAGTTTCGTCGCCGAACTACTTCTGCGCCGAAGCTTGCCGCGTAGCACTTAACAGATTTACGAATAGCCGGTACGCTCCCGGAATGCCTTCCGGCAGTTGACGAAAGAAAGCCAAGCCGGTGTAGATGTACACGCCTTTGCCATAATGCGTGTAAACGAGCCCACCCTTTAGATCCGGCTCTCCCGGGTCGTGCATCGCGAGCAGCGGCGTGTATTTCTCATCGAACTGGCTCCAGAAATACAGCCCGCGCTCTTGCACCCAACCTGTGAAATCCTTCTGCGTAATTTTATTCGGAGTATTCAGCAGCGGATCGTCAGGCTTCAGGAATTTTACTTCCGCGTTCTCATCGGTGATGCGCGGCAGCGGCCCGCCAGAGCCATCAATCTTTCCGGAATAGGGCGCGTATTCAAATTTATCCCATGCGAAATCGCGCTGGTACTGCACCAGCAGTGTGCCGCCTTGAGATGCGTAGTCTAGGAGCCGCTGATTGGCGCCGGCCAATTCGGGACGCAACTCGTAAGCGCGAACGCCAACCACGATCGCGTCAAATTTCGATAAATCGCCGAAATTCACTGCAGCCGCGTCTAAAGCATCCACGCGAATGCCGAGGCGCGCCAAGGCTTCCGGAACCGGCTCGCTTTCCGCGGAGATATATCCAACGCGGAGATTCGGCGGCACCGTGACGTCGAAAGCATGTACCACGCATTCTGCAGGCGAACTCCACAGCAAAATCGGCATGGACACCATGGGCTCAAGCGAGGTAGTGAACTTTTCTTTGTCTCCGGCGGAATTGCTTCGCTGCGCGTACGCCGTGATGGTGTAATTCCCTTCACCGAGTTTTCCCGGAGGCGACACCGCGAGCCGCGCATATTGGTCGCCCGAGCCTGCAAATTCCATCGCCACGGGCGCGCCGCTCGTCCAGCCCTGCGGCACCTCCAGACCAACGCTCACTTTTCCCGCTTGCGTGGCATACGAGTGCACACGCAAAAGCACGTCGAACGGTTTCCGCTCATTCGGCAACACCTCAATCGCCTGCTTGGGCTCTACCGCCAGCGTGTACGCCGGCACAATCCGCAGTGGAACACGCTCCGCCTTCGTGGTGGTTGCCGTAACGTGCGTCACGATTTGCTCAAAAGAAAGCTTGTAACCAAAGATTGTTGTCTCCTGATAAATCGCGGCAAGCGGCGATGCTTCCGGCAATATCGCTTCGTTGGGATCTGGAGGCGCGGACGGCTGTAATACGGATGCTGTGATTTGTGTTTGTCCGACAACGTCCTGTACGTGTTTAGCTTCCACAAGGACGGGCGGCTCCGAGACCAATGGGCGGCCCAGCTTGCTGGTTCCAAATTCGCAGTGAATTTCTACGCGACACCGGGCCGTGATCTTAATGGACAAGTTCTCGCCAGCCACGAGGTCACTGCGATCAGCGTCTGCCGTTACCTTTAATCCAGCCACTAGTGCCAGGGCACGATTCAGTTTCTCTTCTTCTCTTCCGACGTCGAAAGATATCCGGGCCACCGGAACCTCTAATGTCGTTGTCGGATATTTCACCGGCGTCGTGGTATTGACCGCGGACAGTGCGACCGTCAACTCCTTTGCAGCGGTAGACCAGTCCAAAGCCAGGGCAGCGTCGTGCGCCGAATGAACAGCTTTTTCGACCTTGCCGGCAATAAGAGCCAATATCGGTGGACCCTTCCACGCTTCCAGCGGTTCATGCAGTATTTCAGGATTAAATGGTTCACCCGATTCGGCCACTAGGGCCAGCGGCTGTAACAAGAATGGCGAATTTATAAAATTAGTAATGCCCTGGGTGCGGTGATTTGTAAAAGCATCCAGCCCAATTTCCCGATAGCTTTTGCCATACAACGGGGATATCTCGTCTACAGGCACCACATAGGCATTCGGTTTGCGGGCACCACGGTCCACATTTAAGACTCGTACTGCAGATCCCACTTCGCCCCAAGCGGTAAGTGAACCAACTTCATGCAACATGTCTTGATAAGCGGTTGGATCAGCGGCGAGCTGAACCGCCTTGGGTGTCAACTTTCCAGCGGCCACATGGTGGCCGTGACCACCAATAAGATTGTTGATGACAATGTTCGGGCGAAAGGTGCGAATAACGCGCACCATGTCTTCCAAAACTTGGTCGCCCCAGACTTTTTCCGTTTCTTCCGGAGTTTTTGAAAAGCCGAAGTCCTTGGCGCGAGTGAAATATAATTTCACGCCATATCCTCGCGTCGCCGCGAGTAGTTCCTGCGTGCGAATCAATCCCAGTTGCGGAGCCTGCTCGGGACCCAGCGCATTTTGCCCACCTTCACCGCGCGTCAATGAAAGCAGCGCCACGTCCGCGTGCAGTCCGCGCGCAAGGTAGGTAAGAATCGCGGCAGATTCGTCATCAGGGTGCGCGGTAACGTACAAAATCCGGGTGGTAACTGCCGCGCTGTCGATCGCCTCGATGGTCTCGGCAAGTCCCGGACCGGTCCCCGGCGCGGGCGGAAACTGCGCCGCAGCCCGCGGCGCAGAGAGTGGCGTGCTGAAAAACCCTAATACCAGAACCAAAGCCATCGCAAAACGCCTCACACGCTCTCCTTCACACAACCTCCGAAGTTATCGCCGCCCGCGCCGGTGCAAACGGCCACTGCCGCAACTCCCGCGCGCGCACCAGAAACGCCAGCGCACCGAGGGAAATCTCCAGCAAGCCCCATTTCCGCGCCGGCCCGGTGTACCAGAACAGCGCCGCCCATCCCGTCATTGTCAGTACCACGGGCAACGGGTACAGCCACATTTTGAACGGAAAGCGCTCCGCAGGCCAACGCCGGTGCAGCAACGCCACGCCCACCGCCTGCCCAATAAATTGCACCAAAAGCCGCATCGCCAGAATCGCCGCAATCACCGTCTCCAACCGAAACAAAATACTGAACACAAACGCTAGCCCGCCCAGCACCAGCAGCGAGACATGTGGAAAATGTTTCGTGGGATGCAGTTTGCCAAATACGGAAAAAAAATTTCCATCCAGCGCCGCGGAATATGGCACCCGCGAATATCCCAGCAGCAAAGAAAAAATCGAAGCCAGCGCAATCCACAACACCATCCAGGTTACAAAATGCGCCGCCGAAGGCCCGTAAAGCCTTTCCACAAACGTGCTCACGATGAACGGCGAATATTGCGCCTCGCGCCACGGCAAGACGCCAAGAATGCTGGTCTGCATCGCCAGATACAGCAAGGTAATCCCGATGATGGAAAGAAAAATGCCGCGCGGAATGTTGCGCTCAGGGTCGCGAATTTCTCCGCCCAAATGACAAATATTGTAGTAGCCCCAATAGCTGTAAACGGTGTTGACCATCGCCGCGCCAAGCGCTGCAAAAAATGCCCACGATAAATGAAACGCCCCGGGCGGAAAATCAAAAGCCTTGCGCGCATCAAAGTGCGTTATCCCTCCCCAAATTAACCACAGCATGGTAGCGATCACCCCAGCCCACAGCAGCACAGAAATTTTCCCGATGGTGGTAATGCGCCGGTACAGCAGCACCACCAGCAAAATCACCAGCCCGCCGGAAACCATCTTGGCTTGCCACCACGTCAGCGGATGCAAATACCCCGCGTAGCGGGCAAATCCGATCGCCGCCGAAGACACCGAAAGCGGCGCTTGCACGAACGTTTGCCACACAAACAGGAACGACATCAGCCGTCCCCATTTTTGCGGACCATACGCTTCGCTGAGAAACACGTATGTCCCGCCGGCCCGCGGCATCGCCGCGCCCAGCTCCGACCACACAAATGCGTCCAACGTCGCCAGCAGCGCCCCGCCCAGCCAGGCCAGCAAACATTGCGGACCGCCCATCTGCCGAATCACAATGGCGCTGACCACAAAAGGCCCGATGCCCACAATCTCAATCATGTTCAGCGCTACGGCTTCCTTCAGCCCTAGCCCGCGCTCGAGTCCCTCCCCTGCCGGTGCGGCCAAAGGGGCCAGTTTCGCTTTCGCTCGCTCGGCCTCTGCGTGGTTCTTCACTTCATCGCGCGAATTCATTGGTCCGCCGAGAATAGCAAATGCGCAGCAGACCTCCTACTCCGTCAGCCACCACTCTCGAAAGAGCAACAGAGCAACACCACGCGCCTGCGACTTGCACATGACATCGCACTTGCGCGACGCTGCCGCCATGCCTCAGGATGGTTGATTCGCCGGGGTTGCTCAGGGGCCTCGCGGCGACCTTAGCGTCTTTCAGGTCTTACTTTTTCGGGGGAACTCGTAGAGCATGTCGCTCAGTCCGGACGTTCTAATTGTCGGCGCTGGCTTGGCAGGTTTGTGTTGCGCGCGCCGCCTCGCCGAAGCTGGCACGAGCTTCCAGATCGTCGAAGCGTCCGACGGCGTAGGCGGACGCGTTCGCACCGACAAACTCGACGGTTTCCTGCTGGACCGCGGCTTTCAAGTTTTGCTCACCGCTTATCCTGAAGCCAAGGGAGTCCTCGACTACACTCACCTCGATCTAAAACCGTTCGCCCCTGGCGCATTCTCATGGTTCGCCGGGCGCATGAACCAACTCGTCGATCCCTGGCGCATGCCCGGAATGTGGCGCATCGCCTTACGCTCTGACTTCGGCACGCTGGGCGACAAGCTGCGCATCGCCCGTCTTCGCTCCCGCCTCCGCCGCACTTCCGTCGAGCAACTATTCCAGCGCACCGACCGCACCACGAAAGACGATTTGCTCGCCGAAGGATTTTCTCAAGACATGATGCATCGCTTTTTTCGCCCGTTTATCGGCGGCATTCTACTCGATGGCGAACTAAAATCTTCCAGCCGTATGTTCGAGTTTGTCTTCAAAATGCTTTCCGAGGGCGACACCGTTGTTCCTGCTGCGGGAATGGGCGCCATCCCCGCGCAACTCGCCGCCAAGCTTTCCTCCAACTCCTTGCGGCTTAACGCCAAGGTCGAATCGCTGCACGAAAACGAACTCACACTGCAAGGCGGCGAAAAGCTCCAGGCGCGGGCCATTGTCATCGCCGCGGATGGCCCAGCAGCGGCCCATCTCGTAGGTGAAGCCGAGCCCGCCTCGCGTAGCGTCACCTGTTTTTACTATGCCGCCGACGAATCGCCGGTTCCGCAACCCATGCTGTTGCTCAATGGCGATGGCGCCGGTCCCGTCAATAATTTCGCGGTGATGACGCAAGTCGCTCCTTCATATGCTCCCGCGGGCCAGCACCTTATTTCCATTTCCGTCCTCGGCATTCAGGCCCTCACCGACGTGCAGCTCGGCGGCTTCATCATCGCGCAGATGAAAAGCTGGTTCGGCCCCGTGGCCCGCTCGTGGCGTTTCCTGAAGAGCTACCGGATTCCACACGCGCAGCCGCAGCAGTATCCCGGCGCGCTTGAGCCGCCGCAGCGTCCCGTGCGAGTGCGTCCAGGCGTGTATGTCACTGGCGACCACCGAGACAACGCCTCCATCCACGGCGCCATGCTTAGCGGACGTCGCGCTGCCGAGGCAGTACTGGCCGACCTAGCCCGCTAAACGCTGCGGCGAAGCCTCACCGGGCACGAAATTTTCCGCACTTTTCCACACCAGTTTCCCCCTTGAACTATCGTCCGTACTATTGACCCTGTTACTACCAGGCTAGAAACTGTTTGTGGCATGGCACGTTTCTCTTCATTCCTCGGACGTCGGGTGGAAGTCCAATACCGCGCCAGTGACGCGCTTCTTCCAGCCTCTGGAGTCTTCGTCGCCGATTCCGGCCGCTCCATCTTTCTCGAACAAAGCTTCGAACAGCGCGGCCAGCACCGCCATTTTCGTTGGGAAATCCCCTATCAGCATCTGGTACGCATTGGTTTGGTAAAACAAGAAGAAGAGCAGCCGTTGCAGCCCGCTCGTTTGCAGCCCGACCGTTTGCAGCCCGAAGGAATCTCCGCAAGCACTGACGCTCCCACAGCCATCGAGCCAACGACGCCGGTTGTCGAGCAGTCACCACAAACTTCTCCGAAAGAAAAACTGGCTTCCACCGCGGCCGCTGGCATAGGTCTAGTGTCTGCGGTGCTGCCGATGACCAATCGCTCCAAGACTGCGTAACTCGTCGCGGCGATCCCACAAAACAGTCGTTACACAGCGCCGTGAAATTGCTATCCCATTTTCCGTTACAATACCTCCTCGACGCAGCACACAGACGTACTCAACACGGTCGCGTGCGTCGCTTCTTTATGTAGGTGCCGGTCTTCAGACCGGCCTAATCCATCTCCGCTGTCGCGCCATCCGCTCAGCGCCACAGCCTCCAAGGAGTCATCGCGTGAAGCCTTCTATCGGATTTATTGGTCTGGGACTCATGGGCAAACCCATGAGCACCAATCTCTTGAACGCCGGCTATCCGTTAACCGTCTGGAACCGCACCGCATCGCGTGCCGATGAACTGGTAGCCGCGGGCGCGAAGCTGGCCAACTCCCCACACGAGGTCGCCGAGCACAGCGATTTCCTCATCACCATAGTCAGCGATCCGCCAGCGCTCGAAGAAGTCCTCTGGGGCGGAGCCAACGGCGGCGCTCTAGCCGCGCTAAAAGCCGGCGCCACTTACATGGACTCGAGCACCGTCTCCCCGGAACTTGCCCGTAAAATCGCCGCAGCTTGCGCCAAGCAACGGGTGCGCTTCATTGACGCCCCGGTCACCGGCGGCGACTGGGGCGCGAAAAAGGGCGAACTGGTGTTCATGATGGGCGGCGACGCCGAAGCAATAAAAGACGCCGAGCCCATCCTCGGAGTTATGGGCAAGAAATGGTTTCACCTCGGACCGAACGGCGCCGGCCAGACCATCAAGCTGGCTATGAATGCAATCCTCGCATTGGAAGTGGAGGCGCTGGCTGAAGCCATGGCCCTGGTTACCAGCGCGGGCCTTTCTGGCGAAAAACTTGTGGAGGTCTTGCAATCCAGCATGGGCCGCTCGGGATTGCTGGACGTCAAATCGCAAAACCTGCTGAAGAACGACTACACACCCAGTTTTCCAATGCGCTTAATGTTGAAAGATCTGGGCTTGGCTCTCGATCTAGCGAAGCAACTAGGCGTTACCCTGCCGGCCACCACCGCCGCGCACGCCACCTATGCACACGTCAAGAACGCCGCTAAGGAAGACCTGGACTATTCAGGAGTAATGAAGTTCTGGAAGAAATAGCTGCTACGGCCGGGCATCCGGCGAAAAAAATCCAATCGGCAAATCCCGCGCCGTTCGCAAGCCTGCCGGAGCATCCAAAATCGCCGGAATGGTATTTACGACCATGGATGCCGTCGCGATATCCCCCGGCGAACCACCCGGAATCACGAGCGAAATGTTCGGCTGGCCGCGCAATTCAATAGTGTCCGCCGGCGCTTTCGCGCCAACGTACATCTGCAACTCCAGATAGATAATCTCTTTCCCGTCTTTCATGCCGCGCGCGATTTGATGCACCCCGGCTACTTGCCCAGCCTCCACAGTAAGAAATTCGGTTTTGACCTGCGCTGCAGCCACCACCGGTTCAATGCTCTCCGTGATTTCATCCACGGCAAAATTCAAACTGTCCGCCACCATGGCCACCGATTCCGGCAAGCCTACATGCTTGATCGTTCCGGCTTGCACTTGCGCACGGAATTCTTCCACGCTCATCCCCGCGCCAATTTTCTTTTGCAGTGGCTGCCGGCGCGTCGCTGCATCCACGATGCGCACCGCCTTCGCGTATTCGATTTTCTGCGATACCGCCGCCAGCGTCACCAGCAGCTTGTCCATTGCGAAACCAGGATTTACCCCCGTTCCCACCAGCGCCACGCCCCAATCTTTCGCGGCCTTGTCCAGTTGCGCGGCCAGCTCCGGATACGTGCGGTAGGGATAGGCCAACTCCTCGCACGTCGAAACGATGCACGCTTCCGCTTCCAGGCACGTCAGCAACTGCTCCATCACCGCCGGCAGCGACGACGAAGTAGAGTGAATCACCACGTCCGCCGACAGCCCCAGCACCTCTTGGGCATCCGCGGAAATCGTTACGCCCCAAGGGGCATCCGTGGCCCCCGCCACTTCCCCCAAATCCCGTCCCGCCTTCTCTGGATCGCTGTCGATGGCCCCAACAATTTCAATAGCCTGTTTTTCCCGCATCAGGCGTGCAATAGACGCGCCGATCGGACCGACACCATACTGTATGGCGCGAATCTTCTTCTTCACGTCTCTCTCCGTTTCGCTGCTCTGTGCTTCTCGTGCCCGACGCACCCGCCACGCGCGTCGCACCCGCACGACGCCGCCTTTTCCCTGCAACGAGCCCTCTACGATAAAGGAACCCGGCAACTCTAGCAATGCAAAACGGACATCTCTGGTGACAATTTTGCCGTACTACATTGCCGAACACCCGCGCACCACGCATAATGGTCCGGCACCCGTTCCAAGAAAAGCGCCGCAGGAGAACGCCATGCTCGCAAAAAAACTCAGCGAAGCCGAAATCAAGGAAAGCATGAACCTGGCCAAGGGCTGGAGCCTGGTCAACGGCAAATTGCACCGTGCGTTCGAGTGCAAGGATTTCGTCACCGCCTTTGGGAACATGACCCGCGTAGCGCTAGTCGCTGAATCGATGAATCATCATCCGGAATGGTCCAACGTGTGGAACAAGGTGGTGATTGACCTCAACAGCCACGACCTTGGCGGCCTAAGCAATCTGGATTTCGAGCTGGCCGTCCGCATCAACGAAATCTTCGGAGCGTAGGCGCCTGCGGAAGTTCCGATAAAAACCCCGATGAAGTCCCGATTAAGTACTCATTCTTCCTGCTCCGCAGTTCTATTGACTCCTCCTTCCCCCGCGTCACACTAGTCGCACCCCCCTCGCCCCCATCTGTTCCGTTTTCCAGAGGACTGTTCTCTCCAGTCTCGCTACTTCAGGTCAAAAAATGGCGATGGCTCATTCCGCTTCTCCGGCTTCGCAATCCGATTTGGCTATGGCAGCTACGCAAAGCCCCTTCCAAATAGCCAAGCCCAAGAAAATTTGCATATTGCTCGCCGGCGACAGCACTGGCCAGGCGGCACAGTCTCTGCGAGCCCTATTCTCTGCTCCTGAGCATGTCCTCGAGTTGACCGCGGTTTCTACCGCCACCACCCTCGTGGCGACTCTCGGTGTGGTGACTCCCGAAGTCATCATCCTGGACCTCGCGGTGGCTTATCCGAGTGCCCGAGAAACAGTTCGGCGCGTGCATCGTGCCGCTCCCAATATTCCATTGGTTGTCTTGGCCGATCAAAGCCGCAAGGAAGATGCAAAACAAGCCCTCGGCGACGGCGCCATAGACTACATCTTGCGCGAATATATGGACTGCTCCACGCTCACGCGCATCTTCCGCGGCGCCCTCGAGCGTAATACCTTCGAAGGCTTGGCGGATCTGCTTCGCGACCACACCACCGGCCTGTACACCCGCGACGGCTTGCTCACCGTGGGGTCCAGCGCCATGGACATTGCGCGCCGTAACGAGGGATCTCTGGCGCTCTTTTGCGTGCTGGTGCAAAACCTGGCGCCCATGCGCCAGAAATACGGCAATGCTGCCGCGGAGAAAGTTCTTCGTGAATTGACGGCCACGCTGACGGACTGCTTTCGCCGCAGCGACATTCTGGCCCGCATCGGCGACGCGCAATTCGCCGCTTTAGCCGTCGATTCCACCGAATCCGGAACCTCCATCGTGCGGCAACGTTTGGAGCGGCAACTCGCCAAAATGCTGGACCTCTCCGATTACCGGGACGCTTTCCGCTTCTCAGTAACTGGTGCTATCTGGAACAGTGCGGAAGCCGCCACATTCCCCGAATTCCTCGACAGCGTTGAAGCCGGTCTGCGCGTCGCCGCAAACGGTGATTTGGTACCGGCATGACCAACGACACGCTCACCCACCTGGCACCCACGAGCACCGACGCGACGCTCCATCTGTTGATCGCCGAGGACTCTGCCAACGACCTCGCCTTGCTGTTGCTCGAGCTTACCCGCGCCGGCGTGCGCTACTCTCACACGCACGTTGAAAACAAGGTTCAGTTCGAGCACGCTTTGGCCTCGGAAACCTTCGACGCCGTCATTTCGGACTATCGTCTCCCGGGCTGGAACGGCATCGATGCCCTCAACGCCGTTCGCGTTCACGATAGCTACCTGCCGTTTCTGCTGGTCACCGGTATTCTAGGCGACGAAGCCGCTGTCGATTGCATCAAGCGCGGCGCCAACGATTACATTCTAAAAGATCATTTGTCGCGTCTACCCCGCGCCCTGCAACATGCATTGGCTGAACGCGTACTGCGCCGAGAGCACTCCGCTTCCCAGGAAGCCCTGCGCGTCTCGGAACTCCGCAATCGCGATTTAATTCTGCATTCTATCTATGGAATTTTGCGCGCCCAAACAGACGGCACCTTTATCGATACCAATCCGGCATTGCTCCGTATCCTGAATGTGCATAGTTCAGACCATCAACCCGGTGGCGTGCAGGATATTTTTCGCTTTCCCGAACAGTACGCTCAGCTGATGGCCTCCTGCCGGGAATTTGGCCAGGTGCACGGCGCGGAAGCGGAGTGGCGTCGGCCGGATGGCGGCATTATCACGGTGCGCCTCCACTTGCGTTTGCTGTCACTTCCAGACCCCGCGGGCTCCGTCGAAATGATCGTTGAGGATGTCACCGAACTTCGCGCCATGGAACGCCAGCTGCGCCAGTCCCAAAAATTTGAGGCTGTGGGGCAACTTGCCGGCGGCATCGCTCACGATTTTAACAACGTAATCGGTGCGATTCTGGGTTGGGCCGAGCTTGGCCTCGAAGCTCATGGTGGCGACCCCCAAGTCGCCGAGCGTTTTACCCGCATCCGCGAACAAGCCGATCGTGCCGCCACCTTAACGCGCGAACTCCTCGCCTTTGCTCGTCGCCAGGTACTGCAACCTCGCGCCGTGGACCTCAACACCATCACCACCGATATCATGGGATTTTTGGACAAGGTTATCGGCAAGAATATCGAAGTGCGGCTCACCACCGGAACGGTCGACCCCATCAAAGCCGACCCGGCGCAGATCGAGCATGTGCTGATGAATCTTTGCCTGCACGCTCGCGATTCCATGCCCAACGGCGGCTTCCTGCGCATCGAGACGGAAACCGCGGAGCTCGACGATTCCTTCTGCCGCTTTTATCCCTACGTTTCGCCGGGCTCTTACGCCGTCCTTTCCGTGGCCGACACTGGAATCGGCATGGATTCAGAAACGCGCGAGCACATCTTTGAGCCGTTTTTTGCCGAAGGCGAGCAAGGCCGCTCCCGCGGCATGGCCTTGGCCACCGTCTACGGCATCGTGAAGCAGCATGGCGGATTCATCCATGTCTACAGTGAGCCCGGCCAGGGCAGTCTGTTCCGCGCCTATTTCCCGCTCGCGGAGCACTCAAACGCCGCGGCGCGCTCTGCGAGTTCAGCGGCGAAATCCAGCGGCGGCATTCGGGGTACCGAAACCATTCTTCTCGCCGAGGATCATGAATCCATCCGCGAAATGGCTCGCCACACCCTCTTGGGTCTGGGCTATCGCGTACTGGCCGCCTGCGACGGCGAAGAAGCGCTACGCCTTTGCGAGAATGAAGCTCCCGACTTGGCGATCCTGGACGTAGTCATGCCCAAATTGAGTGGCCCCGCCACCGCCGCCGCGCTCGTCCGGCTTTTTGATCATCTGCCCGTCGTTTTCACCAGTGGTTATTCGCAGGAAAACAACGAAGCCACCGGCTCGGCTTTCGTCGAGCACTATTTACAAAAACCCTACAGTCCCACTGCCCTGGCGCGATTGGTCCGCGAAGTCCTCGATCACCGCCGTGTAGCATCAACCGCCGCCTAATAGGCATTTAAACCATCACCTTGCATTCGCTGCGAGGCTGAATTATGTCCGACGCCACCTCAAACTGGCCCGCCCGTGGGCCTCGCGTCAGCGGGAAAGCTGAAAATCTGCTAGCTTGTTCTTGATGAACCAAGCGAACGCCAGTCCCACTCTGAAGCGCCCTGACGCAGAGCTCGCTTCCGCGCTTCCGACGACGCCCGAGAGCACCGCCCGCACCAAGTTGCTTACCTGGTCGAGCTTCGCTTTCGCGTTATTGCAAAGTCTTTGTTCGGCGGTTGTGGCCATCAGCGGCATTCGGGTGGCCATTGGCTTGAGCGCACTGGCGGCCGCCGCCGGCATCCACGCCCCGGCCAGAGGTTTTCACGCCGACGCCATTCGCATTCCCATGATGGCCTTGGCGCTCATCGGCGCGCTTCTTAATCTCTATCTTCTTTGGAACGCCCGAAGACTGCGTAATCGCCCCTCGGCGCAATGGCGCCGCGTTTCGCTCAGCGCCAAGAAAAAAGCCTCTGAGCGTTTGCAGTTGATTCTCTCCATCCTCACGCTGCTGCTGCTCGCCGCCGAATGGATCACCCACCCTATGATTCACCGGGTTCCCTAAAATCCGTTTCACCAGGTTCCTTAACCTTCGATTCGTCGACCTTCCAAACACCCTCATCGTCCGGCTTCGAATTCCAATATAAGAACTACTCTTAAAGACTCGGATTTCCCGGGCTTTCCCCGTCGATTTTCGCCGCGACCAGCTCCTTGGCCAGGCGCGCGTGCAACCGCTCGCTGAATCCCACAGGAAGCTCAAACGTACGTTCGTCAGCCGTCAACACCAGAATATTCCGCGTCGAATCCAGCACCGCCGAACAAATCTCGCAGTGCTCAAGGTGCTTTTCAATCTCTTCGCGCAGTTCCGCATCGACCGCGCCGTCGATGTAGTCCGAGATGTAACTCCATACGTGTTCGCACCTTAGTTTCATGTAGTGCTCCAGAAAAAACGCTTCCGGACCGGCAGCGCGCCCTTCAACAGCGGCGCCAGCCGCTTTTGCAACAACATTCTGGCCCGATGCAGCCTCACCTTTACCACGTTCGCGCTGATTTCCAGTACTTCCGCCGTCTCCTTTACGTCCAACTCCTCGATATCACGCAGGGTAAAAACCTGCCGGTAAATTGCCGGCAGTTGGCCCACGGCTTCCACCAGCGCCGCGCGAATCTCTTTCCGCTCCAGCGCTTCCAGGGGAATTTCCCGCCAGTCCGTCAAAACCGCCGGGGTGAAATCTCCTTCCTGCTCGGCTGCTTGCTCGTCCAGGCTTTCCAGTGGCGTCCGGCCTGCGATCCGCAACCGTCGCCGCCCCTCGTTCAAAGCGATGGCCATCAGCCACGTGCTGAACTTCGCTTCCGCATGGAACGATCGTAACGCGCGAAACGCCTTCAGCATCGCCTCCTGTGTGACATCTTCCGCTTCCACCTCGTCCTTCATCATCGACAGCACCGTCAAATACACCATGCGCTCGCACGGGCGGATCAACTCATGAAAAAGGCCCGTCTCGCCTGCCAGGATGCGTGCGATGATTTCCCGTTCGCAGGATGCCGATTTCATGCTCGTGTCCAAGCGTGTCTGCCGCTACCGTGCATCGCTATCTCGATCCTTAAACTTTCGCCGCAATCCCGGACCAAGTCGTGTCGCAGCCGTCGCACCCACGCACTTGTTCCCCGCCGGGTCCTTCCATTCGACCCCTTGCGGGCGCAAAGGTTACTGTACCGGGTTCGTCAGAAACGCTGCGCAGGACGACGTTGACCGTGTTTTACCGTTGACACCCACGTTTCGCGATGTTACAAATTCGCCTAATAGAGGGCTCCTTGATGGCCCGTCTCCTGGCGCATTTCCTTACGCAAGTGCGAAAGTGAGGCTGCAGACCCCGGAAATCGCGGCTGCTGAGCCCCTCAAGGTGTCTTCCGTACCACCCACCACCCCGGGAGGCGAACTTCTCACGATTTTCGCCTCCTTATTTTTTGTGTCCATCTCCCTAAACCATTTGTCTTCAGCGCGCTATCGCAGGAACTGTAACCTCGGCTCACTGTCTCCTACTCGTTTTTTTCCATACTGGCGTTAAACTCACCCTTGTGCCGCCACTTCTAGACTTTCGCCACATCACCGTCTGGCGCGGTAACACCGCAGGTCCGGCTCTCGATGACGTCAGCTTGCGCATTAGCGCCGGCGAACACGTATGCATCTTCGGTCCGAATGGATGTGGCAAGTCCACTCTAATCAAGACCATAACGCGGGAATGCTATCCGGCCGTATCGTCCAACTCTTCCATCGAAATCCTTGGCAAAGAGCGCTGGGACATCTTCCAGCTTCGCAACCTGCTCGGCATCGTCTCCCCAGACCTCTTGGGTTCCTGTACCACCGACGCCACCGGTCGCGACGTGGTGATCTCCGGCTTCTTCAGCAGCACCCGCATCTTTCCACATCACGACCCCTCAGCAGAGCTGACCAAGCGCGCGGAAAACGCCCTCGCCCGGGTTGGCGTGGCGCATCTCGCCGAGCGGCCCCTCACGCAGATGTCCTCCGGCGAAGCTAAACGCACGCTGATCGCCCGCGCCTTGGTCCACGACCCCCAAACCCTGCTTTTTGATGAGCCTAGCAGCGCTCTGGACATCGCCGCGCAGTTCCAACTCCGCGACACCATGCGCGACCTGGCGCAATCTGGAATCGGTATCCTCCTGGTCACCCATCACGTTTCCGAAATCATCCCAGAGATCGACCGCGTCCTGCTGCTCAAGAAAGGCCGCATCATCGCCGACGGTTCGAAGACCACGATTCTTACCACCCCACGCCTCTCCGACCTATTCGGTGTAGCCCTCACAGTGACTATGAACGACGGCTATTTTCACGTTTTGTAAATCGGCGGCTTTGGAGAACGGGGCCTCACCGGGCTTCCAACAAGCTACTTTTGCCACGACGCTGTTTGATAGTTATCGAGATTTCGAGGTGCTAGGGGTTAGGAAATCCATGTCCTCGTTCAGCCACGCCGCGTATTGCATGTCTCGAAACGCCCGAAAGCATCTCTGAGCTGTCTCTAGTTCCGAATACTGGCTGCCTTCCTGCTCCACCAGGTAGTACTCCACTCCACCACCATTTTCCGCAGCCGCAAAAATTCCCTTCCAGTCCGCCACGCCCTCGCCAAACAACACCTTATAGCCCTTGTCCGCACCAGGGGCCCAATCCTTGCAATGAATCGACCGTATGCGCCCCGGATTCGCACGGATCCACGCCACCGGATCGGAGCCCGCTTCAATGCACGTGCCCACATCCAGCTGCAGCATTACCGATGGTTTCGTCTTCCCTGCCAGAATCTCCATCGGCCTCCGCCCGCCAATCGGAATAAATTCCGCTTGGTGATTGTGATAGCCCGCGCGCAATCCCGTGGGCGCCAACTGCTCGGCCGCGGAATTCAGCACTTCCGCAAGTTTTCCCCATTCGTCCAAAGTGGTCTTGGGCGCGGAACTCGCCATCACCACATATTTGCTCCCCAAAATGAGATTCCAATCGCGCGCCCGCGCCAGATTTTCTCCGCTGAAATACTTCGAGTCGTTATGTGTCGAGTAGCATTTGATGCCCAACTCGTCGAGCACCTTCCGCGTCTGCTTCGTTTGGCCTTCCGTCCATTCAAAATACGGCGCGTAAAATTCCACGCACTGGTAGCCCATCTTGGCCACCGCGCGTACCGTGCCTTCGAGATCGCGTTTCAGTTCCTCTCGCACGGAATACAGTTCCAGTCCCACGGGAATTTTTCCCACGCCGTCGCGCTCCGCCAAGCTGCCGGACACCGCCACCACCGCGGGAATTCCCGCTGTCATCGCCAAAAATTCTCGCCGCGAAAACTCGTAAGCCTTGGTCACAGGTTTCCCTTCAGCGCAAAAACAAACCGCCTAGCGCGCGAGAGTACACTGCTATCGTCGCCTCATCAACACCGGATACCCACCTTCATCCGCCCGCTCGTACGGCAACTTCCCTTCAATCTTTCCCGTCGCCACCCTTGCTCGTTCGTGATAAACAGAACATCCCGGTAACGGACGCATAACTATGTTCGGTCTTAGCCATTTTTTCTACCCCTGGGGCATCCTCGTTCAGGTCGCGGCGCTCATCCATTTCTTTCGCCGCCGCCCGGAGGGCTATTGGTTTTTCATCATCATTTTCGGCAGCGCCCTCGGTGCCGCTGTCTATCTGCTCGTCGAAGCGGTTCCTGACCTCGGCCTGCTCCGCGGCACGTATCAAGGCTTCGGCCGCCGCTCGCGCATCAACACCCTGGAAATTCAGATCCTCGACAATCCTTCCCCAGGAAATTACGAAGAACTCGGCGAGCTTCTCCTCGAACAAAGGGAATATGCCAAGGGCCGCAAAGCCTTCAATCACGCCATCTCCGCGCGCAACGATTCGCCCCACGCTTTTTATCACCGCGCGGAGTGCTCACTGGGTCTTGGCGATTTCTCCGCGGCCATCCCGGACCTTGAACACGTAGTCGTCAAAGATCGCAAATTCGCCTACTACCGCGCCGCCGGCTTGCTCGCCGACGCCTACGCCCGCACCGGGCGCCTGGACCTGGCCGCGCCTATCTTCGCCGACGTCACCCAGTTCTCCACCACTCCGGAGACCCTCTACAACTACGCCAATTTCCTCAAACTCGAAAACCTCACCGCCGAAGCCCGCGAATGGACGCAAAAGCTGCTTGCCAAGAAACGCACCCTGCCCGTTACATGCAGCGCGCCGAGCGCCCCTGGTTCCGCAAAGCCAAATCCCTGCAAAAGGATCTCGCCCAAGCCTGACGCGCTACAGTCCCTTGCCCCATCAGCGAAATTCTCCAAGAAACCGTTCGCAGCCCGTCGATTTTCCGTCTTCCCCAGCGACTATCCATTGCAAGCGCATTACAATCAAGCTAACCGGAGGAAGTGATGAAATATCTTTGTCTGATTTACGCCTCGGAAGTCGACTGGGCCAACATGCCCAAGGAACGAATGGATTCGCTGAATAAGGAGTATTTTGACTTCACCAACGACATCAAGAAAAGCGGCCAGTACATCGGCGGCGACGCCTTGCAACCCACGCAAACCGCCACCACGGTAAGGGTTCGCAACGGCAAGATCTCCACTACCGACGGCCCTTTCGCGGAAACCAAGGAACAGCTCGGCGGCTATTACCTCATCAACGCCAAAGACCTGAACGAAGCGATCCAAATCGCCGCGCGCATTCCTTCCGCGCGCGAAGGCTCCATCGAGGTTCGTCCCATCCTGGTGTTTGGCTAAACCGGCGCCCGCACAAAAATAGCGCCAAGGACGGAACCGGATTCTCATGCCGGACGATCACGGGATGGCCGCGCAACAAGCGGCTCTGGCGGCGGAGCGCAACGAGCAAATCGCATGCGCTCTACCGCACAGACTCTCGCCGCATTCTGGCTACCCTGATTCGCCTGCTCGGCGACTTCGATATGGCCGAAGAAGCGCTGCACGACGCCTTCAGCGCCGCGTTGCACTCCTGGCCCGGCGACGGCGTCCCGCAAAATCCCCGAGGCTGGCTCATCTCCACCGGGCGTTTAAAGCCATCGATCGCCTGCGCCGCGCCGCGCGATTCAACGCCGCACTCGCTGGCGTCGCCGACCAGCTCGAAGACGCCGCGCCCGCCCCCGACGCGCTCGAGGAGGACTCCTTGCACGGCCTCGAAGACGATCGCCTGCGCCTGATTTTTACCTGTTGCCACCCGGCGCTCACTCCGGACGCGCGCATCGCCCTGACCCTGCGGGAGGTTTGCGGCCTGGCCACCGAAGAAATCGCGCGCGCTTTTCTGATTCCCGCGCCCACGCTCGCGCAACGCATCGTCCGCGCTAAGGGCAAGATTCGCGACGCAGCGATTCCCTATCAGGTGCCCTCGCGCGAAGAGATTCCCGACCGTCTCGATGCCGTCTTGCATGTCATTTACTCTGGTCTTCAACGAAGGCTACTCCGCCTCGGCGGGTGATTCCTTGACGCGCCACGATTTATCCAACGAAGCCATCCGCCTCGGAAGACTCTTGACCGATCTCCTGCCGGAGCCGGAAGCCGCGGGCCTGCTCGCACTAATGCTGCTTCACGATGCCCGCCGCGCCGCGCGTACCTCTTCGGACGGTGAATTAATTCTCCTCGACGATCAGGATCGCTCACTCTGGAATCACCAACAGATTCGCGAAGGCTCAGCATTGATCGAGCGCGCCCTAACCTCGCGCCGTTTTGGCCCATACACCCTGCAGGCCGCCATCGCCGCCGCGCATGCCGAAGCCCCCACCGCGCAAGCCACCGATTGGAGCCAAATCGTCGGTCTGTACGATGTGCTTTTGCGCGTCGAACCGTCGCCGGTGGTCGAACTCAATCGTGCCGCCGCCATCGCCATGCGCGATGGCCCCGCCGCCGGGCTGGCGTTAATCGACGCGCTCCTAGCCCGCGGCCAGCTCGCCGACTACCACCTGGCTCATTCCGCCCGCGCAGACCTTTGCCGCCGCCTGGGCCGCATCCCCGAGGCCATCGCCGCCTACCAGCGCGCCATGGCGCTAACCCAGCAAGGCCCGGAGCGCCGCTTCCTCGAACGCCGCTTAGCCCAACTCGGCGTCGCCCCAAGCCCTCCACATTGAACGGTTTGCAGCAACAATCGTCGAGCCCTGTTCTATTTAACAAAATTGTTCTTGACATCAATGGCACGATGCTCTATACTTTTCCCGTATAGAATTGCGCCTTCTTCCGCAGTATTTCCTGGGAACGCCAACGCTTCTCCATCCCGCGCCTTCGGCGGGAGGAATCTCTCGCTCGGCGGGTTTTTTGAAACGCACCTCGCAGTGATCCAAAGCAAAAATGAGGTCTTAATTTCTTACTCTTTTCCGTCGTCTAAAGATGGAAGGGTGGGGAAAAAGGGGTAACTAATCTATAATCAAAAAACGCCTCTAACTCCAGCAGAATGAACACTTGCGCAAGTGTTCATTCTAAAGAACTTTAAACCCTTTAGAATGCGCACTTACAAAAACCCAAGGGGGGTACCCCGACCCGCCAGCCCTCTTTACCCGGCGCAGCCGTGGCTTCCCCGAGTTAAAGCAGTGTAGCCAGACGTGTGAGGGGTTTACTCCGGCCCTGGGGGAAACGTAGACGCCTATCTCTACAGGTTCAACCGCTGCAGCGGCGTGTGCTGATTGGCAATCAGAAGCTCGCCGGTGAATGCCCGGTCCGCCGGACGACGCCGCAGCGCCTCTTCCGCGGAGATGCGAACCACATCCGGATTATTATTCTCCAGCGACACGTGGGCCAGAATCAGGAAGCGCGCCAAGGCGTCGAAGCCTTCGGGGTCGGCGAGGTACTCGCTAACGGCATGGTTAGAAAGATGTCCCGTGCGGCTAAGCACCCGCTGCTTCACCACCCACGGGTACGGCCCCACCTTTAGCATCTCTAAATCGTGATTGGATTCGAGCAGCAGGCAGTCCGCATCGCGCAGATGCACTTTCACAAGCTCCGGCAAATATCCCAGGTCGGTAACCAGCGCCATCTTTGCGCCATTCGATTTGAACGTGAAGCCCAGCGGATCGGCGGCGTCATGCGGAATGGCAAACGCGTGCACATCGATATCCCCGATGGTGAAGCGCTGCCCCGCGTGAATCTTCTCTACCCCGCGCAGCCGCTTGCCAAATGTTTCGGGAAGGCACTGTTGCAGCGCGCCCATGGTTTGCTCCGTAACGTATAGCGGAGCTTTCCACAGGCCCAGCATTTGCGGCAGGCCATGACAATGATCGGAATGTTCGTGCGTTATGAGGATCCCGTCGAGCGACTCGACGGTGATGTTGAGGGCGGCCAGGCGGGCCAGCGTTTCCCGTTTGCCAAGCCCAGCATCCACCAGAAGTCGGGTCCGCTCCGTCTCGAGTAGCGTAATGTTCCCCGAGCTTCCGGATGCCAGAATGGAGATGCGCAGGCTGATCGGTTTCTATCCCTAACCAAACAAAATAGTCGAAGCAAAATCGATTTCTGGATAATGGCAGAGCCGCGTCGCCCCGTCAACGCCGATTGAACAGATCGCCACCACTCGGTGGAAATCAAGAGCGTTGGCGGCCGCGAACACAAAGAATATAAACTGGAGGAATGCTGCGAACTCAGATCGAGGAACAAGGATTCGCAATCGAACGCGACGTATTTGCCGCGGATGAAATTGCGCACTTGCTCGGCGAGCTTTGCACGGCGGATCTGCCGCGCAGCCGAGCTGGAATTCGTCACGCGATGCAACATGCCAGTGTCGCTCGGATCGCGCGAGATATCCGGCTATTGGGAAGGGCGCAGCAAGTTTTGGGATTTTCAGCAATTCCGTTTCGCGCCACGCTCTTTGATAAGTCGCCAATCTCCAATTGGCTCGTGGCTTGGCACCAGGATACGGCGTTGCCGTTGCGTGAGCGCAAAGAGGTTGAAGGTTGGGGACCGTGGTCGGTGAAGGATGGTGTGCTCTATGCGCACGCTCCGGCTAGCGCATTGTCACAGGTGCTGGCGTTGCGGCTGCATCTGGATGATTCTCGAACCGAGAACGGCCCGCTTCGCGTGCTGCCAGGAACTCACCAGCGTGGCGTGCTGACCGACGACGAAATGTCGAGGCTCGCGGGAGAACTCCCCGCCAACGAGTGCACCGTGGACGCAGGCGGCGTGCTCCTAATGCGTCCTCTCATCGTGCATGCGTCGTCAAAGTCACGCTCAGAAATGCCGCGCCGCGTGCTGCATATCGAGTACGGCGCAGCGCGAGTGCTAGCCGCTGGCCTCGAATTAGCTATCGCCTGAACGATGTGCTTTATTCTTCCATTCCTACTTGTTCGCGCGCGGCTCGTTGGCTTGCCAGGTACGCGCCGTTGGCCATCAGAAACCGTTGCTTGAGTTCGTAGATTGTTTTCAATCGTTGATTGAAGGCTTTGGCGAGTTCGGGGCGATTGAATAGGCCGCTCTTTCCATCCGGCGAAACTTTGTAGGAACTTTGATTCGCCAGCATGAACTGGTATGCGGAGATGGAGGCGTTCAGCCAGTCTCGTTCATATCCGCTGGCGGCGGTGCGGTACGCAACGGACTTTTGCAGTCCGGGCATAAACCGCGCCAGGAATCGGCGCTTCTCATCATCGCTGGCATTCACCGCTGCCACATATCCATCCATTTTCGCTACCATCGGCGCCAAGGAAGAATACTTCTCGGCAATGGCCAGCCGCGTATGGAGCTCCGTAAGCCGCCGCTGCATCGTCGCCGCATCGCTGAAGGATAGCGGGGCGTACAGCGTTTGCTCTGCCATATCCAATCGCGAAACTTCGGCGACATACGCGTCGTTGGAAGCTCTTAAATCCGTGTACAGCGCAATCATCGCGGGATCCCAGATGGTCGCCACGTGCTCCGGCCGCAGCTTCTTGATGGGCGCCGGAACGTCGGACGGTACTGCCAACGCCGGATCCGCCACGGAAGGTGAAATATGGCCCGACGCCAGCAACGCCAACAGTGCGAAGAAAGACGCTCCATAGGAAATGCTGAGCAATTTCGTCGAATAATGCACCTGTTTGCGCCGGAAGAAATAAAACGCGAAAACCACAATGGCTGAAGCCAGGAAGGGTCCAAGGCACGCCCCGATAAAGTAGCCGGAATCCTGCAACGAAACAAAACCAAATTTCCGGCTAGTAACCGCGTAAGCCGCGCCACTCACCAGCACCACAGACACGACGGAAGAAATCCACGCGAACAGCTCGCGGCCGCTCGACCGCGCTGGCTCCGCGGCCACTGGCAAAATGCCCCGCAAGGTCGCTGGCGGCGTCGCCGGCACCCCTGCCGATGGCGTGGAAAGCTGCACGTTAAGCTGTGCCTCGCCACACCACGGGCAATCCGTAAATCCCGTGGGAATATCCTTCGAGCAGTTCCGACACTTCATGTCGTATTCGCGAATTTCCGCTCGCGAATGTTATCACGAGAGGTGCGTCGAACCCTTGCAACGAGGAGTTGCGTAAAAAGCTAGAAGGCCAAGCGAGCGGTCGACCATTCACTCAGTGAGAAGCCGAACTCCGCTGATCGACCTGGCGAAGGGCGACTTCCAAGTCAGCCTCGTCGACATTCCGAAGGGCGCTCCATAACCGGAAACATTTCAAAGATGCCGAGCCTACGCCGATCAGAACGACAAGAGCGTATTCTCCTCGGAACAAAACCATCTTCCAGCCGCCGCTAGTGATTAGATAAAGCAGCCAGACGGCCCAGATAATTTCGATGATTCCTAGCGTGATCCCTACCGCGAACAGCATCATCGGACGCGGCCTTCGGGATAGCCGCCACAGCGCCATTCCCACCGTGGCGAGTGTTGCGTTGACCAGAAAAAAGCTAGATTTCAGCAGTAGTCTCCACGGTCCATCGTTGGCAAGCAACATAAATGCCGAACAGCAGCCGAAAACAATGAAAAGTGGGAAAAACAAATAATTCCCCATTCGGCGGAAGAATCCCACGGAATCTACAAGAAGTCCCTCGTCCAAAGGATTGGTCGGAGCTTGGGACATGGATCGGCAACCCCGAAAGGAGCTAGCAGGCCAGGCGCGAACGGTCGAGAGTAAAACCATTCAGCGGGCCAAGCACGGTTACAGCGATTTGTTCGGGCTTAAAGAAATCCTGTGCGATGGTCTGCAGCTCTTCGCGGGTTACGGTTTCGATGCCGGCGAGAATTTCGTCCAGCGAATAGAAGCGGCCGAAGTACAACTCCTGACGCGCCAGGTTGGACATGCGCGAACTGGTGGACTCCAGCGACAGCATGATCGAACCCTTTAAGTGATTCTTCGAGCGTAGCAACTCTTCTTCGGTGACCAGCGATTCTTTCAGCGATCGAAATTCCTTGATGGTCAGGTCAATCACCTGGCCAACTGTTTCTTTGCCGGTGCCCGCATACACGGTGAGCATCCCGGCGTCCGAGTACGGCGTCAGCTCGCTGAAGACCGCATACGCCAGACCCTGCTTCTCGCGGATGTTCTGAAACAGCCGCGAAGACATGCCTCCGCCCAACAAATTATTCAATACGGCAGCGGCGAAGCGGCGTTCGTGACCCAGCGGCAGCGAGGGCACGCCGATACACAGATGCACTTGCTCGAGTTCCTTCTTGGTTTCGAGGTGAATGGGCGCGCGCGTATCCGGCGCCACATGATTCTCCAGCGAGCCGGCCGCCGGCAGACTGCCGAACTCGCGCTGCACCAGTTCCAGCACCTTTTCGTGCTTCACGTTGCCTGCTGCGGTGATCACCAGATGATCCGGAGCGAACCAATCCTGAAAACGGTGACGCAAACCTTCGCGACTGAATTTCTTGACGGTATCAGGCGTGCCGAGAATCGGGCGGCCTAGCGCGTGCCCCGGCCAAAAATTGCGCGTGAAAATCTCGTGCAGCATGTACTCGGGATTGTCGAGGTCCATCTTGATCTCTTCGAGGACCACCTGGCGCTCTTTCTTCACGTCTTCCGAGTCAAATTTCGGGCGCAGCACCAGGTCGGCGATCACGTCGAACGCAATCGGCAGATGATCGTCCAGCACCTTGGCGTTGAAGCAGATCTGTTCCTTGGAGGTGAAGGCATCCAGCATGCCACCGACGGAATCCATCTCTCGGGCAATGGCTTCGGCGGAGCGGCGCTCCGTGCCCTTGAACACCATGTGCTCCATGAAGTGCGCGAGGCCGTTCTCTTCGGGGACTTCACGGCGGGAGCCGTTGCGGATCCACACCCCGACGGAGACGGAACGGACATGCGACATGGTCTCGGTGATAACCACCAGTCCGTTAGGCAGAACGTGCTTTTGAATATCGCGAAGTTCTGTCGTCATATTGCAATTGTGACACACGGGCACGCCAATTGCCACGCAGCAGCGCGATTGCCTCGCAGCGGCAACTGATATAAAGTCGCGCCAATTCAGCGAGATAGCGGAGGAACCACGCGATGGCACTGCCGGAAGTAGCGGTTTATCCCGGGGAAGTGGCGCGGGTGATGGCCAGCAACGGCCTGCGCGTGCGGGAAGATGTGTTGTTCACGGACGCCAAGGGCCGGGAAAGCGAACGCAGCCGGCGCGCCGCGGAAAAAGTCTTGGCGAACTGGAAGGACGTGCTGCCGGCAATTCTTGAGAAGGAAGAAGCGGTGCTATGCATCGTGAAGCACGTTCAGGTGCCGTTGAGCACCTTCGAGCAATTGACCATGAGTTGGCAAGCCTACGGCACGACGGGCGCGACCCTGGTACTGACCAACCTGCGCATGCTGCATTTCGGGTTGAGCGGATCGAAGAAGTGGACGCGCGTGCTAAAAAGCGTGCGCTGGGGCGATTTAGCGGATGCGAAAGTGAAAGGCTGGCTGATTCGCGTACTCGCCCTCCGCTACCTGAATGGCAAGAAGGAGCACTACGCGCGATTGCCCATGGGTTCCGCGAAAAAGGTCAAAGATATTTTGGCCGCGGTAATGCCCGCGAGCCGCGCGGAAATGAGCAGCGCGCAAGGGATGGCCTCGCTGTGCCCGGATTGCCGCGCGGTGCTTACCACGGGCAGCTACCAATGTCCGCAATGCGGCCTGGCGTTCAAGACGGAAAAAACTTTGCTGCAACGCACGTTGATGATGCCCGGCGGCGGATACTTCTATTCGGGAATGACGCTGGCAGGCGTGTTCAGCTGGGTGGGCGAAGGGGTCTTTCTGCTTCTGGCGATTTGGTACGCGGCGATGGCGCTACACCTCGTCGCGGCTGAACAGACCGAAAACGGCCGAGTTATGAACTCGGGCGACCTGTGGGCCGTGGCAGGCGTGTTTCTGGTCTTCGTGGCGCTTCACAAATTGGTGGAATACCGCCATGCGTTGCGCAGGATTCGCACGTTCTTGCCGGCTCCGAAGATTTGATTGCGCTGCAGGGTCCCGCACGACCGCCGCTTGCGCCGAGTTGCTAAAGGAGTTTGGCGTCTGGGTGGAGCTTGCCGTATTCGCTGGTGTAGAAGAGCGGCACGTCAGAGTAGGTGCCTTTTTCTTTTTGATAGATTTCGCAAATATCGAACGGCTTCGAATAGACATGCACGCTGACGGCGCGCGCGGCAAATTCCGGTAGATTCAAGACTTCGTGCACGGGTTCGAGTGGGTCGACATAACCCGGGTGTTCCGGGTCCATATCAAAAACCTTGGTGGGTGCAAGGTTGCACGTGGAACGATTGGCGTCGCGATGGTCAACGCGGTAGTTTTGCACGCGCAGGCGGCCGATCGGGACGGCCATCCAACAATTCTGGTCGCGATGATTGTGGATGCGACTGGCCTGGCCAACTTCCCAGCAGACGGTCATGCACTCGAAAAGGTCATTCTTAAAGATCAGGTTGCGCGTGTAATTGCCCTTGGAAAAAAAGCAATACTTCGCGAGGCTGGCGGAATCGATGGGATGCGCCAGCAGAAAGTTGTGAACGGTCGCGATAGTGAATTCGCGCTCGGGCAGGGCGGCGAGGTTTTTGACCCAATCGGAGATGGTGAGCGGTGCAACGGCAACTTGATTGGTCATGTAAGACTCCGGCGAAGACAATAGAATTATAGCGCGAATTGCGGGACAGGGATGTTGGTGAAGTGCGAAAAAGCCGCTAAATCCCTACTGTTTTAGTGGTGTTTCGGAGTCAAAGTAAATCGGGAGTATGCTGGATAGATGCCGATCGTGCCGCTTGAAGTTGCGGCAAGATGTTACGGACGGGAATTTGCGGACGTGGGATTGCGAACCACTTGATGGAATTGCTGGGTAAATCGCGGGAAGAATTGCAGGCGTTGTGCGTGGCGATCGGTGCGCCGCGCTATCGCGCCGGGCAGATTTACGAGGCGCTCTATGCGCAGCGCAAACTTTCCCTCGACGACATGACCAATCTGCCAAAAGCGCTGCGCGAGCGCCTCGCGCAGGAAACGCGCATCACGCTCCCCGTAGTGAAGCAGCGCTTCGTCTCGAGCGATGGCGCGATCCGCTATCTGATGAACTTGCCGCAAACCGAGGAAAAAACCACTGCACGGCCGGCATCCGTTGAAGCGGTGTTTATGCCCAGCGAAGGCCGCCAGACCATTTGTATTTCCACGCAGGCAGGCTGTGCCGTCGATTGCCAGTTTTGCCTAACCGCGCAACTGGGATTGATTCGGAACCTGACCGCGGGAGAGATTCTGGCGCAGATCATGCTGCCGCTAAACGATGTGACCACGAGCGGAGGATGCAACGGCAATCCGAATGATCGAGAACTTGCGCCCCAGACCAACGTGGTGCTGATGGGCCAAGGCGAGCCATTGCTCAACTACGAGGCGGTGATGAAGGCCATGCGCATCGCGCTCGATCAGCGCGGCATGCGCATCACACCGCGGCACGTGACGCTATCGACCAGCGGGATCGTGCCTGGTATCGAGCGGCTGGCCGCGGAACAGGTGCGGCCCAAGCTGGCGATTTCCTTGAACGCCTCGTGCGACGAGCAGCGCGACGTGCTGATGCCGATCAACAGAAAGTATCCGCTGCGCATGCTGCTGGACGCCTGCAAGAAATTTCCGCGCGGTTCGCGCGAGTACATCACTTTTGAATATGTGCTGCTCGGCGGAGTGAACGATACGCCGGAAGATGCGCGGCGAGTGGCGAAGCTCATGTCCGACCTGGGACGCGTGAAGGTAAATCTGATTCCGTGGAATCCAGGAGCGCTACCCTACAAAGAGCCCACCGGTGAAAGTGTCAGCGAGTTTCATCGCATCCTTCTCGAAAAAGGCGTGCCAGCGTTTACGCGATATTCGCGCGGACGCGACGTGATGGCGGCGTGCGGGCAGTTGGCGCTCAAAGACGCGGACAATTCGCTGTTGCCAGTACTGCAGTAGGAAGCGAGCAGGACCATGCAGCGCCGAGTAACTAGCCCAAACGGCCTGCGCACAAGCAAGCTGGGGCGCCGCATGCTTTCCGACCGTGTCGGAAGGCTGCGAACGCCCCCTACAAACGAGTGCTCGTGTTGCGTGAACCGCCGCGATGCTTGGCGGATTACTTCTTTGCGGCCGCGACTTTCGCGGCGGCGTCGGCGTATTTCTTCGTGAAGCGTTCCACGCGGCCGGCAGTGTCAATCAGCTTCTGTTTGCCGGTGAAGAATGGGTGGCAATTGGAGCAGATTTCAACGTTGAGCTTTTCACCCTTGATGGTCGAACGGGTGGAGAAATTATGGCCGCAGGCGCAATGCACGGTGACGGCGTGATAGTCGGGGTGAATACCGGGTTTCATGAGAAAAACTCCATTCTGTCGCGTCCGGTCTGCACGGTCTTCCCGAAGGGTCGCCCACTGGTGGCCCAATGATGGGAGGATACAGCCGCGTCGCTAGGTCGCGAACAAGCATTTGATTATACGATAAGGCGGAAAGATTCTCCACCGCAGGCCGGCGCAGCGTTCACGTCCCAGAGGGCTCAACGCCGGGATGTCTTGTCCGTTTCCTCAGGGGGGAGTCATTTACACTCCTTCTGGTTCGGAGCTTGGTGGGTTCGTTTTATATTTTTTGGTTTGCAGCGGGCGCGTATCTGGGTCTGTATTGCTGGCGTCAAGATATAACTTGACTCAGAATGAGCCTCCTGTCAAGCTATAGGTTGACAGGAGGCTTCCGTGAACAGCAAACTCCGCCAGTTGCGACTATCGCAACTTGACCGCAGCTTGCAAGATATGCGGACGCTTCCCCTACGTCCGGCCAGCGGATGGATTGCGGCCATCCGCGAAGCTTTGGGCATAACGCTTGGTGAGATTGGCACGAATATCGAGTCAAGTCGGCAGGCGATACAGCAGTTTGAAAAAGCCGAGGCCACCGATCGGATCATGCTGGACACTCTCCGGCGAGTTGCGAAAGCGATGGGCTGCGAGCTGGTGTACGCACTAGTTCCTAAATCGGGTACTTTTGCTGAGCTTGCAGAGCGGCCCGTGCATGATCGCATTGCGCGGGACGTGAAAAGCGTAGGATTACGGCAAACGTATAGACGTTAGACCTCAAAGGACAGGTGGCGCTGGCCGCCGCGACGTATGATGGGTCTCCCTACTTATACTTACAGAGTGTCGTAGATGTCATCCAGGTTTGGTTCGTCAGGATTAGCGCACTGCGATCTGGTTTCAGGATTTGAGGGGGACACGGCCGGTTTTTCCGATCCTTCGGTGGTCGCATTCTATGAATTGTGTATCGCGCTCGCTTTCCGTCCGACGCTCACGCTCCAAGATCTCGTCGATCTTTTCGAGAACACGCAACGCACGCCGATGTTTCAGATCGGGAGCCTCCGGCGGAGGTCCGTTAGTCCGCAAGCTGGTCAAGCCAATCAAGGTCGCTTGCTCCTGGACGCCGCACGAGTTTTGTATCCGTCAGTCCCTCATTCCCCAGGCATAAACCGAGATGCGCGCAGCTCGTGCATCCGTTCATGGGAAAGCGAATCCCAGTGTGTCTCGGGAACTGCCCCGCTTCGATTCGGCCAACTGCCGATTCGACGAGTTCGCCGAATTCCTTCTGCTGGCTCTCGCTGATCGAAGCGGTCAGATATTGAATTTCCGGCAAATGTTTTCTGACGAAGACGACCAGAGCCACCTCGCGAATGCCGCTGATCCAGGAATAGCAGATCAATTGCGGATCTAATGACAGCAAACCGTCGGGTTCTTCCGCGTACCGACTCGTGGTCGTTTTCCAATCGATGAGAAAGCGTTGGCCGTCGATCTCTCCGACGGCGTCGATATACGCTACAAACTCACCACCGTTTGGAAGTGATCGCAGCAGCTTCAGCTGGAGGTTTTTCTGGGGTTCGGGGTTAAGGATACGGATGCGATCTTCCTGAGCAAACTTATGAAGCAAATTGGTCCCTTGAAGGAGGATCTTGTCCCATGAGCCGCCTTTGCCAAAGTCGAGACGCACATCGCGGTAAACTTCCCATTCCTTGAATAAGACCGCTGCGCTGTCCTCGCGACAAAAGTAAGCGCCCAAGGCTTTCTCAAAACAGCGGCCAAAAATCATGGAGGCGCGAACGTCCTTTTCCCTCCAACCGTCGAGGTAGCGAAGCCGATAGCTGCGCGGGCACCGCAAGTACTGGCTGATTTGCGTGTAGCTATAGACCACAGCCAGCCTCTCCATTTTCTTTATCCGGGACCGTTGGGGTTGCAGCGACGGCCCACTCCATTGCAGGCGCAAAGGCGTCAAGGTTCTGAAACACGCGCCGGCCGCGCATCGCACGAGAGGTCCGCAACACCCCCTTCAGCCCAGGCAGAGCTCTCTCATCCACCTCATCGCGCTCAAAGAGGTCGTCGTCATACCCGAAGTCTCGGAGAAACCAGTTAAGTTTCCATAGTGCTTTCGGAGTGCAGTACAGCCTGCCAGAGATCACCTGGCCAGCCACCTCTTTGGGATCGAGCACGGAAAATCGAAAAGTGAAGAACGGTTTTTTTGGGTGCCAACGGTAAAATACACGGTCAATGCGGACGAGGAACAAGCCTTCGAGAACGCCCGTATCGTCTCCTTTCCCCAGATGGAGGCCCGGCATATGGCGTTTCACGTGTGCACCTGCTCGGGTGTGGAGTAGTTTTCAAGTTTTGCGACAAGACCTGTGTGGTCCCTAATAGCCCATTCGCTGAGATGTGCGATATAGGACTCGACCAGCGCTCGGCTCGCTGAACGGAGTTCGTCGGTTCCGCAAAAATCCGCGGCATATCGTTTGACGAGACTTGCGTCGAGCTGATGCTCCCGGATCAGCAGGCAGAGTCGATCACGAAGTCGGGGCTGGCCATTGCTTGACCCATTCCCATTTGAATTCGGCAACGCACTTTTCTCTGGCGTAGCAGACTTACGCGGTGAGGAGCGATGTCCTAGTTCTTCAACTGAACAAATCCCGATTCCGTACGCTTTACGCAAGGCTCGATTGACAGCCCTGGTTTCAGCGATTCGCATTTCGGCTCCATGAACCAGTAACGAAACATTTGAAGGATCAGCGTCCCCATACCCCTCAAATCTCGCGGACCCTCGGGCCTTGCATACGCACGCCTTGAAAACCCACCGACCAGCGGCTAGATCACAGAATTCCGGCACAGGACGAACCGTGATGGAAGAACATCGACGGCGGGTAGCCAGCCTCAAAAGGCCGCCGTGCGTGACATACCAGTTACCGTCTATCAGCGAAAGATCTCCATCGGCCACTGACACGCTGTGCCGCTGCGTCAGTTGCTTGAGGCCTTGCGTGGCTGTTCTAGAAAGCTCGCCCCAAATCCTTCTCGCGAGCTTGCAATTCAAGGAAACTCTAATCTTTCGTCTCGACGCCATCCGCACCTTCCAATATCGGCCTTCGCAACCCAGCTTGTTGTCCTCCATCCCGCCTCGACGACACCGGAATCCGCCACTATGTACTTCGCCAGGGAGAGCGCTTAGTTCCCCAAGACATTAGTACCACCGGAATTTAGCGAAAAACCACACTTCGGGAGGAATAGCTACGGGCTCGTGAGGGAGATACGGATGGGTGCTAAAATGACTTGTGGTTGCTCCGCGCCTCCGCGTGTATACCCGAGGGCCGGAGCCTGAGCAGGTTCGCTGGCACCTCCTGGAGAATCACTAAGCCAGCGTGCGTCGACGATCCGTTGCTACCTGCACGTCGTAGAAGACACTATCGACGAAGCGTCTCCGGTCGATCGCAAGGCGGACTTTTTCCGACGCTTGCGCTCGGCATGGAAGGGGATCTATGTCGCCAACGGAGGTTACGATTCTGAGCGGGGCGAGCGCGCGGTCTCGGACGGATCTGCCGATGCCGTGGCCTATGGCCGGCTCTTCCCCGCGAACCCCGATCTGCCCACGCGCTTAAGTCACCGCGAACCGTTGAACGTGCCCGATACCGGGAGCTTTTACGGAGGCGACGAACGTGGCTATTATCGACTATCCGGAGTGGGCCAAGAGCGGAACCTGAATTAGGACTACGCGACCTGCACGGCTGAACAAACTGCGGTGCGAGCATTAGCCGCCGCGCAGCTGAGATCACACAGAGAATATCAGGAGCCAATCATCAGAAACAAAATTGTCATGCTGACCGAGCCGGCCATGCCGGAGGTAGCGGTGATCACACCACCGCAGTTACACCACGTGGTGGGGCACGATCTGAAACGGAAGGAGCGTCGAGCTGTGATGCACTCTGGATTCAGCATCGCTGCGGACTCGAATGGACGCAGCCATGGGCGTGCGACTCGCAATCGATAACGTCACAATATTCTGGATGCAGCTTCTTCTGAGTTGTGTCGCCTGCGCCATCGTCGTGGCGTGGTACGTTTGGCCGTCACTAGCCAGACTTTCTCGTAATTCTGCTCTAATTCCGCTGCTCTTTGTGCATGTGTTTCGCTACGTGGGAATGACTCTGTTGGTTACGGATATGATCGATCCGAAACTGCCCAGAGAGTTCCTTTCCAATGCTGCTTACGGTGATCTCTTAGCAGCGGCGCTGGCCCTCGCTTCCATCTTTGCTCTGCGGAGCAACTGGCGTGTTGCCGTTCCTCTGGTGTGGGTGGCCAACACGTGGGGATTCGTGGACCTGCTAAACGGATTGCGCGGCGTCTTGCAGTTGAACGTGCCGAGCTTCAATCTAGGTACCGTTTGGTATATCTATACGTTTTACGCTCCCTTGGTAATTGCTTCACATTTGATGATCTTCTGGATTTTGATCAAGTCTAGGTCGTGGAAGAAATAAGGAATCACAATCGATATCGAATCACTCAAGCCTACTATCGTGCTTGTGCACGGGGCCTTAGAAGACGCGTCGATCTGGAATGTAGTGATCCAGCGGCTCCAGCGCGACGGCTACCCCGTCGTCGCCTTCGCCAACCCGCTACTGGGCGTGGCCGTCGACGCTGCCTACCTCCGGAGCCTGTTGGACAAAATTGAGGGCCCCGCGATCCTGGCGGCTCACGCCTACGGCGGGGCGTCATCACGCAGGCCGGCGCGGACGACCCCAAGGTCAAGGGCCTTGTCTACGCGGCCTCCATTATGCCCGCGGTAGGGGGAAGCTCCAGCGCATTTGCTCGAACGGTTTCCCGGCAGCGCATTCCCTACGTCCGTCGAGCCGACCACATACACCTTGCCCGACGGAACCAACGGCACGTATCTCCTCTGCTAAGCCGACAAGTTCCGCAGCCTCCTCGCGGCCGACGTGCCTAAGAGCGTGGCCGCCCTAATGATCGCCACCCAGCGCCCCATCAACTTGGCAGCACTGAACGAGCCACTGACATCGGCTGCATGGACGAGCAGGTCGAGCTGGCAAATTAGGCCGCTGCAGGATCCCGCGATTCCTGTGGACGAATATAGGTTCGAAGCCGATCGTGCCCACTCTCACGTCATTAAGGAATTCGAGAAGGCATTAGGTCCTCCGGAAGGGGCAATATCGAAGTTCCCGCCGAGTTGGACCTTGTCATTAATGCCGGCGCGAATCAGCCTTCTGGTTTCAGCGTCCTTTCAGAAATCCGTCCAGCTTACTAGACGAAAAACGGCTCGGCGTGCAGGCGGCGGGGAGTGTTTCCCCATTGACGACAAGTCCGAATGGCAGTTTTATGACAATCACAGCTTTTTCTCGAATCGGAACAGATCAGGCCGCGCATAATGACCCGAAACATCGAAGGTCATCATTTCCCGGTCAATTTGCGCCAAATCCAAATCCGAAACCAGAAGCTCCTCGCGGTCGAATACTGGATCAAGCACATATTGAGCGTCCGGACCGATGATTGCGCTGCCCCCGCGTGCGATCCAGTGGCGGTTGCCGGCCCGAAATGTCGCGCCATCCTGAAGTTCGCGTGGCAAGTCCTCCGTCGGCATCATCAACCCGACCGCCAAAACGAAACATCGGCCTTCGAAGGCGTAATGTCGGCTGGCCAGTTGGTGCAATTCATGGACTGTGGGCCATACCGCGACATGAATGTGTTCCCCGGAATCGTGCATGGCCATTCGCGCGAGCGGCATCCAGTGTTCCCAGCAGATCAATCCGCCCACACGCCCAACGGATGTGGGTGCGGCTTCCAGTCCGCGGCCATCTCCATTTCCCCAGACCAGGCGTTCGGTGTATGTCGGAACAAGCTTTCGATGGTGGTTTTTGAGCTGGCCATCGTCTGAAATGGTGAGCAGGGAGTTGTAGAGCGTCCCGTTTCCCGGTCCGGAATCGACTCGCTCATTGACTCCGATTACTATCGTTATTTTGAGATCGCGCGCGGCATCGCTGAGAAGATTCACTTCTTCACCCGGCACGGTGATGCTGTTATTTCGTAGCCTGGCAAAGACGTCTTTCGCCGATGGGTTTTGCCACAGTGCTGCACCCGGGCACACATCGAGCCACGCAGGGTAACCGGCCAGCCAGGTCTCGCCAAACGCTATGAGCCTTGCACCCTGCTTGGCTGCCCGCTGGATAAGATCGAGAGCCTTTGCGAGGCTGGCTCTTTTGTCCAGGTAGACGGGAGCATATTGGGCTATGGCGACGGTCACACGCTTTGAATCGGTTCGCGACCGTCCCGCTTTGCTCCATCACGTACGTCTTGCCTCCATGAACGGCTCACTTCGCTGGGGCCTCGAGCTAAGCTTGGGTGCACTGCAGCGGCCTTCAGAACGGCAATACGTGGACGCTTCCGATCGCCATATTCGTCGGCCGCGGAGAGCTTGGTCGCCGTCGAACGCGCAATGTGTATGTCTCTGACCATCACAGTAAGAACTTTGCTGAATTCCCTTGTTCGAACGGCGTCAACGCCAAGGCAGTCCTGGCCCTTCCGAAGTACGGGCAGCCACCAGCCACCTTCTTCCACTGGCAACAGATGGAACATATTGATAGGCAATCCCGCAAGCAGCGACATGATTTCCAATAAGCGATGGTGCGTGTTCAGGCTAAGTACGATGTCCAGCTTAGTGTGGCCCAGAAGATTTCTCAATTCCTGGTTGGACTCGGCGTAATGGCATTCACAACCCATCTTCTCTAGAAATACAATCGGCGAAAACAAACAGGGGTGCCCACCCACCAGCAGAACACGGACTCGGACTCCCTCAACTGCCTGGGCTGCAGACATAATTCTCCTTCTTGCCTGACGTTGAACGAGGCGACTGCCTTGGTCAAAAATCGACGACTTG
Source organism: uncultured Acidobacteriota bacterium (assembly GCA_963838265.1). Taxonomy (GTDB): domain Bacteria; phylum Acidobacteriota; class Terriglobia; order Acidiferrales; family UBA7541; genus Acidiferrum. Next base: position 450,372 of record CAWIQN010000002.1, read on the forward strand.
AACGTCTAGCAGGCGCCGCGTGCTTCCGCGGCGGTCCAGACTGCTGCACCGAGGAGAACGAGATCCTTAATGAGGAATTGACCAGCGTCCCCGAGGAGCGGGAGCCCGTGTGAGAATTGAAACGCTCCCGGCGTCGAGAGGAGAAAACTTACGGTGAGAAGGAATGTGATGACGGCTCCAAGGCTGCCCGCGAACGAAAGTCGAGCGGAGAATGGCCGGAGGGCGATGAGCACCGCGACAACGATCTCGATCGTTCCAATCAAGTTCGAAACCGTCTGAAGACTGAAGATGTAGTAAAGCCAGAACATCAGTGGACTGCTGGCCACCAGGGGCTGAATGCCCTGCGCCTCCGCGCCTGTGAACTTGAGAATTCCAATGAAAAGAAGCGTCACGACCAAGCCGTAGCGCGAAATGTGTATGCCCAGTTTTTCCAAGTAGGCTGAGGGCGTCATGCGATCCGGCGGCTCCGCCAGCATTCTTTCCGTACTCGTCTCTACGATTTGACCAGCTTTATCCATTTCCTGGCTCGCTTTCCGGGATCGCCCGCTTGATTTCTTAGACCTTGGATCGTGAAGTTTTGTTGAACCAAAAACAGGATTTCAGTTTTTCGGAATGATTCCCGAAAAATGTTCTTTATATCTTGATGAAGGGCAATTTTCGCAGGATCGTGCTCCATGCGATGCAAAGCTCAGCGGGGCGATGAGAGAGTCCAGGTGCAGAGAGGCATAATCGCTTTCTGTCTGAGCTCTCCCTCAAAATCCCGTCCTGAGGAAGTCTCTAGTTGCCTCCGGATGTTCCTGCAGTTGAGTTTTGGCGGAGTTGCCTCGCTGCAGCCTCCATGATCGCCGCCCGTGGTACTGGAATGCTGTAAACGTCGTACGCTGTTCGAATGCTGCTGAGGAAACGCTGATCCCCCACGCGCTCGAAACTCACCTGGGGCTTGTCACTGGAAGCGCTTTCAACCGTGATGGCGTTTACAAATACGCTGGCATGATCATTACTGAGGACCAGTCCGGCCAATTTATCATCGGAAACGCGGCTTAGTTTATAAGTGCCCGCGGGCAACGTCTTACCGCTGACCACAAACTCGAAGGGCACCGTTACAACAGTTTCGACCCGAGTCGTTGCCCGGGCAGCGACGCCCAACCCAAGAACGCAAGTGAGTGTGAGTAGCATGCTTGCGAATTTCTTCTTCATGATTTTCTCCTTTTATAGCGTCAAGGTTTGCAATGCTGATCCGCGAGGCACCCGACTTCTGAATGTCGGGACTGACCCTTTATGCTCGTTTCAACAATCATCCTCTAAACGTCTACGGGGAGTGAGATGAGCTTGTCGTAATAAGGTTTCAGTAGCTTCACAGAAACTGTTGGCGGGCATGCTAAGAAATCGAATAGCGCGGGGCGCAAGAGGGAACTTGAACTGTTTGCGCGTACTTGAAACCTTTGGCTCGATTGGATATCTAACTTGGCGTTGACGATTTCAGTTGCGAGAAAAGACTGTGCTCGGCGATCCGTTCGCGTACCGCCGTAGCCGTTGTCCCGCAAATCTTGCCCTGACAGGAGCATCGTGCATGGCCGACGTAAAGCTTATAGTCCTCTATCCTCCTCCGAAAAATGTGGGGGCTTTCGAGAGGATCTATCAGACCGAACACGTACCGTTAGCGGTGGCCAAACTTGGCGGGAAAAGTAGAATCGTGGCAACCAGAGTATTGGGATCTCCCCAGGGTGAGCATCCTTTGTACCGCATTGCAGAGATTTACTTTCCATCGATGCAAGCCCTGCAGGCGTGCGTCGCGTCGGACGGCGGCAAAGAAGTCTTGGCACACGGGGTGAAGATTTCTTCCGGGGGCACTCCAATCTTCTTGGTCGCCGAGGAAGAGACTTTTACGTTCTCGCGACCAGCGAATGCCTAGGGGGAGAACATGGTCCGTTTCAGGATGCCTGTTGCCGTACTGTTTGCCATCGCCTCTCTATGGTTAGGGTCACTTCGATACCTGCGCGTCACAAGCGCAGCACCAACGCCCTCGAGCGATGAAGCCTATCGTGCTCCGGTGCTGGTGGAACTGTTTACATCCGAGGGCTGCTCCAGCTGCCCCCCGGCTGACGCCCTCCTTGAGAAGCTAGACCGCGATCAGACAGTTAATGGCCCGCAGCTGATTGTTCTCAGCGAACACGTGGATTATTGGGATGATATCGGATGGAGGGATCCCTACTCTTCTCGTGAATTGAGCGAGCGGCAGAGCGCCTACGCGGCTCAGTTTGGCCAGGGAAGTGTCTATACACCGCAGATGGTCGTTGACGGACAATACGAGTTCGTGGGCAGCGACGAACGACGAGCAACGCAAGCGATACGCGATGCCGCGAAGGCCATGAAGAGCATCGTCAGTATCTCTTCGAGCTTGCAGGACGAAAAAACGATAACGCTGCATATCGAAACCGGGCCACTGCCTCCTTCCGCCACTGGCGGGTCAGCGAGCGTCTTTCTGGCGATAGCAGACAACTCCGATAAATCGCAAGTGGGCGGCGGAGAGAACGCCGGAAGAACGCTGACACACGTGGCCGTGTTGCGAAACCTCATCCGAATCGGAGCTGTCGATACCACCGCAGGCTTTTCCCGGGACATGAAAATCAATCTGGACGCCCGCAATCAACGCAACGCGAGAATTGTGGTCATTGTGCAGGAAGCATCCGCGGGAAGAGTATGGGGAGCAGGATTGACTCGGGTTTCGAATTAGCGTCGCTTATCTCTCGTCTTTGGCGGCGGTTCCTTCATCCGTAACGGAAGAAGCGGGAAGATCTTGAACTGGGGGCAAAGATGAAAATTGTAGTGTCGATGCTCGTACTTGCCGGAATCTTCGCTGCTGCAAGTGGGCAAGAAAACCCTTCGGGTACCCACGTCGCCACACCTCCGGTCGGCCTGGAGGTTGCCCAACCCGCGCCGGCATTTGTTCTATCCGATCAGTTCGGGCATGAGCAGTCCAACGAGACGCTTAAAGGAACGAACGGCACTGTTCTTCTCTTCTTCCGTTCTGCCGACTGGTGACCCTTCTGCAAAGCGCAGCTCGTGCAGCTGCAAAGCGCAAAACAAAGGTTCGCGGCGCAAGGCCTTAAGCTCGCGGCGATTAGCTACGATAGTCCAGCCATCCTAAAGGATTTCGCTGAGCGGCACAGGATCGACTTTCCCCTTTTGGCTGACCCTAATTCCGAAATCATTCGCAAGTTCAACGTGCTCAACGCCGAAGCGAAGAGCATGACCAAAGGGATGGCCTACCCGGGATTCTTCTACATCGATGCCGACGGAGTCATCCGGGAAAAGTATTTCACTGCGAAATACACCGATCGATTGACGGCCAACAATCTCATCGCCAAGCTTTTTCCGGAGTTGAGTGCGGAAGTGAGCCAGAGCGTCGAAGCGCCGCATCTTCGGCTTACCCTGGCACAATCGGATCGCAGCGTCATACCTGGCGGCCGCGTCAGCCTCATTGCCGATATTGAGCTTCCGCCGGATGTACACGTCTATTCTCCGGGAGTGCAGGGCTATAAGCCGATTCAACTCATGCTGCAGGGACTTCCGGGAGTCGAATTGCAGCCTGTCGTTTACCCCAGCGCAAAAGTGTTGTACTTGGCAGCCATTCAGGAAAATGTCCCGGTTTTCGAGGGAAAGTTCCGCATCACGCAGGATGTTACCGTAACTCCCTCGAAGCCGGCAGATGCCGTGCGCTCCCTGGTTTCCGCCGAAAGGACGATTTCCATTGCCGGAGAGCTGAAGTATCAGGCCTGTGATAAGACGGTTTGCTACCCTCCAACCTCAGTGCCCGTGAGTTGGCAGCTGCAGATTCTTCCCCTGGACCTCAAGCGGTCCCCGGGGGCGATCCAGCACAAATAGCACAGCGCATGGTGGAGTCAAGCCGATCCGTCTTCTGAAACCTTTCGACGCCCGGCGAATCGCATTGTATGGACGGCATGGGTTTCGCTTGGGGTCGCCTGCGCGATGTGTTTAGGATGCATTGCAACCTCGCAGTCGATGGCCCGCTATCCGTTGGTGAAAATGAGTACTCCGCAATCGCAACTGCAAACGAACGAGGCGCAACTCATCAGGAGAGTCTGTGACGGAGAGCGAGAGGTTTTCTATGAGTTGGTGCGTCCTTATGAACGCATGGTTTACGCAACCGCGATTTCGATTTTGAAAAATCCGGCCGACGCGGAAGAGGTTGCGCAAGAGGCGGTTTTGAAAGCCTTTTCGAATCTTCCAAGCTTTCGAGGTGAGGCCAAATTCAGTACCTGGCTCATACAAATCACGTACAACGAAGCAAAAATGAAACTGCGAAGGGCCCGGGCTCACCTTTATGAGTCCATTGACGAGCAGCAACAAAATGACGACGGAGACTATATCCCCAATGACTTTGCGGATTGGCGGCCCATACCATCGGAGGCACTCGAATCTGATGAGATGAGGAAAATGGTACAGAATGCGATCAATTTGCTCGCTGCTATCTATCGCGAAGTATTAATCCTTAGGGATGTGCAACTCCTGACCGTGAAAGAAACGATGATAATTCTGGGTATTTCGGAAGCTACCGTGAAAACTCGACTGCATCGAGCGCGGCTGCTCCTGAGAGACAACTTGGCGCCTGGATTCGACGGTTGCTGGATCAGGGGTCAAGCGTATCGGAAAGTTCGACCGTGGTGAGTGGAGAAGGGCACGATGAGTACAATTGAAATCAGTTGCAGCGAAGTGTGGCGGGAAATCTCCAACTATATCGAGGCGGATATCTCGCCTGAACTGCGTGAACGAATGGAAGCGCATCTCGCACACTGCGCTCATTGTTCCGCGGTCATGGGCGGAACGCAGAATGTCGTGGGACTGATCGTCGATGGAAGGTTGTTCCAGATGCCCGAGGGGTTCAACAAGCGGCTCTATAGCAAGATTCAGGGTCTTGCATGACTTTGAGCTCCGGGCGGCAGAGTCTGTTCGGGCCGGAACGGATCTGCGACATCTCGGTTGTCCATATACATCCACAACTTCCATTCTCCTTCCTTATTTCTCCGCCAAATATCGACGTAGCGATTCCTCAGGCGAGTGGGTTGACCGTGGGCCTTGGGAGTTAACGTTAGGTCGTGCCAACCGTAGTCGTAGGCGACATCTCCTTGGACACGAATCTCCATAACAATCACTTCCAGCTGCGCGGTGAAACCTTCGAATAGGTATTCCATGCGAGTTTTCAAGGTCTCCAATCCGCCTCTGCCAAATTCACACGGTTGCCCGTCGGAGAAATTGACAAGATCGGGATCAGCGATAGCCAGCAGCTTGGATACATCCGAAAAATTAAAGCAATTCCGAAATTCGCTCTTGGCCGCATTGATCGCATACAAATCATCCATTCCCTGTCTCCGTTGACGAATCACAGCAATTCATATAGTTTTTACCGCGTTCCAGTCTACTCTTAGGACGGCTAATACCGCTATTCCGATGGTATTCGAGGGCTACTCGGCCTTTTCACAATAGGCTCGGCCTTTTCACAACGGGCATCCCTGTAACTTTCTGGCCCGCTCCGAATCACAAAGGTGCGAGAACCTTCTGGGCGCTATGTCGCCGCTCAGAATTCTTGCGACTGTGCGTTTACGGTCCATGCGATAACCCAAACACGGTGCTCGAGCTTGGACATCCCGCTCCCGCGATTCCTGGACTTGATCCGGGAAGTGGCGCCGCGCTCGTTGTTTTTTTCGAAACCGACTGTCCGACCTGCCGGCTTGCCGTTTCGTACCTGAACAAACTAGCCCAAGGGGCGCGTGTGATCGGCATTTCCCAGGATGACGACGCAGCGACAAACGCGTTCGTACAGCAATTGGCCACAGCTTTCACTGTGCAGCGCGATCCCGGCTTCGTGCTCTCCCGTGCCTTCGATCTATCGTTCGTCCCCTCGCTGTTTTTGCTCGGTCCCGACGGCCGCGTCCTGCGCTCGCATTTCGGCTTTGACAAGTCCGTGCTGAATGAGATGGCCGCTCGGCTGCAATGCCCGCCCGTCGCTGAAGAATTCGATGGCGTGCCGCACAGCAAACCTGGCTGCATGTCGCGGCATCTGGAACCTGAGGTCGATGGGGAGAGCGCGCCCGCGCCAGTGATCGCGTCCGCCCGTGGGATTCCCGCTTCGATCATGGAAATTCCTGATGGCGAAGACCCATTTGAGTATTGTTTCCGAACGTTCGGCGACGGACTGCCGGTGATTCCTCCCACGCCCGAGCGCATCTCGCGCATGCTCAGCGGAGTGGCAGGGGAGCGGAGCAACGTGATTGCCCGCGTGCCGCCGTGCTATGGGGAAGCCACGGTAGAGAAGATCGCGGCGAACGCCGTGATGGCGGGCTGCGTTCCGGATATGATGCGCGTCTTGCTACCGCTGGTTCGGGCGGTTTGCGATGAACACCTCAACCTCCACGGCGTACAAGCGACCACGCACTTCGCGGCGCCGCTAATCATCATTAATGGCCCGATTCGCAATGAGCTGCGTTTCGCGTACCGCCAGAACGCTTTCAGCAATGTAGCCCGAGCCAACAGCACCTTGGGACGAGCGCTGCAATTGATACTGCTAAATATTGGGGGCGCACGCCCCGATGGCATCGATATGTCCACACTCGGGAATCCCGGCAAGTTTAGCTACTGCATCGCCGAGCACGAGGAGGCCAATCCGTGGGAGCCGTTCCACGTCGAGCGCGGCTTTAACCGTCAGCAAAGTGCCTTGACGCTGTTTGCTGCGGAAGCGCCGCACGGCGTCAGCGAGCACACCGCGCGAACTCCCGAGCAAGTCTTGAAGTCCATTTCCTATGCGCTTGCCACGGTCTGGACCTATCGCTTGTGTCTGGGCTCGGATGCTCTGGTGGTTCTTAGCCCGGAACATGCACACACCATTCATCGCGCCGGCTGGTCCAAGCAGCGAGCGCGCGACTTCCTGTTCGAGAACACCGGCGTGCCGCTACGCGCCTATGAGGGTGCTCCCGATGCCGAAGGCAGTCAGATGGCGGCGAAATACAAAGAGATCCTGATCGATGGCGAACGTTGCTTCCAGAAGTTCCGTTCGGCAGAGTCGATTCGCATCCTTGTAGCGGGCGGGACTGCCGGGAAATTCTCCGCCGTGATCGGGAGTTGGGTCGCCGGACCGCGCGGCAGCGAAATGGTTACCTATCCTATTTGAACATGCAGATAGGAATTCCAATGCGTGGCGGGAGAAAATAGCTCGACGAAGATTTTTTTGGCCGCCTGAGTTCACTGAAAGGAATGCAAATGTCCGTCAAATTAATCAATCCGATGAACGAAACGCCAGTGAGAGTCTCGGTGCCGCCAGCACGGCTGCGCAGCTTAGAGGGCAAGACTGTCGGGTTGCTGGATATCAGCAAGACCGGTGGCAACCTCTTCCTCGATCGCCTGGAACAGTTGCTCCGCGAGCAATTTCATGTCGCGAGTGTTGTGCGTACGATGAAGCCCACCTTCGCGAAACCTGCTCCGCAAGTCGTTATCGAACAGCTTCGTGGCGCGGATGCCGTCATCGAAGCCCTCGCCGATTGAGGGTCCTGCACAACGTGCAGTTTGCACGACACGATCAATTTAGAGAATTTGGGAATTCCCGCGGTGCCCATCGCCACCGGCGAGTTTCAGACCGCTGCGCGGGCCCAGGCCGCGGCGCTGAATCGCCCGGACTTTGACGCGATATACGTGCCGCATCCCATACAAGATCAAACCAAGCAGGAGATTGAGGCTCGTGCGGACGCTGCGCTCATCGAGATCGTCCAGCGGCTTACGCAAACTTAAGGCACGAAAATGCTGCCCGTTTGGTTGCAGGGGTAACCGCCCCAAACGGCGCATGAAAGGCCGCGCGGACCAATCGGCTGCCTAGCCACACACCAAGGAAAAATTCCGATTGCGAGGGAGAGATGGAAATCCTGAGGACGCCGGAAGAGCGCTTTGCCAGCTTGCCGGGATTTTCCTTTGCTCCACATTACGTTGCGCATTTGCCAGGATACGAAGGAATCCGCATTCATTATCTGGACGAAGGGCCGCAGGACGCCAAGCAGGTATTTCTTTGCCTGCACGGCGAACCCACCTGGAGTTATCTCTATCGGAAAATGATTCCGGTATTTTCTGCGGCGGGCCATCGCTCCGTGGCGCCAGATTTTATCGGCTTCGGGCGGTCGGACAAGCCAGTGGATGATGCCGTTTACAATTTCACATTTCACCGTGACACGCTGCGCCGGTTCATTGAACGCCTGGACCTGCGCGATATTACCTTGGTTTGCCAGGACTGGGGCGGCTTGCTCGGCATGACCCTGCCGATGGACATGCCGGGGCGATTCTCGCGCCTGCTAGTGATGAATACGGCCCTGGCTACCGGAGACCTTCCACTAGGCCCGGGATTCCTGGCCTGGCGCGAATTTGTGGCGACGAATCCGGATCTGGATGTAGCCAAGTTGATGGCGCGCGCGTGCGATATATTGTCACCCGAAGAATGCGCCGCCTATGCCGGACCGTTTCCGGATAAACGATACAAAGCGGGAGTGCGACGTTTTCCCCAGCTGGTGGCCGACCATCCCGATGCCGACGGTGCGGAACTCTCGCGGCGGGCGCGGCGTTGGTGGAACACGGAATGGGATGGACAGGCGTTTATGGCTATGGGCATGCAAGATCCAGTATTGGGACCTCCCGCGATGAAATATTTGCGCGAGCAGATTCGCCATTGTCCGCCGCCGCTGGAAGTGGCCGAAGGCGGGCATTTCGTGCAGGAATGGGGAGAGAAAATAGCCGAGAGAGCGCTTGAGGCGTTTCGCTGAGTGCTTTCAAGCGGCGCAAGGGCACGCACGCTAGAGTTTCCGTCCTTGCTCCGTCAGCGTTTTGGCCTCCCGGCGAACGTCAGCCCACTTGATTCGCAGATCGAATATTGTCCCCGGCGCATTGCTCGTCTCTAGCAAACCGAGCGCGGCAAGGACCACGCGGCGCTGCAGATCACGGTGAAAAGGCGCCCCAAAGTGATGCCCCATGGGCCAGGGCAGAAACAAGGCGCGCGGAGCTTTGATTGCCTCCGTAACGTCCCGCGCCACCGTCACGGAAACCGTCGGCACCCCGCGCGCTTCAATGGCTCTCTGGATCAGTCCCACGGACTGATGGCAGATCGGTCAAGCTGGCGCCAGCAACGCGCAATCGGCGTCCTCTTCTTCCACGACCGCTTCCGCAATTCCCGCCGCCACGGTGCGTTCAAATTTCTCCGGGTCCATGTTGTAGCCGATAAAACTGAAAAAATTGGCAGTTAGTTCGCCCAGCTGTCCTTCCTGGGACAGCTCCTGCAGCCGTTCGATTGGGAAGATCACGTTAATGTCCAGATCCGCGTCGTCGTGAGGGTACTTCAACTGATGAATGATCAGCTCGTTGTGCTTTGCCCCGGAAGGCACGCGCATAAATCGGAAATCCCCGAACGGATGGCACACATCCAAAGGCTTCTCGGTTTTCAAATGTACCCCGCAGGAGCTCACCAGCGTCAGCCGGCATTCCGTCAGCGGCTTGGCCAATCGCGCTTGCCCCACATAACTCTCTTTCCGAATCATTGACCCGGGATAGCGCTCGTTGATGGTTTGCCACAAGCCAGCTCGCAGCTGCGTACCAGACTCGCGCGGATCGGTCGCGGACAACGCGTCCTGCTTATCGGCTGCCGTCATGAATCCACCTCCCAGACCGGCGGATGAGATAAAAATGCAGGTGGTAGAACAGCAAGGCCAAAGTCGCTTCGTCCTTCTTCAGAACCTGCGCAATGAATTCGCGATCCATCGGTTGATCGCGCAGCAGGATCGTTATCGTTTCGGCCCACGACCGGTCGATTTCTTCTTTGCCCACGGTTTCGTTACCATCACCCAGGTGCAAGCGCACGAAGCGCACCAGTTTCTGTACGTCGTGCTGAGCATCCGCCTCTCGCAGATATGGAACAGACACGCAGTCCTCCTCCTTGTCGCAAAAACAACTCGCAGTGCAAGCCATTATAGATGTGCATGCGGAGGAAGGTTTTCCACCCCTTCCACGGATATCACTCGACAAAAATAGCTGATTCGCTGAGGGGTTTTTTGGTGATATCGGGAACCTGGGCATCTTCAGCGGGATATCCCACGGGAAGCAGCAGAAATGGCTTTTCGTTGGCCTGCCGCCCCAGCACTTGGCTTAGAAATCCCATGGGACTCGGCGTGTGCGTTAAAGTGGCCAGCCCCATATTGTGCAGCGCGGCAATAAGAAAGCCGCACGCAATGCCCACAGATTCCTGCACGTAATAATGCTTGATCTTTCGTTCCTTCCCCTCCGCGTCGCGCGCGATCCCATAATCGACACGGAACACCGCGATCAGCCACGGCGCAATTTCCAGAAACTCTTTATGCCAGTCCGTCTCCAAAGCCGCCAAGGCATCCAGCCACTCTTGGGGGAATCTCCGTTCGTAGTTCTCCTTCTCTTCCGCTTCCGCTGCCAGCCGGATCTTCCGCTTGATTTCGCCAGCGGACACCGCCACAAATCGCCACGGCTGCTGATTGGCCCCGGAAGGGGCACGGGAAGCCACGCGCAGCGCCCCTTCGATCAGGTCGCGAGGCACCGCGCGCGAGGAAAATTGCCGCACCGTGCGCCGCGTCTGCATACGCGATTCAAATTCCTGTGCTCTCGCCCGTTGCTCTTCCACGGGCAAGCTCGCAAATTGCAGCGGGATAAAAGTATGGCCGTTTCGCTTCGACATATTTCATCTCCAAACTCTGTGTCAACCGCGAACCCTGCAAGAACGCCGCCGGTTCCTTCCAGATATTTCGGAATTCTAGATAAGGCCGTCGGCCGCCCCCGGAGTTCCGTCCCACCGGAAGTCGCTATCCCAGCAAAATGGGCAGCAAAATACCGAGACATAACGCGAAAAACCACAGTGCCGGCGCTGGCGTTCCAGCGGGGCGCATGCGCAACTCTTCACGAGCAGCATTTCGCGGATCTAGCAGCAGCCAGCGCTGGTAGCGGCGTTCCAGTAGCAGAAATACGGTTGCTGTCACCGCGCCATAAAATAGTTGACCGATTAACAGCGGTAGCAGGGCCGAAGCGGCGTTGGCTCGCCAATCGGCCTCTCCCGTAAAAATCAGCGGCACCATGGTCATCGGACCCACGTACCACCAGATCAACCCGAACACACATCCCCACGGCACTCCCACGCTCAAGCTGGAACCTTCATTACGGAACAACAGCCCATACGTCATTCCGATGATCGTGCTCGTTGCCAAGTGAATGATCAACCCTGTTAAGCCCGGAAATCCACTGCCGAAACCCGCGACCTGCGGCAGCACCCCCGTCGCCAGCAACACGGGACTCGCGGCCACGCCGCCGGCTAGCCCTGCTAACGCTCCCCAGCCCAGCGATTGTAGTAGGCGTACGCCCGCGCCTTCGGGCCGTCGATTGAGGGGATCAGATTGTATGAACAGCCTTACCCAAGCGCGGTCGATTCCGGCATAAATTACCCCTAAAATCAGCCCGTAGATAATGTGCCCGATGAGCGAGCCAAACAGCGCTGTACCTTGATCGGCCGACCAATCGATGCCACTTCCGCTCAAGAATGGAAAAAGCGTCAGTGGGCCGAAGAACCACCAGAAAATACCGAATCCCAATCCCCAACCCATGCTCGAGCCGAGCCCGCGCACACCGGTCTGAAAAAGCAGTCCGAAGCTGGCTCCAATGAGGAGCGCGACCACAAAATGGAAAGCGGCCATTTCCGATCGCGAGTTGACTTCCGGCAAGCCCGCTAGCAGTGGATAAAATCGGCCTTCGTACATCCAACGGCTGAATACCAATCCGCTTAGAGTACCCGCGAATCCGCCGACCACGATGGCGCGGCCCCAATGAAAGCTTCTTTTCGAACCATACGAGCGAACAGCGCCAAAAATTCCGAGGGAAATGCCGATGGGCATGCCCAGTAGGATGAGATAAGACACCAGCGCCGGAAAGCGCGCTCGAGCGTCCCATACCATGGCCACCGAACGCTGCGCCGCGTTCAACAGGGGCACCATGCCTGCTGGAATTAACAACCACACCAGCGCGGCAAAACCTAAGCCCCAGATCAGTCCAGCACCCGGACTCTCCGCCCGTTTGCGGAATCCCCACCAAAAAAGTAGCCCGAAGAGCGCCCCGAAAATAACACTCTGCGCCGGGCTTGCCCCGACCTGCGCGCGTCCCAACGCGGCTGCAACGGCGCCCATACAAACTGCCACGCAGGGCTCAATCCAAGGCCAGATTCTTGCGCCTGGCGGTGTTTGGGCCACCGCTGATTCCTTTTGTCGCTCCACAAAGCTCCTTACTTCAGATCGATCGTTTGGACGATATCGCGCGGAAAGAAGAGTTCCACAGTCCAATCGAACAGCACGCGAATCTTTCGCTCTGGCCCGGGAAGCTTCGATAGATAAATTCCCCTCCACATTAACCAAGCCAATAATCCCGAAAACCGCAGCGCACGCGTGCGCACAAACGGAACGGTCAGTTCCGCACAGGCGGTCTGATGTCCGATTACGCACAGGGCGCCCAGGGAATCGAAATGAAATTTTTTCATTGGCCTGCCCGCCAAATGTGCGGCCACATTACTTGCCAGCGTCACGGCTTCGCGCAACGCGAATTGCGCCGTGGGTGGGCATGGCTTACCCGATTTAGCGTCGGTTATGGCCGCACAATCGCCCAGTGCCCACAAGCCGGTACAATTGGGAATTGCCAGATGTGCATCCACCTTTACGGCGCCGTGCTTATCCTTTTCAACATTCAGCGCTTTGATGATCGGGCTTGGTGTGGTTCCGGCGGTCCAAACCAAGGTTTCGGAGCGAATCTCTCCGTCGCCGAGAACAATAATTCCCGGTTGTGCGTCGGTTAGGCGCGCATTGAGGCGGAATTCAACTCCCCGCTCTTCCATTTTCGTTCTGGCGTAGTGTCCTAAGGATTCGCTTAATTCTGGAAGAATGCGGTCATGTGCGTGCACCAGCACAACGCGCACCTCGTCGCGACTAACATGCGGGTAATCGGCCAGGATGCCGTGAGCAAAATCATTTAGCGCACCCGCAAGTTCGACACCCGCAAAACCGCCTCCGGCTACCACGAAGGTCAGAAGCGGAGCACGACGCGCCACATCCGTTTCGCGATCCGCGCGCTCAAACATTTCGATTACGTGATTGCGGATCCGGATCGCATCCACGAGGGTCTTGAAATTAAATGCCAATTCTTCCACATTTGGCATTCCCAGGTAATTCGAAACCGCTCCGAGGGCAAGAACCAGTTGGTCGTAGGGAATTTCCCGCGATTCAGCGGGCGCTTCATCCGCTGTCATCCCCTCGAGAAGCACGGCGCGTTTCTCGAGATCGATTCCTGCCGTGCGCGCCCGGACGAACTCCGTCCGATGTAAACCGCTCCGCAAAGGTGCACTAATGTGACTCGGTTCCAGGCTACTGCCAGCGACTTCGGCCAGCATGGGGGTAAAAAGAAGTGCGTTTGTTTCGCTGACCAGAGTAATGTGCACCGAAATATCACGCTTCAGCAGTTCCTCCAGGCACTGGGCGGTCTTCATGCCCGCGAATCCTCCGCCCAGAATCACGATCCGGGTAATAGGTGCGGGAGAGGCCACACGTGGTTCGGCTTCCGGCCCCCAAACCGCAGAGGCCCAATCGCTCATACCTTGGTTGATCACACCAAACATGGCGCCGTACAAGACCCATCCCACCAGTGCCGGAAAATGCGCGCGTATTCCTTCCGCGCTCCACGCAGGCGGTTGCCCCGCGAATATCGGCAATGCAACCACGCTGATCAGGCTCCACACCGGTATGCCTAGTGCAGCCCCAGCCATCAAATTGTCCGCATAGGCGCCGCTCGCCGGTCGCAAGCTCGCAGCGTATAGCCCTCCCAAAGCAATTCCAAATAGCAATCCCAATTCCCACGGTGCAGTAATAAACGCCAGCGCCGGGCTGGCCAGCCCACCAGCGAGAATACCAATCGAGGTCCGTCGAACAGATCGTCTCATTTGGTTATCGCTTCGCTATGCCAACCCGCTCTATCCCAGCTCTTACGTAAACGGCCCACGTTGCCTGTCGTTCCTGGTAACGGTAATGCCCCGCGTGGATCAAATTCTTTGCCAGTGGAGGAACTGGGCTCAGTCTAGTTAGGAATCGCTGCTGCCTCGGACCCGCACAGGGATCGCAGGCTTTCAGATGTGAGGCCGATCCTCGTAGGTTCGAATTTCAGCTTCTACGGGTTGCGATGCGTACGATGCCTGGTTGTCCATCGTTTGTTGTAACACCACCATGCTCTCATCATCGAGAGCCGGAGAGTCACCGCGAAAATCGCTCACCGCCGAAAGTAGGGCTTGCCCCATCGCGCTAGATGATGTTTCGGTTTGTAGGGGCAGACTCTCTGCTAGCCCCAGGATTCCGTGGTATCCGAGTTCTAAGCCGGCTTCGTTGGTTGATTCGCTGAGTCCGTCCGTGTAGAGAACCAAGAGATCACCCGGTCCGAGTCGCACGGCACTCTGCAAATACTCGGTACCTGGGATAAGTCCAAGCGGTACGCCTTCTATTCTGGTCTGCCAGTATGGCGTTGCGTCGTGAAGCCAGTCCCAGGTTTTCTCGCTGGCGTGATACCACAATGGAGGGGGGTGCCCAGCGTTCGTAAAGATCAATTCGCCCGTCGCACAAGAACAGCCGAGGACCGCAGCGGTGGCGTACTGAGCTTCTTTCAGATCATCCTCACGGCGAAAAGCTTCGTTCATATCTCGCATTAGAACGGACTGATCTACCGCATCCATATGCTTTCGCAACAGATTGCGGAGGGTCAGGGCGGTGGCGCTGACAATCTGTCCGTGACCGGCAACGTCTGCCAAAACGATCCGCGAAAGCAAACCCTTGGAACAGACCCCTAAGTAGTAGACGTCGCCTCCGGTCGCTGCAGGATATAGCGGTCTCGAATAAACCCAGCCCAATAATCCTGGAACTTCAACCGTCAAGTCCGCGATGTTGTTCCCGCCCCAGATCTGAGCACACGCCAATCTATCAGCAGGAAGTAATAGAGCATCCGTCATATAAGTTTGTATTCTCAGACCCACTCGCACGGGATCGATCTTTGAGATTCGCCCCGCATAGGGCCGAGCAGTTTCTAGCCGCCGTGACCAAGACCAGTTCCGTTACATATCTTGAACTTAGCTGCAAGGCCTTGACTTCCAGCTTGGCCGCGAGATCTATACCCATGGGGGGAATCTCGTTGCCAAGGCTCCCTCGGCAATTAGGCCGGAAGTGGCTTCACTCGCTTCACCCGTGCCGAACCAACGAAAAATGTGATTGCCGTGTCTACCGAAATTTTGCCCGCGCCAAATATAAGGACAATTAGAGAGGCAATCAGGAACGCGAACGGGGCGGCAGCAATGAACTTGTCCGGATCGGAAAAGAAAGATAGCAACGCCTCACGATCTCCTACAACGTAAGCCATAACCAAGTTGACGGTGAGCACGAGGGCAGTGATTCTGGAGAGCAGACCGAGTGCGAGGAAAATACCGCCAAAAAACTCGACACAGGCGATGAACACAGCCATTTGCGAAGCCATCGGCAAGCCAAGGCTGGCGAAATACTCGCTTACCATGGGTAGATGATGGAGTTTCCCCCAACCACTCTGAGCAAGTTGCCATCCCCAATAAAGCCGAACACATAAAAGAAATGGTGATTGCAGATAAGAAATTAAATCGAAGAACTGGTCATGCCACTGCGTCACTTTTGTGGTCACTCTATTCATAAATTATGCCTGCACACTTTCCCGCGGGTTCTCCCGCCCTCACGTTTTCATCTGGCGCAAAAACCGGCCACACGCATTCGTCCCGCGAAAGTGGAAAACGTTCTATTTGATAAGAGAAGGACCACACAACACAGCGGCCCTCCTCCTACTCCACTGGAAGGAGATCCTTGGTCAAAACTGTGTTCGAAGTGCCTTATCCTTGGGGGGGCTTAGAGCCATCCGTCGCGCAGCCGCCCTTGCCTTTGCAAGAGTTTTTGGCTTTGCAACCGTTGTCGCTTGCCTTACATCCGCCTTTGCCTTTGCAGGAGTTTTGTCCCTTGCAAGCGTGTTTTTCCTTCACCTGATCCTGGGACTGGTCCTGCGCCGAAGATCGCACCCCAGGAAGGAGGTTCGACGCTTGGATGGTCGCACTGGTACCGGCAAGCAAACCCGCTAGGGCGGCACTTGCCATCAGCACTTTCTTTTTGTTCGTCATCAGTGTTTCATTAGCTCCTATTCAAGATTTTGAGATTGGTCATGTGTTTCCGCCACTGGAATCGCCCACGAGGGTCACCAGATGTAAGAAACGGATTCGTCCGATTCAACGATTCAACGATTCAACGATTCAACGATTCAACGATTCAACGATTCAACGATTCAAGGAGGATCTCCAGTCCCAGGGATACCCAGAAAGCGGATGGGATTATGAGTCGTCGCTCAACCGTCGACAGTGTGATTCCGTTGTTAGTGAAAGGTTTCACGATTCATTCGCAAACACTTTATTTGAACATGGTCGCGAGAAAGGGACGGTCGACTTTGCGCGTCGAGGAGGCGCACCAGGCAGGGAAAGTTGTCCATCCGGGGGCTTTCCTGGCCTCCGCCGGATAGTAAAAATTGCGGCCGCAGAATATAAGCTTGCCATTCACGTAGACCCAGCTCTCCCGCGCCCATCCAAGGGAAACATGCTTGTCTTGAACTTGATCAGAATCGACGGTGGGTTTTTCGAGTGTTGGACCGCGGGCATCTCACGAGAGGCTCGGCAGGGAAGCGGTTACTTTCCGGAAATCGCTCAAGGCTCTGAAGTCATGAGGATTTTTCGGCAACTGTTCAGTACGGCACCGCAGGAGCCTTCGCGGCCTCGTGGATTTTGGTTTACGACGTAAGCTCAAGAGGCCGCCGAATCGTATGTCGATCGTGTGATGCCGCATTCCACGAAAAGTTACAGCCTTCACGATCTCGTACCCGAAACTTCTCCGCTCGGGCGTTGGTAACTCTGCTGCGAGCTCGACATCCGAGAAAATGTAACGTTCCCGATTTCCCCGAATCGCACTGGAGGAACAAAATCACAATCGTCAATCAACGTGGAAGCGTGACTTGCTGAAGACCATGATGACGAAAATCGAAAAAGAGGAAGGTAATTCACATGAAAGTTTCGAAGATTTCCAGCGGTCTGTTGCTGGGACTAATGCTTCTAGTGGCAATAAGCGCGTCGGCAGCTACCAATAGTTCGAAAAATAAAGGCTCACTGAACATTCAAGAAGCCATCACGGTTAATGGCACACGATTGGCGGCGGGCAACTATCAGTTCACGTGGCAGGGAGCAGGTGCCGACGTTGAATTGAATATCCTCCAGTCCCACAAGGTCGTCGCGACAGTGCCGGCGCGGCTGGTTGATTTGGCGCTCCCGGCGAGGGCGGATGCGTACGGGACGCGAAAACAAGAAGATGGAAGTACATTGCTGAGCAGCATCGGGTTCCGCGGCAAGAAATATGAGCTTGCGATTGGGCAAGGCTCGGCGGTTATTGATGAAAATGCAACGGGAAGTCAAAGGTAGATCCAAAAGCGTTTAGCAAAGCAGTCGGATCGCAGTTTCTCTCTATGTCCGGAGCACTGTGCCTGATCCGGTTGCCTCAGTTCTTGCTTTCCCTCTACGCTTCACCGGAGCGGGCTGTGATCCGGAACTTTTACAAAGCTTGAAACATCAATCCGGAAGGGCCGCCGATCTTAGGGGGCCCTTCTAATCTCTGTCCGAAGCGGGGGCCTGTGCCTAGACATTCGAGTGATCAACGGGGAAGCTCGTTTCGTTCCACAGATGACCCCTCTCCGTTGACCTCCGTCCCATGATTCTCCTCTCAGCGCGAGCTCGGCAAGGGAATCGCCAAGTCGCCGGTCACATGCGTTCTAAGTTCGATGAGACTTGTCTTCAGATCGAGAACCAGCCAGGCGTGACGACATATCCACAGATTCGAGCGCAGCGGAACGGTAGTTGCCTTCCTTAACCGGAATTCAGTGAATCGAAATTGCACGCTCCGGAAATCCGTTCTGCATCTGCAGCCACGATAGCCGCTATCCAATCTAGAAATCGGGAACGTACCAAAGGATTGCTGGCTGGCTTGCTGTATGATTTGGCTGCTGCGTCCGTGGACTGTGAGCTTCCGCCAACACCATTGGACATCGTCTGGATCGAAACGCAATTTCTCGAGCAACGTTAAAAGAAAACGGGAAACCACGCATAGCGTGTGCTGGGCGTTCGGAGGAATCTCGACAGATTCGCGCGGTCATCATCCGCGAGCCAGTCACGTTCGTTATTGCTCCGGTAACAACTTAAGCCACAAAATCACGCCTGCGCTGAACTTGAAGCTTACTATAGGAATCAGAACGCACCATGTTTGGAAATTTGAAACGACCATCCGCGACACTGACCCTGATGAGGATAAGGATGACGAAAGAAGACGTAACAATTCTAGGTGCCGGACCGTACGGACTGGCTACCGCGGCGCATCTGCAAGAGCTCGCTGGTCTTGACGCGCGCATTTTTGGAGACCCCATGTGGTTCTGGAAAAGCCAGATGCCCGCCGGAATGCTGCTCCGTTCGGATTGGGGCGCTTCGCAACTCTGGGATCCGGCCCACAAGTACTCGCTCGAAACGTACCAGTCCGAAACGGGAGACCGCTTTTCCTCTCCAGTGCCGCTCCAAGGCTTCGTCAACTATGGGCTGTGGTTTCAGCGCAAGGCGGTGCCGCATCTGGACAACAGAAAAATTAGCCTGATCGAATCGGACGCTTCAAGTTTTCGCGTGAGTCTTGCGGACGGCGAAGTCCTGAAAACCCAGCGCGTGATCATCGCGGCGGGCATTTCTCCGTTCGCGCGGAGTCCCGCAGAATTTGCGGGATTGCCCGCAGAGCTGGTTTCTCACTCTTCGGAAAATGTTCCGTTCACTCGTTTTCGCGGCAAGACCGTGGCTGTTATTGGCGGGGGACAGAGCGCCCTCGAATCCGCCGTACTGCTCGCGGAAAATGGCGCCGCCGTGGAACTGTTGGTGCGCGGCGCGCCGCCTAAGTATTTAGGTTGGCGCAAAAAAATCAAGAGCCTCGGCCCAGTCTCCAAACTCTTTTACTCCTGGACCGATGTCGGGCCTGCGGGCATAAGCAACATCGTCTCCATACCAGCCTTACTGGGTGCGTTCCCGCGCGACACGCAAGACTACCTGAGGAAAAGATCGATCCGTCCCGCAGGCGCTGGTTGGCTTAAACCGCGCCTCGAACAGGTCAAAATGACCTGCCGCCGCTTCGTAACCGCCGCCAAACCTGTCGGCGAAAAACTGCGCATCACCCTTGATGACGGCTCCGAGCGTAGCGTCGACCACGTGCTGCTTGGCACCGGCTATCGCATCGATATCTCGCGCTACGATTTCCTCTCTCCCGCTATTGTGGCGAAAATCAAGACCGCCGATGGTTTTCCGCAACTCACCGGCGCCTTCGAGTCTTCCGTCCCTGGCTTGCATTTTCTCGGCGCGCCCGCGGCGTGGAGTTACGGCCCACTGATGTATTTCGTTTCCGGAACGAAATTCGCAGCCCGTAAACTTTCCCGCCATCTTGCGAGCAATGGACGGAAGTCATGACCGCCGGAATTTCTCGATGAGTTCCAGCGCCCCGGTCGGCTCAGACTCGCAAATTGTGCAGGAATCTATCGCCGATGGCGTTCCCGGCGCGGTCGTCATCGGCGGAGATTATCAGGGACTAGGCATAGTTCGCAGTCTCGGGCTCCAGGGCGTTCCCGTTTGCGTCATCGACGACGAGCGCTCCATCTCCCGTTATTCCCGTTACGTCAAGCACGCCGTGCATGTTCCTGATCTTCGCAACGACGACGCCATCGTTAAGGAACTTCTGGCGCTTGCCTCACGGTTCAATCTAAAGGGCTGGGTGCTCTTTCCCACACGCGATGAGGTTGTCGCCGCCATTTCTCGCAATCGCGCGCAACTCACTGCATGGTTCCGCGTGCCCACTCCGTGCTGGGATACGATTCAGTGGGTGTGGGACAAACGTAATACCTGCGAAATCGCCTCCAAATTGCAGATTCCCATACCAGAAACGTGGAAACCGACCTCCGTCGGAGATCTGGCGCAAATCACCACGCCCTTCCCGTTGGCCGTAAAACCGGCCATCAAGGAGCACTTTTTCTATGCCACCCGCGCCAAGGGTTGGTGCGCGACGGATGCCATCGAACTAGCCGAACTGTTTCAGAAAGCGCAGCAAATCGCTGCGCCCGATGAAATTCTAATTCAGGACATGATTCCCGGCGACGGCACTTACCAGTTCGGCTACTGCGCATTCTTCAAGGATGGCCAAGCCATCGGAAGTATGCTCAGCCGCCGACGTCGCCAACATCCGCACGACTTCGGACGCGCCAGTACTTTCGTCGAAACCATTGACCAGCCGGCGCTAGAAGTGCTCTCTCTGAAGTTGCTCTCCGCGATCAATTATTACGGTCTCGTCGAGGTAGAATTCAAGCAGGACCCGCGCGACGGCCAGTTCAAACTTCTCGACGTCAATGCCCGTACCTGGGGCTATCACACGCTGGGCTTGCCCGCGGGCGTCGACTTCTCCTACATGCTCTATTGCGATCAGGTTGGCAAAACAGTTGTCTCGTGCCGCGCCACGCCTGGATTTTCCTGGATGCGCATGCTCACCGACGTCCCCACGGCGCTTATCGACATCATTCAAGGCCGCTTAACACTGGCCGCTTACTTCCGGTCGCTTCGCACCTTTGACACTGAAGCGGTCTTCACTCTTCACGACCCGCTGCCCGGCATCATGGAGTGCATTCTTCTGCCATACCTGATCGCAAGGCGCGGCTTCTGACCCTGCCCTTGCCCCGCGGACCTGCGCACCGTAGACAAATCACCGGGCTTGGGTCCTCGACTTGGGAAAATAGGAAATGCCTCGGTTCGGAAGGAACCCTTTTCCCACTCAGCCCGTCTCGTAGCTGAACGACCTAGCAACCTTCAGGCCGTGCCGCAAATCATTGATATGTAATGCTTTATTGTTGTCCTTAAATCGTATCGCGCAACATTGGACTATGAAGTGCATGGTCCTTAACCAGTACCAAATGTGTTGGTTCGATCGTACGCTTGATTGCGCCTTTGCTGAGGGCACGCCATAATCGGAAGCGTAGTATGCCGAAACGCACCGGCACGTACATCCGCGAAAATAGGTGAAATTATGAAGGGTGTTGTCCTAGCTGGCGGAACTGGTAGCCGCCTCAATCCGCTCACCCGAGTTACCAACAAGCATTTGCTGCCCATGTATGACAAGCCCATGGTGTATTACCCCATCCAAACCTTGGTGAACGCCGGCATTGAGGAGATCCTGCTCGTCACCGGCGGCAAAAATGCCGGCGACTTTCTGCGCTTGCTTGGCAACGGCCGCGACTTCGGACTGAAGCACCTGAACTACACCTATCAGGAAGGCGAAGGCGGCATCGCCGAAGCTCTTGGCCTGGCCGAGTTTTTCGCCGCAGGTGAACCCATCTGCGTCGTTCTGGGCGACAACATCATCGAAAACAACATCTGCCACGCGGTGGAAAATTTCAAGAAACAGAAGGACGGCGCCAAAATCCTGCTGAAAGAAGTCGACGACGCGCAGCGTTTTGGCGTGGCGGAAATTCAGCGGCGATCGCGTCCTCGGCATCGAGGAAAAACCTAAAAACCCCAAATCTAATTTCGCGGTAATCGGCATATATCTGTACGACGCGACGGTTTTCCAGAAGATCCATCGCCTAAAACCTTCTGGCCGCGGCGAACTTGAAATCACCGACGTCAACAATTTCTATATCGACGAAGGCAAGCTCACCTATGAAGTCCTCGACGGCTGGTGGACCGATGCTGGCCAATTCGAATCGCTGCTGCGTGCCAACAGCCTTGTCGCCGAAACCGGCGCCAATAAAATGACGCGCGGGCCTCGCGTCGAAGTTCGCTCCTCAGGAAGTCCGCGCGATGAAGATATTCGTCACCGGCGGCGCGGGTTTTATCGGTTCCAATTTTATCCGTCATGGTTTTGGCTCCCGGCCAGCAGCACACCGTCGTCAACTACGACAAGCTGACCTACGCTGGGAATCTCGCCAATCTCGCATCCGTCGCCCAGGATCCGCGCTACCGCTTCGTCAGAGGCGACATCTGCGACGCCCACGCCGTCGAAGCCGCCATGTCCGGCTGCGACGCCGTCGTCCACTTTGCCGCCGAGTCCCATGTCGACCGCAGCATCTACGAACCCGCCGCCGCCATTCGAAACCAACGTCACCGGCACGTTCGTCCTGCTGCAGATCGCCCGAAAACTCGCTTTCTCGACGATTCGTCCACGTTTCCACCGATGAAGTGTACGGCGACATGGCCCCCGGCGCATTCTCGAGCGAAAATACGCCCATCCATCCCAGCAGCCCCTATTCCGCCTCCAAAGCCAGTTCCGATCTGCTGGTTCGTTCCTACGTCCGCACCTACGATTTCCCCGGCGTGATCACTCGCTCTTCAAATAATTATGGCCCGTACCAGTTCCCCGAAAAATTTCTGCCGCTGATGATCACCAATGCTGATCGACGACAAGCCCCTGCCGATCTACGGCGACGGCAAGCAAGCAGCGCGACTGGCTGCACGTGGAAGATCATTGCCGAGGCATTCTCGCGGTCCTCGAACGCGGCCGCATCGGCGAGGTCTACAACATCGGCGGCGCCGACATCGTGGAAAATATCACCATGGCCGCAGCCCTTGCTGAAAGCCGATGGGCAAGCCGGAAACCCTGCTCACCTACGTGAAAGATCGCCCCGGCCACGACCGCCGCTACGCCCTCGACTGCAAAAAAATCGACGCCGAACTCGGCTGGAACCCGCAAATTACCCTCAACGACGGCCTGCGCCAGACCATCGATTGGTACAAAACCAACCCCGCATGGATCGCCGGCGTCCGCGGCGGCGATTATCTTTCCTATTACGACAAATATTACGAAAACCGCGACACCTCGCTGAACGCCATTTCATCGTCCGAGGCCAAGGTTTCCGGCTGACTGCTCCGTCATCACTTTCTCTACTTCGTTCTTTTATTACTTCGATACCTGGCAGTCAGCGTGTAGTCCATTGCATTGAAAAGCTGAGGCCGCACAGAATCGCAACCACGATGCCGTGAAAAGCGCCAGGCAGCCAACGGCTAGTTTGTGGCGTGCTTACCATCGAATCTGTACGCGAGCTGACCATTTTCCAGGCGCGCGTAGGCAATACGCGCGCGTTCGCTCCCGGGGCCGCTAATGCGCGGCGCGCCGCCTTCGTCGACCAATTGCATTTGGCTGCGCGCGCGCCACCACTCGTCGACTTCGTGCGGCAGCGGGATCCACACGTTTTGCTCCGCGCGCAACCACGACAGATAGGCCAGCAGCTTGCGATAAGTCTGATGCGGCTTCGCATCGACGATATAGTCCGGATGAACGATGAAATTCATCAGGCCATACTTGCCGAGAATCACGCCGGCTTGTTTCTTCCACAGGTCCAGCGTGTATTCGCCGATGATGTGAAACAGCGAGTAGTCCTGCGTGGTGGTCACGGGAATTTCCAACGTCTTGCCGATGAAATACGGAAACAGCGTACAGCATCCGCCAGACTGCGGATCCAGGTGCGCCACGTTCGGAACGGACATGTCGTAACTGAAATCCAGTTCCGGCAGCCATTCCAGATTGCGATACAAAATCGCTGCGCGAAATCCCGTGGCACGGAACTGCTTGCCGTACTTCCGGATCAATTCCGCGCGCCGCAGGAATTCGTCGCGTGTGGAATACAGATGACCGTCGTGGTTCAGGTCCTGAACGCCGACCTCGAAGCCGCGATCGCGCAGGCTGCTCAAGTAGGATTCCGACACGTCATAACGCTTTTCCGGAACCACCTGAAAGGATGCTTTGATTCCATACTCGTCATTGATGTCCATCAACGTGGAGCAAAAATCGCGGCCCAGCGTGGTTTCCACGTCGTGCGTCATTAGCGCGCAGCCGGATTTGCCCTCCGGCCAAAACCAGATAAACGGAACTTCGCTGACCCCATTGGCTTGCATACTCAGCGTCAGACAGCTCTCGAGGATGTTCTCCACGGTGCTATCCACGGGCCAGCGAGGAAATGGCCGGTTGTCCCAGCCATGCAGATAGACCCTTTGAATTTGCCGCCGCACCGGTACCGAGAACATCGGCCGCAACGCGTAGTAGGCAAAGCGGAGAGCCTTCCGCGACAGTGGCTGGGTACCGTTTAAATTATGGTCAATGGCATAGCGCTCGAGTCGCAGATTGTCGATGACTTGGTCCGGATCGAAAGGCAGCTCCAGTCGGGACTCGCCCCCACTCGCGTCGATGGCGGCGCCGATGCCGGTGTTAACGGCCCGAGCACCTGCGCCAATGCGGGCGTCTGGGCGAGTGTCATACAGGTTGTCGATGGGTTGCGGCGCTCGCCGTCCGGCGGCGCTCTGCCCATAACAGACAGTCGACTCCCCAAAACGAAAGAAGCCCGCGTCGCGAGAAAGCGCGCCGTTCAGGCTATATTCCGCAATCTTCTCCGAACAGCGGTAGCGCTCAAAGAGCGCTCGATTGAGCATAGCTTGGCCTTGTGACCTAAGAGCTGAAGCACGAACGGTACCATTCGGAGCTATAGTTAACTCCTTATTTTTCAACGCATTAATCGAAGCCGTACCAGGCCGTAATGTCCAATTAACAGAAGCTCTTTTCCCTGTAAACCCATGAAAGTCTCAATAATAAACACTTCTGTTCCAGAACCTTCGCTCCCGTGCCACGATGTCCGGAAAACGATATAATTCTGGCAAATTCGTAAACTAACCGATG
The DNA here is from genome assembly GCA_963838265.1 of uncultured Acidobacteriota bacterium. GTDB lineage: Bacteria > Acidobacteriota > Terriglobia > Acidiferrales > UBA7541 > Acidiferrum. The sequence goes on from CAWIQN010000002.1 coordinate 475,283, forward strand.
TGGGGATAAACGATCCTTCCAGCAAGCACCTGCAACGGAGCCGGCAGAGCCGTGAAAATGCGCTTGGCAGCCCTCCCTTGCCAACTGGCGACCCATTGCTCGCCAGGAGCTGGATACTTCTTGTATATCAGGCTTGAGCGCGCCGCGCCAAACCGTTCTTTAAAGGTGATTAAACCAGCATTGGTGGGATCAGAACGCCCCATATCGAGCATCGTGGCGCCCTGCCGCTTGGCATCTTCGATGGTCTTCCACAAGACAAAAGGCACGCCGCCCAGGCTGTGAAATCTCGCGTCGCTGCAGCCGTACTTATAGACCATGGTGTGTTTGTAATGCAGCGTGAGAATCGCCGCGATTGCTTGATCGTTCTTTTGTACTACGCGAATCTTGGCCCGCTCGCCCAAACATTCTATGACATTGCGATACCAGGCGAAAGGCGGCGGCGGAAGTACCTGTCGCCGGCGAGTCATCACCGTTAACTGATAGAACTTGTGAAGCAGCGATGCGGAACGCCCCTCTTCGTAAACCAGGTGTTCTCTTTCGGCGCGCCGTATTTTCCTTTGGATGGAATCTTTCTGCAGGCCCTGGAATACCTCTTCTAAGCTTGGCTGCAAGTTTAAACGATGGAGAAAATAAGTTTGCCCATCAAAGAACCCGTCCCAGCGGGCGCGAGCGTTCGGATCCTCCGGAGGACGGAGTTCGATGCTTTTCCATTTTCCAGCGGTTTGTCCGAGCTGCAGTGTATGTATCAAAGAGCCAAGATCCGCGTCATCGTCGAGCAAGGGATCAGCGTGATCGGAAAATGGCAGGGAGACCAGGCGAGGAGCTACGAGCCAGCTGGCAACCCGGCTGAACACCAGGCCATTGCGGAGTTGCGAACCAGCGGGAGCATCGGTAAACACCAGCGGATAATACCCGTAGGTCCTGCGCAACGCTTCGAGCCAAGGCTTCGTATGAAAGATCGAGGCGCGAGGATGTCGGCAGATAAACTCCTCCCAGCGCGGATCCTTTAGCGGGTCGATAGATTGAAAGCTTTCAGAAACAGCAGCCCCTTTTGCTTTGACCATGAGACGCCACTAATAAATTGAACCTTCACGAGAAGCGCTGCAGCGACCACAACAACCTTACAATCTATATCAACTACTTCGATCGTTCACCTATTCAGTCGATTGGCCTGCCGATGGCGGTTACCCGGTAGAAGGGCAGGCGTTGCAGCGGAAACCAAGCTGGCAGGCTCCGGAGGAAGGCAACCCACTCGATATGGATCCGTGTGCTGGCCAGATTCTTATTACCTCTTCACACCACTCGGTCGATCGCGGGTTCCAGCTGCGCGCCGGCATCCGCTTCACACGAGAAGCATCGAGTCGTTCCCAAAGATTCGCTACTACAAAAACCAACTACGGGGATAGTTAGGAAATAAAGGTGTAGCCTACACGATAGCGCTGCGACCAGACCTGTTTGAGATTGACGCGGACGGACGGAAGAATCGGCGCGTGAAGGATAGCGAAGATGTTGGCGGGGAGCTCCTCGTCGGCTTCCATCTCGAGAGCCGCGCCACCGAAGCCGAGGACGCGGCCGCGACGTGATGCTTCCTCGCCACCGAAGTCGGATCGTCCCGGGGAGGAATAAAAGGCAAAACGCGATTCGTCTGCAACCCTGGCGATCCGACCGGGCCAGAACGCTCGAGACATACTTCTTAAGCGACATATATCAAAATTTGGGTACCCTCGGACAGCAGAATAAAGATTACGCTTACACTGTACATTCCTGGGACGCTATAGCCAAGTTGACAGGCGATGCGTGCGTAGCAATGTCGGGAAGACATTTGTAGATGAAAACGCTGGTATCCATTCTAGTTGCCGCGTACAAAGCCGAAATGTGGACCTCGGAGACGCTCCGTTCTGCCATCGCGCAAACGTGGCCAAACAAAGAGATTATCGTTATGGACGATGGCTCTAACGATCAGACACTGGCGGTTGCACATCGGTTCAAGTCAGGCCAAGTCAAAGTCACCACGCAATGAAATTCAGGGCGCGGTCGCAACCAAGTACAAAGCTTTCCCTCTGAGCCACGGCACGTACATCCAATACCTAGATCTTGACGATCTAATGGCGCCCGACAAAATTGGCGGTCAGAAGGAAGCGTCGGGGCCATCTCCCGATAAGTGGACGCTTCATCGCCGGGGACAACGCCAAATTTCGCAACTGTTGCGCCTGGCAGCCTGCGACTCCTTTGGCTGTCACGCTCCGCGACATGCTGGCCTGGTGGAGAGTTCGCCTCGCCGCCGTTCCGCAACTGCCACGGCAGGAATCCGCCGGGCTCCAGAATCTGAGCATTTGAAGGAGAATGGCGACGGCGTAATCAATCGCCGCAGACCGGACGACTATGTCCTGGACGGGGCGCAGTTCATTTTCCTGGCGGGCATGCGTGTAGCCCTAAAACAACTCGCAACGCTTGGACTGCCCATGATCGTCATTTCCAACCAGGCGGCCATGGGCAAGGGTCTTCTCGGTTCCGCACGCCTCGAGGAAATCACCACTCGCATGCAGCAAGCGCTGCTCTCGGACGGCACGCCGCTCGCTGCCGCCTAGTATTGTATCCATCGGCCCGACGAAAATTGCCCGTGCCGAAAGCCGCAACCGGGACTTCTCGCGAAAGCCGGCGCTGATTTCAATATCGACTTGCGCCACTCCATCTTCATCGGCGATTCCATGAGCGATGTGCAAGCCGCCCAAGCGGCAGGCTGCCAGCCGGTCTTATTCGGAGGTCTCGATACTTGCTCGGGCTCTACATGGCCGAATCTTCCAACTGCGGTCACCGCGAGTGCGCTTTTCAACGTCGTCGCCAGATTTCTGCAGCACGGCGATGCCGCTTAACCGGTCGATCGGAACCCATTCTATAGGACTACGCTATTCCGCTTCCTCATCGAGCAGGGGATCGGCGTGATCGGAAAACGGAAGAGAAACCAGGTGCGGGCGAACGAGCTAGCTCGCGACGCGACTGAACACCACGGCACTGCGAAGTTGCGAACCGCAGAGCGCTTCAGTAAACGCCAGCGGGTAATACCCTTAGGTCCCGTGCAGCGCTTCGAGCCAAGGTTTTGTATGAAAGATCCACGCGCGGTGGTGGCGACAGACGAACTCCTCCCATCGCGGACCATTTGGCGGGTCGGTCGATAGGATTCGGAAATAGCTTCGTCTTGTGTTCTGAAGAATGGCGCGCCGCAGGATGTAAAGACGACGAGAACTGCCGCAGCTACAATAACTTTACAATCTAAACTCGTGAAGGCCGCCAGTGGTAGCTTGTTTCTGTCCCGGGTTTCAATCCTGCTAGGCGGCGCAGGCAGCTAGCACAATACGATTTTGTTGCGATGGCGAATCACGCGGCGGGTGGCGTTGCGCGTGTCGATGACCAACTTGGCGGCGTCAACGACGGCGCCAAAATCGTAGCTGGAGTGATCGGTGGAAATGACCACGGCGTCGTAACTCGACAGTGTTTGCGGGATGAGCGGCACGGATTTCATATTTTCGAAATTGTAGTGCCGCATTTTGTGCAGCTTGGGAAAGTACGGATCGTTGTAGTCGAATTCCGCGCCGCGCTGCTGCAGCAGTTGCATGATTTTCAGCGTGGGAGATTCGCGGAGGTCGTCCACGTCTTTCTTATAAGCCACGCCCAGAATCAGAAGTTTGGAGCCCTTCAGGCTTTTCTTGTGATTGTTGAGCGCCGCGGCGATGGCGTCCACCACGTGATAGGGCATGGCGGTATTGACTTCCCCGGCCAGCTCGATAAAGCGAGTGGAGAAATCAAACTCGCGCGCCTTCCAGGAAAGATAATAAGGGTCAATGGGAATGCAGTGGCCGCCGAGTCCCGGGCCGGGATAGAAGGGCATAAAGCCGAAAGGCTTGGTGGCAGCGGCGTCGATAACTTCCCAGATGTCGATGTTCATGCGCAGGCTAAGCATCTTTAGTTCGTTGACCAGGGCAATGTTCACGCAGCGAAAGATATTTTCCAGCAGCTTGGCCATTTCCGCGGCGCGCGTGGAGCTGACGGGGACGACGCGAGCGACGACTTGGGCGTAAAGGGCTACCGCAGCGCGGCAACTGGGCGGGTTCAAGCCACCAACGACTTTGGGAATTTGCGCCAGCCCATATTGTTTGTTGCCGGGATCTTCGCGCTCGGGAGAAAATGCCAGGAAGAAATCGCAGGCGATACTTTCGTTTTCCGGGCCCACAGCAATGGGGCAACGCAATCCACTCCTCTCAAGTATGGGAAGGACGAGTTCTTCAGTGGTGCCGGGATACGTAGTGGATTCGAGTACCACCAGCTGGCCACGCTGCAGGTTGGGCTGAATAGCGAGGGCGGTCTGTTCCACATAGCTGAGATCCGGCTCGCGGCGTTCGTCAAGCGGCGTGGGGACGCAAATGATGATCGCGTCCACCTCCTTTAATTTCGTGAAGTCCGTCGTCGCTCCGAAGTGCTTGCTGTTGACGAACTGGTGGATTTTCGTTTGTTGGATGTGCTCGATGTACGATTTACCAGCGTTCAGCATGCTCACTTTGTCGGGATCAGTATCGAATCCCGTGACTTTGTGTCCAGCTTCGGCGAAACGCAGCGCCAACGGCAAACCAACATAACCGCAACCGATAATGCCAACTCTTAACTGTACACCTTTAAAAAATTCCGATTTCTGATCGATTGGCATGAAGTAAGACGCACTCCTCGTAATCTGGTAACAAAAATATCAACCCAAGTGTGACCACTGGAGGCGGCCGCATCACAGTCATTTTCGGGCAGGCAACAGGCCGACACACCGGCATGATGCCGATGGATGAATATAGCAGCATAGCGTACGGGAGAAAAACGGCGCGTCATACAGGTGTTACGGATTGTTTACGAGCGGTTGCCCGACCTCGGGAGTCCGCTCGTGCCAAACTAAATCAGGCTGGGGTTCCGTGGAAGGCGGCCACGCGTCATAGGGTTCTGTTAGCTTTAACACATTTGCTTGCACTTCTTCATACGATTCGAGTGATTTGGGGTTCCGCCGAGTGCTTTTTTTCTTCACCTCAAAAACAACGGTGCCAGCAGAAAGCGTTCCACGACACAACCACCTATGGAAATATTGGGGAGATAAAAGGTACAGCCCACGAGATAGGTGCCTTGCGCAGTGCTGCAACCAGACCTGTTTGAAATTGACGCGGACAGATGGAAGATCGACATGTTCAGGATAGCGAATATGTTGGCGGGAAGCTCCTCGGCGGTGTCCATCTCGAGAGCCACGCCACCGAGGTCGAGCTCGAGGACGCGACGTGATGCTTCTGCGCCACCGAAGTCGGATCGTCCCCGATTTAAGCCAGAACGCTCGACACATACTTCTTAAGCGACATATATCGAAAGTCAGATACCCGCCAACAGTACATTAAAGACTACCTTAATACCGGTATACTCGTGAAATGCCGTCGCTGGTTCGCCCGGAACGCCTGAGCAGCAATCATGAAACTTCAGTATCAATTCTCGTTGCTGCGTACAAAGCCGAGGTATGGATCTCGGACACCCTCCGCTCAGCCATCCCAACCCTGGCCAAGCGAGGAGATTATCGCTATCGCACCCAATCTATTCCCAGTGCCTACAGGGCTGATTTCCCTCTGGTCAAGTGGCTGGCCAGCCGCGAGCTAGTCGAGGCGGCCGGTCTTCGGGAGAAAAGGTTGTTGGGTCACCATGACTGCGAATTCTCTTATAGCGTTCTTCTGGCCCGTCATGGCGTTCGCTTTGTGCAATTTTACTATCGCGCATCCGGGGCCGAGCAACTTGAGGTACATCGGACGCTCCGACAAAAAGCGAGAAGCGCTAATGTGCCCGCAATTGTACATCTCTTACCTGCGTCCCCTGGAAAACAGTGAGGGGAGCAAGCATTATTTCGCCTAGAGAATCGCGGTCTTGCTGACAATTTTGGAAGATGAGAGCGCCAGTGCTATCGTTCTCAAAATCCATTGAATTGGCCACTCAACTCTGTGGAGAAACACAATGATCATCACTCGCACTCCCATGCGCATCTCCTTTTTCGGCGGCGGCACCGACTACCCGGTCTGGTACCGCGAGCACGGCGGCGCCGTCTTGTCGACCACCATCGACAAGTCTTGCTACATCACCACGCGTTGGTTGCCGCCTTTTTTCGAGTACCACAGCCGCATCTCCTACTCGAAAGTTGAAAATGTCAGCAGCAACAACCAGATCGAGCATCCTTCCGTGCGCGCCTGCCTGGAGCACATGGGCATCGACGGCGGTGTGGAAGTTCATCACGTCGCGGACTTGCCTGCTCGCACCGGCCTGGGCACTAGTTCGGCGTTCACTGTCGGTTTTCTTCTGTCGCTCTACGCGCTCAAAAATCAAATGCGCGACAAGCACGCGCTCACCGCCGAAGCCATCTACGTCGAACGCGATTTGCTCCAAGAGACTGTCGGCGCGCAAGATCAAGCCAGCTGCGCCCATGGCGGTTTCAATCGCATCAACTTTCACACCAATGACTCGATCGAAGTGAAGCGCATCCTCGCGCCGCCCAGCCGAATTGCCGAACTCCAGGACCACCTCGCTCTGTACTTCACGGGATTTTCCCGCACCGCCTCAGAGATAGCGAAAGAGCAAGTCAAAGCCACGCCCAACCGCCAAAAAGAATTGACAGAAATGTATCAAATGGTGGACGAGGCTGAAGCCATTGTCGCGAATCCCACCCGCTCCCTGGATGAATTTGGCGGATTGTTGCATCAAAATTGGCAGATTAAGCGAACTCTCACGCAGATGATCTCGAATTCCAGCATCGACGAAATCTATGAGGCTGGAATCAGCGCCGGCGCGCTTGGCGGAAAGATCCTGGGCGCAGGCAGCGGCGGCTTCATGCTCTTCTTCGTGCCGCCAGAACGCAAGGAAGCCTTGCGGCGCCGTTTGAAGAATCTTTTGTGCGTTCCGTTCGCCTTCTCAGATCGCGGCAGTGATGTCGTCGTATACGAGCCAGAGTTCGCTTACGACAAATCGCTCGCCAGCGACCGTAGCGAGATTTATGCCCAACGTACCTGACGCCATCGTGCTCTGTGGCGGCGCCGGCACGCGTCTGAGATCCGTCACCGGCGAGGCCCCCAAGTCACTCGCTACGATTGGCGATCGGCCGTTTCTCGAATTGCTCCTGCGTCAACTGCGTCGACACGGCTTCCAACGTGCGATTCTAGCAGTTGGCTATCAGCGAGACTTGATTCGCTCGCACCTTGGCGACCGCGCGTGTGGCGTCACCTTGGAATACTCCGTCGAGTCAACTCCGCTCGGAACCGGCGGCGCATTGCGCAACGCCATTGATCTGGTCTCGTCGGAGTCTATTCTGATTATGAACGGTGACAGCTACACCGATGCCGATCTATCTGCGTTTGCAAACGACTTTCACGCAGCGAAAGCTGATATGTCCGTCGTCGTAGTCCCAGCCGACGGCCGTGCTGACTGCGGCCTCGTCTCGGTCGATTCCAGCAACAGAGTACTGGGTTTCAAGGAGAAGCAAACTTCCACCGGGAATTTCCACGTGAACGCCGGAATTTACATGGCGGCGAAACGTATTTTCCAGGACGTGACGGCGACAGTTCGCGTGTCGCTCGAAGAGGAACTATTTCCTCGCTGGCTGGCCGAAGGAAAATACCTTCGCGCGTTCGGTCATCCCGGCAAATGCGTGGACATTGGCACTCCCGAGCGCTATCAGGCCGCACAAGATATTCTGGCCAACGTCGAGATCGACGAAACAATTTCCAATCCGTCGCGGAGCACGCGCGCATGAAAGTACTGATCACTGGCGCCGCGGGTTTCATCGGTGGATATCTTGCCAAGCATTGTGCCGAAGCAGGTGCCTCCGTACTTGGGATCGACATCCGCGAGCCAGAGCATGCTTGGCCGCACGACGCTTTCGAGCGCTGCGACGTGTTGGACTCCGCGCGCTTGCAAGTTTTGCTCTCCACATTTCGTCCCGAGCGTATCTTCCATCTCGCGGCTCAGAGTTACTCCACGCTGTCCTGGAAACAGCCGCGCGAGACCATCAACATCAACGTCGGCGGGACCGTCAGCCTCTTCGAGTCCCTTCGCGCCTTGGCCATGAAGCCTCTTGTTGCGGTCGCGTGTTCCAGCGCGGAATACGGTTCCGTTGCCGAACCAGACCTGCCTATTCGCGAGAGTCATGCGCTTTCTCCGTTGCACCCCTATGGCGTCAGCAAGGTCGCCGCGGACTTGCTCGCCGCGCAATATTTCACGAACTATGCGATCCCGGCGATTCGCCTTCGCATCTTCAATACCACTGGACCGGGAAAACTGGGCGATGTCTGCTCCGACCTCACGAAGCGCGCCATCGAGATCGAGATGGGAATTTGTCCGCCGTCACTTGCGGTCGGCAACCTGCAAAATCGCCGCTCACTAACCGATGTGCGCGATCTCGTGCGCGGTCTCTGGCAAGCTGCCGAACACTGCTGTGCCGGCGAGGCTTACAACATCGGTGGCGACGACGTCTACTCGGTCGGGCAACTCATCGATATGATTCGCGCGCAAGTAAAATTCAACTTCCAGGTGGAGCAGCGCCCGGAATTGATGCGCTCTTGCGACGAGTTGGTCATTGCCGGGGACAATGCCAAATTTCGCGATTGTTGCGCCTGGCAACCTGCCATTCCTCTTGCTGCCACTCTTCGCGACATGCTGGCGTGGTGGAGAGTGCCCCTTGCAGCCGCCGTTCCGCAACTACCTCGGCAAGAATCCGCAGGGCTGCAGAATCTATGTATTTGAAGGAGAATAGACTTCGCGACCATACAAAAGCCGCAAGTCACAGCCGTCCATGAAAACACACGAGAACACCAAGCTGCTACAGGATCTGGTGCGCGCCCGCATTCAAAGCTCCATTGAACTCAAGCAAGTCTTGCTGGCGGACTCCGCTTTTCACGACCTGGTGGCCCACGTGGCCATGCAAATCGTCAAATCGTTGCGCGCCGGAGGCAAGGTAATGTTCTTCGGCAATGGCGGGAGCGCCGCCGATGCCCAGCATCTCGCCGCGGAGTTTACCGGACGCTACTTGAAAGAGCGTCGCGCGCTGCCGGCCCTGGCGCTGCATGCCAACACGTCGTCTCTCACCGCCATTGGCAACGACTACGGCTTCGAGTTCGTCTTTGCCCGCCAGCTCGAAGCGCTCGGCAAAGAGGGCGATGTGGCGGTGGGTATTTCTACCAGCGGAAATTCCCCCAACGTGCTGCGCGCGCTGGAGGCCGCAAAATCCAAATCCATTTACACGGTGGCGCTCGCCGGAAAAACCGGCGGTAGAATGAAACAACTTGCGGATTGCACCATTTGCATTCCTTCGGATGACACGCCGCGTATCCAGGAGTGCCACATCCTCACCGGTCACCTGATCTGCGAGATCGCCGAGGAAGTGTTGTTCGAGCCGTCGCAGGGGTAATTCCGTCTACCAATATGTTGCGAATCCTTTTTACGGAGCCGGAAGCCGCTATCGCAGGCCCGGCGATCTTTATCGATCGGGACGGCGTCATCAATTGCCGCAGACCGGACGACTATGTCCTGGGCTGGTCGCAATTCATTTTTCTATTGGGCATGCGTGCAGCTCTGAAACAGCTCGCAACGCTTGGTCTTCCCATGATCGTCATTTCCAACCAGGCGGCTGTGGGGAAGGGCCTGCTTGATTCCGCAGGCCTTGAGGAAATCACCACTCGCATGCAGCAAGCGCTGCTCTCGGACGGCACGCCGCTCGCCGCCGCCTACTATTGCATTCACCGGCCGGACGAAAATTGCCCATGCCGAAAGCCGAAACCGGGTTTGCTTGTGAAAGCCGCCGCCGATTTTCATATCGACCTGCGCCGCTCGATCTTCATCGGCGATTCCACTAGCGATGTGCAAGCCGCCCAGGCGGCAGGCTGCCAGCCAGTCCTCTTCGGAGGTCTCGAGAGCTCCTCGAGCTTTACATGGCCGAATCTTCCAACTGCGGTCACCGCGAGCGCCCTTTTCAACGTTGTCGCCAGATTTCTGCAGCATGGTGGCGACGCTTAGCTCGGCGATCCCGCTCTTATCCGGTTGACTTCGTAGAAAGGCGACCCGAGCGATAGAGATCCGTGCACTCGATCAGATTCGTTTGTACCGCTTCACACCATGCGGTTGAGCGTGGGTTCTGCTATGCACCGTCGTCCACCTTCACTTGAGAAGCGGCGAGGTCTTTACAAAAGATGCGCCATTATGGATGCCACCTGCGGAGATATTTAGGAAATAAACGTACAGCCTACGCGATAGGTGCCTTGAGCGGTGCGCTGAGACCACACCTGTTTGAGATTGACACGGACCGGCGGAAGAATCGGTACGTGGAGGATGGCGAAAATGTTGGCGGGGAGCTCTTCGGCGGCGTCCATCTCGAGAGCCACGCCGCCGAAGCCGAGGTCCAGGACGCGGGCGCGACGCGACGCCTGTTCGCCCAACACGGCGTAAGCGTTCGTGCCGCTCATGGAGACGCGCTCGGCTTTGCGCACCACGGTAAAGATATTGGGGGAAGGATTTGGCGTGGAGCTCTGTCCGCTGGCCATTCCGGAAGCGGTAGCTGCCGCGGCGATTTCCATGCCGTGCGGAAGAGGATTCGCGCGCGACTCAACGGGAACTGGGCCTGGCGCAGGCCCAGTAGCCGAACCCGTGACTTGTCCCGGAGTGGCAGAGGGATGAGCAGGCTGCGACGCGCGAGATGACGGCGGCTGAGTTACTACGTGTTGAGACGCCGCTTCGTCTCTCGCCGCGGCGATTTCTGCAGGGGTGCCAGTCGATTCGGAACGGGATTCGGAACGAGACACGGCGCTAGAGCCGGAACTGCGGCCATGACTGGCATGTTTGAGACGGTAGAGGCGTTCGTCAGCGACGCGGATGAGTTGATCGGCGTGCTCGCCATCTTGCGGAAAATTAGCGACGCCGTGGTCCATGTTTACGCCAACCGTCAACTGCAAGGTCTTGAGGTTTTCCGCAAAAATCATTTCAACGCGGCGGCTCAGGGCCATCGCTTGAGGAGCGTCGGTCTGCGGCAGCAGCAAGGCGAATTCGTCGCCACCGATGCGGAATGCCGAGTCTGAAGTTCGCAAGGCGTTTTTCAGCGTCGAAGAGGCGACGCGCAGAACGTCGTCACCGCGCGGATGACCGTGGGTATCGTTTACTTCCTTGAAGCGGTGGAGATCCAGAATTACCAATCCGAGGGGCTGGCCGTAACGACGCGCACGATTCAATTCCTTTTCAAAAGACTCGCCGAACAGGCGGCGGTTATAGAGGCCGGTAAGCGCATCGGTGACTGCATTCAACTGCAGCTCCTTGAGCGCGTCGTATTCCATGATGATGGGTACGCGAAACATTCCTGCGGACGCGAGGACGTCCACGAGGGCAGTCTTCAGCGCGACGGGGCGATTCAAACATTCGCTAAGTTCACGGCGACGGAGAAGCATCTCGTCCCACAATTGGACGCACTGAGTTTCTTGCAGGTCAAGATGGGTGATGGTGTGAAAATAGCGCTGGAGAAATTGCCCACGCGCGGGTAACTCCAAGCCGCTAAGTGTATCGGCCAGCAGGTCCAGGTACGAGTCTTCGATCGGCAAGCGCGAGGGCGCTGGGGCGCCGGGGCTGTGCATGTCCGGTATATACCTGTATGTCGCCTATCCCCGCGGGGGTTGGGGAAGCATAGGGCTTTCTATCACGAGTTTGGGAGCAAGCGTGAGTCCAATCATGCTGGTTTCGGTCTGTAGACAGGAATGGCGTTCGACAGGACAAAATGAGGTGTATCCTATTAATAACAAAGGCCATAGCTCAGCTTGGAGGGTGTTTAGCGCTGCAAACAGGATGTAGAACGGCTAGAACGACACGGGATAGCTGACCGTCAGTAGGTCAAACAGGGTACCAAATTACTCAAGAGGCCTAAGGAATTCCAACCCGAAAAGACGCATATCCCCTGCGGCGTCCTGTCGGAGGACTTTTGCGGAAATTGGAGGCGTTTCGCTTGGGACCACGCTTGAAGGAGCCGGAGAGGGTGCTGGAATCGTGAGGTACACGATCTGATCCGCGCGCAGAATATGAGCCGAGGCGATACATGCACCAGTCGCGCTAATATTGAGGGTTTTGGTCAATTCCACGAACTCCGCGCCAGAAAGGTCAGTGGCTCGCAGAAAAACCGGTACTTGAAGGCGGATGCGAGGCGAGCGGCGAGTCGGGGAATATTCCAAGCGCTGGCCTTCCTTGAGTAGTTGGGTATGCAAAGTTTCTCTCATAGTACTACGGAACTAGTACGGGCTAGTGCATTCCCGATGCCAGATGCCATGCCATTCGACGTCTGTAAGTCTTTCATTCAAATACGGTTAACAAAACACCGAATGATGGACGATTTTGATACGGCATCGGAGGTGTGGCGGTGTCCAGTTCGTTTCCCCAAATGTGCAAATGAAGCGCCTTTGCCTGCCTTTACCATTGACACTTCCCGACCCCTTTGCGAGCATGAAACCCGCGCAATGGAAAAAACTTACCACTTTGGCGTCAAGGTTCGCGAGACCAAATGACTGGCCGCACCAGTACACCGCAGGAGATGGAGCAACCTCAGGGCCTTTCTCTACCCATAGACCTGGTGCAAGGGTTGGTCGATGCCGTAGACGAAGCCTTCCTCGTTTCCGACCGGGCGGGAACATTATTGCTCGCCAACGGGAAGGCGCGCAAGCATCTCGCGACGCGAGGATTTTCGCAACCTCTAGGACTGAATTTGTTTTCAAATGTATTGTGCGTGGATGCCGGCGAAGTATTCAGCCAAATCGAGGGCGGACAGCACGAAGTGAAAATGATTCTGGAGCTGGGCGAAGCAAAATATCGCGCGCGCATGCGCTGGATGCCGGATTCAGATTGGCTGGTGGTGCAACTCGCGGAACAGGTAGCGGCAAACGCGGCGGGTGATCCCGGGACGCACCCGACAGTGCAAGAACTTTTGCAAGAGCGCGAGATTACGTACCGTAATCTACTGGCGGCGTACTTGAAATTACAAGAAGTAAACAGACAAAAGACAGTGTTCCTGGCTTCGGCGGCGCATGAACTAAAGACACCTCTGGCCGTGATTAAAGGTTACTACGATTTACTGCTGACGGGATCGCTGGGAAAGCTGACGGAGAAGCAACGCGACATTCTGGAAGAATCGAAGGACAGCTGCGAACGGCTGGTGCGTCTGGTATCGATGTTCCTGAACTACTCCGCGCTGGAAAGTGGAAAGTTGGTATTGCAACTGCGCGACAACGATTTAAGGGATTGTCTGGAAGAGTTAACCAAGCGGTGGTCGGAAGCCTTTCAGCGCAAGGGCGTGCGGTTGGAGGCCACGTTCGACCCATCGATTCCGACGTTCCGTTTTGACTATCAAAAGGTACAGCAAGCCGCAGCGAATCTGCTGGACAACTCTTTGAAGCACACCCCGGCGGGTGGCAGCGTGACGTTGTGCGCCGGTCCTCATTTCTGGGAGCGCCGGGTGGCGGCCGCAGCGCCGTCATCCGAACGCCGGCGATTCCGTTTGCCGCGTCCAAATAGCGTGGAAGTGAGCGTAGCGGATTCCGGACCGGGCATCCCGGCGGAACATCATCAGGAGATTTTTGAGGATTTTGTACGTGTGGATCGCAACACTTCGGGGATGGGCTTGGGCCTCGCCATCGCCAAGCGATTAATCCAGGCCCATCGCGGGAAGATTTGGGTGGAGAGCGAGCCGAACGCGGGAAGCAAATTTACATTTCTGCTGCCGATGGATCAGTCGTAAAAAGGCGGCAACAGCACGGGAATTTTTCTGGAGCGGGAAAGGACCACTGCAATGGCTGTTAAGGACAAAATTCTAGTAGTTGATGACGAGCCCAGCATACGGAAGTATCTGCAAACGTTGCTGGAGGTGGATGGCTATGACGTCGAGACGGTGAGCACCGGAAAAGAAGCCATCGAAAAGGTCAGCAAAGGAGACCGGCCGGACTTCGTGATTTTGGACGTGCTGATGCCGGAGATGAGCGGCCTAGACACGCTGAAAGAACTGATGCAAGTGGATCGCACACTGAACGTGATCATGCTGTCGTGTTCGAATGAAGTGGGAACCGTGGTGGAAGCGATCCGCATCGGCGCGCACGATTATCTGACCAAGCCGTTCGAAAAGTCGGAACTGGACGCCGCGATGTTGAAGTCGCGTCAGAAAAAAGAACTGGCGTCGGAAAATCAGGCGCTGCGCGACTATTGCGACCAGGTGACGGAGGATTTGAGCTTTCTAGCAGCGAGCCCGCAGATGGTGAGAATCCGGCAGCAGATTCTGCAAATCGCTCCTGTGGATGTGCCGGTATTTATTTGTGGCGAAAGCGGAGTTGGCAAGGAAGTGGTGTCGCGCATGATTCACTTGCGCTCAAAGAGGAGAAACCAACCCTTCATTAAAGTGAATTGCGCGGCGCTTCCCGGCGAGTTGCTGGAGTCGGAACTGTTCGGATTCGAACAGGGAGCTTTCACGGGTGCGGTGCGCGCCAAGCCCGGAAAATTCGAACTGGCCAACAAGGGCACCATTTTCCTGGATGAGATTGCGGAAATGAGTACGCATTTACAGGCCAAGCTTCTGCATGTGTTGCAGGATCATCAGTACTCTCGGTTGGGCGGGCGCCATATGGTGGAAACCGATGTGCGCGTATTGGCAGCGACGAACGTGGATGTGCAAGAAGCAATGAAAGACGGGCGATTCCGCGAGGACCTGTATTACCGCCTGAATGTGCTTTCGATATTAGTGCCGCCGCTGCGGGAGCGGACGGTGGAGATACCACTGTTGTTCCGGCATTTCCTCGAGAAGTATGCAGAGAAATTTGGCAAAGGGCCGCTGACCCCGTCAAAACATTTGATGGACGCCGCAGTTAATTATCCCTGGCCGGGAAATCTGCGCGAGCTGGAGAATTTCGTGAAGCGGTACATGATTCTGGAAGACGACGAGGGTAGCCTGCGAGAGTTGATCGAAATGTCGGCATCGCGGCAGCGCACCTCTCCGCAACAGGAGCCGGTGGCACCGCCCCGGGAGCAAGGCCTGAAGGCGCTGGTCCGCGGACTGAAAGACGAGGCCGAAATGGAAGCGATTGCGGCGGCGCTGGAAAAAACCCGTTGGTGCCGCAAGGACGCCGCCAAAATGCTGGGCATCAGCTACAAGGCGCTGTTGTACAAGATGCGGCAATTTAACCTGGGCACGACGCGTACGCGGCGGGCCCCCGGAGCGGCCGCCGAAGAACCCGCCGGTGTCGGGGCAATCCGGCAGGAATAATCCATCGTACTGTACGGTTACGAAAACGAGTGAAGAAATCACCCTTGAAGTCAAGCAGGTGGCGCGCTATTGTTCCGCACAAGTTCAATGGCAAAAGTGGATGACATTCCTATTGGCGGAGCCGACTGGCAAACTCCCATGCAGCTATCGCGAATTTTCGGGGACAGGTGTGTAACTGCAAGCGGGCCAGGAACTACGCGCTGGTTAAGAGACACCATAATCTTTATCGTAAGATAACTTCTTAGAGCTTTATTTCTCTTAGTAAAAGATACGGGAAGCGCGAGCCAACGATCGCCGGTCGCACACGGGGTGATGGATGGGCGTAATGACGGAGAGGCGGACCGCTCGGCGATACGACTTGTCTTTGCCGATTCTGATTCGCGTACCGAAGGAACACGTCGGGGATTCGCAGAACGGCAAGACGCGCGATATTTCCACGCGTGGACTATATTTTGTAATCGACCAGGACCTGCAAGCAGGATCAGAGTTGGATATTACCTTGACGTTACCCGGCGAAATCACCCGCGGTTCCGCGGTGTTGGTGCGCGCGATGGGCAAGGTGGTGCGTGTCGAGCGACGCAAAGAAGATGAGAGCGAGCGCCTCGGCGTAGCGGCGGTCATCGAACGGTACGATATCGTCCGAGGTGAATGAGCCGATTGTCCCGTCACAAAGCCCAGTCCTTGCGGCGTAAGGTAGGTCTACCAGGAGAAATAGTTCTCACGCATGCGGTAGAAATTTTCTCTCCGAGAGAGCGAAGCAGACCCGTCGAAAGACTCAGCAGTACTACAACTAGCGTAGAATCCCGAATCATATATTATTGATATATAGCGATTTAGCTGTCTCGCCGAAGATTTTGGTCTCCGTCGACATTGGCGTTGGGAGTGGTCCGCTGTGTGCACTCATACCCCCAAATTCGAGGTCGCAGCAAACCCGCTCATGGCTTCCGCACCAATCCAAATATCGGCAAAACTGAGTGGAGCAGACCGTCTCAATCCAGTCCCGCCGAACGAGGTTTTGTTTGGGACGTCTCCCGTGATGCAGGAAATTCGATCCCGGGCGACTAAGGTGTCCAAGGCCAACGTCCCAGTGTTGCTCTGTGGAGAAGGGGGAACGGGGAAGGAAGCGCTGGCTCACTGGATTCACGCGAATTCGAATTACGCCGGCGGCGCGTTCGTGAAGGTAAATTGCGCGGCTATACCAGGAATGCTGCTGGAGAGCGAACTTTTTGGCTATGAGAAAGGCGCGTTTACGGGAGCAAATCAGAGCAAGCCCGGACGCGTAGAGATGGCGGATCAAGGGACGCTATTTTTGGACGAAATCGCAGATCTTAGCCTGAGTCTTCAGAGCAAAGTACTCCATTTTTTGCAAGATGGAAGTTTTTGCCGGCTTGGGGCACAGGCAGGCCGAACTATCAATGCGCGATTGATTTGCGCCACAAACAAGGATCTCGAGACAGAGATGGCCCTCGGGAATTTTCGTTCCGACCTTTTTTATCGTATCAATGTTGTGCGCTTACGCGTGCCGAGTTTGCGCGAGCGCCGCGCGGATATCCCGGTGCTCGCGGAATTTTTCCGCGAACATCATGAGCGTCAATTTGGGAGGGCAGCGGCGCCCTTTCCTGTTGGAGTGCTGGACTACTTGCAAAATCTTGCTTGGCCGGGAAACGTACGAGAGCTTTCGAATGGAGTCGCGCGGTACGTACTCATCGGTGCTGAAGCGTTGGCGGTGTTTGAGCAGCCTAAGCCTAAGCGAACGCGCGCGATGCCGAACGAACGGCCGATCGCCAGGCAGGGACTGAAGCTCAAGCATCTGGCCAAGGATGCTATTCGGGAAATGGAGCGTAACGCAATTCTGGAAGCGCTGCGCGCGCACCAGTGGAACCGTCGCAAGACTGCTGAGGCGCTCAAGATCAGTTACCGCTCGCTAATCTACAAGATACACGACACCGGGTTAGTCTCCGGAAAGGCCTTCTCTTCTAAGCGTTCCACTCAGATTCCAAACTAGGCCGCCGCCGCGGCCTCTAACAGAACTTCCAGATAGCCCCTGAACCTCCTAAGCTGCCTATCACCCATACCTCCAGGTCCGTGCGCGCTCCGATCGTACGCTCGCCCGAGTAGTACAGGAGCTCTGAACCTAGATAGTGTCCATTTGGACAACTCAGAATTCCCATAAGTTATTGATAATATTGGCTATACATTTCTAAGAGGAAATGAACATTAGGGCCGGTGCGAGAAATGGTCTCGGGGACAGTCTTGCTGCCTGTCCCGAATTTGGACTGCTCACCAGTAGCAGTGGTTCAGTACTCCCACTACCATCTCCCCTGTAAGTGCTAGGGGGACGAGCAATGAGCATTGAATCGGTCGCGAGCAAGAACCAGACCTGCCGCGCTTTGAAGACCAGAGTGGGGCCACGTCTAGGGGCACTGTTGGCGATATTGCTGGCGGTCTCTGTGATAGCAATTACAGCGGGCTGCGCCGGCCTTACGAGCGGCCAGACCCTCAGCAGTAAACAGGGACTATCGCTGAGCTTCACCCCCTCGAGCTTAAATTTTGGCAACGTTCCAACGGGCAAGAAGACTTCCGTAACGGCGACCGTCACGAATACCAGTAGTAGCTCCGCAACGATTACGCAGATCGTGTCGTCGAGCAACCAGTTTACGATTTCCGGAATCACCTTCCCGCTGACGCTCACTCCCGGGCAGACGGCCAGTTTTTTGGTGTGGTTCAACGGCTCGGCGCCTGGTAAGACGGCGGGAACTCTGACGTTCCAAAGCCCATCCGCGAGCGCGGAAATACCGGTTTCGGCGACGGACGCGACACCGCAACCGCAATTGACAGTTAGCCCGGCGAACCTTGATGCCGGGAGCGCGACGGTGGGAAGCAAGACTACCTCGAACATTACTTTGTCGAATGTGGGCACCGCAGACCTAACGATTTCGGTGCTGACGATCGCGGGAGCGCCTTTCAACGTCACGGGAATTGCGACGCCGAAGGTAATCAGCGCGGGTCAATCGGCAGTGATGGGCGTAACGTTCGCGCCGACAGCCGTTGGCGCGGATAGCGGCAGCATCTCTATAGTGAGTAACGATCCAGCTTCTCCAACCACCATTGGGCTATCGGGTACGGGAACTAGCGCACCGGTCGGACATCTGACGGTGAATCCTTCAACGCTAACGTTCGGAAATGTTCTCGTTGGAGGCAACTCGGCTCTGTCAGCGACCGTCACGAATACCGGACAAGCCGCAGTGCACATTTCACAGGTCTTCGCTTCGGGCTCGGGATTCAGCGAGGCCGGCTTGGCGACGCCAGCGACTTTGGCTGCCGGCCAGACCGCGGAGCTGCACGTAACGTTTGCGCCGACGGCCACCGGAATTGTAGGCGGCACCGTTGGCATCACGAGCGACGCACCGGGTGTAGCGCCAGGATTGGCGCTATCAGGCACCGGCGTGCAACCGGGAATCAGCGTTTCTCCAGTAAGCATCAGCTTTGGCAGCCTGGTTGATGGCCAGTCTAAGTCGCAACCGGTAACGATTACGAACACAGGAACGGCGAGCTTAACCGTTACGCAATTGGGTTCCACGGGAGCGGGCATTAGTGTAAGCGGGGCGACGATGCCGTTGACGATTGCGGTGGGACAGAGCAGCTCTTTCAACGTGCTATACGCGCCGCAAAGCGCAGGCAACACGAATGGCAGTATTAGCGTGGCGAGCAATGCGCCAAGTTCTCCTGCGTCCGTCGTCGTCAGCGGGACGGGGGTTGCTGCGACCACCACTCTAACCGTGGGCCCGACTTCGTTGAGCTTCGGCAATGTGAGCGTAGGAAGTTCGGCTAATCAATCTGTCACCATCACCAACTCCGGAAATAGCTCGACAACAATCTCGCAGGTCGGCGTGAGTGGGCAAGGTCTCGCGGTCAGCGGTGTGAGCTCTCCCTTGACGTTGACGCCAGGTCAGAGCGCCACCCTCAACGTGAAATTCAGCCCGACCGCGGCCACATCGGTCAACGGTTCGGTGTCCATCGTCAGTCAAGGTGGCACGACCTCGGTTGGCGTTACGGGATCCGGCGTGCAAGGCAGCTTGGCGGTTTCGCCCGCAAGCGTGAGCTTCAGCAATGTGTTAACGGGCAGCACCAATTCGCAGGCCGTACAAGTTAGCAATAACGGTAGCGCCAGTCTGACGATCACGCAGGCGAACGTCACTGGCAGCGGGTTTAGTACCAACGGGCTCTCGTTGCCGATCACCGTGGCAGCCGGCCAAAGCACCTCATTTAACGTGCAATTTGTTCCGCAGGCGGCTGGAACAGTGACGGGAAGCCTGTCACTGGTGAGCAACGCGGCGAACTCACCGTCCACCATGGCACTGAACGGAAGCAGCCTCGCTTCGACGCATACACTATCTGTAAGCCCGAGTAGCCTGAGCTTTGGCAGCGTCAGCGCGGGAAGTACCTCGACACAACTCGTTACGCTGACCAACTCCGGCAACTCCTCGGTTGCAGTTTCACAAATCACCGCCAGCGGCATGGGTTTTGCCGTGACGGGCGCAACCGTACCAGCAACACTAGCGGTTGGCCAGAACATGTCGTTCAGCGTGCAGTTCAGCCCATCGGCGGCAGGGACTGACAGCGGCAGCGTTTCGATCGTGAGCAACGCCACGAACTCCCCGGCGAGCGTTGCATTGAGCGGGAGCAGTCCAGCTCCAACTTATACGCTCTCTGCCAGCGCCAGCAGCCTTAGCTTTGGCAGCGTGACTGCCGGAAGTTCAGCGTCGCAGACGGTAACGCTGAGCAATACCGGCAACGCCCAGGTGACGATCTCGCAGATCGGTGTGAGTGGAACAGGTTTCGCGCTCTCCGGTGCCGGCACGCCCGTCGCCGTCGCGCCGGGAATGCACTTCTCCTTTGGTGTGCAATTCAGCCCTTCGGCGGCAGGCAACGACACCGGCAGCGTGTCGATCACCAGCAACGCCACTGGCTCGCCGGCCGCCATCGCCCTTTCTGGCACGGGAGTCGCCCAACCGGTGCAGCATTCGGTACAGCTGAGTTGGACCGGCAGCACTTCAACGGTTTCCGGGTACAACGTATATCGGACGACGACCAGCGGAAACGGGTACGTGCTGGTTAACAGCTCGCTTGTGGGGGCGGACGCTTACGACGACACCACGGTGCAAAGCGGCACGACGTACTACTACGTGACGACCGCGGTAGACAGCAGCGGCAACGAAAGCGGCTATTCGAACGAAGCGCAAGCTATCGTTCCGTAGAACCTGGGCAACTGGGTAACGCAGGGACAGTGCAGCTTGAGCCTTCTGGAATGTCCCTGAACCGCCAAGAAACTGCAATTGTTCTGGGTGTTAGAATTTAGAATGAGGGCCCGCAACGATTCTGCCCGCCAGAGGGCATGGCCTGGAGTACAGGTTACCTGCCTGTACCTGTTTTGGACTCCGGAACACTATCTTTGAGGTGCGGGGTGCTCATAAGCTGATACCGGGTTGAGTTGCCCGGAGATGCGCGTGATGCATGCTGGATGGTCTCGCCGGTTGGCGGACGGTGGAAGGCACCGAATTAGCTGGCGGTTAGTGTTTATGCTCGCGATGGCCGCTGCGATAATTCCCTTCTCGATTGGCTGCGCAACGTCTCCCATGATCGGCAACACGCCGGCCTTGACAGACACACCGCGACTTGAAGTGACACCTTCCAGCGTCAATTTTTCTTCCGCAATTGTTGGTGTGCAAACCTCACAAACTTTGAAGCTGTCAAATACCGGCGAAGCCGCGTTGACGGTTACGGGAGTCATCGCCAACGGCGCTGGTTTGAGTATCAGTGGATTTTCTGGGTCGACACTGCTGAACCCGGGAACGAGCAGCACGCTGACGGTGATGTTCACGCCGAAGACGGCGGGAACGTTTACAGGATCCGTATCGGTGTTGACGAACACAGCGACAGCTACGGCGGCACTGCCCGTCACCGGCGACGTTGAGAGCGCGACGCTGGCGATTTCCGTGGGACCTTCCAGCTTGAGTTTCGGTACGGTTACCGCCGGCAGAACTGTCTCGCAGAATGTGACCTTGAAGAACACAGGAAATACTGATGTAACGGTTTCGAGCGTTAAGGTGAGCGGAACGGGTTTCAGCTTGACCGGCTGGAATTCTGCTGTGCAGTTGGCGAGTTCGCAGAGCATCACGGTTGACGTACTGTTCGATCCGAAGGCGTCGGGAAGTTACAGTGGTTCGCTGATGGTGTCTAGCAGTGCCGGCGATTCGTCTGTCGCAGTTCCGCTATCGGGTGCGGTGGCACCAGTTCCCTCGGCACCGAGCGCCAGCCATTCTGTGACCTTGACGTGGGACGCCAGTTCGTCCGAAGTTACCGGGTATAACGTTTATCGCGGAGCGGCAAGTGCAGGACCATTTACCAGGTTAAATGGTTCGCTCGTTAACGAATTGAATTTTACCGATGGCAACGTTACGGCAGGCGCCACATACTTCTACGTGACCACGGCAGTGGATTCCGCCGGCATCGAGAGCGGCTATTCGAATAGCGCGCGCGCGGTTGTTCCGTAGCTATCGAGCCGCCGCGACTCACCAAACCAAAAAAACTGAGTTTGTGCGTCGGACTCGGCGCGAATTAGTTGTGTGGATACTCATCGAAAATCTATTGCGATCTCATCCTTCGCTTTGCATATAACCAGACCAGTGCCTGTGCCAGTAGCGCTCCGAACGCATCGACAGCCACGTCGCGGACGGAGGCGTGGCGGATCGGTATGAAGGATTGGTGCCACTCGTCAAGCCCTGCGTAACCCACGGCGATAATCAGCGTAGCCAAGGCCCAACTCCAGCGCCAGCCCTCGCGCGGACCACGAAGCCCGTGAAAAACCGAGATGCTGAAGACACCGAACTCGGTGACGTGCGCGAGTTTTCGAATGCCTATATGCAATACGCGGAGAACGCGGGTGCTGGCGGAAGGAAACAACCAGTGAAGAATAGGAATGATGACACGCGCGGTTTGGCGATCGCTGAAAAAATGGGTCGAGAAAGTGGAGATAAGAATCGCGACCAAAATCGCCGGAAGCCAGTAGGCCAGGCGGGACCTGAGAACGTTCACTGGAGTTTGCCGCAGTCGCGAAGATCCTGCAGGTACGCGGTAATGGCGTCCTGCCAACTGCGCAAGGTGACGCCGTGAGCGAACAGGTCAGCGGAGACAAGACCGAGTAAGCTGGGCGTTTCGCCACGCGGTGGGCCTGTGCCGTGGTGATGGGAGACACGCGAACGGTGCCGCGCCCAGCCTGGCGCAGAACCTCCGCTGCGAATTCGCACCAGGTGCAGGCTCCCGCGTTGATCGATGTTGACGACCCCGCGGACGTTTTTTGCGCACAAGTCACGGATCGCGCGGATAAG
>CAWIQN010000003.1:0-1048514 GCA_963838265.1 uncultured Acidobacteriota bacterium
GCGTCGATCGCGTCGCTGGCAATCCAGAAGTAGACGAAGAGGTGCGTAGCCAATTCGCATACGGCCTGGCGATGGCCTCAATGTCAGCCCTCAACGGCGTGTCGTGGAGAAGATGTTGCGTCGCATGCTGACCAATGATATTGATGATGGGCGTGTGCGCCCGGCTTGGCGTTGTGCAGGTTGGCAAGGCTGTTGGCGAGTCCCGGGCCGAGATGCAGCAGAGTAGATGCCGGTTTGCCAGCCATGCGTGCGTAGCCGTCGGCGGCTCCGCTGACAACGCCTTCGAAGAACCCAAGCACACAACGCATTTGCGGACTGCGGTCAAGAGCCGCAACAATGTGCATTTCGATGTGCCGGGATTCGTGAAACAGACATCCACGCCAGCGCCAAACAACGTCGCAACCAGACTCTCGGCTCCATTCACGCGATTAAATCCATGTGAACTTGCCTCATGTGAAGTTCTGTGAATTTGAAATCGTGTGGCATTGCGGCCACGCAAACAACTATTCGTTCGACGGCATCCGCCAAGACCAACGCATAAAGTTGTTACGGGGTTCTCGCGCTCAAATCGCTTCTCGCAAGTAGCGAGACACCACCGCCGCCAGATTCTCAAAGTGCGTGGTAATGATTCCATAATGGTCGCCCGGCGTGGTCTCCACAGTAAGTTTCCTCACCAGTTTGCCCCAAACGGCGACCGGGTCATCAGGGAATTCCGAATTCTCGCGGGCGGCGACAAAAGCAATCTTACCTTCATAAAAGCTCGGCCGGTAACGTTGTAGCGCCAGATATCCGCTGTCGCGCACACGCTGCATAGCGGCGGTAGACCATACTCCCGTCGGGGGATGGCGATACAGGCGTCCCCGTTCATCTCGCGAGAAGTGCGATAGCCGCTCCGACGGGCGAAGAAAATAGGAAACGGCATCGGGCACAGGCAATTCCAGCATGTTAGCGGCATGACGCACAGCAACTCGCGCCGCTAGCCTCACGCGCTGCTCAGAGGCACGTATCGCCGAGCCGGATACGATTCCAGCAACGCCAGCAAGGCCACACTCTCGCGCGTTTGCGACAATAGCCGTCGCCATTTCCAGAGTGACCAACCCACCAAGCGAATAGCCAACCAGGAAGTAAGGGCCTTTCGGCTGCAAGGTACGAATGGCGTCGAGATGAAATTGCGCCATGTCCTCGATGCGATCGAGAGGTTCGTCCGAATCCGTCCGTCCCCCTCGCTTGCATGCCATAGATCGGATGCGGCGAATCGATATGTTTCACCAGTCTGGAAAAATTCCATGGCGCTGCCACCAAGGCCATGCGCAATGAAAACTGGAGTATCGGACTCACCCGGCTCGCAACTGCACCAGCGAGGGCAATCGCGGGCTAAGTGATTGCTCAAGCAGCGCCGCCAGCGCGGAAATGGTTGGCGCGTGATAAATCGTCACAGGCGGCAACTCGCGCCCGCAGACTTTGGCGATTTCGTTGAACAGCTCCACGGCGATGGATGAATCCCCGCCAAGATCAAAGAAATTGTCCTCGGGAAGGATCGGAGAATGCCGCAGCAGGCGCTGCCAGATCGCGGTAAGCGTTTCGATCATCGCGAGAGATAGATTTAGTCTCCACAATTCACGTTCATCGAGCGAAATGGAAACCACACCATGACCGTTTGGAGGTTCCTTTCGCCAAGTGCCGATTCATGGGCCCGATAGTCACCGATCGAGTTAGGAATGGGCAAATGCCCAGTACAAGCTCGCGCGCCTTCTTGTACATAGGGCCAAATTCGAGTGTACGGTCGTCGATGCGCGTTACGGGGACAACTTTCGAATAGTTTCCAGTGGAGAAAATCTCGTCGGCCGCTTGCAGATCTTGATATTTCAGCGTCGTCTCGACAACCTTCACGCCATTCGTCGCGCAACAGGCCAATCACTCTTTGCCGTGTGATTCCCGCCAGGAACGTTCCGTTCGGCGTCGGCGTATACACCACGCCATCTTTGGCCATAAACACATTGGAGGTGGCTAATTCCGCCACGTTGCCGATCACGTCGCAAACCACGGCATTGTCCACGCCGCGCGATTGGGCTTCGAACAGCGCGCGAGCATTATTGGGATACAGGCAACCGGCTTTAGCGTCGACCGGCATGGTTTCCGGCGTTGGCCGGCGATAAGGAGAAAGCGTAATGGAAAAACCTTTCGGCTCGCGCATCGGAGCCTCGTAAATCACCAGGCACCATTGCGTCGATTCCGGCTCGTGCGCTTGCACCCACGGCCCTTCTTTTTCTGCCCAATACATCGGACGAATATATAGCGCGGTATTCTGATCGAAACGAGCGATCCCTTCGTGCGCGAGCTTCATCCAGGTTTCGACGGAGACAATCGGCTTCAGGAATAGCTTCTTGGCGGATTCGTTGACGCGGGCGCAGTGCAGATCTAGATCGGGCGTGACACCCTCAAAAGCTCTGGCGCCGTCGAATACTACCGAGCAAAGCCAAGCCGCGTGCGTGCGCGAACCCATGATCGGCGCGTTACCTTCGCGCCATTGGTTCTCAAAAAAAGTCCAGGTCTTCGACCAATTCGTTACCGCCACCATACCAACGCTCCCATGCTTTCATTTTTCAGGATAATGCGATGACCGAACCCAGTTCAGGACTGCGCGTTGCGAATAGCGTCGTCGATGGATTTTCTGAGCGCCGTGGCAAGATGCACTACGAAAGGTTCGACCAGCATACCTGCCGGATAGACTGGAAGCATCACCACTTGCTCGCCACCTTGCGCGAGGTGTGTCCACCTCATCTGGGATTTATCCAGCATGCGGTATTGCTTCATCGGGCGAAAATCGGTCACTACGCCGGGAAAGGGTTGCGGTTTGTACACAAAGCAAGCGTGGTCATTCGCTTGCCAAATGTTCCCTAATACCAGGGACTCGGAAGTCGTGGATTGCTTATTCCCGAATCTTGCAAGCAGCATGCCACGCCACACCGGCAGTCGATTGCGCAGCGCCTCCACTTTTTCCCCAAAAAATTTGCGCTTTCCATTCGAGCCGAGGCGGAAAAAATTGGCGCCGTGAAAAAAAAGGCGTTCAACTTCATAATACGTCTTGCTCCAAATGGACGGCAAAGGGGTGTCCGTCCAGTTCATGCTATCGAACAGCGCCAGTAGAGCAATTTCTTCGCCGGCCGCACGCAACCTGCAAGCGACCTCGTACGCCAGGTTGCCGCCCATGCAGTAGCCGCCGATAAAATACGGCCCGTGGGGCTGAAACTTCCGTATCTCTTTCGCGTACAGCGTCGCCATTTCTTCGATCGTGGCCAGCGGCGCGCAACTTCCATCCAGGCCCTGAGCCTGCAAACCATAAAACGGTTGGTCGGCGCCCAGGTGGCGCGCCAGCTCGCGGTAAATAAGCACATTTCCGCCCGCTCCGTGGATACAATAAAAAGGTGGGCGCGAACCATTCGGTTGAATACCGACGAGTGGAGACCACCCGGACACAGAAGTCTGATCGCCTAAGAGCCGGGCGAGTTCCTCAATTGTGGGGGCCTCGAAAAGCGTGGCGAGCGGTAATTTGACTCCGAACACCTTTTCGATGCGGGCAAACAAATGCACCGCCAAGGAAGAATCGCCGCCTAGGTCAAAGTAATTTTGGTCGATGCCGATATCATCGATCCCGAGAAGTTCCTGCCAAATCTCGGTGAGCTTTGCTATCGCTGTTGAATCGCTGACGGTCATCTGGGCTGTTGACACATCGCTCATGGAGTTCCCGCTGGGTACTATCTTAGTAGAATGAATCGCGAAATGCCTTTATTAAACCCGATCTGGACTTGCGGTCCTTCAAGCACCCAGCGACGGGAAGTGACGGTAAACGATGAAAGATAACATTGATATACCAGACGTGGTACTTCTTGCAATCCGTAGGCCGTTGATCCTTCTTGCATAAGTGTAGTATAATCAATGCAATAAGAGAGATCGAGCGTCTCAGAGTGCGCGGCCGGACTGGCTCAAGGGAAATGCTTTTCTCAAAGCGATTCGTTGCCGACCTGCCATTTTTGCATTCAGGTAGCGGAGCCCGAAAATGTAAGAATTCGACGCCGTGGTCGCGGGAATCGACTGATTACAATAGACTTTGCACATGTCCAAAGCCACCGATTGGAAATCTGACGCGACCGTTCTGCGTGAGGGCGAGGTCCACGTCTGGCGTGTGCCCCTCGAACGCAGCAGGGCGGAATTGCTTCAACTCCGCGAAACCTTGTCGATTGAAGAGACTCTCCGAGCGGATCGCTATTACTTTCGGCGTGATCACGATGCCTTTACAACAACACGCGGAGCATTACGCCAACTTCTGGGAAGATACCTGGAATGCGCCCCGGGGGAGATTGCCTTCGAATATAGCCCCTACGGCAAACCAAATTTGCGCCAGGATCCGATTGGGCCACATCTGAACTTCAATGTGTCGCATTCACATGGTTTGGCGCTGATGGCATTTTCATTGGGACGCCAGTTGGGAGTAGACGTGGAGTCTATTCGGCCTGCCGTCGCCAGCGAGGAAATTGCCAATCGATTTTTCTCCCCGCACGAAGTTGCGGAACTCCAGTCATTACCTCCCTCCGTGCGCGCAGAGGGATTTTTTCTTTGCTGGACGCGCAAGGAAGCCTACGTAAAAGCGATTGGCGACGGTCTGCAAATTCCGCTGAAGAACTTCCGCGTAAGCCTGACGCCATCGGAGCCAGCGTGCCTAGAAAGCGCGGATAGCGAGCGATGGACGCTTTGTTCACTTCACCCCGGTACCGGGTTCGTTGGCGCTCTGGTGGCGGAAGGCAAGGATTGGGACCTGCATTGCTTGGACTGGATTCCGGAAATCAAATCCTGACTACCACGATGCTTCAGAAAATCTCATTTTGCCGCTGGCGTGTAGCCAAAAATTGCTTTTAGCTCCAGATAATCTTCGAGTCCGGCCTCGCCCCATTCCCTGCCGTTGCCGGACTGTTTGTAACCTCCGAAGCAACCCGCGAAATCGATCCTCGCGCCGTTGATGTGCACGTTCCCGGCGCGAATGCGTTTCGCAATACGCCGCGCGTGCTCCACATCCCCAGACGTGACATATCCCGAGAGCCCATAGACCGTGTCGTTCGCGATGCGCACGGCGTCTTCTTCATTCTCGTAAGGAATAATGGAGAGTACTGGGCCGAAAATCTCTTCACGCGCGATGGTCATATTGTTGGCGACCGCAGAGAACACCGTAGGCCTCACAAAATAGCCCTTCGTAACTCCCTTCGGGCGGCCCGGCCCTCCGGTAACCAACGTCGCGCCTTCCACAATTCCTCTGTTGATCAGGCCCTGGACTTTTTCGAATTGTGCTTTGCTGGCGAGTGGACCGATGCTGCCTTTCGCCGCCGGATCAGCAACCGTGGTATTTTCAGCCGCCTGCTTAGCTGTGGCCGCCGCCTGTTCCAGTTTGTCCCGCGGAACTAGCATGCGCGTAGGTGCATCGCAGGATTGCCCGGTATTGCGAAAGCATGCCTGCGCCCCTTCTTTGACGGCGCTTTCGAGGTCGGCGTCTTCCAGAATAATGTTGGCGGATTTCCCGCCGAGTTCCTGCGTGACGCGCTTTACCGTCGGCGCAGCGGCGGTCGCTACAGCTACGCCTCCGCGCGTGGAACCGGTGAAAGAGACCATGGCAATATCCGGATGCGAAGAAATCGCCGTTCCAACCGTAGGTCCGTCGCCGTTCACCATATTAAAAACTCCCGGCGGCACTCCAGCTTCGTCAAGAATCCGCGACAGCAGATAAGCGGAAAGTGGCGCAAGTTCGCTGGGCTTTAGCACCACGGTGCATCCGGCCGCCAGCGCAGGCGCCACTTTGCAAGCGATCTGATTCATGGGCCAGTTCCATGGCGTGATTAATCCACATACTCCTACCGGCTCTTTTCTCAGCAGCGTGGTGCCCTTGGACTCTTCAAACTGGAAGTATCCCAACACCTTCACAATCTCTAGGAAGTGCGCCAGCCCTGCAGGGGCTTGCGCCGCCTTCGCGAGCCATAAGGGCGCTCCCATTTCCTTAGAAATTGTTTCGGCCATCTCGTCCATACGCGCTTGGTAAACGGCGATAATCTTTTGCAGCAACGCTAGGCGTTGCTCGATGGTCGTCTCGGAATAAGACTCGAACGCGCGTTTGGCTGCCGATACGGCGCGGTCCACGTCCGCCGCCGTTCCGAGCGAGATCGTGCCGACCTGTTCTTCGGTAGCAGGATTGATCACCGGAAAGTCATGGGCGACAGCGGGCTCAACCCATTTCCCATTGATGTAAAACTGGCGACAATCCTTCATCCGTTCCTCCAAAAAAATATTCTGCGGGCTCGTGTTACGCACACCAAGACGAATGCGGCGCCGCCGGCGTTCTTTGCAGCAGGGGGTAATTATATCAGGACGATTTTGCCGAGGCCCGGGACGTAAGCGGCAGTGCTGGTGCATCCGTCAGCGGAAGCATTATTAGTCGCAGAAGCTGTCTGATGACCAGAGCGAACCATGTCAGCCTGCCGATCGAACGCTGCGCGGAATTTTTCCACATCGATCGTAGCATACCGAGGCGCTCACGATGACTGACGCGGAATTTTACGCCTTCGGCAGCGATGGCCTTGTACGCCGATCTTTCCAGGTATGCGGACCGAATGTCTTTCACGAAACAAGCCAACAACGATAACGGGATGGCGTGCTGCACGACTGCGTCACTCGACGAACCATGGCAATTCATCGCTTTGCATGAGATTGGCCATCAAAAGAGTGTCTTCCGCTCGGATGGCAGACGGATCAAACACGTCCTCGGGAATATCCGCGCGCGTACGCCTAATGGCGAATCCCGCTGTATTCAGGTACCGAATGCGACCGTCGGATTGCAGCATAGTGTTTCTGGATAGTGAGGAGTCTCAGCTCTTCGGCACGTCCGACGAGGCTGGAACAGTCACCGCTGAGTCCGCAGCTGAAAATAATCGCTCTTGGGATTTTCGCGAATTCCGGAAGCAAGCACTGCCAGACATGAGCTTTGCAATTTGCAGTCTGCATCGACGAATACCAGAACCGCACCACGCGAATTCTCAATGCCAAGATTTCTCGCTACAGATATGCCTTGGTGCGCCTGTCGGATGATCGTCAACGGGAAACGGCTGGTCCAGTTAAGGATGTAGTCTGGCGCAGTTTCCTTGCTGCCGTCATCGACGACCACCACTTCAAAGCCGGGCGCCTCGCTTTGTCCGGCTAAAGACTGCAAACAAACACTGAGCGGACCCCAACTGTTGTAGGTCGCGATAATAATGCTCAACGCCGGAGTGGTGATGGGGATCGCGCCTGGATTAACCATGCGCCCTCGCAATGCCACGCAGATACGCCGCTCGGAATCTGATAAAGCTCCTCAGCCCGCGTGAACTACGAAGCCGGGAATGTTGCGGCGGTCATGTTCTGCCATAATTGCTTTTGTACCAGGCCCACGTCCGTTGCAAGCCCTCGGCAAATTGAACTTTCGGCTCATAGCCCAGCACCACTCTTGCCTGCGAGATGTCCGCTTGCGAATCCCGGATATCGCCACTGCGCGCTGGTTCGTATTTGACGTCGATCTTTTTTCCGGTGATCGCTCCGAGTTGTTGCAAGACCTGGTTCAACGTGATGCGTGCGCCCGTGCCGCCGTTGAATACTTTCCCCGAGGCATCCTTGGCCTCGCAGGCGCGCAACGTCTCATCCACAATGTTTTCGATAAACGTGAAATCTCTCGATTGTTCGCCGTCGCCGTAGACCACTGGAGTTTGGCCTTCCAGAACCGCCAGCATAAAGCGGGATAACACACCCGAATATTGCGATGTGGGATCTTGCCGCGGGCCGAACACATTGAAGAAACGGACGCATGCGTTCTCCAAGCCATAAACCCGGCCGAATACCTGCGCGTACAATTCGCCGACATATTTTGTGATGCCGTAGGGCGAAATTGGTGCGGCTGGCATGGACTCCACTTTGGGCAACGTGGGAGTCTCGCCGTACGCGGACGACGAAGCCGCATAAACAAAACGCCGCACCTTGGCGTCGCGTGCCGCCACCAGAACATTCAACGTCCCATCGATATTCACGTGGTTCGATTCAATGGGATCTTTCACGGATCGGGGCACCGAGGTTCGCGCCGCCAAGTGGATGACGTAGTCCACCCCCGCGCAGGCCTTCGCGACCACCGCGAGATTCGTGATACTGCCTAGCTGAAAATCAATTTTGTCGCGGACGGTGGCGAGATTCGCTTCCTTGCCCGCGGAGAGATCATCGAGCACCACGACCGAGTGTCCGCGGCGGACGAGTTCATCCACCATGTTGGAACCGATAAATCCCGCTCCGCCGGTAACCAGGTAACGCATCCCGTGCATTTCCTCCACCGAGTAAATCGCTATTGCCAGGCCGGACTTTCAGCCATATCTATTTTGAACAAGGGTTCGTCAGGCCCGCGCGCGGATCATTTTCTCTTGAGGGTAGTCGTCGCAGGCGGACTCGCTCGAAAACGAGACAGCGCCTCCCCAAGATTTTGTAGAAAAGATTCCGAATTATAAACATCTGCCGGGGATTGCTGAACGCCCGCGGGCGCGATCGGCTCAACTTCGTCGAGCTGAAACTCGCGGGCCACGTCTTCCACAATT
The DNA here is from genome assembly GCA_963838265.1 of uncultured Acidobacteriota bacterium. Lineage (GTDB taxonomy): Bacteria > Acidobacteriota > Terriglobia > Acidiferrales > UBA7541 > Acidiferrum. The sequence goes on from CAWIQN010000003.1 coordinate 8,646, forward strand.
TTCCCGGTGACGACGCGCTTCTGCTCGACGTAGGAGTTTACCAGCGCGTGCTCGCAGAGCAGGTTAACAACCCTGGGAATTCCCAGCGAGTAGACATGCACCGTCTCTACCGCTTCCTTGCCGAAGATGGGCTCTCCTGTGGCTCCCGCAATTCTTAAACGTTCCGCAATATAGTCAAATGTTTGTTCAGTGGTGAGTGGCGCCGTTTTGCAGCGCAGCGTGATGCGCTGCCGTAGCTGGCGAAGCTGCGGCAACTTCAGCTTTTCTTCGAGTTCGGGCTGCCCGGACAAAACGATTTGCAGCAATTTATCCGTGGAAGTCTCGAGGTTGGTGAGCAGTCGAATCTCTTCCAGGACCGGATACGTGAGATTCTGCGCTTCGTCAATGATTACCACCGCGGTTTCACCGGCGCGATAGCGCTCCAGCAGCCAGTGATTCAGCTTCATCAATTGCTGGCTCTTGTTACGCGATTCGCATGCAATCTCGAATTCCGCCAAAATGAAATCGAAAAGTTGATTCGAATTCATCCGAGAATTGAAAAGGAATGCCGTGCGCGCGTTTTTCAGATGCAGCCAATCGAGCAGCCGATTGATCAGGGTAGTCTTGCCGGTTCCTACTTCGCCGGTCAGCGTAATAAAGCCCTTCCGGGTCTGAATGCCATACATCAAACCCGCCAAAGCTTCCTCGATCTGTTGGGTAAGAAACAGAAACCGGGGATCCGGGTTGACGTTGAACGGGTTTTCTTTCAGTCCGAAAAAGCTTTTATACATGGTCTCTTGTTATCTGGTCACGACTGCATTTCCGTTAAACCTGCGTCGATTATCTCACCGTCCGTCGCTGCGGTTGTGATTATCAGCGGCTGCGATGCTCCCAAGCTCACTTGAGCACCAGCGGCCGCGTATGCCACTGAAAACTCATCACGATTTGCTGCTGGTTATACGACGTAGAGCAACTCGTTCCAATGCAGCCAGGTATCGAGCTGTTGTTTTGCGTGCGTCCCAGGTATGCCAGAGAAGCGGTGGTATTCCGGCCAAATTGCCTGCTTATTCCGCCGCCCGCAAATACCGAGTCGTAAGTGCTCTGTGCCGCGCCGGTGGCAATCAAGCTATTTCGCGCGTACCCGAAATTTAACTGCGCTTGCCATACTCTTCCGAAGGAGCGCGTGATATTTGTTTGAACCTGGTCGGTATTGGAACCCGTGCTTACGCCGCTGCCAGGCGTGACGGCATGGCTATAGCTTGCCGACACATTTGCGTGACGCCAAGCGTACGTCAGGCTTCCGCCGCCGGCCCCGGAAATCTGCCGCGTCGATGTCCCGATGGGCACCTGGAACGTCGTAATATCCGGGCCGCCAAATAACTGGAACGCCAGCCGTCCGGTAATTTTTCTTCCGTAAGCCAGATTGAATACGTAATCGTCGATCACTTGCCGATTGCCAACATAGCTGAACTGGCTAAAACGGAAAACCACGCCTATGGTGTCTTCTCTCGTTAGCTCGTAATTGTAGCCAAGACTCGCTCCGATGTTGTTCGGTATCAATATTGCCCGGATTCACGAAGTGCAGCAGACCGTAAGAGCCGGACACATTGATCGAGGTCCGCGGACTAAACAGATAAACGGCTTGCGCTGTAAAGTTGTCGTTGTAACGCGGGCCAACGGTGGTGAACAATGATTGCTCATTCCCGCCGCTTAGGCCCGGTTGCGGCGTGCCGGTCGAACTACCGCCGCCAGGCACGCCTAGCCCCGTTCCACCGCCGAAACCAAACTCCGACTGATCTGTGTACGAGAATTGATTCAGAAGTTGCACTTGCCATCGTGCCCACTGGAAGCTCTGCGTCAATCCCAACTGTTGAAAGTTCGTCGTGCCAAGCTGCTGGTCCGTCGAAATACTAGCGCCACCGGAATAATTTAGCGCCAATTGCGCGAATCGCCAGTTGTCCAGCAGACTCACGTTGGCCGCTAAATAACTGGTTGTGCTCCAGCCGGAATTCGGTTCTCCGGGCTGACTGTTTTGAACGGTATTCGAATACTGAAATCCTGGAATCCAATAACTGTGCGGGCTCTCCACGCGACCCAAAGTTTGATTCTGCACCCCCGTCAACGGCCGAGAATCCGGCAAGAGCTGATCCGGCGAAGGATGATCGTCGCCCACCGTATCCAATGGCGGAATCGCGCGCCCCGCTGGCTTCGGCGTTTCCTGCGCGGGGGCCGAAGGGGCATCCGGATCCTGCGCGTAGGTCACCGCGGGTAGCACGCTCAAGAGCGCCAGCGTCCCCCACCCAACCAGCCATGTTTTGCAGCGTTTCGTCATGAATTCCTTACGGCACCACAATCACGTCGCCAGGTTGCAACGCGATGTTTTCATCCTGCTTGCGACCAGCCAGCACTTCTTTGTAGTTGAACGGGTGCTTCACCTGTTTGCCATCTTCCACGCGCAGCACATAGATCGCTTTGGTTTTTGCAAACTGCGTAAATCCTCCGCTGCTCGAAAGCGCCTGCAACACCGTCATGTTTGGAAGCAGCGGGAACGCCCCGGCGTGCGCCACTTCTCCCGTGACATACACCCGCCGGCTGTTGATTTCGTTGACGGTCACCGTAACCTGCGGGCTGTTGATAAATTTCTTCAGTCCTTCGGTGATCACATTCGCGAGCTGCGCGGGCGTCAAGCCGGCGGCCTGCACATCATTCAACAGCGGCAGCGATATCTTTCCGTCCGGACGCACCGGGACGGTGCGCGTGAGTTCCGCTTCCTTCCAGACGTCAATGCGCAACACGTCCTGAGGTCCAATCTTGTAGTCTTCGACGGCCGCCGCTGTTTGTACCGCGGCCGGCTTGGCTCCGGTATCCGGCGTTTGTGCCGCTTGCGTGCAATTCCCGGAAAGCAGCATCCACGAGACCAGTACCAATGTTCCTGACAACCTCATATCATCCTCCGCCTATAGCTCTTCCGAACCTGACCCTGGCACATCAATCTGTTTAATCTTATATAGTAAAGATTTATAGCTGATTTGTAATTCCTGCGCTGCGCGCTTGCGGTTCCAATGCGTACGCTCCAAGGCCTTTAGAATCAGCTCGCGCTCCGTTTTTCGCGAAGCGGCGCGCGCGGCCACCTTCAGCGAAGAGGTCTTTGGTTCTCCAGCGACAGTTGCTCTCCGGGCAGGTCGCGGCGCAGCTCGCAATTCGTTGAGCGTTGCCTTCGTGTCCACCAAGGCCACCATTTTCTTTACCAGATTCTCCAGCTCGCGAATATTCCCCGGCCAGGAGTGAGAAACCAGTATCTCCATGGCTTCGCTATCGAGCGCGATCGATTCGCGCTGTCCCCCTGAGCATTTCGTCAAGAAATGTTCCACCAGCGCAGGGATATCTTCCTTTCGTTCCCGCAAGGGAGGCAGCCGCAAGCTCGCGCCGTTGATGCGAAAATATAATTCCCGCCGAAACTGTCCCGCATCGATCGCCTTGCCAAGGTTGATCGATGTGGAAGAGATCAGCCGTACGTTATTTCTGCTGGCAAGTTCCGGCTCACCGTCCGGCAATATGGACGCCAACGCGCGTTGTGAGGCCAAATCCAGTTCTTCAACTCCATCCAAAAATAGACACGCGGAATGAGCGCCGTTCGTCCCGGATCGCAGAGCATCATGCACTTGCCCCAGAAGCCGAGTAGGGTCCAGCGTCGCACAGCTGACTTTTTTTAGCGGGACGTCATGTACGCAAGACATCCGATGAATCAGCCGCGCGTAGGCCTCTTTGCCCGTGCCGCTCTCTCCAACCAGCAGCACCGATATGTCCGTAGGAGCAATGTCAGCGACCATGCCATTTAGCGCCAACATGGCGGAACCTTGGCCGAGCACGAAGCCCGCTTCGACAGGTAAGTCCAACACCGAATTGAGTTGCGGATTCATGACAAAACTTGCCTGTTGTGCAGGCGACAGCCTCTCTGAAACGTATCTGGATAGCCTTAGTTCGACTAGAGGAGTGCAACTATGTCACCACGAGGAGGAAAAGGATAGTAGTCGTCAGGTTTACTTGTAAGCCTTTTATAATTATGCGTTTACACGATAATGGCGAACGAGGTTTTGTGTCCCAAGCCAGACCTGGGACCCTCATTTTGTTCCACCAAGTGGCAAAGTTTTATCTCTTTGCCGGGACACGCCTCACCTAGCGCTTGGCAAAGCCGCTGCATCGCCGGTCACTGATTTTCCGCCAACTCTCCGACCGAAAAATAGGTGCAGTCCGGGTGTTGAAACACCAGCGCGCTCACGCTGGCCTCCGGATCCATCATGAAGCCCTCAGTAAGCTGCACACCAATCTCTTCCGGCCGCAACAGCTTCCACATTCCTGCCTGATCCTCAAGATTCGGACACGCTGGATAGCCAAAACTGTAGCGCTTCCCGCGGTAGCGCGAAGTGAATCGTTGCGCCATCGTCATGTCAGGGGGATCGGGAAATCCCCAATCTTCGCGGATGCGCCGGTGCAGCCACTCCGCGCAAGCTTCCGCCGTTTCGATCGCCAGCGCCTGCAAACCGTGTGACTTGAAGTAATACCCTTCGTTCTTGGCCTTCTCCGCGCGGTCACGAATGCCTTCTCCGGCGCTCACCACCAGCATTGCCAGATGGTCGCGTTCGCAGTGCGCATTCGTTTCGCGCGCCGGAAGGATGTAATCGCTAAGGCACAGAAAATCGCCCTGTTTTTGCCGCGGAAAGCGAAATGTGTGCAGCGCGTCTTTCTCGCCCGGGGCGAACAGCGAGATTTCCCCGTCGCGCGCCTCCGCTTCAAAGAATTGCCACACCGCGCGCACCTTCATAAACTCCGTGGCTTCGTTCTTCACTTCTTCCATGCTGTCGAATAGCTCAACGGCTTTCGCGTCGCGTTCCGCAAATCTTTTCGCGAAATCGCCGCGAAAACCCAGATGCCGTCCGTACAGCATGAACGGATTGATATAGCTCCACAGTTCACGCAAATCCGGCACCAATCGGACCTTGCGTTCCAGCGATTGCACCGCCGGAATAGGCAGATCCGTGCGTACCCGCGGCGAGTGCATAACCGCTGGCCCCGTCGCGACGGAAACCGTGGTGACAATCTCCGCTCCCGCACCCTGCGAAGTATGCGCGCGCACCAGCGTTTCCCGAGTCGCTGGATCCATCAACTCATTCATCAGACGCAGCCCGGTCATGGCGTCTTTCGCGTAACACACCGCTTTGCCGTAACTAGGCGCGATTTTCTGCTGCGTGAACTTCGCGGAAAGCGCTGCTCCGCCCACCAGTAGCGGTATCTCGATGCCCGCGTCCTTCAAATCGTTCGCCGTAATCACCATCTGCTGTGCGCTCTTCACTAGCAATCCGGAAAGCCCGATGGCGTCCGGCTTGTGCGTGCCGTACGCTTTAATCAAATCTTCAGGCGGCACTTTAATGCCCAGGTTCACCACGTCGTAGCCATTATTCTTCAAAATAATTTCGACGAGATTCTTTCCAATGTCGTGCACATCGCCTTTCACGGTTGCCAGCACCACTTTGCCGCGCTTCGCCGTATCCGCCTTCTCCATGAACTGCTCCAGATGGCTGACCGCCGCCTTCATCGCCTCCGCGGATTGCAGTACTTCCGCCACAATCAATTCGTTGGCGTTAAACAGCCGTCCAACCTCGGCCATCCCGCTCATCAGCGGACCATTCACGATATCCAGCGGCGCCGCGCCCTCGCCCCGTTTGCGTTCCAGATCGTCGATCAATCCGTCGCGCGTGCCCTCGATGATGTAGTTCGCCAGCCGTTCATCGATAGGCAAATCTTCGGCGCGAACCTTTTCTTTTTTCGTTGCGGTGCGAAAATGTTCCGTGATGGCCTGGATGTAATACTGATTGATAGCGGCTCGTTGTTCTTTTTCCTGCGCGCGCCAGTCCGCCGGAGCGTTTTTCAGCAATTCCGCCTTGGAATGATCCGCGGGTACATCTTTTGGCGGGTGGGAAAAAAGCAGATTCTCCGCCAGTTGCCGCTCGTGCTGGGAAATCGAAGCGAAGCGCTCCAGTTTTTCCGCGTTCACAATCGCCAGGTCCAGTCCCGCCTTGGTGCAGTAATACAGGAAAACCGAATTCACCACTTCGCGTGCACCGGCCGGCAAGACCAAACGAAACGTTAGAAATTCCAAGAATCGTGCGCACATCCGGCAGTGCCTGTTTGATCAGCCGAATACCTTCCACCGTCTCCACCGCGCCGCCAATGTAATTCTCGTCGCCCGTTGCGCAGGGGAACACCAGCGGATCGAAAATAATATCTTCCGGTCCCAGCCCATACTTTTCCGTCAGCAGTTTGTACGAACGCTGCGCAATCGCGAGCTTGCGTTCGCGCGTAAACGCCTGTGCCTGCAGCTTGTCTTCATCGATGCAGCCCACCACCACGGCCGCGCCAAACGTATGCGCCATCGGCACAATGCGTTCAAATTTTTCTTCGCCGTCTTCCAGGTTGATGGAATTGATGATCGATTTTCCCTGGCAATACGTCAGCGCCATCTCGACGGCTGTCGGGTCGGTGGTGTCGATCATCACCGGAGCCTTCACTTTACGGATCAGCTTTTCGTAAAACGGCTCGATATCCGCTTTTTCATCGCGCTCCGTACTCTGCAGGCAAACATCCACGATATGCGCGCCGCCGCGCACCTGTCGCCGCGCAATCTCGCTGGCCTCTTCCCATTTCTCTTCCGCCACCAGCCCTTTGAACAGCCGGGAGCCAATCACGTTGGTCCGTTCGCCCACCAGCAACGGTCGCGTCTGATCGTCCGCCTCGATAGTCTCAATGCCCGAATAAATCGCGCGATGCGCTTCGGCAGGCAGCACGCGCGGTTTTTTGCCTTCCACCATCTGAGCAATTGCGCGGATGTGTTTCTCGGTGGTACCGCAGCAACCGCCGACAATATTCAGCCAGCCATGATCGACAAATTTTTCCAGTTGCGCCGCCAAGGTGCTCGGCGTTTCCAGATATTTTCCTTCTTCATCCGGCAAGCCCGCATTTGGATAACAAGAAACGTACTGCCCGGTGAGCTGGCTCAGCGTGCGGATGTGATCCGTCATAAACTCCGGACCGGTCGCGCAATTCATACCAAAAGCCAGTGGCTTGGCGTGTCGCAGCGATGCCCACATCGCTTCAACGGTCTGCCCGGCAAGCATCGTGCCCATCGGCTCGATGGTCACGGAAACAATCACCGGGACTTCCGCGCCAATCTCGCGGGACAATCGCTGAATCGCCAGCAGTGCCGCCTTGATGTTCCGCGTGTCCTGGCAAGTCTCCACCAGCAGCAGGTCCACCCCGCCTTCCACCAGCCCCTTCGCTTGTATGTAATAAGCCTCGCGCAGGCCCTCAAAGGTGACGCCACCGGTAACCGTAATTGCCTTGGTGGTCGGTCCCACCGAGCCCGCCACAAATCGCGGCTTCCCCGGCGAACTAAACTCATCCGCAGCCTGCCGCGCCAGCTTCGCCGCCAGCACGTTCAGCAAATGCGCGTCATGCGCCAGTCCATACTCCGCCAGCACAATCGGCGCGGAACCAAAGCTATTCGTTTCCACAATGTCCGAACCCGCGGCAAAATATTTCCGGTGAATATCCAGCACCACGTCCGGACGCGTCCGCACCAGATTTTCGTTGCAGCCTTCGAGCGCGGCTCCGCCAAAGTCCGCAGCCGTCAGATCGCACTGCTGCAGCATAGTGCCCATGGCCCCGTCGAGTACCAACACTCGTTCGGAGAGCAGCGCACGCAACGCCTTGCCGGATTCGGTTAAATCACGCACGATTCAAAAGCCCTCGCCTGCCCTTCTCGATACACCACCGCCGTAATCAAGTCCGCCCCACAAATGTGCCTGAAAAAACAGCCCGACGGATGCACGCGGCAACCCGCAGGAAAGCCGCAAATCCCCAGCCACCTGTATTTTACGCGGCTTTGCCCCTAAACCGAACCGTGTTCCATCCAACTAGTGCTTTTTACGCGCGAATGGCGTTATGAGCTTGCCAGGCGACGCTAACCCCGATGTTATAATTCCCTCTAGCGGCTCTATCGCCGAAGCGCCATGACCCAGCAGCTCAAAATCCTCAACATCGTAGGCGCTCGCCCCAATCTGCCCAAGATTGGACCGCTGATGCGCGAAATGGAGCGCCATCCTCAAATCGACCCTGTGCTCGTCCATACCGGCCAGCACTATGACGAAAAGCTCTCTGATGTTTTCTTCCGTCAGATGGGAATCCCGGCACCACACGTTAATCTCGAAGTTGGTTCTGCTTCACACGCTGCGCAAACGGCCGAGATACTAAAGCGCATAGAACCAGTCCTTATCGAGCAACGGCCCGACCTGGTTCTCGTAGTTGGTGACGTCAACTCCACCATCGCCGTCTCACTCGCAGCCGTTAAACTGGGCATCCCAGTGGCGCACGTAGAAGCCGGGTTGCGCAGCTTCGATCGCGCGATGCCCGAGGAAATCAACCGCATCCTCACCGACGCCCTCGCCGATTACCTCTTTATCACCGAAGAAGGTGCCGCTGAACACCTCCTGAAAGAAGGTCGCCCCAAGGAAGCTATCTTCTTTGTTGGCAACGTGATGATCGACTCGCTGCGCCATTTCCTGCCGGTTGCCCAGCAATCTGCTATTGGTGGGGAACTCAGTCTGAAGAATGGCGCCCACGGCGGAGACGCCTGGAAACGCTTTGCAGTCCTAACCCTGCACCGCCCGTCCAACGTCGATTCTGTCGAAAAGTTAAGAGAACTACTGAGCGCCGTCGACGCCGTGGCCCGCGAAATCCCGGTGATCTTCCCAGTCCACCCGCGTACTCAACAGCGCCTTACCGAGGCCGGCATCAGACACCACCCTAACCTTCGCGTCATCCCACCGGTGGGCTACCTCGATTTTCTGTGCCTCTTGAGCAAAGCCACCATGGTCCTTACTGATTCGGGCGGCATTCAGGAAGAGACCACTGCTTTGGGTGTTCCTTGCCTCACCCTTAGAGAAAATACCGAGCGCCCCATCACCATTTCCCAAGGCACTAACCTGTTGGTTGGCACCGATCCTGAGAAAATCGTCGCTGCGGCCAAGGAAGTACTCTCTGGCAAAAATAAGGCCGGACGCATACCGCCCCTTTGGGATGGCGATGCAGCCGAACGCATCGTCGAAATCCTGCTCCGGCTTCTGCCGGGGAGAAAAGAAGCGTAGATGGCACGTAGCAATTCGACAACACTCGCTCCCAACGTTCTTGCCCCTACGGAAAAGATTCAATACGCTGAATCAACCGTGGCTACCAAACGAACCGCAGCCAAATTAACCGCGTGCATTCTCTCGCCGCACCCCGTGGTGCTCACTGAGTTTGAGCGCTTGCTGGCCAAGGCCCAGGTCAAGGTCGAGGTCAAACAGCTGGAATCCACGCTGGCCCCCGATCTGCGCAACCTGGAAATACCCCGCGCGCAGGTCTACGTGATCGATGCGCATGCCGCCAAGCCAGCCACCGGAGCGCTACTAGCCAATATTCTCGAGCGCTTTCCCGAAGCTCGCCTGATCGTTGTCGGCGAGCAGCACAATGATGCCAACAGTTATTCGCTGCTGCGGCTCGGCGTAAAGGGCCTGCTAACCTACGTGGAAGCTCGCGATCAGCTGATCCGCGCTCTCCCGCTCGTCGCCAGCGGCGGTTTCTGGGTGCCGCGCCAACTGCTTTCCGGCTTTGTCGATTCCATTCTCAACGGCCAGGGCCGCCGCCTCAAGACCGACACTGTAACCAACCTGAGCCGCCGCGAGCAGGAAGTCCTCGATTCGCTGCTCGAAAATCTTTCCAACAAGGAAATCGCCAGCAAACTCAACATCGCCGAACGCACCGTTAAGTTTCACGTTTCCAATCTGCTCAGTAAATTCGGCGTGCGCCGCCGCGCGGACTTGATTCTGCTCACTTTCCAACGCCGTATGGCGCAAGCATAACGTCGCCCGTTTCCAGCCTCGGCGAAATTTCACGCTGACAATCGTGCGCTCTCCTGCTAGCGTCTATGGGCGCGTCGTTCGCATCCCTTGAGGAGATCCATCCGTTGAATATTCTCGTCACAGGAGCCGCCGGCTATATCGGCAGCATCGTTTCGGAAGTTTTGTTGGCTCGCGGATTTGGCGTCGTTGCCCTTGATAGCTTGGTTGAAGGCCACCGCGAAGCGGTGCCCCCTGCCGCGGTTTTCTGCCACGTGGACCTCTCTGTGCGCCCGCACATCGAGGAAGTTTTCAATAAAAATAAGATCGACGCCGTAATGCATTTCGCGGCCGAAGCTCTCGTCGCCAAATCGATGCGTGAACCCAGCACGTTTTACGCCGCAAACGTCGCTTGTGGCATCAACTTATTGGATGCCGCCACGCGCCACGGCGTGAAGAAATTCATTTTTTCTTCCACCGCCGCCACCTACGGCGAACCCGATACCGTCCCCATTCCCGAGGACCATCGCAAAGCCCCCATCAATCCGTACGGCAAGACCAAGCTGCTCTTCGAACAAGTCCTCGCCGATTACCGCGCCTACACCGGACTGCACTACGCCACACTGCGTTACTTCAACGCTGCCGGCGCTTCCGCCGAACGCGGTGAGGCCCATCGCACGGAAACGCATCTGATTCCCCGCGTGCTGGATGCCGCCGCCGGCGCGATTCCTGCCGTCGATGTCCTCGGTACCGACTATCCCACGCCCGATGGCACCTGTGTGCGCGACTACGTCCACGTCTTCGACATTGCCGACTCCCATTTGCGCGCTCTCGAAAACGTCGAGCGTGTTTCCGGCGAAGCCTTTAACGTCGGCAACGCACGCGGATATTCCATCCTGGAAGTTATCGACACTGCCGAACGCGTCACCGGCAAAAAAATCCCGCGCCACCTAGCTGCGCGCCGTCTCGGCGATCCCGCCGTCTTGGTCGCCAGTAAAGAAAAACTAAAGTCCATGCTCGGCTGGGAGACGCAACACTCGTCGCTAGACGAAATTATCGCCTCCGCCTGGGCCTGGAAACAAAAACACCCCAGCGGCTACTCAGACGCGACAAAATGAGGCTTATGTAGCTGCCGGACTTTAGTCCGGCCTTATTGGTATTTGATTTTAGTTTCGGGCGTTCTGCCGAATTCGGGGCAACAATTAAATATTGCCGTTCAATCCGCCAACGTATACCGCACGATATACCACAGCGCCAGCACGCCGTCTTTCCAGGTTATCTTTTTCCCTTCTTCATACGTCCGCCCCGCGTAACTGATCGGCACCTCGTAAACCCGCCACTTCCCCTTGGCAATCTTCGCGGTAACCTCCGGCTCGAATCCAAACCGGTCGGATTTCAACCGTATCCCCCGAATCACCGGGGTAAGCATCACCTTGTAGCACGTCTCCATATCCGTGAGCTTCAGGTTGGTGAAAATATCAGATAGCAGCGTCAGCGCCATGTTCGCCACATAATGCCAAAAGTAGTGCACGCGCTGCGGTCCGCCAAGGAATCGCGAACCATAAACCACGTCCGCGCGCCCATCCAGCAAGGGTTCCAGCAGCTTGGGATAATCTCGTGGGTTGTACTCCAGGTCCGCATCCTGCACCAACACAATCTCACCTGTAACTTCCGCGAATCCCCGCCGCAACGCCGCGCCTTTCCCCTGGTTCACCGCTTGAAAAAAGAATCGCAAGTCCGCCAGCGGAATGGCGTCCTCGCCGTCCTGTGCCGGCGCCGCGGCTTCTCCTCGCGCTTGCCGTTCGGCCATGGCTTCCAGAATCTGCCTAGTTCCGTCTGTCGAGCAATCGTCCACCACGATCACTTCTTTGCGCATCTCGCTCTCGATCACGCGCCGCAATATCTCGTCGATGGTCCCGCGTTCGTTAAAAACCGGAATCACCACGGACACTTTCGGGTCTTCGAGCGCTGCGGGATTCCGTCTCTTGGTTTTCATATCGATTGAGTAGTCAAAGGGAATGTGTGATTGTAGCGACCCGGCTATCGCGGAGTAAAGTCGAACTCAATACCTACCGATCGCGATGAAACACTCGTCAGCTTTCAAAAATCACCTGCGCGAACGCTTGCGCGCTGGTATGGGTGATGCTCATCGCAATGTGCTTCACTCCCAGTTGTTCACCAATCTTTTGTGCCTGGCCATGCAGCGCCAGCGTCGGTCGCCCACCACGTTCCCGGACCACTTCCAAATCCACCCAGCGCACCCCGCCGCGCCATCCCGTGCCCAGCGCCTTCATTGCCGCTTCCTTCGCCGCGAAGCGCCCCGCGTATCGTTCATACTTGTTCCTGAAACGCTCGCAATACGCACGTTCTTTAGCCGTATAAATCCGTTGCAAGAATTTATCGCCGCGCCGCTCAATTGCAGCTCGTACGCGATCCACCTCAGCCAAATCCACGCCCATACCAACGATCAATCTCTCACCTCTGTCGTAGGGGCACGGCATGCCGTGCCCGCTCCGCCCTAGCCACCACGCGACCAGCGTCCCATCAACCGTTTACAATGGTAGCCGCATGCCCCCAACCTCACTACAAGACGCTGTAACACGAAAGCGTGCGCACGAGTCGCAAACTCGTCGTACGCCGGCTCCCCACAATTGGCTGGAGCACCGTGAAAAAGGCCTGCGCGTTCTGAAGGTTCCCGCGTTCGCAAAAATTTCCTGGCTCGTCCACGGATTCAGCACGCGGGAAGGCGGCGTCAGTCCACTAGGTGAAGAGAGAGTCCTGAATCTCGGCTCCACTCCGTGGGACACGCGCAACAACGTCCTCGAAAATCGCCGCCGTTTGCAATCCGCGATGCACGCAGAATCCTTCGCCCTAGCTCCGCTCCAGCAGTTCCACTCCGACCTCGTCCGCACATTTGACTCCCACACCTCGGAACCCGTGCACGCCGACGCCGCCGTAACCAATCGTCCCGGCCTGCTCCTGGCGGTGCAAGTCGCCGACTGCGTCCCCATTTTACTAGTCGATCCAAAAAAGCGCGCCATCGCCGCCATTCATGCCGGCTGGCGCGGCACGCTGCACCGCGTCGCCGCCAAAGCCGTTGGCCACATGCGCATGCACTACGGCAGCAAACCCTCCGATCTCCTCGTCGCCATCGGTCCAGCCATCGGTGGCTGCTGCTACGAAGTCGGCACGGAAGTCGCCGCCGAGTTTCTCTCTCAATTCGCGGACGCCCCCGATTTTTTTGATGAATTCCGCACCGGCGATGAGCCCAATCCCGTGCAATGGCTCAACCAGATGCCTCCCGGCCATCAACCGCCGCCAAAAAATGTGCTTCTCGATCTGCACAAAGCCAACCAATCACAACTGCATGACGTTGGCCTGCAAGACAAAAACATTTTCCTCAGCAACCTCTGCACCTCCTGCCGCCCGGACCTCCTTTTCAGTTACCGCAAGCAAGGCGCGCAATCCGGCCGCCAAATGGCCGCCATTGCCATTCGCTGACGGCAGAATGTTTTGGACGTCCCGCCCTTTTCTCCGCAAGTTTCTTAAATTCTCTTCGATCAAGATGCCGCCATTCCCGCACCCGTGTAGAATAACCATCCATCGTGGCCATACAATCTCCCATGTTCGAAAGCGCCCCCGGTCAAAGATTCGACCAACTGGTTGAAACCGCGCCGCCTCGCGTCACTCTGCGCAACTACTTCGCTCACCCTTTTGACTCCGCCATCGCTGCGGCCCGCACCTGCTACTCCTCCCACCTCATCACCCCTGACGAAATCACTGATAAGCAGCGCCTCAACGTCGGCGCAGCAACTTTCTACAGCGGCCATCACACCGTTTTCCAGCACGCCCATTTCGAATTCGGCCTCGAAAATGTCAGCCGCCAGTTCGTCTGGTCTTTCCTCCACGCCCACCCTTTCTACAATTCCGAACAGCAATCCCAGCGCTACGTCCGCATGGACAAAGTGCAAGCCTTCGTCCCCAGCCCTTCGCTTTTCTTCGACGCCGGGAGCCGCGCCGTTTACGAAGAGGCCATCGCCCGCGCCTGGGCCTCCTACCGCGAACTATCCGCTCTCCTGATCGCCGACACCCGCGAGATCCTCAACGACATCTGGCACATCGGCCCCATGTCGCACGTCAAACGCATTAACAAGATTGAACGCTCCGCCGAGAAGCGCGCCATTGAAGTCGCGCGCTACGTTCTACCGGTAGCAGCCTTCACCACCATGGTGCACACCGTTTCCGGCATCGTCCTCCATCGCCTCTGGCGGATGTGCAACGCTTCCGACACTCCCTGCGAAGCCCGCGAAATCATCGGCGCAATGGTCGCCCAAGTAAAAGAAATCGAACCGCAATTCTTCGAGCGTTTCGGCACCGAACCTTTGGAAGATCTTCCCGAATGGAAACATCCCAGCCCAAATATCCATCAAGGGGAAGCCGTTGCCAAAGAGTTCGACACGAAACTCGCCGGCAAAACGTCCAGACTAATCGACTATTCCCCGCGCGCCGTCCAGGTCACGGCCGACGCCTATCGCGCCGTTGCCGGCTTGACAGAATCGCAATGCTCCAACGCCGAAGCCTTGGATCGCCTGTTAAACCCCGCGCGCAATACTTACCGCCTTGAAACTCTGAACGTCGGCGTCCACGCTCCCGCCATGCGCGCAATGCAACACGCTACCTACACCTTCGCCAAGAAAATCAGCCACACCGCCGACAGTCAGGATCAACGCCACAGAATGGTCCCCGGCTCACGGCCCCTGCTAACGTTGGCCGACACCCGCGAACCCGACTACATAACGCCTGTTTTGTTGAACGAAAATCCCCGCGCCAAAGAAGTCTACGACCGCGCCATGGACAACGCCTGGCAAGCAAAAAACGCGTTGCTCGATCGCGGCGTGCCACCAGAGCAAGCGCTCTACCTGCTCCCCAACGCCAAATCCATCCGCCTGATCGAAACCGGCCCGCTTCTCCACCTGCTCCATAAATGGACCATGCGCACCTGCTTCAATGCCCAGGAAGAAATCTATCAATCCTCCATGGACGAACTCTCCCAACTCCGCGAAGTCCATCCGGAAATCGCCCGCTACGTCGGCCCCCCGTGCTATCTCCGCGCCAACATCACCACCCCCGTCTGCACCGAAGGCTCGCACTATTGCGGCATCAAAGTCTGGCTGGACTTCCCCAACGTTACCCGCCGCATTTAAGTAGCACGGGCACTCCTTCCTCTGTTGGGTGTGCGTGCCACCAACCACACTGCGCGTTCAGGCTGTCCGTTGATTCAGTGTTGTGATGTAGACTTAGCCTTCGCACGGCGCATGGGAGTCCTAATGAGAGCCGCGCTCGCACCCACACTTCTCGCCGCGCTATCTCTGCTTGCGACGCCCACCGCATTCTCCCAGACCGCTAAAACCATTCCTGCCGCAGCGCCGGGATGCGGTACAACGGACACAAAATTTTCCTTGCAGACCGACAAAACTCGCCACCAGCTCGGCACGCCAGAACCCGGGAAGGCTCTGATTTATTTCCTGCAGGACGACAGCAATTTTAACGTTCGGCCACGACCAACCACTCGCTTCGCGGTGGACGGCTCGTGGGTCGGCGCGACGCAGGCCAATTCGTATGTTTCAATTTCCCTTTCGCCAGGCGAATACATTCTCTGCGCCGATTGGCAAGCATCGCAGCTCGGAATGCATGTTCTGCGCAAAGCTATGTCCAGCCACGTCACCGCCGTCGCTGGCGATATCTACTTTTTTGTCGTTCGGGACCTCGCCCCCGACAATAGCGCCGGATCTCTGTCCTTCTGGCCCATCCTGATCGACGAAGCGCAATCGCTAATAAACGGCTTCGTCCTGAGCGTTTCACATCCCAAATAGCGCTGTCCCCTGCATTTGTGATCTGCGAACCCGCCAATTCCCATTAACATGGCGGCTGCGCGCGAAAATGTATTACGATTGTTCACGTTTGTTGCAACATTTCGGTTACTTGCTGCGTCCTATGCCCCAGTCGCATGGCGAGTTGCACGCTAAAGCGTCCGCTCAATTAAATTCCGCAGGAGGCTCATTGTCCGTCGTTTATCGCCGATGTTCGCCCAACGCAGGCTCACACGATTTCTTGAATTCTTGCCGCTCCAGCTGCCGATCCTATCCTTGGCACCGTCTCCCTTTGCTGCTCGTCACTTTCGCCATCCTCGGATGCGGCTCGCTCTCCACACAAACCACTCCTGCTCCTCCGACCGCGCCTAACCCTCCCACCGCACCGCCGCAGAGTACTCCCGCGAATATCGCAACCGACAATTTCGCGCGACCGGACGGCAACCTGGGCTCCAATTGGTCTGTACTTTCCACCTTCGGCGGCACCGATGGTGGGATTCAGCTTTTGGACAATGCCTTCGCCCCCACCAGTGGCCCGCAAACAAGTTTCCCAACTTCGATCGGGACTTGGATCGGACCGGGCACGTTTGGACCAAATCAGTATTCCAAGGTACAACTCAGCGCCATTGCTCCCGAACAATCCGTCGTCGCTATCACCGCTGCGGCATTGTCGGGCGGCAGCACCATTTACAGCTACACCCTTACGAGCGGTCAGCTGCTGCAAAGCCCGCAGCCCATCACCATCACAGGCATGGCGGACAGCGGCAACAACGGAAGCTTTGTAATAAGCGCTCTTGGCACGGGAACTTTCACGGTTCCGAACACCACCGGCATTACCGCAACAGGTCAAAGCGGAACGGGCATCTCCGCCACGGACAGTCTTTGCGGTCCTGCAGCTCGCAGCACCGCGGGCGTGCTCAACGGCTACTTCGTTTATATTGGGAACAACTCTGGCTACGTCGCCAGGAACAACGGCCAGACTGATAACCGGGTCTACGTTCATGAACTGTGGAAGTTTGTAAACGGAGCGCAGTCAGAAATTCATCAGGTGTTGACTAGCCCAACGATTCCAGATTCCGTGGGCGATGTGTTCTATTTGTTTACTTTAGGAGACAAGGTGGCGTTTTACAAAGACAACGTCGTCCAGGTGGCTGTCCTAGACACCTCGCTTACATCAGGAACTCCGGGGATCATGGCGTCGAGCGCCACGGGGGCTGGCCATACCATGCCACTGGGGGCGAATCTTGGTGTCAGCGGAACTCAGTTCACGAACTGGGTTGGCAGCGACACGCCTTCCACGCCAGCAGGTTGGGTCGCCCAGGCGACCGAAAACTTCATGGTCAAAGGTCCCGCGCCCAACCCGCCCTGGAGTCAGGTCGCAGGTTTTACCTCAGTTCCTAATTTCGGCGGCCCCGGCGGAAACAACGCTGGCGAGACTTCCTTTCAGGGGACTTCCAGCATGCTCCATACGGGCAGAACTTGGGCTAATGATCAAAGTTCCTCCGTGGTTATGTCTAACGTCACCGGAAAAACTTCGATTGATATTTTGGTTCGCGCATCCTCTTCGGGCACCTTCTATATAGGGACATTCCATTTCACTAACGGACTCGGCGCTGGAACTTTCGATCTGAACAGATTCGCGGATGGAACGTCCACCAGTCTAGCCACTATGCCGGGAACGGTTAATTTCGCGGATGTTCTGCGTCTGGAAGTTACCGGTACTACCCTCAATTTCAAGCAGAATGGCGCCATCGTTTTGACCGCCACCGATTCTTCAATCACCAGCGGCAGCCCGGGAGTTCTCGGTGGAGGAAATACCTATATCATGTTCTGGGAAGGTGATGAGGTCGCGCCTTAAATTTCGAAGTACCTTATCTACTCGCCCTCGACGTCCATCTATTAGGCGTAGAACTCCCGCCCTGGGGACAGTGCGAACCGAAGCACAATTTCCCATAAGCACATCAGCGTTCGCGCCCCGAAAAAAAATGCATCGTTTGAGCCGTCGTCACGGTTCAAACGATGCTTCGTCCCCGGGGAGAAGCCCATGCCATCCCAGCTCCGCTTTGCTGTCGCCTTCGCCGCCTCAGTCTCTACTCGCTTTGCCAGCCACTCTTCGCCTTTGACTCTCCCCTCTCCGATGAAGCTGTTCGCCAAGCCTACTTCCTCGGCCAGCGCCACGACGACTCCCTCGCCCGCTCCCTGGACAAATATACAAAAACACTCCCGCCCCCCGAGACCGGCCCGCATATATCCGCTGTTACTTTTTTGACCCCTTCGCCTTGCTCGCTGCGGTCATCAAGTCAGCGACTCAACTACAGTGCCCAGCAAGCCGAACTTGACCACCGCAACCAAAAGGAAACCCTCAAAATCGTTGTCGAGATCCGTTTACTTCCACCTATGCCGCCTTCATTGTCCGTCCCGCCGGCACGCGGTCGGACTTCCCGCAAGGCTTCTCTCCTCGTCCCTACGACTTCTGGAAAGACTTCGATGTGCAAGCCCTCGTCGACGAATAAACAAGTCCTCCCCTTCTCCCTCTCTGGCGAACCCAACCTCGTCTGCTCCGACGACGGCGGCTGCTCCTTCGTCGGCGCCACCATCACGCTGGAATTCCTCGCCACCGCCTTCTCCTCCAGCTCCGCCACAATCCTAATCACCCCTCCCGAGGGCGACCGCGTAATAGTTCCCCTCGACCTAAGTTCCTTGCGTTGACGCGATTGCGCGTTCCATCTCGCAAAGCTTTTAATCCGTGCAAAATATCTTGGCAGATCGATTCAGTTCCAAGAATCTGGGCTAACTCCTGACTGGCGCTTATCGGACAGGTGGATTTCCAGGCCAAAAGGCACATGTCCGAGCAACGCGACTTTACCTTACGGTTTAAGCTTACCTCTGTCCGTTGACACGTGTCAGGGTGTGGGGTATAGAGTCTCAGCTACTCGAAAGGCACAATGGGAATCGAAGCTAAAAGGAAGACCGGGTATTTGGACCTCGGGCACGGACGCATACCGCCTGGCCCCCAAGAGGAATATAGAGCCACCGAGGACCTCCTGGAATGGATGGGTCGTCAATTCGGCATGTTCGGTGACACGTATAAGGCCTCCTTATATGGAGCCAGCGCCTATGTGACCAGGGACGTCGGGTTCGCTCACCATGTACTCGTAGAGAGCTGGCAGAACTACGTAAAAGGCCAGATTATCGAACGCGTTGCCCTGCTCCTTGGTGATGGCCTCATGGTGAGCGAGGGGGAAATCTGGAAGCGGCAGCGAAGAATGATACAACCCGCCTTCAATCATGAATCAATCGTGAGCTTTGATTAAATCGATTGTGGACGTTAATTCGCGACTCCTCGGGAAATGGCAATTGGCAGCCCAGAAAAACGATAGTGTCAATGTCACGTACGACGTCAGCAGAATGGCCCTCGAGGTCGTGCTCCGCTTCATTTTCGGCGACGACTACGAGGGGGTTAGCCCCCACTTTGAAGTTCTCTCCTTGGAACAGACTCGCGACATGGCATTTGCACGCTCGTTCCGAACCCTTGGGAGGACCATCCTTCAGGTCATCGATCGAAGACGGAAGAATCTTGCACGAGGCCGCTGATGCATTGGGCATAATGATGCGGGCGTGCGATCCGCAAAGCGGTCAGCTCATGCAGGATCGCCAACTGATCGACGAGATCCTCACGTTGATCGTTGCGGGTCACGAGACCACGGCGAGCACACTGAATTGGACCTGGTACTTGATCTCACAGCATCCGGAAGTCGAAAAAAGGCTAGCCGACGAACTCGCCACTTTGACGACCTCATCTGAATTCGAGGATCTAGCCGAGTTTCTCTATACGCGACATGTCATCGAAGAGGCCATGCGGTTGTATCCAGCCGGTTGGTCGATGAGCCGTAGAGCGTTGGGTGATGATCGGCTTGGCGAGTATTTCGTCCCAGCGGGAACCGAAGTTTATATTCCACCCTACTTCATACAGCGGCATCCCGATCTATGGGAGGAGCCGGACCGATTCAACCCAGATCGCTTTCGACCTGAGAATTCAAAACATCGGCATCGACTGGCGACGATCCCTTTTTCCGCAGGTCCTCGAAACTGCATCGGAACGCATTTTGCCCGTATCGAAATGCAGATTCATCTCATGACTATAGCCAGATGCCTGCAGCTGGCATACGTTCCATCGAGGCCAGTCGAGCTAGACGCAGGGGTGAACCTGCGGAACAAATATGACTTCATCATGTACCCGAAGGCCAAAAAAGTTGATGGTTCGAATGAGCCTGCCCGTTACACGAATCGGTAAGAGCACCGGCATCTTTCAATTGCCCCCAGATGGAATCGCAGTGAACACCATTCCGAGGGCAACCTACTAGCCAGAGAATAGAATTGGAGGGTTGATCAAAGAAGCGAATCGAAAAAACGCCTAGAAGCACAAGATCGTCACCGTGCCAAAACGGGACCACCTCGATCGAGAGGTGACCATCGCTTAAATCTTGTGGCACACAACTCGTTCTGAATCCGCGATACTCGCTCACGATCGCCAGTGCAAGCGTCACCGGACCGCTCATCGGGTGCACCATCGCCTCACCCGTCCGCCGCGACTCCAGCAACCCGCTCTTAAGGCCGAAGTACCACTTCGCCGGTCGGTCGGCATCGTCAATCAGCATTAACTTCGGGTTGTACTTTAGACCTTCGGCCTGCTGGATCATGGTCAGCTGGTCCTGGCGCAAAAATCTCTTCGCGAAGCTGCGAAAAATCGGCACCACCAATGGTAGCCACGCTGCCACATTCCAGGCTGCCACAAAATCAATCCGGCAGAGGTCGCGCCGTACCGGAGTAACCGTCGCACGGCTGGAAAACCACAGCTTGCCGCTGTGAATCTCTTCGAGCCGTATGTTTGGCAACACAAAATCAATCGTGGTGGTAACCGCCTCGCCGGTCATGCGCTTCAGTAATTTATACGGCGCACTGTTCGCGCTCGGCGTGTGCGTGCTCATGCGAAAGCCGTTCGCTATCGGTTCAAACCTTTTATCTTTGTCATGAATGCTGTGCCTGCTGCGCCAGTACCACGATTGATGCACAAACGGCCCGTGCGCCGGATCCATCAGTCCAATAATTCCCTGGTCCACGTGCGAAGGCAGTTCGCAATCGAGGTGGGTGATCTTGTAGCTCTTACTGAAAACCGGCAGCGCCGGCGCCGCTGAAATCGTCTCCGCCTTCTGCGAACCTCGAGGAAGCGTTCCAGGCTGCGTCATGTACACCCAAACATATCCATCGCGCTCTTCACACGGATAATGGACAGCAAAGATTCGTTCGACGTTCAACTTATCCTGTGAAGTCAGCGAAGGGATTTCGATGCACTGTCCGCTGCACGCCTCAAACTTCCAGCCGTGATACCCGCACTCCACAGCCTTGCCGTCAAATCGCCCATAAGAAAGTGGAATTCCGCGATGCGGACACGAATCGCGCATCGCAAACGCTTTTCCATCATCGGTGCGGCCAAGCACCAGTGGCACTTCCAGGAGCGTCGCGGTGATCAGCTTCCGCCCGCGGATCTCCGAACTGCGCGCCGCCGGATACCAAAAGTCCCACAGAAACCCCAGGTAGCCAGCGGAGTTGCGCGAAGAATCGGCATCGCCAACAGCAGCAATGGAAGACACCGCCACATCAGAAAATGAATCGTTCATAACGCTCCGGCATCCTAGTATAGGCCCTCCACCCGCTGCAACGCCTGGTGTCGGAACGCAACTGTAGCGCAGGGCGCTTGGTTCTGAGCCCTGCGGCCTTTGACCCAGCAAAACCGTGCCGCTTCGGCACGGCCGGTTTTCGAATGCAATTGCACGGAACGTATTTCGGAGCTATTCTTAAGTAAGAGAAAAACGATGTTTGCCCCTTTTTATTAGCGATTCTCCTCTCTCAAATCCGCAAACCGCGGATCTCCTGTTGGTGCGCTCATAAGTTAGAAAGCAAAGTTTTCCGTCCACATCAAAAAGAGGAAAGTTTATGGCTGGCTTCACACTATCCGAAAGACTCGATCAACTCGGCGCACGCTACGACGACCTGACGCAACAGTTGCAAACCGCCGAATTGGTCACCGACTCCGCGAAGTTTCAGAAGGTCGCCAAACAGCATTCTGACCTTGAACAAATCGTCGAAAAGCATCGCGAGTTCAAACAGATTGAAAAAGATCTCGCCGGCGCGCACCAGATGATCGCGGAAGCCGACGACCCGGAAATGAAGCAGATGGCGTATGACGAAGAGAAACAGCTGGTCGCGAAAAAAGAAATCGTCGAACGCGAACTAAAAGTTCTGCTATTGCCCAAGGATCCCAACGACGAGAAGAGCGTAATTGTCGAAATTCGCGCCGGCACTGGCGGCGACGAAGCCGCTCTCTTCGCCGGGGAACTTTTCCGCATGTACTCGCGCTACGCGGAAACGCAGAACTGGAAAGTGGAAGTCCTGGAAAGCTCGCCGTCCTCGCTAGGCGGCATGAAGGAAATCGTAGCCGCGATCAGCGGCCTCAAGGTTTATTCCAAGCTGAAATACGAAAGCGGCGTGCACCGCGTACAGCGCGTGCCGGCTACGGAGACGCAGGGCCGCATTCACACCTCGGCAGCCACCGTAGCGGTGCTGCCGGAAGCCGATGACATCGACATCAAGATCGAAGCCAAGGATTTGCGCGTCGACACTTTTTGCTCTTCCGGACCTGGCGGCCAATCCGTGAATACCACCTATTCCGCTGTGCGCATCACGCACATTCCCAGCGGCCTGGTGGTTTCGCAGCAGGACGAAAAATCACAAATCAAAAATCGCGCCAAAGCCATGCGCGTTCTTCGCGCGCGTCTGTACGAAATGGAACTTGGGAAGCAACAAGCCGCTCTGGGCGCGGAACGCCGCGATCAGATTAAGACCGGTGACCGTTCGGAAAAAATCCGCACTTACAACTTCCCGCAAAATCGCGTCACCGATCACCGCATCGGCCTGACGCTGCACAACCTCGGTGATGTAATGGAAGGGAAGCTACCCGCGCTGGTCGATGGCCTCGTTTCGCATTACGAAGCGGAACGCCTCGAGCACGAGTTAGCTGGCGCCTAGTCCTCGCACGGTGAGCGCACCGACGTGAATCCACACCCAATGACAACGGAACGCATGGATGTCCGCGGTGCGTTGCAACGCGGAATCGTGCAACTGCGCTCCGCGAATGTTTCCGCATACACACTGGGGGCGGAACTCTTGTTATTGCATGTGGTTGGTAAGGAACGTGCCTGGCTATACGCACATCCGGAAGAACCCTTATCCGCTGAGCAACAGCACAACTTCTTGGCGCTGCTTGCACGCCGCGCCGCTGGCGAACCGGTGCAGCATTTGACCGGGCACCAGGAATTTTGGGGACTTGAGTTTGAAGTGAATCGCGATGTTCTGATCCCGCGCCCGGAAACCGAACACCTGATCGAAGTGACGTTGGATCGCCTGGCGCTGCGTGAAGTTCGCAAAGGAAGACCACAAACAACCGATGGCACAGGAATAATCATCGCCGATGTGGGCACAGGCTCTGGCTGCATCGCCATCACCATGGCGAAGGAACTTCCCCATGCGCGCCTTTACGCCTGCGATATTGCACCAGCCGCGCTGGCCGTTGCGCTGCGTAACGCTGCGCGGCACGGTGTGGCCGACCGGATCCACTTCGCAAACAGCAATCTTCTTGCCGACGCAAAAGCCGGCGACCGGCAACCATCGTGGTTCGATGCGATCGTCAGCAATCCGCCGTACATTGGCCGCCGCGAAGCACCATCTCTTGATCGCGAAGTCCGCGACCACGAACCTCCCCAAGCGCTCTACGGCGGCGAAGAAGGCTACGAACTTTACGGCGGCCTCATCGCACAATCCGCAGCACACCTTAAACCTGGCGGACTCTTGGTCCTCGAACTCGGCCACAACAGTCTGGCAGCCGTCCAGCCGCTACTCGCCGAGCCCGCATGGTCCTACGTTAGCGTCACCAATGACCTAGCTGGCATACCGCGCGTCATCGCCGCGGAATTGGCTTGAGGAGCCCACGCTAGAGACGTACAATGGGCCTGAACTAATTAATTAGTTCGAGCGAGTTGCAGTCATGGCAAAATCTAAATCCAGCAATACGAACTTTACCCAAATTATGATTCCGGCGCTTACCGCGCGCACGCAATTTGGACAAATTCTTCGTCGCGTGCGCCACAGCAAGGAACGCTTTGTCGTAGGCCGAAGGGGCCAGCCGCAGGCGGTGATTATGGGCGTCGAGGAGTATCTGAAGACTGTCGGCGGAGCCGTGCCGATATTGGAAGAGATCTGGAAGGACTCCGAGGCCAAGGGCCTTCAGCGCATGACCTTGCGCGAAATAAATCGGGAAATCAAGCGCTACCGTAGCGAACGCCGCAAAACAACCAAGACATGATTCGGGCGGTTCTCGATACCAACGTGGTTGTATCGGGCTTGTTGAATTCCAAAGGCCCACCCGCACTCATTTTGAAACACGCGCTCCTGCGGAGGTTTCGCCTCTATCTCAGCCCCGCTCTTCTTGACGAATATAAGAAAGTATTACCCCGCGAGCGTCTTAGGTTGGATCCGGAGCAAATTGATCGCTTGCTCTTGCTCCTGCGGAGCAAGGCGATTCTCATCACTCCACGGAAGTACCTTCGCATAGCTAGCGATCCCGAAGACAATACGGTTATTGAATGTGCGCTGGCCGGGCGCGCTGACTTCATCGTGACGGGAAATATTCGCCATTTTCCAGCTCAGTTCCAGGACATCCGCGTCATCACGCCGCGTGATTTTTTAGTCGTCCTTGCCTCAACGCCAGGTAAATCGTAAGTCTGCAGACTCGGAATTGTTGGAGTACGCTGAGCGGAGTAGGCTAAAGGCATGCCGGACCTGGCTCGATTCCGCGCGAAACGTGGACCGATGGAGGCCATCGATCCACTAGCGGTTGCGTCCATCTTGCACGTCGATATGGATGCGTTTTTCGTCTCGGTGGAATTGCTCGAACGGCCGGAGTTACGCGGCAAGCCCGTGGTGGTTGGCGGACGGCCCGATCAGCGGGGCGTGGTTACCGCTGCGAGTTACGAAGCGCGGAAATTCGGCATTCAGTCGGCGATGCCGCTACGCACGGCTGGCAAACTTTGTCCCCACGCAATTTTCCTCGATGGCCACCATCACAAGTACACGCAATGGAGCGACCGTGTCGTCACGATCCTGAACGGCTTTTCGCCGATAGTGGAAATGGTTTCCATCGACGAGGCCTATCTCGATCTTTCCGGAACTCAGCGCATGCACGGACCTCCTTTTGCCGCCGCGGACAAGTTGCTGCGCCATATTACGAAACAAACCGGTCTGCCTTGCTCCGGCGGGTTGGCAACTACACGATTGGTTGCCAAGGTAGCCTCCGACCAAGCCAAACCACGCGGCCTGGTGTGGGTAGCGCCAGGACGCGAAGAAAGTTTTCTGGCGCCGTTGCCGGTGCGGAAAATTCCTGGAATCGGCAAGGTCACCGAGCGGGCCTTGCGTGCCATGGGGATTGAAACCGTGCAGCAGATTGCGCGCGAGCCACAGGAAAAACTGGAAAAGATATTCGGCCAGTGGGGCCGCGCGCTATACCGCAAAGCGCGCGGCGGCGACTCGTATGAATTTCTGATCGACGCCGAAGCCAAATCCATTTCGCACAATCACACCTTTGGCGAAGATACGTTTGACGAAAATGTGATGACCGCCATGCTCAGCCATCTGTCGCAAAAAGCCTGCAAGCGGCTGCGCGAAGCGGGTCTTTTCGCGCGAACCTTGACGTTGACCATTCGCTACACCGGCTTCGACACCCACACGCGATCGAGAACTTTGCCCGAAGCGGCACAGCTTGATGGCGACATTTCCGCGGTGTTCCTGCAACTCTTTCGCGAGCATCGCAACCGCAAACGAAAAGTGCGCTTGCTGGGAGTGAGCTTGAGCAATATGAGCCATGGCGGCGAACAGCTAGATCTTCTTGACGCGGAGCGCCGCGGCAAACTGGAGAAACTCACCCAGGCCACGGACCGATTGCGCGACCGCTTCGGATTTGGCGCGGTGCAGTTCGGCGGCTCGCTGCGAAAAGAAAAAAAGGATGATGAGGGGGAGAACTGATCACCCCAGGATCCGTGCGCACCGTCGCAACGTCAGCCGCAACTTCAGCGGCTAAAGCCGCGACCCGCAAAGAGTCACAGCGCAAAGACTCACAACAACCATTCACATCGCCGCGACGCGCTTGCAACTTTGTACAGAGTTTCCTCGACGCGATGCTCTCGCTAAATGGCCTATAATTCAGGAATGAGCGCGCCCCCCAACATCCCTGTGTCACCACCACGCCCGCGGCAGCGCTTCGCCCGGACGCGGGAATTCTGGGAGCGTGTGAGCGAAGGCCGCCGGATCGACGACCTGTGGGGGCAGTTCGCCGCAGACGCCCGCGCCAGTTACGGCTTTTATGGCAAGGACGTTGACTGGGACGAGATCAATCGCAGGTCGCGGTGGCGACGACCCTTCCACATCGCCAAACAATTTTTCTGGGCCTTGCTGATGAAGCTTTCACCGGCGCGGCGCGTGCTGCTGCTGGCCGGGCTGGCTATGCTGGTTTTCTCGGAACTAAACATCCATGCCAACGCTGGTTCCGCGGCGGGCTTTGATCTGGAGCTGGCTGGGGCGCTGCTGGTGTTACTGCTGCTATCGCTCGAGCTGGCCGATAAAGTCACCATGAAGCGCGATCTGGAAATCGCGCGCGAAATTCAGAGTTGGCTGGTGCCATCGCATCCTCCGGAGGTTCCTGGCGCGGATATCGCGTTTGCCACGCGGCCGCAAAATTCCGTTGCTGGCGACTATTACGATGCGTTTTTTCCGGGTGGCACGCGCGAGAAATTGCTGGTGGTCATCGCGGACGTGGCCGGAAAAAGCGTTCCCGCGGCGTTGTTAATGGCCACGATGCAAGCAAGCTTGCACACCATCGCAAGCGAAGACGTACCTCTGGATGAGTTGGTTTTGCGTCTGAATCACTATGCATGCGCGCACAGCCTGGATGGCCGGCGCTTTACCACCGCGTTGATAGCCGAGTACGACGTGGCCACGCGGCACATGACCTATGTGAATGCCGGGCACAATCCGCCGATTCTGCGCCGCGCGAATGGCATTCTGGAAAAGCTGGAAGCGGGCGGCTTGCCACTGGGGATTGAAGCCACGGCCGTGTTTGATGCCGGTACGATTCAACTGCAACCTGGGGACGCGCTGATTTTGTATACGGACGGCGTGGTAGAAGCGTTCAACGCCGCGGGCGAGGATTTCGGGAACGAGCGCTGGCTGGCCGTAATTGGGCAACTCCCAGAAGTGAGTGCTGAAGAAACATTACGCATGCTGATGCTCCGCGTCGATGAATTTGTCGGCGCGACGCGGCAGTCTGACGATATTACTTGTTTGGTTTTTCGCGCCTCTCGTTCGTAATTATTTTTTCCCAACAATTATTGGAGTGCGGGTTAGCGCATAATTGACGAGTGACACCGCGCGAACTTGCCAATTCGATTTGCGAAACGCTGCAGCGGCATGGCCATGAGGCGCTGCTGGCGGGCGGGTGTGTGCGGGATGCGCTCCTCGGACGCGAGGCTGCTGATTATGATGTGGCCACGGACGCCACGCCGGAACGCGTGCTGGAGATTTTCCCGCACGGCGTGGGAGTGGGCGCGCAGTTTGGCGTAATTTTGGTGCCGCGGGAGGGAATAAAGGTGGAGGTAGCCACGTATCGTTCAGATATAGGCTACTCCGACGGGCGGCATCCGGACGCGGTAGCGTACTCCAAGACCGCGCGGGAAGATGTGCAGCGGCGCGATTTTACGATCAACGGTCTGCTGATGCGCCACGACAGCGGAGAGATTCTGGACTACGTGGGTGGCCAGGCGGATCTTCGCGCGGGAGTGATTCGCGCGATTGGAGAGGCGGAGCGGCGCTTTACTGAGGACAAACTGCGCATGTTGCGCGGAGTGCGTTTCGCCGCTCGGCTAGGATTTGCGATCGATGCAGCGACAATGGCGGCCATGAAAGAGCTTGCGCCGCAAATAGTCCAGGTTTCCGCCGAGCGCGTCCGCGAAGAGTTGACCAAATTGCTCACCGAGGGCGCCGCGAAACGCGGGTTCACGCTGCTGGATGAAACGGGGTTGCTGCGCGAGGTGTTGCCGGAGATCTCCGCGCTGCACGGCGTGGAACAACCGCCGCAATACCATCCGGAGGGCGATGTCTGGACGCATACAATGCTAATGATCGAAGGGCTTCCAGCGGGGTCGCCTGCAACGCTGGCCTGGGGTGTCCTGCTGCACGACGTCGGGAAGCCGGCGACGTTTAGGTCCGCAGCGGAGACGGGGGACCGCATCCGGTTTGACGGGCATGTCGACGCGGGAGTTGAGATTGCTGAGCGGATTTGCCGGCAGCTGCGATTTTCCTACGAAGACACGGAACAAATTATTTCCTTGGTGTCTAACCATATGAAGTTCAAGGACGTCGAACAGATGCGGGCGTCCACGCTAAAGCGTTTTGTGCGGCTGCCGCGATTCGAGGAGCATATGGCGCTGCACCGGTTGGATTCACTATCCAGCAACCGCCGGATGGAGGCGTACGAGTTCGTGAGCCGTTTTCTTGCGGAGACCCCTCCCGAGGAGGTGCGGCCCCATCGGGTACTTACCGGGAACGATTTACTGCGCATGGGCTACACGCCCGGGCCGCTGTTCAGCGAAATCTTGCGGTCCATAGAGGATGCGCAACTTGACGGGCAGATTGACAATTTGGCGGAGGCCGAGGGCTTTGTCCGGCGGCATTACCCCACGTTTCAGGGAAACTAGATGAAGAAGAAAGCAGTTGCGGCCGATGAAACCAGTGCAGGTGGATAGGCCACTCTAATTCTATAAGTTATTCATTAAGGATGACTTATGAAAACTTGGCGCGCGTGATGCAAGTCTGTGAGTAACCTTAGCGAGAGACGCTAAGATTTTATGCCAAGCTTGTTGCATCTCGCTGCACCTTTTTGAGCGGGTCGGCATCTAAACTTTTACGGCACGGCCGATTGCGTGCTTAGTGTTAGGGGAGACCATGGCTGACAAAAAGTTTGTAGTGCCAGAGATTCTCGCCATCCTGCCGGTCAGGGACACCGTGCTTTTTCCCGGGGCAGTCCTGCCACTGACGGTTGGACGCGAGAGTTCGCTGGCGCTGGTAAATGCACTGCAAGGCGAAGAGAAACTGATGGGCGTGGTGGCGCAACTGGATCCACGCGTGGAAGATCCGTCCGCCGCCGACCTGCATAAAGTGGGAACGCTCGCCAAAGTACATAAGACGGTAAAGATGCCGAACGGGAATGTGGTGATTTTCCTGGAAGGCCTGGAACGCATCCAGATTGTTGACTTAATCGGTCTGCGGCCGTATTTGCGGGCCCGGGTAATCGCTGAACCGGACATTTTTGGAGAATCCGCCAACGAACTGGAAGCGTTGCAACGGAACGCGCAGGATCTGTTTCGCGACGTGGTGAGCCACTCGCCGCAGCTTTCCGATGAATTGCAGTCCGTAGCTATGAACATCGATGATCCCGGCAGGCTAGCGGATTTTATCGCCGGCACTCTGCCTTCGCTTTCGACTCTGCTGCGGCAGGAGCTGATCGAAACGTCCAGCGTGCGCAAGCGCCTGGAAACGCTGATTCGCGAACTTTCCAAGGAACTCGAAGTTCTGGAACTGCGCTCGAAGATTCACGAACAGGTGCAGGAACAGGTGAGCCAGAGCCAGCGGGAATACTTGCTGCGCGAGCAGATGAAGGCGATTCAAAAGGAGCTTGGTGAATCGGACGATTCCGCCGCGGAGATCGACGAGCTGCGCAAAAAAGTGGAAGAAGCAGCGATGTCCGCGGAAGCGAAGAAAGAGTGCGACCGCGAGCTGAAGCGGCTGGCGAAAATGACGCCGGCGTCCGCGGAATACATGGTGTCGCGCACGTACCTGGAATGGATGACCTCTTTGCCGTGGAGTAAATCCTCTGGCGCGGAAGAGATCGACATCGCTAAAGGAAAAGAAATCCTGGACGAAGACCACTACGACCTGGTGAAGGTCAAGGAACGCATCCTGGATTACCTGGCAGTGAAGAAATTGCAGCCAGGAATGAAGGGGCCGATCCTGTGCTTCGTCGGACCTCCGGGCGTGGGCAAAACTTCGCTCGGAAAATCGATAGCTCGCGCGCTGGGGCGCAAATTCGTGCGCATTGCGCTGGGTGGCATGCATGATGAAGCGGAAATTCGCGGGCATCGTCGGACGTACATCGGAGCGTTGCCGGGGCAGATCATCCAAGGTTTGAAGCGCGCCGAAAGCAACGATCCAGTTTGCATGCTGGACGAAGTGGACAAACTGGGGCGGGACTTCCGGGGCGATCCTTCTTCGGCGCTAATGGAAGTTTTAGACCCGGAGCAGAACAACGCATTCCGCGATCATTACCTGGATGTGCCATTCGATTTGTCGAAGGTGTTGTTTATTGCCACGGCGAACTGGATGGATCCAATACCCGAGCCGCTGCGCGACCGCATGGAAGTGATCGAACTACCGGGCTACACGGGCGAAGAAAAGCTACACATCGCGCACAAGTACCTGATTCCGAAGCAAGCCACGGAACACGGATTGAAAAATGGCGAGCAGCTGGAATTCACGGACGACGCGCTGCGCGAGATCATTCATAGCTTCACGCGAGAAGCCGGCGTGCGCAACCTGGAACGCGAGATTGCGACCATTACGCGGAAACAAGCGCGGCGTCTGGCGGAAGGCAAGCTGGACAAAATGACGGTGACTCCGGAAATCGTCCGCGAATATTTGGGCGTGCCGAAGTTCCGCACCGAGAAGGAAGTCGAGGAACGCGTCAAGAGGCCCGGCGTGGCAGTGGGGCTGGTGTGGACGCCGGTGGGTGGCGACATCATCTTCATCGAAGCGACGAGGATGCGCGGCGGAAAGCAATTCACGATGACCGGGCATCTAGGCGAAGTGATGCAGGAGTCCATGACTGCGGCGCTGACGTGGGTGCGCGCAAACGGAGAAAGATACGGAATCGATCCGGACTTTTTCCGTAAGCACGACATTCACATTCACGTGCCGTCGGGAGCTGTGCCGAAGGATGGTCCTTCCGCTGGTGCGGCGATGGTAACCGCCCTGGTGAGCCTTTTGACCAATCGTCCGGTGCGCGACCGGCTGGCGATGACTGGCGAGATGACGCTGTCTGGGATCGTGCTGCCTATCGGCGGCGTGAAGGAAAAAGTACTTGGCGCAAAGCGCGCGGGCATTCGCGAGGTATTGTTGCCCGCGGACAACGAGCCGAACGCAGTGGCGGATCTGACGCCGGATATTCTCGGCGACATCAAGATCACCTACGTGCGGACGTTGGACGAAGTGCTTGAGCACGCGCTGGCAAAGGATCCGGTGGCCACACCAATTGTGCCGCCGGACCCTAAGTCGCAAACGCCTGGGGTGGATGTGCCCCGGGCTATTCACTAAGACGTTCCCACCACAATTGAGAAAAAGAAGGCCCGGCGATAGTTGCCGGGCTTTTTTCTTTGGATGCAGACGAAGCAACGCGCAAACGAAGCCTGCTACCATGGGACTCTAGCTGCCCCCAACCTAACTTCGATCATGGCTCTGGCCAAAAAAATCGTGACGGACGTCCCGGCAGAAGTGGCTTCCCGGATTACAGCGGCGCTGCAGCAGGAGCGCGCGATTCCGCGATTTGTGGATTCGTATGTTGTGGAGCACGGGCGGTATGCGCTGCAGGTGCATGCCGCTTTGTACCGCGACCTACTGGGTCTGCTGCAGCGCGAGGCGTTACTGGCGGCGACCGCGCGGGCGCTGGAACTTTCGACCTCCGCGCTGCCAAGTTCAAAAAAAAGCAAGCCGCAATTGATTGCGCGAAAAGATGTGACACTTTTTCGCAAGAAATATCTGGCGACGTTGACGCGGCTGCATAAGTGGACGGCAGGCGACGCGCTGGATTTTCAAAACGACTTGCAACTCTACGAAGACTTACTGTCGCGTGTCGGCGCGGCGCGGCGACGGCGAAAAGCGTTTGAAGCAGCGAATCACCCGTTTGTGGACCGCTGTGCTTTCCTGCTGGATTCGTCTTTCCTGGAGAAGGCGCGACTGGCGGCGAGCCGTGCACTGAATGATGTAGACGAACTCGCCGAACATGCTTTTGCGGCGGCGGTGCAGATGACGAAAATTCCGACTGGGCGATGAAGCTGCAAGCCCGCTCCGACAAGAACAAGCTTTATTTATCGAGAGCGGCTTCATTAAAAAGCGCCTGCCCGGCGATCGCGGTGCGGAAACCATAAACCGCCAGAACAGCAATGGCGATTATCCCCGTCAGGCCTTCGCTGGCATACCATCGCGAGAAATGCGAGGTCACCGGAAATACGATCAGGACGTTCTGCACCACAAGTCCCACCACCAGGGCCAGCAAACCAAATCGCCGAAGGACCACGATGATAGAAACCCAAATAATCGCCAAGAAAATAAAGTCTAGCAGCGGGTAGTCTCCTCCGGTGTTGGTGACGGCGCCGAGGAGCACGATAATCAGCGCGGTTATCCAAACATAGCGAACGAGCAGCCGCACCATAAAAAAAAGAAAAAAAATGAACAAGCCGTAGAGTACGTAAATCAACGCGAAATTCGGAATGTAACCAAGTGCCTGGCGCACGCCGTTGAGCGTGTCTGGCGCGAGTGAGCCTGGAGTAGGAGGAAGTTTGCCGAAGAGAGGGAGCAGAAAATTGTCGGAGGTTTCGAAAATACTGAGCCATACACCGTAAACCGAGGCGATGAGGAGGTCGCGGCCAACCAGCGGATCGCGGAGGTCTCCGGCCATCAGGCGAGACCAGGTGATCAAGGTTTGCGGGGCGTTTTTACGCACGAAGGGCTCAAGCGCCAGATATAGAAAAAAGGCCATGGTGGTCATCAGGCAGGCCCAACTGAAAGCGACGAACAAGCCCTCGAATTCGCCGACCGAATCGACATGGTGCGCGCGGAGCGCCCAGCTGATCATGAAGGCCAGAAACACGAAAATAGCGAGGCGAACTGCGCCGCGAGTGTCGCCGCGGTCCAAGCGGAGGTTTCGGCGGGCCACGAAGGCGCTGGCCAGCAGGAGTCCGACGAACAGGGTTAACAAAATGATCGAAGAGACTCTTTCGCGAGTGGTCTGCTGGTAGGGAGTCGAGCGTTGCGGTGTGTCCCACGGATAGAGCACAGCAAAATAAATTGGTTTGCCGCGATACGCAGCGGCTTCGATACGCTCGGAAATATTCGCGTGACCGGGCAGGTCGCGAATCCAAGCCGCGCGCGAGTCTCCCCAGGCGAGCGGGGTCCACTCGGAAGGAACGCTCTTGAAGTCGTCGGACCGCAAGCCCGCGGCGGCAAACAATGGGGTCCAATCCGGAGCCGGAGGAGCTTCCGTGGAATTGTCCACCTGCGGCGGAACTGCAGCAAAGTGGACGAGGCGGCCGCGCATATCGACGATTACCATGGTCATGCCGCTGACGTCCATCGCCGGATCAAACGTGGTGACCGTGCCGGCTCCGCCCGAGGAAAAAAATCTCTGCGGTATCATTCCCCGGGGGCTTTCGCGATACCAAAAACTCAAAGAAGCGGGGCGATCGCCTGAAAGGATGTCCCATCGTGTGGGAGTTTTGTCGCTTTTCTGAAGGAAGCTCAAGTAATACCCATCGATGTCGAAACCGGACGCGGCGTCTGCAGCGGGCGCGGTGTAACCGAGGTTCCTGGTGATTTCGCGCGCACGCGCGGTAAGTACTTCGGAAGAATTTTCCAGTGGCGTGCGATTGTTGAGTTTGAAGCGATCCGCCACGTAGATGGCAAAGATCAAACCGACCACCACCGCGACCAACATGGCGATTGCGATCTTCGGTCGAAGACCCTCCTTCTCGCCGGAAGCGGCAACCATTTCCGGCGAAGGCGTTTCGCCCGCGGCAAGAGCGGCGGCCAGCGGGTCGCCACCCGGCAAAGCAGCGGCCACTTGTAGCGCGGAAGAGGGGCGCTTGGCGGGGTCTTTGTCGAGGCAGCGCAGGGTGACGCGCTCAATGAGCGGGTCGAGATCTTTTACCAGTGTGGAAGGGTTTGTGAGCGTGCCCTGTCCGCGCAGCTTGATGAGCTCGGCCAGCGTGGTGGCTTCGAAAGCACGCTTGCCGGTGAGAATTTCGTAGAGAATCAGACCAAGTGAATAGATGTCGCTCTTGAAGGTGACTTCGCGCCCCTCGAGTTGTTCCGGCGCCATGTATGCAGGCGTGCCCGCACGAATTTCCGAGCCTTGGATACTGGCGGCGATTCCGGCCAGGCCAAAATCCATCACGCGAATCTTCCCCGCGCCATCGAGCATGACGTTGGCGGGCTTCAGATCGCGGTGAATTACGCCGCGTTCGTGAGCGGCAGCCATTCCGGCGCAGATTTGGCGGGCGATTTCCGTGGCTTTGTCCGGCGAAAGCCTGCCGATGCGGCGGACCACGGAAGCGAGGTCTTCGCCATCCACATATTCCATAGAGAGGAACGGAATGCCGTCGACGTCGCCAATATCAAAAACGCGGCAGACGTTGGGATGCGATACCTGGCGGGCGATGCGCACCTCGGAATGAAAGCGCGCCAGCGCAGAGGCGTCTTGCGAGAGTTCCTGGGGAAGAAATTTTATGGCCACGACCTGGCTAAGGCGCAAATCTTCCGCGCGATAAACTTCTCCCATACCACCGCGCCCGGCAAGGGCGACGATGCGATAACGCTCGGCGAGGATCTGGCCGGGGGCGAAGCGGCCGCCGCTAATGGGATCGGAGCTGGTCAAGCCGGAGCTGGCGTGTCCGGATTTCGTGGTACGCGACGGTTGAGGTACGGGCGGAACTTTGCGGGGCGGCGGGGTCTGCGGCGCGATCGTAGCGCCTTCGATGCCAGGATCGTCGCCACTCAAGGTGACATTCGCGTCAACGCCTGCGGCGGCGCGCCCCGCTTCCCCGGACGCCGGAGCGATGGCCATGCCGCAGGCGGGGCAGAAACGAGCGCCGGAAGAAGCCTGTACGCCGCAAGAAGTGCAAAACATCGAGCGGGGATTCTACCATTGCCTCCGGTGCGGTTGCGAGTGCGTCCGGACTGCGCCAAGCCGCGGATTACGGAATGCGCTCGACTTGCACCGCGGTGCCGTAGGCCAGCACTTCGGTAACACCCTGCATGACTTCCGTGGCGTCATAGCGCATGGCGATGACCGCATTGGCGCCATGCTGCGCGGCGTGCACGAGCATCAGTTCGTAGGCGTCCTCGCGGGTTTTTTCGCACAAGTTCGTGAGGATGGTGATGTTCCCTCCCACAATGGTCTGGATAGCTGCTCCGAGATTCCCGATGACGCTGCGGGAACGCACGATAATTCCTCGGACAATGCCAAAGTTTCTGACGACGCGATAGCCGGGCAGTTCGAGTGCGGATGTGACCATGCTGGAATCGACGCGACCATTCATGACGGACATGCCTCCGGAGGATGACGTTAACGGGTGCGATTCTACCTGCTCACAAGGGCGTTGGCGAGAAAGTTTCCTCTGGTATTCTCTGTTTACGTGGAGAACCTGTTCTACTTCCTATCGACGCTGCAGATAGCCGGCGGCCTCTATCTACTCTGGCAGGCCGTGCAGTGGGTGAGCTATGTGCGGCGGAGACTGCTCACCGACCCGGGATTTTTTGCGCCACGGGTGGCTTTATTGTGCCCCTGCAAAGGGATGGAAGCGGGACTGGAGCGCAACCTGGTGGCGCTCACCGAACTGGATCATCAAAACTTCGAAATATTTTTCATCCTGGCTTCTGAGAACGATCCAGCCAGCAGTATCGTGAAACGTGTGGCGGCCAATTCGCGCATCAAGGCCCATGTGGTCATCGCGGGTGCGCCGGAAGGTTGTTCGGAAAAAATCAATAATTTGCGCGTAGCCATCGAGCAACTGACGCCGGACTTTGAAGTGCTAGTTTTTGCCGATTCCGACGGGCGGCCCGGCAAGGCTTGGCTGCACCGCTTGGTAGCGCCGCTGAAAGACGAGCGCATCTCGGCAACGACCACGATGCGCTGGTTCATGCCGAACAACAACGACATGGCGACGGTGTTGCTGGCGGCTTGGAACGCACCGGTGGTCACCATGCTCACCGAGAAAGGCCCAAATTTCTGCTGGGGCGGCGGGACCGCGGTACGGCGACTCATGTTCGAGCAAGCCGGCGTGCTGGAATTCTGGCAGGGCTCGGTGAGCGATGATTACTCGCTGACCAGCGCGCTCGAACGCACCGGCAGACCGGTGTTATTTGTTCCGGAGTGCTTGACGCTGTCTTTTGTGCAGACGGATTTCGAAGGGCTCATGGAGTTCACGAACCGCCAGATCCTGATCACCCGCGTGTATGCACAGAAAATTTGGCGCGCGGCGCTGCTTACGCATTTCTTGTACTGCGTGACGCTGATCATGGGTGTGACGCTGACGCTGGACGATATGCTCGCGGGGCGCCCGGCGTTGCACTTGGCCACGCTGACGTTTCTGCCGGTGCTGCTGTCGGCGATTCGCGGGGGCCTGCGCGTGGTGGGGGTCACCGAAGCATTGCCCACTTGGCGAAAGCAGATCAGCGAGCAATCGTGGATCTACATTTTGGTGAACGTCTTCGTACCATTTTTGTATTTGGCGAATTTCGCGCACTCGCTGACCACGCGAAAAATTCGCTGGCGCGGGATTCGATATGAGTTGCTGGGGCAGAACGAGACCAGAATCGTGACTGGAAACGCAAAGAATTTCGGCTAAAGTGCAGCTGCGCGACTGTCCGTAACATGAACGCCCGTACACAATTACCGCGTTTTCCACAGGACCTGCGGAGACCGCCAGCTAGCCGCTCCGGGAAAATTTTCCTATCTCGTGCAATTCCTACCGTTTTATATGTAGAAGCGAATCTCGAAACCCAACATAAGTGTAGCGCTATGAGCATTTTGTAATTCCTGCTGGTTCGGCAGAAAGTTTGCAGTATGCGTCGAGGTTCGGTGGCAAAGTTCGGGCGAACTGTTTACAAAGCTCCTCCTCCATCTTGGTACGGCCTCAGCTGAAGTTTGGGTCACCGAGTTGCAGCCAGCCCTCAGCTTGGCGTATTTGCCCGATGCGTTGCCAAATCTGCGATCCCGTCTTTCGAGAGGCGGGTTGAACAAAATCCATTAAAGGGCTTCGGGGTCTCGGAGCTGTGTTCGGAGGGGTGCACGTGAAATTAATCCGCAGAAGTGACCAGGCACACCAAATTGTGAATTCGGGTCGCACGTTCCAGCGCGACCTTTATTTTTTCTATGAACGAAGTACCGGCGTGGCGCATTTTCACGTCGAAGCCGGGCCGGATGGGCAGCTTCCCGTGGAACAGGCCGCCGGATTGCTGGCCATGCACTGCATGATTCGCGGTCAACAACCAACGGACTACGTGGTGATGGTGCAGGCGGAAAGCGACAATCTGGGGGAGTTGAACGAAAAGGCTGCGAAGCTTTTGCAGGCCGGACAGTCAGTGCACGGACGAGTGAAGCTCACGCGGCGCGAAGACGAAGTGCTTGGCGGCGTGGTGCGCAGCCTGTCAAACAAGGAGATCGGCGCGACGCTGAATCTTTCGGAGCGCACGGTGAAATTTCATGTGTCGTCACTGCTGGCGAAGTTTCGCGTGCGCGGCCGCATGGAGCTGGTGCAGCAAGCCTCTCGGCAAACCGCTACGCCGTTGCCGATGAATCTGCCGGTAGCGACGCGGGAAACGCGAAGCTATTCCGCGGTGGGACAAGCCTACTCGGCCGTGCCGCGCAAACCGGCGATCGTTCCGTTGGCCGCCAAGCGTCAATTGATGGGCTGAGACATCCGGCTGGACGATGACTTGATGAAGGCCTGCCCGTTGTGGGCAGGCCTTCTTATTTTGGCGCGCTGTTATTTTGCGGCAGCGTAGAGTTCGCTGGCTTTATCCCAATTCACAACGTTCCACCAATTCTTGATGTATTCCGGCCGAACGTTTTGATACTTCAGATAGTAAGCGTGTTCCCAGACGTCCAGTCCCAAAACAGCCTTGCCACCGGCGCTGATCTGATACGGCGTGTCCTGATTGGGAGTTGAATCGATGACGAGCTTGCCATCGCGCACCAGCAGCCAGGCCCATCCGGAACCGAAGCGCCCTACGCCGGCAGCGGCGAATTTTTCCTGAAAGCCCGCGAAAGAGACAAACGAGGAGCTGATAGCTGCAGCGAGATCGCCCTTGGGCTCTCCGCCGCCGCCCTTTTTCATCAGCGTCCAGAACAGCGAATGATTCCAGTGTCCGCCGCCGTTGTTGCGAACCGCGGTACGGATATTTTCGGGAACGGCATCGAGATTCTTCACCAGGTCATCGATGGATTTGGACTGCAGATCGGCGTGCCCATCAAGCGCCTTGTTGAGATTGGTCACATAAGCGCCGTGATGTTTATCGTGGTGAATCTCCATCGTCCTGGCGTCGATGGACGGTTCGAGTGCGTCAAACGAGTACGGCAAAGGCGGCACAGTAAATGCCATGGGTTTATCCTCCGGTGTGAGATTTGAAATTGCTTCAGCGCGCAAAAGGCCGGAAGCCGCATGGTGACTTCCAAGCAATCCCGCGCCGACGATACCTGTGTTGAACAAAAATTTGCGACGGTTCATGGCAATGCTTTACGGCCAGCGCCGGCGCGGCGAATTGTCTTTGGTGGCCGCTCAGATTATAGCGTCACCCCGCCGCAGCTGCCTAACTCCAGGCCTTGATGGAAGTCCCGCAAACCGTGCCAGCGTCCTATAAGCGCGACCTAGTTGGAATCATGATTAACCCGGCGTTCTGACTCCTGCGATTGGATGCGCGAAAGAGCCCATTGGGCAGACTCGGCGATGTAAATTTCAAGCGATTCCGCGAGGCGCTGCAGCGTGGCGGTGACGCGGGCGTACGCTGCGCTATTCGGGGTTAGGCCCGAGTTGCCTAACGCAATGCAGGCGTTGCGCACCATGCCCCGCCATTTGGTGCGCTTTATGGCGGTACCACGGAAAACTTCACGGAATTCGGCTTCGGACATGGCGGCCAGCCATTCCAGATCTGGCTCCTGCAGCGATTGCGGAGCGACTGAGGGACTTTCCGGGACGGCTGCACTGCTCAGCCCGTAAAACTCGCGAGGGGCAAATTCTGGCGCCTGCGTAATGGGGGCGCGGTTGTTCCACGGGCAGACGTCCTGGCAGATATCGCAGCCGAACGCATGGTGCCCGATTGGTTCGCGGAACTCTAGCGGGATGCCGCCGCGCAGTTCGATGGTGAGATAGGAAATACAGCGTCGCGCGTCCATAACGTAGGGCTCAAGGGCATTCGTCGGACAGGCGTCGATACAACGGCGGCAGCTGCCGCACAGGTCCTGTGGAGGAGCGGCGTTGGCGGGCAACGTGGGTGGTATTTCCAGGGTGGTGAGAATCACGCCCAGGAAGAAGTACGAGCCCAGCTGCTGGTTGAGCAGCAGCGTGTTCTTGCCGAGCCATCCGAGACCCGCGTACTTCGCGAGAACGCGCTCCTGAACAGGTCCGGTGTCCGCGTAAATCCGGGAGTGGAAAAGCTCGCTGGACACTTTATGATCGCCATCTGCACACCGTTCCTGGAGTTCGGCAAGCAACAAGCCAAGCCTTTCGCGGAGCACTTCATGGTAGTCGCTGCCCCAGGCATAGCGGGAAATCCACCCACGAGGGGAGGCATCGGTGAGACCCGGCAAAGAATCGCCCTGCGCTCTTGTCGAAGCAACGTGGATCGAGCGGGGATGCGCGGTGTTGTAGTTCAGCGCGCAGACGATGACGCTCTTGATTCCGGGCATGGCGCTCCGGGGATCGCTGCGCCGCGGATCAGCGAGATATTTCATCTCGCCGGCGTAGCCGCGGTCCAGCCATTCTTCGGTATGCGCCAGTTCGGGAAATTTCTCCGCAGACACCACGCCGCAAAGATCGAAGCCCAACGCGCTGGCGCGTTCAGCGATCCACGCGGAGAGATGGCGTTCGGTCATGTACGCACGGCTGATGGGACGCAAAGCGTTGTTGGAATGGAAAAAGAATTAACAGCAACCGGCCTGAAGCAGGCACGGAAATCACGCCGGGGAAAGTCGCAATGCTACGACAGCGCAAAGTTTCCGCAGCGCTCACTGAAAGCTCTTCAGCGCCTCGGTTTCGCTCGAGTGCACGTCGAAAACCGTGTAGAGCTTGGTGATCTGCAAAAGGTCTTTCACTTTTTTCGTCAAGTTGAGCAACTTTAATTCTCCGCCGCGATTTTTTACCGCCGTGAAGGCGGTGACCATTTCGCCGATGCCCGCGCTGTCGATGTAGTCCACATCACCCAAATCGATCAAAAGTTTGGTGCGCTGTTCGTCGAGCAAACCGCGGATGGTCTTGCGCAACAGCGCGCTGCCCTCACCAAGCGTGATTTTGCCGCTGAAATCCACAACCGTTACGTTTCCTGCGTCGCGAAATGTACACTGCAAACTCATATTTTCACCTAAGCTTCCTGATGAGGCGTGGCATTTTGCCCGCTCTGACCGTTCGGCGCGGAGGCCGCCGACGGCAATTTCTTGGACATAACCACTTCGGCGCCGCCGGTGCGGCCGGTCACCACATCGAACTCGTCCATAAAGGAGCGCATCAGAAAAATGCCGCGCCCAGAGGTACTGAGCAGGTTTTCTTGCGCCAAAGGATCGGGTACGGAGGCCAGGTCAAATCCTTTGCCTTCGTCGAGGACGTGGATAATTATCTTGTCTTCCGTCAAGTCCACGGCCAGATGGATTTTCTTGTCGGGCCGCTCTTGATTGCCATAGTGGAAGGCGTTGATCACGCCCTCGCGCACCGACATGCCGATGCGGTAGCAATCGTCTTCGCCAAAACCCGCAGCTTCCGCCATGCGCAGGCACATCTCTTCGGCAAGATTGACGCTCTCAACTTGAGTTTCCAGCGTCGCTTCGAGGTGTTTTTGGTCTGCTGCCATGCGCCTCAGGCGGTTTTCTGAAGGGAAAGTGCCCCGAAAACCGCATTTATCCGTAACACAGCGGAATAACACAAGTCAATGGCACGGAGGTGCCGGCTTTCGGCGTTGAACGGGCGCTTGGGGCCGCCGAGAAGAAATTTCGCCGAATCTAGCGTCTGCGTGGCCTCGCCTGTTGTCTTAGGCCCAATAGGAGCGGTCCAAGGTGCGGTATTGAATCGCTTCACTGACGTGTTTGGGCTCGATCCCGGTGGCACCTTCGAGGTCGGCGATGGTGCGGGCTACCTTTAGGATGCGGTCGTGCGCGCGCGCGGAGAGCCCCAGGCGCGTGATCGCGTTTTCGAGGAGCTTCTCCCCGTCCCCGGAGATCCCGCAGTGCTTGCGGACCATTTTTGGGAGCATCTGGGCGTTGGCAAAGGTCTTTTTTTCGCCGGCGTAGCGGGTCAGCTGGCGTTCCCTCGCAGTGACCACGCGGGCTCGTACGGCCAGGGAGTCCTCGGAGGATGCCGGGGCGCGCAGTTCTTTATATTTCACAGCGGGAACCTCAATGTGGATGTCGATACGATCCAGTAGCGGTCCGGAAATCTTGGCGACGTAACGCTGAATCATGGGCGGCGTACAGTGGCACTCGCGCGTGGGATCGCCGAAATATCCACAGGGGCAGGGATTCATGGCCGCCGCGAGCATGAAGCGCGACGGGAAGGTTACGGAGATGGCAGCGCGGGAAATGGTGACCGTGCCATCCTCAAGCGGCTGGCGCATCACTTCGAGGACATTCCGCTGGAACTCCGGCAACTCGTCGAGGAACAGCACGCCATTGTGCCCGAGCGAAACCTCGCCGGGGCGCGGAACAGCCCCACCACCGATCAGGCCGGCATCACTGATGGTGTGGTGCGGCGAGCGATAAGGACGCGTGCCCACCAGGCCCTGGCCATTTTCGAGGACACCGGCGACGCTGTGTATGCGCGTGGTCTCGATGGCTTCTTCGAGCGTCATGGGCGGTAGGATGGTGGGAATGCGCTTGGCGAGCATGGTCTTTCCGGCGCCGGGAGGACCAATGAAAAGGATGTTGTGGCCGCCGGCGCAGGCGACTTCCAGCGCGCGCTTGGCAGCCTGTTGGCCGTGTACGTCGCGCAAGTCCACAGAATATTGCGCCGCGTCATTCAGCAGTTGCCCGGCATCGACTTTCACGGGCGAGAACGATTCCGGAGAATTCACCAGATCCACCGCCTGCGGCAGAGACTTGACGCCGAAGACTTTGATGCCGTCAACGACCGCGGCCTCGCGGGCATTCGCTTCCGGCACAGCGATGGATTTGAGGCCAGCTTCCCGTGCGGCCAAGACGGCAGACAGCGCGCCGCGAACGGGGCGAACGCCTCCATCGAGCGAAAGCTCGCCAAGGAACATGCACTGATCGAGCTGTTTGCCGAAGAAATGCCCCATGCACCCGACCAGGCCGAGCGCCATGGGCAGATCGAATCCCGAGCCTTCTTTACGAATATCGGCGGGAGCGAGATTTATGGTTACACCCTGGCCATGCGGAAATTCAAAGCTGCAGTTGCGCATCGCGGACTTGATGCGTTCGCGGCTTTCCTTTACGGCGTTGTCCGGCAGACCGACGACGTTGAAGTCTTGAATGCGCGCGGAACCGACATCGACCTCCACCTCGACGAGGTAAGCGTCGATGCCATAGACCGAGGCACTCAGGGTCTTAAAGAGCATAGGAGGACGAACGAGCCACGAAGGTGCGGCGTCAGCATAGACCAGAATTCCTTGAGATACCAATACTTAACTTAGTTAACATGGCCGCGAGGCAATCCACACGTTGACGAATACTTTGGCGACGCCGAAACTCACCTGGGATGGTGTCGTGTAGAATTCTTTTGCATTCGTCGCGCTGTTTGGGCGAACGTTCGGTCAGCCGGTAAAAGTCATCCGAGAGGCAAGACTCTTGAAATCGGGCAAAGTGAAGTGGGGAGTGCTGGGCGCGGCAAGCATCGCCAGGAGAAAAGTAATTCCAGCGATGCAGCAGGGGACGTACAGCGAAATTGCCGCGATCGCTTCCCGCGATCTCGGCAAGGCGCAAGAGGCGGCAAGCAGGCTCGGCGTCGCCAAAGCGTACGGCTCTTATGAGCAGATGCTCGCTGATCCGGAGATCGAAGCGATTTACAATCCGCTGCCCAATCATCTGCATGTGCCCTGGTCAATCAAGGCCATGGAAGCGGGCAAACACGTGCTATGCGAAAAGCCCGTCAGCCTGAATGTGGCGGAGGCGAAGCAGCTACTGGCGGTGCGCGACCGGACCGGGATGAAGTGCGGCGAGGCGTTTATGATCCGCTCGCACCCGCAATGGCTGCGGGCCAGGGAGCTGGTGCGCTCTGGCAAAATCGGCGAGCTACGCTCTGTTGCAGCGTCTTTCAGCTATTTTGACCGGGAGGTTCACAGCATCCACAACAATCCCGCTGGCGGCGGAGGGGCGCTCCTCGATATCGGCTGCTATCCCATTAATACATCGCGTTTTATTTTTGGGGCGGAACCCACGAAAGTAATCGGCCTGGTGGAGCGCGATCCGGAGATGCAAATCGATCGCCTGACCTCCGCCATTCTGGCTTATCCCTCTGGGCAGGCGATCTTCACGTGCAGCACGCAGCTGGTCTATCACCAAAGCATGGAAATTTTTGGCACCCACGGACGCATCGTGATGGAACTTCCATATTCCGCGCCGCTAGATCTTCCGACCAACATCCTCATTGACGAAGGCCGCAAAGGCGAGAGCAACCACACAACCACAGAAACAATTCCCGCCTGCAATCAATACACGTTGCAAGGCGACGCCTTTTCAAGGGCCATTCGAGAAGACGGCGAAGTGCCCGTGCCGCTCGAGGACGCCATTAAGAACATGGCGGTGATCGACGCGGTGTTTCGTTCCGGCGTTTCCGGGCAATGGGAAACACCTCTGATTTAGCCACATCACCAGCTTCGTTACTGTGATTTGGCGCCGACGCCATAGAGCGCCAGCACATCCTGTAATGTGATCACGCCTTCCAGGTGGTGCAGATTGGCGCGGCTGACGACCGGTAGTAAATCTACTTGCCCCGCGCCCATGCGGTCCAGTGCGGCAGTGAGGGAATGATCGGCGTGGACGTAAGAAAAGCTTCGCGCGTCCAGAAGTTCGAGAAGAAGCCGCTCGCCGCCGCCGGCACCTGCCGCTTTTTCCAAAGACTCGCGGCTGATAACTCCTACGACTCCCGTCTCGTCATTCACCAGCCACGCGTCCAGCGAGCTATCTTTCGTCTTTTCCAGCGCTTCGTTGACGGACCGCTCCGCACTCAAAATTTCGGTTGCCGGGTGCATGGCCTGAAAAACCTGCCGCTGACTCTCCTGAACGCGGGCTTCCGCGGTTGGCAAATGAACGCCGTCCTGCTCGGCAAGAATCTCGTAAATAGCCTTTTTCTGAAACTTCGAGGCGATGAAATAGCTGATGAGATTGGAGATCATCAGCGGCACGATCACGGCGTAATCGCGCGTGATTTCAAAGATCATCACCACGGAAGTCATAGGCGCGCGCACCACGCCGGCAAAGGCCGTGCCCATACCGACCAATGCATATGCGCCGGGCGACGCGACATGCCCCGGAAAAAAATGTTGCGCGATCGTTCCGATGGCTCCGCCAAGCATTGCACCTAGAAATAGACTCGGCCCAAAAATGCCTCCCGCGTTGCCCGAGGCATAGCTAACGGCGACGGCCACCAGTTTCATGGCCAGCAGCAGGATCATGAGCTTGAGCGCCATATTTCCGTTTAGCACGTCGCCCACATATCGGTAGCCGACTCCCATGATTTGCGGCACGAACCAGCCCGTGAGTCCAACCACTAAGCCCCCAGCGACCGGCTGAAACCACACCGTCTTGCGCGGGAAGCGCAGGAATTTAGCGCGGATCCAAAGCAAAAGCCTTGTAAACGCCGCAGAAACCAAACCGCCCGCCACGCCGAGCAAGGCGTAAATCGCGAATTCTTCCGGATGGACCAACTGATATTGCGGCACCTTGAAGAGCGGATCATTGCCAAGCAGTAGACGCAGCATGCCCCA
Source organism: uncultured Acidobacteriota bacterium (assembly GCA_963838265.1). Lineage (GTDB taxonomy): Bacteria > Acidobacteriota > Terriglobia > Acidiferrales > UBA7541 > Acidiferrum. The sequence continues at coordinate 53,560 of CAWIQN010000003.1, forward strand.
CGACGTAGCCGAGGCCAGCACCACGGATCCGAGCACTGGAGCGTGCATATCGCCCACAACTTCTTCGAGTGAAAAAAGCACCGCGGCCAAAGGAGTATTGAAAGCGGCGGCGATGGCTGCGGCGGCTCCTACCGGGACGAGAGCTTTTATTTTCTCAGGGCGTAAACCAAGCTTCTGCCCAAGGATGGACGCGATTCCTGCACCAACTTGCACCGCCGGGCCTTCACGGCCCAGTGGAATGCCGCTGGCAAGCGTCGCCGAGGTGCAGAAGAATTTGCCGAACACCGTGGCAAATGAAATGCGGCCGCCCCGAGCGAACAGCGCCGCTTTTGTTTGCGGCACGCCGCTGCCGCGTGCGTCGGGGAAAAATCGGTATAGCAGATACCCCATGCCCAGGGAACCAACCACCGGAACCAGCAGCCTCCTCCACGGAGCGCCGCCCGCGGGATAAAGCCGTGCTCCAGCGCGCTCGGTGACCAGGATGAAGGCCACCACCGTTAAGCCCACCAATGCGCCAATCAGAAGGGTGAGAACCAGAAACACTTGCTCTTCGCGCTCGTGGAGCAGGGCTTTCCATTGCCGTGACGGCTCGCGCCACCAGACTACTTTTGCGGTCAGCGGGGCGGGCGTGGTCATTTTCCGGAAGACTTGCCCTTTTTCACTGGGCGGGACTTTTTGTCGCGAAAGTTCGCAACGCGCGAACCCGCGGTCGATTGCAAGCGTTCTTGCGACTTGGGCTGCAGCAGCGCATCGATTGCGGTAACCAGCTTCACGCCACTGGAACGCAATTCACTGATGCGATCACGAGCTACTTTTTCGACCAGCTTGACGCCGCGCGGCAGGAGCGAAACCAGAACCTTTCTACGGTCCTCGCTGCTACGCATTCGTCGCACATAGCCGTGGGATGCCAACCGATCTACCAGTTCCACCACGCTGTGATGCTTGAGCACCATGCGCTCCGCCAGCGTGCGAATGGTGGCATCGGCGCCGTTGGGCAAGCCGCGCAGCCCCAGCAGCAACAAGTATTGCTGGGGCTCAAGACCAGCGGCCCGCGCTTTGGCGTCCCCCTCGCGCAGAAACAGTCGGATGCGATAACGCAATTCCGCCAAGGCGCGGTACTCTGCGGTGGTGACTTCGGTGCTCACCTTCTAAGTCTATCGCGTCACGATATATTTCGCCAGAGTGCGTCGTGCCCGATGTTTCCTCGCGAATATCGTCGTTTTGCAAGCGAATTACAGCGTTTTCCGGAAGGCTTTCTGGGTCTTGTAGTGCTCGTATCCATTGCGGAGATAAAACTGGTGGGCGCGTTCACGAATCACGTTGGAGCGCACGTTTACCGTTCGGCAGCGCTGTTTTTTGCTCCAGGCTTCCGTGGCCGCCAGAAGTTGCGCGCCAGCCCCCAGGCTGCGCTGCGAGGCCGTGACAACCAGCGCATTTACTTCCGCTCTAGCGTCCGATTCGAGCAGCCTGGAGATGCTGATGTGCACCCAGCCGACGACTCCGTCGGCTTTCGTCTCGGCCACAAAAACGGCGTGCTGCGACGCCGGGCGCAGAGTGCGGAGACGCTTGACTACCTTCGCGGGCGTCGACGGGTAACCCAGCTCACCGGACAGTTTGGCAATTTGCTTAGCATCACTGCTCCGCGCGCGGCGAACAATCACAGTTGGCATTTCAACCTTCGCAGCCATCCCTCAGCCCGCTTTCTTGCGCAACCGCTTCTGCACCGGCTCACTTTTCAATTCGCGCAGTGCATCCGCGGCGATCCATCGCGCGGAAGGCGAGTCTCGCTGCCTGATGCGCTCGGCGGCGCGAATTGCCGCGGCGTTAAGACGCAGATTTCTTTTTCCAATATTTCGCAGCGCCCAATTGACGGCTTTCTTCACGAAGTTGCGCTCGTCGCGCGCTTCTCGCTCGATCACCGACAGAAAACGCTCGAATTCCGCATCTTGCGCCGATTTGTCTTTGTAACTCAGATAGGCGGCCAGCGAGAATGCCGCGCGTTTCTCGAACTCAGCGTGGCGAGTGCTCCATTCATAAACTTTTGTCCACGCAGGCTTGGCGGTCGCATACAGATAGCAGCAAGCGCCATCGACCACGTCCCAGGAGTCAAAACCGCGCACCCAGCGCTCCATCTGCGCCGCGGTGACTTTCTCCGGTTCGCCCATTAGCGTGGCGAGACTTTTTGCTTCGTGAATGCCGGAGTCCCACAATTGTTCCGCCAGCTCTTGATCTTTGCCGATGCGACGCGCCAGCGCGTGCAGCACGGGCGTTGATATGCCATAAGCCTTCGGAACGTTGACACCAAAATACGCCAGCTTTGCGCGCACCTTTGGATCGGCGACTCTTTTCAGCTCTCGAAGGACCGCGGCTTTCGTCCACTTTTCAGTGGTCTTCGCGCGAGGTCGTGGGCTAGAACGTTTTGTCGGAGTCGAGGAGGATTGTGACCGGTCCTTCATTTATCAGCTCCACAGACATAGTGGCTTGAAAAACACCCGTCGCAACGGTGATGCCCAGAGCCGTGAGTGCCGCGCACAATTCTTCGTACAACGACTTGGCGATATCTGGCGGCGCCGCGGCCATGAAACTCGGCCGGCGCTGTCCGCGCGCATCGCCATAAAGTGTGAACTGCGAAACCACCAGGGCGCCGCCGCGAACGTCCAGCAACGAGAGATTCATTCTGCCATGCGGATCTTCAAAAATGCGCAGGTTGGCGATTTTTTCCGCCATCGAAACCGCGGTTGTCGAAGTGTCTTCGCGGCCGACGCCGAGAAGAATCATCAGCCCGGCACCAATTTCTCCAGTGACGGCATCATTGACCGTCACTTTGGCCCGGCTCACTCGCTGCAACACCGCGCGCATAAATCCTCATGGTTCTTACTGGAACCGACAAACAGCCGCGAAACTTTTGTGACCACGTGAATACGACCGCAAGCGCTCAATATTTAGTTTTCGACCATCAACGGTCGCGCGCGATCCTCCAACGGCCGGTGCGCACCTTGGGCGTTACGGTTCTACCAGAATGCTGGGACTTCGGCGGCGCCAGAGGCGGGCAGTCTCGCGGCGCCGGCTGGCACTTCGGACAATAATAACTGCTGCGGCCGGCTACGATGGTCCGCCGAATGAGCGCGCCGCAGCGGTAACACGGGCGGCCCTCGCGTCCGTAGGCGCGGTGATGTCTTTGATATTCGCCCGGCTCGCCGTCGCCATCCTGAAAATCCGCGATGGTGGACCCGCGCAGCACGATCGCTTTTTGCAAGATTGCTTGCAGAACCCGTCGCAGTGTCTTGATTTTCTCCTTGCTCACGGCCGCCGCAACTTTCGCGGGATGAATCTTCGCGCGCCACAAGCCTTCGTCCGCATAGATATTTCCCACGCCGCGAAGCACGCTTTGATCCAGCAGCAGCGATTTGATTCGCGAGCGCCGCGAACTGAACTGCGTCACGAATTCGCTGGCAGTGATGAGCAAAGGATCCGCGCCAAAACGCTTTAGCTCTTGCGAAATAGCCTCGCCGGCGAGATAAGCCATTCGCCCGAAGCGGCGCGGATCCGTGTAGCGCAGCTCGCGTCCATCGTCCAGCAGCATCCAAACGTGCGTGTGCTTTTCGTGCGGTTCGCTCGCGGCGTTCGAGGAGAGATTTCCCGTCATCCCCAGGTGTACGAGCAGGGATGCGGATTCGTCTACAGCGACGGGATTATTTGCGCCGGAGGGCTGCGCCAACGAAAGCCGCAGCATCATGAACTTTCCGTAACGTTCCACGGCTTCGATGCGCCGGCCAGGAAGATGCTGTTCCAGCGCCGCCGGATCGTCGATGAAGTCCGTCTTGCCCAGCGCGACGGATAATATTTTTCGCCCGAGAATAGTTTTCTGCAATCCTCGCGCAACCGTTTCAACTTCCGGAAGTTCCGGCATAGTGGAATCTTAACAAAAATGTAGGTGCAGCCTCGCGTGGCATAGACGCGTCCGCAGAAATAGCCCGCCCGCTGCGATCACACCGCTATTTCTTCTGATAGTCCGGATAAGGCGGATGATCCGGAATGACCACGGGATTTTTCTTCAGCGCCTCGAGCGTGATTTGCACCGCTCTCTCCAACTGTGGGTCATGACCATTCGCGACAGAAGCGGGATCGTTCTCCACTTCCACATCCGGGGCAATCCCGTGATTCTCCACTTCCCATGCTCCGTGCAGTCCATAAATAGCCACGCGCGGCGCTGTCACGGTGCCCCCGTCCATCAGCGTTGGGTAGCCATAGATGCCCACCAGCCCGCCCCAGGTACGTGTGCCCACCAGAGGCCCTACCTTGTCCTGCTTGAACATCCACGGCAGCGCGTCGCCGCCAGAACCGGACATTTCGTTGATGATCATGGTTTTTGGTCCGTAGATTTGCGCCAGCGGCGAGCAAAACTTTTCGCCCTCGCGCGCAATAGCACAATTTCGCAGCGGGCGTTCCAAGTCGTCGATGATGTAGTCGGCAATCTGGCCGCCGTGATTGTAACGCTCGTCGATGATGGCCGCCTGTTTACCCACCTGCGAAAAATAAAAACGGTTGAAGTTCAGGTAGCCTCCGATGTTGGTGTCCGGTACATGCACGTAAGCCAGTTTGCCGCCGCTCAATTCGTCCACTTTGCGCCGGTTGTCTTCTTCCCAGGCGCGATTGCGCAAACCAAATTCGCTGGCCACGGGAACCACCGTCACCTCGCGGGAATCTTTGCCGTCGGCGGTCGGCCCCACTTTGAGCCGTAGCTGCTTCCCTGCAGTGTTCTCAAAATAGCTGTACACCTCGGTGGGTGGCCGCACTTCGCGTCCATCCACCTCCAGCAGATAATCGCCAACCTTCACGTCCACGCCAGGCTGCGTGAGCGGTGCCTTCAAGTCTGGGTTCCAGTTTTCGCCGTTATAAATTCGCGCAAAGCGGTAGCGACCATTTTCGATTTTGTAGTCCGCTCCCAGCAGCCCGCCTTTGACGTGCAGCGGCTCCGGTATCGCGCCGCCGCGAATGAACATGTGACCGATAGTGATCTCGCCAAGCATCTCGTCAAACAAATAATTGAGATCGCCGCGCCCGCCAAGATTTTTCAAGTACGGCGAATACTTAGCTTCTGCGAGCGAGATATTCAGTCCGTGATGATTCGGGGCATACAAAAAGTCTCGCTCAATACGCCACACTTCGTGATACATCTGATTCCATTCGGCGCGCGGGTCCACGTAGACTTCCAGGTCTTCCAGTTTCAGTTGGCCATCGCCGGGCTTGGCCGCCGCGGCGGTTGGCGCGATAAACCAGTTCGGACCCTGCTTATACAAAGCTTTTTCACCGTTTGCCGATACCAAGAAGGCGTCAATGCCGCCGACAAACGGCTCGTCCTTGCGCGTCGTAAGGTCGAACTTGGTAACCGATACGTGGGCCGGTTCTCTAAATCGCGGCACATCCACGATTTCGCTGACAAAAAATGCTCCGGCCTTGCCCGCGTCGAGAGCCACGATATTCCCGCGTGGTATCGGGAGCGCCACGATGCGCTGTCCGATACCGTCGAGGTCGATGGTCACCTTCACGGGTTCCTCTTTCTTATCGCCATCTTTCGCGTCCTTACCCTTGTCACCCTTGTCGGCATCATTGCCCTTGTCTCCACTCTTGTCCGCGGAGGCATCCGTCTTCTTGTCGGTGTCTTTATCGGACTGGATCTTTTCCTCGTCACTTTGCGGCTCCAGCGGCGAAGGATCCCCCTTCTTCAAGACCGCTGCATAGACGCTGCGCAACACAGGATGCTGATAACTCGAAAGATCCAGCCAGCCAGAGGAAAGCCCAACGTCTGTGCTGGTGGCAAAAAGCAGCAGCTTGCCGCCCTTGTCGAAGATCGGATAACGCGCATCGCTGACCCCATCGGTAATCTGCGATTCCTTGCCCGTTTCCACAGAATAAACACACACAGCTCGCAAATGATTTTCCAGCAGCTTGGCGTAGGTGATCCATTTGCTGTCCGGAGACCACGTGGCGCTCAGCGCGGAACTGGGATCGTCGAAGCGGTCCGCCACTACCTTCACCGGTGTTCCCTTAGCGATATCCACGTACCACAAATTCAGCCGTTTATCGGTGTACAAGATTTTCGTACTGTCCGGCGACCACAGCGGGCTATAGAAATACGAAGGCGGATTGCCCAGATTGATTTTCTTCACCGTGCCCTGGCCGGATTGCTCGGAAAGATGCAGCGCGTATTCACCCGATTCGTCGGAAAAATAAGCGATCCACTTGCCATCCGGAGACCATGCCGGATCGCGCTCCGCAACAGCGGGTGTGCGCGTCAAATTGCGAATGTCTCCTTTGTCGCCTGGCACGGTCACAATCTCGCCGTGCGCTTCAAATACCGCGCGCACTCCCGTGGGGGAAATGCTCGCATTGGCGATTTTGTCGCCAACTTTTTCATAGTGCGCGCGCGTGGCCGGCAAATCACCGGCAATCGTTACGTTTAGCTTTCGCGATTTGCCGCTCGCCGCGTCATACAAATAAATCCCGCCAAACTGTTCATACACCAGCGCGTCAGGACCGGCGGAAAGCGATTTAAAGTCCAGGCCCTTGTTTTCGATCAACTGCTTTACGGTTTTTGCCTTCGTGTCGTACGCAAACAGGCTAACCGGACCGTTACGATCCGATAGAAAATAAACCGTGTCCGCAACCCACACGGGATGCGAATCGTTGGAATTTTCACGCGGTACGCGTTCCAGCGCCAGATCGCTCAAGCGCACGATGTAAATTGGCGTAGTCTGTCCTCCGCGATACCGTTTCCACGAGGTGCCCTGCCACTGAATGTTGGGCACGTAAGCGATGCGCGAAGCATCCGGAGAAAACCACGCGTCCACGCCACGCCACATCGGCAATACCTCGGCCGGCCCGCCCTCCAGAGGCACGGTGTAAAGCCGTGTGAAGTCCGCATAGGCCTCGCGGTCTGAAACGAACAGCACGCGCTTGCCGTCCGGAGTCCACGCCACGGGAACGTCTTGGGCGGGATGCCAGGTCAGCCGCCGCGGTATGCCACCGTCCGCTGGAATTACGTATGCATCGATGTTGCCGTCGTACTCGCCCGCGAACGCAATCCATTTTCCATCCGGCGAAAAGATCGGATCGCTTTCGTGACCACCCGTGGTCAGCTGACGCGCCTCGCCGCCTTCACGCGCTACGCTCCACAAATATCCGCCGTACACAAACGCCACTTCCGTGCGGCTCAGCGTCGGCGATTGCAGCAGCAGTGGCGCATCGTCCGCCCCGCGAGCGATTCCCGCCAATATCAGCCAAGCTGCCATCACGAGCGTAAAGCGTCCGGTCATACTTCCTCCCCAAATGAGTGTGCGTAATAGATTTTTTTATGTGCTAGCTACCTGGCCAAAAACCGGGCGCGCTGATTTCCCTGGCGTCGTGCTTCTCCGCATACTTCGCGACCGCGGGCGCGATCGCCGAAGCCTTACCAATCAAAACAAAAACCAGGTTCTCTTCCGGAAAATGTTTCTGGATCACCTGGCGCGCCGTTTCCAGCGTCACGGCATCGACGCGTGCTTCCAGGTCGTTCACTTCGCTATCGCCCAGGCCGTAGAACTCGTCGCTGGCGATGCGCAGCGCCAATGCCCGCGAAGTCTCGATCGTCGGCGGAAATTGTCCCTTGATATAACTTTTCGCGGAAGCCAGTTGCTCCGCGGTAATGCCATCCTTGTGCAGCTTGCGAAGCACTTCCAGCGCCATGTCGATGGCTTGCACGGTCGAATCATTCTTCGTGAAGGTGTAAATCCCAAATGGCCCCGGCTCTTTGCGCGGATCAAAGCTTGAGCGCACGCCGTACGTCAGTCCAGACTCCACCCGCATCGCCTCATTCAACATGGACGTAAAGCGTCCGCCAAATATCGTATTGACCACCCGAATCGCCACGCGATCCGGATCGCCCGCGGCGGTTGCCACATTACCGATGGCAAAATAAGTTTGCGAAGCGTCCGGCTTATCCACCAGCAGCAACCTCTTGCCCTTCGACGGCCCGATGTCCGGAATCACTACCGGTGCCACCGGCTTGGCGGGCCAGGCGCCGAGCGTATCTTCCAATTTCTTGCGCAGCTCCGCAGCGTTAAACTCTCCGGAAATGGCCAGTATCGTGTTTCCGGGGGCATAATTCGCCGCGTAGAATTTGGTGATGCTGTCGCGCGTGATCTTCTTCAGCGAGATTTCATCGCCATCCGCCGGCCGGCCATAGCCGCGCCCTCCGTACAAATACGCGTCGTAATAGGTGTTGAGAACTTGTCGCGGGTCGTCTTTGGATCCCCTTACGGCGTCGAGGTTCTGCGCCAGCGACTTATCCATCTCTTCTTGGGGAAACGTCGGTTGCAGCAAAGCGTCAACAAATAAATCCAAACCCTTATTCAGATCCTTGGTGAGAAACTCAGCGGAAACAACGGTGAAGTCCGCGCTCGCGCCAGATTCAAAGCTGCCGCCAATGAAGTCCAGGTCCGCGGCAAACTGCTGCGCCGAACGCTTCTTGCTGCCCTTGCGCAATAACTGCGCGGTCTGCGAAGCCACACCTTCCAGTCCCGCCGGATCAGCCGCCGCGCCACTCTTGATCAACGCCGCAAAGCTCACGATCGGCACGCCGTGCTTTTCCATCAGCAACACGGTAAGTCCATTTTTCAGCACGATCTTCTCGTGCGGCGGCATTTTGATGGATTGTGCCTCGGCCGTCGCGATCAGCAACAATCCCAGAAATACCGCGGCCGTCATGCGCAGAAAATTCCTTGCGAAGGTCATTATTTTGCCTGCCCATCGTTTTCCGGAAGCAGCGTCGCCACCGTGCGGTTGTTGGCGCCGAAATACGCCTTCGCCACGCGTTGTACATCTTCCTTGGTTACCGCCCCGTAGTTTTTCGCCGTGTCAAAAAGCTTGCTGTAGTCGCCAAAAAAAACTTCATATGTTCCAATGGTGTTGGCGCGGCCATTGATCGTGCGCATCTCCTGGTAAAACTCCATCAGCCGTATGTTCTTGGCCTTTTCCAGTTCCTGATCGCTGATCGGCGCTGACTTTACGCGTTCCAGTTCCTCATAAATAGCTTTCTCGCAAGTTTGTGGGTCGATGTCCTGCTTGGGCTGCGCCACGATGATCGCCAGCGTAGGGTCGAAAGCGGAATCGGACTCCGACGATACATCCAGCGCGATCTGATCCTTATCGACCAGTCGCTGATACATGCGCGAACTCTCGCCTTGAAACAGCACGGTGCGCAAAACATTCAGCGCGTAGAAATCCGCATTGTTGCTTTGCGGCACGTGATACCCAATCAGCAGCAGCGGCAGCTCCGACGGTTTGCGCACCACCAGCCGCCGCTCGCCCTGTTGCTCCGGCTCGACGGTAGTCACCGGCGGAGGTGGCGCGTGTCGCGGAATCGGCTCGATATACTTTTCGCAAAGTTGAAAAACTTCTTCGGACGTAACATCACCCACCACCACAATGGTGGCGTTGCTCGGCGAGTAGCCCATGGCAAAGTGATGCTTCAGATCTTCAATGGTCCAGTGCTCGATATCGCTCATCCAGCCGATCACCGGCCACTGATAGGTGTGCGCGATAAACGCGGTCGCCCAAAGTTGCTCGTCCAGCAGCCCGCCGTTATCGTTATCCACGCTGAGCCGGCGCTCGGAGGCTACGACTTCCCTCTCTGACTTGATCTTGGCCGGATCAAAACTCAGATTCTCGATGCGGTCCGCTTCGATGTCGAAAATCAGTGGCATGGTCGAGCGCGGAAACCAATCCTGGTACACCGTGACGTCGCGAGACGTATAGGCGTTGTTAGAACCGCCGTTCGCTTCCATCACTTTATCGAGATCGCCGGGGCCATATTTTTTCGCGCCGTTGAACATCATGTGTTCAAAAAAGTGCGAAATTCCGGTGGTCCCGGGGCGTTCATTGCGCGAACCTACGCGATAGAAAATGTACAGCGCCACGTTCGGAATGCTGTGGTCCGGCTGCACCAACACCTTCATCCCGTTTTTCAGCGTTTTGGTGGCCACCGGAAATTGCGTCTCCTGCGCACGCAGAGGTGCACTCGAACTCAGCAGAACACCGAGCATCATCGTCAACAAACTGCCGCGCCAAACTCTCTTCATGAGCCGTCCTTGCACAAAAAACCTGTAGTTCGTGAATCCCAGCAGCGTACCAACAGTCGTAAGACGTACAAACAGCCTGAAATGTTTTCTCAACGGTCGCAAGACCGCAGATTCACGCGATTCATTAAGGTAGCAATGCAAACACGCGCGCCGCTCCGCCCGAACCGCCTTCCAGCTTAATCGGCGCTACGATCAGGAAAGCTCCGCTCTCTGGCAATTCGCTAAGATTCGCCAGATTCTCGAGTTGATAGAGGTCCGCCCCCAGCACCAGGTGGTGCACCGCAAAGTCGCCGGAAGCTCCATAGTCGATGCTCAGCGTATCGCATCCGAGGCCATTCACACGGCGCTCGATCAGCAATTTTGCCGCTTGTACCGAATAGCCGGGGAAATGCATTTTCCCTTGCGCATCCTGGTTGCGGTATTTCGCCACGTCCGGCCAGCGCGACGCCCAGCCCGTCCGCAACAGCACAATGGCGTGCTCCGGAATTTTTCCGTGCTGCTTCTCCCAACCGGCGATACGCTCCGTGGTCAGCCGGTAGTCGGGATCCTTCGCGCTCTCCGCCTACACATCGATCACGATTGCCGGGCCAAATAATTTCTCCACGCCAATTTGTTCCACGGTGCTCTTGCCGGGCGCAAAATGCGCCGGCGCATCCAAATGAGTGCCGTAGTGTTCCAGCATCCAGAAGCTGCGCGTGAAGTAACCGTCTTTCTCCATGCTCGCGTTCACTTTGGCCTCGAACACACGCGTGTCTCCCGGCCACGGCACCAACTTATCGTTGATGGCATAGCTCAGGTCCACCACGCGCGTCATTCCGCCGGGCACGGGCTCCAGCAGGGGCGTAGGCGTTCCGGTTTGTGGTTTAGCAGGCATGGCAAAAGCGGATACAGTGAGCAAGAACAAAGCAATATTGCGTAGCGGTAGCATTGTCCCGCACCTCCCACACATGATGTCTCGATTTGGGTTCATGCCGACGATGCGCTGCGGAAAAGACTCCAGCGTGGAAGTCCGGTCGCACGGTCTGAATTAAGGCAGCGGAATTCCCGGAGCCGCGATGATCCCAGCCATGCGCAGAATATCCTGATATTCCGTATCGGTTATGGAAGAGATAATCAGCCGCACATTCTTCAACAGTTTCACTTTTTTCAACGCGCTGTTGGCGCGCATCTCTGCCAACGTCACCTGACGCGGCAACTTTTCAAACGCCCGCAAGTCCGCCACCAGGTTCTTCCCCTTGGAATCGTGTGGGTCGGGATAAGGGTCGCGCGTAACTTCCGCAATGGAGTACAACGACCGCTCGGGAGCCGAGTGATAGCACAGCACGCGATCGCCCTTGCGCACCTGCTTCAGGGCCCGAATGGCGTCGGGCTTCGAGCTGGCCCCATGCCACATTTCCTTGCCCTTCACAAATAGCGTATCCCAATGATAATGATGGGGATCCGCGATAAATATCCAGTAATGTCGTTGCACGGTAGGAATGGCCATTTAGGCTTAGGTCCGCAGCAATATACACAAGCAGCGAGGTAAAGCCAAATGAAATGTGCAGTCTACGAGCAGTCCGTCGGTGGAAAACTCCGTAATCAGCTCGCGGGACGCCACGCTTGATGGGAACGTCGCCTTATGGCCATGGACTCGTAATACACTGAAACATAAAGGGATGCTAGTTTATCCGACGTTTACCAGAATCTCGTCTCCCTGCACCTGCACCTCATAGCACGCCACACCTGGCACCGACGGATCCTGCACGATCTTTCCATTCGTCAGGTCAAACTGCCATCCGTGCCACGGACAAGTGACCACCGCCCCCTCAAGGTAGCCTTCACCCAGCGGCCCGCCCTGATGCAAGCATGTATTATCAATGGCATGGAATTTCCCGGCCACGTTGGCCAGCGCGATGGACTTGCCTCCGACTTCCAGCTCCTGAATCGTCCCCGGTGCGATTTGCGTGATCTTGGCTGCACGAATGAACGCCATAGTCTGTTTCAGTCCCCCTCAAGCGGTACGTGCGCACTCTCAACCTTCGCCAGCAATTCCACAAATTTTTGTTTGCGCTCCGACTGATCGTGCCCGCCTGCGGCATCCGCCAGCTGCGTAATATTCATCGAGCAAAACTTCGGCCCGCACATCGAACAGAATTTCGCTTCCTTGTAAAAATCATCGGGAAGATTCTCGTCGTGCATGGCCTTCGCGGTGACCGGATCCAGCGACAATTCAAACTGTTTGTTCCAGTCAAACAAAAACCGCGCGTAGCTGAGCGCGTCGTCGCGATCACGCGCCCCCGGCCGGTGCCGCGCCACGTCCGCCGCATGTGCCGCAATCTTATAAGCAATCACGCCCTGCTTCACGTCTTCCGCGTTCGGCAATCCCAAATGCTCCTTCGGCGTCACATAACAAAGCATCGACGCCCCATGCCAGCCAATCATGGCCGCGCCAATCGCACTCGTGATGTGGTCGTAGCCGGGCGCGATATCAATCACCAGCGGCCCTAGCGTGTAGAACGGCGCCTCGTGGCACCATTCCATCTCTTTGTCCACCTGCTCTTTAATTTTATCCAGCGGCACATGCCCGGGGCCTTCGATCATCACCTGCACATCGTGCTCCCACGCCTTCGTGGTCAACTCGCCGAGCACCTTCAACTCCGCGAATTGCGCTTCGTCGCTTGCATCCGCGATGCACCCGGGACGCAATCCATCGCCAAATGAAAAGCTGACATCATGCTTCTTAAAAATCTTGCAGATATCTTCAATATTCTCGTAAAGAAAATTCTGCTTCTTGTGGTGCTCCATCCAGTGCGCCATCAGCGACCCGCCGCGGCTCACAATCCCAGTAATGCGCTTGCGCACCAGCGGCACATGTTGCCTCAGCACTCCCGCGTGAATGGTCATGTAATCCACGCCCTGCTCGGCCTGCTCCTCAATGACCTCCAGCATCAAGCTCAGCGTCAAATCTTCCGGACGCCGCACCCGCGAAATCGCCTCATACACCGGCACTGTTCCCACCGGTACCGGCGAAGCTTCAATAATCGCTTTGCGAATGGTCGGAATGTCCCCACCCGTCGAAAGGTCCATCACTGTATCCGCGCCGTAATGCACCGCGTGATGCAGCTTTTTCAGTTCGTCATCAATGTTCGAATTGGTCGAAGAATTTCCAATATTCGCATTAATCTTGCACTTGCTGGCGATACCGATGGCCATCGGCTGCAAATTGCGATGATGAATGTTCGCCGGCACAATCGCGCGGCCCCGCGCAATCTCTGCGCGCAACACCTCGGGATCCAGCTTCTCGCGCTTCCCGGCAAACTGCATCTCTTCCGTCAGCACGCCTTTGCGCGCCAGATGCATCTGCGACATATTCCGATTCCCGTTTGCCGACGCCGCCTCTGCTTCGCGCTTCTCAATCCAGCTATCTCTCAATGCCATAAAACCTCCGAAACTAACCGTCACGTCACCGCGCGCCATTCATTCCCAAACGCCTCACGCGCCCGGCAAACGCCGGCGTCCACCAACGTCGAAGGAAGGATTATGGCACCCCACATCCAGTGCGGCAACTTGCCACGCCCTAGTATTCTGACGTCGCGAGCAGCGAGAACACTAAACGTAACGGCACGTCGTTTTCTAATCGATTGGATTTAAACGGTATCGCAGGCTCGTAGATCTGCTTCGAAGAAATATACAGTAGGAACTCGCCAACTTCGGCCTTCTAGCAAGTTGGCCGTCAACCTATAAATTTCGTCCGTATCTCACGCAATCCCTGTACCGCTTCGTTTAGCGCCGTCATCTCTCGCCCGTCCGGCCAAGGCTCCAGCCGCGACAGTCGTGCCTGAATCGCCTCGTCCGCTCGTCGCAATCGCTCGGGAATCTTCGCCGGGTCGTGTTCCCGCAATGCCTCAAAACACGGGCCTTGCCAGTCATAGACCGGTCCGTCTTCAAAGATGCTTTGCTCTTCGTCGGTCGCCATAGCCCCCATACGCATTCCACATACGGTCGGCCGCGTTCTAAGTGCGCCGACAAGCTGCAATGTTCCATCGCGAATCGTCAGGCAGGTATCGGACACATGCTGTAAGGAGGCTCAAGAAATACGGTAGGCGAGAAAAAGTACGCGGACATCTCTAACCGATGTGCTAAACGGTCTTGGACGCTACTTCGTCCGGTCGGCTGGCCAGCAAGACCACCATCGCCGCCAGCGCCAAAATCCCCGCAACACTCAACAGCCCGGCCCGGAAATTGCCGCTGGCATTGCGCAGATGCCCGATCCAAAAGGGTCCAAAGCCACTTCCTAGATTCCCTACGGAATTGATCAGCGCGATTCCCGCCGCCGCGGCCGCGCCGGAAAGCATCTTCGACGGCATGGCCCAGAACGGCCCAGTCATCGATTGCACGCCAATCGACGCCACGCTGAACGCCACCACCAGCCACCCGACACTCTCTGCATAGCCCGCGAAGGACAGCGCCACCGCTGCCACCACCGCCGCAATCGCCACATGCCAGCGGCGCTCTCCCGTGCGGTCCGAATGCACGCCCACCAGCACCATCACCACCACCGCCGCCGCGTAGGGAATCGTCGAAAGTAATCCCAACCGAAAATTGCTGATGCCCGTCAAGCTGCGCAGCGCCACCGGCAACCACAAGCTGACGCCATAGGAGCAGGTGTTCAATCCGAAATAAACAAATGCAAACAGCCAGATGCGCACGTTCAAGAAAGCTTCGTACGCGGCAGGCGGCGTATTCACCCCCGCGTGCGACAGCATCGCCCCCTCTTGCTCCTCTTCGCGCAACTTCTTCGTCAGCCAAGCGCGCTGTTCGCTGGAAAGCCACTTCGCATTTTCCGGCCGGTCGGTAATGAAGAAAAACGCCACGCTTCCCAGCACCACTGCGGGGATGCCCTCGAGCAGGAACAACCATTGCCAGCCGGACAGTCCGCGCACCTGGTGCAGGCCCAGCAGCAGCCCGGAAATCGGCCCACCGATAATTCCCGAGATCGGCCCAGCGGTCGCGAATATAGCCACCACTCGCGCCCGCGCCTCCGTGGGAAACCAACTGCGAAAATAGAGAATCATGCCGGGGTAAAAGCCCGCTTCCGCCGCGCCCAACAGAAATCGCAAAGTATAGAAACTCCGCGGCGTGGTCACAAACATCGTGGAGGCCGAGATGCATCCCCACACCACCATCAACAGCCCAATCCACCGCCGCGCTCCCACGCGCTGCAAGACCAGATTGCTGGGCAACTGAAATAGGAAATAGCCGACGAAAAAAATCCCCGACCCCAGGCCGTAAACGTTATCGCTGAAACCCAATTCCTGCCGCATCTGCAACGCGGCAAACCCCACGTTGATGCGGTCCAGATACGCCACCACGTAAAGCAAAAAAAGAAATGGCAGCAGCCGCCACAGCAGCTTCGAGATGACCGGAGCTCCTGCGTCGGGTGTGGTTGAGTTGGTCAAAGCGAGTTGAATTCTACGCGAGCTTCAGTCGCCCGCAAACCTCGTCCACGATTTCCTCCGGGGTTCGGCTCACATTCTCCACCAACGCATCCACCGGTTCTTCCAGCGTCGCCAGCTGACTGGCCAGCAGCGACTCGCCCGCAAAATGTCCGTGCCGCCCTTCGATGTGCGCCCGCAGCACCGCCTCCGAGCCTTTCAGATAGACAACGCGCATCTCCAGCTGCGCGCCCAACTCGTCGCGGTATTCCTGCTTCAGCGCCGAACACGCCAGCACCACGTTGTGCCCCAGCTGACTCTGCCGCAGCAACTCCGCGTGGATCGCCGCCAGCCATGGCACGCGGTCCGCATCGCTCAGTGCCATCCCCAGATGCATTTTTTCTTTGTTCGCCGCGGAGTGAAAATCGTCTGCCTCTACAAACACCCAGCCCAGCCGCTGCGCCAGCAGCTCCCCTACCGTGCTCTTGCCCGATCCGGTAGTCCCCATCACCAGAATAATCATGAGCGAGATTTCATTTGGAATGCGGCGGTTCACCCTGAGCGCTTTGCGCGAAGGGCTTGACGCCGCTTTTCCGCTTCAGCCGCGCCAAAACTGTCGAACGTAAGTATCTCCGTTCCACGTTCCAGGGGCACGCAGATATGCCAGACTTCGACGTTAGATCTATTTACGCCCGCCGCAAAACAATCAAGGTAATCTCCGGCGGCACGCCCAGCCGCACCGGCGCCCCAACCGTGCCCAACCCGCGATTTACATAAATCTGCGCCATCGCCGCCTGCGGATCAATCGATAGCAACTCGTGCCGCGCGTCTCGCGCATTAGGCGCCGGCGCGAACAACGGCCGCGTATACAATCCCGCCACATAGTCCGTGATAAATCGCGCAGGCGAAAGCCGATGATCCAGAATCTCTACCTGGATCTGCCCCCCGTGCGTGTGCCCCGCCAGCGACAGCTCAATTCCCAGCTCCGCGGCCCGGTTAAACGTATTCGGATTGTGCGACAACAAAATGTTCGGCACATCGCGCCGCACCAGCGCATCCACGCCCTCGAGCACGCGCTGCCGGTGCCCGCCAGGCGTGCGTTCCCGCTGATAATCCACCCCAATCAAATTGAACGCCGCGCCTTGAAAAGTAAGCAGCGCGTTTTCGTGCCGCAACAGTTTCATCCCCGCTTGGGCAAAAAGCTGCTGCGCGGCGTCTTCCGCCCGGGCATAAATTTCGTGATTCCCGTTGCAGCCCCACACTCCCAGCGGCGCGCGCAGCTCGCGAATCTCGTCGATGCAATCGGCCAGCGGGTCGCTCGCACTGGTAATAAAATCGCCGGTCACTACCGCCAGGTCCGCGCCCAGCTCGTTCGCCATCTCCACCGCGCGGCGCACCTGCGCGCGGGGCATGTACCCGCTCAAATGAATATCGCTGAGCTGCGCGATTTTCATCCCGTCCAGCGCCGGCGGAAGTTTGGCGATGGGAATTTCCACCCGCCGCACCTGGTAGTTCAAGCGCTCCGCGGCGAACCCGTACATCACGCCCAGAAAGGGTGCGGCTCCCGCCGCCATGCTCGCCGCGCGGAAAAAATAGCGCCGCGAAGGATCTTTCGGCTCGCCCGCCCGGTCCGTTGCAGTGCGCGCAGCCGCCGCTGGCAAGGTCTTCGCGGCCGCCGCAAATTGCGGCTGTCCATCCCGGAGCAGCTCCGCGCCGCCCTTCGCTGCGCGTGAACTATCCGCCGTCAGCAGCCGGCGTCCCAGCGACCACATGCCATCCACCAGCCGCACACCTTTTACCGCCACGTATCCAAACAGCACGCTGGTGAACCACAGACCGGAAAGAACCGCGATCCCCGTCGGCCGTGGAAACAGCCGGCCATGCCCCATGCGCATTCCATCCAACAACGTCAAAATGATCAGCACCAGCGCCACCACATAGACCAGCCGCACCACCACGCGCGGCGCCGTGAATCGCCACTTGGCCGTGGCTTGCCAAATCGCCCGGTACCAGAATCGCTGCGAGAGAAACAGCAATCCCAGCACGCCAAAGCCAATGACCAGCCGCAAAATGAAATATCCCCAATTCACGTCAGCAAATGCCCCCAAGCTCCCAACACCTAAGTTTACCACGCATGGCCTCTGGGGGATTTTGCATGACGCCGGACGCCGTTCCTGCGTAATATATTGCCGGACGCCTGCGCTGCCGCCGGAAGGATTGCTTTCCTTTTTCGGCCAACAACACCCTGCTAACCGCCGCGCGTCATACTGGTAGAGCGTTCTTTCTATGGACAGCTCGGGAGAACATCGATGAATCGTAAGCACTGGGCTTCTCAGGTCGCGCTAGCCGCTGCACTGGCCGCGTTCGTCCTGACGTCAGTTGTGGTCCTGGCGCCGCAAGCCTCTGCCGCCAACCCGCCGCAAGCCGCGGATCAGAAACCCATGCCCACGGAGTCGCAAATCGTCCTGTCGCAATGGAACGAGATCGGCCGTAAGCTCATCGCCATCGCCGAAGACCTTCCCGCCGACAAATACGACTACAAGCCCAATCCCGATTCGCGCACCTTCGTCGGCCAGCTGCTTCACGCCTCGGCGTCCATGTATTACTTTACCGACCCCGCGCAAGGCCAAAAGCCGCGTTATCCCGACGACCCCAACCGCGACAATCTGAAAACCAAAGCCGACGTCGTAGCCTTCGTCAAAAAGTGTGTGGAAGACGGCGCCACGGTTATTAAATCCAAGGGCGACAAGGGCATGAGTGAAATTTACACCGATCCCGATTCCAAGCAGCAAATGCACATCTCGGACTTAGCCTACGGCCTGATCGAGCATACCGGCGAACACTACGGCCAACTCGTCGTCTACTACCGCATCAACAACCTGGTCCCCCCAGAATCCCGCAAAAAATAACTCCAGCCGTCCCGCGGTTGTCGTGGCGTTGTAGCGGCGGGTCTTCAGACCCGTTCTTTTGACTCTGCGGTGTAGTCGCCGCCGCGCTCCAATTTTTTACTTGACAGATACTCTATCTTTCGGCTATATTATGCCTTGTAAAGAAGTGCGCCCACACTCCGGCTGAACTCCTAGCCGCTTCGAAAACTTCAAAGGTTCAGTACCCGATAACCAGATAGTAACTAAATTTACCTCGTAAACCCATTAGAATGAACACTTGCGAAAGGTTGTGAAAACAAAGGTACTTAAACTCCCTTTGTTTTCACAACCTTTCGCAATCCCCAAGGCCCATCTGTCTCCCAAGGCGCCGCCATTCCTGGCGGTGGCCGCCGTAATTTGGAGCGCGGCGGGTTACCCTGGGCGCTTTGCGCGAAGGGCTTGACGCCGCTTTCGCACAGTAGCCTCTGCCGCGGCTGTCGCCACTCTGGTAGGCTCTTTTCCTACTCGTCGCTGTTATACACTTTTATAAAGCCTCGCTTCGAGGCTTCGGCGGCTATGAGCTAGCCGCCATCCCGGAGCCCCCGCGCTCCAGCAGTGCGACAAGCTGCCCAGCGTCGCCAGTAGGAGGCAAACAGCTCTGCCCAGCACATACCACCGCAACCGCCTTATCTGACGGCAGATGCGGCAAAGTCTCTTTCAATGCCGCAGGCAGGTTGCTGACCGCCATCCCCGGCGTCACCCGTAGCACCGACTTCCCAAATCGGAACACGCGCTGCGCCGCTTCCTCCAGCGCTTTCGCCGCCGGATCATCCGCCGCTCCCATGACCACCACCTGCAGCGGATGATTCGCAAACAGCGTAGCCGCCAGCCCATAGCTGCTGGCAAACATCCCGAACTTCGGCGCGATACCCGCAAACGCCTCCAGCGTCCCCTTCGCGGCCTGGTAATAGCGCTCGTCGCCGGTGAACGCATGCAGCCGCACCAGCGCAATCGCCGCCACCGAATTCGCCCCCGGCGTCGGCGAATCCTGAAACGGCTTGCGCCGCATATCCAGTCCGCCCATAGCAGGGGCGTCCGAAGCGCGGTCGAAGAATCCACCGCCTTCGCGATCGCCAAATCGCGCCAGGGTAAGGTCCATGGTCTTCTGCGCCGCCGAAAAATAGCGCGCCTCCAGCGTAGTTTCGTAGGCGTCCAGGAGCGCCAGCACGCCAAATACCTGGTCGTCCAACGATCCGTGCAGCGCCGGCCCGACCAGCCGGTGCCCGAACCCGTGCTCTTCGCTCCAGACCTCCCGCAGCATGCGGTCCAGCGTCTTCAGCGCAAACGCCCGGCAATCAGCGCCGGTTCTCGACGCCAACACGCGCCCCGCCTCGAGATACGCCGAAACAAACATCGCGTTCCACGCCACGTACATGGTTCTGTCGATGTACGGTGTCGGCCGCCGCAATCGCGCCGTCAGCATGTCCTGTTTTGCTTTGGCTAGAATCAGCCGCACCGTGGACTCTGCGAGGCCCAGCGTCCTGCCGATCTCCGCGGGATTGCATGCAATCCACAAAACATTTTTCGCGGAGTTGTGATGCATCTCGCCGTGTACCTCCACGTCGTAGTACATCTCCACCACGCGCGCCTCTTCGGGTTTGAGCACCGCGCGGACTTCTTCGAGCGTCCAGGTAAAGTAGTCGCCGTCATCGTCCAGAGAAACATCAGCGTCCTGGCTGGCGTAAAAGCCGCCGCTCTGCTGGTCGGAAAGCACTTCGTTCACCCAGGCGATCATTCCCTCGGCGGTCTCGCGCAGCGCCGGATTCTGCGTCACCTGCCAGCCGTGCAGATAATTTTTCAGCAGTTCGGAATTGTCGTAACTCATCTTCTCGAAATGCGGCACCAGCCAGCGCTCGTCCACCGAATAGCGGTGAAACCCGCCGGCCAGCTGGTCGTACACTCCGCCGCGCGCCATTTTTTCCAGTGTGGACTCCGCCACCGCCAGCAGGTGCTTCTCTTTCGTCTGCTGATAACGTTCCAGCACCAGATCGATGGCCGAAGAATGCGGAAATTTTGGCGACTCGCCGAACCCGCCATTGCGGATATCGAAAAGTTGCGTAATGGAGGCGATCTGCGCATCCACGACGCCGGCATCGAAGTCCGCGCGCGCGCCGATAAACGCTTCCGCCTGCTCTACGGCTTCGCTGATGGAATTCGCGGCGCGTTCCAGGTCGGCGCGCTTATTGCGGTAGGAATCCGCCACCGCCAGCAGCACGCGGCGAAACCCCGGACGCCCCATCTGATCCTCCGGAGGAAAATACGTGCCGCCAAAAAAAGGCTTTCCGTCGGGCAGCAGAAATCCCGTCAACGGCCAGCCGCCTTGCCGCGAAATGGCGCTGATGGCGGATTGATAGCGCGAATCCACATCCGGCCGCTCGTCGCGATCCACTTTCACAGCCACGAAATTGTCGCTGATGATTTTGGCGATGGCGGGATTCTCATAGCTCTCGCGGTCGATCACATGGCACCAGTGGCACCACACCGCGCCGATATCCAGCAAAATGGGTTTGTCTTCTTTCTTGGCGCGCGCGAAGGCCTCGTCGCCCCACTCGAACCAGTCGATGGGCTGGTGCGACGCCGAACGCAAGTACGGGCTGGCGGAATTCTTCAGGCGATTCTCGGAATGGGCTGCCACGGGGATCCTTTCGGTTTACACAGCGGGCCACGGATTTTCTTGGGGGAAAGAAGGCGCGCGGCGTGAATATTTCGCTTCGCAGGCGGCGCTAACCGCCGCTTTACTGCACGATGTCTCCGGAGCCCAGATCCCGCGGGTTCAGCGGCTTGCGGCCGGCAAATCCCTCGTCCTGCCGGTGGTAAAAGCGGATGCGATCTTCGCCCAGCTTCCAGCACAAATATACTTCCTGATTGTCGATGATCGCCGGGAAATCCAGCAAGCCCACATCCAGATCCTTGATCACACAGCCGGTCTCTAGAATTTTTTCCAGCGAAGATTTCATCGTGGACGACAGTTGCTGATGCTCAGCGCGCAGCTTGGCCAGCACTTCATAGGGCACCAGAACGCCGCCCATCATCATGATGCGCGCGGAAACAGCCGTGAAATGATCGTCAATCCCGGAAAGTTTTTTGCGGCAGGAAATCGCTTCCAGCAGGAACGGCTCAAGATCCTGCCGCGCGCGCTCCGCCTCCGTCAGCGTGAAGATGCGCTGCGCTGGCTCCGGAGTTTCGTCCTGCTCAGGATCGTCGTCTTGATCGGCCATAAACTCTGTGTACGCGCTCGCTATGCCCGTTAAACCGGATGATGCGCAAATGCTAACGCAAACTCAACATGCGGTCGAGCGCCACGCGCGCGTAATGCCGGGTGCGCTCATCGACGGAAATCTGATTCACGATATTTCCCGCCGCCAGATTTTCCAGCGCCCACAGCAAATGATTCGGCGTGATGCGGAACATCGTGGTGCAAACGCACACACTCTTGTCCAACGACATCACCGTGCGGTCCGGAAATTCCTTGCCCAGGCGGTTCACCAGATGGATTTCCGTTCCCACCGCCCACTTCGATCCTGGCGCCGCGCCGGTCACCGCCTTGATAATTCCTTCGGTAGACCCGATCTGGTCCGCCGCCTGCGTCACTTCAAAGCGGCACTCCGGATGCACGATCACTTGAATTCCGGGGAAATCCCGCCGCACCCGCGCCACATGCTGGGGCGTAAAGCGTTGGTGCACCGAACAATAACCCTTCCACAAAATCACGCGGGCCTTGCGCAGCGCTTCCGGTGAGTTTCCGCCCAGCACTTGAAACGGATCCCAGACGATCATCTCGTCCAACGGAATCCCCATGCGATACCCGGTGTTGCGCCCCAAATGTTCGTCGGGAAGAAACAGTATTTTTTCGCCGCGCGCAAATGCCCAGGTCATCACCGCGGCCGCGTTGGAGCTGGTGCACACCGCGCCGCCATGTTCGCCGGTGAACGATTTAATCGCCGCCGTCGAATTCATGTACGTCACGGGAATAATCTTGCTTGTGTTCAGCACGTCGCCCAACTCGCTCCAGCACGCATCCACTTGCCCGATGTCCGCCATGTCCGCCATTGAGCAGCCGGCGGCCAAATCGGGCAGCACCACCACCTGATGGTCGCGGCGCAAAATGTCCGCGCTCTCTGCCATGAAGTGCACGCCGCAAAAAACGATGTAGCGCCCCTGCGCTTCCGCGGCTTGATAAGAAAGCTTCAATGAGTCGCCGCGGAAATCCGCAAACTTCACTACTTCGTCGCGCTGGTAGTGATGGCCCAGAATCACCACATCTTTGCCTAAACGCGCCCGCGCCACCGCGATGCGTTCGTCGAGCGAATTGTCGGGAACCAGCAGATAAGAATCGAAATCGCAGCCCACACCTTTTTCAATTTCCGGTGCGCGCAGCGTGGCTGGCTGCTCCGCTCCAATCAACGTCGAGTTGCCGATGGAAACCAGGTTGTTCATGGCGGTTACTCTTGATTCCGTGTCAGGGCCGGTCGTCCGGCCGATCATTCCTAGTCTTTAGCTGTATCTAGATATTAGATGAAAACACCTGTGATTTGGTGAGATTCGCCGTTCGCGTCAACCACGCCAACGCGCTTCAAAGCGCCGTCTTTTTTCCGCCGATGAATTTATCCGCCGATGAACACCATGGTTCGCGAAGGCGCATGAAAATCCGGCGCGTTGATGCGATGACCGGCTTCCTTCTCCATCACTACCGACCGAATGTACGTGGCAATATCCTCGTCCGACGCCCCTTCGCGCAGAAATCCGCGCAAGTCATGATCGTCCTTGCTGAACAGGCAAGTGCGCAATTTACCGTCCGCGGTCAGCCGGATTCTCGAGCAATGCCCGCAGAAAGGTTGCGTCACCGGCGCGATCAGGCCAATCTCGCCCGGCATCCCGTCGGCAAATCTATATTTGCGCGCCGTCTCGCTCTGTTCGTGCGCAATCTGTTCGAGTGGCCAGCGCGCGTGAATGCGTTGCTGCACTTCCGCCGCTGGCACCACCGCTTCGCGATGCCAGTGGCGATCCGCGTCCAGCGGCATAAACTCGATAAACCGCATGACCACGCCGCGTTCCCGCGCAAAATTTGCAAACGCCTCGATTTCATCGTCGTTGATCCCGCGTACCAGCACGGCGTTCACCTTCGCAGGCGCCAGTCGCGATTTCTGCACCGCATCGATGCCGCGCATCACGCTGGCGAACGATTTCGTGCGCGTGATGCGTTCAAAACGCGCCGGATCCAGCGAATCCAGGCTGATGTTGATGCGTCGCAATCCCGCGTCCAGCAAGCGCTCCACGCGCTCGGCCAGCAGATGCCCGTTGGTGGTCATCGACAAATCCCGCACGCCCATAGCATGCAGCCGCGCAATATAGTCTTCGACGCCCTCGCGCACCAGCGGCTCGCCGCCGGTAACGCGAATTTTCTGAATGCCCAGCGACAGAAAAATCCCCGCCAGCCGCTCGAGTTCGGCCCAGGAAAGTATTTCGTCGTGGTCGCGATAATTTTCGGGATCGGCAGACCGGCAATACACACAACGAAAGTTGCACCGATCCGTCACCGAAATTCGCAGGTCGGTAATCTGCCGTCCGAATTTATCGTGCAGTGGCATTTCGTCTTAAAGGCTCATTGCGGAGTGCTGTTCGTTAGATGCTCCAGCGAAATAACGGGGACCTGCGTCTCCTGACAAACTGCCCCATAAAACACGAAAGCCCGACTCGTGAAGGGAATCGGGCGCTGGCCAAAAAAGATCGCACGTCTTTCGGCGCAATCGCTCCTTTCCGAACACGGGAGGCCCAAGCGTTTCCGCTCAAACCCTGAGGCCGCCGTTTTCAGGAAAACTGCCCTGAGACCGCCCGGCCATCGCCCTGCTCGCCGTGGGTTGTCTCCCGGTAGGCCAGCAGAATCGGAGTTACCCCTGTAGTCTACGCCCCCGTATCGCCACACGCAATTTGACCCCGTGGCAGCCACAATTAGCGCGCAATGGGCTGCCAACGAGCCAGCTACGGGAATGTGGTACAGTTTTTCCCACGCCATGCGGATTTTCGTCCTAGGGGCCGGAGCCACCGGCTCGCTCCTCGCGCAACTTCTTGAACGCCAGGGCCACACCGTGTGGTGTGGCGACCGCGACCCGGAGCGCGCGCGCCGTTTCCTGGGAAAGAAAAGCCTCATCCCGATCGCCGAGGTGAACGCGCGTAATCTGCGCGGCATCATTCGTGCCGCCCGCGGTGCTCAGCTCATCGTCAATGCCTCGGCATCCGTCTTCAATCAAATCGTGTTGCGTGCCGCGCTGCATCTTCGCGCCCACTATTTGGATTTAAGCTCGCACCTTACGAAGAATCCCTTTAAATCGGAGCAATTCGCGTATACCAAGCGCTTCACCGAAAAAAATCGCCTGGCGCTGATCAACACCGGAGCCGCGCCCGGACTCACCAATCTGCTCGTAAAACGCGCCGCCGAATCGCTCGACGAAGTAGCTTCGGTGCAAATTCGTTTGTACGAAAGTACAGAAAGCGATGATCCGATTTCGCAGTGGTCCCCCGAAGTCTCCTTCGACGAAGCTATCTCCAGCCCTCGCGTCTATCGCCACGGGAAATTCCGCATGGAAAAGCGCTTTGCCGATCTGGAAAAGTTTCGTTTCGTCGATCCCATCGGTAACGCCAATGTGGTACTCGCCGCGCAAGACGAAGTCGCCACGCTTCCCTATTTCATTCCCATGACCGATATGGATGTAAAAATTGGCGGAAACGAATTCGACCGCCTGCGTCGCTGGTACAAACAAGGGAAGCTTTCCAAATCGCGCGGCATCGTGAGGCAACGCTTTCCGCAAACTTCATCGCCCCGCAAAATCGCCAGCCTGATTCGTCAGGGCATTCTGCAAAATGCCAGATTCGCCGCCGCCGTCTTGGTGCAGGGCGTGAAGCGCGGGAAAAAAGAGGATCAGCACCTGCTGATTCGCAGCGACTGCACTTTCCCCACGCTATATCAAATTCGTCAGCAGGGCCGCTTCACTACGCCCGTGGCCTACGCGACCGCGCACGTGGCGGCGCTGTTCATCAAGTTTTTCCCGAAGGACCTTGCAGGCGTGCTGGCGCCGGAACAGTTGCCGGTGGAAACGCGCCGTGCCATCATCGCTGGCATCCGCAAACACAGCGTGCGCATCACGCACCGCGTCACACCCATCAAACAAACCGAAACCGACATCGAATAGTTGCCGCGCTATTTCTACGCCGCGCGTGGTTCGTTATGGTCGCGCTTCAAATACCAGATTGAACGGCGTCTGCGTGGCCCGCCGGAATCTCGTGAAGCCTCCCGAAGTCACCACTTCGCGCAAGCGCTTCTCACCCGCTTGCGCGCCCAGCGCCAGCCCCACTTCCTGCGACAGCGACGCCGGCGTACACAGCATGGTCGACGCGCCATAAAACGCCCGGCTGATCGGATTTAGATTTTCCTCGAGCTTGTCTCCCGCAAAAGGCTCGACGATCATCCACGTGCCATCTTTTTTCAGCGTACTGCGTACGTGCGCCGATGCGCCCGCGGGATCGCCCATATCGTGCAGACAATCAAAAAACGTCACGAAGTCGTAGTCCTTGCCCGGATAGGCTTTCGCGCTGGCAACCTCAAATCGCACGCGGCCCTCGAGACCCGCGTCTTTCGCCCGCTGCTTTGCGGCGTCGATGGAACCGGTGTGGTAATCGAAGCCGACGAATTCCGTTTGCGGATAGGATTTGGCCATCAAGATGGTGGACGCTCCCAGCCCGCAACCCACATCCGCGGCACGCCCGCCGCTTCTTAGTTTTGCGTCCACGCCGTCCAGCGCGGGAATCCACGCCGCCACCAGGTTGGCCGCATATCCCGGCCGGAAGAATCGCTCCGTGCCGACAAACAGCTCGTGGTGATGCTCGTGCCAGCCCATTCCGGCGCCGGTCTTGAAATTTTCTTCCAGCTTTTCCGCGGACTTCAGCGACGCCAGCGCCAGCTGAAACGCGCCAGGCAGAAACGCGGGACTACTCTCGTCCGCCATCGTAAAAGCCTGTTCCTCGCTCAAGTGGAATTTCCCACTGCCGGGATCGTAGGTGACGTAACCGCTGGCTGCCTGATTGGCGAGCCACTCGCGCACGTAACGCTCTGCAGTATCGGTGGCTTTCGCCAACTCCGCCGGCGCTTGCGGACCCGATTTCGCCAACGCTTTATACAAGCCCAATTTGTCGCCGATGCGAATTAGCGCGGCGCTGAAGGTCGCGCCAAAATCAACGATTGCGCGGCCCAACAATTCATTGAGTTTGTCCTGTTGAATAGCCATGATCAGCCTCCGTAGATGAAATGCGAGAACGAGCTGGGGGTTTTAGAAAGTCTAGTAGTCGCGCGGTGGAAAGGGAATTAAATATTTCAGCAACAGCGGTTGGGGCGGGAGTAGCGGCGATTGGCTTGATCCACGTAGAATTCGGCGCGCGTCAGGCGCGGCCTCTGAGCTTCGCGTGTGACGCGCGAAGCCAGATAACGGTCATATGCCGCATCGCCGCACCATTCGCGAAGCCCGCGCCAGAATGAGCGCAGCGCCCGGTTGAGGCGGCTTCGGCGACGCGAGATTTGTGTTGGTCCGCCCATCAATCGTCTCCGTGCGCTACGCCGGAAAAGTTCTCTGCCCACGCAGTGGCCACGAACGGCGCTTCACACACCGTAGCGGCACGCCGCTTGGACAGCAGCAGATACCACTGGGCCGCGGCCTCGACGATCAGCACCAAAATCATCAGCGCCAGCGCCGCCGTCACCGCGGCATCCAGCCGTTGATTAGAAATAATTCGCTGAGTATCGGCAAGCTTCGCGACGGGAATTTTCCCGGCGGCAATCTGCGCGGCGAGCGACTGCGCCAGCGATAGAAACCCGATGCGCGTATTCGGGCTGAAGATCTTTTGATAGCTGGCGGTCATAGTCACAGTGACGAGCCAGATCATCGGCAGCACGGTGACCCACAGCCAGCGCAACCGGCCCATCTTGATCATGATGGTGGTCGCCAGCACCAGCGCCACGCAAGCAAGCAATTGATTGGCGATGCCGAACAGCGGCCACAGTGAATTAATTCCACCCAGCGGATCGATCACGCCCTGATACAGAAAATATCCCCACATGCCCACGATCACAGCACTCGACAGCAGCATTCCCGGCATCCATGAGGTGCGGCCAAAAGGCTTCCACACGCGTCCGCCAAGTTCTTGAATCATGAAGCGGCCCACGCGTGTGCCGGCATCCAGCACCGTCAAGATAAAAAGCGCCTCGAACATAATCGCGAAGTGATACCAGATGCTCAGCAGGCGCGGTCCGCCAATGGTACTGGAAAAAATCTGCGCCATTCCCACAGCCAGCGACGGCGCGCCTCCCGGGCGATTGAGCAACGAAGGTTCGCCGACCAGCTTGGCCAAATCCGTCATCGTCGCGCCGGTTAGCGTGTAGCCCCATTCGCTGATGGTCTTAGCTGCGGCGTCTGCGGCACTACCCACGATGCTTGAGGGGCTGTTAATGGCAAAATACACGCCCGGCGTCATGGCGCACGCGGCGACCATGGCCATCACTCCGACGAAAGATTCCATGAGCATGGCGCCGTAGCCGATCAACCGCGCGTGGCTCTCTCGCAAAATCATCTTTGGCGTGGTGCCGCTGGAAATCAGCGAATGAAACCCGCTGATCGCCCCGCAGGCGATGGTAATGAAACAAAACGGAAAGACTTTGCCGGCGAAGACCGGCCCGCTGCCATCGATGAATTTCGTCAGCGGCGGCATCAGTATTTCCGGGCGCACCAGAAGGATTCCCGCGGCCAGAGAAAAAATCGCACCGGCCTTGATGAACGCGCTTAAATAATCGCGCGGCGCCAACAGCAGCCATACCGGCAGCGCCGACGCAGCAAATCCGTACGCGATCAGCACAAACGCCAGCGCCACGCCGCTCAGCGTAAACATGGACGCCCACGACGGCGATTCCGCCACCCATTGCCCCGCGACCACCGCGAATAGCACCAGCGCCACGCCAATCACGGACGCTTCGATCACGCGGCCCGGCCTTAGAAACCGCAGATACAGCCCGACCAGCATGGCGATGGGAATGGTCATAGCCAGCGTAAACGTGGCCCAAGGCGAGGATTTCAACGCGTTCACAACCACCAGCGCAACCACACCGAGCAAAATCACCATGATCGCCAGCACCGCGATTTGCGCGATGAATCCGCCGCGTCGGCTGACCTCTTCCCGGGCCATTTCGCCCAGGGATTTTCCGTTACGACGGATGGAAAAAAACAAAATCACAAAATCCTGCACGCAGCCGGCAAAAATCGCTCCGGCGATCAGCCACATGGTTCCCGGCAAATAGCCGAATTGCGCGGCGAGTGTCGGGCCGACCAGCGGCCCTGGTCCGGCGATGGCGGCGAAGTGATGGCCGAAGAGCACCCACTTGTTGGTGGGCACAAAATCGCGGCCATCATCGAAGCGCTCGGCGGGCGTGGCGCGGGTGTCGTCCAGCGTGAGCAGTTTCGCGGCGACAAATGCGGAATAAAAGCGAAACGCCAGCGCGTAGCAGCCCAGCGCGGCGGCCACAAACCACATGGCGTTGATCGGTTCGCCGCGATGCACCGCAATCTTCGCCAGTGAACCGGCGCCCACAATGGCCACCACAATCCACGCCAGACCACGCAATGCGCGCTTCATTTTGCTTTCGTCGCCGCCGCAGTCGCTGGTGGAACACTGTCCGCAATAAATTTCGCCAGATCCTGCTTCATCTTGGCTAGCGAAGCCAGCTGTACGTAGGTCATGTGGCCGGTTTCGTAGTAATCGCCGCTCAGATGGCTACGCAACGAAGGATCGAGACCGAGATGATCAAAGGTGTAGTCCGCGGCAAAAAATGGCGTGGCTAAATCGTAGTAGCCCTTGGCCACGAAGACGTGCAGAAAAGGATTTTCCGTCATCGCGGTGCGCAATTTCTCCGCCACGTTCACGTAACGATTTTCGTACGGCGCGTAGTTCCACGGGCGCACGCGGCCCGTGAGAATTTCATACGGCAGATCGCTGTCGAATTTCAGATCATTGCGCACATAGTCATTCAGCATGCCCGCATACGGCCCCATGATCGCGGAAATGCTGGGATCGTACTCCGGCCTTTCACCCGCCGCGTCGCGGTCGATGCCGGTAAAGCGGCCATCGATGCGTCCCACGGTGCGGCGTTCGTCGCGCAGTAGTTCCTTGGTGAAACGGTCGATTTCCACGCGCAGGTTGGTGCGTTCGACGTAGGCAGGCGAGAGACCGGTCAAACGGGCCACTTTTTGCGCGATCTCCGAGCGCCGCGCGTCGGGCAGCGCATCGCCTTGCAGCAAGGCCGCAGCGTATTCGCCGGCGGCGAATTTGCGGGATTCATCTACAACTTTGGTAACGTCTTCCGCTTGGAGGCCTGGCGGCAATTTCTTGTGGTACCAAGCGATAGCGGTGTACGTGGGCAGATACAGGATGTAGGGTAGGTCGTTTCCAATATCAAATTCCGCAGTCTCGAAATTCAGAATGGTGGAAATCAAAATGATGCCGTTGAAATACATTCCGAAACGTTGCTGCATGTAGCTGGAGAGTCCCGCGGCGCGCGTGGTGCCGTAGCTTTCGCCGGCAATAAACTTTGGCGAGGACCAGCGTTTGTTGCGCGTGGCGTACAGGCGGATGAATTCGCCGACGGATTCCACATCTTCCTCGACGCCGTGAAATTGCTTGGCAGGCTCGCCGGGGACCGCGCGGCTGTATCCGGTAGAAACGGGATCGATAAAAACCAGGTCGCTGACATCCAGCAGCGACGATTCGTTGTCCACCAGCTTGTATGGCGGCGGGAGCAGCGCACCTGCATCGCCCATTTGCACACGGCGGGGACCGAATGCGCCGAGATGCAGCCAGACGGATGCCGAACCCGGGCCGCCGTTGAAGGTGAAGGCAATGGGACGCTGCGAAACGTCGCTGACATCGTCTTTCGTGTACGCCACGTAAAAGATGCTGGCCTTCGGCGTGCCATCTTCGGTCTTCAGTAAAATCGTCCCGGCCGTCGCAGTGTACTTTATTTCCTGTCCGCCGATGCGCGCCGAATGCTTGCTGACCACAATTTTTTCTTCCGGCTTTTTGTCTTTATCGTCCTTGGGCTTCTCCGCCGAAGGTGCGGCCGGTGGAGCGGGTTGCTGCGCAAACGTACTACTCGCGGCCAGCAGCCCACACGCGGCAAAGCTTAAAGACAGAAATCGCCGATTCATCGCAACGCTCCCTCAAGTTCCTTGAAAACAATCTAACGTGCCACCGCGCATCGTATGCGAGCGCCAAAACCACGTCAAATGCATCCACGCAGCAGCGCCGGCGCAAACTAAATAATTCGCCGCGACTACTCTAGCCTTGAAATTCCTTCGCGCTCGTTTCCATTACAAATGCGTTTGAATTATGCTGTCCGCCTTACGCATTCACACTTTCACAAGCTCATACCGAGGCTCGATGCGTTCACAAAATAGTCTGGTGGCAGGTGTTTTCATTGCCGGATGTCTAGCCGGCCTCAGTTTCGCCCATCCCCAAACCACTTCAGCCAGTGATGACCCCAAGCCTGCCGCAACGGCTGCGCGCCCGGTGCAAACGGAACTTTGGAAACCGGAAGATATTATTTATGCCGAACGCGCTGGACAATTTCGCATCTCGCCAGACGCTAAATCGCTGGTGTGGGTTAAATCCACGGGTGATAAAGAAAAAGACGCCACGGTCTCGAACCTGATGCTTTCGAGCTTTATCGATAACGAAGAGATTCAGTTGACCCGCGGCAGCGACAACAACGGCCAGCCGCAGTGGTCGCCTGACGGGCAGCTGATCGCGTTTACCAGCAATCGGGCGCGCTACGGCGCGAAACCGGACACCGCGCCGGTGCAGATTTGGTTGATCAATCCGCACGGCGGCGAACCGTGGACGCTCACCGAGCTGGCGCGCGCGCCGCGTCGCGTCGACTGGCTGGACAAAGACACCATCATCTTTAGCGCCGAAGAAGACCCGGCGTTGTACGAACAAGAACTAAAGCGCAAAAAAGATGATTCAGAAATAGTGGATGACGCGGAGCACGCCGCGCCCGTGCGTCTCTACGCAGTGAGTGTGAAAGACAAGAAAGTGACGCGGCTTACCACCAACACCGATTGGATCGACAACTGGTCGGTCTCCAAAGACGGGAAATACGTGGCGGCCATCCACGATAAGAGCCTGCATTACACGTTCGACCAAAAAGTTCCGCCGATTGCGGTATTGCACAATCTTGGCGATGGGACGGAAAAACAGATCTTTACGGACGGCCGCATCAGGCCGCGAAGTTTCGCGTGGGCGCCCGACAATTCGGGCTTTTATGCCGTCGCGCCATTTTCAACCGATCCTAAATTTTTGACCGCCACTGTGGAGCTGCTTTATTTCTACGATTTGGCGGCTGCGAAGAGCGTGCAAGTGCCACTCGATTGGGAAAACGGAATTGGCTCGGACCTGGCCGCGACGCAGGATGGATTCATCGTCGGTCTGGCTGCCGGGGCACGCTTTGCAACCTCCCGTTATGTGCGCACAACAGCTGGAGGGGTGTGGTCTTGGAAACGCGCTGAGCTGGAGGGCGAGCAAACCAAAAATATTTCATTCTTTGAAGTGGGCGCGGATGGCAAGACGATTGTTTACGTCTATTCCACCGCCAGCAAGCTGCCGCAAATTTATCGTGCGCAACTCGATGGCACAAACGTTACCTCGCCGGTGCAGGTCACGAAATTGAACGAAAGCTTGATCAAGGGACGCACCTTCGCGAAATCGGAAGTGATTCGCTGGGAGGGCGCGAATAATGAGGAAGTGGAAGGCATTCTCTACTATCCGGACAATTATGAGGCCGGGAAGAAATATCCCTTGATTACCGCGATTCATGGCGGGCCGTCTGGCCACGACGCGGACGCGTGGGCGGACAGTTGGGCATATCCCAACAATTTGTTGACGCAGCGCGGGGCGTTTGTCCTGAAGCCGAACTATCACGGCAGCAACAATTATGGATTGAAATGGGTCGAATCCATTTGCTGCGGAAAATATTACGACCTGGAAACGCCGGATATCAACGCGGGCGTGGATTTTCTGATCGCGAAAGGTCTGGTCGATGCGGACCGTGTGGCCACGATGGGCTGGTCGAACGGATCGATTTTGTCGACCAGCCTGATCACAACGTACCCGGCGCGATACAAAGTCGCCAGCGTTGGCGCGGGCGATGTGGAGTGGATCAGCGACTGGGGCAACGTGATGTTCGGCGATTCGTTCGATTCTTATTATTTCGGTAAGTCGCCAATGGAAGATCCTGAGCTGTACATTCGCAAGTCGCCGTTTTTCAAAATGGACAAGGTCCAAGCGCCGGTGCTAATTTTTCACGGCACCGCGGATACCAACGTTCCGCCGGCACAGAGCTGGTCGTATTTCCGCGCGCTGCAATACTACGGAAAAGTGCCGGTGAAATTTGTGGTCTTCCCGGGCGAGCCGCACGGCCCACGCAAGCTCACGCACCAAATGCGCAAAGTAGAGGAAGAAGTGGCGTGGTTCGACAAATATTTTTTCAAAACCGCCAAGCCTGAAAACGACGCAATCAAGAAAGATTCCCCGATCGAATCCGCGCTTCGCGGCGTTTCGATCGCGCAGGTTCGTGGAAGATACGGCGTCGAAGCCGGGAGGAGGGACAAAGAGGATATTCCTTTTGTGGTGCCGGAAGTCGTCCAACGCAGCGGCTTGGAAATCGGCAGATTTGAAGTTACTGGCGCGCAGTGGTCGCAGTTTGAGTTGCGCCGCGACAAGCGCGCGCCGGACACTACCGCGTCCGTGATCCGTCAATTCGATCTCGCGGAAATTAATCGTCCCGTCGCGGGGATCAGCCTCGAAAAAGCACAGGAGTACGTGACGTGGCTCAGCAAGGTCACCGGCCAACCCTGGCGGCTGCCGTACGAAGACGAAGTGAAGGATCTATATGCAAAGCGCGAGGGCGAAAATACTTTGGACTACTGGGCTGGATATGCGCCGAATCCGGAGGATGCGGCGTTGCTACGCGCAAAAGCTAAGGAACTGAAAGGCCTGGCGCCACTGGTGAAAGAAGTGGGTAGCTTCCGCGGTCAGGGCAAAGAGGACGAAGAGCCAATTTATGATTTGGGCGGGAACGTCGCGGAGTGGGTGTTGACGCGCGATGGCAAAGGCAAAGTGATCGGCGGAAGCGCGGATTGTCCCGCGGATCCGAAGTCGAACTGCACGCCAGCGCCGGAATACATCGGGTTTCGCGTGGTGCGCGGTCCGGCGAAGCCGGTGCCCGCGGCTTCCGCGTCGACACCGTAGCGGGGGCGGTATTGGCACGGCTGGACGGGCGGGCACGGCATGCCGTGCCCCTACGAAGCCGATCCAGATTGGTGCTTGCGCGATTTGCGTGCGATACATAGGCTGGTGTCATGAGCGAATTTACTCCTACTGAGAAAACGAAAGTCAGGCGGCATCCGGAGCGGGCGAATTATGACCGCGAACTGGTGCACGGAATACTGGATCAGGCGTTTGTGTGCAGCGTGGGATTTGTTGTCGATGGACAGCCGTACGTGGTGCCCACCAACTATGTGCGCGACGGCGAGCGGCTGCTGCTGCACGGTTCCATCGCGAGCCGGTTGATGACCACCTTGGCCAGCGGCGCGCCATTCTGCTTGAGCGTTACGTTGCTGGACGGAATTGTCTGCTCGCCCACGGCTACGGGACATTCGGTGAACTATCGCTCCGTGGTGGTGCTGGGCACGGCGGAGAAAATCGAGCGCGCCGAAGACAAGCTCGAAGCGATGCGCAAGTTTGTGGAATACGTGATTCGCGGGCGTTGGGCTACGGTGCGTCCTCCAAGCGAGAATGAGCTGAAAGCCACGATGGTGCTGGCGGTGCCGCTGGTGGAAGTCTCGGCGAAGACGCGGACCGGTTTTGCGATCGATGCCGACAAGGAATATGAGACCGGCGCGTGGACCGGCGTAGTGCCGTTTGCGTGGACGGCTGGAGCGCCGATTGCCGACCCGCGTGCGAAGTCTGCGATTCCTGTGCCAGCGAACATCCAAAGTTACAAACGGCCGCAATAAATCTTCGCCGCAACTCGATTGCTGCCTTTCCGCTATTCTGTAGTCGTGTGCCCGCGGTGCCGGAGGCTACTCTTGGACTTAGTTTCGCGCATCAATTATCTACGAGATGTGGGTCTGTTGCTCCGCGCGATGCGGCGCGGCGCGGCGGTGCCATTTTTTCTTGCGTTATTTTTTCTGCTGCCGAGCAACGCGCCGGGCGCTGGCCCTACCGCGGCCATGCAGACGCTGGACAAAAACGATCCGGCGTTTTTCAAGAAAATGTACACGGATAAAAAAGGCTACAAGATGCCGTATCGCGTGTACGTGCCGGCGAATTACGACGCCGACAAGAAATACCCGCTAATTTTATTTTTCCACAACGGCAGCGGGCGCGGATTCAACAACGAGCAGCAAATCATGCACGAAAACGCGGCGGGCACGCACATCTGGACGCTGCCCGTGAATCAGGCGCAGTTTCCGGCGTTTGTTCTGGCGCCACAACTTTCCATTAGCGACAACTGGGGTGATCCGGAGTTAAACGAAATAAACCCGAGAATGCAGATGGCCCTGGATATTCTGGCGGCGGTGCAAAAGGATTACAGCATCGACGCTGACCGCATTGTGTTGGTGGGAGAGGCAATGGGCGGACTGGGCGTTTGGGCGCTGGTGCAAACCTTTCCGGAAAAGTGGGCGGCCGCGGTGGTGCTGGGTTCCTACGATAATTTCACAAACGAGAAAGCCATTGCGCGCGTGCCGCTGTGGTTGTTTCAAGGCGCGATGGATTTGACCGTTCCCGTGGAACTGGTACGCACGATGGTGAAACAACTGCGAAAGGCCGGCGCGCAGGTACAGTACACGGAATATCCGAAAATGAATGACCAAATCTGGGGCAAGGCGTTTGCCGAGCCGGACTTGGTGCTGTGGGTGGCGGCGCAGCGACGCGCACAGCCGCCGGCCGCGCTAGCCAAGTAGGCTTACACGACCACGAAATTCGCATGATCGCTTCGCGGGATGCGATTTATTACTTTCCGAGTCGCTTGCCGACCTCACGGATTTGTTTCCGCGTAGATTTTATTGCAGGCGATTTTTTCTTCATTAGCGTTTGCTTCTTCTTTTTGTCCTTCGTTTTTGCAGCGCGTTCGAGCATGCGCTGAACCATTAATTTAACTCGTTTCTCGCGGGTGCTGGCATGTTTGGCGGCGTTCACGTACCAGAGAAGCTGGCGGCGCAGTGGAAGCGTAAGCGCATTGTAAGTCGCCAAAGCGCGCGGTTTGGTGGCCAGCGCTGCGGCCAGGTCGGCTGGGACGACCGCCGGCCGCGGGGCCTGATCGAGCATCAGCGTTACTTCCACTTCCGCACCGGCATCGATACGCAGTTTGCGCCAGATGCGACTGTGGACGTGGAGGCGGAAACGGCCGTCGCCTCCGGGGACCAGCGTGCTCTTGAAGGGCAGGCCTTCGACGAAACCGTGCACCGGGGGATGCGTAACGTTTTCCCCAGTCGCCTCGCGCAGCGCCAAGGAAACGTCGGCGGGCACGTCCACGCAGCGCATGATCCAGATTTTCTGGATGGGGGCTACGAAGATGTGTTCCTGGTCGGCGCTAGCCATGAGGCGAGGATAGCGCGTGATGAGACACGAGCAAAGCGTTCAACGCGATGACCGAGTGCCTTCGATTGCTTGGTCGTTGCAACCTTCACGAAGGATTGGCGGTACGAGTTCCGGTCTTGAAATAGGCGATCACGAACATGAAGCCGAGAAAGAGATCCGTTCCGGCGAAGATGAGGTCGGACGGATGCATGCGGCCTTGTTGAACCAAAGCGAGGACGGCCACACCGTAAGTAACTTTTTCGAGTACCGAAGGAATCATCAAAGGACGAAAACGAACTGGGTCGGTGGCGATGACGAGAAACGCAATTTGCCAGGACAGTCCGAGTCCCACGAATCCGTAGAAGAATCCCGGATGGGTGATGGGCGGCGGGTCCACGCGACCGATCAAACTAAACATGAAGTACAGAGGGGTGATGACTAGCAGGCCCCAAACGCTGGCAATCCAAAACACTACCTTGGCAAATTTCATCTGCCCTCCCAGGGCTGGCGTTTTGGAGATTTTACAGAAGAGGTGGCGATAGGGGAATCGCGCCGCACACTGAGGTCCGGAAGTAGCGACAATTGCAACGTCATCGAACGAATGATCAGGCGGCAGTTAGGAGAATCGGGGCGCCACGGGTGATTACGATGGTGTGTTCGTAGTGGGCAGAGCGGGTACCGTCGGCGGTGCGAATGGTCCAGCCGTCGCGGTCCAAGGAGACGCGGCCGGAGCCGGCGGCGATGATGGGCTCGATGGTGATGACCAGGCCTTCGGTGAGGGTGTGGTTTGCGGAAGCGGCTGGGTAGTTGGGAACGGAAGGTTCTTCGTGGATGGTGCTGCCGACACCGTGGCCGCCTAGCTCGCGGACGACCTGGAAGCCACGGCGGCGGACTTCGCGCTCCACGGCACGGCCGATGTCCTTGGTGCGATTGCCGGCTTTGGCGGCGGTTAGGGCTTGACGGAAGGCGCGTTCGGCACAGTGGGCCAGGGCGTGAGAGGTTTCGGTAGTTGGCGGGACTTCGATACTGACGGCAGAGTCGGTGTGGTAGCCGTCTTTTTCGGCGGTGAGGTCGAGCTTCACGAGATCGCCGGGCTGGATGACGCGGCCGCTGGGGATGCCATGAACGACCTCGTCGTTGACGCTGATGCAAACGTCGCCGGGGAAATTGTAGACCATCGGAGGGGAGGAGCGGGCGCCGCTGGCGGAGAGGATGCGCGCTCCGATTTCGGAAACTTCGCGCGTGGTGATGCCGGGGCGGACAGCGGCAGACATGGCGCGGAGAGCTTTGGCGACGATGATGCCGCAGGCGCGGAGTTTTTCAAATTGTTCCTGGGAAGTGATCGACATGGCGGCACCTCTCGGTGTTGAGAGGTCAGATTACCTGCTTCTGGCGGCTGAGAGAAGCGCCACGAGGCCCATGGCGATGAGTACGCCGCCGGAGATACCGCGCTGGGCACGATGAAAACGGAGACTCTCGCGGAAGCGTGCGCCGATGGTGCTCGCCAGGACGGCCCAGCCGGAATCGGTAATCAAGCTCATCAGTGCGAAGAGAATTCCCAATTGAAAAATTTGGAACGCTGCATGGCCGCGAGCAGGGTCCACGAATTGTGGCAAGAACGCGAGAAAAAATAGTGCGGTCTTGGGATTTAGCAGATTTACCAGAACGCCCTGACTGAAGATGTGCCAGAGGTTCTTGTCTCCATTGGCGGCGTCGAGGAGGGGGGTATCGCCACTGAGCAGGGTGTGGATGCCGAGATAGATTAGATAGGCTGCGCCCACATACTTTACGCACTGGAAGGCCAGCGCGGAGGACGCGAGGATCGCGGAAAGTCCCGCCGTGGAGACCAAGACGTGAATCATCGCGCCTGCGACAACGCCCAACACGGAAACCAGCCCTGCAGACCGGCCATGGGCGAGGCCACGACTGACAATGTAGAGAATGGCCGGGCCCGGGGTGAGCAAGAGGATGATGGCGCCGGTGAGGAAGAGAAGCAGCGAGGATGCAGGGATCATCATCTCTGTGGAAGGTCCAGATTGTTCATTAAAACCCTATGGCCGAGGTGCTAGCAACTCGGCGGCATGTGCTCATGTGCTAGTGGTGGCCGCCGCCGTCGAAGCCCCCGTGTCCGCCGTCGAAGGACGCATGACCGGCGTCGGTTCCTGCGTCATGGGACGAAGCGTGGTCGCCCGAGCCGTGATGATGACCAGTGTGATCGTTGCCAGAATCGCCGCCATCCGCGCCAAAATCCGCGTTGTCCGCAAGAGCGATTGTAATGGGTTCATTGCGTTTCGATGCGCGCAATTGCCGGACAACTGAGTACAAGACGAGACCAAGGATTATCAGGAAGATCACGAAGAGAACATTCATCGGGCCTCCGCAAAACAAAGGCAAACGAACGGGTCTGAAGACCCGCCGCTACAACCCTTAGTGGCAGCCGCAACCGCCGCCGCAGCAGCCTCCGCCACCGCTGGATTGCGGGGTGAAGGATTTGGGGCCGCCGCCGGAGGTGGCGGAGCTGAAGACGGAAAGCTGGATGGTGGCTTTTTTGCTGGCGCACTTGGGGCAGGAGATTTCCTGTTGCTTGTTGATTACGATCTTCTCGAACTCGTTTTGGCAGTCGTCACAGATGTATTCGTAGATGGGCATGGTTATTTGCCTCAAGACTCCTGAACCGTAATTCTACCATTGTAGCTGGCGCCTCTTCGTCTTGCGAAGACATACGCTCACGGCGAGAGAAACATCAGGAAATAGAAACCGACTAGGCCACCGCAACACAGAAGGGACGCAAAACGCACGCCTCCCCTAGCGCACAATGAGAGCACACGGCCAATTAACATAGCGTAGACACCGGCATAGGTGGCGATGTAGGTCGGTATTGGCGGGCCAGGCCTGGGGTCGGGAAATTGATTCCAGTAGACCCAGGCGAACGCTCCAAGACCAATACTTGCCGTGGCAGATGCCAGCCCAGCGATGGCCGCCATGCGACGCCAAGCCGTGAGCACACTCGCGTTTTTTTGGTGGAACCAGAACCACCAACCTAGCGCACAACCCAGTAATGGGATGCCGATCGAAAGCCCTTCAATAAATCTACCGAGCAATTCCATAGAAAAACTCGCTGAACTTCGATTCATGCTCAGGTAGCGTTGCGTGACACGTCAAGAAAAATGCTCCGAGCAGGCCCGGAGCATTTTTCAAACCCAAGGAACTGATAGGTGGTCTTAGTCACCGGCTACGGCTTCGGCTTGCTCTTGCTTGGCTGGGGCGATGGTTACGGGCTTGCCAGCGTTGGCGAAGTTAGCGGGGGTGGCTTTGGCGATGTCCGCGACGCTGCCGATTTGGACGACCGTCGGCTGGGGCTTCTTTAGGACGAGCTCTTCGTAGATGGCGCGGACTTTGGCTTGTTCGGCCAAGGCTTGCTTGCGGCGGATGCGGTCTTCTTCCGACGCCGTGAGCGGGATGTCGTGCTCGAGGTGGCGGACGCGGGCGGCATCGTTGGCGTCAATGACCAGGGAGTGTTCGAAGGTATCTAGGCTGACGGCTTTGCCCTTAGCGTAGATTTCGTGTTTGCCGTGGTTCTTGTACCACTCGGCAACCGTCGCGTTCTTGTGCATGTTTTCGATGATCTGGCGCCAGCCTACGCCGGTGTTGTAAGCGCAGAAGGAGATTTCACCCTGCTGCGTGGCGTAGGGGATGATGCACATTTCGGTGCGGCGGAAATCGTAGTTGAAAAGATCCTGGAACCACATACCGGCGATGAAGAGGAAGTTCCAGGGATCCTGGCGGCGCTTCATAGCGTCTTCAATGCCGCGGTCCGGGCTGGTGCGGCCGTACTTGGTAGTGGATTTCTTGGTGAGCGCCCAGGTCTTATCAAACTTCTTGAAGAGATCGTAGAGCTTCAGGCCTTTCGGACCTTCGAAGGGCTGGTAGTTCTTCAGGAGGGCCATAGCCATCATGAAGTTGGAGAAGGTCCTGCCGCGAGCCGCGTCGGTGATGTCGGTGACGTCTTTGGTGAGCTGCACGGCGTTGAGGAAGCGCGGAACGGGCGCCCACTCTTTGGTCTCTTTGTTGATCATCAACGCGGTGCCTACGCCGCAGTTGGGGTGGCAGCCGCAGGAGAGCGAGCCCCACTGGCTGTCCTGGCCCTTCACCATGTCCGAGAAACCGGCGAAAGTGCTGATGAAAGAGATGGGGAACCAATCGCGCGTGGGTTCAACCTTGCCGACCTGAGTGCTGACGTCTTTCGCGAGATGCGAAAGGGTGTAGCGCTGGCGCAGGCGGCGTTCCGGGGTGATGTCTTCGTCGCGACCGGTGAAAGAGACCGGCTGGAAGCTGACGAAGGCGATTTTCTTGGGATTTTCCATCGCAAACTTCACGACGGTGCCGACCTGATCGTTGTTGACGTTGTTGACGATGGTGACGACGAGCACGATTTCGATGCCGGCTTCATGCATGTTCTCGATGGCGCGAAGCTTCACGTCAAAGAGGTTGCCGATCTGGCGATGGCCATTGGCGTCGTTGCCGATGCCGTCGAATTGCAGGTACGCGTAGCGCATGCCCGCATCGAAGGCTTTTTTGCAGAACTCTTTGCTCTTGGCGAACTCGATGCCGTTGGTCGCGGCTTGCACGCTGTTGTAGCCAATTTTGCGGGCGTGCTTAACGGCGTCCAGGAAGTACGGGCTCATGGTGGGCTCGCCCCCGCTGAACTGCACGGACATCTGACGGCGCGGCTTGATTTTCAGCGCGTTATCAAGGATCTCCTGAATTTCTTCCCAGCCGAGTTCGTGAACGTAGCCGACCTGGTTGGCGTCCATGAAGCAGGGATCGCACATCATGTTGCAACGATTGGTGAGGTCGACGGTGAGGACCGAGCCGCGGCCATAGCGCACGGTGGAAGAGCCGTGCTTGTGCAGATCTTCATCGTTGTGCGCGGGAATATCGCGGCCGGGGTATTGCTTTTCGATCCAGTTCAGCCACTTGGAATCAATGGCCATCATGTCTTCGTAGTGTCCGTGCAGCGGGCATTCCTTGACCATCCAGACCTGGCCGTCACGCTCGATAATCTGAGCTTTAATTTCGCCGATCTTCTCGCTCATCAAATCGCGCCAGTCTTTTTTGCCGGCGATGATGGCTTCGCGCGCTTCTTTGACGCACGCGGGACAGAGCGAATCGGTTTGCCGCGGGAAGCCAAGCGTGGGCTTGGTTTTTTCCCAAGATTTGAGCAGCGGCTTGTCCGACCATTGCGGCGTGACCGATGGATTGGGATTGCGCTTATTAAAATGTTGAATGGTGTTGAAGGTGAATGCAGCGGTCTTGCAAATCGCCCAATCGATGCTGCGGAAAAACTGCGTGCTCACGCGGTTAGCCATGAACCTCTACCCTCCACTTTCAAAAAGTGCGGTTTCCAGTACCAAAGTACTTATAACGTGAAGCGGAGCCTCAACTGCCCCCAAGACTCTTTCTGAATAGCCAATAACGTACCATGCTCACGGAGTACGTCAAATAAGTCTTTCGACGACTATAGTTTGAAGGTAAACGAGCAGGGATGCCAGAGAGATGAGGCGAACGGTCGTAATGACTGGTTGAACGGTAAAAGGGGGGATTGTGAGGAACAAACTGGGCCTCTGGTAAGGGGTTACTCCTAGTGCAAACGGCCCAGAGGTTTTACTCGTTGAGGGAGGGGCGGAGAACGGCGATGACGAAATGCGCGAAGTGGGAGGCACCCTCGTCGAGCTGCAGCCATCGCACTACGCAGTGGTCGGCGAGATATTTAGTGACGCGCGCTTCGGGAATGCCGAGATGTTCGGCGAGCTGCGGCTTGATGGATTCCGCACCGCGCCTCGTCGTGCCACCACGTAAAAGATTGCCAATGGCGATGCGCAGCGTCTGGCAAGCCTCAACATAGTAGTAGCTGGTGAGGTCGGAGTCCGAGAGCAGAAACACGCCTGGACCGATCGGCGCGCCGACGCTGTCGTCGAGCTTGGCGGGTTCGCAGGTGAGCAGGCGGCGAAACTGCATTTCGAGCAAGCTGAGGCGAGAGGAGAGACCGGGGTCACCGTAGCGGCCCTTTACGCTGGGACCGCTGAAGTCCGGAAGAGCATCGACGGGGAGCGGGGGAACGGGACGTCGCGTGGCTAGACTCGGAGAAGTTGGTTCATCGATGAGCATGTCGACGGGGGGCGCACTGGACCTGCGCGTAGGCGCGTGACTGGTTCGACCGGACCCACGAGTAGGCTCTCGCCGTGACCCTGCCGAGACGGGGACTGGATCGGCGGCTGTGGTAGCAGGCCCTTTATGGCGATTGCGCCCGCCACGCCGCCCACGCCGGCGGCGTTTAGGGTCGGCGGCAGGAGCAGCAGGTGAACCGATTGCATCGGTGGCGGCTTGTACCTCACTGCTCATGGCGACGACCGATTCAAACATTTCGGCGTTTTGTGCGAAAGGCAGTCCGGGCTCCGGCATGGTGAGCCCCGTGGAATGAATGGAGACGGCGTCGTCTGATTGATCTTTTTCCGAGGAATCCTGCACGGCGCGTGCGGCGTGACTGCGCGGTTTGCCGGCCGCGGCGACTTCTTCGGCGCGCGCGGCTTCCAGGGAACCCGCGGGAATTTCACAACCCAGGCGAACGGCGGACTCCAAGGCCTTGGTCTTCCAATCGGCGCGGCGGAAACGCTCGGCGGCGGAAACGTACCATTTGCCGGCATCGGCAGCTAGTCCGGCTGTCTCAAAATGGCGGGCCAGTTCGAAGGCCACCATGGCGTCCTGGGTCTTTTCGTAAAGATTGGAAAGCTGCGCTGCGGGATCCTTGCTGGTGCGTGCGCGGCGGATGCGGGCAGTGATCTGTTTCCAGTCGGCCATACGATGTCGGGCATTGTAGCAGTGGAAGGGGCGAACGACCAGCAGAGTCCTATTGCGGGCGGGAACTGAGAGATTATTCCGGCGGGCTTGAGACAAAAAAGTGTCAGTCCATGGCTGTCAACTTTGCTGTGACGGCCATGGACCGGCCCGATTATTGATGAGCTTCTCTGGCGAAGGCGTCGTTCAAACCACCGAACACCGCGTCGTAGTTACCGCTTTCGGCGGCGAGGCGAAGGCGCTTGACGTTTTCCACGCAGATTTCTTGCGAGGCGGGATTAGCTTTAAGAATTTCCATGACCTCGGCGATGTATTTATCTAGAGGCATGGCACGCGGATCGGAAGCGCCATTCATCAAGTCAGTGGCGACATATGGCGGAATAAGTTCGAGAACCTCGGTCTTGGTGCCGCGAAACTGATAGCGCAGGGATTGCGTGTACGAATGAATTGCGGCCTTGGTGGCGCAGTAGGTTGGCGTGAGGGCGAGCGGGACGAACGCCAATCCGGACGAGACGGTCATGATGGTGGAGCTTGGCTGCTTCTGAAGAAGTGGCAGAAGCGCAGCGGTCAGGCGGATGGGACCTAGAAGATTGATGCCGATAATCGATTCGGCATCGGAAAGGTCTTCAGGTTGGGATTTTAAGTTTTCGGCTTTCATGATGCCAGCGTTTTGGATGACTACGTTCAGCAACGGATTGTCGGCCACCAGCTTGGCCGCGAAGGAGCGGATGCTGGCGGCGTTTTCGATGTCCAGTGTGGCGGACTTCATGCCGGGATTTACCGCTGTGGTGGCGTCGAGGGCCTGCTTACGGCGGCCTGCGATTATGACGTGGTTACCCAGGGCATGAAATGCCTCCGCGAGGCCGCGGCCGATTCCGGAGCCTCCGCCGGTAATTAGAATAGTGTTCCCTGTGATTTTCATGGTGATTCGCTCTCCTTCCGGGCACGACTCACGAGGACTAATACTTCGCCGTGCGTGATGCGGACGTCGCCCGTGGCTAGGTTAGATTCAGTGCGCAGGAATAAGCTACACGGGCTTTACTGGGACCGGCGGAAGGTGCAGCGCGAGATTCAAGGTGGTGCTACCCTCGCCAGTGCCGAATT
Source organism: uncultured Acidobacteriota bacterium (assembly GCA_963838265.1). GTDB lineage: Bacteria > Acidobacteriota > Terriglobia > Acidiferrales > UBA7541 > Acidiferrum. The sequence goes on from CAWIQN010000003.1 coordinate 97,654, forward strand.
CGACGATGCGCTCGGGCTTGAGGAGCGCGATGACGAGCGACGATCACGAGTTCATGCGGCTGAGTGCTGAGGCCGCGCCGAAAAGAGTTGAACAAGACATGGCGTTACGGCTGGGCGACCGCTTGCGCGAAGGTGATGAAATGGCCGGCGGGATCTTGCACGGCGAATTCGCGCATGCCGTAGAAGGCGGTGCGCTCGGGCATGACCTTTTGCACGTCGCTGGTGGCCGCGAGGACGGCGGCTAGATCGTCGACTTCGATGTACAGATAAGTGGGACCCTTTCTGGCTGCGGCGGCCATGGACGCCGGAGCGTCCTTTTCCACGCTGGCGTAGGTTTGATACATCACTTCGGCGGAATCTTTCTGGAAAGCGACGAAGGCCAGCTGGTTTTCGCCGGGGACTTCCATGGTCTTGGTGAAGCCGAGGCGGTCAATCCAGAAGGGCAAGACGGGTTCGATGGAGTTTACGAGCAGGACGGGCGTGATTCTCTTCACGTTCATGAGTGGCTTCTCCTTGATGCGAGCGGCTGGCAGAATTGGGAATCCGAAAAAACAGGGCAAGAGCGACAGCGGCACGGCGAATGGCCCGCGCGTCTAAGTTACGGCTTGCCAACAACACTAGTCTCATTTAGACTAGACAACGATACAAAAGACGTGCGCGTCTGTCAAGGAGGTTTCTTATGCCGGCAAGGACGCGGAAGCTGGCGGACTTGATTTCGGTGGGGCCGGCGATGCTGCGTGATTTCGAGTTGCTGGGAATCCGCAGCATCGCGGAGCTTGCGAAGCAGGATCCGCAGCGGATGTATGACAAGTTGGGACGGGTGGCGCGGCAGCACCAGGATATCTGCGTGCTGGATGCATTTTGCGCAGCGGTGGCGCAGGCGCGGGATCCGCGACTGCCCGCCGCGCAATGCCAGTGGTGGTATTGGAGCCGCAAGCGAAAGTCCACGGATGCCCGCCAAAAAGCGCGTTAAGCTCACCACGCCGGACCTGGTGCTGCTGAGTTTGTTGGCGGAGCGCGCAATGCACGGGTACCAGGCCAACGCGGAACTGGAACGGCGAGACATTCGCGACTGGGCGGGAATATCGCGGCCGCAGGTGTACTATTCGCTGGAAAAGTTGACGGGGGCGGGGCTGGTGCGCGTGATCGCGGGAGCGGAAGCGGCTCTAGGTCCGGAGCGCCGCGTTTTTGAGACCACGGGAAAAGGCAAGCAGGCGCTGGCGGATGCGCTGGAACATGCGGAATGGACGAGCGAGCGAGAGCGGCCGCCTTTTTTGACGTGGCTCGCATTGTCTTGGCAGGCGCGGCCCGGAATCTTCGAGAAGCAACTGGCACGCAGGAAGGAATTTTTGCGCGGAGAGTTGCGCCGGGAAGAAGCGACGTTGCGATCGATCCTGGAGGAGACAGGGCACGCGCATCACGAGGCGGTTTGGATGGTGAAGCTGATGATTGAGCAGTTCAAGACGGAATTGAAATGGCTCGCCAAGTTGTCGCGAGAATCTTCCCGGAGGGCACCGGCGCGGCATCCGGATTATGCGGACAGCGGCGAGAAAAAATAACTACCTTGGAAGGCAGGCAGCGTAAAAGGCACAGGCGGCGAAAATTAAATCAAATTGAGACTGCCGGAGAAGGCCACGCGGGCCTTGCCGGAATCGGAACGCTCGATGCGGCCGATACGGAAGAATTTTTCGCGACGTTTTTTCAGGTCGGCTTCGACAGATTTTACGCTGGCCGGCGGAACCACGAGAATCATGCCAACGCCCATATTGAAAGACTGAAGCAATTCATCGGTGTCGATTTCGCCGACTTTGGCGAGATATTTGAAGATGGACGGCACAGGCCAGGAATCGAGATCGATCTGGGCTTTGACGCCGGTGGGCAGCACGCGGGGTAAATTTCCCGGGATGCCTCCGCCGGTGATGTGGGCCAGCGCGGAAACCCAGCCGCGCGCCACGATGTTTTTCAGCGCCGGCGCGTAACACAGATGCGGCTTGAGCAGTTCCGCGCCAATTTTATTGCCGACTTCGGCTACGTAGACGTCGGGCTTGAGCTTGGCCACATCGAAGATGAGTTTGCGGGCCAGGGAGTAGCCATTGGTATGCAGGCCGGAGGAGGGCAAGGCAATGAGGGCGTCGCCGGGCTTCACGGCTTTGCCGGTAAGCAATTTTTTGCGCTCTACGACGCCAACAATGAACCCCGCGAGATCGTATTCACCGGGAGCATAGAAGCCGGGCATCTCGGCGGTTTCACCGCCGATCAGCGCGCAGCCGGCTTTGCGGCAGGCTCGGCTCATGCCGTCGACAAGTTGATCGACCACCTGCGGTTCGAGCTTGCCCATGGCGAGGTAATCCAGGAAGAAGAGCGGCTCGGCACCCTGGACGAGAATGTCGTTAATGCAGTGGTTTACAAGATCGCCGCCGACGGTAGAGTGCACGCCGAGAGCCATGGCCACTTTTAACTTGGTGCCCACGCCATCGGCGCTGGAAACCAGCACCGGCTCTTTCCACTTCTTGACGTCGAGAGCAAACAGGCCACCAAAACCGCCGATGCCGCCAAGTACGGCCGGGGTAAAGGTGCGGCTGGCATGGTGCCGGATGCGCTGTTTCGCGTCATCGGCAACGGCGATGTTGACACCTGCGTCGGCGTATTTCATGAGGGGACCCGTTTGATACCGTTTCTTGCGCGGAACGAAAGTTCGCGCGCCGTTCGTGGTGCAGAACAGATGTGGCTGGCGTTGTAGCGGGTTGGGACGCTCACCGCAAACCACGCGTAGCGGGCTTACAAACGAACGATGCAGTAAAACACAAAATCAAAATGTACGAAAGATGCGCTTCCACCGCACGGTGCTGGGATGCAAAAGTGCGTTGGCATAGGCAAAGAATCGCTCGCGAATCTCGCCGGTCTCCCACGCTTCCGGCGAAGCTTTCAGCGACATGTAGATCATCACGGGCGTGCCGATCAGATTTTGCCGGGGCATGCAGCCCCAGAAACGGCTGTCCATGGAGTTGCCGCGGTTATCTCCCATGACGAAATAACAATGGTCGGGGACCACATAAGGATATTTTACGTCGGGAGCGCCGACGGGGTTTTGGCCAGGCGGAGCGGGTTCGCTGGGTCCCGTGGTATAGGGTTCGACGAGTCGCTGGCCATTAATCCACACCGAGCCGTCGCGAATATCTAGGGTTTCGCCAGGAAGGCCGATGACGCGTTTCACGAAGTCCGGCTGATCTGGGGCGAATGGCGGCTTGAAAATTACGATTTGCTGGCGTTTGGGATTGCGCCACAGCGGGACGTGAATGTTGGTGAAGGGCACGCCGGCGTCGTATCCGATGCGGCTCATGATCAGATGATCGCCGATGAGCAGCGTATTCTCCATCGAACCGGAGGGAATCACGCGCGCCTGACCCATGGTGCCGTTGATCAACAGAAATACCAGGGCCACCCAAAACCAGGCGATGATTTCACGCTGAATCTTCGTGCCAACGGGAACGTGCGCTTCCGCGGCTTGCTCTTTGGTGCGTTTCTCAGACTTCACGTTCCACCGTCACAGGCCTTTCTGTTCTGGGCGACTCTTCGGAGGTGTCGCGCATGCCAATTCCCAGTGTGCCATTTCCATTGCCTTCGCGCACTTCGAGCTGCACGAGATCGGTGGGATAAACGCCGGTGTAACAGGAAGTGCAGAACGCGCCGGCAGGATCGCCAACGGCGTGGCGCAATGCGGGCAACGAGACGTAGCCCAGCGAATCGGCGCCGAGGTAGCGGCAAATGTCTTCGGGAGTATTGGATGACGCGATCAATTCTTCTTTGGTGGGCGTATCAACCCCGTAGTAACACGGCGAAACCGTCGGCGGACAGCTGATGCGCACGTGAACCTCTTTGGCGCCGGCTTCGCGCACCATGCGCACGATTTTGCGGCTGGTGGTGCCACGCACGATGGAGTCGTCGACGAGGATGACGCGCTTGCCTTCGATGAGTCCGCGCACGGGATTGAGCTTGAGCTTAACGCCGAAATTTCGGATGGCTTGCGAAGGCTCGATGAACGTACGGCCGATGTAGTGATTGCGAATGAGGCCAAGGTGAAATGGGATTTTCGATTCGAGCGCATAGCCCACGGCTGCGGGAACGCCGGAGTCTGGGACGGGGACGACGATGTCGGCATCGACGGGATGCTCGCGAGCGAGCACGCGGCCGAGTGCTTCGCGGCTGGCGTTGACGGAACGGCCGAAGATGATGCTGTCTGGGCGCGCGAAATAGACATGTTCGAAAATACAATGCTGGTGCGGCTTTTGTGGCGCGAAATGAATGGACTCGATGCCGGACTTGGAAATGCGCACCATTTCGCCGGGTTCGATTTCGCGGACGTATTGCGCGTTGAGCAGATCGAAGGCGCAAGTTTCGGAGGCGACCATCCAGGTTTCGGGAGCGGATTCGGTGGCGGGCAATTTTCCGAGGACCAGCGGGCGAAAGCCGCGCGGATCGCGGACGGCGTAGAGTTCGTCAGGCGTGAGAACGAGGAGCGAATAGGCGCCTTCGACTTGATTGAGCGCATCGCCAAGCGCACCGGAAAGGTTGCGCGCTTGCGACCGGGCGATGAGATGCACAATCACTTCGGTATCGCTGTTGGTTTGAAAAATTGAGCCGCGGTGCTCGAGTTTGCGGCGCCATTCGGCGGCGTTGGTCAGGTTGCCGTTGTGGCCCAGGGCGATTTTGCCTTTATTGCAATCGACCATGATGGGCTGGGCGTTGAGCAAGGCTTTGTCGCCGGCCGTGGAATAGCGCGTGTGACCGATCGCAATATCGCCCGGAAGCTCGGCGAGCACGGAAGGGATGAAGATTTCTTCTACTTCCCCCATGGCGCGGTGGGCGTGGAGCTCGCCACCGTGACTGGAGACAATGCCGGCGGATTCCTGGCCGCGATGCTGCAGCGCATAAAGTCCGAGATACGTGAGGTTGGAGGCTTCGGGATGGCCGAAGACGCCGAACACACCGCATTCGTCGTGGAAATGATCGTCGGCGTAGGCGATTTTCTGTGTCATGGAACCTTGAGAATGCGTTCTAACGAATTGGCCCAGGCTTCACGAAGGGAGTCGACGGGGGAATCGATCACCGCGTGACCCTTACATTGGATGCGCAGTACCGGGTCATGATGCACGTTGCCGATTTCTCGTGCACCTACGTTGTATTGTCTCGCAGTCGCGAGAACGGCGGCAAGTTTACCTGGGGCGACGGAGACGATGGCGCGGGCACCGCGTTCGCCGAAGACGGCGTGTTCGGTGGACGCGGAACTACCTTCGGTTGTGATATCCGCGCCAAGATGGGGCGCAGCATGCTGCGCCCCTACAAAGGATGGCGCTGAGGCGAAGCAGGATTCGGCGATGGTGACGGCTAAGCCTCCGTCGCTGACGTCGTGGACCGATTGGACCACGCTGTCCGCCGCAAAGGCGACCAGGCAATCGATCAGGCGTTTTTCGGCGGCCAGATCAATGGCGGGAGGATCGCCGGCGACGATGCCTGCTATAGTCTTTGAATATTCGCTAGACGAAAATTCGCGCGCTTCTCGTAGGGGCACGGCATGCCGTGCCCGTCCGGCTTCGCTGGAGCCGTCCAGAAGCAAGATCACGTCGCCCGCGTTACGGAAGCCGATTTTTACCACCTTCGAGGAGTCTTCGAGGACGCCGAGGACGCCGATCACCGGCGTGGGATAAATGGAGTTGCCGAGCGTCTCGTTGTAAAAGCTGACGTTGCCACCGGTGATGGGCGTGCCGAGCGCGTTGCAAGCCTCGGTGAGACCGTCGATGGCTTCGCTGAACTGCCACATCACTTCGGGCTTTTCCGGGCTGCCGAAATTGAGGCAATTGGTTGCGGCGATGGGTCGGGCGCCGGTGCAGGCTACGTTTCGCGCGGCTTCGGCGACCGCATGCATCGCACCAACACGCGGATTTAGATAACACCAGCGGCCGTTGCCATCGGTGGAAAGTGCCAGCGCGCGGAATTTCTCAGTAGTTCCGGTCGTGGTTTTTCCTGATTCTTTAATGCGCACGACGGCGGCATCCGCGGCGCCGGGAACTGCCAGCGTATTAGTGCGCACCATGGTATCGTACTGCTCGGTGATCCAGCGCTTGGAAGCGATCGCGGGAGACGCGAGCAATTTCACGAAGTTGCCGGTGAGATTTGCGCGTTCCGCGGAAAACTTAAACCAATGTGCTTCCGTTTCGTTGCGTTGCGCGGGCGGCGAAAGCGGCCGATGGTAGACCGGGCCTTCTTCCGCGAGCGGGTGCGCGGGAATTTCCGCGACGACTTTGCCGTGGTTCTTGACGCGCATCAGGCCGCCGTCGGTGACGGCGCCGACGACTACCGCGTCGAGTCCCCATTTCTTGAACACATCAAGGACTTCGTGCTCGCGGCCTTTTTCCGCGACCAGCAGCATGCGCTCCTGCGATTCGCTGAGCATGATTTCGTACGGCGTCATGCCAGTTTCGCGCTGCGGAACTTTGGCGAGATCGATTTCGATGCCGGTGCCGCCGCGAGAGGCCATTTCCGTGGTCGAGCAGGTAAGTCCGGCGGCGCCCATGTCTTGAATTGCAACGATAGCGCCAGTCTGCATGGCCTCGAGGCAAGCTTCGAGCAGTAATTTTTCAACGAAGGGATCGCCAACCTGCACGTTGGGGCGTTTCTGCTGGGACTCTTCGGTGAATTCGGCAGAGGCGAGCAGAGAGGCGCCGTGAATACCATCGCGTCCGGTTTTTGCGCCAACGTAAATAACTGGGTTACCGAGGCCTTTCGCTTTGGCGAGAAAAATTTCTTCTTTTTTCGCGATGCCGAGGGCCAAAGCGTTGACCAGCGGATTTTGTGAATAGCACGGCTCGAAACAAACTTCGCCTCCCACGGTGGGAACGCCAAAGCAATTTCCATAATTAGCGACACCGCGGACTACGCCATCGAGAATGCGCCGATTGGCCTCGATGGTTGCGGTATCCACGGAGCTTGATTTGGAGCCGGGAGCCGCAAAGCCTTCCGCGGTGACGGGGCCGAAGCGCAACGAATCAAGAATCGCGATGGGACGCGCGCCCATGGTGAAAATATCGCGGAGAATGCCGCCGACGCCGGTGGTCGCACCTTGGAACGGCTCGACGTAGCTCGGATGATTGTGCGATTCGATCTTGAATGCGGCGACCAGGCCATTGCCGATGTCGACTACGCCAGCGTTTTCACCTGGACCTTGCACCACAAGTTTTCCGCGTGTCGGCAGGCGCTTCAGATGAACTTTGCTGGATTTGTACGAGCAGTGTTCGCTCCACATCACGCTGAAAATTCCGAGTTCCGTGATGTTGGGTTCGCGGCCGAGAATTTCTACCACGCGCGCGTATTCGTCAGACGTCAGTCCGTGCTCCGCGGCGATTTCGCGCGTTACCTTAATCTCGGTCGAAGCCGTGGCCATGCGATCCTTTCACACCTAAAGCAAATCGTTGCGCCGCAATATCGCGTCCAGCAAACTTTCTAGCTGAAGCGGGTCGGCCGAGGGTTCGATACAAACGGAAAGGTGGCCTCCACGAATCGGCTGCACCCATTGATAAAAATTACCATAGCGAATTAAGACGTAGCGCGCGCCACCGCAGTCAATATTCCCGCGCTGGGTGGCCAGCTTCAGAATCGCGGGGTTTACCAGCAGCTCCTCATACTTATCAGATTCAGCGGTGCTGGAACCTAAAGTGCCTGGCTTGCTGGCCGTTTCCAGATGCTCATCGATATAAAGCGCGGCGTAGCGGAAATCCGGACTGGCGTTGAGAATCTGTTTGACGAGCTCGACTTGCACCGCTTCTGACGCGGAGCGCCCCACGTGGACAGAAGCGGCGGACGACAAGGCGGTCACGCGCTGGCCTTGGCCACGCCAGCCAGCGCGCCAACCATAGAATTGAGAATTACCAGGCCGTCGGCAGAATCGAGCGCTGACTCGACGGCGCGTTCGGGGTGCGGCATCAGGCCAGCCACGTTGCGTTCACGATTGCAGACCCCAGCGATGTTGTGCAGCGAGCCATTGGGATTTCCCGCGGCGTCATTTTTTCCGTCGGGGCTGGTGTAACGGAACAAGATTTGCCGGTTGCGTTCCAGATCGCTCAGTGCGGCTTCATCGAGCGTGTAGTTTCCATCGTTGTGCGCGATGGGAATTTTTAGGACCTGGCCCGCGCGCGCGGCGTTGGTGAATGGCGTGTCCGTTTCTTCCACGCGGATATGTACGTGGCGGCAGATGTAGCGCAGACCGGAGTTGCGCATCACCGCTCCCGGCAGCAGCCCGGCCTCCAGCAAAATTTGAAAGCCATTGCAGATGCCGAGCACCGGGCCTCCGGCCTTGGCGAATTTCGCAACGGACTTCATGACGGGAGAGAAACGCGCGATGGCGCCGGTCCGCAAATAGTCGCCGTGCGCGAAGCCGCCGGGAAGGATCAGGGCGTCGGAGCCCAGCAGATCTTCGCTCTGGTGCCAGACGAATTCAGCGGGCTGGTGCAGCACCTTAGAAACGGCATGGAACGCGTCGTGGTCACAATTGGAACCGGGAAAGACGACGACTCCAAATTTCATTGCGGGTTGGCTCCATAAGACATTTGGAGAAAGCTGATTTTACCACATCGTGGGAAATTCGCTGCGCGGAAGAGAGGCTGCGGCGGTCCGGGAATTTCCAGCTAATTGCGTTTCTTGGCGCGGGGATGTTTGCGCGGTTTCTTGGACGGTCTGTTAGTTTTATCCGCGGCGGCTAGTTGGCGGCGTTTTTTGGCAGCCCAGCGTGGCTTATTGACCTGCCTGCCGCGCGCGATGCCGAGCGCATCCGCGGGAATATTTTCCGTGATGGTCGAGCCCGCGGCGACGTAGGCGTTGTCACCGACGCGCACCGGAGCGACCAGCACGGAATCGCTGCCGATGAAAACATTTTTGCCGATGGTGGTGGGGTGTTTGTGAAAGCCATCGTAATTGCAGGTGATGGTTCCGGCGCCGATGTTGGTCTTGGCGCCGATGTTGGCGTCGCCGAGATAGGTGAGATGCGGAACTTTGGCGCCTTCGCCGATCACGGCTTTTTTTGTTTCGACGAAATTGCCGACGCGCGCGCCAGTCTTCAAGTGCGTCCCAACGCGCAGGCGCGCGAAGGGGCCGATGGTGACGTGCGATTCGAGACGGCTTTCGACGACCACGCAATGCGGCTCGACGGTAACGTCATCGCCGAGGATGGAGTCGATGAGGATGCTGCCGGACTTGATGACGCAGCGCACGCCGATTTTTGTCGCGCCGAGGAGCTGCACGGCGGCCTCAATTACGGTGTCTTCGCCAGCGGCCACGTCTGGGTCGATCAGCACGGTCTCCGGCAGTTGAATGCTGACACCGCTTTCCATCAAGGAATGGCGCTTCCACTCGCGAAAAATCTTGTCGACCGCCGCGAGGTCCAAGCGCGTGTTGCAGCCCAGCACCTCGCGCGAATCTTCGGCGACTTGCGCCAGCACGGTTTCGCCGTTGGCAGCCATCACCGCTGCGGCATCCGTTAAATACAGCTCGCGATGTCTGTTGTTGGGCTGCACTTTCGCGAGTGCCGGCCAAAGCTTCTGCAACGTGAAACAGTAAATGCTGGAATTGATTTCGTTGATTTCACGCTGATTGTCCGCGAGTTGCGATTCCTCGACGATGGCTGAGACGCGGTTGGCGGACTTCCGCAGGATGCGGCCGTAACCGCTGGGATCGGCAAGCACTGCGGTCAAGATGGTGGCAGAAGCGGCCGCGGAACGGTGCGCCGTCAGCAACGCTTTCAGCGTTTCTGTACGAATCAGCGGGGCGTCGCCGGGCAGCACAATCGCGTATTTGGCTCTACCGATAGCGCGCTGCGCCACCTTCATGGCGTGCCCGGTGCCGTTTTGTGGCTGTTGTAGGACGGCTTCCGCGCCTAGAGGCTCGACAATAGTGGTTACGCTGTCCGCCTGGTGGCCAACGACCACGATAGTCTTTTTGGCTTTCAGTGGCGCGCAAGCACGCAGTACTTGCTCGACAAGCGAGCGGCCTCCGGCGCGATGCAGCACCTTTGCCAAGCGGGATTTCAGGCGCGTGCCTTTCCCGGCGGCGAGAATCACGATGGCGAGGTCACTATTGGTCATGGTGTTTAGTCATTCTGCGGGATGCGCGGATATTAGGCAAGAATGGCTCGAGCAGGGCTGGCGAAGGCGTGCCCAATGTTTAATGGGGATTAGTCTGCCGCGGACGCGTTTACGTCCATGGGAACGCTGGTTTCCGCGGGCTCGGCCGTCGGATCTCCATATCGTACCGCGCGATCTTGGGTCGCGTGTTGCTCAGGAATGAATGCCTCGGTGGTGATAGTCCAACGCGATGGGTCCGCCAGTAAACGACTGACCAACTGCGTATGAAGAGAGTGTCCCGCTTTGTGGGCCTCAACGCGCGCCAAAAGAGGGAGTCCCACCAGGGCCAGATCGCCAATCAGATCGAGGGCCTTGTGACGCCCAAATTCGTCCTTGAAGCGCAACGGGCCATTCATTACGCCGTCATCGGTAAGCACGATGGCGTTATCCAAAGATCCGCCGCGAATCAAACCCATGGCGCGAAGCGGCTCGATATCGCGCTCGAAGCAAAACGTGCGCGCACGCGCCAGGAAATTGCGGAAAGAATCAGGATTTACCGTAAGTTCGACTTGCTGCTGACCAACTTCGGGGTGCGGAAAATCAACGTAGCAGCACACATGGAATTGTTCGTCCGGGTAGATGCCGATGCGGCGGTCGCCCTCGACGACTTCAAGCGGCTGCAAAACCTTTAGATAGCGGCGTTTTCGACGCAGCCGGCGCATCCCCGAATGTTCCAGCATGGCCATGAAAGGCTCAGCGGAGCCATCCAGAATCGGGATTTCGATGGAATCGATGTCGATGTAGATGTTGTCGATGCCGCAGGAATAAATGGCCGCGAGAAGATGTTCGGTGGTCGAGAGCAGCACGCCCTGTTTCATCAGGCTGGTGGCGTAGCTGACGCGCGCAACGTTTTGGCCTTGCGCCTCGATCGCAAAATTGTCGAGGTCTACCCGGCGAAAGACGATGCCAGTATCGGCGGGTGCGGGAACCAGGCGGATGTGGCCGTGGACTCCGGTATGCAGCCCCACGCCTTCCGCCCACGACTCTCTGGCGATCGTAGATTGAAACAAAAAATAACCTCGTGATTTCGATAAGAAATGTTATCACGATGCAAAGACAAATTTCTTTTGTTTGTTGCGTGGTTTCAATGGGTTAACTAGACGTTTGGGCGGTCACTACGCTTTGGTGTGGTAATTTTGCATCATTTTTTGGAATACGCTGTGTCTTTTGAGTTCGTTCATGCGTTAGGGTCAAGGCATGCACCAGGCTTCCTTTTGCCTTGTCAACGCGTCCCAACAAGGGACGGTGCGGTGCTATAATCTAGGTGTGCAGTCCGCCGAAAATCGCTGTTTTTGAAATGGGTGAGGCATGAACCGAACGGCTCGCATTGGTGTCGTTGTAGCTTCAGTGGTGGTGATGTGTTACGCAGGAATCGGCCACGTCATGGGGCGCACTCCAGACGACCGGGCGTATAAATCGCTCACCGTTTACGGCGAAGTACTGCAAAAGATTCAACAAGATTATGTGGACGAGCCGAACATGCGTTTGGTCACCGCGGGCGCGCTGCACGGGCTTCTCGAATCGCTAGACGCGGAATCCAGCTACCTGACCCCGCCCGAGTACGACGAGTACAAGAAGAAATTGCAGAACCCCGGCACCGGTGAGACCGGATTAACACTGAGCAAACGCTTCGGATATGTAATCGTTATCTCCGTTTTGCCAGACAGCCCCGGAACCAAGGCCGGTATTCGCAGTGGCGACATTTTTGAATCCATCAGTGGATTTACCACGCGAGAGATGTCCGTGGGCCAGGCGCAAAATTTGCTGACGGGTCCCGTAGGCAGCGAGGTAAAAGTTGCCGTGATTCGACGGGGGAAAGCCACTCCCGAAGATGTGGAGCTGCAGCGCGAAAAGCTGGCGCCTGCAAAAATCATTTCGCAAAAAGCGGATCCGGATATTTTGGTACTGCGTTTGCCCTCGCTGGACCTCGGACGAGCTGAGGAGTTGCGAGCGCGGCTGATCGAGGCCGAAAAGCAGGGGATCCGCAAGGTAATTTTGGATTTGCGTGAATGCGGCCGCGGCCCCGCGAGTGAAGCTATTGCGGCGGCGCGCTTATTTGTTCCGAGCGGGACGATTGCCACACTGCGCGGGCAGACGGTTTCTACGCAGGTTTTCCCTGCCGAACCGAACAAGGTGGTGTGGAAGAATTCCGTCTCCGTTCTCACGGATGCGACCACTTCTGGCGCGGCGGAAGTGCTGGCGTCGGCAATCGTTGCCAATCATCGCGGCGATGTAGTGGGAGAACGAACCTTCGGCCTGGCATCGGAACAGAAATTGATCACCATGGATAATGGCGCAGCCATGGTCCTCACGGTGGCCAATTATTACAATCCCGATGGCAAGTCGATTCTGGAAGAAGGCGTTACGCCTACCGAAGTGGTTCGTGCGGTCGCTGAAGACGCCGCGGATGGCAATGATGGTGATGGCGGCGATGCCGTCACTCCCGAAGATCACGAAGAGCCCGGACTCGGTCCTCGCCCGCTGTCTTCTGAAGATCCTATCTACCGCAAAGCGCTTGAATTGCTGAAGACGCCGGTTGCCAAGAAGGCCGCGTAAGTCGTTGGCTCGGGAACGGGCGCGGCTGCTTGACTGCCAGCGCAGCGATGATGATTGGCGTTTTCGCGCGAAGTCCTATCAACAGCAAATTCGTATTGGTCTCATCATTAGGTTGCTGTTTGTGTTGCTTGTGGGCATCTCCGGTTGCAACAAGCGAGAAGCTCCCTCTCTGCCAGCAGTAAAAATTCACTCCATTACCCGCCAGTTCATCGTGGCTGCCAGATCTACGGCGCCGGGAGACGTTCAGATTCGGACGGAGTTTGGCGCGGCGGACGGAACCGACCATTTGGACGTTCTGGTGGTATCGCGCCGTGCGGATGACTTGGCGCGCGCCGAGAGCTCGCGAGTCCTGCAAGCATTGAACTCCGTTGCGGTCCCTGCGGGCCTGACGGAGGACGCTCCACTCGAGAGTCGCGAAGGACTGGTGTTGGTCTACCGGCGCGGCGGCGTTGCCACCCACACCGTGCATGTTCACAGCAGTTTCGAGCCCTCCAGTGTTCCCGGTAAACCGCAGCCACCGCGGCGATTACAGCCTAACGAAGCAAAGCTTGCTATTTTGCTGGACGATCTGGGCAGCGACCGCGCCGCCGCAGACGAAATTTTTGCGATGCCGTATCCGCTGACTATTTCCGTGCTACCCGAGCATGCGCACTCCGCGGAAATCGCGAAAGAGGCGGAACGGCGCGGCTACCAAGTGATGTTGCATTTGCCGATGCAATCCGTGGGCAAGGAACAAGCCGAACCCCAGGAGCTGCACTCGGGGATGCCGGCCGCGCAAGTTTCAACGCTGCTCGAGCAATTTCTGTCGGAGCTGCCCGGCGTGACTGGCGTGAATAATCATCAGGGATCGCAGGCGACCTCCGATACGGCGCTGATGCAGGAACTGATGCCAGTGCTGAGGGAGCACGGATTGTTTTACGTTGATAGTCGCACCACCGCGGCCACGGTGGCGTACGACTCCGCGCGGCAAAATGGCGTACCCGCAGCATTTCGCAACGTGCCCTTTCTCGACGACGTGGAGAACAAGGCAGCTATCGAAAAACAAATTGCGCTCGCGCTGCGCGGGGCACACGAGAAGGGTGAAGCCATCGCTATTGGGCATCCGCACCCGGCCACGCTGCAAGCGCTGCGCGAAATGCTACCCAAGGCGCAGGCCGAAGGTGTAACACTTGTTTTTGTCTCCGACCTGGTTCACTAAAGGCACTGCGGGTAGCCCGTCCCAACCTTGCGTTTGTCACCTCGCGCGGGCCGAATCCTATTCGACCATTTTCAACGAACCTGCTCCCAGGATGTGGCGTGAGTTTTTCTCTTGGACAATCACAACGACGCGAAGATTTTCCTTTTTCCATTCCGAGCGGAGATTGATTCTGGCGGCGCCTGCAAAAGCCTCTTCCTTACTGCCGTTGGCGATGCCCAACTTGGTCAGTTGCCGTACCACGGCGGCATGCCCCAGTTCGCGGCCAGCGTTTTCGCCGGCCTCCACGTTCGAATGCAGCCCGGTCTCCGTCACAGCTAGCCATACCTCCGCGGTGTCATGTACAGCGGGGGGCAGGCGACCCACGCTCACAATCCAATCTCCCTTGCCATCCGAATTCTCCGGCGGGCGTGCAATTGCTACAACCGCTCGGACTCGAGTCGCTGCCGTGGCGATAGTTTCTCGCGCTTCATCCGATCGACTGCCCACGAATTCAAAGAGTCCATCCACTACCATCTGCGGCGTGTACGCGCTTCCCCGCTTGAAAGCTTCGGCGTAGGCTTCCTGCCGTAACGTCATTTGTTTGGACGAAAAGGGGTCGGCCCATCCGAGATCGTTCCAGTAGTCGACGTGTTCCTCTAGCGCGATAACCTCCGCACCCGGAACAGACTGTTCATTTTCGAGCCTAGCAAGCAAGGCATCAGCGGGTGGACAACTGGAGCAGCCTTCGGAGGTAAACAGTTCGACGATGACCGGTACAGCGGCGGCATGCTCGGTTCGCGAGTCGCCGGACGCACCGGGCGAGCGTACTGAAGCCACATGCCCACTAGAAACTCGTTGGCCAAAACTCTCCCCCGAGGCGATCGCCGCCACGATCACGCCGACCGATGCAATCAATGCTTTCCTAGGAACCTTCCAAGCAAGCTTCATAATCGGGAACTCCGACGCCAATATGAGTCGATGGAGACTTATAAGTTACCGCGCGAGATTGCATAAAGAGGTGTCGCAGCGATAACCAGTATGATAGATTTTACCGGTTAGTACGCTGCAGGTGGACCGACACGCTGGTGGACTCTTCAGAACAACTTGCCCCGCTCATTGCTGGCCGTTTGGCGATGGACTTCGCCAATTCAGGCTCGCTTCGACGCCCCCTCTCTTGGGAAGAGCTGCTGGTATTCCTTGAGGCCGGTAACGTTATCTCTCCTCAACGAAGCGCCGTGCTTCTCGAGCTCCCCGAAACTGACCCGCTCGCTGCCCATACGCTGTTGCAACGCGCTTCTTCGTTTCGCGACGCCCTGCGAGGGGTATTCCTAGCTTTGATTCGAACGGAAGCGCCAAAACGGGAGAGCATCGAAGCCATCAACGAGTTGTTGCGGGTAACCGAAGGCCATGACGAACTGCTATTTGACGGCGAGCGATGGCGTATCGAATTCGTGGCCCGAGAGAACGGCTTGGAATGGCTGCTGGCAGCGGTTGCGCGGTCAGCGGCAGAAATCGTGGCGGAAGGCGCCGAGGCTCGCGTGCGGATTTGCGCAAATCCGGATTGCGGGTTGCTGTTTTACGACGCGTCGCGGACTAAGAGGCGGCGCTGGTGTTCGATGGCGGTATGCGGTAATCGCCATAAGGTAGCTTCCTTCGCAAAAAAAAATGCGGCTAAAGATCGCGACCGATAGGCATCATACAAAGACAAGCAACGCCGCGTCTGCGAACGCTTTACTTCACATACTTAGGCGATTCACCGCGCGACCAAGGGTCATAGCTATGCGCAAAAACGAGCCGTTCGGCGAGAGGCGGATGGCTATAGAGCCAGAACGTTATAAACGCCGGAGGATTCGGATCCGATAGATCGATCTCACCGAGCACTTGAAAGGCATGTGCAGCCACCTCTTCGGAATCTGGCACGATGCCATGGATTACTTCCAGGCCGTAGACGTCGGCAGCGTGTTCCTCCATGCGGCTCAGTCCATTGATGAGCGGCGAAGCAAAGAACGTCAGCATCTGCAGCAGCAGAAATAGAACAGCCAGCGAAGCCCAGTCTTGCGGACCGTAGATCTTCCAGTCGCGTCCCCAGCGTTGCAGCGTCCAGTGCAGAGCGCGAAATAGCAAATAGAGTCCGAAGAATAAGCCCACGGCGAAGTAGAGAAAACCTTGCCAAATATGCCCCAGGACGTAGTGTCCCAATTCATGCCCGACGATGAACAGTGCCCCATCCGGCGTCGTTTTTGCGATGGTATTGTCGTAAATAACCACGCGCTTTGAAGGACCAAGGCCTGCGACGTAGGCGTTCAGCGTGTTCGTTTTCTTGCTGGCGTCCATCAAGAACATGCGTTCCGGGGGAATAGGGACGCCCGCGTGTTTCGTCAAGCGTTCGATCGACTTGACCATCTCTGGATACTCGGTGGCCAGAGGCTGAAAATGATGGAACAACGGATCGATGATGTACGGGCTGGCGATAGTGAGCAGCAACGCAATGGGCAACACGGCCAGCCAGAAATAGAACCACCAGCGTCGCGGACTGCGACGCATCATGGCGAACAACATCAGGCCAAGAATCGCGGAAACCAGCAGCTGTAGAAGTTCCTCCTTGGTCCAATCCCAGACCCAAGGTCCCCAGCCCTCGATGGACTGTTCATAACGCAGGGAAAGCGCGTGCCAGTAGATGCGCACGGGCAGTTCAAAGAGGTCCACTAGAAGCACCAACAAGGGGATGAAGATGAGTCCCTGAAGCCAGCGTCTTTCGCTGGCGCGCTCAGCGAAGTCGCGAAGCCGCCCGACCACGCCGGTACGAAGTATGATTAGCAACCCGGCAACGACCACAAAATAGGACACGAAATACAGTGTGTAGCTCGCACGCGAATAGGCTACGGCCTTTTGCCAGCGCTCGTGGGATAACGTGTATTGCTCTGTCTTTCCGGATGCGCTGGCATTGCGCGAAGCCGTCGAGCCATTGATCAGAGGAGTGGCGGACGTCACCTGAGCGACCAGTACTGGCGATGGAGCGTTCACCAGCTGTGCGGGAGCAGCGGCCGCGACATTAGCGCCGATCAGGCATGCTGCGACCTCGAAGAGGAGGGCTAACCACTCACTGGTGATTGCTCGCTTCATAATGTTCAAGGATTGGATGTCCCGATAGACATCGTAGACGCGCTTGCCGGATGAGCAGTCTTTAGACAGTAGTTGCGCACAGATCCCGTGGTGGCTAGCCCTATATGTGCAATAGACGTCCAGCGCTCTAGTTTGTGGTGTCCATAGCGGTGAAACATATACGACATGCCGATGGACAAACCCGTGGCACCGGCCTCCACGGCGGCGAAGGCCGCGTGATTGTCCACCAAATCGTTCGTCAAAAATATTTCCTGCCGGCCGCGGCGGCGAAAATTCAGCGTGGAGAAGTAGTCCAGCGTGCGGGATGCGCCAACTCCAGCGAATAGCCAATCGTTCTCTTTATCCCAGAAGCGATGCGTATCGCTCGCAGGCTTCGCGTCGAGAG
Organism: uncultured Acidobacteriota bacterium; assembly: GCA_963838265.1. Lineage (GTDB taxonomy): Bacteria > Acidobacteriota > Terriglobia > Acidiferrales > UBA7541 > Acidiferrum. Next base: position 115,064 of record CAWIQN010000003.1, read on the forward strand.
GCTTCGGCGTCACGGCGGGTGAAGGGCCGCCATTCGGCTCCTGGGCGAAAACGCATCTGGCAGAAGCCGCACCCCAGAGCATTAGAATCACGAACATGCCCCACACACGCACAAGAACCCTTCGATTTGCTTTGATGGCTTTATCCTCGTTTCGCTGAATTCGCCGCCATAGGGAGTATAAACGGGACCGTGGTTAGAATTGCTACGCCTACGGAGGCTTCGCCTTCCGTGTTGTCGACAGACCGCTCTCGCACTCGGCCGCCGGCATTGACGCATTCGCAGCGCCAGCCATCGGGTCAATTGCTAGACCACCTGCTTTCAGACTAAGCTTGCCCGTACCTCAGCCTGAAGTCCTTAGATGTCTTCTGCGAGGGTTTTTCGAGGGTTTAATTATGTCGTTCCGGATACCTAACCGCTTGCTCTTGGCGATCCTATTCGCGCAAGGCTTCTCCCTCGTGGCTGCGTGCGCGCAGTCACAGAACGCCACCGCGCCCTCCGTCGCGGACGCCGCGAAACAAGCTCGCGAACAAAAGAAGAATGCGGCTACGACCGCAAAAGTCATTACCGACGACGATATCGACGCCAAGAGCGTAAAGTCCGGCGCTGAGGGATTGACGGTTTCTGCTGCTCCGGAATTGGACACGCAAGGGCCTAGCGCGGCTGCGGTGGCCGCCCAGGAAACTGCTGACCAGAGGAAAGATCTTTCGCCCACGGATGATCCGCTGAAGAAAGGCGATTCGGCGAAGGTGGTCAAGCTCAAGGAAGAGTTGGCACAGGCGGAAGAGGACCTGAAGCTCAGCCAGCGGGAAAACCAGCTGGAACAAGATACGGTGTATTCCAAGCCAGACTACCAGCATGATGCTGCTGGGAAAGCCATGCTTGAGGAATTGCAACGTCAGATCGGCGATAAACAAGCGCTAGTTGAGGACCTGAAAGCGCGTCTTACCGCGTTACAAGAATTGTTAAGCCGACAAGCCGCCGAGTCGCCCGCCGCCGATAAACCCGCAACGCCTCCGCAGCCTTAGCGCCGCTCACCACCTTCACCCCGCAAGCCCAAATCTCCCCAAACTTTTTGCGTTGCTCGCTCGTATTCTAGAAAGCAGCATTTTCGCTAATCAGTGGGACGGAATCCATGCGGCTAAACGTAGAAGCCTTGTCCAAGAATTACCGTGGGGGTGTGCATGCGCTCCGTGGCGTGCAGCTCTCCCTCGAGCCGGGAGTGCTCGGCTTGCTGGGTCCCAACGGCGCTGGCAAATCGACACTGATGCGCATCCTGGCAACTATTACGCGTCCGACCGAGGGACGCGTCTTGTGGAATGATGTGGACATCGCGCACAAGCCAGACAGCCTGCGCGAGGTGCTCGGTTATTTGCCGCAGGACTTCGGCGTGTATCCGAATTTGAACGCCGTGGAATTCCTCGAATATCTTGCCGCCGTGAAAGGTCTCGACGCGAAGGCCGCTCACAAACGGATCGCGGAATTGCTCGATCTGGTGAATCTCACCTCCGCCGCGAAGCGCCCGCTCGGTGGGTACTCCGGCGGCATGCGGCAGCGCGTAGGCATCGCCCAGGCCTTGCTCAATGATCCCCAGCTGCTGATCGTGGATGAACCTACGGCCGGCTTGGATCCCGAAGAGCGGCTGCGCTTTCGCAACCTGCTCTCAGAGCTGTCCGGCGAACGCATCGTGATTCTCTCGACGCACATCGTTTCGGACATCGAGGCGGTAGCTACGAGCATCGCCATTCTCGCGCAAGGGGAGCTCTTAACGCACGGTTCGCCAGAAGCTTTGCTGGCCAGTCTGGCAGGCCGCATCTGGGAAGTGATCGTCAGCAGCGCGGACCTTGCGACATTGCGGCGCGATCACTTGGTAAGCAGCACCGCTCACCGCGCGGACGGTGTTCACGCGCGCGTGGTGGCCAACGCGGCGCCGACCCCTACTGCGCGGCCACTGGACCCGTCGCTGGAAGATGCCTATCTTGATGCGCTGACGAATCAGCGCATCCGAAACACTTTGACAGCGCCGTCTCAACCGCCAAAGCCGCCGTTGTATGTCAACGGAGGCGGTTCGAATGCCGGCCATCGCGGAGTAGCTGTATGAAATCAGCACGCGCGATCTTCGCTCTGGCGCGCGCGGACTTTCTTGAGCGCGTGCGACGTTACAGTTTCTTTCTGACACTTCTCTTCGCCCTAGGCCTTGGATATGGAACGGCCACCGGGCGAGTCTCCGTCAGCATGGACGGATACCGTGGCGTGTACACCTCCGCATGGATCGGCGCCTTAGTGGCTCTGGTAACCACCTGCTTCGTAACACTCGTTGGCTTCTACATCATCAAGGGCTCAGTCGATCGCGACCGGCATACCGGCGTGGGACAGATCCTGGCGGCCACTCCGCTCTCCAAGCCAAGCTATACGTTAGGAAAGTTTCTCAGCAACTTTGCGGTTCTGGCTTCGATGGTTTTGCTGCTGGCGGTGTGCGCTTTGGTCATGCAACTTTTTGCCGCGGAAGATCCGCATATTCACAGCGGTGCGCTGCTCCTGCCGTTTATTCTGATTGCGCTCCCGGCCATGGCGCTTACCTCTGCAGTGGCCGTACTTTTTGAAATGTTGCCGGTGCTGCGCGGGGGCGTCGGAAACATACTTTGGTTTTTCGTTTGGGTTTTTGGTGGGATCGCGCTTCCCGATCTATCGAAAAATCCGCGCCTTGACCCCATGGGTTTTGCCGTGGTTTCGAGCAGCATGATGGCTGCGGCACGCCAGGTTATCCCGGGTTACAAAAATAATTTTGCGCTCGATATGTCCACGGCGCACGTTCAACTCGCCAAGGGTCTGGTGTGGCAAGGAGTTGAATGGACCAGACCAATCGTGGAGCTGCGGTTCGCATGGTTCGCGGCTGCGATCGTCATAGCGCTGGCCGCGGCGCTTTTCTTTGATCGCTTTGACTCCGCACGCGCTCTTGGTCTTTCGCTGCGCAGGACCTTGGTAGGGAAGCCGATGTCCGTGGCTAACGGAGAAGTTTTGCCAGCCGCAGCACTCGATACTTTGTTGGCTGCGCCTTCAAGCCTCGCGTCTTCAGCGCCGCCAAGCGAGCCTGTCTTGCATCTGTCGACGTTACCGCAGGCCGCACACAGCGGCACCTTTGGCCGCCTGGTTCTTGCGGAACTCCGCCTGGCGCTTCAGGGATTGCCATGGTGGTTGTACGCGGTTGCCGCCGGCCTACTGATTGCACAGTTATTCGCGCCACTGGAAGTAGCGCGTGGCCCGCTTCTGGGAGTCGCGTGGCTCTGGCCCATTCTGGTGTGGTCGGCGATGGGTTCGCGGGAAACACGTTTTGCCACGCGTAGCTTGCTTTTTTCTTCATCGGGCATTCTCGCGCGACAGCTGCCTGCGTGCTTCCTCGCGGGAGTTGCCGTGGCGTCGCTGGCTGGCGGGGGAGTCGCGATTCGTCTGGTCCTTGCCGGGCAAAGCTTAGGACTGGGAGCGTGGCTAGCAGGTGCTTTCTTTCTTCCGTCGCTTGCCCTCGCTCTAGGCGTGATGTCGGGAACCGGCAAGGCCTTCGAAGCACTACTAACCGCACTGTGGTACATCGGTCCGATAAATCACATCCCGGGCATCGACTTCACGGGTGCCGCGAACGGGGCGGCAACACTGCGCTACAGCGTTATGTATATTGCGCTTACCGCGATTTTGCTAGCAATAGCGTTCTCGTTCCGCGCGCGGCAGCTCCGGACCAACTAAAGGAAATCCGCAGCTTTTCAACCGCCACACCATATCTTGTGGCCTTTTTTCTTGACACCACAGTTCGCTGGCGTCAAAATCCGCGTCGACACTGGGCTCTCCAGGGAAGATTTACGTTTTGGGCAGCCGTGCGCCAACGCCACGCAACATCGCTTTCAGGAGAATTCGCGAATGCAATATTTGCCCGGATTCACCGTGCAGTGCATCAATGCGCAATGCGAAGCCCGCGGCCAATGGATGCGCGCTGACGTTACCGCGCCCGTCGGCAACGACGGCCGGTGCCCCTGTTGTGGTGATTTCCTGCGCAATGTTCCGCCTCCGCTAGGCCCGCGCTTCCGCATGCGTCCCCGCGCGCTGACGGCGCGGCCACCGCTTCGCCCACGCCCGCGTTAGCCTTTAATTTTAAGTAGTAAAAATTCAGACCAGCTACTGCAGTCGTGGCGTGCAGCCCTAAGCGGAACTACGAATTCTCGACCAGCCCTTTTTCCACCATCTCTTCGTCCGTCAGCCAAAGATCGGGAATGTTAGCCGAGCCCAGGCGCAGAATGTCTTCCAGGGCCCCGCGAACTTCGGCAACGCGAAAATCCACGCCGATTCGCTCAAGCAATTCAATCAGTGAGTGCGCGCTTTCCGCCAGAGCCGGTTTAGGCCGAGCGCCGTGCGCGTCGATGCGATGGTAAGTAATCACGTAAAGCGCGCGCGGCCCGGAACCGTGGCGTTCGATGTGTAAAAATCCCCGCGCCTTTGGCGGCGCCGGAGTGAGCTGCGGTACAACTCCAAATCCCGAAGAAAGTGCGCTCATCGCTTCCTTTTCGTTCTGAGTTTGTAGCCCCGCAGAAGAAGGGCATCTTCCTCTGCAGAGCTACGTGGTTCGCTCAGCTGCAACCGCTGGTGCTGCCGCAATTCTCGCATTTGTAGCAAGCCCCGTTTGGCACCATCAACATGCCGCATTCGCTGCACGTCGGCGCGCCTTCGTGTGCATTACTCGGCGACCTAGAGATGTGCGATCCGGCGTGCGACGCGGCGCTCGCATTCGGCTCGATGGCCGGGAACATCGTTTGCATGTTTGGCATCGGGGGCAGGGGATGCTCGGGCATCGTGCGCGCAGCTGCGGCGATTTCCGAAGACGCCCCGCCGTTCAGTTTTAAATAATCCGCGGAGATGAACTTGCTTCCCAGCCAGCGCGCCAGGTAATCGAGCACCGATGACACGAACCGGATGTTGGGGTTCGCAGTGATACCGCTCGGCTCGAATCGCGTATTGACAAGCTTATCGACCAGCACTTTGAGCGGCACGCCATATTGCAATCCCATGGAGAGCGTAAGCGCCAAGCCGTCCATGACGCCCGACAGCGTCGAGCCTTCCTTGGACATCTTGACGAAGACTTCGCCCGGCCGGCCGTCTTCGTACATTCCTACGGTGACGTAGCCTTCATGGCCACCAACGCTGAATTTATGCGTGAGCGAGGCACGCTCCACGGGCATTTTTTCCCGTTGCGCGCGCGCGAAGAGTTCCCGCTGCATTGGCTCGAGTTGAGCTTGCGGAGCAGCAACAACTTCTACCTTCTTCTCGTCCTTCTTGTCTTCCGTGCCACCGGCATTCATCGGTTGCGATCGCTTCGAATTATCGCGGTAGACCGCCACGGCCTTGAGTCCCAGCTTCCATGACTCCACATAAGCGTTCGAAATATCCTCTATCGTCGATTCTTCCGGCATGTTGATGGTCTTGCTGATCGCGCCAGAAAGAAATGGCTGCGCCGCAGCCATCATTTTCACGTGTCCGGTCCAAGCAATGGAACGGCCTCCGCCCGCGGGCGCGAGCGAGCAATCGAAAACCGCTACGTGCGCAGGATTAAAGTTTGGCGCGCCTTCCACTTTTCCGTTTTTGTCGATGTAGGAGACGATTTCGCTGGCTTGCTCCGGCGTATAACCCAGCTTCAATAGCGCTGCCGGCACCGTGCCGTTCACAATCTTGATCACCCCGCCGCCAACCAGTTTCTTGTACTTCACGCATGCCAGGTCCGGCTCGATGCCGGTGGTGTCGCAATCCATCATGAAGCCGATGGTTCCGGTAGGCGCCAGCACGGTGACTTGCGAATTCTTGTAGCCAGATTTTTCGCCGTGCGCCAGCGCTTCATCCCACGAACCCTGCGCTGCCAGAAACAGTTCCGCCTGCACATGTTCCGGCTTGATCCCACGCACGGCATTCCGGTGCATGCGGATCACGTCGAGCATCGGTTCGCGATTCACCGCATAGCCCGCGAACGGTCCCATTTCCTCCGCAATCCGCGCCGACTGCGCGTACGCTTCCCCGCACATCAACGCGGTAATGGCTCCGGCCACGTCCCGGCCTTCGTCGGAATCGTACGGCAACGCCATGGACATCAGCAGCGCGCCAAGATTGGCGTAGCCCAGCCCCAGCGGACGGAATTCGTGCGAGTTCTTCGCGATCATGGGCGTCGGATAGCTGGCGAAATCCACCAGAATTTCCTGCGCCGTGATGGTCACGTCCACGGCGTTCTTGAACGCCGGCACGTCGAAGTCTCCGCTGCTGTTCACATACTTCATCAAGTTCAGCGACGCCAGGTTGCACGCCGTATCGTCCAGGAACATATATTCCGAGCACGGATTGCTGGCATTAATTCGCGCGGTGTTCTTGCAGGTATGCCAGTTGTTGATGGTGGTGTCGTACTGCATGCCCGGATCGCCGCAGTGCCACGTGGAATCGGCGATCTTGTACATCAAATCGCGCGCCCGCAGTTTTTCGTTGGACTGTCCGTCCAGCACCGTCTTGGTCCACCAATCCTTGTCCTCCTCCACCGCGCGCATAAAATCATCTGTCACGCGCACGGAGTGATTGGCGTTCTGAAAGAAGATCGAGCTGTAAGCGTCTCCATCGATCGACGAGTCGTACCCGTTCGCGATCAGCACGTGCGCTTTCTTTTCTTCCTTCACCTTGCACTCAATAAATTCCACGATATCCGGATGATCGATGTCCAGAATCACCATCTTGGCCGCGCGCCGCGTCTTACCGCCGCTCTTGATCACGCCCGCGAACGCGTCGAAGCCCTTCATAAAGCTGACCGGCCCAGAAGCAATGCCGCCGCCAGACAAAGTCTCTTTACTGCCGCGCAGCGTCGAAAAGTTCGTGCCTGTTCCGGAGCCCCACTTGAACAGCATGCCTTCCGTGCGCGTCAAGCCCATGATCGATTCCATGGTGTCGCTCACCGAGTTGATGAAGCACGCCGAACATTGCGGCTTGGCCTGCACACCCACGTTGAACCACACCGGCGAGTTGAACGCCATCTTCTGCTCCACCAGCAGGTGCGTCAGTTCGTCGCGGAAGGCATCCCGCGAAGCCGTGTCCGCGAAGTAGCCGCCTTCTTCTCCCCAGGCCACCACGGTGTTCACCACACGCGCGATCAATTGCCGCACCGAGCCTTCGCGTTCTGCGCTGCCCGGCTTGCCATGAAAGTATTTGCTGGCCACAATATTGGTCGCCGTTTGCGACCAATTCTTGGGCACTTCGATATCGTCCTGGCGGAAGATGGTCACGCCTTTTTCGTTGCCGATGAGCGCGGTCCTCTTTTCCCATTCCACCGCGTCAAAAGGAGAGATCTTTCCGTTGGTGAAGTAGCGCTGGAACACCAACCCCTTCTTCGCCGTGCCTTTCGTTTCCACACTCTTCGTTCCCGCGCCCATCGCTGCCGATGTCGTTCCGGTCTCCAGCGATTTGCCATGCAATGCCTGCTTCACCGTCGCCATATTTTTCCTCCAACCACAATTGATGGCTTCCTCTTGGAGGGAGCCTCGCTGCGTTTGCTACGTTTTTTTTTGCACCGCTTGTTCCAAACGGCCGGTTTTGTATCGACCGTTCTTACTACGTCTACTGCTCTGGGTCCTGACGAGCGTTATGCTCGAATCTCGTTAGTCGCTGTTGCTTCAAACCGTCGCCAAGGTCGCTGCCGCCCGCTGCCATCACCCTTAATTAGATGACAAAGCCGCCCAAGTCGCTTTCCCTGCGCTTCCTTCCAGCGACGTGGGCTAAAGACTTACGGAACAAATCGCCAATGCTCTGCTCTCGGCTGATGAAGTAACCAATCACGCAGCCTGACTGCAAGCTTCGCGCCCCAAAATGCGGGCGCGTAGCGGGTCGTTCGCGCTCGATTTTTTGCTTAAAACCCGGCGTGCTTCGTGGGTCTCAGTGCGCGGACCGAGGACTGCTCATCCCCGATTCGGTCCGCTCTGGCGCCTACACGTGCCCCGAATCTGGAATCGAAGTATCAACGGATGTAAATTTTCTGTCAAGAGAAAAACGCTAAATGTCGTCGACAAATTTCCATCATGTCTATTTGTAGTGGTGCCTTTGCGGCTTGCTCACATCTTTTCCTCTGCCGTTTTCTCCCCTGCGACGCTCGCCAAATATCTCGCATCTAATTCAAGATGAAACGTTTCCGGCTCTTATCCTCTCTCCTTTTCCTCGCAATTTTTAGTTTTCCAACCTTTCCACAGACTCCGCCCGCCCCCGCCGTCATGCAATCGGCGTACGCCGAAAAAATTCATATCGCCGGGATTCCCAATGCCGGAAAAGTGAACAATCATCTCTACCGTGGCGCTCAGCCCAATCTCTCAACGTTTGCCGAGCTCAAGAAAATGGGCGTAACCACCGTCGTAAATCTTCGCCTCGAACACGACGCGGACATCGCCGCTGAGCGCCAGCAAGTTGAATCTCTTGGCCTGCGATTCGTGCATATTCCCGTGGGCGGTTTTTCCGCTCCATCCAACGCGCAAGTCATTCAGTTTCTCTCTATTTTTCGCGACCATCCCGCCGAAACTGTTTTTGTTCACTGCCACTACGGAGAAGATCGCACCGGTGTTTTCATCGCCTCTTACCGCATGACCTTCGATCACTGGCCGTCCGAACAAGCCGCCAACGAGATGAACTCCTTTGGCTTCAATCGTCATTGGCAGCGAGAGATGAAGGACTACGTGCGCGATTTTCCTGCTCGCCTGAATTCCGCTCCCAATCTGGCGCAATTTCAGAAAACTCTAACTCCTGAAACAGCTCCATCCGTTCTCCACTAAGTCCGATGTCCTAGTACCGACGTACTCTCGCCACAGGACGCTCGCTTCATTCTAATCATATGTACTTGGGCGCTATCCTCTCGTCTACTCTGCGGAACGCTGTCTTTCGGAAAGGTCTTTGTGCAGCAAGTTGGCCGTTATCAGATCGTGGAAATCGTCGGCACCGGCGCCAAGAGCAAAGTCGCGCGCGGCTTCGATCCTATGATCGGACGCACCGTCGCGATCAAATTGCTCTCCAGCGATCTCGCCAAGAGCGACGCTCGTCAGCGTTTCTTGCAGGAAGCTCGCGTCGTCGGTCAACTCTCACACCCGTCTATCGTCACCTTGCACGACATGGGCATCGAAGAGTCCACGCAAACGCCATATTTGGTTATGGAGTATTTGGAAGGTCCGGCGCTCGATCATGTCCTGCAGAAGGGTGCGATTCCCTATCCCAAAGCTTGCGCCTGGGTTGCGGAAGTAGCTATCGCGCTAAGCGCCGCGCACCGCAAGGGCATCATTCACGGGGACGTCAAACCCGCTAACGTCTTGACCACTGCTGATGGCCGGGTGAAACTCACTGACTTTGGCATGGCCCGTCTCGCGCGTCGCGATTCTATGGACAGCTCCCTGGTGGGTACTCCGGCCTACTGGTGCCCGGAACAAATCATCGGCAAGCCGCAAGACGCACGGTCGGACTTGTTTTCCCTCGGCGTCGTGCTCTACGAAATGGTCACTGGGCGACGTCCTTTTGACGCGCAAACGCTTCCCGCCGTCTGCGAGCGCGTACTCTCTACCTCCGCATTGCCGCCGTCACACGCGGATTCGTCTCTTCCCATCGGCCTTGACCAAGTTGTTGCCGCTTGCCTGGCGAAGGATCCCGGTGCGCGTGTCGCTTCGGCCGAAGAGCTGGCGCATATGCTATATCCGCTGGCACGCCGGAAGACCGTCGCACCCGCAGCGGCACCGGCCGCCACCCTGCGCAGTCGCGCCACGCGCCTTTTGCGCTCGGCTTAGGCCGGGTCGCCATCGCGTGATGTTTCGCTAAACCTTCTAAGGTGTTCACTTTAGACCGTAGGGAGGGGTACGACAGTTTGTCCCATATAGCTCCAACGGGGGATTCCCTCGCAGCGATTTTCCCGGCATGCTCGGTCCGTCGGGCTGGGGTGTCGCCAGGGGCTATCTAGCTATGAAAATTGCACCGGACCGGTACGAAATCATCGGAACCCTTGGCACCGGAGCCTCAAGCCGGGTCGACAAGGCTCGCGATTCAACCATTGGCCGCACCGTCGCCGTCAAAACGTTTCTTCATGGCTTCGGCTCGGACGACCTGCAGAAGCAATTTCTTCGCGAAGCACAGATTGTCGGCCGCCTCACACACCCCTCCATCGTGAGCCTCTACGATGTCGGTACCAACGCCGAAGGTGTTCCGTATCTGATACTCGAGTACGTCGAGGGCAAAACTCTCGAGCACACGCTTGCTGCCGGACCACTCCCGCTGGAACGCGCTGCGGTATGGGCTGCCGATCTTGCCTCCGCCCTGGCTCGCGCGCACCAATGCAAAATCATTCATGGCGACATCAAGCCCGCCAACATTCTCATTACCAAAGAAGGCCAGGTAAAACTCAGCGACTTCGGAATTGCGCATTTTGCCACCCAGGTTTCCGCCTCTGGAAATATTCTCGGAACCCCCGCGTATCTTTCTCCCGAACAAATCCTGGGAGGCAAACAAGACACTCGTTCTGATCTCTTTTCCCTGGGAATTGTTCTGTATCAAATGACGACGGGCGTCCGGCCCTTTGACGGGACTTCTGTCGGTGCGGTTTGTGCGCAAATCGTTTCTGCCGAGCCCGTGCCGCCATCACACTACAATCCGGCTTTACCGCCGGCTTTCGATCACATTGTCATGCGCTGCCTGGCTAAGGATCCGAAGCATCGTTATGCCGACGCTGAGTCGCTGGGCGCTTCTCTCTATCCGTTTGCTCGCAGCAAACCGATTCCCGCACCTCGTCGCAGCCCGTCCTGGTGGAAGCGCCCGATGCAAATCAGCGATTTGGGCGCTGTCGCCACCGCAGTTCTGGCGTTCGCGGTGCTTGGCGTTGGAGCTCACGCCCTGCGTAAAAATTTCTCGATCGCCGCTTTGCCGGGCGTCACTTTAAATTCTCGCAACGCTCCCGAGTTAGCCCCCGCGCCGTTGAGTGGTGGTGGCGCTGTAGACGCTCGCAACGCCAATTTGCAACCGAATTCCAGGTCATCAAGTTTTCAAGCTGTCTCCGGTTCGCCAGCCACTGCAAACTCTTCTGTAGATACTAGCTCCTCGGCGTTCTACGTCTCCGGGTCAAATCCCTCGTTTCCGTTCCCCCCAGCCGTGACGCACGCGTTCGAGCCTCACAGTGCGGTGAACTCCAAGCCCAAATCGATTCATTCCGCATCTGACGTCCCAGCCACGGGGGATTCTTCCAAACCCTCTGCTGCTTCGCCGGCGCAATCTGTTGCCGCAGGCGCAAAGTCCGCAGCCACTCCGCTACCCAAGACTTCGCTGCATGTCGATATCGTTTCTGGCGTCGCCGACGAAAACATTTCCATCTTCGCGGATGAAGAATTACTGCTCTCCTCGCCGTTGCAAGCCTCGCACATCGGAGACACTTTGCGCTTCGAATGCCCCGTTACTCCCGGCGAGCATTCCTTTCGCGTGGTTCTCGCCCGTTCCGACGAAACAGTGTTAGTCGAAAAAGCCAGCACCTCGCAAATTCGCTCCGACGCCTCGAATTTCCTCGGGGTACACGTCAGCCGTCGCGCCAAGCTCTTCTTGAAGCATGAGTCTTCGCTGGAAGTTGTCTGGCCCAGCACGGTGGCTCCGATTGCCGCTTCCGTCTCCCAACATCCGGAGAGCGAGTTGGCACTAAGATAAAAACAGCTTACGCAGGATTTCTCTGAAGGTGGGTCGCGCATTCGCGCGCGATCTGTCAGTCACAATCCACAGATTCTAACTGCCGACGGGATGCCGACGGGCTATTCGTAGCGCAGCGCCTCAACAGGGTCGAGCTTGGCGGCCTTGGTGGCCGGCCATACGCCAAAAATCAGCCCGATACTAATACTCACGATCAATCCCGCGGCGATGGCCCACAGCGGTACGCGACCGTGCCAGTTCAGCGTCAGTCGAATCAATAGCACCAGCCCGTTCACCAGGATTAGCGCAATCACGCCGCCGGAGCCGGTCAACGTCATGGCCTCCAACAGAAACTGCCAGGTAATGTCTCCGTTGCGCGCGCCGATGGCTTTGCGAACCCCGATTTCTCGCGTGCGCTCCGTCACGCTGACCAGCATGATGTTCATCACGCCCACGCCGCCGATCAGCAGCCCGATCGAACTCAGCACGATCGTCGCGACATACACCATCACCATGATGTTATGGAATTCCGCCACCTGTTCTTCCGCGGTGCCGATGGAAAAATTGTCTTTTCCGCCGTACGGAACGCCGCGCCGCCGCTCCAGAACCTCTCGAATCTGGTCCACGGCCTCATTCAGCCTGCCAGGATACGCTTGCGCGCGCATACTCACTTCGTCTGCATCAACATAAATCTTCCGGAAGGTGCTGTACGGAATCAAAACGCGGCGATCTTCGTCGCCAATCCCAAACCCACCCTTCGGTTTCTCCACCACCCCAATCACGGTAAAGTTGCCGCCATCGATCGTCACGTCTTTGCCGACAGGATTGCCCTCTGGGAACAGTACCGGCGCAACATTCTCACCGAGCATCACTACTTTTTCCTTGTGCAGGTCGTCGCCCTCGGCGATAAACCGACCCGCGATCGTTGCGGCATTAGCGTAAACTTGGCCAAAGTTCGGCTGCACCCCGCGGAAATCAACGGCCGACACTTCCCCGGACTTTGTGCGAATGCTGTGCGGATGCATCCAATCCGTCTGAATGAAGGTCGTTACACTCTTTACCGCCGGGCAGCTTTCCATCAGGGCGCGCCCGTCCTCGAGGGTCAATGCCTTGCGCTGGCGTTCTTCAAGGGGCGCATCGCCATGCCGTCCCTGGTCCCACTTGGAAATAAACGCGGTGTCCGATCCGAATTGATTAATCTGCTCCTGAATCGTCTGGTCAAATCCGTTGATCAACCCGGCTACCAGCATAATTACGCTGACGCCCAACACCACGCCAAACACGGTCAAACCGCTGCGCATCTTGTGCGTGCGTAGCGTGTCGAGTGCCTGCTTCAGATTTTCGCCGTAGGCTTGTGCCATTCCCCGCTCCTCAGCCGTCCGCCCGCAATGCTTCGATCGGATCCAGCTCTGCGGCTTTCATCGCCGGATAAATTCCAAAGAAAAGTCCCACACCTGTGGACACGCCCAGCGACACCAGCACTGCCGTGAGCGGCGTCTCCATCGGAATCGACGTTGTCGCGCGTCCCAAGCCCACCACGGCATACGCCAATAGAACGCCCAACAAACCGCCCACCGATGCCAGCACCGCGGACTCCGTCATGAATTGCAACAGAATGTGCTTCTTGCGCGCGCCCAACGAACGGCGAATGCCTATTTCGCGCGTCCTCTCGGTCACGCTAGCGAGCATGATGTTCATGATCACGATGCCCCCCACCACCAGAAACACGCTCACCAGCATCACCGCCACCATCGCCAAATTGCCCGTAAGGTCGTGCCACAGCTTCATAATCGAATCCGAACCCAGAATCGCAAAATTATCTTTCGCGCCATACGGCAAATGCCTCCACGCACGCATTAGCATCCGCGCTTCGTCTTGCGTCGCGGACATCATTTCCGCCGAAGGCGCTTGCACGAAAATCGTCAGCCAATCGCTCTGCCGCGTCCATTCCTTGTTGTACGTGCCCAGCGGCATCATTACGTAATTGTCTTGCGACTGACCGAACGCACTTCCAATAGCCTCCGCCACGCCGATCACTTGATAGCTATGCGTCTCCGCGTTGATGGTCTTCCCGATGGGGTCCACGTTGGGAAAGAATTTCTTGGCCACATCGGTTCCCAGGAACACTACTTCCGAGTGATGTTGGTCGTCCGCTTCGGTGAGGAAGCGCCCCTGCGCCACGTTGATGTTGCGCACGTCGGCGAAATTGTAGGTCACGCCCATCACATCGGTGTTATCCATCTTCGTGTTTCCGGATCGCACCTGTACGTTGCGGTCGCCTTCCGCGGCCACCGCACTGGCCGTCTGCATCGTGTCGCGCAAGCGTTCGTAATCGTCCATCCGGATCAACGGACGCTTTTGCGCTTTTATGAATTCGTCCTGGCTGGTGATGATGCCAAAGCGGTCCACCAGGAACACATTCGCGCCAAGATTGGCGATGCGGTCGGCTACATACGTATTCATCCCTGTCACTACGCTCATCACCGTCACCAGCGTGGTGACCGCCAAAATCACTCCCAGCAACGTCAGAAAGCTCCGCAACTTGTGCGCGCGCAGCGATTCCAGCGCCAGCCGGAAGGTCTCCAGCAGGGTAACCACACCCGCGCGCATTCGCGCCGTTCGCGACGCCGCTGCACCGGAGTTCACCACCGCCCGCGGCACCGCGCTCCACCGTTCTACGGGAGTTACACCCAATCCACCCTCCAACTCCATCTCGCTCTTACTAGCTTATAGCTTGAGGTCGCCGGCGTGTTTCCGCCACCGTCAGAAGTAACTACGCGCCAACCCGTCACTTCGTTCCAGCCCGGGCCAAAACACCTCTTCAATCTGCCCGTGTACTCAGTTAGACGCACAGCCGCCTGCTTTGCTTTCACCCCATCATCCTATGGTCAAGGTTAGCCGTTGGTCCGTACGCTTTCGTTTTTGATGCCTTTCCAGGGTTCCGCGCTGGCGGCACGCCAAAAAACAATTTAACCATCGCTATGTCAATGAGTTAAAGACGCAGAGATAGGGAGCTTCAATCCCAGAGACGCACTTCTTAACAGCTCTATTGCCATCCGGACCACACGCTTTAAGATTTGCCATCCCCAACCGGGGAAATTCGCTAACATGAGAATCCCATAAGCCATTTCCAGACGGGAGAATCTCCGCTCCACCGTCATGCAACAATTTGACCATCCATCGAATCGAAGCACTATTGCCCACACGGAGACGCTTGCCCCGATGCGCCTGTATGTAGCTCTTTTTATTGTACTTACGGTTGCAGCTTCTCCGGCGCCTTCCAACCCCCAACAGCCCGTCACCACAAATTCTCTTAGCGACCCCGTCGAGCGCTCCAAATTCGAGTTGGTGGTCGCGAATCAAAAGAAAAATGACGCCGCTGTCGACCTGTTCGAGCGCATTGAGCGTGTCGAATCGAAGAAAACCGCTGGCGACGCCCCTCCAGACGTGAAGGTCTCTCGTGTGGTCCCTGCCGGCACTGGCGCCGCACATATCCAGCTAGGACCGGACGGCACGCCCACCGATCCGGCCGCATATCGTGCCGCCCTCGAAAAGCTCGTCGCCTCCCTGGACTTCGCCGCCACCGACGGCCGCGCACAGCACGACGCTTACGAGAAAATCGCCAAAAAACACAAGGACCGCGACGAACTCATCGACGCCACTCGCAACGCCTTCATCTTTACTTTCATCGGCCGCGAGCCCCGCGGTGACCGCATGCTCTCCAAATACAGTATGGTCCCCAACCCCGCGTTCCACCCGACCTCGCGCGCTACCGCCATTTTCGCCAGGGTTCGTGGTTTCATCTGGATCGATGACGAGTCCAACCAGTTGGCCCGCATCGAGGGCGAAGTGACCGACGACATCTCCGTCGGAATCTTTTTGGCCAAAGTCAGCAAAGGCAGCCATTTCATGCAAGAGCGCTATGAATTTGCCCCCGGTCTATGGTTCCCGTCCTTCTCCCAATACGATTTTGACGGCAGAAAGTTTTTTACCACCTTCTCTATCCATGAACGCACCTTCTATTCCAACTACCACCGCATCGGTCCGCCAAAAGAAGCCCTCGAGGCCATCCGCCAGGAGCTGGCTACTGGCAATGCGGCCCGTGGCGAATAGGGCAATCCTCGCCCCACCAGCTAGCCCCAGCTAAAAGTGTCCCGCTATAATTATTCCACCAGCTGAAAGTCCTCGCTTAAGAGCGACTGGAGGCCTCATGCATCGTCCAACCGCGTTCGCGCAACGCTGGGCATGTTCTCAATTCACGCTAGCAGCGTGTTGCTGCATCATTTCCACATCCCTAGCCAGCGCTGCTCAGTCTCCCGCAGCTCCGCAGTCAACCCAGAGCTCAATGAAGACTACGGGTTCATCCACGCCCACGACCGCCGCCACCTCAGCTGTCACGGCCGACTCCTCTGCCACCGTGGTGCCCTCCACTACCGATAAACCCAAGAAAGTTTGGACCAACGAAGACGTGTCTGGTATGAAGGGCCCCATCTCCGTGGTCGGCGATGGAAAAAATTCCAAGGGCAAAACTCCTACGCAGAATCCGCCGGATCCCACTTACGTGGCGAACGTCCGCAAGCAAGTGCAAAAACTCCAAGACCAAATGGCCGACGCCGACAAGGAACTGGCGGGCTTGAAAAATTTCAGCGAGGGCGAGTCCGTACCCACCCCCGATCGCGAACTACACAAAGGTTACAACTCGCAACCCATCGACCAGCAAATGACCAACCTACAAGCCAAAAAGAAAGATCTGCAATCCAAGATCGACGCCCTTCTCGACGAAGCTCGCAAAAAAGGCGTAGAACCCGGCCAACTCCGCTGATTTTTTTGGAGTGCGGCGGCTTGACGCCGCTTTAACACCGTAAAGTTCTTCGAACCTTGATCGACTGGCACAGGGTGGCGCGCGGTTGCTGCGTTCTTTTTCCTTACTTCATTACCTCACTACTTCCTTCCCTCGCCCTTCCAGCCACCGATTCAAGCCCGTCGCCCGCGGTAAAAGCGCCAGCGCCTCCAACTCCCGAAATCTCTTCGCGCGCGCCCGATACCCATGCTCTCCCGGCGCTATAATCGCCATAAACGGCACCCCCGCATCCCGCGCCGCCAGCGCATCATCAATGTTGTCGCCCAAATAAAGCGCCGACTCCGGATCGCGTTTCCCCAATATTTCAAATAAACCTTCCGGGTGCGGCTTAATCCTCGTCACATCATCCATCGTAATCACGCGACGAAAACACTCAATTCCCGCCCACTTCTCAAACGTAAACGAAAACTCTTTCCGATTCCGCCCCGTAAATAAATTCAACTCATATCGCGAAGCCCAAGCCGCAATCTGCCGCGCCGTCACCAGCAACTTCTCATTCCGCACATTTCCCAATTTCCCATTCACTCCCCAATAAAATCGGTTGAACGCCTCCTGCGCCTGCAAATAGGTCGTTGGCCGCCCTACCGACGTGGCCCAATCCGCCGTCATCCGCCAATCGTCGTTATATCCCGGCTTGCTCTTCCACTTATGCAACTCCGCGTACGTCACGCGCTTACCCGTCAGATACCGTACCGTCTCCAGCGCCGACCGCCAATACGTCTCGCGCACATCCACCAGCACGCCATCCACATCGAAAATCAAGATTTCCGGCTGCCGAGCAAGCTTCCGCAATTGTTTTTTCCCCACGTATCCTCAAATAACGCAATTAATTCGGAGCGAATAGCCATGGCGATGTATGAATAATTGCCATAGAACTTCAGTAGATCTTACGCCGGCGCGGCTGCGCGAAATCGTCTCTACCAAATCTTGCAGGAATTCTCCCGCACCATCGCGTCGCCCTTTTTGCAGCCAAACGCCTTGGCAAACGTTTCCATATTCGAAATTGGTCCATTCCCGCGAAAACGCGCCAGCGGGTGCGGATCCGTATTCGTTTGCAACCGCGCCGCTTCCGCTCTCTGATTCGTGCCCCACACCTGTGCCCATCCCAGGAAAAACCTTTGCTCTGGCGTGAACCCATCGATATTCGGCGGCCGCTTGCCCGCGATTGATTTCTCATACGCCGCATAGGCAATCGCCAGCCCACCCAAATCGCCGATGCTCTCTCCGAGCACTAACTTGCCGTTCTGGTGCAGCCCTGACTCCACTTCGTAGCCATTGAATTGGTTCACCACGCAGTCGCCGCGCTCCGTAAAATTCTTGCGGTCGTCCGCGGTCCACCATTCGTGCAGATTGCCTTTGCCGTCAAATTTGGATCCCTGATCGTCAAAGCCGTGGCTGATCTCATGCCCGATTACCGCGCCAATTCCTCCGTAGTTCACCGCGTCATCGGCATTGGGATCGTAAAAGGGTGGCTGCAGAATCCCCGCCGGAAAAACAATCTCGTTCATGCTGGAGCTGTAGTACGCGTTCACCGTCGGCGGCGTCATCCCCCACTCTGTGCGGTCCACCGGCTTCCCGATTTTGTCGAGTTGGCGTGCGTATTCAAACTCGAAACTGCGCCGCACGTTGCCGGCATACGAGTGGTCGATCATCAGCGTCGAATAGTCCCGCCACTTATCCGTGTAGCCGATTTTCACGGTAAACGCTTCGAGCTTAGCCAGCGCTTCCTTCTTCGTCTCCGGCCCCATCCACGACAGCGTCGGAATATCGGCGCGCAACGCGGCAATCAAGTTGTTAACCATCTCTTTCGCACGCGCCTTGGCTGCGGGCGGAAAATATTTCTCCACGTAAACTTCTCCCAGCGCTTCGCCCAGGCTCCGGTCCGTCGATTGCACGCAACGCTTCCAACGCGGCAAAATCTCCTTCGTTCCAGTGAGTTTCTTGTCGTAAAAATCGAAATTCTCCGCCACGAATCGCTCTGGCAAGCCCGGCGCGGCATCATGAATCACATGCCAGCGCAGATAGATCTTCCAGTCCGGTAACGCCACACTCGTGAGTTCCTGGTTCATCTCCTTGAAAAATTCCGGCTGCCGCACGTTGACGTGTTCCACCGCAGGCGCTCCAATGGCTTCCAGATAGTTCTCCCACGACCAGTCCGGTGTAAGCGTTTTCATTTCCGCGAGCGGCATCAGGTTGTAGTTCTTCTCCGGGTCCCGCAATTCCACGCGCGTGCGCGAAGCCTTCGCCAGCGCCGTCTCGATGGTCATCACCGTCTTTGCTTCCGCTGCCGCTGTCTCCGGAGCATCCCCCGCCAGCTCCAGCATTTTCGCCACGTGAATCTCGTAATCCGCGCGCAGCTGCTTGGACTTATCATCCTCGCGGAAATAATAATCACGATCGGGCATCCCTAGCCCGCCCTGTCCGGCAGTAGCGATCACCCGCGTGCTGTCCTTAATGTCCTGCCCGGACCCAAAACGGAACACCACGTTGGCGCCTTCCCGCTGCAGTTGCGCAATCGTCGCATCCAGTGATTTCCGGTCGTTGATGGTGTTGATCGCCCCTAACTCCTTGCTAATCGGCCTCAGGCCCGCCGCCTCGATCAGGGTCGTGTCCATGCAGCTGGCATAGTACATTCCGATTTTCTGTTCGTTTGAATTGCCCGCCTTGCCGCCTGACGCACCGCTCGACGAACTAACCGTCGCGCTGGCCGCTTCCAGGATCGTCCGCATCGCCGTCAGGTTCTTGTCCCGCAACTCCGTGAACGTCCCCCAATTGGAGTATTCGCCCGGAATCGGATTAGCTTTCATCCATCCGCCCATCGCAAACTCATAGAAATCGTCGCAAGGCTTGCAGCTCGTATCCAGATTGCTCATCGCAAAACCCCAGGGAGCATCAGCCGCGTTTCGCGCCGTCAGATTCGCGGCAAACAGCAGCAGCGCCGCCAGGCACGCCAGTCCTGCCACACCAAGTCCCATGAGCACGCGCTTCCCTTGCATCTGGAATTTCCTCCCTAAGTTCGGACCCCTGCAGTGACCACCGTCGCTCGCCAAAGTCGGTCCCAGCAAGCACGCAAAACTCTACATCACCGCCATCTGCTCTGACAATTCCTTCGCCAGCACGAAACGCTTACGTTTAATTCCGTAACAATTAAATCGCCGTTGCGCAAACGCGAGAGAATGCACTCTTCGAATGTAGCAATGATGCGAGGTTGCGACGCGAAGTTGCGACGCGAAGTCGCGAGGTGAGGTTGCGAGGTGAGCAAATTCCGCCTCCCGTTACACGTTCTCGTCAAACTCCAATTCCGGTTCCGGAAGCTTGTCGCCAGTCCTCGACACCCACACGTACAATGTCGGCAGCAGAAAAATGCTCATCACCAAATCTGAAATCAATCCGCCAACGATCACAATCGCGAATGGCCGCTGCGAATCGGATCCGATCGAGTGCGATAGCGCCGCCGGCAGCAATCCAAACGTCGCCACCAGCATCGTCATCATAATGGGCCGCAGCCGCAGAACCGCCCCCTCGATCGCCGATTCTTCGATCGCGTGGCCCTTCACTCGCAGCTGATTGATGTACTCCAGCATGATCACCCCGGTCTGCACCGAAACTCCAAACAGCGCCAGGAACCCCACACCGGAGGACACGCTGAAGTGCGTCCCGGAAATCAACAGCGCCAGCATCCCGCCCACAGGAGCAATCGCCACGTTCGCAAGAATCAACAACGCCCATTTCAGCGAGCGAAACATGGTGTACAGAATCACGAAAATCAGCAGGATGGTCAGCGGCACGATAAACATCAGCCGTTCCTCCGCGCGCTTCTCGCTCTCGTATTCGCCTTCCCAGTCAATGTGATAACCGCGTGGCAATTGCACGCGCGCGCCCACCTTCTTTACGGCCTCCTCCACCGCTCCACCCAAGTCCCGCCCCCGCACGCTGTATTTGATGGCTATGTAGCGCTGGTTTCCCTCACGATAAATTTCTGAAGCGCCGTCGCGCTCCTCAATTTTGCACAGTTGCGCCAGCGACACGCGTTCGCCGGATGGCGACAACAACCGTATGTTCTCGATGGCTTCCCGCGTGTCGCGATATCGCGGCTGATAGCGCAACACCAAGTCGTAGCGCTCTTCTCCCCGCAACACCTGCGTCAGCGCGTTGCCTCCTACCGCGGTTTGCACGGCATCCTGCACGTCCGCAACATTGATCTGATGGCGCGCCGCCAGCTGACGATCCACTTCGATATTTATATTCGGCTGCCCAAGCACTTGCAGCACCCCCAAATCCTCAATGCCCTTCACCTCGTGCATCACGCTCATGATCTGCTCGGCCTTTTCCTCCAGCACTTTCAAATCATCCCCATAAACCTTCGTGGCCAATTCGCCCTTTACTCCGCTCACCGCCTCTTCCATGTTGTCCGCGATCGGCTGAGAAAAGTTCCACACCACTCCAGGAATCTTGTCCAATTCCCGTTGCATCGCCGCGATCAATCGTTCTTTATCTTGATGAAATACCGGGCGCCACTGTTCCTTAGGCTTCAAATCCACAAAGTATTCGGTGTTGAAAAACCCCGTCGTATCCGTTCCGTCGTCGGGACGCCCCACTTGGCTCGTGCATTGCGTCACTTCGGGAAACGAACAAAGCAGAATTCGCGTTTGATCCGCCAGCCGCGTGCCCTCGGTCGGTCCTGTGCTGGGCGCCAGCGTGCCCCGCACCCACAGGGCCCCTTCGTCCAGGTGCGGCAGAAATTCCGAACCGATCACGCCGCCTAACGCAAGATACGCTGCAAGAATCACCCCTAACCCTGCGACTCCCACGCTCACCACGCGGTGCTCGATAGCCCACTTCACCGCCTCGCGATAACCCCTCGTCACGAATTCCATCACCGGGTTGTGCCACTCCCCGGCTCCTTTGCGGAAAAATATGCTCGCCAGCACCGGCGCGATTAGCATCGAAAATAGCAGCGCTCCCAGCAGCGCAAACGCCACCGTCCACGCCATCGGTTTGAACAAGCGCCCTTCCACGCGTTGCAACGTAAAGATCGGCAGATACGCCGTGATAATAATGGCGATTGCGTAGAACACCGGCCTTTGCACTTCATGCGCCGCGCTCCGGATCCGCTCCATCGGCGTCTGATGGGAAGTTTCCGCGTGCCCCAAATGCCGGATGATGTTTTCCACCATCACTACCGCGCCATCCACCACCATTCCAAAATCCAGCGCCCCCAGCGAAAGCAAGTTCGCCGGAATACCTTTTAGCCTCAGACATGTCGCGGCGAACAACAGCGAAAACGGAATGGTCAAGGCCACGATCACCGCCCCGCGTGCGTTGCCGAGAAATAAGAAAAGAATCACCACCACCAGAACGATGCCTTCCGTAAGGTTGTGCAGCACCGTATGCGTGGTGAAATGCAGCAAATCGCTGCGATCCAGAAATGGCACGACCTTTACACCGGGGGGCAAGGTGTAGTTATTCAATTCCTCTACTTTTTCGTGGATCCCTTTGAGCGCTGCCTCCGCATCCGTGCCTTTGCGCAATAGCACGATTCCTGAGCACACATCATCCTTGTCCACCACGACTCCGTCTTCGCGATGAATCGCTTTGCCAAATTGTCCGAGTCTGACCTTCGGCCCTTGCGAGACCACCGCAAATTCCTTCACCTGTAACGGGATGCCGCTCTTGGTCACAATCACCGTGTTCTCGATGTCCCGCACGTTTCGCACCAAGCCCACTTCCCGAATATTGATCTGCTGCAGGCCCGCTTCGATGAATCCTCCGCCCGCGTTGGCGTTGTTATTGACGAGCTGTTGCTCCACCTGCGCCAGGCTCAGTCCGTACGCCACCAATTTGTCGGGGTCCACCCGCACCTGATATTCGCGCGTCGGTCCCCCGAAGCTTGAGACATCTACAATGTTGGGAACCGCTTTGAAGTTCTTCTCGATCACCCAGTCTTCGATGGACTTCAAGTCCATCACGTCGTAATTCGGATTCGTGCTCTTCAACGTAAAAAAATAGATCTGTCCCACCGGGCTCCAGTCCGTTCCCATCTGCGGCACCACGCCGTTCGGCAGCGTCACCTGCGACAACCGTTCGAGCACTCTCTCCCGGTTCCAGGTGTTCTCTTCTTCGTCGTCAAAAATCAGCTTCAGATCCGAAAGCCCGTACAAAGAAAACGAACGCAAATGCGCCACGTGCGGTATCCCGTTCATCACCGTTTCCAGCGGGATGGTCACTTGCTGCTCCACTTGTTCTGCGGAAATCCCCGGCCATTGCGTGATGATTTCCACGTAGTTGTCCGCAACGTCCGGATACGCTTCTACGGGAAGTTGGTGAAATGAAATCGCGCCCCACACGCTGAGCAAAAATGCGATGGCCAGCACCAGAAAACGATTCTCCAGCGCAAAATTGACAAACTTACGAATCATTTAGCGACACCACTGCCTTTTTATTTTTTGTGACACAGCCAATCCTGGTTGTATGTCCTACCCGTCTCTGCGTCCTGGCGCAGCCAGTCGTGGCTGTGTGCCTTCCGGTCTCTGCGCCTTGTGGGCCGAAGCGCCAGCCCCGACCCACAAAGCACCCAACCACCCACGGGCTTTCGCCCCTGCTTTTCTTTTTTCAGCTCTCGTAGCATTTATAAATCGTGTGGCATTCACGCAGAGGCCTATCTTGGAGACTCACAGCCCTATCTTTTGCGCCCAGCAACCTATCTTTCGGTTGGCCGCAACATATCTTCCGGCTTCTCGCCTACACTAAAGCCGGACCGCCTCTCGTCAGCCCTCTGCACTTCGTGGGGTCTTGTTATGGAATTGTCGTCAATCTATTCAAAGGACCATCGCAAGCGTTTTTTAGTCACTGCGGCGGTCTTGATTGTCGCCATCGCTGTCGTCGATTGGCGCACCAAGCCGTACATCTCTATCGGCTTCCTCTATCTGTTTCCCATCCTGTTAATCGCCGGCTTTCTTCCACGTTGGCAAATCACCTTTGTCGCTCTGGTCTGCGCGGTTCTGCAGGAGTTCTTTAGCGAACTCCCGCCCAACGAGGCCATCACCCGTCTCGTCATGGCTTCCGCTGGCTTTGTCGCCACCGGCCTTTTCGTATCGGAAATCATTCGTAATCGTCAGGCGGCCTTGCAACACCTCAACGAACTGGAAACTCAGATCGGACTTCGCAAGGACATCGAAGAACAATTGCAGGTACTGGTCGAGAGCAGTCCGGTTGCGATTGTCACCATCGATGCCACTGGCTCCGTTCTCCTCGCCAACGAAGCCAGTCAGACCCTCTTGGCTCCGGGCAGCGCCTCCATCGTGGGTCAGCCCATCGGCGAGTTTCTTCCCGCCCTTAAGGCTGCCTTGCAAACCCAGCGCTCGCGCCGTTTCCGCACGGAACTTCGTTGCCGCGGCAAGCGCAAGAATGGCGAGGCTTTTCTCGCCGCCGTTTGGTTCTCCACCTTTATCACCGTGCGCGGACCGCGGTTGGCTGCCATCATCGTCGATCTTTCCGAGGATCTGCGGGACCGCGAGGACCTGAGCCTCGATCACCTCTTGAAAAACACCACCATCCTCATGAGCGCTATCGCTCATGAAATTCGTAATCTTTCTGGCGCCGTTCTCGTGGTCCACAAAAACCTCTCGCGGCTCCCAGGTCTACAAAACAATGAAGATTTCCGCGCCCTCGGAATGTTGATCGAAGGCCTTGGAAAACTTTCCGCCATGGAATTACGCCCTGTGGCGGACCACGATTTAGCCGTCATCGAACTCTCCGATGTCCTGGACGAATTGCGTATTCTGTTGGAACCGTCTTACCGCGAGGCTGGCATTGAGGTCGTCTGGCGTCTGCAGGACCACCTGCCGTTGGTGACTGGTGACCGCTATGGGCTGGCACAGGTTTTTCTGAATCTCTCGCTGAATAGCCGCCGCGCCATGGCCCACACCGACAAAAAGCAATTGACCATTAGCACCGCCGTGCTAGGCAATTCTGTGCTCATTCGTTTTGCAGACACCGGCGTGGGAATCTCGGCACCCGACGGACTTTTCAAGCCCTTCCAGCAAGGTGCCGACGCTACCGGATTAGGCTTGTATGTTTCTCGCACCATTTTACGCAGCTTTGGTGGTGAGCTAGTATTCGAGCCGCGCCCCGATGGCTGCTGCTTTGCCGTCCACCTGAGTGCGGTAATTGATAAGCCAGAAGCTTCCGATGAGTCGGGCCAACGCGATGAGTAAGACCGACCAGACCACCATCCGCTTGCTGCTGATCGACGACCACACCCTGTTCCGCGAGAGCGTCGCCCGCCTTCTACAATCCGAACCGGGTTTCGAAGTTGTGGCTCATTGCAGCTCTGGCGCCGAAGCGCTCCAGATCGTCAAGTCATCCCCGGACATCGATGTAGTACTTCTGGACCTCGATCTTGGAAACGAGCGCGGTGCCGACCTCCTTGATCGCCTGCGCGACGCACAGTTCGCCGGAAAAGTGCTTCTTGTCACCGCGGACGTAAGTGACGCTGAAGTCGTCAGCCTGATCCGCAAAGGCATCTCCGGCCTCTTCATGAAACATGGCTCCCCGGCCCTCTTGATTCAGGGCATTCGCGAGACCATGGCCGGGAAGGCTCTTTTTGGACAGGATTTGCTTCGTCGCGCACTCCAGCGCGCGGAATCTCCCAGTGCCAACCAACGCCGTTCGACGCTAACCGAGCGCGAGAAACAGGTCCTCTCGTTCGTCTTTGAAGGCTTCGCCAACAAGCAGATCGCGGATCGCCTGCAAATCTCCGAGACCGCCGTCAAAGCCTCCCTACAACAACTCTTCGCCAAAACCGGCGTCAGAACCAGAAGCCAACTGGTCCGCGTAGCCCTCGAGCAATATCGCGATCAACTCTAGTTCGCGACCCATCCCCTCAGCCCCTTCGGCCCCTGTCAGCACCTTTTAGCTCTTGTAGCGCGCATCGTAGCGCCCTTTGTAGCGCCCAAGCCACGGCATGAAGGATTCCATTCATCCGGCCATTGGCCGGCAAAAAACCTTGCGAATTCTATTGACTTTTTTTCACCTTCTGGTACACTTCTCTTGTAGACAACTGCGCCGACCTGGTTTCCAATCCCTCTTAGCTTAAAGTAGTCATCCCGAACCAATCATTTACGACTAACTGCCTTATTCTTAAATAGCTTGCGCACTCTTTTGCTCCACGCAAAACGCACTCCCTTTTAAAATCAATAACTTACACACTCTTCTGAATTTCAGATTTGCCATAAATCCTATGGAATGAATAGGCTGCGCACTCTTGCGCAAAAACACCGGGGGTGGGGTACATCACCACTCTCCAAAAAATCGCGACACCGGCGGATCAACCGCCACCCGCCGCGGCGCCAGCCCTAGTCGATTGCCGCCGCCAGAACTGCCCCCTCGCCCCGAACGTTTGTTACAATCAAAGCATGGCTGGATTTGGCGGTGTGGATTTCATCGATTTTGATTCGCAGCTCAACGACGAAGAAAGATTGGTTCGCCAGACCGCGCGCCAGTTCGTCGAAAACGAAATTATCCCTATTATCGAAAAACACAGCCGCGAGGCCACCTTCCCGAAGCACCTCGTCCCGCAACTCGGCGAACTCGGCTTCTTCGGCGCCAATCTCCATGGCTACGGCTGCGCAGGCATGTCCAACGTCGCCTACGGCCTGGTAACCCAGGAGCTCGAACGCGGCGATTCCGGTCTGCGCAGCTTCGTGAGCGTGCAAAGCGCTCTGGTCATGTATCCCATCCACGCTTACGGCAGCGACGCCCAGAAAGACAAATGGCTTCCGCTGCTGCAGCAGGGCAAAGCCATCGGCTGCTTCGGGCTCACCGAACCTCAGTTCGGCTCCAATCCCAGCGGCATGCTCACCCGCGCGGTAAAAAAAGGGAACAAGTTCGTTCTGAACGGCGAGAAAATGTGGATTACCAGCGGCTCCATCGCCGACGTCGCCGTCGTGTGGGCTCGCGCTGATCACGACGAAAAAATCCACGGCTTTCTCGTGGAAAAAGGCACCCCCGGATTCAAGACCTGGGACGTCCACGGAAAATGGTCGCTTCGCGCCTCTATAACATCCGGCTTATCTTTCACCGACTGCGAAATCCCGGAAGAAAATATTCTTCCCAAAGTCAGTGGTCTCAAAGGACCGCTGGGCTGCCTGAACCAGGCGCGTTACGGTATCGGCTGGGGCGCGCTCGGCGCAGCCATGGCGTGCTACGACACCGCCCTGCAATACGCCAAGACGCGCAAGCAATTCGCCAACAAACCCATCGCCGCGCACCAGTTGGTTCAGGAAAAACTCGCCTGGATGATTACGGAAATCGTCAAAGGCCAGCTCCTCGCGCTGCACGTCGGCCGCCTGAAAGACAGCGGCAAGGTCGATCCGTCGCATATCTCCATGCTCAAGATGAACAACGTCGGCATTGCCCTCGAAACCGCCCGCAAGGCCCGCGACATCCTCGGCGCCAACGGCATCGTCGACGACTACTGCATCATGCGCCACATGAACAATCTCGAAAGCGTTTACACCTACGAAGGCACCAACGACATTCACAAACTGGTGATCGGCGAACGCATCACCGGAATCTCCGCTTTCGTCTAAACTCGATCGACTTCCACTGGAGACCGTCCATGACGCGTTCCACGCGTTTTGTTTGTACTTTACGTATCCTCGCCGTCCCGCTGCTGCTGATAATTTTTTCCGCGCAGCTACGCTCGCAAACACCACAGCCACAAGAACAACCCGCGCAGGCCCAGTCCGCGCAGCAGCCGTCCGCGGAACCTGAAAAATCCAAAATTCGCGCCATCACTTTTTTTCTGAATATCGACCGCGCGGACTATCAGGCGCAAATTGCCGACGCCTACAAGTCCCTGCGATTCGCGCAAACCGTTTTTGAATCGCGCGGCTACGTGGTGCAAAACCTGCAAATCGCCACCCAACCATTTCCGGAATACACGCGCGACCTCTCCGCAGCGCAAACGCTCGACTTTTTCCAGCAGCTCGACGCCCTCGCCGCCAAAGATAAAATCCAAATCTCCATCGGCCCAGCCATGTATCACGCCGCCGATACTACCGCGCAAGCCGAACTTCTCACGACCATCTTGCTCAACACCAAATTTCTCAGCGGCAGTCTAGTCGTTGCGGACAAAAACGGACTCCACGCCAACGCTGCCGGTGCCGCCGCGCGCATCATCAAGAAACTCTCCGAAGGCACACCGAACAGTCAGGGCGCGTTGCGCTTCGCCGCGCTCGCCATGATCCCGCCGCTTACTCCCGGTTCTCCCGCCGCGTATGTCGATGGCTTCGGCCACCAATTCGCCATCGCCCTCCAGTCCGCCAATCTCGTCACCAGCGCGGTTAACAGCGCGCCGGACACGGGAACCGCCGAGCAGCGCATCACCGACGCGCTTGGCGCCGACGCGTACGAAGTGGAAACTCTCGCCGGGCGCGTGGATGGCGAAACGGGCTGGGCCTACATCGGCATGGACCTATCGCCGCAACCCTCGAAAGACGGCTCCATCGGCGCCGCCCTCGAAAGTCTCTCCGGTCACCAGGTCGGCTCACCGGAAGCTATCGCTGCTGCGCGAATCATCAGCGCCGCCATCCACGGCATTGGATTCAAGCAGGTGGGATTCAGCACGGTGCCGCTTCCTATCCTCGAAGACCGCATACTCGCGCAACGCTGGAGCGAAGGACACATCACCATAGATACTTTGCTCGATTATTTTTCCTCGGGCAGCACGGGACTCGTATCCGTACCGTTGCCCGGCGATGTTTCAGGCAGTCAGCTCGAACTCATCATCGTGAACGCCGCCAGCGCGGCCTACCGCTCGCATAAACCGCTGATGCTGACTTTGATTCCCGTCGCCTCCAAACCCGCGACGTACCGTACGGAATTCGATGACCCGCGACTGGTCAACGTGATCCTGCAACCACTGAATTATCCGCGCGCCAAACAATGACGCTGCATCCACATCGACCACATCGATCGCGAAACTGATTTTTTTCTCGAAAACCGCGGCGCGGTTTTGCAGCAGGTCTCGCTGCCAAATCGCGATACCGCCTGGGAATCCTGCACCAAAGAACAGGAACCTATACGGCACCAGCGCCGCGCTTTCTGGTCCTACCGCTTGGCGATTCTGCCAAACTACTATTGGGGTCGGCTGTCTTTGCCCCTTGGGAGTTTTATTTCCATGTCCGATTTGGGCGATTCATCCTCTAAATCTCTCCTGTGGATGACGGTGGCGCTGTTCGCCGGCTTTGGTGTGCTGCTCGGCGGCGGCCTTTTTATGGCTAGCCATCTGGTGCACTCTTTGGGTTTGGCTGCGGCCACCGGAAGAAACACGGTTCGTACACCGATGGGTGGCTTTCGCATGGAACAGCAAGCACAGGTTGGTCCCGGCTTGCTCGTGTATCCGCGTTCGTCGCTGCAACTGCCCGGAACTGGCTCAACTGCCAAGGAACTGCAGGACGCCAAGGACGGCGTCGCGACGGTTACCTATCGCAGCCCCGATGACCGCGACGCCGTAGAAGGCTGGTACGCGCAGCATCTCAGCGCGGAATTCACGCGCCACGTCAGCGCCGACCAACCTTTTTCAGCGCCGTTTCAGGATGTGCACGTTGACGACGGCGATGTCGCGTTTTTGGCCGCGCGCGCCGATAACATTCGGGTGGTCGAGCTGTCCACGGAACCAACCGGAACCAAGATCTATCTGGTGCGCACCCACGCACCGCCGGCGCCTCCGGCAACTCCTCAGCAATAAAATTATCGTGTGAAATAGCAACCGGGGTTCAGCTTTTGATGCGGACGCTTTGGGCTGGATAACCAAATTCAAATCTCGGAGAGCACATCACACAACGCGCTGCAAACCTCATTCACCTGCTCACTCGTGATGTGATTAAAAAACGGCAACGCCAATGTCCGCTCCGCCACGGACTCTGTAACTCGTAGGTCCATGCAGCGATGCGGCACGCCCTGATACGCGTGCTGGCGATGAATCGGGGCAAAATAGCGGCCGCAACCGATTCCGCGCGCTGTAAGATCTGAAGCGACGCGATCTCGGTCTTTGCCGCAGAAACTTTCCGCAAGCCGTACCACATAAACAAACCAACTAATTTTCCCGTTCGCGATGTGCATCGGCGGCAACTGCAGATTCGCGTTGCAAAACGTACTGTCTTGGAGATTTTCGAAATAACGCTGCGCCGCCAGCGCGCGCTTTTCGAGAATTTCCGCGATGCGTTTCAGTTGCGCTATTCCCAGCGCGCAATTTATTTCTGAGATCCTGTAGTTGTAGCCGATTTCCTCGTGCTCGAACCAGTCGCCAGTGGCGCCGCGTCCTTGATTGCGGAGCATGCGCGCGCGTCTGGCGACCACGGCGTCATTGGTGACCAGGGCCCCGCCTTCTCCGGTGGTGATCTGCTTGTTGGGATAAAATCCAAAAACGCCGGCGTCTCCGAACGAACCTAATTTGCGCCCGTCGTATTCCCCGCCGAGCGACTCGCAAGCATCTTCGATAACTTTCAGGTCATGGCTCCGCGCAATTTCCAAAAGTTCGCGCATTGCCGCGGGCACGCCAAACGTGTGCACCACAATTACCGCCCGCGTTCGTGAAGTGATCGCCGCTTCCATCGCGGCCGGCGCAAGATTCAGCGTTCGTTCGTCGATGTCCACAAAAACCGGAATCGCTCCCACGTAGCGCACCGCGTTCGCAACGGCGATAAACGCGAACGAGGGAACAATCACTTCGTCACCAGCTTGCAGACCGGCGGTCAAGAGCGCCAGATGCAAAGCCGCGGTTCCCGAACTGACGGCCACGCAATGCGCGCTGCCAACGAAGCTCGCCAAAGCATTCTCGAATTCCGAAAGCTGGTCACCAAGACTCAGCCGCGGCGTCCGTAACACGGCGTTGACCGACGCGATTTCCGCATCGCTAATATCCGGCGCAGACAGTGGAATTTTCGCGTGCATCAAATATTTATGGATTACGTTTACTGCACAATTCGGAGCCTGCCATGTCGCCACCCGGCAGCATCAGAACCTGCATCATGAATTGTGCCGCTTCATCAGCAAATCTTGAGTTAACGGCACGGTGGTCAAAACTTCCACGATTTTTTCCGCCGCGCGCCCTTCGCCGTAGGGATTGGTCATGCCCGTCAGGGACGCACGAAAAGCTTCGCTGCGCGCAATATCGACGGCCGCCAGAATATCCGCGGCTTGCGGCGCAGCGTCCACAATATTTTTCGCGCGTTCGCGTCCCTGCTGGCGCAATCCAATGTTGACGACCGGCAATGCCAGCGACGGCGTCTCCATGATTCCGCTGCTGGAATTTCCTAAGAATAGATCCGCTTGGCGCAGCAAACTCCAGTAGGTTACGGCGTCAAGATTCACAAAGACGCGGGCGTCTTCACGCCCGGCCACAAATTCGCGCGTGCGCTCGATCAACTGGCGGCTGCCAGCATCCGCGTTCGGATAGCAAAACAATATCTGGCCAGGGGTTTTCCCAACGGCCTCGAAAACCGCATCAGTTTCTTGCAGCGTATCTTTCGCAATGGTCACGGGATGATATGCCACGACAACAGTGGGGTTGTGCAGCGGAGTTGCCAGCCGCGTTTCCAACTCCGCGCGGCTAAGCAAAGTACTGCGCCGCAAATGGTCCAGCGATGGCGCCCCGGCGCGATGGACTCGCCACTCTTCCTCATCCAGGGCGATGATCCTGCGGCGCGCCGTTTCCGTGGAGGTAAAATGAATGTGGCTCATCTTCGTTAAAGCGTTGCGCACGGCATCGTCGATGGCGCCTTCGCTGATTTCTCCGCCTTCAACGTGCGCCACGGGAATGCGCAACGCCAGCGCCACCGATGCGGGAGCCAACATCTCGTAGCGATCCGCAATCAGCAGCAGAATATCCGGCCGCAGCGCACCAAGAGTATCGGCAAGGCTGAGCGTGGCTACGCCGATGGTCTTGGCCATGCCTACATCGCTGTCGGAACTGAGCAGACACTCAATTGTCGCGCTAATCGGGAAACCATCTTTGGCAATTTCTCGCAGCGTGGCGCCAAACTCCGGAGAAAGATGCGCGCCCAGCGCGATCAATTCGAGTTGCACTTCCGAATGCTTTTCCAGTTCGCGCAGCGGCCAATACAGATGACCATAGTCCGCCCGCGAAGTTGTCACTACCGCAATTTTGCGTTTCACGCCTTGGCCACGCTGGCGTGCTGCAACATCTCCAAGAGAAGTTCGCTCGGGCGATATTCCGGGACGAGTTTCCGCAATACTTCCATGGCCCGGTCTAACCGCCGAAGCTCGACGGCTTCCTCCAGCTGCAGCATTAACCTATCGAATTCGCGGACTTCAAGCTGCCGAGCACTCATCTGCAGGCCACGCACACGCAACAATCTCTGGTCGTGCCGCTGGTCCGGTCCGTCCGACGCGGCTTCCGCGGATTCACCTTCGTTCAGAAATTCTTCCCGCAGCTTATCGCCAGGGCGCATCCCGGTGAATTCTACCGAAATCTCGCCGGACTTCCCTTCGCGCGCTTCGTGAATCATACGCGCGGCCAGCTCCGCAATCCGCAAGGGAGGCACGGGCTGGGGAATGAATATCCCGGACTCAAGCGCGGCGGCACGTAGAATAATTTCCACCGTCTGCTCAAGAGTGAAGAAGTATCGTTCCACTTCCGGATGGGCGACAGTTACCGGCCCGCCGCGCGCAATCTGCCGCGCAAAAAGCGGTGCAACGCTGCCATGCGAGCCCAGCACGTTGCCGAGCCGCACGGTCTGCAGAGTCATGCCCTCGTGGCGCATGCGCTCGAGCGCCAACTCCGCCACTCGTTTGGTCGCGCCCATCACGCTGGCAGGCTGCACCGCTTTGTCCGTGGAGATGAGCAGCACCTGCGCCGCACGGGAGATCCTTGCCGCCAGCAAAAGGCGCCAGGTACCAATCGCATTCGTGCGCATGGCCGCGAGCGGATTGTTCTCCATCAGCGGAACGTGTTTACAAGCCGCAGCGTGAAAAATTACTTCGGGGCGATGGCGCTTCAGAACTTCCGTCATTAAAGCAACGTCGCAGATGTCACCAAGAATAGTTGCGTGAGCGACGCTGCTCAGCTCACGGAGGGCCAAATCAATTTCGTGTAAGTTGTGTTCGGAATTGTCCAGCAAAACGAGAAATCCCGGAGAACCGCCGGCGAGCGCCAGCGTCAGCGCAGACCCAATGAAGCCCCCCGCACCCGTAATCAGGATGCATTTCCCCGCGTATGCCGCCGGCAATGGAGAGGACTTGTTGTTCACAGAGGGTGTCGCTTCACGAGAGCCGCGGGCGCGGCCCCCGCTCACTGTATATTTACCTCCCAGACGGTCGTTTACTGCGATTGACCGAGGGCGGACACAAACAATCGGTCGTCCACGGCCACCGAATGCATAAACAAAACCGCCGTGCCGCCGCCCGTCAACGCGATTTTTTTCGCATCGCCGCTTAACGCCGGACCCGCGGGATTTGCTACAGCGGGTGCATTATCGACACCGTCGCCCGGCTGCAGAGAAATCCGCGTAGTCTTCGCGGTGCAAGAGGAAGCTCCGAGGCAAGTATCGCGCACGAAAACCTGGCGGAAGCCGCTATTGTTGGCAGCGCTGGATTGCGTTGCGCTGTTTTGTGATGCGGTGGTTGGGGTTGCGCCAGCACTTGGCGATTTACTAGGCGTCACGGCCACGAAGGCCACGAATCTTCCGGAAGCGCTCACCGAAGGCAGAATGCTCTCGGTGCCCACGACTTGCCCGCTGGGATCCGTGGAAACCAGCTGCGTTGACGGCACGCAACCAGACGGTGCTCCCACGCAAGTGTCGCGCAGATAAATCTGGCGCCCGGGTCCGGGTAACGCCGAGGGCTCGCCCGAAGCCGCGTTCGACGAAGCAGTCGCAGGCGCAACGAGATTCGTCGCCGCGGAAGCAAATGCTACGTAGCGACCATCCGCGCTCATGGAAGGCGTGTGGCTGTCGCCGTTGGCCGCATTGCCATCGGCACTCACGGAGACCACCCAAGTTTGCGGCTGACAAGCAGAGGCAGCGCCTTCGCAGGTATCGCGGAAAAATATTGCCGCGTACTGCCCCTGCATTCCGGTATACGCCACATAGCGAGCATCTGCGCTCACAGCAGGTGTCTCTTCCGCCGCGGACTGCGCCGCCACGGCACCGGCTTGCGCTGCGGCAGTGATGGTGAAGGGTTGCGAACCGCTGGTTCCTCCCCCACCTCCGGGTGGGGTGGCGAAACGATTGGGCGGATTGACGACGTACACAGTCGCCGTGCCAGCCGCGGCCACCAGGTTCGCAGGCACGGTGACGCTAATTTGCGTAGCTGAAGGGGCGGCGGGCATGGACAACACGGCAAGCATGGTGGACGTGCCGCCGCTGCTCCAAAACACATTGGCCGCCTGTGTGGGGTCGGAATTGGTGACGAAATTGCTTCCCGTCACCGTCATGGTGAACGGCGCGGAACCTGCGGCAGTCGTCGCCGGATTGATGGAAATCAGCGTCGGCACGGGATTGGGAGCCAAAACGTTGAACGCCAGGGGACTACTCTGACCGCCACCGCCCGCCGGAGGAGTTCCCGCTGCATTTGGAGGATTGACGACAAACACGCTGGCCGCACCCGCGGCGGAAAAGAACGCTTGCGGGACATTCACGACGATCTGCGTGGTGCTCGCCGCGGTCCCTGCCGCCAGCGACAATGGCGTCGCGCCGCTACCGCATATCGCCGAGGATGCCGGCGGAGGTGTCGGCATCGTTGTCGATCCGAAGGCCCAGCATACCGTGGCGGCCTGCGTGGGATCGCTGTTGGTGACAAATTTCCCTCCCGTCAACGTCAGCGTCACGCCCTGGGCCGGGACGGAGCCGACAGTGACGTTCGTCGGACTAAGCGAGGCAAGCAGCGGCGTGGGATTTGGCGCGTTCACTGGGGCGATAATGAAATTCAGGGGATTCGACAAGCCGTTATTCCCTGCGCCGGAATAGGGATTGTGGGTGATGATCGTGGCGCTTCCGGCCGCGGCTACAAAGGACGCCGGGATGACCGCGGAAACTTCCAAGACGTCTCCGGCGCTGTCATCAATGTCCGTGGTCGCCAGCCTGGTGCCGTTCCACGAAATGTAGGTCTGCGTAACAAAACCCTGTCCGCTAATGGTCAGCGTGAACGAAGGGCTTCCCGCTACCGTATTCGAGGGCGACAGCGTACTAATCACTGCCCCGGTGTTGCTTTGAAATGTGTTGCCGTAATCGTTGCAGGCCGCAGCCGCAAAAATCGTGGTGCATACGACAGCCAATGCTGTCAAAAACCGCTTCATCGAGACTCCTTTGATTCGCTGGGCCACGCGCGGGGACTTCCGCCGCCTGTCCATTGCTCAGTTCGGATGCAAAATCAGATGCAAACTCGGTACGCCGCGTTTTCCGCAAAAAGCTCTCGCTCGCGGGCCGAACCCCCCGCCCAGTACGACGGCGCGCTGCGCAGGACGCTTTTTCGGCGTCCAGGCAACCCTATACCCTTACCATTCTGGCAGGGATAACGTCAATTTGCATCCGTATGGGGCGCGAGGCGGCGTGGCGGGTCAAAAACCGGTATAAACCGGGCTTTAGTGTCCCCACGCGCTGCTCAAAAATATGTACCGCGGGCGCAAAGCGTCCTTTTCCGCAGCGGACTCCGCGTTGAAATACATCACCGGCCAGTCGCCTGCGGCGCGATAGAGCGGCCAGGGTGGCAGGCCGGGAGCATTGGGATCTCCCGAGCGCGCAAAATTCACCCAATACTTCTGCATCAATGCACTGATTTCGCCGTCTTCTTTGGTCCATAGTCTATCGGTCTTGGAATCCAGCGTTCCAAAGACATATTCGATTTCCGCGGAGTGATAGGCGCCGAGTGCGGGCTTATCTTTTGCACCGCTAGACAGCGAACGATCGAAGCGATAGCGATAGACGGGCACGCTGCCCACGGTGGAAACCGCTTCCAGCCACTTCCAAGTGGCCCAGGCAATGAAGTGATCGCCTTCAAAATCTTCCATGGAGCGCTTGGCCATCTCGTCGGTATCCGCTGGATAAAGGCGCATAAACTCGTCGGCTTTGGCGCCAAATTCTTTCTGGGCCATGGCTTTCATAGTCTCACTGGTGGCAGGGTGTTCAGCGGAGACTTCGAAACTACCCTCGTCGCGGTTCCAGCCGGCGAGAAGCGGCACGAGGTTTTCTTTTTTTGCGGCAAAAATTGCGGGCACTCGTTCCGGGAGGAAATAGCCGTCGACGTCGGGCCCGAACTGAAAGCCGCGGTCCTTCGACTGAAACGCCGCATCCAGAATTTTTTGCGCGGGAATCGCGCGGAGTTCCTTAAGCGACTTGGTGCCCAGCGAGGAGGCGGCAAATTCGGAGTCTTGCTGCTCCCGCTCCGCCAGAGACTTGAAGGATAGACCCGATCTAGAGAATGCCGCACCGCTTTCGCCGATCGCCTTATTGAACAAGCCGCGCGCCAGCGGAGAGGCCATCTGAGCGCTCACGGAAAAAGAGCCGGCGCTCTCGCCGAATATTGTTACGTTCGCCGGATCGCCGCCGAACGCGGCGATGTTTCGCCGCACCCATTGCAACGCCGCAACTTGATCCATCAGACCGTAATTGCCCGCGGAGTTTCTACCGGACTCTGCGACCAGTTCGGCCAGCGTGAAAAAACCGAAGATACCAAGTCGGTAGTTCATGGAGACCACGACGACGTTTTGCTGCGCAAGGAATTGGCCATCTTGCCGAGATTCCGACGTGGTCCCGGCCTGGAATCCGCCGCCGTAGATCCACACCATGACGGGCATCTTCGCGGCGGCGTCGTTTGCGGGAGTCCAAACATTCAGGGTGAGGCAATCCTCGCTGCCACCCGGATCGTGAAAAACCATATCGTCATAAACGGGTCCCTGCATGCAATGCGAGCCGAACGTGGTGGCGCTGCGAACACCGCTCCAGCTGGCCGGCGGAGCGGGCGGTTTCCATCGCAGGTCGCCTACGGGCGGCGCTGCGTACGGAATCCCCAGAAAGGTGCGGGTCGGCCCCTGCATTTTGCCTTCGATAGTGCCGGTATCGATTTTGACCTGGAGTCCGTGCTCTTGCGCGGTACATGCGAACGCACATGCCAGCGTTGCCAGTGCCATCACCAGTTTGCGAACTGCCGCCATCGTGTGGCCTCCGGAGATTGGAAAATATTTCGAGGAAGATATGCGCTTCGCTTGCCGAACGCGTTCGTTCACGTCGCCGTCGCCAGTGCTAGATAGTCTGGGCGATCGGACACCAGCTTGTGCCGGAAGGCTTTGCGAATTTCGCCATGCACTACCAAAAAGGCTCCCGGCATGCGTTGCACGTCTCCGGCCGGCAAACCTACGAAATGACCGTTGAGCCAGGCTACCAACATGCGCAGGATACTTTCCTGATTCAAATATTGCCGCAGTTCGGCGCGCGCCAATCCAAAGGCTTCGTACAATTTTCCATCGGGGTCGGCGATACGCGGCGCATCTTCTAATCCATAAGGAACAAAAAACGCCAGGGCCTTCTCTTCGGTTCCCAAATGCACGAACGCCAGGCGCGTGCCCTGGCTTTCAATGGTGGCACGTTTTTTCGCAACCTCGTCCACCGCTTCGCGGCAAAAGGTGCAGCCGAAGTGTCGCAAGAAAACGAGCAGCAGCGAACTCTTCGTGGTGAGTTCCGCGAGGGTCTCGCCCGTCTGCGTCTGGTAACTTGCCAGCAGCGCCGCATCAATCTGGTTTGATCGGAAGATCCCCATCAGACTGCACCTCCGCTCTTCCCGGTTGCTGCAATTTCTTCGGCCACGGCCTTCGCGGTCACTTCATGGCGCCAGGCAAACATGCGTTTCAAGCGTTTGCGTGCGTACCAGCCGCCGAAGGTCTTGCCCAGCCAGCCCCAGGGCATCTGGTACTCTACGCGATCCTCGAGCCAACTGGCATGTTCGCCTTCCGGCACGAACAAGTGGGTATGTTCCCACTTTTTGAAGGGGCCGGAAACCATAACGTCGCGAAACATTCTACCTGGCTCACAGGCCGCGTGCTCCGCGATCCACGTTTGCGAAAGCGGTCCAATGTGCAGTTTTATTTTGACGCGTGAACCTGGCTCTTCAATTCCGCCGCTCTGTTCGTAGACGGTCGACTTTTCCCATGGCGGGGTGAGCCGCTGCAGTGCATCAGGTCGCGCGTGAAAGCGATAGACGCTCTCCGCGGAAGCCGGCATGCGGGTGCGAAACACGAACAATTCGTTCACGAACGATCGCGACCTCTAACGATTCCGGCAGAAAACCCGCCGCGGGACGCTTACTATAAGGCATCCGGTACGGCGGCGTTCATCGCAAGGAAATCTTAGCCGCGCCCTTGCTGAAGCTGGTCAGTCCGCCTGACTGCAAATATTCCTTCGCATTCGCGGCGTTTTTCAAATAGGCATCCCAAAAGGCCAGCGCGGCGGAATTGGTGTATCCCAGAATGTCTGAAGCCAATTGCTCCTTGGCCGGCACGGGGGTGCGCGCGGTAATGAAGGACATGTGGTTCGCGCCGTCGATATCCAGGTGGTACTTGTTCCCGGCGGGACTCAGCTCGAACGGCAGTTGATGCCACGCGGCGGTTGCCAGCGGTCCGAGACTGTCGAGCGAGCCGGTCACGCCCAGATACGGAATGCGCAAGGAGCGAAACGAGGCTTCGGTCAAACCGAATTGTCCCGGCCCCTGCGGGGACAAACACAGCACCGCTTTCACGCGCGCATCAGCGAAACTCGTCACCGGCCTTCCGGGCAAATCCACCAGCGCGCCCGCGATGGCTTCCGCGGTAAACGAACCCATGGAGTGCCCGCCGACGCCGATATGCTGCTCATCGACTTTCCCCGCTAGGCCCGGCACGCGCTTTTGCAACTCGCCGAGCGAATCCAGAACGAAGGAAACGTCCCGCGGGCGGCTCTCCCACAATGCTGGCTGCTTCAAGGCATCGCGCACGGCCTGCTGGAAGCGCACGTTTTCTTCGCCGGCATCGCGCCGTTGCATCGCGGAGTCTTCGTGCGTCGGCTGAATGGTCACGTAGCCGTAACTCGCCCAATGCTGCGTCAACTCTTCGCAGCAATTCTGCGAGCCGCCCGCACCGTGCGAAAACACGATCACGGGATAGGGTCCGGAAGCTTCCGGATAAAACACTCGCAGGTGTAAATCCTTATTTCGCCGCGCATCGTGCAGCACGATGTCGCTGACTTCCGTTACCTTGTAAGGACCGGGGCGCAGCTTGTAGCCATAGTAATTTACGGGATTGTCTATCGGGGACGCGGTATCGCTGCCATCCACGCTGGTGGTGCGGCTGGCCGCGTGCGCTGACGAAGGGCTGCTACCGCTGCGCAGCGCTTTGCGTACCGCCTCAGAGGGATTAAACCCCGTGCCGCCAGTCGGACGAGTAATCACATAAGCCGTGGCAGCGCTCACCACGCAAATCAGGGTTACGTTGGTGATGCGCTTGAAGAAACGTCGTTTGCGCACGCGATCGCGCGGTATGCGCGGCAGGAATGAGAAGGACATGTTATTCGCCTAAAATCAGAAACTACTGGCTGCACGCTGATAACCCGGCACGCTCGAACAGAGTTGCACAGCGTTTGCTCCTTCACGCCGACACTAGCCGTCTGCCGACAGCGACACCCTAAACCGCGAGTTTGGTCAGG
This sequence comes from uncultured Acidobacteriota bacterium, assembly GCA_963838265.1. Classification (GTDB taxonomy): domain Bacteria; phylum Acidobacteriota; class Terriglobia; order Acidiferrales; family UBA7541; genus Acidiferrum. The sequence continues at coordinate 154,307 of CAWIQN010000003.1, forward strand.
TGCCCAAACTGCGATTAGGTTTGCCTCCAGACGCGCGGGACAGTCGTTGGGCTGGATGGCACCGCCGGACGGAGACGCCGCGTAAAGTATAGCAAATATGTTAGTTCCGTCTAAGCCTGTATGTTTCCGTAGCTGGCGTCAAAGCTTGAACCACGCCTGCAGCGTTCTTTGGCGCTTCTGGCGGCTTCGGCGCATAGTTCGCGATATATCTTTTTACGGAGAGTTTTCGTGCTGTGTTTTGCGAACTCATACACCGAATCTGGCCGTATACCGGACGCTCCGGACCCCACGGCCGGTCATACCTGCCGAGTGCCCAGAAAATTCCGCTATAAGAGTTGGGGTTTCGCCCATCCAATCCATATTTATTATTCAACTCAATCATGATCGCCGCCGCTTCCTGCGGCGTCCGCGTCCACTCCAGAATTTTCTTCGCCCACAGCATGCGAAGATAATTGTGCATCCACCCTTCGCGGACAATCTGCATTTGCGCCGCATTCCATAGGGGATCGTGCGTGGCTCCGGCGGCAAATTGTTCGAGCGTATAAACGAACGTCCGTCTATCCCGCGCGTGCTTTCGCAGGGTGTTTTGCGCCCAATCCGGCAACGACGCATATTGGTCGTAGTCCGCCCGGTGAGAACTGAAGTTGTAGCCCAGCTCCCGCCACGTCACCAACTGGTCCAGAAAACTCTCCGCCGAGGCGCTCATGTTCCACCATCCCGTGCGGCTGCCATTCGCGCGCAGCGACAATTTCCGCGGCGTCCACTTCTCGACGCGTGCCAGTTCATGTAGCACTTCATGCACGGAGAGGAATCCAAAGTGTAAATAGGGCGAGAATCCGCTTGCGGCGTCCAACTCCGGCTGGTTGCGTTTCTCTGCGTAGTGCGGCAATTTCCTCGCGAAGAAATCCTTCATGCGCGCTTGCGCCGCGGTGTGACCGCCTCGCAGCGCAGTGGGCTTTACGTAATGATCGATGGGTAGGTCATCCAGCGTTCCAAGCTCCGCCGCAAGCAATGTCTTCCTGGCGGAAGGCCAGCGCCTGGAAATTTCCCTTGGAATCGCCGCCACACCAGAAAATCGCGTATTTCCGAGCGGGTCCGCCGCCGGGAAATCGCCGAGATGCGGCCCCAGCGCTTTCTGTAAATAGCGCCGAAAATCAAATGCCCGGGAGAAAACCCGCTCCGTGGCCCGCACTGACAGCAAGCCATTAGAATCCACGGCCTCCAGTCTTACACGCAACTTCTTGCCGGCGGCACGCACCATGCGCGGCAAGAAAAAGCACGGGAACTCGTCAGTGACCACCACGCAAGCTTGCGACGCAAACTTTTCCAGCAGACCTTGGCCAGCCCGAGCGCACGGCTCGACGTACGGGTAATACGCCACACGCCACCGCGCACAAGCGGCGGCATTGTCCGCCATCCCGTCGATCACAAAGCGGTGCAAGCGCTCGCTAGCCCACGGATAGTCGCACCGCAACGCCTCGAGAATTACCAGCGGCTTTCGCAACTGCCGGCAATGCTCGAGCGCACGGTCCAGTGCAAAGTTAAAGACCAGTCGGCGGCTGGCAATCATCCAGTACAGAACATATGCGCCGTTCCCGCGCACGGCCGCGCCGTTCGCGTCGCGGACGCGCAAAACCGGAACCTCACTCACGACCATCTGCTCATGGTGTCAGTAAAACTCAACAATCACGCTGGCACAACTCCGAAGGGCTGGGGGCGGTCAACCTCATCGCGACAGGGAACGTGGCGCTTTGAGGAACAAATCGCGCCATCACGTGACGCAAAAAAAAGGCTACCCAAGGGGTAGCCTTCCGAATCGCTAAGTTGGATGGATTTTTGGAGCAACTTTACTGCACGGCCGGCAACTTCAAAACGCCTTCCCTGAGGTTAACGGCCTTCGTGCCTCGCGCTGTGCCCTTGCGCTGACTTGCGTTGCTCGCGGAGGACTTGGGCTTATTGCCGCTCTTCGACGTGCTGCTCAGGCTCTTTTTCTGGATGGCCATGCTGAACTCCCTTCAAATTTCAGTTTTGAGATTTCCAATACGCGTAACAAATAAGCATGCAACTTGCCAAAACGAGCGGCCTACGCGCCGTACTGAAAACAATCGGTTTGTAGGATCGACCCGCGGATCCATAGACAGCCGCGCGACGCCAGACCTGACATCAGGTTAAAAATTGACCTGCGTAGGGTGATAATTTGACCCTCATCTCTGTATTTCGTATGGTCCAGCGGCAACGGCGCGCCGCAGACTAAATGCAGGCGTGTCCATAAAGAGACAGACATCGCAAAATGATTCTTCTAACATGGCCACTGTAACGGAAGCACACCGACCGAAGCGAGAAACAAGCCCTTCAGTTCCCACCTGAATCTCAGCGACGCTCCCGGCTTCCGTTTCGCCACACGCCGTTGCCTTCGCCCGCGCCCCTGCACTAAAGCCCATGCAATATCCCGCGCAAACGATGGCGTCAGCTGCACGAGATCGCTGTTATGGAGACAGCACCTATGAAACGATTCGCCGTGATCGGTACCGCAAGTCTTTTCCTGCTTTTCGGAACCACCGCCGCCTTTGCAGCGCAAGAACACCCAGAGAGCGACAAGCCCGAAAAACAGGAATCCAAACCGGAAGCCAAGCCCGAAGCCAAACCCGAGGCCAAACCAGCAGCTAAGCCGGCGGCCAAACAGGAACCGCAGGATAAAACCGCGAAGCCGGAAGCCAAGCAGCCGGTAAAAGAAGAAGGCAAGCCGGCACAACAACAGCAACAAAATAAATCCGCTCAACAGCAAAATCAGCAAAAAGCGCAGCAGTCAAAGAGCAACGGCACTTACGGCCGGATTTCTGACGAGCACTACCGCGCCAGCTTTGGCAGCGGCCACAATTTCCACGTCAACCAGGGTGACTACAACAATCATCGCTTCAACTATGGCGGCTATTCCTTTGGCTTCATTGATCCGTGGCCGGTCGGTTGGTATTACACCGACAACGTATACGTGGTCTATGAAGGTGGGGGCTACTACATGTACGACGTAGTCCATCCGGGCGTCCGAATTTCCGTCAACATCCTGTAGCGATTTTCGTCGGCGTCCCGCCGATACGACGACAACGTTCGATTGGCAGGCTTCGTCGCTATCGTTGCGTCAGCAACTGACCTGCCCCCTAGCTCTGCGCACGGAATCATACGACACCAAAACCTCCTGAACTCATGACTTTTGCCTTTGCTAGTTCTGCGAGTGGCGGCGCGCAGGGAGCCGTAGGCGACCGGAGCGCCGCCACTCGCAGTGCGAACGCGCGCGGCGTCACATACCCCAAACTGCTGTGCGGCCGCTCTTCGTTGTACTCCTCCTTCCAGGCACCAATCTTCGCCCGCGCCTCCCATAAATTCCCGAACCAGCTCGCATTCAAGCACTCGTCCCGCAGCTTCCCGTGGAAACTCTCCACATGCCCATTCTGCATCGGCCGTCCTGGCGCGATGTGCACCAAGTCGATCTTCCGCTCGATACACCACGCCAGAAAATGCCGGCTCGTAAATTCCGGCCCGTTGTCGCAGCGCAGCGCTTCCGGCGCTCCCCGCTCCGCCACGATCCGCTCCAGCTCCCGCGTCACCCGGCGGCTCGCAAAACTCGTGTCCACTTGCAAAACCAAACATTCCCGCGTGTACACATCGATCACGCTCAGCACGCGAAATTTCCTCCCGCTCTCCGCCGCGTCATGCACAAAATCCAACGCCCATTCCTGGTTCGCTCCCGTCACCGCCGCGCGCGCCACGCCCGCGCGCAGCAACCGTTTCCGCTTCTTCCGCCGCAGTGGCAACCCCGCTTCCCGATACACCCGATACACCTTCTTATGGTTCACGTGCAGGCCCTGTTCCTCTAGCTTCAACTGCAGCCGCCGGTATCCCCAGCGCGGCTTCTCGCGTGCCGCGGCCACCAGCCGCTCGCGCAGCACAGCATCGTTCCTCCGGCTCGCATACCGGCAACTCGACTCCGCCACGCTCAGCAGCTCGCAGACCCGTCGCTGGCTCACCAAAAACTTTCCCCACAGCCAGTGCACTTCCTCCCGCCGCTCTACGAGCTCCATCCGTTTTTTTCAATTACCGCTTTCAACATGTCCTTATCCAAACTCAGATCCGCCACCAGTTTCTTCAACCGTCCGTTTTCATCCTCCAACTGCCGCAAGCGCTGCGCTTCGCCCACCGTCATCCCTCCGTATTTGGCTTTCCACGAGTACACCGTGTGCTTCGATACACCCAACTCCCGCCCCACCTCCGCCGCGCTCCGCCCCGCTTCCATCTGTTTCAACGCCCCAATCATTTCCACTTCGCTATACTTCCTCTTGCTCATGCCTCCTCCTCTCCAAAAAACGCCAAAATCATATATCGTTGTGCGCGGATTTTGGGGGGCAGGTCACAACGACGGCGGCCGGCCACCACCAGCTCGGAGGAGACTTCTAATGCTGCTGCTTATAATCGTCTTAGTGCTGTTGTTCGGCGGTGGAGGTGGCTACTACGGCTACTCCAAGTGGGGCACTGGCAGCGGCCTTGGGATCTTCAGCACGGTTCTGCTCATACTTTTGATCGTCTACCTGCTCGGCGGCATACCTATCTGAGCAGGTCGAAGGTCCCTGATTTTCGGAAGCCTGGCGGGCTGCCAGCCCGTATGCTTTTGCCTGATGCCGCGATGACCGGAGCCTCAGCGGGATGTCGGCACGCGCGGCAGAGGCAATTGAAGCTTTATCACTTCGAGTAAACCTGTCCTCCCGGACCATTGCGTCTGTAAATCCCCGCGCTATCCTGATCATAGGTCACGCGCCGCCCCAGCCTCGATAGGTCATTTGTTTCGACCCCTCGGTAAAGCGCGGGCGAGCGACGTCGACCAACTGCCATGGCCCGAAACTTTCCACTAACCGCGCTGTCAGCGATCTGCCTAACCCTTTTCGCACTCGCACATGCCGGCAACCCGCCAGCCGGCTTTCCAAGCAACAGTCAATCCGCCTTCCCGAATGCGCCTTCTGCATCGGACGATAAAAATTTCTCCGCAGCCGTTTGTCCCGTCGTCTACCAACTCGACGATTCTCCCGGTACCCGTGGTTACCACTACATTTTTTACGGCAACGCTTTCTTTATTAACCGTGACGGCTATCTCCTGACCGCCGCGCACGTGCTTTCCGAATTCCACAATGGCGGCCAACCCAGCATTCTGGTGCGTCTCACGTCTGCGCCGCCCCGCCTGCTGAAGGCCGACGTCATCGCCACCGACATGGAACACGACGTGGCCATCCTGCGCGTCACCCCTAACCCCTTCAAGGGCCCATACGCCGTAGCCACGCTGGCCCTCGGCGAGGAGAAGCCCGTCATCGGTGAAGACGTTGAAGCCACTGCGCTACGCCCAGAGCGGATGAAGGATCCCCACACCTTCGAACTACCCATCGCCGACAACTATCCCGCCACCGTTCTCGACTATCGCTCCATGGAATTAAATCCCAATCCTCAGGCGTCCATAGCTTTGGTTGCTACGCCGTCGAAAGATTTCGCGAAGGAAACGAAATCGACCGCGGCGCAGGCTTCGGACAACGAATCAGCGGCGCCCCAATCTTCCGTTCCGCACTCTCTGGGCAAGTCCCAGATCCACACCGACCTGTTCCTCTTCAGCCACGAAGTCCAGCGCGGACAAAGCGGCGCACCCGTTGCCTCGGCCGCAACCCATCAGGTGGTCGGCATTATCGAGGGCCGCTGGCTCCATCCCGCCACGACCATGCTGGCCCGGCCAACCGGGAATTCCGCGGCATCCAGCTCTGTACCTTCCAGTTCCGTCCCACCGCCGCCCGACCTGACGCAAGGCGCCGCCATTCCCATCCCTTACGCGATCGCTCTGCTGCAAAAAAATCACGTCCACTGGGACGCCTTCCCCGTCAAACCCGGTCAGCCTCCTGTCAGCCAACCGGCGCTCGGTCAACCTGTCCTCAGCAAATCAGCCTCGCACTCCCTGTAAGGCTAGGCGTCCACCCGGCGTTTATTCTGTCATCCACTAACCACATTTTGTTCGTAATCCACCATGGGGCAGAAGCTGTTTGTCCTGCCCTGGAGCCGGCTTTGCCGTCCACCCTTCGTAACCTTTTGTGGGACAATGGCTCTACCGAAGATATGCATAAAGCTTGCTCATCGTCGTTCCGTCACCCGCGAGAAGAGCGTCTTCGACATGCCTCCCGTCGCAGCCCGAGGTACTCATCATGACTGACGTCTCTCTCGCCGGCGCTTTTCTTGCCGGCTTGGTCTCCTTTCTCTCTCCGTGCGTGCTTCCTTTGGTGCCGGGATACATCTCCATGCTTTCTGGCATCGGGATGGAGCAGCTGCGCAAGGGCGATGTTCCCAGCTCCGGGCTTTTTGGCTCTTCGCTGGCGTTCGTCGCGGGATTTTCCGTGGTGTTTATTTCGTTTGGCGCGTCCGCCAGCGCGGTCGGCGGATTTCTACGGCAAAATCGCAATCTTCTGGCGCCCATCGCCGGCGCGCTTATCGTGCTCTTCGGCCTGCACCTGATCGGTCTGCTCATCAAGCTGACGCCGCGCGTCGGAGTAATCCTTGGTGTGGTGCTCGTGGCCCTCGGCGTCGTCAGCTTGCTGCACCACGCTCCGCTCTTTCTCAATCTTGGCCCGGTGCACTTTTTCGCGCTGAGTGTGATCGGATTCTTCGGCCCGGTACTCGCGCGCTGGCTGAATCGCGATGTGCATTTGCGCAACACCGCCGCGAAACCCGGCATCTGGAGCGGCTTCCTGATGGGTTTCGCCTTCGCCTTTGGCTGGACGCCGTGCATCGGACCCATCCTGGCCACCGTTCTGGCGCTTGCCGCGGCCAGTGAGACGGTCTCCCGCGGCGTGCTGCTGCTCGCCATTTACTCCGCCGGTCTGGCCGTGCCGTTCCTCTTGACCGCCCTCGGCATCAGCCAATTCCTGCGTTTTTACCAGAATTTCCGGAAGTATCTGAACGCCGTGGAGGTTTTCAGCGGCGCACTGTTGCTCTTCGTGGGCGCGCTGGTATTCGTCAACAAATTGACGTGGCTCTCCGGCAAGTTGACGTTTTTGAATCGCTTCTCACTCTAGGTAGAATGAAGAGGCAGGCATTCGTAACTGCTTAGGAAAACAGAAATGAAAAAAGTAGCCATCATTCTCGCCATTGTTCTCGCCGTAATCGTAGGAACGTACTTCGCCGATAAGGCCACGCGCCTCTCCGGCAAAACGCACACCAGCGCGGCCACGCCGGACAACGGCGCCCTTAACAAACCCGAGCCGGAGCTCACGCTCAAAGATATTGATGGCAAGGACATTTCTCTGGCGCAATACAAGGGCAAAGTGGTACTGGTGAATTTTTGGGCCACCTGGTGCGATCCTTGCCGCACGGAAATTCCCTGGCTCATCGATATGCAGGCGAAATATGGGCCTAAGGGCTTTACCGTGCTCGGCGTGGCCATGGACGAAGAGGGCAAAAGCGTGGTCGCGCCATTTGTGCAAAAGGAAAAATTCGACGTCAACGGCACGCCGACGCTCATGAGCTATCCCATTCTGATCGGCAACGATGCCGCAGGCGAAAAATTCGGCGGTCTGCTCGGCTTTCCCACCAGCGTGCTCATCTCGCGCGACGGCAAACAGGTGCAGCGCATCACCGGCATCATCAGCAAAGAAGAAATCTCCAAGGCCATCGAGTCCGAGCTCTGATAGGCTGGCATCATGCTTGACGAAAAAGATTTTCAGCGCAAAGCCGATACCGCCTTCACGGACCTGAAAAAACGCCTGCTCACCGCCGGCGATATATTCGATTTCGACGTGGAAGGCGAAAGCGGAAAACTTGAAGTGCTCTTCGAGGATCCCGAAGAGGCCAAATTCGTAATTTCTCCCAACACTCCCGTGCGCGAAATTTGGATTTCCGCGCTCTCCACCAGCTTCAAACTGGGCTGGTCGGAATCACGCAACACCTTCGTGCTGGAAAAAACTGGCGAAGACTTGCTGCAAGTGATGACGCGCGTGGTTTCCGAGCAGGTGGGCACGCAGGTCACGCTGTGAAGTTCGGGCTTGCGAAAACAGTCTCGGTTGTCGCGATCGCATCGGCGCTGATGACGCAAATCGCGTCTTCGCAGATGCCTTCGGGCAAGGAAGTGGTGACGCCGGCAGCGTACGCGTCGGCCGAGCCCGCCGCGCGCAACGTGCCCTTCCAGCTCGCGGTGGTATTGAAGATTCGCCCCGGCTTCCACATCAACGCGCGCGAAAAATCCGAAGATTATCTGATCGCCACGGACCTCAAGGCCGAACTGCCCGCCGGATTTACCGCGGGAGAAGTGCTCTATCCCAAAGGCACGCTGCGCAATTTTTCTTTTTCCAAGGATAAGCCGCTGAACGTCTATGAAGGCACCGCGACGCTGCTGCTCCCGCTGACCGCGTCAGGTTCCGTGCCACTCGGCGAGCAGCACATCACTTTAAAAATCCGCTATCAGGCCTGCAGCAATGAAGTTTGCCTGCCCCCGGTTACCGTGCCGGTTGAATCTAATGTGATCGTGGCAGCGTCAGGCGCGAAGGCCGCTCACGCGGAAATCTTCGTGCCGCGCTGACCTCCAGGTCATGGCCGAAAAACGCGTAGTTTCTCTAAAATGGTTCATCCCGATTTTTGTGCTCGCGTGCCTGTTGGTTGCCTCGGGATTTTTCTTTTGGCGTTCGCGCCACATCGATGAATTCACCCGCGAATGGGTGGTCCGCTCGCTTTCCGAACGTTTCGATACGGAGGTGGCGCTCGCTGATCTGCACGTATCGGCCTTCCCGGAATTGCGCGTGGTCGGCCGTAACCTGACCATCTATCATCGCGAACGCAACGACCTACCGTTCATTCACATCGATTCGTTCACCTTTCACCTTGGCGTGCTTGGCATTTTTAGCGTGCCGCACGAGATTCGCGGCGTCAGCGTCCAGAACATGACCATCACTATTCCGCCGCGTGGCGAAAAGTCCGCGGCGCGGAAGAAAGCGGCTTCCGCGAAACCGACGGAACCGCTTCCAGCCATCGTGGTGGATGAAATTGTTTGCGACAACACGGTGCTGCTGATTCTTCCGAAAAAGGTAGGCAAGGATCCGCTGGAGTGGGACATTCACGCGCTGAACCTTTACCACGCCGGCGCGAACAAATCCTTGGCATTCCACGGAACGCTAACGAACGGGAAACCGAAAGGCGAAATTGCCACCAAAGGGGATTTTGGCCCGTGGAATCTGGACGATAAGGGCGCCACTCCGGTCTCGGGCACGTACGAATTCACCAACGCTGATTTGGGACCCTTTCCGGGCATCGCGGGGATTTTGTCATCGTCGGGGAAATATGGCGGACAGCTGGACAAGCTGGAAGTTTCCGGCGTAACCGACACGCCGGATTTCTCTCTCGACCGCGTCGGCAAACCGGTTCCCTTGCATACGGACTTTTCCGCGACGGTGGACAGCTTGAATGGCGATACCTACCTGCATCCGGTGCGCGCCACTTTGATTAAATCGGTGATCGTTTCGGAAGGCAGCGTGGTAAACGTTCCCGGCCAAGGGCACGATATTTCCCTGGATATTCATGCGCCAGACGCGCGCATCCAGGACATTCTGGCGTTGGCGCTAAAGGATGAGACGCCGCTTCTCAGTGGCCCCGCCAAGATCAAAGCGAAACTGTTCCTGCCTCCTGGGAAAATCAAAGTAATTGAAAAAATGACGCTGGATGCGGACATCGCCGTGGATAACGCGCACTGGAACAGCCCTAAGATCCGCGCTGAACTGGAATCGCTGAGCCGCCACGCGGAAGGAAAGCCCGAGGATCAGGACGCGGGCAGCTCCGTCTCCGATCTGAAATGCAAGTTCCATCTGGAAAAGGGTCTGATCCATTTTTCCAGCGTGACCTTCAGCGTGCCGGGCGCCGACATTCTTCTCGCTGGCGATTACGGCGTGCAGGGCGGCGAGCTGGATTTCAAAGGGACCATCCGGCTGCAAGCCAAGTTGTCGCAGCTGGTGACCGGCGCGAAATCCGATTTTCTTAAACTTTTGGATCCACTTTTCAGTAAGAATGGCGCGGGAACGGAACTGCCCGTCACCATTACCGGAACGCGAGATAATCCGGTCTTCGGCGTTTCCATCTTCCACAAGACTTTTCACCCCAGCGATAAAAACAAGAAATCGCCGGCTAACGCCAACCCGCCGAATTAAGCTTTCACTAACTTAAATAGTTAGGTGGTTAAACGATCTGGCGAGACGGGCGTCATTTGCCACGCCTGCAGAGACACTACATTGCGCAATCCTGGTTCAGGGACGTCGACAGACAGCGGCCCAGCAGGAATGCGATAGACCCTCGTGGTCAGGCAAGTCTTCCCGTTGGCGAAGCATTCGACTACCGAACCGTCGATCACCAGGGTTATGGCCACTTCCTGATCTTTTCCAACAGATAACGCCGCGGCGGCGCCATTCGCGCTAAGTTCGCCGCCAGTTTTCGCAGGATCATAAGTAATCTTAAAAAACATTTGTTGGCCGTCGGTCAAGCCCATGGAAAACGCGACAGGACGGACGCGCAAAGAAATTTCCGCGGCAATATTTTCTATCCGGAATTCTCGCAGCGCCCGCAAACGCTCCGCTGGCGGAGTGGTCGAAGCAGGAAGCGTAAATGCCTTGCCGCGCAACTTCGCGGCCGCCGGAGCGAGCCGCATGATGAGCGCACCATCGGCGTCCAGCGACAAAACCCGCGGCAGCGACATGCAGCCCGCCCAGCCAGCTTTGCTGAACTCGGCTTCGGGGCGCTTCTCCGGAATCCAGCCCCACAGGATGCGTTCGCCGTTCGCGGCGGTTTGCGTTTTCGGAGCGTAATAGGCGCCCGCATCCAGCAGGCCGCGCTTCTGCGAATGAAAAATCATTTCTCGCTGGTCCAGCTCGCCGCTTTGCCAAAATACTTTGCGCTCCGTGGAATAAATCAAAACATGTTTATCGCCGAGCCGGAACAACTCCGGGCATTCCCACATTTCGCCGGAATCGACGACATCCGGAGTCTCTTTGCCGTTCCATACGCCGGAAGCCAGCACGCTTACATATTCCCACTTCCGTAAATCCTGCGATCGATATACGAGGACGCGGCCACCTTTCTTGCGCTGTCCGGAGCCGACCCCCAAATACCAGGTGCCGCCCTCTTTCCACAAAAACGGATCGCGGAAACCGGCGAGCAACGGATCGGCGGGCGGCTCGAGCACGGGCTGCGTTAATTTGTTCCAGCTGCGAAGCTCCGCGTCGGTGGAGGTCGCAAGAAGCTGTACTTCGCGAAAATTGTGCGTGCCATCGCGGAGCGTGGCCTGTTCCGGAGTTGCGCTGGAAACGCCCGTATAGATAAACGTGGCCACGCCACGATCGTCCACGGCGCTGCCAGAGAAACAGCCGTCCTGGTCCGGGCCGCCGGGCGTCGGCGCGAGGGCCACGGGTAAATGCTTCCAGTGGATCATGTCCGGGCTGATGGCGTGCGCCCAGTGCATATCGCCCCACACGGCTGCGGCGGGGTTGTACTGGAAAAACATGTGGTAGTGGCCTTCCCAATAGATGGGACCGTTGGGATCGTTCATCCAATTCGCGGCGGGCAGCAAGTGAAATTGTGGGCGAAGAGGATCGGCGGCGAGCGTTGCCGCGCGGACGGGCATTGCAGAGAAAGGATTCACAAATGACAGCGCACCGAAGCGCGGTGCAAGTGATGTGGCCGCGGCGGCAGCAGAAATAGCAGAGAGAAAATCGCGGCGCGACGGAGGGATTGGACTTCGTCGGCGAGCGCAGCACAGTTTCATGATTGCACTAGATTGATGCGAATGCGCGGCGCATTGCAAGTCCGAGGAAGGAGCCGCGACGTTTTGTTGAGCCTCCTGTCCACGATCACGACTGGCCTGCAAGAGTGTGACTTTGACCGCGCTTTAGCGGATCGGATAAGATCAACTTATGAGGAAAGCGCACAGGCGTTTCAATATCGTTCTGCGTCCAGAGCCCGAAGGTGGGTTTACAGCGATGGTGCCCGCCCTGCCCGGGTGCGTCACCTATGGCCGCAGTCTGGCGGAAGCAAGAAAAATGGTAAAAGATGCAATCTCTGGATACGTCGAGAGTCTATTGAAGCACCGGGAACCTATTCCCAGCGATGAAGAGACGCTCGTCGCCTCGATGGATCTTGAGTATGCCGAAACTTCCGGCCGTTAAGCCGCGCCGCCTCGTCCAATTCCTAGAACAACACGGATTCGTACTTGACCACGTTTCCGGAAGCCACTTTATCTACTACGAACCGATCACGCGACGGCGTGCTGTGGTGCCTCGGCACAATCAGGAAATACCGAAAGGAACGCTGCTCTCTTTGTTGCGGGAGGCCGGGTTCTCAAGGAAAGACTTGGTGGACTTTTTTGACCTCTTGAGGCCCTCGAACATCGCGCCTTTCGCGGCCCATGGTACAGATCGGTATTAAAGCAACGCCACGGAAGCACGCAGGCGGGTCACCACGCGCTCCTGGCCGAGCACCACCATGGTGTCGAACAGCGGCGGCGCTACGGCTTGGCCGACGATGGCTACGCGCGTGGCGTTGATCAACATGCCGGCTTTGACGCTGCCCTCTTCGGCTACTTTGCGCGTGGCATGATCGCAGGCGTCGTGATTCCATTCCGGTAGCGCGGCAAGCGCTTCGGCCAATTTCTCCAGCAAAGGCCGCGTTTTTTCGTCTTTCCAGAATTTCGTGATGGCGGCGGGATCGCGCGGAAAATCATCGCTAAAGAACGCCCGCGACCACGTCGCGAAGTCCGGCAACAGGCGCACGCGGCTGCGCAGCAGGTCCACCGTCTTTGAAAACCACGCGTGACCTTCGCCCGCGGCCCATTCTTCCTTCCACAAATTGTGCCGCTGCAATTCCGCCTGCACCTGCGGCAACACCTCTTCAATTGGCAGCTTTTGCAAATATTGCGTATTGAACCATTCCAGCTTGTCGCGATTGAAAACGCCGTTGGTACGGCTCACTCCGGCCAGCAAGAATTTGGCGAGCAGTTCCGGCGTGCGCAGAAATTCTTCGTCCGCTCCGGGAGACCAACCGAGCAACGCCAGAAAATTTCGGAAGGCCTCCGGCAGAAAGCCTTCGGCGCGATACATGTTGACGTCCGTGGCGCCATGCCGTTTCGAGAGCCGCGATTTATCCGCGCCAAGAATCAACGGAACATGCGCGAAAATCGGCGCCTTCGTTCCGAGCGCGTCGTACAGCAGCACCTGCTTGGGCGTGTTGGAAATGTGGTCGGCGCCGCGAATCACGTGCGTGATGCGCATGTCGATGTCGTCCACCACCACGCCCAGGTGGTACATGGATTGCCCAAAATCCTGGTCGCCTTTGCCAGAACGCAGCAGCACAAAATCTTCGATCTCATCGTTGGAAAATTCGCGATCGCCAAAAACCGCGTCGTGAATTTTGGTGGTGCCGCCGGTCGGAACTTTGAAACGGATCGCCGGCTTCGCGTCCGGCGTTGATGGTTTCCCGTCGCGGCAAGAACAGCGCGTGATGCGGCGCACCTGCGAGCCTTGCGTGGCGCCGCCGCCCGCTGTCCCGGCGTCAGGCGCGTGATCGCCGCCGGCATATTTCTCCGCGGGGCAGTAACACAGAAACGCGCTGCCGTTGGCCAAGAGTTTCAAGGCCGCTTCGCGATACAGCGTAGTGCGCTGCGATTGATAAAACGGGCCCTCGTCCCAATCAATGCCCAACCACGCCAGCGCCGTGATGATGCCTTCCACCAACTCCGGCTTGTTGCGCTCCGCATCGGTGTCCTCAATGCGCAGAATCATCTTGCCGCGCCCATTCGACGCAGCCCCGCGCGCGTACAGCCAGTTGAAAAGTGCCGTGCGCGCTCCGCCCACGTGCAAATACCCGGTGGGCGATGGTGCAAAACGTACGCGAACTTCCGTTTCGGTGGTTGTTGCAGTCGTGTCAGTCATGTCTGTGGCGGCTTTTACAATCAGCGTAAACAGTTAGTTTAGCGAAAGGTGCGGGAACCGTCCAACAAAGCGTGCCCATCAAGCTCGCGCTTTCTCACTCACTCGCTTGACACAAACTGGAAAGGAAGAAAATCTCGAACGCAGATAAATCAGTTCGTAGCCGAAATCGTAATCGTGATCAATGTCGGCGCATCGTGGTCTTCCGACGCCTTCCCAATCATCACGCTGGCCGTCGTGTCGCCGCGATTCCAAATCGTGCCGTCGCTCGAATTCATCGCCGGAGCTCCCAATTTGTCTTTGAGCGCCGCAGTCGCCGCCGACTTATCAATGCCCGCCACCGCGTAAACCAGCGACACCAGCCGCCGCTCCGTAAATTTGGCAGTGATCCCTTGCATGCAATCCGCCGCGTACCGTTTTTTAAGCGAGCATGTCGGAGAATTGAACGCCGTCAGCCCAAAAATCGCCACATCCGCCCACTGATAGCAAACCGCGCGCAGCGTCTGCGACGTATCACACTGCGCTTTCGGATGCTGCGCCACAAACGCGTCAAGGCTTTCGCCCAGTTTGTCTCCCTGCAACTCCAGAGAACCTGAACTCGGCGGCGGTGTAGCTTGTTTAGCGACTGGAGCATCCGGAAATTGAGTTAGAAAGAGTGCCAAAATCGTGAACAAAATCATGCTTGATCTCCCGTTAGATGCTACACCTTGAATCGTACCTACGGTATTCTGTGCGCACGCGTCGCGAACCCTGAATGTCCACCACCGACTTACTGATCGCGCTTCCACTCGTGCCTCTTGCGCCGATCCTCATCACTTGGTACCTGCCGTGGGAACAATGGATCAACTGGGGCAGAGTTCCAAAGTATCTACTCGGTCCTTATCTACTGTACGCAGCTTTTGCTGCCTGGCATTTCAAGTTTGGCTGGTTTGTGACGTCTGTGGCCGCTATTTTCGGAATCGGCGTTTCAGTTGCAGGCATCTATGCAATTGCTGCGACATCGAAAACGGGAGTCGATTCGAAATGAACGTAATTATTTTTGGCGCGACCGGAATGGTGGGGCAAGGCGTGTTGCGCGAATGTCTACGCGACGCCGAGGTGCAGCGCATTTTGCTGATCGGCCGAACCGCGAGTGCAATACAAAACCCCAAGGTAACCGAAATCATGCAGAAGGATTTATTCGACTACTCACCCATCGCGAATCAGCTAGCCGGTTACAACGCCTGCTTCTTCTGCCTGGGCGTCTCCTCCGCCGGTATGTCCGAGGCGGACTACCGCCGCATAACCTACGACCTCACCTTGGCGGCGGCGCGCGCCCTGGTGGCGGTAAATCCCGCGATGACCTTCCTCTACGTTTCCGGCACTGGCACCGATAGCTCAGAGAAAAGCCGCGCGATGTGGGCGCGCGTAAAAGGCGCCACCGAAAACGCGCTGCTGGCGGTGCCCTTCAAAGCCGCGTACATGTTCCGGCCCGGCTATATCCAGCCGCTCCATGGGATCAAATCAAAGACCCGATTGTATGCCGCGATTTACGCGGTAATAGCGCCGATGTATCCGCTGCTGCGCCTGGCCTTTAGTAAGTACATGACCACCACGGAAGAGCTGGGTCGCGCCATGCTGCAAGCGGCAAAGCACGGCGCGCCAAAACGCGTGACCGAGAACATCGACATCGCGAGCCTCGCGCGAGCCTGAAAGGCACGCCATTTCAGAGGCTGAAACCAGAGCCCACCCACCCCGCCGATTGTGCGGAACTCGTTAACCACACGTGTGCTGTCTCTTTGGCAACCAGTACCGCGGTACGCTTGCCTACGGAAAATTTCCTCCCGCATAATCACAAGTACTTTGTTTTGTGTGCCGATGGGTGGGCCGCGCCAGCAATCTGCTGCAATTGGCGGCTGCCTCTCGCAACAATTCGTTGAAGTTTGATTAGAGAGCTCCTCCGCGATTTTTCGCCGGGGACGCCGTTCGTCTTTTGAACGTGGAGCCGATCGCAGTCTTGTTGCCCTACAGCATTATCGCGATGGCGTTTCTCGCCGCTACCCTGCTGGTGGCCGGATTTTTCGCGTATATCTACACCCTCAAGCGCCAGGATTATCTCCTGCTCTGGACCATCGCGTGGGCGCTGGCCGCGCTGCACTACCTCGGCCCCGCGCTAGAAACGTGGTTCCCGCCAGGCCCGCTGGCCACCGCGCTGGATCTTTGGATGTATGCCGCGGCAGGGATTTTCTTTTTTCTGGGCGCACAGCGCTACGCGCGGCGCCCCTTGTGGATCATTCCCGCGGCGGCCACCGGCGCGGTGCTGGGGCTGTGGTCGCTAGGCAATGCGGTGCACTGGTTCACGGTGGTGCCCGTGGTAATTCCCTCGGCGGCGATTTTCCTCGGCGTCGCCTTCCTCTTCTGGCGAGAGAACCGCAGGCAGGAGACTCTGGCGGACCAGTTGCTCGCCATTTCGTTCGTCTTGTGGGCCGCGCTGCGCGTTGGCCTGTTTTATTTTTTCACCGATGCCACCAAGGACGTGGTGGCTGGCGTTCGCGCCCTCGGCACCGTGCCCTCGGCGTTTGTCGCCATGCTCATGGTCATGGCGCTGTACGAAGAAGAAAAGCGCCGCATCGAGCGCAACATGTTGGCGCTCTCCAATCTGAATTTGGCTACCTCCAGTTTTGTCGGTGGAGAAATTCAGCGCATGCTTTCACAAGCGCTGGACCGTGTTCTCGGCGTGGTGCGCTTGCCGGCCGGGGCGCTGTTCCTGCATCATGGCGATCCGCAAGGACCCACCTCCGTTGTAGCTGTGGGGCTGAGCGACGACTTTTGCCGCGCCGCGCAAAACGAAGGGCTGGACGACTACCTTGTCGGACTCGTAGCGCGCCTCGGCGGACTGCTCGGTTTCCGCGATCTGCGTGACGACGGATTGAACGCTCTCGAAAAAGAAGAGTCCATCCGGCGATTCCGCGAATTGATGCTCGCGCAAGGTTTGCGCAGCGTGGTCGCCATCAGCTTGCAAGCCAAGGAACAGGCCTTTGGCGTGCTCTTGCTGGGCACGCCAGACTCGCGGCGCTTCACCCCCGCGGAGTTGCGCCTGCTGCTCGCGCTGGGGCACCAGATCGGCATGGCCGTCGAAAATAGTTATTTGATTCAGCAAACCTCACGGCGCTCCGAAGAGCTCCACGTGTTGAATGAAATTGGCCGCGCGCTCAGCTCCACCCTGCTTAAAGAGGATTTGCTGCGCAAAATCTGGGAAGAGCTGCGGCGGCTCTTCGACGTCGAAAATTTCTATATTGCGGAATTTGACGCCGAGAACGACGAAATTGTCTTTGAGCTGGAGATGATCGGCGGAGAGCGCATGCCGCCG
This sequence comes from uncultured Acidobacteriota bacterium, assembly GCA_963838265.1. Classification (GTDB taxonomy): domain Bacteria; phylum Acidobacteriota; class Terriglobia; order Acidiferrales; family UBA7541; genus Acidiferrum. Next base: position 171,626 of record CAWIQN010000003.1, read on the forward strand.
CGCAGGCGCGCTGCTGGCAATTTCATCACCGAGTACATCATCCGCACGCGCCAGCCCGTGCTGATTCGCGAAAACTACGTCGCTGAAGTGCGCAAGCTAGGCATCGATCCGATTCGCGATCGCGGCTGCTTTTGCGGCGTGCCCCTGGTGGCCTACGATCGCGTGATCGGCGCATTGGCAGTATTTTCCGATCATGAGCGCACTTTTGACGAAGGCCATCTGGAGCTGATGCGCGTGCTGGCCAGTGAAGCCAGTATCGCCATTGAAAACGCGCGTTTGTTCCACGAAGAACGCACCAAGGCGCGGCATCTAACTTTACTCAACACCATTTCGCGCAACGCCATCGCCACGCTGAATCCCGATGAAATGCTGGCGAAGATTACCGAGCAACTCGAAGAAGGGCTTACCTACGATCACATCGGCATCGGCGTGCTGGAGTACGCCACGCGGGAAATCGTGATTCAGTCCGAGGCCGGAAAGCGCCGCGGCACCCTGGGCTTGCGCATCCCGCTCGATTCCGGGTTGATCGGCCACGTGGCGCGCAATGGGCAGATGGCTACCTACCATGCTGCTCTGCCAGCGGATGCGGCGCTGCAGCCGCTGCTTGCGGACACTATGGCCGCGGTGGCCCTACCGGTGTTTTACGCCGAGCAGTTGCATGGCATTTTGTATATCGAATCTTCGGTGGCGCTGGAATTCTCCGAAGAAGAAGTGTTGCTGCTGCGCACCCTAGCGGATTTGATTGCCGGCGCGCTGCACAATTCGCTTTCTTTCCAAAAAGCTCAGGAGCAAGCCATTACCGATGGTCTGACCGGCGTGAAGACCCATCGCTTTTTTATGGAAGCGCTCTCGGCGGAATGGAAACGTTCCACGCGCGCGGCGCGGGCCTTTGCGCTGGTGCTGATGGACTTGGATCGCTTCAAATTTGTAAACGATTTTTACGGCCATTTGGAAGGCGATCTGGTGTTGCAGCGCGTCGGCCAGATTCTGGAAACCAATTGCCGCCGCTCCGATGTCGTGGCGCGCTATGGCGGCGACGAGTTTGTGATTCTGATGCCGGAAACCACCATGGAACACGCGCGCCAGCTAGCCACCAAGCTGAAGGGTTGGGTTTCTTCCGATCCTTTGCTGCGCGAAAAAAATATCAGCGCCAGCTTTGGTATCGCCTCTTACCCGCTGCATGGCTCTTCGCCGCAGGAATTGATTCAGGTAGCGGATGCTTCCATGTATTTGTCCAAACATCAGGGCGGCAACGCCGTCTCCACCGCCGATCACTTCGATCCCAACGAAGCGAAAAAGTGGAAGCGCGACGTTTTGGAAGCCTATCTGGGAGTAACCCTGAAGCGCCTCTTTTCCACCGGGCCGGATGCCTTTGAAGAAATTTACCAGCGCCTGAAACAATTTACGGAATCGCTGGCCGCCACGGAGAGCACTAACGGAACGCCTTCGCCGACACCCTTTGGCTCGCAAGGATTACCGCAAGCCGTGCTGGACACCGTGACGTCGCTGGCATTTGCCATCGATGCCAAGGATCACTACACGCAGGGGCATTCGCAAAAAGTTTCCGCCTACGCGGCGCTGATCGCCGAGGGCTTGGAAATGACCGATGCCGAAGTCGAAGAGATTCGACTCGGCGCGATTCTGCACGACATCGGAAAAGTCGGCATTCCGGAGACCATTTTGAACAAGAGTGGTCCGCTGAATCCGGAAGAGTGGGAAATCATGAAGTCCCACGTAATTTTCGGCGCGAAGATTCTGGATCCGCTCACGCCGCTGGCGGCAGTGCGACAGATGGTGCTGCATCACCACGAATTTTTTGATGGTTCGGGATATCCGGAGGCGCTCTCTGGAAATAATATTCCGCTGGGCGCGCGCATTATCGCGGTGGCCGACGCCTACGACACCATCACCAGCGATCGCACTTACAAAAAGGGCCGGCCAGCCATGGATGCGCTGGCGGAATTGGAACGCTGCGCCAACGCACAATTTGATGGCGCCATTGTGGAACTGTTTGTGCGGACCATGCGCCAGTTGCCAAATCCGATCATCGAAGTGGCGACAACTGTGGGCCCGCGAGTTTAGCCAGTCGTGCTTAACTTGCCGCGTTTGTCTTGTGGGATTTAGACCGCCGAACTTAAATCGTCGCACGTAATTAAACCTCTCTAATCTTTTCGCGAATCTCCAAATAAAACGTTGACTGGAAAGCAAGATGCTCCTGATTTTCGTGGAGTAGCGGCGCTGGTGCGCTCGCTCGAACCGAGTGCCGTCTCCTAATGGAGTCGCGTATGGCCATGCCACAGTTGCAGAAAACGATTCACGATCTCGTAAGCGACCTCTACTCGCGAGGCGAGCTGGAGGAAGCTGCGGCAACGCTGTCGACGGCCATCGCGGAGGGTCAGAGCGCGGAGTTGTGGAGCGATTGGGGCGCCGTGCAGGCCGCCCGCGGCTCAGCCCCGGATGCGGAGCTGGCCTTCCGCCGCGCGCTGCGCATGGACAGCGGCTGGCGCGCCGCGGCGGAGAATCTGGGCGTGCTGCTCTATGAACAGGGCCGGCTCGTGGAAGCGAGTCCTTACTTGGAACAAGCGCTCGCTGCCGCGGAGACTTCTGGGCAAATCGCTCCTGATGAACTGCAGCACGGTCAGCGCGAGGTCTTGCAACGCATGCTGCAAGAGTGCGCGAGTTACACCGCTAAAAACGGGCGACGTGAAACGGTCGCAACGCCAGTCGAAGCAAACACACAAGCAAAGACCGCCACCCAAGCACCGGAGCAAGAAAAGCCGTCAACGGAAGAGCAGAACGATCATGGCGACCAATCGGACCGCCTTCGTGCGGACGCGCGCAAGGTTGCCGCGGCAATGAAGGACGCGAGAAAAACCGACAGCGCGTACGACGAATGGTGCAGCACAGTGTTCGGACAGCGCATTCCCGTGCCCGGGATACGCATCGGGGTGAGTTGGGCGGAGGATTCTGCCTGGGGGCTGCGCGCCTACAACGCCTTGGCCAGTCTGGAATGCGAATATGCCCTGGAGCTGCTGCGGGAGATTGCGGCAAAAAATATTCCGGGAGACATTGCGGAGTTTGGCATTTACGAAGGCTGGTGGATCAACTATTTGTGGCAAGCCACGGAGAGCGCGGGGCTGCGGCGCAGGATTTATGGCTTCGACAGTTTTGCGGGTCTGTCCGAGCCGCATCCGCAGCACGACCAAGCGTTCTGGAAAAAAGGACAATATGCCTGCGGACTGGAACAGGTGAGCCGCAACGTAAGATTGGCGGACCGGCCGCGCCTGAAACTGGTGAAAGGATTCTTCGAGAAAAGTTTGCGGACCGCCGAAGCGCTGCTGGCCGAACAATTTTGTTATGCGCGCATCGACTGCGACATTTATCAGCCGGCGCTCGAATGCCTGCAGTATCTGGGGCCGCGACTGGCGGACGGCGCCATCGTGGTCTTCGATGATTGGCCGCACGTGCGAGGATTTGGCGAACAACGCGCCCTCGAAGAATGGTTACCCAGCGTGCCGCATTTAAACTTTGAGTTTCTTTTTTACGGCGCCATTGGGCACCTCTACACCCGCGTGCATCATCGCAAGTGATTTCTTCGTCGAGCACAGCACTCAATTAGGAAATCGAAAGGCGTCCGCTTCAGAAAGCGGCCGCTACAAAACCGTCACTTGAATCTCGATCGCGAGATTATTGTTGCTGCTGCTGTTGTTGCTGCTGGTCGTATTCGGCGTGATCCGCAGGGCCGAATTGTTTCATGCGGATAACCGTGGCGGGCGGCAGCTCTTCCGGTTCCGGCGAATCTACCGAGGAGACCGTGACCAACACGCTCAATTCGTTTTCCGGTTCACCTTTGTAGACGCCGCGCGTGGGCGGGACGTCGGAATAGTCGCGGCCCAGTGCCACCCGAATGTGGCGCTCGCCGCCAAGAAGATTGTTGGTCGGGTCGAAGGCCACCCAGCCCGGCTCGCCGAGATACGCTTCGACCCAAGCGTGCGTTGCGCCCGCGGGAGAGCGATCCTTGTTGGCATCCTGGTGAAATAGGTAGCCGCTGACGTAGCGGCAGGGGATGCGCAGTTGGCGCACCATGGTGATCATGATGTGCGCAAAGTCCTGGCACACGCCTTGGCGCGTCTCGAGCGAATGGTCGATGGGCGAATCGACCTCCGTACTGTTGGGCACGTAGTCAAACGCATCGTAGAGTCCGGCGTTTAGTTCGACTAATAGTTCGTGAGGCGTCGCGCGCCGTTCGACGCGGAGTTCGCCGGCTAATTTCTCCAACAAATCGGTGGGCCTTGCGAAGTGGCTGGGCAGCAGCATCTCCCAGAAATCGCCCTTGGCCACTTGCGCATCGAGATCTTCCCAGCTGCTCTCCGGAGCCTTTTCGTTTGGCGGGGTCACGTCAACAATCGCTTGCGCATCGATTTCAATCAGGTTGGTGCGGCCGGGAATATCGAAGTGATGCACCACGTTTCCGAAAAAATCGCGATAGACCATCACACTGGCTTGTGGCAATACGCCCAGAGAAAAGGTCATGCAGCGCTGGCGCGCGTCGGTGCGCGGTTGCATGCGGACTTCCATTACGCTTTCGCGCACGGCGGGTTCGTAACCGAACTTGGTGATGTGCCTTACGGAATAAGCCATGAGCTCCTTGCGCCCGGAGCGTTCACGAAGCCATCTCGGTCTCGACGGGATAATCGAAATAAATCTGGTGAATGGCGGAATGAATGGCGCCGCATTCGGCGCGGACATTTTCCAGATAAGCATGCGCGCCGCTGGCCAGGATTTCGTCGATCTGGCTGAAACTAAGTTGCGCGCGCAGGCGGCCGGCGATGCGCACCGGAAGCTTGGCTTTGCGCTCGGTAAGATCACCGAGAACGTGTAGAGCAGCGTTGACGCGGTCAACGGCAAAGCGCACGGAATGCGGAAAATCCGAATTGAGCAAAAGAAATTCCGCGGCGCGCAGCGGCACGATCTCCGCAGTGTAAGCCTTGCAATAGGCCTCAAACGCGCCACAACCGCGCAGCAAACCCACCCAAGCGAGATACTCGGCGCTTTCCACGGCTTCGTCGGGCGCCTGTGCCATGTGCTTGAAGTGCGTCCCGGTCAGCGACGCCATGGTTTCCGCGCGTTCCACGTAGCGGCCGATCTGAATATATTGCCAGCCTTCACCGTGACTCATGGTGGAGTCCGTGATGCCCTGAAAGAGATGCGCGCCTTCCTGCACGGCACGGAAAAAACTGTGCGACTTCAGAATCCAGGAATCCTCGGGCTGATTTTCCATCACCTCAAGATACAGACGGTTCAGCTGTTCCCACATTTCCGAGCTGCACTGCTCGCGAACGTGGCGCAGATTTTCTCGCGCGATGGAAATACAGGAAACGATGGAAGAGTGATTGGCGCGGCTGAAAACCAGCGTGTTCACCAGGCTCGCGGGATCCACGTGCTCGCTGGGAGCGGGGGTGCGCAAGGCTTCCAGAAGGAAGCGCCAGCGCCCGGCGCCGGCTTCCGGAGATTGATCGAGCCACAGTTGCAGTTCCACGTCGACGAGGCGCGCGGTGTGTTCGGCGCGCTCGAGGTAGCGGCTCATCCAGTAAAGATTGTCCGCCACGCGGGAGAGCATTCCAGCGCCGCGTTGGAAAGAGCGAACGAAAAGATTTCGCGGGGAGCGCATAGCTCAGACGGGAGCGTCCGCGGGAGTTTTCGCGGGCGTGACGAAAGTTTCAAAGCCGGCGCCGTTGGCTCCGCGCAGTTCGCCTTTTTTGGTTTCGCGCAGCACCCAGGTGTCTTTGCTGCCGCCGCCTTGCGAGGAGTTGACGACAAGAGAGCCTTTGGGCAAAGCCACGCGCGTGAGGCCGCCAGGAACGAGCGTGACCTTTTCGCCGAAGAGAATGTACGGGCGCAGGTCGATGTGGCGGGATTCCACTTCGCCATCGATCAGGCACGGCGCGCTGGAAAGAGCGAGCGTGGGCTGGGCGATGTAGTTGCGCGGATCGGCCTGAATTCGCGCGGCGAAAGCGTCGCGCTGCAGCGCGCTGCTGTGCGGGCCGATGAGCATGCCATAGCCACCGGATTCGCCGACGGCTTTTACGACCATGGTGTCCAGGCGATCGAGGACATGTTTGCGATGCTTCTCGTCGGTCATCAGGAAAGTTTGCACGTTCTGCAGAATGGGATCCTGGTCGAGATAGTAGCGGATGATTTCCGGAACGTAAGCGTAGACGGCTTTGTCGTCGGCAACACCGGTACCGATGGCGTTGGCCAAGGTGACGTTGCCGGCGCGGTAGGCGTTGAAGAGTCCGGGCACGCCGAGAATCGAGTCGCGGCGGAAGCACAGGGGATCGACGAAGTCGTCGTCGACGCGGCGATAGATGACGTCCACGCGGCGCAGTCCGGAAGTGGTGCGCATGTACACCACGTTGTTGTGCACGAGCAGATCGCGGCCTTCGACAAGTTCGATACCCATTTGCTGAGCGAGAAAAGTGTGCTCGAAGTAGGCGGAATTGCCGACGCCAGGAGTGAGCAGCGTGACGGTGGGATCGCTGCGCAACGGGCAATTCGCCGGCGCCATGCTGCGCAAAGTAGCGAGCAGCGCTTGCGGATAATGATCGATGGGCCACACGCCGTAATCCTGAAACATCGTCGGGAAGACGCGCTTCAGCACTTTGCGGTTGGCCAGCATGTAGGAGACGCCGCTGGGCACACGCAGATTGTCTTCGAGGACGGCGAAGCTGCCATCGGGCAAGCGAACCAGATCGGTGCCGCAAATATTTACATAGATGTCGCGCGGGACGCTGAGGCCGCGCATTTCGCGGCGGAAGTGACGGCAACTGTAGATGAGTTCGCGGGGAACGATGCCGTCATTCAGGATCTTTCCGTCGTTGTAGATATCTTTCAGAAATAGATTGAGCGCGGTGATGCGCTGCGTCAGGCCTTGCTCGATTTGCGACCACTCGCGAGCCAGGATAATGCGCGGCACCAGATCGTTGGGAAAGATGCGCTCGGTGCCTTCTTTGTTGCCGTAGACCGTGAAGGTGATGCCTTCGTGAAGAAAGGAAAGATCGGCGGCTTGCTGACTTTTGCGCAACTCTTCCGGCGGCAGGCCGAGCAGGGTCTGGTGCAGCGCACGGTAATGCGGGCGCGGCACGCCGGGCGATTCAAACATCTCGTCGTAGGCGCAGCTGGCTTTGTCGAACTGATAGTTCACAAAGGAAGAATAGACTAAATTGCGCGCGGGGATGGTGGAGGTTGTCATGGCAGATTTCCGCGACGGGTTCTGCAACCCGGAAAGCGGTGCACCAGCGGGGAGTCCGCCGGGATGGTGGAGCGATATCTCCTTGATGCTTCGCACGAATTACCTCCGGCAGGAGCGGGCCGGAACCCCTTGCGTTGCTGCGGTGCTACTGAGGCACTGACTGTAGGACGGTCGCGGAAGGGAGTCCAATCGAAATCGTCGATATTGTGAATAGGTTTTCTGCGGGCACGAAAATTGGAATACATCGAGAGCTAAGGAGACTCAGAGCCGTAGACGATGGGGTACCCCACGGGTGCTTTTTTGTAAGTGTTCATTTTACGGGAGATAAAGTCCTTTGGAATGAACAGTTACGATGTGTTCATTCTGAAGGAGTTACGGTTTGATTTTTTCAGGATTGTTTGCGCGCGCTTAAAGGAGACTGGGCGTAGTTTTCTACGTGAAGATGATACCCTGAGAGTTACTTATTGTCAATAGAAATTTTGTAAATTCTGTTATTGCGGGCAAAGACTTCAAATTGTGGGACTTGTGTTGGCGGGTTTATTCGAAAAAGTTTTGGTAGTGACTAGATGCGGTATGCTTTTTCGGGGGGGCGCTATGGAGACGGCGGAGATTCGGTGGGTTGGGAAGCAGGAGTTTGTGGCGAAAGGGCCTTCGGGGCATGCGCTGGTGCTCGATGCGGACCGGGCGTCGAATGTGGGTTGCGGACCGATGGAGTTGCTGCTGCTAGCGCTGGGGTCTTGTACGGCTACAGATCTAGTGATTATTTTGGAGAAAAAGCGCGAGAGATTAGAGGGGTTGGAGGTGATTTGTTCGGGGGAACGGGCGAAGGAGCCGCCGCGGGTGTGGACGAAGATGGAGCTGTTGTTTCGCGTGAGTGGCGAGGTGACTGAGGATTCGGTCAAAAAGGCGATTGCCTTGAGTGAAGAGAAATATTGTTCGGTGTGGGCGATGCTGGGAAAGACGGCGACGATCACTTGGCGGCATGAAATTGTGAGAGCTACGGACGTGGGCTAGTAACTCGGTGTGCGCGGGGAAAAGGCTAATGCAAAGGCGAGAGAATTAACGCAGAGATATAGAGAACGCAAAGGAGCGCAGAGAACAGTAAGCAAGCGCGATCTCGCTCGGGAGCAAACCTTGGCACTTTGTGGCGATATCGCATAAAATCGCGGCGTAACTATTTCCTTACGAATGCAGGGTAAACGGTGCGCTTGCAGCTTAGCGCGCTTTTGCAAGCGCACGACGAATCGCTGGGCAAGGGAGAAACATGTCTCATCGCATTGCCGCCAAAATTACCGGTGTGGCCGGATACGTTCCGCCGAAGGTTTTGAGCAACGCCGACTTGGAAAAAATGGTTGCGACCAACGACGAGTGGATCCGCGAACGCACGGGGATTCGCGAGCGGCACATTGTTGAGAAGGGCGTAGCGAGTTCGCATCTGGCTACGGAAGCGGCCAAGGCGCTGCTGGCGCAAACGGGGACGGACGCGGCGGATATCGATTTAATCGTGGTGGCCAGCGTTACGCCGGACATGATGTTTCCGGCGATGGCCTGCCTGATTCAGGAGCGCATTGGCGCGAAGAAGGCCTGGGGATTCGATCTTTCGGCGGCGTGTTCGGGATTCGCTTATGCGCTAACGGTGGGCGCGCAATTTGTTGGTGCTGGAACGCACAAGAAAGTGGTGGTGATCGGCAGCGACGCCATGAGCACGATTTTGGATTACAAGGATCGGGCAACATGTGTGCTGTTTGGCGACGGGGCGGGCGCGGTGCTGCTGGAGGACGCGGGCGCGGAAGTGGGGATTTTGGATTTTGCGCATGATGTGGATGGAGCTGGGGGACAGTTTCTGTATATGCCGGGCGGCGGGTCGCTGCATCCTTCGACGCATGAGACGGTGGACAAAAAAATGCACGTGGTGCATCAGGAAGGGTCGCAGGTGTTTAAGTACGCAGTGCGACGGATGGCGGAGGTGGCGGCGCACCTGCTGGAGCGCAACGGATTTACCGGGGATGATCTGGCGCTGGTGGTGCCGCACCAGGCGAATTTGCGAATTATCCGGGCCATGCAGGAGCGGCTGAAGCTGCCGGACGAGAAGGTGATGGTGAATATCGACCGGTACGGGAATACGACGGCGGGGACGATTCCTTTGGGGTTGCGGGATGCGGTGGAGCAGGGGCGGTTACGCAAGGGAGATTTGGTGTTGTTGATGGCGGTGGGGGCGGGGTATACGACTGGTGGAGTGTTGTTGCGCTGGGCTTATTAGTTTGCGGAGATTTAGGGGCGCGATGGTGAGAGGGCGTTTGGGTGGCACGGAAAAAGCCGCAGGGCTCAAAAGCAAGCGCCCTGCGGTACAGATCTCGGCGGGCGCTGCTGCTCGATTCAGCAGGAGCGTAGGGAGGCGGAGAGAGCCAGGTTGGCTTGGAGGCGGCGGTCGATTTGGACGGCGGCGTAGCGGGCGCAGATGACTTGTTCGTGGGCGCTCCAGGCGGCGACACCAGGGAAGTGTTTACCGAAGAGAGTGTCTGCGGCGTGCATGGTGGCGTAGTAGGCGCCAACCAGGCCCAGGCCGCGATGTGAAGTGTGAAGGTCAGGCGTGAGGTTGAGGAGTTCGGCAAGCGCGGGGAAGTGCGCGCCGGCAAGGCGGCCGTCTTGGGCGTGGACGGAATCCAGGATGCGAGTGGAAACGGGTTGCGAAGCTACGCCGGCCATTACGGCGCGCCAGTAGTAGATGGCGAATTGCGCGAGTGCAGCGGTCGAGATTAGGAAGAGCATGGCGGCGAACATCCTTGTTTCCTCAGGCATGCAGTATGGAAGATGGAGAGGGCAGGGGCCAATGGCTCGGGGGTACCAGCGGGGTAGAACGAGTAGCCGTTACCTCCGTAGAACCAGCGGGTATGGAACCACGGATATAGGTACGTAATCTGGTTGGATCGGATGAACGCTAACCATTTATTTATCAATGGGTTGCGGGCGGAATTCGGGCGGTTAAAGAGTGTTCCAATGAACGTGAGCAAATTCCGACTAATACGGTTGGCATTGCCAGTGACGACCGCCGCCATGGTGGTGCTCTTTAGTGTGGCGACGGTTTGGCGGATGGTGGCGTTCGCTGATGGCAAGAGGGAAGCGGACACGGCTGCGATAACCAAGGCGCTGCACGACCAGCAAGCGGCCTGGAATCGCGGAGACGTTGAGGCGTTTATGGAAGGGTATTGGCGTTCACCGGAGTTGTCGTTTTCCGGGAGCGGCGGAATTACACGGGGCTTTGATGGCGTGCGGGAGCGCTACAAGACGCGATATGCGGACCGCGCGGCGATGGGACATTTGGATTTTTCGGAGTTGGAGTTTCGTTTTCTGGGGCCGAATGCGGCGATGGTGCTGGGACACTGGCATTTGAAGCGGGAAATTGGAGATGTTGGCGGGGTGTTTACGCTGGTGTGGCAGAAGTTCCCGGAAGGCTGGAAGATTATTCACGACCATACCAGCCTGGTGCCGGCGCCGTAAATCTCGCCTGGCAGTCACTTCAAACACGAAACAAATCTGATGGAGTAACGCCAATTCCGGGCGAAATCGCGGATTTGGTCATTAGAGCTGTGCAAAAAGAGACAGTGCTTCCTACAGGGTTCTCCCTTCCGTCGTAAGTTATTGACTTCATTGATTCCAAATGAGCGCAGGGTATGGTTGGAGGTGATATCGGTAGTACTTTTTTGTGCCCCAAGAATGGTGTGACGTCTTAAGCCCCCGCCGCTCCTGCAAAAAGTGCTCCCTATTCTTCGACAGGGAAAAATTATGAAAATGATTGCGGCACGATGTAGTGGGGTGCTGGCTTTGGCGTTGCTGGGGCAGGTGGTTTCGGTAAAAGCGGATTCGATCCACGTAGACGCGGTACCAAGCGGGTATCTAACTGAAGGCGGGGACTTCGCGTTGCCCGCAGCTACGCCGCAACCAAAATACTCTCGTGAGCGACATAGAGCGATTCGCTGCTGTGCTCTGAGGATATGGGCCAGACCGTCATTTCTTGAAGATTTTTCCCTGGCGCCCGACGGCTTAAGTGCGCAGAGCGGACATCGCGGGCTTGGAGTTTCGGGAAACGCTCCGGTTGGCTTGGCGAAGTCGGCCTCGTTCGAATTGGCGACATGGGATAGCACGGAGGCGATCGACGTGGGCGCGCTTTCGAACGGGTTTGGGAATCTGAGCGCGAACTTTGCAGCGAGCGCCAATAGTGGCGCGCTCAATGGTGGATACGGAAGTTTTGCATCGCCTTGGGCGGGCATACCGGGCGGCGGCGCATTTTTTGAAGATGCTTCTGGGGGCGCCGAGCCGCAGTTGAACAACGTTAGTGGAAACGTCGTTAATGGAAATGTCGATGGAAACGGAAAAACGATTCGAACCGGTCCAATCGGTGTGAAACGCGGGGATGGCGGGCCGCCCGTGACGCGGAACGCTCCACTCAGCGTGACGGAGCCGTCGATGTTGGCACTGTTGATGGCAGGCTTGGCCACGGTGGGATTGTTAGTGCTGAGACGCACGACGTAAGTGGCGCGATGGATTTTGCGGCAAACGCGCCGTGCGAGAAATCGGTAGTGCACGCCCCGGGATTAGCGCTGCATGGTGCCGGGAGTCATGGCCCGCGCGGCGGCGATGGGATCGCCAAATAGTGGGCGCTGTGTGCCGTGCTTCGCGAGCAGAATTTGCGCTACGTTGGTATAGCGCTCGCGAAAGGCGCCTTCGCACCAGGCCAAATAAAAATCCCACATACGGATGAAGCGTTCGTCGAAGCCAAGACTGCGGACGGCGTCGAGATGTTGCCAGAAGCGTTCACGCCAGGCGGCTAGAGTCTGCGCGTAGTGGACGCCCATAGTTTCAAGATGGCCGAGCGCTAGGTGCGTGGCGCGGGCCAGAGAACGGGTGATTTCGGAAACCGAGGCCAGTTCGCTGCCGGGAAAGATGTAGGTTTGGATCCAGTCGGTGCGCTGGCGGTAGGCGCGGACTTCCTGCTCGGGAAGGGTGATGGTTTGCAAGAGCATGACGCCGTCGGGTTTTAGTAGGCGGTCGCAGGCGGAAAAATACTCGTCGTAGTGCGCGAAGCCGACAGCCTCAAACATTTCGATGCTGACGATTTTGTCGAACTGGCCGGTGAGGCAACGGTAGTCTTCGAGGAGCAACTTGACGTGGCCGGGCGAGACGTCCGTCTGTCGAAGAAGAGCCGCGGCGTAATCGTATTGCGCTCTGCTGATGGTTACGGCGGAGACGCGCGCGCCACAGTAGCGCGCGGCGTGCATGGCGAAGGCGCCCCAGCCGCAGCCGATCTCGAGGATGCTGTCGCCGGGAGCGATGCGGAGCTTGGCGCAGATGGAATCCAGTTTGCGACGCTGCGCGACTTCCAGCGAATCGCCGGCGTTTTGAAATTGCGCACACGAGTAGAGCATGCTTTCATCGAGCATCAATTCGTAAAATTCGTTGCCGAGGTCGTAGTGCGCGCTGATATTTTTGCGGCTGCCTTTAATGGTGTTGGCGCGAAGACGATGTTGCAGACCGGCAAAAAAGGCGCGGACCGCGGAGAAGGATTTGTTGCGATCGTCAAGCAGACGCAGATTGCGCACAAAGAGGCGGACTAGCGCAACGAGGTCCGGGCTGGTCCAATCACCGGCCATGTAGGATTCGCCGATACCGATGTCGGCTCCGGAAATGGCGCGCAGGAAAAAGCGCTGGTCGTGAATCACGGCCATGGCGCGTAGAGAGGCGGCTGGATCGCCGAACGCATAGGTCTCTTCCGGGCAGACAATTTCGAGAAAGCCGCAGCGCAAGTCACGCAGCGAGCGGAAGAAAAGGCGCTTGGCCTGCGATGCAAACCACTGATTCATCCGAGCAAATTTCCTTTCGCGGACACCGCATGGCGCGGCGATGGCGCCTGTTCTTGATTACGGGGCGGAAGCTTTCGCGGATGCGTGAAGACGGGAACTTTTTTCAGCCAGAGATTGAGGGCTTGCCAGTGAATGGCGGCGATTACGCGCCAGGTCATCAGCGGATAAGTGGCGAGCACGCGATGGAGAGACGGCGCTTCCCAGGGGCGACGCTCGAGTTGCAGGGTGGCGTCGAAAAAAGGCTGGCCGGCGGCGAGAGTATTCATGTGCGCGACTAGCGACTCGCGGGGCGGGGAAAAAATCCAATCGTAGTTTAGGTCCATGCTCATGAACGGGGAGACGTGCATTTGCTTTGCAGTGGTGTAGCGCTTGGCGGCGGTGGAGTCGCGTTCGCAGGCCGTGGTTAGCCAATAATTGTGCCGCTCGCCGAAAGTGCTGTTGACTTCGGCCATGAGCATGGCCAGGTTTCCCGCGCGATCGTAACAATAGTAAAAAGAAACGGGATTGAAAACGTAACCGAGGTAACGCAGATGCGTGAGCAAGAAGATTTGGCCGTCGGGGAGTTGCACGCCTTGCGCGGCGGAGTCCACGGCAAGGCGCTCGCGGAGAGATAAATTGGAAGCGCCGAAATGATCGCGTTCGTAGTAGGCGGTGACGTTCCACTTGTTGTAGGAAGCGAGCGGGGAGATGCGCATCAATTCGGGTAGACGGTCGACGTCGAGAAACGCCATGTACACGGGATAAGAAAATGCATGGGGCCGCGGAGTAAAGCGGCGATGGCGAAGTTTGCCGACGTAGAGAGCGGATTCCATGGCTAGGCTTGGGCTCCGGCAGGCGCATCGACTTGATTGTCGACGTCATCATCGACATATACGCCGAGCGAACGAGCCACGCGCAGCGCGGAGTTTACTCCATCTTCGTGAAAGCCGTAAAACCAATAGGCACCCGCAAAATGCAGGCGATGGACGCCGCTGATTTGCGCCCAGCGCTGTTGTGCGCGCAGGGACTCGAGCGTGTAGATGGGGTGGTGGTAGACGAAGCGGCGAAGAATTTTGTCCGAGTGAATTTGGGAGTTGGCGTTGAGGGTGACGCAGTAATTTTCGGCGACTGGAAGCGATTGCAGGCGATTCATGTGATAGGTCATGGTGACGGGGCTGTGACCGTTGCGGGAGTCGAGATGCAAGAGATAATTCCATGAGGCTCGGGCTTCTGGGCGACGGGGCAGAAGCGCATCGTCGGTGTGGAGAGCGACGTCGTTGGCGGAAGTGCGAAAAGTTTGCAGGATCTCGCGCTCGGCATCAGTGGGATTTTCGATCAGCGGAAGGACACAGTCGCCATTGGTGGCAAAGACGGCGTGGTCGAAGCGCATCGCGGGGTGGGCGTCGCGAAAATGCAGGGTGACTCCATCGGCGTCGCGAGCTACGGCGCGAATCTGCGCGTTTAGAAAAATGCGTTCTTTGAAAGGCGCGATCAGTGGCGCGATATAACGGCTGCAGCCGCCAGGAATCGTTTTCCATTGCGGGTGGCCGTTGATGGTGAGCATGCCGTGATTTTCGAAGAAGCGCACCAGCATGGCGGCGGGAAATTCCTGCACCGCGCTGGGAGGGCAAGACCACACCGCGGCGGCCATAGGGAAAAGATAAAATTCGCGAAATTCTTCGGAGTAATTTTGCTCATCGAGATATTCACCGAGCTTGAGGCTGGCAGCGTCCGGGCGTGCGAGGAGTTTTATTGCATCGCGATTGAAGCGCCGGATTTCGCCGTAAAGGCGATACGGACGGCCGCGGAATAAATTTTGGCGTTGTGCGAAGTAGCCGCGGAGTCCCCGGCTGGAATATTCGTAACCGGATTTGCGGCAGCTTACGGCGAAAGACATGTCCGAAGCGACGCGCGGCACGCCGAGTTCCCCAAGCAATTTTATTAAGTTGGGATAAGTGCGGTCGTTGTGGACGATGAAGCCGGTATCGACCGCGAGGGCACCGCGGGAAGAGTCCACGGTAACGGTGTGCGTGTGGCCACCAAGGCGGGATTCACTTTCAAACACCCAGACTTCGTGCCGACGGCTCAAATAGTAGGCCGTGGCGAGACCCGATATACCTGATCCAATAACGGCGATGCGACTCACGGAGTTGTCCTAGAGTGTAATACGTATGCGGGGCGGCAGCGGATGTCGTCGCTGGGAGGGACCGTGCCGTCTAGGATTTCTCTGAAGAGTCTTAAGCAATTTGGATTTATGGCGCGGCAAAATGCCATCTGGATATAGATCACGAACAACTGATACCTTACACGCACGAAACTCGCGGCGACACCATCGTGCGAAGATCGTCGCGTTGCAGCATCGGAATGGGCGGTGGCGTCGTACTAGATACGAGAGTTACATCGGCGGCGTGTGGTAACTGGGCGACGGCGATCGAACGCTCAGTGAGGTTATAACGTGAAATTATTATTGAAACTGCTATTCGGGTTTATTTTTATTTTTATGGTGGTGATGACCGTGCGCACCAGCATGCAGCAGAGTTTGTGGGAGGCGCGGTCGGCGTTCATGGCCAGCCCGTGGTCGATGGCGACGCTGTACGACGCGTATTTTGGATTTGTGACGTTTTTCTGCTGGCTGGCATGGCGGGAACGCGGCTTGGCGGGGAAAATTGTGTGGTTTGTACTGATCATGGCGCTGGGAAATATCGCCATGTCGCTTTATGTGCTGATCCAGCTTTTTCAGCTGAAGGCCGACGAGGGAGTTGCGGGATTATTCCGGCAAAAGACGGCATGAGCAATGGATCTATTCAGCGCAGATTGGTGCGGCCGATTATCGACCTGCTCAAACAGGGCGTTACGCCGGAAAAGATGGCGTTGAGCATGGCGCTCGGCGTGACGATCGGAATCATCCCGGCGCTGGGTTGGACGACAATCTTGTGCACCGTTGCGGCGCTGGCCCTGCAGCTGAACCTTCCCGCGATTCAAATCGTAAATCACATCATGTATCCCGCGCAGCTGGCGCTGTTGATTCCCTTTTTTCGGCTGGGGGAGTGGGCGTTTCGCGCGCCGCGACTGTCCATTTCCGTGCCGCAGATTTACGCCATGATCCACGCTGGCGTTTGGAACGCCATTCGGCTGCTGTGGACGACGACCTGGCACGCGCTCGTGCTGTGGTGCATCCTGGCTCCGATCATTACAGGAATCGTTTACATTATCCTGGCGCCGGTACTGCGGCGTGTTCTGCGGCGTTTGCAGAGCGGGCAACTAAAATCCACGGCGGAGGCGGTGTAGTGCTTTCAGTGGCAGTACTTATGGCGGTGACAGGAGCGGGGATTGTGTGCGCGATGATGCTGCTTTTGTGGGCGATTCATCTGCTGATTAAAAATGCCGGCATCGTGGATGTGGGATGGGCCGCGGGATTGGGCCTGCTGGCGATTTGTTACGCGATTACCGGGCCGGGATTCGTTACGCGAAAGTGGATGATCGCGGCGATGGTGGGCATTTGGAGTTTGCGGCTGGCGAGCTACCTGCTCTTCACTCGGGTGATTGGAAAACCGGAAGACGGTCGCTACGTGCAGCTGCGCGAAGATTGGAAAAACAATATCCCGCTGCGCTTTTTGTTTTTCTTCGAATTTCAGGCGCTGCTGGATGTGGCGCTGTCGATACCATTTTTGCTGGCGTGTTTGAATGCGCGCACGCCATTGGGACCGGCGGAATATGTGGGCGCCGGAATTTGGCTGGTGGCGATGGCGGGAGAGGCGCTTGCCGATCAACAGTTGAACAGTTTCAAGAAAAATCCCGCGAACAAGGGGAAGACCTGCGACGTTGGGTTGTGGAAGTACTCGCGGCATCCGAACTATTTTTTCGAATGGCTGATCTGGGTGGGATTTGCGACGTTTGCGATTGCCACGCCGTGGGGATTTCTGGGGCTGCTTTCTCCAGCCTTGATTCTCTATTTTCTGCTGGGAGTTACCGGGATTCCGGCGACGGAGGCGCAGGCGTTGCGCAGCCGCGGCGAGGCTTACAGCGAATATCAGCGGAGAACCAGCGCGTTTGTGCCGTGGTTTCCGAAGCGCGGCGAGCTCAAGAAAGCGAGCGCTTGATGAGTACTGAGCAACGGGCCGCGCATGCGAAGTGGCTTCCTGCGGCGCAAGAGAGTCCGGAGAAGCGTTTCTGGTACGAATCACTTGTGGAAAGCGGGCTCGTGCCGGATGCACTGATTCGCACACGGATTCGCAAGATGCTGCGCGAGCGTTTGGCCGAGGAAGATGCTGGGAGCGATGCCGCGAATCGCGAGCGGTCGTTGAGATTTGTAGAACAAATGAACAGCAGCGCGATTGCCCTGCGTGCGGACTCCGCAAACGCGCAGCATTACGAGGTACCGGCGGACTTTTTTGCGACAGTGCTGGGGCCGCATAGGAAATACAGCTCGGCGTTGTACGAAGCTGGCACGCTAACGCTGGGTGAAGCCGAAGATGCGATGCTGCGACTGACATGCGAACGGGCACAGCTTGCGGACGGCCAGGACGTACTGGAGCTGGGCTGCGGATGGGGTTCGCTGACGCTGTGGATGGCAGAGCATTATCCGAACAGTCGCATCACCGGTGTTTCGAATTCGGCATCGCAGCGCGTTAGCATTTTGCAACGCGCGGAGGCGCTTGGTTTTGCAAACATCGAGATCATCACCTCGGATATGAACGATTTCGCAGCGCCGGGATGCTATGACCGCGTCGTCTCGGTGGAAATGTTCGAGCACATGCGAAATTGGGGCGCTTTGCTGGAACGCGTCAGCCGGTGGATGAAAGCTGACGGGAAATTATTTATTCACATTTTTACGCATGCGCGATTTGCCTATCCCTTTGAGGTGCGGGATTCCGGCGATTGGATGGCGCAGCATTTTTTTACTGGTGGAATGATGCCGAGCGATGATTTGCTGATACATTTCGATGAGCACCTGAAGGTGAGCGAGCACTGGCGTGTGTCAGGGACGCACTATCAAAAGACTGCGGAGGCTTGGCTGGCGAATATGGACGCGAACAAGGCGCAGCTGACGCCGTTGTTTGCCGCGACCTACGGCGCCACTGCGGCGAAGAAGTGGTGGGTGCGGTGGCGCATCTTTTTTATGGCTTGCGCGGAATTGTGGGGTTATCGCGGAGGGCGGGAATGGATGGTTTCGCACTATTTGCTGGAAGCGGCAGGCCTGCGATTAAAGCTGCGGCCCTAAACAGCCGCGCTACAAAGGCGCTTGGCCTCGCATTTGCAGATTCCGCACACGACGATGACTTCGGACGTTACAAAATTTCCAGGATTTCTTCGTAGCGCTTGAAGGGCGGGATCAGGTATGCGCCTGCCAATTCTGTGCGCGCCCACGCTAGCATTTGGCGCGCTACGTCAAAGCCTTTATCGCGCGCGGCGGCGCCGGCTTCTTCCATGGACTTCAACACCGGTTGCGGAATCATGATGCCGGGGACTTCGTTGTTCAGGCGCAGCGCTTGCTTGTAGCTATTCAGCGGCCAGACGCCGATTAGCACGGGGATGGACGGAGGACCACCGAGCTTTTTTAGGAAGGCGTACCAGTGCTCGGGATCGAAGAGCGGCTGGGTCATGGCGAAATGCGCGCCGGCCTCCACCTTGGCGTGGAAGCGCTCGATTTCGTTGTCCAGGTCGTCGGCCACGGGATTGAGCGCCACGCCGATGGTGAAATTTGTTGCGCCACCGAGAGTTTTGCCCGCCCAGTCCGTGCCTTGATTGAGGCGGTGCAAAATTTTCACCAGGCCGACGGAATCCACCTCGTAGACACCGCTGGTTTCCGGGTAATCGCCCACCGATGGCGGATCGCCGGTGATACCGAGGACGTTGCGCACGCCGCCAACCGTCCACGCGCCGAGCAGCATGGCTTGCAAGCCGATGATATTGAAATCGCGCGTAGTCAAGTGCGGGACAGTTTCTACGCCGCGTGCTTCTAGTGCGCCGGCAACCACCAGCGCATCCATGCCCACGCGGGCCATGGCGCCGCTGTTGATGTCGATGGCATCGGCCTTTCCCGAGGCCATAATTTTGTCGACCTGCTCGTAAATGCGGTCGAGCGAAATGCCTTTCGGCGGATCGATTTCCACGCAGACGGTAAATTCCTTGGCCTGCAATTTTTTCCAGAATTTGCTTTCCGGAGCGCGCTCCTGGATCGGCGCGGGCTTTGGCGCGACCTCGACGGCTTGCGCAGAGGCTGCGTGCTTGGCGGGCCGCAGCGATTTTACGGCTTCAGCCATGGCTCGAATATGCGCAGGCGTAGTACCGCAGCAGCCGCCGAGAATACTTACGCCGAGCGCAGCGGCTTCCCTGGCAAACAACGCAAAATATTCCGGCGAAGATTTTGGATAAACGATGCGATCGCCCTCGCGCTTGGGGAAGCCCGCATTGGGCATGCCACTGACGCGGATGTCACCAACCCTCGCCAGTTCTCCCAGGATGGGCAGCAAAGACTGCGGCCCCAGGGTGCAGTTCGCGCCAATCACCTGGACGTTCTTATCTTTTAGCAGTTTCGCGGCAGCCGTGGGATTCAGGTCGCCATAGATCGTGCATTCTTCCGCGTAGGTCAGTTCCGCGATGATCGGCAGGCCGGAGAAAGAGCGGATGGCGTCGATGGCCAACAGCAGTTCTTCGATATAGGAAAATGTCTCCAAACAGAAAAGATCCACGCCACGCTCTTCAAGGGCCAGGGCTTGTTCATGGAAAATATCCTGGATCTCGCCAGGTTCGGGATGGCGCGATTGCACGCCGAGACCGAGCGGGCCGATAGAGCCGGCAATCAACACTTCTCGCGACGCGGATTCGCGAGCTTCGCGCGCGATTTTCACGCCGCGGCTGTTGAGGCGCTGCACTTCCTCGCCCAAGCCGAGCGGCGCGAGCTTGAAACGGTTGGCGCCAAACGTATTGGTTTCGATAATTTGCGCGCCGGCTTCGATGTAGGCCTGGTGCACGCGAAAAACGGCTTCTGGTTCGGTGGAGTTCAACTCGTCGAAGCAGCGCTGCGCGCCGACGGACTCGTGCAGCAGCGAACCCATTGCGCCGTCGGCGATGAGTATCGAGTCTTTTAGCAGCTCATTGAAATCCAGAATCTTCACGATGCGGTTTCCTGTCTAGCGAATTGCGCTGCGGGCGCGAACTTCAGCGTTTCTGTTCCATGAGCGTGGCCACGGTACTCATGAGGTCGTACTTGGTGAGAATTTCAAAATGTGCGCCGCCCATGTCTACGAACACCGCGGGATTTTCGTGGCTAAGAATGTAGGTAATGCGTTCAACGGGCGCGTTGCGGGCGATTTGCGGCATGGGCTTGCTCATCACTTCGCGCACCACCAGCTTGCGCAGGTCCTTGCCCTGCAGCGCCATGGTCAGAATTTGATCCTCGTACACCGTGCCGATGGGAACGGCTTCTTCAAAAATGGGGATCTGCGAGATGTCCTGCTCCTGCATGGTTTTTAGCGCGTGAAAAACCGTCTGATAGGGCCGGGCAATCACCAGCTCGCGAACTTTTCCGGACTTGTGTTTCGCGGCAATGATATCGGCGGCGGTGATAGGCACAGCGGACTCCACGTAGCCGCGTTCGCGCATCCATTCATCGTTGTAAACCTTGCTGAGGTAGCGCATGCCGGTGTCTGGCAAGAACGCGACTATAAACGCCTCGGGACCCAAATCTTTCGCCATGCGCAGCGCCGCGGAAATGCAGCCGCCGCCTGAACCACCGGTGAACAAGCCTTCCATCTTGACCAAACGGCGCGCCACGACGAAGCACTCTTCGTCATTCACTTGAATGACGTCGTCAAGAATCTTCATATTCATCGTGGTGGGGAAAAAATCTTCGCCGATGCCTTCCACCACGTAGGTCTTGGCTTTGGCCAGCGCGCCGGTCTTGAAAGAATCGTAGTAGAGCGAACCGAAAGGATCGACGCCTACTATTTTGATGGCCGGATTTTTTTCTTTCAGATATTTGCCGACGCCGCTGATAGTCCCACCGGTGCCCATGCCGCAGACAAAGTGGGTGATCTTTCCTTCGGTGTCGTCCCAAATCTCGGGCCCGGTGGTCTGGTAGTGCGCTTCGGGATTCATGGGGTTGGCGTATTGATTGGGATAAAAAGAATTGGGAATTTCGCGCGCCAGTTTTTGCGCCACCGAATAATAGCTGCGTGGATCTTCCGGCTCGACGGCCGTAGGACACACAATCACTTCCGCGCCCAAAGCCTTCAGCAAATCCACTTTTTCCTTGGACTGCTTATCGGTGATGGTGAAAACCATTTTGTAGCCGCGCACCGCCGCCACCAGCGCCAGCCCCATGCCGGTGTTACCAGAAGTGCCTTCGATAATGGTACCGCCAGGCTTCAGCAGCCCGCGGCGCTCCGCGTCGTCAATCATGGTGATGCCGATGCGATCTTTGACGGAGCCGCCGGGATTGGTGTAATCGGCCTTCGCATAAATCTGCGGCTTCAGGCCGTGATTGATGCGATTGAGGCGTACGAGCGGAGTGCCGCCGATGGCTTCCAGAATGTTGTTACATTTCATGTAATCGTCTCAATCCGGTGCGGCCACACAGTTTCAGGCGCCATCAGCGCGGCTGGCGACTGTGCCATAATTCTCTAAGTTTATCATGCACGCGCGGGACGCGCAGCCAATCGCACCGAGGAGATTTTTCATGCGGCAAAATATATCGAGCGGAACGCCTTGGGAGCCCATCGTGGGATACTCGCGCGCCGTGAAAATGGGAAATGTGATCGCCGTTTCGGGCACCACCGCCACGGGGCCAGATGGCAAGATCGTCGGCGTTGGCGATGCATACGCGCAGACGGTGCAAACGATTCGCAATATTGAGGCGGCGCTCGCCCACGCCGGCGCAACGCTCAAGGACGTGGTTCGCACGCGTCTTTATGTGACCAACATCGCCGAGTGGGAAAAAATCGGGCGCGCACACGGCGAATTCTTCGGCTCCATACGACCGGCCACCAGCATGGTGCAAGTGAGCAGCCTGATCTCCGCGGAGATGCTGGTGGAAATTGAAGCGGACGCTATCGTTGGATCGTAGCCGAGCTATGCCGGAGGCGCTCTACGATTCCGTCATCGCGGATTTTTACGATACCTCGCCGCTGGTGGCGCGGCGAACGCAGGATCTCAACTTTTATCTTGCAGCCGCGTTGACCTACGGCGGCCCCATCCTCGAACTCGGCTGCGGCACCGGACGCATCACCATACCGCTGGCCGAAACCGGCCTACGCATCACCGGCCTGGATATTTCGCAAAAAATGCTTGACCGCGCCGAACAAAAACGCGACGCGCTTAACGCGCAGCAACGCGAACACGTCCACCTGGTGCAGGGAGACATGACGCGCTTCGACCTTGGCGAAAAGTTTCCGCTGATCATCATCCCGTTCCGCCCGTTTCAACATTTGATGAACGTCGACGAACAATTGCAGTGCCTGGCCTGCGTGCGCCGTCATCTGGCAGCTGGTGGCCGCTTGATTTTGGATTTTTTTCAGACCGACGCCGGACGCATGCACGACCCAGTCTTCCTCGAAGAACATTTCGTCGCCGAGTACGAAATCGCCGGCGAACGCAAAGTTCGCCTCACCGAGCGCATCGCCGCTTACCATCGCGCCGAACAGCGCAACGACGTGGAGATGGCTTTTACCGTGACCGACGCCGACGGCCGCGAACAGCGCAGCGTCTTCGCGTTTACCTTTCGCTATTTTTTCCGCTACGAAGTAGAACACTTGCTGGCGAGAAGCGGCTTCCACGTAACGGAACTATTCGGCGATTTCGATCGTTCCCCGCTCCGAGATGATTCACCGGAAATGATTTTCGTGGCCGAAGGGATTTAATCTCGCAAACTACCACCTGGCCCGGATGCGGTATTTCAGGACCGCAGTTCCGTCTTTTTCCACCGGGACGTCGAATTGCGCGGCAAACGCGCCGGTCTTGGTGTATTTGTACGAGGAAGAGAGCATTTCCCAATCACCGCCGATCGGCTCGTTCACCTGCACGACGATGGGCGTGTCCTTGTGATTGCGCAGCGTAATCTCATATTCCATTTCCCACACGTGCGTATCGATTTTTTTGTAATCCGTCTGCTTGCGCTCGGCGACGATGTCAAACGCGTTGCCGATGTGAATGGTGATGTCTTCGTCTTTCGGCGTGTGGTCGATGTGGTCTTCGCCGATGAACAACACGCCGCCGCGCGAATCTTTCTGATACACGCGCAAATTCCCTGCCGGCAGCGGCATCCCCAGCCCGGATTTTTCGGCATTCTTGAATTTGTAGTAGACCATCACAGGATCTTTAATCGGTGAACCGGGATTCTGTTGGCTGCGGTAATAAAAATTCTGCCCATTCACGACAAACAGTTTGTCGACCGGCACATTCGTTCCCTGCAGCAGACTGATCTGCTTGGTCTCTTTGTCTTCCACCGAGGTCTTTCGTCCGAGCGTGTACAAGTGATATTCGCTGAAGCTTTCCTGTTGGAAACCGGGGGCGGCTCCAGTCCCTGCACCCGCTTGGAATTGCACCATCGCTTTTGCTTGTCGAGGTTCTGGCAGTCGGTTCAAATCACCCGCAACCAACTGCAGTTTCGCGTTGTGAAAGGCCGTCCCGCTGTTGTTTCCAATGGTCACCCATCCGTCGAGGTCCGCGGCTTTGTCGTCGCGGGCCACGGTGAGAACGTAATCCGCATTCCAGGTCAGCCCGCCAGCCAAATAAGACGTTTCGATCTGTTGCTTGCGCGCACCGGAATTTTCCAGCGACATCAGTAGCGTCGGATGGTCGTAGAGATTCGCGGGCACATCCGGAAAGTGGTAACTCTCGACTGCCGGATTCGTCACGATGTCGTTGCCAATCTTCCACACCGTGCCGTTATTGTCTGCCAGCAGCGTGGCCTTAATCTGTTCGCGCTTGGTGCTGTTGTTGTCCAAATACGAGCGCTCCAGCGTGATCTCTTTCCCCACGTATTTGTGCAGCAGCTTGGCGGGATCAAGCAGGTCGTACTCGTAGTTCTGCTCGGTCACATCCAGCTTCGTCGGGTCGGTCAGCGAGCGAAAATGCACCGTGGCAGGATTCACGTTGGCGGCGATGTCCATAAACTTCAGCCGAAACGCTCCCGTGGGAATGGAAATTTGCCGCACATCGCGCACCAACGCGATATTGGAGTTATAGACCGTCACCGCCAGATCGGTTTGGTCATTTAAAGTGGTGGAAGAATCCGCCGCCGCATTTGGCGCAACGTTTTGCGCCGCATTTCTCGCCGCGCCCACATCCTGCTGCGGCATAGCCGCAAGCATCGCGGCACCGGCGGCGCAAAGAACGCCCACGCCTGCCGCCAGAATGATTTTGCTCTTTGCCTTTGTGCGCGTGAATCTCATCGTCTTCACCTCTCAGGGAATTCGCTTCTTAGATTAGAACGTGGCCGCTCGGATTTCTTGCACGGGAAAGCTTGCATCGACGCACCAGACTACGGGTTCGCCACGCGCTTCCAGGTCGCGCCACCGTCCGTGGTGATGAAATTGTTTTTCTTGGTGGCATCCCAAATCGTGGCGTGCATCGCATCCACTGCGATAATCCCGCCAATGTCACCCGCAATCGGAGAATTAATTTTCGTCCAATGCCCACCGCCATCGACCGTTTGCAGAAGCGTGCCGGAGCGGCCGAAAACCCAGCAAACCGCCGCGCTGGGCGCCGAACCCGCATCGAGCGTCACCTTAACGCCACTTTTCTGCCGCGTCCAGTTGGCACCGGCGTCCGTGGACTGTTCGATCCGGCCAGACTTGCCCACGCGCCAAATAATGCTTCCGCCCGGCGCCGGAATCATTAGCGGATTCTGCATCCCGGAGACTTTTTTTAGACTCTGCGTCTGACGAGCCGTCTCCGCCTCCAAGGTCACTAGCGCGGTCGCGGATCGCGCGTTGGCCGATAGCGTGTCTTTGTTTTGCGCTTGGGTGTTCTGCGCTTGCGTGTTTTGCCCTTGGGCATTTTGTGCTTGCGCGTTCGATGCCTGCGCGTTTTGGACTTGCGCGTTTTGTCCCTGGGCAACCTGCTCTTGGCTGTATTTTTGCGGCGGCGCTGGAGGAGGGGGAGCCGCGGCCATCTGCGTCGTTTGCAGATCCTGAGCCGTGGGGAGCGGCAATGCATTCGCGCCCGTACTCTGCTGTTGCGCAACCGGTCCTGCTTCACTGAGAGCTTCGACAGTCTGCGTCACCGCCTTCGGCATCTGCTCGGCACCACCATCCAAGCCGCCAACCGACTTGTCAGCGGTTGCTCCTGTCGACGCCCTAGCCGCTATGGCTGGTGCGTTCGGTATCGCTGGCGATGGCGTCTTGGCCGCCAATTTCTTTTTTTCAGCCGAAACCGGCTCGCTGGCGGCTGGCGAAATCTTTCCATCTATTTTCGCTGGCGCTGCAGCCTTTTCATCGCGGCTCACCGAGCCGTAGGGTTGCACCGTTCCGCTGGGCGGCGCTACTGGCCGGTTTTCCGCGATCTGGGATTCTGGCTGGTTCAAAACATTTTTGGATTGTTGGTACATCCCCAGCCACACGAGCAGTCCTGCAGCGAGCGCCCCGGCCGGCGCAATCCAATAACGGCTGGATCGCCGGCGCGACGCCAGCAGTGCCGCAACCTGCCCGGCAGCCTTCGCCGGCAACGCATGCGCGACGGGCGCATACTCGCGCAAATGCCCGGCCGCCGCGAAATCTTCTTCATGCGTACCAACCACGACATCCTCCGTGGCTTCCAGCTGCGAAAGTATTTCTTGGCAACGCGAGCACGAAAAAATGTGCTCCTTCCACACATTCATTTCATCGCTAGCCAGCAAACGCTCATGGTAGGCGGCGAGAATTTCCGCATCCGGACAGGCGTCGGCGCCAAGTTTGCGTTGCTCAGGGCTGGTTTCGCCAGCCGCAGACTCTCCGTTCGCGGCCGAGTCATCGCTCGCAGCGCGATTGCGCATTTGCCGCGCCAGTGCTTTTTCAAACAGCGCGTCGTCATCCGGCATGGCGGTCACCTCCTATAGAACGGTTTCGTGATGGAACCTTGCATGCCACCGCGCAGCTCGTGTTCGGCATCACGAATTCTCTCCCGGTGGCAAATCACTGGTCGGCAGATTGCCAGGAAACAACAGTCTGAAATCGATGGGCGATTCCTCCGTGGCGTATTGCAGGCACAGCGCGATCTGCGCATCGCTAAGCCCCTGGCCACTTGCGGCACCGTCATTCCCGGAACTATTCCCGCCCGCCCCTCGCCGCAGATCTGCTTCGACATTTGCCCGCAACTCCAGGCGAATACGTTCGAGGTTTCGCGAAACGCTCGATTCATGCTCGCTGCACAGCCGTCCCACCTCAGCTAGCTTCTTACCCTCCGCGTAATACAAACAAACACGCCGGCGATCCGCGGCATCGAGCCGTTCGAGTGCGCCCTGCAATGCAGCGCAGAATAGCGCAATGTACTTTTCGCGATAAGGATCCGGCGCAATCGCCAAGGGGCCGATGGCAGGCTCGGTGGAGGATCGAATGGAATTTTTTTGCCGGCGCTCCGCCGCGCCATCGGCCATTGCCAACCGCCCCGTGCCATCCTCGTCATCGAGCGAATCAAAGCGCCGCGTGGCCCGAATTCCGTCAACGTGGCGCTGCGCCAGCACTGCGCGCAACCAGGTCTTCAGCGAACTCCGCCCGTGGAAATAGCGAAAAAGCGATGCGGTGCCCCGGCGGCCGTCCGCCAAACCGTAAAGCTCCGCAAACAGCGAATCCGCCAGCTCACGGGCTTCCGGGGCCTCCGCGTCACAACGCAGCATCACACCCGCGCACCTGCGCAAGTAGCCGCGATAGTTGTCCATGAAAAAATTCCAGGCGGCGTCCTGGCCCTCGGAGCAAGCGCATGCCAAGGCAAAATCTTCCAGGCACAGGCTGCCCAGGTAGTCTTCCAGCTGCGACGGCGCAGGCGTCAGCCCCTTAAAGCGCGAGGCCACGCTTCGCGCCAAGTGCGGCAGCAAGCTAGCCGCGGTACAGCCGAAGCGCGCCACGCCAGCCTGGGCACAAAGAGTTTCGATGAGTGGACGGTAAGTATCTAACTGCGCGACCCGTGCGGTCAGCGGAGGGTCAGCGGGATGTTTGGTGACATCTGGCTTGGCCATTGATATCCCAGGACTTGGCGACGATCCTAGTCCACGCAGGCTCGCTCGCCACTATCGCACCTAACCCGGCACGTCACCCGCCTCGCGCCCTAAAGCGGAGCACCTCTAATTCCTTGCAAATACTACCGGCAATAAGCACCGGGAAGGGAAATCCGGCGCAACCAACCTCCCGTTTAGAGTATCCTATTACCACGTTGCGCCCCAGCCCGTGCAACCGAATCCGCCTCGCCGGGTTAAAGTCGGGTGCGTAATGTGCGCTCACGGGAGCATTAGCGACTTCGCGTCGTTAGTACGAAAGTCCTATTCGGTCTCCCTCAACCTCGTCAGTACTCTAGTACTGCAAGGGCGCACGTCCTTCTCTTACCAGCTATACAGGTATGACGAGGGCACTCCCGACTCGACTTGTCCACGAGAACGGAAATTTTCAAGGCGGTAACCGGGATGACCAGTATGCTCGCAGACCCAGTAACGAAAACATCGATGGGCGTCGGGTTTGACGCAAAGAATCGCCGCCCAACCGATCCGGAGGCGTGGAAGCGCGCCATTGGCACCAAGCCGGTGGCCGCCCGCCTCGCGTTGCTGCCCGAAGGCAAACCGCGGTGGGGCCGCGTGGGACTCAGTGCTCTAGCACAAATTATCATCGTGGGTTTCGTGCTGCTGGTGCCGCTGCTGTATCCCGAGCACATGTTGACCTCGCTGAAATACGACATCGTTGAAATTGCGGCACCGGTCACCATGGTTCCGGTCGCACCTCCGCCACCGCCTCCGCCGAAGTTGCGTGAAAAGGTTACGCCTCCGCCGGCGCCGGTCATCGAACCGCCTAAGCTCAACCCGAAACAGCAGCACATCTTCGCGGCTCCGAAGGTCGTGCAGCCCAAAGTTCAGACCGTTGACGTAAAAGCTCCGGAAATGACGCCCGTTTTGGAAGCCGCAAAGATCGATGCGCCTACAAATCAGCCCAAGCGCCCTAAAGAAGACGTAAAGATGAACAACCTGGGCTCCGGAAGCGCGGCACCGGCCACCGTCAAAGCGCCTGTAGATAAGGTGCAGACCGGCGGCTTCGGCGATCCCACCGGATTGGCGGGCAAAGGCGATCCGAACAAGTCAAACATGGTGAACCGCCTGGGTTCTCCTGCTCTGCCCGCTGGACCGGGATACGGCAATGGCACGGGCGGCGACAAGGGCATCAAAGGTACGGTGGCCAGCACAGGTTTCGGCAACGGAACTGCCAACCCACCGCCCAGCGGCGGAAAGCGCGGTTCAGTGCAGTCAACTGGCTTTGGCGATCAGTCCGTGGCCACCGAGGCCCCCAAGAAAAAGGCCGCCTCTACCGAGGGCGCCACCACCCAAGTGGACATTCTTGAAAAGCCGAAACCGGAATACACCGCGGAAGGACGCAGTCTGCGTCTGGAAGGCGACGTAGTTCTGGATTTGGTGTTCCTGGCGAATGGCACGGTGCACGTGAACGGAGTCGTTTCTGGTTTGGGCCACGGGCTCGATGAAGCTGCCGAACGGGCGGCGCAGCAGATCAAGTTTAAGCCCGCAAAACGCGATGGCGAGCCGGTAGATTTTCCGGCCCGCGTGCGCATTCAATTTCGCATGGCCTACTGAGAGGGAGAAAGAAAATGGGTAAGTTATTCGCAGCAATCGTCCTGCTCGCCATGAGCGGACTGGGAACCTACGCTGCGCCGCAAGGCGCTACGTTTCAGCAGCTCGGCCCTGCGCCGCGAACCATGGACGAGGTGATTGACCGCGTGATTGCCAACGAAGCCAAGTTGGACACGCAAATCAAGACCTATTCGCCATTGGTCGAAACCTACATTCAGAATCTCAAGCCAGACAAGGATCTGGGCTACGCGCCGGCCGGCGACAAATATTTCCTGGGGCGCGCGGATTTCACCAAGGGCGTGCAGATCGTCTCCTTGAGCGACGCCAACTCCAAAGGCAAGAAGTTTTTTTCATCCATCGGAAACTTCATGCCCTTCAGCCTGCAGTTTCTACCCGATGGCTTTCTGCAGATGATTTTTATCGATCCCCGTGGGCTGGACAAGCAGAACTATAAATTCGATTACGTGCGTCGCGAATTTCTTGGCGAAGTGCGCTGCCTGGTTTTCGACGTCTCGCCCAAGGATAAATCCGGCAAGGGCCGCTTTCTCGGGCGCATCTGGGTAGAGGATCAGGACTTCAACGTGGTCCGCTTCAACGGCGCTTACGGCGGCGGCGGGCATACCACCTTCTTTTTCCACTTCGATAGCTGGCGCGCCAACGTGCAGCCCGGCCTGTGGGTCCCCGCATTCGTCTACAGCGAAGAAAAAGATCTGCACTACGCGCTGAATAAGAAACTGGACTTCAAGGCGCAGACCCGCCTGTGGGGCTACAACCTGGGACATAGCGCGGAAGAGCAGGAACTTAGCAAGATTCTAGTTGAAACTCCGGTGCAGGACGACACCAAGACCGCCAATGATCTTTCTCCCGTACAGGCACAGCGTTCCTGGGACCGCCAGGCGGAAGATAACGTCATTGACCGCCTGCAGCGCACCGGTCTAATCGCGCCCAAGGGTGAAGTCGACAAAGTTCTAGACACCGTCATCAACAACCTTGAGGTCACCAACAACCTCGACATCGAACCTGATGTGCGCTGCCGCGTAATGTTGACCACTACGCTGGAATCTTTCACCGTCGGGCATACTATCGTCCTCAGCCGCGGTTTGATCGACGTAATGCCCGATGAAGCCAGCCTTGCTACCATGCTGGCCTTCCAGCTTGCCCACATCGTTTTGGGCCATCGCCTCGATTCCACTTACGCATTCTTCGATCAGATCATCGTGGACGAAAAGGACACCTTCCGGCATTTTGGTTTCCAGCGCACGCCTGAAGAAGAGAAAGCCGCCAGCGAAGAGGCCATGAAGCTCTTGAACAATTCACCGTATAAGAATCAGCTGGGCAACGCCGGCTTGTTCCTCTCGGCGCTGGAGACGCGGCAGAAGGAAATTCCCAACCTCATCAGCGGGCATCTCGGCAACCGCGTGCTAGTCATCGGCGACCTGAAGTCCACGACGCCTGTCGACCCCAAGCAGAATCCGCAGCTCATCGCGGCCCTGCCCATCGGCGGACGCGTCAAGCTCGATCCCTGGAACGATCATCTCGAACTGATCAAGTCGAAGCCAATAGGGACCATCGCGGAGCGCGAGAAAATGCCCTTCGAGGTCACGCCATTCATGCCGTATTTGACGCGCTACGGCGTTGAAGCCGTCAAACCCATCGCCGCCAGCGCGGCCGCGCCGGCGGACACCAGCGGTGTTAAGCCCGGAGATCCTGCGCCGGCGAATCCGCAATAAGCACAAAACACAACCGCGACACTCATCCGAACGGCCCGGCGAGAAAACCTCTCGTCGGGCCGTTTTGTTGTCCTGTGACGTGGTCTCATTGTCGGGTTCCGGTCGCCGTGTCGTTGCGGCATTGTTCTCGGCGTTGGTTTCGGTCTTGGTCTGCGTCTCGAAACAAACAACGAGAACAGTTGGTCGGTCTCGAAAAGCAGAGAGACACTTGGAAAGAACTTGCCGCCCTGGAATACCTGCGCATGCCAGGCCAATTGATCGCGCAAGCTCGCATTCGCTCGGATAAAGTAAAATCGCAACGAAAGCGCTAAACTTACAGAGCATTTTATCCGCGACAGATTATAGGCGGCAGAATCTCTGCTCTTGAAATTCAGCACGGGAGACCTGGTATGAATTTACGCAAGCAACGCGTCTGGCAGATTGCTGCCGGCGCTGCATTATTCCTCGCCGGACTCGCCGCCGGACAGTTGCACGCCACATCGGCGGCGGTGGTAAATCGCTTCGGGCAGCCGAAGACGGTGCTGCACGTGGTGATCTACAAATTCAAAGACAACGTTTCCAACAACGACCGCGAGATCGCCATCAACGGCATCAAGGGCATGGCCGCGAAAATTCCCGGCATCAAAAATATCTGGCTGAAGACGGAACGCAACCAGATCAAGGACTTCAGCGGCGTCTACGCCATCGAATTCACCAGCGCGGAAGCCGCCGCCGACTACGCGGAGAGTCCGGTGCACGACGCGTGGTCCAAACAATGGCAAGCCGAGCGCGAGAACAGTCTGTCGTTCCAGATTTCCAACCCATAGCGCGGCCCGGATTACATCAAGAAACTCCCGCGTGATTCGGCTGCGCGGCTTAGTTGTCGCGGCTCAGTTCGCGTCGGAAGCATCGCGCGTGATTCCGTAACGGCGGCGAATCATGCCGTCCAGCGCGCTGTCCGGCAACAAACGTTTGGCCCACTTCACCATGGTAGCCAAGGGCGTAACGCCGTAGCGGGCCTTTGGATTTTTCGCTTCGACCGCGCGAAGAATTACTTGCGCGCAATCTTCCGGTGTGGTCCCTGAAGCCGCGCGACTGCTGCTCGCGCCCTGCAAAGCACCAGCGTAAATTTTCGCGTACGGTCCGCTGGCAGCTTTTTCCTGGTACGGCTTGGCAAGCTCTTTGGAAGCTTGCTGAATTCCCGTGACGATGTATCCGGGTTCGATCAGCACGGTGGCAATTCCGAAGGGATAGAGCTCGTGGCGCAAGGCGTTGCTGAGGCCCTCGATGGCGTGTTTCGACGCGCTGTAAGCGCCCTGCGTTGGCGGCGTCACCAGGCCCGATACCGAGCTGATCATCACGATGCGGCCTTTGCGCCGCGCGCGCATGTGCGGCAAGACGGCTTGCGTAACGCGAATCACGCCGAAGAAATTCGTCTCGAACTGTTTGCGCCAATCCTGCATGGTCAGGTCTTCCACGGTGGCGGAGTAGGAGAGGCCAGCGTTGTTGATCAGCACATCGATCGCGCCGGCTTTTACTAGCACCTCGGCCACGGCCAGTTTTACCGAGCCTTCATCGCAAACGTCCAGTTGCAGCGTTTCGAGCGGCAATTTTTTATCGCGCGCAAGGGCGTCCAGCTGCGCGCGCTTTTCCGCGGAGCGGCCCGCTGCAAAAACGCGATAGCCGCGCTGCGCCAGCAGCAATGCCGCGGCGCGCCCCAAACCGTCGGTCGCGCCGGTAATCAATACGGTTGGTTTGCCGCCCGCTGGTTCGCTCGCCACGTTCGCCATGGGCATCCTCAGTTATTGGGTTTCGGCAGTTGCAGAATCATGCCGCTGCCCTGGCCAGCTTCGACGGTCGGCAACTGGCCGTTCCATTTGTCGATCAAGGCTTTGGCGTTTTCGAGGCGGCGCAATTCGAGCAGCTGCGGCGTCAACGAAGCCTGGCGGATGCGATTGGAGTCCGCTTCGCCCTGCGCGCGCGTTACCTGGGATTTGGCGTCACCTTCCGCTTCGGCAATTTTCTTCGCGGCTTCGGCTTGCGTGGTGGCCAGTTCGTTGCGCGCGCGTTCGGCCTGCTGAATGGCCTGGGCTTTGGCGGTGATGGCTGTGGCAATTACTGCAGGGACGCGCGGCGCGCCGATGAAACCAAACTGCTGCACGCCCACGCCGACGGGAGTGAGTTTCGACTGAATCATGGTTTCTACCTGGCTCAGAAACGCGGCTTTTTTCTCGCCGTAAATATCTTCAACCACGTACGTGGAGGCGACTTCGTTCAACGAGTTGCGCACGATGTCCCGCAAAATGCCGTGCGTGAAGCGGTCCAAATCGTCGACGCGATACTTCACGTAGAAGTCCGGCACCTTCGACGGTTCAATCGCGTAGGAAAGTGAAACGTCCACGAAAATTTCCATGCCTTCCTTGGAGTTGAAACCCATTTCTTCGTTGATGGGATGACCTTCGTTGACGTCCTTGGTCCACTTCACGGTTTGCACGTAAGTGGGAAACTCGATGATCTGGGTGGTCAGCGGCGAATAGACGACCCAACCCGTGCGAATAGGAATTTCCGAAGCGCCGCGCTGCTGTCCGGCCAAATTAATTTCGACGCCAACGTGTCCGGCCTCGATGCGGGTTACGCGCAGCAAGAGCGAGAACAAAATCAGCGCGACCAGCAGCACCGCGATGCCGATGACGATGGCTTTCAAGCCGGGAATCGCTGGGCGCATGGTGAACGCGGGTTCGTCGTCGTTGCGACCTTTTCTGAATACATCCATGGGCTGTTTCTCCTAAGATTACATCTTGCGCGGTGGTAACTAATAGTAACGCACCTGTCTTAACGCACCTACCCCACCCCCGGGTGTTTTTGCCAAAGAGTGCGGAGCCCCAACAAAATAAAAGGGATAGAGGGAATTGTGAATTGATAAGAGTGTGTAAGTGATTGAAAATAAAGAACTGTGTTTGCGCAAGCTGGCGTTTGCGGCAACATTGCGAATGCCGGACTTGGGTGGGGCATACGTACATTTGTGGATCGTTGTGAAAGGAAAGAGTTTGCGCGGAGAGCTGTTTGTATCGTACTCATTCTAAAGGGCGATTTTTGCGCGTTTTTGCGTCTTTTGGCGCAACTTGCGCGCGTGTGGGACCGCGACCTTACGCGGGGCGTAGCTTTGCGGGAGAGAAACGGAGTACGGACCGATCGTGGGCTGGCGGGCACGGCTGAGGGTAGCTTTGTTTTCGGGTTGCTGTCGAGGAGGAATACGGACAAATTGGGACAGTACTGGCTGCTGTTCTGTGGAACGGTTTGTCTTCTTGCGGATCGTGTTCGCTACGCTATCGAAGTCTGCATTGGTTGACGTCGGCAGGCAAGAGTAAGGACACAATGCAGGGAAATTGCGCGTTGCTGACGGATGGGATTGTCCGCAGTCTCATGCTACAGTCTGGGAATGGAAGTTACTTTTCGTATTCCGGATGACGTGGCCAAAAAGTTCTCCGATGCCGGTGGAGACGTGTCACGGCGCGCGTTGGAAGCCCTAGCGTTGGAAGGCTACCGCGAACAAACACTGACACTGTTCCAGGTCTCGGAAATGCTGGGCTTGACGCGGGTCCAGACGGAAGATTTTTTGGGACAGCATCACGTGGCTCTAGCTGCGATTGAAGAAGCGGATCTGGACCGCGAAGCGGCGATCTTTGAAGCTGCGTCGCGCAAGCAACCGCGCTAGCGAGCGCGCAGCATGATTGCTGTCTCCAACACGACGCCCCTGCGTTATCTGATCGCCATCGAGCAGGACAATCTACTGGCGCAATTGTTTGAAAAAGTTCTTGTACCTGCCGCGGTACATCAAGAGCTAACAGAGGCTGGAACACCGGAAAAGGTGCGTAGCCGGGTGTTATCGTTACCCGCGTGGCTGGAGGTTCGCGCGGTAAGAGAAAAGCGGACAGCGGAGTTTCCAGTTACATTGCATCGGGGCGAACGCGAAGCCATCCTGCTTGCGGAGATCCTGCCAGCCGATGTTCTTTTGATCGATGAGCAGATTGGACGGACGATCGCGCTGGGCAGGAATCTGCCACTCTCAGGAACGCTCGGCGTTTTAGAACGAGCCGATACGATGGGACCTCTGAGCGATTTCCCTCTAGTCCTCAGACAGCTAAGAGAAAGTGGCTTCTTCATCGCCAATTCGTTGGAACAACAGCTTTTACATCGTCATAGCGCGCGCCGAGGATTTAAATAGGCGCCAAAACCAGGCATGGCCGACCTTCCACCAAAAGTAGAAACCGCTAAAAATAGTCAGCGTAAAAATGTCGAATTGAGGAGATGCCGTTCGACGAAGGAGTAGGCAGCTCTGCGGCTGCGAACCTTGGATTCAGGAGATTCCCTATGAAATATCTGTGCGCGGTGTATTTTGAGCCGAAGGCGTTGGATGGGCTATCGGCGAGTGAAAAGACGGAGCTGAATCGCATTTCACTGCAATACGACGAGGAACTCCGCAAGGATGGGCACTTCATTGTGGCGTCGGCGCTGCAGTTGCCAAAGACGGCGAAGACGGTGCGCAGCCGGGGCGGGCAGATCGCGGTGACGGACGGCCCGTTTGCGGAAACGAAAGAAGTGTTGGGAGGATTTATTTTCCTTGAAGCACGGGACATGGATGAGGCGGTGCAGATCGCGGGGAAAATTCCCATGGCGAAGTTTGGGAGTATCGAGGTGCGGCCGGAAATGAATATCAGGTAGGCGGCCACCCCGGCTGGGCTAGCCGATGGTTGGCCGATCGTTCGATTGAGGGGGGTCAATTCCTGCTGCGACAACGCTTCCTTAAGACACAGTCCGTTGACCGCGGTACGACGCTCTTGTATGTTGAAGTAGGCAAAGTGCGAGGACGGACAGACGCAACAGGACTGCACAATTTCGGAAAGATTCCAGATGGCAGTGAAGATAGAACTTCCCGAAGACATCGAGCATCACCTTGAGAAGGAATGGGGTGATCTACCGAGGCATGCGCTGGAGACTCTCGCGACCGAGGGTTACCGAGACCGAGTGCTCAGCCGTTCACAGGTGCGACGGATGCTGGGGTTCGAGACCGGCGCGGAAGTCGATGAGTTTATGAAGCGCGCCGGAG
Source organism: uncultured Acidobacteriota bacterium (assembly GCA_963838265.1). Classification (GTDB taxonomy): domain Bacteria; phylum Acidobacteriota; class Terriglobia; order Acidiferrales; family UBA7541; genus Acidiferrum. The sequence goes on from CAWIQN010000003.1 coordinate 207,291, forward strand.
TACCCTTCGACTACACAGTCGAAGATTTCCAGAGTGATGCGGAAACCAGCCGGCATCTGAACGAGACGAGAATGAAGGAACTGCATGGGCGATGATTGTTATCGCCGACAGTAGCCCCCTGCACTATTTTATCCTGCTCAAACATGCTGAAGTGCTGCAGAAACTTTACGGCCGTGTAATCGTGCCGGAGGCCGTAGTTCGCGAATTGAAGGCCCAGAAAACGCCAGAGGTGGTGCGGCAGTGGATGATGGGGCCGCCGGATTGGCTGGAAGTCCGGCAGGTGACGGTTCCAGAGGACCTTGCGCTGGCGAAACTTGATGCGGGCGAGCGCGAAGCGATCGCTTTGGCAGAAGCGCTACAGGCCGATGCCTTGCTCCTCGACGAACGAGCCGGGCGACGAGAAGCGGAACGACGAAGGATACGCGTAATTGGAACGGTCCGAATCTTAGACGACGCAGCAGAGGCCGATTTGCTGATTCTGCCTGATGTACTTGAGCGTTTGCGAGCGTTTGGATTTTATATTGACGGCAAGCTGGTGCGATTTCTCATGGAACGACATACCGCACGTGAGCGCACCAAGAAGGGGAAGTAGACAGTTTCACTTTCCCAAGTAGCAGCTCTTACAGAATCATGGGCCGATGACGCGCTAGCTTATTTTGTGTCCGAAACGATTCGCTCAGTTTGGAACGATGGCCGTGGGATAGAGGTCCGGGAGTTGTTTGTTTTGCTGGTCGCGCAGTTCGGGATGCGGGAGGGGCTTGCGCGGGATCATTTGATCGCGCATGGCGGCGTTGTAGACGAAGATGGCTTCGACGACGGCGAGCTGTTTGAGGTCGGCGGCTTGCAGGCGTTCGTAGGTGTCCATATTGGAGTGGTGGGTGCGGGAATCGTAGTCCATGGGATCCTGGATGAACTGGAAGCCGGGGATGCCGACAGCGTCAAAGGAGAGATGGTCCGTGCCGCCGGTGTTGCGGTTGGTGATGGTGGTGACGCCGAGGTCGCGGAGCGGGGCGATCCATTGCGCGAAGATGCCGTCCACGGCAGCGTTGCCCTGGGTGTAGATGCCGCGGGCTTTGCCGGTGCCGTTGTCCACGTTGAAATAAGCGGAGATGAGTTTTTGCTCGGGTTTCAGGGCGAGCGGACCAACCACCTTGCGGATGAATTCCGGGAGTTGAGCCTGATCGGGAGCGGTAGAAAGCGGGGCGCTGCCAAAGTGCTGATTGGCGTAGCCTTTGCTGCCGAAGAGGCCTTCTTCTTCGCCGGACCATAGCGCGATGCGGATGGTGCGGCGCGGCCTAATTTTCAGGGCGTTCAGAATGCGCATCACTTCCATGGCCACGATGGAGCCCGCGCCGTTATCGGTGGCGCCGGTGCCGGCGATCCAGCTATCGAGGTGGCCGCCGACCATGACCACTTCATCCTTGAGCTTGGGATCGGTGCCGGGAATTTCGGCGATGGTGTCGAAGCCGTGCTCGTGGTCTCCTGTGAATTTGGTTTCGACGTTCATCTCAATGGAGACAGGAACGTGATTCTGCAGCAGGCGGAAGACGCGGCCGTAGCTTTCAATCTGGGTTACCACGACGGGAAATGGAACGGCCATATCTTTGAGATACGGTGTGCGGCCGAGCGCCGCGCCATTGTCGTCAAAGATGATTCCCGTGCCGCCGCCGTTCTCGCCGTCTCGGCTGGGGACGATAACGCCGGCGACTTTTTCATCGGCGAGGAACGGAGTGACCAATTTGGCTAGCTTCATACGCTTGAGATAACGTTCGATGCGCGCCTGGGAATCGGCGTCGGCGCCGGCCAGCTGAAGGGACTCGAGATCCTTGAGCTCCTGTTCGGTGTACCGCGAGAAGAAAGGCTTGTCTGGCACAGGGACGTCGCGCATGGCGCCAAGCAAAACGATTTTGCCGGAGAGTTTGCCTTTGTATTTGGCGAGGTCGCTTTCGTCGTTGATCACCACGGAGATGGCTTGCGCGGTGATGGGCCCGTTGGTGGAGGGCGACCACGGTGTGGCTTGCGCGAGAAAGATGGAAGTGTCCGGCTCCGTCATGCGGACCCAGGTGTTGAGCTGCTGCCAGCCCATGCCGAACTCGCCCCAATCTTCGAGGTGCGCGTTGACGCAGCCCATCTTAGTGAGCTGATCGCGCGTCCAGGCGTTGGCTTTGGCCATGTTGGGCGAACCGGTGAGGCGGGGGCCGATGCCGTCGGCTAGGCCTCCGGCGTAATCCATGACGTGCGAGTGTTGCAAACCTTCTTCGCGAATGGCGTTGTAGGCGTTCAGATCGAGAGACTCGACGGCGGGTTGCTGGAGCTGCGAATCGTTCCATCCAGCGGGCTGCTCGTCGGCGACTTTGGCGGGCTTTTTATCTGTGGCGTTCGAGAGGGATGGGCCGACTGCGAGCATGAGCGCTACGGCGAAGGCGAGGGCGTGCTTCAGGGTCATCAACATAGCTCCAAAGACGAGAAATTTTGAAATTTAAAAGGCCGCACCATTGTACGCTCATCCGCTCGCATTCGCAGCGCAATGAGGTTTCGCGACTTCTGAAGATCCGCGGCGACGCAGCAAAAAAAAGGCCTCAATCCGAAGATTGAGGCCTTTGTAATTTAATCCCGGCGGCGACCTACGTTCCCACACAGTTGCCCGTGCAGTATCATCGGCTCAGCGAGGCTTAACTTCCGTGTTCGGGATGGGAACGGGTGTGACCCTCGCGATATGACCACCAGGAAACTTGGACTCTCGCGGACGACGCAGACCTGGTTTAGGGGTCTGCGATCGCGAGAGCGACAACAGAACGAGAAAGTTCGGAGTCCATATTGAGCCAAAAGCAGATCCCTCGCTTCGCTCGGGATGACAGTTTTGGAAATGGACAGCTTAGAACTTCTGAGTTTTAAGCGCTGGCATTACAGGTTCGACTCGAGATCGAACATAACTATGGCAACAAAGGCGTGCAATTCAGGCGTGCAAGGAATGCTTAGTTCGGTGCACGTACTCATTTGCATGGTTTGTTACAAGCTTTCTCAAAGACGGTTTGAGAAAGTTTTATGATTAAGCCGAACGGGCGATTAGTACTGGTCAGCTTCACGCATTACTGCGCTTCCACCCCCAGCCTATCAAAGTCGTAGTCTTCGACTGCCCTTCATAGACTTTATTGTCTTGGGAGAACTTATCTTAGGGCGAGCTTCTTGCTTAGATGCATTCAGCAATTATCTCTACCAGACTTCGCTACCCAGCAGTGCCCCTGGCGGGACAGCTGGTACACAAGAGGTCTGTTCATCCCGGTCCTCTCGTACTAGGGACAACTCCCTGCAATTCTCCTGCGCCCACACCAGATAGGGACCGAACTGTCTCGCGACGTTCTGAACCCAGCTCACGTACCGCTTTAATAGGCGAACAGCCTAACCCTTGGGACCTTCTACAGCCCCAGGATGCGATGAGCCGACATCGAGGTGCCAAACCTAAGCGTCGATGTGAACTCTTGGCTTAGATCAGCCTGTTATCCCCGGCGTACCTTTTATCCGTTGAGCGATGGCCCTTCCACGCGGGACCACCGGATCACTAGATCCAACTTTCGTTCCTGCTCGACTTGTAAGTCTCACAGTCAAACCGGCTTATGCTCTTGCACTCCACAGCGGGTTTCCAATCCGCTTGAGCCGATCTTTGAGCGCCTCCGTTACAATTTAGGAGGCGACCGCCCCAGTCAAACTACCCGTCTGGCCGTGTCTTCTCGCCCGTCACGGGCGATGAGTTAGAACGACAGAGAATTCAGGGTGGTATTTCACTGGTGCCTTCACCCAAGCCAAAACCCGGGTTTCAGAGGCTCCCACCTATTCTACGCAGAATTCACCGTTATTCATGACCAGAGTGCAGTTAAGGTGCACGGGGTCTTTCCGTCTAGATGCGGGCATCCGGCGTCTTCACCGGAACCACAAATTCGCCGAGCCGCTCGCCAAGACAGTCGATCTATCATTCCACCATTCGTGCAGGTCGGAACTTACCCGACAAGGAATTTCGCTACCTTAGGACCGTTATAGTTACGGCCGCCGTTCACCGGGGCTTCAGTTCAAGCCTTCGCCCTTGCGGGCTGAGCCCTTGCTTTAACCTTCCGGCACCGGGCAGGTGTCACCCCCTATACGTCGTATTCGACTTTGCAGAGAGCTGTGTTTTTGTTAAACAGTTGCAGATCGCGATTCGCTGCGACCGCTTCGGGCTATAAACCCTAGTGCGGTGCCCCTTCTCCCGAAGTTACGGGGCTAATGTGCCTAGTTCCTGAGCGAGCGTTCTCTCGAGCGCCTGTGGATATTCACCTTGTCTACCTGTGTCGGTTTGAGGTACGGGCACCTGGTTGACTCCTTAGAGGATTTTCCTGGCAGCGTGAAATCGGAGACTTTGCGGTCGTAAGACCTCGTCGCCACTTTGACTGTTAAGCCCCCGCGGATTTGCCTACGGGAACCAGCTTATAGTGGCCAATCGGGACGTCCATCACCCGACTCTCGTATCCTTCTGCGTCACCCCATCGTCAAACGTCACCAGGCGGGACAGGAATATTAACCTGTTGTCCATCAGTTACGCCTTTCGGCCTCACCTTAGGACCCGCCTAACCCTGAGCGGATTAACCTTCCTCAGGAAACCTTAGACTTTCGGCGACGCGAGTTCTCATCGCGTTTATCGCTACTTATGCCGGCAGGGTCTCTTGTGTAGTGTTCAGTAGTCCTCGCGGTCTACCTTTTGACTCCACGCAATGCTCCCCTACCAAAGATATTTCCGGAGAAATATCATTTCGCAGCTTCGGTCGTATGCTTGAGCCCCGTTGGATTGTTGGTGCATATCCGCTTGACCAGTGAGCTGTTACGCTTTCTTTAAAGGATGGCTGCTTCTAAGCCAACCTCCTGGCTGTCCGAGCGAATACACTTCCTTTCCCACTTAGCATACAGTTAGGGACCTTAGCTGGCGATCTGGGCTGTTTCCCTTTTGACCACGAAGCTTATCCCTCGTAGTCTCACTCCTATACAGTTGTCCACGGCATTCGTAGTTTGATTGGATTTGATAGCCTGAGTTGGCCTCTAGTCCATTCAGAGCTCTACCGCCGTGGCAATTCATATAAGGCTGTCCCTAAAGACATTTCGGGGAGAACGAGCTATCACGGAATTTGATTAGCCTTTCACCCCTACCCTCAGCTCATCAGAGCGATTTTCAACTCACACCTGTTCGGTCCTCCAGTCGCGGTTAAGCGACCTTCAACCTGGCCAAGGGTAGATCATCCCGCTTCGCGTCTATTCCAACGTACTTGTCGCCCTATTCGGACTCGCTTTCGCTACGGCTCGCTTGCGCTTAACCTTGCACGTCAGAATAACTAGCCGGCTCATTAAGCAAGAGGCACGCCATCAGGCTTTCACGGGACGAATCCCGTGCATGGCCCTTTGACTGCTTGTAGGCATACGGTTTCAGGTTCTATTTCACTCCCCTCGCAGGGGTTCTTTTCGCCTTTCCCTCACGGTACTGGTTCACTATCGGTCGCTAGAGAGTATTTAGCCTTGGAGAGTGGTCTCCCCAGATTCCCACGAGATTACACGTGTCTCGTGGTACTCAGGATGCCGCTTCGAGTCCGGTCCATTTTCCGTTACGTGGCTCTCACACTCTATGGCCCCGCTTTCCAGCAGGTTCACGTAATGTCCGGTTTGGTAACTCTACTTATGCGGTCCTACAACCCCTAAACTGCAAGCAGTTAGGTTTGGGCTGTTCCGATTTCGCTCGCCGCTACTTTCGGAATCTCTGTGATTTATCTTCCTTCAGGTACTGAGATGGTTCACTTCCCTGAGTTAGCTCATACCCGCCTATGTATTCAGCGGGCTGTATCGAGAGTTCATCTCGACGGGTTTCCCCATTCGGAAATCCCCGGATCAAAGCCTGCTTGCGGCTCCCCGAGGCTTATCGCAGCTTGCCACGTCCTTCATCGCCTTCTAGCGCCAAGGCATTCACCGTACGCCCTTAGTAGCTTAATCATAAAACTTACTCAATCCGTCTTCTGCTTGTACCGACTTGCGTCGGTGTTTGCTTAGGACGTCCTGACTGCCATCACCGCCATAATTCCCGTGCTTCGTACTGTGTCGACCGTGGGTAACGGTTGGCAGGGAGTGCGATCCGGGCTTTCGACAATCATGTTTCGTCAGGCAATCGATAAGTTCGCCTTTGTTTTCCACAGTAATGCTCAACTCGAGCAAAACTTGTAATTGTCCATGCCATGGAGTCCTTCCCCACCTTGATGGGGGTAGGATTATCGGCATGAACTTGCCAGCGCTTTCTGTTGTCAAAGAGCGGTAACTCTGATCCCGTCAGAGCCTCTCAGCATTCCGCTGAGAACTTTGCACGGCCGAGAAAAGGCCCGCACAAATAAAAAACCCGGCGTCGAGCGCCGGGCACAACCGCTTATTGCAGCGGCTTTGCGCGAAGCTCGACAAATTCTAGCCCGTGGAACTCGTAAGGTACCTCACTATAGGATCGATTAACCGTTACCGGCTACGCGGAAGAACCGCCACTGACCCGACTGTGAATCCCCTGATCGGCTCTAAGCTTTTGGGAAAGCCTCGAACCATTTGTGAGTATACGCGAATTCCTGTATACGTCAAGTGCTACGTGAAAATTATTTTTGCCCTTTTCCTCAGCCCTGTGGACGCTGTGCAAAAGTCATAAATAGGGCCTAAAAACGCGCTGATTGCAGGATGCGTCGTTAGAACCTGAACAGTGCTGCTTGACTACGCGAAGACCTTAGGTTGCCGCGAATGCCCGAGACTCTTTCGAAGTTTTGGCAACATGCCGCGATCCATTTCCAGTAGACGCAACGCCACATCCGCCGTTCTCCCCTGGATCACGCGGCCATTTTCCCAGCGCGTAACTACCTTTTCTCCCAATCCAAACAATTCTTCCAGCTCGGCCTGCGAGAGGCCTAGATTCTTCCGAATTTCCACGACCCGCTCCGGAGACAATAGCCCCAACTCTTTGCCGGACCCGATTCTTGATCTGCCGCGACAATTCTCGCGATTGCTCCGCGGTGAAGAATTCCTCGCCACATGCTTCGCAACGGTACATTTCGGCGTTCTCGATCAGCACCGGCACCTGGTTGTAGCGCGCTTCGAACTTCTTGCGAATTTTCCTGGCTCGATCGGAATCACAAACAACACAAGTAACTTTCATACGCTCCCTTGGAAATTCCACTGCCTGCAGCTAGACCTCGCTCCAAAGGCAATCTATCCAACAAGCTCTCGTCCTCCTTGAAGGACACGATCACCGCGCTTCCGCTGTCATTAATTTGTACCTTCAGATACACACGTCTTCCTACCAACTCCGAAAATCTCCGCTTGACCTCGGTAATCGAAAACACTTTCATCTCGAAACCTCATTCAATTTCGCCTGCATCAAATGGGCCCGTTTTCGCCGCCTTGCAAACGCGCCTCATGACCGAACCTGTGCAGATAAATGGAGCAAGACTTCTGCCAAAACCTCTGAAGGGGTGCTTGCAAGAGCGCCGAGCGGAAGATTTCCGTCTCAGCTAATCAGGCGCGATTCTTGACGCGGCGTGGGCTACAATGCCGCCATGCTGGCACGCAAACCATGGATGTTGGCATTGTGCCTGGCGGCGGGAACATGCGCCGGCTTCGTGGCTCTGGCCATTGCCGCTGCCGATGAGTTGGTGCTGCCGCCAATTGCGATTGCGCTTTTTTCGCCGGGGGTACGCGTTGCGGAATTTCTGGTGCCGGGAAGCCACGAGTCGCTCGGCTGGACCTTCGGCTGGTTTCTGCGCATCGCCATTGCCACGAACGCGCTGTTCTATTTCGCTATTTTTATCTTCGTCGTGTATCTTGCGGAGCGCCTCTTCAAGCGGCCCGCCAAGCCGCACTGAGAAGATATGGCAAGCGATTCGGCTCTAGCCTCGTCATTTCGCGGCCATTGGTGGGCACTCAGCGAAGCATTATTTTCAAAAGGCTTTTCGGCGGAGTTCTTAAGCGGGGGCAGCGTTTGGGTTTTACGGCTGGTGGCTGGCATCGTCGTACAAACTTCGCCGCAGCCGCTCCATGCTGGGCTGCTGCACGCGAATCCAGCCGTTACGCGGACTATCCAGGTCCGCCACCAGCGTCAGCACGATGGCAATCATCAGGGGCGTCAGCAGCATCACGAACCAAAAGCGTTTCTGCAGGCAGTAACCGACCGTCAGGCAGGTAAGCACGGACATCACGATCAGCATGAACCACGCGCCGCCTGGAATACGGTTCTCACGGGCCGAAACGCGCTTCTCGCTCACATCGATGCTGGCGTTCAAGCTCTGCAAATACAACGACATCGTTGGCGTGGGCCGAACTTGCGCCTCGGCAGCGGCCGCCCGCCACAGCTCCTTCTGCAGCTGGCCGGCGCGCGCCAGCGCCGCCTGAAGTTGCGCTTCGCTGACGCCGATTTCGGAAAATTCCATCCGCGCATCGACGTATTGGCGAAGCAGCGTCAACTCCGTGGTGCGCAGCGGCTCCGGCAGCGCCTGCGCGCGCAGCGCGGCGGTTCCAATGGCGTTGGCTTCTTCCACCACGAGCTGCTTGCGCTGGTCGAAGCGGGGCAAAGCCATGGCCAGCGTAAAACCCAGCAGCAAACTGAGCAAGACACCGATGCCATCGCGCGCCGCCACGACATGTTCATGGTGGTGAGGATCGGCATTCACGAGCATCCGCGAGCCCACGCGGAAACCCACTTCGACAGTGGCAAGAAGGACGAGAACCAGGGCGACGAACAGAGCGCCGGGATGATCGAACAGCAGCATGGGAAGAAAACAGTACCACGACAGCCCGGTCTGCAGGGAGTGCGCGGCGAGTGCTCTAGGGAATGAACACAAATTGTAAGGCAAAGAATCGTGGGGAGCACGACTCTCCCAAGGGCGCTCCCCACGATCCTTCCGGCAGCAGAAGCAAACTGCCGAAGACGTTTTGGCTCGGCGCGAGTTATGCGTGGTCGGCGAAGCCAATACGCTGGGTAGTGATGCGACGCGTCGAATCGTTGCAGACTGGAACGGAGACTTTTCCTGGCATGCTGCAGCTTTGGACCAGGCCGCCGCGTCACTGGCCGTGACGGAACTGTGCTCCGCTGACCGGCCGGACAACTTTGTGGTAGGCTCTGCCGAGCAACTGGACCCCTCGGCTTTTTCTGCGAAACATTTATGAACTCCGCCAGTCCGCAGGAGTCGTTAACCAGCGCAGTACGCATGAGAAGGAGGAACTGTATGTCCCGCTACCGTGGTGAATTACCGCTCGTCGAAATGCCGTCAGGTGTGCCGCCGTCGCAAGCGCTGCCACCTTCGTCAACACAATCCGCCGCGACGCAACTGTCTTGCAGACGATGGCTGTCGCTGCATGGGCCAGTGGGAACCTCCTTCGCGCTACCGGCACTTGCGCTAATGTTTCTGGCTGGTTCACTGGCGGGCTGCGGACCCGAACCGTATCACCAGCAGGATGAGCGTTACGTATTGATCGCCACGAATGTGGCCCTGCCGTATTGGCAGGAAGCGCAGGCCGGTTTGCAAGACTCCGCGAAAGTGCTGGGCGTAAAAGCGGAAATGATCGGGCCCGACGGCTACGCGCCGGACAAGGAGCTCGAGACCTTTCAGAAAGCCGTGGCGGAGAAGCCGGCGGGCATTCTGGTTTCCGTGGCGCGCCCGGAGGCCTTCAAGGCGGCCATCGATGCGGCCGTCGGGCAAGGAATCCCCGTGATATGTCTGGACGCCGACGCGCCCGACACCAAACGCGTGCTATTTATCGGCACCGATAATTTCCGCGCGGGCCAGGAGAGTGGCCGCCGCATGGCGCAACTGCTGAAGGGCCAGGGCCGGGTGGCGATTGTCAGCATTCCCGGACAACTGAACCTTGATGAGCGCGTGAAAGGCGTCAACGACGCGTTGCAAAAATTTCCTGGAATAAAAATTGTGGCCACCATCGACGATAAGGGTGATGCGCGCGAGGCCAACGATCAGATTTCCAAGCTGGCGAACGGCAAAGATAAACTCGACGGCATCATCTGCCTGGAAGCTTCTGGCGGATCTGGCGCGGCGGAAGCTCTGCATCGCCTGGATCTGAGCGGCAAGGTGGCCATCGTGGCTTTCGATAAAGATCCCGAAACGCTGGACTTTATCCAAAGCGGCGCGATCAACGAAACCATCGCGCAAAAACCGTACGTGATGGCGTACTACGGGCTGAAACTGCTCGACGATCTGCATCACAACGCGGTGCACGAATTCAAGGATTGGAAGGCCGCTCCCGCGGCGCCAATTCCGACGTTCGTGGACACCGGAACCGCGGTGGTGGACAAAGCCAATCTCGCGCAATATCGCGAAGCGCTGGCCGCGCACCCCAAGCCGCTGTAAATTTGTCGTGGCTTAAATCAGTCGGTGACATGCTCGTTCGGGGGCGCTTCGAGAGTGATTTGTTGCGCGCGCTCCGGAAGATAATACGGCGACGAGACGGTGAAGATGTTTTTATTGCCGCGCATCAGCAACAGCCATTCGAGCAAGCGCCCACGCTGATTGTGTAGAAAATATTCGTACCAGCGATATTCCACCAGTTCTGGAACCAGCACTATGAGCTTGCGGTCCGGATGCTGTTCGGACAGCTTGAGAATGTACTGAATAATCGGAACGATAATGAAACGATACGGCGACGGCAGGATCTCGAGCTTGGGTGGCTCGCAGCTTACCTCGCGAAAAGCGCTGACCACGTAGCGCTCCCAATCGTCGTGCAGCAATTCGGAATGCTCGCCGGGCTCTACGTGCAGGGCGATGATTTCCGACGAAAGCCGCGAGGCGAATTCCAAGGCTTGTTTGGTGATGGCGCTCCAGCGATCAAAGGGCACGACGACGATGGGCGGCGTATGACCGAGCCGGGGAACCATGGGGATGCGGCAGCTGGTCTCCACGCTTACATCGTGATAATGCCGGCGCACGCGGCGGAAGATCATCAGCACCACGGGAATAAACAGCAGCGTAATCCACGCACCCTGAACAAATTTCGCGACGAGTACCACGACTACAGTGACGCCGGTAACAAAGGCGCCGAGGCCGTTGACGAGAGCGCTCTTCAGCCAGTGCGGGCCGCGTTTTTTCCGCCAGTGCTGTACCATGCCGGCTTGCGAAAGCGTGAAGGCCAAGAATGCGCCGACAGCGTACAGCGGAATGAGCCGGTCGGTAACGCCCTGAAAGACGACCAGCAGAAACCCCGCGGAGACCGCCAGCACCATAATTCCGTAGGTATAGACCAGGCGACGGCCGCGATATCCGAAAACGTGGGGAAGATAATTATTTTGCGCGATGGCGCGGCAGAGGCGGGGAAAATCCGCGAAGGCGGTGTTCGCGGAGAAGGAAAGCACCACAAGGATCGAAGCAATAGTTACGTAATAAAAAATACCTCTGCCAAAAACCGCGGCGATGAGCATGGACAGCAAGCTCTGATATCCCGGCAAACCCGGATCGGTGGCCACGATGCCATAGGCCTTCACAAGATAGGAAATTCCGGCCAGAAGAATCGCCAGTAAAAAAATAATTACGGTGAGGGTGCGTTGCGCATTTTTCACGCCAGGCTCGCGAAACGCTTTTACGCCATTGCTGACGGCTTCGACTCCCGTAAGGGCAGTGCAGCCGCTGGCAAATACTTTGACGAGCAGCCAGGTCATGGCGTAACCCACGAGCGGAGTGGCGGCTTGCGGAGCCGGGGGCAAGGGCGTAACCGGAACGGGGTGGCCGTGGCTGAGGGCCACGCGAATCATTCCACCCACAATGGTAATCAAAAGTGTGCCGACGAAAAGATACGTTGGCACCATGAAGATCGTGCCGGCGTCACGCATGCCGCGCAGATTCAGAATGGTGATCAGCACAAGAATGCCGACGCACAAACTCACGGTATGCGGTAACAGCGAGGGAACGGCGGAGATCAGCGCGCCCACTCCGGCGGAAATGCCCACGGCGGCGGTGAGAATGTAATCCGCGAGAAGCGCCGCGGCCGCCAACAGGCTGGGGAACGCGCCAAGATTGAATCGCGCAACAGTGTAGGAACCGCCGCCAGAGGGATACGCTGCGATGGTTTGCCGGTAGGAAAAATAAACGATCACCAGCAGTATGATGATGGCTACGCTAATCGGAATGATGTACTGCACGCCTAATAGACCCAGCGGGATCAGCAGGCTGAGCGCGGCTTCCGGGCCGTATGCCGCGGAACTCAAGGCATCCAAGCCAAAGATCGGGATGCCCGCGCCGGGACCAATTTGTTCGGCGCGCTCTTCGCTGGTTCTGATCGGCTTCCCGACCACCAAATCCAGAATGTTCATAGCGGAGTCATCTCCAACGAAACAGTTGCACGGCCAGAACAAAGGAGACTACCAGCCACGCGCCCAGGACGGCCAGCTCACTACCCAACGAAACGACGGCCGCGCCTTCCAGCATCACGGAACGCAGCGCATCGACCGCGGCGGTGAGCGGCAGCGCGTGAATGATGGGCTGCACAACATCTGGAAAGCGCCGCGCTGAAAAAAATACGCCGCTGAGAATCCACATGGGCAGCATCACGGCGTTGGCCACGCCGCTGGCCGCTTCGTTGGTGCTGAGCCGGGCGGAAATCAATAGCCCCACGGCGCTGAATGAAAGCGCCGCCACAATGCAGACCAACACAATGGCCGCAAGCGTGCCGCGCACGGGAACGCCAAACGCCAGGTGTCCGAAGCCCACCAGAATCGAAATATCGAAAACGAGAAACAACAACCGCGAAAGCAGGAACGACGCCAGATATTGCGTGCGCGACATCGGCGAGGCCACCATGCGTTTGAGAAGTTTTTTCCGCCGCGCATCGATGATCGGAAAGCACACGCCCCAGATACCGTTGCCCATGATGTTCATGGCCAGCAAGCCGGGCAAAAGAAAATCGATGTAGCGCGAGCCGGCTTCCGTCTCAAATTGGTTGGTGGCCTGCACCGGATCGCTGCGGCCGGCGGCGCGCTGCACGCTGTCATCGGTGAGGGAGCGCGCCGCGTGACCATCGGGATTGGTGTCGTCAAAGCGATACACCACCTGGTCGGACGAAAATGGAATCACGATCAGCGCCACTTTCCCGGTAGCCAAAGCGCGCTGCGCAGTTGGTTCATCGCAGATCACCGCGGAGAGTCCGGGATTTTTTGCCACCACGCTGGCGATGTCTTGCGACTTCGCCCCGCTTTCCACGATCGCGATCTTGATCACGTCCGGCGCGTGATTGCGAAACGCGATACCCAGTCCGGTGGCCAGAAGAATCGGAAAGAATAGTGTCCAGAAAACCGCTTCCGGTTCGCGCCAAAATTCTAGGAAGCGAATTTTCGTGAGCTGAAAAAGCGGATGCGCTGCGATGGAAGAATTATTCATCGCGTAGATGCCGCCCGGTGAGGGATACAAACACATCTTCCAAAGTCGCCGAATGCGTGCGCAATTCGGTGAGCGGTATTCCGCGTTCGGCGAGGGTATCGAGCAGTGCGGGAAGCGTTTGGTGCAACTCCGCGACCTGGAGCTGCGTGAGATTCCCCAGGGAGCTCACGGCCCGCACGCCCTGCAGCTTTGTCAGGACACTAGGCTCTAGAGTGGCGCCAGCGGTAGCGTATTCGACCATTTGCTCGACGCCCAGCGAGGCGATTAACTGTCGCGGCGTGTCCAGCGCGATGACGCGGCCGCGATCCATGATGCCCACGCGGTCGCAAAGTTTTTCCGCTTCGTCCATGTAGTGCGTAGTCAGCAAAATCGTTCGGCCGCTGCTTTTCAATTCGTTGATCAGGTCCCACAATTGCCGGCGCGCTTGCGGATCAAGACCCGTCGTCGGCTCATCAAGAAATAGAAATTGTGGATCGCCGATCAGTGCGCAGGCTAGCGCCAGGCGCTGTTTCTGCCCGCCGGAAAGTTTGCCTACGCGGGCATCGCGTTTCTCGTCGAGCTGCACCATGCGCAGCAGCTCGGGGACTTCCAGGCTTCGCTGGTAAAAACTGCGAAACAGCGCCAGCGTTTCAGAAACCGTGAGTTTTTCGGAAAACGTGGTTTCCTGCAGCTGAATGCCGAGGAGTTGGCGGAGTTCGCCGGCCTGCGTGCGCCAATCGCGGCCCAGCAATTCCACCGTGCCGCCGTCCGGCTCCAGCAGCCCTTCGCAAATTTCGATGGTGGTCGTTTTTCCTGCGCCGTTCGGGCCGAGCAGGCCAAAACATTCGCCGGTGTAAACGTCCAGATCGATGGAATCCACCGCCACCAGTTGCTCGTAGACTTTGCGCAGCTGCCGGATTTTGAGCGCGAGTGGCGCGTCGACGGGCGTCATAGGGGTCATCATTATTCCCGATGTACTTGCGATGCGCTATCACTTTCGACTGGCGCACATCGCACCGTGAAGATGCACGCCGCAGATGAACAGGAGATTAATTCGCATCTGTCTCCCGCTGCGCGTCGATGCGTTGCGTAGTTGAAGTTTGCAGGACGCCTTGCCACACTTGCGGACGCAGAAGTTTCCAGGAGAGAAGCGAATGATGAATCACAAACTCTTTGGCACCTTGGCAGCGGTGGCGATCTTCGCCACGAGCGGGCTCGCGGCAAAACATTTGTTTGCGGCTTCGCCGGTCGGCCCGTCGGGATATCACGTGATCAAAACCATCCCGATCGCTGGCGATACGGGTTGGGATTATTTGCTGGTGGATAGCGTGGCGCGGCGCGTGTACGTCTCGCGCGGCACCCACGTGGTGGTGCTGGATGCGGACACCTACGAAGTTGCCGGCGACATTCCCGATACGCAGGGCGTGCACGGTATTGCGCTCGCTCCGGAGTTCGGCCGAGGATTTACGAGTAACGGGCGCGCCAACACGGCGACGATTTTCGATTTGAAAACCCTGAAAACGTTGGGAACGGTGAGCACCGGGACAAATCCCGATGCCATCGTATACGACGGCGTCACGAAACGCGTGTTCACGCTCAACGGCGCGAGCAAGAATACAACCGCATTCAACGCCGCTGACGGCACCGTGGTGGGCACGCTGGCTCTGGGCGGAAAACCGGAGTTCGCGGTGGCCGACGGCAAAGGAAATATTTACGTAAACATCGAAGACACTTCCGAGTTGGTGCAATTCGATGCCAAGACGCTGAAAGAATTGCACCGCTGGCCGCTGAAACCCGCGGAAGGACCATCGGGTCTAGCCATGGATTTAGCACATCGCCGGCTGTTTTCCGGTTGCGACGCGAAGATGATGCCGATCGTGGACGCGGACAGCGGAAAGATCGTAACCATAGCGGCGATCGGCGACGGCGTGGACGCCACCGCTTTCGACCCCGGCACGCAACTGGCGTTTGCCTCTAACGGCGAAGGCACGTTTACGGTGGTTCACGAGGATGCTCCAGATAAATATTCCGTGGTGGAAAATGTGCCGACAAAGAAAAGTGCGCGGACCATGGGGCTGGATTTGAAGACGCACAATATCTTTCTGCCGGCCGCCGACTTTGATCCTCCCGCCCCGGGCGAACGCCGCGGCAAGATGAAGCCCGGCTCATTTGTCTTGCTGGTGGTCGGCAAGTAGCGGCCCGTGGAGAAATTGACTCTGCTATAATCGCGCGCGATGGCTGCCCACGAATCGTCTTCGGCCACACGCGCGCGCGACCCACAGCGGGCGGCGCAAGCCCCGCGCTTTATTGTCATTGAAGGGCCGCTGCGCGTCGGCAAGACCACGCTGGCGAAAATACTGGCAGAAAAGCTGCACGCGCGCCGCGTTTACGATTGCGAAGACAATCCTTTCCTCGCGGAATTTTACAAAGAGAAGCCCGGGGCGGCGCTGCGCGCGCAGATGTATTTCCTGATGGAGCGGCAGAAGCGTTTGCGCGAGGCGCTGGCGGTGGAATCGCCCGGACCGGTGATTTCGGATTTTTTGCTTGAGAAAGACCGCATCTTCGCCAATTTGAATCTGGACGACGAAGAACTAAAACTCTACGAACGCTATTACGAACTCCTCAGCGCGGATATTCCCGAGCCGGACCTAGTGATTTATCTGCAGGCCAAGCCGGAAGTGCTGCGCGCGCGCATCGCCAAGAAAGCTTCGCGTGATGAGACGCAGATTTCGCTCGAATACATCGAGGAAGTGGCGCGCGCTTACGAACATTTCTTTTACCGCTACGCGGCTTCTGATTTGCTGGTGATCAATACATCCGATATCGATTTCGTGGAGCGCAGCGAGGATTTGCAGCAGTTGCTGCGGCGGTTGCAGGATCCCGTCAAGGGCACGCAGTATTATTTGCCGCTCGGCAAAGCTGAATAATTTTTTCGACCGAAGAAAATTCACAAACAATCCTGTCGATAGATTTCAACGTCCGGGCAAGCTGGGGCGCAGCATGCTGCGCCCCTACCAGAGACCTTCCGCTTCAGTCCGCGGCGACGGGAACCGGCTCCGACGAGGCGGGATGCGCCAGTTCCAGAATAGTGTTGCGCTGCGCGTAAATGAAGAGCGCGATGAAGATCCACTGGGCCACGAACGCGGCGCCCCAAATCGCCGGTCGCAATATCCACGCAGCGTGATCGAGATAATACATCGGGGTCGGCAAGAAGAGAGCCGTGAAAGGCATTTTGTCGGCATCTCTAAAGGTTCCGAATCCGGAAAGAACGATTGCCACACAAGCATAGTAAACGGCTAGAAATAGCACGCCCATCACCAGCCGCCGCTTGCCGCGCCGCAAGATCATCCATTGCAAAAACTGCGTATCGCGAATAATCCACGCGGCAAAAAATAGCGAACGGAAAATGGCCAGCGCCACGCTCCATCCAGCGTCCGATCGGCGAGCGATGTCCGCGGCCGCCGATACCAGAAGCCCGGCCCCGACCGCCGCGACGAACAGGAACGGAGCCGGCCACGCAAGATTCAGCCACGAAGGTGCGTTCGCCGTTTCTCCACGCAAAATACGGCGGGCGCGATCGCGATTCCGCAGCTGTACAAGTCCGAGGGCGCCGAGAATAAGGGCGTTCAACGTCAGCAGCGAAGCCTGCAGATCGATCAGCGGACCGCCGGACCAGTTCACAAAACCAAGCAGCAATAAATTTGCAAAGGCGACGACGCCCAGGGATTGCCATGGCGAATACAGTTCGTACTGGTCGGGGTCGCGCTTGATATTGCGCGTCAACGCCAGCAGCATCCATGCGAAAAGTGCGGCGCTGATGACCAACATCACTGGTATGTGATTTACAGTATGGCCGAAGAACGCGTCCCCAACTGGAGTCGATCCATCCGTGAACATGTACTCCTGCGACGACGACGGCAAATACGGCGTCCAGGAGTGCTGAATCGCTGTCAGCGATGAATAAAAGGGCGACAGCGAGCCCAATTGAAAATAGAAAGATATTGCCGGCGGAACGCTCGAATAGGCGCCGAGAATGAGCAGCACAAAAATAATCGCCGTGGTGTGCGAACCGCGAACGGTGAGCAGGGAAATCAGCAGGCACAGCGCGTGAAACGCAATCGAACCGGCCAGCAACACGGCGTACGCCGCAAGGACAAAGGAGAAACTCTGCCCCGCTTTGAGCGTCGCGAAAATCACCAGTGGCAGCAGGCACAGGCAAAGAAAATACATGAACACTGGCGCGCCAAATAATTTGCCGATGGTGAGTTCCAGCGGAGAAAGCCGCGTGACGCGCTGGTAGTCGAAAGTGTTTTGTTCCTTTTCTCTATAGATGGCGTTCACGCAAGCGATGCCGCCCCCGGCCGCAAGAATCAAAGCTTGCACCCAGAAGATGCCGCGCAGAAGCGGAAGCCCCCAACCACGAATTCCCTCGGAAGGGATTGCCACGATGTGATTCAGCGATACGGCGAGGACCAACGATATCGCCCCGGAAATGACCAGCGCCGTCACCATTTTTGCCGGGCGGAGCTGTGAGCGGACGTTACGGATAAATTCCGGATTATTGAACATCACATCACCTCCCCGGTCGAGAGGCGCGCGAAAAGTTCTTCGAGCGAATCGGTTTTTTCTTCCACGCTGTAGACGGGCGCGCCGGCCAGGACCGCTTCTCGGATCAACGCGGCGAGATCTGCGTCGGAGCCGGGGAAGATAAATTCCGTGGCGCCGGCGCCGTGTAGTACTTCGCTGACGCCGGGATGGGCGGAGAGCCATGATTCCAGCGCGAACTCCGGTGACGCCAGGCGAATGCGCACGCGGCGTGTTTGCCCGGCGCTGCGCATCACGTCGGCGATTTTTCCGTGCCGCAGCAGCTTGCCTTTTTCGAGTATGGCCAGGCTGGTGCAGATTTCTTCCAGGTCCGGAAGCACGTGCGAGGTGATGAAGATGGTTTTTCCGGCGCGGTGCATGGCGCGGAGCAGATCTTTCAGTTCCAGGCGCGCTTTGGGATCGAGGCCGGAGGCGGGTTCATCGAGAACGAGCAGCGGTGGATCGTGGATGATGGCGCGGGCAATGCCCAGACGCTGCTTCATGCCGCGCGAAAGGGTGGCGACGTTGGAATCGTATTTTGTTTCAAGACCCATTTGCGCGATCACTTCCCGCACGCGCGCGGGAATTTTTTCTGGCGGCAATTTGTAGGCACGGGCGAAGTAGTCCACGTATTCCCAAACTTTTAGTTCGTCGTAGACGCTGAAGAAATCGGCGAGGTAGCCGATGTGTTGCTGCGCGGCTTCGGGCTGCGTCTCCACATCGACGCCGTTCACGGTGATGTGGCCCGCGGTGGGCAGCAGCAAACCGCAGATCATCTTCAACGTGGTGGATTTTCCCGCGCCGTTGGGGCCGACCAAACCAAATACTTCGCCGTCCGGGACGTCCAGCGTCAGGCGATCCGCGGCCACCAGTTGCCCGGGCTGGCCGGGCGGCAGATCGTATTCTTTCGTAACATTTTTCAGCTCGATCATCTATTCGTCTCCGCCTATTTCGTCGAAATACGGCGTGCATTCCATCAACCGCGCTTCGCCGCCATCGTGCACGGCGTAAGAAGAATGTTTGCTGCGGTCGTAGGTGTTTCGCCACAACGAAGCGGAACCGTATACGCCGTCGACATTCAGCGCGTAGAAGAAAATGTGAAAGGTGGTGAGTCTTTTCTTGTCGTTTTTGTAGTTGCGCGCGATGCGATGCAGCGCTTCGAGACACGCTTCGGTAGGCGATTTGCCCTGGCGCATCATTTCCACAATAGTATGGCCACCGCAGATTTTGATGTTTTCTTCGCCTTTACCCGTGGAGCCCGCGGCGCCAACCTCGCCGTCCACGTACAGGCCCGCGCCGATGATGGGAGAATCGCCCACGCGGCCGGCAATTTTCCACGCCAAGCCGGAAGTGGTGGTGGTGCCGGAAATTTCGCCTTTTTCGTTTACCGCCAGGCAATTGATGGTGCCGGTGGGAGGATGCGCGACTAACTGTTCGATTTCCGCGCGCCAGGCTTGCTTTTCCGGAGTGTCGAAAAGCCCGGCGGTTCTTTCTTTCCATTCGGGGCTATCGGTACCGGGGCGCCAGTTTACGGAGGTGCTGGCCTTCCATGCCAGCCACGCTAGGCGCGATTTTTCTGTCGTCAGGCTGGCATCGATGAAGCCCTCGTCCACCGCAAAACGGTGCGCGCCGTCGCCGACAATCATTATGTGATTGGTTTTTTCCATCACCGTTTTGGCGAGAAGCGAAACGTTTTTTATACGGCGCACGCTGGCGACGGAGCCGGCGCGGCGCGTGGGGCCGTGCATCACGCTGGCGTCCAGTTCCGTTTCGCCGTCTTCATTGGGCAGGCCGCCGTAACCCACGGAGGTATCGTTGGGGTCGTCTTCGACGATGGTGACGGCGGCGACCACGGCGTCGAGGGTGTCGCCGCCCTTTAACAGGATCTCCATGCCACGGCCGATGGCATGCAGGCCGTTGGCGCTGGAGATGATGACGGGGCGTTTAGCGGGGGCGGCTGCAGGCGCTGGGCTTTTTCCCGCCGCGAGTTCAGCGCCGTTTGCGAGCGGCGTTTTGGCGAGTAGCGACGTCGCACCCGCTGCGGCGCTGCCCGCTAGCGACGTTAGAAAAAACTTTCGCCGTGTCCAGAGTCCCATCCATGCACCCCTTCCGAGAGTTCCGCGGCGCCTAGTACTTAAACGATTGGTGGGCGCCGTTTGTTCAATGGTTTGTTCAAGCGTTCGTGCAATCGTTTATTTCGAGAATTCACTCGACGATGATGCGAAGAAACTTTTTCTTTCCCGCGCGAAGAAGAAATTCGCGCGGCTGGCTTAGGTCGATGTCCTGGCGCGGATCTTCAGCCGCCACGGCATCGATCTCTACGCCGCGTTGCTTGATCAACCGGTCGGCTTCACTTTTCGATGGAACCAGCTGTAGTTCCACTAAAAGTGCCGCTAATTTTTTCGCGGGGCCTCGCGGCAGCTTGTATGTTGGGGCCTCTGACGGAGCTTGGCGATCGCGGAAGACCCGCTGAAAATTGTCAGCGGCTTTTTGCGCTGCGTCTTGGCCTTGAAAACCGGCAATGATTTCCTGGCCGAGTTTCATTTTTGCGTCCATTGGATGGAGCTTGCCGCTCGCGACTTCCGCTTGCAGCGTGGCGATTTCCGCGGGCGTGCGATCCGTGACCAGTTCGTAGTAGGACCACATCAGCGCATCGGGGATGGACATGATTTTGCCGAAGATTTCGTCGGGCGCTTCCGTGATGCCCACGTAGTTGCCAAGGCTCTTGGACATTTTGCGCTGGCCGTCGAGGCCCACGAGGATGGGCATGGTGACCGCCACTTCCGAAGGCAAGCCGTACTCGCGCTGAATGTCGCGGTGCACCAGCAGATTGAATTTCTGTTCGGTGGCTCCGATTTCCACGTCGGACTTGAGCGCGACGGCGTCGTACGCGGTGAGCAGCGGATACAAAAGTTCGTGAACGGAAATGGGCTGGGCGTTGGCCAGACGCGAGCGGAAATCCTCGCGCTCCAGCATGCGCGCGAGACGGTAATGTCCGCAGAGACGCACGATTTCGTAGCTGGAAAGTTTATCTAGCCACTCGCTGTTATAGCGGACTTCGGTTTTTTGCGGATCGAGAAGCTTGAAAACCTGCGCGAGATAGGTTTTGGCGTTGGCATCGACCTCTTCACGGGAGAGCGGCGGGCGAGTTTCGGAACGTCCCGTGGGATCGCCGATCATGGCGGAAAAATCGCCAATCAAGAAAATGGCGGTGTGGCCGAGGTCTTGAAAGTGTTTCAGCTTGCGCAGGACCACGGTGTGGCCCAGATGAATATCCGGAGCGGTGGGATCGACGCCGAGATACACGCGCAGTGGCTTGCCGGTCTTCACGGAACGTTCGAGCTTGGCCTTGAGATCGGCTTCCGGAATGATTTCCGCGACGCCTTTTTTCAGGTACGCGAGCTGTTCGTCTGCTGATTTAAATGCTTGGGATGCGGATTCGGTCATGGATTTTATTTTTCGGTGCGCGTGACGCGGCGCCCGGTGATTTTGTACCGGCCGGCGAGCACCAGTTTAACGGCTTCCGTGTAGATGCGATGCTCTTCGCGAAGAATTTTCTCTGAGAGCGAGGCTTCGGTGTCGTGGTCTTCCACCGGGACGGCGGCTTGCAGGATGATGGGTCCAGCGTCAAGATTTTCGTCCACGAAGTGCACGGTGCATCCCGCGAATTTCGCGCCGTACTCGAGGGCTTGCTTCTGCGATTCTAGGCCGGGAAAAGACGGTAGCAGCGACGGATGGATATTCAAGATGCGACTGGGAAACGCGGCCACGAAATACGGCGACAACAAGCGCATGTAGCCGGCCAGGCAGACCAGGTCTACTTGGTGTTCGTGGAGTACAGCGACCACTTGGCGATCGTACGTTTCGCGTTCTAATCCTTTGGATGGAATTACTTTTGTGGCGATATTGCGCAAATTGGCGCGCGCGATGCCAGGAGCGTCCTCGCGATTGCTCACGACGATGGCGATTTCGGCGTTGGCAATGCGGCCGGCGGTGATGCTATCCGCCAGGGCCTCGAAGTTCGAGCCGCGTCCACTTAGCAGCACGCCGATACGCTTGGTCATAAACATTGAAAATTAACATATTCGCGGCTGGACGCATAACTGGGGGCGGAAGCGGACGCGGGTTCGTAGCACAGGCACTCTTGCCTGTGCGGTTTTTGTAGTCAAGCAATACGCCACGCATCCGAAGGTGGCAGTCTTGCCGCCAAACACTCAGGCGGAGAATTTTTCCGCGGCTTGATCGACGGTGGGAAACATTTCGATGAGCTTGTCCACTTTCGTTAATTTCAGGCTGTGGACGATCATGGGATGCGCCGCGGCGATGCGCATGCCGCCGGCTGCGCCTTTGAGCTTCGTCAGGCAGCGGACGATGGCGCCGATCGCGGCGCTGTCGGCGTGCGTGAGGCCGGCCAGGTCGAAGATCACGCGCGTCTCGCCCGCGGCGATCATGGCATCCACTTCGCGCTGCAAGCGGGCGCAGTCCGGGCCATTGTGGACGCTGCCGTAGATTTCTACTGCGATCATGCCGGGCTGCAAATTTCGTTTGGTGAATTTCTGGATCACGAGGCGGCGTCCTTTTCGGCGACCTTTTCGCCCTCGTAGGGGAATTCGCGAATCATGCGGACGCAATCGCCCAGCGCCGAGAAGATGGAACTGCCCCAGCCGCACGGCACGAAGGGTGCGGTCTTCTGGTTGACGGACTTGTCGGCCTCGGCGTAAAAGCGCAGGCGCTGGCCTGGCGGCGGCGTGGCGAACTCTTTCACGGTGATGGCGAAGGGCACGTTACCGCCAGGCTGCTGCTTGACCATGGAAAAGTGATGTAACTGCGTCAATTGCTCGCCGCAAGTCGCCTGCAGATGGACCCAATCGCTCATGCCCGCGTTCCTTCCTGGTGGCGCTGCGGCTTGTGACGCCCGTGATATAACTTCGACGCGGATACTAGGCTAGTGACTGAAGCAAGTCAATCTGCGGCGACGGAGGCTGTGTAGCGACAGCTCAGGGCCTCGCCAAGCCTTCATTCGCCATTAGTACTCATAATATCGCACATTTGTCTTGACAAATCTCTTAATACAGCGTACTATCTTTTTAGGTAGAAGTGTGTCTCGCTATCCGCAAGCATTCCCGCATCAACCCGTTTTTTAACGCTGGCGCCTTCCACTCGTTGTAAAGCCACCGACCGTAACCCATGCCGAATGAACACTTGTGAAACCACATCAAAACAAAAGACTTTAACCTCCGTAAAATGAACACTTACAAAAAACCACCCATGTGGGCTGGGGTAAACCGCAGCGTGGGAGCCGATCGCTCTGGCTACAAATGCACTGATTCCTTCCCGAAACGATAGACTGTCTCGATTGGATGTGGCTCTTTTATCACGGATCGAATCCGATCGTGGGCATCCCTGCCCGCCGCAGAAGGCGGCCGCTACAACGGCTTGTCGCGTTGCAAGGACTTTAAGAAATTCAGAGCGAGGAACGCTGGATAGTTTTCTTTTTTGATGTCGCGATAGTAGCAGTTCCAATAGCTCAGAACGCGTTGTTCGGTTAATGCAAGAAATTCTGGATTGCTGCTTACGAATTCTGAATATACGGGACGATCAAGATGCGGAAGGGCATCGTTGATAGGGGCGTGAATTTCCAGAACGTATTCTCCGACGAGTGCAACAACAAAAGCTGGTACGAACGAATGTTGCGGGAGCAATATGCGCTCCAGATGTTTTTGCCGGATGAAGCCACTGTTATGCCTTGTCAGGAAACAGTCCAGGATTGCGACCGAGGTGCTGCTTAGCGTAGCAGTATCAAATTCTGCGCGTTCGTAGTAAATCCGGCATGGAATCGAGACCTGCTGGTTGTCGACTCGAACCGTAAACGCGTCTGGGGACGACGAGAAGCGTGGTTCAGAAACCAGGGAGATTACGGAGCGCACCTCGTCGTGAAGGCGAAGGGGAAACGCTTGAACCAAGATTTCTCTGTTGCGGTTCATTTCGTCTGACATCGATTACATCTCGGTAAGGGCGAATTCTACGCGTTTGCGGATGGGGTCGATGCGTTCGGCGCGGACGTGGACGGGGTCGCCGAGGTGCCAGGCGCGTTGGGTGGAGGGTTTGGCGCCGCGGCCTTGGGGTGACTGGGAACTGGAGTGAGCGTGGCGCTTGGATTTGTGGCGATCCTTTGGTTGATCGGCGTAGACCATGCTGCTGCTGCTGCCGCCTGGTAACGCGACTATGGAGTGATCGAATTCGCGGTAGATGCAGCGGGAGCCTGCGGCTTCTTCGAGGGCGGCTAACGGGAGCAAACCTTCGACGAAAACTTCGGCTAGTTCCACGAAGCAGCCGTACTTTTGCACCGAGGTGATTAAGCCTTCGTATTCTTCGCCGAGATGTTCTTCCATGAATTGCGCGGTTTTCCAGTCCATGAGTTCGCGTTCGGCGGCAACGGCGCGGCGTTCGGCTTCGGAGGTTTCTGTGGCGATTTCGCGGAGTTGGATTTCGGTGTAGCGGTAGGAGGCGTGATCCGTGCGGGAGGCGTGATCCGTGACCTGTGATCCGTGTCCCGTGGCTTGATCGGTGGGAAATGAGATTGTTTCGGGGATAGATTGGGCGGACAGGTGTTGGATTGGGGTGTGGTGCTGCTCGCGGGCTGACTGGTGTTGCTGCGCTGAAGAGTGTGGCGCGGGCATCGAAGGCGACCGCCTCGGAAGGCGGCCGCTACGAAATTCCTCGCTTTCGGGATTTTCCAGCGCCCACTTTAGGATGCGGTGGATGATCAGGTCCGGGTAACGGCGGATGGGCGAGGTGAAGTGGGTGTATTCGTCGAAGCCAAGGGCGAAGTGGCCTAGCGGGTCCGCGGCGTAACGCGCTTGCTTCAGCGAGCGGAGCATCAGGTAGCTGAGGATGCGCTCTTCGGGCTTGCCCATGATTTTTTTTACCAGGCGCTGGTAGTGTTGCGGAGTGATGGCAACTTCGGCGCCGGCCAGGCTTACTTTCATCTCGCCCGCACCGCGTCCGCCGCTTCCCTTGCCGTCGCGTCCGCGCCCATCACGGCCAGCTTTTCTTCCGCTGCTTTTCGCCGCAGGAATGGCGCCGTGGCGAACGGTTATTTCTTTGCGATGCAAATCTTCCACGCCCAGCGAGTAGCCGAAGGCGCGGGCCAGCTCTTCAAATTCCAAAACTTTTCTGGCGTCGGGCTTTTCGTGGACGCGATGCAAGGCGGGGATGGCGCGGTGGAGGAGGTAGGCATCGACCACGCGATTGGCGGTCAGCATGAATTCTTCGATCAGGCGGTTGGCAATGTTGCGCTCGCTACGGTTGATGCTGGTCATGCGCTGCTGGTCGTCGAAGGCGATGACGCGTTCGGGAAGATCAAAGTCGATGCTGCCATGTTCGGTGCGGCGGGCGTTCAGCAGCAATGCCAGCTGTTTCATCTTGCGGAAATTTTCCACGTGGGCGGCGTATTGCGCGCTGACTTCGGGGTCGTTTTCAAGAATTTTGTTTACGTTGGTGTAGGTCATGCGAGCGGCGGATTTGATTATGCCGCTGGTGAGTCGGGAGCTTTGGATGTTGCCGTACTGGTCGAGTTCGATGAGGGCGCTCATGACCAGACGATCTTCCTGCGGCTTGAGCGAGCAGATACCGTTGCTTAAAGCTTCGGGAAGCATCGGGACGGCACGATCCGGGAAATAGACGCTGGTGCCGCGCAGGCGAGCTTCCTGATCGAGCGCACTGCCGCTGCGAACGTAGTGGGCTACGTCGGCAATGTGCACTTGAAGGTGCCAGGCACCATTTTCGCGATGCTCGACGTAGACGGCGTCGTCGAAATCACGCGCGGTTTCGCCGTCGATGGTGACGATGGGAAGGTGGCGGAAATCTTCGCGGCCGGCTAATCCACTTTCTTGCGGGAGCTGCGCGCGCCTTTCGGCTTCGGCCAGGACAGCGCGCGGGAATTCGTACGGGAGATGGTGCTTGCGGATGATGATTTCGGTGTCCACACCGAGTTCGCCGGGGCGACCGAGGATTTCCACGACGCGTCCGATAGGCGCGGTGCCAGCGCGGGGAAAACGCAGAATTTCTATGTTGACTACGGCGCCATCGAGCTCTTCCATGCGCGGGATGCGTTTTGTGCGGGCGCTGGGATTTTTCGGATCGAACGCTGGATCGTGCGCGATGAGTTTTTCGCGCAACGCCGGCGTGAGTTCTTCACCGGGGGGAATTTCGATTTCGTGGTGCAGGCGCGCGTCATAGGGCAGGACCACGTTGTACCGCGGGCCGTAGCGAAAAAGCCCGACGACGCTGGGATGCGCGCGGTCGAGAATGCGGACGATGCGGCCTTCGGCGCGCTGGCGGTCGGAGTAGCCGTTGCGGCGCTGGAATTTTGCGACGACGTGATCGCCGTGCATGGCGTCTTCGATGGCCAGGCGCGGAATGAAAATGTCGCCGTCCAGCTCGGGGACGGGTTTATCGGGGACGACGAACCCATAGCCGTCGTGATGCAGGACCAAGCGGCCACTGACCTCATCGCGCGCGAGAGTTTGCTTATGAATGCGCGGAGATTCATCGCGAGTGGCTGTGCCTGCGACTGTTGCGGCTGTGGATTGGCCGTGGCCTTGGCCCTGGCGACGATGGTCGGTAGACGGATGTTGCACATCGCGCGAGGCGTGGCGGTCGCCTTTGCGGCTAGCCAGGCGGTAGCGACCACCGGAGATTTCGTCGATGGCGCCGCGTTTTTTGAGTTTTCCGAGCATTTTGAACAGGGCGCGTTGGTCGGATTTTCTGAGGTGCAAGGCGCGAAAGATTTCGCTGGCAGCCGCCGAATCGGCGCTAACTTGCAGAAAACGAAGGATATCGTCGGGATTTAGGTGAGAAGGTCTGGGCATCGAAGGGCACGTGGACTTGCCAATGTAAGCTTTCCAACACAGATTCTAGACAATTTTTGCGCTGGACTGAAACCTTTTTGCCGTTTGGCGGGTTTAATAGGCAGGCCAACACACGACCGGTGGGTCGCCCTCCGTCAGACTTGCCGGTACCCCTTAAATGGGGACAATGGGAGAGCGCGGGACGACCTGGCCCGCCTCTCCCGATTTTTTCGCGCAGCCTACTTTCCATTTACATTTTAGATTTTGCGCAATTTCTAAAAGGCGGTCGCTTGTGCTTACATCGTGGCAAGCTGGGGCGCAACATGTTGCGCCCCTACAAAGGAAAATCTTGCTGCGGTCGGGAATTGTGAAATGAAATTGACGGCGGGACAGCAGAGCGCGCTGGAAGCGATTTGCGATACGTTTGCGCCGGCGGACGAAGGTTGGCCGTCAGCGGCGGAGATGGGCGTGGCGCGCGCGATTGCGGAGGCGCTACCTGATCCGGCGGTTACCGGGCGTCCAGAGCAGTTGCTGCAATTGCTGAATATATGGAATTCGCGGCTGCATTCGCTGTTTGCCGTACGGCGGAGCGCGGCGTTTTCCGCGCTGCCCGCGGAAGAACGCGTTCGCGTGCTGCTGAGTTGGGCGGACAGCGCGCTGGCGCAACGGCGTGGAGCGTTTCAAGCGCTGCGCAAAGCGATCGGATATTTGTACGTGATGCTACCGGGAGCGCATGGCGCGGCGAGTCCGGTGTGGGGAAAGTTTGGCTATCCCGGGCCGCTGGGGACGCAACGTCCCGCGACGGCGCGAGCGTTGCGCGTGACGGTTCCGGAGCGCGACCTGGAACTGACGGCGGATGTTTGCGTGGTGGGCTCCGGCGCGGGCGGCGGCACGGCGGCGGCAGTCTTAGCAGCGGCTGGCAAAGATGTGATCGTCCTCGAAGCGGGTGGGTATTACGACGATGCGGACTTCGATGGCGCGGAACTAAAGGGTTTTTATAATTTGTACGCGGACCGCGGGTTTGCGTCCACAACGGATCGCAGCGTGGGATTGCTGGCGGGCGAGTGCGTGGGCGGCGGGACGGTGGTGAACTACACCACTTCGTTTCGCACGCCGGACAATGTGCGCGACGAGTGGGCCGCGGCCGGGGTGCCATGGTTCGCGAGCGAAGAGTACACGCGCAGCCTGGACGCGGTGTGCGAACGGCTGCACGTAAATCTAGAGCACAACCGCGTTTCGGCGAGGGAAGAGGTGCTCCGGCGCGGGCTGCTTTCGCTGGGCTGGCATGTGGACGCCATGCCGCGTAACGTGGTCGGGTGCGATCAGGGGAGAGTTTGCGGCTATTGCGGGTTGGGCTGTGCGATTGGCGCGAAACAATCTACGGCCAAAACTTTTATGGTGGACGCGCAGGATTTCGGCGCGCGTATTTTTGCGGATACGCGAGCGATGCGCATAAACATTGCAGCCGGTGCGGTCACCGGAGTCGAAGCGCGCACCAAAGACGGGCATCGCGTTACGGTGCGTTGCAAAGCGGTGGTGGTGGCTTGCGGAGCGATTCATACGCCAGCATTGCTGCTCCGCTCCGGCCTTCGCAATGCGCACATCGGACGGCATTTGCATCTGCATCCGGTCTCGAATGTCAGCGGAGTGTTCGACGAAGAGATTCGCCCGTGGGAAGGCACCATGCAGGCAATTTATTCCGACGAACATTGCCGCATGACAGGAAATTATGGCGTGAAGTATGAAACCACGGCACTGCAACCGGTCATCGCAGCGGCGGTATTGCCATGGCGCGAACCGAGGCAATATCGCGCGCTGCTGGAAAAGTTGGCGCACACTTCCGGCATCGGCGTGCTGTTGCGGGACCGCGACGGCGGACGCGTTACCGTGGACCGCACCGGTTGGCCGGTGACGCACTACGCGCTTTCCGCGTTTGACCGCGCGAATCTGCGGAAAGGCTTTCATGGCGCGGCGCGCATCCTGGAAGCGGCGGGCGCGCGATTGATTTACTCGCCGCACGCAAAATTCTGTTCCTACGAACCGGGACGCCGCGGCTCGCACGAAACGTTCACGCGAGACATGGATGCCGCGGGCTGGAGCTCAGGACAGCTGGCGCTATTTTCGTTTCACATTATGGGTTCGGCGCGCATGGGAGGTTCGCCGCGCAGCTCGGCCACCAACCCAGAGGGGCAAACCTGGGAGGCACGCAATTTGTACGTGATGGACGGGTCCTCGTTCCCGTCGGCGTCCGGCGTGAACCCCATGATCTCCATCGAGGCCATCGCCCATCGCAATGCCGAGGCCCTGGCAAGGCACCTTTAGTGCCAGGGATGCCTCTAAATGCTTGGCAGGGGCGATGTTTGGTAGTGCTGGAAACGTCAACTGGCGGCCTGCAATCCTTCCCACAATGGCGCAGAATGTACTAACATACTGTCTCTCAGCAGGATACGTTGCTACTCGGTGGAATGAATCCCGAGCCTCGTTGCCCAGACCCGCAGTCAGGTGCAAGGCCGCAAAGTCACGTCGTCAGCCCCGGCGGGAGTGCCGTCATGCCACCCGGAACGAACGAGGAGATTGTCTTGGGACAGCGCGCAAAGCTCTTAAGACCGCGTTTTACGTCGCACGATGGCTTCAGCCTCGTTGAGATGGTGGTCTCCATCGCGGTACTGCTGATCTTGGCGGCCGTCGCGATGCCTTCGCTGACGCGCGCGTTTGCATCCTACCAATTGAATGACGCCGCCGCGCGGCTTGCGGGGATAATCAAGTTCACGCGCTATGAAGCGATTCGCCTGAATAAACCGGTGGACTGCCAGATTCAGCAGTCCGGCGCGGGGTGGCTGGTCTATGGGGACACCAACCGCAACCACCTACCGGATCCGGGCGAGACGCAGGACGCCATCACAGGACAAAACACGCTGCTGCCGATAGGCGGAGCAATCCCCAGCCCGGGGCCAATTACGGCGGCGCTGGGCAGCTCGGGACTGCCGCTCACGACGATTTCCGGTGCCAATGCCGTGGTTACCTTCGATGCCCGGGGTGCGGTGGTCAACGCAGGCGGAGCCACTGTGAATTTCGTGAATGTGTTGTACCTGGGCAGTGTGTCGGGCGCCGATGCGGGCTTTCGCGCGGTGGTGCTGCTGCCGTCGGGAGTGGTGCAGGTATGGACGGCACCCGCGGGTGGCGTGTGGCAGCAAGTGAGTTGAGCTGGCAGAGTGTAGCGATGACGAGAATGCCCACAAGTAAAAAACGCGCCGAAGCAGGCCTAAGCCTGCTGGAGACAATGATGGCCACGGTGATCCTGATTATCGGGCTGGTGGGCGTGGCGCAGCTGGTGCCGGCGTCGATACTGCTGAACAGCGGAAATCGCACCAATTCCTCGTCGCTGGTGCTGGCGCAGCGGGAACTGGATCAGATGATCGCGCAGCCGCTAAACCCCGCGATCACCCCGGCGAGCTTCACCGATGCACAGGGGTACTTCTGCTATCTGGGCGATCCGACGCAGCCGAATGTATTGGTGGGCAGCCCGATCCTTATGGCCAACAATCGGCCGGTGATCGATTTTTCGCAGAGTTTAGTGTCGGGCTACAGCTACGCCACGCCGTACACCGATCCCAACGATCCGACCCGGGCGCAGTGGGATGTGCGGTGGGCGGTGGTTACCACGACGTACAACGGGGCAGCCACGAGCAAACGATTCATCGTGGGAGCGCGGCAAGTGGGGGGCACAGGGTTCGTTTTGCCGGTAACGTTGGATACGGTGATCAACAAATGACGGCCGCCGGAAACATTATCGCTAAACGCCGCAGACAAAAAAGATTTGGCGGGAGTATTGTGCGCGGCGCACAACACGGCGGGAGTGGCTTCACGCTGCTGGAGATGATGGTCTCCATGGGAATTTTTCTACTGATTTGCGGCTCGGCATTTACGTTGCTGGGCGTTTCGCAAAGACGCTATCAATCGGAGTCGCAAGTCTTGAATTCTTTTCAGGAGGCACGCCTGGGATTGGACCAGATGATGCGCGATATCAGTGACGCCGGCTATCCGCCCCCCAATCAGTTCGAGAACCCGCCCGACACAACTAACGGTCCAAATTACTCGCAGTACGCGGATACGCCGGTGGTGTGGAATCCCAACTACACGAGCACTCCACAGATGCCTTGCTGGATTGGTACCAGCTGCAACACACCTGGGCCGTACGGGCTGTTTCTCGAGGTCGCTCCGCAGATTCCCGGCCCGGTGTCTTTTATTCGCTACACGATTATGGACGGAACCACTACGTTGGGCCGCGGCGTATTCACGAAGCCCAACTCGATCGTGGATCCGTACGCCACGATTCCGGACAACCAGCTGGTGCCCTTCGTGCAAAACGTGATGAATTATGCGTCTGCGGCGCAGATCGCGCAGATCAATGCGGTGTATCCCAACATGTTTCCCGGTGGCAATCCCGTGCCCATGTTTACGTACACGTGCACCACGCCCACGGGACCAATGGATTGCGCTACGGCAGGTCCGCCTTACAGTGCGCCGATGAATATCCGCAGCATCACCATCACGCTCATCGTGCAGACGCCCACGCCGGATCCGCAAACGGGTCAACGAAGGGTAGTGGAGCTAACCGGGCGCGCGAGCGTAATGAATTCGTTTCAGTAAATGGGGATGGCGGCGGGTTTCCGCGAGGATGCGGCGAAGCGGGAAATTCAGAGACCGATGCGTAGCAACGCAGTACAGGACGGAACAACCTTGCACTTGGCGCGCACATTTCGAGGCCGCACCGCGGAGTCTGGAGTAGCGCTGCTGATTTCGCTATTCGCGCTGCTGCTGATTTGCGTGGTTGGCATAGCGCTCATCATGGCTTCTGGAACGGATTCCGCGCTTACGGGAAACTATCATTCCGCCACCAGCGTTTATTACGCGGCGCTGGCCGGTCTGGAAGAAGGCCGCGGACGCATGCTGGCGAAGTCTGCGAATTATTTGCCTACGGCTTTGGCGCTTCCCGCGGGATCGCTGCCCGCTCCCGGGCAGGTGTGGTACATCCTCAATCCGCTGCCGGGCGAAACCGTGGCGCCGTGGGATCTGAGCACACCCACTACATATCCCGACACCGAATACGCACAGGAGTCCGGCGGCATTCCCCCACCAACTTCCGCTCCGGCAATGCTATCGACGAATTCCGTTTATGTTCCGCCGACAACACAACAAGTGTTGCCAGGTCCGATCTACAAATGGGTGCGCATTAACGCGGTCACCGTGGGTTCCGCGCTGGCCAACGGCGTAAATGTGAATCCCAATGTTACTTTGCAGGGCACCCCGGTTCTATACGCGAATGGTCACCTTTATGCTGATGCTGTGCCCGGCGGCGTTCAGGCGCTGGAGATCACTTCGCTTGCGGCGATGCCTAACGGGAGCCAGCGCATGCTGCAGTACGTGGTGGCCCCGATCACACTGGGTCTAGCGTTTCCCGCGGCGCTGACCCTGGACGGCAACAATGTGAGCTTCACCGGTTCGCCGGGGTTTATAGTCCATGGAACCGATACGCAATCGAACCCACCTTTACCCAGCTGCTCACCCGTAGCCCTGCCGGTGGCGGGAATTGGCTACACGAACAGTACCGATCCTAGTCAGGCAAACATCATCGCCGGGATACCGCCAGGGATCCCCAATGCCAACAACTACACCGGATCGGGCGGAGCAACACCGAACGTTCAGATCGTTTCAGTGCCGCCAAACTGGCAAACGCCTGGCGCCTTGAACGCCCTGGTGCAGACCATCGCGGCCAACGCCGACGTCAACGTGCCCGCCGCCAGCACACCGGCCGATCCCAGCGTTTTCCCTGCGTACATGTCCGCCACCAACCCGGTCACCATTGTCGTGAATGGCGATTTGACGGTGCGCAACTGGGCCCAGACCGGATACGGAATACTGGTCGTTACCGGAAACCTTGATTTTGGTCCGAACGATTCGTGGGACGGCATCGTTTTGGTCGTCGGGAATGGGGTCCTTACCGCGACAAGTAGTGGCAGCGGGAATTTTTACGGGGCCGTGGTGATTGCCAATACGCAGGGCGGGGGGGCGAATCTGGGCGCGGCGTCCGCGACGATGTCCGGAGGTTCTAGCAACAATATTTATTACAGCAGCTGCTGGATCAACTTTGTGCAAAACCCGATGACCTATAAGGTGCTTTCTTTCCGAGAAATTCCTCAATCCTAAATGCGCAAGGCGCGATGCCTGCGTTAATCACAATAATTTGGCCTTGGTTCCGCGTCTCTGCCCCACCAATGGCGGCGTTTCGCCAGCTCGCGGTATAATGTTGGGATGCCGAATAGCCAGGGAAGCGCGCCGATGCACGGGACTATGCATGGAACTACCGTGTTATGCGTGCGCAGAGAGAACAAAGTGGTGCTGATCGCCGACGGCCAAGTGACCATGGGCGACCACGTGATGAAGCATACGGCGCGCAAGACGCGGCGTCTGTACAACGACAAAGTGGTGGCGGGATTTGCCGGGTCCACCGCCGACGCTATTTCGCTCTTCGAGCGCTTTGAAGGCAAGCTGCAGGAATTTTCTGGCAACTTGCAGAAATCAGCCGTGGAACTGGCCAAGGACTGGCGCAAGGACCGTGCGCTGCGACATCTCGAAGCACTGCTGATCGTCGCGGATTCGAAAGGCACGTTCATTCTTTCCGGCAACGGCGACGTGATCGAACCGGATGATGGCATCGTGGCGATTGGGTCGGGCGGAGCGTATGCACTTTCCGCGGCGCGCGCCTTGGCCAAGCATTCGAAGCTGCCGCTGAAGGATGTGGCCATGGAAGCGATGCGCATCGCCAGCGAAATCTGCATTTACACCAACGCGAATTTTACGGTGGAAGAGATTTAGCGCGACGCGCTCCGGCGACAGATTTGGCAACAACCTCGGCGTCAGACGCCGCGCGCGGTTTTGGCATCCGAGCAATTGTACGAACGCAGTGGTATAAGGAATCGAGCAACTCATGGCCAGCAAGTCCGATAAAGATTTGATCTACATGCCCAACGGCGGAAACGGCGCGGCACCCGGCGAAGAGCAACAACTACTGCCGGCGCTGGATGATATGACTCCGCGCGAAATCGTCGCGGAGCTCGACAAATATATCGTCGGGCAGACCGCCGCAAAACGCGCCGTGGCCGTAGCGCTGCGCAATCGCGTGCGGCGGCAAAAGCTACCGCCGGAGATTGCGGAAGATGTGCTGCCCAAAAATATTTTGATGATTGGGCCTACTGGCGTGGGAAAGACGGAAATTGCGCGCCGCCTGGCGCGCTTGGCGGGCTGCCCGTTCGTGAAAGTGGAAGCTTCGAAGTACACCGAAGTGGGCTACGTGGGGCGCGACGTGGAATCCATGGTGCGCGATCTTGTCGAGACCTCCATCGACATGGTGCGCGAGGAAAAACTGGATGACGTGGCGGAACGCGCCGAACAAGCCGCCGAAGAACGCGTGCTCGATTTACTGCTGCCGCCGGCGCCGCCTACGCCGCTTTCTTCAGCACAAACTATAACGTCCACGACCGTGAGTGCGGGGACCGTGAGTGCGGGGACCGTGAGTGCGGCGGACGCCAGCGCCAATGCCACCGCGCAGCACGAGCAATCGCAACGCACGCGCGAAAAACTGCGTGTGCAGCTGCGCGAAGGCAAACTCGATCAACGCATGGTGGATATCGAAGTGCGCGAGCGCGCCATGCCTTCGTTTGAAATCATCTCCAACCAGGGCATGGAGGAGATGGACGTCAACATCAAGGACATGCTTTCGGGAATGTTCGGGCAGCAAAAGAAAAAGCGCAAGATGACCGTGGCCGACGCTTTCGAATACCTCATCCAGGAGGAAGAAAACAAGCTGCTGGATATGGATCAGGTGACGCGCACCGCCGTCGAGCGCGCCGAGCAGATGGGCATTATCTTCATCGACGAGATCGACAAGGTGGCCGGGCGGGAGTCTGGACACGGGCCGGATGTTTCGCGCGAGGGAGTGCAGCGGGATATTTTGCCGATCATCGAAGGCACCACCGTCAACACGCGCTACGGCATGATCCGCACCGATCATATTTTGTTCATCGCCGCTGGAGCGTTCCACGTTACCAAGCCTTCGGACCTGATTCCCGAGCTGCAAGGCCGGCTGCCCATTCGCGTGGAGCTGCAATCGCTGAAGGAAGAGGATTTCGTGCGCATCCTGACCGAGCCGAAGAATGCGCTGGTCAAACAATACATCGCTCTGCTGGAAACCGAGGGCGTGAAGCTGAGCTTTACCGAAGACGCGGTGCAAAGCATCGCCCGATTCGCCACCAGCGTGAATGAGCAAACGGAAAACATCGGCGCGCGCCGCCTGCACACCATTCTGGAAAAAGTGCTGGACGAACTTTCCTTTGAAGCGCCGGACTTGAAGAAAAAAACCGTGAAGATTGACGAAGCGTACGTCACCAAGCAGCTCGCCGATATCGTAAAGAATCAGGATTTGAGCCGCTACATTTTGTAAGGAAGCGAACCGCATGCAGCCAGCCCAGCCGGGTAGCGTTGAGGTTCGTGTGCAAAGTCTGTTCGCGCGAACGCCTCGTCGAACGATTTGTCAAATAACTCGTCAACCCGCGGCTCGCATCGCCGTTTGTCCCGCCGCTGCATGCTTGATTATTTTTTCGTGCTGCTTGCTGCTCGCCGGTTGTGGCGCGCCCGGCCAGCCCACGCCTCCTTCGCCGCCCATTCCTTCGGCTATCACCGATCTCACCGCGCGGCAATCCGGCGACGGCGCGTTGCTTTCGTTTACCCTGCCCGGCAAGACCGTCACGGGCAAGCGTCTAACGGAAAACCCTGGTTGTGAGATTTTTCGTGGAGCGGTCAAAGCGGATGGTTCCGCTGATGCACAGTCCTTCCGCCTGGTTTACGCCATTCCCAGCGCCATGGTGCCGAATTATGTAGTCGAGAAGCACGTGGAATTTACCGATCCGCTCCCTCCTGAAGAAAGCAAAGCGCATCCCGGCGGCAAAGTGGCGTACCTGGTGCGCACGAGGGTTTCGCCGAAAAAATCTTCTGCGGATTCGAATACTGTGGAGGTCGCGATTTTCCCAGTGCCTCAGCGCATCGTCGGCGCAGACGCGCACGTCACGGAGACCGCCATAGAATTGAGTTGGCCGCCGGTTACGCAAACTTCTGGCGGAGAAGCTCTCGGTGAGGTCAGCTATCATCTCTTCCGCGGACAGCTGAACAGCCCGGTAGATCAAGCGGTCATCGAGGCGACGATGAAGGATTTAGCGCACGCTCGCTGGAAATCACCGCTGGCGCTGCTGGCTTCTCCGGCAAGCAACAGTTATCGCGACGTGGACTTTGCGTTCGACGAGACTTATGTGTACGTGGTCCGGACCGTGGCGACGGCGCGTCCGGAGATTCTGGAATCCGCCGATTCGGTCCCGCTGATCGTCACGCCGAAAGATATTTTCCCGCCAGCGGCGCCGCAAGGATTGGTCGCGGCGGTTTTGCAGGGTGATCCTGCGGCGGCTCCGGTGGTGGACCTATCGTGGTCCATCAGCCCTGAACCGGACGTGGCGGGCTATCGCGTCTATCGCAGCGAACAGGAAGGCCAGCGCGGGGCGGCCGTCGCCTCCGAATTGCCGACGTCCGCGTTTCATGATGCCGCTGTACAGCCCGGGCACCGTTATTGGTACACCGTAACCGCCGTCGACCGCTTCGGCAATGAAAGCCCTGCCAGCGCCGCAGTGCTTGCAGAAATCGCGGCGCCACAATCCTGATCGTTGCCCTAATCGGCGTCTCGATCAGCTTCCAGGTTCGCCTCAAATTCGCCTGTTATTGCTCACAAATTCTTGCGAAACCGCGCAACCATCCGCCGGATGGCGGGTTGGAGTATGGACGGGATTACGAGGAGCCCGTCGCCCATGCCGGTTGTTCCACCGCTTTCCGCGCGGCTGCTGCCCAATTCGAAGCCCATTTTGCAAGACGTCGCGCTGCGCACCGGTGTGTACGTTGGCTTGGCCCTTTCGCTAATCTTGGTGTTGTGGATTTTTCTTGCCAACCGCGTTCCCTCTCTCGATAAGTTTGCTCTGGCGCGCAATCTCGCGGCGGCCATTTTATTGGCCCTGGTTGCGCTGATTCCCATCGTGCGCTTTTTGCGGCTGCCCGCGAAATTGTGGATTTCCAGCCTCGTCGGCTGGTCCATCTTCAGCGTGATCTATGCGCTGCTGTCGCTGGTGTTCGGCGGACTGCACGAACATTTTGGCGCGTTTCAAATCTTTATTCTGGGCGCGGTGCCGTACATGATCGTGGCCACCATCGCGTGGCTGGGGAAGATAGTTTGGCGCACCTGGTCCGAGGATTCCGCGCATCGCCATCATCCTGTAAGCTAGTAGCGTCATGAAATTCTGCCGCTTTTTCCCTACTGCCACTTCAGCCACTGGCGCGTCCACTGCGCATTCCGGCTACGCTGCGCAGAGTTCCTCTCCCATCTACGGAGTAATTGAAGGCGATGAGGTGCGCGAAATTTCCGGGGCGCCTTGGGAGGCGTGGACTCGCGCCGCGGGCGTCTGGAAACTTGCCGATGTCCGTTTGACCGCGCCCGTGCGCCCGCGCAAAATTGTTTGCGTGGGAAGGAATTATGCCGCGCACGCGGCCGAACTGGGCAACGACGTCCCGAAAGAGCCGCTGATTTTTTTGAAACCGTCGACCTCCTTGGTAGGCCCGGAAGAGGCCATCGTTCTGACGCCGTACTCGCAGCGCGTGGAACACGAGGGTGAACTCGCGATGGTCATCGGTCGGCGCTGCTCACATCTTGCGGATTCCGAGGATGCGCTCTCTTACGTGCTCGGCTACAGCTGCTTGAACGATGTAACCGCGCGCGATCTGCAAAAGAGCGATGTGCAGTTCACCCGCGCGAAAGGGTTTGATACGTTCTGCCCGGTGGGTCCACACATTGAAACGGAGCTCTCGCCCACGAACGTTTTGGTGGAAACCTTTGTGAACGGCGCGCCACGGCAGTCCGGCAGCACTTCGCTGATGGTTTATCCCTGCCCTTTTCTAGTGCGCTGGATTTCGCGCATGATGACGCTGGAACCCGGTGACGTGATCGCCACTGGCACACCCGCCGGCGTGGGCCCGCTGCTTTCCGGCGACTCGGTGGAGGTGCGCATCGGCGGTATTGGCGTGTTGCGCAACCCGGTGCACGCCCGCAACGCGTAGTTTCATTTCCCGCACGCGGTTTCGGTAAAATACGCAGGAATGGGACGCGGCGGGTTGCGCCCAGCGTGGCATTTGTTTCGCATGTGGTTGTGTTCGCCGGCGTGGTTCTCACCATCATCCAGACTTTGAACGGAGTACGCGCGTTGAATGCATTGCTTGCCGATTGGAAATTAACGCTGTCGATGGCGGCAGCGGCGCTTGCGGCAGTCGCGATGGTGGCCTACGCTTTTTTGCGGCCCGCCGTGGACATGGCGGAAGCGGAGCGCAAACGCCGTCTGCACCTGAATCAGATCGGCCGCATCGCGGAAGGCCAGATCGTGGAACTTGCGGAGCATCCGCCCGAGCCCCCGGCGCCGCGCAAAGGACTTTTTGGCGCGGGCAGGCGTCCGCTCGCTGATACGCGGCTGCGCCAGCTGGTGTCTTACAGCTACGCAATTTCCGGCGTCACCTATCACACTGCGCAAGACATTACCGGCCTTGAAGGTCAAATTCGTCTTGAGCGCTTGGTTGCCGGGCAGCCAGCCAGCGTGAAATACGATCCCTCGAATCCCACCGATTCCATTCTGGTTGCGGATGATTGGTCCGGACTGCGCTGAGCGACGGATCCTCGGTGAGTTCAACTCCTTCCTATGTTGGTAACCAGACACGGGCTTCCGCGCGTTCTGATTTCGCCACAGTTGCGCTATGCTTTGGGTCGCGAACAGTAGTCGCGGCTGTCCACTCCATGAAGATGATCTTCGCTTCGATTTTGACCACCATCCTGGTCGTAGCCATGACCCTCGGCGCCATGTACATTCTGCTGAGGGCTACGATCTATGTGACGGCCATCGACTCGCCGCTGCAGCGCGCCGGAGCAATTGTCGCCGAGTTGCTGCTTGGCGTGGTGTTGCTGCTGGGCACGGTGTGGCTGGCTACGCATCTGGCAGTGCGCATTTTCTCTACTGGCGAAGCTAACGATCAGCAAGCGATGTTTAACGGGACTGTGCATAAGCCGTCCGGTGCGCAAGGAGAACCGCTTGCCTGAGAAGAAATCTGCCGCGGATTCGCACGCCGCTTCGCCCGACAATTCTCACGAAAGTTCACCGGCAAAACATCACGGCCGCATGGAAGAGTTGCGGCGTATTTCCGCGGAAGCGGAAGCCGGCGGCGGCGAGGAGCGCCGCGAACGCGAGCACAAGGCGGGCAAGTTGACGGCCCGCGAGCGCATTCATCTGCTGTTGGACGAAAATTCCTTTGAAGAGCTGGATAAATATGTGCGGCATCGCTGCACGGATTTCGGCATGGGGGAACAGCGGCCCGCCGGCGACGGTTTCGTAACTGGATTCGGGCGCGTTCACGGCCGCCTCGTCTACGTTTTCGCGCAGGACTTCACCGTGTTTGGCGGATCGCTTTCGGAAACCAACGCGTTGAAAATCTGCAAGATCATGGACCTGGCGATGCGTGCCGGCGCACCAGTAATTGGTCTGAACGATTCGGGCGGCGCGCGAATTCAGGAAGGCGTCGCCTCTTTGGCGGGCTACGCGGATATTTTTCTGCGCAACACCATGGCCAGCGGAGTAATTCCACAGATCAGCGCGATTATGGGGCCGTGCGCGGGCGGCGCGGTGTATTCGCCCGCGATTACGGATTTTATTTTCATGACGCGCGAGACGTCGTACATGTTTGTCACCGGGCCAGATGTGATCAAAACGGTGACACACGAGGAAGTTACCAAGCAGGAACTCGGCGGCGCGACGACGCACAATGAAAAAAGCGGCGTGGCGCATTTCGTTTCTCGCGACGACGCAGATTGCCTGGCCATGATTCGCGAACTGCTGAGTTTTCTGCCTTCCAACAATCTGGAAGATGCGCCGCGCCGCGCGTGCCGTGAAGCTTTCGATCATCGCGACGAAACGCTCAATTCGATGGTGCCGGACGATCCGCAAAAGCCCTACGACATCAAGGACGTAATCCACGCCATCGTGGACGAAGCCTATTTTTTTGAAGTACACGAACATTTTGCGCGGAATATGGTTGTGGGTTTTGCGCGGCTGGATGGCCGGCCCGTGGGCATCGTGGCCAATCAACCGGCGTTTCTCGCCGGCGTGCTGGACATCAACGCCTCGGTGAAAGGCGCGCGGTTTGTGCGTTTCTGCGACGCTTTCAACATTCCGCTGATCACGTTTGAAGATGTGCCTGGATTTTTGCCGGGAACGCAGCAGGAGTGGGGCGGCATCATCAAACACGGCGCGAAGCTGCTGTTCGCGTTCGCGGAAGCGACCGTGCCGAAAATTACCGTGATCACGCGTAAGGCCTACGGCGGAGCCTACTGCGTGATGGCTTCCAAGCACATTCGCACCGATGCAAATTTTGCCTGGCCTGGTGCAGAGATTGCCGTGATGGGCCCGGAGGGCGCCGTCAACATCGTGTACAAACGCGAACTGGACAAGACTCCCGAAGCCGAGCGCGCAGCTTTGCGCGAAGAAAAAATCGCGGAGTTTCGCGAGCGCTTCGCCAACCCGTTTGTTGCCGCAGAGCGTGGATATATCGACGCGGTCATTGAGCCGGCCGAGACACGCGGCAAGATCATTACGGCGCTGCGGGCACTGGAAAACAAGCGCGACACGAACCCGCGCAAGAAGCACGGCAACATTCCACTGTAGATCCCAGCGTAAATTTCGCTGTAATCCCCGCTGGGGCTCCGTCTCTAAAACCACGGTAGTCCTGCCGCAAGAGTAAGCGAATCCTTATCTGGCAACGCTATGCGTCGACGGGACCTGTTTCCCGCCGCGTGAAAAAGGGGAATCCGTAGACCAATGGGAACTACTGCGTCGCCAACGGTAAGGAATCCGCAAGATTTGACGATAGACCTTAGCGAAGGCGGCCCTTTCGTGGCGTTCGAGGCGCAGAGCGTGGCCGCTGATTTGGTATACCGAATGCACGACCGTATGACGTAGCCCCTGCGATTTGCCTGGCCCCCTGCGGACAAAAACCTGAAGGAGGCCTCATGGCCACGCCAATACGACAATTTTCGCTGGACCACCATTTGCTCGAGCGCATGAAGTTCAGCGGGCTGGACAAAGATAATCTCGCCGACCTGGTGAGCATCGTGGTCAGCTTGAAAAACAAATATGGCATCACGCCGTTCGCGGCCACGCCCAAAGGGCATCCGGTGTCCGACGGCTTGACGGTGCGCTACCTCATGGAAGGCACAACATTGAATAAAATGATGAATATCCTGCTGGATACACCGCGGCTTTCCATGATCACGGTTCTGCCGCGCGGCATCCCCAATCCACTGCAATTTGAAGTGAACATCAGCCTGGGCGGCTAGGTGCTTAACTTTTGGGGTATTACGGTCGAGTAATAGACTGCATCTTGTCTCGCAGGCTCGCGACGCAGTTATCCGTCACCTCCATCAGGTCATGAAGCCTTTCGATGCGGCTGACCACCTCTGCGCTTGGCGCTGCCACGGCTGGCTCGAGAAGGCGATCGCAAACTATCTCCAGGGCGAGTCCGAACTCGTACTCACGGACAAACTCATCAAACAACTTTAGAAATTCCTCGGCACCCGGGAGGCTGGCCACCGAACCTCTGAGGACCTGCAGCTCAGATTTTACGATCTGGTAGTGCTGGCGTAGAGCGCTCACGAGACGGTTATACCGCAAACGATTGGACACGCCAACGGCACGTCACGCTTGGCGCACGCTCGGCGCGTGCTAACATTTCGCTGCGTCGCTGACCGCCTATGTTCAAGAAAATCTTGATTGCCAATCGTGGTGAGATT
Organism: uncultured Acidobacteriota bacterium; assembly: GCA_963838265.1. Classification (GTDB taxonomy): domain Bacteria; phylum Acidobacteriota; class Terriglobia; order Acidiferrales; family UBA7541; genus Acidiferrum. Next base: position 249,086 of record CAWIQN010000003.1, read on the forward strand.
GCCGTGCGGATTTTGCGGGCGTGCCGCGAGTTGGGCATTCAATCCGCGGTGGTGTTCAGCGAAGTGGACCGCAAATCGCTGCACGTGCGGCTGGCGGACGAGGCTTATGCGATTGGGCCGGCGCCTTCGCGCGAAAGTTATCTGCGCATCGACAAATTGATGGACGTGGCGCGGCGGGCGGGGTGCGATGCGGTACATCCCGGCTATGGCTTCCTGGCGGAGAATGCGGCTTTGCCATTGGCGTGCAGTGAGGCCGGGCTGACGTTTATCGGGCCGTCCGCGGAATCGATGGAAGCGCTGGGAGCGAAGACCGCGGGGCGGCAACTGGCACGGCGTTCCGATGTGCCAACCGTGCCGGGCACGAACGATCCCATTGAGAAAATTGAAGAAGCGCACGCCATGGCGCAAAGCATGGGCTATCCAGTGCTGCTCAAAGCAGTCGCAGGCGGCGGCGGCAAAGGCATGCGACTGGTTGAGAAGGATGGCGATTTTGCAGCGGCGTTTCGCGACGCCGGTTCCGAAGCGGCCAATGCCTTTGGTGACGGACGGCTTTATCTTGAGAAATATCTAGAAAAACCTCGGCACGTGGAAGTGCAAATCTTGGCGGATGCGCATGGCCGCGTGGTTTCCCTGGGAGAGCGCGAGTGTTCGGTGCAGCGGCGGCATCAGAAAGTGGTGGAGGAAGCGCCCTCGCCGATCGTGACGCCGGACCTGCGAAAGAAAATGGGCGAGGCGGCGGTGCGGCTGGCGCGCGCGGGGCGCTACGTAAATGCCGGCACGGTGGAATTTCTGGTGGACGCACATTCCAATTTTTATTTTCTGGAAGTGAATACACGGCTGCAGGTGGAGCATCCGGTGACGGAACAGGTCACCGGACTCGACCTGGTGAAGTTGCAGATCGCCATAGCGGCGGGACATCGCCTGCCCTTTGCGTGGGAAACTCTGACGCCGCGAGGACACGCCATGGAGGTGCGGCTGTACGCGGAAGATCCGGATAACAATTTTTTCCCTTCACCGGGAAAAATCCTTTCGCGCACAGTGCCCAGCGGACCGGGCATCCGGCTGGATGAAGGCATCTACGAAGGCTGGACGGTGCCGAACGACTACGACCCGCTGCTTGGAAAATTAATTGCGTGGGGGAACAGCCGCGAAGAAGCGATTGCGCGGCTGCGGCGCGCACTGGAGGAATACACAGTCACGGGGATTAAAACGAACGTGGCGCTGTTTCGCCGCATCCTGAGCGAGCCGGATTTTCTGCGGTCCGAGATTCATACCACCTGGCTGGACGAATTGCTGCGGCGTCCGCGCGTTTCCGGAGGCGAAAGTTCCTGCGAACTCGATGCCGCGGCAGTGGCCGCTGCCATGTGGCAGGCCACGCAGGAATCCACGATGAAGCGCCCTGAGGACGAGGGCGAGCGTTCGCGCTGGAAATCCGCCGCGCGGCAGGAACAGGTGGACCGCCAGCCATGAAGCACGAAATCCAACTCACTGGCTCTACGGGTAAGGAAACACGCGTGGTGGAATTGCGCCGCGAGGGCGCGACGTGGCGGGCAGCGATCGACGGAAATCCCCTAGAAGCGGACGCAGTGGAAGTGGCACCGCACACCTTTTCCATTCTGCTGGACGGAAAATCTTATGAGTTGCGGGTGACGCCGATGGCGGACGGCAGCCTGAAAGTTCAATCCGCGCGCGCGGAGTTAACTGCGCAGGTGCTGGATCCGCGGGAGTGGCGCGGCCGCCACGGCGCGTTAGAAGTGCAAGGACGGCAGCAAGTCGTGGCGCCAATGCCAGGGAAAATCGTGCGCATTCTAGTGCAGGCCGGCGAAGCAGTGGAAGCCGGGCAAGGGCTGGTGGTGGTGGAAGCCATGAAGATGCAAAACGAAATTCGCTCGCCGAAGAGCGGCAAGGTGGAAAAGATCGTGACGAAAGAGGGCGAGACGGTGAACGCGGGCGACGTACTGGTGTGGGTGGATTAAAAGCAACGACCGCTGATGGCGGCCGTCTAAGCGAATCGAGCTAAAAAAAATTTACGGTTTAACCGGCGAACCGACCTTCGAGGCATCCTGGAGTTTCCCGGAAGTTTCCATAACCTGTTCGGCAAGGTAATTCGTGACGCGAGCGTCGTCTCGCGCAATGGCCAGATACGCGGCGCGCAGCAGTTGCTCCTTGCGGTTGCGCAGCGTATCGCGAATGGTTTGCTGCACCTGGGGATCGCCAATGCCGCGCAGCCCCGGCGACTCGCGGGTGATCAGCTTCAAAATCCTAACGCCATCCTTCAATTGAATCGGCGGGCTTACTTCGCCGGGCTTGAGTTGCAGGACAATTTTCTTGAGTTGCGGATCCGATTGGTTCAGAGCGGACTCCGGAACGTAGCCAAGATCGCCGCCGGTGGCCGCGGAATTCATATCTTCGGAGTAGTCCATGGCCAGCTGTGCAAAGTCCGCGCCGCTGTTCAGGCGATCCGTCAGCATTTTTACTTTGCGCTCGGCTTCCGCTTCGTTGGTGGCGTCGTCATTCTTGCGGTTGCGGACCTGCGGTTCCTTGCGGGGCGTCACAACGATTTGCGCCAAGCGAAATTGCGGCTCGGCGACGTTGAACTGCGCCTTGTTGGCGTTGTAAAAATCGGTGACATCCTGATCCGTGATGGAAATTTTGGCCACCACTTCGCGGTTCAGCAATTTTTGAATGGACAGCTGGCGCCGCAGATCGCTCTTTAGATCATCGACGGTGACATTGCGATCCTTGAGTTGCTTCTGGAATTCGTCTTCGGTGTAGGGGCTCTTCAGTTCGGTGAACTTGTCTTCCACTTCGCCGTCGCTGGCTTCGAGATTTAGCTTTTTGGCGCGCTCGATCAAGATTTCGTTGTTGATCAGCTCATCGAGCACGTTGAGCTTGAGCGAAAGAGCTTCTTCCTGGGAGGGCGGCGGTCCTTCGGGATTTACGCGCGTACGGTAATACTTTTCGACGTCGTCGCGCTTGATCTCTTTGCCGTTCACGGTGGCCCAAACGTCCGGGGCGTGTTGCGCGGTCTTGTTGCAACCGGCCAGGCACACCAGCAGCATCGCGGCCACTGGTAGCAAGGCACCGGCAAGGCTCAACCCTACGGAGGCTCGCGAGTAGCGCAGTTTCAAAGGAAGGGAGCGCAAGATGAAAGACTCAGGCAGCTTTCTTGACTTTGCCGGCGCGGATGCACGCGGTGCAAACGCGAACACTCTTCGTCGCGGTACCCACGGCGGCGCGCACACGCTTGAGGTTGGGGTTCCAGCGACGGCGCCGCGTATTGTTCGCGTGGCTGACCACGTTACCGTACTGGGGACCCTTGCCGCACAATTCACACTTCATAGCCATAAGTTGTTCCTGCTTCGTTAAAAATTGCTTGTGTAGAAGCTCTTTATTGTAGCAGAAGAGGCCACGGACACAAAGCACACAGTCCAAAACGCAACAGTTTAGGCTCGCTTCGATCGCTTGCGAATTCCTTGGAGCAGCCTAGCTGCTCTTTCTGCGCCAGCTTGCGTCACGCAGCTCGATTCGCGAACGCGTTCCAAATAAGGCACCGCTTTTGCTGGATTTCGCTCCTCTCGCAAGTAATGCAAAGCGATTTCAAGATTCGCCTCGTCGTCCCCCAAGCGAACGGCTTTGCGAAACCATTCCAGCGCCAGTTTGGGTTTTTTTTCGTTTCGCCACGACACTCCAATGTTACTCGCGGCACTCGCCGACCCTCGACGGTATGCGCGCTTGTACCAGTAAAGCGCGGCCTCACAGTTGCGTCGCACGCCATCACCGGCGTCATATAGATTGGCAACATTTAGTTGACTGCCTGAGTCGCCGTTTTTTGCAGCTTTGAGATACAGTCGGAAAGCTGACCGCATGTCTCTTTGTTCCTCGTAGTTGGCTGCTCGACGAAAGAGTTTTTCGTTACGCGCTCTACGAGTCTGCTTAACAGCGATAGGGTTTTGTGTCATTCACAGATGCTAGAATAGTCTGGGGTTTGTCGCCAAGACTTTGTGGCCTAGCCGTTGCAACCCCGCGCTAGACTCCCGTCCATGAATCTTGCCCACATCCGTGCGCTGATCTTCGACCTTGACGGCACGCTCATCGACTCTGAGCAAGACCTGATCAACGCCACCAATGCGACGCTGCGCGAGCTGGGGCACGGCGAGCTTCCGGCTGCCAGGGTCTCCAGTTTCATTGGTCACGGAGCAGCGAAGTTGGTCTCGCGCGCGCTGGGGCCGGACGCGACGGAACGCGAACAGGCGGACGCGCTGCAAATCTTTCTGCGGCACTACGAGACCAATAAGCTGGACTATACGCGCGCCTACGCCGGCGTTCCGGAAGCGCTGGAAAAACTATTCCCGATGCCCATGGCCGTGCTGACGAACAAACCGTTGCTGCTCAGCAAGCAAATTTTGGAGTCGCTGGAGCTGGCGAAATACTTTGCCGTGATTTATGGCGGTGACAGCTTCGCGACCCGCAAGCCTGATCCATTGGGAGTGCAAGAAATTCTTCGGCAATTTGCGGTTGCGCCCGGCGACGCTATATTGATTGGTGACTCCGAGGTGGATGTGCAGACTGCGCGAAACGCTGGCATCTTTGCGGCTGCGGTGAATTACGGATTTGGCGTTCACGATCACGCGAAATTTCCCGCCGATGTTTATCTGGATCGTCTGACGGATCTCGTTCCGCTGTTGCACCACAATATTTTGTAATCGGAGCTGCGTTGGTTCGCACGGAGAAACTTGGGCACGGCATGCCGTGCCCCTACAGAAGAATTGCGACGGCTTGCCGCGAATTTGCGCGGTCAACGGAATCGCTTTCGGCTTTTTCTTGCGTTCCGTCGTCGCGCTTGGCAGACTCAGCGCGTGCTAATCGGTCTCTTTTCTGAACTCGACGCTGCCGGAGGCGTGCAGCGCGCCGGGCGCCACATCGCCGCGGTGATGAAAGAGTTCGCGGACAGCCGTGGGATGGAATGCCGGCTGCTCTCGCTGAATGATTCTCGCGAGCTGCATCGCATGAGCGTGGGGGAACGAGAGTTTGTATTTACCGGCTGCGAACGCGGGAAAACGCGTCTGGCGGCCACGGCTGTTCGCGCCGCGCGCCGGCACGCCAAACTGGTGCTGGCCGCGCATCCCAATCTCGCGCCGGTGGTGCAAGCCATGCACGTGGTTTCGCCGCGCATGAAAAGCATCGTCTGCACGCACGGCGTGGAAGTGTGGGAGCCGCTTTCGCTGCTGCGGCGGCGTGCGTTGCGCAAAGCGAATTTGGTATTGGCGCCCAGCCAGAACACTGCGGACCACGTAGCCGCGATACAAAATGTTCCGTCCACACGGATTCGCGTGCTGCCGTGGGCGCTCGATCCGCAGTTTGAAACGCTCGTGGGACAGCCGCGCGTCCCGCTGCCGGCGAATTTCCCACGCAGCCCAGTGATCTTTACCGTAGGACGTTGGCTGGCCACGGAGCGTTATAAAGGTATGGACACGCTGATCACCGCGCTGCCGCGCCTGCTGACGCGCTGGCCCGAACTGCAACTGGTATTGGCAGGCGACGGCGACGACCGGCCGTGGCTCGAGGATCTGGCGGAAAAAAATGGCATCACGCGCCACGTCCAGTTTCTCGCCAAATTGAGTTATGCCGAACTGGCATCCTGCTATGCGGCGTGCGACATTTTTGCCTTGCCCAGCCGCGGCGAAGGATTCGGGCTGGTCTATCTTGAAGCCATGGCGTTGGGCAAACCGGTGATTGGCGGAGCGCACGGGGGCGCGCCAGAGGTGATTCAGGATGGCGTCACCGGCTATCTTGTACAGCATGGCGACGCCATTCAACTAGCAACCTGCATCGAGACGCTGCTTTCCGACCCGGCGCTGGCGCACAAAATGGGCGAGCGCGGCCGCGAACGGGTGGAGAACGAATTTCGTTTCAGCGTCTTTGCCAAATCCTTGAAAAAAATCCTTCGCGAACAATGCGGATCCTGAACGTCACGGAAACTTACGCGCCTTTTCTGGAATTCGGCGGGCCGCCCGTCAAGGTCCACGCGCTGGCGCAGCGCCTGGCGCAACGTGGGCATCAAGTTTCCGTGCTTTCCGCCGATTGGGGTATTGAGAAGCGTTTACCCTCGCTGGAGCCGGAGATCCGCGCCGAGCGCTCCCCCTTTGGCTGGCGTTTAACGGAGAATGGCGTGCCCGCCATTTACCTTCCCACCTGGCTGCGCTATCACGCGGTCAGTTGGAACCCCGCCGTGAAACGCTACTGCCGCGCGCGTCTGCAGAACTTTGATATCGTGCATATTTTCGGACTGTACGACCTTTTGGGTCCGGCAGTCGCCGAGGTTTGCCGCGACAGAGGCCTACCCTACGTGGTCGAGCCCATCGGGATGTTTCTTCCAATTGTGCGTAATTTTCAGCTAAAACGGATGTATCATCTGCTGCTAGGCGGACCATTGCTGCGCGGTGCAAGCGCCCTAATTGCCACTTCGCCGCAGGAAGTGGAAGAACTAGTCGCCGGAGGGTTAGCACGGGGAAAGATCGTGCTGCGCCCGAATGGCGTTGCGGCGCCCTCTCCGTGGCCCGTGCCCGGATCGTTTCGGGCCCGGCATGGGATTCCGCGCGACGCGAAACTCGTCCTGTACCTGGGACGTCTTTCTACCAAGAAGAGTCCCGACTTGCTGCTGAATGCTTTTGCGAGATTGCCCGAACGCCTCGGAGGAAACGAAGTGCATCTGTCGTTCACCGGACCAGATGAAGGCGGGCTCCGTACGCGGTTGGCGCAGATGTCCGCACAGCTCGAGGTTTCTTCGCGGGTTCATTTCACGGCGCCAGTATTTGGCGACGCAAAATGGGCTGCCTATCGCGATGCCGACGTGTTCGTGTTACCTTCGCAAAACGAAAATTTTGGCAATACCGCGGCGGAGGCGGTGGCCTCTGGCACTCCGGTGATCGTCACCGAGCAATGCGGAATTGCGCCGATTCTGAAGGATCGGGCGGGCCTGGTGGTGGCGCACGATGCGGGCGAACTGGCCAAAGCGCTGGCGCGCTTGTTGACGGAACACCAGTTACGCGACGGATTGAAACGCGGTTGCGAGGTAGTGGCGGCCGAGCTCGGATGGAGCGCGCCGGTAAGCCAGATGGAAGAACTGTACGGCAGGCTCATCGCTGCAAAGATGCCGATGGTTACAAATCAGAGTCCGTCAATTCACGTGGAGTAGCTTGTTGCCGAAAGATCGCCACAGCGTGTTTCGCACGGCCTGGTGGACCACCAACGTCCTGCTGGCGTTGGTGTTTGCATCGTTGATTTATTCCGCGGGCTGGGAATATTCGGTGCGGCAATATCTCAAGGGTTTTTCTGACGCAGTGGTTCCCGCTGCCGCCAGCCCGGAACAAAAAGTTGAATTCATCCTCACCTGGATGCGCAGCGGCGCGCCACGTCCGGTGGCGGCGAACCCCGAAGAGCTTTCGAAGCGCGATCCCGAAGCGACGCTAAACTATGAGCAACTGCTGGCGGTCTGCGGAACCGCCACGAATGCGTTCCTAAATCTCTCGCGCAGCACCGGATTGACTGCGCGACGTTTGCTTTTACTCGGGCCGGACCGCACCACCAAACACGTGGTCGCCGAGGTGCTGCTCGACAATCGCTGGGTTATCGTCGACCCCACCTATCGCGTGATCATGCGCGACCCGCAGGGGCAATTGCTGACGCGGCAGGATTTGAAGAAATCGGACGTATTCGCGCAAGCCATCAGCCTGGTTCCCGGCTATCCCCCGGCGTACGACTACGCCAGCTACGCCCACGTGCGCGTCGCGCGTTTGCCCTTGCAGGGACTGGGGCTGCGCCGCGTATTGGAAGGCATTTCTCCTAATTGGGACGAAGCCTTCGATTGGAGCTTACTGCTCGAACGTGAATCTTTTTTTGTGCTGGTCTCCTCCGCAACCTTAGCGCTGTTTTTTCTGCTGCTGCGCGCGTATCTCGGCTGGTACGCGGACCAGCGCCTGAAGATTCCGCGCTTCCACTTCCGCGAACACTTCATCCGCGCCGCGGCCGTTTTCTTTTCGACTCCGGAGATCGAACGCTAGCGTGTGCGGCATCTGCGGCGTCGCCTTCGCTGCGCGGACCGCGGAGGCGGAGTCACGCGTAAGAGCCATGACCGCGGCCATGCAACGCCGCGGCCCCGATGAAGACGGATTTCTAATCGCTGAACCGCGCGCTCCTGGACTGGCCTTGGGCATGCGCCGCCTGAGCATCATCGATCTTCCCGGTGGCCAGCAGCCCATCTGGAACGAAAATCATGATGTCGCCGTGGTGTTCAACGGCGAAATTTATAACTATCGCGAACTCCGCGAACGTCTCACCAACTGCGGACACAGATTCGCCACGCAATCGGACACCGAGGTTCTGGTACACGCCTGGGAAGAGTGGGGCGAAGATTGCCTCACCGAACTGCGCGGCATGTTTGCCTTTGCGCTGCTCGATCTTCGCGAGCGCTATGCCATCTCTCCGATTTTGTTTCTGGCGCGCGATCCGCTGGGCATCAAGCCGCTGTACTACACGCAAACCGCTGACGGCTTCGCGTTCGCGTCCGAGGTTCGCGCGTTATTGGCCGCCGATCGTTCGTTGCAGAAACTTTCACATGACGCGCTGACGTCCTATCTCCTCTTCGGCAGCGTGTCCGAACCCGTCACCATGCTCGAGGGCGTTTTTTCGCTGCCACCGGGTCATCGCATGCTGCTGTATGTTCCGGACCGCCGGCGCACACCACGCGCGCGTCCGTGGTGGGATCCACTACACTCGCCCGCCGCGCAAGATCCAAAAAAAACTCACGATTTGGCGCACGCCGCGAAGCGCCTGCGCCCGTTGCTCGAAGACGCCGTGCGTTCCCACTTGATCGCCGACGTTCCGGTAGGCCTTTTCCTTTCCAGCGGGTTGGATTCCAGCGCTATCGCCGCACTGGCCGGCAAGGCGCACCCCGGCATTCGCAGCTTCACGCTAACTTTTCCCAAAACGCCTTACGACGAAGCGGATTTGGCGCGCGTCGTGTCCACACGCTGCGGCACGCAACACCAGGAAGTTCCGCTCGATGGCGACGCCATGCTGGCGCGCCTTGATGAAGCTCTGAATGCGCTCGACCAACCCTCCATGGATGGCATCAACACATATTTCGTCTCGTGGGCCGCGCGCGAGGTCGGTCTCAAGGTCGCGCTCTCCGGCCTCGGCGGCGACGAACTCTTCGCCGGCTACAGTACCTTCACCGACACGCCGCGCATGGCCAATCTGGTGCGCACCGCATTTTTTGTGCCCACCGCGCTGCGCAAGGTCACCGCTCCGCTCGTCAACAGCTTGGCCAAGCAACAAAATTCACCGGACGCCGCGCGCAAAGCCGCTGCCGCCTGGGCCTATCCGGATCGCCTTCCGCATCCATATTTTTTCACCCGCGCACTCTTTCCCTTAGGACAACTGCAATCGCTAATCGACCCGCGTTTTCGTCCGAGCACCATCAACGCCGACGGCGTCACCCTCGATCCCACGTGGCTCGGCTGGCTCGAGCGCGCTTCCGACGAAGCCCGCAAATTCGAACCCGTCGCAGGTGTTGCGTGGTTAGAAATGCGCACCTACATGGCCAGCACGCTCCTGCGCGACACCGATTCGGTCAGCATGAATCGCTCGCTAGAAGTTCGCGTGCCGTTGCTCGACACTCCGCTGGTAGAATTTGTTTGCGCGCTTCCAGACGACGCGCGCCGCCGCCCCGATCAACAAAAAGCTTTACTGACCGAATCTCTCGCCGATCTGCTACCGCCAGAAATCCTGGCGCAGCGCAAGCGCACTTTCACTTTGCCGTGGGAACAATGGCTGCGTGGCCCGCTGCGCACGCGCCTAACCGCCAGCTTCGCCGACCCAGCGTCGGCTTTAGCGCTATTCCTGAAGCCCAATGCCTTAATCAACGTCTGGAACGATTTTCTATCGGAAAAAACCAGCTGGTCCCGCCCCTGGAGCCTCTACGTCTTAAACGAGTGGTGCAAATCTCATCTGTAGCAGGGTTAGATCGAGCCCACCCACCACGACGCGCGGGCCCATTTCCAGTGCAACCAATCAGCAATCGCTCATAGGCAGACGGCACGCCAGCGCTTCCGCAACGAAGTTTTATCGCAAGTCTTTGATTTTTTTTTGGGCTGCCGCAAGCACCGGGGTGGGAAGTTCGGAATAGCCTTCCTGGGCAGCAAACTGCTGGCCATCTGTGTAGATCCAATCCAAGAAATCGGCTAACGCGGCGGCACGCCCGGGATCGGCCGCTTTGGTTCGCAAATACATCCAGCTGAAACTGGCGATGGGAAAAGAACCGACTCCAGGCGCGTTAACCAGCGAAGCCGCGAGGCTGTTCGATCGCGACGCTTCCACCGTCTTACACGCCTCGCTGATACTTTCCGGCGAAGCCTTAACAAACTGACCGGCGAGATTCAGCACCGCCGCTTGAGGAATGCTGTTCTTCACCGCGTATTGGTACTCCACGTAGCCGATGGAGCCGGGACTGTTTTTCACCTTGTCCACCATGTCCGAACTGCGTTCCGCCGGCACGCCCACCGGCCATTTCGGCGAAGCGGAAACTCCAACTTGCGAACGAAACTTGGGACTTGTCTTGGAGAGAAAATCAGTGAAAACGTAGTTGGATCCCTTTCCCGGGCCGCGGTTGACCACTTGGATCGCAACACTCGGCAGCGCAATCTTGGGATTGAGCTTCGCTATTTGCGGCGCATTCCAGGTCTTCACATTGCCTAGGAAAATCTCCGCAAGCACCTCGCCCGAAAGCCGAAGCTCTTGGTGCACCGCGGGAAGGTTGTAGACGGGAACGATTCCCACAAGCACCACCGGCATTTCGAGCAAGCCATTTTCTTCCCGTTCCTTATCTGTAAGCGGAGCTTCCCCAGCGCCAAAGTCGCCTGCACCATGCGAGATCTGCTTGATCCCTTCACTGGTACCGGCCGGAAGGTAACGCACCTGAATATTTGGGTTGCGCTTGTTATATTCCTGCGACCATCGGGCGTAAAGAGGCGCCGGCACACTCGACCCGGACCCCACGAGGACAACCGCGGTTTGCGCTTTGGTAGGAGTGCCGTGCAGCACGAGAGCAAAGAGGAGCAAAATCCAGGCATTCGAAAGCCACCTGCAATCAGAACGTCTGCGCCCAGCATTCGGCGCCAAAGCATTCGTTGGAACCTTCATCGTGTTCCTCCCGATTGTGGCTCGCGCATATCGATTGAGGTTGCCGTTTTCGACTTCCGAGCAGACGGCATTGTACTCCCGCTGCGCGCCGCTTCGACGAACCAGAATTTGCCACATCGCCCGAAGATACTGTCATTCTTGACAGTATCTTCGGGCGGACAACCGAGGCTAAATCGATCCCTTAACGGAGAACCCATGAAGAGCGGACTGGCATGGTTTGGAACCTCGGGAATGAAGATGAAAGTTGGCGTGAAGACGGCCTTGCTGACGGCAACACTTTTGCTGGCGGCGCTATCGACCGCGGCCAAGGTCCAGGTGGACTTCAACCCAGACATCGATTTCACGCAATATAAGACCTTCGCGTATCTGGGTGGAACAAACCAGCTGGTGATGCTGCAATTGAATCCAGATTTGATCAACGAACGCGTGCACCGCACCGTGGCGCAGCAGCTGACCGCCAAAGGCTTGCGCGAAGTGAAATCCACCGAGAATCCGGATCTCGTGGTGCGCTATTGGGCCACCAGCACGAAGGACGCGGACGTCTCGATGGTCACCGTCGTCGGGATCTACGAGCCCTTCATCGGCTCCTACTGGGGATTTTGGTACACCGCTATCACTGCCACAACGCAGCGCCAAGGCACATTGCTCGTCGATCTCATCGACCCCAAAAAGAAAGACCTAACGTGGCGCATCTATATCATCCGAAGAATCACGAATTCGGATAAGGTTTGGCAACAGGCGGAACAGGACTTTGCAAAAGGCTTCGAAAGCTATCCACCCTCCGCGAAAGAAGTGGAAGATAAACGAAAAGAGCGCGCGGAACATCCGCCGAAGGATACCAGCTCACAGTAAACGCGGGCAGCCCAGTCCGCTCGAAGCTTGATGGAATTCCCAGGAAAACGCTGCGGCATTATGCCGTCTTCGTCCCAGTCAGCCCAAACGCGTGAACGGGCGCTTCGCCAAAGCAACCGCTCCATCTTCATGTAAACTATTTCATCACCGCATGAACATTCTTGGCATCAACGCCTATCATGGCAACGCTTCTGCCGCCATCGTCTGCGACGGCCGCCTCGTTGCCGCGGTGGAAGAAGAACGCTTCAATCGCGTCAAATATGCCGCGGGATTCCCTGCCGCTGCCATTCGCTATTGTCTGAAGGAAGCCGGCCTCACGCCTGCCGATATTCACCACGTTGCCGTGCCACGCAATCCCTACGCGCGGCTGGCCACCAAGCTTTGGTACGCCGTCCGCATGCCCTCGTTCGCTCGCGAGCGCGCCAAGGTTCTCGTAAAATTCACTGGAATCCCGGAGGCGCTCGCCGCCGCGTTCGACCTTGATCCTGCGAAGCTGTCCGCAAAATTTCATCGCGTGGAACATCACCAGGCGCATCTCGCCAGCAGCTATTTTGTTTCACCCTTTGAAAATGCCGCGCTGCTCTCCGCCGATGGCCTCGGCGATTTCGCCAGCACCATGTGGGGCACGGGCACCGGCAATCGCATGAATATTGCTGGAGCCGTAGCGTTTCCGCATTCTCTGGGACTTTTCTACAGCGCCGTTACGCAATATCTGGGCTTCCTGAAGTTCGGCGACGAATACAAAATCATGGGCCTGGCCGCTTACGGCGAGCCCACCCAGCTCGATGCGATGCGCGAAATCGTCACCTTCGATCCGCGCTCCAGCGGCAACGGTTTTCGCCTGGCGCTCGAATGTTTCACCCACCATCGTGCTGGCCCGGAAATGTCCTGGGCCGAAGCCGACAAAACCCCCACGCTCGGCAAACTCTTTTCCGACGAAATGGGCCAGAAGCTGGGTGGCCCCGCGCGTTCTGCCGAAGCTCCTTTAGAACAACGTCACCGCGATCTCGCTTCAGCGTTGCAGGCGCGTCTCGAAGAAGTTTACTTAGGAATGCTGCGGAAGCTTGCCGCGCAAACGCACAGCAAATCCGTGTGTCTCGCCGGCGGCGTGGCGTTCAATTGTGTGGCCAACGGAAAAATCTTTGACGCTACGCCTTTCGAACAGGTCTACGTACATCCCGCGGCAGGCGATGCCGGCCTCGCGGTTGGCGCGGCCTACTACATCTGGCACCAGGTTCTCGGCAAGCCGCGCAGTTTCGTCATGGATCACGCCTACTGGGGTCCGGGCTATACACGCGACGAAGTTCGCCAAGCCCTCGACAAAACCCAGCTGCGCGGCGTCGGCTTCTCCATCGCGGAACTCCCTGAAGAGGAATTAATGAAGCGCACCGCCGCGGAAATCGCCGATGGAAAAATTCTCGGCTGGTTTCAGGGTCGCGCCGAGTGGGGCCCGCGCGCGCTCGGCAATCGCAGCATCGTCGCCGACCCGCGCCGCCCGGAAATGAAAGACATCCTAAATCGCCGCATCAAACACCGCGAAATTTTCCGTCCCTTCGCGCCTTCCATCCTCGCGGAGCGCACCGGAGAATGGTTCGAGAAATCCTACCCCAGCCCGTTCATGACCCTTGCGTATTCGGTGCTCCCGGAAAAGCGCGACAAAATTCCCGCGCCCACGCACGTCGACGGCACCGGCCGCCTGCAAACCGTCACGCGCGAAGCCAATCCGCGTTATTGGCAATTAATCAAAGCGTTTGAAGATCTTACCGGCGTGCCCGTGGTTTTGAATACTTCGTTTAACGACAATGAGCCCATCGTCTGCCGTCCCGAAGAAGCGCTGGACTGTTTTTTGCGCACGCAAATGGACGCGCTGGTTCTCGGCGACTTCCTGATCACAAAAAATTCTCAGCCGTAATTTGGAGTGCGACGGTTTACCCTGAGCGACTTGCGCGAAGGGCTTGACGCCGTTTTTCGGCGTAAGCCGGTAACCAATTTGTCGCCACCGGCGAGCGCCGGTCTATTTTCGCCGATCCATCACGACAGATATTGCAGCGTCTGCTTGATCAAATCCGCCGTGCCGCTGTAGGGATCGCCCGGACTGTCGAACTCCATCGAACAATAACCCTTGTAATTGTAGCGCTTCAGAATTTTAAAAGTCTTGGCCATATTGACGTGGAATTTCGCGCCGATTTCATTCACTTCCAGCGCTTTCACGTGGCAGATGTTGTAAGCCTGCGAAAACATGGCATCGACAGCGACGTAGGCCTGCTCCTCGGAGAGCGTCACCAGGCTGTTCGCGAAATCCGGCAGCGCATGCAGCCACGGCGATTTCACCGTGGCAATTAATTTCGCGATGAAAAATGCATCTTCCGTAACCGGATTGTCGTTCTCCAGATTTACCACCACATTTTTCTGCGCGCCGTATTCCGCCACGTGCCGCAAACTCTCCGCCGCGCGCTGCAGGTCCGGCCCGGAATCTTTGGCTTCCCCGACGTGCGTGCGCACACTCGGCGAACCGATCGCCACCGCCACATCGATCCAGCTCTTGCTCTCCGCTATGGCGCGCTCGCGCTCCGCGGCATCCACCGCGTAAATACTATGCTCACCGTCCACGGCGATGTTCACCACGCTGACGTGCGCGGCCTCAAACGCGGCGCGCAACTGCGCCAGGTACTGCGGATCTCTCGATACGAAATGCGGACTCCACGGCTCGATTTTGTTGATCTTGAATTTTTCCACCACGTGCGCGGCAAATTCCTGCAGCGTCATTTTTGCAGGTGGCGCGGCCTGCGCGCCGCCGGAACTTACCGGCGTGGACAGGTCGCCCGATTCCGTCGGCGTGATGAACTGGCGAAACGGATACGATGCGATGGAGATGCGCTCGCGCGGCGCCATCGGAAACGCGATGTGCGGGCCAGAGTTTGTACCAGCAGTTTGGCCGGCAGGTTCAGCGGCGAAGTCGAGCGCGGGCAAAAGCAGTGTGCCCGCGAACGCGCTTGCCAATGTGGTTGCGGTTTCCGAAAGGAAACGGCGGCGCGTTCTTCGTCTTGGGATTGCTCGCGGAAAAATCATGCGCCGCAATTGTACACCGACGGCGAAGGTTTATCGCGGCCGCGCGTCACAACAATTTTTCGCGACGCGGGCCGCGCAATCATTTTCCCGTGGAAGCGACCAAGCTACTTCGCGGCGGCTATGGAAACTTCTTTTTCGATGGGCGCGCCGATTAGGTTGCCCCATTCCGTCCACGAGCCGTCGTAGTTGCGCACATCCTTGATGCCCAGCAGATATTTCAGGACGAACCAGGTGTGCGAGCTGCGCTCTCCGATGCGGCAATAGGCGATAACTTCCTGGTCGCCGTTGATGCCTTTGCCGCCGTAGAGCTGCTTCAGTGCGTCGAGGGATTTGAAGGTGCCGTCTTCGTTCACGGCTTGCGCCCAGGGAATGCTGGCCGCGCCGGGAATGTGTCCGCCGCGCTGCGCGGTTTCCGTCATACCCGGAGGCGCGATGATCTTGCCGCTGAATTCGTCCGCGGACCGCACGTCGACGAGTTGCGCTTGCGAGCGCTTTTCCACGGCGGCGAGAACATCGTCGCGCTTGGCGCGAATGGCGGCGTTCGCCGCTTTCACTTTGTAGGTGGTAGCAGCAACGGCCGGCTTTTCGTTGGTGAGCGGACGCTCTTCTTCCAGCCACTTTTTGCGGCCGCCGTTGACGATCAAAACCTTTTCGTGACCGTAATATTTCAATTGCCAGAAAGCCCAGGCCGCGAACCAATTGTTGTTGTCGCCGTAGAGCACGATGGTGCTATCCGGCGAAATTCCGGCTTTGCCGAGCAACTCTTCAAACGCCTGCGGATTTGCCAGGTCGCGGCAGATGGCATCTTGGAGTTCGGTTTGCCAATTCCAGGAGATGGCGCCGTCGATGTGGCCCTGATCGTAAGAGCTGGTGTCGACGTCGACCTCGACGAGGCGAAGTCCGGGATCTTTGGCGTGCGCGGCGATCCATTCTGTGGTGACAAGAACTTCCGGGTGAGCGTATTCAGACATGATGTGTTCCTTCCTTCCAAGTTGGTTGAAAGAGAGTAGCGCAGCTTCGGCGGTAAATCACCCTCTTTTTTATCGGGATTCCGATAGCTGCTGCTTTTGCTCTCACTTTAGGCACTAACCTCATATAATCAATACTTTAGAGACGGCCAGGGATGAAAGGGCCTACGTCGCGATCTCCAGTTTGCCGTCCTTGGTCTCCCATTCGATGCGCACCAGCCAGTCGAAGTGCATACCCTGACTTTGCAGCCAGGCTTCCAGAGCCTCGCGCGACTCGGCGCGAAATTCGGCGAACATTTTGCCTTCGAGCATGTTCACGAGCACGCGCTCGGCGCGTGCAGGGCCGCCTTGCTGCATTTTCTCGGCGAGATTTTCGGCGCCTTGGCGCGTTAAGCAGGCAAGGGTGTGTTGGGTGAAATAGCGTGGCATGGGCGCTCCTCGTTGGCAGGTCCCGAGTAACGGAGTCGGGAGCGCAGTCTAACAAGGTGGGGCGAAATACCAAAATCACCGCGGGGCGTAATTTGGAGGCAGAGTCAGAGACGTGTGCTCCGGTAATGGACGGAAATTCTCGCAGGCCGACCTGAAGGTCGGCGCCTACATAACCCGTGGCGGCTGTGCTCGGAAGCGCCTGTACTGGGAGGCAGGTTCTGGAAGGGCACACGGGTAGCGGGTGAACAAATTCGAGAGGAGGAACGGTTTACACTGAACGGTAATTGCTGAAGCGGAGGCAAGAGATGAAATGGATGTTGTTTTTGGTGGTTCGCGGTGGCGCTGGTGACGGTCGGCGAGGCGCGAGCTATGCCGCAGGCGCACACCTCCACGCTGGAAGGGTTTGGTGCTGGGGTCCGACAATAAGCCGGTGGCCAATGCCGCCGTGACCTACCAATCCGGGGGAGGCAGCGCGCCGCACGTGGTGCACACGGATGGGGAGGGGCGCTTTTCGGTGCCGAAGTTGCGAGCCGATATTTACGATGTGCGGGCGTCCGCGCAAGGGATTTACTCCGACTGGAAGAAGAACGTGAATTTGCGTCCTGGGCAGATCACGACGCTGACGCTGCGTCTGACGCATGCGCCGGAAACGCCGGCGGCTCCGCCAACGGCGCAACGATAGAGCTGGTAAACCTCTCCGTGATCGAAGATCCTCGCAGCCAATCCTGATGCTGAAAGCTCTCCCGATTGGGGAAGGGCACGAGCCACCTAAAACGAAACGCCGAGGCAGGGACCACCCCCATTTAAAATTTTTGTAAGTGTTTCATTCTGGGGGATTTAAAGTCATTTAGAATGAACATTTGCATAAGTGCGCATTCTAAAGGAATTACGGCATTTGTATGTCGACTAAAGAAGTAAGGGATGGCACGAGCGGAGCGGTGCAGGATGGTTCGGGCTCGCAGGAAGGGATGGATTGCGAATTTCGCGAGACATAATAGCATAACTATAAAGTCTTGTCAATAGTTGTCTTTTCAAGAGTTATGTATTAGTTATTCTAACGATGGGCAAAGGCCGAGGAATCAGGGGCTTGGGAGCTTTCGCTTTTTTAATTGGCAAGGATTGCCAATCGCTGTAGCATCGTTCCAGGCTCAGCGAAAGGAGCTTAAGCGTGCCTACGCGTAACGTCAATCTAACCAACGAACTAGATCGTTTCGTGGCCAAGAAGGTTAAGACCGGGCGGTATGAGAACGCCAGTGAGGTGGTGCGCGCGGCGCTGCGGACCTTGGAGCGCGAGGATAAGCAGTATGAAGTGAAGCTTGCCGCGTTGCGAGCAGCTATCGATGATGGCGACGCGAGCGGCATTGCGACGGGTGACCCTTTTGGGCGTGTGCGTAAAACCCTTAAGCTTCCGGCTGCGCAGCGCTAGCAATGGCGGCGTATCGTCTTTCGCGTCGTGCTGAAGCAGACCTGTTGAGCATCGCCAACTACACCCAGCGGACGTGGGATGAGCGGCAAGCAGCCCACTACATTGACGAGCTTGAGGCTTGTTGCCAAATGCTGGCGGATAATCCAGGGTTGGGCCGACGTTGTGATGATGTCCGTCCGGGTTTGCGCCGTCTGGAGCATGGTCGGCACGTGGTGTTTTACCGCGAAGGAAATGGTGACGTGCTAATTTCCAGATTCCTGCATCAGCGCATGCTGCCCGATAGAAATCTCACCGACGATGAGTAGGACGTGGAGTAGAGTAGCGGGCGATGGGATGTCTTGGGCTGGTCTGATTGTTCCCGACGCTACTGCAGTAATATATTTCTGAAACGTTTTAGATTCTTACGGAGGATCGCTCATTGCTTCAACCAATTTGCAAGTTAGCTCGTGCCCTTGGCCTCGGTGTGCTGGTGTTGTTTGCTCTTGCGTCCGCGGGCGCGCAGACCGTGCGGCCGGACGCCGAAAAGCAACTGGCGCACGACATCTACAGGGAGTTCATCGAGATACAGTCTGGGTATACGACTGGTGCGACTACTGCTGTGGCGCAAGCCGCGGCGGCGCGGTTGAAAGCGGCAGGATTCCCCGACGCGGATATTTTTGTGGGCGGGGCGAGCCCGAAGAAGGCCAATCTAGTGGTGCGCTACCACGGAACGGGAGCGCGCAAACCGCTGCTGCTGCTGGCGCATATCGACGTGGTGGAAGCCAAACGGGAAGACTGGTCCATGGATCCATTCCTGCTGACGGAGAAGGACGGGTTTTTCTACGGGCGCGGAACGGGCGACGATAAAGCGCAGGCGGCGGTGTGGATCGCGAATCTTATCCAGTACAAGAAGGAAGGTTTTAAGCCGGATCGCGACATCATCGTGGCGCTGACGGCGGACGAAGAGGGCGGCGGACCGTTCAATGGCGTCGCCTGGCTGCTGAAGAATCATCGCGAACTGATCGATGCGGATTTCGCGCTAAACGAAGGAGGCTGGGGCGAATCGCTGGACGGCAAGAAGCTTTCGAACGATCTGCAAGTGAGCGAAAAGTATGTGCTGAATTTCCGTTTTGAAGTGCACAACAAGGGCGGGCACAGTTCGATGCCGGTGGCCGACAACGCGATTTACCACCTAGCGTTTGCGCTGGCGCATCTTTCGGAGTATGGCTTTCCGCTGAAGACCAACGAGGTAACCGCGGCTTATTTCCAGCAAATGGCAAAGATCGAAGGCGGAGCCGTGGGGGATGATCTGGCGAAAGTAGCGGCGGGTTCGCCGGAAGCGATGCAGAAAGTGGCGGCCGCTTCTCCGGTGTGGAACGCGACGCTGCGCACCACGTGCGTGGCCACGCAACTGGAGGGCGGGCACGCGATAAATGCGTTGCCGCAACTGGCGGCGGCCAACGTGAACTGCCGGGTGCTGCCGGAAGACTCCGCGGAATACGTGCTGGGCACACTGAAGAAGGTTGTCGGCGACGAGCAAGTGAGCATCACGTCCACGTCGGACTTCGGAGCGGGACCCGCTTCGCCGATGCGCGCCGACGTGCTTGCCGCGGTGAACAGCACAACGCAGAAAATCTGGCCGGGAGTTCTTACGGTGCCGATCATGGTGGCGGGTGCGACGGACGGGCGCTATCTGCGCGTGGCCGGAATTCCCACGTACGGCATTCAAGGATTTTTCTTCGACCGCAACGACATCCGCTTCCACGGGCGCGACGAACGGATGGCGGTGCAGTCTTTCTACGAGGGGCAGACCTTCCTATACGATTTGGTCAAAACGCTTTCGCAGGCGGCGAAGTAATCGACGAATGTTTGGTCGCCTGGCTATGGCAAATAGTTGTTGAACGATTACCAAACAACCGCCAAACAATTACCAAACAATTGACGAACAACGCATCGGTGATAGATTGCATCTGGATTGACGAGTGTATAACCGTAACGCTTGGCGGAGGTCGCGATGAAACGTGCCTTGGCTGCGCTAGTGCTGTCGCTGGTATCCACTTCATTTGTTTCCGCTCAAGATAAAAGTTCCGCGCCAACTACAAAAAAAGTAGCTGCGCCAGAGGTGCGTCGCGATGCTGCCGCCAGCGATGAGCGCGGTGCGGCCGAGTCGACGGAGAAGCTGCCGGTGCGGCGCGTGGTGCTGTACAAGAATGGCGTGGGTTACTTTGAACATTTGGGACATGTGCGCGGAAGCCAGGATGTGCACATCGATTTCACCAGCGCGCAGCTGAACGACGTGTTGAAGTCGTTGACGGTGCTGGATCTGGATGGCGGGCGAATCAGCGGGGTGGACTACAACTCCGAGGCGCCGCTAGCAAGGCGGCTAGCGACGTTGCGGCTGGCTTTGGGAGAACGGCCCACGGTTGCGGAATTTCTGGGGGCCTTGCGCGGGGCGCGCGTGGAGGTGCGCAGCGGCACGGGCCCGGCGTTAACAGGGAAACTATTGAGCGTGGAGCGTAAAACACGAAACGCTACAAATTGGACGGTGGAGACGGACGAGATTTCGCTAATCAGCGATTCCGGCGAAGTGCGCACGGTGGATTTAAATCCCAGCACCAGCGTGCGGATTGCGGACAAGGATTTGCAGATAGAAGTGGGGCGTTATCTGGGATTGATTGCTTCTTCGCGGGATCAGGATGTGCGACGGATGACGATTTCGACGACGGGGATCGGGGAACGGAAATTGTACGTGAGTTACATCAGCGAGGTACCGATCTGGAAGACGACGTACCGCATTGTGCTGCCGACCAAGAGTGACAAGAAGCCGCTGCTGCAGGGCTGGGCGATTGTAGATAACACGGTGGGGGAGGATTGGAACGACGTGGAATTGTCACTGGTGGCTGGGGCGCCGCATTCGTTTATCCAGCAGCTTTCGGAGCCGTTTTATGGAAGGCGGCCGGTGGTGCCGCTGCCGGAAAGTGTGCAACTTTCGCCGCAGACACATTCCTCAGCGCTATCTGGCGGGAATGGGAGGTTGAGCGGGGCGATCACGGATTCGATGGGTGCGGCCATTCCCGGCGCTGCGGTGGTGCTGAAGGATGAAAACGACAACGTGGTGGCGCAGACGACCACGGACAGTTCGGGACAATATTCGTTCTCTTCGCTGGCGGTTGGAAACTATCGAGCGGAAACGCAGTCTCTCGGATTCCAGAAAAATGTGATTTCCGACATAAGCGTCGGGCCCGGCGAAAATACCCTGAATTCACAACTGCAGGTCGGCTCCGTGAGTTCCACGGTTGAGGTGTCAGCTTCGAGCGCGACGCTTAATACGGAGTCGGCCACAGTCGGTGGCTCTGCGGGATTGCGCGGAGTAGCGAAGCGGCCGCACGGGGCAGGTGGGGTCGGCAGCGGTTCGGGGGGAGGCCTTGGGCCCGGCTCTGGGGGTGGGACGGGCGGAGGAAGATTCAGGGCGGGAGGTCCAGGATTAAGTTTGGAGGAAGCTCGCCAAATGGGAGTGGCGGCGGCTAACGGCCAAGAGCTTGGCGATCTTTTTGAATATAAATTGAAGGATCGAGTTTCGTTGAAAAAAAATCAGTCGGCGCTGGTGCCAATCGTCCAGTCCGATATTCAAGCCGAGAAAGTCTCGCTGTGGAGCGGGGCCAGCGCTGCGGGCCGGCCGTTGCGCGCGTTGTGGTTAAAGAACACGAGCAATTTGACGCTGGACGGCGGGAGCTTCAGCGTACTCGAAAATGACGTTTTTGCCGGGGAAGGCCTGACCGATCCAATCAAACCGGGCGACCGGCGGCTGCTTTCTTATGCGACGGACCTTAGTCTGCTGGTGGAAGTGCAGAAAAATACCGAGCCACAACGGATCACACGCGTGAAAATATCGAAGGGCGTTTTGACGCAGAGCAGCGAGCTGCGCGCAAAGACTGTTTACACGGTGAAGAACCAGGACGATGAGGGGCGAACATTAATCATCGAACATCCGGCGCGCGCTTTCGCCACGCTGGTCTCGGGAGGCAAGGAGCCGGAAGAGCGGGCCCCGGGCATTTATCGTTACCGAATCGAAGTGGCCGGCAAGGCTACAACCACGTTGCCGATAGAAGAGATACAACCGCTGCAGCAGACATATCAGCTAACGAACATCAATAACGAGCAGATTGCGGTGTTCGTGAAAAATGGAACGATCAGCGTTGAGATGTCCGCCGCGCTGGCTAAGATCACGGCACAGAAAGTCGTGGTGGCGGGATTTGAACAAGAGATGGAGGACCGGCAAGGGGACATCGACCGGATTGTGGAGGATCAGGGGCGGCTGCGGGAGAACATGAAGGCGTTGCGCGGGAGCGCGGAGGAGAAGGCGCTGCTGCAGCGGTATACGCGGCAACTTGACGAGCAGGAAACGCAGCTCGAGACGCTGCGCAAGAAAATCAGGGATACCGAGGCGCAGCGGGATGCGGCGAATGAACAGCTGGAGAAGATGATTGGGGAGCTGCAGCTGGAGGCTACGTTTTAGGGTAGGCGACGAGCGAAAGATTGAGGCGACAAGGAAACCAGGCCGGACTAAAAGTCCGGCACCTACATACGACGGCTAGGAGTACTGGCGATTTGTGCCGAGTGGGGGTGAGGTGTACTACAACCCTGGTACCGGGTGGAATGAGTCTGGCGGCCCATTGAGGGGACGGGTGGGGGCGCGTAAGGTCTGAGGAACGGGTTGGGGGCCGCGCGGGGACAGCGGCTCCGCAAGGGGCCGTGTGCGAGCTACCCAACCCGCCACTTTTCTTCCCTCTGAATATGCAGGCGGATGTTGATGAATGGCCCCGGCTCTGGCCGGGGCTTTTTGTTTGGTATTGGGCTATGCTCGTGCATTCTGGGGAAGGTATGGAAGAGGGGAATTTGGGCCAAAATGCCGTAAGACGTTATTTTTGTTTGATATATGAGGGGATTAGCGCTTTGGGGGAGTGTTCTAGGGTGTCCGAAAATTCTGGCATTGTTGAAGATCGTCGTGGCGAGAGACGCCGGCAGGATGCCGGCGCTACTGGGAGTCGGCCCGGTGCTGGCTACTCGACGGATGTGTCGCGCCTCCAGCGCTCGGTGATGTTGGGCCACGGAGACCCAGCGCTCACGCCCTGGGCTAACCTGTGCCGCGCCTTGCGGCGCTGGTTGGGGGGAGGACGGGATGGGCTGAGGACTGCGACAGACGGCGGAAAGCGGAGCAAGCAGGTGGACTGCAGGGTTGGGGGACATGGCGCGCGCCTCCTTGACAGGATCGGGGTAGATGGCGGCCGGCCGGCGCTACGACGGTGGGTTGCGGTTGTGCTGGTGGTGGGGCTGGTTACGGCAGCGCCAGCGTTCGGTGGGAACGTGCGGCTTGGGACTGACACTGCTGCGGCGTTTGCGCGGTATGTGCGGCTTACGGATGCGCAGAATGACGTAGAGCTGAAGCGTGGGACGGGGCTGTTGTGGATTGATTCGCTCGCGGAGGGGGAGCGGGCGGCGGCTTATGAGCGGTTGCGACGGGGAGACGTTGAGGTACAGAAGCTGGAGACGACGGATGGCGGGGCGGCGATTGCGTGTCCTGGTGGGTTGATTCATCACTGGGTTGGCGTGGTGTTCATTGCGGGGGCGTCGGTGGATGATGTTTTGGGAGTTTTACAGGATTACGACCGACAGGCGATTTATTACGCGCCGGATGTGGAGAAGTCGAATGTGATTTCGCGGGATGGGGAGCACTTCCGGGTGTATCTGCGGTTTCGGCGGCACAAGGTGATCACGGTGGTGTTGGATACGGAGCACGATGTGCATTATTTTCGTGATGCTGCGGGGTTGGCACATAGCCGGAGTTCAGCGGTGCGAATAGCGGAAGTGGAGGATGCCGGGTCGGCGTCGGAGAGTTCGAAGGCGCCGGGGGACGATAATGGGTTTTTGTGGAAGATGGAGACGTGGTGGCGAGTGGAACAGGCGGATGGCGGGGTGTACGTGCAGAGTGAGGTTGCTTCCTTGACGCGGGGAATACCGGTGGGATTGGGATGGTTGGTGGGGCCGTTTGTTACGAGCATTCCGCGAGAGACGCTGGGGTTTACTTTGGAGGCTACGCGGAAGGCAGTGGTGGGGCGGAGGGCGAAGTAGTGATTTCTTTGGGCTGATGCTGATGCGGGCACGGCACGCGGGCACGGCATGTCCCTACGACGGATTCTAGCGATTACGTGAGGATTACACGGCCAGTGGCGGCCATTTTTTGCATTTTGTCGTAGGTGGCTTGGTCTTGGACGCGGAGGCACAGCAGCGTGGTGCCTTCGAGATGCTTTACGGGGAGTTCTTTGGCGAGGGCGTTCCAGAAATGGGTGGGGCCTTCGGCGCTGCTGTAGTCGTGGCGGAAGATTACGCCGCCGGGTTTTACAACTTTGAAGGCTTGGGCGGTCTCAGCGGCCAGGCCCTGGGGTTGGTCGCAGGCATCGCAGAAAACGATTTCCGCGGAAGCGTGGTAGGGGGTGGAGTCCCAAGTGTCTACGCCGTCAAAGATTTGTTTGATTTTGCTTTTTAGAGGCTGGTCCCAATAGTAGAAGCCGACTTCGTTTTGGCCGGGGATGGGTGGGAAGTCCAGGGTGACGACTTCGCCGTCTTCGGGGAGATGCAGAGCGATGTTGAGGGCGGTACGGCCTTCGGCGGTGCCGAATTCGACGACGCGTTTGGGCTTTAGAAGATCTACGACGTGGGCGAGGACCATTAATTCGTGAGGATGCGTGCTTAGGGTGCGGGGAAAAGGGTGGAGCAAGGCCGGGGAATGGGTGAAATCGATCTCTGGGAAAAGCTGCTGGACGGGGATTCGCGGAACGGTGAGGTCGTTGCGCCAGGGCAGGCCGCTCCAAAGCCATGGGAGACCGAAGCCGGTGTACATGCGGTGGGTGTAGGTGACGTATTGCGCGGCACTGGCGGGGCCGCTGGTCAGGAAGACGCGGAGGGCATTCAGGTTCAGCGCTGCCAGGCCGCGGAGGGCGCGGCTTAGAGTGCTTACGTGGCGGTCATCGTCCATGCGGCTTCTCCGATAGAAAATTACTTTTTAGACTTTTTTTCGAGCGCTGCGCTGAGCAACTGCCAAACCTGAGCGGCGGTATTGTCCCAGGTCCATTCGCGGGCTTTGCAGGCCGCAGCGTTGGCAACTTGTTGCCTGAGAGCTATGTTCGCATAGATGTCGCGGAGGCGAGCGGCCAAGGCCTGGGAATCTTTGGGATCAGCGAGAACGAAGGCGTTCACGCCGTCTTCGACGAAAGCGGAGATGCCGGCGAGCGTGGAGGTGATGGCGGGGAGACCGCAGGCCATGGCTTCGGCGACGGGCATGGCGAAGGAGTCTTCGAGGCTGGGGCTGACGTAGGCGTCGGCGGCGGCATAAAAAGACATGACATCCGATGAGGGTGGCTCCCAACGGCAGCGATCTAGCACGCCGAGACTTGCGGCCAATTGGCGAAATGGTTCAACGGCGTCGGCGCCCGCGACGAGGAGGCGCAGCGGGAGCTCCGAGAGAAGGGTCATGGCGTGAAGTAGGGCGGGAAGGCCTTTGACGGTCCAATCGTTGCCGAGCAAGAGCAGGACGAAATGATCGTCCGCGAATCCGTAGTGGTGGCGTGCATCTGAGCGGCGTGCGAGACGGGCCTCTGGGGAAAACATCTCAGCGTTCACCGCGTTCGGAATGACTTGCACATCTTCGCGCTGGAAGTAGCGCGCCAGATCGGCTTTAGTGCGCGGCGAGACGGCGGCTAGAGAGACCGCGGGATTGCGATAGAGTTTGGTTTCGAGCTGGGTAAGCAAGCGATAGTAAATTTTGCGATGCAGATTGCGGAGAATGCCGGCGGGGGCCGGAGAGCTTCGAGCAAGCTCGCGCAGGTTGTGGAACAGGGCGTGGACGATGGTGACGTCGGCATCGGGACAGTTGATGCCAGGGGAGAGAACCAAGTCAAATGGCAAACCGAAGCGGCGGGCGGCTTTCTGGCGTGCTGAGCGGTTACGAAAATACCACAGGAGAAATTGCAGAAGGTGCGGACCTGGTACGGTGGCGACGCGATGCCAAATGATTCGGCAGTGCGGCGAAGGATCGTGGTCGGCGGGGCTGCCGATTTCGAGGTCAGCGACTTGTTGGGCGAAGAGGTGGATTTCGCATGGGTAGCTGCGCACGAGGCGTTCTAGGACTTCGGAGAGTGCGCGTTCGGTGCCGTGCTGGCGATCGAGGAATGGGGAGACGACGGCGAGACGCAAAGTGCCTCGCGACTCAACATGCGAGCGGGCAGGCAAATTAATTGGCGGATTCACGGGCAAGTCGGTGCGCAATTCAATGCGTCCCGGTGGAAATCTGACGGATGGACGCACCCGTGGTCTCGCCGGATGCCTGGGCCATCAGCTTGAGCGTGGGAAGGCGGTACAAGACTCCAATGAGGAGCCAAAGATAGGCGTTCATGACGAAGTTCTGGTAGGTGTTGAGACCGTTGTAAGTGAAGGGGATGAGCACGAGGAACGTGTACCAGAAAATCACGAAGGCCAAAGGAAAGAGCGGTGAGCCGCGCAATTTTTTGACGACTTTCCAGGCGGAAAAGGAAATCGAGACGCTCATGATGATCCAGAGAACCAGACCAACGATGCCTACCTCAAGAAGAATTTCGCCATAACCGTTTTCGACTCCGACGCCCATGGGGGCGGCATGCATGATACGAGCAACGTATTGTGTACCCAAGGAGGCGGTACCCAAACCATAGCCATAAGGCCAGCGCTGAGCATCGAAAGCGGCGATGAAATTTTGGAGAGGATAGTCGCGGGCGCGGTAGACAAGTTCGCCAGAAGGGCTATCCAGTGACAGAGTTTCGCTGTAAAAGGTAAAGCGGTCGAGCAGCGCGTCGGGGAAAGTAAAGAGTAAAATCACCACGGCGACGGTGATTCCCAGGAGGACGCGCTGCACGGTGCGCACAATACGCATGGCTTCGCCCTGGCGCCACGGAGCGCCCCAGAAAAATGCCGCAGAAGCAGCGACCGCATTGAAAACGCCCCAAACCAGCGCTCCGCGTGAGGCGCTAAGAGCGATTGCGCCGATAACCAGGACTAGCCCCACAAAAGCCTGGGCCCGGCCGCGACGGCTGCGCAGTACCAGATAACCAGCGAAACCAATGGCGATAAGAAGCGCAAGCAGCAGGTAAGCGCTAAAACGGCCATCGCTGACAAAAACAGATGTTGGCCGGTAGACGATTACTCCCGAGATTGGCGCCACGCGGTAGAGCTGGCTGAGATCCTTAATGTCGTCGGCGGGGTGCGCGGGATTCAGGAACGTGTGACCGAGAATCGCCTGGGCGATGCCAAGCGCGGAGATGACGGCAGCCAAACCGAGGCTGACGGCGAACAAGCGGCGCAAATCCTTTTCGGAATCTATTAGCGCGTAGCCGACAAACATCAGCGGGATATAATAAAAATAAAGCTTGAAACCCATCAAACCATAAAAAATGCTGGTAGCCGCAGGATTAAAGATTTGCATGATGCCGAACCAAACGAACAGCAACAAAGGGACGCGGAAAGGGAAGCGGAAGGTGGCCACTTTTTTGTCGCGCCAGGCGATGAAGAAGGCGATGTAAACGATGGCGACTAGAAAATCCTTGCCGAAATAGATGGCCATGTTGTTGCCGAGATACTTTCTGGCGAGGTCTTCGAATAAGAGCCAGGTCAAGAAAAGATACAGGCCGTTCCGCCAATTATTGAGCATGGCCACAGTGCTGGCACCGACGATCGCGACCAGAGCAACGTACGCCAAGCCGTTCAGGTCGTCACCAATGACGTAGTCGGCAAGCTTATTGGCGGCGTATACGAAGAAAATCAAAAATGCGATTAGATAGAGGGGGTTCCGCCGGAGGTTGCCGGTGGAGGCCGAGACGCGCAAATTGCCTAAGATGGGTTGCACGGATATTTGAATTATGGCCGAGGGAGACGGTTTGCGGAAGTGGCATTCCCGTAACGCGCGTGCGGAAGCGCAACGACCACAACGGTTACGGAGAGAAGGCCCCCGGGCGACCAGGATCTCTAGATCTTATTCTTTGGCGGGGATTGGAACTGACGAGCGCCGTGATTCGCGGCTAACGGCCGAGGGCATCACGATAAACGTTTTCGTGGGCCGCGAGCATGCGCTGAAAATCGCAGAATTGGGTGGCGCGTTGACGGGCTCGCTTACCTAGCGTGACCCGCAGAACAGGATCATCCAAGAGGCGCGCCAATTGTTCGGCGAGCGCAGTGGCGTTGCCGGTTTCAAACGTAAGGCCAGAATCGCCAAGAACTTCCACGAAAGCACCAAGATCCGAGGCGACCACCGGCAAGCCGCGCAACATATTTTCCGCCACCACCAAACCAAAAACTTCTCCACCGAGCGATGGTACGACGACGATTGAGACCGACGCGAGCACGGCGTCCAACGGGCGGGCGTTAAGACGACCCGTGAAACGGACGATGGCGCCGAGTCGCGTGGCCGTTACGGATTCTTCGAGGGTACGGCGTTCGGGGCCATCGCCGACGACTAGCACGGTGAACACTCGATTGCCGCGGTGGAGTATTTGTACGGCTTCAAGCAATGTGGCAACGCCCTTGGTGGTCACGAGGCGGCCGAGGAACGCAATTACCGGCGGGTTTTCGGAGGGCGAACGGGCAGGTGAGGTATCCGAAGTTTCGGATTCCTGAGGAACTGACGCGGAGGGTTGGGGAAGTGCATCAGTTCCACGTGGAACAGCGGCATCTGGAAGTCCGACAACGCCATGGGGAACGGCGACCGCGCGCGGCATTCGAATGAGTTGCCCAAGCCATTGCGTGGGGGTGATGTTGGCAGCGACGCGCGCGCAGAGAAACCGCCGCGCAAACGTTAGGAGCCAGAGTTTCCTGGAAGCGAGCCAGCCCTGCGAGGAGTTGCAGCGCAGGCAGACGCTATGGTGGCCAGCCATGAAGTGTCCGGGGCAAGGCGTTCCCGCAGGCTCGATTAATAGTTGTCCATTGGGGCAGATGGTCTGAAAGCCGTGATGTTCGACAACGACGGGTTTGCGTGCGAGCAAGCCGAGAATGAGCGGATGGAGCGCCGGGCCGGCGATGTGGAGTACGTCGGTGGAGCGAATCAAGCGCCAGAGTTCGAAGTTGCCGGGGCGGCGGATGACGCGGAATGACAGCATACGGTCATCGAAGTTGTCGGCTGCGGTTTGTGTGACGAGCGTGATTTCGAACCGCGGTTCGTCTTCCGGAATGCCGCTCCCGCCGCGAAGTGCGGCGAGGCCGCGGGACAGCGACAGCACCAGGGTCTCCACGCCGCCGATGCTGGGCGCAAAAAAGTGAGAATAGATGAGCAACTTCATTCGGAAGTTTGGTGCGACGCGATGGATTCGGCGTGGTCCGATGAACTGGCTACCAGCGGCGCACCGGGAAATTGCTTGGCAGCATGAGCGCGGTCAATCGCCGCGAAAGCTCCGGCGACATTTTCACGGGGCGACCAAGTCTCCATGCGCGTGCGCACCGCGCTGCGGAGGAATTTCAGACGCACAGGATCGGAAAAGATACGGCGTAGCGTATCAGCGAGAACCGTAACATTGTCATGCGGGAAAATGAAATCGGGAGCTACCGGAGCGACGAGATCCTTGGCCGCACCGACGCGGTCACTGACAGCCACAGGGCATCCGCAAAGCATGGCTTCATTAACGACCATGGCAAAGGGTTCGTATTCGGAAGGGAGCACCATCAAGTCGGAGGCGGCGTAGATTGCGGGCAGCTGAGATTGGTTGACGAAGCCGAGGAATCGCACGCGATGAGCTACGCCAAGTGTGGCGGCTTCTGATTCCATTTGTGCGCGCAGAGGACCTTCACCGGCGATGATCAACGAGGTCTTGGGAAGCGCAGCTTTCGCGAAGGCGTGGAGCAAGTCGAGGGGACGTTTCCATGGCTGGAGTTTGGCGCAGAAGACTATGATTCGTTCGTCGGGATCGGTCGCGTCGATCCCCCAAGATGCGCGCACGGCGGAGCGGTCTGCAGCATCGGAAGCGGAGAGCCACCAGACATTGTCGACGGTATTGTGCAGAAGGGCGATGCGGTCAGGAGGTAGGCCAAGCGACTCCATCATCTCGCGACCAGGGGTGGATACGACGAGCACTTGAGTGGCGAGCCGGAACAAGAGAGGCCAGGCGAGGCGTTTGAGGAAAAGTTTCCAAGGACGGCTCTCGCGAGGTTCAATGGTGGAAGCATCGGTGCCGAAAATAAATGGGATACCGCGACTGCGAGCGGCGAGGTAAATAATCCAAAAACTTGCGCGGCGGTAGCTGGTCAAGCCGATGATCGCGTCGAAATTGCCACCGCGAATGAGCTTCCAGAGGCCGGGGTTGCACAGTCCCCAGAAAGATTCTCCGCCATTTCCGCGATTGGGCAATTGAACCCACGAGTAGCCATCGAGGAGCGGGACGTCCCATTGCACGGTGCGGCCAAATTCGGGATCGTGGGCAGCTTCGGCGCCGCGCAAACTGCAATAGGCGACGGAGAGTTCAATTCGCGGGTGGCGCGCCATTTCGCGGAAGTTGGCGGAGGCGTATTGAACAGGATGGGTGGCCACCTCAAGAACGCGGTAACGACGCTGAGGCGTGGCGAGACCGGGCGATTTGAGCGTGTTGGATGGCGGAGATGCGGAATGCAAGAAGGTGCCCTGCGAAAGTATACCCGGTTTCGCGGCCTGCGGGCCTGTGCTAAACTTTGTGTGTTCCGCAAGGATTTTTTGCGGTACGCCTGTAGGTCTCCGCACAGCACGCGCGATTCCCGTGGAAGTGGCTGAACTGTGGCGGGCTTGCGTGAAATTCCCAATGTAGACCGAGTTACGGTCTTGCATGACGAAGAGGATGTGTTATGTCCGGGCATTCAAAATGGGCCACGATCAAGCATAAGAAGGGCGCCACGGATGCGAAACGCGGCCGCGTATTCACGCGCATCATCCGCGAAATAAGCATTGCCGCGCGCATCGGTGGCGGCGATCCGAACTCCAATCCACGGCTGCGCACCGCGATTCTGGCGGCGAAGGGCGCGAACATGCCAAACGACAACGTGGAACGCGCCATCCTGCGCGGCACGGGGCAACTGGAAGGCGAGCAGTACGAAGAAGCGACATTTGAGGGATATGGGCCGGGCGGCGTGGGTATGCTGATCGAAGTGGTGACCACGAACCGCAACCGCATCGTGGGCGAATTTCGCCACCTGATGAGCAAGAATGGCGGGAACATGGCGGAAGCGGGCGCGGTGGGATGGATGTTCAGCCGTAAAGGCGAAATTTCCATAGCGAAAGAAGCTGCCAGCGAAGACAAGTTGCTTGATCTAGTGCTGGAAGCTGGCGCGGAAGATTTGAAGGATGACGGATCCAGTTGGTACGTGGTGACGCCGCCGGAGGCGCTAGACAAAGTAAAGGAAGCGCTGGCCAAGGAGGGGATTACAGCGGAGTCCGCAGAAATTGCGATGGTGCCGCAGAATTACATCAAGCTGACCGGGGCGCAGGCAACGCAGATGGTGCGTCTGGTGGAAGCACTGGAAGAGCATGACGACGTGCAGCACGTTTACGCGAATTTTGACATTGATGAGGCGGAGATTCAGGCGGCGGTGGCAGGCTAGCTGAACCGGAAATACGTTTTGCGGCCACCCGGATATTTCCAGGTGGCCTTTTTTTTGTGGTGGACGGTTCGAGGAGTTTCGAATCGATGGCGTGATGTTACAAAGCTGTGGCTTGGCGGAGCGCTTGGCCGTAGACTTGGGCAGTGAATTCCCGAAATCCAGGTGAAGAGAATACGGTTACTGACAGGGTTTCTGGCAGAACCTGTTTCCGCGTGCTGGGGGTCGACCCTGCCGCAGTGGGGCCGACCGGTTATGGGGTGATTGAGAGCGACGGGCGTGGGTGTCATCTGTTGCATTATGGCGCGTTGCGGATCACCGCCAAGCGGCAGCAGGAATCGCTGGGCGCTGGTTTGCAGGAAGTTCACACGCTTCTGTGCAAATTGATTGAGGAATTTTCGCCGCACGCATTGGCGGTGGAGGGAATCTTTAGCGCGCTGAACGTGCGTACCGCGCTGCGGCTGGCGGAAGTTCGCGGGGTGGTGCTGCTGGCGGCGGCGCAGCATCAGGTGATGGTGCACAGTTATTCGCCGCGCGAAGTAAAGGCTTCGGTGGCCGGGTATGGCAACGCCGATAAGCGGCAAATGCAGGTGATGGTGCGGGCGTTGTTGCGAATGACGGAAATTCCGGAACCCGCGGATGCCGCGGATGCACTGGCGGTGGCGCTTTGCCACATGCAGGCGCAACAGATGCGAGCGCGTTACGCGCTACCGGAAGGTAAAGATTTGGCCAAGCCGGTTTCGCGCCGGCGCAACTCTTCGGCCACGAACGGCGCTGCCGGCGCGGCGGCGGTGGCGACAACCGCAGCAACACCTCTCGCTGTGCCGCGCATCGTAATCGATCGATGAGATTCCGCGTGTGGTCCATCCTGTTGGGTATTGGAGTAGTTTTGTGGACATGTGGCACTTTTTTTGCGGCTAGCGCGAGACCACCCGCAGATGCGCGCGCGACACAGGCGGGGGCGAAGAATGTGGCGTCGGGCAATAGCGCCGAGATTACCTTCCGCCGGGTATTCAAATCGAGCACGCCGGAACTGATTGAGATTGTGGTGCACGAGAATTCGGACAACGCCACTTATGAAATCCGGCAGCTGGATGACGATGCGGGGTCCACACCGTTTGCCGTGGGGGCACCGCTGCGCGCTAAGATGTTTGCGCTGGCTGGGGAGTTGAACCATTTCCAAGGGCAGGATCTGGACGTGCATCGCAAAATCGCCAGCTTAGGTGAAAAAACGTTCCGCTGGCAGGAGGGCGCGACTACATACGAAACGAAGTTTAATTACACGCTGAACGCGGCAGCGACGCAATTGCTGCAAATCTTCGAGGGCCTGGCCAGACAACAGGAAAGCTTTGAGCTGTTGACGCGCCGCATGAAGTACGATCGCCTGGGAATCAACGACGCGCTGCTCGACTGCGATGCGGACTACACGCGAGGGCTGCTGCCGGAGCCGCAAACATTGTTGCCACTGCTGGATCAGATTTCCGCGGACACGCACCTGGTGGATATTGCGCGGCAGCGAGCGCGAAATTTGGCTGAACGGATTCGGCATCCGAAATAAAAACGCGAAGGCGAGAGTTCGGTTTGCGCGCTTGTCTCTGACTACAATCCTGAGTAGAATCCCCGCAAATACAGGCACGGTAAGAGGTCGTCGGAGGCTACGATGAAAAAAATCATTGTGGGGTTGGTGCTGGGGGCCGTTCTTGGGGCGCTGGATGGGGGGACTTCGTGGTTCACGCCGGAAGTTCGCGCAATGCTGATGCAAATCATTATGGGCTCGATGATTAAGGATGCGGTGGTCGGGATACTCGCCGGGATTTTCGCGCTTAAGGTGCGTTCGGTGGGGGCGGGCGTGGGGTTTGGAGCGGCGGTTGGTTTTGCGCTGGCGTTTCTGGTGGCGTACATGCAGCATGCGCACTACGTCGAGATTTTGATACCTGGGACCATCGTTGGCGCGATACTCGGCTATGCCACGCAAAAGTCCGGATTAACGGCGGCAACCGCCCAACTGGCACAGCAATAAGCGCAATAAGAACGTGCGACCATCGATTGAGAACCGGTCGAGAGAGCTCCAAGAATTCGAGGTCGCGCTTTGCGCTAGTGCGCGGTAGAGAGAGCGGGCCGCGGCGTTGCCGCCAAATCGCGCAATGTCTCAACGTAGGGGGCATGCGCCACGCCACGTTCTGTGATAATTCCAGCGATGTAACGCGCTGGCGTGACATCGAACGCGGGGTGCGCGGCGGGCACGTCAGGTGCAATGCGTAGGCCTTGAATGTGGGTTACTTCCTCCGCAGAGCGCTCTTCGATTGGTATGCTATCGCCGTCCGGAATGGCCAGATCGAACGTGGAAATTGGAGCTGCGATGTAAAAGGGTACGTTGTTTTCCTTCGCTAGCACGGCTATTTGATAAGTGCCGATTTTGTTGGCGGTGTCCCCGTTCGCGGCGATGCGATCCGCGCCAGTAACGATGGCTTTGACTTGAGCGGTCTTGAGAAAATGGCCGACCATATTATCGGTGATAAGCGTTAACGGAATGCCGCCCTTCAGCAGCTCCCAGGCGGTAAGCCGCGCGCCCTGCAAATAGGGGCGCGTTTCAGGCACCAGGACGTGCAGGTTTTTCCCTTGTTCCACCGCCACGCGAATCACACCGAGCGCCGTGCCAATACCGGCAGTAGCGAGTGCACCGGCATTGCACTGTGTCATGACCAGACCTTCTTTCGGCATAAAGGCTGCGCCGAATCGACCGATGGCTTCATCGGTGGCCTTTTTCTCCCAGTGAACGAGCTTGGCTTCCGCGACCATTTCTCGTCGAATAGTGTCGAGATTGACGTTCGCGCTGAGGAGTTCGTTAAATTTGCGATCCATGCGGTCCAGGGCCCAGAAGAGGTCGACAGCGGTGGGCCGCGTCTTTGCCAAAAGATCGCGAATGGCCGACATTTCGGCGCGAAGTTCGGCGACGGATTTGGCCGGGGAATGATGCACGGCTAACGCGACGCCCATAGCGGCGGCGACGCCGATCGCGGGCGCGCCGCGAATCACCATTTCACGGATGGCTTTGGCGACATCGCGATAGTCCGTGTAGGTGTAACTGATTTCTTCGGCAGGGAGGCGTCGCTGGTCCAGCATGACCACGCCCGCTTCGGTCCATTCGATCGGTTGTGCAACGTACATGTAGTTCCCGTCCCCGCGATTCTAGGAGTTCACGCTTATTTTACCGTGCGCGGTTGCAATTCAATAAACTCAATGCGCGGACGGCATATGCTGAAAGCCTTTGGTAGCCACTATGGATACTACGGCAATAAACGAGTTGTATCCCAAGTGCATTAGAAAGCTGGCCAGAACAGTTCCGGTCTTGGCCCGCGCAAACGTAAAAATAATTCCGACCGTGGTCAGAAGGCTCACCAGCCCCCAATTCCAGCCGAGTTGTGCGCCATGCACCATGCCGAAAAGCACTCCAGTCACCAGAATACCGCCGGTAATGCCGAAGCGCACGGAACGGGCAGGATCCATTCCAAGATACGAGGCCAGTGTCCCAAGTTGGCTAGCAAACAGCGGATACAAGTAACCGCGGAAAATCGTTTCTTCCACCAACGGCGCGATGAATACCGCCATGGCCATGAGCAACAGGGCGGAGTGGGGATCCTTGAACAGATCTTCCATCGGGGTATTCTCCGCGCCCTTTACGCGCGAAGCCGCTACCGCCACAAAAATCGCCAATCCGCCACCGCAGCCAAAGAACATCCAGGGCCGGAAGCCCCCCGAGTCTAGCCGGGCGGCCCAGGCGCGCCACCCCAAGGTCCGCCAAAACGGCGCGTCGCGCAGCACCGCCAAGGTCATGTAGAAGAAAAACATGATGATCGCGAACCACAAGACTTGTGTGGCAATGAGGAAACCCGGATTCGAGATGATGTGTTGAAACTCAGCTTGCGGCTTATGGCGAACGATGGCCACCGCTAAAGCCAGCAGCGGCGGCACCACGATGAATCCAACGGCACAAGCCAACAGGAAAAATATGAAGTGCACCCAGGACCAGGAAATTCGTAAATCGTCCGGCAAAAGAATCGGAGGAGAATCTCCTGGCGCGGGCTCGTTCGATGTGGCTGTAACGCAAGAAGTGGAGTCACCAGGAGAAGCAAGCGCGGGCTCCGCTAACTCAGACACGTGCAGGACCTCGGACGACTCCTCGGGCTTTGGCGAAGGATCCGCCGGAGCATCTTCTTTGCGCCAAGGCGGCGGATTTTCCTGGAAGTGCGCAGTCATTTCACGCGGCTCGATTTCTTGGGCCAGCCGGCGATGAGCGCAGCTGCGAGCAAGGGCATGAGCAATTCGTGATGGCCGGTGATCGCCAGACCGCGTGACTGTGCCGCGCCTTTTTGTTTTCCCGCCTCGGTTGGACGGCGGACCACGTTTTGTAAGGGCCGGTAATGTTGGATGAAGTCAAAATTGGCAGTGGTGATGTGCTGTAAAGCCACGCCCTGATTTCGCGCGACAGCCACGGCCTTAAGAAAAATTTCGGGTAGTACTACCGCGGAACCCCAGTTGAGGTACGCCCCTCCGCCATCCATCTTTCCGACCATGGCGCAGAACAAGCGGAAGTCGTGATGCGTGGCGGTGCCAAGCGCAGCACCGTCGGCCATGGGATGCATGTGTGGAATGTCCGTGCCGATCGCAAGATGTACAGTCACGGGAATGCGGCGCTTGAAGGCGTTCAACAATACGGATGCGGCGGCGTTTTCTGGGGCAAGCTTTCGCCCGGCTAGAAATTTACCGGTGGCCTCGCCGTAACCGATTCCATGAAATGCTGAGGTCACCGCAATCTGGTTCAGGAAAAGTCCTGTTTCCGTGGCCATGCCAAACTCGCCGGTTTTCAGGCTGGCGCTGACGTCTTCGGAGGTGCCACCAGAGAGCGCAACTTCAAAATCATGCACCAGCACGGCACCGTTCATGGCGATTCCAGAGACGAAACCACGGCGCATCAGCTCGTTGATTACCGGACCGAGTCCGACTTTGATTACGTGACCGCCCATGCCCCACAAAATGGCCTTGCCGCGCTGCTTGGCAAGAAGAATCGCCGCAGCCACGTCGCGCAAATCGTTCCCGGCGAGAATTGCGGGGAGGGAATCCAGAAATTTAGCGAGCGAAACGTTCGCGCCGAGCGGCTTGGCGAAGTCGCGAACATTCACTTTGTTCTGGCGCGATCCCAATGGATACGTCCGAACATTGCTAAGCGTAACCGGCTGGATAGGATAGACACTCATGGTGTTCCGTTCACTTTATGAAGAAGAGCGTCCGCGTGCAAGGCGGAAGAGAGTCTAAGGCATTCTGGCACCGCACAGCCGTTTGTGCTTCCGCAGGTTGTGGCACCGATGGAATAACAACAGGGCTGCTCATTTGCCATGACCATTCTGCTGCGTGTCCTCGCGGCTTTTGGCAGGAAGAAGAACGTTCCCATTTCCATTGGTGTGACCGCTCAAATTCAGTACGCGCTGCAGGGCCTGGCCGGTGTAGGACTTTTTGGCTCGCGCCACCAGTTCGGGCGGACCTTGCGCCACGATGCGACCGCCACCGTCGCCACCTTCCGGTCCCAGGTCGATGATCCAATCAGCCTGCTTGATGACATCGAGATGATGCTCGATGATCAAGACGGTGTTACCCAACGACACGAGCCGCTGCAACACGTCGAGAAGTTTCCTTACGTCATCGAAATGCAGTCCGGTGGTCGGCTCATCGAGAATATATAGGGTCCGGCCGGTCTGGCGCTTGGAAAGCTCTCTCGCCAGCTTAATGCGTTGCGCTTCGCCGCCAGAAAGCGTGGTGGCCGACTGCCCCAGAGTGACGTAGCCGAGACCCACTTCTACGAGGGTGGCGAGTTTTTGCTGAATTTGCGGGATATTTTCGAGTAATTTCAGCGCATCAACGGATTGCATGTTCAGAATGTCGCTGATGGAATGCCCTTTGTAACGGACGGCGAGTGTTTCGGAGTTATAACGCTTGCCACGGCAAACTTCGCAGGTCACGTAGACGTCCGGGAGAAAATTCATTTCGATACGGCGTAGGCCGTCGCCCTGGCAGGCCTCACAGCGGCCCCCTTTGACGTTAAAGCTGAAGCGCCCCGGCTTGTAGCCGCGTTCACGCGATTCCGGCAGCATGGAAAAGAGTTCGCGAATCGGGGCAAAGACTCCGGTGTATGTGGCGGGATTCGAGCGCGGGGTGCGGCCGATGGGAGCCTGATCGATCTCAATCACTTTGTCGATATTTTCGACGCCGAGAATTTCGCGATGCGTCGCCGGAGCTTCCGAGGCGCGATACAGCTTCTGCGCCAGCGCACGGTACAAAATATCGTTCACCAGGGTGGACTTGCCCGAACCAGAGACGCCGGTGACCACGGTTAATAGTCCCAGGGGGAGGGTAATGTCCACGTCGCGTAAGTTGTTCGCCGTAGCGCCCAGAATCTGTATGGATTTGCCGTTTGGGACGCGACGCTTCTCGGGAATGGCGATGCGCGCCGCACCGCTCAGATATTGACCAGTCAGCGAAGCGGCAGTCTCGGAAATCTGTTCCGGCTTTCCCTGCGCAACCAAATAGCCACCAGCGTTACCTGCCCCGGGACCGAGGTCCACCACAAAGTCGGCACGGCGAATGGTGTCTTCGTCGTGCTCAACGACGAGCACGGTGTTTCCTAGGTTACGAAGCTGCTCGAGGGAGCCGAGCAATCGCTCATTGTCTCGCGCATGCAGGCCGATGGACGGCTCATCAAGCACATAAAGGACGCCGCGCAAACGCGAACCGATCTGCGTCGCCAGGCGGATGCGTTGCGCTTCTCCGCCGGACAGCGTCGCGGCAGAACGATCTAGACTGAGATAGCTCAAACCCACGGCCAAAAGAAAATCCAGGCGCTCGGCGACTTCTTCCAGCGGCCGTCCGGCAATTTCTTTGTGGCGGGCGCTGAGTTGCGCGATGATTTTATCCACGGCGGCGCGCGCAGACTGCAGCGAAAGCGCAGTAAAATCCGCAATCGACAAGCCTCCAAGTTTTACCGCCAGCGATTCGGGCCGCAGCCGCTTGCCGTGGCAGGCCACACACTGCGTCGCGGACATATACTGCGTCATCCATTCGCGGTACGAATCCGAGGTGGATTCGGCGAAGTTGCTTTCCAGATATTGCAGAACGCCCTGAAAACGGAAGTTCTTCGTGCTGCGCGCGGTTTTGGCCGTACTATCGCCGCCGAACTTGCCGTTCGCAGGCGGGTAGCCGAACAACAACATGTTTTGCACGCGCGCCGGCAGCTTGTCGAATGGCGTATCCAAATCGAACTCATGCGCGTAGGCCGCCAGTTCCAATGTGCGCTTCAGAATTCCGCTGCTTGACCCCGGTCCTAGGCCGCCGTCAAAGAGCGGACGCGTCCAGTCAGCAATCACTTTCTCCGGGGTGAAATCGTATTTCGAGCCAAGACCATTGCACGCGGGACAGGCGCCATACGGCGAATTGAAACTGAAGGAACGCGGCTCGAGTTGCGGGACAGAAATACCGCAATCCGGGCAAGCAAGCTTCTCGGAAAAAACATGCTCCTGGCCGCCGACCACGGCTACGGTAACGAGGCCGGAGGCCAGCTTGAGCGCAGTGGCGATGGATTGCTCGAGGCGCGAAGCAATGCCTTGTTTTACGAGCAGCCGGTCCACGACTACTTCGATGGTGTGGTTTTTGCGCTTATCCAGGGCCAGCGGCGCGTCGAGCGGATACAACTCGCCATTGATGCGCACGCGTACGTAGCCATCCTGCGCGAGCTTTTCGAGTTCTTTGCGATACGCGCCTTTCCGCCCGCGGACGATGGGCGCCAGGATCATGATGCGATCCTCCGGCTGGCATAGCTCTCCGTGCAAAATTGCTTGAACAATTTGCTCGCTGGACTGGCGCGTGATGGCCTTGCCGCAGGTGGGACAATGTGGGACACCTACCGAGGCGTAAACCACGCGCAGGTAATCGTAAATCTCCGTGATCGTGCCAACGGTGGAACGCGGCGAGCGTGTGGTGGTTTTTTGTTCGATGGCGATCGCCGGCGATAGCCCTTCGATTACGTCCACTTCCGGGCGTTCCATCTGATCGAGAAACTGGCGCGCGTACGCGGAAAGCGATTCGACGTAGCGGCGCTGCCCTTCCGCGTAAATGGTGTCGAAGGCCAGCGACGATTTACCAGAACCAGAAAGACCGGTAATTACTGTGAGGGAGTTGCGTGGAATCTCCACGCTAATATTTTTAAGATTGTGCTGCCGCGCACCTCGCACCACCAGTTTAGTCAGGCCCATGATTTCCGCAGCGCTCCCTCCACAGGAGCCTCCGGCGCACAGTAGAGACACTGCGACCAGAATAACTTTTAACATTAGCAGGATGTGTTCGATGGGGTCAATAAATGGCGATGAGAAAGGCTTTTCCGATGCTTCCTACATACCAGAAATACCTGACGGGTAATTTTGCGGGGGTGGGGCATTTTTTTCGCGGACAAAAGTTGGCAGTTCGCTGCAAACAAAGACTTTAGGATTGGCTTGCTGGTTGCAACCTAAGCGTTAGTGGGGGAGGCGAGCCGAGGATCCCTTTAGGGGATTGAGGGCTGGGCCGGTTCGCTACTCCCCCCCTTTTCTTTTCCCACCTGAAATAATTTTCCACAGGACATCGAGTACTACCAATTACTGAGCCTAGTTTCCTGAGGGGGTATCGGAATCAAGCGGATTGCGTGACGGTGGTCGCAGGGTTACGGAGACGGCTAAAATCGTGGCGCGTATGATAGTCAGTAAGTGTGAGCGCGAGCATAATTCCAAGCCAGAATACCGCACAGATAATTACCAGATGCGTGCGCTTGGGACTGTACTTCGCGTGCATGAAGAAGAGGACCACCAGTGTGGCTTTGAAGGTGGCAATGGCCAGCGCGACGACGATATTCCACGGACCTAGGTCTTTATACGCCGCGAAAACAGTTAGCGTAGTGCACACCATCAGCGCCAAGAAAATCCCCACGTAAAGTTTTGGCGACGCAATATGATCAGACACGCGGTGTTCTCCTGGCTCCCTAATTGTGCCGGTCGATCAGATACAGCAGTGGAAATAGATAAATCCAGACGATATCAACGAAATGCCAATACAAACCGGTGACTTCGACCGGCGTGTTATATCCCGGGCCGAACCGTCCACCGAACGATTGCGCGATCAGCCACAGCAATAAGCCCGCGCCAATAACCATGTGCAGGGCGTGCAAGCCGGTCATCGCGAAATACAATGAAAAATAGAGCTGGGCGTGGGCGTTGAGGGCAATCAAGCCGCTGCCCGGGTTTTCGTTCTCTTCGGCTTTGATGGCTTCGTCGATCTCTTTCCGCTCATCCTCGAGTTTTTTGCCCGCCAGATCACAGGAAGAGGGATGGTTGACGCAGTACGTGACGTCGAAAGCGATCCCGGGAATCAAGTGGTGATCGTACTTCTGCTTGTACTCGATCGCTTTCACGCCCAAGAACATGCCGCCCAGAATCAATGTGGCTATCAAGAATCCGGTGACCTGTTTCTTCTTACCGACTTGCGCGGCCCAGACGGCCATGGCCATGGTCAAACTACTAAGAATGAGGATAACGGTGTTGCCGCCGCCGAGTTTGAGATCTAGAGTATTGCCGCCGATGCCGAACGCGGCACTGTAAGCATGGCGGTTGATGGTATAGGTCAAAAACATACCGCCGAAAAACAACACTTCAGTGACCAGGAAGATCCACATGCCGAGTTGGGCAGTGTCTTTCTGCTGTTCCAGCGTTTCGAACTGTCCGTAAAGCTCTCCGGTGCGGTGCACGCGGTGCTCCTCTTTTCTAGCGTTTCGCGGCGGCTGGCAGACCACCGTACTGCCGATCACCAAATTCTGTACGGCGTTGTTACCCTTCACTTCTTCGCGAGCACAAGAACGTCCGCCTCAGAAGGCGGCCGCTACAAAAACTTAGTCGTCTCCATGCGCGGGCAACAAACCGCCTACGCCAGGTTCGAGCGCCAAGTCCGGGCGATGCTCGAAATCGTACGGCTCCCAATCGACGACCGGCGTGACGTCGAAATTCTCTGTCGGAGGCGGCGAAGCGGTTTTCCATTCGAGGCCGGTTGCTGGCCAGGGGTTCGGCCCGGCGATCGCGCCGTATTTTAGCGACCACACCAGATAGACCATGGGCAGGAGATAGCCCAACGCAAGAATCGACGCTCCCGCCGTGGACATAACGTTCAATGCCTGGAACTCAGGCGGATAGCTATGATAGCGGCGCGGCATTCCCAAGTAGCCGAGAATAAACTGAGGGAAGAATGTGAGATTGAATCCGACGAACAGCACCACTGCCGCAATGCGCGCCAGAAATTCCGGATACATTCTGCCGGTGATCTTGGGCCACCAGAAGTGCAGGCCGCCCACGTAGCCCATCACCGCGCCCCCCACCATGATGTAGTGAAAATGGGCGACCACGAAGTAGGTGTCGTGCAGATGAATGTCCAGCCCCAGGCAGGCAAGAAACAGGCCGGTCAAGCCGCCGACCAGAAAAAGTCCGATGAAGCCCAGCGCGTAGAGCATGGGCGTATCGTAGGAGATTGAGCCTTTGTATAACGTGGACGTCCAGTTGAAAACTTTCACCGCCGACGGAATGGCGACCAGGTAGCTCATCAGCGAAAAAGCCAGCGCGGCGTAGACGGATTCGCCGGTGAGAAACATGTGGTGCGCCCAAACGAGGAATCCAATCACCGCAATAGCAATACTGGAGCCGGCGATGAAGGAATACCCAAAGATCGGCCGGCGCGCGAACGTGGGAATGATTTCGCTGATCACGCCCATAGCCGGCAGAATCATGATGTACACGGCCGGATGCGAGTAAAACCAGAAAAGATGCTGGAACAAGATGGGGTCGCCGCCCATAGCGGGGTTGAAAAACCCCAGGTGAAACATGCGCTCAAGGCCCACGAGGAGCAGGGTAATGGCGATAACCGGGGTGCCCAGGACAAAGATGATGCTGGTGGCGTAATGCGCCCACACAAAGAGCGGCAGACGGAACCAAGTCATGCCCGGCGCACGCATAGTGTGGATAGTGACCAGGAAGTTTAGCCCGGTCAGGATGGACGAGAAGCCGTTGATGAAGACTCCTATAACTGCCGGAGTGACAGCGGAATTGGAATAAATGCTGCTCAGCGGCGTGTAGAATGTCCAACCAGTATCGAGCCCGCCGGTGGCAAAGGAATAGAGGACAAAGCAGCCACCGATAATGTAGATGTACCAGCTGAGAAGGTTCAGCTTGGGAAACGCCAAATCCTTGGCGCCAATCATGATGGGAATCAGAAAGTTACCAATGATCGCGGGAATCGACGGGATCAGGAAAAAGAAAACCATGGTCACGCCGTGCATGGTGAACAACTTGTTGTAGGTCTCTGGCGACACCAGGAAACCACCGGGCGTGAGCAGGTGGATGCGGATCATGGTGGCGAAAAGGCCGCCTATGAAGAAGAAGAAGGTTACGGAAGCCAGATACAGCAGCGCGATACGTTTGTGATCGGTGGTCAGCAGCCACGACTTGAGGCCATAGGAGGCATTCAAGTAGTGCACTTTGGGTATCTGATGTTCCATAACTTATTTCTTTCCCGTGGTCTGCGTGCTCTGGCTTGGCGTAGCCCCCGCGCCGGTGCTTGGC
The DNA here is from genome assembly GCA_963838265.1 of uncultured Acidobacteriota bacterium. Lineage (GTDB taxonomy): Bacteria > Acidobacteriota > Terriglobia > Acidiferrales > UBA7541 > Acidiferrum. The sequence continues at coordinate 292,324 of CAWIQN010000003.1, forward strand.
GCTGGTTCTGCTTGCAGAGACTTCACGTACGAAATCAGATCGAGAGTCTGCTCTTCGGTTAGTTGCCCCTGATACGAGGGCATTACCGGTTGATACCCGGCAACTATCTTGGCATTGGGATTGAAAAGCGATTCGCGGATATATTCTTCGTCAGCGGTTACCGTGGAGCCATCCGCCAACTTCACTTTTCCGCCGTAAAACCCGTTCAGCGATGGGCCGTGCCCCTTGCCGTCACTCGCGTGGCACGCGAGGCAGGACCGTTCCGCAAAAAGTTTCTCGCCCGCGAGGACCGGATTTTCGATCGTGCCCGAGGAGCCGGAAAGCCATGCGGTGTATTCATCTGGTTCCATCACCGTGACCCAACCGCCCATGATCGCGTGGTTCGTACCGCAGTATTGCGAACAGTAAAAATGGTACTTGCCAGTCTTCGTTGGCCGGAACCACAACGTGTTGTAGCGGCCGGGCACCACGTCCATCTTCACGCGGAATGCAGGTACGGAAAAATCATGGATCACATCTTCGCTGCTCATGATCAGGCGTACGTTTTGTCCCACCGGCACGTGCAATTCATTGATCTCTCTCCGGCCGTTCGGCTGCTGCAGTTTCCACATCCACTGTTTGCCGATTACATAGATGTCCAGAGTATCCGTGGGCGCACGCCGGAAATCCACATACACCACGGCGCCCCAGGCGAACATGGCCAGCGCCAGCACCAAGGGCACCACGATCCATGCAGATTCCAGGCGCATGTCTCCGTGAATCGCCACACCGATTTCCCCGGAAGCTTTGCGGCGGAATTTATACAGAAAGAAAATAATCGCCACGGTCACGGCCACGGCGAAAAACACGCAGATCGCGATGATGAACACCATCAGCGCATCGACTTGCGGCGCGAAGTTGGAGGCCTGCTCCGGATAAAGTGGCAATTGCGACTGCACGGCTTAGTGTGCTCCTTGCGGCGCGGCGAGATCGCGGCGCCGGAAAACCAGAATGCCCGCCACGATGCCAAGCACCGTCAAAAGGCCCGCCACGCGGACAATCCTGAGAATGGCAGTGCTGTAAGTAGCGGAGCTCGGATCGTATTGGAAACAAAACAACAAGGCGTGATCGATGGGCGTGCCGATTTTGCCGGCCGAAGCGTCCACCAACCCGAGCCGCATATCGCGACCGGGGTACTCGATGCCGTAGAAATAACGTGAAATTCTGCCGTCTGGCGTCAGGAGCATAATGCCGCTGGCGTGCGCGAACAAATTGCTCTTAGCGTCGAACTTGTACCGAAAGTTTGCCGCCTTTGCCGCCGCGTCGATAGCTTCCTTGTTGCCGGTCAGAAAATGCCAGCCACCGTCCGTGGCAGGACGTTGGAAATGGCCCAGCGCGATCTTCTTCTTCTCTGCCGCCATATCCGGCGTTTCGCGCGGATCAAAACTCACAAACACCACGTCGTAATCGCGTCCAGGATTAAATGACAGCATCTTCAGCGAGCCCACGACGCCCTGTTCCACCTGATTGCATAGCATGGGGCAGCCGTAATACACGAAGGCCAAAAGCACTGGCTTGCCGTGCCCGAAATAGTCGCCAAGCTTAACGCTTTGGCCATTTTCGTCGGTGAACGGCAAATCGAGCGGCATTTGGGCATTGAGCGTTGGCTCGAACCCTATGTTCTGCAATGCCGGCGGCATGGTCACCGAGGTCGGGCCCACATTGCTTGGCGCCGACTGCGCATGCACCGCGGCCGCCCCGCTGAGCAGCAGCAGAACTCCAATCGTAGCCGCAATGGTGCGTATCATTTGCATGAGCCTAATTCGTTTTCTCCGGAGCCGCACTCGCGACCGCAGGCGCTGCTTTGGCTGCATCCGCAGGCTTCGCGACTGGCGCGCCTCCGTGGACCCCATGTTCCACTATCAATTTCATCGCTTCGCTGACCGGGATCTGCGCGATTCCAGAATTCTGATCGATCCAGCGCAACTGTTGGTTGGCCAGGGTGTCAGCACGGACCTTGTCGCGCAATTCCTGCTGGGGATCGATCTCGTTACCCGGCACGCCTTGCAAACGTGGCTGCGGCGGATAGGCGCGTTCTATTCTTTGCTGTTCGGTCATTTCTTTACGCATCGGAAGCATCGGCGCGTCCGCATCCACCACCATCTTAGTGGTAACGCGCAGAATCACGACGGCCGAAGCGAACGCCAGGATGGTGGCCACCGCCAACGAAAACAGGTACCAATAGATCGTGTGCACCTGCACGTCATGCGTTTCGAACGCGACGGTGTCGTGCCGCGGCTCACCGCCATTTTCGTGCGGGTTTCCGCCGTGCCCCGTGTTGTGTTGCTCAGTGCTCATGACTTGCAATCGCCTCAGCCAGTTTAGGATCGCCCAACGGCAACAGCGGCGCGCGCTTCAAATTCCAGGCGAAGAAGGCCAGCCAAAGCCCCATCAGTGCAATCGGCAGAACGAAGTCCAGCGGGTGCGGACCGGCGCTGCGATAAAACTCCGGCTGCGTCAGCCAGTATAGGTCCACAAGACGCATGAAAATCATCCACATGGCTACCTTGGGGAGAAGGTTCTGGTTGCGCTTTAAATCCTTCGAGAGGAGCAGGAAAAAAGGCACGAAGAAATGGAAGATCAAAACGACGATGGCCACAATGCCCCAGCTGCCATAGAGACGCGTACGGTAGAAGCTGATTTCTTCGGGCAGGTTGCCGGACCAGATGATCAGCAATTGCGAGAAAGAAAAGTAAGCCCACAACATGTTGAAGGCAAAAAGCAGTCCGCCAAACTGCCACAGATGGCGCTTCTGCAGGAGCCCCGCCAACGGTCCAGTGCGGGCAAGGAAAACGACGATGATGGCCATGAGCGCCATCGAGGAGATGAGCTGCCCGGCAACAAAAAGGAAGCCGTAGATCGTGGAGGCCCAGTGCGGCGAGATGGACATGACCCAGTCAATCGCGGCAAAGCTCAGCGAGAAAACGTACGCAATAATTCCCGGCCCAGCCCACTTTTTGAAACGCTGGCGCAAAGCGCGGTCTTCGCGATTGACGTCCTGCTGGCGGGACAAGCGATTGAATATCCAGGCTAGAAAGAACCACACCGCAAAATATATTATCGCCCGAATGCGGTAATGGCTCTGCGTGAGGTAAGTCTGCTGCATCAGCGAGAGCGGCTCATCTTTGAGCTTCTCGGGCTCCATCCACGCACCATACAGATGCTGCATGCCAACCGTGAATATCGGCAGAAATAGAATAAACAGGAGAGGCAGCGTACGGGTCGCCGATTCGAGAGGCCGCCGGATCATAATGCCCCACTGGCCGCTGGTGAGATGCTGCAGCATCAGCAGGCCGAGTGAACCCAACGCGAATCCAAGAATGAGCATGTAGCCCATCAGATACGCGCGGAAAAAAGTGTCCTTAGCTTCCGGATCGCGCAGCCCGAGGAAGCATCCGAGAACCAGGGCGATGGCGCCAACGGCCAAAGCCGAGTTCTGCAGACGGTTCACGCTCTCAGGAGCTTGGTATTCCTGCGCGGTCATTTCGCCGAATCTCCTTGAGAAAGCTTTTCGCGCAATTCCGCTGGCAATTCTGAAACATGCGCGTCACGGCTGAGCTGCAGCGCCCGCACATAGGCGACGATGGCCCAGCGATCGCGCGGCGGAATTTGTACTCCGTAGCTGTACATCTGCCCAAAACCATTGGTGATCACATCGTAAAAATATCCGTTGGGCGAATCCCGCAAACGTTCGATGTGGTAACTGGGCGGATGCTTCATACCGCGCATTGCCACCATGCCGTTGCCATCGCCTTGCAACCCGTGGCACGGTGTGCAAAACGCGGTGTAGCGTTCCTGGCCGCGTTCGAGCAGCGCTTGATCCACTTTTAACGGGAAGGCATTCGAATCCTTGGGAATCACGAATTCATCGTTGGCCAGCGAGCCGCGCGCCACGGTATTTTCAAGCAGCGGGCGCTCCGAACGGCCGTCGCGGAAGAAATCCGAAGGCGATAGCGGCCGGTAGTATGGTTGCGTCGCCATATCCTGATGCAAATGGTCGCAGCCGCTCAGACCCGCCATAGCGCACGCGGCCACAGCTATCAGCAGCAACGGAAAGCGCGCAAGATGACGCCGGGCCCTACTCATCCTGCACCTCGGTGACATGCTGAGCGTTCAAGCCATGCAAAAAACGCGCCGCCTCCGCCAAATTAAATTTCGGGTCGGTAGCCTCGATGCAAATGAAGAACTTGTCAGACGAGGCGCGCAAAAAGCGGTGCACGTTGAAAACCGGATGATGCGGGCGCGGCAAACCGTTCAGCGCAATCATTCCGAAGACCGCGGAAAGCGCCGCCCCGAGCACAGTCAACTCAAAGGTGACGGGAATAAACGCCGGCCAGCTATTCAACGGCCGCCCGGCTATGTTCATGGGGTAGCTGACAATGTTCACCCAATATTCAAAACCAAAACCGCCCAAACCGCCGCACAGGCCGCCCAAGAGCGTCACGAGTGGAACCAAGTTGCGCCCCAGCCCCAACGCTTCCGAAAGCCCTTCGACAGGAAACGGCGCGTACGCGTCCATGTGCTTGTAGCCCGCGTCGCGAACTTGCTCCGCAGCGTGCAACAACTGATGCGCGGTCTCAAACTCGCCCATCACGCCGTAAAGTTGTGCCCTTTGTTCCATTAGTCGCGTTCCATCACTCGTGTTCCTCGGTCTGGTGCGCCACCAGTTCACGCATTTCAGCCATGGCAATCGCCGGCAAAGCCCTGGCGAACAGGAAAAGCAGCGTGGTGAACAGGCCGAGAGTGCCCACGAACGTTGCGTAATCCCAAACCGTCGCCGAGTAGCGGCCCCAAGCCGACGGCATAAAGTCCCGCGTCAGGCTGATCACCACAATGACGAAACGTTCCAGCCACATGCCCGTGTTGATGATCAGCGACATCACAAACAGCGCGGGAATATTCCTTCGCACTTTCTGGATCCATAACAACTGCGGCGTCAGAATGTTGCAGAGAATCAACGCGAAATAATATGGCGCATACGGCCCGTGAAACCGCTGTTGCACTAGGAACATATCGAACTTGTTGCCACTGTATCCCGCCAGGAACCATTCGAAAAAGTAGCCGTAAGCCACAATCAAGCCCGTGGCCAGCATCACCTTGGCCATATTTTCCAAGTGCCGCATCGTAATGAAATCCTGCAAACCGTAGGCTGCACGCAGCGGAATGGCGATGGTCAACACCATGGCGAAACCGGAATAAATCGCGCCGGCCACAAAGTACGGCGGAAAAATCGTGGTGTGCCACCCGGGAACAATGGCCACCGAGAAGTCGAAACTCACTACGGTGTGCACGGAAAGCACCAGCGGCGTAGCGAGTCCGGCAAGCAGCATGTAAGCCGACTGATACCTATGCCAATGCCGCGCGGAACCACGCCACCCCATGGCCAGCGCGCCAAAAATCATGCGTTGCCATTGGTGCGGCGCGCGGTCGCGCAGGGTGGCAAGATCAGGAATCAGGCCCACAAACCAGAAGAGCAACGAAACCGTGCCATATGTCGAAACCGCGAATACGTCCCAGATCAGCGGGCTGCGGAACTGGGGCCAAATCCCCATGGTGCTGGGATAAGGGAACATGTAGTACGCCATCCACGGACGCCCAGTGTGAATCAACGGGAACAAACCGGCGCAAGCCACGGCAAAGAGCGTCATGGCTTCCGCGAAACGGTTGATGGAGGTGCGCCATTTCTGATTCAGCAAAAATAAAATGGCGGAAATCAGCGTCCCCGCGTGGCCGATACCGATCCACCACACGAAGTTGACGATGGCGAAGCCCCAGCCGATCGGGATGTTGATGCCCCAGATTCCGACGCCTTTGGCGATCAGCCACGCGACGGCCACGGTAAGCATCATTAACAGGGAAAACGCCAGCGCGAAACCTGCCAGCCAACCCAAGCCCAGCGGCCGCGTCAGCACCACGCCGCTGATTTTTTCTGTTACCGATTCGTAGGTGTGCCCTGGCGCGAGCACCGGCACCAGACGCCGAATCTCCGGATGGTTCACTGGTGGTTGCGCAACGCTCATGCCTTTTCCAGCTCCGGATTAGGATTGCGCACCGCGGCCAGATAGGTGGTACGCGGCCGCGCGTTTAGCTCGCCAAGAATGGTGTAGTTGCGCTGTTGCGCTTTCAATTTTGCTACGCGACTGGTCGGATCGTTCTGATCGCCAAAGACGATCGCTTCCGCCGGGCATGCTGACTCGCACGCGGTAACGATTTCGCCGTCGCGAATCGGGCGGTTCTGTTTCTCCGCCTCGATGCGCACATTACTGATGCGCTGCACGCAATACGTGCACTTTTCCATCACTCCGCGGCTGCGCACCGTCACTTCCGGATTGCGCAACAGCTTCAGTTGCGGCGTCTCCCAATCCTGGAAGCGCAAGAAATTAAAGCGCCGCACTTTGTAGGGACAGTTGTTTGAACAATACCGCGTCCCAATGCAGCGGTTGTACACCATGTCGTTCAAACCTTCGGAGCTGTGTACCGTGGCGCCAACCGGGCAAACCTGCTCGCAAGGCGCGTTTTCGCACTGCTGGCAAGGCACCGGCTGGAAAAATGTTTCGGGATTATCGAGCGACTGATTGTATTGCGACGGGTCACCCGTCTCTTTATTGCCGGTCTCCGTCGCCGAAAGCGAGTTCGTGTAATAGCGGTCGATGCGGATCCAGTGCATTTCGCGGCCGCGCATCACCTGGTCTTTGCCGACGACGGGAATATTGTTTTCCGACTGGCAGGCCACCACGCAGGCATTGCAACCATTACAGCTGTTCAAATCGATGGCCATGGCCCAGGCAGGCTTTCCCGCGTAAGGAAATTCTTGCGGCTTGTAGAGCGAATCCTCGTAGGGCGGTTTCTCGTCGTGCTCGTGCGCAAAATTCGGGTTCTGCTGGTACTCGTGCAGTGTTCCGGAAACGAGGATCTGGCGGCCTTCCATGTTGAAGTGGTATTGCGTGCACGCCAGAGGATAGTCGGCGCCGGTCTTCTTCATCGTGCCGCCGCCAGCGGTAAACAGCGCCTGCGAGGTGCGCACCATATAGGCGTTAAATCCTCGGTTCGTGCCCGTATACCCCGCGCGGCTGCGCCCGTAGCCCAGCGGAAGAACTACCACACCGTCCGCTTGCCCCGGCAAAGTCCAAATTGCCGCCGTCACTTTGCTGTTCGAAAGCAATATATCGACGACATTCGAAACCACTTGCCCGTGCTCGCCACCGCGCGAGGCCACGGTGTAGTTCAGCTCTAATTTCTCCGCGGTCTTGGCGCTGACCAGAGCGGCGTTGTCCCACACCAGCTTGGTCAAGGGCTTGGGCAGTTCCTGTAGCCAGCCGTTGTTGGCGAATCGGCCGTCATAAATCGACGGATCGGGCCGGAAAATAAATTCCAATTCACCGGCGGACGTTGCCTTCGCCAGCGGCAAACTTGCCACGCTGAATTTTGCCGCGGCAGCAATCGGAGCAAACGCCGAATTCGCCACCACGCCGTCATTCAAAGTCTTGCGCCAAAATTTTTCAAAGTCCGCGCCCGGATTGGCGGCTTTCAATTTCTCACGCAACGCGTCGTAGTCGGAAACTCCGGGTTTGTCGCTAAACGCCGCCAGAACTTCCCGAGCCGAATGCGAGGCATATAACGGCGCAATCAGCGGCTGGATGACGCTCAGCGTGCCATCAAAGGCCCGCGCATCTCCCCAAGTCTCCAAGTAATGCGACTCTGGGACGTGCCACTGCGTGTAAGCCGAAGTCTCGTCAAAGTGCGAGCTTAGGTGCACGCAATTGCGCACTTTCTTTATCTTCGATACAAAATCAAAATCTTGCGGCGCGGTGTAGATAGGATTCACACCCAGGATCAGCAGCGTGTCCACCTTGCCGGCGTCCATATCCGCGCAAAGGTCAGTAATCGACTGCAGATGATTCACCGGTTGTGCTTCGACCGGCTCGGTCTGATATACCGTGACTCCAGCGTTTCCCAGCGCCGCGTTAATCGCGTGCGCCAACGCGTGCACTTCCGCACTTTGCTGCTCCCCGGCCACCACCAGCGAAGACCCGCGGTGTTTCTGAAGGTCGGCGGCCACTGCATCGAGCCATTTTTCGGCGCTCGGAAATGTTGCGCCACCGCCCAACCCCAGCTTCGCGGCGAGCGCCCGCGCGAAAACTTCCACATCGGAAGCGCGCAGCGGCAAACGATGATCCGCAGTCGATCCGGTTACGGTCGGCGTCGGTTCCACCACGTACAGCCGATTCATAGCGCCGTCTGGTCCACTCAATTTCCGGCGGCGATAAAAGTCCTTCATGTACCGCACGTTGCCTGGACCGCTGGCCAGAAAATCGGCGTCCAGTGACAAAATTACGTCGGCCTTGTCCACGCGATATACGGTATTCAAATAGCGGCCGAACGCCAGCTTCGCGCCTTCGCGTCCACCATCGCTGACCGCCGGCTCCCACTGGTGCCACTTAGCCTGCGGATACAGCTTTAAGAGCGCCTGAATCTGATCCAACACCAGCAACGAAGTAATCGTCCCGGTCAAAATCCGGAAGTTCGCGCCATTTGTGCTTTTGATCGTCGCGGCTTCAGCCTGCGCGCTGTCTACAAACTGCGGCCAGCTCCGGATGTCCCCGATATTCCTGGTGATCTGGGCCCGGTCCGGATCATACAAATCCAGAATTGACGCCTGCGCGAAAGCATTTGTACCGCCCAAGCTCGCGGGGTGATCGGGATTGCCTTCAATCTTGGTCGGGCGGCCTTCGTGACTTTCCACCAACACGCCAATGGCATCCGCGCCAAACGGCATCACCGTGGCGAAAAATAGCGGCTTGCCGAGTACCAGTCCTTCCGGCTGCTTCACATACGGCACTACATTTTCGCGCGGCGGTATGCCGCAGCCCGACAATCCTGCGAATGCCAGCGAGGCCGCCATTAACTTCAGGAAATCGCGCCGATCCACCCCTTCGTCCCATTCCGAAGGCGCCTGTCGCGCAAATTCGCGCTGCAGCAACTCTACAAAGTGTGGATCTTCCGCCAATTCTTCCAGCGAGCGCCAATACTGCTTTCCGGTTTTCGCATGCAATTTCGCCCGGACTGCGGCCAGATCGAGAGTGTGCTCCGTTGAGGTCGGCGTTGACGCGCCATCCGAACCCACCGCAGCGCCCGCCGCCGCGCTCAAGATGCGCAAGCCGTTGTCGTGCGTCGGTCCGTGTTCGTGCGCGTCGTGATGCCCGTGCGTATGCTCGTCCATAAATTCGCGCTTGCTCATTCCATCCATCGCAACGATTCCATCAACCCATTCACCAACTAATTGGCACTAACGATGACACGTCGAGCAACTCGTCAGATCGCGCACCGAACGAATATTATATTGCGCCGCCAGCAGTTTGCCTTTTTCCACCTGGTCCGGCGCTGGCTTCCAGTCCATATTGAAAATATCTTTCTTTTCGCGCAGGTTCTTTTCCGGATCGCGGTGACAATCGAGGCACCACTGCATCTGCAGCGTGCTAGCCTGGAACATCAGCGGCATCTGATTTACCTGCCCGTGGCAGGTCGAGCACCCGATACCCTTGTTCACGTGAATGCTGTGATTGAAATACACGTAATCCGCCAACCGGTGCACCTTTACCCATTGAATCGACGTATCCGCGCTGTAGCTTTCGCGCACCGGCGCCAGATAGCCGACGTTGTTGAACAGCACCGAATGGCAGTTCATGCATGTCTTAGTAGGCGGAATTCCCGCCGTCGCGGAGGTCTCCACGCCGGTGTGGCAATACCGGCAGTCAATTCCGTCATCGCCCGCGTGATGCTTGTGACTGAACTGGATGGGTTGGTCCCGCGTTAGATACTGGTTGGTAAAATTCGGCGAACGCACCCCACCCAAAACTGCTGTCAATCCCAGCGTCGCCAGGATCACGACGGCGAGGATGCTCGTCCTCGCGGTGGAGTTTGCGCTGCGGTGAAAAAGCTGGGGCATATCAGTTTTTCGTTTTTACCGTCCAACTCGCCACGGAAATTCGGCGGCTGGGGCCTCCGCCACATTCGATCATCCAGTACATGGGATCGTCTGTGACGCGCTAGTGTCCACCAAAACTTTCTGGAATGCAACCACGCACCAAAAACAAATTTCGTTTTCGCGGACTGCGTATGCGAGCAAGAAAACGATAATTTCGAAAAGTTCGAAACGAGGCATCCAACTACGCAAACTTTCCCGGCTCGGCGTTGTTTCCAGCATATTTCCCGCTTCGTGCGCCTCTCCCCGCCTGCATTTCCCGACTTTGTTCGGCGTTGGACCCTCACATCCCTAGTCTTGGCCCACTTTTTCTTTTCCGCGGGGTTCCCGCGTCCGTGTTATCTTATTACCTACCCTTCGTCGCCTCTTTTTGCGGCGGAGCTTACCTTGTGACGTGCTGCCAATCTCGGCCGCCGACGCTGCTGGGGCGTGGTCCAACTGGTAGGGCACCTCACTGTTAATGAGGCCGGTGAAGGTTCGAATCCTTCCGCCCCAGCCAATTTCTTCCGTGATGGAAGAACCATTCACTACCTCTATGTTTCGCGCAGCCATCGGTCGACGCGATTTGTCATAGACAAGTCGCTTTTGCTAAGCGTACGGTTTAGAAATGCCGGGACGTTTCGCCAGCGTGAGCTTGTCTTTCGCAGCATTTGCACTCCTATTTATCTCAACGCCTCACTCCTTTGCTCAGGGCGCTCCACCATTTGCTTCGGTGGCTACCTCTTCCGACGCGCTTCACTCGGAAATGCCCTTGGAAATAATCGTGGTGCCTTCGCGACAAGACGCGGAGCAAATTCTGCAACGGCTAAAAAACGGCGAAGATTTTTCCGCGCTCGCCAGGGAAAAATCCATCGATCCCACCGCCAGCTCTGGCGGCTTCATGGGTAACTTTTCCCCGGCCGAGCTTCGCGCCGAACTGCGCGATGCACTGCAAAATCTCGCGCCCGGGGATGTCAGCAAGATGGCGCAAATACCCGAAGGCTTTGCCATCTTGAAAATTATGTCCGCTCCCTCCGCGGGCGCCGTGCATGCCGATCCGGCAGGGACCCTAGCCCTCGCCGCTCGTGGCAGCGTCAAACAAATGCTCCTGGTGTCTGGCCTGCCAGAAGCCGAAGAAGCACTGCGGCAGTATCCCAAGCCGGAAGATTGGGCGATGGACCCGCACAAAGCCTGTGACGCCCGCAAGGGATCACTCGCGGGCGCGATCGCGCACATGGAAACAGTTCTGGCGCCCGAAAATCAAGAAGCGCTTAGAGCTCGTAATCCCATGGACGTGCTCGAACTGCACTATTTTCTTGCCGAGTTGTATGCCTACGAGGGAAGAATGGACGCGGCGCTTCTGGAATTCGAGCAGGCCTATCAAATTGCGCAGTCCGCCGCCCCGGAACAACTTCCGCAAATGGAAGAAACTCTCGGCATCGTGTATTTGCACAAGTCGGAAATGGACAACGACATTTATCGCGCGCCTGGTGTGCGCTGCCTGTTTCCCATGCGACCCGATACAGCGTTTAAAGACACTCTTAACTCTGAAAAAGCCATCGTCCATTTTCAGAAATACCTGGAAGAAAAACCCGGCGAGCTGGATGTGAAGTGGTTGCTGAATCTGGCCTACATGACCACGGGAAAATACCCTGCGAGTGTTCCACCGGGCTACCTCTTGCCGCCTTCACTGTTCGAATCCAAGGAAGATGTCGGGCGATTTGTAGATGTAGCGACGGAAGCTGGGCTAAATCTGTTCGCAATGTCCGGCGGACTAATCGTCGACGACTTCGAGAACAACGGCTTGCTCGATGTGGTGACCTCCAGTTTCGACATGTGTGCGCCGATGCATTTTTTCCGCAACAATGGAAATGGCACCTTCACCGACAAGACCGCCGAAGCTCACCTCTCCGATCAATTGGGCGCCCTGAACATTATTCAAACGGACTTCAATAACGATGGCTGCCTCGATATCCTGATGCTGCGCGGCGCGTGGGAAGGCCCGCAACGACTAACCCTGCTACGCCACAATTGCAACGGAACATTCACCGACGTAACCGACGCCAGCGGCCTCGGCCAAGTGGCCGTCGCCACGCAGACCGCCGTGTGGGCGGACATCAATAACGATGGCCTGCTCGATCTTTTTGTCGGCAACGAAAACGGCCCCAGCCATCTCTTCCTCAACAAAGGCGACGGCACGTTCGAAGACATTTCGCACTCCGCTGGCATCGATCAAATCGCTTTCACCAAGGGCATAGCCGCCGCCGATTATGATGGCGATGGCTATGTGGATTTTTACGTTTCCAATCTCGGCCGAAATTTCCTGTACCACAACAATCACGACAACACGTTCAGCGAGGTCGCCGAGCAAGCCGGCGTCACCGGCCCCGGACAATCCTTCGCCACCTGGTTTTTCGACTACAACAATGACGGCTTGCCGGACCTATTCGTCGGCGGTTACTCCATCTCCGTGGACGAAACAATTCGCAGCTACACCGGCGCGCCCAACAATGGCCCAACGCTGAAACTCTATAAGAATCTGGGCAACGGAAAATTTCAGGATGTATCGCAGGAAGTCGGCCTGGAAAAAGGCTTCATGCCCATGGGCGCGAATTTCGGTGATATCGATAACGACGGTTTTCTCGACATCTACCTAGGAACTGGCAGTCCTTCGCTCGGCTCGCTGGTGCCCAACGTCCTGCTGCGTAATCACGACGGCAAATATTTCGTCGATGTCACCGCGTCTTCGGGCACCGGCGACATTCATAAAGGCCACGGCGTGGCTTTCGCCGATATTGACCGCAGCGGTCACGAAGCGATTCTAGAGGAAATGGGCGGAGCGACGCCCGGCGACAGCCACGCGTTCCGCCTTTTCGCGAATCCCGGAAACGCCAATGACTGGATCAGCGTGAAACTCATCGGTGTAAAAACCAACCGTGCCGCCATCGGCGCGCGTATCAAAGTGACCGTACGCAACAAAGGCCGGGAGAAACGCTCTATCTATCGCTGGGTGAGCAGTGGCGGTTCGTTCGGCTCTTCGCCGCTCGAACAGCACATCGGCCTAGGCAACTCCGCCACGATTGAAAGCCTGGAAATTTCGTGGCCAGTAAGCAAGACCTTGCAGACCTTCACTAATGTCGGCAAGAATCAATACTTGTCCGTGAAAGAATTCGACAAGCGGTACACCAAACTCGCACGCCAACCTTTTCACCTGGGAACTCCATCGAAAGATGTCGCAACGAAGAACGTCGCCCGACAGCATGCCACCACTACACAACAATCCGCGTCCGCGCAATAGACAACGCGTCACCGCACCACTCTCGTGCCTCGCTCTGCTGTGTATCTGCGCCAGCGCGGCCCGCGCCGACACCAAATATCCCGTCCGCGGCGTGGTCCTGAAAATTGATCAATCGCGTCAGACTTTCGTAGCTTCCTGCGACAGCATCCCCGGTTACATGGACGCCATGGTCATGCCCTACCCAGTGCGCGATGCCAAGGAACTCGATGCGCTCGCTCCCGGCACACTGATCGACTTTACCCTTGTGGTAGAAAAAGACGCCGCCTACGCGGAAAAAATCCGCGTGCGCAAGTATCAAAGCGTCGAACAGGATCCCGAAACCACGCGTCGCCTGAAGCTCCTCGATGGCGCGTTCGGTTCGCTACCGGCAAAGACTCTGCAGCCCGGCGAGCCCGTCCCGGACTTCGTACTCACCGACCAAAATCGTCGCCGTGTCGCGCTCTCGCAATTTTCCGGCAAACTGGTGCTGGTCAATTTCATCTACACGCGTTGCGCGCTGCCCAATTTCTGTCTGCGCATCAGTAATAACTTCGGCGTGCTGCAACGCCGCTTCGAGCCACGCATGGGTAAGGATTTAATTTTCCTCACCGTAACCTTCGATCCAGTGCATGACACTCCCGAAGCCCTGGCCCGCTACGCCAGCATCTGGCACGCAAACTCGCAAAACTGGCGTTTCCTAACCGGTTCCACTTCCGATATCGCGCGCCTCTGCGCATCGTTCGGCGTGGACTTTTTCCCTGACGAAGGCTTGATGGATCATTCTCTCCACACCGCCATCATCGACCCCACGGGAAGGTTAGTGGTGAATCTCGAGGGCAACGAATACTCCGCCGAGCAACTCGGCGACTTAGTCGAAACAGTCCTCGATCGCGCTCCGGCACACTGACTCTCTGTGCCAACCACTTCGTGCTTCACGAAAATATTCCGCGTCTTTTTCGTACCACTACTATCCGACCAGTACTATTCCAGTTTTTGCCGAAATGGACTACGGTATCCAGGCAATCCCCCCGCCCAATCCTTTTACAGCGTCCGAGTTATAAGGAGGCCCCCATGAAATTCATCTCACCAACCATTTGCACCTATGTGTCGTGGTTGCTCCTGGTCTTGCTCTTTTCATTCGCGACGGCATCCGCGTCGGCAGCGCAGCTCGTCGTAGCTCCCAACAAGACCGAATGCCCGAACGCCGCCTTCACGCAAATTCAGGCCGCCATCAATGTTGCGAATCCCGGCGACCATATCCGTATTTGCCCAGGCACGTACGCCGAGCAACTCACTATCGCGAAACCGCTCGACATCGACGCGGACAACGGCGCCATTTTGCAGCCCGGCCCAATCGTGCAAAACACCACCAGTCTCTTTGATGCCTCTGCCATCGCTACCGCAATTCTGGTTGCCGATACCACCGACGTCTCCATCAGCGGCTTAATCGTCGACGGCATCAACAATGGCATCGCTCAATGCGGACCCGATCTCATCGGCATCATGTTCCGCAACGCCTCCGGCGCGGTCGCTAACTCCGCTATCAGGAATTTCACCTTAAGCGCCAGTCTCGCAGGCTGCCAATCCGGCACCGGCATTTTCGTGCAAAGCGGCGCCGGCCAAATCTCAACGGTCACCATCGACAACTGCGCCATCCACGACTTTCAAAAGAATGGCGTCACCGGCAACGAAATCGGCACCACCGTCTTCGTTCAACGCAACGTCGTTACCGGCGTCGGCCCCACCCCAGCCATCGCGCAAAACGGCATTCAGATCGGTTTCGGCGCCAAGGGCGCCATTCGCCACAACGTAGTCACCAACACTCTCTATTCGCTCTGTACAGAGGTAGCGACTTGCTAGGCTGTAGCCACCGATATACTCGTCACGCAATCCGATGGCATCGAAGTCTCTGGCAACAAAGCCGGCCTGAGCCAAGTCCCTATCTTCATTGACGGCAATCGCGCTCGCGTATTTGATAACAAAACCTTCGCCGTCAACGTATTCGACGATATCCGCATTGAGGGCCGCTCCGCGGAAATCACCAGCAATCGCCTCTTCAACGGCGCGGAATCTGCCATCTTCCTCATGGGCAACAACAGCTCCGTGCAGCAAAACGAAATCGGCGATTCCACCATCGGCATCCTGGAAGCTTCCGGTTCCACCGCCAATCTGATCGCCGACAACCGATTCTTCGCTACTCCCATCCGTGTCCAGGATCCGGCGACGCATAGCCTTGCAAAAGCCATCCAGCCGATGCGCTAAAGGTTTCTGCTCTTTCGTTTAGCTTTTCGTTTAATTGCGCAAACGTATACTTCCCCAATAAACACCACGCTGCATTCGAACTGTATGCGTTAAGCCCTTGGTGTTGGAAGATAGGACTATCAGGTAGGCTGGGAAAACAAGCGTGGGGTCTTGCTCGTGGATCGTCCTAAGTCTTCCCCTTGGGGCCGGCCTTTTCTTTCTGGGCTGGCCATTTTTTTCGTCAGCCTTCACATACTGCTGCTCTTGGCGGCCTCGCATTTCCCCGTCTCCGCCCTGATTGCCGATCTCCTGCAGTCGGTCTTGGGAGCACTGGCAGCCGCCGCGGCCTGGCAGGCGTCGCGCCGATCCACGGGCTTTTCCCGCACTTTTTGGCGATTTCAAGCCTGCGGCTTTTTCCTCTGGGTTTTGGCGCAATCTCTGGCCACGGTCTACGACGCCATTTTGCACTGGCCGGTCAGTCAACCATGGCCCAGTGACCTGTTCTTTTTTCTGTGGTTGACACCGATCTTTCTCGCCCTATTTCTTGACCCCGATTCCGATTCCCAACACATTGCCTGGACGCAGTGGCTGGACTTCGCCCAAGTGGGCATTCTGGTTACCTCCGTTTATGCCTTTGCATTCGAGGTTCCCGCGCATTGGCAATCAGGAGTAATTTCCTACGAAGTGCTCGCCCTGGTGGTGAGTTGTGCGCGCGATATCCTCCTTGTGACCTTTTTCCTTCTCCGCACTCTCCGCTCCCACGATCCTCAAGTGCGGTCGCTGTATGGCCGAATCACCATTTTCCTCTCCATATATACTCTCGCGGAATGCCCTTATCTCTACCTGCAGGTTTTCGAACGACTGCGGCCCGGCACCACGTGGGACTTCCCTTACACTTTGGCCTTCGCGGCCGCGACGATTCTCATCGTCACTTCGCGCTCCGACGCCGTGCAGAAGCCGCCCCACGCGCCGGCTCCCAGGAAGTCTTCTCAGCGCGTGGCCTTAAAGCTGGTTCCGCTGGTTTTCCCTATGGTCGTTTTGCTAATGGCTGCACACATCGCCGAACAGCAATTTGCCATTGCCGTGGCGGCGGTGCTTTTGTCCTTCGCTTGCTCCAGTGCCCGAATCGTCTTGACGGAACGCCAACAGCTCCGCTCCGAGGCCGCTCTGGATCAGAGAAACGCTCTCCTGAAGTCCGTGTTCGAGGGCACTGGTGATGCCATCTTCGTTAAAGACATGGCCGGCAACTACTTGATCGTCAACCAGGCGGCAGCCAGCTTTTTTGGCAAGCCGATAGACAAAATCATCGGACGAACTGCCTTCCAATTGACCGACTTAACCACCGCCAAGACCCTGACGGAACACGATCGCGACATTCTGGAATCTGGCACGAGCGTTACCGTGGATTTTCAGACCACCACTCGGGATGGCGTCACGCGCTACTTTTTGGTCACCCGCGCGCCTTACCGCGATTCCACCGGCAACACTATCGGTGTCATCGGCATCTCGCGGGATATTTCCGAGTACAAAAGGATGGAAGAGCGTTTGCGCCAATCGCAAAAGATGGAAGCCATCGGCACTCTTGCGGGCGGCGTGGCCCATGACTTCAACAACATTCTGATGGTCATCAGCGGCTATAGTTCGGTTCTCACAGATGCACTTAGCGCCGAACCCAAGCTCCGCGGCCACGTCGAACAAATCCAGAAAGCCGGGGAACGGGCTGCTTCCCTGACGCGCCAGTTGCTTGCCTTCAGCCGCAAGCAAACCATCCAGCCTGTACCGCTCAATTTAAACAACGTCGTCACCGGAGTTGAAAAGCTGCTCCATCGCCTCATCGGCGAAAATATTGTAATCTCCACGCATTTGGCGCTCGAATTGGGCACGGTAATGGCTGACGCAGGTCAAATGGAACAAGTGCTCTTGAATCTTGCGGTCAATGCCAGAGATGCCATGCCCGACGGCGGCAAGCTTTACATCGAAACGCGCAATACCGTTTCGGAAACTGCTAAATCCCACGGGTCATCGGACGCCAAGCCGCGGGAATTTGTCGAGCTCGTCGTGGGCGACTCCGGTGTTGGCATCGATCCATCCATTCAACCGCATGTCTTTGAGCCCTTCTTCACCACCAAAGCCGCGGGAAAAGGCACCGGTCTGGGACTTTCAACGGTTTACGGCATCGTCCAGCAAGCGGGAGGATCGGTAACTTTCCAGAGCGCGCTCGGTGCCGGCACGAGCTTTCGCATCCTGCTACCGCGCATCTCTTCCGCTGGAAGCGTCGAAGCCTCCAAGGAAAATCGTGCTGTGAAGCTTCAGGGCGGGGAGACCGTGCTGCTCGTCGAGGATGACGCTTCGGTTTGCGAACTAGTGCGAGCGGTGCTGACTTCCTACGGCTACTCCGTGCTGGCCGCACGACGGCCCCAGGATGCCGAAATCATTTGCGGGACGCATTCTAGCCGCATCCAGCTCCTGCTGACCGACGTGATCCTGCCGGAAATGAGCGGCGCCGAACTCGCCAAGCGCCTGACCGCCGTGAATCCGCAACTCCGCATCCTCTTCATGTCCGGCTACATTGACGATTCGGTTGTCCGGCAGGGAATCCGGGACCCGGGCGTAGCTTACCTCCAGAAACCCTTTTCTCCAACGAGCCTGGCGAAAAAAGTACGGGAAGTCCTCGACTCCGCTTCCGTGCGCTAGTCGTCTGCGCCCCTAACCCTTCCCTAAATAGTTTCCGATCACGTTCGCGCAAGCTTCGACGAATTCCTGCTCCAGTTTGGTAAAAGTGTTTAGAAAATAGCTTTCGACATCCAGCTCCGCCGCTAGCTTTTGCTTCACGAAAATAGGAACGACGATTTCAGACTTGACCAGGGACGAACCGGCAAGATATCGCGGATCCTTTGTGACGTCCTGCACGACCACCACCTGCCCACTGCTCGCTACAGCGCCGCAAAGCCCGCTGTTGAGCGGAATGCGCCCGTGTGGCTCAAAGCTACCGACGTACGGTCCAACGAGTAACACTCCGGGGTCCGTCGGATCGGCCAGATAGAAACCGACCCAATTGTAAGCTGTCATCTTTTCATGCAGGCGCTGTGCGATACGTTCCATAACCGATTTGGCGGTTGCGGCAGTAACCGCAAACTCTTGAAATTCCCGCAACAGATCTCTGTGCACAGGAGTCATGTTTTTACCCAGCTGTTCAGCGTCAGGGATTTTTGATCGCGCACCGCGTTCCTCCGCAATTAGCTTAGTTTACATGAGCCGGCCGCTGGTCTCGCCATAGGCACACGGAATAATATTTTTGCCCCGCGCGGAAGCCGCCCCGTTCATACTGCCAATGACAATTCGCGCCATTCCGCTTGTGACCACCCCCGCAAACGTTCCGCCAGCCCCCGCCAGCGCCAAACGCCACGCCTATCTGGTGGCCGCGGGAATTTTCCTAAGCCGCATCGCCGGACTCATCCGCGATCGCATCTTCGCCCACTATTTCGGGAACTCCGATGCCGCCGACGCGTTCAAAGCCGCCTTCCGCATCCCCAATTTCCTGCAAAATCTCTTTGGCGAAGGCGTCCTCTCCGCCAGTTTCATCCCGGTGTACGCCGGTTTGCTCGCGCGCAAAGATGAAGACGAAGCCCGCCGCGTCGCCGGCGCCGTAGCCTCGCTGCTGGCGCTAACCACCTCCCTGCTTGTGCTCGTCGGCGTTCTCGCCACGCCCTATCTGATCGACGCCATCGCCCCCGGTTTCCACGGTGAAAAACGCCAACTCACCATTCAACTCGTGCGCATCCTCTTTCCCGGCGCCGGACTGCTGGTTTTTTCCGCCTGGTGCCTCGGCGTGCTCAACAGCCACCGCCGCTTTTTTCTTTCCTACACCGCGCCGGTGCTGTGGAACGCCGCAATGATTGCCACACTATGGCTCTTCGGTAGCCGCTACGCGCAATATCCGCTGGCCCAAATTCTTGCATGGGGCTCCGTCGCCGGCAGCGCCCTACAAGTTGGCGTGCAGCTTCCCGTGGTTCTTGGCTTGCTCCGCGGTTTCCACTTCACACTGCACTTTGGTGCGGAAAATATTCGCACCGTGGTGCGCAATTTCGCGCCCGTCTTCATCAGCCGCGGCGTCGTGCAAATCAGCGCGTTCATCGACGCGTTGCTCGCCAGCTTGCTGCCCGGCGGCGCCGTTGCCGCGCTGGCCTATGCGCAAACGTTGTACACGCTTCCCGTCAGCCTTTTCGGCATGTCCGTTTCCGCCGCTGAGCTTCCCGCTATGTCTGGCGCTCTGGGCGCGGAAGAGGAAGTCGCCGCCGTCCTACGCACCCGGCTGAATTCCGGACTTCGTCAAATTGCTTTTTTTGTCTTGCCGTCGGTGGTCGCCTTCCTGATTCTCGGCGACGTCATCGTCGCCGCCATCTATCGCTCCGGCCGCTTCACGCAAACCGACGTGCTCTACGTCTGGGGCATTCTCGCGGGTTCCACCGTCGGCTTGCTCGCTTCCACGCTCGGCCGCCTGTACGCCTCCACCTATTACGCACTGCGCGACACGCGCACCCCGCTGCGCTTCGCCATCCTCCGCGTGATTTTGACGACCATACTTGGCTACCTCTTCGCCTTGCCGCTCCCGCATCTGTTAGGCTTCCAACCGCGCTGGGGCGTCGCCGGACTCACCATCTCCGCCGGCATTTCCTCGTGGGTAGAGTTCACTTTGCTGCGTCGCGCGCTCAATCGTCGCATCGGAGCCAGTGGTCTGCCGATAAATTTTCTTGCCCAGCTCTGGGCAGCTGCTTTGATCGCCGCAGCCGCAGCTTGGACAGTCCACCACGCCGTCGGCCCGCGTTCGCCGATTCCCGTCGCAATTTTAGTTTTAGGAATTTATGGCGGGTTGTACTTCGCCGCAGCCCTGCTCTTTCGTTTGCCGGAAGCTCGTTCGCTCTTCGGCCGCGCCAGAAGCGTTGTAAGTTAGGCGCAAATGGTAAACAACTCAGCCCTTCGTCGTCGGCAGCTTCGCTTCTTGCCACGCCCGGAATCCGCCGTCCATCGATTCCACATTGGTGTAACCCATTTTTTGAAGATTGTCCGCCGCCAGCGCCGAGCGATACCCCCCGCCGCAGTACAAAATAATCTTCGCATTCGTGTCGGGAATCATTCGTTCGATGTCCCGCTCGATTACGCCTTTGCCTAAATGTGTGGCGCCGGCCGCGTGCCCTGCTGCCCATTCGCTATCTTCGCGCACGTCGACCAGGTGAAACTTTTCCCCCGCTTCTCCCCGTCGTTTCACATCGGCCACGGTCGTTTCTTTGACGCGCGCCCTCGCATCGTTGACGATTTTCAGGAATTTGTCGGAATGTTGCATGCAATCTCCTTTGAGAAGCTTGGGGAGATCAGAATAGCACACGGAATATTTCTCGCACCTCGGCCGCGATTAAGGCACTTCGCGCGGCTGAGCAAGCGCGTTTGTCAGTGTGTACGCACGGGCTTCAGCGAAGCGACTCCGCGGTCTTATCCACAACATGCAATCCTTTGACGGCGAGCTGCCCTGGCGACCCGCACGCCGCCTGCGCCGCGTGCCTCTGGCGGTAACCAGCCCGGAATCTGCTCGATACCCGCACCCGCGTGCGCAGGCCGTCGATCACTGCCGGTATTACCGGCTGCGCTGCGCCGCGAATCAAAAATATCATCAGCGCCGCTTGCCCTGGCGCATCCACGCTAGAGGTTATGCCCACGCCTTGCACCCCGGCCTGCTTCATCCATTCCGCCGCGTGGGATTTCTGCACCGCCACCGCCCGCGCGATTTCGGCCTCCGAAATCACCTGTACCGCAACGGGCGCGGCCGCCGCTTGCTCCGCGGCCGCACTGTCTGCGGACGAAAGCGCTCCGCGCTTCTCCGCCATCTCGCTCGCCACGATCCGCGTGCGTACCCCGTCAAGTTCCGCCGGCAAACCTGCGGCCAGCTGGCCATTGCCGACGCCTTTGCTCACAAATAAAACCACCGCCCCTTCCTGCGGGTTGTCATGGCTGCTTCCAATGCCCACGGCCTGAACTCCCGGCAGCGCCAGCAATCCCGCAACGTGCGCGTCCCGCGCCGCCTCGGCCTGCTGCATCGCCGAGTTCGCCACAGTGGCATGAGCCACCACCAACGCCGCCGCCATACCAGCCTGTGGCCCCGGCAAGCTGCATGCCGCCACCGCATGCGTATTGGCGCTCCCCACAATTGTCGGCTGTGCGCTCGTCGCAGGATCGGCCATTTGCGCCAGCACGTCGCCCATCGGATTCGCTATCGTGTCCGTGTCCGATCCCGCAAAAAGTAGCCCAACGGCATCCGCCGTGTTCATGTCCACAACCAACGATCCGGAATCGCCTTCCGCGCTAAACGTGCCGTCGCCCATGCTGATCGCGTCGTCATAGCTCACGTTAAATGTCGTGCCCGTGCCGCACCCCTTCTGATATTCCACGGTCGCTTGCACATTCATCGATGTGATGCTCGCGCACGTCAGTCCCGTCGAGCGTCCACTCTTCGCCACCGCTTCTCCAAGCGACGCGGTGATCCCGCTCCCCGCGTGCGGCGGACCATTGGTCGGTAGGTTCCCGTTATTCGTTCCGCCTAACTGCAAAATTGTTCCGTTGGGATCCACATCGTTACTGACCACCAACGCAATCGCCGCATCCGCCGGCGTGCCCGTTCCATTCTCCAAATTGTAAAATTGCGAAAGATTTGCCACCGTATTCGCGCCGTTCGTTGCACAGTTATTGTCAATCAATCCCGGTTGCACGATCCCTTCGCCAGTATTCCCGCTGCCCGCCACTCCCAGATCCGATCGCGCCAGCACGTGATTGTTGCTCAAAATATATTTCTGTCCCTCGCGCACCACTTCCGAACCAATCGTGCCACCGCAGCAAAACGTCTGCCCGCTGAGCGTTGCCGTATCATTGCCGTTCCCGCCGGATACCCCAAGCACCGTGGGCAAATTCTGCTTGTTCTGTTGCGGCGGATAAATCAACACGTCCACGGAATCGGATGCCGAATTGTCCGCCACCGAGACCGCCGTCACGATCACGTCGACGGTTTGCCCGTCATCGTTGGCCGCGGTAGAAACCGGCACCGCGTGCGGCGCAGTGTAAGCTCCGGAAGTCGAAATCGTCCCCGTCTTCGCCGAACCTCCTATCACGCCGTTCACTTCCCAAGTCACATTCGTGTTCGCGCTACCTGTCACCGTGGCCGTGAAGGGAATCGCCGGCCCAAACGTCTGCGCTACGGTCACCGCGCTGCTCCCGTTAATCACCACGTTCACTCCGGTTTTTTGGCTCAACGTCACCGTGGCATCGCCGGTCTTGCTGGGGTCCGCAAACGACACCGCGGTGACCGTCACCATCGGAGGAGCAGGTAACGTCGATGGCGCCAAATACACTCCACCCTCCGAAATCAGCCCCGATGCCGCGTTGCCGCCCGGCACCCCGTTCACCTCCCACTCCACCGTTTGATCCATAGCGGCCGCCACGTTGGCGGTGAATTGCTGCGTCGCGCCCAGCGTCAGCGCCATGCTTCCCGGCGTCAGCGTGACGCTGCTTGCCGTCCCCACCGAAGCGGAGCCGGCGTTCGGCAATCCACTGCAACCGCCAAGCAGTGCAAAACTTGAAAACAGCATGATTACGGGGATAGCCCGACGCATAGAGGTTCCTCACCGAGCGATAAATCCTCTTTACGCTATCACGCACAAACTTCCGCTCCAGAAACCTGCACAGCGCACGTTCCACACTTAGAACTGTCCTAAAGGCCGGGCCTCAAAAGGAACTTGCAGGTTCAACACGAAGTTGCATCGGGTAAGAAATGGCATCGAGCAACAAGTTGCATCCAGCGAGAAGCGTAACTATGGCGTGTCTACGGGAACGTGAGCGAACGTGGCGCGAGCGCGCTCAAGCCCCTGCGGCAGCACGTGCACCGTGCCTTGAAACGGCCGGTCGATGTCCGCGATCGCCACAAGGATGAACGAGAGCACCAGCGTTAGCGCGGTCACCTGCACCACGTGCAGCTTGAAATTATCTGTGCCGAACAGACAAGCGGACAGGGTCGTAACCCCGCCACCGAAGATCATCACCAACCACAGGATTGTCGGCAGATTAGAGTGGCTTTCGAGCTCACGGAGG
This sequence comes from uncultured Acidobacteriota bacterium, assembly GCA_963838265.1. Taxonomy (GTDB): domain Bacteria; phylum Acidobacteriota; class Terriglobia; order Acidiferrales; family UBA7541; genus Acidiferrum. The sequence goes on from CAWIQN010000003.1 coordinate 315,972, forward strand.
CGGCGATGTTGCGTCATGCTGGAAAGTTCGCTCAACGTCAGGCTCATGCTGGTCTGTTCCGCGAAGGTGTCGGGCTTCACGTGCATCATCACGGACCACAGCTTTTCCAAGGTCCCTTGACCGGCAAAAAACCACTCGTGCCGGTTCATCGCTGGCCACTCCTGTTCGATCACGATGTCGGCGTACTCCCGCGCAAGTTGGTGCACCGCAACGCGCTGCGCCGCGGGAAGCCCATCGGCGAGCCGAAAAACATTCACCAGGCAGTTCGCCTCGTTGTCCGCATTGATTTCGGCCGATTGGAACGAAGTCCACACCGCGTACAGCATGAAGCCGATAATCACAGCGTACGTTGTGCCTAAAACGCTGACTTGCCAGCCAATGATGTCGTTGTGGCTTCGGCGTTGCGAGCCTGGCCAAAAGCGCTGCAAGAGCCAGACGCACAATAGCGACCCAGAAGTGCATGCCAGAATGACAATGATATCCTCGAAGGAATTGAGCACGGCTGCGTCCTCCCGCTGCGCTGCGACCTCTTCCAGCGTATGGCCCTGCCTGGAAGCTATACCGAAAATAATCGGACTCGCCCTCAACGCACACTAACATTCTGCGGTTAGTCCAGGTCTCGCCAGTTCGGTCCGGCGCAAATCTCCACCTTCAGGGGAACGGCCAGCTTGTGGACTTCTTCCATCTCTTGGCGGACCAGGGCTTCCAACTCTTCCTGCTCGTCGGGCGGCGCTTCGAACAGCAATTCGTCGTGTACCTGCAAGATCATCTGCGCTTCGAATTTTTCTTGCCGCAGCCGTGCGTCAATTCGAATCATCGCCAGCTTTATCAAATCGGCTGCCGTGCCCTGTAACGGCGAATTAAGCGCCGTACGCTCGGCAAAATTGCGCAATTGCACCTGCGGCGAATTGATTTCCGGAATCGGCCGAATCCTGCCAAACAACGTTTTTGCCACGCCGCTCTTGCGCGTCTCAACCAACGCTTGCTCGAGATATTGCTTCACGCCTTTATACCGAGTGAAATACGCGTTGATGAACTGTGCGGCTTCCTTCTGCGGCACATTGATTTGCTGCGCCAGACCGAACGCCGACAGCCCGTAAATAATTCCGAAATTGATCGCCTTCGCCGCCCGTCGGTGCTCCGGCGTCTGCGCCATCGGACCCACGCCGAATACTTCCTGCGCCGTTCGCGCATGAATGTCTTCGCCATTGCGAAAAGCGTCGAGCAGCACTGCATCCCGCGAAAAATGCGCCATAATCCGCAGCTCAACCTGCGAATAGTCCGCCGAAATCAGGATCTTTCCTTTGTCCGCCACGAACGCCGCGCGAATCTGCCGCCCCAGCTCCGTCCGAATCGGAATATTTTGCAGATTGGGATCCGAAGAACTTAGCCGCCCGGTCGCCGCGTTCGTTTGTGAAAAGCTGGTGTGCAGCCGCTTGGTCTCTGGATGAATTAACTTCGGCAGCGCATCCACATACGTCGATTTCAATTTCGCAATCTCGCGATACTCGATCACCTTCGCTGGCAGCGGATGCCTCGCCGAAAGCTCCTCCAGAATTTCCACGGCCGTCGAACGCGCCTTGGCCCGCCCGCGCTTCACAGCCGGTTCGAGCCCCAATTTGTCGAACAAAATTTCGCCCAGTTGTGACGGCGAATTTACGTTGAATTCCACACCCGCCAGTTCCCAGATATCTTTTTCCAGCCGTCGTACCTCGCGCTCCATGGATTCGGACATTCCCGCCAGCGCCTTGGGATCCACGCCAATTCCCACGCGCTCCATGTCCGCCAGCACCGCTGTCAATGGCAAATCAATATCTGCGTAAACGTTGGTCATCTCCTGCCGCTTCACGGCCTCGCGCAAAACCGGCGCCAGGCGTTGCAGATAATCCGCGCGTTCCCCGGGCCCGCCGCCCAGCATCGCGTTCCACTGCCGCATCACCACATCAGCAAAATTATGATTTCCCGTGGTCGGTCGCAGCAGATAGGAATAAATCTGCGTAGCATCTTGCAAATGCTTTCCACGTCCCGCCAGCAATTGGAACAATTTCGCGTCGTGCACGATCTTCCGGCGCTGCGCATCCTGCAACACCGGCAGCAGCGCTTCTAGCGCCTCGCCTTGCGCATCCATCCACACCGCGCGGCCCTCCCCGGCCTTCGCCGAAACTTCAATGCCCGCGATGCGCGTGCCAAATCCCTCGGATTCCCGCTCGCCCGCTTCCAGGTTCAACCACACCGCCAAGGGCGCGTTCGCCGGCAAGTTCGCAAGGTACGCACGAAATTCTGCCACCGTAGCGAATTGCGCATAATCCGTTTTGATCGCAGCGCCTTCGCTCGCCGGAGCCGACGCCGTAACCGCTTCCGTGCCCAACTCGCGCAGCAACGAATTAAATCCCAGCTCGCGGTAGACCCCCGCCAGCGCTCCCATATCGGCGCTGCGCCGCGCCAGTTTCTCCAGCTCCAGCTTCACCGGCACATCCGTGGCAATCTTCGCCAGCTGCTTGGACATCAGCACCTGTTCGCGCTGCTGTTGCAACGCTTCGCGATACCTCTTATTCGGAACTTCGTCCGCGTGCTCCAGCGCGTTCTCAACCGTTCCGTATTTCTGAATCAATTCCGCCGCGCCTTTCTCTCCAATGCCTTTCGCGCCGGGAATGTTGTCGATGTTGTCTCCCAGCAGCGCCATATAATCCACCACTTGTTCCGCCGTAACGCCAAGAATTTCCCTCACCTTGGCTTCATCGACGATTACGTCGCCCTTGGCCCCGCCAGAGCCGGTGCGCAACACCCGTACGTTTCCGCATACCAGCTGCATCATGTCTTTGTCGTTGGTGATTACCAGCACATCCAACTTCTGTTTAGCGGCCTGGACAGCCAGTCCGCCAATTAAATCGTCGGCTTCAAAACCATCCAGCTCCAGAATCGGCAGATGCATCGCTTCGCACAATTTCCGCACGTAGGGAATCTGTTGTGCCAGCTCGTCCGGCATCGGCGGCCGGTGCTCTTTATATTTTTCAAACAGCTTATCGCGAAACGTGGGCGCTTTAGTGTCGAAGACGATGGCGATATAGTCCGGCGCATAATCCTTGATCAGCCGCCGCAAAATATTGGAAAACAGAAACGGCACCTTGGTCGGCAGCCCGGACGGCGCATTCATGCGCACCATTGGCGCATAGAACGCCCGGTAAATATGCGCCATGGCGTCCACAAGAAAGATTTTCTTCGCAGCAGCAGGCATGTCGTCGAGTATACCTGTAGCGCCCGCCGTCTGCGGCAGGCGCCTTCTGTTAACGCACGGAAGCAAAAAAAAGAGGCGCCAAAGGCGCCCCTGGGAATAATTAGAATTGTGAACGTTCTAGTTCGAAGCCGCGTCCCCAACACGCGGCGGCTGAATCACAATCAGCATCCGCGTCCCCCGCTCCAGATGCAGGTTCTTCTTCGTAGACATCATTACTGTGCCATCGGATCCCTCCGACAGCGGCGTGTAAATCCGCATATCTGGCGCACCCAACGCACCTTTGCTATCGGACGTAAGCAACCCCTGCTTGGTAAACGCTCCTTGCGTCAGCGGTAAATCAACCGCCGGTGCCTCGCTGATCGCACGACCACTTTCCGGTTCGCGCGAAACCGCCACCATATTCTTAGCCGACCCATCCGCATTCAGATTCGCATCCAGTGGCAGTGCGCCTCTAACCATCGCCGGATCATTCCGCACTGGAGCCTCGGCATCCGGGTCGTCCCCCGCCGACGCCGTCTCGATCGCCGCCGATCCATCCGGTCCCAAGGCCAGCGCCTGAATCCCGGCGTTCATCACCGTTTCCTGGCCGTTCTTCAAAATCGCTTTGTCAAACTGCAGGAACAACGCGGCGCGATCCGGCCCATGCGTCGAAATCGACCTTCGCACCACGTGACCCTCAATAATCGTCCCGCGCGGCAAAATCACGCTGCGGCCATAGCGCACTGTTTCGGTCGTTTCCGCTGTGAACTTATCCCCTGTCTTGCTCCGCCGCGCATCCAACGTATCCAGCAGCTTGGCGTTGAAAGCCGTGCCTACGCTCAACGGGCACACCACGCCAGCTTTGGCTTCTGCTGGTTTCGTCGCCGCTGTCGGGGCCGCCACCCCATCCGAGATAGCCGAAGGCACCTGCTGGGCGAACGTCGCGCCCGCCATCATCAGCGCCGCGATTCCCATTTTCATCCATGAAGTTTTCATCGCGGCCCCCCCTCTACCTTTTCGTGCCGGACATAACGCCTTCGCGAAGGCAAGAGCCGGGCGAGTATCAGATGCAGCTCGCACGCCACATTATACTGTCCTTATTTTTCAATGCTCTACAGACAACAGTGTAGGAACCACTTAGAAAATACAGCGTTCTAGTACCCGTATTTTACTTGTTCACTGAGGATAAGGGCAAGCCGTTCTAACTCTAAAGAATCCCCATCGGCCGCGCCACTTCCTGCAAAATATCCGCCGCCTTCAAAAGCTGATCTCGCTTGTGCGCAGCGCTGACGATCGCCCGCAACCGCGCCTTGCCCTCCGCCACCGTCGGGTACCCCACCGCGGGTGCAAACACCCCGGCTTCGAACACTTTCTTGGAAAACTCGAACGCTTTCGCCGCATCTCCCACATGAATCGGAATAATCGGCGTCTCGCTTGCCTTGAACTGGAACCCGCGCTTCTTCAATTCACGCTTGAAAAACTTCGTATTCGCCCACAACCGCTTCACCAGTCTCTCGCCCTCTGGCGAGTCCAGTAGCGTGAACGCCGCCTCGCAAGCCGCCGCGGTAGCCGGGGGATGCGAAGTCGAAAACAGGAACGGCCGCGCTCGCAAATACAGAAAATCGATCAGATCGCGCGACCCGCAAACATATCCGCCCATCGACCCAATCGCCTTGCTCAGCGTCCCTACCTGAATGTGCACCCGCCCATGACAATTCAAATGGTCCACGGTTCCGCGTCCACCCCGTCCCAACACTCCCGAAGCATGGGCATCGTCCACCATCATGATGCAGTCATATTTCTCCGCCAGTCCGCACAGCGCGGGCAACGGAGCAATATCCCCGTCCATGGAAAAAACGCCATCGGTAATAATCAGCTTCTTACCGGGAAAGCCGGCGTGCTCCTGCAAAATCCGTTCGCAGTCCGCTACATCCTTGTGCTTGAAAACTTTGATCGTGGCCTTCGAAAGTCGCGCGCCATCAATGATGGACGCGTGATTCAATTCGTCCGAAATAATCAAATCCTCTTTGCCGAGCACCGCCGAAACCGTCCCCGCATTGGCCGTGAATCCCGACTGAAACACCACGCAGGCCTCAACATTCTTAAACCGCGCGATCTGCTCCTCTAGCGCCATGTGAATCTGCATCGTCCCGGCAATAGTCCGCACCGCGCCCGCGCCGACGCCCAGCCGCTTCACCGCATCCACCGACGCCTTCCGCAGCGCCTTGTGCGTCGCCAGCCCCAAGTAATTGTTCGAGGCCAAATTAATCACCTCGCGCCCATCAAAAGTGCAAACCGCCTTCTGCTCCCCCTCCAACACGCGCAATTTCGGCGCCACGCCCTTCTCGCGCAGCTCATTCAATTGCTCGGAAATGTACTGCATCGGACTCCTTTTCGTAGCCTGTGTCCCCGCATCACTCATAATTGGCCTCCAAATTCTCCGTGTCCTCTGTGAACTCGGCGTTCTCTGCGTAAGCTCTTTCTTTCCCCGTATTTGATTACATCTTTACTTTATTCCATCCGGGTACATCAAAATCTTCCCTGCCAACCCCTTCTGTAACATCGCAAACGCGCCTTCAAAATTCTCCAGTGCCACCCGCTCGCCAAACAGCGGCTCCAGATTCAGCCGTCCCGCCTTCAGCAAAGCCGTCATCTGCACCCACGTCTCATACATCCTGCGCCCATAAATCCCCTGCACCGTAGCGCCCTTAAAAATCACATCCTTAACCAAATCCAGCTGCACGTTCTCCGTCGGTATTCCCAGCAGCGAAGCGCGCCCCCCGGCTCGCAGCGCCGCAAACCCCTGCTGAATCGCCCCAGGATTTCCGGACATCTCCAGCAACGCATCCACTCCGGTCCCGCCAGTCTCACGCAAAATGCGCGCAGCGGTATCCTCGCTAGCCGGGTCAATCGCCACGTCCGCGCCCATCTGCAAAGCCATCGCGCGCCGCTGCGCATTCGTCTCGCTCGCGAACACCGTCGAACTTCCGCAAGCCTTTGCCACCGTTATGGCCATCAGACCGATCGGTCCGCACCCGGTAACCAGCACCGTCTGCCCCGCAATTGGCCCCGCCAAAACCGTATGCACCGCATTCCCTAGCGGATCCAGAATCGCCCCATACCGCTCGGGAATCGCCGCATCCAGCTTCCAGATATTCGACGCCGGTATTTTCACAAACTCCGCGAACGCACCATCCTGATCGATCCCGATAATCTTCAAATTCTGGCAAATGTGCGCTTCGCCCAGCCGGCACTGGTGACAATGCCCGCAATTCACATGCATCTCCGCACTGACAAAATCTCCCTGCTTCACCGCCGTAACTTCCTCCCCAGCGCGCTCCACCACGCCGCAAAATTCGTGCCCCAACGTCACCGGCGGCTTAATCCGCCCCTGCGACCACCTATCCCACCCATAAATATGCAAATCCGTCCCGCAAATCGACGCAGCCGATACGCGCACCAGCACGTCCGTCGGCCCAATCGTCGGAACCGCCACCTCGGCAATCTCGAGCCCCTTCGCCGCCCGCACCTTCCGCAGCGCCTTCATCGTAGTAGCCATTCAGCAAAACTCCGCGCACCAGACAAACCGTCCAATGCTAGCACACGCCCAAGCCCGACCTAGGGGCACGGCATGCCGCCTTCCCTGGGAACGCCGCCCTCGCCACGCAGCGCCAGTTTCTTCATCTCGACAACTCCTCCAGCACCACCCCATTCGTCCGCGGCCCCAGAAAACCCACCACCGCCGCCACCAGCACCATCGCCGCAGCCAGCACCGCAAACACCACCGGCACGCCATAAACCAGCAACGCCCCAATCAGCAGCGAACTAAATGCTGCGCTCGACCGGCTCCAGCTGTACGTAAATCCCACGCCCGTCGCCCGCAACCGCGTGGGAAACAGCTCTGCTTGGTACGCATGAAACGCCGCCGAAAACCAGTAATTCGCCAGCGTTAAGAGCGCTCCAAATGCAATCACCGGCGCCGGCGCGATGGAATTCCCAAATCCCAACCCAAATCCCGCCACCAGCAACGCCAGAATCACAATCGTCCACTTGCGTTCCAGTCGGTCCGACGTCCACGCCGCCAGCAGCGGCCCCACCGGCGACACCAGCGCAATCAAAAGCGTGTATTCGAGGGAATGCAAAAGCGACACTCCCCGCTTCAACAAAAACGTCGGCGCCCAATTGGCAAAGCCATAAAACCCAATCGTCTGCAGCGCCTGAAAAAGCACCAGCATCACCGTCCGCGAAAGATAAGGCCGCCTCCACAACTCCCAAAACGATCCACCATTCTCGCGAATCTTCTTCTCTATGCCCTCTGCGCTCTCTGAGTCCTCTGTGTAAACTTTTTTTCCTTCCGTGGAGAACGACTCCGCCTCCAGCGCGCTCATCACCGCGTCAGCCTCGACCATCCGCCCGCAACTTTCCAGCCACCGCGGCGACTCCGGCAATCTCCGCCGAAACCACCACGTCAGCAGCGCCCCAGACGCGCCAATCACCATCACCCACCGCCACCCACTCATCAAAAAATGCGTCGGCACCAGCACGCGAGACAATACCGCCGCAATCGGCACCGCGCTGAATCCCGCCACCTGCGTGATCGCCACGTACCGCCCGCGCGCGTAACTCGGCACCACCTCCGTCACGTACGTATCGATCACCACAATTTCCGCGCCAATCCCAATTCCCGCGCAAAACCTCAACGCAATCAGCCACCCCGCCGATGGCGCAAAGGCCCCAGCAAACGTAAACACCGAATAAATCAGCAGCAGCAGGATGAACGCGCTCCGCCTCCCCATGCGGTCGCTCCCCATCCCAAACACCACCGTCCCGACAAACATGCCGAGAAATCCCGCCGCCACAAAAATGCTGAATTGTTTCAAGGAGAGAAAACCAGACGCCTGCAGCGCCGCGCCGATGTACGCCACAATAAAAATATCGTACAGGTCGAAAAAATTGCCCAGCGACACCAACGCAATAAACCGCCGGTGAAATCTCCCCAGCGGCAACCGCTCAATCCTCTGTGCAATCGTCGCTTTGCTAGTCGTCATCCGCTCTTAGCTGTCATTCGACGCGAAAAATGAAATTGTCATTCCGAGCATAGCGAGGAATCTGCTTTTTGCTCACTTCACCTCAGCAACGACCGCAATCCTCTCCAACGCCTTCAAATACTCAATGACCAACTCCACCGGCACCGGCCCATACTCCGCGGATACCTCTTCCCATATCCGCACTCGAGAATGCGCCGTATCGACCAGATTGAGCACCTCGTACGCATACTCTTCTCCGTTGCCCCACAACCCCTCATAACTGAGCAGTGTCGGTGCCGCCATTCCCATAGTCTTCGCATGATCGGAAAAATAGTCGTACCCAAACACCGCCAGTGGCCCCTTTTGTTCAAGCCTTCGTTTATAAGAGACCGACTGTTCATTTTTTACCTCATTCGGGGCGTCAAAATGTGGGTGGTCCGTAAAACATCTCCTCTCTTCTGTTGCTGGCTCGCTGGGCTTCTTCGGATTCTTGTTCAGTCCACTTATTTGCCCGTCTATCTCGCGTTCGTAGTAGCAGTATCCCGCCTCAGCGTCCTCTCCGTCGAGTTTCGACAAGCTCTGGTCTCTACTGAGCTTCTGAACCTGCCGCAGAAGCTCACCTTTTTTTACTGCCCGAGCGATCTCCTCGCCACGGTTCGAAAGATCCGTCGCCAAAAAATACCCACTAGCCGCCCCAATAAACCCCAGCCCGCTTCAACTTCGTAGTATCGATATTCGCCGCCGTATCAAAATTCGTATGAATGTATCGATCCGGCCAGTCATTCAAATAAATCGCTGGTATCCCAAATGACGAATCCTGATACACCTCGTGATCGCTCCCCATCGAAAACGCCGAATACTCCGCCCGCAGCGGCTCTTTCCCGCCCTCCGGCGCCACCATCGGATACTCCGCCATCCCCGTAGCCGCAAATTTGTAAGACTCCTCATTCACCCAATCCGCAAACGCCCACGCCACGTCATGTACAAAGCTCGGCAAACTCATCGGCCCGCGCGTCACGTGAAACACCGCTTTCGTCTCCGGCCCGCCTCCCACCATATCCATATGAATCACTGCTTTAATCCGCGCCGCAAACTCCGGACGCGCGTTCAACAGCGCCATCGTCCCCTCCACCTCCGGTGGAAAAATAAATCGCAACGTCCGCGCCGGCCGCACCAATTTCCTCTCGCCAATCAATTTCTGCAGCGTTCGCGCCACCTCCAGAATCGTCGCGCACCCGCTCGCGTTATCATTCGCCCCCGGCCGCTGATGATCCAGGTGACACGAAAACGCAATCTCCTCCTCCTTCAACTTCGCATCCGCCCCCGGAATCGTCGCCGTCACCACCTCATAATTCCCCGCATGCTGCCCCGCCTTCACCACCGCACGCAGCCAAATCTTTTCGCCGCGCGCCATCCGCGCCTGCAACGCCCGCGCCGTCTTCAGCGACACCATAAATCCAAACGTCTTGTTCGCAGAAAAAGTCTCCAAATGTCCCCACCGAATCAAATTCTCATCCTCTCCTGACCACGCCGTCCTCTGGTTCTGTGCATAACTAACAATTCCCACCGCCCCAAATTTCCCCACCGCCAGATCCTGCACTGCCCCCGGCTGCGCCCCAACCAGAACAATTCTCCCGTCCACATCCTTCCCCGCATAATCGCTCTCCTTCGTTCCCTCGCCCACATCCACCAACAGCGCCGTAACATCCGCAGACTCGCTGTCCTCCGCCAGCGCCACTGGCTCGGCCTGATAGTTAGCGATCACATCTGAATTTTGGCAAACCACCAGAACTCCGATCTTTCCCTCCTTATGAGCTTGTTCTACTTCCTCTCGCCATCCCTCGCAGAGCCGCGAAGAGGGATCTGGATGGGTTATCTCCCACAGCTCTCCAACTTCCGCGTCCCACGCCGGTCGCGACCTCTGCGTCCCGTAAAAAATCTTCCCATCCGCCGGAAATTTCAGTATCTCCACATCGCTCAATCCGTACGCCCGCAACCGCTCCGCCACCAACTCCGCCGCCGCATGAAATCCCGCCGACCCCCGCTGCCGGTGAAACCGCGCAATTCCCTCCAAATTTCGTTTTGCCGTCTCCCCGCTCAACTCATTCGCCAGCGCCGCCACCTCCCGCTCCGGCAATAGCGGAGCCTTCTGCCCCCAAGCCGCAGCCCCACCCATCAGTGCCAATCCCACCACCAGGCCAGCCACAACTCGCACAATCACCTCCAGGTACAAAACTCCCCACCAGCGCAGCGCGCATTCTAACTCTAAAATTTTCTCAGGAATGCTGTTGTAGCGCCGCCCTTCAGGACGGCATCCTCCTCTGCAAACGCCAACTCATCTCCATCCCGCGACTTTGGCGGGATGAATCTCCCGATTGGCGCATTTTCCGCCCCGTAACGACTAGTCGTCCTGCAAGGCAAAGCAGACAGCGCTGCAGTGACGACCTAGCACCAACCGCAAAATCCGAACAGTCCCTTCGCATTTCTCGTTTGTTTTCAACAACCCGCCCGGCCTCATCAGTGAATGTTATTGGTAATGAGGTTGCTGTAACGGATGTATCGACACGCAAGAATTCCATCGACGAATCCTGCGTTTCGTTCACTGAGCAACGAGTGCGCAGCCTTTGGAAACGAGGACTAAACAAGATGATCACAAATGTAACTACGAGTGTCCGATACCTATGCGCGACTCTAACCTTGCTCGCGCTGGCTCATACTGCTTTGGGCCAAGCTCCGCTGTCGCCCACTGACCTCTCCTCCGAAGAGGTCATCGCACGTGTTGCGCCTTCCGTGGCGGTGGTTCTCACCGGGGCGGGCGCGGGTCGCCTCAGTGGCGTGGGCTCCGCAGTCATTGTGCGATCGGACGGAATCCTTCTCACGGCGTACCACGTCATCAAAGACGCGCGAGAAGTTCAAGTCCGCCTCAAAACCGGCGAGATCTACGACCGTGTAGAACTCGTCGCCGTGGACGAGCGCCGCGACGTGGCGGCCCTTCGTATTCCCGCAGCCAACCTGCCTGCTCTGGCAATCGCACCGCTCGACGAAGCCCGGCTGGGCGAGCCCGTCTCCGTCGTTTCCAATCCCTCCGGGCTAACTTGGAGCGCGTCCGCGGGAGTTTTGAGCGCCGTGCGGCCAGTGGAAGAGGTAGTGGAAACACTGCACGGTTATCGCGTTTTGCAATTCACCGCGCCGGTTTCGCCGGGTTCAAGCGGCGGCGCTGTCGTGGACTCCAAGGGCCGCGCGATCGGCATCGTGGTTTTCTCGAAGCAAGGACAGGCCCTCAATTTCGCCGTTCCCATCGACGCCGTATTTGGGCTGGCCAGCGGCTCGGAGCATACCGCACTTCCCGCGGGAGGCGACCTTCAGCCCCTGCAGCCTGAGCGGCCTCCTTCCAGCGCCAGCCTCGCGCATGAAAACCCCACAAACTCTCTTCGCAAGGCGCGCACCGTTTTTATCAGCTCTCGCACCGTTTGGTTTACCACCGCGACGCTAGAAAAAGAGTTGATGAAGCAGAAAAACTTTCGCGATTTGGGGCTTACCGTCGTTCGGGATCCCAAACTCGCAGACCTACACCTCGAAGTGGATCGACCGCTATGGACCTACACTTTTACCGTTGTCGTACAGGACGCGCGCACCAGCATGTTACTCGGCAGCTACGAGGTCATTGCCGCGAGCGGCGACCTCGCCGCCCCAACTCTCGCCGAGAAAATCGTCAAAATGATCGGCGCAGCCCGTTCCACAGAAACCACCATCGCCAAAAAGGACTAATACAATGCTCGGCGTCCTCCCCGGGAACGCCAACGCTTCTCCATCCCGCGGCTTTGGCGGGATGAATCTCCCGATTGGCGATTTTCCGTCCCTTTCATACCTTGGGCGCGAAAAGTTAATCGTGGTAGATTCAAACTGCCGCCGATCGTTATCTAAGGATATTCAGAGCTTATGATCGTCGCAGCATCCATCGATCAGTTGAAGACCTCCTTTCGCGGAGAACTCATCCAGCCTGCGGATGCCGCCTACGAGTCCGCTCGCAAAGTCCACAATGGGATGATCGACAAGCGTCCGCGTCTTATTGCCCGTTGCGTGGACGTTGCCGACGTGATCGCCGCCGTACAGTTTGGCGCGGCCACTAGGCTATTGACCGCAATTCGTGGCGGCGGCCATAACGGTGGGGGCTTAGGAACTTGTGATGATGGTCTGGTGATCGACCTCTCAAAAATGAAAGGCATTCGCGTAGACCCCGCAAACAGAACCGTCCGCGTCGAGGCGGGATGCGTCTGGGGCGACGTCGATCATGCAACGCATGCATTCGGCATGGCTACGCCTTGCGGGTTCGTCTCCAGTACCGGAGTGGCCGGGCTCACTCTGGGCGGAGGCATCGGTTACCTCACCCGGCGTTTTGGTCTTACCATCGACAATCTGCTGGCGGTGGATATGGTATTGGCCGATGGTAGCTTCGTTTCCGCAAGTAGCGAACAGAACCCCGATCTGTTTTGGGCGGTTCGGGGTGGCGGCGGCAACTTCGGCGTCATAACTTCGTTCGAGTTTCGACTCCATCCGATCGATATGGTCCAATTCGGCCCCACATTCTGGCCGATTGAAGAGGCCGCGAATGTCCTCAGCGCTTATCGAGATTTTATTAAGAAGGCGCCGGAATATGTTGGCGGCTTTTTCGCGTTCCTCGTCGTGCCACCCGCGCCAATGTTTCCCGAGCATCTCCACTTCAAGAAAGTGTGCGGCATCGTTTGGTGCAGCACCGGCTCTCCGGAACAGACGGAAGACGCCCTCAAGCCCATGCGATCCTTGGGCCATCCCCTTCTCGATCACGTCGGGCCTGCGCCATTCCCGGTTGTGCAAAGCCTGTTTGATCCGCTGTTCGGTGCTGGCCTCCAATGGTATTGGCGGGCTGACAACTTCACCGAATTGAGCGATGAAGCAATCGCTCGGCACGTTGCGCATGGATCCAAGCTACCGACCATGCTCTCTACCATGCATCTCTATCCCGTCAACGGGGCCGCGCAGCGCATTGCCAAAAACGATACGGCATACAGTTTCCGCGAGGCGCTGTTCGTCGAGGTGATTGTGGGCATTGACCCTGACCCCGCAAACGCTCAGAAAATCTCTACATGGTGTAAAGACTATTGGGATGCCCTCCATCCCTTTTCGGCGGGCGGAGCCTACGTAAACTTCATGATGGAAGAAGGCCAGGACCGCGTCCAAGCAAGCTATCGCGAGAACTATCCTCGCCTCGCCGAAATCAAGAAAAAGTACGACCCCACCAACTTCTTCCGCGTAAATCAAAACATCCGGCCAATCACCTAGCTCTTATATGTCTTTATATATCCTTGTAGCGCCGCCCTTTAGGGCGGCATCTTCCCCGGAAACGCCAACTCTTCCCCATCCCGCGTGCTTAGCGGGATGAACCTCCCGATTGGCGCATGTTCCGTCCCCGGTGAATAAATCAGTCCCTGTCCAACATGAAGGTTGCGTATGCAACAAAAACCAGTGCACCTGCCCAGGCGAGAATCAGCAGTCGCCACCGGCCCTTTCCGAAAGCACTAATAACAACACTCGCGACGAGAATCCAGAAGGCAATTCGGCCAACAATTTTCCAAATTCCCGGGGATGGCATCATGCCATGTGGGCTGCCACCATTGTGGAACCATGAGTAATAGAAAACCAATTCCAATAGCGTCGAACAAACAGCGAGCACTAGCGCCGCCGTGCCACAGTGCGCTCGCCAAATAGCGGTGGGTGATTCGCTTGCGTTGATGACTGAGCGTTTCCACGCGACCCAAAGAAGCGAACAAGGCAAGAGAAACAGCAACATCGTAGCTATAAACACGAATTGTCTACCTCCGCCGAATGGAGTATACCGATTGCCGTTTTCAAATCGAACAATATTGGTTCCAAATGTCTAATAAACTCTAATCGTAAACTGCCACCGTCAACGTTTGATCCGTTTACGTAGACCGTGGCCAACCCCTTTCGAATGCACTCGCACACCCACCGCATCGACTGCGACTCCGAAAACGCTCACACTTTTCCTCAGCCTCCAACCACCTGATTCGCTTGCCTTTGACACAGCGTTCGAATAACTATAAAGATAACACTTGACAGCCAGTTATCGTTATACTATCATGGCACGTGATAGTCGCCATCCAGCTCGCCAGCGATCCCCAGTCCTTACGCCGCGCCCTCCCCGTATCTACTTTGCAAACAATCCCTCGCTCTAACTCCTCTAGAATGAACACTTGCGAATCGATATCAAAACAAAGGACTTTAAGTACCTTTGTTATGACATCCTTTTGGGAATCCCAGGGGGTAGGGTGGTTATCGTTAACCAGCCATCCGCCAATGCCACGCCGTCTAAAGGAGCTTCGCGAGCAAGGGCCCACCTCGGGCAACATTCTGCTCCCGCCCCCTGCCCCGTCCTTCTGCTATCATCCCGCCTCGCATCTTCGCGCACCACGAAAAGGTGGCCCGATGCGAAATGGGAGCCCCAATGAGCTTTAGCTCCAGGCTGCACGAAATCCGCGACGGCTTCGAGCGCCCCTTCTGGGTTGCCAACCTCAGCGAACTTTTTGAGCGCCTCTCCTATTACGCGGCCTTTGCCTCCCTGGCGCGTTACCTCCACGAAGCCCTGAATTTCCCCACCGAACGCGCCGCCAGCCTCGCCGGCCTTTTCGGCGGACTCGTCTGGTTCCTCGCCATCTTTGGCGGCGCCGTCGCCGACCGTCTCGGCTTCCGGCGCGCCCTTTCCCTCGCCTACCTGATTCTCGCCGGCTCCTACTTTCTGCTCGGCTCCATCGGCGCGTCCTGGCTCGCTCCTATCCGCAACGCCGTTCCCTTAGTCGCCCTGGTCACCGTGGTGCTAATGCTCCCCGCCATCGGCGTGGCCCTGGTAAAACCCTGCGTCGTCGGCACCACCGCCCGCGCCTCCAAGCCCAACGTCCGCAGCATCGGCTACTCCATCTACTACACCCTCGTAAACATTGGCGGCTTTCTCGGACCCTTCGTCGCCTCCTACGTGCACCAGCATCTCAGCGTGGAAAATGTCTTTCGCGTTTCCGCCGTCAGCGTGGGCTTGATGTTCTTCGCCGTGCTTATTTTCTTCAAAGAGCCGCAACGCTCCGGCGAAACCAAAACCGCCAGCCTCGCGGAAACCACCCGCAATTTCGCCAAAGTCCTCGCCAACCCTAAGTTCATGATTTTTCTGCTGATTTTTTCCGGCTACTGGATCGTCTACTGGCAGGAATTCATCACCCTTCCGATCTACGTCCACGACTACATTGATTCCACCGCCACCGAGCGCATGCTCTCCATCGGCCCCGCCATCGTCATTGCGCTCACCGTCGCCATCAGCGTGCTCACGCAAAAAATTCCCGCGTTTCGCGCCGTCCTGGTCGGCACGTTGATTTCCATGGTCGCCTTCGCCATCATCGCTGTTCATCCCACCGTTTATGCCGCTTATGCCACGCTCGCGGTAATCGCCCTCGGCGAACTCACCCAGCAGCCCCGCTATTACGATTACATTTCCCGCCTCGCTCCCGCCGGCCAGCAGGGCACCTACATGGGATTCGCCTTCCTGCCGCTCGGCATCGGCGCGTTCGTCGCCGGTCCGCTCGGCGGCGCTCTCCTTCACCGCTTCGGCGAAGTACAACACCAGCCGCAACTCTTCTGGTGGGCCATCACCGCCATCGGCGTAGCCACCACTCTCCTGTTATGGATTTACGACCGCGTAGTAAAACCGTCAGAGGTTAAACCGTCAGGAGTAGCAGGGAAAGAAAATGCCAGCGCATAACCAGCCAGCAGCCGTAGGGGCACAGCATGCCGTGCCCGTCGCTTGGCACCAAATCGTGAACGTGTTGGGAAGTTACAGAATTGCCGCGAGACAACGGCTCTTCAATTCACCATGCGCTGCAGCGATTCCAGCGCTTGCCGCGCCAGCGAATAACGCGGCTCGATTTGCAGCGCTTCCTCGAAGCACCGCCGCGCCCGCCCGTACATCTCTTTTCCCAGATACGCGCGGCCCAGATTGTAATGCGGAAAATGCCGCGGCTCGTAACGCTGCGCTTCCACGGCGCGTTCCAGCCACGGAATGGCTTCGTCAAAGCGGCTCAGTTCAATCAGATACGCGCCAATATCGTTGTAGGGATTGCCAAATTCGGGATCCAGATCGATGGCGCGCCGGCACTCCGCAATGGCCTCATCGATGCGCCCCTGAAAGTGATAGGTCCAGCCCAGAAAGGTGTGCGCTTCCGCCGTCGGATGCAAATCCAGCGACGACTGATACAGCTCCACGGCCCGTTCGTAATCGCCTTCCATCTGAGCCTGATAGGCGTCCTGCAGCACTTCCCATGCGCGGGTCAGAGTTTCCTGGCTCATGCTTCATAGTTAGCATGCAGCTTGGCAGGCGTCAAAAGTACGAAGGTACAAGTCGTGCGCGGATGGAAACCTGTACCAAGTGCCGGGTGCTAGTACTCGCAAAGCAACCAGTAACGAAAGAATTAGCGCGTAGCGGAGTAGCAATTTCTCCGGCAAACGTACAAAATGAAGGCGCACTCGCTCCGCCAGAACGACCCTTTTTCGATAGAAGTCTCGGCAGAAGTTTCGCTAGAAGTTTCAACGGAAGTATGATGGCTTCGCACTTCAGGGGGAAACCGTGAAACGGAATTTATTCATTCGGAATATTACGATGCTTGGCGCCGCGGCCATGGCCGTTACCGTCGCTGTCTTCGCGCAGGATGCACCCGCGAAGAAACCAGCTCCCAGCACCGCGGCAGCGGCAAAACCTTCTCCCGCCGCGGTCGCCCGCGGCAAAGAAATCTTCGACAAAAAATGCGCCGTCTGCCACTACGCGGACAGCGACGCCAAGAAAATCGGCCCCGGCCTGAAAGATATCTCCAAGCGCGGCACCTTCACCGTCAACGGCAACAAAGTCACCGAAGACTCGCTGAAAACGTGGATCGAAAACGGCGATTCGCTCATGCCGCCATTCAAAGAAGTTTTGGAAGCACCGCAAATCAAGGACGTGATCGCCTACGTTCGCACATTGTAATTGTTCGCGTCTTTCGCGCAGCGCGGCCAGCGCCAGGAGCAGTAGAAGTAGTAGCGCCGCCCTTTAGGGCGTCAGGAGCATGCAGCCGCCGAAAACTTAGCGCACAAAAGAAACGCCCCCGAAAGCTTGAAAGGCTCAAGCCATCGGGGGCCACGACAGAAGAAATGGATCGTTACTTGAGGATGGCGTCCTTGAACGCCTTCGACGGGCGCAGCCGAACCACGGTCTTCGCCTTGATCTTAATGGCCTCTCCCGTTTGCGGGTTGCGGCCCATGCGGGCTTTGCGGTGCGCCTTCACCACGCGGCCGATGCCGGGGATGACGAACTTGCCTGCGCCGCCCTTGGATTCCTTCACCGCCAGCTTGAACAGCTCTTCAAAAAACAACGCTGCGGTTTTCTTCGGTGAGCCGATTTTCTCGGCCATGTGGGACACGATCTTTGTCTTGCTCAAAGGCTTGGCTGCCATCTAGTGTTTATCCTCCTGATTTTCTTTCCACTTTATTTTGTGCTGCACCCGGTTCCCGGGGTCAGCCGCGAGCGTACTACCCCATTTTTACTGCAAAAACACTCGGGCCGCAGGAAACTATAGCGAACGCGGAAGGCGAACGCAAGGCCAAAGCACAAGAAAGGCCTGAAAAATAAGGTTTTTTTGGATGCAGGGTGTGAAAAACGCGATGAAATCAGGCTTTCCACTGCTGTGGCGCAGTCTGGCGCTGCCGACGTGCTATTCTGGCTCGCGTGAAAACGCCGCGCGGTACCGATACGGCAACTACGCGCAGCGAACGCGGCGACGACACACAACAAACGCGGCATCGACAGACAACAGCGTGACGACGACACATAACGGCGCGGCGACGATACGCGGAGAAGAAATCTGCGCTGCATTGCCGGCTTAGCGGAGACTCCATGAATACGGCTGCAACTTTCAAAGAACTCGAACAGCGCATCGCCGCGACGGTAAAGCTATCGCGCCGGCCCGTGGCGGTTTCCTTTCTGGATGCTATTCCCGCGGATGTGGAGAAATTTGACGGGAGCGAACCATCGAGTTGCAGCTTTTGGCGCCTGGCGGCAGCGGGCCGCGTTTTCTATACGCTGCCGGAAAATCATTTCAACTGTGCGGTGGGAGCGTACACGCACAATATTGCGCTTTCGCCGGAGCGCGAAAAGGAAACCGAGCAGACGTTGAAGTTCATGTTCGATCTGGGGTACGTGAAGCCGGAAGAAGTTCCGCAGATTCCTCGTTTGGCGAAAGCGCCGGTGGCGATCGTGTACGCGCCGCTCGGTGAAACCTCTACGACTCCGGGCGTGGTGCTGTTTGCATGCAAGCCTTCCGGAGCGATGCTGCTGAGCGAAGCTGCAAATCGCGCGGGAGTGGCCAGCGGCGCGCCGGCGCTAGGCCGACCGACGTGCATGGCCTTGCCGGCGTCGCTGCAGATGGGCGCAATTCTCAGTTTGGGTTGCATCGGGAACCGCGTCTATACGGGACTGGGCGAAGACGAGATGTATTTTGTGTTGCGCGGCCAGGATCTCAGTGCCGTGGCTGACGCGCTCGCGACGATTACCTCCGCGAATGCTGCGCTGCAGCAGTATGCGCAAGGGCGGCGCACGGAACTCGCCAGCATTTAGCGGGCTGCGATTCGGGAAAACACTTCGCGGGCAAGCGCCCCGTCTTTGAATCGCGGACTGGTGATAAGGCACGGATGACTGCTCCTCTCTTCACGGTTCTCATCGACACGTTTAATTACGGCAGATATATCGAGGAGGCGGTGCGCAGCGTGCTGGAGCAGGATTTTCCCGCCGAGCAGCTGGAAATCCTGGTGGTCGACGATGGGTCGACGGACGATACGGAGCAGCGTCTGCAAAAATTCGGCGATGCGATTCGTTACCTGAAAAAACCAAATAGCGGCCAAGCTTCGGCGTTTAACTTTGGATGGCCACATGCCCGCGGAGAATTTATCGCGCTGCTGGATGCCGATGATGTGTGGTTGCCGAACAAATTAAGCATCATGCATCAAGCATTTCTGAGCCATCCGGAAATTGGGATGGCGTTTCACAGGCTTTATGAATGGACCGAGGACGGGCAGCAATCGCCACGCGATCATTTTATCGGCGTTCCCGCCATGCGTGTGACGGACTCGCGCTTCTGGCTGTTGTGCTATCCAATGATGCAGGCCTCCAGCCTGGTGTTTCGCCGCACGGCGCTGGAGGATCTGCTGCCGATTCCTGAAGTGTTGCGGACGCAGGCGGATGCGTATCTTACGGCGTTAATTATTTTCCTTTGTCCGGTGATGGGAGTGGACGAATATCTCGCAAAATACCGCATTCATGGGGCAAATCTTTTTGGCAGCGAGAACGCTGGACTGAATAAAAGCCAATTGCAAAATCGCATGGCGATGCGCGAAACACTGGCCGGGGAAATTAACGAATGGTTACGCAAACATGGAATCGACGCTTCGGCTCCGAATATCCGCGACTATCTTAAACAGTGGAGGAAAGCACAGGAGGCCGACAGGTTTGCGCTGGAAGCGCCGAACCGGTGGAGCTACTTTCTGCACTTGCTGGAATTTCCCACGCTGTATCGCGAGCTGATGACCACGCGGCAACTGATTTACAGTTATTCGCGAGCGCTTGCGGCGCTAGTGCTGGGATATCAGGGCTTGCATTTATTCGATGACCGCTATGCGGGTAGCAGGCGCAAGCCGGTGGAAAATGCGCGCGTAACGCAGAGTTGAAAAACGGCGGTGTGGCGTAGACTAGACGAACAGCTGGAAACTTTTTGGTTTGGAGGACACGTGCAAGACGCGTGGTGGAGCATCCCGCGACCTGCGCCGTGGTTTACGATGGGACGTCCGTCCGTCAGCGTACTAATCGATACTTACAACCACGAACGCTTTATCGAAAAAGCGATCGCGAGCGTGCTGGAGCAGGATTTTCCGGCTAGCGACCGCGAGATTCTGGTGGTGGACGATGGATCGAGCGATGGTACTGCGGAAATCATCCGAAAATTTGCGCCGCAAGTGCGGATGCTGCGGAAAGTGAATGGAGGCCAGGCCTCGGCCTTCAACGCGGGAATTCCAGAATGCAAGGGCGCGATCGTTGCGTTTTTGGACGGGGACGATTGGTGGGCGCCGGGGAAGTTGCAGGCGGTATGTGGCGTGCTAGCGGTCGAAGCAGAAGTAGGTTTGGTGGGGCACGGCATCACGGAAGTTTATTCTGACGGACGGGAACACACGGAATTGCTGCGCGAAGTTCCGCGGTTTCGACTGAATTCCGATGACGGAGCGCGGACCTTCCGTTTGCGGAAAAGTTTTTTAGGGACCAGCCGGATGACATTTCGCGCAGAGTTGCTGCGGCGGATTGGGCCGGTGCCGGAAGCGCTGGGAATCCAAGCCGACGAATACTTGTTCACGCTGGGAGCGGTGCTTTCCGACGTTCTGATCCTGCGAGAGCCGCTGACCTTTTACCGGCTGCACGAATCGAACGCCTTTCAGATTGCAGACGGAAACGCTACGGCGATGCGCCGCAAATACGTCGTACTGGCAGAGCTGGCCAAATCGCTGAGGAGCAAATTCGAGGAGATGGGAGTGGCGGAGAGTACGGCGAAAATTGTAGTGGATTCCGTGCAGACGGAGTCTGATTTGATCCGGCTGACGACCCAAAACGGCTGGCCGCTGGAAACATTGCGCGCGGAGCTGCAGAACTACCGCATCGCGCACGAGCATGCTTCGGTCTTGCTGTGGATTTTCAAGGGCCTGACGCTGCTGCCGGCGTGCGTGATGCCGTCACAGTTTTACTATGCGCTACGCCACAAAATCGCCGCGAGCGGGCTATACCGAAAAGCCCGAGAGAAATGGCTGCCATTCCCGGAGCCGCCGCACGTGGATCGTTACCGGACGACGAGGCCCTGAGGCATGGAGGAAAAGAGTTCGCTGGCAGAACCGTTAAGAATACTGATGGCCGCTGGAGTGCCGAAGCGCCGGGAAGGCGGCGTTGCGGCGATCGTTTACAATTTGGGACACGAGATGGAGCGCCGCGGCCACCATGTCGCGTATGTTTTTCTGGACGATCTGATAACGCCAGGCACGGTTTCGGCGCGTTTTTCGGAATTGGTGTTCGCGGTGCGGCTAGCGCGGTACATTGTGAAAAGTCGCGCGAACTTTTCTCTCGTCAATCTACATGCGCCAACCGGTTTTATTTATGGAATGCGGCGCCGGTGGATCGGAGCGGGTGATTATCCACCATATGTAATGTGCCTGCACGGGCTGGAAGAACGGCGCGTGCATGTGATGAGCCGGGAAGCGGAGAAAGGCCGCGCGTGGAATTTTTCCTGGAGGAATCGCGCGTGGCACCGGCTGTACCACCAGCCAAGATTCCGCTGGTCCATTAAAACGGCAAGCGGGGCGCATGCGTATAGCCGGGACGTCTGGACGTTGCTGCAGCTGAAGTACAATCTGGATGCGGAGCGCGTTGCTTACATCGCAAATGGAGTGGAACCGCGATTTTTCATCGGGCGCGAATACCGAGAGACGGATGCGCTGCGATTGCTGTATGCGGGTACGTGGCTGGACCAGCGTGGGATTTTTTATATCAAAGAAGCGCTGCGCAAGCTTGCGCCGCGATTCCCCGGACTGACGATGACTTTTGCGGGTTGCGCCGTTCCTGCGAAAGAGATCGAAATGTTTTTTGGCGACGAACTGAAGAGCTGCGTGGTAGTTCGTCCCGTGATTGCCGCGGAGCGAATGCCGGAACTCTACGCCGAACACGATGTCCTGCTCTTTCCGTCGCTAATGGAAGGGCTGCCTTCGGTGTTGCTTGAAGCGATGGCTACAGGTATGCCAGTGATTACGGCGGAAACGTGCGGCATGTCTGACGTGGTGGAGCACGAATACAATGGATTGCTGGTGGAGCCGGCGAACGCAGCGGCCATTGCAGGCGCGGTCGAACGGCTGGCAACGTCGGCGGAGGTGCGTCAGAAGCTTGGCGAGGCGGCGCGGGAAACGATGAAACGGTATACATGGGAGCGAGCCGGAACGCAACTGGAAGCGTTGTTCATGCGGGTGCTGGGGCTGGAAAGACAAAAGTGATTGCCAAGACATCGTCCGCGGTTTGCGATGAACATCGAAATCTTGGGAAAGAAAACTGACAAAGAATGCTGACGCTGGGAATTAATTATTCGCAGATGCATGATTCTTCGGCGTGCATTGTGCGCGATGGGGAATTACTGTTTGCTGTAGCGGAAGAGCGCATCAGCCGCGCAAAGCATGATGCCGGATTTCCCAAGCTGGCGATTCAGGCGTGCCTGGATTTTGCACGAGTTGGCGCACAACAATTGGATGAAGTGTGTTTTGGCTGGCAGCATCCGGGAGCGTCGTACCGGCATGATTTGCGGAGTTTCGCAAGCGGGAAAATGCCGCTGGAGTACAACGGCGGGCTGAGTTCCACGCTGCATTTTCTAAGCATGTGGCATCAACGTGGCGGGGCGAAGCGTTTCACGCAGCAATTTGGCGCGGCGAAGGCGCGTTTTCGATATGTCGATCATCATTTGGCGCATGCGCTGAGTGCCTTTGCGTATTCGGGATTTGACGACGCGGCCCTGGTGGTGATGGACGGGCGCGGGGCGTGGGAAGCGACGTCGATTTGGCACGGAGGGAATGGACGGCTGGAGCATGTGCTGACCATTCCGTTTCCTGATTCGGTGGGTTTCTTTTATAGCGAGTTTACGGAATTTCTGGGATTTCACCGCAACAGCGATGAGTGGAAGGTGATGGGGCTGGCGCCGTATGGCGAGGCCGGCGTGGATTTACGCGCGTTCATGGACACGGAAACGGGCGATGAAGCGCGGCCTTACCGCGTACACACGAGTCGGCTGATTTCGCGCGGAGCAATGCCGTTTGCGGAAATGGTCAAGCGGCTTGGCGCACCGCGCGTGGCGGAGAGCGACATCGATCAGCGCCACAAAAATATTGCGTACGCCGTGCAGGAGGCGTGCGAAGTGGCGATGATGAACGTGGTGCGCCTGGCCGTGGCGAAGACGGGTTCGCGGAATTTGTGTTTGGCTGGAGGCGTGGCACTGAATTCGAAAGCCAATGGCAAGATTGTGGCGTCGGGATTGATCGATAACATTTTTGTGCAGCCAGCGGCGTCGGATGATGGAGTGGCGCTGGGTGCGGCGATGGCGCCGTATCTCGATGGCGGCGGGAAAGTGCCGAATCACGCGATGCGCCACGCGTATCTCGGGACTTCGTTTGATGATGAGGCGATTGAAACTGCGCTGCGCACATATAAGCTGCACTACACGCGTGTGATGGATGCAGCAGAACCCGCCGCGGAGTTGCTGGCGCAAGGAAAAATTCTCGGATGGTTTCAGGGGCGTATGGAATTTGGGCCGCGCGCGCTGGGCGCACGCTCGATTCTCGCTGATCCACGCGATCCAGAGATGAATGCCAAGGTGAACAATGCGGTGAAGTTTCGTGAATGGTGGCGGCCGTTCGCGCCTTCTTTTAAGAAAGAAATTGCGGGCGAATATTTGGAAAGCGCGACGGATTCGCCATTCATGATTTTGACCGCGCAGGTGCGACCGGAAAAGCGCGCGGTGATTCCTTCGGTGACGCACGTAGATGGCAGCGCACGGCCGCAGACGGTGGAGAAAGAGATAAATCCGCTGTACTGGCGGTTAATCGACGAATTTGGGCGGCGCACAGGCGTGCCAGTGATTATGAATACGTCGTTCAATTTGCGCGGCGAAGCTATTGTGAATACGCCGACCGATGCCATTCGCACTTTCTTTAGTTCGGGGATGGACCATCTGATCATCGGGAATTTCGTGGTGGAGAAATAAAGTGAGTAGCGCACGCGGAAAATGCTTTTCCAGGATAGTCTCCGGCCGAAATCAATTGGCGGCTGATCCGCAATGACGCAGAAGTGCGTGGCGCTGCTCGGACGCCGCGACACACCTACCGATGCTGTCGAAGAGTACTGCCGTTTCCTGGGAGCGGCGCTAACCCCACACGGTTATGAAATGGAGATTGCACGGGTGCCGTGGGCTGAGCGCGGGTGGAGTGCGGCCCTTGCGGAATTAAAGCACGATTCGCGAAGTTGGCGGGGGGCGCGAGTATTGCTGCAATACACGGCGCTGGCGTGGTCGCGGCGCGGGTTTCCTTCGCGCGTACTGCGCGTGATGGATATTCTGCACGACGCCGGAGCCAACGTCGGAGTAGTGTTTCACGACGGTGAACCATTCGCGGGGTCGCGATTGGTGGACCGCCTGCGCAGGCGAGCGCAGCTTCGTGTCATGCGCGAAGCGTTTCGACGCGCCGACCCGGCGATTTTTACCGTGGCCTTGGATCACATTTCCTGGCGTAGCAAAGAATTTGCGCGCGCGACGTTCATTCCTGTCGGTGCGAATCTAGCCGAACAAACGATTCCTTCGGCAAACCGGGCTGCCAACGCCGCGGACAACCGCGCGCTCACCGTAGCCGTGTACGGCGTAACCGGCGGCGCGAGCGGTCAATCAGAAATTCAGACCATAGCCGCGGGAATGCGTTTCGCGGCGGAGCAACTGGCGAATTTGCGATTGGTGATCGTGGGGCGGAATTCCCAAGCAGTGGAACAGGATTTTCGCAAAGCATTGCAGGGCACCGCTATCGATCTTCGCGTTTTGGGTGTCCTACCGGCTGCGGAGATCGCCGACGTGTTGCGGGCGGCGGATGTTTTGCTTTTTGTGCGCGGCGAAATCTCCACGCGGCGAGGGAGCGCGATTGCCGGGATAGCGTGCGGATTGCCAGTGGTGACCTTTGTCGGCGCGGAAACTGCGCCGCCCATCACGGAAGCCGGGTTGGCGCTCTATGAGCGCGATAAGCCGAACGATTTTTCTCGCGTACTGCTCAAAGTTCTTGCCGATCCCGAGTACCGAGCGTTGCTGGCGTCGCGCAGCCGGGCCGCGCAGCAACAATATTTTTCCTGGAACGCTATTGCCGAGCAATTCACGAAAACATTGGGAAAGCAGTGATAGTGATTACCAGGATTTCGCCAGCACGGCGACGATTTTCGCCAGGGCGTCCACGTCGCGCGTGTCGATCACTTCCGCGGCAGAGTGCGCGTAGCGCAGCGGCCAGCTTAGCGGAATATCAGCCGAGCCGTAGCGCACGAACACCGCGCCGTCATTTCCGCCTCCGGTGACGCCGTACTGCACGGGAATGTTATTTTCGTTGGCGAGTTGCACCACGCGGTCAACATATTCGCGCGGCGCGATATTGGAATTGTCGATGGCGCGAATGACAAAGCCTTTGCCGATTTCCGCGTCGGCGAAGCGTTTGGACTCGAGCGGCGAATCCGAGCTGACAAAGGTGTCGATGGCGAAAACAAAATCCGGCGCGCGACCGTCTTTGGCCATGCGTTCGGCGACGGCGGCCGCGCCCTTCAAGCCAACTTCTTCCTCGGTGGACCAGACGAAAGTGACATCGCGCCCTGGCAGATTGAGTCCGAGTGTCTTCAGGGCTTCGAGCAGCGCGGTGCAACCAACGCGATCGTCGAAGCTGCGAGCATTGGCGCGCGTGCCCAGCAGCAGATGATATTTCTTGGGAACGGTCACCCAATCGCCCGCTTTAATGCCCAACTTCGCCGTTTCTTCCGCGGAATGCGTGCCGAGGTACACGTGAGCCGCGTCGTCCATGGTGCGCGGTCCGTGCGGCCACTCAAATCCCAGCTTGTCCCAGCCATCCGGTAATTCCAAAACGCCGGCATTCGCCGAGCCATCCGCTTTGTGCACCAGCACGGCGTGGCCCATGAAATATTCTGTGTAGCCGCCGCCGAGCACGTCGACGAGGAGTCTTCCGTCGGGTTCGACGGAGCGCACTTGATAGCCGATCTCATCCATGTGCGCGACAAACACGATTTTCTTTGGTGCAGCGGCGCCGCTTGGTGTACCGAGATGAAGAACCAAATTTCCGGCGACGTCTGTTTCGGTCTTGGCTTCGGTGGGCAAGACTTTCCTGATGGCATCGCGGACCGCCGCTTCGTGGCCGCTGGCACCGTAAGTTTCGGTCAAAGTCTGGAGCAGCCCCGGTCCGCAGTCGGAACAGTGTCCGCCATAGCCGCCTCCAAGTCCTCCGTCACGCACGGTTCCCGTGACATAGCGATAGAGGAGCTCAGTAACATTTCCGACGTCGCTCATGCTCAGGATTTCAGCAGGCGTCGTCGGATTCAGCGTAGCCACGCCAATCTGAACAAACCGTTTTGGAAACGATGTGGGCGCGGCATATCCTCCGATGCGCGGCGGGGCGGCTAGTTCCGCGTGAAGAGCTACATACTGGGCCTCTGCACTGCTTTTCAGATCGGCGGCGAGGCCACTTAGCGGGGCGGACTCGTCTGATTCACCCAGCAATACACCCACGCCAGGTT
Source organism: uncultured Acidobacteriota bacterium (assembly GCA_963838265.1). Lineage (GTDB taxonomy): Bacteria > Acidobacteriota > Terriglobia > Acidiferrales > UBA7541 > Acidiferrum. The sequence continues at coordinate 342,670 of CAWIQN010000003.1, forward strand.
TAAAAACCGTGGGTGCCATTTCCGCGGCAGATGTTGGCGGAGTTCCCGGAGCCTTGCGAGGCGGGGCCAAGCGTCCAATGTAAATCATTTCGTCTGGAGAAAGTTCATTGAGTATGCGGTCGAGTCCCCTGCCGCCGGTCCATTGCTGAGCGATGAAAGCTACGGTGAGGGTGCCAGAGAGCTTCGTCTTACCGACGTGCAGACTGCCCAGCAAATCCACCAGAGCCACGCATCCGAAGTGGTCGCCGATCGCCGGCGCACTGTATTCCGAATTTGCCAGAGCTCGCACTTCGCGATTGAGCGAAATCGGATCGAGAAGGTCGACTCCGGCGGCACGCACTTCTTCCGCGTTAGAAGCGCCGATATCCACATACATTTCATCCGGATGCGACATTTTCGGGGCATTGAGGCGCGCGGGTTGCAAATGCACGGAGAGACCGGCAACGACGCCAGCCACTCGTTTGCCTTTCCGCGTAAGCACAGTGATCGGTTGCGCGGCGAACAACAAATCGAAGACGGCGTTGGGCGCGGCTTGCGGCAGGCGCTGCACGCGCAAATATCCATCTGGCGTGATGGCGCTAACCACGTAGCCCGGTTCGTCCATGGGCGTGACGATCAAGCGATGCGGTTCACCGCTGCCGAGGGTTACGATCACGTTGCCAAGATTGTCGGTTTTCGGCGAGAAGTCCGTGAGCTGAGCGCGAATTTCCGAAGCGAGCTCCTGTTCATAGCCACTAACCGCCGGTGTAGTCACTATCCGATACCAGAGCGGTCCGTTGCCCTGGGCCCGGGCTGGGCCTACACCTAATGTGACGAGCATGGCCCCAAGTAAAGTACCGGCAAGAACCATGCGTGAATTCATCTACAACCTCCGAAGAAAAGTTGACGCGGATATAGACGGGAAAACTCGTCGGGAAGTTACCGCATACCGCGTCACTTTCGTCGAGACATTCGCTTGACCATTCATCGGCACAGGGCTTCGATCAGCGTTTCTTTTTTCGCTTCCGCAAAACGCGATAGCGCATCGAGCGAAGCCACGTAGCCGGCGATGGCCGCGGCGGCGAGAAACACAAACGCTTCGGTGGGCAACCAGGGATCCCCGGTCCAGCGGCCAACAAAAAATAGCAGACCGCTGATGCCGCCCAACATGATCTGCGCTCCGAACGCGACAAGCACCGCCATCCCCGATTGCCGTTGTCCGCGCATCTGGCCAAAATTAAGCTTGCGTGGAAAGCTCAGTGACGACCAGTTGGCAATGGCCATTTGCCCGACTACCGTAAACACCACTGCCACGATTGTAGCAACGAACACCGGTGTTTCCGGCAAGCCCACGCGAAAGGCAAACACGATCGTGGCGAGCATGATTTCGAAGCCCACAATGCAAGCCATCATCAGATTCTTGCCGAGAAAAACGTCGCGAAAACGCAGCGGGGCCATAAAGTAGATCTGAATCCCGCGCCCTTCGTACGCAAAACTGTTGTAAGCAGGCGCCATGAGCACCAAGACGAGGTAAGCCATGATTCCGGGAAAGAAGGTGCTGCGCGAAAAGCCCAGCGTCGAAACACCGTGAGGGTGGTGGCCTCCTTGCAGCGTAAACAGGATGATCATCATGGGCGGCATAATCAGCAGCACAAAGGAAAATCCATTACGCAGCAAATAGTGAAATTCTTTGCGCAAAACCTCCGCCACTTGCGGCGGCAACAAACGCAAGGTGTCGCCAGTCTGGTGATGCGTTGCAATGCGTGGCGTGGCGCTGCGGGCTGGTGCAACCGTCTCGCTTAACTCTTCCCCACGATATTGCGCGGCGAAGCGTAGCCACAGCATGGAACTGAGAATAACTACATACACGATCAATCCAGCCGCTGCAGTGAGCGAATCACCCACGGAACCCCGGACAGAATTTGCGATAGCGCTGCCGGCAAGCGAGCCAGGAAACGGAGCCAAATACGGCAAGAACCGATTTAAGAAAGGTTTCGCAGTGTTTCCGTAGCGTTCCACCATCGGAGTGATGAACTGCAGCGAGATCATCGCTATTAGGAAAACCGCAAAGAATATTTCGCGGCTGCGCCTGCGCGCCAGCAACCGCTCGAGCCATGAACCGACCAGGCGCTCCAGGGTGACATTAAGCAGCAGAAAAATGCCGCACACCAAAAGCATCACGGGCAGCATGCGCGGCATGGCCATGGACGCCCCCAGGGTCATTGCCACCAGCCAGCAGACGGAGGCCAGCGCAGCAAAATCGGCGAAGCCGTAGGCCAAACCAATCAAGTAAAAGGCCCTACGGCTAAGCGGAAAGCGCAACAGGGTGCGAAATTCAAAATTTCCGCCGAAGCCCGCGGCAAAGATCGGGAATACCTGCCACCAAAGAAAAATTCCCCAGAAGAGCAGCGCCATCCATCCCGCGTGTCCTTGGGAGACAAACTGCTCCGCCCCGGTGTAAAAGCCAAAGCTCAGACCGAGCACCAGGGCTGCGCCGAAAATCCCCGCGAAGAACATTCCGATGAGGTCCAGACGATTATTTTTCTGGCGCAGTCTGTTGCGCAACAGCCGCCAGCGCAGACCAGCGATAAGACGGATCTGCTCCGCCAAGCTGACGGAATGAAGCGCATCGCCGAGGACTAGGTCAGCCACGATAACTCCTCGAGCTGCGGCCGATCGCCGCCGTCATGTCCAACGATGGAAAGAAAAATTTCCTCCAGCGTCTTGTGAGTTCCTTCTTCGCCCGGAATGCCGGCGCGCAGCTCTTCCAGCGAACCCTGCGCCACAAGCCGCCCCTTATTAATGATGGCCACGTGACTGCACAGCCTTTCGACAATCTCCAGGACGTGGGAGGTCAAAAAAATTGTTACGCCGCGTTCGGTCATGCGTCCAAGCAGCGCTTTCAATGCGCCCGCCGCGAGAGCATCGACGCCTTCAAACGGCTCATCGAGAAACAGAATGCGCGGGCCGTGAATCACCGCCGCGGCGAGCGCCAGTTTTTTCTGCATGCCGTGAGAATAATCCGCCACCATGGTTTTTGGGCGGTCGGCCAGCTGCATGAATTCGAGCAGCTCTTCGGATCTGCGCTTGGTGGTCGCGAGATCCAGACCATACATTCGCCCAACGAACTGCAAATACTCCGCGCCGGTCAAGCGCTCGAACAGACCCATGCCTTCCGGCACGACGCCGATTTGGCGTTTCACTTCCACGGGATGCGCGGAAAAATCCACGCCAAGCAAGGTGACACGGCCCGACGAGGGCGCGAGCAAACCCGTGAGCATTTTGATGGTGGTGGATTTCCCCGCGCCGTTTGGCCCCAGAAAACCAAAGAACTGGCCGGCGGTGACGCGCAAGTCCACGCCATCCACCGCCGTCAAGCCACCAAACCGTCGCGTCAAACTTTCCGTCACGATGGCGATCTCCGGCATGCTGGCTCCCGACCGAGGATTTGGAAACACGACTCTAGCATGCCGCGAGAACGCTTTCCGCAAGGAAGCGTGCGCCGCCGCTAAACGCACTAAGTCGCTAGAAAATTGAAGATCCGGCAATAAGGATTTATTACGATTTTGACGAAGTGGTGGACGCCACGGCAACGGTGGCATCTCTGACCGGCAGGGCAGCGAGCACGGCCGGCAATTCCACGCGGAAGACCGCACCGCCTTCTTGATTGTTGTAACAAAATATCTTCCCGGCGTGCTCCTGCACGATGCCGAAACAGATGCTCAAACCCAGCCCGGTGCCTTTTCCAACCGGCTTGGTGGTATAGAACGGGTCGAACACGCGATGCGGCTCTCGCAGGCCGGGCCCGTTGTCAGAGAACAACACAACAACGTTGCCGCGATCGCGAATGGTTTTCACCGTCAACACGCCGCCATTGTGGGACTCCAGCGCATCAATAGCATTGCTGATGATATTGAAAAATACCTGCATCAACTGGTTGCCGTCGCCGCGCACGCCGGGCAAGACGGATTCCAGCTGCAATTCGATGCGCGCGTTGCTGGAGCGCAAATCCATTCCGCGCAGCTGCACGGCGTTGGCCACCACCGTGTTGATATCCAGCAACGTGCGTTCGGAGGGCACCTGGCGCGCAAAACTCAATAGATTCCCCACCAGTGTTTTTGTACGACGCGCCTGATCGCGGATTTTGCCGGCAGTGCTGCGCGCTTTTTCCGGCAGCGTCGGATCATCGGCCAATAGATCGGAGAATCCCAAAATGGCGGTCAGCGGATTGTTGATTTCGTGCGCGGCTCCGGCAGCCAATTGGCCAAGAGAGACCAGCTTTTCCGATTGCACGATCTGCGCCTGCAGGCGCCGCAGATTCTCGATGGAATGCTCGGATTGCGTCAACAGCCGGACGCGGTCCGCATCGGCCAAATGAGTGCGCAGAAATACCAGCAAAGCGAGCGGCACCGCAGCCACCAACGTGGTCATCAGGCGAAAATCGCGAACAGCAACGCCGTCGTGGCTAAAGCGCAGCGTATAGATCGCAAACAACGGCAGAGAAATCACCGCAGCCATCGCCAGTCGCGTGGCCCAAACGCTTTCGGCGTGACTAGCATCGCCATCCGTGTCGTACACATTTTCCGTCGGCGCGTCCAGTCCCTGGCGCTGTTGATAAGCGACCCAGCCCGTCAGCCCATACCAAAAAAAGGAAGTGATCAGTGGTATGTCGATCAAGCTGCCCGTTTGGTATCGCCCGCTGTCACTGGCCACGTCGATGGCTAAGGCTGAAAGGAGGTACAGCGTACCAGCGATAAATAAATTGGCGTACACGACGCGCCATGCACCGCTCGCTTTGAGCCACAAAACCGCAAGACTCACCACAATCACAATGTTCTGCGTGTAAGTGACCACGTTGAAAGTGTAGTTGTACTGCTCCGCGGCCGGTGACGCGTAAATCCACGGCATCACGATGAACACATACAAATACGTCCACCACGTCAGCAACAACGCGAAATCCAGATACCCGAGCCTCATATGCAGCTCGCCGCGCTTCAGGTGCGGGCGCAGCGCGAGCGCGGCCATCACCGGAATGCCGCGCAGAAAGAAAACGATGTCGCCGGGGTAGGGATTTGGCAGAGACTTGTGCAGGTAAACTTCGTAGTACGTCCACTCGAACTGCCCGGTCATCCACAGTGTGCAGCTCATCGCCAGCAACATCCAAAAAACATTGCGGCGCCAGTGCGGCGTTCCAGCGTTCATCAACAATCCGGCGTTGGCCAGCAACGGCACCAGACATTGCACGATGTTGCCGAAGGTCGATAGCGCCTGTGGATCGTGCGCGTGCGTCAGCGAAATCGCGCCGTAGACCACGAGGAAAGCCACCCACGACGAAAGTAACCAGACGATTTTACGGGTTGTGGAGGACATGAAAATTAGTTCTTCCAGTGTAATGATTCCGAGCGCTGGTCTGCTGTCGCTCTGCGCTGGGCATGGCCTAAGGATAAACGAGGGGGCGAAACGAGAGCCGCAGAAAAACATCCCGGCGCTTTTGAAAAAAATGGTTCCTGACGGAATGGCGGAGGAGGAGGGATTCGAACCCCCGAGACCCTTTCGAGTCTAACGGTTTTCAAGACCGCCGGTTTCAACCGCTCACCCACTCCTCCGTTTTTAATTCTAGCGTACTCTGCGAGTTATCGGCCAATTTGCTGAATTCTCACACCGAAATGCTGCATTTGCCGATGCCTGCAGCCATGCACCTACTAACGCGCTCGCCGCATCAAGAAGAGCGGTGACAAAATGGCGACTGGTGGTAGAATCTGCCCCGGAATCGCGCAGCGAACGTAGCTTCGTTCCACCAAAGCGCCCGCATTCTCGAGCAATGCATGTACCTTTCTTCTCCACAGCAGCCCAATATCAAGTCTGACTTCGCGTTTGCGGATCACACTCATTTAAATACAGAGAGGTAACCCGGCATGCCCAATGAAACAGAGAAAGACGTACTAACACGCAGGGGATTTCTCGGAGTGGGCTCGGCAGCACTCGCTGCCGCAGGCATTCCCTACGTGGAAAATCTCTCCGCCCAGGAATCCGCCTACCAAGCCGTAAGCGAGCGCAGCAAAAGCGATCCAGGTCCCACCAATCCGGGCATCGACGCCGCCAATCCGGACTCCAACAATCCGCCACCCACCGACGCCGGCGGCGTGCAAACTTTCAAATATCCTTTCTCCTTTGCGCATAAGCGCCTCCAAGAAGGTGGCTGGTCGCGCGAAGTTACCCAGCGCGAACTGGCCATCTCCAAAACTCTCGCCGGCGTGGATATGCGCCTCACCGCCGGTGGCGTGCGCGAACTGCATTGGCACACCGCCGCGGAATGGGCCATCATGCTCTACGGCACGGCGCGCATCACCTGCATCGACGCCGAAGGAAAAAGTTTTGTCACCGACGTCGGCGACAACGATCTCTGGTTTTTCCCCCCCGGCATCCCCCACTCCATCCAGGGGCTCGGCCCCGACGGCTGCGAATTCCTGCTGGTCTTTGACGATGGCAACTTTTCCGAATACGAGACCGTCCTGCTCACCGATTGGATGGCCCACACCCCTCCCGAGATCGTCGCCAAAAATTTTGGCGTGAGCCAGAAAGCCTTAGCCAATTTGCCCAAGAAAGAAAAGTTTATCTTTCAGGCCGCCGTTCCCGGCCCGCTCGAAGACGATCGTCGCGCCGCCGCAGGAAAGCTCGGCCCTTCGCCGATTGACTTTGCCTTCCGCACCAACAAGGCTCCGGCCACCATGAGCGGCAAGAATGGCGAAGTCCGCATCATCGACTCCAAGAATTTCAAGATTTCCACCACCTCGGCCGCCATCGTAACCGTAAAGCCCGGCTGCCTTCGCGAACTGCATTGGCACCCCAACGCCGACGAATGGCAATACTTCTACGCCGGCAAAGGTCGCATGACCGTTTTCGCCACCGGTGGCCGCGCCCGCACCATGGATTTTGAAACCGGTGACGTCGGCTACATTCAGAAAACCCTTCCCCATTACGTCGAAAACACTGGCACCACCGACCTGAAATTTCTGGAAATGTTCAAAGCCAGCGTCTACCAGGACCTCGCGCTCTCCGAATGGCTCTCGCACACTCCGCCAGAACTGGTGGCCGCGCACTTGAATCTCGATAAAGCTACGCTCGACGCCATCCCGCGCAACGAGCCGCTCATCATGCCCGGCAGTTAACGTTCGCTTCTCAAGCGCCACGGGCGACACAATTTTTCTTGCCGCCCGGTTGGCGGCGTGTTGTTCGCAGAAAGTTCGGGAGAAAATCCAAATAACACGACGGTGTCAAACGGCCGCATAAAAGGACCGTTCGGTCGCAACTTCCCATGTGTTATACTCTTCTTGAGACCAGTCGGTCGCAGACCTGCCCCGGAGGCTTGCCGCATGCGTAAAAGCTCCACCATCAGCTCGAGGGTCGGAAAAGGCGCGGAAACTCGCCGCGCAATCATTCGCCAGGCCGCGCCCATTTTTAATCGCCAGGGTTTTGCCGGTGCCGCAATGTCCGATTTGATGCGCGCCACTGGCCTCGAAAAAGGCGGCATTTACCGCCATTTCAAAAGCAAGCAGCAACTCGCCGCCGAAGCCTTCGACTACGCCTGGAACATCGCCTCCAAGCTTCGTTTGGAGGACACCGAACATCTCGCCAATTCCGTCGATCGCTTGCTGCAACTGGTGCGCAATTTCCGCGATCGCCGCGAGGGCCTGGTTCCCGGTGGATGTCCGTTGCTCAACACCGCCATTGATGCCGACAACGGTAATTTTCTCCTGCGCCGCAAAGCCCAACGCGCTCTTGATGGCTGGCTCGCCCGCATCCGCAACACCGTCGAGCAAGGTCAACAATCCGGTGAAATCCGCGCCGATGTCGATCCCGTTGCCGTGGCCTCAACCGTCGTCAGCACCCTGGAAGGCAGCCTGATGATCGCCCGCCTGCAGCGCAGCGACCAGCCCATAGACCAGGCTTGTCGCCATCTCGAAAACTTTTTCGAAACGCAACTTCGTGTACGCGAACTCACGAGCCCTGGAGCCCAACGATGAGCGCCACTGAATCTCCGCTGCCATCCGACTTTCGCACCCGCGCCAAGACGAATGACGTGGCTGCCGCCCGCCTCATCGGCTGGCAAGCGCAAAAAGTTGCGGACGGCCACGCCATCATCACCCTCGCCGCGGGACCACAGCACGCCAATCCTATGGGCACTCTGCACGGCGGAATTCTTTGCGACATTGCCGACGCCGCCATGGGCATGGCCTTTGCCAGCACTCTTGCGCCGGGGCAATCCTTCACCACCATCGAGCTGAAAATTAATTTCTTCCGCCCCGTATGGACCGCTCAATTGAAGGCCGAAGGCAAGGTAATCCGCCGCGGCAGCACGATCGGCTATCTCGAATGTGAAATCACCGATGAGTCCGATCGCCTGGTCGCCAAGTCCGCCTCCACGTGCATGGTCCTAGCCGGCGAAGAAGCCAAAGGCCGCTAGGCACTTCCGTAGTAGCGACGCCCTTTAGGGCGTCACCGGTCTCCAGCGGGTCGCAACTTCACACTTAAACGCCCCTGAAGAACCCAGCGCTCTACTCGTATCTAATTGTCGAATGGAAAAAATCCAGAGAATCGCTGCAATCAATCCCGATCAATGCACCGAAGAAGTCTCGTCCGCACCAGCCACCGGACTATCCCCCAAATCCAGCCCCCAGAAATGCGGCGCCGGCGTCAAAAACTCTACGCCTACCCGTTGACCCTTGTCGCCGGGTTCGCCCAAATAAACGATCCGGCACTCCTGCTCTTCCAGCGATTCGGGATGGATCAGTACCAGCATTTCGCCGTGGCTTACTTCCTGCTTCAGCAATAGCAGCCCGCCGTGCGCGTTTACCACCAGCGTCTCGCAAGTTTCCGTGAATTTCTTGCCGCGATAGCCGCGCCCCTTTGCGTGCACGCGCATCTTGTGAAACACGCGAGTGCTCCGCCGCGCTGAGGATTGCAGTGTCAGGCTCATACGCCCATGTTCGGCTGCCCATCGCGGTCACGTCAATTGCCCTACCAGACAGGTGTTCCGCAACGATAACCTTTTTTCTCGGCCCCTTTGCTTGTGCATCTCCGCGCGCAATCATAGAATCTTAGTAGCGGCTTCGTCTCATAAATCAGCTCGCTCATCTCTCAGCTGCCGCAACATTCGTAACTCTTTTTACGTACTGTTGTTACGCACTTATGCGAAAGGACTCATAGCCCAGGGCCTCTTATGAATCTTGCTGAGTTTATTGATGCTCGCCGCGAGCAACATTTGACGGAACTTTTCGATTTTCTGCGCATCCCCAGCGTCAGCGCCAAAAGCGAGCACAAGCCGGATGTCGAGCGCGCCGCCCGCTGGGTGGCCGAAAATCTGCAGAAAGCCGGGTTTAAATCGGTTGAAATTATCCCCACCAGTTTGCACCCGCTCGTGTATGCGGAATCTCTCGAAGCCCCGGGCAAGCCCACCATTCTTTTCTACGGACACTATGACGTGCAGCCCGCCGAGCCCCTCGAGCTTTGGACCTCGCCGGCCTTTGAACCCGCCGTGCGCGATGGGAATCTTTTCGCCCGCGGCACCGCCGACGATAAAGGCCAGGTGCATATCCATCTGAAGGCTCTCGAATCGCTTAAAGCGCTGAACGGCCAGCTTGGGATTAATGTGAAGGTACTTATCGAAGGCGAAGAGGAAGTTGGCAGCGTTAGCCTGTGGCAATACGTGCAGAAAAATCGCGAAAAACTCAAAGCCGATGCCCTCGTCGTTTCCGATACCTCCATGCTTGCTAAGGGTGTTCCCTCCATCACCTACGGTCTGCGCGGCTTGAATTACTATCAGATCGAACTCACCGGACCGGTGCGCGATCTGCACTCCGGCGTCTACGGTGGCGCGGTCCCCAATCCCCTCACTATTCTTTCGGAACTATTCGCTAAACTCCACGACAAGAGTTTCCGCGTCGCGATTCCTGGTTTCTATGACGGCGTCGCAAAACTCTCCGCCCCGGAACGCAAAGCGCTGAATTCCCTGCCATGGAACAAGAAGGGTTTTTCCCGCGCTGTCGGCGCCTCGGCCTACGACGGCGAAAAGGGTTTTTCCATCATCGAACGCTTGTGGACTCGTCCCACGCTGGAAATCAATGGCATGTGGGGCGGCTATCAGGGCGAAGGCGCTAAGACCGTTATTCCTTCCAAGGCTTACGCCAAATTTTCCACCCGCCTGGTCCCCAATCAGGACCCGCACAAAATTGCCAAACTCGTCGAAAAACACATCCGAAAATTGTTACCCAAGAGCGTGCACTGCAAATTCGACGTGCTCAGCACCGGCAAGCCCTGGTCCGCGTCCTTTCAAGCTCCCATTTTCAAGAAAGCGCAAAGCGCCCTGGAGAAAGGCTTCGGCAAGCGCGCCGTCTTCATTCGCGAGGGCGGCTCAATTCCCTTCGTCACGCAGATGCACGACACCTTCAAAGTTCCCTGCGTGCTGATCGGTTTCGGTCTACCCGATGAAAATGCTCACGCCCCCGACGAACACATCGCCCTCGAAAATTATTTTGGCGGCATAAAATCCATAGCCCACTTCTACGCCGACTTAGCCACTCTGTAGCAAGTCTTGAGAGATTTTATAGCGGCCGGGCTTCAGTCCCGGCCCTCTTACCGTTCACGCCCGTCAAGACGCTGTCTTTCACGACGCGTCCTGCGCATTCTTGGTCCGCGCAGAACGGTTTTCTGCGTCGGGCCACCAGGACTTGTAAGCCCGGGACGTCAACCACGCCGGAATGCGCCCTTTTCGCGGGATCACCGACCACCGCAAGCTCCCAGCAGCATGCGATTCTCTATCTCGATACTCGCCTTCGTTGAGCAGTATGATGATTTCACGCACCCGCTCCGCCGGCAGCGCCACCAGGTTGGCGTCGTATAGCTCCTCTTGCGTGGAGACAGGAAAAAGATTGCCCTCGGCATCCAATCCGAACCAGCGATATTCCTTGCGCGCCATGAATCGTACAATTTCACGCGCCGCGTAGCCCCATGGCTCGGTGCGCAAATCTTGCACCTCGGCTAGAATCGCGGGCCGCGACGCTCCGCTGAAAATCGCGGCTGCGCCTTGCAACACTCCTAGCTCCGCTCCTTCCACATCCAGCTTGATAAAGTCCACCTGCGAGACGCCCAGCCGATGCAACTCTTCATCCAGGCGGCGCACCGCAACGTGCATCGTGCTCGTCGGTTCCAGAACCGCTGGCGGGCGCAGGCTGTTGCAGCCGTCCTGGCCATTGGCTACCAGATACAGCCGCGCGATGCCGGAGTCCGGCCCCAAGGCGCAAGTTTGCACTTCCACGTTACTTGCGCCATTCAGATTCAGATGGCGCGTCAATCTTTCTCGTTCGCGCGGTGATGGTTCAAAAGCGATCACCTTTCCCGCGCTACCCACGCACCGCGAAGCCAGCAACGAATACAGTCCGTGGTGCGCTCCCAGATCCAGCACCGTCATTCCCGGACGCAACAACCGTTGCACAAAACTCAATTCCGCGGATTCGTAGCCGTCGTGCGAGAGTTCGTAGTCCAGCACGCTCTTCTCCGCCAGCCACCACGCTCCGAACGGCAAACGGAACGGCACCCTAAGCGCAGGAAACACTCTTCGAGCGCGTTGCGCCACGGCGAAATATTTTTCACGGCTTGAGAGTCCCAGAAAACGCCGTACTCGCCCTGCTACCCCCGAGGGAACTTCTGGAACCTTTGACCACGGATCACGCGTCTCGCGCGTCTCTGGGCATAGCCGTAGGCCTGCGAAATCCAGCGGAAAATGTGACGCCAGCAGCATGGTCCGGCGTCGCTCGTGTCTGGACGTTTCGCGAAAATCGTCGTGCGCCGGCAGCGAGACGACGCGGTACACCACGTGAAAACCCGCGCGATACAGCATTTTTATCAGCGTAGGCTCGCAGGGATAAAATGCCACGTCCGTCAGGCTCTGATTGTCCAGCCGCGGCTCTTCACGCAGCAGCGCTTCCGTTTTCTCTCCGGGCACGCACATGCTTTCCAGCAGCAGGCACTTGCCCGTAAGCGCCCGCAGGTTGCGCATCGCCAGAAATGGATTTTCGAGGTGATACAGCAGTCCAAAACACAGCACGAAATCGAAAATTCCCGCATCGCGAATCGCTGGATCTTCCACGTTGCTTTGCTCGAATGTAATTTCCGGAAAACGCCGCCGCGCTTCCGCCACATTCTGGGCGCGCCCATCAAATCCACGAACTTGCAATCCGCATTCCTGCATCATCTGGGAAAAAAAACCCACGCCACAGCCACTATCCAGCGCCGTGGAAAGTTTCAGCTCGGGAATCAATTTCGCCAATAACCGCCGCATGGTTTCGCCGCGCGCGTCCACCAGCCGCAGCGCGTCCCGTTCATCAAACGGCGTCAACTTGATGACAAATTCGTTGACCAATCGCGGTTGCTGCCGGCTTGTCTGTGTGGTTCTTTCGATTGTGCTCATTTGCTTTCCTCACCTTGGCGTATTGTTCGCGCGCACGCCTTGCGCCATTGCTGTCCCGTCGAGCTTCCGCGGTTGCCAAATCGCTTTCTGCCACGCCTGCCGTGCTCGAGTTCCCCAGAACGCCGCACGCGCCTCCCAGGAATGCCAGCCACGCCAGCGATTGCGCACCACGTCGCTGGTGGTAAGCAGATACGGCACATTCCCCACGCTGCGCAGATGTCTGCGGCTTCCGCACAGCACAAGCGCTTCTGTCATCGATTGCTCCGCCTCGCCTTCATTGCACGGAACACCACGCGGATCGGCATGCTGCTGGACCGCCAGCACCATGTCTGAAGCATCCACCACCGTTACTTGCTCCGAGAGGGCCTTCCACAGCAACCAGTTCGTGCAGAACGGAGAATCGATCGCAATCGGCGGAACGTCCGCAAGACATGTACCTTTCGAGAAGCCGACGTAGGCGGCGCGCTTTGGAAAGGTCTTGTGGCCTGCCATTTCGGCGTGCTGACGCAGCAGCCCTTGCCAATCCGGATCGCCAAATTGCAGCGGTGCGCCAAGGTTTAAATAGCAAGAGCGGCCAACCATCAGAAATTCGCGATACAAGGCTTCGACGCGGGTTAGGGCGTCATAGAAGTCCGGCAGCAACACGATGTCGCACGGCGCGTAACACAGCGTGTTGTAGCGCGCGTGGCGCTGCGCGGTGGTGAACATGTAGTCCAGGCGTACGGACCCGGACGCGGTCAATAACGGATGTTCCTGGTAGTGAATGCCGAATTCCCAGGCCACTTCTTGGCTACCTTCCGCGTCGCCGAACAAAATGATTTGCGCCGCGGGGTGCAGCAGCATCCAGCTGCGCAGGGCGTTGCGCTGGATGACGGCGGTGCGCCCACGAAAAGGCCTGGCGGAAGTAAATATAGTTAACACAACAGTTATGCTCAGAACCTATTTACTGTACTGCCATCTTAGAATTTGGGGATGATACGCGAAGACTTTTACTTTATCAAGTGAATTATAAGAAGGTAAATGACAGGCTACAGGCTGCGCTTGCGCAGGCCCAGGGTCTTGCGAAGCGGACGGGTGAGATCCATCAGCGGGTGCAGAACGTACGATTGCAACTTGGTGTAAGCCTCAATGCTGGAACGCTTTACGCGCCGGCCCCAGTAATTCACGCGGTGCCAGCGATTGGGTGCAAAACCCGACGGCGTGAGCAAAATGGGGGCGTTCGCGATGGTGCGCAGGTGCCCGTGGCCACCGATTAATTTGAAATTCTGCCGCTGTTCCTCGCCGTCCCAGACGCCTTTTGTCGCTTGCGGGTGATGTCTGTAGTCGTGATTTTGGTGCACGGCGCGAACGGCCTGTGACGCATCGATGACGGGAATTTTGTCGTTGATTACTTTCCAGACCAGCCAGTTGTCCCAGAAGACGCGGCCGATGGCTAGCGCGGGAAGTTCGCCGTCGTAGACGCCGCGCGAGAACGCGAAATAGTCGATCCAGTCCGGCGTGCGTTGTTTGCCGCGTTGGCGCGCGTCGTCCGCTAGTTCATGCGCCCAGTTTGCGACAGCGAAATCGAGCGGTGCGGTAATGTCGACGTCCCAGCGACGGCCGACCATCAGAAATTTTGGATACGCTGCGGCAGTGCGTTGCAACGCGGAGAGAAAATCTTCCAGAAGAATGATGTCGCAATTTACGTAGCAGCAGAGATTATGGCGCGCGAGTTCTTGCGCTTTGTGAAACATGTAGTCGAGGCGCATGGCACCGAACGATGTTTTTTCTACGTGTCGTTCGTGATGGATGCCAAGCTCGCGGGCGACTTCGGCGCCGCCTTCATCGTCGCCAAAAAGAATGATCTGGATTTCAGGATGCAGCAGCGTCCAGCTTTTTATGGCGTTGCGCTGGATTACGGCGATGTGGCCGCGAAAGGGTTTCGCCGTAGTGAAGATAGTCAGCATTTTTTCAGTCTGCGTTGGAGCTTGCGGTCGCCGGTTTCGTTGTCGGCGCGCCAAAGCCCAGACGAACGTAGTGGATGCCTTCGGTATTTTCAAGGTGCGGTAGAAAGCGCCAGCAATCGACTACGGTGCGGCGAGCTCCCGGGCGAAGCCATTTTTCTTTGGCTAGTTCGCGAAATTCCTGCCAGGGCGTGGCCAGCACGGCAACGCCGGAGGCGGCGATGCAGGCTTCGGCCGATTTCGCGAACCGCACGTTCTTGGATGTGGCCAAAACGCGCGCGGAATCCGCGGACGGATCGAAAACGATCACAGGAAGACCTGCAGCATCAAGTTCCTGCGCGAGGAGCAGGCCGAATGCTTCTTCCACGACATCGGTGTTGGGCTTGTAGGTGAGCCCGAGAATGGCGATGGGATCGTTGCCGGCGCGGTGGTGACTCTTGACAATCTCCGCCACGGATTTAATTTGTGCGCGGTTGAAACGGTCGGTGGCTTCGGCCAGGCCGGAGGAAGCGCCGACGCTGGCGGCGAGTGCGGCGAGCGCGCGATTATCTCGCGGGAAACATGGGCCGCCGTAGCTGACCGCGCCTTTGAGATATTTGGCGCCGATACGCGTGTCCAGACCTAGAGCGTCGGTGACCACGTTGACGTCGGCGTCTGGCAATTTTTCGCAGAGGCGCGCGAGCATGTTGGCGTAGCTGATTTTGGTGGTGATGTAAGTGTTCACCGCGAGCTTAGTGATTTCCGCGTTGATGAAATTCATGCGCGCCACGCCGGGAGAATTTTTGCAGACAATTTTGTAAATTTCAGCGAGGGTATCGCCGGCGCGGGAATCGCATTCGCCGATGAGCAGAAAATCGGGATAGTAGAAATCGCGAATCACGGTGCCCAGGGCGATAAATTCAGGGCTGTAACACAAGCCGAAGTCGATGCCGCAGCGTTTGCCGCTAGCGAGTTCGAGGGCGGATTTGATTTGCCCGGCGGTGGATCCCGGCATCACCGTGCTGGTCAGCACGACGAGGTGATAGGTGGATTTGGTACGCAGAGCTTTGCCGATGGATTCGCAGGTGGGCAGCGCGTATTTAAGAGAGAATCCGCCGCCGGGTTCGCTGGGCGTGGCGACGATGATAAAGGTGGCATCGGATTCGCGGACGGCAGCTTCGCAGCTTTGCGAAGCTTTTAGATTGGCGGCGCCTTCGCGGATCAATTCGGCGAGGCCGGGTTCGTGCACCGGGGCCTGAGCTTTGTTGATGGCGTCGACTTTGGCAGCGTCGAGATCGACAGCATGCACCTGAAATCCTCGGGCGGCAAAACAGGCGGCCATTGGCGAACCCAATTTACCCAATCCTATGACGGAAACCGACTTCACCGTGCGCCTCCCAAGAGTGATCGAGCGGGGAGAACAAGTTTAGCCCCACGGCGCGTGAAATGGCGAATGGGGGTTGAAGTGGAAGTGCGTGACCCCCACCCCCGGGTGGCTTGCGAAAGAGTAGGATTCTAAAAAGGTTACATCGATATCTTGCGAAAGAGTAAGATTCCATTGGGTTTAGCTGGGAGAATGCAAAGTCGGCGGTTTGAAAGTGCTTGGGTACCCCCACCCCCGGGTGTTTTTCGCAAAGAGTGCGCAACGCACAGAAAATATTAGGGATTTGCGAAATTGCGAATTGAGAAGAGCGCGCAAGCGATTGAAAACAAAGGAGGGCATTTTTGTCGAATGTCGCGAGCAAGGGAGGTTGAATGGGACGGAGGGAAGGCCGCGCCGCTGTGGGCGAGAGGGAAATATGGGATCGATCCGGCATAACGGAAAGTAGCATAGCAACATTACTTTGTCAACATAATTCTTTACTGGTACTACGTTCGAATGACGGCGGATAGTACTTTCGATCGGGCCGGTACTTTTTTGGAGGAGTAAGCTTCGAGGGTATGGCCGCAGGAATGGTCGTTGCGCGGGGCGGATTGCGTCGATACTATGCGGGATATGGTTGCCAGAGACTACAAAGTGTTTCTTGAGCCGGACGTGGAATATGGCGGGTACGTGGTTGTTTGTCCATCGCTGCCGGGGACTTATTCGCAGGGGAAAACGGTTTCCGAGGCGCTGGCGAATATTCGGGAAGCGATCGAGCTGACGCTGGAAGACATGGAAAGCCATGGGGAAACGATTGCGCATGCGGATTAGAGTAAAGATTTAACGCAGAGGACTCAGAGACACAGAGGTCACGGAGACGAACTGGCACTAGTTCGGATTCGACGCTGCAAAGGCGCGCAACATGTTGCACCACTACAAAGTCAAAGGCAGCGAGCCTTCCTGCGGGCCACTGAAGCTCGCGCCATGACGCCCTGAAGGGCGTCGCTACAGACTCCCCATAGATCGCTGGTTCTATATGGGGATGGCCATCGGCGCCATCATCGTCATTTCCTCGGGGTTTGCACCTACCGCGACTGGCCCCATTGCGGGCTCCACAGTCCGCGCGCCGAGAGGACAATGGAGAAGAGCGCGGTCACGCCGAGCGCGATGAGCGTCCAGACGAAGAAGAAGCCGCCGGTGGACTTGGCGATCTCGCTGTAATGTGCCCCCTTCATGTGGATGACGGGGACGGCCAACAAAAGGAGCGACCCGAGGAAAATGATGACGTACCCCGATCGCCGTCCGGCGAGCACCAGAGTTCCGTAAAGCCAAACGACAAGGATGGGCACAGCAGTGAGGTTTGAGAGCCCTCCCGGCTCCATCCCACGGACGATGTCATCCGCCAGGTGAAACGTCACGAAGAGGACCGACAGCAAAGACGCGATGGTTAACATATCGTTGCGTTTCAATTGATATTCTCCTTGTTAGATTTGTGTGTGCCTCTCAAGCAATGCAGGTTCTGAGTTGCGCTCCCGCCCAGGTACAGAGCCATACGGGGAGACCAACGAAAAAGATTCATGGGGACCGCGCTCCCTCTGGCCGACCCATCGATTTCGGGTCAACTCCCGGGAAGTCGGGTAATCGGAAACTGATTCACTACCGAATAGCGCATTAAAGACGACTTCTGCGGACCTGGAGGAACGATGAGCGTTGTGCATGCGATTCGCACGGGGGTGGTGCAGGTGCGGCGGGCGCAGATGGAATCGCGCGGAAAGGGGGTGGCGCGGATAGCGCATATGCTGCTGGACGAGGAGTGGTCTGAGTGGCTGCCGATTTATGCGTGGGTGATCGAGCATGAAGAAGGCGTGATCGTGGTGGATACGGGAGAGACTGCGCGCGTTCATGAGCCGGGGTATCACCCGCGATGGCATCCTTTCTACCGGCGGGCTACGCACTTTTCCGTGCATCCGGAGGAGGAGATTGGTCCGCAACTGCGCGGGCTGGGGATTGCGGCGCGGGATGTACGCCACGTGGTGCTGACGCATTTGCATACGGATCATGCGGGAGGGTTGCGGCACTTCGTTGGTGGAAAGATTTGGGTTTCGCAGGGGGAGTACAAGAGGGCGAGCGGATTTGGCGCGAAAGTGCAGGGTTACCTGCCACACCGCTGGCCGAAATGGTGGACGCCAGAATTTTTGCGGTTTGATGCGCGGCCGTTCGGCCCTTTTGCGCAGAGCATGCCTTTGACGTCGAGCGGGGATGTGGTGGTGATCCCGACGCCGGGGCATACGCCGGATCATGTTTCGGTGGTGGTGCGCGGGTCGCCATCGTATTTTCTGGCTGGGGATACCAGCTACAACCAGAAGCTGTTGCTGGCGGGGAAAGTGGATGGGGTTAGTCCGAAAGAGGAGATTTCGCGACAGACGATGAGGAAGATCGTGGCGCTGGGGAAGGAGCGGCCGCTGGTTTATTTGCCGTCGCATGACCCGGAAGGCGCGGAGAGGCTTCGGAACGGGGAGACGATGCAAGTGGCGACGGGGAATTTATGAGAGTTAATCATTCCTCGCCAACTTGGCCGAGTCTAAACCCGGCAACACGGTCGCAGCTGAGTAGTCCGTTGGAGATGCGGTGAATTATTGTCATCCGACATGGCAAAAGGTCATTCCACTTGGAGGAAGGGTTTGTGGTAACTATACGTGCACTTCGCCACCGGAGAGCAACATGAGAATGCGGCCCATTGTCGTCCTGTGCTGTCTAGTGCTGACTGGTATCGGTGCTTCTGCTCAGAAAGCTCCGAATGGATACAAGGGCGCGAAGGCGCCATTCACAATGACCATCAGCACCGACCATGAGGCCGTCGCGGCCAACTCGAAAGTAGTCGTGACAGCTCACTTGACGAACGTATCCGACCGATCCCTGTTTTTTCTCAGGCTCAGGTTGAGTGGACCCGATCACAGTTACCGGGTGGAGATCTACAATGACCAGGGAAAACTGGCGCCCTATACACAAGATTATGTCAAGCGTATGCACCGGGAACCTCCCTACGATCAGATCGTCGGAGGATCAACGGGTCCTTATGAGGTGGAAAAGGGAAAGACTGTTACGGAGGACATCGAGGTGACGAAGCAATACGATCTGAGCACGCCCGGCAGGTACACCATCCGAGTGTTTCACCCAGATCCCGCAGCAAATGTCGACGTCGAGTCGTCCAACATCCTCATTCTTACCGTGACGCAATAAGAGTCTGGGATTCGCTATCTCAGCGGGTGAACGCTTTCTCCATTTCCGGCTGAGGCAGGACACTCAGGGGTTGTTGCGTGTCGCCTGCTATACATAGTGACCCCGGTGGTATATCTGCGCTGGCCGCTAGGGGCGACAGAGTGCACAGGCAGGAGTGCCTGTGCTACCTGAGATTATTTGGATTTTTGCTGGGCGAGCCATTGGTTGGTGCGGGCGTCCAGCATGTCCAGCGGCAAGGTGCCGCCGTTGAGCATTTCGTCGTGGAAGGTGCGGATGTCGAACTTGGGGCCGAGTTCTTTTTGGGCGCGGTCGCGGAGTTCGCGGAATTTTAGCTGGCCGAGTTTGTAACTGAGGGCTTGGGCGGGCCAGGAGATGTAGCGATCGGTTTCGGTCTGGATGGTGGGCTCGTCCACGGCGCCGGATTTGCGGAAGAAGTCCACGACTTGTTCGCGGCTCCAGCCTTTGGAATGAATGCCGGTGTCGACGACGAGGCGCACGGCGCGAAAAAGTTCGGAGGAGAGGCGGCCGTAGTCGGAGACGGGATCGGTGTAAAAGCCGACGTCTTTGCCGAGCTGCTCGGCGTAAAGCGCCCAACCTTCGATGTAGGCGGTGAAACCGAGACCGTGCTGGCGAAACTTGGGCAGCCCGGTGAGTTGCTGCTGGACGGAGAGCTGCATGTGATGCCCGGGAATGCCTTCGTGATAGGCGATGGCTTCATCGTCAATG
Source organism: uncultured Acidobacteriota bacterium (assembly GCA_963838265.1). Classification (GTDB taxonomy): domain Bacteria; phylum Acidobacteriota; class Terriglobia; order Acidiferrales; family UBA7541; genus Acidiferrum. Next base: position 362,366 of record CAWIQN010000003.1, read on the forward strand.
AGCGAGCGTTCGGCAAAATTTGAAGTGGCGACGACGACGCGGCCGGGGCGCTTGCCGTCCGGCGTGCCGGTGACGTAGTGGGTGGCGGCGGTGGACTGGAAGACGGGGATAGCTTCAACGGTGACGGGAGATTTGGGAAGCAGGGTGAAAAGCTCCGGGAGCTTAGGCTCCATCTGAGCGATGTAGCGGCGGAAATCTTCGAGGATCTGATCCGAGGAAGTGGGTTTGTATTTCGGATTGGTTTTGACGGACGCGCGGAAGGCGGCGAGGTCGGGGAAGCCTTCTTTGACGGCGATGGCGGTCATCTCTTTTTCAATGCGGGCGATTTCGCGGAGGCCGAGCTGGTGAATTTCGTCGGCGGTCAGGTGCGTGGTGGTGCGGGCGTAGATATCGTTTTCGTAGCGCCGCTGGCCATCGGGCAGCGAGGTGATGGCTAGCGTGGTGCGGCCGGCGGGGGCGTATTCCGTTTGCACGAAGGCGGCGAATTTTTTGTAGGCGGGGAAGACGTCGGTGTTGATGGCTTCGGTGATTTGCTGGGTGAGGCGGGTTTGATCTTCGACGGAGATGCCAGCGGGATATTTCTTGGTGGGAAGCAGGAAAGGGTTGGCGTCAATGATGCCCTGGCACTGCGCGGGAATTTTTTCGAGCAGGAAACGCACGGGCATGAGTTTGTCTCGCATGCCGGCGCGGAGGACTTCTTCGGTTTGCGCAAGCGCGAGGGGGATCTGGTGCAGGCGGGCGATGTAGTCCTCGTAATGCTTGACGGAATCGAGAGGCACGCTGAGCGGAAGGTCGGCAAGACTGGTGTGGATGCCGTTCTGCTGGTTGATGGGCATCTCGTATTCCTTGAACTTGAAATCGGTGGCACGCTGCTGGAGAACGCGGATTAGGAGGTCGTGGGAGAGCTGGTCCTGATCGGAAAAACCGGCGGATGGGATGGCGGTGATGCGGGCCAGGAAAGCTTCGTTGAGTTTTTCGCGGGCGGCGATGGCGGAGAGGGAGTCGTCGGTGAGTTTTTCGTTGTAGCGGTAGTCGCCGAAGGCGGTGGCGCGCTCGGGATTGTTGCGGAGGTCGGATTCATATTGCTCGTCGAAGAGAGTGGCTTGTGCGGCTAGGCGATCGGGGAGGGAGGCTGGCGCTTGGGCGTGAAGCGAGGCGGGTAGCGCCAGTGATAGCAGCAAGAGAAGAAGCAGGAGATTGCGGGAGAGGATCGTTTGTTTGGGTTGGATGGTGGACATCGGCGGAGCTTATCATTGTTGCGTTTTGTTGGGGAGCGGGGCCGATCGGCGGATCGGGAGGCCGGACTAAACGTCCGGCGCCTACAAACACGGGCTGGGCGGAGCGTTTGGTGGTTGGGTGTGAGACGGAACAGCGACGTCAAGCCGCGACGTTGGGTAAAAGAACGGGTCTGAAGACCCGCCGCTACAACGACCGGGCGGCGGGCCGTTTCGGCGTGGATTTAGATTTGGGCCATGCCGCCGTCTACGAAGAGTTCGATGCCGGCGACGTAGCTGCTGTCGTTGGATGCGAGGAAGACTACGGCTTTGGCGATTTCGTCGGAAGTGCCAACGCGGCCGAGGGGGACCATGCTGGCCATGCCGGCCTTGAATTGGGTTACTTCTTCGGGAGTGGGGAGCAGGGCGGCGACGCCGGGAGTGTCGATGGGGCCGGGGCTGACGACGTTGACGCGGATCTTGCGATCCTTGAGATCGACGGTCCAAGTGCGGGCGAAGGAACGGACCGCGGCTTTGGTGGCGCTGTAGACGCTGAAGTTGGCCATGCCTTTGATGGAGACGATGCTGGCGTTGAGGATTATGGCGCCGCCGTCGGTAAAGAGCGGGAGAGCTTTTTGCACCGTGAAGAGCAGACCCTTTACGTTGGCGTTGAAGGTTTTGTCGTAGTGGGCTTCGGTGATGGAGCCTAGCGGGGCGAATTCGCCGCCACCGGCGTTGGCGAAGAGGATGTCGACGCGACCCTTTTCTTTTTTGACTACGGAGTAGAGTTTGTCGAGATCGGCGAGATTCGAGACGTCGCCTTGCACGGCGGTTACGTTTTTGCCGATCTTTTTTGCGGCGGCGTCTAGTTCGGCTTGGCGGCGGCCCGTGATGAAGACGTAGGCGCCTTCGGAAACGAAGCGTTCGGCGGTGGCTAGGCCGATGCCGCTGTTGCCACCGGTGATTACTGCGATTTTTCCATCGAGTTTGGCCATTTTATTTTTCCTCCGTGGAGACGACTACCTGATACATCTGAATTCGTGCCGAGCTGGGGCGCAGCATGCTGCGCCCCTACAGGTGCTAGCGGCTGAGGCGTTGCAGTAGCGCGAAAAGCAGCGTCAAGCCGCCGCAGTCCAAAATTATCTGTTCCCGCCGGAGATGTAGAGCGTTTCGCCGGTTAGCCAGGAAGAGTCGTTGGAAGCCAGGAAAACGGCGGCGGGGGCGATATCGTCGGGCTGGCCGACGCGGCCGAGAGGAGCCCCTGCTTCAAACTGTTTGCGAAAATCGCCTTCGTGGAATCCCGCGGTTTGCACACCTTCAGTGATGACCAAGCCGGGGTTGATGGAGTTCACACGGATTTTCTTTGGGCCAAGCTCCTTGGCGAGCGATTTGGTGACGGCGTCGACGGCAGCTTTGGTGGCGCTGTAGACGGAAGCATTCGGTGGCGCCAGAGTGCTGACTACCGAGCTGATGTTGATGATGTTGCCGCCACTGGAGCCGAAATGCTTCACCGCGGCTTGAGAGCTGAGGATGAGGCCGAGGACGTTGAGATTGAATTGCTTGTGAAAGGAATCCTCGGTGACGGCTTCGAGGGGCGCGAACTCGTAAATTCCGGCATTGTTGACGAGGATATCCAGCGGGCCGAAGGCTTTCTTGGATTCGGCGAAGAGGCGATTAATGTCCGCGCTCTTGGCGACGTCGGCTTGCACGGCTACGGCTTTGCCGCCGGCTTTGGTGATTTCCGCGACGACGCGGTCGGCGCCTTCCTTGCTGGAAGAATAGTTGACGACGACGGAGGCGCCTTCGGCGGCGAGGTGCTTGGCGATAGAAGCGCCGATGCCTTTGGAGGCTCCGGTGACGATGGCAACTTTGTTGGGCAATTTCTTGGACATGGAAGATCTCCTTGTTATTGTGTACTTGTCGGTAGTTAATTCGCAATGCGGCACGTTCTTAGAATGGCGGCCGCCGAGGTGTTTCTTACCGACTGGTATGTTATGATGCGGGCTGGCCGGGAAGGATACAAAGATTTATGAGACGGCGGCGAAAGACGGTAAATAAGCAGGTTAGAGGGCCGGGGCGGCCGCGGGCGTTCGATCCAGAGAAGGCGCTGGATCGGGCGCTGCGGGTATTTTGGAAGCACGGGTATGAGGGGGCGTCGCTGACGGATCTTACTGAGGCTATGGGGATTAACCGGCCAAGCATGTACGCGGCGTTTGGGAATAAGGAGGAGCTGTTTCGCAAGGTGCTGGACCGTTATGGGGAGAGCGCTGGGGTGTACCAGCAAGAAGCCTTGAACGAGGCGACGGCGCGCGGGGCGGTGGAAAAGATACTGCTTGGCGCGGCGGAGGCGCTGGGCGATGCGAAAAATCCACGGGGCTGTTTGCTGGTGCAGGGCGGACTAGCGTGCGGGGATGAGTCGAATGCGGTGCGGCGGGAACTATGCGTGCGGCGAGGCGAAGGGGAGGCGGCGATTCGCGAACGGCTGGAGCGGGCGAAGGCAGAGGGAGATTTGCCTGCTGGTGCAGATGCCGCGGAGTTGGCTGGTTATGTGACTGCGGTGCTGCAGGGGATGTCGGTGCAGGCGGCAGGCGGGTCGGGGCGGGAAAAATTGCGGGGAATTGCCACGCGGGCGATGGCGGCTTGGCCGGGGCGTGAAGGCGATGCCTTGAGCGTCCACTAGTGCGGAGAGTTTGTAACGGCTACAAGCGCGCTGAACGCAAGGTGCCCAGAGAGCCCGGAGAAGAAAACGCTAGGCCGGACTTCACAGGCTGCGGAAAAAGTCAGCCCATTTGCAAATTTGTCCCCGGCGTGGGGCCCTGCGGCTTCCGAGGCTGCGCCTTTTTCGTTGTGCTCTACCTGCCGGCTTCCCGTGACCGCGCTTCCTTTCCGAAACGCGGGTTTATGCCGGCATTAGTTTCGCCAGTCGCACCAAATTCGCGGCGGCGGCATACAAGCGAAACTGCCAGTCCACCCGCCGGCGCCCGCGTAATTTCGTTTTCCGCAGCCCCGCCGAACTTTTGATCCAGGCAAAAATCTTCTCCACCAGTTTGCGCTTTCCTTGGCTGATCGCGAATCCCGGATCTTCCCGCTCGCTCGGTAACAGCCAGTTCTTGCTCAGTGCCGTCTCTTTCTCGTACTCCGCAATGTGCGGCACGATGCGCAACGCGCGCAACCTGGTGATGAATTCCTCGGCCTGATAACTCTTGTCCGCTGCCAGCGTCAGGCGTTTTTGCTGCGCTGTTCTTGCCACCGTCGCCACCAGCTCCTCCGCGGCTTCTCGTTCCGCTCTATTTCCTGCACAGGTCACGCACGCTTGCACCACCAGTCCGTTACGATTTTCCATCAGTACGTGTCCCAAATAGCTCGCTTTGACTTCTCCCGCCACGCTTTTCTTATACAAGCGCGCCTCCGGATCGCTTTTGCTCTCGTGCGTGTCCCGCAGCAATTTCTGCCCTTTGTTCCCGCTGCCACGACTCGGCGGCGGCTGCTTCTCCTGAAAACTTCGCCGGTTGGCCCACGCTTCGATCAGCGTTCCATCCACCGTGAAATGTTCGTCCGATAGCAGCCCTTGCTGCGCGGCCTGCTCCAGCACCTGCTCGAAAAAGACCTGCGCAATTTCCCCCTCCAGCAGCCGATCGCGGTTCTTGGTGAACACCGTCACGTCCCACACCGCGTCGTCCGCCGGCAGCCCCACAAACCAGCGAAACAGCAAGTTGTAGTCCAGCTGCTCCATCAGCAGCCGTTCGCTCCGCACGCTGTAAAAAGCCTGCAACAACAACGCCCGCAGCAACCGTTCGGGTGCAATCGAGGGCCGCCCCATGGGCGAATATAGTTTTGCAAATAGCGGCGACATGTTCTGCAACGCCGCCTCCGTCATCCGCCGCACCCGCCGTAACGGGTGATCTTCCGGTACCCGCTTCTCCAGTGAAATGTAACTGAACATGCCTTCTTGCTGATCATCGTGTCCGCGCATGTGCTCTTAGACGCCGCGCCTCGCTCACCGGTAACCATCTCCACCACTTTTTCCGCAGCCTGTGAAGTCCGGCGCCTACAAAACCTTTAGCGGTCGATCCTCTGCATATTCGCGGCGGCGTAACGGTCGCCGACGATTTCGTGTTGCGGGACGGCGGCTTCGAGTTCTGCTACTTCTTGCGCGGATAGATGGATGTCTGCGGCGGCGGCGTTTTCTTCCAGATATTTTCTGCGTTTTGTTCCGGGGATCGGGACTAAGTCTTCACCTTTAGCTAGCACCCATGCTAAGGCTAGCTGGCCGGCTTTTACGCCTTTGCGATTAGCGATGGCTCTTACGCGATCTACCAGGACCTGATTCTTATCGAAATTTTCGCCGGCGAAGCGCGGGTAACGTTTGGCGCGCGAATCGTTATCGCCGAGATCGCTCAGTTTAGTGATGGCGCCGGTCAGGAAGCCGCGTCCCAGCGGGCTGTAGGGCACGAAGCCGATGCCGAGTTCGCGAACGGTGGGGAGGATCTCGCTTTCCACGTGGCGCTCCCAAAGAGAGTATTCCGTTTGCAGCGCGGTGATGGGATGAACTTTGTGAGCGCGCCGGATAGTGGATGGAGAAGCTTCGGAGAGGCCAAGATATTTTACTTTGCCGGCTTTGACCAGCTCGGCCATGGCGCCTACGGTTTCCTCGATGGGAGTTTCCGGATCGACGCGATGTTGATAGTAGAGATCGATGTGGTCGACGCCCAGGCGCTTTAGAGAAGCATCGCAGGCGGCGCGCACGTATGCGGGTTTGCCGCTGATGACCCAATAAGTGGGATCGTCTTTTTTGCGGATGTTGGCGAATTTTGTGGCGAGAAAAACTTCGTCACGGCGGGCGCGGATGGTTTTGCCGACTAATTCCTCGTTGTCACCGATGCCGTAGGTGTCGGCGGTATCGAGAAAAGTGACGCCAAGATCGAGGGCGCGGAGCAGGGTTGCCGCGGATTCCGCGTCGTTGCACTCGCCGTAGAATTCGCTCATGCCCATGCAACCGAGTCCCATGCGGGAGACGTACGCGCCTTGCGAACCGAGTTTTACTTTTTTCATGGTCATGGACGGTTGGATGTTGAAATAAGAGCTGCGGTTACGAAAGAGGGCGGTTACGGGAGGTGGTGGATTTCCACGTTGGGCCATTTTTTTTGCAGGTATTCGGCTACCAGGCGGCGGTGGCAATGATCGGGCGTTTCCTCGCTGCAGAGCAGGCAGGCGCCGTCCAGTTGCGAAGGGTCCAGTCTCTTTTCAATTTTACGCGCGCGCATTAATTCTATGAATTTTGATTCGTAGGTTTCCCAAGCGCCCTTTTTCTTTTTAAAGGCGTCGAGGATCTCTTTCGTGGGGGCTAGATCGGGCTCGTGTTGGTATTCGATATTGCAGATGGCTTTGGTGAAATAGCGCAGGTCTTCTTTTTTGGTGAAGGCGGCGAGTTGGGAAACGTTGTTCAATCGAACGTCGATCAGGCGCTTTACGCCGGCGTTGGCGAGGCTGGTGAAGAAAACTTCCGCGGACTTTTTGGTGAAGCCGATGGTGAAGAGTTTCATCGAAAGGGAACCTCTGAGTGAACGATATCTTAGCTAATGTGACGCAATTGTTGAATGACGTTTACCTGTGGAACAGTTGTGATCGCGAAAAAACATCGCGCGGCGCTATCGGCTGGCCCTTGGCGTGCCTTACACAACGGCGTGATGGTAAATCCGCCGACAGACAGTGTTGAAAAGAGTGGCGGCCACCGTCGGGTGTCCGGTGAAACAGGCGTCAGTGTCGGCGAAGTATTGCGGCGATTGGTGCGCGAGCCACAAAGGTATCTGCTGGCGCGATGGAACTGGAAGTCGGCGCTGCTGAGTGCGCTGTTTCGCGGGGCGATATTTTTTGTTGCGAATCTGACGGCGGGAATGCCCGCGGCAGTTGCGGCGATGAGCGCGGAATTTATTTTTGGCGGTGTGGTCTCGGGGTTCTACGGCGCGTTGACGGAAGCATTTTGTGATGTGGAGCCGGTGTGGGCCGCGGCGGTGAGCGTGCTGGTGCTTTTGCCGGTGACGAATCATGCGATGGAGTTTGTGGTGCACTGGCTGCGCGGGACGAGAAACCTGGCGCCAAGCATTGCGGCGTCGGTGGCGTTCACGGCGCTTTCGACGTTGTTCAATCTTTACGCCATGCGGCGAGGGGCGCTGGTGGTGGGCCTGGGACGGCAATCGTTGGCGGAAGACTTGCGACAAATGCCGCGAATCGTTTTTGATTTTCTGATGCTAGTGCCGCGCTTTTTTTGGGCGCGCAGGCCGCCAATCCATGCGGCGAAGGCCGGAGAGAATTCGTGAAGACTTCATATGAAAATACGGATCACCGAATTTTGTCGGCTGGGCCGCGGGTGGCGTTATTTTGCGAAACGTATCAGGAGATCAATGGCGTGGCACTGACGGCGCGGCAGCTGGTGGCGTTCGCAAGGCGGCACGGGCGGCCGTTTCTGGCCGTTCACGGCGGGCCGCGCATCGCGAAATTCACGGATGGAGAGGTGACACGGCTCGAATTGCCGCGCGGGCCGGTGAGCTTCCCGATCGAAAGCGATTTGCGCTACGACTTGTGTTTTTGGCGGCATGCCCGAGTGGCGCGACGCGCACTGGAAGAATTTCGGCCGGACGTGATTCATGTTACGAGCCCGGGAGAATTTGGACAGCTGGGCGCGTATCTGGCGGGGGCGCTGAAGATTCCGCTGGTGGCTTCCTGGCATACGAATCTCCACCAATTTGCGGCGCGACGATTGCAGGGGATGCTGTCGTTTCTGCCTTCTAAATGGTCGGGGCCTTGCTGCAAGATGGCGGAGCGGCTAGCGCTGTGGGCGATTCTGCGCTTCTACAAACTGGCACGCGTGACGCTGGCGCCGACGCCTGAGCAGGTGCGCTGGCTGGAGGAGGCGACTGGCCGGGCGTCGTTCTTAATGGCGCGCGGAGTGGATACGGAGAAATTCCATCCGCAGCATCGCACGATGCGGGACGACACCGTGCAATTGGGATACGTGGGCCGCATAACGCCGGAGAAAGGGGTGCGCTTTCTGGTGAATGTGGAACGGGCGCTGCTGGTCGCGGGGTATACAGGTTTTTCGTTTCTAATTGTGGGTGAAGGCAGCGAACGCTCGTGGTTGGAAAAAAACTTAACGCAGGCGACGTTTACCGGCGTATTGCGGGACGAGAAGCTCGCGGAAGCCTACGCGAACATGGATATTTTTCTGTTTCCATCGCGAACGGATACGTACGGCAACGTGATTCAGGAAGCAGCAGCGTCGGGCGTGCCGGCGATTGTGACGAGCGAGGGTGGGCCGAAAAATTTGGTCGCGCAGGATGTTACGGGATTCATCGCTGAAAGTGATGAAGAGTTTATTCGGCGAACGCTGGAGTTGCTGACGGACCCGAAAAAACGGCGCTCGATGGGCGATGCGGCGCGTGAAAATATGCAGGGTGTTTCCTGGGATGCGGCATTTGAGATGACGTATGCGGCGTACCATCATTGCCTATAGGTGACACCTAAACATATAGAGGCGCCGAGTGACCCAATGCTTGTGACGCCGCGGATTTCACCGCGAAACGCTGGAGTAGCTCTCAAGATGCAGTTAGGCAGCAAGTTGGGCCCATCCAAATGACACCGAAGACCGCAACGCTTGGCTTGCTGTTGCTATTCGTGGGTTTGGTGATGGCTCAGGCTCCAGGCGGCGACGAACAAAAAACCACGCCGCATGTATGCCACCTGGTGTCGGCGGATCCGCCGGACTTCCACCCGTTTCAGTTTTTGCCGAAAAACGCGGACTTCACGCGACTGAATCGCTTTCCAAAGGTGACGTACGTTGTGAACGAGGACGGAAGCGTGAGCGACGTGAAAATTCTCAAAGGGACCGGTTCTGCGAAGGTGGATGCCGGTCTCGCAAAGAGCATTCAGGCATGGAAGTACAAGCCGCAACCTGGATGTGCCTTCGATATGTCGATGGTGGTGGTAATCGACATCGGATCATAGAGCGAGTAGATGCTTATGCGACAAACCGGCGCGCGACGGGCACGCCCGGGCAAGCTGGGGCGCAGCATGCTGCGCCCCTACAAAGGCTTGCGTGACACCGAGCGGTTTCCTCAGCAACACTTTCGCGTTATGGTTCATCGTACGTTTGCAGGCTTTCTGTTGTAACGAGCCGTGGACTGCTGGCGTCCTATGGCGAAAGGAGACGCGATGCTCGCCGAACCCGCTCCGGAGAAGAAATCGCCGTTCAAGAATTACTTACTTTATTCATCGACGGCGTTTTTGATTGTGCTGCTGTATCTAGGCTGGATCTTTTATTCGCGATGGCATGAAGATCGCACCATTGAACGGCGTGCCGCAGAGCAACAGTCGGCGGCGCAACAGGCGCAAGACCGCACAACTTTGGAGCAGATGGGTGGCAAGGAATTGGCGATACAGAATTTTTACGGGAGTCCTGGAGTGGTGCGGCGCGGGGAGAGCGCGCAGCTTTGTTACGGCGTGGCAAACGCGAAAGTGGTGAAGCTGGAGCCACAGGACAATCCGGTGTGGCCGTCGTATAGCCGGTGCGTGGATGTGAAGCCGGTGAAGACTACGACGTATACGTTGACGGCGGAGGATGCCGCGGGGCATAGCGTGACGCAGACGGTGGAGATTAAGGTGCGGTGAGAATCAGCGCCAGGCCGGGCCAAAGAGACTGCCGAACAATGGCAAAAGCAGCTCCCTCAGGCGCTAAAGCGTATTGGTAGCCGAGCACTTAATGTCGGAGCTAAAGCTCCGACCCACAAAACAGAAGCTGCGATTCCATAAGCCAGAACCTCCGACCTGCAAAACAGAGTGTTTTTCCGCAGCCTGTGAAGCGGCGCCTACATAAGCCGGACCAATATAACCCGCGACCTGAATCCTGCAATCCTCCCTTGTGGCTGCAAAAGGTAGCCATCTATAATGTTCGTTTACCTGGCGGGCGCTGGGCCATATGGTTCCGGCGGGATGCCTGAAGAAATTGGTGCCGATAGTCATGTCTGAAGCGATCAACGATCCGCTGGCGAAGATTAAGCAGAAGCTGCAGGACGAAATCGAGACGCTCTCTCACGAGCTAAACGTGGAACTGCCGAAAGAGATTGCCGTGGCGCGCGCGCATGGCGATCTCTCGGAGAATGCCGAGTACAAATACGCCAAGGAGCGGCAGGGCTACGTAAACGCGCGGATGGGGCAGCTGAAGAAGCGGCTCGGTGATTTGGGAATGCTGAATTTGACGAATATTCCGAAGGACCGCTCGGGGTATGGTTCGCGCGTCGTGGTGCTGGACACGCAGAAAGACGTGAAGATCGAGTACAAGCTGGTAAGCAGCGAAGAGGGCGACGTGGAAAAAGGCTTGATCTCCACGACTTCGCCGATCGGCAAGGCGCTGCTGAACCGCAAGGTGGGAGATGAAATTGAAGTGACTACTCCCGCGGGGAAGAAAGAGTTTGAAGTGCTGAAGCTGGTGACCATTCACGACGACGTGTAGCACGATATAGAGTTGCGCCTTATGATCTTTTCGCTCTGCATCTAGTCGCCCGCCTGATTGCGTACTCTTCCTATGAAACCATCTTTGATTGTTCACGGCGGGGCCTGGGATATCCCGGACGAGGCCGTGGAGGCGTGTACGGCGGGTTGTCAGCGAGCGCTGGCGGCGGGCTGGGCGGTGCTGGCCGGCGGGGGCGCGGCGCTCGATGCCATCGAAGCAGCGATTGTGGTGCTCGAAGACGATCCGGTTTTCGATGCGGGATACGGCTCGCACCTTAATCTTGATGGTCAAGTGGAGTGCGATGCGATTGTGATGAATGGCGCCACGTTGCGCGCTGGCGCGGCAGCGACATTGCACCATGTTAAGAATCCGATTCGCGCGGCACGGGCGATTCTGGAAAAGTGTCCGCATATGATGCTGGTGGCGGAAGGCGCGGAACGCTTCGCGCAAGAAAATGGCGTGCCGCTCTGCAAAGCGGAAGAGCTGGTCAGCGAGGCGGAATGGGACGCGTGGATGAAATGCAAGAAAGATGCGCACGCGGCGGAGCATCATCGCGGTCATGAGCAGGGGACCGTGGGCGCGGTGGCGCTGGACCGCGAGGGGCGGCTGTTTGCCGCGACTTCGACAGGGGGGACTTGTTGTAAGCTGCCGGGTCGCGTGGGAGATTCGCCGTTGATCGGATGCGGGTGTTATGCGGACGCGGAGGCTGGAGGAGTTTCCTGCACAGGTTACGGCGAAGCGATCATGAAGGTGGTGATGGCGAAGAGTGCAACGGATTTTTTGCGGGGGCAGGATTCGGTAGTGACGCATACGGCGGACGATGGCTCGTCTGGCGCGATGCTCGCCGCGAAGAAGGCTGTGGATTTGCTGGCGGCGCGCACAAAGGGTACCGGAGGATTGATTCTGCTGGATCGCAATGGGGAACCGGGGTTTGCTTTTAATACGCCGCGGATGGCATATGGGTACGTCGAGGCTGGCGGAACTTTTGTTACGTCGGTAGTGTGAACAAAAGTTTTGCCCGGTGATTTCTTGGGGGGCGCGATGAAGTATCGGCGGTTTGGCAGATTGGGCTGGGACGTAAGCGAAATTGGCTATGGCATGTGGGGCATGGCGGGATGGAGCGGCTCCGACGATAAAGAGTCGCTGGCCGGGCTGCAACGCTACGTTGATCTGGGTGGCAATTTTTTCGATACCGCGTGGGCGTACGGCGCGGGGCATAGCGAAGAGTTGCTGGGCAAGATTTTGCGCGCCAACAGCGGCAAACGGCTGTTTGCCGCGACAAAGATTCCGCCGAAGAATCAGCAGTGGCCGAGCCTGCGCGACTTTTCCCTGGACGATTGTTTTCCGCCGGAATATATCGAAGAGTACGTGCATAAAAGCCTGAAGAATATTGGCTGCGATGCGCTGGACCTGATGCAGTTTCATACCTGGGAAGATGGTTGGCTGGACGACGAACGGATGGCGCGCTCGATTCAGGATATGCGCACGAGTGGGAAAGTGCGCGCGGTGGGGATTAGTATCAATCGCTGGGAGCCGGCAAACGGAATTCGCGCGGTGCGTTCCGGATTGATCGATGCGGTGCAGGTGATCTACAACATCTTCGATCAGAATCCCGAAGACGAGCTTTTCCCGGCGTGCCGCGAACACGGCGTGGCAGTGATCGCGCGCGTGCCGTTTGACGAAGGGACGCTGACCGGCACTTTGACGCTGGATAGCAAGTGGCCCGAGGGCGACTGGCGCGGAACGTATTTTGTGGAAGAAAATCTGCGGGACAGCGTGGCGCGCGCGGAAGCATTGAAACCATTATTGACACCGGAAATGAACATGCCGGAGATGGCGCTGCGATTTATTTTGAACAATCGCGATGTGAGCACGATTATTCCCGGAATGCGCAAACTGCGGAACGTGGAAGCGAATGTGGCCGCCAGCGATCGCGGGCCGCTGCCGCGCGGACGACATGAAGAGCTGCGCAAGCATCGCTGGGATCGCGTGCCTACCGCGTGGTCGCAGTAAAATTCCGCGACAATACTTCGGGCGAGAATGTTCCAGGTGAACAGTTTCTAGGCGGTCTGCTTTAACGCGCGTTCCACCAGCGTGAGGCAGCGGTCGGCTTGTTCGCGCAGCAGTTCTTCACGTTCGCCACGGTCATTTTGCGCGTTGTGCAATTCGTCGGCGATGGCCAGCGCGGCCAGGACGGCGATTTTCTGAGTGTCTACCGTGGCGGTGGCGTCGGCGATGGCGCGCATTTTTTCGTCGACGTAGGCGGCAAGTTTCTGCACATAGGTCTCGTCGAGTTCGCCGCGGATGGCGTAGGGTTGGCCGAAGATTTGAACTTTTACCGGCGTGGTCATTGCTGCCCTCTTGGGAATTCAAAATAGCATATCCGCCCGATCGACATGGGAATGTTTCGCCGCGCGCGCATGCCGACAATCTGGCGTCACTCGCGAGGCCGCTCCGGCCAATCCTTGCCGGGACGGACGGGAAGCGGCTGATCGGGACCGAGATTCGCGGAACTGATGGCGGCGAAAATGAAGTTCTCTGGCGGAACGGGATCGCCTGCCAGCCGGCGCAACATGGCCAACTGTCCGGCATGCGTCATGGCGTCGGAAAAGGGGCCCTGCAACAATATTTCCGCGGTGATGCCGCGAAACTCCGTTCCCAACTCCAGGTGTTGGGCTAGATCCGCGAGCGTCTCGTGAAAATGCGCAACCGCGGCGGAAAAATCAGGGAACACGGGTGGCCGGTAGCTTCCGCCGATGAAGTAAGTACGCGCGTAGCCCAATACGCTGTCCATATGGTGAATCAGTTCGTGTGGTGAGCGGACCAGGGGTGCAGCACGGAAGGCGGCGAATTCCGGCGGCGCGCCACGAAGTGCCTTCTGGGTTCGATAGGCCAACGCGGCCAAAAAATGTTTCAGCAATGCCCGTTGATCATCCATGCGCGGGCCACCTGCGGCCGATTGCAACTTCAGCATAGCGGGGTTGCTCAGTCAAACCTATCAGCTATCAGAATCGGGCGTCAGATCGGGCGGCGGATATTCAGTTTGCGCATGCGCGCTTGCAGCGTGGTGCGTTTCATGCCGAGCAACGTTGCGGCGCCGTGCGTACCCGCGATGCGCCACTCGGTTTGGCGCAGGGCACGCAGGATGTGCTGGCGTTCGGCTTCTTCAAGCGTGCTAACCGCATTCGCGCTGGAGCCCGCAGCATGCCCGAGCTCCCCGGCCACGGATTCATGGGCCGCATCAGTGCTGGCCGCCGTGGCGGCGGATTTCAACTCCGAGATAGGAACGCGCAACTCTTTTCCCGGCGAAAGAATGACCGCGCGCTCCACCAGATTTTCCAGTTCGCGGACATTGCCGGGCCAGGAATAGTGAACCAGCGCATCCATGGCTTGCGCGGGAACATATTCGACCGTCTTGTTGAGGCGGCGGCTAAATTTTTGCACGAAATAGCGGACCAGCAGCGCAACGTCTTCGGGGCGCTCGCGCAGAGCCGGAATGGTTATAGGAAATACGTTCAAGCGGTAGTAAAGATCGCTGCGGAAGGCACGCTCGGCAACTAATTTTGCGAGATCCTGATTGGTGGCGGCGACCACGCGAACGTCGACGCGCTGCGTGCGATTGCTGCCCAGGCGCTCGAATTCCTGTTCCTGGAGTACGCGCAATAATTTTGGCTGCAGCTCCAACGGCAGGTCGCCCACTTCATCGAGGAAGAGCGTGCCGCGGTCGGCCAGCTCGAAACGCCCGATTTTTTGATTAATGGCACCGGTGAAGGCGCCGCGTTCGTGGCCGAAGAGCTCGGATTCGAGCAAACCCGAAGGAATAGCCGCGCAATTTACCTTCACAAAGGTGCGTTCGCGGCGCGGGCTGAGGTTGTGGATGGCGCGGGCTATCAGCTCCTTGCCCGTGCCGGTTTCGCCAAGGATTAGCGCCGTCGTGCTGGCCGGCGCCACCAATTCCACTTGCGACAAAGCTTGTTTGAGCAAGGGGCTGTCGCCGATAATCTCTTCAAAATTAAACTCCGTGCGAATTTCTTCTTCGAGGTACAGTTTTTCCTCGGCCAACTTGTCTTTGAGCGCGTCGATTTCCTTGAAGGCCAAAGCATTTTCGACGGCGATGGCGATTTGCCCGCCGACCTGTTGCAACAGCTCAATATCCGGCGCCGCGAAAGCGTCGATGCGCCGGCTAGCCAGGTTCAACGTGCCGAAAGTCTGGCCATGGTTGATCAGCGGGATGCAGCAAATCGTTTGCAGCCCTTCAGAGCGTAGCGTGCGGACGATTTCGCTGGGGTAGCGGTCGAATTCCGGGCCGCGGGCGATTAACGGCTTTCCTGTGGCAATCGCGTGACCGGCAGGTGAAGCATCCCTGGGGATGACCACTTCAGCCTTAATAAGTTGCTGACGGCCGGGAAAATCCAGCGCGTAAATTTTCAGCAACCCGGTTAAGGGGTCGAGCAGCGCCAGGCTGGTGTAGTCCAGCTGGATGACGCGCTCGATGGTCGAGACTATTCCCCGGAAAAGCTCGGGAAGCTCGCGCGTGGTCACCAGCACATTGTTAATTTCAAGGAGCACCTGCAGGCGGTCGCGCTCGCGGGACAGTTGCTGCTGATAAGCTTGGGACAATTCCAGGTTAAGTGCATTGTCGACAGCCACGGCTACCTGGCTGGCCACGCGCTGCATGAACTGCGCTTCCGATTCGGTGATTACTTGCGGAACCAGGCGTCCGAAGGCCATGGTACCCAGGCGGCGTTGCGCGGTAGTGAGCGGCACAAAAGCAACGGAGCGTACTCCGCCTTCGCGTAAGTGCAGAAGAAAATCCGGGTACCGCGGATCGGTGTCGGTATCAGAGACGATGAAGCAGTTCTGCGTTTTCCAGACCCAGCCGGAAGGATGTTCGTCGATGCCGCTTTCGGAGCCGGCGCGCTTGTCGGTGGGCAGGCGGGTTTCCAGCACGTGCAGACGCATTACGTTTCGCGCGGAGTCGTATAACGTAAGTGCTAGAAAATCGAAGTCGACAACGTTGTGCAGACGTTCGGAAAGATCGTGGAACAGCGCCGGCAAGTCGCGCTGCTGCGCAATCGCCTCGCTAACTTCCAGCAAGGCTTCAAGTTGGCGCCGGGAATGATCGACAGGCGCGGTGAGCGCCAGTTCCGGCGGGAAAATGACGGGTTCCGCCATAGCTCAGGATAGCATCTGGATTGCGGGAGGCTCAACCGTAGGGTTTTTCGCCCGGGCTTTCCCGGCCCAACCGTGGGCGTACCGAGAGATTTTGTATGATACCAACGGGCCTTCGGTGAAGCATTCGTGAAGAACTGCAGAAGTTGGGCGCGGCGCGTGGAATCGGAAAATGAACGATTGCAAGTCGGACGGGTTATCGCCACGCATGCCGCGGAGTAAAGTTCCATCTCTCCTGGCAGCAATAACGCTTTTTCTTTTTGTTCCATCGCTTGCCCACGCGCAGGGCGGTCCACCAATGTTGACGAATGATCCGGGAACCCCCGGACCGAAAAACTGGGAGATCAATCTGGCGGTGATGCCCGTACTGGCACAAAACTCCCACGATTTTCAACTTCCGCAGCTGGATTTCAACTATGGCGTCGGCGCTACGATTCAATTGACCTTCGAAGTGCCGTACGTGTTGCAAACCCTTCCCAAGCCCGTCAGCAGCGGTTGGAGCAACTCTTTTCCGGGAGTGAAGTGGCGGTTTATCGACAATAAGAAGGGCTGGAACGTATCGATCTTCCCGCAAATGGAACTCAACGGGTCAACCAGCGCGACGCGCTATGGCATTGCGCAAAGCGGAACGCGTTTTCTGATGCCCGTGGAAGTGCAGCGGAACGTGGGCCCGCTGGAGCTGGACACTGAGTTCGGATATTACTTTCCGATTCACGGCCACCAAGAACGCATCATCGGATTTGCCGCGGGCCACAATTTTACGAAGAAGGCGGAACTGATCGGCGAAGTTTACAACGACCGAGCGATGGGCACCTTGCCGCACGATACGACGTGGGATGTTGGCGGACGCTACGGCTTTCACAAGGGCTTAATTTTTCTCTTCATGGCCGGGCGCAGCTTTAGCGGCAATGCCAGCGGACAGCCGAACTTCCTGGCCTACATTGGTGTACAGATTTTGCTGGAAAGAAATGGACTTGCGCTGCATTCGGAGGAATAGCGCCGTTTAGTGGTTCGTCGCGGAGCGGTTGCGTGTGCGCCTACTCGGACGACACAGTTCTCGCGGCAGGACACGCGGCCTGGAACGCAGATCTTCCTCCATAATGCAGCTTAATTTCGGAGTTGTATCGCGCGCCCGTCCGGGTTTGCGCGTACTCTTTCGGGATTCCATCGGGATTGAAGGAATCGCCGAGGGAACCTCTGTCTTCGAGCACCAACTCGGTACCCTGCCACGAGCCGTAAAGCAGGAAAGTCAGTTTTGGCTGGGCGCTTCGCTCGTTGTGCAGATACAACACCACGGTACGTCCGTTCTCCGCGAACCAGGCGTCCACGGAACCGGATACCTCCAAGTCAAACAGCGCATTTTGCGGAGTGCAAATCGTGGCTGTTCCGATCAGGTTGGTTCTACCTTTGCTCGGTCCTGGTCCTTGATGCTTTCGTTCAAAGCGCAATTTTAGATACAGCGGATAGCCTGTGCCACCGGCTGCCTGTAGCACACCGGTTCCGTGCCAAACCGGCGCGGGCGTCCACGGAATTCTCGGATTTACCAGCCGATGTCGCAACGACCATACGGACGCTGCCACAACAATCACAATCCCGAGAAACCACGCCAGCAAAGTCGCGCGCCGCAATAGTCGTTGGCTGCTAAAATTCTCCACCATTTATGGACCGCCACGAATTGGGCCGCGTAGTAACAAGAGCGCGCAGTCGGAAACGCCCTGGCCCCTTTTGCGAACTACCGCCACCGCAGGGTTTTTCGACAATGCGATAACGCGAAATCGTTAATCCGACGAGAGAAGGAGAATCTGACATTGACTGGAAATGGTATGTTCTGTCCAATGGCAAGTCAACGAAACCAGTCAGGCCGTTGCAAGGCGCGAAGCGGCGACTTCCGTTTCTCCGCGGCTGGGTTACTTTTCTGAGGGGCTTATCCATGAGATTGTGGCGAGGACTTTGTAATTTATCCTTTCACCTTATCTGCCTTGTTGTTTCTTGCTCATTCGTCAACGCGCAAGTGCCCGCCACGGAGATCGCCAAACAACCAGTTTCCGTCGATTTGCTGGTGACAGGAGCGACGATCGTCTCGATGGATCCTGATCGCCATGTAATCGAGGACGGGTTCATCGCGGTACGCGGCGATCAGATCCTGGCCATTGGCCGGGATGCCGCGTCGTACTTCCCCAAGGGCATCGTCGCCAAGACGCGCATTGACGCTTCTGGAAAATTGATCATCCCTGGCTTGATCAATGGGCACACGCATATACCGATGACCCTCATGCGCGGCCTGAAGGACGACGTAGTCCTCGACGATTGGCTGTACAAATTTATCTTTCCCGCCGAAGCCCGCAACGTCACCGAAGAGTACGTGCGCTGGGGCTCGCGCTTGGGCCTTGCGGAGATGATTCGCAGCGGCACCACAACCTTTGCCGATATGTATTATTTCGAGGATGCCGTTGCCGAAGAAACCAAAGCCGCGGGGCTGCGCGGCGTGCTGGGCGAAACGTGGATCGATTTTCCCGCGCCGGATAACAAAAGCGAAGCGGCGATGGCCGCCTACACCGAGGCATTCCTAAAAAAGTGGCAAGACGACCCGCTGATTCGTGCGGCAGTGGCTCCCCACTCCATCTATACCTGCTCAGAAAAAACGCTGCGCGATGCCGCGGCTCTGGCGCACCGGTATAACGCGCCGATTCTGATTCACCTGGCGGAAATGCGCAAAGAATTCGTGGATAGCCTGGCGAAAAATGGCACTACACCGGTGCAATATCTGGAACGCATCGAAGTTCTCGGCCCAGACGTGCTCGCGGCACACTGCATCTGGACCGACAACACGGACATGAAAATCCTCGCCGAACGCCAGGTGGGGTGTGTGCACAATCCATCGAGCAACATGATGCTGGCCAGCGGCGTCGCCCCGGTCGTCGATCAGCGCGCTGCGGGCATGCGCGTCGGCCTGGGCACGGACGGTCCCGCCGGCAGCAACAATGATCTGAACATGATGGAAGAGATGGACCTCGCGGCGAAATTGCAGAAAACCTATCGCGTCGATCCGCGCGCACTGGGCGCCAAGGGCGCGCTCGAAATGGCCACCATCGAAGGCGCGCGCGCGTTGCACATGGAAAAAGAAATCGGCTCGCTCGAACCAGGCAAGAAGGCCGACTTCGTAATTTTGCGTTTGGACGCGCCCAACGCCGTGCCCATGTACGACGTCTATTCGCAAATCGTGTACGCGCTGAAAGGCAGCGACATCGAAACCGTGGTCGTCGGAGGCCAAACGCTGCTAAAGGACGGCAAGGTGCTAACCGTGGACGAGCGAGCGGCAATTGCTAAAGCCAGAGAATATGGCAAGAAAGTTGCCGCATCGCTAAATTGAGAATCCGCTTGGGGTCGACGGATGGCCCACGCCCACGCGTTGATGGCGTATGCCCTCGTAAAATGCTCGGGCAAACGACGCTCGAGATCATCGGTCGATCCAACATAAAATCTGCCTGAGGATTCGCTTTGCAAAATGTACAGGACGCACATTTTTTCAAATGGTAGGCCCGTGGAGACTCGAACTCCAGACCTCTACCGTGTCAAGGTAGCGCTCTAACCAACTGAGCTACGGGCCTACAACGGATATAATTTTAGCACGAGGCGCCCCTTGTGGGTGACGATTGCCGTGGGTGATCATCGACGTTGGCGACGTGTGACGAGGGCGATCCTTCACGATGGTAACGATTGACGCGGAGTTGAAGGTTAAGTGCCCGCGCGTAGCGCTCGGATGCGTCACCGGTGTGGTGCAGGCGGACGCTTCACCTGAGGCGCTGACGGCGGAGCTTACGGCGGCGGCGCGGAAAATTGTCGCATTGCCGGAGCCTAAGGCAGTGCTCGAAGCGCCGGCGATTCTGGCCACGCGGCGCGCATACAAGGCGCTGGGAAAAGACCCCGCGCGCTATCGCGGGTCGGCGGAGGCTTTGCTGCGGCGCGTGATTTCCGGGAAAGGTTTGCCGCAGATCAATGCGGTGGTGGACGTGATTAATTTGGTTTCGGTGGAATGCCGCATGCCCATCGGGCTCTACGATCTGGCGCACGTGCAGGGTGACGTGGTTTTTCGCGCGGGGCGCGCGGGTGAAACGTATAAGGGTATCGGCAAGTACGATTTGAATCTGGAGGATTTGCCGCTATTTGCGGATGCTGAAGGTCCGCATGGCAGCGCCACGAGCGATTCAGAACGGACCATGGTGACGGCGGAGACTACGCGGGTGCTGGCGATTATTGTGGCGTTTGGCGGAGGCGAGACGCTCGGCGCGTGGACGCAACGAATGATCGAGTTGCTGGAACGCTACGCTGAGGGGCGCGAGTTCGCGAGCGCGGTGGTGTAAATCCCCCAGCTGGTTGCGTGTTTCACCGTGCTTAAAAAACGGCAATAAGAAATTAGGAATAGAGCTTGATTCATTAAGCCCGGGCAAGCTGGGGCGCAACATGTTGCGCCCCTACAAAGACAATTCCGGAGCAGGGTATTCTGCGGCGTTAGCGAGCGATGGGCTCGGCGACTTGCTGTTCTTGGCCGGAGTTGACACGGTGCTGAAAGAAGCCGCGGGCGGCCAGCAATTCCGCGTTGAGCATGGCGGCACCGGCGGCGCCGCGCACCAGATTGTGCGAGAGCAACGTTAGTTTGACGTCCAGAATAGGACACGCGCGAACGCGGCCGACTACCGCAGCCATGCCATTTCCGGCATTGACGTCGCGGCGCGGCTGCGGCCGGGATTCGTCATCTAGCACGATCACCGGATGACGGATCGCGGAAGGCAGCGCGGCCAGCGCGGCATCCACTTCAAAATTGCTGAGCGCTTCACGCACTTCGCTGAGCGACGCCACTTTTTTCAGCGAAAGGCTGACGCACTCCATGTGGCCCTCGACTACCGGCACGCGATTGCAATGCGCGCTTAGGCCCAAGCCAGCGTCAATGAAGCGTTTGCCATCCCATTTGCCCAGCAGCTTTTGCGGCTCGCTTTCCATTTTTTCTTCTTCGCCGCTGATGAAGGGGACCACATTGCCCTGAATATCCATGGAGGCCACGCCGGGATAGCCCGCGCCAGAGATGGCCTGCATGGTGACCACGAAAACCTTCTCCAAACCAAAAGCGTCGGCCAGCGGTTTGAGCACCAGCACCAGGCCCGCAGTCGAGCAGTTGGGATTGGTCACGATGAAGCCACTGCTGTAACCGCGATTTTTCTGCTGCAGCGGAATGGCATCGACATGCGCGGCGTTTACTTCCGGAATCAGCAGCGGAACGTCGGCGACCATACGATGATTTTTGGAATTGCTAACCACGGGATAACCCGCGCGGGCAAACTCTTCCTCGGCAGCACCCGCCACCGAGGAATCCAGTCCCGAAAAAACGAAATCGCAATCGAGCGAGGGCGCGAGCGTTTTCACGGTAAGATTGCGCGCGGCTTCGGGAATTGGCGCGTCCAGGTGCCAACGCACGGCGTCCGCATAACGCTTGGTGGCGGAGCGTTCCGAAGCGGCAACCTCCGCAAGTTCAAACCAGGGATGATTGGCGAGCAGACTTACGAGGCGTTGACCGACCAAACCAGTCGCGCCAAGAACGCCAGCTTTGAATTTCTTGCCGTTGAGGGGCAGCGAGCGAAATTGCTGGCCGCCTCCCGCATTGGGTGTGGCAGAGTTGGCGCTCATGCTCGGCCTCCGTCTTGCGACGAAGAAGTCATATCCGCGCGCGGGCCGATGCGTGTTCCGCGCCCGGCGGGATTAAAGGTATTGCGCACCCACACCACCATTTCGGTTTCCGCGGCAAGCGGCAGCACGCTGGCATGCAAAACTTTTGCGCCGCTCTTGGCCAGCGCGTGCGCATCATCGTAACTTAATTCGTGCAGCAGCCGGGCTTCTTGATTATCGTGGGGATTGGCGGTAAAGATGCCGTCGACGTCGGTCCAGATCACCAGTTCGTCGGCGTCAACCACATGGGCGATGATAGCGCCGGAAAAATCCGAGCTATTCCGGCCCAGGGTGGTGATGCGGCCATCCGGTGTGGCACCGATAAAGCCGGTGACCACGGGCACGAGACCATCTTCGAGCAGCGGAAGAAGGACATCGCGGCCACGCTGGCGAGTTTCGAGTACGTTGGGCCGCGCATCGCGGAAAGTTTCACAAGTACGCACAAAGTCAGAAGAACTCACTGGGACGGCGGCGACGTCGGATTTTTCCAGCGCCGCCGCAAACAAGCGCGCGCTGAGGCGTTCGCCATAAGAAGCCAAGCGGTCGAGCAATTCCGCGGTTCCCGCGAGCGGCTGCGAATAATTGTTTACGTCGTGCAGCAGATCACGGCAGAGGGATTGCATTTCGCCGCGCACGCGCAGTTCGTCATCTTCGCGGAGCTGCAAATCGCGTAAGACCCCGAGATGCGTGTGGATAACGCGTTCGGCTTCCGCCTTCGCGACCGCCGCCTTGCCATTTTCGAGCGCGCTACCGACCGCCAGTAGATGATCGGTGACGCCCTTCATCGCGGAGACGATGACTACGACGCTGCAGGATTGCGCCGATGCTCGCACGATGCTCGCGGCATGCAGCATGCGGTCGGCGCCAAAGAGCGACGAGCCGCCAAATTTGAAGGCCACCACATCGTCAGTAACCTCGCCGGTTACTGCGCCGGTCACTTCGCGCAACACCACTTCGCTGACAAGCACTGCTCCGGGGCAAGTGGCGTGGGTCGAACCGTTCTTGGAGGAAACGCCCGTCCCATAGTCCACGGCTAAGGCGGGTTCGTTTATTTCGTCTGCTTGTACATTCTCGGAAGCCATCACTGCTCCTGGTTTAAGCCGCGGGGAGCGCCTTCGGAGGTGGGATGAAACGAAAAAACCCACCGCCTGGGGTCGCTTCTGGCGGTGGGTTGGAAACTTTTTTAAGTCTCTAGTTTCTCCACGCACCGGAAGCGAAGGTAGTCGACGTAGTGGTAATCGACATAGTCGTAATGCTAATCGACGTGGTCGAGGTCGACGACGGGGTGGTGATTCGCTTAGTGGAGAGAGACATCATACCGAAGGAAAAGGTAGCACAAAATCTGGTCGGTAGAAAGTGAAAATCTTGTGAAGGGCAGGAGTCGTGCCCGAACAATAATGAGGCGGGAGTTTGCCCCGTACTGGGGCGATGGTTGTAGTACTACCATTCTAAATAACACAAAAAAAGGCAGTTAGTCGGTGCAACTTTGCCGCAACCCGGGTGTTTGAAGCTGCAAGGGTTTGCAGGTGCTTACGCACCTTCGGGATAGATCAGCGCGAAAGGAAAATGGAGTTATGAACCTCAAAAAGTGGTTACTCGGTATTGGTGTGTGTACGCTGGCGGCGTGGGGGAGTGGGTGCGGCGGAGGCGATACGACCTCGCAACCCCAGCAGCAACAACAGACGGGCAGCGCTTTCGTAGTTGCCACAGATGCGCCGTTGCCCAGCGTGGTGTCGTTTCAAGTGGATATCATGGGTATCACGCTGTCAGACGGAGTAAATCCCCCAGTATCAATACTTTCCAACACGCAGACGGTAGATTTTGCCCGTTTGAATGGCCTGAAGACGCTGCTGGACATTAATAGTATCCCGGCGGGAACATACACCACCGCGAATGTGATGCTGGCGAATCCGCAGATCGGCTATCTGAACGTGACGAACCCACAGAGCAACCCGCCGACGCGGCCAACGATCAGCACGCTGAACTCGTCCACCGTCCCGCCGGTCAGTCTGACTACCTCTAGCGTGCCCATCACGCTTGCCAGCCCCCTCGTCGTAAACGCCGGGGACATCGATGGTTTAAGTTTTGACTTTGATTTGCGGCACTCCATCCAGGTGGATCAAAACGGCCAAATTACTGGCGTAGTGATGCCCAACCTGAATCTGAAGGCGGTTACGCCGAGCGATGCGGATGCCTACATCGATGAATTTGATGCCGGTGTGTTCAGTGTTGCGGATAGCTCGTTCGTGATTCAGGGGCCGCATGGGCACCAATTCACGGTGAACGTCAACGACCAGACGGAATGGGAAAACGGCGAATCGCTTTCCAACTTGACGACCACTTCCGTCGTTGAGATTTCCGGAACGCTGGATCGCACTTCGGGCGCGATTCTGGCAGATACCGTGGCTATCCTATCGCAGGATAAGTTCTACGCTGGAGGATTGGTGACGTACGTGGATCCGCCGACGGGCCAGGCCAATGACTTCGATTTGTATGTGCGCAGCGTGCTGCCGTCGGGCACGGGCTTCCAGTCCGGACAAATTTCCACGATCGCCTTAACCGGCGACGAGAAGTTCTTCATTTACTGGTGGCATCTGAAGTTCCCCAGCTTGTTCTTCAATTCCAGTCTGATGGTACCGGGGCAGCGCGTGACCATCGGCGGACCGTTCAACAATGGCGCGGTGACCGTGAAGCGCGTGGTACTGCGGCACGAAGGCCACAGTGGGACATGGCAGATTGGCAGCACGGACGTGGGAGCCGGAACATTCCAGTTCAACTCCAATGGGCTCGCTGGTGTGCTATTCAACGGGCAGGTGACGGTGTTCACCACGCCGTTTACGGTGTACAAAGGCGGCTTGACCGGACTCGGCGGGCTGACGGGTAACACCGCGATTCCGCTGCGCGTGGTGGGGTTGGTGCTGAAGGATCCGATCAGCGGACAGCCGGTGTTTGTGGCGCACAGCGTGGAGGAACTCACGAATTAACCGTCTACCTAAGAGCTTTTCGCAAACGCGCTGGGCCAGCCGGAGTTCTGGGCTGGCCTTTCGCGTTTTAGTTCCGCAACGCAATTCCGAGAAGCCGAGGTGGAGCCGGTTCCGGCCGCCCACCCGGTTTTTTTGAAAGAGTGTGATTCTTAAGGTAGTTAAAGTCCTTTGTTTTGATACAGATTTGAAAGAGCGTCATTCTAAATGAGTTAAGGTCGAACGAGGTGTGCAATATAGTTATCCCACCTGCTGGCGGTAAGTTTTGGCATATCGGTGGGCGTGAGGGCCTTCCGGATGATCAAAAAGTCGATTGTTTAAGGGATCTGTCGGACGGCCGAGCGCAGTTCTCTACAACACTACGTATATAGGACGGCAATAGGCCGTGTCAGGGAAAATCGTAAACAAGACAATCAGGCCGGACTGAACAGGCTGCGGAAAAAGTCAGCCCATTTGCAAATTTGTCCCCGGCGTGGGGCCCTGCGGCTTCCGAGGCTGCGCCTTTTTCGTTGTGCTCTACCTGCCGGCTTCCCGTGACCGCGCTTCCTTTCCGAAACGCGGGTTTATGCCGGCATTAGTTTCGCCAGTCGCACCAAATTCGCGGCGGCGGCATACAAGCGAAACTGCCAGTCCACCCGCCGGCGCCCGCGTAATTTCGTTTTCCGCAGCCCCGCCGAACTTTTGATCCAGGCAAAAATCTTCTCCACCAGTTTGCGCTTTCCTTGGCTGATCGCGAATCCCGGATCTTCCCGCTCGCTCGGTAACAGCCAGTTCTTGCTCAGTGCCGTCTCTTTCTCGTACTCCGCAATGTGCGGCACGATGCGCAACGCGCGCAACCTGGTGATGAATTCCTCGGCCTGATAACTCTTGTCCGCTGCCAGCGTCAGGCGTTTTTGCTGCGCTGTTCTTGCCACCGTCGCCACCAGCTCCTCCGCGGCTTCTCGTTCCGCTCTATTTCCTGCACAGGTCACGCACGCTTGCACCACCAGTCCGTTACGATTTTCCATCAGTACGTGTCCCAAATAGCTCGCTTTGACTTCTCCCGCCACGCTTTTCTTATACAAGCGCGCCTCCGGATCGCTTTTGCTCTCGTGCGTGTCCCGCAGCAATTTCTGCCCTTTGTTCCCGCTGCCACGACTCGGCGGCGGCTGCTTCTCCTGAAAACTTCGCCGGTTGGCCCACGCTTCGATCAGCGTTCCATCCACCGTGAAATGTTCGTCCGATAGCAGCCCTTGCTGCGCGGCCTGCTCCAGCACCTGCTCGAAAAAGACCTGCGCAATTTCCCCCTCCAGCAGCCGATCGCGGTTCTTGGTGAACACCGTCACGTCCCACACCGCGTCGTCCGCCGGCAGCCCCACAAACCAGCGAAACAGCAAGTTGTAGTCCAGCTGCTCCATCAGCAGCCGTTCGCTCCGCACGCTGTAAAAAGCCTGCAACAACAACGCCCGCAGCAACCGTTCGGGTGCAATCGAGGGCCGCCCCATGGGCGAATATAGTTTTGCAAATAGCGGCGACATGTTCTGCAACGCCGCCTCCGTCATCCGCCGCACCCGCCGTAACGGGTGATCTTCCGGTACCCGCTTCTCCAGTGAAATGTAACTGAACATGCCTTCTTGCTGATCATCGTGTCCGCGCATGTGCTCTTAGACGCCGCGCCTCGCTCACCGGTAACCATCTCCACCATTTTTTCCGCAGCCTGTTCAGTCCGTCATCTACATAGGCATAGGGCCGCTACCGCCGACCTAGAGTCTCAGCCGGGGTCTCGAAGAGGAGGCTGGAGCAGGTCAGGCCGGATTCGGCTTTTTGGAGTTCGGAGATGTCCAGGGCGATGACGCTGAAGGATTGGGCTTCCATGGCGGCTTTGGTGTGCGGGAAGGACGCTGGAAAGATGATCTGATCGGCGATGGCCAGGGCGTTGGCGGCGTGCGATTCGTCCGCGGCGACGTCGATCCACTGATAACCTGAAAACGGCGAGGCATCGAACCACGCGCGATTGGCGAGCAGGGTGTTGCGGCCGAGAAAAGTGACAGCGGACTTCAGGTGCAGGCAGCCGGTGACGGGTATGGCGAGCACTTCGTAATCGTAGGGTTGGAGCAGGGCGCGAAGCTGGCGAATGCCTTCCTCGTTGGTGCGGCGTGAAAGGCCAGCATAAATCTTGCGGTCCACGCGCAGAATGTCACCACCTTCCATGGTACCCGGCAGCTTGATGTGGGCGAGTTGGCGGTATGGCGCGATGGCGCGGGAAATCGATTCAGCTTCGCGCCTTCGCGATTCGGTGCCCAGCGGCATGATCACCGCAAGCTCATCAAGAACAATTGCCGGGTCTTCGACGAACATGGAATCGGGCAGGTCCGGCTCGGCGGGCAAGGAGATGACGTTGGCGCCCAACTTTTCCAGAAGAGTTTCGTAGGAGCGATGCTGCGCTTCGGCGATTTCAAGATCGATCGGCTGACGATCAATGAAAGAGAGCTCGCAATTCACAAATGCCGGACTTGCCGCGCGCGTGATGGCCGTGAGCATGGGCCGAAAGTGTACACGAGAACCCTGTCGGATACGGAGGGTTGCTGATCAGGAATTCGTCGCTGGCAGCGAAACGTAGCGGTGTTTGCAGCGCTCTACGGCACGTTTGCCTGAGGATGAGCGCTGCGCTAAACTCCGTGTCCCATGCCGGACACTAGTTCCATTGTTGGCCGAAATATCTCGCACTACAGCGTATTAGGAAAATTGGGCGGGGGCGGGATGGGCGTAGTGTATAAGGCGAAAGACACGCGCCTGGGCCGCAATGTGGCCTTGAAGTTCCTGCCCGACGACATTTCGCAGGACCCCCAGGCAATCGAACGCTTCCGGCGCGAAGCGCGGGCGGCGTCCTCGCTAAATCATCCAAACATTTGCACCATCTACGACATTGGAGAATTCGAAGGCCGGCCATTTATCGCCATGGAGCTGCTGGAAGGCCAGACGCTCAAACACAGCATTTCAGGCAAAGCCACGGAGATAGGCAAGCTTCTGGAGGTAGGAATTCAGATCGCCAGCGGGCTAGACGCGGCGCACTCCAAGGGCATCGTTCATCGAGACATCAAGCCCGCGAATATTTTCCTGGTGGAACGGGGGCAGGCAAAGATACTGGATTTCGGATTGGCGAAATTGACGTCCGCGGCGCCTGCTACCGGTGAATCGGCCGGCGCGACCGATGGACGTACGCAAGCGAATGCGGTAAACGAAAATCAACTCACCAGTCCAGGAAGCTCGCTGGGCACGATCGCGTATATGTCCCCGGAGCAGGCGCGAGGAGAAGAGTTGGACGCGCGCTCAGACTTATTTTCCCTAGGCGTGGTGCTATACGAAATGGCGACGGGTGCGGTGCCATTTGCGGGAACGACCGCGGCGGTGATATTCGACGGCATCCTGCATCACGTGCCGGTATCGGCGAAAGAGCTGAATCCCGGGTTGCCGCTGGCGTTTGAAAATATTCTCGGTAAAACGCTGGAGAAGGATCCCGATCTGAGATGCCAGACCGCTTCTGAGTTGCGCGCGGACTTGAAACGCCTGAGCCGTGATATCGAATCGAGCCGCCGGCCCGGGGCGGAGAAAAGCACGACGGGCTCGGATCGCTACGTCCTGGAAGAGAAGCGCAAATCGGTGGCGGTGCTGTACTTTGAAAACCAAAGCGGCGCGAAAGAGGACGAATACTTTCGCGACGGTATCACGGAAGACGTGGTGACGGAGATTTCGAAAATTGCGCAATTGCAAATCTTTCCGCGGTCAGAAATGCTGGCATTCCGCGACAAACAAGTGACGGCGCAACAGGTGGGGCAACAGCTGGGCGCGGCCTACGTGCTGGAAGGTTCGATCCGCCGCGCCGGCAGCCGTGTGCGCATCACCGCACAACTGGTAGAAGCTTCGACCAGACATTCGGTATGGGCCGAGCGCTACGACCGGCAGCTGGAGGATGTTTTCGCCATCCAGGAGGAGATTGCCCGCAGCATCGCGCAAGCGTTGCGCATTACGCTAACTCCCCAGGAAGAAAAAACGATAGCGCGCAAGCCTACGGAAAATCCTCAGGCCTACGATTTTTACCTGCGCGGGCGAAACTACACGCGGCGCGAGAATTTCGATTACGGCTTGCAAATGTTCGAACAGGCCATTGAACTGGATCCGAATTTTGCCCTGGCGCACGGCGGCATCGCGCATATGTGCGGTCTGATTTTCGAGCTGCGGGATCAAAGCGCGAAATGGATCGAGCGGGGATTGGCGGCATGCGACCGGGCAACGGCGCTGGCGCCCGACTTGCCGGAGATTCTGGTGGCGCGCTCGCGCATGTGCTACGCGCAGAAAAAATACGAGGAAGCTGCCATGCTGGCGTGGCGGGCCATCGAGAGAAAACCGGATTGCGATGGCTCCTGGAATATTTTGGGGCGGGCGTATTTCGCATCCGGGCGATTTGCGGAGGCTGCGGATCTAGCGGAGCGCGCGCTGGAAGCCAGCGGCGACGATTACAATACCTATATTCCGTACCATCAGGCGTATGAACGGCTGGGCCGGAAGAAAGATGCCGAAGCGGTTCGGCTGCGCATGTGCAAAGTGCTGCGTCAACAACTGGAACTGGTGCCAGAAGATGTGCGAGCGCGCATCCTGCTGGCGTCGAATCTGGCCAATTCCAAACAAGACTCGGACGAGAGCATACGGCAACTGCAGACCGCGGTGGCGCTGCGGCCCGGGGATCCAAATATTCTGTATAACGCGGCGTGCACCTACGGTATTTTGGGCAGAAAAGCCGAGTCGCTGGAGTCACTGAAGAAGGCGGTAGCCGCCGGGTACGGTAATTTGAATTGGGCCGCGAAAGATTCCGATCTCGTTTGCCTGCACGAGGACCAGGAATTTCGAAAGCTGGTTGGCATGAGCGACCTTCCTGTTTAGCAGAAATCTTACATAGCCGACAAATCGCAGTTGGATCGAGGCTGGCCTTGGCCAAAGCTACCGGAATTTGCTCGGTTAGCTGCGGTGGCAACGTGTTGTGCGGAGGGCAGGAGAAGCATTACGATGGACAAGGCGAAGGTTTGGAGCGGAAATTCCCATTGAGTTGGCAGGAGATGCTTGAAAAGTAGAGCAAGTAGGGCCCGACAGGGAAAAGAAGATGTTTGGACAGTTTTGAAGGCGATTCGGTCGCTTGGCTTGGCTGTGGCGTTGGCGGTGGGATGTGGGTCTGCGCGAGCCCAGGGGACAGCGGACGCCTTGCCCGGCCAGAATCTTCAGCAAACGAGCGCGGCAACGGCAACGCAAACGCAGGCGGGCACCACGACGAACGGGCAATCGCCATCACCGGACGCCCCGGCGCCCAAGAGCAATCCCCCTGCGGACCCCAATAACCCTTCCAGTAACTCAAGTAATCCCGACGACCAATACGGCAAACAGTCCAAGAGAATTCTGGGGATTATTCCGAATTATCGCGCGGTCAGCGCCAACTCTCATTTGCCTCCGCTGAGCTTCAAGGAAAAATTCTGGCTGGCTACGCAGGATACTTTTGATTACTCCGATTTCGTTCTGGTGGGAGGGCTCGCGGGACTTTCCATGGCGCAAAAATCGCAGCCGGCCTTTGGGCAGGGAGCTGCCGGTTATGGCCGGTATTACTGGCACGCTTTTGTGGACGGCGGAATCGAGAACTATATGACCGAAGCGATTGTGCCGACGCTGACCAGAGAAGACCCGCGATACTACACGCTGGGCACAGGCGGATTCTTCAAACGCACCGGGTATGCGGTGAGCCGTCTATTTATCACCAGGACCGACTCGGGAAAGAAAACCTTCAACATTTCGGAAATCGTGGGGGCGGGAGCAGCCGCGGGCATCGCCAACACGTATTACCCGGCGCAATCCAACACTTTTGTGAAGACCTATCAACGCTGGGGAACGGAAGTGGGTTTGGACGGCGTGTTCGACGTGTTAAAAGAGTTTTGGCCGGACATCAACCACGCCGTTTTCCACGGAAAATACTAATCCCGTTTAATAATCTGCCTCCATGTGATGCTTCGCCCGGGTTCATCGCAACGGACGCGCTAGGTGCACGCTTGAGCGCGGCCCAGGAGGAAATTACGTTCGCGGGCGTTGCGCGTTAGCGTTGCGGCGCGCGCAAACTCTGCTTGCGCTTCGGCGAAGCGGCCGAGCTTGAAGAGCAAGTCGCCGCGGACGCTGGGCAACAGGTGGTAGGACTTGAGAGAGGGTTCGGCGGTGAGGGCGTCGATGAGTTCGAGGCCTGCTGCCGGGCCGAAAGCCATGGCTACGGCGACGGCGCGATTCAGCTCCACGACCGGGGACGGCGTGAGCTGCGCGAGCTCTCCGTATAGGGCGACGATGCGGGGCCAGTCTGTTTCGTCTGGCGTGCGTGCTCGCGCGTGACAAGCGGAGATCGCGGCCTGAAGCGTGTACGGTCCACGCACGGTGGCGAGTTTTTCGGCGCGGTCCAACGCTGCAAGGCCGCGGTGAATCAGGAGTTGATCCCAACGGCTGCGATTCTGTTCGAGTAATAGGATTGGTTCGCCGGACGGACCCACGCGCGCACTGGAACGCGATGCTTGAATTTCCATCAGCGCTACGAGGCCGTGGACTTCCGGCTCGTTTGGCGCGAGCTCGGCCAGGATGCGGCCGAGGCGCAGGGCGTCCTCGCAAAGTCCGGGGCGCAGCCAATCGTCGCCGGCGGTGGCGGTGTAGCCTTCGTTGAACACCAGGTAGATGACTTCAAGCACCGAAGCGAGGCGCGCGGCGCGATCGTCTCCGCGCGGAACCTCGAACGGAACATGAGCTTCAGAAAGCGCGCGCTTGGCGCGCACGATGCGCTGTGCGATGGTCGGCTCTGGGACGAGAAAGGCGCGGGCGATTTCGTCGGTGGTGAGGCCACCCAGCAAACGCAGCGTGAGTGCTACGCGCCCTTCGGAGGAAAGCACCGGATGACACGCGGTGAAGATCAGGCGCAAGAGGTCGTCTCCGATGTCGTCATCGATGGCGTTTTCGAGATTGGCCACGGCCAACTCCTGCTGGGCCTGGAGCTCGCGACTTAGCTCGCCGTGCTTGCGCTCGAGGAGTTTGCTGCGGCGCAGACGGTCAATGGCGCGATGTTTGGCGGCGGCCATGAGCCACGCGCCGGGATTATCTGGGATGCCGGACGCGGGCCACTGCTCGAGAGCCGCAACGAGAGCGTCTTGGGCAAGTTCCTCGGCGAGGCCGACGTCCCGCAGCATGCGCGCGAGGCCCGCGATGATGCGGGCGGATTCGATGCGCCAGACGGCGTCGATGGCGCGGTGGGTATCGGTAGTTGTCACAACTACCGATGACACCACTTGCGATTCATTCTTGCAAGGTGCGCGGTGTGGCGTGCGTCACCAAAACCGCGCAACGTGTTGCGCCACTACAAAACCCGAGCGGGCCCGCGAACGATCGGACGATGGCGCGGTCTTTTTGAATGCGCGCTATTTTGCTTTGGGAAAGGCGTCTTCCGGTCCGACGAGCTGACGAACTTCGGTCTCGCCTTCCCATCCGGGCCAGAATTTCTTGTGCATCTCCATGAAACCCCGCGCGCTTTCAATCGCTTCCTGCCTGGACTTCATCTCAAAAATGGCGAAACCGCCGACAACTTCTTTGGTCTCGGTGAACGGGCCGTCAATAGCGCGGACCTCGCCGCCCGAAAGCCGCATGCGGAAACTGGCCGCGGTTGGGGCTAATCCACCACTGAAAATCATCGCGCCGGATTTCGTGGCCGCTTCTCCAATCTTGTGCATTTCTTCTATGAAGCCCTTGGGCGGAGCGCCCTGGTTTTCCGGATGTTTCACCATCATCATGAATCGCATCGTGATATCTCCATTCTCGTTTGGTTTGTGCACAGCTTCCGGACGGTATCGGCCGGATAAATCCTTGCTCTACTTACGCGTCGAACGAAACACCGCAAAATCGACATGCGGCAACACTTTTCTGCAAAAATCTTCACTGCGCAAAATCCGAGAGATCGAACGTAGGGCGAATTTCGATTTCGGCTCCGCCGTCAAAGGGGGCGCGCTTGAGCCATTGCACAGCCTCTTCGATCGACTTCACCTGCCACAGCCAGTAACCGCCCACTAGTTCCTTGGATTCGCTGAAGGGACCGTCGATCACGGTGCGTAGCTGGCCAGAAAATTTAACGCGCTTGCCCTGTGAGCTGGGACGCAAGACATCGGCGCCGAGAAACACGCCAGCAGCGGTCAGTTCCAGGTTGAACTTGCCCATTTTGGCACGTTGTTCCGGGGTAGGCAGGATGCCGGCCTCCGAGTCTTTGCAGGATTTCACGATTACCATTACGCGCATCGCGGTTTCTCCTCTGAGTCTAGGTTGCGGCTGGTACGCAACCCGGTGCTACTAATGCGTCGAACGAGAAAGCTGCAAATCGACAGAGCCCGTAGCCTTATTTTCGGAAAGAGCTCGCTGGGTGCGGGCTGAACTTCGACCTTGAAGTTCGACCTTACCGTTTAAGACGGCTCTGCAGCAAGATCGCCGCGACGACGACGAGGAGCAGCAGCCACAAGGACGCCAGCGTCTGGATCAGGCTCTGCACCACCGAGTGATGATCGAAGATGAAGGCCTGCAGAGCCTGCGATGCCGCTGCCAGGACGACGGATTCCAGCAACTCGATTGGCCCATTCGCGATGGCCTTTAGAAGGAAGCTCGGCTCCGCAACGGGGGTTCCGACGTTCGCGAGCAGCATGAAAAACACGAACGCGATTATGCAGTGCGCCGCGGCTGGTTTGGGGCTTTGCGAGTGTGTGAGCTGGCTGTTCATATCCGCCTCCGAGGGCCCGTTATCTGCCCTCACCTATACGTCGCTTTAGGGGTGGCGAAATCGACAGGTGGCCGGGGCTTTTCTGCCGTCAGGAACTCTTGGCTTAGGCCGTGCTAGGCGCACGCGCAGAGGTCTGATAAACTAAGGTTTGCTCGACCGCACCTGACAAACCATTTGCACAGGGGGCCTTCAGAGGGCACCTGACAATAAGGAGAACCGTCCGGGCTGCTGGTTGTTACGGCAGCTATTTTTGTATCTAGACGCTACGCATATATGACTCAAGATATTCGAAACATTGCAATTATCGCGCACGTCGACCACGGGAAGACCACCCTGGTGGACGCCATGCTGCGGCAAAGCGGCATCTTTCGTGCCAATGAAGCGCTGGTGGAACGCGTGATGGACTCCAACGATTTGGAGCGCGAGCGCGGTATTACGATTCTGGCCAAGAACACGGCGCTGTTTTTTCACGATACCAAGATCAACATTGTGGACACCCCCGGTCACAGCGATTTTGGCGGCGAGGTGGAACGCGCGCTGCGCATGGTTGACGGCGTAGTGGTGCTGGTGGATGCGAGCGAGGGCCCGCTGCCGCAGACGCGTTATGTGCTGCAAAAGGCGCTGGCGGCGAAGCTGCCTCCAGTGATCGTGCTGAACAAGATCGACCGCGTGGACGCGCGCGCCAAAGAAGTGCTGGACGAAATCTACGACCTGTTCATCGATTTGGACGCCACCGAAGATCAACTGGATTTTCCCGTGGTGTACACCAATGCGCGCGATGGCGTGGCATATTACAAATTGGGCGACGACTCCAAGGATTTGCTGCCGTTGTTTGAAACCATCGTGAAATCGATTCCCAAGCCGCCGGGCGATCCCGAAAGCGTGCTGCAAATTCAGGTGATGAACCTGGACTACAGCGAGTTTCTAGGGCGCATCGCGATTGGGCGCGTCTTTAACGGCACACTGAAGCGCGGGCAAGAAGTGGGCATCAGCCGGTTGGACGGCAAGATCACCTCCACAAAGATAACGAAGCTTTATACCTTTCGCGGACTCGAGCGCGACGAGGCCGAAAGCGTTCCGGCCGGAGACCTGGTGGCTATTGCCGGCGTTGAAGGTATTCAGATCGGCGAGAGTTTGATCGATCTGAGCAATCCTCTGCCGCTGGAGCCGCTGATCATCGACGAGCCCACACTGGCCATGATTTTCACGGTGAACAGCAGTCCGCTTTCCGGCAAGGAAGGCAGCTACCTGACGTCTCGGGATTTGCGCGACCGCTTGCAACGCGAATTGCTGACCAACGTTTCGATTCGCGTGGAAGACACCGACACGCCGGAATCGTTCCGCGTGCTGGGGCGCGGCGAACTACAACTAGCCATCTTGATCGAGACCATGCGCCGCGAAGGTTTTGAGCTGATGGTGGGCAAACCGGAAATCGTGACGCGCACGGAAAACGGCAAGAAACTGGAGCCGCTGGAACGCCTGGTGATCGACGTGCCGGAGAATTTCATCGGCATCATCATGGAAACCGTGGGCAGTCGGCGCGGCGAAATGATTAAAATGAGCAATCACGGCTCCGGTCGCGTGCGCATGGATTTTAAAATTCCGTCACGCGGGTTGATCGGGCTGCGCAGCCAACTGCTTACGGACACACGCGGCACGGCGCTGATTCACTCGATTTTTGAAGGCTGGATGGATTATGGCGGCGAAATGGCGTTGCGCCCCACCGGCGCGCTGGTGGCGGATCGCAGCGGACCATCCACGGCATTCGCGCTGTGGAACATTCAGGAGCGTGGCGAACTTTTTATCGGCCCGACGATCGACGTATATGAAGGCATGATCGTGGGCGAAAATTCGCGCGAGCAGGACATGGACGTCAACGTCTGCAAGGAAAAGAAGCAGACCAACATGCGCTCTTCCAGCGCCGACGAAGCCATTCGCCTGATTCCGCATCGCGAACTCAGCCTGGAGCAAGCCATCGAATTCATCGCCGACGACGAGTTTGTGGAGATTACGCCGAAGTCCATTCGACTGCGTAAAAAGGTGTTGCAAGCGAACCGCCGGCCGCGGCGCTGGCAGGAGATCCGCGCCAGCCAGACGACCTAGTAACCAGATGGTTCTTTATTGCGCAGGGGCAATGAACGGAAGTAACGCGGGTGATACAACATTGAGGTAAGGCTCCGCGCAACCCAGGTTGGCGACGCGGTGTTTACAATGTCATGGCGCTTTCCGCAGCCGAAACGCCGTGGTATACATCTGTCATAATAGGTGCCAATACTGGAACTAATTGGACTTGCCGGGGCATTTCCGATACTCTGCGGGATTCGCATTGTGTCAATAGGGAGCGTTTAGTGAAGACTTTAGACCAGGGCAGCGCAGCAGCGACATATCCGACAATAGTCGCCTCGGCTACGCATCCGACGATCGCCGCCACGGCTACCGCGCTGCCAGAACACAAGATGACGCGCAACGATATGCGCTATTACCTCGGGCGCGTTTTCGATATTCCCGAGCGCCGCCTTGAAGCCATGATGGCCATCGTGGATAACGCCCAGGTGGACGAGCGCCATTCCATCTTCCCCATCGACTACACCATCGAACCGCGGCCGCTTTCCAAAACCAACGAAGAGTACATGGAGCACGCCATCCGGCTGGGCCGCAGAGCCTCGGAAGAGGCGTTGCAGCGGGCCAATCTCAGCCCGCAAGACATCGACCTGATCATCACCGTATCCTGCACCGGCTTCATGATTCCTTCGCTGGATGCGCACCTGATTGAGTTGATGGGCTTTCGCTCGAACGTCCGCCGCATGCCGTTCACGGAACTCGGCTGCGCGGCCGGAGCTATGGCTATTGCGCGCGGCGCGGATTTTCTAAAAGCGTATCCAGGCGGCAATGTATTGATCATCGCCGTGGAGCTGCCGTCGCTGACCTTTCAGCGCAAAGACATTTCGCAAGCGAATTTGATTTCGTCTATATTGTTCGGCGATGGCGCTTCGGCGGTGGTCCTGAGCGGCAAAAAAATGCCGGGGCCGAAAATTTTAGTCTCTGAAACTTACACCTTTCCCGATTCCCTCGGCGCCATGGGTTTCGATCTGAAGGATTCTGGATTCCACATCCTGCTCGACAAGGGTGTGCCGGAAATGATCGGAAGAAGAATTAAGGAATTGGTGCACGGCTTCCTGGAGCGCCAGGGCCTTAAGCAGGAAGACATTAAAGGCTGGATTCTGCATCCCGGCGGCGCGCGACTTCTGGGCAACGTGGAAGAGGCTCTGGGCCTTAAGAAATGCGAGACACAGCCATCCTGGGATATTCTCGCCAGCGTCGGCAATCTGAGCAGCGCCACCATCCTCTTCATTCTGCAGGAGTGGCTTGATAAGCGGCCGCTGAAACCGGGAGACTACGCGATGATGGCGGCTTTCGGCCCGGGCTTCAGCGCGGAATTTGTTCTTTTGCAATGGACATAAGCGTCATCGCTTTTTTAGCGTTGCTGGTGGCCGTCGGGGCGTTGCGGCTCGTGGAACTGCGCATCTCTAAGCAGCACCAGCGCGAAATGCTGGGGCGCGGCGCCGCTAAAGTGGATGAGCCGCGTTTTCGCTGGATGGTCGCGCTGCATACCTTGGTGCTAATTGGCGCGGCCGTTGAAGTTGTATTTCTGCACCAACCCTTCATCCCCATTCTTGCCGCGGTCATGTTCGTTATTTTTCTCGCCGCCAATGCCGTGCGCTGGTGGGTGATCCGCACGCTGGGCGAGCACTGGAACGTGCAAGTAGTGGATTCGACGCGCCTGGGCGTGGTGACGTCGGGTCCCTTTCGGTATGTTCGGCATCCGAATTACGCGGCGGTATTCGCAGAAATGATCGCGCTGCCGCTGATTCATACTGCATGGATTACCGCGCTAGTGGGCACGGTGGCGCACATCGTGGTGCTAAGCCAGCGGCTGTCCACGGAAGAGCGCGTGCTCTTCGCGAATCCCGACTATCGCGCCGCAATGTCTGGCAAGCCGCGCTTCTTACCCGGATTGTTCTAACTGAATTCGCAACAAATATTGTGAACGGCTGAGAGACTGTATCGTAATGCGCAGAGCATTGACCGTCGCGATTTCGTTGGTTTTGTTTCTAACCATGTCCCGCGGGGCAGCGGCAGGATCGCCGGAAAAACACGCCAAGAAGAATCCGCAAGCCGCAGCCGCCGCTGCATCGGTGCCCAAAGAAGGTCCCGCGTTTGTTACCGATCCGGAACTGATGGATGGCTTTCGGCTTCTATACGAACAGAACTTTCTCGGCGCGCGCGCCAAGTTTACGGCCTGGTCCGCGAAACATCCTACCGAAGCGTTCGGCCAGGTTTCGCTGGCCGCTGGATATCTTTTCGACGAGTTCAACCGCCACGGCGTGCTGACCAGCGAATTTTTCATGGATGACGAAAAATTTCTGCACGGAATTCAGGGCGAACCCGATCCCGAACGGATGAAAGAATTTCACGCCGCCATCGACAAAGCCCGCGCCATGGCCACCGAGAAACTGCGAACCACTCCGGACGATCCGAACGCGCTGTTTGCGTTGACCATGGCCGCCGGAATGGAATCCGATGACTTTAGCATCGTCGAAAAGAAGCACATTGACGGATTAAGGCGCATGAAGGAAGCCAACGATTACGCCCAGCAGTTGCTTGCCAGCTATCCGGAAGTGATCGACGTGTACGTGGCCCCCGGCTCGGCGAACTACATTATCGGCTGCCTATCGGGAACCGCGCGGTTCCTCTTGTGGTTTGGCGGTATTGAAGGCGACAAGCAACTGGGCATGGAAGAAGTGGATAAAACCGCGACCGGCGGCCGCTACCTGAAAGGCTTCGCGCAGATTCTGCTGGCGCTTTCTGCACGCCGCGAAAAACAAAACGCCCGGGCGGAGGCTTTGTTGAAAACGTTGACAGAAGAATTTCCGGCCAGCCCGCTGTTTGCCGCGGAGTACGCCAAGGTGCAAGGGCGCCCGGTCCCGGCACAGTTGACGCCCTCGGCGCATTAAATCCGACAATCGTTCGTCAGGAAGTCGGCATTTGGAGATAGTTGCTTGTAAAATGACCAGCGGCCTAATTCCGCGTTGGTTCCACCAGTTTGTCTGGAGGTGACGGGTGTTCGATAAGAGCATGTTCAAAGGTCGCGCCATGTTTCTTACCGGCGGCGGCACGGGGCTGGGACGTTCCATGGCACTGCATTTTGCGTCGCTGGGCGCGCGCGTGTTTATTGCTGGACGCCGAGATGAACCGCTGAAAGAAGTTTGCGCGGAGATTCAAGGCGCCGGCGGCGAAGCGGCGTACGCGACGTGTGACGTGCGCGACTACGCGGCCGTAGAGGCCGCCGCCGATAAAGCGTACGAAAAGTTTGGCGCCATCGACACACTGGTGAACAACGCCGCGGGTAATTTTATCGCGCGCACCGAGAAACTTTCCGCCAACGCGTTCAACACGGTGATCGGTATCGTGCTGAATGGCTCGTTTCACTGTACGCAGGCGTTCGGCAAACGCTGGATCGCGGCGAAAAGCGGCGGCAATATTCTGAACATTGTCACTACTTACGCTTCGACGAATGCTGGCTCGGCGTTCGTGGTGCCCTCGGCTTGCGCGAAGGCTGGGGTGCTGGCCATGACCACTTCGCTGGCCGTGGAATGGGCGAAATATCGCATCCGGATCAACGCCATCGCACCCGGGCCGTTTCCGACGGAGGGCGCGTGGTCGCGGCTGATGGCTTCGAAACAATTTGAAGAACACGCCAAGGAAAAAAATCCCATGAAGCGCTTTGGGCGGCACGAGGAGTTAACTAGCCTGGCAGTTTTTTTGCTGAGTGACATGGCAGAATATATCAACGGGGAATGTGTGGTTATCGATGGCGCGCAGTGGCTGCGCGGCGCTGGGGAGTTCAATGATTTATTGATGCTACCTGATTCGGTGTGGGAACAGATGGAAGCTGCGCGCGCGAAGAAATCCTGAGCCTCGGGCCGGCGGAAATACCGGTGCTTACTGCGGAAAAGCGGCGTCAAGCCGTTCGAGCAAAGCCCTCAGGATAAACCGCCGTACTCCAAAAACTATTGCGCTAGGGCTTTCTTCCGCAGCTCGACGCGCAACTCGATCACGCCAATGGACTTGCCGCCGCCCCCGGCATTTACGGTTACTTCTTGCAGTTCTTTTTTGACTGCGCCTTCCGGGGCTGCGGGCAATGCTATTTCAATGCGTGCCGCGACGACTTGTTGCGGTCCCACGACTACCGCCGTTTCTGCGCCGGCTTGCACCGTCCAGCCGGCGGGCGGCGTTACGGACAAGGTGATTTTTTGCGACGTGGTCAGGCCGTTGCTTAGCCACAGCGGAATCACCAACGTGGTGCCGAATTGCAGCGCGATTTCCGGAGGCTCAGGATGCGGTAATTGCTGCAATCCGTGCGCGCGGCGGAAGTTGTCGTAAAAATTCCAGGGCCCGGCGAGTTCCGCAGAGAGTCCAACGAGGCGCGCGGGTTGGACAATAGGCGCTGGTGGCGCGAATGGAATGGCTCCCGGGGTGATGCCCTCGAAAATATCGCCCGTCACGCTGCCGCCGACCAGCGTCTTGCCGCGGACGAAATGCTGCGCGTCCGACCATTCAGAAGTGGCCAGCTTTTCAATCTGCGCGTCGTTCATTTTAGCGATCGAATCGATGTAACTCTTCGCCTGCGTCTGATGCATGAAAAAAGAATTGAGCGCCATGTGCCAGTACGGCAGCTTCGTGGACTTCGATATATCCTTCACGGAATATTCCGGACCCAGGCCGCGAAAAATATCTTGACGGTCGGCGTCGGGAAAGTAATAGATTTTTTTGGTTTGCCACGGGCGCAGATTTTCGAGAAATGTTTCCAGGCGGCGCGTCGGGCCGGCCACCTGTTCGGGAAATGCGGTGGCGTCGCCCGCAAGATCGAATGCTTCCGTGGCTAGCACTCCCGCGGCTTGATGGTCGCCATGATCTTCGCCAACGAATGTGCCGGGCAAAAATGTCAGAATCACTTCCGGACGGGTGAGGCGGACGAGGCGCACTAATTCCTGCAGCGATTCTCCGTGTCCCCAGTTGGCCAGCGATTGCAAAACATTCTGCGAGGCCGTGTCTTTGCCACCGAGAAACCACACATTGGTAATTCCCAGGTAAGCATTCGCGCGGCGCGCTTCAATTTCGCGAATCTCGCCGAGCGCCGCGGCTTGCTCGGAGCCGGCTTCGTTGCCACCGTTGCCGCCATGCGTGGTGTAAACCACCGCCACGCGCTTGCCTTCGTCAATCGCACGCGCTAGGTAAGGCGTGGCCGCGCCTTCGTCGTCTGGGTGCGCCACCACCAGCAAAATATCCGCCTTGTAGCGCTCGTCGGACTGCGGGAGCTGCCGCGGTTGCTGCGCAGACGCCGAACATGACAGGAGTAGACCGATAAGCAGCTTTGAAGTGTTTTTCATTTTTTCGAGTCGCTTAGATTGAAATGGAAATAGAGAGTTTACACGATGCACGAGGCTTCAATCATCTCTCCGCATGGCACACTACCTTATCGATGCGCAACATCGTATGACACTCGACACGGAGGCTAGGATCGTAGTACGATTTCGTTGATCGATAGAGGTTCTCGTATGGAAATCAGCAAAGTATCCCCAAAATTTCAGGTCGTGATACCTAAAAAGATCCGCGACCAAATGGAGCTCCAGCCTGGCGAAAATCTACAGGTATTTCTTCTGGACGGTTCTATTCGCCTAGTGCGCCCTAGGTCTATCGAAAATCTTCGTGGGATCGCTAAGGGCATGAAATGGAAAGATGCATATCGTGATCGAATCGACCGGTACTGAGCCCGTCCTCATCGATTCCTCCGGCTGGCTGGAATACATCACCGACGACACCAAGGCCGCGT
The DNA here is from genome assembly GCA_963838265.1 of uncultured Acidobacteriota bacterium. Taxonomy (GTDB): domain Bacteria; phylum Acidobacteriota; class Terriglobia; order Acidiferrales; family UBA7541; genus Acidiferrum. The sequence goes on from CAWIQN010000003.1 coordinate 403,650, forward strand.
TGTTCATTCCGTACTTTGTTGCGGGGAATCGCGCTCTTATTGTCTCCCCGGTCGTCATATACGAAGTTCGGAAAATTCTATTGCTTCGGCAATCGTTACGGGTGGCTGATGATTTTGCATCGCAAGTAGATCGCTACCCTCTGGTACCAGTCGACGCTCGGATTGCGCTCGAAGCCGCTTCTCTTAGTATTACGCATCATCTACATTTCGCCGACGCGTTGATTTATGCTACCGCCCTGATAATGCATGCCGAGTTGGTAACATCAGATACGCACTTTAATAATCTTCCCGGAGTCACAGTTCTCTAGTGGCCTCTATGCTTTTCTTGACCGTGTGCGCAGGGGTCGAATACACTAGAGAATTCCTGCACAGCCGCTGAGGCGGCCTATGTAAGGTTTCGCAGCCGACGGAGCGCGCGACGGCAGGTCGCGTACGTGGAATTAGCTACGAAACCATTCTTAAGAGATACAAAGGGGGATTGCTTTGCCAAAGCGCACATATCAACCGCGCAAGCGCCGCCGGGCCAAGACGCACGGCTTCCGCGTACGCATGAAGACGAAGGGTGGCCGCAAGGTGCTAGCGGCGCGCCGCAAGAAGGGGCGTCATCGCCTTACGCCCGAATAATACCGCGAGTCCGGGGGCCGCTTCAGGCTCCGCGGCGTGGGGATTGGAATTTCCCCGCGAGGCGCGGCTGGTGCGACGCGACGACTTCGATTCGGTTTATCGCGCGGGAAACCGCCGCTCCAGTTCCCACTTCACGGTCTTCATTAGGCCGAACGAATTGCCGCAATCGCGCTTCGGATTCAGCATTAAAAAAGCGCTGGGTAATGCCGTAGTGCGCAATCGCATGCGGCGGCGCATGCGCGAAGTGGTGCGCGGGCATCGACGGGAGATTCCTGCGGGATGGGACATCGTGATACATCCGAAGGGGACGGTGGAGCACGCAGAGTTGCCGGTCCTGGCGGTGGATTTGCTGCGTCTGCTGCAGCGCGCGACGAGTACAACGGGCACGATAATCGCTGAGGGCGCTGAGGACGCAGGACGCGCAAACAAGCCCGCCAACAAACCACGACTATGAGCGTCGCGCGGGTGGCGGATTCTATGCGTTCCGCGGCGCATGGCGCATCAAACTACTAGGGCTATAAGGCGTTAAGGAAGTATGGCGATCGAGCACACCAAAATATCTGGAACAAGCAGGAATGGAGAGCAGCCGACGCTGCCGATTCGCACGGCGCTTTACGCGTTGCGATTTTACAAGGCGTACTTATCGATGCTGATGGCCGGCAGTTGCCGCTATTCACCGACCTGTTCGCAATTTACATACGAGGCGATCGAACGATTCGGCGTGGTTAGGGGAAGCTGGCTGGGCTTCAAGCGGCTGCTGCGCTGCCAGCCGTTCTCGCGGCGATTTGGATTCGACCCGGTTCCGGAAGAGTGGCCGGTAGCACGCTCAGGTACCCACAAAGAGGCACATTCGTGACCATGCAGGAAAAGGATAAATTTACGCCGGAGTTGCGCATCCTGGCGGCGTCGTTACTGTCTATGGCGGTGATTCTGGTGTGGGCGAAATATTTCGGCCCCAAGCCGCCGGTGGCGCAGCCGCAAGCGAACAAGCCCGGGATCTCCGCACCCGCTCCCACAGCGGCTGAAGGCGGGAAGCCAGACGCAAAAATGACGGGAGCTATGGCGGGCAAGACAACGCCAAGTTCGATGTCGACTGCGATGTCAGCTGCGAGCGCTGCGCCGGTTGGCGTGAAGAGCGATACACAGGAACGGAGCATTGTCATCGAGAACGATCTGTATCGCGTGGAGATTTCCAATCGTGGCGCGGTCGTTAAAAGCTGGCAGCTCAAGAAATATACGGACGACGCTAAGCCGCCACGCATTCTCGATCTAGTTCACCCAAAGGCTGCGGAGCAAGTCGGCGGCTGGCCATTTGCGGTGGTGTTGGACGATGCGGAATTGCAAACGGCGGCGAATGCCGGGCTCTACCAGATGAATCCCGAAGGCGCATCTGTCGCCGCGCCGACAGACGTGGATTTTTCCTGGAGCGACGGTCATCTAGCGGTGACGAAACATTTTCATTTTGACGGCAGCTATGTGGCGCACGTAGAGGTATCGGCAAAAAAAGACGGGACGCCCATTACTGCGGGAATCGCATGGCTCGGCGGGTTTGGCGATGTGACGGTAGCTAATCCTGCGAACTGGGATAGCGTACAGACGTATTACAGCGAAGGCGGAAAGATTTCGACTTTCTTGCCAAAGAAGCTGGACGGAATTGATAAATGGGGCAATGGGCTGTGGCAGGGCGGAAAAGATTTTACTGGGCTTGAAGATCGCTACTTTACGGCTACATTTTTGCCTGCGAATGGCGCCGCGCCGGGGACGTTGGAAACGCGCTATTGGAAAACCTCCGAAACGATGCAAGTCGCGGGGCAGCAAACGCAAGTTCCGGTATCGGAAGTGGCGACGGCCATCGCTGGGCCAAATACCGCGCTGCGCGTATACGTCGGACCAAAAGACTACGACGTGTTGAAGAAAATGACGCCGCCGCTGCAAGGGCTAGTGAATTTCGGCTGGCTGGAATTTATCGCCGATCCGCTGTTTCACGGGCTGAAGTGGCTGCACAACTATATTCCCAACTGGGGATGGTCGATTGTAGTGCTGACGCTGATCATTAATATGCTGCTGTTTCCGCTGCGTATTTCCAGCTATCGCACCACGCTGAAAATGCAGCGGGTAGCGCCAGAGGTCAAAGCCATTAATGACCGATTCAAGAAATATTCAATGCGCGATCCGCGCCAGCAGGAAAAGAACAAGGAAGTAATGGCGGTGTACCAGCGCGAGGGCATCAACCCTGTAGGCGGTTGCGTTCCCATGCTTTTGCAGATGCCGCTATGGTTCGGCTTGAATACCGTGTTGCGGTATGCCATTGAAATGCGGCATGCGCGATGGTTTGGCTGGATTACGGATCTTTCCTCGCGCGATCCTTACTATGTACTGCCGGTGATGATGGGGCTTTCGATGTATTTGGTATCTAAGATGACGCCCATGACGAGCACGGATCCGCAGCAGCAGATGATGATGAAGATCATGCCGGTGACCATGGCGGGAATTTTTATGATTTCACCGATATCCAGCGGTTTAGCGGTGTACATTCTGACCAGCAGCGTGGTGGGGATTGGGCAGCAGTGGTATTTGAATCGCGCGCACCCGGCGCCCGTGCCGACGCCGGCAAAAATCACGCGTGGAAAAAAGTCTTAGCGCTTTCGGAGTCTGTGGTTTGATATAGGCAGCTATGTTGCTTCTCTTATGAGCTCCGAAATTATTCGCGATGGGAAACTAGACCGCACCGCGGCCGCTGAGGCGCTGCGTCACTTTCTGGATGCGGTCGTACGAGCCTCGGGGCTGGAGTTGCGTGTAGACGTCCGGGCGGTTGTGGCGGCTGGCGCGGACATCGAGGGTGACGCTGAGGTGCTTGCCGATTTGGATGGAGCTGACAAAGGCATTCTGCTGGAGCGCAACGCGGAAGTGCTAAAGGCCATTGAGCATCTAGCGTTTAAGGCATTGCGGCTGGAGCCGGCGTTTCACGAAAGAATTCATATCGACTGCGGCGGATATCGCGCCTTGCGTTTTGAAGAGTTGCGCATGACGGCGCGCGTGGCCGCAGAACGGGTGCAAAGTTCGCGCCAGCCGTTCCGGCTTAATCCCATGTCGTCGCGCGAACGGCGCATCGTACACCTGGCGCTGAAGGATTTTCCGACGGTGCGCACGGAAAGCGTGGGGATGGGTGAAGAGCGCCAGGTGGTTATTCATCCGGCCGACGCCAAGCCCGCGCGCTAGAGATTTCTTGCTTTCCTTCTTCGACGCGATCGAAAAATCACCGTTCCCAACCTTGGATCAGCACGTTGCCAGTCGCGTCGAATCGCACACGGTAGGTGAACGGTGCTGGGCGATCGGTTCGAATTTGCGGAAACCGTTTGTCAAGAATTTCGACCACAGCGTCGGGGCCTTCCTTGTGAAAACGCGTGACGGGAAAGCGATCGAACCACAACACCTTTTGTACTTCGGGAAGCTGCCGGGCACGCTCAATAAAATTGTTTGACGGGGCTTCGGGATAGAATTTGTAGTCAAGGGAAGGTTCGGCAGAGGCATCCACGGCAGAAGTCGCAGGAGCGTTGGCAGATGCCGCGGTAGCGGCGATCGCGGACTTTTCGCTTAGGTCCATCCGCCAATCGTAGACGCCGCGCGGCGTCTGAACCAGGCCATCCCAGTGCCAAAGCGATGGGGGCGACGGCAAAGCGCCGATGCACAGCACGTCCGCGCGCTCGAAGGCCGCGAAAGCTTTGACGCGCTCAAGAGCGGCATGGTGTGCGTACGCCGCCAGACCGACGTAGATCGAAGCGGCCGCGAGTCCGGCGCGATTCCACGCGGTCGGCGAAATGCGCATGCCCCAGGTCTGCCGCGCCGGCAAGAATAGGATTATCGTCAGCAACAATCCGGCAATCGCGATATTTTGCGCAGAAATCGGCGCGCCGACAATTCGCGCGATCGCCGCTACGACAAACAATGCAAGTTCGCTGACTAGCCATGTGCCTAAAGCCCGCGACTTCCACTTTTCTTTGCTGGCGTATACCCATGCGAGGAACTGCGGCAAAAGCAAAATCCCAGTTAACGTAAAGTCCACGATGAAGATGAGGTCCCACGCGGGACGCGACCAGCCGAGCGGCGACCAAATCATCGTGCCATACGTCGTCACCAGATCAAGAAAGATGTGGCTGAGGATGCCAACCGCATAGACACCGCTCAGCGTCAGAAACGATGGAGCTTCCCAATGAAAGTAGCGGCAGACGCCGCGCGTTAGCAACGCCAGCAGCAGCGCGAAGATTGGCAGGCACACCAGCGAATGCGTGATACTGCGATGCCAGGTGATCATCAGCAGTTCGTTGTGAGAAAAAATATCGCGCAGTGTGTCCGAATCTGGAAAGATCGCGCCGAGCATCACGGACCAAGTGATGACGCGCCGAGCATTCATGGGACGGAGTGCGAATAATTCGTCGCCTTCGAAAACTGCTTTGCCGATTAACGCGCCGGCGATGCCGTGAGTGATGGTGTCCATTTATGCGATTTGTCCGTGGCGATTGTACCTGCGTCTGGGATTACGGTGAGCGGGATTTAGGCAATCGAAAGTAGTGGAGAGCGTTTTCTAATCACTTGTCCCACCTTGCGTGCGGAAACACCTTGTCGCTGCAATTCTGCGATCGCGAGGTCTGCAAAATCGGGACCAATCGCTATGAGCAACCCTCCTGACGTTTGTGGGTCAAAAAGTAGGTCCCGAAATTGCGGGGGCACGTTCGCCGCGAACTCGACACAATCGCCGACGAATGCACGATTGTTTTTTAGGCCGGCGGAAATGTGCCCGTCGCGCGCAGCTTGTTCGGCACCTGGCAAGTACGCGAAAGCGGCGTAGCTGATTTCGAATGATACGGGTTCGACGCTTGGCATTGTTCCGGGAGCCGAGCCGCTGAGGGCCGGTTTGCCCAGGGCCATTTCTCGCGCGTGCCCGAGCAGGCTAAAGCCAGTGACATCCGTTACCGCGTGGATTGGTCGCTGGTTCTCGGCGAGATCTTCGACGGTTCGCAGTGCATTGGCTGACTCGCGATTGAGAGTGATCATTGCGGCGACGGCGGCTTGCAGGGATTCAGGTCTCGCGGCATCCTTTTTGAGGGCGGTGGTGATTACACCGGTGCCGAGCGGCTTGGTGAATAGCAACACGTCACCTGCGCGCGCGCCGACATTTCGCCACACACGCTGCGGATCAACGACTCCGGTGACCGCGTAGCCGAAGAGCATGTCTTCGTTGCGAATGGAATGGCCACCGATGACACTGCAGTTGGCCTCGGTCATTATCGCGAGGCCGCCACGGATGATTTGCTCGAGAATAGTAGGATCTCCCTTTTCTGGAAAGCCCACGACCGACAACGCGGAGATGGGACGGCCACCCATGGCGTACACATCGCTTAGAGCGTTGGCGGCGGCGATCTCGCCGAAGCAATAAGGGTCGTCCACAATCGGAGTGAAAAAATCCACGGTTTGCACCAGCGCCAGGCGGTCGTCGAGCCGATAGATCCCGGCGTCATCGTTGGTGTCGAAGCCGACCAGTACGTTTGGGTCGGTCTGGCGAGGAAGTTTGCGTAGCACCGCATCTAAGACGGCCGGATTGAGCTTTGCCGCGCATCCGGCGGCTTTTGCCATCGAGGTTAATTTGACCTGTGGGTTCACGAGAACTCCCTATTGCACAGATTCGTAGGCGTATTCATCGGGGACGCGATCGAAGCGGGCCGCAGATTGCAATTGTATGAGATGTTTCGAGTGGGGCAATTATGACATCGCTTCCGGGATCCCCCATCGTCACCGGGACTGGCGGGCAGAGGAGTTGTATCATGAGACCCACGCAGCTACCACGGGGCATCGCTCGGCTCGCGCATCTGATAAACTGCGTTTCGCACGACCTTAGCGAGTAAATCCAGTCCTAGGACTATACAGTTTACCTTTATGTCAATACCCGTCCCCGCGTCATTGACCGACGAGGCCATTCTAGCGGCGCTCGCGGAATTTAAGGTTACCGCAACTTACAAGCAAGTACAACAGATTCAACAATATATAGCGGTATTGCTAAAATGGAATGACAAGATAAATCTTACTGCGATTCGCGACCCGCGAGAGATACTTTATCGTCACTTTTGCGAAAGTATGTATGCCACGGTGGCGGTGCCTGTGGAAAACGGTCGGCTCGCCGACGTTGGCTCCGGAGGAGGATTTCCGGGCATTCCGATGAAGATTTTGCGGCCCGATTTGCAGGTTTTCTTGATTGAATCGAACGTCAAAAAGGCCACGTTTCTGGCGGAAGTCGCGCGGGATCTTGAACTTACAGACTTGCGAGTGCTTGTAAACCGATTTGAGGATGTGGCGGAAGACGTCGCGCCACTTGATTTCGTTTGCTCCCGAGCCCTGGGGGAGTTCGGGCCGTTCCTCAGCTGGGCCGGCTCCAATGCCATCGCCGCGAAAACGGTCATTCTTTGGATCGGCGGGCGGGACCTCGACGAGATCATGAAGATCGACGGGTGGAACTGGCGCGAGCCGATCCCTGTGCCACAGTCGCTGCGGCGGCTGCTACTGGTCGGTACCAAGAAAGTCGCCAGAAATGTCGGCGCAACGACCTAAAAAATAACGACTTACGTGCGAGTGCCCTAAGAAGTTTCCGTCTCAACTCCACGGCGATGCGTTCAAGCTGTCGTTGACTGAAACGCTTCCCACCTGGTGCACGCCGTAATGGCACGAACGCGGAACGGAATGCGCGACTTAAAGGCTCCAATCGTTCCACGTGGAACGTTCGCGAGACAGAGGTTGACAGTATCCGCGTGTCTCAGTGGAAATGCTTGTCGGTCGGAGACGTAGACTCGGAGCAGCGTTCCACGTGGACGAACCCTGCCGAGCGATACAAGCGAAAGATGCGGCGAGTCACGACTATATCGTGATCGTGCCCAACGGTCAGAAAATAATCGCGAGAGTCGGTTCCATTGTTCCACGTGGAACATAACAGTGGCGACTCCAGTACATCACAAATTAAGTTAGAGAACACGACGCAGTGTTCCACGTGGAACACTTTTAAACAATATCCACAGCTTTATACCGTTCCACGTGAAACATCTTGCATCTAGGCGCTGCGTTTGCTAACTTGCGCGTGTCTGGAGTGTGGCTTGGCTCGCATCATTGCGGTTGCAAACCAAAAGGGTGGCGTCGGAAAAACCACTACGGCAGTCAATTTGGCGGCTTGCTTGGCCGCAGCAGAACAATCGACTCTGCTCATTGATTGCGATTCCCAGGCGAATGCTACTTCCGCTATCGGTTTTACGAAAGATCCCTCCCGAAGGACCCTTTACCATGCATTGATTATGGGTGAAACTCTCGACAAACTCGTCCAGAAGTCGCAGGTGGATGGGCTGGATGTCGTCCCCGCCGACAAAAATCTTGCCGGAGCCGCGGTAGAGCTGGTTACATCGGAAAATCGTGAGTATAAGCTACAAGGCGCACTGAAGACTTTCCAGGATAGATACAAGTTCATCGTGCTTGATTGTCCGCCTGCACTCGATTTATTGACGTTGAACGCGCTGGTTTCGGCTAGCGCCGTGCTGGTGCCTATCCAATGCGAGTATCTGGCACTCGAGGGTGTGTCAGAGCTGCTGGATACGCTGATGCGCATCCGGCGCACGCTAAATCCGACGCTGGAGATCGAAGGTATTCTACTGACGATGTACGATGAGCGCACCTCGCTCTCGCGTCAGGTTGCAACGGATCTACGCAGCTTTTTTGGCACGCAGGTATTTCAGAGCGTGATTCCGCGAAATGTGCGTCTTGCGGAAGCGCCAAGTTTTGGTAAGCCTATTATTTTCTATGATATCCATAGTAGGGGCGCTGAGGGGTATACGCAGTTGGCCCAGGAGGTAATCGCTAATGCTGAGAAACGCGCTGGGACGGGGGCTCGGAGCGCTCATTCGGGAGCCTGAGCCGCAGGCTGCTACGGAACCAACTCCATCACAGCCTCAGCCGGTATCCACCGGCGCTGCAGCGGCTGCACCTGCAAGAGAGCCTGCGGCAGGCGGGCCTTTTCAGATTGATATCGACCTGATCGACCCAAGCCCGTATCAGCCGCGCACACGCTTTCGCGAAGAGGCACTGGATGAACTGGCTCGCTCGATTCAATCCAGCGGAATTATTCAACCTCTGGTGGTGCGGCCGCTTGGCAAGCGATTTCAGCTGATTGCCGGCGAACGTCGCTGGCGCGCGGCGCAGCGCGCGGGGCTGCAGCAGGTTTCCGCGATCGTGCGCAACGTCACCGACGCCCTGGCGCTGGAAATGACCCTCGTTGAAAACATCCAGCGGGAGGATTTGAATGCGATTGAGGCGGCGCGGGCGTTTGAGCGTTTGATGGACGAGTTTCAACTGACGCAGGAGACTGTGGCCGAGCGAACCGGGAAAGATCGGACGACGGTGGCCAACTCGATTCGACTGCTAAAACTTGAGCCAACAATTCAGGATTGGATTGAGGAAGGGAAATTAAGCGCCGGCCACGGGCGCGCTTTGCTGGCGGTACCCGACTCACAGCTACGCATGCGTTACGCGCAGCGGGCGGCTCGTGGCGGCTTGACCGTACGCCAGATCGAGCGGCTGGCGTCGCGCCGATCGCGTGGTGCTGCTGCGGCTATAGAGGTTCATGCGGACGCGAATATTCGGGCGGCGCTCGAAGATCTGCAGCGTCAATTGGGAACCAAGGTGCTCCTGCGGCAAAAAACCAAACTTCGTCCCGGGCAACTGGTACTCGAATATTATGATGACGCGCAACTCATGGGCATCTACGACCGGCTGATGAAATAACTTCCGCGCAAGTTCGCTCCGGGCAATGGTTCCGAGAAATAGCCTCCGAATTGGCACCGATGTATCGACGTGTCTCGTCATGCAATTCCAGTCAGGGAGACAAAGACAAATCTTCCCTACTGCTCCGCTCCCGCTCATTCAAATTTCAGTCGAATTGTAGTCATTGGGCAACGAGCACTATTTGCTTCGTTGACTTCACGCCGCGCGCCGCTAAAGTTGAAAGGTATCCTCTGGGGGTTGTCTTATGGCGTGGCGATGGCCGGGCGGCGCAAAGGGCGGCGCGAGTGACGAGTGGACTGGGTTTATCGATCAGGGCGTCACGATGGAAGGGACGCTACAGGTCAAAGGAACTTTCCGCATCGACGGAAACGTCAAGGGCAATATCATCTCCGAGCAGACGGTGATTCTAGGCGAAGGCGCAAAAGTCGAAGGGCAGATCGAAGGAAACCACGTGGTAATTGCCGGGCGCTTCGATGGCGTGATTTTCGCCAAAGGCCGTGTGGAGATTCAGGCTAAGGGAGTGGTCACTGGCGAGGTGCATTCGCCCTGCATGGTGATTGACCCGGGCGGAATTTTTGACGGCCGATGCCACATGCTTGGATCGTCTGATTCGTCTTCAGCACCAGTCACGATTCCGATTCGAGCAGTGAGTCAGGCATAAACTCCAACGTTCGCAAGAGATGGGCGGACGCTGACCGTAATCGATTAACTAGTTTAGGCTATTATATAGGTTAGTAAGAACGGCCCTGCACGATGGCTCTGCCAGCGCCCTCCCACGCATCCGTATTCCTTACCCTCTGTCAAAATTCGGCGCATTTTGTTCGGTGAAGTTGACACCGCACAACGGCACAGTTATGTTCAAAAGGGTTTCCGAGGAAGCGTGAAATGAAGATTTTGGTGGTGGGCGGGGGCGGCCGAGAACATGCAGTTGTGTGGCGGCTCGGGCAAAGTAGCGCGGTGGAGAATATTTGGTGCGCGCCGGGGAACGGAGGGATAGCCTCCCAAGCGGAGTGCGTCCTGGTTGATGTCGGCGACGTTGCGGCGCTCATGGCGCTTGCGGCACGATTGCAGCCTGATCTGACCTTCGTTGGGCCTGAGCTGCCGTTGGTTCACGGAATAGGCGATGCGTTCCGCGCGCTGAGATGGCCGATCATTGCGCCGTCGCAAAAAGCCGCACAGCTCGAAGGCAGCAAGATTTTCTCGAAGGATTTTCTCGACCGACACAAGCTGCCCACGGCAAAGCGCTACGGCGCGTACGAGGCTGCGCATGAAGCTTACGCAGCGCTTGAGACGGTCTCCTGGCCGCTGGTGATCAAGGCCGACGGCTTGTGCGCAGGAAAAGGCGTGCTTGTTACCGAGGACAAACAGGAAGCGCGAGATTTTATTGCACGAGCCATGGAAAAGGACGAGCTCGGCGCGGGTGGGAAACGCATCCTTTTGGAAGAGGCGTTAGAAGGCGAGGAGTTGTCGTTCATCCTGCTGACCGACGGTCGTCGGTGGGCACCGCTGGTGCCTACACGAGATCATAAACGTGCTTTCGATGGCAACGAAGGTCCTAATACCGGAGGGATGGGAGCATACTCGACGGACGATTTGCTGCCACCAGCACTGCGCGAAACTATCATCAACACGATTGTCGAACCCACCATGCGCGGTCTTGCGGCGGACCGAATTCCCTACCAGGGATTTCTTTACTTTGGATTGATGCTGACGGAATCTGGGCCAAAAATTCTGGAGTTCAATTGCCGATTGGGCGATCCTGAGGCCCAAGCCATCGTGGCGCGGATGGATTTCGATCTCGCGGAGGTTTTGGCCGACGTCGCTGCGGGCCAGCTGGACCCGGAGAAACTCAAGTGGCGACCTGGTGCGAGTGTTTGCCTGGTGCTGGCCTCGGGGGGCTACCCGGGGAAGTTTGATACGGGCAAGCGAATCGACGGCCTGGCCGACGCGGAACAATACGGTAGGGTAAAAGTGTTGCACGCTGGCACAACGCGGCAATCCGCTGAGAGTGGTGGAGGAGTTGTTACTAGCGGCGGCCGCGTACTTGGCGTCACCGCCGCCGGCCCGACGCTGGATGCAGCGCTTGCCGCGGTCTACCAAGCAGCAACGAAGATTCATTTCGATGGCATGCACTACCGCAAAGATATTGGCGCGCACGCGGCGCCGTTACTTGGGAAGGTCGCCGGATCAAAAGACCTTTAGTTTGACTGGGGCTTGGGCTTTCTGCGCAACGTTGGCGCCTCTGGCGGCTGATCTTTATCTGGCACCGGTTTCTCGACGGGTTCTTCCGGCGGCACGACCCATTCGAAACCTGCTGCTTCGCCGATCGTCCCTAAGACGAATCGACCGTCCGTCGCGATCAACGGGATCATGGCGCGCAGCAAGTTTGTCGCGTCTTCATCCGGGGCTTTTTGCGCTTGTCCGTTGCTGATGTCCGCCAACACCTTGGCGAACTTCGGGTCAGCGGCGCGCAGGCGAGCGATGCGCGGATCGTCCCTGAGGATCAGCGCATCCAGGCCGGTGCCTTCGAGGTTCGCGGGATAGCTGGTTTCGACCAAAGTGCGCGGCGATTTTTTTCCCTCTGGCGGGTAGAGCTGCGTGAAACGTGGCCGCATGACGCGCGTCTGCCAATAATCCTTACCGCGCGCGCCTAGCTCCTCCTGCTCGATGCGATAGTCCGCCAGCCAAACTTCGGGACCGTAATTGGGAGCGTAGCCAATGATGACCACTTCAAAGATCGGATCCTCAGGAGCAAACGTCAACTTGGTGTGCAGCTGCCCGACGAGTGGGCGCAGTCTCTCTAAGAATCCAACGCCGATGGCCTCAAGGTCTGGCTCGGCGTCGTTCGGATAAGTGCGATAACGCGGATCCGCTTTGGTGACGCGTTCAAAGTTATGATCCAAGCGCGTGGGCTTTGGGTCGGCAGCAAGTTGCCATTCGGCGGCGCCGAACAACACGCCGACGTGGGTGGCGTCCAAACTCATGACGCGCGGAAAATGAGAGTTCGCTTCAATAGGCTTGTCCACGACCGCGAAGGAAATGAGATCGCGCGAAACGTGGACAATCACACGCCCTCCCGAGAGGTTCGCGACGATCTCATCTTCATGCTGCTCTTGCGCGTGGGCGAACGGGCACGTGAATGCCATGGCCACGGTGAGGGACAGCATTGCCATCAGTGAGCGTCGGTGCGCAGAAATCAGGGTTCTATACATGATTTTTCGACGCGCTCCCGCATGCTCTCCGCGAAAAAAACGCCCGGCGCCTACCTCGCCTTATTGTAGGCGCACGCGGCTACTTTTAGTAAACTGGCAAGTGGATGTGCGTGGCAACGGAGCCATTTCAAGCTTGCAGATTCTGCATGAAAATAAGGACTGAACGAAGCGAAGATTTCCAAAGTGGAATTACGACTATGAGAAAAACAAAGAGCATCAAGCACAACGGCAAGACACTGAGCGACATTTTAGCAGCGCACGACCTTTTTTTCCGCGGCAAAGATGGCGGAGTACGCGCAGACTTGAGCGGCGCGGATCTTTCTGGAGCGGATCTGGGAGGCGCGAATCTGACCGGCGCTATCCTGCGCAATGCCAATCTGGAAGGCGCCAATCTCCGCAAAGCAAAACTGGCATCCGCGGATTTGTCTGGCGCCAATCTTCGTAAGGCGGAATTGCGCAACACGGACATGACCGAAGCAATTCTTCCGGGCGCGGACTTGTCCGAGGCGCAGGCCAGCGGAATTGAATTTTTTCGCTGCGACCTTTCCAACGTGAATTTTCAGCACGCGATTTTGCGCAATATCAATCTTCGATTGGCAAATGTGAATGGCGCGCGGTTCACTGGCGCGGATATGGGAGTGGCCATTTTGCGGGAAACGGATCTGACGGGCGCGGATCTTTCCGGCGTGGATCTGAGCACGGCGTTGCTGCCGAAAGGCTACGCCATTGCGCATTCGGCGAAGTAGCGGGCTAGCTGGTGGCCCGGTGCCCCGGCATGCGAGAAGACAGTTTGGCATGCATCCTGACAAGCTGCGGCGGCGCGTGATAGCCTCATCTCGCGGTAGCGCATTGTCCCCTTCCTAAGACTGTGGCAACGCCAACGACCCAACTCGACCGCACCGCCGTGCGCCAGCGCGTGCAGGAGGTGCTGCGCGAGTTGCTGGTGGAATTGGGTAGCGCGGGAGCACTCCCGATGCTCCGCGACAACTCGCAACTCGATGCGGATTTGGGGATGGGCAGCCTGGAACGCGTAGAGCTGCTGGCGCGGATCGAGGCGACTTTCGGCGTGCGACTGGCGGACCGCGTGGTCGCTGAAGCGAACACTCCCGACGATCTGGCGGCGGCAATACTGGGCGCGGGCCAGTTGGACACGCCGGACGATTCCGGTAGCTCCGCGCTGCGCGCTTCGGTTACTGCCAACAAATTGCATCGTGATGCCGTCGCGGCCGGCGCCTACGAAACACAGACGCTGCTGGAGCTGTTGCGTTACCGCGCCACGCACGACGCCGAGCGCACGCATTTGCTGATCACGGAAGATGCGGAGGATGGTGGCGAACGCGAAGTCACGCTGACGTTCGGAGAATTGTATGCCGCCGGACAGCGATGCGCGGCGGAGTTGGCGCGGCAAGGAGTTGCCGTAGGCGCGCGCGTGGCGCTGATGCTGCCGAGCGGACGATCGTTCTTTGTTTCGTACACGGGAATTTTGCTGGCTGGCGCCGTGCCGGTGCCCATTTATCCGCCATTCCGCGCCGATCGCATCGAAGAATATGCCGCGCGGCAGTCCGCGATTCTAACCAACGCGGAAGTCTGCATGCTGCTCACGTTTCATCGCGCGGAGGCGGTGGCGAAACTTTTGAAGCCGCGCGTGCGTTCGCTAGCGGCGGTGCTCGACGCGGATCAGCTTATCGCGAACGCCGACAGTCCCCCGGAGGCGATTCCCGGGGCGCTGCCGCTACACCTCACTGGTGGCCGAGAGCGTAAATCCAGCGATTTGGCGCTGCTGCAATACACTTCCGGCTCCACGGGTGATCCGAAAGGCGTGATGCTCACGCACGCGAATTTGCTCGCGAACATGCGCTCGATCGGCGAAGCTATGCAGTTGGGTCCGAACGATGTCGGCATCAGCTGGCTGCCGCTGTATCACGATATGGGATTGATCGGTGCGTGGCTGGCGCTGCTGCATTTTGGAACACCGCTGGTGGTGATGTCGCCGCTGGCGTTCCTGACGCGTCCGGAGCGCTGGCTGCAAGCGTTTCACAAGCACCGAGGCACGATTGCCGCCGCGCCTAATTTTGCGTATGAGCTCAGCGTGAGGAAGATTGCGGACAAAGATATCGCCGGCATCGATCTGAGTTCCTGGCGCATTGCGTTGAACGGCGCGGAGCCGGTGAATCCAGATACCCTCGAGCGTTTTGCCAAGCGCTTCGCGCCGTACGGATTTCGTGGCACGGCGTTGCTACCGGTTTACGGACTGGCGGAAGCTTCGCTGGCGGTTACGTTTCCGCCGCTGGATCGCGGACCGCTAGTGGATCGCATTGACCGCGAAACTTTCGCCACACACGGTCAGGCCGTGCCGGCGGCGGCCGGCGATACGCACGCGATCGCGTTCGTTTCGTCGGGCAAGGCGGTGAACCGCTGCGAAGTTTGCATTGTTGACGATGCGGGAAAGGAAGTTGCAGAGCGCACAGAAGGATTTTTGTGGTTCCGCGGACCATCGGCCACCGGCGGATTTTTCCGCAATGCGGCGGCCACGGAAAAATTGTTCCCGCAGGGCGCGGCTACACGCGATGGTGAATACGCATGGGTCAATTCCGGAGACCGCGCCTATTGCGCGGACGGAGAGATCTACGTCACTGGCCGCGTGAAAGACATCATCATTAAAGGGGGGCGCAATCTCTATCCGCATGAGGTGGAAGAGTTGGCCGCGCGCGTGGAGGGCATTCGCAAAGGATGCATCGTGGCGTTTGGTTTGAAAGATGAAGCCAGCGGCACCGAACGTCTAATGGTGGTTGCCGAAGCGCGTGAAGCGAATGCCGGGCGGCGCGCCGCGATCGTTGCAGTCATCACGGAACAGATTTCCAAAGGATTGGGGCTGCCGCCCGACCGCGTGGAATTGTTGCCACCGGGAAGCATTCCGAAAACCTCCAGCGGGAAATTGCGACGTGAAGAGACCAAACAGTTGTATTTGCTGGGCACTCTGAGCCGATCGAAAGCGCCGGCGTGGCTGCAAATCGCGCGGCTGGGGGCTGCGAGCGCGTGGAGCAATTTCGGCGGTTGGGTGGCGGGCGCAGCGCGGCGAGCGGGAGAAATGGTTTACGGCGCTTATTTTCTTATGGTGTTTTTTCTTTGGGTGGTGCCCGCGTGGCTGATCGTGCTGCGCATCAGGGATCACCGCGCCGCAGGGCGCTTTACCTCCCGTGCGTTGAAAATATTATTTGCGCTGACGCGAAACCGTGTGCGGGTGATCGGAAAAGAGTACATGGATACGCCCGGTGCAAAGATTTATGCCGGCAATCACACCAGCTACTTCGATGTGCTGCCGTTGATGCTGGGGCTGGGAGTATCGTACCGGTTCGTGGCCAAGGTGGAAGTGGGGCATATGCCGTTCGTGGGAACATTTCTGCGCCAAATGGGGCATCTGACATTTAACCGCGCTGACAGCGACGCGCGATTGAATCAATCCAAAGAGATGGAAGAGTTGCTGCGGGACGGTGAATCCGTGTTTGTGTTTCCGGAAGGAACGCTTGCGCCAGAGGACGGCGTGCGGCCCTTTCAGCTCGGAGCGTTCAAGGCGGCGGTAATTACCGGAGCACCGATCATTCCCGTGGCGCTTGCGGGGGTGCGTCACGTTCTACGCGACGGCACCTGGCTGCCGCGCATGGGCAACATCACCATAACGCTTTCGCCTCCGATCTATCCGCAGGCTGCCAATGGCCATTCTCAAGATGCAAGTGATGCCGGCAACTGGCACCAACTGATTCACTTGCGCGACGCCACACGGGCGGCCATCGCCAGCCATGCCGGCGAACCTTTGCTGTAAAGATCCTTACAATCAAGAAGTTCCGCAAGAGAAAAGCGGCCCCAGAAAAATACATTTATTACCTGAGTGTTACAACTTCCGCGGCGGCTCTAGCATCTTTACTAGCAACGAAAAATAAGAACGCGGAGAGCTGCCTCCTGCCTGAGGCAACCCGCAAGACGCGCAGCCGTGCGGTAGTTACGTAAGTAGTTATATAAGTTGTCGCGCCGGTTAGCGCCAAAAATAAAACTCAAAGGAGCCATTATGAAATGGAAGCTATTGGTGTCTTTACTCGCATTCGC
Source organism: uncultured Acidobacteriota bacterium (assembly GCA_963838265.1). GTDB lineage: Bacteria > Acidobacteriota > Terriglobia > Acidiferrales > UBA7541 > Acidiferrum. The sequence goes on from CAWIQN010000003.1 coordinate 420,398, forward strand.
GGCGTTGTTTGCGGGTTCCGCGAAAGCGCAGGACGATTCCAAATTTGATGTTTTCGCGGGCTATTCGTATATGCGTGCCAATCCCAGCAGCAACACGCTGGGCAGCTACTCACTCAATGGAGGAAGCGCGTCGATAGCCTACAAGGCCACACCTTGGCTCAGTGCCGTTGCTGATTTTGGCGCATACACGAACAACGATCTCTTCAATGCAGGCTCGAGCGGCACAGCATCGACGTACCTATTCGGCCCGCGCATTTCGTTTCATCACGTCTGGCGCATCCACCCGTTCGCAGAAGCGCTTTTTGGCGTTGCGCACGGCAATGCAAATTTGTTTACTACGGCAAACTCCCATAACGCCTTTGCCACGGCGCTCGGCGGCGGCTTTGATTATCGCTTCAACCGCCATTTCAGCTTGCGGCCGCTGGACGTTGACTACCTTCCGACGCGGTTTCCGGAACTCACCGCCGGACGGCAGACGCAAAATAATCTGCGCGTATCCACCGGCATCGTCTTCCATTTCTAAGTAAATTCAGAGAGGAGGCAACTTCGCAAAGCGAACAAATGGTGCAGTGCAGGCAGAAGGGCCGGGAAAGGCAGAACCGGCCCTTTGCACTTTTATCTACGCACAAATTTTCTTGAATTTGCTTTGCTTGAATTCAGTAGCGCGCTTGCACCCGCCGAACGGGCGATAAGCTCTTTTGTAAACAACAAGCTAGTTTTGCATCGTGTAAATCACGGTTATGTAGGTGTCGACTTTCACGGGCAGCCCATTGAGTACCGTTGGGCGATAGCGCCATCGTCGCACCGCATCGATTGCCGATTGATAAAAAAGCACGTCGCCGCTGACGACTTCCAGGGACTCGATCCTACCGTCCGTCGAAATAATGGCGTGTAGTTCCACGCGGCCATTGCGGCGAATCTGTCTGGCAAGCGGTGGATATGCGGGCTCAATTCGCTCTATAAGCATCGCGGGGTCGAGATGCGTAACGTGCACGATCGCGGGCTTGTCGGTGCCCGGTGGTGGCTTTGGTACTTGGGTATTTCCGACAATGCTGACGCAACCCGGGCAGGGTCCGCCCGTGTTTTCTCCCAGGGCATCATTCTCGCCCGACGAATCCAGTCCATCTGAAGGACGCTGATTCCCGCCAGAAGAGGGATTCCGTGGGTGCGCTGGCGGGCAGAGAAAACAGATGGTCGGCTTTTCGCCGACGCGCGGCGCGGGCGTAGCCGGCCGCTCGCGCTCCACTCCACCGTAAGGATGGTACGGAGGGATAGGCGTATAGTCCGCCATCGCGATGCGCTCCACTTTTCCAAAAAAAGGGATCGCTACGATGGTCAGCACTGCTACGGCCTGTAGCAGCGTGGAAATCGCCAGCGATCGGCGTCGCAAGCGGCGCTCCTGGCGCGACTGTTGAGCATCGCCACCAATCAAACACTCTCGCAAAACAGCAAAACCTTCCTGACTTTGCGTTGCGGAATTTTCCGTTTCACGACTGGGCACACCACGATCCTTGGTATTCACGACACACCTCCACTCAAATTTAGCGATTCGGTTTGCGAAGAATTTCGCGGCGTTAGTCGCTGGCTGTTGCGCAAACTACGGCTGCAACCGTTGTCGCCGTCGTGTGCTGCACAAAGTTCAGCGGACTAACGCCGCGCTCGCAGGGATGTAAGGGTGCGCGCGTCCTCACTACGTTGGACACCGGCGCAGCGCGCAAGTTCCCGCGACCTCGGGGGGACGCTCCCACGTCGGACCGCCGAACACCAAGACCGTGGCTAGTACGAAAACACTAGGGCTATGCGTATCTAACCGCCGACTTTGCGAAAAATGTATCGTGCGCAGATGCCGCGGCATCTTATTCACGTGGACGTGGAACTAAAGGGGGTAAATCCGATGCTTAGGCGATTTGTCGAGGTTGTTGGCGTACGCCGCACGGGTTGGGCCGCTCTGGACCGCGATCCGCAGCAGGACAAGGTGGAATTCATCTGTCCGCACTGCGGCGCCCGGGACCAGAAGAACGCCCGGCGCGAGCGCTCGCTGTATCATTTCACAGACGGTTTTTTGCAGGATCTGCAGGGGGAAGTAACGCAGTGCCACTCTTGCAAGCAGTCCGTGCGCGTAGTGCCCGTGGTGCTTTTGCACGACCAGGGCGAGGCGCGCCGCTTTGAAGCGGTGTTTGCGGATCAGGCAACCGCAGGGGATCCAGATGCAGATTCCGCGGCCTCTTCGAGCGCAATACCGTCACTCGTAGCGACGCACTAATTCTCTGAATCCAGTGATGCGAAAGGGGCGCGGGTTGCGCCCCTTTTTTGTTTTTACATGTCATGCTGCGCCGTAGTTCGTTCAAATCCGGCAACTGGGATTCTTAGTACGCGTGCCAGCAGCCAAAGCGGTCGCGCCAGCCGTGGCGAAATACTTCATGCCGCACGTATTCCGGATGGCTGTAGTACGCGCGACGCTCGTAACGCACCACCGGCCGATTGCGCCAGTCTTGCGCTTGCGCCGCGGGCGCGCCCGCGAAAACCAGGAAACCGCTCAATGCCACCACGCTCAAAACTACTTTACCAACCAAAGATTTAAGTGAATGCGTATGCAGTTGCATAACATCCTCCCGTGGAACGCTCCCGGGAACCTGTCTGGGTTGGCGTCCTACTGAGTTAAACCCGCTGCCCGGCAAAATGTCGCGAAGCTCGGGTTGCGACGCCTGGAGGCCGTTTATATCAATAGGCTTGCAGGAAGGGATCGACGTCCATGTGGTATTTTTCCATGCCGGTGCGGATCTTTTCGAAGGCCTCATCCACGGTATCGGCGAACTGTATCAGCTTGTACTCTTCCGGGTTGATCATGCCCCAGCGCACCATGGCGCGAAAATTCAGCACCTGTTCCCAGTAGCGGCGTCCGTAGATCAGGATCATATTGTTCTTCGACAGCTTCCCGGTTTGCAGCAGCGTCATCATTTCCCATAGTTCATCCATGGTGCCGAATCCACCGGGAAAAACGATCAGCGCTTTGGCGATCTGCGCGAACCACAATTTGCGCATGAAAAAGTAATGGAAGTTGAGGCTCAGCTCAGGACTGATATACGCGTTGGAGAATTGTTCATGCGGCAGCTCAATGGATAAGCCCAGCGATTTGCCACCTGCTTCATAGGCCCCGCGATTCGCTGCTTCCATAATTCCCGGACCGCCACCCGAACAGATTACAAACCTGCGCGGCTTGGGCCCCAGCGAGCTGGCCCACGCGGTGATTTTATGAGAAAGCGCGCGCGCCTCCTCATAATAACGAGACATTTCCAGCGCGCTCTTGGCGTTCTTCATCGCCAGACGGTGTTCGGCAACCGCAGCGTTACGCAGTTTGCCGAGCTTCTTCTTTTTCAGCCGCGTCAACCGCGCCAGCGCTGTTTCTCGCGACTCGATGCGCGCGGACCCGAAGATAACAATGGTGTCGCCGATATTTTCTTTCTTCAGCTGCATCATGGGCTGCAGATATTCCGCCATGATCCGCAGGGGCCGCGCTGGCGTGCTTTGTAAGAAGTCCAGATCTTCGTGTGGAGGTTTCGGCGCATGTTGCGGCTTAAGCTTAGGCTGACGTTGGGGCATGGACACACTCTCTCCAAATAGGCGAACCTTCATTCTAGAGAGAGGAAGCACGCGCGGCAACGCCTGCGACTGATCAGGCGTCGAATCAAGTACAGTGCGACCCCTGACCTCGTGGCGCGACGGGAAAACAGGCAAGGACCATAGACAGAATCTGGGGAATACATGATTCTTCGACCCATCGGCGAAGGCACTGCAAGGCTCGCGCAACTGTTAAGCGTCGCTTTGTTTACTGCCGCGTGTACCTTCACGCAAGCTCCGGAAGGCCCGATGACTCCGCCGCCTTCGGTGACGATCCAGAAAGCGCCGCGAAGCGCGTTAAAGGTTCAGGTCACGCTGGTAAGTACGCCGGTGGTGGTGCGCAACAGCAAAGGCGAAATGGTGCACACTCTGGACGCCAAGGATTTTCAAGTCACCGACAATGGAGTACGCCAGCAAATCACCCATTTCGATCTGGGCAGTGATCCCGTTTCCATGGTCGTATTGGTGGAGACCAGTTCCCGCGTCTCTGCGTTGCTGCCGCAGGTGCGCAAAACCGGCATTCTCTTGACGCAAACGGTGATGGGGCCGACTGGCGAAGGCGCGGTCGTCTCCTTCAATGACTCCATCGGCAAGCTGCAAGACTTCACCACCAGCAGCGACCTGATCGAAAGCACAATCTCTCAGCTCCCCGAAGGAACTTCCGGGGCCAAACTCTACGACGCCATGGCCGTAGGCGTCGAAATGTTGAGCGGTCGCCCACGGCAGAGCACGGAAAAATTCCCGAGCCGCCGAATACTGATGATTCTCTCGGAAGCGGATGATGAAGGAAGTATGTCAAAACTAGGTGAAGTGTTGCGAAAAGCGCAACTCGCCAACGTCACCATTTACAGCGTGGGGCTATCCACCACGCGCAGCGAGCTGCAAAGCAAGCGCCCGCCAGATGGCCAGTCCCCCGTAACGCCGCCTGGCACGTTTGGCCGGCCGCCTTTCCCCGGCTCGATCCAAACTCCCGATACTGCCGCCGAGGCGCAAGGTGTGGATATAACCGCTCTGGCCGTATGGGCCGTGCAGCACGCGGAAAATGTGGTGAAAGGCGAAGCGCTCGAAGCGGCGGCAGCGGCCACCGGCGGCATACACATCGCAACTTTCCGAGATCGTTCCATCGAAAAGGCCGTCGATGAAATCGGTGGCGAGCTGCACTCGCAATATAACCTGAGCTATTCTCCAACGGACGCCAGTAGCTCCGGCTATCACGAAATTACGGTCACCGTCGATAAGAAGAACCTGAAAGTCCGCGCCCGCCCGGGCTACTATTTGCCTTAAGCCCGCCTCGCAAAGTCAGAAGCTCCCAAACTACTTCGGAGACATTGTTGCGCAGTAACTACAATAATTTCTTCCAAAAACTTGCGGCGCGATCTGCGCACAACACATCTTTTCGCGCGTTCCAGCGCAGAAAATGGTCCGTTCTGGTGTGCGCGGTATGGGCCTCGCGCGTCGCCCACACTTCATGGAACAGAAATGCACCTGACGCATCGGCCGAGCGGTGCAGGTCATAAACCAGGCAGCCGTCTTCCTTGCGCGTGGGCGTCACCAAGGCCCGCAACTCCGCCTCCAACAGCAACTCCTGCCCTTCGCGCGCGCGCAAATGCACGATCAGCGTGACCGCCTCTTTGGGAAGTTTTCCCAAGGACGCTATGCTGGCCTTGCGCGCCCGTTTCTTGGCCGATCGAACTACCTTCTTCCTTTTTAATTTCGCCATGGTGGCGGGCATTGTAACCCAAGTGCACCGCAGACGCATGCTGGGGCACGACTCGTCTATTTGGCGGCGGGTCCATCTCCTGTGGCGGTGTTAGCCGTCACGCGCCCAGCATCCAAACTGTCAAAGTTCAGAATGGTATTCAGTACCAGCGCATACGTCCCGCGCGTCTCTCCACGATAGACGGGGTTGATCGAGAAGAGCACCACGTGTCCCTTGCCCGACGGCGCATCCACAACCGCGGGACGTTGCGCGATCTCCCCGCCACTATCGACCAAGCCGGAAATCAGCAGATCCTTGCTGTCGGCATAACGGAAAATAACACGCGGTCGTTGTGCCGGCGGAATCACACGCAAGCCATTGATTCTTTGCTCGTCATTGATTGTCGGCGATTCCCAAAGCTCTGCCTTGGTTGGCTCTTCGATTTCCGCGGTAGCAGTCCGGCCCACAGTAAAATCCGGATCGTCGGCGGTACCCCGGCCAGTTGGTCGCTCTTTGGTTTCTCCTCCCAGCCTGCGGTAATGGCGTTGACCGGCGATGCTGCTCAACGAAAACACCGGCCCGTTGTCACAATAGGCGGGAACTTTTTCCCCGTAGCCGTACGCGATGGGGCTGGCGCCATCCACCAACCGCGTGCCTACCACCGCGCCCACAATTTTCATTTTGTCCGAGTAGCTTGCACTGATGCCGTCCGCCAAGCCGATGGAAAGCGCGAATGCGGACGTATCCGTTGCGGTCAGCAGCACTCCACCTTTTTCCACGAAGGATTGCAGGTGGCCCACGCCGCTCCACCCAAGTCCTGGCCGCATATCATCCGTCGAGTCCGTCTGCCCCACCAGATTCGGAGTTTCGGGAGTATTTTTCCATGGCAGCGGATTACCCCACGCGGTCGGCAAACCATTCACCATCGCCGGGGTTCCGACCGGATAGCCAACCGGCGGAAAAAGGATCACGTCGTATTTAGCGTTTAGGTCAGCGGTCTTCGACACCGTTTGCGTGCTGATGTAGTCGTACGGAAGTTTCATGTCGTCCAGCGCCAGCCGCCACCAGCCTTCCATCTGCGTGCTGAGCCAGGTATGCACGAAGGCCACGCGGGCCGCGCGCACCGGATGCGTCTTCACGCTTGGCGCGGCGCCCAGCGCGATGGCTTGGAGTCCCACTTCTGCAGTTGCTTGAGCCAAGTCCGCGCGGCTAACGCCGCGAATTAAAAACGATCCACGGTTGAATTTCTTTCCGCCGCTCTCGAAGCTTTCTTCCGCCGCTTCGATGTTCGCGCCTTTTAGACGGTAGCGCAGTGTAGCCATCGCCGGCTCGGCGTTATTGTTGATGGCGAAAATCGCGCCATCGCCGGTAACGCCTCCCGTCGCGTGCAGCTCGGTCACGCTCTTCATCGCCACGTCGAGCACTTTCGCGTCCGTCACGCGCGCCACTTGCACGCCGAACAGTTCGCCAAACGTCCATCCCGTATCGTCATAGGGCGTTTTCTGCGGATCTTCGGGACTCCAATACTGGTGATCCAGCAGCGCGTCCGCGATACGCGAGTACGGCTGGTCCATGCGAATGATGTAGCTGCCCTCGGGGAACTCGCGAGTCGTCGGGGCCTTCTCTGCCGCTTCCTTCGCATCGGTATTTTTGGTCTTCTTGTCGGAGTCCTTGCTCGGTTTTTCTTTCTTCACCAGCAGCGCCACGGTAAATGCCGCTGTCGCTCGCGAGATTTCTACATCCTGCTTTTGCAACACGCGCAAAAGCTCCGCCTGCAATTCCGGGCGAGGATCGTCTGCCGGCAGAACATACGCTGCGGGACCTTCGGCGCCGGGTTTGGTGATCGACCGCTTGGCCTTGAGATAAAAGTTCTTCAGAAACAGCCGCTTGTTTTCATTGAAATAGTGCAACGAGGTCAGCAGCCCGGTTTCTTCATAGTTGTTATTGTCGCGCTGCGACCACACCGCTTTCGGATACGGCGGATTCTGCCGGTACCACGTGCGCGCGTACTCTTCCGGCTCCAGCGTGCGCGTTTCCGTATCCGCCCCGCCATTGCCAAATGTCTCGTACAGCCGGCTGATGCCGTTGTGCATCGCGGCGATAAACATCAAATATCCCGGCGACCAGGTGTCGAAATCTCCGTGCGTAAATACTCCCGGCATTCCGAATTTGGTCATGTCCGCCACGTTGCGGGCCCCGATCATCTGCCATTCGTCCGCCAGTATCGGATCGATCCACGCGTTGTACGGCCCGTCGCCGACGGTGTTGTCGTATAGGTAAGGCACGGATTCGTGCAGATCGTGCAGCACTTGCGCCTTCCATCCCACGTAAGTGTTCAAAACGTTTTCCGTCAGCTTCAGCGTTACGCCCATGGCGTCGCGATTGTTGTCGTGCGCCACGTACTTGCCCCAATACATCAGTGGCGGATAGAAATCCTTCGGATGCGACAAGTGCCATTTGTAAATGTCCACCATGCGATCCCGCCCATCGACTTCCACCACCGGCGTGATCAGCGTGATCGTTCCTTCGCGCACTTCGCGGATGTACGGGCTTTCATCGACCGCCAGGCGATACGCCAATTCCATTAGCGCCGTCGGCGCTCCCGTTTCCGGCGAGTGGATCGTGCCGGTGATGTAGTAAACGGGCACCGCCTTAGCCACGATGCGATCCGCCTCCGCATCATCCAACTTGATGGTGCGCGGATCGGCCAGCTTCGCTAGTTGCGCGCGATTGGCATCCAGATTTTTCAGATTCTCCGGGGACGAAATCGCTACGGCGATCATCTCCCGCCCCTCCTCCGTTTTCCCGATGGAGAAAACCTTCACGCGCGGGCTGGCTTTTTCCAGCAGGCGCATGTATTTGTAGACTTCCTCGGCGTAAGGGAGAATTCCAGGCGCGCCCGCCACATCTTCGAGCACCACCTCGGGCGTAGGAACCGTTTTCGAGGCCGGCAAATATTCCACCAGCGGCGAACTGAACGCTGGGTCTGTAGTGTATTTCTTGATCTTCGCGGTATACGCCTCGTCGACCGCTTGCTTGGGATCGCGGGCTGGCGCCGTTTCATCCGCCGCCCAAGCGTTCGCAGTTAGCAACGTCAGAACGGCGACTGAAAACGCGCGGACAAAATAACCGCGTCTATGCACGCGAGACACACGGATCATTATATTTCTCCAAAAAGTGATGAAGACGAAGGTCAAGATTGCAAACGTGGAATTGTAACGCACTACTAGGCAGAAGTTGCGGCTGCAATCTGATACGGGCGGCTTCTTTCGTCAGTACTCGTTAATTCGCGCCGGCAAATGCAATATCCACCGGAGCCGGCACTTCCAGCCGCTCGCCGGTGAACTCCAGCTCCCCACTGTTCGCATCGATGCGGAATACTTGGATGTCGTTCGATTCCTGATTGGCCACCAGCAGGAAATGCCCCGAAGGATCAATCACAAAGTTCCGCGGCGTTTTTCCCCGCGTTAGAAAATCTCCGATGGACGTTAAAATTCCCGTTTTCGGCGCGATTGCAAAAATCGCGATGCTGTCGCGTCCCCGGTTCGAGACGTACAAGAATTTCCCTGAAGGGTGCATGGCGATTTCCGCGGTATCGTTCGGACCGTTGTAATCTCCCGGCAATGTGCCGATGGCTTGCTTGGCCTCCAACGTCCCGGCTGCCGCGTCGTAAGAAAAAACCGTCACTGTGGACCCGAGTTCATTGGTCACATAGACAAATTTGCTGTTCGGACTGAACACCAGGTGCCGCGGGCCAGCTCCCGGTTCCACTTTGGCGAACGGCGGATCATTGGGCGTGAGCGTGCCGCTCGACGCGTCAAACTTATCCACCAGCACTTCGTCGAGCCCCAGATCGACTTCGAGCGCATATCGATTATCCGGCGACGTCGCAATCCAGTGCGCGTGCGGGCCTTCCTGTCGCGCCTCAATCACGCCGTGGCCCTGATGCTGCTCCAGCGCGGACGCCGCGCCGAGCTTTCCATCCGCGCCAAGCGGAAAAACGGCCACGCTTCCGCCAGTGTAATTCGCCACCAGAAGAAATTTGCCGGTCTTGTCAAACGTAACGAAACACGGGTCGGCCCCGCCTGAAGCCACCTGATTCAGCAGCGTCAACTTCCCGCTGCTTCTATCGATGGCAAATGCACTAACGGCTCCGCTTTTTGCTCCTCCGTAATTCCCCACTTCGTTTACCGCATACAAATACTTCCCGCTGGCATCAACGGCTACAAAGGAAGGGTCCACGGATTCCGCCGCTACCGCCAATGCGGACAACTTCCCGCTGTGCTCGTCAAATCGCAGCGAGTAAATGCCCTTGCTCGCGGACTTACTCGTGTACGTGCCCACAAATACCAGTTCGGCCCCTTTGGGTTTCGGCGCAGGCGCGGCCGAACCGGTGCTGCAAAGCAGTCCACACAGAGCCGCAGCTATCACGAGCACTGAAATTCTTTTGCTTCGCTTCTTGTTCATTGGTCCAGTCTCCGATAGCGATCGCGTCAAAATGCTTACTTCTTTTCTTCTTCCGACTCTTCCTGCAATACCGCCGCGGCTGCCACGCTATCGTCATCGTCCAGCCGCAGCAATCGCACGCCTTGCGTGGAGCGCCCCGCCTCGCGAATCTCGTTGGCGTGCACGCGAATTACTTTCCCGTTGTGCGTGATTATCATCACGTCGGACTCTTCGGTCACCTGTAACGTCGCGATCACCGAACCGTTGCGGTCCGTGGTCTTCATGTTGACCACGCCCTTGCCGCCGCGCGAGGTGATGCGATATTCCGCCAGCGGCGTGCGCTTGCCGAAACCCTTTTCCGCCACCGTAAGCATCAACGTGGTCAACGATTCCTTGATGTGCTCGTTTTCCAGCTCTTCGAGATTCTGCGTTTCCTGCTTGTGCTCGTTCTTGATGATCTCAAAGTCCGGAGTCACGGCGTCCATACTCACCACATAGTCGCCCTTGTCCAGATCCATTCCGTTTACGCCACCGGCATTTCTGCCCATCGCGCGAACTTCTGTTTCGCGGAACAGAATTGCCTGCCCCTCGTGGCTGGCCAGGAAAATCATCTTCTTTCCATCGGTCAGCGTCGCGCCCACCAGTTCATCCGGTCCATCCAGATTGATGGCGATGATTCCGCTGGACCGTGGATTGGAAAATTCCGCCAGCGCGCATTTCTTCACCGTTCCGCTCTTGGTCGCCAAAAATACAAACGTGTCCGCGGCTTCCAGATCGCGCGCCGCCACGAGCGCCGTCAGCTTTTCGTCTTCCTGGAATTTCACCAGGCTCGAAATCGCCTTGCCCCGCGTGGCTGCCGCCGCTTCCGGCAACTCATATACTTTCTGCCAGTACACTCGGCCCTTCGACGTGAACAGCAAAATGTAGCTGTGTGCCGAGGCGATAAACAGATACTCGACGAAGTCTTCTTCCTTGGTCTTCGCTCCAATGCGTCCCTTGCCACCGCGCGATTGGTGCCGGTACGTATCCGCTGCGGTGCGCTTGATGTAACCAGCGTGGCTCACGGTAATCAGCATTTCGGTATCGGCGATCAGGTCTTCGAGTTTTATCTCGTCGACCTTGTCCACGATCTGCGTGCGCCGGTCGTCACCATACGCCTTGTGGACTTCGCGCAATTCCGCCGTGATCACCTGCTTGAGCTTCTTTTCGCTGCTTAGGATTTCCTGCAACTCGGCAATTAGTTCCCGGATGGACTTTAATTCTTTGAGAATGTCATCGATGGAGAGTTGCGTTAGGCGGTGCAACTGCAATTCCAGGATAGCGTCGATCTGCGCGTAGCTGAGTCCCAGCGTGTTGTCGCGGCTGATGGCCGCGAGTTCCGGCGCGCCCTGAAAGCGATATTTCCGGCCGTCTAGCTTCACGCCTTCCAGCTTGCGAGACTTGCCGTTCTCCGTGATGGTCACATCCTGTTCGGTGAAATATTTGAACAGGTTTTCTTTGGCGTCCGCACGGCTGGAGGACCCGCGAATGATACGGATCACGTTATCCAGGTGATCCAGCGCGATCTGGTAACCGACTAAAATGTGTTCGCGCTGCTCCGCCTTGCTCAACTCGAAAATCGTGCGCCGCCGCACCACTTCCACGCGGTGCTCGATGAACAGCTTGATCATCGGGATCAGGCCCAGCTCGCGCGGTTGCCCGGCCACGATGGAGAGCAGGATCATGCCAAACGACTCCTGCATCTGCGTCTGCTTGAAAAGGTTGTTCAGGATGAGCTGTGATTCTTCGCCGCGCTTCAGCTCGATGACGATGCGCATGCCTTCGCGCGAGGATTCGTCGCGTACGTCGGAAATGCCTTCGATCTTTTTGTTCTGCACCAATTCGGCGATGCGCTCGATCAAGCGCGATTTATTCACCTGGTACGGAATCTCGGTGATGACGATGTTTTCGCGGTCCTTGCTGGCCTCTTCGATGGCCGCCTTGGCGCGCATCATGAAGCTGCCGCGGCCCGTGCGATACGCGGCTTCGATGCCCTCGCGGCCGGCGATGTACGCGCCCGTCGGAAAGTCCGGCCCGGGCACGATCTTCATGATCTCTTTCAGCGGCGTGTCCGGCTTGTCGATCAACACGATCGCGGCTTCCACGATTTCCCGCAGATTGTGCGGCGGAATGTTGGTGGCCATGCCCACGGCGATACCGCTCGCGCCGTTGACCAGCAAATTGGGGATGCGTGACGGCAAAACGACGGGTTCTTCGCGCGTCTGATCGAAGTTCGGAATGAAATCGACGGTCTCTTTTTCCAGGTCGGCGAGAATGTCTTCGGAAATCTTCGCCAGCCGCGCCTCCGTATACCGCATGGCCGCCGGTGGATCGCCGTCCACCGAACCGAAATTCCCTTGTCCATCGATCAGCGGCGCGCGCATATTAAAATCCTGCGCCAAGCGCACCAGCGCGGGATAGATCACCGCCTCGCCATGCGGGTGATAGTTGCCGGAGGTGTCGCCGCAAATCTTGGCGCACTTGCGATAGCCGCGATTGGACGCCAGCCCAAGATCGTTCATGGCCACCAGGATGCGCCGTTGCACCGGCTTCAAGCCGTCGCGCACATCAGGCAGCGCGCGCGCGATGATCACGCTCATCGCGTAGTCGAGATACGACTTCTTCATCTCGGCTTCAATATCGATCGGCAGTAATATAGATGTGTTCTTCTCGTCCGCCATGTGTCCTCGTCGTTGGTATCGCCCGTTTCCAGGCCGAATCCGAAACCAGTTATTGCCCGAACTGCGGGCATTCGCTACTATCGCTTCATGAAGTACCGCTTCTCCGCGCTAATCACCAAAGAAAACGGCTGGTACGTGGCCCGTTGCCCCGAACTAAGCGTCACGTCCCAAGGCAAAAATGTCGAGGACGCACGCTTCAACCTGGCAGAAGCGATGGAGCTGTATCTCGAAACTTGGGGCCTGCCAGAACAGCACGCATCGGATGCCGATTCCTTCTGGACGACGGTCGAAATATCACAGTGAAATGCCAAAACTTCCGGGTGTTTCTGGCGAGCGGGTTATCCGAGCCTTGAAGCGAGCGGGATTCGTGGAACTCCGGCAAAAAGGCAGTCATGTTTCGCTCGAACGACGAACCGCTAACCAAATCTTCCGCACGGTTCCGACTCACAGCGAACTCGCCAAAGGCACACTGTCGGACATCCTGAAACAATCTGGCCTCACCCTCGAAGAATTCCTCGAGAAACTTTGATTCAGCAGCCTTGCTTAGCGCTTCGCCGCGTGTTCCAGCACATATGCTTTCACAGTGTCGAACGCGTCCGCGGCGTTGCTGAAACGGCGATCGGCGAAAAATTCCTCCGCGCGTTTCACGAAGGCATAACGTTCGGCGTCGTCGGCAAACTCGATCGTCACTCCGCGTTCGTTATCCGGATGCGCAGTCGGTGTCGCGCGAAAATCACCACAGCTAAGCCCGCGCAGCCCGGGTAAAGTGCTCCAGCCGAATTGATATACCATCTAAGTTTCCGCACATCCTCGGCGCACAAACGGTCGAACGCGCAATTTCGCTAAATATCCAGATTGACGACTTCGAGCGCGTTGTCCTCGATGAACTTCCGGCGCGCTTCCACGTTTTCGCCCATCAACGTGGTGAAAATGTCTTCGGCGGCCACGGCGTCCTCAAGCTTCACCTGCAGCAGCGTGCGGGTGTCCGCGTTCATGGTGGTATCCCACAGTTGCTCGGCGTTCATTTCGCCCAGTCCTTTGAAACGCGTGATGGTGAAGTCTTTTTTGGCGTCTTCCACCACGTAGTTCAATACATCCGTCGCCTTTTCCTTGGACACTTTGTCGCCATTGCGCGCCACGATGAACGGTGGATGATTGAACTCTTCGATCTGTTTCGCCAGCGCGCGCAGACGCTTGTATTCCGCGGTGCTGGCCGCCGCCCAATTGATTTTCTGGCTGTGCGGCGGGCCAAACTGAATTTCGTATAAGCTGTGCTCTTCGTCAAAAACGACTTTTCCTTCGAGTTTTAGCTTGGCTTTGTCGATTTCCTTGAGCAGTTTTTCCAGGTTCTTCTTTTCTTCAAAATCGGTTTTCTTTTCCAGCCCGCTGTCGGACATCAACTCCACCAGCGCGGGCTCGCGCAGACGCCGGCCCAATTTCAACGCCGCGGCTTCATATTCCTGCACGTTCAGCAAAAAGTTGGTGAGCTTAGCGCCCTCGAGAACGACGCCTTCCTTGGCTTTCACGATGTGATCTTCCGTGGCGCGCTTCATCAGCTCATGCGCGAAATCGCGTTCATCGCGAATGTATTTTTCCGTTTTCCCGCGCTTCACGCGGTAGAGCGGCGGCTGCGCAATATAGATGTGCCCGCGGTCGATCAATTCCTTCATGTGGCGGAAGAAAAAGGTCAGCAACAGCGTACGAATATGGCTGCCGTCGACGTCCGCGTCGGTCATCAAAATAATTTTGTGATACCGAAGTTTGCCGGCGTCGAAATCATCCTTGCCTATGCCGGTTCCCAGCGCGGTGATGATACAGCGAATTTCTTCGTGGCCCAGCATCTTGTCGTAGCGGGCTTTTTCGACGTTGAGAATCTTGCCTTTCAGCGGCAGGATGGCCTGAAACTTGCGGTCGCGCCCCATTTTCGCCGAGCCGCCGGCCGATTCTCCCTCAACCACAAATAGTTCGCAGCGCGCCGGATCGCGTTCCTGGCAATCCGCCAGTTTGCCGGGCAGGCCGCTAGAGTCCATGGCCGATTTGCGCCGCGTCAGTTCGCGCGCTTTGCGGGCCGCCTCGCGGGCGCGCGCCGCGTCGATGCACTTCGCAATGATGCGGCGCGCCACCGTGGAATGTTTGTCGAACCAGTCGCCCAGCTTTTCATTTACCAGTTGCTCGACGTCGCCCTTGATGTCGCTGTTCAGTTTGCCTTTGGTTTGCCCTTCAAACTGCGGTTGCGGCAAACGCACGCTGATGACGGCCACCAAACCCTCGCGCACGTCGTCGCCGCTGATGGTCACTTCGTCTTTCTGCTCCTTCAGCATTCCGGCATTAGAAGCAAAATTGTTGATCGTGCGCGTCAGCGAAGAGCGGAAGCCCGAAAGATGCGTGCCACCGTCAACGGTGTTGATGGTGTTGGCGAAAGCAAATACGTTTTCGCCGTAGGTATCGTTGTACTGCAGCGCGATTTCGATCTCCACCGCGCCGCGCTTGCCTTCGATGTATACCGGCGAATCGTGCAGCGTAGTTTTTCCGCGATTCAGATGCTTCACAAATTCCGCGATGCCGCCGCTGAATTTAAATTCCGCGGTCTTTTCGCTGCGCTCGTCCGTGAGCGTGATTTTCAAACCCTTATTCAGAAACGCGAGTTCGCGCAACCGCTGCGAAAGCGTGTCGAAACTGTAGACCGTCTTATCGAAAATCGTAGGATCGGGGTGAAACGTCACCGTCGTGCCAGTTTTTCGCGTTTTCCCAGTTTGTTTCAGCTTGGTTGTGGGCTTACCCTTTTCGTAGCTCTGCTCCCAGACCGCCCCATCGCGCGAAATCTCCAGCTCCAGGTGGTCGGAAAGCGCATTGACCACCGAAACGCCCACACCGTGCAAACCACCAGAAACCTTGTACGTGTCACTGTCAAATTTTCCGCCGGCGTGCAGCACGGTAAGCACAACTTCCGCCGCCGGACGCTTTTCCGTGGCATGCATGTCCACGGGAATACCGCGTCCATTGTCGGTGACGGTCACCGAATCGTCGGCGTGTACCGTGACAGTAATCTCATCCGCGAACCCTGCCATTGCTTCGTCAACCGAATTATCGACAACTTCCCACACCAAATGGTGCAAACCCATCTCACCCGTCGAACCGATGTACATCGCGGGACGCAGCCGCACGGCCTCCAGGCCGGCAAGCACCTTGATGGATTTTGCGTCGTACGATTTGCCAAGCGGTTTCTCGAGGTCGTTTTCTTTTTCAGCCATTTATTCTCCCGAACTGTTTCGGCCCGGCACCCTGGCGGCCAGGCGAAGCACACGTGACGCAGCGAGCGCAGGCGCTCAAAAATCAAGAAACTCAAGCAACTTTATGGAAGCAAGATGGCGTGCTGGCGGAATGTTTCAAACGCGAGCGTCGTTCTAGGCGCCTCACCCTGTGATCTCATCCGCGAACGAATGAAACTCGTAGGGTTCCTGCTCCATCCCATCTCGCGCAGCGAGACGTGGCGAAGACTATTTCTCTCCCGCGCAAACTACCGCGCAGGTTGTGGCACCAAGCAAACCCCGCAAAAGCTCCTGGCGCAGAGCTGACTGCGGGCTAACTCTCACCTGGTCAGCATGCCGATTTGGAAGGTTCCGAACACTGCATCGGCAGCAAAACCAGTGTACCTGATCGAAGAAATTTTCTCAACTTTTTCGGCTGGAAATATTTTATATAACTGCTTTGTTTACAATGCTTTATGACGTGGTTGTGGACGCGTCAATGCCACTGTTCGCGGTAATAAAAAACAAAGTCTGCACACTGGTTGGGACGTCTCGGTAATGGGTTTGAGACCAGTCACGGCCGAAACCGGGCACGTCAGATGCGCATGGGCATGATGATGTAACGATAGCGATACGATTCGTCGGCCAGCGGGCGCATTTGTCCGGCGGATTGTTCGTCTTTCAGCTCGATACTGATCGGACCGTCCGCGGCAGCGGCCAGAAAATCCAGCATGTACGTGGAATTGAAACCAATCGAGATTGGATCGCCTTTGTATTCCTTCTCGATATTTTCTTTGGCTTCCCCATACTCCGGGCTCGATGCGGAAATCTCGATTCCTTCCGGCGAAACCGCCAGCTTCACCGCGTGCGACCGCTGGTCGGCCAACTGCGAAACACGCCGCACTGCATCACTCAGTTCAGAGCGCTCGATCACCACGCTCTTGTTGTTGTCGCGTGGCAGCACCGCTTCATAGTTCGGAAATTGCCCGGTGAGAATTCGCGAAATCAGCAGCCGATGGCCAACCTGAAAAAACAGATGGCTCTCGTCTTTCGCGAAATCGATTTGCGCATCGGCTCCCGCGGCGCTGGAAAGTTTCTCCACTTCGTCCATGGCCTTCTTCGGAATCAGCACTCGCACTTCGCCGTTAAGGCCCGCCAACTTCTGATCGGTTTCAGCTAATGCCAGCCGGTGGCCGTCTGTGGCCACCATTGCCAAAGTGTCCGGCTTGAGAATTAGCAACCCGCCGTTCAGCGTATAGCGCGACTCCTCCATGGAGATCGCAAATTTTGTTTTGCCAATTAAACTTTCGATGGTTGCCGCAGGAATCTTCACCAGCACATGAGGCATCACGGGAAGCGCTGGAAAGTTTTCTTTCGCCATTCCCACCAGCTTGTATTTCTTCTTATCGCTTACAACTTCAACCCAGTGATTATCAAGAAGTTTAATCTTAATTTCGCCTTCCGGGAGCAAGCGCACCAATTCGAGCAATTTTTTGGCCGGGATGGTGCCGGCGCCCTCTTTCTTAATCTTGGCCTCGCACGATGTGCGGATGCTGAGCTCTAAATCCGTGGCGGTAATCGTGAGTTGCGTGCCCTTCGCCTCGACCAATAGGTTGGACAAGATCGGTATGGTGGTCTTGCGTTCGACGACGCCTTGCGTGGTGGTAAGTTCATTCAGAAGCGCGGACTTTGAGACGCTGAATTCCATCGATTGGTGATCCTCGCGTGCCGTTCCAGGTGCGGTCATTCGTTTACCTCGTGAACCTTACCGCTGACGTACTTTACTCGCTTTTTGCGAAAGACGAAAGGCTTGGGAGTGAATTCACGCTGTGGAAATGAGTGGGAAAGGTGGGTTTGCCCAAATCGCATTTTCTGTCACCGATCGCCACTCCATTCATTCCCGAAACTCAGTACGTTTCCCACAACAAAAAGCAACTGACAAGCTGTTTTCATTTTTGCGAAAGAAATGAATTTAGAAGATTGTTGTTGTGATGATCGCTGTGGAGATGTGGAAAGCTCTGTATCGTACAGCGGATACTATGGAATTTGTATGAGCGCTGAAAGTGGCGGATTGTGAGTATGTCGGAAAACGTCCCACGTTTTGCCTCGTGGTGCGAAACCAACTTTACCCATGCACAGGCTCCAACAGATTTTCCGCAGATTTTACGGCCGTTGTCCACAGCGATTTCGTGCAAAAGAATGTGCCATAGAAGAATGTTGCGCACAGCCGGCACAACTAAGTAGCCTGTTCCACATCCAACGTACGGCAAAATAGACTAGAACAGTTTTTTTGCTGAGGTGCTTATGCCAACGGTGCTGGTCACAGGTGCGAGCCGTGGGATCGGGCTGGAGTTAGTGCGACAGTATGCCGCGGATGATTGGCAGGTGGTAGCCACGGCGCGAAAGCCAGAACAGTCCAGTGGTTTGGGCGAACTGGTAAAGAAGCATGGCGCAAGCCTGCAACTTCACGCGCTCGACGTCACCAGCGACGATTCGATCCAGATTCTCGCCGACGCTCTGAAGGGCCGCGCAATCGATTTGCTCCTGAACAATGCTGGCATCTACCCTCGCGAAGGAACGCGCGTCGGCCAACTGGACTTCGACTCCTGGGGCGACACGCTCGACACCAATCTGTTTGGCGTCCTGCGCGTCACAGAGGCACTGCTGGGGAACGTGGCGCAAAGCGAGCGCAAACAGATCGTGGCCATCAGTAGCGCCATGGGTTCGTTACACGGCGCAGCGGGCCGCTCCGTGGAGCAGTCCGGAACCTCCTACCAATACCGCACCAGCAAAACCGCCCTAAACATGGCCATGCTGATTTTGTCCAAGGAATTGGCGCCGCGGGGAATTTCCGTGGTGATGATTACTCCAGGCTGGGTGAAAACGGAAATGGGCGGTGCCGGCGCGGCTATCTCGCCGCAGGTGAGCGTAGCGGGAATAAAGAAAGTGCTGGACGCCGGCCGGATGGATATTTCAGGGAAATTCTTGAGCTACGACAGCAGCGCGAGTCCCTGGTAAATCAGACTTGGCGCGGCCGGGCGACAACCTTACATGTAACGAAAATCGCCTGGTGCGGGACAGCGCATCAGGCGATTTTGCTTCTGCGGGGAAACTACTGACGCCGTTGCGATGCGACTGTCGCGACGCAACTATTGCAGTGCGTCCATCAGCCTCGTGATGGTGCGGTTCAGATCCTTATCCGAACGCCGCAACTCTTCAATTTTGTTGATGGAATGCAGCACCGTGGTGTGGTGCTTCCCGCCAAACTGTCGCCCGATTTCCGGCAACGACGCGGTGGTCAGCTGCTTCACGATGTACATGGCCACCTGGCGCGGGAAAGCAATGGCGCGAGTGTTGCTGCGCACCTTCAAATCCTGTTCGCGCAAATTAAAATGCTCGCTGACGCGCTTCTGAATCAGATCGATGGTGACGCGCTTCTCCTGCGACGCAATGATATTGCGCAATACCTGCTGCGCCGTGGCCAGCGAAACCGTCGCTCCCGTCAGTGACGCATAGGCCATCAACCGTGTCAGAGCGCCTTCCAGTTCGCGAACGTTCGATTTAATCGCGCGCGCGATGTATTCCGCCACGTCATCGGGCAGCGGAAAACGGTCGTTCTCCGCTTTTTTCTGAAGGATGGCGATCTTGGTTTCCAGGTCCGGCGGCTGAATATCCGCAATCAAACCCCACTCAAAACGCGAACGCAGCCGCTCTTCGATGGAATTGATATCTTTCGGCAGGCAATCGGACGAAATCACGATCTGCTTCTGCTGTTCGTACAGCGCGTTAAAGGTGTGAAAAAATTCTTCCTGCGTGCGCTCTTTCCCGGCGATGAACTGTATATCGTCCACCAGCAGAACATCTACGGTATGAAAACGGTCGCGAAAGCTGATCATGCGGTCAAATCGAATAGAGTTGATCACTTCAATCGTAAACTTTTCCGCGCTCACGTAACTCAGCCGCATCGCCGGGTTGCGTTTCTTGATGGTATGCCCAATGGCGTGCATCAAGTGGGTCTTGCCCATGCCCACGCCGCCGTACAGAAACAGCGGGTTGTAGGATTTCGAAGGCTGCTCCGCCACCGCGCGCGCCGCCGCGTGCGCGAACTCATTGGACTTGCCCACCACAAACGAATCAAAGGTGTAGCGCGTGTTCAGCTGGTGATCGCTGCTGTCGAAATTGAGCTTCGCCTGTTTGCCGTCAGTCACCTGTTGCACTACCGGCGCGGCCTCTTCCTCGGTGCAGACGTATTGCACCTTCACGTTGGGCGTTCCAATCTCGTGGAATACCGCCTTGACGATGTCGCCATACGTGCGCGTCAGCACCTGGCGGAAAACGGTGCTAGGAATTTGCACGAACAGATTCTCGCCCTCAGCCCGGTTCAGCCGCGTAGGCTGAAACCAGGTGGTGAACGTGTTGATACTCACGCGGGACTTTACGCGTTCGAGAAACTTGTCCCAGGAGTTGACCGGTTCAAGTTCACGTGCGGGATGCATGGCTGTGGTCATCGATAGAGAAAAGAGAGCCCTGCGCTATTTCCACAGATGTTTAAAAGCTGTGGAAAGCGGGCCCAAATCATCCTTCTTCAGGCTGCGGGAATTATTGCCCGTGCCGAACGTCTGCGCTGCCCCTGTGAAATACTGTCGAACCTTATCAGAACTGTTTGCCACGAGCGCGGCTCGTCTGGATTAGCCGGCCGGAACCAACCGCTTTTAGTCAGCGCGGGATTGTCGCCCATTGACGCGAAGGGGGCAAGAGAAAAGTGAGCAACGCCTCCAAGCGTGATGCACATCCCGTGCACAGTTTTTCCACAAGCCATTTTTCGACGCGCCGTGAACCACGCGTGCGCTTTTTTGCGGAAATATTAAGAAAATTTCTCCGAACCAGAGCCGCACGCCGTCAAAATTTTAAAATTGTGCCTGAGGAAAACTTGTTCATGGCCAGACTTTTTTTGCGGCCCGCCATCGGCGTTCTATTTTTCTGTTTTGATCTTCCCCGCTTTGTCCGGGCGCACGAATTCGTACACCCCCAGAGCATCGTTGCCCACCAGAATGTGCTGCGGATTAACCAGAATCGAAGTGGCTTCCAGCCGGCCGCCTTCCTGAGTGAACAAAATATAAGTGGCGCTGCGATTGCCATTTTTGTCGAAATGCATCAGTTTGTTGTGTAGCGCGATCCACACGTCCCCGTTGGTGCGATCAACCGTCACCGCGGTTAGGTTGCGCTTCAAGTAGGGCGGCTCACGGCGTTTCTCTTGCCGCGCGATTTCCTTTCGCGCCGCCTGCGACACCTGCAGTATATCGATGGACGTATATTGAATCTCCTGCCCCGAAAAACCAAAGCGGTCGTATTGCCGTACCGTCGGCTCAGGCATGAACGGAAACGCGTAGTAGAGATGGCCCTGCGCGTCGGTCGCCAGCAGCCCCGCACTCAAATAGCGGTTCAGATCATCGCGATCGGAAATTGGTTCGGGATCGCCGAATTCACGAACGTCTCGGCCATTTTTATCGAACACCGTGACCAGATGCGACTCGTGCAGCGTTGCCACTGCGACTTCGCCCTCGCCAATTGCCGCCAGAGCGGTCGGTGCCGTCACCGAAATCGAACGGAGCTGCGTACCTTCCATCGAGAAAACCAACACTGCGTTCGCGCCGCGATCGGCGACATAAATGTTCCCGTCCGCGTCTACATCGCAATCTTCGCCAAAAACTATGGCCGCCGGACGCGTTTTCACCCCGGCGTAGGCCGACAAGGCCGCACCTATCTGCATGACAGGTTTGAAGTTGGCTTCGTACACTACAACGCCCGGCTGAGGCGACACCAGCAGATAGATTCGGCCGTCTAAGCCTTCGCGCATGGCTCGCAGCCCCGGACCGAGCTCGGTAAAGACCTTCCGCCCTGCGGTCAGCTCTTGGCTTTCGATGTCCAGCTGCACTGGCTCCTGCGCCGCCAGCTTCGGGACGAACAGGCTCGCCGACACACTCGCCACAAGCCACCACATCAGATAGCGCCTCAATCCTAGCCGCCCTTCGATTGACTCGAACGCAAGATAATGTTGAAACATCACAACTTACAGCTTGAATATTCTGAATACCTTATGACGCGAACGGGTTGCCCTGAGGTACAAAAACCTGCCGCCGCGGATTCCCACCGGAGCTTTCAATCAATTCGCAGGCGCACGCGTTCAATGGAGTGGGCGCGCAACCGTCCGGCCGTGTTCCTCGGCCCTTCGTCATCCGTTTCGATGAGCACCGCATTCATTTGTACATCGCCGCTGGCCACTTCAAAGCGCGCCGGTAAACCATTGATAAACTTACGGATAATGGCCTCGCGATCCATCCCAATCACCCCTGAATGTGGGCCGGTCATCCCCACATCGGTGATGAAAGCGGTCCCTTGCGGCAATACGTGCTCATCGGCAGTGGCCACATGCGTATGCGTTCCAACCACTACCGTGGCTCGTCCATCCAGGTACCAGCCCAGCGCAATCTTTTCGCTGGTGGTCTCGGCGTGCATGTCCACGAACACCATCGCCACATCTGGCGCCAGCGATGCCAGCAACTCGTCAGCTTTCTTGAAAGGATCATCAATCGCGGGCAGGAACACGCGTCCTTGAAGATTGATAACACAATACTTAACTCCGTTTTTGGCCACTGCGATGTACAAGCCGCTGCCGGGACTGCCGTCCGGGAAATTGGCGGGCCGCAGCAGGCGCGGCTCATGTGGCAAGTAATCAAGAATCTCTTTTTTATCCCAACTGTGGTTCCCACCCGTCAGCACCGCAATATCCGTCTGCAGCAACTCTTCCGCGAGGCGCGGCGTGATGCCGAAGCCGGACGCCGAATTCTCTCCGTTGGCGATTACCAGATCAATCTTCCGCTGCGCCACCAAATCGGCCAGCCGGTCATGGACAATCTGCCGCCCCGGCGAGCCCACAATGTCACCAATGAAAAGTATGCGCATAGTTGGAAGGCTTAGATAGACAAATGGAGCGAACTGCTCAGCCGTGGGGAGCTAGGCCGTGAACCTCTGATAGTAGGTGGGCGCCACGAGCCAGCCGTTAGGCTTTCCTGCCCCGTTCGGGTGTCCCCTCCAAAACTTGCCAGGACACCCCAACGGGACAGGCCGTGCACACAGGATGGCTATCCGCAGCACCTCAGAGATTCGTCATTGGTTCAAACAGCTTTCGCACCCACACCTGCTTCGAAGAACGCTCCACAAGCATTGTAGCCTTGCCGCGGAAGGCGCGTCCAATCGCGGGTAGCACAGAATTCATTCTGTGCCGCTTGACGCACCACTCCAATTCAACCGATTAGTCCAGCGATTGATCATCCCGCCAGCAAAAAGCCAACTAGCCCAGTCGGCGCGGGGTCAGCAACGTTCGGATGCGGAGGTTGAGCGGCTCGGAGTAAAACCGTGCGATCAGACCCGCCAGCAAGCTTGCGAGCGCCAGGAAGAGCAAGAACCACAAGGGTTTATAGTTTGCAGGCAAGGCGCCGCGATCATAGACGTTCCGCATGAACGCCAACACCACAATGTGAAACAGGTACAGCTCGTAGCTGCGCTGGCCAAACCAGGCGATCGGCTTGAATAGTCGATGAGATCGGCCTCCGCTACCGACAGCTTGATTCGCCCCTTCAACAAAAAGAAATAAGGCCGCTCCGGCCGCCACCAGCGTGGGGCCAAAAATAGCGCTGCTGTCGATGTCGCTCCGCAGATAGATCCAGGCGATAAAGCCGCACGCGCCAAGTTGCGCGATGCGCCGCATCACATCGCTAACGCGGATTTGTCGCGAAAGCAGCGCCACGCAGCAGCCCATGGCGATAGCGTCAAAGCACGCGAAGTAGCCATACAAAAATTTAATTTCGTCATCCGCGTGATGGCTGCGGTAAATTGGCCCATAAATAATCACGGCGAACCACACGCCAAGCATAAGCGCATCGCGCCGGAGTACCAGGCAGAGCAGCGGAAACACCAGATAGAAAACTTCCTCAACGGACAGCGACCACAGAATGTTCAGCCCATAATTAAAATAGCCCACCTTGGCCATCAGCACGTTGTGCCAAAACGTCAGCACGGAAAAATCCGCGGTCAGAAAAGATACATCCACAGCGCCGTCGCTCTTGAACCACGGCACGCCCGCTAGGCCGAGCGACGTGATAATGGTCAAGATCAGAAGGAGGCAGGGGAAAATGCGCGCAAAGCGGAACGTATAAAACTTCCTGGCTGAAATTGTTGCAAGCGCGCCGAAACGCCGCAGCGATGTGGAAGTAATTAAGAAACCAGAAATAACGAAGAAAATTGTGACGCCGTAATTGCCGTTCTGCGCCACGGCACGCACGAATCTTGCGGAAAAGAGCGTCGCGAAAGGGCTGGCAACCAGGTTGTATGCCAGATGGAAATGCAGGATCAAAACCACAAGAATCGAGACGCCGCGCAAGACGTCGATGCGGTAATCGCGAGGATTTTGCGAAGGCGGTTTCTGTGATGACGTGGTTGATGACAATTCGGTCGCTGACGAAGTCATCTCGGAATTGTCTCACACGCTCCGCCAGCTGATTTCCTTCCATCGAAACAGCTGCGAGCGTAAATATTCCACCACTTATTTGCCACGTTCCCGCGCCTTTTGCGGACTATGATATGTGCATCGCGATGATGCCACTGAGAGAGCCTCTTGCACGACCCGCGCGCTGAGTACTCCAGGCGTTTAGATAGTTACACCCAAAAGATGGCGCTGGAAAATCGCCGCCATATCGCCCTGGGAAATGCCAAGCTGGCCGCCATCGTGGCCGAAATCGCCGGCATCTGGCTCGTGCTCGCCAAACATCTCTTTCCTCCCTTTTGGCTGATCCTCCCCGTTGCGATGTATATCGTTTTGGCCGTCGCGCACGAATTTGTTCTGCGGGCGCGAAAAAAAGCCGAAGTAGCCAGCGATTTTTATCAACGCGGCTTAGCGCGGATGGAGGATCGCTGGGCAGGTGCGGGACAAACCGGCGAACGTTTCCTCGACCGTAAATACCTCTACGCCGAAGACCTGGACATTTTCGGCCGCGGCAGCTTGTTTGAACTGCTCTCGCAAGCGCGCCTGCCCATGGGAGAAGACCGCCTCGCCCAGTGGCTGTGCGCGCCATCCGATCTGGAAACGATCTTGCAGCGCCAGGAATTAGTTGCTGAGCTGCGCGAAAACCTGGAGCTGCGCGAGTACCTCGCGGTAACCGGCGAAGCCTTGCGCCTGCGCCTTCAGCCAGAATCACTAATCGCATGGGCCGAGGGTTCGCCGCTGCTACCCGGACGACCTTGGCGGGGTGTCGCGGTGTTCTTATCGTTGGCTGCCGCGGCAACGCTGATTGTTTATTTCACGCGCGGGATTTACGGACCGCTGCTGACCGTGCTGGCCCTGGAAGTTGCAGTCCGGCGATGGCTGCGTCCTCGCGCCGAAGAAGTTATGCACGGCGTTTCGTGCAACGCCGAAGGATTACTTCTTTTCGCGCAGGTTCTGGAGCGTTTCGAGCGCGAAAAGTTTGTCGCTCCGCAGCTGCAAGCCATGGCCGCGGGATTGCGCGGCGAAAATAAAAATCGGCAACCCGCTTCCATACTGGTAAGGAAACTAGCCCGCATCGTCTACTGGATCGACGGCGAGCACAGTTTGCTTGGCCACATCGCAGAGCTCCCGTTTCTCTACAGCGTGCAAGTGGGATACGCCGCGGAGGCCTGGCGCCGCAAGTGGGGCCGCGAGTTGCGCGGGTGGGCCGAGGCCGCCGGCGAAATGGAAGCCTTGCTTTCACTCGCCGGCTACTCGTACGAACATCCGCTAGATCCCTTCCCGACATTTGTAAATGACTCAGGCGCCAAAGCCATTTTTCATGGCGAGCAACTGGGCCATCCCTTACTCGCGGCGGCGCGCTGCGTGCGCAATTCCGTTTCGCTGGACCACACCACCCGCGTGCTTCTCGTAAGCGGCTCCAATATGTCCGGCAAAAGCACCTTCTTGCGCACCGTAGGCATCAACACCGTGCTAGCCATGGCCGGCGCGCCGATTCGCGGCAAATCGCTGCAACTCTCCCCGCTGGCGCTGGGAACCCGCATTCGCAGCGGTGATTCGTTGCAGGAGGGCCGCTCTAATTTTTATACCGAAATCCTCCACATCCGCAGAGTCTTCGCACTCATGAAGGAAAGCAAGTATCCGCTGCTGTTTCTCTTTGATGAACTCCTCGAAGGCACCAACTCCAAAGACCGCCGCATCGGCGCCCAGAGTTTGCTTGACGCGCTGCTAAAAAACGGCGCCATCGGCATCATCACCACTCACGATCTGGCGCTTACGGAAATCGGCGCCGCCATCGGCACGCCGCTGCGCAACATGCACTTCGCGGATCGAGTCGTGGACGGGAAAATGTTCTTCGATTACCAGTTGCACGACGGCATCGTCACCAAGAGCAATGCTCTCGAGCTAATGCGCCTCGTCGGTCTTGAGATGTAATTGGCAATTTGCCGGCGTACAATTCCCACTGCGAATCTTTGAGGAGTTCTTCATGCGCGCAAGGCATCTGTCAAGACTTCTAGCTGTAACGGCCTTAGCGGTCGGCTCAGCATTTATCACTACGGCGCGCGGCGTGCCAGCCAGCGATCAGCTCGGACAGGTGCACTTCCCCACCAGTTGCCAGGCCGCGGCCCAACCCACTCTCGAAAAAGCCCTCGCGCTGCTGCACTCCTTTCAATACACGCAATCCGAAGATACTTTTAGCGCCGCCGCAAAGCAAGATTCCGAGTGCGCGATGGCCTATTGGGGCAAAGCCATGGCGCGCTACTACCAATTGTGGGAATCTCCCCAGCCCGGCGTGCTGAAAGAGGGTTTGGCAGATGTCCAACAGGCGCAAAAACTTTCCGCCCCAACAGAACGCGAGCGCGCTTACATCGCCGCTGCGGCCACATTTTATCAAGACGACGCAAAGCTAACGCATGAGCAACGCATCACCGCCTATTCCGCGGCGATGGCGAAATTGCATGCCCTGGTGCCACAGGATGTCGAGGCTGCCGAGCTGTACGCCCTTTCGTTGATCGCCCTCGCGGAGCAGGAGGTAGACGCTCGCGCCAATCGCCTGAAAGCCATCGCCATTCTCAACCCGATCTTTGCCGCGCAGCCCAACAGTCCAGGCGCCGCGCATTATTTAATTCATGCGTCAGACACGCCGGAGCTTGCGCCGCAGGGATTAGCCGCCGCGCGCGCCTACGCGAAAATCGCGCCGGATTCTTCGCACGCCATTCACATGCCGTCGCACATCTTTAACCGCTTGGGTCTCTGGCAGGAAACCATTGCGTCGAATATCGCGGCCTCGGCTTCCGCCGAACACGCCACCGACATGCACATTGCGGAGCCGCGTTATCAAACCCACGCCATGGACTATCTCGATTACGCGTACCTGCAAAGTGGTGAGGAAGCCAAAGCCCGCGCCATGGCCACAGCGGAGATGAGCGTCCACGGATCGACCGACGAACAGAGGTTGAATCATCGCGCGCTCCTCGAAGCACGCAATGCTTTGGAACTGCACCGCTGGAAGGAAGCTGCGGAACTAAAAGTTCCCGACGGCGTCCGCGAGTTGTGGCAGGACACCACCTACTGGGCGCGCGCGATCGGCGCAGCCCGCAGTGGTGACGTCGCCGGCGCTAAACAAGATGTCGCGAAGCTAACGGAAATCGTCGCGCGGCGCGAAGAGCAAAGTCGCAGCGAAGGCTACAAAGTATCCACAGAAAAAGCCACCGATTTGCGCGAGGCCGAAGCTTGGCTCGCGTTCGCGGAAGGAAAATCGCAAGAAGCTATCGCCGAACTCACCGCCGCCGCCGAGCGCGAAGAAAAAGAAGGCGCGGAGTCCGTGCGCATGCCCGCCCGCGAAATGTTGGCTGACGTCTACGCCGAATTAAAAAAGCCCGCTGACGCACTGGCCACTTACAGCGCCGCCCTGAAATATTCACCCAACCGCTTCGATTCGCTCTATGGCGCGGCGCTCGCAGCCAAGGCGAATGGCGACGCAACAGCTTCGCAAACGTATTTCGCAAAATTATCTGCAATCGCCGGACCCGGCGCAGACCGCCCAGAACTAGCGGAAGCAAGAACCGTCCTCGCGCAAAAATAACGGCTCATACCGCGATCTCGCAACTCGTACTTGTAGGGGCGCAGCATGCTGCGCCCCAGCTTGCCCGGGCGCATCGGCTTAGAAGTGGAACCCCAACTCCGCCGTCAGCGCCCGCGGCGTAACATAGTGCGTCCCGCTAAACGTCGACAGGAAGTTGTACAGCGCCACTTTGTCCGTCACGTTCACCGCCGTCAGCCGCAGGCTCCACTTGTAGCGGTCGCCGTGAAACAAATTGTCTTGGCCCACCGCCACGTCAAACAAATTGCGTGGTGCGATCCGCGGCGGATTCTTGTCATCGTTCTCCGTCCCGGGCAACGGAATGCTGATGTACTTGGAACCGTATTGCGCCGCCGGGCAGAGATTCGCGCCGGCCGAGGAACTGATCGGCGTCGTCGGTGTGGCAAACACGCTTCCGCAAAACAGTCCGGCCTGGAACTGTTGATCCGGCGATATTCCCGAAACATCGATCAGATTATTCGGTCCGCCGCCATCCGGCCCGTTGGCGCAGGATTCGCCGCCAAAGCACGGCACCGGACCGGCTACCAGTCCGCTGTCGTACCGCCAGCTAAAGCCCACCCATGGCCCCGCTTTCCACGGCTGATATTGCAAGTGCGTGGTTTGATTAAACGTTTCGTCGTGGTCGATACGGAACACCGATGCACCGCCGGGCGTGGGTGGCGTGGCGCCAATTCCGCTCACTTGCGGAGTAAAGAACCGTGCCGCCACGCTGGACATTACGACAAACGCCGTGAATCCGTGGAAGTTTGGCACGGTCGCGCGGATGGCGTAACCGGGAATTTTCGAGCTGTCCCACTCAATCGGATAAGTGATTGGCGTATTTCCCAGCACGCTGAAGTCGAACGCTTTGTGCGTGTACTTCCAGATGTATTCGCCGTCGACCACCAGGTATTTCCCGAAAGCTTGCTCCAGTCCCGCGTGGAATTCGTTGCGATGACCGGGGCTTAGCGGCGGCACTGATGACGAGACGCATTGCCCACCGGCCACTGCTTCCTGCAGATCGAAAATCACCGGGTCATTGCAGCCGGTGCTGGCCAAGATCAGGTTTTCGTTGAACGGCGTCTCCATCGTGCGAGCATAAGAGACGCGCAGCACCGTGCTCGTAGGCTTGAAGTTGTAAGCGATGCCCAGCCGCGGTTCGAGTTGCTGAGCGCTGGCAAGGCCACGGTAGATATCGCCGCGTAGCCCCAGGTTGAAGCTCCAGTTCTTCAGCGAAATGGTGTCCTGCAGGTACAGCGCTGTTTCCTTTATGTTGGTGTTTCCATTGAAGGTGAATAGTCCGCTATTGCTCTGTCCCGTGGGGCAGCCGTCGGATGCCGGCAGCGCCGCTGTTCGCGTCAGGTCGTAGCAGCCAAGCAACGGAATGAACGCCGCCACTGTTCCTTGCCCGGTGTTGGGGACCAGTGCTCCCGTGCATTGCGAAGGATTCGTTATCGCGGGGTTGGTGTCCGGAGTCAAACCCACAAGGTTCAAACACACGGCATTCACCGTCGGATCGACGAGCCCGAATTT
Organism: uncultured Acidobacteriota bacterium; assembly: GCA_963838265.1. Taxonomy (GTDB): domain Bacteria; phylum Acidobacteriota; class Terriglobia; order Acidiferrales; family UBA7541; genus Acidiferrum. The sequence continues at coordinate 449,787 of CAWIQN010000003.1, forward strand.
GTCGTTTTCCGAGAGCGCGGTGTTCTCGAAGGTGATCCCCGCTTTCACGTTATTGATTCCCTTAACGTACGAGACCGTCGCGCGCCCTCCGGCATTCGTCAGAGTACGGTTTTGCCCAACCGTCTCCAACTGTAGATCCGGAGAGGCATCCGCGAACGGATTTCCGCTCGGGTAGTAGTTGTATTGGTCCCGCCGCACAAAAGCCGCCGTCGTCAACACCGTTGTGGAATTGATCAGTCGCGTCCACGATGGCGCGATGTTGAATGTGCCGATCTTCGAGCGCTGATCCTGCGGTCCAACCGGTTCCCCGTTTGGTCCCAGTCCGCCGCACGAACCGATCTGCCCAGGGGGACAAACGGGGGTCGCCGAGAGAAACGTCCATGCTGTTCCGTTCTCCGCGTCGTAAGAATTGGGCGTCTGAAACCAAGACCGGCTGTAGCCGAAATTGAGGCTGAGGGTATCCTTTGGCGAGAGCTTAAAATCCACGCGGTCAAAGAAGTTCTCCTCATTGCCGCGATCGTGCATCACCCCGAGTTCCGGTCCGTCGAGAAATCGCGCCGTGTTCAGGCCGTTGCCGGAAATGTAGTTTCCCCACTTATCGCCGCCGTAGGCCAAGTCGAAGCCCCCGTTTACGCTGCCGAATGAGCCGTAGGAGCTGGTTACTTGGCCGTGTGGCGGATTCACACCCAGGCCCGAGCGCGTGGTGACCACGATCACCAGACTCGTTTTGCCACCGAATTCCGCCGGCGGCGCTCCGGAAATCACTTCCAGCGATTGAATCGAATCCTCGGGAATCTGATTCGAGAATACTTTGCTCTGCTGATCGGTGATCGGCTGTCCATCGATCGAGAAAGAGTTTGAAGCATGGTCGCCAAGTCCATGAAAGAGGCCGTTGGAATCGGCTGCCACGCCAGGAGTAGTCAGCGTTACCAGCGAGCTGACCGAAGACGTGCTCTGCAGCGGGAGTTTGTCGAACAACGCGCGATCCACATCGGTGTGGAACGTCGAGTCGTTCTCCACCAGATCACCTCCACTGGATTCCACGGTAACGCTCGTAGCCGCCGCCGCCCCCAATTGCAGGGTAATTTGCGCGACCACCGGCACGGACGAGCGCACGTCGACATCCTGCGTGTACGACGTGAATCCCGCCTCGGTAACTACCAAGTGGTACGGATTAAACGGCACATTGCTAAACCGGAACGTGCCATCGATTCCCGTTTCTGCCGTGCGCGTGTAGCCGCTCACCGGATTCCTGATCTCTACGATAGCTCCGACAATTACCGCGCCAGAGGGATCCTTCACCGTGCCTTCGATGGAGCCGGAATTGCCAGACTGCCCGTGCACCGCTCCGCTCGCGAACAGCAACACCAATGCCAAAAGCAAATACGAATTCTTGTGCAAACGCTTTAACATTTCTTCTCCATCCTCGCTTGAGGGTTTTGTATGTAGCTGTGGATAGAGGCCGCCGGGAAAAATGGCGGTGACGCGCGCTCAACGGAAAAGCTTGCGCGTCAGATTAGACTTCAAGTGAAGCGGGCGGATTAAGCGACAGGCGGGGCGCGGGAAGGCCGGTGCAGGGAAAAAGAATCGTTCGGTGCGGCGTGCTGCGGGGTTGCAGAAAGCCAAACAACCGGGGCGGGCGCAATCGAAAACGCCAAGCGCGCAGAGGCCATCGCCGGCATATGCAGCGCCTGGCAGACATGGCAAACCGTGTCCGGTCCGCTCTTGTGCTCGTGCAAGAGCGCGCCGCCGCATGCGAAATACAACAGCGCGGCGCAGGCAAATAGCGCTACGGCTCGTTGCAGGTGCGTTCGACCGATTTTGCGGTGAAATATGCTCATTGCGAGAAGCACACGTACCCAGCAACCACATCCTAACTCAACTACACACTACTGTGCTCCCTTAGACGCGACCCGCCGCCTTTTGGTTACCCACAATATTTGGTTCCTGCAGGGCTATCTGCGTCAGGTCACTTGGCTGGGCCGGTTGTGATTGATACCCGCGTCGGTTGCCTACGATTTCTTGCGCAAAAGCTCAACCATATCATCCACTTGCTCGTGCACATGATTCAGCGTGCGCGCCAGCCCCTGAATTTCTGATTCCGCGCGGCGGTTCACGTCATAGTCGAGCTCGCTGCGCAGGCGGTCTTTGGTGTCCTGCCGGTTCTGGCTCATCATAATCACCGGCGCCTGAATCGCCGCCAGCATGGAGAGAAACAGGTTCAGCAAAATGTACGGATAAGGATCCCAGGCCTGTCCGCGCAGAATGACGTTTGCGGTCACGTACACCGACAGCACAACCCCGAACATAATGATAAAACTCCAGGAACCGCCGAAGCGCGCCACCGCATCGGCCACGTGTTCGCCGAAAGTGGATTGCTCCTCAATGAGCTCGTTGGGATTGCGCGCCGCGCGCAAGCGCACCAGCTCTTGCGAAGCGTGAAACTGGCGGCCCAGCACGGTCAGCATGTCCACCCCGGCGAGCGGTTTGCGTTGCAGCAGCACGGTGATGTCGTCGATGGAGACTTCGACGGCGGTACTCTCCTCCGTGGCGATCGCCGTCGTCTGATGCGGCGTGCCATCGAGCATTGACGCAAAACCGAAGAACTCGCCGTGCTTGGGCCGGTCGACAATCACTTCCTGATGATCCTCGTCGACGGTGGTCACCTGCACCGCTCCGGATACCAGCACGTACGCGCGCCCTCCCGCGTCGCCCATCTTATAAATGCGCTGGCGCGGTGAAAACGTTTTCAGTTCCACCTGGCTCGCCAGCACCGCCAGCTCTTCTTCGTCCAATAAGGCAAACAACGGAACGTGCCGCAGCATTTGCGGATCGCAGGGCATAGGTCACCTCAAAATGGAGTGCTCGCGGCATGAGCATTCCACAAAAACGCCCGAGGAAACAACCAGCGGCGTTATTCATCACCCCGCAGACCCGGGCCGGACTATTGACCGTACAACCGTTCCAGCCTAAGCTCATTCTTACCAGTGTGATGCCCCACAATAGGCGCAACATCGGTTTCTTGGCGTTGCTTCTCGCGCTCGTTTTTCTTGGAGCGCAGCTGCATTACTGCGCCGACTTGACCAGCGCGCCCTCCGGCACGCACATTTGCCCGGTGTGTTCCGCGGTAGGCGCGGCCGTCGTCACGCCCGCGCCAAGCATCACGGTTGTTTCGCAAGTGCGGCCGCTGGAGGTATTTGCGCATGCCGTCGCCAGCTCTCCGGAAAATCCACGGGCCACCTCTCCCCGCGCTCCGCCTGCAATTTAGTTCTTCGTCGTTTCCACCATCCATTTCACGCCTGATTCGCTATTGGTCCCTTTGCGGACCCTTGAGGAACGATTTCCATGAAGAAAGGATTGGCCTTGGCCGCGCTACTTGTGGCGTCGTTGCCGGTTATCGCCGCAGCGCAAGGGGCAGCTTCGGGCAATGTTCTGCCGCCGCAACCCGCCAACCCTCCGCGCGCCGACACCACCCAGCCGGCGCCCGTGCGCATCACGCTCGATGACGCCATCAAACTGGCGCTGCAGCACGATCACGCTTTGGCCGCCGCGCGCAACACCATTTTGCAAAATCAAGCGCAGGAGATCACCGCCAACCTGCGTCCCAATCCGGTCATCTCTTGGGACACGCAGTTCTTCCCGCTGTTCAGTCCCAGCCAATTCGGCACCAGTTATTTAGACAACGATGCGCAGTTTGACTTCGGCATCGGCTACCTTTTTGAGCGCGGCAAAAAACGCCAGCATCGCCTGGAAGCCGCGCGCGATCAGACCGCCGTCACGCGCGATCAGGTGAACGACGCGCAGCGCCAGCTTATTTTTAATTTATCGCAGCAGTTCGTCGCCGTGCTTCTCGCGCAGTCCACCATCGACCTGGCCAACAAGGATCTCGACAGTTTTCAGCAAACCGTGGACATCTCCAACGAGCGCTACAAGCTCGGCGATATGAGCGAAGGCGACCTGCTCAAAATTCGCTTGCAGCTACTGCAGTTTCAAAGTGATCTTTCCGCCGCGCGGGTTGCCAAAGTGCAGGCCCTCGCTTCGCTGCGCCAGTACCTGGGTTTTGAGTCTGTCCCTGACAGCTACGATGTGGAAGGCGAACTTGTTTATGCTCCGGTGCGCGAAGGGCTCGACGACCTGAAAGCGCTGGCGCTGCGCTCGCGTCCAGATTTGCAGGCCACCCAGCAGGGCGTGGTCGCCGCGCGCAGCCAGGAATCGCTGGCGGAAGCCAACGGCAAGCGCGATTTAAATGTCACCTTTGATTACACGCACACCAACGGCCAGAGCAGCGGCGCGTTCTACTTCAACATTGACCTACCGATTTTCGACCGCAATCAGGGCGAGATCGCGCGCACCAGATATGCCATCACCCAAGCGCAAGAGCAGGAGCTCGAATCCGCGCAGCAAGTTTTGACGGACGTCACCAGCGCCTTCGCCAACCTGAAATCCAACGATGAAATCATTCGTCTGTACGAAGGCGGCTACGTCGATCAAGCCAAACAATCCCGCGACATCAGCGAATACGCCTACAAGCGCGGCGCCGCCAGCTTACTCGACTATCTGGATTCCGAACGCACCTATCGCGCCAACCAACTGGCCTATCGCCAAGCCTTAGCCAGTTATATGACCGCCGTCGAACAGATGCGCGAAGCCGTGGGAACGAGGACGCTGCCATGAAATTTCCGTTAAGTCCAAACATCGCCCTGCGCCGCGCGGATGGTTTTGTCCGCCATCCTGCCTCCATCGCGCTCCGCGTGGAGCGAACACTCATGCTCGGGCTCGCGCTCGCGACGCTCGCATCCATTACCGGCTGCGGCTCCAGCAGCGGGCCCCGCGAGTCCGAATCCCAAATGACTTCCTTCTCCACCAACGAGAACAAAAACGACACCGCTTCGCTCTTCACCGTTCCACAGGATCAGATGGCCCACCTGCAGATTGCCACCGTGCAAAAAGGGCCCCTGCAGAGGGTTTTGCGCCTAACCGGCGCCGTGGCCTACAACGCTTTCGCCACCACTCCGGTTTTTTCCGCCATTGGCGGACCGGTAGAAAAAATTCTCGTGGATCCCGGTCAGGTAGTGCACCTCAATCAACCGCTCTTGATGGTCAATAGTCCGGACTATTCCGCGGCGCGCTCCACGTACCTCAAATCCAAGAGCGTCTATCTTCTTGCGGACAAAAACTATAAGCGCTCCATCGATCTTTACGAACACAAAGCCATCGCCGAGCGCGATTTGCAGCAAGCTGAATCCGACCGCGCCGCCGCGCAGGCCGATCTGCAATCCAGCGAAGACGCGTTGCGCGTCTTGGGAATAAAAGATCCGGAAACTTTTGCGGAAACTAAATTGACCTCGCAAGTCCCCGTCTTGGCTCCCGTCAGCGGCGAAGTAGTGGAACGCCTGGTGGGGCCCGGGCAGTTACTGCAGGCCGGCGCTACGCAGTGCTTCACCATTTCCGATATGAGTACCGTCTGGGTGCTGGTGAATATTTATCAGAGCGATCTGGCCTACGTGCACGTGGGCGACAGCGTGGAACTCAACACCGACAGTTATCCCGATAAATTTCACGGCAAGATTTCTTATCTCGCTCCGGCGCTGGATCCCACCACACGCACGCTGCAAGCGCGCATCGTGGCTGGGAATCCTGGCAGCAAGCTGAAAAAAGATATGTACGTCAACGCCACAGTGCAAGCCGGAACGGTAACCGACGCCTTGACCGTTCCCGATGCCGCGGTCCTGCACGACACCGAAAATATTCCATTCGTCTATCTGCAGGTAGACAGCAACAGGTTTGCCCGCCGCATCGTGAGAATCGGCGACAGCAACGAAAGCCGCACGCGCATCGACAGCGGCCTAAAAGAAGGCGACAAAGTTGTGGGCGACGGCAGCCTGTATCTGCAATTCAAGAATTCTTTGGAGCACTAGCCAGCGGGAAAATTGGAAATGTTTACAGGGCAAAATTCGTGATTCATCGCATCGTCCAATTCGCGCTCAAGCAGCGCTTCGTCGTGCTGCTCTTCACCGTGCTGGTCGTCATTGCCGGAGCGATGTCTTTTCAGCGCATGCCTGTGGACGCCTATCCCGATCTCTCCCCGCCCATCGTCGAGCTGATCACCCAGTGGCCCGGCCACGCCGCCGAGGAAGTCGAGCGCCTTACAACTCTGCCGCTCGAGCTGGCCATGAATGGCACGCCCAAGCTGCGCGTGATGCGTTCTATTTCCCTCTACGGCCTTTCCGACGTCATCCTCACCTTCGAAGACAACACCGATCCCTATTTCGCCCGCTCTCAAATTTTTCAGCGCATCGCCGATGCCTCTCTTCCCACGGGCGTAACGCCCAGCATGGCCCCGCTCTTCAGTCCCAGCGGCCTGGTGTATCGCTACGTTATCGATAGCCCGGATCGCAGCGCGCAGGAGTTGCACACCATCGAGGCGTGGATCCTCGAGCGCGCCTATCGCAGCGTTCCCGGCGTGGCCGATGATTCGGGATTTGGCGGGCCGACCATGGAGTATCACGTCCTGCTCGATCCCGTGAAGCTCAACAATTTTCACCTCTCCGTGGTCACGGTGATCGGCGCGCTCTCCGCCAACAACGCCAACACCGGCGGCGGCTTCTACACCCAGGGCGGGCAATTTTATTACGTGCGCGGCATCGGCCTGCTCACCAACACCGCGGATATCGGCGAAGTGGTGGTGGGCAGCGCCAACGGCGTTCCCATCCGGCTCAAAGACGTGGGCCGCGTGGAAATCGGCCACGCCCCGCGCCTGGGCATTTTTGGCTACGAGAAAAACGATGACGCCGTTGAAGGCGTCATCCTGATGCGCACCGGCGAGCAGGCGCAGACCGTGCTGCGCGGCGTGCAGAAAAAAACCATCGAGCTCAACAGCGGGATTCTTCCGCCGGACGTAAAAATCCACCCTTATTACGACCGCAGCGACCTTGTGGCCGTAACCACGGGCACTGTGGAATGGAACTTGATCCGCGGCATGGTGCTGGTTTTGGTGGTATTGATCTTTTTCCTGGTGAGTTTGCGCGCCGCGCTGATCACCGCGCTCACCATTCCGCTGGCGCTGCTCTTCGCTTTTATTTTTCTGCACGCGACCGGCGAAGCCGCCAACCTGCTCTCCATCGGCGCCATCGATTTCGGCATTTTGATCGACGGCACCATCGTGATGGTCGAGAATATCTACCGCGAACTCGGCCTGCGCGAAGGCCAGTCTTACAACCTCCACGAAGTAATCCTGCAGGCCGCGCGCGATGTGGATCGCCCGATCTTCTACTCCGTGGCCGTCATTATTGCGGGATATCTGCCCATCTATGCGCTCACCGGCGCGTCGGGAAAACTTTTTCATCCCATGGCCGATACCATGGCCTTCGCGCTGGTTGGCGCGCTGATCCTGACGCTGACCGTCGTTCCCGTGCTGGCCTCTTACTGGTTCAAGAGTGGCGTCAAGGAAAAGCCCAACAGGATTTTTGATTGGGTCCGCAACTCTTACTCCAAGCGCCTGGAGTGGTGCTTGAATCGTCCACGCATTACGCTGCTGGTCAGCACCGCGATTTTCATCGCTACGTTGTTCCTGGTTCCGCTGATTGGCGGAGAATTTCTTCCGCACCTTGATGAAGGCGCGTTGTGGGTGCGCGCCACCATGCCGTACACCATTTCGTTCGAGGAATCCGCCAAGTTCGCTCCGAAAATCCGCGACCTGCTGATGCAATATCCGCAAGTCACCACCGTGGCTTCCGAACTCGGACGCACCGACGATGGCACCGACCCTACGGGATTTTTCAACTGCGAGTTTTATGTCGGTCTTCTGCCCTATGGCGATTCCGCATGGAAAAAGAGTTCTTTCCACACCAAGGAAGAACTCTCGAGGGATTTGGCAAAGAAATTCGACAGCTATCCGGGAGTGATCTTTAATTTCACGCAGCCGGCGGAAGATGCCGTGGACGAAGCGCTCACCGGCCTGAAGAGTTCCTTGGCGGTGAAAATCTTCGGACCCGATCTCGACGTGCTGGAAAAAAAGGCCGTGGAAATCAAGCAAGTGCTCGACAAGACCCCGGGATTCACGGAACTGACGGTCGTCCGCGAGTTGGGTCAGCCCAATCTGATTATCGAAGCCGACCGCGCCAAAATTGCCCGCTACGGCATCAACGTGGCCGACGTGGAAGCCGTTATCCAAGCGGCCATCGGCGGTCAAGCTGCCACGCAAGTGATACAAGGCGAAAAGCTATTCGATTTGGTGGTGCGCATGGAGCCGAAATACCGCTCCACGGCGCAAGATATTGGCGATCTGCTCGTGCCCTCTCCAGCGGGACAGGCTATCCCGCTTTCCGAGTTGGCCAGCATTCGCCAGGCCAGCGGCGCTTCCTTTATTTATCGTGAAGATAATTCTCGCTACATCGGAATCCAGTTTTCCATCGTGGGTCGCGACCTGGAAGGCGTAATTAATGATGGCCAGGCCGCGATAAAGAAAAAGGTCCAGCTGCCGCCGGGCTACACGCTCAATTGGGGCGGTGAATACAGCGAACTGCTGGAGGCCAAGGCGCAATTCATGGTGATTGGCCCACTGGCGCTGATGCTGATTTTCTTGATTCTGTTCGCACTATACGGCAACTTCAAATTTCCGATTTCCATTGCGCTTGGCGTGGTGCTTACCGAGCCAGTCGGCGCCTTGATCGCTCTGAAGCTGACGCACACGCCGTTCAGCGTCTCCAGCATTTTGGGTTTGCTTGCGCTGCTGGGCGTTTCGGTGGAGACGGCGGTGATTCTGGTCAGCTACATTAATAAGTTGCGGCTCGAAGGCAAATCGGTGCGCGACGCCACGCTGGAAGCATCGTTGCTGCGCTTGCGGCCCATTATGATGACCGCGCTGGTCGCCTGCCTCGGCCTATTGCCCGCGGCGATTTCCACCGGCGTAGGCTCCGACACGCAGAAACCTTTCGCCATTGTGGTTGTGGCCGGCTTGGTGTCGCGTCTGCTGCTGGGATTCTTCGTGAATCCCGTGTTGTACGAAGTCGTGGCGCGCGAAGGCGACGTCCTGCAGGTGTAACCAGCTTTAATTCCCGCGCTAACTTCTATTTCTTAGGCGCCGGCTGCGCGGAAGGCGGCAAAATCCCGTTCAATCGCAGATACACCGCCTCGGTGCTGTAGTGATCCGCCCACGAGCCGGACAAAATCAGCCAAGCCGCCGCGCGCGGCACCATGCGCCCGCCGAAAATTGCGATCTGTTCGCCGAGCTTGCTGTCATCCAGATTCGCCAGCGCCGTGGAACAATAATCAAAAGAAGCTTTCAGTCCGGCGACCAGCTTGTCCTTGCCGTCGGCTTCGTCCAGCTTGCCGTCCGGCGCCGGTGTTCCAGAAAGCTTCGAGCACAGCGTGGTGTTGGTATCGGCGATGTGCACCATCAGATGGCCGAAACTCATCATGTCCGGCATGGGCTTGTAGCCGTATTTATCCGCGGGCATGGCTTCCGCGCCTGCGACCATATTCTTGTTGGCGCGCACCATCGCCACCTTCACCGAAGCGCTTAAAGGATTGGGCACCACGTCCGGCGCAGCCGTTTGCGCCAGGCCACGAGGTGCGCTCGCCGCAACCATGGCGGCCATAACGCCCAGAAAGATTGTTTTGACTAAATTTTTCTTTTTCATCGCGATCTCCATATCAGTGAAGGTTTAAACGAAGGTCCGTAGCGGATATTTTTCCAGCAGTCTGTGAGCATACGCCGCTGGAAGGCATCCAACAAATAGATACGCCTAAACCCGCGCCTAGGTAACGCCGGAGGCGGTGGCCGGCTCGAAATTGGTTATCCAAATTGGTCTGTTCAACTTGACGCCCATGCAAAATTGACGATGGTTGTGACAACTTCTAACATGGAAGCGTCTACCGAGCTATGCACCTACACAGTCTGTCGACCATGATTCGTTCGAGCTTCCCTTTCTGGCGCGTCCGCGTTTTCTGCATGGCGTTGCTGGTATGGTCATCGTTCGGGGCCTTGTCGCCGGGCGCGTCCGCGCAGACCGCGGATGAAATCCTTGCCAAGGTTTTGGCCGCCCGCGGCGGCGCCGACAAGATCAAGGCTATTCGCGCGGAGCGCGTCACCGGCAAGATCTCTTTCGGCCCCGAGTTTGAGGGTCCGTTTTCCGTCGAGTTTGTGCGTCCCCTGAAAATGCACATGGAGATCAACATCAACGGCCGGAATGTGGTCCGTGTTTATGACGGCAAGTCTTCTGGCTGGGTAATTAATCAATTCGCAGAAAACAAAGATGTGCAAGCCATGGATGCCGCGGACCTGCGCAACATCGCCGATGAATCCGATTTCGACGGCCCGTTGGTGGACTATCAGAGCAAGGGCAACCATCTCGAACTGCTAGGCAAGGACGAAGTCGCTGGCCAGCAGACTTACAAGCTGCAGCTCACCAATAAGAATGGCGATGTGCGCACCTATTTTTTTGACGCTTCTACGTTCCTGCTGGTCAAGTGGGAAGGCAAGATTGTCGTGGACGATCATGAGACTGCGTTGGAGACGTTCTTCAGCGACTATCGCGATGTTCATGGAGTGAAGTTTGCGTTCGAGGTTGATTCGGACACACCGGGTACCCCACAGCAGAAAAAAATCACCATCGATAAAATTGAAATTGATCCGCGAATTGATGAAAGCCGGTTTACCAAGCCGGCCGCGCCGGCGTCAGCGGAGCCAGCGACGAAAACGCCGCCAGCACCTTCGTCCACGCCGCCGCAGCGCTAGAAACGCCGCAGAGCGCGATTGGCTATTGCGTCCGTTCACATGCCGACTCCGCAAGAAAATTCGCTACTGCAAGCAGAGAATGCCGGGCTGTGCGCCAGTTGCGCGAACGCGCGGCAAGTCTCCTCCGCTCGGGGCTCGATATTTATTCTGTGTCAGCTAAGCCTCAGCGATGCGCAATTTCCCAAGTATCCACGGCTCCCAGTGCTGCGCTGTTCCGGATTTACTTCTGACAGCGCAGATAATAGCAGTGCTACATAAATATATGGTAATGTTCCTGCGGGATTCATCCTCTGATTTCACCCTTCCCGTGAGGTGCCTATGTTTGCGCGATTGCTCCTGGCCCCCCGTTCTAGAATTGCCGCGTTTGCGGTTGTCCTCCTTTTGACGTCAACGGCCCCTGCAGTCGCCGAGAAGTTGCAGATCACGAGTAACCCGCCTGGAGCGACCGTCAGCCTTGATGGCGTGGCCGAGGGCGTTACGCCATTTGAGAAAGATTACCCGGGCGGATTCTTTCACCGCACGCACACCAGTTTCGGCTCGCGCCTGGAGCATGCCATGGTTGCGCGCGTGAGCTTGGCGGGCTACACCAGCAAAGAGTTCACCCTCACCGAAGGGCCGATGAACTGGGTCGGGCTGAACGGACACAACCACGGCGACTATTTTCTGCTGAAGACCGATCACTTTCACGTGAATCTCGATCCCGTCGCCGGAGTTTTTACGGGAACGATATCGGAGCGTGTGCCGCAGGGCGGCAATGGAGTTTCGGCGACGCGAGCTTCTGCCGTCACGGGGTCTGCCGCGGCCGGATCTACCGTGACTGCGTCGGCGGTGAGAAGTAGGGCGGACAGCGCCGACTTTCGCGTGGAGCTATCGCTCGAAGAAGTGGTGCGCCGTACCAAGCCCGCAGTCGTGTACCTCAAAGGTTTAAATAAGAGCGGCACAGGATTCTTTGTTACCGAAACCGGAGTGATTGCCACGAACGCGCATGTGGCCCGCGATGAAGAAAGTTTGCTGGCCGTTTTACCGGATGGCGTGCAGCTGGAAGCGAAAGTAGTTTACGTCGATGCGGATTTGGACCTTGCGTTGCTCAAAGTGGCGGGCAATAAATTTCCCTATCTGACGCTGGCTGATGCGGCCTTGGTGCAGCAAGGCGAAAGCGTCTTTGCCATCGGCAATCCCGGCGATGCCATGCTGTTCAGCGTCACCAAAGGCATTGTGAGCGCGGTCGGCAAGTTTCCGAGTGCCGGACCGGGGACGTGGATCCAGACGGACACGCCGATCAATCCTGGAAACAGCGGCGGGCCACTGCTCAATACGCGCGGCGAAGTGATCGGAATTAACACGCAAAAGCTGGTGAAGAAAAACGTCACCAGTATTGGCTTCGCGCTGTCCGCCACCGATTTGCTTAGCGTGCTGCGCAGCTTTTATCCCGCCAAGATCCCCGCGATGCAAACGCTCTCAGGCCCCGGCAGCCAACCGGCGCAGCCCTAGTTAGTTGGCGGCTAATTGCGGTGGGCTGGGCGGTGTGCTAGCATCCGCGCGTCAGCCCTTTACTTAGGGCTGCACAACGTCGGAGAGCGCCCAGGGTTTTGCTCGTCCTTCGCCCGGCACCCGCCGGACCCAGGTACAACAGGACACGTTCTCCCCCTACAAAACTGCGGTTGTGGACTGAAGCTGCGAAGAAAGTTGGGTCGCAAGGACAGTCAGCGCTTCCGTTAGCTGCGGAGCCGACGGCGTTTGCGGCCGACGAAACGATGAGCGAAAACCATTTAGGGAACACCAATTAGCGAAAACGAGGAGGCGTCATGAAAAGCTATCTCACCAAGGACATTCGCAATGTTGGCATTGTCGGCCACGGCGGCACCGGGAAGACGCAACTGGTGTCGTCGTTGCTGTATACCGCGGGGATGACCCCGAAGTGGGGAAAAGTTTCGGAAGGCAACACCACCACGGATTGGGATGAAGAAGAGATCGCGCGAAAGATCTCCATTCAAACAGGATTGGCGTTCGCGGAGTGGCCGTGCACGTTGTGCGGACCCGGGCCGGACAACAAGGTGAAGATTAATCTTCTGGATTTGCCGGGATACTCGACATTTATTACCGAAAGTAAAGCGTCGCTGATAGCCGCGGACGCGGCGTTGATCACCGTGGACGCGCATGTGGGCGCGCAGGTGACCACGGAAAAAGTTTGGGACTATTGCTGCGAGTACGACATTCCGCGGGCGTTTGTGCTCACCTGGATGGATCGCGAGTTGGCCGATTTCGAGCGGGCCATGGAGTCGCTCACCTCTGTATTTGGAAGGACAGTTGTAGCGTTGCAGTTGCCAATTGGATCGGAGCGCGGATTCCGCGGGGTGATCGATTTAGTTTCGATGAAAGCGCATTTTTATACTCCGGATGGAGACGGCAAGCCGAAGGTAGAAGAGATTCCCGATGCGCTGATCGACGAAGCCAAAGAAGCGCATGAAAAGATCGTGGAGATGGTGGCTGAAGGCGACGACGAAATGATGGAAGAGTTCTTTCGCGAAGGGACTATTCCGATTTGCGATTTAATTCCCGGAGTCCGGAAGGCCATTGTGGCGGAGAAGATTATTCCGGTGCTGATGGTGTCTTCGCTGCACAACGTGGGCACGGCGAGCTTGCTGACGTTTATCGCGGATTGTTTTCCGCATCCTGACGAGCACGCGCAAGTGGGCTTTACGGACAAGCAAGGCAAAGGCGAGCGCGTGGAGCGGAAATACGATGACGGGCAGCCGCTGTCGCTGTTCGTGTTCAAGACGCTGGCGGATCCTTTCGCGGGGCGCATCAACTACTTCAAGGTGAAAAGCGGCGTGCTGAAGAACGACGCGACGCTGGTGGACTACAACCGCGGGAGCGCCGAAAAGTTTCAGCATCTGCAGGTGGCGCAAGGCAAAGTGTTCACCGAAGTTATCGAGTTGCACGCGGGAGATATCGGTGCGGTAGCGAAGTTGAAGGAATGCGCTACCGGGAGAAACCCTGGGCGACAAGAATTCGCCGATTTTTTATGAGCCGGCGCATCTGCCGGAGCCTTCGATTACGTTTGCGATTGAGCCGAAGACGCGCGCGGACGAGGACAAAATTGGCGTTTCCATTCACAAAATCCTGGAAGAAGATCCCGCGCTGCATTTTTCACGCGATCCGCAAACGAAAGAATTTTTACTGGCGGGAACCGGGCAGCAGCACATCGAAGTGGTGGTCGCCAAGCTGCACAAGCGCTATCACGTGGATCTGACGCTGAAGCCACCGAAGGTGGCCTATCGCGAAACGATTCGCGGCAAAGCGGACGTGGAGGGCAAGCACAAGAAACAGTCTGGCGGTCACGGGCAGTATGGCGTGTGCCGCATCAAGATGGAGCCGGCGGAACGCGGCGCGGGGATCGAATTTATCGACGATGTTTTTGGCGGCGCGATTCCGAAGAACTGGATTCCGTCGGTGGAGCGCGGAGTTCGCGAGGCGGCGGCGCGCGGCTTCCTGGCGGGATTTCCCGTGGTGGATTTCCGCGTGAGCCTGTACGACGGAAAATATCACGACGTGGATTCGTCGGATATGGCGTTCCGCATCGCGGGGTCGCTGGCGTTCAAGGAAGCGATGAAGCTGGCGCGGCCGGCGCTGCTGGAGCCGATCATGCACGTGGAAGTGTATGCGCCGGATCATTATTCGGGCGATTTGATGGGCGACATCAGCGCGCGTCGCGGGCGCATTGCCGGCAGCGAAGCGCGGGCGCACAACGTGATCATCAAGGCGCAAGTGCCGTTCGCGGAGATGCTGACGTACGCTAACGATTTAATTTCCAAGACGCAAGGGCGCGCGACGTACACGATGGAATTTTCGCATTACGATTACGTGCCCAAGGAAGTGGAAGACAAGATCGTGGCGGCGCATAAGGCGGCGCACGGCGAGCAACTGGTGGAGGAAGAGGTTTAATCTTTTGGTTTTGACTCTTCCGAGTCGGTCCAGCGGAAGTTTGCGGAATAGTCGATTACCGTCCAGCTGTGGACGCCGGCGGATAACCGCCGGAGTGCGTACACGAAATGGCGGCTTGTCGCGCGTTCTTCGTACGCTTGAAAAAGGCTGTAGTAGACACCGCGAAAGCGCACAATTTTCGGCGGAATCCATCCTTCTTTGGGCTTGAGCGAACGGATTTCGAGAATCTCGCCTTCCCCATCGGTTCGCGTCGCCAATAAATCGGAGTCGAAATTGTCGCCTCGCGGCCAATGCGATTTAGTTTGGCGCGACGACAGAAACGAGTAGCTGCGTTCAAGCAGAAAAAGCGGGAGAATTCCCAATACCGTTCCGGTGACGCCGGCGGCTAGAAGACGAACGATCCCCTCGATACCGCAATAGACGATGAACCAAGTAAGAGGATGAAAAAGAAGAAGGACCAGTGCGGCAAACCCTTCGGTGCCCGGAGGAATTGCTCCCTGCGGGTGCGCCGCCGCAGTCGAGAAGATAACGTCCTGGGCCCAGTGGGTCACGGAGTAAGAATACCATCCAACTAGCGCGGCTAAAGCAGTGGCCGATTCGACGAGTCCAGACGCGACACCCGCAAGCTTCCATTCAGCGGACGTCAGGGTGAATCTCTCACGCCATCGTTTCGGCAAGAGCGCGAGAGCCGGACCAGCCAGCAGAGTCAGCACGGATTCAACACCAGTCAGTTCCTCCGATGGTAAAGAAATACTATACGCAGAACAGGACGGACGCGACTACACCGAAGACTAAGGCTCAGATAGGCCAAGTGCGCGGTCGGAGTCAGTGCGGGCACGGCATGCCGTGCCCCTACGGCGCTGGTGACTAGCGGGCCAGGGGAGTTGCGAAAGGATGTGAAAACAAAGGGACTTAAAGTACCTGTGTTTTCACATACTTTTGCAAGTGTTCATTCTGCTGGGTTTAGTCGCGTTTTTTGTTGCACAGGTAGTTACTACGATGGGCAGGCGGTTTCTCGGGGATCTGGATGAGGATGTGACTTGCTTGCGCCGGATTATGCGTCGCCATTGCGGCGCCAAGACGGGACAGGGCGGCTTCGATTTGTTGTTGCGACGGGAGATGGGCGCGGGATTCGAGGGGCCTGGGAGGCGGCGCTGGAGGAGCTGTCGCGGAGGGGGATGGCGCTGGGTCGTACTCTGCGGCGGTTTGCGAGTCGGCTGCGGTATCGTGTTCTGAGTTGCGGGTAGCGTCGGCTTTTGGGCTGAATTGTGTGCCGCCGGCTGAGTCGCTCGCCGCTTCGCGCTCCGAGTTGCGCTCCGCGGCGCTTCTTGGTTGTTCTCTGTGCCGTTGGCCGTATCGCTCGCCGCAGTGCGTTCTGGGTTGTTGGCGACGCCGCTCTCCGAACTGCTTGTGCCACTCTCCGAGCTGTTCTCTACGACACTCTCCGCTTCATCCTCTGTGCTGTCGGCGGGAGGTTGCGGCGGCGCGCCTGGCGGTTGAGCTGACGAGGATTTGTGGATCGGTGGCGGCGGCATCGTTGATGGGGTTGCTGGCGGGATCGTTGGCGCGATCGTCCGTGGGGACGGGTTGGGGGGCGGTGGCGGCCGATTCGGCGGGGGCCGGGCTGGACGGCGGAGTTATGGGGCGGGGGGTGTTGAAGTTGTTGGCGATGGTTTGGCGCCAGGCGTAGATACCGAAGGTGTCTTTGAATTCTTTTTCCGCGCCGGCCAGGGTTTGGACTAGGTTTTGGGTTAGATAGGCGATGGTGGCGGCGGTGCGAGACGGGGATGTGATTGTAGGCGACGGCGGTAATGGTCTGGGCGATGGCGGCGCTGAGGTCGCAGTGGGAGACGTAACGGTTGGAAAGGTGGAAGGCGATGTCGCGAACGGCATCATCGGTGGCGCGATTTTCGGCGTCTTTGCGGGCGTGGAAGGTGCAGAGATAGGGGTGGCTGGTGAGCGGGATGCGGCATTTCGAGCTGTTTTCGAAGGTGTAAGTGCACACACGGGTGCGATCCATGGCTAATGCGGTGGGCATGGGTATTCTCCTGAGTTGAGTTTAAGTTTGGATTTTTCGGGGGATCTCGCTGGGGGCGAGGCGCGGTTCTTTACGGGAGTCAGTGTATCAGTGGGGTACGTGTAGTCAAGGTTGAGGAAGGACAGTTTTGGTACAGGTCGGGGCGGGTAGAGCTCGTGGCAAGGTAATGGCGGGATTTTTAACGCAGAAGAACACAGAGTTCACACGTGACGAGGAGACGGGTGAAATAGGCCGCGGATCAGTTGAGGGAGGTGGCTAGGGCGGAAAAGCGGCGTCGAGCCTTTCGCGCAAGCGCTCAGGGTAAACCGCCGCAGTCCAAAAAAGTGGGCGCCAAATTGGTGGTTGCCGCGGCGGAGGGGGAGAGCGAATAATCTGCGCGTTATGAAAAATACGCGGGTTTTGCAGAGCGGTAAAAAGGTGCGTGGCGGGAAATTGCGGGGTGGGAAATTGCGCGATGGCAAATTATCCGATGGGGCGGGGATGCAGCTGGGATTGCAGACGCGGGCGGTGCATGCCGGGGAGCCGAACCGCCATGGCGTGGGCGGACCGGTGGCGACCGAGGTTTGTCATAGCTCGACGTTTACGTTTTCGTCGGTGGCGGAGATGAAGAAGTGGGCGGAGGGCAAGAGCAAGGCGTACATCTATACGCGGTATGGGAATCCGACGCTGGCGGTGGCGGAGAAAAAGATTGCGGCGCTGGAGGGCGCAGAGGCAGCGGTGGTGACAGCGTCAGGGATGGCGGCCATTTCCAGTGCGCTGCTTGGCGCTTTGAAGACCGGGGATGAGGTGATTTCCACCGCGGATCTTTATGGCGGGAGTTACCGGCTGATGCGCGATGTGTTTCCCGATATGGGGATCAAGGTGCATTTGGTGGGGACGGATCTGGCGGGGATAGAGGAGTTGGTTAGTGCGAAAACAAAAGTGATTTATGTGGAGACGCCGACGAATCCCACGCTGCGGCTGGTGGATTTGCGGCGGGTAATGGCGTTCGCGAAAAAACACAAGCTGGTGTCGATCATCGACAATACGTTCGCCACGCCGCTGCAACAGCAGCCGATCGCGATGGGCTTTGACATGGTGGTGCATAGCGCGACGAAGTATATGGGCGGGCATTCGGACATCATCGCGGGAGCGGCGGCGGGGAGCGCGGCGTGGATGAAGCGCGTGCAACAGATGGTGATTTATCTGGGCGGATCGATGGATCCGGGGGCGGCGTATCTGCTGATTCGCGGGATGAAGACGATTGGCCTGCGCATGGAGCGGCAGAGCGCGAATACCCTGGCGGTGGCGCGCTATTTAGAGAAGCATCCGAAAGTGGCGCGCGTTTATTATCCGGGATTGCGCTCGCATCCGGATCATATGTTGGCCAAGCGGCAGATGAGCGGGTTTGGGGCCATGATGGCGTTTGATTTGAAGGGCGGGCTGGCGGCGGCGCGGCGGTTTTGCGAGCGGGTGCGGATTTTTTTGCTGGCGGCGAGTTTGGGCGGGGTGGAATCGCTGGTGATATTGCCGATTTTTTCGTCGCACTACGATATGAGCATGGAGGAGTTGGCACGGGTGGGAGTGTCGCCGGGGACGGTGCGGATGTCCGTGGGGATTGAGGATGTGGGGGATTTGATTGGGGATTTGGAGTGGGCGCTGGGGTGAGGGGGTGCGAACGCTGGCTAGAAATTAAGAATTAAAGATCGTAAGGATAACGCTGAGATACCAGAGGAACGCAGTAGGGCGGCGGGAATAAAGGCGACCGCCTCCCCGACATGGTCGGGGTAAACGCCAGGCGGCCGCTACAAATAAAAAACGGGCGGGGCGCTTGAGGCGCACCGCCCGAAATTTTTCCAGTCGAAGTGGTTACAGCGGCTGGACGTTGGACGCCTGCAAGCCCTTGGGGCCGCGGACGACTTCGAATTCAACCGCTTGGCCATCGTTCAACGACTTATAGCCATCAGCCACAATCGCGGAGAAATGGACAAATACGTCCTCACCGCTCTGGCGCTGGATGAATCCAAAGCCCTTGCTGGCGTTAAACCACTTCACTGTTCCTTGTTCTTTGCTCACTGCTGTGTCTCTTTTCAAGATTTGAGCTATTTGGTGCTGCGGTACGTCTTGGCCGCGGTTTTAAGGCGGTACAAAACAAAAAAGCCGCAAGAGTTACCTTGCGGACCTTTTACGAATTCCAAAGGCGATACAAGAGCAACAAACGCAACAGAAAAGTACCACGAGGAGGGGAGAATTGCAAGAGAAATCGCCGCGGTAGAGGCGGAATCGATGGGTGGTTGCGGACGGGCGTCAATCAACCCGTTTATTATGTGTCAGTTCCATAAGCAGCGGGTGGAACAAAACGATCCTGTCACGCGACGTCCGTGAATGCGTCAGACTCTGCAGCACAACCCCGAGAACAAATGGCGCTGGAAAAATGGGCTACAGACGCTTCTCGGTTTCTCCGATGTAAGACGCGCCCACTTTCAAGGACTGATGTTTAACGCCTTGAACACCCTTTTTTGATGATGAGGCGGCGGCTTTTCTTTTGCTAGAGCTTGTAGATTTCGAGATGCTCTTCTTCTTGATCGGCATGGTCGTTCCTTTCGGGGGAGTCCGCGAAACTGTAACACAAATGTGATGCGCCGCCAGCGTCAGAGAAAGCGCCCCGACCTGCTGAGGATTGCCGCACGTTTGTCGGTCAGCTTCGGTCGGATTCCAAGAAGCGTTCGAGGACGTTGAAGCAGCCGGTCCAGCCGCCATGGTGTTCGTCGTGAGCGGATTGCGAGAAGAAGCCTTCGTGTTTGAGGACGATTTCGGTGGCCGCGTCGGCGCGCTCGAAAAAATCGACGGTTACCTGGGTTTCGGGCTCTTCATGCATGGGCGAGGTGCTGCCATCGGGGGCTTGCTTTAGCCAGCTCCAGGTGAAGATCAGGCGCTGCGGTGGCGTAACTTCTTTGTAGACGCCACTGCCGATGTAGATCTGGCCGTTGGCGCTATCGTGGATTTCCATGACGTAGCGGCCGCCGGTGCGAATGTCCAGCTCGCGGTAGGTGACCTGATGGGTGGGGACGTCCTGGCACATCCACTTGGTTAATTTTTGCGGGTCGGTCCAGGCGGCGAAGACTTTTTCGCGGGTCGCGGGGAAGGTGCGGCGGAGTTCGAGGGTGAAGTCTTTTTGCGGTGTGGCCATGATTTTTTCTCCTTGTTGGTGGTGGTGGGATCGGTTGCATCAACCGAGTGTGTTGGATCCACGGACAGAAATTTTGCGAGGTTGTCGAACTGGGTTTCCCAGAAGACGCGGTATTGCTCCATCCAGGCAGCGGCGTCGTGCATGGGTTGCGCGGCCAGGCGGCAGCGATGGATGCGGCCGGTGATGCTGCGTTCGAGGAGGCCGGCGGATTCCAGGACGCGCAGGTGTTTGGAGACGGCGGGGAGAGACATGTTGAAGGGAGCGGCCAGGGAGGTCACCGTGGATTCGCCTTGCGCGAGGCGGGCCAAGATGGCGCGGCGGGTGGGGTCGGAGAGGGCGGCGAAGGTGGCGTCGAGGGCGGGGCTGGGAGCGGAGGTGTGATAGTTAACCATTCGGTTTAGTATTTATCGTGGGCGGGAAATTGTCAAGCGGGGATTTGCGGGTTTTTTGTGATGGACACGTCTGCGGGCGGGCTTGTACTGGCTGCACGGAAAAAGCCGCAGGGCTCAGAGGGCAAGCGCCCTGCGCAGGAAAAAACGCCAATCGGGAGATGCATCCCGCGAAACCCGCGGGATGGAGAAGAGTGGGCGTTCCCAGGAACTACTGGGTTTTTGCTGGTGGTGGAGCTGTTAGGTCCAGGGCGATGGCTAGGATTTTATCGGAGAGGGCGGCGACGTCAGCACCTTCGAGGTTGGCCAGGACGACGATGCCGGCGGCGCGTTCGGGGGCGAGGAGGATGCACGTGCTGGTGCCTTGCTGGCCGCCGGTGTGGGCGAAGAGGGAGAGGCCGTACTTTTTGCTGAGTCCCCAACCTAGGGCGTAATCGAGTTGCTTGCCGTCGGCGGTTTTGCCGGGGGTCCACATGAGGTCGCGGGTGGGGCGTTTGAGGAGAGTGTTGGCGAGGATGGCGACTTCGAAGCGCGCCAGATCGTCGGCGGAGGAGAGCCAGCCGCCACCGGGAATTTTGTAGCTCGCATCGAGGACGCCGGCGTTTTGCACCGCGCCTTGAGCGTCCTTGTGATACCAGCGGGCGCGGTGCGGGATGATGGCGAAGAAATCGTCAGGTTGCGTGTGCTCCATGCAGGCGGGACGGAAAATATTTTCGCGGACGAAATCGACATATTTTTGTGCGCTGGCGCCTTCGAGGACGCAACCGAGCACGGTGTAGCCGTAGGTGCTGTATTGAAATTTGGTGCCGGGTTGGGCGACCAGAGGATCGTTTTCAAAAACTGTGAGAGATTCCTCCATGGAGGTGAAATGGCGGGCGCTGTCTTCGGGGATGTCGCCGTGGTGGTCGGGATTGTAGTGGCGGATGCCGCCGAGATGGTTCAGCAGTTCACGGGTGGTGATGGGCCATTCTTTTCTTGGAAAGGCGGGGCAGTATTTTTGCACCGGAGCGTCGAGATCGAGCTTGCCACGCTCGGAGAGTTGCAGGATGGCGGTGGCGGTGATGGGTTTGGAGACGGAGGCCAGGCGGAAGAGCGTGGCGGAGGTGGCGGGGACAAAATTTTCGAGGTCGGCCATGCCGAAGCCGGCGGACCAGGCGGGCTGGCCGTTGAGGACTACAGCGACGGAGAGGCCGGGCACGCTGGTGGCGGCCTGGAAGTCGGAGACGGCTTGGGAGATTTGTAGTTGTTTTTCTTTGGAGAGGGTTTGGGCGTGGAGAGTTGTGGTTGCGAAGAGGAAGAGAAGGAGTGCGCTGATGCGACGGGAATTACGCAGCATGTGTTAAGCCTCGCGAAAAAAATCGGAACGTCCGAGCGCTCGGTAGTTTACTCCGAAAAAGCCGCCCCCCGGGGGCAAGCAGGGCTCAGGGGCAAGCGCCCTACGCTACAGCGGAAAAGACGCCAATCGGGAGATTCATCCCGCGGAAGATGCGGGATGGAGAAGAGTAGGCGCTCCCAGGGGGAGGTGTGGTGTTTGCGACAACCCCTGGGGCGGCGGAAAACATTGACCTGGGTCGTGGCGGGTACATACCATGGTGAGATGAAGCGCCAGCCTTCCCTGCTTGCGAGATCCGATAGACATGCGTGGTTGAAGTTTTTCGTGGCGGTGCTGCTGGTGTGCGTGGTGTGCGGTTGCGAGGACGGCGCGCGGCAGCCGGTGCAAGCGCGCGTTCCGGCGTCAGGATTTGCGGCAACGGATGTTCCGGCGGGGATGACGGCGGGTGGCGAGATCCCTGGAGGCGGCGCAGCGGCGCAAGGCAAGTCCGGCGGGGCGAGGCAGTCTAGTGCAGGGGCCGGTTCACTGCCGGGGTCACTGCCGTTGACGAATCCCGCGGCGCGGGCGAGCGTGTCGCTGCTGCCGGCCGTGCCGGGCGGGAAGGAATATTTGGCGGCGGTGGTGGAGGCGAAGTTCGCGTCCGGGGAACAGAATTATCGCGCGGGGCATTTGGAGGCGGCGCGTAAAGATTTTGATGACGCGGTGGATTGGATACTGGAGAGCGGGTACGACCCCGCGGCAGACAAGCAGTTGAATGAACTGTTTCACCGCGTGGTGGATACGGTGTATTCGTACGAGTTGCAGGCGTTTCGCGCGGGGGATGGCTTTAGCGAGCCGCCGGCGGTGCCCGCGGCGATTGATGAAGTGGCGGAGATGACCTTTCCCGTGGACCCGCAGCTGAAGGCGCGGGCCGAAGAAGCGGCTAAAAATATTTCGCACGATTTGCCGCTGACGGTGAACGATGAGGTGCTGTCGTTTTTGAATTTTTTCCAAACGCCGCGCGGGCGGGCGATTGTGGAGACGGGATTACGGCGGGCGGGGCGGTACCGCGAGATGATTCAGCGGGTGCTCGGCGAAGAAGGCGTGCCGCAGGATTTGATTTATCTGGCGCAGGCGGAGAGCGCGTTTCAGCCGCTGGCGCTGTCGCGGGCCGGGGCGCGGGGGATTTGGCAATTCGTGGCGTGGCGCGGGAATGAATATGGATTGAAGCATACCTGGTGGGTGGATGACCGGCAGGATCCGGAAAAGGCCACGCGGGCGGCGGCGCATCACTTAAGAGATTTGTACGGGATGTTCGGCGACTGGTACCTGGCGATGGCCGCGTACAACTGCGGGCCGGGGAACGTCTCGAAAGCTGTGGAGCGCACCGGGTACGCGGATTTTTGGGAACTGTACCGCCGCAACGTGTTGCCGAAAGAAACCAAGAACTACGTGCCGATTATTCTGGCGCTGACGTTGATTGCCAAGGATGCGGCGCACTATGGGATTCATGTGGAGCCGGATCCGCCGGTGCCGTCCGACGTGGTGAAACCGGGACGGGCCATCGATCTGCGGCTGGTGGCGGAAACGATTGACGTGGATGTGGAAACGCTGCACGCGCTGAATCCGGCGTTGCTGCGGCTGGCCACGCCGGATGATCCGAGTTTTGAGATGCACCTGCCGGTGGGCACGGCGGCGCGATTCTCCGCGGAGATCGCGGATATACCGCCGGAGAAGTGGGTGAGCTGGCGGCGGCATCGCGTGGCGCCGGACGAGACGCTGGCGTCCATTGCCAAGAAATATAAGGTGACGCCGGCGGCGATTGCGGAAGCGAACAATCTGGAGCATGGGGCGGGGCTGGAGGCGGGGGAAAAGTTGATCATTCCCGCGGCGCAAGCGCAGGCGGAGGCCACGCGGCGGCTGGTGAGTTACCGGGTGCGCAAGGGCGACACATTTTTGGGGATTGCGGACCGCTTCAGCGTGGATGCGGACGATTTGAAGAAGTGGAACCGGCTGAAGGCCAATAAGGTGAGCCGCGGGATGGTGTTGCGGATTTACACGCTGGGCGGGGCACCGGAGGCGGCGCCGGCGCACCGAGCGCAGTCCACAGCGAAGAAAAAGACTCACCGCGCGGGGACGGCGGCGGCGCAGACGGGCGCGCCGTCAGGGAACCACAATTGAGGCAATTGCGCCTAGCGGAGAAGTGCTGACGCATTGATTCATCAAAACGGGCGTGTCAGATGGTCACGGTTCCTGCCAATTTTATCCTGGTTAGCAAGGGCGTCGTGTTCATGCGCGTTGCCAGAGCGTGGTTTTTGCTGATGCCAGCGCGGAGTGCTTGACAAATACCGCGGGAGTGCGATAACAACGCGAAAGGCTTTTTTTAACGCGGAACGACGTGGAGTTCCGCCCGCCACGGAGAGACAATCGGGTTACGCCGCAGCTAATTTACCCCAGGGGAGGATGGCATGGATTTCGAAAAAGATAGTTTCGAGGAAGACGAACTGGCGCCTTTGGAGGAGGAAGAGCTGGGGGTCGAGGCCGATGAGATCGGCGATACCGAAGAAGAAGAGGAATTGAGCATCACCGAGGAGGAGCCCGAGGGGCCGCCTCCCCCGCGGGTGAAGACCACGGTTAAGGATGCGGCCAAGTCCGCGCCACGGGTGGCGGCGCCCCCGGCCGCGCGCGTGGCGGCGGCTGCGCCGGCCAAAGCGGCGAAGAAACCCAAGAAGGCGTTGAAAAAAGCCGCGCCCAAGAAAGCGGCGGGAAAAGCCAAGGCGAAGAAAAAAGCGGCACAAAAGCCTGCGAAGAAGGCCGCCAAGAAGGGCGGCAAAAAAAAGCGCCGGTAGTTTTTCAGCGCGCCAGGAATGGCATCTACTGTGTAAGGTCAGGCCCCGGGAAAGTTCCGGGGCCTGACCTGTTTTGGGGCCCGCCGGTGTTCCGAGTGATACGCGAGGGGTTGCGAAGTTTACCAATGTGCGGAAGGACGGAACGTCGAATCGGGAATTTTGCTGTGCGTCGTCAAGTAGGCGTGCTCTGGACGCCAAGTACCATTAGCATACCCGCGAGCATAGCCTGCTATGTTGCGAGCCCTCGAACAGATACGGCGGATGCGCGGCGGAGCCCAGTCGCATTTGATGCGCTGTTCGGACGGGCACTATTACGTAATCAAATTCCAAAATAACCCGCAGCATGGCCGGATCCTGGTGAATGAAATGCTGGGAACGAGGTTGGCGGCGAGGCTGGGGCTGCCGACCACGCCGGTGGCGGTGGTGGAGGTTTCCGAGGAGCTGATCCGGCTGACACCAGAGCTGTGCGTGGAACTGCCGCGCTCGCGGATTCCGTGCCAGGCCGGGCTGCAATTTGGTTCGCGTTTCCCCGGCGACCCGCGGCGGCTGGCGCTGCACGATTTTCTGCCGGACGAGCAGTTGCGCGAGGTGGCCAACCTGCACGATTTTGCGGGGATGCTGGTGTTTGACAAATGGACCTGCAATACCAATGGACGGCAGACGCTGTTTTATTTGCAGGAAGGTTTGCGGCTACAGAATTTCGAGCGGCCGGCTGGCGAGACGGATGCCCGTTCTTCGTGGTCGCGATCGGGCGTGACGGGTTCGCCGCCCTCGGCCCTGCGCGCGGAGTTCGGCGAGGTTGGCGGGGGCGAAGTTGTGCCGGTGATGCCGCGGTACGAAACAAAAATGATCGATCAGGGGTTTTGTTTTAACGCCGGCGAGTGGACGTTTCCGGATGCGCCGCTGCGCGGCTTGTATACGAGGAATCGCGTGTACCAGGGTGTGACCGGGATGGAATCGTTCGCGCCGTGGCTGACGCGGCTGGAAAAAGGGTTGGGAGAAAAGGTGCTGGATGAGCTGGGGCGGGAGATTCCGCCGGAATGGTACGCCGACGATTACGATGCTTTGCTACGTTTGCTGGAGCAGTTGCATAGGAGGCGTGCGCGCGTGCCGGAGCTGATCCTGCAATCCAAACAATCGAGCCGCCAGCCGTTTCCGAATTGGATGTAACAATGCGAGGTTGAGACGGCGAGGTTGAGACGGCGAGGTTAAGACGGCGAGGTTAAGACATTTCATGGAAACCCTGGAAAAATCCGGGAGTGAACAGAGCTTTGTCTACCACGTGGTGCGCTATAGCCCGAGCATACTGCGCGACGAGTGGGTAAATATCGGCGTGCTGCTCTTCGATCCGCGCAGCGGAGAGCGGCGATTCCGGTTGATGGAAGAGCCCGAGGAATTTGCCCGCGTGCGGAGAATGCATCCACACCTGGATGAAGCAGCGTTGCGCGGGCTGCGGGATGAGCTGGAAAGCCGTTGCGAACAATTCCTGCGGACGCCAGCCGTGGAGAAGGACGGCACGATTGGTGCGGTTCCGACGTGGAAGCAAGTGGTGACGAAATGGGACGACACGCTGGCGAATACCATTCAACTCGCGCGGGAGAAAGGTACGCTCGGCGCGGATCTGGACTCGGAGATGGAGCGGCTATACCGCGATTATGTGGCCCCGCTGGCAGTGCCGGCGCGTGTTGGAGCTCCCGGCAGCCGAGCTAGTTTGCGCGACTACTGCGGGCAGGTGTTACGCCAAGCGCAGATTTGGAACCGGCTTGAGAAGCGGGTGCGGGCCGCACCTTACACTTTTCCCGGCGATCCCATGCGTATCGACTACTGTTATCGACGCAATGGGACGCGGGGGTTTGTGCAGACGTTGTCCGTTTCGCGCGCGCCGGGTGACGCCAAGCTGCTGGCGTATACCGCGGAACGGATCACCGCCAAGTCGGATTTGGGCACGGAGTTTGCGGCGGTCACGGACGTGCCGCTGCTGCCGAAGAATGAACGGCATCAGTTTGTGGGGGACACTTTGCGCACTGCGGGGATCGAGCCGGTACCACTCGAGGGGTTCGCGGTGTGGGTGGCCAAGTTGAAACCGTTGTTGCGGGCGTGACGCGAGAGGGACGGTCCGATTGGCAATCCGCTGAATCAGGATTTTGTGAGTTGAGGCGAACGGCGCGGGTGGCCGGTCTGAAGACCGGCACCTACAAAAGCGGCGTACACAGTCGGAGCCGGTGATCAGAAGATGGATCGGGAAAACTACGGCCTCTCGATAGCTTTCGAGAGGCCGTTGTAGCTTCTGAAGAAGTTTTCACGAAGGAAAAAACTACAGCAGCGGCTCGCTCCAGTTCTCCAGCGTCTCTTTCACCTTGTGCAAAAACTGGTGCGCGATGGCGCCGTCCACCACGCGGTGGTCGTAGCTGAGCGTGACGTAGCACATGCTGCGGATGGCGATGGAATCGTTGATGACCACCGGGCGCTTTTCGATGGCGCCGAGGCCCAGTATGCCCACGTTGGGCTGGCTGATCACCGGCAAGCCGAAGAGGCCACCGAAGACTCCCGGGTTGGTGATGGAAAAGGTGCCTTCCTGGACTTCTTCGGGCTTCAGTTTCTTGGTGCGCGCGCGCTCCGCTAAATCGTTCATGGTGCGCTGGATGCCCAGGATGTTTTTTTCGTCGGCGTGCTTCACCACGGGAACCAGCAGGCCCCAATCGAGCGCCACGGCGATGCCAATATTAATTTCCTTGTGGATGATCACGTTGGTGCCGTCGAGAGATGCATTCAGCGTGGGGAAAGCGCGCAGGCCGGCCACCGCGGCTTTGACGAAAAAGGGCATGAAGGTCAGCTTGGTGCCGTTGCGTTTTTCGAACTCATCCTTCGATTTAGCTCGCAAACTGGCGATTTTGGTCATGTCGATTTCGTCGACGGAGTACACGTGCGGTGAAACGCGCTTCGAGGCCACCATGTGTTCGCCGATACGCTGGCGCATGACGCTCATGGGCGAGACCTCGTAATCACCGAAATACAGTTTCTCGCGCGGGACGGCGGACTCGAAGGCCACATGGGCTTGTCCGCCGGAAGAGGGTGGCGGCGGTGGCGCCGGCCGTGACGCTGGGCTCGGAGCTGAAGGACGCGCGGGGGCTGCTGGAGCTTCATAGGCGGCTTCGAGTTGCTCTTCGGTTTCTTCTTCGTACTGCGTGGCGGAACCCGTTGCGCTCGCGGCTCCCCCACCGGCGATAGCGGCTTCAATATCTTGCTTGCTGATGCGGCCGCCGGCGCCCGTGCCGGCCAGGGTGCTGAGATCGATGCCGTGTTCTTTGGCCATGCGGCGCACCAGCGGCGAGCTGTGAATGCGCTCTTTGGAAGGTGCGGCTGCTTGCGGAGCCGCAGCGACGGGTGCCACGGCAGGCCGCGCAGGACCTGCGGGCGGTGGTGCGACTGGCGGAGCAGCCTGGGCCTTCGCAGCTGCCGGAGCCGCGGCCTTTGGCGCTTCCGCCTTCGGCAGCGCTGCGGGGGCGGCGGCCGGTGCGGCGCCGGCGCCATCGATGACGCCGACGACGGTTTGAATCGGCACGGTCTGGCCTTCGTTTACTTTAATTTCTTTGAGCACCCCGGCGGAGGGCGAAGGGATTTCCGCGTCCACCTTGTCCGTGGAGATTTCGAAGAGGGGTTCGTCGCGCTCCACTTTGTCACCGGGCTTCTTCAGCCACTTGGTGATGGTCCCTTCGAAAATGCTTTCGCCCATCTGCGGCATTACGATGTCTACGGCCATGTGACGTTCTCCTCGAGAAATCGCTGAACTCGTCTTCCTAACTAATAGCGCGCCAATTCTTTGGCGGCGGCAAAAACTTTTTTGGCGTTGGGCAGAAAATATTCTTCGAGCGTCGGTGCGTAGGGCACCGGGGTATCCAGCGCGGTCACGCGCATCAGCGGGCCATCGAGATACCCAAACGCTTTTTCGCAGAGTACTGCCGCGATTTCGCCGGCAATACCGCCCGTCTTAGTGTCTTCATGGACCACCAGGCAGCGATTGGTTTTTTTCACGGATTGCAAAATAGTCTCTTCGTCCAGCGGCTGCAGGGTGCGCAGGTCGATGACTTCGGCTTCGATGCCTTCCTTAGCCAGCGCTTCGGCGGCTTCGAGCGAGGTGTGCATCATGGCCGCGTACGAGACGATGGTCAGATGCTTTCCTTCGCGGCGGACGATGGCTTTCCCGAGCGGCACGGTGTAATCGCCTTGCGGTAACACTTCTTTGATGCGGCGATAGAGATATTTGTGCTCGAAGAACAAAACCGGGTTGTTGTCGCGAATCGCGGATTTGAGTAAACCCTTGGCGTCGTAGGGCGTGGAGGGATAGACGACCTTCAAACCCGGAGTATGCACGAAATACATTTCCGGATTGGCGGAGTGAAACGGGCCGCCATGCACGCCGCCGCCGGATGGCCCACGCACCACGATGGGCGCTGGAGCGTTCCAGAGATAATGACCCTTGGCGACGAAATTGGTGAGCTGGTTGAAACAGCAGGCGATGAAATCGATGAACTGCATCTCCGCGATGGGACGCAGGCCGAGATAGCTCATTCCACAAGCTGCGCCGATAATGGCGCTTTCGCTGATGGGCGTGTCGATGACGCGTTCCCAGCCGAAGCGTTCGAGCAGACCTTCACTGGTTTTGAAGGCCCCGCCGTAGACGCCGACGTCTTCGCCGAGCAGCACCACGGCAGGGTCGCGCTCCATCTCTTCATACATGGCCTGCTTGATGGCTTCGAGAAAGGTGACCGGCTCGCCGTGGCCGCTGCCGCCGTTTGCGGCTGCGTCGTTGGCGGAGGATTTTTTCGTTTCGGCCATGGCTTATCTCCGCGCCTTTCCGGCGGGAGCTTTGGAGGGCTTCTTCGCACTCAAATGCGCCGCTGTTTTACTCAAGTTTTTCGCCGCAGATTTCGCCGTGCCGTTGGTCACGATTTTCGCCGGGGCCTTCGGGGCTAATTTGGCTTCGTTGTCCGCCAGTTCTTCCGCTTCTGGCGTATCGCCGAAATGGATGGGCGCATTCTTTCCGCCGGAACCCTTTCCTTCACCAAAGCCCGCGACCTTCCAAACCGCCGCAACGCTGGAACGCGGCGGGGTGACTTCGGCCTGGTTGCGTTCCCATTTCGCGGCTATCTTGTGGCAATCGTCGCCGGTGCAATAGACGCCTTTTTCAGCAAGTTCCGGCGGCGGCATGGGCGAAACTTCCGCGAAGTCGCGATCTGTGGATAGTAAAACCTCCATCTTCGACTCGAGTTCTTTCTTCGTGATGGCGTCCAACAACTTTTTCTTCAGCAAAAACTTTTCGTATAGCTCGATGGGATCGCGCTGCTTCCAATATTCGAACATCTCTTTGGGAACGTATTCGGCGGGATCGTGCTGGGCGTGGCCACGCATGCGCATGGTCTTGGCTTCGATGAGGATGGGACCTTCGCCGGCGCGGGCGCGATCTACGGCTTCCTTGGCGGTCTGGTACACCGCTACCACATCGTTGCCGTCCACCACGTAGCTGGCAATCCCGTAAGCTTTGGCGCGGTCTGCGAGGTTGGCGATGGGCACCTGACGCTTGACGGGCGTCGAGTACGCCCATTGATTGTTTTCGAGAATCAGGACGAAAGGCGCTTTTTGCACCGCGGCGAAATTCAGTCCTTCGTGGAAGACACCGGTGGAGCTGCCGCCGTCGCCAATCCAGGTCATGGCCACGATTTTCTGGCCCAGGTAGCGGCCGGCCATGGCCACGCCGGTCATCACGGGAATTAAATCACCGAGCATGGAGATGGGCGAAACGATGTGCAGATTATCCAGGTCGCCGAAGTGGCTAGTGCCGTCTTTGCCCAGCGTGGGCGAGGTGTACTTGGCCATGTGTTGCGTAAAAATGTCGCGCGGGGGAACGCCCTTCACCAGCAACGCGCCGATATTGCGAATCATGGGCGCCAGCCAGTCTTTTTTCTCGAGGGCGTACGCCGTGCCCACCGAAATGCCCTCTTGGCCCAGGCTCGAGTACAGTCCGCCGACGATCTTGTTCTGGCGGAACAGCTTGGTCATGGTGTCTTCGACGGCGCGGTTCAGGCGCATGTAATAGTACAGGTCCAGGTACTGCTGGCGCGTTAAGTCTTTTTTCATGCGTCGCTCCGCACGGGCTCCAGGGCCGGCTCCGTCGCCAGCAACTGGTTTGGAGGCGAGGATTGCGCGTTTCGCTCCACCTGCCGCAATGTCTCTAGAAATTGTACTCTGGGGACCGCCTGCATATCGAGGTTCAGCACGGCGCCGAGATGCTTTACCAGCCGATCCGCAACGTCGGAAACTGCAACGGTCCGGCCCAACAATTTTTCCAATGACGTGGCTTTGCGCTCGGCAATGCCGCACGGGACAATTAATCCGAAATAGCGGAGGTCCGTAGAAACGTTATATGCCAGGCCGTGCGAGGTGACCCAGCGGCTGAGGTGCACGCCAAGAGCTGCCAATTTTTCCGGTGCTGCAGCGGCTGGCTGATCCACCCAAATGCCCGTTTTCCCCGGCTCGCGCACGGCCGTCACGCCAAACTCGGCTGAGGTGCGAATCATGGCCTCTTCCAGCATGCGCATGTACCAGCTGATATCGCGCCGAATGGCCGCCAAATTCAGTATGGGATAACCGACCAGCTGGCCCGGCCCGTGATAGGTGACGTCGCCGCCGCGATTGGTGTGGTGAAACTCCACGCCTTTTTGCCGCAACACCGTTTCGCTGGCCAGCAGGTGCTGCGCCTTGCCGTTGCGGCCCTGCGTGATGGTGTGGGGATGCTCACAGAGCAGCAAGGTGTCGCCGATGGCGCCGGCTTTGCGAGCGACTACCATACGCTCTTGCAAGGTATTCGCTTCCGCCCAGTTAATCAGGCCGAGGTTGACGACGGAACAGGAACTCATCGGCGCGCCCCTGCACACGCGTGGGCCAACCGTTGCGCCGGAGATGGTTTGCCGTTCATTTGTGGGTTATTAGGCGTTGTCAGTTTTGCCGAGCACCTAAACGTTAATCTGCAGACCGCGCACCGAGGCGAACGCGTCGCCCATAGCTTCCCACACCGTGGGGTGCGCGTGAACCATGTGCATCATATCGTCGATGGTGCCTTCGAGGTTGAGCACCGCGGCGGCTTCGGACAGAATTTCGGTGGCCAGCGGACCGATGATGTGAATGCCCAGGACTTCGCCAAATTTCTCGTCGGAGACTACTTTGACGAAGCCGCCGTGATTTCCCAGGATGGTGGCCTTGCTGTTGCCGAGGAACGGGAACTTGCCGGTCTTCACCTTGTAGCCCGCGGCCATGGCTTCCTTTTCCGTGAGGCCGATCGAACCGATTTGCGGCTCGCAATAAGTGGCGTTGGGAATGCGCGTGCGCAAGAGCGTGTGCGTGGGTTTTCCCGCGATGTGGGTCACCGCGATAATGCCTTCCATCATGGCGGCGTGCGCCAGCTGCGGCATTCCGGCGACAATATCCCCGATGGCGTACAGCCCGGGCTCGTCGGTTTCTCCGGTCGGCCCCACGCTCACAAAGCCGCGATCGAGTTTGGCTTTGGATTTTTCCAAACCGCAATTTTCCGTCATCGGCTTGCGGCCTACGGCCAGCAGCAATTTCTCGGCTTGCAAGGTTTGCGCTTTGCCGTCTTTGTCCTTGAAGCTTACGGTTACACCGGCGGCTTCTTTTTTCACGCCGTCGACTTTGCTGCCGGTAAAAATCTGGATGTTTTTCTTACGGAAGGTTTTCTCGAGCTCCACGGAAATTTCTTCATCTTCCACGGGAACGACGCGATTGAGCGCTTCGAGGATGGTCACCTGCGTGCCGAAGGAATTGTAGATGGAGGCAAATTCGACGCCCACGGCGCCCGCTCCAACGATGATCAAGGTTTTGGGAATGGCGGGAAGCTCAAGGATGGAACGATTGGTGAGAATCGTTTTGTGGTCCGGCTCAATGCCGGGAAGGGCGCGCGCTTCCGAGCCGCTGACCAGCAAAACGTTGGCGGTTTCGACGATGGAGGTCTTGCCGTCTTTCTCGACGCTGATTTTGCCAGGGCCTTCATAGCGTCCCCAGCCCTGTACGAATTCCACCTTGTTCTTCTTGAACAAAAATTCAATGCCCTTGGCGTGCTTTTTGACGATTTTGTCTTTGCGCGCCAGGATGTTGGCCCAATTTACGCTCAGCCCGCTGACTTCGAAGCCCAGCTCCGCGCCATTCTTGAAATGGTCGTAGACTTCCGCGTGATGCAACAGCACCTTGGTGGGAATGCAGCCGACATGCAGGCAGGTGCCGCCGAGGTAGGGATCTTTCTCGACCACCACGGTCTTTAGACCGAGCTCGCCGGCCCGAATCGCCGCGACGTACCCCCCCGGCCCGCTACCGATGATCGCAACATCGTACTTAGCCACGCGCACTCTCCTCATCTAAAAACTCTGAAACTTACGCGAAAAGGGTCGTTTGAAGCGACCCGGAAATAACGGCGAGCCCATGCAACCCACGCTGAAAACCTATCAGCAGGCTAGGCGCAGGCAGCGCCCCCCTAGCGCGACCAGCAGGCAACCCGCAAATCATGAATTTTAGCAGTCGGCAGCCGTGCCCGCAACCCGACCGCGACGCGACCGCTAACGGGCCGGTTTACTCGCGGCCTGGTGCTTATCTCTAGTGCGGCCACCACCCAGGCCCGCCCCGGGCGACGGCAGGGCGGTTGCCGCAGGTCGCTGCTAGTGCTAGAGGGGGGGCAGTCTCCTTTTCCCGAAATGAAACTCGGCTGAACCCATTCACCAGCGCTCGAACAGCGCTTCCATAGATATTTATTAAATGGGTACTTGCAATCGCAGGATTACTTGTGTAGATTCCCACTCCACTTCCCGTTTCAGAATATATGTACTCAGTCGTACCATAGTGGTAAATAGTTACACGGAGGTTCCAGCCATGTTGATGAAGTCCGGAGAACGATGGCATTGCATCAACCCTTTCTGCAATTGCGAAATCCTGGTGGAATCAGATAGCAGTGTCGCGGGCGCGAGTCCGCGCTGCGTTTGTGGCGCGGCCATGAAGCGAAATTATGCGCCGCCAGTTTTTAAGTATCTCGACTTTCTCCGCGTCGAGGACCCCGCTCCGCTACCCCGGCATTGCGGAAAAGAGTGACGACGATGCGACGCACCCACCGCGCGCAACGCACGCCAAACCCTTCGCTGACGCCGCTGCTGGTGCAGGCGGGAGCGGCCCACACGCTCGGCAATATCGTTACCTTTCTCTCCGTTACCCTCTTGTGTTCGGGAGCGTACGTTCTGGCGGAGGTGATGCGCCATCCCCTCGACGCGCAACCCGCGGAGATCATCGGGGCTGCGGTGATGATTGCGCTGGCGGCAACCATGCTGTTCTTTCTGTTCGAACCGCGCACCACTTCGCGCTTCGTGCACCACAGCCACACGCTCGATATTCGTGGTGGTGTCCACGCCATCCCAACGCCATCGCTAAGTTCGTTACCTACGGCCGATGCGCAGAGTGAGCTGCCTTTTGCACCGGCACTCGCGAAGCGAGCTAGCGCGGGTGATTAACGACGGAATTGTCCCGCTTCCGCGGGCCGACTTGCGCTGGACGGCTCGCGAGGGTACCGGCTACGCCCGCGGAATGGCGGCGAAGTAGCGTTCCTCAAGAATGCGCCGGTGGTGCAGTTCGTGCCCGGCGGTAATAAACGCCAGAGCCCGCACAGTGACTTCGTTCTTGTTGGCCGAGCCGCGGCGCATCCAGGCCTCTTCATCCAGCGAGCGGTAGAGCGCCATCGTGGAATAGCGGACCACGGAAAATTCCTCCGCCAGATCCTTCAACTGACGCCGGCCTGAACCCGCGGTGCGCACATAATCGTCCTGTTCGAAACCTGAGAGTGGTGTGGTGTCGCCGCGCGCAATGCGCAGCGCGCGGTAAGTAAAAATCCTCTCGCAGTCGGCGAGGTGGCCAATAACTTCCTTAACGCTCCATTTCTCCGGAGCATAACGGAAGTTGCCATCGCGCTCGCTGCAGGCCGTCAAAAGCTGCGCCGTCTGCAAACGTTGCGCTTCGAGGCCACTTAAAATGTCGGCATGTGGAACCAGGGCCACATACTTTTCGTAAAATGCGGCGTATTCGCTAGATTCGGGCTTGTGGTTCATGAATGATCGCCCCCTTGGCTCTTGATTATATCGCAGTGCTTCCTCGGCAATGACCGCGCCAGGGCTACCGAGCAGGACTGCCGAATCGGCCTACGACTAACCAAGTTGCGTGCGAGACGCAAACCGTTGTACCAAGGATATGTCCGTCCGCCGCAGGACAACGGAGAGCAGCGCTATGCGTGTGGCATTTCAAGGCGAGCCCGGAGCGTTCAGCGAAGCCGCGGCTATTCAACTGTTGGGTCCGGCGATCAAAACGGTTCCTCGCACGACATTTGATAGCGCGTTTCGCGCGGTGAGCGAAGGGCAGGCAGATGCTCTTTTGGCTCCCGTCGAGAACTCCCTGGCCGGCTCCGTGGTTCGTGTTTATGACTTGTTGCTGGAGAGCAACCTTGGGATTGTTGCGGAAACGATTCTTCCCATCGAACACCACCTCATCGGTTGCCCCGGCTCTTCCTTTGAGATGATTCGTTCGGTGGCTTCGCATCCGATGGCACTGGCGCAATGTGAACAATTCTTCGTCGCGCATCCGGACCTGCGGCGAATTCCGGCGGAAGATACTGCGGGCAGCGTACGCCAAGTTCTGGCTCAGGGGGACAAAGGGGCGGCTGCGATCGCGGGCCGCCGCGCCGCAGAGAGATATGGCGGAGTTATTTTGGCTTCCGATATCCAGGATGGCGCCGAGAACTTCACCCGCTTCGTTTTGCTTGTGCCCGTAGAGCGGGATGGAACAGCACGCGCTGATGCGCCAGGTTCTGCAACCGTTTCATCTCCCGGCGTGACGGACATTATGGTTGAACTACGAGTCCGTCAGATGCAACGACAAGGTCCTCCCCCGGTGCTGAAAATGTGCCTGGCTCTGCGTCTCGCGCATCGTCCGGGCGCTCTACTTGCCGCGCTTGAGCCGTTCTCTCGATTGGGTATCAATTTATTGAAAATTGAAAGCCGCCCAATTCACGGGCAACCATGGGAATATCAGTTTTTTCTGGATGTTGAGACGGAGGATGCCGATCGTCTCAAAGCCGCGTTGGACGAGGTTCAGCACGCGACTAGCGATTTGCGAATCCTGGGTTTATATGCTGCGGCCCGCAGCTTTTCTGGAAAGAAGTCTTAGCTCCGAGACCGCGCGCGAAGATTCGTTTTACCTTAGTTAAGCAGCGTCAGCAATAGCTGCAAGCTTCGTCGCCCATGCCATTGGCGCCACGCATGTCATCCTGAATGCGCCGCAGGCGCCGTCCCAGCCGTTCGGCAAGCTGATGCCGCGCGCGCCAGAGGCGGGCCTTCAAAGTATTCTCAGTGACGCCAAGCTTCTTAGCCGCTTCTCCCGTGGAATAACCCTGCACTTCGCGCAACACGAATGCCGTGCGCAAGAGCGGCGAAAGCTCTTCAAGATTCTCGCTGATGATTTCGCGTAACTCCGTGCTGGCGAATACCTGCTCGGGGTTCGGTCCATCATCGGCAAAACGCTCGGACGCGGGCAGTTCATCCTCGCGCGGCGTATCGTCCAGCGAAACCGCCGGACGTGCCTTGGCGCTGCGCCGGCGCATCAGCGCTGCGTTGATGACGATGCGCGTGAGCCAGGTGGAAAATTGCGAGCGCCCCTCGAAGCGCTTCAGATTGCGAAACGCGGAGAGTAACCCGTCCTGCAAGGCGTCTTCTGCATCTTCCGCATTTCCCAGCACCCGCAGAGCGGTCTGAAACAGCGGCCGGTGGTAACGCCGAAACAGCGTTTCCATCGCTTCATGGTCGCCACGCTGGCCGGCCCGGATTAGGCTGTCTTCGTTCACCGGTATAGGCGCTACAGTTGTGCTCACTACTGCTTGCGTTGCCATTGTTGTTGCCCCCCATTCCATCCTGGAATCTCTTGCGCCACGAGTCGTTTCCTCGCGGGAAATCGTTGTGCGTCAATGCACGGGAATATCGCCCGCCGGTCCCTTCGGTTTTTTCATCAGCAACAGCACCGGAATCACCGCAAAAAATATGATTCCCAGCATCTTAAAATTGTCCAAAAACGCCAGCATGGCGGCCTGCCGCTGCACCGTGCTGTAAATCATTCCGTGCGCCTGCGCTGCCGCGTGATTCAGGCTGGAGCCGGCCGAGACCAGCTTGGTCTGCGTGGCGTTCATCATGTCGCGATACGCCGCGCTGTATCCGTTCACGTTCTCCATTAGACGCGCCTGATGTGATTGGGTTCGCCGCTCCAGCATCGTTGTGACCGTGGCGATGCCCACACTGGCCCCGACATTGCGCGCCAGATTGATGATCCCCGTGCCCATATTCGTTTTCTCCCGAGGCACGTAGGCGAACGCCGAGACGTTGATGGGAATGAAAAGAAACGCCAGGCCGAAGCTCTGCAACATGCGCGCGCGCACTGCGTGCCCGTAGTCCAGCTGCAAGTTCCACCCGGCCATCACAAACAGCGCCGAAGCCGAAACGATGCATCCGAAGATAATCAGAATGCGCGTATCCACTTTGGATACCAGTATCCCCACCACCGGCATCATGCACATGATCACCGCGCCGCCAGGAGAAAGCGCCGCGCCCGCCAGTGACGCTGTGTAGCCCAGCAGTTGTTGCAAAAATTGCGGAATCAGCACCGTGCTGGAATACAGCACGAAGCCCAGAAAAAACATCGCCACCGTGGCCACGGCGAAATTTCGGTTCTTCAGCATGCGCAGGTCCACCACAGGATTCTTCTCGCGCAACTCCCACAAAATGGCTCCGATTACGCCCACGAACATCAGCACCGCGAAGGTCCAAATGAAATTCGACGCGAACCAATCGTCGCGCTGCCCCTTGTCCAGGATGATCTGCATGCTGCCGAGACCCAGGCTGATCAGCCCGATTCCGATGTAGTCGATACGGAAGCCGCGCTTCACCGATTCGCGCTTCATGTACGGCGGATCGCTGACCAGAAACGAAGTGAGAATCAGCGAAATAATTCCCACCGGCACGTTGATATAGAAAATCCAGCGCCACGAAAAACTGTCGGTGATATATCCGCCCAACCACGGACCGATCGTCGGCGCCACCACCACTGCGAGGCCGTACACCGCGAAGGCCATGCCGCGCTTGGATAGCGGAAACGTATCGTTGAGGATGGCCTGTTCGCTGGGCTGCAATCCCCCGCCGCCCGCGCCCTGCAAGATGCGGAAGAACACGAGCACGCCGAGGCTCGGCGCCAATCCGCACAGGAAGGAACTCACCGTGAAAAGCGCCACGCAGGACATGTAAAAACGCTTGCGGCCCAGGACTCCGGAAAGCCATGCGGAAAGCGGAAGCACGATCGCGTTGGAAACCAGGTATGAAGTGAGCACCCACGTCGATTCGTCGGCCCCCGCCGAAAGATTTCCCGAAATATGCGGCAGCGCCACGTTGGCGATGGAGGTGTCCAGCACCTCCATAAACGTCGCCAGCGTAACGGTGACGGCGATCACCCAGGGGTTGATCGAGCCGTCCGGCATGCGCAGTTTCGAGATGAGTTTGTTCTTCATGCGTCGATGCTTTTGCGCGTCTCATATTCATAACTTCTACGTCGTCCGGATTATTCCGTTATCACCGTGGCATCCACATTCATTCCCGGCCGCAGCACCGCTTTATCCGGCGGAATGGGATCGAGCACGATTTTTACCGGAATGCGCTGCACCACTTTTACGTAATTTCCCGTGGCATTTTCCGGGGGCAGCAGGCTGAGCACCGAACCGGTGGCGCCGGCGATGGAATCGACGTGCCCGCTAAACGTCTTGCCGTAGGTATCGACTTGGACCTCGGCTTTTTGCCCAGGCTTCATGTCGCGCAGCTGGGTCTCTTTGAAATTGGCGGTCACCCAAACGTCTTGCAGCGGAACCACCACCAGCAAGCCCTGGCCGATTTGCACGATCTGTCCGTTTTCCACTTGTTTGTGCGTGGCTATGCCGTCGATGGGTGCCACCACTTCCGTGTAGCTCAGATTCAGCTTGGCCGCTTCCAGCGCGGCTTGCGCCTGCTCCACTTTCGCCAGCTTGGAACGCGCGTCCGCGGAGCGCATGGTCACTTCATGGCTGCCCGCCTGCGCGGTTGTAACTCCCGCGCGCGCCTGGTCCACGCGGGCCTTGGCCATCGCCACTTGCGATTTCATCATCTCCAGATTGCGATTCGCCTGCGTCAATTTCTCCTGGTCCGCGCGCAACGCACTGCTGGTGGCGTCGGCGTTGGCTCGCGCGGAGTCGTACAATTGCTGGGAAATCTCTCCCTTTTCGAGCAGCGGCTTGTAGCGTGCCAGATCCGCTTTCGCGAATTCCGCGTTGGCGCGGCTCTTGTCGATGTTGGCTTGTGCGTAGGCCAGGTCCGCGGTGCGAGCTTGCTCATACATGGTTTGCGCGCGCTCCAGGTCCGCCTGCGCCGCCAGCAACCCGGCGTCGGCGCTCGAATTTCCGCTGGCCACGTTGCTCTGGGTGCGCGGCACGTCGGCGCCGGCGGACTGCGCATCGCTCTGCGCCACGTCCAGCGCGGCTTGCGCCTGGTCCACGGCCGCCTGGTAATCGCGCGGGTCAATCTTCAATAAAACTTGGCCGGCTTTCACCGCTTCATTGTCGTTCACAAAAACTTGCTGCACCCTGCCGCCGATTTTCGCGGCGATCGGAGTAATGTGCCCGTCGACCTGTGCGTCATCCGTGCTCTCGCGATGGCGGTAGTAAAGAAAAAGCCCCACGATCACCGTCAACGCCACGATCCCACCGGCGAGCAACATTTTCTGAATGCGAGGATTGGCGAGCCCTTTTGGCGCCGGCTTTATTGGCTCTTCCAAGGAGATGGGGATACGTGTTGCATTCTCCAGTCCGACTTCGATCTCGACGCTCATCGTTCCCTCACTTGGCGTAAAGCTTTTCCATCTGCCCGATGGACCGCGCATAGTCCGCGCGCGCTTGATTGAAGCGATACAGCGCGGCGATCTGATTGTCGTTGGCGCGCGCTAGCGCATCTTGCGCTTGAATCACCTCAATGTTGTTGGCTACGCCCGCACGGAACCGGTCGCGCGCCTGGTCTACTTCTTCGGTGGAAAGTTTGATACCCAGGTTGGCGACCTGCACTTCGTTACGCGCCGAGGTCAAGTTGATCAGCGCGGTTTTGACGTCCAGCGCGATGGAGTTGCGCAAGTCATCCTGCTGCTGCTGCAACAGCTGGATTTCCAGATTGGAGCGCACGATCTCCGCGTGAATCCGCCCGCCCGTGAACACCGGCATGTTTACCGAAGCTGTGAAGGCGTACGTGGACACCGCGTCGTTCGGGTGGGTTCCGAGATAAGCCCAATTTCCGTCTACCCGCAAGTTCGGCAGCCGGGAGTCCGAGGCTTCCTTTTTCTCCGATTCCGCGGCCTTAATCTGCGAGGTCAGCGACTTCCATTCCTGGCGGTCGCCAAGCGCCTGCTCGATGCTCGGCTCCACTTCCGGCTGCGGCGTGTCAAAAAAGCCCAGCGAATCCGCCAGTTCGATCACTTGCCGAGGATCCAGATTCAGCAGCCGGCTCAACCCGAACAACGAGCGCTCGCGGTCCGCTTCCGCCTCGATGAGACGCTGCTTCTCATTCTGCAGTTCCACGTTGGCGCGCAGCGTATCGATGCCCGTGCCCACGCCTTCCTTCTGCAGGTCCGCAGCCTGGTCGAACAACGCTTGCGCCAGATCCACGCGTGATTGCGATGCTTGCACGTCGGCGACCGCGCGCAGTGTTCCGATGTATTGCGAAACCACCAGCAAAATTACTTGCTCGCGCGTTGAGAGACTGTTGGCTCTCGAAGCGTCCAGAGTGTTTTGCGATGTTTGATAGCGCCGCCACAACGTCAGGTCAAAAATGGGCGCCACCAGCGACGGTCCAGCAGAAAATATCGGAAATGGCCCCAGCGCCGTGGGAATTCCTGGAAATATGCCCTCACCGCCAAATTGCGCACGAACATTTATTCGTTGCGTTTGTTCCTTTACGCTGGCGTCCACTTCGGGTAGCAACGCCGCTCGCGCCACGTTCTTGTCCTGCACCGCCTGCAGCGCTTGGATTAGGGCGATCTGCGCCGTCGGGTTCTGTTTTATCGCCAAGTTCACGGCTTGATCGAGGGTCAGTTGCAGCACGCCCGTCGGCGCGTTGCCGCTGAGTGCGCCGTGGGACCTTGCCGTCGCGCTTTGGCTGCCCGTAGCGCCGGTAGCAGCCGTCGCGCTCGAACTCTGCGCGCGCACGGCTGGCGAACAAGGTAACAAGCTGAAAAAGATCAAATAAAATATGATGTGCGACTTCTTTTTGCTCTTCGGCGCTTCTTCGTTTTCCGTCCCCGATTTATCCGCGCCACGCTCGCCAGCAATTTCCCTGACAATCGCTTGGTTCAAGCAGCCCTCGGCCAGCAGATGCCCGCCTTGGCTGTGAATCTCTTTCAACAGCACCTTGCCGGCGGCGTCGATAAAGCTGACACCGCAAAGATTTATGCTGAACTTCCCGCCCGGGGATGAAGCGCGGAGATCCCGCCAGCACTGCTCCAGAGTGGCGACCCACTGCCCGGCGAGGCGCCCTTCGACGCTCAGAACCAGCTTGCCGCGTTTTTGTTCGGTAGTAATCCTGAGCACAGAGACATCTCCACTTGGACCCCGTCCATGCATTCCAGAGTCCACTGCCCGTAAAGATTCATTCATGTGTAAGCCTCAATAAAACAATTACTTGCGCCATACTTGCAGCATCGCGAAGTTCTTCGATGTGCCCATATAACGTCAATTGCGCAGCATATGGCACTATTGCAATGCCCCAATATAGGCAGTATTTCGCTTCTGCGCCTCACGCCAAGAGACCGCAGGCTCAGCGCCCGTACCTTCGCGGCTCTATTTGATACGCGTTGATCGTTCGGATTGTGTCGTCGGGAGACTGAAACTAGCAGGGCGAACCGGGTGTTCGACCGTTGCTTCGTTGGCGCCGGAGCTGATTACTTCGCTCTACGGCGGAGCGCCTCGAAGGATTACTGCCCGTGGCGGACGGCGATCGACTGCAATTCGAAGTGTCCCCCGCGCAGCAGCGTGGCCGCGCCGACAAATTCTCTGGCAGGTAAATCCTTGGTCGTGAAATACGTCCGATAGATGGCATTGAATTTGTCGAAGAGCGACAAATCGGTGCACGAAATCTGGACATATACCAGATCGTCCATCGTCGCTCCTCCCCCCGCCAGCGTCGCCTTCACGCCATCGAGCAGCAAATGAATCTCCGCATCCACGTCGGCGGGAGCTTGCCCGGTTTTGGGGTCAATGCCGATACGGCCGGAAAGGTAGAGGGTATTTCCAGATAGAATGGCGTCACTAAACGGCAACTGCGGATTGCTCCCCGGTAGATGGATCGCTGTGCGCTGCGGGCTAGTTGGCGCCTGCGAAAACGCTCCGAATGCCACCATGGAACCGGCGAGCACCAAGCCGCAAAGGGTAACAATAATCCTGCGATCCATAGGCAATCCTCCTGAACGGCGTGGAAAATCCAACGTCAATAAAATTTGGCCGAGTGTACCTTGGGATCGTTATTCGTTCAAGGATCAGAAGATTGTGAGAGCCGCGCAGCCCTGCGTTCCAATAAACTAGAAAGAGATGAATCCAGCGCGAATCAGATACAGTGACCCACAACCCACCACGATCCACAACAGAATCGCCTGTAAAAGTGGGCGCCAACCTACTTCCCGCAGCGTCTGACGCGATAGACCCGTTCCAATGAGAAACAACGTTGCGATCAACCCAAGCCGCCCGAGACCACACAGCGCATTGCTCAGCCACAGCAGGTTGGGCAAATACGTATTGACCACCGCCGCGAGGCAGAATAAGAGAATAAACCACGGCAACGAAACGCGGGATCTGCTGCGCTTCACCGCCGCGGTGAGCAGCGCCAGCGGCACGATCCACAGCGCGCGTGCCAGCTTCACCGTAGTTCCGATCACCAGTGCTTGTGGTCCGTACTTGCTCGCGGCTCCTACCACGGAACTCGTATCATGAATCGCAAGCGCAGCCCATAAACCGAACTGCTGCTGCGACAAATGCAGCGCCCCGCCGATGGGCGGAAAAATCAGCAGTGCCACGGAGTTCAGAATAAACACCGCGCCGAGCGAAACGGCCATCTCTTCTTCGTTGGCCTGCAGAATCGGGCCAATGGCGGCGATCGCGCTGCCGCCGCAAATCGCCGTCCCCGTGGTGATCAGAAAAGACGAGTTCCCGCGTACTTGCAGCAGTCTGCCTAGCGCCACTCCCAGGGCGATGGCAAAAGAAATACTGATCGCCGTGTAGAGAAAACCGCTGCAGCCAGCCTTTAAGACTTCGTGCAAGTTCATGCCGAAGCCGAGTCCCACCACGGACGCTTGCAGCAGGAATCGCGCCGCGCTCGGACTTTGCGCTGCGTAGGGATGCGGGAAAATAAAGCCGAATAGAATTCCGGCGCTTAGCGCCAGCGGCGGCGAAAGCCAACCGCTGAACGACAAAGCCAAAATCGCAAAAAATATTATTTTTGAAGTCAGCGTCATGCTGCAGCAAAAGAGTAACAAGCCCAGCGGCTATTCGCTATCCGCCGTTTCCCTGAAACGCGAGCGCCGCGGGTTTATGCACGTCGCACAGCGAATCGATGATGGTGGTGAGTTGACCGGAAACGGCGAAGGGTCAGAACACCGAGCTGCACACCTAACAACACCGCTTCACTTCCGAGGTGATTTTTCCGGAGCTGAACTAGATAGAGCACTGACCCCCGCAGCGGGCGCGCTGCTCGTTGGGACTGGCGTTGCTCCGTTGCCCGCAGGCTTTGCGGACAAACCAGCGACGATTTTGTCAGCCCGTTCTTTGCTGACGCGGCACGCCGAATCGTAAATTCGGCACTGCGCCAGCGTCAGTTTACATCCGCACGTGCACCCTTCGGCATTTAGCGCCCGCAGCGCGCCCGCTCTTTGCTCGGACGTAAGGTTCGCAAGTTCCACGCCGGGAAGTTCGGTGGCGCGATTGGCGTTCTTCAGAAAGATCTCGCCCGTATCCTCAAACGTCTCGACCTTCAGCGGAATCGACAAATTGAGCAGCGCCCGCGTTTCCAGCTCGTACAATCGTGCATCATAAAGCCCCACATGCTTTTGCACGATACGGCCCTGCGTGTCCAGCACGAACAGCGTCGGCAGCGCCGAGACTCCACCATATTTGATGCGTACTTCGTCGGTCGCCACTGCCACGGGATAATTTATGCCCGCGTCCCGCACAAATTTCTTGGCGTCTTCCACATCGTCAACATCCACTAGCAAGCTGATGATCTGCAAACCGTCTTTGTATTGCTTCTGCAACTCGATGAGCTCCGGAATTTCCATGCGGCACGGCCCGCACCAGGTAGCCCAAAAATTCAAAAGCACGACCTTGCCATTGGCGTCGGACAGCTTTAGCGGTTTGCCGTCCAGCGTCTGCAACTGAATATCCGGCGCGGCTTCCGGATTGTGAACAAAACGAATGGCGGGCTGACGATCTTCCTGTGGATCAGGATGCGCACTCGGAGCAGCGGCCCACGCAGTTCCCCACGCAAGCGAACACGCAGCGAAAATCGTCAGGAATGTAGCGCCGAAGCGCATAAATGGAGAGGCCTCTTGTCGTTTTGCACATTGCAGCAGCACCCTGTTAGAAGACCACATTGCCAGGGCTATGCCAAGCGCCACGCGTGCGGCGTTTCG
The DNA here is from genome assembly GCA_963838265.1 of uncultured Acidobacteriota bacterium. Lineage (GTDB taxonomy): Bacteria > Acidobacteriota > Terriglobia > Acidiferrales > UBA7541 > Acidiferrum. The sequence goes on from CAWIQN010000003.1 coordinate 494,048, forward strand.
TCATTCGCGGAAAATCGTCCATCTTAGGAGTCAGACTTTGATAAAAGCTTCTTGACGCGAGCCGCAAGCGCCATGGCATCCGCAGGTGACCCAACCTTTAGATCGTTGTCGAAGTACACGAAAACGTCGCGGGCCCGTCGCTTGGGTCCGTCGCCTTCAATCACGCGCTCGGCATCTCGTGGTTCGCGTCCGCATGCCCAATCTGTTACCCGCCTCGCCCAGTCATCCAGAGCGACATCGTCGTAGCCGTTGGCGTACAGCTTTTCCGACCCGTGCAGCCGGCAATAAACAAAATCGCAAGTCACGTCCATCAGCCGCGGCCACTCCACCGTATCCGCGCAAACCAGCGCTACTTTGTAGCGCCGCAACAGCTCCACAAATTCCGCGTTCACGAAGCTTTTGTTTCGAACTTCAATGGCGTGCCGTACCGGAAACTTTCCCTGAGTCTCCAGGCCTTCTTCCGTCCGAATCCTCAGGTCATGCTGGCTCGCGACCTTTGCAGCCTCGACGCTGTCGTGTGGCAGTTGCTTGAAGAAATTCTCCAAGATCTCATGATCGTACTTAAAATTCGGAGGGAATTGCCACAAAAACGGTCCAAGCTTCTTGCCAAAAAGCAGTGGACCCGAAGCCAGAAAATTGGCCAGCGGCGTCTCCACTTCGCGCAGCCGCCGTATGTGGGTAATGAACCGCGGACACTTCACCGAGAAAACGAAATCGTCCGGCGTGTCCGCCGCCCACCGCTGAAAGCTCGAAGCCCGCTGCAGTGAATAAAACGTGCCGTTGATTTCCAGCGAATTGAATTTACTCGCGGCAAAAAACAATTCCGACTTCTGCGTCAAATCCTCCGGATAAAATGTCCCGCGCCACGGCTCATAGCGCCATCCAGAAATTCCAATGCGAATTGTGCCTTTCGCTGCCACAGCCAGATAATAAACGCATTCAGCCCTGAAAATACAAACTCTCTGCTGCTTAGGCCAAAACGCGACACTCTGACACAGTTCAACAGATACCGCAACTGCCACTTCCGCATACAGTATCAGTTGTATGGACCATCAACTGTTGTTTTGGCAGCATGTGGGTGCGGTGCTTACCCTCCGCACAATTGAGGAGCGAAGAGGAAAAGCGTGACACCTCGAGAGATCGAGGTCCTAGGGCTGGGGCGCTTTTTCTCTTCCTCTTCGAGATTTTATTTTCTGCAGTCTGTTGCCACACGATTCTGCCGATTCGATCCCTGCTACGCCGTCAGTCGCGTGTCCGCGACCGCTCCAGAGAAAAGAGGACGCATGTCGAACACTTCCAGTGTGCAATCTTATGCCGCGCAAGACCTCAGCGCGGGGCGGCGCTCCGCCACAAAAACTCTGGTTGCAAGCCGCAAAACTCTAGGCCTCTGCTGGATCATTTACGGCCTCGCTCGCATCTTGCTGGCGGTTTGGCTTTTCGCATTTCAGACTACCGCTACCGTGATGTTTGGGTCGCTGCTCACCCGCGTCCCCAACCCGTTCACGCTGATGGACACCTTCCATCTTTTTTACGCCGTGATTATTTTGTACTCCATCGTTTGCGGTGTGCTCGGCGCTATCGCCGGGCTGGCATTGTTAACTGGCTGGTCGTCCGCCCGCATGCTCGCTCTGTGCGCAGCATTTCTCGCCCTTCCCGAGTTGCCGCTCGGCCTAATGTTGGGCGTGTATACCATCGTCACCCTGCTGCCGGATAAACGTGAGCGGGCGCTGGGCGCCTAATTTCCAGACCTCAAGCCGAAGCGCGCAGCTGCGCTCCCAGCTGCGTCGTCAGCGCCGCCACAATTTTCTCCGAGAACTTACCGATTTGCGCGTCCGTCAACGTACCCTCGCGACTTTGAAATTTCACCCGCGCCAGCAACGAATATTTTCCCGCCGGAACATTCTTCCCGCGAAACAGGTCGCCTGCTTCAACCGCCGTAATCTCGCGAATTGCCAAAGCCCCGATCGCATCCGCTACCGCGGAAAAATGTACGCCCTCCGGCAACAGCAATGAAAAATCGCGCTCCACCGCCGGAAAGCGCGGCAGCGGCTCATAACGCCGCGCGTTTTTCGTTCCGTAATACGCGCAATAGAAAGGTCCCAACGCCAATTCCGCAAGAAATACTTCCTGGCGCAACTTCAATTTATCCGCCACACGCCGCGAAAGCTGCCCGGCCACGCCAAGATTTTCTTTACCCAAAAAAATATGCCCGCGCTTTGCAGGATTCAGCCATTCCGGCTCCGCCTGGTTCTCAACGCCACTAGCCTTGGCCTCCCAGCGAAAGCCGCCAGCCAACATTCCAATCGCGTCTAAATCGCCCTTCAAGTCCGGGAAAGTAAAATTTCGCGCCCCGTCGTACAAGCCTTGTTCGCGCGCTTCGCCCGTGACGCCGATGCTCAGAACACGCGTCTCCAACGCCTGGTCTCCCATCAGCCGATACTGCCGCCCAATCTCAAACAGCCGCGCATTGCGCTGGCTGTGATTCAAATTCCACTCCAGCGCCGCCGCCATGCTGACCGTCCCGGTGGAGCGCAACACTCCCGCCTCTTCCGAAAGCGGATTCGCCAGCCGCGCAACAGCCACTCCCGCTGGCCGAAACAATTCATCGCGTTCCGTCGCGACGTGCGGAATCGTAAGTATTTCCCGATATCCGAGTCCAATCAGCCGTTCTCGCAAACGCGCTTCAGCCTCGAAATGCGGCAGCCGTGCCGCCCCCTCTCGTGCGGCAGGCAAGCGCGGCGGAAATTTATCCAGCCCATGAATCCGCGCGATCTCCTCGATGAGATCGATTTCCCGCTCCACGTCCGCGCGCCACGATGGCTGCGTGCATTCCCACGCCGCCAGCAGCGACCCGGCAGCCCCGCGATGATCGTCAATTCGCACTGGCGCAAAACCCAGTGCGCCCAGCGTGGCTTCCAGCTCCTTGTCGGACACGTCCGCGCCCATCACGCGCAGAAATTCCGTGCGAGTCACGCGGATTTTTTTTGCCGCCTGTTTGCCGGGATATTCATCCACTGCGCCGCTCTGTAACTCGCCGCCGGCCACCTGCAAAATCAATTCCGCGCTCCGCCTCGATGCCGCATCCGCCATCTCCGGATCCGCGCCGCGCCCGAACCGCGTCGACGCTTCCGTATGCAGGCGCAGCGCCCGCGCCGCGCGCCGGATCGCGATCGGATCGAACCACGCGCATTCGATCAGCACATTTTTCGTCGCGAACGAAATCTCCGTGTCCGCGCCGCCCATAATTCCGCCAATGCCCACCACGCGCGAACCATCGCCATCGCAGACCACTGCCGTGCCCGCATCAAGCGTTCGCTCCACGCGGTCCAGCGTCCGCGTTTTTTCCGCCGCACGCGCCCGCCGCACCACGATGTGTTGTTCACGAATCTTGTCGTAATCGAATGCGTGCAGCGGGTGGCCCAATTCCAGCATCACGTAATTGCTCACATCCACCACGTTGTTGATGCTGGCCACTCCGCAAGCTTCCAGCCGCTCCTTCAACCATTGCGGCGATGGCGCAATCTTCACCCCGCGAATCACCCGCGCTGTGAACCGCCCGCAAAGCTCCGGCGCCTGAATGTCCACGCGTACTTTTTGTAACGCGTCACCGCCAACCGCCGGCTCAAGTTTTCCTGTGGTGGACGGCAGTTTCTTCAGCGCTGTTTTGTAAATCGCCGAAACTTCCCGCGCGATTCCCAAATGTCCCAGGCAATCCGGACGGTTCGAGGTCACCTCGGCGTCAATGACCGCGCCGTGCGGTCCATTTTCCACGCCGCCGATATTCGTGCCCGTCAGCGCCAGCCGCGAAGCCAGCTCCTCCGCCGCAACTGGCACGTCCACGAATTCTTTCAGCCAATCGTAAACAACTTTCATGCGTTGATCCCGCTGCTCTTCAATTGTCCAAAATAAATCTTCGTCTCATATTCCATGCGCAGGCGCCCGTCTTCCTGGTGCGCATCAAAAATCCGTTTCAGCTCCGCCATCATCGGCGCGTAATTCGCGTGCCCCTCCGTCGGCGCATACGAACTGCTGTGCAAACGCCCCGCCAGCCCATCCCAGCCGAATACTTGGCTGTAGCTGAGATTGCGTTCCCGGCACCGCGTCGCCCCGAAAAAATCTTTCACGTTGTGCGCTTCAGGATAAGCTGCGCGCACCTTCAAATAATCCGTCCCGTAATGTACCAGCATCGCTTCATAGTCGCGCGCAAACGGCGTGTCCATGCGCCGGTGATTCCACACCATCGCCGTCCAGCCGCCGGGCTTCAGAATCCGCGAAAATTCCGCGCACGTCGCCACCGGCTCAAACCAGTGAAACGCCTGGCCCGCAACCACCAGATTTATGCCGGCATCCGGCAGTGTCGTTGCCTCCGCCGCGCCCGTCACACTCACGAAGTTCGCATACCCTCGCAGGTACTCTTCGCCCGCCGCGCGCATCTCGTGATTTGGTTCCACGCCGAACACGCGGTTTCCTTGCTTCAAAAACATTTCTGCCAGCAACCCCGTTCCCGACCCGATATCCGCAACCACGCAGAACTCTTCCGCGCGCAGTCCGCACTCGTCACGCAGCAAATCCAGCAGCGCCGCCGGATATCCCGGCCGGTAGCGCACGTAATCCTCAACACGATTGGAGAAACGCTCTTTGGAATCCGAGAATGTCATCATCGTTGGCGCCTCGCTCACGGAAATTGCCGCAGGAAGCGCACATCGTTCTGAAAAAATACCTGAATGTCGTCGATGCCGTACTTCAGCATGGCCAGCCGGTCGATGCCGATGCCAAACGCGAAGCCGCTCACTTTTTTCGCATCGTAATTCACGAAGCCGTACACCGCCGGATCCACCATGCCCGCGCCAAACAGTTCAATCCAGCCCGCGCCCTTGCATTTCGCGCACGTTCCGCCGCTTGCTGCTGTGCCGCTTCCGCCGCAAAATGGGCAAGACACGTCAAACTCCACGCTCGGCTCCGTAAAAGGAAAATAGCTGGGACGAAAACGCGTCTTCACGCCCGCCCCAAAAAATTGCCTCACGAAATATTCAATCGTTCCGGTAAAGTCGCAAAACGTAATGTCCGTATCGACCGCCAGCCCTTCGATCTGATGAAACGCGAAAGAATGCGTGGCATCCGGATTGTCGCGCCGGTACACCTTGCCCGGCACGATCACGCGCACCGGCGGCTGCGTTTTTTCCATCGTGCGGATCTGCACCGGCGAAGTATGTGTGCGCAGCAGCAGCGGAGACGCCGCGCCCTTCGGCAGCTCCAGATAAAACGTATCCATGTCGTCGCGCACCGGATGGTGCTCCGGAATATTCAGCGCCTCAAAGTTGTAATAAGGCGTCTCAATTTCCGGCCCTTCGACGACGGAAAATCCGATGGACACGAAAATATCTTCAATTTCTTGAAATACTTGCCGAACCAAATGCCGCGAACCAATCGGCCGCACCACGCCAGGCAGTGAAAGATCCACGGAATCGCGCGCCGCCGCCGAAGTCTCAGCACCAGCCTCAATCGCCACGCGCCGTTCTTCGACCTTCCCCTCGACGTGCCCGCGCAGCTCATTCAGCGCCGCTCCCACCACGCGCTTCAACTCCGGCGACGCCGGCTTCAGCCAATTATCCGTGATCAAAGCCAGCACGCCGGCCTTCCGCCCCAGCCACGCGTCGCGAAACAGCTTCCACGAACCTTCATCCGACGCCACGGACAGTTCCGCGTCGAAACACGCGCGCACCTCGGCAAAAAGCGGCGCCAGCCCCTCCGCGTCCACAACGCCAAGCTCAGCGAGCTTCTTGGAAATACATGTCTCGATTGAATTCATGAGCGCGGCAACTTTCCCGGTTGTAGCGGCGGGACTTCAGACCCGTGCCTTGATTCTTCTTATGTCTTCTGTAGTGGCGAATCTTTAGATTCGCATTCTTCTTGCCGACAGAATTCTGACTCTCAACGCAGCCTGAGAAAACACGGGCGCAGCTCGCACAGAACCGCGCCCGCTGCCAACCACTAAGCCGCGGTCTTAGCCTTCGCCTTCTTCACTGGAGGCGCCGCTGCCCGCGCCGTTTCCGCCAGCGCCGCAAACCCCGCCGCATCCTTCACCGCGATGTCCGCCAGAACTTTGCGATCGAGCGTCACTCCCGCCGCCTTCAATCCGTGAATCAGTTGGCCGTACGTCAACCCGTTCAACCGGGCCGCCGCACCCACGCGCTGAATCCACAGCCGCCGGTACTGCCGCTTCTTCACGCGCCGGTCGCGGAACGCATAACGATCCGCGCGATTCGCCGCTTCCTGCGCCGACTGGTACAGCTTGCTCTTGGTTAGAAAAAAGCCTTTTGTGCGCTTTAAATACTTTTTGCGCTTCGCACGGCGCTTGGTGCCGCGTTTTACGCGAGCCATAGGGGTTTCTCCTTTTAGGTAGAGACAAACAGGATGCGCGCACGCGCCAAAATCGGCATGTGCTGCAACGGGTTTGTCTCAGGTGTACTGCCACCGCGAAGAGCGCCACGCATTTCTGCGGGCCTTCTTATGTGCGGCGAATCGGCCGGCAGGCACCCGTGAAGCGCTGCCTGGCTCGATCATCATTCCCGCCGAGTATTGAAATAAATTTCAATTCGGCAGAAGCAATGTTGTGGAGTAACGTTCCCTCCACCTTTCCTTCGAAACCGCCCAGCCGTTATAGCGGCCGCCTTCTGCCTGCCCCGGCTTGCCGGGGAGGCGGACGCCTTTCTCAACAAGCTACGCGTTTACGACGAAACTCTTACAACGAGATTCTCTGCAAAAAAATTCTCATCCGTACGGCATCATCTGCCGCAACGTCCGCACGTCCGCCTTGCTCACCAGCGTCAACTTCTTCAGCTTGCGCATGCGCCCAGGCTTCTTCGTCCCCAGCAAATGCCTCTTTCCAGAGTGCATCCGCTTGATTTTTCCGGTAGCGGTAATCTTAAAGCGCTTCCGCGCCCCACGATGCGTCTTCAATTTCTTTTTCGGATTCGTCGAATTCCTCGGCATTCCTGTACTTCCTCTCGTCTATTTCCAGCACGCGGCCGCGTGGCCGTCGCCCGCTGTTTTTGCAACTGCTTTAAATCCCGTAGGTGTTGTGAGAAAACTACGAAGCGTGCGTAGCGTTGCCCGTCGTCTGCCCCACCGGCTTCACCGCTCCCGCGCCCTTCTTCGGCGCCAGCAGGGCCACCAATACGTTTCCTTCCATGCGCGCCGGCGTTTCAATCAGGCAACTCTCCCCAATTTCCCCCAGCAACCGCGACATTTTCGCGCGCCCCACTTCCTGGTGCGCCATCTCGCGTCCGCGATGGAAAATCATCGCGCGCACTTTATGTCCTTCACCCAGAAAGCGCATGATCTGATTCTTGCGCACTTGATAGTCATGTTCCGCGGTGTTCGGCCGAAACTTCACTTCTTTCAGTTGCGATCCGCGGCTGCTCTTGCGCTGTTCGTGTGCTTTTTTATTCGCCTGGTAAAGGTACTTGCCGTAATCCGTAATCTTGCAAACCGGAGGATCGGCCGTCGGCGAAATTTCCACCAGGTCCAGCCCTTTTTCCTTGGCCATGCGAATTGCTTCAAACGGCTGCATCACCCCCAGCTGGCCGCCCTCTTCGTCGATAACTCTGACCTCGCGCGCCCGAATTCGCTCATTGATACGAATGCGGTCGGCCTGTCGAAAATTCCGTTCAGCGATAGCTCCCCCTTTTGACGAAAAACGCCCACATCAAGGCGCCTGCCCACCCCACTTCACGGAGCCGGCCCGATTCACCACACCCAGGTCCACAGTGCTGAAAAATCACCGGGGACGGGCTTCAAAGTATAGCACGCCGCCACGTCCCAGCAGCAAGCACCAAAAACCTACCCCACTGTCGTCGCGCTCAGCCTGGAGGTTACGCCGCACCTGTAGCGCGGGGCGCTTGGGTCTGAGCCCCGCAGCCTTTTCCGCGCCGCGTCGTTTGCCTGAGCCTCGAAGGCGCCAGCCGCCTCCTCTTCGGTATTTGTAGCGGCCGGCCGCCTTCTGCTTGCCCCCGTGGGAGGAGGTCGCCTTTTTGGATACCCTAGCCGACTGACGCAACCCCGCCACCTACAAATCGAGACGGATCGCTACCTCGCGGCGCGAATCCAAATATGAAGTTTCTCTCAATTAAAACAATTCAAACCACTTAGCACCCTGTGCTAAATATATCTTGACAAGATACGTGCCGATTTGATACCCTGGTTTGGTAGAGAATTGCGCCTGCTAGTCCCGCCGTTCTGAAAAACCCCCAATTATCTGCGGCCAAGCATTCGGTTTAAGTACGTACGGCCGTGTGGAACACGCAGCGCGGTTTATCCCAGCGTCGCGTCGGCGAGTGCGGAGACCCGAGGCGTCCGGAGGCGCGGCCGCCAGGGGTAACAACCAACTGCCAAACACCGACTGCCTCTAAACCCATTAGAATGAACACTTACAAAACTGTATCAAAACAAACGACTTAAAGTCGTCCAGAATGAACACTTACAAAAAGAACCCATGTGGGGTGCCCCTGACCTGACCTTCCCGCAAATGCCACCCAAAAATGCCGTCGGCGCCAAAAAGCGCCCCTATTGCGTCGCAAATCCTTTCCCTGGCATAAGATGCGCGACGAACGCAAGTGCCGCCATCACTCCAACAAAATACCCGGCGACGCGCGGGCTTCCCGCCGGCGGCAAGTCCTGTGTGAAAAGCCGATACACGACTCCAATGGCAACAATCACGAACACCCATTCCTGGACATACGCCCAAAGCGCCAGGCATGCCATCAGCACCAAAACGCGTTCCACCCGGCTGAGAGCATTGGCCGCCGACCCGCCGTCGAATATCCACACCGGCGTCAAGGTCAGGATGTTCAGCCAAGCACTCGAGCGTGCCAGCGCCGCCCAAATCCCGCTGTGGGTGTACCACCACATAGCGGCACAGAAAATCGCGCCAATCAATCCCGCGAGCGGTCCGGCCAGGCTCACTTCCGCCCGCGTCTGCCGCGTCACGCCTAGCGCCTGCCAGCGCACGTACGCTCCCAGCCCTGGAAGAAAGATCGGCATATCCGCGGGCAAACCGCGTCGGCGAATATCAATGTAGTGCCCCATCTCATGCACCAGAATCAGCAGCGCAAAGCCGACGCCAAATTTCGCCCCGAACAATTGCCAGTAGATCGCCATGAACGCGAACAAACTAAAAAGAAACTTAAACTTGAATAGCGTCAACAGCAGCGCCTGACTCTTCGCCAAAAGAATCGCGATCGGCGCCAGCGGCCCCAGCCGCTTGGCCCACACGTACTTAGGCTTGGGAGGCGGAGCATTCTTCGCCCAAATCTCCAGTTTGTACACATGACCGCGAATCCATTCGGCTTGCGTGGATTCCGCCGGCAGCAGCGGCAGCGCCGCCAGCCACGCCTCGCGCGCCTTCACCAGATCGCCTTGGTCCTCAAGCGCTTTGGCGGCTCCGGTAACGCGCACCAGCTCCTCGCTGTGCACCAGCGCGTGACACTGTGCGCACACCACCGCGCCGAGCGCCACAGGCGCGCCGCAGTTATGACAATTTCGCTGCGATTCAATCGGAAAGGTGTTGGAACTCACAGTTACGAAGCATGCCTCAGGTAGCTGTTGATGGCAAAGCGCCGCCAGGCTTATCCTGGAACGGGCCTAGAATCTCCAGCTTCGGCCCGGCCGTAAGCTGCCACGCGATCCGTATCCCTACCAGCAGAATCACCAGCCCAAGCAGGCCGTTGAGCGGACTCTGTTGCAACTCCAAAAACGGCGAAGCCAGCCCCAGCCAAGCGAGCGTGCCGATCAACGCGACGTAGTTTATTTTCGGCTTAGTTTGCGGAAAATTCTGCTGCTCCAGCGGGGGATTGTCCACGATACCGCCCCGCTCATCGTCTGGTGGATGTTGTTGAGTTTTTGCGCCGGCGCTGCCGGATTGCGCGCTTGGCGCGTGCTCCGTTTTCCCTTTATTGAAATAGTAGATGCCAATGGGTATCGCAGTGGTGGACACCGCAACATACGTGAGCGCTGCCGCAATCACCTGATAGCGCCGCCCGCCGATGCCGCCAGAACCCATCTTCATAGCTTTTCCGATGAGATAGCCGACCGCGAGCGAAATGTAACCCAGAGAAATCCCCGTGATAATCACGAACCCGGCAAACAATATAAAGCCCAAAATCGCGGCGCCGATTCCCAAAGTGATGGCGCGAACATACGCCGCATGCGTGTCTTTCGGAGACTGCTGCTGCACCTGCTCCGCGCAGCGCTGGCACGCCAGCATTCCATTGATGCGGTAGTAGTTTCCAGAGATCGCCTGCTTGCAGGATTTGCATGTTTCTCCCGCGGAAGCGTACTCCGCGGTGCTGAACTGCGGCGTTGGGCCGGTGGGGGACATGCGCGGAAAGTATCACACGGCATACGTGCCGAAAAGTAAAATCGCTTTCCTTCATCCGCAAAAGATACGATCGCGCCTTCGGTAGCACAGAATTCATTCTATGCTCTTTGCTAAGCCCAACCGCACAGGTTGCCGCAACAAGCTGTCTTCACAAGCTGCCGTTACAAGCTTATAGCCTCCGCCTTCTGGCCGCGCTTGCTCAAATACGCGTGCCAGAAAATGCGCGCCGCCACCGCGCGCCATGGCCGCCAGGGTTGCGAGAGCCTCTCCAGCTTCTCTGGCGAGGGACGTTGGCGTAATTTCTTGACTTCTTGCACCGCAATGGCCAGCGCCAAATCCCCGACCGGCCAAATGTCCGGACGCCGCAACGCGCTCATCAAGTAAATGTCCGCCGTCCACACGCCGATGCCTTTCAGCCCGGTCAGTTGCTCGCGCGCGTGATGGTCTTCGAGCTCGTGCAATTTGTGTAGCGCCAGCTGACGCTTTTGTAGCGTTTCCGCCAGCAGTCGCGTGTACAAACTCTTCTGCCGGCTGAACCCTAGCTCGCGCAATCGCGGTTCGCTCAGCTTCAGGAAACGTCCCGGCGTAAGCGGTTTCACCGTTTCGAGAACCCGCTGATACAGCGCTCGCGCCGACGCCAGCGACACCTGCTGCTCGAGAATGATGTACAGCAGCGTAGGAAAGCCCGGCTCGCGCACCCACAGCGGCGGCGGCCCATACAGCTCCACCACGCGCGCCATATCCGCATCCAGCGCCACCAGCGTGGCCACCGCGCCCGCCAGCGTCACCTCATCCAGAATCACGCGCGCTGCCACCGCTGTCGCCACGAAACACTCTCGCGATCTGCCCTACTTATTTCGGAACGAAATGTTTTTGAACTGACTGTTGATAATCGGCGCGCACGAATTGAAGGACACGCGCACCGCACTGCGCCCGAACCACGCCAGTGCCCGAACTACGCCAGCGAACGGTCACGCACTTCTTCGTGCAGCGCGGCAATCACTTCGGCGACCGGCTTCGGTCCGAGGTCGCCTTTCGTGCGGTGCCGCACGGAAACCGTGCCCGCCTCCGCTTCCTTCGCGCCGACCACCAGCATGTACGGAATCTTTTGCATCTGCGCATCGCGGATTTTCGCCGGCAATTTTTCATTGCGGTCGTCGAGATGCATGCGCAAACCTTCCTTCTTCAGTTGCTCGGTAATCTGGTGCGCGTAGTCGATCACTTTTTCGCTCACGGGACAAATTTCCACCTGCACCGGCGCCAGCCACAGGGGAAACGCGCCGGCATAGTGCTCGATCAAAATGCCAAAAAACCTCTCCACCGAACCGAGCAGCGCGCGATGCACCATCAGCGGCTGGTGCTTGGCGCCATCGTCAGCGATATATTCCAGCTTGAAGCGCGCCGGCAAATTAAAATCAAATTGCACCGTGCCCAGCTGCCACGGCCGCCCAATCGCATCGATCAACTTGATATCGATTTTCGGTCCGTAAAACGCCGCTTCGCCTTCAATCTTTTTGTACGGAATATTCATCCGGTCCATGGTATTGGCCAGCGCCGCGGTGGCGCGCTGCCAATCTTCCGGTTTACCGGCATAATTCTCCGGGTGCGTGGCGTCCCAATCGGACAGTTCCACCTCGAATTTCTCGAACCCGAAATTCTTCATCACCGCGAACGCAAAGTCCACGCAGCCTTGCACTTCCGCTTCGATTTGCTCGGGCGTGCAGAAAATGTGCGCGTCATCCTGCGTAAAGCCGCGCACCCGCAGCAAGCCATGCAGCACGCCGCTGCGTTCGTAGCGATACACCGTGCCCAGCTCCGCCAGGCGCACCGGCAAATCGCGATAGCTGCGCAATTTTGATTTGTAAATCAAAATGTGCCCCGGACAATTCATGGGCTTCAACTGGTAGTCGGCTTTTTCCACTTCGATGGTGCCGAACATGCTCTCTTTGTAAAAGCCGGTGTGTCCGCTGGTCTTCCACAAATCCTGCAGCATGATGTGCGGCGTAAACACCATGTCGTAGCCGCGTTTCTGCAACTCTTCGCGCAGCCAATTTTCCACCAGCGTGCGAATCAGTCCGCCCTTGGGATGCCAGAAAATCAGTCCCGGCCCGGCCTGTTCCTGAATGCTGAAGAGGTCCAGCTCCGCGCCAACCTTGCGGTGATCGCGCCGCTTGGCCTCTTCCAGTCGATGCAGATATTCGTCCAGCTCTTTTTGGTTGTAAAAAGCCGCGGCGTAAATGCGCTGCAGCTGCGGATTGCCTTCCTGGCCTTTCCAATACGCCCCGGCCACGCTCATGATCTTGAACGCGTTGATTTTCTTGGTGGAAGGAATGTGCGGCCCGCGGCAAAAATCAATGAACTTCCCAGTGGTGTAAAAAGAGACCAGCAGCTCGTTGGCTTTTTCTTCCACCAATTCGTATTTGAACGGCTGGTTGGAATTCTTGTACATCTCCAGCGCTTCCGGCTTGGGAATGTATTTCCGTTCGTTGGAAAGATTCGCGGAAGAAAGATCGTGCATCTTCTTTTCGATCTTCTCGAGATCCTCCGGAGTGAACGGCTGCTCGCGCAAGAATTCGTAGAAAAATCCATTCTCCACCGGAGGACCAATCCCCAATTTCACGTTGGGATACAGCTCCATCACCGCCGCGGCCATCAAATGCGCCGCGGAATGGCGGAACACGTACAACGCGTCGGGATCTTTCTCCGTCAAAATTTGCAGCTTCACGTCGCGGTCCAGCGGATGCCGCAGGTCAATCAGTTCGCCTTCTTCTTTGGCGCCGCTCTCCAGAATAAAATCCGGCTCGCCCGCGAACGGCCCGTCCTTTGTAAACACCCGCGCCACCAGCGCGGCGCTGCCCAGCCGCGGCGAAATTCCATTGGCAATATCCAACGGCGTAGTCCCCTTCGGGACATCCTTAACGCTGCCATCGGGTAGTGTGACGTGTATCGTTTCCATGAACGCATTCACCTGAAAGGGGGAAACTCCAGCTTAACGGCCGCATCATATGCGGTCAAGTAATCGGGCGCTTCCCGCCGCTTTTGCGGATCCGCTCGCATAGACAATCCGTTTCAATTCTCCACGAAGTAGGACTAGCACGTGCCGAGCTCGTGTTGGGTCGTGTCGATCGGTCTTCGTTGTGACTAGTCATGCCAACCCTCGCGCTGCCGTTCCATTCCTCATCCACGCTCGACACCCTGAAACCAACTCGCCATAATGTGCGTCCAACCCGGCAACTGGGTGTTGGCCTACATGTTTATTCGCTCCGTTCACGGTGAAATTCGGGCGAAATTGTGCGCGTTGCTTCTGGTATTGCTCGCCGCGCTCCCGTCTGTGCTGGCGCAGTCCTATCGCGGCTTGTTGCAGGGCACCGTTCAAGACAGCAGCGGAGCACTTGTGCCCTCCGCGCGCGTCATCCTGCGCGGTGTGGAAGTTTCGTTTGAGCGTGAAGCCACCAGCGATAGCCGCGGCGCGTTCCGGATGGACGAACTTCCTCCCGGCGCCTACCACCTGGTAGTGCAAAGTGCGGGTTTCGCTGAGGCCACTTCGGACGTGCGCGTGGCCGTGAGTTCCGTTTGCGAAGTCACCGTAGCCCTCAAGCCGCAAACTGTGCGGCAGAGCATCACGGTCTCCGCGCAAGCCTCGTCCATCACCACGCAGCAGCTCGACTTCTCCAGCGCCGTCCATCAAGGCGTGGTCAGTTCGCGTGACTTGCAGGACATTCCACTCGCCGCGCGCAGCTTCGCGAATATCGCCTACCTGGCCCCCGGCACCGAGCCCGTCGAGCCTTCCGACCCCACCAAAGCCCGCATCACCGCCGTTTCCACCGGCGGAAGCTCTGGCCTGAACAACGATCTCTCCGTGGACGGTGCCGACAATTCCGACGATTACATTGGCGGCTTTTTGCAAAATTTCTCGCCGGATGCCATTCAGGAATTTGCCTTCCGCACCGCGCAGGAAGACGCGGACACCGGCCGCACCACCGCCGGCTCCGTGGTCCTTACCACGCGCCGCGGCACCGATCAGTGGCACGGTGATTTCGCCTTTTACGAACGCGCCGCCGACCTCAACGCGCGCTTTCCCATCGAAAATCCCGCGCCCAATCCCAAGCAGCCCTTTTCCCGGCAAAATTATATCGGAGCGCTCGGCGGGCCCGTCGCCGCCGGCAAGCTGTGGTTTTTCTCCTCTTACGAGTACGTCAATGAGCACGCCAGCATCGCCTACAGTCCGGAAAGCATTTCCCAATTCAATGCTTTGGCTTCGCTTGCGACGAAGGGCCTTATCCCCGGCGTCAACTCCATCGCGGTTCCAAGCTTCGTGCCCGTTCCATTTCGCGATACGCTCGGCACGTTTCGGCTGGATTGGCAGCAATCCGCAAATTCACAGTGGTTCCTGCGCGCCGCCGTCGACTCCTATGTCACGGACAACGACCTCATCCAGCAGGGCACCTTACCGACCACAGGCGCCACTTCCCACTCGAACTACTTCAATCTCGCTATCGGCCAGCAACACGTTTTCAGTCCCAACTGGGTTGGCAGCTTCCTTTTCGGCGCCAGCGCACTTCACCATACCGAATCCCCGAACGAATACCTGGGTTTCTCGTTGCAGTTTCCCTTCAGCGCCACGTTTCAGACCATCTCTGGCCTGGACACTTTTGGCGACAATTCTTTCGCCACGCCCATCACCGCGTTCCCCATCCTCCGCAATCAGGAAAAATATCAGCTGCGCTACGACGTTAGCCACTCCGCCGGCAGACACGCGCCTCATTTCGGCGTGAACTTCATTCACGAGCCGGTCCTAAGCGGAGCGCTGATCGGCACGGCGGAAAACATCACCACCTTCGCCCTCGACCCCATCGTTTACGCCGCCAACCCGCAGCAATTCTCCGCCGACCTGAACTGTTCCGGACAGGGCGGCTTGCCCGTCACCAGCGGCACGGTGTGTACTTCCATGCCCGCAGGCGACGGCAGCTTCTCGCAAAATGTGCAGCGTCTCGGCTTTTACGCGGAAGATTCCTGGCGCATAGTTCCAGGCCTCACTGTGAACTACGGCCTGCGGTACGACACCACGTTCGGCTTGTTCGAAGCCTCAAGCCGCAGCCAATTGCAAAACCCCAGTTACATAACGCTGCAAGCGCTGGGAATTCCACTAATCAACGGAGCCCCGCACGATTACCGCAAAGCTTTCGCCCCACGGCTCGGCATCGCCTACGCGCCGGGAAACTCAGACAAAACCGTACTGCGCGCCGGCATAGGCCTCTACTACAACGATCTGGCGCAGAACGGCTGGGTCTCCGCATTTCAAGCCGTAAATACCGCGCCCGGCCCGTGCATCGATCCGCTCAATCCTCCGAACACCACCAACAGCGGCTGCGTCCCAGCCGGCGCCCTCGGTGCGTTAATCGACCCCAACTACCACACGCCCTACGCCCTGCACGTCACCGGCGGCGCGCAACACGCCTTCAACGCCAACTGGAGCCTTAGCGCCGACTACTCCCACGAGCAAGGCGTGCATGGTTACCGCCGCTACCAATACACCGCGGGATTCACCATCCCCGCCGACGCCCCCAGCGTCGCCGTTTTTCGCAGTGACAATCGCTCCAGCTACAACGCCCTCATGCTACATCTCCAAGGCAACCTCTCGCGCCACTTCAATCTGATCGCCAATTACACCCTCTCCAGCGCCAAAACCTGGGGCTGCGTCCTTGGCGAACTTTTCGATTACGTCAACGGTGTTTGCAATCCACTCAATCCTTTCGGTCCCGGCGATTACGGTCCTTCCGGTGAAGACGTCACCAATCGCGGCGTAATCGCCGGAACATTTTTCGTTCCCGGCGGTGTGCAACTCTCCATGCTCTTCCAGGCGGAGAGCGGCCGCCCCATCACGCTCACCACCCCTGTGGACGTAAATGGCCTTGGCGACACCCTTGACGATCGCGCCGTCGTCAACGGCGTGCAAACCACGCTCGACCAATTTCGCGGCACCCCGTACATCCAGATGGATCTCCGCGTCTCGCGTCCTATCAATCGCGAGCGTTGGTCGCTCACCCCGTTCATCGAATTCTTCAACCTCTTCAATCGCAACAATCCCGGCGCCAACTACGTCACCAACATCGCCGCGCTGCCCATCCCGGTAAATAGTCTCACCAACGCCACCGCCTTCTGCCTCAATGCCGCTTGCACGCAGACCAAGCCCATCACCAATCCCAACCAGCTCCTCGTTCCTGCCGGCGCTCTCGGCGACTTCTTCGGCCCCGGCACCACGGTAGGCATTCCCTTCGCCGCCCAAGTTGGCGTTCGCTTCACCTTTTAAGCAAGCCGTTTGGAGCTGGCCTTTGGGGTGAGGTACGCTAGAGAAGTAAATCGCGCGCAATCAATTCCGAATCTGCGTACCGGTCAACCATGTTTGAAAACCTTACAGAAAAGCTCCAACGCACCTTCAAGAATCTCCGCGGCCAGGGCAAGCTCACCGACGAACACCTCGACGCGGCCCTGGCAGAGATTCGCGACGCCCTCCTCGAAGGCGACGTCAACGTCGGGGTAGCCGACGAACTGCTCGCCAACATCCGCGCCAAAGCCATCGGCACAGAAGTCATGATGCAGCTCTCGCCGGACCAGCAAGTCGTAAAAGTCGTCCGCGACGAACTGAGCGCGCTCCTCGGCAAACACGCCAAGCCCCTCTTTGCTTCGAAGCCGCCATCCGTCTGGATGATCGTTGGCCTGCAAGGCTCCGGCAAAACCACCACCACCGGAAAGCTCGCCAAATGGCTCACCCAGCACGGCCATCGTCCGCTGGTCGTTTCCACCGACGTCTACCGCCCCGCCGCCCGCGAACAGCTCGCGCAAGTTGCAAAAGCTGTCGGCACACACATCTGGCCGGGCACGGGCACCAACAAGCCCCTCGAAATCGTCCGCGGCGCCATCAAGGAAGCCAAGCTCTCCGCCAGCGACGTAATTCTTGTCGACACCGCGGGCCGCCTGCACATTGACGACGAGTTGATGAACGAGCTCAGCTACCTCAAAAAAGAATTGCAGCCCAGCGAACTGCTCTTCATCGCCGATTCCATGATTGGTCAAGATGCCGTCCGCTCCGCCGGCGAGTTTCACAAGCGCCTTGGCCTCACCGGCGTAATCCTCACCAAACTAGATGGCGACGCCCGCGGCGGCGCGGCGCTCTCCATCGGCAAAGTTACCGGCGCGCCTGTAAAATTCGTCGGCCTCGGCGAAAAATACGACGCTCTCGAAGGCTTCTATCCCGAGCGCATCGTCTCCCGCATTCTCGGCATGGGCGACCTCATGTCCCTCATCGAGCGCGCCGAGCAAGCCGTAGACAAAAAAGCCGCCATCGAACTCGAACGCAAGCTGCGCACCGAACAATTCACGCTGGAAGATTTTCGCGATCAGCTGAAGCAGATTCGCAAAATGGGCCCGCTCGAACAATTGGTGGACATGCTTCCCAAGGTCGGCCCGCTGCAAAATCTGCCCAAAAACGCCCAGGTCGACGAAGGCAAACTCAAGCAGGTCGAAGCCATCATCAACTCCATGACCAATCAGGAGCGCCGCGATCACAACGTCATCGACGGCAAACGCCGAAAACGCATCGCCGCCGGCAGCGGCACCACCGTCCAGGACGTCAACTCCGTCGTCAAGCAATACATGCAAATGCGCCAAATGATGAAGCAATACGGCGCCCTAACCGCCCGCGCCAAAATGAAAGGCCTCGGCAAGCTCGCCGGCATGTAATGAAGCTGAAGCTTAGAGCCATCGGCAGTTCCACCGGCATAATCCTGTCGGGAGAGGCCCTCCACCGAATGAAGGTGAAACGCGGGGACGTGCTTTTCGGCGTCGAAACGTCGGAAGGTTACCTCCTCACACCCCACCAGGAGCTGGCGGAGCAACTCAAACTAGGCATCGAGATCAGCCAGGAACATAGGGATACGCTTCGCGCCCTGGCAAAATGAACGAGCTACTCGGGCCTTGTTAATCTCCCCGTAACAGCTATAGGCTATCTCTCTTTGTCCCGAGATAACTCATGACCCGCAACAACCTCGACGACCCGCGCTACTACCTCAACCGCCACCTCGAGTGGCTGGAATTCAATCGCCGCGTCCTCGAAGAAGCTCGCGACCTTGGCAATCCGCTGCTCGAACGCGTTAAATTCCTCGCCATCACCGCTAACAATCTCGATGAATTTGTCGAGGTCCGCGTCTCCAGCTTCCTCCAGCGCATCGAGCATGGCTCCAACGAAGTCGGCCCGGACGGCCACACTACCGTCGAGGAGCTCCAAAGCGTTTCCGCAGCCATGCAAATCCTGGTTCGCGATCAGTACAAATGCTGGAACGAAGAACTACTCCCCGCGCTCGCCAAACAATCCATCCGCGTGCTTTCGCTCAGCGACCTCGAACCCAAAGCCAGCAACATGGCCAAAATCTTTTACGACCGCCGCGTTTCCCCCATGCTCACGCCGGTCACCGTGGACCCCTCCCACCCGTTTCCCCATGTCCTCAATAAAGCGCTGTGCCTCGCCTTCCTCCTGCGCAAACGCCGCGGCGGCAACGGCAAGCCGTATTTCGGCGTGCTCACCGTGCCCCGTACTTTGCCTCGCCTGCTCCGCGTGCCCTCCTCCGGTAACACCATCGACTACGTTTTCCTGCACGACATTATTTCCAGCTACGCCGCCAAACTTTATCGCGGCTTTGAAATCCCCGGCTCCGCGCCCTTCCGCATCACCCGCAACAGCAATCTCTACCTTGAAGAAGAAGAAGTGCGCAGCCTGCTCGAAGCCGTGGACTCGCAAGTCGCCCAGCGCCGCAAAGGCGAACCCGTGCGCCTGGAAATCGATGCCTCCGCGCCGCAAGAAATTGTCGAACGACTGGTGACCACTTTCGAGCTGGACCAATCCCTGGTCTTTCGCTGCAAAGGTCCGGTAAACCTTCAGCGTCTTTTCCACTTGTACGAAGAAACTCCTCGCCCCGATCTGAAATATCCGCCCTTTGCTCCGCGTCAGGTGCGCATCGGCCACGATGCCGATTCCATGTTTGAGGCCATACGCCGCCAGGACCACCTCGTTCACCATCCCTACGAATCCTACGACGCTGTTGTAAACCTCTTGCACACCGCCGCCAACGATCCCCGTGTGCTCTCCATTAAACAAACGCTCTATCGCACCAGCTCCGATTCGCCCATTGCCGGCGCGTTGATTGAGGCTGCCGCCAAAAAAGAAGTCACCGTCGTCGTGGAGCTAAAAGCAAGTTTCGACGAAGCCACCAACATTCGCTGGGCTCGCAGCTTTGAAGACGCCGGCGTGCAGGTTTCCTACGGCCTGGTGGACCTTAAAACCCACGCCAAGCTCCTGCTCATCGTCCGCAACGATCCTGATGGCAAGATTCGCCGCTACGCGCATCTCGGTACTGGCAATTACAATCCTTCCACCGCGCGTTTTTACACCGATCTCAGCCTGTTCACCGCCGACAACGAAATCACCGCCTCCGTTCAGGACGTATTCAACCTGCTCACCGCCAACTCCGAACAGAATCACTACAAGCCGCTGCTGGTCGCCCCGCGCGACATGTTCAAAGGCTGCGTCGCCCTGATCGACCGCGAAACCCGCCACGCCCGCCGCGGTCGCCCCGCCCGCATCATCGTCAAAATGAACGCCCTGATCGATAAGCGCGTCATCCAAGCCCTCTATCGCGCTTCGCAAGCCGGCGTGGAAATCGATCTCGTCGTGCGCGGGCAATGCTCCTTGGTTCCCGGGTTGCGCGGCGTTAGCTCTCGCATCCGCGTGCGCAGCATCATTGGCCGCTATCTCGAACACAGCCGCATCTACTATTTTGAAAATGGCGGCAAGCCGGAAATGTTTCTTGGCAGCGCCGACTGGATGCCGCGCAATCTCTACGAACGCGTTGAGGTAATTTTTCCACTCAAAGATCCCGCGCTCTGCCACCGCGTCTACAATGAAATTCTCTCTTCCTATCTCACTGACACTCGCAAAGCCCGGCTGCTCTCCGCCGACGGCACCTATTCACGCCCACGCGCGCCGCGCGGCCGTTATCATTTTTCCGTCCAGGAGTTCTTAATGGGTATCGCTGACGGTACCCGTGACGAGACCGGCACTCGCGCCCCTAGAAAGTCCACCGTCGTTTATACTCAAAGTGCGGCGGCCTCTTCCCCCTCAATCATCTCCCCCGACGAGCCAGCCACGGAGGATTCTGAGAATGCAGCCGTTTGATCTGATTGTGATTGGTTCAGGACCCGGCGGTCAGCGCGCTGCCATCCAGGGCACCAAGGCCGGCAAGCGCGTCGCGGTGATCGAAAAGCAAACCAGCATTGGCGGCGTGTGTATCAATTCCGGAACGATCCCCAGCAAGACCATGCGAGAAGCCGTTCTGCATCTTTCCGGTTTCTACGACAAAATTTTTTACGGCACCAACTACAACGCCAAGGACACCTGCACCATGGCGGACCTCAACTTCCGCGTGCAGCACGTGGTCGAAAATGAGGTCGGCGTCATCCAGGGCCAGCTGCGCCGCAATAACGTCACCGTCGTTCATGGCACCGGCCGCTTCATCAACCCGCACCACATCCGCGTCGACAACGTTGACGCTTCCGCCGAACTCGAGGGCGAGTACATCATTATTGCCACCGGCACCAAGCCCGCCGTCAATCCCAAGGTCCCCATCAACGGCCGCAACATTATCAACAGCGATCAGATTCTTACCATGCCGCATATTCCGCGCACCCTCATCGTGGTCGGTGGCGGTGTTATCGGCGTCGAATACGCCTGCATGTTCGCCACCCTTGGTGTGCGCGTCATCATCGTCGAAAAGCGTCCACGCCTGCTTGAATTCGCCGATACCGAAATGGTGGAAGCGCTCACCTACCACATGCGTGACCAGCGCGCCACCCTGCGCCTCAACGAAGAAGTCGAAAGCGTCGAAGAGTTGCCGGACGGAAAAGTCGCCGCCAATCTCGTCAGCAAAAAACGCATCATCGCCGATGCCCTGCTCTACGCCGTCGGCCGCCAGGGCAATGTCGACGCCCTGGACCTCGCTGCCGCTGGCGTCGAATGCGACGATCGCGGCCGCATCAAGGTCAACGAAGACTATCGCACCTCGCAACCCCACATCTTTGCCGTCGGTGATGTTATCGGCTTCCCCAGCCTTGCCAGCGTCTCTATGGAACAGGGCCGCATCGCGAGCGCCCGCGCCTTTGACCTCCCGGTCAAGACCGATCCTGCCGGCTATCCCTATGGCATCTACACCATTCCGCAAATCTCATTTATCGGCAAAACCGAAGAACAGCTCACCGACGAAGACGTTCCCTACGAAGTCGGCGTGGCCTACTACCGCGAAATGGCTCGCGGCCAAATCAGCGGCCACACCAACGGCCGCCTGAAACTTCTCTTCCATCGCGAAACTCTCGAACTCCTCGGCGTCCACATCTTCGGCGAAGACGCCGCCGAACTTCTCCACATCGGCCAAGCCGTTTTCACCCTAAAAGGCAAAGTCACCTATTTCATCAACACCGTTTTTAATTACCCGACCCTGGCCGAATGCTACAAAACCGCCGCCTTCAACGGTTTGAATCGCCTCTCTTAGTTTTAGTTTTAGTTTTTGGCGAGACCATTGTCGCTGACCCGTACCGTCGCATCCATTCTGCTTTTCGTTCTAGCTCCTCTTTCAGAGTAGCGACGACCTCCTCGCTTATCGTCCGATTATTCTCTTTCGCTCGCCGACCAACTGCCTCGTATAGGGCCTTCGGTACGTTTGGAACACGCAGTCTCTTCATGGATTCACCTGTAACCATCAACCTGCATTTCCAATTCCAAATCTATGAGGGAAAGGCACTACGGGCACCGCCTAAAGACGAATCCGACGTCACGCGCGGATCGTCGACCGTCCTGAACAATTCGCCTGGTAAAGGAAGGGTGTCCCATCGCGAGTTTCGATTTTAGTCTTCGGAATCTGTCGCTCACGAGTCATCCGGGTAGGTCTAGACTTGGAACATGGGTCAGGAAATATTCACGCTGGATGCACGCGGGAACATCATGCTCGAAGTAATGCAAGGCTATTTCGGCCTAAATCGAGCGCAGATGTTACGCGAAACCAACGTGAGCTTCTCCAAATTACTGGATATTCTCAAGGCCAAAGACGTAATTTATACATCTTTGAAGAACGCGTTGGTTCCGCGTCCGGACCGGACCGAAGCCGCCTTTGTTTTTGACAGAACCCAAATCAAGTCAGGCAATTATGGAGGCGAAGCATTTGAGCGCATTTTACCCGCGCTCGGTCAGAATGCTACGCACATCGTGCTCTGCGGAGACCTGCTCGGCGAAACTGACATGCAAGACCGCCTTTACGATGCCTTCGGTTTAGAGGTCACGCTATCGAGACCTTGTACCTGGAAGCACAGCAATCAGTTCTTCGTCGTCTACATCAATAATCTGTCTGATCAGAAGCTCTCGAACATACGAAACGCCCTAGACCAATATGAGGGATACGTTGGCTGGGTCAACTGCTATGCCCCCTCTTTCCTTAAGACGTATTTCTCCCTGATCCTGTGCAATAGCTTTCTCAAGGTCGAACAAATTATCATTCAAGGACATGGGGATGATGTAGAAAACACTGAAGACGTAAATATGGTGGGATATACGTTCGAAAAATATGGCTATGCGTGCAAGAGTTTGCAGTCCATGTACAACGACCTCTTTTTGCACTATAAAATTGAACGTGGTGTGTATCCCGGCTTTGAGTCGGACATACTTTTCGCCTTGAACTCGATAAGCAGTATGGTGGTTCCCCTTGATGAGTGTGAGGTCGAGGTTGAGGTAGCTAAACTGCGATACCTACACGGAAAGAAAGAGGGGAGCATGAAGAGATCAGGGCTGCTCTCGCTTTCAAGAGAAGAACTTCAGGCGAAAATCCGCGAGCGCTTAGCTAGCAACTACATCTTCAATATGGCATACACCGAAGAACATGAAACAATGAAGTTCATCACAGTTCTGAATTTCATGCCCGATGGGGCGGAAAGATTAGTGAAGCTTACGGCCTCATTAGAGTACAAACCTTCGGAACGCTCCGTGAGACTTATTACGTTATTCTAGAGCGTCATCGCGCCCGTCGAGTCGCGAGGCACTCTTAGACAACTTCGCAGTAGCATCAGTCTTGAATTGCCAGCACGGGCCCAACCGCGCTACAATTAAGGGTTCCGGAGGAGTGATTTAGTGTTAACGATTCGTCTAGCTCGTATTGGCAAGAAAAAGAAGCCCTTTTACCGCGTGGTGGTCATCGAACGCACCCGTCCTCGTGACGGCCGCACCCGCGAGCTCGTCGGCACCTACGACCCGCTCAAGAAGCCCGCGGAGATCAAACTCGACGCCGAGCGCATCAAGTATTGGCTTGGCCAGGGCGCACAACCCAGCGACACTGTCCGCAGCTTCCTGAAGCGCGAAAAAATCGCGTAATCAGCGCACGGCAGGAGTCTAGCGGCCCATTCCATCCGGGCCGCTTTTTCATGTCTGGCTTCGCTAATCAGCACAGAATCCGCAGCGGTCTAAGGAAGGGGCCACGATGAAAGAACTCGTCAACGTCATCGCCAAAGCCCTGGTAGATCGCCCGGACGAAGTCCGCGTGGACACTCACGGCGGCGCCCCTGTCACCATCATCGAACTGCGCGTCAATCCCGACGACCTCGGAAAAATTATCGGCCGCCAGGGCCGCACCGCCAAATCCATCCGCACGCTTCTTACCGCCGCCGGCTCTAAACACCACAAACGCTTCACCCTCGAAATCGTCGAAGACTAGCCGTGGCCGATCAACCTCGCTTTTTCGCCGTAGCCCACCTGCTCCGTCCTCGTGGCAACAAAGGCGAACTCGCCGCCGAACTCCTGACCGACTTTCCCGAGCGCCTAACAAAATTAAAAGAAGTCTTTCTCTCCGACGCGAAAAGTAAAACCGGACCGCGCGCTGTCGCAGTAAAGAATTGCTGGCTCAGCCAAAATCACCAAGGCCAAGCCGTCTTCCATTTTGAAAATATAAATTCCATCAACGACGCTGAAAAGCTCCGCGGCCTCGATGTTCTTCTTCCCATCGACCAGCGCGTTAGTCTGCCCCCCGGCCGCTATTTCGTCTCGGACTTGGTCGGCTGTTCCGTTTTCGAGCTGCCCGCCGTGCCGCCGGCCTTCTCATCGCCGGCGTGTTCTGCCGCCCAGGTTCCGTCGATGCTCGGCGAAGTTGTCGATGTGGAATTCCCCGGCGAACAATTCTCCGGCACGCCGCTCCTCGTCGTCGAATTAGCCGGCAAGTCGCGCGCCGGCGATCCCGAACTTCTCATCCCATTGGCCGAAGATATTTGCACCCGTATCGACGTCTCCGCCCGCCGCATAGAAGTCGTTCTCCCCGAAGGATTGCGCGAACTGGATCAGTAGGACTTACGTATGCGCACTGCAGAAATTTTATGGGTATTGTGCAAGACCGCGATCTTTACCGCCGTCGTGCCTTTCACCGTAGGCTGGTGGCTGCCCGGTGCGGTGCACCGCCGCTACGTCACTCCGGCGCTTCCGTATCCGTGTTGTTTCCATGGTCTCGGCGCGCAGTTTCTCGTCAATTTTCTGCTGTCACTTGGAGCGCTCATCTATCTCTGGTGTGCCTGGGATTTTTCCGTCAAAGGCCTGGGAACGCCTGCGCCGATCGATGCGCCTAAAAATCTAGTCGTCAACGGTCTCTACCGCTACGTCAGAAACCCCATGTATCTCGGCGTAGCTTGCGGCGTTATTTCACGCGCGATTTTCTTTTGCTCCCTGCCGATACTCTTCTATCTTATCTTCATCCTGCTCTGCGCCAATCTCTTCGTGCGGCTCTACGAAGAGCCGCACCTGCGCGACGTCTTCGGCGAGCCATACCTCGACTATTGCCGCCGCGTCCCTCGCTGGCTTCCGCGATTTCGCTGATCGTTTGATTTACGTTGTGATTGTTTAATTTACGTCGATGGTTGTAACGCTCAGCGCCGGCAGCGTAATCGTAAACGAACTCCCACTCACCGCCATCGTTCCCGCGGCCACCGGCTGCACCTGACCGCCGCCGCTCACCTGCGTTTGCGCCGAAGCCGCCGTCATCTGATAAATGTGCGCCGTCCCGGAAACACTCTGCCCGCTGATCGCCGTCACCTTCGCCGACGTTGATCGATTAATCGCCACAAACACCGCGCGCCCCGGCGTCTCGCTATCCAAACTCGCATACACCATCACGCTTGAGACGTCGCTCGAAGTCGCCTGTAGCGATGTATCCCCGAAGCACGCGCTCGCTCCATCAAACCCGCGATACGCCCGGAATCCCGCCAACGCATACGAATACGTTCCGTTTGGAGGCCAGAAGCTCGCCGCAAAAACGGATTGCATGCCAAAAATTCCCAGGTTGTCCGCCTGCGCGATCGTTCCCGCAATGTGATTAAATCCGCCGCTCTCGTACTCCGTCACCGCCAGTTTCATTCCTGGGTTTTCCGCATTGATCTTGGCCTGCAATCTTCCCAGAATGTTGATCGGTGTCTGCCCCAGTTCGTTATAAATCCATGGATTGCTGTTCCCCGCGTCGTTCCATGTGGGGTCCCACAAATTTCGCGGACTCTGCACGATCAGCTGCACCTGCGCGTCCGTCAACGTCGTACCCGTCAAATCCAGAATGCGCGTGCCATTCACGTCGTAATCTTCCGCGTACCAATGGAAGTCGTACACATCCACCAGCGGCTTGCCATAAGTGGTTGAAGCCGCTTTTATCGCCGTAAGATATTTGTCGGGAAACCAGTTCGCCCCGTTTGGCGTGGCGCTCAGTTCGCCTTGCCAGTTGTAAATTCCCTGAAATCCATAATGCACCGGCCCAAAAATCACCACGTTCGGGAACTGATCCTTCAGCGCTTCGGTCAGCGTAATCGTCTTCGCGATATACGCATCGGAAGTCACGGGATTCGGTCCCTGCACTTCCAAGTGCGTGGAGTTCCACAGTTCCGGCTCGTTATCCAGATCCACAAACGTCGGGTGCGTTGGACTCGTTCCAAAAATCCCCATCCCAGAAAATTTCTGGTCCAGCGCCCAAATGAATTCATCCATGTAAACGTTGGCGTCCGTCGTCACCGGCGTCAGCGTGAACGGCGCCGAGGAAACCGCGCTCTTCTTGTCCACCACAGTTTTGAAGCGCGTCAGATCCGGCGGATTGGCCACGCTCACCGGCCCGCTTTCATCCGCGGACACCAGACCCTGCAGCTGAAACGTTACCAAACTCGCCAGCCCGTTGGCCTGATCCCCGGCAATAAAACTCCGCACTGCCTCCGCCGCCACGTTGCTGCTGCTCAAGTAGTCGTCGTTCTCGTAAAGGTAGTCGCTCCCCGCGTTCGACGCATTCGTCTCCCAGTTGTACGCCGTCCAGCGATTGCCGCCATCGCGGTCAAACGTCAGCAGCGGCGGCGCCCCGGTATTGCCGGAATAAAAATTCGTCCCGTAAATGTACGGTGAAATCGCATGCGTATTCGTAGGGTCAATCGTGATGGTCACGTCGGGCACCGCCGCGGCCGCCGGCGTTGCGCTAACCTCGCCGGAATTCGCGCTCTCGCCCGCGCCGTTCACCGCCGAAACCACGTAAAAATATTTCGTCCCGTTCGTCAGCCCCGTGTCGGTATCGCTCGCCGCCGTCGGCGCCGCAAACTGTGTATACGGTCCACCGCTCACGGTGGCGCGCTTCACGTGATAACTCGTCGCGCCGCTGCTCGCGTTCCACGCCAGCATCACTTGCGCATTCCCAGCCGTCGCCGCGAGTCCCGTGGGCACCGCCGGGATCGTCACCGGCGCGCTCGGCGTTGCATTCACCTCGGCCGAGTTCGCGCTCTCCCCCGCCGAATTCACCGCCGAGACCACGTAAAAATATTTCGTCCCGTTCGTCAGTCCCGTGTCGGTGTAATTCGCAGCAGTCGGCGCAGCAATCTGCGTGTACGGCCCGCCGCTGACGGTCGCACGTTTCACGCGATAGCTCGTCGCACCAGTGCTCGCGGTCCACGCCAGCATCACCTGCGCATTCCCCGCGGTGGCAGCAAGTCCCGAGGGCATCGGAGGAATCGTCACCGGCGCACTCGGAGTCGCATTCACCTCGGTAGAATTCGCACTCTCGCCCGCCGAGTTCACCGCGGAAACTACGTAAAAGTATTTCGTTCCGTTCGTCAATCCCGTGTCGGTGTAACTCGCGGAAGTCGGCGCCATAATCTGCGTGTATGGCCCGCCGCTAACCGTCGCCCGCTTCACGTGATAAGTTGTCGCTACGGCGCTGGCATTCCAGCTGAGCGCCACTTGCGCATTCCCCACCGTCGCGGCAAGTCCCGTGGGCACCGCCGGGATCGTCACCGGCGCACTCGGTGTCGCATTCACTTCCGACGAATTCGCGCTTTCTCCCGCCGAATTAACCGCCGAGGCCACATAAAAATATTTCGTGCCATTCGTCAGCCCAGTATCCGTAAAGCTAGTCACAGTGGGCGCGGCGATCTGCGTGTACGGCCCGCCGCTAACGGTCGCCCGCTTCACGTGATAACTCGTCGCCCCGCTGCTCGCCGTCCAACTGAGCGCCACTTGCGCATTACCCGCGGCCGCCGCCAACCCCGTAGGCACCGCCGGAACCGTCACCGGCGCACTCGGTGTCGCGCTCGTCTCCGCGGAGTTCGCACTTTCGCCTTTGGAATTTACCGCCGAGGCCACATAAAAATACTTCGTCCCGTTCGTCAGCCCGCTGTCGGTAAAGCTTGTCGCAACGGGCGCAGCGACTTGCGTATACGGCCCGCCGCTGACGGTCGCGCGTTTCACGTGGTAGCTGGTCGCGCCAGTGCTGACGTTCCACGTCAAGCTCACCTGCGCATTCCCCGCCGTAGTAACTACCCCGGAAGGCACCGCCGGAACGCTAAGCGGCGCATCACCGTTTCCAGACGGGCTGCCGCTGACTCCCGCGCAACCCGCAATCCCGCCCACCGCAACAACGCAGCAGGCCAGCCACACCATCATCGTCAAACTACGCTGTCGAAGCGCAGCAATACGCATGTCGAAAGACGGTGCGTCCCACATGTTGCCCCACATGTTGCCCCACATGTTGCAAGGATGCGTTCTGGCTGCGACCCGCACAAGCTGTCCACTAGGACAGATTCAGCCGCTGGTCCACAAGTACCGCGAGCGCCGCTGACCAGACTGTTAACTACCCGTGCAGCACTATCTTCCGCCAACCCGTTTAGAATGAACACTTGCATATCATACTGAAAACAATCAACTTTAAGCCCCTTGCGCTCAGTATGATGTGAAATTAGAGCGCTTTCGTACCACTGGTTTTGCCCACGGACTTCCGCACCCCGCCATAGCCGCCATCCCCAGCTTTGGCTACACTGGCACCTGATGCGCTTCGACCTCATCACCATCTTTCCCGAATTCTTTATCGGGCCGCTCGACCACGGCATCCTCCGCCGCGCCCGCGAAACCGGACTGGTCCATGTAAACATCCAGGATCTGCGCGAGTTCACCAAAGACCGCCATCGCACCGTAGACGATCGCCCCTTCGGCGGCGGCGAAGGCATGGTTCTCAAACCCGCGCCGCTCTTTGAAGCGGTCGAATCGCTCCTCGGCCACGGCGTCGGCGATGCCGCGCAGCCAGCCGCGCAAGATCCAAAAACCGCCATCGTTTTGCTTTCCGCTGCAGGCAAACTTTTCAATCAGCAAACTGCCCGCCGCTTCGCGCAGCTCGACCGCATTCTATTTATCTGCGGCCGTTACGAAGGCGTGGACGAACGCGTGGCCGCACATCTCGCCACCGATGAAATCTCCATCGGCGACTACGTGCTCAGCGGCGGCGAACTTCCCGCCATGCTCATTCTCGATTCCGTCACCCGTCTGCTCCCCGGCGCGCTCGGCAACGAAGCCTCTTCGCAAAATGAATCGTTTGCGGCGCCGATGCACCGCGCTGAAACGGAGTTAGCGAAAAATGATTCACCGGAGATGCCGGAACCTGCGCAGGCCAGTGCCGCTCGCCTGCTTCTGGATTTTCCGCATTACACGCGCCCTGCGGAGTATCGCGGCTGGCCTGTCCCCGAAGTTTTGATTGGCGGCAATCATGCGGAAGTTGCCAAATGGCGCAGCACAGCCGCGCTGGAAAAGACGCGGCGCAACCGCCCCGACCTGCTCGCCTGAGCGCCAGGAATGCTTCATATTTGTTCTCCGATGATTCTCGCGCCGCTGCCCGGCAGGCGCGGGTGTAGAATCGCACTCCTGACCCGACCGGAGATGCTTTGTGCCACGTTCGTACCCGGTGTTGTTCCGCCTGCCGCTGCTTCTCATCACCTTCGCACTGGCGCTGACGGCGCAGGATAGCAGAGCCTCCGTCACTCTGTCCGGAGTCGTTTATTCCGATTCCACCAACCAACGGATTCGTCACGCTGCCGTGTGGCTTTGCGACGCTGGCGGAAACCGCCTGCAAGAATCCATCACCAGTGATGCCGGAGAGTTCAGCTTCGTGGGAATTCCCGCGGGCAGCTATATTCTGAAAATTGAAGCGTCTGGCTACGAACCTCAGACCGCCGAGGTCACCGTGGATTTTGGTTCGCAACACGGCACAGCAATTTTTCTCAGGCCCGCGGGCCAGAAAGCCAAGGATACCGCCGGCGCCTCCGCGATTTCCGAACACGAACTATCCATGCCAGATTCCGCCAGAAAAAGCATGGACGCTGGAAAGAAGAAACTGTACGCCGATAAAAATCCCGCCGCGGCGTTGCTTGAATTTCAGGCTGCCGTTGCGAAAGCGCCTGACTACTACGAAGCTTTCTATCAGATCGGCATGACCTTTCTGGCCTTACAGAAACCCGCGGATGCCGAAAAAAATTTGCAGACGGCCGTTGAGCTAAGCCAGCAGAAATTTGCCGACGCTGATCTTGCGCTCGCGTCCCTGTGGCTCTCCCGCCACGATAGCGCGCGCGGCGAGCCGCTGCTGCTCAAAGGCCTGGAGCTGAGTCCTAATTCCTGGTCGGGATACTACGAACTCGGAAAGCTGGAACTGTATCGCAATCGTTGGGACGCCGCCTTGCAAGCGGCGGAAAAAGCCAAATCGCTGGCGCCGCAGCAAGCCATGATTTACCGCCTGCTCTCGCTGATCCATTTACGCCAGAAAAACGACGCGGCTGCTCTCGCGGACCTGGACGCCTATCTCAGCCTTGATCCCGACAGCCCCGAAGCGGCGACGGCAAAGAAAATTCGCGCCGACGTTCAGTTGCGCCTGACCAAATCCGAAGCTCCGCCCGCTGCCGCTGCTAGCCCGAAATGACCGTTAACCATTGCTCGAGCGCGCGCTATCTTTTCGGTTCGGTAAGCTGTTCTTGGGCAAATCGCGCGTCGGTAACCCTTGCCGTTATCCCGCATCTCACGAGATGATGAATTGCGCTCCAGAAAAGAAGGCCAACCCAGAATGAGTACCGCATCAGAATCCAACGGTTACAAGGGCGGCAGCAAGCACCAGTTGGAAAAGCCCATCGCCATTTATTACGAACATCCGGACTGGTTTCGTCCGCTCTTTCAGCAGCTCGACGAGCGCGGCGTGCCCTGGCTGAAAATTCACGCGCGCGATCATCACTACGATGTCGCCTCGCCCGAACAAGAATATTCCTTGCTCTTCAATCGCATGAGCCCTTCGGCCTGGCAGCGCGGTCTGGGCCACTGCATTTTCTACACTTTGAATTATCTGGCGCACCTGGAAGAAAAAGGTCTGCGCGTGGTCAACGGCCACCGCTGCTTCGCGCATGAAATTTCTAAAGCGCAGCAGCTCACCAATCTGGAGAAGCTTGGCCTGCCTTATCCGAAGGCCATCGTGATCAATCATCCGTCGCAAGCGATTGCCGCAGCTGAAGCCATCGGCTATCCCGTGGTGATCAAGCCCAACATCGGCGGCAGCGGCGCGGGCATCGAGCGCTTCAGCTCTCCGGAAGCGTTGAGCGCCGCCGTAAAAGAAAATCGCCTGTACTTCGGCATCGATTCCACAGCCCTGGTGCAGGAAGCTTTCACCGCGCGCGATGGCGTCATCACACGCGTCGAAGTGATCGGCGGTAAGTTTATTTACGCTATCAAGATTCACATCACCGGAGACAGTTTCAATCTGTGCCCCGCGGACATTTGCCAAAGCACCAAAGGCGAAGAGTTAACGCGCATTGCCTGCCCCGTCGACGCTCCGAAAACCGGCATGACCGTGGAAGGCTACCATCCACCACAAAAAATAATCGACGAGGTGGAACGCATCATGGCCCTCGGCAACGTGGAGGTCGGCGGCATCGAGTACGTCATCGAGGATCGTACCGGCCGCCAGCTCTATTACGACGTCAACGCGCTCTCCAATTTCGTGGCCGATCCCGTGCGCATCGTCGGGTTCAATCCGTATGCGCGCCTCGCGGATTTTCTGATCGCCGAAGCCGTGAAACACGAAGCGCGCGATTTAGAAGCGCGCAAAACGGAAAAAGTTTCGACGCCTGCGAACGTGACCGCGAAGGTTTCGGCATGAGATACGGCTACTGGCTTCCCGTCTTCGGCGGCTGGCTGCGCAACGTGGTTGATGAAAATATGCCGACCACCTGGCCCTACGTAAAACGCGTGGCCCAGCGCAGCGAACAGCTCGGCTTTGATTGCACCCTCGTCGCCGAATTAAATCTCAACGACATCAAAGGCCCGGAAGCTCCATCGCTCGATGCTTTTTCCACCGCCGCGGCTCTGGCCGCCGTCACCGAACGCATTGAACTTATGGTCGCGGTGCGCCCCACATTTCATCTCCCGGCCTTGCTGGCCAAGCAAGCCGCCAATATCGATCACATCAGCAACGGCCGTCTTACGCTGAACGTGGTCTCTTCCTGGTGGGCCGATGAAGCGCGCAAGTACGGCGTCAACTTCGAGCAGCACGATGACCGCTACGCCCGCACCAGCGAATGGCTGGACGTGCTCGACGGCGTCTGGAAACAAAATAATTTTTCCTTCACCGGAAAATATTATCGCGTGGACGACAACATCCTTGCGCCCAAGCCCGTCTCCAAGCCGCGTCCCAGGCTCTACGCCGGAGGCGAATCCACCGCCGCCAAAGAATTAATCGCCGAAAAATGTGACGCCTACCTGATGCACGGCGATCCCTCGGAACGCGTAGCCGAAAAAATCGCCGACCTGAAAGCGCGCCGCGCCAAGCATAATCTTCCGCCCATGAAATTCGGCGTAGCCGGCTACACCATCGTTCGCGAAACCGAGCGCGAAGCCCAAGACGAACTTCGCCGCATTACCGACGTCCACCAATCCGCCGCAGGCTATGCCAACTACCAGCAATGGCTAGCCGGCACGCAGCTGGAACAAAAAGTTTCCCTGGAAGATTATTCCGTGAGCAATCGCGGCCTGCGCAGCGGCCTGGTCGGCACCCCCGAACAAGTATCCGAGCGCCTCGCCGCCTTCGAAGCCGCCGGCGTCGACCTGGTCCTCCTCCAATTCAGCCCGCAACTCGAAGAAATGGAGCGCTTCGCTTCCGCGGTTATTGGTCCAGCCAAGAAAACCGCGGAGCCTGTTAGAAATTGAGAATCCTTCGCCCGTGGCGTTGGATTTATTTCCTGCCAGCGATTCACTTGTCCGTTTGCGTCGTTTGCCTACTTAGCTTCATCTTGCCTCCCCACCTGACCCTGCTCGCATTCGTCTGGAAATTCCTCTTGCTCGCGGATTTACCGCTCTCGGCGGTCGCGATAGGCTTCGGGATGGTCTACGGCAGCATCGCTGCGGCATGGATTCTGGTGGTCGGAACGGCGTGGTGGTATTTGCTAAGTCTAGGTTTCGCCGCCATCTATCGGCATTTCAAATACCGAAACGAAGGTTTCGACGTCATTAAGTAGATGGAGAACCAGAATGCCATTCGGCTTCAGCGACAAATCCGCTAGGAAAATCGGCGCAATTCCCCTATAATTAGTGATTGTCTATAGAGCGCATGCCCCGCCTGAGTGGGTCTGCAAGGAATCAAGCACATGAACCCGGTAATTCAGAAACTGCACGACGCGCAACTGCGCACCGATCTTCCTGACTTTCGCGTTGGCGACACCATTCGCGTGAACGTCCGCCTCAAAGAAGGCGAAGGCGAAAAGGAAAAAGAACGCCTCCAGGCCTTCGAAGGTGTAGTCATTTCCAAGAAAGGCCGCGCTTCCGGCGCCACTTTCACCGTCCGCCGCGTAAGTTTCGGCGTCGGCATCGAGCGCATTTTCCCGCTGCACTCGCCCTCGATCAGTACGGTAGACATCGTAGGCAAGGGCAAAGTCCGCCGCGCTCGCCTGTACTACCTGCGCGACCTCAAGGGCAAAGCCGCCCGCATCAAGCGCGCCGACCGCGTGGTCGCGGTCCCAGAGACCGCCGCCGCCGCCGCCCCCGCGGAAGCTGCCAAAGCCTAAGCGCGCCAGCGTCGCGCCAAATCGCGTCGGTATCGCACTCATATTGTTGCAAGAAAAAAGACGGGCCAAGCGCCCGTCTTTTTTCTTGCGTCAACACTCCGCACACGCGCCTTCGTCGCGCCGTCGCATGCTACTATCACCCCGATGGCTCGCCAGTGCTGCTCACGCTTTGAACGCGCCGCTCGCCAGCAAGGCTGGATGCGCATTGCCGGCCTTGACGAAGCCGGGCGCGGCGCGCTCTTCGGGCCAGTCGTGGCCGCCGCGGTAATCCTCAATCCCAAGCGCCGCATCGTCGGCCTGGACGATTCCAAGAAACTCACGCCCGACCGCCGCGCCGAGCTAGCCCCGCGCATCCGCGAACACGCCCTCGCCTGGGCGGTCGCCGAAGTCGACGCCCAGCGCATCGACGCCTGGAACATCTACCAAGCCAGCCGCCAGGCCATGACCGCCGCGCTTCAGCAACTCTCCATCGTTCCGGACTATCTGCTCATCGACGCCATGCAGCTCGACGTGCTCATCGAACAAAAATCCTTGATCCACGGCGACGCCCGCAGCGTCTCCATTGCGGCCGCGTCCATTCTCGCCAAAACCCATCGCGACTCCCGCATGGAAGAGTGGCACGCCGTCTATCCGCAGTATGGGCTGGCACAACACAAAGGCTACGCCACCGCCGAGCACCTGGCGGCGCTGCGCCAGCACGGTCCCTCGCCGCTGCATCGCAACTCTTTTGCACCGGTCCGCGAGTCCCGCTGCTGGGCTGCCAACGCGCAACAGACGCCGCTTCCGCTCTAAACCTGCCGCTTGGCCGCGCATTTCGACGGAAATCCCTTTCTCAGCCGCTTCGCCTGGTATTCGCCGGCAAGTTTCCTCCTCCGCACGGGGATAACTGCCTGCTCACAACCCCATCCACGTTCGTTGACTTGCCTTTTTCCCGCCTGCTAGCGTACCAACATGGCGTTGCGGCGCCGCCAACTTCCGCAGCGATGCTCAGGAGAACGTCTCGGACGTTTCACCACGGCAGGCTCGTCTGCATTGCAGACGCAGCTTTCCACGTCCCGGTTTTCGCATGGCCTATAACAAAAGCAAATTCGTTGAAGCCGCACAAAAGCTCCTGAATCAGGGCAAAGTTCCGCAGGCGATCAGCGAATATCAGCAGATCCTGAAATACGAGCCGCGCGACCAGGTCACCCTCATGACCGTCGGCGAGCTATACATTCGCCAGGGCGAGACCTTTCAGGCCATCGACTATTTCGAGCGCTTGGCGCAAATCTTCGTCGGAGATGGTTTTCTCACCAAAGCTATCGCCGTTTACAAACGCATCGCCAAGCTGGCCCCGGAAGAAATTCGTCCGCTGGAAAAGCTCGCCGATCTGTACGTCCAGCAAGGGGTAATGAGCGAAGCCCGGCCGCTGTTTCTGCAGCTGGCGGAAATTCATTTAAAAAATAATCGCCAGCCGGAAGCCGTGGGGCTGCTCAAGAAGCTGCTGCTCGCGGAGCCGGACAATCTCCGCATTCAGATTCGCCTGGCCGACCTGTACCAGGCCATGGGGCAAACGCGCGAGGCCATCGATACCTACGTCTCCGCTGCGCAGCGCGCCATAGCCCGCGGCGATCACGCCGAATGCGAAAAGCTGGCCGACAAAGCCATCAAGCTGGAACCGAACAATCTTGCCGCGATCATCGTCAAAGCCCGTTCCGCTTCCGCGCAGGGCAATTCCACCGCGGCTGCGGCGCTTCTCGAACAGGTTCCTGACCTCGAAAAGGGCGGCGAACAGACCGAACTGCTCCTCGACCTCTATCTCAAAAACGCCCGGTGGGAGCCCGCCACAGCTCTGGCCCTGCGCGTCTTCACCGCCGATGAAAAGAATTTTGGCCCCACACAAAAATTAATTGAAGCGCTGCTCGAATCCGGCCAGGGCGAAAAAGCCATGGCTATTCTCGAGAAATCGCGCACGCCGATGATTGACGCCGGCGAGCATGAAGTTGTCAGCCGCTTGCTCAATGAACTGGCCGCGCGCTTGCCCGGGCGCATCGAGCCTCTCGAATGGCTCGTGGAAACTTACGGCCGCACCAGCGATTCTTTCCGCATGCCGGACGCTCTCGCGCAACTCGGCGACGCGCTGGTGGCCGTCAAGCAATACGATCGCGCCAAACAGGTCTTCGAGCAACTGGTGGATCGCGAGCCAGAAAGCGATTCCGCCAAGCGCAAACTCAATGACGTGCTCCGCAAAATGGGTTTGCTATCCGGAGAAGAGCCACCGCCGCCTCCGGTGGAGCATCACGAGCTGGAACTTCCCAAGGCTCCCGCGCCAAAAATTCGCCCGGATATGCCATCGGCCGAGCCGGTAGAAGTTGCCGAGTCTAAAACGCCTTCCGAGCCGCCGCTGGATAAAGACACGCAGAAATTTATCGCCCAATCGCTCACCGATGTCGACCTGTTCGCCAGCTACGGTCTGACGCAAAAAGCCATCGGCCTGCTGGAAGCGATTCTGCGCCGCGCACCGCGGCACACGCCCACACTGGAAAAACTGCTGGATTTTGTCCTCGGCGCGGGTGACGACCGCCGCACCGCGGAACTGGCTTCGCATCTTGAACAGATTCATCAAGAGCGCGGGGATCTGCGCAGCGCGGAGCGTTTCGGCGAATTGCGCCGCCGCTTCCAACGCGCCGCCGGCCTCACGGATGACGAGTTGACTGCCGCGCCTGCTGCACTTTCGGTTGCACCGGAAGCGTCCGTCGATTCCCCGGAAGCCGCACCAGGATTGTTGGCATTGCCGGAACTCGATGTCACTTCCGAGCCTGCTGCCGTTGAACCATCGATTGAAGAAGTGGAGATCGCGCCGCAAGCTTCCGAACCTCCTCAGGCAACGCCTCACGCGGCGCCTCACGCACCTCCCCAACGC
The DNA here is from genome assembly GCA_963838265.1 of uncultured Acidobacteriota bacterium. Classification (GTDB taxonomy): domain Bacteria; phylum Acidobacteriota; class Terriglobia; order Acidiferrales; family UBA7541; genus Acidiferrum. Next base: position 530,776 of record CAWIQN010000003.1, read on the forward strand.
TCCGACGAGATCAGCGCCTCGCAACCTGCGGCGGCCCAGGAAATGCACGAAGTGGATTTGTCCGACGAGTGGGCTTCTCTACTTGATGGCTCCGCGGAAAACCAAGTCGTATCGCCCGCGCCGGAAGCTCCAGCCCATCGCGCCGCCCCGGCCAGCGCGGCTCCCCCGCAAGAGGTCGAGGAGTTTTCCTTCGGCGATGACGCTTCGCAGGAAGACCTACCCGTGCCGGCGCCAGCAGAAGCGCATGCGGAAACGCCTGCCATCGCTCTTCCACTCGAAGCGACAGAAGAGCCCGAGTTTGCCGTTCCCGATTCGTCGCCTACAGCTTCGTCCGAGTCCAACGCCTTTGCCGAAATCTCCGCACAACTCCCTGGCGGCGCTCATGACGAGCCGGAAACTCACGACCAGGCCACTGAAGCGCCGGGACCTTCGGAAGTCGAAGAGATCGCTCTGGACCTTTCTTCGCTGGAACAGCCTGCGGCGGAACAACCCGAGGCGAAGCCCGCCGTTTCTCTCGAAGACCACTTGGCTTCCCTGCATCAGCCGGACATTTCCGCTACGCCACCGGCCGCGCATTCGGCCACACCGGCGCCCGTCGATCAGCCTTTGGAACTCGAGCTCGATCAGGACTACGAACTGGTTCTCGATGCCGAGCCGCTGGTCCCGGCCTACGATCAAAAGCCTCCGGAAATTCCGTTGGTTGTTGACCCGTCCGCTGGTAAACAGCCCCATGCTCACGAAGGGACGCCCGCGGATTCCGCGCCGGCCGAAACCGTTCCTGCTGCCGCAAAAGATTTCACTGCCGATCAATTCCTGGCGGAGTTGGCTTCGGAAATGGGCGAGTTGGGCATCGGTGAACTGAGTCCGGAGTTTGCGCAGCCTGCGGAAGCCCATGTTGCCGCCGCGCCGGACACCCAGAATATCTCGCTCGGCGATCGCTCCGCGCCGCTCAAGGAAGTCTTCGACGAATTCCGCGCCGAACTCGGTGAAATGGGCTCGGAAGACGAGGATCTGGAGACGCACTACAATCTCGGCGTGGCCTTCCGGGAAATGGGTTTGCTCGAAGAAGCCATCAGCGAATTTCAGAAAGTCGCCCAAGCCTGCGATCGCGGCCGCCCCTTCCGCTACATCATGCAATGTTGCACGCTGCTCGGTCTGGCCTTCATTGAAAAAGGCCAGCCGAATATGGCCGCCATCTGGTACGAGCGCGCCTTGCAGACACCCGGCCTTGGACCGGACAACGCCCTGGCCTTGCGGTATGATTTAGGTCTGGCGCAGGAATCGGCGGGGAATTACGAAGCTGCACTTAAGAGTTTCTCCCACGTCTATGCGATGCATATTGACTATCGCGACGTGGCCGAGCGCATTGCTGCTCTGCAGAAACCCAGCCGCTGATTCTGGCCTCCGTTATCTCTGAATTGATTTTCGGATCCGGTCGTTTCAGCCGGCCCGATCAGGCGGGTTCCGCTCATCTATGAATCGTGTCTTTCGCGCATTGCTGGTCGTACTCTGTTTTGAGATGGGCGCGCTGCTGCTTTATCTTCCCTGGTCTATTTTCTGGGATCAGAATTATTTCCTGAGCCACTTTCCGACGCTCATCCCAGTGTTGTTGCATCCTTCGTTTCGCGGAGGCGTGAGCGGCCTTGGGGTGTTGGATATTCTTCTGGCCTTCAATCTGATCACCAACCGCAGGCCGTTGCCTAGTGCTACCCCGTAAGCTATCCGCGCCGATTTTCTGTTACGTCACGGACCGCGCCGGTCTCCGTAGCTCCGCGCCGGGCGATGCGCTGGCAGCTTTGCTGGATTGCATCGCGAGCGCTGCCGCCGAGGGTGTTTCGTGGATTCAGTTGCGTGAAAAGGATCTTGCCGCCAGGGATTTGGCGCGCCTTACCCGCGCGGCGATTGCCCGCTGCGCACCGGCGTATCCTGACGTGGGGAATGCACCGTCTCCGCGAACGCGCATCTTCGTCAACGACCGTCTTGATGTGGCTATCGCCGAACACGCCTCTGGCGTTCACTTGGGCGAAAATTCCTTGCCAGTGAGCGAAGCCAAGCGCCTGCTGCAAAATCTTTCCCTTGAAAATCGTCCCGCAGAATTTCTCGCCGGTGTCTCTTGCCACTCGCTCGCGTCCGCGCAAGCCGCGGCCGCCGCTGGCGCCGACTATATTTTCTTCGGCCCGATTTTTCCTACTCCGTCAAAGGAGATATACGGTTCGGCGCAAGGTTTGCAACGGCTCGCGGAAGTGTGCCGTGCGGTAAATATTCCAGTTCTTGCGATTGGCGGCATCAATATGGACAGTGTCGGCCCATGCCTTGCTTCCGGAGCCTCTGGAATCGCCGCCATTAGATTGTTTCAGCAGCTTAACCAACTCCAGGCCGTCGCCAGTTTCCTACGTTCTTTCTAGGCGTGATGGTGAGCGCCTCAAGCTCGCCTGGTCCGCACCGTGGCGGCATCCGACCCGATACCTCGCTTGTGTTCTTTCTTTCGTTGATACATTAGCCGGTCGGCAACGGACAACAACTCTTGCGCGTTCCGGCCGTCCTCCGGATACAAACCAATGCCAATGCTCACGCGCAACTCCGGCTCCTCCGTGTCGCTTTGCAAGCGCGACTCGATACGTCGCGCCACCATTTGCGCCATCCCCAGATCCGAATCGATCAGCAATACGCCAAACTCGTCGCCGCCATACCTGGCCACCAGATCGGTTCCGCGAGATTGGTCTTTCAATATCCCCGCCAGACGTTTCAACGCGCGGTTTCCCGCCAAGTGTCCGTGCCGGTCGTTGAGCGCCTTCAGGTCGTTCACATCCATCAGCAATACCGTGAATTGCCGCAAGCTTCGTTCCGTGCGACGTACTTCCTGCTCCAGCACGTCCATGAATTCCCGGTAATTTGAAAGGCCGGTCAGCGCGTCATGCGTCGCCTGGAAACGCAGTTCGTCTTCGTTCTTCTTGCGATCGGTGATGTCCAACCGCAATCCAATGCAGCCGATAATCTCCGCGCTCGCCGAGCGCAACGGCGTCACCCGCACTTCATACGAGCGATCCTTCTTCGCGTACTCAAAGTGCGAGGGCACTCCCTGCAACGCCTCGTAGTGTTGCGTCATCGGAGGTGCGTGGCGGTCGGCGCATTCGAGAAATTCGCACACGCTGTGTCCCGTCAGCGCCCCTGGCCGAATCCTGGACCACGGCTGTCCCGCGCCCCAGTTGGAGGTAATCCGCAATTCGCGATCCGTGGTCCACAGCAGCGCCGGCATCTGCTCCGCCACCAGCCGCAACTGCGCGTCCGCCGGTACTTCGCTTCCCGCCCACTCCAGTGCTTCGGCCTTTTCCAGTACGCCAATCATCTTTCCGTCTTCATCCCGAATGGCGGTGCGTTTAGCCATCACCCGTACGCGCATCCCGCTTTTCGTCAGTCGTTCGGTGCTGTCCCAATGCATCAGTTCGCCCTGTCGTGTCTTGTTCAGCAGCGCTTCGAGTCCGGGAGTCTCATACAACGGCACCAGCCGCCGCAGCGGCTCACCCACCATTTCTTCCGCGCTATATCCGTACAGGGTCTCTGCGCCCTGACTCCAGCGCTCAATCGTTCCATCAAGTGCCATTGCGAGGACCGCGTCCTCATTCAATTCCAAAATAGCGGCAAGCAACTGCTCGGAACGCAGTGGGTTGGGCATCAGGTCCTGGAGTTTTTTGCAGAACGGAGAGGTCGTTCGCAGCGGTGCTGCTGGTTTACCGCGGCCGAGAGGAGGGAGCCGGCGGCTGAATTAGGTGCTGCCGAATCTTCGACAGCTTACCTGCCCACGCAGTCTAGCATCGCCTCGCGAGTGAACAAGGCACGCCGCCGCGGGCTGTAGACAAGCAGTCACCCGCTCTGAGGGACAGTGTTTAGCGCTGCGGAGGGCTAATTTCGTACCTATCAATCGCCGCAGTAAACGTGTAGACCGTTAGCGCATCGCGCGCTACGCGCACATTAAGCGCCCATTAAGCGATCGTCATGCGCTCAGCCAGCGTCCAAACGGTTTCAGCGATTCCGTGTGGTCACAGACCACGCGCAGCACCGCGGTCAGCGGTATGGCCAGCAGCAGCCCCATGCCGCCCCACAGCCAGCCCCAGAACAACAACGCAATCGTGATCGCCACGGCGTTCAACTGCACGCGCTTGCCCACGATATGCGGCGCCACCAGGTTCAACGCAAAAATGTGAATCCCCATCAGCGCCCCAGCGATCAGCAAAAACCATCCCACGGTCGTAAATTTCGTTAACGCCAGCAAAAATGCCGGCAGCCACGAAAGCACCACACCGATATACGGCACCATGTTCAATAATCCGGAAACGATGCCCAGCAGCACCGGATACTCCAGCCCGATCGACCAGAAAAACAAGCTGCTCGCCGCAATCACGATCAAGGTCAAAATACACATGCCCGCCAGATAGTCGCGCAGCACTGAGCGCAAATCGTCCAGCGTCTCCTTCACCGCCGTTCGCCGCGACGCGGGAAACAATCGCAGCGTGGTGTGCCACACCTCGCGCTTCCCCGCGAGCATGAAAAATACCAGGAACGGCACGAACGTAACTTCCAGAACCACTTCGTACAACGAACCCACCACGCGCAAAATCAATCCGTGAATCAACCCTGGCTCGTTGCGCGGTTCTGGCGTGGTTTTCGCGCCTTGTTCCTGCGGCGCCAGTTGCCCTTCGAAACCGTTTAGCTTGCCTTCCACATTGGTGGTTACCTGCCGCAGCACCGAGCTGTAACGCGGCCAGTTGTCCGCAAAATCCGTGGTCCGCGACCACATCCCGTAGCCCACCGCCGCCAACGCCACAATTAAGATGAGCACCATGATCATCGCGCCAATCGTGCGCGCCACGCCGGAGCGCTCCATCAACTCCACCGCCGGATCCAGAAAATACGCCAGCAAAATCGACAGCAGCAGCGTGATCACCACGCCCGCCGCGTAATAGAGAAAAAGCACCACCGCGCCGGTGGCTAATATCCGCAAGCTGGTGCTTCCCGCGCTCGGGCGAGTTTTTACCGCGTGTTCTTCCAGAGTTTCCACGCTCGCTCCACGCTTCCCGCGGCGCCAACGTTCGCTCAGCATCTTGCGCAGCGCCACTTCTTTCGCTCCAAGGTAACATATCGCGCAAGCTCGCCCCCGCCGCTGATCTTGACGGTTTCGACCGCAGCCACAGCGCTCCTCGCCAGCCCGCGCGGAGCCCTGTGCTACACTTTTTTTGCTCCGGACGCTCACGCAACTCTTGACGACGCCTCCGGCCCTCTCTTCATGCCTAAACAATTTTTCGGCACCGACGGCATTCGCGGCATCCCCGGCACTCCGCCTTTGGACGACCGCACCCTCTTCGCCATCGGCCGCGCCCTCGGCGACTATCTCCACGATAAAGATCGCGCCGCCAACGTCCTCATCGGCATGGACACGCGCGAATCCGGCGCCCACATCGCGCAAATTCTCGCCGCTGGCCTTGCCAAAAGTGGCGCCACCGTGGCCTTTGCCGGAGTCATCACCACTCCCGGCATCGCCTGCCTCGTTCGCCAGAACGATTTTCAAGCTGGCGTGGTCATCTCCGCCTCGCACAATCCCTATCACGACAATGGCGTAAAACTTTTCTCCCACGCCGGAATGAAATTCCCAGACGCTGTGGAAGAAGCCATCGAAGCCAACATCGCGCGCCACCTCGCTTCGGGCGATCTTTCCGACGAGAAAATTTCTTCCGAAGTATCCGCCATTACCCTCACCCCCGACGAATCCCTCGACGCCGAATATCTCGCCTTCCTCCGCGCCCGCGTCATCCAAGGCGCCAGCCTCACCGGCTTTCGCATCGTCCTCGATTGCGCCAACGGCGCTGCCTACAAACTCGGCCCCGAACTCTTCCGCTCCCTGGGCGCCAAAGTAATTGCTATCGGCGACGCCCCCGACGGCCGCAACATCAACGCCAACTGCGGCTCGCTGCACCTCGAAAGTCTTCAGCAGCGCGTCATCGCGGAAAAAGCCCAGCTCGGCGTAGCCTTCGATGGCGACGCCGACCGCGCCCTGTTCGTCGCGGACACCGGCCGCATCGTCAACGGCGACGGCATCCTCCTGGCCGTCGCGCGCTACCTCAAAATGTTCAACCAGCTCCCTGGCAACCGCGTGGTCGCCACGTCCATGTCCAATCTTGGACTCGAACGCATTCTCTCCAACGAAGGCATAACCCTCGCCCGCACCAATGTCGGGGATCGCTACGTCCTCGAAGAAATGCTGCAATCCGGCAGCACCCTCGGCGGCGAACAGTCCGGCCACATCATCTTCCTGAACGACAGTCCCGCCGGCGATGGCCTTCTCACCGCCCTGAAGGTAGCCTCCTTAGTCTCCTTCTGCGGCCGCCTGGAGCATCTCGTCGTCGGCTTCAAGGACTACCCCCAAACCATCGTCAACGTGAAAGTCCGTGCCAAGCCTCCGCTGGAGTCCATCCCAGAGGTCGCCCAGGCCCTCGCTGAAGCCGAAGCCGCCCTGGGCCAGAACGGCCGCATCGTGCTGCGCTACTCCGGCACCGAGCCCTTAGCTCGCGTAATGGTCGAAGCCGAGCACGACGCCGACGTCCAGCGCTTCAGTCAATCCATAGCCGCCGCGCTAAAATCCTCGATCGGTGCCTGATCGCCCCCGGGTAGCCCCGTGTAGCTCAGACGCGCTTAATCGATTTACTTAGCGCTCGCCTCAGCCTCGTCCCAAGTCCTCGCCCGACCCTAACCTTCCTCGTCCCTATCTCGTTGTCAGGAATATCGTTATTTCGTTTGCGCCGCTGCGCCTATCTTTTGCCTCGGTATCCCAAAGACTGTAGAACCACCTATGACCGAATGTGAGATTTTGTAGATTTTCCACCCATTTTCGCCGCATCCAACCGTTCCTTCGATGCTAACTATCCTGATTTCAACTCCCTCCCATTTCCTCCGCTCCTAACCCCACACTGGCACACGACTTGCATTCTTTCTGGCCAACGAAGCACAAGATTGGCTTCCCGGGGTGGCCGGAATCGGTCCTCGACCCGATTCATGGCTTTGGGGCGTCAATTGCGAAAAAGGGGCTTTGCACCAGCCCCTTTTTCAAAAGCTTTAAAAGGTGACCTTTAGGGTGTGTCACCGAAGTGGTTTTCTAGCATGGCGTGTCACCGAAGTGGCTTTGCAAATCTTGAAGTGGTTTAAAGGGCGGCCTCGAACCGCCCTTTTTTTATTGTTGCCGCCTTGACTTTGTAGGGGCGCAGCATGCTGCGCCCCATTTCGGCAAGGTCGGTCGCCTATGAGGATTTTTGGTCTGGCCGCAAACACCTCCATCGAAACGGAGCTAACCCCCCCACCCCGCCATCGAAAGTCAGGTCGTCCGCAAATAGAAAAAATCCCGATTTTTCGTGAGCAAATAGGGAGGGCCCGACTTTAGTCGGGCCGTAAACGGATCAATACAAATGGGGCTTCAGCCCCCGAGGGACCCGCCCTTCATGCGGCACACCAAGCGTCCACCACAAAAAAAATGAGCGGCCGGTGGGGGTTCCGGCCGCTCGGGCGTGGGGGATTGGAGGGTCGCAACCGAAAGCTCAGTCCAGCTGATCCGACCGAACCGCTGCGCTCGCAAGCAGCAGTCCGACGCACAGGAGCAAACAAGTAATCACCATGTTCACCTCCACCAGCAGAACCAACTCCCGATTACATTTCCATCCTGCTCCCCGCCCCCGCGCGCGTCGATAGCCCACCAGCATCATTCCCACCAGTACCAACGTACTCGTTCATTTGCGGCGCGCTTCCTTCCTGGCTGTCTCTTATCTTTTCTCCGCGAACTCTGCGCCTCTGCGTTAATCTTTTGTCGTTAGCTTTGCCCTCTCTCTACGCTTCTCACTCATCTCTCTCGCAGGATTCGTCGAATGTTCCGCTTTCCGTGCAACACCGCCACGATCTCCAGCGGACGCGTTCCCGCTGGGTAGATAATGTGATACGAACGCACCAGCCAAAACAGCACGTCACGATTGGTCAGGTCTTCCCGGCGATGGCCCTTGCCCGGCATTTTGGCCAATCCCCGCATCGCCTCAAGCAATTCCACGCGCACCCGTTCTGCGGCATCCGCGTTGTCCTGGGCGATGTACTCGAATATCTCAGTGAGGTCTTGCGAGGCTTCCGGCGAAAGACGAAATGCGTTCATTTGCGGGGCGCTTGCAAATTCTGGCCCCGCCGTTTCAACCGTTCAAAAAACTCTTCTCCATCCACGCCCTGGCCGGCGTCCAGCTGCGCCAGGCCTCGCGCGATTTTGCCGTCAATCTCTGCGCGCGTGTACTCTTCCCCAAACTCCCGCGCGATCAGGTAGTGCTGCAGCGCCGTACCCACTACCGCGGCCGCATCGGGGAAGCGCCCCGTTTCAATCTCTTTCTGTACCAGCTTCTCGGTATCCGCGTCGAGTTTCACTTCCATGGTCGGCCTCGCACTTCAGTTATTCTTTTCTGACGCTATATTAGCCCCGCGCCCCGCAAAAGAGAATCCCCGCTTCCTTTCTGCCATCCGCCGAAGCGTCCTCGCGAAGGCGGAAACTTGACATGCATTACCACCTGATCAACGATCCCATCTGATCATCGTGGCACAGCCATTCTTGGCTGTGCGCCTTTGCTCCCGATCCCAATGTCCACCAATCTTCCCGAACCCGCCTTTCACGACCCCAAACACCACCTCCGCCTCTACCACGGAGACTGCCTCGAAATCCTCGCCGCCCTCCCCGAATCCTCCGTCGACCTGATCTTCGCCGACCCGCCCTACTTCCTCTCCAACGGAGGCATCACCTGCCACGCGGGCAAAATGGTCGCCGTCCACAAAGGCGATTGGGACAAACTCCCCGGCGCGGAAGGGGACCCGGTAAGGGTCCGCTTTGACAAGGTTCATGAATTCAATCGCACCTGGCTCGCCGCCTGCCAACGCATTTTAAAACCCAACGCCAGCATCTGGGTCAGCGGCACCGCCCACGTCATCCACTCCGTCGGCTTCGCCATGCAGCAGCTCGGCTTCAAACTCCTCAACGACATCTCCTGGGTTAAGCCCAACCCGCCGCCCAATCTTTCCTGCCGCTATTTCACCCACGCCACCGAAACCATCATCTGGGCCGCCAAAAACGCCAAATCCCGCCACACCTTCAACTACAAAGAAATGAAGCTCGCCAATCACAACAAACAAATGAAATCCGTCTGGGAAATCAAGCCCCCAGAAACCTGGGAGAAAAAATTCGGCAAGCATCCCACGCAAAAACCGGTGGCGTTGCTCGAACGAATTCTGCGCGCGAGCACCAACGAAGGCGATATGGTCCTGGACCCGTTCGCAGGCGGCGGCACCACGCTAATCAGCGCGCTAACTCTGCGCCGTCAGGCCATCGGCTGCGAACTCTCCATAGATTTTGTGAATCTAACTCTCCGCCGCATCTGTTCCAATCTGGTACACGCGCAAATATCCGTCGCCACACTCCACATTTCCCTTGATCCGCAACCCGTTTCCGAGGATCGATCATGTAGCGGCCGCCTTCCGCTTGCCCCGATCTTCGAGGGGAGGCGGTCGCCTTTTGCCGAACGCGCAACCAGCCACACAAACTTGCCCAGCCAACTACAACTAGTCCAGCACGACCGCACGTTCCATTTCGTAAGCCGCGCCACGCACAAAATAATCTTCTCCACCCAAGCCGCCACCCTCGACGACGCCCGCCGAAAATTCAACGCCTCGGGTCACAACTCCTCCGACGCTCTCTTCATCATCAAAACCGAAACCGAAATCTACCTGGTTTGAACGTTCGCTCACCGCTACCATCATTTCGAACAGAGCTGTCCAACACTTTTTCTTCCCACGTCGCTCCTGCGAAGCGGTCGGCCCGCACACAGAGAAATCGCTTGGCTCTTCCTAGATGATCAGTAACCATGATCTAATAGCCGCCATCGGATTGACCTTGGCAGGAGAACTAGTGGCGATACCCGATTTCCAAACTGTCATGCGTCCGCTACTGGAAGTAGCGTCTGACGGAAAACAGCACTCCAATCGAGACGCGCGGGAAATCCTTGCGCTCAGGTTCAAATTAACCGACGAAGAAAAGAACGCACTGCTTCCGAGTGGGCGACAAGGCATTTTCATGAATAGGGTGGCCTGGGCAAAGGCTTACCTGCAGCAAGCAGGCCTTTTGGAAGCACCGCAAAGGGGCCATTTCAGAATCACAGAACGGGGCTCCCAAGCCCTTGCAAAGGCCCCCGAACGCATCACCATCGGATTCCTACAGCAGTTCCCGGAATTTGCCGAATTTAGATCACCAGCGCGAAAGCAGCAACAGAATCAGCTCGAACCTGACACGGAGGAGGGTGGGCATACCCCGGAAGAGACACTTGAAGCTGCCCACCTGAGCCTACGTACCGAACTTGCTGCCGAGCTACTCACGCGGGTAAAGAAGAGCTCTCCGAGCTTCTTCGAGCGGCTAGTCGTTGAGCTACTGCTCAAAATGGGCTACGGAGGCTCGCGCGAAGAGGCTGGTGAAGCCGTCGGCTCAGCAGGCGATGAAGGCATCGATGGAGTCATCAATGAGGACCGCCTCGGGCTTGACACTATCTACCTGCAAGCGAAGAGATGGGAAGGGACCGTCGGAAGACCCGAAATCCAAAAATTCGTCGGTGCCCTTCATGGAAAGCGAGCGAAGAAAGGCGTATTCATAACCACCAGTTCTTTTTCCAACGACGCACGCGACTACGTCAAAAACATCGAGCCAAAAGTTGTTCTAATCGACGGCCGCCAATTGGCGGATCTTATGATTGACTTCAATGTTGGGGTAGATCCCGTGATCGCCTACGAAATCAAGAAGATTACATTAGACTACTTCGAAGAAGAGTAAAGAGCGCTCTTCTTGGGTGCGTGCCGGGTGCCCCACCCTCGGTTTTTGAGGCTGGGTATTTTGCCTCATTCTTGTCGGCTACAGCAACTTAAGCACTCACCGGCTGTACCTGACGCTCAATCTCTGAAACCTTCCCCGACCTTCGCGTCACTTCCAAATCATAGAAATTCTGCAAATTCAGCCAGAACTCCGCATTCGTCTTAAAATAACGCGCCAGCCGCAACGCCGTCTCCGCCGTAATCCGCCGCCGCTCGTGCACGATCTCCCCGATCCGCGTGGCCGGCACGTGCAACTCCAGCGCCAGCTTGTTCACAGACAATTCCAGCGGCTTCATAAAATCCTCGCGCAACACTTCCCCCGGATGCACCGGCGCCATCAACTCTGTTTTGCCCATCGCTCGCATCTCCCTTTCCGGGTCTCAGGGTTTGTACTTGCAAACCCTGAGTTAGAAATGATAGTCCACGATCTCCACGTCGTAACAATGCCCGCCTTGCCACACAAAACAAATTCTCCACTGGGCGTTAATGCGTATCGAGTGCTGTCCCTTTCGGTCCGCGCGCAACGCCTCCAACTGGTTCCCCGGAGGAGACGCGAGCACGCTCAACTCCGTAGCGGCATGCATTTGCAGCAGCTTTCGCAGGGCTACGCGCTCGAAGGCACGAAATCGTCTCGAATGCTGATAGTGAAAGAGCTCTTCGGCTTCTTTCGAGGCAAAACTCTGAATCACCCGCCAAGCATACTACGTCGCGCGTTATACGTCAACAGCTATCCCCAGCCGGATGCCCACCCTCGGTTTTTTGAGGATGGGTGTTTTTGACTTTGGCGTTACGTGGGACGAGCAGTCGACCTCGATTCAAACGCCGCGACCCCTAACCCTCCCCCCGCCGTTCCGCTCAAGCACCACACCCTTCGCCCTGCGCACCAAGCTAATCTCCACCCAGCTTGCCCTGAGGAACGAAGGGAGCCTCGTAGGCCAGCCGGAATCGGGCGAATAATTCCCAAAATGGTGCTTGACAAGGCAACTGCCGATCTGTTAATGTTCTCGACGTAGAGAAGTGCGCCCAGCCGTCAGCAAAATCTCGGCCCAAATCCTAGTAACCACTTTCTAACTAAAATCGGCCTATAACTCCCGTAGAATGAACACTTGCGAAAGGTTGTGAAAACACAGGTACTTAAAGTCCCTTTGTTTTCACATCCTTTCGAGAATCCCCACGGCTCACCCTGACCCGTCCATGACCATCTCCGCACCAACCGCCGCTCCCCGACCGACCAAACACCTCCCGGGCTCACCGGCTGCACCTGCCGCTCAATCTCCGAAACCTTTTCCGACCTTCGCGTTACTTCCAAATCGTAACAATTCTGCTGTACCTCGCAGCTGTTCACCGTCGCTCAACCTTTGCCATAATGGCCCCATGGTCATTCACACCTTCGCTTTCCGCTGGAAAGCCAACGTCACCGACGAGCAAAAGCGTCGCGTCCAAACCGAAATCCTTGCGCTGCGAGGACAAATTCCCGGTCTGCTCGAAACCTACGTTGGTGTGAACTTCTCCCCACGATCCCAAGGCTACGCATTCGGCGGCGTAATGAGGTTCACCGACCGTGCCGCCCTCCAGGCATACAATTCTGACCCCGTCCACCAAGAGCTCCTGACTTGGCTGCTCCCCCTAATCGATCCCATAGAGGTCGACTTCGAGAGCGCATAGTCTCAATGTCGTTTTAACATTGGTCGCTCACGCTATTAACTTCCATAGAATCAATCTGCTGCACAGAATCCTCTTCCAATGCCTTAAAATAGCGCGGCTCCGGCACCCTCGAGCGGGCCGTATGCCCTATCCCGAAGCTCCCCCACCTTGTCACCATCCACCAACCGGCCCTCGGCAATCTGCTATCCTTCCAAGGCTATGCATGACCTTAGCTACTTCCGCGAGCACCTCGACGTCTTTGCCGAGATGGCCAAGAATCGCGGCTTTGCGCTGGACCTGGAGTCTTTTCGAGTTTTTGATCGCGAACGCCGCGAACTCATCACGCAAACCGAGCAGCTCAAAGCCAAACGCAACAAGGCCAGCGACGAAATCGCGCGCCTCAAAAAGGAAAAGCAGAACGCCGACGCCATTCTCGCGGAGATGCAAACCGTCTCCAAAACCATTAAAGAGGCGGACGAACGCATCGCCAATCTCGACAACAGTCAGCGGGAGATGCTGCTCGGCATTCCCAATATTCCACACACTAGCGTGCCCGTGGGCAAAGGCGCGGAGGACAATGTGGAGGTTCGCCGCTGGGGTGCCGCGCCAACGTTTGATTTTGCGCCCAAGCCGCACTGGGAGGTTGGCGAACGCGCGGGAATTCTCGATCTGCCCGCCGCGACAAAAATCACCGGCGCGCGCTTTGCGGTGTACAAAAGTTGGGGCGCGCGCCTGGAACGCGCACTCGCCAATTTTTTCCTGGACGTGCACACGCGCGAACACGGTTACACGGAAATTCTTCCGCCATTTCTGGTGAACACCGCCAGCCTGATGGGTTCCGGCCAACTGCCGAAATTTGCAGCGGATTTGTTCAAAATTGCCGATACGGATTTTTGGCTCACGCCCACCAGCGAAGTCGAACTGCACAATATGTATCGCGACGAAACCGTCGGCGAAGATGTGCTGCCCATCAATCTCACCGCGTGGACGGCGTGCTTCCGCTCCGAAGCCGGGGCCGCCGGAAAAGACACGCGCGGAATTTTGCGCCAGCACCAATTTCAAAAAGTGGAACTATTTAAATTTACGCGTCCGGAAAAAAGTTACGAAGAACACGAAAAGCTGGTGGCCAACGCCGAATCCATTTTGCAGAAACTGGGGCTGCACTATCGCACCATGCTGCTGTGCACCGGCGACATGGGTTTCGCCTCGGCAAAAACGTACGACATCGAGGTGTGGCTGCCCAGCGCCAAGGAATTTCGCGAAATTTCCAGCTGCTCCAATTGCGAATCCTTCCAAGCGCGCCGCGCCGGGATTCGCTACAAACCCAAAGCTGGCGGCAAGTCTGACTTCGTGCATACCCTTAACGGCAGCGGTCTGGCGGTCGGCCGCACCTGGATCGCAGTGGTGGAAAACTACCAGCAGGCCGATGGTTCCATCCTGATTCCAGAGGCTTTGCGGCCATATATGGGCATCGAGCGCATTCCGGCGGTCGGAGGGGGCCATTAAGATGTATCCAGCCATTTCCCGTATATCATTGCAAAAGAAAGAGTTAATGGATTACGGCCATGCGGCGGCGCAGGGTGGCAAAACCGCCATGGCCGGATACGTCGCGCAACTCGTTGAAATTACACATTTTCGTTTGACGCGCCCTTTTCGCGTTGCATACACTCGCCTCATTGCGCTCATTGCGTTTTCGGGCGTCGTGGCACCTATTTACGTTGCCGACAGTCCAATAGATGGGCGCAACCTATGGACGTAATTGCTCGTTTCCTGCGATTTGTGGTTTGGGTGCTGGTGCTTTCGTGGGTCTTTAAGCTGCTCGGTAAGTTCGCCATGTGGATTTTGCGGCGCGCCGCAAGTCCCGGACAGCAGACCGATAGTGCAGACGGTGGTTGGGCGGAAAGTCTGCGAGGCGGCGCGGACGCGCCGGGCGAAACGCAAACGGCAACGCGGCGCCTGGTGCGCGACCCGGTTTGCGGGATGCATTTGGCGGAAACGCTGGCCATCCCGTTTCGCGAGCGCGGCGAACTGATGCATTTTTGTTCCGTGGAGTGCCGCGACAAGTATGCCAACGGAATTTTGCCGCGCGCGGCAAACGGCTAGTGAATCGCCGCTTTGAATTTGTGGCTCTAGGGATTTGTGGCAGGAAGATTTTCGGCCCAGCGACAAACTGCACTAACTCATGCACTAACTGAAGACAACGGAAGCGTACGACTCGAGAAACAAGAGAGAAATAAATTCGAGACTCGCAGTGGTTTAAGAAAAGGATTTCAAAAAAATGGCCACGGTAGCTAAGCCCACAACGCCGATTCGACCGGTCGGAGCGCCTCCGATGGTGCCACGCATTGCGCCTCGGGAAGATCTAAATCCCTTTCGCATTGCGCAACTGCAATTCGACATGGCCGCGGAATTTTTAAAGCTGGACCAGGGGCTGCGGCAGATTTTGCGCACGCCGAAGCGCGTGCTGGAAGTGGCCATTCCCACGAAGATGGACAACGGGCAAGTGAAGCTGCTCACCGGCTACCGAGTGCAGCACAACACCGCGCGCGGGCCCGCCAAAGGCGGCGTACGCTTTCATCCCAACGTCACGCTGGATGAAATTAAAGCATTGGCCTCGGCGATGACGTGGAAAACCGCGGCGGTCAACATTCCATTTGGCGGCGCCAAGGGCGGCGTGATTTGCGACCCCAAGCGCATGTCCAAGAGCGAGCTGGAGCGCATGACGCGGCGTTATGCCAGCGAGATACTGCCGCTCATCGGGCCGGATCAAGATATTCCCGCGCCGGACATTTATACCGACGCGCAAACCATGGCGTGGATGATGGACACCTATGCGATGACCACGGGCCACGCGTCACACGCGGTGGTTACCGGCAAGCCTATGAGCATTGGCGGCTCGGCGGGCAGCTCGGAAGCCACGGCGCAGGGTTTAGTGCACGTGGTGGAAGAAGCTTGCAAGCTGAAGAAAATTTCTTTGCGCGGCGCGACCATTGCGATTCAAGGATTCGGCAACGCCGGGGCTACGGCTGCGCGTCTTTTTGCCGATAAGAAAGCGAAAATCATCGCGCTCAGCGACACACGCGGCGGCGTCACGAATTCGCGCGGCATTGATCCCATTAAGGCGTTTCGCTACAAGGAGCGCTCCGGCACCGTGGTGGGCATGCCTGGCGCTTCGCGCATTTCCAACGATGATTTGCTGACCATGAAGTGCGACATTCTGGTGCCCGCGGCGCTGGAAAACGTGATCACGCTGCAAAACGCCGATACCATCAAGGCGCGCATCGTCGCGGAGGCCTCTAACGGGCCGACCACGCCGCACGCCGATGAAATTCTGGCGCGCCGCGGCATCATCGTGCTGCCGGATATTCTGGCGAATGCCGGCGGGGTGACGGTCAGCTATTTCGAGTGGGTGCAGAACCAGCAAGGTTTGGTGTGGGACGCCGAGGAAGTTGCCGCGCGCCTGCAAAAAACCATCGTGCGCGCCTTCCACGAAATGGTGGAAACCATGCGCAAGCACCACGTACCACCGCGCGCGGGTGCGATGATCCTCGCCGTAAACCGCGTGGCCGAAGCCACGCTGGTCCGCGGGCTGTTCCCCTGATCGCAACAGTTGCGTCTCACAAAGTTAAGAACAAATTGATGAAAAGAGGCCCGTATGGCATGCGCTGGCTAAGTTTCGTATTGCTGTCTTGCTTGTCGCCCATTCTCGCGGCCGCCCAGCAGCAACCGCCAGCCGAGAAGCAAGTCGCCATTACCGTGGATGATCTTCCGGAGCACGGCGCTTTGCCTGCGGGCGTGACACGAACCGACATTGCGAAAAGCATGCTCGCGACCTTTAAGGCGAAGGGCGTTCCGGAAGTCTACGGATTCGTGAATGCGAAGAAAATCGGCAACGACGAGGACAGGAGCACAGCGCTCAAGGTGTGGGTCGATGCGGGATTTCCGCTGGGCAGCCACACCTATTCGCACATCGATTTAACCTCGCACAGCGCGGAGGAATTTGAAGCGGAAATCGCGGAGAACGAACCTTTCTTGCAGGCGCTGATGGGAACACGCGACTGGCACTGGCTTCGTTATCCCTACTTGCACGAAGGGGACACGCTGGAAAAACGCCACGCGGTACGGAAATATTTGCAGGAGCACCAGTACCAGGTGGCGCAGGTGACGCTCGATTTCGAGGATTATGCCTGGAACAGTCCGTACGCCAGATGCATGGCGAAGCAGGATACCGAGGCCATTGCGTGGTTGAAGTCCAGCTATTTGAGCACCGCGGCGGAGTACATTACGCTGGGGCAAAAAATGGCGGAGCAAATTTATGGCCGCGACATCAAGCACGTTTTGCTGCTGCATATTGGTGCGTTTGACAGCGTGATGCTTCCCGAGCTGCTGGATTTGCTGAGTAAGCAGGGATTTCATTTTGTGACACTCGCGGAGGCGCAGAAAGATCCGGCTTACCGGAGCGATCCTGATACGGCTTTTCAAGATGGCGGAACGTTGCTGGATCAATGGATGAAAGCTCGGCATTTGAAGTATCCGCCAGCCACAGAAAAGCCCATGAAGAAGCTGGATGCGATTTGCCGGTAAGCTTTCGGCTGACTGTCGCGTTTGACGGCTTATACGACTGACGCGAATGCGCGCTGCGTGCGACGCCAAAACCACCATGCCGGTAGACCTAGAATCGCCAGCCAGAAAAAAATTGGCGGCAAATATTCCGCGAACCACAGCATTAGTCCTAGCGCGGAATCGGTGACGTTTGTGAAGCCTGCGATGGCGGCGTTGTGAAAGCGCGTGGCGGTTCCGGGCGTGCTGTCGCCGACTTTGGCTTTGTATTCCTCCAGCAGCGACAAAGTTACGGTGGCGAAGTCCACGCGGTGTTCGAGAGTTTTGCGTTCGGACTCCATTGCTTCAATTTCGCCGCGAACGCGGGCGATTTCCTGTTCCACTTCCAGGACGTCGCTGACCTTTCCGGTGCGGTTGCGCAAGATGTCCTGCAAACGTATTTCGGTTTCGCGCGAATTCTTGAGTCGTGCGACGAGATCCGCGTGCTCGGCGGTGACTTCTACTCCAGCTTGCGATTCGTTGGTGACGTGGCCAAGCGCCTTGAGGTCATTCAACGCTGCCGCCAATTCCTGTAAGGGGATCCGCAGCGACGCGTTCAGCGTGCGCGCGGTATTGTCCGTGTCGCTCACGTTCAGGCTTGCCGCGTAGCCCTGGTGGCGCAGCAGAATGGATTGCACCGCAGAACGCGCATCGTCGAATTTCTTCACCACAATTTGCAGTTCGACGGTGCGCGCAATCATGGGGGTCTGCGCAGTGGCGATCTCTGCACCCTCTGCCTTCTGTCCTCCGTCAGATAGCTTGGTCACGTTGTGTCCCAGACTTAATGCAGTATCGTTTTCCTGGCTATTCGCCGCAGGCGAGCGAGGCGCGAGGACTAGACCGGGTTTTGGAGCGAACAGCTGGGCATTGATGTCGTCACCAGATGCTTTGCTAACCGGCGAGGGAGAGTGCGCACTCGGCGCAAGCCATTGTTGGTTCGATTCATTGGCCGCCTCTTTCAAGCGTTTTTTCTCAAACTGTGCCCGAGACCCTGCGACCTTTGCTTTGTCAAGGTAGAGCCTATTTGGGGTTCCAAGCAGAACGAGCAACGCTACAGCGAACGTACCTCCCAAAATTAAAGCGATACGACGGTTTCGCAATTGCCAGAACGAGGTCGTGCTGGTTGAGTTGGCGCGATCGATCAGCGACGAGGGGTTGTAAGTGGAGCTCAGCAATCTCGGGGTGGCGTTGATGGTCCAGCCTGCCAGCGATTGCGAGGTGGAGGTGAGCGAGCTGTCCAGGCCACGGCATTCGGCGCAGGTTTCCAGGTGCGCCACAATTTGCTGGGCGCGATCCGCGGAGAGTTCACCGTCGTGGTGGGCCATGATTTCTTCCGGCGTGACTTCGTGAATGGTGGCGATCATGAGCGTTCGCCTTTCTTGGCGCGGGTGGATTCGTCACCAGTTTGTGGTGCGGAAAAGGCCGCAGGGCTCGGAACCGAGCGCCCTGCGCTACAGGTTTGTGGCGCGGGCGGAGCGATTGGCGGGACTAGGAGATCGCGGAGGGCTTCGCGTGCGCGGAATAGGCGAGAGCGAACCGTGTTTAGCGGGATTTTGAGCAGAGTGGCGATTTCGGCGTAGCTGAGTTGCTGGTATTCGCGGAGCATGACGATTTCGCGGTCGGTGGCGTCTAGTTTTGTAAGGGCACGACGGAGCCAGAGAGAATCTTCGGTGTGACTCGACACGGTGGTGGCCTCGGCGGCTTTTGGCGGGCCGAAAAACATGGCGCGGAATTGTGATTTGCGGCGATCCGAGCGAAGGATGCGGAAAGCGATGGCGTAGAGATAGGTACGGAAGAGGGCGCTCGGTTGATAACGATTGGCGGCACGGAAGAGCGCGATGAAAGTTTCCTGCGTTAGTTCTTCGGCGCGGGCAGAATCGGCGAGGCGGCGGCTGAAGAATCCGAAGAGGGGCTGTTTGTAACGGTGGAAGAGCGTGGCGAAAGCCTCTTCGGAGCCTGCGCGCAACGCCAGGATCAGTTGTTCGTCGGAGGATTCGGAAGATATTGCCATGAAGGCTCCGGCGCTCGAAGCGAGCGGCGCTGCGGTGGACGGAGATGGGATGCCGGGAATGGCGGTGGCGTCGGGCATGGTGATTAGCGTGACATTTGGCATGGCGTGGTGACGAAATGCCTCCGAGCTTAGAACGGACAGAGGGATGAAGTCTTGCATTAGCGCACGTTTCGAGCCTTCACATAGGTAATGGCGCGAACGGCGTGAAAGTTCCCGGGCTAAACAACAATTTTTTTTGTTGCGCGTACCGTGCGGCGCGCGTACATTCGCAAGTGCCGGGCGTTTTCTTGGTGCGAGGCGAAGTTCTCGCGCGCAGGGAGCGTGACCGGCTATTTTCGTCGTGGCATCGGGAAATGGCGGAAACGCACGGAGAGAAACTGACAGAACGATGAGCTCTCACAATCACAACGGGCACGCGGCGCCGCCGATTTTGCTGACCATCGCGGGATTTGATCCTTCGTGCGGGGCGGGGACGGCAGCGGATCTAAAAACGTTTTCCGCGCACGGATGCTATGGCGTGGCGGCGATCACCTCGATCACGGTGCAGAACACGCAGGGTGTGGTGGCGGTGCACAACACGCCCAGCGCGGAATTGCGCGAACAACTCGAAGCTCTCGCGGGCGATTGTGAAATTGCCGCCGTGAAGATCGGCATGCTGGGGAATCGCGGGAATGCCGCCGTGGTGGCGGAGTTTCTGGACGCACACACGTTTACGCATGTGGTGCATGATCCGGTGATGAAGTCTTCCAGCGGCGCGGAATTGCTGGACGCCGGCGGAATTAAATTTATTGCCACGGAATTGTTGAAGCGTTCCAGCGTGATCACGCCAAATGTGCCGGAAGCGGAGCTTTTGACCGGTCTAACTATTAAAGATGTGGCGAACATGGAGGATGCGGCGCGGAAACTTGTCGAGATGGGGGCGCGCGCGGTGATTGTGAAGGGTGGGCATCTGGAACGCGCGGTGGATGTGTTATTCGATGGAAACGAAATTGTGGTTTTTGGCGGCGACAAGGTTAAGACCGACAACACGCATGGAACGGGTTGCACGCTAGCGTCCGCGATTGCCGCGCAGCTCGCGGGGGGACGCTCGCTGGTGGAAGCCGCCACCTTGGCGAAGGCGTATGTGACCAAAGCGATCGAGAATGCGTACGCGGTTGGAAAAGGCCGCGTGCCGCTGGATCACTTTTATCGCCAGAGGATTGAGCCGCCCGCGCGCGGCATTCATGAAGTGCCGCAGCACGGCATGCATCCGGCTGCGGAGCCTACCGCGCATTAAGGGTGAGACCCGAAAAGCTAGGGAGGCGCGACGTTAGTCGGGCGCAGATGCAGAGGCAAAACGGGAGGGCACGACTTCAGTCGTGCCGTGGGGTGAGACTCATCCAACCGGCTTTAGCCGCTGAGGTGGCGCGTGGCAAAACCTCCTCGGGATTTCTCTTTAGTTACCACAAACACGTACTTCGTTACCTCCCGTGCCTTTAGCGGTCAGGCGCTGTTTCAGTCGGCGCGTGTAGCGACGTTGCTGATAGAGACCTTGTTGGACTATCGGAGACAAAGAAAATTTCTGTTGCACGAATTCGTAGTCATGCCGAATCACCTGCATGTTCTTCTAACGACAGTCGAGAACATTACTTTGGAGCGTGCGGTCCAGCTCATCAAAGGAGGATTTTCGCATCGCGCGGGGAAACAGTTGGAAATGGGTGGAGAAATTTGGCAGCGCGGTTATGTGGATCATCGCGTTCGCGACGCGAGGGATTATGGAAGTCATCGAGAATATATTTGGCAAAATCCGGTAAAGCGGCATTTGGCGGAAGCCCCGACGGAGTATGCCTACAGTTCGTCATTTCCGGGTTTCGTATTGGACGAGGCACCGCAGGGGCTAAAGCCCATTTTGTAGCGTCGCGTCAACGGCCCGACTAAAGTCGGGCCCTCCCGAAGAATTTCTCGAAGAAGTTCCCGAAGAGTCTCTCGAAGAATCTCTCGATGAATCTTCCGACGAATCTTTTGATGAATCTCTCGATGAATCTTCCGATTAATCTTTCGATGAGTCTCTTAATGAATCTTCTGATGAATTTTCTTACAGATTAAAGGGCTAAATTTTGTGGGTGAACTTGCCGCCGACTATTGTGGCCATGGCGGCGCCTTGGAAGGCGCGCGTGTCGAAAGGGGAGTTGCGGGATTTGCTGGGGGAGGATTTTACGTTGTAGGTCCATGCATGGGTGGTGGAGAAGATGGTTAGGTCGGCGAGTTGGCCCGCGGCTAGTTTTCTTTCAACGCCGAGGACGCGCGCTGGTCCGGTGGTAAAGAGTTCGACCATGCGCATCAGGGTGATGCGGCCGGGGTGCACCAATTGTTCGAGCGAAAGCGCCAGTGCAGTTTCGAAGCCCAAAATTCCGAATGGAGCTTTGTCGAACTCCACATCTTTCAGCGCGGGCTCGTGCGGGGCGTGATCGGTGGCGATGGCGTCAACCGAGCCATCGGCCAAACCGTTGAGCAAGGCTTCGCGATCTTCGCGGCTGGCCAGTGGCGGATTCATTTTGTAGCGCGAATCGTACTGCACGTCCTCGTCGAGCAGCGTGAAGTGATGCGGGGTGACTTCGCAAGTCACTCTTAGATGGCGTGATTTTGCGTAGCGAACCTGGTCGAGCGAACCTTTCGCGCTAAGGTGCGCGATATGCAGGCGCGCGCCGGTAAGTTCGGCGAGTTGCACGTCGCGGGCGACGCAGACGGATTCCGCGGCGGCGGGCATGCCGCGCAATCCCAAACGCGAAGAGGTTACGCCTTCGCGCATCACCGCGCCGGCGGCCAACGAAACGTCTTCGGCGTGCTCGATCACCGGAATGTCCAGCGATTTACAATATTCCATGATTTGGCGAGCGAGTTTTGCGGTGGCGATGGGTTTGCCGTCGTCGGAAACGGCGACGATGCCCGCTTCGCGCATCGCGGCAATTTCAGCCAGCGCTTCGCCTTTGCTGCCCACGCTGGCGGCGCCGATGGGCCACACGCGCGTGGAGGCGGTACGGGATTTATCGATAATGAAGCGCGTGATGCTGGCGTTGTCGTTGACGGGTTTTGTGTTGGGCATGCAGCAGACAACGGTGAAGCCGCCGCGCGCTGCGGAGCGCGTGCCGGTGTCGATGGTCTCGCTGGATTCCTGGCCGGGTTCGCGCAGGTGCGCGTGCATGTCGATGAAGCCGGGTGCGACAATCAGTCCGGAGGCGTCGAAGACTTCTGCGTTTTTTGTGTCGCGCTGAAATTTTCCAGGAGCGGCAATTTCTGCAATGAGTTCGCCGTCCACGAGCACGTCGAGCGCGGCGTCGGTATTGGACGCGGGATCGAGTACGCGACCGCTCTTAATTAGCAGCATGCGATGAATCCTTGTGGCAATTTTGTCCGAGATAAATCGGCGCGCATCGCCGCAAACAGATGCAGACACTCGCGTCGTGTTGTGCGCAGCCTAAGCATCTTTGCGATCCGTGGAGCGGCGATTTCTTGGTGGCGCGGATTCGGCGGCGGGATGCGCGGCGTCTTCGGCATCACCGGAAATGGCCAGGTAGAGCAACGCCATGCGCACGGCGATGCCGTTGGTGACTTGCTCGAGCACTACGGATTGCGTGCCGTCGGCAACTTCCGGCGTAATTTCGATGCCACGATTCATGGGGCCGGGATGCAGCACCACGGCGTCCGGGCTGGCCAGCCGTAGGCGCTCGGCGCTCAATTGGTAGCCCAAAATATAATCTTCCGCGGAAATCGAAGGCTCGTGCTGACGTTCGGTCTGCACGCGTAGGACGTTGATGACGTCGGCGCCCTCCAAGGCTTCTTCCACTTTGAAGACCCGGCGAATTTTCGTGTTCGGGCCCGCGATGTGTTCGAGTTCTTCGGGCACCCACATCGCCGGACCGCAAAGAGTAAAGTTGCAGCCGAACTTTCCCAGCAAATGAATGTTGGAGCGGGCCACGCGGCTGTGCTGAATGTCGCCAAGGATGGTGACGTTCAGATTGTTTATGGTGCCCTTGCGATCGCGGATGGTTAGAGCGTCCAGCAAGCCTTGCGAGGGATGCTCGTGCGTGCCGTCGCCGGCGTTAATCACCGGAATATCCAAATGGTGCGCCACAAAATCCGGCGCGCCGGACGAAGCGTGCCGCATCACCAGGCAGTCGGGCTTCATGGCGTTCAGCGTTTGCACGGTGTCCAGCAGCGATTCGCCTTTTTTCAGGCTGCTGGCTTCCGCTTGCAGATTCATGGTATCCGCGCCCAGGCGGGAAGCGGCAGTGGCAAAGCTGATACGCGTGCGCGTGGAATTTTCGAAAAAAGCCAGGGCCACCGTTTTGCCGCGCAGGGTGGCTAGTTTTTTCAGCGGATGGCGCTGGATTTCCTGGAAGGGTTTGCTTTGATCCAGCAGAAAAGATAATTCTTCCGCGGTGAGCGGTTCCAGGGCGAGTAGGTCGCGGGTGCGCAGGGTCAAATTTTCACTCGGATAAGACCGTTTGCCATTTTCTCATGAATTTTAGGTGGCGTGGAAATTCACCGACTGGCCGGACCCTTCGTTCCTCAGGGCGAACTAAAGTCCGACGCCTACAGAAAGACTCACGACTCGACGCGGTCCACCAGGACGACGCGCTCTTCCTTGTCGATTTCGTTCAGGCGGACTTCGATGATTTCGGTGTCGCTGGTTTGCACGGTGCGGCCAATGTATTGCGCTTCGATGGGCATTTCGCGGTGGCCGCGGTCGATCAGCACGCAGAGAGAGACGCGCTTCGGGCGGCCCAGGTCGAAGAGGCCGTTCATGGCCGCGCGGATGGTGCGGCCGGTGTACAGCACGTCGTCGATGAGCACCAGGTCCATGTTGTCGACGCCAAAGGGAATGTCCGAGGAGCGCAACACGGCTTGCGGCGCGACTTTGGAGAGGTCGTCGCGATACAGCGTGATGTCCAGGATGCCCACAGGCACGTCCACGCCATCGATGCCGCGCATGGCTTGCGCGATGCGTTGCGCTAGCGGAACGCCGCGGCGCACGATGCCGATTAGCGCCAGGTGCTTGGTGCCGCCGCTGCGCTCGACGATTTCATGGGCGACGCGCTGCAGGGTGCGGTCAATTTCCGACGCCGACATCAATTGGGCTTTTTCGACTACGCGCATGGTCGGGTAATGATAGACGAGCAGAGAAAGGAGGTAAAGGAAGTAAAGGAGGTAGAGGAAAAGCCGAGTCGAGTGGCGTGTTAGACTGCGGCGATTGTTGAAGGAGAAAGTCTATATGGTTCGTGGGCAACGGTTTTCTGGGTTTGCGGGGCGGCTCTTGGCGATGGCAGCGGTGTGTGGCGCGCTGCTGGGAGGATTGGCTAGCGCGCAGACCGCTGCGGTTGGTCCGGCCAAGGGTACGCCGAAGACTTCTGCGCGAGGGAATGCGCGGCCCAAGCTGGTGGTGCTGCTGGTGGTGGACCAGATGCGCGGCGATTACGTGGACCAGTTTTTGGGGCAGTGGAGCGGCGGTTTGAAGCGGCTGGCGGAAAAGGGCGCGTGGTTTCATGAGGCCGCGTATCCGTATGCTGCGACAGAGACTTGCGTGGGCCACAGCACGATTTCTACCGGCGCGTTCCCGGCTACGCATGGCATGGTTGCGAACGCCTGGTGGGACCGCGGCGCGCAGAAAATGGTGACGTGTACGGCGGATCCCAACGTCAAGAATATAGGTTATGCGGGAGCGTCCGTCAGCGGAGGCGATTCGGCTTGGCGAATGCAGACGCCGGCGTTCGCGGAAGAGTTGAAATTTCAAAGTGGTGGGCCGACCCGTGTGGTGACTTTCTCCGTGAAGGCGCGCGCTGCTATCACTATGGCGGGACACAAGGCCGACGCGGCGGTGTGGTTTGACGGTCGTACGGGCGCATGGGCGACTTCGAGCGCGTATGCGGTGGCGCCGTTCGTCGAAGAGTACGCGAAGGCGCATCCCGTAAAAGAGGACATGGGCAAGACTTGGGCGCTGGCGCTGCCGGCGACGGAATATTTTTATCCGGAGAAGGCCATCGGTGCGGTGCCGCCAGATGGTTGGGAGCTGAGCTTTCCTCATGCGCTGCGTGGCAAGGGCGGGAGCGCGGAAGCGGATGAGGAATTTTACGAGCAGTGGTCGAGCAGTCCTTTTGCGGATACCTATTTGACCAAGTTGGCGGAGACCGCCGCGGATGCGCTGAAACTGGGGCAAGGCAAAGGGACGGATTTTCTCGCCGTGAGCTATTCGTCGGTGGATTACGTGGGCCACGAGTTTGGTCCGCGCAGCCGGGAGATTCAGGATGTCTTGTTACGGCTGGATCGCGATTTGGGCGAGCTGTTCGCGCATTTGGATAGGTCGGTGGGCCGCGGAAACTATGTGGTGGCGCTGAGCGCCGATCATGGCGTTGTGCCCATTCCCGAAGATATGGAAATCACCGGCGCGGATGCCGGTGTTTTGCATTTGCCGGAGTTGCAAGCGCGCATGCAGAAGGCGCTCGACGATCTAAATTATCCGAAACCAGCGATCGCGCGCATTGCGGGCAGCGACGTCTATTTTGCGCCGGGAATTTACGACCGGTTGAAAGCCGATCCGGCGGCGCTGCATGCGGTGATCGCCGCGGGCGAAGCGCAACCCGGCGTCGCAACAATATATACCGCGGAAGATGTGCAGGGCCGGCCGGCCACGCACAATCCGATTCAGGAAGCCTTTGCGGACAGTTACTTTACCGGGCGCAGCGGAGATTTGTTGATCGCGCCAAAGGCTTATTGGTTGATGGATGGAACTCCCGCGGGCAAGACGCGCGACTACGCGACCGGGCACGGTACGCCCTACAACTACGATCAGCGTGTACCCGTATTGCTGATGG
This sequence comes from uncultured Acidobacteriota bacterium, assembly GCA_963838265.1. Taxonomy (GTDB): domain Bacteria; phylum Acidobacteriota; class Terriglobia; order Acidiferrales; family UBA7541; genus Acidiferrum. The sequence continues at coordinate 556,795 of CAWIQN010000003.1, forward strand.
GCTGGGGCATTCGCCCCGGAAACTACTATCGCGCCGTGACGCCCGCGGATATCGCGCCAACGTTTGCCGAGCTCTGTGGAATCACGTTGTCCTCGCGCGACGGGAAAGTTTTGTCAGAAGCGTTACTCAGCAATTCGACTCCTGCGCCCAAAGCTCTGGAAAAATCGATGAAATAGATGTGCCTCGCGGTCCATTGCGAAAAATTTGTGATACTTTGGCCCGGTCATGCCGAACCGGCCGTTCGTTGCACTATTCGTAAAACTCGCCTATTGGGAAATTTATTTTCTAGGCGTTGTACTTACCGCGACCGTTTTTAGAAAAATCCTCTATGTTTGGGGTTTCGTCGCCCTGCTGATGCTAACGCTGTACGTCCTGTTGTTATTTCGGTCTCCTTCTGATGAAGAATGGGCCGTCATGATGTCAAATTTTAGACCGTTGCCGTGGGCATTCAGTTTGCCGGTGCTGTTTGTATTTGGTTTGCCCTTGCTCACCTCAGGGCAAGCGTTGAAAGGCAAAATCGTCAAGCGCGGGGTGAATTACCGGTTCTCAGATTCAGGAATTCACATAAACACTGTTGTGTCGTCAACCGACTTATTATGGGATGCGATTTCTCGCGTCAGCGAATTTCGATCGGCGTTTCTAGTGTTCACGAACCCCAGGAATGCCTTCATGCTTCCCAAGAGATGTTTTGACAGCACTCAAGACATGGAAGAGGTGCGTGGACTCTTTCTAGCCCACGTTACTGCGTCCAAATTGCGATCGTCCGAAACCGGCAAAAACGATTGAGCCTCGATGAAGGCTTGACTAGAGCTTGCGGAGAACTGGGCCTGGGCTGAAAAATCCAAATCAAGCATTAAGCTCGGCGGTTCGTGGTATTCTTTGCGGCGAAGTGAGTGCTGGTCGCGAAGTCGATTTGAGCGTAGAGATTGGCGCACTGCGCCTTAGGAATCCTATTCTCGCGGCGAGCGGCACGTTTGGTTACGGCCTGGAATTTGCCCACCTTGTAGATCTTAAAAAGCTTGGCGGATTTGTTACCAAAGGCTTGTCCCGCGAGCCGATGGAGGGTGCGCCGGCACCTCGGCTTAGCGTCACCGCATCCGGGATGCTGAACGCCGTGGGCCTGCAGAATGTCGGCGTGTGGGCCTTCGTGCGAGACAAGCTACCGCTGCTGAAAAATTGCGGTACAGCGGTGATCGCCAACGTGTTCGGCTACACGATAGACGACTACGTCGAGGTCTTGCGGGTCCTAGAGGATGCCGAAGGCCTGGCCGGCTACGAACTCAACATTTCCTGCCCGAACACCAAGTGCGGGGGACTCCAGTTTGGCAGCGATCCGGGCCTGGTGGCCGAAGTCGTCGGTGCGGCGCGAAAAGCGGCTACCCGGCGGCCTCTGTGGGTGAAGCTATCCCCCCTGGTTACCGATATAGCAGTGATTGCCAAGGCCGCCACCGAGGCTGGCGCCGACGCCTTGACGGTCGCGAACACCTATCCAGGGATGTCCGTGAACTTCCGGACGGGAAAGTCGCGACTCGGCAACCAGACCGGAGGACTATCCGGTCCGGCGATCAAGCCGATCACCCTGCGGCTGGTCTGGGAAGCGGCGAAGGCGGTGAGCGCGCCCATTATTGGGTTGGGCGGCATCGAAACTGCGGACGATGTGCTCGAGTATGTCGCCGTGGGGGCTTCGGCCGTGCAGGTCGGGACGGCCAGCTTTGCTGACCCCGGGGCCAGTGAGGCACTTGTGACGGAAGTCCGGAAGGCCATTTCAGGGGTTAAGATGTTTAGTTTTAGCGACATACGAGCTAACTTTTTATCACAAAGTGGTTGACATAATGACGTTTGGACGCTACAATTTTCTGGATGGATGTAGCACAAAGAACACACTATGCGAAAACCATTGTTCATGATTTGGGCTGCTCTTCGATGGGTTCCTCTGATGTTCCTCATCGCTCCGGCGATGGAAGCTCCTCTCGTGGCGCACTTGAGCGAGCCAATCAAGCCGATAAAGACCTGGGTGGGCAACGCGAGCTGGTATGGCCCGGGATTCGACGGCAAAAAGACTGCGGATGGCGAACTGTTTGACTCTGAGTCCCTCACGGCCGCTCACCCCAACCTGCCTTTTGGCTCCGTAGTGCGGGTAGTGAACCCGCGGAACGGGAAATATGAGCTGGTGCGGATTAATGACCGCGGTCCGTATCAAGAAGGACGCGAAATTGATGTATCCTATCGCGTAGCCCGGAAATTGGGGTTGATCCATGCAGGCGTGAACCAGGTGCGCTTGGAGCTGCTGGAGGTTCCGAGCAAGCACTGACGCGCCTTTGGTGGCACATACCTAAAGAGGGGGCCGCTCAATGGGTTTTGACGCTCATCCCCGCAGTAGCCTGATCGTGGCCCTCGATTTTGATTCGCTTTCCTCCGCCGTAAAATTCGCCACAAAAATCTCCGATCTCGTCGGTATGTTCAAGATTGGAAAACAGTTGTTTACCGCCGCTGGGCCCGAAGTGGTTCGGCAGGTGGCGGCGCTGGGTCCCGGTGTGTTCCTAGACCTGAAATATCACGACATTCCAAACACCGTGGCTGGAGCGGTGCTCTCTGCCTCCGCCATAACCGGGGTTCAGCTGGTCAATATCCATGCCCTCGGCGGGTCGGCCATGATGGCGGCGGCGGTACAAGCGGTAAACGCCGTGACGGCCATGGGTGAAGACCGGCCGCGCTTGCTGGCGGTGACCATCCTAACCAGCATGGACCAGAAGGCCATGCGCGAAGTCGGGATCAGCGGGCTGCCCCAGGACCGCGTGGTGAAGCTGGCGCGCTTGGCAAAGAAGGCTGGAGTCGATGGCGTGGTGGCTTCGGTGCAGGAAGCGCGGGCCATCCGCAAGGCGTGCGGGCCAGATTTTCTGATTGTCACGCCGGGAGTACGGCCGGCGGAGAAGGCTGAACCTGGGAAGAAATCGTCTGGCAAGAAAGACGACCAGTCCCGTACCGCGACGCCCACGGAAGCCATCAAGGCTGGCGCGGATTTCGTGGTGGTTGGCAGGCCGATCCTGACGGCGGCGGATCCGCGATCCACGGCGCAAGAGATTGTGGACGAAATAGCGGCCGCGAAGTAATTCCGCAGACACCTCCTAATCCGACGACTTTCCTCTAGCCGTTTCCTCGGGACGACACTCTCAAGACTGATTTTGTCTAGACCGAGGTTGCGCTGCGCACCTGGTGTAAGCGTGCGATGGCTGCTTCGGTCTCTGCGACCAAACGCGCGACGAGTTCCGCTGCGGGAAGTCGGCGCGCCAATCGGGTGCCCTGACCGGCCCAGAGAGACAAGAACTCCGCGCGGTCCAGGTTTGCGGCCGCTGTGCGCAGGGGTCGGGTGATCGCGTTTTGCAACGGAAATGGCAGGACGGCTTCTGAAACGTCCGAAGATTCGACTTCGGTCATGAAGCGATTCACGATGCCGCGGGCGGGACGTCCGGAAAAGGCGCGGGTGATGCGCGTCTGATCTTCGCCAGCGTCGAGGATGGCCTGCTTGTAGCACGGGGGAGTGCCGGCCTCGTTGCAGGTCAGGAACGCGGTACCTAATTGTACGGCGCTGGCGCCTAGAGCGAGTGCGGCGGCGATGCCGCGGCCATCCATGATTCCGCCGGAAGCGATGACGGGCACGGTGACGGCGTCCACAATTTGCGGCACCAAAGAAATCGTGCCGACCATGCCGGCCTCGAAGGTGCCGTTGAACGTGCCGCGGTGGCCGCCCGCTTCGCTTCCCTGCGCGACGATGGCATCCACGCCGGCTTTTTCCAGGATGACAGCTTCGTCTACCGTGGTGGCCGTGCCCATCAGAAACAGGCCGCGCTGATTGATTGCGGCGATCGTTTCCGGCGACAAAGAGCCAAACGTAAAGCTGAACGCGGCGGCGCCGGATTCGAGGCATGTGGCAAGTTGCTCGGAAAAGCGATTCGACGGCGCTGGAGGAGCAATTGGCGCCGGCAAGCCCAGTTCCGCAAAGTACGGAGCGACGCGCTGCAACGCGGGCGAGAAGCTGCTGGGCATTTCCGCAACGGGCATGGGAGCAAAAAGATTTATTCCGAAGGGACGCTGCGTCTGCGCGCGCACGGCGGCGGCGCGTTCAAGGATTTGCTCAGGCGTGCTGTAGGCCGCGCCGATGAAGCCGATTCCGCCGGCGTTGCAGACTGCGGCTACGAGGTGCGGAGTGTCCGACCCACCGGCGAGGGGTGCTTGAATGATGGGATGCTGAAGTCGCAAACGCTGCGTGAGAACCGTCTGGATGGACATCGTGAACCTCGCGAGAGCGGCAGACTGTGGCGCAAACTCGCGCGGCCACGCCTCTCACCTTATGATGGGGAAGGCTCTGTGTTCGTTACAGAGACATTGACGGCGGAAGAATGACAACGCAGATAAACAGCGTGATCGTGGGGACCGCGGGGCATATTGACCACGGGAAGTCCGCGCTGATCGAAGCGCTGACGGGGACGCATCCGGATCGCCTGGCGGAAGAAAAACGGCGCGGCATTACGATCGATTTGGGATTCGCGTTTCTGCAAGACGCGGGCGTGCGCTTTGGATTTGTGGATGTGCCGGGGCACGAGCGCTTCGTGAGCAACATGCTGGCGGGTGCGGCGGGGATCGATGTCGTGTTGCTGGTGATTGCGGCGGATGAGGCCGTCAAGCCGCAGACGCGCGAACATTTTGATATTTGCCGCATGTTGGGGGTGAAGAGCGGCGTGGTGGCGCTGACGAAGAACGATTTGGTGGACACGGATTCCGCGGAGCTGGTGCGCATGGAAGTGGAGGATTTTCTGCGCGGGAGTTTTTTGGAACGCGCCGCGATCGTTCCGGTCAGTGCGAAGACGGGCGCGGGTATTGCGGAGTTGAAGCAGGCGTTGCACGCTGCGGCACTGCTGGCGCCGCGGCGCGATGCTGCGCGGTATCTGCGGCTGCCGATCGATCGATCGTTTGCCATGAAGGGATTTGGGACGGTCGTCACAGGCACGCTGATTTCTGGGAGCATCGGAGCGGAAGACGAGGTGGAACTGATTCCCGGCGGTACGCGATTGCGCGTGCGCGGCGTGCAGTCTGGTGGCAAAGGCGTGGCGCGCGCGACGGCGGGGCAGCGTACGGCGGTAAATCTTGCGGGAGTGGAGCATGGCGCGATTCGGCGCGGCATGGTGCTGGCGAGTGCGGGACGGTTTCGCGCCACGCGGCGGATTGATGCGCGCTTGGAATTGTTGCCGGGCGCGCCGAGGCTGAAGCAGCGATGCCGCGTACATTTTCATGTGGGAACATCGGCGACGGTAGCGGAGATTTATTTTTATCCGGAACATAATGAACGGGACGATCAGGGAAATGAAGCGCCGCGCGAAGGAGCAGGCAGAGGAGCGGGCGGAAGAACAGGAGAAGGCGTAACGCTGGCGCAGCTTCGCCTGCAAGATGACGTGCTGGTACTGGCGGGCGACCGCTTCATCGTGCGGCAATTCTCTCCAGTGATTACCATTGGCGGAGGAGTAGTGCTGGATCCTCTGGCGCGGCGGCCATTGTTGCGGGATAGCGGGCGCACGGGATTTCTGGAAACTTTGGAACGAGGAAAGCCGGACGAAATCGTGACGGCGTTCACGGAGCGAGCGTTTTCGGGGGTAACGTCCAGCGAGATCGTGGCGCGATTTGGTTGGAGCGATGCCGAGGTGCGCGACGCTGCGCAGCGGGCCGCTTCCCGTGGCCGGCTGAAAATCGTTTCCGAAGAACCGCTTGTGTTGGTGGCGATGGCGGTGTTTGAAGAAACCCGGACAAAGATCGCGACGAAGGTGGAGACTTTTCGCAAAGAGAACCCGCTGCAAGCGGGAATCGCGCGCGAAGCCTTGCGCGCGGCGCTGGGACGGCGCGTGCGGCCGGACACGTTTCGCGCGGCACTGGCGGAGTTGGTTGCGCAGCAAGAAGTGGACGTGCAGAGCGACACCGTGAAGCCGGCCGGCTCCGAGGTGACGCTGCTGCCGGAAGAGGCCCGCGCGAAAGAGCAGATTGCCAAGGCCTTTGGCACGGCGGGGCTGGCGGTGCCGGCGGTGAAAGAGGTGCTGGGGTCGCTGGCCGTGGAGCCGCACCGAGCGGAGAAGTTGCTGCGCATTTTGCTGCAAGAGCGGCAGTTGGTGCGCGTTTCGCCGGAACTGATTTTTCATAGTGAAGCTTTGAGGCATCTGAAGGAGCAGCTTTCCACGTATAAGAAAGGCCGGGGCGAGCGCATTTCCGTGCCCGTTTTCAAGGAGTTGACCGGCATCACCCGGAAGTACGCAATCCCGCTGCTGGAGTACCTGGACCGCGAGAAGGTAACGCGGCGGGCGGGCGATGAGCGTGTTATTTTGCAGCCGTAGCGCTATAATTGGTGGACCGTATCCGATAGGGCAGCGAAGGCTTGCCGCTGGGCGTAGCTTGCGATAGGTTAAAAGAAGCGCGTTGCGAAATCGCGCGCGGAGGTCATTATGGGTGAATTTAGTCCAATTCATTGGCTGATCGTATTGGCGGTCATCCTGTTGCTTTTCGGGGGGCGAAAAATTCCCGAACTGGCGAAGGGGCTCGGCGAAGGCATTCGCAATTTCAAAGAGGGCATGTCCGGCGCGGCGCACACGCCGCCTCCTCCGGTAGCGCAGCCGCCTGTCGCGGCTCCTCCGGTCACGCCGCCAACGACACCGGTGGACGAGAAGCGCTAGGGTTTTAACGAAGGATCGAAAAATTTGGATGTTGAGACTTAGGGGTCGCGCTATGCGCGGCCCTTTTTATTTTGTGTTGCAGCGGTGCGCCGCCGCAAAACGGTCACGCCAAGAGCGACGCGATGCGTGCTGGATTGTTACGGTAAAGTTTCTTGACTCGCGGCCGGAGCGAGGTATGCTTTTGGTCGCGGCGGCGTAGTAAGCAGCAAAACGCAGCATCCTACCTGGTAGCGATTCCCACGCCGCACAGCGAGCTCATCTCCCAGAGCCGACGCGTTTCATCAGGAATGTCCCATGGCAAAAAGCAAATCTACTCGTTCAAGCGAAGCGAAAGCGATTTCCAAAAAGCCTAGTAGCAAATCGCGCAAGGTGACGACCGTGGATGCCGCGCAGTTGCTCGCCAGCGTGAAGCATCATCCCGGCGCCGGGAATGGGCGAATTTTTGCTGCGTCGCGGCTGCCGTCGAGTTTTCAGACAGTGATCGATCCGAACAAAAATCCGCCGCAACCATTTCGCGCGCTTCCGCCACCGACAGGAAAGGCGCCATACCACTTGTCGCTGGATACGGTGCTTTCCGCGCAGGCAATAAAAACCATTACCACGAGCGGGCGCATGGTGGTGCACGCCGTGGGCGATACCGGCGGCGTAAACACGCCAACGTACATCGACAATGTGGCGACGTACATGGAGGATGATTTTGCGCCGGGCGATGCTTCGAGGCATCCATCGTTTTTCTATCACCTGGGCGACGTGGTGTATTACGACGGCGAGAAGGCCAATTACTACCCGGAATTTTACGAGCCGTATATGACGTATCCCGCGCCGATTTTCGCGATTCCTGGGAATCACGACGGAGACATTGATCCGCTGACCAACGAAACTACACTGCAGGAATTTGTGCGGAACTTTTGCGCGCCGGCTCCGGTGCACCAGCCGGAGGCGATGGACGCACCGCGCGACGCCATGACGCAGCCGAATATTTACTGGACGCTCTTGACGCCGCTGGCCACGTTTATCGGGCTGTACAGCAATTGCCCCGAAGGCGGAGTGCTGAAAGCGGACCAGGTTGCGTGGCTGGAGTCCGAATTAAAGGCCGCGCCGGCGGGCATCGCGCTGATTCTGGCGGTGCATCATCCGCTGTTTTCGGCGTACGGCCCGCATCCGGGGAGCCAGCCGTTGTACAGCGTGATCGAAGCGGCGTGCGAGAAATCGGGACGCGTGCCGGATTTGGTACTCTCCGGTCATGTTCACGATTATCAGCGCTTTACGGGGACGCTGGTCGGCAAGCCGGTGCAGTGCATCGTTGCGGGTGCGGGCGGCTACAACCTGAAGCTACACACACTGTCCAAGATATTTCATACCACGCCGTTGCCGATTGCGATGAAAGGGTCGGGTGGGGTGCTGGAAAATTTCAACGATTCCGCGCATGGTTATTTGCGTTTGACGATCACCAAGAAAAATATTCTGTGCGAGTACATCGCGGTGCCCGAGCCGGGCGTGGCCGCCGCGGTGCCGCTGCAGGCGTTTGATACGGTCATCATCCCCATTCCGTAGGGGCACGGCATGCCGTGCCCGCCGGATTCGTTACAGCTTCCTGTGGTTCCGAGCCCTCGTTGAGAAGGTTGAGCCGTTTGCGTCGAAGGAAAACCGCCAATCGGGAGATTCATCCCGCAAAAACCGCGCGATGGAGAAGAGTTGGCGCTCCCAGGAGAGGCTAGGGTTCGGTCCAGCCGAGGTCGGTTAGGGCTTGCTGGACGCGGGCTAGCGGGAGGCCGACTACGTTGAAGTAGCAGCCTTCGATGCGGGGGATATAGCGGCCGGCGCGTCCTTGAATGGCGTAGGCGCCGGCTTTGTCGTGGGGCTCCTCAGTGGCCAGGTAGCGCGCGATATCCTCTGCGGAGAGCTGGGTGAAGTGCACGAGGGTGGATTCGACGAAATCGATGCGCTGGGCGTCTGGCAGGCGAACCAGGGTGACGCCGGTGAGCACGGTGTGGGTGCGGCCGGAGAGAGTTTGCAGCATGCGGTGCGCGTCTTCTTCGGAACGGGGTTTGCCGAGGATGCGATTTTCCAGCGCCACGATGGTATCGGCTGCGAGGACGATGGCGGGACCGACGGCGCGGGCGGCGACGAGTTCGGCTTTGGCGGCTGCGAGGCGGGCGACGTGATCGCTGGCGGATTCTTCGGGGAAGGGGGTTTCGTCGACAGCGGAGGAAAGTATGGTGAAGGGGAAGCCGGCGTTGCGAAGAATTTCAGCGCGGCGGGGGGAGGCGGAGGCGAGGATAAGTTTGGTCATGGCGACCCGGCGGCAAGAATACACCACCCGCGTGGCAGAAACAGCCTGTCCGCAAGTACACAAAGAGATGTTTCTTCGATCGGCGAGTGATTTCGCGCATTGACGCGAGGCGAATGCCGGGCTATCGTCCCACTCCGTTCGGCCGCGTGGCCGAGTCGCTATGACCATTTCCCACTCCCCAGACGAATATCGGCGAGCAGTAAGCTTTCTGACTGCGATGTTTCCTTATTTCCTTATTTATATCGGCGTGTGTTGGGCGCTCAAGCGAAAGGAATTTGGCGGCTGGCTTTTGTATTTTTATGGCTGGATGTTTCTAATGTCCTACTTGTATTTGCGCGAATTTTTGCGGCAGCTCGATTCCTACCTTCCGAATGCCCAGATAGACAAGCCACGGCAGCTGGCATTGGTTGTTACCGTGATTCCAAGATTGCTCGCGATGCTTGCGGTGTTATTGGTAATGATTATTTTGGTCATCAAACGAGACAATATCTGGCTTCAGCGCTTAAAGGTGATGTTGGGCATTACGATAGTGGTCGCGGCCATATCGGTGTTTCTGGACGGGACGTATTTTCCGAACACGGTATCGGCGAATTTAAGGCGTTTGATCATGCTCGGAGTCTGGCTTATTTATTTGTCCGTTTCGCGGCGCGTGCGTCGAGTGTTCATCACGAAAGACTGGCTCGCGCCGGTGAACCATTTGCGCGTGTAGACGATCAATCCTGCAGAGACTAGATGACTACAGATTCCTGGTATTCGCCGAAGATGTGGCGAAGGGTGTCGGAGATTTCGCCTACGGTGGCGTAGGCTTCGACGGCGTTGAGGATGGCGGGGAGAAGATTTTCTGTGGAGGCGGCGCGGCGTTGCAGTTCGGCGAGGGCGGCGGTGGTTTTGGCGTGGTCGCGTTTGGCGCGTAGGGATTGCACGCGGGTGATTTGGGCGCGCTCGATTTCTGGGTCGATGCGCAGGGTGGGGATTTGGCGTTCGGCGTTTTCCGATGTGAGGGTGATGAAATCGTTTACGCCTACGACGATTTGTTCTTTGGTTTCGACTGAACGCTGGAAGTCGTAGGCGGCTTTTTGGATTTCGCCCTGGATGTAGCCGGATTCGATGCTGCGCAGGACGCCGCCCTGTGCGTCGATTTTGGCGATGTAGGCGAGGGCGCCGGCTTCGATTTCGTTGGTGAGAGTTTCGACGGCGTAAGAGCCGGCGACGGGATCGATGGTGTTGGTTACGCCGGTTTCGTGGGCGATGATTTGCTGGGTGCGCAAAGCGATCAAGGCCGCATCCTCGGTAGGCAATGCCAAGGCTTCGTCCATGGAGTTGGTGTGCAGCGATTGGCAACCGCCGAGGACGGCGGCCAAGGCCTGGATGGCTACGCGGATGATGTTGTTTTCGGGCTGCTGCGCGGTGAGCGAGGAGCCGGCGGTTTGCGCGTGGAAACGGAGCAACAGAGAGCGCGGATCTTTGGCGTGAAAGCGCTCGCGCATGATTTTGGCCCACAAGCGGCGAGCGGCACGATACTTGGCGATTTCTTCGAGCAGGTCGCTGTGAGCGTTGAAGAAGAAGGAGAGTTGCGGGGCGAAGTCGTCGACGCTGAGGCCGGCGTCGACGGCGGCTTGGGTGTAGGCGATGCCGTCGGCGAGGGTGAAGGCCACTTCTTGGATGGCGGTCGAGCCGGCTTCGCGAATGTGGTAGCCAGAGATGGAGATGGTGTTCCACTTGGGGAGGTGCGTGTGGCACCAGCTGAAAATGTCGGTGACGATGCGCATGGCGGGGCGGACCGGGTAGATGTACGTGCCGCGCGCGATGTATTCCTTGAGGATGTCGTTCTGCACCGTGCCGGAAAGCTTTTCGAGGCTGGCGCCTTGCTTTTTGGCAACGGCCACGTAGAGGCAAAGCAGAATGGCGGCGGTGGAGTTGATGGTCATGGAGGTGGAGACATTTTCAAGGGGGATATTGTTAAAGAGGGTTTCCATGTCTTCGAGGGAATCGATGGCCACGCCGACTTTGCCGACTTCGCCGAGGGCGAGGGGACTGTCGGAGTCCATGCCGATTTGCGTGGGGAGATCGAAGGCCACGGAGAGGCCGGCCTGGCCCTTGCTTAAGAGATAGCGGTAACGCTGATTGGATTCTGCGGCGCTGCCGAAGCCGGCGTACTGGCGCATGGTCCAGAAACGGCCGCGATACATGGTGGGGTAGATGCCGCGGGTGTAGGGAGCTTCGCCGGGGAAGCCGAGAGTGTCGTCAGGATTCCAGTTGGGGAGATCATCGGCGGTGTAGAGGCGGTGGATGGGTGCGCCGGAGAGGGTGGTGAAGAGCGGCTTGCGTTCGGCGGGAGACGGCGGCGTCGGAGATTTCGATTTGGCGTCGGAGTTGCTCATATTTTTCGCGCGCGGCGGAAAGAAGAGACGGCAAAGAAAATGAAAATGGCGGCGACGAGTACGGCTAACGCGATGAGCCAGTGAGCGGTGTCGCGGGTCCAGGCACGGAAGGCGTTGTTCAGCCAGGCCAATGCGAGGATGGCGAAGAGGGCGCCGGTGGTTTCGTGGAAGAGTTGTTTGAGAGCGCGCCAGAGGCGGCGGAAACCGCCTAGTTGCGATGGTGGCGATGGCTGCGACGTGGGGACGGCGGATGCGCTGGAGGCGGAGGTTATCGCAGCGGGCATAGAGGAAGTGTAGCGTAAAGTGTGCGCCTAAATTCGCGTTGTAGAGTTGGACGATCTCGAATGCTTCGACTCGCGTCCGAAGGACGGTCCCGTGACGCCCTACAAATGCTCGCTACAAACGGTTCCGTGCTTTCAGCGCAACAGCGGCGTCAAGCCGCCGCACTCCGAAAATGACGCTGCGAAAGCGGCGGATACAAGAAACGAATGCGAAAAACGCAGGAAATTACTGGCCATTGGGACTGTGGATTCTTTGGAGACAACGGTGCGAAGGTCTCTTGTATCCAATATAACGTAAGCCTAGAATGTGGCTTGAGGTTGGGGAGAAACGCCCTTGCAACTAGACGATCACCTGAAAAACCTGCTGCGTGAATTAGGTCATGCGATCAATGACACGGTGTCCGATTCAGATCGCATCACCGGAGCGATAGCGGGAGTGCGCGCGCACGGCTACGACATTGTGCTCAAGCTGGACGCCACCATCGGATTGGCGAAGCGCGATGCGGCGGCGCTGGAAGATTCGAAGTTGACCACCCAGGACCGGCGCTTTCTGGAATCGTTGCGAATTCAGGTGGATCAGGAATCGTTTGAACAAGACGCGGAAAGAAAAATCGCGCAGCGGTTGGCGATGACGCCGCAGGATTTGCGCTTCCTAAAATCTTTGCGTATCGCCACGGACGAAATGGAATGAATATGCTGAACTATCGCGGAATATTTGTAGCTGCAGCGCTGTGCGCGCTGTGGGGTGGCGCGGCATTGCCCGCGGCGGCGCAGATACCCACGTCGTTGATTCCGGTGGCCGTAGATACCGCGGTGCCGATCGCGATTAACGCCGTGAAGCCCAAGCCGAAACCGTTGCCGGCGGGAATTGTGCGCTATGAAGGATTCGTGATGCACGCGAATACCGCGCAGATTACCGTGCGCGCCAAGGGCAGCGACATGACCTTGAAGACCTTCACGCTCTCTCCTGACGCTTCGACGCGGATGCAACAGATCGTCGATCGCGGCGGGTATCAATACGGGGACCACGTGACCATCATTTACAACACTGCCAATGAGATGGCGCTGAAGATTAAAGGCAAGCCTTCGCGGCCGCAGTAGTTTTCAGAACAACACACCTTCGGTATTTTTTCCTGCGAAACCGTTCTGGCCTTCGCGATTATTTCCGATTCGTTGAATTCCGTGAGTTGTAGTCGCTTCCACGAGCCTGCCTGCGAATCGCGGTGGCGCCCTAAAGCGCGTCGACACGGCTTAGCTACGGCGTTACAAACGCGTTATGGCCTACTGCGCGAAAGCGGCGTCAAGCCGCCGCACTCCAAATTACGCGGCGAAAAGAAGGCTCGACCGTTCTAGTGGGGGCGGCCGCCGGAGGAGGACGAGGTGGAGGAAGTGGAGGACGCGCGGCCTGACGAGGATGAGGCTGCTGATGACGCGGAGGATGCTGACGAGCCTCGGCTGGAGCTGCCTGAGCTTGCCGAACCGCGTTCGCCGCTCCAGCTTTCGTTGCCGCCGGAGCTGCGTTCGGAGGCCGTGGGCGGAGGAGTTAGCGCGCGGCGGGGAGTTGCTGGTTCGTTGCCGCGCGAGGCGGAAGAATGCGTGGTGGCGGGCGTCGCGGGCTTTCGCGCGGCTGCGGCGTTTGTCGAGACAGTCGCTTGCGCGGGGCTCTTTCCCGTTTCGGAACTGGACGCTGACTCCTCCGATTTAGTCGCGGCGGAGTTTGATCGTGACGATGGGGAGTCTGAGTTTACGAAGCGATGCTCGTGTGCGTCGTAGGCGATGCCGGAATTGGCGCCGATGGAAACGATGCGGTTGCCGGAACCGCCGGAGAGCGTGGTACGAGAGACGGGTTCCGGGCGCGAGCTGGGGGCAAGGGAGCTCGTTAGCGGAGCATTGCGAACGGGAGATTTCTCAACTTTCCAGACGTTCGAGGTACTGGGTACGGTAGCGGAAGAAACCACGCCACGCTCCACTGGAAAGACGCCTTGGGTCAGATTCACGGGAGTTTTTCCGCGAACGTCGAACGGATGGATGGGCACGATTCCGACGGCGCCGGTGTTGGAGCGCACCCAAGTGGCGGTGGCGGGCCGCCAGGCGGTGAAGCCGGCATTGCCAAGATTGCCGGGAACCCAAACCCAGCCGAAAGCGGGCTGGAAAATCCAACCGCCGTAGTGGTAGGGGAGCCAGCCCCAGGGTTGATTGCCGATGAAACCCCAGCCGAAGCCGGCATCTAGAAACCAGCCACCACTCGAAAACGGGCACCAGCCAAGGCCGACGCCGTAAGGACGCCAACCGTAACCGTAGCCGCCGACGGGAAACCACGAACCGTAGGTGTAGAGGTCGGCGAATCCCGAAGTGTAGTTGGAAGAGGTGTAGTTGGAAGAATTGCTGGTGTATTGCATGGCCGCGTTGGTGGGGGTCACCACGGTATCGACGCGGCCGCTGACCCAGCGATCGAAATCGTCGCTGTCCGGAAGGCGAGCGATGTTTTCGGCGTTGGGATCGGTGGCGCTCATGGACAGCGATTGGCCCTTGGTGAGCGCGGTGGTGTGATCTTTGCGAACAACCGCGATATTGCCGGCGGTGACGTTGACGGTGCTGCCGTCGTCGAAATTATCCAACCGAAAGCTGGCGCGCCCCGTGGCTTCGGCGGTGAAGTCACCGCCGGTGACGCTGAAATAATCGCCGGCGGCGGGATTCACGTAAAAGGATGCTGCGCCCTGCCGCAAGACGAGCCGAGTGGTGCGCGCGCCGTTGTCCAGCGAAAGATCGTAAAATTCCAGAACGGTATTTTCGCTCAGAAAGGCCATGGCGCCATTTTCAAATTCGACTTCGGCGCGGCCGTGGTCGGTGGCGAGCACGTAGCCTTCGCGAATGGGGAGGTTGAGGACAGCGTTTTCCCAAATATTTTTGTCGTTGGTGAGCGGATCGCCATGCGCGTCGCGTGTGAAGCGCACGTCACCTTGCACGAGACTGAGACGAATGATGCGGGCGTGGCTGAGGTCCGCGGCGGCGGGCGGCGCGTTTAGCGACACGGCCGCGAGAGTCAAAAGTAGAACAGCTAGCAAGCTGGGGAAATACCGACGGGCGCGCATGGGGCCTCTCATCCGGAACGGCACCGGACTGCACGAAACGGAACAATACAATCGTGTACCTCGAAGCCGCGCGCGTCAAGAGACCGGCCGGTAAGGAGGGGCCTGTGGGCAATCGTGTGTTTTCCCTATTTCGCTTATCGAAAGTTTGCGGCTGAAGTTCCTTGACACTCGGAAAACGTATCGCTAATTTCGATGTACAGAGATTTATGGCCAGCGTGCAGAAGCGGCCAGAGTGGTGTGGACAATTCGCCGAGTGGTGGCGAAAAATTTTCGGGGTGGAGTAGAAATCAACGCGAACAAACGAGCAGCAAGCAAAAAATAAACAAGTCGACCAGCGAAGTGGTCTACTTTTCACAAGTCTAATCGTTTCTATCTGAGGGGATAAAATGCAAAGGACTTATAGAATTCTGGCAGGGATGGTGTTTCTGTTTGCAATGCTGATGACGGGCGGACGGGCATTTGCGCAGGGTGGCGCGACCGGGGCCATCAGCGGCGTGGTACTGGACGGCAGCGGCGGAGCGGTGGCCGACGCGGAAGTACAGATCATTGATGCGAAGACGGATCGGATAGCACGTAAAGTGCCCAGTGGAACGGATGGCACGTTCGTGGTGACGTTGCTGCCTCCGGGCACGTATTCCGTGGTGGTGAATAAGACGGGGTTCGCCGAAGCCAAGTCCGCGGACATCGAAGTGCGCGTCACGGAGACGACGCGAATTACGATTCCGCTGAAGCCTGGAGCGGTCACGGAAACCGTGGAAATCACGGCGCAGGTGACCAACGTGGACACCTCGAATCCCACGACGGGACAATCCATTACTGCAAACACGGTGCGCACGCTGCCGCTGGCATCGCAAAACTTCCAGCAGTTGTTGACGCTTTCGGCCGGAGCGCAGAGCAATCTGAATAACTCGACACAGCTGGGCCGCGGCGATGTACGCATCAACGTGAACGGTCAGCGCGAAGACAACAACAACTATTTAATCGAAGGAATTTCAGCTACCGACTACAACGTGGCGGAGCTTGCCAACACGCCGCTGCCGAGTCCGGACGCGATTCAAGAATTCAAGGTGGCGACGTCGCTGTATGACGCAAGCCAGGGGCGCAACGGCGGCGGCAACATCAATGCGGTGCTCAAGTCTGGAACGCGGAACTATCACGGCGACGCGTATGAATTCTTTCGTAACGATGTTTTGGACGCGAATGATTTTTTCCTGAACGCCAGCAGCCAGCCGAAGCCTCCGCTGCAACAAAACATTTTTGGCGGCAGCCTGGGCGGTCCGGTAGTAACGGAAAAACTGGGCTTTTTCTTTGTGAACTACCAGGGTACGCGGCAAAAGAGCGGCGACTCCTCGGGCACGATTATTTCTACGTTTATTCCGTACATTCCGGCGGCGGATCGCTCTTCCGCGGCGGCGATAGCGGCGGACTGCGGAGTTCCCAGCATCGATCCGGTGGCTCTGGCCTTGTTACAGGCAAAGAGCACGCAATTCGGCGCGGCTGCGGGAGGATTCCTCTATCCCGCCCCGACGGAGCCGGCCGGTACCACACCTTGCAGCACCGTGCCGTTCGCTACCAGCAGCCCGGGCAACTACAACGACAACCAGTTCACCGCGACGTGGGACAAGGAATTTAACAGCGGCGTGGACAAGCTTGGCGCGCGGATGTTTTATTCCAACTCGCAGACGTTTGAGCCGTTCGGAGCAGGTGGTTTACAAGCTTCGCTCGGTGGCGTGATCGCGCCGTCGGACCTAAATTTTCCGTACACCCTTCCCTTGCGGGACCGCTTGTTCATTCTCTCGGAGACGCACTTGTTTTCGCCGACGCTGGTGAACGAACTGCGGTTTGGCTTCAATCACATCAACAACAGCTCGCTGAATAACAATCCCGTGACGGCCGAGGATGTGGGTATTGACCGGCCCACCAACAATCTGACGGACTCGATTTACAAGTTCACGTTCAACAGCTCTGGGTTTCAGTTTGGCCCCACACCGCAGGCTAACCAGTTTCAAACGCAGAATAACTACACTTTTCTCGACACCGTTTCGTGGGTACACGGCGCGCATGTGCTCCGCATAGGTGGCGAAATCGATTTCGTTAACCTGGATAAGCTCTTCCCGCAGGTATTCAACGGCCAGCTATTTTTCTCCAATACTGCCACGGAAGGACCGCTGCCGGGCCCGACAACGGACTTCCAGAACTTCCTGGTGGGCGCGCCGCAATTCAGCTTTGGCGGCGGTGGCGTCTACAACCACCAATACAAGCAGAACGACTTCGCGGCGTTCGTGCAAGACGATTGGAAAGCTACAAAAAACCTGACGTTAAATCTGGGCCTGCGCACGGAAATTTTCGGCGCATGGAACGATGGCGATTGCCACATCGGCAATGTACAGTCCAGCCTGACGCTGCAGGGCGAAAATCCCTACGTGTATCCCGGTTGCGTGAACTCCCTGGGTGTTCCCGGACTGACGGGAAACGCCAATGGATCGACGTTCTACAATCAATATTCGACGGGTCTGGGGCCGCGCATCGGTGCGGCGTACGATTTATTCGGGAAGCACACCACCACGATTCGTGCGGGTTATGGCATCTACTATGCGCGCGAAGACGTGGGCGCGGTGGACCAGCTGAGCTTCAACGCTCCCTTCCTGCCCATCGCGTTTGGCGGTGGCGGCGTGAACAGCCTCGGAAGCTTTTTCGCGGGTAGTCCGGCGACAAATCCGAACGCACTGCCGGCGGCGGGAGTATTGAACCCGGTGTACCTGCCGTGCCTTTCGGTGCTGCAGAATTTCCCCGGCAACGATACGACGCAGGGTGCCAACTATGCGAACCAGGCGGGCTGCAATGGCGTGGGCACCATCAACTTGTTCACGCTGGAAAATCCTCGCCATTTCCAGGTTCCCAACACGCAACAATGGAACCTGACCATTCAGCACTCGTTGGGCAAGCAGTGGGTGCTCGAAGTCGGCTACGTGGGCACGCATGGCGTGCATCTGCGTGATACGCGCGACGCTATTCAATCGCTGAGCGCCTCAACCACGGACCCGCTCACAGTGAACACCGCGGACAACGGACCGGAACAGATTCTCTACAACACGTTTGACAACGGGCCAGCGCGAACTCCGACGCCGGGGCTGAACGGCTACTCCGGGTATCAGATTTTCGCCAACGATGCGTGGTCGCGTTATAACAGCCTGCAAACCACGGTGTCGCGGCGCTGGACGCGCGGCTACTTCCAGGCGGCGTACACGTGGTCGAAAGCCATCGACGCCACCTCGACGGGAAATACGGCCTTCAACACCGCGTATAACAGCCAGACGGATGTGAACGCGTCGAAGGGGCTTTCGGACTTCAACCGCCCGCAGCGCCTGGTGGTTAGCTACGTTTACAATCTGCCGTTCTTCAGGAATGCCACGGGTATCGAGCATGCGGTTTTGGGCGGGTGGGAAGTCAGCGGCATCACCACGCTGCAATCGGGACTGCCGTTTTCGATTATCGACTCAGCGGCGGGTACGGGCTTCTTGGGGGCCGGTAGTACGCCGCTGCTGGGAGCCAACCTCGCTCCCGGCGCTACCATCGCCGGCGGTTATGCCAGCGGCAGCCTGACCAGCCGCATCAACAACGGGTATTTGAATCCGGCGGCGTTTGAACCGGCTCCGCTGCTGTACCCCTTCGATCCGGCGAATCCCACGACCACCTGCGACCCGGTCAACAATCCGAACTTCTGCACCACCGGGTTTGGAGATTTGCAGCGCAACGCCTATCACGGACCGTTCCAGCAGAACTGGGACTTTTCCGCGATCAAGAATTTTAAAATCACGGAGCGGCAGGCGTTGCGATTTACTGCTGACTTCTTCAACATCTGGAACCATCCGAACTTCGGCAATCCGCAAATCACGGACGTCGAAGCAATCAGCACTGGAGCTTTCGGCAAGATCAATACCACACTCGGACAGCCGCGCTTGATTCAGTTCTCGCTGCGGTATTCGTTCTAGGGCGTTCGACGCGAATACGGCCGGTTAGAGGAGCGCGGTTTTTCCTTGCGAGAGCGAGGGACGCCGTGCTCCTTATTATTTGCTAGAGTGAAACGCGGAGGAATTTGGGATATGGGTGAAGTCATCGGCGGCACGGGGGGACGAGTCAGCTTGCTGGAGCGCGAGGCGGTGACGCCAGAAGCAGCGGCGATGTATGACGCGTTGCTGACACAACGCGGGGTGGTGCCGAATATGTTCAAGGTGCTGGCGCATGCTCCCGGCATCGCGCAAGGCGTGGCGGGATTTCTGAAGCCGCTGCTGAGCGACGGTGCGCTGAGCGGGTGGTACAAGGAACTGGTGGCGGTGCGTATTTCGACGCTGCATGAATCGGAGTATGCCATTCGCGCGCACGCGGCATCAGCGAAAAAAAAGGGCGCGAGCGACGAGCAGATCGCCGGCGTGAAGGATTTTGAAAGCGGTCCCTACAGCGAAAAAGAGCGCATGGGATTCCGGCTGGCGGACCGGCTGCATCGCGGTCCGCGCGAAGTCGACGACGGTTTTTACAGCGAGTTGCGCAAAGTTTTCAGTGAAGATGAAGTGATCGAACTGTTCTTAACCGCAGCGGCGTTTGAAATGTTCCCGCGCTTCATCGATGGCTTACGCATTCCGGTGACGCCGCTGCCTGCAGCCAAAACTGCTTGAGATAGGCGACCCGCGAGATTTGTTGTGCGGCCGACCGCCGTGCGTGGAAATCCGTTACGGTGATAATATTCTGGCTGGCCAAACTTTATGTCCCTAACCACACCATCACGAAAAATTGCCACACGGGTTGCACAGCTTACCGGCGAAGGCGCGCTGGCGGTCTATAGCCGGGCGAAAGAACTGGAGCGCGCCGGCAAATCGATCATGCACTTGGAATTGGGCGAGCCGGATTTTCATCCCGCGACGCCGGTGGTGGAAGCATTGCGCACAGCCGTTTCAGAAGGCCGCGACCGCTACTGCGCGACGCGCGGCGTGCCTGCATTGCGTGAAGCGATTGCCGAATATCTGCAGCGCACGCGGCGGCTGGATGTTACCTCGGAACAGGTTTTGGTGGCCCCAGGCTGCAAGATGGCGCTGTCGCTGGCGATGATGGCGCTGATCGAGCCCGGCGACGAGGTGTTGTATCCCGATCCGGGATTTCCCATTTATCCCTCGTTCACGCGCGGGCTGGGTGCCAAGGCGGTGCCGTTTGCGCTGCGGGAAGAAAATCAGTTTCAGCCGGACCTGGCGGAAATTTCCGCGAAGATCACCAACAAGACGCGCATGCTGATTTTCAACTCGCCGAATAATCCCACCGGATCGGTTTTTGACCGAGACGTACTGGAAAAATTGGCGGCGCTCGCAGTGCAGCATGACCTGTGGGTGCTTTCCGACGAAATTTATGCGCGCATTCTGTTCGGCGGGGAATATCAGTCCGTTTGGGCGCTGCCGGGGATGGCCGAGCGCACCGTCATTATTGACGGCTTCTCGAAAAGTTTTGCGATGACCGGATGGCGGCTGGGTTATGCCGTGGCGGCAAAGCCGGTGATTGACGCCATGGACTTACTGGTGCTGAATACGTTTACCTGCGCGGCGGAGTTCACGCAATTGGCGGCGGTGGAAGCGCTGCGTGATTCTACGCACGCGGTGGATGCCATGGTGGAAGAGTACCGGCAGCGGCGCGATCTGTTTGTCGCGGGGCTGAATCGCATTCCAGGGTTTCGCTGCGTGCAGCCCGCGGGTGCTTTTTATGCCTGGGTGAACGTTGCCGATACCGGGCTGCCGGCTGAGGAAGTTGCGCGCCTTTTGCTTGAAGAAGGTGGCGTGGCGGGCATCGCAGGGGCGGCATTTGGCGCGGAAGGGAAGAATTATTTGCGATTTTCGCTGGTCAGCGCGCCCAAGCTGTTGGAGGAAGCTCTCCAACGCGTCGCGGCGGTGGCGGCGAGCTGGGCGGCAGTTTCCAAATAACATTTCTGCGACGTGAAGATAGCGCTCGTTCAGTTTTAAAAGTGGTGGTGCGAGACCGGCGTGGGTTGGCAGCCAGCAAAAAAACAACGAATCGAAAATAAAGAGGCGAAATGAAACAGTTGATGCGATGGGCCTATAGCGCGGTTGCGACTACGGTGATGGCGGCGGTGCTTCTGGGCGGCGCCGCGACGTCGCGCGCGCAATCGCGGCCATTTCCCGGACCCGGCGTGCAGAAAACCTACGAGCATCTGCTGGCGGAGATCGAGAAAATCCCCTTGTACGACAATCATGCGCACCCGGGATTTGGCGACGACACCGACGTAGACGCCATGGCGGCGCCACCAGACGAAAGCAGTACGATGCGCATCCGCGACGACAATCCGGAATTTGTGGTGGCCGCAAAAGCGTTATTCAACTATCCCTACGACGACTTCAAGCCGGAGCACGCCAAGTGGCTGGCGGACAAAAGTAAAGCCGCGGAAAAATCCGGGGATCCGAAATACTTCGACGGAATTCTAGACAAGCTGAACATCGAAATCTGCCTGGCCAATCGCGCCATGATGGCGTCCTATCTTGATACCAAGCGCTTTCACTGGGTGTTTTTCGTGGATTCGTTTTTCTATCCGTTCGACAACACCGAGCGGACCGCCAGCACCCCGGACATG
Organism: uncultured Acidobacteriota bacterium; assembly: GCA_963838265.1. Taxonomy (GTDB): domain Bacteria; phylum Acidobacteriota; class Terriglobia; order Acidiferrales; family UBA7541; genus Acidiferrum. The sequence goes on from CAWIQN010000003.1 coordinate 578,177, forward strand.
GGCGTATACATTCCACTGCAAGAAAAAATGCTGGGGCGTTATAAAAAGCTGGAGAACGTCGACGGCTTGCCCGCGGATTTGGCGGGCTACGAAGATTTCATCCGGCGCACCGTGACGGACAATCAAAAGCTGCGCGGCGGCGTGGCCATCAAATTTGAGGCGGCGTATTTTCGTTCGCTCTATTTTACGGACCCACCGCGGGCGACCGCCGAAGCCATCTATAACAAGTATCGCGGAGGCGGCGTGCCGTCCCCGGAAGAGTACCGCGTGTTTCAGGATTATATTTTTCGTGTGTTGATCGACCAGGCGGGAAAACTCAATCTTCCGGTACATTTTCACAGCGCCGTGGGCATCGGAGACTATTTCAGTCTGCGGCAAGGGAATGTGTTGAACCTGGAGAATGTACTGCGCGACCCGCGCTACAAGAACATCAACTTTGTCCTGCTGCACGGGGGCTGGCCGTACTACAAGGAAGCAGCGCTGCTGACGGCGGTAAAGAATGTGTACCTGGACACGTCGTTGCAGTCCGAGCTGCTGTACCCGTCGCAGCTCAAGGAAGTGTTGAAGCAATTGGTAACGCTCTTTCCCGACAAGATGATGTTTGCGACGGATGCGTTCCCGTTCAGCGACGCGCTGGGAGCCGAAGAGAGTTTCTGGATCGCGACGTACACTTCGCGTACGGCGCTGGCGGCAGCGCTCGCCGAGCTGGTTTCGGAGGGCGCGTTCAGCGAAGAAAAAGCTTTGGAGATTGCGCATCTGTATTTGCATGACAATGCGGCAAAACTTTACGGAGAAAAGAAATGAGCGGCGCCGGCGAACTGAAATACATTCCGTGGAAGCAAGTAACGCGCGAGCAACTGAATCCCAAGATCGACCGGGAGATGGTGGTAGGCGAGCAGATTATGCTGGCGCGCGTGATGATTAAAAAAGGCGGACACGTGCCGCTGCATCACCACATGAACGAACAAGTGACCTACATTCTGGAAGGCTCTTTGAAATTTGCCGTCGACGGACGGGAAATCGTGGTGAACGCGGGAGAAGTATTGTGCATTCCGTCAAACATGCCGCATGAGGCCTGGGCGCTCGAAGATACGGTGGACTTGGATGTATTTAATCCGCCGCGGCAGGATTGGCTGAACAAGACCGACGATTATTTGCGGCACGGCCGATAGGCGTGGAATGTTGATAAGGCGTTTTGGCGTCCCCGGATGTGGCGCAGAGTCCTCCTACCCCCTTTGCTTTAGGCGTGCAAGGTGCGAAAGGGCATAGACAAATGGCCTCCGTCTTGCTTACCGTAGCTAGGTGGCTTATTCCTGGCGTGGGGGTAGCCCGCTGAGGGGAATGATAATGAAGCGACTATTGGCAGGGGCAATCCTGATTTTGGGTAGTGTGTCCGTGATGCAGGCGCAGGAAGTGGCGAGCGCCGGACTGCAACCGGCCGCGAGCAGTAATGTCTCTAATGTCTCCGCGATATCGGACACGCGCTTCCCGATGGCTTCTGCGGTGCGCGATGCCGGCGACTTGTTTGGTTCCGACGCGATATCTACGGTGAGCACGACGGCCTCGCTGGTGGGCTCGAGCAGCACGGAGTTCGCAATGCCAGGTCCGGTGCCTTCCGCAGCCCTTCCGAGCGAGCCAGATCCTGCTCCGGACCCGAAATTTATTTACGGTGGACGTGACGACTATCGCTGGCAGTTGGGCCTGGGCGCCGGTTGGGAGCGTTTCCGTTCTTCGATATTCAACGCCAGCGGCGTGGGTGTTAATACTTCCATTTCGTATTATCTGAACAATTGGCTGGGAATTGAGGGCAATGCGTTGGCGGCGTTTGCGCCTACGATTTTCGATGACGACCCCGTTAGACTGTTCAATTTTACCGCCGGTCCGAGAATTGCGTGGCGGCAACGGCGTTGGGAGCCTTGGCTGCATGGCTTGGTTGGATTCGCCCATGAGCAACCCCAGACGTCGGAAGGCAGCAGGAGTTCTTTCGCCGCACAGGTTGGTGGCGGCGCGGACTATCGCATCAACCCACGTCTGTCGCTGCGGTTGCAGGGCGATTGGTTGCACACATCGTTTTTCAACCAGTCGCAGAACAACTTCGTGCTGGTCGGCGGCATCGTGGTGCACTTCTAGAGGGTTTCCCCGCGATAGAGCGCTCAGTAGACGCCGTGTGTCGATCCGCTTACGCGTAATTCTCCGTTTGTTGCGGAGAGCTGGTACTCGTCCCCGGTTGTTCCCGTCCATTTGTTCAAATCGAAAGATCCGCCCGCAGGAATGCGGCGCACCGAAATTCCGGAAATACGCAAAGGTGTTTTTGCATGACACAATTCTGGGGCGCGGTTGGCCTCCAGAAAATAGGCGGGGCCGTTGCCTACCACTTTTGCCGATCCGTCGGGTTCGAGAAGCACCGCGGCATTTTCTTCCACAGCAATCGCGCGAACGCGATTGGTCCAGCCATCCTCGAGGATGCGGGCCAGAAACACCACCAACCGGCCCATGCGGTCGCGCTTGACGAAGTGAGTGTCGGTGATGATTCCAGCAAGCTGAGGTATCTGCAGAAAGTCCTGAGAAAGCGTGACTTTATTGCCATAGGGATTTGCCAAAGCTTCCGGCGAGTGAATGGTATCGATCATGGAAGAAAACGAAAACTGGCCGAGGATTGCCAAACCGGCACTGGAGCCTCCGAGGGGCTTACCGGCGGCGATGTGGCGATTCAGCGCGTCCTGTACAGGAGTGTCCTGCCAAAAACGCACGTAATTGGATTGATCGCCACCGGCGAAAAAAACGGTCTGCGCGTGATCGATGATGGAAATAAGTTTGGGGTCGTCGGAATCGTCGCGGCCGGCGAATACGATGGTGGCCACGGAGTTGAGCGGGCATACAGCTTTGATTTCCTCGTTCACTTGCTTGGCGTAGGCGTCGTCGGTGTCGGCGCGCAGAATCAAAAAGTCTCCGCCATTGGTGCGTTCGCAGAGAAAATGAAAAGCGGGATCCTGCAGCGCGCCGCCGCCCATCAGCGCGAAGCCCGCTCGAGGCTTGACGACACTGTCCGCGGGATTTCCGGTGCGAAAATATTTCCATTTGGCAGGTTCGGGCGCGGCGGTGTTGGCCGCGGGTGCCGGCGGGGCCTGGGCGGCCACCGGCTTAATTAACGCTGTCGGTAATACTATAGCGAGTACTAAGATGAGCAAGGCGGCGCGGGAGGTCATTTAGGGTGGCGTCTACTTCGTGGCCAGCGGCAGGGTGTACTTATTCAGATCCACCGATTTCCAATCGCCGTTGATTATGCCCGCGCGAATTTGTGCGGCGGTTTTACCGGCATGCGACTGTTCGTAGGTATAAAAATCCTCGGCCATGCAGACGTTGCACATCGAACCGTGGTGGCCGGCAAAGCAATCGAGCAGGCTGCCGTGTCCCTCGCTCCGATCGCAGTGGCAATAACAGGGCTGCTGGTAGAGCAATTTTCTAATGCGTGCCGCTACGATATAAGCATTCTGAACGAGCGTGGTGGTGAACTGCGTGGGATCCAGGGTGGCGGGCAACGGAGTGCGCGGCAACTGAGTGTGAAATGCGGGAGTTGGTTCGGTTCCTGCGGGAAGCGACATGTCCATTGCCGGCGCATTTTGGCTTTGGGGGTTTGGAGACGGGCGCGTTGCGGCATGCTGCGGCAACGCGAGCAGCACGATCGTCGTCGCCACCAACAAAAATCCCGCGATCACTTTCTGCTTTACGAGCTGCCTCACAAGCATAAAAATCTCCCGGCGACTGCAACCTCACAACGAGACGAGCCGCGATCCGGAAATGTCACGGATAAACTACGATGCTAAGATAGGGTGACGTACGACGCGCGGACCCGGTTTCTTATCCATCGAACCGGTCGCACCAGTTGTAACGGTGGGGCGCCCATCCACGTGACGTGCGCGCAGATGTCGCTGCACGCGTCGCCCCCAGCCGCGTACGAACGCAAAATTCATGGTGCCACCGACCGCCGAACTGGCCAGCGGAATAAGTCTCGCCGCCCATTTTTCGGCGGATTCCACGCCAATTTTCACGGCCAGCCGCTGGGCGATGCGCGGAATCAATTTTTCCAGGATTTGCTTTTCGGCGAAGTCCTTGCCGAGGTCGACGCCCGCAGCGGCGGCCGCGGCCTTCCACATTTCTAGGCGTTCACCGCGCGAGGAACTGTCGAAGCCGTACAACAGGCTCAAGCGCTGAATCAGGCGCAGGGTAATCAGCGTCAGGAAGCTGGTGTCTGGCAACAAGGTGATTATGCCGCCCAAGCCGAAGCCAGCGCCTTCGGCTGCCGCCAGGCGTTCCGCATCGCGGATCAGTTTCTTGGCGATGGCGTCCAGGCGCTCGACGGGCACGTCGCGCATGCGCGTAAAGTCCGGCACCCACAGACCGTGCTTGTTGGCCAGGTGCTTCCGGAAGTCGTCCGGCTTTATTTCCACGGAGCGCAATCCGCGTAGCAGGCTAAAGCGCACAAATGCGCCCGCGCTGCGTCCGATGAGAGAACCGCCGACTTTGGGTAGTTTGGCCATCCCTTTTAGCATCCTAAGGCGATTAGAACCGCATAGCAAGCGCCGCGTTGTACGGCCCTGTTGTGTTGGGAGCGGTGCAGATATGAGCCCCAATATGGGCTTACATTGGGCACGGTGCGAAGGTGCAACGACTTCAGGAATGATCTCCGGAAACAGGAGCAATCCTGAATCCAGACGGGGGCCCTACTCATCTTAAGTGCTTACGCTGTGTCCTGATCTGAAGTACTTGACCCGGGGGAGTTGCCCGGAACGCGGCATTGGACCCGCGGTCCTACTTGACGCGGCGAGGTTTTTCGGTAAACTGCGGATTCGCCATGGCAACGACCATTGCACAATTCGTGCCCAGCGAAGTCATTAGTAATGACTTCGAATTCCCGCAACGAGAAGCGGCGTTTTTCTACGGCCTGTTTCTACGTGGGCACTCCGCGGATCGCTTGCGGCAGGATATACAGGTGCCGCCCGCGGTGCTGCTGAAGTGGCATCGCGAAGCCGAGCGAGAACCGGAATTGCGCGATGTGTTTACACGGATGGTGGAGTATCGGCGGCATGTGCTGGCGATATTTGATTTGCTGGTGGGATCAGAGAATCAGAGTCATCGGGTGCAGTAGAGGTTCCTTCGGTTAAAGCGCGTTGCGCTTACTGCGTAAAAGCGGCGTCAAATCCTTCCACAGAGTGCTCAGGGTGAAGCGCGGCACTCCAAAAGGCAGTACCACCCCACAATGCGAATTTTATAAGTGTTCATTTCAAAAGTACTTGAAGTCATTTGTTTTGATAGGGTTCTGCAAGTGTTCATTCCACATGACTTAGGTTGGGAGGCGTGCGGCGTGGCTAGAGGCGCACAGACAGGAATGGATATGCCACAGATGCCAGGAAGGCCCCGGGGCGCACTTCTGTACCGGGGAATTATGGCGCTTAGTAATGATGATGGCAAGTTATAAATCGTACAGATGAGGGACAGGAGGAGGACCTGTACCAAGACTGGGCGAAGAAAAAAGGACAGGGCCAAAGGGGCAGGTGCAGGAACAGGCGCGGAAAAAGCGAGGCAACCTTTCTTTTCGTCGCACATTCCAAACCGACCGAGGGGCAAGTGTCACAAAATGCAGGGGATTCCTCGATTGACGGGGAAGTTTTCCGGGGTTAAACTTCACAACGTCCTGGAAGTTGAGGTGTAATGATGTCACGGGCTATTCGTTCCGTATTCGCATCGCTGTTTTCGGTGGCGGTAGTTATGGCGCCTATAGCGGCACAGCAGCCGCAGGTGCAGGATCCACCTGCGCCCATAGTGCACCAGAACCTGGATAAAGAGCAGAAGAAGAAAATCAAGCGCACCTTGAAGGAGCTTGATACACCCTACCGGCAATGGCTAAACGAAGATGTGGTGTACATCATCTCGCCGGACGAGCGAAACGCCTTTTTGCAACTAGCCACCAACGAGGAACGCGAGCAATTCATCGAGCAGTTTTGGCTGCGCCGCAGCGGCAATCCGGACTTGCCGGACAACGACTTTAAAGAAGAGCATTATCGCCGCATCGCCTATGCCAACGAGCACTACGCTTCGGGCATTCCAGGTTGGAAGACGGATCGCGGCAAGATGTACATCATCTGGGGTCCGCCAGACGAAATTGAATCGCATCCGACGGGCGGAACGTATGACCGTCCGATGGACGAAGGCGGCGGCACCACCAGCACGTATCCCTGGGAAACCTGGCGGTGGCGCTATCTGGAAGGCATCGGAGAAAACATCATTTTGGAGTTCGTGGATCCCAGCCAGTCCGGCGAATATCACATGACCATGGATCCATCGGAGAAAGACGCGCTGTTGCACGTTCCTGGCGCGGGTTTGAGCTTAATGGAGCAAATGGGTTTGGCTTCGCAGGCGGACCGCTTCACGCGCTCCGACGGCACCAACCTTCCGACGGCCCTCGGCGGCACTCCTGCCAGCTTGGACGAATTCAACCGCTTGGAACTGTTTGCCAAGGTACAACAGCCGCCACCGGTGAAATTCAAGGACTTGGAAGCCGTGGTGACCGCGCGCCTGGTGCGCGATCAAATGAAGTTTGGCTGGCGCACCGATTTTCTGAAGGTGACCAACGACACCGTGCTGGTCCCCGTGACCGTGCAAGTGCCCAACAGCCAGCTCTCGTTCCGCACGCGGGATGGCATACACTCGGCGACCATCAATATTTTTGGACGGGTGACCACGCTAACGGGCCGCATTGTGCAAACCTTTGAAGAATCCGTGAGCCGCGATTTCCCCGATTCGTTGTTTCAGCAATCGGTGAAGCTGCAATCCATTTATCAAAAATCGGTGCCCTTGCGGCCGGGTTTGTATCGCCTGGACCTGGTCATCAAAGACGTGGATAGCGGCAACGTAGGCGTCATCAATACACGTCTCGCCGTTCCGCGCTATGAAGATGAAAAGCTGGAAGCCAGTTCGCTGATCTTAGCCGACCAGATCGAACACGTCCCCGCCAAGCAGATTGGCACTGGGCAATTTGTAATCGGTTCTTCCAAGGTTCGTCCGCGGCTTGATGGCGATTTCACCACCGCGGATAAGCTTGGCATCTACATGCAGGTTTACAATCTGCAACCGGACGCGAAGACGCACAAGTCCGAAGCCACCTTCGAGTACACCGTGAAGAAGGGCGAACAGCAGATCATGCAGTTCAAGGAAACTTCGGAAGAGATGAAGCAGACGGGCGACCAGATCACCATCGAGCGGCTGTTGCCGCTGGCCACGCTATCGCCTGGCAAGTACACATTGCAGGTGAATGCCACGGATTCGCTCTCTAAGCAGACAGTCTCTCGCACCGCGGAGTTCTCGGTCAAAGCGCCGCTCGACACGAAAACGGCCGCTAACGTAACGCCGGGGAGGTAACAGCTCGTGAAGCAAGGACACCTCCGGATCCTGGGGGCGATGGTCCTGACGATGTGCAGCTCGGCAATCGCGCCGAGGTGCGCCCTTGCGCAGAGTGTCGCGGCGAAAACGGCTGCCGCGGGAAAACTATCTGGAATTGTGCGCGACGCGGCGGGCACGCCGCAAATGGGCGCCAGCGTTGAAGTACTTCCGGAAGCCGCGGGAATGCTTGCGGCGCATGATTTCCTTACCAATACGCAAGGATTTTTCCGCGGCGAAGCGCTTCCCGTAGGCTACTACAGCGTTCGCGTGACCCTGGCGGGATTTCTTCCGACCATCGAGCGCCATGTACAAATCAGTTCGAATCTCACCACGGTAGTGCGTATCGAGCTGGAATCGATGTTCGCCTCCCTGGATCGCTTGCGCCGGCAACCTTCGAATGCCAGCGCGGAACCCGACGATTGGAAATGGGTGTTGCGCTCTGCCCCCTCTTTGCGTCCGGTGCTCGAATGGACGGATTCGAATGCGGTGAGCGTGGCCAATGTAGACCTCGACAACAGCATCCCGCGGCCCGTGCGCATGCGCATGGAATTTACGGATGGCGCGATGCGTTTGGCTTCGCCTTCCAATGTGCCTCCTACGCCTTCCACCGCTTTTGCTTACGACCAGAGTCTTGGGGGCGCGGGCCGTTTGATTATCGCCAGCCAGGTCAGTTATGACGAAGATACGCCCGGAGGCGGATTGGCCACGATTTGGCTGCCGTCGGGGAAGCTGGGTGTTGGTCCGTACTCGGCGGTGGTGCTGCGGGAAGCCAAGAGTTCGCCGGACGGGCCGGTGTTCCGTGGCGTGCGCATTGATCAGGGCGGCTCGCTTGCGGTTGGCGACCGTACGGTGGTGCATTACGGCGGAGAGTATGTGCTGGTGGGCCTGGGCAGCTCCGCGTCGGCGATTCGGCCGCGGCTGGAAGTAAATATTCGCGCCACTTCGAATTGGCACGCGACGTTTATTTTTGCTTCGTTGCCGGTCGGCCCTAATGCGCTGGACGTGGCGTCCGAAGATGTTTCCACTTCTGGCGTTCAACAAGGTGAGAGTAGACAGGCTGATTCCCGGCAGGGTGATGAGTTGGTGGCGGCGCTCGGAGAGTTGGACGCGTTTCCCGCGCTGCTGTGGCGGGCCAACCGGCCGGTGTTGCAGAGTGGCTGGCACGAAGAAGTTGCTGCCGAGCGTAAACTCGGCTCGCGCGGCACGCTACAGATCGCGGCCTTCCACGATGACCAGAGCCACGTGGCCGTGTATGGCCGCGGCAATGATTTGCCCGCGACGGATTATCTACAAGACTTTTACGGAAATGGCTTCGCGTACGACGGCGGATCTTCCAGCAGTTGGGGCGGGCGAATCGCCTGGACCGAAAAACTCACGGACAATTTGCAGCTAACTGCGGTCTATGCCTATGGTGGCGCGTTGGCTCCCTCGGGAGACGCAAATGACTTCTTGCGTGACGTTCTGCAGACGGTACAGCGGCAATCCCTGGGGGCCAATATCACCGCCCGGGTGCCTCGTTTGGGCACCAAACTAGATACCGGTTACAAATGGGTGAGCGGTACCACGGTGTCCCGCGTCGATCTTTACGGGGAATCCCTCTATCAAATGGATCCGTTCTTCCACTTTGGCATGCGCCAGCCATTGCCGCGCTTTGGTCTGGGGCGCTGGGAAGCGATAGCTGCGTGCGACAACCTTTTCGCGCAGGGCTACGTTCCCGTCGGAAGTCGCGATGGCGAGGCCTCGCTGCTTACCGCGTTCCGAACCTTCCGCGGCGGCCTAAGTGTGCAGTTTTAGCTCCCATTTGACCTGTTGAAACCTGTATGGGTGCTATTAAAAAGCGGATGCTGCCCGACTCCCCCGGCCAACCCACAGATAACTCTTTTAGTATAAGTGGTTTACGATTGTGAAACGCTACCAAACATTGGACATCGGTTTGCTCCTAACTCTGAGGTTAGGGTGTCGGGCTTTTCTGACATGAAGCAGAATCTGCGCGCAAGTCTCGGAGCTGTCGTACTGGCCATCGCCACGGTGGCCGCGTTCACCTTCGCCCTGCTCAATCTGGATCAGCGCCGGTTATTTGATTCCCCAGACGACGGCGTGGCCTGGTCGGACACCGACCACGGCATCCAAGCGTGGAAGGTTGCGCCGAACTCTCCGGGCGCGCGCGCGGGCATTCGTTCCGGTGACCAGCTCATCGCGTTCAACGATGTGCCCGTGATTCGGGCGGTACAGGTGACCCAGCGGCTGTGGCGCGCGGGAATCTGGACCCAGGTGCGCTACAAGCTTTCCCGCAATGGGGAAGAGTTCGAAACTCCCGTAGTGACCGCGCCGGCTCCGAAGCCGGCCTCCATTGAGAATTACCTTCGCGTCGTGGGCCTGCTGTATCTGTTCATCGGCTTGTTCATCTTCGTGAAGCGCTGGAACGCTCCGCGCGCCGTGCACTTCTACGTTTTTTGCCTGGTGTCGTTCGTCCTCTATTCATTTCACTACAGCGGCAAACTGGATGTTTTTGACTGGGAAGTTTATTGGCTGAACATCGTGGCGCATTTGCTGGCGCCCGCGCTGCTGCTGCATTTCGCGCTGGTGTTTCCGGAGCGTGCCGAGCCTGCCGCGCGCTCGTTCCTCAAGCTGCTGGTGGTCTACGGCATGCCGGTAGTGCTGTTGGCGATCCACGTCAGCGCCGCGAACAACATGCTGGGCTTCGTGCCGTGGCTGGGTTCCCGTGTGCAACTGGAGAAATGGGATCTGGCGTTCCTGGGGGCGTGTTTTGTCGCCGCCGGGGCGGTCTTCTATAAGAGTTTTCGCGAAGCGCCTTCCGGCGTGCTGCGCCAACAGCTCAAGTGGCTTACGGGCGGCACACTGGTTGGCAGCCTGCCGTTTACGTTCTTCTACATTTTGCCGTTCGTTTTGGACGCGCCGTCGCAGCCGTGGATGCAGTTTTCCGCGCTGAGCCTGGTACTGATTCCCTTGTGTTTCGCCTACGCCATCATTCGCTATCGCTTGATGGATGTGGACATTATTTTCAAGCGTGGCTTGGCGTATACCGCGGCCACCGCGGCTGTAGCGGTGGTGTATTTCGCGCTGGTGGCAGTGATTGCCGAGATTTTCCACGCCAAAACCTCCGGGCCGGTGGCTGGCATGATCGCCATCGTGATCGCGGCGTTTCTGTTTCAGCCTTTCCGTGAGTGGATTCAGACGCGTTTGGATCGCTTTTTCTATCGCGACCGGCTGGACTATCGCCGCACGCTCATCGAGTTTGGACGCACGCTTACGCACGAGGTGCGATTCGATCCCATGCTGGGATCAGTGATGGACCGCATCTCGCAGACATTGTTGGTGGACCGGCTGGCTATTTTTGTCGACGATGCCGCGCATCCGGGACGCATGCGTATGGCGCGCTCCATGGGCGTGCGGCTTTCGGAGCCACAAGATCTCAGCTTCCTCGAGCCGGCCCGGCCCGAGTTCGCCCGTGGGGCGCTCTTTTTTGAGTCGCCTCGCGCGGCGAGAGATGTTTCTGAAAGCGTGCGCCGAACGCTGGAGCAACTGGATCTGAACTATTTTGTGCCCTGCCGCATTCGCGAGCACACCGTCGCCGTGCTGGGTCTGGGAAAAACCGTTGATGGTGATTTTCTTTCCAGTGAAGACGTGGAACTGGTGGAAACCATCGCCGGATATGTGGCCGTGGCGCTGGACAATGCGCAGCTGTACACCTCGCTGGAACAGAAGGCCAGCGAGATCGTGCGTCTGAAAGACTTCAGCGAAAACATCGTGGAGTCGCTGAACGTGGGCGTGCTGGCCGTGGATTTGCACGGCGTGGTGGAATCCTGGAACACGCGCATGGAGCAGCTTTTTGGCGTGGCCCGGCAGGATGCCGTCGGTCATGCGCTGGCCGCTCTGTTACCGGAAGAACTGGCCGCGGAAATTGCCGCGCGCGGTGACGAAGAGCAGGTCTCGGGAATCTATAAACAGCGCATCCAGCATCAAGGATCGGCTTTGACGGTGAACGTTTCCATCACCCCGCTTGTGAGCAAGTCTGGTGAACGCATCGGGCGCTTGCTGCTGTTTGACGATGTGACGCAGCGCGAACACCTGCAAGAACAGATGACTCAGACGGAAAAGCTCACTTCGCTGGGACTTTTGGCCGCCGGCGTGGCCCACGAAGTGAACACGCCGCTCGCGGTGATTTCTAATTACATTCAAATGCTGGCCAAGCAGCTTCCGGAAAACGATCCGAAGCAAGCGCTGATCGAAAAAATCGTGAAGCAAACTTTTCGCGCCAGCGAAATCGTCAACAATCTATTAAATTTTTCGCGCACTGGTGCGGCTCAGGCCGTGGACATCGACGTCAACCGGGTAGTCGAAGAAACACTCTCCTTGGTGGCCCATCCGCTGAAAACTTCGCAGATTCAAATCGTCAAGCAGCTCGGCGAGGGCTTGCCCGCCGTGCGCGGCTCGGCTAACAAGCTGCAACAGGTGTTTCTGAATCTTTTCCTGAACGCGCGTGACGCCATGCCCACTGGCGGCATGCTGGAAGTGCGCACTGGCGCGCACAATGGCAGCGTCGAAGTGGAAATCGTAGACACCGGTGCGGGCATTCCGCGCGAGCACATCCACCGTATCTTTGATCCATTTTTTACCACCAAAGCGATCGGGCGAGGCACCGGCCTGGGCCTCTCCGTGACTTACGGCATCATCAAAGAACATGCCGGCAAGATTGATGTGCGTTCCACGCCCGGCAAGGGCACTTCATTCCACGTGGAGTTCCCGGCAGTCAGGAAAGCGGTTCATGTCTAAGGGCTCGATCCTCGTTGTTGACGACGAATCAGAAATTCGCGAAGGCCTGGAACTCTTGCTTAGCAGCGAAGGCTACGGGGTTTCCAGCGCGGAAACCGGCGAATCCGGCCTGGTAAAATTAGGCGAGCATCCGTTCGACCTGTTGTTGCTGGACGTTAGCCTTCCCGATGGTAACGGACTGGACCTGCTGCGCGAGATTCGCCGCCGCGATCCGCATCTCTCCGTGGTGCTAATTACCGCATACGGCTCCATTGATATGGCGCGCGCGGCCTTCAAAGGCGGTGCGCTGGATTTCATCACCAAGCCGTGGTCCAACGATGAATTGCTGGCGCAGGTGGCGCAGGCCGTCGAGTCGCGACGTTTGCGCGACGAAAACGTTCAACTCAAGCGCGCCCTCAAACAGCGCTTCAATTTTCCCAACATCATCGGGAAAAGCGATCGAATGCAGACGCTGTTGAATCTGGTCACGCAAGTGGCGCCATCGCGCTCCACGGTGCTGATCAGTGGCGAGAGTGGCACCGGCAAGGAACTGATCGCCAAAGCCATTCACTCCGCCTCGCCGCGCGCGGACAAAGCCTTCGTGCCTGTAAACACTGGTTCGATTCCCGTGGATCTTCTGGAATCCCAGCTTTTCGGCCACGTAAAAGGGGCTTTCACCAGCGCGATCGCCTCTAAAAAAGGGCTTTTCGAAGTGGCTGATCAAGGCACGATCTTCTTCGACGAAATCGCGACTATCGGACCGGAGACGCAAGCCAAGCTGCTGCGCGTAATTCAAGAACGCGAGTTCATGCGCCTGGGCGGCACGGAACAGCTCAAGGTGGATGTGCGCATCGTGGCGGCATCCAACATTGAATTGCTTACTCTCGTTCGCGAAGGGCGTTTCCGCGAAGACCTGTATCACCGCCTGAACGTCATCTATCTTCAGCTTCCGCCGCTGCGCGAACGCCGCGAAGATATTCCCATGCTGCTGCTGCATTTCCTGGAGCGCTACTGCCAGGAAAACAGTAAACCCATGCGGCAATTCACGGCCTCTGCCATGAAACTGCTGATGGACTACGACTGGCCGGGTAACGTACGCGAACTGGAAAATGTGGTCGAGCGCGCCGTGGTGTTATCCACGCAAGAACGCGTTGACGCAGACCTGTTGCCTGAGAGCGTGCGCAGCAAAGAAATCGTGCGCGGCGTGCGTTTGCAGCTTTCCGAATTTCTTCCGCCGTTGCCCGGCGAGCCTGGTTCGCGCACCGCCGCGGATCAGTCGCAACCCTCGCTTTTTCAAATCATGGATGAAATCGAGCGCCGCATTATTATGGACATGCTGGAGCGCACTGGCTGGAACCAGACTGAAGCGGCCGAGCGCTTCTTAATCCCGCTCTCGACGCTAAACCAGAAAATCAAGCGCCTCGGGATCGACGTGCGCCGACGCGGCCGCGGCGACGATGGCCTTCCAAGCTTTACCGCGAAATAACAATAAACTTACGATAAGTCGCTAGGTCACGGGCGATCTTCCTCACTTTCACCTTGCATCTCCTGCCCCGTCTAGGCAAAGTACTTTCGAGATGATCCTGCGCCTCGCGAGTTCAGCGGAACGCCTTGTGGTGCTGGCGGTCGCCGTTTTATTGGCTCTTTTTCTCTGGTTTTTCAGCATTCGCGGCGCGTGGGCCGCGCATTCCGCCGCTCGCGGAACTGCCGCGGGATTCGAACGCGCCACCCGCCTGGAACCCGGGAACGCGGAAAACTGGTATTTGCTCGGCCGCTACTGGCAATTCAACCTGGAAGATCCCGACAACGATAAGGCCATCGCCGCTTATCGCAGATCTTTGTCGTTTGATCCGCGCTCCGCGGAAACCTATATTGATCTGGCTACCGCGTACGAAGGCCTCGACGACATTACCAACGCCCGTGACAATTTTCTAAAGGCCAAGAAAGCCTATCCGCTTTCCGCCGAAGTCTCCTGGAGGGTCGGAAATTTTTATCTGCGTCAAGGCGAGCTCGACCTGGCGTTCGCACAAATTCGCGAATCGGTCGAGGCCGACCCCACCCGCGGCGCTGAAGCCTTTTCCCGTTGCCTCCGTGTGGAGCCCAACGTCCAAACCGTGCTCGCCCTGGCTCTACCTGAGAATCCCAGCGTATACCTCGACATCATTCACGACCTAGCCGACGAAGGGCGGACCAGCGATGCGCTGATCGTCTGGGACCGTCTGGCCGCCATGAATCCCAGTTTTCCACTGGTCGAGGTGTATCCACTCATTAGTGCATTGCGTGCCAGAAGAGAAATCGCCAATGCCGCGCGCGTATGGAAGCAGGCGGTGTATTTCGCAGGCATGGGCGACGTCGGCGATCCCACCGCCTCGGTTTTATGGAATGGCGGTTTCGAGTCCCCCTTCCGCAATTCCGGCTACGCGTGGTTTTTTGGCGACAATATGCGTAGCGTGCAGATTCAGCTTGACCCTCGGGAACGGCACTCGGGCGTGCAATCTCTGCGGCTCACCTTCGACGGTACGTCCGACATCAATTTCGCCGACGTTTGCCACCTCGTCCCGGTAACGCCGCTCGGCCTTTATAAGTTTTCCGCCTGGGTTCAAACCCGCGACCTTACCACCGACCAGGGGCTGCGCTTCCGCATACAGTCTATGGGTATGGGTGGCGCCCCCGCGTACACGCCGGAAGTCCACGGAACTCACCCGTGGACGGAAGTCGAAATTCTTTGGAGCGCCGAAGCGGGCGTTGAAGAAGCGCAGGTATGCGTCGTCAGGCTCCCCAGCGATCAGCCGGACAACCGTATACGTGGCGCGGCGTGGGTCGACGATGTCTCGCTGGTGCCGCAGTCCGCAGCGCAGGCGAATTCTTCCGGAAACGTAAAGTCCTCAGGAAGCTCCAAGTCCTTGCCAGGCTCCAGACCCCCGGGAAGCGCCAAGCCATGAGGTTTCTCAGGGTTGGCATTTGCGTCCTGCTGGTGTTCGGCGTGGTCGCCCACGGGGGAGTGGAAGACTGGGCGCGTACAGTGCTGGAAAGCGGCGCCGCGCTTCTGCTCGTGGCCTGGGCCGCGTGGGTCTATCTGCATCGCGAGGAGCAAGTGGTGCTCTCCCCGCTTTTGCTTCCGCTCGGCGCCCTGGCCCTCATCGTGACGGCCCAGTGGGTATTTCACAAGACCGCCTCCGCCTACGATACGCGGACGGAGCTGCAGCTGCTCCTGGCCGACATCATCCTATTGTTTCTCACCGCGCAGGCCTTTCGCACCCTGGAGGACTGGAAGAAATTTGTCTGGTTCGCCATGTTTTTCGGATTCGTGGTTTGCACCTTTGGAATTCTGCAGCACCTCACGTTCAACGGTAAAATCTACTGGTTCCGCGAGATGCGTTATGGTGGCATCCCGTTTGGGCCGTACGTAAATCGCAACCACTTTGCGGCTTTTGCCGAGTTGTTCATTCCCATCCCGCTGGTGCCGCTGCTGATCGGCAAAGTGCGGCGCGAACGTCTGTTCGTAGTGGGTCTCTTGGCCGTGTTGCAGATAGCTGCGCTGCTGTTGGCCGCCTCGCGGGGTGGTATCGCGAGCTTCGGCGTGGAACTGGTGGTTCTGGTGACCTGGTTCGCCATACGTCGTCCCGGCGGAAAGCAGCTCCTGGCCGGCGGAGCCGTTCTCCTGGTGGTGGTGGTGTTGATTTCCTGGCTCGGTGTGCGACAGATCACTCAGCGTTTTTCCGCCATGCAGTCTCTGGAAATCACTTCCGGCAAACGCGCTTCGATGCGCGCAGATACCTGGCGGATTTTCCTCGATCATCCGATTCTCGGCACTGGCCTGGGTACCATTCAAGTCGTATTTCCGCCCTACGAAAGCCTCTATGATGGCAAGATAGTTAATCACACCCACAACGATTATCTTGAGGCCCTCGCGGAAACCGGCATTCTTGGCGGCCTGTGCTGCGCGTGGTTTCTCGGCGCCCTTTTTGCCAATGCCCTTCCTCGCGTCGCTCCTGCGAACCGCTCTTTCGCGGCGGCGCTGCAGTTCTCCGCGCTTTTGGGCTGCGTGGGATTTCTCGTGCATAGTTTGTGGGATTTCAACCTGCACATTCCCATCAACGCCGCCTTGTTCTTTGTGTGGAGTTATCTGGCCACCGCCAAAATCGATACCAGCGCCGCCGTCCCCGTAGAGGGCCGATTTCGTGCACACCGGCGAAATTCGTAAGCGCCACAAACGTTTTCAATGTGTATAATCACACTTGGGGGATCTCTATCCGTATGCTGTTGGGCCGCCTAGGTATACCGACTGTCTCGTGCCTCGCCGGGGCCACGCTGGGGCTCGTGTTTCTTGCGGTGCCGGCTGTGGCGCAGACCGTCGTCGATACGCCCCAGCAAGCCAATGAGCGAATCAAGGAAATGTCTGCTCAAGCAGCAAAATCCGGCCCACACGATTACATAATTGGTAACGGCGACCTGCTCGAATTCGAAGTATTCGACGTGAAAGAGCTTAGTCGCGAAGTGCGGGTCAGCCAGACCGGCACTATCGGCATTCCGCTGGTTCCAGTGCGTTTGTACGTAGCTGGTTTGACGGAAACGCAAGCCGAACAGAAAATCGCGGAAGTTCTCGAGGCCAACGGGCTCGTTACTAACGCGGCCGTTACGGTAACGGTAAAAGACCACAAGAGTAAACCGATCACGATCGTTGGCGCCGTTGCCCATCCCATGGTGTATCAGGCCGAACGTCAGGTGACGCTCCTCGAAGTTCTGGCGGAAGCAGGCGGTATATCCAATGACGCGGGCGACAACGTGATCATTACCCGCCAGGCACATGTGCAGTCACCGGAGACTCCGGAACCTCCCGCCATCGGCCCCGAAGACTCCATTTCCAATTCCACTGCGCCGAATTCTGCGCCACCAAATCCAGACGCTGCAAAAACTCCCATGGTAGCAACCGCTTTGCCGGGATCGCCAACCAGCTCCTCGTCTTCCCCGGCCCGGCCCCGGCCCCCGCCCCCGCGTGGGCCAGCAATAATATGACGATCAACCTCAAAGATCTCGTGGAACTCGGTGACACTACCAACAATGTGGTTTTGCAAGCAGGCGATATTGTCACCGTTCCGCACGCCGGAATCGTCTACGTGCTCGGCGCCGTGAGCCGGCCGGGCGGCTATATACTTTCCAGCGATCGCACGGAAGTCACCACGCTGAAAATACTGGCGTTAGCTGGTGGAATGACGCCCACCGCGAAGTCCGACCATGCCATCATTATTCGCAAGAATGATCAAGGCCAGCAAAACGACGTTGAAGTGGATCTGAAGAAGGTGCTGAAGCGGGAAACCGAAGACGTGCAACTGCTTCCGAGCGATATTCTATACGTTCCGGATAGTCGCGCGAAACAAGCGCTTTTGCGCGCTGCCGAGATTGGCATCATTATTGGCACGGCCGTCGCTCTTTACCGGGTGGCATATTAAAGGACCATGGACGATCATAAACTAATTCCGCGCGACCACTCCTCCAACGGTTCCACCGTCGCCGTCGAGCTCGACCGTCTGCCGAATTGGGAGCTCTCGCCTCGCGAGCCGCACCTTTACGATTATTTGTTGATTCTCCGCAAACACCAGTGGCTGATTTTGTCCTTCGTGCTCGCCGTTGTCACCATCGTTTCCGTCGCCACTTTCAAGATGCAGCCCGTGTACGTGGCCACCGCGCGCATTGAAATCGACCGCGAAAGCTCCAATATTCTGCCCTTCCAGGGCAACGACTCGTACGATGCTGCCATGGATCTCGATAACTATATCGAGACGCAATCCAAGGTGCTCACCAGCGAGACGCTGGCGCTGCAAACTATTCGCAACACCGGGCTCAGCGCTCGTCCGGAGTTCTCTGGCGCTTCCGGACCTTCGGAAGCGGTGGCCATTGGCAGCTTGGCGAATCAGAAGCGGCCGCCGGAGCTTGGAGAGTTTTTGGGCAGTCTCAGCGTCCGCCGCGTCCCCTCGAGCCGCCTCCTGGACGTCAGCTTCGAATCCACCGATCCGGTGCTGGCCGCCAAGATCGTAAATGCTCATCTGGAAACTTTCGTGGAACAGAATTTCCGCAGCCGCTACGAAGCCACCACGCAGGCTTCCACTTGGCTTGCCGATCAGCTCGATGAGTTAAAAATTAAGGTCCAGAAGTCCGAAGATGCGCGCATCGCCTACGAGCGGCAGAATCAAATTTGGTCCTTGGATGACAAATCCAACATCACCACGCAACGCCTCGCCGACGTCAACAAGGAGTTGACGGACGTGCAGACCGAGCGCATGAAGAAGGAATCGCTGTACGAATTTGCGAAGGCCGGAGATTTGGATTCCGTGCCACAAGTCCAGAATAATACTTTCCTGATGGAAATGATTCGCAAGCGCGACGAAGTGAACACCGAGTATAACGACGCCTTGAGCCAGTACGGGCCCAACTTTCCCAAAGTTCTTCGGCTGCAGGCGCAGTTGAAAGAGTTCGACCAGAGTCTCGCGAAGCAGAAACAAAATATCGTCAATGGCCTCGAAAGTGACTTTCGCGAGGCCCGCCAGCGTGAAACGCTGCTTTCGGCGGCTCTCGATCAGCAGAAGGCCGATGTCAACGCCATGTCGGAAAAGCTTGTGGAATACAACATTCTCAAGCGCGAAGCCGAGACCAACAAGTCTCTCTATGACGGGCTACTCACCAAGTTGAAAGAGGCCGGCATTACCGCGGGCCTGCGTTCTTCCAATATCCGCATTGTCGATCCCGCGATGATTCCTTCTTATCCTTCGCGACCCGCCAAGGCTCGCAACGTCGCGCTCGCTTTCCTGGTCGGCCTAGTGGGTGGGATTGGCCTCGCGCTCATGCGCGAATACATGGACAACACCGTCAAGACTCCCGACGATGTCGAGACCTTGGCGCGTTTGCCTTCCTTGGCGGTTGTGCCGCAGTTCACCGGCTCGAATGGCGCTGGCAAGCGCGCGGGATTGCTGCAGGGATTTGCTTCGTCTTCCAACGGGCACGAGAAGCGCATCGAACTAGTGGCGCAACATCTGCCAAAATCGCAGATGTCAGAAGCTTTCCGCGCGCTGCGCACCTCCTTGCTGCTTTCCCAGGCGGGACATCCCCCGCAGGTAATTCTGGTTACCAGTGCGCTTCCGCGCGAAGGCAAGACCACCGCTGCGGCGAATCTGGCCGTCACGCTGGCGCAGCTTGGTGATAGTACCGTGCTGGTGGATGCGGACCTTCGTAAACCCGGCGTGGGCCGTTTGTTGAATATGACCGGAGGAAAATACGCCGGCTTGAGTTCCTATCTCGCGGGCGTCAGCAGCCTCGATTTGGTCAGCGTTCCGCATCCTTCGATTCCCAATCTTGTCGCTATACCGACCGGTCCCTTGCCTCCGAATCCCGCGGACTTGCTGTCTTCCAGCAAGCTGACCGAAGCGATTGCCGAGCTCCGCACCAAATTTAAATTTATTGTGATCGATTCGCCTCCGGTCATGGCTGCCACGGACGCGGTAATCCTTTCCGTGCAGTGCGATGGCGTGTTGCTGGTAGTCCGCAGCGGTGAAACGCCGAAAGAAGCCTTTACGCGCACGCGCGATCTGCTGACCAGCGTCAAGTGCCACCTGCTCGGCGTGGTGCTCAATGCCGTGGATTCCAGCGCCCCGGATTATTACTACTCTTACCGCTACTACCCCTACTCTTACGGATACGGTCCGCAGGAATCGATGGACACGCCGCACCAGCAAGAGACCCATGTCGTCGCGCAAAGCAGTTCCCGCGATCACGACGAAGACTCGGAAACCCTTTAAGGAGATCCACGTGCGGTATTTAATCACTGGCGGCGCAGGATTTATCGGTTCGCATTTGGCGGAACGCCTTCTGGATCGCGGCGACCATGTGGTGCTTGCTGGACAATCTCTCCACCGGCAGCGTCGAAAATATTCGCCATCTAAAATCCAACGAACGCATGCAGCATCATTTCGACGACATCGAAAATCGCCAATTGGTTGCTGAACTGGTGGACGATGCCGATATTGTGGTGCACCTGGCGGCCGCCGTCGGCGTCAAATTGATCGTCGAAAGCCCGGTGCGCACCATTGAAACCAACGTCAACGGCACGCAGATGATCCTCGAGGCCGCTTGCAAGAAGCGCAAGCTGGTGCTTACCGCCTCTACCTCCGAGGTCTACGGCAAGAATACTAACGTGCCGTTCCACGAAGATGCCGACCTCGTGCTCGGCGCCACCACCAAAGGGCGCTGGAGCTACGCCGCTTCCAAAGCCCTCGACGAATTTCTGGCTCTTTCGTATTGGAAAGAGAAACGCCTGCCCGTCATCGTCGTGCGGCTATTCAACACCGTGGGTCCGCGGCAGACCGGCCGTTACGGCATGGTGCTGCCAAACTTCGTCAAGTCCGCGCTGGATCTCGCGCCTATTCAGGTCTATGGCAACGGGAAGCAATCTCGTTGTTTCTGCGACGTGCGCGACACCGTGGAAAGCCTCATTCGTCTGATGGACACCGAAAAATCCATCGGTGAAGTCGTCAACGTTGGCAACACTGAAGAAGTCTCCATCGAAGAACTGGCGAAGTTGGTGAAACAACGCACCGCCAGCTCTTCCGCGATCGAATTCATTCCCTACGACAAGGCCTATGAGCCCGGTTTCGAAGACATGATGCGCCGCGTCCCCAACGTCGACAAGCTTCACTCGCTCACTGGCTTCCGCCCACAAACTTCCCTCAATGAAATTATCGACCGCGTCACCACCTTCTTCCGCGAGAAGAATTCCCGGCCTGCCACCGCCAGGATGGCCAGCACGACTGCCGTATGATTTCCGGATACGGTTACGGCGTGCGCCGTAGTGCGATGTGGATTAGCCCATCAAGTTTTTCGAAAAATTGTTACTATCTTTCCAGTAAATTTGTTTGTGTCTAGCACTCCAGGGGCGCGCGCCGCGTACCAAAGCTGCGCCCGAAAAGTTACGGCGATGCAGCCCGCCCCGTGCTTCTCTCAAGCGGCTCATGAAAGTTGACTGAGATCGTTGATCGACCGAACTAAAAAATCGTCAATCTACGCGCCGCTGCAACGAGACCGCCGCCCGGAGTACTGGCTCGGAGCCCTGTTCCTTTTCTCTCTGCTGCTGATGAATCCTTGGGTGCGTGGTGACGGCGTAGGGTATTACGCTTA
The DNA here is from genome assembly GCA_963838265.1 of uncultured Acidobacteriota bacterium. Classification (GTDB taxonomy): domain Bacteria; phylum Acidobacteriota; class Terriglobia; order Acidiferrales; family UBA7541; genus Acidiferrum. The sequence continues at coordinate 599,552 of CAWIQN010000003.1, forward strand.
CTTACGTGCTCCGATCATCGAGCATAGTCTGAATTTCGAAAACGACTACCGCTACGCCAACGCCAGCTTCCGTGGGCCGCGGCTAGACGAAAATGGCAACCTCAAGTCGGAACTTCGCACCCCCACCGGCCATCTTGAAAATCATTTCACCGTAGGCCCTGCGATTCTCTGGAGCCCGTTCTTTATCCTCGCGCACGGCGGAGTCTTGCTGGCGCGTGCCATGGGATCCTCCGTCGCTGCCGATGGTTTTTCTTCTCCTTACCGTCTGGCGATGGCCTTCGCCACCGCCCTTTACGGATTCCTCGCTCTGTTGCTGTCTTTTCGCCTCAGCCGCCAATACGTCGACCAGTGGTCCGCCTTGTTCGCCACCGTGGCCGTCTGGTGGGCCAGCTCGCTTCCTGTCTACATGTATTTCAACCCGTCCTGGTCGCACGCGCTTTCTGCTTTCGTGGTCGCGTTTTTTCTGTGGTTTTGGCACCAGACCCGCTCCAAGCGCACCACACTGCAGTGGCTGCTCCTCGGTGCGTGGACTGGATTGATGCTCGATGTCTACTACCCTAACGCCATGGTCCTCATCGTCCTGGTCATCGAAGCCCTGCGCCAATACAGCGCCGCCTTTCGTGCTTCCGAGTCAACGGACCCGCGGCCAGCCCTCCCAACCCGTCTGGCCCGTCTGCTCGCCAATCAACTTCTCTATATCGTCGCGGCATTCGTTTGCTTTCTCCCCACCTTGATCGCCCACCGCATCATTTACGGGGACGCCCTCGAATCCGGCTACGTTCCTCTGCGCGACTGGCTCTGGCGCTCGCCCGTGCTCCTCGCAGTGCTCTTCTCCTCCAATCACGGCCTGCTCTCCTGGACGCCCATCCTCATTCTCGCGCTTATCGGTCTCGCGCTTTTCTGGCGCCGTATTCCTGCGGTCGGCGGACCGTTCGCCGCCGCCGTTCTGGCTTTCTATCTCTTCATCGCCTGCTATCCAGACTGGGCCGGCATCTCCTCCTATGGCAATCGCTTCTTTGTTTCACTCACGATTCTCTTCGTCCTCGGCCTTGCCGTTTTTCTTGACGCGCTCGCCCGCCTGTTTTCCAGTCGTCGCGCCGCGCTTGCCGCCGTCTCTGCTTTGCTCGGCATCTTCATGCTTTGGAATGCTGGCCTGATGTTTCAGTGGGGCTCGCACCTGGTGCCCGCTCGCGGCCCCATCTCGTTCCCGGAAATGATCCACAACCAGTTCTACGTCGTCCCGGGTCAGCTTTCCGGCAAACTCGAAACCTATCTCTTTAGGCGCCGCAAACTCATGCAGCAAATCGAAGAGGGAGACATGCAGCAGATGCAGCAGCAACCGCCGCCTTGATCGCACGCACGGCTGGAAACTCTTCGCGCTGCCGCCACGGCCTCTCTCGCGCTCTTTTGTATCTCTGGTACTCTAAGGACTTGCAAGCGCGTTCGGGAGCGTCGCCGCATTTACGTCATTTCGTGCCAGTTTTAGCAATTGCCCTTTGGGAAGGTGCAAGCAACTCTGATGGCTTTGGTCACCACACGCTCGTCCGACGAACCCTTGCCCAACCCTCGTCTGCCTGAAAACTCTCCCGCCAACTCGCCGCAAAATCTTGCCGCGCCCACCGCCGTCGCGCGCCCCGCCGTCATCACTCGCATCGCCCCGCCCCGCGGTTGGTTTGACCTTCGCCTCGCCGAGCTCTGGGCCTATCGTGAACTCCTCTATTTCTTCATCTGGCGCGACGTAAAAGTCCGCTACAAGCAAACGGTAATCGGCGTAGCCTGGGTGGTCATCCAGCCGCTTTTGACCATGGGCGTTTTCACATTATTTTTCGGTCGCCTCGCCAAGCTCCCCTCCGACGGCCTTCCCTATCCTGTGTTCTATTTTTCCGCCCTGGTTCCGTGGACCTATTTCGCCACCGCTCTCCAAAGTTGCACCAACGTTGTGGTAGAAAATCAACGCGTGATCACCAAAGTTTATTTCCCACGTCTGGTTCTGCCTATCTCCCCGGTCCTCGCCGGGCTGGTGGACTTCGCCATCGGCTTCGTGGTCCTCATGGTCGTTGTGGCTTTCTACAATTTCCGCCCCACCCCGGCCATCCTATGGCTGCCCGCATTCCTGTTGCTCGCGCTGCTCACCGCGCTGGGCGTCGGCCTTTGGATGTCCGCGCTAAACGCCCTTTATCGCGACGTCCGCTACATTGTTCCCTTTCTGATGCAGTTCTGGATGTTCGCCTCCCCGGTCGCCTATCCCAGCTCGCTCGTCCCGCAGCGTTACCGCTGGCTCTACGGCCTCAATCCCATGGCCGGCGTCATCGACGGCTTTCGCTGGGCCATCACCGGCCACGGCCAGCCCCCCGGCCCGCAACTACTCGCCAGCACCGCAGCAGTCCTTATAATCCTCCTCGGCGGCCTGCTCTTTTTCCAACGCATGGAGGGCGCCATTGCCGACCGTGTCTAACTCGGCCATACGCCCCGCGATGCCTGTTTCCTCTTCGCGCATCCCCGAACTCGACGGCCTGCGCGGCCTCGCCATTCTCGTAGTGCTCCTCAGCCACTATTTCAGCGGCTCCGACCACATGGCCTTGCCTTCAGCGCTTCGTCAATTGGTAAGCGCCACCAGCATCGGCTGGAGCGGCGTAGATCTTTTCTTCGTGCTCTCCGGCTTTCTCATCGGCGGCATTCTTCTGGACGCTCGTTCCGCTCCTCACTATTTCCGCGCTTTCTATATGCGCCGCATCTTCCGCATCTTTCCCATTTACTACCTCTGGATCCTGCTTTTCGCCATCTTCGCTCTCCTCGCGCTTTCCGGCCTTCCTTTTCCCATGGCCGTCCATCGCCAGGACCTGCTCCAAATCCCCGTCCAGCTCGCCTTCCTGCAGAACATGCAATTCTCCGCCTACGAGTTTCCTTATCTCTGGTTTGTTGTCACTTGGTCTCTCGCGGTTGAGGAGCAGTTCTATCTTCTCGCCCCTCCGCTCATTCGCTTCCTCTCGCATCGCCGGCTCATCGCTGTTCTCGCCGCCACTGTCTGCGTCGCTCCGTTCATTCGCCTCTATGTTTTTTATCACGTCGCCCCGGGCACTTTCGCCGCCGCTTATCTGCTCCCTTGCCGCGCGGATACTCTCGCCTGTGGCATCCTCTTGGCCGCCGCCTGGCGCGAGCCCTGGTTCCTAACGTTTCTCCAGACGCACCGCCGCGCGTTGCAATTCGTCCTCGGCGTGCTGGTGCTTGGCGTTCTTCTCGCTCTCCATTCCCTCATCGGACCGCTCACGCTCCTCCGAGCCACGCTCGGGTACTCTTGGTTCGCGTTTCTTTACTCCGCCCTCCTCGTTCTCGTTCTTTCGAACACGGGCGGCTGGCTCGCCGCCGCCACACGCTTACATCCGCTGCGCTCCCTCGGTCTCGTCTCGTATTGCGTCTACATCATTCACTTTCCTATCCATCAGTTCGCCCACCGCATCCTCTTGCACGCTCCTCCCCAGATTGACTCCCTCCCCGGTCTGGCCGTCACTCTTCTCGGCGCCATCGTCACCTTCCTTCTCGCCGCTCTCTCTTGGCGCTTCTTTGAGTCTCCACTGCTTCGGCGCGGCCACTTGTATCACTACGGTCCCGCCGCATCCCCTGCCGCAACGACGGGTGCAGACCCCGCGATCGTGGACTCCCTCCCCTCCGCCTTCCCTGGAGCGGCCCGCCCATGACCGCTTCTTACTCCGCACCGATCCTCGCGGCCACAGCCCCCAAATCGACTGCGCGCATCCCCGAACTCGACGGTCTCCGCGGTCTTGCCATCGCTCTAGTGATCACTTGCCACTACCTCGGCGCGGCTGGTAAAGGTGATTTGGTACGTTGGCTGCGCGACCTGTTCACTTTAACCGCCGTCGGCTGGAGCGGCGTCGATCTTTTCTTCGTACTCTCGGGATTTCTCATCGGCGGCATCCTTCTCGATGCCCGCCGCTCCCCTAGCTATTTCCGCACCTTCTACTTGCGCCGCGTCTTCCGCATTCTCCCCATCTACTATCTCTGGATCCTGCTCTACTCTCTGCTGGTCGCCGGTCTGCTTTGGTTCGCGCCCGGACGCCACGCTGTCACTCGCCAGGACCTTCTCCAGGTTCCGATTGAACTTCTATTCCTGCGCAACGTCATCATTGGCGGCATGCCTCCCCTCGCCTTAGCCTGGTTCATGGTCACCTGGTCGTTGGCCGTCGAGGAACAGTTCTATCTTGTGGCGCCGCCCTTGATACGTTTTGTGTCCGTTCGCCACTTGGTGATGGCGCTGGCCGCCACGATTTCTCTCGCGCCCGTGCTCCGCTTCCTGATTTTTCAGTCCAGGTTTCACATGGCCGCTTTTTTCATCATGCCCTGCCGCGCCGACGGCCTCGCCGCCGGAATGCTCATCGCCATAGCCTGGCGCCAGCCCTGGTTCAAGCCTTACCTGCAGGCGCATTCCGCGCTTCTACAGCGCATCCTGTTCGCACTGCTCCTGGGTTTTAGCGCGCTGCTCTGGTGGCTCATACATCCCATGAACGTTGTGTGGATCACCATCGGTCTCACCTGGATGGTGTTCCTCTGGAGCGGCCTCCTCCTGTTCCTCCTCAGTCACACCCACACCTGGCTTGCTGGGGCGATGCGCTGGCGGTGGCTCCGCTTCCTCGGCACCATCTCCTATTGTGCGTACCTCATCCACGACGCCTTCAACCATCTTGCCCACCGCATCCTCCTGCACGACGACCCGCAAGTCTACAATCTGCAGGGCGGAGCCGTTACCCTGCTCGCCCTCGTCCTCACCATTTCCGTCGCCAGCTTTTCCTGGCGCTACTTTGAACAGCCGCTCATCCGCCGCGGCCACGGCTATTCGTACAGCGAAAGCGCTGCCGCATCGCTAGCGTCCCCAGGTTCGCCCTCCCCATCTTCGGTTCTCGATCCGGGCGCTGTTTCTTTTCCCGAGGCTCCCCGCCCATGATCTCTTTCTGGCTGACGCCCTCCAACTCGCGCAGCAACATCCGCATTGTGCGCGCTTCAGCTTGGACCATCGCCGTGGTGGCAGGCTTTCTGAAAGCCTGGGCCGCACGTTTTTCCCTCAGCCCGGACGCGACCAACTATCTCGACCTCGCCTCCGCCTACCTGCGCCACGACTGGCACAACGCCATAAACGCCTACTGGAGCCCTCTCTTTTCCTGGCTTCTGGCGATCATCCTTGCGCTCTTTCATCCCAGCGTGTACACCGAGTCCACCGCCCTACATCTCCTGAATTTCGTCGGCCTTCTCGCATCCTTGCTCTGCTTTGAATATTTCTTCGCCGCCCTTCTGCAATGGCGCCAGAATTTCATGCCTCCAAAAATGCCCTCGGAAGCCCTCCCGGACGCCGTTCTCTGGGCCTTGGCATACGCACTCTTCCTTTCCACCGTGCTCCTCATTCTCCCGATCCCCTCCTCCACCACGCCGGACGTCTGGGTCTGCGCCTTCACCTTCCTAGCCGCCGGACTAACCCTCCGCATCGCCGTAGAGAAAGGTAGCGCGCGCCTTTTCGCTTTGCTCGGCATCACTCTCGGTTTCGCCTTTCTCACCAAATCCTTTTATTTCCCCATGTCCCTCGTTTTCTTTCTCGCCGCTTGGTGGGCGTCACGCCTTCCGCCTAGGGCGCTCCATCAACTCGCCGTCTCCGTCGCGCTCTTCGCGTTAGTCGCCGGTCCGTGGATTGGTCTGCTCTCTCTCGCCAAGCACCGCTTCACCTTCGGCGATGTCGGCAAGCTCGCCTTCGTCATGACCGTCGACCGTCTCCAGCAGCCCTTCTTCTGGCAGGGCGAAAACTCTACCGGCACTCCACTCCATCCGGTCCGCCAGCTAACGCAATCGCCCAGGGTTTTTGAATTCGCCTCGCCCATTGACGGTGCCTACCCTCCAAGTCACGATCTCTCCTACTGGATGGACGGCGCTGTGCCCCATTTCAGCCTCTCCGGACAGCTCAGTGTGTTTCGCCAATCCTTTGGCACCTTTCTGCAGATTTCCTTCGCCCAGGCGGAATTCGCCGTCGGCCTCCTCAGCCTCTTTTTTCTTTTCCCCTCGCGGCGGCAATGGCTGCTCACACTCCGCAACCTCGCACCCCTTTGGCTGCCCGCGCTCCTTGCCTGCGTCAGCTACTCGTTTGTCCTCGTCGAGGATCGTTACGTTGCCCCATTCCTTCTTCTGTTGTGGGTTGCCGTTTTTTTCGCCGCATTGCACGCCGACTTCGGCGTCTCCCCGCGCGTCGTACTCGCCGTCATTCTCGCGGTACTTTGTTTTACCGGCTTGCGCCTTGCCCGCAGCGTCGCAGACCGATCTCACCGCCATCCTCGAGCATCCGCAAAATATCGACTGGCAAGTCGCCCAAGCCCTCCACGCCATCGGCGTCCAGCCCGGTGACCGCGTCGCCGCCTTCTCGGACATCGGCGAACTTCATTGGGCCAGGGTCGCCGGGGTTAAAATCGTCGCCCACATCCCCCTCGGCGAAGAACATGCATTCTGGGCCGCGGATGAGCAGTCCCGCCGCGACCTTTTCCAACTCCTCGCCGCCACCGGCGCCAAGGTCGTGGTCACCTTTCACCCCCGCCCCGGTACCTCAGAGCAGGAATGGCTACCCTTGGGCCACACCGGTTTCTCCGCCCATCCGCTCGCATTAACGGATACTTCTCCTCCGGTGCCACGCCCATGACCCCCTCGGTTATCCACGCCGAATCCCTCGGCAAAAAATATCGCCTCGGCCTGCGCTCCGATCCCGGCCTCCGCCACGCTTTGGAAAACTTCGTTCGCGCGCCATTGCAATCTCTTCGCCGCGCCAAACAGGAAACTTTCTGGGCCCTCAAAGACGTTTCCTTGGACGTCCGCGAAGGCGAAGTCCTCGGCCTAATCGGCCGCAACGGCGCCGGCAAAACCACTCTGCTCAAAATCCTCTCCCGCATCACCAAGCCCACCACCGGCTTCGCCGAGATCCACGGCCGCGTCGGCAGCCTCCTCGAAGTCGGCACCGGCTTCCACCCCGAACTCACCGGCCGCGAAAACACCTTCCTCAGCGGCGCCATCCTCGGCATGAGCAAGCGCGACATCACCCGCAAGTTCGACGAAATCGTGGCCTTCGCCGAACTCGAAAAATTTATCGACACTCCCGTTAAACACTACTCCAGCGGCATGTACGTCCGCCTCGCCTTCGCCGTTGCCGCCCACTTGGAACCAGAAATTCTTCTCGTCGACGAAGTCCTCGCCGTCGGCGACATAAATTTCCAGAAAAAATGCCTCGGCAAAATGGGTGATGTCGCCCGCGCCGGCCGCACCGTGGTCCTCGTCAGTCACCAACTAAACCAAATCCGCCGCCTCTGCCACCGTGTCGTCTGGGTCGACGACGGCCAAATCCGCCAAAACGGCCCAGCTCACGAAGTCGTCAGCTCCTACGAATCCGCCATGGCTCGCGGCGGAAGCAATAGCTTCGATCACCGGGGTCCCGCCACTAAAGCGCAGTTCCTTCGGTGGGAGATTGCCGATCAGTCTAGTGAAAACGCGTGTGTCCTCGACCATCTGGAACCTGTAACCGTCAAGTTCACGGTCGACATTCGGCAAGCCATCAAAAACGGGCATTACGGAGTGGCCTTGCGTAACAACGAGCAACAGGTGATCTGGGCCTGGGCCATGAAACCCTTGCTGCTCGAGGTTGGTGAACGCCAATTTTGCCACACGTTTCCCATGCTTCCGTTGCGTCCCGGTCCTTACACCTGGCTCGCGGCCCTCTATGATGAAGAGGAGTTGGTGGACTGGTGGGAATGTACCCCTGAGATGCTCGTGGCGACGGAGGTGTTCCAGCATCCGCAAGAAGAGTGGAAAGGAATCTTGAATATCCCGGCGCGCTTCGACGTTGTCGCAGGGGGATAATTTACTCGAGATGTCCAGCGAACATTACACCAAGAATTTCTATGAACAGCTGCGCAGCGGGGCGATACGATCGGCGGAGCTCATAGCCCCCCTGGTCCTGCAGTTAGCTCCCATCCGCAGCGTCGTGGATGTCGGATGTGGTGATGGAAGCTGGCTAGCGGTTTTTCAAAAGCTCGGCGTCGATGAAATATTTGGCATCGACGGCGAATATGTCGATGCGGATCTCTTGCAGATACCCAAAGACTCCTTTCACGCGATCGACCTTACGAAGCCTTTTACGCTTCAGCGTATCTTTGACTTGGCTGTATCGCTGGAAGTTGCCGAGCATCTGCCGCCAGAATCCGCAGTCGCGTTCGTGGACTCCTTGACCCGCCTCGCTCCACTCGTACTCTTCTCGGCGGCAATTCCGTTCCAGGGTGGCGCCCACCACATAAACGAACAGTGGCCCGATTATTGGGCGGAACTATTTCGACGTCATGGCTACGTGCCAGTGGATTTTATCCGTGGCCAAATCTGGCAAAACGACAATGCGGACTGGTGGTACTCCCAGAACACCTTGCTGTACGTTGCGGCGCGGTTTTTGGAGGGCAACGCTGTTCTAAAAACGGCATCTGAAAAGACGAATCTTAAGCAACTCTCCTTGGTTCATCCCAAGCAATACCTGTACTTGAAAGACCGGTACAACGAAGTAGTTGCGCAAGGCCAGGCGCCGCCATCGGGGGTACGAGAGGCATCGCGACTCTTATTGCTTTGCCTCAGGAACGCTCTGCGGAAGCGAATTAATTCGCTCCGCGGAAAGAGGTCGCAGCCCTAATCATCAGTTTTAAATCGCTAGCTCACCACTGCACGCCAGGATACAGGCTAGGCATACGGAATCCCCGGTAGGCAAACTGCCCCGTAATGTTCAGCTGCCAGACCGTCTGTGGCGGCGAAGTCTGCGTGATCTCCAGGACCGCCGCATTATTCGCGGGCAATTGCGTTGTCGCGCTGTCGTCGTACTCCACGTTGCCGTTCGCAAGCTCCTCGGCATTGCCTCCAAAAAAAGAGTAGGCCTCTGCCATCGGATGGAATGCTAGCGTTGCGGTCATGGCCGTCTCATCCAACTGCAAAAGGGGAACCGTGCTATAGCATGCCGGCTGTCCCGTTACGCCGCACGTCCCTAGCGCCACCACCGTAACTCCGCGGTCGTCTCCGTCATCGTACAGAACCATGGAGAATTGCCCGCTGGTATTTGTCGTCGTGAACGATGGGCCGTGCTGCGCGAAAAACCAGTCCGTCGCAGTGCCGTCTGGCGTTCCGTCGGCATTCAACAGTGCAAAGTCACCCTGATAACCCAGGTGCCACAGAATGTTCCCGGTGCCCGTGCCGTTGTTATAGTCAATCTTCAGCACCCAATTCTGGTGGCGTATCGAAATCACCAGGCTGCCGTCGCTCGGCGAATAGAGCAGCGCATTCGTGTGCGTCCAGTCCGGATACTGATACGGCCGCCGGTTGATGTCCAGATGGTCAAACTCATTCCAGAGCCATACCGGATTGTGATTCTGGTCCAGGTCGATGATCACGTCTCCGGTCACCGTCACTGCGGAGACCACCTGCTGCGTGGACGCCAGAATGATCAGATGTCCATTGGGGAGCAAAACAAAATCATGATGCGTTCCGATCACCGTGATGTTGCAGCCGCTACAGGTCGCCGCAGCCAGCGCCGTATTGAGCTGCGCCGCCGTCATTTGCCAGATCAGGTTTCCTCCCAGGTCCACTTCTTGCAGCACGGAGTTGCTTCCGTCTGTCACCGCCCCGCCAAAATTAATCAGGAAATGCCCGTTGGGCAGCAGCTTGATGGGGTTCGCCACGTCCCCGGCGGGAATTCCTGGCGGGTTGTAATACCAGATCACGTTTCCCGCTAAATCCGTCACTGCCGCGGGAAATAGATTCGTGGGCGCTCCAATACTAACCAGATCCAGAAGTTCCACCCCGCTCTGCGGAGTCATTCCCACCGTTGTCGTGGCCGTCAAGCTCGGTGCCTGCCCCGCTGGCAGCGCGCCCGTCGTAAACGTGTGATCCGCATCCATGAATTGCGTGCCGTCGCCAAACTGCACCACGCCTCGCATGTGGTAGGCCGTGCTCGCCTTCATCCCTGCGACGAATAGACTCACTGCGCCACCAAACTGCCCTGTCGGCTGCGTCCACGTGGTGAGTCCATACGTGGTGGTGAGTCCAAACTGCACGCTGATATTTGCCGACGCCGCGGGCGTGGACGTGTATTGCGCCACCAGGACGTTGTTGGTCGTCGCGTACAGCCCCGGCGCGACCACATTCACCGTCGCTGTCGCGGACTTGGTGGGATCGGTCTTACTCGTCGCGGTGACCATTGCAAACAAACTTTGCGCCCCCATCGGCGCGGTGTAGTTGCCGGACGAATCGATGCTACCGCCCGGGGCCGCCGCTCCTGGCGCGGCGTTGGTGAAGCCGGCCACTGACCAGCTAACTCCGGCAGGGTCGCCCATGGCGACGAATTGCATCGTCTGCCCCGTGCCGACCGCTGCTTTTGGCGGGGTTACGGTAATTGCGATGATTTGCGGTGGCGCCGGCGACTGATTACTGCCGCACCCACCGGCGACCAAGAGTAGCGAAAGAATACCGACATAACGCGCGCGTTTCCCCAATAACCGATTTTTAGCCAAGTGAATTTTCCCTTGAGCGAGAGCGTAGGCAGAACTGGAAGCCCCGCATATAATTAACATATTTGGTGGAGAAAGTTCCAAGGTTTCGAACTTTTTCTTCGTTTTGCCCCAACGCGCGCGATGAGCTGCCAGCGGTGGAAACTTGGCCCGCCAGGCACGAAACGGTGGCCGTCACGATACTCGCCGCACCGTTTCGTTTCCCCTCCGCGTTTCCGGCATAATCAAACAATGACGACGACGCGAGTCACCGTCCTAATCACCACCTACAACTACGGCCAGTTCGTCGCGCAAGCCATCGACAGCGTTCTCTCGCAGGATTTCGCGCTCGAGCAAGTCCAAATTCTCGTCGTCGACGACGGCTCTACCGATGACACCGCCGCGCGCGTCAAGAAGTACGGCTCCCGCGTTGAATATTTCTACAAACCAAACGGAGGACAGGCCTCTGCGCTAAATTTTGGTTTCGCAAAAGCGCGTGGAGAGATCGTCGCCTTGCTGGACGCCGACGACATGTTTCTACCGGCCAAGTTGGCCCGTGTGTTGGACGCGTTTCGGCAAAATGCCGCATTAGGCATGGTCTATCACCCGTTCGTGGAACGGAACATGTCGACCGATAAGCGCCAAACCTCTAATTTTCATCTCGTGTCGGGCGATATCCATACTCAACCCGATGCATTTTTCTTTTACGTTCCGCATCCAACTTCCTGCATCGCGTTCCGCAAAGCTTTCCTGGCCCCACTCCTCCCCATTCCAGAAGAGATCCGCATGCTCGCCGATGCTTTCCCCGTCGACCTTATCTGCTTCCTCGCGCCCATTCTCGCCATTCCCGAACCGCTCGTGACCTACCGCATTCACGGCGCCAATCACTACTACACCGACGAGGGACAGATGCCCCTGGACCTTCGAGAAGTTCGGTTCGCAAAGCAGCAAACCTTATTTAAGGCTATGCAAGCCTGGCTGCATGACCATGGCTACACCGACAGGCAACCGGCCGTGCGCGCTTTCCTTGATCGCTGGATTCTTTACCAGGAAAGTTACGAATTCCCCATCCACCCTCCCGGCCGCATGAAATTCTTTCGTCACCTGATGAAGTACAACCGGCGCTATCGCAGCCGGATGAATTGGCGCCTGCGGACCGTAAATACCTTGAACGCTTTCGGAGCCCTCGTCTCCGGCTATAAACGCTATCCTCTATTCGGAAATCGGCGTGCAAAATCAATTCCAGGAGACTCGCATGCTGCCCCTCGTTGAAGAAATTTTGCGCTCCAAGCAAGTTCACACCATCGACGGCACCGGAACGCTGCCTCTTAAAGACTCCATAAACGCTGAAATTGGCGCTCTGTTACAAAAACTCATTACTGAGAAGCGTCCGTCCGTCACCATGGAAATCGGCTTGGCTTATGGACTCTCCACATTGTGCATCTGCGAAGCCCTGGCCAAAATCGGCGGCCAGCGCCACATCGCCATCGACGCCTTCCAAAGCTCTATGTGGCAGGGGATTGGCATCCACTATGTCCGCGCTGCTGGCTTCGGCAATCTAGTCGAGCTGCGCGAAGAGCTCTCCCAGGACGCGCTGCCGCGCCTCGTCGCCGAAGGCATCAAGGTCGACTTCGCCTACATCGACGGCACGCACACCTTTGACCAGAAGATCGTGGACTTTTTCTATGTGGACAGAATCCTGAATGTTGGCGGCGTGATCGCCTTCGACGATTGCGATTGGCCGAGCATCCACCAGGTGTGCCGCTTCATCGCCACCAACCGCCCCTACCGCGTCTGCGGCAGCACTGCCGGAACGCCTCCCGGCATTCGTGGACGCATCGTCAAATCCGCCGCACGCCACTCCAAAAATCTGCGCTTGATCGTCAAACCGCATTTTCTTCAGCCCGATGAACAGCTCGGCATCCAGGCCGGCGCTCGCTGTATCGCCTTCGAGAAACTGGCTGACTACGAAGTCCAACCGGATTACGTATTCCACGATTTCTAGCAGCAACGACCTTTGTACTGGTCTTTCTGATTTTCTCTGCGCTCCTCTGTCTCGCTGCGTTAATTCCTCGCCTCTATCTTCCTCCCCCTTCTACCAATTCCCGCATTCGCTTCGCTATACTGGCTACACATGTCTTTCGCCGACGTCCAAATCGCTCGTGTCCGCGACTACTGGAACAATCGTCCCTGCAACATCCGCCATTCCACGCAGCCCGTCGGCACTAAGGAATATTTCAACGAAGTCGAATCTCGCAAATATTTTATTGAGCCGCACATTCCCGCCTTCGCGGACTTCGCGCGTTGGCGCGGCAAAAAAGTTCTGGAAATCGGCTGCGGCATCGGCACCGACACCATCAACTTCGCCCGCCACGGCGCGCAAGTCACCACCGTCGACCTCTCCGAGAAATCGATGGCCCTGGCCCGCCAGCGCGCGGAGGTCTTCGGCCTCTCAGACCGTATCCGCTTTTGCCCTGGCAACGCCGAAGAACTTTCCTCCTTCGTCCCCGTCGAGTCGTACGACCTCATCTATTCCTTCGGCGTAATCCACCACACCCCGCACCCCGGCGCCGTCCTCGAACAGCTCCGCCAATACACGCGCCCCGGCAACGCTCCCGACGCCACTACCGTAAAAATCATGGTCTATTACAAGTGGTCCTGGAAAGTAGGCTGGATCATCGCCACCGAAGGCCACGGCAAATTCTGGAAGCTGGATGACTTAGTAGCTCGCAGCTCCGAAGCCCAAACCGGTTGCCCCATCACCTACACTTACAGCCGCGCATCCGGCAAAGCCCTCCTCGAGCGCCACGGCTTCAAAGTCACCGGCGTCGCCGTCGACCACATCTTCCCCTACCGCATCCCCGATTACGTCCAATACCGCTACGTCCGCGAACCCTACTTCGCCTGGATGCCCCCACCCCTGTTCCATGCCCTCGAAAAACGCGCCGGCTGGCACCTCCTCCTCTCCGCAACCATGTAGCGGCGGGTCTTCAGACCCGTGCTTTGTCTTTCGCGCTTATGCCCTCGCCTTGGTTTATGTAGGTGCCGGACGTTCAGTCCGGCCTGAGACTTCGTCTTCGCTGGTTTGCGTTTTGTCGTTTTGTATTCGCTTCTCAATTCTGCACCGCCCAGGTCTATGTAGTGGTCGATCTTCAGATCGACACTCTTTTTCCGTTGGTCGGCTTTCAATTCTGCACCGCCCGGCCCTCAACTAGACCTCTCCGCGCGAGACCCCTAAGCACCCATATCTTGCACATTAAAAACATCTTACGCCAACATTCGCAACGACTCCCGCCGAGCTCGCCCATCACCCCCTGCACATTTAACCCCTTTAGAAGCATACTCTTTCGCAGATTCACCCTCTAAGCTCAATAGAATCTTACTCTTTCACAAACACCCCGGGGGTGGGGGGGTGCCACAATCATTATGTTAACCATTCTCCGGATCTTCTTCCCGTCCCCTCCTTCCTCTAAAAATTTTCCCCTTTCGCCCCCTCCCTTGACTTTCTCCCCGTAACCGCTATCGTCTCCCTTCCGGAATTTCTCTTACTTCCGCTATCGCCCAGGAGACTCGCCAATGAAATCATTCCTAACCCTAGCCCTTGCCGTCATGGCGGCGTTGCTACCCGCCGCAGCGCGAGCCCAACAGCCCGCCGGCAAGACCTACGTCCTAAAAGCCGCTCGCATGTTCGACGGCAAAAGCAACACCATCACCAAGCCCGGCCTGGTAGTCGTCAGCAACGGCAAAATCCTCGGCGTCGGCGGGGGCGCCGCCATTCCCCCCGGCGCCGAACTCATCGACCTCGGTGACGCCACGCTGCTCCCCGGCTTCATCGACGCCCACACCCACCTCACCATGGACTACCGCGAGGACTACACCAAAGCGCTGCTTGACGGGTTGCAGAAGCCCATCCCGGAAATGGCGATCGACGCCACGGTAAACGCCCGCGTCACGCTGATGGCGGGATTCACCACTGTGCGCGATGTGGGCTCGGAAAATTACCTGGACGTTGGATTACGCAACGCCATCGACAAGGGCATCGTTCCCGGGCCGCGCATGCTCGTGTGCGTGCATGCCATTGGCGCCACCGGCGGCCACTGCGATGAAACCGGCTTCCGCGCCGGCGCGCTGGGTAAAGAACTTGGACCCGAAGAAGGCGTCATCAACGGCGCCGATCAGGCGCGCTACGCCGTGCGGCTGGCGCACAAATACGGCGCCACCATTATCAAAACGTGCGCCACCGGCGGAGTTTTGTCGCTGGCGGATTCCGTGGATACACCACAACTTACGCAAGCGGAACTCGATGCGCTGGTGGACGAAGCGCACGCGCTGAAATTGAAAACGGCGGCGCACGCGCACGGCGCGGAAGGCGCGAAGCGAGCGATTCGCGCGGGCATCGATTCCATCGAACACGGATCTTTTCTTGACGACGAAGCACTGGATATGATGAAACAGCGCGGCACGTATTACGTTCCCACGCTGATGGCCATTCAAGGATTGATGGAACAAATTCAGAAGGGCGTGGCGATTCCGCCGCCGGTGAGAATCAAGGCGGACCTGGCCATCGCCTCACTGCACCAAACGTTTCAAAGAGCGCTGGCGAAAAATATCAAGATTGGATTGGGGACGGATGCGGCGGTTTATCCGCACGGACGCAACGCGGAAGAATTTCACCAGATGGTGGACTTGGGAATGAAGCCAGTGGACGCGCTAAAAGCGGGAACTTCCGCGGACGCGGATTTGCTTGGTTTAACTGCAAAAATCGGCACGCTGGAAACGAATAAATTTGCCGACGTCGTAGCCGTCCCTGGCGATCCCATCGAGAACATCCGGCAGACCGAGCATGTCTTCTTCGTAATGAAAGAAGGTGTGATTTACAAGAACGATCGCGCAACAGGAAAATAAACGGACATCAAGCTTCGAGTTTGAAGCGCGTGGACGCGAGGCGATAGAGGCGGCGCCAGACCAGGCGATTGATCAGCACTACTACCGTGGCCATGATCAACGTAGACGCCAGTAAAATGTCAAAGCGACCGGAGTCGCTGGCGCTGGCGATGGTGCTGCCGAGGCCCGGCGCGGAAACGATGCGGCCCTGAAAATGGAAATATTCTGCCACGATGCTGGCGTTCCACGCGCCGCCAGACGCGGTGACCATGCCGGTGACGAGATACGGAAAAATTCCGGGCAAAATCAGGTAGCGCCAGCGATCCCACGAGCCGAAGCCGAAAATGTGGGAGACTTCTTTCAAGTCCGTGGGGATGGCCATAGCCCCGGCGATGACGTTGAACAAAATGTACCACTGCGTGCCCAACAACATCAGCAGCATCGCAGCGATTTCAATTCCACCGCGCAGGCGAATCAGAAAAAGCAAAATCACGGGAAAGAGCGCGGTGGCCGGAATGGATGCAGCCATTTGCGCCAGCGGCTGCGCGATGCGCGAAAAACGCGGATGCGAGCCGATGTACACGCCGACGGGAATGGTCCACAGCGCGCCGAGCAGCAAGGCGGCGTTGACGCGGAGAAAAGTGTAAGCCGCGCTGCGCAACAAATCGCCGTAGTCTTCGGGGTGCAGCTGCGCAAGTTCCAGCGCGGCGTGGTACAGCGCGACGGCAAGCCCCGCGAGCGCGAGCACCGCAATAAAATACCCCAGCAATGTGCGCGGTTTCTTTTGTTTTGGCGCGGCGAAAGTTGCGGCGGCACGGCGTGCGCCGACGGCCAGAGAAAGCGTGATCCAGTTGATCAACGGACTGAGCAGCAAGCGGTACAAACGGATGACGATGGACGCACGGCCGATCAGGCTTAACAGCGTGCTTTGCGTCTGGCTGGCGCTTTCCACCTGCTCGAATTTGAATTTATCTGCCCAAACAATCACGGGACGCCAGATCAGTTGATCGAGCAAAACGATTACGCCGATCATGGCGGCAAGGCCCCAGAGGATGGCGCGCGTATCGCCACGACTGGCGGCGGTTTGCAGGAATGAGCCGAGACCCGGCAGGCGAAAATCGCGCGACCCGAGAACGAACATTTCGCAGGCCATGAGGAAAAACCAGCCGCCGGCGACGGACATCATGGAGTTCCAAACCAGGCCGATCGTGGAAAAAGGCAGATCGAGTTCCACGAAGCGCTGCCAGCCACTGAAGCGATAGATTTTCGCCGCTTCCTTCAGCTCGCGCGGCTGGGTCTTCAGCGAGGAATAAAAGCTGAAGGCGATATTCCAAACTTGTCCGGTGAAGATGAGCAGGATGGAGCCCAGCTCCACACCGATCTGGCTGTGCGGAAAAATCGCCACCATGGCGAGCATCACGCCGGGAAGAAAACTGAGCACCGGAATGGATTGCAAAATATCGAGCAGCGGAACCATCAGGATTTCCGCGCGGCGGGAGTTCGCGGCGATGTATCCGTACGCGAGCGCGAAAAGCAGGCTGAGCACGTAGGCAACGGCCATGCGCACCAGGGAGTAGAACGCGTACAGCGGAAGAATGCGCGGATCTTGCGAGATTTCCGCCTGGGCTTGCACCGGGCCGAGCCAGGAACGGCCGATGGCGTAGACGCCGTAGATGGCGGCAAAGATAAAAAGAAAAATGATGATGTCGATGAGAAAGGAGAAACTCCAGCGCGAGCCGGCGGGGCGCCGCTGCGTGGGCGGAATCGGCGTGGTGGATTGTGGTTCGATCGCGGTTAGGGACAAAGGGAAATCAAACCTCGGTGAGCGTCAGCTTGCCGGTGGCGGCATCATAATCAAAGAGTTCGGCGTAGCGGCCCCACTGGATGGCGGTCTCCAGCTGACGGTGGGATTCGTCTTCGCTGAAATGCTCGTCGAGCAGGTCGCGGAAAAATTCATCGGAAAGCGTGCGATCGGTTTTGGCCTTTAGAGACTGTTCCATCTGGCGGAGCAGCGGAACGTTCGCGAGCGCGGTTTTGCGGAAAATGGCTTTGCGTGTCTGGATGTCAGCGCGCGCGAACTCCTGGCCTTCTGGAGTGATGATGGCGTCTCCTTCTTCGACGCGCAGGAGGCCCAGGAGCGCAGCGGTATCGACGGTGGGCAATAGAGCGTCGACTTCCAGGCTTAATTCATCGGCGAGGCGGTGCAAGTCGATGCGGCCGCCGAGGTCGACGAGAATCTCGAGAAGTCCGGCCATGCCGCCGGGCCGCGTGTGGGGCAGCATGATGGGCTTGTGGCCCACGGATTTGCCGGGCTGGCTGCCGGATGTGGCGGTGATGAGCTGATGCTCGTCGGGGCGAGTGAGCACACGATAGATATCGTCAACGAGCGAGACGAATTCTGGAGTTTTGCGATCGCGCGGATACGGAATGGTCACGGTAAAGTCGGCGTGAATGTGCGCGGGATTGCGGCCGAGGACGATGATGCGGTCGGCGAGAACCACTGCTTCTTCAATGTTATGCGTGACGATGAAAATGGCGCGCGTGGGAATTTTATGGCCGAGCCACAGCTCAAGCAGTTCGCCGCGCAGCGTTTCGGCGGTGAGCACGTCCAGCGCGGAGAAAGGTTCGTCCATGAACAAAACTTCCGGCTCGACAACCAGCGCGCGGGCCACGCCGACGCGCTGCTTCATTCCGCCGCTCAGTTCCTTGGGATAAGCACTTTCAAAGCCGTCGAGGCCAACCGCGTCAATGATGCGCAAGGCTCGCTTGTGGCGCTCGATGGTGGGCATGCCGCGCGCTTCAAGTGGCGCTTCGACATTTTCGAGAACCGTGAGCCACGGAAAAAGCGCGAAGCTTTGAAACACGATGGAGACGTTCGGACTCTCTCCACGAACGGGCTGGCCGTGCCAGTAAACTTCTCCGGCACTCGAGGGCGAGAGACCAGTGAGCATGCGCAAGAGCGTGGACTTGCCGCAGCCGGAGGGTCCGAGCAGGGCGATAATTTTCCCAGGATAGACAGCGAGATCGGTGGCAGAGATAACTTGGATACGCGTGCCGTCGGGTTGCGTGTAGAATTTTTCGAGCTTGCGAGCTTCGATGATGGGCTCGGTGGCGCCCGCGCTTAAGGCGGGAGAGGCTTGGCTGGCGATGTTCGCGGTGCTCATGAGAGCGTGTATTATCGCTCAAATAAGGTGCGAGCGAATAGCGGGGATGCGCGCAAAACGCGCTTTTTGCGCCGATTGTTGCAGGGCCGATTGTTACAGACTTGTGAACGACGAACGGCGCGGGCCAGGATTTTAAGAACCAGCCTATGAGCGAACGTTTGGGCACACTGATCGTCACGGGAGGGAGCCGCGGAATCGGGGCGGCGGTTTCGCGCATGGCCGCGGCGCGCGGCTATGCTGTGGCCGTCAACTACCAGCGTGACCAAGCCGCGGCGAACGCAGTGGTCGAAGAGATTCAGAGAAACGGCGGCCGCGCGGCGGCAATACAAGGCGATGTAGCTGTGGAACAAGATGTACTGCGCCTCTTTGATATCGCTGAGAATACTCTGGGCACGCTTTGCGCCCTGGTGAATAACGCGGGCATTACAGGAGGATTTGCGCGCGTTGAGTCGGTCGATGCCGCCATGCTCGAACGCCTAATGGCGGTCAACGTGACGGGCGCGATTCTGTGTGCGCGCGAGGCGGTGCGTCGGCTGTCCACAAAGCACGGAGGCAGCGGCGGAGCGATCGTGAACATCTCTTCGCGGGCGGCGCAGCTTGGTTCGCCGGGTGAATGGGTGCACTACGCCGCATCCAAGGCGGCGGTCGACGCGCTGACGATTGGTTTGGGGCGGGAAGTAGCCACGGAAGGAATTCGCGTGAACGCCGTCGCGCCTGGCTTGGTCGATACGGACATCCATGCCGCCAACGGTGATCCCGGGCGCCTGGCGCGTTTGGCGCCGACAATTCCTATGGGACGGGCGGGCACGGCCGAAGAGATTGCCGAAGGCGTTTTGTGGCTGCTGTCGCCGGCGGCTTCGTTTGTGACCGCGACGATTCTGAATGTGGGCGGCGGGCGTTGAGGCAAACCAATTTGTCATGGAGAAGAAGAATTGTGCCCGGTTTTACGACAGCGGATTTTGATTGGGGCAGCGCGCCAATGGCCGGAATGAATGATTGCACGAGGAGAATTTGACAAAGCTTAAAGGCGGGGGATGGATCTGGGCAGTGGGGATTTCGCTTGGCACGGCGCTGCTGATTGTGGCGCCATTTTTTGTGCTGGGAATTGCTTCGGGGCATGATTTTGAGTTTCACGCAGCGTCGTGGCTGGACGCGGCGGGGCAATGGAAAGAGGGGATTCTTTTTCCACGGTGGACGGAGTGGGCGAATCACGGTTTTGGCGAACCGCGATTTATTTTCTATCCGCCGCTTTCGTGGATGCTCGGGGCGGCGCTGGGGTCGGTGATTCGTTGGAACGCTGTGCCCATCGTGTTTATTGTGCTGGTGCAAACAGTGGCGGGATTGTGCGCGTTTGCGCTGATCCGCAAGACGATCTCACGAAGCGCGGCGCTCTTTGGCGCGGCTTGTTATGCGGCGAATCCGTATGCGTTGCTGGTGATTTACATGCGGAGCGATTTCGCGGAGCAGCTAGGGACGGCATTTTTCCCGCTGCTGTTATTGCTGGCGTTACGCATCTGCGGAATCTTAGACGATGAAATGCCGGAAGACCGCGATGGCGGTTTGGGTCCTGCCGAGATGGGGCGCAGCAATGCTGCGCCCCTACAAAGGCTAGGCGGAGCGTTGCGGGGCGGGACGCTGGGCAACGTTGCGATGTTCGCGGTGGTGTTTGCCGCGGTGTGGCTCTCGAACGCGCCGGCTGGGGTGATGGCTAGTTACGGCATGGCGCTGGTATTTGGATGGGTAGTGCTGCGGCAGCGATCGCTTTTGCCTGGTTTGCGCGGTGTGGCGGGATTGGTGCTGGGATTTGGTTTGACGGCTTTTTATCTGCTGCCGGCGGCTTACGAGCAACGCTGGGTAAATATCGAGCAGGCGTTGGCTTCGGGGTTGCAACCGGCGCAAAACTTTTTGTTTACGGCGACGGATGACCCGGAACACACGTTGTTTAACTGGATCGCGTCGGGAATAGCAATCCTGTTGATTATAGTGACGGGATGCGCGGCGGCGTGGTCGCGACGGTCTGCGATTTCAGAACGTGACGCGCCGGGGGAAAATGCGCGAAAGGAATCGTGGTTTGCCGCGCTCCTGCTGGCGGCAGCGGCCACCGTACTGATGCTGCGCATAGCGAATATCTTTTGGCGGATACTGCCTAAGCTCAGATTTGTGCAATTTCCCTGGCGGTGGATGTGTGTACTGGCAGTTTGCTATGCATTTTTTCTGGCTTGTGCGTTTTGGCGCGCGCGGCGCGGATGGGTTTTGGTCATCACGATTGGGCTTTTGAGCGTGGGCACAGCCGCGGTCTTGATCCAGGAAGGGTGGTGGGACACGGAAGATTTGCCGACGTTGCGAGCGACGATTGCAGATCGCTCAGGGTATGACGGCACGGACGAGTATGATCCGCGGGGCGACGATCACTATGACTTGGCGGCGAAAACTCCGGACGCAATGGTGCTCGCGGCAGAAGATACAGACGATGCAGGAATTGCGGTTCCCGCGGCGCAGGTGCGCATTGAGAAATGGTCGGCTATTGATAAGCGGCTACTGATTTCTTCGCCAGCAGCGGCCAGGATCGCGCTGCGGCTTTTGGACTATCCTGCATGGCGAGTGGAGGTGAATGGAAAGACGGTGTCGCCGGAACACGCCGAAGGTACGGCACAGATGGTGGTGCCAGTGAGCGCGGGAGATTCGGAGATTCGCGTGCGATTTGTCACCACATGGGACCGGCGATGGGGAGGCGTTCTTTCCCTTTTGAGCGCAATCATTGTTGTGTTGATGTTAGTGGTCGGATGGCGGGCCCAGGCTTCTTGATGAGCGTAGTGTGAGCGAGCTTCGCGGAATGGCAAATTGTAAGTAGCAGAGAGAGAACTAAATCCGCATGAGGGAGAAAAGTTTATGATGCCAAAAAGAGTGCTGACATTTCTGCGTTTTGCGGTGTGCGTTGTAGCGTGCGTTGTGGCGATTTCGCCGGCGCTGGCGCAGGACAGCACCCAGCCACCGGCCGGACAGCAAGTGGCGCTCACGGTGAAAGGTGACGGCGTGCAGATTTATGTTTGCAAACAGGTTGACGGGGCCGCGAAGTGGGTGTTTCAGGCGCCGGAGGCGAAACTTTTGAACGCGGCCGGCAAAGAAGTTGGCTCGCACGGCGCGGGGCCGTTTTGGAAGAGCGTGGATGGGAGTCTGGTGAAGGGACAGGTGGTGGGCAAGGGCGATGCGCCCGCGGCGGGAGATATTCCGTGGCTGCTTTTGAAGGCCAGCGCGCATGAAGGCAACGGAGTGTTTAGCAAGGTGGAATATATTCGGCGGTCAGAGACGCACGGAGGGGTGGCGCCGGCAGGCGGGTGCGACGCGGAACATTTGAACGCAAACGTGCGGGTGCCTTATACGGCTACGTATGCGTTTTATGCAGCTAAGAATTAGGATCGTGGCGGTCGATTGCGGACGAAAAGGCGACCGCCTCAGAAGGCGGCCGCTACAAATTCTCTGCGGATAAGTTTGAGGCCGGTTTGAAGACCGGCGCCTACAAGAGACAGAGGCCACGGCCGCTGCGCTAGCGGCGGTCGACTGCGGGGTGGCGAACGTCCTGGCCCTGGACGATGTAGATAACGTCTTCGGCAATGTTGGTGGAGTGGTCGCCGATGCGCTCGAGATTTTTGGCCACCAGGATCAATTCAAACGCCGGGAAAACCACGCTGGAATCGCCCATCATGTAGGTGAGGAGTTCGCGAAAAATCTGGTCGCGGTAGTGATCGACTTTATCGTCGCTGGCGAGGACCTGTTGCGCCAGATCCACGTCGCGGCGGACCACCGCATTCAAGGCCATGCGCACCATTTCTTCCGCCAGTTCACTCATGCGCGGCAGGTCCACGTAAGGCTTCACGCGCGGGTGACGCAGGATGCGCAGCGCGCCTTGCGCGATGTTCACGGCTTGATCGCCGATGCGTTCGAGATCGTTGTTAATGCGCGAGACGGCCAGAACAAAACGCAAATCGGCGGCCATCAATTGATGCAGTGCGAGTAGCTGCACGACGCGGTCGTCGATTTCGAGCTGCAGCTCGTTGATCGCGGATTCCTCTTCGAGGACGCGGCGGGCCAAAGCCTCGTCGGAGTCCAGGACGGAGTGGACGGATTGGTGCACGGCGCGTTCGGCAAGGCTGCCCATCCAGAGCAAGCGCTCTTTTACGACGTTGAGATCTTTTTCAAAATGCCGTTCCATGACGTCCTTTCCGTGCTCCCTCTAATGCCGGTTGCGGCGCCCTGTTGTGGCGCGAGTTGCGGCGCCAATAAAAATCATCCGAAGCGGCCGGTGATGTAGGCCTCCGTGCGTGGATCCGTTGGCGTGGTGAAGAGATGCGGCGTGGGCGTAAATTCGATGAGCTGGCCGGTCAGGAGGAACGCGGTGTAATCGCTGACGCGCGCGGCTTGCTGCATGTTGTGCGTGACGATGGAAATGGTGCAGAGATCTTTCAATTGCACCAAGAGCTCTTCGATTTTCGCGGTGCTGATGGGATCGAGCGCGGAGCACGGTTCATCGAGAAGCAACACTTCGGGCTCCACGGCGAGCGCGCGCGCGATACACAGACGCTGCTGCTGGCCGCCGGAAAGTTCGTACGCGGATTTGTGAAGATGATCTTTGACTTCATCCCACAGCGCCGCGTGACGAAGGCTTTTTTCGACGGCGTCGGCGAGCGCGAGTTTTGAGCCGTTAATGCGCAGGCCGTAGGCGACGTTGTCAAAAATGGATTTGGGAAACGGATTGGGGCGCTGAAAAACCATGCCAACGCGCCGGCGGAGTTGCGTGACGTCTTGCGCATGAATGTCCTGGCCGTCAAGGACAATGTCGCCTTCCAGGCGGGAATGGCGCACGGTTTCGTCCATGCGATTGAAAGTGCGCAGCAGCGTGGATTTTCCGCAGCCCGACGGCCCGATGAGCGCGGTAACTTTGTTGGAAGCGATGCCCAAGCTGATGTCGAAGAGGACTTGCTTGGCGCCGTAAAAGAAGTTGACGTGGGAAACGGTCATGCGCATGGATGCCGCGGAGGGCATCTCACGGGTCGGAAGCGAACCGCTCGGGGGAGCTATGTGTACCGGCAAAGGCGACCTCACAGAAACGTTTATCATTACGTCCTCGGAATTGAAACGCCGCGGGCCAGAATTGCGCGGGCGACAATATTTACGACCAGGATCAAACCTAAAAGAACCAATCCCGCGGCCCAGGCTTGGCGATGCCAATCGTCATAGGGCGAGATAGCATACGTGAAAATCATCACCGGAAGCGAGGCCGTAGGTTGTTCCCAGCCGGGGCTCCAGAAGCGATTGCCAAACGCGGTGAAAAGCAGCGGAGCAGTTTCGCCGGCAACGCGCGCGAGGGCCAGGAGAATGGCGGTAAGGATGCCGCGGTACGCCGCGGGAACAATCACCGACGCGATGGTTTTCCATTTGCTCGCGCCTAGCGCCATGGCGCCTTCGCGCAGCGAACCTGGAACGGCTTGCAGAAATTGTTCGGTGCTGCGCAAGGTGATGGGAATCATCATGAGCGCCAGCGCGAAAGATCCGGCGAGCGTGGAATAGTGTTTGAAGGGAAGCACGACGAGGGCGTAGGCGAAAATGCCGATGACGATGGAGGGGACGCCGTTGAGCAAGTCGGCGGCGTAGCGCACCACAAACGCGATGGCGCCGCCGCTGAATTCGGCGAGATAAACTCCGCCGAGGAAACCTACCGGAACGCCGATCAGCGACGCCAGAAACAATAATTTGGCGCTACCGACGATGGCGTTGGCCATGCCGCCACCATTCTCACCGACCGGCGTGGGGAGTTTGGTGAAGAAATCCCAGTTGATGGAGGTGCCGCCGTGGTAGACGAGGTAGCCGAGAATGAAAAACAGCACGGCGACGGTGATGAAGGCCGCGAGGCCGGTCATGCCCAGCATAAAGCCACTGACAAATTTGCGATAACGCAGGCGGGCGGTCATGTGCGTCCCATCTCGCTGCCGCGCTGTGCGGTGAGAATGATGAGCAGACGCGCTAGACCGTTGAGCACAAACGTGAGGATGAAAAGTACCAGGCCGAGTTCGATCAACGATTGCACATAGAGATCGCCGGTGGCTTCGCTGAACTCGTTGGCGATGACCGCGGCGATGGAATAGCCGGGAGAAAAGAGCGACGCGCTGATGGTCGGAGTGTTGCCGATCACCATGGTGACGGCCATGGTCTCGCCGAGCGCGCGGGCCAGCGCCAGAAAGATCGAGCCCATGATGCCGGTGCGCGCGAAAGGGACGACCACTTTCCAGGTAGATTCCCACCGCGTGGAACCCAAAGCCAGCGCGGCTTCGCGCTGATCGCGCGGCACGGAAAGCAATACTTCACGGGAAACGGAAACGATGTACGGAATCACCATGATGGCCAGAACGATGCCTGCCGTAAAGAAGCCAATCCCATACGCCGGTCCGGTAAAGAGCGGCAGAAAGCCCAGCGTGGACTTGAGAAACGGCTGAATATAGTCCCGCATGATCGGGACGATGATGAAAACCCCGAGCAGTCCATAGATCACACTGGGAACGGCGGCCAGCAGATCGATGAAGAATTGCAGCGTGTCTGAAATTTTCTGCGGCGCCAACTCGGCCAGGAAGATCGCGGCGCCGATGCCTAGGGGCACGGCGATGGCCAGCGAAACGAGCGCCGTAACCAACGTGCCGTAAATAAATGGCAGCGCGCCGAAATCGCCGGCGATGGGATCCCACACCGAAGTGACAAAAAACTCAAAGCCAAATTTGTGGCGCGCCAGTGATGAACCGTGCCAGAGCTCGAACACCAAAAGAATAGTGACCAGCACCACGGTAGAGGCAAACACAAACGTGATTACGCGCGCGATCTGATCGCCTTCGCGCAGCCTGCTGAGAAACGAACGCGAGCCCGAGACGGGGCCCGCGTTCGGAACAGTTGTAGTGGTTGCCGCCAATTGGGTTTATCCGTTCTGCATGTCTATCGCCGGTCTAGCGTGCCGTCGCCCATCAGTTGTGCCTGTACCGCGGCGATTGTACCGTTACGCCGCCGCCGAAGTGATTATTGAATCTTGTCGATGGCCTTCAGCTCTTTGGCCACAACTTCCTTGGGCAGCTTAGCGTAAGAAAGGCCTTCCGCATACGACTGACCATCGGTGATCCCCCACTTGATGAAGCCCTTCATGGCGTCACGTTTGGCGCCATCGCTAAATTTCGCGGGGATCAGCAGCCACGTAAAGCTGGAAATGGGGTACGCCCCTTTTCCCGGTGCGTTGGTGATAGAAACGCGGAAATCATCGGGCATATCTTTCGCGGCACCCGCGGCCGCGGCGCTGACGCTGTTAAAATCGGCTTTGACAAAATCACCGGAAGCACTCTTCACGCTGGCGTATTCGATTTTAGTCTGTACCGCGTAAATCAATTCCACGTAGCCGATGGAATTGGGGGTCGTGCGGATCAATCCGGAAACGCCTTCGTTGCCCTTGCCGCCGAGGCCCACCGGCCAACTGATGGAAGCGCCCTTGCCGGGCTTGGTGTTCCAATCGGAGCTCACTTTGGAAAGATAATCGGTCCAGATGTACGTGGTGCCGCTGCCGTCCGAGCGGTGCACCACCACGATATCGTTCGCGGGAAGTTTCACGCCTGCGTTGGCCGAAGCGATTGCTGGGTCGTTCCACTTGGTTACGCGGCCCAGAAATATTCCGGCCAGCGCTTCAGGTGTGAAATTCAATGCGGAATTTACACCGGGAACGTTGTAGATGGGGACAACCGCGCCGAGCACCATAGGGAAATGCAGAATGCCGGAGCCGTGCTTGTCCGCGTAAGCTTTAAGCTGTTCGTCGTTCATGATGGCGTCGGAAGCTCCAAAATCCACCGTGCCTTCAGTGACCTGTTTGATCCCCGCGCCGGAGCCTACGGACTGGTAGTTGATCTGCACGTTGCTGAATTTCTTGTGATATTCATCGAACCATTTGGAATAGATGGGGTAAGGGAAAGTTGCGCCCGCGCCATTGATGAGCAAGGCTCCCTGCGCCCAAACCATGCCTGCCAGGGCTAGCCCCGCGAGCAGCAAACCAGCGAATCGCTTCATGCGTTGTCTCCGTGAAATTTAGCTTTCCTTGAGTCCTTATAGTGTCTCGCGGGCGTGTTACGGCATTGTTACAATCGGAGTGGAATTTGGTTGAAGAGCGATGGTGGGAACTCGCGAGGGGGAGGGGTGTAAGTGATTTATTATAAAGCAGATAGCCAGGGACTTAGAGCTGATCTGGTGCGGCGGAAAAGAAAAGGGGCGGCAAGACCGCTAGGTCTGTGACGAGCCGGTTCGCAATAACCACTCGGACTCTAGTAAGCGCAACCGATCGTCCGTGAATACATGGCGGCTGGCTCGGTAGTTTCTAGCGCGCCCGCGAGCGTCGGCGCCGGAATCGCACAGACTGGCATCCATGAATTGACACATTGGACTGCCGGGGCCTAGCATCGTGCGTCGCCTGCTTCGTTTCGGCAGGTTTCGAAGCAGTGCGAGGCTCCGAGCGCATCGTTATGCCGACATCCAAACTCTTCACGCCGCGCGAAGCAGCTCAAGTTCTTGGCGTGAGCTATCCCGCGCTGAAACAATGGATCTATAAGAAAAAGATTCGCTCGGTGAAAACTGCGGGGGGTCATCATCGCATACCCGAAAACGAAGTCGATCGATTCCTCCATCGAGCGAGCGAAGGTGGAGACGTTTCCGAACGGCGACTAAACTTTCGACGGATCAGCGGGCGCAATCAGCTCGTCGGCCGCGTCACCGACATAAAGGTCGACGGCCTGATGGCACAGGTGACCATTTCAATTGGCGGTCAGCGGATTACGTCCATCATCACTGCGGATGCAATTCGGGAAATGCGCCTGAAAAACGGCCAGACCGTGGCAGCTTTGGTAAAGTCAACAGAAGTCATGATTGTCCGGCTGTAACTTCCCCTACTTCATTACCTACTTCATCGCGATTGTTCCGCAAGACTTGTTGATTCGCGATTTCATGCGGCAGACGTGTGCCTTGCGAAACGAATTAATCCGGTTTGACTTATCGTATTAAAGCACTTAAAGTCGTCGCGCCTCTACGGTACTTAAACAGGCCGGGCTCTCGATCCATCCGGCGAGCAAATAAAAGGAGAAAGACTGGTGAAATACCGTTTTATTGCCGTTGCCCTCGCATCGATCGCCGCTTTTCTCTCCATGGCGGGCGCCGCGTGGGCCCAAACGGGAGCGAGCCTTTCCGGCGTGGTGACGAATGAAGCTGGCGCAGCCCTTCCCGATGTCGCAGTGACACATCAAAAACGTCGCCTCAGGTGAAACGCGCACGATCCCAACCGACGGCGAGGGGCACTTTCACGCGTCCGGGTTGTCTCCGGGGCGCTGGGAGATTCGAGCGGCAAAACACGGGTTCGCCGATGAAACGCGAACGGCAATTAGCTTGGCGGTTGGCCAGGACGCCACGGTCGACATTAAGATGCAGCGGGGCTCCCCCGGAGCCTGCGCGAGCTATCACGAGTTCAGCACCACCGATTGCACGCTGACTTGGTACGGCATCACGGTATACGGCGCGTATGACGTCGGCGTCGGCTGGGTCAGCCACGGCTTACCGGTAAACGGCTATAACTATGAAGGCGAATCTCTGGTGAACCGCAACGGCAATGGATCTCGCTTCCTCGTCGCACCGAATAACCTGCAGCAGACGGGTCTGGGCATCAGGGGCAAGGAAGAGTTTCTGCCGGGCTGGTTCGTGGTGTTCAACGCTTCCACTGGCATCAATCCGAATTCCGGCCTGCTCGCCAACGCGTCAGCCACGCAGACCGCCAACAACGGCCTTCCCAGGACCAGCTATTCGGAAGCCATCGACGGCGCGCGCGCCGGCCAACCCTTCAACGACGAATACTACGGAGGTGTATCGTCCACGCAGTTCGGCACTCTGACCTTCGGTCGTCAGCGCTCTCTCGGCACGGATGCGATGCTCCAGTACGATCCGGCCGGCGGCTCGTATGCCTTTTCCTACATCGGGTATAACGGCACGATGGCCGGCGGCGGCGACACCGAGGACTCCCGTTGGGACGACGCCCTGAAGTATCGCCTCGCCTATGGCCCGGTCCATTTCGGCGCGATGTATAAATTCACCAACGGTTCTGGCGGCTGCTACTTGCCCTCGCCCTTGCCCCCCGGAGGCTGGACAGCCGCCAACTGTACGCCGGAACAGCCGCATAACAACGCCTATGGATTCGACCTCGGCGGAAAATACGGCAAGTTTTTCGCCGACATCGTCTACCAGCACTTCAACCAGGCCATCAGCGTATTGAACCCCTTGCTGGGACCTCAGAGTCTCTCCGCGCCATATCAATCCACTACCAATAGCATCAACACAATCCAAATCAGCGGGCCCAACCTGATCGACCCGAACAACACCGTATATGGCATCGTGACCGACAACAACGCCATTCTGGTCGCAGCCAAATATATCTGGGATCCGTTCAAGTTTTTTGCCGGCTACGAATACATCTGGCAGAACAACCCGTCGAACCCGTTGGGCGTTGGCGCCTCCGACCAGGGCGGCTACATCATGAGCGGCGTCGAAGACAACAATCTTGATTCTGAAAAGTTGGTGAATATCTGGTGGGCCGGCGCAAAGTACACCTTCCGCAGCAAAACGGACTTCACTTTTGCCTGGTATCAACAGCGGCAGAGCGACTTCCGAAGTCCGCCGACCTGCTCGCCCACCGCCGGTTTCCGGGCTTCCTGCGCGGGTACTCTCAACGAGACTTCGCTCTATACGGATCATCACTTCACCAAGCGTTTCGACGCTTTTGCCGGAAATGCGTATTCCTACGTGAGCGGCGGCCTGGCTATCGCCATTCCTCATGGCCCCGGCGTCCCCTATTTTCACAACAGCAACTTTGCTCCGGTACTCGGTGGTCGCTTCACCTTCTGATCGCTTCACGCGGGCGGGCTCAATCGAGAGCCTTCATGGGTACCTGAAAGCGCGCAATCGGCGGTGCGCTGCTCTCCCGGCCGTGCGAACTTCGAGAAGAACACCACGCCGCACGTGCGCAGCCGCGGGCCTCGGCGCCGGCGGCCCGCAAGGCTGCCGAATGTCCTCCGGCCGGAGAACGCGCAAACAAAAAGGGCGGCCCCGTGAGGAGCCGCCCTTTTCTTGCTTTGCAGCCTAAGCGCTGCAACCTGAATCTATGGGATGTAGTAGCGCAAGGAGGTCCAGAACATGTTGTCGACGCCCCTGGGGGAAATGCCTTCGGCGCCAGACCAAGCGTTACGGGTCAAATAGGAGTACGTCACGCCGAATTGGAAGCGGCCTTTCGAACCCTGGTAGAACCTATACCAGAAGCCGACGTCGGTTCCATCTGCAAGCGGATATCCCCAGCGCAAGAGCCGCCGGTCGACGGGTTGAAGTCGTTAACCGGTACGCCTTCCGTGGCGCAGCCGGAATTGACGGCGAGAACGTTGCCGTAGCCACCAATACCTGGAGCTCCAATCTTGGTGGTGGTTGTGGCGGGTATCGTCGTGATCGTGGTGACGCCACCCACAGTGACGGGAAACGAGGTCGCGGGAGTCTTGGTAACGGTGATGGCTTCGTAGCCAGCATAGCCCGCACGCCAAGCGTATTCTGCGCCCCAATAGAGGTAAACGTCGAGCTTCGGCATGGGGTGCAGTTCAACCCTGCCCAAGCCTTGCATCCCACGGATCAGCGCAAGCGAGCCGTCGGGACGCGCGGTGGCGTCAGCGAGTTGTCCCGCACCGTAACGGCCGATGCCGTCGCCGCCCGTGAACTTCAGGCCCAACTCCAGCTTCTTGTGCAGAAGCATCCAGTACGCGCTGGCGCCGGCGCCACCGCCCGTGGATGAACGATTGAAGGCGCCGAAGCTGCTGACTTCCGTCGGGTTCGCAGAAGTGCAGCTTCCGTTGAATCCTGTATATGTGACTAGCGGCGTCGTGCCCACGATGAAATCGGTGTCGTTTGCGTTGGTGCCGACCACGCCGCAGGGGTAGATGCGGTTGCGGAATTCGCTCACGATACCGAACACTTCATAGTGGCCTAGACCTTCATCCAGCGCGGCCTTGACAATGAAGTCCGGAGCCTTGTTGAGGGAATAGCCCGTAGCGTCAAATGCGTTGTTCAAGCCCGCCCCTGCTCCCGGCGCGTTCAGGAAAAAATTGGTCGTGGTAGAGGTTGTAGCACCGGAGGTGACGATAGTGGCGGCCGCCGCAGCGTTGTTTACGGTGGTGACGGAATCAAACCCGCGACCCCCGAGGGTAGCCTGCGGACCCTCGAGAGAGACGCCGAGGGAAAGTTTGCCGCCAAAGTCCTTCACGACGCGTATGGCATCGGTACGATCCCACGTGAAGCCGATGACGTAGTTCGGATCAATCATCTGCGGCGTGTTTTCCTGGCGATTGAAAAGGCCCTTCTTGTATTCCGTGGCCAGGCTCCACATCTGACCGCCGGTGATGATCCATCCACTGTCCGACGCCGCTTGCGCGAAAAGTTGCCGGTCGCGCAGCACGTAGCTATTGGTCTGGCGGTTGTTCGAAGTGGTGCCGGCGCCGAGGAAGTCCGCTTCATAGTAGCCGCCTATCGTCACCGATCCGACTTTGCCTTGCGCTAACAGCGAAATGCGGCTCTGGCGTGCGGAGAAAACATTCTCGGTTACGTGTGACAGATCATTGGCCGTGAAGGGCAGCGAGGCGAACGGTGTGGCAATGTCACCGGAGGTCGCGCGGGTGCGCGTCACCGTGGCTGCTTCCAAGTATCCGCCGGGCGTAAGGTTTATGCCTTTGTAAGCGAATCGATGCCGGGCCGTCGTCGCTGTTTACCAGCTGCGACATACCGGAGTTCGGTGGGGTCGTGATGATCGCCAGCCCATCATCGTTGCTGGTCTTGATTGCGGTCACCGAAGAGTTGAGCGCCTCGGTGCTGGCCTTCGCGTCGGCGGAGGCCGCTACCGCTTCCGTGGCCTTGGAGCTCGCTTCAACGGCTTTCGAGCTCGCTTCCGTGGCGCGCGAATTGGCGGCGGCCGCTTCTTCGCGGGCCGCGTCAATCTGGCGATCACGCTTGGCTAGCTCTTCCTTCAGCAGGTTCAATTGCTCCTGTTGCGCTTGCAGAGCTTGACGCAGCGCCTCGAGCTCGGCGGCGATGGCGGAGTCAGACTTGTCCGCCGGCTTTGCCGTGGCTGCGGGCTTGGGTTTCGCAGGTTGCTGGTTCAGCATCTTTCGGTGTATCAGCAAACGCTGGTCCGCAAACTAGGAACAGCGATAGAGTTAATGCCGCTAATTTATTCATTGCCTCTCTCTTCACTAAAGGATTTCGACGAACACACGAACAATTTTCTGCGTACCACCCCGCGAAGGACGTTAAATGGCCGCTCTTACGGTTACGTGAATCCAATGTGAATATCCTGTAACAACGGGAATTGGGCGGACGTAAACCGTTTACTTCAAGGAGTTTGCGAATTTAGCTGGAGCGTCGACACGTGCGGGAGACGCACATCATGCGATGACAGATGCGCGGCCGCCGAATGGTAGACGTCATGGTCACTTTCGCAAATTCCAACAACGGCCCTTCGCCCTCGACCGCGGGTAGGCGACTACTTTGGTGCCGACATGGTATAGGCGAGCACGATTTGCGTCAACTGCTATCCATTACGAACGTCGGCTCTTGAATTCGAGAACGTCCTATTTCGTTTGTACGAAAGTGGCGGTTGGCGTACATTTGCGTACTTTTTCAAAAGCGGTAATTTATCTCTGAGTATCCGAGCGCGCCATTGCTGTCGGCGGGATAGATATTCTTGATGACCTGCCCGCCCTGAGCCCAGCCGAAGTACAGGGTAAGCGAAATTCCGTGGCCCCATTTGTAATCGCCACTGATGTCGTAGAGATTGGCAAGTTTGGTGTCGCCGCCCGAGGGGCGTCCTTGAAAGCCAAACGTTGATGGCTGAAACGCGCCGCCTCCCGAGTACCACAGGTCTTCGCCGCTGGAAAGCCACAGTCCGTGAACGTCACTGCGTATCGTCAGGCTCTTCGCCGGGCGCAGCACCACTTCGCCGAAGACATCCCTGTTGTTCATGGAGTTGAAAAACGGGAAACGAGCATAGAGGCGCGGGGTCGGCAGAACAGCAAAAAATGTGCCATGTGTGCCGTCGTTGGGATTTCCGTCGCCGCTGGAGTAGTCGTAACCTGCGCGGAACCACGGGCGGACAGCCTTAGCAAAGTGTGGCTGGTAGCCGCCTTCTATGCTGCCGGCGCCCGAGCGTTGCGTCAGCGTGCCCCACTTCCCGCTCTGCAGCACGCCCCAGCCCAACAGATCAAAGGTCCCGACGCTGGTTGCAGACGCCATTATGAAATGTCCGCCGTAAGTCCCAATATCAATGCCACCCAAATCCGCGGCCTTGGCGGCAGCTGACCGGTTGTCTACCTTCACAACGCCACGATCGTCGTTGTAGAAGATTCCGAAGACGCGCCATTCCAATTGCGTGGCGCCGTAGTCGCCCTCGCGAGTTAGGGCGACGTAACTGACCGGGGTATCCACCCAGCCCCAGCCATCCACCTGGAATACACCCCGGTCGGGAATAGCGCTGACGGCTGTGAAATTCCATGGGCCGTTCGAGTACACATAGTGCAGGCCGTCGAGGCTGCGCATAACGTCGGAATACCCGAAGTTGCCAATCAAGCGCTGTCCGATACGTTCCGCTTTTAGCGTTGCCAGCGTCGCGTCCTTGGGCTTGACCTCGCTGCCGTCGGTAAATTCGAAGCGTCCAATCTGCAAGCTGTTATTCCCCCACTTGGGGCGAATGAAAACTTGCTTCGGAAAAATGAAAGCCGTGTTCTGAGTTTTGTCGTTCGCGGCGTAATAGGTACCGCCGAGGCCTAATTGGCCCTGTGGTGGCGGCTTTACGGCTCCGTTCGGCAGGCCCAACAATACTGGGACCTCGAACTCAATATTCCAGTCGAAGTTCTGGAGCGTCTGCGAAAACCCGAACTGGATTTGCGTACCGGAGAAGCCGTAAAGATTTTCACTCGGCGTCTTCGACTGAAACCAATCCCATTCTTCGTAGCGCTCCCGGACGTTTCCGGAGAACGTCACCGAACCAAGCTCGATGGACTGCGGGTCCGATTGCGCCAGCGCCGGTACGCCGAAGCCAAAAACGAAAACCAGGCACGTCAACAGCTTCTTCAAGGTGCTACTCACGTTCATAGATTTATCCGCCTCTGGAAGATGCGGCCGGAACTCATTTGGCCGGCCCGTGTATACCGAACAAAACATCAACACCATCAACCACTGAGTGGTTGCCTCGACAAGCGTCAGCAACTGAATCTGGGTATGACTCAGAATTGAAAATCGTTGCGGAATCTTCATCCCAGAACGTGGGAACGGCAATAGTTGGAATGCACTAGACCGCTCCACCCAAGGCGAGGGAATCAGACTGAAGCACGCGCGATGAACGCGAATCAGTGCGGGGCGGCGATGGTATAGGTAAGGACGATTTGCGTTAGTCGATACTGATAGCGGGCATCGGTGTCGGAGATGTCCGCCTCGGTCTTTTGCAGTTCGGCCTGGCTGAACTCCACGATGGAGCTGAGGCCGAGGTTGTAGCGCGATTGCGCAAGGTCGAGCGCCAGGTTCGCCTGCTCCAGCAGTTGCTGGGTAACGGAAAGGCGCTCGAAGGCGCGGTTGGAATCCTGCCAGGAGTTGCGAACATCCCGCGCGATGTTGTCTTGCAGATCCGTGAGTTTTTGCCGGTCGATAGAAGTTTGCAGGTCGGCGGTTTTGGCGCGCGCGTTGAACAGGAAGCCATTGAAGACCGGGATGTTGATGTTGACGCCCGCCGCCCCGTACCAACTGGAAAGATGCGGATCGCGAACCGGCGCCAGGCCGACGACGCCGAGCGCGCTCACATTTGGGAGCCATAGATCGTGCTCCGCGCGGCCGAATTTTTCCGCGCCTTGCACTTCGCTGCGCAGCGCTAGAATTTCGGGACGTTGCGCAAGAGCTTCGGCAATCAGTGGCGAGACGTCCAGCGCTGGAGGATTGATCGTTTCGGCCTCTTCGATCAGTTGAAAATTCTGTACATCATTGAAGCCCAGCAGAGCGGAGAGCGTCGCGAGCGAGGCTTGATAATTGTTCCGCGCTTCCAGCAGCAGCAAGCGCGCGCGCGACGCGTCTACCTTGGCGAAGCTAAGGTCCAGTTCGGAGCGCAGTTTTGCGTTGGTGAGCGCTTGAATCTTGTCCACAAACGTCTGCCGTGCGTCCAACGTTTGCTGCGCCACGGTTACCAGCGCTTTGGTTTCCAGCGTATTGAAAAACGCCTGATCGACCGCCAGGATGATATCGGCGGTGGTGGCCGCGGCGCTTTGGTCCTGCGCCTTGGCCTGAAATTCGGAACTCGCCACTAGATTGTGGGTGCGCCCAAAATCGGTCACCAGCTGGCTGACCGTCGCGCCAGCGGCGACGCGTGGATAGATGATCGAATTGTTCAACGCTCCGGCGGTGATGCGGCCCCCCGGGTCGGCGCCGACTCCGGTGACGTTGAGCGAAGCCGTGGGCAGCAGCGCGGCGCGCTGCTCGCGCACGGACTGCTGTGAAATGAGCGCCTGCAGCCGCGCCACGCTGATCTGCGGGTTCTTCTGGAGCCCCAGCGCTTCTGCTTGCGCCAGCGTCAGTGATTGCGAAGGCTGAGCGCCGGACGCGGAAGCGGCGGGAGCCTGCTGTGGCCGTGCTGCAACGCCACCAGTGGCAAGCAGCACCAAAATGCCGACACATAGCAGTTGGAGAAAAGCCCGCGAGCAATGCAAAAAGCCTGAGTCATGCCAAATGAGACGACGGCGTAAAAAGCATAAAAAGAAGGTCACGATTGGGCCTCCTGAGGTTCGGCTGGCCGATTGCCATGCACTAGCAGATAAACGGCGGGTACGAGAAATACCGTGGCCACCACGGATACGCCCAACCCTCCAATAATGGCGCGCGCCAATGGTGCGTATTGTTCGCTGCCCGCTTCAATGCCGAGCGCCAGCGGCAGCATGCCCAGCAGCGTGGCCAGCGAGGTCATCAGCACGGGACGCAACCGCACTTTGCAGGCTTCCACCACGGATTCGCGAATGGTCCTGCCGCCGCGCCGGTGCAGTATCCCGGAAAATTCCACGATCAGAATACTGTTCGAAACCACGATGCCGGTCATCATAATCACGCCCATCAGAGACATGATATTCAGTGAGGTATGCGTCACGAACAGGATCAGCACCACGCCCGTCAAGCCCGGTGGGATGGCTGTCAAAATAATCAAGGGGTCGAGAAACGAACGGAATTGCGCCATCAAAATCAGGTACACCAGCACCACCGAGAGGATCAAGCCGATGGCAAAGCGGCGGAAAGACTCGCGCATGCCCACCACCGCTCCGCGCACCGTGATGCGGGCGTTTGGTGGCAGGGTCAAACCGCTGATTAGACGTTTTGTTTCTTTGTTGATCGCGCCGAGGTCTTCCGTTGCGGGCATTACGTACACGTCGATGACCCGGCGCAACTGGTTGTGATCGACTTCCGTCGGCGTATCGATCGGTTCGATCTTCGCCACTGATTGCAACGGCGTGTACGACGACGAAGTGCTTCCGCGCAGCGGAATATTCTTGAAATCCGACATGCTCATTGACCCGATCTTCTGGTTCGAATATTGCACCGTAAGCATATAGTTGTTGCCGCTCTTGGGATCGATCCAGTAACTCGGCGCGATCACGCCATTGGAAGTGAGCGCGGTGATCACGTTGTCCACCACTTCCTTCGGGGTGATTCCCAATTGGCTGGCCTGCTCGCGGTCGATATCTAGCTGCAGCCCGGGATAATCCAGGCTCTGAGGTATCAGCACGTCGCTCACGTGTTTCGATTTCTTCAACTGTACCGCAACATCTTTCGCGATCTTGTAAGCCTCCTTCATGTCGTTGTCGCTCACTTGGATATCCAGCGGCGCGGGCAGTCCCTGATTTACCACCGAGTCCACCAGTCCGCCGGCCTGAAAATAAGTAGAGAGCTGCGGCAGATCCGCGGCGATCTTGCGACGCAGCCGTTCCATGTACGCATAGCTGCCAATTTTGTGATCTTCCTTCAGGCTCACCTGCACGAAGGCCGTGTCCATCCCGGAATTGCTGGTATAAATCGCCGATAAGTCCGGAGTGATTCCAATGTTGGACACGATCATGTCCAGGTCGTGGCGAGAAACTGTGTTGCGGATCTCGTCTTCCACGCTGGCGATGAAGCGATCGGTCACTTCCAGCCGCGACCCGGTTGGAGCCTTTATGCTGATCACGAACTGCCCAGGGTCGGTGCGCGGAAAGTAAGACGTGCCGAGAAATGGGAAAAGTCCCAGCAGCACCAGCAAAATACCGCCAACCATAAGGGCGACAGTGAGTTTGGGACGGTCGAGGGCCTTCAGAATGGCCTTGTCGTAAAGTCTCAGCGAATCAAGAAACAACCGATTGAACTTTTGCAGCACGTTTGAGAAGAACGTGTCCTTGCGATGCATCTCGACGGGTTCGCGCTGTAATTCGTCAGGTTTTATGCGGATGAAATACGCACAATACAGCGGCACCACAGTCATGGCGAAAATGTAGGAAGCAAAAATAGAAATCACCACGCCCAGCGCCAAATCGATAAACAGGTAGCGACTGACGCCGTAGAAAAGCGTCACGGGAAAAA
This sequence comes from uncultured Acidobacteriota bacterium, assembly GCA_963838265.1. Taxonomy (GTDB): domain Bacteria; phylum Acidobacteriota; class Terriglobia; order Acidiferrales; family UBA7541; genus Acidiferrum. The sequence goes on from CAWIQN010000003.1 coordinate 636,867, forward strand.
ACACGATTGAAGTAGTAGACGTAGCCGCGAGCACCGCCAGCGCCACTTCCATGCCGCCTTTTTCCGCGGCCTCGCGCGGTGGCGCGCCATTTTCCATAAAGCGAAAAATATTTTCGAGCACCACCACGGAATCGTCGATCAGACGGGAAAACGCCAGCGCCAGCCCTCCCAGCAGCATGGTGTTGATCGAGCCGCCCAGTCCGTTCATCACCAGAAAACACACCAGCGCAGAGAGCGGAATGGAAAGCAGCACCGCAAACGTGGCCCGCGGACTGCCCAGAAACAGCAAGATCATGATCGCCGTGAGCAGCAACCCGATGCTGCCTTCTTTAATCAGATTGTGAATCGCGATTTTTACGAAAATCGATTGATCGAAAACCACCGCGGTCTTCAGCACCGAGGGAATGTCCACCAGATGCTTCACCGCGGCTTTCACACCGTCCACGATTTCGATCGTGTTGCTGTCGCCGCCTTGCTTCAGCACCGGAATGTACACGGAGTGCTGCCCGTCGACGCGCACAATATTAGTTTGAATCGCGCCGGCGTCCGCGGCGTGGCCCACGTCCGCCACCAGCACCGAACCGAGCCCCACGGTTTTTAGCGGGATGCGATTGATTTCGTCCGGCGTGGGCACTTGGCTGTTGGCGTAAATGTTGTAGTCGCGATTGCCGATGCGCACGTCGCCGGCCGGCAGAATTAAGTTCGAATCGTTCACCGCGCGCACCACGTCCATCAGGCTGAGCTGGTGCGCTTCGAGTTTTACGGGGTCGACAAACACTTGAATCTGGCGATACGTCCCGCCGAATGGCTGCGGCACCGACGCGCCTTGCACATTTGCCACCTGATTGCGCACCGCGAATTGCGCCAAATCTTTCAGCTGCGTCTCGTTCAGGCCTTCGCCCTTCAGCGTGATCAAACACACCGGCAGGCTGGAGGCGTCAAACTTCAGCACCACGGGTGGCAGCGTGCCCGGCGGCAGCCGCCGCAGATCGGCCATCGCCAGGTTGGAAATATTGCTCAACGCGGAGTTGCCGTCTGTTCCCGGCTTGAAATAAATCTTGATCAGGCTCACGCCGGTCAGCGAGCGCGATTCGATGTGGTCAATGTTGCTGCCCAGCGTGAAGAAGCGTTCGAAGGTGTTGGTAATGTCGGCTTCAATCTGCTGCGGCGGCATGCCGGAATAGAACGTCGCCACCACCACCACAGGAATCTTAATTTCCGGGAAAAGGTCCACCGGCATGCGCACCACCGTCGTAACACCCACGACGGCCACCACCAGGCACAGCATCAAAATAAAATAGGGATAGGCGAGCGCAAACTTCGGCATTACCGCGCTCCCTTGGAATCATCGGCGGAGGATTTACTCGGTGTAGCAGTGGGGGCAACAACAGGCGCAATAACGGTCACGTCTTTGGGTTCCACGGTTTCGCCGGCGGTCACGCCGCTTTGGCCGCCGACAATCACTCGTTCCCCTTCCTGCAATCCCGTCAGCACTACCGCGCGCGAACTGCCTTGGTAGCCCAAGGTCACGTGGCGCAGTTCCGCCTTGTTCTGCTGGTTGACCACCCACACGGTAGACGCATTGTTCGCCTGCGTTACCGCTTCTAGCGGAATATTCAGAGCCGCATGTTGCTGGTCCAAAGGAATGGCCACTTCCGCGTACATTCCCGGGATCACTTTATTGTCGCGATTATCCAGATCGATCTCGGTTTCCATCGTCCGCGTTTGCTCATTCAGCGAGTCCGCAAAGCGCGCCACTTTACCGGGAAAATCTTTGTTCAGCGCCTGCACATGCACGTTCATCGTCTGCCCCACGCGAATTCCCCCGGCAATCGATTCCGGAACCGGTAGCACCAACCGAAGCACCGAAGTCTGCGCCAGCCGCACCACGGGGATGGCCTGCGTACTCTCGGAAGTTCCAGCGGCAATCAGTGCGCCGGTGTCCGCCGTACGGCTGGTCACCACGCCCGCGAAAGGTGCGGTGATATGCATGTAGTCGGACATTGCACTCACTTGTTTCTGGTTGGCTTGCGCGACTTCTAGTTGCTCCTTGGCGGCCGAGAGCATCGCTTCCGCGCTGGTCACCTGACCCTCAGATTCCAGATACTTCGCCTCCGAATCGTCCACTTCTTGCTGTGCCACCAGTCCGGCGCGGGAGTCCGCGGCTTGCTTTAGCCGCGTATAGGCCGAACGCACCGCCGCGTGGTTCGATTGCGCCCGCTGCAAGTCTCCCTGCGCGCGCCGGATCTGCTCCTGCGCGGCCCGCACGGACGCTTCCGCACCGGCGAGTTGCGCAGTCAGTTCAGGTATTTCGAGCACCGCGAGGATCTGCCCCTGTTTGACGTGGTCGCCCACATCCACGTAGATATGGCGAATGTAACCGGCGACTTTGGCGTGAACTTCGACGTCCTGAAATGGCTTGAACGCCCCCGCCAACGTAAGCGTGTCGCCCAGGTCTCCGCGCTGCACCCGTGCGACCGCCACCGTCGGCACCGCAGTCGCGCCGGGATGTGCATCTTCCTCGGGGCCGTCCGAGGACGTGTGGGTACGCCAGCCCCAAACCGCCAGAGCGAGCACGGCCAGGCCAGCTATAGCGACAACGATTTTTGTCGGCGACATTTGTTTCATCTCTCGCACCGCTCAATCCGCGGAATGGACTTACTCGACAGCCCCGGGGGTCACAGATATGTTGATGGCTCCGCCCGCATGCACGGATGCGGAGAGAATAAACCGCTGTTACGACTACGAGGGGGAAATTTGTTTAGCGGCCTGGCGGTGGACGAAACCACAGACTCGCGGGTAAGTACTGCACGGCGGGAAGAACCGTTTCGACGGCAGCTTCATGTGGCTCGGAGGCAACGCTCAGGCTTCCTAGGAAGTTTCGGAACGGCGTGACCGCTGCGCTCGGCAGAACACTGCGGTCATTGATCGGACTGAAATGCTGCAGCTCCGAAGCACCGACCGTCGCACGGTTGCTGGCGGAATGCCTCACGCAAAGTCCGGCGCCGGATTCCGCACCAGCCAAGTACGGGTTGTAAATCACCAGCGCAATCAACAGTAGGCAAACGGCAATCTGCCATTTTGGCGCGACTCGCCATTTTGCAAATGTGTGCAGGCCTCGGATTGACGCAGATTTCGCCATTAGTTCACTTAGATGCCGTCTCTCAACCATAGTAGGCGCGGAGTTATCGGTCAAGGGTTTGCGTCAAACGGTTGTGTGAAACGGCCGCCTGAAATAGTCGTGTGACACGAGGTGTTTGTGGCGTCGGAGAAACCACCATTGCCGGGAGGGGGGAGAGGGGACCGGAGCCAGGGGTGCGCCGGTCCCCAAGGTAGGACAATTACTGAAGATCAAGCACGTTCAGTCTCGCAAGTGCCCGTCACGCGCGCATGAAGCGCATGTGAATTATCGGTGACGCCTTCCCAGCCTCGCGGAGCCTCCGCCGCTTTCTCAGTCGCAACTTCATCGCCGGCGTAAGCCGAATCTTTCGCCGCGACTGCACCTGCAATCCCGGCGGTATCCTCCGCCAATTCCGGCAAATTCAATAGTGCTCGGCCATGCCGCACGTCCAGTCCGCGCACCCAGAAGATAATGTCCTCCGCGATATTCGTGGCGTGATCCGCAATCCGCTCCAGATGCCGCGTCGCCAAAATAAATTGCAGCCCGGGACTCACCACCTGCGTGTCCTGCGTCATGTGCTGCAACAGCTGCTCAAAAATTCGGTCGCGATATTGATCCACCAGGTCATCGCTTTCGAGAACATTCGTGGCCATATCCACGTTGCGAAAAATTAGCGCCCCCAGGCTCTGGCTCACCATTGCCCGTACCGCGGAAGCCATCGGCGCCAATTCTTCCGGAACCTGCGCGCCCGTCATCTCGCGCAAAGACACCACGCGCTGCGCCAGATTCACCGCCAGGTCCCCGATGCGTTCCAAATCGTTGGTGATTTTTAGCGCCGCTACAATCAAGCGCAGCTCATCGTCCGTAAACGAACCTTGCCGCAGCAGCCGCACGGCGTGCTCGTCGATTACGATTTCCATTTCGTTGATGCGCGGTTCCAGCAGAAAAACTTCACTGGGCAGCGCCGCAGTGCGCGGACTTTCCACGCTCACGATGGCATCTAGCGCCCGATTCATGGCCCCTTCCACGGTACGCGCCATCGAGACCAGGTAATTCACCAGCGTGTCGTACATCACGGCGTCGGAAAATACGGAAGGCGAGGTCGTCATAAATCCCCTTTTGATTCGATCCAAGAGGAGCGGCGCGAAGCACACACTTCCGCCCGTAATGAGTATGAAGAACGAATGTTAAGGCTTCTTAAAAGCCGCGTGAACGCCTAACGAATTCTTTCGAGGGCCATCGATTGTGAAACTCAGCGCCGGAGGCGCGGCACAGTTTAGCCCAGGGCAATGCCCTGAGTCGACGCAACGAATGACGCTCGGAGCAGCAGAGGTGCGGCACAAGTCCCGGCTACCAATCTCCAATTCCAACGTTTTCTAGAGTCGCCGAACGGACGGTCGCGTAAATTTTCAATTTGAAAACCGCGACTCAATGCGCAAGCGGCCGCGGACCATTGCCGCGACCCATCGCTGGCCCACCCAGCGGTGAGCGCGACAGCGTGCTTCCCTCTTCATATTCCGGAACCGAAAAATGGAATTGCGAACCCTGCCCAATTTCGCTATCCACCCACAACCGCCCGCCGTGTACCTCCACCAGATGCTTGGCAATTGCCAGACCGAGACCTGTGCCCCCAACCTCGCGCGAACGCGCCACGTCCACGCGATAAAACCGTTCAAAAATCCTCGGCTGATCGGCCTTGGGGATGCCGATGCCGGTATCGGAAACGGTAAATACCACTTCGCGCCCTTCGCGCGCTGCGCTAAGCGTGATCTGTCCCCCTGGCAGCGTGTATTGGATAGCGTTGTCCAAAAGGTTCTGCAGCACTTCCGCCAGCCGCCGGCGGTCGGCCGCAATATCTGGAAGGTTTGCTGGAACTTCGACGATGATCTCAAGTTGTTTTTCGGTAGCCCGTCGCTGCGCGGTTTCGAGGCACGTGGCCACGAACTGTGACACGCTGGTGTCGCTGATCTCCAGTTCCAGCCGGTCGGCATCCATTTTAGAAAGTTTCAGCAGGTCGTCCGTCAGCCGTGCCAGGCGCCGCGAATGCTCCACGATAATTTCCAGAAAACGTCCGCGATTTTGTGCGTCATCCAGCGCCCCGGCCAGCAGCGTTTCGGCGAAACCTTGAATCGCCGTCAGTGGTGTCTTAAATTCGTGCGAGACGTTGGCTACGAAATCGCGCCGCACCCGCTCCAGTTTGCGCAGATCGGTAATGTCATGCAGCACGATGATTGCGCCAGAAGTTTTTCCGGCGCTCACGCTGGCCACCGTGGCCGCGAAAAAATGCTGCCGCAGCGTTCCGGTAACTACTTCCGTCTCCACGCGCGGCTCGCCGCGGAGCACCGCGCGCACCGCTTCAATCAATTCGGACTGCCGCACGATTTCCACCAGCGCACTTCCCGCTTGCGGCGGCACATCGATGCCAAGAATTCCCGCGAACCCCGGATTCGCGAAAACCAGCCGCTCCGCGCCATTCACCACCGCCACGCCTTCCACCATGCTGCCAAGAATTGCGGAAGAAAGATTGCGCTCCTCGGTGAGCGTCCGAATCGTGCCATCCAGCCGCGCCGCGGTTTGATTTAAGGATGTGCCTAAAGCTTCCAACGCGTCGCCGGAGCCATCCCCGGGCAGCGGACGAAAATCGCCGTCCGCCACGCGCCGTGAAAATTCTTTCAGTCGCTCCACACGGTCGCTGAACGCGCGAGACACCAGCAGTGTGGCCGCCCCGGCCATCACCAGGATCAATAGCGACCACAGCCACAGGCTTCGGCGGAAATATGCCAGCGCCGCGTCGCTGGTTTGCAGTGGCAGCGCGAAGCGAAGAATCAGTGGTTCGCCGGACGGCGTGTCTTGCCGTATCGCGTAGTACAGAAGATCGCGCTGCATCGTCGTGCTGCGGCGCAGCGATTGCCCGTCGCCATGCGCCAGCGCGTCGCGGATTTCCGGGCGGTCCGCATGATTTCCCAGGGTTTGCGAATCCACTTGCGAATCCGTCAAGACCTTGCCGCTGGCGTTGATGATCGTGACGCGCGCGCCGGTGATCGACATTTGCGCCACCCATTCCAGAAGACTTGGATCGGCGGAGTCCAGCGTCGAAAGTGCTGCGGTGGAGGGTGGGTGCAATCGCGCGATGCGCGCCAGGGAAGCGAGTTCCGCGAATCCGTTGCGTTCGTAATCACGGCGCATCGCCCGTTCGGCGAAAAAATCCACCGCGATAAGTACGCTGAGCAGCAGCGCCAGGAAGGTGAATGCGAGTTTTGCGAAAAGATTACGCCGCACGAGTTTCGAACAAGTAGCCCGCGCCGCGAACAGTCTTCAGATGGATGGGGTTTTCCGGATCGCTTTCGATCTTTTCGCGCAGGCGGCGCACGTACACATCAACGCTGCGCGGGGTGACAAACCGGTCCGTTCCCCAGACGGCATCCAGCAACTGATCGCGCGTGAACACGCGGTTCGGACGCGAGGCTAGATAATACAGCAACCGGAATTCCAGCGTGCTTAAAGGTACGGGCTTGCCGGTGTGGCTCACACGATAGGACGCCGGGTCGATGGCCAGCTTGCCCACTTCAATGGTGCGTGGCGCGTCCGCCGGCGGCTCCGCGCGGCGCAGCAACGCTTTCACGCGTGCCAGTAACTCGCGGGGGCTGAACGGTTTTGTGACGTAATCGTCGGCGCCCATTTCCAGGCCCACTACGCGGTCGGCTTCGTCGCCGCGCGCGGTAAGCATCAGAATGGGCAAACGATTCAAGGAATCGTCGCGGCGCACTTCGCGGCAAATGTCCAAGCCGGACATTTTTGGAAGCATCAGATCGAGCAGCAGCAAATCGGGGGGAGTTTTCTTTAGCGTGCTCAGGCCCGAGCCGCCGTCAAACGCCGCTGAAACCTGAAAGCCTTCGTTCGCCAAATTGTAACGGACCAGTTCGACGATATCGCGATCGTCTTCAATGATAAGAACGCGTTTCATGCTGTGTGTGCGCAATGCAGATCGGCCCTGCGGAAGTGTACCGTAGGGCGGAGCGATGCGGTAGGCGCGTGAAGGATTTTGCTCACTTGGGATTGGATAAGACACACACGAGTGTCGCGATTGCGCATGACGGGCGGATTAGCCGCGTGTGAATGGAGTGTGAACGATGGTAGCGCGAGGAAAAATGATGTAAGGAAGCAATGAGGTAAAGACGCACGACCCAGAGAATCAGCGACGCATGCAGGCTTTCAGCGAGTTTTCCGGAAGAAAAATGCGCGAAATTATTTTCATGACGTTTCGTCACGTTATTTCGCGGCGTGTTGCGATTTTATTTTTGCTGCGCGGCGATGCTATTCCGCAGCGGGGGATCCGGCTGGGGCGGTGGTGGTGAAAGCCAGCGCGAGGAGCGTTTTTTGTTCCAGTTCGTGGGCTTTGGCGGAGCCCGTGGCGGGGCTGGCGCTGGCGCTGCGTTTCACGGAACGCAGGCGCAGGCCTCGGGCCTGGACCAATTGATCGAGTCGCGGGAAGACGTAAGAGAACGGGCCCATGTTGCGCGGTTCTTCCTGCACCCAGATGACTTCGCGGGCATTGGGATGCGCTTCGAGCGCGGCGGTGATTTCTTTGCGCGGCAGCGGGTAAAGCTGGTCGAGAAAGAAAATGGCGGTGGTGGCGTCTTTGCGGCGGCGGCGTTCGGCGCGCAATTCGTGGCCGACTTTGCCGCTGGCGATCAGAATGCGACGAGCGTCCTGGACTTCTGTGTCGAGAACCAGCTGTTGAAATTTCGGCGCGCTGAACGCTTCGATGGGCGAGCTGGCTTCGGGATTGCGCAGCATACTTTTTGGCGTGAAGACAATCAGCGGCTTGCGGTACGGGCGCAATGCCTGCCGGCGCAGCAGATGAAAGTACTGCGCGGCATTACTCGGCTGGCAGACCTGAATATTTTCTTCACCAGCGAGCTGCAAAAAGCGTTCGATGCGCGCGCTGGAATGTTCCGGGCCCTGCCCTTCGTAGCCGTGCGGCAGCAGCAGCACCACGCCGGAGGGAAGATCCCACTTGTCTTCGCCGGCGCTGATGAATTGATCGATGATCACCTGCGCGCCGTTGACGAAATCGCCGAACTGCGCCTCCCAGAGGACGAGCGCTTCGGGATAGTCGCGGCTGAAACCGTATTCAAAACCGAGGCAGGCGGCTTCGGAAAGCGAAGAGTTATAAATTTCGCAAAAAGCTCGGTCGTTTGGACTGGCGTGAGAAAGATGGGCGAGCGGCGCGTAATCGGTTTCCGTTTCCGTATCGACCAGCACGGCGTGGCGCTGATTGAAGGTGCCGCGCTGTGTGTCTTGCCCTGATAAGCGCACCGGAGTGCCGTGGCGCAGCAGCGAACCGAGGGCCAGAGCTTCGGCGTAACCGTAATCGACGGGGCGTTTGCCGTTGCCCATTTCCGCGCGCTGTTCGAGGAGCTTCACGATTTTGGGATGCACATGGAAATTTGCGGGAACGCGCACAAGGTCGGCGCTGATTTCCGCAAGTTCTTCCCGCGAGAGGCCAGTTTCTACTTCGTAGGACTCTTTGAATTTTCCGCGATGATAAGGCTTCCAATATTCCGGGAGTTTGCGCAGATGTGGCTGCTTGGTCAGTTCGTGCGCCTTGGTTTGTTCGATTTCATATTCGCTGCGGACGGCTTCAACGGTTTGCGCGGGATCGATGCCGGTGCGTTGAGCGTAAATTTTCCAGAGCGGCGCGTGATTCTTGATCAATTCGTAGAGCCGTGGCTGGGTGATGGTGGGATCGTCGACTTCGCTATGCCCGTGGCGGCGATAGCCGATGAGATCGACAACCACGTCGCTGCCGAATTTGCTGCGATATTCCGCGGCGATGGAGCCGACGCGCACCACGGCGTCGGGGTCCTCGCAATTCACGTGAAACACCGGAACAGATTGCCGCTTGGCGATATCGGAAGCGAAGCGCGACGAATGTTCCTGGACCGGGCGCGTGGTGAAGCCGATGAGATTGTTGACGATGATGTGGATGGTGCCGCCGACGGTGTAAGCCTGCAGGTCGGCGAGGTTGAGCGTTTCCGCCCAGATGCCCTGCCCGGCGAATGCGGCGTCGCCGTGCATCACGATGGGAACAACTTTTTCGTGCGCCACGGATGCGGGATCGTCCGTTGTGGAGCCGGCGCCGAAGCGCGTTTGCTTGGCGCGCGCGCGGCCCATGGCGACCGGATCGACGGCTTCGAGATGGCTGGGATTGGAGACCAAGTGAATGCCGATGGATTTGCCGGTGGTGGTGACGTAGGTGCCGGTTGCGCCGACGTGATATTTCACGTCACCGGCGCCAAGGACGCTGCGCGGGTCCACGTCTTCAAAGCCGGAAACCACTTCGTGCGCAGGCTTGCACGCGGTGTGGGTCATTACGCTGAGGCGGCCGCGATGACTCATGGCCATGACGCATTCGAGCGCGCCGCGTTCGCCGATGACTTCGAGCATGGCGTCCAGGAGCGGGATCAGCGAGGTGACGCCTTCGAGAGAAAAACGTTTGGCGCCGAGATAGCGGGCCTGGAGAACCTGTTCAAAGAGGTCGGCGCGAATGAGGCGTTCGAGAATCTTGGCCTGATCGGGCTGCGTCGCGGCAGTTTCCAGTTGCTCGGCAATCCACTGGCGGCGTTCCGGCTCCGGGAGGTGCATGAATTCGGCGCCGATGGTGCCGCAGTAGTAGCCGCGAGCCTCGTCGGCGATGGGGCCGGTGAAGACGAGGTCGGGATGCGGCAGCGGCTTGAAAATACCGATGGGGTCCAGCGTGGATTCGTAATAACCCCAGCGGCGGAAGGCGTCAAAAATCGTCCCGCGGCGACGCTCGGCGGCGGTGGGTTGATTTGCTGGCTTTGCAGATTTCGGCGGCTGTTCGACTTCGAGAGTGGTGCGGTGTGCCATGGTGTCAGTCCAGTGAAAGAATAGTTTGCCACAGAATTTGATGCGGTGTCGGCGTGGTGCGAAGCAGTTGCGTGTTCTGTACCACGTACCCCACCCCTGGGGTGTATGCGAAAGATTGGGATTCTAAAGGGTTTAGAGGGAACACTAACGAAAGAGTTTGATTCCATGGGAGTTAGAGCGCGAATCGCAAAACCGGTGGTTGGAAGAGGAGACGCTACCCCCCACCCCCGGGTGTTTTTGCCAAAGAGTGCGCAACACGCAGAAATTGCTAGAGATAGACGGAATTGTAAATTGAGAAGAGTGCGCAAACGATTGAAAACAAAGGACGGAGTTTTTGGGATTTGTGTTGTCGGAGAGCGGGGAGGGCACGCCATGGAACGGTGTCAGGCGACGTGACCGAGATGGGAAGCGACTTAACGCACGGAATGGTGGCATGGATTTATTGTTGTGTCAATATAATATCTTAGTGGTACTAGATTTGAATGAAAAGCATAGTACTTGGGCGGGCTATGGGCAGCAATGGGTCTCCTCGCGGTTAACTCCAAATTCGCACCCTTCGACAGGCGGAACGAGGGATTCGGTTTCTCGACGAGAAGAGTAGACTGGCTGCTTCTGAAGGAGTGCTCACATGAAATCGCTGCTATTGGCGCTTTGCATTGGTGTGCTGCCCCTGTGTCCTGTTTTTGCGCAGAACGCTTCGCCAGGGGCAAAAGCGATTCCCGCGAAATCGGACGCGGGCAAGCCTCGTTCGACGGCTTGAAGAGTCTGGCGGGCACGTGGACCGGTCGAGTAACGACCGACCCGCCCAATCCGGATATGGCTGCTGCACGCGCACTTCGATCTGAAGCGAGGAGAGGAAAGCGCTCCCGCGCCGTCCGGCAAATGAATATCTGGAGATTACTGCCGGGAATCGCTGGTGAAAGGAGCACGTCTGAAAGTGTGGATTATTCATGGCGGAGGGCGACCATGGGATCGACCGAGGCGGCGCGGCGCGCGGGGAGATAACATGCCAGCAGCGCGAGGGATACGAGCAGCGTTGCCACCGCAAGAAAGATGAGCGGGTCGGTGGGCTTGACTCCGTAGAGCATGTTGGCTAGGAAGCGGGTCATCACCAATGATCCTCCTACCCCAAGAGCGGTCCCGATGACGGCCCAGACGATGCCACGGCCGATTACCAACCCCAAGATGTCCTGCCGCTGTGCGCCGACTGCGACACGGACACCGATTTCGTGAGTGCGTTGGCTGACGCTGTAGGTGGTGACTCCATAGATTCCAACAGCGGCGAGGAAAAGCGCGACGGCGGCAAGAGTCGTAAGCAAAGTCGTCGAGAAGTTCGTCTGCCAAATCGATTCGGCGACGATGTCGTCCATGGTGCGAATTTGGATGATGGGTTGATCCTGGTCGAGGCCTCTTATTGCGCTACGTACGTCGGGCACGAGTGCGCGCGGATTGGCGTCGGCGCGCACGACGAAGGTCATCAGGAAGGACGCGAAGGGTCGCCGGCCGTACGGCACATATGCAAGTGGACTCGGTTCCTCGCCAAGCGAATGTCGCCTAGTGTCTGCAACGATCCCGATGACGGTGACGTCGCCAAGCCGCGCGCCGACCATGGTTTCGTTGGACCGGTAGAGGCGGGCCATGCTTTCACTGACAATCACCACTTTCTCAGCACCTGCTCGCTCATCCTCCGCGGTGAAGTCACGTCCGCGAAGTAACGGAATTCCCATTGCAAGAAAGTAGGCGCGACTTACTGCCTGAAGCCCCACCCTGATATTTTGCGGCGGGTCTCCGGCAGATTCTCCCGGCAAAGTGAAGTAGCCGAGGATTTCAAAGGCCGAGAGCGGGAGGTTGTTAACCATGGCAGCGGATCGCACACCGTGCACGGATCGAATTCTTTGCAATACTTCAGTGTAAAACGCCGAAGACCCTGGTCCCTCAGCATACTTGTTCGCCACCAGCGGCACACGAATCGTCAAAACGTGGCTGGGATCAAATCCTAAATGCACGTTCGCGAGACGATGGAGGCTTTCCATCATTAGGCCAGCACCAACTAAGAGAATCAGAGCCAGCCCAATCTCAAGAATTACGAACAAGCCTTGCAGGCGAAATCTCCGAGCGAATGAGCTTGTTGTAGCAGCTCCCTCTTTGAGAGATGTGTTGAGGTCCAGCCTGGAGCCATGGAGAGCCGGCGATACTCCAACAGCAAGCCCCGTGAGCAAGGAAAGACCGAGGGTGAAACTCAAGATTGGAAGATTTAGGGTGATTTCTTGTAGGCCACTCATCCCGTTCGCAGCAGAGGACGGAATAAGGTGAACGACAAAGCGCAATGCAGCCATCGCGATCGCCAGGCCGAGCAAAGCGCTGAATCCAGAAACCAGTAAAGACTCCGTGAGCGCCTGCCGAACCAGACGCCATTTCCCGGCACCGAGGGCAGCTCGGAGCGCGACCTCTCGCTGTCTCGTGGCACCTCGTGCCAGAAACATGTTGGCAACGTTTACGCAGGCAATCAGCAGAGTGAAGAGCACGGCGCCGAACAAGACGAGAACAATCGTCTGGAAGTCGCTGAAGGCAGAATCATTCATGAGCTTTGCGGTAATGGTCAAGCCCACATCATCTTTCGGGAATGCAACTGCAAGACGGCTTTGTATCCCGCGCATTTCGGTCCGCGCTTGCTGCAAGGAGAAGCCGGGCTTTAGCCTGCCAATTACAGAGAGGGACCGTTTGTCCGAGACGGTAGCTTCTTGCGGACTCAACAACAGGGGCACCCACAGGTCGGTGGCTCGCATGAAAAAATAAAAATCAGCTGGCATTACGCCGACAATCGTTACCGAGTTGCCATTGAGAACCAGCGTCCGGCCAATCACGTCCGGGTTGGCGGAGAAATGCGTCCGCCAGTAGCGGTTGCTGAGAATGACAGAGCGGTCTTCAGCGGGTAGAAAGGTGCGGCCCAAGACTGCATGGACGCCCAGGACTTGAAATAGGTTTGTCGAAACTTGCCAGCCCCACGCTTCATCGGGTTCGCCTGCTCCCGTCAGGGCGTAGAACTTCCACTCTCCCGTATATGCCAGTTCCTCGAATGAATGTGCGGCGTTCTGCAGTTCAGTTAGGTCGGCAGCGGAAACCGAATCAGACTCTCCTTGCGAGTTGTTCTCGCCAATTTCAACAAGCTGCGAAGGATTGCGATAAGGCAATCCGCGCAGTATAGAAGCATCCATCACGCTAAAAATGGCTGTGGTCGCACCGATGCCGACGGCTAAGGTGAGGACCACGATGGTGGTAAATCCGAAATCCTTGCGCAGCGTATGGATTCCATAGCGGCAATCGGAGAGGACAGAATGTAGCCAGTTGCCAATACGTTGTTCGCGGACTTGTTCTTTGACTTGTTCGATGCCGCCGAGTTCGATGCGCGCGGCGCGTTGCGCTTCTTCCAGGGGCATGCCGGCGCGGAGGTTCTCGTCAATCAACAGGGCGAGGTGAGACTGGACTTCCTGGTCAAGGTCAGGGTCGGAGCGATGAAAACGGAATAGATTGCGGAGGAAGTTTTTGGCTTTCATCCGAAGCGGCATGATGGCACACCTCTTTACGAAGCTTGCAGGGCTTGCGCGATAGCCAGGGAGATGCGGCTCCAGCGCTTGGTTTCGGCGGCGAGTTGTTTTTGTCCGGCTTTGGTGAGGCGGTAGTATTTCGCGCGACGATTGTTTTCGGAATCTCCCCAGAATGCGGAGATCCAGCCTTCCTCTTCCATGCGGTGCAAGCAGGGAAAGAGCGAGCCGGGCTTTACGGCGAAGGTGCCGTGGGTGATCTGCTGGATTCTGCGGGAGACGCCCAAGCCGTGCATTTCGCCGGCGACGAGGGATTTTAGGATGAGCATGTCCAGGGTGCCTTGCAGGAGGGTGGTTGGTTCAGGACTCAAAAGTGGTCTCCTATTGATGTTCTATAGGAAGGATATCGCGCTACGTATAGAGTGTCAATAGGAAGGATTTGGCTTTGGTATAGAGAGACGGGATGGACCAAGCCACGATTTGAAGAAGGCGCCCGCCTCCCCGGCAAGCCGGGGCAGGCAGAAGGTGGCCGCTACAGGCGCTTCACCGCGGATTCCAGGTGGCCGGCGATTTGTTCGGGAGGGGTGTTGGCGGGGAAGGTGATGGGGGCGCCGATATGGATGGTGATTTCACCGAGGCGGGCCAGGCGGCGGTGGGCTTGTTTCATCTGGGCTACGCCGTCCAGGCGCATGGGGATTATGGGCAGGCGGAGATTTTCGGCTAGGAGACCGATGCCGGGTTGGAATTTCGCCATGCGGCCGTCGGGGGTGTCGTTGGTCACGCCTTCGGGGAAGACCAACAGGCTGTAACGGCGGTCGGCGGACTCGCCGGCAAATTGGAAGCTCTCGCGGAAGCCGGAAAATTGCGGAAGCGGGAAGACGTTGAAGAGCGCGGTGACCAGCCAGTAGTTGAGGTGGTAGAGCGCGCGTTTGAGTACGAACCATTCGCGCGGGGGATGGCGCATTTCCCGCAGCGTTTCGCCGCCCATGGCGGTGGCCAGGTGGTGGCGGAATTTTGCGGGCAGGGCTAGGAGGATCAGGCCGATGTCGGCGCGGCGCGTGATGTGATTGGAAATGATCAACGCGGGACCTTTTAGGTTGGCTAGATTTTCGCGGCCGATGATTTTGGGATGCGCAAGGATTTGCGTGGCGGGCCAGACGAGTGCGTAGTAGATGAGCAGGCGGAGGAGGCGGATGGGTTCGCGCTGCGTCCAGAGCGGGTAGGAGTATTCGGTGCGTTGCGCTTGTGGTTGGGCGAGCAGGTGCTGGATGTCAGCGACCGTCTTGGCCTGAGCGAAGGCGAATTCGTTGAGTTCCACGTGGAACTGGGATTCCAGGGTGGAGAGGAGTTCTACGCGGTCTAGCGAGGAGAGGTTTAGATTTTGTTCCAGGTTGGCGTTGGGGGTGGAGGAGAAGCGGGTTAGGAGCTGGGTTAACGCTGGGTTCGGCGAAGACGAGGACACCGGCGAAGACACCGACGAGGGCGAAGGCAAAGACAAAGGCAAAGGCAAAGGCGCCGATCGGGAGATCGGCGTTCCCAGGTTAGCGGCGAGGATTTTGGTGGCGCGCGTGGCGATTTGGGATTGGCGGGGTTTGCCGGTGCTGGTGCGTGGGAAGTCGGGGTCGGGCCAGATTACGTGCAGGCGGATTTGTTGAAAGTCGGCGAGGGTGGCGTTGGTGGACTCGATGGCTTGGGTGGCGGCTTCGTTGGGATTTATTTCGGTGGGCTTGAGGAGTAGCACTGCGCAGGGCTCGGCATTTTCTTGCGTTGCGGCAGTGGATCGGCGTTCGAACGGAAATACTACGCAGTCGCTGATTTGCGGCTGCTTGCGGAGGGCGGCTTCGAGGTCGTCCGGATAAATGTTCAGGCCGGCGCTGGTGACGATCACGTTTTTTTTGCGGCCGCGGAAGCGGAGGTTGCCGGAGGCGTCGAGTTCGCCGAGGTCGCCGGTGCGGAGCCATCCGCCTTCGCGCGAAACCGGCACTTCGGCGGACGAGTCCGCCTCATTGCCCACACTGATCAACGGACCGCAGTCCGCCGAAGCGCTGGGGTTGCACGAAGGCGGATGCCAGTAGCCGGACGAGACGTTTTCTCCGCGGATTAGAATTTCGCCGTCTTCGGCCAGGCGGAATTGGCGTCCTGGCAGGATTTTGCCGATGCTGCCTTGGGTGGCGCGGAACGGGTGATTCAGGCTGATCAGTGAGGCGGTCTCGGTCATACCGTAGCCTTGGACGACCGCGTAGCCGAGGCGCTTGAAAAAATCTTCCGTGTCGCTGGAGAGCGCCGCGCCGCCGCAGATGAAAGCCCAGAATTTCCAGCCGAACTTGTTGTGGATGCGGCGGAAAATCCAGGCACGGCGGAGGAATTTTTTTGTGGCGGCGTGCGCGAGGGTTTCAGCGAGAGAATTGTTTTCGTTGCGTTCGAGGCTGTTGCGGAGGAGATCGAGGATGCGCGGAACGGCGACGAGGGCGGTGGCGCGTTCGTGCTTAATGGTGTGGAGGATGTCGCGAGGATTGTTTGATGATTCGAAGACCACTGTGGCGCCCAACAGTGGCGGGACGAAAACGGTCATGAACTGGCCGAAGACGTGGCTCAACGGGACCAGGCTTACGAAGCGCAACGGGTGCCACCAGCGTTCGTATTTGCGGTAGGGATCGATGCCCTTTTCTAGCGGTTCGAGGTTGGCCAGGAAATTTCCGTGGGTTAACAGGACGCCGCGCGGCTCGGCGGTGGTGCCGGAGGTGAAAAGGATTTGCGCCAAGTGGGCGCGGGTGATGGGTTCGTCCGACAAGGATTGGTGCCACGGGATGTTTTTGGTGGCGGCTTGCAGTTTGCTGGCATCGAATGCTTTGACTTCTGTTGTGGAGGCTAAATCCGACAGATTGATGGTAGAGGCTTCGGTTGTGAGCGGCGGATGAGAAGTGGTTGCGACGATTACTTTAACGGCGGCTTGCGTGGCTACACGGTTGGCAAATTCCGGAGTGGAGGTGTCGTCCATCGGGACTACTACCGCGCCGCGGAGGAGGCAGCCCCAGAAGGCCACTAGCCATTCGGCGGAATTGGGCCCCCACAACAGGACGCGATCGCCGGTGCGGATGTTGCGGGATTTTAGTTCGAGGGCGAAATTGGCCGCTTGTTGCAACAATTTTTTGTACGTATAGGATTCGCGGCGGTAGCCGCGGTGCTGGACGACGGCGACATCGCTCGCGTAGGTTTCGTAGTCCGCTAGAAGAGTTAGGAGGTTTTCGCGAGGCATGGTGGTGGTTGCGTGAAAGCTCTCCGGACGGTTTTGATTGTACGCCGGGCTGTTTGGGCCTGGGCGGAAAGATGCCGCCGTGAAGGGCGGCGCTACGAAAGCTGAGCGGTTGCGCACGGCGTTGTTAGGGCACGGGGGTTGCCATTTGCGAATGTGCGATGCGGGTGGCGAAAAGCTGCGCGACGGATTTTAGGAATGTCGGTTACAATGGTAGGGCGTGGGACGGGTGTCGCTGATGACACTTCTCCGCGCAATTTAGGGATTTCACAGGAATAAACGGATGCCGGTACCGATTTCTCAGGCGTTTACGGTTGCGACCTATGTGCTGAAGCAGAAGCTGATGGGGCGCAAGCGTTACCCTTTTGTGTTGATGCTGGAGCCGCTGTTTCGCTGCAATCTGGCTTGCGCGGGCTGCGGCAAGATTCAGTATCCAGCGCATATTTTGAAACAGGAATTGTCGCCGGAAGAGTGCTTTAAGGCCGTGGACGAGTGCGGGACGCCGATGGTTTCGATTCCTGGCGGCGAGCCGCTGATGCACTCGCAGATCGACAAGATTGTGGAAGGCTTGGTAGCGCGCAAGAAATACATTTATCTGTGCACGAACGCGCTGCTGCTGAAAGAAAAGTTGGATTTGTTTAAGCCCAGCAAGTATTTGACGTTTTCCGTACACATGGACGGGCAAAAAGAACACCACGATTTTTCGGTGTGCCGCGAAGGCGGTTACGAGCTGGCGATTGAAGGCATTCGGGAAGCGGTGAAGCGCGGATTTCGCGTTACCACGAATACGACCTTATTCGATGGCGCCGATCCCAAGAGCGTGCGGGAATTTTTTGACGAGATGATGGATTTGGGCGTGGAAGGCATGATGCTTTCGCCCGGATATTCTTACGATAAGGCGCCGGATCAAAAGCATTTCTTGGGCCGTGCGCGCATCCGGCGGCTGTTCCGCGCGATTCTGGCGAATCGCAAGAAGAGCTGGCAGTTCAACCAGTCGGCGCTGTTTTTGGAATTTTTGATGGGCAAGCAGAATTACAAGTGCACGCCGTGGGGCATGCCGACGTTCAACATTTTCGGCTGGCAGAAGCCTTGTTACCTGCTGCAAGACGGGTACGCGGACACCTTTCAAGAGTTGATGGAAAGTACGGAGTGGCAGAACTACGGCACGGAATCCGGCAATGCCAAGTGCGCGAATTGCATGGTGCACAGCGGCTATGAAGCGTCGGCCATGGATCACACGTTCAGCGGACTTCGCGGCCTTTGGGCGGCGGCCAAGGCTACTTTTTCTACTTCGTATAATGATCCCGAAGCGCTCTTGATGTTGAACGAGCCAGCCAAGCCGGTGCATTCCTACAATCCGCTGATCCAGATCCAAGAAAATACTGTGGCGGCCGGCGGTGCGCAGATGGAAGAGACGCACGCATGAGCGCGCCGAGTCACGCCGAGCGCCAGGGGCAGGCTGGACCGGTCGTGGAGCTCGATCCCGAAAAGCTGGAAGTTTCGCCAGGGTTCGCGCATGCCAGCGTGCAGGGCTGGGTGCCGGAGCTGGCCTCCGACGAAGATGTGCGCCAGGCGCTGGAAGCGGCGTTCGATTATCGCGGCGATGTGACCATAACCGGCAAGGACGGCGCAGTCACCGAAGGCTATATTTTTGATCGCGTGAGCGGCGCGACATTGCAGACGAGTTTTGTACGGGTAATGCCGAGCAATGGCGCGGCGCGGAAGAAGCTCGCGTATGGCGAAATAGCGGCGCTGGCGTTTACCGGGCGCGACACGGCGGCGGGAAAGAGCTGGGAAGCCTGGGTCCGTAAGTACTGGGAAAAGAAGGGCGTAGGCGAAGCGACACCGACGCTGGAGCCGGAACCCATCGAGTAGCATTAAAAGGGTTTAAACGGGCATTACCACGCGTGTTATTGATCCCTCCTTGTAGCAGTAAGTCATTTACTATCAATATGTTGGAATGAGTTCGGCAGCGCGCACCAGTGCGCCTTTGGCATGGACAAAAGTCCCTTTTTATAGTACTATTTTCCATAGCGTTTGTTGCTCTTGTATTACCTCTTGCTGGCGGAAACAGCGGTGCAGCTTGTTTTTCGCTGCTCTGATTTTTTCGGGCGACTGGGAGTGACGGAGCCTATGGGATCTGACTATTGACCGCCTTGCGGTCCATTCGAGGAGATTCCTTAGGAAACGGGTCAAGGCGGCAAAGCAATTCAATTCGAGGTTGTAACGTGAAGGAACAAGGAACAGTGAAGTGGTTTAACGCGTCGAAAGGGTTCGGCTTCATTCAACGCCAGACCGGAGAAGACGTATTCGTGCATTTTTCGGCGATCGCGATGGAAGGTTACAAGTCGCTGAACGAAGGGCAAGCGGTGGAATTTGAAGTGAAAAAAGGCCCCAAGGGATTGCAGGCAGAGAACGTAACCGGAATTTAAGCTGGACCGGGCCCGCGCACGCGGGCCCGCGAAGCACTCGGCGGTTCCGCAACACAGGCCGCCTGCCAAAACGATTCGAATCAAATCTTATACCGCAATTGAATCGACCAAGGAGGATACGGTGCAGACGATGCAAGAGGGGCAGACCATCAAGCACGAGGTTTATGGGCTGGGAATTGTTACCGCCTCGGACCAGGAACGTACGGCAGTGGACTTCGACGATCACGGACCGAAACTGTTTGTTACCGCCATTATGACTGCGGAACTCATTGGTGAAGCGCCGGCTACACCGCCGAAAACCAAGCGCCGCCGCAAGGCCTCCACGGTAGCGAAGGCAGCCAAGAAGGCTGCTGCCGCCGCAGTGCGCGCCGCCGCAGCGTAGTTCGCGAGCACATTCCGTCTGCTAGTTTTTCCTTCCTTGATTTTTCCCAGGTCTTAAATCTCCCTCGTGCCAACTCGGCGCGGGGGTGTGTTTGAACTTGCGTGGCAAGAGTGCGCCCGCTGTGGCCGCTTGAGCTGCTCGCAATTCGTACTCTCTAATAATCGATTGGCAACCCAGGGGCTCTCAGGTTGTAGAACGTGGGTATCATTCATCTACGGGCCCAACGAAACGAACGTTTGCAGGCACAGCGGTTGCGTGAGGCGACTGGCCTGCCGTGGAGCGTCTATGTTCAGCAGAAGACTAGCGGTATGGGCCATGCTGTTTTTATTGCTGCTCGCGGCAACGGGACCTGCGGCGTGGCCGCAAGCTACGCCGGGCGTCACCGACAAGGAGATCGTGATCGGTTCGTGTTCGGCGCTGGATGGACCATCGAAATTTTTGGGCACGGAAACGGTTGCCGGGGCCAGAGCGTATTTTGAATTGGTTAACGAATCGGGAGGGGTGGAGGGACGGAAATTACGTCTGGTGGCCCGCGACGACAGCTACGATCCTACAAAGACCGAAGCCTGCTTTAACGAGTTGATGAGTCAGAAAGTGTTCGCGCTGGGCTTTTTTGTGGGCACGCCGACGGCGGTGAAATATGTGCCCATGGCGGAGAGCAATAAAATTCCGCTGGTGGGATTGTTCACTGGAGCGCAAGCGCTATACCAGCCATTGCGGCATTGGGTGATCAACGTCCGCGCCTCCTATTTTGACGAAACGCGAGAGCAGATCGACGGACTCTGGAATGTGTTGGGGTATAAGAAGATCGGCGTGATCTATCCAGACGATCCGTTTGGAGCGGCCGTGCTCGAAGGTGTGCAAGCCGCGCTTGAAGGCGCACGGCGCGGAGCCCATCGCCACCGCCTCGTACCCGCGGCAAACGGCGCAAGTGGGCAGAGCGATTGACACGGTGCGCGCGGCAAATCCGGACGCCGTGGTGGTGGTAGGCCCTTCGAATACCACGACACCGATTTTGAAGCTGGCGCACGTGAAAGGCTGGAAGCCGCTGTTTTTGACGGTGTCGTTTGTGGGTACCGATGAATTGATTTCCGCAGCCGGCGACGATGCCGAAGGTGTGGTGATCACGCAGGTGGTGCCGCCGTATTATCTGACGGACCTAAAGGCGGTGAAGCTATATCGCGGTGCGCTGCAGAAATTTTCTCCCGGCGTGCAACCGAACTTCGTGAGTTTCGAGGGCTTTGTCGACGCCATGGTGATGGTGGAAGGATTGAAACGCGCGGGCAAAGAGTTGACGCGCGACGGGTTAATTCGCGGAATCGAGTCCATACATGAGCTGGACCTGGGGCTTGGTCCGCAGCTGAAACTCGATTACAGCGCCAAGGATCACAAAGGCTTCGATCACGTGGTACCGACGGTGGTACGCGGGGGCCGCGCGGTGCCGTTTACGGATTGGTCGATGGCCGCACCGAAATAACTGTCAGGGGCGGGTCGCGGATTCGGTTTGCTCGAAGGCGTGGTAGGACGAGCGGACTAACGGACCAGCTTCCACGTGACTAAAACCCATAGTCTCGCCGCGGATTTTGTACTCCGCAAATTCGTCGGGATGGACGTAGCGGACGATCGGGAGATGCTCTCGGGTGGGCTGTAGATATTGGCCGAGTGTGAGGATGTTGGTGCCCTGGGCCGCCAAATCCTGCATGGTGGCGAGAACTTCTTCCGTTTCTTCACCAAGCCCTAACATGAGCCCCGTTTTGGTGGGGACTTCTGGATGCGCCTCTTTCGAGCGCCGCAGCAATTCCAGAGAGCGTTCGTAAACCGCGCCTTTGCGCACCTGGCGATAAAGGCGCGGCACGGTTTCCGTGTTGTGATTCAGCACGTCCGGGCGCGTGGCCAGGACCAGATTGAGGGCATCCCAATTACCGCGAAAATCCGGAATTAAAATTTCTACTTTGCAGCCGGGTACGCGGCGGCGAATTTCCTGGATGGTGCGGGCGAAGATTTGCGCGCCACCGTCGGGTTGATCGTCGCGATTCACGCTGGTGACTACCGCGTAACGCAGCTTCATGCGGGCGACGGCCTCTGCCACCCGCAAGGGCTCGTCTTCGTCCGGCGGGCCAGCGGGCTTGCCGCTTGGCACGGCGCAGAAACCGCAGGCGCGCGTGCAGATGTCTCCCAGAATCATAAAGGTAGCGGTGCCGTGTTCCCAGCACTCCCCCATGTTGGGGCAGCGAGCGCTTTCGCAAACGGTGTGCAGATCGAGCGTGCGCATGGTGCGCTTGAGTTCCTGATAGCGGTCGCCGCCAAAGAATTTGACGCGCAGCCAGTCTGGGCGTGGATGGGCGTTCGGCGACGGCATAGGAACGGGAACGCCGTTGGAGACGATGTTGAAGGGCGAGGCCATGTGGCAGAGTAGCGATTTTACCCGCATTGGCGCTGGCTTACAAATGAAGAGGGTTGGCCCCCGCCTGCGTCTGTTACGAGCATAGGTTGGCTGCACATGCCACTTGCATATCGCCCAGGGTGGGGGGGCATCATTCCGAAACAAACTGCCCGCCTGCCGCGTTGTAAATGAAATGAGGGGTTGAACCATGAATTTGAAAGCCGACTTCTTCCTTCACGACCTGAAATTTGCGGTTCGCTCGTTGATGCGTGCCAAAGGGCTGGCGATAACGGTGGTGCTTACGCTGGCGCTGGGCATCGGCGCTAACGCGGCTATTTTCAGCGTGGTGCGTGGCGTACTTCTGCGGCCGCTGGTCAACCGCGACGAAAACCGCCTGGTGTACATCCGGCAGAGCGCGCGGGGTATTGGCTCCGAAGACGCCGCATTTTCCGTGCCGGAGATACACGACCTCCGCGACAGCGTCAAAACCCTGGATGCCTTTGGGGACTTTTCGACCATCGGTTTTTCCATGGTCGGGCTAGGAGAGCCACGCGAGGTGCGCGCGGGCGTTGTGGGAGGCTCGTATTTCTCTGTGATGGGATTGCGACCGGTGCTGGGGCGGCTGCTGGACGCGCAAGATGATGGTCCGAACGCCGCCGGTGCGGCGGTGCTGACCTATCGCTTCTGGACCACGGCCTGTAAGAGCGATCCGTCGGTCATCGGGAAGGTAATCCGGTTGGACACGCGGACGGCAACGATTGTTGGAGTGCTGGAACCGTCGGTACCCTATCCCGCGGAAACAGAGATTATCGCCAACGTGGTGACCAGCCCGCACCATCTCTCGGCGACCATGGTGACCGGACGAGTGCATCGCATGACGGAATTGTTTGGCCATCTTGCGCCCGGCGCAACCCTGGAATCGGCCCGCGCCGAGCTACGCACTGTTTACGCCGCGATGGTAAAGGAACATCCCGAAGCGTATGGGAAGCAAGCCGATTTTCAGATCGAGGCCACGATGTTGCGCGATCAGATTACGTCGCGCGCCAGAACCGTCCTGCTGGTGTTACTGGCGGCGTCGGGGCTAGTGTTCATCATTGCGTGCTCCAACGTGGCCAACCTGGTGCTCTCGCGGACGGTGCGGCGCGAAGGCGAGTTGGCCATTCGCGCGGCGCTCGGCGCCACTGCCAGCGCGCTACGGCGGACGTTGCTGGCGGAGAGCCTGCTGCTTTGCGGCGCGGGAGCCGCGCTTGGCGTGCTGAGCGCGTGGCCGATCGTGGCGGTGCTAGCGCGTTATGCGTCGCGCTTCTCGGTGCGAGCGCTGGATCTGAAAGTCGATTCGAGCTTGTTGTGGGTCGGCGCGGTGCTGGCGATTTTCGCGGCCGTGCTGCTCGCGTACATTCCACGTTTGCCGTCCGCGGACACGCCGAAGGGATTATCGCTGTCGAATGGCAGCGTCCGCATTACCGGCAGCACCAGCCGGCGCTTGCGCTTGTTCACGGTGACGCAGATTGCGGCTTCCTTCATTCTGCTGGCCGGCGCGGGTGCGCTGCTCAAGACGCTGATCGCCTTGCAAGCGGCGCAGACGGGGCTCGACACACAACACGTGCTCGCTATAAACGTGCCGGTGATTACCTACGGCAAGACCCCCGACCAGGTCGTGGGCTTCTACAAGGAATCCATGCGGCGCATCAAGGAGCTGCCGGGTGTTGACAGCGTGGCGATTGGAACCACCGTTCCGTGGCGCGATGCGGGAATCTTTGGTCCGGGATTCGAGTTCTCCGCGGACGGCCACGTCAGCGCGCCGGGTGAGGAAGATCCGCGTGCGCAGCTGCGGGCGATTTCGCCCAATTTTTTTGCTGCGCTGGGCGTCCCGATTATTGCCGGCCGCGATTTCAACGATGCGGATCGCAAAGATAGCGAGCCGGTGGTAATCGTGAGCCAGACCCTGGCGCAGCGCATGTTTCCGAATCAGGATGCCGTCAATCGCCACATGATGTGGACGGATCCGGTGATGAAGTTCATAGATATCAGCACCGCGCCGCGCCGTATCGTTGGCGTGGCCGCCGATATCGACGACGACCACGTGAATCCTGGACCGACCCTAACCGTGTATCACCCGTTCGAGCAGCAGACTTGGGGTGGCCGCATGTTCGTGCACACGCGTGCCAATCCGTACGCGCTGGTGACGCCGATCACGCGCATTATTCGCGACCTGGCCGTGGACCAGCCCGTGGAGCACGCGGCTACGCTGGAAGATGTACGCGCGGAAGTGCTGGCTCCGGATCGCCTAAATACGCTGGTGTTCGGCGGCTTTGCCGCCGTCGCGCTGCTGATCGCGCTGGTTGGTGTTGCGGGTGTGCTGGCGTTTTCCGTGAGTGCGCGGACGCGCGAGTTTGGCGTGCGAATCGCTCTTGGGGCGCAAGCTAGAAACATTCTCACCGGCGTGCTCCTGGAAGGCGTGGTGATCGCAGTGATCGGCGTTGCTGCGGGCGTCCTCGTGGGATACGGTTTGCTGCGCCTCTTGGGCAGCTCCATTCTCGATTTGAAGACTCCCGGAATGCTGCCGCTGATCGGATCGGCGGCGGTGATTCTTGCGGCCGCGGTCATCGCGTCAGCTATCCCCGCGGCGCGCGCTGCGCGGGTGGATACTGTGCGAGCGCTGCGCGCCGATTAGGCGGGCGCATTTGTGAAAATGACCCTCGGATTACGAGGCCATCGCTAGAGGTCACCGTACATGTGTAGGAATATCAAACCCCTTTTCAATTACGAACCGCCGGTAACTCCCGAAGAGGTTCGCGCTGCTTCGCTGCAGTTCGTGCGTAAGATCACCGGCTTTAACAAACCGTCGCAAGTCAACGAAGCGCGGTTCCTGCAAGGCGTCGATGAAATTGCCAGCGCCGCAAATCGTCTGCTGCGTTCGCTGGAAACGACCGCGCTTCCCAAGAACCGGGAAGTAGAGGCGACGAAAGCGAAAGCTCGCACCGTTGCGAGATTCGGCGCCTGAGCTTGGCAAGCGTCCGATGCAAGTAAATTTCCGGGAGAATGATCTCAGGAAGAAGTTTGTCCGAAAAGGCGCGTGCTACAGGGGCTGGCGCGAGGAGCGCACGAAGTCCCGCAGCACGGTGACGTTCGGGCCATAGGCGCCCATGCGACCGGCGTCCACGGGCAAACCCATGCGCTCGGCTAGATCAAGATCGATGTTAGCGTCATCCAGTTCAGACAGACTGAAGCCGGCAGCGGGCAGCACGCGATTCAGGCCGCTGGGATAAATCGGCCGCGGCGGGCGGTGGCGCTGCCAGGGACGGCGCGCCAGCTCGTAAAATTGTTGCCAATCGCGTTTGTGCCAGGTGGTCATCTGAGTGTCTATATCTATATACGTTCCACTCGCAGTCTTGGATGCGCTATCGCGGTAGAAGGTTCGCTCCGTTCGGTTGATCTAGCCATCGGGTAATCCCTGCAATAACGGCGGCCATTTCGCTGGAGTCCCGCTGCCGCAACGGCCGCGTTCCCCAAGCAGGTGCAGCGTGAAGATACTGCACAATTCCGCGAAGGAGCGATTTTCCTTGGCTAATGTTTCAAACACGTTACGTGGGGAATTGTTTCGGCTTGCCTGAGGAAAAGCCGGCCGCAGAGTTATCGTCAGAGAGGGAAGAGGTTAGCGCCGTGCCCGGTCTTTGCGCACGGCTTCGTCAATCAGCGCGTCGAGTTCGCTGCGCGTCAGCGTGACCGGTTCTTCTTCTTTCTCAACGCTGTCGCTGGTGACCGGCAATTCCGCTCCGCCGCCCGGAGGCGCTTCCACAAAATAGCGCGAGCGCGCGGCCATCAACTTGGCCACTTCGCGGCCAGAGAGCAGTTCCGGCGTTCCCGCCATTTCCGCGGCCAGCGTGATTTTCGCGGCGTGTTCGATCGTTTCCATGCGGAAAAACGCGGTCAGCAAATCCGGCCCGCAGGTTACCGCGCCGTGATTGGCCAGCAGCATGGCATCGTAGTGCGCTACAAAGGGCTCCAGCGCGGCGCTCAGTTCCGGCGTGCCTGGAGTGCCGTAGCGCACCAGCGGAATCTGGCATAAACCGATTATCACCTCAGGCAGCAGCGCCTGATCCAGTGCGCGGCCCGCGACGGCAAATCCTGTGGACGTCGGCGGATGGGCGTGACAAATGGCGTAGACGTCCGAGCGCATGCGGTAAAACAACAGGTGCATGGCCAGTTCGGAAGAAAATTTTCGTTCTCCGGAAATTTGCCGCCCGGCCAAATCCGTAACCACCAGATCGCCGGGACGCAGGTGCCCTTTGTTCATGCACGTCGGCGTGGTAAGAATGCGATCCGCGCCCAGCCGCACGGAGAGATTTCCTTCGCAGGCCACGATGAAGCCGCGGTCGTGCATCCAGCGGCCCGCCACGCAAATCTCGTGGCGGTGCTGGTCTTCGCTTTTGACGTGACCGGGCTTTACCGAATGTTCAAACATTGGCGATAGTCGCGGCAGGCAGGCGGGGCTCCCACGCCGCGGAGCGGAAGCATACACATTTCAGCCCGCCTGCGCCAGCAAGAAAAAGTAAAATTGTAAGAGTAGCCGCCAACGCGCGGCCGCCACCTGCACTTACTCAAGGGCCGCCGAGTCTTGGCTCGCGCCGCCGCTTACGCGTAAATCCCGCGCAGTCGCAGCGCGCTGGCCACACGGTCGATGGCCAGCATGTACGCGGCGATGCGATTGTTGACGTGGTGCGTTTCGGCATAGCGCACCACTTGGTCGAAAGCGTTGTCCATCACGTCCAGCAGGCGCTCGTTAACTTCGCTTTCGCGCCAGAAGAAGCCCTGGCGATCCTGCACCCATTCAAAATAGCTGACCGTCACGCCTCCGGCGTTGCCCAAAATATCGGGCACGGTGAAGATGCCTTTGCCGTCGATGATGGCGTCGGCTTGCGAGGTGGTGGGGCCGTTGGCGCCTTCGCACAGAATTTTTGCCTGCACCTGGTTGGCGTTTTTTTCCGTGATTTGATTCTCGATGGCTGCGGGAATGGTGATTTCGCAGGGCTGGAAAAGCACGTCGCGCGAACTCATTTTTGTTCCGCCGCCGGGATAGTCCTGCAGAGTTTTTTTCTGCCCGTAGACCCAGTCGATGACTTTGGGCATGTCGAAGCCATGCTCGTTGTACAGTCCGCCGGCGATATCGGCGAGGCCGACGATCTTGTAGCCGGCTTTGTGCATCAATTCGGCGGCCAGCGAACCCACGTTGCCGAATCCTTGCACCACCACGCGGCAGCCTTCCTTCTTGATGCCCAGCTTGGCGATGGCCTTGTTGCAGCACATCATCACGCCACGGCCCGTGGCTTCGCGGCGGCCTGCGGAGCCGCCTAGTTCAATGGGCTTGCCGGTGACCACCGCTGTGGTGGCCTGTCCCAGGTGCATGGCATAAGTGTCCATCACCCAGGCCATGGTTTGTTCGTTGGTGCCCACGTCCGGTGCCGGTACGTCTTTTTCGGGCCCCAGCCAGTTGGATAGTTCCGCGGTGTAACGGCGCGTCAGGCGCTCTAATTCGAGCTTGGACATTTTCTGGGGATTGCAAATCACGCCGCCTTTGGCGCCGCCGAAGGGGATATTCACCACCGCGCATTTCCAGGTCATCCAGGTGGCGAGGGCGCGCACTTCGTCCAGGGTCACGTCTGGCGCAAAGCGGATGCCGCCTTTGCCCGGGCCGCGCACCGTGGAGTGCAGCACGCGATAGCCGGTAAAAACCTCCAGCCTGCCGTTGTCCATGCCTACCGGAATATACAGCGTGATCTCTTTACTGGGATGTTGCAGGTAATGATACAGGCCCTGCTCCAGATTCAGTTTTTTCGCGGCGATTTCAAAACGCGCCTCGGCATTTTGGTAGACATTCAGTTCTTCGGGCGTGGGTACCTGGGACATACATACTCTCCTGAAAATCTTGCGTCTTCCCGTTCACGCGGGATGGTGTGACGTCGTTCGATAAAGAAAGTTTCGTGGTATTTTCGCCGTAACGCAAAGCTAACGTACGGCCTTCCCGTTCGTTGCACTTGGATTCAAGGACAAGTGCCGCGCGTTTTGCGAGCTACCCACTCGCGGCGCGTCATTTGCCCGGGCCACCAGTATACGAACCGGGACCTGCTCGGGGCAAGGACTTGCCCGTTCGACCACTGCCAAACGACCGTAGACGTGCCGCTCACTGCGCGGCTGCGGAACAGTGCATCTCCAGACCAACGGCCCAGCGGCGCTGGAAGCCCTTCCAGTATTTATCGCCATCGCTGAATTTTGCGCCCACGGACTCGCCTCGTTTCAGCGGCCACGCGCCGTCATTGGATTTTTCTGGCGCGATGTGCAAGTACGCGCGCTTGCTTTCGTCGCCTTTGAGATATAAATCCAGAAACGCAGTTATAAAATGTTGATTGATGGCGGTGATGCGCTCCTTGCGCCACGCCGGCTCGTCGAAATATTCCTGCGTGGTGAATGATGTGAGCGCTTCCGGGGGCGCGGGATTGCCGCCCACGTTGTGCCGCGCATTTTCGTATACCAGCATGCAGCGCTCGGAGTTCACGGCTTTTTCAAATGCCGGGGCGATGCCATGCGAAAAATCGGAAATATCATCCTGGTCTCCAGCGATCATTAGCAGTGGAATATGGATTCCGGCCAGGCCCGCGGCATCCCACATGTTATTCGGCGGCTGGTTGCCCCACGGCGCAATGGCCACAACGGCTTTTAGTTCTTTGCGCAGGCGTGACTGATAATCGGGATTGCCGGCAGTCCAATGGTCGAAATAGCCTCCAGGCACAAACTGTGCGGCCATGGAAGACTTGCTATATCCAGCGCCCGCACTGGCCAGCGCGCCATATCCGCCCATCGAGTAGCCGACGATGGCCACACGCGAAGCGTCGATTAGGCCATGCAAGAAATTGCCGGCGGGAACGGCCTGCGCCTCCAGCGCTTCGATTGTGAACAACTGATCGTTGGCGCGATTCAGCAGCGT
This sequence comes from uncultured Acidobacteriota bacterium, assembly GCA_963838265.1. Taxonomy (GTDB): domain Bacteria; phylum Acidobacteriota; class Terriglobia; order Acidiferrales; family UBA7541; genus Acidiferrum. The sequence goes on from CAWIQN010000003.1 coordinate 665,856, forward strand.
GCTGGAGAATTCCTTCTCCTGGCCAAGCACCGAATCGGTGTGGTCGATGGCGGCCACCACATAACCCTTGGAGGCGAGATTCTCCGTCAGGTAGCTCAAGAAAAAGCGCGAACCCGGGTAGCCATGGGACACGATCACCAGGGGAAACGCCATGCCTGCAACGGGAGTTGCGTCGCGTAGAGCTTTGCCGGCCACGGCGGTTTCGTGAGCTTTCTCGCTGCTGTGAGGCATCGGCATTTCGTAAGCGGTGCGCTCTTCCGTGCCTTTGGGGATCACCGCGGGATACCAGACCTCCACGGTTAAAGGCCGGTCGTAGTTGGGAGCTTTACCGGTGGCTTTGTCGAAATTCAGAATGTCGGGTTGTCCCGGATTGTGCAGCACCAGCGTGCGCACGCCCACATTGTACGGGCCGCGCGGCGCCAGCTCTGGCGCATCAACTGGGGGCACGCTGAAGAAGGTTTCTGCGGGAGTTTGCGCGCGCGATGTAGCTCCGCCAAAAATGCTCACCGTTGCAGCCGTCACCACCATCCCCAACGCCAAAGTTCGCATGCGGATAGAGCCTCGAAAGCCCGCTCAAGATAGCAGATTTCGGGGCCATCGCTCCTGGAAATTTCCTGAAGCGAACAGCGGCAATCAAGTTTGCGGTGTGCTCCGCGCGCTATTGCATGCGGAACTGGATGGTTACGGTCAGGTGCATGGGGACGGCTTTGCCGTCCAGGCTGGCTGGCTGATACTTCCACTGGTGCAGCGCGTCCATGGCGGACTGGTGCAGCAGCGTGGGGCCGCTGACCACTTTCATGGTAGTGACTTTACCGGTGGCGTCAATCAGCGCGTCGATTTTGACGTCGCCGCTGACGTGCTGGGTCCGGGCAAATGCCGGATAGACCGGTGGAACAGACTTGAGCAGTAGCGCGGTTTTGACGTCGCCGCCGACCGGGATGGGATTGCTCGGGGCTACTGGTCCGGAAGTGGTACCGAAATTTGCGCCGAGATTACCATCCGCTGCGGCCGGGGAATCGTTTAACGCGATCGAAGGATCCGCGTCATTTGCCGATGCCGCGCTATCCGTGTGGTTGACCGAGGGAGCGGCAAGGTGCACTTCTCCAAGCGAAGCATGTTTGGGTTGCGCAGCCACCGGCTGTGCCGCGTTTGGCTGCGCGGAATTCGCCACCGGCGAAATCGTTCCAGTCGAGGTGGGCTGCGACGCATGATTGGGCGTAACCACCATATTGGTATTCAGCGCAGGAGGAGTGGCGGCCTGATTGATAATCGCTCCCGCGGGGCGCGCCGTTCCTGGCGTGTTTGCGGCGCTGCGCGGGACTTCCGAAGTTGGTGCAGCCTCCACTTGGGTTGGTGCGGGTTGCTGCGTGGTCGCGGCGCTCTGAGTGGCGCCGGAAGTGAAAACGCCCGGATGCGTGTACCAGAAGCCACCACCGGCGGCCAACAGAACGGTTGCGGCAATGGCCGCGATCCGGCCTTTGCGCGACTTCGGAGCGCCATCTTCGCCGGTGTTTTTGTCTTCCGAAAGAAAGCGCGTGCCAAACGCCGGGCCGGAAACTTCACCCGAGTATTCCTGCGACTCACTCTGCAGCGATTCGTCTTTCCGCGTGGCTTCGTCGCCATCCTGATGCGAGGGATCCTTGTACAAACCTTCCTTGTTCAACCAGTGCGCGTCCGGCACAGGCTCTTCGAAGACGGCGCTCGTGCTTGCCGTGGATTCGGGCACCGCGGTTTCGTGCGAGGCCTCTTCGGCGGGTGCGGGAACTGCGGCGTTGCGCGCCAGAGGTTCGAGCCATGAAGGGATCTTGAGTTGGTCCGCCTCAAGCAGCGAAGGCAGCGGCACCGTGGAGATTTTTGCCGGCGTTGCAGGCTTGGCCGCAGCGGGAGGCGGCGGAGGGGTCTGCGCTGCTGGCGTAGAGATTAAGGTCGGGGTCGACGTAGGGGCTGACGCGGAAACTGGCGGAGCGTCATTCACTTTGACCGTAGGAGGCGGCGGAATTGCGCTGGACTGTGCGAGATCCAGAACTTTGGCGGCGGTTTCCGCAACTTTGTTTTCGGCTGGCGTAGCGACTGGCGATTGCGTGGGAGCTTTTGCGCCGTCGGTCTTCTTCGCGTCGGCGAAGAGCAGCGCGGAGATCTGTTCCTGAAGGCGAGCGTTTTCCGCTTTCAGCGCGTCGGTGGAGTTTTCGGTCGCGGGTGTCGTCGCGGGTGTGGAGTTGGTAGCAGAGACTGGTTGCGACGGAATCTCGCGAACCGCGGGCGGAGTGAGATTGATATGCGTGGGGGCCGCGGGTTTTGGCTGCGCCGCGCGCGGCAGCGTCAAAACGGAAGACGAAGGCAAAACAGAACTGGAGGCGCTGGAACTCGTTGAACCGGAAGATTTGGAAACGAATGGTGAAATCGGAGTGACGGTGGCCGGCGTTGCCGCGACGGGAGTTGTGGCGGCGATAGGCGACGATTCCGGTTTGGGCGCATTGGGTTGCGGCAGCACGACGTTTTGCGGCGAAGGACTAGCAGCTTTTATTTCGGCGGAAATCGCGTCCGGAGTTTTCGCGGCGTGCGAATTGGGAACCGCGTGAATGGATTCGTTCGATCTTGGCGACGCGGAGTCCACCGGTGAAACGGCCTTTGATTGCGCCGGGACGTCGGCGAGAGTTTTAGCGGGAGCGTTGGCGACCGGTGCGGCCGGCGAACCCGTGGCGGGCGCAGCGTTCGCGGGTGCTGGAACATTTGCCGTTGGCGCGCTGGGGGAAGCGATGCGGTCTCCCGGGAAACGCATGCCCCAGAAACCGATAACCGGTTCGGTAAATTCGAGTTCCACGTAGCCGCTGACGTTGCGATAGTTCTTGGACTTTACGACCTGGCAGACGACTTCCTTTTTCGTTTTCTCGTTGGTGAGGAAGAGCAATTGGCCTGGAGCCACGGACGATTGCAGCCGAATCACCGCGCCGTTGCCGAAGACGAGAACAGTTTTTGTGGATTCGGAAAATGGCTCGCGCTTGTCGCTGCCGTCCAGTGTGCGCGCTCCGTTTACGGTTACCGAGACTTCCAGCGCGACAGGCTGAGGTTTTACGGCTGCTTCGTTGGGCGTCGTGCTCGAGGCGCCAGGACGCGCAGAGAGAGCGTCCGGCACGGCTGCAGAAACGTCCGTTTCTTTCACAATCGTTGACATGGCGTACGCACCCGCGAAGAGGATTTTGCTGGTGGCCCCCCGGGAGCCCTCAGTGAAACGTGGTTCTCTCTAACCTATATATCTTCGAGGGCGGCGCAAGGGGCGGCCATAGTACGCGGGTACCAGCTTAGAAACACTGAACCAACGGACAGGGCAGGAACCTGTACTTAAGACTTTCTAAGAATTAATTTGCGGTGGCCGCGAACGCACGGCGACGGATGGCGAAAAGCGGCGCCGAAGAATTGCACGCAAATTATTTTACCGATTATTTCGCGCGTTCATTTTTGCAGCGGGGGCTTGAAACGCTCATCGATTTCCACCTGGTAGCCGGTGACCAGCTTGTTGGTTTCATTGGCCATGCCGATCACGGCTTGCAATTCCTTGAACATTTCCGGGGTCATGCCTTTGCCGAAGGCGGAAGCGGTGTGCGAGGCGATGCAGTAGCCGCAATTGTTGGTAACGCTCACGGCGATGTACAGCAATTCCTTGGTAAGCGGATCGATGGTGCCGGGGCCCATGATTTCTTTCAGGCTTTCCCAGGTGCGCTTCAGGAGTTTGGGATCGTGCGCGATAGCTTTCCAGAAATTATTGATCCAATCGATCTTGCGCGTGGCCATAATGTCGTCGTAAATGGCGCGGACTTCGGGGCTGGCGTCGTGATATTCGATAAGCGGAAAAGTAGGCATGGTAGTTCTCCGGATTAGAAGAAGCGCAGGTGCAAATTCCAAGTTAGCAGGCGGCGAAGGAATAAGAAAGACGGAACGAATATCCAGCATTAAAACGATATAATGCGCGACGGATGGCGCGGCGAAGAGGTGCTTGGCCGCGCGGGAGCGTTGCGATGCGGATAAGAATTTCAATAAGGCATGGTGGCCACGCGATGCGAAATATTCTGGCACTCACGGCGGAGTTTTTTCTTGTCGCGATGCTTGCGGCGGCGTTGCCGGCGATTGTGGCGGCGCAGACTGTGGTCATCGATGGCTCCGCCGCGCGTGCTATTCCCTTCGATCCGGATCTGGCGCTAGGGACTTCCATCGACATATTGCCGTCGAAGCTGATCGATAAAGTTTATAGCGAAGACATTTTGAAGAAATCGCTTTCCGCGGGGTGGGGGCCGATTACCTATCGCCAGAATACAGAGTTGACCATCGCGGCGTGGCATTGGAACGAGCACGGAACGTGGAGCGAAGGCGCAAAGCAGAGCGGATACTTTGTGGGCAGCGCGGAGCCGCGCGAATTTCTGCGGCATTCATATGGCTACAACTTGCCGCATCGCGGCACCACGCGGAGCGACGATGCGGCGACGAAGTATTCGCGGCTGACGGACGGGGATGCGCAGAGTTATTGGAAGAGCAATCCGTATCTAAGCAAGCGCTTTACCGGAGAAGACGACGCGCTGCATCCGCAATGGATTGTTGTGGACTTCGACACGCCGCAGGCAATCGATGCGATCAAGATCAACTGGGCCGCGCCGTACGCTCGGAAATACGTGGTGCAGTATTGGACCGGCGAAGACGCCATCAACAAGCAGAGCGCGGGAACGTGGACCACGTTTGCGAATGGCGAGGTTTCCGGCGCAACGGGCGGGAACGACGTTCAGGGGCTTGCGGCTGCGCCGGTGAAGGCGCGCTTCGTGCGCGTGTGGATGACGGAATCCTCGAATACCTGCGATACGCATGGCGAAGGTGATTCGCGCAATTGCGTGGGCTACGCGGTGAACGAAATTTATCTAGGGAATTTTACCGCGAGCGGCGAGTTTGTGGATTTGGTGCAGCACGCAAAGGGACAGAATCAGACGGCGACGTATGTGTCGTCGATGGATCCGTGGCATTCCGTGGGAGATATCGAGGCCAGCCGCGATCAGACTGGCTTCGACCTTTTTTTCACCAGCGGAATTACCAATAAATTGTCGGCGATGATTCCGGTTTCACTGGTGTACGGAACGCCGGAGGATTCCGCGGCGGAGATTGCGTACATCGAAAAACGGGGCTACGCGATTTCGTTCGTGGAGATGGGCGAAGAACCGGACGGCGAGTTCATGCTGCCGGAAGATTACGGCGCGCTGTATTTGCAGTGGGCGAACGCGCTGCATCGCGTCGATCCGCGATTGCGGCTGGGTGGGCCAGTGTTTACCGGGTCGAATGAAGACATTCAGGCGTGGGCTGACGAACACGGGAAGACTTCCTGGCTTGCGCGATTTATTGATTATTTGCGGAGCCACAGCCGGCTCGGGGATTTGGCTTTTGTTTCGTTCGAGCACTATCCCTTTGCTCCGTGCGAGATTGCGTGGTCGGACCTGTATCGAGAGCCGGAGCTGGTGAAGCACATTCTGGAAGTGTGGCGAGCGGATGGCGTGCCCGCGAATGTGCCGCTGATGATCACGGAGAGCAATGTGTCCTGGGAGTTGACGCAACCGATGGCGGACACGTTTGCCGCGCTGTGGCTGGCGGATAACGCCGGAGCGTTTTTGGCCAATGGGGGAGCGGCGTTTTACCACTCGCCGATTCAGCCGGAGCCGCTGCGGGCGGGATGCCACGGATGGAGCACGTATGGGAATTTCGTGGCGGATGAAAAATTGCAGGTCTCGCAATACACCTCGCAGTATTTTGCGAGCCAACTGATCAATCTGGAGTGGGTGCGGCATGGCGCGGGCGTGCATCAGCTTTTTCCGGCCAGCGCGGATGTTATGGATGATGCGGGGCATGCGCTGGTGACGGCGTATGCGGTGAAGCGGCCGGATGGCGAATGGTCGGTGATGCTGGTGAACCGGGACGCCTCGAACGCGCATCGCGTAAAGGTGGTGGTGACGAATGCGGATGGTGGCGACCGATCTTTTTCCGGCACGGTGAACATGGTGACGTTTGGCGCGGAGCAGTATGTGTGGCATCCGGAGGGCGCGAAGAGCCACGCGGATCCGGATGGGCCGCTGCAGCGGACAAGCTTGCAAGCCGGGAAGGAGGCCAGTTTTGAGTTGCCTAGAGCCTCCGTGACGGTGCTGCGCGGGCGGATCAGCGCGCAGTAAACTTGCGTTTGACGCCGCTATCACGTGCAGGTTCGCCACGAAAAGGGTGACGCTTGGGGGCGTCGGAACTGCGAAAGGTTGTGAAAACACAGGGACTTAAAGTAGCTGTGTTTTCACAACCTTTCGCAAGTGTTCATTCTAATCGGGTTAGCGCGATGATTTGATTACTATTTGGTTATGGCCGCGGGACCCTCTTTGGGGAGGTGGAAGCCGCATCCGGGATGAAAAGCGGAAGTGCTGCCGGTGTTTAGAGAATTCTGAACGAGAAAAAGTATAGCCGAAGTAGACTGCGTTGTCAAGAACTAATTTAGGTACTAGGAGGACTGGGAGCAAGGTTCGGAGGGACCGCCAGGGCCGACCGGTGGCAGGGATGGGGAGGCTATGCCCAACCGCCGGAGTGGCTGGCCACTGCTAAAGCGGCGACGGCAGGTCAAAAGAACGGGTCTGAAGACCCGCCACTACAGCGGCACTACCACGGCTGGAGGTCGTCGCGGGTTTGCCGGGTGCCACGGGGCGCGCCAGGCTGGGTCATTGTGGGGGTGGTTCATCCAGTTGATGGTTTGTGAGCCGGAGAACGGGAAATCGTTGGGGTGGGTGCAAAGCTGTTTACGGACGGGATTGCCCCAGATGTAGGCGGCGACGGATTCAATCGTATCGCTCGAGCGGAGGATGTGATCGTAGTAGCTCATTTCCCAGAGTTGACGATCTTGGAATTTTCGAAATTGGAAGGCGGTGAGTTGTTTGAAGAGGCGGACGAATTCGCGAAGGTTCGAGGTATCGTGTGTGCCTTCGATCAGGATGTGGAGATGGTCGGGCATTATGCAATAGGCGTGGAGCTGGAAGGAACTATTGGCGGTGCATTGCGATAGGGTCGTGAGCACGCGATGGGCTTCGCGCGCAGGAGCCAGGTACCGCATGCGATGATTACAGACTATGGTGATGAAGTAGGTGTGCCGGCCGAAATAGTTTTCGGAGGCCAGTCGGGGATTTTTGCGATGCGTGGGCATGGGAAGTCTTGCGCGCGTGAAGATGATAACATATGATTGTTATAATTATACAGTAATTATCGCTCGATGCGGATTGGCCGGGATGGGGGCGGAAATTGGCAATGGCAACGGTTCGCGCAATGCTGGACGGGTTAAAAGAACGGGTCTGAAGACCCGCGACTACGGCGGCAGGTCAAAAGAACGGGTCTGAAGACCCGCCACTACAACGGCTGGGGGCGGCAAAGGAATGGGTCTGAAGACCCGCCGCTACGAATCATGGGCGAGGGTTAGACGCCGGTGATTTCGCCGGAGGGGTGGACGTCGATGCTGGCGGCGCGGGAAATTTTTGGGAGGCCGGGCATTAGCATCATGTTGCCGGCGATGGCTACTACGAAGCCTGCGCCGCTGGAGAGGTTGGCGTCGGTTACGTTGAGGGTCCAGCCAGTGGGGGCGCCCATTTTCTTGGGATCGTCGGAGAGTGAGTATTGCGTCTTGGCGATGCAGACGGGGAATTTTGCGAAGCCCCATTCGGCGTATTGGCGGAGTTTTGCGCGGGCTGGTTCGCTGAAGGTGGCGCCTGCGCCGCCGTAGACGTTGACCACTACTTTGTGGACTTTTTCTTCGAATGAATCGTTGGGGGAATAGATTGGTTGCGGATTCGCGTCGGGATTGGCGGCGATGGTTTCCACTACGCGTTCGGCCAGTTCGGCGGCACCGGCGCCGCCTTTGGTGAAGGCTTCGTTTAACGCGCTGACTACGCCGTGCTCTTTGCAATAGCCGAGCAGGCGATCCAGCTCGGCCGGAGTGTCTTTCGGGAAGCGATTGATGCCGGCAACGATTGGTACGCCGAAGCGTTTCAGGCTGTCGATGTGTTTGCCGAGATTGGCGAAGCCTTTTTCCAGATCGCCTTCGCCTTGGTTGCGGAGGCTTTGCGCGGTGGTGACCAGGACGGCGACGCTGGGGCGAATGCCGCTGGTGGGCATGACGATGTCGAAATATTTTTCCACGCCGAGGTCGGCGGCGAATCCGCATTCATTGACGACGTAGTCCGCGAGGCGCAGACCTATTTCTTGCGAAAGGATGCTGCTGGTGCCGTGGGCGATGTTGGCGAAGGGTCCGGTGTGGACGGTGGCGGGCGTGCCTTCGGTGGTTTGCACGAGATTGGGGAGGATGGCTTCAGTGAGCAGGGCCATCATGCCGCCGGTGGCGCCGAGTTCTTGTGCGCGGACAGGTTTGCCGTCTTTGGTGGTGCCGATGATTATGGCGTCGAGGCGTTTGCGAAGATCGTCACGGCTGGCGGCCAGTGCGAGGATGGCCATGATTTCGCTGGCGGCGGTGATGACGAAGCCGGTGTGGCGATTGGCGCCTTCGCGCTTGCCGCCGACTTCCACGGTGATGCGGCGAAGGGCGCGGTCGTTCATGTCCATGCTGCGCGGCCAGGTGATGCGCGCAGGATCGAGCAGGAGATCGTTGCCGTGGAAGAGGTGGGCGTCGACCAGCGCGGCGAGGAGATTGTGCGCGGAGGTGATGGCGTGGAAGTCGCCGTTGAAATGGAGATTAATTTTTTGGCTGGGTTCGAGCTGGGACATGCCGCCGCCGGCAGCGCCGCCCTTCATGCCGAAGACGGGGCCGAGGGAGGGTTCGCGTGAGGTGATGATGGATTTTTTGCCGATGCGTTCGAGGCCCTGGGTCAGGCCGATGGAGGTGACGGTTTTGCCTTCGCCGGAAACGGTTGGGGTGGTGGCGGTGACGAGGATTAATTTTCCGCGGCGGCGCGCGAAGGAAGGGTCGGAGAGGAGTTCGAGTTTTATTTTTCCGGCAGCCGAGCCGAGCGGTTCGAAATATTTTTCGGGCAGGCCTAGTTTGGTGGCGATTTGCTGAATGGGGAGGAGAGGTTTGGTCATTTTGTGGAAGCTCGAGTGCAGGATGCCATTCGTGTGAAAGTTGTGAGACGCAAAGCAACATTGTAAGCAGGGACGGGGGAATAAAGCGATAGGGCTATACGTATAAATGGGAGAGAAAATGTTGGCTATTCGGCTTCCGAGATCCATCGAGAGGCGCCTGGGCAAACTGGTGCGGCGAACCGGGCGAACCAAAACATTTTACGTTAAGGAAGCCATTTTGAAGCATTTGGGAGATTTGGAGGATTTGTACTTGGCGGACGATGCGCTTATGCGCGTACGGAAAGGTGAGGAGCGCACGGTTACGTTGAAAGACGCGATGAAACGCCGTGGGCGGTCGCGTTGAGTTGTCGCGACGAAAAGGCAAAGGACAACACAGCGGCGCAGAGATGCCAGAGGAGCGCAGAGGGAAAACGCTTCGGTGAGGATTGCACGACCGACGCTCAATGAGTCTGAAAGGGACTGACGCTGGAAAGCGGCGCCAACCCGCCGCGCTTCAAAAAAGGCCGGACTGAACAGGCTGCGGAAAAAGTCAGCCCATTTGCAAATTTGTCCCCGGCGTGGGGCCCTGCGGCTTCCGAGGCTGCGCCTTTTTCGTTGTGCTCTACCTGCCGGCTTCCCGTGACCGCGCTTCCTTTCCGAAACGCGGGTTTATGCCGGCATTAGTTTCGCCAGTCGCACCAAATTCGCGGCGGCGGCATACAAGCGAAACTGCCAGTCCACCCGCCGGCGCCCGCGTAATTTCGTTTTCCGCAGCCCCGCCGAACTTTTGATCCAGGCAAAAATCTTCTCCACCAGTTTGCGCTTTCCTTGGCTGATCGCGAATCCCGGATCTTCCCGCTCGCTCGGTAACAGCCAGTTCTTGCTCAGTGCCGTCTCTTTCTCGTACTCCGCAATGTGCGGCACGATGCGCAACGCGCGCAACCTGGTGATGAATTCCTCGGCCTGATAACTCTTGTCCGCTGCCAGCGTCAGGCGTTTTTGCTGCGCTGTTCTTGCCACCGTCGCCACCAGCTCCTCCGCGGCTTCTCGTTCCGCTCTATTTCCTGCACAGGTCACGCACGCTTGCACCACCAGTCCGTTACGATTTTCCATCAGTACGTGTCCCAAATAGCTCGCTTTGACTTCTCCCGCCACGCTTTTCTTATACAAGCGCGCCTCCGGATCGCTTTTGCTCTCGTGCGTGTCCCGCAGCAATTTCTGCCCTTTGTTCCCGCTGCCACGACTCGGCGGCGGCTGCTTCTCCTGAAAACTTCGCCGGTTGGCCCACGCTTCGATCAGCGTTCCATCCACCGTGAAATGTTCGTCCGATAGCAGCCCTTGCTGCGCGGCCTGCTCCAGCACCTGCTCGAAAAAGACCTGCGCAATTTCCCCCTCCAGCAGCCGATCGCGGTTCTTGGTGAACACCGTCACGTCCCACACCGCGTCGTCCGCCGGCAGCCCCACAAACCAGCGAAACAGCAAGTTGTAGTCCAGCTGCTCCATCAGCAGCCGTTCGCTCCGCACGCTGTAAAAAGCCTGCAACAACAACGCCCGCAGCAACCGTTCGGGTGCAATCGAGGGCCGCCCCATGGGCGAATATAGTTTTGCAAATAGCGGCGACATGTTCTGCAACGCCGCCTCCGTCATCCGCCGCACCCGCCGTAACGGGTGATCTTCCGGTACCCGCTTCTCCAGTGAAATGTAACTGAACATGCCTTCTTGCTGATCATCGTGTCCGCGCATGTGCTCTTAGACGCCGCGCCTCGCTCACCGGTAACCATCTCCACCACTTTTTCCGCAGCCTGTGAAGTCCGGCACCTACATAAGGCGAAACGGACCCGCGTTTGACGCCCGGGCAAGCTGGGGCGCAGCATGCTGCGCCCCTACAAAGGCATCGGCTGCTTAGCGTTAATACAAAGGCGGCGGAAGTTATTTGGAGCTGCGGAGGAAATTGTCCAGGAGGAGGCGGGCTAGGCGGCGGGTGTTGTGGCGGATAACGGTTTGTTCATCGAGGAGGTTGGATTGGATTACGCGGAAGCCTAATTTTTGCAGGGCGGGTTGATCGACTACAACCGGGTCGGCGCCTTGGGTGCGGTAGCGGCGGGCTACCGCGGGAGAGACGGACTGGCGATTGGCGACCACGCAATCGATTACGCGGCGCTGGGAATTTTTGCGGAGGGTGTGTTGCTGGATGGCGCGGAGATGGTCGGCCAGAGCGTAGCCGGCGGTTTCGCCGGGTTGGGTCATTAGATTCGCTACGTAGACGCGCGGGGCTTTGGAATGGATGATGGCGGCGGCGATTTCGGGGATTAAAAGATTGGGCAGGATGCTGGTGTAGAGGGAGCCGGGGCCGAGGAGGATGAGGTCGGCTTTGCGGATGGCCTCGATGGCTACGGGAAGCGGGCGGACATTGGGGGACGAGAGCGCGATTTTTTTTATGCGGGAGTTGCTGGCGGTGATTTTTGTTTCGCCGTGGACGATTTTTCCGTTTTCGAGGGTGGCGACGAGGTGAACGTTTTCGAGCGTGGAGGGAAAGATGCGGCCGCGGATGGCCAGGACCTTGCTGCTTTCGCGGATGGCTTCGGCGAAGTCCCCGGTGATGTGGGTGAGGGCGGCGAGGAAGAGGTTGCCGAAGTTGTGGCCGATCAGGCCGCGGCCGGCTTTGAAGCGGTATTGAAAGAGGCGGCCGAGGAGGGCTTCGTCTTTGGAGAGGGCGACCATGCAGTTGCGAATGTCGCCGGGCGGGAGAATGCGATTTTCGCGGCGCAGGCGGCCGGAGGAGCCACCGTCATCGGTGACGGTGACGATGGCGACGAGGTCGGAGATGGGGCGCTCGGGAGTGGGGTGATCGTCGCTGCGGCGGACGCAGTGTTGTTTTAGGCCGCGGAGGAGGGTGGAGAGGCCGGTGCCGCCGCCCAGGGCTACGACGCGGAAGCCGCGGCGGAGGATTTTGGGCGATGAGGACTTTTTCGGCATGCGGTTTTATGTTGTAACTAATGGTGCAGCACAATGATGCAAACGAATGCGGATTGAGTGGGCGAAAGAAGTGTACCGGAAAGTGCCGGGGGAAGTGAATTTCGTGCGGTGGCTGGTAGGGAGCAGTTTCCGCTCGGGTGCGAATCAGGAGTTGTCCCCGATCGGGAGCAACCTGTTCCGCCGGATAGATATATGCTGTATTCGTTTCACCTAGTAACTCTGGGTGCGAGAATCGTACAGAATGAAAACCAATACGGCTATTCTAGTTTCAGCGCTTCTGAGCCTCACGGCGACCAGTCAGATCGTGAGGATGGAAGACCGTTCGGACTGGTGGTCAATTCGCAATGAAAAATTCCATGAGCCAGACGTATCGGCTCAAAGTGAGGAATTAGACGGAGGAAACTTCAAAATCGCAGGTTTAGTCTTGGAAAAGGATGAAATTGAGCAAGTGGAGGCGAGGCTTGGGAAAGCCAAGATTGTCCAGCGCGGAGAGGCTTCTAGCGGTCGGGAGCAGGTGTGCTATGTGTCAAAGAACCCGGCGAAGCTCCATCTGATTTTCGAGTTTGGCGAAGTCGGATCGGCTTTCTACCTTTTTGAAGGTGGTGCTGCTTGGAAAGGAAGTGAATTCTGCGCTGCCTCGGAAGAAGTGTCGGCGATGATTCACACGCCTTCTGGCCTTACTCTGGGACTTACCACGCAACAGCTTGAGGCCATTTTGGGCAAACCTGATTTTGTAACCGGCGACAGACTTATTTATTTTCGTGAGACCGAGAAGAAAACGTCTCCAGAAGAATTTGAGCGCATGCGTAGGGAATACCCAGCGCGGCTAAGCGACGAGGCTGCTCATGAGCGGTTTGATTCCTATACCCTCGACGCTTACATCGAAGCTAGATTCGCCGGTTCGAGACTGAACTATCTGGCTGTTTCTTCAACGGCGACGATGTGAATGCGAAGCCGCTCAACCGGAGTAGCCTTCTTTTTCTGGGTAGAGGAGTTCGGTGAAGCGGGGGTCTTCCTGGAGGAAGGCGAAGTCTTCGTCGTTGCGGGCGTGGAAGCGGTTTTCGGATTTTAGTTCGATGGCTACTTTTAGATTGGCCATGGCGGAGTCGGCTTCGCCGGTTAGGCAGTCCAGAGCGGCCAGGGCGTAGTGGATGTGGTCGGCTTTGGGTGCGGCTTTGCGGGCTTTGACCAAACTTTCGCGGGCGTCGTCCCAGCGGCCGATGTTCATCATGGCCACGCCGCGTTGATAATGTTCGTCGGCAGTGCGGGGATTTTGTTCGTGCGAGGGCTTCATGCGCTGATCCGCGATATTGATGTGCATGCGGGCGCGATCGATTAATTCCTTGCTGGGGCCTTCGAGAACTTTTTCCAGTTCCTGCTTGGCTTTGGCGAATTTCTGCTGGTGGAAGAGGCTGAGAGCCTCGTCATAAAGCTTGAGTTGCGCCTGGACGCGCGGGTCAACCATCTCTACGCCGCCGCGTTGCGGGGGGTGGGGAGGAGGTAAGGCCTTTTTTTTCATTGGCTTAGACTCGACGCGAGAGGAGTGTTTGGACGCATGAGAGGGTTTATGGGCTTTAGCCATGAGGCGGATGCTAGCAGAGGCGGTATCGCGCGTCAATTCGGTGAAATGACAGCCGAGAGACGGGGATGGGCCGCTGGAGCGCCGCAGCGTCGAAAATGCTGTAACTTGCACCCGTTACCTACGAGTGCCACGGCCTAAAAATAACACGCCCGGGCGGAGGCATTCTCGCGGAAACTAGGAAAGCGGTAACGAGCAGGCGACACGCGCTGCGGTGAGTGGTGGCCTTAGGTTCGTCGCCTATGTTATAAAAATCAGACCGAGATCGAGCGACCAAACTTGCCTTTCATTAACTTTCCCGCGCGCGAAATCAATTGCAAGCTGGTGTACTACGGTCCAGGTCTGGGCGGAAAGACCGCCAACCTGCAGTGGATCTACGACCACACGGGGCAAAATCAAAAAGGCAAGATGGTTTCCCTGGCGACGGAGACGGATCGCACGCTATTTTTTGATTTTCTGCCGCTGGATTTGGGGACGGTGCGCGGGTTCAAGACGCGCTTCCATTTGTATACCGTACCGGGGCAGGTTTTTTATGAGGCCAGCCGCAAGCTGATTTTGAAGGGCGCGGATGGCGTGGCGTTCGTGGCGGATTCGCAGGAAGAGCGGCTGGACGCGAATTTTGAAACGATGGAAAACCTACAAGAACATCTGAAGGAACATAAGCTGGATTTCACGACGATTCCTTATGTGTTGCAATTGAACAAGCGGGACTTGCCGAATGCCATGCCAGTGGAGGAGTTGACGCGGCAGTTGCAGAAAAAAGGCGAGCCGGTGCTGGAAGGCGTGGCGGTGACGGGGCAGGGTGTGTTTGAGACGCTGAAGGAATTGGCGAAGATGGTGTTGTCGGAGTTAAAGAAGAGCGGGTAAGTGTTGTTGAACGGCGTCGCGCCGCGAACCCTTAATAATCGTCGCGCCGTTCTGTCACGACGCTAATAGAGATGGAGAGTTATTTCGATCGGAAGCGTCACGGCGACAGCGTGACCGTCCTTCATCGCCGGGTTGAAACGCCAGTACTCGATCGCTGATATCGCGGCTTCGTTTAAACCAAATGGTGCGCCGCGCAACGGGACGGCGCTGCTTGCACGTCCCTCCGCAGTCACGACGACAGTTAAAACCAAAGTGCCCTGGAATTTGGCGGAGCGAGCGGCGGGGGAATAACTAGGAGCAGGGCAGTAGACACAAGTGGGGTTGGTGACCCCGTTCTTTCCGGCCACGAAGACTCCCGCGGGTGCAACTGAATCCGGTACAGGGTTGTGCGAGGAGAAGGAGTCGAGTGGGGCGAGGTCGGCAGCCAGGTCGCCGTGATAGGTCGCCGCGAGTTCTTCCTTCGGGCCGGACCATTTGGAATCCGCAGAAAGCCACCGTGCCGTGAGGCGCAATTTCCCATCTTGACTTTCGGCAGTTCCCGTAAGAATTGTCGTGGCACCCAATTCTTTGCAGAGCCAGCGTACGGCATCGTCGTTGTTAAGAAGGTCGGCGGGGATTCTCGCCCGGTCAAGATAACTGTGGAGGAGAGCGCGATCGACAATCTCGCTAGCGTTGAGGAGTGAAGCGAAGTCTTTGGCAATTTGATCGGCTAGCTGCATACCCAGTTGCGATGTCTCGCCGGACGAGAGGGTAAAGTCAGCGACGAGAATGCTGCAGTTCGGTGGTTTGCAACCGGCTTCGCCTTTGTCGTGCAGGAAACGGCTTGCAAACTCGCGGAGCTCGGGTTCCGGCAGCGGTCGCACAGGTTGCGCTTGCGCCCTGGCAACGGCCCCAGCAAGCAGGAAACTTACCAGAGTGATCGCAATACGCATTACGCACGTCATGCGCTCAGGGCTAGTCATATAGCGGGGAAGTGTAACACGAGGCACCACCAGAAAGTGGCGGCCCCAAGGTGGCTAAAATTTGGCGAGGGCTTGGGCTTCGGTTTCGAAGGTGGGGATGGCGTCGACGAGGCGGGTAACGGTTAGGGAATCGCGGACGCGGCCGGGGCCGCAGACCAGGTGCAGGGAGCCTTTTTCGCGGGCCAGGCCGATGGCTACGCGGACTAGGGTAGAGATGCCAGAGCTGTCGATTTGCGTGACGTGGTTGAGGATGACCACTACTTTGTGGACGCCGCGGCGGACGATGGAATTGAGGGCTTCGTGCAACTGCTCGGCGGATTCGCCGATGGCCAGGCGACCGTGAACGTCGACGATGGAAACGTCGCCCTGGTCGCGGACATCGATTTCCATGGGATTGCGATCGGGCATGTCTTGGTGTCGCTTGGGGACCACTTTCAAAATCGTTCCCTCCCTGGCCGACGCTGATTAGCGGCGCGACGTGCCGTTGCGACTTTGCAGCGCAACTCGGGCTGGAGGCACATTATACGCTGGCGGGGGCGCTAGACAAGATACGTGCAAAATTTTTGTGGCTGAGGGACTCTTGCCAATATGGCATTGACAGGCGTCGATTCGCATCGTTCTGGCTGTCGAAACCGGAGCCGCGCAATCGGTTGCGGTGGGTAGCAAATATGCCCGTACAAAGATGAAGAAAACGCTGGGGATAGTTCGAGGGCTATCACTAAATTTGATACTGGCGATGCAAAGTTCAATCAATGGCCGCGCGTGACGATGCGTATAATTCCGGTCACGGAATCGCATGTCCCACTGAAAGCAGTTAAACCCACGCAGTGGAGCGGAGAACTATGAGACGTATGGCCGGCAAGTGTTGTCTCCTTATTTGCCTGGTGCTTGGAACGACGCTGCTCCCCTCGATGTGTCTCTTTGGCCAGCAGTCTGTAACTCCTTCGGCGACTTCTTCAGCGACTCCCTCCACAGAAGGCAGCAAGGCTCTAGACGAAAAAATCGCGCAGCTCGACCAGCGCGTGACGGCGGCGCAATCCTCCGCGGATAACGCGTGGATGCTGGTGAGCGCGGCGCTGGTGTTGATGATGACCGGTCCCGGACTGGCGCTGTTTTATGGCGGACTCGTGCGCCGCAAGAACACCTTGGCGATCATGATGCAGAGTTTTGTGTTGATGGGATTGATTACGGTGATGTGGGCGCTTGTAGGGTACAGCCTGTGTTTTGGCGGCAATGGTCCGGTGATCGGCGGATTCGAACACGCGTTTCTGCGCGGCGTGGGCGCGGAGCCTAACGCCGATTACGCCGGAACGATCCCGCAAACTACCTTCATGGTGTACCAGTTGATGTTCGCCATTATCACGCCGGCGCTGATTACCGGAGCGACGGCGGAACGCATGAAGTTCAGCGGGACGGTTTTGTTTTTGGCGCTGTGGTTTCTGGTGGTGTACGCGCCGCTGGCGCACATGGTGTGGGGCAAGGGCGGATTTCTGAACGCCAGCCTAGGCGGGCGATTTCCGACGCTGGATTTTGCGGGCGGCACGGTGGTTCATATTTCTTCTGGAGTTTCGGCACTGGTGTGCGCGCTGTATCTGAAGAAACGGACTGGGTATCCACAGAAGCCGATGCCGCCGCACAGCCTGGTGCTGAGTTTTATCGGAGCATGTTTGCTGTGGGTAGGATGGTTTGGTTTCAATGCGGGCAGCGCACTAGCTTCGAACGGACTGGCGTCCAGCGCGTTTGTGGCCACGCATTTTGCGGCGGCGACGGCAGCCTTGAGCTGGAGCGCTGCGGAATGGATCAAGAACGGAAAGCCAAGCGCGTTGGGCGCGATTTCCGGAGCGGTCGCGGGGTTGGTGGCGATTACGCCAGCGGCGGGATTCGTGGGACCGATGCCCGCACTGGTGATTGGGCTCGCGGCGGGCTTGTTCTGCTACTGGATGGTGACGAAGGTAAAAGGTGTGTTCGGATATGATGACTCACTGGATGCCTTCGGCGTGCATGGCGCGGGCGGAACGATTGGCGCGCTGCTCACCGGAGTATTTGCGCAGGCGGTCATCAACCCGATTTTTGGCGCAGGAAAAGCGGTCGGCGGCCTCGACGGACACTGGGGACAAGTGGGCAACCAGCTGGTGGGGATAGCAATCGCCTGGGTGTTCGCGTTGGTGGGAACGTTCGTGCTGCTGAAGATCGTGGATGCGGTTACCGGATTGCGCGTGACGGATGACGATGAGGTCACCGGGCTTGATATCGTGCTGCACGGCGAAGAAGCCTATAACCTGGAGTCGTAGCCAGTCGTGGCGGGAAACGATAAAGGCCGCGAAGAGTTCACGGAAGCAGCTCGACGTGGCGTGGAGCGAAATATTTCATGATTAAACTGGAAGCGATCATTCAACCCTCGCGGTTTGAGTCCGTGAAAGACGCGCTGTGCGAGATTGGCATCGAGGGCATGACGGTGACGGAAGTGCGCGGCCACGGCCGCCAGAAGGGGCACACCGAGGTCTATCGCGGGCGAGAGTACACAGTGGACCTGTTGCCCAAGATAAAGCTAGAGATGGTGCTGCCAGACAAGCTGGTAGATAAGGCTGTGGACACCATACTGAAAACCGCCAAGACAGGGAAGATTGGCGACGGTAAAATATTTCTGACGCGGGTGGATGACGCGATTCGCATTCGCAACGAAGAGCGCGGGGAGAATGCGCTCCAGTGACGTTCGCAGCGCGTCTCGGCCTGGATCGCAGAGGCGATGCAAAGCCCGATCCGCGGCATCGGGCGGCCTCCGGCAAGCAAGGATCTGTGACGCCACCAAATAATTCCAGGGTCAATCCCATGGCCACACTCGGCCCACAAGTTGACGCCGAACGGCAACGCATCCGCGAACAGTTCGACGCCGGGACCAGTGCGCGCGAGACGCTGCAGGCGCTGTGCGAAATGGCGGACCGCAACATTCAGCAGGTCTGGGCGGAACTGCAAAGCGGGCATGGAACGGAGTCGCAAGGATTGTGTTTGCTGGCGCTGGGCGGATATGGGCGGAAGCTGCTGTTTCCGTACTCGGATCTGGATATTTTGTTTTTGTTTGGGAATGAGAAGGCGGAACGCGATTTTCGGCCGTTGATTGCGGAATTTTCCAAGACGCTCTGGGACATGGGCTTTCGCGTGAGCTCGGCGGGCCGAACGCTGGAAGAGTGCAAACGCATCGAGGAAGACAACGCGGAGTTCCATCTGGCGCTGCTGGACCGCAGGTTTCTCGCGGGTGACGCGGAACTTTTTGAGCGACTGGACACCAAAGTATTGCCCGGGCCGGAGCGGCAGGCGCGGCCATTTTTGATGGCGCAGCTGCGCAAGCTTACGCGGGAACGGCTGACGCGCTACGGCAATACCATCTTTCACCTGGAGCCGAACGTAAAGGAATCGCCGGGAGGCATGCGCGATTACCAGGCTGCGGCGTGGATGCGGCAGATCAGCGGCGAGAAGCGTGAAGTGTGGAACAGCACGGTGGCCGAGGAAGAGCTGACTGGCAACGCGGTAAATTTTCTCAGCGCCATTCGATGTTTTCTGCACTACAACAACGAACGCAACGACAACACGCTGACCTACGAGTTGCAGGCCAAAGCGGCGGAACGCGCGCTGGGTTTGCCGGTGAACGCTGGTCGGGACGCGGTGCGCAGTCCGGCAGACTGGATGCGCGTGTATTTCCGGCAGGCGCGCACGCTGAACCGGCAACTGTTGCGGTATATGGAACAGAAGGCGCCATCGCAGCAATCGCTGCGGCAGCGCATTTTCAATGCGGCGCGGGTTCCGAAAATCGAGCCAGGTGGGAGCAAAGCTTTTGCGGTGCGCGACGGCTTGCTGGAAATAAACGATCAGACGGCGCTTGCAGACCGCACCGTTCTCTATGCGTTATTTGCGGAGGCCGCCAAGACGGGCGTGCCGCTCAGCCGCGAGACGGAGCGAACGATTCCCTACGTGATGTTGCATCCCGAACTTCCAGCGCGAAACGCGCCACTGCCGTGGCAAGCTTTTCAGGAAATACTGGCGTCCGATTTTCCGGGAGTCGCGCTGCGACCGATGCAGCGCCTCGGACTGCTGACGGATATTCTGCCAGAATTCGCGGCAATAGATTCGCTGGTGGTGCGCGATTTCTATCATCGCTACACGGTGGACGAACACACGCTGCGGACGATTGAGCATTTACAAGAGCTGGCCAATCCGCCGGACGCTCGCGGCACCAACTATGCTTCTCTTTGGAAGACCGTGGAGCGCCGGGACCTGCTGATCCTGAGCTTGCTGCTACACGATGTGGGCAAAGGCATGCCGGTGGAGAATCACGTGGCCGGCAGCCTGACGGCGCTGGATAGCGCGGCGGCGCGCTTGCAATTGACGGCGGATGAAAAAGCCGAGGTGCATTTCCTGATCGAGCGGCATCTGGATATGTCCGCCACGGTGCAACGCCGCGATATTTTTGATCCCACCACGGTATCGGGATTCGCCGCGTTGGTTCAGACGCCGGAGCGTTTGCAGCGACTGTGCCTGCTGACGTATGCGGACATCCACGCGGTAAATCCGGAAGCGCTGACGCCGTGGAAAGCAGAAATGCTTTGGCAACTGTTTGTGGCCACCAGCAACCACTTCAGCCGGACGCTGGACCGCGACCGTTTGCACGCCCTCGACGAAGTGCCGGTGTTGCAGCAAATCCGCCAGTTGACGAATTCAACGAGCACGGAATCAATCCAGCGGTTCCTGGAAGGATTCCCACGGCGGTATCTGGCCGTGCATTCGGCGGCGGAAATCGCGTCGCACTTTGCGTTGTATCAGAAGTTGGACAGCGATCCCGTGCAGACGCAATTGGTAGCTACGCAACATGCCTTTTCGCTGACGCTCCTTACCGCGGATCGTCCTGCGCTGTTCGCGTCCATCGCCGGCGTGCTGGCGGGTTGGGGCATGAACATTATCAAGGCCGACGCGTTCGGCAACGCCGCAGGCGTGGTGCTGGATACCTTTCACTTTACGGATTTGCACCACACGCTGGAACTGAATCCGAGCGAGGTGGAGCGCTTCCGTAAGAGTTTGAATGACGTGGTGCGCGGCAAAGCACCATTGGAAGCGTTGCTGAAGGGCCGCGAACAGGCGAGCCGGCAGCGCGCGCCGAAGGTGGAAGTGGTCACGCGAATCAGCTTTGACGACACGTCTTCCATGCACAGCACGCTGCTGGAGATCGTGACGCAGGACCATCCAGGGTTGCTGCATGAAATAGGAGCGGCGCTGGCGCGGCTGGGCTGCAATATCGAGGTGGCGCTGGTGGACACGGAAGGGCAGAAGGCAATCGATGTGTTTTACCTGACGGCGCAAAATAAAAAGTTAAGCGCGCAAAAACAGGAAACGTTGCGCGAGTTGCTTCAGGGCACGCTCGTATAAGCTACGCTAAAAAGAATTCCTGATGGACTGGTGGGCTGCGCGAATGAGCGCAACCTTGCAAATCACCGAAACCTTCGAATCACCAAGGTATGCCGGCCGGAAAGATACGAACCCAAAACGTACAGCGCAGGCTTGCCCTTGGTGGTGTAGATCAATTGACGCATGCGCAGAAGCGGGGCGCCGCGCGGCACGTCGAGCAATTCGGCAAGACGCGCTTCAGCGATGATGGCATCCACTTCTTCATCCGCGTGGGCCAATTCGATGCCATAGTCGCGTTCCAGAGTAGTGAAGAGCGATTTGTTTTCCAGCGAAGCTTCGGAGATGCCGGGAAATTCTTCCGCGGAGAAGTAGCAGACTTCGAACGCTACGGGCGAATCGACGGCCTTGCGGACGCGCTCTAGCATCACTAGAGGAGCGTCGGGGGGTAGTCCGAGGCGCGCGGCAACATCGTGGTCGAAGATCTCCGGCGAACAAGAGATAACCACGGAGCGCGTCTCCAAGCCGCGGCCGGCCATCTGCTCGGTATAGCTCATCAGCTTATTGAAATGAATTTTGGGTGGGGCTACGAAAGTGCCGACGCCGCGGCGGCGTTGTACCACACCATCGCGTTCGAGGGACGCCAGCGCGTGGCGAGCGGTCATCAAGCTAACGCGATGAGCGCGCGCCAACTCCCGCTCAGAAGCTACCGTATCACCGGGAAGTAGTTCTCCTGCTTCGATGCGCCTGCGAATAACGCCCAGAATCCGCTGGTACGCGGGAACCCGAGCCTCCACGCTCTTGAGCCGCATAAACTCCCTCGACATTACATGACGTTCTTAACAGCCATGTTATATCGATATGGTTCCCGTTTCACAGCGGATGTAAAGATTCTGCATGCCCGAGCAGAATTCCCGTCAGTGCGTCTCTGAGGCGCCCGGGGCGGGGCGAAACTTCTTGATGAAGAACACCAAAGGGACACCCAGGATGACAATCCATCCGAGCGCGGTGAAGCAATCGTTGAAGGCCAGGAAGGTAGCCTGGCGTTGCAGGAGATTGAACGCTTGTGCCTGCGCGTGAACCACGGCGTCTGGGTACGAAAAGCCGTGCGTGGAGAAATACCTGGTCAGAGTGTTGAGCAGATTGCGGTAGTTCTCATCGAATGGCGTGTTGTGCGCGACCAGGACGGATTGATGATATTGCGAGCGCCGGGCGAGGAGGGTGGTTACAAAGGCGATGCCGAAACTGCCGCCCTGATTGCGGAATAAATTGGTGAGGCTGGAAGCTTTGTTGTTTTTGTTTTTCGCTAAATTGGAATACGCAAGCTGGCTGACGGGAACGAAGAGCGTGGCGATGCCGAGACCTTGCAATACGCGCGCCAGGGCTTCGTGGCGATAGTCGGTGGCCAGCGTAAAGCTTGCGAAATACCACATGGCGATCGCGAAGGTGAAATATCCGAAACCAATCAGGCGTTTGACGCCAAGCTTGGGGAGAATTCTAACCACCACCGGGGCGAGCATCACGATGACAAAAGCGCCGGGACCGAGCACCAGACCGGCATCCGTGGCGGTGTAGCCAAAAAGACGCTGCAGCATCTGGGGGATGAGCACCGTGGAACCGTACAGGGTAAATCCGAAGAGGAAATAAAAAATGTTTGCGATGGCGAAGTTTCTGTCGGCGAGCAGGCGGATTTCCACTACGGGATCGGGGTGGCGCCACTCCCAGATAATTGCGAAGAGCAAGGCCACCATGGCAATGGAAAAGAACACCACTATGAAATTGCTTTCGAACCAATCTTCCGTTTGCCCGCGGTCGAGCACCACTTCCAGGCACGCGAAGGCCATGGCTACGGAGAAAATTCCCCAGACGTCGATCTTCAGCTTTCCGGCGCGACGGGCTGCTTCCACCTCGCGCGTGAACTCTGGCGGATCGGAGAGTATGCGGCTGGTGAGAATCAAAGAAATAATGCCGATAGGAATGTTGATGAAGAAGACCCAGCGCCAGCTCCAATGATCGGTGATCCAGCCGCCGAGCGGCGGACCGATGGCCGGGGCAGTTACGATGGCCATGCTGTACAGCGCGAAAGCGGCGGCGCGTTTGGCGGGCGGGAAGGTATCTACCAGGATGGCCTGCTCGACTGGAGCTAAGCCGCCTCCGCCGACGCCTTGCAAGACGCGAAAAAAGATCAGCATGCCGAGGCTCGGCGCGAACCCGCACAGCAGCGAACTGACGGTGAAGAGCGCCACGCAAAGCATGTAGTAACGCTTGCGGCCGAAGATGCGGCTGAGCCATGCGGAGAGCGGCAGGACTACGGCGTTGGAAACGAGATAGCTGGTGAGCACCCAAGTGCTTTCGTCGGTGCTAACCGCGAGGCCGCCGGCGATATGAGGCAGCGCCACGTTGGCGATGGCGGTGTCCAGAAGCTCCATGAAGGTGGCCAGCGTGACGGTGATGGCGATGAACCACGGGTTGATGGCCACGCGGGGAGCGGGAAGGCTAAAGGCGGCGGAGGCTGGCGTGAGAGTCTCGCTCATGGCGCTGCTGCCTTGTTAGATGCACAAGAGACCGTTCGGTCTCATTACACTATAGCGCAGAAGTGGTTTAAAGACCAGTCGGTCTCATAATGCGGAAGTCGGCCACAGGGCAGACTGATCACGATGAAAGGAAGAGACTTACGAACGCAGAACAGAAAAACATGGGGAATCGAGAAGAGCTAATGCAACAAGCCTGCAATAGCTCGCGGGTTGCCGAGCCACCACAGGCTTGTGCGGTACGGAACGCTTGCAAAATCTGCAAGCGCGAGACGATGCGATCAGGCGGTGCGCGTTACGGTGCTGCGAAAGCGAACCGCCGAAAGAATAGTGAGAATGAAGAAGATCACCAGAGCGGTCAGCTGCGTGAATTTGAAAGCTGGCTCGGTGCCCGTGGGCGCCAGCGCTTTTAGCGCCGGCACCTTCATGAAGAGTTGCGCGATTAAAACGAAGACGTTCAGGTACAGCCCGATCATCGCGGATATCACATAGGTTTTGCGCCACGCGCCGGCTAGTTGGCCGACCCGGAGTGCCAAAACGGCCAGCGCCAGGAACAGTAGCGAGATGGCGCCGACCACATAGGAAGGTTTGAAGCCGTGGTACGGGAAGAAGTATCCCGTCACGTCGGTCAAAATCGTGGTCCACAAAAACAGCGCGTTCGCGCTGCCGAGTGGTTTCTCGGAGAGAAATCCGAGCATGACCACGAGTCCGGCTCCAATGCCAATCAGGCTTAAAATGACGTGCACGAGCGTAAGGATATTCAGGATCATGCGCTGGCTCCCCGTTTCGGTTTTCTTACAAATGCTTCGATTTTCTTAATAATCAGGCCGTGGCTTGCTGGCTGCGGCCTAGAAACGCGAACAGTTCAGCGTTGATCTGGTCCTTGAGCGTGGTGCACATACCGTGCGGCGCGCCGGGAATAACCTTGAGTACCGCGCCTTTGACAATTTTGGCGGACTGCAACCCGGCGGCTACGATGGGCACGATCTGGTCGTCGTCGCCGTGCAGGACGAGCGTGGGAACGTCAAACTTTTTCAGATCTTCGGTGAAGTCGGTTTGGCCGAAGGCCTTGATGCAATCGTAAGACGCGGGATATCCGGCAAGCATGCCTTGCAGCCAGAAGGATTCGCGAACGCCTTCGGAGATTTTGGCGCCGGGACGGTTGTAGCCGTAGAACGGCATGCTGAGATCCCTGAAGAACTGCGAGCGATCGGACTGTACGGCGGCGCGCAGTTTGTCAAACTCTTCGATGGGCAAGCCGACGGGGTTCGCTGTTGTCTTTAGCATGAGCGGCGGAACGGCGCTGATCAGCACGGCCTTGGCGACACGCTTGGAGCCGTGGCGCCCGATGTAGCGGGCGACTTCGCCGCCGCCGGTGGAGTGGCCGACGTGCACGGCATCTTTGAGGTCCAGCGCTTTTGTGAGCGCGGCTAAATCGTCCGCGTAGGTGTCCATGTCATTGCCGTCGAAAGTCTGCGTGGAACGCCCGTGGCCGCGACGATCGTGGGCAATACACCGGAAACCACGCGCGCTAAGGAAGGACATCTGGTCTTCAAAGGCGTCGGCGCTTAGGGGCCAGCCGTGGCTAAAAACCACGGGTTGGCCTTTGCCCCAGTCTTTGTAATACAGGTCGACGTTGCTGCCGTTTTCTTTACCTACGGTTACGTATGGCATGACAATTTTCCTCTTCTCTGTCTTTCGGATGCTGTGTCATAGGCTTGCACAGCTCTAGATGCTTGACGTCGTATCAAAGGTCACTAACTATCTCCGATAAAAACCACGTGCGGCGCTCGGTCTCGTCAATCCAGTTTTCAATCAGGCTGGCGGTGGCCACATCGTTGTGTTTGTCGCAGACCTCGTGCAAAGAGCGCAGGAAGCCCGTAAGCTCCCTATTGTCGGTGCGCAGTTCAGTTAGCATTTCCGGAGCAGCGACGGATTCCTTGTTGTTGTCCTTTAGCCGCTGGTGCTTGGAGATGTCGCTGATGGAGTGCAGCGTGGTGCCGCCAATCTTGCGCGCGCGTTCTGCAACGTCGTCGGTCATGGCGAAGATCTGGTCGGCGTGTTCGTCGAGAAGCAGATGATAGTCCCGGAAATGACGGCCGGTCATGTGCCAATGGAAATTCTTAGTTTTCATGTATAGCGCAAAAGTATCCGCCAGCAGTTCGCGGAGACCGCTGGAGATCTCGTCGACAGCGTCTTTGCCGAGATCAGCGGCCGGTTCGGAAGAGCCCGCTGGTACTTTTTGTAGCTGAGTTGCTGCGTTGCGATTTGGCATGATTTTGCTCTTTTCTTGGCCGCAGTTAGGGGCGGCCATTCTACTTTTGCGACGTAACGTGGCCCCCAAAAAAAAGCCGGTTGTAAGAGCTGGCCCTCCGATAGGAATTCCAGCCGGTGAAATCTTCGTGGTGACGCCGGCTGCCACTGCATGGCACTAGCGCTCAGCCAGCTGCGACCGTCAGTAGCGTTTCGACTTTGGCATCCAGATCCTGCGCCACTTTCATGGCATCGAGATTTCCGTACGGCGCGAGGAAACTGGCCATCGTGTCGTAGGAAAGGTGCACTCCGTCGGTCCGCTCGTCGACGAGAATGGTTACTGGTGCATACGAACCCGCATCCGGTACGTGCTCAAGCATTTGCTTCATGATCAGCGGATTGCCCACCAGGAAGCGCATGCATTTTGGCGCTTTATCGCCAAGTTTCTTGCGCAAAACTTCGCCCAGGTCAAAGCGCATAAACTCCATGAAACTCGAAGATCCGGTGGCGGCATGCACGATCGCTTCGACCTCCGAATACGTTTTTGCCGTGGCGATGGCCCCGACAAAAGATCGCAGATCGGGATGGCCCACCAGCCCCGAGAGGGCCGCGGTGACCTCGGCAAAGGACCTCGCGGAAACAAAATTCAGCCGGCTCACCGTAATGTGCCTGAGCTGCTTGATCGCCATTTTGCCGCGTCCATTCCTTAGCGCGATGTTTGAGCGTCGCAGACGCAGCGAACGAGCCCGACAAGCATCGCGCAGCTCCCGAAATTCCCTGTCTTACTCGGCGTCAACAAGCTCCGATTTCCTTCTTCTGCACGCCTTTGATGACTCGGGAAGCGAGAAGGTTTTAGAGTTTTACTGGGGGATCGCAGGGGTGGGCGACCGTAAACGCCTGCGCAAAACATTGAAAGGGCGAGAATTATATTGGTGGACGTGACCGGGATCGAACCGGTGACCCCCTGCTTGCAAAGCAGGTGCTCTCCCAGCTGAGCTACACGCCCACGCGGTGCAACCAATATACTCTCAATAGTTTACAGCCACTTCTTGAATTGGACCAACTTCGATTTTCGGTCCATTCAGTCCAAAACTACAATTCTGGTTCCAAACCTCACTCGATTTGGTGCTTTTTTTCGGGTTGTTCGAGGGAAGCCTGAAGCCCAAGCCAATTCGCTGTGTGACCTCTTGGCGAAATGCAAGGTCCTCCTTCAGCTTGGAGTAGATGTCCCCGATCTCTTCATCCCCGTGCCCCATCCAGAAGTGCTCAAGGTCCCTCGGAACACCCTGTTTACGGATATGGGTTAGACGAAAACGCCGGAACGCGTGAGCGCCACACTTCGGATGATTGAGGTCGGCCAAGATCGGATGCAGCGAGCGCCGCAGGATGTTCGTCTGCCAGAGTTGCTTGCGCGTTTTCGAGCAGAAAAGCAATCCACTCGTTCTCTTGCCGATGAAATCCTTAAGCATCACCGCAACCTTGTGGTGGAGATCAACTTCTCGAAGGCCATTGTCGGTCTTCAAGAAATTGTGAATCTGCCCTCTCCAGGCCTTCTGACAGATTTTGATCATGGCAAAGTCCGGGGAAATGTTCTTGATGTCGATCCCCAGGGCCTCACCAAATCGCAATCCGGCAGATGCGCAGAGCACGTAAAACATGCGGTAGAGCTTTTTCTTTGGCGCGGCGACAACGCGAGTCATTACATCACCAGTGAAGGTTGGTTGTTTTGGGTGCTTATCCTGGGGCAGATCGATAAAAGCGTGATTCCACTTTCGGGGAAAGAGTGCGTCCCCTTCTTCATCGACCGCCGAAGCTACAACCATCTTGACGGTGTTTGTGTACGACCTTATTGCCGACGGGCCTAGCCCACCCTTCACCATCGTTGCACCGAGATTCCTCAAAGCAAGATTGCCGACGGAATCGAGGGGGATGTCACCGATGTTCGGATTGAGCCAGTTCCTCAAACAGCGCTCCCAGTTCTCAAGCGTGGCCGGAGCAACCGGCTTGCGCTTGCGATCCTTCATCTGCTCCAACCAAATCTCAGCCTGTTCGCGAAACGTGATGCCGTGGTTCGAACGAACGACTTTCTCGAAGTGCTCCGCGGTATCGGCTCCGCTGGCCTCGACCAGTTGTTTGGCCTTGTGTTTCCGTTCGGATGTAGAGAGTTTGCCGGGACCAGAGAAGGGGCAGATTCTTTCTCGTACTCGCTGCCTCTTTTGTTGACCCGCGACATCCTTCCAGAACCGAACGACGTACCAGTTGCCGTCCTTCTGGATGCAACCATTCTGACCAGATCGACGTGACATGGATTTTCTCCCTGTCCGCTTTTCTGGTGTCGCGTTGATGACTGTATCAACGCCGTATCCTGGCGGCAACTGTGATTCCTGTTGCACCTTGATGCTCATAACCTTCCGAGACTGAAATCGTTCGGCTTAGGGATAGTTTCCGCTAAATGAATGCGATCCTGACTGCTCCCCTCGCCCGCCGGAGATTCAGGTATCTGGGGAGCTGTCGAACTCTTGAGTTCTGCTTGGGCTTTTGTAACGGTTCTCCGCGCGTAGTAATTCGGGTCGTCTTTGTCAGCTGCCCGATAGTCGGCGATACGCTGGATAACGACTTCGGGATCGTCGCCGCGGGCTAGGGCGCGCTTTGCGTAAGCCCAATCGTGTTCGGATTGGCTCTTGTGGTTGCTCGGCACCGCCCGTCTTCGCTCTTGAGCGTCAGCAAGATGGCGTGGCGTTTCGGGGGAGTCTTCGTCAATCGTAAAGTCGCGGAGCGTGTAGACTGCATCGCTCTCTTGTCGCGCCTGGACGATAAATTCCTCGGGAAGTTTGTGGTTGGCGAATCCCGGCAAGCGCAGTACGCGCGTCGAGTCGGTTGCCGCCAGGTCGCCGCCGAACTTATTTGCGAGGTTGTGAAGAAGAGTTTCGGACTCATCCTGACTGAACCCGCTCACTTTCCACACGACCTGGTGCTTGCCGGGCGAAGTATCGAGGACAAAGTTTGGCGCTGGCACTGAAGGCGAATTTCGAATCGCTTCGAGAGATGCGTCGCCATTTCTGTCGAGGTCGAGATAGACGTGGCGGATATCCTTTATATGATCTTTAGTGCGGGTATGAGCGCCGTCCTTGATTGGATTCATTCCCATGAACACGTCGGAACCGCCTGCATTCTGAGCCTCGAGCCAGGTTTGAAAGCCGGGGCTCGCTATCGTCTCGGCTTTGGCGATTCGTTGAACCGTGTGGCCTGTGGAGCGATTTCGCACGAGGATCGCGGCGTTGTCGCTAGGCTCGAAGAGCTCCCGGACGTATTCAGAGGCGGTGAGCGAGCGTGATGTGAATGCAGTGTCGCTGCTCATGGTTGTTCCTGTTTAGCCAGGAACACTGAGCCATAGTCGAATAAGTCCGTGTCCGGGTCATACCCGTTGATGAAGAGAACTTCCGAGATGTATCTGCGACCTGGCCGCCGCTCAACATGGACGACGACATTCAGCGAATCAGCGATGTTCGTCTTAACGGCGTTTCGGTGATTTATCACGACAGCTGGCCGAACATCCTTTCGTACTTTGGGTTGCGTGTGAGCGACATCGGACGCGATCAGGCGATGTTTGCGCCACCGAAAACCCAACTTGTCGAACCGTCCGAACACCAGGACGGCGGCACAATGGTAGTTCCCTTGCGCTCACGCGGAGAGCTCAAGCTTGACAAGACAAACCTTTTGTCGCGACTTGTAGAAATTTGGGGTGAGGTTCCGATACGCTTACTTCAACAGCTCGACCTCCGCAAAGGTGTGTATGGCCTCATCGGCATGTCCGATTACACGATGTTCCCGATCTTGCGTCCCGGTTCGATTGTGCAGATCGACGGAACCCAGGCCAAAATCTCCACCGTGAAATGGGAGAACGAACATGACCGGCCAATTTATTTCGTGGAGTTAAGGGGTGAGTATATTTGCAGTTGGTGCGAGATTCGTGAGGGCCACCTTTTGGCCGTTCCGCATCCCAATTCCAAGTGCGAAATCAGGCGGTTCGTTTATCCGAGGGATGCGGAGATCGTGGGCCGAGTTACCGGCGTCGCCATGCGCCTAACGGAGCTACATGCCTGACCAATCGACAGCCCGCGCGCCGTCAGGCGCGTCATCGGCGTGGCCATACGCCTCGCTGAATCACACGGATGATCCGTGACAAACTCGTATTGGTCGTGGAAAAACGTACTAGGATGAGTTCTCCACGGGGAGAACTGTCATGGCCAAACGCAAGGTCTCAAACTACAAAACGGATCGCCGCCGCAAACATCATCACTGGCTCGTGACCGTGACGTATTCCGACAACGCGTCGTTTGGGCGGGTGTACATCGATCGTGAAAGGGCGGAGAGGTTCGCGGCGCGGCAGAAGAAATCACCGGTTGTGAAGAAGACTCGCATACGACAGTTGAGTTGAAAAAACGGGCCGTGCTAGCCACACGGCCCGTTTCCCTACATGGTCCGTCGCTCTTATTTGCGCAGCGGCGAAGCCGCTGGCTTCGGAGCGTTCTTCCTGCGTTTATCCTTCCTTGAAAGTTCGCTCCGTACCTGGGCTACGACCTGTGGGATGTTGATTTTGTAGCGCAGCGCCGTGCGCGCGAGCTTGGAGTCCTTCGTGAGCGCCTGACCGGGATTGTATCCGGGACAGTACAGGTCGGACACAAGCGCGCACACTAGGAGGAAGTGGTGAATCTCCGGCGTACTCATGTTCGGTACGGCTTTTTCCGTAGTGGCCTTGTAGTCCACCGTGCTGCCGCCCCACGAGGCCTTGGTCTTTTTCTCCTCCCATCCGTACACGCGGCAAAGGCGGCGGTGTTTGTCGTGGCCTAGCCGCTCGAAGTAGTCGAGCGCAGCCATTTCGAGATCGGGACGAGAAAGCGTGCCCGAACATTTCTTGCGAATGGCGTTCAAAATACGAATGCGCGTTTGCCTCTCGATGCGCTCGGCTAGCGCTTCCTTGGCACGCGCCGCTCGCTCCTGTGGCGATGCCTCGTAGCGTGTGACTCGTGCATGGACCGGACATTGTTCGTCGCGGCATACGTGAAGCAGTTTGCCCGCGTCCGGGCCGTCGATCACGACGCCGGGTTCAGCGTGCGGGCACTCCCGCTTTTTTCTGAGCAATCCGGTACTGTCCTTCATATAAGACATCGGGGTTGCGGTCCTTGGCTTGCCATACGGGAGCGTCTGAGATTCGCAGCGGTTTCTCTCCTGCCTTTTGGAGAGGCTTCACGCGAATCTGCACGAGAGCTTCCACTTTCCTGCGGTAACACACCCGGTCGGTACAGATGGATTTCCGGCGCACTTCCGGGAACAGGAGCGGGTTGTTTCCCGTGCGTTTCGGGCAGTTCGCGCAACTCCCCGCGGTCGGGAGCAAATTCTCATCCTGCGGGTCAAAGGGAGCATTGCTAAGGTCGAGGTGGATTTCGCGCTCGATCCACTCGCGGAGTTGCCGCACGGTGACCGCTTCGGCTTTTCCATCCTTCAGGATGGCCGCCGTCGTGCGGTGATTCGGGAAACACTCCTGTAAAGCGCGTTCCTGATCGTCGGGCTCGAGCCGCGCCATTTCGAAGGCATGTGCGACCGAGAGCATCCCGTTGTAGAACGCCCGCTGCATGTCCTCGATCAGATGAGTGAGCCGCAAGCGAGCATAAACGTATTTCTCCGAACGCCCGACTTTCTCGGCCAGGGTTTCGACAGTGTAGGTGTCTGGTTGCATTTGCATGAGGGCTGCGTAGCCACGAGCTTCGTCCAGCTCGTGTACGTCGGCGCGTTGGAGGTTTTCGATGAGTTGCAGTTCGAGGCATTGTGGGTCGGTGAGCTCGCGGATTGTAGCGGGAATGGATTCGCACTTCGCGAGCTTTGAAGCACGGTACCGCCGTGCCCCGGCGACGAGTTCATAGGAGTCCGCGTCGCCACCCGGCAACGGACGCACCAAAATGGGTTGAAGTACCCCGTGTAGCCGGATGTTGTCCGCCAATTCGGCGAGCCTTGTTTCGTCAAACTGGCGTCTTGGATTCGTCTTTGATTCCTGAATCCGTGAGAGTGGAATGTCCTGTACTAGGGATACGGTGTTGGGAATTACTTCCGTTGCGTGTGTTGCTGCTGCTGTTGTCATAGTGCTTTTCTCCTTTTTATTCGTTTTCGGGTGCATCAATACTCTTCGGGTAAGAGAATCGTGGTAACGGAACGTTCCGCTTCGGTGATGACCCAGACCTTGGTGTCTCCCGCGCATGTGCGGTAGCTGCTCAAGAGCCGGAACCCTTGTTCCAGACTGAGCCGGTTTTCTTTGCGGTCTTCGTCGGACAGGTCTCCCCAATCGCCATGAACGTGGCGTGCAAGGAAATCCTGCGGCTGCTGTCCTGCTTTTTCGAGAGCGGCCAACGCGCCGGGCGTCGCGACGACTTGGCCCAGAGGGAAAAGCGGTGATTTGCTGATTTGTTGCATTGAAACGACTCCTTTGTTGGTTTCGATTTTGGCCTTCGAGGCACCGCAGTGAGCGGTGCATAAAAAGCAAATGCCCTTCTAGCGGCGGTTGGCGACTAGACGTCCGCGCTGTCAAGGGCGCCGGGTTTGCGTTTATCGGAGCGAAGCGGAGACCCTTGACAGAACAAGCGGGCGGCTAGGCGCAGTCTTTCCGCTGGAAGGGCAGGCAAAGAGGAAGTCCGGAAGGCCCAACGCTTTCATGATCGATTCATCACTAAGTCAAGCGTTCTCGGCAAGAGGCAAGATGTGACAGCAAAAAGAATCTTGAAAGCAGCCGAAGGAGCCTGGATTGCAGGCAGTGTTTTCTGAGACGGCGCGAGGATTGCCACCGGAGATCGTTCGAGAAGAGAATCTTCAAAGCGCAGCCGGTTATATAAATAGAATACTTGACGCCCGTGACAGCACTTAGTTAAAGTTCACCCCGACCCCAAGAATCTCTCCAGCGGTACCGGCGTGTCGCTTGTCTGAACAGGAGTGACGAGATGCAAATTTATATTCCGCCCACGACGTCCAGCAGAATTCGTGCGGCGTGGGCCAAATTAACTCCCGAACAGCGCAGCCGGATCATGCCGCTTATTCAGCGGGGCCATCAAAAGACACTGATCGCGACGCGCGAGCGCGTCGCCCCGCCTGTCGATGAAATGACAGGCCCGTCGCTGAACCTCGCGCTAAGTGCAATGACGGGCGACACCGCTGGCATCGTCGACACCCTGGACGCTGGCATCGTGGTCACGGTCGATGGCGGCGGCGAAATCTGGGGAACCGGAAAGTACGAGGCCCTCGATCCCGGCTGGCTCGAAGCGTTTGTGTTGTGGTTGGAAAATCTTAGCGAAAACAAGCGTCCCTTTAACTTCAATCCTGTGGTTTCCGCGATTGACGACACGCTAAGAATCGCCATTGCCGGGGACTGGGGAACCGGTGACTGGCGAACCTCTGGCAATCCGTCTCCGAGTACAAAGGTCTGCAAACAGATCGCAATTCTCCAGCCGAATCTGACAATTCATCTCGGCGACGTGTATTACGCCGGCTCTGATGACGAAGAACAACACATTCTCGTGAAGTCCTGGCCGCCGGGTTCGGCCGGTTCCCTTGCGCTGAATTCCAACCATGAAATGTATTCAGGCTGCGGTCCGTATTTTGACGCAATCGGTGGCGCACCATTCTTGATGCAGAAACAATGCAGCTATTTTGCACTTGAGAACAAGAACTGGGTCATCGTCGGTTTGGACTCAGCCTATTTTGCCGACGAGTATGGAATGTATCGAGAAGGTTCTCTCTCTCGGGACGGCAAGGGGGTTGAGCAGCTGGATTTTTTGCGGGCGCAAGCAGCCAAGAAAAAGAAGCTTATTTTGCTGACCCACCATAACGGTCTCGCCGAAGACGGTTCGAGCCAAATGGCAATTTGGTCACAGGTCATGGGTGCATTTCCCCCGGATGCCGGGCCCGCATTCTGGTATTGGGGTCACATGCATGCAGGCGTCTGGTACGACAGACAGTCGAATGGAACCGCCGAGGTAAATTGCCGCTGTTGCGGACATGGCGCGTTGCCCTGCGGGCAGGCCCCGAACCTTTCCAAGAGCACGAACATTATTTGGAACGAGGATCGCTGCGCCGCTGATCCGGATATACCGCAACGCGTTCTGAATGGCTTTGCCGTGATTTCACTCGATGGCCCGAAAATCACGGAGACGTTCTACGACGAGGACGGCGGCGTTGCCTACCCGCGGGCGGCGGCAACTCGCCCGGTGTTGTCAGCACCTTTATCGTCCGTCGTCAGGGGAGCGGCCTTCCAGCAGAAATCACAACTGGATTCGGCGCTCGCAGAATCAAGGCTGACAGTTCGGATTTTCGACGGCACGCGGCAGCCAATTTCACCCGATGTCAGAATCCTGATGACGATTACTGACGGCAACGAAAGTCAGCGATATCGAGACTACCATCCGTCCGGCACAACATTCCAGCTTCCCTTCTTCGATAATCTCGGGGACAACTACACGGTGATCGCGTTCGCCGACCGCTTTAGTCAGGCGGGCTTCACGCCGGTCAAATGTTCGCCGGCCGTGCCGCAGACCTTGGACATCATGCTCCTGCAAAAAGATGCCGGGTTCCGCTTCGCCGGCGCGCAGTGGGACAAGCTTGCTATCAGTCAACCGTTACTGCACTCAATACTTGCACACGGCGCGGCAAACCCAAGCGTGGCCGCCGACCGATATGGCGAATTGATGGAAGCGCGCGCGCCGGTTCTGGCTTGCCTTTTCAACATCGCAACCGCCATGAGTTCGATCGCTCTGCCGGTTGGCAACCCTTTGCAGTATTTCAAGGAAATCATCTGGGATAACACCATGGCCCAGGACCGCTTCTACGGTTGGGCTGACCCCGCGCTTTACGATCAAGTGCGGATGGCAGCAGCGCGGGGGACGTTCTCGCGCGAGGCTGGCTTCGCGGCGTTTCATTCTGGAGCGACGGACAGTTACAAGCAGATTCAATTTGGTGAAGCGAACGTCCAGCTGACGTTCCATGCGAACGACACGAAGCTTATTGACGGCGTCAACTGCATCATGATGGAACCCGACATCGACTATTACAAGGACCTTGCCGCGCACACATTACTGGAGGTTATTTCCAACGGCCTGAGCGGGAATCTGACAGACCCTCGGCAGGTTTACGTTCTGCGATGGATTGCGGGCCGACACGCCGGGGTTCCGGAATTTAATCCTCCCTACGTGATCGGCTAATGTGGTACCGGGTTTCGCTGCAGGGCTGGCGCGGGAGTCACTTCGCGAAAAAATGGATGTCTTTCCAAAAAAAGATAACAAAGGCAGACGAAACGATAGCCAGCCAGATTTTCGCTGACAGATCCTGGCCATATTTAAACAGTTCGAAATTTTCTGGGGCAGTCTCGTCAGAATGATAATCCTTGAGGTAAATGAACCAGTATTCGTACCAGAACCAGGTCGGCGGCATTACGGTCCAGGCTATAAGCATGACGACCTGCGCCACTTTAACGTCGGGCCACGATTGGCCTTCAAGGATCGGTGTTCCCCAGCCATACCAGGCTAGAAGCATCGTGGAGATTACACCGAAAGACGTTACGGCGCCGACCCATATATAGCGTCGCTTATTCGTGACGAAAAGCTCGGGCGGGTGAGAAGCTCTTGGCATAGATCTAACGGTCGGCAGCGTATCACAAGCGTGCGAAGCTCGGCATTCTGCTTGTGAGATCGGCACCTCGAGGCTAAGCGGGCGCGCGAAATTCTAGCTCCTCCGCATGATGGAAGGACTCTACAGATGGCGAAAAAGAACAAAAAGAAGAAAAAGAAGCGATCCTCGGCCCCAAAGGCGGTTACGGAGACTGGCTCCGTTCCAGTCTCAAACCCGAGCTACGGTAGCGCGCTGAAGGGCGTCAGAATTTTCTACGAAGGCGGGCGCCCCGCGCGTCTCCGAGACGATGGATCAATTCAGTTCGGCAAGAACATTCTGGAAATTCTTAGAAAGCGCTTTGACAACAAAGTGCGTTGGATTATAACGCCGGAAACCGACACGATCGAGGAGCGCGCCGGTGAGTTTCACGTTCGTATTTCGCAAAAACTTCTATCGCGGATGTCAGGAGAAAAGTTCGAGCGAGACCGCGACGTAAAGAACGAGATCGTTCAGCGTAAATTCTACGCAGTCTTTTCGACCCACTTCACCACGCCGCCGCCGGCGGTGTATGCACCCGGCGCGTTGCACCGCATTCTTGGACCGGGCGTTGCAAAAAAGTTATCCTCAAAAGATAAGGAGGCTCTGAACGCGTTTCTGCCCGAATATCTCAAGACAGAGGCCATGAGCGCGATCGTTCTGAAGGCTTCGACCCAAGTGGAGAGCTTGAAGGAGCTGGCGACGGAATTGGAGACCGAGATCGCCTCTTCGCATGCCGAGAGCTGGTGGCAGACCTACATTCAGAACAAAATTCTGTTAATTCAGCAAGGATACATTCGGGCAATCGACAAAATGAACATAGGTGTGGGGGAGACAAAGTTCCCGGATTTCTCACTCGTGACCCACGACAATTATCTAGACATCTTGGAGATAAAAAAACCGGATACCCCCGTACTGAAACTGGACGCCAGCCGGAATAATTATTACTGGGACGCCGAAATTTCCCGAGCGATCATACAGGTTGAGAATTACCTGGCGAACGTCGCTCGCTTTGCCAGTGAAGTGCGAAGTTTCATCCTAGACAAATACGGCATAAACCTGAAAGTCGTCAGGCCACGCGGGATAATCTTGGCCGGGGACGCACGCACATTCACGGAACAGAAGCAAAAGGATGATTTCCGTCTTCTGTCGCATGGGCTGAAGAATGTGAATATTCTCACCTACGATGAGCTGGCGACGCGGCTGAACAATTACATTGAAGTGTTAGAACAGTATAGCTCGCCCTCTAAATAATTGGCCTCTGCGTGAAATCATAGGCGCACGCTCGACGTGTGGCTCCCACCGCGTAGGCACGCCGCCTTAATATTCCGTCCCGCTGAAATCGTGCCAGAATGGCCGGCGGTATCAGCTCCTGGCCCGTCGCGGCCGCTTCGTGCAGTGCCAGAAACCACAAATACTTATCTCGGTGCGTCGGACTCTCATTCATAAGCTCAGTAGCGCGGGATGCTGCGGATTTGCCCCAGAATGTATTGAATGGATTCACAATATTTCTGTCACGGAAATGCAGCAAGGGGGTCTCGAACGGGCTGACAACAAATCGACGCTGCCACAACTCATCGGGAATCTCCACATCGTCTGCAATAACTACGGCAGGAACACTAACCGACTGCTCTAATTTCACGGCTCGAACGAGGGCGTCGCTCGCGACAAGCAAGTGATTACCCTGCCGCTGCTCCCAATATCGGCCCTTTGTGATGGCCCCACGGATCATAAGGTCGTTTCTCAAAGCCAAGAACCAAAGCTGTTGGACGGCCGACAGAACCTTACCAAGAAGCATCGCGGTCACCAGGATGGCGTCGGAGTACATGGTTGCCCGAACTTCTTTAACCGCAAACTCCGCCATTGATTTTCCGAAGTCTTTATACACTCCGAGCGTGCGATCGAAGTCGCTCAGAATCTTATTTGAAAAACCTAATATGTCGCAGTACGCGACATAGCGGACCTCGACACCATTATCGCCGCTCGCGTGCACAACAGATTTGGCACTAATGTTTTCTTCGTTCATAAACACCCTTGGGCCCCCGGATGGCTCGCGAATGCTATGTTGCCAAGCGTCAGGAACGGGAGATCAGCCGAGAACACTCTCGAAAAGGCCTTCGCCTTCCCCGGCATTCTGCGAAGGGTGCCCTGAGCATATGATTAGACGGGCTCGAATGCGACGTCAGATTTGGCGCAAAGCGCATTTTGGTCTCGGGGGTCCATGCAGACACTGGACGGGCGATGATGGCATGGCTGTCGCACAAGAAGAGAACCAGTGATTTCTAAAGTTCGGCCGGATAATGGAGGCGCCATTGCGAATCGAACTTCGTTTTTGTCATTCCGTGTGACAAAAAGAAGTCGAAGTGGCATCCGAGCTTCGCCAGAGGCGTAAGTGATTCCGGAGCGTATCCGGCGCGCGCCAGTAAAAATCCGATCGCCTGATGATAGGGGTACAGATAGGCTAATCCTTTTAGCATCTCGGCGAGGCGTTCCGCGGTTGTTTTCGCGGTCGCGCCAGTGTAGATCCGTAAGACGTTGTGGATTCCACCTGAGTAGCTAGGCCGCACCGCGAGATCAATGAGCGTGCGATCGATATCTGTGACCCGAATGAGTTCTCCTTGCTTACCAGTAATTTCCTGCACGCCTAGCTGCCTTGTGTCTTTGCCACTGAGGAACATGATCTTCGTCTGTTCATGCGTGACGATAAACGCTGATTGTCTTTGGGAGGTGGCGAATGCTCGATTGAGAGCTGCCTGCGTGAGTGGCCCTGAGTGCGATTTTGCCGATTGCTCTTGGTTGACGTAAACGAACTGGGGTTCTGTCTCCGAGAGGCTGTGAAGAAAAGCCGCGGTTGCGTGTGATAGATACGAATTTGGTCGCAGGGAAACAGCGAGTTCGAGTTCCGTAAAAGGGGCATACGCGTAGCGGGTCGTCCGAAGAGGATATGTCGAGGTGAGGTGAACCTTCTGAAGGGTCTTTGTTTGAAGAAGCAGATCGACAAAGCCTTTCAAACCAGGGCTCTTTGAGCAGCCTGTGTTGAGGCGAACTTCCTGAAGGATTCTCGCTAAGTCTGAAGGAGAAAAGAGTCGCCTGCCTGACCTAGCCAAGACTTGTTCTGCCAGGTGAATTACGCGGTCTGTGCGGTTAGGCATCATTTGAGCGAGACATTCTGGCAAGAGTCGCCAAGCGGGTACAGTAGGTATATATACCTACTGTACCCGACTGACGCAAAGATGAAAGACTGCGGTCAATCAGGAAGAATTCGGAAACAGCCCGGAGCGGACCCTTCGAATATCGCGCCATATAAACTACTGTAGGTAAACACCTTAGTGAAGGGATAAGCAAAGTGCAGTCGGGTAATTTGGAAATCCGGAAGAATCGGGAAGTATCCGGAAGTGGGCCACCCCTGGGTTATCGCCGCCATAGTTCCCGTAAGCTACTGAAACTAAGTGTGTTGAATAGAGAACTGCCGCCACAGAGGGAAGAATCGGGAAATCGCCGGCTCCCAGAAGCCCTTAAAGGGGACCTTTAGTCAAGTTTGGCAACCATCAGCACCGTTGCTCTTCCTTTCCCCTTTCTGGTCAAGAGGCCCCGGTCATGCAATGTTTGCAAATCGGTTCGTATTGTCCGTTCCGTCACGCCAGCACCAATTGCCGTCGCAACCTCCGTGGACGTTAGCCGTCCGCGTTCTTGGAGGAGGCTCAGTATGCGCTGCTGGCGCTCATTAAGCTCTTCGGTTGATCGAGAGGATTCCTCGTCGGGCGAGAAAAGACTTAATGTTGTTTCGAATTCGGTCGTATGCCATTTAGGTGCCGGCAATTTTGCTTCTTTACAGTCCATCACGATCCGCTGCGTGCCTCGTCCAACTTTCTCGATGAGTCCGTGCAGAAAGCAGACATGGGCGATGTCCGGATTTCGTGGCAGGGATGGATGATCTCTTTTGAGATCGGACACCTTGAGGGCGTCTGGTAATGAGCCTGGATTCGAGATCTTGAGTGACCCGCGATCAATAGAAATCGTAATAGCTGCGTTACTGGAATAATCACGATGAATGAGGGCATTCATCACACCTTCGCGTAGTGCGCTGGCCGGATAGAGGGACTTGTCGGAGCGCACCCAGTTATCGGCCGAAAAGCGGCTCGCCACGCCTCCTATATAGAGGTTGAGGCCCTCCGGTAGTTCCTTCGCGGTACGGAGGAGGCAGGATTCAAAAACTCGATCAACTGAGTAGTGATCAGCCGTTTTGCCTCCCGGGATAACCAGCACTCGAACGCGTGCTTGCGGGAGGATACGCGTCGGGTTCTTGCCGTACAGCAGGAAGCAAGCGTTGGTCACCTTTCCATCCTGGGTTAGGCCGAGGTCGTTCAGGAATCCGTCAACGTCGTTTTCGGTTCCGTTCCATCGCTGAGACTCGCGTGCTCGCTGCATGGTTTGTCGAACAAGCTCGTCGTCCAAGTCGAGACGATCAGCCCCAAGAGCAGGTTGCCTTTCCCACCGATGGCTCGATTCTGTGCGTCTGCGAATTAAAGCCGTAATCTCATTTCTGTTCGCGGCTACGGTTTGAGCCCGACGTCGCAGATAGATCGCACCCTTGACGACGTAAGGCTTGTCCTGGCCTGCGGGTACTTCCAGGACGAGAAGATCGTGGTCTTCGGCCGAAATCTGGTCGATGGTCCACACAGACTGAGGAGAGATTGTGGACGACAAGTCAGCCGGTAAAGCGGTCGCCATTCCTGTTGTGTTGGGGATTCCGACTATCTGTCCTTTGTCATCGACGCCTAAAAAGAGTCGGCCGCCAACGCCATTCAAGAAAGCGCAAACGGTTTTGGCAATCGAGTCAGCATCAACGGTCAGCGAGAACTCCACCGTTGATGTTTCGCCCTTGGAAAGTATGGACTGCAATTCCCTGAGATTCATGGTTTCGTCATCTCGCCGCAGATCTTCCGGACACGCGCGACGTCTTTGAATTGGCTGTTCAAGTGATTGAGAACATCTTCGATACTATAGAATTCCTGGACCCAATGTCCCTTGCGATCGGCAAGGGGCACGGTGTGTTGGATTGCGTCGTTATATAGGTCAATCACTCGGAGATCGTCCATCACGGCAGTCTTCTTCAGTACAAATCCAGAAGGTGTTCCATCATCATTGTAAAGATAGGGCCTAAGGAGCTGGCGCGCAAACGTGACATCATGGTGCGCAACAAACCATCTCGGTTTTACGAGACGCACTGCTTCAAGGCACTCTTCGTGCGTTATCGATCGCGCGCCCACGACGCCACTGCCGTAAAACGGTCGAATGACGCCCAAGAACGCATCGCATTGTGAAGCGGCCGAAACGCAGTTTTGCAAATTCGACTGCCCCGGATGTACGGGAATAGTCCCGATGAATGAATTCCAGACGTTATATCCGAAACCTGACAAAACGGCACAGATCTGACGCAACTGATCTTCGAAATGATAGACGGTCGACGCCACCATCAGGTTCAGTTTGGGAGCTTTTGGCATCAGCTGCTCAAAGGGTACGTGCACAAATATGCCATAGGATGCGGCGGCCTGGGGAACCCTTGCACCTGAAGTACGAACTTCTGGTTATTCACTCCACGAGGGTCTTGACGTGGCATCGGTTCATGACGCCGTACAACGCCCAAGTCTCATCGCTCCGTGATCCCACCTCCGACTGGCGTTCATGCGGTTATCAGAGGTTAAATTCCAGGGGCAAGAAGCGCCGGTCATCTTTTACCCCATGGCAAACCCTACGGCGGTGGAAGCTCGGTGTGGCATGGAGTTTCTGGTAGCTCCAACTGTCGCGAGTAAATCGAGCATCCTTCGGCGGACATCTTCTATCAGCGCAGGGGTCCTCTCGAAAAACTCTTTAGTGGCTTTTTGACGATCTTCCGGTCGGACCGGCCCGAGCGAGAACCAGAGTTCCTGAAAATGCTTGTTTATGGCCACGATTTGATCGGCAATGGGGTCGTCGATGAAGAGCCTGTTTTGCGAGAACCAGTCCAAAAACTCATTGGCAGCTTTCGCCGCTGCGACTGTCTGATCCTCAATCGAAGGTTCGCCCGCAAAATGGCCTGCGCGAAATCTTGCTACGAAGGCTTCGTTTGCCCTGACGAGTCGTTTGAAAAGCTCCTCCAGTATCTCCGCCCGTTTCTCATGCAGCTTCGCGTAGCGAGTCTCATGCTCAAAAGCTACGCGCTTCAAGTCGTTTCGCAGACGCTCGATTTCAACAGTGTTCCTGTTTTCGAGTTTTGCCTTAAATCCCTCAAGGTCGCGCGATAGCAATTGCGACCAAAATGTCTTTGTGATGAAAATGATCGCGGCGCAAATTATTGCTGTGCTGCCGAGAGTCTTGGCGACATCAGTCCAGTCAATCATGTCTCAGCGCTTTCCGGGCAGGAGGCCACGTTCTTCCCATTCCTTGAATCGAGCCATTGATCTACCGTCAGCAAGGTCTTCAGCAACGAACTTCTCCAACGCCTTCCTTGTCATAGTGAATGCTTTCAGCCAACCGTCCGGCCCGCGAGGACCCTGATAATCGATCCACGCAGGATCAACATAATCGTGTTTGGGCTTTCCGGAGAGAATCCACAGGGAATAGTTGTAACAGGTCCAGCCAATCGGGTCTACGCATTGAAGGGCCGCGCTCTCTTTTGACGGACGAAAGGAATAATCGCTGTAGTCACCGCTCCTGCCAGCAGCCTTAGCAACCAACTCGCAATACAGCATCGCGGCTTCGACATCTTGCCGTGCTTTATCCTTCGAACCTCCCATCGACGCGAAGACATATTTGAACGGGGGAATGGTTGCGCTCCTATTTCTCCATCGATCCGCGGCAGCAATGACCATGCCCAGGCACCACGTATAGTGATGCTTGCCAGTGAGTCGCTTCATTTCATTCGGAACAACCTCGTTGTAGTCTTTCTTGTTGACGGCGCACGAGAAGGAGACTAATCCATATTTCTTGCTGATTTCCCTCACCCGCCGCAATACACCCTCCTGCTTCTCTTTGGCCCAATCTGCGAACTCGGATTTCGGATTACGGTGGACGAACTCTGAAGTGTGAAAGAAACTGAATCGTTCTTTCTCTTTCAACGTGGTCCACTCGTTTTCGAGCCTCGGGATTTGGGCATTCGGAACAATC
This sequence comes from uncultured Acidobacteriota bacterium, assembly GCA_963838265.1. GTDB lineage: Bacteria > Acidobacteriota > Terriglobia > Acidiferrales > UBA7541 > Acidiferrum. Next base: position 708,305 of record CAWIQN010000003.1, read on the forward strand.
AAGGCCGTCGCAGTCGCAACGGGCTGATCCGGGCTGGTTCCACTGTCGTCTGCGTAGAACGTGAACATAGCGGTGTGTATCGTCTGTGTTACAGTGCGGGTTTCGTGCTCCGAAGAGCGATTGTTATAGCTTACCTTTCACTTCTGTGCGTCGGCACGATTTGGCTGACGACAGGCTTCGAGATGACTGAAGCACAAATTGCGACGATCATCGGTGTCGCTTCTTTGGCGGTCGCCATAACCTCGCTGTGGGTCGCGGCGGCTTCGCTCAAGGCCGCAGAGACCGCCAGCCGTAGCGCAGATGATACCTTGCGACAAGCGAAGGAAGTTGCCGAGCGCGATCTCGCGGATTGGCGGCAGTCGAAATGGCATGATCTCTACGTCCGGGCGCGCGACATGGGCACCGCACTAGAGTATTTCCAAACCAAGTACGAAGGAAGGCTGCTCGATCCCCGAAAAGATCATGAAATGAACAAGGACTACAACGATTTCATGGTCTTGAATAGGCAATGCATGACGCTGGCCGTCGTTTTTCCGAAGAACGATGTCGTTGAGAACCTCGCGGGGGCTGCGGCAGCATTTCGTGACTGGAAAGAAGCTCTTTCACCTGACCGCTTGAAGCTCATCGAAGTCTCGATTGAAGAGATTCGCACGCTAGCCCTGCTTCGTCCTGAAGTGTTGCTACCGCCAGAGATGCAAGAACAGATTAAAAAGATGATGACAGGAAAATTCGACAGAGTCGCCGCACCGAAGCCTGACGGGCAATAATTCACGAAAGCCCGTAGAGAGAATCCTCGCCCGCCCTCTCCGCCTGAACTGCGATGATCTGACGGAGCTCGTTTACGGACAGTCCCATGATCGACGCGATGTAGTCCTCATCCACCCGAAGTCGGCCTTCCTTCGGCGGGAAACACTCGTCGCACCATGAAAACGAATCGTGCTCTGGTCCAAATGCTGGAAACACCGCATTGGGCCAAACCAGCATTTCTCCGTTTCGTTTGCGGATGCCCTCAAGAAACTGCTCGCAGCCTTGCCTGCAGGCCATGTCGAAGCGGTGGAGCTTGCCTGCGGCCTTGTAACAACCGTGGCGGTTGACCAGGGCGTGATGGCGAACGGTCCAATCGATCCAGGGTCTTTCCGGTTTAATGCCAGCGACCGGGCGCAGAATCGATTCGGTGTATTCATCAACCGTGAAAATCGCGAAGCCTCTATCGAAGAGCGCGGTGATCGGCTCTTTAACGTCGGCACAATATGCCTGCCACAAGTCGGAATCCTCGGGCGAGATCACATCCCAATCGAAAAACACCTGTTCCCACAATTCTTCGATGTCAGACTTGTCGTCTAACTGAGTCAAGACGACCTTTGAAAACATCTCAGAGCGGTGCGCTGTTTCCACCGACAAAAATTGGCGATAGCTCGTCACCAACTCCGCGCGCAGAAACCGGTGCTCGGGTATGAGCCTCAGCGTTTGCATATCTGCGAGTTCCACGTCGAAGGCCCCGGCGATAGCCTGTAGAGTCTCGGGGCCTTTCGTCTTATCCTTCTCGGCTCGCTGAATCGTGCGGACCTCCAACCGAGTCGCTTCCGCAAGGTGTTCCTGCGTCCAGCCGCGCGCCCGCCTTAGTTCTACGATTTTCTTGCCATAACGAATTTCTTGTCGCATTTTGCCCTTCCTTTCACCGGCACTCTAGCCGGAGCCAGTGGTTGTTACCACGACAGATACCCGACAGATACGCTCCGTTTTTGGCGCTGTAGTTCCTGGGACAAGCCGCTCGTAGCGATATCGACTCCTGGATTGTCGGCTAAACGGAAACCAACCCTTGAAATGGCTATGGTTTGTGCAGCTTACGCAACGCAGCGAATCAGTTCACCGCGGAATGGGATGCACAAAGTGTCTGAATTCGATACGTATCGGGCCCCCGCAACTTACGCTTCTTCTGCCCAAAGCACTTCCTCTGATCCCGCAACCATCCGAATTTCAGTCCCAACTTGTCAGAAGTTCCGAAGCTAACCAGCTTTAAGATGAACCATTTCGTTTCCAGCAGCCGGCATTGTGCCGTGGATATTTCGATGAGCGATTCTATGATTAAACATCGGCTTGGACAAAGGGCTAGGATTACCCGAATGAGACCGGACACCAAGGACACTGTTGATTGCGGCGCGGAGACAGAAGCGAAGCAGCTGATTGCTTTGTGCCGTGCGGGAAGGCTGTACGAGGTCGAGAAGTGGATCAACGAAGGCAAGCCACTAGACATTTCCGCTGCAACAAAACGTGGTCGCCAGAGAAGTGTGCTCGAAATTGCGGTGGAGACAGGATTCCACAGCATGGTCGAACTGCTGGCGAAACGCGGCAGCGACGAGCCCTTAAAGAACGCCGCGCTGGCCCGAGCTGTATCGTCACACAGACTGGATCTTGTTGAATTGCTCGTGCAGCATGGGGCCGATATTAATTCGATTAACTTGGCAGATGTTCTCCTCGATTGGGAACCTAAAATGATCCGGTTCTTTCTCGACCGTGGTGCCGACCCTATTCGAGGGCGGCCGTTTGCTGTGGCATTTGGTGCCAGAATCCGTACTGCACTTCGTCCCTTTCTCGAATGCAAAGAGTCTTACCCAGAACTCGCGCCACGGCTGCAGGAGCAACTCGATTGCGCCCTGCGCCACTTTTGCGCCGAAGGGGACCTGAAGTGGGTCAGTTTGCTCATATGGGCGGGAGGCGACCCACGGTCGCGTGGGCCAAGCCTGGAGAAAGACTATACAGAAGATTCAGAGTGCTACACATCCGGCATCGAGGAGGCCTGCCGCTCAGAAAGCGCCGAAGTACTGAAAAAGCTGAAACCCGACCCTGCGCGCGACAACCTTGCTCTGCTCCTCCGCGAAGCGGCCATGTGGGGCCGCAAGACAACTCTGGAGTACTTGCTTGCATTCGGCGTCAACCCCAATGACAAACCGAATGGCGGGTCATCTGGGCTCGATAGCGCGTTGTGGAATTTGAACTTTAGCCGTTTCAGGCCGTACGGCAGCGGAGGTCTGAAATCGAGATACGATGTTTCAGACGCCTTCGAGTGCCTAGGTATGTTGGTTGCGCATGGCGCAATCTGGACGCCTGACGGTGCGTACCATGTGAGCTCTCTGCGGCGCAACCTCCTTGAGTGTGAGCCGACCGTGACAATTGAGCTGCTCCAGCTTTTTCGGAAGCAACACGCCTGTCCTGCCGAACTAGTTCACAAACTGCTGGGCACACCTCGAATGAAAGAACATCTGAAAGCGGTCGCAGGTGGCCTCTTACGACTCGGAATTGATTTGCAAAAGAAGATAAAGCCAGGGCCGGCAAATAATCCTCTTAGCCTGTAACACGCCAAAAGATTCCATTCTGGAGGAAGCACCATGGAGCAATACGATCGAGAAGAACTTTATGAAAAGGTCTGGGAGAAGCCGATGCTGAAGGTGGCCGAGGAATATGGCGTTTCCTCTGTCGCACTTGGCAAGACCTGTCGGAAGCTTTGTGTGCCAGTGCCGGGTCGGGGGCATTGGGCGAAGCTTGCTCACGGACATCAAGGTGTTAAGAGAATGCCGCTCCCGAAGCTGGATAAAGTGCCCGTGATTTTCCGGTCTCCAATTGCAGCGAGGAAGCCGCCCAGTTCCGACCAAGTAGACCCTGAAGTCGTAGCCGTAGACCAGCTGTTCTCTTCCGGCGCATTGAACGCGCAGCCTGTCGACCCCACCGCTCGAACTCATCCCCTGATTCGACACACTGCCAGCCTGCTACGGAGTCGGAGCAGAAAAGATGAACATAGCATTCTGTTGCCAAGAGACGTGGGTGGATTGGACGTGAAGGTGAGCGAAGGCGCGCTCGAACGTGCATTGCAAGTGATGGCGCAGGTAGTCGCGGTTTTGGAGCGACAGGGCCACAGCGTAGGTGTATCGGACACAGGTGGAACGATTGCCGTAATCAATGGTGACCGTGTGTCCTTCGGCATCGAAGAGCCAATCCGGAAGGTAGTGGAACAGAAGCCCCGCGTGCCAAACCCAACGGATCGCTGGGATTATGATGAAATGATCTCGTACGAACCGGGAGGCAAGCTGGCGCTTTGCATCCATTCGGACACACCCTGGGGAGAACGGGAAGAACGAAAACGTTGGAGCGACGCAAAAGTCCAACGCGTGGAATCCCGCATCGCAGATTTCGTGGCCGGGCTCATGCGAACCGCTGTCGCTCAGAGGAGGCGAGAGGAAAAGCGCAAACGAGATGAGGCTGAAAAAGATAGGCGCGCGAGAGAGCGGGCGCAGCTACAGAAGGACGTTCAGCAAGAGGAAGAAAAGCTCAAGGAATTCGATAATTGGATGGACGCGTGGGAGCGCGCAGAACGGATGCGCAGTTTCATAGCGGCCTACGCGGAAAAAAGCAGCTCATGGTCTGTCGAAAAACGGCCGAAATACAAGGCGTGGATTGAATGGGCAACACAGCAAGCAGATCGAGCGGATCCCTTTGTTTCAGAGAAACCGCCTTCGGTGCTAGACCGCAAGAACGAGCTTAGCCGCTGGTAGCTGACGTGAAAACCTCCGACGAAGTAGCAACGTCGCCGACAGTGAGTTTACTCGCGCAAATGGCTTTGCCATCCTGAAGGTACCCGGCCCCGCGGGTCCCGGCACAGGTTGATTCGCCGGATGCGAGTGAGGACTGCGCAGCTCGCATGAACCTACCATCCGAGTCAATCGAGGTGTCGATTTCGGTCCAACTTCGGTCCAATTTAGGAGGTTGGTTGCACCGCGTGTTTCCGCGTAAGCGACACCAGATGCGGCACTTGTGTGATTTTGCCTGCTTTCTTGCAAAGCAGGTGCTCTCCCAGCTGAGCTACACGCCCACAGCGCAGGCCCTTTATTCTAAGCTATTTGCGAATCCCCACGCCACCGGAATGGATTTCGCGCGGCGAGCAAAGGTTCACGTGCAGATCCATGCAGCGTATTTTGTCCTCTACCGCACATTCGTTATACTTACGCAGCCTCCTCTCGTCCGCGCAACCCCGCGCGGATGGCGGAGTTCAGCCATTTCAGATTCGACGCGGTAACCCGGCGGATAAGGCGTCCCAGAAGTCCCGCGCGATAGAAGATCGGACACTGTGGCAATACCTGAACGGGACTCCCGCTCACCGCGGGCTGAAGGCGATGTAATGATTGTCGGCGGTTCGGCCGCCGGGCTATTTACGGCCGCAAAAGTTGCTCAGGGTGGCCGGCGGGTTCGTGTGCTGGAGTCCAAGCCCGGATTCGAGCCTGCCTCGCGCACCCTCATCGTCACCGATCATTTCCGCAATCAGCTGGGATCCGCCGCCAAAGAAAGTATCATCAACGAAATTCGCCGCTTCGAACTTTTTACCGACGGCCGTTCCGCGCAAGTGGCCCTCAGCAGGCCAGACCTCATCATCGAGCGCTCCCGCTTGATTCCCGCGCTGGCACGCGATGCGCGGCAAGCTGGCGCTACGCTTGATTTTGATACGCGCTTTCTGGGACTCGCGCCAAACGGCCGCGGTCTTCGCGTGCAAGTGGAATCGGGCGGCCACCGCGACGAACTCCACGCGGACAGCCTCGTCGGCGCGGATGGCGCTACCAGTCGCGTCGCGCGCGCTTCCGGCTGGCCGCCCATCGAGACGGTGCCGCTGATGCAGGCCATCGTGCGCCTGCCCAAGGATTGTCCTCCGGACACCACGCGCGTCTGGTTCGTCCCGGACGACACGCCGTATTTCTACTGGCTAGTTCCAGAATCTCCCGAGCGCGGCGCGCTGGGCATCATCGGTGAAGATGGCCGCGACACTAAGCGCTGCATCGAGCGCTTTCTGCAAAAGAAAAATATGGAGCCGCTCGAGTGGCAGGGCGCGCGCATTCCTGTTTACAAAAAGTGGGTTCCCGTGCGCCGGCGCATCGGCAACGGCGAAGTCTTTCTGGTGGGCGACGCGGCCGCGCAGGTAAAGGTTTCCACCGTTGGCGGCATCGTCACCGGGTTTCGCGGCGCTCTCGGCGTTGCAGAGGCCATCCTGCGCAATGGCGACAGCGGCGAACTTTCCGCCCTGCGCCGCGAACTTGGCACGCATTGGCTCATCCGGCGCACCCTCCATCACTTTCAGCAAAAGGACTATTCGCACCTGGTCGATTTACTCAACAACGCCGCCCGCGAATCTCTCGGAGAAATTAACCGTGATGAATCCACGCGCTTGCTTTGGCAGGTGGTCCGCCGCCAGCCCAGACTGGTGCTGCTCGGTCTTCGCGGACTGCTGATGGGCGCAGCCAACAAGGTCTGAGTGGCTGCCACAGAGCCTCGCCTAGCCAGCGTTGCTGATCTCTGTGATCCTGCCACTTGCATCGAATTTTCTGAACATCCTCAGTACTTTGTTCGTTTTGTTCCGCGCCATTTTTCAGTCACAATAGAAAATGGCGATTTGGCGCTGCATCGCATTGACAAGGTCCCGATCCCCTCGTAAGGAGTGTTCGCATTGCGCATCTCAGTCATTGGCTGTGGGTATGTGGGTTTGGTCACCGGCGCTTGCCTGGCGGAGGCCGGCCACGAAGTCGTCTGCACTGATATCAACGCGGAGCGCATAGCTCAGCTCAACGCCGGCGGCATCCCAATCTATGAGGAGCATCTCGGCGAAATTCTCGCCTCCGCCCGCAAATCCGGCAAAATTTCTTACACCGCCAACATCGGCGACGCCATTCGCTCCGGGGACGCCATCTTCATTTGCGTAGGCACCCCGCCCAAAGATTCCGGTGAAGCCGATCTTTCCGCTATCGACCACGTCGCTCGCCAGATCGCCGCCGAGGCGCAAGCGTCGAAGCTCGTGGTGGAAAAAAGCACCGTCCCGGCTCGCACTGGACTTGAACTCAGCCGCGCCCTCAAAGCCTATTCGCGCGGTGACGCCCGGAAATTTCGTGTGGCCTCCAATCCCGAGTTCCTGCGCGAAGGCACCGCGGTCTATGACTTCTTTCATCCCGACCGCATTGTGGTTGGTGTGGAGGATGCTTCCACGGCAGAAGAACTGCGCGAGATTTATCGCCCGATCCTCGAACGCAAATTTCACTGTCCGGTGCACCATGGCGCGTGTCCGCCAGCCGCGAAGGCCGAATTTCTCGTCACCACGATCAATAGCGCCGAACTGATCAAGCATGCTTCCAACTCTTTTTTGGCGCTGAAGATCAGTTACGCCAACGTCATCGCCGACCTTTGCGAAAGAATCGGCGCGGACGTGGAGGAAGTTACCCACGCCATGGGCCTGGACCCGCGCATCGGCACGCAATTCCTCAAAGCCGGCCTGGGTTTCGGTGGGTTTTGCTTTCCCAAAGACGTCCAGGCCTTCATTCACTTATCCGCGACCGTCGGTGTGGACTTCGAGATTCTGAAAGCCACCGAACGCGTAAACAAACAGCGCATCGAGCGTTTTCTCGACAAAATTCATAAGGCTTTGTGGGTCGTCAAGGGCAAACGCATCGCCGTTCTCGGCTTGGCCTTCAAGGCCAACACCGACGACATTCGCTTTGCGCCTGCTCTGGACGTGGTCAAAAAGCTTCTCGACGAGGGTGCGGTGCTTCACGCCAGCGACCCCGAGGCCATCGCCGGGACGCGCAAGCTATTTCCGCAAATCGAATATCACGACGACCCCTACGAAACCTTGCGTAGCGCCGACGCTGCGCTGGTTTGCACTGAATGGGACATCTTCAAAAAGATGGATTGGGATCGCGCGGGAAAACTAATGGCGCGCAAACTGGTGATTGACGGCCGCAATCTCTATTCACCAAAACACATGCGCGAACTGGGCTTCGAATATCATTCCTTCGGCCGGGAATAGGATTACTTTGTGCTCTGATACTCCTGGGCAAAATAGGCCAGCGTAGTCTTCAGGCCCTCTTCCAGGTCCACTTTCGGCTCCCAGCCCAGAATTCTCCTGGCCTTGCTGATATCCGGCCGCCGCCGTTTCGGATCGTCCTGCGGCAACGGCTGGAAAATAATCTCTGGCGCAGGTCGATAGTGTTTGCGAACGCGTTCGGCAAATTCCAGAATGGTCATCTCCAGCGGATTCCCGATATTCACCGGGAAATGTTCATCCGCCTGCATTAGGCGGTAAATCCCCTCAATTAAATCGTCGACATAACAAAAACTTCGCGTCTGCTGGCCATCCCCGAAAATCGTCAGCGGCTTCCCGCTCAGCGCTTGATACACAAAGTTGGGCAACGCCCGCCCGTCGTTCAGTCGCATGCGCGGCCCGTACGTATTAAAAATGCGAATGATGTGGGTATCCAGTCCGTGATGCGTGTGATAGGCCATCGTCAGCGCTTCCGCAAAGCGCTTCGATTCGTCATACACCGATCGCGGCCCTACCGGATTGACGTGGCCCCAATACTCTTCATGTTGCGGCGAAACTTCCGGATCGCCGTAGCACTCGCTGGTGGACGCCAGGAAAAATTTCGCGCCCTTCGCCAGCGCCAGGTCCAGCGCATTGAGGGTCCCCAGCGATCCCACTTTCATCGTCGCGATCGGGTGCTTTAAATAATCGGGTGGACTGGCCGGTGACGCGAAATGCAATACGTACCCGACTTCGCCTGCGATGTGCAGCGCTTCGCTCACGTCCAACTTCAAGAACTCGAACTTGCCGTTCCCTTTGAGGTGCGCGAGGTTCTTCTCCGCCCCGGTGATCAAATTATCCAGCGCCAGAACTTCCCAGCCCTCCTTCAGCAGCCGGTCGCACAGATGCGACCCCAGAAATCCCGCCCCACCGGTGACTACCGCGCGCATGCATCCTCCTGCCATGAAATGCGAATCCGTCAGTCTATCGTGAGAACCTGTGATTGACCACTGCGCACGCGCGCGTTACCCTGCTGCGGTTCGCAAAAGCTTCGCCAACCATGATCGTTCCAGCAAATTTTCCGCGCCACAAAACCCCTCATCGCTGGCTGAAGATTGCGCTGGTCGCGATCATGGTCTTGTTTTTGCTCGCATTCCTGCTCTTGCGTTACGTGGGGCGTTGGCTGGTGGTTGAGGATCCTCTCGAGAAAGCCCAGGCCATCGCGGTTCTCAGCGGTGGACTGCCGGAGCGCGCTCTGGCCGCCGCGGAAATTTACCGCGCCGGCTTTGCGCCTCAACTATGGTTGACCTACAGCAACGTGACGGACAGCGCCTTGGCCCCGCTCGGCGTTCATTATTACGGCGAAGAAATATACGACCAGCAGGTGCTCGTGCACGAAGGCGTGCCCGCCGCGGCTATCCATGTATTGCCGGAATCCATCCGCAACACCGCGGATGAGCTGACCGAAATCGCGGCGGCGCTGCCCGCGGATCGCTCCGGCGTTGTGATTATCGTGACCAGCAAAGCGCACACCCGGCGCGTGCGGACGCTGTGGAATCGTCTGGGACGCGGGCGGGCCATCGTGCGCCCTTCTCCCGGCGATTCTTTTGACGCCGCGCACTGGTGGCGCAACACCCACGATGCGCTCGATGTGGTGCGCGAGTGTTTGGGCTTGCTGAACGCCTGGGCGGGTCTGCCGCTGCACAGCTAGTGACTGCTGCCCCTGCGCGCGCAAACTCAGAAAAAAAAGAATTTTTTCTTGCGCGGCTCGTTGCTCTCGTCCGGTATTTCCGGAACGTGCGGCAATTCCTGTCCTTCAAAAGCCGCCCGCGGATTTTCCTCGAATAGCGCTTCGGCTTTCTCTTTGCCAAACTGCGCTTCCACGGCGTCGTACGCGGCGCGCAAAACCAGCGGCCGGGTTCGCGTGTTGTGCGCGTCGCTGGCCACAAAGTGCACCAGACCCTCATCGATCCATCGCCAGGCGTCCTCTTGCGCCCCCACACCAAAACTTCCCGTCAACGACCCGGCGGTAACCTGCACGAAGCTCCCGTGCTGCACCCATTGTTTTAGCCGCTCGGGGCGCGCCCGCAGGATTGCGTTGCGTTCCGGGTGAGTAATCACCGGCCGCAGACCCGCTAGTTGCAGTTCATGCAAACGGTGATCCATCGCCGGCGGAATGGAAAATTCGTTGAACTCCACCAGAAGATAATTTTTCTGGTTAATGCAGAATCGCGGCGCCTCCTCGCGCAGCGCGATCATGTTCTCCGGACTCATGTGAAAATCACAGCCCGTAGCCAGCAGCAAACGATCGCCAAGATGCTTCTGCAGTTCGTTGCGGCATTCTCGCACGCGTGCAAAATCAAAAACATACGAACTGCTGGCGTGCGGCGTCGCCACCACGCGCGTGATGCCGTCCGCGATGGCGGACTCCGCCATCTCCAGCGATTCTTCCAGGCCCCGCGAACCGTCGTCCAGTCCCGGCAAAATGTGACAATGCACGTCGATCATAAAATCACCGTGGCGGCGCCGCGAATAGCGGCTACCAGCTATCTTCCTCTGTACAAGTTCGCCCGGCAACCGCCGAGCGACAATCTGTACCACACTCATTACGCCGCGTTTTTCTCTCGCGCGGTAAACTGCTAACATTAAGAAATCGGTGCCACGCCGGCCTGTTGACCTGTTGTCCGTCCGAAAAATCGGTCTCCCGTCCGCGTATCGTTTGGTTTTGCGCTGACCGCAATTGCCGCGGCAGCTTATCAGGAGTGCGTCTTACTTCATGCCTGTCGATCGGAAACCCGAATTTTTTAAAGGTGCGCAGTTAAAGGTAGGAATCATTGGTTGCGGCTATGTCGGTTTGCCGCTGGCGTTGCGCTTTGCGGAAGCCGGACATAGAGTCACGGGATTCGATACCGATTCCGGCAAGGTCAGCATGCTGAACGCCGGGAAGTCCTTCATCCAGCACATTCAGCAAACCAAAATCCAGCAGTTCGTCAACAGCAAGCATTTCAGCGCCACCACCGACTTCACCAGGCTGAAAGAGGTCGACGCCATCATCATCTGCGTCCCCACCCCGCTCGACGAACGCCGCGAGCCGGACCTCAGCTACGTCGAGCAAACCGCCCAAGCCATCCAGCCGAATCTTCAGCGCGGCCAGCTGGTGGTGCTCGAATCCACCACCTATCCCGGTACCACGGAAGAATTGGTGCTCCCCATCCTCGAAAAGACCGGCCTGCGCTGCCCGATCGCCGCGGGGCCGGAAAACGAAAATATTCCCTGTGAGTTTTTTCTCGCCTTTTCCCCCGAGCGCGAAGATCCCGGCAACAAACAATATGGGCTGGCGCAAATTCCCAAAGTCGTTGGTGGCTTGAACCCGCCCAGTTGCCGCGCTGCGGTAGCCCTTTACGCCCAAGTCGTCGCTCGCGTCGTCCCCGTCAGCTCCACGCGCGCCGCGGAAATGGCCAAGCTGCTGGAAAATATCTTTCGCTGCGTGAACATTGCCCTGGTCAACGAACTAAAGATGCTCAGCCTGCGCATGAACATCGACATCTGGGAAGTTATCGACGCCGCTGCCACCAAGCCTTTCGGCTTTATGCCCTTCTATCCCGGCCCGGGACTCGGCGGCCACTGCATTCCTATTGATCCCTATTATCTTTCGTGGAAGGCGCGCGAATTCGATTTCTCCACGCGCTTCATCGAGCTGGCTGGCGAAGTGAATACGGCTATGCCTTACCACGTGGTCGACGCCATCGCCTCGGCTCTCAACAATCACAAGAAAAGCCTGAAGGGCTCCAAACTTCTGATCCTGGGCATGGCTTATAAAAAAGACGTGGACGATCTGCGCGAATCTCCCACGCTGAAAATCATGCAGCTTTTACAGCAGCGTGGCGCGGAATTCGACTACAACGATCCGTACTTTCCCAAGCTGCACAAAATGCGCCACTACAATTTCGAAAATATGAAATCCGTGCCTCTCAAGGCGGAAACGCTGGCCAGCTACGACGCCGTGGTCATTTCCACCGACCACTCCAGCTACGATTTTGGCGCCGTCGTTGACGCCGCCAAGTTGGTCATCGACACGCGCAACGCCACCCGCCGCGTCATGCGTAATCGCAGCAAAATCATTTTGTGTTAGTGCTTTGCTTATTCATAAAACGCAAATCGAGCGCATCGCCTGCTCGCTCATCGAGCAGTCAGCCACCAAACATGCTTAGTATTTAAAGCCGGGCCTGCTAAATTTCACGAGTTCCACTCGCGCAGTGGCCACTGGAATTACCGCTTCAATCAGCACCGGCGTCCGCCACGCATTATTCGCCAGATACAAGGCAAACGCCGCATCCTTCATCTCCGCTCCATTATCAAACACGCGAATCGCAATTTTCGACGCGCGAAAATTCCCCGCCGGAACACTCACTGCCTCCGCAACGCTTTCCTGCCGCGCCCGCACATCATAAAGTCTGTGCCCATCGTAAACCGGACTGTGCACCTCCGGCGTCTTCGACCAATCCACGCTCCGCAGATATTGCAGCATCCCCAGCGGATCGCGCGTTCCGGCCAGCACCCGCGCTTCGGTTACATTTGCCGGCGCCGCTTCGCGGCCCGTCGCCGTCATGCGCTGCACCAAATCTACTTTTTGCCCGCGCTCATTCAAATGCATTTCGTATTGCACGCTGGCCATTGACGTCCCATCGCTGTACGAGTCGAACTGGTCATCCAGCGCAAACACCATGCGCAGCGGATTCTCCGTGTGCGCCACCGCCTGCATATGCCACACAATCTTGCCCAGAAAATCTTGCCTCTCACCCGTTAGCACTCGCAAATTAGCCACGTTCTTCAGCGTCGCCACGTTCGCGCTGAATTCCAGCACCTCGCCGGTGTGCCATAACTCGGCGTACTTCTTCGCCTCGATCGCCGCAGGATCGGCCGCAGCGTTGCTCGGTGACGTCACGCTCGAAATCTCGTGCGCAGCTCCGCCCAAACCGGTCGGCTGCGCAATGGGTGCTAATGCAAACGTCGGGCGTCGCGCCTCCTGCCGGACGCGAAGCCAGTAGTAAGCGCCGCCCGCGCAAAGCAGCAAAGCCAAAAACGCTATCACCCTTATGACCCGAAGCCCCATGTTCGTCGTATACCTGCGCCGTTTCCGTGCCCGCCAAATCCACGCGGCACACTCTCAGCGTACCAAAACGCCGCCGTTGCCGCCCGCGTGGTCTGTGCCCGTGGCACCTCACGCACATCGTCATTCGGCACGCCGAGTGCACGATACAACCCAGTTCGCACTCCGCTCATCATCTCTCTGTCTGCGAGTGCTGGTGGCCCGCAGCGGGCTCCGGCCGTAACGCACTGTCAAAAAATGGGTCGCGGCACACGTAGGAAATGCGCCATGGCATTTTTCTTATCTCGCATAGCCCATGCTAGGCTATTGCATTCGCTAACCGGCCCAACAGCGTGAATTTTCTCTCACATCCACAAGCTCGCGTCGCTCTCCGCACCAAACTGTTCCTCTGTGCAATTTTATTCGCTATCTCGCAATCGCCCGCTACCCGTGCTCAGCAGCCACCGCACCTTCCCAGCGCCAAGGGGCAGCTCGCGGAAATCACCTCCAGCGGTCCGCAGCGCCGCCAGGGCGACCTCTACATCGCCGACGGCAACGTCATCGTCATCTACGGCGAGGCCCGCCTCACCGCCGACCACGTGGAGTACAACGACGCCACCTCCGACGTCGTCGCTACCGGCCACGTTCACTATGACTTCGAAAATCAGCACCTCGACGCCGATGACGCCCACTACAACGTCAACACCGGCCACGGTCTTTTCCACCACGCCCACGGCACCGTAAGAATCGTCCGCAAACCCAACCCCACGCTCTTGGTCTCGGATAATCCTCTCTTTTTTCAGGCCGAAGAAGTCGAACGCCTCAGCGAAGACGTTTACGTCATCCGCAAAGCCTGGATCACCATCTGCGAGCCTGATCATCCCAGCTGGCAATTCTTCGCCGCTCATGCCCACGTCAAACTCGACGACAAAGTCATCCTCATCAACGCTAACTTTCGTTTCTTCCGCATTCCTCTGATTTATCTCCCGTACGCCACCACCCCGGCAGGCTCCAAGATTCGCCAGACCGGCTTCCTGGTTCCTGATGCGGGCCACAGCAACGTAAAGGGCCTGGTCCTCGGCGACGCTTTTTACTTCGCCCCCACCACCTGGATGGACGCCACGCTCGGTGGCCAATACTTCAGCCTGCGCGGCGCCAGCGAACGCGGCCAGCTGCGCATCCTTCCCACGGAAAACACCTCCATCTCTTACACCTACTTCGGTGTCGACGATCGCGGCCTGGTCAACTCTTCCGGCGTTCGCCAGCCCGAAGGCGGCGAAGAGCAGCGCCTCGAAATCAAGACTCTGCTCCCCGGCGGCTGGCGCTTCGTCACCGACTACAATCAGCTCTCCAACCTCACCTTCCGCCTGGCCTTCTCCGACACCTTCGGCGAAGCCATCAACTCGGACATTCGGAGCGCCATTTTCCTCTCCAAGAATTATCGCGGTTTCAGCTTCCACATCGCCGGCATCAACGACAAAAGTTTTCTCACCTTGCCCAGCCTGGTGCCGCCGCTCACGCCTGCCACCAGCGTTACCCTGCGCAATTTCCCCGAGCTCCGCATCGGCTCCGTCGACCAGACCCCATTTCAAAATCTTCCGTTCTACTTTTCGTTCGACTCCTTCGCCGGCGCCTCCCACCGCTCCGACGAGTTCATCGACACTTCCAAATTCGTCTCGCGCGCCGAGTTCGCTCCACGCCTCACCGTTCCTCTGCATTTCGGCCCGTGGCTCGATATCGCCGCCAGCGCCACCTTCCGCACCTCGTATTACGGCGCCAGCCTCAACAACTCCGGCCCCAACCCCGTGGTCGTCGATCAATCCATCCTTCGCAACACTGGCGAATTTTCTCTCGATATTCGCCCGCCCACCCTCGAACGCTATTTCGATCGCCCCAAATCCAAGCGCCGCTACAAACACACCATCGAACCCGCCATCACCTACCGCTACGTAACCGGCGTCAGCAACTTCGCCGATTTCATTCGCTTCGATTCCGACGCCACGCTCACCAACACCAACGAAATCCAATACGGCATCACCCAGCGCTTCTATATGAAGTATGGCGACGACCAGCCCGAAGAACTAGTCTCCTGGAGTCTCACGCAGAAGCATTATTTCGATCCCACTTTTGGTGGCGCTATCGTCGCGGGCGACCGCAACGTTTTCCAGGCGCTCGACTCCATCACGCCCTTCGCATTCGCTCTCGGCCCCGTCCACTGGTCCCCGCTGGTCAGCGACTTCAAAATCACGCCCGGCGGCCTCTACGATTTCGAGTCCATCCTCGAATACGATCCCACCTTTGGCCGCCTCACCACCATCGGCTCGCTGATAAAAGTCCGTCCCTACGGCAACTTCTTCGCCACCATTGCGCATTTCCACCTGGACGCCAACAACACCCTCCAGCCCCTCTCCAACCAGGTCCGTCTTCTCGTCGGCTACGGCGCGGAAAATCGCAAAGGCTTCAACTTCACCACCGGCATCAGCTATGACTTCCACACCAACCAGCTGCAAAGCCAAATCGTCCAAGCCACCTACAACGGCGGCTGCTGCGGCCTCAGCGTCGAGTATCGCCGCTTGGCCCTCGGCGGCATCAATGCCGACAATCAGTTCCGCGTAGCCTTCATCATCGCCAACATCGGCAACTTCGGTAACCTCCGCCGCCAGGAAAAAGTCTTCTAAACGCATTTGTCTTCTATGTAGGCGCCGGGCTTCAGCCCGGCATGGCGAGTCCTTTGCGTTTTTTGCAAAAGACTCGCCACCTCCTTCGCTCATCACGCTTCGTTGACTTGCACCCAGCCAGTACCTAACATGACTCGCCATACTTCCGTCCCAATACATGATCGGCCAGACCATTTCGCGTTACCTTATCGAGGAAAAACTTGGCAGCGGCGGCATGGGCGTGGTTTACAAAGCCCGCGATTTAAGGCTCAATCGTTTCGTTGCACTGAAGTTCCTTCCCGATGACGTAGCCCGGGATCCTCACGCCCTCAGCCGTTTCCGGCGCGAAGCAAAAGCCGCTTCGGGTCTGAACCATCCCAACATCTGCACCATCCACGAAATCGATGAAGTGGATGGCAAGCTGTTCATCGTCATGGAGTGTTTGGACGGCGCAACGTTGAAACATCGTCTCGAAACCGCTCCACTCGCCATCGCACAGTTGCTGGACTGGGGAATCGAGATCGCCGACGCCCTGGAGGCCGCGCATGAGCAGGACATCATCCATCGCGACATCAAGCCCGCGAACATCTTCGTCACCCGGCGCGGGCACATAAAGATTCTGGATTTCGGTTTGGCGAAGCTGGCCACCGAAGATTCCGGCGACGACGAGTCGCAGTCGGGAACCGTCAGTCAGGAGTTGCTCACCAGTCCCGGCGCCGCCCTGGGTACCGTCACCTATATGTCCCCCGAGCAGGCCCGAGGTGCAAAACTTGACCGACGGACAGATTTATTTTCTTTCGGCGCAGTCCTTTACGAGATGGCCACCGGCAAGATGGCGTTCTCGGGCAACACCTCGGCGGTCGTGCACGATGCGATTCTGAATCGTCAACCCGTTCCCGTCGCGCGCCTCAATACCGAAGTTCCCGCGAAACTTGTAGACGTCATCGGCAAATCGCTGGAGAAAGATCGCGAACGTCGTTACCAGACGGCTGCGGCCATCCGTACCGACCTGCAGCGGGTAAAGGGCCACAGTGGATGGAGCGTGTTAGAAGCCGGCACCACCACGTTGAACGCTAGGCCGCAACGATTAGCACGTTCGCAGGCTCGAATTTTCCGCATCGCCGTGGTCACCGCGATGCTCTTCCTGGCTATCGCCCTGGCGCTTGGATTTTGGCTCCGATTCGCTCGCAACGCCGCCTTGCTCAAGAATGGCGACACCATCGTCGTGCGCGATTTTACGAACACTTCGGGAAATCAAATCTTTGACGGCGCTCTACAGGAAGCGCTGAAGATATATCTCGGCCAGTCTCCCTATCTGAACGTCTGGTCAGACCAGAAAGTCAAAGCCACTCGCGATTCGATGGGCATCCCTGCGAATCAGCCCTTGACCGACGAGTTCGCTCTGCAGGTTTGTCAACGCTTGGGTGCGTCCGCTGAAATTAGCGGCGCCATCTCCGGGCCACCGGGTCACTACCTGCTCACCTTAAAAGCGCGCGACTGCAAGACCGGAAAAACCATCGCCAAATTTTCCGAGCCAGCGCAGACACCGGACATGAGCGTCGCGGCGCTCGGAAAACTCGGCTACCGCTGGCGCCGCGCAGCGGGCGAACCCAGCGAAACATTGAATCGCTTAAACCAGCCGCTCGACACCGCCGCGACTTCCTCCATCGCCGCCATGAAAGCCTTTGCCGACGGTCGTCGCGCCTCTGCGGAAAAAGGTGATCCCGCCGCCATTCCTTTTTACAGTTCCGCCATCGAGCTGGACCCCAATTTCGCGCAGGCGCACGCCTCACTCGGCACGCTCTACACTAATCTCGATCGTCCGGACGATGCCGTTCCGGAGATTAGGAAAGCTTTTGAGTTCCGCGACCGCGTCGGCGAAAGAGAACGTTTCAACTTCGCATCGAGATACTACGCGGAGGTGACCGGCGAACTGGAAAACGCCAACCAGTCGTACATTGCCTGGATCAAGGACTACCCGCACGACTACACCCCGCACGGCAATCTCGGCGTAAACGATGTAATTTTAGGAAAATATCAGGATGCCATCGTCGAAATGCGCGCTGCTCTTAAGATCAAACCAAACAGCGCCGCAGCGTACGCGAATATAATTAGCTGCTATCTCGCCCTCGACCGCCCGGAAGAAGCCCAAGCCGCCGTCAAAGAGGCTCAAGGACGAAACCTGGATGGCCCCGTTCTCCGCTTTGCGCAGTATCTGATCGCCTTCGTGCAAAAAGACCAAGCGGCCATGGCCGCCCAATTGTCCTGGGCCAAAGGCAGCCCCGGTGCCGAAGATCTGCTCCTCTCCGCTCAATCAGACACCGAGGCCTACTTCGGCAGACTTTCGCGGGCTCGCGAATTCTCGTCTCTTGCGGTCACTTCCGCGGAAAACTCCGACGCCACGGAAACCGCCGCCGGCTGGCGCGCCAACGAAGCGCTCCGCGAGGTGGAATTTGGCAACGCGGCTCGCAGCCGTCAGATCGCGCGTGAAGCCGAGGCGCTTTTCATCGGTTCCCGCGACGTGGAAATAATCGCCGCCTTAACCTATGCCCGCTCCGGCGATTCAGACAAAGCGGAAAAACTCGCCGAACACCTCGAGCGCGGCTCCTCCCTGGACATTATGATGACCAGATACTGGCTGCCCACCATTCGCGCCGCCATCGCGCTCGATAAAGCTGATCCAAAACGCGCCTTGGAATTGCTCGGCCCCGTTTATGACCTGGCACAACCCTTTCCATTCCAGGTCGCGACCATGTATCCCGTTTATCTTCGTGGCCTCGCCTACATGCAGGAAGGACTAAATCCTCAAGCCGCCGTGCAATTTGAAAGAATCATCAACCATCCGGGCCTCATCGTAAACTTTCCGCTGGGCTCCCTGGCCAAATTACAATTCGCCAGGGCCACCGCCCGCAGCGGCAATACCTCCGCCGCCCAAAAAGCCTACGAAGACTTCTTCGCCGTCTGGAAAGACGCTGATCCCGACATCCCCATCCTCAAACAAGCCAAGCTCGAATACGCAAAACTCCCTCGTTAGTTCACACCCTGAAATGAGGGTCTTAAACACTGCAGGCGAAGGAAAAACTTTTCCAACAATGACTTTGTCTGAAGAAATCTAAACAACCAGAGACGAGGGATGAATCGCACGGACACTGCTGAAGCGCTCGAAATCAGCAGTATTGAACGTAAGCACGCTCTCAACCATGTACACACTCATGATGGCGACCAGCCGCGCATCGTAAACTTTGACGCCTTGCACTTTGTGGTCCCTTACGATCTGTTTCCACGCGCCGTAGATCGCGGGAACGTCTGGCAGCAGCGTGAGTGACTTCTCAATGTTGTCGACTTCTCGTAACACTTCTTCCGGCAACCAGCCCAGCCCATTTCGTTCCGCTGGACGCGTTGCAACATTCCAGAATTCCGCGACATTTTGCGCGCAAATAAAGACGCCTTCCTTTTGCCGGATCAACTTCGCGACCCCGTGAGTCGCTTGAGAACAGAGAGGGTGATTTGGTTGGACACTGCGCAGCAGAATATTCGTGTCCAGCAGGACGCGCATTAGTCGTTGCGGCCTTCATACATCGCTTCGCGGCTCACCGCATGCTCCGAAAGCAACGGGGTTGGGCGATGTCCAGCAGACCACGCCTCAAACGCCGCCGCGCGCTCTTCCGCCGACGAACTCTCCTCGGCCTCAAGAAACAGCGCTCCTTCCACCATCGCAAGCAAGTACTCCACCAGCGTCATTCCGCTCGCCTGCGCCTGTTTCATGAGCTCCGCTGCAACTTCTGGTTTCAGTTTCAGGGTAACGGTCATACCTTCCCTCTATTCTCGCAGTATAACAATCTTATCCGTACCCCAGATGATGTGATTTTCGTACCCCCACCGACGGATTACCACAGCCGACCCAAATACCCGCGAACGTTCGAATACAGTACCTATAAGTTATCTATTGACACGACAACTATTGCTCGCTATCATTCCCCGTGATCGACGAACCCCCCGTCCGAACCCCCTCGCCTACCTTCTGTTCCATCTCCACCTGTTCCATCTCCACGCCTGCCCCTGCCACGCAGCATAATTCCCCGCGCAATACTTCGTCACAACCGCCGAACGCGCCAGCCGACACCATGCCTCACCTCACCTCGCCAGACCATTGCTCCCGCAGCTCGGTGCTTCGCTCTTGCGTTCTAACGCAAAAACACGATCCTTTATTTTCAACAGCTTGCGCACTCTTCTCAATTCACAATTTCGCGCATCCCTTTTATTTTGTTACCGCTGCGCACTCTTTGCCAAAAACACCCGGGGGTGGGGTCGTTCGCTCTAACCAAATTCCTCTAGTTCCCGTAACCCCAATAGAATCTTACTCTTTCGCGCGAATCACCCCTAAACCCAATGGAATCTTACTCTTTCAACATGACCCCCGGGGGTGGGGGTCCCTATTTCCACTTCGCTCTCCCGAAATCCGGCTGGCACCACAGCAACTTCGCGGTTCGCTACTTCCCGAACACCTTGCGGAACAGCGCGATCATTTCGCCGAACGCCAAATCCGTCGCCTCGGGGTCGTACCGCGGACCTTCGTCTCGCATGAACGCATGCTCCGCCGGAAACATCTGCACGCGATACCGCGCACCAGACGCGCGCAGCCCCTCGTCCACTTTGGCGCGCCCCTCCGCGGGCACGTGCGGATCGTTGCTCCCGAAAATCATCAGCAACTCGCCGCGAATCTCTTTCGCGCGCGCCAGCGAGCCGGCGTCAAAGTCCGCTCCCAATTTTCCGTTATGAATACCCGTTCCGTAGAAACACACCGTAGCTTTCACATCAGGCTGCAGCGCCGCGCGAAACGCCAGGTGCCCGCCGATGCAAAATCCCATTGCGCCCAATTTTCCCGGCGCCGTCTTCGCGTGTTTGCTCAGCCAATCCAGACCCGCGCGGCAGTCCGCGTCAAAATCCGCCACCGGAGTTTTTCCCGCGTCGGCCATCCCGCGGTCGCGCCCCGCATCGTCGAAAGGAATCGCCAGGCCCGGCGGTTCCACGCGGTGATAAATTTCCGGCGCGGCCACCACAAATCCATAACCCGCCAGCCGCGCGCAGGGACGCAGCATCGTCCCGGTCAACTGGAAAATATCGGAGTAGCACCAAATCGCCGGATATTTTCCCTCTGCCGTGGGCGCAGCTACAAACGTCCGCATTGGCGCGCCGGACGTGGGAATATCCACATAACCCGAAGTGATAATCATCGCAGTGACCTTTCTTTTTCGAGCGCATTCGTGCCGCGAAAGCAGAGCATATCACCGTCGACGCACGCCGCTATCGCTCGTAGCTCGCACCACGCGCCAGACTTATTGCGGTTTAGCCGGCCACGGCCGGACTCGTCGCGGCTGGACTTGTCGGGGCGAATCACTCGGTGCTATACCGTACACTGCCTTGCAGACGCCGGCGGCCCGCGTAGCATTCTGCCGGAATCGCTGGCGTAGCAGTGTATTGCAATCGGCGCGAAAAAAATCGCGCCAGGAATCGACGGAGTTCAGCGATGAAAATTTCACGACGTGCGGCTTTGCTGTTGCTGGTGTCAGCGTTTTTGCTGTTCGCCGCGCAAACGCCCAGTACCCCTCAAACCGCCAGCCACGGCCGAAAAATCAGGCCTCACGCACCGCGATTTCGGCGCCACCTCGGACGGCAAGGTCGCGCAACTCTATACCCTGACGAACGCTCACGGCATGGAAGTTTCCATCACCAATTTTGGCGCCACCGTGGTCAGCGTTAAGGTTCCCGATCGCTCCGGCGTGCTCGGCGACGTGGTGCTCGGCTACGACAACGTTGCTGGATACGAGTCCGGCACCGCATCTTTTGGCGCTACCGTCGGCCGCTACGCCAATCGCATCGCACACGGCGCCTTCTCGCTCGATGGCAAGCAGTACACGCTGGCCAAAAATAACGGCGAAAACAGCCTGCACGGCGGCAACATCGGCTTCAATAAAAGATGGTGGGACGCCAAAGACGTTTCTACAAAACACGCCCCCGCGCTGCAGCTCGAATATCTAAGTAAGGACGGCGAAGAAGGCTATCCCGGAAATCTTTCCGTTCGCGTCACCTTTACTCTTACCGACGCCAACGAATTGCAAATCGCCTACAACGCCACCACCGACAAAAACACCGTGGTGAATCTCACCAATCACAGCTACTTCAATCTCGCCGGCAGCGGCACGATACTGGACGAAAAACTAATGATTGCCGCTGATAAATTTACGCCCGTCGACGCCGGCCTGATCCCCACCGGTGAATTGCGCTCTGTGGTGGGAACGCCCTTCGATTTCCTCAAGCCTACGATAATCGCCTCGCGCATCGAGGCGGACGATGAACAGATGAAACTTGGCAAGGGCTACGATCACAACTGGATTCTAAACAGCAAGGGCAGCAAAAAGCCTGCGTTCGCCGCGTCGGTCGCGGATCCGCGTTCCGGGCGCAAACTGGAAGTCTGGACCACCGAACCGGGCATCCAGATTTACACCAGCAATTTTCTCGACGGCACCATCAAAGGGAAAGGCGGCACGGCCTACATTCACCGCGCCGCGATCTGCCTGGAAACGCAACATTTTCCGGATTCGCCGAATCATCCGGCGTTCCCCACCACGGAACTGCAAGCGGGCGCGAAATTCTGGTCCGAGACCATTTACAAATTCTCGGCAAAATAGCGCCATCGCGGCGACGTTGGTAAATGCAAAATTTATTGACGGAAGAAAAACACCAACGAAAATCAGGCGACGCGAAAGCTGGACGGCCCAAAAGCTAGACGAAGCGAAAGTTAGAAACGAGAAGCGATAAATAATCCACCGGCAATCGCTACCGCATCTTCCGCAAGAGCGACAACGAAATCCGGGCACTTCAACGCTCGCACCAGGTGCGTACGAATCTGATTACCGCCGAACGCTCCAGCAACTCCGCCGGCGATTCCGAACAGCGCGCCGATGACGATGGATTGCGCGCCGGCCACGGCGAGGCACGCGCCGCACAAGCCGCCGAGCATAATGCGCGCCGTCAAACCGAGCGGCGCAGTACGGCTCGGAGTTGCGGGCAACTTATCAGAAACGAGTTCGCCAACCGCCAGCATAACGAAAATAATTACCGCGGCTTTAGCGCTCATAAACGACAATACCGAGCCATGTAAATTGAGCCAGCCATGATACGCACCCCACGCAACAACAGCCGGCGCGGTGAGCGAACGCAGGCCGGTGATCACACCGACGAGAAAAGCCAACAGCAACACTTGAGAGGGATTCACCGATCGACTCCTTGCGATTCCTTGGGCGGCGTTACGATTTAAAGTACAGATGCGGAACGAAGTAAAACAAAAGCACGACGAAAACAACAAAAAATAAAATTACTCCCAGCCACGCAAGAACAAAATTGCGTTCGTTCTCGCCGGGAGGCGGCGCGGTAATTCCGAGCATGAAATGCACGCCGCGAAATACACCTGCGAGGAATTTGATCATTCATGAGACCTGATGCTGCGCTGTTTGGACTGAAACCTCGTGCTGCCGGCAACGCTGACCCGACGGGAAAAGCGCTCGCCGTCGGCAGGCAAGACATTGTATCTATTTGTTGAGCAGTTGGATTTCGCGTTCGCTGGATACGATGGCCAGGTCCGCCATGTTTAGAAACAAGCCGTGCTCGACGACGCCAACAATGGCGCGAACGGAAGCCGCGAGAGCCTGGGGGTCGAGAATCTGTCCACAGGCGCAATCGAGAATCAGGTTTCCTTCGTCGGTGATGTACTCGGTGCCCTCCGGATGGTGGCGGACGGCGGGATGAATTCCGAGAGCGGATAATTTGGCGGCCACGAGAGGCGCGGCCATGGGAATCACCTCGATGGGCAAAGGAAATTTTCCGAGATGGGCGACGATTTTGCTGGAGTCCGCGACCACAACAAATTTCTTGGAGGCGCTGGCGACAATCTTTTCGCGCAAGAGCGCGCCGCCGCCGCCCTTGATCAAAGCGAGTCCCGGAGCAATTTCGTCGGCGCCGTCGACAGTCACATCGATCACCGACGTTTGATGGAAATCGATGATGGGAATGGAAAGGGATTTTGCAAGCTGTTCGCTGTTGTTGGAAGAAGCGATGCCGCGAATCTTTAAACCCTTTTGCACGCGCGCACCGAGAAGCTTGATGAAATGCGTGGAGGTGGTGCCGGAACCGAGGCCCACGATCATGCCATCGGAAATAAATTCCAAGGCTTTCTGGGCGGCGAGTTCCTTGGCGTGGTCGGCGGAGTCCATGGCAGGAAGAGCTTAAACTTTTTGGCACGGCGAGGCGATAGTTATTTCGCGGACCGCGAGATTCGGACGGATGACTCCGATCAGAGCGATCAAGCGGTGCACGAAGGTTGGCGCGGTGCCGCGACAGACCGGTCTTGACGAGCTGCGGCAATTTTTCAACGTGCTGCGCGGCGACACGTCCATCGAAAAGCGCGTGGAGTACGACCTGTACCACGTCCGGCACGGGACGCTGGCGTTTGACTTGTTCATCGTGCTGCTCACGTTCGTGCGCGGGTTCACGGACAAGAACGCCTACTAATTTTTTCCCGCTCGACGCCCCGATTATTTCTTCCGTTGTCGCTTCCGTCTTTCCTTCCGCTGTTTCTTTCCTTGGCACCGAAACTTCAAGTTGTGGTTGAGAATGCCGGGAGACCCTACCCCCCACCCCCCATGCCTTTACGAAAGACATAGGCAGTAAAGGACTTAGGGAGTAGCGATTATGAAAGAGATAGGCAATAAAGGGGTTAGAGGGGACGTGTGTGAAAGAGTTTGATTCTGCTGGGGTTAGCGGAAACGGAGAAGAATTAGTTACACAAACCAATACTGCCCCCGGGTGTTTTTCGCAAAGAGTGCGCAACGCGAACAAACTGCTGGAGATATGGCGATTTGTGAATTGAGAAGAGTGTGTAAGCGATTGAAAATAAAGGAATGCGTTTTGCGCGTTGTCGCATGTCATCACAACGAGGTGGCGTTCATCAACTTGAGGCAGGCGATGACTGGATCGGGAGGTTGATGCGGTCGGCGCGGTGGATGGACTTAACACGCGATATGGTACCATGCTTTAGTAACGTTGTCAATAGGTCCACTATGAGTACTGGGACTAGGGCTCGAAGCATCGCCGTCTCGCAATGAGAAGGCTACTAAGTACAGGTCCGCGAGTACCAGGACTTCCTATCTAAAATGAGACTTTTTATCGATTGACCCGTTTGGGTCGGCAAGTGCCTAATCATAATTAAGCTCTTTACAGACCTCAAAGTCTGGGGTACAACTCTGCACATATGATTAGCCTCTAACCGTTAGGGGCGCAGAAATTACGAAAGTAGCAAGTTGGGAGTACAGATTGGTTCTTGAATTCAATATCAAAAAAGCGATAGCGGCTGCGGCATACCTCATAGAGCGTTCGGGTGGTTCTCAGAACATGTTCGTGTTGATAAAAATGCTCTATTATGCGGATCGGACCGCGCTTATTAATTGGGGTAATTCGATCACTGGCGATTCATTTGCTTCTCTCGCGAAAGGTCCGATTGTCAGTGATATATACAACTTCTTGAAAAGTTCGACGGTGGGGCCGTGGCTCAATCAGGACACAAACGAATGGCGCGAGTCCATCACTAGGAAAGACAACGAAGTCTCTCTCTTAAGGGACGTTGATAAAGGCGTTCTTTCGGAAAGAGAAGTTGAAGTTTTGGAACAATCCCGGGTCAGAATTAACAATATTCGAGGCAGTATTGCTGTTTGGCTCCATGACAACTGTCCCGAGTGGGAAGACCCCAAGGGCAGTTCGATTCCCATTGATCCGGCTACAATTCTTCGCACTGCTGGCCGGAGCGACGAAGAAATAAATGAAATTGAGCAGGCAAATTATCAAGTTCGTTTTCTGAATTCTCTGATATCCGCTCATTGACCCGATGTCGTCAATGCAAGCAGGCGACACCTTCATCATAGCTAATGCTCATCTTTGGATGGTTCTGTCGGACCCTTCCTCACATGGCGGGTGTTTCGTATTCGCTAATTTGACGACCGATTCTAGAAGAGCTGGTACGGATTGCGAACTGAATTGCGGTGATCATCCGTGGGTTACGAGAAAGTGTTACGTAAATTTTGGGGACGCATATGAAGTTACCCCTGAGCACGAAGCGCGTATGGCGGTTTTTATAGCGAGTAACGGAATTGTTAGACACCTCCCGCTTGAACCTGCAATTCTTCAAAGGATTGTTGCTGCCGCAAAGGTATCCAAAGCGCTCGCGAAAAATCTTCAGAAGTATTTCATATAGCTCGTGCTGTAAGCTGAACCAGAAACTAAACACGACAGGTGTTCTCAAACTCCGTTTAGGCGTCGCGCATAATACGATCAGGAGATTGATGGTAATATTTTTTGCACCATGTTTACCCCAGAGCAGAGGCACAAAATATCCGAGGCCTTAAACGCCAAAGCTCTTAAGCCTTGTCCGCTGTGTGGCCGGTTTAGGACCTTTCAAGTTGGAGACGCCTTAGTTGTGCTGGTATTACAAGAAAACCCGAATCTTATTTCTCCTGTTGGCAAATCGTACCCTTCTATCCCAGTTTTATGCACTTATTGTGGATACACAATGCTTTTTAATGCCTTGATATTGGACCTTGCTGAAATTTTGGATTTGCCGGCCTCTTTGATTCCCAAACAGGTTGGGTACAATGGGTGAAGAGCCCGTTCTTCTAAGAAATGAAATCGCTCCTCTAGACAGCTCACATCAGGCTCAAATTCTCACCGTGGAATACGTTCCGAGGCATCTTAGAATGCACAATGTAAGCGAGTCTGAATTGGATGCACTGGCATCCGGCAGCCCCTCCATACATTTGACTTTTTTCGGTATTTGTTTCGGTGCTGCGGTATCTTTTGGCACAGTCGTAATAGCAACGGCAAATCTGGATTCGTTTAATAAATCCTTGTTCAGCACGCTGTTTGTTTCTGCAGTACTCATGGCATCTTTTTTTGCTGTTCAGAGCATTCGAGACTATTTGCAATCCAGACGGAAGTTAAGGGAGATCAAGAGCGCGTTCAAGAAAGTCTAAAAATTTAAGCTGCCCACTACCTCTATCGAATGCAAGTTTAGTTTCTGGACAAAAAATGGCGAATCCAAACCGCGCGGGCCGATCAGAAGTCGGCAGGCAAGAAACGCCAGCCATAGCGGGATTTGCTTAATGCGGGGGAGTTGTTGCGGGCTGGGACTGGAGAATTACTAGGAATTGGCGGAGTTCGCGGCGCTGGCGGTCGAGGGTGTCGGCTTCGGATTTTTGGACCTGCTTGTAAATTGAGAATTCCTGGGCGGCTTGGGTGGCGTTGCCGGTGCGTTGGTAGGCTTGGCCGAGGCGGCGGTGGGCTTCGGCGAGTTGCGGGTTGGCGGCGATGGCTTGGCGGAGAAATTGGGCGGCGCGGGCGAAATCGTTTTGCGCGGCGTAGAGAATGCCGAGTTGCAGATAGGCTTCGGCGAGGGTGGGATCGAGGGCCACGGCTTTTTCGAGCAGGGCTGCGGCTTGGCGGTATTGCGGGGAATTGCCTGGCGGATCGCCTGACGGCGAATTGCCTGACGGATCGATCGATGGATTGCTTGACGGATTTCCTGACAGATCGCCTGAAGGGCGTTTATTTTTCCAGAGGCTGACGGCGTAATAATAATTTGCCAGGGCGTTGCCGGGCTGTTCCTTGGCGAAGCGGGCGAGCTTTTCTTCGGCGCAGGGGACGGGATCCACGGCGGTGGCTTCGATTTTGCCGAGAAAAAGATACGGGGCGGGATCGGCGGGATTTAAGTCGGAGGCTTGGCAGAGGCGGCGAGCGGCGTCATCGCGCAAACCGTTGGCGTACAGGGCGGCGCCGAGTCCGACGAGCATGCGCGTGGATTGCGGATGCAGCGCGGAGCCCTTGGTAAACACTTCAGCGGCGGGCTGGGTGGCGCGATGGAGGAGCAGTTCGCTGCCCCAGGCGAAATAATTTTCTTCGTTGGGGTCAAGGCGGGCGGCTTGCTCGTACTCGCGAACGGCGGCGACGGGATCGCTGGAGCGTTCATCGCGATCGCCGGATAGACGATGGGCGGCTGCGGCGTCCGCAGCGGTGTTCGCGGAAGAAGCTGGCGCGGGGCTGGATTTTAGCGCCAGCGTTTCTTTGGCGAGGGCGTCGCTGGTGCGCGTGGTCGCGTCGGAGCCGTGCAAGCCGAGGTTGGACCAATCGGTGATGCCGGCGATGACGAAATTGGGCTGGTCGGAAAATTCGAGTGGAGCGGGGGAGCAAGGGTGCGGCACGGGATGGTTTGCTGTGCTGGTTGTGTTTGCTGTGCCGGTCGCGGTCGACGCGTTTGTCGTCGGGGCCTGCGCATTTGCGACGTTCCCATTGGGCGAACCGGGTGCATTGAGGACGAGGTCGACATGTTTTTTTTCGCCCGCTGAAAGTTCGAGGTCGCGCGAGGGGCCGAGACACATCCCGCCTGTTTCTGCCGCGATGGTGAACCCACCGGCGTCTAGAGCGGAAAATAAAAACGTGCCGTCGGCGGTGAGACTTGGTTTCGAAGGACTTCTCGCCCTGTCCGACCAGCACGATGGAAGCCGCGGCGACGGGTTTGCCGCTGGCGTCACGCACCACGCCTTCGATGGAGCTTGCTTCGGTGGTCTGCGTTGGCTGCGGGGGCGGAGTCTGCGCGAATGCCGGGACGATTGCGAAAGCTGCCAGCGTCAGCGCTGCCAATAATAAAATGCGCGCCGCGAAATTTATTTTGGTGATGAGTCGCGCTGAACAACTTAGTGTCATGGGTGTCGAATATTGTATGCGGCGCAGCGGTTGCCCGCAATTGTCACGCGTGCGCTTGCGGCTTGCCGATTGCGCGCGGGTAGTATAGTTTTCCAGTTCCGCCCGCAGAGGAAAATGCGAATGAGCAAAGTGCCGCGAATTGCCGTGATTGGCAGTGCGAATGTTGACCTGACCACGTTCAGCGAGAGATTTCCACGCCCCGGCGAAACAATTTTTGGCGAGCGCTTCGATTTGGGATTTGGCGGCAAGGGCGCGAACCAGGCGGTGGCCGCGCGGCTTTGTGGCGCTGAGGTGGTGATGGTCGCCAAAGTGGGCAACGATTTATTTGGCGAAGCAACGATTAAAAATTTCAAAGCACAGGGAATTGATACGGCGCATGTGGGAGTTGTCGAAGGCGTTTCCAGTGGCGTCGCGCCGATTTTTGTGGAGCCGGGCGGGCAGAATCGCATTTTGGTGGTGAAGGGCGCGAACGACACGCTGCGCCCCACGGACATCGACGCTGCGGCGGAGACGCTGAAGACCGCGGACGCCATGGTGCTGCAATTTGAAATTCCCCTGGAGACGATTTATTACGCCGTGGAGGTTGCCCATAAAAACAAAATTCGCTGCATCGTGAATCCCGCACCCGCGCAGCCCGCGAATCTCGCAGCGCTGTGCGCCGCGGACTACTTTATTCCCAACGAAAGCGAAGCTGAAACGATTACCGGCTTGCCGGTGCACTCAGTAGAAGAAGCCAAGCGGTGCGCGACGGCTTTGCTGCAAAAAGGATTTGCGCGCGTGATTTTGACGCTGGGCAGCCGCGGTTCGCTGCTGGCGACCGCGGAATCCGCGGAGGTTTTTGCTCCCTTTGCGGTAACGCCGCTGGACACCACCGGGGCCGGCGACGCGTTCATCGGAAGCTTCGCGGTATTTCTTGGTGAGGGCTTGCCGGAGCGCGAGGCGCTGACGCGTGCGAACCTGTACGCGGGTTTGTCCACCATGCAAGTGGGGACGCAGAAATCGTTTCCGACGCGCGCGCGGTTCGAAAGCGAATGGCAGAATCGGAGCGCGGGGCGGTAAAAAGTCCAGCGCGCCGGCATTCGAAAAAACATTTCGGCATAAGGAGCCAGCATGTTTGTTTTGCAGAGTTATCCCGCAGCCGTGGTTTTCTGCGTCATTACCATGTTCTGTTGGGGATCGTGGGCCAACACACAAAAATTGGCGCGCAAAGGCTGGCGATTTGAACTTTTCTACTGGGACTACACCATCGGCGTGCTGCTGCTTACGTTGATATTGGGGCTGACGCTGGGAAGTTCCGGCACGGCGGGCCGGCCCTTTCTTGAGGATCTGCGACAAGCATCGCAGTCCAGCATTTTTTCGGCGCTGCTTGGCGGCGCGATTTTCAATGCGGCAAATATTCTGCTGGTTGCCGCCATTGATATCGCGGGCATGGCGGTGGCTTTTCCGGTGGGGATTGGGCTTGCGCTGGTTTTGGGAGTGGTGGTGAATTATGTGGCGGATCCGATAGGCAACGCCACATTGCTTTTTGGCGGCGTGGCTTTGGTGGTGCTGGCCATTCTTTTGGATGCTACTGCTTACCGCAAAATTCCCGGCGGCGCGGCCGGCGTCAGCACGAAGGGACTGGTGCTTTCGGTGTCCTGCGGGCTGTTGATGGGATTTTTCTATCGCTTCGTGGCGGCTTCGATGTATCCGGACTTCACGCAGCCTGCGCCTGGGAAGGTCGGGCCGTACGCCGCGGTCTTTGTTTTCGCCGTAGGAATTTTTCTTAGCAATTTCGTCCTGAATACGCTGGTGATGAAAAAGCCGTTCGTGGGCGCGCCGGTGGCGTTTTCCGATTACTTCGGAGGCGATTTCCGCACGCATCTCACGGGCATTCTGGGCGGCATGATCTGGGGCGTGGGAATGTCGTTCAACATCATTGCTTCGGGGCGCGCGGGCTTCGCGATTTCCTATGGGCTTGGACAAGGCGCGACGATGGTTGCCGCGCTGTGGGGCGTTTTTATCTGGAAAGAGTTTCGCGCTGCTCCCGCGGGCACTTCCAAACTTATTGGCGCAATGTTCCTCTGCTTTCTTGCCGGGATTGTGCTGATCATTCGCGCGCGCTTGTAACACGTCCGTAACATTTGCAGCATTCCGGTGAAGTCGTCCGGAAAACACAAAATAATAATTCTCTTAAAATCTTCCACAGCTTCCTTTTTTCCGGAACTTTACTTTTACCTTGACACTCAATCCGACGGGCAACTAACCTACGCGCAATGACTTAGGGGTGATACCGCTGAAAGGTTTCTTTTGCAGCGCCCTCCTCGCGGGAGCCATGATGCGTTCGGATGGATGTAGACCTTTCCAAGGACACGCTTTCTCATTTCTGCGGCATCTCTGTCGAGTGCAATTTTTTAAAATGGATTGCAGCAAAGATTTAGCGACACCGCGCGCGCAAATTATGATTCACTTCGTCTAACGCGGTGTGGCGACGGGGTTTGGTAAGGGAACATTTTTCAGAGGGTCGCGCGTGCCGTTGTGCGCGCGAGCCGCAGGGAAGACCGATCGAAGTATCCGGGGTACTCGAAAGGAGTCTGATTCATGAGGATAAGATCACTTGGTTTCGTAATCGTAATGGTGGCTGCGTTGTTTGGCGCTTCTTCGTTGTATGGCCAAGCTACGGGAAGTTTCACCGGTAATGTCCTCGATAAATCCGGCTCTTCGGTGGCCGGCGCCACCGTCACTGCCACTTCCCAGGGCACTGGTGTGGCCCGCGAGAGCAAGACCGACGAAGCTGGCCACTACCTTATCCCGCTCCTCCCCGTAGGCCTCTATACTCTCCGCGTAGAGTTTACCGGCTTCGCGCCCGTGGAATCCAAAGACCTCCGTCTGCAGGTCGATGAAGCCCGTGAGCTGGATTTCACACTGTCGCCATCAACGGCGACGAGTACCGTCGAAGTTACTGCCTCCGCGGTTGCGGTGGAAACCACCAGTCCCTCCCTGGGCCAGGTGATCACTTCGCAGGAAGTGTCTCAGCTCCCTCTAAACGGCCGTGATTTCGTGCAGCTCGCTACGCTCACCTCCGGCGCCACCGCCGAAACCAATCCCGGCAGTTTCTTCAATTCCAGCTCGGCCGCCAGCGAGGTAGCTGCACGCGGTTCGTTCTCACTGTCGGTTGGCGGGTCGCGTCCGAACAGCACCGACTGGCTTCTCGACGGTGTGGACAACAACGAACTCACGGCGGGCGGGATTGGTACTTTTTCCTCCATCGACGACATTCAAGAGTTCAAAGTCTTGACCTACAACTACTCCGCACAATACGGCACCCGCGCGGGCCCCACCGTGCTGGTCACCACCAAATCCGGGTCCAATAATTTTCACGGAACGCTGTACGAGTTTTTCCGCAACACCTCGCTGGATGCCAAGAGCTTCTTTGCCACCACGCCGGAAAAGTTCAATCTAAACCAATTTGGCGGCTCCATCGGCGGCCCTATCCGCAAGAACAAGACTTTCTTCTTCCTCGATGGCGAACAGAAAGATCAACTCCACGGCATCACATTTACCGGGTTAGTTCCCAGCGCGGCCATGCACACTAGCGCAGCGCAGCCCTACGCGGACTTCACTAACGACCCCTTCGGCAATCCCGCCTTCAACACCTTCCAGGCGACCCCTTCGAGCCCGGTTGTAAACGTGCCGTCTATCACCAACCCCTATCTGGTCGGTTCATCGCTGGATCCAACGGCCCCGCAGAACGCATATTTTCAGTGCAATGCTGGCACTGGCCTGCCTACCGCGGTGAATCCCAACGGCAGCCAGGTTACCGGCGTTCCTTGCGCCAAGATACCCTCCGCCTTGCTCAATCCTCTCGGCGCGGCCTTGGTTAATTTGTATCCCCTGCCAAATGCCAACAATCCTGCGGGCGGTTACAACTTCGTCAACGAGCCCGTGCGTACCCTCTTTGAAACCAAGTTCGATATTCGACTGGATCACACTTTCTCCACCGCGGACAGCGTGTTCTCCCGCTTTAGCTACGATCAGGCGGTGTCCTATGTGCCTGGCGGCGGTGGTCCTGACTCATTCGCCGAGCAGAGCGCATTCGGTAGCAACCAGGGTTTCCAAAACCACGCCCGCAGCCTGGCCATCGGGGAGACTCACGTCTTTTCCCCAACGACGGTCAATCAATTCACCTTCGGCTATAACCGCATCTTCGACTACATCACTTCTCAGGGCACGGGCACGTGCTCTTCCGCCAACCTTGCAGGCATCGGCATTCCCGGCGCCAACCTCGGTTGCACCGGCACACCCGGCACTGAAACCTGCATCCCGGGCGCGTATAGCTGCGGCTTGGTTTCGTTGTTGGCGACCGGAGGATTTTGGTCCCTCGGCGATCGCGGCTACACTCCTTTTCAAGGCGGCACGAACATCTTTACCTTCGCTGATTCTCTGGATTTGATTCGCGGCAAGCACGACATCCACGTCGGCATTGACCTCCGCGCCAATCAGATGAACGTGGGTACGGAAGCCTTTCAGGATGGCTTCTGGATTCCCCTGGGCTTTTTCTCCGGAAACCCCGTAGCGGATATAAATCTCGGCTATGTGAGCATCTCGGAGCACGATCAGACTTTCAACGGTCCGGTCACCGGGCGCCGCTGGAAAATTATCCGCCCGTACGTCCAGGACGATTGGCGCATCACCAAGGACCTGACCCTCAATATCGGCTTAGCGTGGGACCTGAGTACCCCAACGACCGAGGCCGCAGGCCGCTTGGCTGACTTTATTCCGCCTGGTACCGCTACAGGCGCCAACGCGGCTACCGGCGAGTTGCTCGTTGCCAATCAAAATGGCGTCAGCAGCTCTGCGGGCGTAAAAATGGACTTGCAGGCCCTCGAACCCCGCATCGGCGCCGCCTATAAAGTTCTTGGCAGCGACAAGACCGTGCTCCGTGGCGGCTTCTCCATCTTTCACGACTCCGCCTGGAGCCAGGGCGCTCAGGGCCTTTGGCAGAACCCTCCCTTTTTCGCCGAGGGTGACGTTTTCGCCTTTGGGGGATGCCCGGCTGCTACCCCTTCCGGTGGTACACCCTTCTGCGCCACGCCCGGGCAACTGGGTGCCCCAAGTATATCCAACGGATTTCCCATCTTTAACACTCCGCCGGACGCTTCGACCTTCTCCGGAACGTTCTTCTACCAGCCTCGGGACTGGAGGCTTGGACAAGTCGTTCAGTACAACGTCAACGTCCAGCGCGAGTTACCGGGTGAGATCCTTCTAACGGTCGGCTACGCTGGTTCCCGGGGCAATCATATCTTGGTCGCCGGCAATGCCATCGACACTAACGGCCCTTCAGGTTGCGTCGGCGGCGCCTACACCCTCGGTTGTGGTCCCGGTGGCACTCCCTACATTTCCCCTTATACGCCGCCCAACGGCAACGCCATTCTGGAATTTGGCGATCTCGGCAGAACTACCTATAACTCCCTGCAGATTAAGGCGGAGACCAAGTCCTCCAGGCACGGCATTTATGCGCTGGTCGCCTACACCTACTCCAATACCTACGATAACGGTCTATCCGATGGTCTGGGCTCGGAATTGAGCGCCCCTTACTTCCCGCTCCCCAATTGGCAAAATCTCGATTGGGCGCCGTCGCAGATTGACCTCCACAATAATTTCACCGCCAGCGTTATCTACGACTTGCCCTTTGGCCGAGGTAAGAAGTTTGGCGGCGATTGGAACAACCTGACTGACTCGCTGCTGGGCGGCTGGCAATTGACGCTGATCGAAAAAATCACCTCCGGCTTCGCTGTTCCGCTGATCGACAGTCAAAACAATTCTGGTGTCGGCTTCAATACTGGCGGCAACGGCAATGACAACAACCGTCCTGACCAGGTTGCTGGGTGCAATCCCTACGCCGGCCAAACCAAGCTCCAGTACATTAACCCTAGCTGCTTTACCCAGCCCGCGCCGATGGAACTCGGTAATGCCAGCCGTGTTCCCGTTTACGGTCCGGACTTCGTCAATACCGACTTCTCCGTGATTAAACAATTCCGGTTGCCGTGGGAAAATATGGGTTTGAACTTCCGCGCGGAATTCTTCAACCTGTTCAACCATGCTCAGTTCGGGTTACCCGGCAACGACATAAACGCCTTCGGATTCGGCGCCGTCAACTACACTGTGAACAATCCGCGGCTGGTCCAGTTCGGACTGAAACTGACCTTCTAACCGCGACGTTTTGGGGTGCAACATTCTGTCTAACTGGCCGGCTTGGCGCATCGCTGAGCCGGCCGCTTTCTTGTACGGTGAACAAAAGAATGGGGTTTAGGGGCGGTTTTTAGTGGCAATTTTTGCGGCGCGTATTCGAAAGCCGCCCCCTTCTCAATTTCGCTTGACATCGATGTACTAATCGGTTATCATAATCTATGTGTCTTCGACGCTCTCGATTGCGGACGGTCCGAATCCTTCTAAACTCATTAGGATCAGCATCTTTCCAAAGCATTGCCCGTAACCCTTTTAGAATCCGCACTTCCGAGAACATGCGTTTTAACCCTACTGGAATCAACACTTCCAAAAAACATGGGGTGGGGGAGGGGCATACTTAAATGGTAATCTTTTCCGCCAAACTTCAGCATTTTGTTGCGCTTGCGCTCTTGCTCGTTGTTGCGATTCTCCCCGTTTCCGCGCAATCTCGCCGCAAAATCATCATCAATCAGGATTGCTCCGGCCCTGGCGGCAGCAACATGCAAACTCTCTTGCTGCTGATCCAATCGCCGCAAGTGGAAGTGCTGGGCATCACCGTCGTCACAGGCAATCAGTGGCGCGACGAAGAGGTCGCCCACGCCCTGCGCCTGCTCGAAATCATTGGCCGCACGGATATTCCCGTTTTTCCCGGCGCGGTTTTTCCGCTGGTGCACACTCCCGAGGAAGCTCGCTTGTGGCAGGAGCGTTACGGCACCGTAGGCTATGCCGGCGCTTGGGATCCGCGCTGGTGGCATGAACCGTACGTCATTCCCGAGCTCCCTGAAGGCGCGCCCACAACCAAACCCGCGGCGGAAGATGCCGCGCACTTCCTCATCCGCATGGTGCACAAATATCCGCACGAAGTGACCATTTACGAAGGCGGGCCGATGACCAACCTGGCCACGGCCATCACCATCGATCCGCAATTTCCAGAGTTGGCGCAAGAACTCGTATTTATGGGCGGCAGCTTGCATCCCGTGACCGACAATCCGGAGTTTTCCAACACGCCGCGCCACGAATTTAATTTCTGGCTTGACCCAGAAGCGGCGGACAAAGTTCTTCGCGCGCCATGGAAAAAAATCACTTGCACCTCCGTGGACATTTCCATAAAAACCAAGCTCACACCGGAGATGATCCAAGAAATTGCCGCCGCTGGCACGCCACTGGCGAAGTACGTCGCACGCTTTTACCAGCCCGGACTTGGCTCCGACTACATGTGGGACGAACTCGCCGCAGCGGCGTGGATCGATCCTACGCTGATCACCAAACGCGACACGGTCTACATGGCCGTGGATATAGAACACGGCGCCGCGTATGGCAACACCCTGACGTGGTCCGCTAAGGACAAACCAAAATTGCCGTTAAGGCAGGTGGAAGTTTTGGTCGATCTGGACAACGAAAGATTCGACCGCATGTTTGTCGACTTGATGCGGGCGCCAACCCCAGCGCCCACCACGGCGGACCGATTGAAAGGGCGATGATGAAACGAAAGGAGACGTGGAAGCGAGACGCAATTGGCAGTGGCATTTGCATTTTTCGCGCGGCACGTTCCGAGAGGGAAACTAGTCTGGAAGTTGCGACAACTCTTTCTCCGCTTGCGAATTGCCGGGCTGCAGCTTCAGAAGTTCCTGCAGCACCGCGCGCGCTTTTTGCGGCTCGCCTTCGATAGCATAGAGCCGCGCAAGATTCAGGTAAGACTGATCGAAGGCCGGCGCGACACGAATCGATTCTCTAAAAGTTTTCTCGGCGTCGTCTTTCCGATTTGTTCGCAAATACAGAATGCCCAGATTATTCAGCGCCTCGGGATAGATGGGTCGCGCGGCGATCGCTTTTTGCAGAAATTCGTGTGCAGCGCTCGTGTCACCAAGCTGCGCAAAAACCATCCCCAGGCCATAGTTGGCCTCCGCGTCTTGCGCATTTAGTTCCAGCGCGCGGCGGAACGTGCTCTTGGCATTTTCCCATTGCTTGCTTTGGCGGTACGCGTTTCCCAGATTGTCGACGGCCACGCCGTAGTCTGGGTCGGCTTTCAACGCTTGCTGGAAGTTTGCGATCGCTTCGTTGGTGTGGCCTTCGCGCGCGGCCAGAATGCCCAGATTGTTCCAGGCCTTGGGCAAAGTGCCTGGATAGTTCGCATCAAGTTCTGTTGCGCGTAGAAAACTCGCGCGAGCCTCCGCGGATTTTTGCTGCTGCAGGTATACGCTGCCCAGTCCGTAGTACGGTTCCGCTGCAGAAGGATCGTCCTTCAGCGCCAGTTGAAAAAAGTTCTCCGCTGCCGCGAGATATCCGCGCTCAAAAAATACTCCGCCGAAGGAAAGATAGTTGCGGCTAAATTCATAGTTGTCGCTAACGCCGGTAAAAGGCAACGCTTTCGCAAGGCGTTGCGCGACTGTCCTCGGGATGTCACGAACGTTTTGCGCCAGATGGTCCGGCGCCACGGCGCCTTGATCAATTTTCACAATCGCGCCTTGCTCATCGATAAGAAAAGCTGTGGGAAGTGGCATGTCGCGATGGCGGTCGAAAAGAGAACGAAACAAAAGATTGTAGGTGTCTAGCAGATCAGGCGTCGCGCGCAGCACGGGAAAAGGCAACTGCCGAATCGTTTCCGGCGGCGTGCCGGATGCGGAGGCTTCGCCCTTGTCGGCAATTATCGCCAGCAGTTGCAGTCCGACGCCGCTCCATTGCGGCTGGCTTTTTTGAAAATGTTGCAAATCCTGTTGGCAGTGCGGGGAAGCAGAGGCGAAAAAATACAGCAGCACTGGCTTGCCGCGAAGCTGCGACAGCGTCAGAAGTTTGCCGCTGAGATCGGGGGCGGACAAATCCGGCGCCGCGATGGGGATCAAAAGCCAGGTACTCGCAGAGTCTGGGCGTTCGGACAGGTCCGCAGCGGAATGCAATACCTTGACCGTTGTCGGCGCAGTTTGCGGCGCGCGCGCAGCAGCGACGCGGAATGGTTCCACGCGAGAAGGCGGAAAACCTTCTTCGACGAAGATACGGTGATTGAGCGGCAAATCGCTTAAGTTTTGCACCAATCCGCTGGGCCAGCGAATGGAAGCCTTTACAGGGGCTTTTTGATCGCCCAAGCCGAAGAAAAGTTCCTTGCTGTGTTGGGCAAGAAAACCCGAGCCGGCCTGCACGAAAAGCGTCTGGCTGCGCGCATCGGCTTGGACGGTGACGGCGGCGCCGATGGCATCGCGATTGCTCTTTTTCCCTTGGAGGCGAAAGGCAATTGCAGATGCGAGTTCCGTGAGGACATTTGTCAGCAGCCGAACTTGCGGCGCACTGCGATTTTTCAGCAATACTTCGATCCTGCCGTCGTGATCGAAATCGGCGAACGCAAATGTTCTGCTGTCTTCGATGAAATCAAGACTGACAATTCCAGAAACGTCGGAGAAAGTTCCATCGCGGTTATTGAGGTAAAACATATTTCGCTCGAAGCCGCTCCAGGTGCCGTCTGCACGAAGCAGTTCGTTGATGGCGTTCCAGCCGAGCTCGTAAGCACGAGTCGAGTGGGAATTGTCCGGTGAGTTGGCGACCACTTGGCGCCAGAAAAAACTATTGAGATCTTCGCGGCCGTCCTCGGTGCGCGGGCCGGAAATCATGCCGTTGGCGATATAAAGATCCGCGAAACCATCGTGATCGAAATCCCAAGCGTCGCTGGACCAAGCCCAGCGGCCGACGGCGGTTCCAGAATGCGTCGTGTCGTCGGTGAATTTATCGCCACCGACATTCCGAAAGAGCGAATTTCCCATAGCGTGCTTGCGATAAAGCGCGCGGACTTCTTCGCCGGCGTTCTTCTGGAAGTTTTCCTGCTCGGAAATGCGGAGGCCCGCGGCGGTCCACATGTCCGCGACGTAGAGATCGGGCTTTCCGTGGCCGTCGAAGTCGCGCCAGGCAACGCTCATCCCCGCGCCAACATCTTCGACGCCGGCTTGCGCCGCGATATCGGTGAACGTGCCGTCGCCATTGTTGCGATAGAGATTTTTGCGGCCAAAATCGTTGGCCACGTAGAGGTCCGGCCAGGCATTGCCGTTCGAATCGCCCCACGCGCAGCAGAAAGTGAAGCGATCGTTGTTGACCTGGAGCCCAGATTCCTGCGTGACGTCGCGAAACGTGCGGTCGTGCTGATTGCGCATTAGGAAATTGGGTGGGCCATTCTGCGCATCGAAGTACGGACACGGATAGCGATACTGATCGCTGCCCTGATAGAAGGAGTAAAGACAGAAGTAGATGTCCAGCCAGCCGTCGCGGTCGTAATCGGCGATGGCGGCGCCGGTGAAGGTGCCTTGCGGAAGATTGGCAAACTGAAACGCGTCGGGCTTTTGTTGAAACTTTCCATCGCCTTGATTTATGAAGAGCAGGGGACCGCTGGCACGTACAACGATCAAATCCTGGCGGCCATCATTGTCGATGTCGGCGAAAAGAGCGCACGCGGTATTGTCCAGCAGGCCGACGCCAGAGTCCGCGGTGACGTCGGCGAAGGTGCCGTCGCCGCGATTGCGGTAGAGACGATTCGGAAGGCCGGCAGGTTGGCAGATATAGAGATCGTCAAAACCGTCGCCGTCGATGTCGCCAACGGAAACCCCGTTGTGGCCGTAGATGTCGATGCCGCAGGCGCCGTCGAGGACGGTGCGCCAGTAATCGGTGCCGGGGAGCAATTGTTGCGTGAAAGACGTATTGCCCGCGAAAGCTTGCGGGGCAATGTCTTCAAATACGGGAGCGCGGGAGCGACTGCGTGTTTCGTCAAGAGTTGTCCAGCTGCGCAGGCGGAGCTCGCCGGAGGGAAGAATGTCCCAACTGAGATTCCAGTTGCCGACTCTTTGTTCGCGGAAGAAGCCCGAGCCGGTTCCGACGAATTCATAGCGGATGCGGGTTTCGATCGGGAATGAGCCGCCGGAAGATAGCGACGGGGAAGAGTCCGCGTGAATGCTGGTCACCTGAAACTCCGCAATGAACAATTGTGAAAAGACCCCTAGCGAGGAACACCATTCTTTCAGAAACGCTTCTGAAGGGAGGGAAGCGGCGTCCGCGAATTTCAGGCGCGCTAGTTTTAGAAAAGAGTCAGGCCGCGCCGGCGATGAGAGAATGGGCAGGGACGAACGACCCAAGAAGTTCTGGTGGAGCGCTTTGCGAAGGGCACCCGTGTTTTGCGGCGAAGCAAGAAGATCGGCGGTCCATCCACGCAAAACCTGCGCGATCTGGTGGTGGACTTTTTCCGCGAGGAAACCATCGAGTCCTGGCTGGACATATTTGAGGATACTGTCGAGTTCGCGGGTGCTCTGATATTGCGGGTGCAGATGATATTCGCCAGTTTGCGCGGGATTCGGGGCTGTGAGGAAAAGTGGTGAAGGCAAAAAGTGGAAGCCAACCGGAAGAAATGCAAAAGAAGATGCGCCATGGCCGAGCTGGAGAAGAAGTTTGCGTCTACGGAGGTCGACCGATGGATGCTTCTTGCTGTGTTTACGCAGCGCAACGCCCCCAGTAATTTCGCGTCCCAAGATTGAGAACGTAGCACCCGCGCGAGAAGCCCGTCAACATTTGGCGCATCGATCTGCAGATTTAAGCGTCCGATTGTATCGGTGGTAATTTCTCCGCCCATGGCGCTGTGGTTTCCGCCAACTCCCGCAAGACTTCCGCGTCGTTTCTGCCCGAGCTTTTCAGCACATGAAAAGAATGGTCCGCCGTTTCAATGATGTGCAACGTCGCTCGCGATCCTAGTTCCGCGCACACGGGACGCAATAACTTAAGATCGGCAAAGGTGTCGCGCGTGCCTTGAAGGAAAAGCATCGGCATTCTGACCTTGACCAGATGCTCCGCGCGATTCGTACCAGGGCGGTTGGGCGGGTGCAGCGGGAATCCGAAGAACACCAGTCCTTTGACTGTTTGAAGCACGCCTTGTGCAGCGGCTTGCGAACTCATGCGCCCTCCCATGGACTTGCCTCCCGCCAGCAAGGGCAAGTCACCAGCAATTTCTGTTGCGGCGCGCACCGCAGCAGCGACGGTGGCAGTCAGGACGCCCGGCGCGTCAGGAACGCGCCGCTGCTCCTGCATGTAAGGAAACTGATAGCGCAAAGTGGCGATGCTCACGGCCGCCAATTCATCCGCTAGCTTTTCCATGAATGGATGGTGCATGCCGGCGCCCGCGCCGTGTGCCAGTACAAGAAGTTGCCGCGCCTTTGGCGGTCGCAGCAGCAGCGCGGACACTTTGCACGATACTTTGCCCGTTACCTCGCACGAAGCTTCGCGCGTCGCTTCCACCGCGAATTGCAGCTGTTCTCTTACGGTCATTTCACCGCGATTCTAGCAGAACAATTTCCAATGTTCGGCGCAGTAGTATAGGCATGCACATACAGACCAAGCCAATCATCGATGGCGTAGAGTATGGCGGAAGATTCGGTCGTATTGTAATGACACGGTCATTACGATATACTGACGCGACTTTGCGGCTGGGAGAAACCTTCGTGGCTAATTCTGTAGCGGAAAAGGGCAAGCGCGACACGCTGAACCTGCGGATCAAGCCGGGGCTGCGCGGGCTTATTGATCGGGCAGCCGAGCTGTCCGGCAAAAACCGGACTGACTTCGTGCTGGAAGCCGCGCGCCATGCGGCCGAAGACGCACTGCTGGACCGCACGGTATTTGTGGTGAGCCGCAAAGCGTACGCCGACTTCGTGAGGCGGCTGGATGCGCCGCCGCGCCCGAACGCCCGGCTGCGCCGCTCATTGCAGACCGTGGCGCCATGGGAGAAGTAAGCCGGCTTCATCCTCCCGAGACACTGTCGGAACATCACGACTTAGGAGATTTTCGCTCTGGCGAGGCGGCA
Source organism: uncultured Acidobacteriota bacterium (assembly GCA_963838265.1). Lineage (GTDB taxonomy): Bacteria > Acidobacteriota > Terriglobia > Acidiferrales > UBA7541 > Acidiferrum. The sequence goes on from CAWIQN010000003.1 coordinate 749,707, forward strand.
CTTGACGATTGGCTGGTGCGCCGGGCGCGCGCCAATCAGGTGGGTGGTGCGTCGCGTACGTATGTCGTTTGCGAAGAGAAACGAGTGGTTGGCTATTACGCGCTGGCATCCGGCGTGGTGGCGGTGGAAAGCGCTCCCGGCCGGTTCAGGCGGAACATGCCCGACCCCATACCGGTGGTCGTGCTCGCTCGCCTTGCGGCGCATCGCGAGTGGCAAGGGCGGGGCATTGGACGGGGCTTGTTCCGGGATGCGGCGGGCCGCGTGGCGCAGGCGGCAGAAGTGATTGGAATTCGCGGCATCGTGGTTCATGCAATATCGGAAGATGCAAAAAAGTTCTATGTGGCGCTGGGCTTCGACGCAAGCCCACGCGAGCCGATGATGCTCATGGTTACGTTGGGCGATGTGCGGGCGGCGTTTTCATAATAGAATTCATCGGCAACGAAAACGATGTGAGGCGGGGCGATGAAATTTGTTTTGCGCTGGTGTGTGGCGATGGCGTTGTGTGGGTTCTGTGTCGCAGCATTGAGCGCGCAGACCAAACGAAAAGTGATTATCGATCAGGATTGCGCCGGGCCGGGCGGCACGGATATGCAGGCGATAGTGGCGCTGGTGAATTCGCCGGACACGGAAGTGCTTGGTATTACGGTGCTCACCGGGGACGCCTGGCGCGACGAAGAGGTAGCGCATACGTTGCGGTTGCTGGAAATCATCGGGCGCACGGATATTCCAGTGGTGCCGGGAGCGGTGTTTCCGCTGGTGAACAGCAAGGAGTTTATCGCCAGGTGGGAGACGTTGTACGGAAAGCTCGTTTACCAGGGAGCTTGGAATTTTTCGCGAAAGCATCCGGTACACGGACCTTACGAAATTCCGCCGATGCCGGAGGGTGCGCCGACGACCAAGCCTGCGACGGAAACGGCCGCGCAATTTCTGGTACGCATGGTGAGGAAATATCCGCATGAAGTGACCATCTACGCGGCGGGTCCGATGACGAATCTGGCGCTGGCGATAGCGCTGGATCCGCAATTTCCAGAGCTCAGCAAAGAGTTGGTTGTGATGGGCGGAAGCATCAATCCGCAGACTAACGACCTGGAATTTGCTTTGTCGCCATCGCATGAGTTTAATTTTTGGATGGATCCGGAGGCCTCGCACGCGGTGCTGCACGCCAAGTGGCCGCGCGTGGTGGTGACCACGGTGGATATTTCGGTGAAGACGCGCATGGAGAAGGAGTTGATCGAACAGGTGGGGAAGAGTCCGGAGCCTGGGGCGCAATATGTGGCGAAATACGCGGAAGGAAATTATTTGTGGGATGAGTTGGCGGCGGTGGCGTGGCTGGATCCCTCCATCATTACGAAGTCGCGGAAATTGTATATGGATGTGAATACGGATAAGGGCGCGGGATACGGAAACACGTTGGTGTGGGCCACGGGCCATCAGCCGGGACTGGGAGAAGTGCTCGTGGAGGTGCAAGACGATTTGAATAAGGAGAAATTCTATCAAGAGTATGTAGAATTGCTTTCGCGGCCAACTCCAAAGGCGGCCGGGACGGCGGCGGCGAAGCCCTGACAGCGACGCGACGGCGAAGGAGCGTTCTCGTCAGCCGCGTTCGAAGCGTATGCTTGTAGGATAAATCCGTAAGGCGTGAAGGAAGGACAAGACACATGGACGCGCATTCCCGCAAAGTGGTGCAAGAAAATCGCGACTACACGATGTTTTCGTGGTCCGTGCAAGGGGCCGCGGCGCCGCTGCACATGAAGCGCGGCGAAGGCGTTTATTTTTGGGATGGCGACGACAATCGCTGGCTGGATTTCAGTTCGCAGCTCATTAACTTAAACATTGGCCACCAGCATCCGAAGATGCTGGAAGCGATTAAAAAACAAGTGGATGAACTGTGCTTCGCGGGCCCGAGTTTCGCGACGGAGCCGCGTGGACTACTGGGCAAAAAACTTTCCGAAGTTACCGGGCTGGCAAAAACATTTTTCACGCTGGGCGGCTCGGAAGCCAACGAAAACGCCATGAAGATGGCGAAGCTGGTTACCGGGCGCAGCAAGATCATCACGCGCTATCGTTCGTACCATGGCGCGACTATGGGCGCGATGACGGCGTCCGGCGATCCGCGGCGCTTGCCCGTGGAGCCTGGCATTCCGGGTATTGTGCGGGTATTCGACCCGTACTGTTATCGCTGCCCCTTTGGGCAAAAAGTGGAAACGTGCCATCGCGAGTGCGTGTCACACATCGAAGAAGTCATCCAGATGGAAGGCCCCACATCGATTGCAGCGATTCTTGTGGAAGGCATCACGGGATCGAATGGCTTGCTGGTGCCGCCCGACGATTACTATCCCAAGCTGCGCGCGCTGTGCGACAAATATGGAATCCTGCTGATCACCGACGAAGTGATGAGCGGCTTCGGGCGGACGGGCAAATGGCTGGCGACGCAACACTACGGAATACGGCCGGACATGGTCACGTGCGCGAAAGGTTTGACCAGCGGCTACATGCCGCTGGGCGCGGTGATCGTTTCCGATGCAGTGGCGCGATATTTTGAGAGCAACATGCTTTGGGGCGGATTGACGTATAGCGGGCATCCGGTTTCGTGCGCAGCGGCAGTCGCAAATTTGCGGATCTACGAAGAGGAAAATATTTTTGCCAACGTGGAGACGCAGGGCCGCTATCTGGCTTCACGTCTTGCGGCCATGAAGCGGAAATATTCCTGCGTTGGGGACGTGCGCAGCATTGGCCTCTTCAGCGTCTTAGAATTGGTGAAAGATAAAACCACGCGCGAACCACTGGCGCCCTTCAACGGCAGCAGTCCGGAGATGGCCAAGCTTGCCGCGCATTTGAAGAGCAAGCACGTGTACGCGTTCAGCCGGTTCAACATGTTGTGGGTGTGCCCGCCGCTGATCATTACGGAGGCGGAGCTGAGCGCCGGGCTGGACGTCGTGGAAGAGGCCTTGGCGCTGGTGTCCGAATCGTTGGGGGCTGAGACTGCCGCGGTGGCGGAGACGATGCGTTAGTGCGTTATGTCCGCTTTGGCCCGCTCGAATGGATGTGGCGCTCGCTCACCTACTGGAAGAAGCAGCCATTCCGTCTACACGAGCGCGCCGTCGCCTGACCGCGCTTCAGGACTTCTTCGATTTCGCGGGCGGGACGAGAGCTACGGCGGCTTCGGCGGTGAGCAACAGAAACGTAAGGCTCTCCTGAAGGTATAGGCTCACGGTGGAATCGGTGTGGCTCAAGTAGCCGATGGAAACATCCTGGCCGAGGTGTAGGGCAAAATCTCCGCCGCGAGTGGTTAGCACAAAGGCGCCTTCGATGGCGGGTGTCCAAATAATTTGGTCGTTGACGAGCCGCTTGACGTGCTCCAGCACCGGGTATCCGTGATCGCTGGTTTCGGAAAGCGCGGTGTAGGCGTCGGCGCTCAGCAGCACAGCGTAGGGACCGTTGACGCCGACCAGCCGCAGACGGCTTAAGGCCTGGGAAACGGCTTCCGGGTACTCGCGGACATCGGCCGGAAGCGTCATGATCGGATTGCCGGTGCCCTTGCGAACACCTACGATGCCCGCTGCTGCGTAGCTTTCGAAGATAGCGCCGTCCTCGGCGAACGCGATCTTGCGCGCGGCGTCCTTCGCCGGTTGCCAGTCAGAGTCGTTGGCGCCGCGATCCACGTCATCGATCTGCTGGCGCTCCAGCTCAAACGGCACACGCAACTCAACCAGCGCTTTCACTTCGCGCTGGCGGGCGAGGATGCCGTCCCTTGGCGCGGCGATTTTTTGCAAGTGGCCGGTGCCGACCGCAGAGAGGCCGGTACCGCTCGGACCCTGCACGTCGACGACGCGGCGTCCGGCAAGGTAGCGCTTGAGCGTGCGTGTGGTTTCTTCTTCGATTTGCGCCCAGGCCGCATCGGAAATCGGGGCCAGCTCGCGATGCAGATTATTCATGGGAGATTTCTCCTTTTAGAGAACCGATACCTAGGGAACCGTCGTCCTGACTTTTCGGAGGCGGAGAGGCCTCGCCTGTTGGCGATGGGACGGAAGACGTCGCAGCCGCGGGTTGGTCCTCGGCCACGTTGTCTAGAAATGTGGCGGATGGCACGAAGAACAAGCTTCCGGTGACTGGGCGGCTGAAATCGAGTAGACGGTCGTAATTACCCGGCGGCCGGCCGATGAACATGTTCTCTAGCATTTGCTCGGTGATGCGCGGTGAACGGCTGTAGCCAATGAAATAGGTGCCAGATTCGCCGTGCGAAGCGCGGCCGAAGGGCATGTTGTCGCGCAGAATCTTGATCTCTTTCCCGTCTTCGACAATGGTCGTGAGAACGCTGTGCGCTGAGGTAGGTTTGACGGAATCGTCCAATTCGATGTCGGAAAGTTTGGTGCGGCCGATAATACGCTCTTGCGCTTCCGTGGAGAGCGTGTTCCATCCACTTATATCGTGAAGGTATTTCTGCACGATTACGTAGCTGCCGCCTTCGAACGCGGGGTCCTCGTCGCCAATGAGTACGGCATCGATCGCGGCCTCGCCCCTTGGATTCTCTGTTCCGTCGACAAATCCGATGAGGTCGCGGTCATCGAAATAGCGGAAGCCGTGGACTTCGTCTACGGGCGAAACGGCGTCACCTAGCCGCGTCATGATCTGGGTGGCAAGTTCGAAGCACAAATCCATGCGCTTTGCGCGGATGTGGAACAGTAAATCGCCCGGCGTGGAAACCGCGTGGCGCTCCCCAGCGCGAATCTCCGGGAAGACATGCAGCTTGGCGGGCCGCGGCGTACCAAACAGTCGATCCCACGCTTCAGACCCGAATCCCATGACGCAGGAAAGCCCGCCTTCGACGTCACGAAAGTCCACGGCGCGAAAAAGTCCGGCGAGATCTCCGCAGAACGATCGCACGGTCTCGCGATTTTCCGCTCCGGGGTTGATTGTCGCGACCAGGAAGATGGCGGCGCGAGTGAGCGGCGCAGCCACGGACTGCGCGAGGGCGCGCACGCCAGGTGCTGCTGCGGACACGCTCGTCGGATTGGACTCCATCGGATGTAATCCTAGTGGCGCCGGCGGAACATCGCTCCGCGAAATATGGCGCTGGCCTCGTATGCAAACAATCGGAGAGGAAGCTTACCAAAGAACCGTTGCGTATCGCTACGGATACGCAAAACGCACCACCCAGGCCAATCGAATGACGTTGGGGCTAGAGAGAGTGTGGCCCGGCCTCGGACAGCGCTCAGATAGATCAGCACGCCACTCTGCGCGCCAGGAGCAACTGGTCAAGCTTCTGGCTGACGCCGTCCGTGCAACGGCACCTTTCTTGGAACCAATAATGGGGTAGCCGAATCTAATGGCACGAGGATGAAGAATTCATGGAGAAGGCAGTAACGTCTCCGGTCGAAGTCCTATTGCCGGGGGTGTCGACGGCGGACGAGTCGCGTTTGTTTTCCATCGAGTCTGTCCTCAGCCTGCAAAAACTGATTTTTGCCGGGTCTCCTCTGCCGGAAATTCTAACGAACATTGCTGAGTTGGTCGACGCGCAAGCCGAAGGCATGTCTTGCACGATTTGGCTTCCCGACGAAGACGGAAAGCAACTCCATTGTGCTGCCGCGCCGAGCCTTCCCGGATTTATCGCGCAAGCAGGGACCATGGCGGTGGGTCCGAAAGGCGGATCTTGTGGGACGGCGATTTATCGGAGGGAGCCGGTGTATGTAACCGACGTCCTGACGGACCCCACCTGGGAAAGCTATCGCGACCGAATGTTGCCTTATGGAATTCGTTCCGTTTGGTCGCGCCCATTGTTCACGAGCGAAGGGAAAGCTCTCGGCACTTTTTCTATCAATTATCGTGAACCACGCAGCCCCAGTGTTAACGAGCTGCAGTTGATTGAGAACGCCAGCCACATTACAGGGATCGCGATTGAGCGCCACATGAAGGAACAGGCGTTGCAGCGGGAGCGCGATCGATTGCGGCTGCTTCTGGAGATCAACAAGAGTGTGACTTCCAGGTTGGACCTCCGGCAAGTGGTTGAGGCGCTTTCGACGAATTTATTCAGGATAATGCAATGTGACGTGTCGGCCCTGTTGCTACCCGACTCCGAGAGCGGCGAATTACGCGTCACCATGTTGCACAATCCCGGCGCCAGAGGACCCTTCCGCGAAGGATCGTTGGTGCCGAGGAATAGTTCAATCTCAGGCAGGGTATTGCGGACGAGCAAGAGCCTCCAGATCGATAGCTTCGAAGAGGCCCGCGATAATCCTGAATTGTATGGCAATCCTGACGGCCAGCTTCTTTATGAGCGCGTTATTGAGGAAGGCCTCAGGACTGGGTGCTATCTTCCGCTCGTAGGCCGAGATCGGGTGGTTGGCGTTCTGATGCTTTGTAGGCGTACGGACAATGCTTTTGCGAAAGACGACGTTATCTTGCTCGAGCAGGTAGCCTGCCAGGTGGCGATTGCAGTTGAGAACACATTGGAGTTCGAAAAGGCGACAAGGGATCGAGATAAAGAAGCGAAACAGAGACGCTATCTCGAAGAGGAAATTCGCGCTGAGTTTGGCGAAATCGTCGGCGAGAGCCCGGCGCTAAAGAAGGCGCTGAGTCTGGTCTCTGTAGTGGCTCCCACGGATTCCAGCGTGCTGATCCTGGGAGAGACGGGAACCGGCAAAGAACTTGTCGCGCGTGCGATACATAAACTGGGCAGCCGCAGCGAGAAGGGATTCGTTAAACTGAATTGCGCCGCAATCCCTCTTGGACTCCTCGAGAGTGAGCTGTTTGGCCACGAAAAAGGCGCATTTACAGGCGCCATTGCGCAAAAGACGGGCCGCTTCGAGCTCGCCGACAAAGGCACGCTGTTTCTTGACGAGGTTGGCGATATACCTCTGGAACTGCAGGCCAAACTGCTGCGCGTCTTGCAGGAGCAGGAATTCGAGAGGCTCGGCAGCAACCGTACGCATAAGGTTGACGTACGCCTGATCGCGGCGACGCATCGGGATTTGCCCGCGATGGTAAAACAAGGAACGTTTCGCGAGGATCTTTATTATCGTCTGAAGGTATTTCCGATCCAGGTCCCGGCGCTGCGACAACGCACAGAGGATATTGCGAGATTGGTCCGGCATTTCACGGCACTCTACGCTCAGCGCATGAACAAACGAATTGACGTAATCCCTGCGGAGACGATGGAAGCGTTGGCGCGATATCGATGGCCCGGAAACATCCGCGAATTGCAGAACTTTATTGAACGCGCGGTAATTCTCTCTCCCGAGTCGACACTACGCGCGCCGACTTCGGAGCTGGAGCCTTTTCAGCCTTACAAGGGATCGAGCGGCCCTATGAGCGGTCTCGCGGAGGTTGAGCGGGATCATATTGTCCGTGCGCTCGAAGCGAGCAACTGGGTGATCAGTGGCGCGGCCGCGCGCCTGGGGATGAAACGGACGTCGTTGGCCTACCGGATGACTAAGCTTCGCATAAGCCGGCCTCCGGCCATTCCACAGAAACGCAGCGTCAGCGGTGCAGTCGGCGACGACTGAGTTTCCAAGCCGTGGTAGCCAACCACGTGCCAGTGTCAGTCGGTGCGACGGAGACCCGTCACCGACAGACATCCGTCAGAGATTTGCCAGGTACTATTCTCGATTGTCCAAACTTTTTTCTTACGAACTCCAACTGCCAGAACGATTTGCGTTGAATGTTCGCTGTTCGAGTGAACTGCGCCTCTTTGGTATTCCGCATGCCCTAACGACCAACGAACTGAGGAGAGGACTTATGAGTGATGCGACATCACGAACCGCCATAAAGCGACCATCGCCGAACCAGGACGATGCTCGACTCAGCCTGCTTCCCACATCCATCCGTCGGGTTGAAGTTGATGGCGTGCAGATGTTTTATCGCGCGGCCGGTGAATCAAACGCGCCCGTAATTCTGTTACTGCACGGATTTCCAACCTCGTCGTTTATGTTCCGCGAACTCATCCCGCGCCTAGCTGACGACTACCGAGTGATCGCGCCGGATCTTCCGGGGTTCGGCTTCACAGAAGTGCCGGCCGAACGAAAATATCCCTACTCCTTCGATCAATTGGCCCTGACGATCGACGCCTTCACGCGGGCACTTAAGCTCGACCGCTATGCAATCTACGTGTTCGACTACGGTGCGCCAACGGGCTTCCGCCTGGCGATGGCTCACCGCGAGCGAATTACGGCGATTGTTTCGCAGAATGGGAACGCATACGAAGAAGGCCTTGGCGACGCTTGGGGTCCGATCCGGAAGTACTGGGCTACGCCCACGCGAGAAAATAGGGACATCCTCCGCCAAAGCATTTTGACAGCCGGCGGCACACGCTGGCAGTACACCGACGGCGTAGCGAATCCGGAAAGTGTTCCGCCTGAGTCCTACACCTTGGATACGGCTCTGCTCGAACGGCCCGGGAACAAAGAGATTCAACTCGATTTGTTTCTGGACTACGCGTCGAACGTGAAGCTCTATCCGAAATTTCAGGAATATTTTCGTAAATCCAAGCCGCCTTTGCTTGCGATCTGGGGAAAGAACGATCCCTTTTTCGTCCCGGCGGGAGCAGAAGCGTTTCGGAAAGACATACCGAACGCAAGAGTGCAATTCCTTGATACTGGACATTTTGCGCTAGAAACACACGTGGTCGAAATTGCGGCCGCCATGCACGAGTTCCTGCAGGCAAATGGAGTAAGTAATGGAACGTCGTAGCTTTCTGGGTTCGCTCGCAGCCGCATCTCTGGGTGCAGTGCTCGAGGGCTCTTTCACGGAGTTTGCACCAGCGCAAAATACTGCACCAACCGCTACGGGTGCAACTGGACGCGCCGCCAAGAGAGGCGAATTCCCCGAGGACGCAACCATAGTTTTGGTGCATGCGGCGTGGGCCGACGGCTCTTGTTGGAGCAACATTATTCTTCCGCTGGAGCGGCGCGGTCTAAAAGTGATCTGCGCGCCGATCCCGCTCACATCTCTAACCAACGACGCTACCGCTTTGAGTTGGGCACTGGAACGGACGAGTGGTCCAGTGGTCCTGGTGGGACACGCTTACTCCGGCGCGGTGATCGCCGCGGTGCGAGAAGAGCGGGTCAAATCTCTGGTCTATGTCGCGGCGCTCGCGCCGGATGAGGGCGAGAGCGTGGCCAAGGTGTTCTATCGCGATACCCCAAGTCCGGAACAACCCAAGATAGTTCCTGATTCGCACGGATTCGTATGGATGCCGGACGACGCGTTTCATCGAGCGCTCGCACAGAACGCGACGGCCGATCAAGCAAAGACTGCCGCTGCCGTGCAACGGCCCATTGCGGTGCAATGCATTCAAGAGCCGGCGCCAACGCCACTGTGGAAATCAAAACCGTCGTGGGTTCTGATCGCGGAGGAAGACCGCATGATCAATCCAAAGACGCAGCAGTTCATGGCGGAACGGATGGGAGCAACGATTCGGTCGCATCGTGTGGACCACACGCCGATGTATTCAGAGCCCGCGGTGGTGGTTGACGTGATCCTGGAAGCGGCGCGCAAGACCCTTTCCACATAGGATTCTCGATTTCGGTCGAAATACAAATATCTGCGAAAGTAAATATCATGACGATCAAGACGGTTGCCATTGTGACGGGAGCAAGCCAAGGCATCGGACGAGCTACCGCCACCCGGCTCGCACGCGATTTTTCAGCTGTCGTGCTGGTTGCAAGAGATAAGGACCATCTTGAGAAAACCGCGAGTGACGTCAGGTCCGCTGGGGCTGGGGCCTTGGTCTCCGCGATCGACCTGCGCCAACCATCGGCAGCAGAGGCCGTCGTCAAAGAGACGCTTGAACGATTTGGCAGAATCGATGCGCTGCTCAACATAGCTGGCGCGGTGCCGCAGATTGATTTGTTTGAGATGACGGACGCGCAGTGGGAAGACGGCATGGCGCTCAAACTCCACGGCGCGCGCCGATTGACGATACGGGCTTGGGAAGCATTGAAGGCCTCGAATGGTTCCGTAGTGTTGCTCTCTGGCAGCGCCGCGCTCGATCCGAAGCCGGGATTCGCGGCAGTTGCGGCGACGAACGCCGCGATCATCGCGCTCGCGAAAGCATTTGCCGAGCAAGGAATCAAAGACGGAGTGCAAGTCAACAGCGTGGTGCCGGGCGCTGTGATGACAGGACGCCGGCAGTCCTTCTTTGAAAAGTGGGCGCCCGCACACCATCTGTCCGTGGAAGACGCGATCAAGAAATTCCCGGAGGAAGCGGGAATTAGCCGCTTTGGAAAGCCGGAAGAGATCGCCGACCTCCTGGGTTTTCTGGTGTCCCCCGCAGCGAAGTGGATGACAGGCGCTTCGGTTCGTATGGACGGCGGCGAAATTAAGGGCATTTAGGGCGGCCATTTCTTGTCGGAAGGGACTAGCACCTGATACTTGAAGTGAAGGAGATACGGAAATGAAAAGGTGGATGAAAGTTGCAATTCCTATCGCCGTGATCGTGTTTTTGGCTGCCTGGTATGTATTTCGGCCGGAGCGGCTCGTGGTCAATCGAAGTGTCAACGAGGCAATGCCGAACGCACCAGGCGCTGCGTCGGAGCAGCCTCTGGAATCAGGACGGTTCTACAGCATTTTGCACCCAACCGAAGGTACCGCAACCATCTACCAGATGGGAGATGGTTCGCGTATTCTTCGTTTTACGAGCTTTAGCACGTCAAACGGTCCCGACGTCCATGTCTACATGGTTGCCGCCGACGACGCGAAGGACGCAACGACAGTGCAGCACACCGGTTTCGTTGATTTGGGAGTGATCAAGGGTAATATCGGTGACCAAAACTACACGCTTGGCAGCGACTTGGACTTAGCAAAATATCGCGCGGTATCGATATGGTGCAAACGCTTCAGTGTAAATTTCGGAGCTGCGCCGCTAAGACCGACAGAAACATCGCAAAATCACTAGGGCCCCACGGGATTCGTCGGATGGACCTCAGAAAGTAGGAATCGCAGGAAGAGTACGAAACAAATCTCGGCTCGCGAGGTAAGCAAGAACATGCAACCCGAAGAGTTCGATTTGGTCATTCTCGGTGGTGGCACGGGTTCGACCGTTGCTGCCTGGACGTTTGCCGCGGAAGGAAGACGGGTGGCAGTCGTTGAGCGCAAGTACATCGGCGGATCCTGCCCGAACATCGCCTGTCTGCCAAGCAAAAACATCATCCACAGCGCGAAGGTCGCATCCTACATTCGTCGGAGCAAGGAATTTGGCATCGCTCACGACGGCTTCAGAATTGACATGCCTGTCGTCCGCGACCGCAAACGCAAGATGGTATCCGCCCTCAACGAAATCTATTTGGAGAATTATAAAAACACGGGAGCGGAGTTTATCTTTGGGACGGGGCGGTTCATAGCCCCGAAGACCGTAGAAGTCGCCCTGGCTAACGGGCACAGCCGTCAGCTGCGTGGCACTAACGTGATCATTAGCACGGGCACGCGAGCCGCCCTCGATGAGACGGTTCCTGGCCTCTCTGAAGCAGAGCCGCTTACACATATCGAGGCGCTCGAACTTGACCGTGTTCCCGAGCACCTGCTCGTGATCGGCGGCGGTTATATTGGAATTGAGCTCTCGCAGGCGATGCGCCGCTTCGGAAGCAAAGTAACGCTGATCGATCGCAACCTGCGCTTGATGTCCAAAGAAGATGACGACGTGAGTGAAGCTGTTCGCATGCTGCTCCAGGACGAAGGCGTGGACGTTCTTCTGTCCACGCGGGTCAAGGCGCTGTCAGGGAAGTCTGGCGATGCAGTGAACGTAGTCGTGGACCAGAACGGAATAGAGAAGACCTTGAAGGGAAGTCACGTGCTAGTGGCCGCAGGTCGCGTCCCAAACACCGAGAAGCTCGGATTGGACCTCGCTGGAGTCGAATTGATCGATAGTGGATACATCAAAGTCAACGAACGGCTGCAAACGACTGCGCCCGGCGTGTGGGCGATCGGTGAGGTTGCGGGCAGCCCGCAGTTTACACATATCAGCGTGGATGATTTTCGTGTTGTCCATTCGAATTTAACCGGCGGCAACCGCGTGACTACGGGCCGGCAGGTTCCATATTGCCTGTTCACGGATCCGGAACTGGCGCGCATCGGATTGAATGAAATGGAAGCCAAAGCTCGGAATATCGCCTACCGTTTGTTCAAAGTTCCAATGGAAACCAATTTGCGCGCCCGCACGCTTTCGGAAACGCGAGGATTTCTCAAGGCTTTGGTAGGGGCTGACAGCGAAGACATCCTTGGCTTCACGGCTTTTGGTGTTGGCGCAGGAGAGATTATGTCCGCCGTACAAATGGCGATGATCGCGGGACTGCCCTATACCGCAGTGCGGGACGCCGTTCTGGCACACCCCACTCTAGTAGAGGGACTGATACCGCTGTTCTCTTCAGCGCCGTCGGCATAGGTGTTGTCGACACGACCTCTTCACAACATTTTATTTAAAGATTGCAACATCTACCAATCTGTTGGATCCACCCGATCTATGGCGGACTTCAAAGCCGCTCTCCTGCTCATTGAATGCTGACAAAGACAGCGCCGCGATTGTAGGATGGAATGGATTTCAGGAAAGCGACGCGTTCCGTGATTGTCAGCGGACGCAAGAATATTCTTACCGCTGAGGTCCACGTTGGCCAGCTTAGCTCCCTGCCGCCAACCAGATTGCTTCCGTCGACTCGACCACATGAAACTGAAGACACTCGCGCTCTGGGTACTAGTCTCTTTCTTCGCGGTGGATTCGGTCTGGGCTCTCGATTCGAACAAGCGCATCTCGCAATATGCGCATACCTCCTGGTTGATCCAGGATGGGCACTTTAGTGGAACTCCTCAGGTGATGGCCCAGACCGCGGATGGATATTTGTGGTTTGGAACAAATATCGGGCTGGTGCGGTTCGATGGCGTCCGGTTCATTACGTGGAGCCCTCCACCAGGCGAACGACTTCTGGACTCCCGAGTTTTCTCTCTGCTGGGAGCGCGCGACGGCAGTCTATGGATTGGCACGGGTTACAGCGTATCCCATTGGAAAGAAGGTGAGCTGGTCAACTACCCGCAACTCAGCGGACGGATTGAAGCGCTCGTGGAAGACGATGAAGGAGCGATATGGCTGGCCCGCACTCAGGCGACTGACGGAATGGGTCCCGTTTGCCGAATAAAGGATGAACAGTTGCGGTGTTATGGAACCGCGGACGGAATCCCCTTTCCCCTGGCCATCGAACTGGAGAAGGGCGCTTCTGGCGAACTGTGGGTGGGCGGGTATTCGGAACTCTGTCGCTGGAAACCAGGATCGTGTAGCGCATATTTTACAAACACTACACGGCGGCCGGAAACGTTTGCGTCGTTACGAGCAATCGCAACCGGAGCAGATGGTTCGGTGTGGGCCGCGATCGATCGATCCGGCCCGATTTTGCAACTGGAGTACTTTGAGAACGGAAGCTGGAGCAGGCGCGCGTTTCCGCAGATCCCAATCCATAACTCCGATGTTACGACGCTATTTGTGGCTCGCGACCGTGCTCTCTGGGTAGGAACCGCGGATCACGGAATCTTTCGCGCACAGGGGAATGAGGTCGATCACTTTGGAAGTACGGATGGTCTATCGAGTGATGCTGTGGGACGTTTCTATCAGGATAGTGAAGGCACCTTTTGGGTGGTGACGGCGCAGGGGATCGACAATTTTCGCGATTTACCGGTGGCTACCTATCCCATGCGGCAAGGCTTGTCCGCTGCCGGCGCCAGTTCGGTGCTCGCGTCACACGAGGGCACGGTGTGGATAGGCAATTTCGAAGCCCTTGATTCCCTGCGTGACGGCAAACTATCCGCGCTCCGGGCAAGGCACGGCTTGCCGGGAAAATACGTCACTACTCTCTGCGAAGACCATGCAGGACGATTATGGCTCGGTCTCGATAGCGATCTGTGGGTCTACGATCAAGGCTCATTTCGCGTGGTCCGCAATCCGGATGGCAGGTCACTCGGAACGGTCTTCGCCTTCACAGAGGATGCGCATCACGACATCTGGGTTCGGGCCGGGACCAACCTCGACCGCATCCAGGACTTCACGGTCAAGGAAGTTCTCACATCTCCGCAGATTTCAACGGCGTATACGCTGGCAGCAACGCCAGACGGCGGCGTAGTGCTAGGGCTGGTGGATGGAGATCTGGTGAAATTGCGCGACGGAGGAACACAGACCGTTGCTTCAAATGAGGCGGGGAACACGCGACAGATCAGGGATCTGTTGGTTGCGACGGACGGTTCTGTTTGGGGCACGACCCTGGACGAGCTTTTTCGGTGGAAAGATGGCGTGCGCAGGAATCTCACCACGCGAAATGGGCTGCCTTGCGATGGAATTTTCGCGTTGGTGAAGGACAGTTCGGATTCCATTTGGCTCTATGCAAAGTGCGGGCTCGTCGAAATTACCAAGCCGGAATTGGATCGTTGGTGGCAAGATCCCGACAGCGTCGTGAAGGTGAAATTGCTGGACGAGTTCGACGGTGTACAACCTGGCTTGACTCCGCTAAAACCGCAAGCCACGAGAACACCGGACGGGCGGCTCTGGTTCGTGAATGGCCGGCTCTTGCAAATGATCGATCCCGATCACATCAAAGAAAATGTCATACCGCCGCCCGTACATATCGAACAGATTCTTGCAGACCGAAAAGTCTACGCGCCCCTGGACCATCTCCGTCTCCCTCCGCTCACGCGCGACCTGCAAGTCGATTACACCGCGCCGAGTTTCGTTGCCCCCCAGAAGGTTCGTTTTCGTTACATGCTGGAGGGCCACGATCGCGGTTGGCAAGAGCCCGGAACCCGGCGCCAAGCTTTTTATACCGACCTGCGTCCAGGGAATTACCGGCTTCACGTGATCGCTTGCAATAACGACGGCGTCTGGAACGAGGAAGGCGCAACGCTGAACTTCAGCGTTCTGCCGGCCTGGTACCAAACAAATGTGTTTCGCCTGCTGGCCATCGCCGCCGGTTTTTTCGTGGTGTGGTCTTTCTATCGGCTACGCCTGCGTCAGATTGCGCGAGCCATCAGCGCCCGATTTGATGAGCGACTGGCGGAGCGCACCCGAATCGCGCGAGACCTGCACGACACTCTATTGCAAGGTTTTCTCAGTGCCTCCATGCAGTTGCATGTGGCAGATGAACAGCTCTCTGCAGATTCAGTAGCGAAACCTCTGGTGGGGCGCGTTCTCAAACTGATGGGCCGCGTCATCGACGAGGGCCGGGACGCAGTTCGAGGGTTGCGCTCGTCGAAGGCGAATTCCCCAGATCTTGAACAGGCATTTTCGCAAATTCGAGAGGAATTCCCGATGCATGCGCAAATTGGGTTTCGCGTTATTGTGGAGGGCACGGCTCGGCCAGTGCGTTCCATCATTCGCGACGAAATCTATCTTATCGGCCACGAAGCTTTGTCAAACGCATTCCGCCACGCTCACGCAAGTGACATCGAAGTCGAGCTTGAATATGCCTCGAGCCACTTACGCCTTCTGGTACGCGACAATGGCAGCGGAATCGACACGCAGATTCTTCGCTCAGGACGCGATGGACACTGGGGTTTGTCCGGAATGAAGGAACGAGCCGAAAAAATCGGCGGAAAATTGAAAGTCTTGAGTCGTGCGATTGCTGGAACCGAGGTCGAGCTATCTGTGCCTAGCAGAATCGCTTTTGAGTCTGGACCGAGCGATCATCGCGCAGGATGGCGGTCCAAGCTCTATCGCGGAAAATGGAGCAGCGAAAAACCTCGATCCGAGAACGATCAGGATGAAGGATAAAAAACAGTTCAGATAAGTGCAAAAGCCTGACGGGAGTGATTTAACTATGGAGAGCGAGCGGGTTGCATGAGCGAAGTCACTCGGATTCGCGTTATCAGTGTGGACGACCATCCCTTAATTCGGGAGGGCATCGCAGCAGTTATCGATAGTCAGCCGGACATGGAGCTGATCGCGCAGGCTTCCAGCGCGCAGGAGGCCCTGCAGCAATTTCGCAAGCATAAGCCAGACGTCACGCTCATGGACCTCAGGCTTCCGGACAAGAGTGGCGTTGAGGCAACGATTGCCATCCGCGCGGAATTCCCCGAGGCGCGCATTATTATGCTGACGACTTTTGAAGGCGACGTAGAAGTCCAACGTGCTCTTGAGGCGGGCGCGCGCGGCTACATGCTCAAGAGCATGCCGCCCAAAGAGTTGGTTGAGGTGATTCGCCAGGTCCACGCTGGGAAGAAGGGCATTCCCCCGCACTTGGCGGCGCAACTCGCAGAGCATTTGAGCGACGAAGACCTTACGCCACGCGAGATTGAAGTCCTAAGCCAAATTGCCGGGGGAAACCGAAATCGCGACATCGCTGAAAAGCTCTTTATCACGGAAGAAACTGTAAAGGTTCACATCAAGCACATCATGGACAAGCTCGGCGCAAGCGATCGCACTCAGGCTGTCGCGATTGGTGTTCGCCGTGGAATTATCCAACTGTAAAGGTAAAATCCGCAAAAGCCCCATACCCCGAAAGGGGTATGAAAAGATTCCGCGATGTGGGGTTCCAACCTGGCGGCAAACCTGCGTATCTTGTTTCGTCGTGCGTTTACGGAGCCAGGGAGATTCGCGCTGCAAAGACTATTTTCCACGTTTCCAGGTGGCAGGCCCGGCATTGGTCTGCTGATATTGCGTGCGTCGGTTGGTTTCACGGCGTGCGCGACGGGGGCCTCCTATCTCTTGGGTCTTTCCAATTCCGCTTTAGGATGGCTACTTGGTTCGATCTTAATCGCCAGTGGCGTTGCCATGGCGGCGGGATTCTTCACTCCATTTGCCGCGCTGTTGGTGGGGCTGTGCTTTTTCGGGGTCGCCCTTTCATGGTTTCCCACGCCCTCTTGGGGCTGGAATGACGCTAGACTTCTGGCAGTAGGAATGATCATTACGGCTGTCGCGCTTGCGTTGCTTGGGCCGGGAGCCTTTTCCCTCGATGGCCGCTTGTTCGGACGCCGCGAAATCGTCATCCCGCCCCCTTCGCGCCCTCCGGGGTCGTGATTTCCTTCGATCCGAATGCTCTTCCGTGGACGGAGTCCCAGACTCCTATTTCTTGTGTGCCGCGATCATCAACCGAAAGTGGTATCCCGAGCCAACCCGAGCGTGGTACCTAAAAACCATTCCATCTCGTGATGTGTTCTTCGCCGGAGTCCTGCAGAGTCTATTGCAACGGGGCCGGCAATTAGAAGGTCTCGCACTGAATCTGCACTGAGGAGGATAGCGTGGGAGCGACCAGTTTATATGAATCGGTGAGCGCGGTAGACCTGGCAATGGATGAAACACAGGCATTGTCGGAGGCGTGTCTCGTAGCAGCTGCAAAAAAGGGACAACACGTGGCCTTCGGGAAGCTTTTCGAACGACATGCAAAGAAGGTGTTCCACACCACTCTTCGCGTCACCAGAAGCCGCGAAGACGCGGAAGATGCACTTCAGGAATCCTTCCTGAGCGCTTTTACGCATCTGGAAAGTTTCGATGGCCGGTCCAGCTTTTCGACTTGGCTTACGCGCATCGCCATCAACGCAGCGCTAATGAAGCTTCGCAAGAATCGGAACTCGCGAGAAATTCCGATGGATGAGCCCGCCGGTACGCAGGAAGCCTTCCCGCGATTTGAGCCCACTGACGGGCATCCGGACCCCGAAGAAAATTACGCACTACGGGAACGGCAAAGAGTGGTTGCTGGAGCGGTCCGTGCATTGCGACCGGCCCTGCGGAAAGTGATCGAGATTGGAGAGCTCCAGGAGCTTTCTTTGAAGGAAACGGCTCAGCGACTGAGTATCTCCGTGGCAGCGGTCAAGGGAAGATTGTTTCATGCCAAAGCTGCGCTGCGTAGGTCGCCACGCTTGAACGTAATTAGGCAAGCTCGAGTGCGTCGCGCCGCATGGGGCAACAAATGTGCGCGTGGTGAGAGCCATCAGCGCACCCTAAGTTTTGGCGTCTCTTGATGTGAATGAAAGCGATCGGAGTCGCTTCGATAGCCTCCACACCGTTCTGGACGATGCAGTCACGCGTCCCGCAAAGGCGGGCTCGTTCCGCGTGGCCATGCTCATTTAGCGTGGCTGCCAGCTTCGTGATACTCCATCTCTGTATTGACTTCCCAAAGATTGTTTTTTTCCGTTATCCCTGCGGAGATGTTGTCCACCGCCATCATCGCCGTCAGCATGGAATGATCCTGATTATTGTAGCGATGCATCCCATTGCGGCCGATCAGGAATAGATTTTCAAACCCATCTATGAATTTGCGTATTTCTTCGAAGCGATTAAAGGTGCCAATGTACGCCGGGTAGCTCTTTGGAACGCGAATCACTACGGAGTCTAGTACGTCGGCCTTGTCGAGAATTCCGATTTTATCGAGCTCTTCGCCCGCCAGGGCGGCGATGTCAACATCTGATTGTTTCCACAAATCGTCTGTCTCGTAGCAGAAATATTCGACACCCATCCACACATGATCTGGATTAGCGACCATGCTGGGACTCCAATTGTTGAAAATCTGCAAGCGTCCCGCGAGCACATCGGGTTCCTGGATGTAAATCCAGTTGTCTTCGATCAGCTTTTTGTTCCGGTCCCGTACCTTGAGTTTCTTCACGAGCAATCCCACGGTAATGAAATCGCGATACAACAAACCTTCGCTCACCTCTTTCACATTCTCCGGAATAGGGGCATCCATCGCGCGCACCAGGTCCTTGATCGCCATGGTAGAAAAAAAATAGTCACCCGCAAATTCCTGCGTCCTGCCGTCCTTTATGGCTTTAAGCGAAACAACCGTATCGTCGCAGCACTGCACTTCGGCTACCTCGCAATTGGTGATTATTTCTCCGCCCATCTTCACGATTTGTTCGGCCACTCCTTCCCACATCTGACCCGGACCAAATGTGGGGTACAGGAATTGTTCGACCAGCGAGGTATCAACGTCGCGCTGCTCGACGCCGGAAGACTTGCGAAATCGTCGCGTCAAAAAGTGTTTGACACTCTTCGCGATGGACAGCCCCTTGATGCGTTGCTGGCCCCATTCAGCGCTGATTTGGTAGCATGGAACGCCCCAAATCTTCTCCGTGTAAGACTTGAAAAATGTCTCGTATAGTTCGCGTCCAAAACGGTTGATGAAAAACTGTTCGAGGTTTCGCGGATTTTTTATGGGAAAGATCACACTCTTTATGTAACTGCTGGCGATGCGCAGGGTGCGAATGAGGCCGAGTTTGCCGAGCGTGTCCCCAGTTAAGCTAATGGGATAGTCGAAAAATTGGCGCAAAAAATAGATGCGGGACCTGCGCTTGCGCACCAGCATCACACGATCGCTTTTATAGGCATCCACCGCGCCATCTACATGGTTGGCGTTAATTGCGCGACTCATTCCGTGATAGCAGATCTGCTGCGGCCCGCTGCCGTTCTGCTCGAACGGCATCTGATTCAGCCACCACTGCATCACGCGATTGCTCTTAGAAAAAAAACGGTGGCCGCCGATATCGATGCGATTTCCCTTGTATCGCACCGTGCGAGCGAGCCCCCCCATGGCGTCGCTTCTCTCAAGGATGACTGGCTTAATGTTGGTACGGGTGAGCAGTTCATAGGCGGCGGTCAACCCCGCTGGCCCGGCGCCAATGATGATCGCGGTCTTGGTTCGCGGCGTTGCGCTGGCGGGCCATCCCTCTAGGTCGTGACCGCTGCGCCGAGCATTCATAATCGTGGGTTGTTTCCTCTTGTACAAGAACTGGTGTTTCCTAGGTCTTGCGCAGCAAACACACACTTATCGATTCCGGGGCCATCGGTCCGGTTGCTCGGGGCACAAAGAACTTGAGCCCATCTAGCTTGCTACAAATGGCCAGCTTGCAAATATCTAAAATTCGTCAAATTGGTAGTATGCCGAGGATGAATACTCCTGGAGCGCGCAGGCGATGTCCCAGGCAGGCTTGCCTCGATGGTGCGGACCTCAAACACAATGGCCGGGTTCAATGGCACGCCAAATGGCACTTCCATCCGCGCGCAGAGCATTGCGGCTTGGACGGAGTCGCCACCTAGATCGAAAGAATCCCGTCAGACCCAATGGGAGCTGTGCTCAGTTGGTAGGAGAAAAGCGGATCTGTTTCCGCAGCCGGTAACAGAGTGGTATCAATTCCCGCTTCCGTTCGAACTTCCTCGTTTTTGTTGGGGATTTCGCGTACTTCTTAATTCTGGCGGAGAGGGGGGGATTCGAACCCCCGTTAGGGTGTTTAGTCCCTAAAACGGTTTAGCAAACCGCCGCATTCAGCCGCTCTGCCACCTCTCCGCAGCGTGCCTCCGAAGGTGCTCCGGAAGACGACGCAGTATAGCATTCTTTTGCGTCGAGTCAGGAGGGCAAATTTAGGTGCGCATTCCCGGGGCGCGTTCCGCGCGATTTAGCATAGAAATACTTATGTTCTGCAGACAGCGGGTTGCTGCTTCGCTGCGTCAAAACCCAACAGACTCGGTTCCGGGCGGGCGATCCCCCTCATCCGCGGGAGATGGACTTGGGACTCCTTCCCTTTAACGTGTTTTAACTCTAAAATTATGATGCGCTGAGGGTTGCGGGGTTCGGTGCCCTCTAGGCAGCTTGCGACCAGCTTTTCGATCGTGGCAGAAACGCCTTCCCGCGGCGCGGCTGCGGTGGCACTAGAAGGCGGGGTTGTCGGCGAAACATTTTGGTCACGTAGACCGTATCTACAGGTGCCGCTGCCGGGATCACTGGAACTCTGTTCTAGCTGCTAAGCATTGGCGCCGCAAGATAGCTCGGGTTACGCGGGAATACGAAGGGGCATGGCATGAAGACGTGGAAAAAGGTTTTGATCGGGTTGGGCGCCGTAGTGGCGGTCGGCATCATCGTGCTGGTGAGCATCAACCAGGCCAACAAGGGCGTGGTGACCGTGCAAACGGCCAAGGTGGTCACGCAAGACTCGCTGGTGTCACAGGTGACCGCATCTGGAGAAATTAAGCCAACGACGTACACCAACGTGACCGCACAGGGATTTGGGCGCATCACGGAAATTCTGGTGCAAGAAGGCGACCACATCAAGAAGGGCGACAAATTGCTCTTGCAGGAAAATGTGCAAGCTACCGCTGATGTGCAGGCCCAGGACGCCGCCATCAATTCCAACGAGTCTGGAGTGCTGGCCGCCGACGCCAGTTACAAGGCCGCGCAAGCGGACCTTTTGCAGCAGCGCGCCAACCTGGAGAAAGCCAAGCTGGATTACGATCGCGGCCAAGGGCTGTTCAAGGATGGCCTGATCGCCAAGCAGGATTTCGATCAACGCAAAACCACGTATGATGGCGCCGTGGCTGGAGTGGCTTCCGCCGAAGCGAAAATGCAGTCGTTGAACGCGCAGTTGGCTCAGGCGCGTTCGCAAGTGAATCAAAGCCGAGCGGTGCTGGTGCATACGAAAGACATTTTGCAGAAAACTGCTTACATATCGCCCATAAATGGCATCGTCAGCTACTTGCCGGTGCGCCTGGGCGAGTACGTGGTGCCGGGGATTCAGAACGCCAACGGCAGTTTTCTGATGACGCTGTCGGATATGTCGGTGGTCACCGCGGAAGTGAAGGTGGACGAGACGGATATTGTAAACGTGCAGATCGGCCAGTTGGCGGACGTCACCATCGATGCGGTTCCCGGAAAGATCTTCAAAGGGACGGTGACCGCTATTGGGTCGCAAGCGGTGCTGCGCAGTTCGGGCTTGGCGACCACGCAATCGACCACCAGCACACAAGAAGCAAAAGATTTCAAAGTGGTGGTAACGCTTGAGGCCCCGCCGCAGAACCTGCGTCCAGGACTTTCGACCACCGCCAAGATCAAGACGGCGGAAAAGAAAAATGTAATCGCCATTCCGATTCAGGCGCTGGCTGTGCGCACGCGCAAAGATTTGGACGAGGCCGCGAAGAGCGCCAAGAAAGGCGGCAACTCCGGCGTGACTCTGGCCGCTCCACCGCCCGTTGCCGCGAGCGGAGATCCGAAGAAGGACGAAGTGCAGGGCGTATTTGTGGTGCACGGCAAGCAAGCGGTGTTCAAGCCGGTGGACACCGGGATTGCCGGCGTAACAGACATCGAGGTTACCAAGGGTCTGCAGGCCGGCGACGAAATTGTAGTGGGCAGTTACAAGGCGCTGCGTACGTTGAAACCGGAGGCTGCGGTCAAGGTTGACAACTCCGCTCCGAAGAAGCCCGACGATCAGCAGAGCTAAACGCTCGCTCGGCGGCCAAGTCAGAAATGCACGGGAGAGTGTAATGCCAGTCGAAACGCCATCGACGGATTCGTACCGCGAGGATCTGGTCAGCTCGGGAGTGGTCATCAAGACCGAAGCGCTGGAAAAGACCTACCAGATGGGCACGGAAATGGTGCACGCCCTGAGCGGCGTGGACCTGCAAATTCGCAAGGGTGAGTATGTCGCGATCATGGGTCCCTCGGGGTCCGGTAAATCCACGTTGATGAATCTGATTGGCTGCCTGGATTCGCCGAGCGGTGGCAAGTACTGGCTGGCGGGGCGGCTGGTCAGCGAGCTGGA
The DNA here is from genome assembly GCA_963838265.1 of uncultured Acidobacteriota bacterium. Lineage (GTDB taxonomy): Bacteria > Acidobacteriota > Terriglobia > Acidiferrales > UBA7541 > Acidiferrum. The sequence continues at coordinate 772,189 of CAWIQN010000003.1, forward strand.
TGACGACGAACTGGCGTACATCCGAAACAAAGAAATCGGATTCGTGTTTCAGACCTTTAATTTGCTGCCGCGCGCGACCGCGTTGCATAACGTGGAATTGCCGCTGATTTATAACGGAACGCCATCCGAAGAGCGCATCGAGAAAGCCAAGAAGGCGCTGGAGCGCGTGGATCTTACCGATCGCATGGGCCACAAGCCAAACGAGCTATCCGGCGGTCAGCGGCAACGCGTAGCCATCGCGCGGGCGCTGGTGAATTCACCTTCTATCGTGCTGGCGGATGAACCCACGGGAAACCTGGATTCCAAGACCGGCGAAGAGATCATGACGCTGTTTGAGAATTTGCACCAGCAGGGCAACACCATCATTGTGGTGACGCACGAACACGACATCGCGCAACACGCCCATCGCGTAATCCACATTCGCGACGGAAAGATCGCCTCGGACGAAGCCGTTAAGAAGTAGTTGTTCCCGCTGGGATGCAGAATCGCCGGCGCCACAAATTCTAAAACAGGCTCCGAAACAAACTCCGAAATGGACCGCAAGACAAACACCTGTAACAAATGCCGAAAACGAATTAGTTAAGCACTGCGCGAAGTTTCCTTTAGCGCCCCTGTATTCTGATTCCCGCAGCAATGGGCATCAATGACTGGGAGCGGTGTCGGCGGCCTCGACATTCGCGAAAGATTCCACTGGACTCAAATAGGTTCGCGAGATCCGGTCATGCCAAGTAAGCGCGTCTTCATCCCACATAGACCACAGAAAACCGATAAAAAATGTTCCGGCGGAAAGCACGTAGCCAACACTGCGCAGGAGCATTTGGCGCGGTGTGGGAGGCTCGCCGGTAAAGCTGACCACCTGCAGGCTGCGCAGCATCATTCCCGGCGTCGTGCCGCCGAAGATCGTGAACAGCGCGAAATATTGCAGGTAGACGATAGCGAAAGTGGCGACGCAAACCGCGCCACTCAACTTGCTTACGGTAAATTCGCCGCCCAGCGCGCCAAAAAGCGCCAGGAAAGCACCGTACGCGAACATCAGACAAGCAGTGTCGATGACGGCGGCAAGCCTGCGTTCGTCGATGGACGCCGTGCCTAGCAAGCCCTGGCGAGCGCCCGGCGCGGATTCTGATATCGCGTGTTCTGTCGTGTCGTTAGATGCCGCGGATTTTTCCGGCGGCAGCGAGACGTCAATGATCATGCGCGTCTCGTCATCGCGCTTTTTCGGCGGACGGCCGATGGCGATGGTGAAAGAAAATTCTTCCTTGAGCGGCAGCGACCTATCCGGTTCTGGAATCGCTACATCGGCGCGAATGGCGTTAGGAACCATTTGCCGTGGGCGAGCCGGAGGATCGACAACCGTGGATGGCGCCGGCTCGAAGGGCAGACGCGTTTGTGCAGTACTGGGCACAGTTTTTTTCTTTCGGCCGCGATAGCTCTCGAGGCGGTACGCAAGTTCATCCCGCCACGCGGAGTCACTATCGGATGTTAGAGCGGAAGATTCGGCGCTGCGAGCACTATGGGCGCTGGGAGCACCACGAGCGGCGCGTGCCGGCCCGGTTTGAAGGGGCTCGGCGACCGAGGAGTCTTCACAGAAATTACAGGCGCGTATGCTCGATGGCAGTACGGCACCGCATTGCAAGCAAGTTTTAGTCACCGGTGAGTTTTGCGCTGCGGACGCTCACACTCCGGTGAGGAGTGTACCCGACCAGAATAGCAGACCCGCAGCGCGTGCTATAGCGCGATCGGTGGAAATGTTGCGAAAAGGTTATCGGTATTCGATGACAGAACGGTCTGCTGGAGGAGCAGCGAGCTAGCCATCCATCTGCTGCGCAAGCATATCGCGGCTGAACGCGATGCGGCGCTCGAGGGTCACGGCGGCGAAATAGGCGCACTGAGCGCGCTCGAAATCCGTCCAGGAGCGCAACGAGGGCATGATGCGCGCGACAGTGGAACGAACAAAATTCAGCATACCGAAATAAGCGCCGACGGCCCGCAAGCGGGTGCGATCGTCGGGACTCTCCGGGCAGAGATGCAAGAGTTGAATGACGCGTGGGAAATCTTCACCAGAGGCATTCTTTTGGATCCCGGTAACGTCCTGGACCTCACGCGAAAGCGGCTGCCTGGCGGACGCAGCGATCAGCGAGCGGCAGTAGGAGACAAAGAACTGCAGCAGCAGGGTAATGGAGCAGACGAAGATGAATGCGGGCATCATCGGGGCACCATCGCCAGGCGCGACGGAGCGATGCGCTCGTCCATGGACAAGCGCCAGAAAGCGTAGACCCAAGCCATCGGGAGAACGAGCCCAAACATCGGCAAGAGGCTCCCGAAAACGGAGCTCAGCGAGGGGTAAAGATTACGCAAAGCGTAGGTGGCGGCGAACAAGCTGAAGTACACACCCAGGGCCAAAACCAACTGGACCAATTGCGCGCGCGTTTCCCGCATTTTCATGATGGCGGCCCAAAGAAGATAAGTGAGGACCAGGCCGACGAAATAAAGATTTTGCGAAAGCTCCACAACGAAGTGCGTGAGCATCTTGCTGGTGGATTGCTGCACGACGGCGTAAGAGAAAATTGCCGTGCCGGCAAGCAAAATCACGGCACCGAGCCGCACATAAGGACTGGCCTTCAGCTCACCAAACACATGCGCATACAGACTGGTAAGCGCAAAATACAACAGGATAGTTAGAATCGAGTCCGAGTAATAATAGAAGTACCGATACGCAGATGACTCGAATCCGGAGTGGGACAAAACTTCGTAGCGGCCGATGCTAACTAGCACCGATGCCGCCATATATAAATTTAGAAATAGATAGCGGCGGAAGGCGCCTTTTTTGAGCGCGCACACCACTACCGAGGCCTCAAGAAGAGTGCAGAGTATCCAGACCAAATTTCCTATGAGACCAGGCACGTTGTCCTTCTCGCTGCCCTGGCCTCTGGATCGGCTGGGAACTAACCAGCTGTAACCAGAACTACTTCCAGGGCGTTGGCGGTACGGGTGCTCCGCCGTTGGCCATGATGACGGAGCCATCGCTGTGCGCGGCAACCGCCGTTTTCAAGCCCATAGCACCAGCCAAAACGAGCATGGCCAGAAATACCACTGCGAGTTTGCGTGACATAGTGCCTCCAGGATTGGGAAAAACCCCTGGACGCACTCTATATGGTCACGCAAAAAAGTCAAGCAGCGTGGACTATGAGACCTGTGAAAATCAGGTGAACAACCGCGAACGGCCTTCGCCAAGCCTTCGCTTGGGAGTGACGGACGTAGTTGCCGCCCAAAGACATGTTGGCGGCGGGGAGTCGTGTGAGCAACGGTACGACAGTACCAAAATTTATAGGACTAGGTCGGAATGTAAGTGAAGGTGCTCCTGTCAAGGGTGGAGGGGCCAGGAAGCGGGTCTTTGCCACGAACAGCCGGGCGATGAGGTGGTTGTAAGTCGTGCAGAATGAGCAGTTGCTAACTGTTTCAAAACAAAGGCTTTTAACTCCTTTAGAATGCACATTTACGCGAAAACACCCGTGGTGGCGCCCCTGCCGGAATCTTCAAAGTTTATGGTCGCGCGGTCTGGGCCGTCGCGAGGCGGTTCTCGACGTTGCGGCGCGTGGAGGGGTGGGCGGACCAGTAGACTTAGAACCGATTCGTTGGACTGTGATCCTCGGCAGGACGGCGAGGCGCACTTCTCTACGTAAACGATCATACGGACTAGTAGTCTTTATGCCAAGACTTATTTCGCGCATATGCTGATAAAAGACTTGAATTCGAATGAGTAGCGGCGGCCCATCGGGTTTTGCGCGAAACGAGGGAGAGGCGGGGCGAGATCGCAGGCGCGTCCTGCCGGATGCACATGGGAGCGCGCCCTAAGAATGCAAACATGCCACGGGCGTAGACGCGCCAAAAAAAAAGAGCCGTGGGACGCCATGGAAAAAGCGTGGCAGTGAAATTCGCGGAAGGGCTTGGCCTTGACACTTCTGGCAGCGACTCCGTAGCATTAAGGATTGCTTCAAGCCGGCGTAGCTCAGTGGTAGAGCGAGGGTCTCATAATCCCTAGGCCGTGGGTTCGATTCCCTCCGCCGGCACCAGTACCACGTTTTTTGAAACTAAGGATAAGCCAAGGATTTTGAGGGCATAGGACGCTGGCCACAACGATCTATTGCGCTTGTGAGGAATGCTTCTTTTTCATCAGGTAGTGGTGGATGTCCGGCCAAAATTCCTTCAATTCATTTCCGAAAGCGTCGAGGCCCAGCTGTAATCCATAGTTGTTAAAACTCGAGGAAAAGCTGCGATCGGCGGCGGGATAATAAGTATTGGAAATAGCAATCGCGGTGGCGTTGCCAGCGAACTCCGGGATGTTGAACATACTGCCGCCCGAATCTTTTCGGGTTACGAAAATACGGCTGATACCGTAACCAAAGCGGTGAACGAACCCGCCTCTTCCCAAACGAAAATAGCGAGGATCGATTTTTAGGAGCGAGGGGTAAACGGCGCCGACCATGATGTTGCCGTCCACCTGATCCGCGAAAGCCGTTCCGTAGCGTTTGCTGTAGCCCTCAATGCCTTGTCCGAAAGCCGGATAGGCGTTATCCGCCTGACGGATGCCTGCGACAACACCGACGATGAAGAACTCATATGGATCAAAGGCGCCGGAGGCGGTGATGGCGAATTTCTCTTTCCAGGAGATCGGCTTCACCTGCGACTGGTTATCGACGGTCAAGTAGTTCGGCATGACGAAAAACATGCGGTCGTTTTTCTTTGTCTCTGCTGAGGAGGAACTGTTTTGATCCTGCGAGTTCTTCGGGAGCGGTTGGTCCGACGATGGTTGCTTAGAACTGGCCTGCTGCGCAGTGTTTGCTTCGGTGCCGGGAGGGGGGGCCTGTGGAGCGGCGGCGGGCGACGCATCAGGCGTTTGCTGCGCGTGAGACCCGGAGGCGATGGAGAATAAAGCGACGAACAATAGAATGGCGCGTGCCCATTTAGGTTGTGGACTAAATGGCGGGCTACTTTGATGTTTGGATCGAGGGCTAGATTTGGGCCGGACTTGTGACAAAGAGCTTTCTCCCGCAGCCTAAAAGAGGCCGGTTAACTAGGATGGCCATCGCGCTGACTGGGTTATCCCAGTGTAAGCCCCAAGCGGAGGAATCTTATATGCCAATCGCGGGGAGCTTTCCGGCGGAGGAACCCCTTGGACGGAGACTGCCGGTTGTGCATGCAGGGAAGATCGCCAGTTTAGGGGCTCGAATTCGTTGGTAGAGAAGCACTTAGTAGTGGAGTTGTAAGCTGCGCGTGCGAGAGCGGCGTCAAGTCGCCGCAATTCAAATGAGGCTGTGGCGTGGATCAGGATTTCTGCTTGTCGAGTTTGAGATTCAAAATTATATCTTTGCGGCTGTCATAGCTGGAGATCGTGCGAGTCTGAGACTTGGCCCCGTCTTTCTCTGCGTGGAGCTCGTAGTCGGCATTGGGATCGAGGCCGCTAAAGCGATAATTGCCGGTTTCGTCGCTGATGTAGCTGCGGATAGTGTTGGTGCGCATATTTTTCAGAAAGACCACGCCGGCGGGGACGGGTGTTTCCGCCTTGTCGAGCACTTGGCCCCGCACCGTGCGCAGTTCGGGTTCGTGCTTGGAATTCTGAGCGGCACTGCAAAGCGGAAGGCAGCCGAGCAGGAGCAGCAGGATGATGAAGCGACTGAGTGTAGTCACTTTTTCCTTTCGGGCAGATCCATGCGGAAGACCATGGTTTCGTCGCTCAAGCCGTTGGCGGCGTTCACTGTCTGGGTAGCATCGGCGAAGCCCTTGGACTGCACGACGATTTCGTAGTCCGCGCCCGGCGGGACGCGAATGGCAAACTCGCCGCGGGAATTCGTGTACGTGGTCCAGCGAAACTTTTTCTCGTCGGCGCGCCGGATGCGCAATTGAGCTCCCGGCAAGGAAAGCGCTTTATCGTTGAAGACGGTTCCGTGAATCAGAAAGTCGTCGAGGTGGTGCTTGTGTTTTGCGGCGTTCGCGGCGGAGCTATCGGCCGGTGCGGAGGTTTGCGGAGCGTCCGGCGGCGGTGGAGGCGGCGACGGTTGCTGTGCGCGCGCCACAACAGCAGCGATCAAGAACGCCAGGCTGGCGAAAACGCGAGGGCATCGTGGAATAGAGAACGTGACGTTCATTGAGAATTGGATGTGCGCGCTCCAGAACGAGATGCTCGACGGCGACGGCAGACCGCGAACCAGCTATTCGTCCTCTTCCTCATCCTCTTCGTCGTCATCATCGTCATCATCGTCCTCATCCTCTTCGTCGAGGAGGTCACCATTCTCCGCGGCCGCACCTTCGGCTACCTCTTCTTCTTCCTCGTCATCATCGTCAGAGATGCGATTTAGATGCACGGGATGAGTCTGCGAAACTTCGAGCTCGGACTCGCATTCGGGGCAGGTCAGGATTTCCCCTTCTTCGACTTCGTCTTCGTCGACGTCGATTTCGGTGGAACATTTAGGGCAGCGGATCACGGCTCCATCCTCCGTTGGATTCTTCGCAAAGCGGGCCGGAACTTTGGACCGGCTCGGTGCAGCGTATTATATACCGCACGGCGCGAAGTCAATGGACTTGTGATTGGCACGGCTGCTGACAATGCCACGGCATGCGGATGGGGCTATGGAAGGTAGATTGAGCTAATGGGGTCATCACGCGAATATCCGGAGCGGCCGATCATTGGCATCGGGGGCATTGTTATACACGAGGGGCGCGCAGTGTTGATTCGGCGCGGGAGCGAGCCGCTGCGCGGGGAATGGTCGATTCCAGGCGGGAGTCTGGAATTGGGCGAGACGCTGGAAGAGGGCGTCGTGCGCGAACTATTGGAGGAGACCGGGCTCGCGGTGAGAGTCGCGGGGATGGTGGAGATCTTCGAGCGAATTTTTTCGGAGGATCCGGCGCGATACGTGGAAGGGAAAATACGGCCGCGGTACCACTTTGTGATTGTCGATTTTTTATGCGAGTGGCTCGGTGGTGAGGTGCGGGCTGGGGGCGATGCAGTGGGCGTTGTTTATGCGCGAGAGGATGAGCTGGAGCAGTTTCACTTGACGGAAACGGCGCTGCGCGTTTTGCGTAAGGCTTTCGCGATGTATCGCGCGCAACAGGCGCAACGTGTTCCACAGGTGCAACCGGGAATCGGCCGCGATTAGTTCGGGCGACTAATCTTCGACGCCTAATCGGCATCCCTTGGCAACGCGCCTTGGGTACGTTCGCGGCTGCGAAATTCGTGGAGACAACTGGAGAGATCTTCGACAGTGAAGTCCGGCCAGCGCTTGGTGAGAAAAACGAACTCGGCGAAGGCGCATTCCCACAGTAGAAAATCAGAGAGACGCTGTTCGCCGCCGGTGCGAATCAGGAGATCTACTTCCACGGTACTGCCGTGGTGAATCTCCGCCAGGATGTTGCTGAATGATTCCGTGGAGAGTTGCGTGGCTTTGTAAAAGCGGCAGGCGGCGAGGTAGATGGCTTCGCGAGAGGAATAGTCAACGGCCAGACGCAAATGCATGCGCGTGCCGTGGGCTGTGGCGGCCTCGGCGTCGGCGAAGACTTCGCGAAGAGCGCCGGGCAAACGGTCGCGGCGGCCGATGATGCTGATGCGGGTGTGATTGGCGACGCAGCGCGAAGTCTCCGCCAGAAGATATTCGTGCAGGATATTTAGTATGGTGCGGACTTCGGCCGCGGGGCGCTTCCAATTGGCGGCGGAAAGCGCGAAGAGCGTGAGGGTGTGGATGCCAAGCCTTGGCGCAGCTTCGATGATGGCGCGCGCGGCCTCGGCACCGGCGCGGTGCCCGGCGGAGCGCGGGAGTCCCTGAGAGGAGGCCCAGCGGCCGTTGCCGTCGGAGATGATGGCGACGTGCAGAGAGTTTTGCGTGGCGGCCGGCGCAGGAGGCGGCAATAGAGCAGCGATATCTGCGGCGGTTAGGATGCGTTGTTGCATGGCAGTGAGACTCCTTGAAATAGTGTTGGGTGTAAAAGTACTTTGCATTACAAAGTGGCTGAGCAAAAAAATATGTTCCTATCGTTCGCGGGTGGCGCGAATCAATGCTTCCATGTGATTTAAATAGCGTTCGAGAGCCTTGCGGCCTGCGGCGGCCAGGCGGTACTCGGTCTTGGGCAGACGCCCATCGAAGGATTTGGTGCAGGCGATGTAGTCGGCCTCTTCGAGCTTGCGCGCGTGGACGCTGAGGTTGCCATCGGTGGTTTTCAGCAGGGCTTTGAGTTCGTTAAAGGTGAGGGAGCGGTTGACGGCGAGAGCGCTGACGATGCCGAGGCGGATGCGTTCGTGGATGAGGCGGTCGAGATCGGTGGCGACGGCTTCGCGGGCCACGCCGCGAGCCACACCATGTGCAGAGGCGCTTTCCTTGGCGTGAAGCTGCGCGCCCGAATCCGCGGCGTCGCGCGGGCGCGATAAGCGATCCTGTCTAGCTGCTGAAGATTTAGTCATAAATAATTCGCTTTACCTTCGGTTCAAGCCTTCCTTCGGGTCTGCGAAATGCGAAACCCAAGATGACGGCCTGAAGGCCGTCGCTACAAAGTCAAAAGCATACTTAGCCCCCGTAGTGGCGGGCGATCCATACGCCGAAAGCGATGTGGACGACGCCAAAGCCGGCGGCCATGAAAACGTCGCCCCACGTTGCGGGCGAAAAGAGCGCGACGGCGCCGAGGGCGATCAAACAGATGCCCATTAGCGGGACGGCGCGCACGGAGAACGCTCCGCCGGTAACGATTGCTGTGCCGTAGAGCATGAGCCACAGTGCGGGCAGCACGGTGAAAAAGCCCGCGCTAGCCAGCGCGAAGGTGAGAAGAGCTCCGACGAAAAGCGGTGGAGCGAAGCTGAGCAGAAATTTGCGGCCAGGGCCGGAGAAGAGGGCGGCTTTGGCGCGGTGGGCTTTGGTGGCGGCGGCGGGAGCCGCGATGGCGATGGCGACGAAGGCTTCGACGAGCCAGACGACGAGCCAGGCGCGAGGAGAATGCTGGCGGGACGCGATGCCGGCGGCGGCAAGAGCGGTGACGCCAATGGCCACGCCGCCCCATCCGGGGACGCCGGTAAATTCGGCGGCGCGCTCCATAGTCTCGCGAATGTAGCGGAGATGATCGGCGGCGCGAGCGTCGATGGGGATGGGCTCGGATTTGACGGAACGAAGTGGACCAGCGAGGGCCATGAGCAGCATGGTAAAGAGCGGGGAGGCCGCTGTCAAGTACTTTATAGCGCAAAGGGGTGAAGAGCTGGATTTAGCGCTGGCGGGGGTAGCGGCCGGCGAGTGCGTTCCAGCGAATGATGAAAACGTCGGCGAACATTTGCAGACTGTCGCGCAGCATGCTTACTTTGGTGCCCGGCGAATGCGCCCAGCGCACGGGGATTTCCGTAGATTGCAGGCCGTGATGGCGAGCCAGGTACAGCAATTCCGGGTCGAAGCCGAAACGCTCGATGCGCTGCTGAGCGAAAATTATCTTGCAGGGTTCGCGCTTGAAAGCTTTGAAGCCGCACTGGGTGTCCACAAATGGGAGCCGCAAACAAAGACGCACCACGGTGTTGAAGACAATACCGGCGAATTCGCGGAAGGGCGATTGATGCGCGCTGATCAGGCTGCGATCGATGGCGCGCGAACCGATGGCCACATCGAAGCTGTCGTCTACCGCGGCCAGGAGCTTATCGGCTTCCTCGATGGGGGCGGAGAGATCGGCGTCGGTGAAGAGCGCGATGCGTCCGCGAGCTTGCAGCATGCCGTGGCGGACGCTGAAGCCTTTGCCGCGATTGACGCCATTTGAAATGATGCGCATGGTCGGCAATTTATCGCGCATGGTTTCGGCAGCTCTGACGGTGTCGTCGGTTGAGCCGTCATCCACGACAAGAACTTCCGTGGTGCGGCGCGAAGCCTGTATGTACGCGGCAATTTTCGTGAGAGTTTCGGGCAAGCGTGATTCTTCATTATAGGCGGGGATGATGATGGAGAGGTCGGGGGCGGCTGCGGCTGCGGTCATTCCTACGAATGCTCCAAGCGTTTAAGGTGTTGGCGTTGCAAACATGGGCTCACACAGCGGAAACAGATTCGACGCTGTGTTTCTTCCAGGCTCCGGAGTTCAGGATATCCGCGATCTGCGCGAGAGCAAAATCGCACTCCTCTTCACTATTGTAAAAATGCGGAGAGATGCGCACGCCGGCTTTGGGGCGATAGTCGATCAGAATTTCGCGGGCGAGCAGTTCTCTGGAGACGGCGGCGGCGTGGGGGCAGTCGATGGAGATGGTGCCGGCGCGTTCGGCGGGGTCCGCTGAAGTATTTACGCGCCAGCCGTGAGATTTGGCGCCTTCGTATAAACGCTTGGTCATGCGCATGGATTTCTCGCGAATGGGATGGATGCCGACCTGATTGAGGATTTCGAGGCCGGGCCGGCAGGCGTAGAGCGCGGGGATATGTGGCGTCCCATTGAGAAAACCGAAGGAGTCTTCACGGCGGTCAACCGGTCCGGTTTCGAAGGAGAAGGGGCGTTGATGGGCTAGCCAACCGGTGAGCGCGGGCCTTAGCGTGGTGCGCAAGTCTTCTCGGACGTAGAGATAAGCCACGCCGGGGCCACCGCAGAGCCATTTGAGTACGCCGCCGACGGCGAAATCGACGCCGAGCGCGCGTACATCGATGGGGATGGTGCCGGTGCCTTGAAAAACATCGAGGATTACGCGCGCGCCGACTTTATGGGCACGTTCGATAATGGCGCGGGCGTTGACGATGTAGGAGCTGCGAAAGAGGACGAGTGAAATCGGAACGAGCAAGGTGGTTTCGTCGATGGCGGCGAGAAATTTGTCGAGGTCGAAGCGCACGTCGTCCGCGGCGGGGACAATTTCGACGCGCGCGCCCTTGCGGACTTGCTCGTGATAGAAGTACTGCACGGACGGAAATTCCAGGTCAACCATCACGATTTTGTTGCGCGGGCCGCGAAAATCGAAGCATGAGGAGATGACCGCTTGGGTTAGGGTGACATTCTGGTGGAGGGAAATTTCTCCGGGGCGCGCGCCAATCAGCGGGGCGAGCAGGTCGCCAACGCCGACGGCCATGTCCCACCAGCCTTCTTCCCAGGCGCGCACGCCGCGTTCGGCCCAGGAATCGGCGTAACCGCGCATCGCGTCGTAGACGGCTTTGGGCATGGCGCCGAGCGAATTGCTGATCAAATAGGTGGAGCGACTGAGGATCGGAAACTCAGTGCGCCATTTGAGAAGCTCATCCATCAGAGTGCGCTCGCGATCGGTTGCTGCGGGAATGAAAGCCGGTCCAGACAAAATAACACAGCGTGAGGAGAGCGAGCCACACAGGCCCGGCGCGCAAAGTAACGCGAAAGCCGGGAACCCACCAGGTGGCAAGCAGGACGCCAAACAGAGCGAGCAATCCGAGCAGGGAACTCCACGGACCGGGCGGCGCGAAGCGAACGATGGGGGTGCCGGTGCGCTGCGCGGAACGGCGAAACGCCAGGTGGGCGAGCAGCGTGATAATCCAGGCGAATGGTCCGCCGAAGAAAGCTACGCCGATCATGAAAACAAACGCGGACCTTTCGAAAAAGTGCGATAGCAACAGCGCCGCCAACAAGCCGAATCCGGAAGCCAGCACGGACGCAACGGGCATGCCGCGTTTGCTGAGCTTGCCGAGAAACGATGGAGCGTAGCCGCCGCGCGCCAGAGAGAAAAGCATGCGCGCAGTAAAATACAGGTTGCACATGGCGCTGGAAAGAGCGGCGGTGAGCACTACGAAGTTCATTACGTGGCTGGCGACGGGAATGCGCGCGGTTTGGAATACGCGAACGAAGGGGCTTTCGCCGAGTCCGATTTGCGGCCACGGGACGAGGCCAACGACCAGTGCAAGACTTCCCAGATAAAACACGGAGAGGACCAGCAGCGTACGGCGCAACGCGCGCGGGACGGCGGCTTTGGGGTTGGCCGCTTCGCCGGCTGTGGCGCTCATAATCTCCAGGCCCATGAAGCTGAACACCGCCATGACCACACCTAAACCCACGCCGCTCCAACCGTGCGGGAAAATTCCACCGTAGGCGGTGTAGTTGATGGTTCCGATGCGTGGAAACCCAATGCCCAAAAGCAGCGCGGCCCCAAGAACAAGAAACAAGACGATGGTGACCACCTTGATCATGGCGAACCAATATTCGAAAATACCGAAGTTTTTTACGTCGATGGTGTTGGCGTAAAGAATCGCGACAGAAAAACCGGCGATCCACATCCCGGAGGGAATCGCGGGAAACCACAGTTTGCAATAAATCGCGGCGGCTACCACTTCGCTGCCGATGATGATTACCAGCGTAAACCAGTAGGTGTAGCGGACGGCGAAGCCCGCCCACGGATGCAGGTACATCTCCGCGTAAAGTCCGAAGGAACCAGGCGCAGGATGCGCGACGGACATTTCCGCGAGTGCCCACATGACCGTCAAGGCGATGAGCGCGCCGCCAACGAAACTGAGAACGACCGCCGGGCCGGCGAGTTGTACGGAGAGGGCGCTGCCCAGGAACAGTCCAGTGCCGATCGTGGAGCCCAGGCCAATCATAGCGACCTGCCGCGGCGACAGGCTGGCGTGCAGGCCTTTTTCGCGCTCGGCAAGTTCGCTGCCTACGGAGTTACCCACTGCAATTTCCGGTTCTGACGATGCTCGATTCATGTGAGGCGGCATCGTAACAGAGCGCCGCCCAGCCGTCGCGAAAGAAATACCTGTCCGGTGGGACGGTGCGCGACTCAGCACGACTGTACGCCGGGTATCTGCGCGCGTGCTGCAGAGTTTATAAAATGTTAAGCGTGGCGGAAAGGTTCAGAAGTCTCGCCGCGGAGGAAGTCATGAAAGCGGTATTGGCACTGGTAGTGATTTACATTGGCACATTTCTCGTGGCGATTCAGGGGTCGTCACAAAGTGCCGTACAAGCGGCCGCGCAAAATGCGGGCGGGCAGCAGGCGGCGGCATCGGTGAAGCCCATGGATCCCGTCAAAGAGGCTGATATTCGCTCACTCATGGAATTGGTCGGCGCGCGCGATATGGTGCAGGACGGCCTGACCTCTTCGTCCGAGCAATACCGTGAAAAATTGTTGAGCACTGTTCCGAACAACGATAAGGGCCAGGCGTTTATAAACGCGTTCGTCACCAGCTACGAAAAGAAGTACGACGCGGATCAGGTTACGGAACAGCTGGTGATCATCTACGACAAACACTATTCCGAAGAAGAAATAAAAGGGCTACTGCAATTCTATGGCTCGCCACTCGGACAGAAGGTCGCGTCCGAAATGCCTAAGATTAGCCGGGAGATAGCGACTGCGGCGCGCGCGGCGAGCAGTAAAGCAGCCCGCGAGGCGCTGGTAGCCGTCAAGGAACAAAATCCAGAGGTCGGGCAGAACGCCCGCCTCGGCAACGGACAACGCCGCTGGCAACGCCCGGCGGAGACGTCGCAGGCTGCCGCGGGTGACGCTCCGCAGCCGTGAGCGCTCGGTTCATCGACCGGATTTAATCAAAGCGTTTCTTAATGACCACGTCTATGCCGAAGGTGCCGTTGTAGTCGCGCAAAGCGACGATCGAAACGTTGCGGCTTACGTTGTACTCCACCTGGATCACCTGCTGTTGCGTTGAACCCACATTCGAAACGTAGGTAATGGTCAGGTTTCTCGATACTTGCTGCTCCACGGTTACGCGCGCGGCGGGGTTTTGGTCAGTAGCCGTCTGGCCGATGGTCGTCAAACCTGGATCGACGCGGAAACGCGTGATACCAAACAATCTTTCCAGGCGTCCGCCGAGTTGGCTGGAGATAGCCTCGGATAGCAGCGCGGTGGCTCCCGCGCTAGACTGGTTCGCTCCCGCGGTCCGCGCGGTCGCTTCCGACGAGGTCTGCCCCAGCGCGAGCAAAGTAATGATGTCGTTGGCAGGCAACGGCGGATCCGAGCGATAGGACAGCGTCAATTTGCTCGCTGGCCCGTTAAAATTGAGGGTCACTTCGTATTGCTGAATGGTGGTGGTGGCTTCTACGTTCAAGACCGGATCGAGGCGGAAGGGATCCGCGAAGTTTACGTCGCCACGAGAGACGCGATAGCGATTTCCCCCGAAGAAGAGATCCCCAGAAAGAATATGGATGTGGCCGAGAAGAATGGGATGTTCCCAGGTGCCGCGCACGCGAACGTCGGCGTCGGCTTCCAGTTCGGCGCTGGGCCATTCCATGCGCGCGTCGGGAGCGGACACCCCAATGATGTCAAACTGCAGATTGCGGAGAAATGGCGAGCCGGTGGATGGGCCGGAGATGCCCTGCTGGCCAGAGAATAGCCCCGCGGCGCCTTCGACGCCCTGTGACAGGTTCACGCGTTCGACCACCACTTTTCCAGACAGCAATCCGGCGTCGGGGGTTCCAGTGAGGCGCAGCGTTCCGCCCACGAGCCAGCTCATGCCTTCAGGATAGCGGATGCGTACGCGGTCGGTGCGCACGCTAACGTCGTAGCGCATGGGCGAGTCCGCATAAGTTACGCTGCCCGTCAGATTCAGCTTGCCTCCGCCGACCTCGGCAGTAACACCCTGAAAGAACGCGCGAGTGGCGTCGAAAATCAGATCACCTTTCAGGGCGCTAAGACCGGTGGGGAAATCCGCGGCACGCACCGAAGCGTTGTCCACGTGGAATTTTCCGGTGATGCGCGGCCGATCCAGCGTTCCTTCAAACGAAGCGTTGATTTGCGCGGCGCCTCGAGCGTCCAAACCTTGCGCGAATCCACTGAGCAACCGCAGATCCAGTTCACCGTTTAGCCGCAGGCTGACCGCGCGCTGGCCACTAAAGCCCACCGAGCCTGCAATCTGCAGGTCGGTGTCCGTGCCATGCAGGGTTGCCGTGTCAATCTCCAGGGTTTGGCGAGAAGAACGAAAATGGATCGGTCCCACGTTCTCCAGCCGCACATTTTCGTAATTGAGAACCAGATGCGAAAGCTTGGCGTCAAGGACGAGGCTCTGCGGATCCTTCAAGGCACCGTCGATAGCCAGATCCCCGGCAACCTCGCCATGCCCGCTGAACTCTTTCAAGTGCAACGCGCTCAAGAGAAAGGGATCAAGATTGATGTTGGCTATCGAAGCCCTGCCGGTAAACGGGAAAGGCTCCACGAGCCCCAGAGAAAATGTCCCCGAGAGCGTTCCGGTACTCATCGCCGAGTTGAGTTTTAACTGCGCCTGGTGGCCATCGGAAGTCAGGTCGCCATCGAAGCTGCCAATTACTTCCGAACCCACGCGCAAATCAACCAGGCGAACGGTTCCTTCGCCCTGCGGAGCCTTCGCTGGGCCGTTGAGCTTCAGGCGAAAGCTTACCTGCCCGCCTATGGGGAACCGGGCCGTTTGGAGCTTCTGAAAATTTTCCATGGGCAAGGACGCGCCGGCCAACTCCGCTGTGATGGATTTATCCGCGAACTGGTAGGCGACCGATCCTGTTACGATCCCGGCTCCTTTGCTCGCTTCCGTTCCCGGCGCGAAAAAGCGAAGCTCGGCGTCGGCGATGCGAACCTCGTCAGGCTGCAGATTTATTTGTCCGCGCAGGCGATTGAACGAAAGTCCGTATGCGGTGGCGTTGGCGAGGTCGAATAATCCGGTGAGGGCTGGCTGGGATCGCGTGCCGCGTCCATGAAATTGCCCGCTCAGCAAACCAGTTACGGGATAGTTCAATCGCAACAGCTGCTGGACATCGTCGACGGGAGTTTTTTCCATGCTGGCATCGGCGGTCCAGGCGTTGTCCGGCCGAAAACTCCAATCGATAAGATCCATGGTGGCGCTGATCGATGTTTCCATCTGTCCGCGATGCGCGCGTCCATTTGTAAATGTCAGCTCCACTGGGGAGTAGCCGACATCGCCCTCGAGATCGTCCAGCGCGACGGTGTCGTACTGAATGTGTTCACCGCGCAAGTGTCCTTCAAATGTAGGACCGCCCAGTGGCCCGACAATTCTTCCGTCCCAATGCAATGCGCCCGAAAGTGGCATGGTCGCACCGACGGAGCCCGGATCCGCACCGGACACTTGATTGATGAAATCGCGATCGGCCTCGAGGGCCGTGGTGTCCAATTTGATGCTTAGATTCGAGTGGCGAGGCTCGAGCGTTCCCGAGACCGTGGCGCTCATCACCGGCGTGGCGAAGGTGGATTCCCCGAACGTCAAAATGTTCGGATCGGCGATCCAGCCGAATTGCCAATCCGCTGTAATCGGCTGATGGCCCGCGGCCACGGTTTCCGGCGGCTCCCAATGCGTGGTGCCCTTGATGTCAAAATGCTGAAACGGGCCATTCCAATTTTCCACCGTGTCCGCGGTCATAATGGCGTCCCAATGCAATTCGTTGACGGGGAAATCCAACTCCTCGGCGGCGACTAATGCTGGAGCCAGACGGACATTGTCTACGTGCGTTTCAGCACGGAATCGCGAATCGCTGAAGCGCATGGTCACGCGGCCGGTGACGCTGCCGCCGAACGCGCCGGCATAAAAATCGGGAACAATTAGACCTTGATTGTCGATACGATAGTTTCCCCGGCTGGTAAGGTTTGGGGTGTGAAACTGAGTGTAAGGCAAGACGATGCTTTCGCCGAAATAGTCACCGCTGCCCTTATATTGCCCATTCGCGAGTGCGCCCTCGCCACGCACGTCTACCACGCCGGTGGGAACCAGCGGTTCGCGGGTGGTCTCGCGCACATCAAACAAATCCACCCACGCGCGATAGTGGAACGCCCACTTGCAATCCGTGAATCCGTTCATTTCCACCTTAGCGTCCAGATGCGACCGTCCCGCATTGAGCACGACTTGCTCCAGCGTGATCCCGTTGTTCCAGAGCGTAAACTTGGCATCAACGTTTATCGGCAGCGGCATGAAGCGCAGCGCCGTGAAATGAATGGATTGCCAGTTCAACTGTCCCAAGTACAGCGGATGATCGACAGGGCCGCCGGCATCGAGTGTTAGCTGTAAATCGCCGCCTTCTACACCAAGGGGCGTTCGAACCTCGTTATAAAGCATCCAACCGTCGGCAATTTCCACGCGCCGGACGTGCAGATTGAAGAGTCTTTGCCGCAACGGCTGATTTCCCCCCAATGGCCTCTGCGGTTCCGGCACGTTGCTCTTGCCGTCCTTTCCTACGCGGATATGCACCATGGGCTGGCGCACGATGAGCTCATCGAGCGATATTTTCCGGCCCCAAAAGGAATCGATCCGCAGACCCAACTGGACTTCTTCGGCAGAGAACAGCGGTTCGGTACCCGCGGGCTCGTGACCGTGGATCACCAATCCTCTCACCGTGGCGTGCAAGGAGAACCAGCCGATGGACACCGTGCGCAACTCCGCGCGGCCGCCGGTCATCACGTTGATGCGTGAAACGATCAGGCGGCGCAGCAGCGGATTAGCCGCACCGCTTCCAAAAAAAAGCGTCACCGCCGTGACGAACAGAAAAATATTTACGCCCAGCACCCAGGCGACATGCTTGAGCCAGCGCCATTTTCGCTTGAATGGCTGCTCGGTCATTTAGCTCTCTTGTCCAGCAGGTTCTCCACGTGCAGACGGCTCCTGCTCTCTTTTAGCCAGCGATCGGCTTCTTCGTTGATACCTTGCAGCACCAAAGCCTCTTGAATGTATTCGCGCGCCGCTTCAAACGTCGGCGGCTCCTGTCCCTTGGCCTTGGCTGCTACGACCACTCCTTTTTGATAGTAGTCTTCGACGGCTTTGGGATCGACCTGCACGGAGGGCCGGAACCGCGAGTCCAGGTAATTGCCCAGGTACAATTGCGCCGCAGACATGGCGCGAATCTCGCTGTCGCTGAGTCCGCTTTCTTTCCTTCGCGCTTCGTATTCTTCGGGAGAAGCAAAGGATTTTTTCAGGTGCTCGACATTGCGTTGCACATCCGCATCAGCGGGCCGGGGAAAACGGGCGGTCTCGGCCTCGGTGCGAACGATCCACTGATCGATCAGGCGGTCGAGAATCCGCGCGTCGCTTTCGGATTTACCGTCCGCAAGCTGCTGGTAACGGCTCAGCTCCTGCACCTCGCTCAACAGGATTACGTCGTCCTCAATACGCGCCACTATGCGATCCACGACTTCTTGCGCGGCCAGCGCGGTGCACACGCATAACAATAAAATTCCCGGCAGCATCATTCTCACGGCCATCTTTGTGGCCACCTTCGTGGCTATACTCGCGAAATTCGTCATCATCAGAATGACGGACCTAGATTGAAGAATATTTGAAATTTGCTCAGCCGTGTCCCTTCGCAAACCGTCGGGCAAGTATTGGGATTAACGCCTCCTCCCGGAACAGGCACCGGAATCACAAAAAGCGGCCGGTTGACCTGGTAACCGAGATCGACGCGAATCGGCCCCACGGGAGTTGCGTAGCGCACACCGAATCCCACGGTATGAGAAAAATAGTTCAGTTCGTTGGTGCAATTGAATTCGCAATGCGTCGGAGTGTCGAACACCGGAGTGGGCGGCCGGTAGCGGAACGTCACATGCGACAGCTGGCTGTAAACGTTGCCTCCGTCGTAAAAAAGCGCGCCACCCAGTTTCGAGCCGATAAACGGCAAGTGCATAGGGAAGCGGAATTCCTGATTAAGGGCCAGGAGCGCCTGTCCGCCAACTGGGAATCCTGTGCTGGAATCGCGTGGACCGGCCTGGTTCAATGCGAACCCACGCAGCGACGTGCCGCCGCCGGCGAAAAAGCGTTCCGGTAAAGGAATTAATTCCGGCAGCGGTGTTCCGCTCTGAGCTGGGAAAGTCAGCGTAACGGTATTGGCGAAGGGCTCCAATATTCCGATGCGAATGGAACGCGCAAAACTGAAGTGGCCCTTGATCGGGTAATACGTCGAGTTCTGATAAAAAAACCGCGTAAAGCTGGCGCTGGACCCGATGGCGGTGCTGGCTACGGAGAAATCCGCGCTGTTGAAAGTACCCTTGGTAGCTTCCGCGGGATTGTCTCGCGTGTCGCGGAACCACGTAAAGCCAAACTCCGAGACCAGCGTGGGCTGTTCGAACAACGGCACTTCTTCCGGAGAAACGGTGGCGTTCAAATTGGACAGCACCACCTTGCGGAAAACATAGCGATAGACCAGCGTGGTGTGCGATGTGATCGCGTGATTCAACTGTATCGAGCCTTCATACCGCGATTCTGTGAAGGTGTTGATGTCCTGCGATCTCTCCGTGTACGCCGTAATTTGCAAATTCAGTTTCGGGTTGCTGTACAAATTGGGATGCGTATATCCGAGAAGTACGCGATCTTCAATCGTGCTCCCACGAATTTTCAGCGAAAGCGAGTCGGCGCGTCCCGTAAGATTGTTCCGCGTAATCTCAAAGATTCCGCGCGGCGCGGCCTGCACTTCTCCCGCCGTAGGATCGCTGGTGCTGGCGAGGCGCTGCACTTCAAAGCCCCCGCCGTAGGCAATAGTGTAGCGCTTGGCTTCTTCGACCAGGACGACGATGTCCTTGTCAGGATCAGTGCCATTCGGATTTTGCGGCCCGATGGTGACGCGATTAAAAATTCCCAGGTTATAGAGCCTCCGCTGTGATTCCACCACGTCGCCTTCGCGCAATGGAGCGTTCGCTTTGACGCGCACCTCGCGCTGAATGACGTTCTCTCGGGTATGCCGATAGCCGCTCAGCAACACGCGGCGTACGCGCGTTTGCGGCCCTTCCTGAATGCGGTAAACCAGACGCACCGGCTCCGCCTGAGGCACATCGGACTTAGCCGGTTCTGCGAACTTCTGTGCCTCTGTCGTATTGCCGGGCGCGTTGCCGGGCGCGCCCGTCGCCGGAATCTCCGCCTTAGCGCTTGGCGAGACGCGCTCGGCGGTCGAAGTAAACGTGGCCTGCGGGAATCCTTCATTGAAATAAAGCGCCAGGATATTGTCGCGATCCGAGGCCACGTTGGCTTCCGAATACGGCTGCCC
Source organism: uncultured Acidobacteriota bacterium (assembly GCA_963838265.1). Classification (GTDB taxonomy): domain Bacteria; phylum Acidobacteriota; class Terriglobia; order Acidiferrales; family UBA7541; genus Acidiferrum. The sequence continues at coordinate 792,091 of CAWIQN010000003.1, forward strand.
CGGCAGCGAGCCAACCACGTCCAGCAGATCCTTCTCCTTGAAGGCATGCAAGCCTTCCATTGAGAGCGATGCCACGCTGGTTTGCGGGCCTTCGACAACGTTAAAGCGCACCAGCTGCTCGCCCTTTTTCCCTTGGTAGTTATCTTCGACGACGGCTTTTACCGTGGCGTCGAGAAACCCGTTCGATACGTAGACATTGCGCATGGACTGGGCATCGGAGTCCAGCAATCGCTGACTGAAGCGGTCTCGCGTTCCAAACGAGCGCGCGGAGATTTGCAGCCGGCTCTTCAACAATTCCGTGGGGAAGTAGCGATTGCCGGCGATTTCGATCTTCACCAGCTTGTGACGCTCGCCCCGCTCGATGTGATACGTGATGATCTCATCGGTCCCTTGTGCTGCATTCGACTTTTGACCGGCGTTCTTGCCCGCGTTCTGGCCAGGCTCGAGCATCTCCGTCTTATAATCCACCTGCGCATTGAAGTAGCCGTCGCGTTCCTGCCGCTCTCGCAGGTTCCGCTTACCTTCTTCCAGCAGGTCTGTATCCACCGCCCCTTCTTGATAGATGGGCACCAGCCGCTTCAAAGTTCCCTTGGAGATTTTGGCACCGGTAACTTGCACCTTGATGCGCGGGCCCTCCGTTACGTCCAGGCTCAATGGCACGGTATTTTTCGCCGCGTCATACTCTCCCCTGTGGATCACCGCTCGAGCACTCAGATGTTCTTTCTTAATGAGAAACTTGCGCACCCGTTCGGTGCCGCGCTGCAGACGCTCGAAAGTCACGGTCGTGCCAATTTTAAGTTTTGTTCGCCCCAGCAACACGGCGTCGCCATATTCCGTGCCATTCGCGAGATGAATTTCGCTGATGCGTGCGCGTGGACCCGGCTTTATGTGTACGACGATGTCCATCTGGTGCGTGTCGTTGTGTGGCACGAGCTGCGCCGTGGCTTCGGCTTCATACAGGCCGTCATCGCGCAATGCATCGCGCAGCCGTTGCAGCCCCTCATCCACAGTACTCTGGCGAAAAATGTCGCCGAGGTTGATCTGCATGGCCGCGGCAGCGGATGCATCGCTGGGCGGAGCGATCAGCCCTTCAATCGTCACTTGATTGAAGAAGAGATTTTCCGTGGCGATGAAATCGAGCCGAGTTCCACCAGGTGCGGCGGTGGTCACGGCGCGGAGGTAAGAAAAGTCGCCAGTGCGATAGAGTGCCTTCAGGCTGGCTGCCACATCTGCGCGGGTGAGGGGTTTGCCGATTTCCGCGGTAACACCACGCGGACAATCGGACAGCACGCGGCCATCTTCGGTTACCACTCGTACGGCAACGACTACGCCCTCAGGTATCGTAGTTCTTACCGGGCCAGCAGTGTCTCCCTCTGCGGGCACAGTTTGCCCGTGCGCCCGCGCTCCGCCACCCAGCAGCGCAATCGCGACAATCGCCCGTAACCCATAGGCCCAGCGCCATTTCATGCGTCTCATTGCTCAGACGAAGCGTAGCACAGCGGCGTTGCCTGCTTCCCGCACATTGGAGCTATCCTAAGAGTTCGGCGGTTGCACATCCTGTGGCTGAACGTGCCCACGACGAGGCTATTAAACATTGCGTGATACGTTGCTGGAAAAATACTCCCGCCAAATCCTGTTTGCGCCGATTGGCGACGCCGGGCAACGTCGCCTGTTGAGCGCCAGCGCCGTGATTGTTGGTTGCGGAGCCATCGGCGCGGCCGCGGCCAACCTGCTGGTGCGCGCCGGCGTCGGACGTGTGCGCATCCTCGACCGCGATTTCGTCGAGCCTTCCAATTTGCAGCGGCAGATTCTTTTCGATGAAAACGATGCGCGCGACGCGCTTCCGAAAGCCGTGGCCGCCGAGCGCAAATTGCGCGCGATAAATTCCGGCGTCCAAGTGGAAGGAATCGTCACGGATCTCGTGCCCAGCAATGTCCAAGAACTACTTGACGGTTTCGACCTCATCCTCGACGGCACCGATAATTTTGAAACGCGCCTGCTCGTCAACGATTTTGCCGTCAGCGCGTCTCGCCCGTGGATTTACGCCGCCGCCGTTGCCAGCTACGGCGTTACCGTGGCGATCCGGCCTGGCGTCACCGCCTGTTTGGCCTGCTTCGTCGACGATCAGCTTGCCGGCGGCCTAGAAGACACCTGTGACACCATCGGCGTGCTTGGACCCATCGTCAATCTAATCGCTTCTCTAGAAGTAGCCGAAGCCCTGAAACTTCTCACTGGCCAAGAATCCGCGTTGACTAATCGCTTGATCTCCTGCGATGTCTGGTCCGGGCGCATGCAGTCGCTGCGCTTGCCGCGCAATCCCTCATGCCGCGCCTGCGTTCAGCGCGATTTTTCGTATCTCCACGGCGACGCACAGCCACACATAACCATGTGCGGCCGAGATTCCGTGCAAATCCACGAACGAGGCCGCACGCTCGATCTCGCCGCCTTGTGCGCCAAGCTGGAGCACGTGGTCAGCAGTGTTCGGCAGAATGATTTTTTGCTGCGTTTTACCATCCCGCCGCACGAGATGACCGTTTTCGCCGATGGCCGCGCCATTCTAAAGGGTTCGCAGGATCCAGCTCTGGCCCGCTCGCTCTACGCCCGCTACATTGGCTCCTGAACGCAGTCCGCCACAAAGCAAAAACATAAAATTCGGGCGTGCCTTTCAGCAGACCAACTTTCATGCAGGTGGAATTAACGCGGGTGGGAGATGCGTCCGAACGAACTGCGCATATTGGCGCGATCCAGGTTTTCGCGCAAATTCATCAGCGTAAGAAAGGTGCTCAAAATGCGCGCCTTTAAATCATCGGTCAAGTGCAACCCGCAGGTCGCTACCCGCGCCAACGCTTCGCCATTTGAGGTGATAAACAGCATGATCTCGCGCTGCCGCTCGTGCGGCGCGTTGCCCAGCGCGGTCTCCCGCCGCATCTCCGCGCAACTGGCCTCCAGCGACAACGTGAAATGCAGCAGGCACAGACGGTGCTCGGAGATCGCCGCGGGCGCGTCGTTTTTGCAACCGGATATCTGGCAGGCAGTGGACATGGAGGCCGCACAGGATAGTTAACATCCTTGTGACATAAAATCCAGTATCCTGCGCGGCAGTGCTGCGAAACCTGCATGGGGTGGGTCCGTTGACCAGGTAAATCGCATAGTCAATAGGGTGCTTTACCCGCCGGTAAATAGCCTTCACGGGATCGAGCGCGACTCGCGCAAAACTTTATTGACAGTTTCTTGAGAATGTATAAAAATACAGATGGATGTATAATGGCTTTATATGAGTGCAACCAAAACATTTCGCCATGGCCAGATTCTCCGTCTCGTAGGTGATGCCCACATCGCCAGCCAGGAAGACCTGCGCCGGAGGCTTGCTGCGGAAAAATTGCGCGTCACCCAGGCCACGCTTTCCCGGGACATTCAGGAACTGCGCCTGGTAAAAACGCAGAGCGGCTACCGTTCCACCGCAGTTTTGCCCGAAGACGCGGCTCCTCTGCCGCAGCTGACGCGCGCGCTCGCGGAGTTTTTGCGCGATATTCGCCCCGCCGTGAACATGCTCGTACTGAAAACGCCTCCCAGCGGCGCCCAGCCTCTCGCCGCCGCCGTCGATGGCGCCAAGTTTCCCGAAGTTGCCGGCACCATTGCCGGCGACGACACCGTGCTGATCATCACCCCCAGCAAAAAATCCCGCGAATCCCTGCAGAAAAAGATTGAAGCTCTGGTGAAATGAGAGATCCCGGCCAAATCGCCGTCCTTGGTGTCACCGGCTACAGCGGTCTGGAGCTGGCGCAGCTGTTGTTGCGCCATCCGTCCGCCAAGTCCGTGGTGTTTTACGTTCGCGACACGCAAGGCGCCAAGTGTCTTTCTGAGCTTTTCCCGAGATTTCGCAGCTGGGGAAATGCCCCGGTTCGTCAGCTTTCTAACGAAGACGTTACCTCCAGCTCCGCTGCGACAGTCTTCTTGGCCACGCCACACGAGACTTCCATTTTTGTCGTGCCCACTCTGCTTCAAGCAGGCATGCGCGTGGTGGACCTAAGCGGAGCGTTCCGGTTTAAGTCCGAGGAGACCTTCACAACCTGGTACAAGCTCCCTGCGCCCCACGAACCTTATCTAGCGCAAGCGGTCTACGGCTTGCCGGAGCTTTACACCTCGGCCGCTTCCCAAAAAACTCTTTCCGAAGCTCGTCTCATCGCTAATCCGGGCTGTTACTCCACCAGCGTCATTCTTGCGCTGCATCCCTTATCGCAAGCCGGATGGATCTCCAACGGCAGCTCCGTGGTGGCCGATTGCAAATCTGGCGCTAGCGGCGCCGGCAAGGAACCGCGCAAAGATTTGCATTTCGTGGAAGTCGACGAAAATTTCAAAGCCTACAATCTTTTTTCGCATCGCCACACTCCGGAAATTCTGGAGCACACCGGCCTCCGCGCGGAGCAATTGACCTTTTCTACGCACCTCTTACCTATTGCCCGCGGCATCTTATCAACGATTTATGTCTCGCTCAGCGAAAAGCGCACGCTCGAAGAAGTAGAGACATTATTTCGTCAGTGCTACGCCAGCAGGCCCATGGTTCGCATCAGTGCCGCCGGAGTTCTGCCGGAGTTGCAGCACGTGACCCACACGAATTATTGCGATTTGGGTTTTGCTCTGGACAAAAGTGGCCGCCGCCTGATCATCGTTTCTTGCCTCGACAATCTCGGAAAAGGCGCGGCCGGCCAGGCCGTTCAGAACTGGAATCACATGCTGGGAATAGAGGAGCAAACCGCACTCCAATGAGAACGATTATTAAATTCGCAGGCGCTTTACTCGAAGACGAAGCCGTGGTGCGCGACTTGGTGCGCCAGGTAGTAACACTCGCCCACGAAGGCCACGAAATCCTTGTCGTGCACGGTGGCGGCCGGCTCTTCACCGCCACGTTGCAGCGCATGGGAATTGAGAGCAAATTCACCGGCGGTCTGCGCATCACGGATCGCGAAACGCGCGACGTCGCGGTAATGGTTTTTGCCGGTTTGCTGAATAAGCGTCTGGCCGCGGCCATCACCGCCGAGGGTCAGCCTGCCGTCGGTATTTCCGCGGCGGACGCCTCTTGCTTCACCGCCGAACCCATGGTGCACAATGAAGTGACCGGTGGCCTCGGCTTCGTCGGATATCTCACCGGATTGAATACGGAATTTATTGAATCGCTGTGGCGCGAGAATTTGCTGCCAGTGGCCCCCTGTCTTGGCCTTGGCGCGGACAACGAGCTGTACAACATCAACGCGGACCACATGGCCGCGGCCTGCGCCGAATATCTCAACGCCGACCAACTCATCTACTTAACCGACGTTCCCGGCGTGCTCGATGGCGAGAGAGTTCTCTCCACCATCACTTGCGAAGAAGTTGAGCGCCTGGTCCAGTGCCACGTGGTCTCCGGCGGCATGGTGCTCAAACTGGAAGCCGCCAAGCGGGCCATCGAGGGCCACGTCCGCGACGTTCGCATCGTCGGCGGCATGGCCCCCGACGCGCTGCTGCGCGCGGCCCACGGTGGCGAAGCCTCCAGTGACAACACTCCAATCATCCCGGGTACCCGCGTGCTGCGTGAACCTCTCTCAACGGCCCAAGCGGCTCTTTCGGCGGCGTGATGCGCAATACGAAAAAATCGCGGAGCACGGAGCGGACCGCTTCGTTAAAAATTCCGGCGGCCGCCTCACGCGCGCATTCCGATCAGCGCATTCTGGACGCTGACAAATTTCTTTTGCCGACGTACAAGCGCCAGCCCATCGTCTTCACGCATGGACGCGGCTGCTACGTCTTCGATTCCTCCGGCAAAAAATATCTCGATTTTCTCGGCGGCATCGCCGTCAACGGCCTCGGCCACGCGCATCCGCGCATCGTCAAGACCGTCCGCCGCGAGGTCGCGCGCGCCATCCATCTTTCCAACCTTTTTCACAACGCCTACCAGGGCCCGCTGGCCCGCAAGCTTGCGGAGTGGTCCGGCATGGACCGCGCATTCTTCGCCAATAGCGGCACGGAAGCCATTGACGGCGCGCTAAAGCTCGCGCGACTGCACGCCCGTCCGGAAGGACTAGCCGCATCGTCCGTCGCGCCCAAGCACCGCATCCTGGCGATGGAGAACTCTTTCCACGGCCGCACCTTCGGCGCCATCAGCGTCACCGCCACGGAAAAATATCGCCTGCCGTTCGCACCCGTAGTGCCCGGCGTCGAATTTATCCGTTTCAACGATGTCGCCGATCTCGAAGCAAAATTTGACGACACCGTTTGCGCCGTGATTCTCGAAACCATCCAGGGTGAAGGCGGCATCTATCCCGCTAGCGAAGCTTTTTGGAATCGCGCTCGCGCCCTGGCCACGCGACACGGCGCGCTGCTCATCGCCGACGAAATTCAATGCGGCCTCGGACGCACCGGATGTTACTTCGCCTACCAGAAATTTTCTTCCAAGCCGGACATCGTCCTCGTGGCCAAACCATTGGCCGCTGGTCTGCCGCTCGGCGCCATCCTCGCCAGCGAAACGGTAGCCGCACGCGTTTCTCCCGGCGTACACGGCACCACCTTCGGCGGCGGCCCGTTGATTTGCGCTGCCGCACTCGAATTTCTAAGAACCGTCGAAGACGCTAAGCTGCTCGCGAATATCCGCGATCGCGGCGCGGAACTTCGCAAAGGCCTCGAAGCGCTGGCCGCGAAATTCGATTTCATCCGCGAAGTCCGCGGCGAGGGTCTTATCCTCGGTGTCGAACTCTCCATCGACGGCGCGCCGCTGGTCGCTTCCGCGTTGCAGCACGGCCTGCTCATCAATTGCACGCACGATTTCACCATCCGCCTGCTGCCGCCATTTATCGTCTCGCGCGCGCAGGTGCGCGATTTTCTGCGCGTCTTCGAGACTGTACTGTCCGAAGCGGCGAAGGTTTCTTCCCTCGCGAAGGTCGCTCAAACCGCGCCAACTTCACAGCACGCCCACGCGGCGGCAAGGTAATCCAAAGAAAAAAGGTAAAATATGACCACCACGACACTCGCATCATCCATTCTATTGTCCAACGATCTCCTCACCGGAGCCGAGTGGAGTCCATCGCACACGCACGATCTCCTGCGCCTCACGGCCGACATCAAAGCCAACCCCGGCCGTTACGCAAAGACTTTGCACGGCAAATTCATCGCGCTCATTTTTGAAAAGCCTTCGTTGCGCACGCGCGTCACCTTCGAAGTTGGCATTCAGTCCATGGGCGGCTCGGTCGTCTTCTTGGACCATACCCAAGCCCGACTCGGCGAACGCGAATCCATTGCCGATGTAGCGCGCAATCTCGAACGCTGGGTGCAAGGCATCGTCGCCCGCGTGTACGAGCAGCGTGTGCTGGATGAAATGGCCGCCAGCGCTGGCATTCCGGTAATCAACGCGTTGTCCGACCGCTTCCACCCCTGTCAAGCGCTAGCGGATTTTTTCACGCTTGAAGAAAAAGTCGGCGACCTCCGCGGCTTCAAACTGGCCTACATCGGCGACGGCAACAACGTCTGCCACTCGCTGATTTTTCTTGCCGCGCGGCTGGGTGTGCATCTGCGTATCGCCACGCCGCCGGACTACGCGCCGGATCGCGACGTTTTGCAAGATTCGCGGCGCGTCGCAAAAGAAACCCGTGCCAAAATTGAATTGGTCACCGACCCGCGCGAGGCCGTCGCTGGGGTCGACGCCGTCTACACCGACTCTTGGACCAGCATGGGTTTCGAAGCGCAGCAGAAGGTGCGCAATTCCGTCTTTGCACCGTATCAGGTGAACGCTGCGCTCATGGCGCTCGCCGCGCCGAACGCTTTCTTCATGCACTGCCTTCCGGCGCATCGCGAGTGCGAAGTCACTTCGGAAGTTCTCGATGGCCCGCAGTCCGTGGTTCTCGATCAATCCGAAAATCGCATGTTCGTGCAGAAAGCGATTCTGCAGACGCTATATTCGTAACCGCGCCGGCGATTCGGGCTTTGTAGTGGCGCAGCATGCTGCGCACTTTTGCCGTAGCCGTTGACTTTGTAGGGGCGCAACATGTTGCGCCCCCTCTCGGCAGCATCGCTCCAGTTCAGCTCGATCTGTTTTGTCGAAAAAAATTCATCATCAAATCGAAAGGGAAACATAGTGAACAAGCTAGCAGCAAACAAACCAAAAAAAGTAGTCCTAGCCTATTCCGGCGGCCTGGACACCTCCATCATCATCCCGTGGCTAAAAGAAACTTATGGCTGCGAGGTCATCGCCATGATCGGTGACGTCGGCCAGCAGGAAGATCTAGAAGCCGCAAAAAAGAAAGCTCTAGCCACCGGTGCGTCTTCCGCCACCATCGAGGACCTCCGCGAAGAATTCGTCCGCGACTACATCTGGCCCACGCTGCGTGCTGGCGCGGTCTACGAACACACTTATCTTCTCGGCACATCCATGGCTCGCCCGGTAATCGCCAAACGCCAGGCGGAAATCGCCTTACAACTTGGCGCCGACGGCCTCTCCCACGGCTGCACCGGTAAGGGCAACGACCAGGTCCGCTTCGAGTTGGCCTTCAAAGCCATCGCCCCCAACGTGCAAATCATCGCCCCGTGGCGCGAGTGGGACATCGATTCCCGTGAAGACGCCATCGCTTACGCGCATGCTCACAACGTCCAAGTCGAGCAGAGCAAAAAAAATATCTACAGCCGCGACCGCAATATCTGGCATCTCAGCCATGAAGGTGGCGAACTCGAAGATCCCGCCAACTCGCCAAGCGAAGCCATGTGGCAGTGGGTTGTCTCGCCAGAAAAAGCACCGGACAAAGCGGAAGAAGTTGAAATCGGTTTTGAATCCGGCACGCCCGTCTCCGTCAACGGCGCAAAGCTCGGCCCCGTCGATCTGCTCAATAAGCTCAATGACATCGCCGCCAAGCACGGCGTCGGCCGCACCGACCTGGTCGAGAATCGTCTCGTCGGTATGAAGTCCCGCGGCGCTTACGAAACTCCCGGCGGCACGTTGCTCGTCAAAGCCCATCAGGAACTCGAGCGCCTTACCGTGGACCGCGAAACCGCGCACTTCCAGCAAGCGCTCTCGCATCGTTACGCCGAACTCGTCTACAACGGTGTGTGGTTCTCCACGCTTCGCGAATCGTTGGACGGTTTCTTCAAGGTCGCGCAGCAATTCGTCACCGGCTCCGTCGGCCTCAAGCTCTGGAAGGGCACGCTCAATGTCTCGAGCCGCAAATCACCTTTCTCCTTGTACCGAGCCGATTTGGCCAGCTTCACCATGGGCCGCTACAATCCCAAAGACGCCGAAGGCTTCATAAACTTGTTCGCGCTCCCAGTAACGGTGCGCCCAAAAGCCAAAGCCGAAGGAAGCAAGAAATAGCTGTTCCGCTTTTGATTCTGTAGTGGCGCAGCATGCTGCGCGAATTTGATTTGCTCGGCGATTAAAAATGGCTACTCCAAAACGCAAAGACGACCGCCTCTGGGGAGGCCGCTTCGATGCCGCGCCCAACGCGCACTTCGACGCCTTCCAGCGCTCCTTCGCGTTCGATCAACGCCTGCTCCCTTACGAAATCGCCGTCGACCGCGCCTGGGCCAAAGCTCTCGAACCCATCGGCATCTTCACCTCCTACGAAGTCCAGTTAACGCTGCAAGCGTTAGAGCGCTTAGAAAAGCGATCCGCCACCGACAAAGAATGGCTGGAGACTTTCGGAGCCGACGCCGAAGACGTCCACCATTTCGTAGAAAAAGCCTTGGTCGAAGAATTGGGTCCGCTAGGCTGGAAACTCCACACTGGCCGCAGCCGCAACGAACTGGTCGCTACGGATTTCCGCCTATTCATCCGCGACGCCACAAAACAAACGCAACACGCCGTAGCCGCCGCAGTCCAAGCCCTGCTGGCGCAAGCCAAAACGCATCTCGGCGTGCCTATGGCCGGCATGACCCACATGCAGCACGCGCAACCCATCCTCCTCTCGCATTTTCTGCTGGCCCAAGCCGAATCAATTATGCGAGACATTCCGCGCCTGCAAAGCGCTGCGTACTCCGCGGACGCCTGCCCCATGGGCTCCGGCGCGCTGGCTGGCAACAGTTTCAACATCAATCGCGAAGCCATCGCCCGCGACCTCGGCTTTTCGAAAGTCACCGCCAACAGCCTCGACGCCGTCAGCGACCGCGACTTCGCCCTCGACTACCTCTTCGCCCTATCCGGCATCGCCACGCACCTCTCGCGTATCGCCGAAGACTACATCCTCTTCGCCTCGCAAGAATTCGCCTACATCCAGCTCTCCGACGAATACTCCACTGGCAGCAGCCTGATGCCGCAAAAGAAAAATCCCGATTCCTGGGAATTGGTCCGAGGCAAATCCGGCCGCATCACCGCGGCGCTGCTCGCCCTGCTCACCACGCTGAAAGGCTTGCCCACCAGTTATCAGCGCGACCTGCAGGAAGACAAAGAAACGCTCTTCACCGCGCACGATCAAATCAACGCCATGCTCGCCGTCGCCGCCGGCGCCATCTCCACCACCAGCTTCCACGTTGACCGTTTGCGCCAGGCTGCGTCTAATCCCGTATTGCTGGCCACGGAAGCCGCCGATTATCTTGTCCGCAAAGGCGTGCCTTTTCGCCAGGCGCACGATATCGTAGGAAGCGTCTTGCGCGAGGCGGAACAAACCGGCAAGTCTTGGGTGGACCTGCCGCTCGAAACGCTGCAACAGCTTTCACCCAGTTTCGGCCCGGATTTTGCGGACGGTTTAAACGTCGTGTCCGCGCTCGCTGCAAAAAAAGTTTCGGGAGGCACCGCGCCAGAGTCCGTGCGCGCCGCCATCACCGATTTGGAAAGCCGTTTACTCAAACAAGGAGCCTAGCCATGATCGCGTCGTCATCAGTTAGCAAGAGCAAGAACAATTCCGCCAATCGCGTGGAGGACGGGAGGTTGCTTCCGGGTTCGCCACGCTAGCCCTTCCGGAGCCCAAGCTTTGAAGCATGCCCTCTCAGAATCGTCCCTGCCGCGCGGCTTCCGCTTCGCCGCTACTGCCTGCGGACTAAAAAAAACCGGCGCACTCGATCTTGCAATTTTGTCCAGCGAGGTTCCAGCATCAGCCGCCGCGGTATTCACGCAAAATCTGGTCGTCGCCGCTCCAGTGGTAATTTCGCGCCAGCATCTCAAATCCTCCAAAGGCCGCATGCGCGCCGTAGTCGTCAACGCCGGCAATGCCAATTGTGCCACTGGCACTGCTGGCCACGCCGCCGCGCTCCGCACTGTCAGCGAAGCCGCCAAGCGCCTGAACTGTGAGCCGCAAGAACTCTTCGTCTGTTCCACCGGTGTAATCGGCGTCCCGCTCCCGCTCGACAAGATTCTTCGCGCGCTCCCTCTCGTCACGCGCCATCAGCGCCCCTCCGCGCGTTCGTTCGCGGAGCTCTCGCTGGCCATCTGCACCACGGACACGCGCCCCAAAACCGCCAACGCCTCCTTCAAGATGGCCGGCAAACGTGTGCACCTGGTCGGTTGCGCCAAAGGCGCCGGAATGATCCACCCAAACATGGCCACCATGCTGGCGTTCGTGGCCACCGATGCCGCCATCGCCCCAAGTCTGTTACAGAAAACTCTGCACGACGTCACCGATCGCACTTTCAACGCCATCTCCATCGACGGCGACACTTCGACCAACGATACGGTGCTGGTTCTGGCCAATGGCGCGGCGGATGCGCCCGCCATAAAACCAGGCAGCTCCGCGCATCGCGCCTTCCTCACCGCTCTGGAAGACGTCTGCCGTTCCCTGGCCCTGCAAATCGTTGCAGACGGCGAAGGCGCGCAACGCGTAATCGAAATCGAAGTCCGCGGCGCAAAATCGCCTGCCTCCGCCAAACGCATCGCCGCCACCATCGCCACCTCACCGTTGGTTAAAACCGCCTTTGCCGGCGCCGACCCCAACTGGGGACGCATCTTTGCCGCCGCGGGCCGTTCCGGCGAGGCATTCGATCCCACCAGAGTCGACATCAAAATGGCTGGCGTCCCGGTCCTCCGTCGCGGCCAGCCGCTCAATTTCAACGAGCGCGCCGCCAGCAATCGCTTGTTGGCCAAGCACGTCCCTGTCGTCGTCGATCTCCACGCCGGCCCAGCCGTGGCCCGCTACTGGACCTGCGACTTCACCGCCGAATACGTGCGCATCAACGCCAGCTACCGCACCTAAGTTTTGCCCGGGTTGTAGGGGCACGGCATGCCGTGCCCGGCCTGGCCCTAACGGTCCTAGACTGGTCTGGGCACTCGAGATTCAACGAAATAGAAATCCGTCCATCGTCATTCTTGCTGCGGAAGCCTGCTATCCCGCGCCAAAAACCCTCATCTACAGCCTATTTCCGGTTGCAAAAGGGGCCAATTTTCGAGACCATGCCTCTGACCGCTGAAGTTTCGGTCACGCACCGCAGCGCCCCTTTTCTCGCTTGCCTTGCGCTCGACACTGGCGCTTCAGCGCGCTCCGCGACTCGCACTTGGGTTCCGGGCAGAAGGAGTGCGCAGGTGAAGAAGCTCTACATCGGAAACCTTCCGTTTTCCGCAACCGAAGATCAGCTCAACGAATGGTTCGCTCAAGTCGGTGTGACTCCCTCAGCCGTAACCCTCATCCGCGATCGTTTTACGGGCCAGTCGCGCGGTTTCGCCTTCGTGGAAGTTTCTAGTGACGCAGACGCCGAAAAAGCCATCACCTCCCTCAATGGCCAAAATTTTGGCGGCCGCAATCTCGTCGTAAACGAAGCCAAGCCCCAGGCCGAGCGCGGCGGTGGCGGCGGAGGCGGGCGCGGCGGCGGTGGATACGGTGGCGGAGGTGGCGGAGGCCGTGGCAGTGGTGGTGGTGGCGGACGTGGCGGCCACGGTGGTGGAGGCGGCGGGCGCGGCGGAGACCGCGGTGGTGATCGGGGCGGCGGCAGCGACCGCGGCAACCGCTGGTAATCGCGCTGCGGCTAAATTCTATGCTGCCAAGCACAATGCCGCATGAATAAGGGACGCCTCGAAGCCTTCAGCGACGGCGTTATCGCCGTCATCATCACCATTATGGTGCTGGACTTGAAAGTGCCGCATGGCGCCGACCTGGCGGCGCTACGCCCAGTCCTTCCCGTTTTTCTTAGCTACGCCCTCAGTTTCCTCTACGTCGGCATCTACTGGAGCAATCATCACCACATGCTCCAGGCCTGCCACAAAGTGAATGGCCGCATCCTCTGGGCCAATTTGCATTTGCTGTTTTGGATGTCCCTGATTCCCGTGGTCACCGGATGGATGGGAGAGAATTATCGCGCCGCCATTCCCGTAGCGCTGTACGGCTCGGTGATGTTTCTCAGCGGCATCGCCTATTTAATTTTGGGGCGCACGCTGATCGCTCTGCACGGCGCAGACTCTCCACTCGCCGTCGCCCTCGGCCGCGACTACAAAGGAAAAGTCTCTTTGTTGCTCTACGCCACCGCCGTCGGCGTTTCGTTCGTGGACGCGTGGCTCGCGCTAGCGAGCTATGCCGCCGTCGCCCTCATGTGGATCGCCCCCGATCCCCGCATCGAAAAGCGCATTTCCGAATGATTCGGCCTACTGCTGGATATTCTGAGTGATTCTCAGAGTACCTTTGCGAACTGTGCAAGGAGCAAGTCTCCGTAGTCAGGGTCTTTGATCGAAAACTCGCCCTTGCCGATTGCTGAGTTCACATTGAAAAACAATTCGCATTCCTCTTCGCCTTCGCCCATGAAAAGCTTTATGGCCGTCCAATTTCCGGGTGGTTTGACGTTTAATCCCCCGTTCTGAGCTTGCGACAGATTCTCTCCAATACTCACAAACGTGAACGGGATGCTCGACGCTCTTCTAATATTGAACGGTAGCGCTTTCGCCTCCAGAGCGATCTTAAGATCGGCAAGCAAAATACTCGCATCGGATCCCCTCTCAGCTACAAATTTGCCTTCGCCACTCTTGATCACGAAATCAGAGGGATTGCTTCCCCCGGAAACCTTCGCCGGGCCCAATTCAATTTGGAAGATTGCCGTTTTGCCTTTCGAGGAGTAAGTAGCCTTCCATTGCGATGATCCGGATGGACTCGGGAGCGGTGTAAGATCGAAGCCGATCGCCCCCGAACTCGGGGCATATGCTTCCACAACTCGGCCTGAGGGCGCGCTCGCAGGGCGACTGCACGCCGCGGCGAGCAGAGCAGCGGAGAGACAGAACACGCGGCAAATCGAGGAATCGCTAAAGTGATCCATGTCCGGTGTTAGGTCGGCTTTCAATTTCGGCCATTCCGTTACCTTCACACGGGAAAATAAATTTCCGACCGCTCCAGAATGCCACTCGTTAGCGGCGAAAATCTAGCTAGCTTTGACAAACCGCATCGCCACCGAATTCATGCAATAGCGCAGGCCCGTAGGGCGCGGCCCATCGTCGAAAACGTGCCCCAGATGCGCATCGCACAAACGGCAAGAGACCGCCGTGCGCACCATCCCTAAACTGGCGTCGATAGTCTCCAGCACATTCTCTTTGGCGATCGGTTGCCAAAAACTCGGCCAACCCGTGCCGGAATCGAACTTGGTGCTCGCATCGAACAACGCCAGGTCGCAGCAAATGCAGCGAAATATTCCTTTCGCGTGTGCGTTGGGATTTTCGTTGGTGTAGGCCCGCTCGGTGCCAGCCTCCCGCGCAACTTCAAAGGCCTGCGGTGAGAGCAGCTTCTTCCAGTCTTCCTCCGATTTCACCACGCGTTCAACGGTTTTCTTCCCCTCGCGCTGCCCGGAATCGGAAAACTCGACGATCGTAACCATCTTCGGAAGCCCCGCGGCAGCAGCCGCTGCGTGTACCGGTTCTCGCCGCTGAACGAACCACCACGCCAACCCGATGGCGGCAGCTCCCGTTCCAATCAAAAACGATCGGCGCGCCATCACGCGCGCATCTCTATTATTTTTGTCGTTCAAGTAATCCACGCCGCTTCTCCCGTTCTCTTTTCATCCAAAGGTGAACGCAAATGCTTGCACTCCCGGATCCAGAAACTCAATCTCAAACGATCGATCTTCCACTTTCCCTTTTTGCCGGATCAACTGATACAGGCGGTATTCCTTCACCACGCCAGCGCCCTGTTCGTCGGTGTCGCCACCGTGATCCGCGCCCGGCGGGGTGCCGTCGATGCTCACGCGGAAACGCACCGGCTTGCCATTTTTTCCCGGCCCCAGCACCAGATGCAAATCGCGCGCGTGAAACCGAAAAATGATTTTGCCGGGAGCCGAGACCAGCGCCGCATGCTCGTCGCTGACGCTCCAATTTCCGGCCAGCCCCCACTGATTCACCGTAAGCCGCGACGGCGCTGTATAAGCTTGCGGTCCGTCCTGCCGGATTTTCTGCGGCGAGGCGTAATTCTGCTGCCGTGCGTAACCGATGTACGTCTCCGGCGACGCCACATCGCCAAAATCCGGTGCCGCCTGCGCTCCGCCGGCGTTCACCTGCACCAGCCCCGCGGTCGCAAGTCCCGCATTTTTCTCGCGTAACAATTGTTGAATCACTTCCTCCGATTTGTCGTACTCGCCCTCGCCAAAATGGTGGTAGCGAATCACTCCCTGCGCGTCGATAAAATAGTGCGCCGGCCAGTAATTGTTGTTGAACGCCTTCCAGATCGCATAGTTGCTGTCCACCGCCACCGGATAGGTAATCTTCAAATCCGTCAGTGATTTCGCCACGTTTGCGGGATCTTTTTCAAACGCAAACTCCGGCGTGTGTACGCCAATCACCACCAGCCCGTCATTCTTGTATTTTTCCCACCACGCTTCCACGTACGGCACCGAACGCAAACAGTTGATGCAGGAATACGTCCAGAAATCGATCAGCACCACTTTGCCCTTGAGTCCTTCACGCGTCAGCGGCGGCGAATTCAGCCACTTTACCGCCCCGTCCAAGCTCGGAAATGGTCCCTCATTATCCAATTTCACGGTGACCGAAGGCGCACTCGCGGCTTCGGTCACCTTCGCAAACGCTACCGGCCGGAAGCGATCCAGCAGCCTTTGCTCGAACCCCGAGGTACTCGCCAGCGAAAGCCTGCTGAGAATCCCCGTGTCCCAACCCAGCGCGATGGCCACCACGCCCAACAGCACGGCGACTCCCAGAGCTCGTCGAATCCATTCATCCGCCCCGAGCGACTTCTTCATCAACGAAAAAACTCTGTTGCCGGCCAGCAGCGCCACCGCCAGCGAAGTTGCGGCGCCCGCGGAAAACGACAGCAGTAGAAATGTTGTATGCACGCTCGGCCCCTGCAACGCCGCACCCGTCAAGATCAAGCCCAGAATCGGCCCCGCGCAAGGCGCCCAAAGCAGTCCCGTGGACATTCCAAGAATCAGTGACCGTCCAACGCCAGGATTCTCCGTGCTGCTCTTTCCCTGCACCCGTCCACCAAGGCGAACCAAAGGTCGCGATAGATATTCGGCCAGGCTCGGAAACAGCAACGCCAACCCCAACAACGCAAAAATAATAATGGCCAGAATTCTGCCCACTTGATTGGCACGGACGATCCACGCCCCGGCAAACGTCGCCACCCCCGCCACCGCCGCGAAAGTAGCCGCCATCCCCGCCAGCAATGGCAGTCCACTGCGCCGAAACGGTTGGTCCGCACGCGAAAAAACGAACGGCAAAACCGGCAGGATGCAAGGACTGACGATGGTCAGAACGCCGCCCACGAACGCCAAAAAGTAGAGAATCATAGCCTTATATTAGAGCCACAACGCCGCGAAGAGTTACAAGCCGTTCCACATGATTCCAGCCACCATCTTCCGACACGCCGCAACCCGAACTATACGCAACTTGCGCCTCGACCTATTTGATGCGCTAACCTAGAGCAGCGGAGATACATATGAACCCTGCCGAAACGCTAGTAAGTTTCTTGCATGGCAAAGTCCGCGTGCTAATCGGCGATATTACCGCGCAGCAGGTGGACGCCATCGTAAACGCCGCGAACAGCACCGTGCTGGGCGGCGGCGGCGTGGACGGTGCAATCCACCGTCGAGGCGGACCAGAAATTTTGCAGCAGTGCCGCGAAATACGCCGACTGCAATTTCCGGATGGGTTGCCGACGGGCGAGGTGGTGATAACCGGTGGTGGACTTCTTGCAGCGCGCCACGTGATCCACACCGTCGGTCCGATCTGCCGTCTTGGCGGCACACCAGAGCCGCCAGTCTGGCGTCCTGTTATCGCAACTCTCTCGAGTTAGCCGCGCAGCAGGGTTTGTGCTCCATCGCATTTCCCGCGATTTCCACCGGCGCCTACGCCTATCCGCGCGAGCAAGCCGCGATGATCGCCTCGGAAACAATCGAAACGACCTTGCCTCAAACGCCCACCATCGCCGAAGTACGCCTGGTCTTTTACGATCCCGAAGACGCCACCGTCTTTCTGCAAAACCACAGATTTACCACCATTTAATGCCCTTCGTTTGACAGGCGAAAGTAAGGCGGCAATACTGACGAGCGATGATTGGCCAATTGCGTGGCAAGCTGGCGGAGAAGCGCCCGAACTCGGTGCTGGTCGATGTTGGCGGCGTGGGATACGTGGTCGCGGTTTCGCTCTCCACCTACGCGGCCCTGGGGGAATTGCACACCGAAGTCACGCTGCTGATTCACACCCACGTTCGCGAAGATGCCCTCGCGTTGTACGGATTTATTTCCGCGCGCGAAAAACAACTGTTTGAGATGCTCATCTCGGCTTCCGGCGTCGGCCCGTCCTTAGCCTTGAAAATTTTGTCGGGCATGAGCGTCGAAGAACTCGTCCCGGCGATTCGCGGAAACGATCTGGCGCGCCTCACGAAAATTCCCGGCGTGGGACGCAAAACCGCCGAGCGCATGGTGGTCGAGTTGAAGGATCGCCTTGACGCGATTAGCGCCGAAGTCATGATGAAGCCCGCGGTGGTGTCAGCTGGCGGCGTCACCGATGTGGAAGCCGACGTTGTTTCCGCGCTCGTTAATTTGGGTTACGACGCCCGTGCCGCGGAGGAGGCCGTGAAAGCCGGAGCGCGCGCCTCAGGCGCGGGCAATTTTGAGAAACTGCTGCGCGCAGCGTTGTCGGGCATGAGCCAGACAAAAAAATTGAAGTAAAGGATTGCATCGCATGAGGCTAGTTGGCGCATGAGGCTTGTCGACAAATGATCGAAGATCGGCTGGGGCAACGAATCGTTTCAGGCGCGGCGGCGGAAGAAGATCTCCGCATGGACGCCAACGTCCGTCCGCAGCGCCTCAGTGAATACATCGGCCAGAAACGCGTCAAAGAAAATATCGCCATTGCCATTGAGGCCGCGCGCAGCCGCGGCGACGCGTTGGATCATGTATTGCTCTACGGTCCGCCGGGCCTCGGCAAAACGACGCTCGCGCAAATCATCGCCAACGAGTTGAATGTCACCATCAAAACCAGCGCCGGCCCGCTTCTTGAACGCAAAGGCGACCTCACCGCGATTCTAACTTCGCTGGAGAGCAAAGAAGTTTTCTTTCTGGACGAAATTCACCGCTTGCAGCCGGCCGTGGAAGAAGTTCTGTATCCTGCGATGGAAGATTTCCGCGTGGATTTAATCATCGGCCAGGGTCCGGGCGCACGCATTCATCCCTTTCCGCTCAGCCGCTTCACCCTGATTGGCGCCACCACGCGTGCAGGGTTGATTACCGCGCCTTTGCGCTCGCGTTTCGGCATCGTCCACCGCCTGGAGTTTTACGAGCCCGAAGATTTGCTCATCATCATTCATCGTTCGGCGAAAATCCTGAATATCGCCATGGATGAAGGTGGCGCGGAAGAAATCGCCAAGCGCTGTCGCGGCACGCCGCGCATTGCCAATCGTTTGTTGCGTCGCGCGCGCGACTTTGCGGAGGTCCGCGCGGCCGGCCGCATCACCCGCGCCGTCGCGCAAGAATCTCTCGCCATGCTCGGCGTCGATGAAAACGGCCTCGACGAAGTGGATCGCAACTTGATGCTCGCCCTGATCGAAAAATACGGCGGCGGCCCGGTCGGCGTGGGCACGCTTGCCGCCGCGCTCAGCGAAGAAGAAGACGCCATCGAAGAAATGTACGAGCCCTATCTGATGCAAATTGGTCTGATCGATCGCACGCCGCGTGGACGCGTCGCCACCGCGCGCGCCTATGAATACTTCGGCAAAGAATTGCCCAAGCGCCAGACCAGATTGTTCTGAGAGATCGCATCTCCGCAACGACACGCTCATGACCGTGCTTTTCCTCTCGCTGGGCTCCAACATAGGCAACCGCCTGGAAAATCTACGCGCCGCCATTGCCGCTCTGCCCGATGCGGGTGTGCGCGTCCGCCGCGTCTCAAAAATCTACGAGACTGAGCCGGTCGATTATCTCCAGCAGGATTGGTTTCTGAATTGCGTCGTGCAAGCGGAAACGCAACTGGCCCCCGCGGAATTATTGCAACATTTGCGAAAAATTGAGGCCGACCTGGGCAGCGCGAAAGCCTTCGCCAAAGGCCCGCGGATCATCGATATGGATATTTTACTTTACGGCAACGCCGTAATTAATTCCCCGGAGCTGCAAGTGCCCCACCCCCGCATCCCCCAGCGCAAATTTGTCCTGGTCCCCCTGGCCGAAATCGCCCCAGACGCACGCCACCCCATCACTGGCCAAAGCGCAGCGGAAATGTTGCAGTCCACCACGGATCGCAGCGACGTGCGCGTCGCCGACGCGAAGTTCTAGCCGCCGGGCGTCACGTGCGCCGCAGCAGCAACCGATGCAACATGAACTGTTTTGGCTCCAGCGCGTCGAGTTCGATCTGCGTAAGCCGCCCTTCAGTAATCTCGCGCCACACGTAAACGTTAGGATCGGTCTCCTGGCGCTCTCGCCCGTTCAAGCGCCGCAGGAATCCCCCGGCGTCGTCACGCGAGGCGACCTCCCGCAGCGTCGGCCGCGCCAAAGCTTCCACCACATAGCTGCGCAAAAGTTTATTCCAGTAATGATTGAACAGCTCGCCCGACGCGAAAATGTCGCTCCATGCCACTTCGCCGCCGTACGCCACGATCACGCCCACCACGCGTTCGCCTTTCAGGTGACTGGTTTCTTTCGCGAAACGGTTGGCGATTTGGTCCACGAAATCATCGATAGAAACTCCGGTAGACTTCGACGTGTAAACCTTGTCATAAGATTCCGTGGGCGCATCAACGGCGATCGCCTGCGACAAAACTCCCGCACTTAATCGCGCCGCAGGCGCTGACGGTGCCGCCGCTGCCGTCGATCCGCTCCGCACCGCGTTCCACACCTCTGTCTGCGCCTGATCGACCGCGGCTTTTTCCCGCACGCTGGGATGGACGATCGTCTTCGCAGCCACGAAATTCGCGCCGCTGGACCAGCGCCCGTGTTCCACGCAAAAAACATCCAGCGGCAGCGGTGGTGCGCCGACCGGAACGATGCGGTCCTTGCCAATGATGCGATCCTGCTTTCCGCCGCTTACCAGTTCCCCGGCCAGCAGCAGCAACGGCCGTTTGCTGCGGTTCACCAGCACCAGTTGATTCGCGCTCGCCCCGCCGCCGCGGTATTCCGGCACCACCCGCGCATCGCCCCCGCGCGATCGCGCCATGCCTTCGGCGCCCTGCTCGCGAATCAGCACCTCGCCCGAAGATAAGCCTTCGTCCAGCGTTAGGAAATTGCTCGTGTCAAACGCCGAACTGCTCGCTACCGGGAAAATGGAAATATTTTCGTAAGTGATCGGATCAAGAATGTGCCAATCGCCCTCTGGACGGGTCGGTGGCTCGGGCGCGCGTGGAGGCGACCACGTAAATCCCAGCGCCCCAACGGTGCTGACCCCCATCAACACGCTGATTAAAGCAGGAAGCACAGAACGGGCCATAAAGTCCTCCTAGGCAAGCGGTGAACAACCCTACGCACATAGAACGAAGCAGGCGGAAAATCTTGCGCGGAAAAGTGCAGCGGAAGGTGTGAAGACGTAAAAAACTCAGCTAAGAAAATCAAAAATGGAAATCAAGAGAGAGCTTTAAATCCTGTTAGCGGTTAGGGTTACCCAGATTATCGTTCCGCCGCGGCCGGCGGCTACGCGAAGCTTCACTCTCGCTCTTTTCGTACTCGGCCAACTCTTCATCGGTATAAGAAAAGGAATCCCGCGACGCAAACATGGAGTTGGAGCGCCCCGCGGCCTTCTTCTGCTTGCGCAAGCCGCCGAATTCGTAACGCACCTGGCGGATGGGTGCCGCGATCGCTTTCACTTCCACCAGCAGGTCGCTGACTTTCTCGAGAAAATCGTGCAAATGGTACGGCCGCACCACGTACGGCACGCGAGCGGTTTCCAGTTGCCCCACATGCTGGCTGCCGGTCAGTTCTGGAATTAGGAACAGCACTCGCATCCGGCCACCTTCTTCCACAGACACGCCGGATAGCTCTCGCAAGGTAATGAACGCCGCGCTGTTCGGCGGCGTGAGCGCGATGTTGGCAATCACCAGGGACCATTCGCCGGATTTCAGTTCGGTGAGCAGCAGTTGCGGGTCGGGAACGATGCGTACGCGCCAGCCTTCCGAATCCAGGATCACGCGCAGCGCGCCCGCGCTTTGCGGATCGGCATCGAGCACGAGAATTCCGACTTGTGCGGCTTCCAGCGAGACGGGCGGCGTACCCATTGCGGGAGTATAGCGCCGCGTTTCGCAGCGCGCCCCGTACCAAAGGACAGGTGGAGCGAAATGGCTACCCTTAGACGTTAGCTTGGCGGCGGGGCCGGACTATCTGACTTCACCACGATTTGCTTGCAGTTGTCCGCCAATCGCGGGGGCCCGGACGGGCCGCCGTCGCTGGCGTCCGTCAAAAATCCGCCATTGCCCTTGCTCCACCACACCAGCTTGCCGTCCGAATACCTCCCGCCGTCCGCGGACTGCACCTGCTTCATCACGCGAACCTGCCCCTCAAAGGTCACCCGCGCAACCGCCCCGCGATAGCTCACCTGAATGCGGATCTTGTTGTCGCAGGAATAGCTTACGCGGTGCCAGGCAGTGCTCGTTGCTGGTGCGCTACTCGGAACCGGCTGTGACGCCGGCTCCTGAGCCAGCAACGGCTGTGCGCTGCCGTAGGCGAGCATGCCGGCAAACAACCAGCCCCGCACTGCCTCGAAATTGCGGAAGAGTTTTTGATGCATTGGACCATGCCGCATAACTGACCTCCTAAACTCTAAAGCCACGGCGTTGGTTCGGCTCATCGCCATTGATTGGCTACTGGCCGATGACGAGATCTGAGCCGTCGCTGTAGCGGCGCAGGCCGCTACCGTCCCAGAAAATGCGATAAATCGCCGATGCACCCGCCGAAGTTCGGCGCGTGTAGAAGACCTGCAGCCCATCGCGAGACCACTCCGCGTTTCGCGCCAACTCGTCGGGCTGGCTGAGCGTCGTTCTGCGCTTGGCGCGAACCTCGAACAGAAAAAGCCCGTAAGCGGCACCGCTCGCGTCAACAGGTGCGCCCGCGGGCGCAGATGCATAAGTGGCGGAAAGGAGCAGGAGGTCGGCATTGATGGGGTTCACGCGCAGCGTATCGGATGGACGGATCTGCAAGCTGTCGCCGTAAATCTCTCTAAGCGCTACAGTTTGCGCGGGCTTGTCTTCGCTCAACCAGTAGGCGTTTTGCGCGTCCGTCGCTAGCGCGGTATGCGCATCCACCCAACCTTGCAGCGAGACCACACTCTGCGGCGAAAACGCAGCAGCTTTTTCCGGGGTGTCGGGCGCCATCACCCACACCTGCGTTTTTTGATCCGCGGAATTCACATACGCGATCCGCGAATCGTCCGGCGACCAAAACGGTTCACTGACCGCACCGTGTACCAAATCGCGCGAACGCCCGGTCTCAAAATCATAAAGCACGATAGTCGCCAGCGAGCTCGGACTAGGATCTGGACGAACGTAAAGCAATCGCTTGCCATCGTGCGCCAGCGCCAGTTGCGATCCGCCCGGCGCGGCGATTTTCTTCACTCCATTGCGGCTCACCACAATTTTCCCAGATGGATTTATATACGCCACCGCCACAGGCGGCTTGGCGTTCGTGATTGGCGGAATCGCCGACACCTTCTTCTTGTCGGCGTCCTTCTTATCGGTATCGTCGTCATCCTGCGCCGATTGGCCCGGCACGCGCGGGAAAAGCTCGGCGGCAATCCGCGCGCACCCTTGCAGCGTTCCTATTTGCGCATGGGTGACCAGAGCGCGAAACGTGTATTTCGTTGTCGAAGCAGAATCCGCACAAGCTTCCCGGCTTAGACGTACCGAAACCTCAGCGCCGGTTGCGGTGTCCTTGGCCCGATAGATCCACGAATCTGCCGCACCTTCGCGCGAAATCGCCGCAGGTTCCAGAACAATCGGCGGATACCCCTGGCGCTCCAGAAGTTCCGGCCCTTTGGGACCAATCCGCACGTCCCACGTCGGCGCGCTTCCGAACGCCAGAAGAAGTATCGGATAGTGCGTGGATTGCGGCGCGTTGGGCATCGCTGCCGCTGCCGGAGCATTCGCAGCAGGCTTTTTTGCCGCTTGAGGAGTTTGCGCCGCAGCAATATTCACCGCAAACACTAGCGTCGCCGTGATCCCAACGAGCAGCGCAAGACGCGACAATTTCACAGCGTTCCTCCCGTCACAGAGTAGCTTGGGGCAAGGGAGGAGGCAAATGCTCCAGATCAATAACGAGTCTCAGTAGCACAGGCACTCCTGCCTGTGCGCGGTTGATGCCACCCGCGATTTCGACCCGCGCGCGCACCTGTGCCACCATCAAGGAACACCCACCCTCCGCCGTGACCAAAAAGCCCTGGTCGATCACGAATTTAAAACGAATTTTAATTGTTGACATAGCGAACAAAAAGCGAAACAATCCCTCCGTTCGAGGTGGGCTATGTCTCCAGTGCACTCCTTTCCGGCAGCGGGCTATCGTATCCGTCGCCGCCACGTATCACCAACTCCAGCACCACTCTTTCCCATTTGCCCTGAAGCAGTAGTTAGCCCATATGCATTGGTTCGTGAGCTTGCCCCGCTCGCGAATCCCAGCAGCAGTTCGCATCGCCCCGCGGCGGGTGACCCCCCGCTAGCGGCTGGCGATGCTGGTTTGGCGACTGCTCCGGCTACCGCCGGACCGCGCCGAGCCGCCACTGCCGCTGCGCCACTGGTTGGCATTGCCCGCCTCGCATCGATTTCTCCCGCCGCCGAAACCAAACGCCGCTCCGAAGAGCGGCCGGAGTATTTCCTGCTGCCGGTGCGCTCGATTCTGAACCGCTGCAACTCCAAACGCGTCCCTTTTGAATGGACCATCAATCCCTACCGTGGCTGCGAGTTTGCCTGCAAGTATTGCTACGCGCGGTACACCCACGAATTTATGGAACTGGATGGGCTGGACTTTGAGAAAAAGATCTTCGTGAAACAGGATGCCGGCGCTTTGCTGCGTCGCGAAGTCTCGGAAAAATACTGCAAGTCCGGCGAGCGTCCTAATCTGGATCACCCCGAACACATTGCCATCGGTTCGGCCACGGATCCCTACCAGCCGGCGGAGCGCGAGTACGGCGTCACCCGCGCCTGCCTCGAAGAGTTGGTAAAGCGCGAGGGCCTGAGTATTTCCATCACCACGAAGTCCAATCAGGTGGTGCGAGACGTGGAACTGCTGCAACGAATTGCCCAGCGCTCGGCGCTCTACGTCAACATGACCGTAACTACGATGCGGCCGCGCCTGGCACGCTGGATGGAGCCGCGCGCCCCGCGCCCAGACCTGCGCCTCGCAGCCTTGCGCGTACTGCGCGAGGCGGGCGTCCCCGCCGGCGTGCTGGCCTCGCCGGTGCTTCCGGGCATTACCGACGGCGCCGGCGAGCTTGAGGCTTTGGCGCAGGCGGCCAAAGATGCCGGCGCCGCTTGGTTCTCCTCCGGCGTCTTGTTCCTGCAACCGACCTCGGCGAAGCAGTTTATGCCTGCACTGCGTGAGAAGTTTCCGCGGCTGGCGAAGCAGTACGAGGAATGGTTCGGCCGGTACGGGCACGTGCCAGACGAGTATCGCGCGGCCATGCGCCGGCGCTTGTCGGACATCCGCAAGAAATTCGGCTATCCGGACCGACCTTTTAGCGAGATGCAGACTCCGGTAGCCGCCGCGCAGATGTCCCTGGCGTTGAAGGTGGCCGGTTAGAGCGGTTTGAATTCGATATCATACTGAGCGCAAAGGAGATCAAAGTCTTTGTCCTCAGCATGATATGCAAGTGTTCATTCTAATGGGTTTACGTCCGCAAATTAGTAACCATTTGGTTATCAGTACTGGAACTTGCTAAACGTTATGCTCCCCACCGCGCCCCGCATAGCGCCGCGAGCGACTAGGTCATGATGATCTTGTTGGAGAAGCGGCGTGCGGCGATCACGAGCAAAAAAGTGCCCATAGCGAAGAGCGCCAAGCCGTCGAGCCAGAGATGCTGCAGGCCGGCGCCGCGCAGGATGATGCCGCGGGTGATGTTGATGAAATAGCTGGCAGGAACCAGGAAGCTGATGCCGTAAAAGAAAGCGGGCATGGTCTCGCGCGGGAAGATGTAGCCGGAAAAGAAAATGCTGGGAAGGATGGTCAAGAAGGCCAATTGCATGGCTTGGCCCTGCGTATTGGCTTTGCTGGAGATAAGCATGCCAAGCGAGAGCGAGACGAAAATGTAGGGCAAGGAAAGAAATGCCAGCAGAAAGACGTTGCCGTGAATGGGCACGCGGAAAACGAAGCGCATAAAAAAGAGAATGTTACAGAGCTCGAAGAATCCGATGAAGAAATAGGGCAACAGTTTACCGAGGAGCAGACCGAACGGACGCACCGGCGTGACGAATAGTTGTTCCAGGGTGCCGCGCTCTTTTTCGCGGACGATGGCGAAGGCGGTAAGAAAAGTGGTGACGTTGAGCAAAAGAATGGCGGTCAGCCCGGGCAGGAAAAAATTGGGCGAGCGCGAATCCGGATTGAAGAGCAGCTTGGGGCGCATGTCCACGGCGAAAGGCGCGGTGCTGTCGGTGACGGCGCGACGCAAGGATTCGTCCAGGCCGATGGCGGTGGTGACGTTGATGGCTTGCCCGGCGACGGAAGAATCGGAGCCGTCGATAAGCACGAGAACTTGCGCGGACATTTTGTGGATGAGGCGGTCGGAGTAGTCGACGGGAATTTTGATGCCGACGCGAGCTTTGCCGCCAATGATCATGTCGTTGAGGTCGTGATCGTTTTGCACGTAGCGGACTACGTGAAAGGTATCGGAATTTTTAAGGCGATCGATGAGCTCGCGGCTTTCCTGCCGGCCGTCGGCGTTGTAGACCACGGTGTTGACCTGGCGGACGTTGGTGTCAATGCCGAAGCCGAGAACAAACATCTGCAGCAGCGGAATGACCAACGAGAAAAATAGCGTGCCGGGGTCGCGGCGCACGTGCAGCACTTCTTTGTAGAAAACGGCGCCGAAGCCACGGAAAGGATTAGGCACGGGAGGCTTCCAGTAAGGCTTGATGTTTGTAGGTGAGCTCGACGAATACGTCTTCGAGGCTGGCGGTCAGCGGGTGAATGTCCGTGACGGTGATGCCGTCTTTTTGCAATTGCGTGCGCAGATCGGCGAGATTGAAATGTTCTTCCACCAGCGCGTGAATGGACTCGCCAAAAATGGTGGCGCTGCGAATGCCGGGAATGTGGCGCGCCAAACGCAGCGCACGCGTCACTTGCGGCGTGACGATTTCGATGCGGTCGGTGCCGGCGGGCTGCACATCGGGAAGCAGTTTGAGTTCGGCGGGCGTGCCATCGGCGATGAGCTTGCCGTAATAAATGTAAGCGACGTGGCTGCAGCGTTCGGCTTCGTCCATGTAATGCGTGGTGACGAAAAAAGTGATGCCCTGACCGGAAAGTTCGAAGAGCAAATCCCAAAGCTGGCGCCGAGCGACGGGATCGATGCCGGCGGTGGGCTCGTCAAGAAAAAGAAGTTTTGGTTCATGGAGCATGGCGCAACCAAGCGCCAGGCGCTGCTTCCAACCGCCGGAAAGCTGCGCGGCGAGACGGTTGAGGTACGGAGCGAGACCGTTGAGCTGCACGATTTCGTCGATGCGGCGCTTCATGCGCTCCGCGGAGAGGCCATAAATGCGGCCGTAGAAGCGTAGATTTTCGAGGACAGTGAGGTCGTCGTAGAGACTGAATTTTTGCGACATGTAGCCGATGCGCTCGCGTACGCCTTCGGCGTCTTTGCGCACATCCAGGCCTTCGACCCAGGCGTTGCCCTCAGTGAGCGGAAGCAAACCGGTGAGCATCTTGATGATGGTGGTTTTGCCGCTGCCGTTGGGGCCAAGGAAACCGAAAATTTCGCCTTTTTCGACGCGGAAGCTGATGTCGTTCACGGCGGTAAACTCACCAAACCGGCGCACGAGATTTTCGGCGGAAATGGCGTACTGCGGGGAGGTTTGTGCGGGATCGGCCATGGCGTTCAGCTGGCGGCCTTGGACTTGAGGTCCTTAAGTTTTACGTCCGCGGCCATGCCGGCGAGGACGTGACCGGTAGTGTCGTTAATGCGAATCTTGACGCCAAAAACCTGGTGGACGCGTTCCTCTCGCGTCTGCACGTTGCGCGGTAGAAATTCCGCTTGCTGATTGATTTGTTCGACTACGCCTTCAAAGACGGTGTCTGGGAAGGAATCCACGCGGACCTCGGCTTTTTGCCCGAGGCGCACGTGGCCGATAACGGTTTCGGGAATGTAGATGCGCACGTAGATCTGGTCGCGCTCCAGCAGCGTGGCGACCGGAGTATTCGGCGCAATCAAATCACCGGGGCGAACATCAAGGACTTCCACAGTGGCAGCGGAAGGCGCCACGACTTGGCGCTCGCGAAAGCGCGCTTCGTCATAGGAATAGGCGGCCTGCGCCAGATCCACATCTTCGCGTCGATTGCCGTGCTCCAGCTTTTCAAGCGTGGCTTGTGTTTGCTCGTATCTGGCTTTCGCGGAAGCGATTTCTTCCGGGCGATAGCCGACATGCAGTTCATTCAGTTTGTGCTGGGCATTCTGCTGCTGCGCGAGCGCAACTTTCCAAGTGGCTTCGGCGGTATCGCGCTGTTGTTTGGAGACCAAATCTTTTTGCGCCAGCGCTTCGTAGCGATTGAAATCGGCGTGCGAACGAATCTCCTCGGCTTTGGCGCGATCGAGATCGGCTTGCGCCGCATCGATATCCTGTTGGCGATAGCCATTCAAGCGCTGATCGTAGTCGGCTTTGGCCTGCTCCGCCGCGCCGCGGGCTTCGGCAATTTCTTCCGGGCGGTAGCCGCGCGCGGCTTTTTCCGCGCTGGCTTTCGATTGCTGCATCTGCGCTTGCATTTCCTTGTCGTCGAACGTGATCAGGACTTGCCCCGGTTGCACGGTGTCGCCTTCATGGACCAGCACCTGGTCAATGCGGCCGCCAATTTTGGAGCCGACGCGAATATTTCTGGCTTCGACGGTGCCGGAACCTTGCAGGGAATCTTCCTTGCGGAACCAGCCGCCAAGAATCGCCGAGGCGGCCAGGACGACGATGACTACGGCGAGTAAAATAATATGTTTGCGCTTCACGGCTTAACTTTCTCCTACGGATGAATGTATACGCCGGGCGGCGAGGCGATGTTGCACTCGGCAGTGTTGCGCGGCTCGGCAGCGTTGCGCGGCGCGAGGCCGTTCCAGAGCAGGTCAAAGGCGGCGTGGATGCGGGCGGGAAGAGAACTGTCTCCGTAGACCGACCACAGCAGCAGGGTACCGAAAACAGTTTGGCGAAAAACGTGGGCGATTTCCGCGGCCGGAAGGTCGCTGCGAATTTCGCGGCGATCTTGGCCTGTTTGCACCAGGCGCGTCAGCAATCCGTGGCTGCGCTTGTGATTCTCGCGCATGATTTCGCGCACCGCCGAACTGGAGAGGTTGGCTTGCAGCAAGGCGCGAACGATGGAGGGATTGCGCGCCGGCTCCGCAGTCATGTTGACGCCCAGGGCGCGCAGGAACGCGGGCATGGGCTCGCGACTTTCCGCCACGCGATCCACGGCGGCTTGGAGCTTGGCGATTTGCATGTCGCTGAATGCGACGAGGAGGTGGTCCTTGCTCGGAAAGTAATTGAAAAAAGTGCCTTTGCCAACGTCGGCGGCTTCGGTGATGTCTTCGACGGTGGTGTCTGCGAAACCTTTAACAGCGAAGAGATCCAGCGCGGCGCGGAAGAGCGATTCGCGAGTGGCGGCGCTGCGACGAGCGCGGCGACCGGGTTCGAGATCGTGCTCGGAGGAAGAGCGCTGATGTGAAAGAGTCGACAATGACCTGTACTCATTTATGACTATAGGTCATTTATTGGGTTCGCGCAACTATTCTTTCTGGACCCTGTCTGATTTGCTAGACCCCGCAATGTGCAATGAAGACGAAGGCTGAAATCGCGCGCTAAGGGTAGATCAGCCGGAACACTACTGTGGCTAACCGTTAATCGAATACAACCAAACAGAAGACTTCTT
This sequence comes from uncultured Acidobacteriota bacterium, assembly GCA_963838265.1. Taxonomy (GTDB): domain Bacteria; phylum Acidobacteriota; class Terriglobia; order Acidiferrales; family UBA7541; genus Acidiferrum. Next base: position 821,473 of record CAWIQN010000003.1, read on the forward strand.
CTAGGAAAGTATGGTCGAATCAACCTATTGAAGGGTGTTGCATCGACCGGTCGAGCTGGCAGCGTGAATTAGGACTGGGGACTACTCAGCAAGATTGGGATAATTTCTGAACGACGGGGTAGGCTTCGTGAGCTACGACTTGATGGTTTTTGAGCCGAATGACGCACCCTCCAATCGCGCATTGTTCTTGGAGTGGTACGGTCGACAAACTCAATGGAGCGAGGCCCACGGCTATAATAACCCCGATGTGCCGACGGCCAAACTCCGCTCTTGGTTCCTAGAAATTATTCAAAAATTTCCGCCCTTAAACGGCCCACTCTCTTCGGACGACTTGCCTGAGGACGAAGACTCCGTAACGGACTACAGTTTGGGACAATCCGTTATCTACTGTTCCTTTGCATGGTCAAAAGTAGAGCGAGCCCACACGACCGTCTTCGCATTGGCGCAGAGACACAGAGTCGGTTTCTTCGATGTTAGCTCGGACAACCCGAAACTTTGGTTACCGGATGGTGACAAACTTTGCCTCGCCCTTTAGGCTGACGGCAACCTGGAACCGGCGAACAGACGGGACGTTTTCCATTGCATTGTCCGAGCTTTGTGTCGCCGCGATGATTTTCTCAGAACGCGGGAACGTTCCGTCTGTCCTCGCGTTTAGGAGAAATAGGCAATAAATAGGCAGGATCGGGCTACCGCTCTAGGGTGCCTCGCTCCTATTGTCTGAACAGGCAAACTGCATGACAGGAGAAACAAATGAACAAGCGCACACTTGGAAAAAGCGGACTGGAAGTCTCAGCCCTGGGACTGGGTTGCATGGGGCTGAGCTTTGGCTATGGCCCGGCTACCGAAAGGAACGAGGCGATTAAGTTGATCCGCGCCGCATTTGAGCGTGGCGTGACGTTCTTCGATACCGCGGAAGCTTACGGTCCTTACGTGAACGAGGAAGTGGTAGGGGAGGCCGTCGAACCATTCCGAAAAAATGTAGTGATCGCCACCAAGTTCGGCTTCAAGGAAGGCACTCCCGCGAAAGGGCTGGACAGCCGACCCCAGCGCATTCGCGAGCACGTCGAGGCAGCGCTGAAGAGATTGCGGACGGACGTGATTGATCTCCTTTATCAGCACCGGGTCGATCCGAATGTGCCCATCGAGGATGTCGCAGGAACTGTCAAGGATTTGATCCGCCAAGGCAAAGTAAAGCATTTTGGGATGTCGGAGGCCGGAGCCGAGAGCATTCGCCGTGCGCACGCCGTCCAACCTGTTGCAGCGCTGCAGAGTGAATATTCATTGTGGTGGCGCGAACCGGAAAAGGAGATTCTTCCAACACTCGAAGAACTCGGTATCGGGTTTGTATCCTTCAGCCCGCTGGGCAAAGGATTCCTTACCGGAGCCATCTCCGACAAGACGGAGTTCGACAAGACGGATTTCCGCAACATCGTTCCGCGATTTTCCGAGGAATCCCGCAAAGCGAACCAGGCGCTAGTCGATGCTCTCGGAAGAATTGCCGACCAGAAGAAAGCGACCAAGGCGCAGATTGCGCTCGCTTGGCTGCTGGCGCAGAAACCGTGGATCGTACCCATTCCCGGAACCACGAAGCTGCACCGCCTTGACGAGAATCTTGGCGCGGCGAATGTGTCGCTGACTGAGGGCGATCTAAAGGAAATCCACGATGCGGTTTCCGCGATTGACGTTCAGGGCGCACGTTATCCGGAGAATCTGCAGAAGATGGTCAATCGCTAGCCGTTCACTGGCTGATGGCGCAAGAGCCTTGAATCGTTGCAATGCGCTGCGCCACCAAGAATGGGAAGAGTAATGACTCTGCGAAGGAAATTGTGCGCCGTGACAATTTCCGGATTGCGAATCGCCCGTCCCTCGGCGACGGTCTCTCCCAATCCACGTGCCGCGTCTCTGGTCACGGAAAGAAGCCAGGGCTTGCCATGGACGCACTTCCGATGCATAATTGAGTATGCACTCGGTAATAGAGAAGATCAGTGGCGCGTCCTAAAAGCGAAGACAAGAGAAATGGGATCCTTGAGGCCGCGACCCGCCTGTTTGCGGAGCGCGGCCTGACCGCTGCCCCGACGTCAGAGATATCCAAGCTAGCTGGCGTCGCCGAGGGAACGCTGTTTACATACTTCAAGACCAAGGATGATCTGATCAATGCGCTTTACCGGGAGATCAAGCTGGAGCTGGCAGACGCTATGATGTCGGATTTCCCCCGGAAGAAGAGTGTGGGCACCAGGCTGCGACATGTTTGGGACCGCTATGTGAACTGGGGCGTTGCGAATCCGAAGCAGCGCAAGGTGCTGGCGCAACTTATGGTTTCGGAAGTACTCACCAAAGAATCCAGGGACGCGGGTAGCGCACCGTTCGTGGAGTTCCAAGCGGTGATTGGTGACGCGATCGAGCAGCACATCTGTCGGAACGACGTGCCGGTGGAACTGATCGCGAAGTCGTTGGCAGCGTTGGTAGAGGCGACGATAGACCTTACGGAGGTGAACCGATCCAAAGCGAAGCAATACCGGGATAGCGGCTTTCAAATGTTCTGGGCGGGCATAACCAAGTAACGAGTCGTTGCATCTCATGGATGAATGAGTGAGTAATCACAATAAAAATCAAAAGAAAAATGGAGGATATGCGTCATGGCCAAGGTCTGGTTGATTACGGGAAGCGGAAACGGATTGGGGCGGGACATTGCCGAGGCGGCGCTGGCCGCAGGGGATAGCGTGGTGGCCGGAGCGCGCAGGACGGAAGAACTGGCACCCCTGGTGGCGCAGTACGGCGAGCGGGTGAAGCCCGTGAAACTGGAAGTGCGCGATGAGGCCGCCGCGAAGGCCGCGGTGCAGTTGGCGGTGGACACGTTCGGACGGCTGGACGTGCTGGTCAACAATGCTGGTTACGGGCAGATCGGGCCGTTCGAGCAGATGAGCGCGGAGGACTTCAAGGCAGTGGTGGACACGTGCTTTTATGGCGTGGTGTATACGACGCGCGCCGCTGTGCCGGTGATGCGCAAGCAGAAGAGCGGCCACATTTTTCAAGTGTCTTCGATCGGCGGCCGCCTCGGGTTTCCTGGCAATACGCCGTATCACGCGGCCAAGTGGGCGGTCGGCGGTTTCAGCGATTCGCTGGCGACGGAAGTCGCGCCGTTCGGGGTGAAGGTGTGCACGCTGGAGCCGGGAGGCATTCGGACTAACTGGGCACGGCGCGCGGGCGAGAATATGCCGGAACTGCTGCCGGAGTACGAGGCCTCGGTCGGCGCGATACACAAGATGGTGCGAAGCATTGAAGGACGCGCGGAAGGCGATCCGCGGAAAATCGCGGACTTGATCGTGCGATTGGCGAACAGTGACGACGTGCCGTTGCGGCTGATCCTCGGTGTCGATGCGGAACAGCGCGTGCAACAAGCGGAAACCGCGCGCGCCGCCGAGGCCGACAAATGGCGACATCTCACGGTGTCAACGGTTTTTGAAGATGGGCGCTTCGACAGCCGGTTGTATAGGACGAATGGCGGAACGCAGTCCTGAGTTGCATTAGCTCCGGCTCAGCTACGTCACCCGGCCTCAAATTCGGATTGCCGGTAACGGCGCGCTTAACGCAAAACACCCCGGAAGTGATTCCGGGGTGTTCGCGTTCTAGAGAGATTGCCGGTCGATTCCGTGTCCTCGTAAGAACGAGGAGCAGAATTTACACAAGTCGCGGTGACTTGCGGTCCAAGTACGAAACCATGGGTTGCGCTGGAGCAGGAACGTTGGTGGCGCCGTGGAAGACGATGTCTTCGGCGCTGAGCTTGCGCTCGTAGACGCGTTCATTGGCATCGTTATCGGGACGAACCGTGGAGCCTTCCAGAGAGACGCCGATGAAGGCGCCGCGTGCGCGGGAATAGCTCAACACTTCGGCGCGAAGGGTAACGTCAGACTCCGCGGAAGCGCTGCGGCCAACGGGGCCTGCGGCGACCGAGGCATCACCACCGAGCTTCACTTTGCTGCTCAGAATGGAGTGAGCGCCGCGAGCATTCATGACGAGGAGCACGAAGTCCGTGGCTTCTCCGCCGATTTGAAAACCAATGCTGCCGCCCTCAAGCGCCATCATGGAAGGCGCGCTCCAAGGACCGTTGAAATGCTCACCGGTGCGGCACGTCATCACGCCGCGTCCGTAGCTGCCACCGACAACAAAGGCGGCTTTCAGAACGGATGGGAAAACGATGATGCATTCTGCTTTGTCGATGAGACTCTGCGGAATGTCGTCGGGAATATCCATAATTTCTTTGACGACGTGACCAGCGTTTTCAATGCGGCTGGCTTCTTTTTCGTCATCTCTTGCGGCCTTGGCGGTGACCGGCAAAGCAACCATAGCGAGCGCGATACTGAGCGCAACAAAGTGTTTCATAGCGGCGAATATCTCCTGTTCTTGAATTTGAGCCCTGACAGCATCGAAAAGAGGGCGGGCGCGAACTCCACGTTCCGTCCCGTGCTCCCGACCGGCAAACGAGCGCTTCGTCTGCGTTAAAGGCCACGAGCAAAAAATCAGGCCAGAAGTAAGTGGTCGTTCGCTCTTCGACTATACTTTCAACAGTGAAGAGTCTAGCGAGAGGTCCGGAATTGAGTAATCGGGTAAACGCGGTAGGAGCGGTTTTATTCGCTGTAGTACTTTTTTGGGCGTTTTCGCCTTGGGCGCCGGCCGCGCGTGCACAAGGCGGTAAGGAACGAACTTCCCCAACGCCACTGCACGCGACAACGCCGACGCACTCAACGGCACATTCGACAACTGAAGCAGAACGCAAGAAGCAGCCGGACGGAAATGCAAAACGTTTTGCCATTCGCGCGAATGCGTTGATGGACGAAGGAATCGCCGGGCGCGGGGAATGGGGAGCGCTGGTGGTGGACGCGGAGAGTGGCGAAATTCTGTATCAGCGCAACGCGGACCAATACTTTGTGCCGGCATCCAATATGAAGTTGCTGACCACTGCGCTGGCGCTGGCGAAGTTGGGAAGCGCGTACCGGTTTCGCACCACGGTAGAAACGCACGGTGTGATCGGCGCGGATGGAGGGTTGTCCGGCGATGTGGTGCTGGTGGGACGAGGCGATCCAAATCTTTCCAACCGCAAGTTTCCGTTTACGGGGAAAGAGGAATTCGATGGTTCGCCAACGCGCGTGCTGGAAGAGTTGGCGGATGCGATGGTGGCGCGCGGAGTGAAATCCGTATTTGGCGACGTGGTGGGAGACGACAGTTATTTTCCGGCCCAGAGTTACCCCAGCGGCTGGGGGATTGACGATATGGTGTGGGAGTACGGCGCGGCGATATCCGCGATAGTGGTGGACGACAATACCGTGCGGCTGACGCTGACGCCGGGATTGAGTGACGGCGACGGCGTGCTCGCGGCGGTGACGCCTGCGACGCCGGATTTTGTTGTGGAGAACCGCGTCACGACATCCGCGGCGGGGGTGAAATCGGATTTGACGCTGGTGCGCGAGCCGGGCGCGAATGTGGTGGTGGTGTCCGGGACGTTGCCGGCGAATAGTGCGCCGCGCACGCTGGTGCTGGCGATTCAGGAGCCGGCGTTGCACGCCGCAACGCTGCTGAAACAAATGCTGGAGGCGCGCGGCGTACAGGTCAGCGGAGTGGTGCGCGCGCAGCACGAAAGCGTGATGGTTTCCGAAGCTCCCGTGGTGCTGGCCGAGCATAATTCAGTACAGCTGAGCGAGTCGGTAAAGCTGGTAAACAAAATCAGCCAGAATTTGCACACGGAAATGTATTTGCGGACGGCAGCGCGGCAGGACGGAGTGTGGAAAACGCCGGAAGAGTTGGCAAAGTTTCCGGAAAGTTTCTACGCCGATGCGGGGATTGCGGCGGGGGATGTGGTGCAGGCGGATGGCTCGGGATTGTCGCGGCACGATCTGGTGACGGCGCGCGCGCTGGTGGCGATGTTGAGTTACGCGCAGAAGCAGCCGTGGTTTGGCGCGTATTATGATTCGCTGCCGGTAGGCGGCGTGGACGGCACGCTGGAAGATCGCATGAGGAACACCGCGGCGGCGGGACGCATTCACGCGAAGTCTGGATCGCTGGAGCATGTGCGGACGCGTTCGGGATACGCGGAAACAGCGAGCGGGCGGCGGCTGATTTTCTCTTTTTTGGGGAACAATCAGCCGGGGAAAGGGCACGAAGCGACGGATGTTTTGGATGGATTGTGCGTGGCGCTGGTCGAGGAATGGGCGGTTGCGGAGCCGGCGAAAAAAGCTAAACACAATTGATGGTGTGCGGCAGTCACGAGTGGCGGAGAAATTATTTGGAGAAGGTTTAGTTCGGGCTTAGACCATGTCTCGTAGCGCAGAAGATGTACTCGAATTTGACAAATTGCGCGAACTGCTGCGCTTGCGCACCACGAGCTTGCCCGGACGGCGGGCTATCGATGCGTTGCAATTCAGCAGGGATCGGGTGGCGCTGGAGGTGGAGTTTGCACTGATCCGCGAAGCGCGCGAATGGTTGCGTGCGGCACGCGAACTGGGATTCGGAGCGTTGGCCGATCCGCAGGAGTGGCTGGGAAAAATCGCGGGGTTGGGAGTGGTTCTGGAAGCCACGGAATTGCTGGATGCGGCGACGCTGCTGGAGACGGCAACGTGGTTGCGGCAGCAGTTTCGCGAAGAGGCAGCGAAATGTCCGTTGCTGGCAGCGCGCGCGGCTGGAGTGGGAGATTTTCGTGAGTTGCACGCGGCGATCCGGCGATGTGTGTTGCCGGGGGGCGAGATCAGCGACGATGCTTCGGCGACGCTGCGACGCATTCGCGCCAGCATCGGGCAGACGCGTGACGCGATACAAAAGACGCTAAAGCAAATCTTGCGTTCACGAAACGCCGAAGCCGGCGAAGACTATGTGACGCTGCGCAACGATCGCTTCGTGATTCCCGTGCGTGCGGAGAATCGCCGCAGCGTCCCGGGCGTGGTGCATGGCGCGAGCGCCACGGGGCAGACGATATTTCTGGAGCCGCTGGAGACGCTCGAAACCAACAACCAGCTGGTGCAGCTTGCGGAAGACGAGGCGGTGGAGATTCTGCGCATTCTGCGGGACCTGACCGGGCGGTTGCAAGCGGTGCGCGAGTTGCTGGTGGGTGCGGCGGAAACGATTGCGCACCTCGATGGCGTTTTTGCGCGCGCGCGGTTTGCGCGAGACTTCGATGCCACCATGCCGGACTTTTCTGATGTTGCAAAATTGCAGCTTGAACGGGCGCGGCATCCGGTGCTGGAAGATAAATTGCGCCGAGAAAATCGCGAGATTGTGGCCATGACGCTGGCGCTTGGCGGCGAAGAACGCGTGCTGGTGATCAGCGGGCCGAATACCGGCGGGAAGACCGTGGCGCTGAAAACCACGGGTCTCGCGGCGCTTTCCGCGCAATCGGCCATTCCGGTGGCGGCGGAACGCGCGGTACTGCCACTGTTCGATTATGTGCTGGTGGATATTGGAGACGAACAATCGATTGCGGCGGATTTGTCCACGTTTTCTTCGCACATGTTGAATTTGAAAGCGATTCTGGCGATGGCTACGGAGCAGTCGCTGGCGCTGGTGGATGAAATGGGGACTGGTACGGCTCCGGAAGAGGGAGCGGCGCTGGCGGTGGCGCTGCTGGACGATTTCCGCGAAAAGAAATGCATCGTCTTGGCCACCACGCATCACGACCGGCTGAAAGCGTACGCTTCAAGCACACCGGGAGTGGTGAACGCGGCGGTGGAGTTTGATGACGTGAATTTGCGGCCGACGTACCGGTTGATGGTGGGCGTGCCGGGAGGGTCCAGCGGGATTGCCATCGCGCAGCGACTGGGAATTGCTTCATCGATCATCGAGCGGGCGCGTGCGCTGCTGGCGCCGGAATCGCGCGAGGCCGCGGACTTGATTGCTTATCTGCATCGCAGCCGCGATGAACTGGACCGCATGCAGCAGCAAATGTCGCGGGAGCGGCGGGAGTTGGAAGAGGAACGCGCGAAGCTGCGCGCGGAATGGGTGGAGCGACAGCAGCGGCGCATCAAGGAGTTCGAAGCGAAATTTGAGGAGATGCAAAAGCGCTTCGATGAAAATGTGGCGCGCGTGGTGGAAGCCGTAAAAGAGCGGGAATTGCGCAGCACGCTGGAAAAGAGCGTGCGGCGAAAAGTACAAGAGGTGCGTGGCGAGGCGCGGGATGAATTGAATGCGGCGGTGGTGCAGACGATTGCCGAATCGCAGGCGGATCTGGGCACCGCGCCGGCAAAGGCGGGAGCGATTACGGCAGAGCTGTTGCAACCGGGCGCGCGCGTCCAGGTGCGCGGGTTCAGTAAGCCGGTGGTGCTGCGCCGCGTGGAAGGCAGCAGCGCGGAAATTGAGGCCGGACCGTTGCGCATGAAAATTGGCATCGATGAAATTATCGGCGTGGAAGCGGCGGCGGCCGGAAAGGCTCCGAATGTGGCGACTACGCTGCGGAATGTTAATGTGATCTCGGCGCCGAGCGATGGCAGCACGACTGGGGAACTGAACGTGATCGGCATGCGCGTGGAAGAAGCCACCGAGCGGCTCGACAAGTATCTCGATGAAGCGTCGCTGGCGCATCATACGCGGGTGCGCATTATTCATGGGCATGGCACGGGAGCGTTGCGCAAGGGAATTGCGGAGTTTTTGCGAGGGCACCCGCTAGTGGAGCGGTCCTCGTTCGAGTCCGAAGAACACGGCGGGCGCGCGATTACCGTGGTGGAGTTGCGCGCGTAAGGCTTAGGCGCTGCCGGAAGGCAAGTCTTTGTCTATCGGAAGGATTCGGTTTTAGGAAATCGTAATTTATGGCGGAAGCCGGATCATTTGCGGACCGCGTAAAACAACAGGCGGACATCGTTCGCGTGGTGGGCGAATACGTGCGCCTGAAAAAGAGCGGGCAAAATTTTACGGGGCTTTGCCCGTTTCACGCGGAGAAGTCGCCTTCGTTCGCGGTGCATCCGACGAAGCAGATCTACCACTGTTTCGGATGCCAGGTAGGCGGGGACGTTTTTAAGTTTGTGATGGAGATGGAGAAGGTGGCGTTTCCCGAGGCCATTCGCATCGTCGCGGAGAAATGCGGTATCGCGGTGCCCAGCGCGCGGGAGCGTTCTCCCGAGGAGCGGCGCGAAAATCAGCAGCGAACCGTGATTCTTGAAATGCATCGCGCGGCGCAGGCGTTCTTCACCAAGCAACTGGAAAGCACCGCGGAAGGCCGCGTGGCGGGAGCGTATCTGGAAGACCGCGGGCTCGATGGGAAAGCCATCGAGCAGTTTGGAATCGGTTATGTGCCGAGCGGAGGCGATGCGCTGCTGCGTTTGCTGCGGCCGAAGTACAAGAACGACCAGCTGTTGGTGGACTCCGGCCTGATTTCGCGGGACCAGAGTGGACGGCTCTTCGATCGTTTCCGCCGGCGCATCACCTTTCCGATTGCCAATGAAGGCGGAAAAATCGTGGCTTTCGGTTGCCGCGCGCTCGGCGACGACCAGCCCAAATATTTAAATTCACCGGAAACGCCGATCTACTCGAAAAGCAATGTGTTGTATCACCTGGATCGCGCCAAGGACGCGCTGCGGCGGCAGGATTTCGCCATTCTGGTGGAAGGCTATATGGACGCTATCGCCGTGGCGCGCGCGGGAATCAGCAATGTGGTGGCCAGTTGCGGCACCGCTCTTGCCGAGCCGCAGATCAAGTTGCTTGGGCGTTTCACCAAGCGCGTGATCGTGAACTACGATCCGGACAGCGCGGGACAAACCGCCACGGAGCGTTCCATCGCGTTGCTGCTGGAGCAGGATTTTGAAGTGAAGGTGTTGGCGTTGCCGCCCGTGGGTGACAAAAAAGCCGACCCGGACTTATTCATTCGCGAAAAAGGTGCGGACGCGTACCTCAAACTGCTGAAGGAATCGCCGCCTTACGTCGACTATCTGATCGCGCGGGCGCGGCAGATGGACTTGACGACAGGCGAAGGAAAACTACGCGCGGTAAATTTTCTGCTGCCGTATGTGCAGAAGATTCCGAATCGCCTGCTGCGTTCGGAGTGGGCTACCCGAATCGCACAGCAGTTGCGTATCGACGAGCCGGTGCTGCGCGCGCAATTGAGCAAAGCCGCTACGGAGCGACGCAGCGAGCTAAAGGCGCAACCGGAAACGCTGGGGCGGGTCACTAAACCTGTAGAGCGCCGCTTGATCCGCATGCTCGCCGATGCTGAAGACTTCAAGGTGGAGCTGGCGCGCCGCTTGCAGCAGGAGCGCCTATACGTAGGCATGGAAGGCGAGAAAATCATTGCGGCGTTGATCGCCGCGAATCTAGCTTCACCGCCGATGCCGACCAGCGACATCGCCGGCACGCTTGAGGACCGCGACCGCCGGCTGCTCTTTGAGGTGCTCTTCGAGGAAGAAGAAACGGCTAGCTGGGACGAGGCGGAGAGCTGCCTGGCGGCGCTGCAGCGCAGGCAAACCGAACGGGCCGTGGCAGAGATTCAGCGAGATATTGAAGCACAACCGCCAGGTGCGAACTTGCGAGGTTTGCTCGAGCGCAAGCAAGAATTGATGCGCCGACTGGCTGCGCATTAATGTGAAGCGTAGCGAAAAGACTGTGACGAAAAAAAAGCTCGCTGCCGAGAGGCAACGAGCTTTGAGAAAAATTCAGACTAGCTTCGGAAGCCCAATCTAGCGCTTCACGAATACCATGCAGATGCCAATCAGGCCCATGCCGGCGGCAAGCAGCGTGATGCTGGACGGTTCCGGTAATGGATGCCGACCAAGTGCAGGTCATCGATATCGGTCGGGTCGACACCGTTTTCCCCCAAGAAGAACACGCTCAAGTCAATCATTCGAGGGCGAAGGAGGAATCGAGATTCCGCCGGTAGAAGGTACGGTGAACATTGTCGGGGTGCAGCGCCAGCTGGGCGCGCGTCAAATGAGGGTCGCCTATCAACGTCTGGCACGATTGCGGTGACGGTGTTCGCGCCCGGAACGCACGCGACCCGCAGCGATAAACGTAAAAGTAATCGAGGTGAAGCGCCTGTCCAGTTAGATTCGCAAAATCCGCGCAGGCGTCATCAGCGCCCCGTTGTTCGAAGACAACAGGCCCGGCGCAAGCACAAGGGTCATGCAGTGCCGCACGAGCCCCAGCCGAAACGACGACCGGCCGTGGAGAGTAAAAATGATCGGATTGAAGTCTGTAGGCGCTGAGCTGAATCCAGGTGGGGGCGGAGGATCAAAGACGACGCGGGGTCTTGAGCGAACGCGCGCCCACTGAAACAAAACAAAGAAGAATGACGAGAAGAGCTGGTCGAAAGTATTTCATAGAATTTGTAAGCCTTCTCTACGGAGTTGTTGCTCGGCGATAGGGTATATGACTGGCAGGAGGGTGTCAACAATAAAAGGCAGGTACCATGAGTTACATTCTTCAAGTAATGGTACCGGGCAAATCGGGGCACCTACAAAGTTTGCAAAAAAGTGCCCATTTTGTGCAATTAGGTGCTAACTGCGAGGACGTTACAAGTTTAGCGAATTCGCCTTTGGCTTCCTTCAAGATCGAGCACCGTCGGGTCGGCATCTTTCCATAGCGCCAAAGAACTGTCGTACGAGGTCTTGGCCATCGTTTTATCTCCATCCAGCCGCGCGGGCGCGCCCGACCTGGAGCCGCGCAAGCGAGCCGAGAGGAAATTGACGCCAGTCCGGGGTGGTCCACAATTTTTTGAAACTCTACAGCCGCCTGTTGTTCTTGCCCATGCTTCGGAAGGCCAATCCTCTCACATAAATAGGGTACATGGTGCGAACTGAAATGGCTGAGGCTGGCTAAGTTCATAGGTTGAAGCAGCTTGCAAGAATTCCATAGCTTTCTTGCTGTCCCCTTTGCGAGGGCGGCGGCTCCGCGAATCGTGGGCAACCAATAGCCTTGGATCATGGTGTCGAGCGGAGACTCCCGGTCCAGTTTATCGGCCAGTTGCTCGGCTTTGGCCGTGTCTCGCCGCACGGGCAAGCGCCAAGCCGGCCATCAGCTCGACGTCGCGGCCCCGACGACATTGCCAGTGCTTCCGTGCCGATGCCGGGCAGCTGCGGTAGTGCCGAATTCGGCGTCTCGTAGGGCCTCGTTGGCCTTCCAGGCCGGCGCGGTCTCCGGGAGCGTCGGCATGCTTGGCGGAATCCACTGCCCGTTCCGAGAGATCGTTGGCTTGGCTCAGGCGCCTGCGATACGCCTCAGTATCCGATTGCGCAGAGAGCAGCATGATCCTCCGTGCCGGGTTTTCCCGCTGCCCATTCGACCTGCTCTTTCATCGCGGTATCGTCATGTTGCAGAAAGGCCAGTGCATAGCGAGCCTGTCGCAGGTTGCCGCCATCAATCTTCCGTGCCTGGGACTGATCCCAAGCGACTTTGGCATCCTCAAGGCGATAGAGTGAGCAGTACGCTCCTATCAAGTTCGCGTAGGCCGCTGTATTGTTCGGCTTAATTTGCAATGCCGCGCGCATTTCTTCCACCGCCTTTTCATACTGCCCCAGAGCGATGTAGTTTGCGCCTAAATTGCCGTGGGAAATGTAGTTACCCGGGTAATCCATCAACCATTGGGAATAAGCTGCGATCGGCTTTCTCGAGTTCGCCGGTGACCTGGCTATAGTATCGGCTTTCAAAATCGAACCGTTCGCGGTTCACTGACGCGGTCCCGAAGTTCATAAGCCTTCTTGTAGGCTGCCGTGGCTAGGCTTGTCTGATCGAGGTTAGTGTACACAGCTCCCATGCGATGCGTAGGCTTGGGCGAAGTTGCTGTCCAATTCCAGCGCCCGCTTGTAATACGGCAGCGCCGCCGATTCGCCTTTTTCGCGTGAAGTCCGGCGTCCGTCGGTAAACGCCTTCAGCGCTTCGAGAGAGGAGGTCGTGGCTTGGTCGACTGGTTTGTTAAAGCGCTCCACCGATTGCCAGGGATTCGCCCAATTTTTCGCGCAAGTCATCGCCGGCTTTGCCCAGGGCTTTCAGGACACGGTCGCGATTCTCTGCCTGTGCGTCGGCGTTGGCGAGCACGTCGCCGGTCTGGCAGTCGACGGCCTTCAGTCCAATTAATATTGATTTCCAACGCTCACAATGGAACCTGCCAATACGGCGCGGCCGTCGGCGCGCACGCAGACCTCGCGAGCTACATCCTGCGTAAGCAATTCGGTCGGAGGTTTGTTCATCATCTTCAGCGTGGCGGCGACCTTGCTATCGGACAGCACGTTGAGGAATGGCGATTGGCCCAGCTGAATGCCGAGGGCCTGCTTCAGGGTGTCATCAAATACCGTGTCCTGCGTGGAGTTGGCGAAGTCGGCCAGGACTACGGTATCGCGATTGGTTAACTTTCCCGTGTTGTGCGGATGCAGAAACCAATAAACACCGCCAACAACGACGAGCGTAAGCACGGCTAGAGCAGCGCCGAGAATTTTCCACGGAAAGGTGCCGCCCAACCTGGATTACCTCAACTTCTTCGTCTTCCGCTCGGAACGGCCACGGCTTTTGATGTGGAAGCGGCCGCTACGCGCTGGCTCTTAGAAGAGCGGCGAACGGCAGTTTTGGTGGATGGCTTCGTATCCGGAGGCTCGGGGCCTTCGGGCAGATCGGTAAATGTCGAAGTTTGGCCGGAAGCGCTGCGTTGCAGACCGCTTCAGCTCGACGCGCATCTCCGAAGCATGCTGGTAACGAAGGTCGCGGTCCTTTTCGAGCGCGCGGCTGATGATATTGCTCAACTCGTCCGGCATATCCGGGTTGAAGCGCAATGGCGATTGCGGAGCCTTATTCAGATATTTCCGCAAAGATGACGCCGGTGGTGTCGCCGCGAAATGGTAGTACGCCGGTGGACATTTCATACAGCACCACGCCCAGCGAGAAGATGTCGCTGCGCGTATCGAGATCCTTGCCGCGCACTTGTTCGGGGGACATGTATGCGACGGTGCCCACGGCGGTGCCGGGATTGGTGAGGTGGTCGGTATCGACACCCATGGTTACGGTGGCGTCAGAAGGCGCGGAGGAACCAGCCGCGGGCTTGGGATTGATCATCTTGGCCAAGCCGAAATCGAGAATCTTGGCGTGTCCGCGTTTGGTAATGAAAATGTTGGCGGGTTTGATGTCGCGATGCAGAATGCCCTCGGCGTGGGCGGCGTCAAGAGCGTCGGCAAGGTCGATGGAGATTTCGGTAATGCGCGGCACGTCCAGGGTGCCTGCGGCAATGAGATATTTCAGCGTTACGCCGTCCAGGTGCTCCATGGCGATAAAGCGCTTGCCTTCGTGTTCGCCAATTTCGTAAATGGTGCAAATGTTCGGATGATTCAGTGCCGAAGCCGCGCGTGCTTCGCGCCGGAAGCGTTCCAGCGAGGCGGGGTCCTGCGCCATTTCTTCGGGCAGAAACTTGATGGCCACAAACCGGCCAAGTTCGGTGTCCTCGGCTTTGAACACTACGCCCATGCCTCCGCCGCCGAGTTTATCGACGATGCGGTAGCGTGAAATCGTTTGACCGATCATGCGTATGTCGAGGAGGGTCCGCAGGGAGACACTGCAATATGGACACTCGTGATTGCAGATGATATGTGGAGTGCCCGACAAGAGTCAAAGGTGCGAGTCGGGCCCACCGGGCCATTCTTGGGAGTTGGCATGCGAGTTGCTTCGGTCGAGACGTGACGTGCCAGGTCGAGTTGGCGCTACCGAGGGCTAATGGCCAACTTGGCCGCGCGGTCCTAACCTATCCACGCGGCTTTTGAAATCCACAGATATCCTCTAATTAAAACATTGACGGAATGAGACTTAAACGTGTAGCGTAATAGGGTTTCGCGAGTATCGTTTTTGTCCCTAAATGCATCTATATAGAAGTGTTTCTCCGCAGCTTTCCGGGCCTCGGACGAGGCGGTGCAGCGCGCGGCGGAAAATGCGGGCGATGGGCGCAGGGCATGCTTTTCACGAAACAAAGGAAATGAAGCGGTGAGGGCGTTGGCGGCCGAATGCGAGAGCCTGCCTGCGCTGATTTGCGTCTTGGCGCATCTCATTATAAAAGTTCTGTAAGTTTGCTTGGGATTAACGGGATTGCGATGGGAGGACTTGTGGCGGCAGTAGGTCTAGAGGAAAAATATGAAGCGGTGAAGCAGCTCATTGTCGTTGGCAAAGAGCGCGGTTACTTGCTGTACGACGAGGTCAACGATTCGCTTCCCGCGGAAGTGCATTCTTCGGAAGAGATCGACGACCTGTTGACCACGTTTGAACGCAACGGTATTGAGATTTACGAAGACGCGGCGTCCGCCAAAGCGGCACGCGCGGTGGAAGTTTCCACGGAACCCGGCGAACGGGACGAAGTCCGCAAAGACGATGTGCACTCGGACGAGGGCAGCAGCGAACTGGATTTGACGCCAGGCTCGCTGGAGAAGACCAATGATCCGGTGCGCATGTATCTGCGCGAGATGGGCACCGTGCCGCTGTTGACGCGCGAAGGCGAAGTCACTATCGCCAAGCGCATCGAGCGCGGGCAGCTGGTGGTGATGAAGTCCATCACGCGTTCGCCCATCGTCATCAAGGAACTGATTGCGGTTGGCGAAGATTTGCGCAAAGGCGCGCGGTCCATCAAAGAGATCGTCATTTTTGACGATGAAGAGCTGACCGAAGAAAAAATCGCCAACAAGACCAAACAAACGCTGAAGTATATCGAGAAGATCGGGAAACTTTACGAGACCGCGCTGAAGCAAGCCGCCAAGCTGGACAAGACCCCGAAAGCGAAAAAGAAATCGTACATTCGCGCCAAGTGGGAAGTAGCGCGCACGCGCGTGGAAATTTCGCTGGCCATCCGCGATATCGATTTCAACCTTTTTGAAAAGAAGCGGTTGATTGACAAGATGCGCGGCACGGTGGAGCGTCTGCAATCGCTGGAACGCGAAGCCGGGCGGCTGGAACGCCGCGCGGACGTCGCTAAAGGCGATGTGGCAGCGGAGGCCCGCAAGGAATTGCGCACGCGGCGCACCGAGCTGAAAGACATCGAAGACGCCAGCGAAGTGGGTTTGACGGAGCTGAAGCGCACGCTGACGTTCATTCATCGCGGCGAAGCGGAAGCCGAGCAGGCCAAGAAAGAATTGATCGAAGCCAACTTGCGCTTGGTGGTTTCCATCGCGAAAAAATATACCAACCGCGGTTTGCAGTTCCTGGATTTGATTCAGGAAGGCAACATCGGCTTGATGAAGGCCGTGGACAAGTTTGAATGGCGTCGCGGCTACAAGTTTTCCACCTATGCGACGTGGTGGATTCGCCAGGCCATCACGCGCGCGATTGCCGACCAGGCGCGCACAATCCGTATTCCGGTGCACATGATCGAAACGATCAACAAACTGGTGCGCACCAGCCGCCAGTTGGTGCAGGAACTGGGGCGCGAGCCGACCAGCGAAGAGATTGCCAAGCGCATGGACATTCCGGTGTCCAAGGTGCGCAAGATTTTGAAAATTGCGCAAGAGCCAATCTCTCTTGAGACGCCGATTGGCGAAGAAGAAGATTCGCATTTGGGCGATTTCATCGAAGACAAGGCGGTGGTTTCGCCGTCCGACGCGGTCATCAACCTGAATTTGAAGGAGCAGACGTCTTCGGTACTGAAGACGCTGACACCGCGCGAAGAAAAAGTGATCAAGATGCGGTTTGGTCTGGATGACGGCAGCGAGCACACGCTCGAAGAGGTCGGGCAGTCGTTCGCGGTAACCCGCGAGCGCATCCGGCAGATCGAAGCCAAGGCGCTGCGCAAGCTTCGGCATCCATCGCGCTCGCGCAAGTTGCGGGCGTTCCTTGAGGGGCCGTCGCGGGATTACCTCTAGAAAAAACAGAACGACTCTTTGATAGTGAAAACGCCTCCGATGAACATCGGAGGCGTTTTTGTATTCCGGAGACTTGGACTCGTATCGATTTAGGCGGGGAGTTCAACGTATGCGGAATAAGTTTGCGGCTGGGGAATAGGTTGGCCCTCTTCGCGCAGGCCATCTAGGTGAAAAGCTATCGCGTCGTGCATATTCCGTTCGACTTCATCGCGGGTGTGGCCAGTCGCGATACATCCTGGAAGATCTGGGGAATAGGCGGAAAACCCGGTTCCCGTGGGCTCGATGACGATCAAGTATTTCTTCATGGCTTCAACCCTGCTTGTTTCAGGATACTGTTCAATGTCCCGGGAGCGAGATCATCGCCCGGCTTTCCAGCAATTGTAACTAGGCCCAGTTTAACAGGATGTTTGAATTGGCGGTGACTTCCTCTTGTCCGGACGTGAAACCAGCCATCTTTCTCGATCTGTTGCGTGACGTCGCGGACCTTCACGCGCAGACCATAGCTCCATGTTCAGAAAGAGTCAACCTGGCTGCGGAGGCGCGTATTAGAATTGAGCGCGGAAAGAAATCGCGATGAAAACGACGGAAAAAATTGCGGCGGTGGCGCTGCTGGTGTTGCTGGCGGCGGTGGCTTACGGGTTGTTGCGCACCGGCGGGCCGCTGGTGTCCGTGCAGATAGTGAACACGAGCGGCGGCGTGCTGTCGCCGCAGACGGCGGTGGACCAGTCTTCGCTGATCACCGCGCAGCGGCTGGCGGCGCTGGTTACCTCTGCTGACGAACAGGGCTTTGCGCAAGACGCTTTGCGCATCGCCGACCACGCCGTAGACCTGCAATTCGCGCAAGCGCTGCGCGATGTTACTGAGCATCCGCCGGCGCTCTCTGCCGAAGCCAGGGAGATTCAAGTTAAGTTGAAGGCTGCGGAAACGGCGCTGGAAGCGGACAAAGCGCAGATCACGCTGCTGACCGAGCAGGAGGCCAAAGCGAAGGACAGCAAGAAAGATGCGCTCGCCGATGAGTTGGAACTGGCGAAGTCGCGTCAGGAACTCGATGGCGATGAAGTTGACGACGCCAAGCAGGATTTGTTCCGCGCAGGCGGCGATCCGCAGGCGCGCATTCAGCAGTTGATCGATGAGCACACCGCTACGGCGCAAAACACGCAGAAGGCGTTGGGCACGGTGTCCACGGCGGCGGAAGAGCGCGGCCTGATCCACCGCTTCGGTCAGTGGAACGCGCTGCGCGGGAAAGAATGGCAATTGTTGCAGGCCAAGGCCGCGGCGGAAACGCTGGTGGCGGAACTTTCCAAAAAACACAGTGCTTTGGAAGCGAAGCTCGGCGCGGAAAAAAGCGGCGCGGCGATCACTGGCGCAACAGCAACGCCGGCCCCGGTGCCAGCGGGAACTGCCGCAGCGCCGCCATCGCCCGTCACGAAACCTTCCGGCGCTGTCTCCGCGAACGGCACGGCGCGCGGCAGTTCGAAAGGTGCGCCCGTGCAGGGATCTGGACACAGCCACGACGAGGCGCTCTCCTTACTAAAGACCACCAAACGCCGCGCCGTGGATCAGCAGGCGCTGGCCACCTTCGATAAGCGCATTGATGACCAGAAACAGCTGGCCGAGGTGTATGGCAAATGGAGCGCGCTGATCACCGCGAAGAAGCGCGCCACCGAGCATCGCATGCTAACGGGCACCGCCATGATTCTGGCGATTCTGCTGCTTGGACTGGTGTTCGATGGCTGGCTGGAAAAATTATTGGGCAAGACTTCGCTGGACCGCCGTCAAGTGGAGACGCTGCGAACGGTTACACGCGTCACGTTGCAGATTCTGGCGATACTTTTTATTTTGCTGGTGATTTTCGGGCCGCCGTCGCAGCTGGGCACATTTTTGGGTCTGGCGGGCGCCGGGTTAACCGTCGCGCTAAAAGATTTCATCGTCGGATTTCTCGGCTGGTTTGTGCTGATGGGCAAGAATGGAATCCGCCTGGGCGATTGGGTGGAAATTAATGGCGTCACTGGCGAAGTCGTGGAACTCGGGATGTTTCATACCGTGTTGCTGGAGACGGGCAACTGGACGGATTCTGGTCATCCCACCGGGCGGCGCGTGACGTTTACGAATAGCTTCGCGATTGAAAATCACTATTTTAATTTTTCCACTTCCGGACAGTGGCTGTGGGACGAACTGCAGGTGGTGCTGCCCCTCGGACTAGATCCTTATCCAATCGTCGCGGCCATTCAGAAAAAAGTCACGGAGAGTACAGCCGCGAGCGCGCGCGATGCGGAGGCCGAGTGGAAGCAGGCCGCTGGGGATAGAAACGGTGTGCAAATGACTGCAGCTCCGGCGATCAACGTGAAACCAGTGGTGGGCGGCGTGGAAATTTCCGTGCGCTACATCACCAGCGCGAGCGAGCGGCATCTGCTGCGAGCCAAGCTTTATCAAGAGGCGGTGGATCTGTTGGGAAAGGCTGGGGCAGCAGCGTCGGTTAAGCAGGAGAACGACGCGCCTGCCAAATTGAAAACCTAGCGCGGCGTTTTGTTTTTCTCGCGGTTCGCTTCTGTTTTATAAGAAGACGTCACAGCTATCACTCGTGATCGGTACCAGGCATCTTAGGCAACGGTCATCGAAACCGTCGTGGTGTGGCTTTCGCCGGGATAAAGCATGACCGTGTTGCCCAGAATATTTGCGCCCTCGGCGCAGAGCATTTTCTTCCATTCATCCGCGCCCATATCGGACATTTTGTTGGCCGCGACTTCCCAGGGGTTCCAGATCACCGTGGTGCGGGAGTTTCGTTTGGCGATGTGGACGCGGCGGTTCAGCACCGGATCGATCAGCTCCAGCGCGCTTTCGTTGTTGGTGTAGGCGCTGTCGGTGGCCGCTGCGACGGTTACATCCCCGTTTTGTTTTTTCTCCTTATTTGCGTCGGTGTTGTCCAGGTAGGTGGCCTGATCCAACCCTTTGATGCGGGCTTGCCGGATGTCGCCGATGTGATAGTAGGTGTGCAAGGCTTCTTCGTAGCGGAATTGCGCGGTGCCAGTGTTGGTTGTACTTAGCGCGAGTTCCAGGGCGAAGCCGAAGGTGACGCGGAGCTGCAGGTGAAAGTCCCCGGGCCACCATTTTTTTGTAGTGTCATCGGATTCCGTGTTCATCGTCACGACCACATTGTTATTTTCGGATTTGATTGACTCGAGGCTCCAGTTTTTTGTGCGCACGAAACCGTGCGCGGGCGCCGTAGGATTATCAGCCTTGCCGCGAAACCACGGAAAACAGATTGGAATGCCGCCGCGAATGGCTTGGCCTTCGCTGAAGCGCGCGCGGGTGCTCACGAAAATCACTTCTTCCGCGCCGGAGGGCCTCCACGAAGTTACTTGCGCGCCGTGGACGTGTATGGCCCCGCTGCAATGTGGCGTGGTGATGCGCACGATGGCATTGCCGCTCTCGTCCGGCACAACCTGTGCCAGGCCGGCAATTGCAAAGCGGCGATCGAGTTCGGCGGGGGTTGCGTTGATAGGCGTTGCGTTGTCGGGCGTCATGGGGACCGATTCTAGCGCTGGTCGGGAATTGCGCGGTAGTTTTCGTTTTTCGCAAAGCGCTAGTGAGGCGTGCCGCTAGCTCGCGACGCTGCGCGCGCGAACTTCTTCCGAAGTCAGACCAAAGATCGGCGGCGTCTTCACGCCGAGGATTCCCAGATACATATAAATCTGTCCGCGGTGATGCACTTCGTGCTCCACCATGGCGCGCAACCATTTCCAGGTGGCCAGCTCTCCACCCGGCGTGACGCATTTGCCGGCGAGTTGCTCGTCCGTGAGTTTCGAGAAAATCACCATGGACTCGGAGTGTAGCCGCTGCATCAACTCCAGCGTCGCGGCAGGGTCGCCCGCCAATTCCGAGCCGTGCGATCCATAGCGGCTGGGTTTGCCCTGCACGTTCTCCGCCCACATGTCGCGCTCGGCCACGGCGATGTGCCGCAGCAAATCGCCCAGCGTGAATTTTCCTTCCGCGTAGCTCCAATCCATCTTGTGTGGCGGGATGCAGCGCGCCACGCGCAGGGTGCGCTCGCGGACGTTGTCGAAATAGCGCAGAAAAGGCTGAATGGTGTGGATTTCCATGATGGCGGCTCGTCGAAGAACGCTCCGGGCAAAAGTTTATCCCAACAAAGGTTATCCCAACAATTGCCGTGCGCGCGACGCGAAAATCGCCGCCACCACGTACAGCACCGCCAGCAGCGTGTAGCCCGCAGTAAGGTTGACGCGTTCGGCGATCACTCCCAAGCCCACGCTCATCAACACTTGGATGATGGTGGTCAAAATGGCCATGGCCGATTGCGTGCGCCCCATAAAATGATACGGCACCAGCGACATCAGTGAAGACTGCGCCACCACGCCGCCCATCGAGCGGCACAAACCAAAAACAAATTGCAGCGCCGCCGCGCCAGCCAGAAATGCCACGTACGGCGTAGCCATATGCCCCACGGCAAGCAAACTCAACGCGGCAACATACAAAGGCATGCGCAAGCGCTGCGGCAGCTGACTGGCGATCAATCCTCCGGTGACCGCTCCTGCGGCCCAGCCCGCTTCCACGAAACCCAGCCCGCGCGCACCCGCGTGTAAAACGTCGTTCACCAGCGCCACCAGCACCACGTTGGCGCTGACCACTCCCGCCATCATGATCGCGTGCGTAATTCCCAGCGCGCGGACCACCGGCTGCTGCTTCAGGTACTGCACGCCTTCTTTAAAATCCTTGTACATCGCCAGAGACAGCCCGGCTTCGGCAACTTCGGGATTTGCTCCGCTTTCGAGCGCCTCCGCGGTGGCCTCCGTGGCCGCGGAATAAACGCGATTGCTCTTGCTGAGCCCGCGCGGCGAAACGTAACCGCTGCGCACCTGGTATAAGCAATACGCCGAAACAAAATATGTGGCGCCATCGATGGCCAGAATTCCCCAGATGCCCGCGCGGTCGTAAAAAAATCCCACCACGGAGCCGGCGATCAACATGCCGCTCTGTACGCCCACCAGCACGGCGGCGTTCGCACCGGTGAACTGGCTGGGCGGGATCACTTCTTGCACCAGGGAATTTACGTTGGCCCAATACATGGCCGAGCCGGTGCCGGTGATCAGCGTCATGGCATACAGATGCCACAGCTGCAGGTGGCCGCTCCAGGCGATATATGCAGTGCTCAGCACCACCACACCGCGCGCCAGGTCCAGCAGCACGCCCAGGTAGCGGCGATCGAAGCGGTCGATCAGCACTCCGCCCACAAACGGAATAAATAATCCCGGCAGGGTCACCACAATCACTTGCAGGCTGACCTTGACGGTCGAATGCGTGGCCGCGAGAATGTACCAGCTCACTCCGGCAAAGTTCATGCCGCTGCCGAACAGCGAGATGAGCATGGCCAGAAAGAAATAGCGGAAGCCGCGCTGCGCCCAGATCAGCTTCCAATCAACAGGGTTTGCGACGGCGGTGGCCATGGGACTCTTTAGTTTACTATTGCCGAGCAGGTGTTCCGTGTTGTTGATGGTGCGCGACGCGAAAGAGAACCGGCGTTCAGAAACGGTGCGGACTTCACGAGATCGGGCAAACCAGGTGGCATATGGGCAACGAAGTTAATTGCGTGGTGAAATTCGGAAAGCAGCGTTCCGAGGGCAAGGCCCTGCTCGAAACCAGCGAGCTGATTTTTCGCGGCGACTTCCGCCTGAAAATTCCGTTCGCGGCGATGAAATCGGTGGAGGCCGTGAAAGGCGAGTTGCGCGTGCAGGGCCCCGACGGCCTGGCGGTGCTCGAAATCGGCGAAAGCGCGGCCAAATGGCGGGAAAAAATTCTTCATCCAAAATCGCGCATCGAAAAGCTGGGGGTAAAACGCGACGCCCGGGTTTCCGTGTTGGGTGATTTCGATGAGGGTTTCCTGCGAGAGCTGTCCGAGTTGACCGATAACGTCGAAACCGCGGCGATTGCCGACGACGCCGAGTGGATTTTCTTCGCGGCGCCGTCAAAAAAGGAACTTGCTCGCGTGCCGAAGCACGCGAGGAAAATGAGCGGCAGCGTAGCGCTGTGGGTCGTCTATCCAAAGGGTCAGAAAGAGATTAGGGAAACCGACGTGATTGCCATGGGTCGCGACGCCGGGCTGAAGGACGTCAAGGTCGTGGGATTTTCGTCCACCCATACCGCACTGAAATTCGTGATTCCCCTCGCGGAGCGCTAGGGAATTGCCATTCGCGTGGAACGCATATAAACCTTTCGCATGCCGCGCGGCAGGTTCCTGTTTATCATGACTCCATGAGCGAATTGCTCGAGGTCAACGGACTGACTGTCGCACTGCCTACGCCGCGCGGATGGGTGCGCCCGGTCAACGACGTTTCGCTGAACATTGCGGCAGGGGAGACGCTGGGGCTGGTCGGCGAATCCGGCAGCGGGAAGACCATGCTGTCGCTGTCGCTGATGGGATTGTTGCCCACGGGTGCGCGCGTAAGCGGCGAAGCATGGCTAGCGCCTGCGGAATCGAACGGCGCAGGCGCGCGAAAAAATCTGGTCGGCTTGCGTGAAAAGGAATGGCGAGCGGTGCGCGGTGGCGAAATCGCCATGGTGTTTCAGGAGCCGATGACCTCGCTCAATCCGGTGATCCCGGTCGGCGCGCAAATCGCGGAAGCCATCCGCGCGCACAACACACAACTAGCAAATGACGAAGTGCAGCGCCGCACCATTGCAGCGTTGCGCCGCGCATCAGTGCCCGAAGCGGAAGATCGCGCGGAGCAATTTCCGCACCAGCTTTCCGGCGGCTTGCGGCAGCGCGTGATGATTGCCATGGCGCTGGCGGCGGGGCCGCGTCTGCTGATCGCCGATGAGCCCACCACCGCGCTGGACGTCACCGTACAGAAACAGGTGCTGGCGCTGCTCGATCAATTGCGCCGCGAGATGGGGCTGGGCATGCTGTTCATCACGCACGATCTGGGCGCGGTCGCGCAGGTGGCCGATCGCGTAGCGGTCATGTATACCGGACGCATCGTGGAACAGGGCCCGGTGCGCGAAGTGCTCACCCAGCCGCGCCATCCCTATACAAAGGGATTGCTCGCGGCTTCGCCGACACTCGAGCGCGGCAAGCTCGAGCCCATTCCCGGCACCGTCCCGCAATTGACAGCGCTTCCGCCAGGCTGCGCATTTGAACCGCGTTGCCAGTGGCGCCGCGAAGACTGCGTCACGGCGGTCCCAGCGCTGCGTCCTGTGGATGCCAGCAGCGAGCCGCACTCTGCCCGCTGCGTACTGGTGTGAAACGGCGCGCGCCGCTTTTGTGGCGTTGCTTTTATGGTTTTGCTTTTGTAGCGGCCGCCTTCTGAGGCGGACGCCTTTCGTAACGTGACGAGCACCGAGATTTGCGAGGCGCATGCCAAACCGCGAAATCCTGCTGGAAGCCTCTAATCTGCGAAAAAATTATCACCGCGGAGGCGGCGCCTTCGCGCAAAGCAGCGATCGCGATCAATTCAAAGCCGTCGACGACGTAAGTTTTAAAATCACCGCGGGCGAAACATTCGCCATCGTAGGCGAAAGCGGCTGCGGCAAAACCACCTTGGCGCGCATGCTGCTACGCCTCGTCGAGCCAGACGGCGGCAAAATCATGTTCCAGGGCCGCGAGCTCACCGCCTTGAACAGCGCCGAAATGCGCTCGGAGCGCCGCCAGCTGCAAATGGTCTTTCAAGACCCGTACGCCTCGCTGAATCCGCGCATGCGCGTGGGTGACATTGTTGCCGAGCCGCTTGCCGTTCACGAGCCAAGACTAACCAGCACCGAGCGCCGCGAGCGCGCCTCCGCCATGTTGCACCGCGTCGGCCTCACCGAAGAATCCGCAACGCGTTACCCGCACGAATTTTCCGGTGGCCAGCGCCAACGTATCGGCATCGCCCGCGCGCTCATTTTGCGGCCCAAATTAGTGCTAGCCGATGAGCCGGTCTCCGCGCTGGACGTTTCTGTCGGCGCGCAAATGCTGGTGCTGCTGCAAGAGCTGCAGCAAGAATTTGGCCTGACGTATCTCTTGATTTCGCACAGCCTCCCGGTCGTCGCTCAAGTCGCCAACCGCATTGCCGTGATGCGCGCGGGAAAATTCGTCGAACTCGGCGAAGCCGACCAGGTCCTCCGCCATCCGCAACATGCTTACACCAAAGAGCTTCTCGCTGCGGTGCCGGAACTCCCAGCCGCAAGTGCCTAGGCTCGATAATTCCGCAGAAATATCCATCCAACCTCGATATATTTGTCCCATCCGGTGCGTAATCACCGGCAAGGGCTCAGTAGCACAGGCGCTGATATTTACCCCGCAGGGCCGTTGTGCGCGGCGTTCGTCACATCGCCGCCAAAAATCGAGTGGAGGACTATCATGGGCACACCTTCCGCAGCGCTGGCGGATGCCACGCCGCAACCGCAACTCGGAACCTTCTCCAGAATCGTGGGAGTATTTTTTGATCCCAAAGGAACCTTCAAAGACATCGCCGCCACCCCGACCTGGATCGTCCCGGTAATCTTGCTCTTGCTGTTGAGCACCATCGCCTGCGTCGCGCTAAATCAACGCATGGATTGGCGCGGCTATGTTTCGCAACAAATCGAGAAAAGCCCGCAAGCCGCGAATCTATCTCCCGAGCAGAAGGAACAACGCATCGAAGGCGGCGCAAAAATGGCGCCGATATTTGCCTATGTTTTTGGTATACCGGTCGCTGTGCTGGCTGTTCTGGTAGTCGCCGCGGTGATGCTGGGCGCTTACAACCTATTTGCAGGAGCTGGCGCAAGCTTCTCGCAGGCGATGGGAATTATTTCCCACGTCTTTATGACCTCTATCCTCAGTACCGCGATTTTCTTGCTGGTGTTGTTCATAAAACCGGTTGGAACTTTCGATCTCGATAATCCGGTGGCTACCAACCTCGGAGTGTTGGTCCCCGAGGACGCCGCCAAGTGGCTGGTGTCTCTGGGCAAATCGATCGACATATTCTCTTTCTGGATGCTGATTTTGATCGCGGTTGGTTTCGCTGCCGTGAACCCGCGCAAACTGAAGTTTGGCAAGTCTTTCGCGATCGCGTTCGGGGTATGGGCGGTCTACGTACTCGTGAAGGTGACTGGTGTCTGGATTTTCTCCTGAGCCCGCCGTGCTACGCTGATGACATCGTGTTTTCGTTCGATGTTCTTCATACCAACGCCACCGGAGCGCGCCGCGGCCGCCTGACCACGCCGCACGGCGTCATCGAAACACCGGCATTCATGCCCGTGGGCACGCAAGCCACAGTAAAATCCCTGCGCCAGGAAGACCTCGAAGAACTGGGCGCCGGCATCATTCTTGCCAACACCTACCATCTGTTCCTTCGCCCCGGCCACGAACTCGTCCGCAAGCTGGGCGGGTTGCACAAGTTCATGTCCTGGAATCGCGCCATTCTCACCGATTCCGGCGGCTACCAGGTCTTCAGTCTTTCCGACTTGCGCAAAATTAACGACGAAGGCGTGCGATTCCGTTCGCACCTCGATGGCTCTGAATATTTTCTAACGCCGGAAAAAGCCGCCGAAATCCAGCTGGCTCTCGGCTCGGACATCGCTATGGTTCTCGACGAGTGCATCGAAACGCCCGCGCCGCGCGACAAGGCCGAATCCGCCATAAAACGCACCACCGCCTGGGCCCAGCGTGCCCGCAAATATTTTCTAGAAAATAGCGCGCAAAAGGTCGCGCCCCAGAATGAACAATGGCAATTCGGCATCGTGCAAGGCGCAACCTTTGCGGATCTGCGCCGCGAAAGCGCCCGCCAACTTCTCGACATCAATTTTCCCGGCTACGCGGTCGGCGGACTCGCGGTCGGCGAACCGCACGACGTCACCTGCGAAATGGCCGCGGAAGTCACCGCGCTTTTGCCCAAAGCTCGCCCGCGTTATTTAATGGGCGTCGGCCGCCCGGAACAGCTTGCCGATTACGTAGCACTCGGCATCGACATGATGGATTGCGTGCTCCCCACGCGCGCCGCGCGTCACGCCTGCCTCTACACCAGCGAAGGCCGCGTGCTCATCAAGAACGCGCGTTACGCGCAAGATCAAAGCCCCATCGATGCAAATTGCACTTGTTCTGTATGCCAGCGTTACACGCGCGCCTATCTTCGGCACCTCTTCGCCGCCGGAGAACTCACCGCCGCCATCCTCGGTACCCACCACAACATCCACTTTTACCTTGACATAATGCGCCAAATCCGCGAGGCTATCGAGTTTGGGAACCTAGCGAATTTCTCATCTGCGATGCGCGCGCGTTATACTGTTGGACCGGCGTAGCGCAACGAAAAAAGGCGCGATTCGCGCTTCCGTTGGGCACCTCCGCGGGGCACCAAGGGCAGAGAACACGATCGGAATTTGGCAGCGAGGAAATCTCGCCACTGGCAAATTCTGTCGCCTGCGGGCTTTTGTTCGGGGCGCGGATAGCCGTTATGAAGAAGGGTTGGTCTAAAAAGCACTCATGATTTTGGCGAATTTGTCGGCGATGTTGTTTCAGATTGGCGGCGGTGCTGGCGGTTTCGGCGGGTTTCTCATTCCGCTCGGCCTCATGTTCGGCATCATGTATTTGATGGTCATCATGCCGCAGCAACGCCAGCGCAAAAAAATGCAGGAAATGCTGGGCGCGCTGAAGACCGGCGACAAAGTCATCACCAACGGCGGCATTTATGGCACCGTCAGCGGCATCGACGGAGACTCCTTGATCCTGAAAATTTCCGCCGAGCCGCCGGTAAAAATCCGCATCTCGCGCGCAGCAATAGCCCAGGTGGAGGCATCGGAAGATGCAAAATAAGCCCACCTTGCGGCCAGACCACACCTTCTGACCATGACTCCTAATTTGAAGTACAAAGCGGTTTTCATTCTGATTGTGATTCTCGGCTGCATCTACTCACTCGTGGGGCTGCCAACTTTCCCCACCTCCGTCGCGCAAATAAAAGATAACTTCGCGCACCAGATCAAGCTCGGCTTGGACTTGCAGGGCGGCACGCACCTCATCCTCCAAGTGCAGGTGCAGGAAGCCGTCGCGCAAGAAACGGATCAAACCGTCGATCGCCTTACCGCGCAACTGCGCGCCAAAAATATTTCCTACGACGAAGTCCGCCGCGGTGACGACACCCACATCCTGGTGCGCAAGATCGATCCCGCGCAGCTCAACGCCTTCCGCGACCTCATCTCCGCGCAATACGGCAATCTCTGGGACCTCAGCCCGACGGCCGGCGATCCCACTGGCTACACGCTGACGCTGCGCACCGGCGCCATCGCGCAAATTCAGGAAACCACCATGAATTTGTCGCTCGAAACTATCGAGCGACGCATCAACGCCCTGGGCTTGACGGAACCCACCATCCAGCTGCATGGCCGCAAAGACAACGAAATCCTCGTGCAGCTTCCCGGCGAAGGCGACCCCACGCGCGCGAAAGCCGTGATTCAAGAAGGCGGCCAGCTCGAGCTCAAGCTCGTCGAGGATCCCGTTATTTACACCTCGCAGCTTGATGCACTCCAAAAGCACGGTGGCGTGCTTCCCGCCGGAACGGAGCTGGTTCCCGGCGACGCGCCGAGTCGCAGCGTTTCCGGAACACCGGACGTCGGAGAAAGCTGGTACCTGCTCAACCGTGCTCCCATCATCACCGGTCGCGATCTGCGCAGCGCCCAGGAGAATCGCAACACGGGCAATCCCAGTTTGTATCAAGTGAACTTTGCACTCTCGGCCGATGCCGCCCGCCGTTTCGGCCCGTTCACCGAGCAAAATATCAATCGCCAGATGGCCATCGTGGTCGATAAGCGCGTCTATTCCGCGCCCTCCATCAAAGGCCGCATCGACGATTCCGGCGAAATTACCGGCGACTTCAGCCAGCAAAAAGCACACGACCTCGCTTTGGTCTTGCGCGCCGGCGCTCTGCCCGCCTCTATCAAATATCTCGAAGAGCGCACCGTTGGCCCATCGCTCGGCGCCGATTCCATTCGCCACGGCGTCCAGGCCTCCGTCCTCAGCCTGCTCGTCGTCATGATCTTCATGCTGGTGTACTACCGCTACTCCGGAGCGAACGCCGTGCTCGCTCTCATCCTCAACTTAATTATTTTGCTCGCCGCTCTCGCCATGTTCGGCGCGGTGCTCACGCTGCCCGGCATCGCCGGCGTTATCCTCACCATCGGCATGGGCGTCGATTCCAACGTGCTGGTCTTCGAGCGCATTCGCGAAGAGTTGCGCAACGGCAAGTCCGCTCCTTCCGCCGTGCAAGCCGGCTTCGATAAAGCCTTCCTTACCATCATCGACACCCACGTCACCACCGTCGTTTCCGCGTTCTTCCTGTTCCTTTTCGGCACCGGACCCATTCGCGGATTCGCCATCACCCTGACCATTGGTTTGATCGCCAACGTCTTTACCGCGATCTACGTCTCCAAAACGATTTTTCAATATCACCTCTCCAAGATGGATCGGCAGGGGGAATTGAGCATTTAAGACCTCAAACGCGTACTAGGACCACTGGGATACACGGTTCACTCGATGCAAAACGAGCGTTCTCTAGGTTATAAGGTGCCAACACTCTATTCTTTCCATAGAGAAGACCGCGCCGGGAACAAAGCCGAACCCCTTGGAGTCTAAGGAAGGGAAGCAAAAGCGGCATGATTGAGCTATTCAAGCAGCCAAATATCGATTGGATGGGTAAGGCCAAGTTCTTCTTCGGGTTGAGCCTGCTCCTTCTCGTCATCGGATGGACATCCGTATTCCTCAAGGGTGGCCCGACGGGCGGCGGTCTTCCTTACAGCATCGATTTCAAGGGCGGCACCAACGTTGACGTGCGCTTTGCTAAGGCTCCCAACGTCGATCAGCTGCGCAGCGCGCTCTCCGCGCAAGGTCTCGGCGGCAGCGAAATTCAAGCCATCAGCGACAACGCCATCCCCGGCGCGCAGGCCAACGAAGTAGTCATCAGCCTCGAGCAGAAGGGCCAAGCCGATCAGGCTCTCGATACCAGCAAAGCTCAAGTGCTCACCGCTCTCAACGCCATCTACGGCCAAGGCAATGCCAACCACCCGGACTTCAACGCCGCCACGCCCGCTTCGCTCACCGACATCCTCACTCAACGCGATCCGCTGGTGCTCTCGATCAACGCCGGCGATCGCTACCAGCAACTCGCGAAAAGCATCCTGCAGTATCGCGATAAAGAAGCCAACGGCGTGCTCACGAATTTTGACGACCTCGCCAAGGTCAATGGTGTAACCGCGCCGGTTCTTTCCTCGCTGAAAGATTCTTACGCCCTCGGTCCCTTCACCATCCGCAACGTTGAAATCGTCGGCCCCAAAGTGGGAGCCGAGCTTCGCCTCCAGGCCGTCTACGTTACCCTCTATGCTTTGGCAGGCATGCTGGTATATATTGCTTTCCGCTTCGAGTGGGTCTATGGTGCCGCTGCCGTTCTGGCGGTTTTTCACGATGTGCTGATCACCCTGGGCTTCTTCTCGTTGCTGCATTTTGAAATTTCGCTCACGGTCATCGCGGCTTTACTCACGCTGGTCGGTTATTCCATGAACGACACCATCGTGATTTTCGACCGCATTCGCGAGAATAACCGTTTATTGCGCAAGGAGTCGTTCGCGGACGTCGTCAACAAGTCCATTAATCAGACGCTTTCGCGAACCATTCTGACTAGCGGCTTAACTTTTCTCACCGTGCTCGTACTATTTCTTATGGGCGGGCAGGTACTACGTGCTTTCTCCTTTGCTCTAGTGGTGGGAATTGTGGTAGGAACGTATTCCAGTTTTGGTATCGCTGCTCCGCTCGTGGTCGCCTGGGGTAACTGGCGCGGTCACGGCTCGGCAGTTGGCGCCGGACCCGCAGCCGGTAGCAAAGCCCGCGGAAGTGAGGGCGCCCCCGGGCGTCTCGCGACCGCAGGCAGGAGGTCATAAAATATGTTTGAAGATATGGTGGTGTCCACATCCAAGGCGGTCCGAACCAATAAGCCTTGGACTGTTGTCCTCTCGATGATCTTCCAGGTGGGATTTCTTTCCATCTTAATCTTGATCCCGCTGATCTACACCGAGGCGCTGCCCAAGACGATGATGGCTACGCTGCTCGTCGCTCCGCCTCCGCCTCCTCCTCCTCCGCCTCCTCCCGTCGCGCAAGTGGTGCACATCAAGCCGCAAGTCCACTTGATGGATGCTGGCAAGCTGGTGGCTCCCAAAGTTATTCCGAAGGACATCAAAATTATTAAGGAAGACGCCGAGCCCGACATGGGCATGAGCGGTCCCGGCGTGCCGGGCGGCGTCGCCGGCGGCAGCATCGGCGGCGTTTTGGGTGGCGTGATGGGCGGCATCGGTGCGGCGCCCCCTCCTCCCAAGGTCGTGCAATCGCGCATTCGTCAGGGCGGCAACGTGCAACAAGCCAAGCTGATAAATCAGATCAAGCCTAACTATCCTCCGCTCGCGCGCCAGACCCGTATTTCCGGCACCGTCCGCCTGCACGCCATTATCGGCAAGGATGGCACAGTACAGTCGCTCACTTTGGAGTCTGGCCATCCGCTGCTGGTACAGGCCGCGCTCGACGCGGTCAGACAGTGGCGCTATCAGCCGACGCTCTTGAATGGTGTGCCCGTGGAAGTCGACACCACCATTGACGTGGTTTTCTCTCTCGGTGGCTAGTAACGCGGCTGGCAGCAAGATTTGCAGTAGGGTTCGCAACGCGGTTTGCAACAAAGTTCGCAACAAGGTTCGGCGCTCCAGCCGTGGGGAAGGGGCGCCGGTCCGGCAACAAATTCTGGCTTAATCGCTGGTTTGATAGAAAATTCTAAGGAGCAAACGAATGGTGGCAACAGTGTACGTTTACGCGGCCATGCTGTTTCAGCAGGCCAATGGTTCGAACTGGGATCTACGCACGATGTGGGGTTCGATGAGCGCCCTGCCTCGCACCGTAGTCGTCATTCTCTTCATTCTCTCTATCTACTCCTTCGGCGTGATGATTGACCGCGCCCTGATGTACAGCGCGGCTCGCAAACAGTCTCGCGTGTTCGTGCAGCAGGTTGCTGGCGCGCTCAAAGAAGGCAAACTCGATGAAGCTATCGCCATTGCCGAGCGCAACAAAAAGAGCCACATCGCCAAGGTCGTGGCGACGGGCCTTTCTGAATTTCAGTCCGCCTCGCAGCAGGTGAGTGACGCCGACGTCATCGAAGCCGCCAAGCGCGGTCTCGAACGCTCCGTCGCCATCGTGCACGCGGAAATGAAGCGCGGCCTTTCGGCGCTCGCCACCATCGGCTCCACCGCCCCCTTCGTCGGACTCTTCGGCACGGTGGTCGGTATTTTGAACGCTTTCAAAGGCATCGAAACCAGCCACGCTACCGGTCTCTCCGCGGTTGCCGGCGGTATCGCTGAAGCTCTCGTCACCACCGCGCTCGGCTTGCTCGTCGCCGTGCCCGCCGTGTGGGCCTACAACTATTTCACCAACAAAGTCGAAGCCTTCGACGTCGAGATGGACAACTCCTCCATGGAGCTGATCAACTACTTCATTCTCCGTCGCGGCGCGGCCAAGAAATAACGGAGCCCTATGGGATACAAACCCAAAGTCGGCAGTCAGATGTCCACGCCGAACGTCATTCCCATGGCGGACATCATGCTCGTCCTGTTGATCATCTTCATGGTCGTCACTCCCATGTTGCAAAAGGGCAAGCAGGTAGACATGGCCAGCGTCAACAATACCCATGACATGCAGGCTGCGGATAAAGACGACGCCATCATCGTCGCCATCACTCGCAGCGGTGATATTTTCCTCGGCACCACCAAGACGGAAAAGGCCGACCTCACCAATCAGATCAAAGACCGCATTTCCAATCGCCTGGACAAGACCGTGTTCGTCAAAAGCGATGCTCGCGCCAAATACGGCGACGTCGTCGGTGCGGTGGACGAAATCCGTTCCGCTGGCGTGGATCAGCTCGGGTTGCTCACCGAGAAGAATCACTCCGCGGGTGAAGCACCGCCGACTCCTCCTGCCACGCCTCCGGCCGACTAAGCCCGCGGGGCGTAGAGCAGCGGCTGTCTAGTTGCACCATTCGTTTGTGTCTGTTTCAGGCCGCGCCGTCACCCACACGGCGCGGCAGAATTACGAATAGTTCGCGTTGTATCGGAGAGTCCTCATGGGAATGTCCATCGGAGACGGCAAAGGCAGGGCGGTGGCGGAGATGAATGTCGTTCCGCTCATCGATATCTTGCTCGTCTTGCTGATCATTTTTATGGTCATCACTCCGTTGACGCCCAAAGGGTTGGAAGCATCGATTCCCCAACCTAACGCCGAGCCCATTGCTGGGCCTCCACCGTCGCTGATCGTCGTTCAGGTACTTGGGGACTCGCGAACCGAGGCGGCCACGTTGAAGATTAACAGCGAAGACGCTACGTGGGAGAATTTCGGAGCGCGTATCACTCAGATTTTTGGCGAGCGCGCCGAGAAAGTTGCTTTCGTCAAAGGCGACAACGATGTAATGTTCACGGATGTTGCGCGAGCTATCGACATCATGCGCGGTGCGGGCGTCGATAAGGTGGGATTAATCACCGCAAAACTCGAAGCCAGGCAGTAAGTTGCAAGGTCTCAGTTAGCACAGGAGAATTGCCATGGGAATGTCCGTAGGAGAAAATACCGGCGGTGCAATGGCGGAAATGAACATCGTTCCGCTTATCGATATTTTGCTGGTTTTGCTGATCATCTTCATGGTCATCACGCCGCTCACGCCCAAGGGCATGGACGCGCTGGTGCCTCAGCCCAATCCGAATCAAAAGCAGGAACAGGATCTCAGCGACAAGACCGTCGTCGTCCAGGTGATTGCCGACCCCAAGTCCGACAAGTCCAAGCTCAAGATCAACAATGAAGACGTCACTTGGGAAAATCTTGGCTCTCGCATGGAACAGATTTTTAAAGAGCGCGCCGAGAAAGTTGCTTTCGTCAAAGGCGATAACGATGTAATGTTCATGGACGTTGCGCGCGCCATCGATATCATGCGCGGCGCGGGCATCGACAAGGTCGGCTTGATCACGGCAAAACTCGAAGCTGGGCAGTAAACACAGAATTTTGTAACTGGGGCGTTGCCCTTCGCAGGGCGGTTGTGAATTCTCGCGCCGGCCGTTTTACGGTCGCGCACATCAGGGATGGTTCTTTCGATGACTCATGCATCGCTAGCAGGTGCGGGCTCCGTAGCGGTCCGTCCTTCGCAGTCCGCTCGCCGCATCGCCGCGCTCGCGGCGTTATGTCTTTTGGTTCTTAGCGTTTCCGGCTGCGCCAAGCTTCGCGCGCGAGACCTGTTGAATAAGGGCGTGCAATCCTTCAAGAACGGCCAGTACGATGTGGCTATCGAGGATTTCAAGCAGGCCAAGGATCTCGACCCCACCCTGCTGAATGCCAGACTTTATCTCGCCACCGCTTACGCCACGCAGTACATTCCCGGCGCTCCGTCCCAGGAAAATATGCAGTTCGGCAATCAGGCCATCGCCGAGTTTAAAGAAGTGCTGCAAACCGATCCCAATAATTTAAGCGCCATCGACGGCATCGGCTCTATCCTCTTCCAGATGGCCGGCACGCCATTTGACGAGGCCAAATTCGAAGAGTCCAAGACCTATCACCAGAAGCACATCGCTCTGCAGCCCAACGATCCCGAGCCCTACTACTGGATCGGCGTCATCGATTGGACCCTGGCCTTCCGCGCCAACGGCCTGCTGCGCGTGGACTACAATAAAGAACACATCAATAAGCAGATCAAGGATACCGATCCTCTGCCGCCAGCCGTTCGTGCCGACTACGTCGCCAAAGAGGGCGCCCTCATCGACGAAGGCATCGCCGACCTCAAGAAAGCCATCCAG
Organism: uncultured Acidobacteriota bacterium; assembly: GCA_963838265.1. Taxonomy (GTDB): domain Bacteria; phylum Acidobacteriota; class Terriglobia; order Acidiferrales; family UBA7541; genus Acidiferrum. The sequence continues at coordinate 856,077 of CAWIQN010000003.1, forward strand.
CTTCGTCCCGATTACGACGACGCGATGGCCTACCTCAACCTTCTCTATCGCCGCAAAGCGGACACCGTGGAGAGCGCCGACGAACGCGCCGCCCTGACCAAGCAAGCCGACGACCTAATCGACCAAATCAAAGAAATCAAGCAAAAGCGCGCCGACCAGCCGCAACCCACCGGCGGCTAATCGAATCCTCGAAACCCTGGGAACGCCAACGCTTTTCCATCCCGCGTCTTCGGCGGGATGAATCGCCAGATTGGCGTTTTTTTTTTGCGCCGCCACTACCGCCATTTCGATCATCGGCCGACCGACCCCGCCCCTTGGGGTTCTCCGCGCCCCTCTGCGAACTCTGTGTCTCTGCGTTATCCTTATCTTCGTCTTCCTATCCCTCCACTAAGCCCATCCCCAACGCCCGCCCCTTGCTCCTTCCCGCAAATGGGTCACGCAACTCCTTGCCATCCCGAGACTTGCCGCCATTTTCAAAGATGCCCCAGAAAAGTCTTGACAATTCAATTATCATTGTGTAGTATCATTGGCGTAGAGAACCGCGTCCACTCCTTTGCAATCTTCCCAAAATGAACCAAAGCCCCTGCTTATCGACCGGCAGGTTTAGCTGTGGCGTAATCATTTAGTAACTAAATAGCTGTGCTAACTCCTTTAGAATGCGCACTTACAAAAGGATGTGAAAACAAAGCACTTTAACTCCCTTTGTTTTCACATCCTTTCAGGAAGCCGCTGGGGATCCCACAGAACATCCGTCTCCTAATTCCGAACTCCGCGGCTTTTCCCCAGCCGCTTTAAGAGGTAAACTACGCCATGCCGTCCTCCGGCAACGCCCCGCTGAACTTTCACCGCGACCGCGATGATCGCCAGCTGGACGCTCGCCTCGAGGAACTGCTCGAAAAACTCCGCAAGAATCGCCCTTCTGAAGATCCCTGGGTGGTCCGCCGCGCCTACGAAATCGCCGCCGAACGCCACCGCGATCAACTGCGCAGTTCTGGCGAGCCTTACCTCACCCACCTGCTCGAAGTCGCCCACATCCTCGCGGATATGCGCATGGACGCCACCACGCTCACCGCCGCACTGCTCCATGACGTTATCGAAGATACGGAATTCCCGCTTTCCCGCATTGAAGAACGCTTCGGCGCGGAAGTCGCCCACCTGGTTGCCGGCGTAACCAAAATCGGACGCCTGAACATGGTGGCCCCGGAAAACCGCCAGGCGGAAAACGTTCGCAAGATGCTTCTGGCCATGGTCAACGACGTTCGCGTGGTCATGGTCAAACTTGCCGACCGTCTGCACAACATGCGCACCCTGGACTACCTGGAGCCCCACAAGCAACAGCGCATTGCCAAGGAGACTCTGGATATCTACGCCCCCATTGCGCATCGCCTCGGCATGGGCATCGTGCGCGGAGAACTGGAAGATCTCGCCTTCCGCTATCTCGAACCGGAAGCCTTCTTTGCTCTACAGAAGCAAGTCACCGACAAGGCTCCGGTGCACCAGCGCTTCCTCGAAGAAGTACAGAGCACTATCCGGGCCAAGCTCGTCGAAAGCGGCATTCCCGCGGAGCTCGAAGCCCGCGTAAAAGCTCTCTACTCCCTGCACAGCAAGACCATTCGTCAGGAACGCGGGCTAGAGCAGGTTTACGATCTTCTCGCCGTTCGCGTTATCACCGATACCGAACGCAATTGCTATGCCGCCCTGGGCGTGGTGCACCACATCTGGCGCCCGGTCCCGGGCCGCTTCAAGGACTACATCGCCATGCCGCGGCCGAATCTTTATCAGTCGCTGCACACCACCGTGCTGCACGGTGGCCAGGCCTTCGAGATTCAGATCCGCACGCAGGAAATGCATCGCCTGGCGGAAGAAGGCGTCGCCGCACACTGGAAATACAAGAGCGGCAAACCAGCTGCCGATGACGACGATCAGCGCATCGCCTGGATGCGCCAATTGATCGAGTGGTCGCAAGAGCTGCAGGAACCCGGCGAGTTTCTCACCACCCTCAAAGTCGATCTGGCGCCGCTCGAAGTTTACGCCTTCACGCCCAAGGGCCGCGTCATGGAGTTGCCGCGCGGCGCCACGCCCGTGGACTTCGCTTACGCCGTGCACACCGAGGTCGGCCATCAGTGCGTCGGCGCCAAGGTCAACGGCCAGATGGTCCCGCTGCGCCACGAAGTGACCAACGGCGACGTGGTGGAAATTCTCACGCAGAAAGGTCATCGCCCCAGCCGCGATTGGCTCAGCTTCGTTAAGTCCTCGCACGCCAAAAGCAAAATTCGCCACTGGATCAACGTCCAGGAGCGCGAAGAAGCCACGGAAATGGGTCGCAAGCTTCTGGAAAACGATTCTCGCCATTTCGGCCGCGGCCTGAAAAAGATTCCCGAGGCCGACATGCTCAAGGTTGCCGCGGACCTGGGCATCTCCAAAATCGAAGATTTGTACGCTGCCGTAGGCTTCGGAAAATATTCCGCGCGCCAGATTCTTACCCGCGTGTTTGGCGAGGTTGCGAAAGACGACGTTGCCGAAAACGTCGACGCCAAGCCCACGCTGGTTAAAACCGTCAAGCGCATGCTTGGCTTCGGCGAAGCCCCGCTGGTCGTGAAGGGTCAGGACGATTTGCTCGTCTATCGCGCCAAGTGTTGTAATCCCATTCCCGGCGACGAAATCATCGGCTACATCACGCGCGGACGCGGCGTCGCCGTGCACACCAAGAGCTGTCCCAACGTGCAAAACTTGCTGTACCAGGCGGAACGCCGCATCGCCGTTGAATGGGGCGGCGACAGCGCCTCCACCTTCCCGGTTCAGCTCTCTATCCGTGCCAAGGATCGCGCCGGCCTGCTCGCCGAAATCACCGCCGTCATCAGCGGCGCCGGCTCCAACATCCGCAATCTTGAAAGCCGCCCAGACAAACTTAACGCCCGCATCGAAGCCAGCCTGGAAATCGCCGATAAGCGGCAGCTCGAAACCATCCTCGTCAACATCCGCCGCATCACCGGTGTAATCGGCGTCGAGCGCGTCTACCAACCCGGCGAAGGCTCCGCCCCCAACTAGCCCACTCCAAAGCTAGTTCGCGACTGCCGCGACGTACCTGTCCTTTCGCCGGGTGTCGCCCAAAACACACGCGTCCCAGCCCTTGCAGCTCAGCGCTTAGAATAAGGGTATGCGTCGTCCAGCTTCCATTGCGATGGTCGGGGTTCTACTCGGCGGGTGGCTGCTCGTGGGCTGCGAAAAGAAGCCGACGATCAATTATCTTCCGCTCGAAAATTCCGGCCTGTCCAGCAGCACCGTCGACCAACTCAAGAAGCTGAACGTCACCGCCGTGGAAATTCCGCAGATCATCACGATTAAAGGTCTTGGCCTGAGTGATGACGCTTGTCTCGCGATGGTCAAAGATGCTCGTTCCCACGGGCATGTTTTTAGCAGTGGCGATTCCGCAAGCAATCTCGTGAGTGCCGGCTATTCCGAGCAAGACATTCTAAGCATGGCGCAGTCCGACCAAATCGACAGCATCAGCACGGAAGCTATCACCCTGAAATTAATCGGGCTGTCCGCAGCCACCGTGCAAACACTGGTTAGCCGCCACCTGCAGGGCCAGCCCACGCTTTCCAGCGAAGAAATCGGCCGTCTGAAGAACACCGGTCTTAGCGAAAGACAGATTCTCGAGTACATCAACGCAGGCATGACCGACGAACAGGCCGAAAAGGAAGTCGCGGCCCGCGTGGCCAAGAGAAATCACGCCAATACGGACTTCGTACGCACGCGCGCCAGCCGGCGCTGATTTTGGCGGGCTAGCCGGCGCTTTCCGCCGATCGCTAACTTCACACTGATCAGTACCCGTTTCGTACCAATTTGTCAGCCAGTCGTGGAATTCTCTCTACGCCGCACTGTTGCTCTCCGTCTTTCCTCGTTACAATCAAGACGTTTTGCGGCCGCGCCTCCAACCCGCTTTCCCCTTTGCTGCGCTGATGCTGTTCTGCGCCCTGTGGGCCAGTTCGTGCGCCACCCCGCTGGGTCCAGGCTTTGTCGTTGAGAAACAGGAAATTCGTGTGCAATTTGCTCCCGCGGCGCAAACCATCCACATTGAGGCGGACTATCAACTCCGCAACACTGGCGTCCGTGCCATCCGCGAAATCGAAATTTTGCTCCCGAATGGCAGGCGTCTGAACACCGGCGCCGCCGCCACAAAATGGGACGGCGCGGATATCGCGAGCGAACCCCTCACAGGCTATGCGCGCAACTCCGTGATTCGATTCGCAACCCCGTGGCCGGTAGACGCCGCACACGCCTTGCACATTTCTTACGATATTCTGCCGCCCGCTGCGGACCGCAGGGATCTGAGTTTCGCGTCCGACGCCTTCTATTTGCCCGCGGCGGGCTGGAGTCCCGAGTTGCCGCAAGTTCGCGGATTCCTCGGCTTTGGCGGCGTGCCTCCCCAAAAATGGCAACTGGTAATAAGTGTGCCCGAAGGATTTCTCGTACACAGCAGTGGCGCGCTCAAGAAACCTTCGCATGATAGAAAAAATGGCACCCAGACCTTTCGCGCATTACAGACCGTGAAAGATCGCTATCCGTTCGTGGTCGCCGGACGATACGACGCTAGAGAGATTCGCACCGCGCATCAGAAAATTATTCTCTGGAGCCGGGCGTCCAGCAAGTCTGGAGTTCTGCAGCAAGCCAGTGGCGAATTAGCGCGCACTATCGACGTCTACAATTCCATTTTCGGAGCGCCCAATAGCCGTGTTCCAATCTTCTGGGTGGTGGAGTGCCCGGTCCCCGAAGGATGCATTTCCAATTTTCGTTCCGCCGCTGTGGCGCTCCTCGACGAAAATCCTCGAGAGGAACCGACCGCCGAGCTCGCTTCCTCCGATACGGTGATGGTGGATGTCAGCAAAGGAGCGCCAAAGCTGGCCGCCGCGGCCGCGCCATCGCTCGCGGCCAGCTGGCTGGGATACGGCCGCAATCCTGGATTTTATGAGCAAACCGAACCGCTTTCGCTGCTGCCCGTTTTTGCGGCCGCCAGAAGCCGCGAAGAAATAGAAGGCCCGCAGGTGCGCGGCGAAACCATTCGGCACGCGCTGCAGTTGGTGCCGAAAGATGCTGCCGCGCGTCAGCGGCAAGAGCCCCTAAGGGCGCAAACATCGCTTAAGGCGCCCCAACCTGCTGCCGCGCTCGCTGGAGGAGACGTTATTGGGAAGGACGCACTTGCCGAAACCTCGGACAGTGCCGCGGCCAACGTCACGCGCGAAGCTCGCCAGATCGCGCGCGCCAAGAGCTTCCTGTTTTTTTACGCGCTGCAGGATCGCTACGGCCCTAAAATATTCAACGATGCGATCGACCACATGCTATACGCTCGCGCGGGGCGGGGTTTCGATCTGGACGATTTGATCGCCGCATTCGAGCAGGAGACGCACCAAAACGTCGCCGCGTTTGTGCGGCTGTGGATGAAGCATCCCGGAGTTCCGGCGGACTTCCGCGCGCGCTATGAGAGTTCCGCGGCAGCTGCTTTACGCAGCGATGCGGTGCCATCACCACCAGTTCTTGTTTCCAAAGGAGCTACACCATGAGAGATATCGTTCTAACCGACCGTGCACCAAAGCCCCTCGGCCCTTACTCGCAAGCGATCCGCGCCAACGGCTTTTTGTTTGTCTCCGGCCAGATTGCCATTGATCCGCAGACCGGAGAACTGCTTGGCGCGGATGTCACGGCGCAGACGGAGCGGGTGCTCGAAAACGTAAAGGCCATCCTGGAAGCCGGCGGCTCCAACCTACACCGCGTGGTCAAAACCTCGGTCTTTCTGAAGGACATGAACGAATTTGCCGCGATGAATGAAGTTTATGGCCGGTTCTTCAGCATTGCTCCTCCGGCGCGGACGACGGTGCAGGTGGCGCGCCTGCCGAAGGATGCGCATGTGGAAATCGAAGCGGTCGCTGCGATATAAACAAAGACGCCCGCAAGCATCTGCGGGCGTGTAAAAGTCATAATCTTGACCGATGCACTTGGTCTAATTACAAAAACAGCTGCGGGAAGATTACGGGCGGTCCGGGCTTTCTAGCGCTTGGTGAATCGCGACAGCGGTTACGATCGCCACCACGCTGACGGCATACCACACAAATTTGCTGCTCCCCGCGCTAATCGGGCCGCCACCCACTTTACTACGGCTGTTGTCGGCGCGGGGGGTCGTTGGATTCGGTATCGCTTGAGCAACTGCCTCGCCGTCGTCGGTATCCGAGGCCGCGCTAGTCATCAACGCCAGAGGCGCGGGAACCGGCGGAACCGGAGGACCTTCGTTGCCCCTGCGCACGCTGGTCATCTCACCAGCCTTCACGATCACACAAGCCCCAGACAGATTGCAGACCTTCACGGCGCCTTCAAACACGATAATGTTCATGATGTCGTTGAAGTAGTCCACGTAAAGATCCGTGCCCACTACTCCGGCGATTCCCGCGGCGGTGTGTACTTCAAATGTGCCGCCCGGCTTGGAAATTTGCTGCGCCCTGGCGCGGAGCTTGCCGTAGGTCAGTTCCAAGTCCGTTTGTTGCGCGGCAGAGTCGTGTTTCACAACGCGCAGCAAAGAGCCCGAGCCGACGTTCAACACGGATCCATCGTCGAGACCGATGCGCGCCCGGGCGCTGGGTGACGTATTGATCTGGTCTTGCCAATCCACGATGGAGTTTGCCGTGGCATCCAAGGTCTGCCCGCCGCGGCCGATCGTCACCTGGGGAATAATGCGGGAAATTTCACCAGCGCGCGGTTCGCCGCCAGTCTGTTGCGGCGATGCGCCTCGCGCAGGGGAATTTGCCGCGGCAACCTCTGCCGGAGTCGGATCCAGAACCACGCGATAGGCGGAGCCTTCCGCGACCACGCGGGTTTCGCCGCTTACCGTGAAGGCCAGCGCCCCGCGGGTGCTCTTCACGATCAGTTCCTTCGGACCGAGCACGGAGACTTGTCCCACGGTCGGTTCATCGGTATTGGCGCGAATTGCGGCATTGGCAAAATACAAAGTGAACGCTTTGGCGCTGGCGGTAGAAAATGTAGCCGTTCCGGAAATCAAGGTTGCGGCAGGAACCGCATCATCGCTGGATAGGGTGGCCATGCCGCCGCCAGCCAGCAAGAATCGCGCGGCGCCAGCGCGGACCTGCACGCTTCCCTTTGCGTCGGTGGTCAGTTTGTCGCCGCCGAACACCGTACTGCCGACCGACGCTGCGGCGGTCCCCACGCGCGCGTGGTCCGCGAACACCACAATGCCAAGTTGTGACGCGGGCGCTGCCCACAAAGGCGCTCCAAGCATCGTCACCGATACGGTTGCTGCTGCCATCGCCGCGAGGACTTCGCGCATTCGTCGCATAAGGGTCTCCAACTTACCTAACGTGAGGATACTCACCAACTTCCACAACGTCAATCAGCAAAGAGTACCCAGCGCGAAGGCCCGGAAGCAGCGCCTGAAACTTGACATGAACGACTACAGGGCCTACACTACGGAGTTTTTAGATGGCCCCGGAAGGCACACTGTGGGGCGGGACACTCATGGACAAGAAAAGGCTCGAGTATTACAAGAAAAAGTTGGCGATACGGCGCGAAGAGTTGATGAAGACTATCGCGCGTACGCAGGAGGAAGGCCGCACCGCCGATGAAGATCCCACCGTGGATCTGGCGGATAAGGCGGCGAACTCTTACACCAAGGAGTTTTTGTTCGGCATGACCAATACGGATCGCAAGATCCTCAATCTGATCGACGCGGCGCTAAAGCGCATCGATACGGACGATTATGGCGTGTGCGCCAACTGTCAGGATGAATTGCAGCAAAAGCGTCTGGAGGCGGTACCCTGGGCGAAGCACTGCATTACCTGCCAGGAGAAGATGGAGCAGGGTCTGCTGTAAGCGGTTGGCGCGCGGTCCGCTAGGGATCGAGCGTTTCCTAGGAAAATATAAGTTGGGAACGCGCTGCAGGAATCGCAGCGCATTTGCTTTTGTACGCCTGGGCTGCTGGCGGGCACGGCATGCCGCCTCTGCTCCGGGTTACGCCTAGTGTTACTTATACAATCACTTCTATATAGAGATAATTTAGTGCTTTCTTCTGGCGCGCATGCGGAGTAACCTGCCAGCTGGCGGCGCCAATGAATGGTGCCAAATGGTTACGGCGTGCTTACTTCGCTCCCTTTTCGAGGAATAGCGAGCTCTTTGCTGCGCGAGGCCGAAGATGCTCTGGTCAGCATCTTCTTCCCAGCGCCTTGCCGTATTTGCGAGAAATTGCTGGTACACGCAAGTCGCGTCCCGATCTGTGAGGATTGCCTCGCTTCATTCACGCCGGTTCCGGAAAGAGCCTGCGAGATTTGCGATCAGCCGCTGGAGTCTTTTGATCCGGTTGCAATCGCGTCGCTGCGCTGCCCGCACTGCAACCCTCCGACCTACGCGTTCGCGCGAGCGCGCAGCCTGGCCATCTATCAAGACCAGCTGGTACGCGCCTTGCTGATGCTGAAATATCAGAGGACTGGACCCGCTCGCGCGGTGGTTCGCAGCGCGCATGGCGCAGCTCGTCCGTAGCGAAGGAGAAGCGTTGGAGGCCGATATAGTAGTACCAGTTCCCTTACACCGGAGTCGCGAACGAGAGCGGGGGTATAACCAAGCCGCGCTGCTCGCCAAGCCCCTCGCCAGGGCGCTCAGGCTGCCATACAGGCCTGTTTTGCTGGTGCGCACCCGCCAACGCCCGGAAAAAACGGTGCTGTCTCTGGAGGAGCGCTGGGAGGCCGTCCGTGGCGCCTTTGCCACACGTCCAGGCAGCCAAGTTGACAAGCTACGCGTCTTACTGGTAGATGATGTATTGACGACTGGAGCCACGCTCGACGCCTGTGCGCGAGCGTTACTCGATTCCGGGGCCAAATCGGTTGTAGGGCTGACAGTGGCCCGCGCCGCCCGAAGCCCGGTCGCGAAGCACAGTCCGAGCTAGCCCGAGGTACGCGCATGAGCCCTGCGAGGTCCAGTGCGAGCGAATCCCGGGGGCGCTACACCCCCGAAGCCGCCGGAGCGTCTGTGCCCGGCAGCGACGGACCTGCCGGCAGTAGACCCTACAATCCGATCACGCCACGGCGCGCGTCGCTGATGCAGGAGCCTGTGCTGGTGCTGAATGCCACGTACGAACCCATCAATGTGACTGCGGTGCGACGAGCCATGGTGCTGATGCTCAAGGGCGTGGCGCAGGCCGAAGAGATGCACAATTCAGAGGTTCACTCCGCGGCCCACGCGCACAAAGTTCCATCCGTTATTCGACTCTTAGCCTACCGGCACATCCCGCAGCAGAGCCGGGCGCTTTCGCGGAAGAATATTCTGCTGCGTGATCGCAATACCTGCCAGTTCTGCGGGCGCATCTTTCCTAGTTCTGAGCTGACGCTGGACCACGTGGTTCCCAGATCCCGCGGCGGACGCTCTTCCTGGGAGAATCTCGTGGCTTGCTGTTACCGCTGCAACAATGGAAAGGGCGACCGGACGCCGGAAGAGGCGGGATTGAAGCTGGCGCGGCGGCCGCGGCCGTTTACGCTGCATACCTCCCGTCAGTTGATGCGGCTCATCGGCCATCGTGACGAGCGGTGGCGTAAGTATTTGTTTTACTAGAGCTTCCGTCTAGTATAAAAAAATCTAAAAGAAATATTGAGATAAGTGAAACCAATCTCGGCGCGGTGCATCTAACATTTCAAAACCACTTCGAGGACACACCCCGGGAAGCAGTTAAGGCAACCCCTTAACTGCTTCTCTCCTTTTACGCCTGTTTTTTTTGGTTAGGCTCCTAAATCACGTACTTCAGTCAGGTATTGCTGGGGGCGGCGTGTTTTTGCGGTTTTCCGGAAAGCTTTCCAGCGCCTCGGCCTCGTCTTGGAATTCCTGAAAAATCTGATGCAACTGCGTTACCTTGAAAATTTCTTCCACCTTGGGCTTTAGTCCCACCACTTTCATTTCGCCGCCGCTCTTTATCACCGTCATGTAATTGCGCACCAGCTCTCCGATGCCGGAGCTGTCCAGGTAGCGAAGACCGTCCAGATTCAAAACAATTTTTTTGCGGCCCTTTTTCAGGAGCCCGGAGATCGTGGAGCGTAGCCCTTGAACCTCAAAGGAGGTTAGGCTTCCTGTGATGTGTACGACGGAGATTTGACCGTTTTCCCGGATCGTTGCGGAAAAATTCACCTGGGCTCCCTAACCGATTTCACCGCAATGATTTTACCCGCTGGACGCGCGGTATGAACAGCAGTATTACGACGTAGAACGTCAGGCGAAAGTACGGAAATGCTTAGTAGCGCTGCACCACGCGCAGACCGCGGCGCCAGCTCTCTGCCAGTCCAACGCGAACCACCTCGAGATCGCGGGTCAAGTAGCGAAGCAGAACGTCAGTGCTCGGGTGGAAGCGTAATGCCGGAGCCACCAAGTAGACGAGCGGCACGACGTTTTGCAGTGCGATGCCGGGGAAATAGCCTTTGCGTTGAAAGTCGCCCTGTTGCAAATGGCGGCGAATGCGCAACCAATAGTCGCTGGCTTGTAGCGGAAGATGGATGTGCTCGCTAGCCTTCAACTCAATAATTGCCAGGCGGCCGGAACGTGTGACGCAAAGCAGGTCCAGAATGCCGTGGCCTCCCGCGGCGTTCGCAAAAACCTGTGCGTAGACGAATTTAGCGTCGAGGCAGGCGTCGACGCGGGTTACGTCTTCGCGGACCAGCGCTTCGAGCCAGCGCTCCGGTTGCGCGCGGTAAAGTGCGTGGCGGGTGTCTCTGGCCAGCGGATGGCGATGCAGTTCAAGCTCGTGCAGCCGAGGAGTCAGTAATGCGCGGGCATCGCCGCGGATTAATTTGCGAGATTCGCCATGCAGCAAGAATAATTCGCCATTTTCCCACACGGCAAACGGCAATCCGCGAAAGCGCAACACCACCGCGCGGGATGGCGCGGGATGCAATGTGATGCTGCGCGGTGCCAGCGTTACAATCGGTGCGAGATCTGGATGCGCGCGATTCAGCAAATCCTGAAATTCGCGATGCGGCACCAGCCACGAATCGATATTTCCCGCTTGGCTGATATTCACCTCTTCGAGCACGTCCAGGCGGGAATCCAGCGCAAACAAACGCACGCCCAGGTTGGGCGCGAGCGCGGCACAGCCATGTGCCACGGAGCGCACGCCGCTGGCCGGCAAAATCAGCCGCAGTCCGGAAAGGGAGCCACGCATGCTGCTGGATCGCAAGCGATCCAGCCACAGCAAACCAAAGGTAAGAGTCTTGGCAATGGTTTCCGGGGATTCATTTTCGCTGACCGCGAGCACCGCGGTGTGCGCGGACCCGCGATGCGAGACGCCGCGCGCATAATTTCCTGGCAGCGAATGTTCCAGGTCTTCGCCGCTGACCAGCGAGTCCAGAGCGTCGTCGGGAAATTGCTGCGCGAGAATTCCTTTCAGCCGTTGGCAGAATTCTTGGCGCGAGAGTTCGCGCGCCTGGCGTTGAAAATCCTTGCGAACGAACTCCAGGCGATCGGGCTTTAACCGGCCGAAGCGTTCGACGGCCAACGCCAGGCGTTGCTCGGAATGGTCGGTGATGGCTAGCACGCGCCGGGTCAGGTTGTAGTATTCCGACCAGATATGCAGTAGCGGCTTTTCCCCGGAACCGCGGATCTCCCAGGAGAGGCCTTCGAGAGGCGCGACGCGGCCGCCATTCTCGCGCACTTCCACCAGGCCGGAGGCGGAGAACTCCTTGAGGCTGGCTTCGAGCTCGGCGGCGAATTCCACGCGCTGAAGTATAAATCAGGACTGTTACTTATCAATTGTTATTTTACAGAGGTGAAGCGCAAAGCGGTAACTGTTATGGCGGGCTGCTGCATGTTCCAGGAAGCGGGGACGTGCTCGAAAGAGATTTCAAAATCGCGGCGCGCGCCGGCGGCCAGGGGAGGTGGGTCGAGTACCGAGCGCGATTCGCGCAGGATGGTCTGGCGCAGCTCGTCGGAAAATTCCACGGTCAGCTCGACACCTTGCAGCGAGCGGTCTCCGGTGTTCACCACCTCTCCGGACAGCGTGGTCACTTCCTGATTCAGGAAGTTCTCCACGCGGTTCATGGCGATGTTTTCGATGTGGATCTGCGGAGCGTAAGCTTGCTCGGCGAGACCAAAAAGCAATTGCGCACCGGCAGCAGTGAGATGGCGTTTTGTGCCGCTGGGCTGATTGCCGTGAGACCACGGGTTAAGCAACATGCCGCTCGGCAGCACCAGCGCCGCCACCAGCACAATTACCACGGCGATGCCCGCGATCAGCGCGAAGCGGAACTTGCCGCGATTCGGCGCTGGATCCTGCAGCGCTCCGAACTGGAGATTGTCGCTCATGTGTTTTTAGAATCGCATGGCTTGCTCTTCACAACGCGTAAAAAACGCGTCGGAGCAATTCCCTACGGGCCAGAGAGCCCCATGATAGCCGAATAGGTAGCGTAGGAGCTAAAGCTCAGACCCACAAAATCACCGAATCGCAAAACAGTTAACTTTCCTCGCCGCTAACGGCCGAGCATCAGGCGTTGCGCCAGAGGTTCCGGAAGGTGTGCATCGCGCATGCGGTCTTGCACGGCAGAGATATCGTACGGTACGCGCCAGAACTCCACGATGTGATGTTCCAGGTCGGCGATGGCGAAGGCGGCGCGTGGATCTCCATCACGCGGCTGGCCGACGGAACCGGGATTCAACAGATAACGCCGACCGGGTTCCAGACGGAGCGCGGTAAAACTTTCGCTGGGCCGCGGGCGAATTTGCAGCAATTCCACGCTGGAATCGAGAAAGGAAAAACCGCCCTGGTGATGCGTGTGGCCGAAGAAGGTTACCGCCGAAGAGGAGTCGAGCAGTCCGTCCATGGCCTGCGCTGGTGTAAACACGTATTCATCTTCGTCCTGATACGCGCCGTGAATGAGTACGATTCCGTCGGTGGGGAACGGCCCAGGCTGCAGTTCCTTTAGCCAAGAGAGGTGTTCGGGCTGGAGCTCGGCGCGCGTCCATTCGACGGCGGCGCGGGCCACGGGATTGAAATCGATGGTATCCATCACGCCGGAAATTGCCTTGTCGTGATTGCCGCGAATCGTAGTAGCGCCCAAGGCACGAACCCGTGCCGTTACCTGATTGGGATCCGGGCCATAGCCGACGACGTCGCCAAGGCAGACGCAAATGTCCCAGCGGCCCTCGGCGGCGGAAAGTACCGCCTCAAAAGCGGTCGCGTTGGCGTGCAGATCACTCAGGACGAGGATGCGTGTGGCGGACATTAAGTGAGTAGGGAAGAGTATAAAGGAAGGGGCGCGACGATGCGAGCGGCCCGGCAGCGCATTACGACTTGTAATGTAATAGAAATAACAAATTCCTCTAAATATCAGCTAAATATTTGGAAAAGATTTTCCCATGCCTTCCCACAAATGGGATGCCCGGCGAAATCTCGCTGCTCCGGGCGAACTATCTGAAACTATTCTTTGCATCGTCCGAAACATTTTTTCAAGTCACTTCGTCTATACCAGTGCAGCCAGAGCAAGCCTCTGGGGATGTGAAAACGAAAACCCCGCGGTGGCAGCCGCGGGGCGTGCGACACGCAATCTTTCCGGCCGTTAGTCCAGGAAGTATAGGTGTCTTCCGGGCGAGACTACTCGTCCGCCGCCTGCGTGTCAACTCGTTCCTCTTCCACGGTCCTGTTTGGCTGACTCGAAGTCTTCGAAAGGCAGGATACGTTCATGAATTTTAATGCAAAATTTCGCAGTTTGGCGTTGTTGGCGGCGGTGGTTCTAGCCGTTCCCGCGTTCGCAAAGCCCACGGTTACCAGCATCTCCATTTCGCAAAGCGCCAAAATCGGCAAAGCCGAATTGAAGGCGGGCGACTACAAGCTGATGATCGACGGCAACAAGGCCACAGTAGAGAAGGGCCGGAGCGTCGTAGCGGAATCAGAAGGCCGCTGGGAAGATCGTTCCACCAAAGCGAACACGGATTCGTTGCTACTCGATGCCGATGGCAGCGTGAAAGAAGTGCGCTTCGCCGGCAAGACCAAAGTATTCGTCTTCAACGAGTAGTAAACGGCTGTAACTTGTGGAGGACTGCCGGTGAAGGCTTTCGATAATTCGAGCGGGAAGTGGCCAGTGGCAATGCCAGAAATAGCCACTTCCCTGCTCGTGAGCCTTTCGGCGCAGCTCTTAAGGTGGCAAAATCCCGGCGAGGCGTGCGGCGAATTGCTGCAAATTATCGCCGTAAATACGGTGGGCTACTACGCAGTTTTTTCGCGCGTGGGCACAGCCTGCGAAGTTCTTCAGCATCTTCCTAGTCGCGCCTCAACGTAATGATCCAGCTCCTCCATTTAGCGCTTCAATTCAGGTCAACAATCTAGCCTTAGCGCACTAATTCAGCGCAACAACATGCAGTCGCCGTAACTATAAAAGCGATACCCGCCGAGCACCGCGTGCCGGTAGGCCTCCAGTATTTGTTCTCTTCCAGCGAAGGCGCTGACCAGCGCCAGCAGCGTCGAGCGCGGCAAGTGAAAATTCGTCAGCAGCGCATCGACGACACGAAACGTGAATCCCGGGTACATGAACAAAGTGGCTTCTCCGCCACCGGCGGCGATGAGTCGCGGGCTTGTCGCGTGGTCCGAAGCTGATTCCAGGACTCGCATGGCGGCGGCTTCGAGCGCGCGCACCACTGTGGTGCCCACAGCAAGAATAGGCCGGCCCGCGGCGCGCGCCGCACAAATCTGCGCCGCGGTATCCTCGGGAATTTCGTAACACTCTGCATGCATGATGTGCTCTTCGAGCGTTTCGCTGCGGATGGGCTGAAACGTGCCCAGGCCGACGTGCAGCGTCAACTCGCAGGTTTCCACGCCTCGTTTACTGATGGCTTGCAAAATTTCCGGCGTGAAGTGTAACCCTGCGGTCGGCGCCGCCACAGCTCCGGGGCGCTTGGCGAAGACGGTCTGGTAACGCTCGCGATCGGAATTTTCGTCCGCGCGGTTAATGTACGGTGGCAGTGGTATGTGGCCCAGCGCCTCGATGTGCTGCGCTACGGTGCGCGCGTCAAGCGATTGAAACTTGATGGAACGCATCCCGAAATCCTCGCGGCTGATGATTTCTCCCGTAAGCTGTCCTTCGCCAAAGAGAATCCACGTCCCGGGCTGCAGTTTCCTTCCTGGTTTGACTAGTGCTTGCCACGTGTCCGGAGCAATTTCGCGCGAAAGAAACACCTCGACCTCTCCAGTGGGCTCCGGCTGGCGGGGCGTCGCGGAGGTCCCTGGTGTCGGTGTGGGCTTGGCGCGGCGACCGAAAAGTCGCGCAGGGATCACCCGTGCGTTGTTAAAGACCAGCAACTCGTCCCCACGCAATAAGCCTGGCAACTCTGAGAAGAAGGTGTCTGTGAATTTCGCCTGATCAGGCGGCTTGCGGTCTACCAGCAGAAGCCGGGCGCCGTCTCGTCGCTCGGTGGGGTATTGCGCGATTTGGGCGGTGGGCAGGTGGTAGTCGAAATCTTCGAGACGCATGAATGCTCAGTGTAGCAGCAAAATAGCAGACGCGAGATGATGCCGATTGCATGCGCGGAGAACGCTGTTTCCCGGACATTGAGAAGTCACGTCGGAACTTAATGTACGTCGTACATATATCATAATAAATGCTTTACAATATTCATTTGGCATTGTTTATTTGTACTTGACAATGATACGCGCATATTTTATTATTTGGTTGCAGTCACATATATTTTGACAGGAGTTTAAATCATCATGAGCATCTTGAATCGCTGGGAAGGCCATCGCGGCACTTCCACCTCGCAAGATCATTTCGGACGTGTTTTCAACGAGTTATTCGAGCGCGCCGGCCAGGAATCCAACCTCACGACCTGGGCGCCCGCGGTTGACATCTTTGAGAACGAGCATGAACTGGTAGTGAAAGCTGATCTGCCGGACGTGGATCCCAAGGCTCTCGACATTCGCGTCGAGAACAATCTGTTGACCATCCGCGGTGAACGCAAGTTTGAGAAGAAGAGCACCGAGGGCAACTACCTGCGCGTGGAACGCGCCTATGGTTCCTTCGCCCGCAGCTTCTCGCTGGCCAACACCGTGAACTCGGAAGCCATCAAGGCCGACTATCAGAACGGGGTTCTGACCTTGAGCCTCCCGAAGCGTGAGGAAGCCAAGCCGAAGCAGATCAAAGTCACCGTGGGTGGTACGTCCACGGCGCCTGCGATGGCGGCGGCCGCCGGCGCAAAGTAAGTCCAGCAACGGCACGCGATAGCACCAGAACTGGGTGAAGAGAGGGGCTGGCGTGCTGCCAGCCCTTTTTCTTGGCATTCTTGGCTGCGTCACTGATGGATTCATGGCATCGAATAGCTGGATGCCGTAATCGAACGGCAGAAAAGCATCAAAATTGAGAAGAGGCATGGAATGTTGCAATTTGAAAAAATGACGGTCAAGGCCCAGGAAGCGCTGCGACAGGCGCAGGAAGTCGCCGCGCGCCACGAAAATCAGCAGATCGAACCATTACATCTGCTCGAAGCATTGGTGGCGCAGAAAGACGGCGTGGTGTCCCCGCTGCTGGCGCGCCTGGGAATTCGCCCCGAGGCCCTCAATCAAGAGATCGCGCGTGAAGTTGCGCGGCTGCCAAAAATTTCAGGCTTCGACCAGCAGCACTTGGGCAAGGCGCTGAACGCGGTACTGGAGCGGGCGTTTGACGAAGCGAAGAATTTCAAGGACGAGTACGTCTCGACCGAACACATGTTCCTGGCCATCGCCAGCGCGGAGCGCGATCCTGCCGGCCAGCTGCTCAAGCGCCAGGGTGCCACGCACGAAGCTATTCTGCAGGCGCTGACCAGTGTGCGTGGGACGCAGCGTGTAACCTCGCAAAATCCCGAAGCCACCTATGAATCGCTGGAGAAATATGCCCGCGACCTCACGGAGATGGCGCGTCGCGGCAAGCTCGATCCGGTGATTGGCCGCGATGAAGAGATTCGCCGCGTGATGCAGATACTCGCGCGCCGCACAAAAAATAATCCCGTGCTGATTGGCGAGCCCGGCGTTGGCAAGACCGCGATTGTCGAGGGGTTGGCGCAGCGCATTGTTGCGGGCGACGTCCCGGACGTTTTGAAAACCAAGAAGCTCGTCGCGCTGGATCTTGCGGCTCTTGTCGCCGGGGCAAAATATCGCGGAGAATTTGAGGATCGCCTTAAGGCCGTTCTAAAAGAGATTACGGACGCCGACGGGCAAATCATTCTGTTCATCGATGAGTTGCACACCTTGGTGGGCGCTGGCGCGGCGGAAGGTGCCATGGATGCGTCCAACATGTTGAAGCCCGCGCTGGCGCGCGGCGAATTGCGCGCGATCGGCGCAACCACGCTGAACGAATACAAGAAAAATATCGAGAAAGACCCTGCACTGGAACGGCGCTTCCAGCCGGTGCTGGTGAGCGAGCCGACAGTCGCCGACACCATCGCTATTCTGCGCGGGCTCAAGGAGCGTTATGAGGTGCACCACGGGGTGCGCATCAAGGACGCCGCCATTCTGGCGGCTGCGACGCTTTCAAACCGCTACATCGCGGATCGTTTTCTTCCGGATAAGGCCATCGACCTGATCGATGAGGCCGCCGCCAGCCTGCGCATGCAGATTGATTCGTTGCCGGTGGAGATTGATGAAATCGAACGGCGCATCTTGCAACTGGAAATCGAACGCCAAGCGCTGCTCAAAGAAAAAGATGCGTACTCGAAGGAACGCCGCGAACAGATCGACAAGGAATTGGCCAAACTGAAAGAAGATTCCAGCGGACGCAAAGCTACCTGGCAGGCGGAGAAAAACGCCATCGCCACCATTCGCAAGCGCAAAGAACAGATTGAGCAGCTGCGCGCGGAAGAACAAAAGTACGAGCGCGCCGGAGAGTTGGCAAAGGTCGCGGAAATCCGCTATGGCCAGATTGCCGCTGCGGAACGGGAGCTAAAGGCCGCAGAGGCGCAGTTTGCCGCGCTGCACAAAGGCTCGCCGATGCTGAAGGAAGAGGTCGACGAAGAAGATATCGCTAAGCTGGTGAGCAAGTGGACGGGAATTCCCACCGGGCGTTTGTTGGAGGGTGAAGCGCAGAAGCTCGTTAAAATGGAAGACCGGCTGCGCCAGCGCGTGGTTGGGCAAGAAGACGCTCTCGCGCGCGTTTCCAACGCTGTGCGGAGAAGCCGCGCGGGATTATCCGATGCCAAGCGTCCGATCGGTTCGTTCATTTTCCTCGGACCCACGGGCGTGGGAAAAACCGAACTGGCGCGGGCGCTGGCGGAATTTCTTTTCGACGACGAAAAGTTGATGATTCGCATCGATATGTCCGAGTACATGGAAAAGCACAGCGTGTCGCGCCTGATGGGCGCGCCCCCGGGCTACGTCGGGTATGAAGAGGGCGGACAACTCACCGAGCAGGTGCGGCGTCATCCGTATTCCGTGGTGCTTTTCGATGAAATCGAAAAAGCCCATCCGGACGTATTCAACGTGCTGCTGCAGATTCTCGAGGACGGCAGACTGACCGATGGCAAGGGCCGCACCGTGGATTTTCGCAACACCGTGCTGGTGATGACCAGCAATGTTGGATCGACCGCGATTTTCGAGCTGTCCAGCAAGGATCCCGAACGCGCGCGCAAAGAGGCTATGAACGCTCTGCGTGCGGCGTTTCGTCCGGAGTTCATCAACCGCATCGACGAGATTGTGATCTTCAATCCGCTGGGCAAGGAACAGCTGGCGCGCATCGTGAATTTGCTGCTCAAAAATGTTGAACAACTGCTCGCGGACCGCCAGATCACGTTGCAACTTTCGCCCGCCGCGATGCAGCTGTTGCTGGACGAGGGCTTCGATCCCGCCTATGGCGCGCGGCCGCTGCGGCGCACCATTCAGCGTTTGATCCAAGACCCGCTGGCGATGCACATTCTCGAAGGCGGAACATTGCCCGGAGATCACGTACTGGTAGATCGCGATGGAAAGAAAGATCTCATGAAATTTGAGCGCGCCGTGGGCAAGAATCCCGCGGCGGCCGCGGTGGTGTAAACGGCCGGCGAATTACGCGGGACGAAGGGAGTTAGGACGATGAAAATTCTACGAACTGGCGTGCTGTTGATCTTTCTAAGCATCTTGCTGGTGATGGTGGGTGGCTACATCGGTGGCGCCGGCGGACTAAAGATTGCGCTCGGCATTGCCGTGGTGATGAACGGCGTTTCCTATTTTTATTCGGACAAGATTGCGTTGCGCTCCAGCGGCGCGCAGCCGGTAACGCGCGAGCAGCTTCCGCGGCTTTATGCAGTGATGGAGCGATTGGCGGCCAAGCCGGGGTTGCCGGTACCGAAGCTCTATGTGATTCCGCAAGCCGCGCCAAATGCTTTTGCCACCGGGCGTAATCCGCAGCATGCGTCGGTAGCGGTAACCGAGGGTTTGCTCGAGCTGATGACCGACGACGAACTCGAAGGCGTGATCGCCCACGAGCTATCGCACGTTCGCAACTACGACATTTTGACCAGTTCGATCGCCGCCACCATCGCGGCCGCAGTAACCTACCTGGCCCACTTCGGCATGTTTTTTGGCGGTGATCGCGAGGATCGAGAAGGCGGCGGACTGGGCGCGATCCTGATGATGGTGCTTGCGCCTTTGGCGGCCATGCTGCTGCAACTTGGTCTCTCCCGCGGACGCGAGTATGCCGCGGACGAGACCGGCGCTCGCATGGTGGGACAGCCCTATGGACTGATCAGCGCGCTGCAAAAACTAGGCGCGTACAACAAGCAGATCCCAACCACGGCGGTGTCTCCGTCTACCGCCGCTTTATGCATCGTGCAACCACTCTTTGGACGCGCAACCCTGTCCGGCCTGTTCAGCACCCATCCTCCCTTGGAGGATCGCATAGCGGCTTTGCGGGAGCTGTCTGTGACCCCGTTGCGGTGACGGTCGCAATTTTCACGCATACGGCTGGACCTGGGGACATACCGTCGGGGCTGTACCCAAAAAACTGCACACTTCGAGCGCGCACGAGTGCAATAGTTCCTCAAAGGGAGAGTGGCGTTCTTGACCATAGAGATAAGCGGTTCCAGGAGATTCAAAATAAATGACTTACTGGAATCGATCGGCAACACAGTTTGGCGTTCAAAATGCCGTGTATGTTGTCGTTCGGGGCGACTACTTTCGCGTTACATGGGGATGGGGCATATGAGCTGTCGGGACACTATTCATTTGATTTGTTGGTACTTAGAGGGCAGATTGTCGCCCGCAGTTGAAGCCGAGATCAAAAACCATCTCCTCAAATGCGACGATTGCCGCGTCGTTCAGGACGCTGCGACGACCACCTTGGACCGGGAATTCGGTACGTATAAAGCCTCGGAAAGCCGGCCGCACCTGCGACCTGTCATTCAAGCAGCTTAGCGTCTCGCGCTAAACTATTGAATGAAAGCATTTTACAGGAACACTGGAATTTAGGGTTGCTCTATCAACCCATCCTTCATTTCACCCACCTCCACAGTGAGTCCCAGTCAGCAATAATTACCACAACTGAAACAAACATGTAATCTTTACTGGTTCTAGTACTTCTACAACTACACTCTGCCATCACTCTCCCTCTTCTTAAGTCTAAGATTAAGCGACCGTTAGTCTCATTTCGCGGCCGGAACCGCTCGTGGAAACCGGTATGCACTCATGACTGGCGACGCGATTTTCCGGCGCATTAGTGCATCAACATCGCACCAACATCGCGAGGAGAGCATTAAAATGAGCGAATTTCAAGAACCTGTGTACTCGGCAAGCACCACCACCGGCACCCCCCGTTGGGTCGGATTGGCCGTTATTCTTTTGGGCGCCACGTCTCTGTTGGGCGTAGGTGTAGGCTGGACGGCCCTGAACCAAGCCAAGAGCGTGGGGCAATCCGCCGAGAATTCTTTGAAGCAGAGCAATGACGCGCTGAGCCAGCGGCTGGCCAAGTCCGAGGATACCAACCAGCGCCTGCAGAGCGATCTCAAGGTCGTCACCGATAAACTCAACGTAACGGAATCCGATCTGGAAGCCGCGCGGAAGCAGACCAAGGCCGCCGTGGTGGCTTATGACAAGAAACTGACCGGACTCAAGAGCGATGTGAGCACGCAATTGGCAACCAAGGCGAGCACGGACGACGTTTCCAAACTCGGTACGGACGTAAACGGCGTGAAGACCGGTCTCGATGCGACCAACAACAACCTGCAGATGGCCCGCAGCGAGATGGGTACGCTCATCGCGCGCAATCACGATGAAATCGACCAGTTGCGCCGCATGGGTCAGCGCGACTACTACGAATTCACCGTGACACGGAAGGGCTCCGCGCAACGCGTGGGAAGCATTGAAGTGGAATTGCGCGACACCAACATCAAGAAAAACCAGTACAGCATCAACGTGCTAGCCGACGACAAGAATTTCGAAAAGAAGAATCGCTCGGTAAACGAGCCGATCTTCTTCTACACCGGCGGCAGCCGCGCGGCCCTGGAGCTGGTAGTGAACAAGGTCAGCAAGACCACAGCCTCGGGTTACCTCAGCGTTCCGAAGTCGGCATCGACGGCGTCCGCGAGCAGCGCCACACCAACCGCCCAATAAAGCGTTTGGGCTGGCCCGCTGCTTGGCACGGCTCATATGAGTTTTTCCTTGGGAGCAGCCAGAGCACTAGGTAACGGGAGGATCCCAGAGAATCCTCCCGTTACTTTTTAATAAGCGAATAGACCGAGAAGTTCTTGCGGCGTTTGTCGCGACAATTCATCACGTAACCTGCATCCATTCCGTTTTGCGCCACGCGACATATCCATTACGATGAGTAAAGCTGCTCCTCTCGGGCGCAGAAGTTCTGGCGCGTCCCGTCTGGGCAAAACACTCTATGGCCACCCTGCTTTTTCATTGCAAGCGCGCGTTAACTCCTACGGCAGAAATTGCGGATGCTGGCATCCTGATTCGCGACGGCGTAGTTGAGGCGGTCGGCGCGCGCGAGTCCATGAGCCTGCCTTCCGGAGCGCAAGAGATCTCCGCCGTCGACAGCACCGCCCTACCTGGCTTCGTGGACGTACACATCCATGGCGCCGGCGGTCACGACGTGATGGAAGGCACTGCGGAAGCCATGCGCGCGGTGACGCGATCGGTCGCGACGCATGGCACCACATCGATGGTAGCCACCACGGTCACCGCCAGCGCGGACACCACCCTGCGCAGCGTGGCGGACATCGCGAAATATATTTGCGAACAGCACGAGGCCGATGACGCCCGCGCCGAAGTTCTGGGCATTCATTTTGAAGGTCCGTTCATCAGCCCCGTCCGGCGCGGCGTGCATCCAGAGGAGTTCCTGCGGCTTCCCTCAGCCGAGTTTCTGGAGCAGTTGCTGCATGCGGCGGCGGGAAACGCTTCCATCCTGACCATCGCGCCTGAATTGCTGGGTGCGATGCCGTGTATCGACGCCGCGAGAAAAGCCGGGATGGTGGTGGCGATGGGTCACACCGATGCCACCTACGAACAATCACGCGCGGCGATCGCGCATGGCGCACGCCACGCGGTACACGTTTACAACGCCATGCGTCCCTTTTCCCATCGCGACAGCGGAGTGATCGGCGCCGTGCTCACCTCGCCAGAAGTCAGCGCGGAATTAATCGCTGACGGCGTCCACGTCGACGAAGCCGCCATGCGGCTGCTGCTGAAGGCCAAAGGCGCGGGCCACGTAATTCTTATTAGCGACGGAATTTCCGCCACCGGAATGCCGGACGGAAATTATCAGCTGGGGAACATTCAGGTGACGGTGAGCGGCGGAGTCTGCCGCAATGCGGAAGGGAAGCTGGCAGGCAGCACGCTGACGCTGGATCGCGCCTTGCGAAATATCGTGGCGCTCGGCGCTTCGCTCGGCGATGCCGTGCGGATGTTGACGCTCAATCCCGCCACGCTCCTCGGATTGGAGTTCAAGAAGGGCGCCTTGCGAGCGGGCGCGGACGCCGACATCGTACTGCTCGACGAAGGCCTGCATATAACTGGCGTATGGACCCGCGGAATCGCAATCAACTAGAACTGCCGCCAGTTAAAATCGTCATCCTGAACGCAGCGACCATTAAACCACTGGCTACGAATTAATCGGAATGTTCAATTCTGCGGCGAGTTGCTGTGCACTGAAGGGGCTGCACGCAAAGTATCGCCCGGCAATTTCCAGCGTGGGCACTTTGCGTTTTCCGTTGTTGGCTTTGATGACTAGCGCGGCGGCGGCGGGATCTTCCTCAATGTTTACTTCGCGAAACGCCACGCCGCGTTCCTTCATGAAGGATTTCGCGCGACGGCAATCCGGGCACCAGTTGCTGGTGTACATCGTGATGGGATCCACGGCTGAGCGCCTCCAGAATACCTTCGCTGATGGCATTGGATGATGCTGGCAGGTTCCGCGTCGCAAGCCTCGCCAAGCCACATAAGCTAGCTTTTTACCGCTGTCCCAAGAAAGGCGGTCCAAGAAAAGTTGTGGGATTTAGGCTGCGTTCACAGGGACGCCGCGATGTTTACGCGCCACCTGGATGCGAATTAGCGCGCGCTGTAGGGCGACGGCAACGCGGTCCCAGTCAAGATCCGAAGCGTTGGAAGCCATGCGTTCTTGCGCGCGTTTCAGCGCAGCTTCGGCGCGCGCCACATCGATTTCTGAAGCCAGCTCCGCGGTTTCCGCCAGCACGGTCACGCGGTCCGGCAAAACCTCTGCAAAACCGCGAATAATGGCGATCGGATCGGGCGCCGCGCCCCCGGACTTCCTGTGAAAGGTAAGCTCGCCAATACCCAACTCGGTGATTAACGGCGCGGCGCCGGGCAATACGCCCAGGTAGCCGTCCGCTCCGGGCAGCTGCACCTCCACCACCGTTTCGCGCAACAGCTCGCGCACCGGCGTGACGATGATCAGTTGGATGGCGTCCGGCAGCATTTTCGTTTACGCACCCGCCTTCATTTTTTCCGCCTTCTTCAGCGCTTCGTCGATGGTGCCCACCATGTAAAACGATTGTTCCGGAATGTCGTCATACTTGCCTTCGACGATTTCCTTGAAGCTGCGCACGGTGTCTTCGATCTTCACGTACTTGCCTTCGAGGCCGGTGAACTGCGCCGCCACGAACATCGGCTGCGACATGAATTTTTCAATCTTGCGCGCGCGTGCCACGGTCCGTTTGTCTTCGTCGGAAAGCTCTTCGATACCCAGAATTGCGATGATGTCCTGAAGATCTTTATAGCGCTGCAAAATCGATTTCACCGCGCGCGCTACCGTGTAGTGTTCTGCGCCCACAATGCGGGGGTCCAGAATGCGCGAGTAGCTGGCCAAGGGATCGACGGCGGGATAGATGCCGCGCTCCACGATCTGCCGGCTGAGGTTAGTAGTCGCGTCAAGGTGCGCAAAGGTCGCGGCCGGAGCCGGGTCCGTGTAGTCGTCCGCAGGCACATAAATCGCTTGCACGGAGGTAATCGAGCCGTTCTTCGTGGAGGTTATGCGTTCCTCCAGCTCGCCGATTTCCGTGTTCAACGTGGGCTGATAACCTACCGCCGATGGCATGCGGCCGAGCAGCGCGGAAACTTCCGAGCCCGCTTGCACAAAGCGGAAAATATTGTCGATGAAGAGCAATACGTCCAGATGTTCTTGATCGCGGAAATATTCCGCCACCGTCAAGCCGGTCAAACCCACGCGCAAACGCGCTCCGGGCGGTTCGGTCATCTGCCCGTAGATCAACGCCGCGCGCGACTTTTCCGAATTGCCGGGAACCACTACGCCGGCTTCTTGAAACTCCAGCCAAAGATCGTTGCCTTCGCGGGTCCGCTCTCCAACGCCGGCGAACACCGAAACGCCGCCATGCTGCATGGCCACGTTGTTGATCAATTCCTGAATCAAAACCGTCTTGCCGACGCCCGCGCCGCCAAACAAGCCGATTTTTCCGCCCTTCAAGAAGGGCTGAATCAGGTCGATAACCTTGATTCCCGTTTCAAACATTTCCAGCGTGGTGGATTGATCCTCAAGAGGCGGCGCCGGACGGTGAATGGAATAATTCGTCGGGCTGGTCAGCGGACCGAGTTGATCCACGGGTTTGCCCAGCACGTTCATCACGCGCCCCAGAGTTGCGCGTCCGACGGGAATGGTGATCGGTGCGCCGGTATCCACGGCTTTCATGCCGCGCACCAAGCCTTCCGTCGGCTCCATGGCGACGGTGCGCACGCGGCCTTCGCCAAGGTGCTGCTCCACTTCCACGGTCACGTCCACCGCTTCTGGCACGTTGAACCCTTCGCTGGAAATGCGCACCGCGTTGTAAATCGCGGGCAAATGTCCTGAGTCAAACTGAATGTCGAGCACCGGTCCGATGATCTGGACCACGTGTCCGACGGCTGCCGTCTGTTCCGCCATGCTCTCTCCTAGGCGCCGTAGTTCGCGCCGCTGACAATCTCGATAATTTCCTTGGTAATGGCCGCCTGCCGCACTTTATTCATGTGCAGGGTCAGCGCTTCAATCACGTCGCCGGCATTCTTGGTCGCCGAATCCATAGCCACCATGCGCGCCGCATATTCCGCCGCTGAAGATTCCAGCATGCTGCGCAATATTTGAGTTTCGATATAACGTGGCAAAAGCTTTCCAAGCAACTGCTCTTCCGGCTGTTCGTAGATGTAATCGACGGGCGTCTCGTCTTTCTTCGTGTCTTTCTTCTCGTCCCCGGTCTTCTCTCCGGCTTTTTCGCCCTTGCTGTCTGCCTCGCGAATCTCTTCCACCGGCAGTAGTTTCTGCACCACCAGGTTCGCGGTCATCACCGACTTGAACTCGCTGAACACGATATAAACCGCGTCAATCTCTTCCTTGGTGTATAGCTCGGTGACCAGCGCCGCGATATCCCGCGCCACGCTGAACTCCACTTTTGCCAGCACGTTCACATACTCGGCGGCAAACTGAAATCCTGCTTTCTTCAGCGAGTCGCGGCCTTTTTTGCCCACCGGAATGGCCACAATCTTCTTGCCGCTCTGCTTGCGGATAAAGTCTCCGGCCTTGCGCAGGATGTTGCTGTTGAACGCTCCAGCCAGCCCGCGCTCGCCACTCAGTACGATTACCAGAATGTTCTGCTCCGGCCGTTTCGCCAGCAACGGATGCTCGGGCTCTTCAACGCGGGACATGATCGAGCGCAGCATCCGCGCCAATTCCTCCGCATATGGACGCGCGGCGATCGCAGCTTCCTGCGCCCGCCGCAGCCGCGCCGCCGCAACAAACTTCATCGCGCGCGTGATCTGCTGCGTGTTCTTTACCGAGCGAATACGGCGCCGGAAATCGAGGAGTGTGGCCATGTCGGCTGGTTAGGTCGATTCCTTATTTCGCGGCAGCGCTGGCAGCGGGCGCGGCATCCTTGATCGAGGCCATGAACCGTTCCTTGAAACTGTCCGCGGCTTTCTTGATCTCCGCCTTGATTCCGTCGTCCAGGGCCTGTTTTTCGGCGATGGCTTTCAGAATGCCGCCGTAGCTGCTTTCCACAAACTGAATAAATTCACTCTCAAAGCGCCGCACTTGATCCACCGGAACATTGTCGATCACACCGCTAGTGGCCACGAACAGGCTCAACACCTGTTTCTGTACGCTGAACGGCGCAAATTGATCCTGCTTCAAAATCTCCGTCAGGCGCTGCCCGCGCGAAAGTTGCGCCTGCGTAGCCTTATCGAGTTGGTCGGCGCCAAACTGCGCGAACGCCGCCAGTTCGCGATATTGCGCCATGTCCAAGCGCAGCGAACCGGCCACCTGACGCATGGCTTTGATCTGCGCGTTGCCGCCCACGCGGCTTACCGAAATGCCCACGTTGATGGCTGGACGAATACCCGCATTGAAGAGATCCGCCTCCAGGTAAATCTGCCCGTCGGTAATGGAGATTACGTTGGTCGGAATGTACGCGGAAACGTCGCCGGCCTGCGTTTCGATTACCGGCAAGGCCGTTAGCGAACCAGCGCCCAACTTGTCGTTCAGTTTTGCGGCGCGCTCCAAGAGCCGCGAGTGCAAATAGAACACGTCGCCAGGAAACGCTTCACGGCCGGGAGGACGCCGCAGCAGCAAAGAGATTTCGCGGTAGGCCTGCGCGTGCTTCGAAAGGTCGTCGTAAAAAACCACGGCGTGTTTCTTGTTATCCCGGAAATATTCGCCCATCGCGCAAGCCGCGTACGGCGCAATGTATTGCACGGACGCTGGTTCCGAAGCCGACGACGCCACGATGATGGTGTACTCCATCGCGCCGGCGTCGGTAAGCGTCTTCACAATCTGCGCAATCGTCGAACGCTTCTGCCCAATCGCGCAGTAGATACAAATAACGTCGCCGCCCTTTTGGTTAATGATCGTATCCAGAATTACGGCGGTTTTACCTGTCTGGCGGTCGCCAATGATCAATTCGCGCTGTCCGCGGCCGATGGGAATCATCGCGTCAATGGCTTTAATACCCGTTTGCAGCGGCTGCTTCACGGGCTGGCGATCCAGAACACCGGGAGCCAGTTTTTCCAACGGATTGCGCTGCTTCGAGGCGATGGGGCCCTTGCCGTCCACCGGTTCGCCGATCGGACTTACGACGCGCCCGATCAAGTCTTCGCCCACCGGCACGGACATAATCGTGTTCGTGCGCTTGACCGTATCGCCTTCCTTCAATTCGGAAGACTCGCCCAAGAGCACCACGCCGACCTGTTCTTCTTCGAGGTTTAGCGCGATGCCAAACATATTGTGCGGAAACGCGAGCATCTCTCCGGCCATCACTTTGGCCAGCCCGTGTACGCGCGCAATGCCGTCGCCTACGCTGATGATCGTGCCGACTTCGTCGACCGCTACGGTCTGTTCGTAATTCGCAATCTGCTCTCGCAGAATCTTGCTAATCTCATCTGCCTTGATGTTGGCCATTCCCGCTCCGTCGCGTTGCTTAAACTTGTTCTGAATTCCTGCCCTAAACCCGTTTCCGGACAACCGGCCGGCACTTCAACTTCGTTCTCTAACTTATTCCGCCGCTAGACGCGCCCGCATCTGCTCCAAGCGGTTACGTAGCGAGCCGTCGTAAATCGTGTCGCCCACGCGCACCAGCGCCCCGCCCAGAAGCTCAGGATCGATAAAATAGTTAGGGTCCACGGTCTTACCCGTCAAACGCGTCAGTGATCGCGTCAATTCCGCTTTCTGCGCTTCCGTCAGCCGCACCGCGGAATAGACCTGCGCTTCCGCAATACCCTGGCGCTGCCGCACCACTTCCTGAAACCCATCCGCGATTTCTGGCAAGTTGTGCGCGCGCCGGTGGTCGGCAATCACAAACAAAAAATTCCGGATAATCTTGCTGGTGCCCATCCGCGCGGCAATCTTTTCGATCACCGCGCGCCGGTCTTCGGCGGAAACCGCCGGGCTACCCAGGAAATTCTGCAGTTCGGGCGATTCCGAATACGCAGCAGAAAATTCCCGCAACTGCGCCGCCGCGGGCTCCGCCGCCCCTTGCGCCAGCACGACGTCCGCCAGCGCATTGGCGTATTGCAAGCTTGCCGACTTCAATTCGGCCTCGCTTCCAGGCTTTTCACAAATTCGCTGACTAGGTTTTCCTGCACCTGCGGCGTCAATTGCTTGGCCAGCAGCGAACCGGCGCCATCGACGGACAGTTTTGCCGCCAGCGTCTTCAGTTCGTGCCGAGCGGCGCGCTCCGCGGCGGCAATTTCGGCTTGCGCGGCAGCGGCGATTTTTTCCTCGTCGCTCCGTGTCGCTGCTTGCAGGCGGTCGACTTCCGCCAAACTCTCGCGTTTCGCGGTTTCGCGCAACTCCGCAACCTCTTTTTCCAGGTTGGCGAGCTTGCCCTCTGCTTCACGCAGCAGCGCGTCCGCTTCCGCCTTGGCCGCTGTTGCTTTGGCTATTGCGGCGTGGATTGTTTCCGCGTTTGCGCGAAATTTCGGTGGCAGTACTTTGCCGAAGACCCAGATCACGCCGCCGGCGACAATCGCAAAGTTAATCCACTTGAAAATTTCCTGCGCCGTCTGTGTCTTGCCATTGGTGCTGCTGTCTTCCTCGGCGCGCGCCACGCCCACGGCGAAAAGCGCCACAAACAATACTCCGACAAACAACAAAGATCGGCGCTTCATCGAGCCTCTCTTGGCGGACGCAGCGGCGATTGCAGCAATCGACTGACGATTTCCGCGGAAAGTTGCGGCACCGCGGCGGCCACGTCTTTCGCCGCTGCCGTCAGTTCGCTCGAAACCCGTTCTTTTCCTTGACCAACCTGCGTGGCCGCCTTCGCACGCGCATCTTTTAGCTTTGCAGCACGCTCTTCCAACAGCTTTTTCCGCGCCGCTTCCTGCTCCGCGTAAACCTTGGCGCGCGCTTCGCGCAGAGCGTTCTGATACTGCTTGACCTTCTCGGCCGCCGCCTGCTGCGCGCTTTCCGCCGCCTTTCGCGCTCCAATGGTGCGCGCCTCGCGCTCGGCCATCACCTTTAACAGTGGCTGGAAAAACAGCCCGCGCAGAATAAAATAAAATACCAGAATGATCAGAACGGTGGGTACCGCCTGAAGGAACAGCTCTCCCAGTTGGCGTAGAATTTCCATCTAAATAGCGAACCTGGACCTCGTTTATGAGTGACCGCGGAGCGGTTTTCGACTGGGCAAGCAGCGTTGCCGTGTTCCGACCCGGAGCGGTGCACGGCGAGCCAAAAGCTGCCAACCCGAACACAACTTTATAACATCCGCGATGGGTGTGCGTCAAACCAGCAGCGACCGTTTGCGGGGCGTATATTCCATCTATCTGCAAGAATATTAGACTCTTACATCTCCAAAACGAGGCACAAACGCTGCGGGTGAATTCACCTCTCCTCGCATGTGTAGCCCGCAGTTCCGCACGTTGCCCTAGTCGTTTACGTTTTGCACTCCAGCGTTGCTCTTCGGGCGCTCGCTCTGGCGAATTCATGTAAGATTATGCGCCAGCGTTGCTCGAATACAGTTGTTCGACACAGCCTCATCATCCAATTCGTCGAGGGTGCCAGAATTTTGACGCTTGCCGCCACGATCATTCTCGTCATCGCCGCCTGCCCTTTTATCTACTACCTGCTCTCGCTCTACAGCGCCGCCCGCTATTTTTCCATTGCGCGAAAAGAAAACACTCCCAACGACGATTTCTTCCCACCCATCAGCTGCCTCAAGCCCATCAAAGGGCTCGACGACGAAGACTACGAAAATTTCGCCAGCTTCTGCCGCCAGGACTATCCCAACTACGAAATTCTTTTTTGCGTGGACCAGGACGATCCCGCCGTGCCCGTGCTCGAAAAACTCATTCGCGACTTTCCCGATTGCCAGATTCGCCTGATATTTGGCTCCGGCCGCACCGCCATCAACGACAAGGTTGCCCGGCTGGTGCGTCTCGTCGACGAAGCCGAACACAATTTACTGGTGATCACCGACGGCGATATCCGCGTCACTCCCGACTATCTGCGCACCGTCGCCGCGCCGTTCCGCGACCCGCAAGTCGGCGGAGCCACCTGTTTGTACGTTTCCACAGAAGAAACCAAGTTCATTCAGGAACTGCAATCCGTGGCCATGATCACCGATTTTTTCGCCGGCATCATGGTCGCCTGGCAAGTCGATGGCGTGAAATTCATGTTTGGCCAGACCATGGTTATGACGCGCCAAGCGAACACCGCCTTCGGCACCTATCGCGTGATCGAAAATCGCCCCGCGGACGATCTTCTCGCGGGACGCATGATCGCCGAGCAAGGCTACGTCGTTAAATTGCTCCCTTACGTCGTAAAAACCGTCGCCGATTTCAATTCCTTCCGCGATCTTTTGTACAAACGCGTTCGCTGGATGACGGTTATGCGCTCCATGCGCCCTTGGGGGCATGCCGGACTAGTCTTCACCTGGGGATTGCCGTGGACGCTGATCGCCATCGCCGTGCATCCCACAGCATCGGTGATTGCATTTTTTCTCGCCGCCTATGCCACGTTGCGCGTAGCCATGGGCTGGCTTATCGGCATTTTCGGAATGCAGCAAAAGAGCTTTTGGAAAAAGTTACCGCTAATTCCTGTTTGGGATGCCGTGGCCTTTGTCATTTGGCTGGTCAGTTTCACGCGCACCACCATTCGCTGGCGCGGCGTGGACTACAAGATCCGCAATGGCGCCTTCGTACAACCCCCGCAGGCCAAGTGAACCTTTTCATTATGGTGATGTCGACGCGGTGATAGGCGTTCGCTACCTGGAAGGAACCACGTTGCACAGCAGCAGTTTGCCTCCGTTGCTTAAGACCGTCGCAAAATGTTCCGCCCCGATAAGCGCTTCCAAACGATTTACTTCCTTTTGCGAGCCGACAAAATAGTACCGATCAGGGCTGGTCCACAAGGCTGCGAAGTCCGAATCCGTCAGAAACACCGGGGGAGCTCCTGGCGCCGCCGCACCGTAATCCAGATTCTGCCGCTTGCCATTCAGCAGCAGCGGATTCGTATTCGTGTAAAACGGTACCGAAGAAAATGTGTAGTAGTGTCCCTGGACGATGAGCTTCCCCGGCGGCTGGGCCAGCAGCGCGTCCGCCAGCGGCCGTGAAGAGAGATACGGATCAAATACCACTAGCGCCTGCCGGGCCGCCAAAAAAAACATCACCATCATCAAACAAGTGAGCAGGTACGCTCGGGAGCCCTTCCACATGAAATTCCCCAACGCTCCAATCAGGAACGCCGCGCCGGCCAGATAGAGCGGGAATCGCAGATACGCAAAAGAATCCAGCGTCAGGTCCAGCATGTGCCCCAGAGAAAGCGTGTACGCCGAAGGATTTCGCGAGAGCGCCATGGAAATGTCCCCCGGAGTCGGCACATCGCGCACGTGAACCGCGATCGCGATACAGGCCAGCGCCGCGACGCCGGCTATCGCTCCCAGCACACGAGAGCTTCGCCGAATCCACGAAGTCTCCGCGGCCATCGCCGATCCGATCAGCAGTGCCAGCGCTGGGTAACACGGCATCGAATAGTATTCCTGCGTCGTCGAAAACGTAAAGAAAACCAGGATGAAGCCTGTCCAGCAGAGTGCCAGCAGCCGCGTCCGTCCCGCGCGATCGATGGGCTTGAACGATAGCTTGGCGATGGCGGGAAGATACACGCTCCACGGAAATAGCCAGATCAAATGAAACAGCCAGAACCACGCGCGCGGCACGGTGTTGTAATCGCGCGGATAACGCATGTTCAGAAAGCGCAGCAGCTGCTCGTTGATGAAATAAAACCACAGGAACCCGTGATAATGGCCAGACTGGCTCTGCAGTGTCCACGCAAAGTAAGGTGGATTGCGCAGCGTGGCCAGCACAATCCAGGGAACCGCGATCAGCAGCGCGATGGCCGCTCCGGCAAATGGGTGCAGCCGCTTCCACGTCTGCCACGAAAACAATTGCCGCGTGAACAGCAGAAACAGCAGCGCCGCCGCGATGGGAAATACAACCGCGACGAGACTCTTCAACAAGAAACCGATTCCCAGGCTCGCCGCAAACACGTACGCCCACGTGCGCGGATGCTTTTCCTCTTCATCCAACGCGCGCAGAAAAGCCCACATGGCCAGAGCAATCGTAAGCGTCAGCATCACATCGGGAATGAGGATGCGCGTGAACAGCCACAACCCAACGCACGTCGCCATCACCAGTCCCGCGTATAGCCCTGCCGGCTTGCCAAACGCCCACTTTCCGAATGCCGCGATCAACCACGCCAGCCCGATCGCCGCGAGCGCCACGGGGATACGCGCCGCCCAGTCATGCACGCCGAAAATCTTGTAGGTACTCGCAATTACCCAGTAAATCAGCGGCGACTTCTCCAGATACAAAACACCATCAATTCGTGCCGTAACCCAGTCGCCGGAGGTCAACATCGTCCGCGCGATCTGCGCTTCCACAGCGTCGACATCATCCATCAAGGAGGGAGGAGAAATGATGCAGGTTAAATAGATAGCCGCGGCCACCAGCAACACAACCGTCAGAGAAACGCCCCAGCGCTTCTCTATTATTTCGCTAAACAACTTGCGGGCTCCTGGCACGGAAGGATTGCAAAATCATACACTACCGCAGATTACGTCGCGTCTGCGAAAGAGCTTAAACGCAATTCGTCCGCGGCGTGCTGTCGGGGAAAGATTCAGATTTGCTGTTCACCAAGGTCGCGGAGTTCAACGCAAGCCACAACCTCTCGCAAGCCAATTCACTGCGCAAGCATTTTTTCAAAAAATTCCAACGCCCGCGGGTCATTCGATTGTCCCAGCCAGAACATTGCCTGCTTCCGAACTTCCGCGTTCCGGTTCGTCTCCGCCACCTGAATCAACTTCGGCACGCCTTCATCCTTTGGCAACCGGCTCAACGCGAACACCGCTTTCTTCTTCACGTCCGTTTCCGGATCGTTTTCAATCGCATTGCTGATCGCGCCCACGGCCTTCTTTCCCGCCTTCTGCGCCAGCCAAAATAGCGCCTGCCCGCGCACGTGCCCGCTCTGATCCTCGCGCGCCATGCGGATCATCTCGTCCAGCGCTCCTGGTTCGCGGCTCACCGACAAGGCAAACGTCACCTGCGCGCGCACCTCGGGGCTCGCATCGCTCTTCGCCATCGTCCGCAGCATCGCCAACCCAGCTTCGCCACGCGCCGCGCCCAGCCAGAAAGTCGCTTTCTTCCGCAACTCCTCCGGCTGTTGCGCCGACACAAACTGTGTGAACGCGCGGTCCGCCGCCGCGTTCGCGTGCAAAGCAATCGCGGTCAGTGCCTCGCCGCCCAGCGAATCATGTTCGCGTTCATCAAATCGCGCGCCCAGCACATATCTCGTCAGCAACTGCACACTCTCGCTGGCTTTCACATTCGTGAGCCACACCAAACGCAAATTCCCCACATCCAGCGTGCAATCCTCTGAAGCCACTTGTACGCGCATCATTCTGTGACCTTCCACGCGCAGCAGCACCGCTAACCTATGCGGGCCTTCCAGTTTCACGGAATCGTTCTCGTTGGTGCTGATTCCCCGATTCCCACTTTCCAAGCAGCACGTGCCGCATCCTGCTCCGTCGCCATAGTTTCGGCAGCACGCCGAATGCTCTCCCGCCACCTGCGGCACGCCGTACCCGATCCATTCCGATTTGTCTGCATGCTCCGCAAGGCTTTGGACCGTACCGGCCAAACTACCGTTCAACGCCTGCGTCTCTTTCTGAGCATTTACCAGGCGCGGCGCTCCGTCCGTTGCTTGTTCTTGCGCCTGCCCCTGCGCAGCAGGCGAACTCGCCGCGATCATCATCGCGGCGAAACAAATACCGGCCGGCATCACCAGGATTTTCCATGCTATACTCCCGATCGTCATCACACCCTCACTTTTGCAACAGTTCCATCATGTAATCCGTCGAGTCCTTCGAATTCATCAGCGACAGTTTTTGCACCGCCATCTTCTTCAATTCCGGATCTTTTTCATTCCGTGCAATCGCCACCAGCGTCTTTGCATTGCCCTCGATGAACAACGCATTCAGCACTTCCTCGCGCACCCCGCGGTCCGCATCCTTGCCGTATATCGCTTGCAACGCGCTCCCGGCATTCTCTCCGCCTACCAGCCCCAAATTGCGTATTGCCGCCCGCCGCAGCTCCACATCCTTTTCGTTTTGCGCCGCCTGTAGAAGTCTGGTCGTGTCGCCAGAAAGAAAAAACGCCTGCAAAATCTCCCGCCGTATGTCGGTGGACGTTTCAGCCTGATACAGCTGTTCGAGTTCGCTGTCGCCTTTCACCAACCCCAACTGACGGATCGCCTCGCGCCGCAAATCCGGATCCTTTTCATTCTTCGCCGCGGTGAAAAGATCCTCCTTGTCCCCAGAGATCATGAAACTCTTCAGCACCGTGCGCTTCAGCGCGTTGTCGCTGGTCGCCGCATAAACCTCTGCCAGCGTCTTGCGTGATTCCGCTCCGCCGAACAGCGCCAGGTATTCCACAGCTTTCCGCTGCAAGTCCGGATTACTCTGTCCCCGCGCGATTTTTCCCAGTATTTCTCGCGCTTGCGGCGACCCGCTCTGCGCCATCACAAACATCGCGCGCGATTTTTCCTTGGGCGTTCCCGAACCATTCAGGACCTTTTCGAGCAGCGGCATCGCTCGTTCCGGATCACTGTTCATCAATCCCTGAATCGCCAGCATCTTGAGTTCGTCGTCACTCTGGTTCTCTGGCTTCGCTGCCTGCCCAGACGATTGCCGCACCTCGATCTCCAGCGCTCCGGCATCTTTCTGCCAGCGGCTCTGCGGAAAGCGCTGCTTCAAGTCCGCGATCGTGGCCAGCGCCGCTTCGCGCTTCCCCAATTTGTTTTCCGCGTAGGCTTTCCAGTACAGTGCCGCATCCGCCAGCGCCGCGTTCATTTTTGCTACTTCACCAAACCGTTCCTCCGCCCGGTCAAAGCGATCTTCATCCAGCGCCTCGCGCCCGCTGTCATACACGTCTTGCAGATGGTCCGCGCGTTCCTGCACCCGCTCGCGTTTCTCCGTTTCACGGTCGCGCGTCTCTTGCGCACGTTCGTCCGAGCTTGCCTGGGCGTCTTGTCCCGCCTCCATCTCCTCGGGCGCATGCTCTACCGATTGCATTCCTGCCGGCGCGGCATGCAACGGCGGCGTGAGCGCCCCCGCTAAGAGAAATATTCCCGTTGCCATCCAACTGCCATTTTTGCTCCACGAATTCCGCATGCTTATACCTTCTTCCTGTTTTTTTGTAATGTCTCGTTCTGCGCCGGAGTCGCCCGTTGACGCTCTTCCAGCTCCTCACCCACTACGCGCACCTTGAACAAAATCTCGCCCGCCTCAATGCGTTCCCGGATGGCCTGCAACTGCGCCCCGTTCACCTCGTCCGGACTGTGCGCCACATCCAGAAGCACACGCTCCAAATCGTCCAGCACGTTCGCAATCCTGCCATCGCCCAATTCCTGCGCCGTCTGCCGGTACAAGCGGTTCTCCGTTAGCAAATCTTCCGCGCGCTTCTGTTCGGCGGAAATATCGATCAATTGCGCTCCGCCCTTTTTCCCTTCGGTGTTGGAAAGCTCCGTCAACATCATTTCCGAACGCCCCAGGTGTTCTCCCACCGCCAGTAGCAACACTTTTTCCCGCATGTTCACGGTGTTGTTGTTCGCGACAGGCACATCCGCGCGGCGCACCCCTCGTCCCGCAAAAAAAGCCACCACCACCAGCGCCGCCACACCTGCAAAGGCCGCAAAACGCCGGGGTGTAAAAAGTTGACTTGCAAGGAGCCCCTGCCACCATGTTATGCGCTCGCGGCCGCTAACCGCTCCGCCCCGCAAGGCCTGCAACTTCGGCGCTATTTCCTGCCATACGTGCTGCCCGTAGTCGCCACCCGGATCCGGCACCTCCAACGTCTCCAGTGCCGCAAACATCGCCGTAAGCTCCTCGTTCAGTCGCGCAAACTCCGCGCGGCACCCATCGCACTCCCGCAGGTGCTCCACAATCGCCGCGCCCTCCACAGCTTCGCCTTCGCGATACGCGCTCAACTCTGCTTCGCTCGGATGTGTCATCGCCCTGTCCCCATCACGCAATACCCTTGCTTCCCATCGCTCGCGCTCCCGCCGATTGGCTCAGCAAAGGCGTCAGAATGTTTCGTAACTTTTGTACCGCTCGAAAAACCGTATTCTTCGTCGCCCCAGAATTCGAATCCAGCGCCGCCGCGATCTCCTCAATGCCGCAGCCGTGCCAGTGCCGCATCACGAACGCCGTCCGCTCCGCTTGCGTCAGCGTGTCCAGGGCCCGTTCGAGCTGTTTTCGCAATTCCACGTTTTGCGCTAGGCGTTCCGGAGAAGGCCTTCCATCCGGCACCAAATTCATCACGCTCGTCTCCGCGCTCTCCGGTGCACGGCTGCTAGTCTCTTCGCGTCGCGCATCTTCGAGTCGTTTCTGCCGCAGCCGGTCGATGGAGTAATTCGCAGCGATGCGGTACACCCACGTCCCAAAATTCGCGCGTGCCTCAAATTGTTCTAATTTTTGATACGCTCGCAAAAACGCCTCCTGCACCACTTCTTCCGCATCGTGCCGGTTCCCAGTAAGCCGGTATGCAAGTCGGAACACGCTGGCGCTGTGCCGCTCTACAAGCACACGATAAGCATCCCGGTCGCCCGCGAGCGTCCGCTCGATGGCCCCGGCGTCACCCTCCAGCGGGCTACCCGTTCTTTCCGTCATCCGCATCCTTAGACAGTATTTCCACTCCGCGGTTAGGTCGCCCTTGTAAGTCTTTGTAGGGGCGCAGCATGCTGCGCCCCAGCTTGCCGGGGCCCCTGCCTCCCAGGTACCTTTTTCCACGACTTTTTTCCGCTAACCCACAGCAGGACGACAATGCCGATTTACCGTATCATTGAGATAGCCCCACCGGAGGCACCAGCAGTGATTCCACGTTATACCCGCGAAGAAATGGGCCGCGTCTGGAGCGACCAGAACAAATTTGCCAGTTGGCTAGACGTCGAATTAGCCGCCACCGAAACGCTAGCCGAAGCGGGGCAAGTCCCCAAAGAAGCCGCTGCCGCGATTCGCGCCCGCGCCAAGGTCGACGTCGCGCGCATCCACGAACTTGAAGCCCGCGTAAAGCACGACGTAATCGCCTTCACCATGGCCGTCGGCGAATCGATCGGCGACCCTGCCGTCGCGCGCTGGCTGCATTATGGTATGACTTCGAATGATGTCGTCGACACCGCTCAAGCTCTGCAAATCCGCGACGCCTCGCTGCTGCTTGAACGCGCCCTCGTCATCTTCGGCGAAGTTCTCGATCTTCGCGCCCACGAATATCAACACACCCCGCAAATCGGACGGACTCACGGCGTCCACGCCGAGCCCATAACCTTCGGCCTGAAAATCGCCAATTGGTTCGCGGAAAATCAGCGCAACATCGCGCGCTTCCGAGACGCCGCCGCGCAAATGGCCGTCGGAAAAATTTCCGGCGCCGTTGGCAACGCCTCACACCTCGGCCCTGAAATTGAAGAGAAAATCTGCAAGCGCCTCGGCCTCAGCGCTGCACCGGTCGCTTCCCAGGTGATTCAGCGCGATCGTCACGCGCAATATTTGAACTCGCTGGCGTTAATCGCTGGATTGCTGGAAAAAATTGCTCTGGAAATCCGCCATCTTCAACGCACCGAAGTGCGCGAAGCCGAAGAACATTTCGGCGGCGAACAGCGCGGCAGCAGCGCCATGCCGCACAAACGCAATCCCGTTACCTGCGAACAAATCTGCGGTCTTGCCCGCGTGATCCGCTCCAATATGCTGGCGGCCCACGAAAACATCGCCCTTTGGCACGAGCGCGATATTTCACACAGCTCCGTCGAGCGCATCATTCTTCCCGATTCCACCATTCTAGTGGATTACATGCTCGCCAAAATGACCACGCTGGTCGGCGACATGCGTGTTTTTCCCGCGCGCATGCTGCGCAATCTGGAATCCACGCACGGCTTGGTTTACTCGGGCCAGCTGTTGCAGGATCTCGTGGAAAAAGGCATGCCACGCGACGATGCCTACAAAGCGGTGCAGGAAAACGCCATGACCGCCTGGGAATCAGAAGGGAATTTTCGCGAACTCATCGGCAAGGATCCGCGCATCACAAAATATCTGGACGCCGCCGCGCTGGCCCACGCTTTCGATCTGCAGCGCCAGCTGCGCTACGTGGATGCGATCTTCGCGCGCGTCTTCCCCATCCCCGCCACAAAATCCAATTCCGCCGATTAGCTGTGTTTTAGTAGCACAGGCACTCCTGCAGGTGCAGGTTTTTCCGCCAAAAAAAAGAGCTATCGCAATAAATTTGCCAACAAAAACAAAAAGCGCCGGTCAGAAAAATCTGACCAGCGCCTTTGCTCTTGCCTCTTCTAATCTCTGCTTGCGCTGAAATTAGCTGCGGAGGCGGAAACCCGAAAAATCATCATCCATCAAACCGCGCCTAAAGCAAACAACTAATTTTCCAGACTGCGCCGTAATGCACACCCGCTGTCCAGTCGGGCGCCGCGCTCCCGCTATGCCGCGCTTACTCGACGCGCTGCACGTAGCGCGCTTCCGTGGTGTCCACCTTGATGCGATCGCCTTCGTTGACAAACGGCGGCACGTTCACAATCAATCCCGTTTCCAGCGTCGCCGGCTTCATCACCGCGCTAGCCGTGGCCTTTTGCAGCGTCGGTTCCGTCTGCACCACACGCAATTCCATGGTATCCGGCAAATCTATGCCGATGGGCTTTTCCTCAAAAAATTCGATTTTCACAGTCGTATTGGGAATCAGGTAAAACACTGTCTCGCCCAGTTCGTCACGCGTCATCTGCATCTGTTCATAGGTTTCCGTATTCATGAAATGGAAATCGTCGCCCTCGTTGTAGAGGTACTCGAATTCGATTTCATCCAGGATGGCGCGATCCACGAATTCTTCCGCGCGAAACCGGTAATCGATCATCACCCCGGTGCGCAGATTTTTCATCTTGGTCTGCATGGACCCGCGTTTGTTGCCCGGCGTGCGGTGGTCGACGCTGAACACGGTGAACAGCTGCCCCTCGTGCTGCACCACCATGCCGGGACGAAGTTGCGTTGCTTTGACAGTACTCATGATTTAGTGCGGCCGCTCGGCGGCCGTCAGCTCCCTGACGCAATTGAATTAATTTCGGAAATTCCGGCGCAGCGGGCAACAGCAGTCCCACGTTAAAGCAAACGGAATGACTCGAGGCACGCCGACGAAAATTCTTCGTCAAACGCGAACCTACAGTATAAATGGCCGCATTCGGCGCGGTCAATGCTGGCTGGGGACCGCTTCGACGTGCGTCGCCATGATCTGTTCGATTTCGTCGGGCGAACGCGGCAGGCGCGCGCTGAGCAGTTTGTTCCCCGTTTCCGTGATCAAAACGTCGTCCTCGATGCGCACGCCGAGATTCTCTTCTGGAATATAAATGCCCGGTTCGTCGGTGACCACCATGCCGGGTCGCAGCGACTCGCACGCCGAGCCCGGATCATGTACGTTCAGTCCGATATTGTGACCCAACCCGTGAATAAAATATTGCCCCAGTGGCTTGCCATGCAGATCCTTCCCGTGTGAATTGATGTAATCGTACGCAATGCGATAGGCGCTTTTGTTGCCTTTACGGCACAGGTCTGCGCCGGGCTTCATCGCCGCCAGCGCCGCGTTTTGGGCGCCCAGCACAATCTCGTAGATTTCGCGCTGGCGTGGCGTGAACTTTCCATTGGCCGGAATAGTCCGCGTAATATCGGCGGAATAGCCGGAGTACTGCGCGCCAACGTCCATCACCACAATGTCGCCATCCTCAATTTTTCGCGCCAGCTTGTCGTAATGCAAGGCCGTGGAATTCGGCCCCGCGCCGACGATGGGAGCGTAGCCCTCCGCCTCGGACCCGCCCATGGCGTGAACCTCCACCATTTTGGCGGCGATCTGGTATTCAAAAAGTCCGGGCCGCATCATTTTGAACGCGGCGATATGAGCGTCGAGAGAAAGGTCGATAGCCTGTTGCAGAAATTCCAGTTCACCGGGCGATTTGATCTGCCGGAGCGTTTCGATGCTGGCGCGAATATCCTTTAATTTAGCTTGCGGTAAGACCAGCTCCAGCCAGTCCACCACCTGTTTTTCGTGCGGATAGCCGCCCTCTTCCTTTTCGTACGGCAGGATGGTGTAGAAATTCGCGTAGGACGGCGCCAAATGCTCGATCGCGGCGCGCATCCCGGAAAAATTCTGCACCGCCGCAAAACCGGTGCGCGCTTCAATGCCGGGATCGCTGGGAGACATGCGCACGCCATTCCATTTTTCCTTCGCCGGATCCTTGGCGGGCAAAAACAAGATCTCCGTGGGACCATCCGCGGCCGCCAATGCTTGATGTTTTGCCGGAAAAATAATCAGGCCCGCGCCTTCCTCATTGTGTCCGGTGAGGTAATAGAAATTTTCTTCCTGCGCAAAAACGTAAGCTTCGGAAACCTCTTCGCGCCCGGTGTAGCCCCACAGCAGGATGGGGCCGTCGATCTGCGCCGCAAGTTTGGCGCGGCGTTCGGCATATACGCTGTTCGGTTCGCGTTCGCGGCGTTGCTGCGCCAAGCCCGGCGACGCGGCGACAGCGCCAAGTAGAAGTAGCGCAACAATCTTGCAGACACAGGAATAGCGCGCAGATCTCAATCGACCACCTCGTTCCGAGAAATGGAGACTGTTGAAATTGTATAGGAAGCCGAGAACAGCGCGAAATCCAAGGCCAGGTTTAGCGCCTCGGTGGAGACTTGCCCGCGTCGTCAAGGCATGCCTATATCCACGCCTCTGCTATCGAGGCTAAAGACTCTGGTCCGCACGATTGTGTAGCAGCGTTATTCGACCGATCATGACCGCCCCCGCGAGGCCCCGCCAAATACACGGATTTCCCGATTGAACGCCACACTCCTTTATGGTAACAGTGACCGCGGATTCGCCCCGCTTCATTGGCCCAGCATTGACGGTGCTATCTGAGTGCTCTTCGCCCAACAGCGTTGAGTCCAAAGTCTTATTTCGCGCGACCATCAGAAAAATACAGGAACGGGTCGGGGAAGTGCCGCCATGTGGGTAGTCCGTCGGGCGCTTAAGCGCTGTTGTCCCCATTGCCAGAGTATCCACATCCTGAAAACGGATCTCGCGGATTGCTCCGGCAACTTTCGCACCTCTTCGCGCTGCATCACTATCGCTGCAGAAATTATGACTGGCGAGTTATCGGCCATACACGTGATTTGCTAGAGGACGTTGATAATCTTCGGGGGAACGATGAGTAAGTTTCTAAAATTCGCTGGACTATACCTGACGGTG
The DNA here is from genome assembly GCA_963838265.1 of uncultured Acidobacteriota bacterium. GTDB lineage: Bacteria > Acidobacteriota > Terriglobia > Acidiferrales > UBA7541 > Acidiferrum. The sequence goes on from CAWIQN010000003.1 coordinate 897,802, forward strand.
GCCGCGTTGGCGCTTGGCCCGCTCGCTTTGGCGAGCACCGCAAGAGCCACGCAATCGGGCGGCGCGAACGCTACGGTGGACCTGAATAGTGCGAGCGAAGCACAGCTTGAGACGCTGCCGGGAGTTGGCGCGGCGACCGCCAAAAAAATTATAGCTGGACGCCCTTATTCTTCGGTGAGTGACCTCTCGAAGGCCGGTGTTTCTGCCTCGACGATTAAGAAAATCACTCCGTCAGTCACCGTCGGTGGCGCGGCCCCTGTCCCAGCAAAGCCCGCGGCAAGCAAATCGACCGCTGCGGCCAAGCCGAGCGCGGGCGCCGCGAGTGATGCGCCGGTGGACCTGAATAGCGCCAGCGCTGCGCAGCTCGAAGCGTTGCCGGGTGTTGGAGAAGCAACCGCCAAGAAAATCATCGCTGGGCGCCCATACTCTTCTGTCAGCGATCTATCGAAGGCTGGCGTTTCCGCCGCGACCATTAAAAAGATCACGCCGTCCGTCACCGTGGCCGGCGGCGCGCCGGCTTCCGCGAAGCCGGCGGCAAGCAGCGCAGCGGTTGCGCCCAAGCAGAGCGCGGCGGCCGCCAGCAGCGCGCCGGTAGATCTGAACAACGCCAGCGCAGCACAACTGAAAAGCCTTCCGGGCGTGGGAGACGCGACCGCGAAAAAAATCATCGCCGGTCGACCATATTCCTCCGTCAGCGATTTATCCAAGGCTGGCGTACCTGGCGCGACGATCAGCAAGATTACTCCGCTCGTGAGCATCGGCAACGCCCCGGCCGCCGCGAGTGCGGCGCCACCCCCGGCCGCAACGCGATCGAGTCCAACACCTTCCACCGCGAGCTCGTCCAGTACGCCGACCGCCGCCCCGGCCGCCGCACCCCGCACACCCGCGCACGCGTCATCTCCGACGCCGACGCCTGCCGCTGCATCGACATCCGCGAAGGCGACCCCGGCGGCTGCGCCCTCCCCAGGGACTGGCATGGTTTGGGTAAACACGGATTCCGGGATTTACCACAAAGAAGGTTCCCGGTATTACGGCAAAACGAAAGTCGGCAAGTACATGACCGAAGCCGACGCGCTCAAAGCGGGATACCGCGCGGCTAAAAATTGATCACCGCGCAATACGAAATTTCTTGTACGTCGCAACTGACGCAGTGATTCGCAGATTCTTTGGAAAAGGAGACGCCCATGGCCGATCGATTCGAGCAACTGAAAGGGAAGTACCAGTCCGTTCTGAATTTCATGCAATCGCAAGGAGTGCAACTCCAGAACCTGAACATGGAAGGTGACAAGCTGTTCATCCGGGCGTCCGCGCCTTCTGCGGATCTGAAGAACCGGGTGTGGGATCAGATCAAACTTGTGGACCCGGCGTTCGCCGATTTGACGGCCGACATCCAGGCCCCCGCTGCCACCGCGGCTGCCGCCGTGGCGGGAGGAGGCACCTCAGCCGTACGAACCTACACCGTGCAGCCCGGCGACAGCTTGTCAAAAATCAGCAAGCAGTTTTACGGTGACGCAAATAAGTACATGAGTATTTTTGAAGCCAACAAAGACAAAATGTCCGATCCCGATAAGGTCAAGGTCGGAACTGAATTAAGGATTCCATAAATTTTGTTCGATCCCGTTTGCGAAAACTGCCCAGTGGAGAGGCAGACATTTAGACAGAGTGAAGGAGGATTAGCTATGACTTGGACAGATCAGTTGGGTGGTCTCTTGAAACAATATTCGTCCGGGGGAGCCGCAGCCGCGGCGCAACCCGCTCCAGACGTTCACGCACATTTTGATCAAATGGCGCAGGCCGCTCCTGCCAGCGCCATCGCTGAGGGTCTTTCTGCCGCTTTCAAATCAGACAAAACCCCAGCTTTCGGCGAAATGCTTTCCACGTTGTTCAACAATTCCAGCGGCGATCAGAAGGCCGGGATGCTCAATCAGTTGTTGTCCTCGGTCAATCCCGACACTCTGAAGCAGGTTCTAGGAGGAGCGGGGCTGGCGGGCCTGGTGGGTGCCGGAAGCACGCAGTTGACTTCCGATCAGGCGCAGCAGATTTCGCCAGAAGTGGTGCAGCAACTGGCGACCCATGCGCAGCAGGCGAATCCTTCGGTCATCGACTCCGTGAGCACCTTCTACTCCCAGCACACCACGCTGATTAAAACCCTGGGCGGCGCGGCCCTCACGGTCGCGTTATCAAAGGTCGCCGAACGGCAGAGGCAGGCCTGAGAAGCTCCGGCTTCGCTACGCACTGAGAACAGAAAATATCGACCGCAGCATCGGATCACCCACATGACCGCCCACATGACCGGGGCTGCGGTTGACAGGCGAATTGCTGTGCCGGCTGCGCCCGAATTTGAAGTTGTTCTGCATGGAAGGTCATCACAATATGCCTTTTATCCTACCGGCAGAACTTCGTGTTTCTGTTCCTGTTCGGACATCACCCGAACAATCTCTAGTTCAATCGCTTTGGCGGTGATGGGTTTCGCGATATAGCCGTCCATCCCCGCATGCCGGCATCTTTGTCGGTCCTCTTCGAACGCATTCGCGGTCATGGCCACGATGGGCAAGTGGCCACCGCTTATTTTCTCTCTGGCGCGAATCGCTTCGGTGGCCTCCAGTCCGTCCATGATTGGCATCTGCATATCCATGGCCACTAGGTCGAACTCTCGCGTCGCGCAGAGCCGCACCGCGATTTCGCCGTTGCCCGCAATCGTCACCTCGTGCCCCATTTTCTCCAGCAGCCGTGCGGCCAATCGCTGATTGACGATATTGTCTTCGGCCAGCAAGATCCGTAAGCCAACGCGCACCGCCTTGGCGGGCTGTACGGTGACGGGCACTTGCGCTTCGCTCATTTCTCCGTGGCATTCTCGCAACGCCTCGCGCAGCGCGGCGCGCCGGAACGGTTTGAGGATGGTTCGTGACACACCCGACGCCCGGCACTGTTTCCTTTCCGCCGCATCCAGTGGCTGCGAATGCAGCAGTATCACGCATACCTCTGATCCCGCCAAGGCCCGCACTGCGGCGAGCAGCTCAAGTCCCCCCGGGCTTCGCAAATTCTTCTCGATGAGTATCGCGGAAAAGTTTTCGCCCACGCGCTGCGATTCCTGCAGCAACGCCAGCGCCTCTTCGGCGCCGGCCGCCGGCAGCGCCTTCATTCCCCAACGCGGAAGCAAACGCTCGAAAAGTTCCCGGTTCGCGGGATGGTCATCGACAATAAGAACCCGCCGCACCGGCAGCTCCAGCCTCTCGGCCTCCGTCACGCTGGCGTTCTCCGCCGCCGTCGCGCGCAACAGCTTAATCGTGAAATAAAATTTACTTCCCAGCCCCTCCGCGCTTTCCACCCAGATGCGCCCGCCCATCAAATCCACCAGCCGCTCGCAAATGGAAAGGCCCAGCCCCGTCCCGCCATAGCGCCGCGTCGTGGACATATCCCCTTGCGCGAACGCTTCAAATATCTTCTTCTGTTTTTCAGCCGGAATTCCGATACCCGTATCGGAAACCGTAAATTCCAGCAGCAAGCCATCCTCCACGGCCCTGGCGTTCCTGGCATAAATCGCCACTTGCCCCGCATTCGTGAATTTCAGCGCGTTTCCCGCTAAATTGATCAGCACCTGCCGCAAGCGCGTCGCATCGCCGCGCAGCACGCCGGGAATATTTCCCTCCGCATTCCAAACCAGCTCGATGCCCTTTTGCTGCGCGCTGAACGCCAGCGGTTGCAGCGCGTCCTCGATACAGTCTTCCACGGACAAGTCCGCGATCTCCAGCTCCAGCTTGCCCGCTTCAATTTTCGAAAGATCCAGAATGCCGTTCAGCAGCGTCAGCAGCGATTCTCCCGAACTCTTCACCATGCTCAGGCAGGCGCGCTGTTCCGTATCCAGGTTCGTTTCCAGCGCCAAGGTGGTCATTCCAAGAATCCCGTTCATGGGTGTGCGAATCTCGTGGCTCATGTTTGCCAGAAAGTCGCTTTTCGCGCGGTTTGCGGCTTCCGCATCTTCCTTCGCCTGCCGCAGCGCTTCCTCTATTTTTTTTCGTTCCGTAATGTCCACGAACGTCACAACGGCGCCTTCCATTTCGCCCTGCTGCAACAGCGGGTAACACCACATCTCGGCATCGAAACTCGTGCCATCCGCGCGCCAAAGCAACTCGTCGACGCCATGAAATCTTCTGCCCGCCCGAAAATCCGCCTGCAAACTGCATTCATCGAGCGGATAAGCAGAGCCGTCGCGCCGCGTGTGGTGTATCACCTCATGTATGTTCCGTCCCAGCACGGCATCCTGCGAAGCGTAGCCCAGCAGCCGCAGCATCGCCAGATTGCAGAAGGTGCATTTCCCTTTGATGTCCAGGCCGTAGATCGCTTCGCCGGTGGACTCCAGCAGCAGCCGCATGCGCTCTTCTTTCTCCGATAGTCGTTGCTCGCCCGCGTCGCGCTCGCTGATCAACGCGCCCAGCACCAGCCCCGCAAGCGACAAAATGAGCATCAGAAACTGCAGCAGCGTCAGTTCACTGGGCTCCCGCGGATAAATTCGCAACGACAAGATGATTCCCGAATCCAGCGCCAGTATGGCTGCCGTCGCGCCGCGCAATCCTCGCCGTACCGCCATCCAGATCAGCGGCAGAAAAAGTAGGTAGAACAATTCACTGCCGCGAAACCAGTACCCGCTGAGCGCCACCCACAGCACCCCCACGATGCTCATTGCGAACAGCCCCGATTCCAGTCTCCGCCACATTCCTTGTGCTTCGTGTCTGCCTCGGGTGGGAATTGCAGCGTCCTTAGCCGCATCGGAAAGTTCAGAGTAGCCCGCGAATCGCCGCAGCTTCGGCAATACGTATATCAGGCAAAACGGCGCGATCGATCCGATCGATACGGCGTCGCCAATCCACCAATTCATCGTGGCCGGAAAATATTCCCGCGCAGGTATCAGGTGGTCCGCTGCCAAGAACCCCGTGCCCACGAAGGCCTCTACGCCAGACGAAAGGAAGGCCACCAGCAACAGCCACATCACATCTCGCAGCGAGCGCAAATAAAGATCGATTTTAACGACGCGGCGCAACACCAGCGCTGCCGCGCTGAGCACTGCCGTGAATTCGATGTTTCCCACAAGGAAGGAGAACGAATAGACCGGCTGATGATAATTGACAATCGAGGAGATATACGTCGCGAGAAGTACGGCCAGCGCGTAACCGGGTCCAAGTCCGAGTAGCGCGGCAAACGCCAATCCCGTTGGGGGATACCACGCGCTGATCTCCGCCCAAATCTGAGATGTCATTGTGGAACGGTCTAGCAAGACGTGCGCGGCCACGAGTCCTGCCGCGACAGCTAACCATCGGAGCTTTCGTGGCGCGTCTGGAGCCAAACGACCCTCCGGCCAGCTCGTCTTCCGCGTTTTTTCCGGCACGAGAGTGGCGCCAAAGAAGAAGGCGAGCCGATCGCCATAAACCTGCGGTTGCGAACCATCTCGCGCAATCGTGTTCCGAAATGGAAATGTGGCCCTAAAGGGAGCTGGTCCCGCGACTTGTCAGGGCGGTCACTCTCGCCGGACTCCGAGCTAATCTTGGCAAAACCAGCGATATTGCGCCCTTTAATGCCCAAAGTTGTCGCTACAAGACAAGGCCCGTTCTTCTACCAAGCGTTCCGAGGGCCAAACTCAAAGTCCGTCACGCATGGAAAGGCCCTCCCCCGCACGCGGTCAGCGCATTATTCGGCACTTCTAATGGAACCAGTCCTGGCGTACCATCACTACTCCCAGACGCAGGATGTGAAAGAAATGCCCAGCTTACCGGCCCACAAAAATCGCCGCTCGAAGCGTGTGCCATTGAAACAGCGCGCGAGCCTGATCGTCAATCTGGACCGCAGACCGAGAAGGCTTCCCTGCCTGGTCCTCGATTCTTCCAAAGAAGGCTTCCGGCTGCGCGGAAGGTTTGACCTGCGGCGCGGCCAAGTAGTGGAAGTCAGTCTCGACGACGAAATGCCAACTCCGCAGCGCTGTAGCGTGGTGTGGGTGGGCAAAATAGGAACCAAGCAGGAAGGAGAAGTGGGCTTGGAATTTGTGTAGGCGATCATCCGCTACCGTACGCGCCTCAATGGAAGTTGCAACCACATGTCCACTCTCACCAAGACTCCTAAACGCGCTCCTCAAGCTAGCCGGGCCCTTCTCAAAAAAGCAGAAGCACCCGCATTGCGTGAGCCCGCCTCGCGCGAGCCCGCATTTCTTGAGAACGAAGACCACTACCGCGATTTAGTTGAGAACAGCTTCGACTTAATTTGCACTCACGACTTCGACGGGATAATCCTCTCCGTCAACCTCGCCTCCGCACGCACCCTCGGCTATGAACCCCACGAACTCGTAAATCGCAACATCCGTGAGTTCTTAAGCCCGCAGAGTCACCAGGAATTCGATGCCTTTCTCGTCGCCATCCGCAAGCAAAGCGTCTTCAAAGGATATCTTCGGCTGTTGACCAAAAGCGGGGAGACGCGCATCTGGCGGTTCACCAGCACGGTAAAGAGCGACGGGACGCAAGCTCGTTTTGTGCGCGGCGCGGCGCATGACGTGACGGATATTTTGCAAGCACAGAAAGCGTTGCGGAGGAGCGAAGAACGCCTGCGCGTGGCCGCCGCCGTGGGCCGCATGTACGCGTGGGAATGGGATCCCGCCACGGACCTGGTGCTGCGCTCCGCGGAAAGTGCGGACATTCTCGGTTTGAACGGCGCGACCAGGGACGGCGTTGCGGAAGACTATTTCAGTTCCGTCCATCCCGATGATCGAGACCGGGTCTGGCAGCTGGCCACCTCTTTGACGCCGGTAGTCCCAGAATACCGAACGGAGTATCGCAGGTATCGTCCGGACGGCACGATGTTATGGCTGCAGGAAAGTGGACACGCCACCTTCGACAAGGCCGGGAAAATGATCCGGCTAGTGGGCATGACTGCAGACATCACCGAGCGCAAGCGAGCCAATGAAGCGCTACAAGCCAGTGAAGAGCGCAACCGGCAGTTGGTGCGAGAATCGCCCATAGCCATGCTGGTTACGCACGGATTAGAACAGAAGAACGAGCTGCTCAACGAACGGTTTACGGCAATCTTCGGCTATTCCATCGAAGATGTACCCAGCGTGGTCGAATGGTGGTCTCTTGCGTATCCCGAGAAAGCCTACCGCGAAAAAATCAGAAAAGAATGGCAGGCCCGGGTGGCGGAGGCCATTAAGAAACGCTCCACCATCGCACCCATGGAAGCGAAGGTTCGTTGCAAGGACGGTTCGTATCGCTTCGTCGAGTTCCACTTTGCGTCTCTCGGCGAAACAAATTTGGTGAGCATGGTGGACCTCACCGAGCGCAAGAATGCCGAGGATGAATTGGCGAAGGTGGGCGGACGCCTGATTGCCGCGCAAGAGCAGGAACGCACGCGTATTGGAAGAGAACTTCACGACGATATCTGCCAACAACTTGCGGTACTGGGTATCGGCCTCGCGAACCTCGATGAATTACTTCTCGCATCACCCGCAAAAGTACGAAGGCACATTAAAAAATTACAGAAGCGTGTCTCGGAAATTTCGACGGACGTCGGAGCAATATCGCAGGAACTGCATTCCTCAAAACTTGAGTTGCTGGGCTTGAACGTCGCAGTGCGAAGTCTGTGCCGGGAATTCGCCAGTTTCTACAAAGTGAAAATCGATTTTATTGGAAAGGATATGCCTCGCCAATTGCCCAAGGATATTTCCATTTGTCTGTTCCGAGTTGCGCAAGAGGCTTTGAGCAACGGCGTGAAGCACAGCCAGGCCGGCCAGTTCGTGGTGCAATTGGTGGGAGCGCCGGGCGCCATTCATCTATCGGTTCGCGATGATGGCATGGGCTTTGCCCCCGAAGCTACAACGAACCAGCGTGGCCTCGGTCTCATCAGCATGCGCGAGCGGCTCACTCTGGTAAAAGGGGCGGTAGAGATCCGGTCGAAACCCCGAGGTGGAACGGAAATATTCTGCAGTGTTCCGTTCGCGAGCTGAGGCTGGAACGTGTCCGGCGTTTGGGTGTCACCAAGACCAGCGTGGTAGGCTGAGGAGTCGCCATGTGGTGACTTTTCTTCGGTTCGTCGGGAGCCAGCTGGGTGCTCAAGAGATTCGCGGTTTTCCTTTCGGTATTTCAAACCATCTTGTTTTTGGGGCATTATTTTTTGTTCGAGACGCTGGTACTTGCCTTTGCCGTTGCGGATCGATCCGTTCAGTTTAATTTGGCAATCGCGCTAGCGGTTTTGTCGGTCTGCTTTCTGGGAGTTTCGCTCCTGGCCTTCCGGTATTACAACGTGGCTGTCCGGACGCTCTACAAGGTAAGCGCCGTGTGGCTGGGGACGTTTAGCTATTTGTTCATGGCCGCGTGCGCGTGGTGGCTGGCCTACGCCGCGCTCTCCGTTGCAAAGGTAAATTTCTCGCCGCATGTATTCGCAGAAGTTTTGTTCGGACTGGCGCTGGCCACCAGCGTCTATGGCGTCGTGAACGCCGCGTGGACGCGAGTGAAGCGCATTACCGTGCAACTCGCGGGATTGCCCGCATCCTGGCATGGGCGAACGATTGCGCTGGTGAGCGATTTGCACCTCGGCAACGTGCGCAACGCGGGATTTACGCGGCGAATCGTACGAAAGATTCTGCGCGAGAAGCCCGCCATGGTGCTCATCGCCGGCGATCTATTCGACGGCACGCCGCTAGACGCGGAGCGCGCCGCCGCGCCACTGGCGGAATTGTTCCAGGATTCGCAAACGCCGCTCGGCGCATTTTTCGCCGAAGGAAATCACGAAGAGTTTTCAAGTCCTGCGGCGTTTCTCGCGGCCATCGCGAAAACCGGCGTCCGCGTGCTGGACAACGAAAATGTGGATGTGGATGGATTGCAACTAATCGGCGTGCCCTACAAACATGCCACGCACACCGAGCATTTCCGCTCGGTGCTGGCCAACATGAGCATTGATCGTCGCCGTGCCAGCATTTTGATGACGCATGCGCCGGACCGCCCGCTGCTGGCCGAGGAAGCGGGCATATCGCTGCAAGTCTCCGGGCACACCCACCGTGGGCAGTATTTTCCGTTCACCTGGATCACCACGCGGATCTACCGGCAGTTCGTCTACGGCCTGAGCCGGATCGGCGGATTGCAGGTATACACCTCCTGCGGCGCGGGCACCTGGGGTCCGCCACTGCGCGTCGGCTCCCAACCAGAAATCGTGATCTTTCGCGTAGTGGCGAATCTTTAGATTCGCACGGTTTTTCCGCGCCATAGCAAGATGGTGCGGGGCAGGGCGGGGTTAACTAAATAACAAACAAAAAACTGCCGTAACCCGCGCAGAATGAACACTTCCGCAAGATACTGAAAACAATCAACTTTAACCCCCTTGCGCTCAGTATGATATGAAGTTGCGGCACGTGCAGAACGTGGCCGACAGGCTTAAAATCCCGGCGCTCCGGTAGCCGCGGGGCGCATTTCCGCCGGCGGAATAGCGGTCCGCCCGAAGCGCAGATTGGTAAAGTACACCTGGCTCAGGGACATGAACCCGGTGTACAGGTAGCCCCACACGAAGAGCAGCAGAAACGGCACGGTGGCGTAATTTTCCCGCAGCACGGAATAAACCACCGTGGCCGCAAAGTACAAACCCAGGAGCACCTCAGCATAGGCGATCCAGCCGGCTTTATTGCGATAGGATTTTTTCGCAAAGCTGCCCGTTTTTCCCGCGATATTAAATTTTGGCGTGCGCGCGAAGTCCGATTTCTTGCCGATGATGGCTTCGATTACGGCTTGCGCGTTGCGTATGGAAATGCCGATGCCCGTGGCCATCACGAACGGCAAATACAAAAAGGTGCGCCACCAGGTCTTAGGGCGAAGTTCGCGCTGCGAAACCAGATAGAAGCTCGAAATGGAGCACGTGGAAGCCAGAAATAAGGGCAAGTCGATGAGCAGCATCTGAAACCAGCCTTGATAGAAACGCACGATCATGGCAGGCAGCAGCATGGTGGAAAGAATCACCATCAGCGGGTAGGAAATATTGGCGGTGAGGTGAAAAAAAGCTTCCGCCTTGACGTGCCACGGAACATTCGCGCGGAAAACTTTCGGCAGGATTTTTTTCGCGGTCTGCATCAGACCCTTGGCCCAGCGGGCTTGCTGCGCTTTGAAACCGTTCATGTCCACCGGCAGTTCCGAGGCGCAGGCGATTTGCGGCAGATAGAGAAATTTCCAGCCCTTTAATTGCGCGCGATACGAAAGATCGGTGTCTTCCGTGAGCGTATCGTGCTGCCAGCCGCCCGCTTGATCGATGGCGATGCGCCGCCACACTCCCGCCGTGCCGTTGAAATTAAAAAACGTGCCGCGCCGCGAGCGCGCGCCATGTTCGACGACGAAATGCCCATCCAGCAAAATGGTTTCTACATTGGTCAGCAGCGAATAATCGGAATTGAGGTACGTCCAGCGCGTTTGCACCATGCCAATGCCGGGTCCGCCCTCAGGGTTCATGAAATAAGGAATGGTGCGGCGCAGAAAATCCGCTTCAGGCACAAAATCCGCGTCGAAGATGGCCACGAATTCGCCTTTGCTGGTGCGCAGACCGTTTTCCAGAGCGCCGGCTTTAAAGCCTTCGCGATTGGTGCGGTGAATGTACGTGATGGGCAGACCCTGCGCAGCGTAGCGGTCCACGCAATCGCTGGCCACCTGGCGGGTTTCGTCGGTGGAATCGTCGAGCACCTGAACATCCAGCAACTCGCGCGGATAATCGAAGCGCGAAATGGCGTCGACCAGCCGCTCGATCACGTAGCGTTCGTTAAAGATGGGCAGTTGAACGGTGACGCGCGGCCATTGCACAACGGGCGGCGGCGTCGCCGGAACGTTTTTCGCGTATGCGAAATATTCGTAGACCAGCCAGTAGCGGTGCAAGCCATAAGCCGCCAGCACGAAAAGCACGACGAAATAGGGAATCATCATCGCCAGGTCGAAGGCGTTGGCGTGGTACATGCCACTGAAGGTGCGGTCGGTGATTTTGCGCCAGTAGTGGCCGAGGCCGTTTTGCGCGGCCAGCAGCGTGGCGAAAAGGTTGAGAAGGAGCACGGTTATGTTGCGCCCGGCCGCTTAAAACGAAGAAGTACGGCGCTCTCGGCGAGTGAGAATTATAAGGTATAAATGAGCCGCGCGGACGCCGTGGCTTTTAATTTCGGCGGCCCGGCAAGTCGCGTCAGATTAGGGCATTCAAATTTAGGGAATTAAAGCAATTTTCCCATGCGCGCCGGGCTCCAAAACTTCCCGGTGCGCGCGCGGAGCTTCCGCGAGCGGAATCTCCTTGCCGACGATCGGTCGCAGCGTGCCGTTTTCCATCCCGGCCCCAAGGCCCGCGTGAATATCCGCGGTTTCCGCGGCGGTGAGCGCCCATAGCGTGAAACCGCGAAGGGAGGCGCGGCGGCTCATCAGTTCGCGGGCGTTGATGGTGACTTCGCCGCGATTGCCGACCACGATGATGCGGCCGTTGGTGGCCAGCATTTTCATATCGGCGGGAAGATTTACGTTGGCAAGCATCTCGACGACGATATCGACGCCGCGCCCTCCGCTGGCCTCCATAATCTGTTCGAGATAGCCAGGCTTGGCGTGATCGAAAGCGCGGTGTGCGCCTTCGCGCGTGGCAAGTTCGAGGCCCTTGGCGGAGCCTGCAGTTCCGAAGACGGTGAGCCCCGCAGCGCGCGCCAATTGCAGCGTAGCAGTGCCTACGCCACCGCTGGCGCCGTGCACCAAAACCGTTTCCGAGGCGTGCGCTTGCGCGGAATGGAACAGCGCGTGGTATGCCGTGCCGTAGGGAACCCAAACGCCGGCGCCTTGCGCAAAGCTAATTTTCTCGGGCAGGCGATAGACCTGCTCTTCCAGCGCCAGCGCGTATTGCGCGTATGCGCCGGTGACAGTTCTCGCGGTGTACACGCGGTCGCCGACCTTCACTTTCTTAATGTCCTCGCCGATGGCTTCGATAACGCCGGCGGCATCGGAGCCCGGCGTGTATGGCAGAGGCGGTTTGACGGCGTAAGTGCCTGCGCGCATGTAAGTATCGTAAGGATTGACGCCCGCGGCGTGAATGCGCACCAGCACTTGGCCCGCGGCAGGTTTCGGCGTGGGGATTTCTTCAAGCTTTAGTTCTTCGGAACCGCCAAATTTGTGAACTTGAATGGCTTTCATGTTTTGACTCCTGCTTGCGAGAAGATGCCGCCCTGAAGGGCGGCGCTACAAAACCTGCTGCAAAAATTGGGCGGCGGAAAATTGGCTAGAAGTGGTCGTCGAGCGTCACCGCAGCGGCGCTCTTCTCCACTTGTCCCATGACTTCCGCCCAGGCCGTCGTCTGCCAATTGTCTTTGCCTTTTTTCAGCGGAATCCACGGCGGCAGCGGCTGGCGCAGATATGTTCCCAGGGAATAGATATACGGCTCATACATGTTGCGCAGCTTGGTGAGCTTTTGATCGGCAGCTTCACCGTCGCGAAGCTTGAGGCCGTGCTCCGCCAGGACGTCGCGAATGTGACGGAGATTCTCCGCAGGCAGGCGATCTTGCGGCAGCGGAACAGGAGAGGTGCCGAAAACTTGCGCCAGGTCCGCTACCGCGTGGCGCGCGATGGCGAAGGTGAGCTCCGCTTGTTTCTCGCAAGCGCCATCGATGCCGACGATGACCAGCGCGCAAGTGTCCAGGATCGAAGTAAGCGAGGCCACCCAGGATTGGTTGTCATGCTGCGAGCGGAAATACGCCAGAACCGGATAGGAGAGATGGCTCTCCATCAGCTCGGCGCACCAGCGTTCCCAGTCTTTCAAAAGAACGGTAAGAGCCTCCTGCCCGTGCGTGTAGCTGTGACGGCGCAGCAGTTCACCCGCGGTGGGCGGCGTTCCCGCGCGGGAATCGAGCAGTGAGATATCTGTTTCGCGAGTGGCGAACGAGCCGTAGATAAACGGCAGATAGCCGATGATGGCGGCAAGAAATCCGAAGCCGAAGCCCGCCTCCGTAACCACCAGAAAGCGCGCCAGCCCGGAACGAGGAAGCACGTCGCCGAGGCCCAGCGTGAAAAAAGTGGTGCCGCTGAGATACATATCGGTATTGAAACCGGTCGGGCCATTGTTGATCAGCACCGCGGAGCCCGCGCCGAACTGCATCAGGCCGAAACTCAACACCAGACCGACGGCCCAGATGCCGACCAGCACCAACAGGGACATGGGCCCGTAAAACCCCAGCAGTGATTCGCGGCGCTTGGGTGCGTGGACAACGCTGATTATCAGCGTCCACAGTCGCCACGAGGTCCGGTAGAAAAAACGCGTGAAACGAAACTTGCGGGTGACCCGGCGCGGCAGAATAATGGCTTCAAAGGCGTCCCAAATCACAAACATAAACATGGCGACGCCCAGTAGGAACACGCCGGGTTCGGGAATCATGTGCGGCACGGTATTCATGGCTGAGAAATGGCGGAGGAGTCGCGATCAGGCTTGCAGATGCGCGCTGACGGTGATTTCGGCTTTGAATAGCTTCGAAACCGGGCAGCCGAGTTCCGCGTTCTTTACCGCGGCGTCGAACTTGGCTTGATCCGCTCCGGGAATCTTGGCGATGAGATTCAAGTGGCTCTTGGTGATGGAGAAACCGTCGCCGACCTTTGCCAGCGTGATGGTGGCGGTGGTCTCCAGCTTTTCGGCGGTCATGCCCGCTGCGCCGAGTTGCCCGGAAAGCGCCATGGTGAAGCAACCCGCGTGCGCCGCGGCGAGCAGCTCTTCGGGATTGGTGCCCACGCCACTCTCAAAACGCGAGCTGAAGGAATATTGCGTCTGTTTCAGTGTGCCGCTGTCGGTTGTGAGCGTGCCCCTGCCGTCCTTGATGCCTCCGGTCCAGACTGCTGTAGCCTTGCGATCCATGTTGTTCTCCTTAAGAGTTTGCCTAATTTGGGAAATGCTCTCGCGTTGGTGCCACACGCGATGCCGCCAGGTATATCGGCGCATTCGTTAGATTCGTAATCTAAGAATTCGATTCGCCAGCGCCTTGCAAAGGTATATTTAGTTCGCTGGCTTGTCGAGTGGTGGACGCTGGTCCCGCCGGGTGCGAGCATTTATGGTGAACAGCAAGCGTCAAACGGGGAAAGTCCCGATGAACGACGGCCTAACGGACGATGACGCGGCAAACGACCTTCTGAAACACCGACCCTGGCCGCTGCCCGCCGGTCCTTGGGTGATGGCGCAGCGCTGGCACGATTTATTGTTCGCGCATTGGCCGGTGCCGGCGGCGGAGGTGCGCGTCCTTGTTCCCGCGGGAGTGGAGATCGACACTTTTGACGGGGTCGCGTGGCTAGGTGTGGTGCCGTTCCGCATGTCCGACGTTCGGCTGCGCGGCACGCCGGCATTGCCGTGGCTATCGTTTTTTCCGGAATTGAATGTGCGCACCTATGTTGTGCGTGATGGCAAACCTGGCGTGTGGTTCTTTAGTTTGGACGCGGGGAATATAGCAGCGGTGGCCATCGCGCGGCGGTGGTTTCATCTGCCTTATTTTCACGCCAGCATGCACATCGCAGAACGCGATGCGTGGATGCACTACCAAAGTGCGCGGAGGGATCCCGGCGCTGCAGCAGCGTCACTGTAGATGAAGTATCGTCCCATCGCTCCGCCGCAAACTGCGCGGCCGGGCACGCTGGAACATTTTTTGACCGAGAGATATTGCCTGTACACCGCGGACGGCGGAGGCCGCTTGATTCGCGGCGAAATCCACCACGCTGCTTGGCCGTTGCAGCTTGCCGAAGCGAAGTTTGTGGAAAATTCCATGGCGCGCGCGGCTGGAATTGCGCTTCCCTCCAGCAAGCCACTGCTGCATTTTTCGAAGCGGCAGGATGTGGTGGTCTGGCCGCCGCGGAGGATCACCTAATGGGATCATCTTAGGCGTAACGCTCCTCATTTCAACGCTGCTACCACTTGTGAAAAACAAAAAATGCCCCGGCGACGATGCACGCGAATCCCGCGCCGTAGTTCCACTTGAATTTTTCGCCGAGATACAGAATGGAGAAGACGGAAAAAACCGTGAGGGTGATCACTTCCTGAATGGTCTTCAGCTGGGCGGCACTGAATTCGTAAGAACCGATGCGGTTGCCCGGCACCTGAAAACAGTATTCGAAGAACGCAATGCCCCAGCTCGCGAGAATCACCTTCCACAACGCTTCGCTGCGATATTTCAGGTGCCCGTACCAGGCGAAGGTCATGAAAATATTCGAAATCGTTAGCAGCAGGATAGTTCTCATTGGCGCTCTCGCTCATGAGGATTTGCGGTGCTAGAGATGAGATGTTGAATTCGGGGAAGTTGGTGCGGAGGGCCGAACTAAACGTTAAGGGAGAGCGACACCAGGTCGGTGCGCTGGTGCGGCTGGATGGGGGGCATCTTGGAGCGGTCGACGCGATTGTAGGCGGTGTCTCGCTCGACGGGAACGCGTCCCGCGGCGCGAATGAGTCTTTCCAGTTCGCCGCGCGGCGTGAACTCTGACGTGCGCGCGCCGGCATCGTGATAAATCTTTTCTTCCGCAACGGTGCCGTCCAGGTCGCTGGCACCAAAACGTTGCGCGATTTGCGCGATCGCCGGGGAGAGCATGACCCAGTAGGCCTTGATGTGATCAAAATTATCGAGCATCAAGCGTGCCACGGCGATGTTGCGCAAATCGGTGTAGCCGCTGGCCGCGGGAATATGCGAAAGCGCGGTGTTGTCCGGGTGAAACGCCAGTGGAATGAAGGTGACGAAGCCATGCGTTTCGTCCTGCAATTCGCGCAGCTTCATCAAATGGTCGACGCGCTCTTCTTCCGTCTCCACGTGTCCGTAGAGCATGGTGGCGTTGGTGCGCAGTCCCGCCTGGTGCGCTTTGCGCGCGATGCTGAGCCACATCTGCCCGCTGACTTTGTGGTCGCAAATAATTTTGCGCACGCGCGGATGAAAAATTTCCGCGCCGCCGCCGGGCAGGGAATCCACGCCGGCTTCTTTCATCTGGCGCAGCGTTTCTTCAATGGAAAGTTTGGCGATGCGTGCGAAGTAGCCGACTTCCACCATGGTGAAAGCCTTTAGGTGCACGCCGGGGCAGCGCTGCTTCAGCCCGCGAATCATTTCCAGGAAATATTCAAAGGGCAGATCGGGATGCAGACCGCCAACAATGTGAAACTCCGTGGCGCCTTCGCGAACGCCTTGCGCGGCGCGGGCGTAAATTTCTTCCAGGGCGAAGGTGTACGCGCCGGGAGCGTTGGGGTCGCGTCCGAACGCGCAAAGTTTGCAGTGCGCCACGCACACGTTGGTGGGATTAATGTGGCGATTTACGTTGTAGTAGGTGATGTTGCCGTGGAGCTTTTCGCGCACGTGATTGGCGAGCCAGCCCACGGCCAGCAGATCCGGCGTGCGGTACAGGGTGATGCCATCTTCCATGGACAGGCGCTCGCCCGCCAAAACTTTTTTGGCAATCGGCGCCAGGCGCGGGTCGGTGATGGTTAGTTCAGCCACGGGGATATTGTATCAGGAAGAGCCCGTCGATATTATTCTGACTACAATCCTCCGAGAAGCTCTTCGCAAACCCGCCAGTCTTTAAATTGTGACCGCGTCAATGTGCGAACTAGCTGGCGCACCGTCGTCAAGAAGGCCAATCTTCCTGCACTGGTCGAACCGTCTAAGCGCAGATCAAGCGATACTCGGCGGCACTCATTTCTCCATGCATAAAGCCATCGTTTGAAGATTACTTTGAGCTCCCGTCGATTCGAAGCCCTGTTGATACACTTGCTGAAGCGCCAGGCAACGCTGCCAATTGTTCGGAAATGGGTCTTCATCAAGGTCTCTCCGTTCTTCGCGCATTATACCTAAGGACGAATAAAAAGCGAAATACAATTAAGATTCAAACCTTCCAAACCGCTGCCGCGGCACCCCAGAACAGCAGAAACGACATGCTGATGTAGCCGTTCATGGCGAAAAACGCCGCGTCCAGCTTGCTCAGATCGTTGGCCTTGACCAGGGAATGTTCGTAGGTGAGCAGCGCCGCGGCGATGGCCACGCCCAGCCACGCGGGCCAAGGCAAGGCGAAACTTGCGGCCAGCCAGCAGAGCAACGCGACAGCTCCCACGTGCAACGCGCGGGCGATCAGCAACGCAGTCGCGATGCCGAAGCGTTTCGGAATTGAAAAGAGGCCGGCGCGTAGGTCGTAGTCCACATCCTGGCAGGAGTACAGCACATCGAATCCAGCCACCCACAGCGTAACGGCAGCACAGAGAATGAGCATGCGCAAATCCAGCCCGCCGGTGATGGCGATCCACGCGGCGGCCGGAGCCACGCCCAGCGCGAAGCCCAGAAACAGATGCGACCAATTGGTGAAGCGTTTAGTGAAGGAATAGAAAAAAAGAATTGCGACGGCTACAGGCGCGAGCTTTAGGGCCAGCGGATTCAGCTGCCATGCGGCGATAAAAAATACCGCGACCGCGGCTAGCGTAAAGAGCCACGCAAAATTTATGGAAAGCGCTCCGGTTGCCAGGGCGCGTTGCGCCGTGCGCGGATTTTCGCGGTCGTAGCGCAAATCCACGATGCGGTTGACGGTCATGGCCGCGGAGCGCGCCGCCACCATGGCCATCACAATCCAGAAAACTTGCTGCGGCGACGGCCAGCCGTGCGGCGGCTGATGCGTGGCGCGCGCCGCGAGCAGCGCTCCCGTCAGCGCAAACGGCAGCGCAAACACGGAATGCTCGAACTTGATCATCTCGAGCACCGTGCGGACACGTCCGTGTTGTACGGCGGCGTCAGGCATCGGCTTTTTTCGATGCCAGGCTGCCGGCCCAGCGATACATTTCTTCTTGCGGCAAATTGATTTGCGCCAAAACGCGGCACACGTATTGCGTCACCAGATCGTCGATGGTCTTTGGATGGTGATAAAACGCCGGCACCGCGGGCATGATCACCGCCCCAGCTTGTTGCGCGCGCAGCATATTTTCAAGGTGAATGCGATTAAACGGCGTATCGCGCACGCACAAAATCAGCTTGCGGCCTTCTTTGAGCATCACGTCTGCGGAACGCGACAGCAGATCGTCGCTGACGCCCGAAGCAATCGCGCCGAGCGTGCCCATGGAGCAAGGAATTACCAGCATGGCATCGACATCATGACTGCCGGACGCGATAGAAGCGCCGACGTCTTTGTTGGGAAGCAATTCAATTTTGCGCGGCGCCGCGCCGAGAATCCGCGACGGTAATTGTTTTGGATCGCCGGAAGAAATGGTCAACTCTTCGGCAAACAGCCGCTGCCCAGCTTCGGTAATTACCAGATGAATATGCGCCACGCGTGGATCGGCTTCGAGGAGTTGCAGGGCTTTTTGCGCGAGCACGGCTCCGCTGGCGCCGGTCACACCTACGGTTATCGTTTGTGGTTTGCTGTCGGGCATTTCTTTTGCGCGGATACAGGCAGTTTCTCAGCGGGCTCGGCGCAAGTCAAGGTAGCACAGGCACTCCTGCCTGTGCGGTCTTGCTCCGCCAGCAAACGCAGAGTGCAGAAGACGCTATACTGACGGTTCGGGCACCACATGTAAAAGAGCGCTGGCCAGCGACGTTATGCGAAAAGAAGATCTCGCGCAACTGATGGAAGCGGTTCGTGCGGGAAAGGTGTCTGCCGACGCGGCCGTCCAGCGGTTGGAAAATTTGCCGTTTGAAGATTTGGGGTTCGCCAAGGTCGATCACCACCGCGCGTTGCGGCAGGGCTTCGCCGAAGTGGTTTTTGGCAGAGGCAAGACGCCCAAGCAGGTAGCGGAGATTGTGCGGTCCCTGCTGCGGCGCGACGCGCAGCAAAACGTGTTGATCACGCGCGCGGACAAACAAATCTTCGCTGCGGTAAAGCGCGTGAGCCGCGCAGCAAAATTTCACGATGTCCCAGGCGTGATCGCCATCGAACGCAATCGCCAAATCACCGGCAAAGGAACCATCTGCGTGGTCTCCGCGGGAACCAGCGATATTCCCGTCGCCGAAGAAGCGGTGCTCACCGCGCAATTGATGGGCAACCGCGTGGAACGTCTGTACGATGTCGGCGTGGCGGGAATTCACCGCCTGCTGCAACATCGCGAAGCGTTAACGAAAGCGCGCGTGATTATCTGTGTGGCGGGCATGGAAGGCGCGTTGCCAAGCGTGGTTGGCGGGCTAGTGAGCGTGCCGGTGATTGCGGTGCCGACGAGCATAGGTTACGGCGCGAGCTTTGGCGGCGTGGCCGCGCTGCTGGGCATGCTCAATAGTTGCGCGTCAAATGTTACGGTGGTGAATATCGATAACGGCTTCGGCGCCGCGCGCGTGGCGAGCTGCATCAACCGCCTTTGACGCTGTAGCGGACGCCTTCTGAGGCGGTCGCTTTTGTGCTTGCGCAAATACGCCGGCCCGCGTGACGCGAGCTAAGATTTGTCCGCAGCAAGCAAAACTTTCACAACGCCAGCTCGCTGCGCAAATTCGATGGCCGCGGAAGCCTCGGCAAGCGGAAAAGTCCGCGTAATCAGCGAAGTCGGATCGACCTTTCCTGAGCGCAGCAGCGCGATCGCCTTGGCAAAAGGTCCACAGCGGGAACCCACCACGGTAATTTCCTTGACCACGATCGGCCATGTCTCCACCGGAGCTGCGCCGTGAAACGTGGACTTCAGCACCAGCGTGCCGCGCGGTTCCGTCAGGTGCTGCGCCAGCGATAAGCCGCTCGGTGAGCCGGTGACTTCGACGAGTAATCGATATTTTTCGCGAATGCGTTGCAAATCGGACGCGTCGCCGCGGACTTTGCGCGTTTCCATCCCTGCACGCCGCGCCAGCGCAAGTTTGTCCGCGTGTTTTCCGTACATCACCACACGCGGCAACGCGGTTCGCAACACCCGCGCGATCAATTGCGCCAATTTCCCGTCGCCCAACACCGCAGCTTCGCGAAACAATCTCGTGGGTACTTGCCGCAAAATCTGGCAAGCCGCCGCCAGCGGTTCGACGAACACAGCGTGCTCATCACTGACCGAGCGCGGCACGAGATGCAGATTCTCCAGCGGCAAGGTGAGGTATTCAGCAAATGCGCCATCGTGGCCGACGATGCCCAGCACTTTGCGCCGCGAACAATGCGTCAGCAGCCCGCGCCGGCAGAAATCGCACACCGGACGATAGCCGAACGCTGAACAATGAATATTGATCTCTCCAGTGACTCGTCGTCCCAGCCATCGCTTGCTGGTCGCCGCCGAAACGCCGCGCACCTCGGCAACCTCGCCGACAAACTCATGGCCGGGCGTCCCATGAAAATGGTGATAGCCGCGCAGAATCTCCACATCGGTATTGCAGATACCGGCCA
Organism: uncultured Acidobacteriota bacterium; assembly: GCA_963838265.1. Lineage (GTDB taxonomy): Bacteria > Acidobacteriota > Terriglobia > Acidiferrales > UBA7541 > Acidiferrum. The sequence continues at coordinate 918,090 of CAWIQN010000003.1, forward strand.
CCCGTACGCGCACCATCGCCCACCCCGGACGCAACTTGGGCAGCGGTTTCGTACAGACGCTAAGCTTTCCCTGGATTATCTGAAATGCAAGCACGCGGCCATCCCGTTCTTAAGCACGGAATACTTTGTAGCGGCTATTCGTTTTTGATTTGGCGGCGCGTGCCACGAGAGGCCATGGCGGCGCTTTCGAGTAATTCAAATTTCGCTTCGATACGCGCCACGCGCAAATCAAGCTCATGGCATTTGTTAGCCAACTTGTCGGTCTGATCTGCCAGCCGCGCCACGCGATCTTCAATCAATACTATCTTTCGGATCGCCCCTAGAGCTTCCGACGCCCAACTCACGGGCGCCGCCCCATTTCGCCGAGGATGCGGTCCACGTGAGAGATGGTCGCATCCAGTCGCTTAATCATGCGGTCCGCGGCTTGATTTGCGGATTTTGCCAGCAACTCCAGCTCTCCTTCCGTCTCCACCGGGACATCCAGGTACATGTCCACGGCGTCGCGCACTTCCTGGGAAAAAGATTTACCGCGCAGCTTGGCGCGCCGCGTGAGCCTCTGTTTTTGCCGTGCATCCATATGGATCAGCGCTGTGGCCATGATTCGCTCCTATATAACACCTATATCATAGCATTATTCGTGCCGCAGCGCGACCATGGGATCCACGCGCATGGCCCGCCGCGCAGGAATCCATGACGCCGCGAGCGCCACCGCCATCAGCAAGAGCGCCACGCCCACAAAGGTTGCAACGTCGTGCGTGCCCACGCCAAACACCAAACTGGCGAGAAAGCGCGCCACAACAAACGCCCCGGCCAGACCAACCGAAATGCCAATGAGCGTCAATTTCAGACTCTGGCCCAGAATCATCCGGCGCACATCCACCGTCTGCGCGCCCAGCGCGATGCGCACGCCAAGCTCCTGCGTGCGCTGACTGACCGTATAGCTCATCACGCCATAGATTCCGATGGCCGCCAGCAGCAGCGCCAATCCCGCGAAGATCGCCACCAGCACGGACGAAAAACGCCGCGGCGAAACGGAATCCGCGAGCAAGCTATCCATGGTCAATACATTGGTCACCGGCAAATTCGGATCGAAGCGATGCACAACTTCGACCACCGCGGCCGCCAGGCTCCGCGGATCGGAAGCCGTACGCACAATCAAATAGCGCGGCCATCCGCCAGCAAAATAAAGGTCGTACGTCGACGCGTGATCCAGTCCGTACTGGTGCACATTCCCGGCGATGCCGACGATGGTGTTCCAGCAAGGCTTGGGATCCAGCGAGCACAGATTGATGCGTTTCCCGAGCGCGTCCCCGTTCGGCCAAAACCGCCGCGCCATCGTTTCGTTAATCACCGTATTAACCTGGCCGAAGTCGTCCTCATTAAAAAAGCGTCCGGCGCGCAGCGGAACTCCCAACGTGGAGAAATAGTCCACGCTCACGGTGCGGTATTCCGCAAGCGGGCGTCCCCCGCTTTCGGCAATCGGCTGCCCTTCGATGACGAATCGCGCCGCGTGGCGCAATCCCCCGGACAGCGGCAATTGCGCAATTCCACCGACGGCCTTGACGCCCGGCAACGCGCGAATCTGCGCCGCGAGTTGCTCGAAAAGCAGCGACTGTTTCCGGTCGTACGCAGTTCCCTCGGCCTCCGACAGCTTGCTGGATTCCGCTAAAGAAAGCGCGGGCTGCTCGACCTCCATCGTCAATGCGTGATCGGGCCGGAATCCGGGATCCACTTCCAGCAAATGCTGAAAACTTCGCAGCAGCAAACCTGCCCCAATTAACGGGATCAGCGCCATAGCGATTTCCGAGACCACCAGCAGATTGTGCGTGCGGTGACGCCCCGAAGCGCTTGAGCCCCGGACTCCCTGTTTCAACGTGCCGGACAAATTAGACCTGAGCATGCGCAAGGCTGGGATCAATCCGCACACCAATCCGGCGGTCAGGCAAACAGCCGCCGTAAATCCCAGCACTCGACCGTTTAAGCCCGCTTGACGCAGCACATCCAATTCTGCGGGAACAAACGTCAACAAAATCTTCAATCCCACAACTGCGAAAACCAAGCCGAGGGCCCCGCCCAACAATGCTAGCAGCGTGCTTTCCGTGAGCAATTGCCGCACTAATCGCCACGGGCTGGCTCCCAGCGCCAAGCGCACTGCCACCTCGCGTTCCCGCGCGGCGTTGCGCACCAGAAGTAAATTCACGATATTCGCGCAGGCAATCAGTAACACCAGCGCGACCGCGCCCAGCAACACCAGCAATGTGGGCCGCAATCTCGCGGCCGATTGATCTTCCAGAGGCTCTACCAGAACGCCAAAGTTTTTGTGCGGAGCCGGATAGGCGAGGGATTCTTGCTGGTGCAGCCGGGCCACCTCGTCGCGCGCTTGCGCCAGGCTCACCCCCGTCTTTAGTCGCGCAATCGCGTTAAATCCGTGGTGAATATGCTCGGTGAGGTCGTCATCCGATTGGCCCAGGGGCATCCACAAATCAGCAGAAACCATCAGCGGCACGCTGGCCGGCAGAACACCCACGATCGTGTACCGCCGATTGTCCAGAGAAATGCTGCGGCCGATCACACCAGCGTCGCCGCCGTAACGGCCCTGCCACAATCGATGGCCCAGGATCACCACCAGAGCGCTTCCGGCGCGGTCTTCTTCTGGAAGGAATCCTCGCCCCGCAGCAGGCCGAATTCCCAGCATCGGAAAAAGTCCGGAGTCCGCATAGCCCGCTTCGACACGTTGCGGTCCACCGTCGCCGGCAAGATTGAATCCTTGGGTGTTGGTTCCGTAGGTCCCCATCTCCGAAAAGCTCGCGTTTTGTTTTCGCCAATCCTCGTAGTCGCCCGGAGACAGGCCAGCCTTGGGCACTTGCGGCGGATAAGTATTCCAGATGGACACAAGCTGCTGCGGCTGTGGATAGGGCAGCGAACGCAGCAGCAGGCTCTCAACCACACTAAAAATCGCGGTGTTTGCGCCGATGCCCAGCGCCAGCGTCAATACGGCGACGACCGTAAAGCCGGGGTTTTTCGCCAGCGCACGCAGGCCGTAACGTAAATCTTGCAGCAGATTTTGCACTCAAAGTTCCTCGCCGGCCAGGTTCCGGTATCGTTTGACTAAGTGACGTACTTTAGCACAGTGCGGCAGCGAGTGTCTTGAGCAACAGCGGCTCTTGTTCGGGGAAAACGGTGCGCAAATCGATTACCAGGCGATCGTCTTCCACGCGCGCGATCACCGAGACGCCGGCTGGTGCGCGCCGCAACCGCTCTTCCAGTTGCGCCGCGGAATAGCGCACGCTGGCGAAACGCAACAACGCGGTGGGAAGCGTTTGCGATGGCGTGGAGCCGCCGCCCGCCAGGGAGTGACCGTCGGCGATTTCGCACTCCACTTCATCGCCAGGCAGTTGCGGGCGCAGCGACGCAAGAAAGCCCTCGCAGCGGAGTCGCAATTCTTCGGTTGTCATCCGCATCATGCGCAACGCGGGAAGCTCATCCCACGCCGCGCGCAGGTACGCACTTAGCGTGGACTCCAGCGCCGCGATGGTCAGCTTGTCGATGCGCAGCGCGCGAAACAGTGGATGGCGCCGCACACGCGCAATCAAATCTTTCTTGCCCGCGATGATACCGGCCTGCGGTCCGCCCAGCAGCTTGTCACCGCTGAACATCACGATGTCCACGCCCGTGTCGATGGACTCACGCACTGTAGGCTCGTTGACGCCCTGCGCGGAAAGATCCACCAAGCAGCCCGAGCCTAGGTCCTCGATCAGCGGAATTCCTGTGCGGCGGCTGAGCGCCACTAACTCCTCAAGCGCAGGCTTTTCCGTGAACCCCACCATCTTGAAATTGGAGGGGTGCACACGCAGCAGCAATTTCGTGTCGCCGGTGATGGCCTTTTCATAGTCCGCCAGATGCGTGCGATTGGTGGAACCCACCTCGCGCAGCACCGCCCCGCTCTCCGCCATGATTTCCGGAATACGGAAGCCATCGCCGATTTCAATCAACTCGCCGCGCGACACCAAAACCTCTCCGGTTTTCGCCAGCGCCGCCAACACTAACAGCACCGCGGCTGCGCAATTGTTCACCACGATAGCGGCTTCGGCGCCGGTCAGGCGTTCCAGCAAATGCGCGGTGTGTACATCCCGCTTGCCGCGTGTGCCCGTCGCCAAATCGTATTCCAGGTTGCTGTAGTGCGTGGCGGTGCGGCGAAATTCCTCAACAACTGCGGCCGGCAGCGGGGCGCGGCCCAGGTTGGTATGCAGAATCACGCCGGTAGCGTTGATTACCGGCTGCATTGAACGCGCCAGAATGCGCGACACCTCGCCCGCGATGCGTTCTTCGAGGGATTCCCGTGCGAGCACCACTACTTCGACGCGCGCCGCGCCATCCGCCGTCCCTGCGCCGACGATCCGCGCGCGCACATCCGCAAGAACCACGCGCGCAATTTCCACCACCAGCCCGCGATCCGTTCGCGCGGCCAGCTCCGCCAGGCGCGGCTGCGCCAGCAATTCATCGACGCCCGGAAGCTGCCGCAGCAAGTCCGCTTGCTCGCTGGAAAGAATGCTTTTCATACGTGTCTGCCTGTGCGCATTTCAGCACAGCTGGATGACCATAGCAACCCTGCTTCGTAACCCGCAAAAAATCGTCCCAAACGCCCACGGCTCTCTACTGTTCGTCGGTACAGGATGCCCGAACCATGGTGCGGTATATCATCCGTAGCACACCCGGCTCATCCGGTTGACGCTGCGCTGCCTTACTTCTAGCATGATAGTTCGGGTCCCCACTATGGCCACTATCGACGAAGATCTGGCGGCGCTCGAACGCGACATCCGCCAGTTGAAGATCGAGTATGATCAATTTTTCGGTGGCGGCAGAAAGCGCCCGCCCACCGAAATTGAGTGGCGCATCGAGCTGCTGGTCAAACGCTACGGCGAGCGCGGCGGCGAAATGAAATCCGGCCAGCGCTTTAAGTTCAGCGGCCTCACGCAGTCCTACGCGAAGTATCGCGACATGTTCCGCAAGCGCACCAAGCAGAAAGAAGAAGGCAGCGTGACGCGCCATTATGGCGCCGCCGCTCGCGCCATTGAGGCTGAGCGCGCGCAACGTCAAGCGGAAACGCACCCTGAGGCGGCCGCCTCCGCAGCGGTCGCAACCCGCGTCGCGGAGCAGCCCATCTTCCGCATGACCTGTTCGCAACCCGAAAGCGAAGCCGACAAAGTGGGCCAGCTGTACGAGGCGCTGATGAGCGCCAAGGAACGCGCCGGCGAATCCAGCGGCAAACTCTCTCGCGCCAGTTTCGACGAGTTCGTGCGCAAAAAGACCAAAGACCTGCAAAAGCAGCAGAATTGCCGCGACGTAGAATATGTGGTGGAAACCGTGGACGGCCAGGTGAAATTGAAAGCGCTGGTGAAAGCCTAGGCTCGCCGCCTGACGCCGAATTTTCCGCTTCCGGCCTATTTCTCATTTCGTTTTCCACAGCTCCATCCCCATATGGCCATTCGCACGTTTCCACTTTCCCGCATCTTCTGTCACGCTTAGACTTACGCTGTTTTCTTTTTGGAGGACCACATGGCAGTGGAACGCGCGCTCATCAGCGTCTTCGATAAAACAGGAATTGTGGAATTTGCCAAGCGGCTGGCGACGCTGAAGATTGAAATTCTGTCCACCGGCGGCACCGCGAAACTTCTGCGCGAAGCGGCTGTCCCCGTGCGCGACGTTTCCGATTTTACCGGCTGGCCGGAAATGCTCGGCGGACGCGTCAAGACTCTGCATCCCAAAGTCCACGGCGGTCTGCTCTTTCGCCGCAAGCACCCCGAAGACCAGAAGCAGGCCACTGAGCACGGCATCGCGCCCATCGATCTGGTGGTAGTGAATCTGTATCCTTTTGAGGCCACCGCCGCGAAAGACGGCCTCACCGCCGAAGAACTAATCGAAAATATCGATATCGGCGGTCCCACCATGCTGCGTTCAGCAGCGAAAAATTTCGAAAGCGTGACGGTGGTCAGCGACCCGCAAGATTATACGCGCGTCGCCGAAGAGCTGGAGTCCGCGCGGGAAACGTCGCTGACCACCAAGCTGGAACTCGCGCGAAAAGTCTTTGCGGCTACTTCGAGCTACGACGGAAAAATCACCATGGAGCTGGAACGCCTCTCCGCCGCGCAAGGCGTCGGCGGCACAGCCGGACACATCGCTTTAGCGCCGAAAGCCACCCTGCCCGAACGCGTACACATTTCGCTGCGCCGCCAGCAGGAATTGCGCTACGGAGAAAATCCCCATCAAGCTGCTGCTTTGTATATTCCCGCCGGCCGCGCACCGGAAGGTCTCGCCGCCGCCAAACAGCTGCAGGGCAAAGAACTTTCCTACAATAATTTCGTGGACCTGGAAGCCGCGCGCAGCCTGGCTGCCGAATTCACGCGCCCCGCGGCCGTCATCGTAAAGCACAACAATCCCTGCGGCACCGCGGAGCAGGAATCGCTGCTGGAGGCTTATCGCAAGGCGCTGGCTAGCGATCCGGTTTCCGCCTTTGGCGGCGTGCTGGCGTTCAATCGCGTGGTGGATGCCGCCACCGCGGAAGAGGTCGCCAAACTTTTTGCGGAGTGCATCGCCGCGCCAGGTTTCGACGAAAAAGCTAAGGCCATTTTTTCCGCTAAGAAAAATCTGCGCTTGTTGGAACTACCCGCGGGCGGCTTGGAACCGGAACGCGAGCTCCAACTGAAACGCATCCTTGGCGGCATGCTGGTGCAAGAGGCGGACCTCGGCGAACTCAAGGACCACGAACTGCGCACGGTAACCAAGCGCGTACCCACCGCGGACGAAATGAGCACCCTGCGCTTCGCCTGGAAAGTGTGCAAGCACGTCAAATCCAACGCCATCGTCTTCGCCAAGAATGGCGCGACGCTGGGCGTCGGCGCGGGACAAATGAGCCGCGTGGACTCCGTCAAAATCGCGGTGATGAAGTCGCAGCAATCCTTGCAAGGAAGCGCGGTCGCGTCCGACGCTTTCTTTCCGTTTCCCGACGGCGTCGAGGAAGCCGCCAAAGCCGGCGCCACTGCGGTGATTCAGCCGGGTGGTTCGGTAAAGGATTCAGAAGTAATCGCCGCCGCGGACCGGCTCGACATGGCCATGGTCTTTACGGGAATACGCCACTTCCTACATTGATTCGCGAATCACCTATGAGTCTCGGTGGCCTCGGCGGCCGCTGAGGCGGTCGGTGGAATCTCAATCCGAAACATCTGAAATGCCGCGTTTTGGAAAACCGTGGTTAAGACCACCAGGTGGCTCCCCGTTAGCCCTTCAACGGGATCCGACATCGCGGAATTTTCGATGAGCCATCGCGCATTCGCGGAAGCGAAAAAGCCCGCTGCTCGGTCAGGCGTTTCATTAGGAGCCAGCGCCCCGACTGCGCGGTGTGTAAACAGTGCCAAGGTGCGCGAAGCCGGAAAAATCAACACGTCCTCAGGCTGAGTGTTTGCCGCGATAAAGCCAAAAAGTTCGCGCGCTTCGGGATCGCGCACGTTGACCAAATGCGGCTGCACGGCCTGCCAGCGAAACGCGCCCGCATACGTGAGCGCCACGAACGCGAACAGCGCCGTAGCCAGCGCCACCCGCGTGTGGCGCGCAAAACGCGCCGTGACGTCGAAAAACTCCGCCAGCCCATACACAAAATACAGCGGCAACACCGGCAGCAAGCCGCGCAGACCGATCTCCGCCGTCCACACCAGCAGCACCGCCAGATATCCCAGCAGGTAAAACTCCGCCGTCGACCGCCGCCGCCATGTATTCTTCAAAAATCGTATGGCCGCGAGCGCGGTAAACAGCAGTGCGAAAACAATCTGCGCGGGTTTGCTACTTCCATTGCGCCACACGTAAGACAAAGTTTTCCCGTAAAAGAGCGCATGCCGCCAGGTCGCCGCAGCCGAGAGCTGCACCGCGTTCATGTACGACTTCGGCGAAATAAAAATAATGTTCTGCAGCGCGATCAGGCCGCCGGTCATCACCACCACGGCGATTAGAAAGCGGCTGGGACGGCGGAATTTGCAAACATCCGCCAGGATCAGCGCCGGCAGCAGCACGATTCCAATGGTGCGCGTTCCGTAAGCGCCATAGAGCAGCAAAGAGAGCAATATCGCCGCGCCAAAACGCCAGGCCCGCGGATCGAGCTCTTCGTAAATACGACGTGCGACCAGCAGCGCGCCGAACGAAAACATCAAGTACGGAAACTCCGAAAGCAGGTAATCCCGCTGCTCCCAAAACACCAGGTTAAAGCTCAGCAGCAGAATCGCGGCGGAAACCGCCCACGCAGGTATCTGGTTCCCAAGAAACAAAACAAACGAAACCAGAAACACACCGAAGCACAGTACCGTAACAATCTTCATGGCCCGCAAATCAAAGCCACGAAGCTTGTACACCGGCGCCAGAATCAATGGATAGACCGGCGGATACCCGCGCGACGGCGCCATCCACAACGCGTCGGGATTCGGCACGTACCGAATGTCCGTGTACGGATGCCCGTTCACCAAATTTTCCGCGTGCATCACATAAGCCGCGAAGTCATCCAGTCCGAAGAGATGTCCGGGCGTCAACGTCACCACATACGTCACCGTCATCGCCACCACCCCGATCCAGCCCCAAATGTGCCGCCGCAAAATCGATGCATGCGAATCCGAGCCCATTAGATTTCCTGCCAGCATCGTGCTGCAGAGGGTTTCGCCCGGTAGAGCGCGGGAAGGGAGTCAAACAATCGCCAGGCAGGAAATATGGCGGCTGCCGCAGGATGCCAGTGCGGGAGACCGCGGCAATAAACATGGTTATTCACAGAGTTAGTATACCTATAAGGTTGTATTGGGGACATAGCAAGGGTTTTGTGGTTGCCAATCCTGGCGGTACTCTTTTGTTTTCCTGCACGATACAGTCTTCAATGCAAAGTTGGTTTTCCTTGTTAAGCACAGAGCACAGCCAGGATTGGCTGTGCCACTATTCTGGTATAGACTGCGCCGGGCCGCGATTCCGGCCGTTTAGTAAAACGGTTTGCTACTCGGTGGTCAGGGGCGTTTGCGGCGCGTGCTGCCGCAGCGCGGAAAGTAGCCGACTTGTTCCGGCCCATGCCGGAGGAAACTTCAGGAGACACGGATGCTGCTTGCATCGTCGGTGGCGATCACCAATCGCGTTTTGGCGCCGGTGGACATCGCCATCATTGCCGTCTATTTCCTCATTATTTTTGGCATTGGATTTTATTTCGCGAAAAAGGGCCGCAACTCCGAAGAATATTTTCTCGCCGGACGCAACATCGGATGGTTCGCCATCGGCGCTTCTCTCTTCGTTTCCAATATTTCCACGGAACATTTTATCGGGCTGGCCGGTTCCGGCGCCTCCTCCGGTCTAGCGGCGGGAAATTTTGAATGGGAAGCTTGCCTGATGCTCTTGCTGCTCGGCTGGGTGTTCGTACCGTTTTACCTGCGCTCCAATGTCTTTACCATGCCGGAATTTCTGGAGCGCCGCTTCAACCGCAATTGCGCGAATTATCTGGCCACCATTTCCGTGATCGCCTACATCTTTACGAAAATCTCCGTGCATTTGTACGCTGCGGCCATCGTGCTGCAGCGCGTCGTGTCGTGGAATCAATGGACCGTGGCGATTGTCTTGCTCGTGGCCACCGGCATCTACACTATCGCCGGCGGATTGGCCGCGGTGATTTACACCGATTTGGTGCAAACCATTATTTTGCTGCTGGGTGCGCTGGCGCTCACGCTGATTGGATTGGATAAGGTCGGTGGATTTGCCGGGTTGCGTGCCGCAATTCCGGACAGCTATTTCCATATGTTCCGGCCCGTGAGCGACAGCGAGTTTCCCTGGACTGGAATTGTGTTCGGCGCGCCCATCCTCGGCCTGTGGTACTGGTGCACGGATCAGGTAATCGTGCAGCGCGTGCTCTCCGCCAGGGACGAGGGTCACGCGAAGGCAGGAACAATTTTCGCGGGCTTTCTAAAAGTTTTGCCGGTGTTTCTTTTGGTGGTGCCAGGACTGATCGCGTTCGCGCTGTATCCGGAGCTATTCACCAAAGTGAATGGCCAGGTGACCAACGGCAACATCGCCTTCCCATCCTTGATCGTCAACCTGTTGCCCACCGGAATCGTTGGGCTGATGATTGCGGCGCTGCTCGCGGCGCTGATGGGCGCGATGAGTTCGGTGTTCAACTCGGCGTCCACCATGATCACGCTGGATTTTTACAAAAAGATTCGGCCGGCGGCCAGCGAGGCGCAACTGGTGCTTTTCGGCCGCATCGCTACTGGCGGAATGGTAGTGCTTGGATTGTTGTGGGTGCCGTTTATCGAGCGGCTCAGCACGCAGCTGTGGATTTATTTGCAGAGCGTGCAGGCGTACATCAGTCCGCCGATCGCGGTGTGCTTCATCTTCGGAATTTTGTGGCCGCGCATCAATGGTGAAGGCGCGCTCTCTTCCCTGCTGGTGGGCTTCGTGCTTGGCGCTGGGCGCTTCATCATGGAAGTCTTGGATAAGACCGCGCATTACCAATCCGGATTTATTCGCGAACTGGTCGACGTAAATTTTCTGCACTACTCGATCTTCATGTTCGTGCTTTGCACGCTGGTGCTGATCGCCGTGAGCATGATGTTCCCCGCTCCGGAGCGCAAGAAACTTGCGGGACTGACCTTCGCCACGGTGGATGACAAAATGGAGACGGTAACCGTGAATGCGCCGCACTTGACGCGGGAAACGCCGCGCGAGCGCAAGATGAACATCGCGTTTTCGCTTTTGTTAATCGCGACTATCACCGTGTTGTGGATTCACTTCCGGTAGTTTGGATGAGATAGGATCGTGCATGGACTCCGCAACGATCCTCACGCTAAAACCGAATGTGACTCGCGAAGAAGCCTTGCGCACATTTTCCGTCGGCGTAGCCGCGAGCTACTGGAGCATTCGCGCGGGGGCGCTGCAGCGCATTGCCGACGCCTACGTGCCGTATTGGGGCTATCGTGTGCAATTCGATATGGCTGGAGCGATGCAAACGCGTTTCCTGGCGCTCGATGCGGTGAGCGGTTCGCTAGATCTTTTTCAGTTTCCAAACTTACCCGGCGAAGACCATCTGCTCTCCGTCGAGACGCGCAACTATCTGCCGGCGCTGCTCGCGCCGGAGCGCGCGGAGGAGTTGCTGCGAGAAAAAGCGCTGCGCGCGATTTTTCAACAGGGTTTTTTCAAGCTGCGCGGCGGCAAAATCGACGTCGAGCGCGAGGGTGTGGAGTTTCACATTCCTTACTGGCTCGGTTTTTATGGCGATGCGAAGACCGCTCGGTGCCGCGTGATGGACGCGGTGCGGCGTCGCGTGGAAGGCGCCAAGGCCTCGGCGTTTTTTGAAGAATGGCTCGCGGCGTAGACGGCGGATTTCGCGAAGGCCGGCGCGGATGGCTAGCGAAGGGTTCGGTAATTTGACCTGAAGATAAGTTAGGAACAATGTTGTCCCTGCCCCAAAAGGGGATGCTTCTCTCTGGAGGATCGAGTATGAAAACTTCACTGGGCCGGCAGATGCGCTGCGTTGCGATCTTTGCGTATGCAACGCTGGGTACGGTGAGCGGAATCTCCGCGCAGGGCTGGCAACACATCGGCGATGTGTCAAAAGTTGAGAAGCTCGCCGACGGCGTGGAGCTGGCCGCGGGGAGCGCCAAGGTGCGCGTCACCGCGGTGGGCGACGGAATTTTTCGCGTGCGCGTCGCGCCTAATGGAACATTTCCCAAGGATTTTTCCTGGGCGGTAATTGCGCCGCCCGCGCCGCCGCCGATCGTGATCGAAGACGAAAAATCAGAAGTGCGCATGACCGCGGGCAGCGCCATCGTGATCGTGCAAAAGTCTCCGCTGCTGATCCGCTTCACGGATTTGCAGGGCAACGTCTTGCTCGCGGACGAACCTACACTGCCGATGGCGTGGGACGGCGAGCGCATTCACGTCTGGAAGGCCATGCCCGCGGATGAGAATTATTATGGCCTGGGCGACAAAGCCGGGCCGATGAACCGGCGCAACCGCGCGTTCACCAACTGGAATACCGACGAGTTCGGCTGGCAGGAGTCCACCGATCCGCTGTACAAAACCATTCCATTTTTTATCGGCTTGCGCGCCGGCCGCGCTTACGGGCTTTTTTTTGACAATACCTGGCGCAGCGTTTTTGATTTTGGCAAAGAGTCGCCGGATTATTTTTCATTTGGCGCGGAAGGTGGCGAGCTGAACTATTATTTTTTCTCGGGACCTACGCCCAAGAAAGTGGTTTCCGATTACACCGCGCTGGTTGGTCGCTCGCCATTGCCGCCGCTATGGTCATTGGGCTACCAGCAGAGTCGCTACAGCTACTATCCGGAAGCGCGGGCCCGCGAAATCGTCGAAACCATGCGCAGCAAGAAAATTCCGCTGGATGCAATTTATTTCGACATTGATTACCAGCAGGACTACGCGCCCTTTACCGTCAATCGGCAGTATTTTCCAAACTTTGAAAAAATGGTCAGAGACTTTCGCAGCACCGGCGTACACACGATTCTGATCACCGATCTGCACATCAAGAAAAATCCCGGCCACGGCTACGTGCCGTACGATTCCGGAATCCAGAATGACAATTTCGTTAAAAACGCCGATGGCAGCGTCTTCGTCGGTTCCGTGTGGCCGGGCGACAGCGTATTTCCGGATTTCACGCTGACGCGCGCGCGCGATTGGTGGGGCGGACTGTACAAGGATTTCGTGGCCATGGGCGTGAGCGGTTTCTGGAACGACATGAATGAGCCTTCGGTGTTTCTGCGCGCGGACAAAACCATGCCGCTCAGCGTGCGGCACCGCCTCGACGACGGCACCAGCCTGGATCACCGCGCCATACACAATGTTTTCGGGATGGAAAATGTTCGCGCCACGTACGACGGGTTGCGCAAGCTGCAAGGAGACGAGCGGCCCTTCGTGCTGACGCGCGCGGCGTATTCCGGCGCGCATCGCTACGCCGCCACTTGGACCGGGGACAACAGCAGTACCTGGAATCATCTAAAGATGAGCACGCCGATGCTGCTAAGCATGGGCATTTCCGGTTTTCCGCTGGTGGGCGACGACATTGGCGGCTTCGCGGGTTCGCCGCCTTCCGATCTGCTGACGCGCTGGTTTGAAGTGGGCGCGCTCAATCCCATTTATCGCGACCACACCGCGAAAGACACCGCGGACCAGGAACCGTGGGTTAGTGGTCCGGAGCAGGAAGCGGTGCGCCGGCGCTACATTGAGCTGCGTTACAAACTGATGCCGTATTTGTACACCGCCATTGAGGAAGCCGCACGCACCGGAATTCCGCTGATGCGCCCGCTATTTCTGGAATATCCGCACTTGACGGAATCCTACGGCGACAATCGTGATTTTCTTTTTGGAGCGGATTTTTTTGTCGCGCCGGTGGTGACGGAAATGGTGGATGTGGAAACCGTGCAGTTGCCTCCCGGCAATTGGTATGACTTCTGGAGCAGCGAAAAACACGCCAGCGCGACGGCGTTGCGGTTGCATTCGCGGCTGGAGGAGATGCCGTTGTATGTGCGGGCGGGCGCGATCGTTCCGATGCAGTCCGTGGTGCAGAGCACCTCGCAAACGCCGGACGGCCCGCTGCAGTTGCGCGTTTATCCGGGCGATGATTGCCGCGGAACGCTGTACCAGGATGATGGACACACCTTCGCCTATCAGCGCGGAGAATTGTTACGCGTCAACTTTACATGTCGTGCGGCGGCTAACGGTGTGAGCATCCAGAGCGTGGTGGAGAAGAATTCTTTTCAGCCGTGGTGGAAGGCCGAGGAAATTATTTTGTATGGCGTCGTGGCCGCGCCGAGAGCGATTTCGGTGGACGGGAACGGCGTCACCGGTTCGCATTACGATGCCGCGTCGCATAGCGTTACGTTTGTGATTCCCGGCGGCGCGCATGGGTGGTCGGCGCAGATCGATTATTAGGTTGCCGCGACTTCCCGCGACGATAGCGCGGTGATTTGTGCCCTTGGCAAAAGCGACCGCCTCAGAAGGCGGCCACTACAAGAGCCGGTACAAAACCCGAGCCACAAAACCCGCTTCAGTACAGATTAAATATTGTGATGGATTGCGCGGGCAGAGTGAGTCGCAACTCGCTTGAGGTGATCTGCGCTGTGCCATCGCCGAAAAGTGGCGATGCGGCGGGCAATAGCTGCAGCGGCGTATCGCGCACGTTGATGCGAAGCGTGCGCGGCGCGGCATCGTTATTGAAGGCGACTAGCAGGTGCTCTTCGTCGGTGTCGCGAAGAAAGACGTAGGCCGATTGATCGGAGAATAGGTGCCAGAGATGGCCGGTCTGCAACGCAACGTGTTCGCGGCGCAGATGCAGCAGTGATTGTACGTACGAAAATAATTCCTGCTGCTGCGGCGTACGACCGGAAGGCTGGAAGGCGTTTCGTTGATCATTGTGCAGGTCCTCCGGCCAGCCGCCGGGGAAGTCGCGGCGATTGTCGGGATCGTCGCCGCCGGGCATGGCGATTTCGTCGCCGTAATAGAGTTCGGGAATTCCGCGCAGTGTCAGGACTAATCCGAAAGCCAGTTTTTCTTTTGCCAGCGAACTGCCGGAAGCGCTGGCGAAGCGCGCGGTGTCGTGGTTGGCGAAGAAGGTGATTAGATTTTCCGGGTGCGGATACAGTTCGTCCTGACGAAGAATGTCGGCGATTTTCGCGGTACTGGCGCCGCGCAAGAGAACGTCTCGCAGCGTGAAATAAAGCGGAAAGTCGAAGACGGTGGTGACGCCGGAATCGATGCCGTCCCAGCGACGCTGGCCACCCGTAAAAAAGGAAGTAACTTCCGGATTTGGATGAAAGACTTCGCCGATGGTGGTGAGGCGGGGATAGATGGCGCGCAGTCCGGCGTTCCATGCGGCCCAAAAGCGCCGCGGCACGTAGGGAAAAGTGTCGACGCGGAAGCCGTCGAGCCCGGACGTCTCCGTCCACCAGATGGCGTTTTGCAGCAGGTATTGCGCGACGACGGGATTTTCCGTGTTCATGTCTGGCAGGACGCCGAAGAACCAGCCGTCGGTAAGATTGCGGCTGAGACTCGCGGGCGCGTGCGGATCGACGAGGGTCTCGAAGAGGTCGTTGGTTTTTGCCGCGCCTGCGGTGGTGCCGTAGAAAGCTGGATCTGTTGATGTGGACGTGCTGAGGTGTTGCTGCAGGGTGCCGTGGAACCAATCGGGAAGTGGCGGATTCTTTACCCACGGATGCAGCGGGCCGACATGGTTGGGCACGATGTCAAAGAAAACTTTCATTTTTTGTTGATGGGCTTCCGCGACCAGTTGACGATAGTCGTCGAGGGTGCCGAGGTGGGGATCGACGGCGTAGAGGTCGACGGCGCCGTAGCCGTGATAGTCCTCGGCGGCACCATTCTTGAGGATGGGCGTGAGCCACAGCGTGGTGACGCCGAGATCCTGGAAATAGGCGAGATGGTCGCGAATGCCGCGTAAGTCGCCGCCATGATAGGCACGCGGTTTGCTGCGGTCGAAAGTTTGCGCGGCATCGTGACCGGCACTTGCTGGCGAGTCGGGCGACGAAGAAGAGCCGACCTTTGGCTCGTCGTTGGTGGGGTCGCCGTTAGCGAAGCGGTCCGGCATGATCAGGTAGATGGCGTCTTGCGGTGCCAGACCCTGGAACTTGCCAAGTGTGGGCTGGCGCTTCGCCATGGGGAGCTCGAAGGAAGTTTCGCCCGTTGCGGTGGTGATGTGGCAGACAGCGGTGCCGGAGCGTGCGTCGGGCGCGATTTTCAACCACACGAAGAGGTAGTCGCCGCCAGCGGTGGCCTGGGTGCGCGAGACGTGGACGGTGTTCAGGTTGCAGATTACATGGGTGGCCTCGAGTTTATGGCCGGAGATGAGCAGCAGCAGTTCGGGAGTCAGACCGATCCACCAGCTGGGTGGCTCGAGTTTGGTGACAACGGGAGCGTCTGGCGATGGTGCGGCTTGGGCATCGTCGAGCGCGAGCGGCGCGGCTGGGAGCAACGGGACAATCAGCACGATGTTCAGCAATAGGATGAACAGCGCGACGGCCGACGCGAACGGACCGATGTGCTGGGATAAGAAGGGTCGTGGCATGTGATGTTTTAATTTGTACTACATCTGGTCCGAAGGTTTGGGCCTAATCTTCAGCCCAATCTTTAGCAGGGAGTGACGGAGTGGGCCGGGTTGCCGGCAGGGGTACCCCACCTTTGCAATTTTTATAAGTGCGCATTCTAAAAAAGTTGAAGTCCTTTGTTTTGACACGGTTTCACAAGTGTTCATTCTAGGGGGTTTACGATAGACGGCAGTTTATAACATAGTTACTGAGAAATAAGGATTCTTGGGGAGCGCTGGGAGACAGGGGCGAATACGGACGAGCAGGCGCACTTCTCTACCCTGAAAGATTAACAAATCTTCAGTTATCTTGTAAGATATATTTTCGGGAAAATGTTGAGCGGAGGGAGCGGGGACGATCGGCGCGCTGGGCTGGCTGGAATTGCCGCGCTAACTAACTGGTAGGGCTAAAGATAAGCTGGCCGAAGGCGGCGGGGACGTGGAAATTGGGGACGGGCGTATGAGTGGGGCTCCATGCGGAGTAGAAGCGGGGCTCCGTGGGGCCTTCGACGCGGAAGAAATTTACACGCCAGATGGCGGAGGGGTCAAAGGTGGCGACCAGGCTCTTCATGGGTAGGGCCATTTCCGCCAGCCAGAGCTGTTGCTGCTGGTCCATGGCGACGCGGCGGCGTAGTCCGCTGTGTAAGTCCTGTCTTTCGCCATGGGAGATATCCAGATCGATCCACATGCCGTTGGGACTGATTTCGAACTCCTTGTAGCGCTGGGGATCGGAGGCGTCCGGGCGGAGAAAGACTTCGGCGACGTCGCGATCCCAGAGCCGGTCGCGACGGCCATTGGGGTCGGAGTCAGAGAAGGCGGTAATGGTGCGAAAGCGAACGTGGAATTTGATGTAAAGGGTGTCGGGGGACCAGAGGAGGCGGACTTCGGTTTCGCGCTGGGGGTCGGGGTGGTGGCCCTGCCAGTCGGCGCTAAAGCGCAGCGGGGTTGCGGCGGCCCATTGCGTTGCGGAGGGGAAGCCATTGGGAGCGGTATCGCCGCGGATACGAGCGGCGACGGCGGTTGGCAGAGTTGAATTCGTGGATTCGATGGCGATGCTCCGTTAAACAGGCTCGGAAGAATAGGTTCAGGATAGCTAGTGTGGGGGAAGACGGCAATTGATATGGGGAGCGGGCTCAGAAATGAATTTTTCTGGTGGGCGTTTATCAGGCACTGAACCAAACTGCCCTTTCAGAAGAGTCTAGGCGGTATTTCAATCCGCGGAGGGCGTCGCGCTGGCGAGCGCGAGAATCGCTCCGCCAAACAGCAGGGTGTCCGCGAAGTAGTTGATCCCCTCAACCTGGGCCGCGGTGCTCGGGTCGGACACCTGTGCGATAAGGATCGGCACATAGATGAACAAAACTAGCAGCAAAATCCAGGTACCGAGATAAGTTGCCGCCATCCGTGTCTTCTTGGCCAGCAGAATGCTCGCCCCGGCAACCAGAAGAATTGCGCCTGTCAGATACCCGATGAGCAAGCGCCCCGGAATCCACACCGGCGTCAGTTTTTCGAGCGGGACTCCCGGGCATCCCGCCGGGTGCAGAAAATGTTCCGCGCCAAAAAATATGGCAGCGATCGCGAGCAACACGCGGCCCACGGTAATAAGCTTGCTTGCGCCTGGCCCGCGCATCGCGTTTCCCGCAAGAATCCAGGCTCCGCCCGCGAAGGAAAGTTCGCGAATAACAATTGTCCATGGAATCCTGTCACCCGGGCTGGCGAGAGCTCGCGGGAGATGCAGCATGGCCACAAAAAGAACCATCATGATCCCGAACAGCAGGCCGGACCAGCGCACCTGAATTTTTGTGGCGATGCTCAAAGACGCGGCCAGCAAAGCGAAGCCGACGAAGTAGGCCCAAAACAAAGGCCAGGGGACGTACGAGGGCACACCGAGCATGATGAATTTTGCGCCCGAGAGATGCTCCGCGCCGAAGATCGCCAACGGGATGGCGAAGCACAAATTGCTCAAGACTACGATTTTGTCTAGCCCGCGGACCCGCGCGATATCGCGTTTCGCGGCCCACAGCGCGACCAGGAAAAGTAGAATGCCGGCGCCGCACATCGAAACCGCGGCGGGAGAGATCGCAAAAAATGTGGCGAGAATGGCTGTGTGCATGTGGATGCCAAGCGTAAGCTTGCCTGCTCTATCTGGGGTACGTTTTCCTGGGTCAATAGAGTTTGAAATTGTACAACGAAGAGTAGGTTCCTTTGTCGCCTCAACTCCCGGTTAGTCTTGCGAGCGCAGGGGGTAGGGGCAACGTTCGTTCGATACCAGAGATCAAAACGGTACACTCTGGGTTCATTAAGTCTGAAGGAACGGAGATTTGGTCGGCCAGTCGGATATTATCCTCGAACACGAATTCACGGCGGAAACGTGGAGGTAGAGTCGCGTTACCGGACATGCGCCATTACGAAAACTTCACTGAGTTGCATAACTATGTCTGGCTCCATCCTCCGAGCCTTGGTCGTCAACCAAAGTCTCGTAGGGTCGACGAGGCCGACTTGGTTATGCAAACAGGTGCTTTTTGACAGGATTTCACTTTTCCGCAAAGCGCGCAGTCAGACACTTGGATTTGTATCCGTTACCAACGGAGATTCTCGAACGAACCCGTCGTCGGGGACGATCCAATCAAGAGCGTCGTCTAGAGTATGAAACACTCGAATACCTTTTTCGCCGGCCGCTTCGCGAAGCATTTCAAACATTCTGGCAAAGCCGAATCCCAAGTCATCACGGACGAGAATTGCGCGTCGAGCGCAGGACCAGAATACCTGCCGTTCAGAAATTCTTCGAATATCTTCCGCGCTCAGTTCGACGGTCATGGCGTGGGTGAAGTCGATTAGCTGAGAAAACTTAGGGTCGAAATTCGGATCGTTCGCCAGCCGGTCTTGGTGCGTCAGCGCGTCGTGCAAGGTAAAAACACCAACGGCCGAGCTCGCGACGAGTCGATGTGATTTGAGGATTTTGTAAGAAGCGGGCACAAATTCACTCTACAGACTTTCGCTTGACGAGGGCAGGCGAATTATTTTGGATTTGGCCACCAATAGTGTTTAAATCTGCCGAGAACGTGGACGACTCTCTCCAAATTGAAATCCTGTTGACCCGGCTGGAAGCGCAGCGGTTGGCCGATGCTCTGCCAGTGTGCGACGAGCGTGTTGAGATGTACGCCAGGGTGTTGGCGTGCGACATCATGCTGAAGAGCTTGAAATCACGAGCGATCACGCAAGAGCGCATAAGCGAAATGCGACACGAGCATGACGGATTGAAGCTAACCAAGGGTGGCTGATGGTGCAGACACGGAGATCTTGTGCTCGGACGATCTGTCGACGGTCTAGGCTTCATAGGTGAGCTCGGTACGCTGGTAGGTCGCTCGATGTCCACACTGTGGACATGTAATTTCGAGGCCGATAATGGGGAATAGCGGCTTTGGCGGCACGAGGGGTTCCTGAGCAAGACTGTCGTCGATTGGCGCGAATTGAAATTTAATCTCGCAGCTAGGGCACATTAACATCCATTTAGGCATCGTTCTTGCCGGGCTGCCGCAATCGTCAATCTCGAACCAAGCCAACAGTAGGAGTTGTTGGGCGTGCCGGACAGTGTCAAAAGTTACGGTACCGGTGCGGGCTGGGCAAGATGACCGGAGCACAACTTCGTTCCCCGACATTCGCAGATCATGGGATGCAACGATCAGCCGCGAAATCTGGCGATGATATTTACGCTTAGTCGGGAATTTGAATGCTGCCGTCGGGTGCGATTTTGAACGACGGGTTCCAGGCAACTTCCCACAAGAAGCCGTCTGGATCGGCGAAATAACCTGAATAGCCGCCCCAAAAGGCTTCCTGTGCGGGCTTTAAGAGTTTTCCGCCTGCGGCTTGGGCTTCGGCGAGAACTGAGTCTACTTCCTCACGGCTGCGGGCGTTGTAGGCGAGGGAAAATCCGCTGAAGCCGCGGCCGTCGGCGGGGATGTTCGCGTCTTTGGCGAGATCTAGCTGGGGATATAGGGCGAAAGCCATACCGCCGGTCTGAAAGAATGCGACTCCTTCCGCCTGCAGCATGGAGCGACGCCAGCCGAGTCGTTCGTAGAAGGCGGTGCTGCGCGGGAGGTTGGCGACGCCGAGTGTGATGAGGCTGATGCGCTGTTCCATGGTGGGCCTTCTAGAACGGGAATGTAGCATCGCGCTTGGATGTGGGACCAGGGAAAAACTCGGCCGTGTGGCGCGTGGCGATTCCGAATTCGGCGGAGGCCGGACTAACGACTCAGCTAATCGAACGTGTTTGGAGGGATGCGAGAGAAGTGCAGAGGTTGATCGTAGCCCTGGGCAAAAAGAAGGAGAAAGGGGTCGCGCATTTCGAAGCGATTCGCGGCGGAGAGGAATTTTAGAAATTGCGCTTCCTGTGTGTTGAGTGCGTCGTCGCCGCAGGCCATGCGGGTGGAAGCGACCGGGCCGAATTTGATGGTGTTGCCGTCGATGGAGACCGCACCCGTGAAGCGATTGCAAGAAGCATTTCCGGAGGCGCGGCCGCTTTCGAGGACCGCGAATGAGGCTTGCGAGTTAAGAATGACGGTTGTGCCGGGCAAGTCGGTGAGCAACCATTCCGTGCCGAGCAGGGATGGCGGTTTTTTAAAGGTGGCGGCGGCATTGCTGAGGATGGGATTGTGCGCGGACGAACACGAAAAGGCGAAGGTGGCGGCAACCACTGACAGGAGGATGGGGAGATAACGTTTCATCGGTGCACGTTTTCTAACAGCGGTTACTGTTTTCTTAAGCAGAGCGGATCGGCGCCGGCACTCTGCGCAGGGCGTTGGAAAAAAAACGGTGAAACAAAAAGGGCGCTCGTTAAAGGTAACAAGCGCCCTTTTGATTTACGTCAATTCTTCAGATACCTCAGGGATCACCTCCTTCTCGACAAGTGCGTCGATAGAAGCCTGAAAGCATTTTTATCACGGCGAAATCCGTATGTCTACAACTGCGGAAGGCGCGGGCGGTTATCGATACGCACGGCGCTCAATCCGGGCGAAGGCGCGGCTCGGGAGCAAGGAGCCCCGAGCGGCGCTACTCGTGCGAACCGATTGCGCACCAGGAGCAAGGTCTGTCCCGGGATGCGCGATTTCGCGTGCTAGCATTTAAGGCGAAGAAAAACTGCAATACGCGAGGGTTCCGGGTCCCCAGCGGTCCGGAGAGGGGTCGCATGATCAAGCCAGTGAGTGTTCCGGATTTTATGTCGCAAGTGGTGCGCCGCAAGCCGGAAGAGTTTGAGTTTGTGAAGTTCGCCATCAATGGCGGCGTGGCGCGCATCACGCTGAACCGGCCGGACCACAATTTGCTGAACGAGGTGATGCTGCGGGAAATCTCCGACGCCATTACCACGGCGGGCGAGCGCGACGACGTAAAACTATTGGTGCTGGATTCGGCTTGCAAGGTTTTTTGCGGCGGAATTGATATCGGGGAATATACCTCGCAACGGGTGTTTCAAATGCTGGATGCGTTTCACGCGGCGTTCGCGGGAATGCTGGATGTGGGCAAGCCGGTGCTGTGCGTGATCAACGGTCCGGCGATTGGCGGCGGCGCGGAGTTGGCGGCGTTTGGAGATTTGGTGGTGGCCACGCCGAAAGCGCGGTTCGCGCAGCCGGAGATTACCATTGGAGTGTTTCCGCCGCTGGCGTCCACGATTCTGCCATTTTTGGTGGGGCCGAAGACGGCACTGGAATTGGTGCTGACGGGGGAAGCGGTGACGGCGGAGCGGGCGCTGGAATTGGGATTGATCAACCGGCTGGTGCCGGAGTCGCAGCTCGAGCAGACGGTGAACGATCTAGTTTCGCGGATTACCGCGCACTCCGGGCCAGTATTGACGATGGCAAAGAAGGCGATTCTGGGCGGCATGGGATTGTCGCTGCGCGATGGGATGAAGAATTCCATGAGCATTTTCCTGAATGAACTGTACAAGCTGGAGGATTCGCAGGAAGGTTTGCGGGCCCTGGTGGAGAAACGGAAACCGAATTGGAAGAACAAGTAGCACGATTTGCCGCTATTTTCGCGCGTGGATTGACTTGCCATAGGGCGCGGCTTACACTCGAATTTCATTTTTATTGGCAAGGGCAGCGGGGAAGGCCGTGAGAATCGGCCGCGGTCCCGCCACTGTGAGCGGCTGAAAGAGCCGTAAGCCAGGCCACCCTCCCATGCCGCCGATACGCGCGTTCTTCGCGAGAAGGAACGCGGTCGAAGAGCCCCCGTTGTCTCGTGGGGCTTTTTTGTTTTTTTAGGTGTGACTTCTGAATAGAGGAAAGTTTTTTGGCAAGAGTTGACTACATTCGGCGGATGAGCAGGGCCGGCCTTGCGCTGGTGGGTGGGTTGTTGTGCGCAGGCTGGCTTTTGGCGCAAGCGCCCAACGCACCGAATGTTCCGGCCGCTCCGAGCACGGCTGGAGCGCCAGTTGGCGAAAAGACGCCCGCTGGGAAGGCCGCGCAGGAAAATACGCCGCCGCAAAATGCGCGCGCGGTCCGGGAAGTTGTCGATGAGACTGGGCGCACCGTGCGGTTGGCGCAGCCAGTGGAGCGCATTGTGTCGCTGGCGCCGAGCCTCACGGAAACGGTATACGCTCTGGGACTGCAGGAGCACCTGGTGGGCGACACAGATTATTGCGATTATCCCGCCGAGGCGCAGAAAAAAACGAAAGTGGGCGGGACCATCAATCCGAGCCTCGAACAGGTGGTGGCGCTACGGCCGGACGTGGTGTTGATGACCAGCATCAACCGTTTCGAAACCGTGCGGGCGCTAGATGATCTGAATATTCCGGTGTATACGACGGATCCGCATAATGTGCAGGAAATTCTTAGCTCGACGATCAAATTGGCGGATGTTCTTGGCGCGGCGCAGAACGGCGTGGCCTTGGCCGGGGAGATGCAGCAACGGTTGAGCGACTTGCAGCAGCGCGTGGGCGAGCTGCCCGCAAAGCGCGTGCTGTTCGTGGTGTGGACCGAGCCGCTGATCACCATCGGCAAGAACACGTTTATCGCCGACGCGCTGCGGAAAGCCGGAGCGGTTTCAATAGTGGAGACCACGCAGGATTGGCCGAAAGTGAGCCTGGAAGAGATCGTGCGGTTGCAGCCGGAGTTTCTGGTGTTCACAGTGCAAAATGACGAAAAGGCTCCGGATCTGCTGGCGCTAAGCGCGCTGCCCGGATGGCGCGGGCTGGACGCGGTGCGCAACCATCGCTTCGTGGTGGTGAGCGACGCGGTGAACCGTCCGGCGCCGCGCATCGTCTCGGCGATCGAGGATATGGCGCGGCAGCTGCACCCGGAGGCTTTTACAGATGGCCCCAGCGCTGCGCCGCCTGTAGGAAAAGATCCCTCAAACAAAGAAAAAGTTGAGAAACCGAATACTGCGCCGGAGAAAACACCGCTGGCGCAATCCACGAGCCTAGTGGCGAACAACGCAACGTTTTGCATGAGAATTGAGCACCTGGCATGCAACCGCTAACGCTACGGCGGTTGCTGTTGCGCTGCGCGGCGTTGGCTGCGGTGCTGTTCGTGGTGGTGGTACTGGCGTTGAAACTCGGCGCGGTGCAGGTTTCACTCTACGGTCTGGCGCGCGAACTGATTCGTTTTGCGCTGCATCAGACCAGCGAGCTGCCCAGCAATTACAGCCTGATTATTTTTGATATTCGCCTGCCAAGAATTTTTCTGGGTGTGTTTGTGGGCGCGTCGCTGGCGGTGGCGGGCACAAGTTTTCAGGCCTTGCTGCGCAATCCACTGGCCGACCCATACGTGCTGGGAGTTTCCAGCGGCGCGGCGGTCGGCGCGATCCTTGCGTACATGGTCGAGCCGCACCTGGGGCTTGCACCTGACGTTGCGGTGCTGCTCACGCCCCTGGGTGCGTTCCTGGGAGCGCTCGTCACCATAGCGGGGGTTTATCTGCTGGGGCAGAGGGACGGCGAAATCGACAGCACCACGCTGCTGCTGGGCGGAATTATCACGGCTTCATTCTTAAATGCTTTGATCATGCTGCTGCTGAATCTTATTTCCGAGCGCGATCATGGGGGGATGTCGTTCTGGCTCATGGGGGACCTCTCGACGCCCTTGCAGAGCAACCTGCAATGGATTATTCGCGTAGGTTTCTTTCTGGCCGCTGGCGCGATCTACACGACGGCGTCGGATCTGAATCTATTGCTTGCGGGCGAAAAAGAAGCCGTTCATCTGGGAGTGGACGTGCGGCGCGTGCGCATCGTGGTGTATGTCGCGGCGTCCATTCTTACTGGCTTAGCGGTGTCGGTGAGCGGGGCCATCGGCTACGTGGGATTGCTGGTGCCGCATGTGATGCGGATGATTTTCGGTTCCGATCATCGCATCTTGCTTCCCACGGCGGCATTCGGAGGCGCAATTGCCGTGGTGTTGGCCGATATGCTGGCGCGCACGGTGGTGGCGCCCGGTGAATTACCCGTGGGCGCGATGACGGCGCTGGCGGGAGCGCCACTTTTTATTTACCTGCTGCGGCGGAGGATGGGTTGAGCAGCGCGGCGCGAGATTCCGTAGCGGTGTCGGCGGCGAGCAACGCCGTCTTGAGCGTTGAGCAGGTGAGCTATGCGTACGCGTCGAATTCCGCGCAGGCGCCGCTCTTTACCCTGGAGGCGATGAGCCTGCAGGCGCGCGCGGGCGAGATTGTGGCGATTCTGGGGCCGAACGCGTGCGGCAAGTCCACGCTGCTGAATCTGATTGCCGGCGTGCTGGAGCCGCTGTCCGGACGGGTGCTGCTGGATGGTTTCGTTACCCATACGATGGCGCCGCGGGCTCGCGCGCAGCGCATCGCCATGGTGCAGCAGGAAAGCCGGCTGCTGTTTCCGTCGCGGGCGTGGGAATTCGTCATGCAAGGGCGACACCCGTATGGCCGCAGTTTGCGTTTTGAGAACGAAGAAGACGTGGTCGTGGCGCGCAACGCGCTGGCGCAGGTGGGCGCGGAGCATCTTACGGATCGCCGGATGGACAAAATATCCGGCGGCGAAAAACAGCGCGTGATTTTGGCGCGTGCGCTGGCGCAGCAGCCGGCGATGCTGCTGCTCGATGAGCCAACCTTGCATCTGGACATCGCCGCGCAAGTGGATTTGCTGGATGCGCTGCGGCGCCTGGCCTCCGTCAGCCGCTACATCGTGGTGGTGGTGACGCATGAGCTGAACCTGGCCGCGGAGTATGCCGATCAGGTGGCGCTGCTGCAGCGCGGACGGTGTCTGCGCGTGGGACCGCCGTCCAGCGTGTACCAGCGCGAGTTGCTGGAACAGGTTTTTCAGACTCCGCTTACCGTGGAGACGGGGCCGTCCGGCCGTCCGCACGTAAACGTGTGGTCTGGAAAGTCCACGGAACGATCTTGATTTTTTGGATGTAACGAAACGCCGCGGTTACAGAAAGCTGCGGAGCTGAATAACCCAGCAGCGGGCATTCGTGGCGCCTTAGGCGTCATTGCCCCCGACAATCACCGCAGACTTCGTGCTCGGGAAGACGGGCAACCGCATCGCGGTTGCACTCGCAAGAGAAACCGTCGCCGCCGCGCGACTGTATGGCGGAAAGAAGAGTTGGCAGGCCACTGTGGCGCAACGTTCGTCGAAAAAGGACGGGCAGCACCACGGGAAGGTTGCCGGCAAGCAAGACCGCCAAGCCAGGAGACCGGCGAAGTCCGCAGCCTTGGTGATGTGCAACGTTAGCCGGCATCACTAGGGACAACCTTCAAACTCCCGCGCGTGAGGGAGCGGAGGAACCATGAAAACATACGTCTCTAGATTCGCCGTCTTTGCAGTTTTTTTTCTGGCTGTACAGTTTTCTTCGCAAGCTCAGCAGCAATCTCAACCTCAGCAACAATCTCAACGACAATCGCAGGATGCGCATCTTTCCGGCACGCTGGTGGATTCGAGCGGCGCGGGTGTCGGTGGCGTGCAGGTTACCGCGCGACTTGAAGCTGACGCCGGCGCCCAGGTTTGGAAAACAAATTCGTCGGCGGATGGCACTTATAGTCTGGCGATTCCGCCGGGCCGTTATCTAGTATGGATAGCGCTAACACCTTTCATCCCACGCGATTTCGTATTGGACCTGGGCGCGAACGAGCAGCGCAGGCTCGATCAGAGCCTCGAACTATCACCGCTCTCCTCCAGCGTCGTGGTGACCGCGGAAACGGAACCTATACTGGTGGACCAAACCACCGCTTCGGTTTCCGTGATTACAAGAGAAGAAATCGATGCGCGGCAATCCGTGATGGTGACCGACGCGCTGCTGTTTGCTCCGGGCGTCGCCATCGGGCGCACCGGGCCGGAGGGCGGAACGGCTTCTACCTTTCTGAACGGCGGCAATTCGAACTTCACGAAGGTGCTGGTGGACGGCACGCCGATTAATCCTCCCGGCGGGGCTGTGGATTTTTCCACGCTCTCGCTCGATAACATCGACAAGGTGGAAATCGTGCGTGGAGCGGAAAGCGCGATTTACGGCACGGACGCGGTTTCCGGCGTGATTCAGCTGTTCACGCACCGCGGCGAGACGCGCGTTCCGGAATTCAGCGCGTTTGCCGAAGGCGGGACTTTTTCTTCGGGCCGCGGCGGCGGGCAGCTGAGCGGATTGCTGGGTGCGTTCGACTATTCGGCAGCGGCGTCTTACCTTTCAACTGACGGGCAGGGGCCGAACGATGCGTTTATCAACCGCACGGAATCGGGCAATTTCGGTTACCGCATCAGCGACAACGATCAACTCCGCTTGACGGTGCGTAACAACGACAGCACCGCGGGGATCGCCGGGCAAACCGTGTTCGAGCCGCCCAGCCTGTACCAGCGCTATATACAGCATATCTTTAGCGCCAACGGGCGGTGGGAATTTGCCACTGGGAAACACTGGCGGCACGAGATCAGCGGCGGAGAATCGTACACCTATCAGAACACGAACAACCCATTGCAAAGTTTTTACGCTACCGATCCCAATGCCTTTTGCCCGCAGACTAATCCCACGGCGGTGGCCACCGCGGAGTTTTGCGATTTCACGGGGGAAAGCCGGTTTCAGTACAACCGCGCGAATGTGACGGCGCAGACGAGCTATGTGCTATCAAACTTCGCCGTCACCGCCGGCTACGAGTATGAAGTTGAGAATGCTTTTCTTACGTCGATCGATGTGCCTCACGCGCGGCGGAACAATCAAGGAGGGTACCTGGATTTTCGCTACCGGCCGCAGAGCCGCGTTTCGCTGAATTTCGGCGGGCGCGCCGAAGCCAACGCCAATTTTGGCACGCGGGTGGTGCCGCGGGCTGGAGCAGCAGTGGCGTTGCGTTACGGAAAAGGATTTTGGGGCGACACGCTGTATCGCGTTTTCTATGGCCAGGGCATCAAGGAGCCGCGCTTTGACCAGACTTACGGCGACAACTTCGGAGATTTCGGGAATCCATCGCTGCGGCCGGAAGAAAGCAAGACTACGACGACAGGTATCGAGCAAAAACTGCTTAACGATCGCATCCAGGTGTCTGGCGAATTCTTTTACAGCCGTTTCTACAATATCGTCAGTTTTGAGTTCTGCACCGCCAACCCGCCGCCGGATACCGGCAACAGTTGCGGCATCACTATTCCCGGCGCGGGACCGGATTTTGGGTATTACTTCAATACCGATATTGCGCGCGCTCAGGGACTCAACCTCTCCGGACAAGCCAGGTTGGCGAGCTGGCTGAACCTGGCGGGAAACTATACTTATGACGATAGCCTGGTGATCAAATCGCCCAATGCGTTCGACCCTTCAGAAATTCCAGGGAATCGGCTGCTGCGGCGGCCGGCAAACTCCGGTTCGCTCACGCTGTTCAGTTCTTTTCGCCGGCTAAACGTGACGTTGGGTGGCTATTTTACCGGCGTGCGGACCGACAGCGATTTTCTTGGATTGGGATTTACGCGCAATCCGGGTTACGCGCGGTTCGATATTGCCAGCAGCTATCGTCTTGGCCACGGCGTGTCATTGTACGCCCGAGCGGCGAATCTTTTTGACAAGCAGTATCAGGATGCTTTGGGCTATCCCGCCCTGGGGCGAGATGTACACGCCGGCGTGAGGTATACGTTCAGCGGTCGAGACTGATTTGTGTTTCGATGCCGCGCGGGAAAATCGGCGCGTTGTTGAGGTCGAGTCGTTGTAGGGGCGCAGCATGCTGCGCCCCATCTCGGCAAAATCAGGAGTATTTTTCTCGGGATGCCCGAATCTGTCCTTTTCTGTTGGAGCGGCGGCAAAGACAGTGCCATGGCGTTGCACACGCTGCTTGGGCAAAGGCAGTATCAGGTTACGGCATTGCTTACGACCGTAACCGAAGGATACGAACGCATTAGCATGCACGGCGTCCGGTGCGAGCTACTGCGGCAACAGGCGCGATCGATTGGCTTGCCGCTGCACGAAGTGCGCATCCCGCAGAATTGCAGCAATGCCATTTACGAGGCGCGGATGGAAGAGGCGCTGGCCACACATTTTGCGAACGGCGTCCGGACCGTGGCGTTCGGCGACATTTTCTTGGAAGATCTGCGCCTGTATCGAGAAAAGAATCTCGCGCGCATGGAGATGGCCGCTCTGTTTCCCATCTGGAAGAGAGACACGCACGAGTTGATCCGATACTTTCATGCGCAAGGTTTTCGTTCAATTGCTGTCTGCATTGACGGCAGAGTTTTGTCGCGAACGTTCGCCGGCCGGGAACTGGATGAAGCTTTCTTCGCGGAGCTGCCCCCTGGCGTCGATTTTTGTGGTGAAAATGGCGAGTTTCATACCTTTGTGTTCGCAGGGCCGATTTTAACCACCCCCATCCGCGTGCAGGTCGGAGAGACCGTGGAACGGGATTCCTTTATATTTTGCGATCTCCTACCGATGCTATAATTTTTGCTCCACCATGGCGAAGACTACTCCAGAAGAGACTGCCCTCTCGCCGGAAATACTGGCGAAATACGAGCCCGTGATCGGGCTGGAAGTCCATGTGCAGTTGCTCACCAACACCAAAATATTCTGCGGGTGTTCTACGCGGTTTGGCGATGCCCCCAATTCCAATACTTGTCCTGTGTGCCTGGGCTTGCCGGGGACGCTGCCGGTGCTCAACAAGCGCGTGGTGGAAATGGCTATGCGTGCCTCGCTGGCGCTGAATTGTACGGTTCACGAACATTCGCGCTTTGCGCGGAAGAATTATTTTTATCCGGACCTGCCAAAGGGCTACCAAATTTCGCAATATGAGTTGCCGCTGGCCACAGGCGGCTGGATTGAGATCGAGCAGGGGGGCGCGCGCAAACGCATTGGCATTACGCGGCTGCACCTGGAAGAAGACGCAGCCAAGAATCTGCACGAAGGTTTCGCAGAGTCGGAGACCAAGGCTTACATCGACTACAACCGCTGTGGCACGCCGTTGAGTGAAATTGTTTCCGAGCCGGACATGCGGACTCCGGAAGAAGCGCATGCCTATCTGACCGCGCTGAAGCAGATTCTGCTGTACACCGAGGTCAGCGATTGCAACATGGAAGAAGGGTCGCTGCGCTGCGACGCCAACGTGAGCGTGCGGCTGCGCGGCGCAACGGAGTTTGGCACCAAAGTGGAAGTAAAAAATCTGAACTCTTTCCGGTTTCTGCAAAAGGCTATCGAATACGAAATTGCGCGGCAAATTGGCGTCTTGGAAAGCGGCAACCGCGTTCCGCAAGAGACGCGGCTGTGGAATCAAGCAGAAAGCTACACCGTGCCGATGCGCTCGAAAGAGAAAGCGCACGACTACCGTTATTTTCCCGAGCCCGACCTTTTGCCAGTGCATGTTAGTGCGGCCTGGCGCGAGTCTGCGGCTAAAGACCTGCCGGAATTGCCGGAGGCCAAACGCTCGCGCTTTGCACGGGATTTTGCGATCACGCCCTATGACGCGGAAGTGCTGACCGGCTCGCAAGCCCTGGCGGATTATTTTGAAGCCGCGGTAAAGGCCGGGGCGCCAGGAAAAGGCGCCGCGAATTGGATGCAAACCGAACTGCTGCGCCGACTGAAGGATGCCGGAAAAGAGATTGACGCAAGCCCCGTCTCTCCTGCGGCGCTCGCGGAATTTGTAAACCTGGTGGAGTCTGGAAGAATTACCGGAGCCATTGGCAAAAAAGTGTTTCCCGTGATGTTTGAGTCGGGTCGCGGCGCGGCGGAGATTGTCGCGTCGGAAGGCTTGGCGCAGAGCAGCGATACCTCCGCGATCGAAGCCATCGCTCGCGAGGTGATTGAGAAGAACGCGGAGAATGTGGCCAAGTTCAAGGCTGGAAATGAAGGCGTCTTCAAGTTCTTTGTGGGCCAGGTCATCAAGACCACGCGAGGCCAAGCGAACCCGCAAGTTGTAAATGATGTACTGCGAAAATTGCTCTCCTGATTCTGCGCTCGCGGAAGGTGGTCATGGCTAAAGCCGTGTTAAAAGTGGGTGATAAAGCTCCGGACTTTACGCTGCAAGACGCGACTTGGAAAGACGTGTCGCTCAAGGATTTCCTCGGCAAGCGCGTGGTGATCTATTTTTATCCCCGGGCCAACACTCCCGGTTGCACCGTTGAGGCGTGTGAGTTTCGCGATTTGCGGCCGAAGTTTGTGAAGCAGGATGTGACGGTTCTGGGCGTCAGCGCCGATGCGCCGAAAATGCTCGTGGGATTTGCCGCGAAGCAGAAGCTGAATTTTACTCTGCTCAGCGATCCCGAGCACAAGATGATTGAAGCTTACGGCGCTTGGCGCATGAAGAAATTTATGGGCCGCTCGTTCATGGGCATCGTGCGCAGCTCGTATTTGATTGGGCCAGGCGGAAAAATCGCCCAGGTTTGGGTCAACGTGAAGGCCAAGGGCCACGCCGCGGAAGTCTTAGACGAACTCAGCTGACGAAGCGCGACGAAGATTATCTCCGTGCCCGTGCAGGCGCCGGGCTTCAGCCAGGCCTTAGCAGTTCACAAGTGAAACGTAAAATCCCCAGAACCGTCCCGCAGTTCCAAAAACATATTGTCGATCAGGCGAGTTTTGCCGAGATACGCCGCAAGCAGAATGTACGAAGAACGCGTAACCCGCACGACCGGTTCGAAGGAATCCGCGTCGACGACTTCCACGTAATCAATCTTCATCAGCGGTTCGGCATCGAGCACCCGCCGCATGGTGCTTTGCAGCCGCGCCGCATCGCGCCCTCCGGCGGCTAACTCTTCGCGGGCCGCGGCGAGAGCGCGATGCAGCACTGTCGCCGCGACCCGCTCTTCGCTTGTCAGATAAGCATTACGCGAGGACATCGCCAGGCCGTCGCTTTCGCGTACGATCGGCCCAAGAACAATTTCGGCATCAAGGTTGAGGTCGCGCGCCATGGCGCTGATCAGCTTGGCCTGTTGCGCGTCTTTGCGCCCGAAATAGGCAAAATGAGGCTGCACGATTTCCAGTAACTTCAGCACCACTGTGGTAACGCCGCGAAAATGCCCCGGCCTCGAGCGACCTTCGAGCCGTTCGCTCAACCCCTCCACGTTCACGTAGGTGGCAAACCCCGTCGGATACATTTCCGCGGCCTCCGGCAGAAAAAGCGCGCGCACTCCCGCCGCGGCGAATTGTTCCGCATCTTTTTCCAGCGTCCGCGGATACTTGGTGAAATCTTCCTGCGGGCCGAACTGTTTCGGGTTTACGAAAATGGACGCGATCACCGGATCACAATCGCGCTTGGCGCGCGCGACCAATGACAAGTGACCGGCGTGCAGCGCCCCCATGGTGGGAACAAATCCAATGATGCGGCTCTCCGCCCGCGCTTGCCGCGCGGCTTCTTTCATCCAGGCGATGGTTCGAATGGTTTCCAAGGATTAGGCTGGCGCGTCAGGCCGCGACTGCGGAGCGCTCGCGATAGAAGTGCATCAGGTCGGTCAAGATCGGCTGCGCGCCCAGTTGCCGCAGCAGTGTGGTGACTTGGCCGCGATGATATGTTCCGTGATTGACGACGTGCTGCATGGATTGCCACAGCGGATTGCGATACACGCCAAACTTAAAGGTTTTGTATTCCATCACGCGGTTGAGGTCGTCTTTCGTCAGCCCGTGGACGAACGCGAGCAGCGCCGCATCTTGCGCGCGCCAATGTTCGCGAAGGCCGGCTGCCGTTGTGAATTGCTGCGCATCCGGAAATGCTGCGGGCGACCGCCCTTGAAAACGCTCCAGCCAGACCCACTCCCCAGCGCAGATGTGGGCCAAAGTATCGCGCACCGAAGAAAAGCTGGAGCCGAGCGCGCGCGTGAACTGTTCGGTGCTCAACGCCGAAGCCGCGTCCGTCGCGCGACGATTGGCCCACGCATTGTAATCGTACAACACACGCATTTCTTCCGGGGTCATGCTCGCCTCAAGATTCTATGGCCGCAAATTATCGCTGCAGCGGTATCAGCTGACGGGAACGCTTTTGCGCGAATGAATCGTTTGACCGGAATGATACGACTCGGCATCCGACGGAAAGCTACCCTGCCGCACGTCGTCGCAGTATTCCGTTACCGCGCGGCTGATGATCTCCCCCACGTTCGCGTACTGCCGCGCAAACTTTGCCGTGTGGCCAAAATTCAAACCCAGTATGTCGTGCAGCACCAGGATCTGTCCGTCGCAATCCGGGCCGGCGCCGATGCCGATCGTGGGAATGCGCAGTTCGCGAGTGATTTGCGCGGCGAGTTCCCGCGGCACGGCTTCCAGCACCACGGCAAAAGCTCCCGCGGCTTCCACGGCGCGCGCGTCGCGCAGCAACTGTTCCGCGGCGTCCGCGGTTTTGCCTTGCACGCGGTAACCGCCCATGGCGTTGACGGATTGCGGCGTCAGCCCCACATGCCCCATCACCGGAATTTCCGCCTCGGTCAGGCGCACGATCAACTCCAGCCGGCGCTCGCCGCCCTCAATTTTTACCGCCTCGGCGCCAGCTTCTTTAACGAAGCGCACGGCGTTGCGCAGCGATTCGGCGTTATCGGTGTGATAGCTGCCGTAGGGCATGTCCGCGACGATTAGCGCGCGCTTGGTGCCGCGTCGCACCGCCGCGGTGTGGCGCAGCATGTCGTCGATGGTTACGGGCAGGGTGTTCTCGTGGCCCAGCACCACCATGCTCAGCGAATCGCCCACCAGCAACACATCCACGCCGGCTTCATCAAGCAGGCGCGCCGTTGGGTAATCGTAAGCGGTAAGACAGGTGATTTTTGCGTTTGCGGAATTGCGAATTTCGGATTTTCGCTGCAGTAGCTCGGGAACAGTGATTTTTCCGTTGCCTTCGCGGGGAAGTGCGCTCATCTAGGCCTCCGGTGCCGCTCCTTAGTTGCGGGATGCAGCCCTGTACCTTGGCGAAGAATAACAAACTTCGATGCACAAGACCATAGTTTTTGCTGCAACGCCTTTTGCCGGGACGCTCCTCTGTCGAAAGCGGGCGTGGCTACGAGGATGGCGCTTGTGCCCGCCCTTTCCACTGTCCTCCGCGTCCCAGCCAGTAGCGAACGGCGCTGAGCAACGTTGCCCAAGAGTAAAAAAGAGCTGCAGCGGGCAAGAGCAATACCCATGCAGGCGACAGGCGGTAGTAACGAACGGCAGGAACAAACGACGCTGCCATCATGACGTAAGAAAATATCCCGAGCGCGCGGCCAGGGATATTGCTGGCAAAGAATAGCGCCACCGGCGCCAGATACGTCAGACCCAGCCCGACAATCGTCAACAGCAATAGCGGCACGGAATAGCGCAGTTGCGTGAACGCAGTGCGCGCGATCATGTCGCGAATTTCACCGAAGTTTTTGTAGTCGCGCAGACTGATACTCGCCCGCGTTACGCCCATCCAAATCCGTCCACCAGCGGTTTTTACGGCGCGCGCTAGAGCGCAATCATCGATCATCGCACCGCGAATCGCGGACAGCCCTCCGATACGCTGCAGTGCTTCCCGGCGGATCAGCAGACAACCGCCCGCGGCTCCTGCCGTGCGCTCCGCAGGGTTGGCAATCCACTTTGGGGGATACAACTGCAGAAAAAAATACAGGAACGCCGGGATCAGTATTTTTTCCGGAAAAGAACGAGCGCGCAGTAGCACCATCAGCGAAGCGAGGTCCAGCTTATCTCTTTGCGCGCGCGAAACCAGCCGCTGCAGCACATCGGGTGCGTGCTCCACATCGGCATCCGTAAACCAATAAAACTCCGCGTTCTCTTCGTGGATCTGCTCATCCTGCGATGCGCGACGAACTCCTTCGTTCAGCGCCCAAAGTTTCCCCGTCCAGCCGCTCGGCAGCGCTGCGGCGGAATGAATTGCAAATTTCGGGATGCCGCGATTTTCCGAGGCGCCACGCGCCGCGGTCTCCTCCGCGACCGCGGTCGCAACTTCCGCCGTGCCGTCGTCGCTATGGTCATCCACCACCACGACGCGCAAATTTCCTGGGTAATCCTGTTTAAAAAGTGCACCGACGGTGATCCCGATCGTCGTAGCTTCATTACGCGCCGGAACGATTGCTACGACAGGAGGGAATTGTTGAGGAACGGAAACTGGCCCGCGATCGTCATCAAACATCCAAACGCGCCAGAACCCATCGCGCAAGAAAAACAGATAAACCCAAATACCCGCGCAGGCCACGCCAATCACGGCGCTAAACGAAATGGTCACGACTCCGCCGGCACGGTCCTCGGCTGCTGCGGCTGCGGTGCTTCCGTCCCAACGCCATGCCAACCCACTGGCCGTCCGCTCACCGCTTCCTTCACCGAACGGAACAGCACCACGTACATCAATTGCCGATAGTAAAAACGCTGCAGCAGCACGGGCACCAGCAGCGACCAGTCCTCATCGCGCTCCAAAGCAAAGGCAATTACGCAGGTCAACACATCAATCAGCAAAAATCCCAGAAAGAACAGCACCGATCGCAACAAATCGTCGGTGGAAGAATGAATCTGCGGAATATACGGGAAATGCCATTTCTCCAGCGCCCACAGAATCACCGCGCCAAGAAATAAAAGATCGATCACCGGTGAAATCAGCGGCAGCACCACCTGAAACAGAAAAATATTCGGCAGCGCCACCCATCCGAGCGTTCCGTATTTCGGGCGAAACAGCGTGTCTTTATGTTTCCAGAATGATTGCAGCGTGCCAAACGTCCATCGAAACCGCTGGCGAATCAGCACGCCGGGAGTTTCCGGCGCTTCCGTCCAGGCGATGGCTTCTTCGTCGTAGCTGATGCGCCAGCCCAGACGCCGAATTGCAATGGTTAAATCAGCGTCTTCCGCCACCGTGTCCGCGGTAATTCCTCCCGCGGCTTCCACGGCCGTACGACGCCACGCGCCAAGCGCTCCGGGCACCACGGTGATGCAGTTCAGCAAATCAAACGCGCGCTTCTCCATGTTCTGGCTGGTGATGTATTCCAGCGCCTGCCAGCGCGTGAGCCAGCGCGAACGATTGCCGACCTTCACGTTGCCGGCCACGGCGCCAACCTGCGGGTCGGAAAAATGGCGCACCAGCTTGCTGATGGCGTTCGGCTCAATTTCCGTGTCCGCGTCGATGGTCACCAATATTTCTGTGTCTGCCTTGGCCAAACCGGCGCTCAACGCCGCGGGCTTTCCGCGATTCACCTGATGAATAATTTGCACCCGCGAATCTCCGGCAAAATGTTCATGCAGCAGGTCACCGGTACCATCCGTCGATCCGTCGTTGATGACGATTACTCGTAAGTCTTTGAAGTCAGAAGCCAACACGGACTGCACCGTCTGCACGATCACGCTTTCTTCATTGTGCGCGGGAATCAGCACGCTAACCGTCGGCGGCGGATCCGCGAGCTTATGATGATCCGGCAGACATTTTTCGATCAATGCCAAAATGCCAATAATCAGCGCGCGGCCGCTCACCAGCACGATGCCAACCATAAATATCGTGGCGATCCCCAGGCGGAACCAGTGATACAACCCAAAAATAAATCCATCCGCGCGCGCTTCCAGTTGTTCCTGCGTCGAAAGCGGCAGCATCACTTGCGCCCGCGACTTCCCCAGCAGGTCCGAAACGGAAACGAACGTGAAGCCCTTGGCGCGCAACGCATCGATTATTTTTGGCAACGCCGCGGTGGTTTGCGTGCGATCGCCGCCGCCATCGTGAAACAAAATGATGTTACCGTCGTTCGCCTGTTGCAAAACCTCATCGATGATTTCCTGCGCCGAATTTTGCTTCCCGTTGATCACTTGCCAATCGTGCGGATCGATCTTCTGGCCGATGATCAGGTAGCCCATATCCTGCGCCAGAGGCAGTTGCGCCACTTCTTCGGCGTATTCCGGCTGGTGGTCGATGCCATACGGCGGGCGAAACAGTATCGTTTTGACGCCCAGGGTGCTTTCAATCAGCCGCTGCGTCAGGTTCAATTCCCATCGCGCCTGCGTCTTCGATATTTCGTCCCATTCCGGATGCGTGTACGTGTGATTGCCAATCTCATCGCCTTGCGCATACTCTCGGCGCAGAATCTCCGGATGCTGGCTGGCCTCGACGCCCACCACAAAAAACGTCGCCGGTACCTCTTTGGCTTTCAAGATATCCAGAATCTTCGGCGTCCACCGCGGATCCGGTCCATCGTCAAACGTAATCGCCAGTTTTTTGTTGGCCGCGCCGATTTGATCGATGTTGTAAGAAAGTGGATAGGCGTCGTATTTTTCGCTGGTGAAAAGATCAGTATTCGGATCATACGTAAAACTCCGTTTGCCATTCTTTGGCGTATCCACAAAATGCCAAATGTCCCCGTCGCCTTCCAGAATCAAATCCGGGCCCGGCGGCAGGTCCGTCAGTTTATTGCGAGCGGCATCGTCCGGCCTGGTGGCGTCCCATATGGGCCAGATGGAAGTGTCCGCCGACCCTAGCCGCCACAACGCCGTCCCTTGCACGTTCATGCGTTCGCTGGCGCGCAACTGGTTGTACGCCGTCACCGCATCAAGCATCCACACTTGATGCACGTGATTTTGTTCGTCGGAATACGAATAGTGCGGATTCAGCGATGTAGCGTCGAATTCCACCGGTGCCTCTGATTCGAAAGCGTGCAGCAGCGCTTCCTGGATCGTCAGCGTTTCCGCGGTGAGCGGTTTGTTTTTGGCGGTCACCGTCCAGTCGTATGCATAGCTGCCGATGGTTACCACGATTTTCTGCGCCGGAACTTCTTCGAGCACTTGCCGCAGATTCTCCACAAACCAGTCTTGCGACGCGATCGGACCGGCGGGCGAAGTCAGCCAGTGCTCGTCATAGTTCATCAACACGATGGCATCGGCCTGCTTGCCGAAAAATCCGTAGTCGTAAGCATCATCGCGCGCCGGCAGTGCCACCATTAGTTTCAACTTCGCGCCATGCATTCCCGCGGCCAGTTCTTCGACGAACTCGCGGTAGTGTTTTTGGCTGTCGTCGGGTACTTCCTCAAAATCCACCAACAGGCCCGCTTCATGCGACTGCACCGCGAACGCTACCAAATCCTGCGAAAGACTGTGCCGTGCCGCCGGGCTTGCCAGCATCTCCGCCATTTCCTTGATGCGCCAGCTCACGCCGTCGTAGTTGTTCAGCAGGCCTATCATCGGAATTCTTTCCGAGGGCTGCAGGGTCTTCATCCACTGGTGCAGTTTGTCGTTCGTCAAAATTGTCACGGCCTCAGCGGGCGTGGCTTTTGCCGTGTGCTGTCCGCGCTCGTAGTCCACGATGGTGATGGCGCCATCGACGCTGACCGCGTGTAGTTGTTCGGGCAATAGCAAATCCAAATCTTTGTAATGTTTTTTCAACGACGCGAGGCTGTTCGGATCCCAGCTGACAAAAAACGCCGCTCGCAGCGGATCGTAGCTTAACGGCACTGTTCCCAGATGCTCTACGCGTCGCTGGCGGCCTTCGCGCGCGGGCAGCGCTTTCTTTTTCAATTTCAGCGCGTGTAGCCCAGGGTTCGTGCTGGGCAGCAATCCCGCGGGCAGCTCCACGCTGACCGCGATGGTAATGAAAAAATAGGCCAGCAGCAGCGTCAGCAGTGCGCCAGAAATTTCCATGGCCCGCCGTGTGCGGCGCCAGCGCACCCGTTCCTCGTCATAAAATATCGGTCGGCGTTCCTTCATGAATACTTGTCGCGGCCGGCGTTCCGGCCGTTCTCCGTCCTGCTAGTCGATTGTCCGTACGTCGCTGCTTGTCCTTATTGTAAGATGCGTTTCATCGATGAAGCGAATTTTCTCCACTCCCATTGTTCCCCTGTTGTTGGGCCTCGCCTTACGGCTGCTCTTTATCCTCAAATTTCCCGCCAATTCCGGCGACACCATCCTCTACGAGCAGATGGCCACCAACTGGCTCCAGCACCACGTTTACGCCATGAACGTCAACGGCGCCGTCACCCCGGTGGATCTACGCATGCCCGGTTACCCGGCGTTTCTGGCGTTGCTCTATCTAATTACTGGAAAAACTGGCGCCGCTGCTCACCTGGTCGTGATGCTCGCGCAGGCGCTCATCGATCTTCTGGATTGTCTGGCCATCGCCATTCTCGGGGTCGCACTCTTCGCCATCGTCGAGCGCAATGCCAATTCGAAACTAGTTTTTCTGGCCGGCGTGTGGCTCGCGGCTCTGTGCCCCTTCGTCGGAAATTATTCCGCCACCCTGTTGACGGAAACCATCGCCGTTTTCATCACTACCGTAGCGCTTTTCTTTCTGATCGTCGTCGCGTCCAGTGTCGACGATTCCGTGCCCACTGTCGCCAAACAAAAGTGGGACTGGAATCTCAACTATCGCGCCGCCGCGATGCTGGCCGGTTTTACCGTCGGCGTGGGCACGCTCTTTCGGCCAGAGACGCCCCTACTGCTTATCGCCGCATGGCTCGCGGGCGCCATCGTTTTATTTCCCACCGGAAAAGTTCGTCGTTGGCTGCGCATAGTCATCTTGAGCGGCATCACCTGCGCGTTACCTCTGCTGCCGTGGGCGCTGCGCAACGCCATTACCTTGCACGAGCTACAGTTCCTCGCGCCCAAAAATTCCAATCTGCCGGGCGAATTGGTCCCCTACGGTTTTATGGCTTGGGAAAAAACCTGGCTGTTTCGCGTCAGGGATTGCTATCAAGTTTCCTGGAAGCTCAACGACGACGTCATCGACATCGACTCCATTCCCGCGCGCGCCTTTGACAGCGAAGAAGAAAAATCCCGCGTCGCCGATATTCTGGAGCAGTACAACAACGATTTGACGCTCACACCCGAAGAAGACGCCGCCTTCACGCAAATTGCCAAGGAACGCACCGCCAGGCACCCGCTCCGCACTCACCTATTCGTTCCCGCGGCGCGCACCATCACTCTGTGGTTCACGCCGCGCATCGAATTGATACCTGTCTCGGGAACCGTCTTCCCGCTAAAGCAGTCCTGGCAAGACGACAAGGTCGATCAATCCGTGACCGTAGGATTTTTCTTCCTAAATATAATTTACGTGCTCTTGGGAATCTGCGGCGCCTGGCGACTCTGGCGTTGGAACCGCGCCGTCCATCCCGCAATCATCACACTGGTAGTCTTCGTCTTGCTTCGCACCGCGTTTCTCACCACCATCGAAACGCCCGAACCCCGCTACGTCCTGGAATGCTTCCCCGCTTTAATAGCCTTAGCCGCCACCCTCTTCGGCAAACGCAACGCCAAATCGTCTCCGATTCCGTAGGGGCACGGCATGCCGTGCCCGCCCTTGCCCAGGCGTACGAATCAAACTTTGTTTGTCGGCAGCAAACCTTTTCGAGCCGCTACTCCAACGGCTCCGGATGAATCGTCACACGATAAATCTGCGGAAAATGTTCCTTCACGCGATCTTCTAGCGCCGCCGTCACATCGTGTACCTGCGTAATCGCCAGCGCGCTCTTCATCGCGCAGTGACAAGTCACCACAATGCGATGCTCGACCTGCCGCACACGTACATCGTGGCAATTCACCAGTTCGTGATATTCCGCCGCCAGGCCATTGATAAACTCTTCAATCGACCGCGACAGCTGCTTCATCTCCCCCGCCCCAGTATCCGGCGTGGCAATACGCCGCCCCAGCGGCTCAATGTGTATCGTCACTTCCATCGGCCCGCTGCGCAGTTCGCGGATGTCATCCTCCAGCTCCGTAGCTTGCCGGTGCGCATCCCGCAAACTCAACTGCTCATCCACCTCCAGGTGCAGCTCCACAAACAGTTGCCCATCCTGCTGCAGCGCCGTGATGTCGTGAATCGCCAGTCCTCGCCGCTGCGACACCGCGCGAATAGCCTCAAACAAATGTTCGCCTTGCGGCGCGCGCGGCTCGGCATGCACCATCACGTCGGACGGCACGATTTCTCCTATGCGCTTCTCAATCGCATCGCTCAACGCATGTACTTGTTCCAGGCTCGCCGTCCGCGCCACGCTCACGGTCGCGTCCACAAAATGGCGGTTTCCTGCGCGCCGCACGCGAATGCGGTCTACATCCAAAACTCCGTCCATGCCCGCCACCGCTCGCGCGATTGTTTGCTGCAAACCCGCTGGCGCCACGTCCAGCAGCGCATCCAGTGTGCGCTTGCCCAGCCGCGAGCCCACCCACAGGATCACCGCCGCCACCACCAGTCCCGCCAGCGCATCCGCGTAAATCAGCGACGGCACGTTCCACGTTTCCCCGGCCCACACCAGGCCGATCCCCGCGATCACCACCATCGTGCTCCACACGTCGGTGGAAAAATGCAGCGCATCGGCTTCCAGCGCTTCGCTGGCATACTTCTTCGCCGTGCGGGTAAGTTTGCGCGCCCGCGTCACGTCCACACTCAGCGCCACAAACAACACCAAAATCGCCGTCACGCTAGGTTGAATATGTACGTGGTGAAAGAACAGCCGGTCGAACGCCTCATAAATAATGTACAGCGCGGTCATCACCAGTAGCGCCGTTTCCACAAACGCTGAAAAATTCTCGAACTTCCCATGCCCGTAAGGATGACGATCGTCCGCCGGCTGATCCGAAACCCGCACGGAAAGAAATGTAATGATCGCCGCCACCAAATCCAGCGAAGAGTGCAGCGCCTCGGACAGCACGCCCAAGCTCCCCGTGCGCAACACCAGAAAGCTCTTGAGCGACACCAGTATCACCGCCGAGCCCACGCTCAATAGCGCCGCCCGCTTCTTCTCTCGCGCCATCTCGTTGTGTTCGGAAACCAGCATCGCCCGCCTAGACTACCTCAACTCCCAGCTAATTACCGCGAAGATGGCTGTTCGTAGCGCAGGCACTCCTGCCTGTGAGATTTCTGCAACCCGGGCGCGATTTCTTGATTATCAGGAGGCGTGACAAAGGGCTTATGTGGACCTAAGCGCTAACCCAATCAACCCGCAACTCGCGGCACAAAACGCAGCGCCGCCGAATTCATGCAATACCGCAGCCCGGTAGGCTTCGGCCCATCGCTAAACACATGCCCCAGATGCGCATCGCACAGCGTGCACTTCACTTCGCGGAGCAGCGTGCCAAAGCTCACCGATCTTTTCTCATAAACATTTTCCGGCGCAATGGGCGCCCAGAAGCTCGGCCATCCGGTTCCCGAATCGAATTTCGCCGCAGCATCAAACAACGCATTATCGCAATCGATGCAGCGGTAAAACCCTTTCCCATACTGCTTGTCCAGCGCGCCGGAAAAAGCCCACTCCGTGCCCGCTTCCCGCGTAACCTCAAACTCTAGCGGCGTCAGTTGTTTCTTCCATTCGCCAAGGCTCTTGCGTACCTTGGGTAAACTCGCCAACCCGATCGCGGCGCCATCCGCGCCGAATTGCACAACCTTCACCGGACCAGCATCGATGTCGCGATCCGAATCGGCAAACGCCGACGAAAGGATGCGCTGCACCCCCAACAGCAGTCCGCCAGCGCCGAGCGTTGCCGCCCCGAAAATAAATACGCGTCGCGTGCTCTCATTCATAAAAGTGGAGTGGAATCATTCATGAAATACCAATAGCAGCGAATACCAACCGCATCGCAAGCGTTTTTTGGCGTCGCCGTTTTTTACTTGGCCGCCATCAACGGCGCCGGCAGCAGCGGCAACCGTTTCGGTTCACCCCGCGCACCGCGCACTTCCAATTCTTCAAACAGCAGCGATGGTGCCACCACGCTGGCCGGCAGACCATTTTGCGCCGAGCCAAATGCGCTGAGCGCCGTGCCCGCAAACCCCGCCACCTGGCTCTGCATGTAATTGAACACAAAGCTGTCGTTCCCAACCGCGGAAATATTTCGCAGCGCTCGTGCATTCACGCCAATCAGCCGTGCTCCGCGAACCATTTCCTCCCGCCCGTCATCGGGATAGACGCGATACATCACCAGCGGCAAGCGATCGCCAGTACCCGCCCCGCCACCGAAGCTCGCCAACAACTCCTGGAAATCCTCCTGATGCAGCAGGCTCACGGACGGATTGTCCATCTCCCGCACCACCATGCAGTATGGCAATTTCTCCGCGCGGCACTCATCAAGAAATTTCTTCTTCAAGTCCGAAGGCGAAACCGCCTCGCTGGAGGTCAAAATCAAATTGCTCATCGTCGGCAACGCATCGCCCAGAAACGCCGCGCGCCCATGCCCATTCGATTCGCCAAAATCCGGTCCTGGCCGGCGCGACATCAGCTCGCCCTTTAGCGTACCGTTCGCCACCAGCGTCACTTTTTCTCCGCGCACGCCTTCCTGATCCACGGCGTACCCGCCCAGCAATGGCTGGCCATTAAATTCCTTCAACGTCGGATCGTCCACCAGCGTCACGCTGGTCGGTAGCACCCGCGCCCCCACGCGCGTCACCCAATCGCTCTTCCCACCCAACCCCGTGAGCAATTGTTCCATCACCGGACTGAATGAAATCGGCGGATTCCCGCCGTTCAGCGCCGGCCCCAGAACCTGTGCCACCAATGGCGCCGCCGCACGCGCTTCAAAAAGTACCGGTCCGGTATAATCCTGTGCCGAAGGAGCCGCGCGCAACGTCATCAATTCCGTTCCCGTCACGTTCAACGCCGCTCGCACCGCGGCCACATTGGGCAAATCTGCCGGTTTCGGTGCGTACGTCGCGTCAAAATGGTTGAGCGGCACTCCGTCATCGGCCAGCGTGTTTAGCGCCGACTCAATCGAAGCAAACGCCCGGTTAGTGCGAATTTCCGTTCCTTCACTGGTGACCAGATATTCCGTGGCATACACCAGGTAGTAGGTCACGCGCGATTCATACAGTTCTGGAAACGCCCGCAGTGTCGCGGAAGCATCCCGCGCCTCCTGCTCCCAATTGCGATTACTCCAATCCGGCGTCACCAGCGGTTCCACGATGTGCAGCGGCTCGGCTTGCGAAAAATCATCGATGTTCGTCTGCCGCGCCAGCGTTCCCAGGTACGCCTGCTTGCGCGAATACGTCTCCGCGGCTTCTTTGAACGCCTGATCCGTGGCGATCCACAAATCTTGCCGCAAGGAGTTATAGTCGCGATCGATGCCCACCGATCCGGTCGGTCCGATAAATCCGCGGAAGCCATCATCACTCACAAAGTTCGAACTGTCGCGCTTGTAATCGCCCACGCGCGCCGCCACGTTCATGAACCTTGTGCGCGTGTGCGTGCTGGAAAGCAGCGCCCCAAAATCGCCCACGATCTCGCGCACATCCAGGTCCAACAATCGGTATTCGATGTAGTACGGCGTCACCTTCTTATCCACGCCGGGAATGGTCAGTTCGAGCCGCGCCTTCGAACGCGCCATCTCGTCGCTCATCGCATGCAGCGTTTGGTCGTTGTCTTTCGGATCATCCGCAAACGCCGCGTTCGCGCAGAAAGTCAGCAGCGCAGCGCCCAGCAACGGCAAAGTCATCCACCGCGTTGCGCGCTTCACAGTACGCCTCCGGTCTTCACCGCCGCGTGATCGTGCGCCGGAGCCGGCAATATCGGTGGCCGATCCGTCGAACTCTCTTTCTTTTGCACTTCCAGTTCGCTCGTCAGAATCGCCGGAGAAGCCGCCGCCACCGGCACCGACCCGGACTCCGCCCCGCAATAGCCATTAAAAACTTCCGGCGTATCGCCCGTCGCCACGATCTTCGTCAGCGCCGCCAGCGGCGTGCCCAC
Source organism: uncultured Acidobacteriota bacterium (assembly GCA_963838265.1). Lineage (GTDB taxonomy): Bacteria > Acidobacteriota > Terriglobia > Acidiferrales > UBA7541 > Acidiferrum. The sequence goes on from CAWIQN010000003.1 coordinate 962,180, forward strand.
AATGTCCACTCCGCGCACCAACTGGTCCGGCCGTCCATCCGGGAACACCTTGTAAACCACCAGCGGCAAAACCTGGAACGCCTGCGGTTGCCCGCGCCCCGTAAACGTAAACCCGCCCGCGATATCGTCGATCAGCAATCCGTACGGTTTTCCCTGCTGCTTGATCAACTCGATCAATTTCTCGCGCAGCTGCGCGTTGGTCACCATCTTGCTGCTTTCCACGATCAAGTTTCCTTGCCGCGAAACCGGCGTAGCTCCCAGCTGCCTTCGCCCATGCCCGTTCGAATTCGGAAATCCCAGCAGCGGCGACCGCGACATTTCAAATGCCTTCAGCACTCCGTGATCCACCAGCGTCACGCGCTGTGCCGCCACGCCTTCATCGTCAAACTGGTAGTAGCCCAGCAAATCCTGCGACCCCAGCTTCGTCATCGTCGTATCGTCAATCACCGTCAGGAAACTTGGCAAAATCTGTTCGCCCACCTTCTTCGCGAACGTCTGCCCCTCCGACGCATCCTTCTGCCGGTGGCCCTCCGCGCGATGTCCGAACACTTCGTGAAAAAATACCGCGGCCGCGCGTCCGGTCAGCAGCGCCGGTCCCACGCTCGGTTCATTCAGCGGGGCCGCCACCAGGCCTTCCAGCTCTTTGCGCATGGTCGTTTCCGCCGCATACACCGCTTTGTCATCCGGCGCGTCCGCCGCGCTAACCCAATCAAAGTTGTAGTAGCGGTCCAGGTCCATGCCGTCCGGCGCCTTGCCTTGAATGAACAGCTCCAGCCGGTAACGAATCTGGCCAAACTGCAGTTGCGTCCCTTCGCTGGTCACTTGGAAGTCGTTGTCCGCGTTCGCCGTAAACGTCACGATCGAATTGATCACCGCCTTGGAATCACGAAACGCCGCCGTATACGCGCGCACTTTCGCTTCCCACGGCTTGCGGTCCACATCGATGGAAACCTGCGGCCCGATAAACACCCGCGGCTTTTCTTGCGAGAAATCCGGCGCCTGCCCTTCCGCCGTTTCCACCTTCACTTCTTTGCCTGTCTTGATCTTGATGTACGCCTGTTCCGCCGCGCGATACTGTTTATCGGTTTCCAGCCAGATCGCGCGCCGTATCACCGACGCATCGTCATCCACCGGCACGGGCGACCCCGGCCCGCCATTCGGCATTTCCTTGTCCCCAACCTTGTGCGAATCATCCAGGCTGTAGCTGCCCGTGCGCACCGAGACCTCCAGCCAGCGGTTGCGGTCTTCGCTGCTGCTCAGTAGCGCTCCGTTCGATCCAGACACGTTGACCCGCTGCGAGTCCGTAATCGTATAGCCCATGAAATACGCGGGTGGCGTTTGATTGCCAAACGTCTTGATCGAGCGGTCCAGCTCCGCTTGCATGGCCGCCAGCAGCGGAGAGCGTTTCGCCGTGGTGTCCGGCGGCGCCGCGTTGGCCGCGTACCCCGTCAGCAGGATTACGCCTGCCGAGAAAACCAGCGTGCGCGAAAGGCTATTCACAGTGTTACGGATAAAGCTCTTCAAAGGAGTCCTCACTTAGGTTAAGGCAAGTCTGCGGAAGGTCCAGTGTACGATAGCGTTCACAGGGGCACAAACGTTCGCAGGCAGCTGCTCACTATCATTGGACGCCTGAGCTACAAATATCGTTGCACTCGTGGAATACCGTCAATAGTAACGGCGCGGACGAATGAAAACGCCGGGGAAAACGCCTGAGCTCGCGGACCTTAATCCCTGCCGGCCCGTATCGGACTTCTCGTAGTCTAAATGCTTTATCCGCACTGCGGCAGATAGGGGTCCGCCTGGCACGGGTTTTGCGGCGGCGCCGGCTGTTTGGAAGTCCCTCGCCCGTGTGCCACCCCCACCGGAATCCCCACGGCCGCCGCGGTAATCACCGCGATCAGCACCCAGGACAAGGTGCCGATGGAATGCGCGCCCGCGGCGGTCAGGCCCGCCGTCGTAGCTCCAGGCCCGCCACCGACGTTGGTGTCGGTCGTCGCGCTGGTCAGCAGTGACAGCGTGGCCTGCTGCGGTGGCGGGGGTGCCGCATTGTCGCCCGATCGCACCGTCGTCATCTGTCCTGCCTTCAATATCTGGCATTGACCTGCCAGATTGCAGACCCGCACAAATCCTTCGAAGACGATCACGTTCATCAAATTATTCTCGTACTCTACGTATACGTCCGTGCCCACCACGCCCGCCACTCCCGCTGGCGTGTGTACCTCAAATTTTCCGTCCGGCTTGGAGATCTTTTGCGCCTGAGCGCGCAGTCGTCCGACCGTCAGCTCCAGCTCCGTCTGCTGTGCCGCGGCGTCGTGCTTAACCACCTTCATCGAGGAGTCCGACCCCACGTTTAACACCGAACCGTCGTCCAGCCCCACGCGCACCCGTGCGCTCGCCTGTGTGTTGATGGTGTCCTGCCACAGCACTTCGGATCTCGACGATACGTTGATGGTCTTGGTGCCCCGCGCGATGCTCACCGCCGGGATCACCCGCGAAACCTCTCCTGCGCGTGCGGCCGCGTCCGGCGCGGCTGGCATTTCCATCGATAGCGCCAGCGTGCAGGATAGGATCGCCGCCAGGCCCATACAACACGAGGACTTCGTTCTCATCGGGGACACTCCTGTTTACACACAAACTTTCTATATATCGTTGTTACTGGAGCTCGCTCAGGGTGTCAATTAAAACCTCCGCGCCATTTGCGCATTCGCTACATAGTTCGCATTCCGGCATCTGCGGCGGCCGTTCCTAAATGCATGGTTTCTGCCTCTGGTTGGCTGCGTCAGGGCCCAAATATTGAAATAGCGTCGCCGCCATATCGTCGTGCTGCGCCCGGCCGCGGGCAAACTCCCGCACCGTCGCAAAAATTCGTTCCAGCAGCTCTCTGGGTGTCGCCACCGCTTGCCCGTGGCACAGCTCCCGGAGCCGCTCCGTCCCGAAGGGGTCGTCTGCGATGTCCATGGCCTCGACAATGCCGTCCGTGAAGAACACCATGGCATCCCCCGGCGCCAGTTGTACCGTGGTGGTCTCATAACTGGCGTCAGAGAACATCCCCGGCGGCAGCCCGGACAATTCCAGTATCTGGCAGCCTCCCGGAAACAGGTGCAGCGGTCCGGAAATTCCCGCGCTGGCTATCTGCATCACCCCGCTTTCCGGATTGAACACCGCGTACTGCATGGTGGTATATCGCCGCGGTATCCCTCGGATCGTCAGCCGCCGGTTCAGTGTGTTCAATACGTTGGCCGGCGATTGCCCCGTTTTGTGCACCCCGCGCAGCGTGCCCACCGCCAGCGCCGCGTACAGCGCCGCCGGCAAGCCCTTGCCGCAAACATCGCCCAGATACAAGCCCACGCTCTCGTCCGCCAGTGAAAAATAGTCCAGAAAGTCGCCGCCGACTTCCGCCGCCGGCTGGAACTCGTGCGCCACCGTTACCTGTCCCGTACACAAAGCCTCGGCGGGCAGCATCAATCCCTGGATGCTGCGCGCTTCTTCCAGGTCCATCTCGCGGGAACTTTGCTGCGCGGATAGCTCCGCCGCAAAAATTTGCGTTGTTGTCATCACGGCTTTCCGAAAGGAAACGCTGCACCGGGAAGGGGGTTCGGCGGCAGTTGCAGTCTACCAAAGAAGTGCGCGCCGGGGGCTTTCGTGCGGCATGCTGTTTTCTACTTCTACACGCCCGCTACGCACCCGCCTTGCCACGCTGGCGCATACGGAACAGACTCGCCCTATGCGCGCTCTGGCCGCACTACTCTTATCCGTTGGTGTACTCTTCGGCGTCTATCAGTATTATTTCAAACACATACCTGTTTCCGACGAAGGCACGGCTCCCACCCAGGCCATTAGCCTCACCGGCGTTCGCGCCGATCTTTTGCAAATCGCCCAAGCCGAGCGCGCCTACATCGCCACCAACGGCAACTGCGTCGCCCTCGGCGAACTTATCTCTTCAAACTCCCTGGCTATGAACAGAAGCGAGCGCGACGGCTACACCTACACGGTCTCCTGCTCCGGAGGAAACTTCAGCGCCGTCGCCCGCCATGACCCCGCTCCCGCCGGCTCGCCCATCCGCTATCCCAATCTCGCCATCGACCAGGACATGCAAATCGGCGAACTTCCCTGACAGGCTTCCCGGAGAGGTTTCGCGAGCAGCACACTCAGTTGCGCTCCAACGCTCCCGGTATAAGTCACTTCAGGAGGGACATTTTTAACGAGCTTTGATAATTCCCAAAATGGTGCTTGACAAGGCAACTGCCGGTCTGTTACTATTCTCGGTGTAGAGAAGTGCGCCCAGCCGTTCGCAAAACTCCGGCTCAAATCCTAGTAACCACTTTATAACTAAAATTAGCCTCTAACCCCCGCAGAATGAACACTTGCGAAAGGTTGTGAAAACACAGGTACTTAAAGTCCCTTTGTTTTCACATCCTTTCGCGATTCCCAGGGCCCCTCGTTGGTCTTTGTGGCACCGCCAATCCTGCCGGTGCTCCGCTCGCAAAGGTATGCGACGGTTTACCCTGAGCGATTTGCACGAAGGGCTTGGCGTCACTTCCGCGCCTGTAAGCACTGGCGCGCACGAGCACTCCCGCTGCGCCCGCTCCACCCCTGAGCCGCGGCGCAGGCCGTCCGGGCAGCCCTTCCCTATGGTAATATCGCTGTCCGATGCATTCCGTCATACCCCGTCTAGTAGAGCTCCAGCGCGTCGATCATCAGGTAGCCGCCTTGCGCGCCGAATTGGACACTTTCCCCAAACGCATCCAGGAAGCCGACGCCCAGCTGGCCAGCGCCAAAGCCGCCGTCGCGACTGCCAAGGACGCCCAGGCCCGCGATGTCACCGAGCGCAAGAAAATCGAGTTTGACGTCCAGCAGTGGAAAGACCGCGCCAAGAAATACCGTGACCAAAGCGGCGCCGTAAAAACCAACGAAGCCTACAAAGCCTTGCAGCACGAAATCGCCAACGCCGAAGCCGAAATGACCGCCGCGGAAGATCGTCAGCTGGCCTCCATGGTCGCCGGAGAAGACGCCGAGCGCCGCGTGCGCAGAGCGGAAGCCGACTTGCGCGAATCCGAAACGGCCGTAAACGCCGAGCGCAAACGCATTCAGGTACTCCACGGCGAAAAGAAAAAACTCCTGGACGCCGCCATGGCCGAACGCGCCAAAGCCCTTGAGCCGGTTCCCGAAGAATTTCGCATCCTCTACGACCGTATCGCCAAGCGTCACAATGGCACCGCCGTCGCCGAAGCCCGCGAAGGCCAGTGCCGCGGCTGCGGCATGCGCGTGCTGCCGCATATCGCTGAAGAATTGCGCCGCGAAGATAATGAAGAAGTATTTCGCTGTGAAAGCTGCGGCTTGATTCTGTATACCCTCGAGCCCATCGTTCCGCCCGCGCCCTCTACTTCTGACGCGGCAAATCCGGTGCAGCCCAACTCCTGATGCCCCGCGCCAGCAAACCGCCCGCAGCGGCCGGATTATTTCCCTCGGAGCCCGCGTCCGCTCCGAAGGCCGCTTCGCACCGTGCCAACATTGATGGCGGCTCGCGTGGCAATCCAGGGCCAGCCTCCTACGGCGTGGTCATTCGCGATGCGCGCGGCGAAATCGTCGCCAAACTTAAAAAATATATTGGCCGCGCCACCAACAACGTCGCGGAATATTACGGTTTGATCGCCGCGCTCGATTACGCGCAAGCCCACGCCATTCGCGCGCTGCATATTGAGAGCGACTCGGAACTCTTGGTCAAGCAGATGCGCGGTCAATACAAGGTAAAAAGCGAAGAGCTGCGCCCGCTTTTTGAGCGCGCCAAGAAAATGTCCGCCACCTTCGATTCCTTCGGCATCAATCACGTCTATCGTGAACAAAATAAGGATGCCGACGCGCTCGCCAACGAAGCCCTCGATGAAACCGCCGCCTCGCCCGCCGTTGGACCGACGAAGTCTGGAGCGATTATGCCGAACAAGCCCGCAGCAAGCGCATCAACCGCCGAAGAAAAGCCCGCTGCCGCACCGAAAGCTGCGGCGAAGACCTCGCCGAAGCCCGACACCTCGGGGATTCCGCGCAAGGTCCGCGCGCGCTTCCGCAGCGGCATTCTATATCCTCTCGAAGATCTCGACCTGGAAGATGGCTGCGAAGTGGAAATCTATCTTCGCGCAACGCCCAAGAAGGAACGCCTTTAGTAGCACAGGCACTCTTGCCTGTGCCCGTTAGCGTTAAGCAAAGCCGAAACGTCGAGCGCAGGTCTTTTTTCTCCGCGAACTCTGCGTCTCTGCTACATTCTCTGCGTTAAGTCTTTTGTTGTTCTTTTTTTTACTTTTTGTTTAGAATTTCCTACTTCAAAACGTAGGACCGATACAGCGTATCCCGCTGCGCCGGAATAAACCCCGCATCGGAAATAATCCGCCGCAACTCACCTTCATTGGTGCGATTCTTCACGCCCGCGGCGAACACCACATTCTCTTCAATTAAAATGCTGCCCACATCATCGGCGCCAAACTGCAGCCCAATCTGGCAAACCTTGATTCCCGGCGTCAGCCAGCTGGATTGAATGTGATCGATGTTGTCCAGATACAGCCGGCTCACCGCCAGCGTCTTCAAATAATCCACAGCCGTCGCTTCCTGAACCTTTTTCCCCAGCGGCGTATTCTCTGGCGCGAACATCCACGGAATAAACGCCGTAAATCCGCCGGTATCTTCCTGGATGCGGCGAATGCGCTCAAAATGATTTACGCGGTGCGCCAATTCCTCGCCACAGCCAAACATCATCGTGGCGGTGGTGCGCAGGCCAAGCTTGTGCGCGATGCGGTGCACGGACTCCCAGTCATCGCTAGTGCACTTCAGCCGCGCAATCTTGCCGCGAATTTCATCGTCCAGAATTTCCGCACCGCCGCCGGGAATGGATTGCAGTCCGGCATCCATCAAGCGCCGGATGGTATCTTCCACGCTGAGTTCGCTGACTTCCGCGATGCACAAAATCTCTGGCGCGGAAAAGCAGTGCAAATGCACGGTCGGGAAGCGCTCTTTCAAAGAGCGCAATAGATTCTCGTAATATTCAATCTGCAAATCGGGATGCAACCCGCCCTGCAGCAGCACGCCGGTGCCGCCCAGTTCCAGCATCTCTTCGATTTTTTTATAAATTTCCTCGAACGGCAGGATGTATCCATCTTTGGCGCCGATCGGGCGATAGAACGCGCAGAACGAACAATACTCAGTGCAGAAATTCGTATAGTTAATGTTGCGGTCGATCTGGTAGGTCACCACGCGCGGATCGTTCTTTTCCATGCGCTTGGCGTGCGCCGCCATTCCGATGCCCACCAGATCATCGGACTCTAGCATTTCGATCGCCGCTTGTTTGCTCAGTCCCATGTGGTTCTACCTCGCAACATACTTCGCAATGTCATGCGCAACGCAACTTGCAATTTGTTTGACGTGCAATCTCAAATCCGCACCGTTTGGCTTAGCGACTTCGCATGTCCAGCCCAATGGATCACACCGTTCCCAGCGATTAAGCCTAAAGCCGCCGCCCGCGTAAAAAAATGTTCCAGACCGCGCTGATTTTCCTCGTCCAGCGAGTAGTCAATGTTGCGGCGCAAATACGCGGCCATCGCCGCGGTGGGCAGCTTCAGTTCAAACGCTGCGACCTCGCTGATCTCCGCGATGTGTGCCAGCCCAAAATCCCGCGACGCCGCAAAATCCTGCAACACCTCTGCATTCACCACGCCTTCGCGCGCCGCCCACACCGCCAGCACCGCCGGCAGTCCCGTGCTGCGCTGCCACTCTTCTACCATATCGTAAACGTTCAGTTCGCCGGAACTTCCGAGTCCCGCGCCATCGACCCCTGCAGCATCAATGCCTGCAGCATCGGCGCGACAGACCAACACGCCGTCTGCGTCGCGCCGCGCCGCGCCTTCCAGCGCAATCGCCAACCGCAGCGCGGGATCGCCGATCAGCAGCGCCGCATCCGCATCCTGCAGCATGGCGTCCAGATCGGGCGCCGCTTCAAAAAACTCCGGCGCAATCCGCCAGCGATCCGCGCACAAAATCCGTGTGAGCGCTTGCGTGCTTCGCGAACTGCTGTCCAGCGCGATGCTGAGAGCTTCGGCGATCGGCTTTTTCGCCACCAGCAGCAGGCTGCGCACCTGTTTTTTTGAGGCAATCGCCAAATCCGGCAGCATCACCAATCCCTCGATGCGCTGGTACTCAATCGCGGGAATGATGGCAATGTCCGCTTCGCCGGCGCGCAACGCTTCCGCGCACTGCGAGGGCACGGTGAACGACAGCTCGTACTTGCCGGCCAGCGGCCCGTGCGTGAATCCCCACACCAGCGGCGCGGTGTTCAAGTACTGCACGATAGAGATGCGAAGTTTGGTCACTAAATAAATTTCCTAAACAATTCGTGAGCAATTTCCTGAATAAATTTTCCAGTGAGGGGACACTAAAAGTATAGCAGACGCGAATTCCGCACGCCTCTGCTGCCTTGTGTTATAAATCTTTCTCTATGTTCGGAGGCTCCGTAAATGCTGAAACTGCCGCGCCGCACATTCCCTTTATTCGCGCTTGCCGGCGTGATGCTCATAACACCCAGTTTGACCGCCGCGGCGGACGACGCCACGCAGACGCCCACCATCTCCGCCAAAACCGCCACCGCAAAAAAGCTGCCGGGATATTTCGATCTGTATTGGGACGCCAAGCAAGGCAAGCTGTGGCTGGCCATCGATAAATGGAGCGCGGAATTCCTGTACCAATCCTCGCTTGCCGCGGGCGTCGGCTCCAATGATATTGGCCTCGACCGCGGCCAGCTGGGCGCCACGCGCATCGTGCGCTTTGAGCGCAGCGGCAACAAGGTGCTGCTGGTGCAAGAGAATCTGGACTATCGCGCGGTCACCAATAATGCCGATGAACGGCGCGCGGTAAGAGATTCATTTGCCGAATCGGTGCTGGCCGGTTTCACCGTGGCCGCGGAAGAAAATGGCGCGGCGCTCGTGGACGCCACGGATTTTTTTCTCCGCGACGCGCACGACATTCCGGAAACTCTTCGCCGCACGCACCAGGGTAGTTTCCACGTCGACTCCGCGCGCAGCGCCATCTACCTGCCGCAAACGAAAAACTTTCCGCTCAATACCGAAGTCGAAGCCACACTCACTTTTTCGGGCGACGATCCCGGTCAGTGGGTTCGCCAAGTAACGCCTTCGCCCGAATCCATCACCGTGCGCGAGCATCATTCCTTCGTGCAACTTCCGCCGCCGGGCTACAAGCCCCGCGCTTATGATCCGCGCTCCGGTTTTTTTGGCTTGAGCTACATGGACTACGCCACGCCGATCAGCGAGCCCATCACCAAGCGTCTGATCGAACGGCATCGCCTGGAGAAAAAAGATCCTTCCGCGGCGGTAAGCGAAGCGGTAACGCCCATTGTTTATTATCTGGATCGCGGCGCGCCCGAGCCCATCCGCTCCGCGCTGCTTGAAGGCGCCAACTGGTGGAAACAGGCGTTCGAGGCCGCCGGTTACAAGAACGCTTTCCGCGTGGAACTTATGCCCGAAGGCGTCGACCCGATGGACCTGCGCTACAACGTGATTCAATGGGTGCATCGCGCCACGCGCGGCTGGTCGTATGGCGCGTCGGTGGTGGATCCGCGCACCGGAGAAATTCTCAAGGGCCATGTCTCGCTAGGCTCGCTGCGCGTGCGGCAGGATTATTTAATCGCCGAGGGGCTGCTGGCGCCGTACGAAAAAGGCGCGCCCGTTTCTCCCAAGATGCAAGCCATGGCGCTGGCGCGTTTGCGGCAACTGGCCGCGCATGAAGTGGGCCATACGCTGGGGCTGATGCACAACTATTCCGCCAGCACCGTCAATCGTTCTTCGGTGATGGATTATCCGCCGCCCTACGTGAAGCTCGGAGCCGACGGCGTGCCCGATCTCTCCGACGCCTACGCGACGGGAATCGGCGAATGGGACAAGGTGGCCATTACCTGGGGCTACCAGGATTTTCCGGCAAAGATCGACGAGCACGCCGCGCTGAACAAAATTCTTACCGACGCCTTTTCCCGCGGGCAGCGCTACCTTACCGATCAGGATGCCCGCCCGCCGGGATCGTCGAGCAGCCAGGCGCACCTGTGGGATTCCGGCGCCAACGCCGTGGACGAACTGAATCGCATCATGCAGGTTCGCGCTGCCGCGCTAAAACGTTTTGGCGAAAATAATATTCGCGAGGGTGCGCCGCTCGCGACGATCGAAGACGTCCTGGTGCCGATTTATTTGTTGCACCGTTATCAAGTGGAAGCTGCGAGCAAATTGGTTGGTGGCATGGACTACACCTTCGCGCTGCGCGGGGATGGCGAAACGCCGACGCAGATCGTGCCGCCGGCCGAACAGCGCCGCGCGCTAGCGGCGGTTTTGGCGACGGTAAAGCCCGAAGTTCTGGCGCTGCCCGAGCCGCTGCTGAGGATGATTCCGCCGCGTCCGCCGGATTACGAACGCGGGCGCGAACATTTTAAAATTCACACCAGCCCGGCGTTTGACGCCCTAGCCCCCGCTGAAGCCGCCGCGCAGCAATCGCTGCAATTCCTGTTCGATCCGCAACGTGCCCAACGCCTAGTGGAATTTCACGCGCGCAATGCGGAAAATCCCGCGCTGCAAGAAATCCTTAATGGCATCCTAGCCGCTAGCTGGAGAGCCGCGCACGGTGACGGCCATGCGCAACAAATCGCGATGGTGGTGGACAATGTAGTGCTCTTTAACCTGATGTCACTCGCTGCGAATGACCAAGCCAGCGAAGAAGTCCGTGCGATCGCCAGCCTGGAGCTACATCAACTCAAGGATTCCCTCGTGTTGCAACTAGGCGGGCCATCCCCGCAGAAGTCCGTCATATACGCTACCGAGCAAGCTCACGAGTTCTACGCCGTGCAACAGATTGAACAATTCGAGAAAGATCCTAAGCACATCACCGTTCCGCCGCCACCTCCGCCGCCGGATGGCTCTCCGATTGGCGCGCCATTCGCGGTTGACGAAGAGTGAAGCTGTGGCGGCCGCTACATTCGACGCGACGGGCCGCAGCAGCTAAAATTCTTTGCATGCTTCTTGAGTCTCGCGTGCCCCACCCTAAGACAGAAATCGAAGCCATCCAGCTGGCTCGTGACGTTTACAGTCTTGAGGTTGCAGCAAAATCCTTGCCCGGCGAATACGACGATAATTTTCACCTTATCGCCGCGGACAAGCTTGCGTTTGTCTTGAAGGTGATGCATCCCTCGCGCGAACTTCCTTTTGTGGATATGCAAGTCCGCGCTTTAGAGCATCTAGCAAAACATCTGCCGCATCGGCAGCTTCCGCGAGTCATTCCGACGAACGACGGAAAACCGTTCACCACGAAGAGCGATCCCGATGGGACGCAGCGGATCGTTTGGCTGCTGAGTTACATCGATGGCTCGACCTTGGCGCAAGCGAACCCGCACTCCCCGGAACTTCTCGAGAGCGTGGGGCAGCTTCTGGGAGAAATGGATTCCGCGCTGGCCGGTTTCGACCACCTCGCCGCGCATCGCGAATTGCAATGGGATTCTGCCCGCGCGGCGTGGATTGCCAGCTCCCTCGATGCAATCGAAAATGCACAACGGCGCGCGCTGTTAAAAAAGTTTTTAGCGCTGTACCAATCGGAAGTGGTTCCGGGATTGCCTGATATGCGGCGCAGCGTGATCTACGGTGACGCCAACGACCACAACGTGCTGGTCGCGGAGCCGTGGCCGCAACCGCGCCATGCGAAAGCAGTGATCGATTTCGGAGACATGCACCACACGATCACGATTTCTGAGTCGGCTATTGCCGCGGCATACGCGATACTCGGAAAAGACGACATACTGCCCGCCGCGGCCGCCGTGATTTCCGGCTACCATCGCGCACACCCGCTGCAAGAAACCGAAATCAAAATTCTCTTTCCGCTAATTGCCATGCGCCTGGCGGTGAGCGTGGTGCTTAGCGCGCAGCGCAAAAAACTCCGCCCGCACGATCCATATGTTTCCGTCAGCGAAGCTCCGGCGTGGCAGGCGCTAGAACGTCTCGACAAAATAAATCCGCGTTTTGCGCACTACGCATTTCGTGATGCGTGCAATTGTCCACCCGAGCCGAAGAGCGCGGGCGTTGCCAACCATCTTAGAAAAAAGTCAGCGGATGCCGCACCGATACTCGACGTCGATCTGCGCACCATCCCGGTGCATGTTTTTGATTTAAGCGTGTCCAGCAGCTTTCTGGGCGCTGATCCGCGGAACACCGAATGCGCAACTCTCAACGCTGCGATCAACGCCGAGCTCCAGCGCGTCAAAGCAACTATCGCCATCGGCCGCTACAACGAGCCGCGCTCGCTCTATAGTTCGGCGCTTTTCCGATCCACAAAAAATCCCACCGATGAAACTCGCACCATTCATCTGGGCCTCGATCTTTTCCAGCCGCCGGGCACGCCGGTGCACGCACCGTTGCCCGGCACGGTGGAAGCGTTCGCCAACAACACCACTGCCCTCGACTACGGCGCGGTGATTATCCTGAAGCACACGACCGCCGCTGGCGAAACGTTTTACACACTCTACGGCCATCTCAGCGTTGACTCGTTGAAAGGCTTAAGAATTGGGCAGCAAATTAATCCCGGAGAAAAGCTTGCCGCCATCGGCAGCGCCGAGGAGAACGGCGGCTGGCCGCCACACTTGCATTTCCAAATGATCACCGACCTGCTCGACCTGGGCACGAATTTTCCCGGCGTCGCGCTGGCCTCGCAGCGCAACATCTGGACCAGTCTGTCTCCCGACCCCAATCTGTTGCTGGCGATTCCAGAAAAATATTTCCCCGTGCCCGAACCGACACGCGACGAAACGCTGGCGGCCCGGCAAAAATCTTTGGGCGCGAATCTTAGCCTCTCTTACGATCGTCCGCTGAAAATCGTGCGCGGCTGGAAGCAATATCTTTACGACGACACCGGTCGCGCTTTTCTGGATGTGTACAATAATGTGCCGCTGGTGGGCCACAGTCATCCGCGCGTGGTGCGCGCCGCGCAGGAGCAACTGGCGCTGCTGAACACGAATACGCGGTATCTGCACGACAACGCCACGCGTTATGCAGAGCGCCTGACGCAACTTCTTCCCTCGCCGCTCAGGGTGTGCTTTTTTGTAAATTCGGGCAGCGAAGCCAATGAGCTGGCGCTGCGCCTGGCCCGCGCGCACACGCGCCGCGAAGACGTGATCGTGCTCGACCATGGGTACCACGGTCACACCTCTACGCTGATCGACATCAGCCCTTACAAATTCAATGGCCTGGGCGGCGGCGGCAGAAAACCCTGGGTTCATGTCGCGCCGCTTCCCGATGATTACCGCGGCCCGTACCGGCGCGACGATCCGCAAGCCGGGAAGAAATACGCGGAGCACATCGCTGAGATTTTCGGGCGGGCAAAATCTGAGAATCGCGAAATTGCTGCTTTCATTGCGGAAACACTGCCTAGCGTTGGTGGGCAGATCGTTTTTCCGCAAGATTATTTGGCCGAAGCCTATCGACACGTTCGTGCTGCTGGGGGTCTGTGTATCGCCGACGAAGTGCAGGTTGGCTTCGGACGTTTGGGCACACATTTCTGGGGATTTGAAACGCAGCAAGTTGTACCGGACATTGTCGTGCTGGGCAAACCCATCGGAAATGCGTTTCCGCTGGCGGCGGTAATCACCACGCCCGCGATTGCCGCATCCTTTTCCAATGGCATGGAATTTTTCAGCACGTTCGGTGGCAATCCGGTGGCTTGCGCTGCGGGGCTTGCGGTGCTTGATGTTCTCAGGGACGAAAAGTTGCAGGAGAGTGCGTTGGGGGTTGGCAGTTATTTGAAAAGCGAGTTGCGGGTGTTACAGGAAAAGCATTCGCTCGTCGGTGATGTGCGTGGGTCTGGGCTTTTCCTCGGCGTCGATCTCGTCGTTGACCGCGAGATGCGCGCTCCGGCACCGCGGCAGGCTGGCTATATCGTTAATCGGTTGCGCGATTACGGTGTCCTCACCGGGACTGATGGACCGCATCACAACGTATTGAAGTTGCGGCCGCCGCTTATTTTTGCGGAACAAGACGCCGATCTATTCGTGACCACGCTTGACGCCATTCTTGGCGAAGATCCTGCGCGCCCTGGCGCGTAGGGCGGCCTTTGCACCGAGTGCGGTGACCGGGAGCTCGCGCCGCAGGCCGGCACGGCGTGCCGTGCCCCTGCGAATTACCTATACTTGTTAGTTGACAAATCGATAATGATGCACGTACGCTGCAAGCGCGATGCAGCTTGACGCCTCCCTCTCCTGGCTCGCCATGACGCTTACGCCTGGCTTGGCCTCGCGGCTGAGCTCGCGCTTGCTGCGGCGTTTTGAGTCGCCAGACGGAATTTTTCGCGCCACGCTGCCGCAGCTGGAATCTTGCAACCTGCCCGCTCCGGTGGCGCAGGCGATTGTCAAAAAAGAATCGTTCAAACGCGCGGAAAAAGAGTTGCAGGCGGTACGCAACATTCCGAGCTGTACGCTGCTGAATTGGACGGACCCGGAATATCCGCAAAACCTTTTACAAATTTACGATCCGCCGGTGCTGCTGTACGTGCGCGGCAATCCGCAAATTCTGAATCATCCAGCGATCAGCATCGTGGGCACGCGCCGGCCGACGCTTTACGGCACGCAAATGGCCGAACGGCTGGGACGAGACCTGGCGGCGCGCGGCATCGTGATCGTAAGCGGCCTTGCACGCGGCATTGATGCGATCGGCCACCATGGCGCGCTGGCGGCCAATGGTCCGGTGATCGGCGTGCTCGGCACGGGCATCGATGTTTGCTATCCCAAAGAGAACAAGAAACTTTTCGAGGAAGTTTTGGAATGCGGCGCCATTCTCAGCGAATTTCCCACGCGCACGCATCCCGCGCCAGAAAACTTTCCGATTCGCAATCGCATTGTTGCCGGCATGCCGCTGGGAGTAGTGATCGTGGAAGGCGCGGAATACAGCGGCTCGCTGATTACCGCCCGCCTGGCGATGGAGTTTGGCAGGGAGGTTTTTGGCGTGCCGGGGAACGTTACGCAGTCCGTAAGCTACGCTCCGAACCAGCTAATCAAACAGGGAGCTAAACTGGTAACTAGCGCAGAAGATGTGATCGAAGAACTCCCCACTCCCGTGCGCGCGGCGCTGGTTAAGGCCGAGCAGCCGCTGGCGGAGCAGCGCAATCTGCTGGCTTCCGAGGCATTGAACGCTTCGGAAAAAACCATTTTTCTACTTTTGGCCGTCGACGCGCCCACGGCCATTGACGACATCGTGGAGCGTTCGGGGTTGCACTCTTCGGAGGTTCTCGCCACGCTCTTTAATTTGGAGATGAAATCCATCGTTCGCCAGTGGCCTGGCAAACAGTTCAGTAAGGTCATGTTATAAAGCAAGATAGCAGCGGAAACGTGCGCGCTTTTCTCCCCGCGCTGCATCCAATCGTAAGCAACAATGAATCTTCCGAGGATTTTGCTGCATCCTTATTGGGTAGCGTTCAGGACACAAGGCCTGCGTTCCGCTCGTACCTGACTCACGTTAAGAGGTTACAACTGCAAGATGGCACGTTCGCTCGTTATTGTTGAATCGCCCGCCAAGGCGAAGACTATCAATAAGTATCTGGGGCGCAACTTCACGGTTAAAGCGTCCATCGGCCACGTCATGGACCTGCCGAAAAAAGATATAGGTATCCGTCTGCCCGGCGAAGATCCTTCCGGACGCAAGAAGCGCAAACCGAAAAAAGGCTCGAAAAAAGGAACGAAAGCGGAGATTTATTACACCAAGAAGGCCATCGAGCTGGACGACGCCAAAATTTTTGAGCCCACGCTGCAGATTATTTCCGGCAAGGGCAAGGTGATCAACGATCTGCGTAAAGCGGCCAGCACCGCTGACGCGGTGTATCTGGCCGGCGACCCGGATCGCGAAGGCGAGGCGATTTCCGCGCACTTGGCGATGGTTCTTTCCAAACCCGAGCGCTACATCGAAGCTGACGCCTCTGGACGCGCCAAGGATAAAGCCAAAGAAGACGGGAAAGAGGCGGAACCGGAGCTGGGCAAGAACGGCAAACCCAAGAAGAAGTACAAATCGAAATGGGAATCCGAGCCGCTGCAAATGGATATCCCGGCCACCGATCCCAAAAAGATTTTTCGCGTAACGTTTAATGAGATTACGCCCAAAGCGATTCGCGCCGCGTTTGATAAGCCGCGGCAAGTGGACGAGAACCTGGTGGACGCGCAGCAAGCCCGCCGTGTGCTGGACCGTATCGTAGGCTACAAAATTTCGCCGCTGCTGTGGGACAAGGTGCGCCGCGGGCTTTCCGCCGGCCGCGTGCAAACCGTGGCGCTTCGTTTGATCGTCGAGCGCGAGCTGGAAATTCGTTCGTTCGTGCCCGTGGAGTACTGGTCCATCCACGCCATGCTCGATGGCGGGCAGCCGCCGCTGTTTGAGGCGAAACTTTTCAAGCACAAAGGCGAAGATATTGCGGTAAACGATCAAGCCGCCGCCGAAGCCATTGTCAACGCGGTGAGCAAGGCGGAGTGGCAGGTTGCGAACGTTACGCAGCGCGAGAAAAAGCGCAATGCGCCGCCGCCGTTTACAACTTCCAAATTGCAGCAGGCGGCCTACAATCGCCTGCGTTATACCGCGAAGCGCACTATGTCTTTGGCGCAGCGTTTATATGAAGGCGTGGAACTTGGCGACGAGGGCTCCGTGGCGCTGATTACCTACATGCGCACGGATTCCGTGCACGTTTCAAGTGACGCGTTGCAGCAGGTACGCGAACTGATTCCGGAGCGTTTCGGCTCGAACTATTTGCCGGAAAAGCCCAACTACTACAAATCGAAGAAGGATGCGCAGGAAGCCCACGAAGCCGTGCGGCCCACGGATGCCGCGCGCACTCCCGAAGATGTGCGCAAGTATCTGGACGACGATCTTTTCAAGCTTTATCAATTGATCTGGCAGCGCTTTGTGGCGTCACAGATGCTGCCCGCGATTTTCGATCAGACCACCATCGATATCAGCGCCGCGGATTACACATTTCGCTCCAGCGGATCGGTGCAGAAATTTGACGGCTATCTCCGCGTTTACCAGATGCCGGTTGCGAATGCCGACCGCGAAGACGACGAGAAAGACGACGAAGGCGAGGGCAACGCTTTGCCGCGCGTCACCGAGGGCCAAATCCTGCGGCTCGACGCGATTCGTCCCGACCAGCATTTCACGGAACCGCCGCCGCGTTACACGGAAGCCACTCTGGTAAAGGATTTGGAAGAAAAGGGCATTGGCCGGCCGTCCACGTACGCCGCGATTATTTCGACCATCGTCGAACGCGAATACGTGCGCAAGGATCAGGGCCGATTCACACCTACCATGCTTGGCGAACGCGTGAGCATTCTGCTGGTGAAAAGTTTTGACGACATTTTCGACGTGACCTTCACTGCGCGGCTCGAAGAAGAGCTCGACGAAATCGAAGAAGGCAAACTGCCTTGGCGCGACGCAGTACGCGAATTCTGGGAAAAATTCGTAGTCGATCTGGATCGAGCCGGCGACGAGATGATTTCCTATAAGGCCGGTATTCCCACGGGTCAGAAATGCGAAAAATGCGGCGAGGGCGAACTTCTGGAGCGTATCAGCCGCCACGGATTTTTCCTGGGCTGTTCGCGCTATCCGGATTGCGATTTCATTCAGGATATGGCCCCGGAGCTGGCTTCTGAACCCGGCGACGCGAATAAAATCGAGTACTGCGACAACTGCGGCAAGGAAATGGCCATAAAGCGTGGACGCTTCGGCGTTTTCCTGGCCTGCACCGGCTATCCGGATTGCAAGACCACGCGCCGTCTCGTGGAGGGCACGCGCATCGCGCGGCAACCGGACGAACTGCTGGAAGAAAAGTGCACGCTCTGCGAGCAGCAGTTAGTTAAAAAGCACGGGCGCTTCGGCGAATTTATCGGCTGCTCGGGCTATCCAAAGTGCAAGTACACGCGGCCCATCACCATGGGCATCAAATGCCCGAAGTGCAACGAAGGCGAATTTGTGCGCCGCGGCAGCGCTGGCAAAGGCGGTCGCGGGCGTCCACGCATTTTTTACGGCTGCTCGCGTTACCCAGATTGCGACTTCACCACGCCGTTCATGCCCATACCGGAGCCGTGTCCGAAGTGCGGCGCGCCCTTCATCGTGGAGAAAAAATCCAAAATCGGCACCGTTTACACCTGCCTCAAAGAAGGCTGCGACTGGGAAAAGCTGGCTCCTGAACCCGCCGCCGCGCCCGCGCCGCAAGAAGAACCCGTTCCCGCCGGCGCCAAATCCTAACCTGCTTTTTGGAGTGCGGCGGCTTGCCGCCGCTTTTGCGACCGCAATGCTTGCAGCGGAGCATGCTGCGTCCTATCTCGCCAAGTCCGCAAAATCGACCCGACCGCAACCCACCGCACTCACCTCGATAGCGCAGACGAAACAATCCCCGGCGCCATAGCGCGCCACCGCAAGACTGCATCTATACTAGGCAAGGCGACAAAATCGTCCCAATGATCCAAGCTATCGAAAAATACCTCGGGTATCTGCGCTCCGTAAAAAACTCGTCTCCGCACACCATTTCAAATTACGGCAAGGATCTAGCGCAATTCATTGCGTATCTTTCGCCCCCGGGACTGCAACCGCCCACGCTCGTCGCCGTGTCGCACCACGTGATTCGTGAATTTGTCGCGCACCTCCACGATCAGGGACTGCAGAAAAGTTCTATTGCGCGAAAGCTGGCCACGCTGCGCTCTTTCTTTAAATATTGCGTGCGCGAAGGTTTGCTGAAAGAGAGCCCCGCGCGACTGGTCCCCACGCCGAAGCTTCCTAAGCGTATTCCCAGCGTGCTTTCTGCCGAAGAGATGAACGCGTTTCTGAATCAACTAGCCCCGCCGCAATCTGGTCCGGGAATCGCCGGCAATGTTGTGGAACTCTCACGCACCGCGAAAAACAAAACGCCCAAACCCAGATTGGTCGAAGAGGGGCTGCTGTTGCCGCGAGACCGCGCCTTGCTCGAGCTGCTGTACGCTGCCGGATTGCGCGTCAGCGAACTTACCGGTCTTAATTTGATCGACATCGATCAGCGGGAGCACATGCTGCGCGTTCGCGGCAAAGGCAACAAAGAGCGCGTCGTGCCCTACGGCGGCAAAGCGCAGGAAGCGCTGGGCAAATACTGGCCGTTGCGCGAGGAACTCTTGCTGCAATCCGCAGGCTCGCGCGCCAGCCGTCGCGCCGCACCGCACACCGAAGCGGTGTTCCTGAACTATGCTGGGCGCCGACTCACGCAACGCTCCGTGGGCCGTATCGTCAAAAAATACGTGCGCCTGGTCAACGTGAATTGGGACTTGCATCCGCACTCGCTGCGCCACGCCTTTGCCACGCATCTTCTCGCTGACGGTGCCGACCTCCGCGCCATTCAGGAACTCCTTGGCCATCAATCGCTTTCCACTACGCAGAAATACACCCACGCGTCCATCCGCCAGCTGATGGATATTTACGACAAATCCCATCCGCACGCCTAATTCGCGCATCTCTTGAAGAACTCCTCGCGGAACCATTGTTGAACGAGGCCTGCTGACGGTGTATTCTCGGATTTAATGCGCCTCAGATCACTGTTCGCGATCTTGCTCCTGCTCACGTTGGGGAACAATGCTTTGCTCCCATCGCTCTGCGCGGCGCATTGCGCGCCACCTGCGGCAAACGCTCATCATTATCAGATGACGTCCGAGCGCGGCCGCGAAATCATCGACCAGTCCAGGCGGGATGATTCTCGAAATACCGCTTGCGACGCATGTATCTCGGAGCCGAATTCTGGCTCGATTCATGCATCCGATTGCACCAGCTTGATGCAAACCGCTGCGCTTATCGAAGGATCATGTACTTTCGATGCGCCGCGCACGATTGCGCAGCTTTCTATAGTGCAACGATTTGACTTCGCTTTGGCGATCGTGTTCGTTCGCGACCGCCTGTGGCTCTCCGAGGTTCCTCCGGCGGCCAGAAATATCTGCGCCGCTCCAGTTTCTCTCCGCATCTAAAAACCCTCTCGCGGTTGGTCCGCGAATTTGTTCATCACTGCAAATCGTATCTGTCGAAGTCCGGACTTTCGACTTTAGCCGATCAGCTTCTACCTATAAGCCTCGACCCATTTAGTTTGAAAGGACAAACACATGAGTAGCAGACGCGGGTTTTTGTGGAATGTTCTGGCGGGAGCAGCTGGTGCATTCGCGTCCGCCAAAACGCTTTCCGCCCAGGAAATGCAAATGTCCGGCGACATGCCCGGGACGAGGCACACAGGAAAAAAGGAAAGCGCTCGTCACGACGGCGCTCCGCTGCTCGTGGAAACGCCGGACGTGCCGAACCTGCCGTTTCGCATGGACGGCGGCGTCAAGGAATTTCACTTAATCGCCGAACCTGTTAAACGCCAAATCGTGCCATTCAAAATGATGGAGGTCTGGGGCTACAACGGCAGCTGCCCGGGCCCCACCATTCAGGCCAATCAGGGCGACCGCGTGCGCATCATTTTTGAAAATCATTTGCCGGAGTCCACCACGGTGCATTGGCACGGACTGGAAATTCCCATCGAAATGGACGGCTTGCCGTACATCACACAGAAGCCCGTCCCGCCCGGCGGCCGATTTGTTTACGAATTTACGCTGCACCAAGAGGGAACGTATTTCTATCATTCACACGGCGCCATGCAGGAAATGATGGGCATGATTGGCTTGTTCATTCTGCATCCGGAAAAACCGTACCAGCCGCGCGTGGACCACGATTACGGAATTATTTTGCAAGAATGGGCCATTCTGCCAAATAGCACGGTACCGAATACCGCGAACATGGAATTCAATTGGCTGACGTTCAATGGCGTTTCGGCGCCCGCCAGCACGCCGCTGATTGCGCGCCTGGGCAGCCGCGTGCGCATTCGCATCGTCAACCTGGGGATGGACCACCATCCCATGCACCTGCACGGCAATCAGTTTTTGGTCACTGGCACGGAAGCCGGGCGCTCACCGGAGTCGACGTGGCGCCGCGAAAATACCGTGCTGGTAGGCGTGGCGCAGGCGCGCGACATCGAATTCGATGCCAAGTATCCCGGCGACTGGATGCTGCATTGCCATCTGCCGCACCACATGATGAACAGCATGTCCGATTTGCTTGGCGACCGCATGATCACCACCGTGGCCACCAACGACGCGCCGGCTCTAAGCCAGATGCAGACGCTGGCGAACACCATCGGATTTCAGCACGTCCATCACGCGCCCATTGCCGATGACGCCGATTCCGTCGCCGGTTTTCCGCAAGACGCGTTCATGGATATGGGCATGGACGAAGCCGTCGCCAAGCCCGAAACCTACGGCCTGCCGAGAAATTGGAGCGCCAACATGATGGGCATGATGACGCTGGTACGCGTCCTGCCACCGGAAAGATTCGACGCAATCATGGATCTGAGACGGCACGGCCTGAGCGCTCCGCCAAATGAAAAGCACGATGCAGAACACCATGATCATGAACACCACGACGACCACGAACATCACGATGACCACGATCACCACGACTAATGCCGCGGGCCACGCCAAGGAAAAATTCAGGAGAACGCCGATGAACAGAATTGCCAAAATTCTACCGTTCGCCGCAGTTGCCATTCTGGCGTGGTGTCCACAACGCGCGTTGTGCCAGGCTCCTGCCGCGCAACAGCCTCCACCGATGCCGATGCAGGAAATGGAAGAGACGCACCACCACCACGGCGACATTCCACTGGTGACGCCGCAGGTTCCGCGCATGGGCCGCTCGCAGGAAAACCCGCAGGGGAAGCTAATCTCCCTGGAAGACCTGGAAAAAATGGCGTTCGAGAAAAATCCCACGCTGCTGCAGGCCAAGGCGGAAATTGACGCGGCCAAAGCGCGGCAACTACAGTCCGGGCTTCCTCCGAATCCCACCGTGGGTTACGCCGGCGACGAGATCCGCGGCGGCGCCTTTGGCGGCGGCGAGCAGGGCGCGTTTGTCTCGCAATCGCTCATCACTGGAGGCAAGCTGGCGCAAAATCGGAAAATATTTGCTCAGGACGTACGCATCGCCGAGATGGAATCTCGCGAACAAGAGCTGCGCGTCACAAACGCCGTGCGCATCGCCTACTATCGCGTGCTCTCCGCGCAAGAGATGCTGGACTCAAAGCGAGACCTCGTCGGAATTTCCAGCGAAGCGGTAAAGACCGCGCGGCAACTCCGGAATATTGGCCAGGCTGACGAAAGCGAAGTGCTGCAGGCGGAAGTGGAGCAGCAAAAGCTGCAGATGGACGTGATGCTGCAGGAAAATATGCTGCGGCAGGAATGGCGCGCGCTCGCCGCCGTGGTGGGGAATCCCAGCCTGGAAACGGGCACGCTGGCCGGATACCTGGACCGCAACTTGCCGGAGGTCGACGAAGACAAGGCCATAGAAATTCTGCTGCGCGATAGCCCGTCGGTGGCCATCGCTCAGGCCGGCGTGGACCGCGCCAATGCAGTGCTCACCCGCGCGCGCCGCGAGCCGATCCCCGATCTTCAATTCAGGGCCGGGGTTTCGCAGGACAACGAGTTTATCGACCCTCCGAATCGTCGCGCGGCCGGCTTAATCGGATTCGCCGAGGTCGGCGTGCAGCTGCACATCTTCAATCGCAACCAGGGCAGCATCGCGGCCGCGCAAAGCGACATTCAGCGCGCGCAGGCGGAAACCAAGCGCGTGGAACTCACGCTGCGTGAGCGTTCGGCGGGCGTGCTGGGCATGTACCGGAATTCGCGGATCATGGTGGATCAATACGCCAATCAACTGCTGCCGCGCGCGCAAAAATCCTACGAACTCCTCGTCAATAAATATGGACTGATGACCGCTTCTTACCCGCAGGTGCTGAAAGTGCAGCAAACATTGTATGAACTGCACGACGGCTACATTTCGGCGCTCGAAGAACTGTGGGTGAACGCCATCACGCTGCAGGGCCTGCTGCTCACCGATGGCCTGGAACCGCCAGCGCGGCCCGGCGAAATCGACCTGCCGGTACGCGAAATCAACCTGCCGACGCAATCCAGCGAGATGCCCGGAGGCCGCCAGCCATAACGCTATGTAATTCTCGACGTCTTTTTGCCCTCAAGGCGGTTTATTGAAACTTTCGGGCCGGCACGACATCTGATACCTGCACGCATGAACGAGAAAACTCCATTTCATGAAGGGGAATTGCAGGCGCAGAAGCTGGCTGGCGAAACCGCCGAAGGTGAATCGAACGGCGCGATGATCGATGACAAGCTGATGCTTGGCGCGCTGAATTTTATTCGCGCGCAAAAGATGGCGATTGTGAGCAGTCGCGATGCGCAGGGCCGGCGATGGGCGTCGATACTTCTTGGCGCGGCGGGATTCATGGAGCCGGTCGATCGCAAAACGCTGACGATTACGGTGGATGCGGCGGACAACGATCCTGGCGATGTGCTGTGGGAAAATTTGCGCGGGGAAGATCACGTGGGCGTTTTGATCATTCAGCTGTACAACCGCCAGAGATTGCGTGTGAATGGGCGGGCGCACTTCGCGGATGGCAAATTGACGCTGCGTGTTGAAGAGTCGTATGGGAATTGTCCGAAGTACATTACGCGTCGAGACGTTGAGGTTGCGCCGCCGGTGAGCGCGTCCATGAAACGTGACGCGTTGCAAGGCCGCAAGCTCGGAAAAGAGCAAGCCGCGTTGTTTAAGGCGACGGACGTTTTATTTTTGGCCACTGGTCATCCGGAACGCGGGGCGGACGCTTCGCATCGCGGCGGGAATCCAGGTTTTGTTGAAGTGGTGAATGAGAGCACGCTGCGCATTCCAGATTACTCCGGGAACAGCCTGTTCAATACGCTGGGAAATTTGCTGGTGGATGCGCACTACGGCATGCTCGTGCCGGATTTTCATCGCGAAAGAATGCTGCAGCTCACAGGAATAGCCCGCGTGAATTGGTCTGCGGAAGATGCGGAGCACCGCTCCGGCGGCACCGGACGCTTCGTGGAGTTTGCAATTGAAGAATGGCGGGAGCGGCCGCTCGCGGCGAAAGCCACTGCCGCCGCACTGCAATATTCGCCGTACAACCCAACATGCATTTTGCCGGACGAGAAATCAGGTAATTAGGCCAGATTCAATTCATATGAATTTTCTACTGAATTCGCTGCGTCATTTGAGGTGAACTGAGCAATCGAATTTCGGGCAGGGCGTATGATGCGACGTCGATTAAATGGTTCAGACAGATTGTTTTGAAGTGCTGGATTGGTTCGGTATGCGCCCCGGTATCTCGTAAAAGGTGATCGAGGAAATTCGATTTTGTATAGACACGAAACAATTCACCTGTGAAAATTTCATGTTCGGTGTGGCCGCTCGAACCGACCAGTTCCTCGGTGACCAAATAGGCCACATAATGTTTCCAATGCAATTCGAAGGTCCTGCATCCCTCAATGGTTTCGATGGGCCAAGTATCGCTTAAAATAGTTGCTAAGTCGGGATGCGCGCCTAACGCCAAACTTGATGCTGATCGGTTGTCGACCGCTTCCGCTATAACCAGACGCAACGAATTATCTTTGGGCTCGGATAATTCTCGAAGATATAAATATTTGACGGAGTTTAATGCCTCGAATTCAGGAGTGCTATACATCTAAAGCTCCTGGCAAATTGTCAGAATTGTTTGCCAAACATTTTGTTACGACAAGGCATGATAGCCGTGTTCGCGTAGACCGCGCTTTAAATAGTTGATAACAAAACGAAAATAGCGGCGCTTGACAAAGACGGCGCATGAGTAGATCATTTTTCTCGTAGGCGAATAAAAAGCGAATATAGCAACTCCTCCTCTACCTCGCCTTTTCCGCCGGGATGTCCTAGGAATGTGCTGAATGCCCATCAGTAGTCGTGCGGCGGCTTTGCGTTTGCAGGTGGAGACGGCGCTGGCGGGGCGCGTGGTGGCGCCGCTGGAGTATCGCGACCGCTCGGTGGTGGAGGTCGCGTCCACCGGCATTGCAGAGATCGATGAGTTGACGGGCGGGTTGCCGCGCGGGTGCTTGACGGAAATTTTTGGCGGAGCGGGGAGCGGGCGGACCAGTTTGCTGCTGGCGGCGCTGGCGGCGCGCACGCGCGAGGGCGAGGTTTGCGCGCTGGTGGATGGGCGGGATGCGTTTGCTCCGGCGGCGGCGCTGACGGCGGGAGTGAACTTGCGACAGCTCCTGTGGGTGCGCTGCAAAAATATCGAGCAGGCGTTGCGGGCCACGGATTTGCTGATTCAGGGCGGAGGATTCGGATTGATTGCGCTGGATCTGAGCGATGTGGCGCCGCGCGTGGTGCGCCAGGTGCAGTTGAATGTGTGGTTCCGGTTTCGCCGCGCGGTGGAGGGCACGGCAACAATACTTTTTTTGCTGGGGCAGGAGTCGCACGCGAAGACTTGCGCGTCGCTGGTGTTGCGCATGGAGGGTGAGGCGGGCGTTTGGCGTGAAACGTCGCGCGAAACGTCGCGTGCGCTTGATCCTGTGACACAGCCAATCCTGGCTGTGCGCCCGTCGCAAGAGGTTGCGCAGGACGATGATGCGCGAAGACAAAGTTTTTCCGGAAATAAGATGACGCCGAGAAAAAATGCACACGCAGCCGGTTGTTTGCTGGAGGGAACGAAGAGTTGGGCGGAAGTGGTGCGCTCGCGAATGCAGACGGAAGACGGTCAAGCGCCCGGAAACCGCATGATGACGAATCACGCGATGGCGGGTCGGGTGCTTTCGATTGACGCGCGAAAAATGGGTGGAAAACGAATGGATGCGGCGGAGTTTGCGATTAAAACGGAATGGACCTATCTGAACGGAGATGAAAATTAAATTGCTGGGAAATTCTGCGACGGAGACGATCTTCAGATTGCAATATGGGATTCGCAGCTATTTACGTTCCGGAATTTATGGTGCAGGCCGTAGTGCGTGCGGAGATTGCTTCGCAGGCAGACATTACCTTGAATAGGCGGGCCATTGCGTTGATCGATGGCCATGCGCCGCCGCTGTTTAGCGTGGTGGCGGCAAACGCGCGAGCGCTGGACGTAGGAATTTTTGTAGGGATGACCAAGGCGAATGCGGCGCAGTTTGCGGGAGTGGAGATTCGCGCGCGGTCGGTGGCGGCGGAGAAGGCGGCGCATGCGGCGTTGCGCGATGTGGGGTGGTCGGTGTCGCCGCGGATGGAGGAGACCGCGGCGGATTTAATTATTTTGGATATCGCGGGATTGTCCTCGCTGTTGGGTTCGGAAGAAACAATTGCGGAATTGCTGGTGGCGCGTGCGAGGGAATGCGGGCTGCGCGTGAACGTAGCCATCGCGGAAAATATTTCCGCGGCGGAAATAGCTGCGCGCGGCTTTACGGGGATTACGCTGATCGCGGCGGGCGAAGAAGCATCGCGGATTGGCGAGCTGCCCGTCACCGTGCTTTCGCCGCCCGAAGAAATTGCGGAAACGCTGGCGCTTTGGGGAATAAAAACGTGTGCGGCGCTCGCGCGGCTGCCGGTGCTGCAGCTTTCGGAGCGGCTGGGGCAGGCAGGCATGCGGCTGCGGACGTTGGCGCGCGGAGCGGCTTCGCGTGCACTGGTGGTCGCCGAAGCGGAACTGGTTTTTGAAGAAGAAATGGAACTGGATGACGCGGTTGAGGAACTTGAGCCGCTCTCATTTGTGCTCGGGCGGTTGCTGGATCAGCTCTGCGCGCGATTAACGGCGCGGGCTCTGGCGGCGAGTTTGTTGCGCGTGCGTTTCGATTTGCAGCCGGCGTTTGAGAATGCGCTGGACGTGCGCACGGAGGTGGTGCGCGCCAAAAGTTTGCCGGGAATTTACGGGCGCACCATGCAACTGCCAGTGCCCATGCGCGACGCCAAGCTATTGCTCAAATTGCTGCGGCTACGTTTGCAAGGCAATCCGCCGGGAGCGCCAATCGTAAAGGTGCTGGTGGCGGCGGAAGCATCAAGGCCGAGGATTGCGCAGCGCGGGCTTTTTTTACCAAGCTTCCCGGACGTGGAAAAGCTGGAGCTTACGCTGGCGCGACTCGCGGGCGTGGTGGGCGAAGGCAATGTGGGCACGCCAGAAGTGGTGGATACGCACCGGCCGGGCGAGTTTCGCATGGAGCGATTTTTGCCGGCGCAAGAAGAAGCGGGACGCAGAGCCGGGAAAAAAGTTGCCAGCGACAATGGCACACGGAAAAACCACGCGCACGAGTCTGAGAAATATTCTGAACAAAATACCGTGGCCATGAGCTTTCGTGTGTTTCGCCCTCCACTGGCGGTGGCCGTGAAGTTGCTCGAGGGAACGCCCGCGGAGATTTTTTTGCAGGGCCGGCGCGGCCAGGTGCGGAAGGCTTCGGGGCCGTGGCGAACGTCGGGGGAATGGTGGCGGGAAGAGCAATGGATTGAGGACGAGTGGGATGTGGAGGTGCAGTTTGTCGGCGTGCAAAAGGAAAACGCGCCGAAAGAAAATACCACAGCGGAACGCGGCCGGTATCGCGTGTATTTCGACGCGGTGCAACAAAAATGGTTCGCGCGAGGGATGTACGACTGATGTATTGCGAACTGCATGCGCGATCGGCGTTTAGTTTTCTGGAAGGCGCGTCGATTCCGGAAGATTTAATTGCAGTGTGCGCGGGGCATGGGATGCCCTCAATGGCGCTGCTCGATCGCGATGGAGTTTACGGCTCGGCTCGTTTTCATCTAGCCGGCGTGAAGGCCGGGGTGAAAGCGCACATCGGCGCGGAGGTGACCGCCGAGGAAGCAAACGCGGAAAAAGGCGTGAGCGGCTGGCGTTATGCATTGCTGGTGAAATCGCGCACCGGGTATCAAAACCTTTGCCGGCTGATCACCAGAATGAAATTGCGATCAGCGAAAGGTGAAGGAAGTGTGCGCGCGCCAGAAGTGGCGGAGTTGAGCGAAGGGCTGATTTGTTTGACCGGCGGAGAAGAAGGCGCGCTGGCGCACGCGCTCGAAAGCGGCGGAATGAATGCAGCGATAAAACGCGTTACGGAATTGTGTGAACTGTTCGGGCGGCGAAATGTTTATGTGGAAGTGCAGCGGCATTTTTGCCGGAAAGAAGAAGCGCGCAATGCCGCGGCGGTGGAACTCGCACGGAAGTTGCGGCTTCCGCTGCTGGCCACGAATGGCGTGCGGCATGCGCGCCCCGAACAGCGGCAAATTCTGGACGTGTTTACCTGCTTGCGGCATCACCGCGTGCTGGCGAATGCCGGGCGGCTGCTGAGCCGCAACGGGGAGAGTCACGTTAAATCCCCACAAGAAATGCTGCAATTGTTCCGCGATCTACCGGAAGCGATTGCGCATACGCAGGAACTGTCCGCGCGGTTGCAATTTACGCTGAACGATCTGGGCTACAAATTTCCCGACTATCCCGTAGCCAAGGGCCAGACGCAGATGAGTTTTCTGCGCTCGCGCGCACACGAAGGCATGCTGTGGCGGTATGGCGCGGACGACGAAAAAGCCCGCCAACAATTACAACGCGAACTGGCGCTGATCGAAAAGCTGGATCTGCCGGGATATTTCTTAATCGTTTGGGACATCGTGCGGTTTTGCCGAGAGAAAAATATTCTGGTGCAGGGACGCGGCTCGGCGGCCAACAGCGCGGTCTGCTATGCCCTGGGAATTACCGCGGTGGACCCGGTGAAGATGGATTTGCTGTTCGAGCGATTTCTTTCCGATAAGCGCGACGACTGGCCGGACATCGACCTGGATTTGCCAAGCGGCGATCAGCGCGAGCGCGCCATTCAATATGTTTACGAGCGCTATGGAAAACTCGGCGCGGCCATGACCGCCAACGTGATCACCTATCGCGGCAAGTCCGCTGCGCGGGAAATTGGCAAGGTGCTTTCTTTCGATGCCGAAACGCTGGCGCGGCTTTCGAGTTTGGTGGGCGCGTGGGAATACCGCGACGCCAACGATTCTTTGGAACGGCAATTTCGCGACGCGGGGTTTGATTTAAAGCAGCCGCGCATCCGCAAATTCTTTGAGCTGTGCCAGGCCGTGCAGGATTTGCCGCGCCACCTCGGCCAGCATTCTGGCGGCATGGTGATTTGCCAGGGGCAGCTTGATTCGATTGTGCCGGTCGAGCCGGCCACGATGCCCGGGCGCGTGGTGGTGCAATGGGACAAAGAAGATTGCGCGGACATGAAGATCGTGAAAGTGGATTTGCTGGGTCTCGGGATGATGGCGGTGCTGGAAGATTCCATCGAAATCATCTGGCGCAATTATGGAGAACAAATCGATTTAGGAAAATTACCGGGCGACGATGAGATGGTTTACCAAACGCTGCAAAAAGCCGACACCGTGGGAATGTTTCAAATCGAAAGCCGCGCGCAGATGTCTTGCTTGCCGCGGCTGCATCCAACCTGTTTTTACGACATCGTGGTACAGGTGGCGATTATCCGGCCGGGACCGATTGTGGGAAAGATGGTGCATCCGTATTTGCGGCGGCGGCAGGGAAAAGAAAAAATAGAATGTCTGCATCCGTCGCTGGAAAAAGTGCTGGCGCGAACCCTGGGCGTCCCGCTGTTTCAGGAGCAGTTGCTGCGCATTGCGATGATTGCCGCAGGCTTTTCCGGAAGCGAGGCGGAAGAGTTGCGTCGCGCATTTGGATTTAAGCGCTCGGTAAAGCGCATGAAAGAAGTAGAAGAAAAACTGCGGGCCGGGATGGCGAGAAATGGAATCAACGGAGAAACGCAGGACCGTATCGTGCAGGCGATTGCTTCGTTTGCGTTATACGGATTTCCTGAATCTCATGCCGCGAGTTTCGCGTTGATCGCCTATGCCAGCGCGTATTTGAAATGCCATTATTTGGCGGCGTTTACGGCCGCGATGCTGAACAATCAGCCCATGGGATTTTATTCGCCGGCCACCTTGGTAAAAGACGCCCAGCGGCGCGGGCAACGATTCAAGCCTATCGACGTGATGCGCTCGAACTGGGAATGCGATCTGGAAAAATTGCCTCAAGGTTTCAGCGTGCGATTGGGCCTGCATTACGTGAAAGGATTGCGCGCGGAAATCGGCCAAGAAATTGCCCGGCAGCGCGCGCTGCGTCAATTTACTTCCATCGCAGAGTTGAAGCGCAGGGTCCCCGGGATACAGAAAGCGGAGTTAACGGCGCTGGCCGCCGTGGGCGCCTTGAATTTTATTTCCGGGGAACGCAGCTTTCATCGCCGCGATGCCTTGTGGCAGGTGGGGCGCGCCGCACGCGCGGCGGGACCGCTGCTGGAAGGCATGGATGAGGCGGTAGCGGAAGCGATTGCGGAAACCATCGAGCAGCCGCCGCAGAAAATAAAATCAGGAGAAGACGCACCAATAATAGCTGAAGCCGAAAGCACGGCTGCGCTCGCAAGCCCAGTCGCGGCGGGCAATAGTGCTTCGCCTTTGCTGCAGATGACCGCCGAAGAGCGATTGGTGGCGGATTTTCTGGGAACGGGAATGACCGTGGGACCTCATCCGCTGGCCTATCACCGCGCCGCCTTGCGCGCCGCCGGAGTACGCTCGGCGGTGGAACTGCCGAAGTTGCCCGATGGCATGTGGGTGCGCGTAGCGGGTGCGGTAATCGCGCGGCAGCGCCCCGGAACCGCGAAGGGATTTGTGTTTCTAAGTTTGGAAGACGAAACGGGGATCGCGAACGCGATCATTACACCGCAGCTTTTTGAGAAAGATCACACCGTGGTGGTGCATCATCCGTATTTGTTGCTCGAAGGGCGGCTGCAGAATCAGGAAAACACTACGTCAGTAAAAGTGGAACACGTCGAATCGCTGACGGTTACCCAAGCGGAAACGGGCTCACACGATTTTCATTGAAACGCGGGGGGCAAGTAGCACAGCACACTTGCCTGTGCGGGTTGGCCGAATGTTTATGCGCAGAAAAGCGCGCAGGCAAGAGTGCCTGTGCTACTACGAGGCCAAACCCAAGTCGCTTTGCGAAGCGTGCGCCGGAGGAGGAGGAACGAGCACGTCTTCAGTCATGCGACGATCCGTCCACTTGGCGCGGTGAATTTGCTTGGCCAGGTGCAGCTTATTGAGCACCCAGATGCCGTACCAGTTCAGATCCACTTCATACCAGCGTAGGCCGTGGCGCGCGGAGGTCGGATGCGCATGGTGATTGTTGTGCCAGCCTTCGCCGAACGTGAGCATGGCCACCACGAAATTATTCGTGGAGGTGTCGCGCGTAACGAAGCGGCGCGAGCCCCACACATGCGTCGCGGAATTGACCAGCCAGGTGAAATGCAGCCCCAGCGTGGTGCGCAGGAAAATTCCCCACAGCACGCAAGAAACTCCGCCATGCACGCCGCCGCCAAACGCCGCCCCAAAGCCATACAGAAGCCCGGCGACAGCGATGATCGGCATGTAGTGAAATTTGGTGATCCAGACGTGGAATCTATCCTTGGCCAGGTCCGGAACGTAACGCGAAAGCGTGGACGTATCGTGATGCATGGACTTGCCCACCAGCAGCCAGCCGATATGCGCCCACCACTTGCCGTCGCGCGGCGAATGCGGATCGCCATCGCGGTCGGAAAATTGATGATGGATGCGATGCGTAGCCACCCAGAAAATCGGGCCGCCTTCAAGCGCCAGCGTGGCGCACAGCGTCAGAAAATATTCCACCCACTTGGGCGTCTTGTAGCCGCGATGCGTCAGCAGACGGTGATAGCCCATGCCGATGCCCCAACTGCCGGACATCCACCACAGCAGCAGGGAAACGAAGAGCGCTTTCCAGGTGAAAAAAAACAGCGCCGCGATGGCGCCCACATGGAACAAGGCCATCACCGAAGTGGTGACCCAATTAATCGACTTTTCGCCGGGTATTCTTCTCTCTAAAGCATCGAGTTCCATGGGCATACTGGTCCTTTTTCTACCTCGACGTCCGAAGATGCGAAGCGGAATGTAAATGAAAAAAGCAGGTAGTGCGAGGGCTGATCGCCGACTTTTAAATCATCCCGCAGATGCGTGCCGGTGACAAGTCAAATCGCCATGCAGCGTTAGCGGATTGGGCGCAAAATAAGAACGAGTTTTAACACAAAAGCGATAACGGAATTGACTGGTTGGGCACAGAAACCGCGGCTAGAAATCGTCGTCGCGTTTCGGCGTGTATAGATTGCGCGTCGGTTTGGGAGAGTGGGTCTCGCGAAAATCGTCCAACTCCGCGCCGGTGATCTGGTAATGCACCGGTGCTACGGGCGGAGTGGCGCACGCGAGCTCCGTGCGCAGGCGCAGCGAACAGATGTTCGGTCCATCCTGATAGCGCGCGCGGTGCGTCGAAAACGCTTCGTTTTCGATGGAGAGCGTGAATTCGCGCTGTTCCACGCCTTCGCGTACGTTGAAAGTGTATTCGCGGGAAAGTGGCTTGGACTGGAAGCCGACGTATTGCACCACGGTGGAGGGAATCACTGGCGAACCGGTGCTTCCGGTGTTGCTGGCACCGCGACTCTCTCCGGTTGCGGCGTGAATTTCCCCGCCAGCCAGGCAGCTGCGAGTCCAACAAGAATCCAGGGAAGAACCGACATAGTGACCTCTTTAAACTTTTACTTGCGAGCCGCCATGATTTGCTGAGCGGCTGCGATTCGTCTAACGAGCCCACAGAGTGAAAAAACACCGTGGGTCTTGCGATGGAAGGCGACTTTTTCTTGCGTAGTGCAACACTGCACTCATGGGACGTGGGTGTCAAGGCGATTCCCCCTTTCGGCGCACAACCGTTATTACCAGATGCGTTGATGGACATCGCGGGCGGGCTTTCGTAGACTCGCGGTAGCCGCGATTCGCCCGGCTTTATGAGCATGGAACACGGCAAAAGTTTCCGCGGTTTTGTGGCCTGCTGCGCCATTTTGTTAGGCGCGATAGTGTGGCAACTTCCGGAAACCATCGCGGCCCCGTCGGACGTCAGTTCCCACGGCGTGGCGCAGGCGGATCCATGGACCAGCGCGGCGGGAAAAGTGGTGGTGCTGATTTTTGTGCGCACCGATTGCCCGATTGCGAATCGCTACGCGCCGGAAATTATGCGGCTGAGTGCCGCGCACGCTTCTGAGGCTGCGTTTTGGATGGTCTATCCCGACAAGCGAGAGAGTTCCGAAGAGATTCGCAAGCACGAGGTGGAGTACCATTTGGCGCTGCCGGTGCTGCGCGATCCACAACGCGAACTAATGAAGCGCGCGCAGGTTTCGGTCACGCCGGAAGCCGCCGTGTTTGATGCCAAGGGACGATTGGTGTACCACGGGCGAATCGACAACTGGTTTGAAGATTTTGGCCGCGCGCGCCCCGCGCCCACCACGCACGAACTTGCCGATGCGATTGCTGCGGCCGTGAGCGGGCATCCGGCAACCTTGCCGAGCGTGGCGGCGGTGGGATGTTATCTTTCCGATTTGCAATGATCTTCCGGCGCATGATGCGGCGCGCGAAGATGCCACGCGTCATCACTTTCTCGATGCAAAAACATAAATATGTTGGTGCAATTTCTGGTGTGCTCGCGGTTCTTTCGGTGATCGCCGCATCGCGCGCCGAGCCATATCGCGTGCAGCATGCATTTGCGGCTGCGCAAAACGCAGCGGCGGCCGCATCGGGAACGGCGCGACATGTTACGGCGAGTCAGGGTACAACTCGAGAAGTGACCTTTAATCGGGATATTGCGCCGATTGTTTTTCACATCTGCGCCAACTGCCACCGCCCCGGGGAAGCCGGGCCATTTTCCCTGCTCAGCTATGACGATGTGAAAGCGCATGCGCGGCAAATCGTCTCTGTCACGTCACGGCGATTTATGCCGCCGTGGCTGCCGGACCGTGGTGATTTTGCGTTCGCCGACGAGCTACGTCTTTCGGATGGGCAGATCGCCTTATTTCGCTCGTGGTACGAAGCGGGCACGCCGCAAGGCGAAGCAAAAGATTTGCCGGCGCTGGCGAAATTCACGGAAGGCTGGCAGATGGGTAAGCCGGACGTAATTTTAAGGGCGACGAAACCGTTCACGCTATCCGCCGGCGGCACGGATCAGTATTGGAATTTTGTGTTTCGCGCGCCCGTGGCGGAAACGCGCTGGGTTCGCGCGGTGGAGATTCGCCCCGGCAACAAGCGGCTGGTGCATCACGCCAATCTGCTGGTGGACCGCTCCGATTCGGCGCGTCACGAAGAAGCGCAACCGGGCGATGGTTTCGCGGGCATGGAGTTGCAGATCGAATCGGAGAACTTTGATCCCGATGGGCATTTTCTTTTCTGGAAGCCTGGCACGCTTCCGCGGCCCGAGCCGAGCACCATGGCGCTGCGGCTGGCTGCCGGAGACGATTTAGTCTTGAACACGCATTTGCAGCCATCCGGCAAGCCGGAACAGATCCAGCCGAGCGTGGGGCTGTACTTTACATCGCAGGCCGCCACGGAGTTTCCGGTCCTGCTGCAGCTGGAATGCGATAAGCAGCTCGATATTCCGCCGGGCAACAAACATTTTGTGGTTTCCGATGAATTCACCCTGCCTGTCGATGTGGAACTGCTGGCGATTTATCCGCACGCACACTATCTGGGAAAGGATTTACTGGCGCTGGCGCGACTGCCGGGCGGCGAAGAAAAAACGCTGATCCATATCGCGCATTGGGATTTGAATTGGCAGGCCGTCTATCGCTATGCGCAGCCGGTGAAGCTCGCGAGTGGAACCACGATTGTGATGCGCTACATTTACGACAATTCACAGGACAATTCGGCAAATCCCAACGATCCGCCGAAACGCGTGGTGGCGGGAAATCGCGCCAGTGACGAGATGGCGCACCTGTGGCTGCAGGTTCTACCAACAAATGAAGCTGGCGCCAATCCCACTGGGCCCGCTGGCGTTGCTGACCCGCGGATCAAGCTGGAGGAGGCACTGGCTCGGCATCACATCGAAAACAATGCGGACGACTTTGAAGCGCATTACAATCTTGGCGCGATGCTGCAAATGCGCGGCGAGACGCGGGATGCCGCGGCACAGTTTGCCGAGGCGCAGCGCTTGCGTCCCGGAGACGCCACGGTGGAAAACGCGCTGGGCGGAGCGCTGCTCGCGATGGGACAGCTTTCCGCGGCGATCGAACATCTTTCCGTGGCGGTGAAGGCGCGTCCGGATTATTTCGACGCGCATTACAATCTGGGGCTGGCGCTGGCGCGGCACGAGGATTTTCCAGCGGCCGTCGAAGAGTTTAGCGCGGCGGTGCGGCTGAGCCCGAACGATGCCAACGCCGAGGCCAACCTGGGCAGCGCGCTGGCGGCGGCCGGCGCGTTATCGGAGGCCAAAACGCACCTGGAGCGGGCGTTGGCGCTCAATCCGGGAAATACGCTGGCGCGCGAGAACCTGGATCAGATTTTGCAGGACGCGCCGCATTGAGGGCATCCGGTGTTGCGGCGATGCTGGCATTGTGGTCGCCGGGATCGAGACCGGCATTCGCGGCATTCACGGCATGCCGCTATTACGAAAAGTGGAACGCGCCGAAGAATTTGCTTGGCGGCAGGCCGGAAACGCAATAGCTTCAGGCAAGGCAATAAGGAGGCGTGAGCATGAAAGCTGGACAGACGGCGAAGGCAACGAAAACGGCGACAATAGCGAAAGTTGCGAAAGTCGCAAAAGTTTTGGTCATCGACGTTGGGGGCACGAACGTCAAGATGCTCGCGACTGGCCAAAAGGAGCCTCTCAAAATTCCTTCCGGTCCGACGATGACGGCTGCGAAGATGGTGCAGGTGGTGAAGCAAGCCACCAAGGATTGGGAATACGATTGCGTCTCGCTCGGCTATCCCGGGCCGATTATCAACGGTCATCCGTTGCGCGAGCCGCATAATTTGGGCGGCGGATGGATGGGCTTCGATTTCCGAAAAGCCTTCGGCTGTCCGGTAAAACTGATCAACGATGCGTCGATGCAGGCCGTGGGCAGTTACAAGGGCGGCCGCATGTTGTTCCTGGGGCTGGGAACCGGATTGGGCTCGGCGATGATCTCGAATGATGTGCTGGAACCCATGGAACTAGCGCATTTGATCTACAAGAAGGACAAGACCTATGAGGACTTCCTGGGGCTGCGCGGGCTGGAGAAACTTGGCAAGAAGAAATGGCGTCAGCAAGTCGTGAAGATCACTGAAAAGCTGAAAGGCGCGCTGGAAGCGGATTATGTTGTGTTGGGCGGCGGGAACTCCAAGAAGCTGAAAGATCTGCCGGCTGGGGCGCGCTTGGGGGCCAACGAAAATGCGTTTTTGGGCGGTTTTCGCATGTGGGAGAAGAAGCAGGCCGTGGACATCGGGAAATAAGCACAGCGGCTCCTGAAAACAAGCGCGGGAAGCGCCGCGTGATTCCAATGATTGAAGCGACTGTTTCACTTTGTTCGCGGGTGCAGACAACACCAGCACACCGCGTAATTCCAGCACCCAGCATTTTCCATAACTAGTTCGTCATGCTGAGAAAAGAGCAGCCGGCGCGATGCCGCGTCGGGCGCGCTTCCTTGTACAATCTCGCGGTGCGCATTTTGCTGCTCAATCTTTATTTCCCGCCGGATACTTCGGCGACGGCGAAGATGGCGCTGTCCGTGGCGGAGCCACTGGCGCGGCGCCATGAGATCACCGTGCTGTGCGGGCGCCCGTCGTACGACCCCACGGAGCGTCGTCGCTGGCGCGTTTCGCAAACGGAGCAGCTCGGGCGGTTGCGCGTGATTCGCGTGGGCTCGACGGACTATCCACGCTTTCAGATGCGGCGCCGCGTTTTCAACTATTTGAGTTACGTGGCGCTGGCGGTTCCGCGCGCGCTGTTCGTGCCCTGCGACGTGGTGCTGGCGATGACCGACCCGCCCTTTCAGGGAATCGTGGGCGCGTTCGTGGCGCTGCTGAAGCGCAAGCCGTACATCTACAACATTCGCGATCTGTACCCGGACATGGCGGTGGGAGGCGCGCTGGTGCCGCCAGGTGCGTTGGCACGCGTATGGGAGCGGTTGCATCGCTGGGCGCTGCGGCGTGCTGCGTGCGTGATCGTGCTGGGCGACGACATGCGCGCGCGGATTATTCAGAAGGGCGTAGACCCATCGCGCGTTGCGGTGGTGCGCGATGGCGCGGAAATTCCGTCCGCGAACGCAGCTCCTCCGGCGCTGGACGTCGAGGTGATTCAGGCGATTCGCGGGAATGCGCTATTCGTGCTGGTGCACGCGGGCAACCTGGGTTTTTACGGCGCGTGGGAAACGTTGATCGCGGCCGCGAAAAAGTTGGCGGATGACGGCGTGCGGCTGGCGTTTATCGGTGACGGAGCGCAGCGCAAGCAGGTGGAGGCGATGGCGAAGCAAGCTGGAGCTTCCAACATCGTGTTCCTGCCCTTTTTTCCTGGTAGCAAGATTCCCTCCGTGTTGGCCGCGGCGGATGCGCACGTGATCACCATCAAGCGCGGGCTAGAGGGCGTGGTGGTGCCGAGCAAACTGTACGGAATCCTGGCGGCGGGCAAGGCGATTGTAGCGGTGGCGCCGACGGAAACGGATGTGGCGTCGCTGGGCGCGAAGCAGGGTTTTGCGGTGTGCTGCAATCCGGATGTTCCCGAAGAGATGGTGGCCGCGGTGCGCGCGCTCCTGGCGGATGAGCCGCGCAGGATGGCGATGGAAAAGGCTGCGCGGGCTGCGGCGCCCGGCTACGATCGCATACACGAAGCCGAAAAGTTCGAGCAGATTGTGGAGGGGATATTCCCGGCTAAAGACGTCTAATGTTAAGATAGCGCTGATTTTAGATTGGATTATGAACGGGCCCGTGGAGCTCCCTGCTTGCGTCTGGGACGGAGAAACCCGTACATCATCCGGCCGGGTTTGGCGGCTTGCGGATAGAATAGAAACTACATGATTTTGCCAATTGTCCCGCAACCATAACCGCAGTATCGTGTTAAGGAAGCTAGGAAGCGCAGTTCTTAGAGATGTTCTAACTTTTGCGCCGGGCGTCCCAGCCCGCGATGCGACGACTGCTTCAGCGGCCACTGCGCCCAACGTGGCTGACGTAACTACAATTCATTTGATCGGTTGATTGGCAAAAATGGACTCAGGCGTTCTCGCTTTCTTCATCGCTCTCTTTGCTTCGCTGATGTTGACGGTGCCGGTGCGGGCGTTTGCCCTGCGCGTCGGCATGGTGGATTTGCCCGGGCCGCGCAAAGTGCATCTGCAGCCGATTCCGCTGCTTGGCGGAGTGGCGATGTACATCGCAGTGGTGCTGGCGATTTTGTTCGCGTTTCACGGGCCAGCGCGGGAACAGATCGTGGGCATCCTGGTGGGCGCGACGCTGGTTGCGGCGGTCGGAATCATGGATGACCGCGGTCTTTTACATCACCAAATCAAACTATTTCTGGCTATGCCATTGGCGGCGGTGATTCTGCTCCTCTGCGGCATTCACGCGCAGGTTTTCAGCGTTCTCGTCGGCGGGCGCACCGGGGATATTCTGGATGCCGGGCTGACCGTGGCCTGGGTGGTGGGCATCACCGCTTCGTTCAGCATATTGGACCATATGGATGGGTTGTGCGCGGGCATCGCGGCGATGGCCTCGATTTTCTTTGCCATGATTGCGTACCTGAACGGGCAAACGCTGGTGACCGTGCTGGCCGCCGCGGTGCTCGGCGCCGCTACGGGATTTTTGCGCTGGAACTTCAAGCCGGCAAAGATTTTTATGGGCGATGGCGGGGCGATGTTTCTCGGTTATTTGATGGCCACGCTGGGACTGAAGCTGCGCGTCGAAAATGCCAGCCAACTTTCCGGCTGGCTGGCGCCGCTGCTGATTCTGGGCGTCACGATATTCGATACCACGCTGGTGACGATTTCGCGGTCGCGGCGCGGATTTTTGCCGTTCACCACGCCGGGCAAGGACCATACCGCGCACCGGCTGGCCAATCTGGGATTGGGACAGCGCGGCGCGGTGCTGATGCTTTACGTGCTGGGGGCGTTCGGCGGCGGCGTTGCCGTGGCCATCGAATATTTGTCGACGCGCGGAGCGCTATACATTGGACTCGCCGCCATCGCGATTATTCTGGCTGGCGTGTTCTGTCTGGAACGCGCGCCGTATGAGAAACAGAGCCGCAAGACCGCACCCGCGGCTTGATTTTCTGAAAACCCCTCTGAATGCCACATGAAGGTGTTGTGAGCGTTCGCGCAATTTTCCGTGACAGCTTCCTTCGTTCGCTTCCTCCCTTCGTAATTGCGTACGGTTCACGTAAAATAGAGGGCTCACTGCAGCACGAGAGAAACACCGGAGAACCCATGGCCCAGGTCTACCCATTTCGCGCGTTTCGCTATAACCCCGAAAATGCGCACGCGCCGTTTGAACGTTTGCTGACGCAGCCGTACGACAAGATTTCGCCGGTGATGCAGGACAAATATTATGCGGCGGACGCGCACAACCTGATCAGCGTGGAAAAGGGGCGCGCGTATCCCGCGGATACGCCGCAGAACAATGTGTACACGCGGGCAGCCGCGGCGCTGCAAGACTGGATCGCGAAAAATGTGGTGGTGCAAGATCCGGAGGCGGCGTTTTACGGATACACACAGGAATACACTGTGCCGGGGACAGAGGAGCGTCGCACGCGGCGCGGATTCATCGGCGCCGGGAAGCTGGAAGAGTATTCCGCGGGTGTGGTATTCCGGCACGAGCACACGCTGTCCGGTCCGAAAGCAGACCGGCTGGAAATGCTGCGGCACACGCAGACGCACACCGGGCAATTGTTCATGCTGTATTCAGATGCCGAGCGGCGCGTGGACACGATTTTGCAGGAGGCTGAACCGAACGCTGGTCCGGTGACGGAGATGCGCGATGAGTACGGCGTGCGGCACCGCCTGTGGCGCTTCGCGGAGCCCGAGCGCGTGGCGGCGATTCAGAAGGCCATGGCGGATCAGAAGCTGGTGATCGCGGATGGTCACCACCGCTACGAGACGGCGCTGAACTATCGCAATGAATGCCGCACGCGAGCGGGCCGCGTGGTGCCGGACGCGCCTTACGAGCGGGCGATGATGACCTTCGTCAATACCCGCAGCGAGGGTTTGACGATTCTGCCGACGCACCGCGTGGCCGCGCATCTGCACGATTTTAACTGGCCGGAAGTGCGGCGGCACCTGGAGCCGTGGTTTACCGCCGAGACGTTTTCTTTTGCCGACGAACTCAGCCAGGCCGGAGCGCGGCAGAATTTCTTGCGACGCTTGGTGCAGGCGCGGAAACAGCGCGCCATCGGGGCGTATCCGACGGGGCCGGCCGGTCGGCGCGCGTACTATGTGTTGCTGCTGCGGGAAGGCGCGGACCTGACGCGTTTGTTGCCCAGCGTTTCGCCGCTGCAGCGGGAATTGGACGTGGTGCTGTTGCACGAAGGGATCCTGGAGCCGGCGCTGGGAATTACGCCGCAATCCGTGACCGCGGAGGCCAACCTTACGTATGAGCGGGAAGCTGGCGTGGCGCTGGAGGCGGTGGACTCCGGGGCGGCGGAGATTGCCTTTCTGCTGAATGCCTGCGATGTGGAACAGGTGATGAAGATTGCGACGTCGGGCGAAGTGATGCCGCAGAAGTCGACGGACTTTTTCCCTAAGCTGATGAGCGGGATCACGATGTACCGGGTTGACGGGGCGGCTTAGGGTTTAGACGGGCGCTTTTAGAGCACTTGTGTGGCTGTGTGTAAACCGCGAAAGCGGCGTCAAGCCGCCGCACTCCAGGTAAACCGCCGTACTCCTTTCGAGCGGAGCACCGCAGGATTGGCGGTGCCACGAAAACCAACGAGGGGCCCGGGAATCGCGAAAGGATGTGAAAACAAAGGGACTTTAAGTACCTGTGTTTTCACAACCTTTCGCAAGTGTTCATTCTGCTGGAGTTAGAGGCTGATTTTAGTTAGAAAGTGGTTACTAGAATTCGGGCCGGAGTTTTGCAAAGGCTGGGCGCACTTCTCTACAGGGAGAACAGTAACAGATCGCCAGTTATCTTGTCAAGTACCATTTTGGGAAGTATCCAAGCTCGATAAAAATGCCCCCTTTGTCGGGCGCGGGCACCCGGTGCGATTGGTTCGCCCCTGCGACGTATTTAAATTAAGAAGTCCGACGGAAGTTCGAAAGAAAGGCCGACCTTCAAAAAACGAGGATTGGGCGCGTAAAATCGTTTCTCAGGCTTTCGAGTCGCCCACCCGCATCGCGTAAGACGATGTAACTGCACGTCTTATATTAATTAAATAATTAATATTTATATGTCTGTACATGGACGGAAGCGCGGTTCATGCTGAGGATCTAATCATTACTGAGGAGGATTAGATGAGAAATATAAATCAGATGAACCGCTGGGAACAACCATTCCGTGGGGCTACGACCCTGCAGGAACAAATCAATCGCGTGTTTGGCGAAAACGTAGGACGTACGGGCGAAGAGTCTAACTTGACCTCTTGGGCCCCGGCCGTGGACATCTACGAGACGGAAAATGAACTGGTGGTAAAGATGGACCTGCCGGATGTGAATGCGCAGAATCTGGACATCCGCGTGGAGAACAACATCCTGACGATCCGCGGGGAGCGGAAGTTTGAGAACAAGGTGAACGAGGACAACTATCTGCGCGTGGAGCGTGCCTATGGCACGTTCAGCCGGAGCTTCTCGCTAGCCAACTCCGTGAAATCGGAAGCGATCAAGGCCGATTATCAGAACGGAGTGCTGTCACTGAGCCTGCCGAAGCGCGAAGAAGCGAAGCCGAAGCAGATCAAGGTGAATGTGGCAACGCAC
Organism: uncultured Acidobacteriota bacterium; assembly: GCA_963838265.1. Lineage (GTDB taxonomy): Bacteria > Acidobacteriota > Terriglobia > Acidiferrales > UBA7541 > Acidiferrum. The sequence continues at coordinate 1,003,866 of CAWIQN010000003.1, forward strand.
GCATTGGCGGCGGCAGCTGGGGCCCGTTAAGGGCGTCAACTGAGGAGGAAAGTACGAGGGCGGGCGGCTGAAGTTAAAGGCTGCCCGCCTTTTTAATGAACGGCGTATCAGCAAACATCGCCGCGCAAATCAAGTTTAACGGGTATGGTGGCGCTCCACGTGGCCAGATTATCTTCGGGCTGCCGAGGTGGACCATGAGCCCTGCAAGTTTCACGGAATTGCTAATCATCATATTGAGCGGAGGTCTAGGGTTCACTTACTTGGCGTGGCGCTTCTACGGGCCGGGCAGACCGAATTGTCCGTAGATCGCGGCGAAGGCAGATTTGGCGGAAAAAGGACTGCGGGACGGAGTGATGTGTTCCCCAGCCCTAGGCAACACTTCACTCCGCCCGCGGTACCAGCGTAGAATAGGGATTATCGAAATCCAATACTGTGCGATTCCGCACACACGCGACATTTTTATTGAACCCGTGGTTCACTGTCCGATGGCCTTGGCATGTGACGGTATCATGACGCCGAAGTCCTGCGACCAAGCCTCGGCGCACTCGTGGTGCAGGTAAAGGTCGACCTCCAGACCTGCGGCTTCGTCGACGAGGTACCCAACCGCGATGCCATTTTCGGAAGTGACGGGATTTTTGAAGTCTTCGCAATGATTACAGATTTGAGCCACAGCAGTGTGCCTCGGACTCGAACATACAGGTAATCCCGTAGGCCGTCTGTGCGGTTTGACACAGCCCTCAGGACGAATCGGCGTCGGGAGGTTGGTCATGATTCTTGCCAAGGCGGGGCTTACGAATCAGTTTATTTACTGTTGACTCGCTGCAGAAAAAGGCCGAGAATCGCGGGCAGTGGTCGCCGCGATACATAGACGTTCCGCACGAGTCCGTAAACGTCCCATGACGTTCGCTGAAGTTCGCAGTGACGCTGAGAAGCGGCTGGCGCTTGGCTTGGGGATAGATTTCGATCAAATCATGCTGGATATCGCGGCGATCCGCGCGCGGGCGGCGAAGCTGGCCAAGAGTCAGGCGCGTTTAGCCTGGGACTTGATCATCGGAACGCTGCAGTTCGCGCCGCACTTGAACTTCCGCCAGCAGCCAATCCTGCAAAGCGGGATTCTCTTTTCTTGCCAGGTAGATTTCGTAGGCGCGTTGCTTCACGCGCTCTTGCAGCATGGCGTCGGTGGCAGAGTTCGTATTGCCGGCTGTTTCTACGCAGGCAGCGTCCACAGGCTGCCGCAAAGCGCCGAACTGGCGATACCATTTATCGGCGCAGTCTTCATGCAAGTACAGCTCGATGAATAGGTGTTCGTCCACGCGGTAAGGCACACCAAATCCGTTCTGCGGGGTGACCGGCTTATTTTTATCTTCGCATTTGGCGCAGAACGGGAGAGTGCTCGATTCATTCATGGCGTCCGCCTGTTCAACGATTCAAAAATTTGAGTGCGTTCAAGGCGTCGTGGATGGCCTGGCGTTCTTCGGGACCGGCGTTGCTGGTCACCATGCGACCGCGAATCGCGTCTTTTGCCGCGGTAATTTTGGCGTGCTGGGCAGTGGTGTTCATTTCAAGCATGGCCGCGAGGTAGGATTCCTGCCAGACGGGGTAAAGAAGTTGGGGAGACATGAAAAGCCTCAGGGATGGTAATACTACTGTTCCGATGGGGCGTCTGTGCTGTTTGACACAGGCTGGTCGGTTACGGGAGCCTGAGCGCGGCTTCGTTTTGTTAAGAAGCCAGACCGAAGACTTTTCCGACGCGTTCCCAAAACACTATAAGAAGGCCGCTCAAAAGATAAACGTAGAACGAGTGAAGAATGCCGATAGTTGCGAAGAACCCATGGTTTGCGGAGACGCAAGCCACAGCAACGATTGCGCAAAAACCCAGCAGAAACCGAGAGGGCGCGACAAGCCAAAGTCTCGTCATGAGCATCCAACCCAGACAGAAGGAAACCTGGTGACCTGGAGACGCGGCGCGAGGCGCGAGGAAAGAATCCACGAACACCAACAGCGCAAGCAGTCCCAGAACCAGTTTGGAAATTGAAACCCCCGACAGGATTTTGTCCGTATCTAACGCCTCTACCCCATCGACGGGTTGGATGGGTGTCTGTCGTTCCGGGATAAACTTTTCTTCATTTTACTTAAGCATTGAAACAATACCACCCACCCGACTTCTGGAGTAAGTAGTAATCCGTTGGAGTCTCCACATGACTGATAAACGCGCTGATGGTGTGTTTGCGCGGTCCCGCTCGGCATGACGCACGCGAAAAGCGGCTGGACGATGGTATGCCGGAGTAAAGCAACACCGCGCCACCGCATCCGCAGGCAAAAAAAGGGCACGCGCGGAGGCGTGCCCTTGGTCAATTTGCGTGACGTAGCGTTGGTGATGGAACGGCTTAGCCTTTGGCGAAGCTGGCTACGGCTTCGGCTTCCGTGTTGTAGACCTCGAACACGGTGAGGAGCTTGGTGATTTGCAGGACTTCCTGGAACTTGCTGCCGAGATGGCAGAGGCGGAGTCCCGCGCCTTGGGTCTTGGCGCTGTGGTGCGCGGCGACCAGGGTGCCGAGACCGGCGCTGTCGATGAAGGTGACGTTGTCCATGTTGAGGACAATGTTCTTTTTCCCTTCGGCGATCAACGATTTGATCTTCTCGCGCAACGCGTTGCTTTCTTCGCCCAGCACGATACGGCCATCCATTGCCACCACGGCAACGCCGTCTACTTCGCGATTCGTCATCTTCAATGCCACGTTATTTCCTCCTCGTCGGCACGCAGAACCGGAGAGAGCCGGTCTGGAGCCCCAAAGCTTATCAGATTTCACCAATTCGCAACGCGGCGGTTACAGAAAATTCGCCGCAAAGCGATACAGAACAGCGCCTGCGAGATGCGCTAATAATAGTCCGCGCAAGACATGTAATAACCGCAGACCGTGCAAATCAGCTTGCAGCGGCGAGAAATGAGCCGTTGCGAACAAACGGGACAATACCGCGAGATATCGTCACCGGCGGCCAAGGCCTGCAAAGGAGCGTCATCGCTGACAACCTGGGCTGGCCTGGAAGCGAGCGGGCGCGCGGACAGTAGCGTCGACGCCTCCGCTTCCAGCGATGACTTCGCGGTGCTTTTCACGGCCCGTTGTTTATAGCACATACCAAGCTAGGGGAAAAGCGCGAGTGGTAAAAGTGACAGGCGGGGAGGGGTTCGGATTGAGATGGTCGCGAAAGGCGCACAGCCAAGATTGGCTGTGCCACAAAAACGGCGCGAGAGGTGGCGAGAATGGGGGCGCTGCGTTAAGTGCTTGAAACCCAAGGGCTGCCGGGCGCATCTTTATAGGTGTAGGTAGTTGTCGTGTTTCGCGCTTCGTTCCGGTGCTAAGGAGTCTGGTATGCGCCGCTTTTCCCTTGCTGTCGCCTTTCTGGTGGTTTCTTCGCTGGCCGTTCTTCCCAGAGTTACGCAGGCCCAAGTACGCGGAGGTGCTCCGGCCGGCGGTGGCCACGCGATGATTAGCGCACCCAGAGCGAGCTCTTTTGCGGCAGCGCCGGGGCACGCGATGGGTGGCGGTGGCACGGTGTATCGCGCGACACCAGGACATGTTTCGGGAGCGGGAACGGTAACCACAACAGGGCGACGCACGTTCAGCAATCGGCCTGCGAGTAGAACGACCCCTATGATCTCCACAATGTCGGCGTTTGGACCGTCGAATTCTTTGCCGGACTTTACCGGCGTAGTGCCGGGGTTGGGCTTTGATTACACGCACTTTGCCAACGTGCATCCCGGATTCGGCATACATAGATTTCCCGTAGTGCGCCGAGGCTTCTTCCCATTTTTTGACGTAGGTTTCCTGCTGCCGTACGGATATGGGCCGGGCTATTACGATGCGTCCGACGAGACGCAAGCAGCGCAGTATCAGCCGTCCGAGTCAGCGGATGTCTCCACGGATGATCCGGGTACGGGACGGCAGGGTCCGGTGTACGCGCCGCAGTCGGCGGCCCCGGCGTACGACGTGATCGTTGAACCGGTAAAGCCGAGCGAGCAGTACGTGTTTGTAAAACGCGACGGGTCGGTGTTTTTCGCGGTGGCCTATTCGTGGCAGGCGGGAAATTTGTATTACGTGACGCAGGACGGCTTCCGGCACAGCGTGGCGCGTGAAGCTCTGGACCTAGACGCGACGCAGCAGTTTAACGAGCAGCGCGGGCTGAGCTTTCAATCTCCGGCGCGATCCTGATAATTTCGTTGTTTCGATTGCTTGAATTACCGACGGCGTGGCGCGGCGTTTACGTTTGCTATTTGCATTCGGGCTGCTTGGCCGGTTCGGGCATCACGTAGCCGGACGTGGCAGGCAATCCGGCCCTTTCAAACTGCACGGTGGTGTGATCAATCCCAAAATCACTTGAGGCTTTTTGTTGGATGGCGGTGAGGATGCGTTCGCATTCGTCCATGTGCATGTCCGGCAAGCGGGCGTGCAGGCTTAGCGCGTTGTGGCCGCCGCCGAGGGACCAGATGTGCAGGTCGTGTACTTCGAAGACGCCTTCCACGGTAAGAATGGCGCGAGCCACGTCCTCGACATGCATTTCGCGTGGCCGCCCTTCGAGGAGGATGTGGGAAGATTCACGCAGGATGCCGATGCTGGACCACAGCACAAGAAGCCCGATGGCCAGACCGAGCAGCGGATCGATCCAGCGCAGTCCGGTAGCGTGGATTATGAGGGCGCCGGCGATGATGGCGATGTTGGATAACGCGTCGCCGAAATTGTGCACCAGGATGCTGCGCAGGTTCAGGTCGCCACCGCCACGGACCAACGAAAGGGTGATGCCACCGTTAACAGCCAGCGCGGCGACGGACGTCCAAATCATCCAGCTTTCGACGACGTCAACGGGGGCGCTGAAGCGCGCAATAGCCTCCCAGCCCAGCCAGATGGAGAGAAAGACGAGCACCAGAGAGTTGGTGAAGGCCGCCAGGGTGCCGGCGCGATGGTAGCCGTAGGTCTTCTCGGCATCGGCGGGGCGTTCAGCCCAGCGCATGGCCAGGAAGGAAATTCCTAGCGCGGGAACATCAGAAAGATTGTGGACGGCGTCGTTCAAGAGGGCTACGCTGCGTCCGAGCAAACCGCCGAAAATCTCGGCGACGACCAGGCCCAGGGTAGCGGCGATGGCCCATCCCAGGACGGCGGGGCGTAATTGCGGATGTGCGTGGCCTTCGTGCCCGTGGCCGTGCGAATGGGAGTGTCCGGCGTGGCTATGCGAGTGGCCGTCGTGGGAACCGTGGCTGTGCTGCCCCATGCTTACTATGTTACGCGCATGGGGGTTTGGATGCAGCCTTGTCGCGTGGTTGGGGAGGGGCTTGTTAGGCAGTTTGACACTGAGGCTTTGCTAAGAGATTGACGCTCGTGGCCGCTACTGCCAACATGCGTTAAGCTGTTCGGCGGGCACTTTTGGGGCAATGCCAGGTCTCATTGGGAAATGCAACGGGGTCAATGAAGATTCCCATAGCAAAGTTGAGCTTTTGGGGCGTGCGCGGTTCCACGCCAACGGTCGATCCCGCAACTTGGCGGTATGGCGGAAACACGCCTTGCCTCGAACTGATCGCACCGGACGGAACGCAATTCATCCTGGATTGCGGCACCGGCTTGCGCATGCTGGGCAGCCGCTGGGCCAAGCCGGACGGCGAGCAGCCGGCGGAAACGCACATCATGGTTACCCACTATCACTGGGACCACATTCAAGGTGTGCCATTTTTTGCGCCATTGTATGCGCCGGACAACGAATTTCATTTTTATAGTTTTCGTTCCAAGTATCTGGGACGCGACAGCCTGAAGCAGGTGTTTGAAGCGCAGATGGCCATGCCGTATTTCCCCGTGGATCTTTCGGCGATGACCGCCACGCGAAAATTCAAGGAAGTGGAAGGCGGAGAATCCTTCCACGTGGGCGAAAATAAAATTACCGCGCGATGGTTGAACCATCCGCAGGGATGTTTGGGGTACCGCATCGAGACTCCGGCGGGCGTGGTGGTGTACGCCACGGACAACGAGCCGGGAAATGCGGAGCTGGAGAAAAATCTGCGCGAGCTGGCGGACGGCGCGGACATTTTCATTAACGACGCGCAGTACACGCCGCAACAGTTGGCCACCACGCGACACGGGTGGGGACATTCTTCGTGGAAAGAAGGCGTGGCCGCGGCGCGCGATGCCGGCGCGAAGACACTGGTGTTGTTTCACCACGATCCGGATTCGACGGATCGCGCGGTGGATACGATTTTGCGCAATGCGCGCGATGAGTTCGATTCCGTGTTCGCTGCCAGCGAAGGCATGGTGATTACGCTGGGCTCCCCGGGGGATCATGTGCAGGCGCACCTGCCGGGCACGCGCACGGCCATGCGGCGGGAAGCGCAGTTTCACGCGCTGGTCAGCGGCGTGACGGAGGGCGGTAAGCCGTTTGAAGAAGAGACCGCCGTGCGCGACCTGGCGTTGCAAGGAGCGCTGATTACCCTGGAGCATGCGCCGCGACTGCAGTCCGAGCTGCTGGTTACCATGGAAGCGCCGGGCACCGATGGCAAGCAGACCATGCGGCTGCGGGGCTATGTGGTGCGCATTGACGCGGGGGAAAAGGGACTCAGCGCGGTGGGCGTGGTGTTCACGGATTGAAGTAGCATTTGCGAATTGCAGCATCGCAGAATGCTCGTTTGTTCCTCTGATCGATTCTTCCACTCATTCTTTCAATCTTCAGGCGTGGCAGCGGCATGACTGTGCACTTGCGACTGAGTAAGTCATAATCAGGGCATGAAGATGCCCGCAAGTGAGCGCGCCAATTTTGTTTCCGCGAGCGTGCTGACCAAGCAACCGCCGACGCGGAGCGAAATACTGCGCGGGATGCTGCGGCATGCGCCCTTCGTGGCCAAGAATTTTCGTCTCTATTTTCAGAATGCGTGGCGGCAGCACATTATGCGGACCGACGTGGTGGCGCCGTATGCGGTGACGTTTTATGTGACGCACAAGTGCAACCTGGATTGCAGTTATTGCACGCAGAAAGAGCCGGACGTCTTCAGCGCGGAATTGCCGACGGCGGAAACCAAACGGCTGCTGCGGCGGATCCGCAAGGAAACGGACTCCATCGTCATCACCGGCGGCGAGCCGACCTTGCGCCCGGATATTGAGGAGCTGGTGGAGTGGGCGCGTTATGAATGCAAGTTTCGCTCGCTGCTGCTGATCACGAATGGCACACTGCTGGATCGCAAGCCGCGGATCATGGACGCTGTCACCGGCTTGATCGTGAGCCTGGATGCGCTGGCGGCGGATCCCACCAACGCGCTTTCCAAACCGGCGGCGCTGCCGAAAGTGCTTGAGAATCTGGCCATGGCCAAAGCGCGCATGGGCGATCCGAAGCGCATCACCATCAGCACGGTGATTGAAGAATGGAACATCGGCGAGGTGGGGCGATTGCTGGATTGGTGCGGGGAGCAGGGGTTCGTGTTTGCCGCGCAATCCGCGCAACTGGAAAAGATGCCCAATCTGGCGCTGTTGAAGAATCCGCGTTATCACGCGCTGGTGGACACCATCATTGCGCGGCGGCGCGACGGCGTGCAGCCGATCAATGGCACCCCGCGAACCATCGAAACGCTCTTGCGCTTCGGAGATTTTCAGTGCTATCCCACGATGTTTCCCCGAGTGTATCCGAACGGGGATGTTTTCTATCCCTGCGAACCGCTGCGCAAGGTGGCGGGCAATTTGCTGAAGGATGGCTCGCTGCGAAAAATCTTCGCGCGCGGCAAGACCATTTACGGAGATATTCCTCCTTGCCAAGGCATCTGCTACCTGTTCGGGAACGTGCTTTCGCACTATTACGTGAATGACTTCTGGGGACTGGCCGGGGACTTTATTAGGTAAGGTGCAAGCCTGGATGCGCGGGTTTACGGCTCGCGAAAGTTTCTGGCCTGCGGTGACACGCCACGCAGCGGCGTTAATCGAATTGCGAGATTTTCCCGTCCAGGTGCGCCAGGGCCGCTTCCAGAGACTTGCGGTGCTGCGGATGCGTGGCCGCTTCCAGCTCGTTCAAAATGCGAACGCGCGACAGCTGCAAGTCCTTTTTTTCCTGCTCTCTGCGGACCTGTGCGTCGGATTTGTTCCCGGCATTGGGGTTAGACTTAGTGACTTCTGCGGCTTCTACTTGAGCTTCGACATCCTTGCTTTCCCATCCTCGCGCCATACCCCTATTTTGGCATAGTTTGCGGGCCAGCAGGAGAATTTGACCTGGGAGTTTTCGTGATGCATTTCTGACTGTGTGACGGTTAGGCGCTGGCGGCGCGGCGCTGCGGGATGACGGGTAGCGCGGGGCGCATCACGCTTTGCACGGTGCTCTCGGCCACTTGCGCCAGATGTTCGGCAAAGATGCCGCGGTAAGAAAGTTCCGCCGCATGCTCGGCCCACTTGAGCCGCAAATACCAGACCCCGTCGGCGAATTCGGCGTGTGCGACCGTCAATTCGCGAACGGGAATCACCAGCAACGGCTGAAAATGCTCGTCGAGCGCCCAGATGTTTTCGACACCGACATACAGCATGGCGCGCGAGGCGGGAGCGTTCCCGGGTTGATACTCGCCTCCGTTTACCACCACTAGGGCGCCAAGTTCGCGAGCTTTCTCGTCCGCGGTGGTATCCGGGCGGGCCGAAGGCAAGAGGATGGCGCTTACGAACATCGCCAGGCCGACAACCGACAGAAGATAGCTGTCCCACAGCGCGAGCGGAAGCAGCACGAAGGACGCACCGACGATAGCCAGCGCGATGCGGAAGGCGAACCACGGACCTTCGTTGCGGCGCAGGTGGATGATTTTGGGAATGAGCAGCGCCACCGCGAATAGTCCCACGATCGCGGCATTGCGCAAACGCGTGTAGGCCAGCTTGCTGCCAGGAATTTTCGCCGCTGGGCGGTGCATCGTCTGGGAGGAACTTTCGAGCTTTACGGCTGGGTTCGATTCGGTGTTCATGCCTTGCCTTGCGCTTGCCTGCTTGTCAATGGCCCACATTATTACCTATTCCAGCGTTTTCGGGAAACGGCAAACCTGCTTTTGACGCCGCCGGCTCAGGCGCCGGAGGCCAGCAGCGCTTTCATGGCCAGATCCTTTGCGCCGGGTTTTCCTGCCAGGACGAGCGCGCTCCACTCGGCCGCAACGTTTGAGAATCGCACGGACTCACTGGTCAGCGATTCCGGTCCACCCGAATCGGCGTTGCTGAAATAGATGCGGTCCAGCGGCCGCGCAGCCGCGATGCGATTTTTGGTGAATTGTCCGGGGACGGCCATGAACATGGGATGGCCTCGGCGATAGATGCGCACCTCCACGGGGTTCACGTTAAATTCCGGCAGCACCTTCTGAAAGTCCGCCAGAACGTTGGCGGCCAGGGATTTGCAGTCTTCTTCGCGCAGCAGCGTGGCGCGCTGATATTCGCGCAGCGGAGTATAGAAAGAGAGGATATTGTTTTTTTGCACGTAACCCGGCTGATTGCGCACCGTCCAGTCGGCAACGATAAAGTCCGTGAAGCTGTTTCCGGGGCACCAGGTATCGTAGCCGCGATTGTAAACCGGCTTGTCGAAGATCACATTCACCACAGGATACGGTGCGTAGCGCGTGTGGTGCATGGCGGCTTTTTGTTCCGCGGGGAGATCGCTGATCAGGCGCGAGGCGATTAATTTCGGTGCGCACATGATGACGGCTTTGGCGTTGACGGTGGTGAGTTGCCCAGCGCGAAAATAGGTGACATTCACGCTGTCAGCCGCGGGCACCACCGCCACTACGGCCGCTTGGCCCAGCATGCGCTCTTTGTATTTCGGCAGCATAACCTCCACCAGCCGGTGCGTTATGCAGCCCAGGCCGCCCGGCAAGATGACGCGCTTGGCGTCCTCGCCGGTGATCAGCCCTTGCAAAGCGTCCACGGCGACGAACGCGGAGGTGTCTTCCGTCGTCGCGCCCCAATTGGAGGGGCCGTAGCCATCCCACCACATCGCAACTTCCGGAGCGTACCCGACCGTAAAATTTGTGAAGGGTTGCGCGTCCAGCTCCATGGTCTGCTTCTTCAGATCGAGTTTCATAATTGCGTCGCGAAATTTCTTGAAGCTGGCGATGACCTCTTTGGGGTACGGCAGCTGATCGAGCCCGGCCTTCCAGGTATCCGGCACAAAAGTTTTGTTCACAATGGTGGGATCGGGATTGTCCACGGGAAGAAGTTTTAACCCGAGTGCGGCGGCCAGCTGGTCGCCGTCGTCGCCTTTGTAGGCGTAGGCCGAACCGGTAGCGAACGGCTGACCCGCATATTCTTCTTCGTACGCATTCCCGCCGAAGTGGTCTTCTTTCTCAAGCAGCAGCCAGTCCTTGTCTCCCAGGAAGTAGCCGGCGGAAAGTCCCGCGACTCCGCCCCCGATGATTACCACGGCCGCCTTTTTTGTGGGCGCGGGGAGGTCGAACACATGGTGGTCGCGAACCTGGTGGCAGACTTCGAAATGTTCGCCGTCCATGATGGGAGCGGGTGCACTGGAATCAGGCGCTGCGGCTAGCGTTGCATTGAGTGGGCATCCGGCGGCGACCGAGCCGACGACTACATACTTGATGAAATCACGGCGAGACTGCGACATGTGTTCCTCCCAAGGGTCTACCGCTAGAAATCTAAGAATTACCGTCCGCCGGAACTTCAGCTCGCGTTACGCAGCGTGCGCGTCCGCAGGCGATACCAAATGCTGATAAGCGCCACGGAAACGACGAAAATCAGCGTGGAGATAGCGTTGATCTCCGGGGTCATGCCCTGACGCAAGCGGCCCCAGATCTCCATGGGCAGAGTGTTGTCGCGTCCGATCAGAAAAAAGGTGACGGCGATTTCATCCATGGACAGCGTGAAAATCAGCAGTCCCGCGGCGATCAGCGAAAGCTTTAGATTTGGCAGCGTGATGCGCCAGAAGGTTTGCCATGGCGTGGCGCCCAGGTCCAGCGAAGCTTCTTCTTGCGCGCGATCCAATTTTTGTAAACCGGCGAACAGTTCCGTGGTGGCTACGGAAATGAGCGCGGTGCCATGGCCGAAGAAAACCGTCAGCAGGCTGAGCGGCGCGCTCACGAACACCGCGAACATCAGCAACGACAATCCGGTGATGATGCCGGGTAGAATTAACGGAAGCAGGACTAGCCGGCGGAATAGCGCTTTCCCGGGAAAGCTGGCGCGATCCAGCGCGAGCGCCGCGAGCAGTCCGAGCGTAAGCGCCAGAGCCACGCTGCCCGCGGCCACCAGCAGGCTGTTGAGCACGGCATCCCAAATCGCGGAATCGCCGAACAGTTGCCCGTACCAATGCAGCGTGAAGTGGCGCGGCGGAAAGCCACCGACGCCGTCACGATTGAAGGAATAGGCGATCAGCACAACGATGGGAAGGTAGATGAACGCGAAAACGAAAATCGCGTAGGCGCTGAGCGCCGGTGTGCGTCGAGTTGGAGCGGCGGCGTGCATTTATTTAAACGACCAGCGCTTCTCAAACGTTTCGGTGAAAAACAACAAAGCCAAAGTGAGCAGAAGAATGCAGACGGACACCGCCGCGCCCAGCGGCCAGTCGTACGCCGCGCCGAAAAGACTCTGCACCACGTTCGCAATCATGGTGCCGGACGCGCCGCCGACGAGCAGCGGGGCCAGGAAGTCACCGAGAGAAAGCACGAAAGCAAACGTGGCGCCGGCCAGCAGCCCGGGCATGGAAAGCGGCAAGATAATACGGCGAAAAGTCTTACCCGGCGTCGCGCCCAGGTCCTGCGAAGCTTCGAGCAAGGGGCGCGGAATGGTCTCCAGCGCCGCGTAGATCGGCAGAAACACAAACGGCGTGTAAATGTGCGTGAGCATCAGCACCACGGCGAACGGGCTGTAGAGTAAAAAGCCGACGGGTTCGTGCGTGATGTGCGCGTATTGCAGGAAACCATTTAGCACGCCGGTGCTGCCGAGAATCGTTTTCCAGGCATATCCGCGCACCAGATAACTGACCCACAGCGGGACGATCACCAGTTGATAGAGCAGCTCTTTGCGCGCGCCGGCGTGAAAGGACAAGTAATACGCTAGCGGGTAGCCGAGCAGCAGGGAACACAGCGTGACGCTGGCCGCGATGCGCATCGTCCGCAGCAACACTTGCAAGTACACCGGCTTGGTGAACAGCGCGGAGTAGTTATCCAGATTCCAGTGATGCACGATAAATCCATCGCGCACCATCCAGAAGCTGTGCACGAACATCAACGCGTAGGGCAGCAGTAAGAAAATGCCCACCCACAGAAGCGGCGGCAGCGAGACCAGCGATTTATAGGCGCGCGAATACATGGCGGTCACGAACGTTTGCTAAGAACTCTTCGATCGTCGAACTTTTCTTTCTCTCCGTGTGGACATCACGCGTTACTCGCGATGCTTACATCCCGTCAAGCCTTTACGCGAATAGCGTCCACGGGAAAAAATGTGAAAGTGTGCTCGCCGCTCAGCGGTTCGGCGGCGGGGATACGCACGCGCAGAATCTGCTCTGGACCGCAGGCGATTTCGAGCGTCTCATTGGCTCCGCCGAAGAGCTGCTGACGGACCACGCCGCGAAACGCCATCGTGCCCGCCCCGGATTCGCCATCGCGCGTGCAAGCAATTACTTCCGGGCGCAGGGAATAAACCGCCGGACCATCGGGTTCGCTGGTGGGCCAGCGCAGCGCGCCGCAAACCGCCCATCCACCGCGAACGTCGGCGTGCAACAAATTCGTCTGTCCGATAAATTGCGCGGCGTAGGCCGTGGCGGGGCGGCCATAAATCTCTCGCGGTGAGGCGATTTGCTCCAGCGCGCCACCGCGCAACAGCGCGATGCGATCGGAAAGCGCCATAGCCTCTTCCTGATCGTGCGTGACAAAAAGGAATGTGATGCCCAGTTCGCGCTGCAGTGATTTCAGCTCGCTCTGCATCTGTTTGCGCAGGTTGGCATCCAGCGCGGAGAGCGGTTCATCGAGCAGCAACAGCTGCGGACGATTCACGAGCGCGCGCGCCAGCGCCACACGCTGTTGTTGCCCGCCGCTGAGTTTCACGGGACGCGCGCCGGCAAACTCGTGCATCTTCACCATGTGCAGAGCTTCCTCCGCGCGGCTGGTGGCTTCGCCGCCCGCAGTCCCTTTTACGCGCAATCCATACGCCACATTTTCCCGCACGCTCATGTGCGGGAAGAGCGCGTAGTGCTGAAACACCGTGTTCACCGGCCGACGGTAGGGCGGCAGCGTGTCCAGCCGCTCCCCGCTCATCCAGATTTCGCCGGAGGTTGGTGCCTCAAATCCCGCGATCAAACGCAGCAGCGTGGTCTTCCCGGAACCGCTTTCGCCCAGTAGCGTCAGGAACTCGCCGGCGGCAATATCCAACGAAATGTTTTTCAAAACCGTCGCCGCGCCGAATTTTTTGGCTACCGAACGCACTTCGAGCAGCGTGCCGCCCGCGGCAACCTGAGCGCCCGGAGTATTGGTGGCGGAAGGACTCACTGCGCAGCCTTAACCTCGTTCCAGATTTCGTTGTATTTTGCGCGCCGCGGCACATCCTGCCAAAAATAGATGCGCTGCATGTACGCGTCGGGATTATCGAGATGCAGGATCTTTTTTTCTTCGTCGGTCATGAATTGCGCCGCGGTGGGATTCGCCGGCGTGTAGTGCGTCACGTCGGTAACCTGCTTCTGCGTTTGTGCTTCGATCATGTAGGCCAGAAAAGCTTGCGCCAGGTCTTTGTGCGAACTGGCGGCGGTGATCATCAGGTGATCGATCCATCCCGTGGTGTTTTCCTTGGGAATGGTTTCGCCGATGGGAAAGTGCAGCTTGCGCAGATCGTTGGTCATCAGCGGCCAGCCCATGGCCGCCACAATTTCGTGATTTTGAAAAAGGTTGGTCAGTTCGCCGCCGGTACTCCACAGCTTGCGGATGTTCGGTTTCAGCTCGATCAATTTCTTTTTAACCGCTTCGAGCTGCGCATCGGTGAGATTGTAAATCTGCGAAGGATCCGGCTGGTCGTAACCAAGTACTTGCGCGGCCATGTACACCGTCGAGAGATCATCCCACGCGGAAATCTTCCCTTTCAGCGCCGGATCCCAGAGCGCGCTCCACGACGGAGGCGGCTGAGCGAAGGCGGTCGTGTCGTACAGTAGCGGATTCGGCCCCCACACAAAGGGCACGCCAAAAATCTTGCCGTCGAATTTCACCAGCGGCATGTCGCGCAGTTTCGCGGAAAGCTGCGGATAGGCGGGCAGCTTGGAAACGTCCAGCGGCGCGGCCAGCCCGCTGTGTACGATGGACGCCGCGACATCGCTGGATGGCGAGATCACGTCATAATTCGCGGCGCTCCCGCCGCGCAACTTGGCGACCAATTCGTCGCTCGATCCCATGTACGAGGCCACCACTTTGCAATGGTGAGCCTGCTCGAACGCGCGCACGAAACTCGGATCCGCGTACCCTTCCCACACCAGCAGGCTCAGCGTCTCTTCTTTCTTCTGACAAGCCGCGCAGCAAATCACCGCAAGCAACATTCCCATCGCAACGGCGAAGCGTTTCATGTTTCTCCTTCGGCACTCTCGTAGAACCCCGGCGTCAAAACGTCGGCGGCGTATTAATCCACAATAGCGATGTTTCCGTGCGTCCTGGATTCTTCCACCGATGGGGCGTGGAACTCTCGAAATACAAACTGTCCCCGGTTTTCAGCAGATGATGCTCTTTCGCCCCTAGCCAAATTTCAAATTGTCCGCGCATAACGTGCAGAAACTCTTCGCCTTCATGCGCGTAAGATTCGCCGCTACCGCCGCCCGGCTTGATGCGGAACAGGTGCGGCTCCATGGCCGTGCGTCCCCAGGCCAGCAGCTCCATGCGCACGCCCGGAGTGGTTTCCAGAATTTTTCGCTGTTGCCGCCGCACCACGCGCGGATTTTCCTCGGCGGCCTCAAAGAAGGAAAGAATGTTGGTGCGGTAAAAGCGCGCCACGCGGCGCAGCGTGGCCACGGAAGCCCTCATTTGCCCGCGCTCCAGCGCACTGAGAAATCCAATGGACACGCCCGTAGCCTGCGCCACCTGCGCCAACGACAGTCCGCGGCGCGCCCGCAACCGCCGAAAGCGCTGCCCCGGCAACGACGCCGCTTTCGCCGAGTGCGTCACCACGCCCTGGCGTTTCAATTCGTGCACGATTGCCGCGGGGTTCAATCCGCGCGCGCGTCGCAAAAATACCGCACGCTGCAGCAGCCGCACGTCCGCTTCGCTGTACACACGGTAACGGCTGGCGGTGCGCCGCGGCGAGACCAGCCCCAGAATCTCCCAGGCCCGCAGCGCCGAAGACGAGATGCCCACGCGGCCCGCCACTTCGCTGATGCGCAACGCGCGCGCCGGCCCGCGATTTGCCGATTTGTCGTATGAATTCTTTCTGCTTGACACCGGTCCCGGCTTTCTCTAAGTTTGCGGGATTATAGTAAGGTTCGGTAACCGCAGCAACCTCGAAGAATAAGTAGGTAAAAGAAATTTTTCGGCGGCAGGGGTAAGTTCACATTGGGGGTGGGTCACATGAGGGTAGCAAGTGGTTGTTCGTCCGCGCGCGCGTCCTTCCTGAGTTTTCTCTCGGCATTTTTGCTGCTGGTCTGTAGCGCCTTCGTCGCCGCGCCAAACGCGAGCGCGCAGAGCACCGGCGGCCGCTTCCGCGGTACGGTCACGGACAACAGCGGCGCGGCGGTAGTCGGCGCCAAGATCACATTGACCAACGAGGGCACCAATAAAACCCGTGAAGTGGAAACCGACGCTTCGGGCGAATATCTTTTTCTTGAGGTTCCCGTCGGCACATACCAAATCGAGGTCAATGTCACCGGTTTCAAAAAGTACGTCCGCAAGGCCATCCCGCTAAACCTTGATCAAATCGTCGGCGTGGACGTGGCCCTGCAGGTTGGCGGCGCCACGGAAACCGTGGAAGTCTCCGGCGCCTCCGCGGTGATCGACACCACCACCACGCAGCTCGGCGCGGTGATGACCGATCGAGCGGTAACCGAACTTCCGTTGAGCACGCGAAATACCTACGAATTACTGCAACTGCAGCCCGGCGTGCAATCGCAGCTCGGCGCGGATCTTTTTTATGGCAGCGATAATCCGGGCGTGGTCTCCGTCAACGGCGGCCGCGGACGTTCCAACAATTACATGGTCAACGGCGGCGATGGCAACGATCTCTTTGTCAACGGTCCCGCGATTCAGCCTTCGCCCGATGCCATCGCGGAATTCCGCGTATTGACCAACACCTTCGACGCGGAGTACGGCAGAAATTCCGGCTCGGTGGTCAACGTGGTCACCAAATCCGGCACCAATGACATTCACGGCGATTTTTACGAATTCATCCGCAACGACGTTTTGAACACCAAGGGATTCTTCGATTCCAGCGTTCCGGACTATAAGCAGAATCAGTTTGGCGCCACCCTCGGCGTGCCCATCGTGAAAAACAAGATGTTCGCCTTTGGGTCGTACGAAGGGAATCGTCTGCGGCAGGGCATCTCGTCGGGGCAGGTGTTTCTACCGACCGCCGATGAAGCCGCTGGCAACTTCGGTACCGGCGGCGGGCTTGGCGGCATTCTGACTGACCAAACCTTCGCGACGCAGCTGGCGAATAGGACTGGCAGTAATGGCCAGACGTGTCAACAGGCGGTTACCGCTGTCGGTGGAGCACCCATCGTGCCGAACACCCCATACGCTAGTATCTTTCCCAACAGCGTGGTTCCTACCGCTTGTTTCGATCCCACCGCGCAGGCGCTCTACAACAATTACGTAGCGCCGTTCGGAGTTGGGACGTTCACCGGGTCGCCAGTCTTGAGTGACACCAGCAACCAATTTACCGTTCGCTACGACTACGCCATAAAGCCGTCGATGCAACTCAGCGTCTACTACTATTTCAACAACGACTCCGAAACCCAGCCATTCTCCAATTTCCAGGGAGCCGGCGCGAACGTGCCGGGATTCGGAGCGCTCTTCAAGACCCGCGTTCAGCAGTGGAATATCGGCCATACCTGGACGCTGGGTTCTACCGCGGTCAATGAGTTCCGCTTTGTGTACTTCCGGGAAGGGCAAGGAGACCTCAACCATCCCGTGAACATCCTGCCCAGCGTGCATGACGCTTGCGGCGCTGCCGTGCCGGCCGCGAATTGCTTCGCGGATCCCAACAATCCGACCGCGGGGATCACCGCATTCCTTCCAGGGCATCAAGGCGTGCCGTTTGTAAACGTCAGTGGCGGCTTCGTTATCGGTAACAACAGTGAAGGCGAACTGCCGCAAGTCGGCAACACTTTTCAATGGACCGATAACTACAGCAAAATCCTCGGGAAGCACAGCACAAAATTTGGCGTGGACGTTCGCCGCCAGCGCTTCGACCAATTGTTGTACTTCAACGTGAACGGCGGGTATTCCTTCCAGACCGCTGGAACAGACAATGATCTCGGCTACCCGAATGCTTACGCCGATTATTTCCTTGGTGTGCCTACCACCTTCACGCAAGGCGCGGCGCAGGCGGAGAATGATCGCACTACGAGCTTGTATTTGTATGCGCAAGATAGCTGGAAGATTAAATCGAACCTGACTTTGAATTACGGCCTGCGCTGGGAGCTGAATACTCCTTACACGGACAATGGCAACCGCCTGCAGACTTTCCGTCCGGGGCAGGCGACCACGCAATATCCGTGTTTCCTCTCCCAGACCAACGAGGCCGCGCTCGGCGCGAGCTCGCAAGACTGCAGCGAGAACTCGCCAAACAACGCCTATTTCCCGTTGGGCCTGGTTTTCCCCAACGATCAGGGCGTTCCTCGAGGCCTGACCACCACCTATTACAAAGGGTTTGCTCCGCGCATCGGGCTGGCCTACAGCCCCAGCTGGACGGAAGGCTGGCTGGCCAAGCTCACCGGCGGACCGGGTAAGTCCACGATTCGCGGCGGTTACGGAATTTTCTACAATCCGATCGAACAACTCGTGCTGGAACAATTCAGCGCCGAGCCGCCGTTCGGCACCAGCGTGTTCTTATCCTCGCCACAATTTAATACGCCCTTCGTGTCGCAATCCGGCACGCAAAGCCCCAACAACTCCAGCGGCATTATCAACCAGACTCCGAGCACGCCGTGCTTCGATCCCGCGGGACCCAATGGCTGCGTGGACTGGTCGTCTTTCCGCACCGCGCTGCTCTTCGGCGAATTCCAGCCGCATCTAAGGTCGCAATACGCCGAACAGTACAACCTCACTATTGAGCGGCAATTAACCAAGGACATGTTGCTGCGCATCGCGTACGTTGGAACGCAAGCGCACCATCTCCTCGCCTCGCAGGATCTCGATTACGGGAACGCGAAAACATGCCTGGACATTAGTAATTTAAATATTCCGAACCAGCCCTGCGGCCCCTTTGATTCGGACAACAGCTACTCGTTCACTTTGCCGGCGGGTTCCGTCTTTCACCTGCCGTATATCCCTGGTACCGGGGCAAACGGAGCGAATATTCCTTGTCCCAGTGCCACGTCTCCGGCCGCTTGCACCATCACTGGTGCGCCTGGTGGAACGCCGATCACGCTCGTTGGACTGCGTCCTTATTCTTCGCCCAATTGCAATCCGTTTACCGCCGTTGGTTGTCCCTCGGACCAGGTTCCAGTGTTTAGCAACATCTTCTCGGAAAACACCATCGCCAATTCCAATTACAACGGTCTGCAGATATCGGTGGAGAAAAACTACTCACACGGACTGATGTTCCAGGGGTCGTATACCTTCAGCAAAGCTATCGACCAAGGCGCATCGTTCGAGAACGAGTTGAATCCCATCAGCGCCGACGCCACGCGCGGCATATCGCTGCTCTCCGCGAAAAACCGTTTTGTGTTTAGTCCCGTTTGGGAGCTGCCCATTCCCGTGCATCCGGGCATCACCGGGAAATTCATCAACGGCTGGCAACTTTCCGCCATCATCACCTACCAGAGCGGCTTCCCCATTCGTATTCAGGATCAGGACGATACCGAACTGGAGAGCAGCATTTTCTTTGAGAGCGCCAACACCCCGCAGGTCACCGGCAACGTGCAGTTCCTTAATCCCAAGACCACCGCGGGCAACTACTATTTCAATACCTCGAATTTCAGCGATTCAAATCTGGGAACCTTCGGCAATACGCCGCACGCTTTGTGCTGCGGCCCCGCGCTCAGCCAAACCGATCTGGTGGTTGCGAAGAAGACCAGAATCAGCGAGCGTTTTGACACGGAGTTTCGCAGCGAATTCTATAATCTTTTCAACCATACGCAGTTCGAGAATCCCGACGGCAACTTTTCCGACGCCACCTTTGGACAGATCCTAAAGGCCAGGGATCCTCGCGTGCTGCAATTCGGATTGAAGGTTTTATTCTGAGTTAGCAGCGGACGGGCGATACTTAACGGCGCGACTCGCGGTTGGGTCGCGCCTTCGCCTGCGCAAATGAACTCAGCCTGCGGGAATGAACTAAGATAGATACACGCACTAAACTGACCGCAGGGAACAGACCTGCCGGCTCGCCGCACTGCGGTGGGCCATTTATGGAGAAGTACCATGCACGACGAACTGCAAAAAGAGATTGCCAGCTACGAGAAACGCACGCCAAAGTCTGCCGCCGCGCATAAGCGGGCTCTGGAACGTATTCCACTGGGAGTGGCCAGCAATTACCGGCATTACGAGCCCTATCCGATTTTCGTGAAAGACGGCAAAGCCGGCCGCATTCACGATATCGATGGACACGAATACATTGACCACAATTTGTGTTTCGGCGCGTTGATGGCCGGGCACTGCCATCCCGCGGTGGTGAAGGCCGTGGAAGAAAAACTGCATGAAGGCACCACCTTCGGCATGCCGCACGAACAGGAATGGGAACTGGCGGAAGAAATCTGCAAGCGTTATCCGGTGGAGATGGTGCGCTTCGGTTCGAGCGGCACGGAAGTGACCATGCACGCGTGCCGCATCGCGCGCGCGGCTACAGGTCGCGACAAAATTCTGAAGTTTGAAGGTTCGTACCACGGACTGCACGATACCGCGCTGGTCAGCGTGAAGCCCAAAGCCGAAGATTGGGGCGACGCGGATGCGCCGACTTCCGTCCCAGGCGGCGGTGGTATACCGAAAGCCAGCATCGCCAACGTTGTTGTGGCCAGCTTTAACAATTTGCCGAGCGTCGAGCACCGCTTCAAGGAATATCCCGGCCAGATTGCCGCGATTATTCTCGAGCCCATTTTGATGAACGTCGGGCTGTGCATGCCGCAGCCGGGATTTCTGGAAGGGCTGCGGGAAATTTGCACAAAGAATGGCGCGCTGCTGATTTTTGACGAAGTGAAAACCGGCGCCAAGCTGGCCTGGGGCGGCGCCAGCGATTATTTTGGCGTGAAGCCGGACATGATTTGCCTGGCGAAATCCATCGGCGGCGGCTTGCCGCTCGGCGCTTTCGGCGCCAGCAAGCAAGTGATGCACCTGATCAGCGATCACAAGGTATTTCACGGCGGAACATACAACACCAATCGCGTGGCCATGTCGGCGGGCCTCGCTACGTTCCGTGAAGTGCTGACGCGCGCGAATTACGAACACACCGCGAAGCTCAGCAAAAAATTGACCGAAGGCTACCGCACCATCGTCGCGAAAGCGGGGCTGCAGGCGTACGTCGTCAGCGCCGGCGTCAACGGCGCGCTGATGCTGTATCCCCAAGAAATTCAAAATTATCGCGACTGGACGAAAATCGACGTCGACCTGTGGCGGCAATACTGGTTTGCCATGGTAAATCGCGGCGTGCTGGCCCAGCCGTATTGGTGGGACGAGCAGTGGACCATTTCCGTGCAACACACGGAAGCCGACATCGATAAGCATCTCGGGGTGTTTGACGAAATCGCTCCCGCGCTCGCAAAGGCACAGGTGGGCCGCGGTTTGGCGTTTGTCGGCGCAGCTGGCCACTAGCGCGAACGAGAACCTTCGGCGTTGCGGCTCGAAACCTCCGGTTTCGGGAGGGCCCGACTTTAGTCGGGCCACCGACGCATAACTAAGAAGGGGGCTTTAGCCCCTGCGGCCGGTGTGCGATTTCGCAGCAGTCTCGCAGGCTCGTTAAGCAACGAAGACGCGTGCAGTCAACGATTTGGAGCAATCGAATTGTCCACCGATATCGCCAGTGTCGCCGCCATCAGCGAAGCGCCACACGTCCCGAATCTAAAACGCGTTCTCGGGCGCTGGGATCTTGTTCTTCTTTTTGTCGTCGCGGTATTCAACCTCAACGTGGTTCCGTCGATTGCCGCGAATGGCGGCGTTACTGTTTGGCTGTGGATTATTTCGCTGCTGCTGTTTTTCTGGCCGCAGGGCATTGCCGTGATCGAACTGGCGCATCGCTATCCCGGAGAAGGCGGCGTGTATCTGTGGGCCAAGGAAGTTTTCGGAGACTTTCATGGCTTTCTTTCCGGCTGGTGCTATTGGACCAACAACATGATGTATGTGCCCACGATCATGTTGTACTTCGTCGGCGTCTCGGTATTTGTTCTGGGCAACGGACATCAAGCGCTGGCGGACAATAAATCGTTCGCGCTGTGGGTTTCGCTCGGGCTTCTGGCGATACTAACACTCTTGAACATCGTTGGCTCCAGAGTGGGGAAGTGGATCAACAATCTTGGCGCGGTAGGAACGGGAATCGCGGCGGTCACGTTGATTACCTTGGGTGCGATCGTGGTGCTGCGAGACGGTATCACCGTCACCGCGGCCGATTTCAAGATTCCTCATGATCCGCGTTTTGTTTTGAACTCTTTCGGCGTCATCTGCTTCGCTCTTGTGGGACTGGAACTTGCGTCCATCATGGGCGACGAAATTCAAGAGCCGCGGAAGACCTTGCCCGGCGCGGTCGCGTGGGGAGGCGTTATTTCCGGAGTGCTATACATCGGCACGACGCTGACGTTGCTCGTGGCTTTGGGCCGAAACAAGATGAGTGTGCTGCAAGGGATCGTGCAAGCTGTCGGCGGCATGGCGACGGGGATTGGGATTGCCTGGATCGTCCCGATTTTTGCGTTGGTGCTGAGTGTTTCCATCATCGGCATTGCTTCGGCGTGGCTCGGCGGTTCGGCGCGCATTCCGTTTGTCGCGGGGCTGGATTCCTACATGCCGGGGTGGCTGGGGCGCGTGCATCCCAAGTACGCCACGCCATACGCCGCACTTTTGGTGCATGCCACGATATCGATGCTGCTCTGCGTAGTATTTTTTCGTTTTTCCAGCGTGCAAGAAGCGTTTCAGACCATGCTCTCTCTGGCCGTGGTGCTGCAGCTGGTGCCGTACATTTATGTGTTTGGCGCGCTGCTGAAGTTTGCCTTCCACGCGCCAGACGGTTCCGGGGTGTACAGCAAGCCGGTGCTGCTGCTGGCCGGAGCCAGCGGCTTGGTCACCACCATTCTCGGAATACTGTTGCAATATTTTCCGCCGCAACTGATTACCTCGCTGCGCACCTACGAATTTGAGATGGTTTCGGGCACGGTATTTTTTGTGGGGTTGGCGGCGTATTTTTTCTTTGTTTATGGCAGACGCAAGATGGCGCGCAAGCTGGCCGCCGCGGCGGCTTCTGGCGTTTAGAGCTTGGCGAGCTCTTGAGATGCGCGGCAGAGTTGCATTTTGGAGGCGATGATGTCCAGCGGTACGAAAGCAGGCGTGCGCGCGTATCAAAATTATGTCGGCGGCAAATGGGTGGACGGATCCGACGGCGAAACATTTCCCGTGTACGATCCCTCGACGGAAGAAGTGATCGCGCAGGTGGCGTCGGCGACGGCGGCGGACGTGGATTCCGCGGTGAAGACGGCGCGCGCGGCGTTTGATGCCGGTCCGTGGGCGACGACCGCCGCGCAGGAACGCGGCCGCGTATTGTACAAGTTCGCCGAGAAAATCCGGCAGAATGCCGCACATCTTGCGGAAATCGAATGCCGCAATTCCGGCAAACCCATCGTGGAAGCGGAGTACGACATTGCCGATGCGGCCACCTGTTTCGAGTACTACGCGGGCATGGCCAACAAAGTCTTGGGCCACGTGAATCCCGTGCCGGCGAATGCGTTGAGTTTTACGATGCGCGAACCGGTCGGCGTCGCGGGACAAATCGTTCCGTGGAACTATCCGCTGGTGATGGCGTCATGGAAGCTGGCGCCGGCGCTTGCGGCGGGTTGCGCCTGCGTGCTGAAACCAGCGGAGCAAACACCGCTGACGGCGATGGAAGTGGCGAGCTGGTTTGAAGAATGCGGCGTGCCTCCTGGCGTGGTGAATATTATCAATGGTCCTGGTGAAACTACGGGCGCGGCGCTCGTGGCCCATCCCGGCGTGGACAAGATTGCGTTTACCGGCAGCGCCGCGGTCGGCAAAATTATTGTGAAGAGCGCGGCCGATACGCTGAAGCGCGTGACGCTGGAGCTTGGTGGCAAATCGCCGAATATATTTTTCGCCGATGCGGATTGGGAAGCGTCCGTGGATGGCGCGCTGTTTGGTGTGTTCATCAATCAGGGTGAAGTTTGTTCCGCGGGCAGCCGCATTCTGGTGGAGCGAAAAATTTATTCCAAGTTCGTGGAGGCCATGACGGAAAAAGCCAAGCGCATCAAGCTTGGGCCGCCGCTCGAACGCGAGACGAAGATGGGACCGCTGGTCAGCAAGGAGCAGCACGACCGTGTGAGCTCCTACCTTGCACTGGGAAAGAAAGAAGCGAAGGTGGCGATTGGTGGCGGCCGACCGGCGGCGTTCGGCAAGGGCTATTACGTTGAGCCAACCATTTTTTATGATGTGGACAACAATGCGCGCATTTCGCGAGAAGAAATTTTTGGACCGGTGGCTTCGGTGATTCCGTTTGATGGCGAGCCCGACGCAATTCGCATTGCCAACGACTCGCCGTATGGCTTGGCGGCGGCGGTTTGGACACGCGATATTTACAAGGCGTTTCGCGTGGTGAAATCGTTGCGCGCGGGAATTATCTGGGTGAACCACATGCAGCCGACATATGTGGAAGCGCCGTGGGGCGGCTACAAACAATCCGGATTTGGGCGCGAACTCGGTCCATCGGGTATCGAAGAATATCTGGAAACCAAGCAGGTATTCGTGAATCTGGACGAAGCGCCGATTGGCTGGTATTAGAAGCAGTTGGTACCAAAAAGGCAGATCGTATTCATCGTTCATCGACGGATGGTGCTGAAATGGCGACGATCAAATTGCGAACGGAAATTCCCGGGCCGAAATCGCGCGCGCTGATGAAACGGCGCGAAGCCGCGGTGCCGCGCGGGCCGTACCATTCCACACCGATTTTTGCGGCGAGCGCGAACGGCGCCGTGATTGAAGACGTGGACGGCAACCACTTCATCGATTTCGCGGGCGGAATCGGCTGCTTGAACATGGGGCATCGGGCCGCGGCGGTGACCGCGGCGGTGAGCGCGCAGCTCGAAAAGTACATGCATCTGTGTTTCAGCGTGACGCCGTACGAGCCGTACGTGGCGGTGGCGGAGAAGCTGAACGCGCTAGCGCCGGGAAAATTCGCGAAGAAAACATTCATCGTGAATACCGGCGCGGAAGCCGTGGAAAACGCGGTGAAGATTGCGCGCGCGTATACCAAGCGGCCGGCGGTGATTTGTTTTGAGGATGCGTTCCACGGTCGCTCGTTCCTGGCGATGTCGCTGACCAGCAAGACGAATCCTTACAAGACCGGTTTCGCGCCGTTTGCTTCGGATGTTTATCGCGTTCCTTACGCTTATTGTTATCGCTGCTCTTACGGACTTACGTATCCCTCGTGTGGCGTGACTTGCGCGCAGCATCTGGAAGATACGTTCAAGCGGGTGGTCTCGCCGGAAGCGGTGGCCGCCGTGATTGTGGAGCCGGTGCTGGGCGAAGGCGGATTCATGGCGCCGCCGAAGGAGTTTTTCGGGATCGTGCAGGATATTTGCCGCAAGTATGGAATCGTGTTGATTGCGGATGAAGTGCAGTCCGGCCTAGGACGCACCGGGAAATTTTTCGCGATCGAACATTACGGCGTCGAACCGGATTTGATCCTGACGGCGAAGTCGCTGGGTGGCGGATTGCCCATCGCGGCGGTCACCGGGCGGGCGGAGATTATGGACGCGCCTGGCGTGGGCGGGCTGGGCAGCACGTTTGCCGGTAACCCGCTCGCGTGCGCGGCGGCGCTGGCGTCCATCGAGATGATCGAGCACGGCGGATTGCTGGAGCGGGCCACCGCGATGGGCAAACGGTTTGAGGCTAAGGCGCGCGGCTGGCAGAAGAAATGGCCGCTGATTGGCGACGTGCGCGGCCTGGGCGGAATGTGCGCGATCGAGTTGGTACGCAACTCGGAGACGCGCGAGCCCGCCGACACGGAGACGAAGGAGGTGGCGCACTACTGCTACGAGCATGGCTTGATCACCATCACGGCCGGGAGTTACAACAACGTGATGCGGATACTGGTGCCGTTCGCGATCACCGATGAGCAGTTCGACGAGGGGTTGGGGGTGCTGGAGGCGGCGATTGCGTCGGTGGCGGACCGCAAGCACGCAGAACTTTCACACGCGTAGAAGGGCGCACGCTTGGCCTAAAGAAACGGGGCCATTTTCTGGCCACCTTTCGGGGAGCGCCCCTGGGTTTTTTTGTAAGTGCGCATTCTAAAGGATTTAAAGTCCTTTGTTTTGATACGGTTTCACAAGTGTTCATTCTGCTGGGTTTACGGCGGCGTATTCGTTAACATTTAGTCATCTCCTTAGAGGCGGCGATTCCGCGGAGATCGAGATTAACGGAAAATTCGGCACTGCGGGTACCGTCGCATGGCGGGACAGGCGACGTGATTCTATGAGCCAGGGACAAGCCGCTGAAGACAAGAGCTTTACGATGGATTTTTATGGGAAATGTGCGGGAACGAGAGACACTTCTACACCAAGGAAAGAATATCAAGTAGTACGGTGCTTGTCAAGGCATTTCTGCGACGTTCTTGGCAGGGGTTCTAGACTGGAAAAAAAGGCAAAGAATAACGCAGAGGACGCGGAGACACAGAGGGCACAGACAAGAGAAACCAATGCGCGAAGGAAAGGTAAGGGCGAGAAGTCGAAGGTGGGTGAAGGTTTAGAATACGGATGGGGAACTGAGCATGCCTACGGCTACTGACGTGAAGACGTTTGGGTTTTATGTGGATGGGCGCTGGCCGACGGATGGCGAGAGGGTGGAGATTCGTTCGCCGGGGACGGGTGAGCTTGCCGGCGTGACCTATCGGGCTGGCGCGGCAGAGGTGGAGGCGGCGATTGCTGCGGCGGTGCGGGCGTTTGAGATTACGCGGAAGTTGGGGGGATTCGAACGGCAACGGATTTTGCGCAGCGTGGCGCAGGGAATTGAGACGCATCGCGAGGAGTTGTCGCGAACCTTGGCGCTGGAGGCGGGGAAACCGTTGAAGGCGGCACGTGTGGAGGTGGAGCGCGCGACGTTTACGTTCGCGGTGGCGGCGGAAGAGGCGGTGCGGGTTGGCGGAGAGTATTTGCCGCTGGACTGGCAGGCGTCGACGGCCGGGCGCTGGGGAATCGTACGGCGATTTGCGATGGGACCGATCGCGGCGATTACGCCGTTTAATTTTCCGATTAATTTGGTGGCGCACAAACTGGCGCCGGCGATGGCGGCGGGTTGCACCATCGTTCTTAAGCCAGCGCCGCAGACGCCGCTTACGGCGCTGCGGCTGGCGCAGATTATCGAAGAAGCGGGTTGGCCTGCTGGAGCGCTGAACGTGCTGCCGCTGTCCAACGAGGATGCCGCGAAGCTGGTTTCGGACGACCGGATCAAATTGCTGAGTTTTACGGGAAGTACCGCGGTGGGATGGCAGCTGAAGGCGCAGGCGGGGAAAAAACGCGTGGTGCTGGAGCTGGGCGGCAATGCCGGGGTGATTGTCTGCGCGGACGCGAACATGGATTACGCCGTGGAGCGGTGCGCGGTGGGCGGATTTACGTATGCGGGGCAGACGTGCATTTCGGTGCAGCGCGTGTTCGTGGAAGAGGCGGCGTACGAGAAATTTTTGGCGGCGTTTGTGGCACGGGTGCAGAAATTGCACGTTGGAGAAGTGCTGGACGAAAAGACGGATGTTGGTCCGCTGATCAATGAAGAGGCGGCGCGGCGGAACGTGGCGTGGATCGACGAAGCGGTGGCGGGCGGGGCGAAACTTTTGTGCGGGGGGACGCGGAACGGAGCGACGGTGACGCCGACGGTGTTGACGGGGACGGGCCCGGCGATGCGCGTGAACTGCAAGGAGATATTCGGGCCGGTGGTGACGGTGGAAAAGTTTTCGAAGTTTGAGGCGGTGCTCGGAGAAGTGAATCGCTCGGATTTTGGTTTGCAGGCGGGGATTTTTACGCGGGATTTTGTGCGGATTAGCAAAGCGTTTGAGGTTTTGGAAGTGGGCGGGGTGATGGTGGGGGAAGTGCCGACGTTTCGCATCGACCACATGCCTTATGGCGGGGTGAAGGATTCGGGTATTGGGCGGGAAGGGCTGAGGTATGCGATTGAGGAGATGACGGAGCCGAGGTTGTTGGCGATTAATCCGGCGGGGTTGTGAGAATCGGGAAGGCAGTCGGACACCGAAGAAGGAAAAATCAAGAGATCTCAGCTTTTTACCGAAAAGCCTCCACCAGCCGCCGGTTCATAAACCCTCGGCACTTCCGCGAGCCGCAACGACACGGAATCCTGATGCGCTCTTCCGCAAACGCATAGTCGAAACTCAATTCTTCCCCTTTGCGGATGCCTCGCAGGCTGTAGAAATAAATGTTCCCTTGCGCTTTCCGCACGTACAGGTTGGGATCGCAACAGTGGTTGATCCGTTCGGAGCCATTCCCTCCCACCGACCCGTCCAGAACCCACTTGCGCACACCCGGAACCCGCTTGCGAGCAATGCTGGCGAAATAGGTCCGCAGCTCCTTCGTTTTCCGCAGACTCTTGCGGACTCTGCGCGCCGCCTCCGCGCGCGTGATTTTTTCGCCGGCATAGGCGATCACTTTGCGCCCGCGCGGAATAAAAACGCCGGCAAAAACGCCCCGGCCCTCGATACGGGAGCGGCGTACCGTAAGCTTAAAAGGCGAAACCTGAGCGGCAATTTTCACGGCGAGCACTCGGCGTTGTGGCAATAGCTTCATTCCCATAAAACGTGCGACAGGGCTGACACGGGGGACGCGCCAGCCCTGCTTACACTACACAAAGAATTGGCCTTTGAACGGTCGCACTACAACGGGCTGGTCTTATCGACCACCTTCATGATCGTGAAATCGGATCCCTTCATCGAGAGGGTTTTCCCTTTCCGCATGTTGACCGAAAGCTTTGCTTTTTTTGCCGGTTTCTTAATGGGTTTTGTGGCCATGTGGTTCCTCCTTATGGAATTGAGAATGGTCTGATTGAGAATCGCAAACGGTACAGCTCCTTAGCCGATCAAGCAAAAACGGGAACCTGGTAAACGTGGCGGATGCTAGCACAGGAGGTCTCGCCCAACAATCTGTTGCTTGACGCTTCCCGGTGGCCCATCTACCGAACTTCTGAATGCGAAGAAGAGCAAGTAGGCCGCCGAAAACAGCCGGCGCCCCTAAAAAAATAAAAGCCTGGAAAAACTTGCACTTAGCCCCTGCAGCCCCAGCTTCGCGCCCCGGCTACAGCCCCGGTGGTCAAATTTTAACTGCCGTATGGTCAAAAATTAACCCAGCGAATAATTCGGCGGGGTTTTGAAGGGTCATCGCGGGAAGAAAAGGATCCGGGGCGGTGGCGCGATGAGTAGAGGCCGATGACACCCTGAAGGGCGTCGCTACAAGGGTTGCTACTGGGATCCGCTGCGCGGCCAAGCTGAAGCGGGGTAGCTAGAGAAGACAAAGTCAAAGGGACGGGTCTGAAGACCCGCCGCTACATTTACGCAGATTATTTTTCGTTGGGGCGGGTGTTGGTGGCGTTGCGGGCTTCGGGATGTTTGGGGGACCAGTCTTCGGGAGGGAAGGCTACGCGCCAGAAGGTGGGGCGCGAGGTGGAGAATTCGAGGCCCACTTCGGCTTTGCCGTTGCGCACGGGACCGAGGAACACTACGTGACACTCTTCTTCTTCCTTGGTGCGCTGATGGTGCATGTGGAGTTTGCCGCCGCTGGTGACGCGGGCGGACAGCAGAACGAGAGCGCCATGGGCGTTAATGGCCAGGGTTTCCGCTTCTTCTTCAAAGATTTGTCCCTGCGCGTCGGTTCCGCGAATGCGGACGGCTACCTGCATCAGCACGCGCTGGCTGCGCCGACGTGCTCCGGTGGTGGTGGAGGTATTTGAAACCTGGGCCATACAGCCTCTCGCTCTTTCCACTATACACGGGGAGGTAATCGCGTCGAGAGGCTCCCGTTTGCGAGGCTTCCAAGAAGATACTGGCGAATAAAAAACAGCGTCAGCAATCTTGGGAATGTGGCTTATGAAGCGGATCTTTAGATGGAACGGGCTTGCACTTTGTGGCGTACACCCTGCGAGCGCTTGCGCTGCGCAAGAAAGGCTTGGCCTGTTGTACTGACCCCAACCACGTAACGGCCGTTTACTTCCTGTTGCACTACCAGGCCACGATCATTGGCGTCTTCCCAGACGGGGAGTTTGGGGCAGGAGGTGCGCCACGTTTCGATCACTTCCTCGTAGGTTCTGTCGCGTGCGGAGAGCCATTCGAGGAGGTCTAGGATTAGATTGTCGACGACGGCGTCAGACATGAATGGTTCTCTCCGTGGCTTGGCTAACGTCTTGGCACGGCAGCTTGGCAGAGCGCAAAGCCAGGATTGGCTGGCCACACAAAAGCCGAAACTTTATGCGCCCTGAATCAGGCGCCTGGGGCGTCTTTGCGCTGGTCGATGGCGACGTATTGCCGAGTGTCGTAGCCCAAATAAATTTGGCGGGGGCGGGCGATTTTTTGTTCCGGGTCCAGCAGCATCTCTTGCCACTGCGCGAGCCAGCCAGAAGTGCGCGGGATAGCGAATAAGACCGGGAACATGGACATGGGGAAGCCCATGGACTGGTAGATCAGGCCGGTATAGAAGTCGACGTTGGGATAGAGCTTGCGCTTCACGAAATAATCGTCTTCGAGCGCGATGCGCTCACATTCGAGAGCGATTTCGAGCAGCGGATTTTTCCCCATTAAATCAAAGACTTCGTAAGCGACGCGCTTGATGATGCGCGCGCGGGGGTCGTAATTCTTGTAGACGCGATGGCCGAAGCCCATGAGCTTGGTTTCGCCGGCTTTGACGCGGCGGATGAAATCGGGAACTTTTTGTACGGAACCGATCTCGTGCAGCATGTGCAGCGCTTCTTCGTTGGCTCCGCCGTGCAGCGGACCGTAGAGCGCGGCGATGGCGGCGGCGGTGGCGGAGTAGGGGTCGACGTGAGAGCTGCCGACGCCACGAATGGTGTTGGCAGAACAGTTTTGCTCATGATCGGCGTGCAGGATGAAGAGCACGTCCAGAGCATGCTCGAGCGTGGGATTGGGGCGGTAGCGCACGCCGGTGGTTCCAAAAAGCATGTTCAGCAAATTTCCCGGATAGCCCAGCTCGCTATCGGGGTAAACGAACGGCATGCCGAGAGAATGGCGATAGGAAAAGGCGGCGATGGTGGGCATCTTGCCGATCATGCGGTAGGTCTGCAGCTGGCGCGATTCGGCGCTGAAAATATCTTTGGCGTCGTGGTAGAAGGTGGAAAGCGCCGCGACCGCGGAGATCATCATGCCCATGGGATGGGCGTCGTAGTGAAAGCCGTCGAGAAACTTTTTAATGCTTTCGTGAATGAAGGTGTGGTGCGAGATGTGGTTGGTCCAATCCTTTAATTGCGTGGCGGTGGGCAGTTCGCCGTGTAAGAGGAGGTAGGCGGTTTCGAGATAGGTGCTTTTTTCGGCGAGTTCTTCGATGGGGTATCCGCGATAGCGCAAGATGCCTGCGTCGCCGTCGATGTAGGTGACGCGGCTGATGCACGACGCGGTGTTGTTGAAGGAGGGGTCGTAGCTCATCATGCCGAAATCGGCGGGGTCGAGCTTGATCTGGCGGAGGTCGCTGGCGCGAATGGCGCCGTTGGTGATAGGGAGCTCGTAACTTTTGCCGGTGCGGTTGTCGGTGACAGTAAGGCTATGGCGCGCGGCCACCGGGTCGTCTGATTTTTTGAGCTGGGTGGCGGACGGCGAAGCGGAATCCATGGTCGAACCTCGAAGGAAACAAGCAATATTGAAATTCTTTCCTACTCTACACCAAAGGCGCGGTGGCCGGAAATGTCCGCAGGGACAGGATTTGCGGGGGGAGTGGGCGGCTGGTGATGGGCGGGACGAAAGAGAATGGGAAAAAAGGCCCGGTGGGAAGCAAGCAAGGGGGAATATACCTCTTGACAATGGTCGTTATAACATGTATTATGCTCCTGGAGTTTGGAGGCTAAAGATGATTACGATTCGCAAGAGCGGTGACCGCGGGCATTTCAACCACGGCTGGCTGGACACGCATTTTACATTTTCGTTCGCGGATTACTTTGATCCGCAACACGTGCAATTCCGCACCCTGCGGGTGCTGAATGACGACCGCGTAGCGCCTGGGGCGGGGTTTCCCGAACATCCGCATCGCGACATGGAGATCGTGACGTACGTGCTGGAAGGCGGGCTGGAACATCGCGACAGCATGGGGAACGGCTCAGTGATTCGTCCGGGAGACGTGCAGTACATGAGCGCGGGGAAGGGTGTGACGCACAGCGAGTTCAATCCGTCGAAGACCGAGCCGCTGCGCTTGTTGCAGATCTGGATGTTCCCGCAAGCTAAGGGTTTGCAGCCGGCGTACGACCAGAAAACTTTCTCGGAGGCGGAGAAACGCGGAAAGCTGCGGCTGGTGGCTTCGCCGGACGGTCGAGACGGGTCGGTGAAGATTCGGCAGGACAATGAGTTGTACGCAACGCTACTGAGTCCGGGCGACGTGGTGCGGCACGAATTGCAGTCGGAACGGCATGCGTACGTTCAGGTGGCGCGGGGCAGCGTTACGTTGAACGGGAAGAAGCTTGAGGAGGGCGACGGCGCGGCAGTTTCGGCGGAAAAATCGCTGGAGCTGGCGGGCGTGAAGGACGCGGAGGTTCTGCTGTTCGATTTGCCTTGAAGCCGCGAGGTGAGGGTACCTAATACGCCTGGGCAAGCTGGGGCGCCCCGACCGGGTCGGGGCGCCCCTACGATGGATCGCGACGACGGCGAGTCGTTCAGGGAAAAGAAATGGGCAAGCACAACTGCTTGCCCGTTATTTTTTTGTGCGCGTTATGGCTAGCTGTGGGTGCGCTGAAATTCGCGCATGAAGCTGGTTAGGGCTTCGACGGCTTCAAGGGTTACAGCGTTGTAGAGCGAGACACGCATGCCACCGACGGAACGATGGCCTGGCGTGCCGACCAGCGCAGCGGCTTCGGCTTGCTTGGCGAACTCTTTTTCGATGGCTTCGTCACCGCCCGCGACGCGAAAAACCACGTTCATTTTGGAGCGCGAAGATTTTTCGACCGGGCCGGAATAAAACTTCCCTTCGTCGAGCAGGTCGTAGAGGAGCTTGGCTTTGGCGTTGTTGCGTTGTTCCATGGCCGCTACCCCGCCGGAGGTTTCGAGCCACTCGAGGACCAGTCCAACGATGTAAATCGCGAAGGTGGGCGGGGTGTGGTAGAGGGATTTTTCCTTGATGTGAGTACGGTATTGCAGAAGCGTGGGCAGATTCTTGTCAGCGCGTTCGGCGAGATCCTTGCGGATGATCACGATGGTGGTTCCGGAGGGGCCGAGATTTTTTTGCGCGCCGGCATAGATGGCGCCAAATTTGTTTACATCGATGGCGCGGGAGGCGATGTCGGAAGACATGTCGGCGACGAGAGGCGTGGCGCCGGTAGGCGGCATAGTTTGCCACTGCGTGCCTTCGATGGTGTTGTTGCTGCAGATATGGACATAAGACCCTTCGGGCGAGAATTTTATTTCTTCGGCGCGGGGGACGCGGGTGAATTTTTCGGGTTCGGTGGATGCCGCGATGTGGTGGGGGATGCCCTTTTTCAGTTCGGCGATGGCTTTAGCGGTCCACATGCCGGTGTGCAACACGTCTACGGGCTTTCCCGGCAGGCACAAATTCATTGGGGCCATCGTGAATTGCATGCTGCCCCCGCCTTGCAGGAAGAGGACGGCGTAGTCTTCGGAAATGCCGAGGAGGCGCCGCAACCGCTGTTCGGCGTCGGCGATGATGCTTTCGAATTCCTTGGAGCGGTGACTCATTTCCATCACGGACATGCCGCTGCCGCGCCAATCGAGGAGCTCTTCGCGGATGCGCTCGAGCACGGGGAGGGGCAGCGCGCCGGGTCCGGCGTTGAAATTAAAAGCGCGCTTGGCGGTGACGCCGGTCTTGGTTGCCACAGAGGGTGAAATCACGATCGAAATTCCTTTCAGGTTGGCTTGCCGTCATGGCAGAGCGGGATTCTGCCGCCTGCGCAGCAATCCAGAATAACAGAAATCCGGCCGAGGCCCGTGGGACCATGCTCGCGGGAGAGACGGCGTGCGGGAGAGACGAGCCATGGGATCAATGACAGGATTGCTTGGCGGAAAAAGTTCGTCGCGTTGACACTGTCTTGCACCGTTCGCTAGACTGTTCAGACCACATCAGAGGATCAACTCTGTCTGCGATTCCCCGGTAGCTCAATGGTAGAGCATTCGGCTGTTAACCGAAGGGTTGCTAGTTCGAATCTAGCCCGGGGAGCCAACTTAATCTTCAGTGCTGCAATACGTTTGGCTAGCGCGCATTACTTCCGAGAAGCGGGATTGAAATTCCTTACTAATCACGGCGGCTAGGCGGAGTAGAAGTCTTTGTTTCCTCAAATAGCATCGGGTCGATCGAGTTGGCCATGGACTTGTAACCGATGTCGTTAGGGTGAAGATGATCACCACTATCTGATATTGGCGACAGGCTTGGCCAATTATTCGGATCTCGCAGGACCGCATCGAAGTCGATTACAGCGTCAAAGTGGCCCCTTGTTCGTATCCAGTGATTTACTGCCTGACGAGCGCGCTCGGTTTCTGGAGTCGCATAGGAAGATCCGCCAAATGGAGTAATGGTGGCGCCATAGACTCGTATATTTTGAGAATGGGCGCGAAGAATGATCTGCTGGTAAGCCGCAATGATATCGGCAGAAATCGACTCCAGGTCGCAAGTGTCCTTGCAAGTCCCGATGTCGTTTACGCCTTCCAGCACAATGAGCCAACGCACCCCGGCTTGAGTCAGTACGTCCCGGTCCAATCTGGCTAGTGCATTGGGCCCAAGACCGTCACGCAGCAGACGATTTCCGCCAATCCCTGCATTGAGGACTCCGACGCCGACGGTATGTTTGTCCGCGTGCAATCGGCGGGCCAGTTCATCGGGCCACCGATGATTTCCATCAGTGGTTGAATTCTTGCCATCCGAAATGGAATCGCCGAGCACAGCCACCACTTCCGATGAGTCGCTCTGCATGACATCGACACCATTCAGAAAAAACCAGTGATTGACGAAATGCGCCGAAGACAGTTCGGTGGCGGAAACGGCGTCGCCTGAGGTGAAATACGATGTGGCCCTCGCACCAGAATGAGTGGTGAGGCCATCAGGTAAGCTTTCTAGATAGATTGTTACGGCGAAATCGGAAAGGGGAGCTAACGCGAAGTCAATCGGATCGGAATAGATAAGGGCGCCGGCCGGAATGGTGAACGACGATCGTTCGCTAAAGGTTAGTGGTTTGTCGCTCCCGAGCTGGATCGCACTGCTCCCGGCTGCTTTTGCTATGTGTGCGGAGATTATTGTTAGTGCCGCTTTTCCAAAAGCATTTGAAAACCGCACCCGGAGTTTCGATCCGCCGAGCGAAACGTGAACGATCTGTCGCAATGTGCTATCCGCAAATCCTGGGGGCGGCGGCTCGTCCGAAGAAGCCGCAAGTTGCGGGGCTGACGTCCACGTGCCGACCCAATGACCAGCCTTCTCAACATTGGCTGGGATGGCCGATACACACGGCGACAGCGACAGAAGGAATAAGAGGAACAGCCAAGGGGCGACAATCATCTTCCTTCTCAAAATGGCCTCCCGTCAACTCAGCTGTGCTTTGCATTTCTGGGCAGCTGAAACATAGACACTTGATGCCAAGCCTCCAAACTTACGTGACGAGGGTCCGCTGAATATCTCGAATCCGTCCCTCATTGCGCCGAACTCTTGGGACCGATACCGTAGAAACTTTCCGGCGGTCCGAGATAATTCGGCCTAACGCCCCCGAGATCGACGACGAGTTTCTGAAGCACCACTCCCGGATCGACCATCCAGATTTTCAGGGTGTGATAACCAGGATCAGCGATTTTGTGTTTGGATGTTGCTTTGCGAACACTGTCTTCCACGGATGTCGCCCACGCTTCCGTGTTGTTGTGAGCGAGCACGTCAATGACCTGAGGAGATTCTTCGTCGAACGAAATCACATAGCGAAGTCCCCGGCCAGGAACGAAATTCAAGGTGGGATCGAAAATGGCTTCTACTCCGATATTGCCCGCATGAAAGAGGTACATCTTATATTCGAGGCAGGGCGAAAGTGGGCCAGGCAAAACACTTTCCGCGGTCACCGGAAAGATAGACATCGAAGAGAGCGTTCTGCCGAGATCGTCGATCATTTCCCAGCGAACCGAAGCGCCATCAATCTTCTTGGTGTAGTGAACGGCTTCGATTGAAATATGTCCGTCACTTTCGACGAATCCTTCCAGCTCATGTAGCAGAGGCGCGGGGGGATCAAAGCTCTCGACGTTCACATTGACAGCCTGTCCGGTGTTACTCGAGATATTCAGAGCGCCGCTACTCAATCCGAGCGGAACGCGACTCCAATCCACGCTGATCCAAATGCGCGTTTCCTGGTCAACCTTCCCCTGCGACTGGCTGAGAATTATCCAAGCCGCGCTGGCGGTCATGGCAAACGAAAAAGGCGATTTGCCTCGGTTGAAAACGTCAATGTAATAGCGTTGTTGATTGAAGACATCGAATTGCGGGAGACCGGGTGGTCCGGGAGGGCCTGGCCAAGCGAGGGTGGAGCCTTCCACCGAGACGCCCATGGAGGCGGCGTCAGAAAGTGCAATGCGCGTGACTTTTGGCATGACGTTGACGGGAGGTTCATTCCAAGAGGTATAGCCGATATGCGTCTGGTCCATCATGTGTTCCCATTTTCCGCCCGCCAGAGTGTGGTTATAGAAGTGGGACAATTCGGCGTCCATCTTAAATAGGCGTTCGGCCTCGTCAGCGAGTTCATTCGCGCGGGCTCGTCGCTGGCTCGCGTACAGTTGGTTTTTAGCTGCTGTCACGTATATCTGGTTAACAATTGCGGAGGCTTTAGTCGGATAGAGAACCAGTTCGTAGAAGGCGTCTTTCTCTTCGTCAGGCAATTTTCGGCAGATCTCCTCTGCTTCGGTAGTGATCGCCTGAAACTCAGCCACAATTCTGTCCGCCTCACGATAATTCACCAAGCTGTAGGTATTCGGTTCAAGAAGTTCGGGTTTGCGTCTGGCGTTGTATTTCGCGTATTTGGAAACAATATCTGAGATTTCTGAGGCATATTGCGGTCCGAACTCTCTCGCCGCCCAGAGTCTTGCAAACTCTCCTATCTTTTCCTTCGGCCATCGTTTTGGATCCCAGGCCATGCTCAGGAAAAACTCAGTAGGGAGTTCCATTGGTTTCAGGTCGCCGACGTTTACTATCCAGATGCGATCCGCCCCATATCGCAAAGCCAGATTCATCTGTTCCCAAATCTTCGGGAGGGGATTCGTATTGATCCATTTGTACGATCGCGGATCCCCGACATAGTCAAAGTGGTAGTAGATTCCCGCTCCGCCGCTTCGTTTGCGCTCGTTTTCAGTTGGAAGTCGACGGATATTGCCCCAATTGTCGTCGCACCACAGCAGGGTCACGTCGTCCGGCACGCGCATTCCTTTTTCGTAATATTCCTGCACCTCTTTATAGAGCGCCCAGTCCTGCGGCACGGTGGCCGCGTCCCGTCCGTAGACATCCGCGATAATTTTGCGCTGGTCCGCGACGATTTGCTCCAGGCTGGCAATGTTCGCGCGCTCCGACATTGGCAGGTCCCCGTCGCCGCGCATGCCTATGGTGACAATCTCTTCATACTTTTCGTTGCGCTGTATCCCTTGTCGCCAGAAATCTCGAAGCACCACACCGTTTTGTGAGTAATCCCACGGTCCGCTGCCGCGACGTTTCCATTCCTGCTGTGCTCGCATCATCGGCTCGTGGTGCGAGGTGCCCATCACGATGCCGTATTCGTCCGCCAGTTGCGGATTCAGTGGATCGTCTTCGTTGAAAGCGTTGTTCCACATCGCCGGCCACAAATAATTGCCTTTGAGCCGCAGAATCAATTCGAAGACCTTGGTGTAAAACTCGTGATTATAGTTCCCGAACTTTTCTTTCACCCATCCGGTCAGGGCGGGCGCCTCATCATTCAGGAAAATTCCCCGATACTTGACGGCCGGCGGACCCTGCGTGTGAACGCCGGAGGTTACGGTCAGCGTCTGGTGATGCTGCACCGGCACATCCGCCCACCAGTACCACGGTGAAACGCCGATCCGCTCCGAGAGATCATAAATTCCATAAATCGTTCCGCGCTTGTCGCTGCCGACGATGACCAGCGCGCTGGCGACACCCGGCAACGGATGCACCAGCACCTGCACGCTGAACGATTCCCATTTGCCGCGAATCTCCGTGACATCCAGTTTGCTTTCGCGAACCAAGCGATCAATCAGCGCACTGCTTCCGAGTGTGCCGACGAGCACCGCGCTGGCGCCGATCTGATCAGCGTTATGTAAGAGCGCAGGCGTCAATCCAGTGACGCGTTGAATATCCATTTGCAAATCGTTCGCAGCACGCCTCACTCCAGCGAAATCGTCGGCATCCACGTACAACGGGGCCGCGCGCCCAGGTTCCGCGACGACGAAGTTGCCCGCATGCTTTTCAGTTTGTACGTATGAAGGTTGGCCCAAGGCCAACCCGAAGGAGGGAAGCAATAGCATCCCTAAAAGCGCACCAAGCGCTCGCCAAAACGCACTCAGCCCGAGGCCAGACCTGCAGCATGTTTCACGAATTTTCATCGGACTCAACTCATGAACGAGACTGCGACCAAATCCCAAGCCGCGCGAAGACTGACGCGCCTCAATTTGCCGCATCAATCGATCGAAGCGCCGGATAAATGCGTTGGTATTTGCGCCAACCACGCTGCAGCGCCGCACTCGCCGCCGGATTCACGCTTACACGCTCTGCCACGCGCACTACCGCCGCGCAGGCCTCGTCGACGCTTGCCCAGCAGCCCGCGCCGACTCCCGCAAGAATCGCCGCGCCATAAGCCGCGCCTTCTTCGGCTGCTACGGTTTCTACTTCATGTCCGTAAACGTCCGCCTGAATCTGTCGCCACAGCCGCGACCTGGCGCCGCCGCCTCCCAGGCGGATCCGCGTAGCCGGCACTC
Source organism: uncultured Acidobacteriota bacterium (assembly GCA_963838265.1). GTDB lineage: Bacteria > Acidobacteriota > Terriglobia > Acidiferrales > UBA7541 > Acidiferrum. Next base: position 1,042,319 of record CAWIQN010000003.1, read on the forward strand.
CAATCTCTTCCAAAATCGCGAAGGTTTCCTTCAGGCTGTAAGCCACGCCCTCAAGCACCGCGCGAATCAGGTGCGCTCTGGTATGCGAAGCCGTCAATCCAACGAACGCCGCTCGCGCGTTTGGATCGAGGTGGGGCGTCCGTTCGCCCATCAAATAAGGAGTCCAGAATGCGCCCTCGGAGCCCGTTGGAACCGCAGCCGCTTCGTCGCACATGCGATCGTAGGCATCATCGCCATGGAAGCGGCCGTCGCCAAACTGATCGCGAAACCAGCGGAGCGAAAGTCCCGCTGCCTGGGTAACACCCATCACGTGCCAGCGATTCGGAATGGCGTGACAAAAGGTATGCAGCCGTCCCTTGGGATCGAGCGCCGGCCGGTCCGTCGCCGCGAACACCACGCCGGAAGTACCAATCGTGGCGCTGACCGTTCCCGGTTGCGTAATTCCAATGCCCACGGCGCCCGCGGCCTGGTCTCCCGCGCCCGCAACCACCGGCGTTCCCGCCGTTAGCCCGGTCGCGCGCGCACCTTCCGCCGAAATTTTTCCGCAAACCTGCTCCGATTCAAAAAGCGCCGGCAGCATCGCGAGATCAATCTGGGTCTTTTCCAAAACTTCCCGCGACCACGCGCGCTTTGCAACGTCCAGCAGCAGCGTGCCTGAGGCGTCCGCCACGTCGATCGCCGATTCGCCCGTCAATCGCAACCGCACGTAGTCCTTCGGAAGCATGACCTTGCGGACGCGCTCCCAGTTTTGCGGCTCTCTTTCCCGCATCCACAGCAATTTCGTCAGCGTGAAATTTGTTAGCGGGGGATTGCAAGTCAATTCGATCAGTCGTTCCCGCCCGAAGGTGTCTTCCAGTTCCTTGGTCTGGCGCTCGGTCCGCTGATCGCACCAGATCAGCGCAGGTCGGATTACCTCGCCGCTGACATCCAGCAGAACCGCGCCATGCATCTGCCCGGAAAATCCGACGCAGGAAATCTCGTCGGCTGAAACGCCGCCAGCGTGCAGCGCTTTTCGAACCGCTATTCCGGCGGCCCGCCACCAGTCTCGCGGATCCTGTTCCGCCCAGCCCGGTTGCGGGCTGGCAAACGGAACATGCTCTTCGGTCCCCGAAGCGACCACGGTTCCGCGCTCGTCGAGCAGCACCGCTCGCGTTCCGCCCGTTCCGACGTCGATGCCTAAGACTCGGATACGCCCTCGCTGTAGGTCAAGGAGGATTTAACACTAGTTGCGCAGTCGGGTTCACCGCACACCGGTAAGAATGTCCACCGTGAGCTGATCCAAGCGTTCATATGGCAGCCGCTTTCGCAGAATAACTTCTTTGTTGAAGGAATGCGCCAGCAATTGCTGTGCGCCTGATCGCGAGAAAGCCGCAGTGCTCGGAACGTGATTCCCATTCCCAGAGACTTCTGCAAGGATCGCGCGAATCTCCCGGTCTTCATTCCATTGGGCCGCTTTCTCTTGCAATATCAGATACGTACGCATGCACCCTGCCGCAAAGTCCTTCACGCCCTCGCAATCTTCCGTGCGATAGGCGTGCGCGTCAAAGTGCCGTGGCCCGTCGTAGGCCACATCTTCGAGAAATTTCACCAGCCAGAACGACGATTTTAGATTTGCCGAACCGAATCGCAAATCCTGATCGTAGCGTCCCGGCATTTGGTCATTCAAGTCGATATGGAACAGCTTCCCGGCCTCCCACGCCTGCGCAACCCCGTGCAGAAAATTCAATCCGGCCATCTGCTCGTGGGCCATTTCCGGATTCACGCCAACCATTTCCGGGTGATCCAACGTCGGGATGAAGCCAAGATAATGGCCCGTCGTGGCCATGTAGATGTCTCCACGCGGCTCATTGGGTTTGGCCTCCATCGCGAATCGATAATCGTACCCGCAGTCTAGATTGTATTCGCACAAATAATTGACGGCTTCCCGCAAACGCTTAACCGCTTCGTCTGGCCGCCGGCACGCATCCGTTTCCACACCTTCGCGCCCGCCCCACAAAACAAAAATCTTGGCCCCTAGTTCGGCACCCAGATCCATCGCCCGCATGGTCTTTTGTAGGGCGTACGCTCGTACCTCCGGGTCGTTCGCCGTAAACGCCCCATCACGAAAAATAGGGTGAAAAAATAGCGACACGGTCGCCATGGGGACGACAATCCCGCTCTGGTCGCAAGCCTTCTTGAACTCCTTCACGATGGCGTCGCGTTCCGTCACCGTGGCATCGATCGGGACCAGGTCGTTGTCATGCAGGTTTACGCCCCAGGCGCGGACTTCTGCCAAAAGCTGGACGATTTCAACTGCCGTCATCGGAGGACGGACAAAATCCCCAAATGGATCTCGACCCCGATTCCCCACGGTCCACAGTCCGAACGAAAACTTATGTTCCGGACGTGGTTGATACGAGTCGCCATTCCTCACAAGCGTCTCCCAATAGCTCCAATTCCAAATAACAACTCCAAATAACAACGCGCTATTTTTTCTCTTACTCCACGCCCATTGATATGCTGCGTATCGCGGCCAAGAAATCGCGGTCGGCACGGGCATGACCGTCACACACGGCTAGTGTCTCCACAAAAACCGTTACCGTGTACGTTAACGACATGATATGCTACCACGCATTTTATGCGTTGCAAGAATTCAAACTATTGATATTGTCTGGGAGCCGCTCATGAGCCTGCTTTCGCTTCTGCCCCTCCGTGCACGAACCTTGGTCTCGTCGGTCGCCCTTTGCGTGGCCCTCATTTCGCTGTGTCCATTAGGAGCGCTCGCCCAGGTGCAGTCCGGGCCACCCTATCGCGACCCGAAGCTCTCCGTGGACCAGCGCGTCGCCGACCTGCTCCTCCGGATGACCCTCGAAGAAAAAGTGGCACAACTTGAGAGCGCTTGGGAGAACCGTACCTTCTTCAAGGACCCGCAATCTCTAATGATCGACGACAAGGGTGCCTTCCTCGCCGACCGGGCCGCCGTGCTCATCAAGAATGGCCTCGGCGAATTTTCCCGCCCCAGCGAAAATCGCGGACCCCGCGCTATGGCCGACTTCACCAATACGATGCAGAAGTGGGTTAGAGAAAACACCCGCCTAGGGATTCCGGTTTTGTTCCACGATGAGTGCCTTCACGGCCATGTCGCTCCGGGCGGCACTTCCTACCCGCAGGCGATTGCTCTCGGCTCTACCTGGGATCCCGACCTTCTCCGTGACGTATTCACCGCCACCGCGGCCGAAGCCCGCAGCCGTGGAGTCCAGCAGTGTCTCGCGCCGGTCTTGGATCTCGCCCGCGACCCGCGTTGGGGCCGGACGGAAGAAACATATGGAGAAGATCCCTACTTGGTTTCGAATCTAGGAGTTGCCGCGATTCGCGGCTTTCAGGGCGAAGGCCCCGGCATAGATAAGTCTCACGTTATGGCCACCGCGAAACATTTTGCCGTGCACGGACAGCCCGAAGGCGGCACCAACGTCGCTCCTGGCAACTATTCCGAGCGTGTCGTCCGCGAATATTTCCTGAAGCCCTTCGAAGCCGCCGTAAGGCAAGCTCACGTCGACGCCGTCATGCCCTCCTACAACGAACTTGACGGCATTCCTTCTCACAGCAACCGGCACCTCCTGCAAGACGTCCTCCGCCAGGAATGGGGTTTCCAGGGTCTGGTCACTTCAGACTATTTTGGTCCAACCGAGCTTCGCACCATCCACCATGTCGTGGGCTCTCAGGAAGCCGCGGCAATCATGGCCATTAACGCCGGTGTTGACGTCGAGTTGCCTTTTCCCGGCGCTTATCCTTATCTCGTCGATCTCGTAAAGCAGGGCAAAATCAGCGAAGCCACAATCGATCGGTCTGTGGCACGCGTTCTAAAAGCCAAGTTTCTCGCTGGACTCTTCGACGATCCGTACGTCGATCCCTCTTACGCCGAGAAAATCACCAATAGCCCGGAACATCAGCAACTCGCCCTTAAAGCGGCCCACGAAGCGATCATTCTCCTGAAAAATCAAAATCAGCTTTTGCCACTTACAAGAGGGAAGTACAAGCGCATTGCCGTGATCGGCCCCAATGCCGCAGAAGTTCACCTCGGCGGCTATAGCAACCAGCCCGGGCGTGGGATCAGTCTCCTGCAGGGAATAAAAGACAAAGTCGGTTCCTCGTCGCAAGTTCTCTATGCCCTAGGCTGCAAAATCACCGAATCCGATCCTGATTGGGATGCCGACACGGTCGTCCTCGGGGACGCCGCACGCAATGCCAATCGAATTGCGGACGCTGTGAAGGTTGCGCAAACCGCCGACATCATCATCCTCGCCCTTGGTGGCAACGAACAAACCTCGCGCGAAGCCTGGTCTACCACGCACCAGGGCGATCGCGATAGTCTCGACCTGCTCGGCAATCAGGATGATCTCGTGAAGGCCATTCTGGCCACCGGCAAGCCCACGATCGTTTTTCTCCAGCACGGCCGCCCCAATTCCATCAACTACATCGCTGAAAGTGTCCCGGCGATTCTGGAAGCTTGGTATCTTGGCCAAGAAGGTGGCACCGCCATGGCCGATGTCCTCTTCGGAGACTACAATCCCGGCGGCAAGCTGCCGATCACGGTTCCGCGTTCCGTGGGTCAGCTTCCCGATTACTACTATCAAAAACCTTCCGCGAAACGCGATTATCTCGGAAGCACTGTGCTGCCGCTCTTCCCGTTCGGCTGGGGTCTCAGCTATTCCAGCTTCAAATATGCCAATCTGAGCGCAACGCCTGACAGTATTGGTCCGCAAGAATCCGCCAAAATCAGCGTTGAAGTGACCAATACGAGCTCGCGGGCCGGCGACGAAGTGGTGCAACTCTATATTCGTCAGGAGGTTAGCTCCGTCACCCGCCCGGTTAAGGAGCTTCGAGGATTCCGCCGCGTCACCCTGCAAGCGGGTGAAACGCGGAATGTCGAATTTATGTTGGGCCCTGACGAACTCTCCTTCTTGAACCGCGACATGCGCCGCGTGGTCGAGCCCGGGGTCTTCAAACTCATGGCCGGCGGAAATTCCGTCGACCTGATCAGTATCGACTTCAACGTAGTCGATAAATAGGGCGGGACTTGATGCTTGGCCACAGCACTAGCACTAGTATCGTGCACCTTAACGACGAGTCCATTTCCCGTTACCGATATCGCTGAACCGCAGGTACCATAGTCTTGAGGCGGCCGCGTTCACGGCCGCCTCGTCTTCCGACGAATCACATGGCCAAAGAACGACGCGGCATCCATCTGATCGCACAGATGGCGAATGTCTCCATAGGAACCGTCGATCGCGCCCTCCATGGGCGCGGCGGCATCAAGGAGTCCACTCGCCAGCGGATTCTCGATATCGCCCGCCAAATCGGTTACACGCCCAACCTGGCGGCTCGGGCCCTATCCGTAGCCGGGGCCAGCACCCGCATCGGAGTCTGCATGCCGCGCGAGATTCGTTTTTTCTACGACCAGCTGTGGGCTGGTGTTATCGACGAAGGAAAAAGGTTGTCGCAACTGGGCGTCGAATTCGTAAATCGTCCCGTTCAGGTTCTCGGCGAAGGCGACACAGATGCATTTCAAGAGCTCGTCGATTGCGGCGTGAACGGCATCATCCTCACCGCGGGAAATCCGAAAGATCTAAAGCCTCTCATCGACGCAGCAGAACAAAAAGGCACTCGCGTAGTCTGCGTATCCACGGACGCGCCGGAAAGCCAGCGCTCTAGCATTGTTTGCGTCGAACCATATCTGAACGGCTGCCTCGCCGGCGAGCTTATGGGCAAATTCGTTCCGCCCGGCTCCAAAGTCGCGGTCGTTGCTGGCATGCTCATGGCCGAAAACCACCGCAAGAAAGCGGATGGTTTCCTGCACGCATTCCCGCGCCATTGCCCGGCGGTAAAATCGCTGCGGTGATCGAAGGGCATGAAGACGAGGACGAAAGCTTCCAGAAAACCTTCGAATTACTTCGTCGTGTGCCTACTCTTGCCGGAATTTATGTAAACACCGTGAACTGTCTTCCCGTTTGCCGAGCCTTGGGAGCCAGAAATCTCGGTGGAAAAGTGAAGCTAATTACCAAGGACCTCTTTGCCGAGATGTCTTCTTATTTTCGCAAGGGAACAATCACGGCGTCGATCTATCAACATCCGCATCGAGGGCAGCTGGCGGTTCGGCTTCTGGCCGACAACTTGATCAGCAAAATAAGTCTTCCCGCTTCCGTCTACCTCAGCCCCG
>CAWIQN010000004.1:0-397551 GCA_963838265.1 uncultured Acidobacteriota bacterium
CAAGCCGTTCTCGCATTCCGTCTGCACTTCTGCGAGCGGATCTCCAACTGCGAGGCAAATCGTAATGAGTTGGTCCCAGCTATCGGATGCGAAAGTAAGATCGCCAATACGATATGCGGCATCGAACGCACGCCGCACAAGCTCACGTCCGCTAGCGACGTGCTGCGCCCATGGCATGACCATGGCACCCAAAGACATATAGGTTCGGGCTTGGTAGCGAGTCAGGCCGCGCTTCTCGACCAAGTCATAACCCAGTTGCCCAAAACGGAATCCGTCTTTGTAGTTGCCAAGACGCGGGCCTGCAAACATCGCAAGCCAAACGTAGGCGAAGCACGCGGCGTCGCTGTTGCCGTGCTCGAGGCTGAGTGTCACCAGGCGGCAGACCACCAATGTCGACAGGTGCTCGTCAAAGAGAATCGACGGCGTAACAATCTCCGTGAAGACGTCGAGCGTGTCGAGTACCTCCGAATCCACAACGAGCGGCAGGTCCATGAGCTCTTCAATTTGCCGGCTTCCGAGCAGAGCCCAGATCCGCTCATATTCGCGCAATACGTCATTGCGTGTCGGACGGTTCGACCACACCGTGCCCTCACTGCGGAGCCACTCCAGAAACACGTCCACGGCACGGTCACACCGATCTAATGTGGTGTACAGGGTGAGTCGCAAGCGCGTGGCTACGCAGAAATCATGCCGATTGTTCGCGCGCTGCGGCAGCACCGAGAGTCGATTCTCGGCAGCAGCCTTGTCCGCGGTCAGTAGCTCGCACTCAGCCATCAGGTATTCGGTAGAGAAGATGAGGGAATAGCTCCGTTCCCAAGTCTCTTCCGTCAACAACGCCCGGCCCGCCCCGAGATATTTGAGTGCCGAAGCGTATGCCGTGGAGACCTTGGCGCGCCGGCCTGCAGCGAGATTCAGCTCTGCGACCCGCTCGCGGTCCTCAACGGAGGTGATGAGGTGGGAGCCGCGATTGAGTTGGTTGACGATCTCGAATATAGCCTCCTCGCGTTTTTCCGCAGGGCTGTGTTCTGCAAGGAGCATGCCGATGCGCAGATGCGTCGCAGAACGCAGCTCTTGCGGAATCATGGAATAGGCTGCTTCCTGGACGCGATCGTGCAAGAATCGATATGAATCGTCAGACCGGAAGATAAGTCCGGTCCGTACTGCTTCCCAAAGGTGTTGGTGAAGTTCTTCGATAGACTTCTCGTAAGCTATCGCCAGCATGTTGAACTCGGCACTGTTTCCCATGCAGGCGAACCGCTTGAGTGCCTCCTGTGTCTCTACTGGCAGGCGGTTCAACTTTCCGACCATGAGCTCAACGACGTTGTCCGTGTAGCCTTTGGCGTGAATGCGACTCAGGTCCCACACCCAGCGACCTTCACCATAGCCGAAGCCGAGCAAGCCTTCCTCAGCCAGCGTGGAAATGAACTGGATGGCGAAGAAGGGATTGCCTGTGGTCTTCTCATGAATCAAGTTCGCGAGCGGAGTGGCTCGTTCTTGCGCGCAGTGCAGGGACTCCGCCAGCAATTGACGCAGATCGTCTTGACCGAGCGGTGTCAGAACAATGTCCTCCACTGCCGCTCCGGCCTGACGGATCGCATCGAGCTTGCGCACCAACGGGTGGGTGGCGCTGACCTCGTTGTCCCGATATGCGCCGATGAGGAATAAGTGGCGCAGATCGTCGCGGGTCAATAGATCCTCAAGTAGGTCGAGCGTCGCGGCATCCAGCCACTGCAGGTCGTCGAGGAAGAGTGCCAGCGGATGCTCTGGCCTTGCGAATACGCCGATGAATCGTCGGAAGACCAGTTGAAAGCGGCGCTGCGCTTCTTGTGGTGGCAGTTCAGGCACCGGTGGCTGTTCACCAATGATATGTTTTAATTCCGGAACGAGCTCGACCATCAGCAGTCCGTTTGGCTCCAGTGCCTCGCGAAGTGCGTCACGCCACTTGCGTAATTCCCCTTCGCCCTTACTGAGGAGCGGTCGGACAAGACTCTGGAATGCCTGCGCGAGCGTCGCATACGGAATGTCACGTTTGTACTGGTCGAACTTGCCGGACGCAAACAGACCTCGCGGCGGGACGAGCGGCTTGTGAAGTTCGTTCACGACAGCGGACTTGCCGATACCCGAGTATCCGGAGACGAGCACCAGCTCTGGCCGGCCGCCCGCGACTGTGCGATCGAACGCCGTTAGAAGCGCGTCCACTTCACGGTCTCGGCCGTAAAGCTTTTCGGGAATCATGAGGCGGTCCGGAGTGTCCTGTTCGCCGAGAGTGAAAACTTCAATGGACCCTCGTGACTCCCATTGCGACAGGCAGCGCCGTAGATCGCTCTCAACTCCCGCCGCTGTCTGATACCGCTCCTCCGCCGTCTTGGAGAGCAACTTCATGGTGATCGCGGAGACCGAGGCCGGCACAGTTCTCAGTCGCTCGCTGGGTGCGGCCGGTTGTCTTGCGATGTGACAGTGCACCCATTCCATCGGATCGGAAGCGGTGAAAGGGAGACTGCCAGTCAACATTTCGTACAGCGTGACACCCAGAGAGTAAAGATCACTACGAGAATCAATGGACCGATTCATCCGTCCAGTTTGTTCCGGTGCCATGTAAGCGAGTGTTCCCGCGATGAATTCCGGAGCCTCGGGCGACTGGCGCTCCTGCGGGAGTTGGGACGCAATCCCGAACCCGGTGAGCCACGCGTTGCCGGTATCCTCGACGAAGACATTCGCAGGCTTGATATCCTTATGTATGAGGCCGTGCTGATGGACTTGACCGAGTGTTTTTGCCAACCCAATGGCAGTGCGCAGGAAGCGAGTCAGGTCGAGCGGTTGCCCCTGCTCCCGCTCAAGAACCCGATCCAACGGCTCACCGCCAGGGTCCTTGAGTATGAGGATCGTCCGCCCTTCGTGACGAGTGATAGCCAGAGGCTTGGCCGCCCACGCGGGATCAAGTTCGGCTGCGAACGAGTATTCGTGTTCGAGCCGCCTGATACTCTGAGGCGACGGCTGTTCTGTAGAGAGTGCGATCGCCAGGACTGGCGAGGGGTCGTCGTGCTTTCGGCCGCGGTAAAGGGTAAACTCCGCACCTTCCCGCAGGGGCACCAGTACGTACCCCGAGGGCCCCGAGATGGGTGAGTTTCTTGTCGCCACCACAGCACGACCTCGGAGCATTTATATTTAGACCGGACGCCAGTAAGATGTCAACAGGAACGGAACATCAATGGCCGCGCCGGCGGTAGAGCTGGTTCAATCTTTCTAACGAACTGAAAAGAATCTCTTCATCAACAGCATTCTCCCGCCGTCGCACTCCCGCTCACGAGGCAGCCGTGCCTCTTTATCAGACTGCCGCTTGGCCCGGCATTCGGTTACGAACCGAAAGCTCCGGTACTTTCGCCATGCCTCGCTGCCGTAAATTTCAATCTGCGCGACCTGCCACAACTTAGGTGAGGGTCCTGAATGCGAAGGGACTATTACGTTTTTATGACCGCGCTGGTTGACATTGGCTTGATTTCCGAAAATGCCCCGAGTTCAGCAACGTGCAGGGCCCTCGATTTCATCACCCATGCCACGCATTCGGTCGAGACCCGAATCCTCTAGCGAGGCGGCAATTCATATGTATGTGGAACACACCATGAAATCTAGGGACAATAAGGGGACGATAAGAGCTCACATGCGGTATCTTTTGGTATCAAGAGATGTCTGGGGCGGACAGGATACGCTGGGAGGGCGTCGAGGGAGTGGCTACTGCCGCGGCAAAGCAGTGACGGCGAATCGTTGGAGATAAACAGCGAATCGTCCAATCACGTTCTACAAGCCGACTTCGCGGTACTCTATCCCGCAGAGGTAGCGTGAACCGAAGAGAGGTGCCTCGACATGCCCAAGATACTTCCCGCAATCTTTTTTGGTCACGGCAATCCGATGAATGCCGTCCTAGACAACGCTTACACAAAAGCATGGACCCGTATCGGGCAGACAACACCCAAACCCAAGGCCATCCTGTCTATCTCCGCTCACTGGTTTGTTTCAGAAACTGGTGTAACCATCGCCACTTCGCCGAGAACAATTCACGATTTCGGCGGATTTCCGCGGGAATTGTTTCAGGTGCAATATCCTGCGCCGGGTGACCCCAACCTTGCCCGTCGAGTGCAAAAATTGCTCGCGCCGCTGGAGGTCAAGCTCGACAACTCCTGGGGGCTCGATCATGGGACATGGTCGGTACTTCGCCACGTCTATCCCGATGCTGACATTCCCGTCGTCCAACTAAGCATCGACGAAAATAAACCAGCATCATTCCATTTTGAGATTGGCAAGAAGCTCGCGCTCTTGCGCGAAGAGGGCATACTCATCATCGGCAGCGGCAACCTAGTCCACAATCTCCATGCGTATGCTTGGGGTAGGCACATGCCCGACCCTTACGATTGGGCTGTTCGTTTCGAACGCGATGCAAAAGAGATGATGGTAGCCGGAGAGTACAAACCGCTTATTGAGTACGAGAATCTGGGACCAGAAGCATTGCTTTCGATTCCGACACCGGATCATTACTTGCCCATGCTGTATGTGATCGCGACCAGGCAGCAACGCGAACTCATCACTTTCCCCATTGAAGGTGTCGACGGCGGATCGATTTCGATGCTAACCGTGCGGGTGGGTTAGTCCGCTGGTCCTGCCGCTACCGAACAGGAAGAATACACGATCCCAAATACCTCACATAACTCCAATCTGTTTTAGCAATCCGACCAAGTCATAAAAGAGTTTTTCTTCGATGATCTCGCCGTTCTGCCAGTGTGCGACCGTGCAGAACTCGATATGAAACTTCTTGTTGGTTGGCGCGATCAGCTTGCCGTCGGAACCCTTCATCGGTCCCTGCATCGTACCTGTAAAATCCGCAACAGTGCAGGTCCATTCGCCCTGAGTAATCTCCACTTTATAGGGATGATTGATCAGATGATTGTCGGGGAAGGTTTTGAAGAATTCGATGGACTCCGCTTTGTGATTGTCGCGCCCTCTTGTCGGCTCAGCCTGACCGGGCCAAAATACGGTGGTGTCCTTGGAATGCCGCTTTTCAAACGTACCCCAGTCCTGTGCGTTCCACGAATCGTCGAGTGTCCGCATGAGTTCAAGATTGTTCTGTGCCATCGATCCTCCGAAATTACACGCTAGCAGTGGTTCGCCCAAACTAGTGCTAGCCATCAGCCCGCCGGGGCTTATTCTATACCTCGGCTGGCCTTTCAGCTTAGGCCACTAAGAAGTTGGATAGGAGGCCTGGTGCCTTCATCCAAACTTATGGCGCAAGGATCAAGAACTCCAAATCATGATGTGCGTTATCGCAGCATAACGATATGCAACCTAGATAAAGTGCAGTAGACGGTGAACAAATATGGCACAACCCGTATTGGTGACAGCTTCGACTTCTGGAATGGGAAAGAAAAACAAAGAAATGAGCAGAAGTATTCGTCGATTCATTTGCATGGCCGTATTCTTAGGCATAGCCTCGACGGTGGTTCTAGCGATGCAACTGATCGCCCAGGTTGCATCGCTTGATCCCGCAAAGATGGCTGCTATAGGCACGGTCGATGAGCGCTTCCAGTCCTACAACATTGAAATGGTGGAGGTCATCGGCGGAAGATTTTGGAAACCATACGGGAGCAACACGAGCGAAAGTAAAGCGCAAGAGCCCGCCCCCCAGGCGGGTTTCACCCCGGCAGGAATAAACCCGAACCTCTATCAATATCGAGCACCCATTGACCTTTCGAATCCTCGATTGCGAAAGTTGGCGGCGGCATTGGGACCCGCATATGTGCGAGTGAGCGGCACGTGGGCCAATAGCGCTTATTTTCAGGATTCGGATAACCCCGCGCCGCCCAATGCACCATCAGGATTCAGCGGAGTCTTAACAAGAAAGGAATGGAAGGGCGTCGTTGAGTTTTCTCATGCGGTGAATGCCGAAATCGTGACGTCGGTGGCTACGGGGCCAGGATCGCGTGATGATCAAGGCGTATGGATCTCGGACCAGGCGCAGCAATTGTTCGAGTACACGAAATCTATTGGAGGAAAGATTGCCGCCACGGAATTCATGAATGAGCCGACATATGCAGCGATGGGCGGCGCACCGAAAGGATACGATGCCGCAAGCTTTGGCCGCGACGTTGCCGTCTTCCGTACGTTCCTTCAGAAAACTACGCCCAACACACTATTTCTCGGCCCAGGTTCAGTCGGCGAGGGACCGTTCGCAATGCCAATAGGTGGTGGAGTACTTAAATCCGAAGACCTGCTCCACGCAGCGGGTCCCGTATTCGACGTTTTTTCTTACCATCTCTATGCGGCTACTTCGCAGCGGTGCGCAAGCATGGGCGCATCATCACAAACAACAGCGGCAGCGGCACTTTCTCAAGACTGGCTCTCGCGCCCGGAAAAGATTGGCGCATTTTACGCAGACCTTCGAGACAGGTTCGAGCCAGGCAAATCACTTTGGATTACGGAAACTGCCGATGCAGCCTGCGGTGGAAACCCCTGGGCGTCCACTTTTCTGGACACTTTCCGATATATTGTTCAACATGCGAGCCTCGCCCGGCGTGGCGTGAAAGTGATTATGCACAACACATTGGCATCAAGCGACTACGGTCTGTTAGACGAAAATACCTTCGCACCACGTCCTAATTACTGGGCCGCTTTGCTTTGGCGACGCCTCATGGGTGCGACGGTTCTCGATCCCCACACATCGCCAATCCCGAATGTGTACGTCTATGCTCACTGCCTTCGGAACCGTCCTGGCGGTGTCACGCTTCTGGTCATCAACGCCGACCGACAGCAAGTCCATGAAATTACATTGCCCTCTGAAGCAGAACGCTACACGCTGACTGCCAAGCAACTTCAAGACACAACCGTCCAGCTTAACGGGAAGAGTCTTGAATTGAACAGAGATGGCGATGTGCCACAATTTCTGGGTCAGTCAACGCGCGCAGGTCACATCAGTTTCGCACCGACTAGTATTACATTTCTGGAAATCACCAACGCGAACAACAGCAATTGCCGCTAAGCCGATAGATGGCGACCTGACGTCAGGAGACTAATTTCATGAGCTCGAACAAGCCGACAGAAATCCTTGCAACTCTCGCTACATTGCTTCCAGAACTGGAGGCCGTCTATAAGGACATACATGCGCATCCGGAATTGTCGATGCAGGAGACCCGAACGGCTGGTATTGCTGCGAATCATCTGAAGGCTCTGGGATTTGAGGTCACTAGTGGGGTCGGCAAAACTGGCGTTGTAGGTATTTTGCACAACGGCGATGGGCCCACTGTCATGCTACGCGCGGACATGGATGCTCTACCCATCAAAGAAGCGACTGGCCTTCCCTACGCAAGCACCGTCATGGGGACCGACCCCGCAGGCAAGAGCGTACCCGTAGCTCACTCGTGTGGGCACGATATGCACGTTGCCTGCTTGATTGGCGCAACAAATCTTTTTGCAAAGAGCCGCGAACCCTGGAAGGGGACGCTGATGGCGGTCTTTCAGCCGGGCGAGGAGACCGCGCAAGGTGCCAAGGCGATGATCGATGACGGTATGTTCAAACGATTTCCAAAACCGGACGTTGTGCTGGGGCAGCACGTCATGAGCTTGCCGTCCGGGAACATCGATTGGCGCGCAGGCATTGTCACTTCTTCAGCCGATAGCCTGCAGATTCGCATGTTCGGGCGCGGCGCGCACGGCTCGATGCCCGAGTCCAGCATCGACCCCGTCGTCATGGCCGCCTCAACCGTAATGCGGCTGCAAACGATCGTCTCCCGGGAGGTCTCTCCCACGGATTCGGCTGTGGTGACAATCGGTTCGCTGCAGGCCGGCACGAAAGAGAACATTATTCCGGACGAGGCGTTGATCAAATTGAATGTGCGCACATTTGACGAGGGTGTGCGCAAGCGTGTGCTCGCGGCGATTGAACGCATTGCGAAGGCTGAGGCAGAGGCATCTGGAGCGCCAAGACCGCCAGAGATCACGCCACTCGATCAGTATTCGTCAGTAAGAAATGATGCCAACGCGACAAAGAAGCTCGTCGATGCATTTCTTGAGAACTTCCCTGACGGTTCCATCGAACAGACAAAGCCCACTATGGCAAGCGAGGACTTCGGCTGCTTTGGAGCTGGGTGGGATGTTCCGGCAGTGTATTGGTTCTTCGGCGGGGATGATCCAGCAGTGTACGCCAAGGCAAAGAAAGAAGGAAAACTCAGCTCGCTTCCAACCAACCATAACCCCGCCTTTGCACCAGTCATTCATCCGACTCTAGAAACCGGTGTGAAGGCCCTCGTTGTTGCGGCGCATGCGTGGCTGGCCTCGTGAACAGCTTGCTGATCCACGGGTATCAACTGGCAGGCCCTTTTCTGGATGCTGTGGATCTGCTTGGCACGTTTGTTTTCGCACTCAGCGGTGCGGCAGCGGGTGTCAAAAGCCGGTTCGATCTGTTTGGTCTGATAGCACTCTCGTTCGCGGCCGGTAATGCCGGTGGGATCACACGAGATGTTCTGATCGGCGCGGTGCCACCAGCGGCCATTAGCGACTGGCGCTACCTGGGGGTCTCTCTTCTGGCAGGATTGGTGACATTCTTCTGGTATCCCGACATCGACAAACGTCGCCGGCTGGTGTTGTTATTCGACGGCGCGGGACTTGGCCTGTTTGCCGTCGCCGGCACACAAAAGGCGCTCATTGCGGGACTCAATCCGGTGATGGCGATTTTTATGGGAGTGCTAACCGGGATTGGTGGCGGAATACTGCGCGATGTGCTTGTCAACCAAACGCCGACGGTGCTTCAGGCGGATATTTATGCTGTTGCTGCGCTAGCCGCTGGCGTCGTAGTAGTGATCGGATATGTTTTGCATTATCCCGCTTTTCTTATGATGACCGTGGGCGCACTCCTGTGCTTCTGGCTGCGAGTTATGGCGATATATCGAGGATGGCATTTACCCGTCGCGCGGTGGCAGAATCAGTCGGATTGAATTACTCTCTTGCTCCAGCTTCCGGGTGGTCGGCAAGCCGGAAGGTATTCTGAAAAGGGTTCTGAGAAATTCAGTAACCCCGCCAAAATCTGGGTACAATAAGGGGACGATAAGAAGTGACATCCGGTACCTTGAGGTATCAAAAGATGTCCGCCGACACCGTTTGATATCAATCGATTACATCAAAACGCTGTGCTGTCACGGCAGAGGTCGCGAGTTCGAGTCTCGTCGTCCCCGCCATTCTTTCCTAATGGAGTTATCCGACGTGACGCGGAAAACTCCAACCCACAATCCCGCCCACAGCTGAGAAGAGAGCATCAACCTCGCTTTAAGACAACCCTAATAAGAATTTCGTGAAGGGGGAAACAATGAATTTCAATCTACAGATTCCAAGATTGGTAATTAGTGTTCTTGCCGTCTCAATCCTTTTCGCAGGAATGATCCCGACTGCGCAGGCACAGGTCGGCGCGAAGAAACCTAACATCGTCGTCATCATGGCCGACGATGTAGGCATCTGGAATATCAGCGCGTACCATCGCGGGATGATGGGCGGCCGCACGCCCAACATCGATCGCATCGCCAATGAGGGAGCGCTGTTCACCGATTACTACGCTCAGCAATCCTGCACGGCCGGACGCGCCGCGTTCATTCTCGGTCAGACGCCGTTCCGTACCGGTCTCTTAAAGGTTGGTATGCCTGCCGCAAAACAAGGATTGCAGGACAAGGATCCGACGATTGCCGAACTACTCAAGCCTTACGGTTACGCCACTGCGCAGATCGGCAAAAACCATCTGGGCGACCGCAATGAGTACCTGCCCACAGTCCACGGCTTCGACGAATTCTATGGAATTCTCTATCACCTCAACGCTATGGAAGAGCCTTACGAGAGCGACTACCCGAAGGTCGGCGGATTCAGGGAAAAGTTCGGTCCGCGCAATATCGTGGACTCGAAGGCCACCACCGTCGATGACCCGACCACCGATCCGCGCTGGGGTCGCGTAGGCAAACAAACCATCGCCGATGGCGGCCCCTTGCCGCCTCACCCGGGGATGGACCCCGCGGCGAAGGTCGACATGGAGAATATCGACCCGGAGCTCGTTCGCCGCTCTAACGACTTCATAGAGCGCTCGGTCAAGGCCAACAAGCCGTTCTTCCTCTGGCATAACCCCACCCGCACCCACTCCTTTACCCATCTCGATCCGAAGTGGCAGGACAAGAGCGGCTTCGGGCTTTACGCCGACGCCATGATGGAGCTCGATTGGGAGGTCGGGGAACTGCTGAAGAAGATCGATCAGCTCGGCATCGCCGACAACACCATCGTGCTCTTCACCAGCGATAACGGCGCTGAAATCTTCAGCTGGCCCGATGGCGGCAACCACCCCTTCCGCGGCGAAAAGGGCACGGTATACGAGGGCGGATTCCGCGTCCCCATGTTGGTCAGATGGCCCGGCGTCATCAAGCCCCACACCATCATCAACGACGTTATGTCGGCCGAAGATTGGATGCCAACGCTTCTGGCTGCTGCCGGTGATCCGGATATAACCGACAAGCTCTTGAAGGGCTACACGGTGGGCGACAAGACGTTTAAGAATCACCTCGACGGCTATAACTTCCTCCCTTATTTCAAGGGTCAGATCGCTGAGGCCCCGCGCCGCGAGTTCTTCTACTTCAGCGACAACGGCGATCTCATGGCACTGCGCTACAACGCCTGGAAGATCAGCTTCAAGACCATCAAGGGAAATCTCTTTACCGGCACGGTAGAGACCACCAACGTTCCTATTGTTACCAATCTCCGGGAGGATCCCTGGGAGCGTTACCAGGATGAATCGACGTCGTATGGAAAGTGGTGGGGCGAAAAGATCTGGACGCTCGTTCCCGCTGTACAGATTGTGGGACAGTACCTCTTGACGTTTAAGGAATACCCGCCTAGTCAGGTAGGCGGCTCGATTAGCGTGTCCAAATTCCTGGATGCCATCCAGAGCGGAACGGCAGGTAGTGGCCATTAACTGAATCTCTGATTGAAATGTCTGATTGAATGGTGAACCAATGCGGGTCGCTTCATTCGATAGGCGGTCCCGTCCATCAACCCGTTGAAAACAGACTCGATTCTGCAAATGGCGACAGCCACTCCTGTAGCTATGTGGGTGGTTGGCGTAACATCGCCATTACACTCATCTGTGAACTGCTCTCCACGCAACAGACTTGGGTACACTTGAAGGGTCAGTGTCGCGTCTTCAAGAATCGGTGCTCAATTCCCAAGCTCAAAATCGTTGCAACGCGAAAATTCCTACCCACTAATTAACGCACAAGAGGAGTTCCTACAGTTCCTGTCAGCGACTGGCAGCCTCGGTTGAGAACGTAACTAACTGATGATGCGTGTATGCCTAGACCGTCACGGCGGAGGTCGCGAGTTCGAGTACCCTTCGTGCCTCAGGGCAAGTCGTCGTCCCCGCCATTCTTTCAGGTGATATACTGGCCGACTTCCAGCTACCCAAAATCAGAAGCGATTGTCGAAGATTTTATCCAGCCAGTCATAGATTCGACCGAACGCGAGGCGGTGCGCTCCCACTTGGCAGTGCGCTCCCGCTCCCTCGGCCACGGTAAATCGCATCAGCGTCTTGGGGCAGGTGAGGTGCTCGTAGAGAGTCTCGGGCTGTCCCTTGAAGAATATGTCTTCCTCGGCATCGAGAACGAGAGTGGGACAAGCAATCATTTCGGCGATGCCGTCGCGCAGGTGATAGTCGAGCGTCGCTGCGACATAGGCCCGCGGAGTGGAGGTGCCGGTGACAAACATGCCATGCGTCAGCGCCCATGCGGCGGTGGGCGAATTCTTCATCGCAGCCTCCAGCATCCGGTCAATCTGGGGCGCTTCTTTTGCCCGGACCGCCTGCGTCGCGGCCGCCCTTTGCTCGGCAGGAACGGCGGAAAGGTTTGCCGCTCCATAATCGTAGACACCGTCATTCGCGATGACGGCCGCGATGCGCCTTTCAAACGCCGCAGCGCGGGGCGCGAGGTATCCGCCAAAACTTACTCCCATCAGCGCAATCTTTGCGCTATCAACTCCTGGCAGCTGCACAGCGAAGTCCACCACAGGAGTTACAACCTCTTCCCAGTCGGAACGGAAAGGGAGACGCTCACGATGAATCGGGCCGTACTGGCCCGGGCCGTCGAAAGCGAGAATGTTGTAACCACGCTCAATACCGGCGCGGGCGCCCTCGCCGTGAAGCTCCTCCGCCGAGCCGTCGAAGCCGGAATGAATGATAAGGAGTGGACGCTTTTGATCCGACTCATCGACGCGATGGAAGTAGCCGGGGAGGGTGGTGTTCTCGTAGGGGATTTCTACGGGCAGGACCGGGGGATCGCAAAGGGCGCAGCAGGACTTGTAGGCCTGAATGGATTTGTTGTAAGCACTGTAAATGCGCGGGTCTTCGGGATTACCGTGGAGGAAAAACTCTGAATTGCGAAAGTAGGTGGTGGCCCGAAGATAACCATCGCGGGCGCTGACGCGGTGGCCCGCTTTCAACTGAGCTTCCGCTTCGGCAAATACTCTCTCGGCGGCCGCATTCCATTCGTCGTACCAGCTATTGGCATCACCGGAAGTGATGCGGTTTACAGTGGCCAGAACTTCGCCAAATTCGCTTGCGCCGTAGCTACTGGCTCCGAAGGCGCGCTTGGTTTCGTACCAGAACTGAATATTGTCGGGGAAGATGGGCGGCTTGGCTGGCGAAGTCATGAAGAAATCCTCAGACGTTCCTTAGAACTGGGATGCGGTCAGCCGCCGGGCGATTCGGCCGAAGCCCTTGGCATGGGCATCACTTTCAAGGGTACTGAGTTGCGCTTGTGCCGCTGCGGCGTTGCCCGATTTCTTCTCCAACTCGGCGATCGCAAGCCGGCAATCGAACTCCATGCCCACGTAACGATGTTCTTGCGCCTTTTTCAGCGTTTCTTGCAATTTTGGGCGTGCGGCTTGCACATTGCCCGACGCCATCAACACTTGTGCGGATGCCAAGTCAAACTGAAGGCGCGCAAGAAAATTCTGGCTCTTGGCCGCAAGCACCGCTGCGTGTTCCAATTCCAGCTGCGCGCCGCTTACTTTGCCCTGCGCGAGAAGCGCCTGGATCGCGACAATGCACGCCGTCAGTTCCTCGTCGGCCTGCTGCTCCTGATGGAACTGGGTGATCGATTTTCGCAGAGATATTTCGGCATCGGAGGCATGGCCTTCGTCGATCGAGAGCTTGGCTAAGCTGACCTGAGTTTCCGCTTCCGCCTGCTTCTCGCCCGTCTGAGCTCTTAGAGCCAGAGACTCCTCATAAGAATTCCTGGCACCGGCAAAGTCGCCGCGTTCACTGCGCAGATCGCCGAGTCCGGAGTCCACGTAGGCAAGAGCGCTCTTGTCGCCAACCGCGTTCGCAATTGCCTTGGCCTGCTGATAGGTGGCTTCGGCTTGGTCCAGATTTCCTTGCAGCCTCGATAGATCACCCAGGTCGTTGAGCACCAGCGCCAAACCGCTCTTGTCTTCCGCGGCCTGATAGCTTGGAATGGACTCTTCGAACATTTTCTTGGCTTCAGGGAGGCGACCTTCCTGAAGGAAAGCGGCTCCTATGTTATTCGATGTAGCGGCGAGGCCCTCCGCTTGTCCGTTTTGGCGAAACTCTTTCGCCGCTTCGCGCCACATGAATTCTGCCTTGTGAAGATCGCCAAGCTGGTAATAGAAGGCAGCCATGTCATTTAGCGTTCTCGCTTGATTATACCGGTCGCCCTCCGAGGCAAAGCTTTCCTTGGCTTTTTGGCAGTCGTTGATGTTCTCTTCGGTAGAAACACCGAGGCCGACGCCCTGCTGACAGAGGATTCCGTAAGCGCGAGCAACGATAAAAGGAGAACCGAGAGCAGTGCCTTTTGCCAGCGCCCGTTTCGCGGCAGTTTGCGCGGCAACGATGTTTTGCGTAACCTGCGCGGACGCCTCCAGCAGATCGATACGCGGATCGTCTCCCGTTGGAGGTGGGAGCTGACGGAGAATCTTCAAAGTGGCCAACGCATCCTCGGGTCTCACCTGGTACTGCACGCGGGCCAAATCCAATCCGTACTCGAGGTTGTCCGGGTGCAATTGGAAAAGCGAATGATAGACCTCCACGGCCCTCGGCAAGTCGCTCGACAACTCCCAGTAAGATCCAGCGATCAGGAGTTTTTCGCTCTGTGGCAAGTTCCTGGAGAGGTCCAGCGCCCGCTTGGCCTCGGCCGTAGCTTTCGATCCGTATCCCAAATACGCCCACGCATCCGAGAGGGCGGAATGGGCGAGAGGATAGCTGGGGTCCGCAGCGACTGCTTTCAGAAGCAGGTCCCGTGCACCTATAAAATCAAAATCCCAAAGCCGCGCTTTGCCTTCGGAGTAGTAACGAATTGCGCTCTGATTGGCAGGGAGCGAAGCCTGCAGAACAGTGGCGGTGTCTGCCGAAAGCGTTCCCATACCAAGGTTTTGTCGAACGTGTGATCCCGCTCGAGCGGCCAATTCAAAGAGGTCGTCTTTGCTCCCCGTAAATGCCTCTTCCGCGATGGTTTCTCCGCTGGTTGTATCCTGGAGGCGAATATCCAGGCGGATGCGATCCCCCGTTTTAGCCAACATGGTGGTGTACGATCCAACCACGACGACATCCGCACCCGGATTTTTTCGCAATTGTTCCAACGTGGATTTCGCTAGCGTATCCCCATTACCAATCGGAAATTCGCGTTTGGCACGTGCGACGTCCTCGTCGGATACGACGCGCAGCCCTCCTCCTGCTGCCAATTCCGTGCTGACCATTTCTGAAAAAGCTTGCGACAACCAATCATCATCCTTGCGCCCGGGCAGATTGCGAAACCCGAGAACGGCTACAGATCTTCGTATCTGCGGGGCGCTGGGCGAACTTCTGGCCTCGGCAGTGGATGCGGATTGACTACGGAGCGAACGGTAAACAAATGCTCCAACCAACAAAATCGCGGCGGCAAAAATTAATAACGCCTGTTTAATATGGATACGAGAGGCGCTGTGGGTGGCGGGTACAGGCGGCAGGGACTGAGGCGTACTTGACGGTGGAGACGGGGCGACAGCGACCGGTGGCTGGTGGAGAACGCGCTCGACCGGAGGAACGAAGCGATAGCCCTTGCGCGGGACGGTTTCGATAAACGTGGGATGCTCCGCGTCGTCTTCGAGGGCGCCGCGCAGCTTGGTGACCGCTACGCCCAAGCTCTTGTCAAAATCGACGAAAATGTCGTTCGGCCAGAGGCGGTGGCAAAGTTCCTCGCGGGAAACAACTTCGCCATTGCGTTCGAGGAGGGCGAGCAGACACTGGAAGGGCTGATCTTGAAGCTTGACCACGCGGCCTTGGCGGAGGAGGTTCCCACTGGCTGTGTTCACCTCGAACAGACCGAAGCGATAGGAAATAGCGCAGGCGGGTTTGGGCTGAGCCGGTATGTCTGCCGACATGGGGGATACCTTGGATTGGTGGGAGAGTGTAGCACGCGTCGATGGTGCAGGCCGGAGGAGTTGGAGAGGATTGCTACGCGAAGGATAAGTGAATTTCTCGCGGACACGGCTGGGAGATACGGAAGCTATTGATGGCACGGCATTTGCGGGCATGGGAATTGCTGATTGGAGAGGTTCTACTGGCCGGCGCAGCCTACGCCACAATCGATCAGGTGGCCGACGACGAAAACGTTGGCGACACCTGGGGCAGCCGTAATGCGTTGACCGAAATAGGCTTGAAATGTTCCGCCAGGATCGACAAAGAATTTTACGTTTTGCATGGCGGAATAGGAATCCTGAAAATTAGGTGAAGAGGTGGGGACTGTAGTCAAAGGAATCCACGCGAAGTAGGGATGGTTGTTGCCCTGATTCAATTCCAGAGCGATGGTGGGCTGGGCGGAGGCGTCAGTAAAGGCGCTCGCGGTGATTGGTCGATAACGAAGCGCTTGCCGACAGGAACCGCGAAGGTAGTCAGATCATTGAGGTTGAGAAACGGTTGAGAGCCTTCGGAGTTTGGGGGATTGATTTGCTGACTGCCTATTAACACGATGCTGGCGCGGGCGTCGGCCGTGGTATCGACGGGCACAGGATCGGCGGAAGTGTTCGCGACGGTGACGAGGGTGCTTACTACGGCTTGGACAGCTTTTGGCGCGGTGAAGGCCAACAGTACCGCGACAAGCGTGGCGCCGAGAATGGTCATGACAACGGTCTTGAGTAGATTCTTCATGGGCTTTCCTGTTTTTTCCTTTCCTAGTGCGCGAGATCCGACGGAGCATCAGTCAGCGCTTGAAGTTGTGGGCGTTGTTACGAAGTAACCGGAGATATTCACCGAGCAAGACGCTCCCAAGCTACCCGGGATGACGGAAAAGCTGAAAGAACCTTGACCGGCAGGGGTGCTGGCGGCGTAGAGAATAGCGGCGCGACCGAAGGTGTAGATGGCACTCGAAGAGGTGAAAGTTCCGTTGACGGTAGAGGCGCTTTCAAATACGGGGGCTAGTTCCACGGTGCCATTGCCCAGGCTGCCAGTACCGCTGGAGGAAGTGAGTACCAATCCTTTGGGAGGCGGAGGAGGAGTAGATCCGAAACTGGTGAGTAGGCAGTCGCCGGACACATCCTGTGCAACTGCGGTAAGGCCTGCCGGGACGGAGATAAACTGCGAAGCGCTGCAAGGGCCTCCCTCAGAAAAGCAGCTGCCCGACGCCTGAAAAGGCTGCAAGGGCGTTGCCGCGTCCACAGAGTGTACCGGAACAGGGTTGGCGTTCGTGTTGGCCACCGTGACGAGGGTGCTGACCAGGGCGTGGACGGCTCTGGGAGCGAAGAGTTGTAGCGATACCGCGAGCAGTAGAACAGTTCCAAATCCCATCAAGACGCGTTGCAGAAGATTCATCTTATTGCTCTCCTTTTTCCTGTTTAGCGTGCGTTGCTCCTATGGCCGGTAAAACTAAGTTGCCATTAGTTTGCGGGCATCAGGCGGCCGGAGACGTTGACGGAGCAATTCGCGGCCGCTCCCGCCGACGACGGTACGGCATAGCTCATGAATGTAGCGTTGACGCCCGAGTAGTAATGGGCAGGGACGCTGAAGGTGTAGAAATTTAGGGACGAATTTCCGCTCTCAAGGTTTACGGGAAGTTGGTGCTGAGTTTGGGAGTCTACATACAGCGAGACGTTGTTGATGGCGCTGCCGGTGGGAATGCTGCAAATACCGTCGACGTGCTCGATCAAGGCGCGTTGTCCCGCGGGAACGGTGTAGCAGGTTTTGTTGGAAACGCTCAGGCCATCATAGCTGGTGTCCGGTAGGTTGCAGGTGACCTGGAGAAGGTTTTCGGAGTTTATGGCGTCGGCGGTGTAGACGGGATTGGACGGGGTATTGGCTACGGTGACGAGGGTACTAACGACGGCGTGCACGGTTCTGGGTGCGACCATTTGAAGCGACACGGCGAGAAGTACAACACCTCCCAAACCCATCAACAAGCGTTGTAGAATTTTCATTTTATCGCTCCTTTGCTGCTGCATCACAGTGTTTCACCCAATTCGCGATCTGAAAATCGAACTACTGCCCCGCGCAGCCGCTTCCGCAATCGATCAGGTGGCCGACCACATAGACACTGGCGTTCGCCACGGAGTTCGGCGTTTGCGATTGAAAATAAACCTGAAATGGCCCGCCGGGATCCACAAACAAAGTCACTTTTTCCATGGCCGCATAGGCATTCAAGTTCAACACGCTATCCGTCGTGGCCACTGGCACCAAGGTGAGCGGTATGGAGATCAGGTAGGGATGCCCACTGCCCTGATTCAGCTCCATGATGAGGAGGGGCTGACCACCCGGTTCGCTTTGCACCTGAGCAGAGACCTGTTCGATCATGAATCGTTTGCCTGCGGGCACGATAAACGTGCTGAGGTCGTTGACGTTCACAAATACCTGTAGCCCAGACGTCGAGGGGGCGTTCAATTGTTGGCCGCTGACCAGCGCGATGCTGGCTCTTCCATCCCCTGTCGTGTCCACGGGGACGGGATTGGCCGCAGTGTTTGCCACCGTCACCAGCGTGCTGACGACAGCGCGAACGGTCTTTGGCGCGGCGGCCGCAAGGAGCAGCGCCGCGAGGAAGACGCCGCCGAGACCCATGGTGATTTTTTTGAGGATGTTCGTCATGTTGTTTCTCCAGTGTTGAGATCAGAAGATTCTGGCCCAAGCGCCGCCAGCAAAGGGCTAGGGTGGCAGGCGGGCTAGTGTTGG
Source organism: uncultured Acidobacteriota bacterium (assembly GCA_963838265.1). GTDB lineage: Bacteria > Acidobacteriota > Terriglobia > Acidiferrales > UBA7541 > Acidiferrum. Next base: position 18,209 of record CAWIQN010000004.1, read on the forward strand.
ACTGGCGGACAACCGGTTACCGCGCAGTTCTCAAGGTAGCCGGTCACCATCATCGTGGGCTCGTTCTCGGCATCCATGTTGCCGATGAGTTCGAGCACCGGTTGCAGCTATTGCGTGACCAGGTAGCCAGTCAGGAACACCGAACAGGTCATGGCGCCCGGCCGAAACGGGGTTGTAGAACCAAACCATGCGTCGGAATGCACGGTGTCTCCGGGGGCCGCGTAGATGAATATCTGCCCGGAGAACGGGAAATCACCGGTGCGAGGGGACGTGCCAATAATCGACGCGATCTGATAAAAGCGATAAGGGCCCGAGGGAGGATTGATGGTGTCCTCCGGAGCGAAGGAAGAAATTTGTATGCCGTCCAGTAATGCAATGGTTGCGGGATCGCCTTGGCAATCGCCGGAAGCGCCTTGCAAAACCAAGCGCTTGACAGGAACTCCCGTTGAGGTGGTTGCGGGCACCACAAAAACTTGCGACAGGCTCGGATCGCAGAAGCTGTTGACGTTGATGCACAGGTTGGCGGAGAAGGGGTAGGTGGCCGGGTTGTCGACGTTACGGCTGACGACGGGGTTGGCCGCGGTGTTGGCCACCGTGACCAGTGTGCTGACCACGGCGTGGACGGCTTTGGGCGCCACGAGTTGTAGCGATAGGGCGAGCAGTAGAACGGTTCCAAATCCCATCAAAAAGCGTTGCAGAATTTTCATTTATTGTCCTCATCCCTGCTTCAGATTTTGAGCGTTAGCCTCGGTTCGCGAGCTATTGCACGAAGCCGTTGACGTAGACCTCGACAAGGGAATTGGCAAAATTTTCCGCGGCGATGCAAGACAATCCATCGATGGGCGAGAAAACCAGCGGCGTAGGGAAAGTTACGGTTAGCGTCTGAGCCTGCGGCACGAGCAGCCTCAGGGTGGGATCTCCGCCGCCTATGACCGCGTCACCGCAGGAGCCCCCCGAGACGATGGGGGCGAGAATGTAAACTTCCTGCGTGGGACTCGTCGTAGAAAGGTTCGAGATCGTGATGCTGGTTACCGCCAATCTTCCGGAGGAGCCCGGTCCAGCGGCTTGTGTGGGACCGCCAGACAGCGACAGGCGGGCAAAGAACGGCTGGGTAGGAATGACCTGCTGCGATGGAACCGGGTTGCCGGCGGTGTTCGCAACTGTGACCAGGGTGCTTACGATGGCGTGAACGGCTTTGGGGGCGAAGAGTTGCAGCGATGCCGCGAGCACTAGCAAGCTACCGAATCCCATCAAGAAGCGTTGTAGAACTTTCATTTCGTGTTTTCCGCCTTTGCGTAGTTTTTCCGAGTCCAGCACCGAGGTGATCTTCAGATCAGAAGTTGTTGCAGCCCGAATAGCAGTCCACCAGATGGCCGATAACGGTGACATGGGCGCCGGCGACCTGGCCTATTTCGCTACTCTGAAGGATTGCACCTGGGCCGACGACCAAGCGAGTCTTCTCGTGCGCAATATAGTGAGTGATATTTGTAAATTGAAGATTTTGCGTTAGCGGGATGTACACAATATACGAGACTCCAGGTGCGAAGAACTCAGCCGCACCGCCAGTGGGGGTGAGCTGGGGGCTCAAGCTGAGCAGGGGTGCGCCATCCGTCGTTTGAACGTCTGCACTTACGTCGTCTATCACCAGACGCTGGCCGGTCGGGACCACGTAGGGCGTTACGTTATTTGTGACGTCTGAGAATTGGGTTGCCAGCTGGTCGTTAGCGCTGAATCCGCTGAACAGTGTGGCGGAAAGGACGACGGTATTGCGAGTGTCGGCGTCCGCATCGATGGGAACGGGATTCGTGGTGGTATTGGCAACGGTGACCAGGGTGCTTACGATGGCGTGGACGGCTTTGGGGGCGAAGAGTTGCAGCGATACCGCGAGCAATACCAGGCTGCCGAATCCCATCGAGAAGCGTTGTAGAACTTTCATTTTTGTTCCTCCTTCGATCGATTTCGGAATTTTCGATTCCACAATTTCTGAAACTTATTCTTTTGCTTTCGATTATTTCGTGCGACAGAACAAAACGGCGGCGAGTAGCCCGAGCGTGAGCAGCGCACCGGCGGACGGCTCAGGAGTTGTGGTGACGCCGCCACTGCTGGTGGTGAGGTCAAAGGCGTAGTTGGCGGTGTCGGTGGCGCAGGTGGTGTCGCCGGAGTCGTTCGTGTTGCAAGTCTGGAACACGCCCCCGGTAAAGTCGGTGAAGCCTTCGCCAAGGGTGCCGTTGTCATAGACGGCATTGGCGGCGTTGAGGGCGTCGGACAAGACGAGGGTGTAGTCGCCGGGCGCGAGCAAGAGGCTCATGGTGATATCGCCGCAGAGTGCTCCCCCGAGGTTAACGGTGGCAGCGGGCGGGCAGCCCATGAAGCTTGAATAGTTGGAGAGCGCGTCCGAAGTGCCAAAGGGATTTCCCATGCCATCGGTGGCGATGGAGGCGGAGGCACCGGTACCGTTGAAGATGGCAAGGAAGGGATCAAAACCGCCGGCAGCGATGGATTGGCCAGCGGCGTTGGTGCCGCCGCCGAAGCTCCAGGTTTGAACTGTGACGGTCTCGTCAGCCGTGCCGGTGATGTCGAAGACCAAAGAGAAGACGTCTGAGGAACTGGCGAGAGACCCGGTATACGAGGTAGTTGTGTCGGCCCGGGTCGGGGTAACGGCGAAGAGAAGCAGGAGCAGGCTGAGGGAGATGTGGCGGGCAGCGGTTGTCATGTATCCTCCAGGAAATAATCGCCGTATGAAGCTCCGGTCGGCTGGGAACATCGCGCGACCGTCTGCGACTGGCCACAAAGTGAGGGAGGCGCGCTCAAACGTCAAACCAACTGAACGCTAATTGCTCGCTAACAGCTAAATGGTTGAGGCGAAAAAAGTTGCAGAAGGAATCAAACTGTACAAACAGATTGAACGGGACTAGACGGGTCAACGCGGCGAAGGTGCGCCGCTGAGTGTCACGGATTCTCCTTCATGAAAAGGGCTTGGCATATCGACCTACAGCCCGCTCGGCCCTCTGATTTAGTAGCCGGTTGGTTCCGTAGGAATCCGTGTGTGGTGTGGGAATCCCGATTGCCCCGATGCCGGTTGGCGTTGTTCGCGTGTTGACGAGTTCGAAGGAGCGTGACGAGGTTCGCTCCGCAAAGAAGCGCTTCCCCGTGCCCAACAGGACCGGATAGACGACCAGCAGGACTTCATCGGCAAGCCCATGTTCGAGCAGCGTGGATGTCAGCGTAGAGCTGATAGGGTCCGGGCCGTCCTGCGACTTGGTGCGGCGAACGCCCTCGACGAGGTCCGGGCCAAGACCCTCGAACGGGCCCCATGCAAGACTTTCCGCACGGTGCGTAGCGACATATTTTCTTGCCGCATTGAGGGCGTCCGCCATCGGACTGCTCGACGCCTTTGGCCAGAAGCCGACCACATATCGTAGGTGCGCCGGCCAAGCAGCAGATCGAATTTCTCGCCATGCGCGGAGAGGAGTGCGTACTTGCCAGCGGGTACGATCGGGTGTGGTCCAGTCACCGTAGGGAGAATCGCCGTCATCGCCGGAAGTCTGGAGCACGCCGTCCATCGAGATGTGTTCCATGATTTTGAGATTTCTCATTTGGGCCTCGTGTTCAGCCATCCTTTTTACAAGACTGTCACTGTTTCAAGTAACGAAGCCCAACACATCCTGATTTAGAAATCTTGGACCCAACAAGTTTTAATTGTAATTTTTCCGGCAGGCTAATGCCTTCCAGCAGCCGCCTCCCTTCCCCTGCAACTATCGGATGAACGACAAAACGAAATTCATCAACCAGGCCAAGCTCTATCAGTTGTGACGGAATGCTCACGCCGCCGACTAAAATATTTTTGCCTTGCTCGTGTTTCAGTCTAACTATTTCGTCTTGCAGGTTGGTACGAACAATTTTCGTCTTTTTATCTTCAGCGCTCTCTAACGATCGTGAAAAAACAATTTTGTTCTTGGAGACAAATGTTCGAGCAAATTCGATATCTGCTTTTGTCTCAGAAGGATTTTTTGCGACATCCGGCCAATAAGGAACCATCAATTGATAGGTTTTACGCCCAAAGACGAGCAGGTCAGCATCTCGGATGAGGTGCGTAGAATATTCGAGCAGTTCTTCATCGGGACTCATTTTGGTGTGGTCGCAGCAGCCATCCAGGGTAATGTTGATTGCGAAGATTACATTTCTCATTTTCGCCTCGGATTCAGCATAATGGTCTTCGAACATAAAACTAATAACTTTGAACCGCGCGTCATTGCGACATAAAAATTCGGTGCATCCAACTGGAACAGGTCGTCCCCGACGTCGATGCATCGCGAGAATGCTTACCCACAAATTTACCCACAGAGAATAGTTCCTGCAGTCCTTTTCAGCGACGGGCAGCCCCCATTGAGAACGTAGGTCGCAGATAATACGTGTATGCCGAGACAGGTCACGGCAAGAGGTCGCGGGTTCGAGTACCCCTCGTGCCTCAAGGCAAGTCGTCGTCCTCGCCATTTATTTTCAATCATCAATCCGTCAAGTTGTTCGGTTTTGAGCGCGCGGGGTGGAGCATTCGCTTGTGGATTCCCTGCTTCAATCTCGCTGGCGGAGTGATGTACACTATACATCATGAGGCGGACGCAGCTTTATCTAGACGACGACATCTGGAAGGCGTTGCACGTCCGATCGCGCCAGCGCCGTACCTCCATTTCCGAACTAGTGCGTCAGGCCGTGCGCGAGCGATACGGAAGCTCGCCCGCCAATCGAAGGCAAGCGATGACGGCATTGGTGGGCATGTGGAAAGACCGCGATGATCTGCCCGATGCAACGACCTACATCCGTCGACTCCGCAAAGGAAAACGCCTCAAGAGAATCGCAACTTGAAATCCGTTTTGATTGACTCAGACATTTTGATCGAGGTCTCGCGCGCTCGTGACTCCGGCGTTCTCACGAAGTGGGACGCCCTGAGTCGGACATCTACAGCGCTTTTCTGCTCGCCCGTGACCGTTGCAGAACTTTGGCATGGGGCTCGCCAGCAAGAGGACGGAATTCTTCAGGCACTCTTTGCTGCAGTTCAATTGATCCCAATCGATGCCGAGATCGGCCAGCGAGCCGGAGTGTTCTTGAGACAGTACGCTAAGAGCCATGGGGTCGAGCTGGGGGACGCCTTAATCGCTGCGACCGCTTGTCTCCACGACCTACAACTTTGGACGCGAAATCGTCGGCACTATCCCATGAAAGAGCTTGTCTTCTTCTAGAATCCGCTCCCGACACAAAACGCAATCATTGGTCTTCAATTAAACAAGAGTTTTCATCGGTGAGGTACGGGACTATAATGCGGCCCATGAGCACTGAAACCTTTCCGATCGATCTGAGCAAACTCAAGCCGCTGAAGCTTGACCCTGCGATAAACGCGCTCACTGACGCGCAGAAATCCGACCTCCGGGACAACATCCAGTTGTGCCGCGATACCATCGTTTTTTTCACGGCATTGGCGGGCGCGCGCGGGTTGTCCGGTCATACCGGCGGCGCGTACGACACGGTGCCGGAGCTCACGATCATCCGTGCGTTCATCGCGAACGGCGCTCCCATCGTGCCGATTTTTTTCGACGAGGCTGGGCATCGAGTCGCGACGCAATATTTGTTGAGCGTCCTCCACGGCGCGATGCCGGCGGAGAAGCTGCTGCACTACCGCGAATACAACAGTGGACTTCCCGGGCATCCCGAGAAGGAACTGACGCCCGGAGTTGAATTCAGCTCGGGTCGTCTCGGTCATATGTGGGCTTTCGTGAATGGCGTGGCATTGGCGAATCCCGGAAAAGCAGTGGTGATGCTGGGTTCCGATGGCAGTCAGATGGAAGGCGACGACGCCGAAGCGGCGCGCCTCTGCGTAGCCAAGCAACTGAATGTCAAGATTTTGATCGACGACAACAATGTGACGATTGCCGGTCATCCGCAAGAGTACCTGGCCGGATATGACCTCACTCGGACATTGGTCGGATACGGCCTCACCACTGAGACGACCATGGGTGAAGATCTCGACGCTTTGTACATCGATTTGTGCCGGGCGTTCACAAATTCTGGGCCGCATGCACTGATCATCAAGAGGCGGATGGCGCCGGGAATCAAAGGTGCCGAGGGCAGCCCAAGCGCCCATGAGGTGCTGAAGACGTCGACAGCGATTGAATATCTCGAGAGCCGCGGTGGCTACGAGCGAGCGATTGAAATGTTGAAGGCGGCGAAGCCGGATAAGAGCCCGCTGACGTTCAAGGGTTCGTCTGGGGTCGGCAAGAATCGCGATGACTTCGGCAAGATCATCAACGGAATACTCGACGGTATGACCGAGGCGCAACGGCTGGAGAGTGTGCGCGTTTTCGACAACGACCTGGAGGGCTCGTGCGGTCTGCACCACATCCGCAAAGCGCATCCGGAGATCTTTGTGCGCGGCGGCATCATGGAACGCGGCAATTTTTCTGCCGCGGCGGGCTTTGGGTCCAGCGCCGGTAAGCAAGGCATTTACGCGACGTTCAGCGCGTTCCTGGAGATGTGCATCAGCGAAATTACGATGGCGCGGCTAAATTTTTCCAATGTGATGGCGCACTTCAGCCATAGCGGCGTCGATGATATGGGCGACAACACCTGTCACTTTGGGATCAACAGCATGTTTGCCGACGGCGGAGTAAAGCCTGGCCATGGCCAAGACACGACGCGGTTGTACTTCCCGGTGGATCAGCATCAATTCGCCGCGTGCATCAAGCGCATCTATGCCGACCCAGGTCTGCGATTCGTTTTTACAACGCGCGCTCCAGTACCGGATATTCTCGATGGCAGCGGCAAGCCACTCTATCAGAGCGCGCCTTTCGAGCCCGGCAAGGATTATGTGGTGCGGGAGGCGAAGGCGGGAGGCGGCTACGTCGTAGCGTTCGGAGAGTCCGTATATCGCGCGCTGGATGCCGTAATTACGTTGCAGGAAAATGGCACCCAAGTCGGTCTGATTAACAAGCCGACATTGAACGTGGTCGATCCGGCGATGATGAAGACTCTAGCGGCCGCGCCATTTGTGTTGGTGGTGGAGGCATTCAACGTGAAGACCGGCCTGGGCAGCCGCTTCGGCAGTTACCTGCTGCAGGCCGGCTTCAAAGGAAAATACAATCACATTGGCACCCATCAAGAAGGGTGCGGTGGCTTGTGGCAACAAATGGGCCATCAGGGCCTGGATTCCGCGGGCATTCAGGCTGCGATCAAAGCGCTGCTCTAGTATGGCGGACGGAACGCTTTCCACAAAACAAACTGAGGAAATACTCCGCGCGTTGCAGGTCCGCTTTGAGAAACATATGGACCTCCATCGCGGGCTTTCCTGGAACAAAGTGGAGGCCAGGCTGGAAGCTCATCCTGAAAAACTGTGGTCCCTCCACGAGATGGAAAAAACGGGGGGCGAACCTGACGTGGCCGGCCAGGAGCAAAAAACGGGCGAATACCTTTTTTATGATTGTGCCGAAGAAAGTCCCAAAGGCCGCAGAAGTCTTTGCTATGACCGGGAAGCGCTGGAGTCCAGGAAAGAAAATAAGCCCAGAGGCAACGCGGTGGATATGGCCGCGACCATGGGCATTGAGATTTTAACCGAAGAGCAATATCGCGAGTTGCAGAAGCTGGGCGAGTTCGATTCGAAAACCTCGAGCTGGGTGAAAACTCCTGCGGCGATCCGAAAACTCGGCGGCGCGCTCTTTTGTGATCGCCGCTTCAACACCGTTTTTCTCTATCACAACGGCGCGGAATCCTACTACGCCGCGCGGGGCTTCCGAGGCTCGCTCAGGGTGTAAACGCGGTAGCGGGCGAACGTTCTGCCCGCGAAGCGCCCCGCGAGTCTTGGTCCACTGGTGTGCGCCGGCCGCTGCCCCGCTGGAGCGCGGCAGCGGCCGGCCAAATCAATTTCGCATTTACTTTCTCGTGCGTAAGGCATCGGCAGATTGCTCGGAGAAAATATCTAAGAAGTAGTTCCACCCTTTCTCGTGCCCTCTTCCGCCGTCAGTATCGGGAAGGTCAGAATGCACGAGGGTCATGAGCGTGTCTTCTCCCAGTTTCTTAAAAGTCAGAGTGACTGTCGACTCCTCACCTAGAGTGCTTGGTGACACCCAGGTATGCTGCAGCCGGGCGGGTCGCTCGATATCCGTAAATCGTCCGTAATGGGGAGTGCCTTTGAAGTTCCAGTAAAAGAACCCGTCTACTTTCGGATCTAAGAGCAGCTTGTCAGCTATATTCCACGGGTTGCCGGGGATCTTGGGATTTAGCCACGCATCGTAGACGTCATCTAGGGGCGCTGGGATGGTACGCTCAAACTTGAATTCAAGGGTCTTTTTCGAGCTCTTCATCGCTTCTTCTCCTTTTTTTTGTTCTTGAAATACTGCTGAAATTGATCGAGATGTTCGTTCCAGAAGCGCTCGTACTCATGCATCCAACTCGCAACCTCGCGAAGAGGTTCGCCGCGAAACGAGATGAAGACTTCGCGGCCCTGTTTCCGGCGCTCGATCAGGCCAGCTCTCTCGAGCAGCTTGAGGTGCTTCGTCACCGCGTTTAAAGCAGTGTCGAAGGGTTCTGCGACATCCAGGAATCGCGCAGGACCGTTTGCGAGCTGCGCAATAATGGCGCGGCGAGTAGGATGACAAAGGGCGGTCAGGACGTCGGTCAGTTGATCCATGGGAACATTACACCATATGGTGTAATGTTGTGCAAGCTATTTTTTCCCGGAATGAGTTTCCCGGGCGAGGCCTGAGCAGCTAGGCGAAACGGGCGCGCGCAGATTCGCGGTCGCTTGGGCGCGCGGGCTGGAGAGTAGTATCATTTTCGACGTGCTACAGCTGCTCCACGACGACACTTTTCGCCGGCTCTGCCGTGGACGCGACCTGCTCGCTACCGGGTACCAATCCCGCATTCTGCTGGAGCAGGCAGCGCGCGAAGCGTGTCTTTCCGAATTTCATTTCCATCGGTTGTTCCGCGCTGCTTTCGGCGAGACTCCGCATGATTTTCTTACTCGCCTGCGCATGGACCGCGCTAAGCAGATGCTCGCTTCTGAGCGCACCGTCACAGAAGTATGCTTCGGAATTGGTTATGGAAGTTTGGGATCGTTCTCCAGTAAATTCCGTGCTCAGTTCGGCCGCAGTCCCGTGGAATTTCAGCGCGAGGTCCGGCGCATCTTTGGCTACAGCGCGCCATGGCGAGTGCTGATGATACCGGGATGTTATCTGCATGGGTGGGGCACTGGATAGACGGACGGCTGGCATCGAATAGCAAGAATCGAGAAGCGCCACCTGCTGCGAGTCTGCTAGCTTTTTTAGTGGAGGAACACAGCCATGATCCAGAAAATGTCTCATGCAACAATTTTTGTCACCGATCAGGACCAGGCCAAGGAGTTCTACGTGGATAAGTTGGGTTTTGCACTGAAGGCTGACTACACGGCACCCAACGGCTTCCGGTGGCTGACGGTCGCCCCCAAGGGACAGTCTGAGGTGGAGATTGCCCTGATGAAGATCGGCAGCGCGGCACCCCCCGACATGAAGGGCGGAAACTCCTCGGAAGCTGCCAAGAAAGACATTGAGGTGATGGCCGTCCTGTTGAAGAAAGGGTGGTTGAGCCCAGGCGCCTTCCAGACCGCGGATTGCCGCAAGACCTTCGAAGAGCTGAAGGCCAAAGGGGTGGAGTTTGTGTCCGAACCCAAAGATGAGTTCTTCGGAGTATTGGCGGTCATCAAAGACCCCTTCGGGAATTGGTTCAGCATGACCCAGCCGAAGAACGGCTGAACCGTTATGCCGGCGCCGGCGGAGGTTGCGGGTTCTGCCACGCACGCTAAATTAGGTGCGAGAGTTGGAGCTATTTATGAAAAGCCCCATTGTGGCGGAATCTGCTTCCGCTCTAATCGACGACAGGATTAAGCAACTTGGGGACTGGCGCGGGAAGATGCTGGCTAGAGTGCGCGGAATCATACACGAGGCAGACCCTGAGATCGTCGAAGAGTGGAAGTTTATGGGGACGCCCGTCTTCTCGCATGGCGGCATCGTCTGCACGGGAGAGACGTATAAGAAGGTCGTCAAAATGACATTTGCCAAGGGCGCTGCGTTGAAGGACCCTGCAGGTCTATTCAACTCCAGCCTCGACGGAAATGTGCGGCGGGCTATCGACATCCATGAAGGCGACAAGATCGATGAGGCGGCCTTGAAGGAGCTCATCCGCGCTGCGGTGGCGCTCAATCTCCATCTCAAAGGCAAGAGCAAGCCGAAGCCCCAGCGAGCGCGCAACAAGCGGTCCGACTAGCTTCATCGCAGGCAATCCTGAAACGATGCGAAGTCCGCAAAGCTCTTCGGGGCTTTTTGTATTTAAAGTCACCGGCTTGGGTCTGATAAAACCCATTGATCCTAATGCCGGAATGACGGAAGCGGTTCGCGGTGCAAGGCGAACGGTATCCAGAACACATCGAGAAGATGACTGGCCTCTGAGCGGCACGAGTGCATGGTCTTCACGCTTCATCATTCGAGGCGACGCTCTCCCCGTCTGAATTACGCAGAGAAGTGCCACTTTCGCGGCTGACTCCTTTAGGACTACTATCTCACCGGAATTCCGGTTGGCGCCGGACCTCGCATTCCGAGGGTTCGTGTTGCGAATCCGCCGTCCAGCCAAGAATCCCAGCCGAGAAGGAGCGCGGAATGGCTGGTACGTCGCGCGGCGTAGCTCCGCAAGGATCTGGTTCGGAAGGCGCCACGCCCGCGCCAGCGGCGGGACCTGCCCCTCCACAAGTTTCGCTGCCGAAGGGCGGAGGCGCGATTCGCGGAATCGGAGAGAAGTTCGCCGCCAATCCCGCGACCGGAACGGGAACGCTGACGGTGCCAATCGCCACCAGTCCGGGGCGTTCTGGGTTCGGTCCACAACTTTCGCTTGCTTACAATTCAGGTTCCGGAAACGGACCCTTTGGTTTGGGCTGGAGCCTGACACTGCCGTCGATCACGCGACGAACGGATAAGGGTTTGCCACGCTATCAGGACGGGGACGAATCGGACATTTTTATATTGTCGGGCGCCGAGGATCTGGTTCCCGTGCTGGTGGAGAACGCGCAGGGGAATTGGAATCGCGAGGCGACCACGCCGCAGGACGGCTATTCAATCACACGGTATCGGCCGCGGGTTGAGGGGTTGTTCGCCAGAATTGAGCGCTGGACACGCGCGAGTGACGGAGACACCTACTGGCGCTCCATAACGAAGGATAACGTCACAACATTTTATGGCAAGACGAGCGAGAGCCGCATTGCCGATCCCGCTGACGCAACAAAGATTTTTTCCTGGCTGAGCTGCCAAAGCCAAGACGACAAGGGCGACGTCATTGTTTACTCCTACGCTGCGGAAAATTCGGCGAACATCAATCTTTCGCAGGTCAACGAACGCAACCGGACAGAGAAAAGCCGCTCGGCCAATCGCTACCTGAAGCGAGTGCAGTACGGCAATACACAATCACTGCTGGTGCAGCCGGACGTGACGAAGCTTTCGTGGCTGTTCGAGACGGTGTTCGATTACGACGAGGGATATTTTCGGGCCACGGTACCAGATAGCGACGGACGCGTTTTTGTTTCGGCGACGCTGGCGCCAGCGGGTAGCTGGCCGGCGCGACAAGACGCATTTTCGCATTACCGTTCGTGTTTCGAGGTACGCACCTACCGCCTGTGCCAGCGGGTGCTGATGTTTCATCACTTTGCCGATGAGCTGGGTGTGGCGGACTGCTTGGTGCGTTCGATGGAATTTTCCTACCAGCAGAATGGGATCGCAACGGTGCTGAGCAGCGTGACGCAGTCCGGCTATGCGCGGCAAGGCGGCAACTATTTGCAAGCGTCGCTGCCACCGCTGGAATTTGCGTACAGCCAGGCGCAGGTGCAGACCGACGTGCGCGAAGTGGATGCGGAGAGCCTGGCCAACCTGCCCGCGAGCGTGGACGGATCGCGCTATCGCTGGCTGGACCTGGACGGCGAAGGGCTGCAATGCATCCTGGCGGAAGAACGTGGGGCGTGGTTCTACAAGCGCAATCTGACGCCGCTCTCGCTCATGACGGACAGCGGACAGCCAGAGGCCACGGCGCGTTTCGAGGCGCTTACCGAGGTGTCAGAGTTGCCAGCGCTGGCGCAGGCAGGAGCGGCGCGCCATCAGTTCATGAAGCTTTCGGGCGACGGCCATCTGGACTGCGCGGTGCTGAAGCGTCCAGGAGCGGGCTTTTATGAGCGGACGGACGCCGAAGGTTGGGAGCCATTCACAGCGCTGGAGTCGGCGCCGAACGTGGACTGGAACGATCCGAACCTTCGGTTCATTGATGTGGACGGCGACGGCTTCAGTGACATCCTGATTACGGTGCAGGATTCACTAACGTACTACCCATCGCTCGGACGATTCGGCTTTGCTGCACCAATCTGGTTGCAAAAAGCGACGGACGAGGAGGTGGGGCCGGCGGTTATCTTCGCTGACAGTACGCGGGCGATTTTTCTGGCGGACATGTCAGGTGACGGGCTTTCGGACATCGTGCGGATTCGCAATGGAGAGGTTTGCTACTGGCCAAATCTGGGATACGGAAAATTCGGAGCCAAGGTCAGCATGGATCGTGCGCCATGGTTCGATGCGCCAGACCGATTCGAGACCGCCCGCATCCGGCTGGCGGATATCGATGGTTCGGGCGTGAGCGATGTGATCTACCTCGGTGCGGATGAAGTGCGACTTTATTTCAATCAGTCGGGGAATGCATGGAGCGAGGCGACGCAGGTGATGGAGTTTCCGGCGGTGAGCAGTCTGGCATCGATCGAGGCATTGGACCTGTTGGGCAACGGGACGTCGTGTCTGGTATGGAGCTCGCCTGATCCGGCAGATGCTGGGCGCTCGATGCGCTACGTCAACTTGATGGGCCGGGATAAACCGTATCTCCTGATGCGAAGCTGGAACAATATGGGCGCCGAGACGCGCGTTTCCTATGCGCCTTCGACGGCGTTTTATCTGTCAGATCGCGCAGCGGGCACGCCGTGGGCGACGCGCCTTCCCTTCCCGGTGCACGTCGTGGAGCGCGTGGAGACTTACGACTGGATCAGCCGCAACCGGTTCGTTACGCGATACGCCTATCACCACGGCTACTATGACGGGACGGAGCGAGAGTTTCGCGGATTCGGGATGGTGGAGCAGCGCGACACGGAAGAATTGGGGGTGCTGACACAGAGCGGGGCGTTTCCGGAGGCAACGAATCTCGATGCAGCGTCTTATGTTCCGCCGACGCTTACGAAGACTTGGTTTCACACCGGCGCTTATCCGATGGGGCCTTATGTGACGCGGATTTACGATGCCGAGTATTGGAGCGAGCCGGGCCTCTCGGCGGCGGAAGCTGCCGCAGCGCTACTGCCGGATTCTCCGCTGGACGCGGACTTTACCGGGGACGAGATTCGCGAGGCGCTACGTTCGCTGAAGGGCGTAATGCTACGGCAGGAAATCTATGCGCTAGACGGAACGGCGGCCGCGGGTTTGCCATACGCCGTGGCGGAGCGGAATTATACGCTGGACCGATTGCAACCCTTCGGTGGAAACCGCCACGCGGTGTTCCTGACGCATGCGCGAGAATCGCTGGATCTGCATTACGAGCGGACGCTTTATAGCATTGCTGGAACGCGGCGCGGAGATCCGCGCACGATGCACGCGTTCGTGCTGGAAGTGGATGACTTTGGAAACGAAAAAAAATCGGCGACGATTGCTTATGGGCGGCGCTATGACGATCCGGATCCGTTGCTGACCGAGGCGGACCGCGCGGTGCAGAGCACCGTATTGGTTACGTACACGGAGAGCGATTACACCAACGCGGTTTTAACCGACGATGCCTATCGAACGCGCTTACCGGCCGACGTGCGGACCTACGAATTGACGGGCTATACGGCGTCGGGCACCGCCGGCCGCTTTCAAACTTCGGACTTTGTGCAAACGGCGGCTGACGGACTCGAACTAGTGTTCGATGGCGAAATTCCCTTCGAGGCGACAGCCAGCGCCGGGCGGCAACGGCGATTGATCAAGCAGGTTCGTACGCTTTATCGCAGCGACGATTTACAAAGAGCGCTGCCGCTGGGCACGGCGGAATCTCTGGCGCTGCCCTTCGCCGGGTATAGCTTGGCGCTGACGCCGGGACTGCTGGCGACGATTTATCAACGTCCGCATGCCGGACAGGTTACGGAAAACCTGTTGCCTGATATTGTGGGAGTGCTGAAGGGCCAGGGCGGGTATGTACTGAGCGACGATCAGCAGGGGCTGGGACTGTTTCCGTCAGCGGATCCGAATGGACAGTGGTGGATTCCCAGCGAGCAGATTTTTTATTCCGCCGGGGCGAGCGACACTGCGGCCGTGGAGCTGGCAACGGCACAGACACACTTTTTTCTTGGCCGGCGATATCAAGATATTTTCGGCAACAACACGACAGTTGCTTACGATAGCTACGATCTCTTGCCGACGCAGATCATGGACCCAGTGCAAAATGTGATCACAGCGAAAAGCGATTATCGCGTCTTGCAGCCGGCACTGATGACGGATCCGAATGGCAACTCGTCCGCGGTGGCGTTCGATGCGCTGGGCTTGGTGGCTGGAACGGCGCTGATGGACAAGGCCGCAAGCACGCCGCAGGATTCGCTCAGCGGCTTTGTGGCGGATCTGACGCAGGCACAAATCGATGTGTTTTTTGCGGAGCCGCGCGGGACTGCGACGGCGGCGCTGCTGGGGAACGCGACGTCGCGGATCGTTTATGATTTCGGGCGATTTGCGAGGCTGCCGAGCACGCCGCAGGCTCCGACTCCTGTTTGCGCCGCGACGATCGCGCGCGAAACGCATGTGCAGAACGTTCCGGCCGGACAATCGTCACGGCTGCAGGTAAGCGTGAGTTATTCCGATGGACTTGGAAGGGAGATCCAGCAGAAGGTGCAATCCAATGCTGGGCCGCTAACACCGGGCGGAGCGGTGGTCACGACTCGGTGGATTGGCAGCGGGTGGACGGTTTTTAATAACAAGGGTAAGCCGGTCCGGAAATATGAGTCTTTTTTTGCCGACACCGCGGATTTTAGCTTTGGGACGGCCGTGGGTGTTAGCGCGACGTTGTTTTATGACCCGGTGGGGAGGGTCGTCGCTACGCTGCACCCTGATCATAGCTGGGAGAAGGTGCTGTTCGATCCGTGGCGACAAGATACGTGGGACGCGAACGACACGGTGCTGATCGCCGACCCTTCAAGCGACGCGGATGCTGGGTCATTTTTTCAACGGCTGCCGCAGGGCGACTATCTGCCCACTTGGTACGCGCAGCGGAATGGCGGCGGCTTAGGGGCGGAGGCGCAGGATGCCGCGCAAAAGGCGGCGGTGCATCCGAACACTCCGACAACCGTTCATTTCGATACGTTAGCGCGGCCATTTTTGACGTTGGCGTTTAACCGGTCGCAATTGAATGCCGAGCCTGTGGTGGAGGGTCATTATCGAAGCTTCGTGGCATTTGATATTTTGGGGAATCAGCGCGAGATTATCGACGCGCTTGGCCGCGTGATCATGACCTATGACTACGACATGATGGGCAAGCGTCTGCGGCAAATCAGTGTGGATGCCGGAACGCGTTGGATGCTGAACGATGCGGCTGGCAAGGCATTTCTTGGGTGGGATAGTCGTGATCATCGGCTGGAGAATCAATATGACACGGCGCGGCGGCCCGTCGGGTTATGGGTGCAGACTTGGGTGGCCGCCGGGAGCCAGAATGCGGTGCTTGCCGAACGCACTATTTATGGAGAAGGACAGCCGAATGATCAGGGGTTGAATTTGCGAGGCAAAGCGGTGCAGCAATTTGATGCA
Source organism: uncultured Acidobacteriota bacterium (assembly GCA_963838265.1). Classification (GTDB taxonomy): domain Bacteria; phylum Acidobacteriota; class Terriglobia; order Acidiferrales; family UBA7541; genus Acidiferrum. Next base: position 34,057 of record CAWIQN010000004.1, read on the forward strand.
GCGGGGGTGGTGACGAACGCGGCGTTCGATTTTAAGGGCAATTTGCTGGCGAGTTCGCGGCAGTTGCTGGTGGATTATCGAAGTGCGGTGGATTGGTCGATGTCTCCAGCGCCTGCGCTGACGGGCGAGACGTTCAGCAGCGGGTCCACTTTTGATGCGCTGAACCGTGCGGTGACATTGACCACGCCAGACGGGAGCATTGGCCGGCCGGTTTATGATGACGCTGGCAAGCTCGATCAAGTTACGGCGAACCTTCATGGGGCCGCGACGGCGACTGCGTTTGTGACCGGGATCGATTATGACGCCAAGGGCCAGCGCACGCTGATTGCGTACGGGAACGGGGCGCAGACGGTTTATAACTATGATCCCGAAACATTTCGCTTGGTCGAGCTGAAGACCACGCGGGGTTCGGACAACGCGATCATGCAGGATTTGAATTATTCGTACGACGCGATGGGGAATATCACGGCGATCGAAGATGGCGCGCAGCCGACAATCTATTTCAGCAACCAGGTGGTTACCGCAAACGCGGACTATACCTACGATGCGCTCTATCGACTGATTAGCGCCGCTGGGCGGGAGCATATCGGGCAGCTCTCCGCGCCGCAGCCGGATTGGCCCAATTGGAATGACGCGCCGCGCACGAATCAGCCTTTGCCTACGGACGGGCAGGCGATGCGCAATTATGTGGAGAATTATTCTTACGACGCGGTGGGGAATTTTTTGCAGGTGACGCATCAGGCGGCGAACGGGAATTGGACGCGGGCATATGCTTACGATGAGCCGAATGCCAGCCCCACGAATAATCGACTGACGAGCACGACGGTGAGTGCACTAAAGGAAGCGTACAGCTACGACGCGGACGGAAACTTGACGCAGTTGCCGCATCTGCCGCAGATGACCTGGGACTTCAAGGATCAGCTTGCAAGCACGCAGCGGCAGGTGATGAACAACGCGCCGGGGGAGACGACATACTTCGTGTATGACGCCACGGGACAACGGGTGCGCAAGGTGACGCAATCCGCCGGCGGGGCGAAGACTAAGGAACGCATCTATATAGGCGGATACGAAGTTTATCGGGAATACGGAGGCGGTGGCGCCAGCGTCACGCTGGAGCGGCAGACCGTGCATGTGATGGACGACAAACGCCGGGTGGCCATGATCGAAACGAATACCACCAGCGGTGCCGCGCCGGTGCTGCGGTTTCAATTCGGTAACCACCTCGGTTCGGCATTGCTCGAACTAGATGCCAGTGCCGCAATCATTTCTTATGAAGAGTACTTTCCCCACGGCGGTACGTCATTTCAAACTGTATCGAGCAACATTGAGGTGAGCCTGAAACGCTACCGCTATACCGGCAAGGAGCGGGATGAGGAAACCGGATTCTACTATCACGGAGCGCGGTATTACGCGCCATGGTTGGGGAGGTGGACGGCGTGCGATCCGAAGGGGCTCACCGATGGAGCGAACCTCTACGGATTTGTAAAAAATAACCCCATTCATCTGACGGATCCAACAGGGATGGAGTCAGCCAAGGTAACGACCGGTCCAGATCGGATTATTCCAGTTCCGCGGAGCGCCTTCGAGGAGAACTCGGATCCTCCGGCGTTCGTTCCAGGTGATGACGTCAAGTATGCGAACGGAAAAGCATGGGTTTCCCACCAAACCATTATGATAGTCGACGGGAAATTCACCTATGTGCGGGGGCCCTACCGTCAGCAAGAGGGCGTGACGACTTACAGAGATCCGAATTATTCACGAGAAAGCCTCGTCCGACGCGGATACCGCTTTCTGCCGAACGAAAGCGCGGCTGGCCAACACGACATATGGGTATCACCAGACAATAAACGCGAGGTGGAGATACAGCGGCCGCGCACGCCCCTCGCGAAGCTTCGGGAGCAGGTAGAAACTATCAGGGAGAAGAAGCGCGAACTTGAAGCTATCTTTAAGCAAATAGGCTCGCCTGATACCGATAACGATGCCAAAGCGTTCGACGATCTTCAGAATTTCCAGAGACCGGACTTCGAAAGCGCTGAGCAATTGGTCAAGTCGTTGCGGGGTAAAGTCGACGCCGCGCATGCGGCTGAATTCGAAAGGTACGCGGAGGAACTGCGACAGTTGCGTGAATTCTTCTATCCACCACCCAGCGAGGAAGGTCCGTCCGGAGACAACAAGGATGTGGCCCCCCGCGGGGACTCGCCTCCTACCGCCTCGGACCAGCCTGCACCCCCGCCGGGCGAAGAGCAGAAGAAGAACGTTTAGCAGTCGGGTGGATTTTGTGGGCGCGTGGCGGAGATACAGGCAGTTGCGTCAACTCGGAATTTTGTGCCGCCAGGAGACTTCGGGGCTCCAGTTTTCTGCCCGCCTCAGTAACCGATTCTTGACTTGCTTTGAATAATGGTTGAGAGGATAATCACGGCCAAAATCGCGAACGCGACCTCGGGCACGCAGATTTCCAGGCTGCGCCCCTCCCGCCGAGTTTGCTTTGCGCTCTAACGTCAGAGAAGCAGTTCACGGAAACCGCAATTGCGTCGACCCACTCAAATTCAACGAAGATACAAACCGCGGGTTATTCGTTGGAGTTCTTCATCAGACAGCCGGACGGTCTGAGCCTTGAATCGCAAACAGCACGGGACCGGCTCTTGGGAAACACAAAACGGAAACTAGCGAATCGGAAAGGAGCACCATTATGGCAACACCGGCAATGAGTTCGGCGAGTGCGTCCGCGGGTGGAACAGGCAAGAGCAATCGCGGAAAGGACCAGATCCAGTGGAGCGATGAGGTTTGGCAGGCGCTGGATCAGGCGGTCACAGACGAAGTGACGCGCACGAGGATTGCGGCAAAATTTCTGCCGCTAGTTTACGTGGAGAAGAAGCGAACCACGATAGAGTCGGACGTGGTGATTGTTCCTGCGGCAGGAGCCACGGACCAGGCGCTGAGCGTCGACGAGACGGAGACCAATCGTATTCAAGAGTACTTCACGACGTTTCGCTTGTCCGTGGCACAAGTGGAAGCTGAAGAGCACATGGAGATGCAAGGCGGCAGCCCGACGGCTACAATCGCGAACACGAGTACGGGGGGTGCGCCTCAAGCGCCTGGGTCTAACGGCCAGACCAGCATGATGAGCCGTCCGCACCGGGCGGGTACGGCCATTTCTCTGGCGTTGCGTTGCGCCAACGTTCTGGCGCAGGCGGAAGATTTGATTCTATTGAACGGGCAGAATGCGGTGGCCAATGCACAGTTGTTCACCAGTGCGCGAGTGCAAGCTCTGGCTGGCACAACACTACAATCGGATCTCGATCTGGGCCTGGCGAACATACAACCATTTCCGGCGAACACCGCAGGAATAACGATCACACCGCCGGGGCCGGCGAACGTGATTACATTGCCCGCTTCACAAGTGGTTGCCGTTCATCCAGTGGACACTACCCCCGCGTTTCCGCCCGTGTACCGTGAAAACTCCCTTAACGCAGTGGCTGAAGCGTTTTCCATCCTCCAAGCAAACGGGCATTACGAGAATTACGCACTGGTTCTCCACACCTTTCCATATGCCGACCTCCATCAAGCGCTGCCTTCCACATTGATCGAGCCGGTTGAGCCGGTAAGTCACCTCATCAAAGGTGGGATCTTTGGAACGGGCACGCTGCCCCCGTTCAGTCCGGTGACCGCGGCCGGCGCGCAAAATCCATCCACGGGACTGCCAACGCTAATACAAACGAACGGGCCGGGCCAACCTTTCTCAACGGCGGCTTTATCCGCGGCACCGCTGAGCATCACGGGGAATGTTTTGTACACCGGAGTTCTTGTCTCGTTGAGCGGGAACACCATGGACCACGTACGAGGCATGCTGGACGACTCGCTGGATGCCATGGTGACGTTCAATCAGAAAGACCAGAACGAGCAGTATCGCTTCCGCGTGTTCCAGCGCTTTGCCTTGCGGTTGAAGGATCCGAGCGCCGTGATTCTCCTTTTGTTTATGGATAGTTAGACGATTGGTGAGGAGCGCAGACACTTTCAGCTCTCCGCAAACCGAAACACTAAAACTACAGCAGTGAGGTGCGCCTGCCGACCGAGGGCGCCCGTACTCTCGAATATCCTGAACCAGCAATCGCCCGCATAACGAGACGGCCCATGCGTTTTGAACAAAAAGGCACGTCCATTTGGTACGGCACGCCCGATGCGCCCGCGCCGGAAGGCGATGTTCCGGCATCTCCTGCCGGACGACTTACGGGAATCAGGTTGACCTTTGCGGTGCATCCCACCGGAGCGCGCAACTCCGTGGAAGTGCGCTATCGCGTGAATGGCGTCACGCACAAGCCGCTGCACGCATCCTTGGCCCGCACGGATCACCAGGCCAACACGCAGTATTTCAGCGCCACGCTACCCGAATTGCGCGCGGGGGACACGCTCGAATACATAGGGGTGGTGACGTGGCCAGGCGGGCAGGCGCCCGCAGCAAGCGACGCCGCGACGTTTCCCTCGTCCTTCAAAGTGGTGGCAGCCGAAGCGAAGCCCGCGGAGAAGCGCGCGAAGGCTGACGGCACGGCAGCAAAGGGGTCTCCTGCGTCCTCCTTGCCCGCGAAACACTCGCCCGCCGCCGGGGGAGCAACCAGCAAAGAATCTCACGACAGGGCTGCAGCGGCGTCCACGACGTATGACGCGCAGAAGACTCGTGATTCGGACGCCCAGCTGACGGCACTGCTGGCCGCGTCACCAGCAATCACGAGTGCGCTGCGGGCGCGTTTCATCACCTTGTATAACGCCAATGAGAAAGAGATGGCGGAATTTTGGAGCGAGCTTGGCAAGGACGCGCAATTGGGGCCCGTGGTGCCGCAATTACAGCTGGTGTTGCAGCTCGGGACGCTGACACTCAACAATCCGGAGCTTGTGAGTAAACTGCTGGCACAGTTTCATCCGGCGGGTCTGCGGGATTTGAGCAAGGTTGACAACGCGAGTCTGATGAAAATCATCACCGACGAAAAAATTCAAGTGCCGGTGCAAATTGCGGCTGCTACCACGGCGGAAACGATTACGCAGTACGCGGAGGCCATACTGGGTGCGCTGCAAGAAGCGTTCCCGACGGACTCTGTGGCGAAGGCTTTGAGTGCGTCGCAGGATGTAGGGCATCAGGCGGTAGCCAAATTTTTAGGAAAATCGCCGGATTTTGATTTTGAAACGGCGAAGATCGATTCCTACATCGCGGCGCACCCCGGCTCGGTCGCCGGGCTTTCGAGCGATGAGAAAACGGCGTTGCACGACCGGCTGAAGGCCACGCGGCGGACGTTTCGCGTAACAAAAGATGGCGAATCCATTCGCAAGCTGCTGGAACTGGAGCTCGATTCCGCATACAAGATCGCCACGATGCCCGCTGGTAGCTTCGTGGAAAGGCATGGGGAGCATCTGGGAGGCGAAGAAAAGGCTCGTCAGATTCATGCCGACGCCACCACCATTTCTGCGCTGAGTACGCACATTATCCGGCAAACGCAAGAGAACGCAGCCACGGGAACGCCGTGGATGATAGCCGGGGGCGATCGCGGCGCCGAGAAAGCCCTCAGCGAACACATCCCGGACTGGCAAACGCTATTCGGCTCGGCAAGCACTTGCGCGTGCGCGGAGTGCCGGGCGATCGACGGACCAGTGGCGTACTTCGTTAGCTTGCTGGAATTTCTGAGAAGGCTGGGCAAGAACTCGGCCGGTCACACGCCGCTGGACGTTCTGATAGGCAGCCACAAGGTAAAGGGACGAAGACCAGACTTGGCGAACCTGAAGTTGAACTGCGCCAATGCAGATACGGCGTTGCCGTATGTCGACCTCGTCAACGAGATTATGGAGAGCTACGTGGCGCACGGCGAAATTCGAGCGTCTAGCGCGCACGACACTCCGAGCGACGCGACTTCGCAAGACCTGAACGTCAACCCGGAATATACGCGAACACCGGATGCGGTCAGAACTTACGAAATTCTGAATGACAGCTCGGTGGCCTATCCCTTCCAGCTGCCTTTTGACCGTCAATTGGAAACGGCGCGGGAATATCTGCATTTTCTGGGAGTCAGTCGCTATCAGATGCTGCAGGCCTTTGGCCTTCCCGGCAGCGGATCTTCTGGTAAGACGCCAGGCGGCGGTCCCTTGCTGCAAACCACGCGGCTGGCTGCCGAAGCACTGCTACTGAGCGAGCCGGAATACATCCTGGTCACTAATCAGAACTTCTCTGGGCAAGCCGTGAAATCCATCAGTGACCTGAGCCATTATTTCGGTTTTCCGGCGGAAGAAAAGTCCAGCTGGAAGAAGAAAATCGAAGACGTGCAGGAGTTTCTCCGTCGCACGAGCGTGACGTTTGACGAGCTACTGCTCTTGCTGGGCACGCAATATCTGAACCCCGATCATCTGGATCCCAAAAAAGCCACCAGCATTCCACTGACCCCTGGGAAGGATCCCTGCGACATCACCACCCTTCACATCGCGGACGTGGGAGAATTTCTGCCGCCGCTGCCTGCGTTCCTGCGCCTGTGGCGCAAACTCGGCTGGCGGATCCCTGAGTTGGATTACGCGCTGCGCGCCTTCGAGCAGACGCCGGGGCGCATCTCCGGGGACGAGCCGCGGCCGATTTCGCCTCAGTTCCTCCTTATCGCCGCGCAGTTGAAGCAGCTTCAGGCTGCGTTGAACCTTTCGGCAAGTCAGATCGTGAGTTTGTGGAAAGACATCGACACGGATGGCCGCGCGTCGCTCTTCGTCTCGTTGTTCCAAAATAAATCGGTCACCAACCCGCCGGATCCGGCTTTCCGGTTGCTGTACCGGGCTCCCTTGGCGAGGACTCCGCGCGCCGCGCTTCCCACGCACTGGTCGGATGGCGAAGAACAGAAGCTGGCCTTCGCCAAGGGCAGTTATCTGTATTTCATTGGCAGCATGACCGACCGGCAGCGCGATGAGCTGCTGCAATGGGCCGGGACAGACGAAGACGCGATTCTCGCGATTCAGTCGCTGTACAGCCAGCGATGGTACGAAGGCATCAAGCTCGCGGGCACATCAGGCCAAGGAAAAGTCGAAGTCAAATTTATCAGCACTCATATCAATACTATTCTCGCGGCTCTGCGCGTCAGCGCTTCGGACTTGCTGGCGATTGCGCAGGACACGGGATACTACTCCCCGAACAGTTCTGGTGATTGGGGAGAGCTAACCGTCACAAACTTATCCACCTGCTATCGCTACGCCGCGCTTGCGCAATCTTTGGGACTTTCAGTCGCGGATCTCATTACGCTGAAGAACCTGACGGGACTCGAACCCTTCCAGACATATGCAGGCACGGATCGTCCCGCGACAGATCCGATGATGCAGTTCATCTTCGCCGCGCAACAGGTGACGGCGTCGCAATTCAGCGTGGCGCAACTGGAGTACGTCTTCGTTGGTGATGCGTCGAACAACCTTGCGCCATTGCAGACCGCACAGGACGCGATAATCGCGAACATCCTCGTCGGATTGCAAAACGTCGCGGCGGCCAACGCCCCAACTCCCGATCCGACCGGCGCGATTTTGCGCAAGAAACTGAGCGTGTTGCTGCCAACAGCTTCACAACTTGATCTAGTGATGGGCCTTATCGGGGGCACCGCCATCTACGCCAGCGCCCTTGCTGCCCTGCCGAGTGGCGTTACCTTGCCTGCGGGGCAAGTTTCGTGCGTCAGCACGGTAATGATCGGCGGGACTATCACTGCGCAGGATGCCGTGTCGTTGAGCGCGAACTCCAGCGCCATCGCTCCGGCACCAGTGACGGTGAGTTACTCCGTGCAAGCGACGGACACGCTCGAGACGATCGCCGCCGCTTTAGCGGCCTTGATCAAAGGCAATTCCGCGCTGGCCGCGGCGGGAATATCGGCAAGCGTGTCGGGAGCAGTGCTCAGCATTTCCGTGCCATCGGCACTGGCTCCGGCTCTGACGTGGACGGCTAGTCTCAGCCCCGCCAGCGCATCAGAGACGGCGACGCTCGGCGGTAACCTTGTCTGCGTGGGTCCGATGCCGAGTGCGACAGCAGCCTCACTCGGAGTCCTCTCGACTGATCCCAACTTTAACAACGCGGTCCAAGACCTCTACAACCAGGCACAAGATGCCTTAACCGAGAATCTCGGTTTTCTCGCGCCCATGCGGCCCTATTCAGTCGGGCTGGCCGCCTTGCCGGTGGGTGTCACGCTGCCGGTGGGTCAAATTTCCTTTGTCGCCACGGCGACCGTCGGTGGCACGATCAAAGCGGGCGATTCGTTATCGCTCGCCATGACCTCGAGCGCTGCCTCGAGCGTCCCAGTGACAGTGAGTTACGTAGTTCGGGCAAGCGACACCCCCGCGACGATCGCGGCCGCTTTCGCAGGCCAAATCAACGGCAATCCAACGTTGGCTGCGGCAGGAATATCGGCGACGGTCGCGGGACCGGTGATTAGCCTCTCAGCGCCGCCTGCGTTAAGCCCTGCACCAGTGTGGGCGTTTACGGCCAACCCGACGGGCGCGTCAGAGACCGTGACCTTCGGAGGAAATCTTGTATCCAGCGGGCCAATGGCGCGTTCCACGAAGAGCAGCCTGCTATCTTCATCGCAAGATGTGACCTTCACGGCCGCGGTAAATTCTCTCTATGATCAGGCTTGGCAAGCCGCGATATCCCAACTGATCGAGCTGCAGCCGGCGTCCGCGCCTGCGGATCGTTTTAACTATGTTCTGCACGGGCTGCTGACTTACCTGACGAACACGCAGAGCCGGAGCCTGGTGAAACAAAACCTAGCTCAAGCTTTGGGTCTCGATCCCAGTGTGGTCGATCTATTGCTTGACGGGAACACCAGCTTAGGTTGTCCACAAGGTCTGTTGCCCTTGAGCATCGATCCCACGCAATCGGCGATGGGCGATTTCCTGGGCGGCCTAAGCGCCACGTACTTCAGTGCTACGCCATCGAACGTTCAGTCGGTGCAGATCGACCCAGGTGTCGATCTCGATGGCAGCGAAGCGACCTTCGGCAGCGTTCAATGGACGGGAAAGCTCCTGGCCCCGAAGACAGGCGCCTACCGCTTTGCAGTGCCGGTCAGCTCTGCCTCGTCGACCGCGACGTCTAATGCGCAGATTAGTCTCTCCATTGGCGGTCAATCCGCTAATCCCACTATTCCCACAGGTGCGTCGAATCCCATCAATCTAACGGCCGGACAGATCTACGATATTTCCTTGTTTGTTTCAGCTCTTCCGCCTTCGGCAGTTGTCAACCTGCAATGGTGCCTGGCCCCAGCCCCACTGAGTACGCTGCAAACCATCCCCAGTTTGGCCTTTGTGCCATGCCAAGTGGACGGGACCTACGCCACTCTTTCGTTGCTCTTTCGTTTGGCGGTCCTGATCAACGGCTTCTCCATGAGCGCCAGCGAAATTGCGTACCTTTCGACCCACGGTCAAGATTTCGCGGGGGTAAATCCTCTTAGCGCGAATTCACTTTCTTTTTCGCTCGCGGGTCTTTCGGCAGCACAGTTTTCCGATGCGCCGGCGCTTTTCAACCAATGGCAAAGATTGCACGCTCTCTACGGCCTGAAAGCGAGCCTGCCCAATGGGAACGTAACACTCTTCGAAGTGTTCGCTCAGAGTTCCGCGCCCGCTTTGCTTTTGCTTTCGACTGGACCGAGCGGGAATCCCGCTCCACCGCCGAATCAATCGAGGCTGATGCCGCAAATCGCCACAGCAACCGGCTGGAATTCGGGGGACATCCAGGCGTTCACTGGACCCGACGGCTTTAATCTTTCTCGTTCCGATTTTCGCAACGAAATCCGTCTGGTTCAGTTGGCCACCTGCGCTTCGATTTGCTCGAGGATCGGCGTATCCGCGCAAAAATTATTTACGTGGGCCAATCCGCCGGATGCCGCACAGTTCCAGAGCATCGCGCAAGACATTCAGAGAACCGCGAAAGCCCAATACGACGATACGACCTGGCTTACGGTGGGCAAGCCCTTGAATGACAAGTTGCGCGAGAGCTCCAAGGAAGCGCTGGTCGCCTACATTTTGCACCAGACCGGCTATAGCGATCCGAACGATCTATATGCGTTCTTCCTGATCGATGTAGAGATGTCCACGTGCATGGAAACTTCGCGCCTCGTGCAGGCCAGCGCCGCAGTACGGCTCTTCGTCCAGCGCTGCCTGCTCAATCTTGAGAGCAACACCGGCCATCGGGAGCTGGAGGTTAAGCCCTCACAATTCTCCGCGGAGGACATCGAAGAATGGACGACGTGGCGCAAGAACTTCCGCATCTGGCAAGCGGCCGTGGAGGTCATGCTCTACCCGGAGAATTGGATCGTGCCGGAACTACGGCCCAACAAGACTCCGTTCTTCGAGGACTTGGAAACCGCCTTGCTACAAACCGATGTTACCGCGGGGAACGTCGAGGCGGCGTTTGTAGGATATTTGCGTTCTCTGCAGCAGGTAGCGCGTCTGGAGATCGCGGGACTGTGCACCGACGACGACTCCGAAGCGGGCAACCAGACCACCCATGTCATCGGCCGCACCTTCACCAGCCCGCACATCTATTTTTATCGGCAGCTGGATAACCACAGCTACGTTTGGACGCCGTGGGAGAAGATCGACGCGGATATTTCTGGCGACACGCTGGTACCTGTCATCTGGAATCGACGGCTGTTTCTGTTTTGGCCGGTGTATTCGGAGGTTACGGATCCCACCAACCCGAACCAAAACGGCACCAGTTCGCAGACCATCACGAACCAATCAGGCAGTTCGGGATCGTCTTCGGCCACTGTCTCGCAGCCCCCACCCGCGCTCAAGACCCTGCAGATTCAGTTAGCGTGGAGTGAATACAAGGATGGACAGTGGAGTTCCAAGCAAGTTACCGCGGATTCGCTGATTCCCAACGACTTTACGAGTTATTCCACCAAGTTGGATCCCAGCGCTTTTGTGTATACCGCCATTCCCGGAACGCAAAGCCAGGATGACCTGGTGGTGATGGCCTACTCGATCTTCTACTTGCACAGCGCCTATCTGAATAGCGCCGTCGAGCAAACCGGCTGGGCGGTAACTCAACTGGACCAATTGGTTTCCGAGGGCCAAAGACTGATGTCGTGGGGATGGAGCAGTGGGGACATTAATTACAACGTAGGCTCATGGAACCCGGATCCCATCGCCCAGACTCTGCAGGCCGCGGCAAAGTCCCTCAACATGCTTACCTCGCTGGTACAAGCAGACCGCACAGACCGCAATACGATTGCGAGCGCATCCACAAGCATCAACTCCGCATTAAATACCCTAACGTCGTCGAGCCAACTGCACCCTAGCGACATGCAATCGATGTTGAGCAGCGTGACCCAGGCGAACAGCACTCTCGCACAATTGCGGCACTCGCAACCCTACACGCTCGGTGTGCTCGGCAGCTTCTCCTTTGACGGAGCGCAAGGCTCGGTCGAGATCGACTTGGCGCCCAAGGTGCCGGCCAACCAAGTGCGTCTATTTCCGATCGTCGCGGATCTATACGTGGCAAAGCATGAGCAAGCTACAAACGAGTTCTTCTACCAGAATGTTTATCGCGAGGACGTTAGCCTTAGCCTGGTGGTCTCTAATCAGCCGAGGCCGCGGACTTCCGAGCACAGCAAAACGCACCGCCATGTAGCTTCTTCCGGCGCACGGGTGGGCCCGTATCCGGCAGGTACGTTCTGGCCCTTTTTGACTGCGGAGAAGTTGCCCAAGCCGACCGTGCCGCTTCCTGATTCCGTGCGCCTGCTGGCGCCGGCAAAGCCGATCTCTTCCTTTGATCTCTCTTTCCCGGCGGAGCGCATACCGGATTACTCTATGGATCTTTCAGCCGAAACTTTCAAAAAGGTGGCTTTTTTTGCCGATCGCCGTCGCACCTACCTCATGGTGCATTCCCTGCCTGCCGTGGCGGAGCGAGTCAAGCACGGGAACCACGCCGAAGCTCCAAAGCCGGCGGCGTCAGAATCGTTTTATTTCTTCAATCATTACCACCCCTGGATCGGTCAATTTCTGAAACGCTTAAACTGGAAAGGCATCCCGTACCTGCTGGATCCGACAACGCAGGCACTGCACAACGCGCATGCGCACTCCGGCCAGGAAGACGACTTCGACTTTGCGCGCGACTACACCCCGCACCGCGAGGTGGCCAAGCCATATCCGCAAGAGGCAGTCGATTTCAGTCAGATATCACCGGAGCTGAAAAAGGCTTTGGCGGATGAAAAACATCACCCTTTTCTCGTACCTGCTGGCGACTCCGCCTACTCGATTTACAATTGGGAAATATTTTTCTACATTCCGCTTTTCATCGCCACGCGGCTGAGTCAGAACCAGCAATTCGCCGACGCCCAAACCTGGTTTCACTACATTTTCAATCCCACGCAGGATCCGGAGCGAAAAGGCGTACCTCATGGCTACGATCGCCATACGCCGAACGGATACTGGAATTTTCAACCGTTAAATAAACTGCACCAGGATGGAGGATTGCAGGAATTGCTGGATTCGGTCACGGGCCCGGAGAATGCCGCCCTGAATGCCCAGTGGAATGCGTGGACTCACGCGCCGTTTGAACCGGACGTTATCGCCCGCTTGCGCCTGGTGGCCTACCAGAAGACCGTCGTCATGAAGTATCTCGATAATCTTATTAAATGGGGAGATTACCTTTTTCGCCAGAATACCCGCGAGTCGATTAACGAAGCCATTCAAACTTATATTCTGGCGGACCAGATTTTGGGGGATAAGCCCGTTACCTTGCCCGCTGTGGGCACCGTACTGGACCAAACCTATAGTGAACTGGTGAAAGACAGGCTCAATCAGATGGGCAACGCGCAAGTCCAACTGGAAAATGCTTTTCCGTTCACGGTTACCGGACGGGTGTCCAAGAAGCGCGCCACCGGCAGTTCCGTGCTCTCGACCATCGTCTCGACGCCGTATTTCTGCACACCGTCGAATCCCACCTTACTGGGCTATTACGACACCGTCGCCGATCGGCTCTACAAGATTCGGCACTGCATGAATATTCAGGGACAAGTGGAACAACTGCCGCTGTTTGCGCCGCCAATCAACCCTGGCTTGCTGGTCGCCGCAACTGCTGCGGGCGTCGATCTCAGCAGCGTCCTGAACGACATCAATGCCGCGGTTCCCTACTACCGCTTCACGTTCATGTTGTCGAAAGCCCTGGAGCTATGCGCCGAGGTCCGCACCTTGGGCGGCGCCCTACTCGCCGCGCTGGAGAAATTCGACGCCGAGGGATTGTCCCTGCTGCGTGCCGGGCAGGAGGTTTCGCTCCTCCGCGCCGTCCGCCAGCTCAAACAACTGCAAATCAAAGAGGCCAACGCCAATCTCGCCGGTCTGCAAGCGACTCAGTCGATTACTACCGCCCGCCAAACTTACTATCAAGGCCTCGTCTCAGGCGGACTAAGCGGCTACGAGCTCGGTCAGGTCGCGGCCATGGAATTGTCAGAAATTTTCAAATTGATCAACCAAGTTACCGAAACTTCAGCGGCCGGACTTGCAGCCATACCTCAGATTGATATTGGAATTAACGGAGCCTTTGGTTCGCCATCGGCGATCGTCAGCATTGGCGGAGTGCAAGCATCGGGCGCAACCAGCGCCGTTGCCAGAGCTTTTAATGCCATCGCGGAAGGTTCTTCTTTTGTGGCCTCCATGTTGGGGATGATGGGCGGCTGGGACCGCCGCGCGACCGAGTGGGCATTTCAGCTGGAATCCGCGACCCTGGAATTGGCGCAGATCACTCAGCAAATTAATGCCGCGAATTTCCGCGTGCAAATGGCCACGCAGGATCTCAACAACCAGAACCTGCAAATCGCTAACGCCACTGCGGTTCAGCAGGCTCTGAAATCCAAATTTACAAACAAAGAGTTGTACAGCTGGATGACCAATCAGGTGTCCGCCATCTTCTTCCAGTGCTATCAGATGGCTTACGACCTGGCCAAACGCGCGGAAGTCTGCTTCCGCTTTGAGCTGGGACTGCAGCAATCGAGCTATATCCAGTTCGGTTACTGGGACAGCCTCAAGAAGGGCTTGCTTGCGGGCGAAAAACTTTTTCAGGATTTGAAACGCCTCGAGGGCGCCTATCTGGACCAGAACCGCCGCGAATATGAAATCAGCAAGAGTGTCTCTTTCCTGCAGCTTGATTCGCTCGCTCTCATCTCTTTGAAGCTGACCGGCCAGTGCACCATCACCCTGCCGGAAGCTTACTTCGATATGGATTACCCCGGCCACTACATGCGCCGATTGCGGAACGTCAGCCTGACAATCCCTTGCGTCACCGGCCCGTACACCAGCGTGAACTGCACCTTAACGTTGCTGCAAAGCAAGATTCGCGCGAACCACGCGCCTGCCAAGCCCTACGCGGAGCAGCCCATCGCTTCGGACTCGCGCTTCTCTTATAACTTTGCGGCCACCGAATCCATCGCCACCAGCACTGCGCAGAATGACAGCGGTATGTTCGAGGTTAATTTCCGCGACGAGCGATACTTGCCCTTCGAAGGGCTGGGGGTCATATCGCAGTGGCAAGTCTCCATGCCGCCCGATTGCAATGCCTTTGACTTCGCCACCATCAGCGATGTGATCCTCAACCTGCGCTATACGGCTCGCGACGGCGGCGACGCGCTGCGCGCTGCCGCGAAGAGCGCGGCGATACTCCCGCTGCGGCCAGCGCAAGCAGTTGGGCCTTCCGCAGCGCCAGCGCCAGCGCAGCCGAATCTGCAACGGTGTTTTAGCCTGCGGCACGAATACCCAACCGAGTGGTATAAGTTCCTTCAGCCGCCACCCGCAGCTCCAACGAACCCGATCGCCACCATGCAGATCGATCTCAGCAACAATCGCTTTCCCTTTCAATATCGGGGAAAGCGGATCAAGATCACCAAGGCTGACATCTTCATCGTGTTTGACGACGCCGGTACGAACGCTCTGCAGACCTTCTCGCTTTCCTCTCCGAACCCGCCGAACTCTGGCCCGGGCCCTGTGCAGTTATCCCCCGTCGCCAGTCTGGGAAATGCACCGCACTTCACGACATCAACGCCGCCGACACCGTCCCCCGCAACTCCGGGCGGCCCCGTCAGTTGGTTACTGCAGTACAACGGTGACCTGAGCCAGCTCGCGATCACGGACATTTTATTACTGTGCGAGTTTTCCGCGAGTTAACGCGTGCACGCTCGCCGTCCAACCGGCATCCAAGACTCGACCCCGTCCAGTCGGCTGGTGAGCCAACCCCGCGTTTGGCGCTGGCTCCCCTAACGCTTTACCGAAGTTCTGTTTACTAATTTTACTTGGCACTGCGCCACGCTGTTGTGTGGGATGCGCGCCGCGCCCAGAATACGGCCGCAAGCAATGCGATTGGCCCAAGTAGCATCACCGATGTCGCTGCCCAGTTTAACCCTTGGCCATGCATGACCACCGCGGACGTAACGACCGACGTTAGACTGTAGCCGGAGAGTAGAATTCGACGGGATCGGTCTAACGGCTCGGAACTGCGGCGCTGCTCGCGCAGTTCGCGCATTACTCGCTGGTCGAAATCCGGTGGAAGGCTTGGGATCGGCGCGGCCATAGAACGCCGCAGCAAGCTGTCGATCCCGGGTTGGTGAGGATTTATCTCAGTCACAGGAATATCCTTTCTCTTTGAGCATGGCATGGAGAAGTTGGCGCGCGCGATGCAGATACGATTTGACGGTATTTTCGGGAATGTCGAGGATTTCGGCCACTTCGCCAACTCCAGCGTCGAGCCAGTAATACAATCGCAAAGCCGATTGGAAGACCTCGGGTAGGGTTCGCATGCACTCGGCAATCGCGCGATCTCGCTGCGCCGTTTCCGCCTCACGGTCCGGCCCAGGCGCCTTGCTCGCTGCGCCGTAAAGAACCGTCTCGTCCACGTGTGGTCTTCGAAAGCGAACCCGCGCTTTCAGGTTCAGCGCCTGGTTGAAGGTGATGCGGTAGATCCAGGAGCTGAATTCAGCCTCGCCGCGAAACGACTTGATCGCGTGGTGCACCTTGAGAAATACCTCTTGCGCCACGTCTTCCGCTTCGGGAATGAACTCCCGGCCCAAAATCGAAACCGCGAGGCGAAACACGCGGGGGCCATGTCGGCGAACCAGTTCGGCGAAAGCTTGCTGGTCGCCGGTCTGGCCGTCGGTTTGATCGTCGCGCTGGACGCGGGCCACGAGTTGAGAATCGCTCTCCACGCTCACCACTTGGCTCAACGGCCAGTCTTGCGCTGCAGGAAATGAAAGGCAATCAGGCCCATGCCCAAAAAAGCGAACGGCAGCGGAGCTACCCAAAAACTGTGAGACGGGGCGTCGAGAGTCAAATACAGCACGATCATGGTGCCAGCCGAAAGACTCAAAAGAACCGTCCCCAGAATCGGGATAACGTTGTCCGGATCGGGCTGGTGACGGTCCCGCTCTGGCTCCAACGGAAACTCCGGCAACGGTATTCCCTTTTCCATCGCCGCCATCCGCTCCTGGTGAATGATCTCGATCTTCTTCTGCCGGCTCTGGTGCTTCACATAAAGATAACCGACCACGCCCGCCGCCAACGCCAGTACGACACTGCCATCACCGACTGTGTAACTCATTTCTCTTGCCTCCATTCTTAGGACAGGGTGCACCGGGTGATCGGTTGCAGCGGTTCACACAAAAATTGGAGTTCGCATAGCTAGCCGCAGAGATGGGAGCAAAGTCGGCTGCATAGGGATGGTTACCGCGCGCAAGGATCGGCTGCGGCACGTCGAACAGGCTCATGAAACGTCTCCAAGTGCCTTCCGCCATGCCAAGTAAGAGATTACACTTCTAGGGAGTCAGCAAACCGAGTGCGTGTTGAAGACAATCATTGGAGACCAAGATAGGGCACGAGCCGGAAGCGCATAGCTGAGACCTTTTAATTCGTGGACGCCTTCCAGATTTTCGCGTCTCCTCGCCACCAGCACCGGATCGGTAAATTTGGAATCATGAATGAAAACCCCGCAGCTACCGACTGGACCGGCGCGCGCGCCAAGAAATGGCGTGCCCATCTCGCTGGCACGGAAGCGATGCTCGCCCCTCTCGATGAACCTCTAATCCATGCGCTGAATCTCGGCGCGCCTTACAGGATCGCCGATATCGGCTGCGGCGGCGGTGGGGCGACACGCGAGATTCTGCGGCGGGCGCCGGCGGGAAGTGTCGTGCACGGCTTCGACCTCTCTCCGGCGTTGATCGAATTGGCTCGCAGCCGAAAACAATCCGACGAACGCGTCATCGCCTTTGAAATCGCGGACATGGCGATCGCGAGTGCGCCAGAACCGCCATATGACCGACTAGTCTCGCGCTTCGGCATCATGTTCTTTGATGATCCGCTCGCCGCCTTTGCTAACCTGTTCCGCTGGCTCGCGCCTGCCGGTCGGTTCGCGTTCGCAGCGTGGGGCCGGCTAGCCGAAAATCCGTGGATGACGAGCGTCCGCCAAGTGGTGGCCGAGACGATCGACTTGCCCCCGCCCGATCCCGAAGCGCCGGGGCCATTCCGCTATGCGGAGGCCGACAAATTGCTCGCGCTGCTCGATCGAGCCGGTTATGGTGACCTCGGTGTGCGTGACTGGCGCGGAGCACTTCCAATCGGCGGTGGGCTGCCGGCCGCGGAGGCGGCAAATTTCGCACTCGCATCCTTTTCTTCATTCGCCGAGCTACTCGCCGAAGCAGGTAGCGCGGCGTTTACTAACGCCCACCAATTATTAACGGCGCGT
This sequence comes from uncultured Acidobacteriota bacterium, assembly GCA_963838265.1. Lineage (GTDB taxonomy): Bacteria > Acidobacteriota > Terriglobia > Acidiferrales > UBA7541 > Acidiferrum. The sequence goes on from CAWIQN010000004.1 coordinate 51,770, forward strand.
TTTTCCGAGCATCAACAAGGCGGCGCGGTCCGCATGGACGCATGCGTTCACATCTTCACCGGTGCGCGTCTCGGGTAACGACCCATAACTCCTGCCGACTTCTTTGACGCGGAAAAGCCACGAGCACGCCTTAGACAAATTTCGCCCTCAGAAAGAAAACTTCAACGCGAGCTGAACAATTCGTCCCGGCTGCGCAGCCTGAATCTGCCCAAAATTCGGCGAGGCGATATCGTTGTCCGGAAGCTCGAAGTTCACATTGTTGAATATGTTAAAGATTTCGGCGCGGAATTGCAGATTCATCGCCTCATGAATCGGAATCGTCTTAATGGCCGAGAAATCCCACTGCTGGAACGCGGGGCCCTTTAGGGTATTGCGCCCGACGTTACCGAATGTTCCCGGCGCCGCCTCCTGGAACGCTCCAGTGTTGAACCAGCACGACGCTGTGCGTATCGGCACGGTCGCTCCGTTCTGCTGGCACGTTCCCGCATCGGGACTGCCGACTTGGTTCGGACGGCTGCTGAAAAACCCGGAAATTTCCGGCGCGCTTCCCTGTGCCGACGGGTTGTTGGAGTCATAAACGGTAAACGGCGTGTTGCTCATCAGCGTGGTGATGCCGTTCACCATCCATCCGCCCAGTATGTAGCCATACCAATTATCCGGATGACTGAACCACGGCAAATTCCACTGGTAGCTCGCTACGAAGCGGTGCCGCGCGTCAAACATCGACCTGCCGTATTCTCCCTTCAAGTCAAAGGGGTTCTGCGCCAGATCGTTCTCTCCTGCAACGCTCTGCGAAGCCGATCCGGTGATGTTAAACGTCGAAGCATCATCAAGCGTTTTCGAAAACGTGTAGGAAATCAGCGCGGACACTCCGTGGCTAAAACGCTTCTGTAAACTGGCTTGTAATGCGTTATACGAGGAGTTTGCGATCCCCGCAATCTCCCCCACCGACGAAAATGTACACGGCGACTGCACCACCACCGTGCAGCCGGAATACAGCCGCCGCTGGTCCATAAGGTTTGTGTTTTCCGTGAACGTCAAATTCGGATCGTAAACCGTGGGATTCGCTTCGATAAATCGCGGCAGCTTGGTCCCTTTGGTTCCGATGTATCCCACCTCGAAGAGCCAATCGCGGCCAAACGCGCGTTCTACGTTCAGATTCCAGTCCTGTGCGTATGGCAATCGCAGATTCGGATCTAGGGTCAACAGTGTCATCGACGGCACGAAAGTGCCATTGAACGGATTCTGCCCGTTGAAAGGGTCCGCGAAATTAGGAAGCATAACTTGCGGCGTCTGCAAGTAGGGTGGCGCGCTGATCGGTGTCTGCAGCGGCCCGCCCTGTCCGGTGTAGTAGGGGTCGTAGAATATCCCGTACGCGGAAGTGACCAGCAGGGTCCCTTTGCCCGTAACATCCCAGGCCAACCCTACGCGCGGCGCAAACGCGTCACGTTCCGTAGGAATCAGGCCGTCCGGAACTCCCGGATCTCCGGGATACAGCAAACCCGTCGGCGCGCTCGGAAACACCACCGACTGCCGGCCTGGTATCCACAGATTCTGCTGGTTGTGAGTTTCCGTGTACGGCGATGGCACCTGGTATCGCAACCCGTAGTTTACGGTCAGGCGCGGCGTCAGCCTCCAGGTGTCCTGCGCATACATGTCGAAGGCGTGGCCGCGCAACCCACGATAAAAATTTCCGCCGCCCTGCAGAAAAACCACCGGCTGGCCGAAGAGAAAACTAGCGAATGGATTGTTGACGGGGAATGTGGAGAAAACAAAGAAGCCATTCGTGGCGATGCCCTGCAGCACGTTGATCTGATCGTACTGAAAGCCCCCGCCAAATTTAAATTGGTGCCGGCCCTTCACCCAAGTCAGCGAACCCGAAAAATCATAGGAATTTTGATACGTATTGCGCGGTCCGGTAATCGGATCGCCGATCGACGCGTACCCGCCAATCTGCACGAATGGCGGTCCAATCGCCGATTCCAGCGTTGGCTCGTACTCAAATCCCAGGCTGGCAGGATCCGTATGATTCAAGTGCTCATCCAGTAGAAATTTATTTCGCAGGTAAGAGACTCTGAGAATCCCCAGGACCGTCGGCGTAAAATTGTGCGTCTCTTGCGCTACAAAGTTCTGATCCCGCTGATTTTCTCCCACCGGGAATCCTGGCACGTTAGCGCCTTGTGTGGACAGCGGATCGGTCTGGCTCCGCTGCCCGAAGCTGTAACGGAAGTTCAGCACGTCCCTCTCCGTCAGGAACTGGTCCACCCGCACGCCGAACTGATCCGTACTGCTGGTAAACAGCTGTGTTCCCACGTAGGTGAACGGGCCGGAATTGGCCAGCGGATAATACGGCAACAGATTTTGTGAAATCTGACTCACGAACGGCAACTGGTTTAGCGGGATTGGCTGGCCCGTGAACTCGTTGAAAAGCTGCCCATTCTGGCTGAGCATCCCGCTTGTATTATCAATGCACAATCCAGCCGGATTAAAAGTCCCGTTATTCAGGGGGCAAAGGTCCGCGAAGTTGCCGGTGCGCTCCGCATCCGAAGGCACCGTCGTGCGGGCGGTCTCTCCCTGGTGGTTGCGCAACCCTTCGTAGTAGCCGAAGACAAAAGTTTTGTCCTTCTTGATTGGGCCGCCAAATACCCCGCCAAATTGATTTCGCTTCAGCGGTTCCACGCTGTCCGCGAAGAAACTCTTGGCATCTAGGGCGTCATTGCGAAAAAAATCCCACGCCGAGCCATGAAAACTGTTCGTTCCCGAGCGCGTAATGATATTCGTCGTGGAGCCCGTGCTATGACCAAACTCCGCGTTCGCCGTGTGCGTCAGGATACGGAACTCGGCGATCGCATCCACCGGCGGTTCCAGCACAAACCCGCCATCCACGGTATTGAAATTGTCCGCGCCGTCGATCAGGAAATTGTTGGATTCCGGCCGCTGACCGTTCACGGCGTACGCCTGGCCTTCACGCAGCGTGCCGCCAGCCAGCAGTAATCCGGGGGTAATCGGCACCACTCCAGGTTGCAGCAGGCCCAGTTGCGTAAAATGACGCCCGTTCAGCGGAAGGTCCAGAACCTCGCGGTCACCAACCGTCTTGCCGAGCGCGGTGACGTCGTTCTCGATCATAGGCGCGTCGGCCTTCACCTCGATTTGCTGTTCCGTGGTGCCCACCACCAGGTGAATCGCCACCGTCGCCGTCTCATTCACGTCCAGCGAAATCCCTTCCTGCACATACGTCTTAAATCCCGCAGCCGCGGCTTCCACGCGATAGTGTCCTACGGGCAGTTCCAACAAAACGTAGGCACCTTGCGCATTGCTCGTCGCCGTCCGCTGCAAGCCTGTTTCGACGTGTGTCGCGGTGATCTTCGCAGCGGATACCGCCGCGCCGCTGGCGTCCACGACTGTTCCGCGTACACTCGCGGAAATCTCCTGCGCCGGGGCTCTCCCCGCAGCCAGAATCGCAAGTATCGACCAGCACATCAGTCTCACAAAAGCTCTCATCGGCTCTCCCTGTTCCATCAGTGGTTTTTGGCGCGGGCTTTGCACAACCGTGCGCGCACACCCATCCTCACGCCGCACAAATTCACTTGCGGCAATTCTTAACGCTTCACATTTTGTTCAAAGCTCGCGGTTCCCCGCCGCGAGACACACACGTAAAAGATTTGGCGAGAATATGGCTCAGCGCTTAGGCAAGCAATACTGGAAAAGAATTACGTGATGAAAAAAGTGCGTCTTATGGTTCTTGAGGTTTTAAATCTCTCGCAACTTCGAAGCATCGCTCGCCGTCAACTATCTACGGCCGCGAGTTCCTTCGCGGTGATCTCGTACTTAAAGGCGTCCGCATCCAGGCAATCGAGCCGTCCGTCGGCGGTCTCCGCTTGCGGATACATCAGGAATCCCACGGGTCCGCCATTCGATCCCGGCAGCGCCACATCGTGCGCGAAGTTATACGCCATCCAATTCATTTCCCAGGAACCGAACAGCCGCGCACGCGCGCTCTTCACCATGTCGTCGTCCAGCGCACGATTTCCCGGCGGCTCTTCCAGCACCACTTTGCGCACATCCGCCGGGTCCACCGGAACCCAACCGTACTCCGAAAGGTACACTTCCGCGCGGCAATGTTGCGACTTGGTGATTTTCTCCGACGACGCGCCCAAGCTCTTATATCCCAGTTCGGACTTGGCCACGCGAATCCCGTACACATCCCGCGCTGGAAGCCCCGCCGCGCGCGCCAATCCAACATACAGCGCGTTCAGGTCCGCACACTTCCCGCCCAAATCCTTGGTCTCCAGCATGAAGCGAATGTCGCCAACGCCGCATCCACGCGTTTTCGGATTGCGAAACGTGTTGTCCACAATCCACTGGTAGATCGCGCGCGCTTTCTCCACATCCGTATTCGAACCCTTAGTGATTTCCCTCGCCGTAGCTTTTACGATGCCATCCGTCGGCAGCAGCTTCGTGGGCTTTAAAAAATATGCCAGCTCCCCGCGATCCGTTTTTTGCGCTTTGCCAGGGGAGGCGAGATCGACCGCGATGTTTCGCAGCCGTACCCGGCTCGTCAGCGTAAGCACCGGCGCAACCCCGGCCGGAAATTCCGCAGCAATAATCCCCAACGCCTCGGGCTGGTTCTCGACCACCTTAGTGCCCCGTCCCGCAGCACTAAACGTGTTCGCGAGCGTCTTCTGGAACGGTGTGTCAACAATAAGCGCCTCGGGAAGCCAAATGCGTGTCATCCCGGAAGGTTTCAGAACTTCAACCCGCGTCGTTACTTCGAAAGTGCGCCAGCCGCCGGCTGTTGCCGCCTGCCCAGCCCGCCCCATCTTCGGAAGCGCCAGCGCCGCAGCGGCAACACCCGCCGAGCGAAGGAAATCGCGACGATTCATGCACTCACCATCCCCAACACAATTTCACCTAAAATATTCGACCAGCCCTCAACTTAGCTCGCTTTCGCCACAAACACAAATCTGCCCGCCCGCTTCTTATATCTCCCCGCCCTGAGTGGTGTCTGTAATACTTTTGAAGTATTGTCCCTGGCAAATTTTCGCCGCAGAGTTTCTTTCTTATGGCACACATCAAACTTCCCGAAGGTGTCCCAGGCATCCGCGGACCAATGCTCTTCAGTCCGGAGACCACCAAACCGTTGCGTGAACTGGTGGAAGTCCTTCTGCGCGGCCCGCATACCCTTACCCCGGCCGAGCGCGAAATGATCGCCACTTTCGTCTCCTCGGAGAACCATTGCTACTACTGCCAGCATTCTCACGGCGCAGCCGCAGCCGAAGAACTAGGCGGCAACTACGAGCTCATTGATCAGATCAAACGCGATTTTTCCGCAGCGCCCATCTCCGACAAGATGAAAGCCCTGCTCACCATCGCCGGCAAGGTCCAGAAGGGCGGCGAGCATGTCACCGCCGACGATGTACACCAGGCACGGTTACAGGGCGCTACGGACAAGGAAATTCACGACACCGTCCTGATTGCCGCCGCATTCTGCATGTACAACCGCTACGTGGACGGTCTCGCCACCTGGCAGCCGCGCGATCCGCAGGTCTACCGCGAAATCGGCCAGCGCATCGCCAACCACGGCTACACCGCGCCTGGCTGGGAACGGCCCGTATCGTCGGCTGCAAAATAACCCATCGTAATCTTCACGCAGGTAAACTTCGCGGACGGCGGCCTAAAGGCGAGCTATCTGGACGACCAGCACGGCGGGCACGCGCACGCAGTTCGAGGGAAGGTTGGCTCGCAAAAGTAGCAGCTGTTGCGCCGGTACCCCAGGTCTCTTCGAAAAAGCGCAGCAGCTCCGCAGCCACCACATCCGGCTTGTTCAGCGGAATGAAATGTCCAGCTTCGACCATCACCACCCTGGAATTTGGAATGGATGCGCTGGCGCGCTCCGCGAACATTCGCGGTAGCGCCGGATCGTGCAATCCTTGAAAAATAATTGTAGGCATGCGCAATTGCGGCAACATCGCCGGAATGGCCGCAAGAACTTCCGCGGGGTTGCCCCAACGCAGCACGGACATCAGGCGCCAGGCGCCCAGCGGTCCGGAAAATGGCGCGGCAAAATCCCTCACGGCCGCCGCAAGTTCCGCGCGCCGCTCTCGCAACGCGCGGCGCATGGCGATCTTCCAGAAAACAAAATTCACCACTGGAGCCAGCAGTTCGCCAATCACCGGACGCCGGATGATGCGAAACAGATGAAAAGGCTTCAGCTCGGGAAACAGCGCCGGCGATAGCAACGCCAATCGCCCGACACGCTCAGGAAATTGATGCGCGTACTGCACCGCGATGGCCGATCCCGCGTCGTGACCTACCACGTGCCACTTCTCAATCTTTCGTTCGATCCGGATCCGTTCGATCGTCTCGGCCAGCTCTCGAAGTTGCTCGAGTTCGTGCCTGCCCTTCGGAGTTTTGCCAAGGCCAGGTAAATCCACGGCCAGGCATGCAAATCGTCCGCGTAGGTGGTCCCCCAACAGCCGGTCAATAATTTCACTCCACAGCTGGTTGCTGGTGGGTATGCCGTGAATGAACAGAATCGCATCGCCTGAGCCTCGAGCAACTACATGCATGGGCTGCTCCTCTGAACGCTTGGCACTTCAATGGGCCGCGGCGACGACGTTGCTGCGCCGTTTACAGATCACATAGGTCAGCCAGCTTCCAAATCGAAGCACCGCCAAACTCAGGCCAAACAGAGATGTGCTTACCATTCCCTTCGGTCGCAGACGCGCATACACCACGTTCATCGACCACGCCGGGCTGGTGTATACCGTTCCCGAGGCGCCTATACCCAGGCGATTTCGTACGGGCGGCTCGTAAACAATTCGCTCGATGCCGCTATTGAAGAATTTTGCGAGCTGCATGATCCGGGCGTTGTAGCAAAAGCGTGCTCGCCAGGGCAGCTTTCCTTGACGGCGATATCTCACAATCAACTCGGAAGCTTCCGCCGCTTGCCGCAACGCCGCCGTCACACCGTTCGCCGTAATCGGATCCACCATCGACGCGGCCTCGCCCACGATCAGCCAGTTTGGCCCCGCCACTCCGTCGTTTACACGGCAACGGTACGAGGTGACGTTCATTTCGCCCATCGCGTTCTTTTGCAGCAGTGCCGCAAAGTGCGGAAACTTCTCGAGTTGCTGGCGGAATATTTCGTCAACGGTAAGTCCGTTCTCGCGCTTCATTTTTATCGCCGCGCCCGTGGCCACGTATCCCACGCTGATCCATTCCGGATTGATCGGGATCTCCCAGATCCACTCCAGATATTCAGACTCCGCGGGATCCATGTGCAGCGTCGTTCCCTCAATCGACTCGGTTACCGGGAAGTACGTCCACATCGCCACCTTGGCCGGCCCGAAGGACACCGCGGACAAATTGAACTCGCGCGCCAGCAGTGACGTGCCAAATCCCGACGCGTCGATAAACCACGGAGAGCAAAACCGGTTGCCACTCTCCGTTCGCACCGCGGTGAGCTTTAATCCGTCTCTCTCGACGCTCACCACCTTTTCCTTAACAATGTTCACGCCGGAAGCGATCGTCTTTTTCACCAGCTCATCATCCAGCCGCGTGCGATCCACGTGCAGTGTGCGCACCTCGATATGAAACGGAGGGCCAGCAAGCCACGGCGTCGGCTCATAGTGCTCCGCGCATCCGTCACGCGTTTTCAACGTCACATGTTTTTTCCAGGTCGCGGCCTGTTCCCCAACCAAATGCTCCATAGGCAATTCCAGGTCATCCAGCAAAGCCGGAGCCGACCAATCCAGCGATTCACCCACAACTTGCCGCCGCAATTCCCCCGGCTCGATGCACACCACTTGCAATCCCGCTTTGGCAAGATGCAGCGCCGCGGCTTTCCCCGCCAAGCCGCCACCGATGATCGTCGCGTCGCAGTTCGTCACAGCGGCCTGCTGGGAATCGCGTTCCGTTTTTGCGACCCGTGTTCCCATGCTCCGGAAAAAATTACCCTAAATCAGTGAGAGTGGCGGCGTCACGTGCCAACCAGGACGCTTACTATCGACATTTTTTTCGAGATTAACCCTGTGCTTGCTTAAGCTTGGGGGGACGGTATCACCCGCCATTCGCGCCCAACAATAGTAGGAATCCACTAGCAGGCCGAAAAGCCTAACCTCCAACAAGCATTTCGCCGCGGCGGTGCCGTCTCTTCATTCGAAACTACCGCACCAGTTCTAGTATTCCTGGTAGGTCTATTGACAGAGGTACGTAACCTATAGTAAAATACCGCGTGTTAAATCAATATAGTCCGTCCCCCGCTTCATCGGCACGCAACCGCCTCCCCGCCCTTTGCGCTCATTCCCTCTTCACCTTGCGGCTTCGTTATCGCTGCTTGGCTGAGCGGGTTCTCAGGCCAACGCTAACCCCAACCAATTCTGCATCTTCCGGGACGCTCCGCATAACTCCTTTAGAAGCATACTCTTTCGCGCCGCGGGCCTCTAAACCCTTTGCTGTCTTACTCTTTCAAAAACAGGGGTGGGGTGGGGGTGGCCTGCTGGTCCACTTCAGTCCATCGACTCTATCGTTGGGGAGGAGGGACGGTCCGGATAGAGGTCGAGGCAAACTGGATCGGCTTCGCGGTAACGATTCCCTTTCCTTCTTGGATGGTGAGGGATTGATTCGGCTGGACGTCCGCCATGGAATCCTTCCGGCCGCTGGGCCAGACAATTTGCGCCCGGAGGCTCTTCGCCGTTCCCGGCTTCCCCAGCCCAAAGGTCAACGGCAATTCGCTTTGCGAAAGGTAGCTGGATCCACTTTTGACCATCCGAGACAGGACCACGCCGGAGTTGGTCGTGACCGTGACCTTCGCACCGATGGCATCGCGATTGGACTTTGTGCCGATCAACTTCAAACGCAACACATCGTTTTGGTTGGCGTTGTCATTGCGCAGCAGCCGCGCCGGCCCGTTGTTCGCGGTAATTACCAGATCGAGATCGCCATCGTTGTCGAAATCGGCGTACGCGATTCCCCGCGCGACTACCGGCTTTTGAATGGCGCGGCCCAGCTTGTCCGAAACATTTTCAAATTTTCTGTTTCCCACGTTGCGGTAAATTCCCGCGGGTTGCGCATAGCGCAGCGTCGGCTGAACCACGGCAATATCGTCGGAGACGTGGCCGTTGGCCGCCACGATGTCCAGCAACCCATCGAGATCGTAATCCATAAAGAAACAGCCGAAGGTCAGCGACTGTGTGGTCACCTGCGCGATGCCGGACCGCAGCGACTCATCGGTGAACAATCCGGAGCTGTCATCGTGATACAGCGACGTACTCTCGTTAGTAAAATTGCCGATCACCAGGCTCGGAAAACCGGAGCCATCGATGTCGGCGGCATCCACACCCATTCCCGCACGCACTCGGCCGTCCTCGCTGAAAGCAATTCCAACATTTACACCCACGTCGGTGAACGTTCCGTCGTGATTGTTGTGATACAGCTTGTTGGGCTCGGTATCGTTCGAGACCAACAGGTCCAGCCAGCCGTCGTTGTCGTAGTCCAGGAGTGCCGCGCCCAGCGCTTTGCTCTTGGGATCGAGCAGTCCCGCTTGCTTGGTGACGTCCTCGAAAACTCCGTTGCCCTTGTTGTGATACAGCCGCGAACTCTCGCCCTTGTACGTTTGCGGCGTGCAATACGATTTGTTCTTGTTGTCCAGCGTGCAGTACTGATCTTTTTCGATGGACCAATCGATGTAGTGCGTGACAAACAGATCGAGCTTGCCGTCATTGTCGTAATCGAACCACATCGCGCTGGCGGAAAATCCCGGGCTGGCTACGCCGGCTTTGGCGGTAACGTCCTTGAACGTTCCGTTGCCCTGATTGTGGAACAGGTGATTGGAACCGACCGTCGTCAGATACAGATCCTCGTATCCATCGTTGTCGTAGTCGCCGACCGCGCAACCCAATCCGTAGGTTTCGATCGCCAATCCTGCTTCCCGCGTTACGTCCGTGAAGGTTCCGTCGTGATTGTTGTGGTACAGCGCAGGAAACGATTTTCCCGCGCCCTTGTGCTCCGGCCAGTCCATCGAATTCACGAAGAAAATGTCCTGCCAGCCGTCGTTGTCGTAATCGATGAAGCAAACGCCGCTGCCCATGGTCTCCGGCAGATATTTTTTCCCAAATGCGCCGCTGTTGTGTTTGAAATGAATTCCCGCCTGCGCGGTCACGTCGACAAATTCAATCGGGCCGGTGGGTCTGGGCATCACGATCTCCGCCGGTGGAGAGGCTTCTGCCGCTGGGTTCACGGCCGGTACTTCGGCGGGCTGCGCGTTCGACGAAACTTTCTCCTGCGGCGCGGCCGTATCGCCACCAACGGGTTTACGTTCGCAACCGAAGGCTGCCACCGAGAACAGCGCGACAATTATCTTGCAACGTCGAAATCTAGCCAGAAGGAACTCCCAGAGCCAAGAATGAATCGATCAGGCTGCGACGCGCACCGCGATTGCTTTGCGGGAGTCGAGCCACATTTCAATCAGCAACGCCACCGGCCCCACGATGAACAGCGCATAGAACGGCGCGTAAACCACTTGCTCCAGCCGGAGAACGGTTTCGACCAGCGCTACGATCGCCACCACGATGCACTGCCAGCGCGTAGTGCGCACCGTGGTCTTAGGATCCGTGATCATGAAAAAAATGAAGAGCTGATACATCGGACCTGTGAGCGGAGCAATTTCCGATTGCCACGGATTGCCGGTGAGAAAACTTCGCAGGAACGCAAACACAATGAAGCATGCAACGTACGTGCCGGTGATGTGAAAACGGTGCAAACGCGCGATGGTGATGGAGCCCAGAATCCATACCACAATCATCGGCAGCAAGTAGTTGCCCCACTGAATGCTGAGACCAGCCACAGCCGCAGGCGCCAGAAAAAGCAGCACGGAAATTCCGAAGTTGGAGGGATTCCAAATATGCCGGCCTTTCACGCGCAAAACATATTTTGACATGATGGAAATGACCGCGCACAGCAGGTAGGGCCAGAAGGCTGGCGAACGCACCAGAATGCCCACGCTGATGCCGGTGATATACGCGCTGGCGATGTTCGGCCACTTACCCGTGAAGATGCGGCCGAGAATCAACTCGGTGACGATGCTCGCGACAATAGCGATGCCGGTCTTTTTGTAACTCTCGAGGATGCCGAACGACAAATGCCCTGCGATCAAAATGCAGGTGATGAACATCGGTGCGATGTAGCGGTTATCGAGACTGAAGAACCGCTTCCAGTTGAGCGGTTGCGTGGGCTGCGGCGTGGCGAGGGCGCTCGGTTGGCTCATGAAGGTTCCTTTACCACATGAATCTCATTGGGTGCCGGGGCGTCGATGGTTTGAATTTTACCAGAGGGCCAGCGAATCACGGCCTTCTCAAGCTTAGGGAATTTGCCGAGACCAAAATGCAGCCGCCGCTGACTCTGCGCCGCGAAACCGCTGCCACCGGAAACTTCCTGCGACTGCTGCTCGCCGTTCCAGAACACCGTGACCTGCGCGCCGATAGCGCTGCGATTGCTCCTCGTTCCCTCGAGCTCAAACTCGATCCATTTATTTTCCGGCGTGACCGTATTTTTGTAAATCAGCAGCGGGCCGCGTTCATTGGCCACGATCACGTCCAGCACCCCGCGATTCCACAAATCCGCGAAGGCTACCGCGCGGCCGTCGTAGGTATCGGTCACACCAACCGCTTGCGCGACGTCAACAAATTTTCCGCTGCCATCATTCAGCCAAACGTGTTTGGTTTGATAGCCGCTCAAGCTGCGGCCTTCCATGGCCGGCCAGTTCTTGGCGTCGTTGATGATGGCACTGTGACCGCCGGCAATTTTGGAAAAGTCGTACCAGTAGCTTTTGTCGCGATCCAGCGAAACGTACCCGTTGGTCAGATACAGATCGAGCGTGCCATCGTTATTCAAATCGCCAAATTGTGCGCCAAAACTCCAGCCACCGATCTCCACGCCAAAATCGCGCGCCAGATTTTCGTATTGCAACTTATCGCCGCCGGCGCCTTCTCTCGGCACCCACAAATTATTTCCCTGGATGAGCACGCCTTCTTCGGAAATATTGGAAACGTAAACGGAGTAGCGCCCCTGATTGAGAATATCGCCAAAGCTGGCGTTCATTCCGCTCTTGGGAGCGAACCCAACACCGGCTTGTTCGCCGGCTTCATGGAAGCGCTTCCCATCGTTGACGTAGAGTTCGGAGACACCGTAATCGTTGGCGACGAAAAGATCCGGATGCCCGGTACCGTGCAGGTCGGCCGCGACGGATGCCAAGGCCCAGCGACGGCTGTTAATGCCAACTTTCTCGCTAACCTCTTCAAATTTTCCATTGCCGAGGTTGTGGAACAAATATTTGCGGCCACCATTTTTGGCGTATTCAAAACTGTCCGGCATCATCTTGGTGGAAGAAAGGTGCCAGAGGTCAACGTCTTCCGAGTAGTAGCCGCCGATAAACAGATCCAGCAGTCCGTCGCCATCGTAATCGAACCACAGCGCGGTATTGGCGTTGATCCACGGCGGCAGACCGGCTTGCTCGGTGACGCGCGTAAATCCGTGTCCTGCGTTGTTGTGAAAGAGTTCCGGCTTGCCCCACTTGATCAGCAGAAGATCTTCGTAGCCGTCGTTGTCATAATCTCCCCAGACGGCGCCCATGGAAACGCCGGTGCCAGGAAGATTTACGTCGGCGACGCCCATCTCTTCGGCAACATCCTTAAAGGTTCCATCGTGCATATTGCGATACAGCGCGTTCTTCGCGCCTTCCTTGCTGGTGGTGACGTAGATGTCCGGCCAGCCATCGTGATCGAAATCAACGATCGATACGGACGCGCCCATCGAAGCGACTTGCGGCATGATGTGCTCCAACTTGGGATCGAGCGTGGGGGCTTGATGGACGAAATTCACTCCCGCGGCGTGCGAGACTTCTTGCAAATAAAAGCCATGGCGTGCCAGCGCGGTCTGAAGATCAAGCTGCGTCTTTTCGCCGTCGCGGTGGGCAGCCAGATACCGCGCGATGAGCGGAGAAAATACCAGAGCCGCGAAGACAATCGCCAGAACAATTCTTGCCGTGAGCCCCCGTTTCACTTGGGTGGAGAGCTCCTGAGAGAATTTTGGAACACGTCCGGCGTGACGTAGCGCGTGTGGTAGTTTTCCCAATCTTCCGGATGCTGGCGATAGACGTATTCATCTTCCAGCGCACCGGGACGGTCGACGTACAGTTGTTTCGCGTGGTACGGCAAAGGCAAAACCGTTTTCGAGAATGTGGAATTAAAATCGCCGTCCTTGATCCAACCGTCGCCGACAACGATGAAATCACGCAACCAGCCTTGCGGCGGCGGAGGCTGCTCCGCGAAACGGAGAGAGATTTCGTCGCCGGAGTTCACGATCACATAGCGATCGTCGATGTTCTTAAGTAACTCACGCACATCGCCGTACCGCGTGTAATAACCGACTAGATCGCGCCAGCGCTGTTTGCTGCCCAGCATCTGATCGTAGTTTGGGACTTCGGGAGCGCCAGCGTCGGGGCGATCGATTACGGAATAACCGCGATAATGCAAATCAGCGACACTGGGATCGAGCGTTTGTGTTTTTACTTCTGCGCCGGGCGCGCCTTGCGCCCACTCGATGCAATCCCAATAAATTTCCAGGTTAGTGCGCAGGCGCACGCGACGCGGAGTTCCCGGACGGAAAATATCCGTGAGGTTGAACAGCACAGTTTTCTTCCGACCGGCCGGAAAGCCGAGATTGGATTGCGCGGTGACCCATCCGCCGCGGCCGTCGGGAACTTCAACACTCATGCCTTGCGCGTGCCAGCGATTGCCCTGGGTCACCGCGACGTTGATGGAAGACTCGGTGTCGTGAATCGAGCCCTGCCCGATGAGGTAGAGCGGGCCACTCTTCGGAGCATCGTCGCCCAGATCGATTTCCACATAGTGGTCGCGCGTGATGCCCTGATATTGACCGCGGCCGAAGTTATCCAGCGCGTGACCGTCGAGGGTACGGACAATTTCGGTAACGTCGTTGCCGTTGTCGTCGGTGGCGCGAGCGATGGGGTGCGGACTGGCCACGGTAGTGAAGGCCAACTTCTGCGGCGGGATTACGAAACGCTCGTCGACATAGATTTCCGTGCCGGCGGGATGATCGACGGTCATAAGCGCGATGCGATCGTAGTAATAGACTTCCCAAAGCTCGGCGGTGATGCGCAGGTCGTAGTAACCGTCGTGCGGAACGAGCTGATCGCGGCGAATTTTGTACCACTCGCCGGTTGTTGCGATTTTTGCGGTGCCAATGGTGTTGATGCGCAAGCCGATGGCGGAGCCCCAGGGGACGGCATCCTTTACGAAATCCATCTTCGTGCCGTTCCACGCGAACAAAAACGGGCATGAAGCTTTCAGGCGTTGCTCGGTGACGATTTCCTGATCCGCGGGAACGCCAAATTCCGCGCGCACCGTCCCGTTGGGCCACACGACGCGAACCACTTCCGCGCTGCCCTGATTACCAAGGCCAAAATGCAGTTGTGGCCCGGTGATGGGTTGTTTCTGCACCAGCAGACCGGAGCGAATTTCAATTTCGCCGCCGACACCGAACGGATTGATGCGTTGATCGCCAACGGCCTGCTTGGCGTGCGGGCGAATCACCTGCCAATGATAATTTTTGGCGCCGTGACTTGCCGCGTCCACCGGTTTGCCGGCAGCATCGAAGCCGATTAGTCCCAGACGACCGCTGGCGCCGAGGTCAGCAATATCAAAAATTGTGTTGGGCGGTGTCGCGTGATCAAGCAAGGTGAATTTTCCAGCTGCGTCGCCAAGCCAGATCAGCGGAGCTGGGGCAGACTGTGCTGGAGCAACCGAGCTGAGGACCAGGTCGAACGCTCCGTTATTGTCGAGGTCCGCGACTTGCAATCGCACTTCGCCGCCCAGCACTGATGCGGGATTTGGAATGTTCACTAGTGGCGTAACCGTCCAGGCGCTATTTTCACCGCCCTTTTCGTTGAACGAGACGCTGACGATTGCGCCGCTGGATTCCACGGCCAGCAAATCCAACACGCCGTCATTGTTCGCGTCGCCGACGCTAATCGCTTTCACGTTGCTCAAATTCGCCGGCAGCGCGACCTCGCGGAATTGGGCCTGGCGCTCATTGTGAAAAATGTGCAGTTTACCCGCGCCGTCGACGATGGCCGCGTCGGCATTGCCGTCGGCGTCGAAATCGGCCCAGGCAAACGCGCGCACTCCGGAGATGCCGGGAAATGGCTGGATCACCGTAAAAGTGTCGTCGCCATTATTTCTCAGTACCTGCGGCACGCCATCTTTTTTGCCGAGAACAACATCGAGGTCGCCGTCGGCTTCAATGTCCACGGCCCAAGCGCCGGTATAGCTGGCGTTCGTCACACTATTCGGCAGCTTGGTCGTGGCGGTGACGTCCGTAAATTTGTCTGGAGCGTCCTGGCGCATGAAGCGGACACCGCCCGCACCGGCAAGGACCAGGTCGGTCTTAAAGTCGTAGTTAAAATCCATTTGCAAGATGCCTTCGGGGAACGGTGCGATGCCCGAGGCACCACCGGGAAAAGGAAATTTCGCACCAGTAGCGAGCTGCACTTCGTGGCCGTTTGCGAGCGCGATGACGGGAGCGCCCGCACTTCCAAGAGATACCGCCCCGATCCAGTTCCACTTAGCAGCATCGCCATTGGCTACGGGCTTGGCGGTGAATGCCAGCGCGGTGTCCGCGGGTGCGGCGGTGAAATCTGGCGGGGCGAGACGGAGGAAATGCGTGATGGGCTCGGCCTCTTCGCCCGCGGGAGCTTTCAACACCGCGAGGCTCTCGCGAAATTCCGGCACGCGCATGAGCGAGTTTCGCAAGAAGGTTGTTCGTACGGCCGCGGACTTGGGATTGGGGCTGTTGGCGGCGGTTTGCAGGGCGGCCAGTTGGTCCTTTACTTCGGGCGGCCAATTTGCGGAGCGCGCTGTAATCATCGCCAGCACGGACTGGAGCGTCGCAGTGTCGCCAGCCTTCGCCGTTACGCGAAGCAGTTCGAGTTGCGCGGCGAGGTTGTCGGGCTGTGCCGCCAGAATTTTTTGAATTAGATTCAGATACTCCGCATCGCCATTGGCGCCGCCCTGGCGCTCGATTTCCTCGGCAAGCTGATATGCCGCGCGATAGTTAGCGAAATTCAACTCGACGGCTTTGCGCCAATCGGCGATGGCGGCCGCGGAATTCCCGCGGCTGCTTTCCATGTAGCCGAGCAGCTGATAAATCTGGTCGTTATTGGGCGCCAAGCTGCGCGCGCGTTCGAGGCGTTGCGCGGCGACATCCAATTTTCGCTGGCGGAGCGCCAGCACTCCCCAATTCGCCCAACCGGCGGGCTCACCGGGAACCAGCGTCGTGAATTCAGAAAGTTTGCTTTCCGCGTGAATATCGTCGCCGACCTGCAGCGCGCCGAGCCCGACGTAAAAGGCGGAGACGGCTTCGGCATACTTCTGCGAGGATTTCTCGGGAAACTTGTCACCGGAACGGCACGCCCCCAAACCGAAGCACAGAACGCCGCACAGGAGAGCAAGTTCCCGACGAGCTATGATGCGAACCGCTGATGCGGCGCGGAGTGTCGAGGCGCACCGAGACATCGCTACAGCCAATGCAGCTCTGCTTTCAGGCATTAATCCTCTTCTAGTTACGACGCGCAAAACGCGACCCACCCAGTGGGGACAGTTTCTCATGGCAACCGCGTGTCCGCAAAAGAAGCCTGCTGCAAACGAAGTTTTCGCTGGCGGCGCTTGGTAAGCATCTTGAACCATAGGAAACCTACGGCCAAAAACGGCAGCGCGAACAGCAACAAATCCCAGCGGCCATATCCCACGGGCGTGGCTTCGACTTTTGCGAGGGCCTCGCCGCCGCCGCTTGCAGGGCTTGAAAGGATCAGGCGAACGTTCCAAAATTCCTGCTGATCAAATTGGACATCGGTTTTGTATTCGAGCTGGCCGCGCTGATCGGCGATAGTCGCGGAATAGACGACTTCGGGAAGCCGCCCACTGACGGGCTGGACGCCGATGGCAATCTTTAGATCTTTTGGAATGGCGCCCCCGGGAGCAGGATCCACCAAAACGAAAATTGGGGACATGCCAATGTCCGGATGGATCCACAGCGAAACGATGCAGGGACCTACGCGCTGATCGGTGATGATGGGAAACGGTGGGCCGTTATGGGCGCGCGCGGAGGAGGAATACAAAGTCATCGCCAACAATGCGACCACGCATCTGAACGGGATGTGCATGATCTTGAACGATAGTTTAGTTTGCGAATGCATCGAACTTTTTTTAGCCACCCATAAGCATGAGCATGGCGCGCATTTCCATCGGTTGGAACATCAGCCATACCGACGCGCTGACGAGCAGCAGGCAAACCGCCGCCCACGGCAAAAACGCTCGCATCGGATTTGACGCCGAATCTTCTTCCGACAGGTGGTGCGCAACCAGAAGCGAGCCGACAAATCCCAAGAGCAGGAAACCCATCTCGATTGGCCGCACCATGCGCACCGGTAGGCCAGTCCACGTCCACTGCGGGACGCCCAAGAAACGCACGCCGACGTTGGCGAGTGCCGACTGCGTAACCGGCACGATGGTCAGAATCCCCGTAAAAAAATGGAAGCTGTAATGCGCCAGCCACATGCCGAATCCCAGAGGAACCAGAGTGTAACTGTAGCGGACGGCCAGAGGAACCATTCGCAATTTGCTGCCGCCCAGCATTTGCGTGAGCCGCGACGCCGCCGCGAGTAAGATTCCCGGCGCCGCGATCAGAAAAACCACGAAAATGATTCCCAACACGGGCGCTTCGTGGCTGACGGAGAGCAGCCGGCTGAGCCAGGCCTCCACCGTGTATACCGGGCTGACCATGCCAAATGCGTTCAGCAGCGCGCCAAAACAGAAGACTATGGCCAGTGCCGCAATATCTTTCCGCTGGGAAAAATACCCGATACCGGAGCGGATTGGGTCGATCATCAGTTCGGATGCCGGCAGGCGGCTGCTAACGCCGATATTTTCGTGCGGACAGGCGTGCACGCAGTCGAGGCAGAAGGTGCAATCCATGTTGCCGACTTTGCGAGGAAGATAAAGCGCCAGTTCGCAGCCGCGCTGCAGAATCACCAGGCCGGATGCACTTGCGCTTGCAGAATTCGTCGAACGCGCCAGCTCCGTCTTGGCGGTACCTTCGCGGCGGCCGCGAATGCAGTCTTTGGTGGCGCAGCGGTCGCAAGCCGCAGGGTCGCGAACTTGCACTTCCAGCGGTGAGAGGGTCGAGGCGATAAAATTAAATTGTCCAATGGGACAAACGAATTTGCAGAACGAGGCGTGCTTGAAGAGTCCGTCAATCACTAGCACGGCGGCGAAATAAGCCATCGCCAGCGAAGCAGTCCACCAGGGAGAAGACCACAAATCAAATAGCTCGTAGGTGAATAAAATCGCGACGAAGAGCGCCACGGAGAGCCATTTGTTGCGCAGCCAAACCGGCCAGTCAAAGCGCGGACGAAACAAACGCCGCGCGACGTTGCGAACCAGCATGAAGGGGCACGCCAGACAGAAAAAATTCCCCGCGCAAAGCAGCACCAGAATTAGCACGCCGCGAAAATGTATCCAGGTCAGTACGGTGGCCAGATTTTTCGGCGCCAGCGTGGGGCCGAGTAATCCATGGAAAATCATTACTACGGCAACCAGAAAAACGGGAATTTGCAGCGCGGTCCTGGAATGCCGCCAGCGCAAAAACCTTCCGACCATCGGCACGCGCAACAGATCAAAGTGACTTTCGACGATCGGCAAAAGCTCCGGATTGGAGGATAGGGTGCTCAACGAGCTGAAGTCGCCTGAAGATTCCGAATCGGCGCGTGGCGGTCAAACTTGTCCGCCCGTCGGTGTGCGACAGAAAGCCTCAAACGCAAGAACGAGGATCTCGTTACGTTTCGCAAACTGCCGTGCGCATTGGCTCGGTTTTATCCCATTCGCAGGTGCAAACCGACAAGCCCTCTTCACCCTTGGGCGGAAACATGTGGTAGTACATTCCGACCACCATGGGGATGAAAACGATGGTGTTGTAAAAGAGATGCAGCTCAACGCGCGGGAAGAACAGCTGCAGTACGCTCACCGGAACGGGCTTACCCCAAAAATTGTGATGCATGGTGGCCTGCGTGATGAGCAGAAAGTGCTCGATGTGGTGCCAGAACTGGATGACCAGCGCCACGGTCCACCAGGTGCGGCCGGTGCCGGTAAAGCCCTTGCGCAAGACCCAAATCCCGGCCAGCATCACCAGCGCGTAGCCGTAATGCAGCGTTTCGGATTTGATCAGCCACGGGTACCAGAGCCCTAGAATCCCGTTGGCCTTGGGACGCGGCCAGTTCATAACCCAGATCTGGTAAGCCTGCACCAGATGCTCGCCCCAATGCCCGAGAACGATAACCATAAATATTTGCAGGGCCCGCTCATGCCATACAGAGTTCAGCTTGTCATAAAGGCTGTCGCCGGCGGCCGCCGGATAGTGTGCGCTGTGAATTGCCGGAGAAGAGACTGCCATATAGTCGCCTCCAAATCGTTACGTTCATGCGGTGATCAGCCGCCGCGATTTCCAGCTTGCGATTCTCTTTCACGCCTACCGGGGTCTCAATAGTATATTTGTATTATCGCCGTGCGCGTCGAGCTGGGCCATTTAAATTTCGATTGACGCTTTGTGGCGCTACATCCACGATAAGCAGTCTGTTACCATTCAACCGGTGCGTCGTGCGAAGTTAACTGTCCAATCGGGCGACCAGAGGAAACTTGCCAATGTCCGAAAGCAACGTGATCAGCAATCAGAAACAGATTTTGCATAATCAGAAAGCGATCCTCGCCAATCAGCGCGGCATCAAGGCCAATCAAGAAACCATCAAGAAGAATCAGGTGTCCATTTTGAAGAATCAAGCCACGCTACACACGATCGTCGCGAATCAGAAGAAGATCCTGTCCAAGCTCAAGTAACTTATCGCCGCGGAGGTCCGCAGCTCCCCGCACTCGCCTGTCGCGAGGATGCGAACCCATAACCCGACACGCCCCTTCAACGTGTTGGTGCTATTTCCGCGAGGAGTTTCCGTCACTGCGGCCCAGTAAGTTCAATTAAAACAAAGAGCGCCAGGCCGTCTTGGCGCACGTCCGTGTGCCCGTGCATCGTTCAGTTTCGCAACCGTTCGTCCCACAAACGGTCACTATAGTGCTCGCCCGTTCGACCTTCTGACTCCTTAGTTCTTTGTCTTGAGGTTCTTAGCGAAACTCCTAAAGTGGGCAAGGCAGTGCAATCCTCCTGTTTGCCGATATGAACCAGACGCTCATGCAGTCAGAAATGGGAGGAACAAAGTGTATGCTCGCCGCAGCTCGTTGTGGTGATGAGAAGGCCTTCATGGCTTTGGTGTCCCCGCTCGCTCCCAGCTTGCAGCGTTTAGCCAACCGCTACAGTCGCAATACCGCGGATGCGGACGACATCTGCCAGGAATCCATACTAAAGGCGTACGTAAAGCTCGATCAGTTTTCGAGCACACAGGAACTGGTAACCAACGAATTTCACGCCTGGCTGATGAAAATCGCCGCGAATTCCGCCATCGATTTTCTGCGCCGCAAGCACTCTAAGAGACTTGTTCCGCTGGATGAGAGCAATCACGTGCCGAATAAACCTCACGAGGCTGGAATAGGTGGCTGGGGTGAAAATCCCGAGACAGCGCTGGTTCGTCAGGAGCGACGTAGCTTGATGGCTGAAGCCATCACCCGACTACCCGCAGAGTTGCGACGCGTTTGTCTGCTGCGCGATGTAATGGAATTATCTACGAAGGAAGTGGCGGCAAAACTTGGCATTACAACCACCGCCGTTCGGCTGCGGCTGTTTCGGGCGCATGGGCTGCTGAGAAAGAACCTGGGAAAAAACGCGTGGGCTTCTCCGAGCGCTGCCGCCAGTTCGCGTCCCAGAGTCAATGAGTGCGCAAAGTGGCAGGACGAAGCTCGTACACAAAATGATCGAAGGGAATCGGCCCAAAGACGAACTGCGCGACAACGAATCGCGCGGAAACAAAATAACGTGCAAGTTGTGCTGGGTTACCACTTCCAAGAGAACTGCGCATGTGGGGATTGATACAGCGCGCCGACGGGTGTCCGATCTTGGGACGGCAAATCCCAACATCGCGGAATGGCGCGGGCGGGCGGGCCACTAGTCGCCGACAAGTCACACAAACAACTATACTTAGGTGATCGACATTTCGGCAGCGGGTATGCCGTTAGAAGGATAAGATCTCAGGCCATGGACATTCAACGACCTTCAAACGCACGCAGCAAAATGATCCGCAGAATTGTGCTGGTAAGTGTCGCCGTGCTGGTGCTTGGCGGCGTCACGCTGGGACTTTCACGGCTCCGTCCTGCTGCCCCTGCTGTGGAGCGCGCCACGATTTGGACCGACGACGTGAAGCGCGGCCCCATGCTGCGCGAAGTACGCGGACTGGGAACGCTTATCCCGGAGGACATTCGCTGGATTCCGGCGCAGACGGATTCGCGCGTGGACCGCATCGTGATTCGTCCTGGCGCGATCGTGAAGCCGGACTCGATCATTTTGGAACTGAGCAATCCGGAACTGCAACGCGATGCGCTAGACGCCGAGTACCAGCTAAAAGGCGCGGAAGCAGACTACGCAAACCTCAAGGTGCAGGTACACAGCGAACTGCTAAACCAAAAAGCCGCGGCCGCTGCGGTGCACAGCGACTACGAACAAGCCAAGATTCAGCATGACGTGGATGAAAAATTGCGCGAGCAGGGCTTGGGCGCGGAATTGAATGCCCGGCTTTCCAAAGTCAAAGAAGAGCAGCTGGGAATTCGCGCACAACTCGAAGATGAACGTACTCAGAACGCCATCGATACGGTGAATTCGCGATTGCAGGCGCAAGAATCAAAAGTTGACGAGCAACGCGCGCTGTATCAGCTGCGCAAAAGTCAGTTGGACGCGCTGCATGTTCGCGCGGGCATCGACGGCGTGTTGCAACTCGTCCCCGTCGAAGTGGGACAGCGCGTAACCCCAGGAACAAATATCGCCCGCGTGGCGGATCCTAAAAAACTCAAAGCGGAAATTAAGATCGCCGAAACGCAAGCCAAGGACGTAGTGATTGGGTTGAAAGCCGCCATCGACACGCGCAACGGCATCGTCACCGGACATGTTTCGCGCATCGACCCATCGGTGCAGAACGGCACCGTCACCGTGGACGTAGCCATCGACGGCGCATTGCCGCAAGGCGCGCGGCCGGATCTGAGCGTTGACGGCACGATCGAAATTGAAAATTTGAAGGACGTGCTGTACGTCGGCCGCCCGGTGCATGGCCAATCCGACAGCACCATTGGCATCTTCAAGCTCGATCCCGATGGCGCGGAAGCCGCGCGCGTAAATGTGAAGCTGGGACGCAGCTCGGTGAACACCATCGAGATCGTGCAAGGCCTGAACGTCGGAGACAAGGTGATTCTCTCCGACATGTCGCAGTGGGACACGTTTGATCGCATTCGCTTGAAGTAGCGGCGCACGCATCGATCTCATCGTGGCGTTACGGCACAATTGAGTTGCGTTTTCGTCAAAGGATTCTAGAGGCGCGCTGTGCAAACACTGTGGCATGACATTCGATACGGACTGCGAATGCTGGCGAAAAGCCCGGGCTTCGCCGCCGTGGCCATTCTCACTCTCGCGCTGGGCACGGGCGCCACCACCACCATCTTCAGCGTGGTCAACGCGGTGCTCTTGCAGCCGCTGCCCTTTCCCGAGCCTGATCGGCTGGTCTCCGCCGTGGGCATCGACACGCGAAACAACGAACATGGGCGTCCGCTCAGTTATCCGGATTTTGCCGACCTTCGCAAGCAGACCCGCACTCTCGAATCTTTGGCCGCCTTCACCGACGCGGACTTTACCCTTACCGGCGCGGGCGAACCGCTGCATATTGCCGGCGAAACGGTCTCGGCCGACCTGTTTACTGTGTTGCGCGCCACTCCCGAACTGGGGCGGGCTTTTACCTCAACCGAAGACCAGCCCGGAACGCGCGTGGTGATTTTAAGCCACAGCCTCTGGAAAAGCCGGTTCGGAGCCGATGCCAATATCGCGGGAAAGCCGATCCGACTCGACGGTCAGATGTACACTGTAGTCGGCGTGATGCCTGCGGATTTCCAGTTTCCGCTTGACTCCGCGCCACGCGCGCTGTGGGTTACCACGGCGGGATTGATGACCATCACTCCTGGCGCTCCTAGCGATGACAAACCGCTATCCGAACAGCGCGGCGCACACTTCCTGACCACCATCGGCCGCTTGCAACCCGGCGTTACGTTACAGCAAGCGGATTTGGATACTGCAGCGATCGCCACGGGACTCGAGAAGCAGTTTCCCGATACCGACGGTCACCTGAGCATGGGCTTGCGGCCCCAGATCGATGCCCTGGTTGGCGACATTCGGCCGGTGCTGTTGATGGTTCTCGGCGCTGTGGCTTTTCTTCTATTAATTGCGTGCGCCAACACCGCAAATTTATTGCTCGCTCGCGCCGCCACGCGGCAGCGGGAAATGGCCATTCGCGTTTCCATGGGCGCGGGACGCGTCCGCGTCCTTCGGCAACTGTTGACGGAGAGTGTCCTGCTGTCACTGGCGGGCGGTGCGCTGGGCTTGTTGATCGCCCTTTGGGGCACAAAACTATTTGCCACCTTGGAGATCGTACAAATACCGCGACTGAAGTCCGCCACGGTTGATCTGCGCGTCTTGGGATTTACCTTGGCGGTGTCGCTGTTAACCGGCGTGATCTTCGGACTGGCGCCCGCGATGCATGCACTGCGCTTCGATCTTTTCCCCTCGCTGAAAGAGGGCGGGCGCAACGCTACGGAAGGAAAGAGTCATTCACGCCTGCGGAGCCTTCTGGTGATCTTTGAGGTCTCGCTCTCCGTGGTGCTGCTTATCGGCGCGAGTCTGTTGCTCGAAAGCATGATTCATATCGTTCGCCAGTCACCGGGCTTCGATCCGCACGGACTGCTTTCGTTCAACATCAATCTCCCCGATGTCCGCTACGGCAAGCCGGAAAAGTCCATACTCTTTTACCAACAACTTCTGGAACGTCTGCGCAGCGTCCCGGGTGTAAAGAATGCCAGCGCCGTCCTGCCACTGCCCCTTTCAGAAGACAACATTCGCACCACATTTGAAATCGAAGGACGTCCCGTTGCCAAGAGCGACGAACCGCGCACCTACTTTCGCAGCATCGGTCCAGACTACTTTCAGACTATGCACATACCCTTGGTCGCGGGGCGCGAGTTTTCCGCCAGGGATGCCCGTGACGGCGTGCAGGTGGTGATCGTCAATCAAACCTTTGCGCACAAATTTTTCCCGAATGAAAACCCCATTGGAAAACACATCAAGCCGGGGATTTCGGACAACGGCCCAGAAAAAATGCGCGAAATTGTTGGCGTTGTAGGCGACGTGAAGCACCGTACGCTGTGGCGCGATCCGGACCCGGAATCCTACGTTCCGTACGATCAGGCGGCGATTGGCGGTTTGGCGGTCGTGCTGCGCACGGACGCGAGTCCCGCAAGTCTGCTTCCGGCAGTCCGGGAGCAGGTGCGCGCAATGGATCCCGAGTTGCCGGTGTACGCGCCAAAAACGCTGGACGACTACGTTTCCGCGTCGATCGCGGACCGTAAATTCATCAGCATTCTTTGCGGCGTGTTTGCCGGCGTTGGTTTGCTGCTGGCGGTGGTCGGCCTCTTCGGCGTTATGTCTTACACGGTCGCGCAGCGCACCCACGAACTCGGCGTTCGCGTCGCGGTCGGCGCCAAAAAGTTGGATATTCTGCAGCTGATTCTTCGCCAGGGCATGGCCATGACTTTCGCTGGAATCGCGATCGGCCTGGTCGGAACGTTTGGAATTTCGCGCGTGCTGACTAGCCAGCTCTTTGGAATCAAGCCCACGGATCCGCTTACGTTTATCGGCGTAGCCGTTCTGCTTGCGGGCGTGGCGTTGGCCGCGTGTTACTTGCCGGCGCACCGCGCCACGCGCGTGGATCCTATGGTGGCGCTGCGTTATGAATAGCCCGCGCGCTCGCGAACTGGCACGAAAGACTTGGAGAACCAGGCGATGAACACGATATGGCAGGAAATTCGCTATGGCCTGCGTACCCTGAGCAATAACCCGGGGTTCACAGCCATCGCCGTCGTGACGCTGGCCCTGGGCATCGGCGCCAACGCGGGAATTTTCTCCGTGCTGCAGCAAGTGCTGTTGCAGCGACTCCCGGTTTCGCACCCCGAACAGCTCGCCCTGGTGTATTCGCCGGGTCCAAAGAGCGGGCACGTCAGCTCCGACGAAGTCGACGGCTCGGAATCATTTTCCTACCCGATGTTCAAGGATTTGCGCGACCAACTCACCACTCCCGCCGGCGTGCTCTCCGGCCTGGTCGCCAAAGCCGATTTCCCGGTGAGCCTCACGTCGCGCGGGCAAACCGAGCGAGCCCACTCTGAACTGGTCTCCGGAAATTATTTTGAAGTACTCGGCGTGCAACCGTTCATCGGCAGAACGCTGCAGCCTTCCGACGCCGCGAGCGACGACGGCATCCCCGTCGTGGTGCTCGGCTACGGTTATTGGCAAAAGCGTTTCGGCGGCGACCCGCGCATCCTCAACGAAAGCGTGCTGATCAACAATTCGCCGATGACCGTCGTCGGCGTCGTCAATCCCGCGTTCCACGGCATCCAACCCGGCAACATCTCCGACCTGTACGTTCCCATCACCATGAAGGCGGTGGTCACGCCTGAGGACAAGACGGACCGTGCCCAGGCCCGGTTCGGGCTCGAGAGCCGCAGCAACTATTGGGTCAAGCTGATCGCCCGTATGAAACCCGGCGTCTCCTTGCGCACGGCTATGTCCGCGGTCACGCCCGCCTATCACGCCCTGCTTGCGGAAGATCTGCAACATCACGAACATTTTAGCGATCAACAGAAAGCGAAATTTCTTGCGCAGACGCTCATTTTCAAGAGTGGCGCGCGAGGCCGCCCGCAACTGGAAAACGATACCGGCCAGCAATTGCTCACGCTGATGGCCATGGTCGCGCTGGTTCTGTTGATTGCTTGCGCGAACGTGGCCGCGTTGCAGACCGCGCGCGGCGCCGCGCGCCAGAAAGAAATTGCCTTGCGCCTCTCGCTGGGCGCCGGCCGCTGGCAACTTGTCCGCCAGCTGGTCATCGAGTCCTGCTTACTCTCGCTGGGCGGCGCGGCGCTGGGATTGGTTATCGCCAGCTGGATCAGCGGCGCACTGGTTCATTTCGCGGCCGCCAACGAAGTGGCCGACGGCCTTTCCTCCGCTCTGAGCCTTCCGGTGTTGCTGTTCGCCGCAGCAATCGCAATTCTCTCCGGCGTGCTCTTCGGCATCGCTCCGGCGTTCCGCGCCACGCAGGTGGAGTTGGTTACCACCCTCAAGCAACAATCCGGCGGACTCGGCAGTGGCCTCACCCATGCCACGTTGCGCAAAGGTCTGGTAGTCGCGCAAGTCGCGCTCACGCTTTTATTGGTCACGGTGGCCGGGGGCTTCGTTCGGAGTCTCTACAATCTGCAGCACGTCGACCTGGGCCTCCAGCCTACCCACGTTCTGCAATTCGCGGTTGCGCCCGAACTCAGCGGCTACACCAACGACCGTAGCCTGGATTTCTTTCGCCGCCTCGAAGAACGCCTCAGCGCGTTGCCCGGCGTGAAGTCCGCGAGTGGCGTCGAAGAGCCACTGATGAACGACGATGACCGCAGCTCCAACGTCAACGTGGAAGGCGAGCCAGCCGATCTCGCAGGCACGCGCGACGTGATGCGCAACGCCGTCGGCGCCGGGCATTTCTCCAACCTGGGAATTCCCCTGCTGCAAGGCCGCGAATTCACCGCGCAGGACGTTGCGGGCAGCCCCAAAGTGGCGGTCATCAACGAAAGCATGGCCAAAACTTTTTTCCCCGATAGCTCTCCCCTCGGCCGGCACATGAAATTCGGCGGAGGCAAGGATCCCCTGGACATTGAAATCGTTGGCGTAGTGAAAGACAGCCTGCACATGGACGTAAAGGAAAAGCCGAAAGCTTTCGTCTACATTCCTTATGCCCAGGAAGGATCGGCCGGCGAGCTCACCTACTATGTACGCACTTCGCAGGATCCCGAGGTGCTTGCCGGGATCGTTCGCCAGACGGTCCAGGATCTGGACGCCAGCCTGCCCGTCTACGATGAACGGTCGTTCACCGAACAAATCGGCCGGCAACTTTCCAAGGACCGGCTGGTTGCGGTGCTCGCCACCTTGTTTGGAGGCTTGGCCGCGTTGCTCGCCGCCATCGGCATCTATGGCTTGCTGGCCTATACCGTCACGCAGCGCACCCGCGAAATCGGCGTCCGTATGGCCCTAGGCGCTTCCACGCAGCGTGTCGGCAATATGATCCTCCGCGAGGTCGCCCAACTCGTCGCCATCGGCATCCTGATCGGGCTGCCCTTGGCCTACGGTCTCGGCAAGCTCATCAATTCCCTGCTCTTCGGTGTTAAAGTTTTTGAACTTTTAGGCCTACTAGTTGCGTTACTTACTCTAGGAATTGTCGCGCTGGCGGCTGGCTATATCCCGGCGCGGCGGGCCACGCGCGTGGATCCCATGGTGGCCTTGCGTTACGAATAAGCGCTACGAACAAGAAACATCGATCGAGATTGCATTCATCTTTAAGGAGAAAAAATGGCGGACGCGAACGGAACACTCATCAAAATGGAAGGCGTCAAGAAAGTCTTCTACACCGACGAAGTCGAAACCCACGCGCTCGAAGAGATTCACCTCGAGATCAAGAAAGGACAGTACATCTCCATCGCCGGACCCTCCGGCTGCGGGAAGTCTACGCTCCTTTCCATTCTCGGCTTGCTCGATTCACCCAGCGGCGGCAGCTATTGGCTCAACGGCCAGCCCGTCGCCGAACTTTCCACCAGCGAGCGCACGCGTATTCGCAACCGTGAGATCGGCTTCATCTTTCAGGCATTCAACCTGATTGGCGATCTCACCGTTTACGAAAACGTTGAGCTCCCGCTCACTTATCGCGGCTCCGGCGCTGCCGAGCGCAAGCAAAAAGTTCAGAACGCGCTCGAACGCGTTGGCATGGCCCATCGTCTGCGCCATTACCCCTCGCAACTCTCCGGCGGTCAGCAGCAACGCGTCGCCGTGGCCCGCGCACTGGTCGGCGATCCCCTCATCCTGATGGCCGACGAGCCCACCGGTAACCTGGACTCCAAAAACGGCGAAGCGGTCATGGAACTTCTCCGCGACCTCCATCGCAACGGTGCCACCATCTGCATGGTCACCCACGACCAGCGCTACGCCAACTTCGCCGATCGCAGCATTCATCTTTTCGACGGACGCATCACCGAAGAAACGCAAGAAGCCCACGTCAGCGCGTGAGCCAAGCCAGTCGCAATCGAGGTGCTGCGTGAATACTCTACTGAACGACATCCGCTTCGGTCTGCGTATGCTTTGGAAGCATCGCCTCGCCAGCCTCATCTGTGCCGTGGCTCTTGGCTTGGGCATCGGCGCCACCGCCGCCATGTTCAGCATGGCCGAAGGCTTCCTCCTGCATCCCGTCCCGTTCAATGAAGCCGGCCGCATCGTCGCTTTGGTGGATACTCGTCCGCAGGAAAGTATCCTCATGAACGCCATCGCTCCAGCTACCTTTCTAGACTGGCAAGCGCAGGCGAAATCCTTCGATCAATTGGGCGCTTATGATTGGAACGAGGTGAATCTCACCGGCGATCGCGACCCGCAACGCGTTCAGGGCTTCAACATCACCGCCAACCTTTTCTCGTTGCTCGGTGTCCAACCCGCGCTCGGTCGCAGTTTTCTTCCGGAAGAGGAGCAGCCTGGCAACAATCAGGAAATCATTCTCAGCCACGGTCTCTGGGAACGCCGCTACGCTTCCGATCCCGCCATTCTAGGCAAATCCATTAAGGTAGACGGCAAAGCGTACACGGTCGTCGGCGTAATGGCCAAAGGCTTCGACTTCCCCAAACCTGCTGAAGCCTGGATGCCCCTCACTATCGCCGATAAGCAACGCGTGCAACGCGATTCGCGCTATCTGTGGGTTCTCGGCCACTTGAAACCCGGCGTTTCGGATGCGCAAGCGGCCGCTGAGATGCTCACACTTCGCCAGCGCCAAGCCAACGACTTCCCCGATTCCTATAAAGGCTGGCAGCTCCGCTTGATGTCGTTGCGCAGATTTGCCGCGGGAGATCTTACGCCGCAGTTCATGTTTCTCTTGTTGGGCGCCACGGGCTTTGTGCTGCTGATCGCCTGCGCCGACGTCGCCAACGTGCAGTTCGCGCGCGTCACCGGCCGCCAAAAAGAACTGGCCGTCCGCACCGCCATCGGCGCTACCCGCGCCCGCATCGTTCGCCAATTGCTCGTCGAGAGCGTCTTGCTCTCGATCGTCGGCGCCGCCCTTGGACTCTTCCTCGCGCACTGGCTGCTCGCTCTCCTGCTGCAACACATGCCTCCCGACGTCGCAAAGTTCATCGCCGGATGGAACACCATTCGCCTGGATACCGGCGCCTTCTGCTTCACCCTCGCCATTGCCGTCGCCAGTGGCCTACTCTCGGGCGTCGCTCCAGCCCTATTGATCTCCCGCACCAATATCAGCGAAACACTCAAGGAGAGCGGACGCGGCGCCTCCGCCGGACGCACTCGCCATCGCCTACGCAGCGCCCTGGTCATCGCCGAGGTAACTCTTTCCCTCGTGCTGCTAGTCGGTGCCGGACTCCTTGTCAAAGGTTTCCACGCCTTGCTGACCGTTAACGACTACTCACATCCAGAAACGCTGCTCACCCTGAGCGTCAATCTCCCCGAAGTACGCTACACGCAAAAGGAGACGCGCCAGTCCTTCGACGATCGCGTCTTGCAACAAGTGGCCTCTCTCCCGCACGTACAATCCGTGGCGCTGGCTACCACTATCCCCTACGCCAACGGCGGCGGCGCAGACACCGATACCTTTTCCATCGAAGATCGCTCGCCCGAGCGTCGCAACGATCTCCCCTCCGCCTTAATCCAGACCGTCAGCCCCCACTTTTTCTCGATGATGAATATCTCCCTCCGCGAAGGCCGCCTATTTTCCGGTTCCGACGGCTCGTCAACGCTTCCCGTCGCCGTCATCAGCGAAAGCCTCGCGCACCGCTATTTCCCGGGCGAAGATCCGTTGGGGCGAAAAATCAAAACCGGCGCTCCAGACAGCACTTCCCCCTGGCTCACCGTCGCCGGCGTCGTGGCCGACGTGCACTACAGTTGGATCAACAAGGAATACATCCCAACGCTGTACACGCTCTACAACCAATCGCCAAAACTCTACACCTCCGTCATCGTTCGCACCGACGGCCCGCCACTCTCGTTCGTTCCCGCGGTCCGGAGCCAAATCGCGTCCGTAGACCCAGACCTGCCAATTTTCAACATCAAGCCCCTCGACCTCGTAATCGCCGAATCCATCGTCGGCATCGCCTACGTTGCCGCGCTTATGGGCGCCATCGGCGTCATCGCCCTGATCCTTGCCTCCGTCGGCGTCTACGGCGTCATGTCTTATTCCGTCAGCGAGCGTACTCACGAGATCGGCATCCGTATGGCCATGGGCGCCACCCGCGGCGAAATTCAGCGCCTCATCGTCGGCAACGGCATGTTGCTCACCATCATTGGCATAACTATTGGCATGCCCATCGCCTGCGCCTTGGCCTACGCTCTCTCTTCTCTGATCTTCGGCGTAACCGCCCGCGACCCTCTTTCCTTCATCGGACTGCCGCTTTTGCTCGGCTCCGTGGCGCTCTTGGCATCCTATCTTCCCGCCCGTCGCGCACTGCGCGTCGATCCGCTCGTCGCTCTTCGCTATGAATAGGAGACTGTGATGGGAATTCTCTGGCTGGATTTACGCCACGCGTTTCGCCAACTGCGCCATCGGCCGGGCTTCACCGCGATCACCGTGCTCACGCTGGCTCTCGGCATCGGCGCGACCACCGCTATCTTCAGCGTCGTCTACGGCGTGCTCCTTCGTCCGCTTTCCTATCCCAAGCCAGAACAAATCGTTCGCCTCTGGGAAGTGAGCCCTTCGGGTCAACGCATGCGCTTCGCCGACCCTAATTTTGCGGATGTGCGCGAACAAGCGCGTTCCCTGCAGGGTCTGGCGGAGTACGGAACCTGGCTCCAATCGGTCACCGGCGGAAATACGCCAACGCGCTCGATGACCGCTACGGTTTCCGGTGATTTCTTTTCCGTCATGGGAGATCCGCAGCCGCTTCTCGGCCGGACCTTCGAAAGTCAAGATCGCCATAGCGGCGCGGCGCCGGTGGCTTTAGTTAGCTACGCCTACTGGAAGCAATATCTCGGCGCCCCAAAGGACCTGTCGTCGTCTCATCTACGAATCGAAGATCGATCGTTCTCCGTCATCGGCGTCTTACCAGTAGACTTTCGCTTCTCGGACAGCCCCGAGGTAGACATCGTAGTCCCGCGCGAACTCAATCCCGTCCTGCCCAGCCGAGATGCTCACAATTGGAATGTCATCGGGCGCCTCCGCGATGGCGTTACCCTGAGTGCCACACGCGCGGAGCTTTCCGCGATCGCCCAACA
The DNA here is from genome assembly GCA_963838265.1 of uncultured Acidobacteriota bacterium. Lineage (GTDB taxonomy): Bacteria > Acidobacteriota > Terriglobia > Acidiferrales > UBA7541 > Acidiferrum. The sequence goes on from CAWIQN010000004.1 coordinate 83,375, forward strand.
ATTGAAAATCCAGCACGGTGCCGATATCGAGATGACTGAACTCGCCGCCGATTCGTTGCGCGAAGCCACCACGGGATACTTGCGTCCGGCCCTGCTGCTGCTGTTCGCGGCGTCCGGCCTTCTGTTGCTGATTGCCTGCGTGAACGTCGTGAATCTCATGTTGGCGCAAGCCTCCACGCGTCAGCGCGAAATTGCCATCCGCACCGCTCTTGGCGCTGCGCAAGGTCGCTTGGTGCGGCAATTTTTCTCGGAAGCGCTGTTGCTTGCCCTGCTCGGATGCACTCTCGGCGTGCTCTTCGCTTCGTGGGGCGTAAACGCATTACTACGAATCGCACCCGAAACTTTGCCGCGACTCGCGGATGTCTCCATTAACCCGCTTGTCCTCCTCCTCGCTCTCGGAATAACCCTCATCGTGGCGGCGGCGCTTGGCATCTTCAGCGCGCTATACGCTTCGGCGGATGCAAATGAGGTACTTCACGAAGCAAGTCGCCGCCAGAGCGGCTCGCTGCGCAGCCGCACCTTCCTGCGCTTACTGGTTTCTGCCCAACTCGCCACTTCTCTGGTCCTGCTTGTCGGCGCCGGCTTGCTCGGCCGGTCTTTGCTGCAGGTGCTTTCCGTAGATCCGGGATTTCGCACCTCTCACGTCATCGCTATGAACATTGTCCTTCCCGACGCGTTCGCGACCTCGGCGAAAGCTCCTCGTGTCCAATTCCTCGACGAATTAATCGCCCGCCTGCGCCGCATTCCCGGTGTCCAGGAAGTCGGCGGCACCTCCGCGATGCCGTTGACCGATGAAATTTCCTCGAATGGTACCTTTGCGCTGCTGAACTCGTCGCAGCTTTCGTCCGACTGGAAGGATCTCATTGCACAGTCTGCCGCAGCCTCCCTCGATTCGCAGCCTGCGCTGCTGAATAGGATGATGGCATTTTTTGACCAGTTCTTTCGCAATCCGGCAGGCACCGGCGACGCGGACTACGCCGTGGCGAGCGGCGGCTACTTCCCGGCCCTCGGCGTTCCGCTGCTGCGCGGCCGGCTCTTCGACGAACGCGACACCCTCGCGGCACCCCACGCCGCTATCATCAGTGCTTCCCTGGCAAATGCCCGGTGGCCCAATGGCGATCCCCTCGGGCAGACCATCGAATTCGGAAACATGGACGGCGACCTGCGCCTCCTCACCGTCGTCGGAATTGTGGGTGACGTCAAAGAAAAAAGCATGGAGTCGGTTCCTCGCCCCACCATCTACGTCGATTATCGCCAGCGGCCCCAGGGCACTGCACATTTCACTATCGTCCTAGAGACCGCCACGGACTCGCCTGCGGTTATCACTTCAGCGCGCGAAGTTCTCCGCGATATCGATCCAACTATTCCTCCTGTCTTCAGCACCCTTCCGCAAATCGTTTCCTCCGCCATGGATACGCGGCGTTTCAGCTTGATTCTGGTTGCCGCTTTCGCCTCGGTCGCTCTCCTTCTGGCCACCGCAGGGCTCTACGGCGTCACCTCATATTCCGTCGCCAGCCGCACCCGCGAGCTTGGTGTCCGCATGGCCCTCGGAGCCACGCCGAGCGCCGTGCTTCGTCTGGTGCTGGGTCAGGGCATGGGCACCACTGCCGTCGGCGTGGCGATCGGCATTGCTGGATCGCTCGCGCTCGCCGGCCTGATGCGTTCGTTGCTCTTCGGCGTCGGCCCGTTTGACCCGCTTACATTAGCCTCCGTGACGCTTCTACTCGCGGCGGTATCGCTATTTGCCTGCTGGATTCCGGCGTATCGTGCCACGCGCGTCGATCCTTTGGAGGCTCTGCGTTACGAATGAATTGCGCTAAGAACAGTACGGAACAGCCCAGCACCAAACTCGTAAGGAGCCCAAGTGGAACACTTGATCCAGCTCAACAACGTTGAAAAATCCTACGACGCCGGCGGCAGCAGGTTCTTCGTCCTCCGCCGCATCAGCCTCGCCATTCAGCCCGGCGAGTTCGTCACCTTCATGGGTCCGAGTGGCGCGGGCAAATCCACCTTGCTCAGCATTCTCGGCATGCTGGACAGCGCCTGGATCGGCGAATATTTTTTTAATGGCGAAGCCGTGCACAAACTCAGCGTCAAAAAACGCAACGAACTTCACAAAGCCAACATCGGCTTTGTCTTTCAAAGCTACCACCTGATCGACAACCTCACCGTCTTTGAAAATCTCGAACTCCCGCTCTCCTACAAAAACGTCCCCAACAAAGAACGCCAGAGCCTCGTCTGCGACACCCTCGACCGCTTCCACATCGTCGGCAAAAAAGATCTCTACCCCAACCAGCTCTCCGGCGGTCAGCAGCAACTCGTTGGCGTAGCGCGCGCCGTAATCCTCAATCCCAAATTAATTCTCGCCGACGAGCCCACCGGCAACCTCCACTCCGCGCAGGGCGAAGAAATCATGCAACTCTTCCGTGCGCTCAACGAATCCGGCACCACCATCATCCAGGTCACACACTCGGAAACCAACGCCGCCTACGGCCATCGCATCGTGCAACTCAAAGACGGCTGGGTCGCCAGCGAAGCCGCCGCGTCTGCGCAGGCCCCCCGCTAAAACCGTTAAAAAACTCGCCGCTCGCGGTAAGCCAATCGACCGTAGAATAGGTTCAGCATTCGATCCTAAATGAAAACTTCGTCCACACATCCCTATCGCGTCCTGTTGGCAGACGACCAGGCCGATATTCGCGACGCCCTTCGCCTGCTGCTCAAACGCGAAGGCTATGAAACGCAAGCCGTCGCCTCCCCCGCTGAGGCTCTCTCCGCCATTGAAGCGCGCGAATTTGATGCCGTACTCATGGACCTGAACTATGCGCGCGATACCACTTCCGGCCAGGAAGGTCTGGATCTGCTCACGCGTATTCAGCAACTCGACTCCACCCTGCCCGTCGTGGTCATGACCGCCTGGAGCAGCATCGAAGTCGCCGTCGAAGCCATGCGCCGCGGCGCGCGCGATTTTTTGCAAAAGCCCTGGGAGAATACGCGCCTCGTCGCCATTCTGCGCACGCAAATCGACCTGCGTCAGGCCCTCCGCCGCGCTTCGCGCCTCGAAGCGGAAAATCGCATGCTGCGCGCCGAATCGCGTCCCACGTTTCTTGCGGAAGCTCCGTCCATGCAGCCGGTCCTCGATCTCGTCGCCCGCATCGGTCCTTCCGACGCCAACGTCTTGATTACCGGTGAGCACGGCACGGGAAAAGAAGTCGTCGCGCGCACTTTGCACGCACTCTCCGCGCGCGCCACCAAACCGATGGTCACCGTGAACGCGGGTGGCCTTTCCGAAGGAATTTTTGAAAGCGAACTTTTCGGCCACGTGAAAGGCGCGTTTACCGATGCTCGCAGCGATCGCGTCGGACGGTTTGAACTGGCGGATACCAGCACTTTATTCCTCGACGAAATCGCCAACGTCCCGCTGAATCTGCAGGCCAAGCTTTTGCGCGTCCTCGAAACCGGCGACCTTGAACGCGTCGGTTCCTCCGCCACCCGGCGCGTAGACGTTCGCGTGCTCGCCGCCACCAACGCCGACGTAAACTCCGAAGCCGCCGCCGGCCGCTTTCGCCCCGACCTGCTTTTTCGCCTGAACACCATCGAGATTCATATTCCGCCGTTGCGCGATCGCCGCGAAGATATCAATCTCCTCGCGCACCATTTTCTCCGCGGCTACGCGCAGCGCTATCGTAAAACTATCTCCGGCTTCGATTCCGCCGCTACCGTTGCGCTGCGCGAGCATTCCTGGCCCGGCAATGTTCGCGAACTCGATCACGCCGTAGAGCGCGGCGTGCTTCTCGCCCAGGGTCCGCAAGTCCGCGCCGCCGATCTCGGTTTGCGCCCACCCGCGCTGAGCGCTTCCGCGCGGCTCGAAGAAATGAACCTTGATGACGTGGAACGCTATCTGATTCAGCGCACTCTCGCCCGACACGACGGGAACGTCAGCAAAGCCGCGGGGGCCCTGGGCCTCAGCCGCAGCGCCATGTACCGGCGGCTGCAAAAATACGGATTGGAATGACGCGTTTAAGCTACGAGCGCCACATCCAACTTCTCGCACTGGCCGCGGGATTTCCCGGTTCCCTAATCGCGCTCATTTTCCTTTGGACCGGCAACTTCTCTTCCAGCGCCACGTGGACCCTTTCGCTCTTGATCATCGCCTTCTGGCTCGGCTTCGCCGCCTCGCTGCGCCAGCGCGTGGTCTTCTCCTTGCAAACGCTCTCCAATCTTCTCGCCGCCATGCGCGAAGAAGATTTTTCATTGCGCGGCCGCAGCGCGCGCAGCGATGACGCCATGGGCGAAGTGATGATCGAGGTCAATGCCCTCAGCGAGACTTTGCGCACCCAACGGCTTGGCGCCATCGAAGCCACCGCGCTGTTGCGCACGGTGATGGAAGAAATCGATCTGGCGATTTTCGCCTTCGACGAAAAATCCACCTTACGCCTGGTCAACCGCGCTGCCGAGCGCTTGCTCACTCGCCCCACCGCGCGCCTCCTGGGTTTCACCGCAGAGGAACTTGACCTCGCCTCGTGCCTCACCGGCCCCGCCACGCGCACCATGGAACTGAATTTTTCCGGTGGCTCTGGCCGCTGGGGCTTGCGCCGCGTCTCTTTTCGCCAGGACGGCTTGCCGCACCAACTGATCGTGCTCAGCGACCTCAGTCGCACCCTGCGCGATGAAGAGCGTCAAGCATGGCAACGACTTATCCGCGTACTCGGCCACGAACTGAACAACTCGCTCGCGCCGATTCAATCCGTGGCGCAAAGCCTGGAGCGTGGATTGCACACCGCCATGCAAAGCCCTGAATTGCACGATGGTCCGGCCGCTCCGCTGCTGGAAGATTTGGGTCAAGGCCTTGGCATCATCCGTTCCCGCACCGAAGCTCTCGGCCGCTTCATGGCCGCGTATGCCAAGCTGGCGCGCCTGCCGCAGCCAAAACTTTCCAGCATCAACGCCGGCGAATGCATCGGTCGCGCGGTAAAACTGGAGACACGCCTTAAAGTTGTTTTGTTGCCGGGGCCGCAAGTCACCATCTCCGCCGACGCAGACCAACTCGAGCAGTTGCTCATCAATCTGATCCGCAACGCCACCGACGCCGCGCTTGAAGCCTCCGGCGGAGTCCAGGTAGGCTGGTCGCGCCAGGGCGGGCAATTCGACGTTTGGATCCTCGACGACGGCCCGGGCATACCCAACACCGCTAATCTTTTCGTGCCCTTTTTCACTACCAAGCAGGGCGGCTCCGGTATCGGTCTGGTGCTCAGCAGGCAAATCGCCGAAGCCCACGGCGGCGAGCTCACATTAAAAAATCGCACGGACACGCGAGGCTGCGAAGCCCGCCTCCGCTTGCCCATCTGAGGTGCCATACCGCCTTCGCCGCGGGCACTAATTCCTTCCGTAGGCGCACAGCATGTCGTGCCCGTCCTCACTCGTAGCGCAGCGCGACCAGTGGATCCACGCGCGAAGCGCGCCGCGCCGGTAGCCAACACGCGAGCAGTCCAGTTGTCAGCAGCAACAGCGGAACGCTCGTGAGCGTCCACGGGTCATACGCGGAGACGCCCCACAGTTGTGTCGCAATCACTCGCCCCAGGGCTAGGCTGGCCACAACTCCAACGGCCACGCCAATACCCACCAGCCGCAGCCCCATGCGAATCACCATACCCAACACATCGGAGCCTTGCGCGCCCAGTGCCATGCGGATGCCGATCTCTTGCGTGCGTCGCACCGTGGTATACGCCAGCAAGCTGTACACTCCGACAGTTACGAGAATTAATCCGATGGAGCTAAAGATGGTCATCAACATGAAACCGAATCGCGGGCCAGCGTAGGAAAACTGTTTGATATAGCCTTCCAGAGTTCCCACCAGCGTGAGCGCCACGCTCGAATCGGTGGCCCAGATCTCATGGCGCACGGCCTCCAGCAGTCCCAGCGGTTCGCCCGCGGTGCGCACCAGGATGCCGCGAAACGCCGAGCCGGTAACCGTGTAGGGCACCCAGAGTTCGGCTTCGGGAGGATCCTGCAGCCCGCGATTCTTGGCGTCCGCGACGAGTCCGATGATTTCAAATGTAGGATCCGCCACTTTGTCTGCAAAGTCGGAGAGTTGCGCGATGCGCACCTGTTTCCCGATGGGATTTTCTCCGGAGAGATATTTCTTTACGAAGGTCTGATTCACGACGGCAAGTTTGCGCGCGTCGTTGACTTCCGCCTCGGTGAACGCCCTGCCATCAAGAAACTTCAGCTTAAGAACGGAGAAATATCCCTCGCTGCAAAGTTGGAACAATGCTCGCCATTTTTCCTCGTGCGTCTTTCCGGGGATTTCGATGTCCGTGCCAATCCCGCCGTAGGGTGGGAGCGTGCTGGTTTCCGCCGCTTCCACGACGCCCGGCAAAGCTTTCAGGCGTTGCAACAACGGGCGATAGAATCCGGCGACCTGCTGTGCTGTTTTGTAGCGATCTGCCGGCAGAGGAAGCCTGGCCGCCAAAACGTGGTCTGGCTGCAAACCAAGATGCACTTCGCGAAGCGCCACAAAGCTGCGCATCAGTAGTCCAGCAGCAACAAGCAGAGTGAGCGAGAGTGCCACTTCCAGCACCACCAGGGTGTCGCGCAGTCTGCCATGGCGCAAACCGCTGCTCGTCCCTTTGCCGCTGTCGCGCAGCGGTTGATTTAAATCTTTGCGAGCCGCGGTCAATGCCGGCGCCAATCCGAAGATGAGCGCGGTCAGAATCGCCACCCCCAAAGTAAAGAGCAGCACCGGGGTGTTCAAACGGATGACCGCTTCCGCGGGAATAATATCCTGCGGCATAAGTGCCACAAGGAATTTCAACCCGCCCCACGCCAACAGCGCACCGATTACCGCGCCGCCCAGCGCGAGGATTAGACTTTCCACCAGAAGCTGGCTGATCAATCGCCAACGGCTGGCTCCGATCGCCGAGCGAATGGCAAATTCTTTTTCGCGCGCGGTGGCCCTAGCGAGTAAAAGGTTGGCCACGTTCCCACAGCCAATTAGCAGCAGCAGAGCCACGGCCGCCAGCACGATGTACAGCGTGGTGCGGAACTTCCCAACCACCAAGTCGGTAAGGGATTGAATTTCGACGGTGAAATGCTTCGGATAATCTTTGGGAAACTCGGTGGCCAGTTGCTTCGCGATTACGGTGAAATCGGCTTCCGCCTGTTTCACGGTTACGCCAGGCTTTAGGTGCCCCAACAGAAACCAATAGCGCGGGAAAGCTCCCGCAACGGCTGTAGTCGCAACCGTAGGGCTCGGCTTATCAGGAATCCAGACGTCCGCGTCCCCCCAGGCGAAGCGTGGCGGCATCACCCCGATCAGCGTGCGCGAGGTGCCGTTCAAGACGAAGGTGCGATTCACAACTTTTGGATCCGCGCCAAATTCAGCAACCCAAGTCTTGTAACGCAGTACGAAAACCGGAGTTGCGCCGGGCTCGTAATCGGCGGGTTCCATAACCCGTCCGAGGAGCGCAGGCATGCCCAGAAATTCAAATGTTCCGGGGGTGACGTAGTGCCCCTGCAGCATCTGCGTGCCTTCGCCGGAGCGATATAGGATGTCCAGATTGTCGTTGCCAATGACGCGGTCAAAAGAATGATTCTGCGCAACATACTCCAGATACTCGGGTCCGCTGAACCCCGCGCGGCCGCCCGGCTCGCTGCGTTCCGTATCATGAATCTGAACGGACATGAAGCGTTGCGCATCGGGATAGGGGAAAGGCTCCAGCAGAATATTTTCCAGCACGCTGAAGATGGCCGTGGAGGAGCCGATACCAAGCGCGAGCGTAAGTATCGCGACAATGGCAAAGCCAGGAGCGTTCTTGAGATTCCGCAGCGCGTAGCGTAGGTCTTGCCAGACTGTTTCCATCTCGCCCTCGCATGACGCCCAGCCGGTAGCGCCCTCGTATTTTTGGCTGCCCCGAGCCCGCCCTGGTAGCGGGAACGAACCCCCGAGATTCCTGGAGCCTTGCCGTCGCAAACGTTCGCTGATGTAGATACGAAGCAATCCGTAGTTTGTTCGACGTAGTTTCACTCCATGACGGAAGCCAACGAAAACTGCGTGGGGTAAGATGAAGACTGTGCACAGTGATTTGGAGGATGGGGGGTACCCCCACCCCCATTTGCGAAAGAGTAGGATTCTAAAGGGTTTGCATGGGACTGCAGTGAAAGAGTCAGATTCTATTGGAGTTACGAGCGCGGATGGAATTCGGAGAATGATCGGAGGCCCACCCCGGGGTGTTTTTTGTAAAGAGTTCGCAGTTGGATCAAAACAAAAGGGATGCGCAAAACTACGAATTGAGAAGAGTGTGTAAGCTATTGAAAATAAAGGATCACGTTTTGCGCGACACAGTGAGCCTAGGGAGGTCTTGAAGGGAGAAATAGTGTCGCGCGAGCTAGTGACGGAGTCTCGGTGCCTACTGCGGGAAAGCGACATTGCTCATAATAGCCTACTTTCATAACTCTGTCAATACGTCACTGTAATGTTAACGTTCGAACGATACGGGGACGGGCGAGTAAAGGAGTCCGGCGAACCGTTGCCCCCAGGACGAGAATTTATGAGCAAACAAAATAAATGAGGCGGAGCCGGCGCTCCGCCGTTGCGAGCTACGCGTGGGCGGAGCTGGCCTTAGTGTGGTGTTCGATGTGCGCCTTGGCCGCTTCCGTGGCATGGTGTGACGCATGTTGGTGGTGACCGTGAGCCAGATGGGCGTGATGCGCTGCCAATTCGTGGCTGCCGGCTTCGTGGTGTTGAGCTGCTTCCTTATGGTGGCGTGCTGCATGTTCGTGGTGCTCGGCGGCCTGATGATGATGTTCCGCTGCTTGCTTGGACATGAAATTCCTCCTAGGCGTTGTCGTGAACGAAATCTAAGGAACGGCACGACAACGCGGGGACTATGGCAGCGCTTCATTGCGGGAAGGTCATTCGCAAATAACGATCCCATGAATGCCGGGCTTGTGGGAGAGAGCGGTTCAGACCTGCGCACGCGTTGCAAATCGGATTGCGTGTCAAGTCGCAGTATCGGTATCGTCGCAAGCGGGCGCAATTCAAAAACCGGGCGTGATGCCCTTGCGTGTTAGCCAGGGGGCTGTGCCGGGCTTTCAATCTTTTGCGATATATCTTCAGCGAGGATTTCTTTGATGATGGCATGGCGACGTTGTCTATATGTTTCTCTAACGCTGGGCATCGCGGCGTTATGGTCCGTCTTTTTCCCTGGGACTTGCCGAGCGCAAGAGGCTAAGGCCCGCACCCCGGTAGTTCTCGTCTCTATCGATGGGCTTAAACCCGAGTACGTGCTGGGCGCCGATGCGCACGGACTAAAAATCCCGAATCTTCGGAGATTTTTGAAGGAGGGGACGTACGCGAGCGGCGTGCATGGCGTGGTGCCCACGGTTACCTACCCGAGCCACACCACGATGCTCACCGGGGTTTCGCCGGCGAAACACGGCATTTACGCGAATACGACTTTTGATCCGCTGCGCAAGAATTTTGGCGGGTGGTATTGGTACGCGGAAGACATCCAGGTGCCGACGCTGTGGGGCGCGGCACGCGACGCGCGGCTGACTACCGTTAATGTGCACTGGCCGGTGAGCGTGGGGGCGCACATCGACTGGAATCTTCCGCAATACTGGCGGGCGGGCACTGCCGATGACCGCAAGCTGCTGCGGGCGCTGGCTACGCCGGGACTGCTTGATACGCTGGAAAAGGAACTGGGCCCATACGCTGACGGCGTGGACGAATCGATCGAAGGCGACGAGAACCGGGCGCGATTTGCCGTGCGACTGCTGGAGTTGAAGCATCCGGATTTTGCCACCATTTATTTGACGGCGCTGGATCATGAGGAGCACGCCTCCGGCCCGTTCAGCGCGCAGAGCGATGCCGTGCTGGAACGCATCGACGCGGCGCTGGGCCGCATCCTCGATGCCGTACAACGCGTTTACGACGGGCGCGCCGTGGTTTGCGTGGTCTCCGATCACGGATTTGTGGCGACCAGCAAGGCGCTGCAACTTGGCGTGGCTTTTCGCAATGCCGGGCTGATCGAATTCGGCGAGAAAGATCAAATCAAATCGTGGAAAGCGATGATCTGGGGAGCTGGAGGTTCAGCAGCGATTATTCTGCATGACAAAAACGACACGGTGATAAAAGCCAGGGTCGCGGAGCTGCTGGCAAAACTCGCTGCCGATCCCGCGAATGGCATTGACCGCATTGTTTCGGAAAAAGAGTTGCACGCGCGCGGTGGTTTTCCGGAGGCCACATTTCTGGTGGCACTGCGGCCGGGTTACGTGACCGGCGAAAATGTTTCGGGTGATCTGGTGACCGCCAGTAGCGTCAAAGGAATGCATGGCTACTGGCCGGACGAAGCGGAAATGAGGTCGTCGTTTTTTATACTTGGTCCTGGCTGGCCCACGCATTCCGTGGGCGAAATCGATATGCGTGCCATCGCGCCGACGCTCGCGGGGATTCTTGGCGTGCCGCTGCCCGCCGCGGAGGTTCGCGGCATACTTCCGCAGGCGGCGAATTGACACTGCGAAAGCCACGACGTAGTCTGAAAAGCTCTGGTGACTGAGGCGCTTAGTGGACCTGTTTGAAGAAATTGTGAAGCTGCGGAACGCCGGCTTGCGCGGTGCGTTGGCTACCATTGTGCACACCAATGGCTCGATTCCGGGCTACGAAAGCTCACGCATGCTGGTGCACGAAGATGGCTCCATCATGGGTACCATTGGCGGCGGCTGCGTGGAAGCCGATGTGTGGGCGGCGGCCAAGGAAGTGATGCAGAAAGAAATTCCGCGCAAGATGACGTTCAATCTGAACAATGAAGCTTCTTACGATAGCGGGCTGATTTGCGGCGGAACGCTGGAAGTTTTCGTGGAACCCATCCTGCCGCAGCCGGTGGTTTGCCTGTTTGGCGCCGGCCATATTTCGCTGGCGCTGGCGAAGTCCGCAGACGCCGCGGGATTCGCGGTGATCGTGGTGGACGATCGGGACGCTTTCGCGAATCGTAAACGATTTCCAATGGCGCGGCAGATTCTCACGAGTTACGAAGACGCGTATCAGTTGCTGGTGCCGAATAGCTCCAGCTATCTGGTGATCGCCACGCGCGGACATCGCGACGATATGCGCGTGCTGGCCTGGGCGGTGCGCACGGCCGCGCGATACGTTGGCATGATCGGCAGCAAGCGCAAGGTGCTTTCCGTTTATCAGGCGCTGGAACGCGAAGGCTATCGCGCCGAAGAGTTTGCGAACGTATACGCGCCGATCGGACTCAACATCGGAGCGCTCTCGCCGGACGAAATTGCCGTAAGCATTCTGGCGGAGCTGATTGCTGTGCGGCGCAACGCCAGCGCGGACCTGCACAAAAGATTCGAATACCGCCAGGCACTTACGGCCCGCTGAAAGGTCTGCGATGCTCGCGGCGGTGATTCTGTCCGGCGGACAATCTAGCCGCATGGGTTTTCCGAAGGCCTTGCTGCCCTACCGGGGGGAAACTTTTCTCGAACATTTGCTCGCCGTAACCGCGCATCCGCAAATTTCGGTGCGACGAATCGTTCTTGGCCCCGATGCTGGGGCGATTACGCAAGCTCTGGCGTTGCCTTCTGACGACATTGTGATCAACGGCGATTGGCAGTTCGGCCAGCTCAGTTCTATTCATGCCGCCTTGCGAAGCCTGCCGCCCGGGACTGATGGGATTTTGTTGTGTTTGGTGGATCATCCGCTGGTCAGCGCGGAGTTGGTGGGACAACTTGTCGAAGCTTTTTATGCCACGCGAAAAGGCATCGTGCTTCCCGTGTGCAATGGCCGGCGCGGGCATCCGGTGATTTTTTCGGCCAAGCTTTACGACGCACTACTTGCCGCACCGCTCGACCAGGGCGCGCGGGTGGTGGTTTGGGCCCACGCGCAAGATTTGGCCGAAGTGGTTACTGCGGACGAAGGTTGTTTGTGGAACGTCAATGATCCCGCGACACTCGCGAAGTTGACTGATGTTTCGGGCTAGAGGCGTGGTGTCCCGTCGGGTGGTGCGGCAGGCGGCGCAGCAACTAACGCGGCGATTAGTGCGGCGTTTAAGGCAACAACGGCGCTTTCCGCCAGTTGGGCGCCATGCAGCGTCGCGGGCGGTAGACCTCCCAATCCAGCCGAAATTGACTCCGCGGTGATGGTGCGCGCCGTATTGCGCGTTGCACCGATCAAACGCTCCGTGAGAAGAGAGGCCGCGGCGATCGCGGTCGTGCATCCACGACAGAGAAAGCGCGCCTCGGCTATTTGCTGGCCATCCATGCGAACCGCTAGGCGCAACACGTCGCCACACACGGGATTGCTTACTTCCACCGTGTGAGTCGCGTCGGTTAACTCACCGGCGTTGCGCGGTTGCCGAAAATGGTCGAGGACTGCGGCGCTGAACATTTCCGTAATCACTTTCTCTGGAAATTTATTTTGGAGTGAAATAAAAGCGTCGCCCGTTTCAGTACGGCGTTTTATCCGTCTTCGCGCGCCAGGCGTCAAAAATTGCAATCCCCTCTTCGCGCAGCAATCCGCTCATGGGAATGCGCCGGGAGGCGTGTGACAGTTTGATCTCGTCGTATATAAAGGCGTCGTCAAAGCCGGCGGTGGCGGCGTCGTGCGCCAAGCCGGCGTAGAAGACGCGTGCCGGACGCGCCCAGTAAATCGCACCCAGGCACATCGGACATGGTTCGCAAGTGGTGTACAGATCGCAGCCCGTTAATTGAAATGTCGCCAGCGTTTTGCAGGCCGCGCGAATGGCCACAACTTCCGCATGCGCCGTTGGGTCGTTCGTGGCGGTTACTTGATTTACGCCCTCGGCAACCACGAGGCCGTCTTTCACCACCACGGCCGCAAACGGCCCGCCGCCGGCGCGGATATTTTCGTGCGCCAGGGCAATCGCTCGTCGCATGAAGTCTGTAGACATAATCTCTTCTCTACTGCGAAAGACTGGCGAGCGCTTCCGCCAATACCAGCGCACCGCGCGCAATATCTTCCGGCGCGGCATATTCGTCCGGTCGATGGCTGACGCCGCCGCGGCACGGAATGAAGAGCATGCCCGTCGGCGCGATGCGCGACATAAATAGTGAATCGTGATACGCGCGGCTCACCATGGAAAGAAAAGGCCAGCCGTGCTTCCGGCACGCATCGGAGAGAGCCTGAACGACACTTGCCGCGCAATCCGCCGGAGCGTCCGCGTTCACAAGTTCAGAGTGAATGGAGACTTGGCGTCTTTCCGCAACGCGGCGCGCCGCATCGTCAATCGCGCGCATAATGTTATCCCGCCGCGCCAAATTTGTGTCGCGAATGTCGACCGTTAGGCGCACACGACTCGGAATACTGTTCACCGCGCCAGGGAAAACGTCGCACACGCCGACGGTGGCTACGGTGTCGATTGCGCCGCTCGTGCGCGCTGCGTTCTCAATGGCCAAAACTACCTCCGCCGCGGCGCACAGCGCGTCGCGACGATCCAGCATCAATACTCCGCCGGCGTGACCGCCGGCGCCTTCGACCATCATTCGCAAACTGGCTGGCGCGGCAATTCTCGCGACAATCCCGAGCGGGATTTTCTGCTGCTCCAGCAGAGGCCCCTGCTCAATATGCAATTCCACGAAGGCATGGTAATAATCCCGTGGCAATTTTACATCGCGCAATTCTCCGCTGAAGCCCGCTTTGCTGCGCACCTCTTCCGCGTTCCGCCCTTCATTGTCCGTCAACTTAGCGGCCGCTTCCGGCGAAAGCGTCCCCGACAGCAAGCGGCTGCCAAGACAGCCAACACCGAACCGTGTGGGCTCTTCGGCGGTGAATAGGAGCAATTCAATGGAGCGCTTCGGACGAAATCCGCTGCGTTGCAGCGCGCGAATCGCTTCCAGACCGCCAAGCACTCCGACAACCCCGTCATATTTTCCCGCGTTCGGAATGGCATCGATATGTGAGCCGGTGCCGACCGCCGGAGCTTCCGGGTCGGATCCCGCCCAGCGCGCGAACATATTTCCAATGGAATCCCATCGGGTCGCCAGCCCCGCATCGTCGCATAGCGCCAGCAGCCAATCCCGAGCCTCTAAATCCTTTGAGGTGAACACTACCCTCGTGACTGCCGGCGCTTCCGCCTCGGAGATTCCCGCGAGCGCCTCAATCTCCGCGAGTAATTTATCCTGATCGATCTCCAGTTTCATTTTGCTGATGCCAGCGGATGCCGGTTCCAATTTTTATAGATGAGATATTTTGCCGGCACCTTGCCGATAGCGCCAAACCATTGCGGACACCACGGCGCCATCCAGATAAAATCGCCCACCGTTACCGGATACCAGGAATCGCCCAGGCGGTAGATTCCCCCGCCTTCCAGCATGAGCAATCCGTGCTCCATCACGTGCATTTCCACCATGCTCAGCGCGGCACCCGGCTGATACACCATGCTGTTCACCGCAAAATCGAAAGACATTTCGTCGGGGAGCAGATGTTTCACCTGCAGGTCGGAATCGCCATCGAGCGCTTCCGCCGTAATCGCGTCTTCACTTGAAATAATTACCTGCGGAGGCGCAATTTTGTCGGCCGGCAGATACAACTTTTCAATCACGACGAGGCGGCTTTCTTCCTTGGCTGCCACGCGATGCGCAGCGCCGCAGGGCAAGTACGCGTACCCGCGCGCGCCGAGGATGCTTTGCTTTCCCGCGACGTCAACGGTGATCGCGCCGCGCGTTACATAAATAAATCGCTGCGCCGCCGTGTCGCCTAGCTCTCCGCCCTTTTCCATCTCCGCGGTGTATTCGGCGAATGCCGCGCCCATCGCCGCACCGGCGTGTACGATAGCCACGGCGTGCTTCATTCCCGGAAGCGCCGTACGTACGAAGGTATCGGGCGTCAGCAATACGTGATTCGGTTGTTGCGAGCTTCTCGTGTGACCAAGATTATGCACGGCTCGTCCTTGTCAGAAATTCGCGTGATCCCGCAAGCTGCTCGAGCAACTGCATTCCGCAGGCGATGGCCTTCGCAATGTCCGCAGGCTGCACGGTTTCCGAAGGATCATGGCTGACGCCACCCGGGGTGCGCAGGAAAATCATCGCCGCGGGAACCTGTTCCGCCAAAATCATGGCGTCGTGGCCCGCGCCGCTCACCATGCGGTGCGGTTCGCAGCCAACTTTGCGCATTGCTTCGGCGATTTGCCGCACGAGAAACCCATCCATCGCAACCGCGGGCTGGTCCAGCAACATCTTGGACGTAACGCGCAATTCGCGTCGCTCGGCAAGTTCCTGCGCGCGCTGAAGTAAATCCTTGACCGCACCTTCTCTTATTTCGTCCGCGGCGTGCCGCACATCTAAACTCAATCGCGCCTCTCCCGCGATGCAATTCACCGCGCCGGGCTTCACCCCGAGGACGCCAACCGTTGCCACTAGTCCCTTTGACGCGCCGGCGGCAACATCTGCCGCCTTTTCCACGGCAATGATCCATTCCGCCGCACCAGCTAGCGCGTCGTTGCGTAAATGCATTGGAGTCGTTCCCGCGTGGTTGGCGCGGCCGGCAAAGGTAAGCTCCAAGCGGCTCTGTCCCGCAATCGCTTCCACGGCTCCAAGAGCCAATCCCAAATCTTCGAGCACTGGCCCTTGCTCGATATGAAATTCGAGGTAAGCCGACACATCAGCTCCCAGTCGCGCTTGCGGAATCTCGCCGACCTGCAAGCCAAAGTCTTCTAGCGCGCGCCGCACGGAAATCCCTTGCGCGTCACGACAATCCAGAAGTTCGTCGTCCAGTCGGCCCACTAACGCGCGACTTCCGATGAATGGCCTGCCGAAGCGCACGCCCTCTTCCTCGGAAAGGCCGACGACTTCAATCGCGAACGGTAGGCGCCGTCCCTCAAGCCCCTCCAGCAACGCCACCGCCAGCGTGACGCCTAAGATTCCATCGTATGCGCCGGCGTTTGGCACGGTATCCAAGTGCGAGCCCATCAGCAGCCGCGGCGCGTCCGGGGTGGCACCGGGATAAATCCCGCGAAGATTTCCCGCCGCATCCACGCGCGTCGAAACTCCCACTTCCGCAAGCCACTGCGAAACTTCGCGGTGACAATCGTGCATCGGAGGCGACAAGAAAGTCCGTCGCGTACCTTCACGATCCTCGCTGAAACGCGCCAACGTCCGGCAGCGCGCCAAAACTTTTTCTGCCGCATTTACACTGGTAGTCAGCATTGTCCGTTACGTTTTCCGGCAGATACGCGCTTCGATGTAGCCGTGCGGCTCATCGATCGGCACAAATATTTCGTTCGGATTGTCCTGACCAAAATGCGAAAGATCTACCGGCAGACAGTGAAGATTGGGCATGCGCAACTCCAGCTGTTCGACTTCCGGAACTTCTTGCAGCACCCCTTCCGCCATCGCGTAAAGCGTGTGCTGCACCGATCTACTTTTGTGGTGCGCGAAAACATTCAGCAACTCTTCGCGAATCTTGGTGCGCAACGCTGCAAAGTCGCCGTCCAGCTTTCCATACGTCCAGCGGCTCCAAACCGCCGTTCCGAATAAGCGATCGTTAGATTCCGCCAGGGTCGTCAACGAATCCTTTATGTAGCCTTCAAACGCCGAATCCGCCGTCTTCATAATCACCAAATCTTCCAGGCCGGAGTGCACGACTAGTTCCCCGCCTTGCTTACGGACCACGGCGGTGGTTTGCCGTTCCTTGCTGGACTGCACGAAGGTAGTCGCATGTGGCTTTCCGTTTGTGATCAAATGCTCCCAGGCTTTTTCCCTAACACTCACTTCCGCTTCGGAAACCTGCGGGTTGCGCCGCAGTAAAAACTCCGTCAATTCTTTCGCGAAATCCTCCATGCATACCGCCGGCGACTTCCGCGCTATCGAATAGACGGTATTTTTCATGGTATCGGTCGGCAGAATACTGCTGTTGTCGCCGGCTTCAAAGCAGCTTGCAAAATCGCCGCGCAGCAACACCTCCACGGACCATTCGTGAAAATCGTGCCAGCCCTCGCGCCGCCGGACGCGCACCAGACGGACGCGGGATTTGCCGTAGCGATCTTCCAACAATTTCATGATGCGGTCAGCCTTCGCAACTCAACTTCGTTAGCAATTTAACTTCGTTAGTAACTCCACTTCGTTCAACTTCCGCGGTACGTCGTATAGCCATGCGGACTCAGCAGCAGCGGCACGTGAAAATGTGTCTCACCTTCACGCACCTCAAACGTAATCTCCACCATCGGATACAATCCCGCAACGCCCTGCCCGGCAAAATAATTTCCGGTTTTAAACGCTAGCCGGTAATGCCCTGCCCGCAATCCATCACTTTCCCGCAAAAGTTGCACGCATCGTCCATCCGCATCGGTTTGCGCGGATCCGAGCAGCGACCAGGCGCCAGACTCCTCCAGGCGCTCCAGCCGCACGCCTACACCCGCGGCAGGCTTGCCCAGCGCCGTATCCAGCACGTGCGTAGAAATTCGTTTCATTCCCCAAGCCACTTTCTCAAGCGGAGTTGCGTAATCTGCTGCTGTTCGTCCGCCGCTTCTCGCATTTCCGCGGTCTCATCATTTTGCAGCCGCCGCCGCAAAATCTGCAGAATTTCGTTCGGCGACTTGCCCGTAGCGCACACAATGAAGATCCTGCCGAATCGCTCTTCATAGCTCCGGTTGCCCGCCGCCAGAGCCGCCTTCACTTCCTCATCACCGGCGGTAACTTTCTGTTGCTCTTCCGACGACCATTGCCGCGACTTCGCTGTAGCGGCGCCAGCAACTCGCGACTCCCCAATCCGCGGGTGGCTGCGGAACGCCTCCATCCAATCCGCGGCGTTCAAACCGCGCCAAATCTCCTGTGAAGCATCCAACAACTCCGCAACGCTCGCAAACGGCCGCTGGCACGCCATTGCATCCGCCCAAGCCCGCGCGCCACAGCAAGGCAAAATCTCGCGCGCCGCTTCCTCGGGCTCGAGCGCATTCCACCGCGCCAATAGATCGTTCACGTCCCCACTTGGCTGGCGCACCTCGCTGGCGCAGAGTTGCTCGACAAATTCCGAAACTAAATTCCCGGCGACCGCCCCGCGATATTCGGCTGTCGACCGAATATCGGCAATCGGAGCAATCTCTTCCGCGACCAATCTCCGCAACTCCTTCGCGGAAATCGCACCGCCCGTTTTCCTGCTCAGTGCCGCTTCTAATTTCCGTAGCCGCACCGGCACCGGCGCAACGCTTCCCAGCGCGATCCGCACATCGCGCATCACACCGTCTGTTACCAGTCCCAGCCCCGCAACAGAAATCTTCGCAATGGCCTGGGCTTGCCGCGCACCCACTTTTCGCGCATAAACAAAATATCCCGAATATCTCCGGGGCACATAAATCGCCCGAATCAATTCATCCGCCGCCATCGCGGTCTTTTTATAACCCAGATGAAATTCGCGATACGCCACTCGTCGCTCGCCGCGTATCGACACCAGCATCAACTCCGCATCATACGCCAGCAGGGCTGGCAAAGAATCCGCCGCCGGAGATGCATTCGCAATATTTCCACCGAGCGTCCCCCGATTCTGATTGGCAATCCCTCCCGTCCACGAGGCCGCGCGCGCGAGTAGCGGAAATTCGCGCGCGATCACCGGTGATCTACGCAAATCCGTGTAAGTGCATCCCGCGCCGATCGCGATTTCCGAAGCCGTCTCGGAAATTCCGCGCAACTCGCGCAAATTCCAAATACTGATCAGCTTCCGCGCCCGCAGCGCGCCCGCGCCGTACAACACCATCACGTCGGTGCCTCCCGCGATCGGCAACCATGCGCCGGGATCGCGCGCCATAAGCCCCACCGCATGCTGCAAACTCTCAGCCGCGACCATTTCACAATCCTCCGGGTCGGACCTCATGATGCAGCAATCCTTCGCGCCGCTTCTGCCACCGCCGAAAATATTTGCATATATCCCGTGCAGCGGCACAAATTGCCGGAGAGCCCCTCGCGAATTTCTTCCATGGACGGCGCAGGCTTCTTCTTCAGTAGCTCCACGGTCGCCAGAATCATTCCCGGGGTACAAATTCCGCACTGCGCGCCGCCACAATCCAAAAAGGCCTGCTGCACCGCGTGCAACTTCCCGTCGCGCGTCAGTCCTTCAATCGTAGTCACAGAAGTTTCGCTCGCCTGTAGCACGGGCACCAGGCAACTGTTCACCAGCACGCCATCCATCAATACCGCGCAGGAGCCGCACTCGCCCTCGCCGCAACCTTCCTTCGCGCCCGTCAGAGCAAACTCATTGCGCAGCACGTCCAGCAACCGCGCCATCGGATACGTGACCAGTTCGCGAGCCTCACCGTTCACCGTCAGCGTAATCGCAAATTTCCCGACACGCTTTTCGGCGCCGCTCATGGCGTTTTACCGGAGAGCACGGCAGCGTCTCGCTCACTATCCGCCATGGCCGCAAAGAAATCCTCCGGCAGCATCGGAATCGCCACGCAGCGCACACCACAAGCGTCTTCCACGGCGTTCAAGATCGCGGGCGCCGGACCATCCATCGGCAATTCCCCAAGTCCCTTCGCGCCATAAGCTCCATGCGGATTTCCAAACTCTTCAAAAAAAACTCGGATGGGAGGCAAATCGCAGGAGGTCGGCATAATGTAGTTCGTCATCTGGTTGTTCCGCATCCGCCCGGCGTCCCATACCACTTTTTCATATAACGCGAATCCGATAGCCTGCGCCACGCCTCCAACAATCTGCCCCTCTGCCAGAATCGGGTGCAGCACCCGCCCTACTTCCTGCAACGCCACAAAATCTTTAATCGATACGCTGTACGTGGCAGGGTCGACGCTCACCTCCGCAACGTACACCGCCCAGGCATACGTCGCGTAGGCTTCGCCACGATATTTTTCATCATCCCAAAACACGTTTGGCGGCGCTTGATAGCGCGCGTAACTCTTTAGCACCCCACGCTCCGCCACATATCCCGCACAAGCCGCGCGAAATTCCTCCGCCGAATATCCCTCACGCAGCAGGCCCGCGCCCACCAGCGTCTGCCGCAAACCGAGGGCCGCAGAATGCACCAGCTTCCCCACCACCATCACCGTGCGTGACGCCACGGTCGGTCCGCTGTTCGGTACCGCAAAAGTATCCGGCTGCGCGATGGCCACGTTCTCGTACGCAACTCCCAGCGTTTCCGCGGCAATCTGGCATAGCACCGTGTTCGTCCCCTGCCCAAATTCCGTGCTGGACACCAACACGCGCACTGTGCCATCCGCGCAACCTTCCACGCCCGCCACCGAATCCAGATAGCGCTCGCCGGATCCCGTGAATCCGGCGCCGTGCAAAAACGACGCAATCCCCATCCCGCGTTTCTTTTCTCCTGCAGCATTCGTCGCCGCGAAGCGCTTCTTCTTCGCCTCATAGTCCGAAAGTTCTAATGCGCGATCCAACAAAAACTCCAGATTCACTTCTTCGCCGACCTTCTGCTGCGTGGTAGTCGTCTGTCCCGCCCGCAAAAAATTTCGCCGCCGAATCTCGCTGGCGTGAACGCCCACTACTTGCGCAATGCGATCCATGTGTCGTTCCATAGCAAACAAACTTTGCGGCGCACCGAAACCGCGAAACGCTCCGTGCGGGGGCACATTCGTGGCCACGGCCTTGGAGCGAATCCGTACATTGGGCCAATGATAAGGACCACCAGCATGAATCGTGCCGCGCGACAACACCACGGACGACAGCGTCGCGTACGCCCCACCATCAATCACAAACTCAATCTCGCCCCCTAAAATCTTCCCGTTTCTGTCCACCGCCGTACGATGCCGCGTCCGCGACGGATGCCGCTTCGTCGTCGCCACCATATCTTCCATACGGTCATAAATAATCTTCACCGGCCGCCCGGACTTCTTTGCCAGCAGCGCGGCGTGCCCCGCGATCATCGACGGATACTCCTCTTTCCCGCCAAACGCTCCGCCCGTTTCCATCTGCACCACACGCACTTTGTCTTCCGGCAGCGCGAACAACTTCATCATCGCTTTGTGGACGTAGTAAGGACACTGGAGCGAGCCCCAAATCGTCACTCCTTCCGCAGCATCAAACGCCGCGATGATTCCGTTGTTCTCGATATAAAGCTGTTCCTGGGCGCCAGTAAAATACTCGCCTTCCACAATGTGCGCCGCCGAAGCCCACACGCTATCCACATCGCCCTTTTCAATCAAAAAACTCTTAAAAATATTGTCCGTGCCCCAAATGATTTGGCGTGCCGCGGGCAACTCGGACTCGCTCTCTTCGATCGTCATCACCGCCGGCAACTCCTCATAGTCAATCGTCACCGCGGCAATCGCCTTCCACAATTTGTGTCGTTCCGCGTGCGCCAGAAGCAATATCGGCTCTTCCGGATGATTTACAACTCCGTCCGTCAGACAAGGCTGGTCGTCCAGAATCAGCGCGATGCAATTCTTTCCCGGGATATCCGCGGCGGAAACAATCACAAACTCATTCCAATTGATTTCCGTGCCAAAAGAAATCTTTTTGATCTTTCCGCGCGCCACGGAACTCCGCACCGTCGCGCCAAAAAGCATTCCGGGAAGCGTCATGTCATCGACGTAACGCGCGCGTCCCGTCACTTTGTCGCGCCCTTCCTTGCGCGCCACTGACGCTCCGACGATAGAATTCTTCGACACTAGCTGTTCCCTCGCTAGACCATTGTAGGGGCACCCCGACCGGGTCGGGGCGCCCTAGCTTGCCCGGGCGTAGAACGAAATGATCGCTGCATAAATGATCTTCTTGCAGCGTATTGTGTACGAGTCAAACCGGAGTTTGCACCTGTATTTGCGCAACAAACCATCGAAAAAACAATTAATCCGCCGCTGCTATGCCGCCCCGCCGACATTCGCGTCCTCCAACTTCGCCCGGAAACGCCCCGCCATCAAACACGCAATTCCCTCGCACAAACGTTTTCTTCACCACCCCGCGCAGCCGTTCACCCAAATACGGGCTGACGCGGTGCCGATAATGCAGTCGTTCCGTCGCAACCAAAAACTCTTCTTCCGGCGCAAAAACCACCAAGTCCGCATCGTACCCTTCCGCGATGCGACCTTTCCGCCCTGCGACTCCCGCCAGCCGCGCCGGCCCCTCGGCCATCCATCGCGCAACGTCGCGCAAAGAAAATCCCCGCCGCGCCGCCTCCGTCCAAATCACCGGCAGCGCCAGCGACAATCCCGCTATCCCGCCCCAAGCCTTCTGAAAATTCCCCTCCTCCAGACGCTTCATCTCCGGCGGACAAGGTGAATGATCCGTGGCGATCAAATCAATCACGCCATGGCGCAATCCCTCCCACAGCTGCTCGCGATTGGCGCGCCCGCGTATCGGCGGCGCACACTTGCGCAGCGTCGCCCCGTCGGAAATGTCCTCCGCCGCAAAATGCAAATAGTGCGGACACGTCTCTACGCTAACCGGCAGTCCTTCCGCTCGCGCGGCACGCAATCGTTCCAGTCCTCGCGCCGTAGAAAGATGCACGATATGCAGCGGAAAGCGATATTCCCGGCACAGCCTCAGCAATAAATCAATCGCCTCTAATTCCGCTTCGTCCGGTCGCGATCTTAGGTACGTCGCATAGCGCCGCCAATCCTTACCGGCTAAACCATGCAAAGCATTTTCGACTGGCCCAGCCAGCTCCGCATGCACCAACAGTGGTAATCCCGTGCGCACGACATGCGGCAGCGCCGCGCGCAGTTGCGCCTCGCTAACCATCGTGAACCCGGCAATCCCCGCATCGATCAAAAAACATTTAAATCCGCACGCACCCGCCGCCGCCAAATTCTCGATGTGCTCCTGATTGTCGCCGACCACCCCGCTCCAAATCGCCCAATCCACGCGGCTGCTAGCCCGCGCCGCCCCACGTTTCAATTCCATCGCTGCCACGCTGGTCGTTGCCGGCAAACAGTTCAGCGGCATATCCACCACCAATGTGTAACCTCCGGCCGCTGCCGCGCGCGTAGCGCTAAAAAATCCTTCCCATTCCGTGCGCCCCGGCTCATTGATATGAACGTGCGAGTCCACCAGCCCGGGCAAAATCGCCAGCTCTCCGTAATCCTGCACCGAAACGTCAGAAGGAATTTTCTCTGGATCAACGACGGCGCGAATTCGTTCGCCGTCCACAAGCACACCCGCCGCGCGAATCCCCTGCGCCGTCACCACCCGTCGCGACAAAAAAGCTTGCACGCTCACGCCACCCAGACTACCTCGCCCAGTTCTTCGGTTGTAGGGGCGCCCGATCGGGTCGCGGCCGCCCCTGCTTCCCGGGAATACGAATCAACCCGCATTCTTCAACACAGGCGCATGATCACGGGTGCACACATGCTTTTCAGCTAGCTCACACCGCCAATCGCCTCTAGCCGTTCGCCGCCTTTTTCGCTTCCGCCGAATCGTAGCTCTCGCCGTAAATCGCCGGCACTTTCCCGCCCATCGGTCGCAAGTACACCGACAATTGCCCGCGATGATGAATCGAATGATTGTTCGAAAACGCCAGATACATCACCGCCGGAAACTTAAACATGCCGCGGAAATCAATCTCTTTGGTCAGTTCGGCGCCAGACATGGCCTCGACTCGCGCGATATTCTTCGCAAACGAATCGGCATACCATTTCGCGATGTCCGCCGAATTTCGCACCGTTTCCGGCCGGTGATTCGGGGTGAAGTCAAAAACGCCGTCGGCAACTCCGGCGAGAAAGCGATTTTCCGCCGCCACGATGTGCCAGGCCAGTTCCAGCGCCGACTTTGCGTATTGTTCGGGGCGGTAGTCTCCCTTATCCAGCGGAATCGCCTCGATTACCCTCTTGGTCACCGCATGTTCATTCTTCAGCGAAGGCAACGTCATGTGCAGCAAAAATGTAGCTTGTTCCGGCTGTAAATTTGGCATAACTCGATCTCCTTCAGTAAGTGCTGATGCTTTCGGATTTCCGTATCCGGAAACGCAGGAAGCGCCTCCGCGCGGAGTTGGAGTCCATTTCCGCCCTCAAGGTTACTTCATCGTGGTCGCAGCTACCAAGGCCTACCACCATCCCACGGCTTGGCTTTCCCGACCCTCCGTCGCGACCACCCAACACTTCCTGCTATCCTAATACCGGCGGCAATCACATATGAACCGCGTCTACCTCGATTTCAACGCCACCACCCCCGTCGACCCCGCCGTTCTTGACGCCATGCTTCCCTATTTCTCCGCCAATTTTGCCAACGCCTCCAGCATCCACACTCCGGGCCAGCGCGCTCGCAACGCCGTTGAAACCGCCCGCGAACAAGTCGCCGCGCTAATTGGCGCCAACCCGAAAGAAATCATTTTCACCAGCGGCGGCACGGAATCCGACAATCACGCCATCTTCGGGATAGTCAATCCAGCATTGTCACGGAACGCGGCGCCGCACGTCATCACCAGCGCCATCGAACATGAAGCCGTCCTAAACGCCTGCCAAGCCGCGGAAAAGCGCGGCGCCTCCGTAACCTATCTCCCTGTAGACAAAAATGGCCGAGTCGATCCCGCCGCTGTCCGCGCGGCCATCCGGCCGGAAACCGCGCTGATCACCATAATGCATGCCAACAACGAGCTGGGCACGGTGCAGCCCCTCGAAGAAATCGGCGAAATCGCCAAGAAGAGCGACGTCTATTTCCACACCGACGCGGTGCAATCCGTCGGAAAAATTCCCGTGAACGTGAATTCACTGGCTGTGGATCTCCTCGCACTCTCCGGCCACAAAATCTACGCTCCCAAAGGCATCGGCGCCATCTACATTCGCAGCGGCACGCACCTCCAGCAACTTCTCTACGGAGGACACCACCAGCGCGGTGCGCGCCCCGGAACAGAAAACGTGGCCGGAATCGTAGGCCTGGGCGCGGCTACGGAAATCGCAAAGAGATCGCTCGCGGAAGACGCCGCCCGCGTCAGTGAATTGCGCGACCGTCTGGAAGAAAATATCCTGCGACAAGTGCCAGACGCCAGGGCGAACGCCGCCGGCGCGCCACGCACGCCCAACACGACGAACATAATTTTCCCCGGCGTAGAAGGCGAAGCGCTACTAATCTCGCTAGATTTAAAGGGTCTGGCCTGCAGCACCGGAGCCGCCTGCTCCAGCGGCGCCGTAGAGCCCAGCCACGTTTTAACCGCCATCAGCCTAGCCCCCGAAGACGCCCGCGCCAGCCTGCGCTTCAGCCTGGGGCGCCACACCACTCCCGCGGAGATCGATTTTGCCCTTCAAGTGATCCCCGCGGCCGTTCACCAACTTCGCCAACTCTCCCCCACCTACCGCTAGCCGTCGCCTTATGTAGGTGCCGGACTTTACAGGCTGCGGAAAAAGTCAGCCCATTTGCAAATTTGTCCCCGGCGTGGGGCCCTGCGGCTTCCGAGGCTGCGCCTTTTTCGTTGTGCTCTACCTGCCGGCTTCCCGTGACCGCGCTTCCTTTCCGAAACGCGGGTTTATGCCGGCATTAGTTTCGCCAGTCGCACCAAATTCGCGGCGGCGGCATACAAGCGAAACTGCCAGTCCACCCGCCGGCGCCCGCGTAATTTCGTTTTCCGCAGCCCCGCCGAACTTTTGATCCAGGCAAAAATCTTCTCCACCAGTTTGCGCTTTCCTTGGCTGATCGCGAATCCCGGATCTTCCCGCTCGCTCGGTAACAGCCAGTTCTTGCTCAGTGCCGTCTCTTTCTCGTACTCCGCAATGTGCGGCACGATGCGCAACGCGCGCAACCTGGTGATGAATTCCTCGGCCTGATAACTCTTGTCCGCTGCCAGCGTCAGGCGTTTTTGCTGCGCTGTTCTTGCCACCGTCGCCACCAGCTCCTCCGCGGCTTCTCGTTCCGCTCTATTTCCTGCACAGGTCACGCACGCTTGCACCACCAGTCCGCTACGATTTTCCATCAGTACGTGTCCCAAATAGCTCGCTTTGACTTCTCCCGCCACGCTTTTCTTATACAAGCGCGCCTCCGGATCGCTTTTGCTCTCGTGCGTGTCCCGCAGCAATTTCTGCCCTTTGTTCCCGCTGCCACGACTCGGCGGCGGCTGCTTCTCCTGAAAACTTCGCCGGTTGGCCCACGCTTCGATCAGCGTTCCATCCACCGTGAAATGTTCGTCCGATAGCAGCCCTTGCTGCGCGGCCTGCTCCAGCACCTGCTCGAAAAAGACCTGCGCAATTTCCCCCTCCAGCAGCCGATCGCGGTTCTTGGTGAACACCGTCACGTCCCACACCGCGTCGTCCGCCGGCAGCCCCACAAACCAGCGAAACAGCAAGTTGTAGTCCAGCTGCTCCATCAGCAGCCGTTCGCTCCGCACGCTGTAAAAAGCCTGCAACAACAACGCCCGCAGCAACCGTTCGGGTGCAATCGAGGGCCGCCCCATGGGCGAATATAGTTTTGCAAATAGCGGCGACATGTTCTGCAACGCCGCCTCCGTCATCCGCCGCACCCGCCGTAACGGGTGATCTTCCGGTACCCGCTTCTCCAGTGAAATGTAACTGAACATGCCTTCTTGCTGATCATCGTGTCCGCGCATGTGCTCTTAGACGCCGCGCCTCGCTCACCGGTAACCATCTCCACCACTTTTTCCGCAGCCTGTTTAGTCCGGCCTGAGATATTCTCGGTAGTGACCTCAGCGTGTATCACATCAAGGCGCAAGCGAATACGCTCCATTTTCGGATCCTGCAGACCTCCATAAAACACGCTATAATTGACGATTCAACATGAACACCGCAACACAACTCGAATCTCTCCCGGTCGCTACTACGACGGAATCCAACACCGTAGCTGTAGCCATGTCCGGTGGCGTGGACAGTTCCGCCGTAGCGGCCCTGCTCCAGCAGCAAGGCCGTAGCGTGCTCGGCCTAACCATGCAACTCTGGAATCAGCGCCGCCTGCCCGAACTGCAGGGCGCTGGCCCCGCGCAGCATCGCTGCTGCTCGCTGGATGATGTCTACGACGCGAAACGCGTAGCGCAACATCTAAACTTTCCGCACTACGTGGTGAATTTCGAAGAGCATTTCGAAGAAAAAGTAGTGCGCCCATTCGTCGATCAATATCTCTCCGGTCGCACACCCATCGCCTGCACCAATTGCAACACCGACGTAAAATTTGAACCGCTCCTGCGCATGGCGCGCCAAATTGGCGCGGCGAAATTAGCTACCGGACACTACGCGCGCATCCGCAAAAACGATGAAACCAATCGTTGGGAATTGCTGCGCGCGTGCGACGACAGCAAAGATCAATCGTATTTTCTTTGGGGACTTACGCAGGAGCAATTGTCGCGCAGCGAATTCCCGCTTGGCGAACTCAGCAAAAGCGAAGTGCGCGATTTAGCGCGCGCGGCGAAACTTCCGGTGGCGGAAAAACCGGAAAGCATGGAACTCTGCTTCGTTCCGAATGGCAACTACGTGCAGTTCATTCAGGCATATTCCGCGGAGCGCGGCATTTCACTCAACCGCGGCGAAGGTGAAATCGTCAACGAAGCCGGCGAGGTGATTGGCCATCACCAGGGCGTGCACAATTTCACTATAGGCCAGCGCAAAGGCCTGGGTTTCGCGGCGGGAAAGCCGCTATACGTTTCCCGCATCGATCCGGTTGCGAATCGCGTCGTCGTTGGCGACGACGATGCGCTCAAAACCACCACATGCGAAATCGTAGGCGTGAACTGGGTTTCCTGCGAAGCGCCGGCGGCGCCGATTCGCGCCATCGTAAAAATTCGCCACAAGCACGAGGCCGCGCCGGCCACCGCTGCACTTCTTCACGATGGCACGTCGGGCGAGGCGAGCCTGCGCGTCACATTTGATACTCCCCAGCGAGCCATCACGCGCGGGCAGGGCGCGGTGCTATACGATGGCGACCGGGTGCTTGCGGGTGGCTGGATACGCTAAACGCCGGCGCTAGATAAAGAGTTCTTCTTCTTGCTCTGAGGCCTCGTCGGGCGGCACCGTACCGCTTGTTGCCCGGCGCGAGCGCAGGATGTCCAAGCCGACTTTAATTCCGGTCAACAACGCCGAGGCTTTCTTTACGGGTTGCAGTACGCTGCGGCGCATTTGGATGCCGGCGTCTTCGACGGCTTCGAGCGCGCTGGTCAGAATGCGGTCGGCGTGGACGAGCTGGCCACGCAGGCGGTCAGTGGCGTCGGTGACCACGCGATCAATTTTTTGCGCCTGTCCGCGCGCCAGATAGACCACGTGGGAAGCGTCGTTGACCATGCTGGTGATCTTCGGCTGCGTGTCGTCCAGCAACAATTGCACGCGCGTCAGCATAGGCCCCACGCGCGCATTTAAATCGTCTGTGGTGCGGTTGACCTTTTCCATGGTGCGCTTGGCTTCAAAGAAGAGCGCGGCCAGGATGGTCACTTGCACAAACAGAGCTATCGCCGAAACGATGCTGAAGAACTCGAGCCAAAATTGCATGCACACCCCAGCCGCCCCGAACGGGCGGAACTTCTACGCGATCTTCTTGGCCCACTTCCGCTGCGACTTAAGAAACCAGCCTCAAGAAATCAGGCTAGCTGCGCTCCGCCCGGCCCGAGGCTTCGCGGAGGTACGCTTCACGTCCCGCGTCCACAGCAGCCGAAATGGATTCTTTTTTGCGCGCGGCCACGTCTTTGCCGCGTTCAATTAAATCGTCGGCACGCTCACGAAGTTCGCGAGCTTTGCGGGTGGCAAATTCTTTGCTCTCGTCAGCCTTTTGGGCGATGAGATCGCGGGTTTCTTCACCGGAACGGGGAGCGAAGAGCACTCCTACCAGGGCGCCGACGCCCAAACCCACCAGAAAGAAGCTAATCTTGGAGCCTACATTGTCCGCCATGGTCATGATCCTCCGCGAAAAACGTAACATAGCGAAACGGGTGGTGCAATACCGCCTAACCAGTATTCATGCCGGTTTATGGTTATGCGACAACTGATTTTCATGCCGTTCCATCCGACGCCAGCGCCTCTTCTTTGCCCTTCCGGCCCTTGCGTGGAATGGGCGTATCCAATTGATTCGCTGTGAGTTGCGCAAGAATGCGCGCGGCGCTCTTGCGCGACACGATGCGGCTCAGGCTGTCTAGATCGGCGCGGCGCAGATTGGCAACACTGCCAAACTCTCTTAAGAGTTTACGCGCAGTGAGGGCGCCCACACCCGGAATATCGTTGAGCGCGGAGCGTATTTGACGCTTACCACGCCGCAGACGGTGAAAGGTGACGGCAAAACGATGGGTCTCGTCGCGGATCTGCTGGATGAGGTGCAGGACCGGGGAGTGGCGATCGAGGATGCACGGCTCGTCCTCGCGGCCATAGATGTACAGAATCTCTTCTTTCTTGGCGATGCTGGCTAACGGCTGGTTGATGATCTGCAAGGCGTCCAAAGCTTGCGCAGCGGCGTGGAGTTGACCGATGCCGCCATCGATCAAAATCAGACTGGGCATGGGTTTGTGTTCTTCTTGCAGGCGGCGGTAACGGCGCGTGACGGCTTCGCGCATGCTGGCGAAATCATCGTTCTGCCCCGGAGGGACGGACGAAATCTTTTGCAGGATGGGCAAAACTTCAGACTTTCCTGCACGGGCATTTTCGGGCACGACACTTTCGCTCGCAACGGTCTCGGCGACCACAATACTTTCCGGCGGGGTTTTCACTGCATCGGCGGTAGCGGGTGCGCCAGCCCCTTCGCCGCGGATGATAAATTTGCGGTAGTCGGATTTTTTCATGCGGCCATCTTCCCAGACGACCATGGAAGCGACGGTGTCAGTGCCCTGGATATGGGAAATGTCGAAGCTCTCGATGTGTCGCGGCTCTTCGGGAAGATCCAAGGCGTTTTGCACGGCCTCGGCGATGGTCTTGGAAGTTGGCTTCAGAACGCGGAAACGCTGTTCAAAGGAATGTTTGGCATTGTTTTCGACTAAATCCAGGAACGCGCGCTTGGAGCCGCGCTGCGGGGTGACGATCTCCAGGCGATGGCCGGCGCGTTCGGCGAAGGTTTCTTCCAGGAGTGTGCGGTCCTCGAAATCCGCCGGAACGTGAATCATTTTCGGCAAATAATCGGATTCGAGGTAGAGCTGTTTCAGCAGCGAAGTGACAAATTCCTGCGGCTCGAATTCATCGAGATCTTCCCAATAAAATTCGCGCCGATCGACGACTCGGCCCCCGCGCAAGTGAAACAAATTGGCGGCCACCAGAGGCGGTTCGGCGTAGTAGGCCAGGACGTCCGTGTCATCGCCCTGCGCCGCGGCGATGCGCTGGCGCTCTTCGATATCTTCCAGGGTGCGAATCAGATCGCGATAGGAGGCGGCTTGTTCATAGTGTTCGCTTTCGGCGGCGGCGGCCATGCGGGCCTCGAGACTTTTGGTTAGATCGTGGCGGCGGCCTTCGAGAAACAGGCGAGCGTCGCGCGTGGCTTGTGCGTAGTCCTCGTCGGTGGTTAGACCCGCGACGCAAGGCCCGAGGCAGCGCTTGATGTAGTACTGCAAACACGGGCGAGGATGAGTCTTGGTGAGGTCCACGCCGCAGCTGGGAACTAAAAATCGTTTGTGAATGAAATGCAAGATACGGCGCGCCAGGCTGGCGGGAAAGAACGGACCGAAATAGAGGGAGCCATCTTTTTTGACGCGGCGCGTAAAATAGACGCGGGGATATTTTTCGGCGGCGGTGAGTTTGATGTACGGGTACGTTTTGTCGTCCCGCAGCATGACATTGAACTTGGGACGGTAGCGTTTGATGAGGCTATATTCGAGCGCCAGGGCCTCGCGCGGATTATCGACGACGACGGTGTCAAGGTCGGCAATTTCGCGGGCCAGCGAACCAGTCTTCGCATCGGTCCAGCGAGATTCGAGAAAATAGGAACGCGCGCGGCTGCGCAGGCTGGTAGCTTTGCCGACGTAGATGACAGCTCCGCCAGCATCTTTGAAGATGTAGACGCCGGGAGCGTCGGGGAGCAGGGCGGCTTTTTCGC
Organism: uncultured Acidobacteriota bacterium; assembly: GCA_963838265.1. GTDB lineage: Bacteria > Acidobacteriota > Terriglobia > Acidiferrales > UBA7541 > Acidiferrum. The sequence goes on from CAWIQN010000004.1 coordinate 114,221, forward strand.
GTGGTTCCATGGAGTTAGCTATTGCTACGCATCCCGGGGCGGTACCATCATACTAAAATGCAGTCTCGCACTTGTTCTGGAGCTGCAAAGGCGACCGCCTAAGAAGGTGACCGCTACACGGTCCGAACAACGAAGCTGAGGCCGCAGTGATTTAATTGCCGGAGGAGAAAAATTTGCGCCGTAGGTATTTAGATGACTTGGCGGTCGTTTTAGCTGCCGGCGTGCTGGCCGGGAGTTTGGTGGTGTGGTGCGCGCCAGCTGCGCGGGCACAGGATCCGGGAGAACCCACAAAAGCGCACCCTGCGCCGCCGCCCGACGATCAGGCGGGGGCACCTCCCGCGCCGGCACCCGATAATGCAAAAAAGCCCGGCGGGAAAAGCAAGAACACTGATTCGGCGACGTCCAACGCTCCAGATCAGCCGACTTGGGATCCGCTGCGCGCGGACAAAGATATGCAAGTGGGCCAGTACTATATGAAAAAGGGCGACGTCGACGCGGCAATTGACCGCTTCGAGGACGCCATCGTGGCCAAGCCGGGTTATGCGATTCCCTATCTGTATTTAGGCGAGGCGCAGGAAAAAAAGGGACAGAAGCGGCTGGCGGCGAAGTCTTATACGCGGTACCTGGATTTGTACCCGCACGCGGAAGACGCGGCGAAAATCCGGAAGAAGATTGAGCAGCTTTACAAAGACTTGGAGAAAGACAAGAAGTAGATCGCGGTTCGCTCTGGCAAGAATTTCTCGACCTCGCCAACCTCGTCGTCTGTTTCCTTGCGAAGTTGTTCTGTTCCGTCCACAAACTGAGTGAACGATCCGGTGATTTGCTCCTTTCGCCTGGGCAAGTCCTCGCGCGGCCTTCCCTCGCAGCTTGGGATGAGGCTGGGTCCCCGCCAGGAACACATCGCGGAGTGAGCATGGGACTAGACATTTTTAGGCTCGCGCCGGCGCTCCGCAAGATACTTTGAATATTGGTATTGGTCCGGAGCATAGGGCCGAACGACATCTTGTGGGGGGAGATTTCTGATGGGGCGGGGTGCGCCCGCCATGTCGATTCCTTGGTCTTCGGCCGCTTGAGCGGATTCGTGCTGGATGACGGTGACGGTGCGGAGGAGTTGATTGGTAATGTAGGCGAGGACGGCGGCGCGGCGAGGCGAGATTTTGTTTTGTGCAAGAAGCAGAAGCAAGCGGGAGAGGAAGTCATTGAGGGCCGCGGCGGATTTGAACTCGGTGAGGTTGATGGTGAGTTCAGTGGCGGTGGCTTCGATGCGTTGAAGCTTGGCGTGGTGGGCGCAGAATGGCACCGCAGGGTCGAAAATGGAGGTACGGCAGCGCTTACGATTGGAAAAGCGGAACTGGCAGCGGGATGAGTTAGTGGCGGAGTTGCAGACTTCGGGTTGTTGGATCATTTTGGTCCTCGTTTTTCTAATGAGATTTGAGTGGGGGATACCGGTATTTGCGGATGGTTATCAAACGAAAGGGTTTGCGCGAATGGCAATTTGTAAGTGATTGAGGACATTGGGGTTGCGCAGGCGGATTTTGCGTCTTTTTGCGTTTGTGAGGGTCGCGGGGCGCAGAAAACGGATTGGAAGGCGTAATCCATGGGTGAAGATAGCGCCGGAAATAGTTAGTGTCAATAGTTATCTTTGTAGTACTACGTTCGAACACCCGGCGATAGTACTTTCGAATGGAAACAGCTGGATGGCAACGGAGGGATGACAACGGAGGCGCGCGGTGCGCGGAAGAAGCCGCAGGGCGCAGAACCAAGCGCCCCGCGCTAAGGGTTCGGGCTGCAAAGATGCGCTCGCTCGCGCGGGGGTGGATTAGTCCGTATACTAATTTCGCTTGGCGCGCGGGGGACGGGCGATAGCGCGCGATGCATTTCCGATTGGCAAGAAGGAGCTCGGGTGGCGGCGCTTACGACGAGTATCGATGTGAAGTCCGCGACGTTCGAGAAGAATGCGCGGCGGGTGGTCGATTTGCTGACCAGTTTAAAAAATGCGGAGGAGCAGATTTATCTGGGCGGGGGCGCGAAGGCCATTGAGGCGCAGCACAAGAAGGGCCGGCTGACGGCCCGTGAGCGCATCGCAAAGCTGATTGATCCGGATTCGCAATTCTTTGAGTTGGGTGCTTTTGCGGCGTTTGAGATGTATGAAGAGTGGGGCGGAGCGCCGGGCGCGGGGGTGGTTACCGGACTGGCGCGCGTGTGCGGGCGGATATTCATGTTGATCGTGAATGACGCCACCGTGAAAGCCGGGGCGTTTTTTCCCATGACGGCGAAAAAAGTGATTCGCGCGCAGAATATCGCCATCGAGAATCATATTCCGACGATTTATCTGGTGGATTCGGCCGGAGTTTTTTTGCCGCTGCAGGAGGATGTGTTTCCGGATACGGACGATTTTGGGCGGGTGTTTCGCAACAATGCGGTGATGAGCGCGATGGGCATTCCGCAGTTGGCGGCAATTATGGGAATGTGCGTGGCGGGCGGCGGATATTTGCCGGTAATGTGCGACCACGTGCTAATGACCGAAGGGTCGGGATTATTTTTGGCGGGACCGGCGCTGGTGCAGGCGGCGATCGGGCAGAAGACTTCGGCCGAGGATTTAGGCGGCGCGAAGATGCATGCGCAGATCAGCGGGACGGTGGATTTTCGCGAGGCGGACGACGATGCGTGCATCGCGCGAATTCGGTCGCTGGTGGACAAGATGGGGGCGGCGGACGCTTCGCCGTTCAGTCATGTGGCGGCGCGAGCGCCGCTGTTCACCAGTGATGAGATTTACGGGGTTTTTTCCGGCGACGCCGCTAAACAATACGATATGCGCGAGGTTATTGCGCGCTTGGTGGACGGCAGCGAATTCGATGAGTACCGCGCCGAGTATGGCGAAACCGTGCTGTGCGGGTATGCCCGCATTGGCGGCTGGTCCGTGGGCATCGTGGCGAATCAGAAAAAACATGTGCAGACGCTGGCGCGCGGCTCGGACCAGAAGCGCATGGAATTTGGCGGAGTGATTTATACCGAAGCGGCGGAGAAGGCCGCGCGTTTTATCATGGACTGCAACCAGAACCGCATTCCGCTGGTGTTCTTGCACGATGTGAACGGATTTATGGTGGGCAAAGATGCGGAGTGGAGCGGGATCATCCGAGCTGGCGCGAAAATGGTAAACGCCGTGGCCAACAGCGTGGTGCCGAAGATTTCCGTGATCTGTGGCGGAAGTTTTGGCGCCGGACATTACGCGATGTGCGGGAAGGCGTTTGATCCGCGGTTTGTGTTTGCGTGGCCGACGGCGCGGTATGCGGTGATGAGCGGGGATGCCGCGGCGAATACGCTGGCGGAGATTAAGTTGAAGCAACTGGAACGCGAAGGCAAGAAGGTGGACGAGAAGCAGAAGAAAGAGTTGCACGATGCGGTGCGGGCTTCTTATGAGAAACAGACGGATCCGCGCTATGCGGCGGCGCGGCTGTGGGTGGATGCGATTATCGATCCGGCGCATACGCGGGAGGCGTTGATTTGGGCGCTGGAAGCGGCGGCGTTAAATCCGGAGATTCGGGAGTTTAAGACTGGTGTGCTGCAAACCTGAGGTAGCGCAAATTGAGTGAGAATGACAAAACAAAAGGTGCGACCGGGGGCAAGTTCGTCGATTACCTTAACACTGAGATGACGATTATGGGGATTTTGAGCACGTTCTGCATACTTGTGCTCGGCGGTTTTATCAACATCCTGTCAAATATCTCGAAAGATCAAGCCGAATGGTTGAGACGCTTTTGGCCCGAACAACGTGCCTTCTTACTTTTCGGCTGTGGCATGGTTCTGCTTTCGGCCTTCTTCTTCTATCGCCAGCGCTCGATTCTGTCCTACTACGTCGGCCAAATATATCTGAGTTCATACGATGAGAAATTGGCAGCCGGTTCAGTCCACGAACTTCACGGCCTGGCAGACAATTGGATAACATGGAGATTTTACAGGCAAGCGTTCATATGTCTGTTCTCGGCAGCCGCGTTTTTCGGACGCGTATCTCTAGCAGAACTATTTAAGTCCCACAGCTGTTTGCTATCTGTTCTGAACCGTTTTCGAATTTGGGAGCTGTCTGCGCCCATAGCATTGTGCATATTTCTGTATCTAGGAGTTTCTATGGCGTTCGCGGCGTTCCCGAACGACGATCATCCGTATAAACAGTGCCTTCGGCACCCCGGAAGGTTTATGAAGGCGGCCGGATTTTTCTTGCGGGGTGGCCTCGAATGAATGAGGTGAAGGTCATCGAATGTCCGCGCGATGCCTGGCAGGGATTGCCGGAGATTATTCCTACGGACTATAAGGTGGCATATCTGCGCGAATTGATTGCGGCGGGATTTAAGCATATTGACGCGGTCAGTTTTGTTTCGCCGAAACACGTGAAGCAAATGGCGGACAGCGAAGAAGTGATGAGCAAGCTGACGGCTTCCCTGCCCGACGGCGCGGAAATGCCGGAAATCATCGGCATTGTGGTGAACGAAAAAGGGCTGGAGCGGGCGTTGGCGACGCCGGGCGTGAGCACGATTGGATACCCGTATTCCATTTCGGCGTATTTCCGAAGGGCGAACGCGAATATGTCTCGCGATGAATCGCGCCGGTTGGTAGAGACGCTGCGCAAAGAGACGGCCGCCGCCAATCGCGATTTGGTGGTTTATATTTCGATGGCGTTTGGCAATCCTTACGATGAGCCGTGGGGCACGGAGCTGGTGGGCGAAACGCTGGAATGGTTGAAGGATATTCGCGTGCGCACGGTTTCTCTGGCGGATACCGCGGGCGATGCTACGCCGCAAGTCGTGGCAGATGTGTTCAACAGCGTGAAAGATTACGTCGCGGGGATTGAGCTGGGGGTGCACTTGCACGGCAGTCCGGTGGACGCGGAAGAAAAGATACTGGCCGCGTACGCGGTGGGATGCCGGCGGTTCGATGCGGTGCTTACGGGCTTGGGGGGCTGCCCGTTCGCAGGGGACGAACTGGTTGGCAACATTCCGACGGAGCGAGTACTCTCAGCGCTAGCGAAAGTGGGCGGCGACACGCAAATTCCGGAGGGCAAGCTGGCGAAGGTGTTGGCACTGACCATGGAATTGCGCGCGAAATACTTGCACGCCGAACCGGTGAACTAGACTTGGCAGCTAAGGGGGGAACTAAGGGGGACGCCATGTATTCCACACTGCTGCTCAAGATAGAAGGCGAGATTGCCACCATCACGCTGAACCGCCCGGAGAAGCGCAACGCCATTTCTCCCCCGATGATGTCGGAGTTGCTCTCGGCGCTGGATATGGTGGAACGCAGCAAGGTTCGCGTGGGGATTCTGACGGGAGCGGGAAAATCTTTTTGCGCGGGCATGGATTTGGAAATGCTTACCGCGATCGCGCGGCAAACCGCGCAGGAAAATCAGGAAGATTCGCGGCGCATGGCGAAGATGTTCCGGCGGCTCTGGAGTTTTTCGAAGCCGTTGATTGCCACGGTGCAGGGCGCGGCGCTGGCGGGCGGCAGCGGAATCGCGACGCTGTGCGACTTCACGCTGGCGACGCCGGACGCAAAATTTGGTTATACCGAAGTGCGCATTGGATTTCTGCCGGCGCTGGTTTCCGTTTTTCTGACGCGGCAGATTGGCGACAAACGGGCGCGCGATCTGTTGCTGACGGGACGGCAGGTGGGCGCGGTCGAAGCAAAAGAACTGGGCCTGGTGAACGAGATTGTTCCGGCGGAATCGCTCATGGCGCGCGCGCACGAACTTGCCGCGGTGCTGATTGCCGCCAGTCCCAGCAGCCTTACACGCGCGAAATGGCTGCTCACTTCAGCGGCGGCGGAAAGCGTGGACCACGACCTGGAGCGCGCGGTGCTGGAGAACGCGCGCATTCGTTGCACGCCGGACTTCAAGGAAGGCATCGCGTCGTTCCTGGAAAAACGCAAACCGGTGTGGGCGGGCGAGACGGGAAAAGATGACGACTGCCCGTAAAACGGAAAGCTGCTCCACACTTCTCTTTCATGATGCGTCTGTGCGGGTTCGCTATGCGGAGACCGACCAGATGGGCGTGGTGTATCACTCCAACTATTTGATCTGGATGGAAATCGGGCGCGTGGAGTTGATGCGCTCGCTTGGCGTGGAATATAAGCAGATGGAAGCGGTGGACGACTGCCACATTGTGGTGGTGGATGTGCACTGCCGGTACCAGAAGTCGGCGCGGTATGATGAGATTTTGCGTATTCGCACGCGCATCGCGGAGGCGCGGAGCCGCAGCATTACATTTCAATATGAAATTTGGCGCGATGTGGACCAACAACTTCTGACTACCGGTGAAACCAGGCACGTGATCTGCGGCAAGGATGGACGGCCGAAACATTTGCCGGAAAAGTATCGCCAGCTTTTCACCGTGGCAGCGCCCGTTGAAGTCGATTGAAACGCTCCGTGAGACGATTCGTGAACGAGCGAACTATTCCATGAACGAACAAAGGAAAGCCGCATGACTATTGCCCTGAGCGGCAACGAATTGACGTTTGAACAATTGTACGCCGTGGCCGTCGGCGGCGAGCTGGTCTCGCTGGCGCCGCTGGCGGTGGAACGCATGGCTGCTTCGCGGATGGTGGTAGAGCGTTTGGTCGCCTCAGGCGCCACGGCCTATGGAATCAATACGGGATTTGGCAAGCTGGCGTCAGTACGCATTTCCACGGAGCAGGTGAAGCAACTACAGGTGAATTTGGTGCGATCGCATGTGTGCGGCGTGGGAGCACCACTTAGCGAAACGGAATCGCGCGCGATGATGTTGTTACGCGCCAATGCGCTGGCCAAGGGATTGAGCGGCGTGCGGCCCGTCGTGGTGGAAACGCTGTGCGCGATGTTGAACGCGAAAGTGTATCCGCTGATTCCATCGCAAGGTTCGGTGGGCGCTTCCGGCGATCTGGCGCCGCTGGCGCACCTGGCGCAGGTGGCGATTGGCGAAGGTCGCGCGACGTATCAGGGAAAGATCGTGCCGGGCGGCGAAGCAATGCAGCGCGCCGGCATTGCACCTCTGGAGTTGCAAGCCAAGGAAGGTCTCTCGCTGCTGAATGGCACACAAGGCATGCTGGCGCTGCTGAGCCTGGCGCTGGCGGAAGCGGACGTTCTTGCGGATACCGCCGACGTGGCGGCGGCGCTTTCACTCGACGCGCTGCGCGGCAGTCCCGGAGCGTTTGATGCGCGCATCATGCACGCGCGCGCGTATGCCGGCGCAGCGCGCACCGCGCGGCACCTGGCGCAACTGAACGAGGGTAGCCAGATTCGCGAGTCGCATCGCTCATCCGAGAAGGATTCCCGTGTGCAGGATGCTTATAGCTTGCGCTGCACGCCGCAAGTGCACGGCGCGGTGCGCGATTCGCTGGCGCAGGCGCGGGAAATGGCGACTGTGGAACTCAACAGCGCCACGGACAATCCGCTGGTGTTTGTGCGCGAAAGCTACGGCAGCGTCGGCAACACCAACAAGTTTGGCGGGGACATCATCAGCGGCGGAAATTTTCACGGGCAGCCGCTGGCGATGGCGGCGGATCAGGTGGCGATCGCCATCGCCACGCTCGGCGGCATCTCCGAGCGGCGGATCGAACAGATGACCAATCCGCTGACCAGTTTGCTGCCGGCATTTCTGACGCCGGAGCCGGGGCTAAACTCTGGATTTATGATCGCGCAGGTCACCGCGGCGGCACTGACCAGCGAGAATAAAGCGCTGGCCACGCCGCACTCTGTGGATTCGATTTCCACTTCGGGCAATCAGGAAGATTACGTTTCGATGGGCATGAGCGGAGCGCGTCGGCTGTCGCGCATGCTGGATAATCTAAGGAGTATCCTGGCGATCGAACTGCTCTGCGCGTGCCAGGGGATTGATCTGCTGGAACCGCTGACAACCGGCATGCTGGCTACGCGGGCTTATGATTTGGTGCGCGCCAAGTCGGCCAAGCTTGTGGATGACCGACCGCTCGCGGAAGAGATTGCCGCGGTTTCCGCGGTAGTCGAAACGGGCGCGTTTGCCAAGCTGCTGGCGTAATCGAGTGCCCTCACCGCTCGACTCATTGATCGATGTGTATAAAGTGTGTATCGTAGAGAATGCACAGTCGGGACATAATTCGGCTCCTACTGGCAGACGGCTGGTACGAAGTGAATCATGTGGGAAGTCACAAACAGTTTAAACATCCAGTAAAACTTGGCAAGGTGACGGTACCGCATCCGAATCGTGACGTGCCGATCGGAACTTTGCGCAGCATTCAAAAGCAATCTGGAATCAAATTGAGGTAGGTGATGGACTATATCGCGTATCTACACAAGGATCGTAAGTCGGACTATGGTGTCAGTTTCCCGGATTTCCCCGGCTGCATAACGGCTGGAAGAACTCTGGAAGAAGCTCGCCGCATGGCCGAGGAAGCGTTATCGCTCCACATCTCCGGAATGATGAAAGACGGCGACGCCATTCCCGAGCCGTCAACACTTGATGATTTGGCGGGTGATTCGGACATGAAGGGCGCTGTAGCATTTCTCGTCAGTGCAAACCTGGAACGCACCATACGTATTAACGTGACGGCCAAAGAAAGTCAGATCGAAAAAATCAATCGTCTGGCGGAACGGGCGGGCATGACTCGTTCGGCGTACATGGTACGAGCCTCCGTAAATGGAGAAAAGCCGCGATCTCGCGGGAAAAGGCTTAAGGAAGCCAAGGTCTAGATTGCAGCTCGCGCGACTGCCACTCAAGTTGGTGGAACCATGCAAAAGCTTCTTCTTGAACTCGGCGGTCCACTGGTTTTGGCATTTGTTTTGCTGGCCATCGCCAGATTCGTTCGGGGTCTTATTGAGCGCTTCCGCAAACCCGACGCAAACGCCACCGACAAGGACCAGCACCCCGACTGAAGTCGGCGGCACTAAACCAAGGATGAGCGCAGAAATGTCAGCATGCGGTAGCCTGCGACGTAACTGAACGGAGCAAGTTCCAGCGAATAGTGGCCGCAATGCAGCTCCACGGTTTTTGGCGGCGCGCCGTTTTGGCGCAGCGCCTCCAGCATCTGCGCGGTTAGCGGTGGCAGGAAAGTAGGATCGTACTTGCCATAAACCATGAAAGCGTTCTTCCCTGCTCCCATACCACGCTCAACATACGGCATCGGACTGATCGGGGCCCAGAATTCGCGCAGTTCGTCGACGGAGACATGCTGCCGCAGCCCTTCCCACACGTGATTGGTGGTCATGCCCTGGCTGACCACGTCGGCAAAATACGTGGAGACGTGGAAAAATCCACCAGCGCGCAGAGCATCGTCATGCACCAGGGTGATATAGCCGACGGACGAACCAATGCTGGTGCCAAGAATGCCAAGCTTTGTAAAGCCGCGCTGCTCGAGCCAGCGCAGGCAGCGGCGGGAATCCTGCACCGCTTGGCGATTGGCCTGCAGAGTCAGCCCGATGTTCGGCCCCACCAACTGGTCAGCGCGTTCGTGGCCTTTGGCCATGCGGCGATTGTGATAGGGCATGCTCAGCTTGAGCGCAGTGATGCCCAGGCGTTGCAGCCACAGGCAGAGCCCGTCCTGCCCATGCCACTTGGCATTCCAGTTGGGCAGCACCAACACGGCGGCGTCCTTGCTGCGTCCCGGAAAAAGTTGCGCGTGCACGGTGTCATTCTCCGGCCACAGGGAACGCAGGCTACTGGTAAACGTGAGCACGTTGTCCGCGTCTAGCCGATAATCATCGGCGGGCGTGGTGGCAAACCATTCGCGGCTATTCTCGATGGCCCAGGCGGCGTACTGGCGTACATAGGCGGCAGGATCGCGATCGTCCGGGTCTCCGCCGATGTGTTCGAGGCCCCACGCGAACGGCTGCACGCGACGATTGTCGTCGGTGGACCAGCGGCGGTGCTCGTAGCGGCGGATGCGGCGTTCAAACCAGTTCATAATTGGACCAGTTACAGTCTACCGTTGCGCGGGCGGCAGCGAAAGCCATGGTGCAAAGTTCATGCACCGTCGCGGGCCGATTACGGCGGCGGCGGGCCATAGACGTTGACCGGAATGCCGTGTCGAATGCGCAAACCCCTGTAAATGTTAGGCATGCGACACGCCTGCAGCCACGTTTCTTGAGGCTCCCCGGCGACTATGGCACAGTCCAAATGTGGTCATCTTCTTCTTTTTTCTCTTCGGAATCGTGATCGGCAGCTTTCTGAATGTGTGCATTTCGCGCATTCCGGAAGGGCTCTCGATCGTTGCGCCGGGGTCGCGATGTCCGCGCTGTCTGACGCCCATCAAGGCCTACGACAACGTGCCGATTCTCGGCTGGCTATGGCTGCGCGGCAAATGCCGGTCCTGCGCGCTGCCCATTTCGCCGATGTATCCCCTCATCGAATTGCTCACCGGACTACTCTTTGTCGGCTGCTATCTGACGTTTGATATCACCCCAGCAACGTTTAAATGGCTGTTCTTCGGTTGCTTGATCATCATTCTGGCGGTCACGGATTTGCGCGTGCGCATGCTGCCCGACGCCATCAATTGGCCGGGATTTGGCGCCGCGCTAGGCCTGGCCGTATTCATTCCGCCGAACGATGGCACGGCTTCTTTACTAAGCAACCGCATCTTTCATTACACGCCGCCAGCGCCCGTGCTGGGAGTGGCAGACGCCTTGCTTGGCGCGGCGTTTGGCAGCTTGCTGCTTCTGGGGGCCTCGGCGCTGTACAAATTGGTGCGCCACCGCGACGGCATGGGTATGGGCGACGTGAAGATGATGGCCATGGTTGGGGCGTTCCTGGGGATACGCGGGGCGTTTACGACCATCCTTATCGGCACGCTGCTGGGCAGCGTGCTAGGCGTTGCGATTGTCGTGGCGCTGTATTTGGTGCGCTGGAAACGCGACGTCGCCGAGCGCGCAGCACGCCGCGGCCTGGGCAAGGCCGCCGAATTGCGCTGGGCCATCGTCAGCAAATATCAGTTGCCGCTGGGGACATTTCTGGGCATCGGCGCGCTGCTAGTGGTATTTTTTGCGCCAGCGCCATTGTTCGAACTGTTGCAGCGCCGGCATTGATCGGAGGCACGCCGGAGTTTCATTCCGTTGACTATGTTCGCCGCACTCCAAATCGAAAACTCGCAACACATGTGGACCGTGGCCCTCGGCGGCGGATTGTTGCTCTTCGCCGTGGTCGGCGCGATTTTGTACTTGCTTCGCCGCTTTTTTCAGGACACGCGGGCCGAACACGCCAGCAGCAGCCTGGCCGCCGCCCCGCGCACGGAGAATCCCTCGGCGTTCATGGCTGCGTCGATGCAGGGTGTTATCCAAAAGCTCCGCGAACAGGAAAAAGAGCTGGAACGTCTGCACCGCATCGAGAAGGACCGCGCCGAGCAAACCGAGCGCCTGAGCGAAGAAGTGACGCGCAACATGCCGGCGGGACTGCTGGTGGTGAACTCCACGGGTATCATTTCCAGCGCCAATCCCGCAGCGGAGCACGTGCTCGGTATCCGTGGGCTGGGCTTCCGCCGCTACAGCGAAGCCCTCGATGAAGACTCGGAGCTGACCGCACTGGTCGCGGAATGCCTGAAAACAGGCAAGATTTTCCGCCGCGAAGAGGTCAAGCATTCCTCCCCTGGGGGTGAAGCGCGCCGCCTGGGCGTCACCATTTCACCGATTCGGCGCGACGAAGGAAAGATCAACGGCGCCATCTGTTTGCTGACGGACCTCACCGAACTCGCCGCCCTGCAGCAACAGGTGCAACTAAAAGAAAATCTCGCCGCCTTGGGAGAGCTCTCCGCCGGCATTGCGCATGAATTCAAGAACGCCCTGGCCACGATTTCCGGATACGCGCAGCTGATTCGCGGCGAAACGCCGGAAGGCGAAGCGCACGATTACGCGCAAAACATTCTGGAGCAGACACGCAACATCACCCACGTCGTGACGGAATTTCTGAAGTATGCGCGGCCGCTGGACATTTCAACGGAGACCGTGCCGCTGCAGCCCATTGTCGACCGCGTGGTCAGCGAAGTCGGCGAAGCCATGCCCAAAATTCGCATTCGTAGCGAAGGCCCATTTGGCAGCGTAGCCGGCGATGAAGGCTTGTTACGCCAGGCATTCCTCAACCTGGCGCGTAACGCCGCCGAAGCCTGCACCGGCGCCGCCAATGGCGGACGGGTACTGATCCGCGGCGAAGCGGTGCGCCAGAATGAAAATGGATTTCAGCGCGTTACGATCTTCGATAACGGCACGGGCATTCCAGCTGATGTTCGCGAAAAACTGTTCCGGCCGTTCTTCACCACCAAAGCGAGTGGAACCGGACTCGGCCTGGCGGTGGTGCAGAAGATCATCGTGCAGCACGGAGGCCAGGTGCGGGCGCGCAACCGGACGGAGGGCGGGGCGGCGTTTATCGTTACGCTACCGATGAGCAGCGAGGTCCCGGAAGCGGTAGAATCGAAGCAGGTGGAAGCTTAGCGTTTTAAGGCACCAGCCCGCTTTAGGAAGGCGTGAGTCTATGCTTGGGAAACGCATACAAAGTTTGGTAACGACGATTCTGCTGACCGGCGGCATGACGGCCGCGGCCGCAATGATTTTGCCCGCACCGGCCCAGGCCCAGGATCCGACACAGAATACCGGCGATAGCGTCGCCGATGCAGCACGGAAATCGCGCGAAAACAAGAAAAACGCCCCCAAGGGAACAAAGGTTTACACCGACGACGAAGTGAGCCCGACTCCCGCACCCGGAGCGAGCGCGCAAGCCGCGGCTCCCGCTGCTGATGGGTCCGCTGCGGCGTCTGGTGATGCTCAGGCAGCGCCTGGAAATGGCAGCGCCGGCGCGTCCGACCCTAAAAATCCGCAAGGCGGCGCAGGCGCGACTGACAAGGCCGATGAAAAGGCCTGGCGAAAGCGTTTTCAAGCGCAGCGGGACAAAATCGCGTTCGCGGAAAAAGAGCTCGACGTGCTGCAGCGCGAACAGGACAAAGCGCAGGTGCAATACTATCCGGATCCGCAAAAGGCGCTAAGCGAAGGCTACACGCGTAAAGACATCAACGAGAAAGACATCAAAATCGCGGCCAAAAAAGAGGAGATCGCCAAGCTCAAGCAAGGCCTCGACGATATGGAAGATGAGTTGCGCAAGTCTGGCGGCGACCCCGGCTGGGCCCGCTAAGCCTCGCCTCGCGCCGTCTCCAGACAGTTCTTCGTAGGGGCACGGCATGATGCTGTGCCCTCTTTGAATGCCCTACAACGGCAATACCTCTCCGCGAACGCGCTTTCCTCGTTCTATCCACCGCACACGCTTGACACGCCGCACCCTGCCTTAGGATTAAATCGTGGTAGAAACAAAGTGATGGATCCCCTTCTCCTTGTCGAAGACAAAAACGAGTTGCGCGCCATGCTGCACAAGGCGTTAGAGCGCGCCGGCTACGTGGTGGACGAGGCGCCGGACGGCACGGCGGCCATCCAGAAAGTCCGCGCGCGCCGCTATCTGGTGGTGATCACCGACTTGAAAATGCCCGGGGCCTCCGGGCTGGATGTGCTGCGCGAAACCAAGCAGGCCGACGCCACCATCCCTGTGATTCTGCTGACGGCGTTTGGCTCCGTGGAAGAAGCTGTCACGGCGATGAAGGAAGGGGCTTTCGATTTTCTGCAGAAGCCCGTGGACCTGGATCATTTGAAATTGTTGGTGCAGCGCGCCGCGCAACAGCAAGAGTTGCTGCGGGAGAATCTCCTGCTGCGTGAAGAGTTTGCCACGCGCTATGGATTTCCGCGCATCGTCGGCGAACATGCCGCAATCCGTGAAGTCAGCCAGCAAATTCAGCGCGTGGCGATTACCGATTCCACGGCCTTGCTGCTCGGCGAAAGTGGCACGGGGAAGGAATTGTTCGCGCGCGCCATACACCACCTTTCCCCGCGCCGCGATCAAGCGTTTGTGGCGCTGAATTGCGCCGCCATTCCCGAAACTTTGGTAGAGAACGAACTTTTTGGCCACGAGCGCGGGGCGTTTACCGGCGCTGCTAACCGCAAGGTCGGAAAGATGGACCTGGCGCATCGCGGCACGCTTTTCCTGGATGAAATGGGCGATCTGCCGCTTGCGATCCAAGCCAAGCTGCTGCGCGTTCTCGAGGAGCGCCGCTTTGAACGCGTAGGCGGCACGCAATCCGTGGATGTGGACGTGCGCATCGTGGTGGCCACCAATCGCGACTTGCAAAAATTGGTGGAGCAAAAACTGTTCCGCGAAGATCTGTACTTCAGGATTTCCGCGGTGCCTATGACCATTCCTCCGCTGCGCGACCGCGGCGAAGATGTGTTGCTGCTGGCGAATCACTTCCTGGAAAAGTTCAGCCGCGAATTTGGCAAGCCCGGCCTGGAACTGGCGGAAGACGCGCGTGACCGCCTGCTGCACTATCGCTGGCCAGGAAACGTACGCGAGCTTCAGAACACCCTCGAACGCGCGGTGATCCTGGCGGACGGCATGAGCATTCACGCCGACGGCTTGCAGTTGCCGTCAGCCAAGCCCGACGCCGCGATGCTGCCCGTGGGCCTGTTGCCTGAAACATTTCGCTGGGAAGGCACGCTCGAAGACGTCACCGCGCGCGCGGTAAGTCACGTGGAACGCGCCATGCTGGAAGCCACGCTGCGGGACTGCAAGTGGAACAAAACGCGCGCCGCGGAAGTGCTGGATGTCTCGCCAAAAACACTGTTAGCCAAGCTGCGCACCGCAGGCCTGGAAGAATGAATATAGTGGCGGGTCTTCAGACCCGTTCCTTTGACTTTCTCTGCGTCCTCTGTGTCTCCGTGTCCTCTGTGTCTCCGTGTCCTCTGCGTTAAATCTTCTGCCCTGTGAGTTTCTTCCCAAGATGCAAACACACCGTGCAGAACGTGTAGGTGGTGTATTCGACAGACGTGTACCCAACCGACGTCATGAGTGCGGACAGCACATCCGGACGCAGAAACCGCGACACCGACTTCGGTAAGTATTTGTATGCCGCGGTATCGCCAGACAATAGCCCACCAATCCGCGGCAGCACGTTGCAAAAGTACCAGCGATAGACATCACCAAAAAAATGGTCCGGCGGCTCGGTAAATTCCAGAATGGCCAGCGTTCCGCCCGGTTTCAGGACGCGATAAATTTCGCGCAGACCGCTCTCATAATTCGCCAGATTGCGGAAGCCAAACGCGGTAGTTACCAAATCAAAGGACGCGCCGGCAAACGGGAGTCCCAACGCGTCCGCTTCAAGAAACGGGATGCGCCGCCCACCATTGTGCCCCGCCTGCTGCGCGCTTTTTTCGATGGCGCGCACCAGCATTGGGTGGGCAAAATCCGCGCCAATGATCCGCGCTTTCCCCGGTCGCGCTAGAGACAGCGCCAAATCTCCGGTACCACAGCAAAGATCCAATACCACTGCGTCGGCGCGATTCAGGATGGGAGAAAGTCTGCGCGTTACGCGGTAACGCCACCAGCGGTCCAGTTCCAACGAGAGCACGTGATTCAGCAGGTCGTAGCGCGGCGCAATTTGCGTGAACATTTCGCGCACTTTGCTGGAGGCATCGGATTCGCTGGTCGCGCCTTCGGGCAGCGTACCCGTTACGGGAATATCGGCGAGTTTCGTGTCAGTGTGAGACATATTTATATTTTTGCCGGCGCGTGGGCCGCAGACATTAGTTGCGGGCCAAAACGCAACACGCGCTGCAACAAATCGAGAGAAATCGTATCGTAAGACCGAGCTTTGCCAATCCCGGGAGTCAGCACAAAGCGCAATTTACCCGCACGGGTCTTCTTATCCGAACGCATCGCAGAAATCAGCCGCGCCGTGGTGGCCTTCGGCCATGGCGGCAGCGCTCCAAGCCGTCGCGTTAACGAAATAATGCGCGCGGCGGCGCGCTCCGGAGTGATTCCCGCCGCGTGACCAAGCAGCGCCGCAGCCATCATGCCCCAGGCCACCGCTTCACCATGCTGAAAAACACGATAATTCGTAACGCTTTCCAGCGCGTGCCCGAAGGTGTGCCCAAAATTGAGAATCTCGCGCAGTCCTGACTCGTGTTCGTCGCGACTAACCACGTGCGCTTTGATTTCAGCGCAGCGCGGAATGATGTACGCCAGCGCAGCCTCATCGCGCCGCACAATTTTCTCCATATGTGCTTCAACATAGGCAAAAAGTTTGGCGTCGAATATAACGCCATACTTGATGACCTCCGCCAGACCGCCGCGAAATTCGCGCTCCGGCAGCGTGCGCAACGCGCGGCGATCGCTTAGCACCACGCGCGGCGAATAAAATGCGCCAACAAGGTTCTTTCCTTCCGGCAAATTCACGCCGGTCTTTCCGCCGATGGCGCTGTCCACCTGCGCCAGCAAAGTGGTGGGCACATGCGCCAGCGCGATGCCCCGCAAATATGTGGACGCCGCAAATCCCGCCACGTCGCCCACCATGCCGCCGCCCACCGCGAGCAGCAGTGTGTGGCGGTCAGCGCCCGCGCGACTCAGCGAGCGCGCAATCAACTCGACGCTCTTCAGGGTCTTGGCAGATTCCGCGTCGTCGAAGAGATGCGTCTTTATCATGCCTGCCTTGGTCGCGACCGCGGAAGCGAAGCGCGCGGGAATAAGTTTCCACACAGCGCGCCAGGCCTTCGGCGAAGACACAACGTGCACGCTGGAAAAATCACCCAAGCGCGAAATCTCCCGCGCGGCATCGCGCAAAACACCGTGCCCGCACACCACCGAGTATTTTCCCGTTGCCGACCTTATCGGAATTCGCTTAATTTTCATGTGCAGGACAAGCTGCCAACATTTTGAATGTAACACACGCTCGCAGCCCCTGCTTGCGCCCAGCGCTTCGATGAACAAGGCATTTCCTTCGTGCTACCATCCTTGTTTACCCAAACCGAGCGTTCATGACCCTTTCCCACAAAACTTACTACGCGGACTACGTGGTCGTCGGCTCAGGCGTCGCTGGCCTGCGCGCGGCCATCGAACTCAGCTCCGCGGGCAATGTGTTGGTCCTCGCCAAATCAAACCTCAGCGATTCGGCGACCTCTTGGGCGCAGGGGGGCATCGCCGTGGCCCTCAGCGATGAAGACGAAATCGGCCTGCACGAACAAGACACCATTAGAGCCGGCGACGGTCTGTGCCGCCCGGAAGCCGTGGCCCTGCTGGTCGAAGAAGGGCCCAAGTACATCACCGAACTAATCGAATGGGGCACAGAGTTCGATCGCGCGGGAACCAAACTCGCGTTTACACGCGAAGCCGCGCATAGCCGCTCGCGCATTCTGCACGCCAATGGCGATTCCACCGGACGCGAAATCAGCCGCGCACTGCTGGCCCGCGCGCACTCCATTCCGCATCTGCATCTCCGCGCCCACGCCTTCACCACGGAATTAATCGTAGAGTCCGGTCGCGTCGTGGGCTTGCGTTTCATCGACGAGACCGACGATTCCACGCACGAAGTTCGCGCCCCGGCAGTGCTGCTGGCCACCGGCGGCCTGGGCCAGATCTATCGCGAGACCACTAATCCCGACGTAGCCACCGGCGACGGCATGGCCATCGCCTACGAAGCCGGTGCCGTTCTCTCCGACATGGAATTCGTTCAGTTTCATCCCACCGCGCTGGCCGTAAAAGGCGCGCCGCGTTTTTTGCTTTCCGAGGCCCTGCGCGGCGAAGGCGGCATCCTCCGCAACATCGACCTCGAACGCTTCATGAAGCGCTACAACGAAGCCCAGGAATTGGCGCCGCGCGACATCGTGGCCCGCGCCATCGTCAGCGAAATGCTACGCACCAAGAGCGATTACGTCTATCTGGACATGACCAAAAAGAATGAGGAATTTCTCAAGCACCGCTTTCCCCTAATCTATTCCACCTGCGCCAGCTACGGCCTCGATCTCGCGACGGACATGGCACCCGTCTGCCCCGCCGCGCACTACATGATGGGCGGCGTAAAAACCGATCTATGGGGCCGCACCTCGCTGCCGGGTTTGTATTCCGCGGGAGAGACCGCCGCCACCGGCGTGCATGGCGCGAATCGCCTGGCCAGCAATTCCCTTCTCGAAGGGCTGGTGTTTGGCGCGCGTTCGGGACAAGCCATGATCAAGGACGCTCCCGTTCGCAAGCGCAGCAAGATGACGCTGCCAGGCAGCCCTGCTCCGAAGCCCGGAGAAAAAGTTGCTTCGACACCGTTGCCTAAGGCGGAAAAATCGTCTCCCAGCGCGCTCGCTTTGAAAACCATTCGTGAAGTAATGTGGACCAAGGTAGGCATTTTGCGCAGCGGAAAAGAATTGGCGGAAGGGCTGCGTCATCTGTCCGCGCTCGAACTTCCAAAGACCACCAAACCAGTGCGCGCCGACCACGAACTCCGCAACCTCCATGTCTTGGCTACGTTGATCGCCCGCTCAGGCCTAGCCCGCGAAGAAAGCCGCGGCAGCCACTATCGCTCCGATTTCCCCTATCGCGACGACGAAAAATTCAGCAAACATTCGACCGTGAAGAAGAGCGAAGAAGTCCGATTTGAGAGTTAGAGCTTTGTAGCGACGCCCTTCAGGGCGTCATCGATCCGCCGCCGGCATGCTGGCGCGTCACTTCGTTTGCATTTCCTTGATGGTCTCGAGGAAGACGTGCCCCGTGATCGCCAGGCTCTTCGCACTGGTCTTGTCCAGCGTGTCCGTCCCGTCTTGATTGTGCCAATAAGGGACATCGTTAGCCACGTCCAGGTCGATCACGTCGATCGAAGAAACTTTGCGCTTCACAAACGGGAAATGGTCGTCGCCACCGGTCGAGCCAGCCTCATTCAAGAAAACGTCCGAGTAACCCAGTCGGTGCGCCACACGCCAAACCTGATCAACCAGCGCCTGGTTTGAAGTAGCGTCGCGCTTGAAATGCAACTTCTTGCCGCCAACCAAGTCGGCCAGCATGAACGCTTTCACCTTGGGCAGGTCACCGCTGGTCGCCAGGAGCGCCACCATCTCGCGGCTGCCGTATACGCTGTCGTCGTCGGACCAATCCTTCGTGGCCTCTTCTCCGTCAAAAAAAGCGATCCACACGTTGTAGCGGCCCGGATGCGGACAAAGATTCCGCGCAATTTCCAGCATCACTGCTGTCGAAGACCCGGCATCATCGGCCCCCACAAAATCCGGCAGGATTTTCGTATCGTAATGCGTGCCCAGCAAAATAATTCCGGGCTTTTCGCCGGGAATTTTCACCACGATGTTTTCCATGGATTTGTGGCCTACCGGCGTGTCCACCTGAAAGTCGTCGGTGTCAAACTTGCAGCCGTAACTCGTGAGCTCCGATTTCAGGTACGCCTGCAATTGCCGAATCGCGGGTGAGTCTGGAGGACGCGGCCCAAAAGCCACTTGCTTGGCCACCTGCTGCAGCGCACGGTGACCGTCAAACCCTCCGGTCTGCTCCGGGGGAGGGGCGTCGTCCAGCGGTTGCGGACCGGGCAGTGCTTGCGCGGCTTTTAATGTGTCTGCAGCGGATAACGTCGCGATGGCGGGAGCTTGCGTGGAAGACGGACTCGGCGAAGAACTCTTTGCTGCAGAATCGCTGGTGTCCGCCTGAGATTTACAGCCAATGGTCGCGCAGAGCAACAGCACTGCCGCTGCGGCAAACAGCTGCAAAGTCCGACGCGTCATAATTCTCCTCCGCACAAAGCGGGTGCAAATGCCCGTGCACATTCCCTCACCACTGACCCCGTCACGCCGCGCTCTCATCCGCTGCCAGCCGTTTGTTGCGTTTATTGACCACCACGGCGGAAACGCCGATGCTAACCACATAAAGCCCAACCATGGGCGCCATAAAAATAAGCATCGTCGTGGCGTCCGGACTCGGCGTGATAACCGCCGCCACAATCGAAATTACCAGAATCGCGTAGCGGAAATTCTCCCACAAGAATTTCGGAGTAACGATGCCGAACAGCGACAAAAAGAAAACCAGGATGGGCAATTCAAACACGATCCCGAACCCCAGCAACACCATCAATACCAAATCAAAATAGTCGCTCGTGGTGATCAGCGGCTCAATGGGCCCCACATTGCCCTGAAAGCTGACCAAAAACTTCAGCATGTACGGCAGCGCCACATAATAACCAAAGGCGATTCCGCCCAAAAATAGAAAAAACGTCGAAGCCACAAAACCGGAAATCGCGCTGCGTTCGTGCTTGTACAGCGCGGGCGCCACAAATAGCCAAATCTGATAAAGAACATACGGCGCGGCAATCACGATTCCCAGATATACGCCCAGCGTGATGTATAGATTCAGGTAGCCAGCCGGGTGCGTGTAGAAAAGGTGCGGATTCTGTTTCGCAGCCGTCAGTGCATCAATAATCGGTTTGGTGACAAATTTGATTAAATATTTGGAAAGCGACACGCCGATTATCGCGCCCGCCGCCAGCGCAATCAGCGAATTGATGATGCGTTTCCGCAGCTCCGTGAGGTGCTCAAAAAAGGTCATCGCTCCGCCCGGCTCTTCGTCTTCGACCACGATGGCGGTCGGACTCGCGGTGTCAAGCGCTGCTCCGGGCGCTGCTCCGGGCACTGTTCCGGGCGTCGGCACGGGCGCGACTGACGCGATCGCAGTAATTTCCTCAGGCGGGTTGCTGGGTGTCATGAGCGGAATCGCTGGCGGCAACAGCGGCGGTCGTGCCTTCCTGTGGCGCGGTAATTCTATTCGGCTTGCCGAGAGCATTCTCGAGCTCGGCAGTGTGACTCACACCGTTGCTGCTCGTTTCGGTAGCGTCCTCATGCGTACCACGCGCGACGGCCTCGGCCACCGGCGTAACCACCAGCGCCTCCGTCTCGCGCGTATCGTTCGGCGCGCTAGTATCCGCCGCGGCGTCCCCCTCGGATGCCGAACTGGTGATTCCCGCAACCGATCGGGTATCCGTGCCAGCTGGTGTCCCCAACGTCGCGGGAGCCGCGGGTGTCTGCTGGGTCGCCGCTGACGCAGCCGCCGCCTCAGCGGCCTTTTTGCGCTCCGCCAGCATCGTTTGCCGCTCGATATCCCGCATTTCCTGCTCAAAAGCGCTCTTAAAGTCCGTGGACGCCTTGCGAAATTCCGCCATCAACTTGCCCAGCCCCCGGGCCAGCTCCGGCAGCTTGTTCGGCCCAAAAACGACCAGAACAATGATAAACACCACGATCATGTGCGGGATGCTAAGCATAAGATGAGGCAGCCGTTTTGCGTTCCCATTCATCATAGGAAGTGTGCCGAGCCCTGTCAAATTACGGATTCCGGCGTGCTATAATCTAGGCCTACGTGGTCGCGCGAGGTGCGCATGAAACCGGAACACCGCGGGTTAATCCTGGTGGTTGTAGTACTGCTCTTATCCGCCGTACTCGGGGGCATTTACGGCCCCAACGTCAAGGCCACGTCGTCGACCGCGGACGATTACCAAACCTCTCTCCGCGAATTTACCAAGGCCCTCGATGTAGTGCAGGCAAATTACGCCGAGCCCGTGGACGCCGACAAATCCGTATACCAAGGCGCCATCCCCGGCATGCTTCGCATGCTCGATCCCCACTCCAATTTTTTTGACGCCAAACAGTTCGCCTTGCTGCGCGAAGATCAGCGCGGCCGATACTATGGCGTGGGCATGACCGTAGCCCCGCACGAAAACCGCACCATGGTTATGGCTCCGTACGTCGGCGCCCCCGCCTTTAACGCCGGCATCCGACCCGGCGACGTCATCATGAAGGTCGATGACAAGCCCACTGACGGCTTGAGCACCAGCGAAGTCGCCGACTTACTAAAAGGCCCCAAGGGCACGGTGGTAAAAATCACCATCGCCCGCGAAGGCTTTCCCGAGCAATTCGTCTTCACCGTCACGCGCGATGAGATTCCCCGCCGCTCCGTGGACCTCGCCTTCATGCTCAAGCCCGGCATCGGCTACATCCGCTTTCAGGGTCCGTTCAACGAAACCACGGATCGCGAAATTTCCGACGCCATGCACGAACTTGATGCGCCGTCGCTCGATGGCCTGATTCTCGATATGCGCGGCAATCCCGGCGGCCTGCTTAATGAAGCGGTGGCTGTCAGCGACATGTTCCTGGACAAAGGCCAGCAGATCGTCTCGCATCATGGGCGCAATTCACAGAGTCATTCTTACAGCGCGGTGCGCGGCAATCGCGGCGACACCGTGCCTCTGGTCATCCTGGTCAACAACAATTCCGCTTCGGCCACAGAAATTGTCGCCGGTGCGGTACAGGATCACGACCGCGGATTGATCGTCGGCGAAACCACTTTCGGCAAAGGCTTGGTCCAGACCGTAACCCCACTCAGCGAAAACACCGGCCTCGCGCTAACCACCGCGCGCTATTACACCCCCAGCGGCCGCCTGATTCAACGCGACTACAAATCCATCTCCCTTTACGAATATCACTACGAGCGCAAAGTCCCCGAGCATCCTACAGAGGTGAAGCTCACGGACAGCGGGCGCCAAGTCACCGGCGGCGGGGGCATTACCCCGGACGTAGTTGTCGCCGCTCCCAAGCTGAATAAGTTCCAGACCGAGCTCTTCCGCGACGACGTTTTGTTCGGGGCGGAAACCGGCATCGGCGGATTCGCCCGCCAGTTCCTGGGCACCAAACCTACCATCACCAAAGATTTTCAAGTGGACGACGCGGTGATGAAGTCTTTCCGCGACTACCTCGCCGCGAAAAATGTGCGTTACACCGAGCCGGACATCTCCGAAAATCTCGATTGGATCAAGCGCAAAATCAAACAGGAAGTCTTCATGTCCACGTTCGGCCAGCAAGAAGGCTTCAAGGTCCTGCTGCTCGCCGATCCCCAAGTCGAAAAGGCCGCGGAGTCCGTTCCGCAAGCCCGCGCTCTCTACCAAAACGCCCGCAAAATCGTAGCCCAGCGCAGCGGCGGCAACACGCTCGAACAACCATAATCGCCTTTCGGCTGGACTCGTAGGGGCGCACGGCATGCCGCGCCCGCTCTTCAATAAGCTAGTAGCGCACTGGCGCGGCCCACATTCTTCGGCGAAATTGTTTTCCGTCGATTTCAAGTACCCGCCAGTAACTCATAAAACGTCACAGCCTTTGCGGATAGACGAAATCCCCGGATGTTGCATCATAATCTGTTGAGCGCGATGACTATGCGTAAACGCACGACTTGGGCCGTCTTGCTGGGCTTGGGTGTTCTTTCCTGTGGCTTGCCTGTTCAAGGTCAACCTCAGCAGTCACCGCCGCCGGCAGCGCAAACCAGCCTGGCGGATGCATCGCCGACCGCGGGATCACCCGTACCGCAACACTCCGATCAACAATTGCCAGGACGCATCAGCGGCACGGTTGTGGACCAAACCGGAGCCGTCGTCGCCGGCGCCCGCGTAAGGCTCACGCGCGATGCGCAGTCTCCCGCCCAGGAAGTCTTGACCGACGACGCCGGCCAATTTACCTTCTTCAACCTGGCTCCCGGCCCTTTTCAGCTTTCCATCGCCTCAGCCGGCTTCGCCGCGCACACGGCCGCGGGAATCCTGCATTCCGGCGATAGCTACGCGGTGCCGCAAATCGCGTTGATCGTGGCCTCCGATACCACCGAGTTGCGCGTGCTGCTCACGCCAACGGAAATAGCGGAAGACCAGATCAAGCAGCAAGAGAAACAACGGGTGCTCGGGGTTATTCCCAACTTCTACGTCACCTATGTCCCCAATGCGGTTCCGTTGAGCCCCAAACAAAAATTCGAGCTGGCCTGGAAGTCCACCATCGATCCCGTCAACTTCGGAATCACTGGCGCCATTGCCGGAATTCAGCAGGCACAAAACGATTTCAGCGGTTATGGACAAGGCACTGCGGGCTACGCCAGGCGCTACGGCGCCTCCTATGGGGACTTGGTTACCGGCACCTTTATCGGAAGCGCCATCTTGCCTTCCCTGCTGAAACAGGATCCACGCTATTTCTACAAAGGAACCGGCACCACGAAATCGCGAATCATGTACGCGATTGCCAACGCTGTCATCTGCAAAGGCGACAATGGCCGCTGGCAGCCCAATTATTCCAGTATCGTTGGAAGCCTCGCTTCCGGCGGGATCTCGAATCTCTACTATCCGTCGGAGAATCGTAATGGCGCCGCGTTAACGTTCGAAAACGCCTTGATCGACATCGGCGCCACCGCCGCCACCAATATCCTGCAAGAATTCGTCATCAAGCGCTTCACCCCAAGCGTTACCCGCGAAGCCAACAAATCCGGCGGCACCATTGAAACCGCTCCGTCCGCTCCGGCGCCACCGTCCCACTAGCACCCGTTCGGTAACTGCAGCTTCGCCACGCTTGTGACAGGGTCAAGAATCCCGCAGCCAGCGGAGAATTTCGTATCCGTCGCTAGCTGCGTCCGGCGCCAGGATCCGCTTCCCATAGTGCTGTTCAAACAGCTGCGACGATTTCTCTCTCTCAAAATATTCCTGGGCCAGGTCATCCAGGTACCACCAATCACCATCGTAATCGATGTAACCGACGCGGCGTTCCGGGTCCGCCACCAGCGTGGTCACCGCATGAAACCAATCCTTATCGCGAAAGGCGCCCCAGCACATGTTAAACGTTACGGCCAGGCGATCCGGCGCCTCTCCCAGCTCCTCGACCATCTTGATGATATTCTGCACGTTGCTCACGCACACCAGCCGCTCGAATCCGGCTTCGCGGACGGCCTGCTCAAACGCCCCATTCATCAGCGCCGGTTTACACTGATACTCGAACGCGATCGTGCCGTTAATATCGAAGTACAGCGTTTTCGTTTTTGAACGAGTAATCATGGTCGCAGTACGGATCGAAGAGATGTTTAAGTCGGGCTGAAGCCAACCGAAAGATTGCCATCCTGATGGCGAAGTCTATTTAGACTTATCCTTCATTGCCTTTAGACTTGCTTTCACCAGTTTTTTCACCAACGTTATTGCTACTGGTTTGCCCGGCGGGAAGCTAACAATGGCTTTCGTTGTCGCATAACCTGCAACTTCTTTCCTATGTTCCTGTATTACTGGAGGGCGTACATGTAGGCGAATGTGCGGTTTCTTGAAGCTGAACCAAACAAACATCCCGTCATAATCAAATCCTGGATAGGAATATCCGGGCCATTGGAAATAATCGGTGCGTTCAGTGGCACCGGGCGCTGCCGCCCGAATGGCCGCTCTGACCTTCGCCAAATCGCCTTGCGCCTCTTTTGGACATCTTGCGATGTATTCATCTACTCCACTGCTTTTGGGTTTTGTCACGGTTGCGTTCGCCCCTGGTTGTTGCAACAACTACTACTGCGCTTTCGCGAACCACTCCTCAAACCACTCCAGCGTGCGCAGCGCATAGTCCCGCGCGTCAGCGGGTTTCACGAACCAATGTCCCTCGTTCGGATAGACCACTAGCTTTGTCGGCACATGCAAATCCGCCAGCGCGTGCCACCATTCCACCGATTGCTCCATCGGCACTTCGCCGTCCCGATCGCCAACCAGAATCAGCGTCGGCGTCTTCACCGCCTTAACGAAATGCATCGGATCGCTCTTGGCGTATACCGCGGGATCGTCGTACACCGACGCCCCAAAGAACGGAATCATCCAGCCATCGATATCGTTCAGCCCGTAGTAGCTCAGCCAATCCGAAAGACCCGCGCCCGCCACTGCCGCCGCGAAGCGCTGCGTCTGCGTCTCCGCCCACATGGTCATGTATCCGCCGTAGCTGTGTCCGTAAATCCCCAGGCGCTTGCTGTCGATCGGATACTTCTTCAAAAGCTCATCCACTCCGGCCATGATGTCCCGGTAGTCGCCGCCGCCAAAATCCTTCACGTTTCCCTGCACAAAAGCTTCTCCCTGCCCATAGCTGCCGCGCGGATTCGAGCACAGCGCAAAATATCCCATCGCCGATTGCGGCCCCATAAAACGCTCGTCCCAGCGGGACATGCACGCAGCCGACGGTCCGCCGTGCACATTCACAACCAGCGGATACTTCTTACCGGGCGCAAAATCCTTGGGCAGCATCAACCACCCTTGCACTCGCGTCCCGCCATTCATCCAATGCACATTGCGCATCTCTCCCCACGCTGGCTTCACGTCGGCGTTCAGCCGCGTGAGTTGCGTCCAACTACCAATTGGCCCCGCCCACACTTCCGCCGGTGCGCTCGCTGATTGGCGCACAATCGCCGTGATCACCTTATCGCCGGTGAATGCACGATCCGGTGCCCACGCCGTGCTCGCCGGTGCCGCCAACTCTTCACCCGTCCAGAGCGTTTGCACCGCGCCTCCCGAGGAGCTCACGCTGCCGAAGCCCGAATTGCCATCCACATTCTCTGCAAACGTAATGCGCTCGGGCCCCGTCCAAGCCAGAGCAGAAGGTGACGCCGCAATGTTGGGCGTGAGATTTCGTGCCGCGCCTCCCGTTGTCGGTACCACGTAAATGTCGCCGCCCGTCGAACCCTCATCGCTCATCAATCCTTCGATGAACGCAACATTCTTTCCATCGGGAGACACGCGCGGGTCGGCAATTTGCAGCTTCGGCTTGTAAATCTCGCGCATCTCTCCAGTTTGTCCCTGCGCAAAATACAGTCGCGCCACATACCAATTCGCGTCGCCTGCGCCGTGCGCCGCCGTCGCCACCCAGCCTCGCTCATCCGGCGTCCACTCATACTCGTACACATACATATCCGGGGGCGTGATTTGGGTCAGATGGTCCGTGCCTAAATCCAGCGTTGCAATCCGCTGCTCGTAGATCTTCTCGTCGATTTCCCCCGACAAAGGCGTCATCGGCTGCAGCGGCCCGGCAACGCGCGGCATCCCCTCGATGAAAAGCAACGCCAGCTTTGCGCCGTCCGGAGAGAAGCGCGGCGTTGCCACATAACCTTTCAATTCCGCATGTTTCGTCAGCGCCCTACCGTCCGCTCCCGCTGTCCAGATCTGCGCGGCGGGAACGTCGCCAGGAGGCTCCGCGATAAACGCGATCCGCTTACTGTCCGCGGACCACGCCACATCCCGCAGCGCAAGGCCGCCCTCCACCGTGATCGCCTGCGAAGCTCCGCCACCCGCCGGAATCACCGCCAGTTTTCCATCCACAACGTAAGCCACTTGCGTTCCGTCCGGCGACAGCGCCACCTCGCCAATTCTCTTGGCGTGCGGCATGGAATCCAGCACCACAGCAGCACGAGAAGGTGTGGCATCAGAATGCGTGGCACTTCGCTCTTGCGCGACGCCGGACACACAACAGCAAATCGACACCACTGCGCAGAACAGCGCAGGGTAACGCCAGCGCGCGTTCATTCGCGCCTCCCCAGTCGAACGTCGATACGATTTCCGCTTTTCGCCTGAAGTCATCGCTTCCATCCCGACTCCTTAAAATGTGGCAACAGCATTGGTAATATACATGAACTGTCCGGACCACTCGCCGCGCGCATTGTGGACCGCCGAGGCAGAGTGTAGGCTGTCACTGACCGAGAGCGCTAAATGAAAATTACGCCTGCAGCGCAGACCAATATTCGGAGAAAATCGATGCCCTTTAAGAAGGTTTTTCTTTTGGCGGGCCTTTTCGCCATCTCCACCTGCGCCCAGCAAACCACGCCACCGCACCCGCCCGCCCAGCCCACGCTTCCCTACACTCCCAGTCTCGACCTCGCCGCCATGGACCGCAAAGTCGACCCCTGCGTGGACTTCTACGAATATTCCTGTGGCGGCTGGCGAAAGCTAAATCCCATTCCCCCCGACCAAACCGGCTGGAGCGTTTACGGCAAATTGTATGAAGACAATCTGAACTATCTCCGTGTCATTCTCGAACAAGCCGCCATCGCAACCAATCGCGATGCCGTCACGCAGAAAATTGGCGACTATTACGCCTCTTGCATGGACCAATCTGAAGTAGATAAATTAGGCGTCAAGCCGTTGCAATCGAATTTATCCGCTATCGCCAGCCTGCAGAGCACAAAACAACTTCCCGCGCTGCTGGCGGCTCTGCAACTCGAAGGTACCTCTGCCCTTTTCAACGCCTCACCCACGCAGGATCCCGACAATTCCGATGCCGTGATTATGGATATTTCCCAGGGCGGCCTCGGGCTCCCGGATCGCGATTACTACCTCGAGGACGACGCCAAATCGAAGGAAACTCGCGAGCAATATTTGCGCCACGTACAGAAAATATTTGAACTTCTCGGCGATTCTCCGGACACCGCCAAAATCAACACCGCCGCCGTGATGCGCATCGAAACCAGCCTGGCGAAAGCCTCGCTCACTCGGGTCGAACGCCGCGATCCCTACAAACAGAAAAACAAGATGAGCGTCCCGGACCTCGGCAACCTTACGCCGGATTTCGATTGGAACGCCTATTTCACCGCCACCGGCGCACCGCAATTTCCCATCCTCAACGTTGACTGGCCCGATTTCTTCAAGGACGTCGATGCCCAGCTGAAATCGAATTCCCTGCAGGATTGGAAGAGTTATCTTCGATTCCACGTTGCCAATTCTCATGCGCCATTTTTGTCATCCGCCTTCGTCAATGAAGACTTCGCGTTCTATCGCAAATACCTGCGCGGCGCCACGGAGCTTCAGCCTCGCTGGAAGCGCTGCGTCAGCTACGTCGATGGAGACTTGGGAGAAGCCTTGGGGCAGGCCTACGTGCAAAAAACTTTCCCGCCAGAGCTGAAGGCCGCCACGGTGGAAATGACCCGCCGCATCGAAGACGCCATGGCGCTACGCATCCAGCAACTCGACTGGATGAGTCCGCAAACCAAGCAACAAGCGCTCGCGAAGCTGCACGCCATTCGCAATAAGGTAGGCTATCCCGATAAATGGCGCGACTACAGTTCGCTGAATATCGTCCGCGGGCAATTTTATGGCGACGACATGCGCGCCACCGAATTCGAGGTCCATCGGCAACTGAACAAAATTGGCAAACCGGTTGACCGCGGCGAATGGCTCATGACGCCGCCCACCGTCAACGCCTATTTCGATCCGCAAATGAACGACATCAATTTTCCCGCCGGTGTTCTTCAGCCACCCCTATACGACGCCAAGATGGACGATGCCCCGAACTACGGAAACACGGGCTCAACCATCGGTCACGAGCTAACGCACGGGTTTGACGACCAAGGCCGCAAATACGATGCGCATGGAAATCTGAAGGATTGGTGGACCAAGGAAGATGCCGAGCAATTCGTCAAGCACTCGGATTGCGTCGTCGATCAGTATGCGCAATACGTCGTCGTGGACGACATTCACATCAATTCCAAGCTCACCGAAGGCGAAGACGTCGCCGACCTCGGCGGCACCATCCTCGCGTACATCGCCTGGAAGGACGCCACGAAAGATATGACTCTCAAAGACCGCGACGGCCTCACCCCCGACCAGCGCTTCTTTATCGGCTTGGCGCAATGGGCCTGCGAAAATACCCGCCCGGAAAATGAACGCGTGCAAGCCATCACGGATCCCCACTCCCCCGGCAAGTACCGCATCAACGGCGTCGTCGTGAACATGCCCGAATTCGCCGTCGCCTTCGCCTGCAAACCCGGTCAACCCATGGTCAAGCCCCCAGAAAAAGTCTGCCACGTCTGGTAGCCGGCTTTTTTGGAGTGCGGTTTACTCTGAGCGCTTCGCGCGAAGCGCCTGACCCCCTTTCGCGCAGTAAGCACCGTCGCCTCAGCAATCGCTTCTGTAGCCGCTTTCGTAGCGACGCCCTTCAGGGCGTCATCGGGCACGAACTAAGTCAAGCATCCGGCTTCTTGGCGCGGTCAATCCACGGTTCTCTCTTAGCGTCAGCAGCCCTTTGGTACAGTAGCTTGGCCGCCTATTCGTCACTATGCTTTTCGTATGCTCCACCGACATCTAGGTCGTTCTCTTACAGGAATTTCTTTCTCTGCCTTCCTAATCTCGGCCCTCGCATTCAGCGGTTGTGGGGTGAACCGGGCACACTCACGCGTCCGCCAGGCGGACTCAGTCATGCATATTATTCGAGACTATAGCCGTGGACATCACTCCCCGCCCATGCCCATTCCTTTTACACCACCCACCGAGAGCGAAGAAGCCTATGAAGCCCACGTTCGAGAGTTGTTCGCTCAGGAAGATTTTTTGCAACTTGAAAAAATTGCCCAGCAGAATCGCATCGAGAAAGGCCTGCTCACAGGCGGTGGTTGGAAAAACTTCATGTTCTTCAATTCTCTGGAGAATCCATCATGTGACTGTGGGCTGAGTGACTCCGATCCCATCCGCCCGTTGCAAGACTCTGACTATCAAAAGCATCTACTCAAAATTAACAACTGGATCGCCACGCATCCTGACTCGGCCGCAGCACAGCTCACTCTCGCGCATTTCTACACCAGTTACGCTAGTTTTGCCCGGGGAGACGGTCTCGCCAACACCGTTTCTTCGTCCGCGTGGAAGCTTTACAGTGCCCGTTCCGCGAAAGCAAAGGAAATCCTTATCGCTGCCGCACGCCTCAAAGAGCAGGACCCCAACTGGTTTTTTGTCATGGAGCAGGTCGCCTTTGAAGAAGGCTGGAGAAAGGATGACGCACGCGAACTGCTCAACCAGGCCCTCGCGTTCGAGCCGAGTTACTACCACTACTATCGCGAATATGCCAACTACCTTGCGCCAGAGTGGTATGGCGATCGCGGCGAAATTCAAGCTTTTGCCGAAGAGCTTGCTGCTCGTTTTCCAGATCCCGAAGGCTCCATGCTCTACTTCCGCGTCGTCAGTTCGCTCGCTATCAACAACACTTTTGAAGCGAACGAACTACCTAACGTCTCGTGGCCGAAACTCCAAAAAGGCTACCGGAACATTCAGTCCTTCTACGGCGTCTCTAACTTGAACGCGAACCGATTCGCATACATGGCCTACACGTTCAAAGACATCTTCATCGCGCACGATGCCTTCGGTTCCATTGTGACTATGGTTCCCGCTGTCTGGTATGACAAGAAATCTTTCGAAGCCGTGCGCACGTGGGCGAACTGCTCCGAAGTCTTTGCGCAGAAGTAATGGCCCGCTGATCGGAAAACATTTCTACTCACCTCCACGGATCGAGAAGACGACGCTATCGCAGCCACGTCTTGCGGTTCACTCTTCGGCGCCTCTATTTGCTATGGGACTGGCCCGCGCGCGGATACCAATATTGCTGATGACAGTGTTCGCAAGCGTTGTCGATCTGTTCGCCGCTGGCTAACACTTTCGCGGGGTCCTTCGCATCGACGGCATTAAGCGCCAGCGTCGCCGCGTCATGCAGACCATGCGCAAGGGTGATCCAAGCCTGGCGGTCCTGATTGATTAGCGTTTCGATCTGTTCGGGCTGGAGCTCGATGCCTTGCTCGTTGCGCTCTCCGGGCCGGGCAACGTGGCGGCCGGGAATTTGTAGCAGGTTCGAGGCTTCGAGCAGTTGCATGGCACTGCGGCGAACCGTCGCCCATTCTTCGTCCGTGTGCGGCGATTTTTCCTCCGTGCCCTTTGTCGTCATGATCGTGGCCACGGAGTTCCAGATGGTGTCCGCGGAAGGATCGACAATGCCATCCATCAAGTCCTTGATGGTGGTTGTGGGTCGATATTCAGCCACGACCTTCTGTTTTGCGCAGCTCACGCAGAACAGGAGAGCAAGCAAAGTGGAAAGCAAGGAGGGCAACCGGCGCATGAGTTCTGTTCACCGGCAAAGCGAAAATGGGCTTCCGCCGGATTTCGGCGCTCTTCTGCACTTCGATTTAATTGACGGACCGGCTGGCCCGGTTCGAAGCGTCATTTGACCCCGGAAGGCTGCGCGGATTTACCCGCAGGCACATTGACGGGAAGGACGAAGCGTTGGCCGTCGCGACTGACCGCGCCGAGGCTGCCCGTGACCGGGCCCGCCAGTCTGAAAAGCGTCTTTGGCATGCCGACGCGAAATGCCGGAGTGGTCTCCACATCAACGGCCATCATTACCAGGTCGTTGGAATCCAGCTCCTGTGCACGGAATAGAATCTCTTTGCCATCACCGCGCCAGTGCAGCATGGCGGGAGAGCCGAAAAAGATATCACTACCGAAAGCGCCGTCCTTCGACACCTGCCATTTCTTATCCTCCGGCACAGGCTTAGCGGCATCGAAGGGGCGCACATAAATCTCGAACCGTTCGGGCTTAGCCTCGTCAGAGCGGTAGGCGATAAAGCGGCCATCGGGCGAAAGTCTGCCGGCGCCGTCATCGAACTCGTCCCGCAGATACTCGATCGGTTTCCGTGCCGCCGGGTCGCTCCCCGTTAGCGGGACGAGCAGGATGACTCCGCCCGAGTCGCACACAAGAAATTCCCCATCCGAGGAAACATCACTAAGACCCACAAACGCGCCAGGCGTATAACGGAACAACAATTCCTCCTTGCCGGTTCCGTCCGCAGCTTTGCGATAGATGGGCCAGTCGCCGTCTAGCAACGCGGTATAGAAGATGTACTTTCCGTCCGGCGACCACAACGGTGTGACTTTGAACCGAGTATCGTCGGTAATGCGCGTGGCTTTTGCTGTGTTGATATCGATGACCCAGAGGTCCTCTTGGCCGGTATTGAGATCTCTCTTCATGGCGAGCAGCCGATTGCCTTCAGGGGAAAAGGCTCCTACGGAGTACAGAGCCGGCTCCCCCACCTTCTTTACAACTTTTCCTCCTTGATCGAAGATCGTGATCTGCTGTAGCTCCTGGCCGCGCGCCGGCGGAAGAACGAGGAACCGATCCCCATCGCGGCTGATGTACATGAAATTGTCCGGAACGGCTACCTGCTGGCGGAACACCACCTTGGGCTTGCTGAACGAGAAGGATGGCGTGGTGCTGACCTCAGCGGCCATCACGGATTGATCGCGCCCCACATAGTACAGTTCTTTGCCGCCATGCACCCAGTATGCAGATTTGGAACTGCCGTCGGATATCTGCCATGGGCCCTCGTGCGCCGCGGGATCGGAAGGACGGACGAAAACTTCACGTCTGTCCACCTTGTCCAGCACGATATACGACAGATAGCGGCCGTCGGGAGAGAAACGTGGCCAGAAAACGCGCAAATCGTTGTGAAAAACCTCGATGGCTTTGCGGTCGGGGCCGCCCTCCAGCGGCAGAATGTAGAGTGCTCCTCCCTTAATGTCAGAAATGGCAAAGCTCAGGAATCGGCCATCCGCGGACCAGTCGCTAAGGTTCATGAACGCGCCGGGGTTCTTGTACAGCAGCTCCTCCGCACCCTGGCCGTTCGCCGCTCGAATGTAAATCGCCTCTTGCCCTTTGCGAATCGAGGTGTAAGCCACCCTGCTGCTGTCCGGCGACCAGACGGGCGAATCGACGAACTCCGTCCTGACGCTGGTTGTAAATCGTGTGACTGCCCCGGTGGCGACGTCAAAGACCCACAGGTCGGCGCTTTCGTTCTCTAAATCATCCTTAATCGCTGCGATGCGCTTACCGTCCGGAGACAAGACTGCGGCCTCATACATCGCTCGCTCGCCAATCTGGCCGGTGGGCTTGCCATAGCGATCCAAAAACGTAAGGACTGAGGCATTGTTCTGAAATATCTGCGCGTTCCGCTTGCTCCTGGCTTCCACCGCTTCCTTGGATTTAGCTTCGGCGTTTAGCTCTTGCCCCAGCGCCGGGCTGGCAGGAAGCAAAAAACAGAAAGAGGCAGCGGTCAAGATGGCCGCAAGGCGAGCACAATTTTTCATGGAAAACCCCATTTGCGCGATCCACGAAGCGGTTTAACAATTCTGGGGGCAGGCCGAGACGATTTTGCCATCAGCCAATGTAAAGGTTCGGATTAGACCGAAACGGGACTTGTCGCGCGCCCGGCTGACCTCCACGGTGACGGTCTTTCCGACGCTGGCTTCGAAATCCGTCTTTCCGACATCGCGGATCCGGAAGAAACTGGGCGCCGGGCCCTCACTTTGCCAGCTCTCGATCGTGCCGCCGGCTGCTTTAACCTCAACCGTGAAGTAGGTGTGGGGGTTGCGCCAATCGACGGCAGTCAGCGTGCCCGTGAAGGTGACGCGATCGTTAAAGTCGAAGACTGCCGTCATGTTGTGATGTGCTTGGGCCTGACTGACCAGCAGGGTGGCGATAACAAGTACCAAAAGCGTCGCGGGCCTGATTCTAGGAATCACGGATTCCCTCCTGAGTAGCGCTCGCGCCAGCGAGGATAGTCCACTCAGGGAACAAAAGCAATCGCGCGCCCCGCCCAACCCACGCCAAACCAAAGCGTAAGCGAGAGGCAAGCCACCAGCACGTCTAACGCCC
The DNA here is from genome assembly GCA_963838265.1 of uncultured Acidobacteriota bacterium. GTDB lineage: Bacteria > Acidobacteriota > Terriglobia > Acidiferrales > UBA7541 > Acidiferrum. Next base: position 148,317 of record CAWIQN010000004.1, read on the forward strand.
GCGGACGCACGGCGGAATCGGTTTTCGTAAATCTGCGCAGCACACCGTAATGAAACAGGAGTGCCAGGCAAAGGAGCAGCATCTTGAGGCGAAACGGCCGGCTGTCAACGTATTTTCCAGGGGTGGCGAGAAACATCAGAAGTCCGGTTGAAATCATTACCGCGATGGCGCCCAGCGTCCAGGACTTGAGCTGCCGCGCCAGCCAGGAGAGCCCGTAGTCCCTCATGCCCAGGCCGGCCAGCCGCAAATCCAGTAGCAGCACCGTGGTCAAAAGAATGGTGAGCCCCATCAAATGGAACGACTGAATCGCGGGCATGCCGTACTTGCTATCGCGGACGAAGACGAACGGCGCCCAACCTGACCAGGACTGCAGTGCCAAGAGAAGTGCCAAGAGAAGACGCATATTAAAATTGATAAGCCATGGTGCGGCCGCAAACAATGACGCCAATCCACAGGACCAGCGAAAACCCGGCGCAGAATTTTGCGCCCGCTGGTGCCCCGCGGGCCGCATCCCACTGTGCCATATTCGGAAAGAACAGTTTTTGATACACCGCGGCATTGATTCCCAGCAGCAGTAGGAAGATCAACTTCGTGCGGAAGAACCCATTGCCATAAGCCTTGCCAGCCTGCGTGATCAATAGCAGCCCACCAGTGAGAAACATGACCGCGAAGCCGAACTTGCACCAGCGCATCAGGTTAAGCACTAGCTTCGCCCCCGGCCCATCGCAAAAAGCAATCCCCAACAAGCGAAGATCGAGGATCACGATCATACCGACAGACAGGGGAAGCGTCAGAATGTGGCTACCTTCAATCAGGGGGAACAACCAGTCCGATTCGCTGATCGCTGTGGCGAAACGCGTGTGCTGCAGCCACTGGCACCACTCAAATAGAGACATCACAAATCCTCTCGCGGAAGCTCGCAGATCACCACCGCGAATAGTTGCAGGTTGCTGCCGTGCGCCCCACATCTCAAGTTGCCGGCGCGTGGAAAATCCCCCCGGCTGGTATTTCTTCTGCGGCGGAGCTTATGCCAGGAACGACGGTGCATCAAGTATTTTAGTGATGCGCAAGAGGTGCTCCTGAAACCCAGTCAATTGTCTCGAGTGACGTGCAACTCGAAGTTGTTCCGGGACCGAACTCTCGTTCGGAGAAGCGAGCCGTCATCGAAGCTCGTTTGAGTTCTCATCTCTGCAAACCCGATTCGGGAGAGTTGAGAGATCTACGCCAGTTCGTCGCGCCTCTTGACCGATAAATCTTCCGCGTATAGAGTCGCCATAATGCTCGGTCGTATGAAACGATGCGCCGCCAGCGGAAATCGAATCTGCAGCGCTCATCGGACCACGTAGCCCCGGCCATTCATTCGTATACCCTTAGAAACGCTTGCTGTCGATTCGGCAGCCCAGTACTTCACCTTTCGTGCGATCTATAGGGCTACTGAGGACGTCTTCTCTCCACTATGCTTGCCGTCAGCGACAATCTTGCCCAATGCTTCAGTGCTCTACGCGGCCACAAGCTGCGTGCGTCGCTCACCGCCTTGGGACTGACGATGGGTGTGGCCACACTCATCACGGTAATGACCATCGTCCAGGGCGCAAACCTGTATGTTGAGCAGAAGATCGCCAACCTCGGCACGAACGTGTTCCAGATCGCGCGCACGCCGTTTGCGGTGACGGACTTCGACATCGTCATCAAAGCGCTGAAGTTCAAGAAACTTGAACTAGCGGACATGACCGCGATTGCCGAGGGATGCAGCGCCTGCCAAGAAGTTGGCGCGACCATGAGTACAAGCGTTCGGGCACGATCCGGCGACAAAGAGCTGCAGGACGTTAGCCTCTATGGCCAGACAGCAAACATGGCCGATATTGATCCGCGAAAGGTCGAACTGGGACGCTACTTCACTTCATCCGAAGCTGAACATCGCGCCAATGTTTGTTTGATCGGCGACACGCTTATGCGGGAGCTATTTCTCGGTATGGAGCCTATCGGGAGATCTATTCGTATCGCCAACGACGAATTCACGGTGATAGGGGCGATCGAAAAGATCGGCAGCGTACTCGGCCAGGACCAGGACAATTTCGTAATAGTTCCACTACCCGTTTTCCTTCGAATTCAGGGAATACATTCCAGCATCACGATTAACGTCAAGACCAGCACAGGTAACTTCGAAAACGCGCAGGATCAGGCACATCTGATTTTGCGCTCGCGCCGCCATCTCTCGGGCAACATGGAGGACGATTTTTTTATTGGCACGAAAGAAAGTTACATGGCCTTGTGGCGCGGCGTCAGCTCGGCGTTTTTCGCTGTATTCATCATGGTGAGCGCCATCTCCGTGGTCATCGGCGGCATCGTGATCATGAACGTCATGTTGATGAGCGTGACCCTTCGCAGGAGAGAGATTGGCGTGCGGCGCGCCGTGGGTGCCACCCAGCGCGACATCCTCCGCCAGTTCATAGTGGAAAGCGTCATGCAATGCATTGCCGGAGGCCTCGCTGGCATCACGCTGGGATTCCTGGTCGCCACGGCCCTGCGGACGTATACCCCATTCCCCGCTGCAGTTCAGACTTGGGTTGCCGTCATGGGGGTGTTGTTGAGCTCCGCGGTTGGACTATTTTTCGGAATCTATCCGGCATTGCGTGCGTCACGATTGGACCCCGTTGTCGCGTTGAGGTCTGACTGATGGGAATCATGACCTCGAGTCAGGCCCGGGAGAATTTTCTTGCGGCAATGGAGACTTTGCGCTCGTCGAAGGTTCGCTCTGCCTTGACGGTCCTGGGTATCGTCATCGGGGTATCCTCAGTGATCTCCATGGCGGCAATCATTCAAGGGCTGAACAAGTTCGTCCAGGACAAAGTGGAGTCCCTCGGCTCGCGCACTTACTTTCTGACGCGATTTCCTCCCGGGATGGATCCCTCACACATGCCGGAACGCATCCGCACACGCAGATATCTTGAATACAACTATGCCGATTATATCCGCGAAGCCGCTCCTGACGTACAGATCGTGACCACCGTTGGTACCCGTGGTTTTTTCTTTGGGGACAGCAATCTGATTACCAGCGGGGACCATAGCGTCGAGAAAGTGATCGTACGCGGCGCAGAACCGGAATACACGGAGGCAATTCCGCTCTTTGCGGTCGCGCAAGGCCGCTTCATCAGCACCTTTGACCAGGAGCACGCGCGTCCCGTCGTCGTGCTGGGCGCGGCCATCAGCGAATCGCTCTTCCCCGGCACGGACGCGGTTGGCAAGACGGTGCGCATCAACGGCGGGGAATATGAAGTCATCGGCGTTTTCGAGCACGACCAGGGTCTATTTCTCGGTCCAGGAGTCGACATCTTCGCCATCATCCCACTGAGCAACTTTAAGAAGCATTATCCTGAGGCGAAAGAACTGATAATGCTTTTCACCGTCCCCAAGAATGTAGATGTCGAACTGGCCCAAGCGGAAGTCATACAAGCGATGCGCCGCTTGCGCCGCGTCCCTGCGGATAAGGACAATGATTTCGAGCTTAGCTCACCGGACTTTCTGAGCAATCTGTGGAATCAACTTACCGGTGCGCTGGTGATCCTCACAACGGTGATTAGTTCGATAGGTTTGCTGGTCGGTGGCATCGGCGTGATGAACATCATGCTCATATCCGTGACCGAGCGCACGCAGGAAATAGGTATACGCAAGGCTATCGGCGCTCGCCGCGGGGACATACGTTTGCAATTTCTGCTGGAAGCCGTGGTCCTCACCCTCGTCGGTGGCACTCTCGGCATCTTGATCGGGTCCGTCGTATCCACGTTGGTGCGTACGTTTGTGCCTTCCATTCCCGCAACGATTTCTTATTTGTGGGTGTCGATCGGCTTCGCGATCTCTGTCGGCGTGGGTCTGTTCTTCGGCTATTATCCGGCATCCGTGGCGGCCAACCTCGACCCCATCGATTGCCTCCGTTACGAATGAAGACTTAGCCGCGCTAGAGGCATATATTAACTTTGCCTAGCCACCGCAGGAGCTCGCTCGATGCATCGATGCGGAATCGACGCGGTCCAGAAGTCCCGTTCAAGGAGCTGCGGCTACCACCCCATTTGCCCCATCCGCTTAAGAATAATTGCGCTGTAGTTATTCATGCGCTCGGGTCTTCGCTTCAGGGGAGCCGGCAGAATTGCCGCGAGCCGTGCCGCCTGTTGCCGGCCAATATTCCGCGCCGCGGTTTCGTCGTAGTAACGACACGCCGCCTCTGCGCCATAAATACCAGGGCCCCACTCCACCACGTTGAGATATATCTCCAGAATGCGCTCTTTGCCGAGAAAGATTTCGGCTACCGGTACCAGGGTGGCCTCTGCGCCCTTGCGGAGGAACGACCGGCCCGTTCCGAAGAATAGATTTTTCACCAGTTGCTGCGTAATGGTCGAAGCTCCGCGACTGCGCTCCCCTTCCAAATCGTCTTCGGCGGCGATTTCGATCTCGTGCCAATCGAATCCATGGTGCTGGTAGAACCGCGCGTCCTCCGCGGCGACCACCGCGTGCTGCAGGTCGGCCGAGATTTCATTGAGCGGAATGAAGTCGTAGCGTTTGCGGTACGGCTTGTCATGGATCCACGCCTGCAAGCGCCGCTGCATCTGCACCGCGGTCGTCGGTGGGTCGATCCACCGCGCGGACACCAGCATCAGTGCGGCAAGCACCCAAAGAAGCACCACGCCGATAACCGAGCCGATCGCCAGACGGGTGGCCAGGCGTGTGGTCAGGCGGATGCCCAGCCATCGAATAAAGGGTCGGATGAAGACTGTCCGAACCGGCGCCCCGGTTTCTGCAGTCTTGGTGTCCGTGGTCTTGGTGTCTGTGTTCTCTGTCTCCGGCATTGCAGCCACAGTTCAGAATGATAGCCTGTGGTATGTTGCCGCTGATGCACGATCTCGTGCACGCGCATACAGCGTGCTGCGTTGTACTCAAGCCACTCGTACAAAGTTCCGCGTGCCCGAAGTTCCAAGTTTGGAAACTTTTTCAACGTCTGTTAATATCGTTAGGCTGCTTTAGGGGCGTGTAGCTCAGCTGGGAGAGCGCGTCGTTCGCAACGACGAGGCCGCCGGTTCGATCCCGGCCACGTCCACCATCTTCCCTTCAGCCTCTCCAGCGCACCGGCTTCGCTCGTCACCCCAAAGCCGCCGCAGCAGTCTCATTCCAAACCTTTTAACCGAACGCCGTACCTCGTGACGTTCTCCGCCAGAAAAAATCCCAATTGTCCCCTTGACAGCCGCCGGTACCATCGCGTACAATTGTCCTTGTAGAGAACTACGCCTAGTCGTCCTTCAAACCCAGCACCAAATCAGCCCTCGACTGCGCAAATAACTGTAGATTCTCTCTTAGATTTCAAGCGATTTGTGAGAGGAGCACGGGCTGCGGGAGCGTCAGGCGGTAAACGCGCGCGCCGTCATAGTCCTGACCGGAGCGGAACATCCCGTAGATGGCATGCAACAGTTTACGCGCCACGGCGATCAGCGCCGGACGCTTCTTTTTTCCGCGCGCCAGCAGCTGCTCGTAGAACGCTCGCAGATGTGGTTCGTGTCGGCTAGCCACCAGCGCCGGCATGTACAGAGCGTGCCGCAAGTGGCGATTGCCCACTTTGCTGATGCGCGGGTATTTGCGCAGCGAAGTTCCGGAACTGTACTCGCGCGGATCCAGCCCGGCGTAGGCCACCCACTGCCGCACATCGCGATCGGCGGGCAGCATGAGCAATTCGGCCAGCACTTGAATGGCGCTGACCGTTCCGATGCCGGGCACGCTGCGCAGTTGCAGGTAACGCGCCTGCAACTGCGCGGTGTTGGCGATACACGCCAAGGCTTCCGAGCGCAGTTGCTGTATTTCGCGTTGCAAAGCCCGCAAGGTCCGCGCAATGCTGCGGCGCACACACGGCGGAATGGCCTGCGAAACTCCCGCCGCGTGCGCGCGATTTTTCTCCGCGGTACGCTGCTTGGTCAGCGCTTCCAGGCGCCGCGCAATGGCCCACAGCACCAAAGTATTTTTCTCCGGCCGCACCCACGGCCTGCAGGGCATGCGCTGCGCGAACTCCCACAACACCAGCGCATCCAGTGGATCGCTCTTGCTGCGCCGCATCAGGGCTTGCGCAAAATGCCGCACCGCGCGCGGATTCGCCACCACCACTTCCAGCTGTTCGTGCGCGCTGAGCAGCAACGCCACGTCCAGCCCATAAACCCCCGTGGCCTCCAGACAGACCCTCACCCGCTGCCCCCCGCGGGTGAGGGTCTGCAGCAAGTGCTGCTGTCCGGCTACGGTGTTGGCGAAACGTCGCAACACCACCTGTTCCTTTTCGCCCAGCAGCGCCACCAACAATTCCCGGGCACTCACTTCCATGCCGCATGGCACCATCTTGTCCATCACGCCTCCTTGCAGTAGGCTGTGGCTCTGGCTCCCCGACCCTGCGCTATTTCCAACTGAGCTTGTAAATGCAGGCTCGCAACGGCCTGTGATTCTCTTCAGTTTTCGGAAATTAGGGCGGGGGGCCGATCTACAAAACAGGCTCACGAAGTTTCCCTCGGGCCTCAGCGCAGGACGGCCTCTCCGCCAGAGCGACTCGCCTCTGTGGCTAGTCTCTCGCAAACCCAAGATACAAGCGCAGGGCGCTTGTCTCTGAGCCCTGCGGCTTTTTCCGCGACGATCCTCCTCAATGAGGGAGACTGAAACCCGCAAAAGTCGCAACCGAACACGTGCGTGCGCTCCGGCTAATGGGAGGTAACTAACTATGTAACAAAAATGCTGCCTAAGCCCAGCAGAATGAACACTTGCAAAACTGTGTCAAAACAAAGGACTTTAACTATCCTAGAATGAACACTTACAAAAAACCCTAGGGGGTATCACCCCTCCAGTGCCTCCTCAAGTAGGCGTCAAACAGCCTGGAAGCTCATTTCTGAGCACTGCCTCATGCCCTTTTGCGGACCCTCGCGAAGCCGCCAACAGCCCTAGGACAACCCCGTCCTGGCAAGTTCCACCGCTCGACCAGCCGCCGTTGCGTCCGCAAGCTTGCCACGCGCAAAGTCCCTGGTGCCCCCGCCCTTCCCGCCAACCTCGCCAAGGACGCGCTTCAAAAGAGCGGCCATGTCGTAGTCCTCCGCCGGATGTTGCGCGAAAAATATTTGCCCGGTATCGCTGGCCGCCACCAGCGCCACCACGCGCTCCCGTTTGGCAAGCGCGGCTGCAAAGAGCCCTGGGAAATCCGCATGAACACCTTCAAACACGCGCTCGACCACTCGAAGTCCATCGCCAGCCGGAACCACCGAATGCAACGCCAACGCCGCCTCAGCCTCGGCCAACTGCTGCAAGGAGCCGCGCAGCGCGGCGAAATGCGCATCGCGTTCCGCCACAACGCGTTCGGCGGCAGCGTGTACCTCATTCGGCGCACACTGCAAAGCTTGCGCGGCATCGCGCAACTGCCGAAAGTCTGCGCGCGCCACGCGTTCCGCGCGGCGGCCGCAAATGAACTCCACGCGCCAATCCTGGCGCACTTTGCTGCGCCGGCGCACCAGCACCAGCCCGATCTGACCGGTGGAACGCACGTGCGTGCCACCGCACGGCTGATAATCGGCGCCCACAATTTCAATCACGCGCAGCATGCCTTCGCGTTCGATCCGCTTGCGCACCCCGCGTTCCGCCAGCTGCTCCGGCGTGGCGTAATGCACGTGAAGATCGCGATCCTCAAAAACAATCTTGTTCGCGGCCCGTTCGATCCCTTCCAGCATCTCGTCGGAAGGTTCCGGACCGTGTAGATCAATGGTGCAGAACTCTTCTCCCAGGTGAAAGGAGACCGTAGGCAGTCCAACGCGCTCCTGAAACACCGCCGACAGCAGATGCTGTCCGCTGTGCTGCTGCATATGGTCGAAACGACGCGGCCAGTCCACGCACCCGGCTACCGCGGCGCCCTCGTCCAATTCGCGATCCACGACGTGGACCACTTCGTCCCCGTCATCCCGTACCTCCAGCACCGCGGCGTCTCCCAGCTTTCCGCAATCATGCGGTTGCCCGCCGGAGGTCGGATACAGCGCGGTACGGTCCAGCACCACCGCCCACGCCGTCTGCGTCCACCCTGCCTGCAAATTCGGAGGCACGGCCTCGCAACTGAGCACCTTGGCGGTGAACTCCCGCACGTAAGCATCGTCGTAATAAATGCGCTGAGTAGCCATAAACACCAATTTTATCACAGCCCATTTTTGGAGCGCTGGCAGCTCGCGGTCAGTCCCCTGGGTTTCTAGCCAGTCTTTGTAGCGACGCCCTTCAGGGCGTCACCTGCTGCACGCCCCAACGTGGCAGCAAATGGCTGCCCGATCCGGAAAGGCGCGTGACAGATACTCCAGACAGCACACCGCGTCGCGGCGGCATCCCAATACAGGGTAAAATGGATATGAAGGTAGACTATCCAAATGGCCGTGCGCCTCATCGCTTTGGACATTGACGGCACGCTGCTGGATAGCCGCTGGCGCGTCCCGGAAGCCAATCGCCTGGCGGTTGCCGAAGCCGCGCGCCGCGGCATTGAAGTGGCGCTGGTCACCGGACGACGGTACGACTTCGCCATGCCGGTAGCGCGCGAACTGGACGCGCCCATCACCATGATCGTCAACAACGGCGCGCTGGTGCGCACCCACGACGGACAAACGCACATTCGCCACGTCCTGCCCGCGGAAACCGCGCGCAAAGTCTTGCAACTCACGCTGCCGTGGCGCGATGGCGCCGCGCTCATCTTCGACCGTCTGCGCGAAAAACAGGTGATGCTCGAAGTGCTCGATCCCAACGACACCCTGCGCTACGGCTACTACGCGCGCAATCGCGACTTTATCGGCGTGGCGAGTCCGCTGGAATCCTGCCTGACGGAAGATCCCATTCAAGTAATGTTTTCCGGTTCCGTCGCGGAAATGCGCCAAGCCGAACAACTGTTGCGCACCGCGCCCTTCGCCGCGGAGTACGCGCTGGCCACCACGGTCTACGAGACCAAAGACTTCGCCATGATCGACGTCCTCAATCCCATCACCACCAAAGGCGTGGCGCTGGCCGAATGGGCTGCACTGCGCGGCATCGCCCGCGAAGAAGTGCTGGCCATCGGCGACAACCACAACGACCTCGAGATGCTCACTTTCGCCGGCATTCCCGTGGTCATGAGCAACGGCGTTTCCGCGCTAAAATGTTTCGGCTGGCATCAGACCGGTTCCAACGACGAAGGCGGAGTCGCTGCCGCCATCGAGCATTTCGTGTTGCGCGAGGCCGCTTCATGCGTCTAAACCACTCCGTTCTAGCTCTAGCGGTAAGCTGCGCAGCGTTGCTCGCAACGCCGCGTGCCGCGCGCGCCGACAACATCGTCCTTAAGAACGGCCAGCGCCTCAACGTCACCGGATATCAACTCATCGACGGCACCTACCACCTGCAGATGAATGGGGGCTTTGTGGACGTTCCGTTCGACGAAGTTGCCGCCATCGAACCCGAGGATCAATTTGCCGCGCCACCGCCGCCAGCGCCGCTCTTGTCGATGAAAAACCACTATCGCGACTTGGTGGAAACTTCCGCCGCGCGCTACCAGGTGGACGCCGATTTAATCAGCAGCGTGATCGCCATGGAATCCAATTTCAATGCGCGCGCCGTTTCGCGCAAAAATGCTCGCGGCCTGATGCAACTGATGCCGGAAACCGCGGCCAAGCTCGGCGTGCGCAACGTCTTCGACCCGCAAGAAAACATCGACGCCGGCACGCGCTACCTCGGCAACCTGCTGCAGCGCTACCGCAACGACCTGTCCCTGGCGCTGGCGGCCTACAATGCCGGCCCAGAGCGCGTCGAACAGTACGGCCGCGTTCCGCCATTCGCCGAAACCGTTTCGTACGTGCGCAGAGTGCAGCGCACCTACCAGAACAGCAAGTCCGCGCAGTCCGGCAAAAACAGTGCGGTGCCGGAAGCCGCCTCGTTCATCGGAAATTCCGCAGCGAGTGCCACTGGAGTCACCACAGGAACTTCATCAGGGAGTTCGTCCGGCGCTTCCCTGCCCGCGAACACCTCCGCCGCGCAAACCTCACCCGCTCTGCAACCGTAAACAGATCGCGAAGGCGGCGCTAACGAATCATTATTTAGAAAAGACTGTATCCGTTCGGAAACGGAAATCTACTGCAACGCTGCGGTAGTTTGCTCCGCGGCGACGCGAATGTCGGCGGCTACTGTTGCTGCGGAGGATTTTGCGGCTGCGACGTGGGAGGTGTTCCGCCTTGCGGCGCTCCCGAAGTAGGAGCGGTCGCGCCTGTACCGGGAGGCATCGGCAGTGCAGTGAGGCCTAGTGTGTTTCCAACTGGCGTGCCGATACCCTGCGTGCCCGGAGCGTTCAGCTGCTGCAACGCTGCCGCGGCGTCTTTCGCGGGATTCCAGACAAATTCAAAGAGCAGATAATTCTTGGCTTTTTCGTACACCTTGATGGAGTGCCGATTGATCTTGCTTGCGACTCCGATAATGTTGCCGCCAACGATATTCGAGGTGTCCGGCAAGTCGGTGACCGGCGGGTTCAGATAGGGATCCAGCGCGGGATCGAGGGGCTGCCCGTTGCTATCCAACAAGTTATTTCCCGACGAATTGTAGGCAGAAAAATTGTTGCTCGTAGATCCAAAACCGCTGTTGTTCGACGCGCCGAAGCTGCTGGTGTTGCTCGACCCGAAACCGCCGCTACTGCTGGTCGAGCCGAACCCGCTTGAACTGCTCGAGCCAAAGCCGCCGCTGCTTGATGATCCGAAGCCACTCGAAAAACCGCTCGCTCCTGGCAGCGACGGCGATTGGCCGTTGGCCCCCGCGAGCGCGGACACTGGGGTACCCAATCCACCGGTGCCCGGCAACGCATTCTCCGGCGGTTTCAGGCTGCCAATCAGCTGTCCCGCGGGGCCGACGTAAATCAGCCGCCACGATCCGTCTTCTTTATTCATCGGATCTTTGTAGGCCTGGCGCATGAAGCGGATGGAGCCGGTTTTGGGCTTGGTCAGATCGTCGAGGCTGGTGGGAAAATGCCCGAGCTTGGTGTTGTAGAGTTTCACCGCGCGCGCGTACTGCTTGCCGCGCCAGATCATTTCCTGTTCTTTCTCGCGGCGTCCTTCCGTCAGGATATTGGGCGCAACCGTCATGGCCGTCGCTGCCAGCAGCGCCACGGAAAACATAATCAGCAACAGCGCATAGCCCCTTTGCGCACGAACACGTTGCTCACGATTGCGTTGCTCACGAAAACGTGGCGACGGCAAACACTGCGCGGCGCTATGCGTTCGAGAAGGGATCGACATGTTCATGCGGTCGGCGGCCCGCCCTTGTCAGGATCCACCGTTTTGGTATTGCGCAAACCCGTGGACATATCCTGGAATTCGATTATGCCGTTGTTCACCTGCGTGATGCGGTAGCGCCCCAGGAGCGTGTCTCCCTCACCCACCACTTGCACTTCACCGTCGACCGACAAAAATGCGCGGCGCGCCGTGCCATTGGGAACCGTGCCGTAGCCAAAGAAGCTTACATTCCCCGGCCACGTCGGCGGGACCAGCGGCGGCGGCTGAGGAGGACCAATCGGCCGGTGAGTCTGAGCGGCGGTGCCAGCCACCAACGCGGGATTTGGCGCTATCGGCTCGGCTTGCATGCTGAAAGGATTTCTTCCCGCACTCTTGTATTCCGTTTTCTGGGCGTCGGTAATTTTCCGCCAGTGCAGTTCCGGATTTTCCACCGGCAAAGGCTGGTAGGCCTTAACCACAAATTGCGAATCCGCGATGCCGGGCACGGGCTTACCGCTCTCCAGATACCAGACCAGAGCGGCGACCACCACCAGGGCGGCGAGAGCGACGAGTTGTTTCTGTTGTTTCGTCATACCGTTCGGAAATACGTTTTCATGTGCAAAAGAACGCGCACCGCGCCGCCGGCCGAGTGGCTCTGAGAATCGCCGGTCACGGTAAGTGCGTCAACTTGATAAACATTCTCGGAACGCTGCAGTCCGTTCAAAAAGCGCACCACGCTGGCGTAATCGCCGTTGACCGTGGCGTCCATATCCACCATTTCGAGATTCCTGTTAGGAACCGGAAACTGTTTGAAGGTCACGGAATCCAAATGCAAAGAGGATTTACTGGCGATGCTCCCCAGGTCGGCAAGGACCGCGGAAGAGCCAGTATTCGCCGGGCGCAGAGAGTGCTCGAACTTGTCGCAATCCTGTTGCGTGGTCGGCATCTTTTGCTTGATCTCTTCGGCGCGCCGGATATCCGCGCGCAGCAACTCAAGTTCCTGAACTTCGCTGGCCAGTTGCTGTTTGGGTGTGCGTGGCGCCGAAGACAACCGCCAGCCATACGCCGCCAACGCCAAGTCCGCGCCAATCAGCAAGGTCAGCCCCGCGAGGATCAAGCGTTTCCGAAATATGAAATGGCGTTCCATCAGATCCTCGAGTACACCACGTCCAGATCCACGGTCTCCCGGTCGCCTTGTTCGCCGTTCTGCGCGGTCTTGTCGCTAACCAATTGCACGTTGCTAAATTCTTTGGAGGATTCCAGTGCGCGAAGGAATTTAAGTTTGGCCTCTTCGCTGCTGGCGCCCACACGCAACTTGACGAGTATCCGCCCTTTCACTTGCGCCGGCTCAACATTGAGGATCCGCACGCCGCCGGGCATCACCTGCTCCAGGTCCATGAACATCAGCGTCCAATTAAAACTTCGCGCATCGATGATGGAATTGAGAAACGCCGCGCGGTCATGCAAGCGGGCATTTTCCGGATCGGTAAAAAAGCGTTCCAGGTTGTTGCGTTCGATCTCGCTGGCGGCCAGTTTCTGCCGGGTATCCGCGGTTTGCGCGCGGAATTCCGCATCCGCCTTGCGCACGGAATAAACGTGCCAGCCCAGGGCGAGAAAGGTGATGGCCCCCAGAAGTCCGAGGAGACCAGCGCCCACGATGAACCGCCGGTGCGTTTGCAACGCGTTGGTGGCGAGATTGAGCTGTATCCGCATCCGTATTTACTCCAAAACGGTCACTCCGAAAAACCTACGCAAGCACTGCGGTTGCTAGTTTCGATGCAACATCCATCCTACCAGTCCCTCAAGTTCACGGTCCGCCAGCGGCTTGGCATCCGAAGGGAAACGGCCATCGGCTGCAGCCGTCTGCATAAGCGAGCGAACCTCGCAATGAAATTCATCTTCCAGCGGCCGCAGGAACTCCGTCAGCCGGTTGCCAAGACCCGCGACGCGCACCGAGTGAATGCCTTCGTGCCAGGTATCTTGATAATAGGCCGCGACGGGATAGATTTCTTCCAGCAGCATTTCCGGTGTGAGCGCATTGTCGCGCGCCGGCAGCTCCGTGCAGCGATAGCCGCGCAAGACGCCTTCGCGCACGATGGCGGTGGTCAGTGACGATCCCGAAACCCGCGCCAGCAGCGTAGGCTTTTGTTCTTCCAGCAACGCCACGGCCGCCAGCGAGGAATTCAACACCACGCCGGGATGCAGCCCCGCGCCTTCCGCCAGGCCTTCGTACTCACGGATGATGCGCAGCCGGGCCAGCGCGGTCACCACATCCACGCCATCTTCGTGCGGCGCCTGGCGCATGTAGGAAATCAACGTCTCATCAGCTTCAAACGGCACGCTCTTTTTAAGCTTCCAGCGCAGCATGGGAAACGCTTCTTGCGGCGAACGCGGAAACTGATCGAAATGCTGCAGGAAAACGCGAATCACCGGGTCCGGCAGAATCAGCGCGATGGACTCATCCTTGGCGCGCAGCCGGTCGAACACGCTATTGACCGCGGCTTTTACCGCGGTGGGATTAGCGATATTGGTTTCCACAGCGGAGGGCAGCAACGCGCCTTCCGGCAACTCCTCGATGGCGAAGCCATCCAGCGAGCCGGTGCGCGTCCAGCGCGCGCCTGCCACGCGATTCGGGGCAATTTCCAGCGCCAGCGGCGGATGCGGGCTAGCGTCCAGCCAGCGCGTCACCTTGCGCACGAATGCGCTCTTGTAGATGCCTTGACGAAATGCCGCTGTGCTCGTGGATGCCATATTTATCCGAAAAGTTTAGTTGGCCAGCGTTTCTTCAACGAACGTAACTTTGTTGATTTCTTTCACGCTGGTCTGGCCCTCACGAATTTTGTTCAAACCGCTCTCGCGCAGCGTGACCATGCCTTCTTCACGCGCTACGCGCTTGATTTCTGAAGTGGGCCGCCGGTCTACGATCATTTCACGAATGCGGTCGGTCAGGTCCAGCAGTTCGCAGATCGCGGTGCGCCCATGGTAACCAGTGCCGGAGCATTCGAGGCAGCCGGCACCTTCGGCAAAGACCACCGAGCCCCACACGGCAGGATCCAAGCCGGCTTCCTTCAGCTCCGCGGTCGTATATTTCTTGGGCTGCTTGCAATTCGCGCACACCACGCGTACCAGCCGCTGCGCCATAATGCAGTTCAGCGCGGACACGAAGTTATACGGCTCGACGCCCATGTTGATGAAGCGGCCGATGACGTCGGTGACGTTGTTGGCGTGCACGGTGGTGAATACGAGGTGACCGGTGAGCGCGGATTGAATGGCGATTTGCGCGGTTTCCTGGTCGCGGATTTCGCCGACCATAATTTTGTCCGGGTCGTGGCGCAGGATGGAACGCAAGCCGCGGGCAAAGGTTAAACCTTTTTTCTCGTTGACGGGAATCTGCGTAATGCCGCGCAGCTGATATTCCACGGGATCTTCGATGGTGATGATCTTGTCTTCGTCAGATTTAATTTCGTTGATGGCCGCATACAGCGTGGTGGTTTTGCCGGAGCCGGTGGGGCCGGTGACCAGCACCATGCCGTAGGGCTCGCGAATGTAGCGGCGAAATTTCTTCATTTCGTCGGCGGAGAAACCTACGACGTCGAGGCTCAGGTTAGTAAATTTTTCGGAAAGCGTTTCTTTGTCCAACACGCGGAGCACGGCGTCTTCGCCGTGGCTGGCAGGCATGATGGAGACGCGCAGGTCGATGAAGCGGCCTTTGTACTTCACGCGGAAGCGGCCGTCCTGCGGGACGCGGCGTTCGGCGATGTCCAAATCGCTGAGCACCTTGATGCGCGAAATTAAGTTGGAGTGCCATTCCTTGGACATGTTCTGCATGGCGTATTGCAGCACGCCGTCGATGCGGTACTTGACGGCCACTTCGCCGTCGCGCGCTTCGATGTGAATGTCACTGGCGCGGCGTTCGAGCGCGGTAAAGATGATGGTTTCCACCAGGCGAACGACGGGATTTTGCGCGGTGTCTCGCGTAAGGCGATCGCCGGAAATGGTTTCGTCGCTTTCAACATCTTCCTTGGAGACTTGCAGCGTAAACGCTTCCGTGGCTTGTTCCAGCACGCGCTGCGATTGCTCCGTGCGCTTGAGCAAATCGCCGATTTGCCTCGGCGTGGCCACTTTGATGGAAAGCTTTTTACCGAGCAGCAGCGGAAGCTCATCGCTGAGCAACACCAGGCTGGGATCGGCCACCGCAATGGACAAAGAGTTGTTCTGTAATTCCAGCGGAACAAAGTTGTAGCGGAACATCAAGTCCGCGGGAATGGTGCGGAATAGCTCGGGATCGATGCGCTGCTCGTTCAAATCCACAAACGGACAGCGATAGCGCTGCGCCAGCTTGCGCGCTATTTCCCGCTCGTTCATCAGCGGTTCCCCGCCGGCGGGTGGCAAATTGTGTTCGGGACTAGCCATAAGATTCCTTATTTTGCGCCTTCAGTTGAGAAGGAGAAAATCGGCAAATAGAGTGAGATCAAAATAAACGCCACCAGCAGGCCCATGAACACCAACATGATGGGCTCGATTAAAGCGATCATGGTGGTGAGTCGCAGGTTCACTTCGTCTTCATAGAACTCCGCAACGCTGGTAAGCATGGGCGCCAGCGCGCCGCTGGACTCGCCCACCTCGATCATGTCCAGCGCGAGGTCCGGCATGACGCCTTTGGAGGCCAGCGCCTGATGCAGAGACTCACCTTCGCGGACCATCTGGGTGGTCTCGGCGACGGTATTGCGCACCAGCCGGCTGGTGATGGCGTCGGAAGCGGTGCTCAGAGCGGCCACCAGCGGCGTGCCGCCGGTTAGTAGCGTGGCCAAAGTGCGCGAAAACTGCGCCACCTGAAACTTCAGCATGGTGTCGCCGATCATGGGCAGGCGAAACTTCATGCGGTCGAATGCCGCGCCACCTTCCTCCGAGCGCGACCACATGAACAGCAAAAAGATTCCTAGGAAAAAAGCGGCGATCAGTCCCAGCACCACGTAGCGATAATCCACGGTAATGGCGATGAGGAGTTTGGTGGGCCCCGGAAGTTCGGTGCCAAGGTCTTTATAAAGCAGGGAAAATTTGGGGATAACCACGGTTACCAGGTAGGTGACAATCACGGCTGCGACGGTGATCAGCAGCGTGGGATAGACCAACGTGGCGATGATTTTCTTGCGGACCCCGGTGCTCACGCGCTGGTACGCGATGTAATACTCCAGCACGCCGGAAAGATTTCCGCTCTTTTCGCCGGCCAGAATTGCCGTCGAATAAACTTTGGAAAAAACACCCGCTTCGTCGACAGCTTCCGAGAGCGACTTCCCTTCGCGCACGCGATCGCGAATCTGGGTGACCACGGGGCGAAGCTTGGGGGTGGTGGCGCGCGTGGAGAGCAAATCCAGCGCGCGAAGAATCGGCAATCCCGCTTTGATCAGGGTGTTGAACTGTTGATTGAGGATCAAAAAATCGGAGCCGGTGACTTGGCGGGCGCGGGAGCGATTGGTCAGCCCGCTGATCAGGCTGTTGCGCGCTTCCACCGAGTAGACATACAAACCCCGGTCCGCCATTTTCTGGCGCGCCTCGTCCTTATTTCCCGCGGCCTCGACGTGCGAAAAGACTCGCCCGTTAGCATCCGCCACGCGGCAAACAAACTCCCCCATGCCCTCAGTTTACCTCAAGTAGCTTGGGTGCGGTGGGGCGGAGGATGGTTGGCCGTTACTATTCGGAAACGCGGTTGGTGGCGCCAGCGGGTCGTCTAGCACACGGAAAAGACTGGATTTATGGCGCGAAGAGCGTCGGCGGACGCTATTTCATCGATTCGTTTTGCAGCGGTAATTCGCCATTCAAAATGGCTACACCCGCGGGCGGGTGAAACTCAAATTCGGACGCGGCCAGGACGGGGTTAAATTGCCAATTTTCAAAGCGAAATTCCAGGCTGATGCCGCCTTTGTCGCGGACCAAAACGCGGACCAGATCGCCGGTGTCGGGCGCTACTTCGAGAAAAACGGAGGTGTTTTTCGATGCGCTTTCGTCCTCTGGCGAAGAAGGGGCTGCGGAGTTGGCCTTGGGAGCTTTGGGGGCCCCGCGCAGCTGGCACGCCAAGACCACATTGCCGGGATTATTCGGTTTTTCATCCGCGGCAAGCGTCACGCGGGAGCAGACGCGTGAAACTTTCATCTCCCCGGCGAGAAGCGCTAGCGGCGTTCGCCAATCGGCGCTCTGTTTGGCCGGCACGCGCGTTACCGAGCGATCCGCTGGGACGTAGAACCACGCGGTCTTGCCATCGACGAGGAACAGGTTTTTCTCCGGCGAGGCGTATTCCCAGCGCATTTTGCCCGGTCGCCGAAAATAGGCCTGGCCGGCTTCGACGCGCTGCAGGCGGCCGCTCTCCATGTATTTTTCAAGAAAGGCGGCCTGCGTGGTGGTGGCGGCGCGGTATCGGGCTTCGAGAAGCGCCACCCAATGGGCGGCGTTAGCGGCAGGCGCAGTTTGTGCGCGTGAGGCGGGGGCGACGAGGGCGGCCAGAATCAGGAGAAGGCCGACGAAATGACCCGACGCCACCGATCGGAACGACGATCGGATCGGGTATGCGTTCCACGGAAAGCTTTCGGCGCGAGCGCCCAGCCCATTCATCGCGTTCAGTATAGCAAGGCGGCACGAACTAGATGCGCTGACCACTTATTATGCAAAGGGGCACGGAGCTCGCCATCTCCGCTGCGCCTACGCGCGTCTAATGCATAAACTAGAAGGCGCATGTCGACTGCCACTATCTCCGCCGATCCCGTGCCGGAATCAGCCGTGCCCAAGGCCGAAATCTCCGCGCACAACCCGCCGCGAAGCGGGCGCTGGTCGGACACAATGCTGGTGGGCATGCTATTGCTGGTTGTGTTCGTATGCTATGGCAACATCCTCGCCAATTCCTTTGTGTACGACGATGGCCAGCAAATCCTGCGCAATCCCTATGTAAAAAGCTGGCACTTTGTGCCGCAGATTTTCGGAAGCACGGTGTGGTCGTTCATCGGCCAGGCGGGAACCACTAATTACTATCGTCCGCTGATGACGTTCAGCTACCTGGTGCTGTGGAAGATTTTTGGTCCCATACCATTCGGCTTCCACCTGTTCAGTTTGTTCGTGCAATGCGCGGTAGTGGTGATGATGTTTTACGCCGGCCGCCGCTTGTTTCTGGATGACCGCATTGCGTGGTTCGCCGCGTTACTGTTTGCCGTGCACCCCATTCACACCGAAGCGGTGGCGTGGATTGCAGCGCTGCCGGACCTGGAAGCGGCGTTCCTGCTAATGCTGGCGCTGTGGCTGCTGGCCGCGCCAGGCAAGAAGGACTGGAAGGCCGAACTCGGCATGACGCTGTGCTTCTGCTTGGCGCTGTTGTGCAAAGAGCCGGCGCTGATGTTTGCGCCGCTGGCCGTGGCTTTTGAGCACCTGGCGGCTGCGGATCGCGCGCAAACAACGCTGCGGCAGAAGGTGCTGCGCTATGCGCCGCTGTGCGTTGCGGGAATTGCGTATTTACTGCTCCGCGTGGCGCTGTTTGGAAAGGTGGCGCCCGTTCTGCAGCATCCGAAGATTTCCTGGCCGGAGGCGATCTATTCGGCGTTTGCGCTGATTGTAAAATACGCGCGGCTGCTGATTTGGCCGTCGCGCTTATCGGCGTTTCACCCGTTTTATGCCAGTACTTCGTTTGCCGATCCGCTGGTGGTGGGCGGCGTGCTCATCATTATTGCTTGTATCGTGGCGATTTTCCTGCTGCGCAAGCGCGCGCCCGCGGCCGCGTTTTCCATTCTGTGGATCGGCGTAGTTCTGGCACCAGTGCTCAACGCGCGGTGGATGGCCGCCAACGTTCTAACGGAACGCTACCTGTTTCTGCCTTCCATCGGGTTTTGCTGGCTGGCGGCGTGGGGGGTGGTTCGCGTGTGGGACGCGCTGGCGGCGCGAACTTCGGTCCCAGCTTCCGTGCCAAGTTCGGTACGCGGGTTTAATGTTGGGCGCGCGGCCATGGCGGGCTTGCTTGGTGCGCTGATCCTGGCTGGCATGGTCGCGACCATCCGCCGCAATCGCATTTGGCAAACCGACATGGTGCTGTACACGCGCACCCTAGAGACAGATCCAGATGCCCACATCATCCGCAGCAACCTGGGCGGCGTGTATTTCGGCCTGGGAGATCTGCAACGCGCCCGCAAAGAGATGGAACAGGCCTTGGCGGGAAAGCCCGACAATCTAATTACCATGAACGCCTTAGGCATGCTCTATACCAAGCAGGAGCACTACGCGGAAGCCAATGAGATATTGCACCGGGCCATGGCCATCAAGCCGGGCTGGGCCGATCCGCACTTCAATCTAGGAGTGCTACTCGACGAGCAGGGGAAGGCGCCGCAGGCGCTCGGCGAGTTCCAAAAGGCCGTGCAATTCGCGCCGTACAATTCGGTGGCTCATTATTTCTATGGCGTGGCGCTGCTCAAAGCGCAGCGTTACTCGGAAGCGGAAACGGAATTGAAGCAGACGGTAGCCCTGGCGCCGGAAAACTCGTTTGATGCACTCTCGAAGCTCGCTTCGCTTTATTTGGAAACCGGACAAACCGAGCAAGCTCTTACGGTTTTGCGGCGCATCGTGGCGCAAGATCCGTACGACAGCAGTGCCCACTTTGAGCTGGGCGCGTTACTGGAAAAGCAGGGCCAGAAAGGCGATGCGCTCAAAGAATACAAGCAGGGACTAAGTATGGATCCCGCCAACGCTGACGCCCTTGCCGCGGTGTGGAGACTGCAGCCATAGGCGATCGGGCTATGGGTTATGAGTTGATGGGATTTGCGCTGGAAAATCTGGCAAGATAAAGCTTGGCCCGCTATTGCAGTGGCGAACTTGTTGCCGTGGCCACCGCTCCGATGGCATAGCGAATCGTTCCGCTCTCATCTGAAAAGAAGCCGCGATTACCGCTCACGCCCAGTGCCGTGGGATCGGCGTTCAATGTGTACTGAATGTTGATTCCCGTAGCGCCCGCGGGGATGGGCACATAGAAAAAGTTATAGCCAGACTTTTGCGGGGCTGCCACGCCCAAAACCTGATCGACGATATTCGCCCCGCCAGTGCACTGACCGGATCCAGGACCCAGGTCCGCAAGCGTCGCAGGATATCCGACGCTGGGGCACAGCGAGTTGTAGGTGACATTGCCGGTGGTATAGGTGCGCACCGAACTGACCGATGACGCTTCGTTGGCTGCCATTCGGGAGCGCAGAAGATTAGGGATAGCGATAGCCGCGATGATTAGAATAATGGCTACGACAATCAACAACTCGATCAAGGAAAACCCGCCCTGGCGACTTGCGTCGTGCCGTCCTGCGGTTCGGATTTTTCCTTGGTAAAACATTGCCTTGCTCCTGTCTTGAAACGAACTAGGGGAAGTCTCGCGACTTCCCCCCAGTTCAATACAGCCAGCGACTGCATAGTACTACGAATGCAATCTACTGAAGGGCCGAATCAGCAACCGTCGCAGCGGCGCCGCTCAAGGTGTAGTGGATCACACCGGACTGGTCCGAACCGAAACCACGTTGACCGGTGGAACCGATACCCAGAGGAACACCCGTCGAAACGAACACGTTGTTCGTGGTCGAAGCGCCGAGCTGTGAGCCAACGGCCGTGAAGATATAGCCGCTCTTTTGCCCAGCCGAAAGAACCGGGTCAAGCAAGCAGGACACCGCGGGGGTTCCGGAGGTGCCGGCGACGCACTGTGCCGACGTCCCACCGAGAGCCGCCAAGGTCAGCGAATAGCCGGTGTCAGGATAGGCCGAAGCATACGTCACTTCAGCTGTGTTGATCGAACGCATAGAGCCAACCGCGGACGCTTCGTTGGCGGCCATACGCGAACGCAACAGGTTCGGGATAGCAATCGCCGCGATGATCAAAATGATCGCCACGACGATCAAGAGTTCGATAAGCGAAAAGCCTTTTTGCTTCTTCATAGTGTTTCGAGTCTCCTTAACGGTTTAGTGCCAGAGCACACGTTACAGTTAGGGCAAAACCCATGCCAATCGAAAATCCAGTAGTACTAAAACCCACTTGCCTCGTTCAACTATATGATTTAACGATGCTTACCAAAAACTCAGGTTCTTTGAAAACGACTCCGAAACAGGCCCTTTTGCGTCTCGTGGGCTGAGATTGACGTTTTTTGTCAATCCCGACCGCCCTAAACAGGCATTGCAGCCATTCCCTCCCAGTGTAGGAGCTTGAGCATAGGTTCCAGCCCCGTCCAAAGTGGCGCTCGGGGACCAACCAGCCGAAGGACTGGGACTGTGGCCTGGGAGGGACGCTCGGAGTTGGCCTCGCCAATCCGGAGTGCTTGTTGCTTTTGTTGAGGGTTGATATTGAAATGAGCACGAGCTGTTTGCAGAAAGCTCTGCTGCGTGCCCCCGCACGCTCTCGATTCTCTAGGTGTCATTCTTTCTTCCGGCAGCGATTGGACCGGCGGAGATCCGGTACGGCTGCCGCCTGTTTCTGTCGTCTTAACTCTCCCGCGATTCTCTCGACCGGTTGCGGGTCGCCATTTTCCTGCCACGAAATTGAACCGGGGGAAGTCTCTCGACTTCCCCCAGCTCGATATATCCAGCAACTGCATGGTGGTGCTAATGCAGTCTACTGAAGGGCCGAATCAGCAACCGTCGCTGCGGCGCCGCTCAGGGTATAGTGAATCACACCAGACTGGTCCGAACCGAAACCACGTTGACCGGTGGAACCGATGCCCAGGGGCACGCCACTCGACTTAAACACGTTGTTGGTCGTGGACGCACCGAGCGCCGAGCCTACGGCCGTAAACAGATAGCCGCTCTTCTGGCCAGCCGAAAGAACTGGATCCAGCAAGCAAGACGTTGCGGGGGTTCCGGAAGTGCCGGCAACGCAAGCCGCCGACGTTCCGCCGAGGCTCGCCAGAGTCAGCGAATAACCGGTGTCAGGATAGGCCGACGCATACGTCACTTCAGCCGTGTTGATGGAACGCATAGAACCAACCGCAGACGCTTCGTTGGCGGCCATACGCGAACGCAAGAGGTTCGGGATAGCAATTGCCGCGATGATCAAAATGATCGCCACGACGATCAAAAGCTCGATAAGTGAAAACCCTTTTTGCTTCTTCATGATTTCTTCTCTCCTTGAGAATCCTTCGTGCCAGAGCACTGCCCTACCTAAGGCACGGAGGAGGCCAATGCGGAAATAGCGGGTGACCTCAGTTAAAATTTGCGTAATACCTTCATTCCACGACACTTATTGGCAGGCTGCCCCTTCCGATGGCATTCCCAAATTGGTTTAAAGTTTGATATTTAACAAATAGTGACCTTATGTGGCTGCTCGCATCGCCTTTAAAAGGCCGCCAGAACCGTCACAACTCGCAGGCGCGAAGCCGCCTCGCACCTAAAGACCATGCTTTTTTGCGTAGTGGCGAAACGATCGGTAGCTGATTTTGAGCAGATCTGCCGCGTGCGTGCGCACGCCGTCGGATTTTTGCAGCGCCAGTTGCAGGTAGTGCTTTTCGGCTTGCGCGATTTCTTTTTCAAAATCGACGCCCGCTTCGGGAAACGCCGTCTCCGCAGCGCTGGACGGCTGGCTCGCCACATACTCGCCATTGCCGGCAACGCGGTCCGGCAATACTTTCAAAGAGATTTGCGTTCCCGTTTCCAGCGCCACCGCGCGCTCCATGGTATTTTCCAGTTCTCGCACGTTGCCGGGCCAGTCGTAAGACTCCAGCTTGCTCATCGCCTCTGGGGAGATGCCCTCGATGGGTTTTTCCATGGACTTGCGGAAGCGTTCCAAAAAGTGCCGGGCGAGCAGCGGAATGTCTTCCCGGCGCTCGTGCAAGGAAGGCAACTGGATGGGAATCACGCTCAGCCGATAATAGAGGTCCTCGCGAAAGCGCCCTTCAGCGATTTCTTTCTCAAAGTCCTTGTTGGTGGCGGCAATGATGCGCACGTCCACATCGGTTTCTTCGGTGCTGCCGACAGGCCGCACTTTGCCTTCTTGCAGCACGCGATACAAGCGTACCTGCATGGTCAGGCTCATATTGCCGATCTCATCCATGAACAATGTACCGCCGTGCGCCGCTTGAAACAGGCCGCGGCGATTTTCGTTGGCGCCCGTGAACGCGCCCTTCATGTACCCGAAAAGCTCCGACTCCAGCAGCGACTCCGGAAACGCGCCGCAGTTGATGGTGATGAAGGGCGCTTGCGCGCGCAGGCTATTTTCGTGGATGGCTCGCGCGACTAACTCTTTACCTGTTCCGCTCTCCCCGGTGATCAGCACGCGGCTGCTCTGCGGCGCCACGGTTTGGATCAAATCGAAAATCGCCCGCATTTTCGGGCTCTGCCCAACGATATTGTCCAGACCGGTTAAGCGCCGCAACTCGCGGCGCAAATAACCGGCTTCCTTTTTCCATTTCAGGCTTTCAAAAACTTCCCGCACCGCGCGCCGCAGTTGGTCCACCAGTTCGTGATCCTTAATGACATAACGGTCGGCGCCGGAATTGATCGCGGCAATCGCGGTTTCTACGGTAGGCACTCCGGTGACCAGCAGAAAAAATGTGTTGGGCGCGATTTCCTTGGTAAATTTCAGCAGGTCCACGCCGCCTTCGCCGGGCATGCGCACATCCGAGATGATGATGTCGAAAATCCCGGACTCCAGTTTGCGTTTGGCCTCTTCCACGCTGTGCGCGATTTCCACGCGATGCCCTTCCTTGCGGAAGGTAATCTCCAACAGCTCGCAGATGGACTGTTCGTCGTCTACCACGAGGATGTGGGCCATCTCGCGAACCGGATCTTTTTCTTTCGCCGCAGTCTTGGTAGCCAGCATTAGGCCTCACGTGATTTCATCAGGCGACAGTTTCCGCAAAAAACTACGCACAAGTCCGGCAACAACACACGCAACCACTTATGCGACAACTTACGCAACCCGGGGCAACTCCACGATAAATTCCGCCCCGCGATCTTTTTCCGATACCACCACGATTCTTCCGCTATGCGCTTGCACAATCTGATAAACGATGGATAATCCCAGCCCCGTGCCGCCGGCAAATCCCGATTGCAGCGGCTCAAAGATTTTGGCCTTTTGCTTTTGGTCCAAGCCCACGCCGGTATCCTGAAAGGCGATGCGCAGCCAAAAGGGACGGTCTTCCAGCTTTACCGTCAGCGTCCCGCCGTCCGGCATGGCGCGCATGGCGTTGTCACAAAGATTCCAGAACACCTGTTTAATCTTGCTGGCGTCGACGCGCGCATTCATCTGGTGCCCGTTAAACGAACGCACGATCCGGTATTTGGAGCCCATCTCGGGTTTTTTCTCGACCAGCGTCAGCGTCTCATCCAGCAGCCAGCGCACGTCGGCGTCCTGAAATTCGTAGGTCTTTTCCCGCGAGTACGCCAGAAAGTCCGTGATGATGTGGTTCAAGCGCTCCGACTCGCGGCTGACAATGCCCACCAGACGTTTCTCGTCGTCTTCAAGCGGCACCAGCCGCGCCAACTCGGTGACCGCGCCGGCCATAGCCGTCAGCGGCTGGCGTATCTCGTGCGCGATGGCTGCGGACAGCCGGCCCAGCGCCGCCATGCGTTCCTTGGTGGCCACTTCCTGCTCCAGACGCCGCAGGTCGGTTAGATCCTGAAAATTAAAAACATAGCCGCTCGGTCCCGGTTCCCGCGAACGCAATGGCGAAACGCTGATTCCGATATAGCGCTGTTTTCCCGCGGGGGTGCGAAAATCGATCTCTTTGCGTAATTGCGTCTGTTCTTTGCCAGGTTGCGCCGCGGGCAGCCAAAAATCCGGATTTAGCTCCATCACCGTCTTGCCGCGGATGTCCGCGAAGCGGTGCCCCAGAATTTCTTCACCGGTGCGATTCAGCAACAGAATGCGCCCTTGCAGATCGGTGGTCAGCAATCCGCCGCGCATGGAATGGATAATGTCTTCGGTAAAGTCCTGCAGACCCAAAAGCTCTTCGTGCTTTTCTTCGAGCTCTTGGCCCTTGCGTCGCAGGGACTGCGCAAGCAGGCTAGCCAAATACGTCAACACCAGAAACAAAATAACATTACTCAGAAAACCCATGCGGAGGTTTTCCGCCGTGGCCAGACCGACGGAGGTTCGCGGAAGCTTCCCGTCGTAGACCAGCGCCGTGGCGCCACCCAGGATCGCCAGGCAAGCGAAGGTTACGACAAACGCCCACACCCGTGAAAACAGGATGCTGGCCACGATGATGACCAGCAGATACAACTGCACGAAATAGCTCTCCTGCAGCCCGGTGGCATACACCAGCACGGAGATCATGATCACGTCGCACGCCACTTGCACGGCACCATGCCAACGCGCTTTTGGCAGCGAACGCAGCAAAATTAGATGGAGGATGCCCAGCGTCAGCCAAAATACGATCAGCGGCAGGAAGTAGCGGCTGGAAACAGAAAACAATAAAGATTGCGGCCATACCACGCCGACCGCGAGAATCAACGTGATCATGAGCAGGCGAACGCGCGTCAGCCAATCAAGCCATTCACTCATGGTGAAGTTTTGATCCATGATGCGGTACGATCCGTTGCCCCCGGCACTCGGATCTCCCCTTTGTTTCTGATGACGCTTCCAAAGACGCTTTAAGAAAACGATCCCAACTGACGCTCATCCACAGTCGCTTCCGGCCAATGCTCTAACAGACGAAAAAGGGAGGAACACAATCGTTTCCTCCCTTCTCGAAAAAACTCTCCTCGCGGTCGAAACCCAGCTTTAGTGCGTATCGCTGAGTTTGCCGATCAGTGTGAATAGCGGCAAATACATCGAAATAACCACGCCGCCGACCACTATTCCGAGAAACACGATCATGATTGGCTCGAGAGCGGTGAGCAAGTCTTTCACCGCGGCGTCTACTTCTTCTTCGTAAAAGTCCGCAATCTTGGAGAGCATGGCGTCCATGGCACCGGTTTGCTCGCCGACCGCGATCATTTGCGTCACCATGCCGGGGAACACGTCGCATTCCTTGAGCGGCTCGGTAAGCGACTTGCCTTCTTCGAGTGATTTGCGCACGGAGAACAGCGCCCGTTCGACGACGGCGTTTCCGGCGGTTCTGGCGGTGATATCCAGCCCTTCCAGAATGGGCACACCGCTGGAGATCAGCGTTCCCAGCGTTCGCGTGAAGCGCGCCACGGCAATCTTACGCATCAGGATGCCGATGACCGGAAGCTTTAGAATAATGGTATCCATCACGAAACGGCCTTGCGGCGTTTCGTAGTACAGCTTCAGACCAAAGATTCCCATGCCGATGACGATCAATCCCAGCAATCCGAAGTAGCTGCCCACCATGTTACTGAGCATGATCACGATTCTGGTCGGCAGCGGCAGCGTGACGCCCAAGCCCGCGAACAGCGTGGCGAAAATGGGGACCACCTTCCAAAGCAGCAAAATGATTACGCCGCCCGCGATACTCAAAACGCCGATCGGATAGACCATCGCGGACTTCACCGCGCGCTGCAGCTTCACGTTCTTTTCGATGTAGCCCGATAGCCGTTGCAAAATGGTGTCCAGAATACCGCCCGTCTCTCCGGCTTCCACCATGTTCACGTACAGCCCGTCGAACACCTTGGGAGCGCTGCGCATGGACGCGGAGAGCGTTGCGCCGCCTTCCACCTGGCTGCGCGTCGCGGTCAGCACCTTCTGGAAGCTCTTGTTTTCCTGCTGGCTCGCCAGGATTTCCAGACACTGCACCAGCGGCAAACCGGCATCGATCATCACCGAGAACTGCCGCGTGAAGATGGCCAGCTCTTTGGCGCTGACGCCGCCGCCGAACACGGGGATGTTGAACTCCTTCCCCTTCTCGCTCATCTTCGTCGGCGCGATCTGCTGGCGCTTCAGGATATTCTTCAGATCTTCCTTGCTCGTCGCCGTCATTACGCCACTCACGCTCGACCCCGCGCGGTTGGTGCCTTGATATTTATAGTCCGGCATGGTGCTGCCTCCTCAAGTTCTGTAATCCCAAAATCTGGGCCGCCGCCGGCCCGCAAATTCGTTAACGCTTGTTGCCCGCCGGTTGCTTGCCACCGGGACCCGATGAAACGCCGCGGTTAATCATGTCCTGCAATTCATCCGCGTTCGAGGAACGAGAGAGCGCCATATCCAGAGTAATTTCCTTCTTCAGATACGCGTTCGCCAGTCCCTGATTGAATGTCTGCATGCCCGTGTTGGCCGTGCCCGTCTGCATCGCGGAATAAATCTGGTGAATCTTGTCTTCGCGGATGAGGTTGCGAATGGCCGCCGTGGGCACCAGCACTTCCATGATCATGGAGCGGCCGCGTCCGTCGATGCGTGGCAGCAGCGCCTGACAAAGAATACCTTCAATCACCATGCTGAGCTGCGCGCGAATCTGCGGCTGTTGATGCGAAGGAAACACGTCAATAATACGGTTGATGGTGGAAGCTGCGGAATTGGTGTGCAGCGTGGCAAACGTCAAGTGGCCGGTTTCCGCAATACGCAGCGCCGATTCGATGGTTTCCAGGTCGCGCATTTCGCCGATCAGCACCACGTCTGGATCTTCGCGCAAGGCTGCGCGCAGCGAGTTCGCGAACGAGTGCGTGTCCGCGTGCACTTCGCGCTGATTCACCAGGCACTTTTTGTGATTGTGCAAAAACTCGATGGGGTCCTCGATGGTGATCATGTGCTCTTCGCGTTCGCTGTTGATCTTGTCCAGCATCGCGGCCAGCGTCGTCGACTTGCCCGAGCCCGTCGGCCCGGTGACCAGAATCAGCCCCCGCGGCTTGTCGCACATTCCGCGCACCACAGCCGGCAAACCCAGCGCATCGAAACCCTTGATTTCCCAGGGAATAGTACGAAACACCGCTCCCACCGCGCCGCGTTGATTGAAACAGTTGCCGCGGAAGCGCGCCAGATTCTTCAACCCGAACGAAAAGTCCAGCTCCAGATTTTCCTCGAAGCGATGCTTCTGGGCATCCGTCAGCACGCTATATGCTAAAGACTTGGTGTCCGCCGCCGTCAACGGCGGCATGTCCAGCGGGCGCAAATGCCCATGCACGCGTACGCGTGGAGGGCTGTTGGTGGTGATGTGCAGGTCGCTTCCGCCCATCTCGATCATCTTCTTCAGCAGTTCGCTTAGCGTGATTCCAGCCATCATTCACCTTCCATCTACAATACCGTCTCGCGCAGCACTTCTTCCATGGTCGTCAAGCCCGCGGCAATCTTCGTCAAACCGCTGCGCCGCAGCGTGATCATGCCTAACTCCACGGCTTTCTTCTTGAGCTCGAGAGCTGAAGCGCCCACTAGAATCAATTCGCGCAACTCGTCGGTGACTTCCATCACTTCGTATAAACCCGTGCGCCCCTTATAGCCGCCCTTGTTGCACGTGGTGCAGCCCTTGCCGTGGTAAATCTTCACCGTCTTCACTTCTTCCGGTGTGTACCCGGCGTCGATCAACGCCTGTTCCGGGACTTCCAGCTGTTCCTTGCAGTTCGAGCAGATGCGCCGGACGAGCCGCTGCGCACAAATCAAGTTCACCGAAGTGGCCACGAGAAAGGGCTCGATGCCCATGTTCATCAAGCGGCTCACGGTAGACGGCGCATCGTTGGTGTGCAGCGTAGAGAGCACCAAGTGGCCTGTGAGCGCCGCTTTCACGCCAATTTCCGCCGTCTCAAAGTCTCGAATTTCTCCTACCAGAATAATGTTCGGGTCTTGCCGCAAAAACGCGCGCAACGCCGCCGCGAAGTTCAGACCGATCTGCTCTTTCATCTGCACCTGGTTGACGCCCGCCAACTGAAACTCAACGGGATCCTCCGCGGTCATAATATTCGTATCGATTTTGTTCAGCGTGGAAACCGAAGAATACAGCGTGTTAGTTTTGCCAGAACCCGTCGGCCCAGTGACCAGCACCATGCCGTATGGTTTCAAAATGTTGCGCTCGAACTTGTCCAGCGAAGCTTGCTCGAACCCCAGCTTGGTCATGTCCAGCCGCAGGTTTTCCTTGTCCAACAACCGCATGACGATTTTTTCGCCGTACAGCGTGGGCACGGTGGAAACACGAAAATCCAGTTCCTTCTTTTTTCCGTCGGCCTTGTACTTGATCATGATGCGGCCGTCTTGCGGCAGGCGCTTTTCCGCAATGTCCAGCTTGGCCATGATCTTCAAGCGGCTGGTAATGGCGTCCTTCAACCGCATCGGCGGAGACATCACCTTTTGCAATTGCCCGTCTACGCGGAATCTCACGCGCATCTCGGTCTCGTACGGTTCGATATGAATATCGCTGGCGCCACGCTTTACCGAGTCCGTCAAAATCAGGTTGACCAATTTAATGATCGGCGCTTCTTCCGCGGCCTTCTCCAACGACGCGGCATCCATCTCCGCTTCTTCCGCCGCGAGTTCCAACTCCTGGTCGTCCTCGACCAGGTCCTTCATCAAGTTGCTGATCTCTTCCTGGTTCGTTCCGCCGCTACCCGCCCCATAGAAGCGCGAGATGGCATCGCCAATCGCCGACTCCGAAGCCACCACCGGTTCCACGTTGAAGCCCGTCATGAACTTGATGTCGTCCATGGCGAACACGTTCGTGGGATCGGTCATCGCTATCGTGAGTACCGAGCCCACGCGCGATAATGGAATCACCTGGTAGCGTTGCGCCGTATCCTGCGGAATCAACTTAATGATGATCGGATCGATTTCGTAGAACTTCAGATTGATCGATGGCACGCCGTACTGCCGGGAAAGTATCCCCGTGATGTCATCGTCGGTGATGAATCCCATCTTGGTCAGGCAGCTTCCCAGCTTGCCGCCATTGGCGCGCTGAAATTCGAGCGCCTTCTGCAGTTGTTCTTGCGTGATGAGACTTTCTTTAACTAATATTTCGCCCAAACGGACGGACATCCGCAGTGCTCCCTAGTTGAGTCCCAGCGCCCACCTTAGCAAATGGCGCACGCCTCGGTACGCGGATTTTCTCCTGCCGTTCTGAAATGGCTAATACCTGTCCTGCCGAGCAGGTGCACGACAACAAGGACAGGTCGCATTCTTGACTTGCCCGCGAAGCGTGGCTATCGTGCCAAGGAGATGCTTTCTAGCCACACTTTTGCGGCCTCTGCCGCGCGCCGAACGGCGGTGACGAAAATTGCCCATGCCGAGTTTGGCCTTCGCTTTAACAACAATTGGGTTACTGCTTTTTGCACCCGCTTTAGCTTTGATGCTCTCGCGCCTGCAAACGAATGCCGTGTCCGCCCATGAGTAGCCCGGAATCCCGCCAGCGTCTTCGCCTTGCCATCGCCGGCTTTTTTCTGACCCTGCTCCTCGCCGCGGTTTTCACCTTCGGCTCGCTCGACGTGCCCTTCGAGCCCAAGAATTGGCGCGATGCCGTAACCCTTTACGCCGTATCAAGCCTCATCACCGCCGCGCTCCTTACCTTCACGCTTATCCTCACGCGCACCATGCTGCGCCTGTGGGCCGAACGCAGCAAAGATCATCTGGGCGCGCGCTTCAAATTCAAGATGGTCATCGGCGCGATGGCCATTTCCCTGCTCCCTATCTTGTTCATGTTTTTCGTTAGCTACTCGCTATTGAACCGCACGCTGGGCCGCTGGTTCCCTCGCCCCCTTGAAATCGCTTCAGAACAAACGCAATTGCTGCTCAACGATCTTGGCCGCTCGCAAATTCCCCGCTTCCGCTCCTGGGAACATCAAGTGCTCCCGTACGCTGCCGCCCCCGTAAACGACCTTTTGCAGCACGCTTTCTCCGCTGACGCCGACGCCGTGTGGGTCGTCGACCGCTATGACAAGGTGCTGCGCGGCGGCGTAATCTGCGACGATCCACCGGACGATCGCTCCATCCCGGTGTGCGCCCTGCCCGGCGTCTACGGCCTTCCCCTACGCGCCCTGCCAAGTGGCATCGAAGTCTGGGGCGCCGGCGGCAAGACTTACCTGGCCGCGCGCACTCCGCTTCCGCCCCCCAATACGCAGTCTGGCTTTTTGATCATCGGCTTCCGCACCAGCCCGGACTTCTTCGCCCGCATGGAGGAAATACAATCGCGGACCCACGAATACAACGCGCAAAAGCAAAACTTGCGCGCCCTTAAGCGCCAGATGCTGCTCATTCTCCTCTTCTTCACGATGCTGCTGCTCTTCTCCGTCACCTGGCTAGCGCTGTTTCTTGCCAAACAGGTGACCGTCCCGATTCAGGCGCTCGCCGAAGGCACGCGTGAAGTTTCCGCCGGCAACTTCGAGTATCAAGTTCCCGAACAATCGCAGGACGAACTCGGTATTCTGGTCCGCTCCTTCAACTCCATGACGCTGCAGCTGCGCGATAGCCGCTCGCAGATAGATCAGTTCACGCGCAACCTTCAGCAAGCCGTGCAGGAACTCGAACGCCGCCGCCAGTTAATGGAAACCGTTCTGGAAAATATTCCCACCAGCGTGCTCTCGCTGGACGCTTCCGGGGCCATTCTGCGCGCCAATCCCGCGGTGGTTCGCATGTTTGGCGCTTGCGCCAACGAGGCCGTCTCTCTGGAAATTCTGCTCGGTTCGGACGCCTCACGCGTCGTCGCACAGCTAATGCGGCGCTCGCTGCGCATGGGAGTCGTCTCGCGCGAAATCGAAACTGTGGTCGCGGGTCGCGTCCTGCACCTTGCCGTCACGGTCAGTTCCCTCGGTCCGCGCCGCGCCAACACTGGTTATGTGATCGTGTTTGACGATCTCTCGGAACTTCTGCGCGCGCAAAAGCTCGCCGCGTGGCAGGAAGTGGCCCGTCGCATCGCACACGAAATCAAGAATCCGCTCACGCCCATCCAGCTTTCTGCCCAAAGGCTCTCTCGCTTCCTCGAACGCCGCGTCGAATCATCCGCCGGATCGGGCGCCGATCCACTCGTCGCGCCGCCGCCGTCCGATCCTGAGCTCACTCGACTGGTTCAGGAATGCTCGCGGCTGATCGAACGCGAAGTCACTACTCTCGCCGACCTGGTGAATCAGTTCTCGCAGTTCGTGCGTTTTCCCAGCGCCAAGCTTCAGCCTACTGACGCCACCACACTCGTCCAGGAAGCCCTGGAGATTTTTTCCGGCCGCCTCGACGGCATAGTGGTAAAAACATCCCTCGCCGAGAATCTGCCGCCGGTTCGCGCCGATGGCATCCTTTTGCGCAGCGTGCTGGTCAACCTGATTGACAATGCCGCCGAGGCCCTGGAAAATTCCCGCCATCGTGAAATCTCTATTTCCACGCGCGCGTACTCGGAATCCGACACCGTGGAAATCTGCGTCGCGGACACCGGCCACGGCATCTCCCCGGAAGACAAAGACAAACTCTTCTTGCCACATTTCTCTACCAAGGATCGCGGCACCGGACTCGGCCTCGCGATCGCCGCGCGTATCGTGGCCGAACACGGCGGCACGCTACACGTCGAAGACAACGATCCCGTCGGCTCGCGCTTTCTCGTGCTCTTACCGGTAGCTGACGCCACCCCGGCCCTGGCCGGGGACCATCCGGCGGCGGAAGCCTCGTGATGGCCCCAAAACCCCGCGTCTTGATCGTCGACGACGAACGCGGCATTCGCGAATCGCTGTCCTCCATCCTCGCCGATGAAGGATACGTGGTCGGCACTGCAGCTTCGGCGGAAGAAGCCCTTGAGCGTGCCTCCACCGAAGAACTGGAAGTCATTCTTCTCGACGTTTGGCTGCCCGGCATCGATGGCCTCGAAGCCCTCAGCCGCCTGCAGTCCTATCCGCGCCCGCCCGCGGTGATCATGATTTCCGGCCACGGCACCATCGAAACAGCGGTGCGCGCCACCAAGCTGGGCGCTTTCGATTTCATCGAAAAACCGCTTTCGCTGGAAAAAATTATCGTACTCGTTCGCAACGCCGTGCAGCAGCGCCGCCTGCTGGACGAAAACAATTCCCTGCGCAGCGAACTGCGCCACCGCTACCAAGTCATTGGCGACAGCGTGCCCATGAAAGCGCTGCGCCAGCAAATCGCCGTTACCGCGCCGACGAATGGCCGCGTGCTGATTTATGGGGAAAGCGGCGTAGGAAAAGAGTTGGTCGCCAGGGCCTTACACGCCGCCAGTTTGCGCAGCAAGGGCCCGTTCGTTGAAGTAAATTGCGCCGCGATTCCCGAAGACCTCATCGAATCCGAACTTTTCGGCCACCTGAAAGGCAGCTTCAGCGCCGCCAGCGAAGACAAAATTGGCAAGTTTGAAAAAGCCAATGGCGGCACGCTGTTCCTCGACGAAATCGGCGACATGAGCCTGCGCACGCAATCCAAAGTCTTGCGCGTCCTCGAGGAGCAGCGCTTCGAGCCCGTCGGCTCCGGGCAATCCATGACCGTCGACGTGCGCGTGCTCGCCGCCACGAACAAAAATCTCGAGAACGAAATCTCTCGCGGCGCTTTCCGCCAGGATCTTTTTTACCGCTTGAACGTAATCCCCTTCGTGGTCCCCCCGCTGCGCGAACGCCTCCGCGATATCCCCACGCTGGCCAATTATTTCCTAAACGAATTCAGCGTGGCCTACGGCAAAAAAACGCGCGAACTCAGTGATGGCGCCATGGACGTGCTCCTTCGCTACCCCTGGCCCGGCAACGTCCGCGAACTTCGCAACCTCGTCGAGCGCCTGGTCATAGTCTGCCCGCAAGCAAAAATCGAACCGCACCACCTGCCGCCCGAGCTTTTCCGCGGCGCCGCCGAAAGCCCGCAGCAACCCTACAACACGCTGCACGAAGCCCGCAGCGCCTACGAACGCGAATTTATTTTGAGAAAATTGCAGGAACACCGCTGGAACATGACGCAAACCGCCACCGCGCTAGGCCTGGAGCGCAGCCACCTCTACCGCAAAATGAAATCCTTGGGCATCGCCGCGCCGGAATAAGCCCCGTAGCGGCCGCCTTCTGAGGCGGTCGCCTTTTGTAGCATCGCTAAACGCCGAACCGTTTACTCCCCATCCCCCGGCTCCCGCTGCATCTCACCCAACGCCTCAAGCTGCCCATGCCAATCGAGTTCCTTAACCCGCGCCGGATTCTCCCGCCAGTCCGGCATCACTTTCACAAACAATCCGAGATAAATTTTCGTATCGAGCATCTTCTCTAATTCTTTGCGGGCTTCCGTTCCAATTTTCTTGAGCATCTCGCCCTTATGCCCAATCAAAATCTTCTTCTGCGAATCTCGCTCCACGCTCAGGGTCACTTCAATGCGCAGCAGCTTTGGCTTCTCCTCATACTTATCCACCATCACCGCCAGCGCGTAAGGTATCTCGTGATACGTCAACTGAATGGCCTTCTCGCGAATCACTTCCGCCGCCAGAAATCTTTCTGGTTGATCCGTAACCTGGTCTTCAGGGAAATGCGGCGGCCCTGCTGGCAGCAACCGCAAGATCTCTTGCTGCAACTGCTCCAGCCCGCCGCCCTTCAACGCCGAAATCGGCACAATCGCCGCGAACTCAAACGCCTTGGAAAATTCTTCGATCAGCGGCAGCAACCCTTCTTTGGCCACGCGATCCACTTTGTTCAAAACCAAAATCGTCTTCCCGCGAAATCGCTTGGCCTTTGAAAGCAGCAGCTCATCCATGTGCGTCTGCGGATGGCTCGCATCCACCATCAGCAGCAACACGTCAATATCTTCCAGGGCCGCCGCCACCTCATGCATCATCTGCCGGCCAAGCGCCGAGTCCGCGTCGTACAGTCCGGGTGTATCGATAAAAACGACCTGCCCCTCGGCCCGCGTCACAATTCCCTGGATGCGATTCCGCGTGGTCTGCGGCTTCGAGGTCACAATCGCAATCTTCTGCCCCACCAATTTGTTAATCAGCGTGGACTTCCCCGCATTCGGCCGCCCCACGATCGCCGCAAATCCCGAGCGTCCGCGCACCTCTGTTGCTTTTATGTTTTCTGTCATGGAGAGCTATCAATTACCGCTTAGGAGAGCCTGCACAAATATCGCAATCTTTAAACCCAACAATCCGCAATTCAACCCACTACGCCAAACTCAGCGCCATCCGGAACATCGCAGGTCCCTGCTTGCCCGATTCCGGGGTGCTTCTCCGAGTTCCCGTGCCGTTGCCCAGAAACGTTCCCCCGCCGATCAATTCCTCCAGCGCGCGAATCAAATCCCGCACCGCATCCGACTTCAACACGTACCCGCTAATCCCCATCTTCAAAAAATCTTCCATCTTGTAATGCAGCTCATGCATGGAGAGCACCAGCACCTTGCTCTTCAGATTGTGCTTGGCGATCTCTCGCGACGCTTCCAGCCCGCTCATCACCGGCATAGTAATGTCCATAACAATTAGATCCGGGTTAAGCTCTCGCGCCATTTCCACCGCCAACTTTCCGTTGGTGGCCTCGCCGCACACTTCCCAATCGGCGTGCGTCGCCAAAATCGTTTTCACACCCGCGCGAACCACGTCGTGGTCATCCACTACCAGGATGCGAATCCCCATCAAAGAAATTCCTTCCGCAGCTCAAAACCGCTTATATACAGCATGTTACTAGAAATTAGTAGAGTTTCGCCAATTTTAGCGACGCATTCAGCGGCCAGTTATCGCAAGGACGACTCGGAGCATCAACGGCCGCTACTTCAGCGCCTCCCATGCCTGACAATCCGCAACACTGACCGGCGTGACGAGCGGCGGTGCCGTTTTGAAGCGGACCACACCTTCCGAGGTCGAACAGAAGTTCCTCGTTCCGGTATTGGCGCTTACCGGCGTAGCTACGACCACATATTCCTTGCAGAGACGTAGCTTGCAAATGGCGGTAACGTGAAAACGAAATCCAGACTTGGTACACCATCCGTCGACACCGCAAGCCGCTCCCGCCAGAGTTTCGCTGACGAGCCCAGCGTGCTCTGCCGATTCGGCGGCACCTGCCTGGGGCTCTGGCCCCAGCTTCGAAATATCCGTCGCGAATCCTAGTTTGGGATAAGTCTGGTTGTAAGTAATCTCCGCAACGTTCACCACGCGCACGCTGCCTACCGCGCTCGCTTCGTTAGCTGCGATTCTCGAACGCAACAGATTGGGAATCGCAATCGCCGCCCCAACCAGCACTGCTCCGAAGTCGAAAGCGCCATTCGTGCTGGCCTCGCGAATTGCCGACTCCTCACCGTACAGGCACACCGCCGATGGCGCACCAGCTCTGAATATTTGCGCGAGAGGATCGGCCAGTTCTGATCCAAGTTGCTGCAGCTTTAGCGCCGTCAATGCCCCTGGATCCTGGTACAACAATGCGGAAGCCTTCATCGCCTGGCCCTGTGACTGGCCCTGTGACTGGCCGACTGACTGGCCCGCCACCTCGTTTGGCGGCAACGCCGCCAAAAACTCCTTGGACTTTCCCAGCGCTCCACCGGAGGCATGCAGTTGCAGCGCTTCAGCCACGGCGTCATGGCTCGTACTCACGACCAGATATCCATCCACAAACGCGTAAACAATTTCGGTGGCGTTTTTCCCCGAGGGAACTTTTACGCTGGAAAACGTCACGCCTCCATCGTCGGTTTTCGTCACCTCTATGTGCCCTACCGCCAGCAGCGTGGTGAGCGTTTGCTGAATGTGATCGGCGTCGTCGACCTTCAACATCGCCTTCCAAAGCGTCTGCGCTGCGCTGATACTGTCCAGTTCCATCGTCATTTCGCCGCTCAAGTGGCGCAGCAGGTCATCCTTAAGGCTCAACTTCAGCGCCTTTTCCCCTTGCTCCACTGCCCCGAACGAGCTCGCATTCGCGGGGCCAGCCAGTTCTTTGGCATCTTCGAATATTTCCGCTGGGCTCTTGAGCACCACGGTGCCCGCTATCACCGCCTTCGGAGAGACAAAATCCAGGCTGCCGAGCGGCGCCGGATTGCCGAGCCACGAGGCCACTCCATGCCGCGGCGCCTTGAAGCTAAGCTCCGCCTGGCTAATGTTCTGCCCAGCAACCGCGGTGTGCTCCCAAACCAAGTACTTCATGTCCGCGAACCCACTACGCTGCAAACTCTGTTGCGCATCCTTCGTTCCCAGCGGGACTTGGCTGAGGATTTTCTGCATATCCGTGGCCGACAAAATCGTCACGCCGCCGCGATACTCCTGCAGGACCCGTTGACCAAACGGCGTCGTCACGAATTCGCGACGTCCCTGAGCGATCCGCGCGTTAAAACTGCGGAGCGTGGCCACGTCAGTAGCCGCCACCACGAAATCAGGGCGCACCAGTACCAGAAGCTCTTCCGTCGCGCCCTTATCCGCTGCCGTCGCAAGTTCCTTCAGGTCCAGCACGCGCACGCCGGGCTTCGATTTGTCGGCGACTTGATTCACCCATTGCTGCAGCACCTGCTTAAATCCCGGCCTCCGTATTTCCGCCACCAGCAACACTTTCAATTTCTCGCCGTCCATCGCCCCCGCCACCGCAATTTCATCTCCCAAGTATTCGTGAAGTTGCGCCAGCTTCTCCAGCGATTCCTCCAGCTTGGGCCCGGACGTAGCGATTTGGCCGTGTTCCCACCAAGCCCGCAGCACTGTGCTCTCCTGCAACTCCTGCCGAAAAATCTTCAGGGCCTGACGAATGACCTCGCCATAGTTAGAAAACGCCGCGTAGGACATCGTCGTTTCCGGCATCAACGGCAAAAGCCGGCTTTCCTTTCGCGCCGGCGGAAACTGCAGATTGAGCTGCAACTTCTCGACCAGCTGCCCTAATTCCGTCAGCAGTCCGGGATACTTATTCATGTCTTCCGTCCACGGTACCGTCGTCGATTGCGCCACCGGTGGCTGTGCTGTTGGCGACTGCGCTTTCGGCGATTTTGCGGCCGGTGTCTGCCCCGTTGGTGACTTCCCTGCAGATTGCGGCGCGGCGGGCACCGTCTGCGCGAAGCCCGCCGACGCCAGCAAAAAGATCACTGCGGTTGTCGCCACGCACCTGACGAAATAACTGAGCGTGTGCTTGCAAGTTTGCGCGTGTACCATTCGTCGCCCCCATCCTAAAAAACTCGGGATGCTCTACGCGGCCCAATTTCTACCTCGAACCCCAAGTATAAGGAGCAACCTTGATGCCCTAGGCGCTTTGATGGGGACACTTGTCCGAAATGGGAATACGGCGAAGGGCACGGAAAAAGGGGAGGAATGAGACGCACGTTTGTTAAACAGGGCGGGCGGGACCGACGGGCCAAAGCCCACAAATTCTCAAGTTCCGACTACGTCGCTAATCGAAAACTGACGCGCTACCGTGATTTTGCCAGTTCGAGTTTCTCGATTTCACTGCTCATTGGCCGCCGCCCGCACTGGCAATTTCGAAATCCGCAACCGCAAAACTTTTCTCTGATTCGCTTCGAGCACCTCAAAGCAGTATCCTTCGATCTCAACCTTATCCCCCGCCGCCGGCACTTTCCCAGATGCGTGACTCAGCAATCCCGCAATCGTCGTCACCGTCTCGTAAGACTCCCCGCCAAATCGCACTCCCAAAAGCTCCTCCACGTCCGTAATATCCATGCTTCCGCGCATCACTAGCCCACCATCCGGCTCGCGTACCACGTCCGGCGCCGGCGGCCTTCCATTGTTCCCGCTCTCGCCGACAATCTCTTCCACCAAATCTTCCACCGTCGCCAGTCCCGCCACCGAGCCATGCTCATCGATAATAATCGCCATCGGCTGACCCTTTTGCCGCATCTCCCGCAGCAAATCCGATCCCGCTTTCGTTTCCGGCACAAACAGCGCGGGACGCGCCAGCTCCCGCACCTTGCGCCGCGGCAGGTCCTGATCCGCGATGTGCAACAACTCCTGCGCGTTCACCACGCCATAAATCTCATCCAGCGTATTTTCATACACCGGCATCTTGGAAAATTTCGTCTCCACGAATTTAGCGTGTAGCTCTTCCAGCGACGCGTCCGCAGCGATCGCCACAATATCCGGGCGCGGCGTCATCACTTCCCGCACCCGCTTGTCGCTAAACTCCACTACCTGTTCGATCAACTCCCCCTGCTCCGGCTGGATAATCCCTTCTTCCTCCGCCGCCTCCACCAGCGCTTCGATGCCTTCTTCCGTGCGCTGCTCCTCGGTCTTTTCCACCTCATGTTCGGAAATCCGCGCCAGCGATTCCGCGCCCTCCAGAAAAACGCGCGCCGGCCACACCAGCCACATCCCCGCCCGGATCATCGGCAAAAGCGGCAGCAGCCATCGCCCCGTCGTGCGATACAGCAGCGTGTCCGGAATAAAATGCATGGCAATGACAACTTCCAGCGTCAAAAACACGCAAAACTCCACGAACGATTCCCACTGTCCCGGCACGAAATAAACCACCCCGCGCGTCGTCTCCAGCACCAGAAACGCCAGCAGAAAATGCCCCAGAATGCGGAACGTCCGCCCCCCGCTGCGCCGGTTGATGCGCAGCCGCGGTTCAATCTCCGCTTCAAAAATTTCCAGATGCTCGCGCACTCGTCCGGTGGTCATCCGTCCTAGTTCGCGATAAATCAGTGTGAGGTAGGAAAAGATCGGCAGGCCAATCGCCAGCAGCACAATCCGCAGAATAAATGCCATGTTCTGGAATTTCATTCGAGCCCAAATCGTCGGCGCAATTTCGCTTCCAGCCGGTCCATCTCACCACGATCACTCTCGTGGTCGTATCCCAAAAGATGCAGAACGCCGTGTAGCATCAGAACGCGCAGTTCCGACGAAAAACTCCGCCCGTTTTTCTTCGCGTAACGCCGCGCCGTCGCCGGCGAAATCGCAATGTCCCCAAGATATTTCCCCGCTAAAGTCTTTGTAGCGACGCCCTTTAGGGCGTCACCCCGGCTCGCTCGAAAACGCAGTCCCTCACTACCCCGCCGTGTTTTTTGTTTTTCCGCAGGAAAGGACAACACATCCGTCGGCCCCCGCTTTTTGCGAAAAGCCCAATTCATCCGCGCTATCTCCGCGTCCGTCACAAAACAAATGACCAACTCGGTCTCCGCCAATCCCAACCCGTCACGCACGCGTTGCAAAAATTCCTCGAGCGGCGCAACCGCAAATTTCACGCCACGCTGCCGGTTGATGACCGCCTGCACTTCCCGCGCGCCACGATGTTTAACCTTGCCGCGTTTCGTGCGCCTTCTCCTCATCCATCTCTTTTAGCGCTTCCTTCGCCGCAAAATCATTCTTGATCGCTGCCCGCGCCGCCGTCGAATTTCCTCCGCGCTGCGGATGCGCCATATCGTACTCTTCATACGCCCTGATGATCTGCTGCACCAAGTTGTGCCGCACCACGTCCTTCTCGCCAAACTGCACCACGCCAATCCCTTCAATCTTCCCGCAAACTTCCAGCGCCTCGATCAATCCAGACTTCTTCCCCACCGGCAAATCAATCTGCGTCACGTCTCCGGTAATCACCGCCTTCGAATGAAATCCCAGACGCGTCAAAAACATTTTCATCTGCTCGCTGGTGGTATTCTGTGCTTCATCCAAAATCACAAAAGAATCGTTCAGCGTCCGTCCGCGCATAAACGCTAGCGGCGCCACTTCAATCGTCCCCTTCTCCAAAAACGCGCCGAGTTTATCCGCGTCCAGCATGTCGTACAGCGCGTCATACAGCGGCCGCATGTACGGATCGATCTTCTGCTGCAACGTCCCCGGCAAAAACCCCAGCCGTTCGCCAGCCTCCACCGCCGGCCGCGCCAAAATAATACGATTCACCTGTTTGGTCAGCAGCGCGCTCACCGCCATCGCCACCGCAATATAAGTTTTCCCCGTTCCTCCCGGCCCAATGCCAAACATCATGTCGTGCTTCTCAATCTCCTCCATATATCGCCGCTGCGACGCATTCTTCGGCGTCACCACCTTCTTCCCAAACGACCGCGTCCGCCCCGGCTCGAACATTCCGCGCAAAGATTCCTGCGGATTATCCGTCGCCACGCGGATCAAGCTCTTCACTTCTTCGCTCGATAGCGCCCGTCCGCGTTGCGTAGCGTGGTTGTACTCCTCCACGATCCGCACCGCCTGCTCCACCGAATCGTGTGCGCCCTCAATCGTGAATTTGCTGTCGTGTAACTGCGTCTCCACGCGCAGCAAATCCTCCAGCAAACGCACGTTCTCATCCAGCGTGCCGAAGAACGGTTCAATTTTTCCCGAAATATGTACGCTTCGCTTCATCCAGTTGGTAGGTTTGCCTGCGACAGGAATGGGATGCCCGATGGGATTCCTCCGTATGTACAAAAAACCTGTACAACCGGCCGCGCCCATTTGCACCGAGCTGCAGCCACTTCAAGGAGAAACTTCCTTCACACTATCCCACGCCTATGTTGCGGTCAAGTTACACCACGCTCCGCCTCTGTGCATCCGCAAAATACAAATCGCTAACAAATAATAAATGGCAAGAACGCTTTTCCCCCATCAAAATATCCGCTATTCCAACCTAAAAAATCGCATCGCAAAATCGCCGCTTCCCGGAGTACCATACTCACTCCTCGACCCCTCCCAGTCGAACGCTCCATCTTCAACTCCTGCCCCGAGGAGGCCTCATGCTCTCGCAATCCAATATCTCCCCAAACACTCCCATGGGCGCAACTCTACTTCCCGGCGGCGGCGCTACCTTCCGCACTTGGGCCCCGCGCGCCTCTGCCGTCTACCTCAACGGCGTCTTCGGCGGCATTCAACAATCCGCGCAAACCGACGCGCAACTATTGTCCAAAGATTCAAACGGCTATTGGACCGGCTTCCTGCCCGATGCCGCCGACGGCGACCTCTATCGTTTCTGGATCGTCGGCCCCACCGGCCTCACCGGCTTCAAGCGTGATCCCTACGCTCGCGAAATGGCCCTCGACTCCGCGTTCCCCACCTGCAGCTGCGTAATTCGCTCCGCCACCGCCTACCCCTGGCACGATTCCGCCTTCGTCACCCCAGACTTCTCCAACATGCTCATCTACCAAATCCATATCGGCGTCTACGCCATCAATACGCCCGGCGTAGCCTCCACGTTCCTCGATGTAATTGGAAAAATAGAATATCTCGCCGACCTGGGCATCAACGTCCTGCAACCCCTCCCCATCGACGAACAAGAGAGCGACCCCGGCGAAGGCTACGACGGTTCGGACTACTTCTCCCCAGACTTTCCCTACGTCGTCACCGATCCCGCCGCTCTCGCCGGCTATCTCGCCACCATCAATCGTCTGCTCGCAGCAAAAAATTTCCCGCCGCTAAACCTCGCCGACATCACTCCCGCCCCCGCCCAACTAAAGTGTTTGATCGATCTCTGCCACCTCTACGGCATCGCCGTAGCCTTCGACGTCGTCTACAACCACGCCGGCGGCTGGCAGAATCTCAACGACGACCAAGCCATCTACTTTTTCGATCGCGCCGCTCCCATTAGCACTCCCGACGATCCCCACGGCCACAACGAAAGCCTCTACTTTACCAACGCCGGCGGCGGCTACGTCGGCGGCCTCTCCTTCGCTCTTTGGAACCAGGATGTCTCCCAGTTCATCATCAACAGCGCCAGCTACTACATCAACGAATTTCACGTCGACGGCTTCCGCTACGACGAAATCAGCGCGCTCTTAGCCTTAAACGCAAATACTGGCTGGGACTTCTGCGTCAATCTCACCGACACTCTCCGCTTTATAAAGCCGCGACTCCTACAAAATGCCGAGTATTGGCCCGGCGAGTATTCCGCCTCTCGCTCCGCAATCGTAGCTTCCACCGCCACCGGCGGCGCCGGCTTCGACGCCATGCAGCACGACGCCCTTCGCCTGGCCATTCGCGGCGCCATCACCCACGCCTCAAAAGGCCAATCCGCGCAAATAAATTTCGACGCCATCGCGGGAACTCTCTTCCCGCCAGACCTCCCGCGCGCCTGGCAAGCCATAACCTGCGTGGAAAATCACGACATCGTGGAAAAAAATAACGACCAGCGCATCCCCGCGCTAGCCGACGGCTCAAACTACGTATCTTGGTACGCCCGCAGCCGCTCCCGCGTCGCCACCGCACTTCTACTAACCGCCCCCGGCATCCCGCAACTCTTCATGGGCCAGGAATTCCTCGAACCCGCGCAATGGTATTGGGATCCCGTGCAATCAAGTTACCTGCTCGACTGGACCGATCTAAACGCCGGCCTCAGCGGCACCGCTGCAACCGCCCCTAACCCCGCCCTCGCCACCGCCATGGCCAACCATCTCCGTTTCACCAAAGACGTCATCCGCCTCCGCTGGAACCAACCCGCCCTCCGCGGCGAAAACGTAAACGCCTTCCACGTCCACAATCAAAATCGCGTAATCGCCTTCCAGCGATGGCTCGACGGCACTGGCCAGGACGTCATCGTCGTAGCCACCCTCTCCGAAACCACCTGGTACGACTACGCCATCGGCTTCCCTTATCCCGGCCTCTGGCAAGAGATCTACAACTCCGACCTCTACGACAACTTTCCCAACCCCCAAGTCGCCGGCAACGACGGCGCCATCACCGCCGACGGCCCCCCACTCCACGGTTTCGACTCCTCAGCCAGCATCACCATCCCAGCCAACGGCGTAATAGTCTTCGCCCGCCCGACGCAATAGTTCATCCCCGCACCGAATCATACCCACAGCCACACCCTCAGCTCCCCGTCGTTTTTAACGCGGGTTCCTCTGAGCGCCTCTGTGTTCTCTGCGTTAAATCCTTTTTTTCTCTGTCGAACGCCGCCTCAATCCGCAACTGGCCAGCGCGAAAAAAAAGGAACCTACAGCTTCTGGTAACTAGCATTGGTGGTCGTGACCACCAGCTTTTTCGCGGTCGCGTTTAGAATCGTCCGCTGCACGTAGTTCGTGCCATCCGGCAGACTAGCCATCTGTACCTGCAACGTCACAACATCCTTCGCCTGCCCCATATAAGTATTGACGCTCAGTGAAGTGATCTTCTTCGTCGCGGTATCGAACGTCAGCGTCATCCGATCGCCGGCCTGCGCGTAATCTGTGAAAATCA
This sequence comes from uncultured Acidobacteriota bacterium, assembly GCA_963838265.1. GTDB lineage: Bacteria > Acidobacteriota > Terriglobia > Acidiferrales > UBA7541 > Acidiferrum. Next base: position 192,393 of record CAWIQN010000004.1, read on the forward strand.
AATTCATCGCGCCCGGCACGGGATTGAACGACGCTTTGCCCGCTTGAAACGCCATTTGCATTTTCTGCGCGTCGGGCGGCACGTACATGGCAAGGACGCCCGTGACGTCTTTTATGTAGTCCTGCATTTCCGCGGTCTTCTTCGCGACGACCCGCTGCTTTAACCGGCCACCGCTCGGCTGTTGCGCTACCCCGATGGGAGTCTTCTGCACTTGTCCGTCCGGACCATACCGGCAGCTGCTTTGCTTCGCGGGTTTCGCGTCGCCCTTTAGCGTAAGCTGCATCGTTTCGATCCACTGATATTGCAGTAATTTCTGTTTATTCGCGGCGATCGATTGCTGCACGCTCGCGAGTTTTTCCTGCAGCACCGCATTCTGCGGTAGCGCGGGCGTCACCAGCAGCAGCGCCATCACTCCACTGCTAACCAAACGTCTCCGCACCGCGGCGAAAGTACCTGCCGCCGACGGCCTCGAACTCGCAGCTCCGAAATCCTGCTTCATCTGAATTTCTCCTATGCCTCGCGTAGCAACCAACTTAATGCGAATCAACGGGAGCCCGGGTCTTACTCCCGTCCCGCTCACGGAAATGATACCTCGTGTCGGCTGGTGTCACCTCGACGCAACTCGCATTTGCAAGGCAGGCCTGTCACACTCCCGCCACAGCATCCGACTGCCCGCACGAATAGCCTCCGTCGGATACTGTGGTCGGCTTCACATCGACGTGCGGCCTGCCTTACGGCCGCGGCGGCACCTTCCGTTGCGCCGAGGTGCTCGTCGCCGCAACCGTAGCCGCGGGTGCCGCATCATCCCCATCCTCGTCCGACGCCCCGCCCTTCTCTTTCCCTCCCGTCACTCCCGAAAACGCCGATCGCATCACATCATTAGCAAAAAAATTCTTCCCATCGATCGGCACCATCATGATCTGCAACTTGTCCGACAGCCGCTCCGCAATAATCTTCTGAATCAGCATCGGATTCGACTTCAGCACCGACGCCTCATACTTCATCCGCTCCGAATCCGCTGCCGCGGTAACCCGTATCCGGTTAGCCTCCGCATCCGTAAGATTCTTCTGCCGCTCCACTTCCGCCTTGCTGTCAATTACCTTCGCCTGCGCCGACGCGTCCGCATTCTCCAGCGTAGCCTCCTTGCGCGCCTGCGCTTCCAGCTTCGATTGTTCAATCTGCTTCTGTTTCAACGGCAGCGTGTACTGCATTGCGTCCGACTCTGCTTTCGCTTCCAACACGTGTACCTGCGCCGCGGACTCCGCCGCCTTCACATCCCGCGCCTTCTGCGCCTCCCCCTCGAGTTCCGCAATCTTCACTTCCTTCAACTTAATCTCCGCTTCCGTCCCCAGCCGTTCATTCTCCTGCTCCTTCAGCAACAGCCCCTCCAGCCCCTTCGCATATTCCGTCGGCAGCTGTAGATCCCGCAGCAACACCTCCCGCACGATGATTCCGTCGCTCGCCAGCCGCAACGTAATCGCCTCTGCGGCTTTCTTCCGCAACTCCTCGCGCTTCGTTGCAAATATCTCTCGCGTCAAATAATCCGGCGCCAGCTGCCGGTAAATCGTCGAAACGATCGGCGCCACCACCTGCTCCCCAACCGGCTGCGGCAAATTCCGGTGAATGGCCTCCAGATTCCGCGCATCCAGACGGTATCGCACCGCCACCACCAACCCGATATTCAGGCCTTCCCGCGCCTGCACCGTGAGCACGTCCGCGGCTTGATTGGAATTTCCCGCCGACTTGCCATTTTCCGTTTGTTTGGAATTTTCCGCCGCCGCCGTCGCATACACCTGCTCCCGCGTATCGTAGATCGCCACCGAATCCACCAGCGGCGTCACCAAATGCAATCCCGGATACAACGTCCCCGGCCGCACGCCCCACAACTCGCTCACCCGCACCCCAGCCGCGCCATCCGGAATCACCACAAAGCTCTCCGCCAGCAGCACCGCCAACACACCCGCCGCCGCAAATTGCAGCGCTAGCCGCCACCTAACCGCTCGCAACTCTCTCCGTCCCAACTCCGCCGTTTCGCCAACGCCCTCTCCCGCATCCTTCCGCCACAACGCTCGCCGCAATCGTCCGCCTTCACTAAGATAAATGTCATACGCCAAGAACACTCCCGCGCTTCCGAGCAGCCCCGCACCCACCAGCAGCAACACAAATTTCAAAGCCACCATCTCCGCACCTCTTCTCTCTAAATGAACGCTGCGGCAGAGCAAGCCCACTTCCGCCGCTAGCGATGAACGTCGCGTCTAGCGCAACGCACACCAGTGGCCAAATCCGCGTCGTGCAAATTGTCAAAATTATTTCAACAAGGAAGATTAACTACGCGTGTCGCACCAAACACACTGTGGCAAACCGGACCCGCCAGATCACCGACCGCGCCAAATCACCCGCGTCAGGGGACGGAAAACTGCCACACGCAATGCCGTGCGACGACCCGCTTTCTCCCGCTTCGTGATAGCCTCAGGCATGCGCCGTAACGTCTTCAAAAAACAGGCCTGCCAGTGTCAGCACGCCAAAACCATTCACTACGTCAAAAACATCGACAACAAAACGCATACCCCCTGCCACTTCCCGAATTGCCATTGCAAGGATTACCGGCCCGCGAAGACCTCGTGAGTCCCGGGTGAATCACCCGTGAATCCCCAGTCAAGACCCGTGAATTCTTGTCGCCACTCCTCACCATTTCTCCGGCGGGTTCCCCTATAAAAATAATAGGGAAACCCTGATGGACGATTACTGAGTGATATGCAAAAACATCACCTGACATGGTGGGGCAAGGGGCACTACCTGCTGGGCGACGGTGTGCCCTTCGCCTTGGTTCATTTTTCCTCATCGCGGCCTGCTGAATATTTCATCTTTGTAATTTGCCTTGCGCATTCATTACTGGTATAGAATCTCTGCCTATTTGTCAGGAGCCCGCGTATGTCTTGTCGCTTATGTGCATCGGGAAATCAGGCGGAATTCCCCGCCGAAATGATGCTGCATTTCGGCGGTCTAAAAAATGTGGATAAGCCCCCGGTCTGGATATTTCCCACGGTGCTCGTCTGCCTGGCCTGCGGTTTTTCGGAATTCGTTGCTCCGAAGTCGGAACTGGCGCTGCTGTCGAACCCCACTCCAACTCTTGAATCCTTCGCACCGTCCAATTGCGGCTGACACCCAGAGCCTGTCGCCATTTCTTTGGCAGAGCTCGGATCTGCCCTGAATTCGTATCCACTCGATCTCACTAGACATCACTAGACCAGGCCATACTCCTCGCCTTAACTTCCTGCCCTAAAGGACAGTCATCCTTACGCCAGCTCTTACGTTGGTTCCATTGCTCTCCGCGTGACGTCCTACCTACTCTGTTGGCGTAGGAGATGTCTGATGAATTGTCCTTACTGTTCTAAAGTCATTCCGGACGACGCCAAGATCTGCCATTACTGTTGCCGGTCATGTGACACCAAAATTCACACGCGCCTTCGCTCTGCGTTTTATGTCGCCAGCTTGTTCATCTTTCTGCTTGCTGTTTATCTCGTCATCCATTCGAATTCTGGCACGCCCCAGACGAACGTCGTCATGGCGTCGGCCGTGCACACTTCTGTCGTGCTCAAGGATGAAACGCAAACTCTTCGCTCCAAATCGTGGCGCTCCATCCCGATCGATACGTTATACAGCGGCAACCTCGATATCGACGTCCACGTTCTGCGCGGGAATCCTCTCGATGTCGTGCTCATTCCTCTCGATCAAATGGACAAGCTGCGCTCCAGCGGTTTTAAAGACTTGCCCGGCGACCCAAACTTTAGCGCGCAAAAGACCACGACGTTTCACCACACTCACGCCATTCCACAAGGCAACTACGTCCTGGTCCTCCGCGACGCCTCTCTCGGCATCCTTTCGACCTCAGCAACCGAAGTAGCGATCAAGGTCACTCTGAATCCTTAACGCGAAGGAAATCCGAGCGTAGCGGACAGCGCCGATCGCTGGAAGCCGGAAGGGTATTTCGGCGTCCCATAAGCAGCCGTGCAAACGCTTGCACCAAAACCATGCACTCCACAAAGACTGTTCACGCTAAACCTGATACCGTGTGCAGGTATCCCGAATGCACATGTGAAGCATTCCGTCCGGCAAAGAGCTAAGCCAGATTGCGGTGCATATGAATCTCTTCAAGTCGCTCACCTTGAAATGGTGGCAGACCGGCATTTTCAAAACAGGCATGCTGGCTTTAGGAATCGCCCTCGGCGCGTATCTGCATGCCTTTTTCGGTGCCTACCTTATACCGCTCATAATCGTCTCCGCGCTGAGCTTGGCATACATTACCTACGTGTGGCTGAAGCAGTAACCGCCAGGCGCGGTAATGCATTCCTCGACGCCAACACGTCTTCATCAGTTTGATGGGTTCGTCGAGGTTGGATCCGTATCGATCGCAGGTCCAGTTACAGTCAGCTATCCACGTCGCGCGTTCGTTTGACTTTACCTCAACCTGCAACCTAAGATGTCGAGAAATGGCGGACTCCCGCTCATTCATCGGGCAGACCGTCTCCCACTACCGCATCCTGGAGCAACTCGGGCGTGGCGGTATGGGTGTGGTCTACAAGGCCGAGGACACCAGACTAGGCCGCTTCGTCGCGCTCAAATTCCTGCCCGAAGATCTCGCGCACGACTCCCATGCGCTGGAACGATTCAAACGCGAGGCGCGCGCCGCCTCGGCCTTGAACCATCCCAACATCTGCACCGTTTACGACATTGGCGAGCAAGATGGCCAGCAATTCATTGCTATGGAGTTTCTCGATGGCCAGACGTTGAAGCACCGCATTTCCGGCAAGGCGCTGCCGACGAACGAGGTGGTGGACTTAGGGATTGAGATTTCCGATGCCCTTGCTGCAGCACACAGCCAAGGCATTATCCACCGCGACATCAAACCGGCGAACATTTTCCTGACCAAGCGCGGCCATATCAAGATTCTGGATTTCGGCCTCGCCAAAGTCTCCAATTCGTATTCTCCCGCCGACAATGCCAATGCCGAGACGACCTTGGCAGACAACCCCGAACACCTCACCTTCCCGGGAACGGCTTTGGGCACGGTCGCCTACATGTCTCCCGAGCAGGTTCGAGCTCAACACCTCGATCCCCGTACCGACCTCTTCTCCTTCGGCGTTGTACTCTATGAAATGGTGGCTGGTACCCTGCCTTTCCGGGGCGGAAGTTCGGGGGTGATCGTCGATGGCATCCTCAACCGCGTCCCGGTGTCTCCCGTTCAATTGAATCCCGATATTCCTCTGAAGCTAGATGAGGCCATACACAAGGCTCTCGAGAAAGACCGCGATCTGCGCTACCAGAATGCCGCGGACATTCGCACCGACTTGCAGCGTCTGAAACGCGACACGGAATCAGCCCGCACGGCAGCCAGGGGCAGGACTGTCGAACCCACGCCCATCTCGCCAAAGAATAGGCCCGCTGGCGTACAGCTGCTTCGCTGGGGATTCGCTGTGCTGATCGTTTTGGCTTCTGCGGCCGCCATAGCAACCACTTGGATTCACCGGCAACGCCAACCAGCCGGCGCGGCCTCAGGAGTAGCAAATGTCAGCCGCATCCACTCCATCGCCATCCTGCCTTTTCGCAGAATCGGCGGTCCAGGGGAATACGATTATTTTGGCGCGGGCCTCGCCGACGTGCTCAGTGCGAAATTGACGAACGCGCGACTACTCGAGGTGCACCCTCCGCCGGTGACGGTGAATCTCGCTGATCCAAAGCTCGACCCGCTCGCATTGGGTCGCGGAATGAACGTCGACGCGATCTTGAGCGGCAGCTACCAGATCGATGGTGGAACCCTGAGCTTCAGTTTTGAACTTCTTGACGTCCGAAAGAATGCTCAGATTGCCGGAAATGCCTATACCAGGCGTTTTACCGAGGCGATTGAAGTCGAACACTTGATGGCCGGTGAGATCGTGAATTCGCTTAAGGCCTCTACCGACGCGGAGCAGCGGGCTCGTTTTATCTCTCCTCCCACGCAACGGGCGGATGCCTTCCAAGCTTATCTTCACAGCAACTATGAGATGGAATTGTTCTGGAAAAACCCGAGCGCGGAGCAGCTCGCGCGCGCGGAACAGCGGCTGAATGAAGCGCTTGAGTTTGACCCGCGCTTCACGCTGGCTCTGGTGAGTTTAGCCAAGCTGCACTGGATTGCCGTTTTCTGGGGCTACTCCGATGCTTCAACAAGTCTTGGTCTGGCTCGCCAGGAAGCCAACCGCGCTATCGAATTGGATCCTGGTCTCGGCGAGGCTTACGCGGCCCTTGCCCTCATTGAACTTCAAGAAGGTCAATCCAATCAAGCGGAAGCCCGCCTGCGTGAAGCTTTCGCCCGCTCACCAGGCTCCGCTCTGTCCTACTATGCGGCGGGCTTTTATTATATTGACCGGGGGCTACCTGACCTAAGCGTACGTGCGTTTCTTCGTGCCAACGAACTGGATCCCAACTTAGTCCGTCGAGAGTTAGCTATCGCGTATCGCTATCAAGTCGATTTAGATCGCGCTGAGCAACAGGCTCGCGACGATCTGAAGCTTTATCCCAATGATCTTCTCGGCGAAGTAACCCTTGCGCGCATTTTGGCGGCACGCGGCAAACTTGTCGAGGCTGACGATATCGCTCGCGCTCTCTCGCCCCGGTCTCCTCATGACCCGACTGTGCAAGGCCTTGAAACACTGCTCAACGTCTTGGGAGGGAGGCCCGTTTCTATTTCTGCGTGGCTCGGCAAGTATCAACATGTGTACTGGTCTGACGCCGGATATTGCATCAACGTCGCAGAAGTTCTGGCCGCCGCCCATCAGAATGCCGAAGCGCTCCGCTGGCTGCGAAGGGCGGATGAGCTCGGTATCCACAGCTATCCGTTTCTCGCTCGCAATCCACTGTACAAGAATCTGCGCAAAGATCCCGATTTTCAGGCTTACTTGGAATCTGCTCGACAAACCTGGCTGGAAGCCATGCGGCACGAGACGCAAGAGCCGTTACTTCCCGCCGCCACTTCTTAGTCCGCAGATGCCGTCGGGTGTTTCACTCCTACGCCGGCAGCATAGAGTACCGACTCGTTGGCGCCGTCCAGTTGCAGGTCCGCCTCGATTTCCGGATCGACCAGCGCTGCGGTGCAGAACGGTGCCAGCCCTAACCACGCGCCCGTCAGGCAGAACGTCTGGCAAAAATGTCCCGCTTCCAACAAAACCGTGCGATACGCGCGAGAGAAGCCGTAACGCCACATCACCCGGGTGAACACCCCCGTCATCACGAACAGCGCGGCGCAGTCGTGCACCCATTCCTGACGCGCGCACAGTTCTACAACCCGAGTGGCTTGTGCACCGTTTCGCAGCCGTTCCAAATAATGCCCATCACCCTGGTAGTGATAGACGCCGTTTGGCAAGTCCGCCACCCGTAACGCCCAGCAGTAAACCTCTATCGGGTGGCGAGCCCCGCCGGAAGGACTTGTCTTCAGTAATAGCTTTCCTAAGCCCGGCCACCGCAGCCGCCCAGTGACGCCCCATGTCAGCCATAGCAACACGGAAAGCTGTTCGAGGGAAAGCCGCCCGCGCCCGAACTGCCGAAGGGTGCGCCGCCCAAGCAGTACGCGTGGGAATTCGGAGTTCAAGGGGGCGGGGCTTGGTAGCGGAATATGTTTAGAAGAGCGGTAGCCTTTGACCAGCTCCGGCTGCGGGCCTTTGCGCAACAGCGTTCGAGCAAACTCTATTTCATCCGGCAGGGGCGCACCCAGGCGAAAGGCATGCTTGGTCGCAAAGTGGAAAAAACGCGCCTCAACTTCCCACGCATTCCACGCCGCCATTCCCTCTTCGCGCTTCGCTTGCGCCGAGCCTTTTTCAATCAACAACGTGTGGTCCATAAGCTGCCGGACGGTACTCCGCACGGAGTTGGCGCTATAACTGCCGAGCAGCAGCTTGATTTCTTTGGATTTCCGCCAGCGATCGAAAAAGTTCAGAACTGCCACCAGCACCGGCGTGCTTGCGACGGTTATCCCAGTTAGATAGTTCGTGCAGCGCAGCCCTTCATCCTCAAAGAAGAACACTAGGCAAGCGGATCGCTTAAGTAGCTTCTGGGCGCCCCTGCCTGTCCCCCGCAATGCACGCATATTTTTGAAAAGCGATTCTACGCTCGACAACCCTGGAAATCGCTCGCCTGCTATGACCGCTGTTTCTTGGCGTGTTTCACTGGAATGAAATGCCTGCCATGGGCCCCGATGATGATCGCCTTTTCCAGTCTTAACATGGGGACGATCAGTTTTCGAACGTCTGGAGAGGTCTTCGCCTCCTTTTCGACCAATTCCTTGAATTGCTCGAACGCCGCATTGAGTTTCATCTTATCTTGGTGGTCTTTTTCGAAGTTTGCTGGGGTGCCTGGAACCTTGGGGTGTTCGCCGGCCATGATGATCCTCCTGAATTACCTGGACATAATTTAACAACGTGGCCCGTACCACCCGCACTCTCACCAATCCTAGTTGCGGCTTGGATTATACAAAATAAATGACCTGTTCCAAGAACAGTTTGACAACGGGCATGGACGCAGGGGGACGAAACATTCCCTGTATTTTCGGCTTCCGATTTCGCACCGACATTTCCAGAGAAAAGGACCGCAAATTATCTCCCGACATGATTGCAAAGTTACAGCGCAACAAATTTTATCAACAACGCGCGGCAGGTGGCCGTGGCCTAACGCGCGAGAAAGACTTTGAAACCCATCCTCGTCTTTCGGGACCGGCAAAGTCACTCCTGATTGCAGACAATCGCTAACTGTCCTTGCGGCCAAGTCGTGCATACGACACGAGCGCAAAGTTTAGGAAATCGAGTGACCTCCTCCGTTTGGTAATCTCAGTTGCTTGCATCTATTTTCAGAGAGGTCGGCAACGAATGAGCGGCGCCAAATCATCTACGCTAGCGATGATTCTCATGCTTACAATTTCCCTCGCGGGAGCCGCAGCTTTCGCGCAGACCGATAACGCCAGCGACGCCGGGCGCAAGGTTAAGAGCAAAGTTGCACCAACGTATCCAGAACTCGCCAGACACATGAACATCAGCGGCAAGGTCAAGCTGCAGGTGGTGATTTCACAGGACGGCCGTGTTACTGCCACAACTCCAATTGGTGGTCATCCGATTCTTGTCCAAGCCTGCGACGACGCGGTACGCAAATGGAAGTTTCAACCCGCTGCGGAAGAGACCACCCAAATAGTCGAGTTCGAGTTCACTACCAGCAGTAGGTAATTCGCCATCCCGCTCGCAGCGTCGCACTCGGACTCATTCACGAACGTCTCGCATCGATGTTTGCGTCGTAATGTTTGCGCAGTTCTTGCTGGAGTTTGAAAATAAATTCTTGGCGTTTCTCCGGAGTCCCGTTTCCGGTGGGAGTGGGAGAATGTTTTGCCAGATTGCGCGGATGGCGCCAAGCCGTTGAAGAAGGGTAATAAAGACAGAAAGGCTAACGCAGTATTCAAGAACCTTGACCGCCGAGATGGAGAGCCGTACCATCCAGCGCGTTGAGGCTACCGGAACCCACTCGACCGGTAAGCGCGTCATTAGGGCTTAGCACTCTGCGTTGACTTGCCTCGTGACCCAATCCTAAGATGATCCACACATGCCGGGCAGCGACTCGCTCATCGGCCAGACATTTTCCCACTACCGCGTTCGCGAAACAATCGGCAGCGGCGGTATGGGTGTGGTCTACAAGGCTGAGGACACTCGCCTTCACCGCTTTGTTGCGCTCAAGTTTTTGCCGCAGAACGTTGCCCGCGATCCCCAGGCACTGGTCCGTTTCCAGCGCGAAGGGCAAGCCGCATCGGCGCTGAATCACCCTAACATTTGCACGATTTACGACATCGACGAGCAGGACGGCCAAGCATTCATCGCCATGGAACATCTCGATGGTATGACGCTGAAACATCGTATCAACGGAAAGCCCCTGGAGACGGATGTTCTGCTAACGCTGGCGATCGAAATCACCGATGCCCTCGATGCCGCTCACGCCAAGGGCATCATTCACCGGGACATCAAGTCTTCAAATATTTTTATTACCGAGCGCGGTCACGCGAAAATTCTTGATTTCGGGATCGCCAAGCTGACTTCCCCGGAAGCCGCCGCGAACATCGATAGAGCCGCCACCATGACGGATGAAGACGCGGCCCAGCACACCGTTCCGGGCACGACTCTGGGCACGGTAGCCTATATGTCCCCCGAACAGGCGCTTGGAGAAGAACTCGACGGCCGCTCCGATCTGTTCTCTTTTGGCGTTGTGCTCTACGAAATGGCTACGGGAGCCCTGCCCTTTCAAGGCGCAACCACTGCCGCCACGTTCAACGCTATCCTGAATCAAGCCCCAGTGCCTGCCGCACAGTTGACGCGTGGGCTCCCACCCAAGTTGGAAGAGATCATCGGCAAAGCCTTGGAAAAGAGCCGCGAACTGCGCTGCCAAAGTGCCGCGGAGATCAACGCGGACCTCAAGCGCTTAAAGAGGGAACTCGGAGGTGGCACGACCACCAGAGTGTCAGTTGAAGTGCAACCACGGGCTCGCCGCCAAAGAAAGGTCTGGGCTGTCGCGGCGGTTCTCGTCGTACTGGCCGCAGGGTATTTTTTCGGCAAGTCGTTCTCCGGAAAGACTACCAATTTGCCGTTCACGCCAAAACTTGTGCAGCTCACCACCACCGAGGGCCTCCACGAGTTTCCCGCTTGGTCACCCGACGGAAAGCGCATCGCATACAGCCGCGAGGTCAATGGTTTCAAAAAGATTTTTGTCAAACCGTTGCAGGGGGACCCGCAACAATTGACTGCCGGCGAGCAGGACGATATCCAGCCCGCCTGGACTCCCGATGCCCAAAGCCTGTTATTCGTTCGCTCCACTCAAACGGGCGGAAAATTGCAGCCGGGCGATGTGTTCGGTCAATATGACGGCGGGGACGTCTGGAAAAAAGATCTCGCCTCGGGTAAGGAAGAGAAGTTTCTCGACAAAGCGTTCAATCCGTCTTACTCCGCGGATGGAAAATCGATTGCCGTGGATGCTTCGTGGGCCGGCCCTCGACGTATTTGGATGGTCGATGCGCAGGGACACAATCCGCAGCAAATCACTGCAGAGAGTTCCGAAGCTGTGGATCATGTGGAACCAAGATGGTCTCCGGACGGGACAAATATCGTCTTCCAGAATATCGAACACACGAAATTCAGCATAAAAGTCGTCAACCTTGCCACCCGTAAGATTACGTCTTTCACCGATGGCCGGTTCCAGGATCTCAATCCGGTGTGGTCTCATTCCGGCAAACAGATCTACTTCTCTTCGCCCCGAGGTGGCGGCCTGAACATTTGGCGCATGGAAGTCTCTCCGAGCGGCGAGCCGGTCGGAGGGCCACACCAGGTGACCATGGGCTCGGGCCAGGACGTGCAGCTTGCGATGTCTCCCTCCGGGGAGCAGTTGGCCTTCGCGATTTTGCGGCAAAACGCGGACCTTTGGCGACTACCGGTGTCTCCGCAAACCGGCTTGGCTACAGGCAACCCGGAAGAAGTCGTCGCCAGCACCCGAGAGGACAGCCGTGGCGCGTGGTCGCCAGATGGGACACAGATCGCATTTAATTCCGATCGCAATGGAGACATGAACCTTTATCTTTACTCTTTGCAAGACCACTCGTATCGGCAAATCACGAAGGGCCCGGGGGGTGACTTTCAACCCCAGTGGTCACTCGACGGAAAGCGATTGGTGTTCTTCTCTTCCCGCACAGGTGACGCTGATATCTGGTTGTTAGACATTGCCACAGGCGCATTGATGCAACTAACCTCAAATCGCAGCCTCGATATCAATCCTTTCTTTTCTCCTGACGGCGACCACATCGCATATCAATCGGACCGCAGCGGGCGCATGGAAGTCTGGGTGATGAAGTCAGACGGAAGCGAACAGCGCCAACTCACGAAACTGGGGGTTACAGGACATTTTCTGCGCTGGTCGCACGATGGTAAGAACGTAATCTTCCGCTGCCCTTGTGGTGGGAAGCCTCACACTTATCAAGCACCTCTGGATGGAGCCGATCCGGTTCCGCTGAACAGTGAGATCGCCGGCGGGTCCCACATGTCCTTTTCGCCTGACTATTCGCTGCTGATGGATGTGGTAGGGCACAAGACGATCTGGGTGTCGCCTGTGGTGACGGGCAAAGCGGTGAAGGTTTACGAATTCCCAGACGGCGAAACCCGCATTGACTATCCAGTGTGGTCTCCGGACGGCAAGTGGTTGCTGTTTGACCGCTTCCGACCGCAGGGTGGGGATATCTGGATGATTCAAAATCTCGACTAGCCGTGCTCCTCGTTTGCGTCCTGGCGTTTCAGGGCCGACGTAGAGTCCGAATCGGTCGACTGCCCGATTTCGATCTGAAGCAGATCGAAGACAACCTAAAGAGGCTTCTTTTCCAACGATGTGAGACTACCGGGAGCAGTCCGTGGCGGGTGCCCATCCTGGGTTTGTGAGGGGGGGGCTTTCTTTTGAATTCTCTCAGACGCTCCTTATCTAATCCCTCCGCACCCGATCAACCGACCAAACGACAACTTCACCCGGATCGCTAAACGTTAACCGATGTTTCGGTTAAGCCGTGAAAATTTAAGAGAAACGAGACATCCCGTCTGTCCCACCGCTTCGACGCATGGGTGTTCGCCGAGCCTTCGTCTAGCCTGCCTCCGAGCTATTGCAGCTTTGCGTATTCAGACTTCGCAGCGATAAGAATTGGAAGACCAGGGTCGGCGTCTTTCCAGAGACTTAGAAACGTCGCAAGCGTCTCTCGCGCCTTCTGTTTGTCGCCGCGGGAAGCGTAGTCGACAGCCAGCGTGTAACGGGACTCCAGCCAGCGTTGCTGTGGCTCCCATCCAAGGGGGAGGTCGGGCAAGCCGAGCATCTTTTCGTAGGTGGCAATGGCCTCGTCGATTTCCCCGGATTGTTGATAAGCGTGGGCGAGCGCTTCGATAGACAATCCGGTGCGATTCTCTTTGTCAGATTGCATCAGTAATTCGATCGCTTTGTCGCGCTGCTTAAGAGCCAAAGCAACTTCCCCTTCGAGAAGATGCACGTAGCCCATTTGTTCGACGCTGCGCGGATCCGCCATAGGTGTAATCACACCGGCAATCTTCTCTGCTTGATCCAGAATACCCGCCCGTGCATAGGCATCTCCCAGCATCGCGCCGAAAACCACTTTCTCCTGAATAATCTTTAAGCCGTCCAGGGCCGCGTCGAGGTCTTGCCGTTGTCCCCTGGCGTCGCCTTGACCCTCCGCTACAATCGCGAGCAAGAGCTGCAGTCGCGCCATGCTGAGCGGCGAGCCTTTTGCCTTCGTCATCTCGAGCGATTGCTCGAAGCGGCTTTGCGCGCTGGCGTACTGCCCGTGATACAGGTCCAGTAACGCCAGTGACCATAGCCCGTTTTCACGCGTTTCCGGTTTATCAAGCAGCGCCGAAAAAACCTGCTGCGCCTTGTCGCTCTCGCCGTTGGCAACCAGCGTGAAGCCATATTCGCGGTTGATATTCCCAGCGGTCAGGAATTGCGGCTCAATTTCGAAAGCTTTCGAATACGCTTCCAGCGCCTCAGAATATTTACTGAGCACCTTGTCGGCGGTCGCGATTCCGATATACGCCGCTGCGTAGTCGGGCAAGACGCGAAGGACTTGGTTGTACTGCAGCACAGAATCTTGCTCGCGGCCGCTATTGCGGAGCAATTGCGCGTAACCGTAGCGCATTACAGCATCGTCTGGGTAGCTACTCAAATAGTTACTGTAGAGTGCCTCCGCCTCGCTTACATGCGCTCGGTTTGACGCATAGTGTGTCTCGATGATCATTCGTTCCCGGTCGGTAGTACGCGACGACAGCGAAATTGCCTTCTCGTATTCCCTTTGCCCATCTTCCGGCTGGTAGAACACATAGCTGAAGTACGCGTTGCCAAGGGCCGCATGCGCTATGGCAAAGTCGGGGTCGGCAGCCACTGCGGCTTTGAACAAGGTGACTGCCTCTCGATGTTTGCCATGACGCCAGAGCGCCGAGCCTTCAGCATATTGTTGCAGGGCGATCAGAGATCGCGTCGTCACCTCGGGCAGCGGCTTGCCAGCCTGATGTATCTGATAAAGAGATTCTCCCAGAGCTTCGCGGGTTTCCTTTGCCAGGATGTCCAAAGCATCGAGGATGCGGTCTTCTCCGTGTGCGCGTTCGGTGTAGGAACGCACGGCCTGCCCTGTCTGCGGGTCGATTAATTGCATCGTAAGCGAGTATTCCTGCCCGGTGCGCGTGATGCTACTCACAATCAACCCGCGCACACCTTCGCGCTGGCAAATTTCGCGGCCCAAGGATGGAGTAATCCGCTCGCCCGGTCTCCGGCCCATTCTCTTGAGCACGGCATCGAGCTGCATTCGTGGGTATACGTTCGCATATCGCGACTGGGCGATGCTTACGCCGAAAGCCGTATCCAGCGCACTATCGAACCGTGTTTCGCCAGTTTGATTCTCAAAGTCCGCGAGGAGCACCGTATCGCTGGAGCGAAAGGAAAGCGCCGCGCGGCCGTGCATCACCCAATACGCGCCGCCGGCGGCAAGCAAGACGGCGGCCGCGAGCGAAATCCAGAGCGTTTTCCGGATCCTCTCAGGGGCTGCCGATGCTTTTCGCCTCTCCGTCCCTGAATAAGCTACCGCGCTCGACGGTGCCTCGGGCTGCGGCGCTGGCTGAGGTACCAATTGAGTGGCCGATTGAAGTACCGATTCGGCCTCCGCCTTTTGACCAATGTCCAAATTCGCTGGGGCTGGCTGGTGGCCGTTGATCAGTTCCACGGCGCAGACAAAACGGTAGCCGCGGCGGGGAATCGTCTCGATATAGCGGGGAGTCTCGGCGCTGTCGGAAAGGGCGTCCCGCAGCTTGCTAACGGCGGTGTTTAGGCCGGTCTCGAAATCGACGAAGGTGTCTTCCGGCCACAGCCGTTTATGCAGTTCCTCGCGGGTGACCAACTGGCCTTGCCGTTCGGCCAGCAGCGCCAGCACCCGCAAGGGTTTTTCCTGCAGCCGGATGCGCGAGCCGTTCTTGCGCACTTCCCCCGCTGCCAAGTCCACAAGATAAGGACCGAACCTGAGCATGGGCGACCGGGGAGCCTGCTCCATTGAGGTTTCCTTCTAGGACGCCGGGAGACTTTTGCGGTGATTTTAGCATGGTATCAGTACGTTCTTCACAAGATAGTCGCTTCCAGATAACCCAAGAATTATCAAGCGCTTTATAGGCAAGATTTAGTAAAGAACTAAATCTTACTCCGTACATTGACGTTCTTGGACGTTCCCTGCACACTCGCGCGCACTACGAGAGGAACACTATGCGCTCCAAAATCCTGTTCGCTGCAGCGGCTGTTAGCCTTTTGGCGATTGCTCCGATTGCGTACGCCGATACGCTCGGGCCAGCAACCTACGGTAGCGTTACCTTCTCTGGTAACACGAACGCGCCTGGCCTTCCCAGCACCACCATCGCCGTTGGAGCGTGCGAGGTTGGCTCATGTATTCTAGACGGGGGCTATACGCTGGTGCCTGACGGCACAAGCGGAGACAACCTAATTTGGAACCTGCTAACTACTCTGCCGACCCTTACCGTAACTTCTCCTCCTAACGGGATGGGGCAAGTTCCCCTCCCAACCGTTTATTCCCAGTTCCCTACATTCGCAAGTGGTACAGACATCTTTGGTCTTAATCCAGTTTCTATGAACGGCACGACTTCGACTTTGCAGGTATCGGATAGTGCAGGCGATGATGTCTTTGGGTCCGTCGTCTGGATTGCGGTCCAAGATCCTGGGGATAGCGCTGCCACGCTCTTCGGGACTTTTACAGTCACGAGCGCGAACCTCGCGGCGTTAACCAATCCTTTCGAATCCGTATGGATCAACAATTTTCCAAATACCGGTATAGCGGTCGGAGATATAGACACGATACAGCTTTCCGTAACCAGTTGCGCGTACGGCGGCGCCCCGGTCGACTGCCTTCAGGGTGATCCCACCGGAGGGGTATCAGGTTTCTCTATCGAATCGCAAACGCTGTCTCCCACAACCGCTCCCGAGCCTTCCAGTCTGTTTCTGCTCGCTTCTGGAATGTTGGGATTGTTGGGATTCGCCAAGCGCCAAATTACCCACTCTCAAACCGCCGCGGCCTAGCGCTAGCACCGGGTCCTAGACTTGGAGTGCGGGCAGCTTAACGCCGCTTTTACGACGTCACCCAATGCCTACAGTGCTACTGGTATGCCTCCCGCTTTTTATCCGCGCGCCCGCGAGTCCGCATGGCAGCTCCAACTCCTAATCCGGTACCAAGTGCGAAGCCTACGGCCAAAGCCCCGCGTGGGGATAGCTGCACCCGCGCACAACACGTAGTAGACTCGCTAGCGATCCGCAGTCCCAACCAATGCGCCAGACTTCAAGAATCCTCTTACTCCTCGCCCTCGGTAGCTCGGGACGACGGCGTTTTGAGAAAAGGACGGAGCTGGTGCGAATTATGACGAGCAGACAGGTGGGAGGACCGCCCGATTGACTTGCATGGAGAGATATCCCTAAGATACGCCAACAATGGAGGACCCACGGACACCACCCAGCAACCAGACCACTACATCGCGATACCGCGTTGTTGAGAAGCTTGGCGCTGGAGGAAATGGGGTGGTGTACAAGGCCGAGGACACCCGGCTGGGACGTTTCGTGGCCCTCAAGTTTCTCCCACCGGAAGTACAGCGGGATGGCCATGCGCAGGCGCGTTTTCAACGCGAGGCGCAGGCGGCTTCAGCGCTAAATCACCACAACATCTGTACGATCTATGACATCGGCGAGCAGGATGGCCAGACGTTCATCGCCATGGAGCTGCTCGAAGGGCAGACGCTGAAGCACAAGATGGGATTGCGTCCGCTACCGCTGGAGACCTTGCTGGACTATGCGACGCAGATCGCCACAGGGCTGGAGATTGCGCACAAGAACGGAATCGTCCACCGGGATATCAAGCCATCCAACATTTTCGTGACCAACCGCGGTGAGGTGAAGCTAGCCGACTTCGGCCTGGCGAAACGCGTGATCCCGGATAGTGTGCCGATCGACGAGTCACCAACGATTTCAGCCTCGATCACCGAGCGCGGCGCCATTGTCGGAACCGTGGCGTACATGTCTCCGGAACAGGCACAGGACAAGGAAATCGACGCGCGGAGCGACATTTTTTCTTTTGGGATTGTTCTCTATGAGATGGCGACCGGGAAGCGCGCGTTCCCCGGAGAATCTTCCGCAACGATCATAGGGGAGATTCTGCACAGAGAGCCGAAACCCATTCGCGAGTTGAATCCCGAGATACCCGAAGAACTGCAACGAATCGTTGTGAAGACTCTGGAGAAGGATCGCGAAGACCGCTATCAGACGGCGCATGAACTGATGGTGGATTTGCGCCGGCTCATGAAGAAGGAGACGGAACGATCGCAGAGCGGGTTGCATGCAGAGCCGCCAAGGCAAGAGAAGTCGAAGAGTTGGATCTGGATTGGTGCCGCGGCCGTGGCGGTGATTTGCGCCGCCGCGTGGGTTGCGCTGAGCGGCAGCGGCAGGTCCGCCGACTCTGCGCCACTGCCAATGGAGCAGCTTACCTTTTCGAGCGAAACTAAAAATCCCCCCATCTTCACCGACGGTTCGCGAATTTATTTTGTCAGCGAAAGCAATCCCGTCGAGATGTCCGCAAAGGGAGGATCCACGGCGCCGCTGCGCGCCGCGATCGGCGCCATGAGCATCCTGGATATTTCGCCGGATGGCTCGGAGTTTTTGTTGCTGCAGGGGGATCTGAACGACGAAACACAACGGGGAACAATATGGACCATGCCGGTGCTGGGCGGTGCGGCGAAGCGGTTGGGAAATATCACGGCGCGTGGCGCAGGCTACTCTCCGGATGGGAAGTTGATTGCCTTCAATGAAAAGGAATCGGTCTATGTGTGTGACCGCGATGGACAAAACGTAAAGGAAATCTGGAACACGCACCACATGGTGCAGGGCAATCCCGCTTTTTCGCCGGACTCAAAAAAAATTCGTGTAACCGTGTCAAGAAGCACCCTGGAGACGGATATTACGAGAATCTGGGAGCTGAACGTAGACGGCAGCAATCCACATCTGCTTCCTCTTCCTCAGAGTTGGCCGGATGGCGACGGCGCGTATGACGGAATCTGGACGCCGGGCGGAAAACATTTTGTCTTTGACGCCTACAAAGGCGGGTACAACAATCTTTACGAATACCTAGAACCAAAGTGGTACGAGTTCTGGAACAAGCCGTCCGCAGTGCGATTGACCTCCGGCCAGCCCGAAGTGATCGCCATGGCGCCTAGCCGAGACGGTAACGGAATGTTTGTCGTGGGTCGTCAGGCTCAGGGATCGCTGCACTTCTACGACGCAAAGGAAAAGCGATTTCTGCCGTATCTGGGAGGATTGCCCGCGACGCAGCTGGTGGTCTCACCAGACCGAAAATGGATGGTCTACTCGGATTATCCGAGGGGCTATCTGTGGCGCTGTAAGATCGATGGTAGCGAGAAGTTGCAACTCACAAACTCTTTCTCGCAGATGCCCACATGGTCGCCGGACAGCAAGTGGATCGCGTATAGCGACTGGCAGGAGCTTTATCGCGTCAGCGTCGATAGTGGCGCACCGGAAAAACTAACGTCAGAGGGTTTCACGGAAGTACTTCCGAGCTGGTCGCCAGACGGGAAATCCATTTACTTTAACGATTACCCAATCGCGGGCCACTTTCGCATCCGCATTCTGGATCTGGAGACCAGGAAGGTGTCGACCATGCCGGGATCGGATGGCTACTACGCTCCATTGTGGTCGCCCGACGGGCAGTATCTGGCGGCAATTCAGAATCCGCCGAAGAGCCAGGCGGTTTATTCCGTGAAGACCAAGCAATGGAAACAGTTGAAGATTTTTGAACGCGATTGGGGATTTTTTGTGTGGGCGCCGGATTCGAAATCCCTTTATTCGATGTGTGGACCATCGGAAGCCGCAACCGGCGAGCAAAACGGGATCTACCGTCTGACGGTGCCAGACGGAAAGTGGGAAATATTCGCGAAGTTTACGGGACTGAACGGAGTCCTGCGAGCCGGAGCACAGGATTTCGTATCCATAACGCCGGAGGGCAATATCGCAACGACGAGCGATACCAGCGTTACCCAGATTTATCAGCTGAAGTGGAAGAACGCGGAGTAACGCTCCGAGCGGTTTTCCCAGTTGCTTGGCGGACTGACCGCAACCCATCTAGTGATGCTTGCAGCTCTCGCGTCATTCGGGAGGCGGTGCGTGTTTGTGGACGACGTTGACGAGCGTTATGCGACCTTTCGGGTGGCCCTGACGTAAGCCGCAACACCGATTCTGGCTGCCCCACCCTCGCTTTCTAAGGGTGCGTCTTTCTTTCGAATCCTCTTTGCTGGTTCTTCCTTCATCCCCTCCGTGCCCCACCAATCGGCAACCGTCCGGATTCTTTTAAACTATGCTATTGACACAGTCACGTCACCCTGCTATTCTCTTTTCGTAGACAACCGCGTTTAACCTCCAGCAAAACCAACTAAAGCTCAATTTAAGCCCGATTAAATCAATGCCCCACGGCAACCACCCCGTTGCGCCGAGCTGTCCACGTGCGCCGTAACCCTCCGTGTGTTTTCAAGCATTTACACACTCTTCTCAATTCCAAATTTCCCGTAACTCCAATCCCATCAATCGTCTGCGCACTCTTTAACAAAAAACCACCCGGGGTGGGTATCCGCAACTATTTTCAAAATCTCAAAAAATCAATCTAAGGGAAGGACGCTATGCTTCACAAAGCTTTTAACCCGCAAGATAGCAACACGTTACAACAACCCTCCACCGTAACTCAGGATCGCTTTACCGTGACGCAGGAACGGTGTCAGCACCGTACCTCAAGCGGACGCCAATGCCGCACGCCGCGCACCTCCAACCACGCCACTCTCTGCCCTCGTCACGCGGCAGTACTTAAAGACGCTCAACGCGACGACTCCGCCGACCTCTCCGCCCTCTTCAGCCAGGACCTCCCCAAACAAAAAACCGCCGCCGACATCCACACCCACCTCTGGAACCTCTCCCTCGCCCTCCAGCAAGGCCGCATCTCCCCGCGCCGCGCCGCGCCGCCGTCCTCGCCTACATCAACAGCCTCCTGCTCCGCACCCTCCCCGCCATAAGCCAACAGCAAGACTCCGCTCCACAAAAAATCATCATCGATATCCCCGGCGCCATCCGCCACTTCCCCGAAGACGACGAACTCACTGTCGACACGCCTCGCCACGACGGCGACGCCAATAACCACCAGCCCGCAGGTCGACCCGATGTCTATCCGACTCCCCACTCATCTTTGGTGTCCACGCCAAAACTCTACGGCTTCCAACCCACCGTAGGGGCACTGCATGCCGTGCCCACCCCGGCAACCGTTGTCGCCCCGCCACTAACCTCGTCACGGGATCGCGCCCCACTCACTTCTTCAACGCCTTCGCAATCGCCGCTTCCGCTAGCGGCCCCATCAGCGCATATCCCGCCGCATTCGGATGCAATCCATCCGGGCTCAACTCCTTCTTCAAAAATCCCGCGTCATCTACCGTCGCAGAAAAATAATCCAGATACACTTCGCCATGCTGCTCCGCATACTTTTTTATCCACACATTCAACTCCAGAATCTTCGCCGGCGGCCGCCCCTTCGTCATGTTCAGCGCTACGCCCTCCGCGTTGTGCCCGTAATCGCTCACTGGCATCACCGACGCCAGCACCACGCGAATCCCATTCGCCTTCGCCAATTCCACCATCGACTGCAAATTTCCCTCAATCTCTTCCAGTGTCATCGGCCCGGTATTCCCCGCGATATCATTCGTCCCCGCCAGAATCACCACCGCCTTCGGCTCCAGCGCAATCACATCCGGGCGGAACCGGATCAGCATCTGCGGCGTGGTCTGCCCGCTAATCCCGCGGTCCACATACGGCTTCCCCGGAAAAAATCCGCCAAACCGCGATTCCGCCCACATATCCGTGATCGAATCGCCCATAAACACCACGCGCTTTTCCCCCGCCGCCGGCGCGGCCAGTTTCGCATTCGCTTCGCGATATCGCGCCAGATTCGGCCAGTCCTGCAGTATCCGCGTATCCTCGGCTAATCGCGCCGAAGCGGTCGCCAGTCGCACTTTCACGTCCGCCAGTTCCGTCGCTTCCGGCACCGCCGTCTGCGCCCCTGTCTGTGCCGCAGTCTGTGCGATTGTTGCCGCACCACTGAAAAACGCGGCCAACAAAATCGCCATCGCAAAAATGCGCACCGCAAATAAATTCCGTTTCATCGCTGCCTCCGCGTACGAATTTTCATCCTTGTACTTCGTGCCTGTACGAAGTGTCGTACTCAGCACCTGTACTCTGGTACCGACGAGCTATAGACCGTCGCACATCCTACCGCGAGAATGACTCTCGTACGCTGAAATTAAAACTCGCTAACGATTCGCTCGCGCGAAGGAGTGCTCGACAACATCATGAACACCCAACTCAAGCTCATCGGGGCCGTTGCTGGACTCGCATTTGCGGCTTCCGCCCAGGCGCAGCAGGCGCCTCTCGCTTCCCTCTCGAGCCCCATCACCAAGGAATGGGTTCGCTGCCACAATATCACCAGCGTTCCTATGACCGCGGACGCGGAACAGGCTCTGCCCTTGCAAATCACCGGCAACCTGTCGTGTGGCGAGGAAGTCGCCGTCCTCTCCGATATCGAAGGCTACACCGTCAACGTTCGCACCGCCGACAACCGCTTCGGCTACGTCGCGCGCATGTATCTCTCCGCCGCGGCTCCGGTGCAAAGCAATTTTGGTAAGCCGCTGGCTTCCGCCACGGTGCAGAACAACGTCGCGCGGTGGACCTCCGGCGCCGCCGGCAGCGACCAGTTCATGAGTGATGATTCGCTCGTCGAATCCCTCACCGTCAACGGCGTCACCGTGCAGGTCACCCTGCACGACACTGGTTGGAAACTCCGCGCCAACGTGGCCGTCGCCAACAGCGGCCGGGCGGAAGTTTTCATCAACCCCGCCAAATTCATGATGACGGAACTCGCTCCCGCGGCTCGCCCGCTCATGTATCAGGATCCCAAGGAAATGGCCAAGTCGGTCAGCCACGGCGTGCTCTGGACCACCAATCGCGCCACCTCGCCGTCGGCCGCTGCCGTCGTGAACGCCTCGTACAGCACGCCGTTCGTCAGCACGCAAACGCCAAACTATTTGGTGCAGGCGCAATCCGAACAGCTCTCGGCCGAAAAACATGACGTGGATCTCAACGCCGTGCGCCAGATTCAAAACACCGCGCTGCGCGAAGGTTCCGTCGCTCCCGGCGCCAACGCTTCCGGCGCCGTGTGGTTTGAACGCGACAAAAAGGCGCAGCAATTGGTTCTGCGCATTCCCGTCGGCCAAACCATTTATGAATTCCCGCTTTCCTTCAACCACAACAACTAACTAACTCAACCGCCCCGCGCGGTCGGCCCCCAATATCACACCACCCCGTTCGGCGCCAGCCGGACGGGGTTTTTCTTTGCCGCTCGTTGCCAGAAAGGATCCTTCAGCAGACGCACCATCAGTCAATATCGCGCGCGACGTCATTCACGACGCACGACGGCCACGAACAGACAGCGCAATTCGGACGGCAGTTCAAAAAACAGACTACGTTTCGGGAGGTCACGCTTTCACCTTTCTTGCTCGGTTGGCGGACACGCGCGCCGGGGGTCGGGTGAAGGCAAAAGAAAGTGCTTGACATATTCCTGTATGGGTATATGTTATTTGCATGCCACGCGCTGCTACCACTTCCGATGCTTTCAACGCTGTCGCCGAGCCGCGGCGGCGCGACATACTGAACTATTTGGCGCTGCAGGAACGGGCCGTCGGCGACATCGTGGATTCGCTGGAGCTCGAGCAGCCCTCGGTGTCGAAGCACTTGCGCGTGTTGCGTGATGTGGGTCTGGTGCACGTGCGGCGCGATGGGCGGCGCATGTTGTATCGCACCAATGCAGAAGCGATTCGTCCGCTGCATGAATGGACCAGCACGTTCGAGCGGCTGTGGAGCAATCAACTGCTGCGCGTGAAACAGCGCGCGGAGCTGAAGAGTGGCACGTCTAACAATTCAGATCGCAACATCCGACAACCTAGCAAAACCGGACATCCTTAAGGAGGACGCATGACTGCAACGGCCATGATGAAAATCGAAGACGTGACCTTGAATATCGTGAAGGAAATGCATGTTCGCGCATCGCTCGAAGTTACTTTCGCGGCGCTGCTCGAAGAGCTGGGGCCCTATAACACCGGAGCGGAAGAAAAACCCATGCCGATGAAGCTGGAGGCGTGGCCCGGCGGAAGATGGTTTCGCGATCTGGGCGAAGGCAACGGGCATTTCTGGGGCAACGTGCAGGCGATCAAACGGCCGACGCTGCTGGAAATTTGCGGACCATTGTTTATGTCCTACGGTGTGGCTTCCAACATTCAATATCGTTTAAGCGAAGTGGACGGCGGAACGTTGATCAAGTTTCGACACTCAGCGTTCGGCCTGATACCAGAGGATCATCGATCGGGAGTCTCACAAGGCTGGAGCCACCTGATGGACGGCGTGAAAAAACGCGCTGAGGCTGGCCGCGCGCATTGATGCAGGGTGCCGTGCTCCGCGGCGCAAGGAGGCGACTATGTGTCCGATGTGTGTCGGTGGCTTGGTGGTGATGGCGAGCGGCGTGATGTCTTCGGGTGGATTGACGACGCTCGCGTGGAAAAAGTTTGGCGCGCCGACGGACGCGCAGAGTAATGCGCAGCCTAACGCGCAGGCAACCAGTTTGGAAGTGAAAGTCGAAGGAGGAAAACATGAAAGCACAAATGCAGGAAAATAAAGCTGCTCAAGCGAACGCGGCTCACGGAAAAGTTGTGTCGCCGGCAGAGTGGCTGGAAGCGCGCAAGAAATTTCTGAAAAAGGAGAAAGAGTTTACTCGCTTACGCGACGAACTTAGCCGCGAGCGGCGTGAATTGCCCTGGGAGAAAGTCGAAAAGGAATACGTTTTTGACCGGCCGAACGGCAAGGTTACGCTTGCCGAGCTCTTCGACGGGCGCAGCCAGCTGATTATTTATCACTTCATGTTTGGGCCCGAGTGGCAGGAAGGTTGCCCGAGTTGTTCGTTCTTCGCGGATCATGTCGACGGCAGCCTCCCGCATCTGAATACCCGCGACGTGACGTTCGCGGCGATTTCGCGAGCGCCAATGGCGAAAATTGCCGAGTTCAAAAAACGCATGGGCTGGCATTTCAACTGGGTGTCATCGCACGGGACGGAATTTAATCGCGACTACCACGTTTCTTTCACGAAGGAAGAACTGGCGCGGGGAGATGTGTATTACAACTACGAGAACGGCGGATTCCCGAGTGAAGAGGCGCCGGGGACCAGCGTGTTTTTCAAAGACGAAAACGGGGATATTTTTCATACGTATTCGACGTTCGCGCGCGGTGGGGACATTCTGATCGGAGCGTACAACTTTCTGGATCTGGCGCCGAAGGGTCGCGATGAAGATGCGCTGAGCTTCAGCATGGCGTGGGTGCGGCACCACGATCGTTACGAGGATGGGCGGCTGGCGGATGCCGACCGGCCATACTGGCCGACGACAGGCGCGGAAGCGGCGCCAAACCCGGACGCGAAACCGAACGGAAAGCACGACTGCTGTTCGGGAGAACAGAAATAACGGATGCGAAGTGGCGGACGTTTTCGCGTCAGAGAGGTCAACTCGGTGAAGCACGTTCTGTACGTGCCCGACTAAAGTCGGGCCCTCCCGCCTCCGAGATATAACGAGGACTCTTTCCGCAGACTGCAAGGTCGGGCCTCCCGGCGAGAATTCCTTTGTGTGTTAGCTTTTCGTGGGTGCGGCGAAGCGGTGGAGTTGGGCGGGTTTGCGGCCGGTGTGTTGGTACTGGCGCAGCGGCTTTAGGATTTTGAGCAGGGCGATTTTGCGGCGGAAGTTTCGCTTGTCTAGTTTGCGGTTGAGGATAGCTTCGTAGACCGATTGCAATTCTCCGAGAGTGAATTTTGCGGGCAGCAGTTGGAAGCCCACAGTGGTGTATTCCAATTTATTGCGCAGGCGCTCGAGAGCGCAAGCGAGAATTTGCTGGTGGTCGAAGGCGAGCGGCGGAACTTTTGTGACCGCGAACCAGCCGGCTTCCGCGGCGTCGGCTCCCGCTACTACGGAAAGTTTATCGGAAGCGATCAGCGCGTAGTAGGCCACGGTGATGACGCGGCCGCGGGGATCGCGGCACGGGTCGCCGAAGGAGTAGAGCTGTTCGAGGAAAAGATTGCGCACGCCGGTTTCTTCGTGCAGTTCGCGGATGGCGGCGGCTTCGAGGGATTCGTCGGCGTGGATGAAGCCGCCGGGAATGGCATATTGGCCGGCGAAGGGCGGAACCCCGCGCTTGACGAGAAGCACCTGCAAAGCGCCATCGCGCACGGTAAAAATGACGATGTCGACGGTCACGCGCAAGTCTGACATTCCGAACCTCGAAATATTCTACCCGCGAACATTATGACAACTGCCTCTACGCCACGACAAGCTGCGCGGTTTCGGAGGCGGCCTGCACGGAGACGATAGCGCCGGAATTGAATTGTAGATAGTCGACTTCAACGCCATCGCTAAAAATCACTCCGCCGGAGGGCATGAGCGATTCGAGCTGCAAAGTTTCGCGAGGTTCGACGACGCCGGCGATGGCGTGGGCCTGCGAATGACGGCTTATGAACGGCTCACGCACGACGAAGAGCAGGCGGCGATCTTCCCAATCGAGACGCAGGGATTTAACGGCATGGCCACCGGTGAGCGCGGCTACTCCCGAGGCCATGTTGAATACGGAGGACATCCATCCGGAGCTTCCAGCACCGGTGGAGACGAGCACACCGCTGGAAGATTGTTGTTCCGTGAGTTTGTTCCAGCTGATGCGGTAACGCGCGGAAATGTGCGATTGCGCGCCAAGGAACAGATCGTTGAAGGCCAGCAGGCGTTGACCGTCGTTCAGTTTTGCTTCGGCTAAAGTGACGGCACGAATTTTGCAACGCTGCTCAAAAACTTGTTCAATGGCGTGGTTGATCTGATTGGGGAGAAACGGCAAGAGGATGCCGTCAAAGCGTTCGGGATCGGGATTGACGGCGATGATGGGCTGGTGGCCGACATATTTGGCGGTGTTGGCGACCAGCCCATCCTGGCCGAGAGTGATGACCAGATCGGTGGGCAGAAAAGTGAAGGTGGGAACTAGCGCGCGATCAACAACCTGGACCTTGAGGCCAATTTCAATCGAGCGACGCACGGCGTCGAGGGAGCGCAGATAAGCTTCGTCTTCACTTTGATATTCGGCGAAATCGCCGCCAGCGTGTTCGATGTAAAACTTGGCCTGGGGCAGGGTGTTGAACCGCTCGATTAATTCGGCGAGCCGGGTTTTTCGCGTGACGAGGACGATCTTTTCAAACCCGGCTGGCTTAGCTGGCTTATTTGACCGTTCCGCTATGGCGCGCATGGCTCACTTCCCTTTCGGCGGCGCGGGAGGGTTGATGTGGATGGGCGGCTTGGCCGCGATCAGCGAATTCAGCAGGTCGGGAGAAATGTTTAGCTCGCCGATTTTTTGCGCGTTGGTGGCCATTTCCTGAAACGCCAGTGCGATCATCATTTTTGGATCGCCGCCATTCTGGAAGACCATCATCAGCGTTTTCCAATCCATGTTTCTTACCGGCTTCAGCGTGGCTTCAAGGGCGTAGGCGCGGCTATCGGCGTCTTTGCGTTCGTTGGCGACGCGCTGGTCGGTGAGTGCGGCGCGTTGCTGCTCGATGGCGATTTCCGCGGCCATTTGGGTTTCGCGAATCTGGCGCTGTTTTTCTTCTACGGCAATTTCGGTGTTGAGTTCGCTTTCCTTGATGAGGCGCTCTTGTTCGACGGCGTTGTTGCGACGGGCGTAGATGGCCTCGTCGGAGCGGCGCTGCAGGGCTTCGCGGGCTTCGGCTTCGAGGGCTTTGGCCATTTCCGGCGTGGGGCGGATGGCCAGGAGCGATAGATTCAGGATTTCAACGCCAAGCTGCGCGACGGAGGCCGAGGCTTTTAGCGAGGTGAGGAGTGAGACGCTGAGGGTTCCGCTGCTGGTCAAGGCTTCGCGAAGGGTTTGCTTTTGCGTTTCGGCGCGCATGAGCGTTTGGGTGGTCTGGACGAGGCGCTCGGTGAGTCTGCGAAAATCGTCGGAGCGGTAAGCGCCTTGGGGAGTGATGCTGAGGTCAAGGAGAGATGCGAGGCGTTTGGGATCGGCTACGCGATAGGTTAGCTGGCCCTGGATGGCGATGGATTGAAAATCGGCAGTGGTTTCCTGGAAGGCGAAGGGGGCGTCGGTGCTGGCGAGGGGGACGGTAACGATGGTGGAGGTGGGGGCGTAGTAGAAGAAGGAAAGGCCGGGGCCTTCGCGGCGCAGGCGGCCATTTTTGAAGTGCAGGACATAGGTGGTGGGAGCGGCTTTCATGAAGCGGATGGCGAACATATGGACCTCCTAGAGTGTCTTACTGACACCAGTATAGTGTCCGCGAGACACTCTGTCAAGCAGTTTTTTGCGGGGAGGCTTTTGGGGATGCTTGGGGCGGTTGGGCTAGGACCGCAGGGGTTGAAACCCCTGCTTGCTCTGGGGCCTGGCGGCACGGCTGAAGCCGTGCCCTCCCGAAGATGTTTGCGCGTTGGTGGTTCGGGCTGAGAAAGACCGCAGGGCTCAGAAGCAAGCGCCCCGCGCTACAGGTGCCTCGCGATGAGCTAGTTTTGCGCCGGAGGTTAGTTGCGGCCGGAGGCCATTCCGGATGCTGAGGATGGGGGTTGGCAGACGATTTCTTTTTCGTTGCCGCAGATTACTATGGAGGCCAGCGGCTTGGCGGAAAACGCGGGGACGCTGTTGGGGAATTTTCGGGCGAACCATTGTTCGGCCTTGCGGATGGCTTCGCCTTGATTTAGCGCGTTGAGGATTAGCTCACCATCGGAACCGTCTAGTTCGTACTTTAGCGCGTAAAGATTGGTCATTGCCCACCTTTGGTGTACTGCCGCGCGTGCGGCTGCTTGGTTTAGTCCAGCAGATAGTGATTCAGGAGCGCAAATCGTTACAGCCTTTGCTACAGCCTTTGTGGAGTGCCCGGTCTGGGGTGGGCATTCGCGAGCAACACCTAAAAGCCGCGGGGCTCAGAAGCAAGCGCCCCTTCGAAGCTCAGGGCAAGCCCGCGCTACAGCGGACGATGGCGTGTTATAGTTTCGCGTTCATGAAGCTGCCTACCAGTCATATTGTTAGTACGCGCGGCGCGGGCGACCGGATTAGAGGGCTGCGCTTGGCGGTGATGGTCGCAGCTGCTGGCGCGGTGCTTCTTGGGGCTTGCTCGCCGACGGCATCGTCGGCGCAAGGTCAGGCGCAGAAGACTTCTCCTGCGGAACCCTCGAAACAGAAGGCGGTGCCCATGACGATGCATGCAACGGGAGATTTCACGGTGAAGCTGAGCCCGGACGGAGCGGTGGATAAGGCGGAAGGGGCGAGCCTGGGGCGCATGACGTTTGACAAACAATTTCATGGGGATCTGGAAGGCACGTCCAAAGGGACGATGCTAACAGCGATGACGGATGTGAAGGGCTGGGCGGGATACGTGGCCATTGAGCGGGTTACCGGGACGCTGCGCGGGCGAAGCGGGAGTTTTGTGCTGCAGCACAATGGGACGATGTCTGCTGCGGGACAGATGTTATCTATTGTGGTGGTCCCGGATTCGGGTACCGGGCAGCTGGTGGGTTTGGCTGGGAAACTGACGATCATTATTGCGGCGGATGGGAAACATTCTTACGATTTTGAGTACACGCTGCCCGAGGCGCACTAACAGCCTGCGGAAGCGGGACGAGGATCACTTCGTCAGCGAACGAGGCGCACAGCCAGGATTGGCTGTGCCACGAACCCAAATTGCTATTCGGCGGCTTTGGCGGCCAGCGCGCCGGCTACGGAGATATTTTGCAGCAGATCCACGGGAAGATTATGGCGCGCCTGCAAATATTCTGGGGCGTTGTAGGAGATCGAAGCTTTCCCGTCCGCACCTTCCGCGACCAGGATTTTTAGCGGCAGATCGATGGCGATGCTCGGTGCCGCCAGCATCAATGGCGTTCCACCCTTGGGATTGCCAAAAATCAAGACTTTCGTGGGAGGCATTTTCAGGCCGACTTTTTCCGCTTCGTCGCTGTGGTCGATTATGGCGAAAAGCGTAACGCCTTTGGCTTGGAGCATGGCTTTTAGTTTTTCGACGGTTTGATCTACCGTGTGCGCGCTGGGAGTGGTGATGATGCCGTTGGTGGAATTGGGTGACATGGTGAGGCTCCTTGAATGCGTCGTTGCGGTGGCACGAGTCTACACTGGCGTATAGATGCGGTTCGATGGCCAAGAGATTGAACTACAGATGACGCTGGCTTCTGCAGTGTCGGCTGTTGGCTGGGTAACGGACCGGTGCCGCACTGAGGGGCGTCGCTACCAAAGGCGATACCAGAGTTGGCATAAAGGTGGCTGCAAGACGCCGCGGCGGAGGCCGTGTTTAGTGCGCGAAAGCGGCATCAAGCCGCCGCACTCCAAATTGGGTGCTGGGTCAGTTTCCAGTTACCGGAGAAATTCCTACTAGCACCCATTTAAGGCATTGGTCGTAGACTTTGGACCTGCTGCTGACTTAGAGTCGGGGGGAATGGACCAATCCACGCTGACCGTGCTGGTGATTGTGTTTTTGAGCCTGTTAGGAATTTGCGTTACGGTCACTTCAATTGTCATTCTAAGCGGCGGTAAGCTCTACCACAAGATTCCTGTGAAGTCGCGGCCAAGAAGGTGGTTGGTAGGCATCTTCTTTTCATATTTTGTTGTGTTCTGTGTTTGGTTTCCCGTTTGGTTTTTCTACCCTCACTCAATTGTCTCGCATGTCTTGAGTTTCATTTTCGCAGCCTTTACCGCCTTCATCGCAGCTTGGCGCTCTTGGGAGAGCGGGGGCCTTATTGTCGCCCCTGATTTTTGCTGCTATCGTTCTAGTTGAGTGGATTAAGGAACGGTCGCAACGCAGAGAACCGCCCGTTTGAAACTACTCTCTCTAACCCCTCGTCGAAGTTTGTAGAGCCAACTGCCGATTAGTCGCGGAGTCGGAAACTATGACCACTACCCAAAATTGCGGCGCGATTGACTTCGCTTGGGGCGTCACCTAAACTTAATGGTTTGAGCGATAACACTAAGGAGCAATAGATGGCGCAGGGTCAGGCAACAAAGATCAAGAAGAAGAAAAAATCAGTATTGAAGCGGGCAGCGCAGTCGCACGAGCGGGCGGATGTGAATCGCGCGAATCGTACGCGAGTGCGGAGTTTTATGAAGCGCATGCGCACGGCGATTAGCGCGGGGGATCCGACGGCGGTAGGAAATTTGCTGCATCCGACGATGGCGGCGATTGACCGCGCGATTACCAAGGGCGTGTTGCACGAGAATACCGGAAATCGATATAAGTCGCGGTTGTCGCTGGCGTATAACGGACTCAAAGCTAAAGCCGCGAAGTAACTTTATACCTGCCGCGTTTTCAGGATATTTCAAATTAATAAAATTGTGGAGCGAGGAAAGGCGCGCAACGCGCCCTTCCCTGCCCGCGTTTTGGCAGAGCAAACGGAATCGTCGCATGGCTCTTCCCGAGAGCGTTCATACGGTTGTCACCGCGTTGTAACCTTCCTCAAATAACCTGCTAGAGTTGTGTCTCCCCCAGCACAAACGCGGAGCACAGCAGGGAAAACTTCGAACATGGCAGGCAGTAAACTATTTTTGCGTCGAGCTGCGAGAGTGCTCGCTATGGTGTTCGTAGCGGGGGCGATGGCTTGCACATCATCCGTAGTGCGCGCGCAGGATGTGGCGCAGGATGCGTGTCCGCGGCCGGCGCCGGGCAGCGCGGTGGCGGAGCCGGAGGATTTGCGCAGCGTGAATGGCGTGTTGCAAGTGGATTTGACGGTGCGCAATTCCAAGGAAAAAGATGGGTCCACGCGCTACTGCTATGTGCTGGCGGATGGAAAGCAGTCGCCGACGCTGCGGGTGAGCCCGGGAGATTTGCTGATTTTGCGTTTGAAGAACGAATTGAGCGCCGCGGAAAGTGCCGGCGCCGCCATCGCAAGCGCGCAGCAATCGCAGCAAGCTCAACAAACACAAAAAGCGCATGTGCATGGAAATGCGGACAAGAAATCCGACCCGTGCAATAGCAGCACGATGACGATTACGTCGACGAATTTGCATTTTCACGGGCTGACGATTCCGCCGGTGTGTCATCAGGACGATGTATTGAAGACGTCGATTCAACCGGGCGATCCAGCGTTTGAATATCGCTTTCGCATACCGGCGAACGAGCCGCCGGGATTGTATTGGTATCACCCGCACATTCACGGGTTCAGCACGCCGCAGGTGATTGGCGGGGCGTCCGGCGCGATGATTATCGAGGGGATCGAACGCGCGAATCGCGAAGTGGCGGGATTGCCGGAGCGCGTGCTGGTGATTCGCGATCAAAATTTGCTGAATCCGGACGCTCCGCCGTCAAAGTCCGAGCCAGTGGTGCCGCACAACCTGATCGACCGTGATGGAGATTCTGCGAACAATGGAACGGGGTTTGGCAAGCCGGCGAAAGATCTTTCGGTGAATTTTGTGCCGGTGCCGTATCCGGACTATCCACCCGCGGTGATCAAGATGAAACCGGGGGAGCGGCAACTGTGGCGGGTGTTGAACGCTTCGGCGATCACATATCTGAATCTGGCGGTGGTGTTCAAGCGGGCGCCGCAGATGCTGGGGATCGTGGCGATCGATGGCGTGCCGACGAATGAAAATGGCAACGCGGCGAACGCGGTCGAGTGGCACGACCACATTGGAGTGCCGCCGGGCGCGCGCGTGGAATTTATTGTGAATGGGCCGCCACTTGGGATGCCGGCGCTGTTTGTGACGCGGACGGTGAATACCGGGCAAGGCGGGGAGAACGATCCGAATCGCGCGCTGGCCTCGATTGTGGCCGCGGTCGGGGCGGCGGAACCGCGGTCGACGCTGGCAGCGAATCCCGAAGCGTTGCCACCGCCGACGTTGCCTTGGCTGGGGAACGTGACGCCCACGCGGGTGCGGCGATTATATTTTTCGGAAAAACTGGAAGATCCGAATAATCCAAACAGCGCCACGACGTTTTACATCACCGTGGATGGCCAGACGCCGACGGCGTTTGACCCGGCGTCGGACGTTCCGAATATTGTGGCGAAGCAAGGCGACGTGGAAGATTGGATCATCGAGAACCGCTCGACGGAGTTGCACGCGTTCCACATTCATCAAATTCATTTTCTGCTGATGGATTGGTCGGGAGTGCCGGTGGACGAGCCTTTTCTAAGGGATACGGTGAACGTGCCGTTTTACAACGGGCGGGAGCTACAGTATCCCAGCGTGCGCGTGCGCATGGATTTTCGCGATCCGAACACCGTGGGGACGTTCGTGTATCACTGCCATCTTTTGGAGCATGAGGATGGCGGAATGATGGGGCTGATTCGCGTGGAACCGGCCAACCAGACGGTCGTACCGAAAACGTCCAACTCGGGCCAAAGCACGTCACGCACGAGCATGCAGCACTAGTCAGCGAAGTCGATGCCTTGGCATCGTGACCTTTGCACTGCGCCTGGCGCGAGTCGACACCAGCCTAGGACAGTACCCAAAAACCAGCGGATGGGTGTAAGCTCTCGGCCCAGCGTGGGAGATTTGGGGTTAGGTCCGTCAAACCAGCCGGATGGCAAGATTCCGAAACGGAGGCCACGCGAGGGACACGGCGCGCAAGAGCTAGCCATTTTTTTATGCCATTAACATTTCGAGCGTCGAAATGAAACAAGTGGCGACTACAACTCTTGCAGCCCAGTTCCGCAAATATTCAAAACCGTGGAGGCATCTGAATGAGTTTAAAGAGGATTGCGTCTTATACGATGGACGGAGTACGCCTCGGCTTGACCGCCGTAGCGCTGCTCCAATTTTCAATCGGCGGGCCAATGGCGAATGCCCAAACCCCCGACAACAGCTCGAAAACCACCAGCCCAATCAAGCACGTCATCGTGATCATCGGTGAAAACCGCAGCTTCGATCACGTGTTCGCCACCTATGTGCCACCGAAAAAAGGGGAGTCGGTAAACAACCTCCTCTCCGAAGGCATCGTCAAGTTGGATGGCAAGAAGAACGCTGTCCCGGGACCCAA
Organism: uncultured Acidobacteriota bacterium; assembly: GCA_963838265.1. Classification (GTDB taxonomy): domain Bacteria; phylum Acidobacteriota; class Terriglobia; order Acidiferrales; family UBA7541; genus Acidiferrum. The sequence goes on from CAWIQN010000004.1 coordinate 225,676, forward strand.
CTTTGAGAAAGCGCACCAGTTGGCTGCGTCGGACATTGGTGGCGTCGATTCGTTCCTTCTTAACCCTCCCAAGCACGAATTTCCGAGTAATCAGCTGCCTGCGCCGCTGGTAGGTGGCCAGTATGCTCCGTACATTCCGAATTCCTGCACTCCTCCAATTACCGAAGCCACCTGCGCTGCTGGACTGGCGCTGGCGAAGAGCTCGGAAAGCGGGTTGCCAGACGATTCGTACTACGCTGACCTTCTCACTGGCGCCCCGGGATTGCCGGGTAAAGTGCCCGATACGCGCATCACCGACGTCACCACGCTTCCTGCGGGTCCGTTTCAATTGACCAACGGCAGCACCTTCACCTATGACGCCTACGCGGCCAGCCCGGTACATCGCTTTTACCAAATGTACCAGCAACTGAACTGCAGCGTAGAACGCGGGAGCTTTGAAAATCCTTCCGGTTGCAACGGGAAACTGTTCTCGTGGGTAGAAGTGACGGTAGGCGCGGGCACAAACGGCGAAGCACAAGCGCCCCTCTGCGCTTCCGACAACGGAGCACCACCTTGCTTCACAACGAATTATCTCCCTGGCGTTCCCAAGGCTTCGACGACTGGCGAAGGCTCGACGGCGCTGGGCTTCTACAACGTGCAGCAGGGCGATGCGCCCTATTTTAAGGAACTGGCAGACAAGTATGCGATGAGCGATAACTTCCACCAATCCGTACAGGGCGGCACCGGAGCCAACCACATTATGTTTGGCCACGGCGACGCGATTTACTTTACGGACGCAGATGGCAGGGCGGCTGAGCCACCCGAGGGCACAACGGTGTATTCGCCAGGGCCTGACGCAGGCGTGGTGAACGAGGTCGAGAATCCCGATCCAGCTCCCGGCACCAATAACTGGTACACCGAAGATGGATACGGCAATAGCGGCAACACAGGCTATCCGCCACCTTACACCGCATCACCGGTTGGCGGCGGCGGCTCTTATAGCAACTGCTCGGATCCACAAGCGGCGGGAGTCAAAGAAGTCCTCCGCTACCTCAAGAGCCTTCCACAGCATATCAATCCGCGCTGCGAAGAGGGCCACTATTATTTGCTCAACAATTACAATCCGGGCTATTTCGGGGACGGCTCCAACGCCTACACCGACAACAATCCCGGCAACACCCCGTTTACGATTCCACCGTCGTCGGTTCCGAGCATCGGCGATGATTTGAACGCGCACAACATTTCGTGGAAATACTACGGCGACCAGTGGAACAACTATCTCACCGACAAATACGACCTCAACTATGGCGTACCCGGACCCACGGCGGACGATTACTGCAACATTTGCAACCCGTTTCAATACGATAAGTCCATCATGGCGAACGAAAAGCAGCGTACAACGCACATTCAGGACTCACTGAACCTGTACGCCGACATCACCGCGGGGAACCTCCCGGCGGTTTCCATCGTGAAGCCCAGCGGACTCGTTGACGGCCACCCAGCGTCTTCGAAACTGGATCTGTTCGAAGGCTTCGTAAAGAAAATCGTGGACCAGGTAGCTAAGTCGAAGTACGCCGACGATACCGCGATCTTCATCACTTTCGACGAAGGCGGCGGCTACTATGACTCGGGTTACGTGCAGCCGCTGGACTTCTTCGGCGACGGCACGCGCATCCCGCTCATTCTGGTGTCAACGCACGCCAAGCCGGGACACATCTCGCATCACTACTCGGATCACGTTTCGATCCTCAAGTTCATCGAGCGCAACTGGAGCATTCCTCCGGTGACAAAGCGCAGCCGCGATAACTTCCCCAACCCGTTCGCGCTGGATTTCATCAGCCCGTACGTGCCACTCAATAGTCCAGCGATCAGCGATCTGTTTGATATGTTCGACTTCGACTAGTCAGATCTTCAGATCGTAATTGCGATTCGCAACAGAAAAGGGCGGCCATTCACTGGCCGCCCTTTTTTTGTACGGATAGTTCTGTACCGGCTCGGACAAAACTCCGGCCGCTACAAACGCGTCTCTAGAGGAGATTTCTCGTGGCGCGGCGGCCTCCAAAAGCGTGAATGGTTCTGGTGCCCGCGACGACTTCACCACTGTGCGAGACCCCGCGCGGGATAAAGTGCTCTTCGCCGGCTTTGACAGGGATACGCTGGCCCTCAACGATCAGGGTGTAGCAGCCTTGCACCACGATCATGTATTCGTCATATTCGTGCACGTGCGCCGCGGAGGCTGCCGTCTCGCGACACGTCCAGAAGGCCATTTGACTGCCATCGGCGCCGTCGAATACATAACCCTCGACTCCAGGAGTCGCCTGACTGCTGGTGGCAATTTTATTGGCGGAACATTTCATGAACTGCGGGAAGTCGTCCATTGATATTCTCTCTCGGCCAAAACGGTAAGGCGCGACACTGAATACACGATGGCATCGCTAAGATGGGCCAGAACTTGATCGAGGCGGCAATCGCGCGGAATGTGCTGGATTAGCTATCGCCCGGCTGATTTTGCTTCTGGAGAGGTGAGCTGCGCAAGAAGAAACTCCATTACCGCGCGGGCGTCTTCACTGCCGCGTTTCAGGCGGTCGTCGGCGTATTGCAGGGAACGCAGGCCTGCTAACAATTTGGTTTTGGGGATTTTTCTGGCGGCTTGCAGCGCTAGCTCGGCTTGTTCGGGGCGCATACCGAGGGCGCGGGCGGCCTGCCAACCGTTGCCGGCGCGGACTTCGCTCGCCTCGATAATTTTGCGATACATCCAGGTGATAGCGCCGAGGATTTGCAGGGGTTGCTCGCCTTCGCGCAGCAGACGGTCCAGAAATTCCAGCGCAGTGCGGGACTGGCGATTGCCGAGCAGGTTGGCGAGTTCCCAGACGGTGGTGGTTTTTTCCGAGATGACCATGGTGGCGACATCTTCACGGCGAATTTGTTTACGATCTCCGGCGTAAGTAGTCAGCTTGGCGATTTCGGTTTTCAAGCGCTGCAGATCGGCGGAGACAAATTCGGCGAGATCTTCCGCTGCGCCTTTTTCAAAGGTGACGCCTTCCTCTTTGGCTAAGGAGTGAGCTAAAGAAGTGGCAGCGAGCTGGCGCTGCTCGAGGTTGTCTCCAAGGCCGACTTCCACGACCAGCGCTTTTTCCGCCAGCAATTTGCCAAGACGCATGCGCTGATCGAGCTTGGAGGCTTCGAGGACGAGCACGGTAAACGGCGCGGGGTTTTTGAAATAAGCTTCGAGTTGCTCGACGGCGGCATCGCGTTTTTTTTCCGCCAACGCTTCAATGGTTTCGGCGTCTTCGAGGAAGACCACTTGCTGCGGCGAAAGCATGGGCATGGTCTGGGCCTGCTCAAGCGCGGCTTGCGTCTCGCCACGATCGGCGGAGTAACGCGAAACAGCCCAGGTTCGTGAAGCGGGTGGCACGAAGGCGTCGATCAAGTGCGCGCGGCAAGCATCGCGAAGGTAAGGTTCTTCGCCGAGCAAGAGCAGCGCCGGGATCGTCGTCCCCTTCTTCAGGCGGGCGAGCAACTCTTCGGTGCTCACTTTGGGCATCAGACGCTCACCGGCACTAGTAGTTCTCCGTGACGGCGGCGACCAGGCGGGTGGCAAAATCCTGGGCCAGGCGATCGAGGGCCGGATCCGCCTCTTCGAAAAAGCTGGTGACGTCGGTGGAGATTTCATACTCATTGCGAAACAGGAAATTGTCGGTGTGATAGAGGATTTTTCCCGTGGCGCGATCTTCCAGGGTTACCTCGCATTTTACGGTGACCAGCATGGTGGTGGCGCGGCTGGTGGTGGGGTTCGCCGTGGAGGTGCTCGAGTACAGCAGCGGGACAGCTTCAACGCTGATGACCTTGCCGCGTAGAACGGCGTCACCGTTGGCGGGATCGGAAACGATGTGATACGGCGTCTTGATCACAAATTCGTGAATGGTGGCGGCGGTGAGGCGCTGCTCGATGCGATAACTGGTGGTTTTATTTTCGAGCGCGGGAACCGCAATGGTATGAATATTTTTTGGCAGCGCGCTGGTGGTGCCGGCGACGTGGTAACCGCAGCCCGCGGCTACGGTGCTCACTAGGGCAAGACAAACGCTGGCAAGCATAATCGTGGCGGGCGATCTTTCAAGTCGATGTTGGTCCCGAGTTTCGCGCCTATTTTCTTGTTTGCGCGCGAATTGAAAATTCAACCTTAGTTCAAGCCAGCCGGTCATGACAGCATCTCCGCGAGTTTTACAGCGTTGGCGGCCGGCAAGCGAAAATTATCAGCGGCGCCCCAAAACCACCAAGCGCCGGGAGGCGAAGTGTCCAGCTCCGGCACGGCGAGTTGCAGAATGCTCTCTCCGGCGACGCTGACGTTGCTGGGACGGGATTGCGCGGCGTCGGCGAAAACAAAACCCGCATCGGTGCAGGCGGCAACGATCTGCTCCGCGGAAGCGGTGCCAGCGGATTCGCCGAGCGGCGCACAGGCGGAAAATGCCGAGCCATAAAACACCGGAGCGTGGAGCACTTGCAGCGCCGGAGCGCTTACCGTTTCGCCGAGACACAGTTGAGTTTCCGCACGGACGCGTTCGCGAATGCCGCGCAAATCTTGCGCGCTGGCCGGGCCGAAACGGTCGAGGAGGTTGAACGCCACTTGCGTGTCGTACACCGGACGCCCTACGCCCTGGAACGACAGCAATTGTCCGGTTTGCGTTTCCAGCTCCTCGATGCCCGGGCGACCGGCTTCGGAAGCGGATTGAAAACACACCACCGAGAGCGATTCGATGTGCAGCTTGAGCAACACGAGTCGAAGCGAAGCCGCTGCGGTGGCCGGCGCCGAAGGAATGGCATATGCCGGACTTCCCTTCTTGAACTCCCTGCCGCGCAAGCGGTCGAGCTTGGGAAACCACGCGGTCGCCGCGTCATCCTGCGCCAGAGCTCCGGAGAGGTCGATAACGGTTGCGCCCTGCTGGCGGGCAGCGGCAACGTTGGCGCGCGTAAATTCCGCCGAGCCGGTGAAAAAGACGGTTTCCGCGCGATCGAAGCTGCCTTCCTCCACGGGACGGATGATGGCAGGCTCGCCAGCCGCGGCGGTGAGCATTCCCGCGGCGAATGGTTCGTCAACGAGACGGATGCTCGCGCCCGCGAAGCGGCTTTCTTCGAGCAGCGCGCGCACTTCCGCGCCAAGCAGTGAAGACGCGCCGGCGATGACGATGCGTTTGGCGTCTCTGCGGCCTGCGGGGTTGGTCACAGATGGTGGCGTGCTGGGCATCGCTCAGGCAGTCCGCGTCGACACATGGTGGCGAATGTAGCGAACCAGATGCAAGGCCACGCCAATCGCCGCATAGGAGCACGCGAAGGTCATCAAGAAATATTCAGAATACTGCCACGCAACGCCGAAAATAATTAGAACCACGATGATGCCCAAGGATGGCTGCTTTCGCGACCACGGCAGATCCTTAAAACTATAATAACGAATGGTGCTGGTCATCAGCGCGCCCAACGCCACGGCGAGGGACAGCCACACGATGGCCCAGTGCCAATCGTGCAGCGGATACTTGAAACGGTGGATGAGCGCGGCAATCACCCCGGCGGCTGCTGGCGTGGGCATACCCACAAAGTATTTCGAGCCGCCCGGCGCCATGCCCTGCACGTTGAAACGCGCCAGCCGCCAAGCGCAGCAAACCAAAAAGATCAAGCACGCAATCCAGCCGAATTCCGCCAAACGATGAAACTGACCGCTCTGAATTCCCGGCAAGCTGCGCACGCCCCATGCGTACGCCAGCACTGCTGGCGCAATGCCGAAGCTGACCACGTCCGCCAGCGAATCGAACTGCACGCCAAATTCCGTATTGGTTCCCGTCAGGCGCGCGATGCGCCCGTCCATGGCGTCAAAAACAATGGCGATACCGATGGCTTTCGCCGCGTGATCGAAATCGTCGCTGCCCCCAACCAAAGCAGCCACCACCGCGTAATAGCCGCATAGCAGATTAGCCGCGGTGAGCATGCTGGGCAGCAGAAAAATCCCGCGGCGCATGCGCGGGTTCTTGATGATGCGGCGTTCCTTGAACGGAATTTCGTGCTGTTCGGCTTCAGGGATCATGGCTTGGGCTGGCCCGCCGAAATTAGATTTGCGTCCGAAACGGAAGAGGCTGGACCCGAAGATAGTCCCACTGATTTGACTGGCAGGAAAGCGAGAATGCTGGAACCGCCCGCCACATGGTCACCCAGTTTGACGACGACGTTGGCGGAAGCGGGCAGCCACACGTCGGCGCGGGAGCCAAAGCGCACCAGGCCGATGCGTTCACCGCGCGCGACAACTTCGCCTGCTTTCTTCCACGCCACCACGCGCCGGGCGACGTAGCCGGCGATCTGCTTGAAGACGATTTCGCCATGCTCCGTGGCCAGCGTAAAAATGTTCTGTTCATTTTGCGCGGAGGCGTCGGCGCGCATGGCGGCGAGAAATTTTCCGGGCTGGTAATCGAGGCGGGTGATGGTGCCGGCGGCGGGGGTGCGGTTAACGTGTACGTCCCAGACGGCGAGGAAGATGCTGATGCGCTTGCCAGGAACGCCGGCGTGCGCCTCGTCGGTGACGACCACGACGCGGCCATCGGCAGGGGAGACGATGGCGCCAGGGTCCGCCGGAATGGCGCGCTCGGGATTGCGGAAAAATGAGAAGCAGAACAGGCCAAAGAGCGCCAGCAAGGCCGCAGCGACCACCCAGTGCAGGAAAAAGAAAATCACACCCAGCAGCAACGGCGGAATGCCGAAGTAATAGCCTTCTTTAACCATGCCTTAGAGAAGATACCACAGGCCGCGAAGGTGTCGTGAAGACCCCGCAGGGTCATAACGAAATGCCGCGAGGCGCATGGTCTTTCTAAAGCACACGAATAGCTTCACATTAAACGCACTTCAGGAATCGCTGTGGAACTCTATTGCGAATGCGGCGTACTTTGGCGGCGGAGGCGCGAAGCCAACTGCTCCATTTCGTCTTTCACGTGCAGTTTTAACTTTTTAAGCTTGATTTCTTCGAGGAGGTCTTCGGAACTGAGGAACTGCGAGGTAGCAATTTTGTGGAGTTCTGCTTCGTACTTTCCGTGCTGTGCAGCGAGGTGCTGGTAGGTGGCGTCCGACTCGAGCAGTAGGTCCCGAGGGTTGCGCGCGATACTGGCCATGCGGTCCTCCTCCTTTATTGGGGAATATGAGATTTAATTAATGCCGTGTTACGGCTCCATAGTCCGCACGATAGCACTGGGAATAGCGGCGTCAAGTAGGAAGTTGGTTCTAGGACTTGGGCGCTGTGAGTAACTTTTCCATTAGTACGGCGGACTCGATGGGGTACTGGTAGTAGTTGGGCCGCGTGCCGGTGATGGCGAAGGCGTGTTTTTCGTATAGGGCGATGGCCGGGGCGTTGGAAGCGCGGACTTCCAGGTAGACGCGGCGTACGCCGGCGAGCGTGAAATTTTCCAGCGCGGATGCGAGCAATGCAGCGGCGACGCCTGAGCGGCGTCGATGGGAAGCTACGGCGAGGTTGAGAATTTCGGCTTCGGCGGCGATGGTGCGCGTGATGATGAAACCGGCGAGCGAACCGTCTGTCGCGACGGCTACCCAGCCGGCATAGCCGCCAGATTCCTGGAGCTGCGTGTAGCTCGCTTCGGACCATTGCGCGGCTTGGGGCGACGCAGCCGCGAGCTGCGCCACCGCGGCAGCGTCGGTGGGCGCGAAGGGGCGGACGGTGTGCACCATGCGAATGTTACGCATGCGGCGAGAGCTGCGCATGTTTTTTTTGGGTTGGCTCGACGGGCCGTAGCTGGGAGCCTCCCTGAGAGAATGACGGCCACGCTAAACGACGGGTTTGCTGTAGCCCTTCCACTTTACCTCGGCGTCTGGGCGACGGATGTAGTTGGCGTCCAAACTGAGGGCCTCGGTCAGCCGGTTCTGCGCTGCCAATTGCACCGCGATCTTTGCGATAGCCGGAGCTACGAAGCGTGGCACTTGTTCAAGCACCTCGCCTCTGGCAAGGCGTTCCTGCCACCCGGGATCGCCAGCCAGCGACGCAGGATCGGGTGAAACCCATGCTACTGGATGGTCCCCTGCGACCTCGGCAGCCCATTGGATCAATTCGCCGGGCGTGACCACCCGCGCGTCCCCCATGGCCTGATGAGAAGCCCCCTCCCGCCGGTACAACGCGCCATACAGCTGTCCACGCTGCGCATCGCACCAGGCCGCCACGAACTCTGGCCGCGGCGAGTCTGACGATCCAACTGCTTGTACCGCGAACGCCTCTAGCCTTGAAACGGCCGCGATGGGCTTGCCAAAGACTTCGTTCCAGGCTTTTACAGTGGTCAAGGCGATGCGAATGCCGGTAAATGAACCTGGGCCCGCGGCAGCCGCATAAATGCCCACGTCGGCGATGCGGCGGCCCGCTGCATTGAGGACACGATCAATCGCAGGCAACAACCAGGTGGAGTAGTCTTCGCCGCTGTCATGCTGGGCGGAGGATAAAACGATTTGCCCTTCCACCAGCGCAACGCTTCCCTGAGCGTCACACGTATCTATAGCCAGAATAAGCACATCCAGAGTTTACACGAGCTGGCGGAAAAATCTGGAAGCGCAAAAGTGCAGAAGCAAATTGCGGCAGCGAGCCGGGCGAAGATTTCAAGGTTTTCGAAGGCGTGCAAAAACCCACCATGCAATTGCAATGCCAAATTGGTACCTAAATTTTGCTAAGCCCCTGATTCCAGAGGATATATCTTGACTCTTGGAGCACAAGCTCCTACACTGTTTCCAGTACCTCCAGGGGGCAACCGAAGCTATGGACTACAAGATCGGCGATAAAGTTGTGTATCCCAATCACGGCGTTGGAATTGTAGAGCAAATCAGCTACGGCATCTTGAACGGCAGAACCGAACGGTACTTCATGATTCGCATTGTTTCCAGTGGGTTGCGCGTAATGGTTCCGCAAACAAACGCGCTGTCCGTGGGGCTGCGTTCCGTGATTCGTTCCGTCGAATCCGGCAAAGTTCTCGGTTTTCTCGAAAAAGGTAAGCTCAATTCGCATCACGATTGGAAGCACCGCTTCAAAGAGAACTCCGAGCGCATGCGCACCGGAGCACTCCTCGAAGTAGCCGTAGTCCTCAAGAGCCTCGTTTCCCTCAGCACCAGCAAACCCCTCTCTTTCCGCGAGAAAAAAATGCTGGAGCGCGCCAAGTATCTCCTGGTCAGTGAAATGGCCACCGCCCGTAATACCTCCGCGGAAAACGCCGAAGCCACGGTAGTCAAGTCGCTAGCCAAGGCCAAGCTGCAATTCCCGGTGATGACCGAGAAATTCGAGTAGTTTTCAATCGTAGCGGCACGGCATGCCGTGCCTGCTGGTCAAATGAAGTGAAATTTAAAGGCGGGCAACCACGTTGCCCGCCTTTTTTATTTGTTCGACTCATCGCGAGGTTCGGGATCGAAATGCTTGTCAATCACAATGATCTGACCGCGGTCGAGCCGGAATTTAATATCCACCGTGCCTCCCGTCGGGCAACAGTTTGCGTCGCCATCCCTCCACACCGGCATGTGATAGCGCAACGCGCCCATATCTAAACCGTAGCCTTTCCACACTCCCAGACCGCTTGGAAGAACCGACTTCGTTGCCGCGGCAATCGGTTCAGTATCGATCCGCACTGGTCCGGACGGCGAAAACCAGAAATAGTCTTCATAGTAAAAGGCGCCGGTTCCAGGAATGGCATCGCGCGTCGCGAGAATCTCCTCGTCTCCGGCCTTCAGCAAGACCGCAGGCTCGATCTTGGCGGCCGTCGGCTGCAGATGGTAGATCTCGCGAAACTGTCCAGGCGCTACTTCCACCAAAATCGATTTCCAATCGATCTCCCCGGTGTCCACATGATCTTCGAAACGATAAAACAGATCGTAGATCGCGAAGCGCTGCAGCGACCCAACTTGTTTCAACTCGGTCGCAAATCTGTGCTGCAAATGCTCCGCGGCCTTCCCTCTTGGCGTGCAATCAGAGCAGAACTGGTCCCCATCGTCTCGCAGGAACGGGTCTGCAATGAAATAGGCAAGGGGATGCGGCTGGGAGGTATCAAAAGACTCGCCCCTTCCCGACACGATGTGCCGCTGCCAGAGCGACGCGGGAACTGAAGTGGCAAGGAAAACTAAGAAGAAGAGTGGTTTCATGGAGGCGACTCCGACATTTCCTTAGAAGGACGCGGACTGCCATTCGCTAGCAAGGGAAATACCATCATCCTCCACCGGGAAGCGCATGCAGCAAAATCGCGGCTTTGCGCAACGTACCCGCCACCGCTGCCGCAATTTTTGGCGCGTCTGGCGTGTCTCCGTGAATACAGATGGTGTCCGCTTGGACATGTACCTCGGTGCGGTCCCAAGAAATTATCGTATTGGCTTGCACGATGCTGAGCGCCTGTCGACCTGCTTCGTCGGGGACACTTATCAATGCGTCGGGAAATTTCCGTGAGCGCAGGCTGCCATCGGGCTCGTAGCGGCGATCGGCAAAGGCTTCGGCAGCCACGCTGAAGCCAGCGTCGCGAAACACTCCGAGCATCGGGGAGCCAGCCAGGCCGACCATGACCACTTCCCTGCTCCAGCGCGCTACGCCTTCCGCGATTGCCGCCGCCAGCTCCCGATCGCGCGCTGCCTGATTGTAGAGCGCTCCGTGCGGCTTCACGTGCGTCAGCCGCGCGCCGCTGCTCGTAGCAATTCGCGCCAGTGCACTCACTTGCTGAAAAACAGAATCCGCCACTTCTTCCGCCGACAATTGCAACTCCACTCGCCCAAAATTCGCCCGATCCGCATAACCCGGATGCGCCCCAATCGCCACGCCAAAACGCATCGCCTGCTCGATGGTGGCCCGCATGGTGTGTTCATCACCCGCGTGCCCTCCGCAGGTAATGTTCACGGAAGTAATCGACTGCATCAGCGCTTCCTGCGTGCCGTCAGCGACCACTTCCGCATACTCGCCCATGTCGCAATTCAAATCGATCCGCAGCCCCGCACGCGTCATGCGAATAGCAACTCCTCGGAAGCCAGTACTTCTTCTTGCTCCAGAAACAGCGCTCGCGCCGCTTCCCACGTCACCATCTCAAAGCGAATCTCATCCCGCGGCCGCAACTGCCCCAAGCTATGAAAATCCGCGGAAATTACATTGGCTATCTTCGGATAGCCGCCCGTAGTCTGCTGCTCCACAAAAAGAATAATCGGCATGCCCGACTCCGGTACCTGCACCGCGCCCAGCGCCACGCCCTCGGAAATCATTTCCCTGCCCGCAGGCGCCGGAATCGCCGGACCAGCCAGCCGCAACCCCATGCGATTCGCATCCTCCGTAACGCGATAAGCGCCTGACGCGAACAATCTCTGCGCAACCTCGCCAAACCAATCCCACTGCGGCCCAGGCGTGACGCGCAAAACCTTCGCAGGCACCAGCAACTCTCTCGCTCGCTCCGATAACTTTTCAAAATCAGACCTTCGCCCGAGGTTGCCGATCGCCAGCACATCACCTTTCCGCAACGCCCGCCCCGCAAACCCTCCAAGCCCACTCAGAACATGCGTCGACGCGCTCCCCAAAAATGAAGGCACCGCGATTCCCCCGCGCACACACAAGTAACATCGCGCCCCGGCCCGCGTTGCTCCTACCCGCAAAGTCTGTCCCGGACGCACCTCCATCGGCGTCCACAGCTCCACGCCAACGCCATCCAGCGTTGCCGCAAAATCGCACCCAGCCAAAACCACTGCATCGCCGTCCGGAAACTCGAATGTCCCGCCGACCAACGTCATCTCTAGTGCCGCGGCTCGTTCATGATTCCCCACCAACAAATTCCCCACCCGCAATGACACCGCATCCGCCGCGCCAGACGCCGAAACGCCCATCGCACCAAATCCTTCCCGCCCCAAATCCTGCACCGTGGTAAACAATCCTGGCTCGATCACCCGAATCACGCGGACGCTCCTTCCATCTCCGCAAATTGCTCCACAGAAATGCTCACGAACCGTACGTGATCCCCGATCGACAAAATGCTGCTCGCCTCCGGCGCCGCGCGAAACATCTTCGTCGGCGTCCGCCCAATCAATCGCCACCCTCCCGGCGTAGCAAACGGATACACCCCGGTCTGCATCCCCGCAATCCCCACACTCCCAGCCGGCACCACGCGACGAGGCGTCGCCAACCGCGGCGTAGCGGGAATCCCCTGTAGCGCGGGGCGCTTGCCTCTGAGCCCCGCGGCTTTTTCCACATCGCGATCTTCCATCCTCCCCAAATACGCAAACCCCGGCACAAAGCCCAAAAAATAAACCAAATACTCCACGGCGAAATGCGCGGCAATCGCCTGCTCGGTCGTCAATCCGTGCAGCGCGCAAACATCCTCAAGGTCCGGTCCAAACTCCCCGCCATAACAAACCGGAATCTCCACCAGCCGCGGCTTCTCAATCCTCACATCTTCCAGACCAGCCAAATATCCCCGCAGCATCGCTTCCAAATCCGCATGCGTACACACCAACGCATCAAACTTCACCAAAACCGAACAATATCCGGGATGAACGTTACGCACGACCGGAATCGGTTTTCGCTCCAGCAGCCGCACAAATTTCACCACGCACTCATGAGCCGCAAGCGAGATGCGCTCGCCGAAATAAACCATCAATGTCTGATCACTAGCAGGAAGGATCCGCACAACGCCGCGCGTTGTTGTCGACATGCCTCTCACACACCTGTCGCGGCGAACAATTCAGCGCAATTCGTTCTTTGTAGGGGCGCAGCATGCTGCGCCCCAGCTTGCCCGGGTGTACAAGCAACGCACGCTCGCATACTCAGGCGAGCGCCAAACTAGGATCCGCATTCAACCCAGCGTCCCCGAACATCCGCGCCCGAAATCTTGGATAAGCCGCCGCCGCAATCATCGCGGCATTATCGGTGGATAGCGCGCGGCTGGGAAAAAATACCTCAATTCCCGCGGTCTTCCCACGCGCCTCAAACGCCGCTCGCAACGCGCTGTTCGCCGCCACGCCGCCAGAAACCAAAACACTCTCGGCCGAAATACTCTCCGCCGCAGACATGGTCCGTTCCACCAAGTCCCGCACCACCGCATCCTGAAACTCTTTGATTAGCGCCAACGTCTGTGGCGAACACAGCGCCAGCAATTGCTCGAACGAACGCTCCCCGCGTTCAATCGCCGTATTCCGCAAATGAATCTCTTCGTTATATTCCGCGTGCTCGCGCAGGTGATAGAGCACCGCAGTTTTCAATCCGCTAAAACTAAAATCGAACGCATTTCCCTTCATTTTGGTAGCGGAAAATTTAATCGGCGGCGCAGTCCGCGCGCAAGCCGCCAAGCGATCCAGTATCGGCCCGCCGGGATAACCCAACGCGAGCAACTTCGCAACTTTATCGTAAGCCTCGCCCGCGGCATCGTCGCGTGTCCCACCAATCTTGCGGTACGAAAACAATCCGCCCCTCAGTGGCATAGCCAATCCTGGCTGTACTCCGTCGCCCGTCTCGGGTACTGCCACCTGATCCCGCACCTCATAAATAACCGTATGCCCGCCAGAAACAATCAAGCAAACCGCCGGAACTTTCGGCTCGCGCCCCGCCAGATGCGCCTCCAAAAAGACCGCGTGTACATGTCCTTCCAGGTGGTTCACCGGCACCAGCGGAATATCCAGCGCCGCAGCCAATGTCTTCCCGTAAGTAATTCCCACTAGCAACGCGCCCACCAGTCCCGGCCCGTGCGTAACGCCAATCGCATCCAGCGCATGAAAATCAATCTCCGCCTGCAACAGCGCCTCGCGCACCACCGGCACGATCTGCCGCAAATGTTCCCGCGACGCCAGCTCCGGTACCACCCCGCCATATTTACGATGAATGGAAATTTGCGAAGCCACCACGCTGGAGAGAATCGTTCGGCCGTCGTTAACTACCGCCGCCGCCGTCTCATCGCAAGAAGACTCGATACCCAAAATAGTCGCGGTCATAAAATACGATGCTATCACGCGCCGCGACTACGCGCTGCCGCCGGGCGCTGCGACCTCCAACGCCGCGGAAATCAGTTGGCTTTAGTTTTCTTGGCTTGCGCCAGCCAGCGGCTCAGCACACTGGCGGAATACTCGGGCATTTCGCGAAAATTCAATCCCATGCCCTCGCGTGACTCAATAAACGCCACCGTAGCGTGCGTCTCCAGAGACTCCGTCTCGGTGTATATTTCGATCATCACGTTCGTCCCCTGCGGAAATGGATTCATCATCTCCACGTAGCATCCGTGCTGGCTCAGGTCGCTGATTCGTGAAGACGTTCGCGCATTTTCCTTCTCATCCACAATTTCCGCCATGGCAATGAACGGATACCTCGGTTCGCGGCGTCGTTCGGCTTTCATCGATGCTCCTCCTTCTGGACGAAGGGTGTCGCGATGTTACCGCCGCCGCGCGCGCACGGCGTGGCAAAGCGCTCCGCGTGCCTCCTATCTGTCATCAGCATCACGAGCGAATTCGCCGCCCGCGGATTGCATCCTGACCGCTCTCCGAAAAGGCCTTGCCCGAGTCCCCCCACGCAATTAACATTCTTCGGGCGTCGTTCGGACTATTTCGGGATGAGGTGAGCCATGAAGCGCTTCGCAGGAATGATGACAGTGTTTTTGGGGATGCTGCTGACGACGTTGCTGACAACCTTGCTCGGCGTATCGCTCGGCGCGCCATCGCTGTCCGCGCAGGAATGGTCGCAACCCTGGGCCCGCGAACGCATCGACAAATCGCCGCGTCATAGCGAGTGGGTCACCATCAAGCACGATGGCCGCAACGTGGACACCCTGGTCGTCTACCCCGAGTCCAAAGAGAAGCGCCCCGTAGTCATCATCATCCACGAAATTTTCGGCTTGAGCGACTGGGCCCAAGAACTTGCCGACGAGGTCGCCGCCGCGGGTTACATCGCCATTGCGCCAGACCTGCTCAGCGGCATGGCGCCAAATGGCGGTCGCACCAAGGATTTTCCGAGCGGCGTCACCGAAGCCGTCAGCAAACTAAATCCCGACCAGGTCACCGCGGACCTGAACGCCGCAGCTGACTATGGCCTCAAGCTGCCTGCTTCGAACGGCAAACTCTACGTCGCCGGATTCTGCTGGGGCGGCGGACAAACTTTCCGCTTCGCCACCAACCGCGCCGATCTTTCCGCAGCTTTCGTTTTTTACGGCCCGCCGCCCGCCAAAGATGCGATGTCGCGCATCAAGGCCCCCGTTTACGGCTTCTATGCCGGTAATGACGCCCGCATCGACGCCACGATTCCAGACACCATTACCGCGATGAAAGCTGCAGGGAAAACCTACGACCCGGTCACCTATGACGGCGCTGGCCACGGCTTCATGCGTGCCGGCGAAGCCCCGGACGCCACTGACGCCAACAAAAAAGCCCGCGAAGACTCCTGGATCCGCTGGAAAACTCTGCTGCCGCAGTGACTTTTTCCGAGAAATAGCTTCGCGGCTGTTGCGCCTCAATTAGAGTTGCGCGAACTATAGCTCTCTGCGATCTGTGATGGTGTTGCCCTGCGACTCTCCGCTCATCAGCAAACTGTTTTTTCGCAAATCCTGATACACCTCGCGAAACGACTGGAACAATGACGTCTCGTGATACGGAATCCCACGCGACGCGCAATAGGATTTAACTATTTTTTGCACCTGCCGGAGTTTGTTTGCAGGCATCGTCGGAAACAGGTGGTGTTCGATCTGACAAGACAGTCCTCCCGTGCAGTAGTCAATTCCAGGATGGTTTTTGACATTCCGGCTCGTGAGCACCTGCTCGCGCAGGAAGTTTACCGCTGCGGCGCCTTCGAGCAGCGGCATCCCCTGATGATTCGGGGCGAAGATTAGCGTCAAGTACAGTCCAAAGAACGCCTGTTGCGCTAGCGCGAATAAGATGGCGTGCGGCCAGCCAAGAAAAACGCAAAGCAGACCCAGAAACCAGCACCCATGCAAAATGAGGAAACTCACTTCAAGGATCGGATGCGCTACCCGATTGCGCATCAGAAACCGAATGCTGTCAGTCTTCAGCACAAATGCCTCAAGCAAAGACAAAGGAAAGAAACAGAAATGCTGGTACTTCACCGTCAGCCGCGCCAGCCCCCTTTTTCCGGCGGCCTGCTCCTTCGTAAACGCGAACAGCGGTATGTCCACGTCAGGATCGGCGCTTACGTGATTCGGCGCGCGATGATGAAGATTGTGTTTGTGCAGCCACCAGCTGTAGCTGAATCCCAGCAACAGATTTGCGTGAATGAGGCCAACAACTTCGTTTCCAACCGGGCCGCTGAAGATTTCCTGGTGGCCTGCGTCATGCACCACAAAGCCCAGTTGCGCAAAGACAAACGCCAGGAACGCGGCACTACAGAGTTCTGCCCACGGATTGTGAAATGTTGCGATCAGCGCGAAAGCGCTTACGAGCAAAACAAAATTGAGAAGCATCTTTCGGCTGTAATACGCCGGCTGCTTCGCCAAAAGCCCACTTTGCCGTACCAGCGTGAGTAGTTCGCGAAATTCGTCGCCGGCCGCCGCGCGCATCGTTTCCTTTAAGACACCCGAAGAAACACTCACAGTGCGAGCACTCCGTTTTCACGCGCATTCGAAGGGACGCGTCGTCGTTTGATTTTTGTTCAGATGTAGCGATGGATCGTCAAATCGCACTTAGACAGACTGCAATTCCACGCACTCGATTGAAATCCCGTCGAGTCCGACCTCGCTGAGAGACCCCATTTGAAAAGTGTAAGCAAATAATGGCCGTCGGACTGTTCTGAAACGCACACCCCGTGCTCAGCGTTGTATTTCTTCAAAGTCCCGGCGAGCCGCCTTGCCGACCATCTGTTTTTTTTGGCGCCGATCTCGTTCGCCCAGTGAACCCGGCTATCACGCGCTCGCTTAAGCGCTGGCCGAAATCTCTCTGCCGATGGATACTATTGTTGCTGGCAGAGTGCCTACCCCGCAAACGCGATGAGTGCCTCCATCCCCCTCGAAGCGAATCGTTCGATTTCTCGCCCCGCCGCCAATCCCTGGCTCATCGCTGTCACTGTTTCGCTGGCGGCATTCATGGAAGTGCTGGACATTGCCATTGCCAACGTGGCCTTGCCGCATATCGCCGGCAATCTTGGCGCCAGCAATGATCAGAGCACCTGGGTGCTAACGTCCTATCTGGTGGCCAATGCCATCGTGCTTCCCATCACCGGATGGCTGGTGAGTCTATTCGGACGCAAGCGTTTCTTCATGACCTGTATGGGCATCTTCACTCTCAGTTCTCTGCTCTGCGGAATCGCGCCGAGCCTGGGTTTTCTTTTATTCTTTCGCGTTCTCCAAGGCGCCGGCGGTGGCGGTCTCCAGCCTTTAGCGCAGGCGATTCTCGCCGACACCTTTCCGCCAGAAAAACGCGGCTTGGCTTTTTCTATCTACGGCATCACCGCGGTGTGCGCCCCGGCGATCGGTCCCACCCTCGGCGGTTGGATTACCGACATTGCCTCCTGGCGCTGGATCTTCCTGATCAATCTACCCGTCGGCCTGCTGACCATGGCGCTCGTCTATCGCCTAATCCAGGACCCGCCTTCCCTCGTGCTTCGTAAACGCTCCGAGATTAAATTCGATTACGTCGGATTCTCCTTGCTCGCACTCGGCGTCGGCTCCTTGCAGATTATGTTGGACAAGGGGCAAGAAGATGATTGGTTCGGCTCGAAATTCATCATTACCTTGGCCGTCATCGGCGGCTTGTGCCTGATTGCCTTGATCGTCCATGAGTGGTTTCACGAAGATCCCATCGTCGATGTGCGGCTCTTCAAGAATGCCAACTTCGCCACCGCCAACATGATGATGTTTATGGTTGGCGCGGTCTCTTTTGCGGCCACCGTGTTGATGCCGCAGTTTCTTCAGACACTGATGGGGTACACCGCGCAATCGGCGGGGATGGTGCTTTCTGCGTCGGCGATCCTGCTGTTAATCGAGTTGCCGCTCGTCGGCCGTCTCATCGGCCATTTCCAGGCGCGTTATCTTATCGCTTTCGGATGGATTTCTCTGGCCGTCGGTATGTACGTCTCCACGCAAAGAATCGACCTGTTGATCAGCTTCTCTTCCGCGACTTGGCTGCGCATTGGCCAGTACCTGCCCATGGGGTTTGTTTTCGTGCCCGCCACTACGGTTGCCTACATCGGCATTCGCGAGGACAAGAGCAACGCCGTCGCCGGTCTTGTCAACTTCACGCGAAATATCGGTAGCAGCGTCGGAACGTCGATTATTACCACGCTGATTGTGCGGCGCTCGCAATTTCACCAGGCCACGCTGGTCACCAGCCCAAGGATGCAGAGCTCGCGCTTTCAAGATGCCGTCAACGCGCTGGTCCCACAACTCAGTCGCGCGGGCTTAAGCATGCACGAGGCGCAGCGGCAGGCGCTCGCCCGCGTCTACGTCACGGTCCAGTCGCAAGCCGCCGCTCTGGCCTACATCGATGCCTATTGGGTGCTCGGCATAGCCGCGGTAGCAATGTTCGCTCTGTCATTCGTCCTAAAGAAAAATGACCCCCACGCCAAGCGCGGTTCCGCCCCAGCACACTGACAGAGACGACGGAGCGACTAATTGAAAGTTGGGGTGGCGGCGGGATTCCCTATTTTCGCGGCATCGTGCCTTTGCGAAAGGGTTCGGCCACTAGTTGCCATTCGTCTTCGTAGATCACGTAGCCAGGTCTGTCCGTTCTGATTTTCTTCACATATATGCCGTTACGTTCGAGGATCTCGACCATCTCCCAAATACGGGAGATGTGCTCGGCGGAGCCGGTCTTGAACCAACAGATGCCCAAGCGAAGCTTGTCACGTCCAAAGGAGGTTGGCTTTTCCAGATTGTCGTTGAACCACGCTCGCAGTTCGTTCAGTTCATCGGCATCGGAGCCCGTGATTTCTCGCCACTCCAACGCCTGCCCTGCTGCGTGAAAGATCCCTCGCTCGACATGACTGTCCTCGTCTTTACGGCCAATGACGAAGCGAACGTACTCGCGTTTTTCTAACGGATTGTGACGCTCGAGGATGAAGCGTTCGTCCTCTGTCTCAACAAAGGCAAGGCGTCCCGGAAGACAGGAGAGGACGGTGCCCATGCCGCGTCCAACGACCTGCTTGAGAGCCTCGACGAGCGGAAATTCCTTCTCGTCGAGCGCGGGATCTTCGGAGATGGCAAAAACAATTTGGGGAGCGTGCCGTTTCTGCAGCTCACGAGCGATGTTTTCGACGAACAGTTTGTCGCTGGAAATAGGTAAGCGATACTTGAGATCGAAGTCTGTAAAGTGCGCCAGTTGGTTGGTGAACTTGTGGCGCAGGCGTGGGTTGGAGAGAAACTCCCTGTAACGGTCACGTTTGCCGCGCTTCACGAACGCCGCGATGAGTGCATGCTCGTTGTACACGGCAGGAGTGTAGCGCAGAAGCCCGGAAGGATTAACCTACCCCAACAACCGACGATGTCGATCTCAATCCTATTCGTGGCGCAGGGCGACCATGGGATCGACGCGCATAGCCCGCCGCGCGGGGATGTAGCAAGCCAATAGCGTCACGCCTGATAGCAGGATCGCAAGTCCTGCGTAGGTTACTGGGTCACTGGAACTCACTCCTATCAGGAGGTGAGCCATCGTTCCGCTCAACAGCCAACCTCCCAACAAGCCGAGCAGCACACCTCCAACGGCTAACCGCATTCCCTGGCCAAAAATGAGTGTGCGGATGTCGTTCGCGGACGCACCGATTGCCCGGCGAATCCCGATCTCGTGGGTGCGCTGCGCGGCGGTGTATGAAACAACGCCGTAAACGCCAACGACTGCCAATATCAAGCCGATGCTTCCCATTGCAGTAGCTAACGACGCAGCAAGACGAAATGTGAAAAAACCCTTAGCCCCCGCTAGCGACTCTTTCATGGTGCGCAAATCTAAAATAGAAATGCCCGGCTCAAGTATTCGGATTTCGCGTCGAAGCTCAGCGCCCAGCAGTTGAGGCGGAACAGAGGAGCGAATTTGCATGACTCGCCATGAACCGTAGTCTTGCAGCAACGGAACACAAAAATATGATTGGGGATCCTCTCCGACGGTTTGGTACTTTCCGTCCTGCATCACTCCCACGACCTCGATAAACGGCCCATTCTGGTTTTTCGAGCTAAAGCGCTTGCCGATGGGATCTTCGTGAGGCCAGAATTGTTTCGCCATGGTTTGATTGATAATCGCAACGGCCGGAGCTTTCTTGTCATCGGACTCCGTAAATTCCCGCCCGCGTAGGATAGGAATTAGCAGGGTCTTGAAATATCCAGCATCCACGCGATTGATCAGGCCGGAGGGAGGTCGCTGATCTAACGGAATAGGCCGATTTTCGACGTATATGGGTTCTTTGCCTGGCGAAGACTCGATGGGTACGAACGAAGCAAAACTCACCGATTCGACTCCCGGAAGAGCAATCGCCTTTGTCTTTAGCTCGCGGTAGAACTCATCCGCTTGCACTTCGTCAAAATTATCAGCATGTGGATCCAGCGTGACATTCAGGAGGTGGTCGGGTTCGAAACCGAGGTACATTTTTTCTGCGGATCGAAGGCTACGCACGAACAGTCCGGCTACAATCAGCAAGGTTAGCGCGCCTGCTACTTGCACAACCATCAGGCCACCGTGAACTCGGTGACGACTCCCACCGCTGCGTACGCCATCATGAAGGGCCGTATTCACGTCTGCGCGTGTAGCGCGATACGTCGGCAGTAGGCCAGCAAAGATCCCCCCAAAAAGGGCAGCCCCCAGGGCAAACGAAAACACCCTCCAGTCAAGACTACAATCGAGTTGCAGGGGAAAGCTCGGTACGTGAACAGAGTCGATCATTCGGTTAGCCCACACCGCGAAAACAACTCCTCCAATAACGCTGAGGAGAGCCACTATGAGAGATTCGACAAGTATCTGCCGTATTAAACGTCCTCGACTGGCGCCCAGAGCGGTACGAACGGCCATCTCTCGCTGCCTAACGAGCGCACGCGCCACCAGAATGTTCGTGACGTTTGTGCAGGCGAGCAGCAACACGAGGATCCCGAGGGCCAAAAACAGAGCGGAGATCGCGACAAAGGCGTTGTTGGCGTATGGGATTGGCCTGGCCGATCTTTCGGGGATCACATGCACCGCCCCCCCGCTATCGGTCGAAGGATGCTGTTTTGCCAGGCCGGCCGAGATTACGTCGAACCCAGCCTGTGCTTGAGCGGTACTGACATCCTTTTTGAGCCGTCCCATCGCGAGGATCATGCGAAAATTGCGATCGGTCCAAAGTCCGGACCAGCTCTCGTCGCGCGTGATCGTACTCAGTGGAACGTAGCCGTCTATTTCAAACATCGAGAAGGATCCGTGGAATTCCTTCGGAAGCACGCCGATAATTGTCATGGGGATCCCGTCAACGCGCACTTTCTTCCCGACAATTGAAGGATCGCTGCCGAACCTGCTCTGCCAGTACGAACGGCCGAGCACGAGGACGGCTTCCTCTCCCGGCGTTTCTCCCTCATCCGGAAGGATCGGCCTGCCGATAGCAGGGCCCACGCCGAGTCCAGAAAAATAATTGTTCGTAACAGCAGTGAGAGCCATCTGATCTGTCCGGTCGTTGGCGGTCAGAGTCACGGGACCTACTATCGCTAGCCCGAACACGTCGCAGAACGTAGCCGCTTGTTTCCTGAATTCGCTGAACTGTGGATAGGAAAAACCTAGAGCGCCGGTCGGAGAACCTTTTTCTGCAATCGCCAAAACAGTTAACTTTTCCGGCGATGGTGCGGGAAATGGGCGAAGCAAAACCCCGTTCACCATGCTGAAAATCGCTGTGCTCGCCCCGATTCCAAGAGAGAGAGTGAGGACGATAATAGCGGCGAAGCCGGGGTTTTTGCGGAGTTGTCTCAGGGCGAGGCGAATGTCCTGCAATAGCTGTTCAAGCCAAACCAAAGTCCAGACCTGGCGAGTCTCTTCCTTCACGCGGGTCACGTTTCCGAACTTACGCAAAGCCGCATAACGCGCTTCCTCCGGAGACATGCCGCGATCGATATTCTCCTGCGTCGCCATCTCGATGTGGTCGCGAATCTCCCGGTCGAGATCCACCAACATCCGTTTGCGGCGCATCATGATTGCTCCTCCGCAGCAGCGTCCACCTAATTAGCAGGTCCAGGGTGCCTTGCAGCAATTCGATGCGTTTTTCTGTCCTTTGGTAGACATTCTAGGCGATGCTATGGCGACTCCAGTAGAATGTCAAGGTGAACAAAAGCTGTCCGCCATTTCGCTAGTTCCTGCTAGGTCTCCGGACAGCTGACCGATCGATGCCCCTGATCAAAAAGAACAACTGCACGGGCTGCAAACTGAAGGTCTACACGTTTCCCTTCATTGACAAAATCTCTGGTGCACAGCTACTGTCCTTCGTGGCCTCTTGTTTCGCGAAAGAACGGCCGGAAAGAAAATTCTGACCACCCGAGCAAACTCTCGACCATGACTACGCCGACCTCGCCAATTCCCTTGCAGCCCGCGGTACCAGTGCGCAAAGTCCGCAAAGCCGTCCTGCCTGCGGCCGGGCTCGGCACGCGATTTCTACCCGCCACCAAGGCCCAGCCGAAAGAGATGCTGAACGTCGTCGACAAACCGCAGATTCAATACGTCGTGGAAGAGTGTGTGGCCTCCGGCATCGAGCACATCATTATCGTTACCGGCCGCGGCAAAAGCGCCATCGAAGATCATTTCGATCACGCCCCATCGCTCGAACGCTTTTTGGAAGAAAAAGGGAAACACGCGGAAGCCGCGATGGTGCGGCGCATCAGCGACATGGTGCAAGTCAGTTACACGCGCCAGAAGGAGCCGCTCGGGCTCGGGCATGCCGTGCTGGTGGCGAGAGACCTGGTGGGCGACGAACCTTTTGCCGTGCTCCTCGGCGACGTGCTCATTCCGGGAGAAAATCCCGCCACCAAGCAATTGATCGACGTATACGAAGCCACCGGCGTCGGCGCCATTGCCGTTGAAGAAGTCCCGAAGGATAGAACGCATCTTTACGGCATCGTCGACGGCGAATCCGCCCCTCAGCCGCCGTTCGGCGCGCGCCTGCTGCGCATTCGTGACCTCGTCGAAAAACCCAAGCCGGAAAATGCCCCGTCCAATTTAGCGATCACCGGACGTTACGTCCTGCCACCCGCAATTTTCGATTGCCTGGCGCGCACCAAGCCCGGCGCGGGAAACGAAATTCAACTGACCGACGGCATGCGCATCCTGGCGCAGGAACAAGGCCTGTGGGCCTACATCTACGACGGTATCTCCTACGACGCCGGAGACAAACTAGGCTTCCTGAAAGCCACGGTAGAGCTAGCGCTGCAAAACAAAGAACTATCCGAAGGTTTCCGCGCCTACCTAAAAACCCTAAAACTGTAGTGCCGCTGAAGGCTTAAGAAAGGTTTTGTAGTGGCGAATCTTTAGATTCGCACTCTGTAGACTTTTACCAGGGCTCAACGTCTGCGAATCTAAAGATTCGCCACTACAGAACCGTTCCCGGCAGCAATGTCGCTACCATCTCTTTCACCCAGTTGGCGGGAGTACAAAAGGCTACTTCTTCTTGGCAGGCTTGCTTTCTTTCGATTCCTTCGCGGACTCCTTGGAACTCGATTCTTTAGACGAGGATTCCTTTTTCGCCGCGTCCTTCTTGTCCGATTTCTCCGACTCATCCGCGGAAGCCTTGTCCGAACTATCCTTGTCGTTCTTCGACGAGTCGCTCTTCTCGGGCGACTCTCCGAGCGCGGTTTTCCCCGCGTAGTCCGTGACGTACCAACCAGAGCCCTTAAATTTAATCGCCGGCGCGGTAATCACCGACTCCACTTTTCCGCCGCAATGCGGACACTTCTTCAGGTGCGGGCCGGCCACTGGCTCGATTTTGTCCGTGTGACGCCCGCATTTCAGGCACGCGTATTCATACAGTGGCACCGACAGTCCTCCCGGACGCTGCTCAAACTTTAGAGTATACCATGCAGCCGCAGCGCTTCTGAACGCGTGCTAGACTCGTCGTATGCGCACGCGGCCAGTCACGGATGGTCACTCCGAGCGAGGCTCCGTGCCGCTCGAGGATGACGCGGCCATTGGTCAAACCGCGATCGGGATCGAAGAAGCCACAGAGCCGCAGGAAGACGAACTTCCCGCGCACGTGCCGGATGCGTCGCGCGGCTGCCTCTATCTTGTCGGCACGCCTATCGGCAATCTCGAAGACCTCACCCTGCGCGCGCTGCGCATTCTGAAAGAAGTGGATCAGATCGCTTGCGAAGACACGCGCCACACGCAGAAATTATTGACGCATTATGACATCCACAAATCCCTGGTCAGCTATCACGAACACAACGAAATTACACGCGCGCCTGAGTTGGTAGTCGCCATGGAAGCGGGTGCAAAAATCGCGTTGGTCAGCGATGCCGGAATGCCACTGGTCTCCGATCCGGGACACCGCTTGGTGACGCTGTGCGTGCGCCATAAAATTTCGGTGATCCCGATTCCCGGCCCGTCGGCATTGCTTGCCGCGCTTTCTGCGAGCGGCTTGCCCAACGAAGAATTTTTGTTTGTGGGTTTTTTGCCCAATCGCAGCGGCGAACGCCGCCGCGCACTGGAACGCCTGCGCATCGAAGATCGCACCATTATTTTCTACGAAGCGCCGCATCGCATCGCGGAAACCGTGGCCGACGCGCAAGAAATTCTAGGCGATCGCCTCGCGTGCCTGGCGCGCGAAGTCACCAAGCTGCACGAAGAATTTCGCCGCGGAAAATTATCGGAACTTGCGGCGTCGCTGGCGGAGCGGCCCGCGCGGGGAGAAATCACGCTGTTAATTGCGCCGGAAGAAAGTGTTGTTGCGGGCTCGCAAGCTGGAACGTCGCAATCCATCGCCGCGCGCGTCGAAGAATTAATGCATCAAGCCAAACTCGACCGCAAAGAAGCGCTGAAAGTTGCGGCGAAAGAACGCGGTCTAACGCGCCGCGCCGCCTACGATGCCGTCCTCGACGAACGCCGGAGTTCCGAAGAAGCCTGATATTTTCCGGCGCCCGAACGAATCAATTGCAGGCGCACCAACTCGCGAAGCAGCACGCGCAAAAAATCCGCGGTTGCAGCACGCGGCGATTACAACGATTAATTCCCTACTGACACGGCAGAAAAAATGTCGATCTAAAGATCGACCACTACGAATACGAAACCGGAACGCGGCTAGCAATCATGCCGCGGATTCTGAGCGGAAGACGCGCTGAAATCGCGGGCCGGTAAACTGCACGCCGATGACGTGTTCGCCGGGACCGGAGGCGGCGGCGATATGCACGACGCGGCCGTGCGTGGAAAAGTCGGCTTCGTGGTGGCGGCTGGCGTAATGGCCGTGTGGAATGCGGATTTCGAGATCCGAACCGATGGCCACATCAAATCGCGTGACGAACGCGGCGCCGCTGCGGCACAAATTTTCGCTGGAAGTATCTTCTTCAAAAGTTACGCCGCGACGATCGCGTCCGCGGACTTTCAGCGGCAGGCGCACGGCAATTCTACGTTCCGACCTCTGCTTGGACGGCGAGCTGAGCTGGACCATGAGGGGTGGCCTCGTTTTCCTTGACCGCTGGGCGGTCAGCTGCATTTGCGACCGTCACATGATCATCGCTGCAGGAAAGCTCTGAACGGAGACCTGCACCGCTAACCATTTGATGATCGACTGCGGCGGCTCGTTGCGCAAAAAACTTTTCCACGCTTTCAAGCACTTCGCTGGGCGTTCGCGCCGCGTGTACGATTCGACGAAGTTCGCTGCCGTTCCCCACGCCATGTGTGAACCAGCACGCGAACTGCTTCATTTTGCCTACGCCATCGGGCAATTGCGCAGCGTTTATTTGCTGGTAGTAGCCGGAGAGTAAACGATGGCGATCTTCATCGGTGGGCAGGCTATAGGTGCCCGTGGCGGCATATTGCTGCATTTGCGAGAAAATCCAGGGGTTGGTAGGCGCGGCACGTCCGATCATGACGGCGTCGCAGCCGGTTTCTTTGACGATGCGCGCGGCATCCATGGGCGTCTGAATATCGCCGTTGCCGATCACGGGAATCTTCACGGCTTGCTTTACGGCGGCGATGATTTTCCAGTCGGCGCTGCCGGTGTAGCCTTGCTCGCGCGTGCGGGGGTGCACGGCAACGGCTTCGACGCCGACGCTTTCCGCGAGTTTTGCTACCTCGACGGCAACGATGGAGGTTTCGTCCCAACCGGCGCGCAGCTTGATGGTGAGTGGAATGCGGACGGCGGCGCGCACGGCGCGGAAGATTTGCTCGAGCAGAGCGAGGTCGCGGAGCAGGCCGGAGCCGCCGCATTTTACGACTTTCTTGGCAGGGCAGCCGAGGTTGATGTCTACGGCGTCGTAGCCGAGGTCTTCCACCATTTTGGCGGCGTCGGCCATGACCTGGGGATTGGCGCCGAAAAGCTGAGCGGTGATGGGGTGTTCGTCTTCCTGAAAATATAGATAACGCAGGGTTTTGGCGGCGCTGCGGGTGATGCCTTCAGAGCTGGTGAACTCGGTCATCAGCAGGCCGCAACCGCCAAGACCACGGATCACGCGGCGGAAGAGCGTGTCTGTCACGCCAGCCATGGGAGCCAGGACCGCCGCGGGGCGGATGGTCAGGTCGCGGATTTTGAAGGACTCAGGAAGCATGAAACCTCAGTGTACGGTGCGCGTTCGGACGTTGCAATCTTTGCTGAGGTGGCAAACGCGCACAGGTTGAAACCTGTGCCACCAAAACCGGTCGTGTCGTTGGGGCCCTGCCGACGAAAAACTGGAAGCCGAGACCCACCCCCACCCCACCCCCATTTGCGAAAGAGTAAGATTCCAAAGGAGTTGGAGGGAGGCGTTTTGAAAGAGTAAGACTCTAAAGGGTTTGCATGACGCGTCATCGAAAGAGACAGATTTCATTGGGGTTAGGAAAAAAACGAAATTCTGGGGCGTGCTGAGAGACCCTACCCCCGGGTGTTTTTGGCAAAGAGTGCGCAACGGTAAGAAAATATTGGAGATAGAGCGATTTGTGAATTGAGAAGAGTGTGTAAACGATTGAAAAGAAAGGGATCGTGTTTTGCGCTGGGTTGCAAGTGTGCACGACTGGCTGCACGCATCAAGCTTGGGCGCGTGATGACGGACGAGGGAGAGTGGTGCGGTCGGCGGGGTGGATTGATTTAACACGCAGAATTATAGCATGTGGAATTATCTTGTCAATAGTTCACCTAGGAGTACCGGGACTGGGTTGACTCAGTAGTTGTACTTTTCAATAGCGTAACGCCAGCAAGAAGCAGGCGTCACGAGGATACGGGCACGAGGCGCGGTAGAGGTACACAAGCGGAGCCTCGGTGCTAGGGAAGGGCTGGAGGCTGGAGAAGATCGCGGGTTGAGCCTTACCGAAGCTTGCCAATCCAATAGATTTCGCTATTTCGTATTTCGTGTTTCGTATTTACTTGCGTTAATAACCTATATTAAGTAAGGTTAATCATGCGAGCGGTTCGGATGAACCGAACGCGGCTTACAACCATGCTGCGCTCAACTCTTTTGGCATTTATTTTTGTCGGGTGGTTTCATTTTTCCTCGCCTGAAGCAGCCTTTTCCCAGGGTGAAACCACCAGCGCCATAGTTGGCTCGGTAAGCGATGCGAGCAACGCCGCCGTTGAAGGCGCGCTGGTCACGATTGTAAATCGCGAGACCGGGATGCGGCGCAGTGCCAAGACCGACGAGAACGGGCGGTTCAGTTTTCCGCAGCTGAAACCCGGTACGTACTCGATCAAAGTCGAAGCGGAGGGCTTCGATCCGATGCAGAACGATGGCGTGACCGCTGGCCTAGGGCAAAAGCAAAACGCAGACTTTCGATTGCAGGTAGCCCAGGCCAAGCAAACGGTAGAGATCAGGAGCGATGCAGCCATACTCAATCCCGAAAATGCCAATACCTCGACAACACTAAACGCGCGAGCGCTCGAGGACCTTCCGAATCCCGGAGGTGATTTGACGTATCCGCTACAATTTGCTGCGGGTGCGCTGATTAACACGGCGGGAAGCGGCAACGATTTTGTGGGTGGCACAAACGGGTATGGGAATGTGGAGTTTAACGGGCTGCCAGCGCTATCGAACGGATACATCGTCGACGGGCTGGAGACGAATGATCCATTGACGAATCTGAACAGCGGACTCTCGACGAATCTGGTGCTGGGATTAAACTCGATCTCGGAAGTGACGGTGAACACGCTTTCCTACGCGGTCGACCAGGGGCGATATGGAGCGGCGCAGGTCAATTACGTAACCAAGTCCGGCGGCAACCAGTTTCACGGGAACCTGTATGAGTTGTGGAATGGAGCGAGGTTCAACGCGGCGGATTACTTCACGAATGCCACGCCTGGAAATCACAAGCCGCGTTCGACCGTGAACCATTTCGGGGGCAGCGTTGGCGGACCGATTCGCCACGATAAGGTATTCTTTTTTTTCGACAGCGAATGGGTGCGAATTGCTCTGCCGATTGTCACGCCGACGACGGTGCCAACGGTGGCGTTTCAAAAGTACGTGCTACAACAACTTCCTCAAGGCCTTAAGGACGCAGCCGGTAACGTCCTGTATCCCGCCGCGCCGCAGGAAGTTCCGTTTTATCAGAAGATGTTTTCACTGTACGGCAACACCGGCGGAACACCTCTGGCGGTGCTGGGCTGTCCGTTCGACGTGGGCGGAGGCGCGCCCGCGATTGGGAATGATGGCAACGGTTGCGCGAACCGGCAGAGCATCTCGCATTCGAGCGACGATCACGAACAGGTACAGACGGCGCGCATCGATTACAACATCGACCAGAAAAACACGACATGGTTTCGGTTTCAAGCCGATACCGGGGTGCAAGCAGCGTACACGGATCCGATTAATTCCCTGTTTGACGCGGTTTCGCCGCAGCCGCTGTATTCTTTTGCCGCGGGCTACACGCATGTGTTTTCGCAGAATCTGGTGAACTATTTCAACCCGGCGTTTTCCTGGTACGAAAGCCTGTTCGGGCCGGCGAATCTGCAGCAGACGCTTGCGGCGTTTCCCATCGTTTTGCAAGGCAGCGGGGCGAATGCCCCGTTCACGACGCTCGGCGGACTGGATAATACGTGGGTGCAAGGGCGGCGCGCCTCGCGATTCTTCATCAACGACAACTTGGCCTGGAGCCATGGCGCGCACGAACTGCGATTTGGAACGAATACGCGGATCTTTCGGCTGAATGACTATGACTTCGGAGAAGGGTCGGTTCCGACCGAGGTGTACACCACGCTGCCGCAATATATTTACGGCGTGGCTTCTACGGCCACGCAGACGTTTCCCACATCGGCAAACCAGCCGTTCAACTTTCTGAATCTGGACCTATACGCGCAGGACACTTGGAAAGTGACACGCAAGCTGACATGGACTTTTGGCCTGCGCGATACTTTCAATTCCAATCCGTTAAATCCTCATGAGGAAATCGCGCGACTTAACGGCTCCTTTGCTTCCATTTTGCACGATGTCAATCAACCGCTCGACGCCGCGATCCAAACGCATCTTGGAAACGTGTTTACCTCTACGCCGCTGGCGATCCTGCAGCCAAGAACGGCCATTGCCTGGCAGTTTGAACCCAAAACTGTATTGCGCACAGGATTCGGGCTATTCAGCGACATTTTGCCCGGCAGCATCGCCGATGTGGTTGGCGGCAATCCGCCCTACGTGCAGACTTTCCAGGGCGGCCTTCTTGGCACCGTTGGCGGGACAGGCATCGCGCCGGGAGTGCCTAATAGCGCCGTGGATGCCACGGTGGCCGCCAATCAAACGTTCACGTCAGGATTTCCTCAGGGGCAGCTTTCCTGCGCAGCCTCCCTGGCGAATGCCGCGACGTGTCTTCCGCCGGTCAATATCACGGCGGTGCCGGACGGGAAACTGCACGCGCCTTATTTTATGGAGTGGAGCCTGGGACTGGAGCACCAGTTTGGAAGCGCAGTAAATATCGAGGCGCAATATGTAGGCACGCGCGCGGTAAACCAGCCGTATCTGACACAAGTGAACGGCTATCAAACCGTGTGCGAGGGATGCTTTGCGCCGTTTCCTTACGCGCAACCTACGGACGCGCGATTTGCCGCGGTAACGCAATTTTCGACGGGCGCGAACAGCCACTACGACGGATTGCAAATAACCGCCAAGAAGCGTCTTGGACACGGCTTCATGGGAGAGCTGAACTACACGTGGAGCCGTTGCATGGACACGGTTTCCAATGGCGGCTTCTTACAATTTTCCTCCGGAGGAATATTGGCGCCGCTGCCGGGAGAGTTAGCGCGGGACTACGGGCCTTGCGACTACGATATTCGGAACAATCTTAACGCTCAATATGTCTATCAATTGCCGGTCAAGGTGGAAAACCGAGCTCTGGGATACGCGCTCAACGGCTGGCAAGTGTCGGGGACGGTCTTTTGGCACGGTGGAATTCCGTTTTCCGTTCTGAGCACGCCCTATTCCGTAAATGGCAACGGCCTTGTGAATGGCAGCGGGCCGCAATTCGCGAGCGTGATTCCCGGCGGGCCGCTATACGAGCACCAAGCGATTCCAGGTGTCACGCAGCCCGGTACGGTGCAGTGGCTCAATCCCAATGCCTTCGTATCGAGCGTGGATCCCAGTACCGGCGCATGCTACGGAGGCGACAGCCCAACGAATTGTCAATTCGGAAATCTCGGGCGCAACGCGCTGCGCGGGCCCGATTTTACCTGGAGTGACTTCTACATAACGAAGTGGTTTCTGTTGTCGGAGCGGGTAAAGATGCGCTTCGACGTTCAATTCTTCAATGTATTCAACCATCCCAATTTCGCGCTTCCGAGCATGATTCTTGCCGGGATCCCAGGCAAGCCTTCCACCCAAACTGGATTTGGAGCGCTTACCTCCACGACTTCTCCACCAACTGGGCTGCTCGGGGTCGGCTTGGGCGGTGATAGCACTCCCCGCATGATTGCGTTTCAATTGCGGCTGGAGTTCTGAAACTGGATTCGCCAAATGATTGTGCGCACGGAGCGCCTTGAGGCAGAGGACGCGTCGAAAAGCACACAGACTGAAGATCTGTGCCACTGAACTGCTGGAGATGTGAACCGTTACTCTTTTTCGGCCACAAAGACCGCGGTTGTAAGCGCGGGCACGGTGACAGCCCCTGCTTTGGAGTTAAAGGCGGACTGCCTCGTTGCGGGATCGCTCGACGTTAGTTGTACTGGGTGCAGGTGCAAGGCCAAACCCTGCAGGCGACTGTCGGTGAAAGTCACCGGCGCATTGGTGGCGTTAAAGAACACTACGATATGTTTGTAGATTCCGTAGTTTCCGCCATTGGCATCCAGTTTCATCACAATCAGGCCGGGCGTCTGATTTTGACCCGTGTTCAGGAAGGTGAGATTTTGTTGCACTTCCTGAAACGTGGCCATGCGGAAGAGTTCGGAGCTGTAGCGGATATTCAGTAGTTCCTTGAAGGCCGCGGCACCGTAGGAGATGTTCGCGGGCAGCGGAGTGTACGCGGAGTTGCTGAGCAACGGTGTCATGATTGGCCACTGGCCCTGGTTCTGGCTGGCAATGGGCAGGCCG
The DNA here is from genome assembly GCA_963838265.1 of uncultured Acidobacteriota bacterium. Lineage (GTDB taxonomy): Bacteria > Acidobacteriota > Terriglobia > Acidiferrales > UBA7541 > Acidiferrum. Next base: position 257,229 of record CAWIQN010000004.1, read on the forward strand.
ATGCCCCAGTTTGCCGTCTGGCCGGTCCAGTCGATCTTGTTGAACCAGTCGCCGGAGTTGTAACTGTTCTGGTCCATGTCCTTGGAGCGCAGCAGGTCGTCGCCAGCTTGGAAAAATGGAATTCCCTGCCCCAAAGTAACCAGACTCACGCCCATTATTTGTCTGCGAGCGCGCGTAGCGATGCTGTCGCTGAAGCTGGATTTTAGTTGCACGGCGTCAAAGAGATCCTGGTTGTCATGCACGGAGGCGTAGTTCACGGCCTCAATGGGACTCTTGGTGTATCCGGTGGGCTGGCCGTTATAGCTGATCTGGGCACCAGTTACGGTGACGCCGGAGCTATCGGTGAAGGTGTAGTCGCGCAGGTTTCCCGTGAGCCCCACATCGATCCAATCGGAATACTGGAGCAATTGCGATTGCTGCGCACTCGAAGAGAGGCTGCCGTTGGTGAAGTCGCTTGCGTCGGTAAATAGCCCGGTGGCAAAGCCCTGGACGCGTTCATCGGTGAATGGGCTGCCGCCGCGAATACCATCGCGGATGCGATCGTTGAAGGTGCCCACGCCGAAGCCGTAGAGATTGATCTGTGAGGCGTTGGGCCCGATCTGATTGTTCTGAGTGTCTCCGAAGTTGAAGCCTTCGCCGTAGAGATAGATCTTCGATCCATCGACCCCGTCTTTTTCGGGAGTGAGCGCCTGGAGGGCCTGCTGAATGTGCTGGATGTTGTAGGTGAACATGAAGCTCATGATGTCGAAGCGGAAGCCATCGATCTTGTAGTCCCGCGCATTGAGGACGAGGGTATCGATGATCAGCTTTTCCATCATCTTGTGTTCACTTGCGGTATCCGGGCAGCAAGACGCGGTTTCGAGGTTCCCGCTGGCGTCGAGGCGGTGATAGTAGTTGGGAACGACCTCGTCGAGATTGGAGTTAGGAGCTTCGCCGCTGGCGTTGGTGTGATTGAAGACCACGTCCTGCACCACGCGGAGGCCGGCTCGGTGCAGGCCATCTACCATGACGCGGTATTCCCGCACGCGATTATCGGGATTGATGGCGTAGCTGCCCTCGGGCGTCATGTAGTGCACGGGATCATAGCCCCAGTTGTAGGCGGGGTTGGTCTGGCTGGCAGTGACAGCGGCTTGCTGCTGCTGGCCGTCCGGCGGATATTGCGCGAGGCCGGTGGGAATGATCCACGTGGATTTGTCTTCATTCACGCTGGCAAAGTGGAAAGAAGGCAGGATGTGGATGGCCTTGAGCCCACTTTGAGCTAGAGCACGAAGGTGTTTCATACCATTGGAGTCTTGGTCCGCAAACGCCTCGTAAAGTCCGCGATGCGCGGCGGGCACGGTGAGATCGTTGATGCTGAAATCGCGGATATGTAGTTCGTATAGGCTCATGTCGCTGAAGCTGTGCAGCGGAGGAGCAGTGTCCTCGTCCCAACCGATGGGCTTGGTTTCGTCGGAGTCTAGATCGGTGAACCTGCTCTTGGCGCCGTTGAGCGCGATGTCAACGGAATAGGGATCGCTGGTGACATTGGTGTCCACCGCGGAATCGGCCGGAACCCAGACCTGCACGCTATAGAGGTAATACTTTTCTTTCCAACTGCGGTCGCCGTGGGCGACCCACACACCGTTGTGCTCGTGCATCGGCAGAACCGTGGCTGGCGTTGTGTCGGATTCATGGTTAAAGATCTGCAGTGAAACGGACTGCGCTGTCGGCGCCCAGAGCTTCACTTTAACGGCGAAGTTATCGTCGTCCGACCAATCGCGCCAGTCTCGGTCATCCGGGCGGTGAAAGATGACTCCAAGCTTGCCCGGATAGTAGTAGAGATCATCCAGGACGCCGGCGATTTGCAGGCCGGTGGCGTATTGCACGGAGCCATTCGGACCGACCGCGGAAAAGGCGAGCTGCCCCTGTAGAAAAGTCTGCAAGGTGGAAAGCTGCGTGTTCGCTGGTAGTTGCAAGACGGTATAACCGGCCAGTTGCGGGTAGCGGAACAGTTCGTCCGCCGTCAGGCTTCCGCCAACGGTGAGGGGAATGCTGGTTCCTCCAGTGATGCCCGTGGCACCAACGGACAGGCCACCCGTCAGACTGGAGGTAATCGCGTAGGTATCGCCACTCTGCACAAATTGCGGCTGAATGGCCACGCGCTCACGATCGAGCCAGTAGCCTTGCTGAACGTTCAGCAGGCTGTCCAGAATCTGGGCCGGAGTCGGGGGCACGGTGAAGACGGTGTCGTTGCCGGAGATAGCCCAGGCCTGCGAGTATGTGCCCACCACCAGATATTGGTTTGGCCCGGGATCTTTCACACCGGTAGAGATGTTGTGAATGATGAATCCGAGATTCTGGGCGTTGGGAATCAGGCTGATGTCGAAGTATGCGCCGTAGGAGTCGATGCTGGTCACGCCCGTGAGTCCGTCGTTATAGTCGCCGGTATATTCCGCAGTGTCTTCAAACGCGTAGCAGGTCCAATTCGAATAGTCTCCGTCCGGGCGGTAATAGTGGATGCGAGCGTATCCCGGCAGCAGCGCGTTGGGATTGGTGAGGCTTGGTTGGCTCTTGTACAGCTTGCCGATTCCCGTATAGCCCCAATACTCGAAGCCTTCCGTCGCCGGATCGACAAACTCGTTCGGACCCGGATCTTTCTGGTCGCCGCCGGGCGCCGAGGGATTGTGAATGATCAGGCCAAGATTCTGCGCATCGGCGACTACGGCCACGTCAAAATACACTCCATAGGCGTCAGAATTCGTTGGAGGAACGAGCCCGCTGTTGTAGTCACCTGTGTATTCCGTGGTGTCGTAGAAGGCATAAATGGTCCAGCCGGAATAGTTGCCGTCCGCGCGGTGGTAGTGAACGCGAACGTATCCCGGCAGAAGCGCCGTGGGATTGCTCAGGTTGGGCGCGGAAGTATAGAGCTTGGCGATCCCCGAGAATGCCCAGTACTCGACGCCCTGCGTCGCGGGATCGACGAACAAATTGTTGGGAGTGTCCTTCTGATCGCCACCCGGAGCTGTTGGGTTGTGGATGATGATCCCGACTTCTTGGGCGCCGGCGGTGACTCCGACGTCAAAATAGGCACCAAAGCTGTCGGTGCCGGTCACCTGAACGGGCCCACCGCCATAGTTGCCGGTATCTTCCGTGGTGTTATCAAATGCATAGATCGTCCAGCCGGCATAGTTGCCATCCGGCCGAAAGTAATGAACGCGTATGTCTCCCGAAGGGATCGCCGGATCGGACGCCGCAAAGGCTGGGACCGCTGCAAAAACAAATATCAGAAGGATGAGGACGTGAGAACCTGCACTGCGCAAAACGTGGGGGGTTCTAATCTTGAATTTCATGAGGGCTCTCCTGAAAACGCTGGGTAATATCGTTTTGAGTTGAGTTAACGGCGCGGTCGTTCGCGTTCATTTAAGACGCGCGGATGGCAGCGCCGCGACATTAGTTGAATGAAAGTGCTGGTGTCAAGAGTGATTGCGGCCCCATTTACGCGGCGCTTACGCGCGGTTCACTACGGGTGGAGCCAGGAAGGGCACGGCATGCCGTGCCCCTTCGAAAGGCGATACGCAACGCGAACGCTGCGGGTCTAAAGACCCGCGCTACGATAGGACCTAGATTGGCGACGGCGCACGGGCTGCTGCGCTGCGCACAGCCAGGAATGGCTGTGGCGCAAGGGTATGCCACGAGGGCGGAGCGCGGGCTGCGATCGGTTGGGATCTTGCATTGCCGGTGCTGTGCGGCTGCGCTACACTCGGCGCTTCTGGGTGGGATTTTGGCGACGCGGCTCGGCGAAAGTGATTGCGGAATTGCATAAGGCGGGTCAGAGGACCCGCGCGAGATAGAGGAAGTAGCCCAGAAAAAAGAAAGTCTGAAATGCATACGCACCGTTACCTGCAAATTGTTGTTGCTGGGCTGCTGGTTTGTTTTTCCACGGGCGTGGCTGCGGCGCAGGACATCCTGCAACACGTGAACTATGTGTGCGGCGACGGGCGCGTGTACATCGAGAACTGCAACGTTCGGGATTTATCGGATGCGGGGACGTGTTTCGTGGGCCATCCGGACCATATTCTGGCCAACGGGATGATGGCGTATACAACGGAGACGCGGGCGGCGCTGAAGAAACTGTTACCGACGTGCAAGCAGCCGTCCGCGGAAGAAATTGCGCGGGCGAAAGCGTTCGATAAAAAGGTGGCGGACACCTACGCGGCGAACGAAAAGAAAGCTACCGAAGAGAACGATGCAATTGAGGCGCGCGCGCAACAGGCGATCACGGGCAAGAAGCCGCTAACGCCGGAGGAGCGGACGATCAACCGATGCATTACGTCCGGAAGGTTGCCGGCGTCGTGCACGGGGAACGCTTTGCTCGGGGCATTCAGCTCAATGGTGGCGCAGGTGCTGCCGTCTGCGGCGAAAGAAGCGCCGGCCGGGCCGGTGATGGCAGGAGTGTTTCAGGGCGCGGGCAACTGGCGTCTGGATTTTATCGATGGAGGGGTGCTGGTCAACTGCGCGTTCCTCTCGCCGGATCAGCATAATTACCGCATCGAGTTTGCGAACGACCGCACGGTCATCCATATCGACACGACGCCGAAGGCGCTGGCGCTTACGTTGCGGGCGGACGGAACGATGGTGGGGCCGGGTCCGTTGACGATAGACGGAGTTGTGGCTGGATATTCGAGCGGAGGCAGCAACGGAAATCCTTATAGCGGCGGATATCACGACCAATATGGGACGCTGATAACAAACAGTCAGGCCGCCTCCGGCAGCACACCGGTATACGATTCGAGTGGCAATCGCGTGTATGGTGCAGTCAATCCCGACGCCGGAGGCCATACTACCTTCTCGCCCAGAACAGCCACCTGCCCCGCACTGAATCTTTCCTCGAAAGGTGCTGGCGTTGGCGTGCAGACGATGCAGACGGATCTGCTCAAGGGCATGTTCGGAGGAGACAAGGGTGCGCCGACGCCGCCGGGGATTCGGATGCACGGGATATTCGCGGCGGCTACTGGGTTCAGCGTGCAGTTTTTTCCGGAGTCGGCGATTTTGGGCTGCGGGCCGGACGCGGCGCGGGCTTATCCGTACAGCGTGGTGGCGGATGGAAGTAAGGCGGTGATTCAGATTAACGCACCGGATCATCCGCTGAGTTTGGCGTTCAAGGCTGATGGATCGCTTGAGCCGAACGGGACAGGGGCGTATCAGGTGCATGGGCGTGTTGTGACAGGGCAAAACGACAACGGCGATTTTACGTTTGCTCCGCTGGAGCAGACCTGCAACCTTGCGGTGCTCGCGCCGAGCAAAGCGATACCTTCGGGCGGCGGTGCAGCGACGATGAATGCATCCGCGGAAGCGCGGGGAGCAGCGCCGAACAATATGGGCGGCACACTGTCGACTCCGGCGGCGCCGCTGGGCAACGCGATTCTGTCGATCGTATCCGGATTGCCCGCGCAACCCGGGGCGCCGAACCCGCTGGCCGGAAGGCCATATGTGATTCTGCGCGACAGCTACGCGGCCGCGCTGGCAAAAGGTGGGATAGCCGTGCCGGCAGGAATGTCTCCTTACAAATACGTGGGTGGCATTTGTGTCAGCAGAACGCCGGACTGCCAAAAAATACTGGACGCAATAAATGTAAACGCTGCCTCAGCGGTGCGGGCTGACGGCAACGGCGGTGGAACGCTTCCCGGCGTGCCTCCGGGGACGTATTACTTGATGATTTCCACGCGGTACAACAACCAAGCCGTGATGTGGAACATGCCGGTCACACTCAAGGCGGGGGCAAACTCACTTACGTTGGATCTTCACAACGCGGCGCCCGCGGTGAACTAATCTGAACATCCTGCCGCTGGAAACGCCACCCTCTGAAATAGCGTTGGACTCCTCAATAAGAAAAACAGCGGGACTCACCGAGAGGAGTCCCGCCGTTCTTACGTGGAATTGCGATGTTCGCTGGCGCTACCGTTTAACGGGGAGCGATGGCGACATACAATCCAGTGCCTTCGCGAACGATGCGCAGCAAGATGGCTTTGGTTTGTGTGTTGCGCATGGCTTGTTCGAATTCGCTGACAGAGGTTACGGATTGATGGTTGACTTCGGCGATGAGGTCTCCTGAGCGAATTCCGGCGTCTGCGGCGGCGCTATTCGGATCCACCTGAGACACGACGACGCCTTGGGCTTCGTCGCCAAGATGCAGTTGCTGGCGAGCGGCGGGGCTGAGAGGCTCAACCTGCAAGCCTTGCAAGCCATCGTTGTCGGTGCTGCCTTCCGCGCTCTTTTCGTGGTCGGCGGGCAATTCGCCGAGTTTAACGTTCAAATTCAGCGTGTCTGAGCCGCGACGCACGGTGAGGGGTACGGTGGTGCCCGGGTCGGTTTCGGAGATGTGCAGGCGCAGGGCAGCTGAATCGGCGACTGCTTCTCCGTTTAACTTGATGACGACGTCTCCGGCCTTGAGTCCGGCTTGCGCAGCGGGACCTTTGGCGGTGACATCACCGATGAGCACGCCGCCGGCTTCGTTCAAACCGAGGGCCTTGGCCATGGTGGGAGTTACGTCCTGAATGGTGGCGCCGAGGAAGCCGCGCACGACGTGTCCGTGGTCGACAATTTGATCCATGACGCGCTTTACGAGATTGATGGGAATGGCGAAGCCTACGCCCTGATTGCCGCCACTGTGCGAAAGGATGGCGGTGTTGATGCCGATGAGCTGGCCGCGGCCGTCGATGAGCGCGCCGCCAGAGTTTCCGGGATTGATAGCAGCGTCGGTCTGAATGAAGTCTTCATAGTCCTCGATGCCGAGGTTCGCGCGGCCGGTGGCGCTGACGATGCCCATGGTGACGGTTTGGCCGATGCCGAAGGGATCGCCGATGGCGAAGGCCAGATCGCCGACTTGAACCTTGGAAGAATCCCCCATGGAAATCGCGGGGAGATGATCCGCGTCAATTTTCAAAACGGCGACGTCGGTCTTGGGATCGCGGCCGACGACTTTGGCAGTGAATTCGCGCTTGTCACGCAGAGAGACTTTGATATCGGTAGCTCCGTCAACCACGTGATTGTTGGTGATGATGTAGCCGTTGGTGGCGACGATTACGCCGGAGCCGAGGCCTTGCTCTTTATCTTGCGGTTGCTGGGGCTGCTGCCGTTGCGAGTGGGGCTGGCGGTCACCAAAGAACTGGCGAAAGAGTGGATCGTTGAGCATGGGGTTGGAGTCTTCTTCGGAACGCTGAACCATCCGCGAGGAAGCAATGTTCACAACTTCTGGCAGCGCTTCCTTGATGAGCGGGGAGTAGGTCATGGCGGGTGAGGCGGCCATGGCGGTGTTGTTCGATGCGGGAGCGAAGATGGGCGCCTCGAACTTCGCACTGGAGTGCGAAGTTTCGGCAATACCAACGCCGGCGACAAACATCGCGCCGGTTAGTATGGCGGCCAAGCTCCAGATTCTAATTTTTTTTGTGCTGTGCATGACTGCGATTTTTCTCCTTGTGATCGAGGGATTCTTCCGAGATTCGGATAGTTCATCGAATGTCTCCCTGGAGCGTTCAGGTTGCGCCTAGGACGCAAGGGGAGCGAGCAAGGAAAGGTTAAGAGGGCAGGCTGAAATGAACATGAAATGAAACTAATTTCTGCTTAATGAAGAGGCCTTAAAGAAGCCGTGCTATTTCAATAGCTTACAGACTCGGTTCACGCCGTTGGGCTTGATAAGGACTTCGCAATAGGCCTCAAAGAGCGATTCGGAACTAGGTCGCCCAAGTTAGTTCGTCGAAGAGTGACTAATTGGGTCCGCGTGGCTCCAACTCTTTCCGTGATTGGTGGTTTCGTAGAGATAGCCCCCGCCACGTACAGCCAGGCCATGGCCGGACGGCAGCATGACTAAGCGTTCAAAGAAATTGCCATTGTCTTCTGGTTTATCTGGCCAAGTGAGGTGTTTATTCCACGTCACCCCACCGTCGGCGGTACAAAATAGCCAGTTTGGGGCGGCACCCGCGCAGGCGTGACCCTCGTCCCAAGAGGACACGACCTCGAACCCACTAAGGATCTCCGCTCGCCGACGCACTTGCCAGTCCTTGCCGAAATTCTTTGTGCTAAGAACAACTGACTGTAGGGAAGAGCCAATCAGCCAACCATTTCCGTCATTTGCCAGAACGGCCGAGGGGAACGCGTCCAGATCTTTGTTGTCATCGAATTCTACAAGCGGCATGTCGGACCACGTCTTCCCGGAGTCATCAGAGCGTAGAAATCCGCCTACACCATATAACCAAACCTCATGATTTCTGGCGATAACTCCGACACACGCGTGAAAAAATGCGGAAGGTTGTTCGAGTTTTCGAATAGTTCGCCCACCGTCCACAGTCTCTAAAACGATGCCAACGTTGTAAGGGGCGCCGCCTACAATCCAGCCATGTTCCGAATCGGAAAAAGCCAAACCCGTTAAGAAGGGTGCTTGGTCGTTAGAGCCTGAAGTCAAGAGGTGCGAGGAAACTTCTGTCCAAGTGGAGCCACCGTCCTCCGTTCGTAGGAGACGGTAGCTGACAGAAGCCAGGCTCCCTGCAGCACCTACGGATTGCAAAGCCCAGCCACTCGTTGCGTTCAGAAAGAAGAGCTTTTGTACGCCGTTCGGGGCGGTTTTGCGCTCCCAAGTTGCACCGCCGTCGGATGTCCGAAACAGATAGTCCCGATTAAGAGTATGGTCTGTAACCACGATCCACCCATGCTCGAAATCCAAAAATATCAAGTCACGTACCTGATGATCGCTAATTTGATAACTGATATCGTCCCCGGTGTCGAAAGTGGTCGGATTTTGACATTTCCCCGATGCACAGGCTAGCGACAGACAGACCAATGCGGCCAAGCCGGAGGTGAAGTACACGCGGGATAATCGCGGAATTAGTCTTGAAATAAATTCGTGCTCAGGACCAGGCATGAACGCTTACCTTTCGATGCTCACCCCTCAGGTTGTCTCACTTCAATGCTTATCCTTCAGCGCTGCTTGGATTGCGGGGTTCGGCGGTGTACAGCGGGAGCCAAACGGTGAAACGAGTTCCCTGCCCTGGCGTGCTTTCGACGGTGATGCGGCCGCGATGTTTTTCGACGATCCATCGTGCGAGCGCCAAGCCGAGTCCTACGCCGGGGATGCGTTTTGAGCGAGAGGGCTCGGCGCGGTAAAAGCGCTCGAAGACATGCGGGAGAGCTTCCAGCGGAATGCCGATTCCTTGATCGGCGACGAGTAATTTTGCGCTGCCGTTTTCCGGAGTGACAGTCATCTGAATGCGGCCGCCGTTGGGCGAAAATTTGATGGCGTTATCCAGGAGGTTGAGGATAACGCGTTCGAGCCAGGCGGCGTCGCCGCGCGCGTGAACGTGGGAATCGGCGACGGTCTCGAGGCGGATGTTTCTGGCGGCAGCGACGGGTTCGAGTTGTTCGGCGAGACTAATCGCCAAGCGCGAAAGGTCGACGTTTTGTTCCGACCAGCGGATTTCGCCGGCCTCCGCGCTGGCAAGGACCAATAGATCGTTGATCATGCGCGTGAGGCTATCGAATTCCTCTAATTGACTCACGAGGAGCCGGCGATAGTCTTCGACGGAATGGCCTTCGAGCAGCGCGACTTCTGTTTCGCCGCGCAACACGGTGAGGGGAGTGCGCAGTTCGTGCGAGATGCTGGCGGTGAACTGGCGCATCTCGCCGACGGAATTCTCAAGACGCGCCAAGGTTTCGTTGAAGGATTGCGCGAGTTCGTCGACTTCGTCTCCGGTGCCGCGCAGGGGCAGCCGCTGCTGCAGTTTGTCGACATCGATCTGGCGCGCGGCAACGGCCAATTCCTTCATGGGGCGAAGCGCGCGATGGGCCATCTGCCAACCCAACAGCGCCGAAGCGAAGACGCCGATTGGCGCAAGAAGTAAAACGGTGCGCAGAAATACTCTGCGCGCATCGTCCGCGGGCGCGAGAGGAATGCCAACGCGAATCAGGAAAGAATTGGCGTCGGTTCCAGGGAGTACCGCGTTGTGAAAGCGAAAGCGTTCCTGATTCAGCTGGAGATCGGTGAATTCCCCGGACGCGGAAAGTGCGCGGACCTGATCGGGAGTCAGACGAAGACCGAGCATGGCCAATTCTTCAGACTGCACTACCAAGTCGCCGCCGGGGAGGCGAAAGATCTGGTAATAGCGGGCCGCGGAATGCACGAGGTAGGCTTCATCAGGATTGTTGGGGTCCACGGCTAGCTGCATGGTGGCACCGGAAACACGCTCGTGACTATTCAGCAGTACAACGCGTTGCCGCAATTCCTGAGTCAGATTCCGGTCTTCGATGAGATTCAGGGAGTGATAGAAGAGCGCGCCGAAAACGCACAGCATAGCGGTGAGCATCAGCGAATAGAAAAGCGTGAGCCGGGCGCGAAGGCTGAGTCGGCTCATGATGGTTCGTCGGTCAGCATATAACCGACGCCCCTGACGGTGTGGATGAGCTGCGTGGGGAATTCGCGATCGATCTTGTTGCGCAGGGTGTTGATGTGGACGTCCACCACGTTGCTGACGGAATCGAAATGAATGTCCCAGACGTGCTCGATGATCATGGTGCGCGTGACGGTACGGCGCGCGTTGCGCAGCAGAAACTCCAGCAGGGAGAATTCTTTCAGCTTTAGATCGATCTTGCGTCCGGCGCGCGTGACGGTGCGCGTGGCGGTGTTCATTTCCAGGTCCGCCAAGCGTAGGGTGGTGCTTTCTTGCGCGCCGCGGCGCAACAGAACCCGGATGCGCGCGGAAAGTTCGGCGAAGGCAAACGGCTTGACGAGGTAATCGTTCGCGCCGCCGTCGAGACCGGCTACTTTATCTTCCACGGCGCCTCGGGCGGTCAAAATGAGCACCGGCAAGCGCAGGTCGCGAGCGCGAATTTTCTTCAGAATCTCCAAGCCAGGCAATTTCGGGAGCATCAGATCGACGATGACGGCATCGTAGTCGAAGTTCTCGGCCTGGTAGGCGCCTTCCTCGCCGTCGTGCGCCACGTCAACGGCGTACCCTTCCTGGGCGAGTCCCTTCTGGATAAAAGCGGCGACCTTTTGTTCGTCTTCGATGATGAGGATGCGCATCGGAATATTTAATTATCTGAAACGCAAGCGCGAAGCAATACGGATTGAGAATACACCCTTTGGAAACAAAACCATGCAACATGAGGCAGGTGCTGAGTGGCTTAGTGAATTGTTTCGGGAGCGCGGCGGGAGATTTCTAGTCCGAGCCATGCGAATCCCACAACCGCTAACAAGTTCAGGATGATTTTGCCGACGATGTCGATATGGGACCAGGAGCCGCTGCCGCCGAATCCGGCGAGCATGCAGACGAGCGTGGCGGATAAAATTAAGGTCCAACGGTGAATGTCGCGCCAATCCGGGGAAGCTGCCCAGCGGCGCACCACAAAGTAGACCAAGGCTGCCCACGCTATAGCGGCGATGACGGGGATCCAGAGAGAAAGCTCGCGCTTCGGACCAAAGATAAGGGTCATCAAGAAGTACCAAGGAAAGCCGAAGAGCAGGGTGGCCAGGCCGACGAGCCATGGTGACGGTGCGCTGGCGGGCGACGCGCCACCGGACAATGCCGAGGTTCGGCGATGAGAAGGCTGGCCGACATGGCGCAGCGCGTAAGCGGCTAACGCCAAGAGCACGATCATCAACACGCCGGAGAGAATTGCACCTATTGGAGGCTGGTATTTTGCGACGTGCAAGACTTTTGGCCGGGCGATCTGCGTCCACATGAACCAGGCGATAAATGAACCCAGCACGAAGATGAGACTGGAAATGATGAGACCGGATCTTTTCAACCACGGTTGATTGCGCCACTGCGGAAAGATTAATTCCGTGAGTTGGACCGGAACGAGAACGACCCAAACGCTTTCGAAGCCCAACATGAACAGAAAGTAGATCAGGTTGACGCCCCAGATGCGTCCGTAGGCGGGCTGGCTGACCCACGGAAGCGGGGCGAGCGAGGTTTGCTGGATGACGAACTCCTCGGCGATGGAGAGACCGAGCCCGAGCAGGAGCATGCTGGTCCAGCCAGCTTGCCAGCGGCGGACGAGATCGCGGATGAGGAGCGCACCGCAGCCCCACACCATCATTTCTGGAACGAGAACGAAAATGAAGCTGATGCGCGTGGCACCGCTCATGACCTCGGCGATTCCGGGCGCGCAAATGACTAGGGTGAAGATCGGAGCGAGCCGCTGCCAACGAGAGTTTCCGGGCGAGATTCCATTTTCGACCTGGGAGACGTTGCTCATATTCTTACGCCATTCCTCGTGCGGAGTGCTTTTTTGCGAACCGCCGCGGCTTTGCGCATGGCGTGTAGCTGCGCGAAGATTTTCTGCAGGTTCCAGTCGAGCCGGCCGGAGCGTATTTCGCCGACGACGCCGCGGACCCATTTCAGTTCGGCCTTGCGCACGGCGAGAAGATATTCGCTTTCAACCAAATGAATGCGTTGCACGCGGACGGCGACGCGTTTCAGTACAGCTTCGCTGGACTGAATTTCCTCCGCGAGATGCTTCATGCGCTCGATTAGCTTTGCGGCGGCGACAGCGGGCGTCAAGTAAATCACGAAACTCATGGAGGCCAGGAAGTCGCTTGGTTCGCGCCGCGGGACGCTGATCATCTGGCGCAACGAATGAACGAGCTGCTGACGTCCGGCGGCGCGGATGCGGTAGGTGGTGCGTTCGGGGCGGCGCCCGTGACGAGCGCTGGAAACAACGGCAATTAACTTGTAACGCAGAAGGCGGTTGATCGCGTGGTACAGGGAGCCGCGCTTGAGAACCAGAATTTCGTCTTTGTGACGTTCGCGAAGCAGTTGCTGCATCTGGTAGGGATGCATTGGTTCTTCGCGGAGCAACGCGAGGATAGCGATTTCCCAAAGTCCGAGGAGATTTTGCATATATAGCTCATCTGAGCTATATCATATGAGGTGAAAAGGATCAAGAAGGTTCAGTAGCACAGGCACTCTTGTTTGTGCAGCGTCGTGCAGTGATCGGAGCAACCGGCACAGGCAGGAGTGCCTGTGCTACTGGCGACCGACTAGGCAGATTTCAGCGGGAGAACTTCCGGGCTGGCGCTTGCAGCTTCCGCGGATTTTAGATATTCGTCGAGCTTTAGGAATTTGCGGCCCAGCGCGGGGCTGAAGATAGACCAGAGATCTTCGCCGCTGGGGGTGGCGAGGGCGGAGCGGACGGCGGCTAGTTTGGAATCCATATCGTCCATGTAGTGAAAGACCAGGGCTTCGCGGATCATGGGGAGCTTGGGTGAGCCGAATTCGTATTGGCCGTGATGGCTGATGAGCAGGTGCTGGACGACGGCTTTGAGTGGCGGCGGAAAGCCGGGGATGGCGTCCATCGCTTTCGATACCGTTTCCAGTTCCATCACGATGTGGCCGAGGAGCTGGCCTTCCGTGGTGTAGCTTACGGCGCGTTCGTAGCAGAGTTCGTCGAGCTTGCCGACGTCGTGCAGCGCGGCGACGGTTAGCAGAAGTTCGACGTTTAGTTCGGGGTAGTGGGATGCGATTTGTTTGGCGAGGCCGCAGAGGCCGACGACGTGTTCGAGCAGGCCGCCGATAAAGGCGTGGTGCATCACTTTGGCGGCGGGGGCGCGCTTGAAACGCGGCGCGACCTGCGGGTCGTTCAGAATGCTCAGAACTAATTTATTGAGCCAGGGATTTTCAATTTCGGCGGCGTAGGTCTTTAAGCGCTCCCACATCTGGTCGACGTTTTCTTTGGTGTGTGGGAGAAAATCGGCCAGATCGATTTCTTCCGGCGTGGCGCGACGGACTTGCTGCAGGACCAGCTGCGGCTTGTTGCGGTAAATTTCGACGCGAGCGGCGACTTTTACGAAGTCGTCGCGGTTAATGTCTTTGGCGATGGCTTCAAAAGCGTCCCAGATGCGGGCTTCGACCGTGCCGCTGCGGTCGCCGAGCTCCATGCGGAGGTACTGTTTGCCTTCGCGGGTGTTGCGAATTTCTTTTTCGTGCACCAGAAAAAATGAGGTGATGCTTTGTTCGGTAGCCAGTTCGGTGACGAAGGATTTCTTCATTTGTAGTTTTTCATGAGTACAGCGTTCACTTTGCCGGGGGAGTGGCCGGAGGCGGAGTCGTCGCCGGAGGCGTGGTCGCTGCCGCGGGAGTCGGGTCCGGCGTTGAAGTGTCGCCTGATTTCTTGCCAAAGAGGCCGTACTTCTTGTGGCCTTTCTTGGATTTCGTGACTTCCGGCGTGGCGCTAACTTCCTGAATTTCCGAGTTGCCGCCGCCAGCGATGTCCTGGTAACCCGGCTTGATGACAACGTAGCTTTGCTGGCGCAGCGTCTTCAGATACTCACGCACGGCAGGCTCAAGGCGCTCGTTGTAAAGCTTTTCGGAAATTTCGTTTTGTACCTTGTCCAGCGATTGCTGGCCTTCGTCATAGTGTTCGAGAACCTGCAGGATCAGAAACCCTTGCTTGGTTTCCATGACGTCGGTTAGTTGGTTGCGCTTCATAGTGAAAACTTTGTCTTCAAGAACCTTGGAAAGCTCGCCGCGCTTGTAGACGCCGAGGAAGCCGCCATCTTTGGCGGTGCTGCCATCGGATAAACGCTTGGCGATTTCGGCGAAGTCCTCGCCGTCTTGCACGCGTTTCAGTGCGGTTTCGGCTTTCTTCTTGAGATCGGGAATCTCGTCGGGCTTCTTTCCTTCCGTGCTGATCTCAATTTCGCGCAGCGCGACTTCTTCAGGGCGGACGTACTCGGTCTTGTGTGCTTCGTAATACTTTTGCACGTCCTGGGCGCTGATGGTGATGTGCGAGCCGACTTCGCTGCCGATGACCTGCTGGGTGAGCAAGCCATTGCGAATGTTGTTCTTGAAATCTTCCCAGTTGATGCCTTGCGCGGTGACGGCCTTCTCGAGCTCTTCCATGCTGGGCAGCTTGTTCTGGATACGGATCTGGTCGAGCTTCTTGATGACTCCTGGCTCGACGCTGGTGCCCAGATCTTTGGCACGCTGCACCAGCAAGGATTGATCGATCAAGTCACGTAACGCATGCTTGCGACGATCCTCGATTTCGACACTCAACTGCTCGGGCGTGCAATGCGTTTGGCAGTCGTTCTTGGAGTCCTCTTCCGCGCTGGCTAGAGCCTTTTCGTACTCGGACTTGGTAATAATTTCGTTGTTTACGCGGGCGATGATTTCTTCGACGGTGGTGGCGTTGCTCAGATCTGTAGACTTGGCGGCGGGTTTAGCTGCCGGCTTGGGCGGGATGGTCTTTGCTGGAGTTTTGGCGGCGGGCTCCGGCTCAGGTTCAGCCATGCCAGGCTTTTCAAGCGTGGGGGCTTGGGACGCGGGCGGGGTGGCCGGCGGCGGGGTAGCGGGGGGAGCTTGTTGCGCCATCAGAGGCAGGGCAAAGCAGAGACCGGTCAGCAATACGAGGTTACGCATGAATCTCCTTGATAGCTCAAGTTTAGCTCTGGCCTTGCAGGCCTAGCAATACGTTTCTGACGGCGTCGGCGGCAGGTTCGCCGCGACTCACTTCCATCCAGAGGACGCCGCTGGGGTCCAGCTTGATGCCCTTGCGCGAACGGACTACTTTCACCAGCGTGGCAGGGTCGAGTTGCGTTTCCGGGTGGAAGCGGATGGCGATGCGGCTGCCCTGGCGCTCGACCGCGGAAATGCGCAGACGCTCGCACATGGATTTGAGGACGGAATACTGCAAAAGGTTTTCTATGCTGGCAGGGACGGGGCCGAAGCGGTCTTCGAGTTCGCGGCGGACGTCGGCGCGCTCGGCGTCGGAGGCGATGGTGGAGATGCGTTTGTAGGTGCGCAGCCGGAGGTTCTCGCTGGGGATGTAGTCCTGCGGGATGCGCACGTCGAAGCCGAGGCTTAGCGTGGTGCGGAGCTCGGGCGGGACTTCCTGGCCTTTGAGCTTGCTTACGGCGCGTTCGAGCATTTGGCAGTACATGTCGAAGCCGACGGCGTCGATGTGGCCGTGCTGCTGGCGGCCGAGCATATTGCCGGCGCCGCGGAGTTCGAGGTCTAGTGCGGCGATGCGGAAGCCGGCGCCGAGTTCGCTGAACTCCTTCATGGCGGAGAGGCGCTTTCTGGCGATGTCCGAGAGGACGGTTTCCGGCGGGACGAGGAGGTAGGCGTAGGCGCGCTGCGCGGAACGGCCGACGCGGCCGCGGAGTTGGTAGAGCTCGGCTAGGCCTAAGCGGTCGGCTCTATTGATTAAAATGGTGTTGGCGCGTGGGATGTCCAGACCGTTTTCGACTATCGTTGTGGCTACTAAAACGTCGGCTTCATCGCGAATGAATTTGAGCATTACGCTTTCTAATTCCTTTTCGCCCATCTGACCGTGGCCGACAACCACGCGGGCTTTCGGGACTAATTTCGTGACCAGCGCGGCGAGCGAGTAGATGGACTCGATGCGGTTGTGGATGAAGTAGACCTGGCCGTCGCGAGCCAGTTCGGTTTCTATGGCGCGCTGCAGGAGTTCTTCTTGGAATGGCGCGACGACCGTTTGAATGGCCAGGCGGTCGCGCGGGGGAGTTTCGATGACCGACATATCGCGGAGGCCGACGAGCGACATATGCAACGTGCGCGGGATGGGCGTCGCTGAGAGCGCCAGCGCGTCTACGTTCTTGCTCATTTCCTTCAGGCGTTCCTTGTGAGCCACACCGAAGCGCTGCTCTTCGTCGACAACGAGCAAGCCGAGTTCGTGGAACTTTACGTCTTTTGAGAGCAGGCGATGCGTACCGATGATGATGTCCACCTTGCCTGATTCCACATCGGCGAGGATTTTCTTTTGCTCGGCGGGGGTACGGAATCGGCTGAGCATTTCGATGCGCATGGGAAAGGCGGCGAAGCGCTGTTTGAAGGTTTCGTAATGCTGGAAGGCGAGAATGGTGGTGGGCGAGAGTAAGGCGACTTGTTTGCTGTCCGCGACGGCTTTGAACGCCGCGCGCATGGCAACTTCGGTTTTGCCGTAGCCCACGTCGCCGCAGAGCAAGCGATCCATGGGCGTGGCGCGTTCCATGTCTTTCTTGATGTCGGCGATAGCGCTGTTCTGGTCGGCGGTTTCTTCAAACTCGAAAGCGTCTTCAAATTCGCGCTGGAAATTTCCGTCGGCGGAAAACGCAAAACCCTCGGCGGTTTTTCTTTCTGCGTAAAGCGCTAGAAGCTGGTCGGCCATGTCTTCGACGGATTTTCTGGCGCGGGTCTTGCGTGTGTTCCACGCCGTGCCACCGAGCTTATCGAGCGGCGGATGGTCGCCTTCGACTACGCGATAGCTTTGCACCAGGTCCATGCGTTCGAGCGGGACGTACAGGCGTGCGTCGTCGGCGTATTTCAGCAGCATGAATTCGCCGCCGCGGCCGTCCGAAACGATTTGGCGCAGACCTTCGAACTGGCCGATCCCGTGATCCACGTGAACTACGAAGTCGCCGGGTTTCAGATCGGCGAAATCGCTGAAGAAACCGGAAGTACGGATTTTACGGCTGGGGCGATCGACGACCGGAGCAACGTCAAAGAGATCGGCTTGGCCGTAGAGCGTGACACGCGAATCGGGAAAGGCTACACCTTCGGAAAATGGCGCGCGGATGAGGAGCAACTTCGCGAGTTCGTGCGCGGCTTCGGCGGTAAAGCCAGCTGCAGCGTCTTCCGATTCGCCCAGGACGTAGGGCGCATCGTATTCGCGGCAGATGTCGGCCAGTCGTTCGAGTTCGCCGGTGCTGGCGGCGGAAAGAAACACGCTGCCGCCTTCGGCAAGCTGCGATTTCACGGCGGCCATGCAGGCGACTACATCACCATGAAAGCGCGCGCTGGGTCGGGACGATAGCTCAAACTGCGGGCCGCCGCTGGCGCCGACCGCGAGCTGCTGTAGTTCGATCTGCGAACCTTTTTTAACGCAGGCGGAAAATTCCTGTTCGTTCCAGAAAAAATGGCTGGCAGCGGGAGAGTTTGCCTGGCCGTGGCGTTCGTAGTTGGCGGTGGCGGCTTCGAGATGTTTGCACGCAACTTCCTGCAGCGTTTGCGGCTCGTCGAGAAAAATGATGGGACGCAGCGAGCTTTCCGCCAGTTCGAAAAGCGAAGCCGTGCCGGCAGCCACGGACGGGCCGAAGTACGACGGCGTCGTCCACACGGAAGGGTCGTCATCAGCGTTCGTGATTGTGGGAGCGAACGACCATTCCGTCAGCGGCAGTAGCGTCGTGCGACCCACGGGAGAAATCGAGCGTTGCGTGCGGGGATCGAATTCGCGCACGGATTCGACAGTGTCTCCCAATAACTCAATGCGAACCGGGCGCACCGCTTCGGGAGAGAAGACGTCCACGATGCCGCCGCGCACGGCAAATTGTCCGGGCAGTTCGACCATTTCCGTGCGCGTGTAACCGACGGAACCGAGATGTGTGATCAATTCTTCGTGCGGGACTTCGGCGTCTTTGGTGAGCGTGCGCGCCAGCGAAAGATAGGTGACGGGATCCTGATAGCGCCACAGAGCGGCCACCACTGGCGCGATCACCAGAGAAATCTGGCCGTCCGCCAGACGAAAAAGCGTGGCGGCACGGCGCTCCAAAATATCGGCGTGCGGGCTCTGCGATTCCCAGGGCAACGTATCGAACGCGGGAAGCGTGGCGATGCCGCCCGCCGGCCCGGGGAAAATTCCAAAGAAAAACCGCAAGGTATCAGCCAGTGACTCGGCACGGCGATTGGAATCGGTGACGAAAAACGCGGGGCGGCGCAGTTCTCGCGTGAGATACGCAGCGACCAGCGCCTTGGCCACGTCGTGCAAGCCGGAAAGTGACACGTGGTTGCCACCAGCACGCAGCTCCGCTAGCACTCCGTGCACGGAGGGATGGCTCAGCACAGGCTCAAGGCGTTCGCGAACTACGGGGAATATCATGCGTGCGTGATCAGGACTCCGCTCGCGCGGCGGCCGAATTCTGGGCGGCGGTGGCGGAAGCGGCGCCGTCGCGAATCTTCTGCAGAATAGCGGTGGTGGAATAGCCGGGTGCGACCGGGATGGAAACGACGCGGCCGCCCGCAGCTTCCACCTCTTCGCGGCCCACGATTTGATCGCCTGCCCAATCGCCGCCCTTGACTAGTACGTCCGGCAGTAACGCGGCGATGATTTCGCGTGGCGTTGGCTCGTCGAAAATCACTACAGCGTCCACACATTCGAGAGCGGTTAAAATTTCGGCACGTTCGCCTTCCGGAAGAATCGGGCGGCCCGGGCCTTTCAGTTGACGCACGCCGCGATCACTATTCAGCCCCACAACGAGGGCGTCACCGAGTTTGCGCGCTGCCTCCAGCGTGCGAATATGTCCGGGATGCAAGAGGTCGAAGCAGCCGTTGGTGAATACCACGCGCTGCCGCTCGGGGGCAGCGTTGCGGGTATTATTGTGACTATGTTTACCGCGGCCATACCGCAGAATCGCTTCTTCGAGCGTAAGAATTCCCGAATTCAAAGGTTCTCCATGGGAGCGCAGGGCGCAGCAGGCAGCATGTATTCAGAAGCACCAGTTTATCACGCACGCGTCGCTGGCGTTGTATCAGCGCCACAGTCAGTTGTACGCCTACTGCGATGACGAAGCGTGGGAGCGACTTGCAGCTCGAACCGCGAGCGAAGACTCGCCTGGTGCGCCGCGCACTACTGGGTGTAGCGCTCATCGTCGGCGGCTTATTGCTGGTGCTGCCGCGACCTTATCACGAGCGAACTTTTCGCATCGACGCAGGCGGTTGCCGCATGGATACCACGGTAATCGAACCGGCCGGTGCGGCGGCGTCTAACGCCGTGTCTTCCGGTACCACCTCGCGGGGCACGGTGATTCTGCTCCACGGATTGGCCGCCAATCAAAAGATTATGTCGTATCTGGCGGAGGGCTTCGCGCTGCAGGGACTGCGCGTGTTCGTGCCCGATCTGCCCGGTCATGGGCGCACGGCGGGACCGTTCTCCGCAGCGCGCGCGGAAGAATGCAGCGAGAATTTGCTGCACGAACTGCGTTCACGCGGCATGGCACCGCCGGAAACCACGATTCTTGCCGGACATTCCATGGGCGGCGCCATCGCCATCCGCATTGCCGCACGCGTTCCCGTGGCCGGCGTGATTGCTTTCTCGCCCGCGCCGATGCGGGCCGCGTATGGCGCGTCAGCAGACCTTTTGCTATTCAATAATCCACCGCCGTTGCCTCCCAACACGGAAATCATCAGCGGAAGTCTTGAGCCGCAACAAATGACGGCTAATGCTCGCGAACTGTTGGGACCAGGCGACGTAAATTCACATTTCGCAATTGTGCCGTGGACCACGCACGGGGGCATACTCTTTCGGCCGGCGGCGCTGCGTCTGGCGCAAGCCTGGACGGCGAAAGTGTTGCGGCTAGATGGCGGGGCGCTTTTTCCGGCTGTCGCACGACAACTTCCTTCGCGATGGCCGTTCCTCGGCTGCGTGCTGGGCCTGACCGGGATCCTTTTGCTAGCTGGCCCATTTTTGCGCGAAGCTGCCGGAAAAAATGCTTTCGATCCAGGGGACGTTGCGCCCGCCGATGCGGTTTCGCGCATTCCGTGGTGGCGCGTGGCGATTGAAATTTTGATCGTTGGGCTGTTTGTGGTGGCGATGCTGCATTACTGGGAACCGCTGCGCACGGTCCGCGTCTTTGAAGCCGACTATCTCGCGGGATTTTTGTTGTTCAGCGGACTGCTGCTTATCGCGCTGCACTGGCGTCTGTTTACCGATGGCTTCGATTTTCGAAATCTTGCCGCGCTGCGGGCCATTTTCGCCGCCGTGGTTCTGATGCTGCTCCTGAGCGCGTGGTTCGAACTTTCGCTCACCGAATCGTGGCTCGACAGTGCGCGCTGGCAGCGCTTTCCACTGCTTTTTTTCACCGTCCTTCCCGTCCTAATGGCAGAGGAACTTCTGCTCGGCGAGCCCACAACAAAAAACACTTGGAAGCGGGTGTTCCTGGCGATGTTTTACCGCCTGCTTTTCTGGCTGCCATTGGTATTCGGCATCGTGGCGCTACATAGCGGCGAAATCCTGCTGGTGCTGCTAGCGCCGTATATGGCCCTCTTCAGCGTCGCGCAACGCCGGGGCATGGACGTTGTCCGGGGAGTAACCCGGTCGGCAGCGGCGGCGGCGCTCTTCGGTGCTATACTGCTCGCCGGATTCTTTCTGGTGATCTTCCCGCTGCTTTAAGGCGCTTTTCACCTGTTTGGCCCCGTCCCCCTGGGCCGTCGCAAAATTGGGTTCCGCGCCCAGAACGGATATCGCGGCTTTTCGCGAGACCACTTATGGCTGAGATTGCGATTGTCGGCGGCGGACCGTCTGGTGCCATGTGCGGCGAGCAACTGGCCCGCGCGGGACACACGGTAAAAATTTTCGACGAGCACCTGGCGTGGGAAAAACCCTGCGGCGGTGGATTGACCCATAAAGCCATCCTGCGCTTCCCTTTTCTGCTGGACAATCCGTATCCCAAAAAATTAGTGCGTTCGGTGGAGTTGATCGCCAGCGACGAGCAGCGCGTGACCATGAAGATGGCGCATCCCGTGGTGATCTATTCACGCACGGTGCTGAACGGCATGCTGCTCGAACGCGCGCAAGAAGCGGGCTGCAGCGTGCAACGCTCGCACGTCATCGGCGTGGACACCGCGAGCGATAAGCCGCGCTACTGCGTGGAAGGCGAATGGCGCCAGGCGGATTATCTGGTGCTGGCAGCGGGCGCGCGCAATCAACTGCTTCCGGATACGCGGCCATTGAAGCGCGACGAACTCGAAATGACGCAAGGTTATTTCGTTCCGGAAACCGCGGAAGCTATCACCATAAAATTTTTGCCGCACTTCGAGGGGTACATCTGGTCGTTTCCCCGGCAGGATCATTTGTCCGTGGGTATTTGCGGCAGTATGTCCGCCCATACCAGCGCGGAGTTGAAGTCGCACCTGGGCACGTTTGTCGATAAGCAAAAAATTTCCACCGCCGGCGCCAAATTCTACAGTCACGTGCTACCTTCCCCGCAGGAACACACCTTCTCGCAACGCACCGTGGTGGGCCGCAACTGGGCCATGATCGGCGATGCCGCGGCGTGGGTCGATCCGCTTACCGGCGAAGGACTGTTTTACGCGCTGCGCTCCGGCGAACTGCTCGGCCGCGCGGTGGCCGAGGGCTGCCCGGAGAAGTATCCGGCGCGGGTGCGCGCGGCGTTCTCCGCCGAGCTTGAATTCGCGGCCCGCATCGTGCGCCGCTTTTATCGCGGCTCGTTTCTTGGCACTTCCGTGCCGACGCGCATGGTGCAATTCATGCGCAAGAGCCCGGTGTTCCGGCAGTTGGTGGGGGATCTTTTCAGTGGCGCGCAGGACTACACCACGCTCAAGCAACGCGTGCTGGGTCATCTGGGCATCTCGCTCAGCCAGTTCGTCTCCAGCGTGCTCAGTTTCGAGCCCTCGGCTATCGCTCGCGTTCCGCGCGGCAGCAACGCTAGTGATTAGCTGCGAGGTGCAGCTTGCCTTGAGTGGCACAGGCACTCCTGCCTGTGCGGTGTGGTGCGGCGAACGGCACAACCGGCACAGGCAAGAGTGCCTATGCTACTGAGCGGCGACGAAATGGATCGGACCATATAACGTTGCGAGTTCCCGGACATCAAACCTCCATCGGTCATCGCCAGCGCACCTCCTCCATGCCCTCGGATAACGAAAAGTCGCTTACCAAAAAAGAGAAACGCAAGCAGGCGTGGAAGAGTCTGCCGGACGTTTGGGCGCTGATCCATCCGCGTCGCGGATTGCTGATCGCCGGCTTCGCGCTTATGGCCGTGAACCGCCTGTCCGGGCTGGTCCTCCCAGCTTCCACAAAATTCTTTGTCGACAACGTGGTCACCAAAAGACAGATTCATCTGCTCACGCCGATTGTCCTGGGCATCCTCGCTGCCACCATTTTGCAGGGCATCACGTCTTTCACGCTCACGCAGCTGCTCTCTAAATCCGCGCAAAAAATGATCACCGACCTGCGGCGCCAGGTGCAGGCGCATATCGGGCGGCTGCCGGTATCGTTCTACGATGCCAATAAGACGGGAGTGCTGGTCTCGCGCATCATGAGCGACGTGGAAGGCGTGCGCAATCTGGTGGGCACCGGCCTGGTGGAATTTGTCGGCGGCATCATGACCGCGATAATCGCGCTGGTATATTTGATTCATACCAGCGTGGTGATGACCGCCGTGGCTTTTTCCGTACTGCTGGTCTTCGGCTTTGCCATCAACAAAGCTTTCGCCACCATTCGCCCGATATTCCGCGCGCGGCCGAAAATCACCGCCGAGGTTACCGGCCGGCTCACCGAGTCGCTGGGCGGCGTTCGCGTGGTAAAGGGCTACCACGCCGAGGAGCGCGAAGAAGGCATCTTTGCCACCGGCGTGCAGCGGCTGCTGGACAACGTTCTCAAGACATTGACGGCTACGTCGCTGATGAGTCTTTCCGCTGCCGGTTTGATGGGCGTCGTCAGCGCTTTCATTATGGAGGTTGGCGCGCACAAAATGCTGGCCAACACCATGACTCTTGGCGAGTTTTTCGCCTTCAACGTTTTTCTTGGCTTGCTGATCGCGCCGGTGTTTCAAATCGTGGCCATCGGCACGCAGATTACCGAAGCCATCACCGGCCTGGAACGCACGCGCGAAATTCTAAATGAGACGAAGGAAGACGACGACCCACGCCGCACCGTTACACTCGGGCGTATCGCTGGGCAGGTAGTTCTCGACGACGTCAGCTTCGCCTACGACGTGCGCAAGGAAGTGCTGCACAACATCAGCTTCACCGCCGAACCTGGCACGGTGACGGCGCTGGTCGGCCCATCTGGCGCGGGAAAGTCCACCATTATCGGATTGCTGGCTGCGTTTTATGTTCCGGCGTCCGGCCGCGTTTCGGTGGACAACATCGATCTTTCGACCGTGAAGCTGGAGTCTTACCGCACGCAACTGGGCGTGGTACTGCAGGAAACATTTCTTTTTGACGGCACCATTCGCGAGAACGTGGGTTTTGCCCGCCCGGAGGCCACCGAAGCGGAAATCCTCGCCGCCTGCCGCATCGCGCGTGTCGACGAATTTGCCGAAGGCTTCGAAAAGGGTTACGAGACGGTGGTCGGCGAGCGCGGCGTGCGGCTATCCGGCGGACAAAAACAACGCGTCTCCATCGCGCGTGCGATTCTCGCGGATCCGCGCATTCTCATCCTTGATGAAGCTACCTCCAGCCTGGATTCGGAGTCGGAAGCTTTAATTCAGGAGGGCTTGCGCTACCTGATGCGCGGGCGCACCACGTTTGTGATCGCGCACCGTCTTTCGACGATTCGCCGCGCTGAACAGATTTTAGTGGTGGAGGCGGGCCGCATCATCGAACGCGGTACGCACGAATCGCTGTACGCGGCCGGCGGACGTTACTACGACCTGTATACCAAGCAGCACGCCGTAGCTTCAAATTTATTCCTGGCGCCGGGCGAAAGCAGCTCCGACGGCGACGAATCCGCCACCGCCGATGACAATCGCCGCACCGGCAACGGCGCAAAAGAAGCCGGTGTAACCGACGCGATGCGCCTGATTCGCGGGCAAAGTTAGCTTCTGAGTAGCACAGGCGCTCCTGCCTGTGCCAGTCGCTCCGTTCACTGCAGAACGCTGAACGCTGCACAGGCACCCTGGCGGGCGTACACAAGAGTGCCAGTGTTACCAAAACCGTCTAGGCCGTCAAACGTCGCGCTACCGCAGCCTTTTTCGGCCCCGGCGGCGGCAGCATGGTGGCCATCTTGCGAATCATGGCGACCACCAGGCGCTTATCGCCATCCGACAGCGTGTTGCTGTACTTTTTGATCTCCGCCAGAAAACGAATCTCGTCGCCCGAAAGCTCTCCAAGCATCTTCTGCGTCTCTTTGTCCCGTGGCGTTTCCGTGCCGGGGAAAAAATCGGCCAGCGAAATGTCCATGGCTTGCGCGATCTTTGCCAGCGTTTCAAGCGACGGTACGGTGTGCCCGTTCTCTACGCGCGAAAGATAGCAGCGCAGCAATCCGGTGCGGCGCTCGATGTCACCTTGCGACAATCCGCGCTGGCTGCGATAGCTCTTGATGACTTCTCCGATGTTAACTCTGGGTTTCTCTTTTGGCATGCCGATCTCCTATCCAGGGGGTATCCTATTCACTAACAGCCAGAGTAGCAAGCGGGAAGTTGGGTGGAATGTTTCCAATTTGATAACGGGAGTGGCAGGAAGCCAACTGTCCCGAAGTGGAACAGCGGGGTGCAGCGCGGCAGGCCCCAAATAGCCCCAAAATGGACCGGGCGGGCTATCCGCCCGCCCTGTCCTGATCCCTTTATTCGTCGTTTCGAATCCTGCCCTCGCAAGACCGCCGCGTTGGAGCGGCTGTCCGGCCGCCGGTCGTCAGTGCGCGGTCGGGCCGGTGGTCACATTTACCGTGGCCGGCTGCTGCAACTTGAACTCCAGCAGCGTCTCGCTGGGCACCTTCACTTCTTTGCCGCGCGTCAGCACTTGCACCCCCGCGCCGGCCGCCGAGCCAACACCCGCACCAATCGCCGCGCCAGCGCCGCCCCCGGCAATGCCGCCAATGAGCGCGCCGAGCACCGCACCGCCGCCGACCTTCTTGGCGGTATCGCCGCCGCGTCCCTTGCCCTTCACCGTGTAATCGTCGCTGACCAGGGCATAATCCGTGCCATCGATCACGATGCGCGTGAGTTCCAGCTCCAATTCGGAACTCCCGCTAAAGTGTCCCGCTTCCTTGGCATACGCGAGTTTCCCATACACGTCAGCACCCCGGCGCGCCACCAAAACGCCATTCACCGTCAAATCGGTCTCAAGGCTGGCATGAAACACATCGCCCACGTTGTTTTTCTTCGAATCCACGCTATCAATCATACGAATCAACAGGCTTTGATCCACGGGGAGAGTGATCGAAGTACCCGGCGCGACCGGAGCCGGCGCGCCGGCGGCCAGAGACTGCGCACGAGGTGGCGGGCTCGTGGCAGGAGGCGTCGCAGACGGAGTCGGCGCATCAGGAACGTTCGCTGTCGGTGGATCGGCGGGAACTGGCGGAGCCGCGTTGTCCTGTGCCTGAGGCGACGGTTCACTGTTGTTCTGCGCCGGAGGCGGAGCGCTAGGGTCCTGCGCTGTTGGCGCCGCAGCAGGTGGCGGCGCGTTATTCTGGTCGTGATAAACGGTGGTAAACGTTAGCGCCACAATATCGTTCACGCTGAAGGTGCGCACCTCGCCGTTCCACTCAAAACGCAGCACTGCCTGCGTACCGCCGAGGAATCGTCCCTGCAGCACGCGCCCATCTTTCAGCTCCAGCGTGTCCGCTAAAGCCGCCCCAGCCAGCAGCAATCCCAGCACTGATGCGGAAGCCAGTCTCTGCCAAACTTTCAAGCTGCACCTCTCGTGACCGCTAGCTCGGAGTTTCGCGCTAATTCAAAACCGAGCCACCCGGGACCGTCGCGCCACCAAAGCTAACGCCGATGCCCGATTATAAACGACCCGCCTGCATACGATTGGATGAATCACAGACCGCGATTGGTTGTGCTTCAATCGCCGACGCGGACGAGTCTTTTTCGAATTGCGGCGGCTTGAACCACTACGGCCGGATCGTAATCGGTGCCACGTTGAACCCATCCACGTTGATCACCGGAGCCTGGCCCGCAATAGCCGCAATCGGCGCCCCCACATAACGCATGGACACTACCCGTGATTCCCCGGGCAGCAACGAAAAGTAGTTGTCTTCCCAGAGCACGGGCACGATATCCGCGCCACCCGGCCCTTGCGTCAATCGCAGGTGCACCATAAACGCCACGCTGGCACTCGGATTTTTCACCGCGATGCGCGCGGGTTGCGGCCCCAGTCCTGCGTCGCCCTTCGACACAATCGTGGCTTCCACCTTCACCTGCGGCAAGCCCTGCAGTCCGGTCAAATCGCCAAACTCTTTCTGCGGCGTATAGACCGTATCCTGTTTGTGCGACCAATCCAGCGTGTCGGCCTTGGTCGAGAGCCAGTAAAAATTGTCGCTCACCAACGCACCCGCCGCGTCATGAAGCTGCAAGCGCAGAAAATACGTGGTGCTGATCCCTGGGACCGCCGGCAGCGCGAACGCCTTGTTGCTGCTGTCCGGCCCCAGATCGAGCGTCGCGTCCTTGGCCGCTTTTTCCACGGCGTTGATGTCGTAAATTTTTGCGCTAGCCTTCATGCCTTTCAGCGACGCGAACGTCCCGTTAATCACTGCAACGGAATTGTCGTCATATGAATACTGGATATGCACCGGCTCGCAAGCCTTCTTGGTGCCAAAATATCCGCCCGTCGGAACCAGATAATAATCGTAGAGGTGCCAGATCAGCGATGGCCAGGCGTTATCCAACATCCACTGAATCACGCCAGTAGAAACGTACTTATTGCGCGCGTAGGCTTCAAACATCGCGCGCTGCCCGTCATAGGTAACCGCCTGCGCCTTGCGTAGATAATCGTCCAGCGTGTTGGCTTGTCCGTAGCGGCGATTCAAGCCGTCGGTAAACACATTCACGGTGGTAAACCGTTCTTTGCCCGCGTGATAATTCCAGAAATCGTCGATGGGCCACAAATGCTCTTTGGGGATGAAGCGCTCCAGACTTTCGCGCGGCGGAATCGCCGGGCCAGGACTGGTCTCGGTGTTGTAGCTATACGCCCCGCCGGCCTTGGTATCCGTCAACCAATAAACCGGAGGTACGTATTCGTACGGCCCGGTCATCTTCACGCCCGATGGCCCCGTAACCGTCGTGGCCGTCTCCGAGGCGGAGGACACCGAAGGATTCTGCCAATCCAGCTCCTTCAAAATTGTGAGGTAATTTTTTTCAACATCGGCCGGCGGCGGACCATCGCTGCCGTTCAGCCACACAAACATGCTGGGATGTTGCCGCAAAACGCGTATCTGACTCTTGAGCGATTCCGCGGAAATCGCGTGCTGCTCGGCTTTCCAGTTCGACCACTTTTCCCACGCATCGCAGCACGTCCAGCCCGGCATCACCAAAATCCCCAGGCGGTCGGTCTTGGTGTAAAACTCTTCGCGATCCAGTCGCCCTTCCAGACGAATCGTGTTCATGCCCATGTCGTGGACATACGCCAGGTCCGCATCGAGCTTCGCGGACGACCAGCGGAACAGCAGATCCGGCGCCCATGCCGCGCCGCGGATCAACACGTTGTGGCCGTTTACCTTGAAGAGCCGCCCACCCTGCGGCGTCAGCTCGGAAGTCACTTCGCGAATGCCAAATGTAGTGCTGGCCGAATCGCTGATACCCTGCCCGGCAAGATCGAACGTCAGCGTGGCCTTATACAAGTTCGGCTCGCCCATGGCATACGGCCACCACAAACGCGGATGCGCCAACTGCAATTCCGCAAACTGCTCGGGTGTAAACCGCACCGTCTTCGTTTCGCCAGCCGCTAACGACACCGCCTGATTCAACTGCACGCCTTCCATCTCAAAGTGCAAGTTGCCCTGCACCGGGTGATCCGCGGCATTGTGCAGGTCCGCGCTGGCCGTGAGTGCCGCACTGGTGTAGCCATTTCCCAGTTTCGACGCCACATACGGATTGCGCACCGTCACATCGCCACTGGAAGTCAAAAACACTTCCTTCCAGATGCCCATGTTTTTGTCGGGCGGCGTCGGGTTCCAGTCCACCCAGGTGATTCCCAAATCGTTTTTGCCCGGCGCAAACACTTCCACTGCCAGGCCATTCGTTTTTCCGCTCTCCAGGTATTTCGTCACTTCAAACTCAAAGCCGCGATACGTTCCCGCCACCTCTTTGTCTCCCGCAAGCTTTTTCCCATTGACCCAAATATTCGCGCGGTAGTTTATGCCCAGAAAATGCAGCCAGCTTTTCGCGTTCTGCCCGGCCGTGGGCGACGAAAACTCCGTGCGGTACCACCACGAACAGCGGAACGGACTATCCTTCGGCATCTCCTGATTCGCGAAAAAAGTTTTGTCGGAGTAATCCATCCCCGGAAAGCTTTTCAGATTCTTGCCATAATCCGGATCGGGATAGGTTTTGTCCGTTACCAGCACTCCCACCACCGTGGCCGGAATATCCGTCTTGTGCCACGAGCCGGCATCAAACCCGGCCAGCGAAATTTTCTCCCCACCCTCTTTCGCCACGCACGAAGACTGCACTTCCCATCCCTGATGCAAAAATATCTTCCCCGGCGCCGCGCTAGAATCGGCACTCTGTGCGCGCATTTCGCCCGCCACACCAAAATTCATCAGCAGCACAGCCACGGCAACAATCGCTTTGCACCACCACGGCGAACGCAGCATAAGGCTCCTCAGCTAGCAGCAGCTTTGATTTCGAAAGTCGCGACGATTATACAAACAAATATGCGAACGAGCGCCATCGCTCAATCGGCGGGTCTTATATTAAACCGATTTAATGAAACCTTTATCGATTAGTTTTCGCTGCTGGCAACCCGCCCCAACATTCTACAGCTTTCCATCGGGAAGAATGCCTAGCGCCTTCACGACGCAACTTGCCACGGCCCGAATTTGCACTTCTGTCAGCGTCCTGGTCTGCGTTCGCGGCCGCCGCAGGGTCGACTTCCGAATAGTGGTGATGCTTTCGGCTTGTAGGTCGCAAACCTGATGCAAACCGGTTTCGCCGGGCTGCATGGTTATGTGCGTCGGCCCCGGCCTCACCCTGGTCGAGAACGGCACCACCAGCACCGTTTCCGCTTTAGGGTGTTGGTTTCTGCCGTTCGGAGAAACGATGACCACGGGCCGGTCCAATTTCCCCGGCGGATCGCTTGGGAATGGCACGAACCAAATCTCTCCACGCAGCGGTTGCGGCGGAACTCCGGCAGGAGCTTGCGTCATGATCGCGCCGCTCTCCCCACACGTTGGAATTCTTGCTCCGCCATCTTTCCCCAGGCTAAGTTCTCGGCCCGTTCTTCGTCTGAAATCCCATCGTAGTAAGCGCGCGTCTGGCGATTGAGTTCTTCCGCCTCGCTCATACGGCGGCAAGCGGCCACAACGTTTTCCACGCAGGCGCTCATCGACGCGGCTTGCACCTGATCCTTCCGCCGCCGCAGGAAGCGTACCGTCTCTTCTTGCAGTGAAACCGTCATGCGGATCTTACGTGCGGACTTTTTGCCTGTGCGACCTGCAGAAGCTCTGCGCGCGTGCGCCATACCGGCCACCTCCGTATGATGGACATCATACAATGATCATACGCTCCTGACAATCTGCTGGTGGTACAACCAAACGCCTGGCGACTGTTCACAATGCCAGTCTCCCAGCCCGTCCCTCCGTGCTGGTGCCTCCGTACTATTCGCCGCTCAGCTTCCGCAGGCAACAATCTCTCATGCGACCACCATCCGCCCGCTGGATCTTGCACACCTACCTCAAGCTCACCGCCCTGCTCATCCTTCTGGGTGGCGCCGTCCGCCTCCTCGACCGCTAGCACCATGTGCGCTCTATAGATTTCGCTTCCTCCATTTTCCTTCCGTGGTACCGCCGGATTATCCGCTTGTGATATTCTAATTCCACGCCGGGCTGGCGGAACTGGCAGACGCGCCGGACTCAAAATCCGGTGACCGCAAGGTCGTGTAGGTTCGATTCCTATGCCCGGCACCATTTCTGGACTTGATCCAATAAACCCCCAAAAGCACGAAAATAACGCATCACCAAAGCGCAGCCTCAAAGGCTTCTGGTCCCTCATCCTTGTGCAATTTCAGGGCGCCTTCAGCGACAACGCCCTCAAGTGGCTGGTCAGCTTCCTGGTTCTCGAAGCCGCTTTCTCCAAAGAGCAGCGCGACACTTGGTTCGTCCTGATCGTCCCACTTCTCTTCGCCATTCCTTTCCTGCTCTTCTCCATCCCCGGCGGCTACTTTGCCGACAAATACAGCAAGCGCAACGTCACCTTCGCTATGAAATGCCTCGAACTCACCACCATGACGCTGGCTACCTACTCCCTGGCCACCGATCAACTCAAACTCTGCGCCGCCTGCCTCTTCCTCATCAGTTCGCAAGCCGCCATCTTCGGCCCCACCAAATACGCCTTGCTTCCGGAGCTATTGCCGCTGGAAAAGCTCAGCTGGGGCAACGGCATCATCGAATTGACCACACTGCTCTCCGCCATCATCGCCGCCCTGGCCGGAGGCTATCTCGTCCATACCTTCCACGGCCGTCAAATCTGGTCCGGCGTTATCTTCCTGGCGCTCTCCGCTCTCGGCTTGCTTGCCGCCACCGGTATCGACAAACTCCCTCCCGCCGCTCCGACCCGCCGCTTCAAATGGAATTTCGCCGGCGAATTTTTCCGCGAAATTAGTCACATGCGCGAAGACCGCACCCTCTTCACCGCCGTCATCGCCAACACCTTCTTCTGGTTCCTAGGTTCCCTCTTACTCCTAAACATCGTGCTTTACGCCACCGACATCCTCCGCGTCGACGAAATTCACAGCAGCTATTTCCTCGCGGGCCTGAGCCTCGGCATCGGCATCGGCAGTTTCCTCGCCGGCTTGGCTTCCGGACGCAAGATCGAGTTCGGCATGTTGCTACCCGCCATCGTGGTGATGGCCGGCATGGCCACGCTTCTATCCCTGCCCGGACTCACCTTCACCGCCGTCCTCGTCATCCTGGCCTTTCTCGGGGGTGCCGGCGGCTTCTTCGTGGTGCCCATCAACGCCGCCATCCAGCACCGCCCCCATCCCGACGAAAAAGGCCGCACGATCGCCACCGCAAACCTGCTCTCTTTCATCGGCGTCGCCCTGCAGCCCCTGGCGCAGTACGCCATGCTGCATCTCGGGCACCCCAATCCCGCCCGCATCTTTCTGATCTGCGCGGTCATGAGCTTCGTTATGGCCTTCGTCCTGTTACGCATGCTGCCGGATCTTTGGGCCGCCGCCCTCAACTGGACGCGCCTGCGCCCAAGCGCTACCCTATAACCTCCGCTCGACAGGGGTTCCGGCTCGCCGGAACAATCGGCCGGAAATATCACGTTGTCTTGAAGGAAAGTATGGCCACGGTGACCACCTGGGCTGACGCACGTCTGTCCCCGCATCAGCCGCCCCGTCCAGCTCCCCATCAAACGGGACGTCAAGCCACTAATGAGCATCGCGGACTCCGCTATTCCATGGACCGCGTCCTCAAGGAACTGGAAAATCTGCGCGCCTTCGCCCGAGATGCCGCGCGAGAAGCCTCCCGCAACGCCCACGCGTCGCAGAAAAGCTCGCCAGACCACGACAACGACGAAGCCGTGCATGACCTGCGCGTCAGCATTCGCCGCTGTCGCTCCGTCGCCGCCGTCATGGAGGAAGTTGATCCACATCCCGCGTGGCCGGAAATGCGTCGAGCCGCCAGGAAACTGTTCCGCGGCCTGGGTGGCCTGCGCGACGCCCAAGTAATGAAAACCTGGGTCGCCAAGCTGGCCTCCGCCGACGATCCCATCGCGGCGCATCTGCTCGCCGGCCTTGCCGCGCGCGAAGCGGAACTTCTGCAGGCTGCTTTGCGGATCGTGCGTAAGTTCGACGAGAAGAATTGGCGCCGCCTCGAACGCGTTTTGCGCCAGCGCAGCCGCCTCGTTCCTCCCGGCAGTCTCGCCGCGGAATGTCTTGTCCTGGAACGCTTTGAAGCCGCAAAAGAGTTTCATGCGCGCGCTCTACGCACCGAAACCTCCAGGCCCTGGCACACCCTGCGTATTTACATGAAGCGCTTCCGCTACACGGTGGAAAATCTCCTTCCCGAACACCACGTCCAGTGGCAAGAAAATCTAAAGCGCGTGCAAGACCTGCTCGGCGACGTGCACGACCTCGACGTCCTCGCGGCAGCCGTGAAATCCGCCGCCCCTGCAAATTCTTCCGTGGCAGAGTCCGAAGCCTCGCGCCGCATCTGGCGCGAACGCCTGGCCCTGGAGCGTTCCAACCGCATCACGACGTATCGTCAGCTCATGCTCGGCAACACCAGCCTGTGGAACACCTGGCGTCACGCTTTGCCGCACGGCGAAACTCTGCAAGCCGCGGCCCTGGCTCGCTTACGCGCCACCGCCCGCGCCGCCGACGCTCGTCAACATCGCACCATGCGCACCGCGCGCATTGCCAAATCGCTCTTCCGCGTACTGTCTCGCGCTTTGCGTCGCGGCAAGCCCGGTATCGTCTTCGCCGACCCGCGCGCCCGCCAGATTGTCTTCATCGCCGCTGTTCTGCAAAACGTCCGCAATGGCCATGCGCGCAAATCGCCGCAGCTAAAATCTTCGCAAAAAACCGCATACAAATTTCTGCGGAGCCTCCCGATTCCGCCAGGTTTCTCTAGCGGGGACTGGGCCATTCTGTTGGCCACCGTGCGCTATCATCGCGGCGCGGAGCCGCAGGAAAAAAATTCCGTATTTTCAAAATTGTCGGCCGAGCAGCAAAATACCGTTCGCGCCCTGGCCGGCGTTCTCCGCCTGGCCCGTGCCGTCCGCAAGTCCGGCGTCGACAGCCCTTCGCACTTCCGCTCCGAACTTACTCCCGAAGCCATCATCCTGCGTATCCCCGGTCTAATCGACTCCGTCGAAACCGCCGCCCGCCTCGCCGCCGCCAAGCACCTCCTCGAAGTCTACCTAGCCCAACCCATTCTCCTCCGCCCCATCCCCGTCCCCAACTCCACCCAAATCCCCATGCCCCCCGCCACCCCGGAAGCCTCCCACCTGGCAGCCGCCTCCGATTAACATTTCTATCAATCAGTCTATCCACCTATGTTCTATGTTTCGCCGAACTTACAGCCTCGTAAAGTTTCCCCTTGACAACCTCTAGGTACTTCCTGTAGTCTTACCCTTGTAGATAAGCACGTCTAACCGTTCTTACCTTCCCCAAAAAACCCAACGACCGCCAAATCCGTGTAGACACACGCCTTACGCCGTAACTGTAGCGCAGGCTGGCCCTCAGCTTCGAAGGGTCGCTTGCTTCTGAGCCCTGCGGCTTTTGCCCCACCGAGCCCGACCGAAAGCAATTGCTGGAAACTGGTTTGGGAAGCAACCAACCAAGGATGGCGGCGCTGAATCGAGGCCGAAGCCGGATGAATGAGTAACTATCTTGCCAACAAAATCCTTGCATAACTCCAGCAGAATGAACACTTGCGAAAGGTTGTGAAAACAAAGGAACTTAAAGTCCCTGTGTTTTCACAACCTTTCAGAATGGCGGGCCCCCAACCGAGGATGTCGACCCGGCCGCAAGCCCAGGATTGTACTCAGGCTACTTTCCCGCCCCCCGCAGCAACTTCGGCGGCGCCATCCAGAGCAACTGACCGATCGGCGGGCTAACGCGTTTCAGCTCGATCACTGCCACCGCCGACTTCTTCAGCGCCGTGCAGTCGCGCCTCGCTCCCAAAGCCAGCGCAATCATGTCGTCCACCTGCGGGCCATGCCCGAACAGGTATATCTCCGATGAATCCTTCTCTTTCGCCAACTCGCGGAACAACAGCGCCGCATCCGCACTGGGCAGCAGCAAATTCGTCTGCCGTATCTTCTGCTTCCCGTACCCCAGCTCGTCGGCAAAAATCTCCGCCGTCTGCAGCGCGCGCACGTACGGACTGGACATCAGCAAATCCGCTTTCATTCCCAGCCGCGCCAGGCCGCGACCCACTTCTTTCGTCTTATCAATGCCTTCGCGGGTCAAATATCGCTCCGCCTCCTTGGGACATTTCGGATCCTCACGGTCAATTGCCGCACCATGACGCACCACATAAATCCGCATATCTCGAACGCTCCTTGATCGAAACTTGTTTCAAATCCACTGCTGGCAATCCAATTGTCTCAAGTCACGGACTGCCGGAAATATAATTTCACGTGAAATTCCTTCTCAAACAATCCCGCGCTCTGCGTGGCGTCCCGCAAATCCTCCGCCGCATCGCCACGCGCGTCCACCTGCAAGGCCACCGCGCCGCGCTGGAACGACGTATGCAAATTCGTCACGCGCTGCCGGTGCGAGTGGTCCAGCGCCTCGGCAACGCGCAGTATCGCCGCCAGTCGCCGCGCCACGCGTTTATCCGTATTATTCAACGCCGCGTACCCCGGATGGTGACTCGTCGGCACGGACTTGCGGTTGTGGTAACGCACCAGCGCCGCCACGATATTCCGGTCGCGGCCCTCGAGCCCCGGCATGTCCCCGAACAGCGCCAAATATTCTCCGTGCTTGTGGTGTCCGCGATGGCTGACCCGATGCCCCACGTCGTGCAACAGCGATCCAGCCTCCAGCAGCACCCGCGATTGCGCCGGCAAATGGTGCACCGGCTGCAGCTGATCGAACAGCATCACCGCCATCTCGCGAACATGTTCCGCGTGGGTTTGGTCGTACTCCAGCCGCCGCCCAAAACTCCGCGTCGCTACCAGCAACTGCCGCGCCGCCGAATTGTAGCGATGCGGCTCCTTGCGTGAAAAGGCCTCGCGCGCGATCTCTTGCAGCAATCCCTCGCGCAGCCCCACGCTGGGAATCACCAGGCACCGCGCGTTCAAATATCGCCCCAGCGTAATAAACGTGATCGCCGCAATGCCCATCACATCCGCGCGATCCCGTCGCACGCCGTACGCTTTCATTCGTTCGCGCACGTCGCGCTTCAGCAATTCCGGCAACCGCTCGCGCAAGCGTGATAATTCAATCGTGGGCAGGCCGTTCCGCCGCGGCCCCGGCGCCACGTTCGCCAGCGTCTCCGCGTTCCCGCCCAGCGCTACGGCCACGCCGTCACCCACATTCGGCGGCGAGGGCAGCTTCGATTCGAGCAGCGCGCGCACGTATTTCCGCACCTCTTCAGCCTGCGCCGGCCGCACCACATTAGGAATATCCAGCGTGGTCATCAACCGCACCGTGCCCACGGGCAGCTGCGCCGATTGCAGAACGCGATGGTCGCGCAGCACGCTGACCTCGAGGCTTCCGCCGCCTAGATCAATAATGCAGCGCGGTGGCGACTCCGGACCCAGCGCGGAAATCACCGCTTCGCGCCCGAGTCGCGACTCTTCCACGGCGGATATCACTTCCAGCGCGATGCCGGATTTCTGTTTCACGCGCCGCACAAACGCGTCGCGGTTGCGCGCTTCCCGCGCGGCGCTCGTCGCCACCGCGCGATAACGCGTCACGCCAAACTCTTCCATGATTTCTTTAAAATGCGCGAACGCTTTGCCGGTTTTGCGAAGAATTTCTTCGCTAAAGCGGTGCCGCAGAAAAACGCCTTCGCCCAGCCGTAAGGAATACCGTTCATTGTGCAACGGCTCAATATCCATCGCCGAAAACGCCCGCGAAACGCTCAGGCGCACCGCATTGGAACCCGCGTCAATCGCCGCGATGTGAACCGGCTCGGACATTTAGCTCTTTACCGCCAGAGGTGTGCCAATGCCGCCGAGGGCGTATATTTTGTGGCGCGAATGCCCAGGCCTTCGCCAATCTTCAGGCGCAGTTGCTTGTTTACGTGCGAGACGCTGGCCTCGCCATCCAGCTCGATAAATCCGTTTTTCTTGGCCATCACTTCAAACTCCCGCTTGATCATCGTTTGATAGCGGATGAACGACCAGTATAAATCGTGCGACAAAGACATGTCGCGCCCGGCTTCCCAGTAACTGATCGCCTGCGCTTTTTTAAATTCGCGCGCAAATGCCGTTTCCGGCCGCACGTTCAGCCAGAACGTCAAATGCGGCCGCAGCGCCATGGCGTACAAGCCGCTCAAATAGTCGCGGTTGATTCCGCGCACCACGCCGCGCGCAATCAGCGTAAAAATAAAGCGGTCCGCCAGCACCACCGCGCCCGCCCGCAGCGCCGGCAAAATTCGATGCTCCACTTGATCGAAGAAATCCGTGGCATACATCAGCGAAAGCGTCAGCCGCGTAACCGCATTCTTCGCCAATAGTTCGTCGATATCCCGCCCCACCAGGTTCGAGCGCCGCAGCCCGCTGGTCTGTACGGAGAATCCTTCCGACTCCAGCCACTCCTGCAGCAGCGCAATCTGCGTCGAGCGGCCCGATCCATCCATGCCCTCAATGACCACCAGTTGCCCGGTAATCTCGCTGGGATCGAATCCCACCAGCGGCTCGCCAAAAAAATATTGCGAAGTGGCAGCTTCCTCACCCGCGGTCTTCGTCACCGCAGGCGCGCCGGTCGGAGATCCGTCCAGCGTCCCGCCGCCGCCAATCTTATCTTTTTCCGAATCCGGCATCGCTACTCCTGCTCCGGCATGTGCGCGCGCGGCGCAAACCGTTTTAGATCAATCTTCGACGCCACGATATCCCGCATTTGCTTCTGCAATTTATTCACCGGCAGCGTGCCATCCAGCACCACAAAATTATCCGACTCCACCATCTTGTCGTAGCCTTCCAGAATGCGCGCCTGAAACAAGCGAAAGCTTTCCGCCCTGTCGTATGACAATCCCAAATCCATTCCCGCTTCGTAATATTTCAGTTTCGGGCGCCCGCTCAAAATGCGATGCACTGCCACGTCCAGCGGCGCGCGAAAGTAAAACGTGATATCCGGAATGGGCGCAAAACGGTAAAGATTCCGCAGCCAGCGCGGCGGACACCCGCGCGCGCCATCTCGCGCAAACGCCGTGTAAATATAGCGGTCCGCCAGAACCAGATAGTCGCCCTGCAGCAACGGCATAATCTGCCGCTCGCAGCGATCCGCAAAATCCGCCGCGTGCAGTAGCGAAAACGTAGTAGGCGTCAGCAGCCGCCGTTGCTTGCCGCGTCGCGTTGCAGACTTCACTAGCGGCGAAGAGTTCCACTCCGTAAAATGCAGCCGGTAGCCGCCAATCTCCAGCCACCGTTTTAATAGATATAACTGTGTGCTTTTCCCGGAGCCGTCCGTGCCTTCAACCACAATCAGCGCCCCGGGATACGCCCGGCTCGGCACCGGCCGGCCCGGCTGCGGCAGCGTAGACTTCCCTGCCTCCAGCCGCGCGTCCTTCTTTCCCAGATCCTTGACCACATCTTTGAAGGTGTCTTGATTTTCCATCAATTCCCAAACTCCACGATTCTCGAAAAACAGTCAGTCTGAAATCCTGTCGTTGCGGATGCGCCGCGACGGAGTCAGGACGCACAGCACACCGCAAGTTACAGATTCGTTCTCGCTTCTATTATTCTTCCAACAGAGAAACGGAGCAACAATCGAGCGCCTGCTATCTCGCTCGCAACCTAACCAAAACTCTTGCGCACTAAAACAAACTTACCTTGATGCGTAAATACTTCTTCGGATTCTGCCGGAAATCGCCAATCAACAGTCTCATATCCCCGGTCAAACCCGCCAAATTGTCGTACAGCGCGGGATCGGAAAATAGCTTCCCCGCCGTAGTGGTATTGTCGTTCAACTTCGCCGTAGCGGTAGCCAAATTCGTGCTCGTATCCTTCAGCTTGTTATACAGCGTGTCGTCCGTGATCAGTTTGCCCAAAGTTCCCTTGCCCGCGCGCGCGTCGTCAATCATTCCATTGCCATTCGCCAGCGCCTGCTTGGCCTGATCGTAGAGCGTCGGATCATTGAGCAATTTTCCAATCGTACCCTTGCCGGCTCGCACATCTGCCAGCATGCCGTTCA
Organism: uncultured Acidobacteriota bacterium; assembly: GCA_963838265.1. Lineage (GTDB taxonomy): Bacteria > Acidobacteriota > Terriglobia > Acidiferrales > UBA7541 > Acidiferrum. Next base: position 295,694 of record CAWIQN010000004.1, read on the forward strand.
CGTCATCCAAACTTTGGTTCACCTTGGTGTACATCTCGTCGGACGCCACCAGTTTACCCAGCGTGCCATGCCCTTCCTGCACTCCCGTAATCAGCGAATCGGCTTTGGCCAGCACGCCATTCAAATGGTCGTACGCTGCCGGATCATTCACCAGCTTTCCGAGCGTTCCCTTACCCTCTTTAATTCCATCCAGCAGATTCGACACGCTGGTGGAAACTTCGCCGAGCTGCGCCATCACGTCCACGCTCTTGGCCGCAGGAATTGTCTCGCCTTCTTTTAGCGGCACGCCGGTGAATCCGCGGGTCACATTGATGTCTTTATTTCCCAACAACCCTTCGGTGACCAATGCCGCCGTGGAGTCCGTCAAAATATATTTCTGGTATTTGCGTTCCACGCGCAACACTACTTCAATGTTGTGGGCTTTTATCGCCTTCTGTCCAGGATCCTGCTGCGCGAACTCAATGGACACCACGTTGCCAACCGCCACGCCGTCCACGTTTACGGTAGCGCCATTCACCAATCCCGCAACATCCGGCAAAAACGTCCTCAAACGGTATTTCGGTCCCAGCATTTCCGGGCCGGTGACATAAAAAATTCCCGCACCCAAAACCGACAGTCCCACCAGTACAAACAATCCCACGCGCAATTCGGTCCAGGTCAGCTGTTTCCGTTGCGCCATCTCTAGCTTCCTCCACGATAAAGCACGAACGATGTACCGCTACTAAGCCCCGACAGCGTCAACGCGACAAATCGCAACCAGCCATTGCGCATGAAAGAGTTCAAGTCAGAAATCGCTTTATATAAGGATCCTTGGAATTCATAACTTGTTGCGGCGTGCCGTCGAAATATATTCCGTTATCGAACCCCTCGCCATCGTCCGCATCGGCATTGGAATGTCCGTTGCCACTCGCCAGGTGCCGGTAAACCATAAATCGCGTCACCGCCTCCGACGGCTCACCGTTGGCAATCCGCACCACGCTTTTTTCCTGGGCGTCGAAGCGAAAATTCGCCAGCGCATAGCCATCCTGCAAACGGTGTGTGGCCAGCAAAGAAGTTACACCGTAGACGTCGCGCAATCGCAGAATTAGAGTAATTATGGTCTGTGAAGTGACGGGATCCAGTCCGGCCGTCGGCGAATCGTACAGCACGATCTCCGGTCGGCTCACCAGCGCCCGCGCAATCGAAACGCGCCGCCGCATTCCGCCGGACAGTTCAGAGGGCAGCATATCCAAGGTATTCGACAACTCGACGAACTCCAGCACCTCGTCCACGCGCGGCGCAATCTCCGCTTCCGGCACTTGATCCTGCCGCAAGCGGTACGCCACGTTCTCCTCGACGGTCATGGAGTCAAATAGCGCGCCTTCCTGAAACACAAATCCGATCTTGCGCCGGAACGCCAGCAATGCCCGTTCGCTCATCTCCGAAACAGTTTCGCCAAGTACTTCGACGCGACCGGCCGTGGGGCGCAACAAGCCCGCGGCCAACTTCAGCGTCAAGGTCTTCCCCGTCCCGGTCTCGCCCAGCAGCACCAGCGTTTCGCGCTCCGCCACTTCAAAGGAAATCCCGCGCAGCACTTCGCCTTCGTCGAATCCGATGGCCACGTCAGTAAATTTCACCGCAGGTCCGCCGTGCAACTCCGCCCGCGCATACCCTGCCGTTGTGCTCGCCGTCGCCATATTTTCGGTTTGGTCGTTTCCTCAAAAAATCTTGTTGGACATGTACAACGCAAACTTGGTCAGGAATAAATCCGCAATAATAATCATCACGGAAGAGACCACCACCGCCTGCGTGGTGGCGCGACCGACGCCCTGCGTGCCCCCACGCACCGTCAACCCTTTGTAGCAACCCACTGTGGCCAGGATAAATCCGTAAACCATGGGCTTGGTCAGGCCCTGCATCAAATCGCCGAAATCCAGAGCGTTGATGGCGCGCGTCCAAAACTCCACCGCGCCCAGGCGCAACGAAAGCATGGCCGCCACGCATCCGCCCAGCAAACCCACAAAATCGTTTAGCGCGGTGAGCAACGGCACCATGAGCAGCGTGGCCACCACGCGCGGGGTGACCAGTTTGCGGTAGGGGTCGGTGCCCATGGCGCGCATGGCGTCCACCTGCTCGGTGACTTGCATGGACCCAAGCTCCGACGCAATCCCCGATGCGCAGCGCCCGGCCACCAGCAATCCCGTCAAGGTCGGTCCAAGTTCGCGCACCAGCGCGATCGATACTGCGTCGCCGGTCAAGGCCGTCTGGCCAAAGCGCACGAACTGCGTCGCGGTCTGCAACACCAGCACCGCGCCGATAAAAAAGCCCGCAAGGAGCACAATCGGGAGCGAACCCACGCCGATGTCGTCCATCTGCGTCAAAGTGTCCGAGAAATAGTGCGGCCCGCTGAAGACGTTGGTGAGCGAGCGCCACGCCAGCAGCGAATAGTCCTGCACGCTCAAGACGAAGGAGCGAAACGCGTCCATCAGCACCACGCGGATGGGAATCTGCGTTTCGACCTTCACTTCACGTCCGGTAACCTGAAGAGGAGCGTCTGCCACAGTGATCGTAATACCGCGAAAAGCGTCGTCAGACGTACTGTCAAAAGTACCGTCAAAGTACTGCCGAACGGTACGCCAAAATCCCCGTCAAAACTACTGGCAAGCAGCCTAACCGCCAGTCCCCATGGCGTCAAGCAACGCTTCGCGATGACTGAAGTTTGGCGGGGCGTGGCGCGAGAAACAAACCCGCTGTGTGGTCGCAATCCTTTGGTGGCGGGCACCACCGGGCATCTGCGGTGTCTAAAGAAATGTGGACTTCATGCGTGCTATGACCGAACCTCATGGCTGGCGCCCGAAAGCTCGACGCACCGCACCCTACGCTCGCATCGACCTGAGCTCACTTACCGCGTCTTTTTTGCTGGTATTCATAATCTCTCTCCTCTCAATGTCCATCGAGACCAGCCAGCATCATGGCCGTTCCGTCGACCTGCCGGAGACGATTCATCCAACGTGGGAACCCGGCGCCCTCAGGCCGGACGCGTTGCAGATCGCCGTCACCCGCACCGGCGATTTTTTCGTTTCGGGGCACATCAGTTCTGCGGTCGAAAAGATAGGCGCGCCGAGCATTCCGGAACGCCTAGTCTCCCTGGAGCTCCCCGGCGTTGAGCGACGCGTCTATGTGCAAGCCGACGCCCGAGCAAAATACGGCGACATCGCAACCGCCCTAGACGCCATCCGCTACGCCGGCCTGTCCAACATTACCTTCATCGTTGACCGTTACCGCGCCGCGCCGCCGCCCCCAGTTGGCGAGCAACGGTGACCGCATCCCAGTAGCACAGGCACTCTTGCCTGTGCGTGATTTTTCCGAGGGCACGGTCGGCACAGGCAAGAGTGCCTGTGCTACTGGCGAAAATCTGCGACAACTTTGCCGGTAGTGATTCACGTTTCGGTTAGACTTGCGAATTCAACCAGCCGGGCAGCTCCAACGCACTCCCACGCATCGTATCGGTAGATTCGGCACGTTTCGATAACATTACAAATCATGCGACTGCTTTCTGTACATCGCGGTGGGTGGGTTCTCCTTGCTCTCTGTCTGCTTCAGTGTCCACGTTCGGCGGGTTGCAGCTGCAGCGCTCGTGAAAATCTTTCTGTATATGATCTCGTTAAACAGTCGGTCGACCGGGCAGATTCCGTGTTCTTGGGAACCCCAACACTTCTGCACGGAGACGGCAAATCCGACGACACGCAAGATTTGGTCGTTTTCGATGTGCTGCAAACCTTCAAAGGTAAGCGGGGTGCGCAGATTAGTGTTCACTCGGGTGTTGGGATTACGGAGATGGATAGCTGCGGTAATTCGTTCAAGGTTGGAAAAACCTACCTGGTCTTCGCCAGTTCGTACGATGGCAGCCAACTCGTGGTTGCAGCCTGTAGCTTCACAGCTCCCATGGAACGCAGTGGTACCGCACTGAGATTTCTTAGGAAAGATCCCCTACAGGCGGATGATTTGCTGACGCAAGCCCAGCTGGAACGAAGCTCGAAGGGTAGAATCTTGGGAGCAGTCAGGCGACCCGACGGTGTGCCCCTCTTTCGTCCCAGAATATATATTTGGAACGATTCGGACAGTTCTTACGAAAGACCTGGGTGGCCGATCGACGAAGAGTGGCCAGAGGACAAAGATGGGGCTTTTCAGGCTGCATTACTTGACCGATTCACCTCGCCCGACAAATACGGGTCTTTTGAATCTGATTTTCTCCTCCCAGGGATTTATCGCGTAACAGCGGTTGACTCCAGCTACGGACCCAACAGATGGGTTGGCACTTTCTCTTTACGCGTAGATGACACGAACCCGGCAACAGTGCAAGTCTTCGCGGGCCGCGACTACCGTTGGGTTGACATCGTTTTGCACGAACAAAAAATCTTTACCCTTGAAGGCGTCGTCCGAAGCAGTGACGGGAGCCCTCTTCCAAACGTTACCATCCGAGCCACCATGGCAGCAGGCGAAATGTTTCCGCTTCTAGAATACGTTTATCCCAACTCGTTCGGAGAGTTTACCGTTGAAAGAGTTCCCGCTGGGACAGTTCGCTTAGCCATTTCCGTCCTCGACCCCGATTGGGAACCGACCACAAAGGAAGTGGAAGTGAATGGGGATATAGAAGAAATTGAAATCGTCCTTACCAGAAAAGTGAAACCGCCTGCCCCTGTAATACCAAACTTAGGTGATGACGAGGACTCGACTCCTGATTAGTGCGCCTACGGCTCCGCTGGACCTTCGTCATCGCCCCCGCTACACTGCCGTAACGCATTATTTGGTAATTCCGATAGCGAACCGCTCGAGGCCTTAGCGTAATGCTGCGTTTTTACACTGCCGGTGAATCGCACGGACAAGCGCTGCTGGCGTTTATCTCCGGGCTGCCCGCGGGCCTGCCCATTGACGTGGGCTTCATTAATCACGAGTTGCACCGGCGGCAGCTTGGTTATGGGCGCGGCGGCCGCCAGAAGATCGAAAAAGATCGCGCGGACGTTTTCGCCGGAGTCCGCCACGGCCAAACCATTGGCGCGCCGATCGCGCTGCGGATCGAGAATCGCGATTGGGCCAACTGGGAGAAATTCCTGCCAGTAGAAAATTCCGCCGAAGCGCAAGCCGCCGCACAAGAGAAAAAATTAGTTGCGCCACGGCCCGGCCACGCCGACCTGGCCGGCTCGCAAAAATTTAATTTCCATGATGCCCGCTACGTGCTGGAACGCGCTTCGGCGCGCGAAACCGCGGCGCGCGTGGCCGCTGGTGCGTTTGCCAAACTTTTGCTCCGAGAACTCGGCACGGAGATCGCCAGCCACACCACGCAAGTCGGCCACGTAAAACTGGAGCGCGCCCCAACGTGGGACGAAATTGCCACGCTCAACAAAGATCTCGATTCCCCGCTGCGCTGCGTCGATCCGCCAACGCAAGATCGCATGAAAGCGGAAGTCGACGCCGCCAACAAAGCCGGCGACACCGTGGGCGGCATCTTCGAAGTAGTCGTCCACAACGTGCCCATCGGCCTGGGAAGCTGCGCACAGTGGGACGAAAAACTCGATGGCCGCCTGGCGCAAGCAGTGATGAGCATTCAAGCGGTAAAAGGCGTGGAAATCGGCGCGGGTATTGCAGCCGCGGGCTCCTACGGCAGCGAAGTGCAGGACGAGATCTCCTACGATTCCGCCGCGAAGCGCTTCCAGCGATCCTCGAATCGCGCGGGCGGACTCGAAGGCGGCATCACCAACGGCGAAGATGTAATCGTTCGCGGCTACTTGAAACCGATTTCTACATTGCGAAAACCGCTTGGCACCGCCGACATGGTCACCAAGCAACCCATCCAAGCGGCCTACGAGCGCTCCGACTGGTGCGTGGTGCCCGCCGCGGGAGTCGCCGCCGAAGCCATGGTAGCCCTTGTGTTAGCCGATGCTTTTCTGCAAAAATTTGGAGGAGACTCGCTAACCGAGCTGCGCCGGAATTTCGACAACTATGCCCATCAAATCGCCGCGTTTTAAATCCAGCACCACGATCGGCGCTCCGCCTGCCGGAGAATCCGCCACGCCCCCGCCAGAAGCGCCAGCGGAAACGGCGCCCCCGACTGCGCCCGCCGCAGCGCCAGTGATTCCCCCAGGACCTCCGCGCAAGATTTACAACATTGTAAAATATGGCGATCCCATCCTGGAGAAAAACACCGCAGCGGTAACAAAGTTTGACGCTGAACTCGCCGACCTCGCCGAAGATATGTTCGCCTCCATGTATGCCGCGCAAGGCGTGGGACTGGCTGCGCCGCAAATCGGCAAAGGCATCCGCATGGCAGTGGTCGACGTAACCGCCGGAAAAAATGCCGAAGCCAAAATCGTTCTGGTGAATCCTGAAGTCATCCACGCGGAAGGCGAAAAGCGCGAAGAAGAGGGCTGCCTGAGCATTCCGGGTTTCCGCGGATACGTGGTGCGGCCGCTCTTCGTCACCGTGCGCGCGCAAACCGTCACCGGCGAATCTTTCGAGATTCGTGGCGAGGATTTGCTGGCGCGAGCCTTCTGCCACGAAATCGATCACCTGCACGGCGTGCTCTTCATCCAGCACCTCAGCATGCTCAAGCGCGACCTGATCCGCCGCAAAATCAAGAAAATGCGCAAACAAGGCGAGTGGTAATTTGCGCCTGGTGTTTTGCGGCACGCCGCAATTCGCGGTTCCCTCCCTGAAACATCTCCTCGCACAGCCGGATATCGAAATCGCGGCGGTAATCACGCAGCCGGATCGTCCCAAAGGCCGCGGCAACGAAATCACCTTCTCGCCCGTGAAACAAACAGCGTTGGACGCGAAGATTCCGATTCATCAGCCGCAAAAGATTCGCGCCCCGGAATTTCAGCCGGTACTCGAAGCGCTCGCGCCGGACGCCATCGTCATCATCGCCTACGGCCAAATCATTCCAGCGCGCCTCCTGACCATTCCAAAACTCGGCTGGATTAATCTGCACGCTTCCCTGCTGCCCAAATATCGCGGCGCGGCTCCGATCAACTGGGCCATCGTGAATGGCGAAACGATTTCTGGCTTGACCACCATGCGCATCGATGCCGGCATGGACACCGGCGACATGCTGCTGCAGCAAGAAATTCCGATTGGCGCAAGCGAAACGGCGCCCGAGCTCGCAAGCAAAATGTCGGAAGCTGGCGCGCCGCTGATGCTCGCGACGTTACGTGGACTTGCAGCTGGTTCGCTCGCCGGACACGCGCAAAACAATGCGGAAGCCACGATGGCGCCCGTACTAAAAAAGGAAGACGGGCGAATTAACTGGAGCCTGCCTTCACGATCAATCTTCAATCGCATGCGCGGCTTGGCCCCGTGGCCGGGAGCTACCACCACGTTTCGTGGCCAGAACGCCCACCTGTGGGGCGAGGCGCTTGCGGCGACAGAAGTTGTGGCGGGCGTCGACGCGGGGCGTCCCGGCACGATCGTGCGTGTTTCCTGGGAGGGTCAGCCCGCATGGCTGGTGATTTGCGGCGACGCAACCCTTCTGCACCTTCGCACCGTCCAACTGGAAGGACGCAAACAAATTTCCGCATCCGAGTTCGCCAACGGCGCGCGTTTAGTATCTGGAGACCATTTCGTATAGTCCATTTGCTCCAAGAGCATCGCTCAGGCATACTCGCCGTTTGTGGCACCTGCGCCATTCACACTGTACTTCGCTGTACGCCGCGAGTCCGCGGCCCCGGGAGCCGAACGTTCATGAGCAGATTTGAAAGATTACCCAGTAGTGCCGCAGCCAACACTGGAACGCCTTGGTTGCGCGCTTGCGCCGCATGCGCACTGGCCGCGCAACTTGCATTCGCGCCGTTTTCGATGGCGGTACCCTCTGGCCCCAACGCCGACAAACCGGTTGCCAAAGATGCCCCGGCGAACGACGCGGTCCTCAAGGCCATGCAGACCGAACTCACCCGCGCCAACACCGATCTGACCAAGACCGACCAGCCTCCCTACTACCTCAGCTACACCGTTTACGACCAGGATTTCACCGTACTCGTCGGCTCTTACGGCAGCCTGTTGCAGGATTTCGCCGCGCACCGCCGCCAGGCGGACGTAACCATGCGCGTCGGCTCCGACACGCTGGACAACACCCACGGCCAGAGCCGCCCCAGCGGCGTCACCTCCGGCGCTCTTCCGCTCGGTGACGATCAAGACGCGTTGCAGCGCACGTTGTGGGAACTCACTGATCGCGAATACAAGCGCGCCGTTCCCGCGCTGCTCAACGTGCGCACCAACAATGCCGTGCGCGCTGAAGAGGAAGACAAATCTCCCGATTTCTCCAAGGAATCTCCCACCACGCATATCGGCAAAGCCGGCGCGCTTCCAGCCTTTGACCACGCCGCATGGTCCGGCGAAATCAAGCGCCTCTCCGCGGAGTTTCGCAAATATCCGGAAGTGTATTTCGGCTCGGTGATTTTGCAGGTGCAGGATGCCAACGCCCGCATGGTCTCCAGCGAAGGTAGCGCGGTGGTCACGCCCAGTGCCTCCACGCGCCTGGTGATGGAAGCGCAAACGCGCGCCAACGACGGCATGGAACTGCTGCGCGTCGAAACGTTTCAAGCGCCGAGCGCGGACGGTCTGCCGAGCGAAAAGGAACTCTACGCCAAGATCGACAAAATGGCCGTGGACCTTAAAGCCCTGCGCGATGCTCCGGTCGCCGAACCTTACGATGGACCGGCGCTACTCAGCGGACGCGCCGCGGCGGTTTTCTTCCACGAAGTCCTCGGGCATCGCCTCGAAGGCCACCGGCAAAAAGATGAAGAAGAGGGCCAGACCTTTACGAAAAAGATCGGCCAGGAAGTGCTGCCTAAATTCCTGAGCGTCTCCGACGATCCCACCATCAAGGAAATCGGTGGCGTAAAACTCGCCGGCACCTACGCCTTCGACAACGAGGGCACGCCGGCGCAGCGCGTCGACGTAATTCAGGACGGCGTGCTGAAAAGTTTCCTGATGTCCCGCATGCCCATTAAGGATTTCGCGCAATCCAACGGCCACGGCCGCAATCAACCGGGCCTGATGCCCACGGGACGCCAGGGCAACTTAATCGTCACCTCCACCCTGAAAGTTCCGGAAGACCAGATGCGCCAGAAACTGATTGACGAAGTGAAGAAGCAAGGCAAGCCCTACGGCCTGTACTTCGACGACATTCAAGGTGGCTTCACGCTGACGCAGCGTTCGCTGCCGCAAGCGTTTCAGGTATTGCCCGTAATTGTTTATAAGGTGTACGCCGATGGCCGCCCCGACGAACTGGTGCGCGGCGTGGACATCGTGGGCACGCCACTCGCCGCGCTGACGCGTATCATCACCACCGGCGACCAGCAGCACGTCTTCAACGGCGTCTGCGGCGCGGAAAGCGGCAGCGTCCCGGTTTCCGCCGTGGCTCCGGCCATGCTCTTTTCTGAGATGGAAGTGCAAAAACGCCAGCATGCCCACGAGCGCCAGCCGATTCTCTCACCACCCGGAGCGTCCGGTTCCGCCGCACCCGATGCGCAGAGCAAGCCCGCCAAGCCCGAGGTGCAGCAATGAAAAGTACACCTGTGAAATGCGATGTTGTAGTGGCGGGTCTTCAGACCCGTGCTTTTGCCTGGCGCACCCGCAATCTTCTCCGCCCGGCATTCGTCGCGCTGGCGACCATCGCGCTGCCATTTTCTGCGCAAACGCTCACTGCCACGGCGCGCACCGACGAAACTAAATCCGCCAACGCCTCCCCCATGCTCGCCGCCAACGCCGCGGCCAAGGGCGACCCGCTGCTCGAAGCGCTGCTCACCGAACTCGAGCGCTCCAAAGACCATTTGAAAATGGACCAGGTTGCGGCCCCTTACTACATCGAGTATCGCGTCAACGACGTGCAAGACTTTACCGCTGACGCCATCTTCGGCGCGCTGCGCGACAGCCAGGAGGCGCACATTCGCATCCTGCGCGTGGTCGTGCGCGTCGGCGACTACAAACAAGACAGCTACTACGGCCAAGGCGTCGGCGAAGCCAACATTCTTCCGCTGGACAACGATACCCTCGCGTTGCGCCACCAAATCTGGATCGTCACCGACGAAGCCTACAAAGCCGCGGGCGAAGAGCTGGCGGAAAAACAAGCTGCGCTCAAGCAGTTTTCCGCCGACCCCAATCCCGTCGACGATTTCGCCAAGGCTCCCGTGGTTACTTCCCTGCAGCCCACGGTCGCGCTGAAAGTCGACACCGCCCTATGGAAGACGGGCTTGCAGAACATCACCGCGCTATACAAACAATATCCCGAGGTGCAAAACGTCGCCGCCTCCGCGCACTTTTCCGCGAACAACGAGTATTTCGTCAATTCCGAGGGCACGGTAACGCGCGACGGCAAAACCACCTATAGCGTGCAGTTTTCCGCGTCCGCACAAGCCGAAGACGGCATGCGCCTCGGCCGCAGTCCGGCGTGGACGGTCGCCAATGCCAGCGAACTCCCCACGCAAGCGGCATTGCTCTCCGACGTCAAAAAAACTCTCGACACCATCGTCGCGCTGCGCAAAGCTCCGATCGTTGAAGAGGAATATCGCGGTCCGGTGCTTTTCGCGCCAGACGCCGCGAATGACGTCATCATGTCCCTGCTCGGCACCAACGTGCTGGGCCGCAAGCCGCAACTTGGCAAGCCCAACCGCACCGTCGGGGCCTTCGCTACCAGTTACAAAACGCGCGTGCTCCCCAATTTCGCTACGCTGGTCGACGATCCGTCGCTCAAGAATTTTCAGGGTAAGAGTCTCGTCGGAAGTTACGAGATCGATAGCGAAGGCGTGAAAGCGCAAACCGTCGTCCTCGTCGACAACGGCTCGCTCACCAACTATTTAATCGGCCGCGAACCCATACGCGATTTCACCACTTCCAACGGTCATGGCCGCGCCGCACCCGGTGCGGCACCACAACCGAATCCTGGTGTGCTGATTTTCAAGAGCTCCGACCCGCAATCTCCGGAAGAGCTGAAGAAACGCCTGATACAAATGGTCACCGAACAGGGCAAACCCTACGGCTACCGTGTGGATACGCTGGGCCCGGGCAATTCGCCGCGGCTGCTCTACCGCGTGTACGCCGGCGATGGCCACGAAGAATTAGTCCGCGGCGCCGTGTTCAGCGAATTGGATGTTCGCTCGTTGCGTGCCGACCTGATCGCCGCGGGCAACGATCCCTTGGTGGACAACCGCACCGGCGGCGTCTCCATCACGGTGATCACCCCGTCGTTGCTCTTCGACGAACTCGAGGTCAAGCGCGCCGACACCAGCAAGGACAAACTTCCCGACTACCCCGCGCCACCACTAACCGGCAAATAAGGGACGCGGAAACCACCGCCGGAAAATACTCTTTGAAATTGCCGCATAACTCGCGACAATGAATTGTCACCACAACGCGCGAAACTGAGTTGTCGTCCAGAGCGCCACAGAAATCGCCATGACCCTCCGCGAACGTCTCGAATGGCTCGGCCGCGTAGCCCTGCTGGTCTTCATCCTGGCGTCCGCCGCGTTCCTCAGCGCTATCACCGCCATGCGCATCGCCATCCACGGCCGCGAAACCACCATGCCCAATTTGGTGGGCACCAACGTTGCGCAAGCCAGTTCCGTGCTGCGTTCCCGAGGCTTGGTCTTGAAAGTGGCGGATCATATTTACAGCGATCTGCCCATCAACTCCATCGTGCGCCAAACCCCCACCGCGGGCCTGCTGATGAAGCAGTCGCAGCAAGCTCACGTGGTCGTAAGCCTGGGCCAGCGGCAACTGGAAATCCCGCTGCTCGAGGGTCGTTCGCTGCGTACCTCGCGCATCGAATTGCTGCGCAACGGCCTGCAAATCGGAGAGGTCTCCACCACCACGCTCGAAAACGAAGCGCCCGACGAAGTGGTGCTGCAAAATCCGCGGCCCGGCGCCGGTTCCGCAACGCCGCGCGTGGACGTCCTGGTCGCGCAGGCTCCCCGCGAACAAAACTTCGTGATGCCCTACCTGATCGGGCTGGACGAAATCGCCGCGCAGCGCCGCCTGGACGCCGCCGAACTTCACCGCAAAGTGAATTACGTCGCCGCCCCGCAATGGCCGCACGCCGCGGTCATCGATCAGTCCCCGGCGCCTGGCGCCCGCATAGCCGCGTCGTCGCAGGTGGAACTCACCGTCGCAAATTGACGCCTCACCGCAGAATTGCGCGGCGACCAAGGCCCTCGTTCGGCGACAATTCCTGCAACATATCGGAGCTATCCTTCGTACCTACTTCCATGAGCTACCCAAACCGAGTGTTCGCCACCACAAAATCTTCGCTGCTTTTCACCACCATATCCGCGGCCACGCTGCTGATCTTCGCCGCCGGCAACGCCCGTTCACTGCACGCCCAGGGCGACCAGTCTAAAAAATCCGGGGACTTGAATGCGAGCATCAAAATCAGCGGAGAAGCCACCGCCAAAGACCTCGGCCTGCCTCTCTATCCCGGCGCGAAACCGCAAAAAGACACCAAGGACGATTCCTCCGCCGCGAATCTCGGCCTCTGGGGAAACTCCTTCGGTTTCAAATTGGTGGTGTTGAAAATGGAATCCGCAGACGCGCCCGATAAGGTCGCCGCCTTCTACCGCAAAGCACTCGCGAAGTACGGCCCGGTTCTCGATTGCAGCAATCCTCCCGCGAGCAAACCGTCGGACAAGTCGCAGGACGAAGACAAATCCAACAAACTTACTTGCGGCGATGACAAACCAGACCCCGGCGGCCAACTCTTCAAATCCGGCAGCAAAGAAAAACAGCACATCGTCGCAGTCAAAGGCTCCGCGCCCGGAACCACCTTCCAACTGCTCTATTTGGAAGCGCGCGGCGGCGATCATGAGGCGATGTAGCCTTACCGTCTGAGAACAACATTCCGCAACATTTATAGCAAACAACAAATACCTACGGCTTCTGCCCTTTGCCCAGATTCGCCACCACTTGCGGCCCGTAAATCTTTGACTCCGGACCGCGCGGACTCCAATCCGCCGGTGGAAACGCAATGTGCCAGAAATTCCTTGCGGGCTTTACAAACTCCACTCCTACCTCTGGCATGCCAGTGTTTCCTGAACTCCAGTCCACCACACGGCAAGCCAGCTCTTCCATGGTTTTCAGGTTCTTCATGCGCAGCAAGTCGCCGATCGACACCGCCAGGTTCAGCAGGATCAGCGCGCCGTGCGCGTTTACAATCAGCGTCTTGGTAAGTTCCGAAACCGGCTTTCCTCCAGCGCGCTCCAGGCTAATCTCCACGTCCACGTTCAAACACACCCGCTGACTCCTGCGCAGACTATTGGCCTTGCCAGGATGCACATCGTTGAAGTTGCTGGACAAGCGTAGTACCCCTGTAGCCCCTATCGGCCCAATCGCAAATAACTTTAGCCCGGCGCATCTCGCGACCGCCCGCACGTCTACCGACTACCGGGACGCATCCGTACCGTTCTCCTAGCAAGAGCGCTTCCATACGCTCGCGCACGTTTATTAACTCTTTCTAAGCAACCGCGTTGGCATCAACACAACACGCGTCTGATCCATCATGCAAATGAAAGTTGGAGTTGTTGAGGTGGCTTACAGTCGGTCCGCGCCCAAGCGGTCGCGCGCGTACTCCGACCCGGGACTTGCGGGCTCGAGTCGTAGATACGCCAGCCAGTGTTCGCGCGCCTCTTCCTCTGCTCCCAACTTGTCGCAAACCGTGGCCAGCGTATAACGCGCGTCGGAATTTTGCGGGTCCAGCCGGACCGCCAGCCGCAGATGTTGCCGCGCTTCCTGCAATAGTCCCAAATCGTCCAGCGTGCTGCCCAGATTGAATCGCGCCACGGAGTTCTGCGGCTCCAGCTCCACGCCGCGCGCAAAATAATCGCGCGCCGCTTCAAGCTGACCGTCTTCAAACGCCAGCGTTCCGCGATTTAGCAGTGCATCGATGTGCCCGGGCTTTAGAGCCAGCACGCGGTCATAGGCTTCGATCGCTTGTTTGCGCGTGGCGGGGTCGGCGTCATACTCCAGCGCCTCGCGAAACCACGCCTCGGCGTTGCGGTCTGGCATCATGCGCACGTTTTCGACCAGCTCGCGCGTCGCAAAATTTAATAAAAATTGCCCGGAGATTGCCTCCAACTGGCCGCCCGTCGCGCCTTCCACAATCAAATCTTTGCCATTGGAGATAATGCGCAGTTCGGTGAGCGGCGACTTCACTTCGGAAAGTTTTTTTCGCAGGGCTTCGAGGGAATGACGCAGCCGGGTGGGTGAAATACCCTTCTCGATCAGTTGCTTCGCGGTGCGCAAAGCGATCAGATCGCGAAAATCGTAAAAGTCCTTACCGGCAGCCGCCAGCGGCGCCACAAACTGGAACTCTTCCCACTGCTTCAATTGTTTGTCGCTGACGTTCAGAATGCGTTGAATATCCGCTCGCGTGTATTGCTCGCTCGTTCGCATGTACCGCTAGCTGGCGACCTTCTTCGCCGATTTTTTTCCGTTCTTCACGATAGAAATCGCGCGCACGGGCGGCTTCTTCGCCGGCGCCGTGGGCCGTTGCTCCAGGCTTTGCTTCAACGCCGCCATCAGATCCAGCACTGGCGCGCGTTTGGGGTGCGACACCCCCGCCACCGCTTGCCCCTGCTGCTTGGCCGCGATCAGCGCCATCATGCCTTCGTGATATTCGTCGCGATATTTTTGCGGCTCGAAATCCGCGGCAAGATTCTCGATGAGTTGCACCGCCAATTTTTTCTCCGCGTCTTTCACTTCCACGTGGTCATTCTTCCCATACTCCGCAATCTCGCGAATCTCGTTCTGGTAATACATGGTGTGCAGCGTCAACCCGTTATCGCGCGGACGAATGATTACGATATGTTCGCGCTGGTGCATGGTGAGCTTGGCAATCGCGCAGTAGTTCGATTCTTCCAGCGCCTTCAGCAGTAAATAATAGGCTTTCTTGCCTTCGTCTTCCGGCGTCACGTAATACGAAGACTCAAAATACAGTGGATCCACTTCATCCAGCTTCACAAATTCCTGAATCTCCATGGTGCGTCCGGAGTCCGGCTCGATCTCATCCAGCTCATTTTCCGTGAACAGCAAATACTGGTCGTCTTCGTATTCGTAGCCCTTCACGATTTCCGAGCGCTCCACCTTGCGGTCGCATACCGGGCAGAACAGTGGCATCTTGATGCGCGACTTGCACACCGCGTGCAACTGGTTCAGCGAAATGCGCTCCGAACGCGCCGCGCTAAACAGTCGGATGGGAATGGACAACAGTCCGAATGAGAGGAAACCCTTCCAAACCGAGGTAGCCATAACTCTCCTTAGCGGCGAAACCAAAGCGAAAGCAAGCCGAAGCGCATCGCAAAGCTTCGGGCCGATAGTCTAACGCCCCTCGGCAAGACTTTAAATCCTGAATTCTTGGTATCTGTGTCTAGAAAATCGCCACGCCGCGGCCACGGAATCTCACCCCAAGATTTCGCCGCAACCCTCAGAGATAGAGTGGCACATCCAGTCGAAAGCGTTGCGTGGGAATACTCACGGCAACTTCGCGTACTCTGCTTTGGCCTGTTTCAGGATCGTGACGTCGGGGTCGGCATCTTTCCACAGGTGAAAAAAATCTTGGTATTGCGTGCGCGCTTTCGCCTTGTCGCCAGAAAGCGCATAGGCTCGCGCTAACTGCAATCGCGCCAGCGTACCAATCGGTGCGTTCAGCACCGTCCCGCGCTGCGCCAGAATTTTCTGAAACTCGCCCGCCGCAAGGGCCGCTTGTTGATTCTGCAAATACGCCTGGCCGCGCACGTAGACGGAATACATATTCCCCAGGGGCGAAGAACTGATCGGAAAAGGGTTCGCCATGTCGTACGGAATCACCGGTTGCAGTAAATCTACCGCCTTAGCCGCTTCTCCGCGTTCGAGCGCGCTCGCTCCGCGAATCACCGGCAGCCAGTAGCTTCGCAACAGCATGTCACTCGGATAGTCCTGCTCCAGCTTTCGCGTCAGTGCTTCTGCACGCGCTTCGTCCCCCGCGCGCGCGAATGTTAGCGCCGCCAAAATCCACACTTGCTTTCCCGATGCGCGGCTGAGCGCGGCTTCAGCTTGTTTTCGCGCCAGGTCGCGATAGCCGAAATCGTTCTCCCGGAGCGCGTCGTTGAGCCTCCAGATCGCAGCCGCTTCCGCCATATCGCTGGCGGCAGAGGAGTCCACTGCGCGCTGGGACGTTTCGCGCGCCGAGCGCAGTCGGCCGTAATACGCTTCGGTGTCCGATTGCGTGGAAAGTAATACTCCCTCGCTGCCCGGCAAATGCGCCGCCCACGCCACGTTCGCGGCCATTTCCGTTGCGTCGCCGTGAAGAAACGCCAACTGATACCGGCTGACCCGCAATACCGTGCTGTTCACTTTCTGTTGCGCGGCCTGCGCCACAATTTCCGTGGCCTGCTCGGTTTGCCCAAGCGCAAGGTACGCCGTCGCCAGATTGCTGTACACGTGCGCATTGTCTGGTTCCAGGCGCCGCGCCTCTTCGGTCGCCGCGATCGCTTTATCGTATTGCCCCAGCAAGATGTACAGATTCCCCATATTTGCGTGCGGCAGATAATCACGTGGATAGTTTTGCGCCCACAGCTCGTATGCCTGAATGGCCTGCGGAACGTCTCCGGTAACGAACGAATAATAAAACGCCGCGATGCGTAACTTCTCCCGCTCCGTCACGTGCTCCCGCAGATCGAACGCCTTCTGCGCGTTTTCGCTGGCATTTTCTACTTGTCCAAGATTGTTGTACGCGGTAGCCAAGCCGGCGTACGCCAGCGCAAACTTCGCATCCAGATCCAGGGCTCGCTTGAAAAAAGAAATCGACGCCGCGTCGCCCTTTTCGCGTTGCGTCTTCCTGGCGATCGTGTACGCGCTCAGCGCCTCCAGCGACGGCGTGCTGGCCTCCTCAAGCGGGATATCGTATTTGCGAATGGAGCTGAGCGACTCTCCCAGCTTGCTCCGCACCGTCTTCCCCACTTTGCCAACAACGTCCAGCACCGCGTCTTTACTCGCCGCCCGCGTCTGCTCGTTGGCCAAAGAATCTCCTGAGGCGCAATTAATCGCGTTGAGGCCAATCACGTATTGATTGCCCAAAGCGGAGATCGACCCTTTCAGCAGCGCCTTGCTCCCGGCGCGCACGCAAACTTGCCGTTCCATATCCGCCGTCAGATGGTCGCCTTCCGTTTCGCCCATCAGCTGCAAGGTGTCATGCACTTTCTGCTCGGAGAGCGTATTCAGGAACGGCGACTGTTCAATTTCTACCGCCAGCGCTTGCCTCAGCGTGTCGTCGAACACGTGGTCGCCCGTTGAATTGTCAAAATCCGCGAGCACGATGGTGTCTTTCTCGCTAAGCGCGTGGGCACTGCGCGTGGCAAAGAAAAATCCGCCAACCAGCGCCGCGAGCACCACCGACGCCGCAATCATGCTCAGCGAACGCTTTTTCTTCGCCGCTCCGGACTTGGATTGCGCCGCCGCACTGCGCGCCGCGCGCACCTTCTGCGGCATTTCCGGATTTCCTGCCTCTTCGGTATGCAGGTTGAAGAGGTGCACGCGCACCCCGTGCTTAACCTCTGCTTCACCCAGATCCTCCAAGCGCGAGTTCCACGAACTTAATTGCTGTAGCACGTCCGCCACGACTTCGGACACCAGAATGTGTCCCGAATCACCGCAGTCCATCACCCGCTGCGCGATATTGATCCCGCCGCCGGCCACGTTGCGATTCGCGTTGATGTCCGCGATGCGGTACACCGGGCCCGAGTGAATTCCAATGCGCAATTTGATTTCAGGATAGCTTCGAAGAATTTTCGTGACTTCCAGCGCGCAGCGTACCGGAGCTTCCGGATCGCGGAAAAACACCAGCGCCATGCCATCTCCGGTCGGTAAGCGAATCAGTTGGTCCTCGGCTTGCGCTCGCCTAAACTCCGCGGTCGCGCGCACCGCTTCCTGCAATCCGTTTATGACGCTCTGCTGCTCATCCATCGGCAAGCGCGAGTACGCCACGATGTCCATGAACAGCACATGCGCGATCTCTAGCGCGGGCGCCGATTTGCTTTCGTGAACCTCAATCATCGGGACAGCAGCCTCAGACTTTGAGCCTAGGTGCCACCCGTTAACCCGTCAATGAAACCAACGTAATTTTGTGTCACGCCCGCCAATACTGTTTTCGGGATGCCCTCGCCTGTCCTATCGGTCAGGTTGCATCGTTATTCGCCGGATTCTCGCTATCCGGGCATCACCCGCCGCTACCACGCGCCCTCTTTGCGCCCCCACCACCAAACCAATCCCACCGTCGCGGTGGTCTGGTGTTTGCTGAGCACCCCCTGCGTATCCGTCAAGAACGATGGCTGGTTCGAAAAATCGCGCCGCCATTCGTAACGCATCAGAAACCCATCGCCCAGCTTGTAATCGAAAGTTCCCGTCGTTTCCTTCAGCGCCTGATTCAGCCCGCTGAACATTCCGCCACGGTCCGAAAGATATTCCGCGCGAGCCGCAACGGCAAATCGCGAGGAAAGTTGATACTGCACATATCCCGCGCCGCCATCCACGTGCGCAGGCGAGTCAGACTCTCCCGGTGACTGGAACCGCCATTCCCGCTGAATCACATAGTCGCCTTCCAGCGCAAAGGTCAGCTTCGGCGTTGCCAGCCAGGTAACGTAGGCGTCGAAAATATGCAATCGCCCGTTCGGCGCCGGCACAATCGGCTCAAAACTCAACCCCGGTTGCACTGGAATCGGGCTCGTCGGATTCACCTCCACGCGATCCGGATGCTCCTGCCCGAGATAATAATTCACCACCACTGTCACCGTCTTCGTGGGTTTCGCCGTAAATCCGAACAACTCATCTTTGAAGCCGTTGGTCGCCTCCGCTTGATTCGTCCCGTTCACCAGCCAATATGTCAAAGTAAAATAATCGTTAACCGGATAATTCGCTCGCACGCCCATATGATAAAACGGCAAGAAATCAAAATAGTACGATCGCGAATAGTTCATCTGATCTTTCGTATAGTTCCCTTCCAGTCCTATCGAACTGCTCCATTTCCCAAAGTCCACCGTCAAGCCCTTGCCCACTGGCGCGATATACGTCCCATAAGCCTGAAAAATATTGCGGTAGATTTCCGGCCGCGGCTCGTTGTTCGGATTCCCTTGCAACGTCTCCGTGGCTTGCCCAAACTGCAAATCCACGCGCCCGCCCCAGCGCCGGTCTTCATCCAGATTCGGAGCATGTTCGAAAATAACGCTCGCCTGATTCAGGCTGAAGTTATTGCTCAAGACGTCGTACGCCCGCAACAAATTCACGCGACCCACCGGCGCATTGAAGTTGTACGCGTAGTAGCCATCGATGCCAACATTGATCGTCGTGTCGTGCAGAAAATTCAGCTCCGCGCGATCCGCCGGAGTAACCTCTGTCGGATTAACCACCTCTGCGGCATTGCTCGACGACGTCACATTGCTCGGCATCGGCGCAACGTTGCTCGCCCCCACACTGCCTCCCGAAGCCGCCGAGACCACGTCGCTCGGTACCGCCTCGGAATTTACAAACGCCACCTGCCGCAATGTCGCGCCATTCTCTCCATTCCTCGAAGGCGAAACCGAAACCCTTCCGAGCAACAGTTTCCTGAGCTCCGCCACTTCCGCCTCGAGCTTTTCCACGCGCGCTTGCAAGTCGGAGCCGTTCGCGGCAACTCCTGCCGCCGTACCCGTTGTTGCGCCGATAGCCGCGCCATCATCGCCGTGCGCATTCAGCTCTTGCGCCCGCAACAAACTCGCCCGCCCCAAAAGCAGCGCCACAAGGCACACCCACTTAGCGCCCCGGCCAATTCCTGTAACTCTTCGCATGGCTGTATGCCCCTCCGAACAAGCGTCACTGCAGCCATGAGTCTAGTATTTTCTCGCCGCGCTTAGCACGCAAAGTGCGGTAATCGCCATTCAGCTTTTAAATCTCGTTCCGGGTATGTCGTTCCGGCAGGGTGAGACAGAAAACGTGGACGTAACCTTCAACTTTTTTCAAAATGATTGTTTCTTCAGGAATTCTCGCGGTGTCAAACCCTATCGCGCGACCGGTTCTGCGCCACACACCCCATCGCTCCCACAGTTCCAAAAATCATTGCGAACGGCACTGCGGCGTTGGGAACCGCCCCCATATTTTTGCTCCCCAGCCCAGCCGCATAACCGATGCCGAGACCCAAGCCCATGCAACCCGCAATGATAACGACGTTGAGCAATTTCCACGCCGCCCCTTGCGCACCGACGATCGCGAACGCCGAGCCCAGTAGCAATGGCGTCAGCCAAAGTATGACCATGCGCTCCTCCCGAGGAAGAACATGAGGCAAAACGAGCCTTTATACAACTCGCAAGTTCACCTCGGGAAGATTTTTCTCAACGACGCTCGCTAGTCGATGCGCAGCGCCGTCATCGGCGAAATGGACGCCGCACGATTGGCGGGAATAATCGCGGCGAAAAATGAACAGACCGCGAGGGCTCCCGCCGCGACGCTCAGAGCGAGCGGATCCCACGAGGAAACGCCGTAGAGCTGCGCGGAAATCAAACGCCCGGCGCCCACCGCCAGCGGCAACCCCAGCAGCAGTCCTAAGAGCACGCGCTTGAACGCACCGCGCAGCACCAGTTGAATCACTTTCGGGCGGTCCGCGCCGAGCGCCATGCGAATACCGATTTCGTTGGTGCGCTGCGCCACGGAATACGCCGTCACCGCGTACAACCCAATGGCCGCCAATAGCAGCGCCACCACGCCGAAGAGACCCGCCAGACTAGCCACGGCGCGCTCTTGATCGAAGGAAAGTTCCACTTGCTGCTGCATCGTTCGAATACTGTTGACCGTCAGGTTGGGATCAAGGTCAGCGAGCGTCCGGGTGATCAACGGCTCCAGCGCGCCGGGAGGCAAGTTGGTCACCAGCGTGATCCCGCCGATAAAGTGCGAGCGCAGCTCCAGCCTCTTCATTAGCTCGTCGGGATACTCCACATTTTGCGCCAGCGGCACGTAGAACATCGGGCGCGCCGGCCGGCTCAGTCCCCAGCCGGCAAACTTGGCATCGCGCACGACTCCGATTATGCGAAATGTGGAGGCATATTCCGGCATGTCCAGTCCGAAGTGTTGCTCGATCGGGTCCTCATCGCTTTTGAAAAAGCGTCTCACGAACGCTTCGTTGACTACGGCCACCGGCGCGGTAGTTTCGTTGTCCGCCGCGGTAAAGTTCCGGCCGCGCAAGATGCTTACACCAAAGTTCTGCAGGTAGTTAGAACTGACGCGGTCCCAGGACGCGCCCGATTCCTCGTTTAACTTGGCGGGCGGATGACCGGCCACCATGATCAGTTCGCCCCAGTTGTCGGTCAGTGGGTTATACATGGCCAGGCCGGAGCCCTGCACGCCGGGCAGCCGATTGAGCTGTTCTTCCATCTGGCGGTACAGCGCCTGTAACCTGGGCAGCGTATAAGTCGCCGGTGGAGTGTTCAGGTCCACCTCTACGCGGCCAGCTATTTGATATCCGAAATTTTGGTGTTCCAGCTTGTTCAGGCTGCGTGCCAGCATGGTGGACCCGGCCACCAGCACCACAGAAACGGTGGCTTGCACCACGAGCAATGCTTTACGCGCAAACGAAGAACGGTCGCTGGTAGCCCGCCCGGCTCCGCGCAAAGCGTCCGCCGGATTGGTGCGCGTGGCAAACCATGCTGGAGCCGCCCCGAAAACGATTCCCGTCAGTAGCGACAATCCGATGGCGAATCCCAAAACAATGAGCGACGGCGCGGCGCTGACGGGAAGAAAATGCGCACTGTGGAAGGCCAGCGCGAGCAGCAGCCGTGCAGCGGCCACCGCCACTACAAGCCCAGCGATGCCGCCGCCGATGGCCAACAGCAAGCTTTCGGTCAGCGCTTCGGTTACGATCTGACGCGGAGAGGCCCCCAAAGCCAGGCGAACGGCAGTTTGTCCTCGGCGCGCCACGGCCCTCGCCAGCAGCAGGTTCGCCACGTTGGCGCAAGCGATCAGCAGCACCATCCCGCACACCGCCAGCAGGATCTGCAGGCTGCGCGCGTACTCCGCCTTCATCACCGCCACGCCCGCCCCCGCGGGCACCACGCTGACCACTTGCTTCGGCAGCAGCAGGATCATGTCCGCCATCCAGTTGGCGGGATATCCCGAATCGTTCTGCAACCATTGCCGCAACACTCCGGTGAGGCGTGGTGCCATGCCGTCGATCGACGCACCCGGCCGCAACCGCCCGATAATGCGCAGCCACGCAGAGATTGACTGGTGCACCAGACCACCCTGACCCGCCATCATCGGTTCCTGTTGCACAGGGAGCCAGATATCCGGCGGATCGCTCTCCAGCGTTTCGCCAAAAAACCCCGGGGGCGCGACTCCAATCACCGTAAAGGGGTGGCCCTCCAGTACGAATGTGGAACCCACGACCGAGGGGTCGCTCGCGTAGGTCGTTTGCCAAACCCGGTGACTGAGCACCGCCACGGGCGCGGAAGCCGGTTGGTCATCCTCCGGGGTAAAAACCCGCCCACCGAAAGCTTTCACGCCTAGCGTCGAGAAATAATTGCCAGTTACATACTCCGAGCGCAGCGGCCGGCCCACCGTTTCGACGCCTTCCCGCCGAACTCCCAACATCCCGCGCCCGGCCTGGAACGCTGCCACCTCTTCAAACTCCGGCGTCTGCGTCCTCAGCCGTTCGTACAACGCGTACGAAAACATTCCCCAATTATCTTGTGGCCCTCCTTCCACGCAGCAATCGTCGCCCTCGCCGATGCGGTAGAGCCGCCCCGGATCGGAAACCGGCAACGAGCGCAACATCACCGCATGGATTAGCGTAAATATCGCGGTGGTCCCGCCAATCCCCAGCGCCAGCGTCAACACCGCCGCCGCAGCAAAAATCGGCGCCAACCGGAACTGTCGCAGCGCATACCGGACATTCCCCAGCAAAATTTGCATAGCAAGGCCTCTCAGTACTGTACGCACCGCACCCGCCGCGGGTTCCCCAATTCATCAGGCCAGCGAACGCTGACTCCCGCAAGGGGAACTAACCGGGATGGGTTGGCTCTATAGACGTTGCAGGAGGGCATTGGTCACGGAACGATCGCAACCTCACAGCAAAGTGACCCCAGCAAGCGTTTCGGCTGACGGCGCGGACGTCGTAAGTGATCGGGTGGATTTTGGTACCCCGGTGTCGGGGTCAGGATGTTAGTTGGCGGAAAAAAGTGACCTTGGGAGGGTGGCTGCACCCCGATTCGGTAGCTCGTTACCTCAACAACCGTGGAACTTCTCTCGCCGCGTGAAGTATTCGTATAATCTGCAACGGTTTCACATCAGGGTCGTACACAATCCAGTAGTTTCGGAAAGGGCGTACCACCCAGAAACGCAACGGTAGATCAGTCAGCTCCTTACGAATGCTTCCAATTAAAGGACTATCCGCAAGCAAGCCGCAAGCTGCGTGGATAGCGTCTTCAACTCGGTCCGCAGCCTTCGGATCGTCGTCCGCAACGTAGCTCCATATCTCAAACAGATCCGCGGAGGCCTCGGGAGTGAAGTAGTACCGACTCATGCCTGGCGCTTGGTAGCCAGCCAGATCCGCTTCTTTTCTTCCATGTCCGTGCGAACTTGTTCGGAGTCGAGCAATTCTCCGCGTTGTGCCGCCGCATATCCCTGCTCGATTTTCTTCCGGAGCTCTGCGCCGTGCGCTTCCAGCCAGCTTTCTTGCTGGTGCAGCAACGAAATCGCATGCTCCACGAATTCGTCCGCGCTCTGGTAAGCTCCGCGCTCCACGTCCTGCTTAATCATTTCTTCGAGCTCAGGTCGCAGATGAATCTTCATGGCCACAGTGTACCTCAGCTTTTCGCCGCGCGCTCTGATCTCGATTCTTGAAACGGATGCGTGTTCTTTTCTTCCGGCTACCGCAAGTAGCCCCAATTGTGTAGCTTGTCTGAATCTTCACCCCAGCGATCCCCAATATCCGTGCGGTAATACATATTCGGAATCATGATGTTTTTGATGCGCGAATAAACCTGCGCTTGCGCCTGCTTCATGGTCTGTCCAAGCCCAATCACAATCAGCACCACGCCGGACGTCCCGGCAATCAGCCACTGGCCATTCACTTCTTTCACGTCTTCAATGTGTACGCCGTCCGTATTCGGTTTTTTGAAAACGATCGCGCCATTTTTCGAGAACGATTCGAACGTAGCCTCATCGTCAAACGGAAACGGCGGCACCACGATGCGCACACCAATCTGAAATCCGCTCCGCGTGCGCCACTTCGGCTCCAGC
This sequence comes from uncultured Acidobacteriota bacterium, assembly GCA_963838265.1. Lineage (GTDB taxonomy): Bacteria > Acidobacteriota > Terriglobia > Acidiferrales > UBA7541 > Acidiferrum. Next base: position 319,952 of record CAWIQN010000004.1, read on the forward strand.
CCGTTCGCCAGCTCCCAGAAAAAATCGCTGATCGGCGTCAGCATCGCCTCGTGCTGAATGCTGATCGTCGGATATCCAAACCGTGAAGTAAACTCCAGCGGATAAATTCCGTTGTTGTTCACGATACAATTTAGATCGATATAGCCGACATAATTTTCTGCCGCCAGCACCGATTCCATTTTCACTAGCGTCTGGTTAAACAGCCGGTTCGGCTCGCTCCAGAACATCGCCGTGCCCATCTCCCCCGTCGGCGGACCAACCTCGCCGGGAAAAAGCTTCTTATGTTCGAAATTGATGTTCACCGGCGTGATGAACTTCTTGCCGTTGAAAAATGCCCCGACCGCTACTTCCACGCCGTTGATGCGCCGCTGCAGCTGAAAAACTTTTATCTCGTCCGCAAACGCCTTTTTGTACGCCTCCAGCATGCGAATCACGTCTTCGCCGTCTTCTTCTTCACCCACAAACAGCCGCCGCTTCACGTTTTGCGCTTCCCCGCTCGGCTTGATTACGTAGCGGTCCGGATTCTTTTTCACAAATTCGATCGCCGGATCGAACGAATCAAAATCCTCGTACGGAATAATATTTACGCCGGCCTTCTTCAACTCTTCCTGACCAAACGAACGATCGTCCTCAAGTTTGTCGGTATATTCGCTGCCGCCGATTACCGGCTTCCCTTTCGCGCGCAACGCCTGCGCCTTCGCTCCCTGCCCCAGCGTGTCGTCGAAAACAATAATGTCCGCCCACTCCGCGTCCTTCTCCCAATCCTTGCTCTTCGGCACAAAGCCGTCCGCGATGTCGCGTTCCTTGACCGCTTCGATGTAATAGCGAACGTCGTGACCTTCTTTGAGGACTTGCCAGGCGATGTCTCCGATCAGTCCGGAGATCGAAACGAAGAGAAACTTGCGTTTATCCATTGGGGCGGGGCTAAAACTCCTTCACGAAGAAATCCAACGCAGCAAGAGTGCAACACAACATTGTAGTTAGAACCGGCCGCAGAAGTGTTACGGAATATTTACAATTCTCGCACCCCTTTTCCAAGACGAACAACCAAGACGAATTCACAAGACGAAAGCACCAGACGAAATACCCAAGACGAATACGCGGCACAAAATCCAGTGCAAAGGGATCGTCCGGCCGCATAGATTCGCGGCGTCAGATGCGCTACAAGCGCGCGTCGGATAACAGCGGCTTGAAATATGCTTCGGCAACACGGTAAGGTCAATAGTGTCCCGGTCAGGCGGGAAGCTCAGGGAATCTCGGAAGGACGGCAAATTCAGGCTCGCCGTGTCGGTTCGAGCCGGTTCGAGATGGTTCGTAACGGTTGGAGATGGTTCGTACGGTTCGAGACAGTTCGTGTGGCTTCAAGACGGTTCAAGACGGTTCGAGTTGCAGCGAAAAAATTGCGCGAGATCATGACCATCACTTCTGCAAATGCCGCTGAGTCGCCTGCGTCCGCCGTCGCGGCGCTGGAAGAACTTGCGCGGTTAGCCTCGCTGCAGGCCAGCGTGAGCGTGGCGCTGGTTGAAGCCACGTCCATGCCGGAAATGCTCGGGCGCTGCGCGGAAGCCATCGTGCGCGAGCTTAGCGTGGCGTTCGCGCGCGTGTGGACGCTCAGCGACGATCAGACCACGCTCGAATTGCGCGCCAGCGCGGGAGCGGACGCGAAAATTAATGGCGCGCAGCAAAGCCGCATTCCCGTTGGGCAATTCAAAATCGGAAAAATCGCCAAAGAACATGTGCCGTTGCTGACCAATTCGATCGCCGGCGATCCGCAAATTCACGATCAGGAATGGGCCAAGCGCGAAGGACTGGTCGCGTTCGCGGGACACCCGCTGCTGGTGGACGACCGGCTGGTCGGAGTGTTGGCGGTATTTTCGCGGACGGCGTTGCCCGCGGCGACGCTGAGCACGCTGGGCGCGGTGGCCAATGCGATTGCGCTGGGCATCGAGCGAAAAACTTCCGAGCAGTCGCTGCTGCTGCGCAACGCGGAGTTGGTGGGCATTCAGAATCAGCTGGAATCGCGCGTCCGTGAACGCACCGCGCAACTGGAAATGCAAATCCTGGAGCGCAAGCGTTTTGAAGATAGTTTGCGCGAATTGACCAGCCGGCTGCTGCAATTGCAGGACGAAGAACGCCGGCGTATCGCGCGCGAATTGCACGACAGCGCGGGCCAGGTGCTGGCGGCGCTGGGCATGAACGTTTCCAAGCTGCATCGCGTCCTGGCGAAGTCCAATCCGGAATTGCGCGAGACCACCACCGACAGCATGCAGTTGATTGAAGAGTTGTCCACGGAGATTCGCACGCTGTCTTATCTGTTGCATCCGCCGCTGCTAGACGAATCGGGGCTGGCGTCCGCGCTGAGCTGGTACACCGAGGGACTGACCGCTCGCAGCAAAATTGTGGTGGATCTGCAGGTATCGCCGGAGATTGGAAGAATGCATCCGGACCTGGAGACGGCGATTTTCCGCATCGTGCAGGAATGCCTGACGAATATTCACCGCCACTCGGGAAGCCCCACCGCGGAAATTCGTATTCGGCGCGAGAATGGCGACGTGCGCGTGGAAGTCGCGGACCAGGGAAAAGGTTTGCAGGTGACGGAAACCGCCGGAACCATGAAGTCGCGCGCAGGCGTCGGCTTGCGCGGTATGCAAGAAAGAGTCCGCCAACTGGGCGGCACGCTGGAGATTGTAAGCGGTAACGCAGACACCTCGTCCGGCGCTTCGTCCGGCGCTTCGTCCGGCACTTCGTCCGGCGCCTCGTCCGGTACGTCGTCGGGCACCTCGGGGACGCGAGTGATTGCGGTTCTGCCGTTCGCACCACGCAGTGAAGATCCTTCCGAGTCGAACTGAACCTTTCCGTGAACCTTTCCGATACTGGTGGTCTCACGCTACAGAGGTCGCGTGTGTCTTCAGCTGTATTCGGACGGACGTTCCGCGCCGTCAAATTCGCGTAATCCACTGAATGAAAGAGGGTTAACCGCGGAACAGGGGTGGGGACCCCGTGGTGTTTCTCGGAAGTGTTCATTCTGCTGGGGTTACACGAAGGGATGTTTGTAAGTGTTGTAAATGCTAGGGTTGCAGGCGGGCGATTTGCTGAATTTGGCGAAATTTGAATTTTGCATATTGATTCTATTGGAGTTACAAAACACGAATTTGCACATCTTGGAAGTGCGGATTCTAAAGAGGTTACGGGGCGTTTTTGCGGAAGGGCGCAAGAGTGAAGTGATGTGGAAACGGGGCGATGAGGGTTGGAGGGCGAAGGTTTGGGGGTGGGGTGAAGCGGGGAGGTTGGGGCGGAGATGGGTCTTGCGGGAGACATGGCAGAGGATAGCAAGGCCGTATTCGCATGTCAATAGTACTTTATAGTATTGCATTCGAACGATGGTGGTGAACGTCCCTGCTGCCCTTATCGGTCCGTCCCTGTCGGTCACGATTTCTTGGGTCGTGGGGATGGACACTCCACTATGGCGTTGAGATTATTCCCTGCGACGAACGAACAAAAATCGACCGGCTGCGCGTCTTTGATTGAGATCTTCCCGGCAAAATAAAAAGTGTATTCGCCCTGCAAGAATTTGATTTTAGAGTCGTCTGAAAGATTTGGCCCCTCAATAGTAAACCACACAGCCTCATGTGTGCGGACCCGGAATACTAGGGACCCTCGTGCGGGAACCTTGCTCCTGAGGTCTTCGATCACCGTAGCTAACTCCTCGTCATCGGCGGTGCTTCTGGCGATTCCGCTTTCACTGGTAATAGCGATATCCGCATCTTCACCATCATTCTGGATGTATACGTTAGCGATTAACTGATTAGGAGACTTACTGTTGAAGGCCACGACTTGTGCTATCACGTGGAAAATGTGTTTCTGGGTTACACTTCGCGTCCACGCATCCAGGGCAAATAGAGCAGCGCAAAAAAGTATCGCTGATGTTCCGACAGCAAGAGTTTTCATCCAACGCTTCGTCTGAATCGGCCACACAATTACGGTAGCCAGGAGGACTCCTATAGGGCCCATCATACAGACGAGTATTATTCGCGACGCTAGAACGTTAACGACTCCGCGTAAGGACAGAAACTGATTAAGTCCCCACAGAAGAAGCTCAACGAGAAAAGCGGCTGAGATACCGGTAACAATCCACGTTCGATTGCGCTTCTGTTGTTCCTCGCGCGTGAGGATTCTGGTGCTCCAGCGGACGGAATGATCTTAAACATGAAGTTTCGCAATTTCAGGGAAACTACGGCCCTCGCAGACACAATCCCAATTCCGGCTGGCCCAAAAATATAGCTGACTGGCAGCGCTGTCAATGCGTAGGTCAGCCGGTCGGCAAGAGTCCGTTTGACAAATTGAAACTGCAGTCGTGCGAAAGCACAAGACACAGGGTCGGTCAAAAAAAAGGGGGAATGTCCCACTCTTGCAAAGTTAGGTAAGCGCAAGGGGTAGCCACCCCGGAAGGACAACGTCAAAATCGTTTGGCGCATTTAAGGATGCGCCACCCGCCAAAAAATAGTTTTCAAATTATCTGACTTGGTGTATAACGCTCTTGCTACGGTAATTTGACCGGTAGCTACTAGCTGGGAGACAATACACATGTTACGTACAACGAATAAAATATCAGCAATTGGCCTTAGCCTCGGAGTGGTTTTCACCACTTGTAGTTGTGATCCGCAGAAAGATGCGCTTAAGCTTTTTCAACAGCAAGGCCTTACGGTATTGGAGCCAGCGAGAGACTACATTGCCTTGGGTGGCATTTTTGTTGTTCCTAGCAGCGGCAATCCGGTGTATCTGGACCCGTACGACACACTTCCCGGTACGGGCGGTGGCGCGAATCCATTTCGCGCCATCATTCAGCAACAGTCTTCGGACAAATCATTTGGACTAAAGGCCGCAGTTGGAACACTTGGGGGCCTCGTACCTATCCCCGCTGGTCTTAACTTCTCTGACTCGACCCAAGTTCAGCTCGCCCAGGTTGATGCCTCGGGAACCCGATATACGAGTCAGATGGTCACGGCGTTGGTCGCTAAGCCCTCTACTGGTCAGGCAATTAAAGATCAGCTCGAGGACGCCCAGCATAATAAAACGAGTAACCGTGTTTTTATCATCCAGGAAATCTATACCGGCAAAGGTTTTTCGGTGAAGAGCTCCTCGGGTGTGGGCTTGGCGGCTTCCATCGAGGGTTCGGCGTCAATTCCAAGCTGTTCGTCAAGCAGCAGTGGTACGCCTGCGGCTGCTACCGGCGCAAAATCTGGCACTGGGACCGGTGCGACGGCGCCTGCAACAGGTACACCGACAGGAAATGCCGCCAGTTCTGGAGCCAAAGGTGCAGTCCCGGGCAGTGGACAAAAGACGGGCGCTGCGACAGGTGGATCTTCTAATTCGGCTAGCGGCGGCTCAGGAACTAACTCTGGCTCTGCGTCCAATGTGGGAATATCGGTCGGAGCGTGCTGGTCTAGTTCAGCGACTCTGAGTTTCCAATCGGACACTGCAATTCCATTCGCCGTTCGCTTGAATGAGGTGGTGCTTGGCCCGGGCGACAATCTTCAGGTCAAAATCACTGGCTTTAAGGTCCCGACTAAGGCCATGGGCGGCGGGAATAAAGACGTGGCGGCCACAGCTCTCATCGATGATAGTAACGTACTGGCTGCCTTCGATCACAAGCCCCATTGACGCTGAAAGCCTTGGAGTTAGTCTCATGGCTCAACAACAGACCATCGGATACAAATTGTCGCTATTAGTGTTGTCGTTCGCGGCTGTCTGTCCTCAGTTTGGGGTTTCGTTGGCGCAAACTCCGCCCCCGGTTCAGGAGCCTGCGGCGGAGTTGCGCCCGTCCTGCGATCTGCCGCAGTATGTGGCCGTCCCGCAGCCCGACATCATCGCTGATCTCCTAAATAGCCGGAAGCGTTATCGGCTTGTGATCGGAGCCGGCGAGTTCCTGGATGAGCCTGAGACGAACAATAGGACGTTCGTTGACCCCACAGCAATTTTGGTCGACTCTCGCCTAAACGAGTTGGGTTACGCAGCGCTGCCAGGCGTGAGTCGGGGAGGAACGCCATACCTGATCGGCAAGAGGGCTACTCGGGAGGCCATCACAGACGCTTTGAACGAGTTGGCAGCGGTTACGCAGGGACAGGATTTCGGCATCGTATATTACGTGGGACACGGAAACATCACCCCGAGTGGAGTTGATCTCACCCTTGGCATATATGACGAACCGGTTTCCTCAGATCAAGGCTATCGGATAAGCGACATGTTTGGTATTTTGGAAACCGGTAAGTACAGGTCGAGCGTCAGCGAGATACCGCATTTGTTTGTTATTCTAGACGCGTGCTTCTCAGGCACCGTTGCTCAATACTCCAAGCAGGTGATACTCAACAGCGACGGGGTTCAGCGCCTAGCCGAAATACCGGGCCTAACGATTCCGAAGCAGGTTGCCCTTCTTACCGCGACAGCTGCTGGTGGTAACAGTCAGGCTTACGAATTACATGGCAGTGGACTTTCCGCGTTTGGCTATTACTTCGCGCGCGCCCTAAAGGAGGATTGGTCTTGCTCAGACGTGTTGGCGAGAGATGGTATGGTCACGATTCAGGAAATGCATGAGTACATGAAGGATAGATTAAAGTTGGCGTCCGATAAAGGCGCCATTGACGCGCCCATGTCCCCTTCGATGCTGGCGCATGATAAGGACTCGCTCCTTGCTTACAGGGCCGACAAATACGTTGAGCCCGGTTTCCGAAACCTAATCCATTCCGTCCTCATACAACCATCTGCTAACCAAACCGTGGATTTAATGTTGGCGGGAGGTGCCCAGTCCACGTGCTCGGATTCTGTGCACGGCTGTACGGTGCATGTTTCAGAATCTAACGCCACTTCGGATTCGGTAGTAACCGTTAAGAGCGTCAATGTAACGGCTGCTGGAGTCCCCATTAAGCTCGGAGCTTCGTATAGCTATCGATCCTCTACTCAGACTTTGAAGCTTGCAGATGTTTTGAACGGACCCCTGAATATCGCGGGTGCCACATTCAGTGCGAGTACGAACAGCGCTGCGCCCCAATAGACCGCGGCCTCCGTCAGCCTTAGCACTTCCGATTGCGCCGAGTTTGCACACGTCTGGTTATCGAGCGTTTGCATGACGAATCTGCTTTTTGGGGTGCGCACGCATGACCTTCAGAGACACCATAGAGGCGAAGATAGGACCAGTGGCCGTTGCGCACCTTAAGGCGGAGGCTGAACACGAAGTCGCCCTTGCAATGCAGATGCCTCTGAAAGACAAATTTAACGAAGACCAATACTATTCTCCTCGACTTCTCCTGAAGGAGTTTCAAACAGAATCTGATCGCCTCGAAAAGTTTTCATTGCACATTCTGCCCGTAGATATTGTCTGGATACTCTTTAGATGCAAACTCCTACGCGCGGTAAAGACTGAGCAAGAGTTCCAGCAGCGAAGCGGTCGGCCTGAATTCTTTGCCAATCGCGCGATTTTGCCCCGCTGGGCAGACAGAGCCACAATTGCGTTAGATGACTTGGAGAATAAGTACGTCAGTGGATTGGAATCTGACATTCAAGAGCGGACTCTGATAGAACCGGTGAATTCTCTGAATCCAGACAGACCAGGCGCAGGGCAGCAAGAAGAGTTTTTTGAGGATTTATTTCAAGCCCTCTCTGCCCCAATGGTAAGTTTCATCGCCGACGACCTTACAGTCGAACATAAGAGGCGCGAACCGGGCCTCATAAGCTATGAACTAGAGAGTGCTAAGAATTTTTTTTCTGCTCCTTCGTTGGGCTACGTGGCAGCGGGCACGAGCAGCTATTGTTTTTGGTATGGAGCGGCATGGCTGCGTACCTTCCTGAACATGCTTCGTGTCGCAGGATTCGTCAATCCCGGCCAAGTTGATTTCTTCTTGAACGCAAAGATGGAACCACCGACGTTTCCGGTGTTTCTAGGAAGACATGCGCAAGGCTCTTACCAATGGGGTGAAGATCAAAAGGAACCTTGGCAAAAACTTCCTGACGGCTGTCTTTTCCGTTCTTGGGGATTTCGAGGATTGTCGAATATGTGGCTAGACCACAGAAACTTTGGTGCGATCAAGCGGTTCGTTCTCAGGCATAAGAGCATCTTTGAACATTTGAAAAGCCCTTGGAGCGACAGGAGCACGAAAGAAGTAGCGCCTGTGCTGGACATTTTAAGCTCGTCAACCCAAATTCCTGATCTTGGTGCGAAGCTACTGCTCATCTACTGCTGTCTTGAGCATCTGTTCGTCCCGTCTCAGGCAGGCTCAGAAAACAGCAAATACATTATCGGAGGATTGAACGCCCTTAAGCCGTCGCTTTCCACGTGGTTTACGGATTTATACAGACAACGTAATGAATATGCCCACAAGGGTTTCGTGCTTCGAACTGATAAGACATTGGCCTTAATTAGAGAATCCATGAGCAACATAATTGCTCTGTTGGATGCGAAACTGTCGATTCCTTAGAGAATTTTGCGAGGCGTCACTTCTCGAATCCAGTCGCCAAAATCTCCCCGGCTTGGTCGAATGTAGGTCCGCGCAACCGTTAGTCGCTTTCATTACTCAGTATATGCTTCTCGCCGATATTTCCCGGACGTTACGGCGAAAGGATTACAGCGAAGTGTGGCCTAGCTTGAGGTTCCAGAGGGCGGCGACGAGGGCGTCGATTTCTTCGCAGGTGTTGTAGAAGGCCAGGCTGGGGCGGACGGTGGATTCCACGCCGAAGCGGCGGAGGATGGGTTGCGCGCAGTGATGGCCGGCGCGGACGGTAGGATGAGCGCAAGAGAGGGTGACGCCCGGGCCCTTCGAAGCTCAGGGGAAACCTTCGGAACTCAGGGTAAACCGTCGCTACAAATGCACGCTACGGCCCGACTGAAGTCGGGCCCTCTCGTTCCCAAGTTATAGCTTCTGTCGGCGTGCCGGACTATTTCCGCAGCGTGTGAGAGTCGGACGCTCCCGGCTTCGACTCGGAACGCAGGCACTTTCCCGGAGGTAGCGGAGTCGCGACCTTCCACTCTTGATTCTTCTGTCGGCGTGGCGGTGGTGTATCGTGCCTTTGCTGGGTGGGCAAGGCTTACGATGAAGATTATGCGTTGGACGTCGATGACGACGTTGATGGCGACCTTGATCGTGGTGGTTGCCGGAGTGGCGGAGGGGCAGGCGCGGAGAGGGAGCTTGGTGGTTATGATTGTTTCCAAGCGCGCGGACTATGTGGTTATCGGCGCGGAGAGCCGCACGCTTGATGTAAGCAATCATACTTTTGAGGATCGGTCTTGCAAGATTATTTCTTTGGGCGGAGATACGTTGTTCTACGAGACTGGGAACGCGGCGATCGGCGTCAAGGGGGGAACAAGCTGGAGCAGCGAGGGGGCGGCGCGTATTGTGTACGCATCGTCGCCGAGGCGCGATGCGGGCGATCTGGCGCGGGCATGGGCCAGCACGGCGCTGCGCTGGTTTGGTGTTCAGCCACGGCAAACTGTAGAGCGCGCTGCGGTGCCGCCGCACGGGAGTTTGGTGGTTGGCGGGTTTATCAATTTTGACGAGAAGAGAGATTTGTCCATTCATGCGGGCGAGATTTCTTTTGATTCTGTGAAGGGCAGGCTGGTCGATCGGCGGTCCTCGGTGGCGCCCGGTGATATTGGCGTCGCGGGGATCGCGCAGGACTTGGTGAAAGAGTTTTTTGAGGGAAAGAATGAAAGAGCGGCGCGAGCGTTTGGTCCTGCGGGTACGGCGGGATTGGTAGCGGTCGATGCGGAGAAGGATGCTGCGCTCGTGCGCAAGGCAATTCAATTCGCGATGGACAACGCGGTCGGGGAGGACAGGCGGGCTTTGGGAGGCGACATCGACATCGCGATTATTCGCAGCGACCGTAGGATCGAATGGGTCAGTAGAAAGCCTTGGTGCAGTCAGCAAGATGGGAAACAGATGGCGCCTGGCGCGGAGTAGTTGGTGTCACTACTGTAGAGACGATAGGCGCCGGAAGCGGGCAGGGCATGGCGTGCCCGCACGGCGGAACGCGCTACTTCGAGCTGGGAGTGGCCACGATTTTTTCCAGTTGGGCTATTTGTTGCTTGATTAGGTCGGCGTTGGGGCCGGGGGCGATGTAGGTTTGGGCGTTGCGCAGGTGCGCGAGGGCGGCGGCGAATTCTTGTTTGTCAGCCAGGATTACGGCGAGAAGTTGCTCGGTGTTGGGGACGGTGTGCAGTGGATCCATGGCGAGAGATTTTTCGGCGGCGTTTTCGGCGGCGTCTTTTTTGCCTAATTTGTAGTTGGCGATGGCGCTGTAATACCAGATTAGTGCGGTGCCACGGGGATTCAGTTGCAGTTCGTGAGCGGTGGCGTCGGCGACGTCTTGCCATTTGCTGGCTTTCGCGTCAAGTATAGCCAAGTGTTCGTAGGGGAGGATGAATTGGGGGTCCGCGGCAGCGGCTTTGGCGAAGGAATTGGCGGCGTCGGGAGAGTTGGCGGCTTCCTGAATTTTTCCCAACTGGTACCAGGCTTCGGCGAATTGCGGATCGAGCTGGACAGTTTTCTCCAAATCCTTTTGGGCTTTGTCTGGTTTTTTCTCGAGCCATTCGGTGCGGGCTTTTTCAAAGGATTTCGCGGCGTCTTTGGGAGCGGAGGCGGTGGTGTTGCTGACGACGCTGCCGCCGGAGTTTTCTTCGCGATTCAGAGTGATAGTGCCGATGTCGGGATTGTCAGTAATGTTGCGGTCGGCGATGGTGACGGTGGTGGAGTTGAAACCCGGGAGGGCGGCTTCGACGGTGCAGCCCATGAAGGCTGCGGCCGGCTTGGATTTGGGATCGGCCGATGCTGGCGCGGTGCTGGTGACTCCAGGGGAAGCGGCGGGAGCGATCACGAAGTTGCCCTTGGAGTCGGTCACGGAGGTGTAAGCGGTTTTGCCGCTGCAGGTGACGTTGACGGGGATGGCGTCCCAGGGGAGCGCGCCGCCGGCGACGGAGACTTTGCCGAGGAGATAGTCGCCGGTGCGGCCTTGGCGGGAGAGACTGTCATAGCTGGAATATTTGCCGATGTCGGTGGAGCCTGCGGGACTGCCGGAGGCGCTGGAGGGCGTGGTGGGCGTTCCTGAGGCTGAAGGGCGAGCTTGCGCGAAGGCGGCGACGGGGAGTGCAAGAGTTGCGAGAAAAACGAAGAAAGGTTTGGTGTTCATGGCTTGCGTCCTTTGAAGATTTAGCTCCAGACATTTTAGATGCTTTCGACGAAAAGAAAAGTTCGTTTAGTGCATGCGAGTTCGCCCGGTTTGGCGGTGCTCTCGGGCAAGCGCTTCAGGTAACTTCGTACGGCAACATCTTCAGGCAACCCGTACCGACTTGCGAGTATCCGAAATGATGGATGGACTCGCCGATGACGCCCTGAAGGGCGTCGCTATGAAGCAACTGGGAAAGCGACGCACTGGTCGTTGGGGCAAGTTTTTGTGTGGCCTGTCCTTTGGTTCAGGTTATAATAAGACGCTCCTGCGGGCATCGAGGTTCCCAGCCTCAGTGCGCAGCGGCGCTGGCCAATGGAATGTTCGGTGGGGTGGATTGGCGGCTTGGGGTTGGAGACGCGAAACTCTAGCGATCGAGGTGATGTTTGCGCCGTACTCTAATATTGCTGGCAAGTGGGATATTTCTGGTTTCGGTTGGCGCGGTGCAGTGCGACGCGCAATTTCTACACAAGAAGAAGGTTAATAAGTCGACCAGCGCGGATAATAGCGCGGAGCCTGACAAGGTGCTGTATCTGCGGGCGCTGGACGAGGCCTCGAAGGGGCATCAAGAGATCGCTCGGCTGGACCTGCAGACGTTAATCAACACTTATCCCGACAGCGAGTATCTGGCCAAGGCGAAGCTGGGAATTGCCGACTCTTATTACAAAGAGGGCGGGACGGCGAATACCACGCAGGCAATTCAGGCGTACAAAGATTTCATCGTGTTCTTCCCTTTCCTGCCGGAGGCGCCGTACGCGCAATTGCAGGTGGCGAATGCGCATTACCGCGAGATGGCCAAGCCGGATCGCGATCGCACCGAAGCGAAAGAGGCGGAAGACGAGTTTCAGACATTTTTGCAGAAGTATCCGAGCGATCCGCTGGCGGGCCAAGCGACGCAGCGTCTGCGCGATGTACAGGAAGTGCTGGCCGAGGGCGACTACCGCATTGCTTATTATTATTACGTGAAAGGCGACAAGCGAGCGGCGGCATCGCGATTGCAGTCGGTGACAACGCGATATCCGCTATACAGCAAGTCTGACCACGCGTTGTGGATGCTGGGGGATCTATATGAAACCAGCGAAAAGCGGGACATTGCGTCGAAATATTATGCGCAGATCGTGCGGGATTATCCGAAATCCGAGCTGGTGGGAGATGCGAAGTACAAGTTGAAGGCGTTTGGCGTACCGGTGCCGCAGGCGGATCCGAATGCATTGGCGTGGATGACGGCGAATGCAAACGCGCCACGGCCGAAGACGCCAATGTATAAACGACCTTTGGACTTTGTCTCTGGCAAACCTTCGGGCGAGCTACTTTCGTCGGCAAAGGTTGGTACGCCGACGATGACGCAGGAGAGCGACAACAACAACGACACGCTGCACCCTGGAAGCGGAGCACAGCTGACCGTGGGTGGGACGCCTGGGAAGTCGGTGGTGGCTACTGTGGTGCCGGGGTCGGAGTCGGGAGCGGTGACCGGAGAGAGTGTCCCGGCCGCGACGGAGACGAGCAGTCCTGACACGGCTGCGCCCGCGACAGCGCCGGCAACGGAAGGCGCGGCGCCAGCAGCGGAATCAACATCGAACGCGACCAACGGTGCAGCGACAAACGCTGTGGCGGCAAATAGTACGACCGCGCCTGGCGGCGCAACGGCGGCGGGCGCTACTCCAGCGGCGGGAAATGCAGAGGTCGCGAAAGCTCCGGCGGCTGACGGAACTACACCGGCTAGCGACGCAGCGACCACGGACGATTCGTCCGACAGCACGAAGAAGGATGCGAATTCGGGCGGTAAAGAATCCACCAGCAAGAAGAAGAAAGGGCTGAAGAAGCTCATCCCCTGGTAAATGCCCTAGTCGAGGTCCTGAATCGGGACCGCGAAAAGACCAGGGAGAACGGAATACGAAACGGTGAGAAACGGGGCCCGCCAAGAGCTGGCGGGCCCCGTTTTCATTGTGGTGACCCTCGGATATCGGATCGCCGGAGAGGTAATGTGCGCCATTGGGCCAGTGTTCGTTTCCGACACACTGGCACCCTGTTCACATTGACGGGTGTTTGGCCGAATGCTCAAATACAGTGGAGCACGGGAGTGCTTCCGGAAGATTTCCGGGAGAGCGTACCGTTGCGGAGCGGCCAAGAAGGTAAGAAGGCCGCGAGATATGGCGTGAAACGGCGCGGGTAGAGGTTTCTCCCGGAGGATGTTCGGTGGCCAAGATCCTGGTGGCGGACGATAACAGCAACATCCAGAAGATGGTGGGCCTGGCGCTGAAAGACCAGGGCATCGACGTGGTAGCCGTGGGCAACGGCGAAGCCGCAGTGCGAAAAATTTCCGACATACATCCGGATTTAGTTTTGGCCGATGTGTTCATGCCGGTGCGCAATGGGTATGAAGTTTGCCAGTATGTGAAGCAGGATCCGGCGCTGGCGCATATTCCCGTGATTTTGCTGGTGGGCGCGTTCGATCCCCTGGATGAGCAGGAAGCGCAGCGTGTGGGCGCGGATGGTGTGTTGAAGAAACCGTTTGTGCCGCCCGATCCGCTGATTGCAATGGTGAAAGCGGCGCTGACACGCGCGGGCGTGGCGTATTCGTCTGAGAAGACGCTCGGCGACGATAAGTCTGGAAGGAATGGCGAGCGCAAAGGCGCGGAATTTTTGACGCCGAAGCCGACGCCTGCGCCGGTGGTGATGGCGGCTCCTGTAGCGCCCCCCGAATCGATTGTGATGGAAGACTTGGACGTGGTGGAAGAAGTGTCGCTAGTGCCTCCGCCGGTAAAGATGGTGGGCGAGGCTCCGCTGGCATTTGGGAACTTGATGGAAAGCGGCACCGCGGAGGAAGAAGATCCGGGATTTGTGGCCGCGGTGCACCCGGAACTAGCAGGGCGGGATTGGCGGGACGCCGAAGAACAGCAGGATGTACCGGAAGAGGAAGAAGAAGAGAAGCCGAAGGCTTCGTGGCGTCGCGATGCCGGGGATGAAGAGGTGGCGGAAGGCGTGACGGGAGCGGTGCGGGATTGGCGCGATACGGCGTTCAATGAGCCGCCCACGCGCAAGAGCGCGCGAGAAGATTGGGGAACGACGCCGGTGCCCGCGATGACGGAAGCGGCGGCGACGCAAGAAAGCCACGCGGCGATTTTACAGGAAGAGACAGTGTCGGCGGTTACGACGATTGATGCGGGACTTGTGGCGTCCGAGGCGATTCCGCAGGTGACGGGGTATTCGGCGGATGCCTGGGATAGCGCGATCTCTGCTGGGGCGTCGGAAGCGGCGTCGCTGGCGTTGTCGAAGAACGGATCACAAACGCTTACGGCGGAAGCTGCACATGGCGCGGGGAGCGAAGCGGCTGGAGAGTTGCCCGCTGCAGCGCTGGCCGTGGAACACGATGCCGTGGCAACGGCGATTGACCGATTTGCGGGCTCACAGGATGCGCAGGGCGAGGCCGAAGGGGCGGCGCCAACAGCGACTAGCGCGTGGGAAGTACAGGCGATGAAGGCCAATTTGCTGGCGTCAACGTGGGATGCGCCGGCGGCGGCTAGTGCGCCAGCGCTTTCGGAAAGCGCGACAGTGGAAGAAGCGCCGGCGGCATTTGCCGCGGAAGAGAATGTGACAGCGCCGGAATCGGCAATCATTGAGCACGCGGGAGCATCCGCAGAAGCGTCACCACCAGTGCTGGAGAACACGGATGTTGATGTGGCTGCGGCGGGCGAGGTTGCACATGCGGCGGAGACCCAGGAAATTATTCACGAGGAACAGGCGGCGGAGCCTGCGGCGACGGCGTACGCGAGTGAGTTGACTGTTGAGCCCACGGCGAGCGCTGAAGTCGAGACGGCGATTCCGGAAGCAGAGACTGCTCAGCAGTCGGTGGCTAACGAAGCGCCCGCAGAAGAAATCCAGAGCGCAGAAAGTTTTGGTGCGACGCAGGCGATTGAGGAAGTGGCTGCCGAGCAGCACGTAGTGCAGGAAGAAGCGGCTGCGCCGGTAGAGAACATTGCGCCGGAACATGGCACGGGACACGGCGCGGAACACAATACGGAACAGGGCTTGGAAAGTTCCAACGTCGAGGCCATTACGGAAAGCGTGGTGGCAAGCGTGTATGTAGGCGAACCGCCAGCGATCGAGACCTCGGCTGAGCCTCCAGCGGAAACGACGGCTCACGACGCGGTTGCGGCGGAGGCCAAGGTTAGCAACGCGGACGTGGTGGCGCGAGTGCTGGCAAGTCTTAGCCCGGAAGTGATGCAGGCGGTCACGCGCGAGTTGCTGAAGCCGGTGGTGGAGGCGATGGTGCGCGAAGAGTTAAATAAGAAGAAGTAGTTCCCTGCTGCGGCTAGTTTTCGTTTAGCAAAATCCCCGCGATCGGTATCGCGGGGATTTTTGTTTGAGAGGCGTGGAATGGCGATTCGCGAATCATCGCGGATATGTCGGAGACGTGGCGAAGAACCCCTGTGCCGCCCCTACGGGGCTCGCGCTGCGGTATGCACGGGTTCCCAGCACTAGCGTGCTGGGCTAAAATTGTGGCGCGCCTACGGCGCTCATCGGTTGGTATCGCGAAAGTTGCCGGTCCAGTCGAATCCCTTGCCCCTGCAAAAATCAGGTTCGTGTAGGAACGCCTACGGGAAATGGGTTGCGCCGGGCTCGGGACTCATGGAAGATGATGCCCATTCTTGATGCAAACCTCCGAGACGCTGCAACGCAAGGGTATTCCCGGCCCGCTGGCGCTGACGCTCGTCTTACTGGCCATTTCTGTATTCATCAACTACGTGGATCGCGGAAATCTGTCTATCGCCGGCCCGATGTTGAAGGACGAACTGGGCATTTCCGCATCGCAACTGGGCATTTTGTTTTCCGCGTTTTTCTTTACCTACGGACTATTTCAACTCGTTTCCGGCTGGCTGGTGGACCGCTACAACGTCAATTGGATCTTCGCCGGCGGCTTCTTTCTTTGGTCGGTCGCCACCGCAGCGACAGGCTTCGCGCACGCCTTCGCAAGCATTTTGGTTTTTCGATTGCTCGTCGGCATTGGCGAGTCCGTCGCCTATCCGTCCTACACAAAAATCATCGCCAGCAATTTCCCGGAAACGCAGCGAGGCTTTGCCAACGGCGTGCTCTCCGCGGGAGTCGTCCTGGGACCTGGATTCGGCATGCTCTTCGGCGGCTTGCTGATCGCGCGATACGGATGGCGTCCGTGCTTTATCGTTTTAGGACTCGCGAGCCTGCTTTGGATTATCCCTTGGCTGCGTTACGCGCCAAAAGATCCGCGCGCTATTCGCACGGACACTGCGGGTAGACCAATGTTTCTGGAGCTTCTCTGCGTGCGGTCGCTCTGGGGAACCTGCCTGGGACTATTCTGCGGAAATTATGTGAACTATTTCCTGATTACCTGGCTGCCGTTCTATCTGGTGCGCGAACGGCAGTTTTCCATGGATAAAATGGCGAAAATCGGTGGCACAGCCTATCTGCTCGGCGCGTGTGCCTCCGCTCTGGTCGGTTGGCTGTCCGATCGCTGGATCGTGTCGGGGGCGACACCGACGCTCGTTCGGAAGACCATCGTTGGCGGAGGTTCCGCTTTGGCCGGCATTTTTGTCGGCCTCGCCGCTGTTGCCGGCCCGGTCTATTGCATCCCCGCTCTGGTGCTCGGCGTCATGTTTTTTGGCGTCACCGCGTCCAACGTCTGGGCGATTACGCAGACGCTCGCGGGACCGAAAGCGGCAGGACGGTGGGCCGGCTTCCAGTGCTTCATCGGAAATATTTCGGGTATTGTGGCGCCGGCGGTGACGGGCTTTGTGCTGCAGCGCAACGGGCATTTTTTCTGGGCATTCGTTATCGTCACCGCCGTCGCATTGCTCGGGGCGGCTTCGTGGTGTTTCCTCGTTGGTTCGCTGGAGCAAGTAGCCTGGCGAGGGAAGCTTCCGGCTTAGATATAGCTCTGCCGAAATTGATCATTTCCGCTCACACTGTTCGCTGGACTAACGCGGTAGTTGGAGAGCAAAGTCTGTTGATAAATTGACGTTGCGCGATTTTTCCCCGTATAGTCGAAGATTATCCTGACTGCAATTTTGTTGCTGGATGGCGCGTTTTCTCTATGGGGAGCTATTGGAACTATGGGTCGTGAGATTGCCAAAGGGTACGAGCCGCAGCTGATTGAGCCGCGCTGGGCGGAGTATTGGGTGCGGGAGGAGCTGTTTAAGGCCGATCCTGCGGCGGAGACGGGCGGAAAGGTGTTTTCCATCGTGATTCCGCCACCGAATGTAACCGGCTCGCTGCACATCGGGCACATGCTGGACCACACGGAGATCGATATTTTGACGCGCTGGCACCGCATGCGCGGATTCAACACGCTTTATTTGCCGGGTACGGATCACGCGGGGATTTCCACGCAGCGCGTGGTGGTGCGGCAGTTGGCGGAGCGCGGGATTGATTATCAGAAATTGGGGCGGGAAGAGTTTATGGCGCAGGTTTGGAAGTGGCGGGAGGAGAGCGGCGAGACGATTCTTTCGCAGATGAAACAGATTGGGGAGAGTTGCGATTGGTCACGGCTGAAATTTACGCTTTCGCCGGAACTTTCTCGGGTGGTGATTGAAGTTTTTGTGCGGCTTTATGAAGAGGGATTGATTTATCGCGAGACGCGGCTGGTGAACTGGTGTCCGGTTTGTTTGACGGTGCTGAGCGACTTGGAGGTTTTGCACGAGGAGCGGGCGGGGTCTTTGTGGCACATCCGATATCCGGTGGTGGGGAGCGATTTGTCGGTGGTGGTGGCTACGACGCGTCCGGAAACGATGCTGGGGGATACAGCGGTAGCGGTGCATCCGGTGGATGAACGGTATGGCGCACTGATTGGAAAGAAAGTGCGCTTGCCGCTGATGAATCGCGAGATTCCGATTATTGGCGATGAAATGGTGGATCGCGAGTTTGGGACGGGAGCGGTGAAGATTACGCCGGCGCACGATCCGAACGACTTTGCGGTGGGCAAGCGGCATGGGCTCGAAGAAATCGATGTGATGACCGTGGACGGCAAGATCAACGCGAATGGCGGACTTTACGCGGGCTTGGATCGCTCTGCCGCGCGAAAAAAGATTGTAGCGGATTTGGAGGAACAGGGATTTTTAGTGAAGGTGGAGGCCCACTCGCACGCGGTGGGGATTTGCGAGCGCAGCAAAACGGTGGTGGAGCCGCGGATTTCCACGCAGTGGTTTTGCGCGATGAAGGATTTGGCAGCACCGGCGATTGCGGCGGTGCGGGGGTATGCGCCAGGGAAAGAAAATACCATCAACATCATTCCGGATAATCGACGGACGGAATTTTTGAATTGGCTGGATAACGTCCGGGATTGGACGATTTCGCGGCAACTGTGGTGGGGGCACCGGATTCCTGCGTGGCATTGCGGTGCCTGCGCGAAGATCACCGTGGTGCGGACTGCACCTGCCAAGTGTTCACACTGCGGATCTGGCGAATTAATGCAGGACCCGGATGTCCTGGATACGTGGTTTAGTTCTGCGTTGTGGCCGTTTTCTACATTGGGATGGCCGGAGAAGACGGCGGACTTTGCGACTTACTATCCGACTTCGGCGCTCATCACCGGCTATGACATTTTGTTTTTTTGGGTGGCGCGCATGGCCATCATGGGGATGCATTTCACCGGGCGCGTGCCGTTCAAGACGGTTTATCTGCATTCGCTGGTGCGGACGGGTTCTGGCGAAAAGATGTCCAAGACCGCGGGGACCGGGCTCGACCCGGTGAAGTTGAACCAGCAGTATGGAACGGATGCGATGCGGTTTTGTTTGGCATCCATGGCGGCGCCGGGGACCGATATTGTTTTGAGCGACGACCGGCTGGCCGGGGCGCGGAACTTTGCGAACAAAATCTGGAATGCGGCGCGATTTTTGTTTGTGAATTTGGATAAGTTTGAGGCCGGGGGGAGTTCGCTGGAGGAGTTGGCGGCCCCGGAGGTGCGCGCCGGGGCGCCTTATGCGTTCGGGGGCGGCGTACCGTTGGCGGATGCTTGGCTTTTTTCGCGCTTGGCGCTAACGATTGCGACCGTGAATGACGCTCTGGAGAATTTCCGGTTTCACGAGGCGGCCTCGAGCGTTTACCAATTTTTCTGGGGAGATTTCTGCGATTGGTATATTGAGTGGGTTAAGCCGGAACTGACTTCCGTAGATCGTGCGCGAGCAGCGGTGTCCTGGAAGAATTTGTTTGCGGCGTTTGATGCGGCATTGCGGTTGCTGCATCCGCTGATGCCTTTTTTGACGGAGGAGTTGTGGCACCAGTTGCCGCAGCGGGCGGGGGCGAAGTCGATCGCGCTGGACGCGTTTCCGGAGTGTGGCTTGCTGGATTTGAAGGCCGAACGCGAGGTGGCGTTTTTGCAGGAAGTGATTGGGGCGGTGCGGAATATTCGCGCGGAGATGAAGTTGGACCCGAAGAAGAAGGTGGAGGCGGATGTTTCCGTCGCGGATGCTGAGTTGCGGGCGGTGGCTGAAGCGAATCGGGATTTTCTGGTGCGGCTGGCGTTGCTGTCCGAGCTGCGGCTAACTGGGGAGAAGTTGGCATTGGCGGGTGGAGCGGCGCGGTCTTCGGCGGAGTTTGACGTGCGGATTGCGTTTGCGGCGGAGACGGTGGATGTTGACGTGGAGTTGGCGCGACTAATGAAAGAGATTGAGGGATTGAAGAAGGCGATTGCGGCGAAGGAAAGACAGTTGGGAGATGAGACATTTCTGGCGCGCGCGCCGGAGAAGATTGTAAATGGATTGAAGGCTACGTTGGAGCAGCAGAAGGTTGAGTTGAGAAAATTGGTGGAGAGGAAGCGGGAGTTGGAGGGTGGGTCGTAGGCGCAAAGGCTGCCTAGGGCAAGAGCCAAGAACGGGACGAACGTCAAAAGAACGGGTCTGAAGACCCGCCACTACAAATGAATATTGATTGGAAATCGGCGAGCGTTGTAAATTTGGTGCGACGAGCGCTGGAGGAAGATGTTGGCACGGGAGACGTTACCGTGCTGGCGACAGTGCCAGCGCTGGCTTCTGGGCGGGCGCGGATCTTGGCGCGCGAACCCCTCGTAGTGGCGGGTTTGCCGATCGTGGAGATGGTGTTTGCGGCGCTCGATCCTGCGATTCAGGTGGAGTTTTTGGCGCGCGATGGCGATGTGGTCGAAAAGCGGCGGGATTTGGTGAGGTTCTCTGGCCGGGCGCGGGCCATCTTGACGGGGGAGCGGACGGCGCTTAATTTTCTTTCACATTTGAGCGGCGTGGCGACGCTCACGCGAAGGTTTGTGGAGAAGCTGGCGGGGACACGCGCGAAAATTCGCGATACGCGGAAGACCACTCCCGGTTTGCGCATGCTTGAAAAGTACGCGGTGAAGATGGGCGGGGGGACGAATCACCGGTTTGGTTTGTACGACGCGATTTTGCTGAAAGAGAATCACATTGCGCTGGCGGGTGGCATGAAGGAGGCGCTGGATATGGCGCATGCGTTTGCGTCGGCGCAGATGAGTTCGCGGAGTACGACGGCGTATGAGGCGGTGGGCGGGGACGCCGGCACGGGGGGCAATTCCCTTCTCAGTGTGCAAATTGAAGTGCGCGACGAGGAAGAGTTACGAGAGGCGCTAGGGGCCGGAGCGATGGCGGTGTTGCTCGATAACATGACTCCGGAACAAGCGCGGTCTTGCGTGCAGATTGTGCGCGCCGTGCGCAGTGAATGCATGGTGGAGATTTCTGGCGGGATCACGCTGGAAAATGCGCGAGATTATGCGGAGACTGGGGTGGATTATTTGTCTGCGGGGATGCTAACGCATTCGGCGGCGGCGGCGAATTTGAGCTTGTTGGTGGAGAGTATTGTGGAGGGGTGACGAGGTAGGACTCGCGGGCAAAAGCCGGAGAGAATCAGAGAAAAGAAGGATGACGCCCTGAAGGGCGTCGGTACAAAAGCAAGCACAACTTAATGGCGAAACGAAATATTAGCGAGGTTACGGATAGACGATTGGCGGCGTTGGTTACACTGCTGGCGGAGAATGCGACGATTGTCATCAGTGGAGCGCGGATTGCGCGGGAGTTGGGGGTATCGCGGACTACGGTGTGGCGATGGGTTACGCGGTTGCGCCAGCTGGGGGTAAGGGTCAAGGGACAACCGGCTACGGGATATTTTTTGGAGTCGGTGGCGGATATTTTGACGCCGGAGCTGTTGCGTAAAAGGCTAAAGGGAAGTTTATTTGGGAAGCATGTATGGCATTTTTTTCGCACGGATTCCACCAACCGCGTGGCGCTCGAACTTGGTCATGCGGGTGAACCTGAAGGCGCTGTGGTGGTGGCAGAAGAGCAGACCGCGGGCCGCGGGAGAGCCGGGCGGAGTTGGCATTCCGAGCGCGGTACGGGGATTTATGTGACGCTGTTGCTGCGGCCGCGACTCGCGCCAGTGCAGGCGCCGCTGTTGACCATGATGGCGGGGATCAGCGCACAGACGGCGGTGGCCGCGGTGACCGGGCTAACCGTGGATTTGAAGTGGCCCAATGATTTGCTGATTGGCGGGAAGAAAGTCGGCGGAATTTTGACGGAGATGCATGCCGAGCCTACGCTGGTAAAATTTGTGATTGTGGGGATCGGGCTGAATGTGAATCAGGAGAAATTTCCTGGCGAGCTCGGCGCGATGGCTACTTCCCTGCGTGCGGAAACTGGGAAGTTGCAATCGCGGATGGAAGTACTGGTGCGGTTGCTGCGGGAATTTGAGAGTGACTACAATCGGTTGCTGCGCGAAGGGTCTGCTGGCGTGGTGCGGAGATTTGAAGAGGTTTCCAGTTACGCGCGCGGTAAAAAAGTTTGTGTGGTCACAGCCGCGGAAACATTTTCGGGAGTTACGGCGGGACTGACGGCGGAGGGGTTGTTGCGGGTTGAGCGGGGAAATGGCGAGGTTGTTACCCTGATTGCGGGGGATGTTTCAGAGGCGCGGTAACAATCGTGCCGAGATAGGGCGTAGCATGCGGCGCCCCTACGAGAGCCTTACGGGGAATGTTTATCTATGCTGCTGACGATCGATGTGGGGAATACCAATACCGTGCTCGGCGTGTTTCGCGGCGAGCAACTCGTGGCGAATTGGCGGCTGACCACCGCGCGCGAACAGACCGTGGATGAGTATGGCGTTCTGACGCGAAACCTTTTTTCGCTGGCGGGACTGGATCGCGATGCGATTGGCGGAGTAATCGTCAGTTCGGTGGTGGCCACGGTAAATTGGACGCTCGGCGAAATGGCCAAGAAATATTTAGGGCGGCGAGCGCTTTTTGTGGAGCCGGGAGTGAAGACCGGGATGGCGGTGCTGGTCGACAACCCTCTGGAAGTGGGTGCGGACCGAATTGTGAACGGCGTGGCGGCATTTGCGGAATATGGCGGGCCCTGCATTGTGGTGGATTTTGGGACGGCAATTACGTTCGACGTGATTTCCGCGAAGGGCGAATATCTGGGCGGGGTGATTGCGCCGGGATTGGGAATTTCTTCGGAAGCGTTGTTTGCGCGGGCGGCGCGCTTGCCACGTGTGGAGATCAAGGATCCCGGCAAGGTAATTGGGACCAACACTGTGACGCACATGCAGGCAGGTTTGTATTACGGCGCGGTGGACATGGTGGACGGTATGCTCACGCGAATTAAGGCGGAGATTGGAAGCGATGCGCCGGTGGTGGCGACAGGCGGGCAGGCGAAGTTGGTGGCGCGTGGCTCGAAGCACATCAAGCATACCGACGAATTTTTGACGTTGAAGGGCTTGCGATTGATTTGGGAGAAGAATCCGGAGTTGGTGAAGAATCTTTCGGTAGAGAGTCGCGGGCCCATTGCGCTTGCCGGTAGTAAGTCCGACCCGAAAAAGGCTGGACACTAGGTGCGGATGACGGATTCGGACATTTCGCATACTGATCCGGATGTGGGCACTGGCGCGGGCGGCAGCGGAGACCAACCACAGGGCAGTGAAGGCTGGAACTACTTCAATTACTTCACCGAGATTGAAGAATATTTCTGGAAGAAGCGCGGGGCGCACCTGCTGGTGTCGCCGCTGGACTGGGCGATTATGGAGACTTGGCAGAAGGCCGGGGTGCCGCTGGAAGCGGTGCTGCGCGGGATCGATCGGGCGGCGGAGAGTTACGCGCGGTCGCGGCGCGGGGCTGGCAAGGCGATGAAGACGCTGGCGTACTGCACGGACGCGGTGCTGGAAGCGGCGGAAGAAATGAATGAGGCAGCCGCTGGGGCTGCGCCTCGCGCAGGAAAGGCCGCGACGGCGCGTCCGGCGTTTCCACTGGAAGAATTGCGGACGTACCTGTCGCGAAATGTTGCGGCGTCGCGGAACGCCGCGGAGAAGCTTGCCTCGGGGAATGCGTCACTCGCCGCGCGGATCTTGGAAATTGCCGCCGGCGCGGAGGCCGCTTGCGCGCTTTTGGATGTGCCAGGATCGTTAGATTTGGAGGATCTGGAGCGGCGGCTTACCGTGCTCGATGATAAGGTGTATGCGGCGGTCACGGGAGATGCCAGCGAAGAGTTGCTGCTGAAAGCCCGGCGCGAGATGGACGGGCAGTTGGCGATGTACCGTCGCACGATGAAGGCGGCGCAGATTGCTCTCGTGGAGAAGCAGTACCTGCAGAAGCGGTTGCTGGAGGAATTTGGATTGGTGCGGTTTAGTTTGTTTTATTTTTCTTGATCGCCGGCACAGATAAGACTAACGCAGAGGACACAGAGACGCAGCGGGCGCGGAGAAGAGAAGCTACTTCGCGACATCGGCGGTTCACTTTTGTCCACATTTCGTGCAGAATAGGATACTTGATGGCTGAAGAGTTACGATTATCGATTGAGAAGCTTGTTTATGGTGGGGATGGTTTGGGGCACGCGGAGGGGAACACCGTTTTTGCGCCGTTTGTGCTGCCGGGGGAAGTGGTGCGCGCGGAGGTAAAGTCTCGCAAGAAGAAAACGGTTTGGGCCAAGGTGCAGGAGGTACTGGAGCCGGCAGCGGCGCGCGTGAAGGCGCCGTGTCCGCATTTTGGGATGTGTGGTGGATGCAACTATCAGCACATAGAGTTTGCCGAGCAGACGCGTCTGAAAATTGGGATTTTGCGAGAGACACTCTCGCGGCTGGGCGGAATTTCGTGGACCGGCGAAATTGCCGCGCACACCGCCGAGCCTTATGGGTATCGCAATCGCGCGCAGTGGGCGGTGCGCAGCGGCATGCCGCGGGCGTTGGGTTATTTCCTACCGGAAAGTTCCGTGATTATGCCGGTGGATACGTGCCCCGTGCTCTCGCCGCGCCTGGCGGAGACGTTTGGGTTGCTGCAAGAGATGGCGCGCGGTGGAAAGCTGCCCACGGGCATCCTGGAAATCGAGGCGTTTGCGGATTCCGCAGACGAAAAGATTGCCTTGAATGTTGCGTTTGATGCCTATCCCAAGCCCGCAGCGGAGTTGGCGGAATATTTTCGCGCGGAACTGCCGAAGATCGAAAGCCTGTTGCTGCTGGACCAGAAGAAAGAGCGCTTTGAATTGACCGGTCCGGGGTACTTGATGCATCAGGCCGGAGGATTTTCATTTCGCGTGAGCCATTTGTCATTTTTTCAGGTGAACCGGTTTTTGATTGAAGAGCTGCTGGCAGCGGTGACCAAGGGCGCCAAGGGCGAACTGGCGCTGGATTTGTATGCCGGGGCGGGATTTTTTACTTTGCCGCTGGCGAAGACGTTCACAAAAGTCGTGAGCGTAGATGCGAATTTGGCTGCTACGCGGGATTTGTATGCCAATGCGGAGCTGGCCGGAGTCGAAGTAACCACGTACAACGAACATACCGAGGACTTTCTGAAAAAGCCTCAGGAACGGCCCGATTTGGTGGTGCTCGATCCGCCGCGGTCGGGGCTGGGCGCCGAGTCGGCGGGAAAGCTGGTGGAGCTGGGCGCGCCGGAAATTATTTATTTGTCCTGTGATCCTTCAACGCTGGCGAGGGATTTGTCGGTGCTGACGGGCAGCGCCAAGAAACCCGCGGAAATTGCCGCCGCCGGTCCGTTTTACGAAATTACGGCGATCGATATGTTTGATTTATTTCCGCAAACTTTTCATGTCGAAACTTTGGTGAGGTTGCGACGATTGCGATGAAGTTTTTGCGGTGAGGTTATTGCGATGAGTTTAGTGCCGTGAAATCGCCGGCGGTGGCGATAACCGCAGCGTTTGTATGCGGGATTGCTATCGGCCTGTTTCCAAGCATGACGGCCCACGCTGGTTCGCGAGAACTGGTCGTGGGCTTTTTTATTGCGGCGGGAGTAATGCTGGGCATGGGCCTGTTTTTTGTGGTGCGCGGGTATTTGTGGGCCGCGGGTTGCGCTGTGTTCTTTTGCTGGGCGTTCCTGGGTTTTGTGGGAGCGTGTGCTGCGCAACAACCGCGCGCCGCAGACCACGTTATTTCGCTCGTGGAGAGCGGGTGCCTCAGACTGCACACGCCGTTGCGGTGGCACGGCCAGCTACGGGATGAGACTGCGCGGCTGCCTTGGGGTTATGGCTATGAAATAAATCTTGCAGGAGTGGATTATCAGGACAATTTCTTGCCACTGCGCGGAGGTTTGCGCCTAAGTTTCTCCCAGCAGCGCGATGCGGAGGGCCGCGACCTGCCGCCGCCGGATGTACGTGCCGGCGATGCGATAACCGTGGTGGCAGAGGCACGCCAGCCACAGGTGTTTCGAGACGAAGGGGCTTTTGATCGGCGCGCGTTTTTGGCAACGCAAAATATTGATTTGGTGGCGACGTTGCGGGCGCCGGACTTGCTTGAGCGGGTGGCAGTGGCGCGGCTGACGCCGAACATACTGGTTTCCCGGGCGAGACGGCGATTGCGCGACGAAGTCGATGCGCTCTTCGCTGCGCGACCGGAAGTGGCGGGCGTGCTACGCGCCATGCTCCTGGGAGACCGCAGCTTTGTGGACCGCGAGGAGTCCGCGGATTTTCAGAAGACCGGCGTGTTTCACGTTTTGGTCGTAGCGGGGCTGCATGTCGGAGCGATTGCCTTTTTGCTTTTTTGGTTGGGGCGCAAGTTGCGAATGCCCACCGTGTTGACCGTAGCGATCACGCTGGCGCTGCTATTCGCATACGTGGCAATGGTGGAGCAGCGCCCGCCGGTGTTGCGCGCGGCGCTAATGGCCTCCATCGTGGCGATTGGAGCAATCTTCTACCGGCGATTGGACCTCCTCAATTCGGCCGCGGTTGCGGCTCTGCTATTGCTGATTGCTCGACCGCTACTGATGGCGGATGGAAGTTTTCAGCTTACGTTTGTGGCCATTGGGTGCATCGCAGGTATCGCGGTGCCTTGGCTTGAAGAACGCGTACAACCGTATGCGCACGCTCTGAGCGGCTGGCGAGACGTGGCACGTGACGTGATGCACATTCCGAAAGCGGCGCAATTCCGGATTGATTTGCGTGCGGCAATTGCGTGGTTAACTTCGGGCGTGCCCACGAAGCTCGCGAGAATGGCGGAAAGTGCGTTGGCGGGCGCGCTCACTGTTTCACTACGAGTGTTTGAGCTACTGGTGATCACGACGATATTGCAGATCGGAATGCAGCCTCTGATGACCAGCGCGTTTCACCGCGTGACGCTGGCGGCTCCGCTCGTGAATCTGCTCGCCGTGCCCATGATCGGAATAATGGTGCCACTGGGGTTTGTGACGATTCTCGTTGGCGTGTTCTTCCCTGCCCTGGGGAGATTTTTGGCGGCGCCGCTTGGATGGCTCACGACACTGTTATTGAGAGTGGTGAACTACTTTGGCGCTTTCGGGCACTGGAGCTATCGCGTGCCGGGGCCGCCGGTATGGCTGACGATGTTATTTTTCGTGGCAGCGGTATCTCTTGCGATCTTGCTGCATTTCAAATCGGACCGGGCGAGATGGTGCGCGCGAGGAAGTGCGCTGGCGTTGCTGGCAGCCGCCGTGGTGATTGCTACGTTCCCATTTCCGTCGATTTGGCACCGCGGCGAAATGGAGCTGACGGTACTCGATGTGGGGCAGGGCGATTCCTTGTTCTTAGTTTCGCCTGGAGGGAAAACTTTGTTGATTGACGGAGGCGGGGCGTTCGGAGGATTCCCCGGTCATGCGGAGCATCTGGGAGTGGATCCTGGGGAAGAAGCAGTGTCGCCTTATTTGTGGTCGCGGGGATTCCAGCGCATCGATTTTGTAGCCGTAACGCATGGACATCAGGACCATTTGGGCGGTCTGACGGCGGTGCTGGAAAATTTTCACGTCGGGACGCTTATGATTGGGCGGGAGGTTGGCGGGCCGGCGCTGTCCAAGCTGGAAGCCTTGGCGCGCGAGCGCGGCGTGGCCATCGTGCATGAAGTACGCGGAGAACAACTGCATTGGGATGGCGCTGAGGGCAACATTTTATGGCCGGAGGCCGGCACCGACGACCTGAAAGTGGCGCCGAAGAACAATGATTCGATTGTGATGCGATGGGAACTTGGCGGAACGGCTTTCATGCTGCCAGGCGACGCGGAGAAGCAGTCGGAACGAGAGATATTGTCGGAGAACGCCGAAAGAACTTTGCGCGCTGATGTACTGAAAATCGGTCATCACGGAAGCAAGAATTCAACCACCGAGGAATTCCTGGCCGCGGTGCACCCGCGCTTGGCGGTGATTTCTGCTGGAGAAAACAATCCTTACGGGCATCCCAGCCCAGAGTTGCTGGAGAGGCTCAAGAACGCCGGCGTGCGCACTTTGCGGACCGACCGCGATGGCGCCGTGCACATTCTTACGGATGGCAAGCGCCTGGAGGTTTCCTGCTTTGTCGCGTGTCCGGAAGGGCCAGCGCGGGATACGGCGAAAACGACTGCGTCAGTGCCAGCGCAATCGCCACAGAATTAGCAGCGCCACGAGAAGCAGCACAAAACCCAGCGTAGCTTGCCATTCGTGGTTCTTCCGGTACTGCGCGTAGGAAAATGCGCTCGCGGATTCGGCGGAAACGCCGGTCATTTTTGCTGGCGTGACGCGCGGAAAAAACAACGGCACGGCGCGTGCGTAAGCTTCGAACGCAGCTCCATAGTGTCCGCGCAGCTCGCCCTCTTCCCTTTTCATCACGATGGAATAAAACAACGCGAAATAAGAAAGCAACAGCGCGCCCGCGATCCAGGAATGCGTGGCGATCCCGGTGCCAAGCGCGAGGATGGCGCTGCCCAAATAGAGCGGATTGCGCGTGTGGGCGTAGGGTCCAGTGATGGTCAGGGTTTCCTGCTTATGAAGGTAGCCCGCGGCGTAAGCGCGCAGCCAAAGTCCCAGCGCTCCCACGAACGCGCCAATGGCAATGTCGCGTGGCGTCGGTCTGGCCAGCCACAGAACGGCGACGGCTAGCGGATATCCCAGGCGGACACGCCAGCGCGCGAAGAATGCGGCGCGGTCGCTCACGCGCGCGCCCCGATGAGTTGGACAAGGGCGGAAAACACTTCGGTGACAGAAATCTCGAGAATGGCGGGATCAGTTTCGTCGATGCGGCTGTGGTCGCGCACGGCGGAGTTGGCGCGCAGAACGATGTTGCGGGTGGAGTCTACGCTGGCATCTCGATTTGTTGCGCCAGCCGTTACAAGATCAGGCGAAGCGAAGCTTGGGTACGGGCCGTTTCGCTGCGGATCGGTAGGTCCGTAGATGCTCACCGAAGAAGTACCCAGAGCGATGGCCAAGTGCAGTGGTCCAGTGTCACCACCGACGATGCACAGGGCATTGCGCGCCAAAGCCATCAATTTCTCGACCGTGCCGCTGTAGGCGATGGGTTCAGCGCCGCCGCTCGCCGCTTTAATCGCTTCCACCAAATGATCTTCTCCGGGACCGTAGTTTAGAACACAGCGCAGATTTAAAGAGTCGCGGATGTGCTGCGCGAGTTGGCCAAAGCGTTCCGGCGGCCAGCACTTAGAACGCCATCCGCCGCCCGGACTTAGCAAGACGTAGCGGTCGACTCCGCAGTCTTGCAGCAGTTGGCGGACGATGGCTTCGTCTTGCGCAGAAATTTGCAGCGTGAACGGCGCGACCGTGCCGCTTGCTCCCGCGCGTTGCGAAAGCTCGCCATTTTGCTCCGCGATGTGCGTGGTCTGGCAACGCACGCGGTCTGTATAAAGAATCGGCACACCCCATTCACGGATCGTTTGCGATGAAAATCCGATGCGCCGCGGCACGCCGCCAAACAATGGTAATGCCGCTGATTTCCAAAGTCCCTGGTAGTCGATGGCCGCGCTGAATTGTTCCTTGCGAATCTGAGCAATGATTCCGCGAATGGAGGCGAGCGAACGCGTCTCAGTGGCCCAGATTTCCGAGGCCAGGCCGCTGCTGGCAACCAGGGATTCCCATCGCGGATGCGTCAGCCAAGTGATTTGGCTTGCGGGAAAAGTTTGCCGCAGCGCTGAGACGGCCGGAAAAGTGTGAACAATATCCCCCAGCGAGCCGAGGCGCACCACCAGGAATCGCGGATCAGGCATTTTGATCCTTGCGGATATTTTCCAGCAATGCGCGCGTGGAATGATTTTTTGCATCGCCTACAATAGCGATGCGGATGCCGAGACGCTCGGCAGTGCCGCGCTCGGGAACATTTTCCGCCGTATAGTCCGTGCCTTTGGCGTGAACGTGCGGACGCAGTTCTTCGAGCAAGCGGTTGACGTCAGCCTCCGCGAAAATGACCACGTAGTCCACGCAGCGAAGCGCCGCCACCAATTGCGCGCGTGCTTGCTCCTCCAGAATCGGGCGTGGCAACCCTTTCAGCGCGCGGACAGAGGAGTCCGCGTTCACCGCCGTCACCAGGACGTCACCTTCCTGGCGCGCACTCTCGAGATACCGGATATGGCCAACATGCAGGGTGTCAAAGCATCCGTTCGAAAGCACGATTCGCTTTCTCTTGCGGCGATGCTCTTCGAGAAGTGTGCGAAGCTTGTCGAACGAGACAATTTTGGTGTGAGCTTCGCGCATTACCTAGGCTTGGTCCTTCTTTGAACGGAGCGTTTTCCGTGGTGTAGCGCCGGTTTTCGGACGAAGAGGCGCATCATGCACGCGGTGTTCCGCCGGCTCCGCCAAAATTTCCTGGCGAATGGCGTCGAGAAGCTCTTTTTGCGAAATCGTAGCCGTACCGCGCTTCATAACCACCAATCCACCAGCGATGTTAGCGATGTGCGCGCCTTCCAGAGGCGGCGCGCCGCAGGCCAACGCCAGCGTGTAGGCAGCCAACACAGTATCGCCCGCCCCAGTGACGTCGACAGCCTGCGCGGCGCCGTGAATGGGAATATGCGTTACGCGATTGGCGGACTCAAACAGCGCCATGCCGTCTCGCCCGCGCGTTACCAGCAACGACTGCAGCTTCATAATACCTTGCGTGGACTGCGCGCAACGCTGCAGTTCAGCAACATTTGCGCCGATAGCCGCATGATGCAGCGCTTCCACCTCAGCTTCGTTGGGCGTGGCGGACGTAATCTGCGATTTGGCGTAACCGTGGAGATTATGGCGGGCGTCCAGCGTGATCACGAATTTTGCGTTGCGTTGCGCGCGAGCCTGGCGTACCAGCGCCGGCGTAGCTACTCCGAATCCGTA
This sequence comes from uncultured Acidobacteriota bacterium, assembly GCA_963838265.1. Classification (GTDB taxonomy): domain Bacteria; phylum Acidobacteriota; class Terriglobia; order Acidiferrales; family UBA7541; genus Acidiferrum. Next base: position 350,676 of record CAWIQN010000004.1, read on the forward strand.
GTCTGAGACCGCCAGCGCGTCGGCTTTTTTTAGTTTGGCGGCCAGCGCGGATTGCAGTTTCGCTTGGATATTCTCCGGGAGCGGCTCAGTCGGTTCGCGGTCCACGCGCAGAACTTGCTGCCCGGCGGTGTGCGCCCAGCCTGCCAGAAATCTCGTTTTCGTCGGGGTCGTCCAGTTTTTCGCCGAGAAAATTCCAGAGACGTCCATCCCAATCGATTGAAAATACTCGCGGAGTTTGCCGCCCGCAACGTCGTCGCCTACTGCGGTTATGGGCAGAACCCGTGCGCCTAGCGCGGCAAAATTGTTAGCGGCGTTGGCGCCACCACCGGGAACGAGATGCGTGTGATTGTGGCGCAGAATCAACACCGGGGCCTCGCGAGACACGCGCGAGATGTCCCCAAATTGAAATTCGTCAGCCACGAAATCGCCGAGCAGCACAATCGTCTTTGCCGAAAACTGTGCTACGTAGTCAGCCAACGCACTCAGGTCGATCGCCGGAGATGCTGGCGTTCGCGACGAGTTCAACACCGAACTGGCCGGGCGCACACCCAATGATTTCTTCTTTGCGAGTCTACGGCGGCTCATCTCGTTTGCCCCGAAATCCACTCCGTGGCGTTGCAAGAATACTTACCCATGATGACGGACCCCTTGGTCGCGAGCATTACCCGCGTGCCTTCGTTCGTCAGTGTGCGAATGGCGCCGCCCGCGATGGGAAAGATACGCAAACGGTTGGCGTGATTCAAGTAACCCACTTCTGCGCGGATAGTTCCGTCGCGTTCGCGGAACTCCTCCGATTGCGAAGCGGCGGCCTCAGGCAGAGGGCACCTCGGCGGCGCGGAGCTTGCCGCCGGCCAGCCAAGGAGCCATGGCGGCTTCTACCGCGGCAGGTTGCACAGCAGTCATACAGCGATGGTCCGTTGGACAGCGACGCAGGAAACAGGGACTGCAGTATGGCTTTTCTTGCACGATGGTGCAGCGCGACGTGACCGGCGCAGTGCCGAATGGGTCGGTGGGCCCGAAGACCGCGACGACCGGAAGGCCCACAGCCGCAGCCACGTGCATCGCGCCAGAATCGTTGCCGAGAAAAATCTGGCAGCGCGAAAGCAACGCAGGCAGTTCGGCGATGTTTGTTTGGCCTGCAAAGTTGATCGGCGGCATGCTGAGTTTGCCGGCGATGGCTTCGGTTACCGCTAGTTCGGCTGGGGTGCCAAAGAGGATGACGTCGGCGTCGCTGTGCGTTTGCAAGTGATTCAGCGTTGCGGCGAAACGCTCGGGCGGCCAGCATTTTGCTGATCCGTAGGAAGCTCCTGCGCCTACTGCGATGCGCATACTCTTCCCTAGGCTGCCGGCACCGCGAAGTTTCTCTTCCGCGGCGGCAAGTTGTTCGCTGGCAACGGCCAGCTGGATGATTTGTTCGTCAACAAGTTGCGTAACCCAGCCGGCACGCCGCACCAGTTCCAGGTAATAAAACTTTTCATGGGCCGGAATGTCGCCGGGCTTGGGCACTGCGATAGCCTCGGTCAGCAACACGCTGCGCCCGTCGCGCGCGTACCCAATTCGCCGGGGAATTCTTGCGCGCCACGCCAGCCACGCGGCGTCGAAAGCATTCTGCAGCAACAGCGCAATTTCGAAGTTTTTCGCTCGCAACTCAGCCACCAGACGTTCGCGACCCGCGAAGCCGGCGTGGATTCCCTTCCAATCATAAGCAATCAGTTCGTCGGCCACCTGCTGATGGCGGTAAATGTCGGCAACATACGGGCGCGCCAGGATGGCAATTTGCGCGTCAGGAAACTTCGCGCGAACCGCACGCAGCGCGGGGATCGCCATGATGGCGTCGCCAACCCAGTTCGTAGCACGAACCAAAATCTTCACGATAACGCTCCAACGCGTTGCGCAATCTTCGATTGGATCAGCGACAGAAATTCTTCTTCCTGCGAAACCTCAATATCAATGATCGCCACAAACACCGGGAAGCCTTGCAAGCTAACGCCGGCCAGATTATTCGCGTCTTTTTCCGTGGTGATCATGCCGCGCGCATTAGCCTCTTTCGCGGCGCGCTCCAGTGCCGCGGCATCGCGGGCCATGTACCGGTGATGATCGGCAAAAATCCTCTGTCCGCTCACCGCAACGCCCCAAGCCGCAAGATCGCGAAAAAATTGCTGGGGATTGCCGAGCCCGCAGAAAGCGAGGAACGGTCCGTCCCCGATCTGCTCCCGCGCGAGAAGCTCGCCATCGTCGCCGCCGAGCCTGCGGAATCCAAGCAGCTTGGTGGTAGCCGAAAAAACCGGATACGCCTGCAAACTCGAAACCACATTCGAAATACCCGGCTGTGTTTCCGCACGCGTGAACACCAGTGCGTCGGCGCGCGCCATGGCGGAGAGCGGCTCGCGCAGCCGTCCCGCGGGCAGCAGCGATTCCCCCGCCAGCGAATGCGAGGCGTCCATCAAGAGTATGTCCACGTCGCGCGCCAGTTGCAGGTGCTGAAATCCGTCGTCGAGTAGAAAAGTATCCACGGGCTGCGTGGCTTCCAGCGCCGCTCCAGTAGCGAAGCGATCCGCGCCCACAGCGACGGTGGCGCGTTTTCCAAGACGCGTACGAAGTAACTCAACTTCATCGCTGCTGCCCCCCTCCCCGCGGTAGCCGCGCGTGAGAATAGCCACGCGCTGACCTTGCGCCAGAAATTTTTCCGCCAGCCACAACACCATGGGAGTTTTCCCCACGCCCCCAACCGTCAAATTCCCCACGCTAACCACCGCACCTCGCAAGCGCTTTTGTTCGCGCCGCCCGTTCGCATAAGCCTTGGCGCGCGCGCGCACCACCGCGGAGTACACCAGCGAAAGCGGCCACAGAATTACTTGCGCCACCTTCGAGCGCTGCAACGAGCTCCAATTCATCCTCTCGCTTCCGTTTCGTAGCTGGACAACACGATCAATATCTCGCCCACCGCGCGGTCCGTCGCACCGCGACTCTCTTCCACCAGGCGGCGCGCCGTTTCTCCCATGCGCTTCATACGCTGCGGATCCCGCAGCAGCTCAATCCACGCCACGCCCGCATCTTCTGGACTCGGCACCTGAATAGCGGCATCCGCCGAAATAAACCGCGCCGCCATTTCAGAAAAATTTTCCATCGAGGGACCAAAAACTGGAATCTTCCCGAACGCCGCCGGCTCCAAAATATTGTGCCCTCCAGAAGTCACCAGCGAGCCGCCCACAAACGCCCCGTCGGCCACTCCGTAAAGCGAAGCCAACTCGCCGATGCTATCCAATAAAATCACTTTTACGTCGTTGTTTAACTGCACCGCGCCATTTTTCGTCATAGCCTGCGACGGCCCGGGAATTTGCAGCGCAGATCGCCGCACGAACTTGCTGTGAAAGTCCTCAATGAATTGTGCCGCGGCATCGAAGCGTTCTGGCTTTCGCGGCGCCAGCACCAAAAGCGCCTTGGGAAATTCACCTTGCAGCGTGCCGAAAGCGATCAGCGCCAATGGCTCTTCCGTTGCCACGATGCTTCCGGCCACAATGATTGGAGATCGCCCCAGCCGCGCGGCCTCTTCCGCCAGCCAGTTGGATAGCGGCGTGGCGGCAGGTATCGCGAGATCGTATTTCAGATTTCCCGATACTTGCACCCGCTTCGCCGGAGCACCCAGCGCCTGAATGCGCTCGGCATCCGTTTCGCTCTGCATCAGAAAAATGCTGGCGAACGATAACGTGCGCCGCAACAACGGCCGCAGATAAAATCCAAAAATCCCCAAGAAGCGCTGGTACCGCGCAAATGATCGGTCGGAAATCCGCCCGCTCACAAAAGCTACGGGAATCTTCTGTTTCGCAGCCTCACGCAAAAAGTTCGGCCAAATCTCCGTTTCGACAATCACCACAATCCCCGGCCGCACCGCCTTCAGCGCCCGGCGTACCGCAAACGTCCAGTCCAGCGGAAAGTATAAGAATCCGTCAGCAAAATTCAGCCGCTCGCGTGCCAGCGCCTGACCGGTAAGCGTAGTAGTCGAAACAATCAGTGGCCGCTCTGGATTCTCCTCCTTCAGCGCTCGCGCCAGCCCAATACAAGAAAGCACTTCACCCACCGACACGGCGTGCAGCCAAATCGCTGCCTCGCCCTGTAGCGCGGGGCGCTTGGGTCTGAGCCCCGCGGCTTTTTCCGCGTCAACAGTTGATCTCGCCCGCCCGCCAATCCCCGGAAAAGAAAGTCCTAGCCGTTCCCGCAAATTCGCGAGATATTTTCCATGCCGCGCGCTCTGTATCAGCCAGTACGGCGTCAACGCCAGCGCGGCTAGTCCCATCAATACGCTATAAACTAGGAACACGAATCGTGGCTCCGGTCTTTACTTTGCGAATTTACTTTGCGATCGGTCGCGGCCCGCTGCCACTTAATTCCGCTGAATACGCACGCAACCGCTTCGCGGCACAGGGCAACCCTGCACTTCCCCAAGGAATCGAAGGCGTCAAGATGAGTAAAAAACATTATAACCTGATGCCAAAGCTTCTCATCGCCATTCCGTGCGTCGCCACGATTTTTTTTGTAAGTGGCCGCTGGACAACCTCGCAGGCCAGTCCCTCGCCGTACGCGGCGCTACAGGGCGCCAAGCAGTCCCCACCACTGCAAACTTCCGCGCTGGAATCGCATGAGGGCATCACAATTTCCGCGCGTCCCTGGACGGACGCTGCGCTATACAAAGAAAAATTTCCCAAGAAATCACCCTTCGCCGCTGGCGTCCTGGCCGTGCAAGTGGCCTTTCGCAACGATTCCGATCAAAGCGTTAAAGTAGGGCTCGACCGCATTCGCCTCTCCTTTACTTTAGAGGACGACAGCCGCCAGGAATTGGAGCCCATGAAAGCCGCGGATGTCGCCGACGCCATCCTCCGGCCCGGCGGCAAAGATCCCACCGCACGTCGCAGGCTGCCTCTTCCCATCACGCCCAGCAGTAGCAGCAAAGGCAAGGACTTCACCGAGCTTCAAAACCAAGCGCAAAACGCCGCCGTCCCCTCCAGCGTGGTAGCCGCTCACAGCACCGTGCAAGGCCTCCTCTATTTTGACATGCAAGGCCAATTCGACCTGCTGCACACCGCCCATCTGTACGTCCCCGATGTAACGCCCATGGGCAAACAGCAGGGCCTAACCTATTTCGAAATCGATTTAAGCCGCTGATCAAATTCCCTCCAATAATTCCCAAAATGGTACTTGACAAGGTAACCTCCGATCTGTTAATGTTCCTGTTGTAGAGAAGTGCGCCTCGCCGTCCTGCAACAATTCCGTACTTTCACAGACCAGCTAACTCACACAGAATGAACACTTACATAACTGCTCATTCTAAAGAACTTTAAATCCTGTAGAATGCGCACTTACAAAAATCAACCCAGTGGGCCCCCTCGCACAGCGCAATTTGGAGTGCGGCGACTTGACGGCGCTTTCGCGTAGTAAGGACAGGGTCGCCCGCACCAACGTCACCAAGGTGTGTCACCAGGTGCGTCACCGCCTCGAAGCAACCAAGAACGCCAATCAACAATCGCATCAGGAATGATCAAGAATTCCCGACGAGCGCGTCGCCCGTCGCTAGCAACGTCTCTCCGTTCATTTGCGCGCGTCGTCTTGCTCGGCTACCATGACTAAGCACACAAAATTTCCAAAATAATTTCCTGAAACGGCTCAATGCTCACTCTCCTCAACGAATTGAATCCCGAACAACGCCTGGCCGCCGAAACCATCGATGGACCAGTCCTGATCCTCGCCGGCGCGGGCACCGGCAAAACTCGCGCCATTACCTTTCGCATGGCCAATATGATCGCCAGCGGCGTTTCGGCGGAATCGATTCTGGCGGTGACGTTTACCAACAAAGCCGCACAGGAGATGCGCAATCGCGTCACCGATCTCCTCTTGCGCGCCGGATTTCCCCCGGCCCAGCCATGGCTTTCCACTTTCCATTCCTTGTGCGCGCGCTTCCTGCGCCGCGAAGCCGCCAACGCCGGCTTGCCGCGCGATTTCGCTATTTACGACGACGACGATCAGTGCGCCGCCGTGAAGTTGACCATGGCCGCGCTGCACATCGACGATGATTCGCTTACTCCGCGTAACGTGCTCAGCCGCATCAGCCACGCCAAAAATCACGGGCAGTCCGCCGAGCAGTTGCGCCGCGAAGCCATCGACCAGGACGGCCGCCGCGTAGCCGATCTTTTTGCCGGTTACGAAAAATTATTGGCGCAGAGCAATGCCGTGGATTTTGACGATTTGCTGCTGCGCTCCGCGAGGCTCTTACGTGAAAACCCGCAGGTCCGCGAACGCTGGCAGCGCCGCTTCGCCTACATTCACGTCGACGAATATCAGGACACCAACCGCGTGCAGTACGAATTGCTGCGACTTTTAACCGGTCCGCACCAGAACTTGTGCGTCGTGGGCGACGAGGATCAATCCATCTACCGCTGGCGCGGCGCGGACGTCTCCATTTTGCTGAGCTTTTCGCGCGATTTTCCCAACGCCCGCGTCGTGAAGCTCGAACGCAACTACCGCTCCACGCAGAACATTCTCGATGCCGCCGGCGCGGTGGTCGCCAATAATCCCGAGCGTCTCGGCAAAGTCCTCAGCGCGGAAAATGGCGCGGGCGGCAACGTACGATATTTTGAAGCTCGCGATGCGCAAGCCGAAGCCGAGTTTGTCGCCGGTGAGCTCGAGAAACTCCAGAACGACGATCCCGACCAGACCTGCGCCGTCGAGTACCGCACCAACTTTCAATCACGCGCCTTTGAAGAAGTCTTTCGTCGCCGCGGCTTGCGCTACAAGCTGGTCGGTGGATTCAGCTTTTACGAACGCGCGGAAGTGAAAGACGCGTTGGCTTACGTGCGTCTGGCCATGCATCCCGAAGACAACATCGCCCTGCTCCGCGTGCTGAACGTTCCGCCGCGCGGCATCGGCAAAACCACCGTGGACGCCGTCCGCGAACTGGCGCGCGCCGATGGCACCTCCCTCTGGGCGGCCATCGAGAAGTTCGTTTCCGGAGCCGCCGCCGGCCGCACCGTAACGCCGCTGCGCGCATTCCAGGAAATGGTCGCCAAGCTGCACGAGGCTCAAGCCAATCAGCCGCCGCCGGATTTTCTCCGCACCGTGCTCGACGAAACCGGCTACATGGAAATGCTCAAGGACCGCAACTCCCCGGAAGACGTCGCGCGCATTGAAAATCTTGAGGAACTCACCCGCGCCGTCGCCGAAAGCATCGACGCCGGCGAATCCTTCACCGATTTTCTCGACGCCGCCGCGCTGGTCAGCGACACCGATTCCTTTGAAGGCAAACCAGGCGTAACGCTGATCACCCTGCACAGCACCAAGGGCCTCGAATTCGACCACGTCTTCCTAACCGGCATGGAAGAAGGCATCTGCCCGCACAATCGCGCCATCAACGAAGAAAAAGGCATCGAAGAAGAACGCCGCCTGGTCTACGTGGGCATGACGCGCGCGCGCAAATCCCTAACGCTCACGCGTGCCGTCTATCGCCGCATTTTCGGCAACGAGCAGCAGATGCGTCAGGGCCTGCCTTCACGTTTTCTCGCGGAGATTCCCGGCAATCTCGTCGACACCGTCCGCGGTTCGCTGGCGGAAATTGGCGAAACGCGCCGCTACGAGCCCGATCCAGAGTATTCGTATTCGGCCGACGAATTCCTGCGCCGCGTGCGCGGCAAGCCCACGCCCGCAACCCCCGCCCCGCGCCGCACACCCGCGCCAAGCAGTTTCGGCCGACCCGCAAGACGCGGCGGCGACGCCAATCCCATGCTCGGCCGCAAGGTCCGCCACCCCGAATTCGGCGTCGGCACGGTAGTAGGTGTCGAAGGCGACGATGACGACGACCGCCGCGTCTCCGTAAGCTTCCCCGGCCGCGGCACAAAAAAATTCATCGAAAAATACGCCCAACTGCAACCCGCGTGAGCTTTGCGCGTCGGTTGCGTCAAGGCGCGGCTCAGGATAGAGTGAGGCTCTTAAATTATTCTGCACGCTGCGACGGGCAACGACCGTCGTCTAATTTATCCGGCTGTGATCGGAGCGCCTGAGTGGGATCAGATCTCTTCCGCTGCAAGAGCATCGACCAACTGTTGTCCGACTGCGAAAACGCCGAAGTTCCCTTAAAGAAATCGCTGGGCTGGATCAGCCTTACCTCCTTGGGCATCGGCGCGGTAATTGGCTCCGGCATTTTCACCATTATCGGCACAGCCATCGCGGGGCAAAAATTCACCGCATCCTCAATTTTGAATGCTCCGCTGCTGGAGTATCTGATTCACCACTCGCCATCGTTTGGGCGACCTGGAGCCGGCCCGGCGATTGCCCTTTCATTTGTTCTCGTGGCCGTGGTTTGCGGTTTTGCTTCCGTTTGCTACGCCGAACTCGCCGCCATGATTCCGATTGCCGGTAGCGCCTATACCTACACCTATGCCACCATGGGTGAACTCATCGCCTGGATTATCGGCTGGGATTTGATCCTCGAATATGCCGTCAGCAATATGGCGGTAAGCGTGGGCTTCTCCCAGCACATCGTGAATTTATTCGATTGGTTCGGCTGGCATCCCAATCCGCGTTGGATTTCCCCAGCGTACCTGCCCTCTGGTTTGCAGGACTTGCAGGGCAACGACATCTACGGCCCAGGCTGGCACTTCGGCTTTAACTGGCCGGCGTTCATCATCGTGATGCTGTTGACCGTGGTTCTGGTGCGCGGCATCCGCGAGTCCGCGCGCACCAACAACATCATGGTGCTGCTGAAAATCGTGGCCATTCTTGTTTTCGTCAGCTTCGCCTCGCGCTTTATTCATCCTGCGAATTGGCATCCTTTCGCGCCCAACGGCTGGCCCGGCATTCTCACTGGCGGCTCGATCGTTTTCTTCACCTACATTGGATTCGATTCCGTCTCCACCGCAGCCGAAGAGTGTACCGAACCGCAGCGCGACTTACCCATCGGCATCATCGCCACGCTCGTGGTGTGCACCATCCTCTACATCGCGGTGGTCGTCGTGCTTACCGGCCTGGTGCGCTGGGATACCCTGGTCGACGATGCCGCTCCGGTAGTTAATACACTGAAGAAGCTGCACTTTTCCGGTGTACGTCTCGTGGTCCTGATCGGCGCGCTGATGGGCATGATCTCTTCCCTGCTGGTTTTTCAACTCGGACAAGCCCGCGTGTGGTTCGCTATGTCCCGTGACGGACTTTTCCCGAAAATCTTTTCGCGCGTGCATCCGCGTTATCAAACCCCGGCGTTTTCCACCTGGACAGCAGGATTTGTGGTGGGCATCCCCGCGGGAATTCTGGATATCGGCACGCTCGCGGATCTCTCGAACATCGGCACGCTCTTCGCCTTCGCGTTGGTGGCCGGCGGAGTTTTAATTCTGCGCTACCGCGAACCCAACCGCCATCGCGCCTTCCGCGCTCCCGGCGGTCCCATCGCTCCCGTTATCACCATCTTCACCTGCCTGCTGCTGATGGCTGGCCTGCCCATCATGAATTGGATTCGTTTCTTCGTTTGGATGATCATAGGACTGGTGCTTTACTATTTGTATGGCAGCCGGAAGAGTACGCTGCGGGCAGCAAATCGAGCGTAAGAGGAATTGCGGGATGCCGCGAAGGATTTGCAAGCAGCTGGTGAGCACGGTAGCGGCGCTGCTGGTCGTGGCTGCGTTGTGCGCGTTTGCGCCAAACCGCGCGCAAGCCTGGGGACGCAGCGGACAAAAGCTGGTCGTCAGCCAGGCCATCGACACCTTGCCGCCAGAAATCCGCGGCTACTTCGAGGCCAACCGCACCTTTCTACTGCAGCACGTCAGCGATCCACTGGACGCCCCCACGGCCAAGACCAACGCGGACCGCCGCAATCACTACCTATATCTCGATAAATACGGGCGCTTCCCTTTTGAAGCCTTGCCGCGAAACTACAAAGCCGCGGTGGCGAAATTGGGCAAGTGGAAACTGGAAGCCAACGGACTGCTTCCCTGGCAGGTCGGCGTTTACAGCCAGAAGCTAACCGAAGCGATGAAGGCGGGGCACTGGGAAGAAGTGAAAGTCGATGCCGCGATCCTGGCCCTGTACGTAGGGGAAACCGACGACCCGTTTCACACCACCGACAACTTTGATGGCAAGCTCAGCGGCCAGTTGGGCATCGACGAGCGTTTTGGTACCACGCTGGTGGACCGCTTCTCTTCCTTTTTCCCCATGCGCCCGAACGACGCCGCGTATATTGCCGATCCCACCGATCATGCCTTCGAGGACTGCCTCTCCTCGCACAGTTGGATCGAAAACGTATTACTCGCCGATCGCAATGCCCACTTGGGACTGACGTCTTACACCGACGAATTTTACGATCGCTTTTATAACCTCTCGGCAGCGATCCTGATCCGGCAGCTCTCGAATGCGGCGACGGATACCGGTTCGTACTGGCTGACCGCGTGGATCAACGCCGGCAAGCCCCAACTGCCGCACTGAGTTTTGCTTTTTGTCCCGACAGTAATTTGTCGGCGTCGTCTCGAAAGGTCCACTCCTTTGACCGCGCTACCCATTCGGATCGCTAACCTTCCCAAGGCCGAGCTGCACGTGCATCTTGAGGGCTCGCTGCAACCCAGGACGGTGGCGAAAATTGCCGCGCGCCATGGCGTGCAGGTGACCGAAGAAGAAGTTCGTCAGCGCTACGCCTACAAAGATTTTGTGGAATTCATCGAGACCTTCAAGTGGGTCACCTCCTTCTTGCGCGAGCCGCCCGATTACGCGGTCATCGTGCGGGACTTCGCGGAAGCTCTGCACCAGCAGCATGTGGTCTATGCGGAGGTAACGCTTTCCATCGGCGTGATGCAACTACGCGGACAAAATCCGCAGGCCAATTTCGAAGCCATGCTCGAAGTCGCCGAAGAGTTTGAGCCGCGCGGCCTGCGCCTGCGCTGGGTCTGGGACGCGGTGCGGCAATTCGGCGTGGAAGCCGCCATGGCGGTCGTCGAAGCCGCTGGGAGTTGCCACAGCGACAAAATTGTCGCCTTCGGCATCGGTGGCGATGAGCGCAGCATTCCCGCGCGGGAGTTTCGCGCGGTCTACGGCCGCGCCGCCGATCTTGGAATGCATCGCCTGATTCACGCGGGAGAAGTTGGCGGCCCGGAAAATATTCGCGAAGCCATCGAGCACCTGCATGCCGAGCGCATCGGCCACGGCATCGCCGCCATTCGCGACCCGGCGCTAATGGATTTGCTGGCGGAGCGCCAAATCCCGCTGGAGATTTGTCCCGCGAGCAACATTTGCACCGGCGCGCTCGATCTGCAACTGGGCATCTCCGCCGCAAAAATCGAGCAGCATCCGCTTCCGCAGCTTTTTCGCCACGGAATTCCCATCGTGCTTTCCACCGATGATCCGACGATGTTTCACACCACGCTCACCGGCGAATACGAAAACGCATGGAAGATGGGCCTCCACAAAGCGGAATTGGAACGCCTGGTAGAAATGAGCTTTATGCACGCCTTCCGCTAGATGCCACCGCAGCTCTGGTGGCGTTAGAATGGACGGCCGCCGCCGATTTTTATCCCAATGTTATACTGGCGCCATGAAAGCACACGTATGGGTGATGCCGAAACGTACCGTTCTCGATCCACAAGGTCAAACCATTCAGCACGCGCTCGCAAGCCTGGGCTACGCCGCGGTCTCAGACGTGCGTCAGGGCAAGTTTTTCGTTCTAAACCTCGACGGCTGGAGCCGCGACGAAGCCCAAGCCCAGGTGGAAAAGATCTCGAAAGAGGTTTTGACCAACATGGTGATCGAAGAATATCGCTTTGAAATCGTAGAATGATGCGCGCGCTTCGGCGGCGGCGAAACTATGACTCTTTCTTCGTCTCGCGATAGGTCAGCCGTTCCTTTTTCCCTGGCATTGCTCTCTTTCTTCTTGCTGTTGTGCCTGGCGCTCGGTGCCTGCAAGAAAGCTGCCGCCCTGCACACTTCCGACCCACAACTCGAGGGCATCGATCAACTCCTCGCCAAGGAACTTCCTCCCGGCACAACTATGGACCGCGTGGTCAGGTTCTTGCACGTGCGGGGGTACGAGATGCGCGATGCCACCGAGCCGCATACCGTGGTGGCCATCGTGCATCACATCAATCCGCAGACCATTCAGCCGGAAGCCGCCCGCGTGACCTTTCGCTTTGACAAAGACCTGAAGCTGCTCACGTACGACCTGCAGCCCGCACCCACGCTGCCGATTAATTAAGGCGCGAGTCTCTAACCGTATTCAGCACAAGCATTTTCGCGCGTTCGCAATGGCAAATGTCAGCCGTGTTACGCTAAATGAGCCAGGTGAGAAGGTCACGCTAAGAACGTCACCGAGAAGAGGAGCCGCCCGTGTGTGGAATTGTCGGCTACATTGGCCCTAAGAAGGTTGTGCCCGTGATCATCGAGGGGCTGCGCAAACTCGAGTATCGCGGCTATGACTCGGCGGGAATCGCGGTGGTTACTGCCGCGGGCCAACTGGAAATTCGCCGCGCCTCCGGCAAACTGCGCAACCTCGAAGAAGTAATCCGCAAATCGCCCATCGATGGCACCTACGGCATCGGACACACCCGCTGGGCCACGCACGGCCGCCCCACCGAAGAAAACGCCCACCCGCATCGCGACTGCACCGGGCAGATCGTGGTAGTACACAACGGCATTATTGAAAATTATCTGGAATTGAAAGAACGGCTGCGCAGCGAAGGCCACAAATTCGTCACCGAGACGGACACCGAAGTAGTCGCCCACCTCGTTGAAAAACATGCCAAGGACGGCCTTCCTCTTGAAGAAGCCGTGCGCCTCACGCTTAAGGAACTCCGCGGCATCTACGCGCTTGTGTTCCTCTCGGCCAATGATCCGCAGAAAATTGTGGCCGCGCGGCTCGGGCCGCCCTCCGTGATCGGCATCGGCGAGGGCGAATATTTCGTGGCCAGTGATATTCCGGCGTTGCTGGAGCACACCCGCGAAATTTTCTTTCTGGCCGATGGTGACATTGCCGTGCTCACGCAGAAAGGCGTCCGCGTGATGGATCACGATGGCCGCGCGGTGGAACGTCCCACGCAACACGTCAATTGGGATCCCATCATGGCCGAAAAGGGCGGCTACAAGCATTTCATGCAGAAAGAGATTTTCGAACAGCCGCGCGCCGTGCGCGACACGCTGCTCGGGCGCATCTCGCAAGACACCGGCAAGGTCTTTCTCGACGAAATGCGTATCGCCGAAGAGCAGTTTCGCTCCTTCGATCGGGTGCGCATCGTGGCATGCGGTACCAGCTGGCATTCCGCGCTGGCCGGAAAATTCATGATCGAGCGACTGGCGCGCCTGCCCGTGGAAGTCGACTACGGCAGCGAGTTCCGCTATCGCGATCCCATCTTGGATAGCAAAACGTTGACCGTGTGCATCAGCCAGTCCGGCGAAACTGCCGACACCCTCGCCGCGCAACGCGAAGCCAAGAGCAAAGGCTCCCCCACGCTGGCCATTTGCAACGTGATGGGCTCCATGATTACGCGCGAAGCCGCGGGAACGATTCTGACGCATGCCGGACCCGAAATTGGCGTAGCTTCCACGAAAGCCTTCACCGCGCAACTCACCGCATTGCTCCTGCTGGCCATTCGCCTCGGCGAAATACACGGCAAGCTCGCGCCGGACGCGGCGAAAACACTCATGCTCGAATTCACCCGTATCCCGCACAAAATCGAGCAAGTCTTGCAGGCCGACGCCACGGGATTCTACGAAACGCTAGCGCGGCAATTTTTCCGCTTCACGGATTTTCTGTACCTCGGGCGCGGCATTCACTATCCCATCGCTCTCGAAGGCGCACTGAAGCTGAAAGAAATCTCCTACATTCACGCGGAAGGCTACCCCGCCGGCGAGATGAAGCACGGCCCCAACGCGTTAATCGACGAGAATCTCCCGGTGGTCGTCCTTGCCACGCGCGATGACAATGATCCCGATTCCGTCACCCTGTATGAAAAAAGTGTTTCCAATATCAAAGAGGTGAAAGCCCGCGACGGCATCGTCATCGCCATCGTAACCGCCGGAGATCATCTCGCTCGCGAAGCCGCCGACCATCTCATCGAGCTTCCTCCCGCTCCCGAGCTGCTCGTGCCGCTATTGGAAATTATTCCGTTGCAGTTGCTGGCCTATCACATCGCGGTGCGCCGCGGCTGCGACGTGGATCAGCCGCGCAACCTCGCAAAATCCGTCACCGTCGAGTAACCCGCGCGGCGGCATCCGTTTTTCCGCCGATCCGTCACTCTGCAGGACCATTCCTCCTCTAGGCCTCTTTTCTAATAGAATGGTGGACGTGAAGTCTGCTCCCCTTACGAAGCGTAACGCGGTACACGGCGCAGTGCGTGGCGCAATGCATGACGCCGTGCGTGACTTAGTGCTCGGCGTGATTCTTGCGCTCGCCACAAATCCCTTCATTGCCGTCTCCGGCCGCGCGCAAGATGCGGTGCCGGCGGCAACCGCAACGGCGACGCTTACGAAAATCTCCGCCGATGGCCTGAAGTCCCTGCCGGAATCCGCCGTGGTGTCCTTGACTGGCCTCACCATCGGCTCGCAGGCCGGCCGCGTCGACCTACAGTCCGGCGCCGATCGCTTGCTACAAACTGGATTGTTCGCGACCGTAAACTACAATTTCAAAACCGTCGCCAACGGCGTCACCGTCACGTACCACCTTGAGGAAGCGCCGCGCCTGCCGGTGTATTTCGACAATTTTCCGTGGTTTGCCGATAGCGAACTGGCCAACGCCATTCGCGCTAAACTTCCCTTCTACGATGATCATCTCCCTGTCGCGGGCAACGCCCTGGACCAAGCTACTGGCGCCGTTGCCGCGCTCTTGCTCACTCGCGGCCTGAACACGCCCGTCGAACACCAAGCCATCGCCAATCCGCTGGGCGAAGGCGACGTCCTGGAATTTCATGTGCAGGGCGCGCCGATGCAAATTGCCAGCATCGCCTTCAGCGATTCGGCCCTCGCGGCGTCACTGGTAATTCAGCAGCACCTTGCTGAGATCGTGGGCAAAGAATATTCGCGCATCACCATTGACCTGTTCCTCGCGGAACAAATTCGTCCGTTTTACCTAGAGCGGGGATTTCTTCGCGTCAAACTGGGACCGCCGGAAGTGCGGCTGTCGGGTAATCCCAATGACAAACTCCCCGAAAGCTTGCCCGTGTTTGTTCCTGTGGTGAGCGGCCCTCCATATAAATGGAATGGAGCAACGTGGCACGGCAATAGCGCGCTATCGGAAATTACTCTCAACAACCTGCTCGGCGAAAAAATCGGCACCTCGATCAACGGCATGGAGCTGGAGGCCGGCTGGGACCGCATTCGCGAGCAATATGGCCAGAAGGGGTTTCTGGAGGTCAAGATCGACGCCACTCCATCTTACGACGACACTGCGCGAACCGTGTCCTACGCCGTCAACATCGAAGATGGTCAAGCCTATCGTTTCGGCAAGCTGGTGCTCTCTGGACTTTCCCTCGAAGGCGAGCGGCGCTTGAAACAAGCTTGGCCCATCCCGGCGAACGCTCCGTTCGACAAGTCCGTGTTCGAAGAATTCCTAACCAAGCTTCAAACCCATCGGACAAAAGTTTTCGGCGATCTTCCGCTGCACTACGACGGTATGGGACACTGGTTGCAGACGGATCCGCAACAAGGCACCGTGGACGTACTTTTGGATTTCAAGAATTAAGCTGCTAGTAAGGTGCGGCCGACCACCACACAAAGAAAAAATGAAATTGCTAATTCACATTCACGGCTCGAACGGAGCCATTGCACAAGCGGAATCCACGGACTCCGAAGCGCCCCACCGCACGCCTGCGGAAAAAGAACAGGCGCTGTTCCAGCGGTTGACGGAATTGTCTTCCGTTATCGTGGCACTCTCCGGTGGCACGGACTCCGCCTACCTGGCCTGGGCGGCGCATCACGCGCTGGGCCTTCGCGCTCTTGCGGTCACCGCCGTTTCCCCAAGTTTTGCACCCCATGACCGCTCCATCGTGGATAAGTTCGTCGCCGCCTGCGGCTTGCGGCACGAGTATGCGGACACCCACGAAATGGAAAATCCCGCCTACCGCGCCAACGCCTCCGATCGCTGTTATTTCTGCAAGGACGAGCTGTTCAACGTGCTGGACGCGCTGGCCCGGCAAAAACAATTCGCCGCCGTGGCCTACGGCGTAAATGCCGACGACACGCTGGATTTTCGTCCCGGTCATCGCGCCGCCACCGAGCACCACGTCGTCGCTCCCTTGCTGGAAGTTGCGCTGTGTAAATCCGAAATTCGCGAACTTTCGCAGCGCGCGGGCCTGCCCACCTGGGATCGCCCCGCGTCCGCGTGCCTCGCCTCGCGCCTGCCCTACGGCACGGAAGTCACCGCCGAACGCCTCGCTCTAGTCGCTCGCGGCGAAGACGTTTTGCGCCAACTCGGCTTCCACCAATTTCGCGTTCGCCTGCACGACAAACTCGCCCGCATCGAAATTGCTCCCGACGAAATGCCACGCGCCTTCGCTCCAGAAATGGCCCACACCATCGCCCAACAACTGAAACGCGCCGGATTCACCTATGTCGCCCTGGACCTCGAAGGCTATCGCCAAGGTTCTCTCAACGAAGCGCTCGCCTCGTCCGTCTCCGTTGCCCCCAAGGTATCCGTTACACCTCAAGTAAAAGTTGCGCTGTGAACATTTTTCCTATATTCCTCGTACTTTATTAGTGAGAGCCACCGACGGCGCCTAGTTACACGGCCCGGTAACGACGTCCGGTAAATCGGATGGTTCCGTGGCACGGTTCTGCTAAATTTCGCGGTTCAACATTTTTCACGGAGGCGCACTTGCACGCACCAGCGATAAAGCTTCACCGCCACATGGCAACAGTTCTATGCGCGGGTGCGTTTCTGTTCGCGTCCGGTTGCGCGAATGGACCCAGCGTCGACGGTAGCTTTGATCGCTCCTATACCGTAACTGGACACACGCGCCTCGACATCAGCACCGCTTCCGGCGATGTCACCATCACAGGCAGCGCTGACGGAAAAGTCCACGTCCACGGCGATATCAAGGCTTCAGGAAGCGCCCAGCAGGATGCGCAAAAACGTTTGACCGATATCGCAGGCAATCCGCCAGTCGAGCAAACGCCGGAAGGGCTGCGCATCGGCCGCGACGCGATGCGCCTGCATGACGCCAGCATCTCCTACACCATCGAAGCCCCGCCGGACACCGAAGTCAGCGGCACCACCGCCTCCGGTTCGCTCTCGGTGCGCGGTATCAAGGGCCCCGTGAAGCTACAGTCGGCTTCCGGTTCGGTGCATGCCCAGGACATTCAGGGCGAATCCCAACTCTCGAGCAATAGTGGCGCGGTGACCGCCGCGAACATGGGCGCTGTTGTGCGCGTCTCCAGTGACTCCGGCGATGTGTCCGTTAACGATGCCAAGGGCGACGTGCGCGCTAAAGACGAATCCGGCAACATTCACATCAGCGGTCCCGGTTCGCGCGTCGAGGCCGAAAACACCAGTGGCAATGTCGACGTGCAGGGCGCCACCTCGGACGCCCAAGCCCACTCCGTCTCTGGAAACGTCGCCGTGCGCGGCAATCCTTCCGCGAACAGTTATTGGGACCTGAAAACGATTTCAGGCAACGCCGCCATTGGTGTCGCCAGCGGTTCCACTTTTCACTTGCTCGCCGAATCCACTAGCGGCGAAATTCGCGCCGATATTCCCATCATGATCGAAGAACAAGGTAAACATTCCCTCCGCGCCCAGATCGGCACCGGCGGCGGCCGCGTCGAAGTTCACACGGTCACCGGCGAAATTCACCTTGCCCCCTTTTGACCGTTGTAGCGGCGGGTCTTCAGACCCGTTCTTTTGACTTTTCTTCGAGGTCTTTCTTGTGAGCCCACCTCTTCCGCTCACATCGTCTTTTAACTTTCGGAAATCGCGGCTTCCTCGCAATGCGCGCCGCGAAACACTCGCCAATTCCCTACTCTGCCCGTAAAATCATAGAACATGAAATTGCACTGCAATATCCGTTCGCGAATCGGGCGAAGCCCTATGATCCTCGCTTCACTCGTAGGCGGGCTTAGCCTGTTCTCGCTGACTTGCGTTTCGACTGCTACGGCCGCCGATCCTCAGAACCCGCCCTCCAGTGCCGCCCCCAGCAAAGCGTCAAGCGCGAAATCCGCAACCCCACCAAAACAAAATCCCGAAGAAGAGCTGCAACAAACCATCGAAGCCGCCGGCAGCGATCGCGCAGCTCTGGTGCGCAATCTGGAAGCATTCCTAAAGAAATATCCCGAGTCGTCAGCCCGCCCGCAAATCTATCGCGCGCTGGTCGAGGCCGATTTGCAACTCCAAGACAACGTGCACGCCACCGAATACGCCGAACGCATTGTCGCGCTGTCGCCGGACGATATGTCCATCACCCTGCTGACCATTCAACTTCTCGAACGCAACGGCGATGAAGCGGCCCTGAAACGCGCCATCACGTATGCGACTCGCGTTCTGGAATTCATTCAGCAGGACTCGCCGGACAAACGCTCGCAGCGGGTTTCGTTGCAGGAATGGCAAGCGGAACACCAGCGCGATCAAATGTCTCTGCTGCTATTGCGCGGACGCCTATACACGAAGCTGAAGGACGCCGATTCCGCGCGGCGCGATCTACTCGCCAGTTACACCATGCAACCCAACGCCGCGGCCGCCGAAAAACTTGGCGAACTCGCCGAAATGACCAAAGACTCCGCCGAAGCCAGCAAGCAATACGCCCGCGCCTTCGCGCTCGCGGACCCGGGCAAGAGCACGCCGAGCCGCCGGGAAATTCGCGAAAAGCTAGGCAACGTGTGGCGCCAAGCGCACGGCTCCGACGCCGGTCTCGGCGATTTCATTTTGCTCACGTTCGACGAGGTTTCACGCGCCACGGGATCAGCCACAGTGAAGCGCAACGCCGACGCAAAAACCGCCTTCGATTTCACGTTGCGCAAAGCAGAAAGCGGCGTTCCGTTTCCGCTGCAACCACTAAAAGGAAAAGTTCTGGTAGTAAATTTTTGGGCCACCTGGTGCGGTCCCTGCCGCGCGTTAGCTCCATTCCTCGAGCATGTGCGCCAGGAATTTCAGAGCGACGCGGGCGTGCAATTTTTGGGCGCCAATTGTGATGAGGACGAATCGCTGGTGGCGCCGTATCTTGCCGTAGAACAGCCAAAAATAAATATGGTCTTCGCCGACGGCCTGGAGCGCCTGCTAGCCGTGACGTCGTTTCCAACTGTGGTCGTTCTCGATCGCGAAGGAAAAATCGTCTACCGCTCCGAAGGTTTCGGCGACGAGTCCTTCGAGTCCGAACTAAGCGCCGCCATCCGCCAAGCCGCCGCAACTTCGCCGGCACCCCTCTAGGCCTTTGTAGCGGCCGCCTTCTGCTCGCCCCCGTGGGGGAGGCGGACGCCTTTGTGGCACAGCCAATCTTGGCTGTGCACTCTTTCGCATCCACGCCGAAAAACGATTCGCCGCATAATCGTCATGTATGTGCAGCATCTCGCAGCTCTGCCACACCGCGCGCCGCAACGATCGTATTCACATGAATCCGCACAGTATCCTCAACCCGCCGCGCATACCCACCGGCCAGCGAAGTCACGACAGCAATACCGCGCCCGCGCGCTTCCTCAAACACCCGCCGATCCCGCTCGAACAATCCTTTTTTCGTAAGCATCAACCCGCCAAGCTGGTCCTCGCAATAGGGATCCGCACCGCCCACGTAAAACACCATTTCCGGCCGAAACTCGTCCAATCCCTTGCGCACCGCTGGCAACAATGTTTCCAGATATTCGTCATCCTCCACGCGATCATCCAGATCCAAGTCCACCGTCGAATGCGGCTTGTGCGCCGGATAATTGTTCAGCTGATGAATGGAAAGCGTAAAAACGGAAGGATCATCACGAAAAATATGCGCCGTCCCGTTGCCGTGGTGCACATCCGCATCCACAACCATGGCTTTCCGAATCGCGCCATCCGCTTGCATTCGCCGAATCGCCACCGCCACGTCGTGAATCGCGCAAAACCCCTCGCCGTGCGCCGCGTGCGCATGGTGAAATCCGCCGCCCAAATTGCATCCAAAGCCATCGCGCAGCGCGCTTTGCGCGGCCAGAATGCTGCCTCCCGCGGCGAGCCACACGGCTTCCACCAGCTCCGCCGAGTACGGCACTTCCAGCAGCATCGCTTCGCTGGGCGTCAGTGTGCCGGTCTTCAGTTTGCGTACCCACTCCGAAGTGTGCACGCGCAGAATGTCCTCATCGCTGGCCGCGGCAGGTTGCAAAAAATCTTCCGGGCCCGCGATTTTTTCTTTAAGAAGCGTCTCGGCAATCAGACGGAATTTCTGCGAAGGAAAGACGTGCGCTCCAATATTCAGGTCATATCCAGGATGATAGATGAGCTTGAAGGGCAGCATTTGTAACGCAGGTCGGAGACCCGCAGCCGTGTTCTGTGTAGGGGCACGGCATGCCGTGCCCGCGGCTTGCCACGATCTAAGCCGCTAGTTCTCGCGCTCCAAGATAAAATCCGGCAACACCGCCAGCGCCCGCGCATATTCCGAACTGCCATGACCATTCAGACAAGCCTTCGCCCGGTGAACGTATTCATGCGCCAGCGAGCGCGCCCGGTCCAGCGCCCCGGAATCCTGCACCAGCGCCACAATCGTTTCCGGGCGCACGGAATTAAACTCTTTCTCTTCCAGCACCCGCGCCACCAGCTCGCGCGCTTCGCGATGACCATTCTCCATCGCATAAATCAGTGGCAGCGTAACCTTGCCTTCTTTCAAATCGCTCAACACCGGCTTGCCTAACGTCTGCGCTGACGCCGTGAAATCCAGTAAATCGTCAATCAATTGAAAAGCTAGCCCCGCGTTGCGTCCGTATTCCGCCAGCGCTTCTTCTTCCACGCCTTCCAGACCGCCAAGCACCGCGCCAAGCCGAGCGCAGCCGCTGAACAGGCAAGCCGTCTTGTACGTGGCCAGTTGCAGGGCTTCATCCTCGGTAACGTCGATGCGCCCAATTTTCGCCAGCTGCAGAAGTTCGCCCTCAACCATCTTCTGCGTCAGATCGATCAGCACATCCAGAATGCGGAAATTGCGCTCTTCCAGCGCCATCTGAAAAGACTGCATGTACAGCCAGTCTCCTGCCAAAACGCTGCGATGATTTCCCCAGCGCGAATTTGCCGAAGGCCGACCGCGGCGCGTGTCCGAAGCATCGATCACGTCGTCGTGAATCAGCGTGGCGCTATGTAGCAGCTCCACAACAGCGGCCAAACGAATCGCACCGGGGCTGCGCTTCCCTGCCGCGTAGCCGTTGCACAGCAGCAACAGCGCAGGACGCAAGCGTTTGCCGCCGCCTCCCAGGAGATAACTGGTCAGTTCAGCAACCGGCGCGAAGGCCACCTCGCTCTGACGCGAGAGTTCCGCCTCCACCAGGACCAGGTCCTCGCGAACCAGGTCAAAAATCTCCTTGGCCGTAAGCAGCGTGATGACTCTCCTCCAAATAAAACGCGAAAGGAACTTGCGGCCTCGCGGACATTGCCAGCCGCTCGCAAACGCCTGCCACACTACACGCGCGCCGACCCGAAGAATAACGCCAACGCACTACTACAACGACTTTTTAGGCCTTACGGCCCCTACTGCAAGCCAAAAAACCGCCGAAAATTCCCTGCCGTGGCAGCGGCGAATTCATCCGCAGGCAAGTCTCTCACACTCGCAAGCACCCGCGCTACTTCCGCCACGTGGGCCGGCTCATTCCGTTTACCGCGGAAACCTTGCGGCGCCAGGAACGGAGCGTCCGTTTCAATCAGAATGTTCTCTAATGGCAAAGCTTTCGCAACGTCGCGAATGTTCTGCGTTTTCGGATAGGTGGAATTCCCGGCAAATGAAATCATAAAGCCCATGTCCAGAACCCGCCGCGCGTCTTCCAGGGTGCTGGTAAAGCAGTGCAGGATGCCGCCCAGACCGGTAGACCTCCAATGTTCGTCGATCATGTTCAACGTATCGGGCCACGCATCGCGGCAGTGAATGATAATGGGCAGCTTCGCGGCATGCGCCAAAGCCATCTGTTCGCTAAACACCTGCTGCTGCGTCTCGCGCGGCGAGTGATCGTAAAAATAGTCCAACCCAATCTCGCCCCACGCAATAACTTTTGGGTGTTTGGCGAGTTCCGCAAGTCTTGCGAGAACCTCCGGCGTGACCTGTTTCGCTTCGTGCGGATGTACCCCGACGGTGGCATAGATCCAGTCGTGCTGCTCGGCGTAAGGAATCGCTGCGTCCATTTTCTCCGGACCGGGACCGGTGCCGATCGCCAGAATCGTTTTCACGCCGGCCGCTCGCGCGCGTTCAAACACCGCATCGCGATCCTCCGCAAATTGCGGGAAATCAATGTGCGCGTGCGAATCAATCAGTTCCATTGTTTTGTGGCACAGGCACTCTTGCCTGTGCGGTTTGCATCACAGTCGTAGCGCGTCGCTCGGCTATTTCGAGCAACCCCGATAAATCATCAGCTGCACAGGCAAGAGTGCCTGTGCTACCAAGCGTGAACTACCTCAGGCGCGCGCCTACCTCGACGTCTTCGTCGGGAAAACCGGCGAGCACGGGGCGCCCGTCGGGTCCAACCGCTGCGGCGACGATCATGCCGTTCGATTCGACACCGCGGAGTTTGCGCGGGGCCAGATTGACGACTACCGCGACCTTGCGGCCGATGAGTTTTTCTGGCTCGTAGAATTGCGCGATGCCGGCGCAGATTTGGCGGATTTCCGTCCCGATATCGACGGTCAGTTTCAGAAGTTTGTCGGCGCCTACGATGCGTTCGGCAGTTTTGATTTGGCCTACGCGCATCTCCACTTTCGTGAAATCGTCGATGGTGATTTTCTCGCTCGCGGCAGGAGTAGCAGCCGCGGCGCCGGCTCCGGTAGTTGCGGGCGATGCTGCAGCGGCGGTCGTCGCTGATGTGACGGATGTACCGCTCGTTGCCGCTCCGGCCGACGTGATTGCGGCTACCGGCGATGCTGCGTTTTGTTCTTCGTTTTCCATGGCTTCCATTCTCTCCTGAGCTTCCTTTTTATCGATGCGTGGGAAAAGCGGTTGCGATTTTTCTAGTGCGGTGCCGGGTGCAAGTTGACCCCAGCTCAAACCGCCGAGATCCTGCGCGCTGATTTTGCCCGGCTGTCCCAAAACCGTCCAGACTTTTGCCGTGCAATCTGGAAGCACCGGATGCGTCAGCGAAATGACCACGCGCAGAAGTTCCGCCGTGGTCCACAAGACCGCGGCGCGGCGTTGTTGCTCGGCGTCGGAATTGCCGCCAGCCCACGGTTGCTCGGACGTCAGATATCTGTCGGCGGCGCTGATCACCGACCAGATTTTCTCCAGCGCGTGGCTGTACTTCAGCGTCTCGTAATGTTCCAAAACTTCGGCAATAGCCGACTGCGTTTCCTTGGCCAGAGCTTCGTCTTGCGGAGCGAAAGCGCGTGGCTTGGGGATTTTCGCGGCAAAAAACTTTTCGATCAGCGCGGCGGTGCGGCTGGCGAGGTTGCCCAAGCCGTTGGCGAGATCGCTGTTGTAGCGCTGGATCAGCGCGTCGTAACTGAAATTGCCGTCTTGGCCGAAAACTGTTTCGCGCAGCAGGTAGTAACGCAGCGCGTCCATGCCCAGCACGTCCACGATGGGGCGCGGGCGGACCACGTTGCCTTTGGACTTGGACATTTTGCTGCTGTCCATCAGCAGCCAGCCGTGCGCCCAAATTTGTTTGGGAAGCGGCAGCATCGCGGCCATCAGAAACGCCGGCCAGTACACCGCGTGAAAGCGGATAATTTCTTTGCCGACCAGGTG
Source organism: uncultured Acidobacteriota bacterium (assembly GCA_963838265.1). Classification (GTDB taxonomy): domain Bacteria; phylum Acidobacteriota; class Terriglobia; order Acidiferrales; family UBA7541; genus Acidiferrum. The sequence continues at coordinate 374,501 of CAWIQN010000004.1, forward strand.
CAGATCGGCGGGCCAGTAGCCGCGCTGCGCGTAGTTCGGGCCGCCAACCGCGGTGAGGTAGGCGCTGAGCGCGTCAAACCAAACGTAGAAGACGTGTTTTTCCTCGCCGGGCACGGGGATGCCCCAGCGAATGCTGGTGCGCGTGATGCTCAGGTCGCGCAGGCCGCCTTCCACGAAACTGAGAATTTCGTTGCGGCGCGCCTCCGGCTGGATAAAATTGGGATTCTTTTTGTAAAAATCCAGTAGCGGTTTTTGAAACGCGGACAATTTGAAATAAAAATTCGCTTCGGTCACCGTTTCCGTAGGGCGCCCGCAATCGGGACATGGCTCGCCCGGTTTCACGTCCACGTAGGCGTTGTCGTAAATGCAGTATTGCCCAGTGTAGTGGCCGGGATAAATGAAACCGTTTTCGCGGCACAATTTGAAGAGCCACTGCACGGTATGTGCGTGTTTCAGATCCGTGGTGCGCACGAATTCGTCGGCTTGCAGACCCAATTCGTCCCAAAGTTTGCGCCATTCCGCGGCCATTTTGGCGACGTATTCGGATTCCGGAATGCCGGCTTTTTGCGCCGAGCGTTCCACGTTTACGCCGTGCTCGTCGGTGCCGGTGGTCATGACCACGTCGAATCCGCGCATGCGTTTGTAGCGGCGGATGGTGTCGCACACGATGGTGGAATAGGTGTGGCCGATGTGCGGCAAGCCGTTGGTGTAGTAGATCGGCGTAGTCAGGTAATATTTTGGTTTGTCGGGCATTTTTTAATTTTCGATTTCCTTGCAACAAAAACAAAATCAAGAAAAGCAAAGTCAAAAACAGGTAGCGGCTACGATTCAATCTTGCCGAGCTGGGGCGCAACATGGTGCGCCCCTACAAAGGCTTGTTGGGCGGCGGTGATTATTGTTTGCAGCGGGACGTTTTTTTCCACGGCTATTTTGCGGCAGTCTTCGTATTCGGGTGTGGCCTGGCGGATGTGGCCGTTTACGCTGGCTACCTTCATGCGGACTTCGCCGTAGGTGGTCATCACGGTGACGGATTTGCGCGGCAAGACGCGGCGTTGTGCGTTGTAGGTGCGCGCGCCGATGGTGGTGGTTTCCGCGAAAATCAGATCCAGCAATTTTTGCGCATCCGCCGGTTTACAGAGAACCGTCAGCAGCGTGCCGGGACGATTTTTTTTCATCTGCACCGGCGTGGTGTAGACGTCGAGCGCGCCGGAAGTCAGCGCGCGTTCCTGGAAATGGCCGTAGATCTGCGGATTCATGTCGTCGAGGTTGGCCTCGATGACCGCGATTTCTTCGTCGAAGCCGAACGGCGCGGCGGCCAGGGATTTTTCCGCAGCTTCGCCAATCATGATGCGCAGGACGTTGGGCTGATTTTCCAGGTCGAGCGTGCCGGCGCCGTAGCCGATCGAGGAAACGGTCATGGCCGGCTGCGGACCAAACGAATCGCACAGCGTGGCGATGATGGCTGCGCCGGTGGGCGTGACCAATTCTTTTTGCACGCCATTGGAATACGTCGGCGCGCCTTGCAATAGGCGAGCCGTCGCAGGGGCGGGCACGGGGAGAATGCCGTGGGCCATTTTTGCCGTGCCGCCGCCAACGTTTAGCGGTGAGCTGGCGAATTTGGCGATACCCAGCGCGTCAAAGCCGATGCATACGCCGACTATGTCCACGATAGCGTCGACGGCGCCGACTTCGTGGAAATGCACTTTTTCGAGCGGCGCGTCGTGCACGTAGGATTCAGCGCGGCCGAGTTTCTCGAAAATCGCCGACGCACGATCGCGTACCTGCGGGGCGATTGCGGATTTAGCGATAATCTCGAGAATGGTCGAGAGGCTGCGATGCTTCTGCTGGTCCTCGCTGACCACCTTGAGGTAGGTTGCAGCCATGCCATTTTTCCAGACTTTCTCGGCGGAGAGCGTCCAGCCGGGGACATCCAGGGATTGCAATTCGGAGCGCAGATATTCGACCGGGCAGCCGGCATCGACCAGAGCGCCGAGGGTCATGTCTCCGCTGATTCCGCTAAAACAGTCAAAATAGGCCAGTTTCATAGTGGTCCGCCACCCTGCGATGGGGCCGGCACCGCAAAAAAATGATGTGGAGCTAGCGAAACGATAGTATCGGCGGCGTCCGGGCGTGTCAAACCTGTGCGAATGCTGGGAAGCGATGGGTAAAAAGGTGACAAGGGTACCCCTACCCCCGGGTGTTTTTCGCAAAGAGTGCGTGAGTGATTGATTCCAGGGGAGTTAGAGCACAAATGGAATTGAGAAGAGTGCGCAAGTAGTTGAAAACAAAGGATCGTGATTTTTGCAGGTGTACAGATCGATGGGGCGGGGATGCGCAGGAAGGATGGATCAGACTTAAACATGGAGTATATTAGCACTTAGGTTACTTTTGGTCAATGGTTTTTTCGCGAGTCGGGCAGGGGCGAGACTGTTTGGGCGGCGGTGCGTGGGCGGAGCTTGTGGATCGTTCGAATGGGGATTTTGACGCAGAGGACGGCAAGGGCACAGAGAAGAGCGACATTCCGGGTAGGCTGATAGTATGGGCGGCTGACGGTCTGGAACAGTCGCCCGGGCGGGCTTTGCCGCAAAATGGAATGAATTCTTGAGCGGCGGAGCGGTGTGCCTCCCTATACTAGGAAGCATAGATGTTGCGGGCTAAAGAAATCGAGGGCGTGTGTATCAAAAACTGAAAGAGCGATTGCGGGAAGCGTTGGCGCGGCATATTCAGCTGACCTATCACATTGATCTGGGAGTGGTGCTGGAGCGGCCGCCGAAGATTGAGATGGGCGAGGCGGCATCGCCGGTGTGTTTTGAGTTGGCGAAGCGGCTGAAAAAGGCGCCGCGGATGATCGCGCAAGAGATTGCGAATGATTTCCGGAAGGTGGAGGGGGTGGCGCGCTTGGAGGTGGCTGGGGCGGGTTACCTGAACGCCTATTTCGAGCGTGGTGCGTTTTGGGAAAACATGGTTATTGGTAATGAAGAAGTGGCGAGTGATGAGTGGCCCTTCGCGCCGAGCGCTCAGGGTAAACGAGTGGCGAGTAACGGTAAAGATGAAGGCGCGGAAAAGGCCGCAGAGCTCAAAGGCAAGCGCCCTGCGCTACAGGGCGATTCGCTAGGGGAAGGTCCGGGCGGGAAAATTATTGTCGAGCATACCAGCATCAATCCTAATAAGGCGGCGCACATCGGGCATGTGCGGAATGCGGTGCTGGGGGACACGCTGGTGCGGATTTTGCGGCATACCGGGCATCGCGTGCAGATTCAAAATTACATCGACAACACTGGCGTGCAAGTGGCCGACGTGGTGATTGGGCTGCTGTGGATGGAGAAGCGCACGCCGGTTAGCGTGAAGATGATGGCCATGGAGCCGCGGTTCGATTACGACTGCTGGGACATTTATGCCAAGGCTACGCAGTTTTTTGCTTCGAACAAGGTGAATGCCGCGAAGCTGCGCGGAGACACGCTGCGGGCGATTGAGGAGGGGCGGGGAGAAGAGTCCGAAGTGGCGGAAGTGGTGGCGGATGCCATCGTGACGTTTCATTTGCGGACCATGGCGCGGCTGGGTATTTATTACGATTTGCTGGCGCGCGAGAGCGAGATTCTGCATTTGAAGTTTTGGGATGCGGCGTTCGAGATGCTGAAGAAGTCTGGCGCGATTATGCTGGCGACGAGCGGGAAGATGGCGGGTTGTTGGATCATGCCGGCGGAGAAAGAGGAGGGTGAGGAGGTACAGGAGGTTAAGGACGTAAAGGAAACTTCGGCGGAGGGAGAAGGCGGCGAGGAAGAAAATATTCAGGACAAGATTATTGTGCGGTCGAATGGAACCGTCACGTACGTTGGGAAAGATATTGCTTACCAGCTTTGGAAATTTGGGTTGCTGGGGAAGGATTTCAAGTACGCGAAGTGGAAGAACGCGCCGGCCGAAGAGACGGTGTGGGCCACGACGAGCATGAAGGGCGATGCGCATGCGCCAAATTTTGGGGCGGCGGCGAGCACGGTTTATAACGTGATTGATGCGCGGCAGGCGTATTTGCAGGATGTGGTGGCGCAGGGCCTGCGCGCGCTGGGGCATGCCAAGGAAGCGGAACGGTCGATTCACTTTGCGTATGAGATCGTGGCGCTGACGCCGCGTTGCGCGGCGGACCTTGGTTATGAACTGTCCGAGGAGGAAGCGAAGAAGCCGTACGTGGAAGTGAGCGGGCGCAAGGGCCACGGCGTCAAGGCCGACGATTTGATCGACAAGCTGGAGGCGGCGACGCTGGCGGAAGTGCGCGAACGGCATCCGGAGATGAGCGAGGAAGAAAAATTAAAGACCTCGCATGCTATCGCGGTGGGCGCGCTGCGATTTTTTCTTTTGAAATTTACGCGCAACTCGATTATCGCGTTTGATTTCGCCGATGCGTTGAGCTTTGAAGGTGAGACTGGGCCGTATTGCCAGTACGCGGTGGTGCGTATTCGCGGAATCCGCCGCAAAGGTTTGGAAGCTGCGGCGGCAGAAATTGCGGTGACGCAGGAGACGGCGGCAGCGCTTTTGGGCGGCGCTTCGGGAAACGAACTGTGGGAACTGGTATTGCTTGCGGGGTCGCTGGACCAGGCGGTGGAACTGGCGATCAGCGGGCAGGAGCCGGCGTTTGTGGCCAAGTATGCGTTTCAACTGGCGCAGGCCTTTAATTTGTTTTATCACAAATATCATATTCTGACGGAAGCGGATGAACAGAAGCGGGGATTTTTGCTGCGGTTGACGGAGTTGGTGGAGCGGCAGTTGGTTACGGGGCTTTCGTTGTTGGGAATTGAGGCACCGGAGAAGATGTGACGCGTTGACCGGCAAGTGCCCCGGAATACCGTTCGCGTGCCCCACAAAACAAAGGCGACCGCCTCCCCTCCTACGTCGGGGTAAACAGAAGGCGGCCGCTACACAAACTCCTGCGCAGAGATCATGGCGATGGGGCTGACCCACGTGGAAGACTATTTGGTGTCGCGGAGGAGGATTATGTCCGCGGAGCGAGTGCCACGGATTACGTAGAGATTTTTGCCGTCGGGTGACCAACGGAAACCCGTCATGACCGGGGTGGTGAATTTGGTGATTTGCTGAAATGGTCCGCCGGCAACGGGCTGGCGCCAGACGTTGGCCGCGCCGCGCCGCAGCGTGGAGTAATCGACGGCTTTGCCGTCGGGCGACCAATCGAACCAGGTGGCGCCCGCGGGCACATTGTCAAAAAGAAAGCGCGGCGCCCCTTCCCCTACAGGCCCGAACTCGAAGGCCATGCGCTCCGGAGGGCCAGCGACAAAACCGATGGTGGCGATGGTTTTGCCGTCGGGTGAAATGCGCGTGCCGCCTCCGGCTGTGCGTAGGTCGAGTTTGACGGGCGGCGAGGTGCCGTTGATGTCCTGAAGAAGTGCGTCTGGAGCCTGAAAGTAGACGAAATACTTGCCATCCGGCGAGCAATTAGGAAAAAGAGCACGCTTACCCTGAGTCTGACGGGTAAGCTGCACGGAGTTTCCGCCGTCGGCGTCGGCTTTCCAGACGTTCACGGCGTCGTCACGGTTTTCGGAAAAAATCAGTGCGCCCGTGGACCCGCATTCCAGCAGCGATAAAATTTTACGACCGGGCAACAGGGCGGTTTGTCCCGAACCATCGAGGCGCAAAGCAAAGGGTTGGGCAAACTGATCGGAAACGACAAGGCGGTCCGCACTGGCAGAGTTCAGGCGGCGCGGCTCGCCATTGAAGGGGATCTGCGTGGCATGATCGGAGTCTCCCGCCGGCGCGACCCATAGTTCTTCATGGACGGCGGTCTGCACCGCGGCAATTGTTTTGGCGTCCTGGGTGATACCCAGGGATGCCAAGCCGTAGTTGGTTAGATCATTGGTGACGCGATGCACTTCTCCGCTGGGAAACGAAATATACCAAAGTTGTCCCGGGGCGCTGGGCGCGGGCTCGGACATGACGAAAAGCAGGCCGCTGCCGTCTGGCATCCACACGGAGCGTCCGGTGAAATTGCGCGTCTCATAGAGCGGTCGCGTGGAGCCGTCGAGCGGAGAGACGGCCATGAGGGAACGTTCGCCGGAATTTTTCCAGTTTGGCAAAACGATGGTTTTGCCATCGGGAGACCACGCGGGGGCAATCAGACTTGCTGCCGAAGTAATCGAGGGCATGCCGGCCAAGACGTGTTCGTCGCTACCGTCGATGTTGGCGACGACGAGGTTCAGCTGAAACTTGTTGGGGTCGCCGCGAACGAAGGCCATCCGTTTGTTATCGGGAGAGAGCGCGGGAGCAGTATCCGCGTCGTGAACGATGGTTTGCGGCTGGCCACCGAGGACGGGCATCTTGTAGATTTCGCTGTAACCGGCCTGTTGTTTATTGGAATGGCTGAAGTAGACGTAGTTGCCGTCCGGCGAAAAGGTTAAGCCGTTGTACTGGACCTCATCGGGCGCAAGCACCTGGACGTCGCTACCGGTTTCGACCTGACGAACGTTGAGGCTTTCTTTGCCGCTGTCATTCAAAACATAGACGACGTATTGGCCGTTGGGCGAGATAGTGACCGCACTGGCTTTGCCGGATTGCGTGAGCGGGGCGATGCGCATGTTCTGAATGTCGATGGCGATTTTGTGGGGGGAGAATTTGTAGAGGGCGAAAATGATGGCGGCCACCACGACCAGTCCACCGACAATGCCGGGAACCAGCAGGCGGCTTTTTCGTGGGTGCGTCGAAATCCCCGCGGGAGTGTTCGCGGAACTGCTGGCGGAACCCGTGGCGGTTTGTGGCGAGACGGGCGTTCCGCCTGAACCATGCGCTGAACCAGGCGCGACGGGCGCAACTGGGCCGCCGGAGGCTGCCGTGGTTGCGGCATCTGCCGCGGAAGATGCGGCTTGCACGCGGCTGGAGCTGGTGTCTCGCTGCAGGCGTTTTAGATCGGCGCGCAATTCGGCGGCGCTTTGGTAGCGCATGGTGCGATCTTTTTCGAGGGCTTTGTTGACGATGCGCTCGAGTTCAGCGGGAAGTTCGGGATTGAGGCGCACCGGAGCGATGGGGGCGCGATTCAAAATGGCGTCAAAAATTGCCGCGCTGGTGGCGCCGGGAAAAGCGGGGCGGCCAGTGCTCATTTCGTAGAGAACGACGCCGAAAGAAAAAAGATCGGTGCGCGCGTCGAGATCCTTGCCGAGAGTTTGCTCTGGCGACATGTACGCGACGGTGCCGAGGGCCACACCGGGACTGGTGAGGTTGCCTTCGTCCATGGTGACGGTGCCGTGGGTGGCGCCCTGTGCCGACGCTTGCATGACTTTGGCTAGGCCAAAATCGAGGACTTTGGCTTGGCCGCGATCGGTGACGAAAATATTGGCGGGCTTGATATCGCGGTGAACGATGTTTTCGGAATGCGCGGCGTCGAGGGCGTCGGCGGATTGGATGCCCAGCTCGATCAAAGTGTCCGTGGGAAGCGGACCGCCGGCGATGCGATGTTTCAGTGTCTGGCCTCTGAGCAACTCCATGACGATGAAGCGGCGGCCATCTTCGTATTCGCCAATTTCGTGAATGGTGCAGATGTTGGGATGGTTGAGCGCGGCGGCGGCGCGCGCTTCGCGGAGGAAGCGATCAAGCGCGACTTTATCACGGGAAAGTTCTTCGGGAAGAAATTTCAGGGCCACCATGCGGCCGAGGGTAGTGTCTTCGGCTTTGTAGACGACGCCCATACCGCCGCCGCCAAGTTGCTCGATGATGCGATAGTGAGAAAAAGTTTGGCCGAGGATGGCGTGGGATTCGGTCACAGGGTCAGGGGCATCTTAGGGTGGGCTTGGAGTGAAGTCAACGGGCGAGGCGGATTAAGACAAGAGGTTGCGGCGAGTGCTAGGATACGACGCGATGAAAATCCATTTGAAGATGCCTTTCTTTTCCATACTAAGCACTTCCCTGCTGCTGAATATGTTCAGCGCCGGTTTGACCGCGGCGCAAAGTCCGGCGACAGCAACTTCTGCGGCGACTGCGGCTCCGGCTACGCCAGTCTTTCGGCTCGACGGCGGAAACTCGACGTATGCGTTCGGCGTGAATGAGCGCGGCGAATTGCAACCGCTTTACTGGGGCGGACGCCTTGGCGCGCACGACAATATTCCCGCGGCGCATTCGTTTCCCGAGGCGGCTTCTTTTGATTCGCCCTACACCACCACGCCGCAGGAGTACGCCAGTTGGGGCGCGGGATTGTTTACCGAGCCGGCGCTGAAGATCACTTTTGCGGATGGCAATCGCGATTTGGTGCTGCAGTTTGTACGCGCCACGCCGAGCGGATCGCAGTCGCTGGACGTATTGCTGAAGGATGTCTCCCGCGAGATTTACGTTACGCTGCGGTATTCCATGGACGCGGAGAGCGGGATTCTGGCGCGCTCCGCGAGCATCGAGAACAAGGAAAAACAGGCGGTGCTTGTTGAACAAGCGGCGGCGGCGCAATGGACGCTGCCACCCGCGCGGTACGCGCTGAGTTATTTGACCGGGCGGTGGGCCGGCGAATGGACTCTGAATCAGGAGCCGATTGCGGGAGGAGAGCGCGTGATTGAGAGCCGCCGCGGAACTACCGGGCATCAGGCGAATCCGTGGTTTGCGATTTCGCGGGACGACAGCCACGCCGGCGCCGGGCCGATTGTTGCGGGCGAGGAGCATGGCGAAGTTTGGTTTGGCGCGCTGGCGTGGTCCGGCTCGTGGCGCTTCACGATCGAGAAAACGCAGCTGGATGCGGTGCGTGTGACGGGGGGATTTAATCCGTTTGATTTTGGTTACAAATTGCAGCCCGGCGAACGTTTGGATACGCCTATCTTTTATGGGGGATATTCCGATCATGGGCTCGGCGGCGCGTCGCGCCTGCTGCATCGTTTTGAGATCGCGCATATTTTGCCGCAAGCGCCAGACCCCAAGCCGCGCCCGGTGATTTACAACTCTTGGGAAGCTACGGAATTTAGAGTTGATGAAGCCGGGCAAGAGGCGATTGCGGAAAAGGCGGCGTCCATCGGTGTGGACCGCTTTGTAATGGATGATGGCTGGTTTGGCCAGAGAAAAGACGATCACGCGGGGCTGGGCGATTGGTATGTGAATTCGGAGAAATTTCCGCATGGTTTAAAACCGCTGATCGACAAGGTGCATTCGCTGGGGATGGATTTCGGGTTGTGGGTCGAACCGGAAATGGTGAACCCGAATTCCGATCTTTATCGCAAACATCCGGAGTGGGTCTTGAATTTTCCCGGACGTCCGCGCTCAGAATCGCGCAACCAGTTGGTGCTGAACCTGGCGCGTCCGGACGTGCGCGACTACATTCTGGGGTTTCTCGATAAGCTGCTCACGGAAAACGATATTGCATTTTTGAAATGGGATTACAACCGCAACTGGTCGGAGCCCGGCTGGGATCAAGTGCCGGTGGACGAGCAGAAACGCGTGTACGTGGAATTCATCCGCAACCTTTATGCGATTCTGGCGGAATTGCGCAAGAAGCATCCGAAGGTGGAAATCGAATCATGTTCCGGCGGCGGCGGGCGCGTCGACTTGGGAATTTTGCGTTACACCGACGAAGTATGGCCCTCGGACAACACCGATCCGTTTGACCGGCTAACGATGCAGGATGGCTTCAGCTACGCGTATACACCGCAAATCATGATGGCGTGGGTCACGGACTCGCCACACTGGCTCAACTTCCGCGCCACCTCACTCGCTTACCGCATGCTCAGCTCCATGCAAGGTTCACTGGGCATTGGCGCAAATTTGAATAAATGGAGCGCGGAGGATTTTGCGACGGCCAAGCGATTGATCACCTCGTATCACTCCGTGCAGCCAACTATCGTGCGCGGCGACCTGTACCGCTTGATCAGCCCGCGGGGTGGGAGCGAGTTTTCCGTGACGGAAACAGTAGCGCGCGACAAAAATCAGGCCGTGGTTTTTGCGTTTACGCAGGCGACACAGGAAGGGCGCGGGCTTCCGCTGCTGCAGCTGGAAGGGCTGGATCCCAACGCCGAATATAAATTGAGCTTCATCGAAGGCCGAGCAGTGCCGGACACTCCGGTGAGCGCCTCGGGCGCGTGGTGGATGCGGCATGGAATAAATTTGGATTTGCGCGGCGATTTCCGCGCCGCCGCGTTCCAGTTGGATAGGCAACGCTAAGCCTGCCGCGGCACGAAGAATCGCGCACGGCGGGCGCGGCGTTCGCGAATTGAATATTTATAGAGTTACAGGGGTAGCGAACGGAGCTGCGCGCGATCAGTGATCCGCATCGGGATCCTTGTGCCAGTTGAGAGTGGCGGGGCGGCCGTTGCGGAAGGTGCCGCTGGTGTCGATGACTCCGTCGTGCAGCGTACCTTGCACGTTGATGGAGGCTAGGCGCTCGCCGTCGGGCGTTTGGCTGTGCATGATCATTTCGATGACGACGTCGCCGGTTTTGGAAACGTCTCCGGTCAGCACCATAATCATTTTTTTCTCGGGGCCCATGAACCACTGGCCGGTGATTTTTCTGCCGGTGATGGTGCCTTTGGCGCGGAAGCAGCGATGGGGTTCTTTTTTTGTTTCCGCGAAGCAGACGGGACCGGAGTATGAGCCATCGATCAAACGTGTACTGGCGGCGCCTCCGGCGGCGGCGCGCGGGTGAGGGGGCGGTGGTACGGAATTACTAGCCGCCGGGGCGTTAGAATTCGTTGGTGCATTCGCGGCAGACGGGGGTGGTACGGTCGCGGACATCGTCATGCTTGCAGGCGGCGGGGTGGTGGGCGAGGTGGCTGCCGGCAGAGTTGCCGAGGAGGTTGCAGATTGCTGTGCAGCCGCGACGGCGGCCTGCGCTTGTTCCGCAGTGTCGCGCTGATGAACTGTATAAGCCCAGAAACCGGCACCAGCCAGCAGCAGCACTACTGCGGCAACTATCCATTTCTTCGGACTGCTTTTTGCGTGAGGCGCTTCCGGCTGGGTGGCAGGAAGCGTGCCACCGCCTTCGATTTCGCTGATGGAAAAAGTGCGCACGGGTTGCTGGATGTTCTTGAAACTTTTCTCGCCGAGCGAAAGAAACGAAAGAGAAAGTTTGTTGCGGATTTGATCGTGAACACTGCCGGAGATGCAGATGCCGCCGGGTTCAGCGGCGGTTTGCAAGCGCGCGGCTACGTTGACGCCGTCGCCCATGAGGTCGACACCCTGCACCATGACATCGCCGAGGTTGATGCCGATACGGAAGCGGACCTGGCGATTGGGCGGGAGTTTGTCGTTGCGCGTGCGGAGCGCGGCTTGAATGTCCGTGGCGCAGCGCACGGCTTCGACGGCGCTGTTGAATTCGGCGAGGATGGCGTCGCCCGCGGTGTTGAAGATGCGGCCGCGGTGCATGGCGACCAGAGACTCGAAGACTTGCTTGTGTCCGCGGAAGGTGCGCAGCGTGTCTTCTTCGTCTTCGCCCATCAAGCGGCTAAATTCGGCGACGTCAGCGGAGAGAATGGTGGCGAGTTTGCGCTCGAGGGCCTGGGCGCTTGGGTGGTCTTGTTCGTCGGGCATGTGTGCGCTCCGAGAGTAGGTTCGCTGGGTATCATACTGGAAGTCGCAGGTTGGAGGTTAGAGGCGAGAAGATTCGAGGCGAAGAATGTATAAACCTTCGCCGGTCGGTAGTGCTCGCGGCTGCATCAGGGATCGAGCAGAGGCGCGGAGAAAAAATCAAAGGGACGACGTTCATTCCCCCCTGGGCGGCCAATAGCGCCACAGCCCCGCGAATTTGAGGGCGCGCGAAGCGGCGTGAAGTCTCCTTATTCGTTTGGCATGTAACGAATTCCTCATCGGAATCACTTACTAGCAAGCTGTATCCGAGCGTAGCGTGGTCTTGGTCGATTTTTCGATGCCTATGTGTGTCATCAACGCTCGCTGAGAAAACGAATCTTTGACAATAAGGAGAACTGCTAATGAGTGACCCAAATCCTAGAGCATCCATCCATATTCCTAGTGACTTCGTATTCGGAGAAGTTCGCCCAAATCATAAGGTGGTCGCCCCGCCTGCAGCAACGCCGCCCCTTGGTCCACTTGCCGAATTCAGGGGCGATTGGGTGGGCAACGGCTTCAACACCATCTTCCGGCCGGATAACACGGTGACGCCAACGCCGCTACCAAATCCAATTCCGCCACCTCCTCCGCCTCTCGATAACATTCTGGAACTGAATCTAACCTCCGAAAGCCTCTCGTTTTCACCGAGCCTGGGCTCCGTTCCGAACCGCGGGACAACGCCGCAGGGAGATATCTTCCTCAACGGAGTGCCTTATCTCCAGACTGTCAAGGACATTACCGTCCACGGCGAAAGCGTCGGCATTCACGTAGAGCCCGGGATTTGGATTCACGTGCCTCCGACGAACGTGCCAGTGCTTGGGAAAACGGTTACCCGCATGGCCTCTATCCCGCACGGGACTACAATTGAGGCACAGGGCACCTTTGCGGAAGTCGCCGGACCGCCGACCATAAACCCCGTTGACATTACGCCGTTCCAGACGGCAAACCCCGCGAACAAGATCAGGTTCGCCAGCCAGACCGCCGCCAGCTTAAACACGCCGAGAATTCCACAAGATCTCACGAGCTTTATCGCGGCGGGCACGATCACGCAACAATTGTTGGACAATCCGAACAAGTTGCTGAGCGATGTCATCGCCAAACAAAAAATCATCAAGACCATCGCGATTATCATTTCCACGGCCCCGACTCCGCCACTCTTCGGGGGCGGAGTCGACAACATAGCCTTCTTGCTGGGCCAGGCCGCAGCCAATGCGCCAAACGCCCAGACCTTACAGATGGCGGCAATTTTCTGGATCGAAACCGTCGAAACGACCATTCTCGTGGGGCCTTTGAACGTGGGGCAGCAGTTCGCGGTCAAAGCCACACCGAGCATTCCGTTTCAGCGTGTGCCGACGTTTTCGGGTATCGCACCATTTGACGTGGATGTGCCACGCAAGCTTACCGTTCGTTTCACGCAGATTCAGTACACGCAGACGGTGCTGCTGAATTTCGCTACCCTCACTTGGCCCCATGTTTCGGTGAACACGCTCGTGCCCGCCGACGATGTCCGGGTTCCTGACTCTGCCTGGAAATGAGCCAATCGGCTCTTGGGCGGCGGTTGGTTGTCTCTAGCGGCTTACGGAGGCGAAGTCGCAGCTTCGCCTCTGCACCATTTTGTTATGGCAAGCAATAGCGCACCCAGCCGCGCCTCGCTGCCGCATGCGGTCCCTACTTCGAAGCCGACCACTCTATTTTATTGGGGCTAACCAGATGTCCTGGTCTACGTAGGCGGTTAGTGCAGTGCCTGCGGGAATGTCCACGTTTTTGCCGTGCTTGATTAGCCCGATGGGGCCAAAGAGAACGGTAAGCGCTACGGCGGAACCGGTTCGGCTGTCGCCTTCGCGGGCTTTGTTACCGCGCAAGCGAATGTGGTTGCTACCCATGGCAACGTAGTCGATATGCACGCTCAGTTCGCCCGGGCGGCCCAACATGCCTGCTCTTTTGGCGTTCGAGACGGTTGCTACTGCGTGAGCGCCCTTGGCCAGCACGATGGAGTCGCCAACCTTAACGTCCTCATCAAGTAGGAATTCGACGGTGTCCCCTTCATTGGCGGTTTTGGAGTTGAGGTCGGCGGCGAATTTCAGCGGGAGTACTGTGCCTTCGCGAAGAAGACAGCCATTCGAGGCGTTGCAAGTTGGAATTGCGGGATCGACGGCGACACCGTCCACGGCGGTGGTAGCGGTGCTGCGGACGGCCTCGACCGTGCCGGTCGGTTTGATGGATTGCGCGCTAAGCATGGCTTCCATCACGGATTTGTCGACGGTGGCGTTCTTCAGATCGATCAGCGCCTGAGGAGAAGTGTCGAACTCGGTGGCGCTGGATTGGATTTCTTTGACAATGAGGCTGGGCTCGAATCCCTGCTTGGTCATGTTCAGGATGTCGGCGTTGGTTAGCGGCTTTTGCGTTTGCGCGAACGAAATGGAGGCGGCGCAGATAGTGAAAACCAAGAGTGCGAGTGGGAATCGCCGTCTCATGAAGGGTGCTCCTGTCGGCTGCAGACTACTCGAAGGTCAAGCTTATCGACAAAGTGCGGCCGCGAGCGCAAAAAGCGCGCTGGCTTTGCTTAATGCAGAACTGTCCCAAGCAGTTGGACGGCGCCGAAGTGACTTGTGGCACGCCGAGGAATGCGAAAAACAAACTTCAGGATGATGGATCCAAATGGAATCGCCACTACAAAAACAGGAAGGGCACGACATGTCGTGCCCCTACGAAGAGAAGATTGAAGTTAGTAGGACATCACCAGGTGGACTAGTGTTCGCAGGGCTACCGCGGTAGGCCCTTTGGCTAGCCAAGGCTTGGCGTCGTCGTTCCACGCGGTGCCGGCGATGTCCAAGTGGATCCATGGGGTATCGCCAGCGAATTCGCGAATGAACCATGCGCCGGTGATGCTGCCGCCGCCTTTGCCGCTGCTGATGTTTTGCAGGTCGGCGAAGCTGCCTTTCATGAACTCGCGGTATTCGTCGTCCATGGGGAGTTGCCACATTTTTTCGCCGGCGGCTTTGGCGGAGGCCAGCAATTTTTCGGTAAAAGGTTGATCGGAGCCGAAGACGCCCACATTGACGTTGGCAAGCGCCACGACTATCGCGCCGGTCAGCGTGGCGGCATCGATCAAAACTGTGGCGCCCAATTGCTTGGCGAAGGTGATGCCATCGGCCAGGATCAGGCGGCCTTCGGCGTCGGTGTTTAGCACTTCGATGGTTTTGCCGGACATGGAGGTTTGAATGTCGCCGGGCTTCTGGGCAGCGCCACCGACCACGTTTTCGGTAGCGGGGACCACACAGATTACTTTTACATTGGGCTTGAGCGTGGCAATGGCGCGCATCACACCGAGCATCGTTGCGCCACCGGCCATGTCGTACTTCATCTTTTCCATTCCGTCAGCGGGCTTGATGGAGACGCCCCCAGTGTCAAACGTGACGGCTTTGCCGACCAAACCGATTACTGGAGCGCCGGGATTGGGCTTGGGCGGAACATAGGTAATTACGATCACACGCGGGGGCTCCGGACCGCCTTGCGCCACGCTCAGTAGCGCGCCCATTTTCAGGTCGGCGATGCGGCGCTCGTCCAGCACTTCCACGGCGAGGCCCGCTTCGCGGGCCATGGCTTCGGCTTTTTCACCGAGGACGCGCGGCGTTAATTTATTGGAAGGTTCGTTGACCAAATCACGAGTGAAGTTTTGTGCGTCGCCAATGGTGCGGCCCGTGGCGATGGCAGCTTCGGCGCCGGCGCGGGAGGATTCGGAATAGCCGACGATGGCGATCGATTCGATATTCTTGTCAGTTTTTTTGTCGGTTTTGTATTTGTCGGTTTCGAAATTTGCGGTCGTGGCAGCTTCGGCGACGGCTTGCGCGCTGGCGTCGTTGGCGTCCTTTTCGCCAACCAGGAAAACAATTTTCTTTACACCTTTGGCTTTCAGTGACCGCGTGGCCGCTCCAGCGATTTTTCGCAGTGTGGCGCCGGAAAATTGTTCGCGCTTTCCCGCACCGACGAGCAACAAGCGAGACGCCGCCAGCCCGGCCGGCGCGTGGATCAGCGTGAATTCCAAAGTTTTGCCAGTCAATTCACCGGCTTTGACTAATTTTTTCAGCAAACCGTTGGTCGACTGATCGATTTCGAGCAGATGGCTTTGAATGGGATCGCTTTCTTCAAAGATGTATGAAACCAGGGCATCGGTTTCGAGTGTGGCGTACGGCTTGGTTTCCAGCGTGATCTGCATGATGCGTTTATCGCCTCCGATTGCGATACATGGATTCGTCCACTTCCCTGCGCGCTTCTTTCTTGCGTTCGTCGGCGCGGCGGTCCCAGTTTTTTTTGCCCTGGGCCAGCGCGATTTCGCACTTGGCGATGCCGTTGCGAAAATAGATGCGCAGGGGTATGACGGTTAAACCTTTGGCTTCGGTACGGACCGAGAGCTTGTGAATTTCGTTGCGGTGCAACAACAGCTTTCTGGAGCCAAGCGGTTCGTGGTTCCAGGGACCGCCGGCCAAGTACTGTGCAATGTGCGCGTTGACCAGCCACGGGCCACTTTTCTTGAAATCGACGTAGGCGTCGCGAATGTTGGCTTTGCCTTCCCGCAAAGCCTTTACTTCGGTGCCGTGCAGGACCAGGCCAGCCTCGTATCTGTCGAGCAACGTATAATTATACGACGCAGCGCGATTCTGGGCGACCAGCAGCTCGGCGGGCTTGGCGGACTTTTTGGATTTGTCCGGTTTTTTGGACTTATCGCTCGGTTTCGAGGGACTGGGCACACTTTCATCATAACTGTACTGTTAAATCCGCGCTAGGCGATGGTCAATGGGGTGTAAATAAGCGACAAAAAGGGGGTTATCGGATGAAAGACAGCCAACCTTCCGTTGCTTGCTGCGCTTCTAAGCCGAATGTTAGACTGCAAAACAGGTCAGGAAACTGCACGTGTTGGCTCGGGAGAGTTCATGCGCCGTTGGGGGAAAATCGCGGTATGTCTGGGGATAGCACTGCTCGCAGCAGGATGCCCCAAAGGCCAAAAAGACTACGACGCGGGACAGAAGGCCAATGACCTATCGGACTTTGACGACGCTTACGCGTACTACCAGAAAGCACTGAAAACCGATCCAAACAATGCAAGCTATCGCATCAAGGTGGACCAGGCGCGTTTTGACGCTGGTCAGATGCACTTGCAGCGGGGCTACGCGCAGAAGAAAAAGGGCGATTTGCAGGCCGCGCTGGGCGAATTTCAGCGCGCTTTGTTCATCGACCCGGCGAGCTCCGTGGCCGAGCAGGAAATAAAGCGGACTTCGGAGCAAATAGCGGAAAACAGTGCGGCGGCGGAAGCGGCGGCGCAGCCCGAACTCGAAATGGGGGACGCACAGCTGGCGTCGCGGCCTCCGGAACTTAAGCCGCTGTCGAACGCACCCATCACCATGTCCTACAGCAACGAGGCCAAGATGGTGTACGACACCATCGGCAAGCTGGCGGGGCTGACGGTGATCTACGATCCGGATTTCGTGGCCAAGCAGGTCAAGGGACAGCTGAACAATGTGACGCTGGGGCAAGCGCTGGACATCGTGTCGCTGCAGGCCAAGGCGTTCTGGAAGCCGGTGACAGAAAATATTATTTTTGTCGTTCCCGATCAGCCGCAAAAGCGCCGCGACTATGAAGAAGAAGTGGTTAAGACTTTTTATCTCGGGAACACCGTACAGCCGCAGGACATTACGGAAATTGTCACCGGTTTGCGACAGCTGCTGGACATGAAGCGACTGCAACAATTGAATTCGCAGAACGCTATCATCGCGCGGGATACACCGGACAAGCTGGCATTGGCGGAAAAGATGATCCGGGACATCGATAAGGCCAAACCGGAAGTACTGATTCAAGTGGAAGTGGTGCAGGCCCGAACGGATCGCATGCGAGCTTTAGGAATTCTGCCGGGGCAGACGGCCTCTGCCGCCATTGTGCCGGCCACGACCACATCCACAACCACGGGAACGAGTACCTCTTCGACCTCGACGGCCGGCACGATTACGCTCAGTCAATTAAAGGGTTTGACGAACTCGGACGTCGTTCTGACCATACCGAGTATCACCGCAAATGCGGTTTTGACGGATACCTACACGAAGATTATTCAGAACCCGGAGATTCGCTCCATCGACGGGCAGCCCGCGAAACTGCGAGTCGGCGACAAGGTTCCCGTGGCGACGGGCAGCTTCCAAGCCGGCGTCGGCGTGGGCTCGGCGGGCAGCGCTGGTGTAGTCAACCCGCTGGTTAATACGCAATTTCAGTATTTGGACGTCGGCGTGAACGTCGACATTACGCCACGCGTGCATCCGAATCACGAAATCAGCATGAAGCTCAAAGTTGAGGTTTCTTCCGTAACCGGTACATCGACGATCGGCGGAATTCAGCAGCCCATCATTAGCCAGCGCACCATCGAACAGGACATTCGCCTGAAAGAGGGCGAAGTGACCGTGCTGGGCGGATTATTTGAGAAGGACGACACGAAAACGTTGAACGGATGGCCCGGGCTGGCCAAGATTCCCTTCCTGCGCTATTTCTTTTCCGAAGACAGCAGCGACAAGCAGGACAACGAAGTTTTGATCGTGCTGACGCCGCGCATCGTGCGGATGCCGGAGTGGAGCAAGGCGAATTTGCAGCCTATGTTCTCTGGAACGGAAACCAACGTACAGGTGCGGCGCGACGCCGAGATTCGTGCGCCAATCGCGCAGGCGGCCCCGCAAGGGCCGGCAGCACAAGGACCGCTCGTGAATCCCGGTGGCGCGCCGGGAGCGACGCCCCCGGTCGCAAACGCCGGACAGCCCGGAAGCAACAGCAGCGGCGCAGCTTCCGGAGCTCCCGCAAGGTTGAAGTTTGAGCCGCAATCGGTGGCGCTAAAAGCGGGCCAGGAAGCGACGATAGCCATTGCGGTGGACAATGTGACCGATCTCTTTTCCATTCCGCTGCTACTGCAGTTCAATCCCGCGGTGATCAGTATCGAAGAGGTCCAGCAAGCAGTCGGCCAAGGTGGAAGCGGCGGCTTCTTGTCCGGCGGCGGCGCGCAGACCATCGCGGTGGTGGACCGCATCGATAAAGAGAGAGGCCAGGCGGTCATTTCTGCGACGCGTCAGCCCAATACCCCCGGAGTCAGCGGAAGCGGAACGCTCGTGGCGGTGAAGATCAAGGCGTTGGCGCCAGGCATCTCCAGCATCTCAATCGTGCAGGTGAACGCCAAGGACTCGCAGCAGCGGCTGATTCCTCTAGTTACGGGCGAGGCCACAGTGCAGGTACAGCCGTAACATCCTGAGACGGAACAGCTATGGGCTCGGATGGAAAAATCGCGAAGCAAATGCGTGGCGAAATAACTCTTTCGGAGCGTCGTGGAAGCGGAACAGCGCAAACCGGGATGACGCTGCTGGAGTTGATTATCGCGTGCGCGATTTTGTTAGTGCTGGCGTCCGCGGCGTTGCCCATTGCGCGATTTTCCGTGTTGCGTCACAAAGAAACGGAATTGCGCAACGACCTGGAGGCCATGCGCGACGCCATCGACGCGTACCGGGAATGTGCCGAGAAGCAGCAGATCAAGACCACACCGGGCGGCAGCAATTATCCTCCGGACCTGGACACGCTGGTGCGGGGCGTACCGCTGACGGCGAGCGCTGACAAAACTATCCGGTTCCTGCGGAAGATTCCTGTGGATCCGATGACAGGGCGAGCGGATTGGGGTTTGCGCGGCGTGGAGGACGACACCGATTCGCTGACCTGGAGCGGCAAAGACGTCTTTGACGTGTACTCGACATCGACGGGGACGGCCATGAACGGAACGAGATATTCGACTTGGTAGAAGCTCGCGGTCTGGGGCTAGCACCAGGCGGTTGAGGGCATCGCTTATTAGTTTCTGTTTTTACGGAGTCGAGATTGAAGAGTTTGTTGCAGACAGCGGGTCGATCGAACGTGGCGCTCGGCGGATCGCGGCGGCGGCGAACCTCTGGGTTCACGCTGATCGAGTTAATGATCGTCATTACCATTATTTTGATTTTGCTGGGTATGGCGGCCGGCAACTACACCAAGTCCGTGCATCGCGCGCGCGAAGCGGTGCTGCGGGACGACCTGCAGGAATTGCGCAAAGCCATCGACAACTACACGCTGGACAAGCAAGCCGCACCGCAATCCCTGGATGATTTGGTGCAGGCGAAATATCTGCATTCGGTTCCCGTCGATCCGATGACGCGCCAAGCGGACTGGGTTCCGGTGTTCGATAATGTGGTGCTGAGCCCGGATCAGAACAGCTCCGGTATGACCGATATACATTCCAACAGCGGCGAGATATCGCTGGACGGCACCGCCTACAACACATGGTAGAACACGCCACGTAACGTAAGCCGTCGTATTGCGAGGCGCCGCGCCTCGTGCACTCCTTCAAAACCAAAACGGCTCAGAATGGAGCACCCTGAGCCGCAGCATTTAAACTAACGAGCGGGTTGCCGCGGACTGCGCTCTTACTTCGGAGAGCTGGCATCCACATATTTCGTGATCGTGATGTCGGACGTCTTCAACGAGATGTTCTTTCCCTTTTTGAAGTTCGCCGAGAGCTTCGGGGCCTTGGTAACCTTTTTGGATGGTTTGCTAGTCACTTGAGTGTCTCCTCCGAGAATTTGATACTCCAAAATGGCGGAACGTCCCACCTCTACTGCTGGAACGGAAAGAGCAATTAGGTTGCCGGAAGGGACAAGACTTAGGAGATAAGGAAAAGGTTGAGAAGCAAAGACTTAGATAAAGAAGCGCTTCTCCGAGGAGAAGCTAGACGTCGAATCGGTAAAATTTTAACCAGCGCATGGTTAGAAAGTGACCGTTTCCCAGGTTGCAGCGACGCACCGAAGAAGAGCGCCTTCTTGCGAGTTTCCAAGGCGTTAATGTTAAATTCGCATGCCCTTGCGGAACGCGCCGGGATGCACGAGGCGCCACTTAAAATACGCGGCGTCATTTGCTTCCCTTTCCGGCGCTTATGGTGTTTCTGACCGCAAAAGAGAGTGATGCATATCATTCTGAATACGAATCACGGAACCCAGTCTAGCGTGGAAAACCACGATTGAGCCGCGCGGCCCCCGGTGCGGTGAAGTGCGTTTCCTGGAAAAACACATGGGCGTCCGGCGCAGCGGTGGCGTGCTAGTCTCAAAGCTTACCCATGACTGACCTCACTTCTTTAATGGCGCATCACGGGTACTTGGTGATCTGCTTGATCGTCTTTGCTGAAGCCATCGGAGTGCCGGTGCCGGGCGCAGTGGCGCTGGTGGCAGGCGGAGCCGCAGCGGCGTCCGGCGCCCTGAACGGGCCCGCGGTCGTGCTGTCCGCGGTCGCTGGGATGCTTGCGGCGGATTCGTTGCTTTACGTTCTTGGCAGAGCAACGGGATGGGCGTTGTTGAAATTTCTTTGCCGCGTTTCCGTCGATCCGGAAACTTGCGTTTTGCACTCCGCGGAATCTTTCTATAAGCGCGGCCGGACTACTTTGCTGATCGCCAAGTTTATTCCCGGCGTGAGTACCATGGCCGCGCCGCTCGCCGGCAGCATGAAAATGCCGTTTCCGCAATTCCTGGGGCTGGATTTTGTGGGCGCCTGCATTTACGCCTTATCGTATGGCGCCGTCGGATTTATCTTCCGCGACTTCATTGCGAAGATCATCGGCGGATTTCGCACCGCGGGGCACGCGGTCGAGATGGTAGTGGTGATCGGGGTGATCGCGTTTATCGTTTACCGCGTTACATTTTACTGGAGGCATCGGAAGGATCGTATCGTGCCGCGCGTGCCTGTGGCGGAGGTTGTGGCAAAACTGCAGACCGAAGGCCCGGGAAAGATTATGCTGGCGGATGTCCGCAGCCACGGCTATTACTCTGCGGGCGCGATGCGCATCCGCGGATCGATTCGCATCGAGCCCAACAACCTAAGCGCCGAAATCAAGAAATTTCCGCGAGTCAAAGACATGTATCTGTACTGCACATGCCGGAGCGAAGCGACCAGCGCGAGCGTGGCGCACCTGCTGCGGGAACAAGGATTCAATGCATTTGTAATCGTCGGCGGGCTAGCCGCCTGGCGCAAAGCCGGCGAGCCGCTCGAACCGGTGCCAGAGGCTGATCTGGTACATCTTCCGACTTTTAGTCGATAAACGCTTCCGGTCGTCGACGGTTGCGAATGATCAAAAAATCAAGAAGCAACGGCCCGTCTTGCTGGGTGGCTACTTAAACTGTAAGTTTTTTTGGGCCAGCGGACGCGGAGCCTGGTAAACCAGGGGGGTAAGCAATTTTTCTGCGACAAAACCCGGACAATTGCACTAATTTTGCGCAGATAACAAAAAAGAAAGGGTTGCTCTGGAGCGAGCAACCCTTTTTGCCTGCAGCAACTTAATTGGTTGCGGGGGTCAGATTTGAACTGACGACCTTCGGGTTATGAGCCGGATAAAATACTAGCCCGTCTTTGCTTCTCAATGACTTACGTACATATTGATCGACCTATTTCATGGGTGTTCTTCGGTAGTTTGTTCCCAATTTGTTCTCGATTTGTTCCCAGTTCTTCGAACACGTTGGGCCCACCATTCTGGCCCCATTGAACCGTCAGATGGTTCATAGTCAGGTAGCTGAGCGAATAATTCGTGCGCTCCCGCCCCAATATAATGCCCCGCAGACTGACGGACTGGACTACGTGCGCATAAGCCTCGAAGGAGGAAAAGCTTTGCGTCGGCATAGCATTCAGCTTTGCGTGTGCAGATGCTAAGAGGTGCGCGCGTTGGGGGATACTGGTAAAAGTACCAGTTATTCCAATTTTGCCGAAATTGCATAGACGCCTCTAAGTGAATTCGCACAAGATCCCCACGTTATTCGCAACTGATTCACTGTGGGGGAGGGAGCGACATGATCAGGGTCCAGGACATTCTGTCGCTCACAGATTTTCACCGAAATACGAAGGCGCATTTGCGGCGACTCAAGCAGTCTGGTGGCCCGGAAGTGCTGACGGTCAATGGCAAGGCGACATTAGTCGTACAGGAAGCTTCAGCTTATCAGCGGCTGCTCACCGCGTTGGAAAGGGCCACACGGACTCGCCGGAAAGATTCTGCAGGAAAGCAAGAAACAACATAAGAAAGGCACAGCAATGAAAACAATACTCAAGCAGACTCTTGTGGCCGCCGCGCTCGCTTGCACGCTGGTATTCACCACGACTCAGGTTGAAGCGCAGGAACCTCTCGGCGGCCAACCTGCACGCGGAGTCAAACAGTCGGTAAAGGATCTTGATGAACAAATAGCGTATCAAGGTGCATTTGAAGCCGTGTTGTGGGCGACGCCTGCATCGGCAATCTACTGCTTCCGAGTTGGGCTGTTAGAGCAGCCCGGAATGGCTGACAACGTAATTACTGCGTATTCTGGCCCGCTGACAATGGCGCAGGAACTGATTACACCCAATCAGGTGACACCGTACATCGGAGCGGTATCCGACCTGCAAAGGGTCCGGTCGTGGTGGAAATTCCGACCAAGACAGACAAAGCTGTTCTCTACGGTCAAGTCGTCGAC
>CAWIQN010000005.1:0-111753 GCA_963838265.1 uncultured Acidobacteriota bacterium
GGGCAATTCTGAAGTAACCGAATTACTTCCGGATTGCCGACTACTCGTCCAGAGAGATCGTGTCTGTGAGCATAAATTGGCCTTCCAGGGCGTAAAAAGATTCTATCGAAGGGCTCGGGCCGACAAGTCAACCTTCATCCTCTATTGAGATCTAGAAAAGTGCGGTCTATGCCCGGTTTGAACACCAGATACTCGATATTCCCGAGAACACCGATCCCCAGCAAGGATGCCAGACCGGGATGAGCAACGACGACGGTGACTGCCATGGTCCCCGGGACCGCAATAAGTGCGACAGTAGACCAGAGGATCCAGGGGGCCGTCCTTCGTATCTCTCGCGGGAGGCTACTTCGATCGAAGTTCCCCGTGTACACGAGAAAAGCAGGCAGAATCACTAGGGGACCGATGCACGCCAATTCGAGAAAAAATAGGATCCATCCCCATTTATACGCGGTAACCGCGCAAAACCTCGATCCAAGATAGCCTTGCAGCACAAACCAGATGATAAAGCCCAAGTGCATAGTCTCCCACCGGCGGTACGGGCTTCGTCCGGCAAGCAAAAAAAAACGACGAAGAAGACTCGACTCGATCTCCGGGGCTTGCGAAGTGCCTGGCGACTCGGCGGGAACGCGGCGAAGATTCCGGAGGTCCACTAACAATTCCCGTGCCGACTGGTATCGCTCTTCTGGGCGTTTGTGCAGGCACTTTAGCAGGATGCGATCGAGTTCGGCAGGAACCGCCGGAGTGTATTGCCGCAGAGACGGTGCTTCAAGCTTCAGGATATTAGCGATCGTCGAGGGGGGCGTCCGGCCCAAGAAAGGATTGGTGCCTGTAGACATTTCGTAAAGGACCAGGCCAAGAGCGTAGATATCTGTGCGCGCGTCCACCGGCTGCCCTTCCAGTTGCTCCGGGGCCATATAGTTCACGGTCCCGACTAGCAGGCCTTCGCTCGTACCAATGGAAACTGTCTCCGCCGCGTTCTCTACTTCGAGCGACAGCGGTGCGTGGAGGTGTTTCGCCAGGCCGAAGTCGAGAATCTTGACACGCCCTCGGGAATAATCATCCGGCACGGACATAATGTTTTCGGGTTTGAGGTCCCGATGGACAATCCCGTGACTGTGCGCCGCGGCCAAGGCGTCGGCGAGTTGGGCACTGGCATCGAGGATTTCTTCCGTCGTGAAACGGGTCCGAGCAAGCTCTTTGCGCCAGGTGCGGCCTTCCACGTACTCATAGACAATAAAGCTCTCCTCGCCCCGCTCGACAAAATCATAAACAGTGGCGATACCTGGATGGCTCAGGGCGGATGCTGCGCGGGCTTCGGCTGCAAGCCGACGGCGCAGCTCGGAGTCGTGAGTCGTATTGGACGGAAGCATCTTCAGGGCAACGAGACGATTCAAGCGCGTGTCATAGGCGCGCCAAACAACTCCCATACCACCGCGCCCAACTTCCCGCTCCACCTTGTACCGGCCCTCTATGAGCTCATTCAGCACGGTTGAAGTCTACTCCATCAACGACACTAATTTCTGGTACGTCGAAACCGGAGATGTGCCCACTCCTGACGCCTGGGTGATTGGTTCCGGGTCACGGACCATCCGGAAGCTATCTACTTACCCTATCGACGTGCCGTTGGAAGTGAAAGAGTCGGCCTTTCGTACTAATTCCTGTGAGAGAGACTACATCGGTTGCTCGAACGGTGTGGGTTCTACAAGCTCCCTTTCCTGCCCTTCGTCTGTGGTCTCGTTCTCCCGGGCGATTCCGAGAAAAACGTACTGGTACCAAGATTTTTTCTCCTTTTTCCCCTTCTCAATGTTCCTTAAATAAGTAGGGGGGCGGTTGGTATCTCTCTCCCAACCTAGGACCTCTCCGACGGATAAAAATAGTTTCTTACTTTTTCCCGTCTGGATGTTCCTTATGTAAGTAGGGAGCTGAGACAGGGAGTTCGCTTCCAGCCTGGGATCCCTCCGAGGGATTAAAGTTTTTTCTCACTTTTTCCCGCCTGGATGTTCCCTTGTAAGTAGAGGCGCTCGGTGGACTTTTTATGTTGAAGAGACCCGCTACGGTTTCTCGTAGGTCAGTCGGTAAGTTTTTTTCTTACTTTTACCGTTCTCGAAGCCTCTTTAATAGTAGAGGACCCAACGATGTCAAGAAACTTCCAGGAAGTGCTGCAGGGCGGAATGGTGAAGCGTGCATGAAAGACACAGATCACCCCCCGTCACCCTCGCGTTCACCACGGAGATCTCCACGGAGATCGAATAAACCCCCGAAGGAGAGGAAGTTGCACACGACAGAATGGGCAAAATGGCCGCGGGATGGCACCGTGTTGGGCTGGAGCGACCCCACTTTCGCACACGATTCCGTGGCCAAAGTGAGTGGTGGGTCGCTCCAGCCCAACAAAAAACTTCTTTCGGTGCGCGCGGCGATAATTTGGTCGAAGCAGCTGAAGGAGGTAGGAATTACCTACTTCAGCTTCGTCTTCAGCATCTTCTTCAGCTTGGGATGCGCATAAGTCCCGGGAAAACGAGAAAATAAACGAGACGAGAATGAGAAAAGTGACCCAGAAAAAAGCACCAGATTGGGCGGGAGCGACCCCACTTTTTGGCAGTCAATCCGCCCAAAAGTTTTGTCCGGGTCGCTCCCGCCCGTTGCTGCATTCCTGTGCGCATGTTTATTCGCCAAGTGCGAAACAGCCTCGCTCCTGGCCGTCAAATTCTCAAGTTCCGGTGAAGTGGGCTTCACCCCCCTACTTCACTGCAACCTCACCTGCTACTTCACCCTCGATCGCGCACGGCATTACTGAAATCAATCAGATGAGTCGTCCCGAAGAACGAAATTGTGCGCGGCCCAGACCGCGGCTGAGGCGGGAGCGACCCCACCCTGTGACGCACGGTGCGTCACGGTTGCCGTGGGGTCGCTCCCGCCCTCACAGGAACTTCGTGTCATCGGTTTGTTCGGTTGCATTCACAGACCTGAGAATTTGTCAGACAAAACGTCTGACACTTTGTATGAAAACGAAAGGAGAAGCCCGTTGTCTATATCGAAGCCACCACCAAAACAGCCCAAAGCAGTCACCATCCAAACGCGTGTCGAAGAATCGGTAAAGACTCAGCTCGAGCTCTATGCTGAGTTCATCGATGCTTCGCCGTCCTACGTGATCACCGAAGCCCTGAAGTTGCTCTTCCGCAAGGATGACGACTTCAGACGCTGGGCAGACCAACACACAAACAACCACAACAACGAGAAGGCCAAAGGAGACGTACTTGCGAAGGCCGTCTAGCAAACATGAAACTCCGTCCAACCCAATTCGGTGTGCGCGAGAATACAGCGTCCCCAAGACAGCATGCCCCGCGCCTCGCAGTAAGTTCATCATCACCGCAGCCAGCAACAGCGGTCGAATTGTTGCAGGAGGAAGGTACGGCGTCTGCCTTAGGAACGGACCATGTGGAGGTTCTTGATTTACCACTCACGGAAGCGAGCGGGGCCACAGCGGGGGAATACCGAGACGCAAAGCATCTCCTAACGGTTGACGAAGTGGCAGTGCGTCTTTGTGTTAGCCGCAACTGGGTTTACAACCACGCAGGCGAGATCGGAGCCTATCGTCTGGGAAAGTACTTGCGGTTCTCATGGCTCAGAGTCTTGGAGCGGCTGGGACGATGAGAACCACGCAGAGCAATGCACTCTCTGAAGGCGGGCAGGATGACTTTCATTATTCCTTGACCCCACTCGTAAGTGTATATACATTTACGAGTGATATGGGTAGGCCCCGCATAACGCACGACGACCGACGCAGCAAATTGTTTCCACTCAGACTATCGCCCCGCGAGACCGCGTTCTTTTCACGAAAGGCTCGCGACCTGGGAGAGTCAGTTGCTTCGGTCCTCCGGAATGGAGGGATGCTCTATATCAAAATGAGAGGCAAAGACGGGTCACAGAAACGAAAGGAGAAAAAACAGTGACTCGTCGTCAATCGTACCAGCAGGGCTATGTGTCGAAGCCGATTCCAACTCGATCGGGCACAGTCTTCAAAATACGCTATCGAGTGAAGTCGGCTGACGGAAAGTGGAATCAAAAAGCCGAGACGTTGTATGGGCTTTGTGGGAAGAAAGCAGCCCGTGCCGTCTTAGAGGAACGAATCCGCGGGGCATCCTTCGCTAAGCCTGAAGGCTCAGACCTGAGCCTGAGAGCTTTCGTAGATGCCTGGTGGAAGCCCTACTTGCAGCGCAAAGGTGTAAAGCCATCCACGAGAAGGAATTACGATTCGATCTTGGAGCTGCACATCTTGCCTGTATTCGGCGAACTTCGCATTGACGAAGTCGTCCCACTGCACGTCGAGAGATTCATCCAAGCAAAAGTGGAGAGCGGACTTTCTGGAAAGACTGTCCGCAACTTGCTTTTGGTCTTACAGGGAATCATGTCGCTTGCATTGGACAATGACCTGATCGACCGTTCGCCGATTCGGAATAGACACAAACCAACTGTCGATAAGCACGAGAAGCCGATTTGGTCTCCCGCTCAATTGCTGGATATTCTGAGCGCGGCTCCAACAGGCCTTCGAGCATTTTTCGACTGTGTGGCCCTAACCGGAACTAGGTTGGGTGAGGTACTGGCGCTGAAATGGAAGCACGTCGATTTGGAGCGCAGATTACTCCGAATTGAACATAGTCTATGGCGAGGACAACTTCTCTCGCCAAAGACGGCTGCAAGCACGCGAGACATCCCTTTGGGATGCGCCCTGAGCGAGACCCTCAGGAATCACCGTGAGAGCTCGTTGCATCAGGGGCCGGATGACTTCGTGTTTTGCAAAAAGGACGGGTCGGCGTTAGACCCGGACGTGCTTCGAAAGGACGCCCTTTACCCAATTTTGGACAGGCTAGGGATTCCGCGAAAGAAAGGCGCGTCAGGCTTTCACACATTCAGGCATTCGGCTGCGAGTATTGTTAACGAGCAGACGGGAAACCTGAAGCTGGCGCAAAAGTTCCTCGGGCACTCCACAATCAAGATGACAGCAGACATCTACACGCACACTTCTGCCGAAGCGGAACGCGAAGCTGCAATCGCTCTAGAACGGGCAATCTATGGCGATTTGTTCCCAGTTGTTCCCAATATCGAGAACAGGAACAACTTTGCGGCACCAAATTAGGCGAAGGAATTGTTATGGCTCAGCTCGTAACCATAAATAAGAAGGGCGCTTAGAGGATTTTCCTCTGAAGCGCCCATGGTTGCGGGGGTCAGATTTGAACTGACGACCTTCGGGTTATGAGCCCGACGAGCTACCAGGCTGCTCCACCCCGCACAGCTACTATAGCGGACGCGCGCATAGCCGTCAAATGAAGCTGCACCGAGGGGCGCGACGGCGAGTTCCCCGGCTCCCGGAAACATGCACGCGATAAGGCCGAAAGACGGAGTTTTGTTTTTTTTGGTTGACAAGACCCGCTCCGGTAACAACGATAGGGGGCAACGAAGCCGGAGAATCCTCGATGAAAACGAAGTCCACGTATAGCTTGGGCCTGGCGTTGGTGCTTTCCTGTTCGCTGGCGCTATCGACAGAGATGGCGGCCGTGCCGCAAGGGGGCGGGCAGCGCGCGGGAGAAGTTTCGCGCGTGATCCCTGCGGTGAGCATAGGGCGCAGCGGCAAGACCGTCGCGGTGTCCGCCAAGACCGTAGTGGAGTGGCAGGACACCATCAACACGCAGGCCAGCGCACGCGTGCGCGTGGGCCTGGATGACGGTTCGGTGCTGAACGTAGGTTCGGACTCTTCGATGAAGGTGATCAAACACGACGCCGCCGCGCAGCAAACCGATTTGGAATTAACTTACGGAAAACTTCGCGCGCAGGCGCAAAAAATCGCCAAGCCGGACGGCAAATTTGAAGTACATACGCCGGCGGGGGTCGCCGGCGTGGTGGGCACCGACCTATACGTGGAATACCAGAATGGTGTTATGAATGTGATCGTGTTTGAAGGATTTGTAAAAGTGTGCAACTTGTTGGGGCAATGCGTGGTGGTGAAGCCCGGGCAGATGACTACTGTACGCAACACCGATAATTCCGCGCCGCCAGCGGTGGTGCAGGCTCCGCAGTCCCTGCTGACCAGCGCGACCACGGACACCAACACTGGCGGTGGTAATTTGGGCCTGGCCGCCACCAACGCCGTGCACGTCAGCAAACTTACGATTCTGGTGGTGGCCGTGGTGGCCGCGATTCCCGCCGCGGTGATACCTGTGGTGGCCAGCCACGGCAAAGGCACGCCGGCAAAACCGCCGGCCTGCACAGTGGGTGGCTCCGGGCCGCAGCCGCGCTGCCAATAGACCAGCAGCGCGATCGTAAACGAACCTTTTACAAGGCGGGCAGTAACTTGGACCAGAACTAAACAGACTGCGGAAAGAAATCAAAAAACACTGCCTTCAGGCGCCAAAGCGCGTTGGCAACCACGCACCTAATGTCGGAGCTGAAGCTCCGACCCACAAGGCTGGAGTTTTTTCGCAAGCCAGAGTCTTTCCGGGAGACCAGAGTTTTCCGCAGACCAGAGCTTTTGCTTTTGCGGGGCCTGTTAAGTTCTTCGCAGCTTGTGTCGAGCAAGGATCCGATCGGCCGCCTCGCCCGTCAGTCACTTCTCGCGTCGGGGCGCGTCGCGTTGCTTATTGCACTTTTACCGTGACTTGCACGGTTTGCGTGGCGTTGCCTAACGTCGCGGTGATGTTCACCGTGTACTGCCCTGCCGCCACGGAACCCTGCGGCGCAGTGCTCCCGCCGCCACCGCAGCCCGCGAGTAGCGCGAACGTCAACGCCACTGCGGCCATGCCCCAGCGCACACTTTGCTTGCGCGCGGACAGCAGCCCGAGCAGCAAGAGACACGCCAAGTATGCGAGCGATAGACGCCAGCCGAGGGGCAAACGCAAGTTTGGTAAAGATGGTTTGAAACCGACGAGCGTGCCGCCAGACGACGGAAACAACGTGCCGGTCAGCATCACCGAACGATTGGCGATCAGCGGCGCCGGGCACGGCGACACCAAGCAACCAACGGCGGCGCTCGAACAGGTCGTCGTGAGTACGCCCGCCAGACCGTTAACCGATTGCACGTTGAAGTTGAAGGTCAGCGTATTTGCGGACACCGTAATCGGTCCGTTGATGGCAATCACCAAATTCGAGGAATTAGAATTGGTGATGGTGAAGGTTTGCGGCGCCGAAGGACCGGCCGTCGGAGCCGGGTTGCTGAGCGTGACGGTGACGGGGCCCGCCTCGCTGAGCTGCGACGCCGGAATGGTGATCGTCAGGATACCATCACCCAAGACCCCGCCGGTGTCGGCATTGCCACCGAAGTTCACGATGATCCCGGGTACGAAGTTGCTGCCGGCGAGGGTTAGCGTGACGGGCTGCCCGACGATTCCCGTCGTCGGGGAGATGGAAGTCAGTATTGGCGTGGGATTGTTATTCGTCAGCGCGAAGTTTGCCGATAGGTTCGTGGCCTGCACCCTGGCCGTCACGTTGTAGCTTCCCGCGATATTGTTAGCCGTGAACACTCCTGAGGTGGCCACACCATTGGCGTTGGTCGTCGCGGTGAAGCTGATGGCGCCGCCCGGGAACGAACCATTGGGGCTACCCGAGCCGCTGTCCGGAGTGTTGAAGGAAACGGTCGCTCCACTCACCGGAGCGCCTGCGGCATTCGTGACGGTGGCAACGAACGGCGCGGCAAACGGGCCGCTGATGGTGGCGCTTTGCGGCGTTCCGCTCGTCGCGGTGATGTTTGCGGCCGGAGCAGCATTATTCGTCAGCGCGAAATTCGCGGGCGCGGTCACACCAGCCACCGCGGCCGTCACCGTATAGTTTCCCGCCGTGGCGTTGGCGGTAAACACCGCGGAAGTGGCCAAACCGTTGGCGTTGGTCGTGGCCGTGTTGACGCCTCCTGCGAACGTTCCACTCGCGCCCGTCGCGGGAGCCGTGAAGGTAACCGTGGCGCCGCTCACCGGACCGCCCGCGGCATTCGAGACGAAGGCCACCAGCGGCGCGCCAAACGCTGCGCCCACAGTTGCGCTTTGCGGCGTTCCGCTGCTCGCCGCGATGTTCGACGCTGGAGCAGCAGCACTATTTGTCAGCGCGAAATTCGCCGTGGCGGTCAGGCCAGCCACGCTGCCACTCACCGTGTAACTTCCCGCCGTAGCATTCGCCGTGAATACCGCCGAAGTTGCCAGACCATTGGCATTCGTCGTCGCGGTGTTAACCCCTCCCGCAAACGTGCCGCTCGCGCCCGTCGCGGGAGCCGTGAAAGTAACCACCGCACCGACCACGGGAGCGCCGGTGACGTCGTTGACGCTCACCACGAACGGCGCTGCAAAAGCCGTGCCAACCGTCGCGCTTTGCGGCGTGCCACCGGTTGCGGTGATGTTCGCGGGAGCGAGCGTGCCCGTACCGCTAAGCGTGACGGATTGCGGCGAGTCGGCCGCATTATCGATCAGCGGGATGTTCGCGGTGCGCATGCCGGTGGCGGTGGGAATGAACGCTACGGCGATGGTGCAGGTTTGGCCCGAAGGTATGGTGCCCTGGGCATTGCAGGTGTTTTGCGTATCGAAATCGCCGGGGTTGGCGCCGCCCGCCGGACCGACGCTGGTGAACACCAGATCGGCCGTGCCGGTGTTCTTGACAACCACCGTTTGCGCGCCGCTGGCCGAGCCAACTGCCTGGTTGCCGAAATTGATGCTCGATGGAGTTAGCAAAACCGTCGGTCCAGTTGGCGTAGTTATCACCGTGAAAACGTAGCTGGCAATCGTGCCAATCAGCGGGCTGTCCTCGCCAATACCGTTCCCGCCGGTGTGAGTCGAAGAAGCGTCCTGGCCGTCCGTGGCATAGGCATACAGGATGTGCGTGCCAGCGGAAAGCGTCGGAGCCGTGCCGCTGTAGCCGGGACTGGTGACGTTTGGAGTTGCCGCAGTCCACGGTCCTTGAAACGTATCGAACTGGAAGTACAGGGCGTCCACGGGTTGAGCGGCGGGCGCCAAGGGATTGAAGTTGTTCACCGCGGTGAATGTGAAACTGGGCGTTGGGCTGATCGTCGTGTTGCCCGTGAGAGGGGTAATCGTGGTGGTGATCGGGATCGGTTGCACCTGCTCCTCAGTGATGACTGTGATGTCGTTGCCGTCGTTATTGGCCACGTAAATCTGGTTGGTCACTGGGTTTATCGCCACGAATTCAGAGAACTCCCCGGCGGCTACGGTGCTGGTGGTGTTTGTGGCTCCATCTATAATGGTGACGTTGCCGCCACTGCCATTTGCAACGTAAATCTTGTTCGTCACTTGGTTCACCGCCACCGCCAACGGCTCCATCCCGGCCGCCACCGTTGTCACATTGTTAGTGGCTCCATCAATTATCGTCACGTTGCCGTCACCGGAGGCCACGTAAATCTGGTCGGTTACCGGGTTCACGGCCACGGGTCCCGACCCGTCAGTGGAAACAGTGGTGACGGCGTTAGTCAGTCCGTTAATCACCGCGACGTTGTTGCCCACGCCACCGGGGCCGACATTGCTTGCGTAGATCGTGTTCGTGACCGAGTTCACCGCCACGGCCACGGGGTTGCCATCTGTCGTCAAGAATGCGATGGTGTTCGTCGAGCCGTCAATCACCGCCACATTACTGGTGTTCCCATTGGCCACGTAGATCTTGTTGGTCACCGGGTTCACTGCGACCGCAACAGGCATGGGGTCATTCGCGGCGATGGAAACGGTAGTGGTGGCATTGGTGGCGCCGTCTATCACGGTGACGTTCGCGCTCTGACTGTTGGTAACGTAAATTTGGTTGGTTACCGTGTTTACCGCCAAGGCCCCCGGACTAAGCGCATTGGGATCGGCGACCGTGGTGACGGCGTTAGTGGCCCCATCAATCACCGTCACGTTGTTGCTGCCAGTATTGGCCACGTAAATCTTGTTTGTCACAGGGTTAACAGCCACGGCCTCTGGCGATGCCGCGTTTGGGTCCGTTACCACGGTGGTCGCATTTGTGGCGCCGTCAATCACCGTCACGTTGGAGCTGAAAGCATTGCCCACGTAGATCTGGTTCGTTACCGGGTTTACTGCCACGGCCCTGGGGTTCGTCCCAACAACTACCGTGGACGTCGCGTTGGTGGCGCCGTCGATCACCGATACGGTGCCGCTGCCGCCATTGGCCACGTAAATCTTGTCGGTGACCGGATTCACGCCAACCCCCTGGGGGTTGCTCCCGACCGTCAGCGTCATGGTCACTTGGCTGGTGGTTCCGTCAATCACCGTCACGTTGCCGCCGTTGAGATTGGCAACGTAAATCTGATTGGTCATGGAATTCAGGCCCAGTGAAAACGGGCCGGTGCCCGCCTCAATCGTCGTCGGGGCGTTGGTGGCCCCGTCAATCGCGGTCACGGTGTTGCTGCCATTATTCGCGGTGTAAATCATGTTGGTCACGGGGTTTACCACGACCACGTAGGGAGAAGTGCCAGCAGCTACGGTGGTGAGATTGTTCGTGACCCCGTCGATGACGGTGACGCTCGCGACGTTAAGATAGGAGACGTATATTTTGTTGGTTACTGGGTTCACGGCCAGGGACACGGGGTTCGCCAATACCGCGAGCGAGGTGGTGTTATTGGTGGCGCCATCAATCACGGTCACGGTGCTGCTGTTCTCATTGGCCACGTAAATCTGATTGGTCACTGGATTCACCACCGCGGTGTTGGGAAACGTTCCGGCCTGCAGCGTGGTGGTGTTATTGGTGGCGCCATCGATCACAGTCACAGTGTTGTCATTGCTATTGGCCACGTAGATTTTGTTGGTGATGGGGTTCACGGCGATGCCGCGCTGGCCGCTGCCGGCCGGGACGTTAGTGGTCGCGTTGGTAGCGCCGTCAATCACGGTCACGAACGCGCTACCGTTATTGGCCACGTAAATCTGGTCCGTTATCGTGTTCACGGCGATGACAAAGGGATTGGTCCCGACGGTTACCGTGGTGGTGGCGTTGGTGGCACCGTCAATCACCGTCACGGTGCCGTTGCCGCCATTGCCCACATAGATTTTGTTGGTCACCGGGTTCACGGCTACGCCGTGCGCGCCCGGCCCGGCCGCCACCGTGGCGGTTACGGTTTGTGCGCGCAGCGGTGCGGCCGCAAAAATTAATCCCGCAAGAATGGCAATTCCAGAAATCGTCCAGGACTTATTCAGTCTCACCGGACCCTCCCTAACCAAAATCTCTAACCGGCGCGACGGCCGACAATGCGCGAGAGCCACGGCCGGAGTGGGACTCCCGGCACATGGATGAGGCGACAGTGGCTTCGTTCCGGAATTCATCATCCTCACCAACACGCGGTCACCGACATGGGGTCTCCGACACGGACTCACCCATATGGAGTCACCGACGTGAGCACAGCGATTACGAACAAAGTGAATGGGACTAACTACTTGGGTGTCCGGTTCGCTTGCGAGGAAGGCGGGCACGGGCAGCCCTTTTGGCAACGTAGCGTATCACCGGAGAGAATGAACGGCGAGAAAAATTCGATGCTTCTCGCTGGCCAGGTGAGCCGGGAGGAAGTCCGGCCACACTTCCCTCCCGGTTCAGCGCAATCCACACCCGAGGTCCGGGAAACGAAGAACGCTGGCGGTACGGGAGCCGGAATTGGACGAAAATGCGCAAAAATGGGAGTTGAAGAGAGCAACAGGGTGCACCCCCGATTTTTTAAAGGATGTGAAAACAAAGACACTTAAAGTCCTTTGTTTTCACATCCTTTTGCAAGTGTTCATTCTACGGGGTTTAAGGGCGTCAAAGCTTTACTATCTGGTTATCGCGGAGAGGCCTCCGTGTCGCCCATGGCCATGTGGTAGTTTCGATCGACGCTCGCGCAGAGGCCCTTCGGAGAGAGCGAAATCCGGGAACGGGCTGGCTCGATTGGGTTTTAAGGGATCCTGCTGACTGCGAGGCGCACTTCTCTACACCAACGAGTATATGGCATGATAAGTGGTATGTCAAGCTATATTTTGGACGCTCTTTGCAGTCAGCGGAGGAAAACCGGGAGAGCAACTAAAAACGCTGCGAAGAAAAGGGCAAAGGCAATCCCTTCAGGCGCTAAAGCGCACTGGTAGCCAAGCACTTAACGTCGGCGCTAAAGCTCCGACCCACAGAACAGAGTGCTTTCCCGCAGCCTATAGAGTCCAGTTGCGCCAGGGGTTTGCACGGGAACGCGACGGCACGGTTTCGCGCATGAATGTTGCCCTTGGGAGACCATGAGATCAATAGGGTTCGCAGAGTCTTCAGGCGGAATCTTTCGATTTTCTTTGCATGCCCTCTTGGGCGGCTTTAAGTTTGACCTCGAGGGTGGCGGCTTTTTCCATGGCCTCGCGGAGGGCTTTGCGCCATTCGTCCGGCGAGTAGGAAGGGTCGGTGGGAACTCGACGGCCGGCTTTTACGCCGAAGGCTACGCCGGCGGAGAAAATTTCGACGATTTCGGGATCTGCGATGACCCAGGCTTCGCTGAGACGACCTTCGGCTTTCCAGCTTTCCGTCATTTTGGCCTGCTCAGTTTTCAGTTCTGAGAAGCTGTTTCTGTCCGCCATATCCGAGCCTCCTGAGAGTTACAGGCAGTGTGGAGGAATCGCGTGGTGGACCGAAACGAAGAAGGGGCAGGTTTGTTCAATGAGTACCGGGTGCGAAGGGCGGGTGGGAATCGCCAGCCCAGGCGCGCTGCGGACCGGGAGTGAGGCGACTGGCCGCGGTTTTGTGCGAAGATGAAGCTGCGACTGGCTGGTTCGGATTGAAAGTTGTGGCGGTAAGATGCGCCGCAGTACGACGCGCGGCATTTCGCCGCCAAATCGCAGAGCGTGTCGCTGGAGTGTTGAATAACAGCAATGTCCATGCGCTTGCGAAACACACTGCGCTCGTCGGTATTGATGGTGTTGCTGGCGTTTTTCTCCCAAGCCCCTGTTTTGGCGCAAGAGCAGGAAGAATCTGTGGTTCGCGTGGCGGTGAACCTGGTGCTGATGGACGCCACAGTGAAGACGAAGTCCGGCCAAATCATGGCCGATTTGAAGAAGGAAGACTTCGAGATTCGTGAAGATGGCGTGGCGCAAAAAATAGAGATCTTCAGCCGTGACGAACTGCCGCTGAATGTTGCCCTGGTACTCGATTTAAGCGATTCGATTGGTCCGTTTCTGGGTCCCTTGCGTGACGCCGCGAACACCGCGCTTGCGGCGCTGAAACCCGAAGACGAAGTTGCATTGTTTACCTTTTCCACCGAAGCCGAATTACGCGTGCCGTTCACAAACGACAAGAAAATGATCGGCCAGCAGATCAATGGATTCCATGCCGGGGGCGCCACAAATATCAATGACGGAATTTTTGTGGCCGCCAAGTATCTGCTCACCGCGCCGCCGAAGGGTCGCCGGGTGATCATCCTCATCAGCGATGACGTTGGCACGGACGCGGGTGGACAGGGGACGGCCGACATCGTGACCGAATCTATCGCGGCCGATGCGGTTTTATACAATTTAAAAATACCTGGATACAACCCGCCAGGAACGATGTTCGCGTCCAGCATGATTCCTGGGCTGGTGAACATCCGGAAGGTTATGGACCAGACCGGCGGAGAAATCTTCAATGTGCAAGACGTGGCGCATCTGGACGCGACATTTAGCGCGCTGATCGAGCGGATCAAGACGCGGTACACGCTGGGATACTACACGCAGGCCACCGCGGCCGAAGGCAAAGCACATAAACTGGATGTTCATCTCACTAAATCCTTCGGAAAAAAGGGGAAGGATTATGTGATCTTGTCCAAGAACGGTTACTACGTGCATTGAAGAACGTTGATATACGCGGCGACCTGGGGAAGTCGCAGGGGCTGAAAAAATGAAAGCCGGCGTTTTTCGCTCAACACAAGCGGGGCCCGAGTTCCTCAGGATTGAGGATGTGCCGCGCCCGCAGATGATTCCCGGACATGTTCTCTTGCGGATCCTTGCTTGCGGGGTGTGCCGCACGGACTTGCACATTGTGGAAGGCGATTTGCCGCCGCGTAAATCGGCGCTGATTCCCGGCCACCAAATCGTAGGAGAAGTGATCGAAGGCGCGACGGCGGAGTTGCCGGCGAAAACGCGGGTCGGCGTTTCGTGGATGGGGGGAGTCGACGGCGATTGCTGGTATTGCCGGCACGAAATGGAGAATTTGTGCGACGTCCCGGCGTTCACGGGATACACGGCGGACGGCGGCTATGCCGAATACGTTTTGGCACGTTCGGATTTCGTGTATCCGCTGCCGGCTGGCCTGGACGACAAGCAAGTAGCTCCGCTGCTGTGCGCCGGAATTATCGGCTTTCGCAGCTTGCGCGTTGCGGGAGTTGCACCAGGCGAGCGCGTGGGACTTTTTGGATTTGGCAGCTCGGCGAGCTTGGCGATTACTATTTTGCGTTCGTGGAAATGCAAAGTGTACGTGGTGACCAGGGGCGAATTCCATCGCAAACACGCCAACGCGGCGGGGGCGACGTGGGTGGGGAACGAAGATGCAAAGCCTCCGGTGGAGTTGGACCGCGCCATTACGTTTGCGCCAAGCGGAAAAGTGGTGGTAAGCGCCCTGGCTAGTTTGCGCAAAGGGGGCGTGGTGGCGATCAATGCTGTGCATCTCGACCAGATACCAGCTTTTGATTACGACAAACTGTTGTGGGGCGAACGGCAGATCCGCAGCGTTGCCAATATGACGCGGCAGGATGCGCGTGATTTTCTAAAGATTGCGGCGGACCTGAACATTCGGCCGCAGGTTACGCTGTTCCCGCTGAGAGAAGCCAACAGGGCGTTGCTGGCGGTGAAGGAAGAGACTGCGGAGGGCTCGGCGGTGATTGTTCCCTAACGATTCTGGCTGCACGTGAATTTGTAATTTTGGACGCAGAGGACCCGGAAGATATTCCGAACACAATTTGATGGACCGTTGAGGCGGCTTTGACAGATATTGGACGGTGCGCGCTAGAAGCGCGACGGTTTTTTCGATAAGACGGTTGAGGAGCGAATGAATATGAGGCGAAGTTTTGCGGCGCGGGTTTTGATGGTGATGCTGGTCTCGGCGGGAATGGTGTTGGCGGCGCGGGCGCAGGCGCCGAACAAGCTCTCGACGCATTGGGAGGAGCTGACCGGGGCGGATTTTCGCGATGCGATTCAACAAGCGCAGGGAACTTGTTTGCTGCCATTCGGCATTCTTGAAAAACACGGGCCGCATTTGCCGTTGGGGACAGATTTATTGAACGTACGGTACGCATCGTTGCATGCCGCGGCACAAGAGTATGCGGTGGTTTTTCCGGAGTATTACTTTGGGCAGATATTTGAAGCGAAGCATGAGCCGGGGACAGTGGCGTACAGCCGCGAATTGCAGTTTTTGCTCTTGCAAGAAACTACGGACGAGATGGCGCGGAATGGCTGCAAGAAGATTCTGATCGTGAATGGCCACGGCGGGAACGAAAGCCTGCTTCCCTACTTTGCGCAAACGGAGCTCGACAAATTTCACGATTACGTGGTGTACATCCAGTGGGGCGGACATTCGCAGCCGGAAAATCCGCTCCATAAAGATAAGGTTGATATGCATGCGGGACAATCCGAGACCTCGAACACCATGGTGTCGCGGCCGGATTTGGTGCACCTCGACCGTGCGCCGCAGGAATCTGGAGCGGATCTTGACCGCGTGCACCTGCCGGAGACGGTGTATACGGGGATTTGGTGGTACGCGAAATTTCCCGATCATTACTCGGGCGACGGCGGGCTGGCGGTGAAGGAGCTTGGCGAGGCGGATATGAAGCTCTGGATTACAACGATCAGCGATGCGATTCGGGCGGTGAAAGCGGATAGCGCCAGCCTGAAATTGCAAAACGAGTTTTTTGAGAAGAGCAAACATCCGCTGGACACCAAGCAATAAGTATTCGCGGACCCGCGCCTTGAAAACCGAAAAAATCGCCGAGCAAGGGCTTCTTTGGACAGACTCCGAGCCGGTGGCGACGAGGCTGGCGACGCCTGCAGGAATTCGGCTGGGTACCTCGGCATTCACCGCTGCGGGATGGCCGGGGACGTTCTATCCCGAAGGGTTGGCGCCGCGAAATTATCTGTCCTACTACGCGCGAAAATTCGAGACGGTGGAGGTGGATTCGACGTTTTACGGCTGCCCCGCTGCGAGCACGGTGCGCGCATGGTATGACCGAACGCCGCCGGGGTTTATTTTCTCCGTGAAGGTGCCGCAGAGCATCACGCACGAGAAACATCTGGTGGATTGCGGCGCAGAGATGGCGGAGTTCGTTGCGACCATGGAATTGCTGCGGGAGAAGCTGGGGCCGCTGGTGCTGCAATTTGGACGTTTCAGCAAGGCGGAGTTCCGCGGCGTCGACGAATTTCTGGGAGTATTGGCGCCGTTCCTGGATCAACTGCCACGGTCACATCGCTACGTGGTGGAGATTCGCAATAAAGATTGGCTGACAGCGAAGTTCATGGAGGTGCTGCGCGAGCGGGGCGTGGCGCTGGCGTTGATCGATCAATCGTGGATGCCGGAGTGGATGAATGATCCGCAAGAGTGGGCGGAGCGAAAGCTGGATCTGATTACCGCGGACTTCACCTATATTCGATGGCTTGGCGACCGCAAGGGGATTGAGGAGATGACCAAGTCCTGGGACAAGACCGTGGTGGATCGCCGTTCGGAGCTTCAGAAATGGGTGGACGCGTGCGTGGTGATTCGCAGGCGCGGCGTGGACATTTACGCGTATGCGAATAATCACTACGCGTTATGCCGACGTCGGCATAACGCGTATAATGCCGCCTTCCGAATTATGCCGAATTGAGTCACCTCGCCTGCTCCCTTTGCGCTAGATTAGCCACTTTTACAGCGCTGCGGGTACTTGAATGAGTCGGCATGATCCCGCTCACTTCTCTGGACGGTCCTTGGGACCGAAAGGAGAAGATTCACATGCAAAGTCATTCGGATAGGAACCCGTGTGTCCCGCTGAAAGAGGCGGGAGGCCCCCTACATTCATACATCCCCGCCTTCACTGATTCGCTTGCTGACCGAGGATATTCCAAAGAGTGTATCGCCTACAAATTCCGCCTTGTGCGAGCGTTCGACCAGTGGATGCGGCAACGCCAAATAAAAATGGAAGGCTTCACCGAAAAACGTATACAAGGATTCATTCGCCATCGAGCAAAGCGATACAGCAAGCAGCGAGGGGATGCTGCCACGCTGCGGTCTTTGCTGAAACGTCTGCAGGAAGCCAACGTAATTTCTCATTTACAACCGACGATGACCCCACTCGACCAGCTGCAGCTCAGGTTCGCGCAGTACCTGACGGAGCAGCGAGGTCTTCGACCGAAATCCGTGCGGCAATATCTCTTCCACACCCGACGGTTCCTTCTTGAGCGCTTTGCGGATGGCCCACTCTCTTTGAGAGAACTAAATGCCCAGGACATTGTTCGATGCATACTTCGTCAGGCCAGGATGGTAAGCCCACATGCCGCTCGCTGTATGGCCAAAGCGCTCCGCGGCCTGCTCCGATTTCTGCAGCAGAGTGGAGAAATAGCCACCGATCTAGCAGCACGCGTTCCATCAGTGGCTAATTGGAGTCTTTCTGGGCTACCCAAATACTTGTTGCCGCAGCAGGTCAACCTGGTCTTGAGAAAGAGCAATCGCGATGACCCTATTGTCCAACGAGATCGGGTGATTCTTTTGTTGCTGGCTCGCCTCGGTTTGCGCGCCGCCGAAATCGTGGCGATGACACTGGACGACGTCGACTGGGAAGCGGGTGAACTAACCGTCCGCGGGAAAGGTGGACGACTGGACAAATTACCGCTCCCGAAGGATGTCGGCCGCGCTCTCGCACATTATCTGAAGCAAGTCAGGCCTCCGTGCACCTGCCGGAAAGTCTTCATTCGATCAGCGGCTCCTCACGAGGGTCTCGCCGACTCCGCAGCCGTCGATATAGTGGTGCAACGTGCTCTTCGACGCGCTGGAATCAGCCCACCTAACCGAGGAGCACACCTGTTTCGGCATTCGCTCGCAACCCAGATGCTCCGCAACGGAGCGTCGATGTCCGAGATCGCCAAGATATTACGCCATCAGTCCGAAAGCAGCACTGCCATCCACGCCAAAGTTGATTTGTCGGCGCTGCGCTCCATTGCCCAACCCTGGCCCGGAGGTGTGGCATGAGGGAGCTAAGAAAATCTCTCCGTTCCTACCTCGCTCTGCGGCGAGCTCTGGGCTTTAAGCTCGAGTCGCAAGGGCGGCTCTTGCATAGGTTTGTCGATTTCGCCGAAGAGCAAGGTGCGTCGTTTATCACGCGTGATTTGTCCCTTCGGTTCGCTTTGGCGTCTCCCCATGGGCAGCCAGCTCTTTGCGCGAAACGGTTGCAGATCGTCCGTACGTTCGCCGAGCATCAAGCGGGCGTTGACGCTCGAACAGAAGTTCCACCGCGCGGATTGCTGCCTGATGGCTATATAAGAAGGTCGCCCTATGTGTACAGCGATAACGACATCCGAAAACTCATCGAAGGAGCTCTGAGACTCGGTTCTCGCCGCGGGTTGCGGGCGACGACATTCGCCACGTTGCTTGGACTACTTGTTGTTAGCGGGATGCGGATCGGAGAATGCCTCGCACTGGATTGCGAGGATGTGGATCTCATCAGCGGCATCATTCATGTTCGCGACGCCAAGTTCGGAAAATCTCGGCTGGTTCCTCTGCATCCGTCGACTCGTAATGCGCTGAAG
Source organism: uncultured Acidobacteriota bacterium (assembly GCA_963838265.1). Lineage (GTDB taxonomy): Bacteria > Acidobacteriota > Terriglobia > Acidiferrales > UBA7541 > Acidiferrum. The sequence continues at coordinate 18,711 of CAWIQN010000005.1, forward strand.
CACTATGCCGCATTGCGCCATCAAATCTTTCCACAGCGCAAAGACAACCGCTTTTTTGTTTCGGAGCTCGGCACAGGATTGAGTGTGTCGCAAGTGCAACATACTTTCTCCAAGCTGGTTCGGCGGGTCGGTTTGCGAAGCCCAGCTGGGCAGCGCAGCCCGCGGATCCATGATTTTCGGCACGGATTCGCCATTCGGACCCTTGAGCACCTCTATCATGCTGGCGCGGACGTCGAGCGGCAGTTGCCTGCTCTCGCTACCTATCTTGGCCATTTCGACCCGGCCAGCACCTATTGGTACCTGACAGCGACGCCCAAACTCATGCGCTTGGCGTCCCGCCGTCTCGGTCGAAGGAGAAAGGAGGTTGGGCGATGAACACCTGCCCCCAGTTCTCAGAACTCCTGCAAGCCTTTTTCACCAATCGCTTGATGCATCAAAGACAAGCAAGTCCCAATACCATCGCGAGCTATCGGGACACTTTTCGCCTGCTCTTGCAGTTTGCACAACAACAAACGGGCAAGCCGCCCACCAAGCTGACGATGGAAGTTCTGGAACCCGCTTTCCTCGGAGCCTTCCTGAATCATCTGGAGAGAGACCGGGGCGTATGCGCACGCAGCCGGAACGTTCGGTTGGCCGCGATTCACTCTTTCTTCAGATTCGTAGCTTTCACCGAACCGTGCCACGGTGCCTTGGCCCAGCGCGTGCTGGCTATACCCAACAAACGTTTTGATCGAAGGCCCATCGAGTATCTGACCCGGCCCGAGATAGAGGCGCTACTCTCTGCTCCGGATCGAGCTACGTGGGGAGGCCGCAGGGATTACACCTTACTGCTCGTCGCCACCCAGACTGGACTCCGCATATCGGAACTCACTGGTCTTCGTTGCGATGATGTTGTCCTGGGAGCCGGAGGTTCAGTACGCTGTCGAGGTAAAGGACGCAAGGAGCGCTCCACGCCGCTGCGTAGAGATGTAGTGTTAGCTTTACGGGGTTGGTTGCGAGAACGTCTCGGCAACCCCGCTGACCCTTTGTTTCCCAGCGCGCGGGGCGGGCCACTCAGCCGTGATGGCGCTGAGCGTGTCCTAGCCAAGCATGTCGCCAACGCAGGAAAACAGTGCCCTGCGCTCGATAAGAAACGCATTTCGATGCATGTGCTGCGGCACTCCGTGGCTATGGATCTCCTCCAGCAGGGTGTAGACCGCTCAGTGATCGCTCTTTGGCTTGGCCACGAGTCGATCGAGACCACCGAAGTGTATCTCCACGCGAACATGGCGATGAAGGAGAAGGCACTCGCCAAGGCCACTTCCAGCAAGACGCGAAATGGCCGCTACCGACCCACCGACCACTTGCTCGCTTTTTTGAAGAGCCTCTGATTCCCACGAATAATGTTCGTTTGCGCGGCAAGTGCTCGGATTAGAAACGCGCGAGCGCAAGAAGCTGGGTCGCCTTCTAGGTCCGGGCCGTACAGGAACTTCTATCCACGCTCGTGTGAATCACTTTGCCGAGGTTTTCTTTCTGGGGCCAACTTGAATTCTCACGACGTTCGAGTTGATTGTTCCCTTTAAGGCCGTGAACGGGAGTTTGTCAACATCTTCCTGTTTGAGATAGCCGCCGTTCCAGCCGGCTGTCGATGAGATGCCTCGCGAATAATACTCTGCCCTGACCCTGTAATGGCCTGGTCTACGAAGGTGTGGAAAGTCGATTGGGTCCATGTAGACACAGGTACCGTAGAAGTGGGCGCGGTTGAGGGTCAGCCAGTTAGTCACAAACGTCTTTTCAAAATCAGGGTTGGACTCCGGAATGCTGTCAACAACCATTCCAGGTTGGCCTTCTCGCATCGAATCTGTCTCCAGAAACAATCGCAGTTCGGAATTACCGAACGTTGCGCCGATGTTTTGAGCGATGATTACATCATCCGTCCCGACATTCCAGATTTCTACTCTGACTTTCAGGGTTTCACCCTGACGAATCGCGACCTTTTCGGGTATGAGTTTCAGTTCAATCTTGGGAGCCGGATCGCTACGACTTGCGGGATTTACAGTCTGCACGTTTGCAACGCTTGGAAAAATCGAAGCCACTAAAGCCACCAGGGCAAATCGCATCAAATCACCTCTCCAGTCACTCTAAACCCTCATAACCCTTAGACGCCGACAGCAGTTCTTACGGCCAAAGATCTGTGACTAACGTTCAAACGTGCAAAACGTACATAGGATTGCTGGGATCAGTCTACGTAGGATTATGCCGACTTAATCAAGCATTACGGTCCTTCAAAAATCACCAATCGAGGGGAAACGGAGTTGGCCACGCGCCTCAATTCGGCTAATACGGAACGCGGCATTATACGCAGGACACGGCCCGGCGACGCTGGCGCTGTTTGCCGAATTGTATGGTGCGAAAAACGGGCTGTAAGTTGGCGATTGACTTGGTGCGCGGCACACGATAGATTTCTAAGAGATGGTTACTGCTCAATTTTCGATGCCGCAATTCGGCGCGACCGCGTGTTGCTGTCCGTGTTGCTACGCGAGTGGGCAGGAGGATGCGAGCCGGTAGTCAGCTAAGCAGTGCTCGAATTTTCCCGACGCCCACGATCCGAGATCGTGGGTTTTTTGTTTGATTTTGGACTGGGGCGCGGTCGCCAAGTGGTAAGGCAAAGGTCTGCAAAACCTTTATCGGCGGTTCGATTCCGCCTCGCGCCTCCAAATTTTCTGCGGTGAAAACTCCAGGCGATTCAACGTGAGTTGCGCAGCTGTTCGATCCAGCGGGCCATGACGGCCTCCGAAGCTGTATCGACGTCCACAAACTCGATGCCCATGCCGATGCGAGGCTTTACGATGCGCACGATGCCGAAGGCCTCTACCTGCAAATCCTTGCGTTTCAAGGTGATACGGGTGCGGCTGTTGATGGCCATGGGGCGGCTGGTGCAGACGAAACAGCCGCCGAGCGAGAGATCGGAAGTTATGCCTTCGGTGTGGGCGCCAGAGGCCAGGTCAATGAGTTCGGCGTCTGCGGCGAAAGGATAGCGGATGGCGTAGCGACGGTCGCGGAGCGCGGAACCGCCGAGTTGACTCTTGGAGCGTCGGTCGTCCATAGAAATTACGTTGCTCATGAAACGGGCTGGTTGCCAGAACGAGCGTTTCCCTGGGACGGTAACTCTCGATGCCTCAGTTTGCCCTAGTCCTGGCCCGGGCAATAGGCCGCAACACAGGAAGTGAACGAAAGAGATAATAAGGCGGAGGCAGGGGCGGCCCCGCCGAGGAATGGACATTCGCGAAGATTATTGTAGGGAACGACAAGCGGCGTGATACGCGGCGTCCGCCGCCGATTGCGGCGTGTTAACCTGCCAGAGCAGTCAATCTATCGTTGAAATGTGACTATGACTTCAGACGGGTACCGGCAAAGCGACCGCGTTAATTTTCGTATGCCCGTGGAGGCGTCCTGGCTGGCCACCGGCGGGATGGCGATGAAGCAGACGGCGCAGACGCTGTTGGTCAGCCGCAATGGCGGGGTGCTGCGGCTGTCGGAAAAGCTGTCTGCAGGGCAGGAAGTGACGTTACGGCGGCAGCAGGAGGGCGACGAGTGGAAATCCGCGCGGGCGCGCATCGTAGCGGAAATCGACCGCGATCCAGAGGGATTCCTATATGCCATCCATCTTCTGGAGCCGCGAACGGACTTCTGGGACATCGACTTCCCCGCCCCGCACAAGTCCGAGGAAGCGCTAGCGCGGTTGCTGATGGAATGCGGCTTCTGCCAGCGGCGCGAAGTGGTGTACCTGAATGAGGCGGACCTGAAATCGTTTGAAATTCGCAAATGCGTGGCGCGGCATTGTAAGTATTGCGATTCCCCGGCGATCTGGATTGAAGCGGTTTCGGAAGCGGCGCCGGTGGAACTGGCAGGAGTCCCGCTGCTGGTGCCGGAATACCGTGCGGCGCCGCGACGAAATCGCACGCGAGTGAAGGCGCGGGTGCTGGCATGCATTCGGCGGCGCGGTTTTCAGGAAGAAGTGGCGGTGTGCGAAGATTTGTCGAAAGGCGGGATCAGCTTTCGCAGCCGCAACGAGTATCCCGAAGGTACGCGGGTGGAAGTGGCGGTACCGTTCACTCCAGGAAGCAGCGCGATCTTTGTGCCAATCCGCATCGTGTTTTCGCAACCGATTGTTTCGGCGGGATTATTTCGTCACGGGGCGGCGTATATCAAGCCGCCGATTGATTTTGGCGGTTGAGTTTGGAGGAAGCTAACTGACCGCCGGTATGGTGTCGCGTTCGCGGCTGCGGCGATGCAGATAGTGCATGGCGATATTCAGATAGATCTCACCGCAAGGCGTTTCGAGGCACAAAACCAAGGCCTCGGTGTCTACGCTGTTGGCCAAGCCCTCGTCGTTGGCGTGAATCTCCGGTGGAAAGACCTTAAAGCGAAAGCCCTGGTCGTTGAGCAGGGTGACGGAGTTGCCTATGACCATGTTCGCGAGTTCGCAAACGGTTTCGCGGACGACTTGGTCGGTGGGCTGGACTTCCATGCCCGCCAACTGACCGGCGATCTTGATGGCGACTTCCGGCGATAGGTCGAGGATGACGCGGCCTTCGATGTCTCCCTTGATGGCGATCAAGGCAGCGACGCCCTTGCGGCGATAAGCGTTTTCATCCATCGAAAGATCGCCGATTTTAGCTGGAGATTGCAGGGTCTCGGAAAATACCGAGTCCGCGGCGTCAATGAACGGCTGAATCAGTTCCATTCTCATGAGCGATGTTCTCCCGCGAGGGCCACGGGAGCGCCCGCCGCTGTTGGGTCGTCACTAAGAACGTAGCGAAGAATTTCGTAGAGCACTTCCGGCTTGACGGGCTTTTGGACAAAGTGCTTCGCACCTTTCTGCAGGGCGGCCAGGATATTTTCCTGATAGCCGACGCTGGAGACCATGACAATGCGGGCGTCAGAGTGCTGGCGAACGATGCGCTCGACGGCTTCGATGCCCTCCATCTGCGGCATAGTGATGTCCATCAACACCACGTCCGGCTTGGTGCGATTGAACTCCGCGATGGCAGTGAGTCCGTCGCCCGCTTCGCCGGCTATTTCGCCGCCAAACATTTCGATCATCTTCATCAGATTCTTGCGGGCGAAGACGGAATCATCGACCACTAGATAGCGGACGGGCTGATTGTCTTTTCGAAGTAGAGCCGCGAATTGTGCCATGACCTTCTCCTCTCCTCTTGGCGCATCAAGTGCGTTAACTGCTGCGTTGCGAGGATACGGGCGTGTTCTCAGATTTTTCGTTCTTGTCGTTCTTTTCATTCTTGTCGGGCTTGTGAGACTTTTCCTGGGGGGCACGATCCGTTCCGCACTGGGAAACGAGAAAAGACGCGAGTCCATCCAGGGTAATAATCTTGGTGGCGTAGCCTTTGTTGATGGCGGCGCGCGGCATGCCGCCAACTACGCAGGTCTCTTCACTCTGCGCGACAGTTAAGCCTCCGGCGGCTTTGATGGCGCCCAGGCCTTCGGCGCCGTCTTCCCCCATGCCGGTCATGATTACGCCGATGGAGAGCATGCCGAATTCCTGGGCTACGGAATGGAAGAGCACGTCGGCGGACGGCCGGTGGCCGTTAACTGGCGGAGCGTCGGAGAGTACTACGACATCTCCGCGAGCCATGCGGCGGACCATCATGTGGCGATTGCCAGGGCAAAGGAGCACGCGCCCGGCCAGCAGCAAATCACCGGATTTGGCTTCTTGCACAAAAAGCGGCGAGCAATCGTCAAGCCTGCGCGCAAACATTTCCGTAAAACCTTCGGGCATGTGCTGGACGATGACGATGGCGGAGGAAAAATCCGCGGGAATTTGCGATAACACATATTGCAGTGCGTTGGGGCCACCGGTGGAAATGCCGATGGCGATGATGCGTTTCGGCGGCAAAGCCGCACGCGCGGGCTTCTTCACCGACGGAGGCTCGTCCACGACGGCGGCGGGAGGAAGTTTGCGGCCCGCGGCGCGCTTGGCGACCTTTATTTTCTCGATCAAAGATTCCGCGATGGATTCGAGATTTCCGGCCGCGGCATTGTGGGGCTTTGAAATAAAGTCCACGGCGCCCAAGGCCAACGCTTCCAGCGTGAAGGAAGCGCCCTCTTTGGGAGGGGTGCTGAGCAGGATGACCGGCATGGGTGCGCGACGCATGATCAAGCGCAGCGTCTGCATGCCGTCCATGCGCGGCATCTCCAGATCGAGGGTGACCACGTCCGGGTGCAGTTCCTCAATTTTTTTCAGCGCGAAAGAGCCATCCATGGCCGTGCCGACCACTTCAATGGACGGATCGCGGCTCAAGATGGCGGGAATCAACTTGCGCATCAGAGCAGAATCATCGACGACGAGAACGCGGATTCGTTCGCTCATGCGATGGCCCCCAGGGGAGTGCTGCGCGTCAGACGCGACAATACCGCCGGAACATTCAGGATCAGCACCACGGTGCCATCGCCGAGGATGGATGCGCCGCTGACCAGGTCGCTGGAAACGATTTCGGTGGGCAGCGCTTTGATTACCAATTCTTCTTCTCCTACCAAACTATCGACCACAAGGCCAAAACGCTTTTCCGCAGCGCCAATGACGATGACGAAGCTCTTGATTTTGGCGGGCGCTTCGCCGGCGACCGCGTGAATCTTGGTGAAGTGTTCCAGACGAATGAGGGTAAGAATCTGCTCGCGCAGGCGAAGAACTTCGCGCTGATCAACGCGGCTGATATCGCGTTCGTTGATGCGCGTAATCTCGACGACGGACGAAAGCGGTATCGCGAACAAGCGGCCGCCGATGCGGAACAGCAGCGTTTGTATGCTCGCCAGTGTCAGCGGCGCGCGGAGCTGGATGGTGGTGCCGCGGCCGGGGAGCGACGAGATGTTTACCGTGCCCTTCAACCGGTCGAGGACCGTGCGAACCACATCCATGCCAACACCGCGGCCGGAAACCGCGGTGACTTCTTCCGCCGTGCTAAAGCCAGATTCGAAAATCAGATTCAAAGCGTCCTGATCGCTGAGGCGTGCGGCTTCTTCCACTTTCAGCAGGCCTTTTTGTACCGCGTGCGCCTTAACGCGGCGCAGGTCAATGCCATTGCCATCGTCACGGACTTCGATGACCACCTGAGTACCCTGATGGTAGGCATTGAGATAGACGGTGCCCCTGGCGGGCTTTCCGGAGGAGACGCGCTCGTCCGCCGGTTCGATGCCGTGATCGACAGCGTTGCGGACCAGATGCATGAGGGGCTCGGCGAGGGCGTCGAGAATACCCTTGTCGAGGTCGGTATTTTGACCACTAAGCTCGAGTGCGACGTCCTTGCCACACTGCTTGGCAACGTCGCGAACGATGCGAGGAAGTCTGCGAAAGAGTTGTTCGACGGGCACCATGCGAATTTTTAAGACGCACTTGTGCAATTCATCGAGGACGCGAGTCTGAAATGCAACGGCATCGGCCAGCTTGGCGCGCACGGGATCTCGCGCGTGGCGGCGTTCGAGTTCGCTGAGCGCGCGATTCAGCATGGACTTGCCGATAATCAGTTCGCCGACCAGGTTCATGACTGAATCGATGCGGGCGGCGTCAACGCGCAGGCTACTATCCGATACTGCGGCGATGGCCGCGCTAGCGCCCGCTGGCTGCGCCGCTAAATCGCCAGTCTCCGGATCGAAGGCCTTGGACGACACTGCAACGTTCTGCGCCGCCAGCAGGTCCGCAAGCAGCTCCTGCTCGGGAGTATTCGCCTCGGATATACGCGAGACCAGAATGTCTGAAACAATCGCGGGGATTTTGCAACGAGCAGCAATCTTGTCTTCCGTTTGCTGCGAAGCAATGGCGGCTTCGATGATTTCAACGGAGGCTGCCGCGAGATTGTCTTCCGGGCGCAGCGCGATGACCGTGCCGATGGCGTGCAAAACGTTGCGGACCAACTGAAACGCAGCGGCACGCATCAGGCTGTTCGGGTCGATGCGCAGGGCGATGTTGAAGACCGCCTCGCCACGGTGAACCGCCTCCGCAATCATCAGATGTTCGTACTCGGTCCAGGCGAATTTTGCGGGCAGCGCGGAATCCTTTGTGGAAGCCGCTTCCGGAACCGTCGCACCAGCGATGAGTTCGCGCGCCATGGCAAGAATATTGTCGAGCGGGGGCGGCGCGGTCTGATTCTGGCAGGCCCGCAGCAGTGCCTCGAAAGCGTCGGCGGAGGCGAGCACCACTTCCGCGAGGCGCACCCCGTGCAACTGCGCCACTTGCGGCGTCAGGACGTCTTCGAGTTCGTGGGCGAATTCGCTGATAATCGTGAAGCCACACGCGGCGGAATCACCTTTCAGCGTGTGCACCGCGCGGCGGACACGGCGCAGCACTTCCTCATCCGCAGGGCGGGCTTCGAGTTCAAGGCCTGCTTCATTGAGGGCCTGCAGGACTTCCGCGGCACTCTCAAAGAAGAAGCCACGAAGTTCCGCGGCGCGCTCGTCGGGCAAGTAGTTCACGAAGCACTCTCGATGCGTTGATAAGCCGTGCCATTGTTTTCGTGGACCATACGGAATCGCGTGGTCAGGCCAAAAAGGCTTTCGGCGTGGCCGACAAATAAATACCCGCCGGGATTCAAGCAATTCCAGAACTTGTCGATCAGTCGTTTTTGCTCGGCCTCGTCGAAATAAATCATGACGTTGCGGCAAAGAATGATGTCGTTGCGGCGCGGCAGAAATTCGGTCTTGAGGTTGTGAAAGTCAAACTGTACAAGCTCTCGGAGTTGTGGCTTGACGCAGTACTTGTCCCCAGTCTTCTCAAAGTACCGCAGCCGGGTGGTGTAATCGACGGGCTCCATCTGTTGCTCGGTGTATTGCCCCTGCTGCCCGACACGCAAAATCGCGTAGCTGATGTCGGAAGCCACCATTTCGAGTTTCCACGGCGGAGGAATTATGGGTTTCGGGGTGGGCATTTCGAAGGGCAGCGGATTGCGCAGATAGTAGTAGGCCAGCGCATCGCTGATGAGCATGGCGACGGAATATGGTTCCTGACCCGAGGAGCAGCCCGCGCTCCAGACGCGCAGGTTGAAATCGCGACGCTCCTGTTTCTTTCGCAGCAATTCTTCCAGCACGGTTTTTTGCAACAGCTCAAGCTGCGGCTTATTGCGGAAGAAACTCGTTTCATTCACCGTCAAGTTTTCCAGCAGTTCCGCGAGTTCGGCCTTACCTTCACGGCTGGTGAGCAGGCGGTAGTAGCTATAGAAGGAGTCAACCTGGCAAACCTTCAAGCGGCGTTGCAGGCGATCCTTCAGGAAATGCGAACGGCGCTCATCAAAAAACATTCCGCATTCTTGATACACGAGCGTTTGCAGAAGCTTGAGTTCGGGTTCGGTAAGCTGAATCGGTGCTGTGAGCGTGGCCATAACGTTATGTGAGCGATGCACAAGCGAAGCAATAATTACAAAATGCGAAAAGGCACTTCACTTTGCGACGGCAACGGGCTCCGCAACCTCCTCGAGTCGTTTGTACTCTGGGCGGTGCAGTAGCCGAGTGATGTCCAAAAGAATGATGAGCCGACCTTTTAGCTTGCCAACGCCCACTACGTAGTTGGACTCGCCCTCGGCAAACACTGCGCTGGGCGGCTCAATGTCCGCCGGCGGAATCTTGAGTACTTCCGAAGCCGCGTTAACGATCAACCCCAGAAGCTTGTTGTCCAGTTCCACCACCAGAATGCGATTCTTTTTATCGGCGACAATTTCCTTATGTCCAAAGCGTTTCCGCAGATCCATTACTGGAATGATCTTGCCGCGCAGATTAATTACGCCTTCGATCAGATCTGGAGCGCTGGGAACGCTGGTGATCTCCGGCACGCGCACGATTTCACGCACCGCGCCAATACGCACGCCGTACGTTTCAGTGCCGATACGAAAGCCAACGACTTGGACGTCCTTTTCCACCGTTCTCCCCGAGCTCACGTGCGAGCTAGTTCCGCGTAATCGAGATCCGGCTCTTGCACGGACTGCGAACCACCGCGCTTCTCGCGATGTTCTCCGAACCTGGCCCGAGACGGGGCGGCGCGATCGAGAATGAAGCGGTCCATGCTGTCCAGCAAATTGCGTGAAAGCTTGAGCATCTGCTCAGCAGCGGCGGAAAGCTCGGTAGAACTGGAAGCGGACTGCTGCACGAGTTCGCGCATCTTGTCCATGGCGCGAACCACGGCTTGCGCGCCAGAGGCTTGTTCTTCCACCGCGGAGTTGATCTCCTGGGTTATCTCGGTTAGCCGGCTGGTGGCCTTAGCAATCTGCGACGAACCCACGGATTGCTCGCTGGTGGCCGCACCGATTTCCTGCGAGAACTTGTAAACTTCCGTAACCACGTTGGAAATTTTGTGCAGCGCCGTGCCGAGGTCGTTGCCAAGAGTGAGGCCCTCTTCCACGATGCGCGTACTGCGTTCCATATTTTCCACGGCCTGACGCGCTTCACGCTGGATGCTTTGAATCAGGTCGGCAATTTCCTTGGTGGATTGCGTGGATTTTTCTGCGAGCTTGCGGACTTCGTCGGCGACCACCGCGAAACCCAAGCCATGTTCACCAGCACGCGCTGCTTCGATGGCGGCGTTCAGCGCCAGCAGGTTGGTTTGCTCCGCGAGGTCATCGATGACTTCGATGATCTTGCCGATGTCGTCGGCGCGATGGCCAAGCACGTTGATGATTTCGGCGGACGATTGAATGGCGCGGTTGGTGCGATTCAAACCATCTGTGGCTTTCTCCATGGTTTGAATGCCGGTGCTGACTTCTTCGCGAGAGCGATTCGCGATATCCAGCAAGACCTTGGCGGTATCCGCCACGCGCTGGATGGAGGTGACCATCTGATCGATCGACGCGGACGTTTCCGCCACGCTGGAGGCCTGCACCTGGGTGTTCTTCACCACGTTCTGCACGTTAATGCTCATTTCGTGCATCGTGCTGGTAACTTCTTCAATCGCGGAGGAGGCCTGCACGCTTACTTTTGCCGATTCGTCGGCAGCGCCGGCAACTTGATTCGATCCGGCGGAAACCTGCCCGGCGGAATCGCGCGTGGTACGCACCAGGCTTTGCAAACCGTGAGACATGCGCACGAAGGCGTTGCCAAGCGTGTCGCGCTTCGAACGCGGCACAACTTCAACGCTTAGGTCGCCTTCCGCGACGGCCATAGACACACTGGCCATTTCCTTCAAATACGCGACCATGTTGTTAAACGTGGTCGCCAGCGCGCCAATCTCATCGTTGCGGTGAATATCGATGTTTTGATCCAGATCGCCGGAATCACCAATTTCCCGTGCCACAGTGATGAGATGCTGCAGCGGCTCGGTGATGTTCCGCGCGGTAAAGACCGCTAATGCGACTCCCACCAAAATAGCGATAATGGTGCCGCCTAATGTGACCCACGTGCTGATATCTCTAGCCAACGAAGCAGATTTATCGGATTCGTCGGAGGACCTGCTGATCTCCGCAGCGCGTTGGTCGAGTACCACAGAGGACTTTGCGAGCCAGGAACTCGGATCTTTTTGTAAATAGAAAATTTGCAGATCCGAAACGGTGGCGTCACCGGAATCCACCTGGTGGCGCTTGGCCAGTAGCGGCTTGGCAAAATTGTCGCCCCAGCTGGTTTCCGTGGATTCCACCTGTAACAGGCCTCCACGCAGCGATTCCGTTGCCGCCTGCGACTGACCACGCTTGATCAAATCCGACATGGCCTGAAGGCCTTTGTTCACTTTGTCTTCGTCTCGGGGGTCTCCGCTCAGCAGGAAATCGTTTAGATCCAGGCGGTTCAACATGATTTGATTGCGCACGGATTCGATGGTGCGCACGCCGTCCAGGGCCATGGAAGCATCCTTGCGCGCGGACCTTTCTTTGATTCCCGTGAAGATACTGGCCATCAATAGCAGCACGAGGAAAAACAAACTCGAGCCAAATCCCAGATAGAGTCGATTACGAATCGTCATCGCAAAAAACCTCCACTAACTTTGTCCCGAGTGTGCCGAGGCACTCCCCAGAACCCCTCTCGCTGACTGAACGCCCCACCAAGTTGCTGCCGAAGGTCAATCGTTGTTGCTATTGCTGTTCGTGAAAGTCGAATTCCACTACCTGCGTGGTCTCTTCAGGAGCCGGCATGAATTTCCAATCCTTGACGGCGTCCTGACAAGCTTGCACAAGAATCGGATGGCCACCGATCACCCGGGTGCTCTTGACGCGGCCGTCCGGCGTGATGACCACCTCGAGTTTGACCTTGCCGACCACGCTCATACGTCGCGCAAGTTCCGGATAGACAGGTGATACCTTCGTTTTAACCTTGCGGCCGGCATCGCTTGTCGTAGCTGTCTGCGACAGCGCAGCAGTTCCAGCGAGCAAATTCGCCGCGGTGAATACCACTAATGCCAACTGCGTCCCTCTGCCAATCCTCATCGTCAACACCCCTATTGCGAAGCTCAGAGTACCCCGCCGAGGGAAAGGCACGTCGACTGCCACCACGCGTGTCGGCGAATAAATCTCGTGAGAATCTTGTTGCTCGCTCATAACTAAAAGAGAAACTAAGAGTTAGCTCGCAAACCATGGAGTCGGCTGAATAATTCCCGCGCGGCGAGACGTCTCAGTAGGTAATGCGAAGCGGCGTGGTTCTCAGCCTGAGACGTGATTCTCTGAGACACGCAGCGACCGTAGTCGATCAGGCAACTCACCGCGGCAAGCCAATTGACTCACATTGAGACGGGGCGTTAGTTTAGAGATGCGTGGTGGTCCGGCGCCGCAATTGGCGCAGGCTCCGATCCCTCTCTATGCGAAGCGTCAAGTCCAAGACGCCGGCCCGGCCGGCGCGTCTGCGCGTCAAAGTCGCTGCGAAAATGCCAGCGAATCAACACGCCGAAGAACTCATGGCGCTGGCTGTTGACGCCGCGCAATCCCGCCATCTGCCGGATTTCCTGAATCGCTTCGCGGAACGTTCCGCGCACATGCTGCAGGCGCTGTGGGGCGGGGTAGCGGTGTTTCGCGGACGCGATACCGAGCTATATGCGGGCAGCGCAAACGTTAGACGAGAAACTTCGGGGCAAGACGAGTGGCTTTTTGCTTGCGCGCGTGAGCATCGCAGCAGCGTGGAGGTTCGCGCACTGCATCGCGAGCAGGCCGCGAGTTTTTTGCCACTAACCAGTGAGCCGCCTGCAGCGCTCCTATTCGTACCCATCAGCGCCAGTGATGGCGAAAGGTTGGGCACGCTGTGCCTGGCCAGTCCTAAGAAAAGTGTCACGCCTGAAGAAAAGCGCCTGCTCGAGGCGCTGGCCAGCCACGCCGCGTTATCACTCGAGAATTTCCGGCGTTTTTCGCAGTTGGAACGTTCCAAGCGTCAGTGGGTCGAGGATATCGACGCGATCAGCGACTACATCGTCGTACATGACCGCTCTTGGAACATTGTCCGCACCAATCGCTCGCTGGCCTCCCATCTCGGCGTGCCACCCGTAGCGCTGGTTGGCGAGGCCATGATCAGCTTGCGGCAAATCGCGGAAACCGGCAGCGCTCTACCCTGCCCATTTTGCCGCGACACTCAGCAGGCGCGCGAAGAATACGTAGCGGCGGCGGCGGAAAAGATTTTTCTGGTGTCCACTTCGCGCACCCCCGGCGTCGCTGACGATGATTCGCGCACCATTCACGTCTTGAAAGATATTACCGACCGCAGAGAAGCGGAACGGCGCTATCGCGAGCTGTTTGACAGTATTCAAGAAGGACTTTTCTTTGCCACTCCGGAAGGCCGTTTTCTGGACGTGAACGACGCCATGGTCCGCATGCTGGGCTATGGCTCGCGCGAGGAGTTGTTGCGTGCCGATGTCAGCACCCATCTCTATCCTGCGCCGGAATCACGGGAGCGATTCCTCCGTGCCCTTACAAAACGCGGTGTGTTGCGAAATTACGAAGAAACTTTGCGGCGCAGGGACGGCACGCTGTTGCACACCTTGCAGAACATCTCCGGCGTGCGCGATGCGCGTGGGCGCATTGTGCAGATTCGCGGGTTGATGCTGGATGTGACGGAGCAGAAGACTTATCAATCGCAACTGCAGCGCGAGCGCGATTTCAATCAGAAAATCCTGAATACCACGCAGAGCATGATTCTGGTGCTGGATACCGCGGGGCTCATCAGTTACGCCAATCGGCGATGTTACGAGGCGGGCTATCAGGAAGAGGAATTGATTGGCCACCGTTTGATGGACTGGGTCGATACCACGCATCGCGAAGAATTTGAAGCTGCTCTGGAAACCACGGCGCACGGACATCAGGTAGAAAACATCGAACTGCCGGTGCGGCGCAGCGATGGCTCCATGGGACACTTTTCCATCAGCCTCAGCCCCATGCGCGACGAACAAAATACCGTGAATAGCGTTGTCGTGGTGATGACCGACATCACGGATGCGGCGCTGCTGCATGCCAAGCTGGCGCACAGCGAAAAAATGGCCACCATCGGCCGTTTGGTGTCGGGCGTGGCGCACGAAGTTAACAATCCGCTGGCGGCGATTTTGGGGTTTACAGACCTGCTGCTGGAAAATCCCGCGGTTCCGGAATCTGCGCGGGAAGATCTGCAGGTGATCCTGCAGGAAACGCAGCGCACCAAAGATATTGTGCAGGATTTGCTCAGCTTTGCGCGCCAGCGTCCGGTGCAGCGTGAACTGGTGCAGCTGAATACCGTGTTGCGGCAAACCATCAAACTGCGCAGCTACGATTTCGCCAGCCATGGCGTGGAAGTCACGGAGAATTTCGAAGATGGCCTGGCGCCGGCGCTGGGGGACGCACAACAACTTCAGCAAGTTTTTCTGAACATTCTCAACAATGCCTATGACGCGGTGCAGGAATCCGGGCAGCGCGGCCACATCGCCATCTCCACCAAGCGCAACGGAGAATCCCTGGAAGTAGCTATCAGCGACAACGGCACCGGCATTACGGATTCGCAAAGAATTTTTGACCCGTTTTACACCACCAAGCAGGTGGGTAAGGGCACCGGGCTTGGACTTAGCATCTGTTACGGAATCGTCCGCGCACATGGCGGCGAAATACAGTGTTGGAACAACGAGGCGGCGTCTGGCAGTACGTTCCTGGTGCGCGTTCCGGCGGCCACGGAAGCTGCAACCGCAGCCGTGGCTAAAGAAGCCGGACGATGAGTACTCCGGTCACCGCGCCGGCGCTCGCGCCAATACTTATCATCGAAGATGAACCCTCGGTGATTGCTTTTTTGCGTGCCGCGCTCGAACGCAAGGGCTACAAGGTGGAACAGGCCGCGTCAGGGAAGGATGGACTGGAATTGTTACGGAGTGGCCAATACGGTGGAGTGATCTCCGATATCCGCATGCCGGGCACAGTGAACGGCGCGGAAGTCCACTCCTGGATTCAGACGAATCGCCCAGATTTGGCGGCGCGCATCATCTTGATCAGCGGAGATACGGCAAACAGCGAGACGCAATCGCTGCTCGAGCGCAGTGGTACTCCCTGTATCGAAAAACCATTTCGTGTGCAGCACCTGCTATCTGTTGTGGAGAGAACCTTCGGGAAACCATGAGTCACGAGATAAAAACGCGCTTGTTAGTGGTGGACGACGAACAGAGCATACGGCGTTTGTGCATGACCATCGGCACAACGCTGGGATTTGTGTGCGCCGAGGCGGAAAGCGCCGAGGTCGCGCTTTCCCGTCTGGACACCGAAACTCCGGACTTGTTGTTGACCGACTTAAAGCTACCCACTAAGTCTGGCGTCGAACTGTTGCAGCAGACCAAGGCACTCTTGCCGCATACCGAAGTCGCCATCATGACCGGGCACGGCTCCATCGAATCCGCCGTGGACGCCATGAAGTTGGGTGCCTACGATTACATCGAAAAGCCCTTCCGTGTTGAAAAGATGCGCCTATTGCTGCAGCGCATGGCGGAGAAAGTTCGCCTCGTCACGGAGAATGAATTCCTGCGCGAGCGCGTCAGCACCGAAGAGAATCTCGACGGCATCATTGGAACCTCCGCGAATATTCAAGACGTCTTGCGCATGATTGGACGCTTGAAGGATACGCGCACGCCAGTGCTGATCTGCGGCGAAAGCGGCACCGGTAAGGAGCTTGTCGCTCGTGCGATTCATTTCCGCGGCGCGCTGGCGCAGACGCCATTTCTGGCCGTGGATTGCGGCTCGCTGGTGCCCACCTTGATGGAAAGCGAGCTGTTCGGCTACGAGAAAGGGGCCTTTACCGGGGCCATCAAGTCCAAAGCGGGACTATTTCAGGCGGCTAACGGCGGAACCATTTTCCTCGACGAAATCGGTGAATTGCCGCTGGAAATGCAGGCCAAATTGCTACGCGTGCTGCAGGAGAAAGAAGTCCGACCCGTGGGCAGCAACGAGAAGGTAAACGTCGATGTGCGTGTAATCGCGGCCACGAATCGCGATCTGGAAGAAGCCTACCGCGCCGGCACCTTCCGCAAGGATCTTTATTTTCGCTTGAATGTGGTCACCGTACAGTTGCCTTCGCTACGCGAGCGCCGCTCGGATATTCCGATGCTTACCCACCACTTTCTTGGCCGCTACGCCCACGGCGCGCAAACGCAGGTGAGCGCGGCAGCGATGAAGAGCCTGCTGCAGTACGACTGGCCCGGCAACGTGCGCGAACTGGAGAATTGCGTAGCCCGTGCCGTAGCCTTGGGCGACGGCAAGCTTATCGACGTGGCTGACCTTCCCCCTGCCATTCGCACTGAGCAACCAGAAACTGCCGGGACGACCCCGTTGCAGGACGCGGCCTCTCTTTCCACCACAGCCCTGGCCGAGATGGAGCGCATGACCATCCTGCGCGTCTTCGAACAAGCCAATGGCGACAAAGCCCTGACCGGCAAGATGCTGGGAATCAGCCGCGCCACGCTCTACCGCAAGCTGAAGCGCTACAACATACCGGTGAAAGCTGCGCCTGACCTGCAAGAATCGGATTCCAGTCCCATCCAACAATAACTCGACGCCGGACGTTGTCCGTCTCACCTCTAGCGCGCACTCGCCGCCAAAAATCGTCATCCAGCGACCGTTTCTCGTCTGGTACCCGCGACGCACTGAGACGAGACCGTTTCAGCGTGAGACAAATCCTTCGCGTCTCACCGGAAGGAAAAAGCTAAGCCTCACCCTTTCTTCACTTTCTAGACCTTCCTGGAACGTTTCGCTTTGGAGCCTAGCGTGCAACTCTCCCTCCGGGACGCTTCGCCCGTTGCGCCACTTCGTGTGTGCGAACGGCTTTCATGCGTTGCGAACCATGGACGGGTCGTCGTCAAGTTGCGCGCTTGATAGATCGCAGGGGAAAGAAGAGGTAAACGTGCAACAGTCCAACGCGTGGCCGGTTACCGAAGTAATGCAAAATTGCGCCGAGCAACTATCGCGTTTTTTTCCTCACGTGATAGCCGTTCGCGTGCCGGTCCAGGTCACCGCCCTGCGTCCCGGCAAAGCGCGGTTACGCGAGGCCACGGTGCTCGAATTTGGCGGCCCGGAGCACATGATTTTTTTATCGACGCTGCCGCTGGAGTTTGCGGATCGCGTGAAAGTGGAAAATGCACAAAATGCTGAGGTGACGGAGGGCAGCGTCGTCGCCATACAGTATCACGAGGGGCGCAAGGCCGTGGCCATACGATTTCTACACGGACCGTGCCATTGGGTGACACAGACGTGAGCAAAATGACTACACTGAATCTTCCGGCCCCCACGCGCAGCGAGGGATCACGCCAGGCGCAGTGGGAGGAAGCGCGTTCGGTCTTCCCGATTTACCTCGCGATGGCGAAGCAGTTGGCTGTCGAAGTCCCCTTCCCGCCCGCCAAGCGAACTCTTCCGGAACAAGCCGACGCGGAATTATTCAGCCAAGTGCAAATATGGCTGGATTCCATGGATCAGCGCGTGCTCGTCCACGAATTGCGGCACCTGCTGCAAATGACCACGCTGAACGCCAGCGAAACTGGTTTGCGCGCACTAATCACCCGGCATTTGCGCAAGCCAACAAAAAATAATGTCGACCGCGACAAAATCGACTTCCTGATGGTGCAGTATTTCGCCCTCTGCGCGCCCGCCAAGATCTACCATAAACAAATCGAGCCCGCGGACGTGGCAGCCGTCATGAAACCGGTGCTCGGAGAAGCTCCCCTGACGCCCGTTGCCTGGTGCGAGCCTCTCGAAAAAATGATCGTGTCCTTGCGAGAGTTCCGCACCCTGCGTTCCATCTCCACCTCGGAATTCATCGCGCAAGGCCGCAAGGTCAAGGAATCAGCAGGCAGCAGCTTTTATGAGCCGGCGGCGTTGCTCTCGTTCACGCGATTCAACTTCTTGCTGCGTCGTACGCTCATCGAATTGATGCACGCGGACTTGATCGCCATTCGTGGTGGCTTGAACCAACTGGAGGCTGCAGGCGTCGCCACAATCAACTGCCGGCACACCGGAAGCGCAACGGTCGAATCGCTAGCCAAAATGAAGCAGGCGGCTGACGAATGGAAACAGCCATTTCAGAAGGAATACACCGAGAGCACCGTCACGCAGGCATTCGAAAAACTTTTGGGCTTGCGGAGTGACGTCGAGCAGGCCATGGAGAAGGCCAGCCTGAGGACCTCTGCGATCGCTCTGCCGAAGAAGTCTGACACGCCCGCCATTCCAGTACTTCGCCCGTTTGAGAAATCCGTCGATTTTCCGACCGAAAGAGCGGCAGATCCCTCGTCAGTGAAAAATGAAATCGAGCCAGCGTTGGATTTCGAGTCCTGCCTCGAAAAAATCTGGGAACAGTTGATTGCCACGCCTCCTTCACGCGGCCGCTCGATGACCACCGTGAAAGTCGGCGACGCGCGAATCCTCATGTCCTCCTGGGAAGTGGCGGCATTCGTTACGGAAGATGGCCCCGCCGCCGAGGACCTCCGCCGCGCGGTGGTCGCTCGCACCCTGGTGACCACGGCGCTCGAATCCGCCAAAGCAACGGGAAACGCCAGCGGGCTGGACCGCGCACTTCCGGTGGCACGCATCGAAGTCACGCGCTTGCAGGAACGCGTGGACGTCGCCAAGCAGGCAAAAGACACCGAAGCGGCCGTGAATCTGGGAATCAGCACCAAGCGGCTGCTGTCCGCGTTGGACGAAGCCGAAAAACTTTAGCCGCACTCGCGTTTTCCGAGATTCAGTTGCTGGCAGATTTGTTCGATCACGGTGGGGAGCACTTCTCTCTTGCGAAATGCCAATGTATTGATTCTTACCGATGAGGCCGAATTTGCGCGTCTACTCACGGCTTGCTGGCAGGCCGAACGCCAAGCGCCTCGCGTCACCGTCCTCAATAGCGACGTGTGGGCCGGACAAAGCGGCGCGACCTATGACCTGGTGGTCGTGGGCCCCATGCGCGACGGCAGACTATCAGACATCCTCCGCGCCTTTGAACCCACCGCCGCCGTAATTCTCTGCGCGCCTGCGGACTCTCGCGAGTTAGGTCAGCTGCGCGGAAAGTATCCGCGGCTCGTGCACGTCCCGCTGCGCGAAGACTGGGCGCAAACACTTTTGCTGGTCGCTGGTGAATCCCTGCGCCGAACCGAAGCCGTGCGCACCGCCCGCGAAGCACAGCGCGAAGCCTTGCGCAATGAGCACCACGCCACCCTCGGCCGCTACATGCTGGACATGAAGCACAGCGTCAACAATGCCCTCACCTCCATGTTGGGCAACGCCGAGTTGCTCCTGCTCGAGCCCGGCCAGCTCTCCACGCAGTCTCTGGCGCAGATCAAGACCATCCACAATATGGCGCTGCGCATCAACGAAATCATGCAACGATTCTCATCCCTCTCCAGCGAGATGAAGGAAGCTGAGACGACATCTCAAGCTGAGAATCAAGGAGCCGTATTACCCGGCGGATCGCGCCGCTAGTCTTTGCCGCATAATACATAACCCCCCCACAATCAATCGCTTAGCGAGAACAGCAAGTCCTCGCCAACTTCTGTTCACACTGGCTGTTGGCGTGCACCTTCGCTCCACGGATAACTATCGCGGGAGCCAGTCTGTGGTAAAAAAAGTTCTCATCGTCGACGATTCTCCGGCCCAGGTGAAGCTGATCCACGGCCTGCTGGAGCGCGAGGGCTACACTCCTATCGATCTCAACGATCCGCGTCGCGTCGAAGAGACCATCACCTTCGAACGGCCCACGCTAATTTTGCTGGATGTGGTGATGCCCGAACGCAATGGTTTTCAGGTGTGCCGCGAGCTGAAGAACAGCAGCGAGTTCAGCTCCATACCCGTGATTCTCGTCACGTCGAAAGATACCGCCAGCGACCGCTATTGGGGGCAGCAACAGGGTGCCGACGGCTACGTCACCAAGCCTTTTACCCGCGAGGAATTGCTCAGCGCGGTGAAGAGATTCGTATGAGCACGCGCGTCACGCAAACGACCGGAGAGAACGTATCCCGATGAACGAAGAGTTCCATCTCACGCCGTTGTCTCCAGAGGCTGACGCCCAGGAGATGCTTGAAGCTTTGGGCGCACTCGCGGAACCGCGGCCCGAATCGCAGTTCTGCGTTTTCCGCAGTGGCCGCGAACGTTTCTGTCTGCCGGTGCTCGACGTCGAAGAAGTGGTGGAATGGCCCCTCCTAACCACTCTGCCGCTGGGTCCCGCCTATCTTGTGGGAATTTTCAATCTGCGCGGCGCCATCGTTCCGCTGATCGATATCGCCATGACGGAAGGCCGCCGCCCGGGACTTTTGCCGAAACACGTGGTGGTCGCCATAGTGCACAACGCCGCATCGCAAGAAGAAATTCGGCTAGGCATCGCCGCTGATGAAGTCATCGGCACGTACACCGTAAACGCGGAAGATTTGCTGGAGCAAGCTCCGGAAAATGTTCCGCATTGCGTTGGCATGCTACGGCACGACGACCGCCTGGCGCTGCTTATCGATTTGCGCCTGTTGTTGGAAGCTTTTCCGGGCCCGAGTATCTGACGTCTCGATTTTTCGCGGACGCGCCGTCTTTCGCGCGTTCGTAAGTGAGTTTTGGAGGAAGGCATGAAATCGCGCTTGAGTTCCACAATTTTGACGCTGGTGCTAGCCACTGGCGCAGGAACATTCTTCGTCGTCTGGCTGGCTTACAACGCCGGGCGGCAATCCGGCGGAGTCGGTATCTTTGAAGGCAGCCCTGGCAGCACTACGACGATCTTTGCTGCGCTGCTGGCGTTGGGGATTACGGCGGTTCTCTTCTGGCTGCTCAACACCAAATTCGCCTCGCCGGCACAGGAACTGGCGGAATTTTCCGAACGCTTGGCCGCGGGCGATCCTCGCGCGCGCGCCGAAGTCCGCAGCACGGATGAGTTCGGCTACATCGCCGAAAACCTCAATCGCGCTGTGGCTCGCGTTTCGAAAGCCAACAACAATCAGGAAGCTAGCGACTCTCTGCAGCGCAGCATCACCGAACTGCTCAACGTCATCAACCAGGTCGCGCGCGGCGATCTGACCATGCGCGGCAAGGTCACCAACGACGCTCTGGGCAACGTCACCGACTCCATCAACTACATGCTCGACAACTTTATGAAAGTTCTCGAGCGCGTCCGCAAGGCCGCCATGGAAGTTACCGCCTGCTCCAACAACATTCTCGTCGCCGCCGACGAAATGCAGGCCGGCGCGACGCAACAGGATCAGGAAATCACCAACACCTCGAGCGCCGTCGAAGAACTTACGGTATCGATGAAGCAGGTTTCCAACAACGCCGAAGCCAGCGCCGAAGCCGCACGCCGCGCCCTCGACGCCGCCGAACAGGGCAATCGCGCCGTGCGCGACACGCTGGACGGCATGCAACGAATTCGCGCTTCCGTGCAGGCCACCGCAAAGAAAATCAAATCCCTCGGCGATCGTTCGCTGGAAATTTCGGAAATCATCAACGTGATTAACGACATCACCGAACAGACCAATCTTCTCGCCTTGAACGCCGCCATTGAAGCGGCGCGCGCCGGTGAAGCGGGCCGCGGTTTCGCGGTGGTTGCCGACGAAGTTCGCAAACTCGCGGAGCACAGCCGCAGCGCCACGAAAGACATCGCCGCGCTCATCAAAGCCATTCAAGCCGAGACAAACGAAGCCGTCGTCGTCATGGAAGAAGGCACCAAGGAAGTGGAAAGCGGCGCCACCCTCGCCGATCAGGCCGGGCGCGCGCTGGACGCTATCTCCAACGTCGTGCGGCAATCCGCCGAACTCGTCCAGGAAATTTCGCTGGCCTCTAAGCAGCAGGTACGCGGAACGGAAGGCGTCGCCCACGCGATGCAGATCATTTCCAGCATCACGCGCCAAACCTCTCAGGGAACGCGCGGTACGGTGGCCACCGTCAGCCAGCTCGTGAAACTCTCTGACCAGTTGAACGAAGCCCTGGCGCAATTCCGCGCCGCCAAAGCCGCCGCTCAGGCTAACGACGAGTCCGAACGTCTCGTGCCCGCCGGCGCAGCCCGGTAAAGAGTCACTTCCGCATCCGGTGCAAACGGATGGCAGGCGTGAGCACAAATGAACCGAACCCAGGGATTGCTGCACGGTCTGAGCGAGCACGAGTTGAGCGAGATTCGCATGCTCATCGAAGAACGCACAGGTATTTGCTTTGACGCTTCACGCGAAAGATTTCTGTCTACACGTGTCGAGGAACACCTGCGCGAAAAAAACTTCGATCGCGGCACCGATCTGTTGCGCGCCGCGCGCAAGAGCAATGTCGAATACGAGTCTCTGCTCGAACGGCTCCTGACGCAGGAAACCAGTTTCTTCCGCTATCCCAGCGTTTACGAAGCCTTCGAAAAGCGCGTCTTGCCGGAGCTGCACGTCAAGAAATTCTGGACCAGCCCCCGCACTCTGCGTATCTGGAGCGCCGGCTGTTCTACCGGCGAGGAACCCTATTCGATCGCTATGACCATCAGCGACTCAGGCTCTTTTGCCGAATCGTGGAACGCGGAGATTTTGGCCACCGATGTCGGAAGGCAAGCGCTGAAACACGCCGAGCGCGGTTTGTATACCGGCCGCAGCGTGGACACCTTAACGGAAAAACAACTCGCCACGCATTTCACTCCTGCTCCAGGTGGCCAACAGGTGAAACCGCGCCTGCGCAAGATGGTTACTTATACGCAGATGAATCTGGCCTCCGCCGTGTACGTCGGCCGCATGGACGCTATTTTCTGCATGAATGTCCTGATCTATTTCTCCGAAGAACGCCGCCGTGCTCTGGTGCAGCGCTTTTACGAAACTCTCGAACCAGGCGGCTACCTCTTCCTCGGCCATTCCGAATCCATCTCTAAAATGCCGGTGAAATTTCAGGCCATCGTCCTGAATGACTGCATCTTGTACCGCAAGCCGACCGCGGAAGAGGCGCTGAAGAGCGCGCTTGTGGCGGAGGGACGCGCGTGAGTACTCCGGACCGCGAGGCCGTCGAGCTGTTCCTGCAGGAAGCCGCGGAGCATCTGCAGTGTCTGCGCGAATACGTCGGCGTGCTGCAGGATTTCGAACCGCGCCGCGAAGACGTCGAACGCCTCTATATTTCCGCGCACACCCTGAGCGGCACGTCCGCCAGCTACGGCTATCCGCGTTTTTCGGAAGTCGCCGCGAAGCTGGCGCACGTTTTTCAATACGCATTGAGCGTTTCTCTCGGCAGCGATTTGCACGGCCCGCTCACCGAATTCCTGTCCGACGGCATTTCCTTGCTCGAAACCGACCTGCTCGAAATCAGCGATACCGGCAACGAAGTCGTCGACGACATAGCCGCCTTCAAGGATCGCTATCGCTTCGCTTTTCCAAGCGAATCGCACTTCAACTTGCAAGCTCCAGCTGCGAATTCCGACCTTGCATTCGCTTCCGAAACTATCCCGGAACTCCCGGATGCCGCCGCCACCGGCTCCTATTTTGATTCCCTGCCGGCCGATGATGAGGTCCCCGATGAAATTCTCGAATTCTTCCAGCCGGAAGCCGAGGAGCATCTTCAAATCGTCAGCGACTGCCTGATTTCCCTTGAGGGCAGCAACAATCCGGAAGAAATAAACAAACTCTTCCGCGCCATCCACACGGTTAAAGGATCGGCGGCGCAAGTTGGACTAAAGCGTCTGGGCGCCATTGCCCATCGCGTGGAAGATTTGATCGGCCGTTTGCGCGACGGCGAACTCGAGCCTTCACCTTCTGTCGTGGACGTCTGCCTCGAGTCCGTGGATATCCTCAAGAAGACTCTGCACCGCGAGTTTATCGACGACGCCGAAATGCGCACCATCGTCGATTCCCTGCTCGGTCGCATCGCGGAATTCGCACCCGCCGATAGTGACGAGTTTGAAGCGATTAACGATCCCGAAGGCGCTATCGAAGTCGCCGCGCACCCAGAGCCTGGCGCGCAGCAATCCGCAACTCCGGCGACAAAGAAATCCGGCAAGCCCCAGCCCGCCAATGGCACCACGGCAAAATCGGTCCGCATTGCGCTCGAACGTCTCGACCGCATGATGAACACCGTGGGCGAGTTGGTCATCAACCGCACCCGCATGGTCGGCCGCGTCGACGAACTGGAAAAGCTGGTCGAAACTCTCAGCTTCTCCCGCGAACGCCTGCAAGGCAAAGTTGCGGAATTCCAGGACAAATACGAGTTCACGCGCATCAACACGTCCCGCACCAACACCGCGTGGAAAAACTCTCATACTCCGGAAATGTTGACCAGTGTGGCCGCCGGCGAAACCTCCTTCTTCTCCGAGTTCAGCGAACTCGAAATGGATCGCTACGACGACTTCAGCATCCTGTCGCGCTCCATGGCGGAAATTTCCGCCGACGTGAACGAAGTCCTTTCGCAATTGCAGGGCTTCATCGGACGCGTCGAAGGCGACATCGATGAATTCACGAAATTAGCCCACCACTTGCAAGACGAATTCACCGCCGCGCGCATGGTGCCCATCGGCACGCTCTATTCGCGATTGTCCCGCGCCGTGCGCGATGCGGCAAAATCCGCCAACAAAGCCGTCGAACTCGACCCCACCGGCAGCGAGACCGAACTCGACAACAACATCATTCAGCAAATTTCCGATCCCTTGGTCCACTTGGTCCGCAATTCCGTCGCTCACGGCATCGAACGCGCCGAAGATCGCGTTGCGGCGGGCAAACCTCGCACTGGCCGCGTCGCCTTGCGTGCCTATCATCGCGGCAATCACATCTACATCGAAGTAGAAGACGACGGTCGCGGCATCGACTACGAACGCGTCAAACAAAGCGCCATCGAACGCGGTCTGGTTTCCCCCGAAACCGCGGATCGCCTCACCGAACGCGATCTGCGCGAAATGCTTTTCCACCCGGGCTTCTCCACCGCCCCGGTAAAAACCGAACTGGCCGGCCGTGGCGTGGGCCTGGACGTAGTCCGCGCTAACCTGACCGCTCTGAACGGCGAAATCGACATCCAGAGCACCGCCGGCTCCGGCACGAAATTCACCCTGAAAGTACCGCTAACGCTAATCATCTCGCCCGCGCTCTTTGTACGCTGCGGCGTCACCAGCTTCGCCCTACCGCTTGCAGTCGTGGAAGAAATTCGCCGCCTGCGCTCCGACGAAATCGAAGACGTCGGTGGCAAGCTACTCACGAAAATTCGCGACGTCGTCACCGAGGTCGTGCGTCTGGACACCTACTTGGGACTGCCCCCGCTCGAACCCATCAATGGCTACTTCCACATGGTCGTGGCCAATATCGGGGACCGCAAGATCGGCCTCGTAGTCGAGGAAGTCGTTGGCAAAGACGAAATCGTCATCAAGAGCCTCGGAGAATATCTCCGCCGCGTTAAAATTTTCCCCGGCACCACCATCGCGCCTGATGGCAGCCTGATTTTGCTCATCGATCTGAACCGCATGGTCGCCGCCGAGCCCACCGAACGTCGCGCCCTGCAAGCCAACGCCAGCGCCGCCCGCATCTTCGCGCCAGGCTCTGCCGCCGTCGCTCGCGGCACCATTCCAAGCGAAGCCATCGACCGCGTCGAGCAAGAGCGCTTGATCGTCGTGGCCGACGACTCCATCAGCGTGCGCAAATTCGTCGGACGCATGCTCGAGAAAAATGGCTATCGCGTGAAACTCGCCGCTGACGGCCTCGAAGCCGCCGAACTTGTCGCGCAGCACGGCTGCCACCTGGTCATCACCGACCTCGAAATGCCGCGCATGACCGGCTACGAATTGATGGCCCAGCTGCGCCAGGGCCCGACCACCCGGCGCATCCCCGTTCTGGTCGTTACCTCGCGCGCCGGCGAAAAACATCGCAATCGCGCCGTAAAAGAAGGCGCCGCAGCCTTCTTGACCAAGCCCGTGCAGGAAGATCAACTCATCGCCGCCGTCGAAAAGCTCATGGGAACGGAGGTCGCGCGACCGCTTGTACCGGTCTCCTAAATAAAAATCATGCCGACCCCCGCCGCCAAAAAATTCCGCGTCCTCGTCGTCGACGACTCCGCATTCATGCGCAAAGTCCTCGAAACCATTTTCAACGCCGACGAGCATCTTCAGGTCGTCGGCCACGCCAAGGACGGCCGCGAAGCCGTGGCCCTCGCCGAATCCCTCAAGCCCGACGTCATCACCATGGACATCAACATGCCCCACGTCGACGGCCTGCAAGCCACCGCGGAAATCATGACCACCAACCCGCGCCCCATCGTCGTGGTCAGCTCCGAATCGCGTGAAGGCGCAGCCAGCACTTTACGCGCTCTCGAGCTCGGCGCCATCGAATTCGTCGCCAAGCCTTCCAGCGGCATCGACCTGGACATGCAAAGCGTTCGCGAAGAATTGCTCCGCAAAGTTCGCATGGCCGCGAAAGTTCGCGTAGTGCGCACCGCCTCGCGCATCGCCTCAACGCTGCGCAACGCCCCAACAACGATTGCCGCGCCACAGCGCGCTCCCATCTCGACGCCCGCGGCCTCCTCCGGCCTCGATCAGCGCTTCCCCTTGGTAGTCCTCGCGGCTTCCACCGGCGGTCCCGCAACCGTCATGCGCATGGCGCCAGGCTTCACGTCAGACTTTCCAGCCGCCGTTATTCTCGTGCAGCACATGCCCGCGGCCTTCACCACGCAGTACACCGCGCAGTTGGCGGAATTCACCAGCATTCGTGTCAAAGAAGCCGAGCCCAACGAGCCGCTGCTCCCCGGCGTCTTCTACGTTTGTCCCGGTGGTCAACATTTGCGCGTCACCCCCACGGGTCGTATGCAACTTGACGGTACTTCCGGCCGCATCAACGGTTATCTGCCCAACATCGACGTCACCATGGAAAGCGTCGCCTCCTACGCCGGCGCCATGTCCATCGGCGCAATTCTCACCGGCATGGGCAATGACGGCGCCATCGGCTGCCAAGCCATCAAACGCGCCGGCGGCTTAGTCCTCGCGCAAAACGAAGAAACCTGCGTAATTTTCGGCATGCCCTCGGAAGCTATCAAACTCGGCATCGTCGACGAAACTCTGGGCATCGACGACATCTATCCAGCCATCGAGAAGCGCGTCATCAGCATCTCGCGGATAGCTCCGGTGGGAGCACGCTGATGCGCCTGGTCCCCAAAGCGAAAGCGCCCGCCGCTAAATCGGAACAAATTATTTTGTTCCGCGTCGGCGGCCAGCTCTTGGCCATTTCCTCGGCATCCGTCCAGGAAGTCCGCAGCGTGGATAGCCTCGCCGGAGCCGCAGCGGAAATCAAAAATTCCGGGTTGCAAAAAGTGCGCCACCTCCTGCTGCGCGGCGAACAAAGGCTATTCGTGGTTAATGGCACCATTCATTTCGGCTTGCCGCTCATCCCCGGCACCTTGGTTTTCATCCTGCGCCAGACTCGCACCGCGCTATTAATCGACGGCATCGAAAAAATGACCAGCATGACGCATCTGCAATCGCTCCCACTCGCCTTTTGCGCGGACGAGCGCTATTGGTACCGCGGCCTCACCGCCCTGGACCAAACCGTGGTCCCGGTCGTGAATCCTGAAGGCTTCCTGACCGACCAGGAAATTTCCATACTCGAAGCTTCGCAAGCTCTCCAAGCCGCCGCCGAGAAATCTCCTGCATCAGTATCAGCCGGTGAAACGCCATGACCGCCGTCGCCGAACTCGAACTGCAATCCGTCGTGCTGCTGCGCCTCGGCGATCGCCGCTTTGCCATTGCCGCCACCGAAGTCTCCGAGCTGGTCGCGCCCAGCCGCATGTTCAAATTTCCCCACCTCACACCGCAAGTCGAGGGCGTGATCCTCCGTCGCGGCCGCATCGTTCCGGTCTGCGAAATCGCCCAACAGCTTCTCGGCAAAAAGATCTCTGCTCGCCGTTTTTATTTAATCGCGGTTCGCCGCTACGGCCGGCAAAACGAGTGGGTCGCCCTCCCTATCACCGGAGAATGCGAATTGATCAACGCGGAAATTACCGATCCGAGCGAATCCGACGCTCCCCACGTCGCTGGTTGGATCTCTCACGATGGCAACGTCATAGAAGTTTTGGACGTCAGCGCCCTCACCGCGCGCCCGGAAGATCTACCCGCTTTTGCCCGCCCCAATACCCTCGTGGAGGCCATGTCGTGATCCTCGCCGGCCGTCCCGCAAAAATTTTGCTGATTGACAGCAACGTCTATTTCGCCAAGCGCCTCAGCGACGCACTGAAACGCGAAGGCTTTGAAGTCGTCACCAGCACGCAAGCCGCATTCGCTCTGACTGCCATCGAATACGACGCCCCCTCCGCCATCCTCTGCGCCACCAACATGCGCGAAATGGACGCCCTCGATATCGCCCGCATCCTCCGCGCCGACGCCAAAAACAATTCCCTCCCGCTCATCGCTCTCGGCGACGGCAGCCAGCGCGCCCTGATGCAGGCTTTCCAGGCCGGTTGCGACGACTACATCGACCGCCAGCGCGCCCCCGGTGTAATCGCCGCGCACGTCAAGCAAATCATCATCAGCAAAGCCGACGGCTTTCAGCCCACGCAAATGCTCGCCCAAGCGGACACCAGTCTCAGCGGCAGCCTCACGCACCACGATCTTCCTGGCGTCATGCAGATGCTCGGACACGCGCACCAAACCGGCGCCCTGCACATCAATGCCGGCGAAACCGATGCCCTGCTCTTTTACGACGCCGGCGAAATCACTCACGCCGAGTGCGGCCCGCTCTTTGGTGACGAAGCCGTCATCCACATCTTAAAAAGCTGCGTCCAGGGCGGCGCGGGGGTATATAAATTTGTATACGGCGCCACCTCCGCCCAACGCACGGTACTTCGCACCGCCACCGACCTGATGCTTGATGCCATGCGCGAGTATGACGAAAGCACCCAATCCTTGGCCGAAGGTCTTACCAACGATTTGGCAGATAAGGAAGCCACATGAGCGAAACCATGCTGATTCCGCCGCCCGGAGATTCCACACAAAAACGTCTCCCGACCGTCTATTTCATCGACGACAGCGCCACCATGCGCGAAGTCATCAAGATCGCCTTCCGCCGCGAGAACATCAACGTCATCACCTGCGCCGACGCGCAGTCCGCCATGGCCCAGTTCGAACAAAATCGTCCCGACGTCGTTATCACCGACGTCATCATGCCCGACAAGGACGGCTACACCGTTTGCAGCGAAATCAAGCAGCATCCGGACTACTCCGAAATTCCCGTAGTCCTCATGTCCGGCGTGGTCAACAAAACCGTAGCCGACAAAGCCGTCTCCGTCCGCGCCGACGAACTCATTCGTAAACCGTTTCAGCCGCAGGAATTGATTCTGCGCGTCAAAGGTCTCTTGCAACCGAAGAGCGCCGAATTGTCCGGACTCGGCAAAACTCCCGCGCCCAGCGCCGCCCTCAACCAACTCTTCGCCCCCACAGCGCCCGCACCCCGCCCAATCGCCGCCGTACCTCCATCAGGGCAACCGACAACCGCCACAGAGTCCGCGTGGCCCCGCGCCTTAGCCGACGCCTTCAGCCCACGCCCCGCGGTCGCCAACAGCGCACCATCACAACCAACGCACGCACCTGCGCCCCAGGAAACTCACGGGCGCTCCGCCGCCACCCCGGCCGAAACCCAAAAACTCCGCGCCGAAATCACCTTCCTGGACACGCTAGTAAAAAAACTCCAAACCGAACTACAAAACGAGCGCCAGTACAATCAATCCCTGGAGTCCCAAATCCGCGCCCTAACCTCCGAGTAGTCACCGCTTTTGCGCTGGATTCTGTAGCGGCCGCCTTCTGAGGCGGTCGCCTTTCTGCTGCAACACCTTGATCGAAACCCGAGGCGACACCCACCGTATCCCTAAAAAAAACAACACAACGCCGCAATAATATTCGGAAGAATATCCCCGGCCTCGTGATACTTTCGTTCCAAGAAACACACTCATCCTCGGAGCCAACGAGCGTGCCCGATCAAAAAAATCCCCCAATCACTCGCCGCAGATTCGCCGCCAACGCGCTGCTAACCACCGCCGCAACCTTCGCCGCGGCCACATCAACACCTGCAACCGCGACGCCGTCCCAGTCCCCAACCACCATCCCGCCCCTCGGCGAAGCCAGCCAATCCGAGTCCGCCCTCCGCCTGCAAACTATTGTCACCCTCTATCCCACCCGCTTCTCCGACGACCAGAAAACCGCCCTGAAAAAAATCTGCAACTCCACGCAATCCTCTCTCGATCGCTTCCGCGCCTACAAAACCGAGAACTCCGACGACCCGGCCCTCCACTTCAAGCCGCTAATCGAACACGAAAAAAAATCCCCGGCATCACCGTCCGAGAAACAACCGGCAAAACTCTAAGAAACCCTTTTTGAGGACCTGATGCCCAGCGAAGAACTCTTCAATCTCCCCGTCACCGAACTAGCCAGGCGCATCCAATCCAAAAAACTCTCCCCCGTCGAACTCACCCGGCTCTATCTCGACCGTAGCACCAAACTCGGCCCCACCCTGAACGCCTACGCCACCCTCACCCCCGATCTCGCCCTCGCGCAAGCCACCGCCGCCGAAAAAGAAATCGCTCGCGGACATTATCGCGGCCCGCTCCACGGCATCCCCTACGCCGCAAAAGATCTCCTTTCCGTCTCCGGCATCCCCACCACCTGGGGCGCCAAGCCCTACGCCAATCAAGTTTTTGACTACGACGCCGCCGTCATCGACCACCTCCGCAACGTCGGCGCCGTCCTGATCGGCAAAGCCGCCATGATCGAACTAGCCGGCGGCCTCGGCTACCGTTTTGCCAACGCCTCCCTGCAAGGCGCCTCCAAAAATCCCTGGGACACCGCGTGCTGGACCTGCGGCTCATCCTCCGGGTCGGGCGCCATCGTCGCCGCTGGCCTCGCCGCCTTCGCCATCGGTACCGAAACCTGGGGCTCCATCGTCTGCCCATCCTCCTTCTGCGGCATCAGCGGCCTGCGGCCCACCTACGGCCGCGTCAGCCGTTACGGCGCCATGGCTCTCGCGCCCAGTATGGACAAAATCGGCCCCATGGCTCGCAGCGCCGAAGACTGCGCCCACATCTTCGCCGCCATCGCTGGCCACGACATTCGCGATCGCAACACCCTCCCCATCGACAAAGCCGCCTTCACCTACTCCCCCGCCATGCAACTCAAAGCGCGCCCGCTCCGCATCGGCTGGCTCACCAATGCCTGGACCAGCATCGATCCCGCCGTCGCCAAAGTGGTTTCCGCCGCGGAAAAAATCCTGCGCAAGTACGCGCCGCAAACTCGCGACGTCGCTCTCCCCATCGGTCCCTGGGAAGATGTAGGTGGTTTAGTGGTAGCTGTCGAAGCCGCCGGCTCTTTCCGCGATCTAGTCCGCTCAGGAAAAGTTGGCGAGCTAGTTGACCCCCTCGGACAAATCGCCGGCTACGTCGGAGAG
This sequence comes from uncultured Acidobacteriota bacterium, assembly GCA_963838265.1. Lineage (GTDB taxonomy): Bacteria > Acidobacteriota > Terriglobia > Acidiferrales > UBA7541 > Acidiferrum. The sequence goes on from CAWIQN010000005.1 coordinate 50,452, forward strand.
CAAATCTCCGCCGCCGATTACATTCAAGCCCTGAAAATCCGCGAACTTCTGCAAAAAAAGGCCGACTCCCTCTTCGACAACTTCGACGTCCTCGTCGCCGCCGGCCAGCCCACCCCAGCCTCGCCCATCGACATGAACCTCGAATCCGGTCCCGACTACCCCGACCCCCTCGGCGCCATCGGCAACCTCTGCGGCCTCCCCGCCCTCTGCGTTCCCTGCGGCTTCACCGACAAGCACCTCCCCGTAGGCCTCCAATTCGTAGCCCGCGCCGGCGACGACTTCTCCGCCATCCAAGCCGCCCGCGACTTCCAACACCACACCACCTGGCACCTCCAACACCCCCACTTGTAGCGGCGGGTCTTCAGACCCGTGCTTTTGACTTTGTAGAGGCCGCCTGGCGTTCACCCCGACCAGGTCGGGGAGGCGGACGCCTTTCATTATTTTGGGCGTGCGTCGGTTGGCAGTTGCCTTTTGTAGGTGCCGGACTTTTAGTCCGGCCTTGTTTTTTGTATTTGTCGTAGCAAGAAATAAATCTTCAACGACGAAAATGTGATCGGATCAGCAAGAGGTACAACTCAAGCACCAGAAGACTAATCCATCAGGAGCCACATCATCAGCGCGGGACGCCCGGCACAAATCCAAATCTACTTTCCCCCGAACCCACCACAATCTCCCTACCCCACCCCATCATTCAACAATTCCCTAACCGTCCGCAGCAACACGCTCCGGCTAAACGGTTTCGTCAACAATCTCACCCGGCGATCCGACAAGGCCCCATCCGCCGCAGAATGCTCGCTGTACCCGGACATATACAGCACCCGCAAATCACTCCGCTGTTGCGACAATCGCGCCGCCAATTCCTGCCCGCGCATTCCCGGCATCACCATATCCGTGATCAACAAGTCGATCTTTCCATTGTGCTTCAAGCCCAACTCCAGCGCTTCCGTGCCATTCTGCGCTTCGATCACCGTATACCCGCCGGACTCCAAAAACTCCCGCGCCACTTCCCGCACATCCTGCTCGTCCTCGGACAGCAGCACCGTCTCCGTCCCGCGCGGCACTTCTGCAAACGGCAGCACCGCGCCCGGCGCCTCCGCCGCCTGATCCACGCGCGGCAAATAAATTTTGAAACACGTGCCCTTCCCGACTTCGCTGTACACCCAAATAAATCCGCCGCTCTGCTTCACCACTCCATACACGGTAGCCAATCCCAGCCCCGTGCCCTTCCCCTGCTCCTTGGTGGTAAAAAATGGCTCAAATATATGTGCCTGCGTCGCCGCATCCATTCCAATTCCAGAATCGGAAACCGCCAGCATCACGTACCGTCCCGGCTTCACCACTGGATGCCCCGCGCTGTACGAATGATCCAGGTCCGCGTTCTCTGTCTCAATCACCAGCTTCCCGCCGTCCGGCATCGCGTCTCTGGCATTCACCGCCAGATTCATAATCACCTGTTCCATTTGGCTGCCATCCGCGCGAATCGTGCCCAGCGCCGTGGCCGGACGAATCACCAGCTCAATATCCTCGCCAATCAACCGCGGCAAAAGATTCCCCATGTCCTCCACGATAGTGTTCAAGTTGATGGCACGCGGTTGCAGCACCTGCATGCGGCTGAACGCTAGCAACTGCCGCGTCAACGCCGTCGCGCGATCCGCCGCGCGGTCGATGTGCTCAATTTTTCGTGAAATCTGATCCGATGGCGGCAACACGTTCAGCAGCAATTCCGTGTGCCCCTTGATCACCATCAGCAAATTATTGAAATCGTGCGCCACGCCGCCTGCGAGCCGTCCCACCGCTTCCATCTTCTGCGCTTGCCGCAACTGCTCTTCCAGCGATTGCCTTTCGCTCACATCCTGCGCCACCATCAGCCGCACCCGCCGCCCGGCATATTCCACTTGGTGCGACGTGATCTCCACATTCAGCGCGCGCCCATCCTTGCGAACGTGTTTCCAGCTCGCTTGCACCTGCGCGCTATCCAGCCACGTGCGCATCTGCTCCTTGAACCCCGCGCGCTCTTCCGGCAGCCGGATATCCAAAATCGTCATCGCGTCAAATTCATCCGCCGTGTATCCGTACTGCCGCACCGCCGCGTCATTCACCTGTAGAAAACGCAGCGTCTCGCTGTCAAACACCCACGTCGGCAGCGGATTATGTTCAAACAACAATCGAAATTCCGATTCGCTCTGCCGCAGCGCTTCTTCCGCGCGCCGCCGCTCAATCGCCAGTGCAATGTGCCCGCCCACCGAATCGATGAATTCCAGATCCCGTCCGTCGTATGCGTGTTCGTTCGAATAGTGCTGCACCACCAGCACGCCGATCGTCGCCGTGGGCGTCTTCAGTGGCACTCCCAGCCACGAGGGCGACGGCGAGCCCACCAGTTCCACTTCGTTTTGCTCCACCAACCGGTCGAACTCCGATTGCGGTATCAGCCGCGCCTTCCCCGTGCGAAACACGAACGCCGTGCAGCTCCGCCCCACCCGCTGCGGCGCGGGCGCGCTGTCGTACTCGTCCGCAAAAAATGGAAACTGAAAGGAATCCGAACACGCGTCATGCAGCGCAACGAAGCAATTTTCGGCGTACAAAACTTTCTTCAACGCCTGGTGAATGCTGCTCAGCAACTCGTCAAGATTGGCCGTCTGATTTAATCCGTGGACCACTTCGGAGATCACCTGCCGTTCCGCTTCCATGCGGTGCAGGTCTGTTACATCCAGGTAGGTAACCACCGTTCCTTCGATCAGCGATTCCCTCGATGGCACCCGGGCATCCGCCTCGAACCACCGCCAGCCTCCGTCGCGCCCGCGCAGCCGGCACCGTCTGCGTTTCACGTCGCGCCGTTCTTCATCGTTCTCGCGCAGCAGTTGCTGGTGCCCCGCTTTGTCGCTTTCGTGCAGTAGGCAATCGATTGTTAAGCCGGTGAGCTCTTCCGGGGCGTATCCCAGAATCTTCGAAAATCCCGCGCCCGCGAACACGATCGTGCCGTCGCTGGCTTGTATCGTTACCAGTTCGCGCACGCAGTCCAGTAGCGCTGCAATTTGTTCCGGTCGGTCGACGAGATTTTGTGCGAACGGGGCGCGCTGTGACATTCGTTTAGCTGCCTGAGAAACGCCGGGAACCACTAAACTCTTGCGCGCCCGCGCTTCTGCAGCCTCCGATGACAAACGTATCTCGACGACGACCCGAACCGGTCGAGGAAGCAAACAAAACAGTTCGTAGCATATCGGAACTTCCCTCAGAAAGTAGCGCAAGATTCCATTTCTGCCACCAAAGTACAACTGCCCTTTGGTACAGGCGTTTCGTTCCATTTTCGCCGCCAGCCTCGCCAACCTCGAAAAAATCTCGTTGCATCCCCATTTTTCCCTTGACTCCAATTGCCACTATGATACACTTTGCACTGGTAGAATCGCGCCCCGACCCGCTCGGGGCGCTTTTTTTGTGTCCGGCAGGCCTCCGACGCTCGACGTACCTAGTAACTACTTATCAAACAAAAATCGTGCCTAAACCCTGCAGAATGAACACTTGCGAAAGGTTGTGAAAACACAGGTACTTAAACTCCCTTTGTTTTCACAACCTTTCGCGATCCCGCCCCCCTCCCGCCCGAATGGCGCCGCCAATCCTGGCGGCGCGGGAGCATCATAAGGAGTGCGCCGGTTTACCCTAAGCGCTCGACACGAAGGGCCTACGCCGCTTTAGCGCGGTAAGCACGAAGTTGTAGCGGGGGTCTTCAGACCCGTGCCTTTGCCTTTGTAGCGACGCCCTTTAGGGCGTCACCGGTACTCTAGTAGGGCCATGCTTAAGGCAGCCGAGGATGGACAGCCGAGACCGCCGATACCGTGACTCGCTAATGCAGCAAAAACGCCGTGCAAGCAATCGCCACGCCCACACCCGCAATCGCCATGCCCGAAAACCAAAATATCTTGTTCTTAGTCAGCAGCGTCATGGAACAAATCACCAATCCAATTTCCAGCAGCGCCTCGCCGGCGTCAAAGCGATCCTCGCGATGCCCAAAGACGTCCCGTTCCGCTTCCAGTTTCTTCGCCTCGTTAGAAATCTCGTCTTTCTCGCGTTCGTACTTTTCTGCCGACTTCACATACTTCTCGCGCAACGCTTCGGTCTTCTCTTTATCCGCAGGCGCCAAGCCGCCAAGCAAATCCGCGTTGGCCTCCATTTCATGCCAGCGAATGTTCTTGGCTTGATAGAAGTTCCATTGGTCCGAAGCCTTCGCCTGCAACAAGATCTGCTCGTTCGCCGCGCGATGCCCGAACATCGTCACCAGCGCCACCAGCACCGCCAGCGTCGAAATCGTCACCGACACCGGCAGTATCAAGGGATCTTCTTCGATGGTGTGCTCCGGACGCTCCGGCAATTCAAACTCAGCCATAGGTTGCTCTCCACTTAGATCTAGGAATTACAAAACGAAGCACTACGGACTATCGGCGATGGCCTGCAATGAAGACCGCGCCGCGGCAATGGTGCGATCAATGTCCTCGCCAGTATGCGCCGCCGAAACAAACGCCGCCTCAAACTGCGACGGCGCCAGAAAAATATCACGATCCAGCATCTCGCGAAAGTAGCGCGCATATCGCGTCTTGTCGGAGCTCTTCGCTCCGGCATAATTGGTCACCGGCTCGGCGGTAAAGAAAATCGTCGCCAGCGAGCCGATCGCATTCACCACCGCGGGAACACCGGACTCCGCAACCGCTTTGCGCAGCCCGGCAACCAGTCGCTCCGCACTTAGATTCAACGCTTCGTACACGTCTGGCTTGGTGAGTTCCTTCAAGGTCGCCAGCCCCGCCCGCATCGCCAGCGGATTCCCCGCCAGCGTCCCGCCCTGATACACCGGGCCAAGCGGCGCCACGCGATCCATATATTCGCGCCGCCCGCCATACGCCGCAACCGGCACACCGCCGCCGATGATTTTCCCGAGCGTGGTGAGGTCCGCTTCCACGCCCAACAGTTTTTGCGCCGCGCCGTAGCGCAGCCGGAATCCGGTGATCACTTCATCGATGATCAACAACGCGCCATTGCGCCGAGTAATTTCCCGCAGCCCGCTTAAAAATCCCTCGGCGGGAAGCACCACGCCCATATTTGCCGCTATAGGCTCAACAATCACGGCCGCAATTTTCCCCGCGTGTTCTGCGAATAGCCGTTCCACCGTCGGCAAATCGTTAAACGGTGCGTTCAGCGTCAGCGCCGCTAACGCCTCCGGCACTCCAGGACACTCCGCGATGCCCAAAGTCGCCAGCCCGGAACCCGCTTGCGACAGAAAACTATCCGCATGCCCGTGGTAGCAGCCCTCAAATTTCAAAATGTAATCTCGGCCGGTAACCCCGCGCGCCAGCCGCACGGCGCTCATGGTCGCTTCCGTCCCGCTTGAAACAAAACGAACTTTTTCCATCGCAGGAATCGCTCGGTTTATAACCGTCGCAAGTTCCAGTTCCAGTTCCGTGGTCACGCCAAAACTCGTTCCGCGCTGCGCCTGATCCGCGATCGCCGCCGCCACCGCGGGATGCGCGTGACCCAGCAGCAGCGCTCCCCACGAGCACACGTAGTCCAGCAATTCGTTGCCGTCCGCGTCGTACAGATGCTGCGCTTTACCGTGATCGATAATCAGCGGCTCGCCACCCACGGAGCGAAACGCCCGCACCGGACTGTTCACGCCACCCACCAGCACCTGCTCCGCCCGCGCAAAAATCTCGCGCGAGCGCGAGCGGTTCTTTTTCACCGCCGTTGTGGGAGCGTTCATACGTGTATTCGTCGGTCCATGTTCATCGAGCTGCGTTCATCAAAGTCTTAGTAAATTATCACGACGCCAGCCATCGCGCCGCATCCTTGGCATGATAGCTGATGATAATGTCCGCGCCCGCGCGTTGAATCCCCGTTAGAATCTCCAGCACCACGCGCTTTTCGTCCAGCCAGCCATTACCAGCGGCGGCTTTCACCATGGCGTATTCGCCGCTAACGTTGTACGCCGCCACCGGCACATTGCAGGCCTCGCGCACGCGCCGAACTACATCCAGATACGGCAGCGCCGGCTTGACCATCACCATATCGGCGCCTTCCTCAAGATCGAGCGCCACTTCTTTCAGCGCCTCGCGCGCGTTGCTGGGATCCATCTGATAGCTGCGCCGGTCGCCGAATTGCGGAGAAGATTGCGCCGCCTCGCGAAACGGCCCATAGAATCCCGAGCAATATTTCGCGGCGTAAGAAAGAATGCTCACGTCGGCAAATTTATGTTCGTCGAGAATGTTGCGAATGGCCGTCACGCGCCCGTCCATCATATCGGAAGGCGCAACGATATCTGCGCCAGCGCGCGCATGCGAAAGCGCCTGCTTGGCAAGAATTTCCACGGTCGCGTCGTTCGCCACATCGCCGTTTTCAATCACGCCGCAATGGCCATGATCCGTGTACTCGCACAAACAAACGTCGGTGATCACCAGCAACGGCAGCTTCGCCTTGCGAATTGCTTCCACCGCGCGCTGCACCACACCTTCGGCCAGCAGCGAACTGCTGCCGCGCGCATCCTTCGCGTCAGGCAAACCAAACAGCAAAACTCCAGGAATCCCCAGTGCTGCCACCTCGCGGCATTCCTCAACAATGCGATCCACCGATTGCTGATACACGCCTGGCATGGAGCTAACTTCCAACCGAACATTTTCTCCCGGACAAACGAACAACGGATAGATCAAGCCCGCCGTCGTAAGCCGCGTTTCTCGCACCAACCCGCGCAAAGCCCCCGTCCGACGCAATCGCCGCGGCCGCTGCACCGGAAAACTCATGATTTTTTCTCTCCTGCAGCCTCACCCTTCGCGAACCGCGGGCGATTCGCGAAATATTTCTTTAAAACATCCACCACCGCTTCCGGCGTCGCATCTGCCGCCACCAAAGGATTTCGCATTCCCGCTTCGCGAAACGCGCGCGCCGTGGTCTCTCCAATAGCGGCAAATGCCACGCCGTCGTTCACACCGTCAACGCCCGTCTTTCCGATCACCGCAACCAGCGAATGCACCGCCGATGGACTGAAGCAGATAATGGCGTCCAACACGCGCGCGTTGATCATGGCCACAAGCTCGAATCCGCCTTCGGTCTGCTCGGTGCGATACGCAACTACTTGCAAAACTTCTGCGCCGGACGCGTCAAGCGCCGCAGGCAGTTCCATGCCCGCGATATCGCTCCGCGGCAGTAGTACGGTACGGCCGCGCACACGTTCGCCCAATTCTCGCGCCAGTGAATCGCCATCGTGCGTCGTCGCCGGATACGTTACCTCAACCCCAGCGTACTTCAGCGCCTGCTGCGTAGCCGGACCAACCGCGGCTACTTGGACGTCAAACTCAACAAAATAGTCCAGGTGCAACATGCGCGCGCGCCGCACCACAGGATCGACGGCGTTCTGGCTCGTAAACGCTATCCAATCGCCTGGCCGCAACTTCCGGAGCGCTGCATCGAGCAGAGCAAAATCCTCGATGGGGCGAATGCTGATCAACGGAAATAAAATAACATGGGCGCCATGCTCGGCAAGTAATTCGCAAAGCCTTTCGCTCTGCGCGGCCGCACGCGTCACCACGATGCGTTTCCGTCGCAGCGGCGATGGTGACAATTCACCCACGCTGGCGTCCCACGGCTTGCAGAATTTCCAGCGCGCCCGCGTCCAGCAATTGCCGCGCCAGCTGTTCGCCGATTTGCGCGGCATTTTCGGCGGCTCCTGTTGCGCGCTCCTTGATGTACTGCGCGCCATCCACAGAGCACACCACCGCTTCCATCAGCAATTCGCCGCGCTCCATGCGCGCCCAAGCGCCCAGCGGCACCTGGCATCCGCCCTGCATCGCGGCGAGCAAAGCGCGTTCCGCTATAATCGCGGTGCGCGTTTCCGCGTCATCGAGTGCTCCAAGCATGGACGCAACCTCGGCGTCTTTCAGGCGCGCTTCCACCGCAATTGCGCCCTGGCCCACCGCCGGTAGGCAAACTTCCGGTGCAAGCGTTTCCGCGATGCGCTGACTCAGCCCAAGGCGATCGAGCCCCGCCTTCGCCAATAAAATCGCTTCGTACTCGCCGCTATCCACTTTTCGCAAACGCGTATCCACGTTGCCGCGCAAATCGCGAAAATCCAGATCCGGGCGAATGTGCAACAACTGCGCTTGCCGTCGCAGGCTGCCGGTTCCCACGCGCGCGCCTTGCCGCAAATTCGCCAGCGAAAAGCCATTCGCGGAGACCAAACAGTCGCGAACATCCGCGCGCTTGCACACCGCGGGAAAACACAGCCGCGTGGGCGTATCGGTGGGAATGTCTTTTACGCTGTGCACCGCCAGATCGATCGATTCATCGAGCAGCGCTTCTTCCAGCTCCTTGATAAAAATTCCTTTTCCGCCAATCTCTGTCAGCGGAGCAAGCTGCAGCTTGTCGCCCGCGGTCTTGATGATCACAATTTCGGCGTCGATGCCGGTGGCCGCAAGAAGCTGCTTCCGCACGCTCTCCGCCTGCCATTTGGCCAGCATGCTTCCACGCGTGCCGATGCGCAGCGCTCTCACGACTTGTCGTCCCCGGGAAGAAACAGGTCGCGCAATGCTTCGACGTTTTGTATTTTGCGCCGCAGTTCGCGCTCGCCGCGCAATTGCTGCGCGGGTTCAATCAGCAACTTTTCCAACAAGTCGCCCACCATGCCCTCGAGATGCTCGCGATCCTCGTCGCTCAAATGGTGCATGCTTGCCAGCCGCTCGCGAAGGAAATCGCTGCGTTCCTGCTGCACGCGCTGGCGCAGCGCGGCCACGAAACCGATCAGCTCGACGCTGGCCTGCCAGGAGAGAAACTTTCCGACATGCTCGTCAATGATCAACTCGGCTTTGGGGATTTCGCTTTCGCGCGCGCTGCGATTTTGCTGCACGATGTCCGAAAGATCGTCGAGGTTGTAGGCATATACGTTGTAGATTTCCCTCGCCGCGGCTTCGATATTGCGCGGGACGCCGAGATCCATCAGGAACAACGCGCGATTACCGCGCGCACTCATCACGCGTTCAAGATCGGAACGCAGCAGTACCGGATCTTCCGCAGCGACAGAAGTCACCACCACGTCCGGCGTCAGCAGCGCATCGTCCCAATTGCCCCAAGGAATCATGGTGCCGCCAAACTCTTTCGCCAGCGCGGCGGCGCGCTCCACCGAGCGATTCATCACCGCCAGATGCGCGATGCCGCGGTCGCGCAGTTGCGAAACGACCAATTCGCTCATCGCGCCAGCGCCTAACACCAGCGCGCTGCGTTCCTTCAGCTTGCCAAAAATGCGCTCAGCCAGTTTTAGACCTGCCGACGCCACGGACATCGGCCGCGCGCCGAGTTCCGTTTCCGAGCGCACGCGCTTCCCTACTTCCAGCGCGCCTTGAAACAGGCGGTTGAGCACTGGTCCGGTGGCGCGCTGCTCGTGCGCGAATTTGTAGGCGTCGCGTACCTGGCCAAGAATCTCTGCTTCGCCGAGCACCATGGCATCGATCCCTGCCGCTACGCGGAAAAGGTGGCGCACCGCCTGCTGATCGTAATGGTGATAGAGCGAAACGCTCAGAAGGTCGTGCTGCACGGAATGAAATTCGCTGAGGAACGAGGAAAGTCCTGGCGCGGATTCGTGCATCGCTTCCGGAGGAACACCGTAGACTTCGCTGCGATTGCAGGTGGAAAGCACCAGAGTTTCTTCGAGGAGTCCGCGGGAACGCAGTTCGTCGGCGGCGCGGCGGGCTTGTTCGTTGGTGAAAGACACCCGTTCGCGCACCTCAAGAGGCGCGGTGCGATGGTTCAATCCAACGAGGACAATTTCCATGCTGCTTTGGGCGCCTCTAGAAGTAGCGGTGACTCTGCGAAAAGTACAAATTCACTACCGTAAAACTGAGAATGACGATTACAAAATTAAAGACGCAGAATTTTGAAGCGCGCGCGCCGCGCCAGGCCGCCGTACGCGCCACGATGAAATACACGGCATAGAGCAGCAGCACGAGCAGGGTTATCACATATTTGGGATCGTAATACCAGAATTGGCCGTGCAAACGATCCACCCAGATAAAGCCGAGCGCGGTTCCGACGGCGATCGCGAATAGTCCGATCAGCACGCTGGAACGGCTCATGCGCTCCAGCAGGTCGAGCGGCGGCAGGCGCCACACCACGTTGCCCATCTGCCGGTTGCGCAGCAGGCGCTCTTCGCCAAGATAGATCAGGCTGAGCACGAACGATAAGGCGAAGGCGGCGTAGGCCAGGATGCTCAGCGTAACGTGCAGGGCAAAAACCGGTCCGTGCGCGGGGGTCGGACTAAGGCGGTCCGGCGGCGCCAGGTGCGAGGCCAAAAACACGGTTAAAACGATGGATAGAACGAACGGGCCGACAGACCGCTGCTGGTGGATCAACTCCAAAACCAGATAGGTGAGCGCCAGTAGCCAGCCAAAGAGTGAAAGCGAGCCGTAAAGGTCATGATAGGGAACGGTGTGCAAACCGCGCGAGCGCTCCAGCAGCGCAAAATAATGCGCCACAATGCCCAGTCCCAGAAATAGGGTCGCCGCCCGCCCAGTCAAGTTTTTGCCGGTATTCAGGAACCCTAAGTACATAGCCAAGCTGAAGCTATAGGCGAGAACCGTAAGAATGAGATAGGCGTGGTTCATGGCTGTAAACCGCGTAATGTCCACAGAACGAACAGTATAGCTCACCCGGGAGGTCCCGATACGAACAGTAGGGGCCCGCAGCGTGGTGCCTTTTACCGGCGCACCCCGACGACGAGGGTAGTCGCTCAACTTCTGACTTCAGACGGTTGGAACGAAGGCGAGCTCTAGTATCTGGCATAATTGCGTCCTCAAGAAAGTGGTTTCCAAAGAGCCGGGCAATCGACAATGTCTCAGTTTCTGCAACCGAACGCAGACCTCTGAACAATGATGAACGATCTTGTTTGAATGTCGAATATTTTAAGTCAATCGACAATGTCTCAGTTTCTTCAACCGGAACGCAGACCTCTGAACAATGACGAACGAGCTTTGCTCGAATGGCTGATCTGCCATGGCGATCCAGAAGCTCAGAAATACGCCCCTCAAATGGCCGGCGTAAGGGTCGTTGGCAGATGCACATGCGGCTGCCCGTCTATAGACTTGGCGGCAGGAGAGCATGGCCGGTAGGGATTGGACGAGCGTGGAGCGAGCAGCGAAAAACAGGACCATCACTCCTCTTGGCAGACTTTTACGGGAAAACGCCTGAGGGTATTGAAGTGGGCATAATTCTTCATGCGCGAGGGGGAGAGATTTCAGAGCTTGAAATCTATGCGTTACCCGATGTGACAGGCCCGTTCAATCTTCCCAGCATCGAGTCTCTGAGACGATTGTGAGGTTCAGCTAAGTCGAGGTAAGTCCCGCAATGGGACATTGCTTCCACGGCATTGCTGCTACGGATTTGCTATCCTGTGCACGACAACCGACATGAGCCTAGTTGCCGACAATTTGACGCGTAAAGAGCTGTTCCTGAGGGCTTGCCGCGGAGAGAGCGTGCCGCGCTTGCCGGTGTGGATGATGCGGCAAGCGGGACGGTATTTGCCCGAGTATCGCGCGATTCGGGCTAATCGGCCGTTTCTGGAAGTGTGCAAGACGCCGGATTTGGCGGTGGAGGTTTCGCTGCAGCCGTTTCGCCGGCTCGGCGTGGACGCTGTGATCGTTTTCTCGGATATTTTGATTCCCGCTGAGGCGATGGGATTGAAGTTGGAACTCGGCGATGCTGGACCGAATTTGCCGGAGCCGGTGCGTTCGCCGGCCGACGTCGACCGATTGCGGATTTTCGATCCGGAAGTAGAAACGGCGTTTTTGAACGAAGCGATTCGGCGGATCGTGAAGGAAGTTGGGCCGGATGTGCCGGTGCTGGGTTTTGCGGGCGCGCCGTTTACGCTGGCTTGTTACATGATCGAAGGCAAAACCAAAGAAGGTTTTGCCACGGTGAAAAGCTTCATGTATCACCAGCCGGCGGCGTTTGAAAAGCTACTGGCGCAGATTGCGCGCGCGACGATCGGTTATTTGAAAGCGCAGATTGCGGCGGGTGCGGCAGCGGTGCAACTCTTTGATACCTGGTGCGGAGAGCTCACGCGCGAAGATTATGAACGCTACGCGCTACCCGCGGTGAAGGAAATTATTGCGCGTATCGCCGGAGAGGTTCCGGTAATTTATTACACCAAGGCTTCCAACCACTTGATACCGGCGGTGGCGCGGTCTGGCGCGGACGTGCTCAGCGTGGACTGGCGCGTGAATTTGGCGGAATTGCGGAAGTACATCGGGCCGAAACTATCTTTGCAGGGCAACCTCGATCCCGCGATTCTTTTTGGTCCAGCGGAGAAAATTCGCAGCGCTACGCAAGAGTTGGCGAACTCGCTCGGCGGCCGCGGGCACATCTTGAATCTGGGGCACGGCATCTTGCAGCACACGCCGGTGGAACACGCGCAACTGTTTATCGAGACAGGGCAGCAGATTGAGTTTGCGCAAACGCCACCAGTAGCTATCAGCGCGGAGGCACGGCTGTGACCCCGCCAAATATCACGCCGCCGAATCCGACGCCACGAAATGTGGCTGACGATTCCGCACAAGATGCGCGCGACGAAATGCGCGCTGAGCTGCACGTCAGCGAGGAGTTTCTCGCCAAGTACAATCGGCCCGGGCCGCGCTACACCAGCTACCCGACGGCGCCGATCTGGAACGATTCGTTCGGCCCGAATGATTTGGAACGCGTGCATGAAGCCGCCGATCGAGCGCAGAGCCCAGTATCGCTGTACATGCATATTCCCTTCTGTGAAAGCTTGTGTTTGTTTTGCGCGTGCAATGTGATCATCCAGAAAAATAAGGCCGTGGCATCGCCGTATCTGGATGTGCTCAAACAGGAAGTGCAGCGCGTGAGCCGCAGCGTCTCGCGGCAGCGCCCCGTAGTGCAATTTCACTGGGGCGGCGGAACGCCAACGTATCTGACGCCACCGCAAATTGAAGATCTCTTCGGAACCACGCGCGAACTGTTCACGTTTGCGCCGGACGCGGAGATCGGGATTGAGGTCGATCCGCGCGTTACTTCACGCGAGCACCTGGAAGTGCTGCGCAAGCTCGGATTTAACCGCTTGAGCATGGGGGTGCAGGATTTCCATCCCGAAGTGCAGCAAGCCATCAATCGCATTCAGCCGTTTGAACTGACGCGTGATTTAATTGCCGCCGCGCGCGAACTGGGATTTGACAGCATCAACGTGGATTTAATTTACGGGCTGCCGTATCAATCCGCGGAGCGCTTCGCCAACACGGTCGACCAGATTATCTCGCTGGCGCCGGACCGCATTGCGCTCTTCAGCTATGCGCATGTGCCGTGGCTGAAAAAACAGCAAGGATCCTTCGCCGCACATCTGCCCGAGGGCATGCAAAAATTTGAGATTTTCCGCACCGGCTTGAGCAAATTTCTCGACGCCGGCTACCTGTACATCGGCATGGACCATTTCGCGAAGCCGGGCGATGAACTCGCCGTGGCGCAACGGAATCGCACGCTGCACCGCAATTTTCAGGGCTACACCACGAAAGCGGGCGCGGACCTTTACGGCATGGGCATCACGGCGATCAGCGGCATACAGAATGCCTACGCGCAAAATCATCGCGACATTCCGTCGTGGCAAGCAGCCGTGGCCGAGCGCGGCATCGCCACCATGCGCGGCTATCAACTTTCGGTAGACGACCGTTTGCGCCGCGCGGTGATCAGCCGGCTGCTGTGCCACACGGTAATCTTCAAGGACGAAATTTCCCGCGAATTCGGGATCGATTTTGATACCTACTTCGCCGACGCGCGAGAAAAACTTGCGGGCGCGCGCGAAGACGGTCTGCTCACCGAGAACGCCAGCGAAATCCGCGCCACCTGGCTGGGGCGCATCTTCATCCGCAACCTGGCGATGGCCTTCGATCCGTATCTGGAAAAGCAGCAGCTGGACGCCAAACCGCTTTTCTCCAAGACGCTGTAATCCCATGCGCTGCGCCTGGTCCGCCCCATCGTGACTTCATCGGCCGCGCCCGCATTTTTTCCGGCCATAGTGATTGGCGCTGGCATTTCCGGGCTGGCTTGCGCGTATACGCTGCGGCAGCGCGGAATCGATGCGCAGCTTTTTGAAGCGTCGGAGCGCGCCGGCGGGGTGATTCGTTCGGTGGCGCGCGACGGTTTTATTTTTGAGCTGGGGCCGCAGAGCTTTTCACTTACCGAGCCGCTGCGAAAACTGAGCCGCGAACTGCGCATCGAATCGCAGCTCTTGCTTGCGCCTGCAAAACTCCCGCGCTACCTCCTTCTGGACGGACAGCTGCTACCAGCGCCGCTGAGTCCTCCGGCGTTTATCACCAGCTCGCTCTTCAGCAGGCGCACCAAGTTGAGCGTGCTGCGCGATGCGTTCGGCCATAGCAAGCCGCCCGCGGATACGACAGCGGGTGGCGAGTCCGTGGCGCATTTCATTCGCCGAAAATTCGGGGATGAACTGTTGGAGAAATTGATCGGCCCGTTTGTTTCGGGGATTTACGCAGGCGACCCGGAAAAGCTGGAATTGCGCAGCGCGTTTCCGCAGCTATACGCCGCCGAGAACGCTCATGGCAGCGTTATTCGCGGACTGCTGCGCGCTAAACGGCGCGGCCACAAAGCACCAACTCTGGCGACCTTTGAACATGGCAATCAGACGTTGGGTGACTCGCTGGCCAGCAATCTCGGGCCGGCGCTGCATTTGGGTGTGGCCGCAACAATCGTCACAGTATCGCCCTTTGGCGCGCGCGGCCGTTTCCTGGTGCACTTCGCGAAGTCGCAGGAGCCTTCGGCGCCGGCGAATTCTGTTTATGCCGACCACGTGATCATCGCCACGCCAGCGAGCGCCGCCGGCAAATTGCTCGGCAATCTGGATGAAGCTTTGCCACGCTTGCTTGGGGGCGTCGAGTACGCGCCCGTGGCGGTGGTGTCTCTGGGCTACAGGCGGACGGCGATAACAAACAGCCTGCGTGGATTTGGTCTTCTCGCGCCACGGAGCTCGCGGTTGCGCATCCTCGGCTGCGTCTGGAATTCTTCGTTATCTCCTGGGCGCGCGCCGGAAGCAGCGGTGCTGGTGACCACCTTCGTTGGCGGCGCGTTCGACAAGGCGGCCTGCCAGCTCCCGGCAGCAGAGCTCGAGAGCATAGTTCATCAGGAACTGCGACGAATTCTGGGAATCAGCGAAGCGCCGATCGGGTCAAATGCGCAGGTCTGGAGTCACGCGATTCCGCAGTACGACCTGGGCCACTACCGGCGAGCACAAACACTACAACAGAAACTGGCCGCCTTCCCAGGATTGGTGCTGGCGGGAAATTACTTTGATGGTCCAGCCGTGGGTGCGGTGGTGGACCGAGCAATACGAATCGCGGACTACGTGCTGGACGGCCCCGCCCGCTAAGTGCTTCCTGTGGCATCCGATATCCCGGAACTATCGTATTTACAGTTGCAGGCGTACTACGCGGCAGGAGAAGATACTACCCTCTTACACCTGTGTTCTTGGCCGCCCTATCACCGAAGCAACACGACGACGCTGCGCTGGACGCCGCGCTCGTCCAGCAGATCTTGCGGAGAGATATGCAGGCCTTTGAACAGCTCTACGACCGCCATAGCCGCCTGGTTTACGGGCTGGTTTTCCGCATTGTGCAGCAGGCGGGTTCGGCCGAAGAGATTGTTCAAGACGTATTTCTGCAGCTTTGGCGTAATGCGGCGCAATACGATGCCGCGCGCGGACCGTTCCTGCCGTGGCTGCTGACCATGGCGCGCAACCGCGCTTTTGACAATTTGCGCCTGAAGAGCGAGCGGCAACGCCGGCGCGAGGATCAAACGGAAGAATTGCCCGTTATCTGCGCGGTCCCGCAGTTTGAAAAGCAGCTGGACGAAAAGCGGCGTGCCGCGCGCGTGCGCGAATTGATGACTAGCCTGCAGCCGCAGCAAAAGCGTGCTATTGAGTTGGCGTATTTTGAAGGTTTGAGCCACACGGAAATTGCAGAGAAGCTGAAGGAGCCACTGGGAACGGTGAAGAGCTGGATTCGCAACGGTTTACTGCGCATCAGGGAAGGATTGCAGGCAACGGCGTGAGCAACGACTTGAGCAACGACGTCCGCAGCGGCGACCAATTCGGCGAGCTTCTCGAAGCGTACGCGATGGGTGCGCTCGATGCTGGCGAACGCGCGGCGCTGGAGGCGCATCTGGCGACCAACTGCCCGGATTGCGTGCCCGCGCTGCAGGAGGCGCGCTGGCTGGTCAGTCAGCTGGCGTATGCGGCTCCCGAAGTGACTCCTTCCGATATGTTGCGCGGGCGGCTTATGAAGATTGTGCGTGAAGAGGCCGCGCGAGAAACGCCACATGTTGCGGTGGCGGCCAAGTCCGCCGTGCCTTACTGGATGTGGGCGGCGGTGGCGGCACTGCTGATGGTGGCGGCTTATACGTCTTGGGACGCTCGCCAATTGCAGCGGCAAATTCTTGATGTGAATGATCGCGCCACGGCGGAACTGCGCAGCCGCGAAAAAATCGAAGAAGAACTTGCTGCGGTGCGCCGCGAAGCCAGCATTCTTGCGGATCCAGAGTCGGTGAAGATCGCGCTGGCCACCAGTCAGCCGGAGATTGGGCCGCTGCAAGCAAACTGGAATGCAAAACTGGGCTTGGTAGTGAGTGGGCAGAAAATTCCCCAGCCCGCTGGCGATCGTGTGCTGCAGCTGTGGCTGATTCCGAAAGCGCCGGGAGGAAAACCCTTGCCCTCGCAGACGGTGCGTCCGGATGCCAACGGAAACTTTGTGTTGCTGGTCGCTAATCCCCCGGAGTTGATGACGGAAACCAAAGCGCTGGCTGTGACCGACGAGCCGGCGGGCGGAAGTCCTCAACCGACCACCACCCCCAAGTGGGTCGGCGGGGTTAGCTAAGACGACTGTCTGTCGCCTATTTTTTATTTCTTGCTCGCAGCGCCAAGCGCGCTTTGCGTCGGCCTGCGGCCTCGGCGAATCGGCGCTTTTCTTCCGCGGTTTTCACGATCAATGGGCAGACTGGTTTTGGCTGGCGGGTAAATTCGTCGATGGCTACGAAGGTCACCAACGCTGAAGTCGTATGTTTCTTCTCTCCGGTGAGCACATTCTCGGAATAGACCTCGACTCCGACCTCCATCGAACTTGTGAAAACGCGATTTACCTGTGATTTCAGGATGACAATTTCGCCCAGATTTACGGCGTTCCGGAAGTCGATGGAATCCACCGATGCCGTCACAACATAGCTGTTGGAGTGGCGGCAGGCTGCCATGGCCGCGGCGATGTCCACCAGATGCATTACTTGTCCGCCGAGCAGCTTTCCGAGGGTATTCGTCCAGGCCGGCAGAACCACCTCGGACATTTCTGAGCGCGACGCGCTCACCGGCTTCCCGGGACCCTCTGCTTCCCTGCTTCTCTTACTCGCACTTTTGCTGGTCATTCGCCCTAGTCTCCCTGATCGTGCGCTGCGTGCGCTATTTTTCGCCTGCTGTATAATACGAGATGAAATGATGACCGAACAAAAGAAAAGCCGCAGACAACTATTGGAAGAATTCATAGCCAAGAAACCGGAAGATGCGTTTTCGCGCTATGGACTGGCGTTGGAGTGTGCTAATAGCGGCGACACCGCGGTTGCGGATACGCATTTCCGCGTGCTCAACGACCGTCACCCGGACTATATCCCCGCCTATCTGATGTACGCGCAAATGTTAGCTCGGGAATCCCGTTCCGCCGATGCGCGGCAGGTGTTAACCAAGGGAATTTTGGAAGCCGGCAAGAAGGGCGACGGACACGCGCGTTCCGAAATGGAATCGCTACTGTCCGAATTGAGCTGATTTTTCGTCGGCGCTCGCAGCGCAACGCCGTTCCGCTCCATCTGTTATCATCTACTTGAGACATGCGGCCAGAAAGCATTCCGCTCTTTCCCCTGAACGTCGTTCTTCTTCCCGGCGCCGAACTTCCCTTGCACATTTTTGAGCCGCGGTATCGTGAGATGGTGCGGCGTTGCCTGCAGGATAAATTGGAATTCGGCATGCTCTTGTCACTTCCCAAAGGACTCGCGCGAGTGGGTTGCACCGCCGAGATTGTTGAAGTGCTTAAGCGGGAAGAGGATGGAAGGATGGACATCTTGACGGTGGGTCGCGCGCCGTTTCGCGTGCTGGAAATGTTTACCGACGCACCGTTGGTGGAGGGTCGCGTTGTCTATCTGGAAGACCAACCATCGATGGCGGGCGAATCCGTGCGAAGAGACCTGGTGGAACTTTACGAAACGTGCCACACCCTGGTTTTCGGCGACTACCCCAAGAACCTCAACGGCCAGTCGGCGGAAAATCCTTCTTACGTGATTGCCGGCACGTTGCCGATGGAATTGCCCTGGAAGCAGCAGATTCTGGAGTTGCGCAATGAAGCGGACCGCCAACAGAGGCTGGTCTCGTATCTTCGCGAATGGGCGCCGCATCTACAAAAAACAGCAACGGTGCGCAGCCGCGCCGGGGGCAATGGCCACGGTTTGAACTGAAGCGGCATCTAACCGTTGGTGCCGACGTTCGGTGTGAACCACAGATTTTCGCTCTGAATATCTGCGCCGAGTGAACCACGCTGAAAGATCCAGGGCGGAACAAGGAATAACAAAGGACCTATGACAGCGACCACCGCAACACACTCTTTGACACATCCCAAACCACGCACGATTGGTGAGCTGAAGCGCATTCCGGATTTCGATGCGCACAGCGCTTCGCGCTCGGTGAAAAATGAAATCCGGCGGAATCTTTTACGTGCCATTGAGAAAGGCGAGCCGCTGTTCCCTGGTGTGCACGGCTATGAAGACACGGTGGTGCCGCAAATCGTGAACGCACTGCTTTCGCGCCACAATTTCATTTTGCTAGGATTGCGCGGACAGGCCAAGAGCCGCATCCTCCGCGGCCTGATCAACCTGCTGGACACCGAGGTTCCCGTGGTGGCCGGCTGCGAAATCAACGACGACCCGCTAAAACCTATCTGCCGCGGGTGCCGCGAACGCATCGCCTCCGAAGGCGACAATACCCCCATCTTCTGGATGCCGCGCGAACAGCGCTACATCGAGAAGCTGGCCACTCCCGACGTGACCATGGCGGATATCATCGGCGACGTTGATCCGATTCGCGCTGCGCGCGGCGGACGCGATCTTTCCGACGAGCTGACCATTCACTACGGTTTGTTGCCGCGCGCAAATCGCGGCATTTTCGGCATCAACGAGCTGCCGGATCTGGCCGGCAAGATTCAAGTGGGACTTTTCAACATCATGCAGGAAGGCGACATTCAGATTAAGGGCTATCCGCTGCGTCTCCCACTGGACGTGCTGCTGGTATTCACGGCCAATCCGGAAGACTACACCGCGCGCGGGAAAATCATTACACCGCTGAAAGATCGTATCGGCGCGGAAATTCGCACCCACTACCCCGCCAGCGTCGGCGAAGGCATGGCCATCACCGCGCAAGAAGCGTGGGTTGCGCGCGATCCGGAACGCAAAATCGAGGTACCGGAGTATCTGCGTCACGTGGTGGAAGAGATTGCTTTCCAGGCGCGCGAAGACAAACGCGTAGACCGCCGCTCCGGCGTTAGCCAACGGCTGCCGATCACCACGCTAGAAAGCGTGGTCAGCAGTGCCGAGCAGCGCGCGGTGCGCACCGGCGAGCCTACGTCTGTCGCGCGCGTCACCGACGTTTACGCCGCGCTGCCGGCGATCACCGGCAAGCTGGAACTCGAATATGAAGGTGAACTAAAAGGCGCGGATTTCATTGCGCGAGAATTAATTCGCACCGCGGTGGGCCGCGTATTCTCGAAAAACTTTGGCGAGACCAATTTTCAGCCGGTTATTCAATGGTTTGACGCCGGTGGAGAGTTAAAGTTGCCGGAACATGCGACCACCACCGAACGCTTTCAGCAGTTGTCGAAAATTCCGGGTCTGCTGGAGCATGTGAATCGCTTAGGCGTGGAGAATCGCAAAGACGCAGGTCCAGCGGCCGCCGCGGCAGAGATGATTCTTGAGGGACTGTGGGCGCATCGGCGCATTGGCCGCACGGAAGAGCGCGGTTACTACGCGGAAAAACAGCGGCAACCGGAGCCGCGCGAACCGGGCAGCAACCGTCCGCCGCGCCGCGGGTTGAACTAGGCGTTTGGGAAGGCTGGGCACAGCGCCCGGCTTTTCGGGATTTCTTGGCAGCACGGGCCGAACACGAGGCAACAAAATGAAATTTATCCGTTACGGAAAATACGTTGGCGAACCCGCGGACGCGGTTGACCTCGAAGAACTCGTCAAGCGGCTGGGCGATTTTTTTCTGCAGAGCGGGTTTGAATCGCAATATTACGGCGTTAACGAGATGGATCCGGACCGCTCAATGGAGGCATTAAAAGAAGCGATTCTGCGCGCTCTACAGGAAGGCGACCTGTTTCCCGATGCCGCTATGAGCGAAGAGATGCAGAAAATGCTGCAAGATCCCGGCGCGATGAACAACCAGGAAATAAAAGATCTAATCGAGAAACTGATGGAACGGCTGAGCCAGGAAGGTTTCATCAATCCGCAACAGCCACCGCAGGTGACGCCGCCCAATACCAGTTCGGCGCGCGGACAAGTTGGCGATGCGCAAGACCGGCAACAAGAAGTGCGCTTCGAGATCACCGATAAAACCATCGATTTTCTGGGATTTAAGACTTTGCAGGATTTGCTCGGCTCGCTCGGTCGCAGCAGTTTTGGGCGGCACGATACGCGTGACCTCTCAACAGGCGTGGAGTCAGGCGGGATTTCGCGGCCATACGAATTTGGCGACACGCTCAACATGGACATCAGCGCCACGCTATTCAACGCGGTGCGCCGCGAAGGCGCCAAAGTCCCCATCGAGATGAATTATTCCGACCTGATGGTGCACCAGTGCGAGTACCACAGCTCTTGCGCCACGGTGGTGCTGCTGGATTGCAGCCATAGCATGATTCTTTACGGCGAAGACCGTTTCACTCCCGCGAAGCGCGTGGCTATAGCGCTTTCACATCTGATTCGCACGCAATATCCCGGCGACACTTTAAATTTAGTTCTGTTCCACGACAGCGCAGAGGAAGTACCAATCGGCGAACTGGCCCGCGTGCAAGTCGGCCCATACTACACCAACACGCGCGAAGGGCTGCGCATGGCGCAACGCATACTGCTGCGGCAGAAGAAAGACATGCGGCAAATCGTTATGATCACCGACGGCAAACCCTCCGCGTTGACGCTGGAGGACGGCCGCATCTACAAAAACGCTTTTGGCTTAGATCCCTTCGTCGTCGGGCAAACTCTGGAAGAGGTCAACAAGTGCAAGCGCGCCGGGATCATGATCAACACGTTCATGCTGGCCAGTGATTACAGCCTCATCAACTTTGTGCAGAAAATTACCGAAATGTGCAAAGGCAAAGCCTACTTCACCACGCCTTACAATCTTGGCCAATACCTGCTGATGGATTACATGCAGCGCAAAACCAAGAACATTCACTAGCTTTTGCCCGTACCGCCGCTTTAACTGCGAATGCCTGCTGCGGTAAACTTTAGCCATGGCACTTTTGTCCCGACTAGCTCGATTCATCGGAGCCGCCGAAACTATGACCAATCTTGATGCCGGAAAGATCGCTCCTGGATTTTCTCTGCTGGCCCTCGACGGGAAAGAGTATTCGCTGAACGCCGCGATGAAGCGCGGCCTGGTGGTGGTGGCGTTCTTCAAAATTTCCTGTCCGGTGTGCCAATTTACATTTCCGTTTCTCGAACGGCTGTATAAACGGTACGGCGGCGAGGGCGTGACGTTCCTCGGGGTCTCTCAAGACGATATGCGCGCCACAAGGCACTTCGCCGAAGAGTACGGCGTTACATTTCCCGTGCTGATTGATGAAGACGGATACCCCGTCTCCAACGGATACGGCCTGACCAACGTTCCCACAACTTTTCTAATCGATAGCGACGCTGCGGTGCGGACCGTGTGCATGGGTTTCGACAGAGCCGGACTTGAGAGCATCGCCAACAAACTGGCGACGAGGCGAAAGCTTGCGCCCGCGGCGTTGTTCAGAATTGACGAAAAGGTCCCGGATCACAAACCTGGGTGAGGCGCAAAAAATTAGGTCCGGTCGGGACCTCCACAAAAGATTCGCACGCACCTAATAAGTGTCTGGCTCCAATTCTTTCTTTTTATGCTTGGGCGGACGGGCGCGCTTGTCGAGGATCACGCGTGTGGCCGCCGGAGCGACTCCGGACTTTCGCGCTCTGCGCCGCGCTTCCTTCGCGGGATCGATGCCCTTCTTTTTTAGTTTCTTCATTCGTTCATCCCTGCGAAACGATTTCTTGCACCGCGCGCCACGCCTGATCGATGGCTTCGTTCGTGTATGCAAATGCTCCCGCATCGGAGTTTGCGATGTGAATTTTTCCGAAAGCCGCGCGGCCGATTTCACAGGGTGATTTTCCCGGCGGCCAGACCGGATCGTAAAGCGAATTATATTCATACGCGTAGCCGTGCGGCCAGCGATTCACGGTGATGGCTTGAATGTCGCGCGCGGCGTCGAAATCGCCCGCGGCCAGCATACGATTCAATTGATCGCGGATATTGCGCTCAAAAGTTTCAAATGTGGTGGTGTACAGCTGCCCGCGGCCGGCGCGTTGTTGTTCTCGCACGGGAAGTCCGGGCGCGCACGGCACGTATTGCATGTGAATCACGCAAGGATCGTCGGCTTTTTGGGGATACGCGTATCCTCCCATGCTTACTGGAAAATCGAGCGCAACGCCGCCGAAAAAGCTGCCCAAACACTCCGCGCTGTTGATTTTCAGTTTCTCAAAGGGCTCGCGATTGCGCAGCACCACGTTGGTGTACACGAGCGGAACTTTCACCCCGTAGGCCAGGCCGTCGCGCTGCTGCTGCGACATCTCCGGGCACATGTACGGAATCACCACGTTCCAGCAGGCGAGGACGCACTGCACAGCGCGCACCGAGCGGGCTTGGCCATCGCGCACATACGTAATTTCCACTTCCTTAGCCGCAGCGGCGCCTCCGCTCTGACTAACGTTTCGCGCGTGCACCACCGTGGAGTTAAGCCGTACTTGAACCGATGCGCCAGGCTGATCAAGTTTCGCGTAGTCCATTTTGGCAAGCACAATGTCTTCCATGGTGTTGCCCGGGGCGCTACCCGGAATCAGCGCGCGCACGAGCATTCGTGCGATTGACGCGTTGCCATCCGGAAAATGATAAATGTACGGTTCGCTGTCCTGGCGAGTAATTTCGAGTCCCATGCCGGGGCCGTACGGTCCCGATAAATCCATGCCGGCGAAGCCCGGATGGTAGCCCAACTTGGCGAGGTCACCGGCAGGAACCGCATCAATGCCCACGCCATACAAACCGTAAGTGCTTTCTTGAAAAAACGGAATGACATCCGGCTGCACTTTAACGTCGTGCAACAGAAAGTCTTTGTAGCTGGTCTTGGCCAGATAAATTTTCTTTTGCTCGAGGCTCATCTGCGGCAGGTAATCGACCTTCGCGGAATACAGGCGAACGATGTCGGCTTGCGCGCCTTTTGAGAGCGGCGTCTTGGCGAGGAATTCGGCCCAAGTCGGTTGACCAAGCCCCGCGACGAGAGCGTCGGTGCCGAAGTCTTCTTTTGCGAAAAAAGCTCCGCGGCTCATTCCGCGCGAAGAAAAAAACTTGGTGTCGTAATATTTGGTGAATCGCTCCGGTTCAATGCCCAGGTCGCGGAACAATCCCTTTGCTTCGGCGCTGTACAGCTTTGGCCCGGCGATGCTTTGCGTGCCGCCGTAGCCGAGGAGCAGCCGGCCGCCTTGCTGGAACTCATTGCGCTTGGCGTGGCCGCCGAGGTCGTCGTGATTGTCGAGAATCAGGATGCGCGCTTTCGCGCCGGCATGCTGGCGGTAAAAATAGGCCGCGGCAAGGCCGCTGATTCCTCCGCCCACCACGATTAAATCGTAGTGCTCGGCATCTGGGGCCGCCGCCGGCCATGTTTTGCCATCGCGCATCGCGTGGGCCACTTCCCACGAGCCATCGTGGCTGCCGCGCATGCCGGTTTTCGCCGGCGGATAGTAGCCGGGAGAATTTTGCGCAGCATCATCGCAGGTGAATGGCGCGCCGGGCATTCCGAAGGCTTCGGCCCAAACGGAGTGCGGGAGCGCCAGCGACGCGCCAACGGTTACGC
The DNA here is from genome assembly GCA_963838265.1 of uncultured Acidobacteriota bacterium. Lineage (GTDB taxonomy): Bacteria > Acidobacteriota > Terriglobia > Acidiferrales > UBA7541 > Acidiferrum. Next base: position 74,649 of record CAWIQN010000005.1, read on the forward strand.
CGAAACCATTCAGAAAATCTCGCCGCGTGATGGGGCGATGCATCCCTAATTCGTTGTCTCGTTTATTCTCGGCCAATTCGCAAGCCTCGCTGTTTGTCAATGACGTGCATCCGCAAACGTGGGAATGAGCTTAACGTACGCGGCGCCAACGAGGAAGCGCGTGTCTACGCCCTCATTCGTCCATGTCAAAGTGCGCTCTGCGCCGGAACTAAAAGCTGAAGAGCATTTGCAAATCAAAACGGCGGTTGGCCGTTGTGGTCGAATAGGGGCGCCCAGCCAAGCCGTTGGCAAAGCTGAAAATCGGCGATGTGACGATGCCTACGGGCGTTGCAACGTTCACGTTGTTGAAAAGGTTTTGCGCGGAGACACTGAACGTCAGCCCATATTTGCGGTTGGTGGGGTTGCCGGGACCGAAGCCTCCACCGCCGCGGCCACCGCCGCCTCCCGGCCCGCGCCCGAAGGTGCCGCCGCTTGGTCCGCCCAAGCCCGCATTCGCCGCGCTTTCTTTCTTGGCGCCGAAACCAAAGGATTTGCTGACGCGGAGGTTGAAGCTGAAGCGCCCGGGACTCGTGCCATAGTCGTACGGGACGAGGATATCTCCCGGGACAGGTGCGATATTAAAGCAACCCAATCTTGTTGAAACTAAGTTCGAGGGAGCGCCTGGGCCACAACCGGTCCCAAACGCGGGCCGGTCATTGAAGATCGAATCGTTATTATTGTCCTCACCGGTCGTTACGTTGTACGGAATACCGGAACTGGCGATGACAAACGGGCTAAGACGGAAAGCATACGGAAGGCCGATCGTGCCGCCGACAAACAGGCGGTTGCGAATATCGTACGGCGTGCGGCCGTAGTCCTGCGAAATATCATAAGAGTTCGAAGCGAAGGTATTCGGGCCGGCAGTGTCGGCGTCGGCGTAGTTGAGCACATAGTAGCCGAAGAGTGAAAGCTTTGTGCCCATACGGACGCTGCTGTTAACGATCAGCTGATTCTGCTTAAAAATTCCTTCGGATTGATACTGATAAATATCCCCTTCCGCGGGATTCGGACGCGGCTGTGTCGCCGGGTCGCAGCCAGCAACGGTGCACGGCAACGGCGCGTTGATATTGGTGGTGACGTACTGATGGACGCCGCGGGAATTGAGATAGGTGACCGCGAGGTTCGCATACTTGGTTAACTGCCGCTCGACGCTGACGCCCGTCTGCATAGTGTACGGTGTCGTCAGATTAGGATTGTTTTGATACTGCGTGCCGAGCGAGCTGGAGCTTCCACCCGCCGTGAGGCAGGTGGCTGGCCCGAACTCTCCGTTGGCATTGGCCGTGGGAAAGCACGCTGGATTGGTGATGGTCGTTTGAGTCTGTAGCACGCCATTCAGGCGTTCTTGCTGCTCGACGAGCGTCTGCGTAAAACGATCGTAGAAAATTCCGAAGCCCGCGCGAAGCACAACAATGGCAGGCCGCTTCCCTTTCGCGCCTACACCCCACGCGGCACCGAGCCTGGGAGCGAAGTCATGTTGGTCGCTGAGATTGCTTTGTGCTTCATAACGCAAGCCGTAGCTCAGCGTGATGTTCGGACGAAACTTCCAATCATCTTGCACGTAGGGCTCGATATCGAAGTAGGTGTTGGTCAGCGAGGGCGTGCCGGTGATCACCGAATATTGCCGGGCGCCCAATCCAGCTGCTATCACCATCGCTGGAGTCGCGCCAGCTTGCATCAACTGAATGGTCTGTTGGTAGATGTCCAGTGAGGTGAAGGTAAATTGACCATTGAAGTTATTGGTCAGACTGTTGTCGTCTTGCGTGGCGCGGACGCGTCCGCCAAATTTGATGAGGTGGTTTCCGGCGGTGATGGCCGTAAAATTCTGCACCTCGTAAGAATTTTGCACATCGTTTTGGTTGCCAGTATTATTGGGACCGCCGATGAATGCGCCTTGTACATTGACCGTGGGATTGTCGATGGTAAACGGCAGGCCGGCGGCGACGATGTTCTGGCCGGTATTGCCGTGAATGTACTGAAAACGCGTTTCGTTGATGATGCGCGGACTAAGTATTTGCGTGTCAACGATCTGCAGAGTGTCCTCGGTCTCCAGTTCATTGAACGCTTGGGTTGCAAGATTAAAGCCGCCGACGCCCTCATTCTGCTGATTGTCGCGAAAATACTGGTAGCGGACAGATAGCGTATTGCTGGGACTGAGCTGAAAATCGACGCGCGGGCCGAGATTGGTGCGCGTCTGCGGAAAAGGCACGGCTCCGGAAAAAGGCATAGTCGTGGAAGGGTCGGTGGGATCGAGCACGGTGGCGCTGATGATGTTCAGATTGTTCTGCTCGCGGCGGTCAATGCTGAAAAAGAACGAAGCCTTCTTACCAAGCGGTCCGCCAAGGCTGGCGTTATACAGCTCCGAGTCGTAGCCCGGCTGCGAGGCGTCGCCAAGAAACGGGTCTCGCGAATTGAAAGCGGACGAAGTGCCCGTTACCTGCACCTGGCCATGCCAGTTATCAGTGCCCGGCTTGGTAAGAATTTCAATACGGCCGTAACCCAGTTTGTCGTACTCCGCGGAAAAAGGATTTTGATTGATGCGAATTTCGCGAATGGAAGATTTCGGCGGAAGCTGCCCGGCAGTGAATCCGTCGATATAAATCTGTCCGCCGTTGGGACCTGCGGATGGTCCAGCGAGAGCTTGCAGTTCGGACTGGAACTCATCTGGATCGTCGGACAGCGCATCCAGATCTTTGCCCTTTATAACAATCGCGCCCGCGTTGTTCGCGGGATTGACGTCCACGGTGGTGCTCGAATCGTTCACAACCACCTTTTGTTCTTGCACTTCGATGGTGAGCGCGATATTCAGCTTTTGTATCTGTCCCGCGGAAATGATTACGTTGGCTTGCGTAAACTGCGCGAAACCGTCGGCAACGGCTTTGACGACATATTTTCCGGGGGCCAGATTCTTGAACTCGTAGGATCCGTCCTTGCCGGCGGTGGTGTCGAGAGACGCTCCAGCCGGTGTGGTGAGCAATACGGTGGCACCAGCGACCGTCGCACCCGAAGGGTCGGTCACTTGCCCGCGCAGCCTTCCCGTGGCCGCTTGGGCGGCAGCACCTTGCGCGGCGAGGGAGGAGCCGGCAAACAACGACACGATCATCAATAGGATTACTTGGAATGGCCGGGCTTTCATTACTTCTCCTAAATTAAATTGTCTACGATGTCGCTTGCCGCGCGCAGAACGGCAGTTCCTACGGCGTTCCCGCGTCGCCACCGGGTGCGCCTCCGAGGGTCCACGGTTGAAGGATGGATTGTCCGCCCTTCGGCGAACCCTGAAGGATGGGTTCGACCCCGGCGAGCAAGATAATCGCGGTTACTGCGCCGCCTTCCGTGCCCCCGGTGGTTACTACGATAACGGCGTCACCCTTCTGCAGATCACTGAGACTCGCAGCCGGCATTCTGCCGATAAGTTGCTGCAAGTCACCACCGCCTTGACCGCCGGACCGGCCCGCGCCGGAGCCGTTCCCGGCGTCGTTTCCTGTGCGATTTCCCGCACTTGCCGCAGCGGAGTCTGTGCCACGCTGCGCCGAGGGCGCTGCGCCACTGCCAGACGGAGTGGCACCCGTACCGGCGGTTGGGGTCTCGCCTTTAAGGCGTGCAGCGATGCGCTGCGCCACAGCCGGAGGTAACTTGCGCACCTCCGAGTCCGCAGTAACTTTCACGGTTACGGGTTTCTTGGTGTCCAGGTCCTGCACCACAAGAGTACCGGCCGCGGCGTTCAACGACGAAACCGTGCCGGCGATGTTTCTGAAAGTTCCGGAGACAACTTCATCGCCGACCAACTCGCTGCCGTCGGCGCTGCGCGTGCCGCGCGCGAGCAGCTGGTCTCCCACCTGGACTTTATCGAGGCTGGACAATTTAGCATCGTCGAATTTCACGGAGTCTGGAGCGTAGCGCCGCAACACCGTAGATTTGCTTACGCGGATCGCCACATTTTTCTTTTCGCCCGCGACGGTCACAGCTATGGTGATCGTCGAAGTAGCGGCATCCACGGCGCTGACGATTCCTCCCAAGCCATGCTTTTGCCATTCCGCGCGCTCGCTGGCTTGCTTGGCGGCGACGTCGGTCTTGGCCATGGCGATCACAGACAAGGCATCCACCGATTTGCCGTCTTGATCGGTTTTGCCGCGGACGAAGATTCGGTCGCCGACCTGCAAATCGCTCAGCGCGATGGGAGTCGCTTGCTTGATGTCTTTTTCTCCGGGGGCGCCGCGCACGATCCTCGTTCCATCTTGGATCAGAATGATCATTTCACTGCCGGAATCGGGCGCCAAGGTCACAGACTTGTCGGTTACCGCTTTGACCGTGCCCACGGCGCGAACCATTCCAGCATCTTGAGTAGACGCCGGTGCGGGAGCTTGGGATGCCAAGAACATCGCCGCAGAGATCGGCTGGGCAATCGCCAACGCACCTGCTACGACGGCGAGAACGGAAAACACTCCGGAGAATTTTCCAAGCTTACTTCGCAAGTCCAGGCTGCTCATCTGGAAGCCTCACTTAAGATTCGTAGGTCCATCGCCGAGTACCGCACTCCATTGTGGCAAGCTCCGCCCTAGCTGGTTTAACCACGGAATGTTGGACGTTGCGAAGCAGCGAACTGGTACAGGATGCGAAAAAATTACGAAGACAAAACTGCGTTGTAAGTAATTCTGAGCCGCTAGTGACGAGTGACGAGCGGGAGCGGCAAAACCTGTTGGAGTAGATAGCGCTGGACCTCGAATTTCGTATCATACTGAGCGGAAGGGAGTTGAAGTCCTTTGCGCTCAGTATGATACGGGAAGTGCTCATTCTAGAGAGTTTACGTAACGATTTTGTTATACATATGGTAACTAGTTGAGTGCTGCGGATCAGGCCGTACAGATTACGGGGCCACCGCCGTTCCGCTCAGGGTGACTACATGTGGGCTCCCCGCCGCGTCATCCACGATAACCACTTGGGCGCTTTTGCCACCTGTGGAAGTAGGCGCGAAGAGCACGGCAATCTCACAGCTCGCGCGTGCGGGCAACTGCCCACTCCCTTCCGGGCACGCATTCGCGGACTTCCCGATTCGGAACTCGGCGGCGTCCGCACCGGCAATGCTTATCGCCGAATTTATATTGAGTATCGCGCTGCCGGAATTCGCCAGCAGAATTGCGTGCGCCGCGGACGCCGTGCCGATGGCTTGATTGCCAAAACTCACGCTCGCTGGCGACAGCGTTACACCTGGGGCGGCAATTGAGGGCACCCCGCGAAGTGTGACGTTGCGCGGACTTCCCGAAGCGTTATCGGAAATGGTCAGCGCGGCAGTCAATTCCGTGGCGCTGGTTCGCGGATGAAAAATCAATCGAATGGCACAGCTTGATCCGGCAGGCAGAACCGCGGGCGGCATCGGACAATTAGTGGTTTCCACAAAATCGCCGCTGTTTCCTCCGGTGATTCCGATGCTGGCAATCGAGAGGTCCGCCTGGCCGATGTTGGTAAGCACCACCATTTGCGGACTGCTGCTGGTGCCCAGCGCCTGCGTGCCAAATTTCAGCTCCATGGCGGAAAGCGCCACGAGCGGATCGCTGGCATGCGCCGGAACGTTATATCGCAGGCCGATCATCAGTAAGATCAGAGCGAATACTTTTCTTCTGCGCGAGTTGTTCATTTGTTGCACCGCGATTCATGCCAGACTCGAAGCACTAGCTCGTGTTTGCTGCTCGCGCCGTTAATCGCGCGAATAAAAAAGAGGCTCGCTATAACCGAGCCTCTCCCCTGGTTTCTTTTCAACCGGAATCACTAGTTGGAAGTGCCCAGCGTGGACCTGATCACGAAATGATCAAGATTGCCCGGCGGTGCGCGTCTTGCGACGAGCTGCGGCGTCGTCCGAATCATTGTATGCACGCGTGAATTCATCCACCTGTTTTTCCGCGGCTTCTCTGGCGATGCCGTAGCGTTCCTGTATTTTGCCAACCAGTTGGTCTTTCTTACCGGCGATGACTGTCAAGTCGTCGTCAGTCAGCTTTCCCCACTTCTCTTTCACTACGCCTGCTGACTGCTTCCACTTGCCTTCGATCTGGTCCCAGTTCATAACGCCTCCCTTGGATCCTCCGATTTCTTGTGTCGGAGGTTACTTGCGCTGTCCACGTGAGCTGGACACGTGAGCTTGCACAAGCAGAAGAGCACGTCGCCCGAAAGAGCCGGAATACTGCAAATGATGCAGGACGCTAACGGCGGGGCTGTAGCTGGGTATTTTGGCCAGTACCGGATTTAGGGTATGGGAGCACCGATGCTGGATTGTTAGTCTCAGAGGGTTGCGAATCGAAATCCTTCGCATCGCCGCTCATCTCGTCCCGCTTCGCGCGCAACCGGCAGTTCCCATTCGCGCTGCGGTAAAATATCTTAGACATGGCGCGACGTCAAAATCTCCGCCGTGGGCCGAGCATGCAAAGTCGACGCCAGTTCTTGCTGCAGGCCGCCACGGGCCTCGGCGGCACCATTCTCCTGGACCCGGCACTCCTCAGCGCGTGCCAATCGCCACTTCCCGCGGGCCAGGACGCCGCACCCCCTCCCAGCGCGACCACGATGCGGCCACTGCCCCCCGAGGACGATGCGCTGCTCGAAGAAATCTCCAAAGCTTCCGCGCAATTCTTCTTTGAACAGTCCGATCCCGCGACCGGGCTCACCAAAGACCGCAGCACCGCGGAGGGCAACGATTCCCGCAACGTGGCCAGCATCGCCGCCACCGGGTTTGGCCTGACCACGCTGTGCGTTGCGAACCAGCGCGATTGGTCCGACGCACCAAAAATCCGCGAGCAGGTCCGTACCACGCTGCGCTTTGCATGGGACAAGATCCCCCATGAACATGGTTTCTTCTACCATTTCCTGAATATGCGCACCGGGGAACGCGTTCTGGCATCGGAAGTCTCGTCCATCGACACCGCGATTTTTCTTTGCGGCGCGCTGGCCTGCAAGGCCTACTTCGACGACGAAGAAATCCGTGATCTGGCCACAAAACTTTATGAACGTGTTGATTTTGCGTGGCTTTTGCGCGGCGAAAAGCTGGCATCGATGGGCTGGACGCCTGAACACCAGTTCCTCGGCGCGTCCTGGGACACTTACAGCGAACTAATGATGTTGTATCTGTTGGGTATGGGCTCGCCTACACATCCGCTGCCAAGCGAAGTTTGGAATAACTGGGGGCGTCCGATGTTTGATTTCTACGGCGTTCGTTTCATTGGGGCGTATGCGCCGCTCTTCGCACATCAGTATTCTCACGCGTGGTTTGATTTTCGCGGCAAGCGCGACAACTTCGCCAATTATTTTACGAACTCCATCCTCGCCACGCGGGTACATAAACAGTGGTGCCTGAGTTTGGCCAACCAATTTCCAGACTACAGCGAAGATCTTTGGGGAATCACCGCCTCTGACTCACCGCACGGCTACACCATCTGGGGTGGACCTCCTCCCATGGGGCATCCAGACGGAAGCATTGTGCCTTGCGCTGCCGGCGGTTCGCTGCCATTTTTGCCGCAGGAAACGATTCACGTGCTGCGCACCGTGCGAGGGAAATTTGGGGACAAAGCCTGGCGCAAATACGGTTTTGTAGATGCGTTTAATCCGCTAACGAACTGGTACAGTCCCGATGTAATCGGCATAGATGTGGGCATTACGCTGTTAATGGCGGAGAACGTGCGCACCGGTTTTGTCTGGCAACAGTTTATGAAGAACGAAGAGGTGCAACGCGGCATGAAGATCGCCGGTTTCCGCGAAGACGCACAAGAAACACCGCGACCGCCGAATGCACTTTTTCCGTTTTGGCCCGCTTGAAGGGTATTTCCAGACACACGCGCTCTAGCGATCGATTTCGACCAACGCGAGTGCATGCCCGTGTAGAGTCAGCTTCAGCGTGTTGTCCGTGATCGGTATCGACTGCGCCTCAGGCAATGCCGCGGCGGCGCGCAACTGCGTGATCTGCGCTTGCGTCAAGAATTGCGGACTGCCCATTTTTTGGTACGCCGGTAGCGGCGATCCGTGCTCGTCGTCGACGATGGTCACCCGCGCGGAATGTTGCCCCGTCAAACCCTTGAAATCCACTCGCACTAGCTCGGCACCGTTGGGCTGCTCTTCCGGCGGAACAATTTTTCCCCATACCGCAAAAACGATGCTGCCATCTTTGCGTCGCGTAAGCAGCGCTGAATCGCTAGCGAGATCAATCCGTTGGTCTCCCAATTTATGCAACATCACAAAAGCATTGAATGCCGGCTTGGGAATGCCATCTTCGGCGAGCAATCCGAAGCCTCCGTAAAAGGGTTTCTTCACCACGCCTTGCTCTTCAAACACATCCGAGAACGCCCAGTAACTCATCATCGCCGTCAAGCCATCGCACTGACGAATGGTGTCCGCCATCCACGGGCCCATATACGCGCTATCCGTAACTTGCGTCTGGTTGCTGTAATCGGCGTTAAATTCGCTCCAGATCAATGGCATTTTCGGATACGCAGAAGCCAGAATCTGTCCGTGGACTTTTTGCACCGCGCGGCAAACCATTCTGTCGCGCGGAATCGCCTCGTGCGTTCCAAATACATCCTCAGCCTTGTCGTTGCCATAGACGTGCGTCGATACGAAATCCACCGGAACATTATTCGCCTTGCAATGCGCCAGGAAACGGTCGGCCCACGCCGCCTGCGCAGTTGCCGGCCCACCGACGCGCAGTCGCGGACCGACGCGTTTTATCGCGCGTGCCGCGCGGTCGTACAACTCGTAATAAGTGCTTTCGCGCGGTTCGCCCATCCAGAAATCCAGGTTCGGCTCGTTCCAAACTTCGAAATACCATTGCGCGACTTCGTCTTCTCCGTAGCGCTCCACCAGGTGGCGCGCAAACACTTCCACCAACTTGTCCCACTTGTCCCAATTCTTTGGCGGCCCTACATTCGGCTTGTACCAGAATGATTGGACGAGCTTGGCGTCCGAACTGAGCTTGTTGGGCATGAAGCTCATTTCCACGAACGGTCGCACGTGGTTTTTCAATAGTCCATCGTAGATCTGGTCGACGTAAGAAAAGTTGTAAACCGGATTCCCATCCTTGTCTTCATCGTATAAACCGATCTCATCTAGAAATATTCCATGAAAGCGGATGTATTCAAATCCCGTGATGCGTTTCACGTCTTGCAAATCGTCACGATAACTTTCGCGCAAAGAAAGTACGGCGCGCCCCGAACCGTACATTTGCTCCCAGAAATGCGGAAAAGGATGCGACGGCGCTTCCAGGTTCACAGTGATGGTGGTCTCGGCTCCGTGATTAGCATCGGCAGTCGCCTGAGTTGATTGTCCCCGTGCCGATGGAATCAAGCTAGTCAGGCAGAGCGCCGCGGTGAGGGTCAACAAAGCACAGCGTCGGGAAAAGATTGATTCTTGCTTCCCAGGAGTTACCGATGATGAGTTGCGCATTAGTTCCGGCTCTTTAAGCGCCCCACTCCTCGCTCTCGGCCACGGCAGGTTCGCGATTCGTCGTAGATGGTTTTCGTTCATGCAAGATCCTCTCGGTGCCGGCGACCATCACTTCTTCATGAAACAATCGTTGAAAAACAGCGTTTGAGAGCAAATTGGCAACCGACAATAAACTCATGCCCTGATGATGCGCCATCCAACTGCGTACAATTTCTCCGCTGACCTTTTCATCTTTTTTCGGGCGTCCATAGTCCGCCGATTCATAAAATCCTAGCGCTCCCAGCCACTTTTGTTTCTGCATCTCCCGCAGGTTGCGCACCGCGCCTGCCGGATCAACATTCAACGCCAGAAACGCCGCATAAGGAGTGATCACCAAGCGCTTCGGAGTCTCCGCTTTTAACGCCAGCGCCTTCACTCCGAAGGCGTGATACTCATAATGCCCCACATCGTTTCGCACGCTACTGGCGCCTTCCGAGATGCCCCACGGAATTCCCAGCCTTTCGACCACCGCCCGCTGACAGGCCACGGCGCCGCCCATACTGCTCGCCAGTAGCGTCTCCGGATACGTCTTCATCCACAGCATCGGCATCAGGTACTCAAACATCGTTCCAGTCCACGACAGCAGCACGTTACGGCCCGCGAAATGTGTGTGTACTCGGCCCAGTTGGAACCAACTGCTTTGCGGAATGTCGCCCTTGGCGATGGCCACGAATACTGCACTCCGAGCCTCGGAGGCCAGCAGGTCGTAGCAACTTTCGACCAATTCCTTTTGCTCGACGTCGTAGCCCACCGACAACATTTTGCGTTTTGAGTTGTACAGAAAACGGAAATCCATTTCCTGCACCAGCGAGTCTGCTTCTTCCGCAATTCTAGCCAAGCGGTTGGCCGTCTCGCGTGCCTGCAACGCGCATTCCGGCAGGCGCTCGCGCAAGGCCTGCAGCGCACTATGTTCTTCCGACCAGAAGGAATACTCATCCAATTTTTTCTGAAGCTTGCTCACAAATCCGGGCAGCTCCTGCAGCGTCAAGCCCGCGGTCACGTTGCCGTACAGCATCTCGCCAACTTGCTTGCGCACCGCCGCATATTCAGGAAGCATCCACGGCGTCAGGCGATCCACAAGTTCGTGCAGCTCCAGCACTCTTGCCCGACTTGCCAGCAACCACCAGCGCGCCGACGCGTAAGAGGAAATTGCGGTGCCGGCAGGCGCATCCGATGGCTCGTCGTCGGGGACCTCGGCGATAATCGCCTGCAGGCGCGTTTCGATTTCTTGCAGCGCGGCAAACCACGCGGCGAAGTCGTCTCCGAGGCGCGCGCAATAAGCGCGCAACGCCGCGAAAGTTTCCGCTATTTCCGCGCCCGCGCCTGCCAGCCCGCACTCTTCGGCGGCAATTCCCAAATGCTCCCGGATACCGCGCAACAATCCAGCGCGAAAAACCGATTGTTGAATAATGTCCAGGCTTCCGTGCTTCACGCACCACAGTGAACATGCCAGATTGCCGCTGTCCACGCTGGAGACAAACCGCGGGCCAACCGCCGCCAGTGAAACAGTGTCAAACCAATTGAGGAAATGTCCCCGCACGCGTGGCAGTTTCCTCGCGCTGGCCAAGGTCCTCTCAACCGCGCCGAGGTAAGCGTGTGCATCGAGAAAGCCGAGATCGTAGGCCGCGTACTGCGCGTTGAATTGCAAACCCAGATTCGTCGGCGACAAGCGATGCGCCACGGTCCACGGCTCTTCCTGCACGTTGTCCGGAATCAGCCAATTATTTTCTGCGCTCGCGAGCTCGCGAAAATATCTCCATGTCTTCAAGGCACAGATGCGCAGGAAATTTTCGTCGGCGGCGTTGATGTCGCCGCGTACGCTATGCAGCGGACGATCCAACCATTGCGCCGCAGGTTTCGCAAGCATCCACAGCGCCAGAATTGGCAGCGACGGTAACAGCGCCGCTGGCCGAAAAAAGCTCGCTGCCAGCGCCAGTAACAATCCGACCACCGGCGTCCAATCCAGATACACGTCCACCGGCGTGCGCTTTTTCTTGGCGTCCATTTCCGACTGCGCCGCCGTCTCCCACTCCAGCAAATGACGCCTGCTCACCGTCAGCCGAAACACCGTGCGGGCGATTGCATCCAGAGTCACCAGCGTTTGGTGCGCCAAAAACGTCAGGGTGATAAGCACGGTAATCTGCCCGGAAGTAAAATCGCCGAAGATCTGCCGCAACAATCCGGCGCGATCTTTGGCACGCCACAATCGCGACATACCCAGGACCAGCTGTACGTAGCTAGGCACCAACATCAGCGCCACGGTCGCCGCCGTCCATGCGGCAGGCGAACCCGGCAAGTAAAACCACGCCGCCACCAACAACACGAACGTAGCCGCTTCAATCACGCTGCGCCGCAAGTTATCCAGGATCTTCCAGCGCGAGACTACATCCAGTGGATTCTTGACAAAAGCTCCCTGCGCATCGGGCACGCGCGGTAAAAGCCAGCGCAGAATTTGCCAGTCCCCGCGAATCCACCGGTGCTTGCGCCGGCTGTGCGCGCTGAAATGCGACGGATAGTCGTCGATGATCTCCACGTCGGAGACCAACCCCGCGCGCGCGTACGCTCCTTCGATCAGGTCATGGCTCAGAATGGCGTTCGAGGGAAACCTTCCCGCCAAAACTTGCCGGAACACGTCCACTTCATAAATGCCCTTGCCGGTGAAAATCCCTTCGCCAAAAAGATCTTGATAGACATCCGAAACTGCACGCGCGTAGATGTCCAATCCCGTTTGCCCCGAATAGATGTACGCCAGCCTGGACTGATTCGCCGATTGCACGCTGATGCCCACGCGCGGCTGCAGCACGCCGTAGCCTTCGTCCACCGCATTGGTTAGCGGATTCACAGAGGCACGGTTTAGCGGATGCGCCAGCGTGCCCACCAGGCGGTGCGCCGACTCCCTCGGCAGCTGGGTATCGGAATCCAGCGTAATCACGTAGCGAACGCGAGGCAGAATGGAAAGGTCGCCAACCTTCACCGGAAAGCGATCGTACTGGCCGCGTAGAAAATCGTTGAAGTCCAGCAGTTTGCCACGCTTGCGTTCCCAACCCATCCATTTATTTTCGATTTCGTTGAATACCCGATGGCGGTGGAAATGCAGGAAGGGCCCGCGTCCGTTCCGGCCATATTTGCGATTCAAGCCCTCGATCAGACCCGAGCACAAAGAAACAAACTGGTCGCGCTCGTCAAAGCGTTGCTCCGAATCGGGCGGATCGGTCAGCATCGCAAAAAATAGGTGCGGGTCGCGGTTGCCGACGTAACGAATCTCCAGGCTGCGCACCAAATCCTTGATCTGTTCTTCGTTGATCAGCAGCGTCGGCACGGCGACGATCGTCAGGCAGTCCTCAGGAATTCCTCGCGAAAAATCCATTCGCGGCAACGCCCGAACCGGCGTCAAAAACGTCACCAATTGGTTGACTATTTCTACAGCCGATTCGCTGGCCGGCAAAATAAGCAACAACACCGCCGCAATGATCGGCACCGCGCCGCTGACGCTGCTCACTACAAAAAACATCATCAAGAAAACCAGAAACTCCAGCGTCAAGAAATAAAACGCTTCCGGCGACTCCCGAAAATTCTCCGTCAGCGATTGCCAGCCCCGGGGCTTATATCCGATCTGCTGCTTCATCAACTTTCGGCCGCGCCCCAAAAGATAAAAGCCCACGTGGCCACGGCGCTCCCGTGCGCGTTCGTTGGAATGCTTCTGATTCATCGCTTGGCGCGAGAACTCCACGGCCAGCCGCGCAATTTCAAATTCATCCGCGTCGGATGCCAGCGCAAATCGTTGAATGGCATTGCGATAAAGGTCGCAGCTTTCGAAATCCATCAGCGGGTACGCCCCTACCGGATCCTCGCGCAACAGCGCTTCGGTCCTGCTCAGTGTCCGAAACGAATCCTTCAGTTCGGTGTGGCTAAGGCGGTGCAGACTCTTGACCAGAGACGCAAACGAAATTGCTCCGGTGGCGCATTCATCGGAAACGACGGCTTGCTGTTCGTCGATGACGGATGCCGGAGATGCGGCGGTCTTTGCAGCGAAACGAGCCGCTATGCATTCCAGTACCACCAGCTGCATCATCGGCTTCAACGCCCAAATCTCGTGCATCTCAAAGTAGCCAAGCGCTTCGAACGCCTGCATGTAAGCCGCGAACACGGCTTCGTCGAACAAATACTTCACCGCGGAAAAATAAGCGCGGGCGGCAATGTACGGCCTCGGCAACTCGCCGGACGGCTCGTTGCCCCCGGTTGCCTCAGCCTCGCCTGGCTCAGCGACCTCACTCTTGCCGAGCTGCAGTACGGGAAGGTCCAACTGCAAATATTCTCGTACCTCCCGTGAGGCCGAACGCAGCACTCGCAAGTTATTCGATAAATCGCGAGCTTCGCTATCCGCAATTTGAAGAGCGTCTTGATCTGCCGATACCAGACGAGCAGCCTCAAGAATGCCGGCCATCGCGCGGTCAAGCTTGGCTTCGAGCGCGGCGCTTCCGGTAACCTTCTTACCTGCGACCCATGCCTGCGCACTCGCTCGCGCATGCTCTTCTAAGCTCGGGCGAATCACCTCTGCAGCGCGCTGGCTCGTTTCCATCCCTTCGGTCGAGAGGCGAGGCTCCGCACTCATTTCGAGCTGCACCTGAGCCAGCCGCTCCACTTCGACCAGGTCTTCTTCATTCATAGAGACTCATTCATTCGTGCCCGTTCGCCCAACAAAGTTCTCTGCACGACGGCGAAGTTCTACCTGTAACTCGACGCTTGCATCTCAAACATCGCCGCATACCGCCCGCCGCGCGCCATCAACTGCTCGTGTTGCCCTTCTTCGGCAATCTGCCCTTTTTCCAATACCACAATGCGGTCCGCCATTTTCACCGTGGAAAAACGGTGCGAAATCAGCAGCGCCATTTTTCCCTGCGTCAATTCCGCAAACCGTTCAAAAACTTCATGTTCCGACCGCGCATCCAGCGCCGCTGTCGGTTCATCCAGTACCAACAGTTGCGCGTCTCGCAAATAAGCGCGTGCCAGCGCGACCCGTTGCCATTCGCCACCGCTCAGGTCCACTCCAGTTTCAAACCGTCGCCCCAGCATCTGGTCATACCCCAGTGGCAGTTTCCCAATTACGGACTCCGCCAAACTCTTCTTGGCCGCCAATTCAATGCGCGCCAAATTCTTGCGCTCGGAAATCTGCCCCATGGCGATGTTTTCCCACGCGGTCATGTCATAGCGCATGAAGTCCTGAAAAATCACCGCAATCTGGCTCGAGTAGTCCTCCAAATCGTATTCGCGCAGATCGATGCCATCGACATGCACACTCCCTGCAGTGGGGTCGTAAAGCCGCGTAATCAGCTTTACGATCGTGGTCTTCCCTTCGCCATTCTCGCCAATCAATGCAATGCGTTCGCCTGGCTCTACGCGCAAATTCAAATTTTTCAGCACCAGCCGCGCGCTGCCAGGATAAGAGAAACTCACATCGCGAAACTCGATGCCCTGCTGAATCGGCCGCGGCGCGCGGAGAGCATTTGGCTTGGAGGTCACCAGAGGCTGCAGCGCGAAAAATTCCAGCAAGTCGGTCAGAAATAAAGACTGGTCCGCAATGCTGGAAAAGGTGGAAAAAATCATCTGCAAGTTCGAACTGGCACCGGCAATGGCCCCGGTTAGAAACGTCAACGTGCCCACCGTCATCATTCCGGACACCGTTTCAAAAATCACATACACGTAAGCCCCGTAATAACCCATCGTCGTAACCAGCGAAAGCACCGCTGTGGCCCCCAGCCGGCGTTTCGCTAGTGCCACATTCTCGTGGTACACGTCGTCGGATAATTCCGTGAAGCGATCCGTCAAATATTTGTTCAAGCCGAAGAGCTTTAATTCCTTCGCGCTGTCCTTGCTCGCCCCCAGAAATCGCAGGTAGTCGATCTGTCGTTTCACGGGAGTCAGCCGAAACGCTAACGCATATCCCAGGAACGCGAAATGGCTCTCCCCAAGGAACGCTGGCACCACACACAAGATCAATAGCAGCAACAGCCAAGGAGAGAAGAACAAAATGCTCGCCGCCAGCGTTGCGGTGGTAATCACCTGCTGCACCAGCAGCCCCATCTGCCGGATCATGCCCAGCCGGTCGGTCGCCTGCACGCGCGCCCGCTCCAGCTTGTCCTGAAAGCTGGGATCCTCGTAGCAGAACAAATCCAGCCGCGAAGCGTGCTCCATAATGCGAATGCTGATATGTCGGGTGAATTTGTCCGCCAGCAGCGTGTCGCAAAAATCCACAATGCGATTCAGTATCGTGGCAAACGCCGCCAGCCCGAATTCCGCGGCCACCAGCCACCAGAAGTCATGTCGCAGCACGTTTCCGCGTGACACGTGCGAAACCACCGCATCGATAATCAGACGCGTCACCGCCAGCAGCCCCAGCGGCACCACCGCCACCACGGCACGCAACGCCAGTTCCGCCCCGACCACCGCCGGACTCGAGTCCCAAATAATGCGCAGCACGGGAGGAATATTCTTCAGCGCCTGCAAGCGCTTTCCCCAGGCATTCTGGAAATTTTCTTGCACGGCTTCGGAGTTTACGGCCACGGTTGGGTGTGCTTTACGCTCGGAAAGCTTCGCGACGCGAATTTGCCTTCATTGTACACGCGATTGTACAGACAAAGAGCGCCACGGTGCTCAACTCCAAACGCATTTCTAAAGAGGAAAATAGACCACGGAGGGCGCTTCCAGACAATACCGTCGAACCCTTAGGCGCGCAAACGCGTCGCTAGCCCCAAGGTCGAGGCAACTGCAAAGATTCCCACGGCGGCCAGGTTGAAGAAGTGCGTAAAACCCGCCAGCGCATCACTCGCGCCAAACATCACCACCAGAAGCGTAAATATCGCGAAAATACCTGCAATTTTGTAACTCGCAGCGTTCATCATCGTTGTTTCCCGCCTTTTGCACGCGAACAACGCGGTCAACAAATGCACTTTTGACACCATTTTTCCCCGTTGCAAACAACGCACTTACACCAGAAAATCTCCCAGTTCCAGGCAATTTCTGGATATCCCACGTAAATCTTTCCACCTCATCAACTTATCTCCGCGGCTCAGCGCCCGGGCGGATTCCGCATTTGGTCCAGCCCGTCTACCCCCTCGCCGCCAAAATACCTACACAGTCCCGTGTATTGTCCACGCCGCCCGATGCCTCTATACCTGTTGCTACGTTCTCTCGCGAGGACGGCGCAACGCTCAAACTGACCTGGCGATCATCGCCGAAGGAGCATGGCCGATCATGGAGAAACCTTATCCACAAACTGAGGAGACCCCACTTATCGCGCGCGCACGACGCGGCAACGCAGAGGCCTTCTCCGAATTAGTACGGCGGCACTCCCAGCAGATTTACGGAGTTTCCTTGCGCATGCTCAAGAATCACGAGGACGCCGAGGACAACGTCCAGAACGTCCTCTGCAAGGCGTTTAATAATATTCGCCAGTTTGAAGGAAATTCGCGGTTTTCCACCTGGCTCGTGCGCATCACCATCAACGAGGCGCTGATGAAGCTGCGCAAGACGCAGACGGATCGCGCCGCCAAGAGCACCGAAGTGCTGCGCCCAGATACCAATGAGCCCTTGATTCCCGATGTCGAAGACAACCGCCCCAACCCGGAGCGCGCCTATATCGCCAAAGACCTCGCCGACAAGGCCTTCCACGGGCTGCACCCCTCTTTACGCGACACCTTTATCCTCCACAAAGCCGAAGGCTGGACCAATCGCGAACTCGCCCGAGCCATGGGCATCACCGTCGAAACCGTAAAGTCCAGAATATTCCGCGCCCGCGTGAGAATGCGCAATCAGTTGATGACCATCTCGAAAGACCGCGCCATCCCTATGCAGGCTTGAGGAACCATCAGGCCGTGCGGGCCCGTCGCGCGCGCATGGAAAATTGTCTTTTTTTAATCGACCCTCACTGGCCTTTGGAAACGTCCAACGCATGGCGCACACCCACGCACCGCCGCGCTTCCGCTGCTTGCTTGTTGCGCCAGTTTATATTTTGTGGAAGCCCGCCGAACTAATCGAGCTTGGCCGCCAAGGTATCCAACGCGGTTTTACCCGTTTTCAATACCTTAGACACCGTCTGTTCGCCCTTCTCAAAGGCGTCTTGCACCTGGTCGAGCGAGCGCTTCGCTTTGCGGCGCAGCCGATAAGCCTCATCCTCTACCGTGTCGCCGATCCATTCACGCGTGTCCTCGCCCGACTGCGGAGCGAACAGCAACGCCACGGCGGCTCCCACTCCCACGCCCGCCAAAAATCCCAAAAGTACGCTTCCCGTATCCTTCATTCTGACCTCCTGATGTGTCCGGTATATCCGGGCCCGCGACTTCTAAACTGCTACATCCTAACGCCATGGGCGTCCTGAAATCTCAATTTGTTCCGGCATCCGACACCGCGGCCGGCCGCGTCCCTCGTGAAATAAGTTCCTTGGCCACCGCCGGGTCAATCCGAGGACTCACATATGTGCCTTGCGCAATCACCACGTTCAGCGCCTGCACCAACTCTTGTTCCGCGTCCGTCTTTAGCAAGTAGCCGTTAATTCCGGCCTGAAACGCCGTACGCACCAGTTCCGACGATTCGTGCAGCGTCAGCAATAGAATCTTCACGTTCGCATTGGTCTTACGAATCGCCCGCGTGGCCTCCACGCCATTCAAGCCGGGCATCGATACATCCATGACGATCGCTTCGGGGTTCAATTCTCGGGCCATCCGCACTGCGTCTTTGCCATTGTCGGCTTCGCCGCACAATTGCCACTCCGGATGCGCCTGCAAAATTCCTTGCACGCCCCGACGGATGAACGCGTGATCATCCACGATCAATACTTTAGGCACGGTCACCCTCGTACTCCCAACCGGGAAAGGGGGACCCAGCGCTTCCCAGCACCTGCAAAGGCCACCAACACGCCTGCGAAATCAAGCATACGGCCGTCCGTTCCGTCGCGCTACGCTTCGATGATCTGGTTCTTGACCGCATAGCGCACCAATTCGCTCACCGAATGCAGTTCCAGCTTCCGCATGATATTCGCGCGATGCGTCTCCGCCGTCTTCACACTGATGTTCAGCGCCACGGCCACTTCTTTGCTGCTCTTGCCCTCTGCCAGCAGTTGCGTGATTTCCCGCTCACGCGACGTCAGCCGGCTGCGGTACTCCGTCGGAGCCGCATTGGGCGTGCTCTGCTTGCGAAACCCGTTCAGCAACATCTCCGCCGCACGCGGCGTAAAAAACGAACGCCGGTTCGAAATCGCCTCCACGGCGGCTACCAAGTCGCGGTCCGCGTCCGACTTCATGATGTACGCTCGCGCGCCGGCCTCCACAATGTCGTGCACCAGCTGGTCGGAAAAATGCAGCGTCAAAATCACGATTTCCGTTTTCGGCAGCGCCTTGCGAATCCTGCGCGCCGCCTCCAGCCCGTTCAAATCGGGCATGCTTACGTCCATCACCACTATGTCTGGCTTATGCTCTTCTGCCAGGGACACCGCTTCGCGTCCGGTTTTGGCCTCCGCGCACACGTTCCATCCGGCGTGCGCAGTCAGCAACTGCTTCAGCCCTCTGCGGATAATGTCATGATCATCTGCTACAAGGATTCGTAGGTTCATACTCCCCCATATCCCCAACCATACGGATTACAGCCAGCTAGACACATACCATCTTCCATGTATTTTCGCCCGTCAAACACGGTGATTCGTTCATTTACCGCCGGCCCGTTAAATCGGCAATATTCCCGGCGGTTCCGCTACCCCACCTTGCCTCTCGTTTTGTGCTCCTACACCGTCCATTGTGCCGCGCTACAGATTTGCACCGATGGCGCGTGCGCACCACATGCGGTGCAATGGTGCCGTTAGCTAAGGTTCCGTTAGGAAACAATTTTCACCACTTTCGTTTCACACAACTTCAGAAGGGGATCAATATGATCACTATTCTTCTTGTAATCCTGCTGCTGATGGCTATCGGCGCATTTCCCAGCTGGAACCACAGTCGCAGTTGGGGCTATTTTCCCAGCGGTGGCCTCGGCCTCGTCGTACTGGTCCTTCTGATACTGCTTCTTCTCGGCAGAGTCTAATCCACATCGAATGAACTGGCGAGCCGGCACCTCCAATTTGTGCCGGCACCTCAACTCTGTGTAGGTGCCGGACTTCAGTCCGGCCTGCTCGCTTCACGATTTCTGCCATCTCCGCCGTGTGCGTTCGGCCCAAGAGTCTTCGGGCGAGAACGAGTGGAAATCCCGTCTCTCCAATTCTAGATTTTATGTACCATTGCCAGAGCCATCCCAATCGATGGAGCCCCTAGCCCGCACATGCTCGACAAACACACCTATTTTAACGACACCCGCTCCTTCGTAACCAAGAGCTGGGACTCGCTCACCCGCACCCTAACGCGCTCCGAAACTTACGGCGACCCCAAAACCGATGACGAGCCTATCCTTTATCTGCCCGCCGAAATGCCCGAGCCTGCCGCCATCAGAGATCTGCAGCTCCGCTGCCGCGTAGACGTCCGCCGCCTTCCCGAACTCATCGCCATTCCCGGCGACGTGGACCTCAACAAAATTGAAAACGAAGGTCTCCTCTATCTCGAGCATCCCTACGTCGTCCCGGGCGGCCAGTTCAACGAAATGTACGGCTGGGACAGCTACTTCATCATCCTCGGCCTGCTTCGCGACGACCGCATCGGCCTGGCCAAAGGCATGGTCGAAAATTTCTTTTTCGAACTCGATCACTACGGCAGCGTTCTAAACGCCAATCGCACCTACTATCTCACCCGCTCTCAGCCGCCTTTCCTCACCTCCATGATTCTCGCGCTTTTCGCCGCCGATAAATCCTCCGGTGGAGACGACCACGCTTGGCTCACCCGCGGCTACGCCTACGCCCAGCGTGACTACGAACAATGGGCCAACGCTCCCCACCTTGCCGGCGACACCGGCCTTTCCCGCTACTTCGATCACGGTGACGGCCCCGTCCCCGAAATCATGGGTAACCCCAAGAATTACTATCGCGGCGTCGCCCATTTCTTCCTGCTTCACGACGGCCAGGACACCAGCAGCCTCGTCCGTCTCAGCGGCAACGAGCCCACCACCTCTGTCATCGGCCCGATATTCCCTTTCTTCGGCCATGAAACGAAACCCACCAACGCCTCTGAAGAATCCTCTGACGTCCATCACTTGGCACTTACCTCGGACTTTTACAAAGGCGACCGCAGCATGCGGGAGTCTGGCTTCGATGTGTCCTTCCGCTTCGGCAGCTTCAGCGGCCAGACCCACCATTTCGCGCCGGTCTGCCTGAACTCCCTGCTTTACAAAACCGAGCTGGATCTCGCCGAGATCAGCAATATCCTTGGCAAGCCCGAACAAGCCGGGGAGTGGAAGAAAAAAGCCGCCGAGCGCCAGCAACTCATCAACAAATATCTGTGGAACCAAGACTGCGGCCTCTATTTCGACTACAACGCCGTCAGCAAGACTCCCTCAACCTACGAGTACGCCGCCACCTTTTATCCTCTCTGGGTCGGCGCCGCCTCTCCCGAACAAGCCGCCGCGGTCGTAAAAAATCTCGCCAAATTCGAACAACCCGGCGGCATCGCCATGAGCACCCGCGAATCCGAAGCGCAATGGGACTTCCCCTACGGCTGGGCTCCCATCCAATTGCTCGTCGTGGAAGGCCTGCGCCGTTACGGCTACCGGGTCGAAGCCGATCGCATCGCCGAAAATTTCCTCACCATGGTCGTGCAAAATTACGAAAAGGATCACACCATCCGCGAAAAATACAACGTCGTCACCCGCAGTTCCGCCACCCGCATCCGCGTAGGCTACAGCCAAAACGAAATCGGCTTCGGCTGGACCAACGGCGTCTTCTCCGAACTCCTCGCCCAACTGCAGCGCCAGTGAACGCTGCCTTTGTAGGGGTCCAGCATGCTGGACCCCATCTCGGCACGAATTCGAGCGACCGGCATACAAAAGTTTTGCGACTCCCCAACATCGCCCGGTGACGTCGCTCCCCAAAAACCGGCGCCTCAAATCCGTTGACAACTCCACCGTGCCTTCCCTAAACTCGAAAAGTACTTGGTAGAGGTGCGGACACCATGAGTAGCGCTGTGCGCCATTCCGATTCGCTTCGGAGCACCGTGCAAAAGGGGTTTTCCTGTTGTTGTTGTCCGCCGAAGTCGCAGCGTTAGCGGAAATCGCTGCGGTTGGGGTTCAGGCCTAAGGCCTGTCCACTGTCATCCCGACATAGCTCTTGGTAGCACAGGCACTCTTGCCTGTGCGCTTTTTATACCACCCAAAAGAGCCGTGAACGGATGGAGCGCTATCGAGAGGCAGCAGCCGCGTTCTATCTCCGCGCGTCCTCCCTTTCCTTAACGCTTCCAAGAAAGCTTAAATCGCTATGAATGTTTTCGCACGCACACGCGCGTTAGTCGATCTCGAGTCCACCACCGGCCGCGAAGCTCCGGTCGCCGACTACCTCTTCGCCCACCTGCGCGAACTCGCCACCCAGCGCAACGGCCGCCTCGAACGCATGCCCGCCGCGCACGGCCGCGACAATATTCTCCTCACCTTCGGCACTCCCATCGTCACGCTCTCCACCCACATCGACACTGTCCCTCCCTTTTTCCCCAGTAGCGAAAACGAAACCGACATTCACGGACGCGGCGCCTGCGACGCCAAGGGCATCATTTCCGCCATGATCTCCGCCTCCGAAACGCTGCTCGCCGAGAACCTCCGCAACTTTGCGCTGCTCTTCGTCGTCGGCGAAGAGCGCGATTCTGCCGGCGCTCGCGCCGCAGCCGGCGCTCCACGCGGCTCGCGCTATCTGATCAACGGCGAGCCTACGGAAAATCTGCTCGCACTCGGCAGCAAAGGTGCGCTGCGTTACGAACTCGTCGCCCAAGGAAAGCTCGCCCACTCCGCCTACCCCGAACTAGGCCACTCCGCCATTCACGCCCTGCTCGAAACGCTGCACGACATGCGCGAAATGCCCTTGCCGCGCGATCCCATCCTCGGCCAGGCCACGCTCAACGTCGGCACCATCTCCGGCGGCCGCGCGCCAAACGTAGTCGCGGACGAGGCGCGCGCCGAAATCATGTTCCGCACCGTGGGCGACCCCACATCCATTCGCGCGGAGGTGCAGCTCCTCGCCGCAGGCCGCGTCGAAGCCCGCGAAGTGCATTACAGCAAGGCCGTCCACCTGCAATCGCTCGAGGGCTTCGCCACCACCGTCGTCGCTTTCGCTACGGACATTCCCGTCTTCGACGGCTCTTGGGGACAACCCTTCCTCATCGGCCCCGGCAGTATCCATGTCGCGCACACCGCCGACGAGCACATCGCAAAAAAAGATCTCCTCGACGCCGTAAACATCTACGCGCAAATGGTCCGCCAACTTGTCTCCACCGGAGTCCCCGCATGAACACCGGACTCGCCATCGTCGGCTACGGCAAAATGGGCCATCTCGTTGAACAGCTGGCTCCCGAGTACGGCTTCGCGGTGCGAGCGAAATTCACCAACGCCAACATCCGCGAACTCTCCCCCGCATCGCTGAACGGCGCGCAAATCGCCGTGGAATTCACCACGCCCGACGCGGCTCCAATAAACCTGCAAACTCTCGCGTCCCTCGGCGTCAGCACCGTCTGCGGCACCACTGGCTGGCTAGCCCACCTCCCCGAAGTCCGCGCCGCCGTCGCCGCCGCAAACACCGGACTCGTCTACGGCGCCAATTTCTCCGTCGGCGTAAATCTTTTCCTCCAAGCCGTGGCCACCGCCGCCGCATCTTTCGCCAAACATCCCGAATACGAAGCCTGGGGCTGGGAGATTCACCACTCCGCAAAAAAAGATGCGCCTAGCGGCACCCTAAACGCGTTGGCGCAAGAGGTTCGCAACAGCGGCTACACCCGCACGCTTACGCTTTCCTCCAACCGCGCCGGCGCACATCCCGGAACCCACGAGATCGGCTTCGACTCCGCCGCCGACACCATCACCCTGCGCCACACCGCGCGCAGCCGCGAAGGTTTCGCCCGCGGCGCCCTGCGTGCCGCGCAATGGCTCGCCGGCAAACGCGGCGTGCACGAATTTCGCAACATCCTGGGCGACCTGAACTAGCGCCAACCGCGCCAGCTCAACCCAGGCAAGATCGCACCACGAAGGAGCAACAACATGTTCATCGGCACAGGCACCGCGCTAGTAACTCCATTCCACCAAGACGGCTCACTCGACGAGTCCACCCTCCGCAATCTGGTCAAACGCCAAATCTCTTCCGGCGTCGACTTCCTCGTACCGTGCGGCACCACCGGCGAAAGCCCCACGCTAACGCACGAAGAACATCTACGTGTGGTCGAAATCACCGTCGAAGAAGCGAGCGGAAAAATCCCGGTGTTAGGCGGAGCCGGCGGCTACAACACCTCCGAAGTAATTTCCCTAGCTCGCGAACTAGCCCACCTCGGCGTCGACGGCATCCTCTCCGTCACGCCCTACTACAACAAGCCTACGCAAGAAGGCCTCTACCAACATTTCAAAGCCATCGCCGCCGCAGTCAATCTGCCGATCATTCTCTACAGCGTCCAGGGCCGCACCGGAGTAAACATCGAACCCGTCACCGTCGCTCGCCTCGCGCAAATTCCCAACATCGTCGGCATCAAAGAAGCCTCCGGCAACATCGGGCAAATGGCCGCCATCCTCAATCAAGTTCCCAACGACTTCATCGTCCTCTCCGGCGACGACGCCATCACCCTCCCGTTAATCGCTCTCGGCGGCCGCGGCGTAATCTCAGTGGTCTCCAACGAAATCCCCGCGCAAATGTCTGAAATGGTGCGGCTGGCGCAAGCCGGCCAATTCGCTGAAGCCCGTGAGATTCATCGCCGCTATCATCCGTTGATGGAAATCAATTTCGTGGAATCCAATCCCGGCCCCGTAAAAGCCGCCATGGCCGAAATGCGCCTCCTGGAACCCGCGTGGCGCTTGCCGCTGGTTCAACCGCAGCCCGCCAACCTCTCACGCATTCACGCCGTACTCGAATCGCTAGAACTTCTCGATTCCTCTAAAATGAGCAACGCAGAAGCCGCGGTAACCCCGCTCGCCAGCCCCACCAACGAACGAGCCCGCATCGAACAAACGATCATCGAGAGAAAAAAAGTTGCATACGCAAATTGAAAATCTCTTCGATCATCCGCCGGCGACTTATGGCGAAGAGCACTTCGTGCTCTTTGCGCAGTTCAAACAAGCGCTGAATCGCGGAGAAATCCGCGCCGCCACTCCCGACCCCAGCGCCCCGGGCGGCTGGCGCGCCGAACCCTGGGTAAAAAAAGGCATCCTCCTCGGCTTCCGCATGGGCCAAATCGTGGACATGTCCCTCGACAGCAAAAAACAACCATTCTTCGACAAGTCCACCTTCCCCCCGCGCGAAATCTCCGCCGCCGACAACATCCGCATCGTCCCCGGCGGCTCCAGCATCCGCGACGCCACCTACATCGCCCGCGGTGTAATCTGCATGCCTCCCATGTTCGCCAACGTCGGCGCTTACGTCGACGAAAACACCATGATCGACTCCCACGCGCTCATCGGTTCCTGCGCGCAAGTCGGCAAAAACTGCCACATCTCCGCAGCCTCACAAATTGGCGGCGTCCTCGAACCCATCGGCGCTTTACCGGTAATCATCGAAGACCACGTACTGGTCGGCGGCAACTCCGGCGTCTACGAAGGCACCATCGTCAAAAAACGCGCCGTCCTCGGCACTGGCACCATCCTCAACCGCTCCATTCCCGTCTACGACCTGGTCCGCGACCAGATCCTCACCGCCACCGACGAGTCCCCACTTATCATTCCCGAAGACGCGATCGTCGTCCCCGGCAGCCGCGCCCTAACCACCGAACCAGCCGCCAAATGGAAGTTAAGCCTCCAATGCGCCGTAATCGTCAAATACCGCGACGCCAAAACCGACTCCCGCGTCACCCTAGAGGACATCCTTCGCTAGAAACGCCTCACAAAAAAAAGGGCGAATCCCAATACAGGATTCGCCCAGTTAACACCAACCGACAATCGTTTCCGTCAACTCGTACAGTTCAGCTGAGTCTCAAAGTCTCCACTCAAACCAGCCGTCGTCGCCCACCCACCATCGCGTGGTATATCACCAACACCACAATCGCTCCCACCACAGCCACCATAATGCTGTATAAGTTCAGTCCGCTAACTCCGGCATGCCCAAACGTGTTGAACAGCCAGCCGCCCACGACCGCTCCTACAACCCCCAGCACAATGTCCAGCAACAGTCCCTCTCCCGTTCGATTCACGATCTTGCTGCCAATGAATCCAGCGATCAATCCAAGAAAAACCCAAGTCAAAATCGGCATGTGAACTCCTTCTATATGATTCCGGCGTCTGTTTTGGCGCCGCCCAATGGGCCGCGCCACGATCCACGAGATGAGCGAATACTCGCACCGCGTTCCTTCCCTCGCCATCAGGCGAACACTGCATGCGCCGAAGCATCTTCCTGCATGCGGCTTGAACAGACAGGGCCCCTTCTGCCCATGGCGGGTGGGGGGTGGCAGACTGTTAGTCCATAAAAAACCTTCCCGGGTGGCCTACCCTTTGCGGTTTTTGCAAAGGGTGGGGCACGCTGCGCCTCGCCACGGCGTCTTCCATGTTCCCGTTCTCAATTCCAAAGATCCATCTTCAAGAGTCCTTCGCCCCTGTAGTAGTGACACCAACTGCTCCACGGCCAATCTCCCGGATGCTGCACCAATTTCGCCTTCAGCGGATTCGCATGCATGTAGTGCAGCTTCTCCGGAACCTTCGCTCGCGTGTAAATATTCAAGTCAAAGTACCGCCGCTGCCAAAATCGCCGCAGTCCCTCGCCGTCCGTGAGGAACGCCAAAGCCATCTGCCCCCTCGCCGCACGCTTTTTTCCGCGCAGCCGTCGCGAAACCCGCTGTTTGAATACCTGAATCACCTTCGCCGGAGTGCCAGGACCGCACTCACTGATCAGCAGGTGCATGTGCTCGGGCATAATTACGTACCCAATCAGCGCAAAGCCATACCGCGCGCGAACTTCGCGCAGCATCTGCACCGCCACATTCCTGGCACGCACGCTGCCCAGCAAAGCTCTACGCTGATAGCAGCAAAATGTGATGAAATGCAGGTGGCCGAAACCAGTGATACGCTTCAGACCTTTAGGCATAGCGAGCGCCCCGAGCGGCCCACCCTTTGCAAAGACCGCAAAGGGTAGGCCACCCAGGATGTCGTCTTATTATCACTTTAAGGTAATATCAGACAATGGATATTTTACGACCGACAAAAACAACCGTAATGCATGCGCCACCCGCCCGGCGTCATCCGGCACGCAGCAACTTTTTAGTGGTATCACGGATGTGAATGGCGGAACGTCTCCGATCCAAGGGATGAATGTAAGAGACGCCCTTATGCAGTTGAACCCGAATTCGCTCATTCTTGAACTAGTCACAGGTAACGACCAGGGTAGGACCTCCGTATTATTGCAAGTGCCTAAAGGGCAGACATGTCCTGCTGGTACTATTCCGATAGTTTAGAATAATAATTAATCGGTAGAGCCCAAATGAATATGGCAACGCGAACACTGTTTTGCATAGCTTGCATGTGTAGTATTGCTGCCGGATCACAGATCCGGAAGTGGCCAGAGGTCAAACCAGACGTTGCAAACTACCATTTCCCGTCAGCTCAGGCGGCTAAGGTTCGAATGACGATATTCAACATGAGCGCGGACGCGCTCTATTACCTAGAATGCTACTCACACTCCGTAGCTCCGCAAACAAACGCGTTTGACTTTTCCGGCGATTTCGAATGCGCTCTGCACTCCGTCGACAAATCGGACTCTTTCGACACACTGCTTACGGAGATGCCTCACGCCAACGCTGATTGGGAGAGCCGAGGCCGCTTCCTTTCAAGCCAGCTCCTGCCTCCCTGCGGAGATTATGAAGAACTTGGCAGAATCAGGACTTTTCGCCTTCGAGGATTTCGGCTGACCCTAAACCTGAGTCGGGTCGTTTTTGACAAAGAGCGGAGGAATCTCTGGAACGACGATCCGGCCCTGAAATCGTTCGATCTGAAGATCGAGGTTGCAAAGGACGCCAGCGCAATCTCTGACATTGCGGCCACCCCTGTACTTCCGCAATTCAATACCCTCCCGGTTGCCTGTAGACAGCCGTTCGAGTCGCTCTATTTGAGTAAGCTCAGATAAGAAAGGCCTCGCCTCGGTACGGACCAAGTCACGATGCTGTTTGTCCAATGCTGATGGCCTTGCCAATTGCTCCAGAGATGCTAGACGCATCGACTTTAACGGTCTTCCCTTCCGAACCTGTCTTGCGATCTTCGTAGCGCAGGGTGACGTTGTACGTGTTCATGAAACCTCCGAGTCATTTCTTTAAATCTGGTGGCGGACGCATCCGGCCAGCTCATCAGTTCTTCACCGGACGATATTCCTTACACCCGCACTTCGGATAGTTGCATACCATGCATGGTGGTCTTCCCTTTGGCTGTGCGCATGTGATGCAAGGATTTAATGTGCGTGCATTTGACCTGCCCCCTAGCTCTGCGCACGGAATCATACGACACCAAAACCTCCTGAACTCATGACTTTTGCCTTTGCTAGTGACCTGCCCCCTAGCTCTGCGCACGGAATCACCCCGCTTCCCGATACACCCGATACACCTTCTTATGGTTCACGTGCAGGCCCTGTTCCTCTAGCTTCAACTGCAGCCGCCGGTATCCCCAGCGCGGCTTCTCGCGTGCCGCGGCCACCAGCCGCTCGCGCAGCACAGCATCGTTCCTCCGGCTCGCATACCGGCAACTCGACTCCGCCACGCTCAGCAGCTCGCAGACCCGTCGCTGGCTCACCAAAAACTTTCCCCACAGCCAGTGCACTTCCTCCCGCCGCTCTACGAGCTCCATCCGTTTTTTTCAATTACCGCTTTCAACATGTCCTTATCCAAACTCAGATCCGCCACCAGTTTCTTCAACCGTCCGTTTTCATCCTCCAACTGCCGCAAGCGCTGCGCTTCGCCCACCGTCATCCCTCCGTATTTGGCTTTCCACGAGTACACCGTGTGCTTCGATACACCCAACTCCCGCCCCACCTCCGCCGCGCTCCGCCCCGCTTCCATCTGTTTCAACGCCCCAATCATTTCCACTTCGCTATACTTCCTCTTGCTCATGCCTCCTCCTCTCCAAAAAACGCCAGAATCATATATCGTTGTGCGCGGATTTTGGGGGGAAGGTCAGCACCATCACTATAATCGTCGCGGATTAGAAGGTTGCACGACCTTAAGATTGGGAAAATCATAACCACTACTAATAGAGAGAGGACGGGCCGTCTCTAAGCCCACCTCTCAGCATCGGACTCTTTGAGTCATCACGGCGCCAGCCGCACCGCAAACTCAATTTTCAGTTCGTCCTTAACCCTGATGCCCGCTTTTCCCGGAGGCGTAATTCCAAAGTCCGTCAGCTTCACGGTAGCCTCGCCGGTGTACTGCCCATCCTTCAATGTCACCGACACCGCGACCGGCCGCGTCTGCCCTCGCAACGTCAGATTCCCCTGCAGCGTCCACTTCCCTTGACCCGCAGACTCCGCGCCGCTGGACTTGTACACAATCTCCTGATGCTGCTCGCTATCCAGCACTTCCGGCCCCAGCATCGTCTTCTGCACGTCCGCGCGATCTTTCTCGGACTCGTCCTTATCGATCACCCGCAACTCCCGCGCGTCCATATGTATCTCTACCGCGGGATGCGCGCCCGTGTCCGCCGTCCCGCTGTGAATCGGCGCCGTCACCTCATGCTCGTGCCCCAGCGCGGAAAATGTGCCCGTCTTGCCCACATGGATGGTCAACGTGGATTTCTGTGTATCGACGTTACGCTGTTGTGCCTGCACGCCCAGCGCGCACATCAGGCTCGCACCCATCAGAAACACGATCCGTCTCATCGCTTCACCTCAAATCAATTTACAGGAACATCCTGTGCCTGCCGTGAGCATAGCGCAGCACGGCGCAGTCCCTGTCATAAGGCTGTCTCCAGATTGTCAACGCACCGAAAACCAGCGGGCGGGCTCGACCTTTATGCCAAATCATTCGAACAGACAGCACATTCGCTAACTGACGTCACTTCCTAGCCCTAACCCCCACATCGTTCGAACGCTGTACCTAACAGTTATCTATTTACAAGATTATTTTACCGCGCTATCATGAGCAATGTCGCGTCCTCTCGCCACCTCCAAGCTCGGCTCTCCGCCTCTCACCCCAAGCTCATTCGCCATCCTTCGACCAATTGCTATCCAGCGAGACTCAGCCGCCCACTCGCTCCGTCTTTACTTCATTACCTCATTACTCCGCACTTCCATCTCGATCCAAAAACACGACCCTTTATTTTCAACAGCTTGCGCACTCTTTTTAATTCGCAATTCTGTCTATCCCTATTGTTTTGTGACAGCTGCGCACTCTTTGGTAAAAACACCGGGGGTGGGGCATCCAACCACCTGCCAAATCTCCGCACCCGTAACTCTCATGGAATCTGACTCTTTCAAAGACTCCGCTTCTAAACCCTTTGGAATCTATCTCTTTCGCAATAGCGGTGGGGGTAGGGGCATAGCCGCTTCTTCAGCGCAGCTTCTTCAGATCAAACGTGGCGGAGATAGTCTTCCCGCCGGGCGTCACCACCTCGATCACCGTTTCCTGCGAGGCCACGTCCTTGGCGTCGAACTCTATCCACACCGCCGCGCCATCCAGCACTGCGGGCGTGCCCTTGGTCGCCGTCGAGTAAATCGGCTTGTCGTGCAGCGCTTTGGACGGGATATTCTTCCCGTTCTGCTTGAAGTAAAACTGAAAGCTCTGCCAGAAATTCTCCGGACGCAGATCGGTTTTGGCCTGCGCTTCGGTCGTGGGCGTTGCGGCACTGGATTTCGCGGCATCGGGCGTCGCTGCATCTGGCTTCGCAGCACCGGGTTTCGCGGTATCGGACTTTGTCGCATCGCCGCTAGGCATGCCGCTCGCCGGCACACTCGAGCCCGTATTCGTCTCCTTGGCGGTAGCCTCAGCGATGTCCTTCCCGTTGTCGTTGGCCGCCTGCGGATACACCGACGGCAGCATCAACGTCACGTTCACCAGCAGCGTGTTCCCCACCTGCCGATATTTCTGCGCCGCCTGCTCTTCCGTGTAACCCGCGGTATTTTTCCGCGACTCCTCCACCACCTGCGCGAACGGCGTCAAAATCTCAATCTCCGCGACGTGCAAATCGCTGCTCGCTTCCGTCATCTGTTTGATGTACGGCGCAAAAAAATCCCCGGTGCTTTTGTCGTTGCGCTGCCCCAGCACGTACGCATCGTGCACGGCCTTGGCGTCCAGCGGCGTTTGATACGCGTCCACTGGCATCGCCAAGCTCAGCATCACAGCTGCGGTTACCGCAACGCCGCGCACGAACGTGGAACTCCGCTGCTTAGTTTTCGTAGTCACGTCAAAAACAGCTCCAGCCACCAGGTAAAGACATACTTCCAATTGGATGCCGCGCTGCCACTTTCGAGGCGTTTCGTGAATCCAACTGAAGGCAAATTGTCGCAGTCCAGTGAAACACGCCCAACCCCAGGAGCTGAGCTCCAAGGAGAATGTCTTGCACAATTTTTGGGGCGACACGCGCTCGTTGTTAATATCCGGAATCATCCTGGCAGGCGCCGTGGCCGTGGCGCTGCTCGCGCACTACGTGCTCTTTCAAATCGTCGAACGCCTGGCACGCCGCAAGGGCGACCGCGCGGATCAATTCTTCGTCAAGCGTTCCAAATCCCCAGCGCATCTTATCTTGCCGTTGCTCGCCCTGGAACTAGCGGTTCCCTTCGCACCGCTGCCCGCCGACCTGAAAAACATTCTGCAACATATTCTTGGTCTGGGCGTAATCGCCAGCATCGGCTGGGGCGCCATAATTGTGGTGCAGTTGCTCAGCGACATGGTTTTTGCGCGCTACACCATCGACGTGGACGACAATTTAACCGCGCGTCGCATCCGTACGCAAACGCAAGTGTTGCAGCGCACCGTCGTGGTGGTCGTAACGGTGTTCACCGCCGCGATCATGCTGATGACTTTCCCCGCTGTCCGCCATATCGGCACCAGCTTGCTGGCTTCTGCCGGACTCGCCGGACTCATCGTTGGTATGGCCGCGCGCAGCACGCTCACTAACGTGATCGCCGGCGTGCAAGTGGCGCTCTCGCAGCCCATTCGTATCGACGACGCCGTGGTGGTCGAAGGCCAGTGGGGCTGGATCGAAGAGATCGACGCCAGCTACGTCGTGGTCCGCATCTGGGATTTGCGGCGACTCATCGTGCCGCTCAGCTACTTCATCGAAAAGCCGTTCGAGAATTGGACGCGCACGCGCGCCGATTTGCTGGGCACAGTAATGATCTATACGGACTTTACCGCGCCAGTCGAAGAGATTCGCAAGGAACTTCTGCGCATTTTGCAATCGACACAATTGTGGGACGGCAAAACGTGGGGTCTGCAAGTCACCGACGCCACGGCAAGCGCCATGCAACTACGCGCGCTGATGAGCGCAAGAAATGGACCAACCGCATTCGATCTGCGCTGCTACGTACGGGAAAACCTCATCAAGTTCGTGCAAGAAAAGTTTCCCAGTTCCCTGCCCCAGGTGCGCAATCAAAACACCGGCACACCATCGCAATTCACGGCCCTGCACGATAAAGCGGCCGCAGCGTCGCAGCAATGAATCAAAAACGATGGGGAGCAAAGCGAAGGGAGGACTCGATGCCGTGCAAGGAAAGACTGAAATCGCAATACCCGGTAGCAAGCGGATGCCAAGCGAGGCGCGCAAGTCGATGCACGAAAATTCAATTCACGAAGAGGAGTGGCTCCATGGCGAGCGATGGAATGATTCCGCCAAAGCGATTGTCGTAAATAAAATATTCGCCGGGATTAATGTATTCAAGACGCTTCAACTGCACTCGGGCTTCGTCCATGCCGTCGACCGCGCGAACCCAAATCATTTGCCCGTCCGGCAGTCTCTTGAAAATATCCACTTTGCGTTTCATCGCCGTCTCCCGGGCCTTGGGTCGCCACTAACTACACTCCTTACTAGGGCAGGCGGCGTGCCAATGTTCCGGAAACTCGCAACTCCAGCGTTCACAGCAAGAAGCAGGCTATCGACGTTGGATTTGCGCGTGTCGCAGCGCCCTCATACCTGCCGTATTTACCGCCGCGCCGCTGTTTTTTCCCGGTCCAGTACTGGTCCCTACAGCAAACGCTGCAGAGGGTCCGTCGCGCTTTTTGGCGTTCAAAAAAACGCGGCGCGTCCGCGCGCTGTGCCAATCAGAAACACTGGTTTGGCGCTCGCCGTGCTCCGTTTCTTATTGCGGGACGCGCCTGTCCGACGCAATGCCGACGCCAAATAACATGGACCGCTTCCTGGCCCGCCAGCCAATACTCACTTCAGAAAAACACATTTTCGGATACGAAATCTTGAGTCGATTAGGTCCAGAAAACTATTTTCGACCGCCGGAAGGCGAAGCTATTCACGTGAACGCCATGGACGAACTTTTCCTGATGGGTTTGAAGCAAATGACCAACGGACTTCCGGCGTTCGTAAACTGCTCGCGGGAGTTTCTGTTGCGCGACTATCTGGAACTGCTGCCGCGTGAATTCGTGGTGGGAGAGATTCTGGAGACGGTGAAACCGCAAGAGGATATCGTCGCGGCGTGCCGGCGCATGAAGGATAAGGGTTACCGCATGGCGCTGGACGACTATCAGGACAGCCCGGAAATGGAGCGCCTGGTGGATCTGGCGGACTTCATAAAGATTGATTTTCTGGCCACCAGTCTGGGCGAACAAGCTCGGCTGGGAGAAAAATTCCAGCGGCTGAAAATTCCGTTGGTGGCGGAAAAAGTGGAAACACTGGAACAGTTTCAGCGCGGGATTCAGATGGGCTACGAATTATTTCAGGGATATTTTTTCTGCCGCCCGCAGATGGTGGAACGGCGGGGGATGGCGGCAAACAAGCTGATCTATCTGCGGCTGATCGAGACGCTGGCGCGGCCCAACTTTGACATGCGCACGGTCATCGGCATGCTGAAGCAGGAAATGTCACTGAGTTACCGGCTGATGCGGTATCTAAATTCTCCGGCGTTTTCCATGTGCGTGGAAGTGCATTCCATTCCGCACGCATTGTCGTTGCTGGGAGAAAACGCCACGCGAAAATGGCTGTCGCTGGTGTGCTTATCTTCGCTCGGGGGAGATGAATCTTTCGAGACCATCAAGATAGCGCTGATTCGAGCGCGATTCTGCGAATTGTTGGCAGAAAAGACGGGCATGCAGGCGAACAGTGAAGATTTATTTCTAGTGGGACTGCTTTCGGTGATGGATGCGTTGCTGGGCATGCCCATGAAAGAAGTATTGGCGAATCTGCCGCTGGCGAAAGACGTGACCAGCGCGTTGATCGGGCGGCCCAGCCGGCTGCGCCCCATTTTCGATGTGGTGCTGGACTACGAGTCCGGAACCTGGGAACAGCTGATCGAATCCGCCAGAACCATTCGTATCAATGAGAAGTCGATCCCGGAACTGTACTTGCGCGCGGTGACTTGGGTGGATGGAATTTTCGATCCGCTGCAGGGAACCTTGAGCGCTTGAAGGAAGGATTGGAGTCATCCAACATGTCTAATATTGAATTCAGAGTGCGGCAAAAAGCTCATCCAATTTCGCGAATGGTGTATATTCTTGGCGCGTTCGGGAGAATTATGCGGCCAACACACTTGCGAACTACCTGTATTGCGTTGCTCTCCATTTTTCTATTTTCCTGCGCGGCCAAAAAAGCGCCGGAGCGGCTGACGGTAATTGCGCCGGCGAATTTCTCTGGCACGATCGAGATCACTGCGTGCGATGCAAAATCTTTGGCGGACCGGATAACGATCGACGGCACAGGGCACGGAAGGACGTCTATTTGCTCGGCTTCACCGGATTTGAAGATTGTGGTGATGCGCGGCGGGCAATCCGTCGAGGTGCCTGCGACGATCGGCAAGACTGGAGACAATTACGTGGTGAGCATTCGGGCGGAATTTAAACCTTCCGCGGCGGCGCCGCAGTGATGTGACGTTCGCAGGGAGATGTTGTGTTCACATTGGTGAACCGCGAGCACAGCGCTGGGCTCGCAAGAGTGAAGAAAGAGCACAGCCAGAATTGGCTGTGCCACAAGAGCAAATCTGTCGCTGGGGCTGCAGAAAGACGACCGCCGCAGACGGCGGCCGCTACAAAGTCGCGTTGATCGATCGAGCTAGTAGGTGGTTTGCTGTTCGAAGATTTTTCTGGGATTTTCTACCAGCATGGTTTGCAGCTGGGCTTCGGTGACGCCCTTCTGGCGCAGCGCCGGTAGGACGTCGTTGTGAATGTGCAGGTAGTGCCAGTTGGGGAGAAACGCCTTCACGGCGCCTTCTGGCGCCCAGTGGAAGAAACAACAGGCATCGTGCGAGAGCACCATTTGGTTGGCGTGTCCGCGCTGGCAGAGTTGGGCAACGGTATTGACGCGGTCTGCGAAACCTAGGATGGAATCGACACCAAAGCGATCCATGCCGAGATACGAGCCGTTGCGCATTAGTTCCTCGAGATAGTCGAGATCGGTGCTGTCCCCGGAGTGGCCGACCACCACGCGGGAAAGATCCACGCCTTCTTCGAGAAAAATTCGTTGCTGATCCAGTCCCCGGCGCAGTCCCGCGTGCGTGTGGGTGGAGATGGGCACGCCGCTTTGGCGATGCGCGCGGGCAATGGCGCGCAAGATGCGTTCAACATCCCGAGTGAGTCCGGGCTCATCGGTGCAACATTTTAAGATGCCGGCTTTGACGCCTGTGCCTGCGATGCCCTCGCGAATGTCGTGAAGAAACATGTCGGTCATGGGGTCGGCGCCGGTGGCCTTATTTGGCGGACGCAAAGAAAAATAATGTGGCGCGTCGCGGTAGGTGTAGATGCCGGTGGCAACGATGATGTGGAGTTCGGTTTGCTTGGCGATCTCCACGATGCGGGGGATGCAGCGGCCAATACCGATTACGGTGAGGTCAACAATGGTATCCACGCCGCGAGATTTCAGTTCGTTGAGGCGCGCGACGGCATCGGCGACGCGTTTTTCTTCACTGCCCCACTCGGGGGATAGTTGTGCTGGATTTCGGTGTCCAGGATGAAGACGTGCTCATGCATTAGCGTGGTGCCGAGTTGTGAGGAGTCGATGGGGCCGCGGGCGGTTTGGATGGTGGGCAAGGGTGCTGGTCCTCCTGGGGGAAATTGCTCGGTGACGCCCTGAACGGCGTCGCTACAAAAGCGCCATTACGACGGCGATACAAAGTTGCAAGACGCTAGAAATGTGGCCGCGCTTACAGCGCGAAAGCGGCGTCAAGTCCCACTCCAAAATTACGCTGTCAGGGTAGTGGGGTCTTACGCCACCTCACCGAGTACTTTGCGAACTGCCAGCAACGTTGCTATTGCGCCAACGACTGCCCCATAGAGAGTCTTAAACAGGAGCACATCGCCAAAACTAACGCCATTGGGAAACATCAGTGGAAGCAACAACGCATTACAGGACACGCAAACGCAGGTGAAAATGAGGCCTGCGACGACAGCCCTGACGTAGAGATTCTTCGCTGGACTGGGACGGCTAACTCCGAATGTCGGCAGAGTTCCCGCCCGCTTGCGGTGGCGTGCGATGAGCGACGGAACCAACACACTTAGAGCATAACTATAAATGTTTCTCCAATCGTATCTATAAGCAGCCCGCCAGGGCCGGTGGCAGAAATCTGGCCGCGGCCATGGAAGATGGCATACGCAGCCACGAAGTTAGAATACCGTTGACCAGGCCGCTCATGGCGGTTTCAACGGCCAGGTACTGCGAAGCCTTCATATGCATTGGCGCTCAGTTCACAGTGGCCCGGAAAGAGCCGCAGGGCTCAAAACCAAGCGCCCTGCGTTACAGAGTGCGGTGCGCGTTAGAACGCGAGTTGGAGTCCAAGCTGATCTGACGCGGCGTAAAGGCCGAGCCAAACGCGAGCGGGCTAGCAAGTTGTGACGCGGAAGTGGGCACGTAACCTTTGTAGTTGTACGGGCCGTTCAGGGATCGACTGTTCCTTCGGGCGTGGCAACCTGCGCCGAGGTGGTAAGGCCGGTAACCGGATCGACCACCGCAGTGTCCGGGAAGATATTGCTCACGGAACTGAAGTTGGTGTGATTGAGAATGTTGGTGGCCTGGGCAATGAACTCCACGCGCAGCCCGGACTCTTTTTTGAGGTAGAAGGATTTGGAGATGCGCATGTCCCAGCTCACAAAGCCGGGGCCGATGCCATCGTTGCGACCTTCCATATATGGCCGCGCCTCGCTGGTGTGATCTCCCGCGCCATTGGTAAGGCCGGGCACGAGCAGGGTGAAGGGCACGCCGCTGCGCGCGGAGACGATGGGCGAGACAGTGATGTCTGAGAATACTTTGTCGACGAAAGTGCCGCCGTACCAATGGAACGGCGTGGTGTAGACGGCATTGGCGACGAAATTGTGCTTGATGTTGAAGTCCGAGAGCGAACGGTCGGCCGAGAGCAGGTCTTGGCTGAAGTAATGTGCTCAGAGAGCTGTAGTCGCTGGTGTTGTCGATGGCT
>CAWIQN010000006.1:0-405100 GCA_963838265.1 uncultured Acidobacteriota bacterium
AATTATGCTGGGCGGCGAGCCGTACCAGGCCGCCGCCATCTTGATCTACCAGGGCCCGCCGGCCAGCGTGCGATGTTCGTGCTGATGTCCCTGCAGCCCGTCAACGCTTTCTTGGATCGACTCAATCGCATCATTCTGATTCTGGGACTTTCGTCCATGGTCCTCGCGGCATTGTTGCTGACCTTCGTGTCGCGCACCATCACTCATCCGCTCGACGAACTCGTTGCCGGCGTTCGCGCGCTGGCCCAGGGCGATTACGCTTACTCCATCAATCCGCGCGGCACCAGCGAAGTGGCCGAACTAGGCGAGACCTTTTCCAAAATGCGCGCCGAGTTGCTGGTTTCCGAACAACGCCGTTTCGCGACGGAGCGTATTGCAGCGTTCGGCAGGGCGGCGAGTTCGATATCCCATGATCTGCGCCATTATCTTGCCGCCGTCGTAGCCAACGCGGAATTTCTATACGAAGCGGAAAAGTTGAAGCTCAATCGCGACGAGATCTACGGCGAGATTAAAACCGCTTCCGAACAAATGACCGATCTGCTGGACTCCCTCCGGGAGTTGTCGCGAGAAGATGGCGCTCTCTCGTTGCGGCCCGCCGCGATCGACCGAACCATGGACCACGCCGTGGATGCCGTGCGGGCCCGGGCGGAAATGCGGAATCGCACCATCTCGTTGCGCATGTCCGGAGAAGCGATGGGCATGTTCGACCCGCAAAAAATTGAACGGGTCTTCATCAATCTGGTCCTGAATGCTTGCGAGGCCTCGGAACAAACGCAGAGCGAGATTGCCATCGATCTGACTCATCACCCGACTCTTTCGAGATTCGCGTGATCGATCACGGAACCAGATGCCCGCTCCGATTCGCAACACGCTGTTCGATCCTTTCGTGAGCTTCGGAAAATCCAACGGCACCGGGTTGGGACTG
Organism: uncultured Acidobacteriota bacterium; assembly: GCA_963838265.1. GTDB lineage: Bacteria > Acidobacteriota > Terriglobia > Acidiferrales > UBA7541 > Acidiferrum. Next base: position 926 of record CAWIQN010000006.1, read on the forward strand.
GCCATCGTAAATAAGGTTATTGGCGATCACGGCGGCTGCGTGGCCGTGGAAGATACCTCGCAATCGGGGACAACTTTTCTGGTCAAGCTGCCGCGCGCCGCGCACCTTTTGACCGCGGCCATGCAGCCCGTGAACAGCTAGAACCGTCTTTCAGATTTCGTGATCGGAAGGAACAAGCCATGACCGAACACATCATCAGCACCAGCAGCGATGGTATCCAGCAGATCCAGATGAACCGGCCGGAGAAAAAGAACGCCCTCACCTCCGCCATGTACGCCGCGATGGCCGATGCCCTCGAAGCCGCCGAAAACGACGCCGCAATACGCGTCATCACCATCACCGGCTCCGGCGATAGTTTCAGCAGTGGCAATGACGTTGCGGACTTCCTGCAAACTTTCGCCGGTGAGGATCCTCCGGTCTCGCGCTTTCTCCGCGCAATTTCCAGCGCCGCCAAGCCGCTGCTCGCCGGCGTGAACGGCATGTCCATCGGCATCGGCGTCACTATGTTGCTGCATTGCGACCTGGTATACGCGTCCGAGTCCGCCACTTTTCAAATGCCCTTCACCAATTTAGGTCTGGTGCCGAAGAAGCCAGCTCTAGCATGCTGCTACCCAACATGATCGGCTACCGTCGCGCTGCAGACCTGATGCTGTTCGGCGAGCGCTTCGACGCGCATAAAGCTTTGGCGTTCGGAATCGTCAACGCCGTGGTGCCCGCAACCGAACTGGCGACCGTACTGCACCAACGCGCCGTAGCGCTGTCCGTCAAGCCGCCCTCCGCCATTCAAACCACCAAAGCCCTGCTCAAGCGCGCACCAGAGAGCGTGCCGGCCCCATGGCCGTGGAATCCGCGGAATTCAAGCGACTGCTGCAATCGCCCGAAGCGATGGCCATCATGCAAGCTTTCCTCGCTCGTCGAAAGACGGCGTAGAGATTTTGCCACGAGTTTTTTTGCGATAAAGCGGCAAGACAAAAAATGCCGTGCCAGAACCGCACGCAGCATCTCGCCGGAAGGGAATTAGTCGCGAAACTTACTTCTTTGCAGCCGCCGCTAGATAAGCTTTTGACTGCTGCCCCACGATATCCAGCAAATTCCCCATCGCCAGATTGACGTCAATCAGATGTAGCCCCATTCATGCAGAATCTGACCGTTGACTACCACGTCTCCGGTGATCACGTTGGTTCGCCCGCCGCCCGAATCACCGTGCACCGTGATCGCAAGATACGAGCCGCTGTCGTTGCTGACGCACTCGGCGCTCAGCAAACCCGGCACGCTTACAAATGCCGTGGTGATGGGCTGCGGTGGATTCACCCACGGTCCCGGCGTCGCCTCTGAAGATGACACAATGCCGTGGCCGTTCATTAGATACGCGTGCAACTCCCCGCTGCCCCCGCCAAGCGCCGCTGGATTCGCGCACACCGCCATCATTCCTTCACCCGTAACTTTTCCAAAACGGCTGTTCGCCGGCGGCGGATCCGTCCGCGAAACGATGCATACGCAATCACGCATCCCGTTTGGCTCGCCGCTCGGCACACCGGAATCTGCTGGAACGCGCCGCCCACATCTTTACCTTTTGGCACCGGCAGGTTGGTTCCCAGCAGCAACGCGGAAATCACCCGCGATTGCACGGGTTTGCCGTCAATCTCCGTCTTGATGAGCTGCGTGAGCATGCCCGAGCCTTGCGAGTGTCCGATCAGCACCACTCCGCGGCCGTGATTGTCATGTTCAAGGTAGTAATTCCACGCGTCCAGCACATCGCCATACGCCAAAGCGCGATCCACGGGAATGGGCGAGCCAACTGCTGCGGCCCGCAGCGCCGTGAGCGTTATCTGGCGATACAGCGGAGCGTACGGCCGGCACTTGGAAGCGAACCGCGCAAACTGCACGCGCACTACGCCCTTTTCTTCGGGGCCGGGAATCATATCGCTGTTGCCACCGGGATCAGTCGAAACCGTTGGGTAAATGTAAAAGCAATCGATCGCCGCGTTCGGATCGGCCGCCCAAGTTTCGGGCGTCAGCTTGCCGTTTGCTGAGATAACCGTCGTGGACAGATCGACCGTGCACGCGTCTTGTCGCCCGGGACGGCACAGCCAGTTGTCTCCGTTGCTGTAATCGTTCTTCGCCGCCGGCGGCTTGGCCGCATCCTGCACCGGCGCTACGGGAGCAGATTGCGCGAAGCCCGCGGCTCCGCTGGCGCACAGCAGCATCGAGGCAATCGTAAGGCGTGATATCACTGTCATCTCTTTCCTATTTTCTGAGGGCGCGAGGCGCACTGCGAGCGACCTCAGCAATCTCATGGGATCATCTTCTCAACGAAATGCACTTGGCTCCAATGCCAGCCACATGCCGCCGTGGCCCGCCATCATAACGTGACCACCACAAAATTCAAGAAAGGAAACGCGGGTGAACCTTCCACCCGCGCACAAAATTTTCGGCGCGGCAGCGAGCCATTTGCGAAGCCCCCCACCGCGCCGATTACATATTGCCGCTACAACTATCTGCAATCACCCTCGTACGTTACTGGTGATCTTCCGCATTCAGCTCCGCAGCCACGGGCGTCAGCGTGCCGAACAAACCATCCGCATAGCCATTGATGCCCGCCGCAAAAAACAGCGCCGGACCCGTCGAAGGACTGGCTTCGTTATTGCCCCGGTTATCAACCTCGATGCCCCACAATCCGCTGATCGTGATTGGAGCATTGCTAGCATCCAGCAAGTTCCCTAGGAACTTTCCGGTAGTAGCGTCAAATGCGGCAATCGTTCCGCCAAAGCGGTTCCCGATCAAAAGATCGTGGCTGAAGAATCCGAAGTCCTGCGGCGCCAGCGCTACTCCCCACGGCGCCAGGAACCACGGACCGTTTTCGAGACGCTGCACCAGTCGCCCGCCGGCGGTAAACACGTCGACGAAACCGCACTGCTCGCCGCACGTATCGTCCGCCGCGGTCTTGGTGGCGTTTTGCTTCGCATACGTGACCACCACCGTCGCGCCTACCGCCTGCACATTGTACGGCGCAAAATCGCGCGGAATGCGCTCGTCCTCAAACGCGCCGAAGCCAAGCGCTGCGCGCTTAAACGTCGCGTCGAACGCCTCGATGCGATTTTGCCGGAAATTCGCCGCCAGCAAAAAGTGCGTGCCCTCTTTTTCCACCCACGTCAGGCCCGTGAAGAGCGCGCCAACTTTCGATTCGTCGACCTCGGTAATCGCCGTCGATTGCCCCGTCGCGCTGATGGGTGTCGCCGGCGGACCCCACCCGGCGATCGTCCCGTTCTTCGTCGCAAAAATAAAAATCGCCGGATTGTTGGTTGCCAAAGCAAAATCAGCGGTGCCGTTGAAGACCATCCCCGTGGGACTCGATGGACCTTCCACGCCCTTGGCGTTGGGAATTGTTACCACCAATCCGACGTTGGCGCCGCCTCCGCTATATAACGTCGCCGTGCCGGTACCTTCATTGTTCGACCACCAAGGAGACGAGGCGCCGCGGGCCAGCCCCCAGGGATTTTTCAAGTTCGGATCCACCGTCACTGCCGTGCCATCGGCGTTAGCGGGCTGGGAAATATCCGATACCAGGTTTTTCTGAACGTAATGCTGCGCCAGTGTGGTCACCGGCAAAATCGCGAGCCCTCCAACTGCTAGAAACAGCTTTACTGCTGTTGTCGACATTTTCATTTGCTGTACTCCTCTTGCCATCTTTATAGGATTCGATCGGAACCGTTGCTTTAGCTAAACCAAGAAGAGCGTAGGTGCCGGGCTCCTCGCATTCCTGGCCGCGCCGTTCGGAGGCTACACCGCTGCATGGCGCGCTTTGTACGGCCAACGTCATAAGCTGGTAAACAGATTGTCTCTGACCAAATTCTCGCGTGGTTGGGAATCTCACCTCACCGTCAGAGCAAAGCTTCCGACAAGAGTTTTTGCATCTGTTCTTCTGCGTACGACATCAATACTGGCGTGCACCGTCCAGCGCTCTTCGTTCCACAGTCCGGAGGACACAAATTATGCCCTTGGTTCGCATTGATGCTGTAGAGGGTCGAAGCAAGCAACAAATCAGAGACCTTCTCGATGCCACTCACCGTGCCGTTCTTTCCGCCTTCAAGGTGCCGCAACGGGATCACTATCAGATCTATCACCAGCACCCGAAGTCCTGCTTCATTGTCGAGGACACCGGCCTTGGCATCGAACGCACCGCGAAAGCCGTTGTGATAACGCTAACCAGCATGCCGCGCAGCCAGGAGTTGAAGCTGCAGCTCTACAAGGATCTGTGCCGCGAATTAAAGGACAGCTGCGACATCGATCCCAGCGATGTGATTGTTTCTATCGTCACCAATTCCGCGCCGGATTGGAGCTTCGGCAACGGCAACGCGCAGTTCATTACCGGAGAGTTGTAAATTACGTCGCTAAGGGGGGCCAGGGGCCTGCGCCTCTGGAAGAGCAAGGCGGCGTAACAGGGGGAAGAACCGTTGGCCTTCGTTTCAACATTGCGACACAGACAATCTACTGCGCGGGCTGACTCTCGAGCGCGGCCAGTTTTTTCTTCACGTCGCCGGCATCCGCGGCATTCGGCGCCGCTGCAAGATACGCCTGCAACTGTTCCGCCGCATGATGCAGATCACGTTTCGTTCCGTAAATCTGCGCAAGCAAAAGGTGTGCTTGCGGTAGATGATGCAGGTGGTCGGCGTCGATGCTCTCTTGCGCGTTCTTCTCCGCCGCCGCCAATTGGTTCAGATGCAACTGCGCCATCGCGCAATAAAAATGTCCGTACACGCTCTGCAGCGCATCAAGCTTAAGCGCGCGATCCGCTAGTTCTTGCATCTGCGCCCACTCGTGCTGTTGTCCCGCAACGTCCGCCAGACAAAGATACGCTGGCGCATATTCCGCATCCGCATCCGACGCTTTGCCACACGCCCCACGGGCTTCCTCGATGTGGTTACCGTTTTCCAACACCTGCCCCAGTAGCACCCACGCCGCCGAATATTTCGGATATTCTTCCACCGCCTTGCGCAGGTGTGTCTCCGCGCTAGCCAGCTTCTTCCCTCGTAACTCGCTGCAGCCTTTTTTGTATTCGGTCCTCGCCTTCCCGGGAACTTCCAGCGCCGCAGCTTTAATGGTAGGCGCCGGCCCCGCCTCCGTAACCGCCCACAACAAGCACGATTCGTCGCGCTCCGGCGCCGCCGCGACCGCAGGTTGAGCCCCTGTCACGTCGGGAAGCGCATGATCTGGCGCGGAACTGTGCAACGGCCAACCAGGTGTTGAACTGCTCGCGGAACCACTCTGCTGGGCGGGAAGCGCAGGCGCTAACACCACGGCGGCAAAAACGCAAAGCGTCAATTCTTTTATCAGCACCCGCGCCAAGATTCTGCCATGGCTCCGTAACTGACCCATATTAGCGCGCCGCATCTTGAGTTGGGGCATCAACAGAGCACCACTTAGCAGGAAAAGGCTTCGCCATGCGCACAGGCGTGCTAACCCGGATCTCCACGGTGCCTATATCGCACTGCCGATTCTACACCTTTGTAGTGCCCCTCTTCGAGTGCGGTCCTAGCGAGACGGCCCAGGTTTCGTAGCGACGCCCTTTCAGGGCGTCATCTTGTTTTGATCGGCCGGGTGTGGCGCTTGCTTACAACCCCAGATCGCTAAGCCCAGCGTGCTCCGCCGGGCGCGCTCCCAGCGGCCAGTGAAACAATCGCTCGCTAGCTTTAATCGGCAGATCGTTGATGCACGCATAGCGATGATGCATGATCCCCGCCGCGTCGAACTCCCAGTTTTCGTTGCCGTACGAGCGATACCACTGCCCGGAGTCGTCGTGCGATTCATATGCAAAACGCACGGCAATCCGTGCCCCGTCAAACGCCCACAGTTCCTTCATTAGCCGGTACTCCAACTCGCGATTCCATTTCCGCGTCAGAAATTGAATAATTTCCTCGCGCCCATTGATAAACTCCGCCCGGTTGCGCCACTTGCTATCCACCGTGTACGACAGCGCCACGCGCTGCGGATCGCGCGAATTCCAGCCGTCCTCCGCCTTGCGCACCTTCTGTATCGCCGTCTCCCGCGTAAAGGGTGGCACCAAACTCACCTGTGGTTGGGTAGACATACTCGTTGCTCCTTTTCTCCATCGCCGAATCGAGTGATCACCAGCCCAGCTCCCGACCGACAATCCTAGGCCTTCTTTTACTAGATGTCCCATAAATGTCCTTCGGCTCCACAAATATCGCACCTCGCATATAAGCCTCCGCAAAATTTCTCGCGAGGGGCACGGGTTGCGCAGAGCCCAATCCGCCTGCAGGTTAATTTCCCGTTAAATTCGCGCCATTTCATTGACCGGGCCGCGGGGGAACACTAATATCCCCTCACCATGAGCAATGCTGACCTTGACCAAGCACGCTTGGCCTACAAAAAAGCTGTCGATGAATGGGTCGACGCCATTCGCGCCGAAGAAGCCTTAGCCACGCCCGACCATTCCATGATCGCCATGGAGAAGTGGGACGAAGCCCACTTCAAAGAGCACGACGCCCACGCCAAAGTCACCGACGCGCGCGAAGCCTACAAAGACGGCCTGCGCACCGCAAACTACGGCATCTAGCCGCAAAACGTTCGAACGAGCCAGGCTTCATCAGGTCGGGTGTACTCCAGCGTTCGAATGTAGTACCTATAAGTTAAGTATTGACAATTGAATTTTGATGCGGTATTATGGGCAATGTCGCGCCCGTCCGGCATCTCAACGCCAAGCCTTCCGCGTCTCGCTGCGCGATCCCGCGTCGTCTATTGCGCCTTTCCCAGCCCTCAAGACTGCCGAATTGCGCTTCACAACCGCAAAGGCGCACAAAAGTCGCCCTTTAGAATGTTAAGGTTACGCGCATCTTTTCATGCAAACCCTTTCCTTTCACAACGATCCGCAAATGTACGTATGGCCCGCCCAAACACCTCAAGAATCGCGCCAATTCCCGCGTCTTCCGTAACCCCAATGGAATCTTACTCTTTCGTGGTCGGATCCTCTAAGTCCTTTAGAAGCCTACTCTTTCACAAACAGGGTGGGGGTGGGGGGGTGGGCACTTCATTTTTGGCGCCTCATTACCTCATCTTTTCGTCTTCGATCTTAGCTCATTGGGAACAGCGTCGGTGCCGCCGGAGGTTCCGCGGCAATCTCGTTCAACGCGGGATACGGTTGCCGCAGCGATTCCGGCACCCCCACCTTGATTCCCTTGAGGATGCTGATCAGTTGCAGCGCGTTTACCACGCCTTTGCCCAGATAGTGGTTGTTGGTCACCACATAGGTGCTCTTCGCCGCAGCGCGCACGGTCTGCACGCGTTCCGCCCAAGGCAGCAGCTCTTCCGTAGCGTAAAGATAGTTGTAGCGCTCGAAGGCGGGGATCGCAGCCACCTCACCCGCCACGTTGGATTCGTTCTGCGGGAAGAAATCGCGCGGGCCCGTTCGCGCGCCCGCGCCAGCAGAACTATTTCGCGCCCCGGATCTCGCACTGCGTGGCTTGGCGTTGGCAAACCAAGTGTCGTATCGCCGGCCGTGCAGGCGCACGTACGCAATTTCGGAAGTGACTTCCGCGGACGGTTCCAGCGACCGTCCAATAATCGGCTGATCGATATTGCAAAATCCGGCGCGGTGCTCGCGCAACAGCGCGAACGTCTCGGGCACGTTCCAGGACCCGTGGCGGAACTCCACCACCAGCGGATACTGCGCAAATCGCCGCAACAATCCTACGAGATGAGCAAGCGTTTCTTTCGTACGATGAAACGCGAAAGGGAATTGCACCAGCACCGCGCCAAGTTTCCCTTGGCCCATCAATACATCAAAACCCAGACGAACTTCGCGCTCGTCCCCTGCGCCGGGTGCGGGATCATGCGTGAACCGTTGCCACAATTTTGCGGTGAACAGGAATCGTGGATTTGCTGCCACGCGTTCAATCCACTGCTCGGCCTGCTCAATCCGCAGCGGCCGGTAAAACGATGTGTTGATCTCAATGGTGTCGAAAAACTGTGCCAGGTACGTGGCCTCGTGAAATCCCTTGGGCCGCGGCGAAGGATAAACCACGCCGCTCCAATCTTTGTACGCCCACCCAGCCGGCCCGATCCGCAAATCATGATTCACACTCTCGCGGATAGTGTTTGGCGAATTGTTCCGGGCCTCGTCTCGCGGAGCATTCCGCGCGTCACCTCTCGAATCGCTCCGCTGGCCATCCTTCGCGCTCGTATAATATCGCGTCATCGTCGTGCACCAGAATCGTCACTCGCCGTGCCGCTGTCAATGCACGAGTCAATTTCAACGTCATCGCAAGTGTCGCTGGCGGCGCCACTTCCAGTAGCGGCACCGGCTTCCATGCCGATCCCGCGCAAACGCCTGCGCAAAACCTTCCCCGTTCGCCCAATCATCCGTACCATTGCCGCACACACTTCGCGCTGCTATGCTTCACCTATGAGCGGTGCCAGAGTGATCTCTGCGTCGCGTCCATCCGTAAATTCCCCCACAGGTGTGACTATGAAAATGTCCATAAGCTACAAGCACGTTCATGCGCATCAGCCCGTCGAGGCCGAGGTCGCGCACCACGTCGCCAAACTCAATCGTTTGCTGAAAAGCTACGAACCGGATCTGGTGCAACTCCACGGCACGTTCACGGAAAATCCCCACAAGGAAGAACACTCTTTTTCAGTGAATTTGGCGCTGCCCACCGGCTCGCTGCACGCCACCGGCACCGCGGAAAACGCCCGCTCCAGTTGCAAACAAGCCTTCAGCGAACTCGAAGGCCAGCTGAAAAAGCACCAGTCCATCCTGCGCAAAGATTATCAATGGAAACGCAAACGCATTCTCGTCAAGCCCGCCGCGGACTAGCGCCGGCGCGGAACCGAATCACCACGAAGCACCGCAGCGAAAAGCGGCGAAAGAACGAAGAAAACTAAAAAAGGAACAGAGCGAAACTCGGAGAAAGCCGCGCCAGATCGCTGCGGACGGAACGAAACGCCCCGTCATGCTACAATATTTCACGCGCAATTTAGGGGCGTAGCTCAGTGGTAGAGCAGAGGCCTTTTAAGCCTAAGGTCGTGGGTTCGATCCCCACCGCCCCTACCAAAACAACCACAATACAAAACACTTATCGCGGATTATTTGTAGTAATCGCTAAATTGTAGCGATTGGATGTTTTTGAGCGCCGTCCGCTGAGAATCGGCGTCCGCGTGAACGTAAAATCGCAACGTGGTCTTGATGTCGCTATGGCGTAAGGTGCGTTGCACGATAGCGGGCGATGCCCCCGAATCGGCCAACGCGGTGCCTAGCCCGTGTCTAAATGCGTGTAAACCTGCCCGATGCGTCGCGAGACCCAATTTTTGCAGGATCGGGTGTAGACCAAACCTCACGACGTTGGCGCGCTTGAGCGGTCGACCCATACGGTTTGAAAAAAGTAGGTTCTGGGGGTTCGCCCGCCACTGGAGTTTCAAGTAGTTGCGCAGAGCAGTCGCTGTCTCCTGGGTAATTGGAACCGCCGTGCGCGATTTCTTGGTCTTTAGCTCTCGCAAGACGCGAGTGCGATCATCGGCCTGCTTGCGGGGAAAAATCATCAATCGGTCGAAATCGATGTCCGTCACCGTGAGACCGAGCAGCTCGGCCGCACGCAGCCCCGTTACCGCAGCGAGCAGGAAAATAGTGCGATACGGTTCGCGTGCCGCTGCGAGTATTCGCTGAACGTCGGCCATCTTAAAATATACGGCCTCCGTGCCTTCGCGGTCGCCAGCAATGGCCAGAGATCGCTCCGGGATGTCGGGTACCCGGACGCCACACTTCTTCGCGTAGCTCAGCACAACGGTTAAGGTTCCGAGCACGTTGAGAATGGTCTTACGCGAGAGGGTGGCAGAAAGGTCGGTTACGAATCGTTGTAGCGATGGGATGTCGATGGCCATCAGCGCCATTGATCCGAAGCGCGGGAAGATGTGTGCGTTGAGGTGGCTCGACCTCTGACGCACGGTTGAGATGGACAATTGTGGGCCAATGTCTGTCATATAGGTCTTGGCGACCTCGGCAAACGTCTCGCCCTTCGGTGCGGTATGAACGGAACCGCGTTCACGGTTGATTTGCTGACGCAAGCGGTCATGTTCACGTTGCGCGGACAAATCGGAAATTTCGCCGACCTTGCCGAGCTTGAAGCGCGTGAAGACAGACTTGCTTGTGCCATCTGGTTTGGTGTGGTCACGATAGAAAAAACTGTAGTAATGACCATTCTCTTTTTTCAGCAATCCCTGCTGGAAACGCCGTTTCGCCACCGGGCCTCTTTGGCCTGTAGGTGGTGTTGCATGGGTACCGTACGCCGAGGAAGGCGCTGAAATCAAGCGGTCGGGTTGAGGAGTCTTTCCCATCTGGCGCGCAAAACCGTCCACGCACTTTGCAATCCAGCAGAGCAGGTGCGATTTGTCCGGTCACCTTCACTGCGCCACAGAGACGATCAATAAGGACTGGTTCGGATTTCTTTAGCCTTCGGTCACCGGCGCGAGGTTCTTCTTTAAGAGGCGCATCGATTCCTGGCCATTAAAGAAGATTCGGGCGGAACAGAGTCCGCAGTTAACGAAGGGACGATTGGTCCTGGTAAGGAAAACCGCGACTTTGGCACGGCACACGGGGCAAGGAGTTGTGCCAATTTGCCGCAGCGCAGGTTGCATCATTACCGCCTCGGGCTTATCCTGAGGCGGTTTATCTTTGTCGCTATCATTCGGAGGGTTTTTCACCCAATTGCTTCGATTTGTTATGCGCGTTATCACAGGTCCTCTCTTCTAGAGATACATCTCTAAAGACAAGTTGATTAACGCATGGGGTTGGACCTTGACCATGAAACTCCAATTCGAAAGAAAATGAAGAACTTACGACGCACAATAAGAGGCAGGTTGCTCGCCAGAACACCTCGGGGCGCTCTGGAACGGAATATGTGGGAGGCCGTGGGGTACGAATTGCTCCCCACGGGCGATTGGTATGAGCCTGAGGGGACAGCAGGCCCATCCGTGGAATTCATACGCCGCTGTCCGCACGGGCATGTATGCAAAGCCTGTGTGTCTTCCTTCCGGAGCACGGAATACCACGACGCTTTTTGCCAATCTTGCCGCAGCATCATGGCACTCACGCGGAAAGAGATCGAAGTCGTTTTGGATGCCGCTGGCGATGGCGGAGAAGAAGCGAATTTGAAAGTACTCTGGAAGGTGCAAGAAATTCTCGAATGCCCGCGGTGTTCTTGGCACGCAAATGAGGGAAGGACCGAACCGGCGGACGTTGAGCTAATTAGGAAGTATCTCGAAGATTGGATTGTGGCGGCCCATGTCCATTGGATGCGACACAACTTCTGGAACCGATTTTCCACCAAACCGAGGTTTGTATCCGAGGAAGATTGGAACGAAGAGGGGGAAATGAAGAAAGTTTTCGCTGATTTGCATGATTATGGAAAGAAAAATCCAAATATTATTGAAATCACGTACTCAGAGGCGGGCATTCCGCTTCGCGCAGAACAAAAGCGCTCGAAATACGTTTTACAATTCCCACCCTCACGGTAAGTTATTTTTATTCCATAACGTTCCCTTGGTTTTCGCGGATAGCGCATATTTGCTATAAGTCATTTGTTTTCAGCGCTAGAATGGAATTTTTCGATTTGATCTGGAGAAAAGAGAATCAACCGGTTTTTATTTTACAAATGAAAATGCGATAAAACGCATGAAAATCTAATTAAGAACACACGGCGAATAAGCACTAACCCAGAAATCGGCAGAGTGATGAATCGCTTGCTGTTCATGCGGGAGTCCACGGTACCGTCGACGACCAGCTAGCCCAAACGATGCTCTTGGACGATTAAAAAGCGTGACGCAAAATGCCCAGTCAAGTTCGACACAATCGCGGTCCTTCGCCTATGATCTGCTTGGCCGCATGACGTCGGAAACCGAAGCCGAGTCTGGTACCACAACCTACACTTACGATACGGATTCCACGTGCGGTACCCACGCCGGTGATCTCGTAAAGCGTGTTGACGCGGTCGGTAACGTTACCTGCTACTCATACGACGCCCTCCATCGCTCGCTTTCCGTAACCTACCCTTCCGGAAGCTACGCATCTAGACGCCAACAAGTATTTTGTCTACGATGCGGCCACGGTGAACAGCGTTGCCATGTTGAATGGCAAGACGCGGTTGGTGGAGGCCTACACTGCTACCACTCAGACCGGCACCAAAATCACCGACGTTGGTTTAAGTTATACGGTTCGTGGTGAAGCGTCGGATATATATGAAGAAACTCCTAACTCCGGCGGTTACTATCATGTCAGTGAACAATTTTGGCCTCATGGGCCAATTAAGCAACTAAGTGGCTTGTCTAGTCTTCCCACTTTTACATTCAGTCCCGATGGAGAAGGGCGCATCTACCAAGTCTCTGCCTCTTCAGGGCAGAACCCGGTGACGACCACGGCATTCAATAACGCAAGCCTTCCGACTTCTGTGACTCTCGGTTCGGCGGACACGGATTCCTATACGTACGACCCGTCAACAGACCGTATGACCCAGTACCAGTTCAACGTCAATGGGCAATCACTCGCAGGTGCCCTGACGTGGAACGCAAATTCTACTGTTAAAAATCTAAATATCACGGATGCGCTGAATAGTGCAGACACGCAATCCTGCAATTACGTTTACGACGACATGACGCGACTACAATCCGCCAACTGCGGATCGGTTTGGTCGCAAACCTTTTCTTACGATGCTTTTGGTAATATCTCTAAGAGCGGCAGCATGTCCTTCCTGCCGACTTATTCCTCATCAACCAACCGAATCACAGCCGTCGGCGGTTTTACTCCGACTTACGATGCCAACGGCAACACGCTTACCGATCCTGCGCACACGTACAGCTGGGACTCCGCGGGAAAGCCGGTCGCCATCGACACTGTGAATATGACCTATGATGCTCTCGGCAGGATGGTGGAACAGAATCGTTCCGGAGCATATACTCAGTTCGTTTACGGACCACACGGCGGGAAATTGGCAATTATGACTGGGCAGACGTTGCAGAAGGCCTTTATTCCCCTAAGCGGTGGTGCCCAAGCTGTCTATAATGCCAGCGGTCTGCTTTACTACGGCCATTCCGATCACCTAGGCAACGTTCGTGTCGGCTCAACAACATCACGCACTGTCTCGTTCGATGTCGCCTACGCTCCATTCGGTGAAACGTACGCTTCCTCGGGTTCGACCGATCCCGCGTTTACCGGTCAGCGTCAAGACACAGTCAGCGGCCTCTACGACTTTCCTGCTCGCGAGTACAGCAACGAAGGCCGATGGCCGGCACCCGACCCTTCTGGACCGGCCGCGTTTGATTTGACTGATCCCCAATCGGTGAACCGGTATGCATATATGGGGAATCGTTCGATGAATGGGACAGACCCAACTGGCTTGTGTCCTGGCCGACATTGCAGGGTCGTCGGGAATCCAAGATCTGGCGACGGAGGCAACAGCGATGGCGATGAGGGCGGTGGGGACGGGGGCACCTTTTCCGGTTCCGACGACGGCACCGCCATTTTTGGCAACGATATATTCGATGCTGTAGCTCAAGCGCCCGGCACCTCACTTTCTATTGATATGTACGGAAACCTGAGCTGGACATTTTCGGTTTCGCAATGGCAGGCTTACTATGCCGCACAAAGCTCAACGTCATACAACTGGTCGGGTGGAGGCGACTCTGATGTTTGAACAACAGAAGGGAAGACGCTGCCACACAACTCGGTATCGCAGTTTGCAAGCAGCAGAATAATAGTGATGTGGAGGGGTGCATCCAGCAAGCCTATGACGGGTTAGAAGTGGACCCGGACTTTGGAGATGGGACCGGATTAGAAGGTGGAAATTATAATTGGAGCTATGACGGATTGAAGATAAACGATGAGCAAGTCAATCCGGCTGGATTCGATGACTGTATTGCGGGTCGTTGCGGGTCGTTCAACTCGATGGATTTCAGTCATGGTGACAATTCATTCCACATCGATACTTCAAACGTGTACGGCGTGCTGGGCGTAGGGGCTTTAGTACATTTATTCGCGGATGTGATCGGCGGAACCTCTGGTGGAGTAGTGGAATACCTCGCCCTTACATCTAGCGTAGCTTTAATCAGCGGATACTAGATGTATCAGGGTGATAGCCTTGAAATTGTCGATTACCCGAATCGGCCTTGTGTGCATTTTGTTTTCCCAAGGTGGTTCAAAGAGCCCGGTGAGCGCCCTCTGCACTTCTGAGATCGTAAGTGATCTCAGCGGTGACCGGAACTCTGCGATATCAAAGCTGCTCGACGTTAACCGCGCTGGATTAGTCTATGTTGATGCGGAACGACTCATCGTCCACGAGACCGACCTCATCGGTGATTTGTCATCCCGAGCTAGCCCAGATATTCGAAGCGCTTTTCGATTGCACGCAGTAATTTTGGATAGTCATACCGGAAGCGTTATTAATACGAAGGATTGGCGCGCTCGCGCGGAGGAGTCCACAATTGACGTATCGAGCGGCGCTATTCTGGTCCGAACAGGCGAAGTATTGAGATTTTTTTCCAAGGATTTCAAGCCCGTGGTCGATGTAACTCTCGCTACACCCGCTCACGGACTCGCGACGACCGGCGTGGAGAAGGAGATTATAAGCACGTCGGCCTCAGGCAAGATGATTCTGCGGAAGCGACAACAATAAAGTGGCGCAAGCAATTTCATGGTGCTCGACGGAGACACACTCGCAAAGAAGTCTTTCTGGACGGAATCTCCTCCTCTATTACATTCGTATGCGTATCGGATTCTGAAATCGTGGCTGTGGACAGCTCCAGAACACACCTTCTTGTCGGGCCTTTCGGTACAGGTGATCGAAAGCCCTTCGGTGATGCGAGTCAAGAATCTTGTCGGAATGGGCTGGCATCGCCGGTGTGGGTCGTTAATGAGTCGGTTGTTTTGTTGCCTGCGTGTAAAAAACTGCTGTTAGTCTCGACCACTGGTCCACCTCAGATTTTGGACGAGTTCCCGTACGCCGAACGATTCGCTCGCAAACTTGTAGTTTCACAAGATGGCAAGTTTGTGGCAATCGTGATAGACATTGTTGAGACGAAACGTCGGCCGTTTGTCGAAGATACAGAAACGATCGTGGGCAAAAAGCTTGCTGTTTACGATTTGAGCCTTCGCAAACGCATCCTGACGCTACCGGTTACGCCGATGCCCACGGCGGACTTCGATTTCGCACTGTCTCCGGACGGTTCCCAATTAGCAGTGCTCACGGATCGCCAGGTTTCGGTTTATGCAACCTCACCTAAGTGAGCAGCGCTTAATCAACCCCTCCCAGTTTTGGCGTTCGGTAGTCAATTTGATCGGATATACCAACGCTATGCAGAATGTCATTCTGGTAGCGATCGATGGATTGTATGCCTTGTTAGTTGATAATTCTAAAAATTATATTACTCTATGATATTACTTATGTTATGACTAGCGAACCCGAGCCTGATGTGACCTGCCCCCTAGCTCTGCGCACGGAATCATACGACACCAAAACCTCCTGAACTCATGACTTTTGCCTTTGCTAGTTCTGCGAGTGGCGGCGCGCAGGGAGCCGTAGGCGACCGGAGCGCCGCCACTCGCAGTGCGAACGCGCGCGGCGTCACATACCCCAAACTGCTGTGCGGCCGCTCTTCGTTGTACTCCTCCTTCCAGGCACCAATCTTCGCCCGCGCCTCCCATAAATTCCCGAACCAGCTCGCATTCAAGCACTCGTCCCGCAGCTTCCCGTGGAAACTCTCCACATGCCCATTCTGCATCGGCCGTCCTGGCGCGATGTGCACCAAGTCGATCTTCCGCTCGATACACCACGCCAGAAAATGCCGGCTCGTAAATTCCGGCCCGTTGTCGCAGCGCAGCGCTTCCGGCGCTCCCCGCTCCGCCACGATCCGCTCCAGCTCCCGCGTCACCCGGCGGCTCGCAAAACTCGTGTCCACTTGCAAAACCAAACATTCCCGCGTGTACACATCGATCACGCTCAGCACGCGAAATTTCCTCCCGCTCTCCGCCGCGTCATGCACAAAATCCAACGCCCATTCCTGGTTCGCTCCCGTCACCGCCGCGCGCGCCACGCCCGCGCGCAGCAACCGTTTCCGCTTCTTCCGCCGCAGTGGCAACCCCGCTTCCCGATACACCCGATACACCTTCTTATGGTTCACGTGCAGGCCCTGTTCCTCTAGCTTCAACTGCAGCCGCCGGTATCCCCAGCGCGGCTTCTCGCGTGCCGCGGCCACCAGCCGCTCGCGCAGCACAGCATCGTTCCTCCGGCTCGCATACCGGCAACTCGACTCCGCCACGCTCAGCAGCTCGCAGACCCGTCGCTGGCTCACCAAAAACTTTCCCCACAGCCAGTGCACTTCCTCCCGCCGCTCTACGAGCTCCATCCGTTTTTTTCAATTACCGCTTTCAACATGTCCTTATCCAAACTCAGATCCGCCACCAGTTTCTTCAACCGTCCGTTTTCATCCTCCAACTGCCGCAAGCGCTGCGCTTCGCCCACCGTCATCCCTCCGTATTTGGCTTTCCACGAGTACACCGTGTGCTTCGATACACCCAACTCCCGCCCCACCTCCGCCGCGCTCCGCCCCGCTTCCATCTGTTTCAACGCCCCAATCATTTCCACTTCGCTATACTTCCTCTTGCTCATGCCTCCTCCTCTCCAAAAAACGCCAAAATCATATATCGTTGTGCGCGGATTTTGGGGGGCAGGTCAGATGGTCGCGCTATAATATTTTGAGTCTTGACAACCCAGTGGAGGTCCTTTGAGTCAGAATCGAGTAAAGAGGTCCCCATGATCGTTCCCAAACCTGCCCGAAGGATCGTTTTTTTTTAATTCTGATGCTTTCATCGTGCGTCTTGGCACTGCACGCGACCGTCCTAACGGTGACCTGCTTCCTAAAATCCGCATGGTGGGTCATTTGACAATCAGCGTCACTTCAGTTGAGTTGGTCAGGTTGCCCGATGTCGCCGTTACGGTGAGTGTGTAAGTACCAGCGGGAGTGCCGGGCGAACTCGAAGAAGAGCTTGAGCCTCCGCCACAGGAGCTACACATCACCCCTGCCATCAGGAGCACGCCCAAGCACGCGAGCCGCAAACGGAGAGTCTGGCTGTTTCCTGCGGGCAGGCAAAGCGCGAAAAGACTCGCAAGAGTAAATGCGTAAACAACGCTTGCCCCGAAAAGGCCAAAGGGAGGCTGCGGGACGCTCCCAGCGATCAACGTCCCCGCCGTGGTCGTCACGTTTACCATCAACGAAACCGCGTGTGTGCCATCGAGCGTTACCGAGGAGGGAACGGAGCAGGTCGCTAGCGAAGGCGCACCACTGCATCCTAGCGTCAGAGTTTGACGGAATCCGCCCGTCGGCGTGGCACTGAGAGAAAAGCTTGCACTCCCTTCCGGTGAGATCGTGGCCTGCGGCAAGCCCGTTGCGAGACCTATGATGAAATCCTCGCCGGTGCCAGAAAGGTTGGCGCCCTGGGAGCCTCCCGGGGAGTTGTCGATAATCGAAATGCCGCCAGTCAACGGGCCTCCCGTGGTTGGCGTAAAGCTCACGCTGATGACGCAGTTCGCCCCTGGCGACACGCTCGCGCGGCAGTTGTTCGTCTGATTGAAGTCTCCGCTGGTGGATATGATGCTGCTGATGTTGAGCTGAGCGGTACCGGTGTTCGTCAACGTTATCGTTTGTGGAGAGCTGCTAGTCCCCGCCAATTGTGCAGAAAACGTCAGGTTCGGGGGTGAAAGCGCAACCACCGGAGAGTTAGCGAGCACGCCGATGCCGGTCAGGTTCACTCCCTGCAAACTGGTTACGGAATTATCGAAAAAAGTGAGTGTGGTGTTATCCGTTGCCGCAATCGCAGGAGTAAACGTGATGCTCACAGTGCAGGTCGCGTTCGGCGCCACGGTAGTGCCACTGCACAAGTCTGTGCTGATCGCAAAATCCATCGGCTGCCCGCCCGAAAGCGTCACTGCATTCGGCCCAAAGATCAAGTTGGCTTTCCCGTTTGTAACCGTGATTGTTTGCGCGGGGCTGGAGGTGTTTATCAGTTGATTGCTGAAGGTGAGGCTGGTGGTCGAAAGCGTCGCGTCCGCGGCCACCGCAGTCGGATTGATAGTGAAAACGGTCCCAATTTTCTGGCCCGAGCCCCCTACATTCGTGGTGCTATAGAGATTGCCACTACTGTCCTTGATCAGCGCGACCGTAGGATTGGAGCCATCACTCCCGCCGCTGAAACTGTGTAGCAGCCGCTCCGTGTAGCTTCCCGGGGAGTTGACCAGCCCGAACACCGTCCCGCACCCGACGGGGCTGCATGCCGTTGTCGAGCCCCCCAATTTCGTGGTGCCATATAAATTGCCGGAGGCATCCAGGAGGAGACTCGCGACGGGGTCGGTGCCGTCGGAGGCAGTACTTCCGAAGCTGTACAACACCGTTTCCGTGTACGTGCCGGAAGAATTGACCAGCTCGAACACAGTCCCGTTCCCGTAAGCGCCGCCTTGGCTCGTCGTGCTGTACAAATTGCCGGAGGCGTCCATGATCAGCCCCGCTTGCGGGACTGCTCCGTCGGCCCCGGTGAACTGGTACAGCACGCGTTCGGTATATCCATCGGAGGTTTTGACCAACTCGAAAACAGTTCCACAGGAGGACAGGCCGCACGCGAGCGGACCAAGGTCCAGAGTCGTGGTGCCATACAAGTTGCCCGCCACATCCATCAGCAGACCCGCTACGGGTCCCACGCCGTCCGCGGAAGAAGCCCCGAAGCTGTACAGCGTTTTTTCCGTGTAGGTGCCTGACGAGTTGACCAGCTCGAATACCACGCCGTACCCGTAAGCGCCGCCACCCTCCGCCGTGCCATAGAGGTTACCCGCGGAATCCATGATCAGACCCGCGAGAGGGATTGCACCATCGAATCCAGTGAAGGTGTAAAGCACCTGCTCGGTGTAACCGGTGGAGGACTTCACGAGTTCGAAGACAGTTCCGCAGCCGTCTACGCCGATGCCAACGAGGCAATTGGGGGAGCCACCGTAGGTCGTGGTTCCGTAGAGATTGCCTGCGGCATCCATGATCAAACCGGCCTGTGGGCTTGCACCGTCACTGATGGGCGAACTGGTCCCGAAACTATAAAGCACTTTTTCCGTGTAGCCATTCGATGATTTCACTAGCTCGTAAACGATGCCACAGCCAAGGACCTCACCGAGATCGCAGAGAGTATTAGAACCCTCGGCGGTAGTCCCAAACAGGTTGCCCGATCCATCTGCTACCAAGCCTCCCACGGGATAGAAGCCGTCGGTGGTTGTATTGCCGAAGCTGTACAGCACGGTTTCAGTCTGGGACCGGCCGGGAACGGACACACCCAGCAGAACCAGCAGCAAGCAGGGGATTCGTCCAACACTCACGATGCTTCGAAGCGTAAGACGAAACCACTCGCAGCGATCACACATGCCGACCTCCTGCACCTGCTACTTTCTGAATTGGCTAGCGCGGACCAGAACCAAAGCTTGGTTCCGGCGGCCTAAAGGTCGTGGCAGTTTATCATCCCAAAGCCTACAAGCCTAATTAGATAATAAGTTGTCGGTGAATAGCCCAACGAACTTCGTGACGGTGGTCACGCGAGAACTCGGTCCTAGTAAACCCGCTTGCGGGTTAGATGTTGGATGCGCTTTCATCAAGTTCGAGGGATGGTCACGGGAGTCTAGCCCAGGTGGGGTCGGGGCGCTCGATAAACCCGCGACATGAATCGGGCCGCCGCGTGTCGCGCCTACAAGAGACCTGCGGTTATGAAGCTAAATGCTTGTAGCGTTTGTAGTGGTTGTCTCGGTAGAGGAGGCTGCAACACCACTGTTTACAGGGCTTTATAGGAGTAGGATAGATTTCGATCCCCACCGCCCCTACCAAACATCCCATCTTAGGGCGACTTGCCGGGCAGAAGAATTGGCTTGGCAGACCTTGTTGTTTTCGCGAATTCTACTTACTTCTGACTAGAGGAACCCACTAACAACGTCGGAGAGATCAAGCCCATACGGTCAAGCAGGCGTTGGTAGCGTGCGTCCGGCCGGAGGTTATCAAGGCGCAAATCCGCTTGGAGGGAGGAAACATCAAAAGATCTCTGCGAGTAAGCTTTGTCCAGCAGTTCGAATGCTCTGTCCTTATCACCAAGCCCAGCATATAGAGTTGCCATCGTGTACGACGAAACGTCGGTACCTTTCGATTTTCGCTCCAAGTCACGAAGAATTTTCTCCGCTTCGGCCCTTTTGCCGACGGCTAAATACGCGTGCGCCAGTGAAACGATGGCACCCGGATCATCGTGCGACAGCTCGATAGTCTTCTGGTACTCGGTGATGGCATCTTGAAGTTTACCTACACCCTCGTAGCCAATGCCGAGATGGTAGTGCTGAAACCAGTTGTTCGGCTCTACAAGCAGTCCTCTTCGGCTAGCTTCAATCAAATTCGGATAATCCCGCAACTCGTAATAGGTCCACGATTCGGCCGTAGCAGCGCCAGAGCCTGAATCCAGCTGATTGATCTTTGCAATCTCAGTTAGCGCCTCAGCACGTCGTCCGCGGAAGGCTAGAAAGATGGCGCGATCCTCATGCGCGCAGCTATAACTCGGCGCCAAGGCAATGGCGCGGTTGAACTCTCGCTCGGCAGCATCCCAATCCCATTCAAATTTCCAACTTAACACGCCCAAGGTATCGTGGAGTTCGCCAATGCTGTCGTCCAGTGCTTGGGCTTTTCCTGCGGCTTCTTTCGCAGAGCGATACGCACGATCTCGAGACATCGCGCCAGCAAACGCCAAATAGACATCGGTGTCTGCCAACCCTGCATACCCGAGAGCAAAGTCTGGATCCTCTCGAATCGCATCTTCGAAGTAATGTTGCGCCTTCTCCAGGGAAACAGGCTTGGTGAACTCCGTCGTGAAGTAAAAGCGTCCACGAAGATAATCGTCGTAGGCTGCCGGGTTCACGGGACGGGCCGAGTGAAGGCTAGTCTGCTGCTGGGGAGTTAACTTTGCGCGGATTTGTTGTGTTATGGCGTCCGCCACGTCACCCTGTAGCTTCAGGACATCACCAAGATCGCGGTCATACGTCTCTGCCCAGAGGTGCTGGTCGGTGGGCGCCTCGAGCAGTTGCGCGGTAACGCGGACTCGTTGACCCGAGCGAATCACGGAACCTTCCACTATGGCGTTAACATTTAATTCTCGGGCAATCTCCGGCAAGCCCTTCTTTGTCCCTTTGTAACGCATGACAGAAGTTCGGGAGACGACGCGCAACGAGCCAACCTTGGCAAGGTCTGTGATCAGCTGATCCGTCATCCCATCAACGAAAAAATCTTCTGAAGCGTCACCGGAGAGGTTGTCGAGAGGTAAGACGGCTATGGAGTCTAAGCGGGGAGCCGCGCTTGTAGCGGGGGTAGCCATCCGCTCCAGCCAGAAAACCGAGCCGATCACAACGACGACGATGAGGGTCGCGAAGGCCAGGAGTGCGTGAGGTCCGCTCGGCCTTACCTCCACGGACACTTCGCTGGGTTGCTTCCTTTGGGCAGACGGCGGGAGCGAAGTCTTTACCGTTTCAACCGGACCAATAAATCGGTATCCCCGGCGGGGCAGCGTTTCGATGTACCGCGGTGCCTCAGCTGAGTCGCCGAGCACTTCGCGAATCCGCGCAATCGCGTTGTGCAGGCTATGGTCGAAATCGACGAAGGTATCGGCCTTCCAGATTTGCGCCCGAAGCTCCTCCCGTGTCACTAAGTCCCCGGGTCGCCTTAGCAGTTTCTCAAGCACCTGCAAGGGCTGGCCTTGCAGGCGCACCTTCTCTCCCCGCTTGCGCAGTTCGCCTGTGTGGACGTCCAACTCAAAAATATCGAAGCGCAGCAGGGGTTCTGCTGGGGAAGCCGTGGAAGGCATGTCGAGCTCGGCAAACTTGCAAGATGCTATCACAAGTCCAGGTCGTGGGGTGGGCGTCGATAGCGATCCAAAGATCCTTATGTTTCACTCACTTACGGAAGGATAAAACTTTGGGGAAGAACGGAGGCTGCGAGCATTGCACCCGATCTGAAGAATCAGCGAAAGTGCGGTTGTTCCTGCTTGGTAGTCGACGGTGCTGCAAATCTGGCGTGCCCGTCGGTTACAAGCAATTCTCACAAGAAAATAAGGAGAGTCACAACGTGAAAAATATATCGTCTGTCGCTTCGCGAACGTCCTTCCTGTTGGCTGCCTTTCTGGCGCTTTCCTCTTTTGCTCTGGCGCAGCACGAAACGCAATCAGCGGGTCAGGACGACCAGGCCAACTTGGCCAAGCTTGTGCAGTCCGTTCGAAAGGCCACGGTGCAGTACCAGGACATTAACAAGGCTATCTCGGCGGGATATGGCCCTTTATTCGGCTGCGTCAGCGGCACGGATCATGGCGCCATGGGCATCCACTACGTCAACACCAGTCTGCTCAACGGGACCATTAATGTCACCACCCCGCAAGCACTGATCTACGAGCCGTCGGACGGGCAAATGAAGCTGGTCGGCGTCGAGTTCATTGCGGACGCGGCAACTTGGATGAAGACTCATTCTGGTCCGCCCGTTCTGGAGGGTCAGGTCTTCACTTTCGTCGACGCCCCGAACCGCTTCACCATAGCGTCGTTCTTCGAACTGCACGTGTGGGCATGGCGGGAAAATCCCCAAGGACCGTTCGTTGACTGGAACGACCACGTGAGTTGCGCAGGTGACCCAGGAGAGTAAATTGCCAGGCAGCGATTGTTCGCGTTTTGCGAGTTGCGAGGCGGAACGCGAGCAACGTTGCCAATGCATCGTTCCCAGTAGCACAGACACTCTTTTCTGTGTCGTTCGATCGCTGGAGGCGATGCGAAGGAGGAAATCGGTTCACGCGTCCGCGGTTTGAAAGCCGCCCGAGCTCCGGCGGCCAAGCGCATTCCACGGCGGCACATAACCTTTATGGAATCAGCGTCTTGCACGTACACACTTCGCTTGCCTGATTTTTACCTTCCTTCCATTGACCAGAGACTCCCGATCTGCGAAGAGTGGATCGCACCAAAATCCTTTCGCGGGAGAAAGACGAAATGTCTATCGAAAAGAACGCTGTTCAAGGCGGCACGAAGAAATCGGCTTCCGCCAAGCGCAAGATGAAAATCTCAGCGCCGCGAGGTCAGAAAGTTTCCAGCATGAAAACACTGAACATCGGCAGTCAATCCACGGGAGCCGGCGCTGGAAAGATCACATTCAATCCTTTCAGCATCACCCGAAAATAGCCTAACCCGCCCCCATACTACCCCGTCTTCCCGCCTTGGTTGAGGGTGTGTGTGCCCGCATCCCGCGAACATGCGTCGAGAAACTGAAATATCCTGTTAACTATTCTCACTGCAGCTTCGCGTATTCGGCCGTCGCTTGTTTCTGGATGGGGATCGCTCAATCAGCAATCGCCTGAAAAACAACGCGTTAAAATTCCCACTGACTGGCAGGACACAACCTAGCAAACCCAATTTGAGTAAAACAGGACCGCGCCCGATAGTCGTTCGTGGACGATTCCAAACGGTGGCACGGGCGCGGCCTCGCGCCTCGGGTATTTTCGATCTTCCCGCCAGAAGATGCGGCCTCGCGTTTGGTCACTCGCCCCAGCAGCGCCATCCTTGCGCGCAGCAGAGGACGAACCCGGTTTTGCGCGTTCAGCGCGAGCTTTACGCGGCGCGGAAGTAGCGGGAATCCTTGCCTAGTATTTGGATGTGCGGATAGAGTACTTTGAATTACGGAAACGATACGCGGGCGGGGAAACCATGGGTTCCTCAACATCCACATTTGGCTTGGTCGAGCGCTTTAAAAGAGGCGACACGGGGGCCTTCAGCCTAATCTTTCACAAGTACCGAAGAAGGCTGGCGGTGCTTGTGTACTACAAGATGAGCGCGGAGTTGCGCGGTACGGTCGAGGTGGATGACCTACTGCAAGAGGTGTTCTTGAAGGCGGCTCAGGAGATGGGGAAATTCTCCTATCGGTCTCCCGGAAGTTTAATGGCTTGGCTATCGCGCATCGCGGATCACGTGATCGTGGATTCAGCTCGCTACCAGCATCGGGGAAAGCGTCACGCGGAAGAGA
Organism: uncultured Acidobacteriota bacterium; assembly: GCA_963838265.1. Taxonomy (GTDB): domain Bacteria; phylum Acidobacteriota; class Terriglobia; order Acidiferrales; family UBA7541; genus Acidiferrum. The sequence goes on from CAWIQN010000006.1 coordinate 25,034, forward strand.
TGCTGCGGTTCCGGTCGGCGAGCAATCCAGCGGGGCCGGAGCCGGTGGACTTCGAGTCCCCCAGCCGGGTGTTTGCCCGAATTGAAGGTGTGCAGATCCTGCTGAAGAAATTGGATGTCCTTCCGGCGGAATATCGCGAAGTGATCCTGCTGGCAAAATTCGAGGGATTGACAACAAAAGAAATCTCCGAACGGTTAGGAAAATCGCGAGAGAGCGTGGCGCTCACGTTGCACCGCGCATTGAAACGCTTTCGCGAGCTGGAAGTGGCGGCCGGAAAATAATGAGCGCGGACAAATCCTCAAGAGATCCCGAGAATCTGCTAGTCCGCGGGGAAGAATCCGCGAAGCGGGAGCGCGCGGTAGCCGAAGCCCTGGCGACATACATGGATCGAGTTTCGCAAGACGAGATGGTGGATATTGATGCGTTCTGCAAGACCTGCCCCGGACTGGAAAATGAACTTCGGCCGCTGCTGGAATCCCTGAATGAGATGGACGGGTCGACACTTCCCGGAGATTTAGCTCCAGAATCCGAAGGGAGTGAAGAATTACCCGAGAGATTGTCCGGACACAAAATTCTCGGGGAGATTGGCGCCGGAGGAATGGGGCGGGTGCTGCTGGGATTTGACGAGCGATTAAACCGGAAAGTGGCGATAAAAATACTTGGGGGAAGGTACCGCAAAGAAGAATCTGTCAAGAAACGGTTCGCGCACGAAGCGCTCGCGTTGGCACAAATCAGCCATCCGAACATCGCGCATATCTTCAGCCTGGGCCCGCCGGACGAGCTTCCGCACTTCGTGATGGAACTGGTCGAGGGGACGCCGCTGGTGGAAGCAGGGAGGGCCCTGACGCTGCGGCAAAAAGCGGAGTTGATGCGCAAGGTCGCGTCGGCGGTAGATTTTTTGCATGAGCACCAGATCATCCATCGGGAGCTGAAGCCGACAAATATCCTGCTAGGCGCAGACTTAGAACCCAAGATTCTTGATTTCGGGCTAGCCCAGCGGCTAGAGAGCGACAGCCGAAGCGTGACGCGGCCCGGAGAGATTATGGGCACGCCGGATTACTTTTCACCGGAACATGCCGTGCCGGGCTCGCGTTTCGATGCCCGAAGCGACGTTTTTTCGTTGGGAATCATTCTTTATGAACTATTGACGGGAAGTCCCCCATTTCACGGGGAAACATTTGGCGAACAGTTGCGGCGCGTGCGCGAGCAGGATCCGACGTTGCCGCGGAGGCGAAATCCAGAGATACCCAGCGACTTGCAAGATGTCTGCCTGAAGGCGCTGGAAAAGAAACCAGAGAACCGCTACCCGTCGGCGCGGGAAATGGCGGACGACCTGGAACGGTTCCTGGCGTGAGAAAAAGTGCAGGCGGTTCCAACCGCGTACGCGAATCTTATGTCCGGAAAGATCGACCAACACTTGCGCGAGTTGGAGGGTTGGCGGCAGGAGGAAATCGTTTCGGAGCACGAATACGCGGCATTACTAAAAGATTACGGCCGCCTGGTGGAACGTGAGGACGCGTGGATCCTGAACACGCGAAGGCTTTCGCTGTCGCAAGTGAGTTTGTATCTCGGAGCATGGATCCTGATCGTAGGCGCGGCCATTCTGTTCTTGTTCCAGTTCGTGCATCTTTCCGGAACGCTGGGAGTAGTGGTCGTGGCGGGAGTCGCGACGCTGGTGGGGGAGCGCGGGCTGCGGCTTTGGAAAGCCGGACAGTTTGGAGTGGGGATCGCGTACCTACTGGCGTTTTGCCTGCTGGTCCCGATCGCGCTGCTCGTGACATTTGGGGCTTATCACCTTTTCACGCGGATTGCGGAGAATGCCGATTGGGAGTTGCTGGGACGTGTCTCGAAAACTTTCAAGCAAACAACAAATGCGCAGCTTTGGTGGGCGGTGATTCTGTCGCTGCCGGCATATGGATGGCTGAGGCGGTTTACGAAATCCTCGGTGTTTTCGCTGGTTATCGCCGTGATGTCGGCATGGTTGTGGCTGGTCACGCTGATGCGAATGGGGTTGCTCGAGTGGCTGGACACGGATCCCGGGAGATTTTATTTTCGCCTGATCCCCGCGGCCGTGCTGTTTTTTGCGATCGCGTTAGCGCTGGAATGGGGTCATTTTGCCAACGATTCGCGTTATTTTTACCCCATCGCGGTGTTTTCCACCTTTGCCGCGCTCACCGGGCTGGCAGCCGCTCATAAGCCGTATCAGGAATGGCTGGCCGCGAAGTTGCCCTGGACGCGCGGGCAAATGGAATATCTTTTCATTATCAACGCGGGGATTTATTTGCTGCTGGAATTTACTTGCGAGCGGTTCTCGGTATCACAAATGCGGGCGGTGGGCAAAGCGTTCCGATTTGCGATCCCTGGTCACGTGCTGACCCCTCTGTTTTTTTTGGGGTTGGCGGCAGCGGATAGATGGGAAAGCCAAAGGGGCGATCTCTCGATGAAGAGGGAGGCACGAATTCTTGAAATACTGTTGCCGGCGGCGGCGCTGGTATTTGTGTATGGAAGCATTCGCAAGCAGATGAAGAACTATTTCGTCGTCGGAATGATATTTCTGGCGATCGGGCTGGTGCGGTTGCAAGAGGATATCTTCGAGCAGATGTCGCGGTGGCCGATTCTGTTGTTGATTCTAGGTTTCTTGCTGATGCTCAGCGCGACGCGCTACGCAGCCATTAAAATGGCCGTGGCGCGGATGATCCGCCGCGTGAGCTAAAAGCTCTTAACTCCCCAAAGTAGTGCAATTCCCGCTTTGATTTGTCGCTATTCCTTAGTGAGGGAAAGTGTTGGTCCAAGTGGCCCCAGCGGAGCTGCCGTGGGACCCGGAGACTTCCTTCGGAGGGTATGACTGTGTCTAAAGAGACGAGCAAAGGGTCGTGTAGGGTGAGTTGGCTATTGGGAGCTGTGCTAGCGATGGGAAGCATTGCTGCGGCGGGGTGCGACGGCAATGGCAGTCCGTTCGTGATGTCGCTCCAGCCGTTATACACGCAACTCGACTTGGAGAGCGATTCGCGATTGATCGGAAGTTGGAGTAACAAAGACGGAGACGTGACGTTTACGTTCACACCGGGACAAGAAGTCGCGAAAGAGAATGAGTACACGCTGGTGGTGAAGGAGCGGGACGAAACGCAAGATGCAGGCGGTGAATTCGAGGTGCGCCTCGTGCGACTGGGAGCCGGTTATTTTCTGGACATTTATCCGCAGAGCGGCAAAGACGGAAATGAATTTTACCGCGCACATTTTAGCCGCGCACATAGCATCGTGCGAGTGGAGATCACCCAGGACTCGTTGCAGATGGCGTTCTTAGATGCAAGCTGGCTGAAGGCGAAGATCGAGGCGAAAAGCGTCGATACTCCGCACGTCGAGGCGGATGAAGCTCTGCTGCTAACAGGAACGACGGAAGAAGTGCAGGAACTGGTGTATTCCCATGCGGAGGATGATGAGGCATTTGCCTATCCACTACCTCTGGAGAGGCAGCCATCCGAGGAAGAGGAGAAATGACGTCGCGAAAATTTTAGCAATCTGGAATGCGGGGTATCAGATTAGCGTGAGTAAATCGCGGGCTCTTCCACGATTGCGGGAGCGGCGGGCAGAGCCGCGATCAGTTGGCGCGTGTAGGAGTGTTCGGGATGATTGAAGATCATCTCCGTGCTTCCGCATTCCACTACTTCGCCATCTTTCAGAATCGCGATGCGGTGGCAGAGGGACGCGACGGCCAGCAGGTCATGTGAGATAAACAGAATGGACATGCGCAGTTCGCGGTTCAAGCGCGCGAAGAGCCGCAAAATTTCGGACTGTGTGATCATGTCCAGCGCACTGGTGGGCTCGTCGGCAATCAAAAGCGCCGGCCGATGCAAAATGGCCAAGGCGATCAGCACGCGTTGCGCCTGGCCAACGCTGAGTTCAGAGGGCCGTCGATTTAATAAGGATTCGCCATCGACGAGGCTGACCATTTGCAGCGCACTCAGAATGTCTCGCCGGCAGTGCGCGCGGCTGCCCTGCGCGTGAGCTTTCCAGGCTTCCGTGAGCTGCGTGCCGATCTTTAGCGCGGGATTTAGCGATGAATGGGGACTCTGCAATACCAGGGATAATTGGCGCCCGCGAATGTTGCGCATCTCGCGTTCGGAGAGCGTCGTCAGCTCGCGGCCAAGAAACGCAATGTTGCCGCGCGCCGTGCCACCTCTCAAGCCGAGCAGCCCGAGAATTGCAAACGACAAAGTGCTTTTGCCTGAGCCGCTTTCACCGACCAGGCCGAGAATTTCACCTTGAGCGATGTCCAGCGCTACGTCACGCAAAACGCCTTTCTTTCCGGGATAGTCCACGGAAATATCTAGAGAAAGAATGTTTTCGCCGCTACTCACCGTGGCGTCCATTAGGATCGGGCGCAGCCAAATAAAGGCTGTCGATATTCCAGTAGGTTTGCGGACGCAGCACCACGGGCGCGGCATTGCGTACCGTGGGAGACACCGCCGAGAGCGCATTTTTATTCACGAGATAAATGAACGGCGCCTGGTCGGCAACGATCTCCTGCACGCGATCGAAATATCCCTTGCGCTGTTTGTTGTCGGTGGTCGAAGCCTGCGCGTGCATCAAGCGGTCAATCTCCGTTTCCCATGGCGTGGCGGGCGTTTTTTCTTCGGGGTTCCACTGGTGATTGCTGGCGGAACTGAGCCACACATTCATCTGCGTGCTGGGGTCCAGGTCCACGTTAACGAGCCCCAATAAACAAGCTTCGTAATTGAAGCTGTGGCTGATGCGATCGATCAACGAAGGAAAATCCAGCGTGACGACATTCAAGCGAATGCCGATCTTCGCCAGGTCGTCCTGCATCATCACCGCAAGACGCTCGCGCACTTTATTCCCGGCATTCGTAATGATGGAAAATTCCACGGCGTGGCCGTCGCGATCGCGCAGCACATCTTTGTCCAGGTGAAAACCGTCGTCCGCCAGGCGTTTTAGCGCGCCGGGGACATCGGTTTCTTCGGGACGTAGTTTCGCGTTGAACCAGAAATGATTCGCGGGCGAGATCATGCCCGCCGCGGGTTGCGCGTGCCCGGCGAAGGCGATGCGGCACATGTCCGCGCGATTGATCGCTTGCGAAATGGCGCGGCGGAAATTCTGTGAACGAAACCAAGCTTTCTTGTAGTCCGGAATGGGCGCCGAAGCCACCTGATTGAACCACATCTGTTCGGTGTCAAAGGAAGGGCCAGCGTCATGCGCGGCCGAGCGCATGTCCGCAGCCAGGCGATCGAAGGCATCCGGCGCGATGGTGTTGATCAGCTGAATCTCGCCACGACGGAAACGCAGCATTTCCAGGTCGCGGTTTTGCTGAATGTCCAGACGAACGGCATCGAGATATGGCAGCGGCTTGCCGGCTGCATCGCGCTTCCAATAATTGGGATTGCGATGCAACACGATGGACGAACCAGCTTTGTGTTCGGCGACGACGAAAGGCCCCAGGCCGGCAGCGTCGCGATGCGGCGACTTCACGGAAACGATCGCCACGCTATCGAAGAGTTCTTCGAGATTGGCCACCGGTCCGGGAAACTGCAGCACAATCGAAGTCGGGCTCTTTACCTCAATTTTTACCTGGCCCTCCGCGGAACGGAATGGATCCGCGGTTGGCGAATGCAGATTCGGATCCATCAGCGTGCGCATGGTGTACGCCACGTCTTCCGCGGTGAACGGCGTGCCGTCGGAGAAAACTACGTTTTTGCGAAGCTCAAAGGAGATTGTCTGTCCGCCGTTCGAAACTTTCCAGGAGGTGGCCAGTTCTGGCTCCAGAAATTGCGTCTGGCGATTTAGGCGGATCAAAAATCCGCCGGTCAAATAGCGGATGGTCTCGGAGGAATCATCGTCCGCCAGCATGGGATCAAATGTCTTCGGTTCGGACTGAATGCTGAAACGCAGTTCGCCGCCCGATTGCGCGGCCGCCGTGGAAATAAAGAGGAAGCAAAAACAAAACGAAACCAGTACGGTTTGCATGCGACGGCTCATGACGCTAGGTTCTCCCGTTTCTGGAAAATTAATTGAAAGCAACTCACCACCAGGATGAGCGCAACAATTGGCGCTAGCTTCCACGGGCTAGCTTTTACTTCCGGCCAATTTTCAAGACCACGCAGCAGATTACCCCACGACGGTAACGGTTCCGCGACGCCCAGGCCCAGAATGCCTAGGTTAGCTTCTGCAATAATGAAAATGGGAATCGAAGTCCAGAACTGCGCGGACAGTACGGGCCGCAGATTGGGCAACACCTGCCGCAAGATCAAGCGGTGCGGAGGGCAACCGAGTGCTTTCGCTTGCAGCACAAAATCAGATTCTCGGATGGCTCGCGCTCCGGAACAAATCACTCGCCCGGAGGACGACCATCCCAGCACGCCGAGCAGCGCGAAGGTGACGACTACAGATGTGACAGGAGCAACATTGAGCGGCAGTAATGCGCGCACGGTAAGCAGCAGAAACAACCACGGCAATGACAGCGACAGATCGGTCGCCGCCAGAGCCACGCGTTCGAACCATCCTCCGAGGTAGCCGGCGAATCCCCCCACGCATGCGGCAATCAACGTGGAGAGCAACGCTGCCGCGGGCGCCAGCAGCAAGGAAACGCGGCTGCCATATAGCAGGCGCGAAAAAGAATCTCGTCCCAGATCATCGGTGCCCAGCAAATGTTTCAGCGACGGCGCGGCATTGGGAGCTTCACGAAATTGCTTCGCGTAAGGCGCGGGTGCCACAAAGTCCGCAAACAGCACCGCGGAAAATGTAAGCACCAAGAAAATGATGGCGAGGAAACGAATGCGGCTCATGTGCGCTGCCTCGCAAACGCTCTACTTGCCAGGTCCGAAAGCGAATTCGCGGCGAGCGTAATCACCGTGATAAGCAATGTAACGTTCACCAGCACCGGCAAGTCTCTGCTCAATGCCGCCTGCCAGGTCAGTTGCCCGATGCCCGGATAGTCGCAAATCGCCTCAATCGGAATGGCCGCACCGAACGCCATGCTCACGGAAATCCCCGCCAGTGCGAACAACAACGGCGCGGCGTTGGGCAGCACATGCCAAAGCAGAACGCGCGTACGGTGCAATCCTCTAGCGTGCGCCGCGAGCACGTGAGGAAGAGCAGCGGAGTGTACGAGAATGTTGCGCGCGTATTGCAACACCCGAGGAAACACCACCAGCGCAATGGCCAGTGACGCTGGTCCACCGGCGTACACAAGTCCCAAACCGAGAATTGCCGCGGGCAGAGAAAGAAACAAACCGCTCAGTCCCGCCATAAAAACTTCATAGGCTTTCCAGCGAAAGAGGGCCGCCGGCAACGCCAGAAAAAATCCCAGAAACCATCCCGCCGTGACGCCAATTCCCACGCTGCGCAGGGTCACCGGAAGGCGCTCCGCAAAGAGTTCCGCCACCGGCCGGTCCAGCGAGGTAGAGACACCCAAATCCCCACGCAACAGCCCGGCGAGGTATCCGCGATAATAGCCAAGAATATTTCGCTGTGAGGAGTGTGATTGCCGGAGGAGTTCGATACTTTGCGTGTTCAGGCGAGTGTCAAGTTCCCGCTCATCAACGCCGAAACCGGGCGCCAGTCGCACCAGTGTCGCGCCCAGCAATCCGCCCAGCAGGATAGTGAGCGCTAATCTCAGAAAATGCTTTGGAAGCGCGCGAATCCACATCGGTATGCAACCTGTTTTCTCCGATTAGTGTACGGCGAGAGATTGGATATGCAGGTTGAGCAGGGGGTTAGTCGTGCGCAACTCGTTACGATGTTTCTGTTTCTTGGAGTACATGCGGCGGTCCGCCTCGACCAGCAGCTGTTCGGCGTCCACGGCATCGTCCGGATAAAAAGCCTCGCCGACGCTGAGGGACACCACATCGTGGCCGCATACTTCCCGTCCCGCCGCAGCGGCCAGCACGCCCAGTTGCGCTTCTTTTTTGGCGATGGCCTCCACGGACAGTCCGGGCATCACCAGCACAAATTCGTCGCCGCCCATGCGCGCCACGTAGTCGTACTCGCGGCAAGACTCTTTGAGTTTGTCGGCGAAGAGCCGCAACACACGATTACCTTCCAGGTGGCCAAAGCGATCGTTGACCTGTTTGAAGCCGTCGAGGTCGCAAACAAACACCGTGAGAGCGGTGTTGCTGCGCTTGGCGCGCGCCAGCTCGCTATCAAGGTGCAGAAAGAGCGAGCGGGCATTGGGCAATGCGGTTAGATAATCGGTGGTGGCGGAATCTTCCGCCACGCGATACTTGAGGGCGTTTTGCATCGTCAGCGCCAGCTTCGAGCTGATGGCCATCAGGATGCGCAATTGATCTCGGGAGAACGCATCCAATTCCGTACGATACAGCGTGAGTACACCAACTACGCCCTCCGTACCCTCGAGCGGTATGGACAAAGCGGAACGCAGCGTTCCCGTGGCACTCGAGTCGCTCACGTAGCCGGGCTCGAGCGAGGGATCTCCATTCACAATACATTTGCGATTTTCCGCCACCCAGCCGGAAATGCCGCTCCCGACCGGAATGCGCAAGGAAGAGAGCGCGCGAAAGTTGTTCCCGCCGACGTACTGCGGCAGCAGCTCACCGCTGGTGGAGGCATAGATAGCGATGGAGTCGTACGCGATCAGGTGTTTCAAGCGCACGGCCAGCACGGAGAGCGTCTCGTCGAGGCTGAGCGAGTTACCTAAATCATGGCTCAACTCGAAAAGCATCTGCACTTCCTGACGCGCCGCTGCGATCGAGGCCAGGAAATCCACGGAGGTTCCATTTCCGGCTCGCGGCAGCGGGATGCTGCGTTCGAGGCCAGACGCTGGGGCTTTGCCGTTGGCGATCTTCAGGTCCACGGAAAGCTTTGCGCGTTCCGCGGTCTGCGCGGTGGCCATGCGCTCGAGTTCCACGTAGCGCCGCTGCAGCATCTCCACGATGTGCGGGTCATACTGTGTTCCAGATCCGGCGGCCACCACGGCCATGGCTTCCTCAAGCGCCAGGGCTTTGCGATATTTACGGTCGGAAGCCACCGCGTCCAGGCAGTCCACCGCCGAAAGAATCCGCGCTCCAATGGGTATTTCCTCGCCTCGCAATCCTTGTGGATAGCCTGTGCCGTCCCATTTCTCGTGATGCGCCTTGACGATCGGCACTACAGGATACGGAAACTGCACTTGTTCCAGAATTTCCCCGCCCACGATGGGATGAATCTTCATTTTTTCAAATTCTTCCACGGTGAGTCGTCCGGGTTTGGAGAGGATGTGCTCGGGTACGGCCAACTTGCCAATGTCGTGCAGCACGGCCGCCGCGCGCAGCGCGTTCAGTTCGCTTTCGTCGAGACCGAGTTCCCGGCCGATTTCCACGGCATAGACGCGCACGCGCTGCAGATGTGAGTGCGTCATCTGATCTTTTGCTTCGATAGCCAGCGCCAGCGCTTCGATGGTTCTCATGTGCAGCGCGGCCACTTCTTCTACGTGCTTTTTCTCGCCGTCCAGCAGCCCCAGATACACGCTGTAGGAGCGGAAGATCGAATAGATGACCGGCATCACCAGCAGCGAACTCTGCCAACCGGCATAGTGCTGCACCAGGCTGGTCAACGCGGCGATCGCCGCGCCTGCCAGGTAATACGGAAACGACCAGAAGTAACACTCCGACCAGATCTTCCGCAGCGATTTTCCTTCGGTCAGCGCAATCACGCAGGACACCGGCGCGGTATTCAGTACAAAAAACACCGTCGCCGCCAAGATCAACATCAGCGGAGGGCTGTTGCGCAGGACTCCGGCGCTTTCGCGGTACGCGTATGCGGCCACGCCAACCGCCGTGGACATGCTCGCCACATTGAACAACACCTGAATCGCCTTGGGGCGCGTGCGCGTTTTCCAGTAACACTGCACCAGCGTTCCCGCCAGGCTGATCACCAGCGTCTCGGCGATGCTCAATTCATGAATGCCAATCAGGATGAATAGGAAGATTACCGACATCGTGCCGGTCACACCCGGCAATTTGATCTTCATGCCGGAGGCCAGCATCGCGAGCACGAAGTAACAGAAGAACGGCCCCAGGTCCGGCCACGCAGCGTGGTAGAACCCCAGCGCAAGCACAGCAAATCCGCACACAATAGTGGTGGCTAAAAATGCGCGCGCAGGCGTAGAAAGCGGTTTCATCGAACGAGCCACCTTTGCCAACGTAGAGTGCAAGCGGCTTGCCACGACGCAGGAGGTGATTGGCGGCGCGTTTCGTGCGTTGGATCAATGACTTAGCGTGGGAGGCCGGCTTCAAGAAGATAGTGGCGGCTGCGGTGCTGGACAATGAGTCGCGTGGAATGTGCCAGATTGTCTCAAATTGCGGCGACGCGCGCTCAGCAGCCAGAACCGCATGTCATTGATTACAAGTACTTTACAAAAGGTACGAAGGTTCTAGGTACCCAGCCTGTTGGTACTATGGACCCTCTGGCACCCTGGAACCTATTGTCTCTTCCATGAACGGCAAGAGCGAAAGTCCTGAGGCCCTGCAGTTTCTCGGTACTCCAGCGGTCATTCGCAGCGCCGCCATGCGGCAGCTGATGGAGCGCATCCCGCGCATCGCGCAAAGTGGCGCCGCAGTGTTGGTTACCGGGGAGAGCGGCGTTGGCAAGGAGATCGTCTCCAAAGCCATTCATCAATACTCTTTGCGTTGCAGCATGCCTTGGGTAGACGTGAATTGTGGCGCGTTACCCGAACACTTGGTCGAAAGCGAACTGTTTGGATATGAGAAGGGCGCGTTCAGCGGCGCCGACGTTGCGAAAAAAGGTCTTTTTGAATTAGCGGACGAAGGCACATTATTTCTCGACGAAGTCGGCGAGCTAGACGCCCGCATGCAGGTGAAACTTTTGCGCGTACTCGATGGCGCTCCGTATTACAAGCTCGGAGGAACGAAGAAAACCTCCGTCAAAGTGCGCATCATCACCGCCACCAATCAGGACCTCGAAGAAGCCATCGGACTAGGCCGCTTTCGCGCGGATTTGTATCACCGCCTGTGCGAAGTGAAAGTGCACGTTCCGCCGCTTCGCGAACGCCCGGAAGACATCCTTCCGCTCGCGGAATTTTTCCTCGTCCAGCACGGATGTTCGTTGCGTTTTTCTCCCGAGGCTGGCGCCGCGCTTCTGTCCCACTCATGGAGCGGTAATGTGCGCGAGCTGCGCAACGTCGTGATCCGCGCTGCAATTTTTGCTACCGACGGTTGCATTCAGGTCCGCGATCTTCCCGAAGGTTTTGTCACTGACTCGCTGCGTATTGCAACGTCGGAAGGGGCGCTCGAAGGATCGACGCTCGAAGAAGTTGAACGGCGCATGATTTTGCAGGCGCTGGATCGCACCGGCGGCCAGCAAGGGAAGGCTGCGGAGTCCCTCGGGATTTCGCGCCGCACTCTGAGTCGTAAGCTCAAGATCTACTCAGCGAAAGAGCATTCCTCCGCGGCTCTAGCCGCCTGCTAGTTCTCATTATCTCTTTATTTTTCTACTGGATACATGAGCCGTGTTGCGCCCGCGTCCCCCCGAATGAAGTTGACCCATCGTTGACAACTTGACGTTTCCCCGCAATTGCCATAAACCGCACGACTTACCCTCGAATCCTGTCCCCTCGGCCGGGTACATGGGACAACTTGTCCACCCGGGCAGGCTGGCCTCTCCAGCTAAACCATTATTCATTATACGTTTACGCGCCTACCGGGACTTGGCAGGGTGCTTGCAATCTCTCTTGCGTCGGAATCTTTTGTACAGGAGTGTGGCTCACTCTTTTTGCCGTTCGGGCCCCAGAACCACCAGCAGGGAAGCTTCAGGAGAACATCGGTGATCGACCATAGCTCGGAAATCACGACCGCCAACCCGCAGCGCGCTTTGCGCGGCGCGGGTTGGGGCACGCGTTTCGTGGTGCTGCTTTTCTGCGCCCTGCTCGCCGCAGCTCCCCTGCTGGCCAGCAGCGAGAAAATTTCTCAGAGCCTGAAGACTGTCGACCCCTCCTCCACCGTAAACGTCCTGATTCACTTCAAGGCCCCGCCGACCGCCGAGCAGCATCAGATGATTCAAAGCCTCGGAGGAGAGCTAAAGGGCTCCCCGGTGAATCCCGATGGCACCGCCGCGAAAACCACAGAATCCTACGCCGTGCCCGCCAGCGCTTTGGACGAGATTGCCAAGGACGCCAACATCGTCGCCATCAGCCGCGATGACACTCAGCGCCCTGGTCCAGACGCGGCCTCCAACTATCCCGCCACGGCTCTTCTGCTGCCGCAACAGAAACTCTCGCAAGACCTGCAGAACCTGGACCCCGCCTCAACCGTAAAAGTGATCGTGCAATACACCGATGGGCCCACAGACGAGAATCACCAGGTGGTGACCAATCAAGGCGGCTCTCATATCGCCGATCTAGCCGTGGTGAAAGGCGCAGTCTATTCCGTCCCCGCCAGCGCCCTCTCTCAGATCGCGCAGAACCCTAAGATCGCCTACATCTCCCCGGACCGCCAAATCCGCCGCACCATGGACCACTACAATTTCGCGGTCAACGATAACGTCGCCTTCAGTGCAGGCTGGGACGGCACCGGTGTCGGCGTTGCGATAATCGACAGTGGCGTGTACAGCCATCCCGATCTCAATACCTACAATCAGCAGAGCTCGCGCATCGTTTATAGCCAGAGTTTTGTGCCGGGCGATTCCAACACTTCTGACGAATATGGACACGGCACGCACGTCGCCGGCATCCTGGGAGGCAATGGAGCGAGCTCCACGTCCGCCAGCAGCGGCTATTCCACGGAGTATCAAGGCATCGCGCCTAACGCGCAGATCGTGAACCTCCGCGTCCTGGATCAAAACGGCAGCAGCACCGATAGCGTGGTCATCGCCGCCATCCAGCAAGCCATTCAACTGAAGAACACCTACAACATCCGCGTAATCAATCTCTCTTTGGGTCGCGCGGTTTATGAGTCCTACACCATCGATCCTTTGGACCAGGCCGTTGAGGCCGCATGGAACGCCGGTATCGTCGTGGTGGCCGCGGCGGGAAATTCCGGTCGTGACGACACGTACAGCGAAAATGGTTACGGCACCATCGGCGTGCCGGGAAACGACCCCTATGTCATCACCGTTGGCGCCACCAGCGTGGTCGCTCCTTACACCGAGGCCAACGAACAGATCGCCAGCTACAGTTCCAAGGGCCCCACGCTCATCGACCATATCGTCAAACCCGACCTCGTCGCACCGGGCAACAACATCACTTCGCTGTTAGCCCCGGGCAGCACCTTGGCCACAAATTACCCGCAATTTGACGTATACCCTTGCAACTCGTCAGGCACCTGCAGCAGCGCGGTGGGCCAACCATCCTACATGACATTGAGCGGCACCAGCATGGCCACTCCCGTGGTCAGTGGTGCGGTCGCCCTGATGCTGCAGCAGAATCCCGCGCTGACCCCCGACCAAGTCAAAGCTCGGCTGATGCTCTCCGCCTACAAGGGCTATCAACATTACGCGCGCGCCATCGCCGCCTTCACCGGCCTCGCCTACAACGAGCAGCATGACATTTTCGCCGTTGGCGCCGGCGAACTGGACGTCACCGCTGCACTGGCCAACACCGCGCTAGCCCCGGCCACCGTCGGCGTCGCGGAATCTCCAACCGTAACCATCAATCCCGCCAACGGCAATATCACTCTCACAGTTAGCGCCGCCTCTGTCATCTGGGGCAACTCCGTAATTTGGGGCAATGCGGTCGTCTGGGGCAACTCCGTTTTGTCTGGCACCGACCCTCTCTCTGGACTATCCGTCATCTGGGGCAACTCCGTCATCTGGGGTAACTCCGCCGACGCAGGCTTCAGCGTCATCTGGGGCAACAGCGTTATCTGGGGCAACTCCGCCACCCAGGCTCTCACCGACGGAGACGGCGGAGATTCGAATTAGTAGGTTAGCGAAACGAGGAAAGGAGAAGACGAATGAACACTTTCGCTAAAACCTACATCGCCTGCGTAATCACGCTCGGTTTTGCGCTGCTCGCCGCCGGATTGTTGCAATGGAACTCCGACGATCCCGCAAGATTCATTGCCTTTCTGCTGCTCGGAACTCTGGCTGCCACCTGGAAAGTCAAACTCCCCGGCGTCACGGGAACCATTTCCGGCAGCTTCGTATTCATCTTGATCGGAGTTGCCTCCTTTAGTTTTTCCGAGACTGTTGTCTTGGCCACCGCTGCAGCGCTGGTGCAGTGCGTTTGGGGTGCGAAGAAGAGTCCGCAGCCCGTCCAAGTCGCCTTCAACGTGGCCACGCTCTCCGCCAGCGCCGGCGCCGCGTGGTTTAGCTCTCACGCTATCACTCAGAAGTTCGCGCCCAATTCCCTCATCCTCTTGGTTGTTCCAGCGGCCATCATTTTCTTCGTGTGCGATACCGGATTGGTCTCCGGAGTAATCGCTCTGGTCGAGCAGAAAAACTTCCTGGCCGTTTGGCGCGAATGCCACGGATGGTCCTTCCCCTACTACCTTCTCGGCGCCGCGCTAGCCGCCTTGATCACCGCGTCCAGCCGCACCACCGGCTGGATTTCTTCGCTCTTCATGGCCCCGGCGATGTACCTGATGTATGCCTACTTTCGCTTTCACATCGAGAAGGCCACGCAAAAGATCGCGCAAGTCACGCAGGAACGCGTGCATGTTCGCATCGACGATCACGACCACGAGATGATGGTTTCCAGCCGCTGACGTCTCGGCCCTCATCGCAACGATCATTACCAACCTCAACCGCATAATTGCTGACCCGGAAAATCACGCTCGGAATTTTCCCAAAGCCGGAACCCAAAGTGGAACACCGCAGCACCCAGCCCGGTTGTTCGTAGCGCAGGCACTCTGCCTGTGCTCCCGGTTTTGTAGGGGCGCAGCGTGCTGCACCCCATCTCGCCTCGCTCAAATCCTTCCTCCCCGCTCACGCCCTCCTCTTTCCACACTTTGTGATCTAAAAAAAACAAAACGATAAGCATTCCTTAATCTGCCCGTCAACTCGCCGCCAGTGGCAGCTTCCTCGCTGGCAGGCAAATTGCTCTCCTTACAGAGACGCGTGACTCTTGGCCTCTCTCGAGCCGCCCTCGATCCGACAGTTGCTCCCGCCTTTGCCCTAAGAGGTTCCACACGCATGAGCGATGAAATCGTTCGCGAGTTTCTCGTGGAAAGCGATCAGAAGCTTGACGTACTGGATCGTGAACTCGTCCAACTCGAAAAGGATCCCACCAATCGCGAGGGGCTCGCGAGCGTTTTCCGCAACATTCACAACCTCAAAGGCGCGTCCGCGTTTCTCGGATTCACCAAACTGGAATCCCTGGCACATGTCGGCGAAAACCTATTGAGCAAGTTGCGCGACGGAGAGGCGAAGCTCAACCCGGAAGTGACCACGGTTTTGCTGCAGATGGTCGATGCCATTCGTCGCATCCTGGGACAGATTGCGAAGTCCGGTGCCGAGGGATCGCGCGACGACACGCCGCTCATCACCAGATTAACTACGGTGCTGCTGGAGCAGCCGCTAGCCCCGCGGCCACCACCCACGGTTCCGCGGCAACTATCATCGTCACCTGAGGGAGAATCAGTACCGCAAAAAATCGCGCCTCGTTCGATCGGCGAAATCCTCATCAGCGAGGGCGCAGCCACCGCCGCGGATATCACTTCCGCCATGCAAATCCAACACCAGGGTGACCCCCGCCACCTCGGTGAAATCCTCGTAGAACGCGGCGCAGTCAGGCCTCAGGACATCGTGGCAGCGCTAGGCATCCAGCAGCTCGCACCGTCCGCCGCTGGAGATTCCTCCATCCGCGTGGACGTGGAACTTCTTGACACCCTGATAAATCTCGTTGCCCAGCTCGGACTCGTCCGCAATCAAATTGTGCAATTTGCCAACGCCAGCAAAGACGCCGACATCGTCGTTCTCAGCCAGCAACTTCATTTGATCACCACCAAGCTGCAAGCAAGCGTGACGCAGACCCGCATGCAGCCTATTGGGGCGATTTGGAGCCAGTTCTCCCGCACCGTTCGCGATTTAGCCGTGAATTGCGGAAAAACCGTACACCTCGAGATGGTCGGCAATGAAATCGAACTCGACAAAGCCATCATCGAAGCCATCAAAGATCCGCTCACTCATCTGGTCCGCAACTCCGTCGATCATGGCATCGAATCTCCCGATCAGCGCGTCGCGGCGGGCAAATCCTCGCAAGGATTGCTCTCCCTCCGCGCGTATCACGTTGGCGCCCAAGTGATCGTTGAAGTCTCCGACGACGGTGCGGGACTCGACGCGGAGAGAATTCGCCGCAAGGGAATCGAAAAAGGATTAATCACCGTTGCACAGTCGTTGCAGCGGGGCGAGCCCGAACTCCTCGATCTGATTTTCCAGCAGGGTTTCTCGACTGCGGAGACCGTCACCAAAATCTCTGGCCGCGGCGTCGGCCTCGACGTGGTGAAAAGCAATATCGAAAAGATCGGCGGCACCGTTGAAGTGGAATCGCGTGCGGGAATCGGCACCACCGTCCGCATGAAAGTGCCGCTAATGTTGGCCGTCGTCCCGGCGGTGATCGTCGCGGATGAAGTTGACCGCTACGCCGCCGTTCAGGCGGGCTTGCCCCAGTTAGTTCGCCACAGCGACCAGTGAAGAAGCGATGTCAGGAGAACAGCTATGAAAAAACTTAAGGTCTTGATTGTCGACGACTCCTCGGTGATGCGCAAAATTGTCGAGCGCGCGCTTCGTCAGGCGGGCCTGGAACTCACCGAGGTTCTGGAAGCTAGCAACGGCGCCGAAGCTCTGGCGCAAGTCCAGAAAGGTTCGCTGGACATGATCCTCAGCGACATCAATATGCCGGTAATGGACGGGCTGGAATTTCTAAAAAATCTTGCCAACATCGAATCCGCCAGAAATATCCCCGTGGTGATGATCACCACCGAAGGCAGCGAGGCGCGCGTGGTGGAGGCGCTTTCCGCGGGCGCCAAGGGCTATCTTCGCAAACCGTTCACGCCGGAACAGGTCAAGGAAAGAGTGACGCCGCTTCTCGGAGGCAGTCTGTGACTTCTGCAACGAAAACTTTATCGCCCACCGCCGTGCGTTTCGATCCCCATTGGAAATCCATCATGGAATGTGCCGCCGTAGAAGTTTTTGCGTTGATGGCTGGGGTACGCCTCGAACTAGTCGCCACGCCTGGCAGGGAAGCGCTGGGCGAGCAAACGGCTATGGTCGGCATGGCCGGAGCGCTATGCGGAATGATCACCGTGCGTTGCTCACGGGCCGCCGCCGGGAAACTTGCGTCGTTGATGCTCGGCCAGGACGCGGCAACGAATCCATCCATGACGCGAGACGCGCTCGGCGAGATTTGCAACATGATCGCTGGCAATTTCAAAGCGAAAGTCAGCAGTCTGGCGGATCATTGCATGTTGTCTGTGCCAACCGTAATTACCGGAGAAGACTATTATCTGGAGAGCGTCCCGCCGACCGATTGCGTCACGCTGGCTCTCGCCTACGAAGGCGAGTGCGTCTGGGTTTCGCTGATCACCCACTCGTAGCAATCGCGCCCTGTCCCGTTCTTCACCGATTCGCATCGACTCCTACCCGATTCGGCTGGCGCTAACTTCCGCAACCCCGCTAGCTTTGCCGCCGCGCGGATATTTTGCGTGCCGCGCTTTTGCGCATTAAACTACCAATCGCCGCGCGACACCTGTCGTTATTCGGCACCAGAGAGACACCTTGGAAGGAACACCGCCATCGATCAGGCCAACATCGTAATCATTGGTGGTGGAGTTGTTGGCTGCGCAATTGCCCACGCGCTTTCGACCCATTGGGACGACGTCTTCCTGCTCGAAGCTTTGCCGAAGCTGGGGCTGGGCGCCAGCACCCGCAACAGCGGCGTGATTCACTCTGGCCTTTACTATGCTCCGGGCTCGCTGAAGGCCAAACACTGCGTGCGCGGCAATCGCTTAACGTACGAATTCTGCGCCAAACACAACGTGCCCCACCGCCGCACCGGAAAACTCGTCGTCGCTTCCTCTCTAGAAGAGGCTCACGAACTGAGCGCGTTAGTAGAAAATGGCCGCGCCAACGGCGTGGAAAATCTGCGCCTCATTGACAGCGCGGCTATCCGCGCCCGCGAGCCGCACATCGCTGGTGTGCAGGCCATCGACGTGCCCGTGACGGGAATTGTCGAAAGCGAAGAGCTGCTCAAAGCCTGCGCCAGACTCGCCGTGGACCGCGGCGCGCACCTGCTGACCAACGCGCGCGTAACCCGTCTTCAGGTTACGGAGGTTGCCGATTCAGGCATCCGCGTTACCAGCGCCGCGGGAGAAATCGCCGCCCGCTGCGTGATCAACAGCGCCGGCCTCTACGCCGATGAAATTGCCGCATTGCTCGGATCACAAATGGCGCGCCATCGCATCTATCCCGTCCGCGGTGAATATTGCGAGTTGGTGCGCAGCAAACAAAATTGGATCAACGAATTGGTTTACCCGCTCCCCCATCCCGAAGGCGTGAGTCTCGGCACGCACTTCACCAAAACTCTTGCGGGAAATGTTTGGGTCGGACCCACCGCACGCTACATCGATAGCAAGAACGACTACGAGCGCGACCGCGAGCCAATCGAATATTTCGCGTGTCTAGCCAAACTCCTGATGCCAGAAATCGAAGCCGCGGATCTCGTTCCAGCCCACTCGGGAATCAGAGCCAAGTTAGTTCCTCCCTCGTCGGCGCGAGTCTCCGCGCCGGTCCCGTCTCGCCAGGGTGGAACTACGCTAGGAAGATACTCCGCAAGCACCGGCGACTTTGTGATCGAGCGCGACCCGGATTTCCCCCGCGTAGTCCAACTCATCGGCATCGAATCCCCCGGCCTAACCTCCGCCCTCTCGATCGCCGAACACGTCCGCGAACTAGTAACGCAAATCCTCAACTAAAGCGCTTTTGGAGTGCGGCGGCTTGACGCCGCTTTCGCGCTGCAAGCACCGCCACGCTTGTAACGATAGCAACTGAAGCGAACCCGCTAAAAGGAATTTCCCTCCGGACGGGCAAATCCTGTAGATTCTCTCTTAGATTTCAAGCGATTTGTGAGAGGAGCACGGGCTGCGGGAGCGTCAGGCGGTAAACGCGCGCGCCGTCATAGTCCTGACCGGAGCGGAACATCCCGTAGATGGCATGCAACAGTTTACGCGCCACGGCGATCAGCGCCGGACGCTTCTTTTTTCCGCGCGCCAGCAGCTGCTCGTAGAACGCTCGCAGATGTGGTTCGTGTCGGCTAGCCACCAGCGCCGGCATGTACAGAGCGTGCCGCAAGTGGCGATTGCCCACTTTGCTGATGCGCGGGTATTTGCGCAGCGAAGTTCCGGAACTGTACTCGCGCGGATCCAGCCCGGCGTAGGCCACCCACTGCCGCACATCGCGATCGGCGGGCAGCATGAGCAATTCGGCCAGCACTTGAATGGCGCTGACCGTTCCGATGCCGGGCACGCTGCGCAGTTGCAGGTAACGCGCCTGCAACTGCGCGGTGTTGGCGATACACGCCAAGGCTTCCGAGCGCAGTTGCTGTATTTCGCGTTGCAAAGCCCGCAAGGTCCGCGCAATGCTGCGGCGCACACACGGCGGAATGGCCTGCGAAACTCCCGCCGCGTGCGCGCGATTTTTCTCCGCGGTACGCTGCTTGGTCAGCGCTTCCAGGCGCCGCGCAATGGCCCACAGCACCAAAGTATTTTTCTCCGGCCGCACCCACGGCCTGCAGGGCATGCGCTGCGCGAACTCCCACAACACCAGCGCATCCAGTGGATCGCTCTTGCTGCGCCGCATCAGGGCTTGCGCAAAATGCCGCACCGCGCGCGGATTCGCCACCACCACTTCCAGCTGTTCGTGCGCGCTGAGCAGCAACGCCACGTCCAGCCCATAAACCCCCGTGGCCTCCAGACAGACCCTCACCCGCTGCCCCCCGCGGGTGAGGGTCTGCAGCAAGTGCTGCTGTCCGGCTACGGTGTTGGCGAAACGTCGCAACACCACCTGTTCCTTTTCGCCCAGCAGCGCCACCAACAATTCCCGGGCACTCACTTCCATGCCGCATGGCACCATCTTGTCCATCACGCCTCCTTGCAGTAGGCTGTGGCTCTGGCTCCCCGACCCTGCGCTATTTCCAACTGAGCTTGTAAATGCAGGCTCGCAACGGCCTGTGATTCTCTTCAGTTTTCGGAAATTAGGGCGGGGGGCCGATCTACAAAACAGGCTCACGAAGTTTCCCTCGGGCCTCAGCGCAGGACGGCCTCTCCGCCAGAGCGACTCGCCTCTGTGGCTAGTCTCTCGCAAACCCAAGATACAAGCGCAGGGCGCTTGGGTTTAAGCCCTGCGGCTTTTTCCACGCCACGGTTTATCCTGATCGCTTCGCGCGAAAGCCTTGACGCCGCTTTCGCGCCGCCAGCAAGACCGTAGCGAAGTGAAAAAACACTCATGTATGGAATACACTGTCTAAATGTCTCGGAGGTCGCAACCATGACGCATCCCGTACAAGCCCGCCCAGAGGACCGCTCGCCGTCACCGCAAGACCAGCAGGGAATTCCATCGCCAGCACCGAAGCCCCCGCTCTGCGATTTCCTCGATCTAAAGGCGCAGTTCGCCACCATCCGCGAAGAGGTAATGGCAGCGGTCACCCGCGTCATGGAGAGCCAACTCTTCATCATGGGCAGCGAGGTCCGCCTACTCGAAGAAGAAATCGCGGCTCTGCTCGGCGCCAAGCATGCCATCGGATGCGCTTCGGGCACCGACGCCTTAATCCTCTCTTTGCTTGCCGCGGGCGTCGGCCCGGGCGATGAAGTCATCACCACGCCCTTCAGCTTTGTTGCCACCGCCGGCTCCATCGCCTGGATCGGCGCGAAACCCGTCTTCGTCGACATCGACCCGGAAACCTACAACATCGACCCCGCCAAAATTGAAGCCGCCATCACCGCGAAAACCCGCGCCATCATGCCGGTACATCTTTTTGGTTTGCCGGCGGACCTCGACCCCATTCTTCGTCTCGCCAAAGCGAAAAATCTCGTCGTCGTGGAAGACGCAGCGCAGGCCATTGGCGCGCGTTACCACGATCGTTACGTTGGCACCCTCGGCGAGTTCGGATGCTTCAGTTTTTTTCCATCCAAGAACCTCGGCGGCGCCGGTGACGGCGGCTTGATCACTACGGAAAACGCCGCCCTCGATGAACGTCTCAGACTCCTGCGCATGCATGGCAGCAAAACGAAATACCACCACGACGTTTTGGGAACCAACAGTCGCTTGGACGCGCTGCAAGCCGCCGTCCTGCGCGTCAAGCTCCGTCATTTGTCCGGCTGGACCAAGGGCCGTCAGGCCCGCGCGCAGCGCTACCGCCAGCTCTTCGCGGAAGCGAATTTACTCCAGCAAGTACAGGTGCCGGCCATCCCTCCGCCGCAGTACGAACACGTCTACAATCAATTTTCCATCCGCTGCCGCGAACGCGACGCGCTGCGCGAGTTTCTGCGCTTGGCGGGAATCCCCACCGAAATCTACTATCCGCGGACTCTCCATCTTCAGCCGGCATTCGAACATTTGGGCTATCGCTCCGGCCAGTTTCCCCACGCCGAGGCCGCCAGCCAAGAAGTTCTGGCCCTACCGGTCTTCCCGGAACTACAAGGCGCCCACCAAGCCGCCATCGTCGCCGCGATTGCGGAGTATTACGCCACCCGGCGGCCTTAACGCGGCACTCGTCGCCGCCGGTAGTGTTAATCAACTGGTTACTAAAATTACCCCGTAAACCTACTAGAATGAACACTTGCATATCATACTGAGCGCAAAGCACTTTAAGTCGTTTGCGCTCAGTATGATATCGAATCCGCTCAAGAGATTTGGACTCTTGCTATTCCATCACCCGCCCAACCGCCGTCAGTGAATAAACGTCAAACCGCTCGGGATGAATTGTGGGAAAACGTAGGCGTACAGCATCACGATGACGCCCACGATGGCTGCCAGCGCCACCGAATGCCAGAACACGAAGCGGAAGATCATGCCCTCGTTGCCCACCTGATTCGTGGCTGCGGTGGCGATGCAGATTGATTGCGCGTCGATCATCTTGCCCATCACGCCGCCGGCGCTATTCGTGGCGCACATGAGAATCGGGCTGATGTTGAGCTGCTGCGCGGTGATTTTCTGCAGGCCGCCGAACAAAACGTTGGAGGAGGTGTCGCTGCCGGTCAGCGCCACGCCTAGCCAGCCGATGTACGAACCGAAGAATGGAAACAGCCATCCCGTTCGCGTGAACGCTAAACCTAAGACCGCGTCCATGCCCGAATATCGCGTCACGTATCCTAAACCCAGCATGCAGGACATGGCGATGATCGCAAAGCGCATGCGATAAACGGTCTGGCCAAAAATTCTGAGCATCGCGGCAGGACCGAGGCCCAGAAGCACGCCAGCCAGCAGCGCCGCCAGGAAACATCCCGTGCCGGTGGCCGTCAGCCAATTAAAATCAAACTTGGCATTTTCCGCCGTCGGTTTGGCCACCACCGGTTGCGCGCGGAGAACCGCCTTGTGCAGGTAAGGAACTTCCCACCCGCCGGTCTTGAACGCCGGCGTCGTCGCTTTCCCCATCGCCGCTTTTACCGTCGGCAGTCCCCACATCAAAACAAACAACGAAAGAATCGCGAACGGCAGCCAGGCTTTGGCAACCTGTCCGCCGGTGTAATGTTTCACGACTTCTTTTCGCGCCAGCTTGGCGGCATCCTCTTCGCGTTCATCGGCAAAGCGCCACACTTTTTTTGGCTGCCAGAAGCGTAGGAAAGCCAGCGTGGCCACCAGGGAAACTATGCCCGCGGCGATGTCCACCAGATTGCTGTCCATGTAATTGGCCCAAAAGAACTGCGTCCCGGCGAACGATATGCCCACCACTAGAATCGCGGGCAGCACTTCAAACGTCTCTTGCCAGCTGACCATCGCGCGCACCAGCCAGAAGGGCACAATCACCGCGGTGAATGGCAGAATGCGGCCGATCATCGCGTTCAGATCGCTTTCCGGGAGTCCTGTCACCGCCGTTAGCGCATGCACTGGCGTGCCAATCGCCCCCCAAGCCACCGGCGCGGTGTTGGCAATTAGATTTAGAGCCGCGGCGTGAAACGGTTTAAAGCCCAGTCCAATCATGAATGCGCCGGCGATCGCCACCGGCGTGCCGAATCCCGCCGCGCCTTCGATAAACGCTCCGAAACAAAAAGCGATCAACAGCAGCTGCAAGCGGCGGTCTGGCGTGATGCCCGCCACGGAATGCTTCATGATTTCAAACTGTCCGGTGGCCACGGTGATGTCGTAGAGAAAAACCGCGGCTACGACGATCCACACAATTTTCAGCAGCCCGAACGCGGTGCCGTAAGCAAAGCTGGTGGCCGCTAGTTTCGCCGGCATGCCAAACACAAAAATCGCACAAACGATGGCGGTCAACGCTCCGGCCACGGCGCACAAGTGCGCTTTTACTTTGAATCCCGCCAAGAGTCCGAGCAAGACGATTACTGGAAGCGCGGCCACCAGCGTGGAGAGCCACCAATGGTGGAAGGGGTCGTAAACTTGGGTCCAAGTCACTTGCAGTCCTCCAGAGAAGGCCAGAAGAAATTAAAAGAATGGGGACAACGGAATGCTTGCACCCTTGCTTGCAACCTTAGCTTGCACCGGACTGCACACCTGTCCGCTCCACCGGATGGGACCGCGCAGACTCAGATGTCGGCTGCTGAGATACTTTAATCGCCGCGGTCTTGTCAAGCGATAACTCCGCGCGGTAAATTCTTGGCTTCGATTCTAACTGGAAAATTTTCGCCGCCAGCTTTCCGGAATTTCCACGAACGAAGAATTCAGTTCCGCCACCGAGCCGCAGCCGAGCAAGCGAAGCGTGCGCTCGACGTCATCGCGCAAAATCGCCAGTGACCGCGCGACGCCCGCGTGTCCGGCAGCCGCCAGACCGTACGCGTAACCGCGGCCGACGAGTACCGCGCGCGCCCCCAGGCATATAGCCTTTACGATATCGCTGCCGCGCCGGATGCCTCCGTCCATTAAAATTTCGGTTTGCCCGCCCACTGCGGCAACCACTTCCGGCAAAGCGCGCAGGGTGGCCGAAACTCCGTCGAGTTGCCGCCCGCCATGGTTGGAAACGATAACGCCGGCGACGCCTTCATCTACGGCGCGCCGCGCGTCGTCTCCCGTGAGCACACCCTTTACGAGAATCGGTCCCGGCCACGCTTTACGCAGCCATTCCAAATCTTTCCAGGTGACCACGGCGCGTGCCAACGCGGCGGTCACGTCCACCAGCGGCATCGGCGTCTTGTCTGGCTGCACGATATTCTCGAGTTTGGGTTTTCCGCCATCCATCAGGAACGCACTGAGCCATCCTGGGCGCACCAGCATTTGCGACAAGAAGGGGATTTTCGCGAGCAGCGAGGGACCCAGCAGCTGTTTTGCCCCATTGCGTGAATCCCGTTCGCGCATCCCGGCCATTGCGGTATCAATGGTGATCACCAGTGCGGAGAAGCCGGCTGCGCGAATGCGTTCGATGGCCGCCTCCGCCGCCGGGCGCCCGCCGACCAGATAGAGCTGATACCACACCGGGCCACGCGACGCGGCCTTCACGTTTTCCAGTTTGTGCCCCGACACCGTCGAGAGGATATAGCCCGTGCCGAACTCTCCGGCGGCACGTGCCGCGTCGACTTCTCCCCCGGGATGCATCATGCGGCTGTAGCCGATGGGCGCGAGCAAGCCGGGAAACGCAATATCTTGCCCCAGCACGCTGCTACGCAAATCGCAACTGTCGATGGAGACGGCCTGGCGCGGGCGAAAGATCACATCTTCAAAGACGCGGCAATTCTCACGCAGCGTGACTTCGCCTTCGGCGCCGCCGTCAAGATAATCGAACACCATTTTGGGGAGACGCCGACGTGCCAGCCGGCGCAAATCTTCGATGTTGACCACCCGTGGGGACTCTAGTGAGCGCACAACTGTGGTTGATTATCACTTTTGTATTCGGGAGTCTATCTATAATTGGCGAACGCCAATGTGTAGCGCGCTTTTTTTTCGCCGCACAGTAAACTCAAGGCAATCCGTCTGGTTTTACCAGCTTCAAGAGCAGCGCGTTGCCTTCCGGTGGGCTCAAAGCTCCGCGACGCATTAGCGCGATGATTAATTCGCCTACGACATAGGACGCATCATTCTTCGCGACTTGTGGCGGAGCGATTGGCTCCGCGCGCGGGGCGTCTTTAAAATCCTTAAATACGATTGGTGTCGTGCCGCTCAGTTCGCCGATCCAGGTGTCCAAGACTTGCCGGTTCTCCGCGTCGATCGCGGAGAAGCTAAGGCCCATGCCCATGCCAAGTTTTGAATAAACCACTTTGGCATCCGCCACCAGCGCTTGGTTATCGCGCAGGATGCGGATTTTTACGCTGGAATTCTGCGGGAAAGGACAGAAGGTATCCACGTAACATCCGCCGCGGCTGATGTCAGAAGTGCGCGCGCTCATGCGGGCGCGAGAGTGCGCGTCCAAAGCTTCGGCCTCGGCGGTGAAACTGTAGCGCGGAGAGGTGCGGCGATCCCGCCCCATGGGCGAGATACCGGCCAGTCCGTTTCTTTTTTGGAGTTCGAGCATGGTTGGAAAGGGATCTCTCGGGTTCCTAAGTGCCCTGTAAGCTTCGCGAAATCGACGGCTCGGGGACGCGCGATGCTGTTTGTGCACGTTGTCCCCCACCGGCTAAGTGCGGTGCTGACAACATCGACCAGTCGATCTCATCCCGGTTGAACCATCAGTAGTGGACCGAAACAGGCGAGTGTCCCGTAATGGCGCAAGCGACGGGCGTCTTTCGATACGATCCGTCCACACCGTTGAGCGGCGGTCGCATTCGGCGACGAAACAGGTCCAGACGCAAAAACCGCAAAACGCCGTCCGTGCCATCTTGCGACATCCCTAACTTAATTTGTTATATCTCAGCCACTTAGCCGCGGCATAGCGGCGTCAGGTCAAGCCCTATGAAGGCTTGCCGTAAAGGCCGAAAATGCCGTGAAAAGGACAGGTTTCGCCATGTTTTCGCCCGTTTATTAGGTGTCGTTAACGCTCTGTACTGAAACGGAACAAAACTGTTCCAAAGGCGTGACAGGACTGTCCCAACAGGCAACACTATAAGGCATGCAGGCCATAGGACTACTAGAACCTATAGGACCATTTGTTGATGCCGTTTCACAGGACGCGTCCCCGCGTCCCCGCTTTGTTCGCAACTCCGATCTCGTCTCGCGCAACGTGGCCGGCGAGACCGTGGTGGTCCCCATCTGCCGTGGTGTAGGCGATCTCGACGCCATTTTCACGTTCAACAGTGTCGGCACGCATTTGTGGGTCTTGCTTGCCAAGAGCCGCAGCGAAGAGGAGTTGAGCGCGTTCGTCGCGCAGCGGTTTGCGATTAGCGCGGAGCAGGCACGAGAGGACGTGCGAAATTTTCTGGCCGATCTTCAAGAAGCCGGCTTGGTGCAAACAGCTTGAGCAATTTCACAGCAGCGGCCGATGGTTACCGGCAAAGAGGACAGTTTGCAAACGGTTGAGTACAGCGAATTTAGCGGCGTATTGCACGAGCGCTTTCCCAACAAGCGCGTGCCTATGGACGTTTCCATCGAGGTGACGCGCCGTTGCCCGCTCGATTGCCTGCACTGCTACAACAACTTGCCGATGGGCGATCAGGTGGCGCGCAAGCAAGAAATGTCCCTGGCGGAACATTGCGCACTGCTCGATGAACTAGTGGCAGCGGGATGCATGTGGATTTTGTATTCCGGCGGCGAAGTTTTTGCGCGCAAGGATTTTCTGGATATTTACACCGAGGCCAAGAAACGCGGCTTCCTGATCACGCTATTCACCAACGGCATTTTGATCAACGAGCGCATCGCCGACTACCTGGCGAAATATCCGCCGTTCGCCATCGAGATCACGCTGTACGGGGCCACGCGCGAAACCTACGAAGCGCTGACGCAAGTGCGCGGCTCCTTCGATCGCTGCATGCGCGCCGTGGACCTGCTGCTGGAGCGCAATCTTCCGCTGAAACTAAAAACCGTGCCGACCAGCATCAACCAGCACGAAGTGTATGAGATGAAACGCTACGCGGAGAGCCGCGGGGTGGAATTCAAGTTTGATCCGCTGGTGAATCCGCGCATCGATTGTTCGCAGAGTCCGCTGGCCATAAGGCTTTCGCCGGAAGAGGCGGTCAACCTGGAATTTCACGACACGCGGCGCATGGATGACTACCGCCGCATGGCCAAAGAAGAATTGGCGGCCGCGCAGCCAGAATTCAGCGACGAAACCACGCGCTATTTCTGCGGCGGCGGAGTCAACGGCTGTGCCATCGATCCCACGGGAACGATGAGCATCTGCGTGATTTCCCACCAGCAGGGCTACAACATTCGCGAAGGCAGCTTCCGCGAAGGCTGGGAAGGGCGGCTGCAAGAAATCCGCGCGCAGAAGAAGGCGCGCCCCAACATTTGCGACCGCTGCCAGATTCAATCGCTGTGCAGCATGTGTCCGGCAAACGGCGAGCTGGAAAACGGAAATGCCGAATCGCCCGTGGAATTCCTCTGTCAGGTGGCTCATCTGCGCGCGTACGCGCTGGGCTTCGCGGTGCCGGAGCACGGAGATTGCCCAAGCTGCACGAATCCCGCGCAGCACTCCGCGTTGCTGGAAGCCGCGGAACGAATTCGGGCACATGCGGCAGATTCGCGCGAGTGGCTGGAACGCAAAGCGCCTCCACTACTGAACATTTTGCAGGCGTCGAACACTGGGGCCGCTTGTCATTCCTGTAGTTCGCACTAGGTATGCCCGCGGTTCGATGAAATTGCAGCACGAGTGAAAAGAAAGAAGCACGAGATGGATTGGCAAGACGAAGACGGAAGTCAACCCGGCAAGGCGCCCAACGCCGAAGCGTACGAGGCGCCAAAGGTGCTGCGCGTGAGCTTGCGTCCCGCCGAAGCGGTCCTTGGACACTGCAAGGTCAGCGGAGCCGGAGGCCCGGTGTCGTCCGGTTCCTGCCGCAGCGGCGGCGTGCCTTGCCGCACTCCGGGATCGTGAGCCCTGCGAAAAATTCCATGTCCTCCGTACAAACACAATTCGCATCGCTGACGGCTGGCGCGCCGACGGGGGCGTCCCAGCTCGCTTATCGCATCGCCGGAATTTCGTTTGGCATGATTGCCAGCGACGGCCTGCGCATGATTCTGGACCCTTCGCTGCGCGAGTTCGCTCTGCCGCGCACGGCCAGCGACGCCTGCGACGTAAACGTAAAAGTCTCGCTGGTGGATGAGTTGAAAGTCTCCGACAAAGAACCGCTCTTTTCTTCTGGCGGGCTATGGTCGCTATTCGCCGAAGATGGCGGCTATCGCTTGAATTTTATTCGCTCTTTCCCCGGCGAAACCCCCTACAAATCCGCGTGGTTCGATAAAAACTTCCGCTGCGGAGAGCTAGCGCTTTCGGGGCATTTCTTCGACACGGACCGAGCGATCTATCCGTTCGAGTATCCGCTCGATGAAGTTCTGATGATTCATCATTTGGCGGACGGAAAGGGTCTGGAAGTTCACGCGCTCGGCGTGGTTGACGAAGCCGGCTTCGGCCATCTTTTTCTCGGACACTCCGGCGCAGGCAAGAGCACCAGCGCGCGCTTGTGGCAAGCGGAGCAATCGCAACGAGGCGGGCGCATCTTGAGCGACGACCGCATCATTCTCCGCAGGCGCGAAGGCCAAGTGTGGATGTACGGCACCCCGTGGCATGGCGATGCGGGCATTGCGTCACCCGGTTCGGCGCGGCTCTCGCATATTTACGTTCTCGAACAAGCGCCCACCAACGAACTCGTTCCCATGCCGCGCAGCATCGCCACCGCGGAGATTTTTGCGCGCAGTTTCGTCCCGCGCTATTCGCCCGAGGCACTGAACGTTGCACTGCAGTTCATCGAGCAACTTGCGCAGGAATTGCCCTGCGACACTTTTCGCTTTTTGCCGCAATCGAGCGCCGTGGAGGCGGTCCGCCATGCGCGCTCCTAAATCCATGATGTCAAGTGCGGTGAGGAAAGATTCCGCGCAGTTCGCGGCTATCTGCCGTGAACTGTTGCAAAAGGGTTTCTCCGTGCGCTTCACCGCGCAAGGCGAAAGCATGCGCCCGAATATTTTGCCCAACGACCAAGTCCTCGTCGCTCCAGCCTCCGCCAACGAACTGAAGCCCGGTCAGGTGGTCCTGGCACAGAGCCAAGAAGGACTTCGTGTGCACCGCGTGATTGAGCGGCTCGCGGAAGGCAGCGCGGCCATCACACGCGGCGACGCGGGCCAGGAAGCAGACGCGACGGAACAGCAAATTCTGGGGAAAGTGGTAGCGATCGCGCGGGATGGCGAAGAAATCTCCACGGATCGTCCCTGGTCCACGCAGGTTCACGCCGCAAGAACGTGGCTGCGCAAATTGCGCCTGGCCGGCCGGCGTCGTCTCACGCGCGGGTTTCTGGCCGCTGTGCCAGCGTTCATTTTGTTGCAACTGTTCGCGGGCGCCGCGGCGATGCGCGCCAACAACGTACCGGTGACGATTACGCAGACGCCCTCGGTGACCACCGTCAGTCCCGGCGGGCAGATAACGTACACCGATGTGCTGGTGAATACGAACAACACGGCTTCGACGCACGCGCCGGTCATCACGCAGCCAATACCGACGAATACGACGTACGTGTCGATTGTCGCGCCGACGGGCTTCAACTGTACGACGGGTGCGGTGGGTAGCGGGACCAGCGTCGTGTGCACGGACACCGTTAATTTCCCAGCAAACGGTACCGCCACGCTGATGGTGACGGTGCAGGTGAAGGCCACTACGGCCGGGCAGACGGTGTTGAACGCCAACAATACACCGACGGTGACGCCCGCCGCCGACTATACGGTGACCACAAACATTGTGAGCACGGTGACGGTGCTCAGCGCAGATCTCTCGCTGACGCAAACGGCGGCACCAACAACGGTCTCGCCCGGCGGCACGATTACCTTCACGAACACCATCACCAACGTCACTGGCGGTACGGGTGGGAGCTCGGCCGCAGCTCCGCAAGTGACGTTTGCGACGCCGACGAACACTACTTTTACGAGTGCGAGCGGGACTGGTTACACATGCACCGGCGTGATGCCTGGAGCAACGGGCACGGAGACCTGTATGGCGACAGGCCCCCTGGCGATCGGTGGCACATCCACCATTACGATCATTGTGGCGGTGAACGCCGGGGTTGCTGGCCAAACGGCGATCATGGGGTCCGCCACTGTAAGCTCCGCAACCTTTGATCCTGTCGGTGGCAACAACACTGGCACCAGCACGTCCACGGTTCTCAGCGCCTCATTGGCGATTACGGAAGCGGCCGCGCCTGCCGCCGTAGCGCCAGGGGGCACGCTCACGTTCACGAGCGTGGTTACGAATAGTGGTGCGAGTGCCTCGGCGACCCCGCAACTTACGTTTACGATTCCCACGAATACTACGTATGTGAGCGGGACTGGCTCCGGCTACACGTGTACCGGAGTGGCGGTAGGTGCGACGGGCACGCTCACGTGCACGACCGCCGCGAACTTAGCGAATGGCGGAAGCTCCACCATCGCGATTGTGGTTACGGTGAGCACCGCGGCGACGAACGGAACGGTCATCGGCGGCGGCGGGGCTGCCGGCGGTACGGCCACGGTCACCTCCACCACCTTCGATCCAAATTCCGCCAACAACACCGCGTCGGCGAGCGCCACGGTGCAGGCCGCGGATCTGTCCATGACGCAAACGGCCGCGCCCAACCCTGTGGCCACGGGCGCGAATATCACGTACACGGAGACGGTTACAAACAACAGCGCGCAACCGGCGGTTGGTGCAACGTTGACGCAAAGCACTCCGGCCAATACCACTTTTGCTTCCGCGACGCCGCCTACGGGTTGGACCTGCGGCACGGTTCCCGCCGTTGGTGCCACAGGCACAATCACGTGTACCGCGAACGCGACGTTGGCGGGCGGCTCGACAAGCGGCAATTTTTCGATCGCGGTGACGGTGAACGCCGCAGCCATCGTTGGCTCGACGATTACGAACACGGCGACGGTCAGCGAAACGGGCACCGATCCGGTTCCGGGAAACAACACGACGACCACTTCGGTCACCGTGAGCGGCGCCGATTTGGCCATGACGCAAACGGCGTCGGTAACCGCGGTCGCTGCTGGAAGCCCGATCATGTACACCGAGACCGTTACCAACAACGGTCCGAACGCGGCGGTCGGCGCGACGCTGTACCAACAGACGCCCACGAATACGGTGTTTAGTTCCATGACTCCCCCCGCGAACTGGACTTGCGGGACCACGCCGGCAGTGGGGGGCACGGGGCAAGTGATTTGTACCGCGAACGCCAACGTCAACAGCGGCGTAGCGAGCGGAAATTTCACATATGCGGTGACCGTGAGCGCCGGCACCGCGGCGGGAACCACGATTACAAACACCGCGGATGTGACCTCGCAAACCAGCGATTCCACGCCTTCGAATAACGTCACCACGACTTCGGTTCTGGTGGAGGTAACCGGCGACGCGGATATGGCGCTTTCCATGACGGCGGCGCCAACGCCGGTGTTTGTGTCGTCGCCGCTGTCTTACACGATCCAGGTGCAGAATTTGGGGCTTGCTGCGGGGACGGCGGTGACCGTTACGGATACTTTGCCGGCCACGCTGACTGGTGCGTCGGCTACCACGACGCAGGGAACTTGCGCGGCACCAGCGGGTGGAAAAATCGTCTGCACGTTAGGCGGAGTAGCCTATCCGCTGGCTACTCCCATCGTTATCACCGTTTCGGGAACCGCTCCGGCGACGGCCGGCACGCTGACGAACACGGCAACCGTAGCGATGACGGGAACCACGGACCCGGTTTCAACGAATAACACATCCACGGTTCTGACCGTGGTGCAGCCGCTGGTGTGCGCCACGCCAGGGAAAGATGGCGCGGGCGGCACCATCACTGGAGTTGTAAATACGTATTACGCGGGAGTTGGAACGGCTGCAGCAGGAACGAATTCGCTCACGGTCACAACGCCGTCTTCCGGCTCGGCAACGCAGATCGGCGTCGGCGACCTGCTGCTCGTGATTCAAATGCAGGGAGCGCAAATCAATTCCACGAATACCACTTTGTACGGAGATGGCGTCCCGGGGAATCCGGCTTCCGGGTCTACCAGCCTGGGGAACTCTGGCCAGTTTGAATTTGTGACCGTCACGGCGGTCACCGCGAACGCTGGCACCGACACCGTAACGATTATGGGTACCGGCGCTAGCAGCGGCTTACTGAACAGTTACGCCAGCGTCGCCGCTTCCAACACTGCTACACCGCCGCAGGGCATACAAACTTTTCAAGTCATTCGGGTTCCGCAGTATAGCTCCGCCACGCTGACCAGCACGTTGGCGGCACTTCCGTGGAATGGGGCAGTTGGCGGCGTGCTGGCGTTGGATGTGGCGTCGCAGCTGACGCTGGGCGGCACGGTGGTGCTCGATGGCCAGGGATTCCGCGGGGGCGGCGGCGTAATTCTTGGCGGCGGTACGGGCGCAGGCACCGATGTCATTACGCTCTCGACCGATGCTACCAACGGTTCGAAGGGTGAAGGCATCGCGGGAACGCCTCATTTTATCGCGCCGGCGCTTTCAACCATCACCCCGGCTACCACGGCGGTCAGCACGGCTCAAACATATCTGGAAGGACTTCCCAATGGCAGCTACGCGCGCGGCGCACCGGGCAATGCCGGCGGCGGCGCGACGGACGCGGACCCAACCGCCAATGACCAGAACAGTGGCGGCGGTGCGGGAGGGAATGGCGGCACCGGGGGAGTCGGCGGATTTGGCTGGAACAGCGCCGGAATTGTCGGCGGTTTTGGCGGCGTAGCGTTTCCCGCTTCCACCAGCGCCATCGTTATGGGTGGCGGAGGCGGCGCGGGTACCACCAACAACGGTTCGACGTGGAATCCCATCACCAACACCGGCAACAGCACCAGCAACACTTGCACGCAACCCTGCACGGGAATTTATAGCAGTGGAACCGCGGGTGGCGGAATCGTGATTATACATGCCGGTTCGGTCACCGGCACGGGAACGATTACTTCCAACGGGCAAACCGCATTGCAAACGGAGAATGACGGCGGCGGTGGCGCAAGCGCCGGCGGCACGATTTTGGTGTTCGCCAACAGCGGTGGGCTTGGCGGTCTTACCGCAAGCGCGGCAGGTGGCAACGGAGGAATTACTTGGCCGGAGGATCCGGCAGGTGCCTTTCCGGGCAATCGCCACGGTCCCGGCGGCGGTGGCGGTGGCGGCGTCATATTTACTTCGTCAGCTCCCGGCAGCACCAACGTTAGCGGTGGCATTCCTGGTACTTCGACGCTGGCGAACGATGCTTACGGCGCGGCTGCTGGACAGGCCGGCGTAGTTTCCTCCGGCTTGTTGATTACGGAAACTCCGGGGACGCAATCCGGCGCGTATTGCGCAGGCGCGGACCTTTCGGTGACCAATGCGGGTACGCCCAATCCCGTTGCACCCGGGAACTCGATTACCTATACCCAGGTCGTTTCTAACGCCGGTCCGCTGGACGCCCTCAACGCGGTTTTCAGCGAAGGGGTTCCTGCGAACACCACGTTTCAATCCATTACGGTGCCCACAGGTTGGACGTGTAACTCCAACGCATCCATTCTCTCCACCGGGAACATTACCTGCACGGATCCGGACCTGCCGAGCGGGGCGAGCGGCACGGGCACGTTCACGCTGGTTACGATGGTCAACGCGGCAACTGCCTTCGGCACGCAGATCGTAGACACGGCAAATATTTCTTCCGGCACCAACGATCCCAATCTTGCGAATAACTCCGCGACGGTCAGCACGGTGGTGGGCTCCGCCAACTCTGCGTACGTCACGCTGACGAAAACTGCCAGCGCGCCTACGGTCGTGGCCGGTAACAACATCACGTACACACTGGTGATGCATAACAACGGCCCTGCCGCTGCAGCACCTGGCGGCCTTTACGACACTGTTCCAACCAATACCACTTTTGTTTCGATCAGCGCCCCCGCCAATTGGAGTTGCACCGCGCCGCTGGTCGGCGGCACGGGAAACATCGCCTGCAACACCGTAGCCCCCGCGCCAACTTTCCCGAATGGCGCCACCGCGACGTTTACGCTGGTGGTGAATGTTCCCTCTACCGGCGTCGCGAATGGCACGGTGATTTCCAACACGGCGAACGCGAACTCCGCCACGCCCAATCCCAATCCGACGGCTGCATCCGCTACCGCGAACGTCACAGTCGCCGGCGCGACGCAATCGGATCTGAGCATCACCAGCGCCGCTACGCCGAATCCAGTGCTCTTGGGGAGCAACATCACGTTCACGCAAGTGGCCACGAACAATGGTCCAGCGAACGTCGGTACAGCCACCTACACCAACGTAATTCCCACGGGTACCACGTTCGTCTCGTTGGTGACTCCTGCGGGCTTTAGTTGCACGACCCCCGCGGTGGGCAGCGGCGGCACGGTAACCTGCACCGGTCCGCTCAATTCCGGCGCCTCCGCCACGTTCCCGCTGGTGGTGCAAGCGACCAGTTCGGATGCACCAGGCACGAAGATCACCAATACCGCAACCATCGGCCCAACGACCAACGACCCGAATACCGCGAACAATACCGCCATGTCTTTTACGTTCACGTCGTCGCCATCTCAAGCCGATGTTTCCATCGTGAAGACGGCGACGCCCGAACCCGTGAACCAGAACGCTAATTTGACGTACACCATACAAGTCACCAATAACGGTCCGGCGGTGGCGCAAACCGTGAATGTCACGGACACTTTGCCCGGCTCCGTCACTTTTACGAATCTTACTAGCTCGCAAGGTAGCTGTACGCAAACCGGCAGCGCCATCAGTTGCGCACTGGGGACTCTCGGTGTGGGCACCACGGTGATAGTCACTATTAACACCAATGCTTCTACCTTCAGCGGGCCTGGGACGCCGTGCAACACCGTCAACGGCATTCCGTACAGCGTTTGCAACATCGCTTCGGTCACTTCGACCACCAGCGATCCCAATACGTCCAATAATTCTTCCGAGGCCGATTCCACAATTCAGTCGGTTACCGCCGTGCAGTTGTCTTCGTTCCGCGCGCAGGTCCGCCAAGGCGGTGGCGTGCTACTCGAATGGCATACCCAGGAAGAGATTCGCAATCTTGGCTTCAACGTCTATCGCGAAGACCCGCTAGGACGGCATCGCGTTAACCCGTCGATCATCGCGGGAGCCGCGCTATTCGTGCGTGGCGCGCAACCGCAGCACGGCGCCAAAACTTATTACTGGATCGATCCCGCAGGCACCGCGCAATCGTCCTACGTCCTCGAAGACGTTGACCTCAACGGAACTCGTTCGACGCACGGCCCGGTCAATCCGGACGCGCAAGGCCTCATCCGCGATGCGTTCGCGCCTTCTTCACCCGCGGGAAATCCCGCGCAGCCGGCTGCGGCCGTTGCGTCGCAATCGACACGTGAAGTTTCGAACGCGCCTCTCCTGACGCAACTCAACCGCTTCGCCGTACCCTCAACGCAACAGACTCGCCGCTCTTTGCTCGCGCCGCGCCCCGCGCCGCCAACGCTCAAGCGCGGACAACTTCAGGTTTCGCAGGATCTGCTGCCCGCACTGAAAATCGGCGTAACCGATGAAGGCTGGTATCACCTTTCGTCGGCGCAACTCATCGCCGCGGGCTTCAATCCCGGCGTCGAACCACAATTCCTCCAGCTCTACGCCGAAGGCGTTGAGCAGCCCATGATCGTCCAGTCCGGATTCGAGGGCCGCTTCCGTCCCGTCGATGGCATCGAATTTTACGGCACCGGAATCGACACGCCCTTTTCCGGCACGCGCGTCTACTGGCTAGTCCGTGGTACGCAACCAGGAACGCGCGTCACCCAGGTCCAAGCCCCATCGTCCGGCGAAGCCACGGCGCAGGACTTTATTTCCACCGTAATCCTGGATGAGCGCACCACATACTTCGCCATTTTGTTAAACGGCGAAAATCAGGACAACTTCTTCGGTGACGCCGTCACCACCGAGCCGGTAGACGAACAACTCACCATCGCGCATTTCAATCCCAATTCCGCGTTGCCTTCGACTGTTGACGTTACGTTGCAGGGCGGCACCGATCAACAAGCGCACAGCGTCTCCGTGAGCCTGAACGGCAATCCCATTGGCGAAATGGATTTTTTCAACCAGGCCAATGTCACCAACACATTTCCCATCAACTCCAGCCTGCTGCAGGACGGCGTCAACACCTTCACGCTGACCGCGCTCGACGGCGACAACGACGTCAGCCTGGTGCAATCCATCGCGCTGCACTATCCGCACACGTATGCTGCGGACACCAACTGGCTCCGCGCCTCCGCCCCCGCCGGAGCAGCCCTGAATGTTACGGGCTTCACGAACTCGCAAATCTTCGCCTACGACATCACCGATCCCACGGCCATCTCGCAGCTCAACGGCACCGTGCAATCCGCGGGCAACACTTTCTCGCTGGCCCTCGGCGTCCCAACTTCCGGCCCAGCGGAACGCACGCTCCTGATTTTCTCCGCGGACCAGATTTCTGCGCCCGCATCTCTCACGTATCACGCACCCGACCCGGCCATTCATCAGCCGCAACGCTCGGACATCGTGATCATCAGCCATCCCGACTTCGTTTCCAGCCTGGCGCCCTACGTTGCGCTTCGCCAGCAACAAGGCCGACAGGTCACCGTCGTCACCACCGACCAGATCTTTGACGCGTTCAACTATGGCGAACGCACGCCCTTCGCCATCCGCGATTATTTACAGCAACTCTCCACCGGCCCCGCGCAAGGTCCCAACGCCGTGCTGCTCGTTGGCGATGCTTCGCTGGACCCGCGCAACTATCTCGGCTTCGGCGATTTCGATTTTGTTCCCACGCGCATCATCGAAACCGTCGCGTTCAAAACCGCGTCTGACGATTGGTTCAGCGATTTCGCGCAAACCGGTTTCGCCACCATCCCCACCGGCCGCATCCCCGCCCGCACCGCTGCGGACGCCGCGCTGGTCATTTCCAAAATCGTCAACTACGAATCCGGCGCGACCGCGGGTTCCTGGAACCAGCAAGCCTTGCTCATCGCCGATCAAAACGTCGACACCAACTTCACCAACGAAGCCACCTTCGCGGCCACCGATCTTCCTTCCGCGCTGCAGACCACCAGCATTTTCGCGGACACTCTGGACGTCAACACCGCGCGCCAGCAAATTCTCGCGGCTCTCAACAACGGCGCGCTGCTCGTCAACTACACCGGCCACGGCGCCACCGAGCAATGGTCCTTCTCTGATTTGCTCGACGACACTTCCGCTTCCACTCTCACCAACGGCGACCATCTGCCCGTGTATCTCTTGATGGATTGCCTGAACGGATTTTTCCACGACGTCTACACCGAAAGTCTTGCCGAGTCCTTGCTCCTCGCGCCAAACGGTGGGGCAGTCGGTGTCTGGGCCTCTTCCGGATTCACCAGTGCGTCCCCGCAGGGCACCTTAAACCAGGCACTGTTGCACATCCTGAAAGGTGATCCCGCCACGC
Organism: uncultured Acidobacteriota bacterium; assembly: GCA_963838265.1. Classification (GTDB taxonomy): domain Bacteria; phylum Acidobacteriota; class Terriglobia; order Acidiferrales; family UBA7541; genus Acidiferrum. The sequence goes on from CAWIQN010000006.1 coordinate 62,593, forward strand.
CACTCGGCGAAGGCATTCTCGGCGCCAAGCTCGGTATCTCCGATCCTGATGTTCGCCGCACGTGGATCTTTTTCGGCGACCCCGCCATGCAATTGCAGTCGGCATCCGGCGCCACCAGCAGAGCCACGCGTCACAGTTCGAATTTACGACGTTCCGAAAATAAATCGCCCGAAAAATAAATCATCTTCAGCAACGCGCAGGAAAGGAAACAACATGACCCGGCTCACCAAATTTTCTCTCGCAGCAATCGCCACCTTGGGCATGGCCTTGAGTTTCGCGCTGGCACCACTTCACGCCGCGCAAACCAAAGCTCTCGGTATGATCATGGACTCACAAGGCGGCCGCATCGGCTCGGCGCCCAGCAGCGCCGGCTCGTCCGTTTTTGCCGGAGATATCTTGAACACCGACACCGACGGCAACCTCACCGTGCGCATTGGCCAGACTACCTACCAGCTGCTCGGCGACACGACCGTCGTTTTCTATCCCGGGCAATCCTCTCCCATCGCTGAATTGCGTCACGGCGCCATCAACATCTCCAACAATAGCGCCACCGAAGGTTTTGAAATTTTTGCCTCGGACGTGCGCATCGTTTCCGGCTCGGCTCGTCCCATTCAAGGCGAAGTCAGCCTCAAGTCGCCCTGCGAATTGGTGGTCTCCAGTCGCGAAGGACTCATCGATGTTGTCGCCGGCTCCGAGAAAAAAACCGTGGACCACGATCACGCCTATCGCGTAATCCCGGAACACTCCGTCGACAAAACGCGCGATCCCATCTCTCCGGAAGACCCCGACTATCATAAGAATCACACGCACACCGGCTGTGCCGCGGCCCTCGCGCAAAACGCCAAAGGACCGATCACCGCCGGAGCGTCTCATTTCACCGAAGTCGCCATCGGCGCCGTCGGCGTCGTTACCGTCGTTTCCATTATCAAATCGTACGAAAGCCCGGACCGGCCCTAGTTAACGGCCATAGTTATCGCGCCGTTGTCGCCAAAACATCGATTTTGCGTCCGCTTGTAGTACAGTCTTCGCTAGACCCGCGGACCGGCCTCGCCTGCCGCGGGACCACCCGTGAGCGTCATGAATGCATGGCGGCGATTCGCGCACCTCAGTGGCTCCGACCGCGCCACCGTCCTTCAGTCCGCCATTTGCCTGGCTGCCACATCCATCGCTTTGCGACTCATCGGCTTTCGCCGTTGGAAAAATCTTCTTGCGCGCTTCACTCCGCTCGCCAACTCACCCGCCGCGCTTGATCCTTCGCTTCTGCCGCAAGCGCTGCACATCACGCGCCTCGCGTCTGCCTCCGCGCGCCATCTTTTGTTCCGCACCAATTGTCTCGAGCAAGCCATGGCGCTTTCTTTTCTCCTTCGCCGTCGTGGCATCGCCGCCGAATTACGCTTCGGCGCGCGCAAACAGTCCGCGCACCTCGAAGCCCACGCCTGGGTCGCCTATCTCGGCACTCCTCTCAACGAAGATCTTGGCGAGCACCGGCATTTCCTCCCTTTCGAAGCGGCCAACCCTGTCATGGAGACGCTGCCGGATTGAGCGGCATCGTCGGCATCTTCGAGCGCGCTGGCGCGCCCGTCGCCGCCGCGCAGTTGCGCCCGCTTGTCGATTCCCTGAAACACCTCGGCCCGGACGCGCAAAATATTTGGGTCGAAGGTTCCGCTGGGCTGGGCCACGCGCTGCTGCAAACCGGCCGCTTCTCCTCGCCAGTTTTCTCCATCGCCGAACCTCGCCTACACATCACCGCCGACGTTCACCTCGTTTCCCGCGCTGACCTTCGAACCGAACTGCTCTCCGCGGGCGCGCAAATTTCTCCAAACGCCACCGACGCCGAACTACTTCTTCACGCTTACGCGCGCTGGGGCCCAGATTGCGTCGAGCACCTGCGCGGGGATTTCGCCTTCGCCATCTGGGACGCGCAAGCCCAAACACTTTTCTGCGCTCGCGATCATTTCGGCATAAAGCCGTTCTACTACGCGCTCTTCGACTCACTTTTTCTTTTTAGCAACGCTCTCAACTCGCTCCGTCTCCACCCGCGCGTTTCCCCCGCGCTCAGCGATTCTGCCGTCGCCGACTTTCTGCTCTTCGGCCTCAACTGCGATAACTCCACCACCACCTTCCGCGACATTCAGCGCCTGCCCCCCGCGCACTCTCTGCTCGTTTCCCGCGATGCCATAAAACTTCGCCGCTATTGGGACGTCCCGGTCGACGGCCGCATTCGCTACGCGCGCCCCGACGACTACATCGAAAATTTCCTCGCCGTCTGGAATCCCGCCGTCGCCGATTGCCTGGACGCCTCTCCCATCGGCATCTTCCTCAGCGGTGGCTTGGACTCCGCCGCCGTCGCCGCCACCGCCAGCAGCATTCAGCGGGGCAGAGTAGCGCAGTCTCACCCGCCAGAATCCTGCGATCTTCGCGCTTTCAACATCCTCCACGGTCACCTGACACGCGACCGCGATCCCGCCCTCGCCGCGCAACTCGCCGCTGCACTACAAATGCCTCTACAGAACATCTATCTAGATAACGTGCAGCCTTTCGATCAATTTGCCTCCGCGCAACCCATCGCCCCGGAACCGGTCGACGATCCGCTATTCGCCGGATTGTTTCTATCCTTCCAAGGAGTCGCAGCCCACTGCCGCGTCGCTCTTTCCGGAGAAGGCAGCGACAACCTCATGCATTTTCAAATGTGGCCCTACGTCGCCGATCTGCGCCGGAACGGCGAATGGCTACGCCTGTTAAGCGAAGTTGCACAATACGCGTGGCGTCGGCCATTTCCTTGGCGCGGCTTGCTCGTGCGTCTACAGGGGCTCTTCGGCAAAGGTGAAACCGCGGCGCAGCCATTCCCAAAATGGATTGCCCCCGATTTTGCCAAGCGACTCGATCTTCCCGCGCGTTGGCGCGCCGGCCAGCAGCGCCCTGCTCCGCCGCGTGCCCACCCTATCCACCCCGCCGCCCACGCATCCTTATATTTACCGCAATGGACGCGCATGTTCGAATTGGAAAACCCTGGCGTCACGAAATGTTCCGTCGAGCTGCGCTATCCGTTCCTCGATTTGCGCGTCGTCGAATATCTCCTCGCGATTCCGCCATTTCCGTGGTTTTTCCAAAAGGCCTTGCTCCGTCGCGCGATGGCAGGCCTCGTGCTCGATAGTGTGCGGCTGCGTCCGAAGACGCCATTTGCGGCTGATCCTCTCCTCCTGCAGCTGCAACGTTTCGGTCCTTTCGGGGTTAAGACCGGTGTTGCTGTCGGGCCTGGTGTCGGGCCTGGTGTCGGGCCCGGTGTCGCGCCCGGTGTCGGGATTGACGCCGGGATTGGTCCTGCGGGCAGTGCCATTGACATAGAACCTGCGTCTGGCCCGTCCAGTCGCCGCTCGTCCGGCGCCGAGGCTGACCTCTATATCAATCACTCGTCGGTTTCGCCCCTGCATGGTAAGATGACTGCCGAACAGGTTAACCAGATGGCCCGGCCCGTTTGTTTCAACTTCTGGTTGCAGTCGGTTCGACAAGTTGGGTATAACTGAAACTGGAGGCTGGGAATGGCAAAACCTGTCGCACCAGGACCCAAAAAACCGTATTCGGTTCCTAAATTGACGGTTTATGGGACGGTGCGGGAATTAACCCAAAAAGTCGGCATGCACGGCCAGTCGGATAAGGGCCACACGCCTCGGAACCTCACTCATATATAGCGGTGCCTCCCCAGCGTGCCGCGGCACAGCGCCTCTGCCTTCCGGTTCATTCTTACTGTTCACCTTAGTTTTTCGATTTTGTTCTAACGCTTGCGCGGGATTGCGTCCGTCCGTGGCGATAGAGAAAGACACAACCCACGACTGTCCGCTAACTCCTCTTTGCAGATGTCAGCGGCTTCGGCACAATAGCTTCTTGGATTTTGCCTACTCCGTCTTCGGCTTGCTCATCCACTCCAACGTTCCTATTCCCGGAGTGCCGCCCATCGATTCTTCAGCGTTTGACCCGGACATTTCTCGCCAGGTGCGATTTCATCTCGATGTGCTCCCCTACCGGGACGCCTTGCTCTCTCCGCGGGAACAGGAATTGGCCTACGTGAGTTCTTATACCGACGAGAGCGGCGCGCCGGTCCTGCATATTTGGAACGCCGCGGACAAGTCCTTCCTGCGCCTCGCCTACTCCGATGGCACGCAGTTTTGGTTCGACCATTCCAGGCGAAACGTCTTTGCCGCTTGGCCCGGCCATCTGACGCTGGAAAAGGCGCTTTCCTATCTGCTCGGTCCGGTCTTCGGTCTCTTGCTTCGCTTGCGCGGGGTTACCTGCTTGCATGCCAGCGCCGTGGCTTTTGGCGATCGATGCGTCGTCTTCGTTGGCCCAGAAGGAGCAGGGAAGTCCACCACCGCTGCGGCTTTTGCCAAGCGCGGCTATGCGGTGCTCTCGGATGATATCGTCGCGCTTGAGATCAGTTCTTCGGGGACGTCATCGGATGGAGGGCCAGCGGGCGCTCGTCTTGCTCCGCAAGTTGCTAACTTTCGCGTACAGCCCGCGTATCCCCACCTGTGCCTATGGCCAGATTCCGTTCAATTCCTTTATGGTCCGGAAGAACAATTTCCCCGCCTGGCGCCAGATTGGGACAAACGAAAACTTGTGCTCGGAACCGCAGGTACCCGTTCTGCTGACCGCGCCCTGCCTCTCGCCGCGATCTATCTGTTCGCCGCGCGGGCCACGGAAGATGCTCCGCGCGTCGCAGCTGCCCCGCTGAAACTGTCGCTGCTCTCCCTGCTCGCCAATACCTATGCCAATAACCTTCTCGACGCCGCCATGCGCGCGGAGGAATTCAGCGTCCTGGACCGCCTAATCTCCAGCGTTCCGGTTCGCTTGCTCACGCCGCACAACGACCCTGCATATATTGAAGAACTATGTAACTTGATATATAATGACTTTCAGGCGCTGCGGTGCGCCTGAGCGCTAATTCATTTCGATTTCCAAGGCCAGACTTGATTTCGTACCAGCGATAGTGGGTTGTCGCGTTATCTTATACGCAACAGCCTCTGTTGCTGACTCCGAACTACCGCTCGTTGCGCCAGAGCAGTATGCTAGCATCGCGTTGTTTAGGGTGTCCCGTACCTGTAAATCAGTGTCGATGCTGACTCCGCGACCTGTACCTGTCCCACAGGAACAGTCCGGCAATGTCCGGTTAACGGCAATGACTTCTCCTGCGTGGCCATCCTTCGCAATGGCCCGGGTGACATGGGGGACCGAACTAGAGGAGGAAGCAACATGAAAATTCGCGGGTCTATCAGCAGGGTCACGTTTTACGCCGCCGTCGCATTTCTCGCTTGCAGTTTCTTGCTCGTCGCCGCTTTCCGCATCACGCGAAATTCATCACACCGCAACCTTTCCACAACTTCCGCCGCTGCGCGCAGTACCTCGCCGGCCGCTCCCGCAACGGACAAGTCCGCGTGGCTTCAAGCTTACGGCAAACTGCCGCTCAGCTTCATGGAAAACCAAGGCCAACTGGCGCAAGAAGTTCGCTATGCCGCCCACGGCGCGCGGTATGACCTGTTCTTGACCTCGCAGGAAGCTGTGGTGGCGCTCCGCCATTCCCAGCACCTCGATTTTTCTCCCCGCCATCGCGCGGCCTCGCTGAAAGCCCTGCGCGCCCTGCGTAAGTCCGGCTCGGCCACCACCACTACCGCGTCGCTGCGCCTGCGCTTTGCGGGCGCCAATCCCGCTCCTGAAATCGCGGGACTCGAAAATTTGCCCGGCAAAGTGAACTATTTTATCGGCAACGATCCCAAGAAATGGCACACCGGAATTCCTACTTTCGCCCAGGTCAAATATAGTCAGGTTTATCCCGGCGTGGACCTGCTCTTTTACGGCCACCAGCGCAACCTCGAGTACGATTTCATTGTCGCCCCCGGGGCGGATCCCCGCGCTATCCGCATGAATCTTTCGGGCGCGCGCAAACTCCACGTCGACGCGCAGGGCGATGTCCTCGTTAGCGTTGACGGCGGCGATGTCGTGCTCCAGAAACCGCTCGTCTATCAGAATATCAATGGCCGCCGTCAGGAAATTGCCGCCAACTATTCTCTCCGTGGCAATGATGTGTCGTTTGCCATCGCGCCTTACGATCATCGCGAGCCTCTAATTGTTGATCCCGTTCTCAACTATGCGACTTACCTCGGCGGCACCAGTGACGACGGCGCGGGTTACGCCATTGCTGTCGATTCGAGCGGCGACGCTTACATCGCGGGCCAAACGCTTTCCACTGACTTCCCGCCCACCAGCGTTCTGACCCCAGGCGGGAATACCAACGGCACTGGATTTGTCGTCGAACTGAATCCCGCGGGCTCTGCATTGATGTATTCCACCTATCTGGGCAGCAGCGGCGGATTCGATTTTGCTTTTGGCATAGCCGTATCCGGCGGCGATATCTATGTCACCGGTGAGACCTTTGGCACTGATTTTCCGACGACCGCCAATGCCTTGAAACAAACTGTAAGCACAAATAATGCGGGAACGAGCTTTCTCACCAAACTCAATCCCACGGTTAACACCGCAGCTTCGTTGCTGTATTCCAGTTATCTCGGAGGCAGCAACGGCAGCTTGGGAGACTTCGGTCAAGCTGTCGCCGCCGACTCCAGCGGCAACGCTTACGTCACGGGCGTCAGCTACTCGACTGCGGGCACCGCCGACGTGGACTTTCCTGTATCTCTCGGCGCTTTTCAGAACACCCTCCCGAGTGCCGCTGGCAGCGCTTTCGTTACCAGGATTGACACCACGCAATCTGGGACCAATTCGCTGATCTATTCCACCTATCTGGGTGGCGATGGCGCCCTAGTGGGCGCTATAACCTTGCAGTTCGGAGACGGCGGTTTTGGCATTGTCGTTGGCGCCCCCAACAAGGTCTACATTACTGGCACCACCTGCTCCTCGCCTGCCGATCCTTATCCAACTTCGGCTACAACTTTCCAGAAGTTGCCAAAAGCCGCCAACATGTGGAGTTCCGCCTTCATTTCCGAAATCGACACCACAGTCAATACCGCAGCGGCCGCTCCAACATCCTTGGTGTACTCCACAATTCTCGGCGGCTCCGGCGACAGCAACTCCGGCCACGGTGATTTTGGCGGTGCCATTGACCTGCAGTCCGGGACTACCGTCGTCTATGTGGCGGGCTCGACGAATTCGGCGGACTTTCCGACTCAGAGCGGCTTCCAGACCACCGGCGACGCCGCCGCAGGATCAGCCTTCGTCACCTTGCTGGATACCTCGGCCGGGACCGTTCTGAAGTACTCTACATTTCTCAGCGATTCTGCCACCGATGGCACGGCCATCAAGGCCGACGCGGCTGGCAACGCTTATGTCGGCGGCGCCACCAGCTCTACAACTTTCCCCGCCACTCCCGGCGCTTATCAGGCGGCTGTCGCATCCGGTGCCCCCGGCGATGGTTTCATCGCCGAAATCGCCCCTCTGGGCGGTGGCCCCTCGGATTTGCTTTACTACACCTACTTTGGTGGCAGTGGTTCAGGGGGAATTCCCGACGAGATTTTTGGCCTCGCGCTTGGTACCCCTCCAAGCGTTTTCGCTACGGGAATGACCGCCTCGACCGATTTTCCGGCTACCACTGGCGCCTTCCAGACCACGTTAAAGACTGGTAGCACTTCGGAGGCCTTCGCCGCCGAGGTCACGCTTCAGCCAGTTTTGACGATCACTCCGCTTTCTCTAACGTTTAATTCGCCGATTCACGTCATGTCCGCGAATCAGCCCATCATGATTAGCAATAACCTCGGTGGCGCGCTTATGTTCACCACGCCGACGGTTACCATTACTTCCGGCACCGGAACCGCCGCCGATTTTACCGTCACCAATACTTCCTGCGGCACTTCCATTCCCTCTGGCGGCAACTGCACCATCAACGTGTCCTACACTCCATCAGGCACCGCGACGGAAACCGCAAACCTTTCTCTCTCCGGCGCTGGCAGCGCACCGCAGATTGTCAGCCTCATCGGCAACACGCTTGCTCCATTCACCGTCGCGCCGACCTCCTTGTCGTTCACTTCGTCGGCCGTGGGCACGCCCACAGCAGCGCAAGCCGTGACACTCACCAACAACACCGCCGCCCCCGTAGCGTTCACGAGTGCCGCTGTCACTTTGACCTCGGCCATGGGAGCTGCAGCGGACTTCGCTCTCCTGCCATTGAACAACTGCGGTACCTCGATTCCCGCTGGTGGAAATTGCATGGTTAGCATCACCTACACGCCTTCAGTTGCCACTACCGAAACCGCGACGCTCACCCTAACGAACGGTGCCGCGACCAGTCCGCAAACCGTCTCGCTCACTGGCAATGTTGCAGCTGTCGCGCCGGGCTTCACGCTGGCCATCGCGCCCAGCCCGATACCGCCCGTCACGGTAGGTTCCACTGGCAACGCTACCGTCACTGTTACTTCCGTGGGCACCTTCAACGCTGCTGTCGCGCTCAGTTGCGCGGTAGTTCCCAGGAAGGCCTCGTGCAATGTTATGCCCGCGTCCGTAACACCCGCGGCGGGCTCAACCGCCACCTCGATGCTGCAGTTTGTTACCGTCGCTACGTTGCCGCCACCGCCAGCCTCGCCGCGCTTCCCGCTGGGCTCTATCAAAGTGGTCGTGCCCGTCATGTTCATCCTGATGATCATGTTCCTGCTTGCTTCCGAGCAGCGTCTCCGCACTCGCGTGGCCATGGTCGGCGTTCTGCTGGTGTTCGCCATCCTCTCTGGCTGCAGCGGTGTGGGCTCCGGCGGCACTCCGGCAGGCCCCTACATGGTCACCGTTACCGGCACATCCGCCGGTTTCACAACGCAAACCGCGACGGTGTCGGTCACCGTACAGTAACCAATCGCGCCCTGAATTTTCAGGGCGCGCGCAACAATTCAAAGGGTCAGAAAGAAAAATGCCGCGTGCTGCAACTCAGCACGCGGCTTTTTCTTTTGCTTGCGTTTCAGAATGACCGCCGAAAGTCTCCGCCAAAATTTTCTAAAAACGCGCCGCCGGTTCGATTTTGTAGGGGCACGGCACGCCGTGCCCACGCGGCGTAGGATGTGGCGTAGCATGCCGCATCGCTTCGATGCAAGCGGACGAAGTCGCGTCGTCGGGTCTCCGATCGCGACGCTGCGCGTCAGTCTTTGCCGCTCTTCCCGTGTTTTTTCGCCAGGCGAAACGGCCTTTTCAATACATCCATAAAGCTACTGGATTCCGTTGCGTTGGCGTCCCAATCTTCTTCCGTGGGCGAAAAAAGCAGCCGCAAAAAATAACCCGCACCGCGCGCCACGCCGCCGCGCATGCGCATGCGAAATAATCCCCGCTGCAGCAACCCGCGTTCGTGTGCTCCGCGTTGGTGTATTCCGCTTTCATGTGCTTCCCGAGCTAGCTCTCCGCGTTCAATCGCGCTGGGAGACGATTCGCCCGCCGCCGGCAGCCACTGCAAAACTTGCTCGGTCATCGCACGCGCCGCCGCATCCGCCTGCGCGCGCGCCAGAATTTCGCCCGGCAATTGCAGCTGCAAAACATTCGCGGCCAGCAGCAATCCGCCGTGCAACATGCTTTCCGCTCCCGCTTCCTCCGCCGCCACGAACGCTCGTGGCCAATCCATTTCCGGATGGCGCGCGATCAGCGCCGCCACGTCCGCGATCCACATCAATCGTTCCCAGAAATGTTTTGCGCCATGAATGCAAATCAGGATCAAATGATCTTCGATCGCCGGCGTGGGAATTTCGCGGCCATCCATCGCTACGCGCACGCTGCGTGCAAATAATTGTTCGATCGGCAGCCCGCGCGGGTAGTAACGCATGGTGCGGTCGTTGTGCAATTCCACCAGCAGCTTCGCTTCCGACTGGCGGAACATGTATTGCCCGGGAATTTTTCCCGCGGCAATCGCGCTCAGCGGGATCTGCGGCTGGTAGCCCGCGTCCATCATCAGCTGCGTGGCGCGCGCGATGTCCGCCTGGCGCACCAGAAAATCCAGGTCGCCGTAGTTGCGCATGGCCGCGTCGCCGTAAGCCTGCATGGCCAGCGCCGGGCCTTTGACGACCAGCATCGCGCTGTCTTGTGCCGTGGCGCGTTGGCCTGATACGCCGATTCGTCCTGGGACGCTGCGTTGTTCCGTGAAGCGATCCGCGGACTGTTCCGGAGATTGTCCCGCGGTTCGTTCCGGAAATGCGGCGGCGAAAAGTTCCGTCAAACGAAATAATTCCGCGGACATGCGCAGCGTGAAAAATATTTGCGTGCGCTGGCGTTCCGCAAGCGTTTCGCGCGCGGTGGCCGGCACCAGTTCGGCGGGAAGTTTTTGCGCGGCGGCGGCGAGCAACTGCGTTACGCCGTGATCTTCGGCCAGCGCCAGCAGCGACGGCCAATCGACGGTGCGAAAAATTTCGCGAAGAAGTTCCGCATCAACCGTCGGTTTGCAACATGCTGTGAGCGCCGTCCATGTGGCGCCGGCTTCCGGCCGCGCGTCGACCGCCATGCTGGAGGACATGCTATCTGTCACGCACAGCCGCGGTGCTGGCGCGCACCACCAACTCGGGTTCCACGGTGATGACTTTGGCGTACGGCGTGGCGGGAGCCGCGTTGATGCGCCGCAATAAAGTTTCCGCCGCCAGTACGCCCATTTCGCGCAGCGGCTGGCGCACGGTGGTTAGTCCGGGATTCTGAAATGCGGCGCTGGGAATATCGTCGAAGCCTACTACGGAGACATCTTCTGGAACGCGGCGGCCCGCGGCGCGCAATGCATGTATCGCGCCAATCGCGGAAATGTCGTTGAAGGCAAAAAGCGCGGTGAAATGTTTTTTCGCCGTCAAAAGTTTGCGCGTGACCGTGGCGCCGGGTTCCGAAGAAGGACAATTGCCTTCGAGTTGCACCACCAGGCGCGAATCCACGGGCAATCCCAAAGCTTTCGCGGCCTCGCCGATGGCTTGCCAGCGTACTTCGGTGTCCGAGCTGAACTCCTGGCCTTTGATAAATGCAATGGAGCGGTGCCCGAGCGCGTGCAAATGTTCGAGGGCGAGCCGCGCGGCTTGCGTGTGATTCAGCGCGATGTTGGTTACGCCTTCCACATCGCGGTGGCCGGAGACGGAAACCAGCGGCACGAGCATCGCTTCTTCGCACAGCGTGTCCACGGCGATCAAGCCTTCCACGGCGCGCTGCTGCAGCAATCGCGGATAACGGCTGAGCAGATCGGCGCGGCGCCGGTGACTGACCACGAAATAAAAATATCCTTTTTCGAGCAGGTAATCTTCGATGCCGGAAATCACTTGCGGCGCGTACCCTTCGCTGAGTTCGGGCACCAGCACGCCAATGGTGGAACTGCGCTGGCGGCGCAGGGAACTGGCCATAAAGTTCGGCCGATAGTTCAGCTCGCGCGCTGCGGCACGAATGCGGTCCTGCGTATGCTGCGGGATGGATTTCGCCGCCGGGGAACGATTGATCACCAGGGAGACGGAGGCGGTGGACAGCCCAAGGTGCTCGGCAAGCGCCTTTAAGGTGCTACGGCGAGGGGCAGGGTCGGTGGACGCGGAACTCATAGTTGATGAATCTCGGTTGCTGGGGATTGGTGCAGCATTTTGGCACAAGCCAGCTGAAGCGACAATCGATATGGGACGCACGGGGCGTATGGGGGCGACCCGCGGGGCGTATAGGGCGTACGAGGTACATAGGAGACGCGGAGGCCGACAATAGTTCAACAGGATTTTGATTAGAGCTGGGAAGATACCCCCACCCCGGGGGTCATTTTGAAAGAGTAGGATTCCATTGGGTTTACGGGTGATTCTTGCGAAAGAGTAAGATTCTGTTGGGTTTACGGTGATTCGCGTCCAAGAGGCAGATTCTATTGTGGTTAGAGGAATGGATATGGAGAATCCAAGAGACTGGTTAGAGAGACCACCCCTACCCCCCGGTGTTTTTGGCAAAGAGTGCGCAGTCTTAACAAAACACGAGGGATAGGCGGAATTGCGAATTAAGAAGAGTGCGCAAGGTGTTGAAAATAAAGGATCGCGTTTTTGCGTTGGTGCACAAGAGCGAAGTAATGCGGTGACGAACTGATGAGTCTTGGACGGCGAAGGTGGGGCGGGGTGAAGCGGGGAGGTTGGGGCGGAGGTGGGTTCTGCGGGAGACATGGCGGAGCATAGCAATGCCGTAAGCGCATGTCAATAGTACTTTATAGTATTGCGTTCGAACGACGGCAACGTTGTTGAACGGCGGCGAAAATTAAATTAGAGGAACGGCCCCTCCGTCTCTGGGTTTCCGTCCCTGGGTTCCCCGGGGTTTCCGGTGGTTGACGTATGTTCAGAAATCGAGCCCGAGAGACTTCGGCGTCAACACATCGACTGTCCTTAGCTAGCTTGCAAGTATTTTTCGGGGGCTTTGTCAAAGAGCGCTTTATGGTCCGGCATGCAGAAGTAGTAGGTCTTGCCCTGATAAACCGAAGTCGGAGCCGTCTTGTCTGCGTCCATATCGCAAACCGGACACAAGGGATGCTCTTCTGTCGAGATAGGCGCCTTGGCGTAGACTTGATTTGAGTCTGGGTTCAACCAACCTTGGCATTGATACTCCATTTGGTACGCCGTGTTGGTAGCGACGTCGCGGCCGAAATAGCGTTCGACAACGTGGAGCGCAAGATCGATACCGGACGAAAGTCCGCCGGCGGTGGCGATATTGCCGTCTTCAGTGAATCGTGCACCTCGCTTGACTCGAATGTCGGGAAACTCGATCGAGAATGTTTTGTATGCACCATGATGGGTTGTTGCGGACCGGCCGGATAGCAGGCCAGTCTGTGCAAGCACAAGTGCTCCGGTGCAAACCGACATGGTCACGTCCGTATTTTTTGACGAATTGCGAATCCAATCGAGTATTGCCGGAGTGCTCCCGTCCTGCGCCGGAATTACGACGACCTTGGGGGCCGGAGCGTTTTCGAAAGTATAGTTGGGGATAATTCTCAGTCCTCCGGTGGCACGTATCGCTTTCGTGTTTGCTGCAACGGTGTACAGCTGGAAAGGATTCTCGCGGCGTCCCGGGACGTACACCGCATCGAACACTTCCCAAGGGCCGGAGAAGTCGATGACTACGGCCCCGTCGGAAATAACGAAAGCAACCGGGATGCTTCCCTGCGCCGGCGGTTTTAGCGGAGTTACTGCAGAGCCGGAAAGACCGGAACTCTGATCATTTCGTGAATCGCCACCTTCGAAAGAATTACCCGTCACCCTAGAAAGTGACGAAGGCACTGCTCCTACAAAGCCAAACGCAGCTGTTATTTGAAGAAGTTCTCTCCTGTTCATGGCTAAAGCCGTCCTTTCATTTTTTTGTCTGACTCTACTTTTCGAAACAACCCCTAGAATCGACCAATCCTCACCGTTTCCTTTATTCCGTTTCTCACGCGAATGAATGCGGAAAAGAAATACAAGAAAGCACCGCGCCCAGGCGCGAGCCTGCACTGCTCCTGAAGGTTTCTTTTGCTATTCAGCTGAAACTAGAGGAAAACGGAAGGAGGACCGCGTTTCGAGTTCTCGAAATACCCGGTTGAGGCGAGAATCAAGCTCTGGGGGCGTGTATGTATTTGGCTTGCTCGAACGGGAGCGGAAGCGCAACTCGCCCCAACACCAATCTCTGTGCGTTGACCAGCGATCGCAAGAGTCGCTTTACCGGCGAACGGACAAACGGCGCGTAGCGTTGGTTTACCCTGGTCTTGTTGCTTGGCGTGGCCGCTACGCACAGAGCATATGTGCGTTCCATCTTTTTTGCAGCAAGCGGGCAAGTCTGAAGAGGCAGCCGCCACCGCGAGCGCCGAAAGAACCGGCACGCCGGCAAATAAAAGAACAAGAAAGAAGGCACCGATGCGGCGCATCGCAGTTCTGAGACTACAAGAACAAAGGCGTGACGGCAACATCGATTACAGCACTGAAACGCGGACCACACAGAATGCGGCAGCCTCTGGTGTCTGTCGCGCGTGGATATCAACCGGGTCGGAAATGACGGGTGCGTTGAACGACGAGTGTGCTAGTCTCCAGACCACTCTGCCCCGGGCGTTCCGGATCCCTGCCATTGGGAGGAATTCGTGTTTGCGGCGGCGCCCAGACGGATCGCTTGGGCACCCGCGGATAGATGGGTGAAGTGGCGTTGTAGAGATGTTTGTGTTCGGGAAAGGGTCCCATGCGATTGTCCGCTGTTGGTTTCTTAGTGGTATCAGCGCTGCTGCCGTCGCTCGCTCAAGCGCAAGGCCCGGTGTACGAAATTACGCCGGTGCAAAGCACGGTTAAGTTCGACGTGGAAGCGTCCGTAGCGATCAAGGGCACCTTCAGCAAATGGGACGCCACGCTAACTTTTCCGTCCACTGATGTGACTACCGGCGTTTTGGACCTGAAGATTGAAGCCGCCTCCGTGGATACCGGAAGTGGCATGAAGAACGGCAAGCTCAAGGGCAAAGACTTCTTCGACGTGGCGAACAATCCGTTCATCACCTTTCACTCCACGAAGATTGTGCAGACCAGCCCCAACACGTTTGAGGTGGATGGCGACTTCACCATCCGCGGAGTTACCAAACCCGAAAAGCTCACGCTGGCGGTTGCCGGCGTGGGGACAGGCGTCGGCACGATCTCCGGGACCATGGCGTTCGACCGCAAGGACTATGGGATGAATAAGGGTATTCCCTTCGTCACCATCGCCAACCGCGTTGAAGTGAGCGTCTCCCTCAAGTACAAGCGCGTCAGCGGGCCACCGCTGGTCTTTAAGAAATAGCCGAATTGTCGGCGGACGATAGCAAGGCCTTGTTATCGGAGACAGGCGAGACACGCAACTCCTTCCTGGATTTTGTGTTAGCTTTCAACAAGAGGGCATCTCAAGATGCTGGGCTTCCGGAATATCGTTGCATGGCTCAACATTGTTAGCGTTTCGGCGACTTCGCTCTTGGCTGGCTCTACCCCAGCCCTTGCTCAGGACCCCCATCTTTGCACCGAGATTAATTATTTAGCGGTAGCGTGTGCGATGCCCGGTTGGGTCAACGTGGAAAAATACAAGCCATTTATCGCCGAGCGTGTCACAAAATCCTCGGACCAAGCCTTCCACGAAAATGACCTCGTAGCACGAGATACCGCTGGCCGTATCTACCTAGAAAATCGTAATTTGCCTTTAGAATTTTATGGGTTCAAGTCGTTTTACGATGCAAACACCGTTTGGGCGCTGGGCACGGTCAGCATGTTGGATTGCTTTGGTGGGAAAAGTATCTATTTGGTGCCCGGGTCACAAACTGCTGATGTGGCGCAGAACTGTCCTAGCGTCCCGCCGTTTCAGCAAAGTGGCCAACCTTACTCGTCTGCACTATTCCGATTTGCTGGCGTGAAACCTTCTGTCGCAATATGGGAGAACCTCGGAACCAAGAAGATTGAAGGCTTTGAAGCGCATGGCACAAAAACTACTTGGTTAGGAACTGAAAAAGATGGGGAATGGAATGTAAAACCCATCCGAGCTATAGAGGAGTGGCTGTCGGACGACCTTGGCGCGACTTTAGTTACGGTAAATTCAGATTTTAGAAAAGCGACGGAATACCGAATTTTTCTCACCAACATTAGAATGATGGAGCCTGAGAGCTATCTTTTTGAAGTTCCTCCTGATTACAAAATCAATCATCCTCTGCAGTAACAAGTCCTTTTGAGCAGGTTTCTTGCATGGTACGCGCATTTATCTGGACTCGCCGGAAAGAGTTACTCCCCCTCAAACGTCACATGCACTTCCTTCATTTCCTTGATTTCCGTGATTACAATCGCGTGCGTCCCGTTGCGCTCAAACACGATTCCGCACACCCGCACATATTTACCCACGAAGGGCATCAGCTTTTGCCTCTGATCGTAATCCGGCATTTTGTCAGAGATAGGAAGATAGAGGTCGCCATCTTTGGTCAGAATCGCGACCGGCGAACCGGCCTTCACGCATGCCAACGCGCACTTCATGCTCAAGTGAGTCGCGTTTCCATCGAGGTTCTGAATGGGGCATGCAATGTCTCGAACCAAGCCCTCAATCGTGGCTTTTGACCTATTTGCGCGGGAACCTTCCATCGACGTTTTCTGTGGAGGCTGGGGCGCTGCCGTCATCGACGCAACACCGCATCCCGCCAATAAGCAGAAATGCAAAATGCGCTTCATCCGTCCTCCTTTTTATCAGGGGTCGACCATCGGTTTCAGCGGAATAACTCTTCCCCTTGTGGCAGGAAATTCGGGGCCAGACGGAACGTTTACCACGGTTCGGTGAGGGCGTCAAAATATGAGAGTGAAAGTAGCAGGAATCGCCCGCCGGTCCCCAGATTTTCAGGCGGATCATTGGTCGGAGGCGCGGAGTGGCCCACCCTTTGCAAATACCGCAAAGGGTAGGCCACCCGGGAAGGTTTTTCGCGGCTTAAGGGTCGGCTACTCGCCGTCGAAGGGCATACACCAAATTGCTAAGAAATGGTGTATAGTTGCCGCATGGGCAGAACCAATATTGAGATTGACGAAACGCTGGTGCGCAAGGCGCGCAAGCTGACGGGACTCACAACGAAGCGCGAGATCGTGGACCGGGCGCTGGAACTGCTGGTGCGTTCGGAGAGCCGGAAAGGCATCCTTGACTATTTTGGGACGGGGATTTGGAAGGGTGATTTGCAGGCGATGCGCAGGAAGCGCGGTTGATCCTGGTCGACAGCTCGGTGTGGATCGATTTTTTCAGTTCCGCGCCGGGGCGGGCCGGGAAGGAGTTGCGTCGGCTGATCGGTGACGCCGAGCCGCTGGCCCTCGCCGGAGTGATTGTGACGGAAATTTTGCAAGGCCTGACGCGGGATGCCAGCCGGATTGAGCAGTATCTTTCGCAGTGGGACCTGCTCGAACCCAAGGGTTTCCACACCTATCGCGAGGCAGCGGCGATTTTCCGCCTGGGACGCGCCAAAGGGGTGAGCCTGACCACCATCGATGTGCTGATCGCAGCGATGGCCTTGGAACACCACGCTAACGTATTCACGCTGGACAAGGATTTTTCTCGCATCGCGCGGCTGACCGGTCTGCCGCTCTATCCGTTGCCGGGGGCATGAAGGCAAGCGGTGAACGTGAGGGTCAGTAGCACGAAACGTCTCGTCTGTCCGCATTCCTCCGCCAAGATTCCACTCCTAGTGAGAGATGGAGGCACGGTTTTGGGTCGCATTGCATTCATCATTCAGCGTTGCGTGGAACTCAACAGGTAGACGATGGCCATTCGTCATCACAGCGAAGCTCGAGAACTTCGAGACTCTTCCGCACGCGAAGGAGATTTCAACATTCCGCTCTGACAGCCATTTCACAGTAAGCTCCGAGAAGTCGAATCCATGAAGAAAGCACTGTCTCTTGTCTGTGGGAAACCGGGTGCTGGCGACATCCGTTACGCAGATGTCCACGTTACGAATGCCAGAGTGATGAAACTCCTGAGACCGAACATCAACCTTATAAGCTCCGTTCTTTACTTCCGTCAGGTTTTCCTCGGTGGGCTTCCCGCAAGAAATCACCAATAGTGAAAGAACTCCCACCATAAAAAGCGTCAGTTTCTGCATTGTGCAGTGTACCCCGCTGGAGCTTGTACTCGGGCGCTGGAAGATCGGGGGACAGACGGAACGTTTACCACGGTTCGGTGAGGGCGTCAAAATATGAGAGTGAAAGTAGCAGGAATCGTCCCGTCTGTCCCAGATTTTCCAGTTGGCACGGACTTGGTGGGAGGCAAAGATGCGGGTCTGAAGACCCGCGCTACACAAGGCGCGTTTGTGGCGGCACTAATGAAGAGAAGCTTGCCGATGGGGATGGAGCGGGATAGTCTTCGGCGTGGCAGTGGTGGCGGGTGATGTCCAAAGCGACGGCGAAGCATATTTTCTTGTACGGGATAATCGGGGGAATTCTGATTGCGGCGCTCAAATGGAGCGAATACCGATTCCTGGTGATTGACCATTCCATCGAAATCTACAGTGGGCTAATCGCGGCGACGTTTTCCGCGGTGGGAATCTGGCTGGGGCTGAAGCTGACGCGGAAACAGGAAAGGATTGTCGTAAAGGAAGTGCCGGTTACGGCGCCGGCGCCTATGGCCGAGCCATTTTGTCCCGATGAAGCGAAAAGGGAAGAATTGGCGATTACTCCTAGGGAAATGGAAATCCTGGAGCTGATTGCGCAGGGGATGAGCAATCGGGAGATTGCCGGGAAGCTGTTTGTAAGCGAAAACACGGTGAAGACGCATGCAAGCCGAGTTTTCGATAAGTTGGGAGCCAGACGGCGGACCCAGGCGGTGCAATTCGGCAAGGAATTCGGGCTGTTGCCCTAGAAATGTCTTACGAAAGAATGATTTTTCACCACAAATGGCAAAATCATCCGAAAGGGTGACGACAAGCCCCGCTCCTGATGCGGTATGGTGCGCCTGAATGCAGGCATATCCATCGTGCATAAAGACGGACTTAAAGGAGCCGAGTCATGAAACGAACCATTCTCATCTTTGGAGTTATATCGGGAGCAATTTCGTCGCTGATGATGGTGTCGACGCTGCCGTTCCTCGACAAAATAGGAACCACCCGAGGGGCGATTGTTGGTTATACGGCCATCGTGCTCTCGTTCATGCTGGTGTTTTTCGGGATTCGGTCCTATCGAGAGAATGTGGGGAATGGAGCGATCGGGTTCGGAACAGCATTCTTGGTGGGAATTGGTATCACATTGATTTCGTGCGCCTTCTATGTGGCTACATGGGAAATCATTTATTTCAAATTCATGCCAGACTTTATGGATAACTATGGCGCGCAGACAATAGAAAAATTGCGAGCGGCTGGGGCGACAGCAGCAGTGATTCAAGCGAAGATCAGCGAGTTTAACCAGCTCAAGGAGAACTACAAGAATCCCCTGTACAATTCGGCGCTGACATTTCTGGAGCCTTTCCCAGTAGGACTACTGATCACGTTGATCTCTGCTGGGATTTTGAGGAAAAGGCGAAAGGATTAGAAGCCAAGGAGAAACCAGGGCGCACCCAAAACGGCACGAAGTTCCGGCGCAGCCGTTTCAAAACGGGTCACAAGTGGTGAAAACGAATGGACGCGTTGGTTCAACGAGGAGCTTTCTAAGAGGTTGCAAATCTAAGATTCTACTAATCTTATGCGCATAATTACGGAAGGGGAATTATGACGTAACGGTTATGGTGCACGGAGTGCTTTTGGCCATCACGGACGTTGGAATTTTTGGAGACGCTGATGTGGTCAAAAGCAATTGCCGCGGTGGCATTTCTTACAGTTGGAAGGGCCGCATGGCAAGACGCGAGCCTTCGCATCATCATTCTTTTCTTGATTGCGTGCTGCTGCGTAATTCCGTCAGTAGCACAGGAAGCTCCCGCGAGTAACTCATCCCTCGAATCCGCTCCGAAAAGTGCACAAGCCGAGGAGTTTGAGGCGGTGGTGCTTCCCATTGCCGAGTTGAAGTTGGGACTTGGCATAGAGGCGAAGCTCGGCACGGGCTTCTGCCTGGACCCCGCCTGCCGATTTATCGGAACCAACTATCACGTGGCGATGCTGGCGCGACCGCGTAGCATCAGCGGGCAGGCGATCGTCGAGCGGTATCTGGCGACCGGGCCGGACGATGAAGGCGCGACGGTAAACGAAAGCCCGTCCATGCCGGCAATGAAGTACAACTTCAGCCGAGACCTCGCCATTTTCGAGTTGCAAAATCCGTTGCGCAATCACCATGGAATTTCTTTCCATCGGAACGAACTGCAAATTGGGCAGGAGGTGGACATCTATTCGTATCCTGCGGAGTCCATGATTCGGTTTCGCAAGCTGTTGCAAGTGCACGGCACGTTTGAAGGGCAGACGCCGGCGGGGCTGCTGATTTTTGATTACGAGTTATCCGGTGGGAGAGCGGTGCGTCCCGGTGCGAGCGGTGGGATCGTGGTGGACAGCAAAACGCAACAGATTGTGGGAGTGCTAAACGGGATTGAGGGGAGCGGTGAAGCCATCGCTTTCGCGGTGCCGGTAGAGTCCTTGGAGGAGTTTGTCAGCAGAGTACAACCGTACCTGGCGCAGCGCCTATTTCCATCAAGCAAGAGAATCTCTCCGGTTTCTGAGGATTTTTACCCGAAATTCGCACCGAGTTCTGCGAATGCAATGCAACATCGGCCAGAAGAAAGCGTAGCAGTGCAAACCTTGCGGAAAAGGGCGCAAGGTCTGGCCGACGGCATGCGGGATCTTGTCGCGGTGCAGACTCTTGCTTGGGGTTCGCAGGACGACGCGCCGGTGCGCAAGTCGGAATACGAAGTTCGAGTAGTAGATGGCTACCAACGATTCAGGGAATTGCCGGATGGCAAGAAGGAGTTGCAGGAGGTACCGCTTCCTACCCTGAACCATTCGGTGGGCCCTGGTGGTGAGTGGGCCGAACTGCCCGCAAAGGTGGGGACAGACCTCAATTTGAAAATTAAGCAAGCCGCCAACGTGGTCCGCAACGGACGGTCGATCAAGGTTTTTCAGTATTGGGCCAGCGCCGAGGATGGCGTTTGCGCGTTCAAGACGGTTGCTGATTTCGATTTCTTTGTCGTCAGCAAGGTTGACGTGATTGCTTGCTACGGCGAAGTCTGGACCGATGAAGACATGAACGTGCTGCGCATCTCGGAACACTTCGAACTACTCGGCAAATGGAAAAACCATCAGACGGTGGTGACCTACGGCTGGCTGAAGAAAGCGGGTGATGTTCCTCGGCTGATTCCGCTCACCATCGCTACGCAAGCCGAATACAAAAAGAAACTGTATTGGTGCCGGGGCCAGTTTACGGACTACCAAGTGTTGCCCGGTCAGGGGCGGTTTATTGCAAGCGTGGCAGGAAATTCGGGCCCGCGTTCAGGCAACGAAAAACGACCCTGAATCCCAACGTTGAGGAAGCGCACAATCCCCATGGCACCGCTTCTGCTGGAACGCCACGCGGAGAACGACATTGCCTGGCCCATAGCCACGCGCTATCCTCCTCAATTCCGCGGAGGAAGCCGTGTCCATCAGAAAATTTAGCGCAGCGATTGTGTTCGCCGGCACTTTGTTGGTCGCGCTCACGTCACGACGGGCGGTGGCGCAGGCGCCATCTGCGCCGCAATACGATCCGAGTCTCTACTCCGATCTGCGCTGGCGGTGCATCGGGCCCTTCCGCGGCGGACGGACCGTGGCCATCACCGGCTCGCAGCCACCCGGCGTGTTTTACATGGCTGCCGTCAACGGCGGCGTGTGGAAGACCGACGACTTCGGGAACACGTGGAATCCTATTTTTGATGAGCAGCCTTCCGGCAGCGTCGGGGCCATCGCGGTTGCGCCTTCCGATCCCAATACTGTTTATGTGGGCAGCGGCGAAGGCTTGCAACGCCCCGATCTGGCCGTCGGGGACGGCATGTACAAATCCAGCGACGCGGGAAAAACCTGGGAACATCTTGGACTGCGCGACGCGCAGCAAATCACGAATATCATCGTCGACCCGGACAATGCAAAGCGGCTCTTTGTGGCCGTCGAAGGGCATCCTTACGGGCCGAGCACCGAGCGCGGCGTGTTCCGCTCCAACGACGGGGGCGCATCGTTCCAAAAAGTCTTGTACAAAGATGAAAACACCGGCGCCGCGGACCTGGCGTTCGATCCGCAAAATCCGCAAATTATCTATGCGGTTCTGTGGGCCGCGCGCGTCGCGCCGTGGGAAGTTCGCGATGGCAGTTCGTTCATCGCCGCAGGCAGCGGGCTTTTCAAATCGGAAGATGGCGGCGACACCTGGCATGCGCTCACCAAAGGTTTGCCGACGTATGCCGATAAACTCGGGCGCATGGGCATCGCCGTTTCGCACAGCGATCGCAATCGACTGTACGCGACCATCGAGGCGGCGGGGGACAAAGCCGGAATCTACCGCTCTGACGATTTTGGCGCAACGTGGCACCAAGTTAGCAACGATCACCGCGTCGGTGGCCGCGGACCCGGCGCCATGGGCATCGCGGTGGCCCCCGATAATCCGGATACGATTTACGTGGCGAATACGACGACATGGAAATCCACCGACGGTGGAAAAACTTTTGTGGGGCTGAAGGGTGCGCCCGGAGGGGACGATTACCAACGCATCTGGATCAGCACGGACATTCCGAGAATCATGGCGCTCTCGGCGGATCAAGGCGCGGCCATCAGCGTTAACGGTGGGGCGACGTGGAGCAGTTGGTATAACCAGCCCACCGCGCAGTTTTATCACGTCACCACCGACAACAAATTTCCTTATTGGGTTTACGGTGCGCAGCAGGAAAGTGGTTCGGCGGGAATTGCCAGCCGCAGCGATTACGGTGAAATCACTTTTCGCGATTGGAAGCCCGTTGGCGTGGAGGAATACGGGTATATCGCGGTTGATCCGCTGGACGACAATTCGCTTTTCGGCGGACGCATCACGCGCACAAATGTAGCGCTGGGCGAATACGCCAACGTCAGCCCCGAAGTGATCCGTCGCGGCGAGTATCGTTACGATCGCAGCTTGCCGGTGGTGTTTTCGCCGAAGGATCCGCACACGCTGTATTTTTCCGCGAATGTCCTTTTCAAAACTATGGATGGCGGGCGCAGTTGGAAGGTGATCAGCCCAGATCTTTCGCGACCCAACTATGAGATTCCCGCGAATCTTGGCGTTTTCACGGCCAGCGATCCGCAAAAAGGAAAACATCGCGGCGTAATTTACGCGGTAGCGCCGAGCTATCGAGACGCCAACACAATTTGGGCCGGCACGGATGACGGACTTATCCACCTCACGCGCGATGGCGGAAAATCCTGGTACGACATTACGCCGCCGCAACTCACGCCGTGGAGTAAAGTTTCCATTATTGAGGCTTCGCATACCGACGCCGCCACCGCGTACGCCGCCATCAACCGCTTCCGCCTGGATGATTTGCGCGCGCATATTTATCGCACGCGCGATTACGGCAAATCGTGGATGGAGATTACCAAAGGATTGCCCGACAACGCGCCGGTCAATGTCGTCCGCGAAGACCCGGTTCGCAAAGGTTTGCTGTATGCGGGAACGGAAACGTCGGTGTACGTCTCTTTCGACGATGGCGACAACTGGCAGCCGCTGCAGCTAAATCTTCCGCACACCTCGATGCGGGACTTGACGATTCACGGCGACGATTTGATTGTCGCGACGCACGGCCGCTCGTTCTGGATTCTCGACGACGTGACGCCGCTGCGCCAACTAACGGAGGCGTTCAGCACGAAGAAGGATTTTCTGTTCGCGCCACAAACCGCCATTCGCTTTCGTTGGAGCCGCTACCCCGACACGCCTCTGCCGCCGGAAACGCCCGCGGGACAAAACCCTCCGGATGGAGCGATTATCGACTATTACCTCGCGCCGCGCGCAGGCTCGTCCAGTGGACCCGTCGTACTGGAGATTTTCGACGAACAAAATCATCTGGTTCGCCGCTATTCCAGCGACGACAAACCGCAGGACATGGAAAAAATCGCCGCGTCCAATCCCATTCCGATGTATTGGGTGCGCCCGGAGAAAATTCTTTCCGCGCAACCGGGCATGCATCGCTTTGTATGGGATTTGCACTACACCAAACCGAACGCGCTCTCGCACGAGTTTCCCATTTCCGCCATCGTGCACAACACGCCGGAACTTCCCCTGGGCGCGATCGCGCTGCCAGGAACCTACACTGTGAAACTGCGCTTGGGCGGCAGCGGCCACGGGAATTCGGATGGTTATACGCAACCGCTGGTCGTCACAATGGATCCGCGCATCAAATCTTCCAGCGCTGATCTGGCGCAGCAATTCGCCATGGAATCCGCTTCGGTGATCGGCATGAACGACACTTTCGCGGCGCTGTCACAACTGCAGTCCGTGCGCGGGCAAATTAAGGAACGTCTGGCGCAGGCAGGGAAGTCTCCACTTACGGATTCGCTGGCGGCGCTGGATCAGCGCCTGGCGGAGCTCGAAGGTAGCGCGGAAAGCAATTTTGCCGGGTTACCTCCGAGCGGCAAACAACCAGAAAATTTTGCCACTGCGCACCAGCATTTCGCCACGATGCTAGGCGTAGCCGACAGCTACGACGGAGCGCCCACCACGCAAGCCATCGCCGTGTTCAAACAGCTCGAAGACGATACGCAGCAGCTTTTCAACACCTGGAAAAATGTAAAAGAAAAAGCTCTTGCAAACGTGAACGCGGAATTGGCCAAATCCGGCCAACCAGCCATCGACGCGAACAAGCCGCCGGCCGCCGCGCCATCTTCCGATGACGACGGCGATGACGAACCGTAAATTGTTTGATTTTGCCAGCGTTTCGCACGGAGGGATTGAAAATGCTTTCAGCTGCTAAGTTAGCGAAGGCGTTCTCGCTCTCACTCGTGCTGGTGTGCAATGGCGGTAGCCAGTCCCCACAAACGCCGAGCCAAGCTGGCGCCGCTCCGGCAGCACCTGCGGCAACGTCGTCCAAGGCAAAGACGTCGGGGACTGCCGATGCACAGACAAGTTCATCCGTGGCGACTCCCGCAGGAACTCCCGCAACCGCGGCGCCAGCGACGGCCGCCTCGCCAAAGGCCGCCGTGGCGCCACTGTCTCCGGCGCTGTTACATGCGCAAGAGCTGTACCGCACCGGAAAGTTCGACCCCGCAATCGCGGAGTACAACACCATTCTCAGCGCCAATGGGCCGGACGCAGCGAACGCTTACGCGGGCCTCGCCCGCGTTTACTTAAAGCAGAAAAAGCCCGCGGACGCATTTCCCGCGGCGCAAAAAGCGGTGGCGCTGAATGCGAATCTGGCCGCCGGTCATACGGCCCTTGCGGAGGTGTACTTCCGCCAGGGAAAAATTGCCGAGGCCGAGCATGAGTTTCAAATTCCGCTGCGCAGCAACATTCCGGACGGGCGCGCCTATCTAGGACTGAGCAAGATTTACCGCGCCACCTCTAATTACAAATTGACAAAGCTTGCGCTGGACAAGGCGTACGCGCTCGACCCGGCGGATCCGGATATTCGGCGCGCCTGGCTCGGCACGCTCAGCCTTAAGGACCGCCTCAAGGCTATGCAGGATTACCTGGGCGCCGGCAGCAACGACGACGCGGAAACGCTTGAATATATGAAGCATTCTCTGGTCGTGTTGCAGGATGAAATGAACCGGCCCGTGCGCGGCTGCCGGCTGACCACGAAGATTACCTCCACGCAAACGGACTTGGAGCGACTGATGGTCGACGCCACGCACGTCAAGGGTTACGGGCTGAAGGTGCAGGTCAACGGTACCAGTTCGCGTCTGCTGCTGGACACGGGGGCTGGGGGAATTCTACTGAGCAGCAAGATCGCGGAAAAGGCCGGGGTGCAACGGGTGGTGGAGCAAGACGTAAAGGGTTTCGGCGACGCTGCCGCGGCCAGCGGGTATATCGGCTATGCGGATTCCATACAAATTGGCGAACTGCAATTTAAAAATTGTTACGTTCAAGTGATCGATCGCAAGAGCACAATGGGCGAGGACGGCTACATCGGCGCCGACGTCTTCGCGCACTTTCTGGTGGACATAAATTTTCCGGACGGCAAGTTCAAACTCACGGAATTGCCAAAGCTACCGGACGAGCCTGCCGAGGAAACTTCTCTCGACTCGCACCCGACGTCCACGTACCATCCGCGGGACCGCTACATCGCGCCGGAAATGCAATCGTACGGCAAGATTTTCCGCTTTGGGCATACGCTGCTGGTCCCCACGAGTGTGAATGAACATCCCTACAAACTGTTTCTGCTGGATACCGGAGCGTTTGATGACACCATCACCCCGGAAGCGGCGCGCGAAACCACTAAGATTTACTCTGACGATCGCATGAAGGTGAAAGGCTTCAGCGGAGAGGTCAAGAATGTGTATGTCGCCGACAACGTGACGCTGACGTTTGGACACCTGACGCAGCGACGAAACCTGGTGTCCTTCGACATGACCAACACCAGCAATGCCATCGGAACAGAAGTATCCGGGACGCTGGGGTTCGGCATGCTGTATCTGCTGGATATTAAGATTGATTACCGCGACGGACTGGTGAATTTCACTTACGAACCCAACCGCATTCATTGATGCTTGTTGGCCGGGGCATCGCTGCGACGAATCAACTCATCGCTGAGCGCGAGCAACAGAACACACCACACGTCGTTAGACACCTGGTGTGTTCTGCCGTGGAGCGGTAATGATTACTTGGAGGCTTGCTCCATTTGTCCGAGGTCAGCGAGAACTTCCGTGCTGTGCACGTCGGGCTTCACGTCGATATAGACCTTGCGCACGACGCCATTCGGATCGATCAGGAAAGTGTGACGCGCGGAAAGCTTCATGACCGCTATATTCATGATGGAATCGTAGCTCTCGGAAACTTTGTGATCGGTGTCGGCGAGAAGTTTGAAACTCAGGCCTTCCTTGGTGCAGAACTTCTGGTGTGAGTCCGCGTCCTGCACGCTCACGCCGACGATAACGGCGTTGAGTTTTTCATATTGCGCCAGGTCGCGCTGGAAATTGTGGGCCTCCACGGTGCAGCCACTGGTGAAGTCTTTCGGATAAAAGTACAGCACCACCCATTTGCCCTTGAAATCGTGCAAGCTGACGGGTTTTCCTTCTTGCGAATTCAGCGTGAAGTCTGGCGCGGCGGAGCCCACTTCCGGAGCTTTGCTATCAGCACGCGCGGAGCGCAAAAAAAGCCCGACGGCAACCAGCGCCGCCAAGGCCAAAACAATTCCCGTAATTTTCATTTTCTTCCCCTCAAATCAAGATGCGGAACTCCACGTGTTAAATCCTACGCCAGTCGAGCGGAGTCTGCCAACTTTGGCGGAGGGCGGGGCAGAAGGCTAGTGTTTTTGGCTGAACCAGCCGAATCCGAGGCGCATCTGGATGGTGTTGATGCCGGGGTTGGGTTTGGTCATGCCGGCGTTGGAAATGTGCTGGAAGCGGAATTCGGCGCTGATGTTGTGTTTGCTTTGCAGAAAGTGCATGCCGAATGCACCGCCGGTGGTGAAATTAATTTGCGAGGTGCCGGGCGGCGTTTTCATGTCCGTGAATAGCGTGCCGCCGCCAATTTCAAAGTACGGGGCGACTTTGCGCGGCGTCGAAAGAATCCATTTGAAGGCGAAGGGGTCGACGCCGCCGCCGCAGGCCGCGCCGTTCGCTTGCGTGACGCAGTAGACCGGCAGGACGCTTAGCGCATATTCGAGGCGGCCTTTCAGGAATCCGGGACCATGCGGGGCGGTGAGAATCAGACCGAAACGGACACCGAGATTGGCTACGCCGTCGTCCATCTGGCTGCCGTTAATTCCGTGGCCGCCGCTGGTGAAAATTTGATACTCGGCTTCGCCCTCGACGGGGCCGGCCTGCGCGTGAGAGCCGGGAACGGCGAGCGCCGCAAGCAGGATGGTGATAAACGCGAGGAGGGATTTCAGCAAGGATTCCTTCACCCGACAGTCTCCGTCTTTCGTTTTGCAGGTCCGCGCAAAATTGCGCCCAGCAAAGATACACAGTTTTTTGCCGGGGCGCACGTTTGTTTCGCCCTGTCGGGGAAAGCGGAGGTTGCCGCCAGGAGGGTGTCGCGCTTACGGCGTGGGCCTGGCGCGGCTACTTCAGGTAGCTGCGGACGATTTGAATCACGTCATCGGCGGCTTCTTCAGAGGATTTGGAGTTCCGCGGCATGTGGTTACGGATGTGATCCTCCATGAGTTCGCCCATTAGGCCGTTGATGGCGCCGCGCGCGGCAGCCAGGCGCTGCAAGGCTTCGGCGCAGGGTTCGTCGGCGTCGAGTGCGCGCAGGACGCTTTCGAGCTGGCCGATCACTTTCTTGGTGCGGTTGAGCAGATCCAGTTTGCTTTTAGAGATTTTCGCCATAGTCCTTTACTACCCTACTGGGGTATAGTACAACGGTTGTGCGGTAAGAGAAAAAGAAAAGCCGCAGAATGTAGTTTACGGTAGAGCAACCGGGGGTTCGCTGGCAAGGCGTCGAGGCGTTTACATCAAATTGTAATATGCGGCGGGTACACTGGCGGGCCGGCTACAGCGCGCGTGAGGTCCCGAAAACAGGTCAAATGGTTGGTAATTTCTCAGCTTCGCGCGGTTATCGCGGCGCGCTCTTCGGCGTTTCGCTTTGGCTGGTTCTAGCCGCTCCCGGCGCAGTGCGCGCGCAGGTCGCGGAACCGCTGGCGTTGCCCCTATCGCAACGTGCTAGCGCTCCAGCCCCAACTCCAGAACCGCCGGCGCCAACGGCGGCGTCTGACGACGACATTCCGACGATGCTCCCGCATCCGGAGTCGGACCGCATCTGGCTCTCGGGGCAGACCAATATTATTTCGCAGTGGCATCCGACGTTCGATTCGCCATACCAGGGACCGCACAGCCTTTCGCCGCAGGCGCAGGACGCCACTTCGCGCGTCTTGACGTTGTACACCGGGCTGCGCCTCACGAGCACGACGGAGTTCTTGTGCGACGTGCAAGAGGCTGGCGGTCATGGCATTGGCGAAGCGCTTGGTCTGGCGGGGGCGACGAACCTGGATGTGGTGCGCAATCCCACGCTGAGCAAGGCGCCATATATCGCCCGCCTGATGTGGCATCAGATTATTCCGCTCGGCGGCGCGCAACAGCCGCAGCAGCGCAATCAATACTCCCTGTTCAGCACGCTGCCGGAGCGCCGCCTGGAAATACGCTTCGGGAAAATGAGCCTGGCGGATTTTTTTGACAACAATACCTACGGCACGGACACGAATTTGCAGTTCATGAATTGGACGGTGGACAACAACGGCGCGTGGGACTACGCCGCGGACACGCGGGGCTACACGTTCGCGGCGTTGATCGAGTATCACGACAAGTTCGGCGTCATTCGCTTTGCCGAGGCGCTAATGCCCAAGGTGGCGAATGGCATCAATCTTGAAGCGAATCTGGGACAGGCGCGGGCCGAAAACATCGAAGTCGAATTGCACGGTCAGGTGCCGCGGCTGAAGCCTGGGATACTGCGATTGTTGTCGTACGTTAATCACGCGAACATGGGCATCTACGATGTGGCCATCGACAACTTTTTGGCGGGGCAGGGGACCGCGCCAGATATCACCGCGCACCCTTTGCAGACCACCGTCAAGTATGGCTTCGGCATCAATTTCGAGCAGCCGATCAACGAGTGGCTGGGCGTGTTTGGGCGCTGGGGTTGGAACGAAGGGCAGCACGAATCGTTCGCGTACACCGAAGTGGATCAGACGGATCAGATCGGGGTGGGCGGCAATGGCAAGAGGTGGGGCCGCAAGTACGATCGCATGGGCGTGGTGTTTGTTAGCAACGGGATTTCGCGTCCGCATCAAGAGTATCTGGCGCTGGGTGGAATCGGTTTTCTGCTGGGCGATGGGCGCTTGCGCTACGGCCGGGAAAATATTCTAGAAGCGTACTACACGCTCCATTTGTGGCGGGGATTTTATCCCGCGGTCGGGGTGCAGCACATTAACAATCCGGGTTACAACCAGGACCGCGGGCCGGTGGTGGTGCCGACGTTGCGCGCGCATGTGGAGTTTTGAGCTTTTCTTGCTGGAATCCGCCGCAAAATCGGCATACTGTTTTAAGATAACCTCTATGCGCCTTTGGGCACACTCCGGCCGCTTACGCTCCGGCATCGTTCGGTGCGCGGGCCTTGCGCTGCTGCAGAATGTATCCGCGCTGCTGGTCTTGTGCACAGCTTTGTTAGCGTGGCATCCGGCGGCAGTGGCCGGGCCGCGAGATCTGGCGAGCAAGAACAGTCCTGCTGCGGCTGGCGCAAACTTTGCGATCGCTGATTTCGACGGTGATTCGTTGCCGGATTTTGCCACGGTGCAGCCCGGTCCGATGATGGCTTCGCGGACTAGCTACTGGATCCATTTTAATTTCAGCCTGGGCAACCAGCGGTCGTTTGAAGTATCTGCCCCGCCGGGCGGGTTGCAGATCGCTTCGCGCGACGTGAACGGCGACACCTTTCTGGATTTGATCATCTCGACGCGCATCGCCAACGAACCCGTGGCCGTGTTGCTCAATGACGGCCGGGGGAACTTTCACCTGGCGAATAGGGAAGCGTTTGCGTGGACCGTATGGGAAGCACGATCGGAATGGCGGACGGGTGCCGCGTGCTGGGACGACAGCGCACCGGCGATGGCCAGTACGGGATGGGCGGCGCGAATGTGCGCCTCTGGCGCGGGCGCGGACTTGCGCCCGGTAGTGGCCAAAGTTTCGCTGTCCTCGCAGCGGCCGGATTGCTTTGTTTTGCTCCACGATGACCGGGGACGCGCGCCACCTGCGCTGTAATCCGCGACCCGGAAATAAACATTTCAAGAATTTGTCCGATTGCATGAGAGAGAGAGTTCCTCTGCCGAGGCGTCCGGGTGAGAGGTGTAGGCGAAATATAGCCGGTGCGCGAAGGGCTTGAGGCGGGCGGTTTGACGCTCGTTGTTCCGGAGATAAGAGCATCGGTTGTGAGTCATTGTGGCGGGGAAGCGAAATGTTGAACGACGGCAAAATGGAGAAGAAGGTGCTGAGACTAACGCTGGCAGCGATAGCGTTGGTTGTTGCTGCGCTGGGGCACAATGTGCCGGCTGCGAACGCGCAACAGCCTTCCGTTCCGGGCGCGCAAGGGACGCAAGCGGCGCCAGCTACACCGCAGACCTCGCAAACGCAGGGAGCGTTGAGCTGGGAAGAGGTGCGGGCGAAATTTGAAGCGGCGAATCCATCATTGCGCGCGGGGCAGATTGGAATTGAAGAAGCCAAGGCCCAGGAGATCACCGCGTACTTACGTCCGAATCCCAACTTCAATGCGCTGCTCGATCAGGTGGATATATTTTCAACGAATCCTTCGCAGCCATTGGCGCTGGCGGATCCGGTCGGGTCCCTAACGTACTTGCATGAACGCGACCACAAGCGGGAACTGCGGCGCGATAGCGCGAAGGCGGCCACGGGGATTGCGGTTTCCAATCAGGCCGATCTGGAACGCAATTTGTTGTTTACGTTGCGGACGGCGTTCGTGCAAACACTGCAGCAGAAAGCGGTGCTCGGTCTGGCGCGGGAGAATTTAACCTATTACGACCATGTGCTGGACGTGAATCGCGAAAAATATAAAGCGGGCGGAATCGCGCAAGTGGATCTGGACCGTTTGGAATTACAGCGCGTGCAATTTGAAGCGGACCTGCAGTCCGCGCTGGTAAGTTTGCGCACGGCGAAGATTCAATTGTTGACCTTGCTGAACGACCGCACGCCGGTGGACCAGTTTGACGTGGTCGGGTTGTTTGATTTCAACAATCAGATTGCTGGCCTGGACGAATTTCGCCAAATCGCCC
Organism: uncultured Acidobacteriota bacterium; assembly: GCA_963838265.1. Lineage (GTDB taxonomy): Bacteria > Acidobacteriota > Terriglobia > Acidiferrales > UBA7541 > Acidiferrum. Next base: position 93,862 of record CAWIQN010000006.1, read on the forward strand.
TGGACAACCGGCCGGATTTGCGCGCCGCGGTGCAAGCGGTGGACAAAGCGCGAACGGATCACCAGTTGGCGGTGGCGAATGGTTCGACGGATCCAACCTTTGGCATCGATGGCGGGAAGAACCCGCCGATTGACCACTACATAGGCATTAGCGTGACTATTCCATTGCGCATTTTCGACCGCAATCAGGGCGAAAAATTGCGCACCAAGCTGGACATTGACCGCAACGCGGAGTTGCTGAATTTGCAGCGTGCGCAGGTGTTCAGCGATGTGGACTCGGCGTACGCGACGGTGGAAAGCAATCTGGCGCTGTTGCAGCCGTACAAAGATCGCTATTTGAAGCAGGCGGACCGCGTGCGTGAGACCATTTCCTTTTCCTACCAGCATGGCGCCGCGTCGCTGCTGGATTTTCTGGACGCGCAAAAAGGATACCGCGACGTGCAACTCAATTACTTGAACCTGGTGGCTTCTTATCTGACGGCCGCAAGCCAGTTGAACCTGGCGATGGGACGCGAGGTAGTGCAATGAGTTTTGCAATGAGTCGTGCCATGAGTTCTTCAACGATCAGTCAGTGCAACGATTGGAAGTTGGCTCGCCAGTGGAAGTTGGCTTGCGTGGCTGGCGCGATGCTGCTGCTCGCGGGCTGCGGTGGCGAGCGCAAACCTGACCCTGCGGCGGAAGCGCCACCGGCCGCCAAGGTGGAAGCGGCGGCGGATGCCAACGTGGTGACTGTCGATAACGCGGAGCAATTTCCGTTGTCGCTGGCCGTGGCGCGCAAGGCGTCATCACAGTTGGTGGTTACCGGTGTGGTGGCGCCGGACATTTCGCGGACCGTGCCGGTCATCTCGATTGCCACCGGGCGTGTGGTAAGCATCAAAGCGCGGCTCGGCGACACCGTGAAGAAAGGCCAACTGCTTATGCAGGTACAGAGCGCCGATATTGCTTCCGCATTTTCCGATTACCGCAAGGCGGTGGCCGACGAGCAACTGGCGAACACGCAACTGGAGCGCGCAAAGATTTTGTACGACAAAGGCGCGATTTCGCAGAATGATTTGCAGACCGCGGAGAACGCGCAAAACAAAGCCCAAGTGGACGTTGAGACTTCGCGGGAGCACTTGAACGTTCTGGGAGTGGGAACGGACCATCCTTCGGGGATTGTAAATATTGTTGCGCCGATTTCCGGCGTGATCACCGATCAGCAGGTGACCAACGGAGCGGGAATTCAGGGGCTGGCCGCCTCGGTGAATCCTTTTACGATTTCGGATTTAACTTCCGTGTGGATTTTGTGCGACGTCTATGAGAACGATTTGCCTGGCGTACATGTGGGCGAAACCGCGGAGATCAAGCTGGCGGCTTACCCGGATAAGACGTTCACCGGGAAAATCGGCAACATTGGAGCGGTGCTGGATCCGAACATCCGCACGGTGAAGGTACGCATTGAAGTGCAAAACCCCGGACTGATGAAAGTGGGAATGTTCGTTACCGCCATGTTCCATGGACCGAAAGAAGAAACGCACGCGGTAGTGCCGGCGTCGGCGATCTTGCATCTGCACGACCGCGATTGGGTGTACGTGGCCATGGGAGACAAGAAATTCAAGCGCCTGGAAGTGACCACGGGCGTTACGTTGCCCAACAACCAGCAGGAGATTCTGACTGGTTTACAGCCTGGACAACGCGTGGTGACCAATGCGCTGGTGCTGCAGAACACGGTGGAGCAATGAGGCTTGAGCGGGTCACGGCCGGCGTCCCGGCGAAAAGGCGCGCAGCATGCTGCGCCACTACAAAGGCTGCGATGAGGAGTAGTCATATAGCGGCTGCGATAAGGACTCGTAGATGATTCGCGGGTTTGTCGACTACACGCTGAACAATCGCTTCATCGTGTTCACGCTGGCCATTTTGCTGCTCCTGTGGGGCGCGATTTCGTTTCGCCAATTGCCCATCGAAGCGTATCCAGATGTAGCGAATAATTACGTGCAGCTGATCACGCAGTGGCCGGGGCGCGCGGCGGAAGAGGTGGAGCAGCAGGTCACCATTCCGGTGGAAGCGGCGATGAACGGGATACCGCATCTGGCGCATATGCGCTCGGCGTCGCTGTTTGGCATTTCCAGCGTGATGCTGATTTTCGACGACTCCTCGGACAACGATGCCAACCGCGTAAAAGTTGTGGAGCGGCTCACGCAGTTAACGCTGCCAAACAATTTACAGCCGCAAATGGGGCCGGATTACAGCCCGGTGGGGCAGATTTACTGGTACACCCTGAAAAGCACCAATCCTTCGTACGACCTGATGGCCTTGAAGACGCTGGAAGATTGGACGCTGGAGAAACAGTTTAAGTCCGTGCCCAATGTGGTGGATGTTTCCAGCTTTGGCGGACTAACGCGCGAGTATCAGGTGCAAGTCGACCCGGCCAAGTTAATTTCATATGGATTGAACATCGGCCAAGTGGAAACGGCGCTGGCGAACAACAACGTGAACGCCGGCGGAAGCTTTGTGGAATCGGGACTGCAGCAGATTAACGTGCGCGCCGTCGGCCTGTTTACGGACGTGCAGGATATTGGCGCGACGCTGATCAAAGTGCAAAACGGTACGCCGGTGCGGGTGCAGGATGTTGCCACGGTGACGCAGGGCGCGAAGATCCGCCTCGGACAGATTGGCAAGTCGTACCGGCGCGACGACGGAAAGATCATCGATGATCCGGACGTGGTGGAAGGCATCGTGCTGCTGCACAAAGGCGCGAACGCGGACGAAACACTGGTGGCCATTCACGACAAAGTGAAAGAGCTGAACGAGCACATTCTGCCGCCCGGCGTAACCATCGTGCCGTTCCTGGATCGCAGCGATTTGCTGCACCTTACCACCGACACGGTGCTAAGCAATCTGCGCGACGGCATTTTGCTGGTCTCGCTGATTTTGTTTTTGTTTCTGGGAAACATTCGCGGCGCGCTGATTGTGGCGCTGACCATTCCGTTTTCGCTGCTGTTCGCGGCCATTTGCCTGGACTTGAACAAGATTCCCGCCAACCTGCTTTCGCTGGGCGCGCTGGACTTCGGCATGGTGGTGGACGGCAGCGTGGTGATCATCGAAAACATCATGCGGCACTTCAGCATGAACGCGAAGTCCATCAAGACGCCGATTGAACGGATTCGCGACGCGGTTTTCGAGGTGTTGCGACCGGTGTTTTTTGCGCGGGCCATTATCATTACGGCGTATCTGCCGATTTTCACGCTGCAGAGCGTGGAAGGGCGCTTGTTCAAGCCCATGGCGTGGACGGTTTCTTTTGCGTTGCTGGGTGCGCTGGTGTTTTCCATTGGCATCGCTCCGGCGCTGGCCGTGTGGCAATTCGGCAAGGGCGTAAAAGAGTGGCGCAATCCGGTGATGGAGTTTTTGCGCGAGCGGTACACCGTGCTGGTACGGCTGGCGATACGGCGGCGCGGTATTACTGTGGGCATCGGCGGCCTGGTACTGGCGGCGGCGATTTTCTTGATGGCCAGCGGTGTAATCGGTTCGGAGTTTCTGCCGCATTTGGATGAAGGCGCAATCTGGGCGCGCGGCACGCTGGCACCGAGCACCGGTCCGACGGAAGGCACGCGAGTGATGAATCAGGCGCGGGTGATTCTGGCGGGCTTTCCGGAAGTGACCAAAGTAGTTTCGCAAGTAGGGCGTCCGGATGATGGGACGGACACCACGGGATTCTTCAACACGGAATATTTCGTGGATTTGAAGCCGAAGAAAGAGTGGCGTCCGGTGTTTGGCAAGGATAAGGATGAACTCGTGGCGGCCATGGACCGCGAGCTCTCGAAGATTCCCGGGGTGCTGTGGAATTTTTCGCAGCCCATTTCCGACAACATGGAGGAGGCGGTCAGCGGCGTCAAAGGCGAGCTGGCGGTGAAATTGTACGGCGACGATTTGAAAACGCTGGAAGCCAAGGGCGATGAAATTGTTAACGTGCTGCGGAAAATCCCGGGCGTGGAGGATTTGGGATTGTTTCGCGTGCTGGGACAGCCCAACTTGAATATTGTGATGGATCGGCAAGCGGCGGCGCGGCATGGCATTAACGTGGTGGATCTGCAGGATGCCGTGGAAACCTCCGTGGGCGGCAAAGCGGTGACACAAGTGTTGCAGGGCGAACAGCGCTACGATCTGGTGGTGCGCTATCAGCAGCCATATCGCGCCAGCCGCGAAGCTATTGAGAACATTCGCATAGTGTCGCCGACGGGTGAACGCGTAGCGCTCTCGCAACTGGCGAAGATTGAAGTGAGCGACGGCGCTTCGGAGGTCTATCGCGAGGCTAATTCGCGGTACGTGGCGATCAAATACAGCGTGCGCGGCCGCGATCTGGGCGGGGCGGTGGAAGAGGCAATTCGCGCGGTGGAGAAGCAAGTGAAGCTGCCGGTCGGCTATCACCTGAATTGGGCCGGTGAGTATGAGAGTCAGAAACGGTCGCAGCGGCGGCTACTGATTGTTTTGCCGATCACGATTCTGGTGATTTACGTAATTTTGTACTCGATGTTTGGCTCGGCGAAATGGTCCATGCTGATTTTGGCGAACGTGGCGATGGCGCCGATTGGCGGATTGCTGGCGTTGCTGGCGACCGGGACGCATTTTAGTGTGTCTTCGGGTGTCGGATTTCTGGCGCTGTTTGGCGTATCGGTGGAAACCGGCGTGATCATGGTGGAGTACATCAATCAATTGCGGGTGCGCGGGCACTCGATTGAGGATGCGGCCGTGGAGGGTGCGGTATTGCGGCTGCGGCCGATCATGATGACCATGCTGGTGGCGATGCTGGGCTTGTTGCCCGCGGCATTGTCTCGCGGGATTGGTTCGGATTCGCAGCGGCCGTTTGCCATTGTGATTGTGGGTGGCCTGGCTGGTGCGCTGTTCTTGAGCATTTTTCTGTTGCCGGCGCTTTATGTGTGGGTAGCGCGCGATGGAGATAAGTTGCCGGAGCCGGAGGGGGAGTTTGCGGAAGATTCGTGAGTTCCGCGGCGACGGATTTAAGAGGCGGTTTGCGGTAGAAACCGGTGACGCCCTGACCCTTCGAGGCTCAGGGCAAGCGGGCGTCGCTACAAAAGCTGCTACAAGGGCTTCGGCGTTACGATGGCTTCATCGCTTACTGCGCGAAAGTGGCGTTACGCCCTTCGCGCAAGGCGCTCAGGGTAAACCGCACTCCAAATTAAGCGACGGGAGGGCTAGGACTTGAGCGGGTGCTCGAGTTTGCCGTCGCAGGAGTCGCTTTCTTTGGCTACGAGAGTGGGGCTTTCCCATGGCTCGACGTAGTGCTTGACGCTGATCAATCCGGCCATGGTGCCGGTCCAACCACAGTGGCAATGTGGATTGAAGAGGTGGGCGTCGGCCAGCTCCAGGTTGCTCTGGGTGCTGGCGCAGGCAGAGGCCAGGGGCCTGCCACACGCGGGACAGCGGAAGAGAAAGACGTGAGCGAATTCCTGAGTTGCCTGCATGGTGCCTCCAACGATATGGGCTGCGTGAAATGACATGCCCGATATGAAATTACGGTATGCGAATGCCCAGTCTAACACGCATGATACGGCTTTAGTTGAGACGAGCGCCGGCCTGAACGATGCGGAGCTGCCGTCATACGGACGATGCGCAGGCTGTTCGGCGCGGAGGGGGCGCGCTTTCGGGCGAAGGCTGAGGAAGGCAGAAGGTAAGTCCTGCCCCTCGGAAATCACGAAAGGTTGTGAAAACAAAGGGAGTTTAAGTACCTTTGTTTTCACAACCTTCTGCAAGTGTTCATTCTGAATGGGTTATGGGCAAATTTTATTATATAGATGGTTACTAGTGAACGGGTCGCGATGATACGAAAATGGGCCGGATGCGACATTAGAAATGCGTGTTGTTTCAGGAGGATTGCCGAGGCCAGGGCGCACTTCTCTATGTGGAGAGTATGCGATTATTGTGCGGATAAGTCAAGTGAAATCTTTGACTATTTAATAAGTGCTGTGGAATCTTGAAATTAGAATTCTGACGGTGCGGGAGTTCGCAGGGAAACAGCCGGGCATTCAAGAACGGTGCAGAAAAGGATTAGCGCCGGGACTGGGCTGGCGCGGATTGATCGGTTGCGGGAGTTAGTTTGAGGATTAGGACTTGGCCATTCGAATGGAAGGAGCCGCCGGTGGCGGTTTTGGCGGATTGCAGGGGGTCGGTGGGGAGGAAGTGGGTGACGTCTGAGACTTGGCCGGTGCTGGATAGGGTTTTTTGCACGTAGTCGCGTTCGAGGTCGATGTCGGGATCGATTTTGTGGGTGATGGCGGTGCGATCGGAGCTGCGCTGATCGTGCTCGAAGCCGACGTCGTGGGTGGCGGCGCCGACCCAGAGGGTTTCGCCATTTACGGTGAAAGGGGCTTTCCAGAGACGCAAGTGATTGCGGGAGGCTACGACTTGGATTGGTTCGGCGTGGGCCCAGCCGTAGTCCTGGGTGCGTCCGAAGAGGTAGAGGGGGCTCATGGGCATGGTCAGATAGGATTCTTTGGACATGCTGGCCATGATGCCGGTGAGGAGCGTTTCTTTGACGTCGGCGTCAACTTTCACCCAGCCAGCGGTCTTAAAGGCTTTTTCCATGGCGGATTGCGAGCCGAGGATCAGGAAGTTGACCATGTCGCCGGGAGCGCCGGATTTGTCGGAGATGCGGCGGGGGATTTTGGCGAAAAGAGAATTGTCGATGCCAGGGATGGAGTTTACGGTGCGCGCGGCGACGAAGGCGGAGTTGGCGTCGGGGGCGTAGATTTGGATTTCTACTTTATAGGTGCCTTCGGCGGTGTCGCTGGAGGTTTGGTTGATGCCGATGGAGAGGCGGCCGGCGGCGGGTGCGACGAGGTCGCGCTTGGTGCCGATCAGGAAAGAATCCGCAAAGTCTTTATCGCCAATGCGGCCGATCAGCGCGCCGCGGCCGGCGTCGTTGAAGGGGAGGATGCGGAGAAGATCTTTGAAGCCGCGGGTTAGGCCGTCGGGGGAGTTGTCGGATTTGGCGTCGGAGTAGCGGAGAGTTCCGCTGGCGGAGAATGCGAGGTGCTCGCCGGGATGGACGTCGATGCCGGTGTCGACCCAGAGTTGGTTGCCGGTGAGTTGGATTTCTTGGGAGAGGAGGCGCTTGGTGGTTGGTGGGGTGGAGGCGGATTGTTGGGTGGCGGCGAGGGCGAGGACCGGCGCAATCGCGATGAATAGAACGATGGCTGCGGCGAGAGATGGGGCGGCAGACTGTGAGTGGGGGCTGGGGATCATGTTGCGGGCCATCCCAGAGGGATTTGGGCGCATCGGTAAGTTTACAGATGGGTGTGGGAGGCGCAAGAGTTGCTCGGAGACTTCGGAACGGTGTGAAGATTTGGGCGCGCGGGGATGGGATTGCGCTGGGGCTCGCAAGAGCGCCAATCGGGAGATTGGCGTTCCCAGGGAAGAGAAAGACGCCAATCGGGAGATTCATCCCGTGGAAGACGCGGGATGGAGAGGCGTTGGCGTTCCCAGGGGTAGCGGCGATTGCGAAGATGGCGGTTCGTTGCGAGAATGGTTGCGGGGTTAAGGACTAATTGCGGATGCTGCGTTTTCAAATGGATAAGACAGGGCGACGAGTGATGCGGGACGTTTTGTGTTTGATGATTGCGGTGGTGATGTGCGCGGTGGTGTGTGCGACCGCGGTGAGTGGACAGGCTCCTGCTGCGAAGCCAGCTGGAGGTGCGGCGCCGACTCAGACGCCGACAAGTACTCCTGCGCAGGGGGCTCCGGGACAAGCGGCTCCGGGACAGGGAGCTCCAAGGCCAGCGCCGGCGGCTAGGGCGCGGGTGCTCGCGCCACCGGTGCCGCAGAGTAGCGTTAGCGTGGACGGAAGTGAGGCGATGTTCACGACGATGTGCGCGCTGCTGGCGGCGGGGTTCGAGTCGGATGTCAGCGCGGAGCACTGGTCGCCGTATCGCGCGCAAATGCGGGAACACTTGCAGGCGCAGCAAGGGCCAGCGGTAGAGGCGCTGCGACAGTTTTACCGTCAACACCAATTGAATGATCCGGGGGCGATGCTGTCGCGCTATTTGTGGTTTGGACTGGTGTCCGGCCCGGCGCCGCGGTTCACGCCGATTCTGCGGCGGGATGAACTGCCTCCGGAAGTGCTGACGCTGGAGGGATTCAGCGAGATTCTATCGGCATATTATCAAGAGCAGAAAATCGGGCAATTGTGGCGGCAGGTGCAGCCGGTGTATGCGCGAGAGATCGAGCACATGCACGATCAGGTGTCGCAAATCGTGTTCGTCACGTCGGGGTATTTGCGGGAGATTATCGATCCGAATGGCTATCGGACGTTTTCGATCGTGGTGGAGCCGCTGGTGGGGCGCATCACCAACGTACGGAATTATGGGGATCATTACGCGCTGGTGCTGAGCGGCGGCGAAGAAGAGGTGCCCGTCGACGTGGTACGGCATGCGTTTTTGCACTACTTGCTGGACCCGCTGCCATTGCAATATCCGCACGTGGTAGTGACGAAGCGGGCGCTATTTGACAAGGCCGCGCAAGCGCCGCGGCTGGAAGCGGATTTGCGCGACGATTTTCCGTCATACGTGGCGGAGTGCATGGTTCGCGCGGTGGAGCTGAAACTGAAGAAAATGTCTCCGGGCGAGCGTGAGGCGGCACTGGAACGCGCGGACGTGGATGGCTACGTGATGGTGCGGCCATTATTTATGGGACTGACGGGATTTGAAGGATCGGAACCGGCGATGAGTTTGTATTTTCCGGACCTGATTCGCGGCATCGATGTGACGGCAGAGACCAAACGCATTGCGGGGCTGACATTCGCTCCGGCCGAGCCGGCACATACGGGAAAGGAATTGTCTACGGAGGAAGTTGCGCGGCGGCGTGCGTTGCAGCCGGTGTCGCTGCCGAATGACCCAGCGGCGCTCGCGGACTTGACAGAAGGCGAACAGAAACTGGCGGAGAAAAATTCGCGCGCGGCGGAAGCAGCGTTTCAGCGAGTGCTGGCGAGATATCCGGAGCAAACGCGGGCGTGGTACGGATTGGGAATGGTGGCGGTGCTGGATCACGATGCGGCGCGGGCCAAGGAAGTTTTCGGGCGGTTGACGGATGGAGAGCACGCGGCCACGCAGGATCCGATGGTGATGGCGTGGTCACACATTTACCTGGGAAGAATTTATGATGATGAGGGACACGCGGACAGGGCGAAGACGCAGTTTGAGGCGGCGCTAAACGTGCCGGGACTGCCAGCGCGAGCGAAAGACGCGGCGCAGAAGGGGCTGGAGGCGGTAAGCGTGGAGAAGCCGGCCGCGCAGCCGTAACAGCACTCTTAGGCAATGAGGATTTCATCAGATTTAGGGGCCCATTTTTGGTTTGTGGGCGGATTGTTTTAAGAGAACAGGAGAATCGCGATGACAGCGAAGTGTGGATCGAGGCTCGGGATTATGTTGGCGATGGGGGGGCTCGTTTTGGGACTGGCGAGCGCGGCGCGTGGGCAGGGTGCGATGGGGCAGACGCCTCCGCCGGCTTCGCCGCAACAGCCGGCCGGAGCAACGACGGGGCAGGCACCAGCCAAGGCGGCGAATAGCGTGGCGTTGGATGTTGCGCCACCGGTGAATGCCGAGGAGGATGCGGCGTTTAAGAAGTTTCAGGACACGCCCAACACGGATGCGACGCAAAAGATCGCGCTCGGTGAGGCGTTCGAGCAAAAGTACCCCACGAGCCGATATCGTCCGATCCTTTATTCCACGCTGACGCAGTTGTACCTGCAAACCAGCCAGTTGCAGAAGATGGAAGCAGAGGGTGAGAAAGAAGTGCTGCTGACGCCGACGGATGTGCAAACCTTGGCACTTCTTGGCCAGACAATACCGCGAGCCATGAGTGGCGGAGCTGACGCGGCGAAAGAGCTGGCGAAGGCGGAGGACTATTCCAAGCGAGCGATCGAGATTACGCCGACCATTCCCAGGCCACCGAACATAACTGACCAACAGTTCGCGGATGCAAAAAACGCCACGCTGGCCATGGCGCACAGCGGGCTGGGGCTGGTGTACGTACGGCTCGGAAAATATGACGAGGCGATTCCGGAACTGGACCAATCGGTGAAGATCGATCCGCAGCCGGACGTAGTAAATTATTATTTGTTGGGGCTGGCGAATGAAAAAGCGTCGCATTTTCAAGATGCGACAGCGGCGTTTACAAAGTGCGCCAGCATGACGAGCAGCTTGCAGCAGACGTGCAAGAATGGCGCCGAAGAGGCGAAGAAGCTCGGCAACACGCAGCTGAGCGTGCCAAAATAAGAGCCGCGACGCGACCGCGCGGCGAAACTATGCAGGAAGCGCAACTCACCGGCGACGCAGCGCTCGAAAAGCGACTGGGGCACAGGTTTCTGCGTCCGGAGCTGCTGGTGCGGGCGTTGACGCACAGTTCGGCGACGCCGGAGCGACGCGGCGGCGCGGAGAGGCGTGCGGCAAGCGACGCGACGGGCGCTGCAACGGCAGCTGCAGCGACGCCCGCTGCGATGCCCGCGGGCGAGACCAAGACCCATCTGGAAGTTCATCAGGACAATGAGCGCTTTGAATTTCTGGGCGATGCGGTGCTGGAATTGCTGGCGAGCGAATATCTGGTACTCACCTTTCCGGATTGGAGCGAAGGGCAGCTTTCGAAGAGTCGCGCGCGGCTGGTAAATGCGCGGACGCTGGAGGCGGCGGCGCGGCGATTGCGTTTGGGCGAGCATTTGCGGCTGGGCCGCGGTGAAGAAAAGACCGGCGGGCGCGAGAAACAGACATTGCTGGCGGATGCGTTCGAGGCGGTGGTGGCGGCGGTGTACTTGGATGCCGGGCTGCACAGCGCGCGGGATGTGTTGCATCGCGTGCTGTTTGAACAGGCCATTTTAGAGCGTGGCGACACGATATCGGAGTCGGATCGTAAGTCCGCGCTGCAGGAGTTGCTGCAAGGGCGACGCCAGACACCAGCGGAATACCGCGTGGCGCGAGAGACTGGGCCGGATCATCAGAAAACATTTGAGATTGAAGTGTGGGTGGAAGGCCAATGCCTGGCCAACGGCACAGGCAGCACAAAGAAGGAAGCGGAGCAACGCGCGGCGCGCAGCGCCCTGGCGCGCATCGCGCTGCTGGAATCGCCGGCGCAGGATGATACGGTGGTAGAGCGGGAGAGGCCCGAGAAGAATGTCGGATGAACTTACGGAAGTGCCGGCGGACGTGCCAGTGTTATCGGAGCAGCCTCCCACGCCGGAACCGCCAGCGCAGGCGGCTGGACAGGACGCAATTGAACCCGCTGCAGCTGAATCCCATGCCGCGGCACACCACGAAGACCAGACGACCATTTCGGAATATCTGGAGTCGTTGCTGGTCACGGTGATTCTGGCGCTCTTCGGCACCAGCTTCGTGGTGCAGGCGTTCAAAATACCGTCGCCGTCGATGGAGCATACCTTGCTAGTTGGCGACCATCTGCTGGTGAACAAATTTATTTTTGGCGGCACGGGCGCGTGGTACGACAAGATTTTGCCGTACCGGCCGATCGAGCGCGGCGACATTATTGTTTTTAAGTATCCTTACGCGGACCACCAACATTTTGTGAAGCGGGTCATTGGGTTGCCCGGAGACCGGCTGAAGCTGGTGGATCAGGAGATGTACATCAACGGCAAACTGCTTAACGAGCCTTACGTGCAGCACGATCCCGCGGCGGCGAGCGATCCGCTAAATTCTTATTTTCCGCCTCCCGCGAAGCTGATGATTTCGTCGCAAATGATGCCGGAATGGGTGGAAGAGCTGCCAAAATATATTGTGGGAGATGAGATTGTGGTGCCGCCGGGAAAATATTTTGCAATGGGCGATAACCGCGACCGCAGCTCGGACAGCCGTTATTGGGGCTTTGTGGATCGCGGGGCGATCATGGGGAGGCCGTTTTTGATTTACTGGTCAGTGGACGCGACGAGCGCGGACTATGCGAAAGAGACTACGTTCTGGAGCCGGCTGACGAGCGTGTTCGACAACATTGCGCATATGCCGGCGCGGACGAGGTGGAGTCGCATGTTCCATACGGTGCATTGAGGTGGCGACTGCGCGGCGTGTGAAGGTCTGCGGCGGGGCTTAGAGTTTCATGGCCATGCGCGAGTGAGCGAGGAAATTTTTCGGGCGAGCTGCGGCTCGCCCTATGCATTTGTTGACGAGTCTCGGGAAGACTTGGGCGCGAAGGCGATGGCGAATCGACGCAAATGGATGAAGGCGGTGATGGCGCTGCTGGCGCTCGTGGTGGTGGCGCAGGCTGGCGTTGGCGTGTCGGTGCGAACCGGGCGCGTACACGAATACTTGATTGCGCACTTGGAGAGGGCGTTTGGGCGGCAGGTGGAAGTCCGGGAGTTCGATGCGCGGGTTTTTCCAAGTTTGCGGCTGGATGCCGACGGTGTGACGGTTGGAGAAGATCCGGCGTTTGGCAACGAATATTTTTTGCGGGCTGAGAAATTAAGCGCTGGCTTGCGGTGGATGGATCTGCTGCGGGGACATTTTGAATTTGGGACGCTGTCGCTGACACGGCCGAGTTTGATCTTGGTGCGGGGCGGGCAGGGGCGGTGGAATCTGGAAGATTGGCTGCCGCCGGCAAAAAGCAGCAATTCCGGAGGGGTGCGAATTTATGGGCCGCCGATCGCTGCCAACGCGGTGAACCGCTTGCAAAAAATTGAGTTTGACGACGGGCGCGTGAATTTCAAACTGGGGCAGGATAAAAAACCCTTCGCATTTATCGGTGTGACCGGCAGTGTGGAACAGATTTCTGCGGGACGCTGGAGGTTACAGCTTGAAGCGCAACCGTGGCGCAGCGGGGTGGCGCTGCAATCGACGGGGATTTTGTATGTTCGGGGCGATGTGGCGGGGACTTCGGCGCGATTGCAGCCGGCGCAGTTTGCGGTGCATTGGACGCAGGCGTCGCTAGCGGATTTGCTGCGTTTGTTGCGTGGGCAGGATTACGGGGTGCGGGGATCGTTTGCGCTGGATGCGGTGGCGCAGAGTGGCGGGCAAGGGGAGGGTATCGGAAGCGTGGCAGATTTGGCAAACCCTTCACCGAAGAACGTGGCGCTAGCTAGTGCCGCGGCTTCTGACTGGACGTACTCCGTGCAGGCGCGCGCGACGAGTATTCATCGTTGGGATTTGACCGAGCGCGCGGATAATCCGCGCGTCAGCATCAAGATTGGCGGGCGCGGCAACGTTGCGTCGCGCAGCTTTGACGCGACGGAAATGGTGATCGAGGGGCCTTCTTCGAATCTCCGCGGTGCGGTGCATTTTTCGGGCGGGGTCCCGGAGGTGCAGGTGGATTCCGCGGGAGTGCAGTTGAGGGACTTACTGGCGTGGTGGCGCGCGTTTGAACCTGGAGTGGACGAAGGATTGAGCGTCGAGCAGTATTTCACCGGATCGACGACCGTGGCGGGTTGGCCGCCACGGATTGAAAATTTGGCGTTTTCAAGCAACGGCGGGGCGGCGAAAATTCCTGGCGTCGCAGAGCGCGTGTGGATTGGCGCGGTGCGAGGCGGCCGGGAACGCGAAAAATTCGTGATGGAGCCGGTGCGGTTGCAACTCGGCGGCGAACGTGATGCGGTGGCGTCAGTTGGCAAACGCCGCGCAGCGGTGCCGCTGCACAACGCCGGCGATTTGATGGCCAGCCAGGACTTTGCCTCGCACGAAGGCGGGCTGGAGATTGAAACGCAAGTGGATCAAATTGCCACGGTGTTGCGCGGGGCGGCGGCTATTGGGCGGCCCATCAATCACGGGTGGGATTTGGACGGCCGCGCGCTGGGTTCGATGCAATGGGATTGGTACCGGAAGCGCGGCGAACGCTGGAGCGGAAAATTTGTGGTATCGAAAGCGCACCTGGCGGTTGCGGGACTGAATCAACAGTTGCAGGTGGGCAACGCCGCAATCGTGTTTGATCACGGAAAACATAACGTGCTGCTGGGAGCGGTGGAGGGATTCGGGACCACGTGGTCTGGCACGATCCGCGAAAATCGCGACGCAGCCGGAGGCGCACAGCCGCGCTGGAACTTCAGCTTGCACGGCGGGCAGTTGAATGCCGCGGACATTGATCGGTGGGTGGGACCGCGCGCGCGTCCAGGCTGGCTGCAAAGCTTGCTGAATTCGCTCGGCGGGTCGTCCGGTGATACGTCAAATGGCGATTCGCAAGGTGCAACGAACGCAAGCTTGACCGTTACGGGAGGAATATCCGCGAGCGAGTTGCTGCGGCGGGTGGATGCCGAGGGCGAACTTAGTCTTGATGCGCTGACGGTGGAAAACCTGCAATTTGAAAAAGTGCATGTTACCGGGCGTTTGCATGGATTGCAGCTGGAAGCGAGCGACATAGCCGCGCAGTGGGCGGGCGGAAAAGCCCGCGGATCTCTCAGCGCGAAATTTTTCCCGCGTCCGGAATATGACCTGACGGCTCAGCTCGAGACTGCCAATCTGGCGGAGCTGCCGGTGACACCGAATGTTGCGGAGCACTGGAGCGGACTCGCCAGCGGGAAGGTGCATCTAACGACGGAAGGCGTTGGCCGCGTGGAAGTATTGAAGAATCTGAGTGGGCAGGGAAGTATATCGCTGCGCAATGTGGAGTTTCGCGGGTGGGACGTGGGCGCCAGCGTTTCCGATGGCGCGGCACACGCGGGAGTTTCTCGCTGGGCTGACGGCTCCGGAACATTTTCCTTGCACCACCAGAAATTGTTACTGGACAACCTGCGGCTGGATGGCGGAAAAGAAACGATTCTGGTGAATGGTACGGTGGATTTTGCGCGCGACGCGGAATTGATGATTGAAAGCGTGAATGGCGAGAGGCGCGCCAGCCATGTGGCGATGTTGGGGCGAACATTGCGGGTGAGCGGGCCGCTGGAGGCTCCGCTGGTGACCGTGGACGCCGTGCCTGCGCGCAGTGCCGGCGGTATTACTGCTCCTTGAGCACAAATTTTAACGTGAACAATTCCTTCGATAATTTCTTCGGCGGTTTCTTCAATGGGACGATGAATGTCCGGCTTGGCCGGCACGTGCGATTTTTCGTGGTCGCGCTGACCAGTATCGCAGCCGTCGGCGCGGCATTGCCGATGGTGGCGGGGAACTCGGATCGTTTGCTATCCGTGCCGGCACTGCAGGGGGGGCAGAAGTTTGTCTATCGCGTGCGATATAAAACGCAAAAGGTGACGCGTTCAGAGAACCGCATCGCCACGCCGCTGGTACCTGAAGCGCGCGATAGTGATACGGAGCGCTACGTGGCCGTCGAGGTTGAGAAAGTTCAGGGCGCTGGCAGCAATATGCAGGTGGTGATGCGGACGCAGCTGCTGTCGACGGACGGCAGTTCGCGATCGGCGGACGAAGGAGTGGTGGTGTTTACTTTGCTGGCAGATGGACGCGCGGACGGTTTGCACGGCTTTGACGTGCTGTCCGCGGACGAGCAAGCGATCTGGCGCCAGTGGATCACGCAATTCGCGCTGGGGTGGACGTTTCCCGCCAAGGGTGTGAAGCTGAAAGAGAAATGGAAAAAGGAAGAACCGGTAGTCGGGGCCGTGCTGGCGCGGTTGGAGTGGGAAAAGCAGCTCGAATACGTGCGAGACGAAGCGTGTCCAGCAACTGGTGATGGCGATAGCGATGGGCGTAGCGCGGTGGCCAATAGCGCAGGACAGTGCGCCGTGGTAGTCACGACGTCAACGATGAAGCAGCAGGGCTCGCATGACGACACTACCCCTGAGGACTACAAACTTCATCAACTGAAGACCAGTGGAGCGGCGAAAGGGAGAACCGATGTGCTCACCTTTATTTCGCTAAAGACTGGATTCCTGGAGCGTGCCAACGAAGATTCGGCGCAGACGCTAGACGTGCTCGTTGCGAAAGCTGACGACTCGAACCGGACCCATCTGAATGTGGAAGCCACCAGTCACGCTGAAGTTGTCCTCGTACACTGAGCGCGGCGGGGACCAGCGCCGCGGATATCGAAAATTCGCGAGGAATCGCTAAGCGCGTTTTGCGCGAGCGCCATTTGCCGCGCGGGAGTATAATGAGGGTTTCGCGTAGCGTGTGAAAAAAGCGGCTGGGCTCCTGTAGCGCGGCCACTCAAGTTTCCGCGCGGTGCGGCAGGTGCGACGGGAAAGTCGCCTGCTAGAGGATTTTCCGCATGGATTTCAAACTTCACAGCAATTACCAACCGCGCGGCGACCAGCCGGCCGCCATCGAGCAATTGATGCGTGGTCTCGACGCGGGGGACAAGCATCAGGTGTTGCTTGGTGTTACCGGCTCGGGCAAAACATTTGCGATGGCTAAGGTGATTGAGCAATCTAACCGCCCGGCGCTAGTAATGGCGCACAACAAAACGTTGGCGGCGCAGCTGTATCACGAGTTCAAGTCTTTCTTTCCCGAGAACGCCGTGGAATATTTCGTCAGCTACTACGATTTTTACCAGCCCGAGGCTTACGTTCCCGCCGCGGACATTTATATCGAAAAAGAAGCGACGATCAATGATGAGTTGGATAAGCTGCGCATCAGCGCCACGCGTTCACTGTTCGAGCGCCACGACGTAGTGATTGTGGCTTCAGTGTCCTGTATTTACGGTCTTGGCTCGCCCGAGGCGTATTACGCGATGGTGGTGCCTATCGAAAAGGGGCAGAAGACTTCGCGGGAAGCGCTGCTGCACAAACTGGTGGATGTGCAGTTCGAACGCTCCGAAGAACTGCGCCGCGGTACGTTTCGCGTGCGCGGCGACATGATTGAGATTTATCCGACTTATGAAGACCAGGGCTATCGGCTGGAAATGTGGGGCGACCAGATCGATGTGATTCGGCAGATCGATCCGCTGACCGGCGAAGTGCGCGCGGGCAAAGAAGATTTGAGTTCGCTGCGCGTGTATCCCAAGACGCACTACGTGATGCCGCAGGAGAAGCGGGAGCGAGCCATCGTCACGATTCAGGAAGAATTGTGGTGGTGGAAAAAAGAGCTGGAGAAGCAGGGAAAATTCGTGGAGGCGCAGCGCGTTACGCAGCGCACCATGTTCGATATCGAAATGATGCGGACGGTGGGCTACTGCCATGGTATTGAGAATTATTCGCGGCACTTGAGCGGGCGGCTTCCCGGCGAGGCGCCGCCGACACTGTTTGATTATTTGCCGCAGGATTTCATGCTGTTTGTGGATGAATCGCACCAGACCGTGGGCCAGGTGGGCGCCATGTACAAAGGCGATCGCTCGCGCAAACAGACGCTGGTGGACTACGGATTCCGCATGCCGTCCGCTTTAGATAACCGGCCGCTGACGTTCGAGGAGTGGGAGCATCGCGTCAATCAGGCCATTTACGTATCGGCCACGCCTGCGGCTTACGAGTTGACGAAATCGGGAGGCGTGGTGGTCGAACAGGTAATTCGGCCGACGGGATTGGTCGATCCGCAAGTAGAGATTCGCCCGGTGAAAGGGCAGGTCGACGATTTGTTGGAAGAGATTCGCATCCGCGCGGCGAAGAACGAACGCGTGCTGGTGACTACGCTGACCAAACGCATGTCCGAAGATCTAGCGGAGTATTTTGCGGAGATTGGCGTGAAGTGCCGATACTTGCACTCGGAAGTGGAAACGCTGGATCGCATAAAGATTTTGCGCGATTTGCGACGCGGCGAATACGACGTGCTGATCGGGATCAACCTGTTGCGCGAGGGGCTGGATTTGCCGGAGGTTTCGCTGGTGGCGATTCTCGACGCCGACAAGGAAGGATTTCTGCGCAGCAACACATCGCTGATCCAAACTATCGGACGGTGCGCAAGACACGTGGAGGGCCGCGCGATTCTCTACGCCGACCGCATCACCGGATCGATGGCGGCGGCCATGGGCGAAACCAATCGCCGCCGTGATAAGCAGCTGGCGTACAACAGGGAAAACAACATTACGCCCATGTCCATCATGAAGGGCGTGGACATGGAACTGGCCAAGATCGTGGAAGCTGACTATGTGATGATTCCGTTAGGTGAAGACGATTTGGATCGCGCCACCGCGGGGATCAAGAATGAAGAACAGATGGCGGAGATGCTCAAGCAGCTGGAGACGCAGATGCGCGAAGCTGCCAAGAAATTCGAGTTTGAAAAGGCTGCGTTGCTGCGCGATAAAATTCGCGGGTTGAAACAACGCGATGTGGCGGGCTTATTCGTGTCGGAACCAGAGACGCCGGCCGCCACGACTAGGTAAAGTGTTTCGCGCGGGTGCGTTCGAACTCCAATCACTCAAACGGCGCCGCGTTTCAATTCGTCGAGGGGATAGAAAGTGTCGCGCCAGATGATGCCGCCCTGGCGCAGCGTTACCAAGGTTGAGCGCAACAGCATATAAGCAAGAATCAGCGCGCCCAGCGGAAATGTTAATGCATAGAGCGGCGAAACCCGCATTACCACGTCCACGCCGGCGTGAAACGCTAGCATAATCGCGACTGAGATTAAGGCTAGAACCAGCGCCCATCCATGCAAGAACGGCAAGGCTGCGAACGGCGCGACGTTCAGCAGCAAAGTCCCGGCGATTGAAAGCGCCACCAGCCACAAACTGAAGGACGCCCCTGCGAAGAAATTCTTGGTGACGCCGCGAATCAGGTTTCCCGCGCCCGCATGCCAGCGTACTGCCAGGAAATCCCGCGCCACGGCTACGCCGGAGCGAAATCCTGCCATCTTCACAATCTTGCCCAGCTTCATGTCGTCGACAACCTCCATCGCCAAGCGCCGGTGCGTTCCGGCGGCCTCGTAGGCCGAGCGTTTCAGCATTTGAAACGCGCCCACACCGACGTAGGCGGCCGAACGCGGGTTGCTTACGCCATGGGGATCGGTGGCCATGTGAAACCACAAACCGAAAAAAGTGATTAGAACTTTTTCCCAAAACCCGACCATCTGCATGTCGCAAAAAAGCGTCAGGTGATCCAGGTTCTTTTCTCGCGCGATGGTCACCGAGCGGCGCACGACATCACTTTTGAACCACACGTCCGCATCGGTAAAGAGCAGCCATTCGCCGCGCGACGCCTCATACGCTTGCTGCAAGGCGTGTGGCTTGCCGAGCCATCCTGCGGGAAGCGCGGCCACATGGACTACGCGAAAACGGGGATGCGCGGCGGCGAAGTCGTCCAGAATGTCGGCGGTGGCATCTGTCGAGCGATCATCTACGGCAATAATCTCGAGATTGGGATAATCGATCGTGGCGAGGCTGGCCAAGGCCGCTGGCAGTTTTTCTTCCTCGTCGCGCGCGGCAAAGAGCAGGGAAATGGGCGGACACTCCGGGTCGCTCGCGCAGGGAAAATCTTTGACCCACGGCAACTGCAGCGCGCCATACACCACACGCAATCCATAGAGAACCCAGAAAACGGCGACGAAACCGAAGAACGACAGTTCGGTAAAATAAAGGGCTAGTTGCATGGCGATTGGTGTGCGAGTGAGTCTCAGGTTATCCTAGCATGTGATGGTGAACAGCCTGGCCATCGTTGGCGCTGGACGTGTGGGTCGAGCACTGGGCCGGCGTTTGCGCGAGCAAGGGTGGCGCATCGGAGCGGTGGTTGCGCGAAGTGAAAGCACTGCTCGGCGCGCGGTGCGAGCTATTGGTGGCGGCAAAGCGTGCGCAGGAATGTCTCGCGAAGTTTTGGTCGCGCGGGTGGTTCTGCTGGCGACTCCGGACGACGAGATTGCTCTCGTGGTGCGCCAGCTGGTTGAAATGGTTCAGCAGAGCGGAAGCGAAGAACTGCGCGGCGCAGTTTTTCTGCACACCAGCGGCGCGCGGGATGCTGGCGTATTAGCAGCGCTTCGCGAACATGGCGCGGCGGTGGGTTCCATGCATCCGTTGCAAACTTTCAGCGGCGTGGGCGTTCCGTCGCTCGAGGGGAAATTTTTCGCGCTGGAAGGCGACGCGGAGGCGGTGCGCGCGGCTCGCGCCATGGTGCGAGACCTTGGCGGACGCCCGGTGAAAATTAGTGCGAGCAAAAAACGTTTGTATCACGCGGCTGCGGCGCTGGCAGCGGGTCATGTTCTGGCCGTGGAAGAAGCGGCCACGCGCATGCTGATGTCCGCGGGAATGAAGCGGCATGAAGCGGTGCGTTCTTTGCTTGGGCTTACGCGGCAGGTCCTGGAAAACTTCGAGCGCCTGGGTTCGCGAGCGGCATGGACGGGTCCGCTGGCGCGCGGAGATTATCGCGTGATTATGGCGCACGCAGAAGCTATGAGCGAATTGCCCGCGGAATATATGGAGGCGTACGAGGCGTTGAATCGCTTGGGCGCGCGCGTGCTGGCGAATGACGCCAAGTCCACTTTGGCGCGGCTGGATAAGATTTCTGCAACCGAACAACAAACGAGAAAATCGCGGAGGGTTGAGCGTGAGTGAAGCAGACATGAAACAGTTGAAGGTAGCGATCGCCAGCACGACACTGGCGAACGGACTGCGGGTGGTGGTCGCACCGGATGCGATTGCACCGGTGGTCACCGTGGGAATCTATTACAAAATTGGATTTCGTCTGGAACCGCAGGGCCGCAGCGGGTTCGCGCATCTTTTCGAGCACATGATGTTTCAAGGTTCGGCGAACGCGCCAAAGATGCAACACATCAAGCTGATCAATTCGAGCGGCGGACTTTTGAATGGTTCGACGAGTTACGACGTGACCAATTATTACGAAGCAGTGCCCTCGAACGCGCTGGAACGTGTTTTGTGGCTCGAGGCCGACCGCATGCGCGCGCTGAAGGTGGACGACGAAAATCTGAAGAATCAACGCGATGTGGTGAAGGAGGAAGTGCGCGTCAACGTGATGAACCAGCCCTACGGCGGTTTCCCGTGGCTGGATATGCCGCCGGTAGCGTTTCGCAACTGGGCGAACGCGCACAATTTCTATGGTGATTTCGCGGATCTGGACGCGGCGAATCTCGCGGACGTGCAGGAATTCTTTAAGACTTATTATCTACCGAACAACGCCGTGCTGCTGATTCTGGGAGATGTGCAGGCAGAAGAGGGAATTGCGTTGGCGAAAAAGTATTTTGCAGACATTCCCGCGGGTCCGCCGCCGCCTTTCGCTGATCCCAGCGAGCCGGAGCAAAAAGAAGAGCGCCGCGGTCATGTGGAAGAAAAATTCGGCACGCTTCCGGCGATAGCCATCGGTTACGTAATGCCCGAACGGCGCACTAAAGATTGGTACGCCATGGCGCTGCTCGATCAGGCATTGCACGGAGGCCGAGCTGGCAGAGTTTATCGTGACCTAGTGCTGGAAAAACAGGTGGCGGTGGAAGCCGACGGCGGCATCGACGATCTATTCGGCTATAACGGGCCGACGCAGCTGACCACGCGCATCATACACAAGCCGGAGATTTCCGCCGACGCTACCGTGGCGGCGTTTGATGCGGTGATCCGCGAAGTGCAGCAGCGGGGCATCAGCGACGACGAATTGCAGCAGCTCAAAGTGAAATGGCGCTCCGACTATTACGCTACGCTGGAAAGCGGACGTGGCGGATCCATGCCGAAGTACGGATTGATGCATTTGCTGGCGTGTTTCACGTTGTTCGATCAGGAGCCGCAACTGGTGAATACCATTTTGGATGGATTCCTCGCTGTGACGCGCGAAGACGTGCAGGCGGCCGCCAAAAAATATCTGCGTGATTCGCAACGTGCCATCGTTTTCCGTACGCCCATAACCAGCGGCGCGAAGGAGGCCGCGTAATGGCCTTTTTCACCACGGAACTCGCGGTGGGTGTTCCAGCGTTGGCTGCGGAGCGCCCGGTGACCTGGCCCAGGCGTACGCGCGCGAAACTCGCTAACGGACTGGAAATTGTCCTCGCCGAAGCGCATTCCATTCCCAAGTTTCACGGGGAATTGGTATTCCGCTCCGGTAATGCTGCGGCCATGCACCGCGCGCCAGGACTTGCGGAAATGACTGCGTCGGTGGTGCGCACCGGAACGAAAACTCGTGCCAGCCGCCAAATCGAAGAGGACTTGCGCCGCATCGGCGCGGATCTTTCGTCGAGCGCGGGCGCGGATAGTAGTGGGATTGCGTTTGCGGGGTTGTCTGATTTTTCCGAACAGCTGCTCGACGCGGTGAACGAACTGGCTCGCGACGCGTCATTTCCGGAGGCGGAATTCGAGCGCGAGCGCCGGCAAAAGCTTGAAGAAGTAAAAATGGAACGCACCTCGCCGGGATTTTTGGCCAGTGAACGCTTGCGCAAAGTTTTGTTTGGTGCACACCCGTACGGAACGGTTTCCGCAAGTGAATCGCAGGTCGCAGCGTATCAACGCGACGATTTGTTGCAAACGTATCGCGATCTTTATACGCCGGAAAATGCGTTACTGGTGATGGTCGGCGATTTCGATCCAGCCGCGATGGTCAAGAGCATTGAAAAGGTGTTTGGCGCGTGGACCGGCAAGAAGCCGCAGGTTCCGGAGCCCGCGACCGCGGCGAATCCGCGCGGACGGCGCGTGTATCTCGTCGATGTGCCCGAAGCGGTACAAGCGCAAATCCTTGTGGGCTGCCACGCCATTACACGCAAGCATCCGGATTGGGTGAAGCTGGGCTTGACCAATAGCTTGTATGGCGGGGCGTTTAATTCGCGGCTGGTGATGAATATTCGCGAGGACAAGGGCTACACCTACAGCCCGAGGAGCGGCGTGCATCCTATGCGGCAGGGCGGCTATTTTTCGATCTCCGCGGCGGTGCGCAACGATGTGGTGGCTGCTTCGTTGACGGAGATATTCTACGAGCTGGACAAATTGCGGGCGCTACCGGTCCCTGCCAGCGAATTCGCGGACGCGCAAAATTACCTCAGTGGCATGTTCTCCATGGGGTTGGCCACGCAGAGCGGATTGCTTTCGCAACTCGCGACGGTGGCCATAAACGAATTGCCGGACGATTATCTGGAAACCTATCGCGACAAGGTACGCGCCATGACGCCGGAGGATCTACTGGCCACGGCGCGAAAATATCTGGATTCCGCGAACATGCAAATCATTGTGGTGGGCGACCGCCGCCAAATCGAGGAGCAAGCGCACCTGTTCGGTGAGACGGAAGTCTACAACGCGCAGGGAACGCTGACGAAATAGCGGTATGGGCTAATTAAGAGCGTTCGTGTTATTGCTTTATTTATGTAACGCAGGCATTATCTATTCGTCATGCGTTGGCGATCAGTTGCGTTGTCTATATCCCTCGTTGCTTGTCTGTTCGTTTTGCCATCCTTCGCCAAGAAAAAGCCGCCAGCGTCACCGATCAATCTGAATACAGCGACGTCGGAGCAGTTGCAGCAGCTGCCGGGGATTGGCCCTTCCACGGCGGACAAAATTCTGCAGATGCGCAAATCATACGGAGCGTTCAAGAGCGTGAATGATTTGCTGGCGGTGCGAGGTATTGGCCCGAAACGGCTTGAGAAGATGCGCAAGTATCTGGTGATCGGGAAAGCTCCGGTTGCGAAGCCAGCGGCGACACCAAAACAAACTGCAAATGTGCCCGCAGCGACAAAAAAGCCACCGCCGGTGGCCAAGCCGGTGACAAAAGACGAGGAGCCAGAAGAGCCGTAGCGGATCGTGGCTACAGGCGCTGGTGCGTTGGCTTAGGCTCGTCGACGCGCAGTGGCACTTGGTCGGCGATGCGGATCCCGTAGCCCTCGAGGGCTACGACTTTCTTGGGATGGTTGGTAAGGATGCGAATATCTTTTAGCCCCAGGTCGATGAGAATTTGTGCGCCGATGCCGCTTTCGTGCTGCACCATGCGCAAGCGCGCGGGTTCGCGGTCCAACTGGCCGCGTTGGTGAAAATGAATTTGCGGGAGCACACCAGGCTCCTCGGCCGCGTCGACACTGAATCCCCGGCCGGTGTGATGGAGATAGAGGAATACGCCACGGTCTTCCTTGGCAATCGCGGCCAGGGAGCGTGCCACCAGTTCGCTGCAATCGCACGCGGTGGAACCGAAGACATCTCCGGTCAGGCAGTGCGAATGTACGCGCACCAACGCTGGCGTATCACCCGCCAAATCGCCGCGGACTAGCGCGACGTGCTGGTCGTGATCCACATCACTCGAATACGCAATCATCTTAAAATTGCCGTGCCGCGTGGGCAGCTTGGCTTCCGCCACGCGGCGAACGTAACGCTCGTGTTGCATGCGGTAGCGGATCAGGTCGGCCACCGTGAGCATTTTTAAATTGTGTTCGCGGCAGAAGTCGAGCAGTTGCGGCACGCGAGACATGGTGCCGTCTTCGTTCATAATTTCGCAGATCACTCCGGCAGCGCCGAGCCCGGCGATGCGAGAAAGGTCCACACTAGCTTCAGTTTGTCCGGCACGCACCAGCACGCCACCATTGCGCGCGCGCAATGGAAACATGTGACCGGGGCGCGCGAGATCCTGCGGCCTGGTCTTGGGGTCGATGGCGGTGAGGATGGTGATGGCGCGGTCGCTGGCGCTGATGCCGGTGGTGACGCCCACGCGCGCGTCGATGGCCTCGCAAAATGCCGTTCCGTGCACGGAAGTATTGATCGGCGACATAAGTGGCAGGTGCAACTCGTCGCAGCGCTGCTCGGTGAGAGTCAGGCAGATGAGGCCGCGGCCGTACTTAGCCATGAAGTTGATGGCTTCCGGCGTGATTTTCTCGGCGGCCATGGTAAGGTCGCCCTCGTTTTCGCGGTCCTCATCATCCACCAGGACGATCATGCGTCCCTGGCGAATTTCTTCGACCGCTTCTTCGACCGTTGCGAAATTGGCTTTATCGTTCGTCATAACGTTAAAAATATAGCAGAACCAAGGCCAAAGTAGGAATTCGCCAATCTAATTTCCGCCTCTTTATCGCGCTGATTCGCGAGCCCTCTGGCGTGTCTGAGCAATTTTTACCGAGGCCATGCCGGCGGCGGTGGCGGCTTGAATACCCATGTCAGCGTCTTCGAAGACCAGGCAGGATTCTGGAGCCACGCCTAATTTGGCGGCGGCGAGGAGGAACGCTTCCGGATCGGGCTTCCCTTTTTGGTATTCGCCGGCGCAGACCAGCGTATCGAAACGATCCAGCAGGTTTAGAGTGGCGAGCGACGCGGTTACCGATTCACGCGTGCTGCCCGACACCACCGCGAAGGGAATTCGCCTGTCGTTCTCCTCAATTACTTCCAGAACTTCGGGAATGGCTTTTAGTTGCGGAAGATTTTCGAGGTAGAAGCTTTCTTTGCGGTTGGATACTTCTTCCACGGACATGCTCAATCCCTGTTGTTTGTTGAGACGTTGTATGACCTCGGCTACCGATACGCCGCCCCAGGCGTAAAAAAGATCTTCGCTGAATTCGCATTGTTGTTCCGCGAGGGCCTTGCTCCAGGCAACGTAGTGCAACGGCATGGAGTCAACGATGGTGCCGTCGCAATCGAATAAGTACGCCTTGAAAGGACCGGCCGGCAATTGTAGTTTCATTGTTTATATTCTCTCACGGGCCTCATGGAAGTTCTCATGACGCATGAAGTGTTGATGCCGTGCGTCGTTGATTGACGCAAAGAGTTTGCGGGCTGATCCGACCCAGCCGCTGTGAGTCTCTGAGACATAACGTGATGAGAATGACGCGACGGTTGCAATTTCGCTAAACGAAGAAATGGAGGGAATCGTGGAGCAATCGAAAGCATCTAGAACCGCCCTCGGGGTGGCTTTGCGGCGCGCCGTGCATCAGTTGCACGATTCGCCCGTGGTCTTAAGCGATCCCATCGCTGTTCCAATCCTGGGCGCGACGTACGCCGAGAGGTTACTGGTGACGGCCGAGGAGCGCGATGAGGCATTTTCCAGGTCGCTGAGAGCGTTTTTGGTGGCGCGTAGCCGCTATGCCGAAGACCATCTGAACGAGGCCGTCGCTGCAGGCGTTCGTCAATATGTGCTGCTCGGCGCCGGACTGGACACTTTTGCGTATCGCAATCCGCATCCGCGGCTTCGCGTCTTTGAGGTAGACCACCCTGCCACGCAACAATGGAAGCGCGAACTTCTGGAAACTAGCGGCGTCGCGATTCCCGCCAGACTTAGCTATGCGCCGGTGAATTTTGAAGTGCAGGAGCTGTCCGCGCAGCTGGAGGCCGCCGGATTCGACGCGCACGCGCCGGCATTTTTTGCATGGCTCGGTGTCGTTCCGTATCTAACTCTAAACGCATTTCGCTCCACGGTAGCGTTCATCGCATCGCATCCTGTGGGAAGCGGCGTGACGTTTGACTATGGCCAACCACGTGAAGCGCTTCCGCTCGGCGAACAGCTGGTCCGCGATGCGCTGGCGGCACGCGTTGGGTCAACAGGCGAGCCGTTCCGATTGTTTTTTACTCCGGCGGAAGTCGCTCGCGAGCTTGCCGCCTTCACAAGGCTGGAGGATTTGGGCGGCGCGGAGATTAACGCGCGCTATTTCAAGGGGCGCACGGACCAATTGGCAGTACGAGGTTCGGGCGGGCGGCTTGTGAGTGCCTGGAAATAATTCGAGCTACGCGTGCGCGGTGCCCGCCAGTTCCAACCTGGATACTCTGAGACGACGCCCGCTAACGAAATGTCCGCACTTGCGATGCGGCGTGATTAGTGAGCACCTAAAGTTGATCTGAACGCGAATCGAAAAAGCTGCATCTCATGATAATGTTGGAACCTTTTCCTTGCGGAGAGGGAATACTTAAGTGAGCTCGGACTGCGTGGATGTGTGTCCGGCCGTAGCGACCGCGTGCGAGGTCGCTGCGTGATGCTACCCGAAGAAGTGCAGCAACAGCGAGAAGTCGGCAAGAGATAGGCGGATTGTATTTTATGGATAGGAAGATGATGGGCGCCGGCGCAAAAGCGTGGATTGGTGCGCTGATGGCCGTGCTGCTAGTAGCGGGCTTGCCCGCGTGGAGTCAGCAAGCACAGACGCCACAGGCACCGCCCGCACCTCCGACTGCCGCTCCAACTTCTCCCGCGGCGCCTGTTCCTCAGGCTGCGCCGATTGCCGTCGACGTGAAAGTTGTCACCATGCTGGCTTCCGTGCGGGACAAGCATGGAAAATTGGTTCCTGGTCTTACGAAAGATGATTTTGTGCTGCAGCAGGATGGGCACGCGCAAACCATCAAATATTTCGCGCACGAGACGGATCTGCCGCTAACGCTCGGCCTGCTGGTGGACACCAGCGGAAGCCAGCGGCGCGTTCTGGACCAGGAGCGCGCGGCAAGCCGTACCTTCATCGATCACGTGCTGCGTGAAGATCGCGACAAGGCGTTCTTGATTCATTTTGACCACGAGGTTGAGTTGCTGCAGGACCTGACGCCCTCGCGGCAGAAATTGGAAGCTGCGCTCGAACAAGTCGGCGCGCCGCAATTCTCGCAGGCCAGCAGCAGCGGCGGCTCGAACGGCGGTTCGGGTAGCGGCGATCCGAACAGTGGGGGCGGCGGGCGTGGACGCGGTGGACGCGGCGGTGGCGGCACGCTGCTTTACGATGCAATTTATCTAGCCTCCGACGAATTGATGAAAAAGCAGCATGGGCGCAAGGCCATCATTGTGCTCTCCGATGGTGTGGACCGCGGAAGCAAAGAGAGTTTGCAGGAAGCCATCGAATCCGCCGAACGCGCCGACACGCTGGTCTACTCCATTCTATTCGCGGACAAAGAAGGCTACGGAAACAACGGCGGTGGATTTGGCGGTCCGCGCATGGGCGGCGGTGGCATGGGCGGCGGTGGCATGGGCGGTGGCGGAATGGGCGGCCGGGGTGGCGGCGGTTATCCGCGCCGCACCGAAGAGCCGCGCCCCGACGGCAAGAAAATTCTGGAACAGATTTCCCACGAAACGGGCGGGCGATTTTTTGAAGTAACCAAGAAGCAGACCATCGACGACATCTATACCGCGATCAATGAAGAGCTGCGTAATCAATACAGCCTTGGGTATACGCCGGAGAAGGACGACGCCGGCTCGGGCTATCACAAAATCGTGCTGACCACGAAGCAGAAAGATCTGACCGTGCAGACGCGCGACGGATATTTCGTCGGGCAGTAAGTCTCCCGGTCTTGATTCCGGCCAAGTGATCCGCTCCAACATCGCCTCATTTTCAATAGGTCATTTTCTCCAACAGCGCAGCGATGCGGTCGCATCATGGCCAAACACTTAAGATAGTTGTGCGATTTTTATTGAGTCCACTTGCAGAGCGTGTACTATCCGACGAGTGGAGGAAAAAAATCGAATTGTTAGAGTTTGAAACGATTGTGTTTGTCGCATCAATGTTCCTCGTCATCAAGAGTTGGGGCGTTTGGTACCGCGATATCGCAACCGTCAACGATTTCCGCGTTGCTCCTGTCCTAGTATTTCTTCTCCTGACGACTCCTCTCTTTTGTGGCGCGCTGCTCTTGGTCTGCCTTTTCGTGTTGGCGGCCGCGACCGTTCGCGGCAATGTCCTGTATATCGCGTTCTATCTCGTGGTTGGTGCGGCGTGGCTTGGAGGAACGACCCTTCTATTTCCGTTTTTGGGGATTAGTGCGAGAGATGATGTTCTCGAGCGCGGCAACGCAGCCGCGGGCCTGGCAATCGCCGGCGCTTTAGCAGGGTCGTGTCTCGCGTTCGTAGGCGCGAACACAGGCAATGGACCCGGTGTTGAAGCGGTTCTGTTCTCGTGCGTTCTCTCCTCCGCGCTATTTATCGGAGCTTGGTTTGTTTTGGAGCGCATAACACACATATCCGAAGCCATCACTGTGGATCGGGATGCCACTGCGGGGATTAGATTGGCGGGACTCTTCATAGGTGTAGGGCTACTAAGTGGCTGGTCCGTTGCCGGAGACTGGGTTTCTGCGGAGGCGACTTTGCGAGATTTTGTCTTCGATGCATGGCCGGCGATCCTGCTTGCTCTGCTTGCGGTTGCTGGAGAGTACCTGCTCGCCGCCTCTGTACTTGGCAAGGGTCTAAGAGTCAAGGTGGGAACTTCCGTGGCGATCGCCGCGTGCTACGCGAGCGTGGCACTGTTTTGGATTGTCGTTCGCGGCGTGCACAGATGACACAGCCTTGGCGTACTCTGGAACCACTGCAGGCGGATGAGTGGGAATCTGTTCGCGTAAGCATGATGTTCGATTGCTGCAAATGGGATATGCAATCGGAAGATCATTCAGTGCTGGCGGATTTTCCGCTCGTACTCGAAGAGGATGCGTGGGAGCTTCTTGCGAAACAGGCTGAACAATTAGCGTCCGAGGCGCTTACAGCAGAGCTTGAACTGTTGCAGCGACCGGAAATGCACGTGCGGCTGGGATTGCCGCGTAGTGTGCGAAAAGCATTGGGGCATTGTGGTCCCAGCCATGCCCCGATTGGCTGTGCGAGGGTGATGCGATTTGATTTTCATCTGACAACGGAAGGCTGGCGCATTTCGGAGGTGAACTCCGACGTTCCCGGCGGTTTTATCGAAGCGTCAGGATTTGCGGACTTGATGGCGGAGCACTATCCGGGATACGCGGTGCCGCCGAATCCGGCAATCGCATATACGGATGCGCTTGCGGCAGCTGCAGGAGAGGGCGCCACAGTCGGTCTGGTGCATGCTACGACTCATAGCGATGACGCGCAGGTGATGCACTATTTCGCACAGAAACTATTGGACAAAGGCCTGCGACCTTTCGTGGTCGCCCCCAATCACTTGAAATGGGAATGTGGCGCTGCGCGAATCGCTAGCTCGTTTGCCGCGGCGACGCCGACCGTGCTGGTGCGGTTCTTTCCTGCGGAATGGTTGCCGAACTTGCGCTCGAAGACAACCTGGAATCCATGGTTTTGCGGCGGAAAAACGGCGATGAGCAATCCTGGCTCCGCCATCCTGACACAGAGCAAGCGGTTCCCGCTGCTTTGGAATGAGTTGGATACGCCGCTTCCGATGTGGAGGTCGTTACTGCCAGAGACAAGGTGCCCAAGCGAACTGCCGGCGCTCTCTTCGGAATGGGTTCTCAAGCCAGCTCTCGGTCGTGTTGGACAGGACGTGGGCATCGCTGGGGTCACAGACGCACGAACGCTGACGGAGATCGCGAAGGCCGTCAGACGTTACCCTGCCTGCTGGGTTGCGCAGCGGCGCTTTGAAACTGTGCCGCTGATAACTCACGCTGGACTCCGCGAGGCGTGCCTTGGAGTTTTTACTGTAGATGGAAAAACGGCTGGCGTTTACGGCCGAATCGCTACAAGACCACTGATCGATCAGGACGCTCAGGATATTGCAATACTGATCCAACGAAAGGTTGATCGATGAAAACAGGACGCGAACTCTTTGAAATTTGGGCGCCACATGGTGTGGTGTGGTCGCCATGGGTTGCCCCTGTGCTATTTACACGAATGAATTGTCCGGACCAGTTCGCTGAGGCGATAACGGAGAAACCGGCCGCAGGCTGGCACGAAGAGAGGGCGACACCCGACACGGCGATTATCTTGGATCTACCAGGCGTGGAAGCCGTTAAGTTAGGACTAGCGTTAGCACATATCGGATATCGACCGGTGCCGATTATCAACGCTTCTCCTGGACCGGTGCGCTTAGGACGGACACCTTCAAAGGAGTCGAACGCGGTTCTCGACATGAGTTCTCTCGTGAAGGAGTTTTGCGTGGGAACACGGCGCCTGCAACGCTCCTCATTGTCGGCCGATGCGCCTCCCGTCTTTATTTTGGATAGCCTACGCGCGACCGGTACTCAGCCACTACGGGACGATCTATTTGACAATCGATGGATGGTGTTTCCACAGGATTTTCCGTCGGCGCGATTCCTTAAGGAGCACAAGATAAAGCGGGTTGTGCTCGTTCAAAGGAGAAACGGCCAACCGCTGGAGGACCTCAGCCACGTGCTTTTGCGCTGGCAAGAGGCCAATATCGAAATTCATCTCAAAGCGAGCGTCGATGCTGCGACGCCATCGCGTATGGTCGTCTCGAAGCCGTCCCGGTTCAGAGCGGCCTGGCACCGCGCGTTCGCGATGTTTGGTTTGCGACGGAGCAGCGTTGGAGGATTTGGATCGTTCCGACCCGAGGCATTTGGTGGTGGGTAGGGAGAAAACTATCTCACTTCTTGGTGAGATCGCCTTTCCTGCGCTATTTCGTGAGCAGTGCCGTGATGCGCTCGCCCAAAGAACACATGAGTCGCGCTGCGTTTCGCCATAAATGCCCTGACGTTGGCGTAGGCTAGCGCACCGATGATCGCCAGCAAGTAAACGCTGGTGAGTATTTCAACGAGATTTAGCGCGCCAGACATTCCCGAGCATCCCAACGAATAGTCATCCCAACGATAGGATGCGCTGGGCGCGCGAAACGGGTGCGCTCGCCATTAACGAGGATTCAGGCCGCTTTGGACTTGGGTGCAGCCTTGCGGCGCGGCTTCGCGGCGCCGTCGAGTAGCTCGCGTTCGGCGCGGGTCCAATCTTCAAAGGCGTTGCCTGGTGCGCCACCGCGTTCCAGATAGATTTGATAGGCGCGTAGCGCGATTTCGTCGCGCGTGGGAATGGATTTGGCGGCGCGGGGTTTTCGCGCCTGGGGCGACGGAGTTTTCTTCGTCATGGGCATGATGCTCTCCTTTCAGAACGAGCTTCTATTTTAATCGCAGGCGAAATGGCGCGTCATCGCCGTGGCAAGGATTTTTTGCTGCGTGGTGCTGTCTTGTGCAACGTCCCGGAAGGCTGAAGGCTTGCCCGTGTGCCGATTTGTGCGCAGCAGTCATCTAATAGACCGGCGGAGAAACGGCAAGTGATACTCAGGTTTATCTGCGGCTCGGGAGTATTGCGATGATTCCATTCTCGGTTCTTGACTTGGCGCCGGTAGCCGTGGGCGCCACCCCTGCCCAAGCGCTGCGCAATTCTTTAGAGCTGGCGCAACATGTGGAGCGCTGGGGCTACCGCCGCTACTGGGTCGCGGAGCATCACAGCATGCCCGGCATCGCCAGCGCCGCTACCTCCGTGGTAATTGGTTACCTCGCTGGCGGCACCAGCACGATTCGCGTCGGGGCTGGCGGCATCATGCTTCCGAATCACGCTCCGCTGGTGATTGCCGAGCAGTTCGGCACGCTCGAATCGCTCTATCCAGGTCGCATCGATCTCGGGCTCGGTCGCGCGCCCGGCACGGACATGGCCACCACACGCGCTCTGCGTGGCGAGAGCAAATCTAACGGCGACGATTTCCCGCAGTGGGTCGAGGAGCTGCAGTCGTACTTCGCGCCTTCCGCACCAGGCCAAAAAGTGCGCGCTGTTCCAGGAGCCGGTCTCCAGGTACCCATCTGGCTGCTCGGATCAAGCCTCTTCAGCGCGCAATTGGCAGCCACACTGGGTCTGCCCTTCGCATTTGCTTCGCACTTCGCCCCGGCGGATTTAATGCAGGCCGTGCATTTGTATCGTGCGGGTTTTCGTGCTTCCGCACAACTCAGACATCCCTACGTAGCACTCGGCATCAACGTGTTTGCCGCCGATAGCGATGACGAAGCGCGTCGCCTGTTCACCTCGCATCAACAGGCGTTCGTAATGCTGCGCCGCGGGACGCCCGGACAA
Organism: uncultured Acidobacteriota bacterium; assembly: GCA_963838265.1. Taxonomy (GTDB): domain Bacteria; phylum Acidobacteriota; class Terriglobia; order Acidiferrales; family UBA7541; genus Acidiferrum. The sequence continues at coordinate 126,262 of CAWIQN010000006.1, forward strand.
ATCCCCGCGCCCATCGACGATATTGACGCGTTCTGGACTCCCGCCGAACAAGCCATGGCCAGCCAATCGCTGCTCTGCACGGCCGTCGGCTCCGCGGCCACGGTCGAGCGCAAGCTGCAAAAGTTCATCGAGGTCACCGAGCCCGACGAATTATTCGTCACTGGCCTGATGTACGACCAGAAAGCGCGTCTGCGCTCCTACGAAATCACCGCCGAGGTGAGAGCGCAAATATCTTCAAAAGCAAAAACGGTGAAAGCTTCCGTCGCAGTCTGAACAGAACGATCCAGGTTTGCCGCGATTCACAGCCCCTCGACGATCACGGCCCGATACTCTGCACCCTTGAAGCGATGCTCGCGCACTTGTCGATACGCCGGGCTGTCGTACCACGCCTTGGCTTCCTGCATGCTCGGAAACTCCATGATCAAAATGCCCTCGCTCTCTGGCCCTTCGAGCACTTCTTTGCATCCATACGCCGCAAGCAACTTAAAGTTATGGCCTTTAACCGTTTCTTGGACGGTCTCGCTGTAGATTTTCATTTCAGTGGGATCAATCGTTTTCACTCTTGTGAATATCACGTACGTGCTCATAAATTTCTCCTCGGTGCAAAACATTTAGTTCGTATTTCGATGTTCTACCACGCGCACGTCGGCCGTCCACCAACAAAAAGGGCGGCCCGAAAAACAGGCCGCCCCTTTTTGATGGTCTTGGTGTGAAGCGGTTTAGTACATGCCGCCCATGCCGCCGCCCGGTCCGCCACCCGGACCGCCAGCGCCAGCCGCCGCCTTGGACTCTTCCTTGATGTCCGCGATCAGCGCTTCGGTGGTGAGCATCAAGCCCGCGATGGATGCTGCGTTTTGCAGCGCCAGGCGAGTGACCTTAGCCGGGTCAATGATGCCCATCTTGATCATGTCTCCGTACTCGCCGGATTCGGCGTTGAAGCCGAAGTTCTCTTCCTTGGAGTCGCGGATTCTGCCGATCACCACAGCGCCTTCATGACCGGCGTTCAGAGCGATCTGGCGAGCTGGCTCTTCGAGCGCCCGCCGCACGATGCCCGCGCCAACGGCCTCGTCATCGTGGAGCTTGAGCTTCTCGACGACCGCGATGCAGCGCAACAGCGCCGAGCCGCCGCCGGAAACGATACCCTCTTCGACCGCCGCGCGCGTGGCGTGCATAGCATCTTCCACACGAGCCTTCTTCTCTTTCAGTTCGGTTTCGGTAGCCGCGCCAACCTTAATTACGGCCACGCCGCCAACCAGCTTCGCAAGGCGCTCTTGCAACTTCTCCTTGTCGTAGTCGCTGGTGGTGTTCTCAACCTGCGCACGGATCTGCTTCACACGGCCTTCGATGTCCGCGGACTTGCCGGCGCCTTCAATGATCGTGGTGTTGTCCTTGTCGATGGTGACTTTCTTCGCGCGGCCCAGATCTTCAAGCTTCACGTTCTCCAGCTTGATGCCCAGGTCTTCGGTGATGGCCTTGCCGCCCGTCAGTGTGGCGATGTCTTCGAGCATCGCTTTGCGCCGATCGCCAAAGCCAGGAGCCTTGACGGCCGAGCACTGCAGCGTGCCACGCAGCTTGTTCACGACCAAAGTCGCGAGCGCTTCGCCTTCGACGTCTTCCGCAACGATCAAGAGCGGTTTGCCCATCTTGGCGGTCTGTTCGAGAAGGGGCAGCAAATCCTTCATCGAGCTGATTTTCTTCTCGTGGATCAAAATGCGCACATCTTCCAGCACGCACTCCATGCGGTCGGAATCCGTGATGAAGTAGGGCGAGAGGTAGCCGCGGTCGAACTGCATGCCTTCCACGACTTCCAGGGTGGTCTCCATCGTCTTAGATTCTTCGACGGTGATCACGCCATCCTTGCCAACCTTCTTCATCGCCTCGGCGATAATCCCGCCGATTTGCTTGTCGTTGTTGGCCGAAATGGTGCCAACCTGCGCAATCATCTCGCCCTTCACGTCTTTGTGCAGCTTCTTGATCTCTTCCACGGCAACTTCCACGGCCTTTTCGATACCGCGCTTGAGAGCGGTCGGGCTGGCGCCTGCGGCGACAGTCTTAACGCCTTCGCGGAAAATCGCCTGTGCCAGTACGGTCGCGGTGGTGGTGCCATCGCCGGCCACGTCAGACGTCTTCGAAGCCACTTCACGAACCATCTGCGCGCCCATGTTCTCGAGCGGATCGCGCAATTCGATTTCTTTTGCTACGGTTACGCCGTCCTTGGTGATGATCGGCGCGCCAAACTTCTTCTCGATTACCGCATTGCGGCCCTTGGGGCCGAGGGTAATCTTCACTGCATCGGCTAGCGCGTTCACGCCACGCAAAATTGCCTGGCGGGACGCTTCGCCCGTTACGATTTGCTTCGCCATCTGGTAATTCCTCCTAAATTTTTCTTCAACTCTAAATATTTTTTGAAACGTACTACGAGTAGTGCTTTTGGTTTGTGTAGGCGCCGGTCTTTAGACCGGCATCTTCGGGGTTCCGAACGTTACTTCTTGCTGCCGGCAGCCTTGGATGCGCCGCTCAGCTTGGCCAAAATATCCGTCTCCGCCAAAATTAAATACTCTTCGTCTTCCACCTTGATGTCCGTTCCGGAATACTTCCCGAAAATGACGCGGTCGCCAACCTTCACGTCCAGTGGATGCACTTCGCCCTTTTCGCGACGGCCAGGGCCAACCGCGATGACTTCGCCTTCCTGCTGCTTCTCTTTAGCGGAGTCCGGAATGATGATGCCGCCCTTGACGCTTTCTTTTTCTTCAATACGCTTCACGATCACTTTGTCGTGGAGCGGGGTGAGATTCACTGCCATCTTTGAGACCCTCCAATAGGTTTCCTTGCGGTTTTGAATTGCAGAGCGAGGCAAAGGGGAATTAGCACTCCTCGCATCCGACTGCTAATATAGCAGAGATTTCCGTCATGTCAAGCAAATATCCGACAGGTTGAGCGCTTCCCACTCATATTATGATTTGAAGTAAAGTAAGCAAAATCAGTGCTATAGGAGGTGCAAGAAAAATGTTGCACTTGGCAATTGCTCTGCACTGTTTCTGTAGGTAGACTTTCTCGCGCTCGTCGATTTCCATCTGGAGAACAGTTTTCTTGATGCTGTATATCCAATTTATCGTTTTCACTGCCGGAACGCTGCTCGCGTTTTTCTGGATGGTGGTGATTCTCGGCCACCGCCGCCAGCGCAATTTTGAGCGCATCCTATTCTTCCTCTGTCTGGCCCTTTTCTTTTTCTATGGCGCATCGCTGCTCGAATTCAATGCCCAAGCGTACTACGCCGCCCCTCCGCCAAAGCTGGTGCTGTTCGCCTGGATTTTCGTCTGCGCCGGCTTGACCGCAATTCCAGCGTTACTCGTTCACCTGCAAATCGCCTACGCCGCCATCCGTGAACCTTTCCGAAAGCCCGGAGCCAAGGTCGCTTGGCTGGTTGCCGCCTATGCTCCGCTTCTATACTTCGTCCCGCACCTCGCCTCGGTTTTTCGCAACTCCGCCGGCTTCGACTTTCTCACTCCGGTAAATGCACTCGGACTCGCCTATAAGGTCTGGCTGGTGGCCGCGTTGGTTGTGGCCGCAGGTTGGCAGTGGTGGTTTGCGGGATCCGCACCCGATGAGGAGCAGGAACGCTTTCACCGCTCGCTGGTTTACGCGTTGCCCGTCGCCGTCATCGGGATCGGTGCCATCCACCTGGCCGGCGATTTCGGCGCGCACTTTCACTTCGACGTAAGCATCTTTCTGGCGGCCGTTCCCTTATTTCCGCTGGGCGCGCTGGTGCGCAACGTACAGCGCTTCAATTTCCTGCAGATCGGCCGGCAACGCAATTTGATCTACGCCGTGTTCGTCACCTTCCTGGCGCTTCTCTATCTTGCGTTGGTGCGCCGTGTCAGCCTCTGGCTCGAGCTCGCCATTCCACCAGAAAGTACCGCAGCCATTTTGCTCTTCCTGCCCGTGGTGTTATTCGAGCCGCTACAACGTCTTTTGCGTGCCAGCCTGCGCCAGACGGCAGTCATCGAGATGGACCGTACGCAACGCTTGATGAGCCCTATCCAGGAGATGGCGCGCCTCGGCAGCCTATCCAAGCTAAGAGCGTTCTCCGAGCAATGGATCCGCGAGCAACTCCAGTTGGCCGAAGTAAGACTCGTCTTCTACTCTGACGGCGAAAACGAGCCTCCCAAAGATTTGCCGGCTATCGATCACCCCGCCGTCTTTGATCGTTTTCCCATCCAGCACAGTGGTCGTTCCATCGGTGAACTGTGCGTCCGCTCCCATGGCGCGATGCTCTCTGGCGAAACCCTAGCCGCACTCGAATACTTGTCCGAACAATTACCCGGCACGCTCGATTTATGCCGCCTGATCGACGAAAAACTGCACCTCGAAAGGGAATTAGCCGAACGCGAACGGCTCGCAGCGCTGGGTCAGATGGCTGCCAGCATTTCGCACAATCTGAAAAACCCGCTGGGTTCCATCAAAACAATTTTGCAGGTGCAAATGGAAAGCGGCGAACTGCCGGCTCCTGTGCGCGCAGAGACTAAGATGGTACTGGAGGAAGTCAACCGCCTCTCCGCCACCCTGAACCAACTCCTGAAGTTCAGCCGCCCCACCCTCCTCGGAGAGCCAAGCCGAGCCACTTGCGACGCATTGCAAGTTGTTGACGAAGTTCTTGGCGTGTTGCATCACGAAGCCCGCCGCCGGGGCATTGCCGTGCGCATTTCAGCTCCTGTCTTGCCTATGCGCGTCGCCGCCGCCGGTGACGTCGTTCACGATATCGTCTCCAACTTGGTCCTCAACGCCCTCGAAGCTACGCCCGCAGGCGGATCTCTGGACGTGAGAGTAGACACCACGCCAGGATTCTGCAAAATAACCATAGAGGACGATGGACCGGGAATCCCCTCAGTTCTCCAATCCAAAATCTTGCAGCCCTTCTTTACCACCAAAACGCAAGGCACAGGCTTGGGGCTAACGATCGTTGACCGCCGCATCGCCGAGGCTGGCGGCACTCTGGAATTTCACAGTCCCAGCAGAAACGGTCGCGGCACTCGTTGCGTGGTAACCCTACCCCACCCGCCCTAGCAAGCCGTATGTAGTGGTGAGTCTCCGGACCCGCGCTTGTGCCTTTGCTTTTGAATTCGCCGTTGCCATTGTAGCGGCCGCCCTCTGAGGCGGACGCTTTTTTGAGACCTAACTCAAACGAGGAACCGAATGAAAACCATCCTAATCGTAGACGACGAACCAGCCGCCCGTTACGGTCTGCGCCGCGCTCTCGAATCCAAATATCGCATCGCCGAAGCCGATTCCGCAGAAGCCGCGCAAGAAGCCCTGCCACGCGAAAACCCGGATCTGGTGCTACTCGACATAGTTTTGCCTGGACAAGACGGCCTCTCCCTCCTGCAATGGATGCGCCAAGAAGGCCACGAAATGCCCGTCCTGATGGTCAGCGCACTGGACACGGCAAAAAAAGCGGTCGAAGCCCTGCAACTCGGTGCAGCCGATTACTTGGTAAAAGGTTTCGAGCTGGACGAGCTCCGCCAGCGCGTAGCAAATCTCCTGAAACTTTCCACGCTGGAAAAAGAAAACGATTCTCTCCGCCGCCGCCTGATCACCGAAGGCCAATTCGGACAAATGATTGGCAGCAGCGCAGCCATGCGCCGTGCATTTGAAATGGCCGACCGCGTCGCGCAAACAGATTCCACAGTTTTAATTCTGGGAGAAAGCGGCACAGGAAAAGACCTGCTAGCGCAGGAAATCCACGCGCGCTCGCCACGCGTAAATAAACCATACGTAGCGGTAAACTGCGCCGCTTTGCCGGAAACTCTGATCGAATCGGAACTCTTCGGCTACGAACGCGGCGCCTTCACCGGCGCGATGCAGCAAAAAAAGGGCCGCTTCGAGCAAGCCCACGGCGGCACCATCTTTCTCGATGAAATCGGCGATATGAACCCGGTAACGCAAGCCAAAGTCTTGCGCGTCCTGGAAAATCGCACCATTGAACGCCTGGGCGGCACGCAATCGTTCCCCGTGGACGTTCGCGTAATCAGCGCCACGCATCGCAATTTACCGGAAGAGATTCGCGCCGGAAAATTCCGCGAGGATTTATTTTATCGTCTCCGCGTGGTAACCGTTGAACTTCCGCCATTGCGCGCCCACAAAGAGGATCTTCCGGCCTTAGCGGAAGCGTTCCTGCAAATGCACCGCGCCAAGCTTGGTCGCAGCAGCGCCGGCAATCACGCGCGATTGACTCGCGAAGCCATCGCCGCTCTGGAGCGTTATGATTGGCCGGGCAACGTCCGTGAACTAAAAAACGCGCTGGAGCGCGCGCTGGTATTGTCTCGCGACGACGAATTAGGCATTGCGGATCTGCCCGAAGAAGTCGCGAGCGGCCAGGGCCTAACGCGAAATGCGTTGTCCGAGTCCGCGACAGAAGGAGCCGATTTAAGCGAGAAAGATTTTCGCGAAGCCAAGCGCAAATTTGAGGTCGCCTACTTGCTGAAACAGCTGAGTGATCACCACTGGAATGTTTCGCGTACCGCCGCCACTATCGGTTTACATCGCCAAAGCCTGCAAGAAAAATTGCGCGAACTGGGAATTCGCCGCCCTGGCCGCGAGTCCCTCGAGGACGGCGAATAGTGGCCCCAGCAGGTCATCTCGGCGACGCCCCAGAGGCAAACATCGCGGGCTTCGTAACCGCCGGTGGACAGAGCCGCCGCTTTGGTCAGGACAAAGCGCTCGTAAAATTGGGCGGCGAAGTAATCCTCGCTCGCATGTGCCGCATCGTTTCCAAAGCAACGGGATCCGCCACCATCATTGCGGACGGCCAGCGCCCCTACGCGGAATTCGGCGCGCCGGTGATCGAAGACTTGTGGCCCGGCGAAGGCCCCCTCGGCGGCATCATCACCGCGTTGCTCCACTCACGCGAGTCGGTCTTGGTAGGGGCACGGCATGCCGTGCCCGTCGCGGCCGAGAACTGGAATCTGATCGTCAGCTGCGACATGCCTTTCCTGACGGCCGAATGGCTCAAATATCTCTGCAATTTTGCCCGGGCGAGTAACGCCAAAGCGATCGTTCCGCAATCTCAATATGGCCGCGAACCGCTGTGCGCCTGCTGGCGAACCTCCACAGCAGCAGAGCTGCAAACCGCATTTGAGGGCGGCATGCGTCGCGTCAACGACGCCTTGAAACTCTTAAACGCGGAAGTGCTTGACGAGTCACACTGGAAACGATTTGATAGCGCTGGTCGGTTATTCTGGAATATGAATACTCCGGCGGACCACGCGGAAGCAGAATGTATCATTGCAAGTAATGCCGGCGGCGCATGACAGTAGCCCAGGATTGAACCGGAGCATACGTGAGCGACATGGACGATTTACAGCCGGAAGCACCGCCGCCTAGGGCGGACCGTTCCAACGGCGGCGCTAACTCCCACGCCGTGGCGAACGGGAAGAGCGAGATTTTTTTTGAGTTTCAAGGCGTCAACAAGGGTTTCGACGATCGCCTGGTTCTTCACGACGTCAGCTTCGTGGTGAAGCGGGGCCAGACCTGCGTGATCATGGGACGTAGCGGCGTCGGCAAATCCGTCACGCTGAAATTGCTCATGGGATTTCTCAAACCGGATAGCGGGCGCATTTTCATCGATGGCGAAGACGTCACGCACTTCACGGAAGCGCAGTTTGAAAAAATACGCCTCAAGGTAACCATGGTCTTTCAGTCCGGCGCGCTTTTCGATTCGCTGACGGTCCGCGAAAATATTGCATTTCCGCTGGAGCAGCAACCCGGCCTGGGCGCGGCGGACATCGACGCCTACGTGGAAAAATACGCACACAGCCTGGAAGTCGATCATGTACTCGATAAATTGCCCGGTGAACTTTCCACCGGCTTGCGGCGCGCGGTGGCCATTGCGCGGGCATTGGCGCAAAGCCCCGAGGCCATTTTGTATGACGAGCCGACCACCATGGTTGACCCAATCATGGCCGACCACACAGGAAACTTAATTCTGCGATTGAAGGAAGCGCTGCACCGTACTTCCATCGTCGTGACGCACGATACGCATCTGGCCAAGAAGCTGGCGGACAAAGTTGTTTTTTTACAAGAAGGCAAAGCCACAGTGTTCGGGTCGTGGGCTGATTTTGAAAATTCCAAAGACCCTTTTCTCCACAATTTCCGCATGCAGGATGAATTGATTCCCGCCCTGGACGTGACCCTTTGACGCAGCATCTTTCGGGCCAGCAAGGAAGCTTCGCGGAGAGCGCCTCGGGCGGTGCCACGGAAAGCACCACGGCAAATCCCGTCGCGCAACTCCGCAGAGAGATGGGCTTCTGGGACGTCCTCCTCTTTAATATCGCCACCGTCCTGGGACCACGCTGGATTGCCGCCGCCTCGCACAACGGACCTTCTTCTATAAGCTTGTGGGTGCTCGCCGCCGTTTTGTTTTTTGTTCCCAGTGCCATGGTAATCAACGAATTGTCCTCGCGCTTTCCCGCGGAAGGCGGACTGTACGTCTGGTCCAAAGAAGCATTTGGCGATTTTCACGGATTTGTCGCCGGCTGGTCCTACTGGATTTACACCATTTTCTACTTTCCCGGTTTGCTCTTGGCCAGTGTGGCGATGACCGGCTACGTCGTGGGTTCCGGCGGCGCAGCCTTGGCGCAGAACAGAACTTTTCTGCTGGTAGGCTCGATGATTCTGCTGCTTGTGGCGGTGGGCTTTAACATTATTGGGCTGAACATCGGAAAATGGCTGCAGAACGCCGGCGGCGTCTCCACCTATCTGCCCCTGCTAATTTTGACCGCGATTGGCGCGGTGCTTTGGATTCATCACGGATCGGTAACGCAATTCACCTGGTCCAGCATGAAACCGCAGTGGAGTTGGGATACCGTAAACTTCTGGTCGCAAATCGCATTTGCATTTACTGGTTTGGAGTTGGTTTCCGCGATGAGCCAGGAAATTCGCGATCCGAGAAAAACCTTGCCACGAGCAGTTCTAGGCGCCGGCGCAATGATTGCCGTGATTTACATTTTGGGAACTTTCGCAGTGCTGTCGATGATTCCCGCCGCGGATGTGGATCCGAAGAGCGGCGTGTTTCAGGCGATCACGCAGGGCACGACCATTTTGAAAATTGGCTTCGTAGGCGTGCTGGCGGCGCTCCTCGTTTCCGTCGGAAACGCTGGCGGCGTTGGCAGCACGGTTGCCGGCATTTCGCGCGTCCCATTTGTTGTTGGTATTGATCGGTATTTGCCGGCGGCATTTGGAAAAATTCATCCCAAGTGGAAGACGCCGTACATCTCGATCTTGGTGCAAGCGGTGGCCTCGGCGGTGGTGTTGCTGCTGAGCCAGCTTAATGAGACGACGCGCGGCGCGTACCAAAGCCTGATCGACATTACCGTGATCATCTATTTCATTCCGTTTCTGTATATGTTCGCCGCGGCGATGAAGCTGGCGAGTCGCCCGGACCGCGCGGAAAACAAACAGGCCGTGCTGATACCCGGTGGGAAGTTAGGTGTCTATCTCGCAGCTGGACTTGCCGGGGCGGTCACATTCGCCAGCATCATTTTTTCGATTATTCCGCCGGGAGATTCGTCGAATAAAGTTCTGTTTGAAGTGAAGGTGGTGGGTGCGTCGATCGCAGCCATCCTGTTCGGACTGGTGTTGTATTGGCGCGGGGCGCGCGCCAAAGCGCGCGAAGCGGCCTGAGAAGCGCTTAGAATCCTTGGCTGAGCAAGCTTTCGAGCGTAATTCCGGACGCGGGCTTTGCTTCACTGTTGCGTGCTTCGAAATGCCGTTCGATATATTTCCCCAGCACATCGCCTTCCAGATTTACCGCGTCGCCGGGTTTTCTCTCGCAAAGATTGGTGTGCGCGTAGGTGTACGGGATGATCGCGATTTCGGCGATGCCATTTTTCCAGCGCGCCACGGTGAGGCTGATGCCGTCGATGGTGATCGAGCCTTGCGGCACAACATAGCGAGCGAACTCTTGCGGCACTTCCACGGCGAGCCGCCAGCTTTCGCCCTCGCGCTCCAGCTTGGTGACGCATCCGCTGGTATCCACGTGGCCAAGAACAAAGTGTCCCCCGAACTCTTTTCCCGCGGTGAGCGGCTGTTCAAGGTTAACCATGGCGCCGGCTTTCAACACGCGCGGCTCAGCGCCGAAGGACGTCTTCCGCACCGTTTCGCCGGACAAATCGGCGCTAAAACTCTTTTTAGTAACCGACACCACGGTAAGGCAGCAGCCATTCACCGCGATGCTTTGCGACACCGCCAGCTTCGGCGCCAGTGTTGGCGCATGAATCGTGATTCGGCCACCGGCGTTGGCCCCGTCTCGGCGGCTGTCAATAAACTCGATAGTTCCGATGTGTTCAACGATCCCGGTAAACATTTTGCAGATATCCTTCCACCATAACGTCTGGTCCGATTTGGCGAATGCTGAGATTGCCGAGCGCCGCGGGCGCGAGGCTCGGCGCTTTTGCGAACGGCACGGCTCCTCCACCGGCAATTTTTGGCGCATAGAACAGAGCCAGTTTGTGAACCACCCCGGCGATTAGCGCCGCACCATTCAGTGTCGGTCCGGCTTCGAGCATGACGCTAAGAATTTCGCGGCGGCCGACCTCCTCGAAAACGGCGCGAAGGTCGATTCCCACCGCACCGCCGCGCAAAGGTCGGACATGGAATAGTTCCACGCCAGTGTCTTGCAGTTTGCGCGCTCGCGGAGCGGTAAGCGGCGTGCTAGTCACCACCAGCAAATCGTCGTCAAGCGTCTTTACGATGCGCGCTTCGGGTGTCAATCGCAGTTTGGTGTCTAGGATGACGCGCAACAATCGGCGGCGGCGCGGCAGGCCGCTGCGGTCGGTGAGCAGCGGATCGTCCGCGAGTATTGTGCCAATGCCGGTAAGCAGCGCATCCGAAGCATGGCGCATGCGATGCACCTCGGCGCGGGATTCTTCCGAAGTGATCCAGGCGGTGCTCTGTTTATTGGGCGATTTGTTCGGCGATCTATTTGGCAAAGCGGCTGCGCTTTTCGTTTTGGCACGCGGCCAGGCAAGTTGGCCGTCGAGCGTCATCGCCGACTTTAGCGTCACGAATGGCTTGTGCGTCACGATGGAGCAAGCAAACGCTTCATTCAGCACGCGAGCTTGCTCCTCAAGCAGCCCGCTATGGACATCTATTCCCGCGGCCCGCAATTTGTCAAAGCCACTTCCCGCGACCAACGGATTCGGATCTTGCATGGCCGCGACCACCCGCGTGATCCCCGCGGCAATAATCGCTCCAGTGCATGGTCCGGTACGGCCGGTGTGATTACAGGGTTCAAGGTTTACGTACAGAGTCGCGCCGCGCGCTTTTTCTCCCGCCCCGCGCAACGCCAGAATTTCCGCATGGCTGCGGCCATCAAATTCGTGAAACCCCTGGCCAACGATTTCGCCATTTTGCACAATCACACAGCCGACCAGCGGATTGGGGCTCGCCAGTCCTACGGCTTTGCGCGCCAGATCCAACGCGTGCTGCATGAAGCGTGTGTCGTGTGCGTCCACAGTGATTTAGTCGAACAGGGAATTGGCGTACGTTTCCGCGTCGAACGGAACCATGTCGTTGATTTGCTCGCCGGTGCCGACGAAGCGAATCGGTAGATTGAGTTCCCGGGAAATGGGAACAACGATGCCGCCTTTAGCCGTGCCATCGAGTTTCGTGAGAATAATTCCTGTCACCCCGACAGCGCCGGTAAATTCGCGCGCTTGTGCCAACCCGTTCTGTCCAGTGGTTGCGTCGAGCACCAGTAACACTTCATGTGGAGCACCGGGAATCACTTTCGCGGCGGTGCGTTTCATTTTCTCGAGTTCCGCCATCAAGTTGGATTTGGTGTGCAGGCGGCCGGCGGTATCCACGATGACGATGTCGGCGTGGCGCGCCTTGGCGGCGGCTACCGCGTCGTAAACCACGGCGGCCGGATCGGCGCCGAATTTTTGCTTGATCATTTCGATGCCGTTGCGTTCCGCCCAGATCGCCAATTGTTCAATCGCCGCAGCGCGAAAGGTGTCTGCGGCGCACAGGACCACGCTGCGGCCTTCCTGCTTGAGGCGGTTGGCAAGTTTCCCGATGCTGGTGGTCTTGCCCGCGCCGTTGACGCCGACGATGAAGATCACGCGCGTAGCGGTCCCGTTAGTGGAGGGCGGCGCGAAACCCAACGGCGGCGCCGCATTCAGAATGCGCACGATGTGCGATTTGATTTCGCGCTTCAGTTGCGAAGCGTCCGACAGCGCACTGCGGTCAAGTTTCTCCCTGACGGACGCGAGTATCTCTTTGGTGGTCGTAACACCCAAATCCGCCGAGAGCAATGCCGTCTCAAGTTGCTTCAGCAGCGCCGGGTCGATCTTGCGCTGACCTTGAAAAATGGTATCGACGGTCTCCGACAGCGCAGCCTTGGTCTTGCTGACCGAGGCCTTCAGCTTGTCGAGAAGTGACGGCTCGACCTTTTCGGGTTTTCCAAACAGTGAAATCATGAATTGGGTGTGCTGGAACCGCGAACTAAAAGTGTACCAGAGTGCGCTACGCGAACGCCTAGGCTGCGTGTTTTTGCTTTGTGTTGTGGTGGAGTGCCGGGAGCAGGCCAGTCAGTAGACCGAGCGCTGGCAGGTAAGCGCAAATCTTGTAAACAAAAATGATGCTGGTCGCGTCGGCGAGGCGGCCCAGGACCGCTGCACCAATGCCGCCCATGCCAAATGCGAAACCGAAAAAGAGCCCAGAGATCATCCCAACGCGGCCGGGAATGAGATCCTGCGCGTACACCAGGATGGCAGAGAATGCCGATGCGATCACGAACCCGATGATCACGCTGAGGAGCGCGGTCCAGAAGAGATTTACGTACGGCAGCACCATGGTAAACGGCAAAACGCCAAGGATCGAAACCCAAATCACCAGCTTGCGGCCCACGCGATCGCCGACCGGGCCGCCGATGAGCGTCCCAGCGGCCACCGCTCCGAAAAATACGAACAGATAGAGTTGCGAGCTCTGCACCGAAAGGCCGAATTTGCTGATCAGGTAAAAAGTGTAATAGCTGCTGAAACTGGCCAGGTAGAAATACTTCGAGAAGATCAGCGCCATCAAGACGGCGATAGCCACGGCGATTTTTTTACGCGGCAATGCCGTCGTGGTGTCCGCGTCCTGAGCTGGGCGGCTTTGCAGGTGCAGCAGGCGCGCTTTGTACCAGTGACCCACGCGCATTAGCACGAGTATGCCTAGCAGTGCGGCGAGCGAAAACCATGCCGCGCCGATTTGTCCTCTTGGTAGCACGATCAGCGCAGCCAGTAGCGGTCCGATCGCGGAGCCGGTGTTGCCTCCCAACTGAAAATAAGATTGCGCCATGCCGTGTTGTCCGCCGGACGCCAGTCTGGCCACTCGAGACGACTCTGGGTGGAATACCGCGGAGCCTACGCCGATCAGCGATGCGGCAACCAGCAGTAACGCAAACGTCGGCGCCACGGCCAGCAGCAAAAGGCCTGTCAGAGTAAACGCCATCCCGACGGGCAGCGAGTACGGCATCGGCCTGCGGTCGGTAAAGTAGCCAATGACCGGCTGCAGCAGCGAAGCGATGATTTGGTAGGTCAGCGTAATCAACCCGATGCGCGTGAAATCCAAGTGAAAGTTGGTTTTCAGGATCGGGTACATGGACGGGACTAGCGACTGCACCATGTCGTTGAGGAGGTGGCAGAAACTTACGGCAGTTAGAACACGGAAGAGCGTCCCTTCCTGGATCAGTTCGGGCGTCGCGATTTCTACGGGAGCAATGGTCTGCGTGCTCATGCGCTGGGGCCTAGACGATTCACGCCACTATTTTAATGTGAGTTGCACTGGGTTTCGCATAAATAGTCACGCACGGTCCACATTGGAAATAGTTTGCGTCATGGGTGACGGGTCTAGGCCAGTCACGAGTACACCAATCGGCGTAAATCTCTACGATTGAAAACTAGACGTGGACTTCCACAGCGGAAAGACGAAGTTTGCCAGCGTTGATGGTGGACTCGAGGGCATTGACAATGACCACATCGAATTTTGTGCCGCCCAAGGATTTGATGCGGGTGAGCGCGAAATCTAGATCCATCGCGTTTTGATACGGGCGATTCGTCGTCATCGCGTCTAACGTATCCGCTACGCCGATAATGCGTGCCATCAGCGGAATTTGCGGGCCTAGTAAACCATAAGGATAGCCACGGCCGTCCATATGCTCGTGATGCAGCTCGATGCCGGGCAGCATTTCTTTCAGCTGCGAGACGGGGCGCATGATATTCGCGCCTTTCACCGTATGCTGCTTCATTAACTCGAACTCTTCGGGGGTCAGCGCGCCGGGCTTTTTCAGGACGCGGTCTTCCACGCCGATTTTGCCCACGTCGTGCAGCAGAGCAGAAATTTTTAGCTTGTCCAGGTCCGCGGCCGGCAGGCCCAGTTGCTGCCCAATCAGCGTGGAATATTTAGCCACGCGGCCGGAGTGACCACGGGTGTACGGATCCTTTTCGTCGATAGCCGCGGCTAGCATGCGGATGGAACCGAGAAACAGTTCGCGATTTTCTTCGGCGGCTTCCTTCAGCCGCTCGATGTACTCTTCGATGTCGCCGGCCATCTTGTTGAAATTTTCGGCCAGTTCGCTGATTTCCGTTGCCCCGCGCACTGGAGAGCGCTGATGAAACTCCCCGCGGCTGATGGCGCGCGTAGACGCCGCCAAGCCGCGAATGGGTCCGCTGATGCCCACAGCAAAGAAATATCCGAACAGGATGGCCACCAGCACCACAACGGTGACGAACGCCAAAGCCTGGCGATTTAGCTCCGTGACCCCGGCATCTTCCCGCGCTTTATCAAGGCTACGCTCGGCGATGACCGCCCAATTTACTTCCGGAAACGTGCTGTAGGTGCCGATCATTTCGACCGGGTGCTTTTTCCCGGGTTCGGTGAAGCGCACCGTCGCGGTGTTGCGCAACTCTTGCGGCAGAGCCATCACCTGCGCGACGAGTTTCGAGTTCGAGCTGGCGTCCGCGCCGGGAACGAAGTGTTTGGTATCCGGGTGGGCGACGATGTGGCCGTAGTGGTCCACCACGAAGACCACGCGGCCGCGCACACTGGCGTCCTGCAAACGATGCAGGATGGGGTCGAGCGAGACCACCGCGGCGAGCATGCCGGTGAAATTGTCGTTGATATCCTTTAGTGGTACTGCAATCACGAAAGCGGGGCGATCATCCGGCGCCAGCGCCAGAGGGTCGCTGCGAAATTTCACCATCTGCGATTGCTGCGATTGCAAGCACGTGACGAACGCGCGCTGCAGCGCTTTGGCCACGAAGGGATCTTGCTCGGCGCGGAAGTTGCCCTGCGAAGCGCTGGTCCCTTTGCCGGATTTTCCCACCGCGGTCAGGTACACGAAAGTGTTGCGGTTGCTGTCCAAAAAGTTTTCCAGCAGGCGAGTGACTTTGGGTTGCTCAATAGGGTCTTCAATCTTATCGATGAGCCCGGTGAGGGCCAGAATCTGCCGTTCGCTGATGAGCTGCTGCGTCAGGTTGGACTCGAAGAATTGAATTTCCTGGGCTAGCGAACGAGTCAAGTCGGTTTGCTGGACGTTCTCGGTATCGACAAGCTTGTCTTGGCTAAGTTGCAGCACCTGGCGGTGATACAGGCCGATAGGCAGGGCGCTGACCAGCAGTAACGCTCCCAAAACCAGCCAAAGGATGCGCACACGCCCGGCGCGCAAACGGGTCCAGATGGACGTAGGGGCGGACGTGGGGCTGAGGGGCATCACGAACCTCTATTTTAAGGGATGGCCAGTGGGGCGATAGGTGTCCGGAAGGACAGGCGTCGCCGATGTCTAACTGGGATGTTAGTACTACGGAGTGGCGGGTGTTCGGACCATGGCGCGGAGGCGTCAGGCTGGGGTGTAGTTTTTCCCGCTGGCCACCGCGTCACCGTCGCCCTTTTTCAATTCGCGGAAGACGATGGTGGAGAGAATGGTCATGCCGCCAAGCACAAAGAACGCGCGGTGGACGCCGTGAATGAATGTCGCGGCATCGGAAGTGTGGCGATCAGGGATGAAGAAGGCGGTCACTAGGGACGCGGAAGCCACGCCGAAGCTGATGGCCATTTGCTGCGTGGTGCTGGCGATGGAGCTGGCGCCGCTGGCCTGTTCTTCGTTGACGTCGGCGTAGACCAGGGTGTTCATGCTCGTGTATTGCAGAGAGGTGAAGAATCCGTAGCAGAACACCTCCCCTACGATCAGCCACACCGGGGTGCTCTTGCCGATGTTGGCGAAGAGCAAAATCTGAACGCCAATGAGCACGGTATTGGAGACCAACACGGTGCGATAGCCCAAGCGGGCGAGAATGCGCGGCATGATCACCTTCAGGCTCATGGCCGCGATGGCCTGCGGCATCATCAGCAAGCCGGATTGAATGGGTGTGAATCCCAGGCCGACCTGATACAGCAAGGGAAAAAGGAAAGGAATGCCGCCAATGCCCAGGCGAGTAACGAAGCTGCCGAATACAGAAGCCCGGAAGGTGCGAATACGAAACAGCGAAAGCCTCAGCATCGGGTACGCGGCTCTGGCAGCATGCAATCCGTAGCTCGCGAGCAGGGCCAGGGAAAGTGCCAGGCATCCCAGG
Organism: uncultured Acidobacteriota bacterium; assembly: GCA_963838265.1. Taxonomy (GTDB): domain Bacteria; phylum Acidobacteriota; class Terriglobia; order Acidiferrales; family UBA7541; genus Acidiferrum. The sequence continues at coordinate 142,872 of CAWIQN010000006.1, forward strand.
ATTTCCGGCGTGCTCAGGGTGTGCTCGCCAAAGACTTCCAGGACGTAAGAAAGCAGCGCCACGCCGGAACCGAAAAGAATCAGCCCGATTACGTCGAGAGGATTGGTGCGCTCCTCGCGGTAGTCCGGCAGATGCAGGTAGACCAGGATTAGGCCGACAAGTCCGATGGGAATATTGACGAAGAAAATGAGCCGCCAGTGCAGGTAACCGACGATCAGCCCGCCGGCGATAGGCCCGAGCATGGGACCGATCAAAGCAGGAATGGCGACGAAGCTCATGGCGCGAATGAGCTCGGATTTGGCGAAGGTGCGGACCATGGTGAGCCGGCCGACCGGGACCATCATGGCGCCGCCGCAGCCCTGCAGGATGCGACAAGCCACCAGCAGATGGATGTCGCTGGAGATGCCGCAGAGAAATGAGCCCAGAGTGAAGAGCGCAATCGCGGAAGAAAAGACGCGGCGCGTGCCGAAGCGGTCGGCCATCCATCCGCTGATCGGAATAAAGACCGCAAGGCTCAGCGTGTAGCTGGCGAGCACCGACTTCATGCTCAGCGGAGCGACGTGCAGCGCGGCGGCGATGGTGGGCACGCCGGTATTGAGAATGGTGGTGTCCAGCGACTCCATGAAAAATGCCACGGCGATCAGCCAGGGCAGCAGTTGTTTGCTGGATTGAGTCAGCGAGGGCGTCGCGGATGGAGATGCACCCTCGTTCGGAGCAGTCGGGCTTAAATTCGAGGGGCTAGCGGGCATCGGCGCTAGTATTATCGCCGATACGTCTCGCGATTTCATTGAGGTAAATCAGCGGGGCGCCCAAAGGTCAGAGCAAAATCTATTCGTAGCGTAGCGCAACCGTGGGATCCACCTTCATGGCGCGGCGCGCCGGAAGGTAGCACGCCGAGAGAGCGACAGATATCAGCAGCGCCGCGACGGCGGCAAACGTTAGCGGATCGTGGGCCGTCACTCCGAACAGCAGGCTCGTCATCAACCGCGCTAATCCGAAGGCGGAAAATACACCGATGCACACACCCAGCAAGGCCAGCTTTGCGCCCTGCCCCAGAACCATGCTCACCACGTCTCCGCTCTGCGCCCCCAGCGCCAACCGAATGCCAATCTCCCGCTGCCGTTGCGACACCGTGTAAGAGATCACGCCGTAGATTCCGATGATCCCCAGCGCCAGCGCCATCGACCCCGCTAGCCCCAGCATCACCAGAGTGAAAGACGTTCGCGCCACCGATTTGCGATATACGTCTGCCATCGTTCGCACCGACGCCAGCGGCAAGTTCGGATTCACCGACCACACCGCCGTCCGCACTTCGTTCAGAAAACCTTCCGTGCCAGCGCGCTCGCTGCGAATCGCGAAGGTCATGGTCCGGACCGCCTGCACTGGTCCTGGCCCAAAAAGATTTCCCATGATGGGTGGCCAGTACACGATCTCTGGCGCTTGCTCCTGGACGCCTACTTCGCGAACATTCTCAATCACTCCGATCACCTCGTGCCATGGCATCGACGGAAATTCCGTTATGCGCTTTCCGATCGCGGCGGCTGGCGTACCCCATAGCTCGCGAGCCAGATTTTCGGAAACCATCACCACCGGACGCAGGCCATATATCTCAGCCCAAGTCAGTTCGCGTCCCGCGATGATTCGTGTTCCGGCCGTCTGATAGAAACCGGGCGAAACGTACTTGAACCGCCGCAGCGGCGGGATTGCGTCGAACGGATAGGCTTTGTCTTGCGCATAGATGGCGTCCCAGCCCGAGTCGAACCCTTCCATCGGCATTTCGCTGACGAACCCGGCCGACTGCACGCCAGGAATTGCCGACAGCGCATCGAGAATTTGCTTCTGTATGCGTGTCACGCGTTCCGGCTCCGCCACGAGCGAATCCGGAATGGAAATTCGCATCAGCTGCAGGTGCCGGGCGTCCGTGAATCCCGCCTCGACAGTTCGCAATGCCTCGAACGTGCGCATCATCAAACCCGCGCTCACCAGCAGAACGAACGCCATGGCCACTTGACCTATGACCAGCATATTGCGCGCGCGGTGCCGCTCACGGCTTACGCTGATCGTTCGTCCCGCGCTCCGCAGAGCTAGCGAGGTCCGCGGTCCCGCGTATTTCAGCGCCGGGATCAGGCCGAACAACAAACCTGAGAACACGGAAAGCAGCAGCGTGAATCCCAGCGTGCGCGCGTCCAGCGAGATTTCGTTCAAGCGGGGAAGATTTGCCGAGCCTAGCGACAGCAGGAATTGCACGCCGGCATATGCTAACCCGGCGCCAAGCGCGCCGCCCGCCAGCCCCAGCATCACACTTTCCACCAGCAGTCCCCGTACAATTCGTCCCCACCCCGCGCCCAGCGCTGCTCGCACGGCCAACTCCTGCTGCCTGGACTCGACCCTCACGAGCAGCAAGTTCGTCACGTTGGCGCATGCAATCAACAGCACTACGCCAATCGTCCCCATCACCACGCGCAGGAGCTCGCTCACGCTGCCGATCACTTCCTGCTTCAGCGGGCGAATCATCGGCGTGATTTTCCACGTCTGGTAGATATGCGGATTTGACTTGGGACCGTTTGTCCAGGAGTCCATCCAGATCGGCAACATTCGCGTCATATCCGCGTCGGCTTCGGGAATCGTCACGCCCGGCTTGAGCCGCGCGATTCCGTGATATCCAAAACCCGCCAGAATCAGCGCACCGCGGTCAAAGGCGAAGGGCGCCACCACATCAAAATCGGCATCGACGAAACGGAAGCCTTGCGGCATTACGCCGACGATTTCGCGCGGCCGCGAATCAATCACGATGTTGCGCCCGATCACGGCGCGGTCTCCGCCGAACCTGCGTTGCCAATACCCGTGGCTCAGCATTACCGTTTCGTGGCCGTGCGGAATTTGATCTGACTGCGTCAACCACCGGCCAACTTCGGGTGGAACATCAAGCGTCTCCAGAACGCCATTGCTGACATCCACCGTTCGCACTTGCTCCGGCTCGGCCAGGCCGGTGACATTGGCGGTGCCGGTGTCCCACACACCCACCGATTGAAAAGTTCGGTTTTGCTCCGCATAAGTGAAATACATCGAAGGCGAAAGCAACAGACCATTCTCGAAACTCGCCAGCCCTTCCGCGCCCGGAGCGATCTGGTGCAGCGAGACCAATTCCTCCGCGTGTGGGTAGTTCAGCGGCTTTAGCAGCACTCCATTCATGACGCTGAATACCGCGGCGTTTCCGCCAATGCCGATGGCCAGCGTAAGAATGGCAACGGCCGTAAAACCCGGTGCTTTGCCGAGTGTCCGCAGACCGAAGCGAACGTCTTGCACTAGCTCCTCAAGCCAAATCAGCGTCCACACCGCGCGCGCATCTTCTTTAGCCAGCGTCACATTTCCGAACTTGCGCATAGCCGCATGCCGCGCTTCTTCCGGCGACATACCCCGGTCAATGTTTTCTTGCGTCTCCGTCTCGATGTGATTCCGGATCTCTTCGTCGAGACCCTCCAATACGCGCTTGTCGCGCCTCATGATTCACCCTCTTCGGTTGGGTGGAGAATCCGCGCGATGGCCCCGGAAACTTTAGCCCACTTGCTGGTCTCCAGAACCAGCCGCTTCCGTCCTTTTGGCGTAAGCCTATAGAACTTGGCCCGGCGATTATTTTCGGAGGTGCCTTCTTCCGCCGAAATCCATCCCCGCTTGATAAGCCGATGCAGGGCCGGGTACAGCGACCCCTGTTCGACTTGCAACACGTCGTCGGATCGAAATTCGATGGCCTTGGCGATGGCGTGGCCGTGCGCCGGCCCAAGCAGCAACGTTCGCAAAATTAGCAAGTCGAGCGTGCCTTGCAGCAGTTCGATGCGTTCTCTCTGTTCTTTGGTAGACATTCTAGGTGATAGTAAAGTTCTTCCAGTAGAATGTCAAGGTGAGCAGAAGTATGGTAGTGGTGTCATTTGGGCACCACCGCTCAAACCCAAATGACACCAGTACCAGAAGTATGGCAGCGGGTCAGTTTTCGATTATGAACTTTGTCAGGTATTAGAGCCATTTCACGGTGGTAAACTCTACGAATGAAGATTTCCGAAATGGCAACTCGTGGTGTTCGATGGGGATTCGTGGTCTTTGTCTTACCATTGCCCCTGCTTGTTGTCGCGTGTGACCCTGGAGTGACCATTCGTCAAGCCGATCCGCCCAAAGAAATTGGGAAGCCCAGTGGCGTGATCCTCCGCGTAAAATCGGCCCATGAACTCATAGGCGTCACTCACTACGCCCCTCAGGTGACCGTTACAAATAATTCAGGAGCGACAGTGTTGGTCACAGGGATAGAGTTAGCAACAAAACAAAAAACCTACACCGATAGTTCTCCAGGGCCGCAGGATTTCCCTGGAGAAGTTTTAGCGAATCAAGCACACGACTTTACGGTTTTGTTTCGGCTCGATGACGCCGTGTATAAGGCCTTGAAGGAGCCAGCGGAGCTGCGTGTTCACTATCGTAGCGAGAGCAGCGAAGATACTGCCCGCATAGCAATTGTGCTTGGGTCGCTCGATGATTCGCGATGAGCTAAATCTCCTTACCTCCCGTAAACGAGTCGTCGGAAGCGAACGGCGGCAAGCGTGCATTATCCTGGCGATGACGATGTACCGCTGGCGTGCGGACTGTGGCAGAATTCAGCGCAATGTGACTTCCGATGAATCGATCCGAGATTTCCAAGCGACGGAGCCAGCAATGCTGAGCTACCGGCGTGGCCCGGACGACGAACTTTGGGAATTGACCATCGGCGAAGTGTTGGATGAAACCGCCGAGCGTTGCGGTGGAGCGCTTGCGCTGGTTTCGTGCCACCAGGGCAAACGACTCACGTGGAAGGAACTTCGCGATGCTGGCGAGCGCGTCGCGCGCGGATTGTGGTCTCTCGGCATTCGGCCTGGTGACCGCGTCGGCCTATGGTCGACGAACTGCGTGGAATGGGTTCTCGTGCAACTGGGCTGCGCGCGCGCGGGCGCCGTGCTGGTCAACGTAAACCCTGCGTATGGTTCCCATGAGTTGGCGTTCGTGCTGCGACGCTCGCGCATGAAGGCGCTATTTCTCTGGCGCAAGGACCAGCGCGTTGACTACTCCTCATTGCTTGAAGAAGCGCGCGCCGGGCAAACTCTACTTCTGGAGCACGTGATCTATTTCGATTCGGAAAGCTGGAATAATTTGCAGCAGGCCAGCGATCCGATCGCGCCGACAATTCGTGCCGAAGACGTCGCCAACATTCAATACACCTCCGGCACCACTGGGTCTCCCAAGGGCGTGATGCTCACGCATCGCAATCTGGTTAACAACGGCAGGCTCTGCGCCCAGGTGATGCGCTACACCTGCGACGATCGCGTCTGCTCGCCTGTGCCGCTGTACCACTGCTTTGGCTCCGTGATTGGCGTGATGGCGGCGTTGGCCAGCGGAGCGGCCCTGATTCTCCCCGGTTGGTGCTTTGAACCGCGAACAGTTTTGCAGTCCGTTCAAGCGGAGCGCGCCACGGCGATTTACGGCGTGCCAGCCATGTTCATCGCGGAACTTGGGCTGCCGGATTTTTTGAGTTTCGATCTAACCAGCCTGCATACCGGAATGATGGCGGGCGCGCCGTGCCCGATCGAGATCATGAAGCGCGCGGTGAGCGAAATGCACTGCCCGCAGATGGTGATCGGTTACGGGCAGACGGAAAGCTCGCCGGTAATCACATTGTCGGAGCTCGACGACGCGTTGGAGACCCGTGTCTCTACCGTGGGCAAGGCCTTGCCTTCTACAGAGGTGAAGATCGCCGCTGTGGACAGCGGCGAAACGCTCCCCCTCGGTGAGCAAGGAGAAGTTTGCGCGCGCGGCTACATGGTGATGAAAGGCTATGACGATGAGCCAGAGGCGACTTGCCGCGCGATAGACGGCGAGGGTTGGCTGCACACCGGCGATCTGGGCGTCATGCGCGAGGACGGCTACGTTCACCTCACCGGACGCGCCACTGACATGATCATACGCGGCGGGGAGAACGTCTATCCGCGCGAGGTCGAGGAGTTTCTGTACACCCACGCAAAAGTTGCCGAAGTGCAGGTGGTGGGATTGCCCGACGAACGAATGGGCGAAATCGTCGTGGCGTGGGTCCGGCTGCGCGCGGGAGAAACGGCAGACGAGGAAGAGCTTCGCGAGTTTTGCAAAGGCAAGATCGCATATTTCAAGATTCCGCAGCACATCCGGTTCGTGTGTGAATTTCCCACGACGGTCACGGGGAAGATTCAGAAGTATCGCATCCGCGAATTTGAGATACGAGAGCGCGGGTTGGAACGGTTGGCGCAGCGCCCGACCGCTTAGGAGCAAAGTCGGCTTATGTAGGTGCCGGGCTTTAGCCCGGCCAGACCGAAGCGAATAAACTTAAGTAAAGCAGGCAGAGCGTTTGTCGAGCGTTGTCAGTGCACTGTGGTGTGCGTCATGGCTTGGAGAGCGATAGTGGTCTTGACGTGTTGTTCAGGGCTTACCGACAATTGTTTGGCTTGTACCAAGCGTTGCATTTCCGCGTACGTTGACGCCGCGGCGTCCAGCGGAACCTTGGTGGAGAGTTCGAGCATTTTTCCTCCGGGCCACTCCCAAAGCTCCAAAACCAATTTGCCCAACGGTGGCTGCGCCTGAATCTGCCAATCGGTGGAGATTATCTTCGAGAGCCTTTTGACGCGCGTCCAATCAACAGAGACTTGCGCGTCCGGAAAGAGCGTCAGCTGTGCGGCGTTCAGTAATCGCGGAATCTCGAATCCCGCTTGAGGCAGGTGCTGCGCGGCGAAGGGACTGGTAATCGAATACGAAGCATTCTGCCCGTCACCGGTCAGGTCAATCTCGCATTTGAAGCCAGCAAGACCCGAGGCTGAGGAGAGGAATTTCTTATCGTCGCGCGGGCGGAATTTGACGGTGATATCGCTTTTAGCGTTTCGACGCAGACGCACGATCGCGCCTTGCGCCAAGAGATCGAGGGTTTCGGTGTCAAAGAAGTAGACGCGTCCCCTCGTTTCGTTTCTTGCGCCTAATGCCGCGACGGCAGCCTGAGTCTCAGTCGCCGAGAGCAGCAGCTTAACTTCAACATTGCAATTTTCTTGTGCGCGCAAACCAGGACAAAAAAGCAGCATCGCAGTGCTGACGAAACAAAGCGCAAGCAAACCGAGACGTACACTGCGGAGCATGAGACACATTGTATCCGGATTGCATGTGAAGCGTCACAGCGATGGATGAAGCGGATTACCGGAGACCTGCGACTTCAAGTCGATGCATCAAAGGTTACCGAAACACGGTCGCGAATTGCTGATGAAGTTCCGCGCCGCCCTTGCCATGCTAGATTTACTGTTAAAGAAAAATGCAGAGGAAGAAGGGTCTTGAGGCCATGGGTAAAGTGTCGGCAGACCAAGGAGCGAAATGGGTACGCGGCTGAAGGTGATGAAGTTTGGCGGAACCTCCGTCGGCAATGCGGAGTGCATCGCGCGCGCGGCGAAGATTGTCGTCGATGGCGCGCGAGAACAGCGCTGCGTGGTGGTGGTCTCCGCGATGGGCGGCGTTACCAACCGATTGATCGAAGCGGCGAAGGCGGCGCAGACGGGCGACGCCAGCGGCGCGGCGGCGATCATGGATTCTCTACGCGGGCAACATGAGACCGCGCTGGCCAGCCTGGTGAAAAGCGGACAGGAACGCGACCACGTGCTGCAGAAAATGCGAGCCGTGCTGATGGAAGGGCGGCGCTTTTGCGAAGGAACGGCGCTGCTGCGCGAGCTCTCCGCGCGGACGCTGGACGCGATCTCCAGCCTGGGGGAACGATTGTCGGCGCCGCTGGTGGCCGCGGCGGTAAACCAGCTGGGATTGGCCAGCGAAGCGATGGAAGCGACGGAGGTGATTGTGACCGACGAGTTCCACGGAGGCGCGGAGCCGCAAATGGAACGCACGCGCGAGAAATCGCAGGCGCGATTGCTTCCGTTACTCGAGCGCGGAATCGTGCCGGTGGTCACGGGCTTTCTGGGCGCCACTCCGAATGGAGACCTGACCACGCTGGGCCGCGGCGGATCCGATTATTCCGCGACGATTTTGGGCGCCGCGCTGGATGCGGATGAAGTAATCATCTGGACCGATGTGGATGGCGTGTTGACGGCGGACCCGCGACTGGTGACCGAGGCGAAAACCATTCCGGAGATTTCGTACCGGGAAGCGGCGGAGCTGGCATATTTTGGCGCGAAAGTTCTGCATCCGAAGACACTTCGGCCGGTGATGCACGCCGGGATTCCGGTGTGGATTCGCAACAGCTTTGCGCCGGAGCAGACGGGAACCAAGATTACGCCGCAAGCGCAGAGCATTGGTGGAGGCGTAAAGGCGTTGACGGCGATTCGGGACGTAACGCTTATCAGCGTGGGCGGCCCAGGAATCGTGGGATTGCCGGACGTGGTGGGGCGCACGTTTTCGACGACGGCGGAAGTGCGCGCGAATGTACTGTTGATTTCGCAATCGTCGTCGCAGAACGATATCTGTTTCGGAATTTCTTCGGCGGATGCGGAGAAAACCGTGGAAGGTTTGCGCCGTGAATTTGCGCAGGATTTGGAACATGAAAAGGTGGAGCATATTCGGGTGGATCCTCACATTGCCATCGTGGCGGTGGTGGGACAGAACATGCGCGGCATCCCTGGCATCGCGGGCAAGACGTTTAATGCGCTGGGCAAAGAAGGCGTAAACATTATCGCCATCGCGCAAGGCTCTTCGGAAACGAATATTTCGTTTGTGATCGAGGAACAGTCCGTGGTGCCGGCACTGCGCACGCTGCATCGCGAGTTCGGACTGGACAAAGCGTCCAAGTAAAGCGTGACCAAGTAAAGGGCGAGCGGCGCGATTTGTTGATTGCTTGCCGTATCCCGCGCCTATGCTAGGATTTCGCCCAGGCGTTTCCACGAATTCGGTGGTTTTCTGCCGAAATTAGACAGCATCATTTTGGACGACAGCATCATCAAACCGGTGCGACGGAGCGGCGACATTTCGCAGTACTCAGGAGCGGTTTATGCCACTTCCAAACGATGAAAAAGTCATAGCGTTAAGCCAGGATATTCTCAAGGGATTCGAGACCGTCTTTGGCGAGCACCCTGGTTTTCGTCCAGCGCACGCCAAGGGGATGTTGCTTACGGGCACGTTCACGCCTTCACGTGATGCCGCGGCGCTGACGCGGGCCCCACACATTGCGCACGAGTCTACGCCGGTGACGGCGCGATTCTCTAACTCCACGGGACTGCCGCTGATTCCCGACAACGATCCCAACGCGATGCCGCATGGGCTGGGCATTCGGTTCCATCTTGGCGAACGCGTGCACACGGATATCATCAGCCATACGACGGACGGATTCCCGGTGCGGACGGGGCAGGAGTTTCTGGAATTGTTGCGCGCGATTGCGGCGAGCGATCCAGCGAAGCCGTCACCGAAGCCCATTGAGGCGTTCCTGGGTTCGCACCCGGCAGCGCTTGCGTTTGTGCAGCCCAAGCCCAGGCCCGCGAGTTTTGCGCAGGCCAGCTACTTCGCGATATCGGCTTTTCGGTTTACGAACAAGGATGGCGTCTCGCGCTATGGCCGCTATCGGATCGTTCCGGAGGCTGGGGAAGAGCATCTCAATGAAGCGAATGCAAAGATCAACGATCCCAACTTTCTTTTCGACGAACTTGCGCGCCGCATTGCGGCGGGCGCGGTGAACTTCCAAATCCTGGTGCAGATGGCGAACGAGAACGACGTGCTCGATGACGCGACGATCCACTGGCCGCAGGACCGGCCGGTGGTCAATTTTGGCCGGGTGACGCTAACGGCCAGGGTGCCGGACGACGCGCACGAACAGAAGGGAATCATCCTGGACCCGATTCCGCGGGTGGATGGGATTGAGCCGTCGGACGATCCTTTGTTTGAGCTGCGCGCGGCGGTGTATCTGCTGAGCGGGCGGCGGCGGCGTCAAGCGCCCGAATCGGCGGTGGGTGCCGCTGCGGCAAAATAGGGCGACTTCGGATTGGTTGCTCTACTTGCGTTGTATTTGCTTCAAAGGCACCGGCCTAGTCTTCGCCTTCGAGGGTAGTGTCCTAACTTCGATCTCCAGCGCACTGGACGGCTTCTTGACTGGCGATAGACCGAAATAGTACAACTTCAGGCGATTTCAGTGGTTCAGTCTGATGATCACCAGCATCCACACCCTGATTTATTCCGACGATGCCCCCGCAACGCGCGCATTCCTTCGCGACGTCCTCGGCTGGCCCTACGTCGAGGATGCGCTGGGTGGAGGCGCGGGCTGGCTGATCTTCAAGACCGGGCGGAGTGAGATGGGCGTGCACCCGACCCACAGCGTCTACGATGGCAAGACGTACGAATCGCCACGGCACCATCTGATCTCCCTGATGTGCGACGACATCTCGCAGACGGTCGAGGAATTGAAGGGCAAGGGAGCGGAGTTCCACGGCGAAGTTCAGGATCACGGGTACGGACTCGTGATCCTGATGGCCGTACCTGGCGCGGACGATATCATGCTTTACGAGCCCAAGCATCCGCTGGCGTATAACCTTTGACCGATTGAGAGGGCAACTGACTCACTCCCACCTTTCACCCTTCGCAAAGCATCGCTCAAATTAGGACGCTACCGCCCTCGCGCGACGGAGCAAGGTCCGTCGCGCTGGGGATGCGGGGTGAGAATCATGGTTAGCGGCGCCAGGGGTACCCCCTGGGTTTTCTGAAAGGATGTGAAAACAAAGGAACTTAAAGTCCTTTGTTTTCACATCCTTTTGCAAGTGTTCATTTTGCTGGCGTTAGGCGGCAATTTTGCTGGCGAGATAGTAACTACGTCCCTCGCCGGGATCCGACTGGGAGCTCGCGTCGCCATTCCTTCCTTGAGCGCATCCCAAAAAGGAAATTCGAGCCGACGCGTTCCTGCCGGTCTTGAGACAAAGACAAGGGCCGCAGGGCTCAGAAGCAAGCGCCCTGCGCTTGTATCTTGGGTTTGCGAGAGACTAGCCACAGAGGCGAGTCGCTCTGGCGGAGAGGCCGTCCTGCGCTGAGGCCCGAGGGAAACTTCGTGAGCCTGTTTTGTAGATCGGCCCCCCGCCCTAATTTCCGAAAACTGAAGAGAATCACAGGCCGTTGCGAGCCTGCATTTACAAGCTCAGTTGGAAATAGCGCAGGGTCGGGGAGCCAGAGCCACAGCCTACTGCAAGGAGGCGTGATGGACAAGATGGTGCCATGCGGCATGGAAGTGAGTGCCCGGGAATTGTTGGTGGCGCTGCTGGGCGAAAAGGAACAGGTGGTGTTGCGACGTTTCGCCAACACCGTAGCCGGACAGCAGCACTTGCTGCAGACCCTCACCCGCGGGGGGCAGCGGGTGAGGGTCTGTCTGGAGGCCACGGGGGTTTATGGGCTGGACGTGGCGTTGCTGCTCAGCGCGCACGAACAGCTGGAAGTGGTGGTGGCGAATCCGCGCGCGGTGCGGCATTTTGCGCAAGCCCTGATGCGGCGCAGCAAGAGCGATCCACTGGATGCGCTGGTGTTGTGGGAGTTCGCGCAGCGCATGCCCTGCAGGCCGTGGGTGCGGCCGGAGAAAAATACTTTGGTGCTGTGGGCCATTGCGCGGCGCCTGGAAGCGCTGACCAAGCAGCGTACCGCGGAGAAAAATCGCGCGCACGCGGCGGGAGTTTCGCAGGCCATTCCGCCGTGTGTGCGCCGCAGCATTGCGCGGACCTTGCGGGCTTTGCAACGCGAAATACAGCAACTGCGCTCGGAAGCCTTGGCGTGTATCGCCAACACCGCGCAGTTGCAGGCGCGTTACCTGCAACTGCGCAGCGTGCCCGGCATCGGAACGGTCAGCGCCATTCAAGTGCTGGCCGAATTGCTCATGCTGCCCGCCGATCGCGATGTGCGGCAGTGGGTGGCCTACGCCGGGCTGGATCCGCGCGAGTACAGTTCCGGAACTTCGCTGCGCAAATACCCGCGCATCAGCAAAGTGGGCAATCGCCACTTGCGGCACGCTCTGTACATGCCGGCGCTGGTGGCTAGCCGACACGAACCACATCTGCGAGCGTTCTACGAGCAGCTGCTGGCGCGCGGAAAAAAGAAGCGTCCGGCGCTGATCGCCGTGGCGCGTAAACTGTTGCATGCCATCTACGGGATGTTCCGCTCCGGTCAGGACTATGACGGCGCGCGCGTTTACCGCCTGACGCTCCCGCAGCCCGTGCTCCTCTCACAAATCGCTTGAAATCTAAGAGAGAATCTACAGGTGACGGGGCAGGCGAGGCTGTACGCGGATTTGTCGGTCGTTGGTGATTTGAGGTGATTAAGGGCTAGGCGTACTTGTCTACAGAGGTAAGACTACAGCAAGTACCTGCTTGATGTCAAGGGAAATCTTTGCGAGGACAATTTTAGGCTAGGGTGCCGCGGTCGCGGTCGATTGCGGGATTGCTGTGCGGCTAAGTAACTGATGGGGCTAAAGATAAGCCGGGCCGTATTCGAATGGACTAGAGGCGATCGATGAAAGAGAGATCGTGGGTGGCGACGTATTGGCTGTGGCACCGTTCGCAGATCTTGTGGCCGCCGTGGTCGACGAATCCGTATTCGCCGGACTTAATGTGCTCCCGGCAAATGTCGCAGCGCTCGTCGCTCCAACCCCGATTAAATAGCATGCGGTTCCAGACCCATCCGGGTTCAATGACCATCCACACGTGATAAGGCTTCCAGCGGCCTGCCAAGTACGGGACGCTGGAATTCTTAAGATTGGGAATGGCGCGCTCCGCGGTGAGAAAGAGGGCGCTTTTTGCGTGGTGATCCAGAAATTTGAGGTCGCCCACCAGACTCTCGCGGTGGGGCAATAGGAGCCAACCGTGGCCCTCATGGACGCCATTGGTACGGTCAAAGGTGCCACGCATCTCAAACTCAACGTTGCCGTCAAAATAAACCGTCTGAACGTTGACCGAGGTGATGTGGAAAAGAGGCTGATCCTCGAGCCGCTTAGCGGGAGTCTGCACGCTCGATACTGTAGGCCTGGTAACGCGATGTTTCAAGAATGTTCCAAATGGAACCGCAGAGATGCTGGAAATCCTTGCGAATTGACGGGAAATCGGTAGAATGCGCGCAAGTTTCCTCTTCCCAATTGGCTCGGAGCAAGCACGAAGGTTGTCTTGGAGCAACGACCAAACCGCTACGACGCGGTACCTTTTCAGGGTTTGGTTCACCACAACCGTAAGACTTGGCGTTGAAGTTTGAGGAAAAGGAGCCCGCCTTGCGACCTACCCGCATTCTGGTGGTGGATGATTTTGCCGATTGGCAGCGTTATGTCCTAGAAAAGGTTCGGGGAAATCAGGCCTTGCAAGTTGTTGGCGTGGCGTTCGACGGACTGGAAGGGGTTCAGAAAGCGGAGGAGCTGCAGCCGGACGTGATTTTATTGGACATCGGGATGCCACGGCTGAATGGGATTGCGGCAGCCCGGCGCATTCGCACGGTCTCACCCAAAAGCAAAATACTTTTTGTGACGCAAGAGCTTGATGCCGATGTGGCGCGAGAGGCGCTCAGTGCCGGGGGGCACGGTTACGTGATTAAGTCGGATGCAGAGTGCGAGCTATTCGAGGCGGTGGAAGCGGTGTTGCGTGGGAAGACATTTGTCAGTCCTCGATTGGCGGAGCACGCGGCTGAAAATTCGATGGCCGCGTACTTCAGAATCGACAAGGAACGTAGACTGGTGATGAGCACAGCCGCCGGTGTCATTACCGTCGCTGATGGATTGGCGCATCAGGACAGACTCATGACCGATCCCGATTTTGATCCGAGCTTCTCTCAGTTGATGGATCTTACCCACATCACGAAAATCGAGATTGGGTCTGAAGATGTACGCCGGATAGCGCAAAGGTCGGTATTCGCGCCAGATGCGCGGCGGGCGATCCTGGTGAATTGCGATGTGGTATTTGGATTAGCGCAAAAGTTCGTGGCATTTCGTGAATCGTTGGGCGAAAAAGGGCTGCGGGTTTTTCGCAGTATCGACGAGGCGCTGTCCTGGGTTCTTGCCGGGAATGGCGCCGCCTGAAAATCTTCGCCGCACAAAGACCGTTCCATCACACACCACAGATGTGACAAGCCCAACGGCGAAGGGCTTGGTCCTGCGATGGCCAAGCCCTCAGATACCCGCGTACCATGCATATCCAGCTTCCGCCCCCAATTCGCCGGAGCCCAAGCCTTTGCCGAACTGTTTGAGCTTATCAGTGACCGTGAGGCGGTTGATGTATTTAACGTTCTTGTAGCCAAGCTGGCGGGGAACGCGCATGCGCAGAGGTCCGCCGAATGGCACAGGCAACGCGCCGCCGTTCATGCCATAACTGACGAGAGTTTGCGGGTGCATAGCCTCAGCCATGTCGATGCTATCCCAGGCCTCGGGTTGGATCGAGCGATACACAACGTATCGGGCCTGGGGCAGCGTCCCCACCAGATCCAGGATGTGTGAGAGTGGAACACCCGTCCATTCGGCAATATATGTCCAGCCTTCTTCGCAGCCGATCATCGTGATTTGGGTGTGGGCGGGAAAGCTCTTGAGTTCAGCAACCGAGAAGAATGCCGGGCGGGCGATCATGCCATCAACGACCAGGCGCCAGTCCGCAAACGCCGCGCTCTGAAAGCGCTGGAATTCTTCGCCCAGGGGATCAACCGGATACGCAAACGGATCTTTGGAGATCTGGCTTTTAGAAAACTCACGCGCCAGAGTGTGGCGAGTCAATACCCGCTGCGCAGCATAGGTGAGTGTTTCGCCGGGTCCGTAAATACCTCCCGAATCCGGCGGGATGAGTCCATATCGTCCGGCAAGCTTCGCAGCCACGGCCAGCCCGGAAACACCCGCGGCGGCCGCGAGCCCGGTGGTAATGATTTGACGTCGAGAGAGCTTGATCATACTCGCTCCTGAGGCTCGGTGACGCGACCGCTGATCATGGCGCGCATCCGATTTCGGAATCCGGCAAGAACAACCATGAGCACATGAATCAGGAGGAACACGACCAGAAATCCTGTCACGAAGAAGTGGATGGTGCGCGCGGATTGGTGGCCACCCAGAACTGCGGACGGAGCCAGGGATTCGAAGGCCGGTGACATCGCCAGACCCGTCCAGATGATCAACGGAAAACACAGAAAGATGACGACCAGATACGCCAGGCGCTGCAACACGTTATACGACCAGGCTTCTTCCGAAGTCGGTCGCTCGAAACGCAGGTGCTGGGCAATGGAAATTCCAAGCCGCTTGGGCGAGAGGTCCGAACGAGCGGGAAGCAAATTCCGTCGGAAATGCCCTCCGAAGAATCCGAAGGCCACGTAAAGTAAGCCGGTTCCAGCCACAATCCAAGCAGATTGGAAATGGAGATAGCGGCTCCAGCCATTCTGATCGGGAAGCACGTAGCCATACCCGGTGGGAACGATGGACCGAGAGGATGGAATCGGGATCGTGAATAAGGGACGAATATTTACGTTGCCGGTCTCTCCCCAATAAAACCGTGGGTGAGAGATGAGAATTTCGACTCCGGACACGAGCAGGGCCAGGAAGGATATCACGGTAAGCCAGTGCGTGACGCGAACGAGGAGAGAGTGCCGAGGGTTAATTGTCTCCGCCATTTGCGAAAGTGTATCAATGGCACATGCGTTGTGCACGGAATATCCCGCGGAGCACTGGTGTTCGTCAACGCCCGGTAAGTGTGCCGGCGTCTGGAGGCAATTCTTTGGGTATTACAGGTTCGGCGGAGCTTTGGTGTTCGTGGATGATGCGCAGGATTCCGCTGGCGTCTCGCTGGAAGACTTGAGTTGAACGGCCGAAGGGCACGTCGAGACTTACGCGCTTGCCGGTGGGAAGGCTGCGGGTCATGGTGAAGTGGAAGGCGTAGGAAGCCACGGCCAGGTCGTCGCGCAGAAGTTGCACGTCGATCGTGCCAAGCTTGGCGGCGACGGACGAAGCTGGGCCGAAAAGTTCGCGCGCGCGGCGCACGAGCATCAGGCGGGCGGATTCGCCGCGGCGGGCGTCAGCGGCGAAAACGGTGGCCGACGAGGAGTACAACTCGTCGAATTCGTTTTTTGATTTTTTAATGAAAAGATTCCAGAACTGTTCAACGCGAGCGCGGACCTCGTCGGCGGAAGTTTTGCTCATGTTAGCGAACGCACCGAAACGCAGCGCGACCAGCGCGACGATCGCCACAAGCGCCACAAGCGCCACAAGGGCCGGGCGCAAACGCGATTTTCGAGATCATCCTCTGGAAATTCGGCACGGCGTTATCCTTTGGCTTTCTCGATCGCCGGCGGAGCGGCGGAGCTCAAATGTTCATGAACGATTCTCAGCGTGCCCGAGGGATCCAGCTGAAAAATCTGCGTGGAGCGGCCGAAGAGCGTCTTGCGATCTTCACGGGTGCCATCCTTGAGGGTCTTGGTGGAATTGAAACGGTAGGTGTAAGACGCTATGGCTATGTCAGGGCCGGGAATCTGGACTTCGATGGTGTCGAGCTCGACGGTGGAAATGGAGTCCGCAGCGGCGTACTGGCGCATGCGGCGGATGGCGGGGAGCGCGCCACGCTCGCTTTGCTTGGTCTTGCCGCTGAAAACGATGGCGGATGGGGAATAAAGGTCTTCGAGCTTGTCCTTGGATTTGCCGGAGAGAATGCTCCAGAATTTCCGCACTTCGGCGCGAACCGCGTCGGGGGAGAGTTCGGCAGTCACGGCGGAAGATTATCATAGGAGCCCGGCGGCCAAGATTCTGGTATCGGATCGATGGCAAATCGGTCAACAGCGAAGCGCCGGACGACTAGGCAATGGCGCGGCGCGGCTTATCCTCGGCGGCGACTTGCGCGTTGGCGGCGTGGGGAACGCGAGCATGGATTCGCGTGCCATGCGATGGACGCGATTCAATGGAAAGATGTCCCCCGACCAAGCGGAGGCGCTCACGCATGCTGACTAATCCCAGACCGGCCGCACCCTTCGCCGACTCGACGTCAAAACCCTTACCGGAATCGGAAACGCATAAAGCGATTTCATCGGGGTGACCGGATAGTTCCACGGAAGCCTCGGCCGCGTCACTGTGCCTGGCGACGTTCTGCAAAGCCTCTTGCGTGATGCGAAAGAGGCACAAAGTCACATCCTGCGAAATTGGTCCGGGGATGGTGCTGTGGACGAAGCGGATGGGTATTTCGTGTTGTAGAGAGAACTCGCGGCAGAATCCCTGCAAAGAAGCGACCAAGCCGAGCGTTTCCAGCTTGGCGGGGTGAAGCTGGTGCGACAAGCCATGAATGTCAGAAGACAGTTCCGTGGCCAGTTCCTCAATATTCTGCAAATGTTGTTGGGATTGGGAAGAAAGCCCCGGCATACCTTGCTTGAATTGCTGCAGGCTGATGAGGAGGAGCGCCAGCCGTTGGCTCAGATCATCGTGCAACTCTCGCGCAATGCGGGAGCGCTCTTCTTCCTGCGCGGTGATCAGGCGGCCGCTCATGGCCAGAAGCGCGTCCTCCGAGAGCTTGCGCTCGGTGATGTCTTGCGTGGTTCCGCGCAGGTAAAGCGGATGACCGTTGGCATCAAGCACGGCTTCGCCGCGACTGGTCAGCCAAAGTTTTTTTCCGTCTAAGCGGATCGCCTCCAAGTCCAACTCATAAGGCATTCCGGTGCGCAGGGCCTTCTCTACGCCCCGCTTGAGGCGCTCCCAGCTTTCGGGAACGAAGAATTGGTCGTGATCTTGAAAGGGAGGAGCAGGGAGATCGGGATTGTATCCGCCCAAGCGATAAAGCTCGGCAGACCAGGTGACGGCGTCAGAAACGGGATCCCACTTCCAGCTGCCGGTGCGAGACAGGCGCTGGGCCTCGGTTAACTCGCGGTCTCGCTGCCGCAAGATCTGCTCGACATCTTTGGTTTCTTCTGCAAGGGCTGCCAAAGCCATGAAGGGGGCGGCCATGAAAAATAAGAACAATTGAAGAGAGAAGACGTTTACGAGCGGCCCAGGTTCAATGAAGGGACCGCGGCCATGGACGGCGTCCCAGATGGAGAAAAAGGCGATAGCGATCATTGAAGTACTTACGCCCATCGATCCAAAGCGGAGCGTGGCCCACAAGAGCAGCGGCACGACAGAATAGAGCAACGCAGGGGGAAGGCCCGTACCGGGAGCGGCGAAGGCGAAACGTCCGAGAACGACTAAGGCCACGAGCAGCGCGAGCGCTTCCAGATAGTAGCTGCGCGGCTTTTGTCTCCAGGCCCGAACGGCTTCGGCCCAGCCTAAAATGGCGGGCATCAGCGTGAGGAACCCGATGGCTTCAGAGAGAAAGGCGACCTTCCAACTGGTCCAGTAGTGGCTGGTGGTGGCCAGCGCGCCGAGGAACGCCCCCACAAACGGCGCCAAAAAGACCGCGAAGAAAGAATACTTGGCCAGGGCTTTGACGCTGTTCAGGTGCGGCACGCCGTGGAACGAACTACGAAGACACCAGGCGGCGACGAGGATTTCGACGGCGTTTGAGAGAATGAGCCAGAGAACAGGACGAATGGGGTCGTGTGCAGCGAGGTCAAAGAGAGCAAATCCGGCCAGGCCAGCGATCAGAAGAACCGGCCAAAGCCTACGCGGAGCCAACACCAATACCGAGGCCAGGAGCACGTTTCCAAGCCATAGCGGCGAAACCGCTTGCGGCTGAACGATTAGCGCTCCACCCGCTCTGCCAAAGAGGTAACAGAGAGCGGTGACCAGAACGGCGGCGAGCACCACACGGTGCGGCGGGTAAGGATTCGCTCCACGCGAAAACAAACGATTGCCCTGGCTTTCTATGGTCTGCCTCCGGTGCGGCGGGGCGGCGACGCTATGACTCACGATTATCCGGGAAGGTAACTATACTATACTCCGCGCTCAGGTTAAGAGAGGAAGCGCGCCCCGTGAAAAGACGCAGGTCTACAGAAGGATTGTTTGCGGTCGCGCTCACTTGGGCGCTGGTGTGGGCGCTGGCATCTTGCGCTCTAGCGTTGTTGCCCGTGGCGAGCGCGCGGGCCGAAAAGCTTCTAGTGAGTTGGAAGAGTCCCGCCTATTCCGGGCCAAAGCCGCACCGCGTTCTGGTTATCGGCATGAGCGAGAATCCGGAGATTCGGGCGGATTTCGAGGATGACCTTTCGTCGGCGCTGGCGAAGGAAGGCCTCGATGCGGTTCCGGGGAACACCATTCTGTTGCGGCCGCACTCCGCGGAGCTGGATGCGGGGTATTTGAAAGGTCAGATTCGCGACTTCAAGTTCGACGCCGTCCTGGTTTCACGGCTTGTGAAGGTCGACAAAAAGACCACGTATGTCCCGGGGCAGAGCTACGCGGTGCCTTATGCGTACTACCGCACGTTCTACGGTTACTACGGCACGGTTTACCGACAGGTGTATTCCCCCGACTACTTGCGTGAGGACACGACGGTTCGCGTCGAGACAAATTTTTATGCGGCCAGCCCGGGAGATGGAGAACTCATCTGGACGGGCACGAGCGACTCTTTCAATCCCAGGTCGGCGCAAAAGGTAATCGATGGGGTGGTGAAGCTGATCGTGAAAGACTTGAAGAAGCAAGACGTGCTATAGGAAGTCATAGAGTGCGAGAACATTTCGCAGCTATGAATCAGTGGCGAGCAAACTGTGCCGTTTCGGAAATAGTTCCACTTAATTGAGTAGTGAGATGATACCGGCCGATAACTGTTCCTGGCCGAAATTTCTTTGAATTTCTCTCGCCGTCCGCGCTAGCCGGTGGTACGCTACGCCCACAAAAGGGCTGCCCGGCCCGTCTCCTCCCAAACGAACGGGACGTCCTCATATTGCAAGTCCATTCAAAGGAGAAACTATGGTCCGGAGAATCGGTCTGTTTTTGCTCATATTCACAGCGCTTATCTCGGTGGTGGCAAGTAATTCTTGGGCGCAGTCCGTAATGACCCGTCATGTGCGAGAGGCAACACGCAGCGGTGAGGCTAAGCCCATGGGGCAGCTAGCCCCAGACAAGATCATGAACCTGGACGTGGTGCTGCCGTTACGCGATCAGGCGGGGCTGAATTCACTGCTGAAGGAGCTCTACGATCCCGCTAGTGCTTCGTACCGGCATTTCCTCACCGTCGCGGAATTTACGGAGCGGTTTGGACCCACACAGGAAGACTATGACGAGGTGGTGCGTTTCGTGAAAGCGAACGGATTTGAGGTGGTTGGTGGCTCGCGCGACGGCATGGAGGTGCAGATCAAGGGTCCGGTTTCGGCGATTGAAAGGGCTTTCCATGTAACCATGCGTTATTACCAGCACCCCACGGAGAGTCGAACGTTTTACGCGGCAGACCGTGAACCCACTACCGACTTGCCGTTCGCGCTGTGGCACGTTTCCGGGTTGGATAATTTTTCGCTCCCGCATCCGATGTATGTAAAGAGGAGCGACTACGCTGCGGCGCAGGGTATCGACGCCGATGCAGTCGTATCTCATGCGACCACCGGCTCCGGACCTTCGGCGTCCTTTTTGGGCAGCGACATGCGCGCAGCCTACTATGGTGGAACGGCGCTTACCGGGGCTGGACAGAACCTCGGACTCTTCGAGTATTTAGGTACCGACCTGGCGGACTTGACCACCTATTTCAAGAACGTAGGCCAGACCAACAACGTGCCGATAACGCTGCTTTCCACGGATGGGACCAGCACATCGTGCGTGGATACGCGAGCCGGTGGCGACTGTGACGACACGGAGCAAACGCTGGACATGACTCAGGCGATCGGCATGGCTCCGGGATTGGCAAGCCTGGTGATGTACATCGGATCGACCGATACCGCGATTATCAGCGCGATGACGACCCACAGCCCGTTGCCCACGACTATTGGGTGTTCGTGGGGCTGGACGCCGGCGGATCCCAGCACGCTCAACCCGTACTTCCAGAAGATGGCGACGCAAGGGCAGAATTTCTTTGCGGCTTCGGGCGACTCGTCAACTTGGTCGAAGAGCAACGAAGCGTGGCCAGCGGACAATGCGTATGTTGTTTCGGTCGGCGGCACGGACCTGGTAACCGCCAGCGCCGGTGGCGCCTGGAAGTCAGAAACTGCCTGGACAGACAGCGGCGGCGGCATTTCGCCGGACTCCATCCCCATACCCTCGTGGCAGCAGCTTTCGGGTGTGATCAACTCCAGCAACAAAGGTTCGACGACGCTGCGCAACGGACCGGACGTTTCCGCGAACGCAAACTTCACATTTTACGTTTGCGCCGACCAGACCACCTGCACGGCGAACGAGTATGGCGGCACGAGTTTTGCGACTCCTATGTGGGCCGGCTACATCGCGTTGGTCAACCAGCAGTTGGCGGCCAACGGCGACCCGACCATCGGATTCATCAACCCAACGATCTACATGCAGAACGTGACGTCCAGCTATGCCACGGACTTCCATGACATCACCAGCGGCACCTCCGGTAGCTATTCGGCAGAGGTTGGCTACGACCTGGTGACCGGTTGGGGCAGTCCGAACGGCACGGGATTGATCAACGCCTTGGCTCCCACGAGCACGAGTCCCGTGTTTGCCATCAGCGCTTCGCCCGCTTCCGTTTCCGTTGTGCAGGGCAGCAACGGGACGTCCACGATAACGACCAGCATTTCTGGCGGGTTTGACTCATCGATTGCTCTGACGGCGACCGGACAGCCCACCGGCGTTACGGTCAGCTTCAGTTCCTCGACCATCGCGGCTCCGGGTTCCGGATCGTCCACAATGACGATGGCGGTGGCGTCAACGACTGTGGTTGGCACGTACACCATCATGGTATCGGGCACGGGCGGGGGAACCACGCACGCGGCGACGGTATCACTTACTGTGACC
Source organism: uncultured Acidobacteriota bacterium (assembly GCA_963838265.1). Classification (GTDB taxonomy): domain Bacteria; phylum Acidobacteriota; class Terriglobia; order Acidiferrales; family UBA7541; genus Acidiferrum. Next base: position 164,677 of record CAWIQN010000006.1, read on the forward strand.
GCGCCGGTCACCGGTGGGTTCAGCCTTTCCGTGTCGCCCACTTCGGGATCGCTGCGGCAGGGCCAGAGCGGTGATGTTGCTGTTACCACGGCGGTCACCGGCAGCTTTAGCTCCGCGGTAGCCTTGACCGCGAGTGGCCAGCCGACCGGCGTCACCGTCAGCTTTAGTCCCAAGTCGATCGCCGCGCCGGGTTCCGGCACGTCCGAAATGCAGCTGACCGTATCGCGAACTGCCGCGACTGGCAGTTACCCGATTACGATCACGGGAACCGGCGGCGGCGTCACGCAAACCACTACGTTCACGCTGACGGTCACATCGCGGCGCTCAGCGGCGCGCTGAGGCTCGCAACCGCCGACGCGCACAGCGTCGGCACTGAACAATCGCACTGAACAAAAAAGGGGCCCGGACTATTCAGTCCGGGCCCTTTTGTATAACAGCATTAAGCCCTGAAGGCGCGAGCGGTTGGTCAATCGACCGAGATGCGGGTTGCGGCGATGGTGCCGGAGATAGTGACCTTGAGATTTCCGTCGAGGTCGAATTGCTTGAAGGTAAAACAGCCTGTGTACGTTTTGCCGTCCAGGGCCACGGTGTCCGTCTCATCGACTGTGAAGGTGGCGACCAGCGCGTTCGTCGATAGATCAGTGGTGTCAAACATCAAACCAGTGTGATGGAGTTTGACAGTTCGGGGCCCGACTTCCTTCCAGACGCCCACGCAGACATTGCCGCCGGTCGGAGGAAGAACGGCGTTTTCGAACTCGGTGCCATCGCGGTGCCACATTTTCAGGGATTCGAGAAATAGCGATTGGGCTGGCGGGGCTCCGGTAATCGTATACATGGTGTGCCACAAGCCCACGATCGTGGGATCGTAGACATCGTTGGAAGGTTCTTGAAACGGCATCTTGTGAGCCGCCGATGCTTTGCCGGTAGGAGAAGCGCAGGCTTTGGAATCAACGGCGGTGAACAACATCCCGGAGATCAGCAAGACGGCAAAAGCGGCGCGGAAGCGAACGCTCCACAGCGCCTGGAAGACTGCCCTGGTGGTTCGAATCATAATTTCTCCTTTAAATGTTTCAGCATGAAGGAACGCGGCCGAAGGGGGAGTTTTCGATTAGCGTTCCCACTGGTGATGCGAATGGAACCGACTCTGCTCCTGTGCGGTTGACCATGACAATGCACCGGGCGGAGAACTCTTTATGCACCGGGTAAGTCTTTCTCAGAGAGAGGATTACCACGACGTGTTCCCTGGCGGCGAAGGCTCGCCTTACTTAAATTCGAGGTATATACTCCCGGTCCAGCTAGAGAGCCGTTCATGCCCGACACCAGATCAAGTCAAGGGGACGTGCGCTTCGGGGTCTTCGAAGTGGATGTGCACGCGCGCGAACTGCGGAAGAAAGGCTCGCGGGTAAGGCTGCAGCAGCAACCATTCGAACTGTTGATGGTGCTACTGGATCGTCCGGGTGAAGTGGTGCGCCGTGAAGAATTGCGGCAGAAGCTATGGCCCGCCGACGTATATGTAGATTTCGACCGCAGCCTGAATAAGGCCATGGTCAAACTACGGGAGGCTCTGGGCGATTCGTCTGACTCCCCGCTGTACGTGGAAACGCTGCCGCGCATTGGGTATCGCTTTATTGGGCCGGTGAGCGGCGTGCCGAGAGCAGCGGAGAAGGTGGCGAATGGCGCGCTGCACGCGTCGGAGACAGCAGAGGCGCGCAAAGCGATTTCGTTTTCCGCGCAGTCGGTGGCCGCGACGACAGGCGAAGGCCGCAGGTCTGTCGCGGTCGTACCCTTCCAGTTCCAAACGAGCGATCCGGACGGGCGGTTTTTGTCGGTGGCGTTGGCGGATGCTATTGCCAACCGTCTTGGCTCCGCCCCAACCCTTGTGGTCCGCCCTACCAGTAGCCTGGTGAAATACGCGGGCGGAAAATCCGAGTGGACGCAAATCGCCAGGGAACTCGACGTAGACCTGGTGGCCGAGGGCAGCATTCAAAAAATGGGTTCGCGCGTGCGCGTTTTTGTCCAAGTGTGGGAGCTGCGCGGCGCTCGCTCGCTTCATTCGGTCAAAGTCGACGGCGACATGGGCGATTTGTTTAATCTGCAGGATCACCTGGCGGATTCCATTTTCAATGCTTTGAGTCCGCGCGTGCGCGAAAAGCACTCGCACACCGAGGTACCGACGGCAAGACACCCGCTGGCATATGAACTTTATATGCGCGCGGTCGAACAATCGGTTTTCTACAATAAATTCGAGCTTGTTGCGGCGGTCGAGATGCTGGACCGGGCCATCGCGCTTGATCCTAACTTCGCGGATGCCTGGGGAATGCTGGCCAGCATTTGCTGTCAAATGGGACTGCATCTGGATCCCAATCCCAAGTGGATTGTTCGGGCCGAGCAGGCGGTGGCCAGAACGCTGGAGCTGGATCCGGTGAATTGCAACGCCTTCTGCGCCCGAGCGATGGTACTGTGGTCGCCGTTGCGCGGATTTCAGGCGCGGCCCGCGCTCCGGGCGCTGAACGCGGCCATTACCATCAAGCCCAGCCGATATAACGCCCGGCAGTTTCGTTCGGCGGTCTTGTTCCACTCTGGTTTCCACGAAGCCGCCTGTGCGGACATCGGCGAGGCCGTGCTCGCCAAGCCACACTACGCACTGGCCTACGCGGGTCATTCCTTCATCGCCCTCTATGAGGGCGAGTACGCCTTGGCGGAGGATCTAAATCAACAGGCCTTGGCCTTGGAACCCGCTTTAGTTCACGCCAACGTCCATGCGCCGTTGCCCGCGATCTATGCCGGCGACTTGGGAAAGGCCCGGGAACAACTCCGCAAGGCTCGCCAGATGGTGCCGGAAGAACCGCAGCTCACCAGTGTGGAAGGACTCATTTTGGCCCGCGAGGGCGATTTCAAACGTGCCGAGCAACTTGCGGACGAAGCCGTGGCCAACAAGAGGAGCGTGGCGCATCTGCACCATTCTTTGCATTGCGCCGCAGGGGTCTATGCGCTGTGCGGAAAGCCGGAAAAGGCCATCGCCGAGCTCCGGCACTGTGCTGAAACGGGCTTGCCCAATCACCGCGCCTTCGAAAACGACCCGCATTTACAATCGCTACATCAGCATCCGGATTTCATTGACCTGATACGTGAGCTGCGCCGCGACTATGAAATTTTTCAGGAAGAGTTTGGACTGGCCGGTGCAGGCCGTCCGTCGTAACGCTGGAACACTCTCCACCCTTACCGATTGAAGAGGGTTTGCTACACTTCTTAACGAGCGGCGCCGTCAGCGCCGGAAAATATCACAGGGAGCTCCTGAGTTTATGTCGAAACAAGAACAAGCTGGACTGATCCTGAAGCTGTACGAACTGCGCCGCGAGGAGACCATGCGTAAAGCGCGCGACTGGTATTTCCGCGAATTTAATCCGCAATCCATGACGGACTTTAACGCCGCGATTTTTGGCGAGCACAGCGGGCATTTGCGCATGGTGGTGACCTATTGGGACATGGCGGCGGCGCTCGTGAACAACGGAGCCATCGATATGGAGCTCTTCAACGACAGCAACGGTGAGCACGTTGGCGTTTTCGCGAAAATTGAGTTGTTGCTGGGCGAAATTCGATCCGCGTATGGGCCGAAATTCGCCGCCAACCTGGAAAAACTAATTGACGCAATGCCGGATGGCCGGAAGCGGACCGCGGGAAATCGCGAACAAATGAAAGCCATGCTTGCGAAGCTGGCCGCAACACAGGCAAAGGGCGCGCAGGGTTAGCCAGCATCTCTTATTACCGCGGCGGCGTTGAGGAAGTCGCACGGGGCGGCGGCTCGCTCTGCATTTACGGTAGTTCACCAAAGAATGGAAACGCGTACCAGGCTAGCCACATGAACAGTGTCCAGTGCAGGAGCAGGTTCATCCTGAAGGTCGGCTTTGAATTTCGCACGAAAACGAACATGGTCCACAGGACCACGATCCACGCGATATTCACGGCGCAGACGACGTGTGTGTATCTCGCGCCTTGCATCGCTAATCCGTCCCGCCAAGCGGCGGCCATATAAAGCGCGTCGAGTACGGTTGTGATTGCAAAAAAATAAACGATCGCTTCGGAATTTTCACATCACCCCCAAGCAGCCGTGGATTCCAGGCGAAGAACAAGACTATAGGTATCAGAACTGCCATTGCTCGTAGCCCAAAAAGCGCCGGAATGAGAATTACAGCAGGAATGGGATAGAGAATGGTCGGTTCTCCTCGCCAGAGTAGAGCCGGAGCCAGCAGGCTCAATCCAGCCAGCGCTGCAACGTAGCCGGCTCTCGCTCCTGACATTGCTGAGTTGGCTGGGGATTCGATATTGTGCTCCATAATTTGGACGCTAGCGCGACTCGCGTCTTTGCGGGCGCTCCATGATTTCGCGGATGGCTTCGTGGGGGGCGCGGCCGTGGTGCAGGATGGCGTCGACCTGTTCGGTGATCGGCAGCTCGACGTTGTGCTCGCGGGCGAGGGCTAGCAACGGCGCGGTGGTACCGACGCCTTCGGCGACCATGCGCGTGGCGGCCAGGATTTCGGCGAGCTTTTTGCCGGCGCCCAGTTGTACACCCATTTGATGATTGCGGCTTTGCTTGCCGGTGCAGGTCAGCACTAAGTCGCCAAGACCCGCGAGTCCTGCCAGCGTTTCTGGTTTAGCTCCTAGCGCTACGGCCAGCCGGCTCATTTCGGCCAATCCGCGCGTCACCAGGGCGGCGACGGCGTTTGAACCGAGGCCTAGGCCTTCGCACGCGCCGGCGGCGATGGCGATTACGTTTTTCATGGCGCCGGCGAGTTCCACGCCGAGGACGTCGTCGTTGGTGTACAGCCGGAAGCCCGGGGCGGCGAACTCTTGCTGGATTTTTGCGGCCAGCGACTCGGCGTCTGGTTTGCTGCCTGAATCGGCCGAAGCCACTACCACGGCGGTGGGTTCTCCACGAGCGGCTTCCACGGCGAAAGATGGTCCGGAGAGCACAGCGATTCGCGGCGAAAACTTTGCGCCTATTACTTGCGCGAGGACCTCGCTCATGCGCAGGTTGGTTACGGGCTCCAAGCCCTTGGTGGCGCTTACGAATGCTGCGTCTTTCAGCAGGTTAGCGCCCGCGGCAGTGAATACCGTGCGCACGTGCGCGGAGGGGACCGCGCAAACCACGATTGCGGACTGTTCCAAAACGTTGGCAAATTGCGCGCTGACGGTGACGCCCGGCGGAATCCTGCAGCCTGCTAAATAGATTTTATTTTCGCGGTCCTGCGCGATGGTCTTCGCCAGTTCTGCACTGCGCGCCCACAAGGCTACCTCATGCTTGCGCGGGCTGCGGGAAAGAATGATAGAGAGCGCGGTGCCCCAGCTACCTGCTCCCAAGATGGCGATTTTCGTCATGTAGTTTCTGGTGCGCTTCGAAATTCTCGCAGAAGGCTGAAAACCATCCTACATGGAGGAGTAAGCAAAGAGCACAGCCAGGATTCGCTGTGCCACCAAATCGTCAGCGCGAAAAACTAGGTGGCGTCTTTATTCTCTGGTTTTTCTGATTTTCTGCTGAAGGAGAATTTCGTTTCCGTGCCGGTCACCAGACGCTGCATGTTGGCGTCGTGTTTGTAAATCACCAGCGAGGAAATGGCCAGCGAGCCGAAAATCACCACCAGCGGCGGCGCGTGATGCGGCGCCCACAGAAAATACATCAAGAGCGGAATGGCGGCAGCGGCGGCCAGCGAACCGAGTGAAACGAAGCGCCAAAAGATCACCACCAGAATAAAAATCGCCAGCGCCGAGAACATGGCGAGCGGGCAGAGCACCAGGAAAACTCCCGCCGCCGTAGCTACACCCTTGCCACCTTTGAAGTGCAGCCAGAGCGGGTAGCAGTGGCCGAGCAGCGCGAACACGCCGGCAACCATCATGCAGGTGGCGGAGTCTTCCGTGAGCCTTGCCGCAGCCAACACGGCCACGGAACCTTTTGCGGCGTCAAGGACTAGCGTGAGGATTCCTGCGAAGGGTCCGGCCACGCGCGACACGTTGGTGGCGCCGATGTTGCCGCTGCCGGAATGGCGCACGTCTTTGCCGCCGAATACGCCACCCACTAGCAAGCCGAACGGGATCGAGCCGAGCAAGTACGCCACCACTGGAATACCGAGATGGAGCAGCTGCGCGCGGTCCATGCTAGGAACTTTTCAGAGGGTTTGCGGAGGAGTGTAGGCCTGATGGCGTGGCGATCGACGAGGCAATTGATGCGCCGATTTGCTTCGCCTGCGGCGTGCCAACTTGCGCGCCGACCTGTGTACCGATTTGCGTGCCATTGTAGAGAAAATGAATGCGCACCATATCCAGCGCGGCTTGCGAAGCTTGCATGCGGATCATGTCGCGGTCACCCGGGAAATTTACGCGCCGTTCCTTGACGCCGGCGGCGGAGGAAAGCGCGATGTGTACCGTGCCTACCGGTTTTTCTTCACTGCCGCCGCCGGGTCCGGCAATTCCAGTGATGCCAACTCCCAGTTGGCTTCCCGCGCGGCGGCGAATGCCTTCGGCCAGCGCGGTGGCGACTTCGGCGCTGACCGCTCCCTTGGCTTGAATCAACGCCGCGGGCACGTCAACCCAGGCGGTTTTTAATTCGTTGCTGTAGCAGACCACGCCGCCCAGAAAATAGGTTGAGCTTCCGGCGATGCTGGTCAGGCGCTGCGCCAAAAGTCCGCCGGTGCAGCTTTCGGCGGCGGAAATTGTGGCGTTGTTGAGTAGCAGGAGGTGTGCGACCACCTCGTCTAGTGACGAGCCATCGCGCGAAAAGATGCGATCCGTCAGAGCAATTTCAAAACCTTGCTCGATTTCGTCCAGCGTTTTCTGCGCGTGCGGAAAATCGTCGGTCCACATGCGCAAGTGCACTTGCACTTCGCCCGGCGCGGCCAGGACCGTGGTGTTCACGTCCGTGTAGCGTTTGTAGATGGGCGCGATGCGCTGTTCCACGTGGGATTCGCCTAAACCGGTGACGCGCAGCTCGCGGTGCACCATGCGAACACCCGAGACGCGGCGCTGCAGCCGCGGCACGATATTTTCCAGAAACATCGCCTTCATTTCCCGCGGTGGACCGGGTAGCAGCGCGATCATGCGGCCGCGATCCTCGATCCACAATCCCGGCGCGGTGCCGCGCGGATTATCCAGCACCTCGGCGCCTTCGGGAACCATCGCCTGGCGCACGTTGATCTCTGGCATTTCGCGTTTGAAACTGCGGAAACGCGCTTCGATGGCGCGGACGATATCGTCGTGGCGGATGAGTTTGCGGCCCAGCAGCTCGGCCACGGTTTCGCGCGTTAAATCATCTTCAGTCGGGCCCAGGCCGCCGCAGGCGATCACCAGTTCCACGCGCTCCATGGCTTCGTGAAACGTGGCGCGCAGATCGTCGCGATTGTCTCCCACCACGGATTTGCGGATCACTTCTACGCCCAACTTGTTTAGCTCTTCCGTCAGGAAAAGGGAATTGGTGTCCACGCGATCGGGTGTGAGGAGTTCGGAGCCAACCGCGATGATTTCGGCTTTCATTTTTTTTTGCGCGTCCCGTCGTTACCTAGCCGATTAGCGGCAGGCCGCGAACTTCCCAGTCCAGCGTGTATAGTGCGCCCGTCGGTCCGCTGCCGAGTGTGAACGAGGTGGCCAGGATCGCGCGGCCGGAAGGCTGTAACGCTACGCCGACTAAATTTGAGCCGCTTAGGGCGATGTCCGCGTGGCCGCTCGGCGAGATGCGCACCAGCCCGCGGCGTCCGGCAAAGCTCGCGGCCACGTACAGGTAGCCGTCGCGATCGAACGCTAAACCTTGCGGCCGGCCCAGCCCACGGTAAAAAACCAGCACTTCGCCGCCCTGCGTGATGCGGAAGACGCGATCGAAGCTGGACGTGGTCGGTCCCGTTACGTAGAGATCGCCGCTCGGATGGAACGCCAGGTGATACGCGGCGACGGAAGGCTCCAGCGTGGCAAATACAAAAATTTCGCGCGTGGGGCTGATTTTGAAAATCGTGCCGCTGCGATCGCCGACGTACAGGTTGCCGGCTTTGTCGAAGGCGATGCCCGTGGCGACGCCCATGCCTTCGACCCACTCTTCGGCGCGGCCGTCAGGCGTGACGCGATGAATGGTGCCATCGTGGCGGCAGGAGACGAACAGATCGCCGCCGGGACCGATAGCCAAACCGCTCGGGTTGATCAATGAGGTGACGTACGGCTTCACGCTGTAGTTGGCGGTAATTTTGTATAGCGAGACGGGCACGCGCTGCCCGCGCTGTCCGGAAAATGTTACGTAGATGTTGCCTTCGGCATCCACAGCGGGATTCGCCACCGGATGGAGATTGTCGGCGACTTCTACGCCGATAGAGACGGGATGCGGCGCGCTTTCATGGTCGGCCATGCTGACTTGCACCATGCCGCCGCTGGCCCCTTCGGGTACGCGCGCGATCAGGCGCGATTCGCTGGCCAGCGAGAGACTCGCTTCCTGCTCACCGAAGCGCACCACGGGGCGCGAGCCATTGCGCGACGCGAAGCCCGTGCCGTAAATGGCGATCTCGCCGCCGGGGATCGCCGCCGATGGCGCGATGCGCTCAATGCGCGGAATGCCGGTCTTCTTGGAAGACTCACCCAGGCCGAATTTCATAGCAGGTTAAAGTGTAACGCGAGACGCAGCAGAATTGCAGCGTAGATGCCCGCCAGCCAGTCATCGGCCATGATGCCCCACCCGCCGGGCAGTTTTTCGAGGCGCCGGATGGGGAAGGGCTTCCAGATGTCAAAGAGGCGGAAGAGGAGGAAGCCCAGGACGTATATAAGGGCTTGTCCGCTCAGATCGGCGTCTCCCCAAGGTGTATGGACGGGATATATCCGATGAACTCCAAAGGTTGGCTCAGCGAGCATGAGCGTCAACATTTGACCTGACACTTCGTCGATCACCACAAATTGCGGATCTTTTTGTCCAGTATAGGATGCGACGTGCGAACTCGCCCATACACCCGCCACCGCCACAACGAGGCAACAACTCCCTGGAACGAACAAATAAGCGGGGAAGTATCGGTCATGGATGAAGAAATCGGTCAAAATTCTCCAAGCCACGGCTACCTGTATGGCCGTCGTCAGGATCACGCCGGCAAGCGAGCCCCAAGTGCCGGGCGCCTTCGGTAAGTACCCGACCCCGAACCACGTGGCCAGTAAAAATGAAACGCGGGGCTTTTTGCGCGGAGGCGCGGCGGATCTGGCGGGCTCAGTGTCCGGCGTCATTCGGCTCGTTAAGTTCCAAATCGACAATTATTGTTTTGCGCGGCGACTCAATTTCTTCAAGCTCGTCTTCGTTGAAGATGGGATCGGAGACCACATATTTTTCCGTGGCCCAGTTGCCGAGGTCGCGGTCGCGGCAGCGTTCGCTGCAAAAAGGGAAATCACCGTGCACCGTCGAGTCGGTAGGCGTTTTGCAAATCGGACATTTATGTAGCATGACGCGAACCTTGTTATTTGAAATTTGTAATTCGGCCAGAGAGGGAAGTTTACATCAACTCCAGTAGCACAGGCACTCTTGCCTGTGCGCAACGTAAGCCCAGCCAAGAAATGTCCCCATTGGCTCGTCTGTCGAGCGTCGTATTACTCCGCGCAACCCGCACAGGCAAAACCGCACAGGCACCCTAACGGGCGTAAACAAGAGTGCCTGTGCTACCAAAACCTCACGCCAGCACGCGCAGCGGCGCGCCGGTTGCAATGCGATGCAATTTCTCCACGGGAGCCGCGCCGTGAGAGTGGGCATGATGCGACGACACGCCAGCATCTTCGCGCGCGTTGCTAGGCAACTCTCGCGAACGCGGAATAATTTCCACCACGCGCCCAATCAAATCGTACGCATCGGTCTTGGTTATTTCTACGCGCGCCACGTCGCCAGTCGCCGCCACATCGCCATTCGGCAACTCGATATCCGTCAGATACAATTTGCCGTCGATATCCGGCGCCATGCCCTCGAGCCGTGCTTCCCACACCAGCGGATTATCTTTCGACGGGCCTTCTACCAGCGCGGTATGCGTCTCTCCGCGAAAACGCTTCAAGCGCGCCCGCGAAATTTTCTTCTGTATCGCCATCAACTCATTGCGCCGCGCAGTAATGGTTTCCGCATCAACCTTTTCATCCAGCGCAAAACTCCCCGCGTTGTCCACGTCGGAATATTCAAACACGCCCATCCAATCAAGCTGGGCACTCTTCACGAACTCGCAAAGCTCCGCAAAATCCGCATCGGTCTCGCCAGGAAAACCCACGATGAACGACGTGCGCAGCGAAACGCCGGGAATCGTGCCGCGTATACGGCCCAGCAATTTCAAAAATGATTCGCCATTTCCGCCGCGCTTCATGCGCGCCAGCACATTGCGGCTGGCATGCTGCAGCGGCATATCCATATAGTTTGCCAAGCGAGGATACGCCGCCAAAGTATCGAGCATCTTCTGCGTGACGCGATTCGGATACGCGTACAGAAAACGCGCCCACAGCAGATCGTCGCCCTCGGCAGATTGCGCGCCGCCGATTTGCGCCAGCTTCTCAAGTAGCAGCGCCAAGCCATCGCGCAAGCCCAAATCTTCGCCGTAAGAGGTGGTGTCCTGCCCAATCAAAGTAATTTCGCGCGCGCCGCCCGCGACCAGATTCTCCGCCTCGCGCAGCACCGACTCAAATCTGCGGCTGCGAAACTTTCCGCGCAGTTGCGGGATAATGCAAAACGAACAAGGATGATCGCAGCCCTCGGCGATTTTGATGTACGCGGCGTGCCGGGGCGTGGTGATCACCCGCGGCGTCAAATCGTGATACAGAAACGCCGGAGGCTGCGCCGGTAGCACGCGCAAATCGCCCTCCACCGCTTCCATGATGCGTTCGACCTCGCCTGTTCCAACGACAGCGTCCACTTCCGGCACCTGCTCCAAAATCTGCGCCCGGTAGCGCTCCACCAAACATCCAGCCACGATTAATTTCTTCGCCGCGCCAAATTTCTTGTGCTCCGCCATTTCCAGAATCGCATCCACCGATTCCTTTTGCGCGGACTCAATAAAGCTGCACGTATTCACGACGAGTATCTCGGCCTCATCGGCCCGCGGCGTCAGTTCATAGCCTTCGCGCGCAAGAATACCCATCATCACCTCGCTGTCCACAAGGTTTTTCGGGCAGCCGAGGCTGACAAATCCGACTTTGGTCACACTCTTCGTCATAGGTGGCAAAAATAGGGCTTTCGACAACATTTGATTGTAACATGCCGCAGCATTTAGCACTTCGAAGGAGCTCGCCAATCTCCGCGCTAACCTGCGTCGCAAAGTATTATTCCGTGTAACCCACAGGTTAAGTCTTAAGCGCCGAAAACGGTCGCATCTTTTCCAGTAATCAATTCAAGCTGTGTTATGAAGCTCTCCACACCCACATGCATGTTGCTGTGAACGATGCTTTTGCCATTCTTCCCGAAAACGACTGTCTCACCGCGTTGCGCATCGAATACCACGCTTTCGATTTCATTGTAAGGGATGCTCGTCAACCGCAAGAATGCATTGCGTTTTCTGACCGCAACGCCATCCAGGGAAATGGCCCTGGGCCACGGAAAATATCGTAAGAATACGAACGCGATCGGCACATATAGGGTGCCACCACGATCGCCTTCGCGGTACATCCCGATCATCAGCACGATTGCCAGCACGATGCAGCAGAGATACAGGCCTCGGAGCCACATCACGCCAGGAAATATCAGTCGCGAATTCCTCTCCCGCTTCTCCGCGGTCCACTTATCCAATTGTGCGGTTACAAAGAAGAAGGAATAGCAGATTCCCGCGAGTACGCCAAAAATCACCAGCGCCCGAATCAACATTGGCGGATTGCCAAAGATTGAACCGTGGTGACCTGCTGCCGCGATGAGGGTCGTCAGCAACATTGCGCGGCTGCATTCTATCCCGGAAGGAGCTCAAAGCAAGCTTACCGCGCGCGCAAACCCGCACGAATCTGCGCCAGCAAAACGCGCAGCCGCGAAGTATCGCAAGCCGCCCCGCCAAACCGCGCGTGCGCATAGATCTCCGTAAACTCGCGCACCGCCGGCGTCAGCCCGGCAGCTTTCGACTGCAACATTCCTCCGAGCGCAGCCGCAAACTCCCGCGGTGTCTGCGATTCGCGCCGCGCAATTCCGCGCTTCTCCAGCACGCGCAGCAATTCAAAATAAAGCCGCGACGCCAGCTCCGGATTCGCTCCTGCCGAAGCTTTCCACTTCATGCGCAGAATCAAAGCAGCGCGCCGCAGCAAGCGCGAAAAAAGATCGAAGCGCAATACCACCAGAAACAACACCAGTCCCAGCGGCAACAAATATCGCAAGCTGGCATGCTGGAATTGCCACGACTTGAACCAATCCTTCCCACGTTCCTGTTTGCGTTGAAACCAGTCGCGGCCAGACTCGGTCCAATTCCGCGAATCCCGCTGCAGCGTCTGCGCCAGCGTCACCTGGTGCGCGAAGTCGTAGCTGATCACCCAGTCTTCCCAGGTTAGCTCCATCCAATCCGCATACTTCTGCACGCGCGAAAGAAATCCTGTGGAGCCTTCCGGCGCATCCGGCGTGGGATCAAACACGATCCAGCCGCTTCCGGGAAAAAATGCTTCCACCCAACTGTGCGCGTCGCTGGCTCGTACCACGTAGTCGCCGCCCAGTTCGTTGTATTCGCCGGGGAGAAAGCCATTCACCGCCCGCGTCGGGACGCCCAGCGTGCGCAGCATCACGGCCATGGAAGACGCGAAGTATTCGCAATGCCCGGCGCGAGTCTCAAACAGGAAATGCGCCAGCGGGTCATCCCCGGGATTGCCGGTAATCACCAGCGTGTATCTGAATTTGCCACTGCGCAAAAAGTTTTCGATCAACTGCGCTTTGTCGTAGGCCGTAGCGGCGCCGGCGGTCACTTGCTTCGCCAGTTGCGGAATGCGTTCGTCCAACGGCGGAAGTTGCAGATACGAATTCACGATGTCTTGCGGATATTCCTCCGGCGCCGCCTTCAGCTTGGGCACATTTATTTCCGGCAGTTGCGAAAAGCCGTTATAGCGTATGGCGGAATAGTTGTGAAACGGATTGAAAAGCGAATCCGTGCCGTCGCGAAACAGATAATTGTTGCGAATCGCGCCAAAGTTGTTGTTCGCCTGCCCGCTGAAATTTCCCTGCAACGACACCGGCGCGCCGGGAACGAAAATCACATCCGTGGCCATGGGCTCGAGCACCACGGTGTACAGAAATCCAGGAACGCCCGCTTCCTTTCGCCGCCCACCGCCATTGACGTAAATCCATCCGTCGGGATTGGCGGAAAGCGTATTAATAATGTGCTCGGGAGACGTCCAGCGCCGCCCATCAAACGTCGAAAGCGCGATGCCGCGCCAGCGCAGCCGCGAATAGCCAATCGGATGGCCGGTTTCAATGCGCATCATCACTTCGGAGTTTTGTTTTAGTTCGCCGATTTGGCCAAGTTCCACGTCGTCGTTAAACCCGGTACCCAGCGGAGGATTCAAGCTGGTGCGTCCTAAATAGCCGCCACTCACGCGCGGGAAAAGAAAGAACAACATGCCTCCCAAAAGAATCGCGCCGAACGCCACGCTGATTGCCGCCAGTCCGAGCGCGCGCGTCATGCGCCGCTCGCGCTGCGGCTGCGCGGTAAACGCCGCGGGCGTAATCGCGCCGTGCGCCGCCCGGCGCAGTTCCATCCCCACAAAGGTGGCCACCGCAAAAAGCAGGTACAAGAAAAAGAACAGCAAAAACGCCGTGTCCACGGTCAGAACCGCGGCCGCCAGCATAGCCGAGAAGGAAAGCATGGCCAGGAACAGCGCGTCACGATCGGTCGTGGCGCTGTAAAAGCGGATCAGCATCACGAACAAAAGAAAATGCACCACGCCGATCAAGGCGGCGAATAGCGGCGGATTTGGCGAGTTAGCCACGAACGCGCGCGATAGCAATAAAACATCTAGCGGAAAAAACGCCAGATACGCGATCACCAAAAAGGTGGCGTTACGAGGTGTAAGTTCAGCCGGCTTGGACGCCCACAGCCGCACGCCTTTATAAAGCATTGCGGCAACGGCGATCACGGAAGAGAAGGCATCGAGCTTGCCGGTCGTCGCCAGCGTGGCTACGGAAACGAACAACAAGAAGAACAACGAAAGACGAAAAAACCGCTCTGCGGGCGGTGTTGGGAGGTACGGAACGCTGGTGGAAGCGGCCATGGGGAATTTTTATAGTAGCACCACGATGTAGCTCGGGTGCAGCGAGCATCCCAGCGCGTCGCGAATCGATAACATTTATCGCGTTGCAAAAGCTATTGCGCCGAGGCCAGTGCCGTGAGGCCGATTTTGCGCGTCAGGTTGGAAATCGGCACGGATGCTAAGTTCTTAAGCGCCACGGCCTTCGCGCCGCCAAACACAGGAAGTTTTGCCACGGCAATCCGAAATGCATAAATGGTGATCTGGCGATACGTTACGGAATGCTTCACGCGAGCCAGCGCAACCAGACTTAGCGTGGCTCTTGGCGTGCCGGAAGAATTGCGTTTCTTGTCCAACAAGAATTCGTTTTTCAAATAACGGTCCAGGTCCGTCCGGGGATCTCCCGTGACGGCGATCGTAGGAAAATGCCACATTTTCGATACCAGCGTAGGAACGTGATCCGCGCCGATTGTTTCACTTCCCGTTCGCGGCGGCGGCAACAACAGCGTGTCCCCTTGCGGGTTCACAAAAACAGCTGCTGCAAGGGTGACGTTAAGCGGCGCCTGTTTCTTGCGTTTTTCCGGAATTTCTTCCTGAATACCTTGTTTTCGCGCGACGCAATGTTTCGCCACCGGGCACAACAAACATTGCGGCGCACGCGGCGTGCAAATGGTCGCGCCGAGCTCCATCATCGCCTGATTCCAATCGCCGGGCGCCTTGCGTTCGAGCAGTTCATCCGCGCTGTGCTGCAATTTCTGCCAGCGCGCCGGTTCACGCAAATCGCCGCGCATAGCGAGGAGTCTCGCCAAAACGCGCGCCACGTTGCCATCCAGCACGGCGTGTTTTTGCTCGAAGGCGATGCTCAAAATTGCCGCCGCGGTGTACGCTCCGATTCCCGGCAGCGCGAGCGCATCGCTGCGGCCCTCCGGAAATTTTCCCGCGTGCTTAGCTACGATTTCCTGTGCTGAACGCTGCAGATTACGCGCCCGGCTGTAATACCCGAGCCCAGACCACAACCGCAGTACTTCTTCTGACTGAGCTTCCGCAAGTGCGTGTACCGTTGGGAATCGTTCAAGAAAGCGCTCGTAGTAGGGAATTACCGCCGCAACGCGCGTCTGCTGCAGCATGACCTCCGAAAGCCACACGCGATAAGCATCTTTGTCTCGCCGCCACGGCAAGTCGCGCTGAAACCGTCGAAACCACCCCAGCAAATTTTTCTGAAACGCGCGCAATTCCGAACCCGTGATCATGACCGGAAGAAGTTTCGCACACTAATGAGTCGCATGTGGAATCGCTGCCGTCTCGACGACTTTGTAGGGGCGCAGCATGCTGCGCCCCAGCTTGCCCGGGCGTATCCGTCATAGCTCTTGCTGCAACGCCCGCAAGAATCCATTCGCCTCGGCCGAAAGCCACTACAAAAGATCATCCAGAAAAATCACATAAGACGTCCGCCACAGCGCTGCGGGAATAGATCCATGCGGCTGGCTGGTAATAATAATCTTGAAAAGCTCCGGTGCCGCCGCCAACTCGGTAATCAATTTGTACTGCGGATCCGGCGGCAGTGCCTGTGCCAGTGCCAAGTGCCGCAAAATAGGGAAAATATTGTCGCCGGCGGGCGCGAGAGTCGTCTCGATCCCGGCAGTGCGAAATTGCAACACCGCACTGCTCTCCGAAAAATGCCACGCTAGGCTGGCGCACAGCGTCACCGCGCTCTCAAATCGTTCGGCGGCGGATTGCGCGGCGGATGAACTGGCCGTATTTTTCGCCGCAGGCGCGTGCATGTGCGGGTCCAGCACCAGCAACACGCGGCAATCGTCATCGCGCGTAAACTCCCGCACCATCAACTTGCCGAACCTTGCCGACGCTTTCCAATGCACGTGCCGCGCGCTGTCGGTCATCACATAGTCGCGCAGCGCGTACAAATCCTGGCCATAACCCTTCGACACGCTTTCCAGCGAGCCCTGAAGCCCGGGCAAAATCTCCATGAGCTGCTCGGTCGGTTCCACCGAGGGATACACCAGCGCTTCCGTCTTCAAATCGATTCGCCGTGCTTTTTGCAAAAATCCAAACGGAAAGCGCGTAACGATGCGAAACGCTTCTTGGCGATACAGTCCGCGCCGCGGAAACGTCATCGGCACCACCTGCCGCACGTGCTCGCGTTTCGGAAGATACGGAAAATAGACCGGCGTCTCCAGCATCGCCGGAGCCGGCCCACCCTTTTTCG
Organism: uncultured Acidobacteriota bacterium; assembly: GCA_963838265.1. GTDB lineage: Bacteria > Acidobacteriota > Terriglobia > Acidiferrales > UBA7541 > Acidiferrum. The sequence goes on from CAWIQN010000006.1 coordinate 181,079, forward strand.
TGGCGGCTTCGACGCGCATGGAAAAGGAAGGCAGCGTAAGTTTTTCGTTGCGCAACTCAATCACGGTCCGCACCGCTCGCGTCGCAAAAATATGCTCGGGAAGCTCCAGCCGCAACTCCACCCCGGAAAGCGTGATGGACGAAAGTATTCCGGACATTAAAATGGCGGCGACGAGCGTGGAAAGAATCAGAAACAGCAGATTGTTGCCGGTGTTCAGCGCAGCCAGCGCCACCAGAATAATCCCCGCCAGGTACACCCATCCTTGGCGCGTCAGGCGGTACTCCATCTTGTAACCGATCCACCGCAGTGGCGTCCGTTTGGCCAGCACCGGCACCAGCGTGGCCGCCACCCATCCCGCAACTGCCAGCGCCGCAAGCGCCGAGGTGCTGGCGAGAAAAATATGCCCAAGCTCCGCCGCCGCCCCGGAATACAGCGCCAGAATTAAAGCCACGCTCAGCGCGGCAATGGATAGAAAAAACGCGCGGACCGCCGAACGGTCAGCCTTGGACCACAACTGCGCGATCGTAGAAGTGTTAGTTGTGCTCATGTAGCGGCCGCATACTGCCTGCCCCGGCTTGCCGGGGAGGCGGACGATTTCCTGGGACGTGCCGAATCACGATCATGCTAGGAGACACCCAGATTTTACGGACGTTTCTTACAATGGCACCGGCACCGCTTCCACAATCTCTCGCAACACCGATTCCGTGCTCTCCGATTTTTTCTGCGCCGAAGCGTGCCGCGCGCTGGCCACCACACGATGCGCGAAAACCGCCACCGCCAATTGCTTGAAATCGTCTGGCAAACAGTAATCGCGGCCGTCGAGATACGCGCGCGCCTGCGCCGCCCGTTGCAACATCAGCGTGCCGCGCGGACTCACACCCAGCGCCAATTGGTCGGTATTGCGTGTGCGATTCACGATGTCCAGCGCGTAATCAAGCAAGCTGGTGTCCACCTTCACGCGCGAAACTTCTTCTTGCATGGCCATCACGTCATGCACGTCCGCGATCTGGTCCAGCGAAGCCAGAGGATCCGCCGACGCCCGCTTGCGCATAATTTCCCGCTCCGTTTCCGGCGAGGGATAGCCCATCTTGATGCGCATCAAAAAGCGGTCCAGCTGCGATTCGGGCAAGGGATAAGTGCCGTGATGCTCGATGGGATTTTGTGTGGCGATCACCAGGAACGGTTGCGGCAGCGGCAGCGTCTTGCCGTCCACCGTCACTTGCGCTTCGTTCATGGCCTCCAGCAGCGCGGACTGCGTGCGCGGCGTGGTGCGGTTGATCTCGTCGGCCAACACCACGTTGGCGAAAATCGGCCCAGAACGAAATTCAAATTCCCGCGATTCCGGATTGTAGACGCTCACCCCCAGCACATCGCTGGGCAGTAAATCGGAGGTAAATTGAATGCGCTGAAAGCTGCAATGGAAAGATTTCGCCAGCGCTTGTGCCAACGTTGTTTTGCCCACGCCTGGAACGTCTTCAATCAGCAGGTGCCCGCGCGCCAGCAAGGTGATCAGCGCCAGTTGAATCGCTTCTTCTTTTCCCAGGATGATGCGCGCGATGGCGCGATGCAGCTGCGTTACAACATGAGAGGTTGCGGTCGGCATAGTTGAAAACCCGGGCTCTTTCCTGTTACAACTAGAACACTGCATTCGTGCCCGATGCGGGCTCAATCAGCGCACGTTTCGTGCTCTGGTTTGATGCACCAAATCAGCCTGATGCGAGCCTGATTCGAGCCTGATGCGGGCTTGATGCGTTTTGTTGCCGTACACCCGTCCTGCACGGGCGATTAGCTCAGCGGTTAGAGCGCTCGCCTCACACGCGAGAGGTCAAAGGTTCAAATCCTTTATCGCCCACCATTTTCTGATCATTCTTAACGCGCTCTTCATTCTGCCACTATTCCCGCCTGGTCTTCGCGCACACGCCCAATTCTGTGCCGAACTTGTTATTTATCGCTTTGGCGGAGGGAACGCGAGAGAATGAAATCCCTTATGAACCTCTTTCTGCGATTTCTGGAGTTTCTGGGTCTGGGACTCTGGCTGGGCAGCGACGTCTTCCTTAGCTTTGTCGTAGCGCCTGGCGCCTTTCACGTCCTAACTAGCCGCGACCAGGCTGGCGCCATCGTCGGCTACTCGCTGACGCGCATGCATTTGGGCGGAATTCTGTGCGGTCTGGCGTTCCTGATAGCCCGACTGCTGCGCACGCGAACCATCGCCAACTTCGCGACCGCCCCAGCGCTTTGCGTAGTCGCTATGATCGCGCTCACGGCCATCTCGCAATACACCGTAAGCGCCAGGATGGCCGCCCTGCGGCTCCAAATGGGCTCCATCCAAGCCGCCGAACCCGGCAGCCCGCTACTGGCCGAATTTAGCCGGCTACACGGCATCTCCGTAGCGCTAGAAAGCGGCGTATTACTGGCGGGATTTGCCGCCATGTACTTGTTGGTCCGCGAGATCTCCGCCCCGCCCTAAAGAGCGTCCCTACGGCAAGCCTAAGCCCTTTAATGTCTATCTCTTTGGAGCATGTACCATGTAAGTCATTTAGAATCTATATCTTTCGCAAAGGCCGTGAGTGTGGGTGCCTACCTCGTATCATGCACAAAATAAGCCGCTTACAACTGAACGGAAAATAACATTTTGCGAGGTTCTTGCGGAAGTTCTTACGGTTGACCCAGCAATGCATCAAAATACGCCAGCATATCCGGCGAATCCCACTGCTGCTCCCCGATGATTTTCCGCGCGATTTTGCCGTGCCGGTCGATGATGTATGTCTCAGGAATAATCGACGTTCCATATTCCAGCGAAATCTTTTTGGAAGGATCACGGAACGTTGGAAAATTGATGCCGAACTGCTTCAGGAATTTCCCGTAAGCCTCTGGATCTTCGTCGATGCTTCCGCCCAACACCACGCCATTGCGCGAAGCGATGTACTGCTGCAAACGCACCATGGAAGGCGCTTCGTTAACGCAGGGCGGGCACCAGGTAGCCCAGAAATTTAGCACCACCACTTTGCCTTGGAAATCAGAGAGCTTTTCCGTCTTGCCGGCAATTTCCGCGGAAAAATTATCCGCCGTTTTGCCGGCGATGGAAGCTTCACCCTGCCGGTAACTCGGCAGCGCAAAGAGCAGCAATATAAAGGCGGCCAGCGCCACCGCGCACCACACCAGGATTCTTCGAGTCGTAGCCATGAAATGCTATACTAACGCATCCGCAGGCGGTTCGGGGAATGGAACCGCCGTCCATCACTGAGCTACTCGATTTGTAGCGTTCGTTGTGGAACGTCGCAGCCGCTTTTCCCGAAACATGAGCAAAGAAAATATTGGCGACGGCGTTGCCAGCGGTATCACTCCTAACGGCAGAAGCGCGCCTGCGGCTGCGTCCAGGGTTCCATCCGCGCCCACGGTCCCACCCGCAATTGATGACGCAACCCGCGCGTTAGCCGCGCTCGAGCGCATTTCCGCGATTATTCCGGCGCGCGACGAAGAATTTTCCATTGCCGCGTGTATCGATTCGTTGCTCGCCCAGCCAGACGTGCTGGAAATCATCGTCGTCGACGACCAGTCCAGCGACCGCACCGCCGAAATTGTGCGGCAGCGCATGGCAACGGATCCGCGGGTAAAGCTGCTCGAAACCGGCGGAGTTCCGCAAGGTTGGGTCGGAAAAAATCACGCCGCCGCCGAAGGCGCCAAAGCCGCCACGCAAGCCTGGCTGCTGTTTATGGACGCGGACGCCGAACTTTTGCCGAACGCCTGTGCGCGCGCGCGCGAAATTGCCAATGAATCCGGCGCGGGCATAGTCTCATTTTCGCCAGAGCAAATTACGCTGAAGTGGTACGAGAAGGCTCTAATTCCTTTTATATATTGCCGGCTAGCCAGAAGATTCTCTTATACCGACGTGAACAATCCAAAATCGCGCGTGGCCGCCGCGAACGGTCAGTTCCTGATGATTCACCGAAGCGTCTACGACGCCATCGGCGGGCACGCCAGCGTCGCCGGCGATGTTTTGGAAGATGTCGCCATCGCGCAGCGCGTAAAAGCCGCGGGTTACGCGGTGCGTTTCGGCTCCGGAGCGGGCTTGGTGCGTGCCCGCATGTACCGTTCTTTCGCCGCAATGTGGCAAGGCTGGAAGAAAAATCTTTATCGCCTGATGGGCGGGACGCCGGTGAATTTCCGCGACGAACTCAGCTCCATTATCCCAGTAATTCCGTTCCTGCTGATCCTGTTTGGCCTGCGCTACCCGCTGGCGATTTTTGCCGGCGTGCTGCTGCTGCTGGTTCGCCAACTCAGCTATGGCGCAGAACTTACTCGTAACCAATACCCGTTTCGACTCATCATCTACTATGTGCCGGCGGTGCTGCTCTATGCGGCTGTACTCATCGCGTCGTACCGCGCCCACGCTAAAGGCAAACTAGTGTGGAAGGGACGGGAAGTGGTGGTCGGCCCGGAGAGTAAGCTCAGTTAGAAATGTCTATGGTATTGCTGACGCGCAAAATCGAGTTTTCCGCTTCTCACCGTTACGACAATCCAAATTTGTCACCGGAAGAGAATCGCCGCGTGTTCGGAAAATGTAACAATCCGCATGGCCACGGCCATAACTACACGCTCGAAGTCACCGTGGAGGGCGACCCAAGCCCGATCACTGGCATGGTTCTCGATTTGAAAGATTTGAAGGAGTTGCTGGACCGCGAAATCATGCAGCGGATGGACCACCGCAATCTGAACGTGGAAGTCCCGGAGCTGGCGGGGAAAATTCCCACCTGCGAAAACGTTGCGCTGGTGATCTGGAATTTGCTGGAGCCGAAAATACCCGCGGGGAAATTGCATCGCGTGCGGCTGTATGAATCGGCCGATCTTTTTGCGGATTGTTACCGCGCAGCGGCATCGAATGGCCACGCGCCTTCGCGAAAGGCAGGGAAGTGATGGCGCTCGCCAGCAACACGAGTGGCGCGGATCCGGGAATCAGAGTGGAACTGGGGCGGCGTTACCGCTTTTCCGCGTCGCACCGCTTGCACAATGCTAATTTGAGCGAAGCCGCGAACCACGAAATTTATGGCAAATGTAACAATCCGCACGGCCACGGGCATAACTATATTTTAGAGGTCACCGTGTCTGGTCCCGTGGACGCGGGAACCGGAATGATCGCCAATCTCGCGGACCTTGATGACTTTGTGGAGCGCCAAGTGCTCAACGATTACGACCACAAATCGTTTAACGAAGACGTCCCGGTATTTCGCAACATGGTGCCGACCACGGAGAATCTGTGCATCGACATTTTCCAGCGCATGAAAACTTTCCCGCTTGCAAAGCTAGAACGCATCCGCGTCGAAGAAACGGGAAACAATAGTTTTGAGTACGCCGGGGACCACACCGAGGGAACACAACAGTGAACAAGCCAATCGAAGAACTGCTGCTGCACGAAAGCGCCACAGGAACGGGTGACGAGTCCATCGCCGACCTGGTACGCAAAATGATCGTGAAACTCGGCGAAGATCCGGATCGCGAAGGCTTGCGCAAAACTCCGGAACGCTTTGAAAAGGCGCTGCGCTTCCTGACCAGCGGGTATCAGGAGAATGTCGAAAAGTTACTGAACGGCGCCACCTTCAGCGTGGCCTACGATGAAATGGTGATTGTGAAGGACATCGAATTTTTCAGCATGTGCGAGCACCACCTGCTGCCGTTTTTTGGGAAAGTGCATATTGCGTATTTGCCGAACAAGAAGGTGATCGGCTTGAGCAAAGTCGCGCGCCTGGTAAATATGTTTGCGCGCCGCATGCAGATTCAAGAGCGCCTGACCAGCCAGATCGCGCAAGCCCTCGAAGAGAAGATCGATCCGCAGGGCGTGGGCGTGATCGTGGAAGCGCGCCACCTGTGCATGCAGATGCGCGGCGTGGAAAAACAGCACAGCAAAGCCGTCACCAGCGCCATGCTGGGCGCCTTCCGCCACAACAAACAGACTCGCGACGAATTTTTGGCCCTGGTGCGCCGCAGAAGCGACTAACCTGGACTTTTCCACTGGCGGCTAACGGCGTACGATGCCCGCGGAGGATTCATTCATGACTCCGTTCGTACCACAAAATTGTCGGCGAAAGTTTTTACCCGTACCGTTCGCGATGCTGTTTGTCGCGATATTCGCCATCGCGCTCGACTCCGCTACGCCATGCGCTGCGCAAACTCCCTCGCCTGCGCTCCTGATACTTGAAAAAGACGATTCGATGCTGGCGATCGCTGATCCCGTCAGTCTCAAAATCGTTGGCCGTGTTGCTGCCGGCGCCGATCCCCACGAGGTTGCGGCGTCCTCCGATGGCAAGACCGCGTATATCACCAATTACGGAGCGTTCGGCAAGCCGCAGCACACATTGTCGGTCGTTGATCTCGTAACACTGCAAGCGCGTCCCACCATCGAACTTGGCGCGCTCCTCGCTCCCCACGGCGTCACCAATGTCGGCGGCAAAATTTATTTCACCGCCGAGGGCAGCAAAGCGCTTGGCCGTTACGATCCCGCGACGGATAAAGTCGATTGGATTCTGGGCGTGGGCGAAAATCGCACCCATATGCTGGTGGTGGCGCCGGATGCGAACCGCATTTTTGCTTCCGACGTGAATTCCGATGCCATCAGTATTTTCGATCGCGACAAGAATGCCGATGCTTCCGGATGGCGGCAGACGCGCATCGCGGTCGGCAAAGGACCAGAAGGTTTTGACGTTTCTCCAGACGGCAAGGAACTGTGGGCGGCGAATTCGCACGATGGCACGATTTCGATTATCGATCTGTCCAGCCGCGCGGTAGTGGCCACGCTCGATGTGAAGACCAAATTTGCCAACCGGCTGAAATTTTCTCCGGACGGCGCGCTGGTGTTAATTTCCGATCTTGGCACGGGCGATTTGGTGGTGCTGGATGCGCACGCGCGAACGGAAATCAAACGCCTCAAAGTCGGGTCGGGAGTTGCGGGAATATTGCTGGACCTGGACGGTTCGCGCGCGTTTGTGGCGGCCAGCCGCGACAATTTTATCGCGGTGATCGATCTCAAGACGCTCGCGATCGTTGGCAAGATCCCCACCGGGCGAGGAGTCGACGGGCTCGCATGGGCGGTCCGGAAATAGTTGTCCCCGTCTTGCGAGGCTGTCTACGTAGTTGACGCCGGAGAGACTAAGACCTGGGATTTACATAACCATTTCATGCATGCGGCGGTTCGGTGTTGTTTGTGTAGGTGCCGGTCTGAACAGGCTGCGGAAAAAGTCAGCCCATTTGCAAATTTGTCCCCGGCGTGGGGCCCTGCGGCTTCCGAGGCTGCGCCTTTTTCGTTGTGCTCTACCTGCCGGCTTCCCGTGACCGCGCTTCCTTTCCGAAACGCGGGTTTATGCCGGCATTAGTTTCGCCAGTCGCACCAAATTCGCGGCGGCGGCATACAAGCGAAACTGCCAGTCCACCCGCCGGCGCCCGCGTAATTTCGTTTTCCGCAGCCCCGCCGAACTTTTGATCCAGGCAAAAATCTTCTCCACCAGTTTGCGCTTTCCTTGGCTGATCGCGAATCCCGGATCTTCCCGCTCGCTCGGTAACAGCCAGTTCTTGCTCAGTGCCGTCTCTTTCTCGTACTCCGCAATGTGCGGCACGATGCGCAACGCGCGCAACCTGGTGATGAATTCCTCGGCCTGATAACTCTTGTCCGCTGCCAGCGTCAGGCGTTTTTGCTGCGCTGTTCTTGCCACCGTCGCCACCAGCTCCTCCGCGGCTTCTCGTTCCGCTCTATTTCCTGCACAGGTCACGCACGCTTGCACCACCAGTCCGTTACGATTTTCCATCAGTACGTGTCCCAAATAGCTCGCTTTGACTTCTCCCGCCACGCTTTTCTTATACAAGCGCGCCTCCGGATCGCTTTTGCTCTCGTGCGTGTCCCGCAGCAATTTCTGCCCTTTGTTCCCGCTGCCACGACTCGGCGGCGGCTGCTTCTCCTGAAAACTTCGCCGGTTGGCCCACGCTTCGATCAGCGTTCCATCCACCGTGAAATGTTCGTCCGATAGCAGCCCTTGCTGCGCGGCCTGCTCCAGCACCTGCTCGAAAAAGACCTGCGCAATTTCCCCCTCCAGCAGCCGATCGCGGTTCTTGGTGAACACCGTCACGTCCCACACCGCGTCGTCCGCCGGCAGCCCCACAAACCAGCGAAACAGCAAGTTGTAGTCCAGCTGCTCCATCAGCAGCCGTTCGCTCCGCACGCTGTAAAAAGCCTGCAACAACAACGCCCGCAGCAACCGTTCGGGTGCAATCGAGGGCCGCCCCATGGGCGAATATAGTTTTGCAAATAGCGGCGACATGTTCTGCAACGCCGCCTCCGTCATCCGCCGCACCCGCCGTAACGGGTGATCTTCCGGTACCCGCTTCTCCAGTGAAATGTAACTGAACATGCCTTCTTGCTGATCATCGTGTCCGCGCATGTGCTCTTAGACGCCGCGCCTCGCTCACCGGTAACCATCTCCACCACTTTTTCCGCAGCCTGTTTAGTCCGGCCTGTGCGGTCTTCCACGGCGGGGTCCAGGCGGAATCGCTGAGATTTTGCGACATCCATTCTATTGTTTGCGAGCCAGACAGGGGATATTCGCGGGGATTTGCGGAGAGTCCTTTGCGAACTGGATTTAGCCAGATGTAGCAAGCGGCGCCATATGGCGAATCTAATCGGCGGAGGATGTGCTCGTAGAAGCGATCTTGCCAAAGTTGCAGTTGGCTCGAGCGGCGATGATGAAAAGCACTGCGCTGTTTGAAGAGTTTTACTAGCTCTGCGAGATCGGATTGGTCGTCTAAGCCTTCGGTCAGGAAGTGGAGGTGATCGGGCATCAGGCAGAAGGCGTGAAGTGAGAATTGTTGTTTTGCGGCGGATTCGACCAGAAGTTCTAGTGTTTTCTTGCCGTATGGAATGTCTGTGAAAAACGGGCGACGATCGTGGCAGCAGATGGTGACAAAATACGTGCGGCGACCGAGATAGTTTTTGTGTGGCAGGCGGGGATAGTGCAGGTAGCGAGGCATCTTGCGAGGTTATCACAAAATGTTTGACTGTGATAGCATAACAGTTAGTACACAGATATGCTAATCTCGGAGCTTTAAAAGACTAGCTCACGTTGGCCGGACTAAAGTCCGGCGCCTACATAACCCTTTTTCTGGCGCGGCGGACGCGGTTGCGGTTTCCGCAGGTTTTTTCGTTGCACCAGATGCGCGTTTTGCCCTTTGTTTTATCGTAGAAAACCCAGCGGCAAAGCGGGTCGGGGCAGATTTTTACGCGTTCGAGGGGGTCGCTGGCCAGCGTTTTGGCGAATGATGTGGCGATTTGTGCCGCGATCCAGCGCCAGTCCTTGTACCGCGGTACTTCCTCCAAAACAAAACCATTTTGGTGCTGGAACAGTTGCGGGCGGATGAATACGCTCATGGCAGCGTTGAGGCTGCGGAATTCGGCTAGGCTCAGCGGCTTCGCGGACGAGAATTTGTCTACGCCACTGCGCAGCAGGGAGCGCAAGCGAAGCAATGCTGGGAAAGGGACGCGGTCAGTTGAGGGAGCGGCCAACTTCCAGTGACGCAGAAAACATGTTCGCCATTCAGGATCGCGGAGGTGGTCGGTGGGGTCGCCGCCGAGGGCATTGTTTTCCAGGCTGTTGACGAAGTCGATCCACAGCGCTGGCTGGCCAAAGTCTTTTTTAATGTAGTCTTGGAGGTTCATCGCTGTAATGGCTTAAATAGCCTTGACGCATTACTTGCGCTGCATTAGGCTGTGTAATGAGTATAGCACGTCTGGGGCATTACAGAGATTTGAGTGGGTGGCAAAGGGTCAGGGTGGTAAAGCGATGAGCGTGGCGGAGCCAGCGGTTCAGGCAGCTTCAGCGGTGACGGCGCAGAGCACAAAAAGCGATGTGGCGGTGGTCGTGCGCCCCAACCGGCTGGCGGTGATTGCGGCGTTTGCGGCGCTGTACCTGGTTTGGGGCTCGACGTATCTGGCGATTCGCTATGCGGTGGAGACGATTCCGCCTTTATATACCGCCGGAATGCGGCACTTGTGCGCCGGATTGATTCTGCTGACTTGGTGCGCGGCCAAAAAATTGCGCCCGACGATGGCGCAGATTCGCGCCAGCGTGGTGATTGGCGCGTTGTTCTTTTTGTTCGGACACGGCTCGCTGCACTGGGCGGAGACGCATGTTCCTTCGGGGCTGGCGGCGCTGTTGATCGCCATTGAGCCAATCATCGTGTTCGCGCTTTTTTCCCTGGTGGAATGGAAGTGGCGCGTGAACGCAACGTTGCTTGCCGGAGTTTTTCTCGGTCTCGCCGGCGTGGGATTGCTGCTCGGCAGAAGCCTGCTGGTTTCCACTCCGGGGATGGCGTGGGGAGGCATTGCGATTTTGCTGGGCGCGATTTCGTGGGCCGCGGGGATTGTGTATTCGCGTAGTTCGAAGTTATCGGGAAGTCCGCTGCTACTTTCCGCGCTGTCGTTGCTTTCCGGTTCGGTATTGCTTTTAATTGCTGGATCGGCGTTTGGGGAATATCGGGGATTCTCGCTTTCGGCGGTTTCGGCGCGCTCCTGGTGGGCGCTGGCCTTTCTGATTGTGTTCGGCTCGGTGATTGCGTTTACGGCTTACAACTGGCTGCTGGAGCATTTTTCGCCCACGCTGGTGGCCACGCACACGTACGTAAATCCCATCGTGGCGGTGCTGCTGGGCTGGTGGTTTGCCGGAGAAAAGGTCACGTTAAACGTGTTGCTGGCCACGGCGATTATTATCGCCGCGGTGATGCTGGTGGATCGCGGTACCACGCAATTGAGCCGAGAGAATCCGGCGGCGTAACGCACGCCAAACTATTGCTTCTTGATGGCTATGGAGGCGCGGGTGGTTTCCCAATCGAGGCGCATGATGCAGCCGCTCGGATTTTTGTCGAAGGCGATGGTGAAATTTTCTACCGAGGATGGCAGCGTCGAGACGGTCATGTCGATGCGCGCGAAGTCGCTGTCGGCGCCGGGATAGGGCGTGCCCCACTCGCCGGTTTTCTTGCTGATGATCAGCGTCCATTTATCCTTGTCGGGAATGGTGAAGAGCGTGAAGCTGCCGGCGGGAATGGTTTTGCCGCCCACGTTCAGGTCGGCGTCGGTGACGAAGGTGGTGGCTTCGTTGGCTCCCGCGCGCCACACTTCGCCGTAGGGCACCAGCGCGCCGAAAATTTTGCGGCCTTTGGCGCGCGGACTGGAATAGTTGACGGTAAGCGCTTTGCCACCGCCAAGGTCGCAGGATGCGGTCGCGGCCGGACTCGGGCGAGGCCCTTTTTCCTGCGCGGCGTGCACGCCTCGAAAGACACCGAAAATTAGTAGACACAGTGCAGCCAGTATTGCCAAAGCTCTCATTTGGTTCGCCCCTTTTCGTAATCGGAGGTAGTTTAGCCGAATTTGGCGAGGCATGGCCGAAGGTTTTTGGCGCGTGACGGTTCTTTACACATTTGTAAGAATTGTGTTAGCCTTGGTTAGTCGAAGAGAAAAGAAAAAAATCAGGGAAACGACGGAGACGGGCACTTGAGCGCAACGAAATCAGTGTTGATCGAACAATTCCGGGCCCATGTGAAAGACACGGGCTCGCCGGAAGTGCAAATAGCGCTTTTGAGCGAGCGGATCAGCTATCTGACATCGCATCTCAAGTCCCACGTGAAGGACCATGCCTCACGGCGCGGCTTGATCATGATGGTGAACAAGCGGCGGCGTTTGCTGGACTATCTTAACCGCCGGGACCCAGTAAGGTACCGCGAGATTGTTGATCGTCTTAGTTTGCGCAAGTAACCGGCCCGAGCGCGTGGAGCTCGTCGAGCCGGTTTTTTTGCGTTACCGCACAATCACAATTGCTAAAGAGCACGCAGTCGAAGTTTGGGCGCAGGCTCTCGTGGTGTAGTTGTTCCGGCTAGGTGTTCGCTGCAAGACCTGCTGGATTTTCTCCTCTCTTCTTCCAAGGCAAAGCTGCAGAAGTACGTGGTGGGCGCGCCGCTGGGCGGCTGGCCTGCCTGCACACCCGCTCCGCGTGAACGCGGAGCCAAAGGAAATATCTAATGGCTGACAAAAATTCAATTCCAGTACCGCATTCCGTAACCGTGGAGGTGGGCGGACGCCCGCTGATTCTAGAGACGGGGAAAATCGCGAAACAGGCGAATGGCGCGATTGTGGCGCGTTACGGCGATACCGTGGTGCTGACCACGGCGTGCATGGCGACGACCATGAATGACCGCGACTTTTTGCCTCTGACCGTGGACTATCGCGAGAACACGTATTCGGCGGGAAAGATTCCCGGAGGATTCTTCAAACGCGAAGGACGGCCTTCGGAGAAGGAAGTGTTGACCTCGCGATTAATCGACCGGCCGATGCGACCGCTGTTTCCTGAGTCCTGGCGGAACGAGACGCAAGTTGTGGCCATGGTGCTGTCCGCGGATAGCGACAACGACCCGGACGTGATTGCGGTGACCGGCGCTTCGGCGGCGGCGTATTGCTCGGACCTTCCGTTTACCACGCCGATCGCTTGCGTGCGCGTCGGGATGCTCGAAGGGAAGCTGGTAGCGAATCCGACGGTTAGCGAGCAGAAGAAGAGCACGCTGAACATCGTGATTGCCGGTACGGACACGGCGATCGTGATGGTGGAATCCGGCGCGCTGGAAGTCTCGGAAGAGTCGGTGGTGGAGGCGCTGGAATTTGGCCACGCGCAGATCAAGAAGATTGTTGGCGCGATCAAAGAGCTGCACGCCAAGGTGAACCCCAAGAAAGTGACCGTGGCGCCGCTGCCGTTCGATGAGGCGCTGTACAAGGAAATTGACAAGAAGTGGGGCGCGAAGTTGCACGATGCGCTGGATACGCAAAAGCATCCCAAGAAGGAAAGCTACGAGCTGGTGGATGCCATCAAAGCCGAGCTGAAGGCTTCTATTCCGGAAGACGACGAAGAGAAGCTGAAGCTGGCGAAGCGCGCGTTTGAAAAATTGCGCGAGACGATTTTCCGCGACGATGTGCTGAACAAGCGGCGGCGTCCGGATGGCCGGGCATTTGACGAGATTCGCTACATCTGGTGCGAAGTGGGTTTGCTGCCGCGCGTGCACGGTTCGGCGTTGTTTACGCGAGGCGAAACGCAGGCTTTGGCGACGCTGACCTTGGGCACCAAAGAAGATATGCAGCGGCTGGATTTGCTGTTTGAGCAAGACCAGTTCAAGAGATTTATGCTGCACTACAATTTTCCGCCGTTCAGCGTCGGCGAGGTAAAATTCCTGCGCGGACCGGGGCGGCGTGAGATTGGTCACGGCGCGCTGGCCGAACGGGCGTTGATGAATTTGTTGCCGTCGAATGAATCGTTCCCGTACGCGATGCGCCTGGTTTCAGACATTCTGGAATCGAATGGATCGTCGTCGATGGCCACGGTTTGCGGCGGTTCGCTGGCGCTGATGGATGCCGGCGTGCCACTCAAGGCGCCTTGCGCGGGTATTGCGATGGGGTTGGTGGTCGAGGATGAGAAGAAATATTCGATCCTGACGGACATTGCGGGCGCGGAAGATCACTACGGCGATATGGATTTCAAAGTTGCCGGAACGCGCGAAGGCATCACCGCGTTGCAGATGGACATTAAGGTGCTCGGCGTGAGCATCGGAATGATGCGCGAAGCTTTGGCGCAGGCCAAGAAAGCGCGCTTGCAGATTCTGGACACCATGGAGAAGACGCTCAGCGCGGGCCGCGGACAGATTTCTTCGTACGCTCCGCGTTTGTACAAGTTGAGCATTCCACAGGACAAGATCCGCGACCTGATCGGGCCGGGCGGAAAGAAGATCAAGTCCATCATCGAACAGACCGGCGTGAAGATCGACGTGCTGGAAGACGGCACGGTGCACATCTTCTCGACCAGCGGGGCCGGAGGGGACGCGGCGTTGCAGATGGTGCGCGACGTCACGGCCAGCGCGGAAATCGGCAAGACGTATCTGGGCAAAGTTGTGCGGCTCGCGGAGTTTGGCGCGTTCGTGGAACTCTTCCCCGGGACGGACGGCTTGCTGCACATCAGCGAAATTTCCGAGCATCGCATTCGCGATGTTCGCGATGAGCTGAAGCTTGGCGACCAGGTGCTGGTCAAGGTGCTTTCGATTGAAGGCAACAAAGTGCGGCTCTCGCGCAAAGCGCTGATCAAGGAAGCGCGCGAGAAGCAGCAGAAGGCTGCGGGCGCGGCGAGTGGTGCGACGGGCGGCGATGGCGGCGCGACGCATCAATCTGGCGGCGAGCACGGCGAACACGCCGAGCAGGAAGCCACCGCGGGGCACGACGGCGGCTCCGGCGAGCATTCCGGCGAGTAAGCTTCTCTAACTAACTCACGTAAGAGAAAAAAGGCCCGGCGAACTCGCCGGGCCTTTTTATTCTTGCAGGTAAGATTGCGAGCTGGCTGAGTCCGGAGGCCTCAATTCGTTTGAGGATGCACGACAAGAAGTCCCAAGTGTTTCTCGAAAACATCGAAATCACGATCGCGATGCAGCAGCGTGTACCCTTCCCGCAGGCAGAAGGTTGCGATCAGGCAATCGACTGTTTTTCGTACTGTATAGCCAAGGGAACGAAGTGCACGATAGTTTTGCGCGGAGGCCACCGCGAGGTCTTCACCGCCGGTCTCGAACAAATCGAACTCGCGTAGATCTTGGCGGGCCTTAGTAAACGTATCGTCGTCGCGGATTCCTTGCAGGATTTCGCACAGGATCAGGTCTGTAAGTCCGAATGGTTCCAGTCCCAGATTCCGCTCAAGCCATTCCGTATGGGTCGTGGTTACACCGCCCAAATAGTCGATCCACACTGTCGTATCCACGATCGTCATGTTTGGAGCTATTTCTGATTTCGGCCCTGACGCGATTCGTTCAAGTCACCGATCCACTGCACTTTTCCGCGGAGCCGGCGAATGGCGGTCTGCCCGTGAACCTTGACCACCATACGAAGCGCGGTTTCAACCGCCGCGCGTTTGGTGCGTGCGCCGGTGGCGCGCATGGCCTGACGCATCAATTGATCATCGATTTCGATATTGGTTCGCAAGGGGAAAACCTCGATGTGTAAAAGTACCACAATTGTGTGTACCGGCGCAAAGGCGAAGTGCGGAGAAACGCACCAGCGCGAGCGCAACCTTAGCCCTGAACACCATCGGAGTTAGGCGCGAGCTGCGCGTCGGTCATGCGCTGCCGCGCCGGACTGCTGCGCCGCTAGTGGGCGGCGCAGGATTTGGTTTGGTGGACGGCGTCGAGGGCGCCCCAGAGGGCGTCTAGGGCTTCGTTGGTGGTGGCCAGGATTTCGGCGTGGTCTTCGGTGGCGTTTTCCGCTAGCCAGTTGCGCCAGGCGGCGCGGTGGGCTTTGTCGGCTTCTTCGTGGACTTCGAAGTAGGCGAGGGCTTCGGGCTTGGTAATGTTGTAGAAAGTTTTCAGGCCGTCAATTTTCGTGGTGGCGATTTCGGGGACTTGGGCCTCGTAGGCGTAGAGCGCGGCGACGGCTTCAGGGATGGTGCGGTCGCCGCAAATTTCGCGGAAGGTTTGGACTACGTTCTGCGTGCCGGGCAGGGCGGGGCAGCAGGTGATGTCGTCTTCAGCCACACCGAGGGAAGCGGCGAAGTCGCGCCAGAGCTTGGGATGCGAGGCGGCGGGATTTTCTTCTTCAGCGAGATTTTCTTCCACAATTTGGCGGATGGGACCTTCGGTGCGGGCGGCCAGGACGCGCAGGTGTTTCGGGAAAGCTTCGACGTGGCGGTAATACTGGGCGGCGTAGAGTTGCAGGGCTTGCTTGCTGAGTTTGCCGGCTTGCCAGTCCTGGTAGAACGGGTGATGCAGGAGATTTTTTTTCGCGATGGCTGCGTCGATCTGTTCGAGAAGTTGGGTGTTCGCCATGGTGGTCCTCCGCGGCGCGATGGGTGATCGCGCTGCCCAAAATTCTGGTGGCGCATTGTAACAAACTTTGCGGCGGATTGCTTTGGAACTGCGGGGCCAGGCCGGCGCGGCTAGCGCGGTCGCGCCTGTCACTCGCCCCCCGCGCCCGCCCTGCCTCTAGCGGATTTATGGAGTTGCAGGTATTGTTATGTTACAATCTGAATGAATAAGCCATGCCAAACTCCCTGCGTTACTGCCAAACTTGCCGGTTCCAACTTCACCAACGCGGTTTTAAGCTCCACTCGCGTTCCGTTGTTCACAGAAAGGGAAAACTGATCCGTGCCATGTTGCAGCGGAATTGCATCACCCATGCCGAAATTGCCAGACGCATCGGGTTGACGCGGGAGCGCGTGCGTCAACTAGCTCTGCAAATGGGTTTCGCCGACGGGAGATCGCGGCACGCCATTTGCCGCCTGGAGCGCCGTAAGAAAGAAATGGCGGAGTTTTTTGTGGAAGCGCAAAAGCGCGGGTTTGCCGTCGCACCGCTTACACCGCGGAGTGCTTACATAAACGGGAACCTTTGTCTGCAACGGAACGCGTGCTGGCACGACGTAGGGAAAAACAAACGCAAAGACACCTACCTGAGTATTCGTCAGCCCGCCGGCCGGTTTGATATCTGCGCGTGGAAACTACCGGATGGCCGCTTTCTGATTCTGCCCAAGCAGCTAATAGATTTCAGCCAAACAACCTTCAACCCGAAAGAAACTGAGAGCCTGGGTACGGCCAGCTCGTCACACTACTATCGACAACACATAGAAAGATGGAGCCTGCTCGGGCGACCCCGGCTCTCGAAATGAGGGTGGGTGGCCCGGGAGACGTAGATTTTTGCGGCTGAGGTTTTCACGCGGCGAGCTTACCACTGTAGCGTGTCGCACAGATTCATTTTGCCTTTGCTTTTCGGTTTGAGAAGTTGGGTGCCCCACCCTCGGGTTTGTGAGGGTCGGTCTTGAGGTTGCTCGCCGGGTGTTTGCGTGTAGCGCGTTTGCATTTCACACCGCTCAATTCCTGCCGAACGTTATCCCTGCGGGCTCTCCTCTGTGCCAGAAAAAACAGGCCCCAGAAAAAGACCCGCCCTCACAAAACCGAGGACCGTGCACGCAAAATCATTTTCGCGGATTACGTCCGGGCAACCCCCCCTGGCAGTCACCCTTTGAGCCTAAAGCCGCCATGATCTAGCTCGATTTTTCCTTGTGCTCTGAGACGACGAACGGATTTCCCGATTGAGCGATGGCTGCGATTGAGGATGTCCGCGAGGTCGCCGACGCTGTAGCTTCCATGTTTCGCAATGCTCATGATCGTTGGCGAGACCTCTCCGGGGCCACTCGGATTTAAAGGAGCGAGCTTCTTTGGGATTCGCACCTCGCGCAAAACTTCAAGGATAGGTCGATCACGGAAACGGTCTACATACCAGTCCCACGTTTCAAGCAACTTCTTTGGGCCGTAATAGACGGTCGGCACGCTAGCAGCAATCGCCGCGACAAGCCACTGCCAGCGATGGAGAAAATCAATGAAAGCCCGCCAGTTCACAACAGCATCATAACGCCTCAAGGAAAGCCGGGGACAGACGGGACGTTAACCGAGTTTTTGCGCACATCGCTCGAGTCGAAACCAGCAGAAAACGTCCCATTTGCACCCCGGTTTCCCCACAGTCAGACGAAGAATTT
Organism: uncultured Acidobacteriota bacterium; assembly: GCA_963838265.1. Classification (GTDB taxonomy): domain Bacteria; phylum Acidobacteriota; class Terriglobia; order Acidiferrales; family UBA7541; genus Acidiferrum. Next base: position 198,652 of record CAWIQN010000006.1, read on the forward strand.
CTCAAATGGCGGCAAGAGCGTTTTCAGGACGTAGGAGGCTAAGTAGCTGACGCAGAAACCAACTTCCATGCCCCTTGTGGTTCCCTCATTGAACACTATAGCCGCCATAATTTGAGCATTCACATGGAGCTTTCCGTCAATGAGGGGAAAGGGTCCGAACTTTGTATTGCTATCGAACACGGGAGTCGGGCCGGGACCAATGTTATGCCAGAGTTGGCCATCTTGGACGACAAAATCTTCTTTCCGGGCATGTCCAGCTACAAGGTTCGTAAGAAGTATCCTTCGGTGCTTATTAATGTTTGTAAGTTCATCCAGGACCCAGAGCATCCCTTTGTTGAAGTCTTGCCCCAGGTGATACGGCTGGAAACGTTTGATCTCAGCAATCGCATCTACGGGAACCCCGTCAAGTCGGTGTCGCCGAATTTGCTCTTCGAACAATTCAGCAGTACTACAGATGGGGAACATATTTTTTTCAGTCGGATCACCGTTCGCAGCAAGTACAAGTTCCCATACAAGATAGTCAAGGGAGGAACGGAGATTCTGGAGAGCGTCTCCGACAATCAATCCAAAGCGGTCGGGAATAGGCCCTTCAGGGACGAAGAGGAAAATAGCCTCATCCTCGGGAGCGTGTGGCTGTCGCACCATTTTGCCTGGATTACCCTTAAAGTACACCTCAAGCTCGGATTTCAAAGACTCAATGTGCTGCGCAGCCCGGAAAATTTTAAGCTGAACGGAATTAAGGGAAGCCATAATACACCATGATACCAACCTACAAGGCGAGCTTGTTGAAAGCCGGGAAAAAACGGAATGTTTAGAGGAAGTGGCGAGCAAAGAGAACACGGTCGCAGCTCAAGCTTTGAGAAAGTCGTTTACGCTAATTCCAGCTTCGCGGAGAATCGCGCGCAGCGTGCCCTCCGCCATGTCTCCGGAATGGTGAGGAAGGGTGACCTTTCTACCTGTTTGGGAATGGCGCCAGACTTCGTGGCTGCCGGCACCGGGACGATCGAATTGGAAACCAAACGTTCTGAGACGGCGGGCAACTTCCCTGTAGGAAAATCCTGCGAGGCGTCCCATTTAAGAGACAGAAACAGGGACCCGAAATTCGCGCTTCGACCGAACCTTGCTGCGGAATACAGGGGGGAGCGGATCGCCGTGTTCCCGGCAGGATTCCACGATTTTTCTGGCGAGACCTTGAGCGATTTCGACCGTTTCGGCGACGCTGCGGCCTTCGGCCACCAATCCCGGAACATCCGGGCTGGTACCCAAATAACGGCCATTCTTCAGATTCTCGACGCGAACCCGGATGGCCACTTCCTCGACTTCTGCGAGGTGCTCTTGCCGCTTCATGGGAGGTTCCTTCGGAGGGATTATAGCAAAGATGCGCGAACTGGGTGAGGAGATCGTGCCCAGATGGGGCGCAGCATGCTGCGCCCCTACAGTAGGAAAGGCTCGGGCAAAGGCATAAGGCAAAGGCACGGGCAAGACCGGCACGGCGTGCCGTACCCCTACGGACTGCGCGTCAATCGGCGGGTGGGAATGGGGGGTGGAGGCGGGTGATGTCGGCGCCTACGTCTTGGAGTTTTTCTACGATTTGTTCGTAGCCGCGGTCGATGTGGTAGACACGGTCGATGATGGTTTCGCCCTGGGCGACTAGGGCGGCTAGGACCAAGCCGGCGCTCGCTCTCAGATCACTCGCTTGGACGGTGGTGCCGGTTAGTCTTGCGGGGCCGCGGACTACGGCGCGGCGATTGTCGATGGAGATGTGGGCGCCCATGCGAAGCATTTCGCTGGCGTGGAGGAAGCGATTTTCGAAAATGGTTTCGGTGATGAGGGAGCTGCCTTGGGCTTGCGTGGCCAGGGCCATGTATTGCGCTTGCATGTCGGTAGCAAAGCCGGGGTATTCCTCGGTGGTCATGTCCGAGGGGATTAGTTTTTTTGCGCCGCTGACGTGCAGGGTGGTGGCGTTGACGATTTCTACTGGGACGCCGGCTTCACTTAGTTTGGCGATGATGGCGCCTTGATGGTCGGGGGCGCAGTTGGTGATGGTGAGGTCGCCATTGGTGATGGCGCCGGCGACGAGGAAGGTGCCGGTTTCGATGCGGTCGGGGATGACGGTGTGGTCGGTGCCGTGAAGTTCTTTTACGCCGCGGATTTTCAGGACGCTGGTGCCGTCGCCGGTAATTTGCGCGCCCATTTTTCTGAGCATAATGACGAGGTCGGTTACTTCGGGTTCGCGGGCGGCGTTTTCCAGGATGGTTTCGCCGTCGGCTAGGGCTGCGGCCATTAGGATATTTTCTGTGCCGGTTACCGTAATTTTGTCGAAGACGATGTGGGCGCCTTTTAGGCGGCCGTGATGCGGCACTTTGGCTTCGATGTAGCCGGCTTTGGTTTCGACTTCGGCGCCCATTTTTTCCAGGGCGGTTAGGTGGAGATCTACCGGGCGTGCGCCGATGGCGCAGCCGCCGGGAAGCGAGACGCGTGCTACGCCTACGCGGGCGATTAAAGGGCCCAGTGTCAGGATGGAGGCGCGCATGGTTTTTACCAGTTCGTAGGGAGCTACTTCGTCGTTCAGTTTGGTGGCTTGCAGGATGTAGTCGCTGGAGGGGAATTCTTTTACGGAGACGTGGACGTGCATGAAGGTGAGGAGTCTGCTCATGGTGATTAGGTCGCGGACCTTGGGGATGTTGTGGAGGTGCAGAGGTTCGGCGGTGAGCAACGACGCGGTCATGATGGGCAGGGCGGAATTTTTTGCGCCACTGATGGCTACTTGGCCTTTGAGGGCTTTGCCGCCTTTGATTAGAAATTTGTCCATGCTGTTTCGGTTCCTGTCATCTCGGATTTGGGATTCATTTTTTGTGCGCTCATATGGCAGTTAGAGCAGAAGCCAAAGGCACGGGTCTGAAGACCCGCCGCTACAAAATCATAGAGTCATGGCGCGGCGGAGCTGGCCTTTCGCTAGTTTTATTTTTTTTTGAGCTTCGGGAGCGGAGATGCCTTGCTTCAGCATTACTAGAGCTACGCGCAAGTTGTGTCCGGAGTGACGCAGGGCGTGTTCGGCCGAAGACAGAGGCGCGCCACTGGCTTCCGCGAGGATGCGCGCGCCGCGGCCCGTAAGCTTTTTGTTGTTCATCACTAGATCGATCATCAAGTTTTCATAGGTGTGACCCAGGCGCACCATCGCAGCGGTAGAGAGCATGTTGAGCACCATTTTTTGCGATGTGCCGGCCTTCATGCGCGTGGAGCCGGTAACGACTTCGCAGCCGACTTCCGGCGCGATGGAGATGCCGGCAAGTCTCGCTAGGGGCGAATGGCGATTGGCGGTGAGCGCGATGGTTGCGGCGCGACGCTGGCGCGCGAATTGGAGCGCGGACAAGACGTAAGGAGTGGTGCCGCTGGCGGCGATGCCGAGGACGACGTCGCGGCGGTGGAGCTTGATGGCGCGAAGATCGCGCACGGCATTGGTGGCCGAATCTTCGGCGCCTTCGACCGCGCCCGTGACGGCTTTTTTCCCGCCGGCGATTGAGGCGATCACGACATTCGTTGCGATGCCGTAGGTGGGAGGCAACTCGACGGCGTCCAGAAGCGCCAGGCGGCCGCTGGTGCCGGCGCCGACGTAGATCAGGCGGCCGCCTTGGCGGATGGCGCGCACGATGGCTTCGACGGCCGCGGCAATGTGCGGCAATTCGCGGGCGACGGCGTCCGCGACCTTGCGATCTTCGCGATTGATGAGGCGGACGATTTGCAGCGCGCTCATGGAATCGAGATTTTGCGACGCGGGAAGGCGCTGTTCGGTGCGCCGATGTTCGGTCCGCCGATCTTTCGTTCGCCGTTGTAAGTCGGGCCGAGAGGGCATCCCTTGATTATAGCCGTGCAGCAGAGCAATTCCGCGGCGCGTACTGGGAAACGAGCGCCTGTGGCGACAAACCATTAACAACTGCGGTGAAACTGTTCGATTCCTTTTGGGGCGAGCTATCGCGAATCGGCTATGATGGAAAATCGCCGCGTTTGCGAACGGTTTTCCCTGGAATTGCGGTCATCATTATGTCAATGGACGTACTGAACGGGCTGTTTGAGGCGCACTTCCACTCGCCGGCGCAGCAGGCGCAGCCGGTGCAGGGCGAGCTGGGTGGCTCGGGGCGAAAAATCATCCGGCTTTCAAACGAACGCGCGACGGCGATCGGGATTTTGTACGGTGTGCGCGAAGAAAACCGCGCGTTTCTGGAATTCTCAAAACATTTTCGCAAGCACGGTCTGCCCGTGCCGCAGATTTACGGCGAAGATCTGGAGCATGGCGCGTACCTTGAAGAAGATCTGGGCGATACCACGCTATTCCAGTTTCTTGCAAAGAATCGCCAGGATGAACAGATTGCTGCGCGGGTTGCAGAAGCGTATCGCCAGGTGGTCGCGGAGTTGCCGCGGTTTCAGGTGGAGGCCGGACGGGATTTGGATTACAGCGCTTGCTATCCCATCGGCAGCTTTGACCGGCGGTCCGTGGCTTGGGACCTGAACTACTTCAAATATTATTTCTTGCGGCTAGCGGGGGTTCCGTTCAACGAACACGCGCTGGAGAATGATTTCAGCCGTTTGACCGACTTCCTGATGGAAGCGGACCGCGACTATTTCATGTATCGCGATTTTCAGTCGCGCAACATCATGCTGCGCGAGGGCCAGCCCTTTTTCGTGGACTACCAGGGTGGCCGCAAAGGCGCGCTGCAATATGACATTGCGTCATTGCTGTTCGACGCCAAGGCGGATCTGCCGCCGGAGCTCCGCCAGGACTTGCTGAATCACTATCTCGATGCGCTGGGGAATTACGTAAAGGTTGATCGCGAAGCGTTCCTGCGCCACTACTACGCGTACGTTTACGTGCGGATCATGCAGGCCATGGGCGCTTACGGGTTTCGGGGATTTTACGAGCGCAAGACGCATTTTCTGCAAAGCGTGCCGTACGCGATGAAAAATCTGCGCTGGCTGCTGCATCATGTGGAGTTACCCATTGCGCTGCCGGCGCTCATGAGCGCGTTCCGGGACATGCTGGCGTCGCCGAAATTACAAGGCGTGGCGAACGAAGTCACCGAAGCGGAAAATCTGGCTATCCGCATTTTTAGTTTTTCGTTTCATCGCGAGCCGCCGAAGGATGAAACCGGCCACGGCGGCGGATTTGTGTTTGATGGGCGCAGCCTGCCGAACCCCGGGCGCGAAGAGCGCTTCAAGGTTCTTACGGGAAAAGATGCGGCGGTAATTGAGTACCTGAACCAGCAGGAGAGCGTGCACCAGTTCTTGGCCAGCGTGATGTCGCTGGTGGATGGCAGCGTGGCGAGTTATCGCAAGCGCGGGTTCAAGAATTTGATGGTGTCGTTCGGGTGCACCGGCGGGCAGCATAGGTCGGTGTTTTTGGCGGAACAGTTAGCTAGGCATTTTCGCGCGATGAACGGGGTGGAGGTGGCGGTGCGGCATATCGAGTTGGAGAAGATGGGCAAATGAGGGCCAAGTGCCAACCCAAGACCCTCCCTCACAACCCGAGGGTGGGGGACCCAAGGAAGGTGGTGTTGTGAAGGCTATGGTGCTGGCGGCGGGACTGGGCACGCGGTTGCGCCCTCTGACCGATGACCGTCCGAAGGCGCTGGTGGAAGTGAACGGGCACACGCTGCTGGAAATTACGCTGCTACGTTTGCGCGGATTCGGTATCCGCGAGGTGATCGTGAACGCGCATCATTTCGCCGAACAGATCGTTGCGTTTCTGAAGGCGCATGACCATTTCGGAATGCGCATCGAAGTCTCGCGCGAAGACGTGTTGCTGGACACCGGCGGCGGACTCAAAAAAGCTGGCTGGTTTTTTTTGGAGAAATCGGGAGAGCTGGATACAGAGTTGGACGAGCCATTTCTGCTTCACAACGTCGACGTGATCAGCGCCCTCGATTTCAGCAAAATGTTGCAGGCGCATCGAGAGAGTGGGGCGCTGGCGACTCTGGCCGTACACCGGCGCGAGAGCAGCCGGCAGCTTTTCTTTAATGACGAACTGCGGCTGTGCGGACGCCGGGCGGGAAAAGATAAAGAACCGGAAATTGTGTGCCGCGCGGCACGTTTCGAGCCGCTGGCGTTTACTGGCATTCACATCATTTCTCCGCGGCTGCTTGGGCTGATGAAGGAAGACGGCATCTTCTCCATTATTGATTGCTATTTGCGGTTGGCGGGCGCGGGGGAGAAAATCTCGGGCTTTCGCGCCGATGAATATTACTGGCGGGACCTCGGCAAGCCAGCTGACCTGCAGCAAGCCGCGCTGGAGTTGGTCAGCGCCGGCCTTTGACCATTGAAACAACAAGAGCTGGAAGATTTTTGACTCGGTACTTCGACGGTGACGTGTGCCGGTCTAAAGACCGGCGCCTACATGTGGTCCGATTAGTGTTGGTCGGCTGCGGCGGCGTTTGCGGCTAGGCCCAGGGCTTGCACTACGGCGTCGTGGAGTGCGGGGCGGACTTGTTGGATTTGCGTGTTTTCGCGCGTGGGATGGACGCGATTGGTCAGGAGAACCACGAAGAGCTGGCGGTCAGGGTCGATCCAGATGCTGGTGCCGGTAAAGCCGGTGTGGCCGAAACTGTGTGCGGAAAAATAGTGGCCGCTGCTGCCGCCTTCGGTGGGGACGGCCCATCCCAGGGTGCGCGTGCCGTTCGAGAGTTCTTGCGGCTTGGTGAACAGTGAAATGGTGGCGCGGCGGAGGATGCGATGGTGGGCGTAGACGCCGCCGTTCAAAAGCATCTGGCAGAACGCGGCCAGGTCTGGCGCGGTGCTGAAGAGTCCGGCGTGACCGGAGACGCCGCCGAGGACGTAGGCGTTTTCGTCATGGACTTCACCTTGGACTAATTTGTGGCGGAGCTGGGTATCGAATTCGGTGGGCGCGATGGCGGGCCAGAGTTTTTGTGGCGGGCGATACATGGTGTTTTTCATGTCCAGCGGGGAAAAGATGAACGAGTTCGATAGCGTGTCGAGCGGCTTGCCGGTGAGGCGCTCGATGATTTCGGTGAGCAAAATAATTCCCAGGTCGGAATAAACTTCCTTGGTGCCAGGCTCGTATTCGAGAGGCTCGGCGAAAATTCTAGTTAGAGATTCTTCGCGGCTCTTGGAGGTGCGCCAATATTCCTTGAAGGCGGGGAGGCCAGAGGTGTGGGTAAGCAGGTGACGGACAGTTACTTTGTGACGCCAGGCGAGTTCATTGGGGTTTTCGTGAAATAAATTGGCTAAACCTGTTTCGGAGGTCGCGGTCCATTCCGGCAAGTAGCGTTCGACTTTGGCGTCCAGATCGATGGGGACGGGGAAATCACCCTCGGCAAGTTTTGCGACGATGGTGGTGGTGGCGACGACTTTGGTGAGCGAGGCGATGTCGTAAATGGTGCCCGCTACGGTGGCGGGCGACTTGGCGTCGTAGGAGAGATGGCCGAAGGCGTGGATAGCGACCTTTCCACGATAGCCGATGGCAAGAGTTGCACCGGGAAATGCTTTGGCGGCGATGGCTTTTTCTATCACGTCGTAGGCGGGTTGCAGGCCGGCTTCGGCGCGAATGTCCATGGGTTGCAGGGTCATGGGATTGGCGGGGAGTTCGATGCCGGAACCGGCTTTTATTTCGCCGGTTGGATCGCCGCTGGGAATGGTGACGGGAACGCGGCCACGGATAGGAATTTCTCCGAACAGCGCGCGGGAGATGGAGATTTGCGCGACGTCGCTGATACCGAATGCGGCGAGCCATGTGTTGGCTTGCGGAAAGCGTTCGATTAAGTACGGGCTGCCGAAACCTACCGTGACGACTGGCTTGCCGGTTTTGAAGATTTGTTCGGCTACGGCTTGCTGTTCGGTTGGGACGTCCACGTTACCTTTGCGATCGCTGACGCGGACGAACAGGGCGAGGATGGCGACGTCGTAGGAATCGGGCGACGGGAGTTTCAGCGTTTCGGCTTTTACGAAACGGGTGTCGGCGCGGAGTGTGGTCACAGAGTCGAAGCGGGAGCGGAGTTCGCGCTCGAGGTCTTCCCCGGGATAGGGCTCGGGGTCGGCATAAAAGGCTAGCAGAAGCGCGCGAGATGGCTTGGTGCCATCGAGCGGCAAGAGGTGGTTGTTGTCGCGGAGAAGCGTTACGCCGCGATCGGAAATTTTTTGCGCGTCGTTTTGGCTGGCGATCGTGCCGAAGCGTTGGTTGATGGCGTCGAGATCGACGAGGCGATTTTTGTTGAGGCCTAGCTTGGCCTTGGCTAGCAGGATTCTGCGGACGGAGGCGTCGAGGCGCTCGCGGGAAATTCTGCCAGACTTTACCGCTTGTTGTAAGGCTTCAAATGCGGCGTCAGGGACTGGGGGCATGAGCAAGGCGTCGGCGCCTGCGAGAACGGCGCGGATGGCGGCTTCGCCGGGAGCGAAGCGTGTGGTGATGCCGCCCATGTCCATGGCGTCGGTGACCACCAAACCTTCAAAGTGAAGCTCATTGCGCAGCACGCCCGTCAAAATATTTTGCGAGAGCGTGGCGGGCGTGTTGGCGTCTGGTTCGAGAGCGGGCACGGAGAGGTGGCCGGTCATGACGCTGCTGGCTCCGGCCGCGATGGCGGCGCGGAAGGGAACGAGTTCTAACTTTTCGAGGCGGTCGCGATCGGCGCGGATCACCGGGAGGTCGATGTGCGAATCGGCGGCGGTATCGCCGTGACCGGGAAAATGTTTAGCGGTGGCCAGGCCGCCATTTTCTTCAACGCCGTGAACGAAGGCGGTGACAAATTCGGCGACCTTGGCAGGATCTTCGCCGAAAGAACGAGTGTTGATGATGGGATTGCCGGGATTGTTGTTGACGTCGGCGTCGGGCGCGTAAATCCACTGGATGCCGACCTCGCGGGCTTCCAGCGCGGTGATTTTGCCCATGGTGTAGGCGTCTTGCGGGTCACCCGCGGCGGCCAGGGCCATGGCGGTGGGAAAGGAAGTGCCTTCGTCGAGGCGCATGCCGGTGCCGCGTTCGAAGTCGGCGCCGATGAGCAGTGGGAGTTTGGATTTCGCCTGCAGCTGATTGGTCAGGACGGCAGTGGGGTAGACCTGGCTTTTAATGATGCCGAGCGGGGAGCCTTGCGTGATGTTGATGAAGCCTCCGACGTGAAGATCGGTGACGGCGTGCATCATGTTGCGATACGCGGCGGCGTCGCGTGGCGTGAAGCTGCCGTGATACGTGGCGAAGATGAGCTGGCCGATTTTTTCGTCGACGGACATTTCGCGCAAGGTGGCTTCGGCCCATTTTTGCGAGGCGGCGTGAGCAGCGGCGGAATTATTTCCCGTCCCGGCGGCGTGAGATTTTGCGTGCGCGGTTTTTGAAGTGGATGGCGCTTGCGGTGCTTGCGGCGTGGCGTTGCTCTGACTATGCACAGTATTGACCATAGCTACCAGGACGATCGAGAAGAGCAGCAGCAAGTTCCAGCGGCGTGCTTTCATCGCGTGTCGATTTTCCGAAAGATTATTGGATCCCACTTTTGTATATAGCACGAGCACTTTCGGCTCACAACGACGGTTGGCGTGAGGGGTTCCAGAATATCATTGAGCAGCACGACGAGAGAGGGAAGATGACGGTGGCGAAGCGAGGCGAGCGCGGTGCGGTGGTGTTGACGGCGGGGATGGCGACGCTTTTATTCGTTGCGGCGCTGCTGCTTGGTGTTGGCGCGGAAGCGGCTGCGGCGACCAAACATGCGAAGAAGACGTCGCATGGCGCGCTGGTGCAGGTTGGGTTGGACACGCTGGAGGCGCAGAAATTCGCGGCGCTGCGCGGGAAGCGCGTGGGGTTGATTACCAACCATACCGGGCTGGACGCGCAGGGACGGAGCACCGTCGATGTCTTGTTTAAGGCGCCGGGGGTGAAATTGGTGGCGCTGTTTAGTCCGGAGCACGGACTAGCGGGGCGCAATGATGAAAATATAAATTCCTCGACGGATGAGGCGACGGGTCTACCGATTTTTAGTTTGTACGGAGAGACACGGCGTCCGACGGAGGAAATGCTGCAGGGCGTGGACGCGCTGGTGTTTGATGTGCAGGATGCCGGCGTGCGGTTTTATACCTACATCACCACCATGGCTTACTGCATGGAGGAAGCGGCCAAGCGGCAGATTCCGTTTTTTGTTTTGGACCGGCCGAACCCGCTGGGCGGGGAAATTGTGGAAGGTCCGATGCTGGACGTGGACAAGACCGCTTTTGTGGCGTATTTTCCGCTGCCGGTGCGGTACGGATTGACGATTGGGGAGTTGGCGCAGTTTTTGAATGCGGAGAATCACATCGGTGTAGAACTGCATGTGATCGCGATGAAAAATTGGCACCGGAACTATTTTTTTGACAGCACGGGGTTGCGCTGGGTGCCGCCTTCTCCGAATCTGCGGACCACCAAAGGCGCGATTCTGTATCCAGGGCTGGAGATTTTGCAGAACGCGGGAGTTTCCGTGGGGCGAGGGACGGAGACGCCGTTTGAAGAGTTTGGCGCGCCGTGGATTAAAGGCGATGAGGTGGCGGCGGCGTTGAACGCGCGGAACTTGCCGGGGGTGCGATTTGTGGCGCAGCCGTTCGTGACGGTTTCGGGATTGTATGCGGGGCAAAGAAGCGGCGGCGTGGCGGTGCGGATTACGGATCGTGCCGCGGTCCGTTCGATGACGGTGGGGCTGGAAATTGCGGCGGCGCTGCAACGGCTTTATCCGGAACAGTTTGACGTTAGCAAGCTGCTGTTGCTGTTGGGAAATGAGCAGACAATCACGGAGCTGCAGAGCGGGACGGCACCGGGAAAAATTGTGACCGGGTGGTCAAGCTCACTGGCGGACTTCAATGCGAAGCGGCAGAAATATTTTCTGTATAAATAGCTAAGAATTTTTTAGTCGCGCTGTTTTTTTTTGCGGCAATTCGCCATGGTTTGCGGCCAGGCGGACCGGGCATTCCGAGGGCTTGCCATGGACGCGCCAGAGTGCCAAAACTACGATTTATTGTGATAAAGTGCGGGAATGCGAATCGTTTCTTTACTACCCTCGGCGACCGAAGTGCTCTTTGCGCTGGGGCTGGACCGCGAAGTGGTGGGCGTGAGCCACGAGTGTGATTTTCCCGCGGGCGCGCGCAGCAAGACGGTAGTGATGAGTTCGCGCGTGCCGCACGGTGCGAGGCCGCAGGAGATCGATGCGTTTGTGCGGCAACAGGTGGCGCGCGGGCAGAGTTTGTATGCGGTGGACGCGGAGGCGCTGGAGCAGTTGGCGCCGGATTTGATCGTTACGCAGGATTTGTGCCACGTGTGCGCGGCGTCGCCGGATGATTTGGCCACCGCGCTGTCACGATTTGAAAACCGGCCGGAAGTGTTGTGCTTGAATCCGCAGGACCTGGGAGATGTTTGGCGCGACGTTTTGTGGATTGGGGAAGAGACCTGTCGCGGACCGCAGGCGGAAGCGCTCGTGAAAAAAATCGGCGAGGATCTGGGTCAGATCGCACACGCGTTGCACGGCGTTACGGAACGGCCACGCGTCGCGTGCCTCGAATGGTTGGGGCCGCTCTATGTGGGCGGGCATTGGGTGCCGGAAATGATCCACCGCGCGGGTGGCGAGGATATTTTCGGCAGCGCCGGGACTCCTTCGTTTCGGATTTCGATGGAGGATGTGGTGGTGCGCGCGCCGGATATTTTGCTAATTGCGCCGTGCGGGTATTCCGCGGAGCAAGCGCGCAACGAATATTCGGGATTGGCGCTGCCCGCGGAATGGAGCTCGATTCCGGCGGTGCGGAATAATCGGGTGTATGCGATTGAGGCGAATAGCTACATGAGCCGTCCAGGGCCGCGGCTGGTGACGGGAATTGCTGCGCTGGCGAAATTGTTTCATCCGACCGCGGAAATACATCTGGACGCGAATCACGCGGTGTTGCCGATTAGCGCGGGGGCCAATAGCTCCGCGCGCCGCGCTTTCGTTTAACCCCTGCAAGACTCCAGTTCCGCCTGAAGCGTAATTTCCATCAGAACATCTTTGTTCCAAAGGCCAGTTAGCATATTTAGCCGTTTAGACGGTTTGGTTGGTTCGCTGCGACCACCACCTATAGAACGGCACCCCTGCCGCGATGATCAGCAAGCCGATGGTGGAGCGGCCGGGGCGTTGCAGCCAGATGCTGACGATGAGTATCAGCGCGCCGAGCACAAAGAGCGCGGGGACGACGGGATAGCCCCAGCAGCGGTATGGGCGAGGGGCGTCCGGTTCGGTGCGGCGCATGCGGAAGAGGGCAACGGTTGCGAAGCCGAAAAAAATCCATGCGGCGAAAATGTATAGGTTGGTGAGTTCTTCGAACGTGCCAGTGAGCGCCATGAGTCCTGCGAGCACGGCCTGAAAAATCAACGCGCGGCCTGGGGTGCGAAATTTCGGGTGGATGCCGTCGGCGATTTTGAAGAAGATGCCGTCGCGGGCCATGGCGTAAGGGACGCGCGCGCCGCTGAGCACCGAGGAGTTCATCGAGCCGAGTGCGGAGATGGCCATGGCGATGGTGATCCAAAACGCCGCACCGTGTCCCGCGACTTGCGCTACCACATCCGAGGCGATGTGTTTTGAAGCGGCAACGCTGGCGAACGGCAAAACCTTCAAACAGGCGGCGCTGAAGAGCAGGTAGATGACCGCCACGAAGGCGACTCCGCCGACTAGCGCGCGCGGAAAATTGCGCTGGGGATTTTCTACTTCGGAGCCGACGAGATTTAAATCTTCCCAACCGTCATAAGCCCACAGCGCGGCGGCGAGCGCCGCGAGAAATGCGGAAAAGGTTATGGCGATGCTTTGTCCCGCGGCGGGCCAAAAAGGATCGGGCGCGTGGGGCGGTCCGGCGGGAGAAAAAAATGCCACGCTGATGACTACGGCTACGGAAATTATCTTTATCGCGGTTAAGAATACTTGCACGGCTCCGCCGAGTCGCACGCCCAGATAGTTCACTCCAGTCATTCCCGCGATCCACAGCACCGCCAGCGGTTGCGCCCAGGTGAAAACAAAATCGTACGGCGCGAACCAGTGCGTTAGGCCGGGTATGGCGATATGCACGGTAAAGAGCGGCGCGGCCACGGCAGGCAAGAGGAAGCTCAGAAATCTCATCAGCCCCGCGGCGATGGAAGAAAGGGAACTGGGGCGGCCCACGATGGAGTGCATCCAGCCGAAAAGAAAGCCCCACAACGGACCGAATCCGCGTCGCAGGTAGGCATATTCGCCGCCAGCTTCGGGAATCATGGCGCCCAACTCGGCGAAAGACATGGCGCCGAAGAGCGAGAGAATGGCGCCGACGATCCAGGCTGCGAAAACGATGGAGACGGAACGGCCTTCGCGCGCCATTTCGGCGGGCTTGAGAAAAATTCCCGTGCCGATCATCGTGCCGACCACGATGGCAGCGGAAGCCCACGCGCCGAGACCGCGGACGAGTTCGAGGCGGCGGCCGGTCGATCGTTCAGTCAATGAGCCTCCAAGAGTTTCACATTGGAACTTTTTTCAGGCGACCGAGCAAGATTATTTTTTGCCCTACGACTGACCGTCGCACCGACAAGAAAAGTAGTGCACGAGCCGATCAGCACGTACCAGGTGAACGCGATGGTGGTATATCGCAGAACGCATAGAACGGTTGCCAGCCCGGCAATCATGCCCGCTAATGCGCCGCCCGCGTTGGCGCGGCGATCGATGGTGCCGAGTAAAAATAATCCCAGAAGGCTGCCGAGCGGCAAAGCCGCAACAGTAAGTCCAGTTTCCAGCAGCGGTCCCCACTTTACGAAGCCAAAGGCCATGAGCACGCCGCCCCATAGCAGCGTGGCGTACCGAGATGTGCGTAACAGTTTGACTGACGATTCACCAGTCGGCGCATCAGGTGATGACTTGGTAGGAGTCGCCTCTTCCGCCGAGCGGCGCGAGAAATCGAGCACGCTGGACGCGGCGAGAGAGTTCAGCGATCCGCTGGCGTTGGACATCGCCACGGCGACGATCGAGGCAAGCAGCAAGCCCGCTATGCCTACCGGCATTTCGCGTACCAAAAAAAGTGGGAGGATGCGGTCGGCGCGTTCACCGGGGGAAAGCAACGGAATATGTTGCGCAAAAACGAAAAGACCCACGCCAATTAACAGGAAAACGGTGAATTGCACCAGAACGATCACGCCACTGGTTAATAACGCGCGGCGGCTGTCTCTTTCATTCTTCGCAGACAGAAGTCTCTGCACGATGGTTTGATCGGTGCCGTGTGTGGCCATGGTGAGAAATGCGCCCCCGATCAGTCCGGACCATAGCGTGTATTTGGCGGAGAGATGAAATGCGAAGTCGAAAATTTGCAGTTTGTGGCCGGTAGCGGCTGCCACTTGCATGACTTCGCCCCACCCGCCAGGAATGCGGTGCAGCAGCACGAAAAGCGTTACCGCACTGCCCGCCAAGTACAGCGTGAGTTGCGCTACGTCGGTCCAGATTACGGCCTTCATACCGCCTTCAAAGGTGTAAAGAACGGTGAGGGCCATGACCAGCACCACTGCGGCGGTTTCTGAAGTCCCAAGAACTACACTGACCACCAGTGCTATAGCGGAAATGCGCACGCCTTCGGCAATAGCGCGGGTAATCAAAAAAGTCCCCGCGGCCACTTTGCGCATACGTGAACCGAAGCGTTTTTCGATTAAGGCGTAAGCCGTGAAATATTCCCCGCGAAAATATCCCGGCAGCAGAAGCAGTACGATCAACACGCGGCCGAGCAAATAGCCGAAGATCAGTTGCAGAAAGGCTAAATTTCCCGCGTAAGAGATCGCCGGCGTGCCGATGATGGTCAGCGTGGATGTTTCTGTCGCCACGATGGAGAACGCCAGTGCCCACCAAGGAGCGGAGCGGCCGCCGAGAAAATAGTCCCCGGCATTGCGCTGGCCGCGGCGAAAGCGCATACCCAGCGCCGTAATGCCCAGCAGATACGCAATAACGATAGCCAGGTCGACGGGATGGATGCGCATCGCGCAGAGTTTACCTGTTGTCCGCCCGGAAACGCTGGCTATTTTCTCGCCGCGCGCGTGCGCTATTCTTACGGCATGCGCTGTGTCTTGGGATTCGACGGCGGCGGCACGAAGACGGACTGCGTCTTGATGGACGAAACCGGGGCCATCCGCGCCCGGACGCGCTCTGGGCCTGCGAATCCAATCCTTATGGGCATGGATGCCAGCGTGGCGGCGCTTGTTGACGCCGCCGAGGCAGCGCTTTCCGCGGCAAACGTGTCCGCTGCGGACGTCCGGTTTGTTAACGGAGCGGTGGCAGGAGCGGGTGCGGCGCGAAACCTGGCGCAATTGATCGGAAGACTGGAACAAAAGTTTCCAAACGCCAAAGCGTTGATTGACTCGGACGCCGCACTTGCACTTGGAGCGACCGGAGAGACTCCCAGCGTGGTGGTGATCGCCGGGACAGGGTCGGTTGTTTGCGGCGCAACCGTCGAGGAAACCGTGCGCGAAGGCGGTTTGGGAGTGATTTTGGGCGATCCGGGAAGCGCGTACGATATCGGCCGGAAGGCGTTTGTGGCGGAGTGGCGTCGCTACCTGGACGGCGAGGACTCCGCTCTAGGAAACAGTATATCGCATGAATTTGACTGCGATTGGTCGGGTCTGCGGGAGCAAGTGCTCAACGATTCCAGAAGAATATTACCGCGCATTTTTCCGCTGGTAGCCCGCGCTGCGAATGCGAATGACCTGCATGCGCAAGAATTGCTGAGGTCTTCGGCGGAGGAGTTGGCGGTTCTGGTGGAACGCGTCGTGAAGCGATTGCGGCTGGCTGGAGAACGCTTTCTACTCGCAAAAACCGGTGGTGTTTTCAACCGTAGCGGCTATTTCGACGAGCCGTTTGATCGCCGGGTACGAGCCATCGCGTCAAAAGTTCGTATCGGCGCGTTGCCTACGCCTGTGGCGGAATACGCCGCCCAAGTCGGCATCGCCGTCCTTCGGCAGCCAGAGAAATTAGCGAGAGAAGGGCACTGAGAGTGGAAGAGCAATTTTTCAAGGATCGCGAACTCGCTCGCACGGCCACTGGGGACGAGTTGGCGCGGCTGCTCTACCATGCCGATGCGGAGGTGTTGCTGGCGCTGATCGGCAATCCCGCGCTTGACGAAACGCAACTGTGCCTGCTGCTGGAGCGCAAGAATCTCGCTCCGGAAGTTTTGCTTGAAGTGGCGCGGCGCAAGCCGCTGACCAAGAGTTATCGCGTGAAGCGCGCGCTGGCGTTTCACCCGCGTTCCCCGAGGCTGGTAGGTTTGCGATTATTGCGCGAGCTGTATCTTATGGATCTGGTGCAACTGACGTTTATGCCGGCGGTTTCCGTGGAGTTGAAACTGAACGCAGAGGAGCAGCTGTTGGCGCGGCTGCCGCAGTTGCCGTTGGGACAAAAGATTACGCTGGCGCGGCGGGGGCCGGCGCGGCTGGCAGGTTCGCTGGTCGCCGAAGGCCATCCGCGGCTACTATCCGTAGCGCTCGATAATCCGCGTCTCACGGAGGCCCAGATTCTGAAGGCGCTGGCGCACGAAAAAATCCCCGTGGCGGTGCCCTTCGCGATTGCGCATCACCGTAAGTGGTCGGTGTCGTACAACGTACGGCTGGCGTTGGTTCGCCATCCGTTGGCGCCCTTGGCCAGCGTGCTCGGATACTTGCCGGAGCTGACGGTGTCCGACCTGCGAGAGCTAGCCGCGCCTGGGATCGTGCCCGAGGTGCTGCGCCGGTACCTGCTGGCGGAGGTCGCGCGGCGCATCAGCCGAGGCGAAAATAGCGACGCCCCGCGAGAATCGCGGATGACCGAACCTTGAGGGCGACGGGCGAGGCCGTGAGGCGAGCCTGCTTGTCGCGGATTTCTCTCTTTTTGGGGTCTAAACGATGCCCCCGGATTGCGGGGAATAAAACATTTACAATTGGCGTCGTAGGTTTGTAATGAAAGCAAGCGTATGCTGGTCGCATCCATGCGGCGATTCCGACCTGACGCCGCGGCACGAAATCTCTGGCAGGAGGTTTCACCCGTTCCATGGTCACTAGCGATCCTTCCGCCCGGCGCACCGAGCGCCGACGGGCTACGCGCTTTTCGTTCCGCGCCGATCTCGAGATCGAGTGGGGCTCGGCGGTCTTGCGTGGCAGCACGCGCGACGTAAGTGCCAGCGGTATGTTTATCGAAGCCGCCGACACCTTGTGGGTTGGCGCAGGATTCACCGCGCGACTGAATCTTGACCGCCCTTTCCTGCTCGATTGTTCCGTAAAACGCGTGGAACCGGGGCGCGGCATGGGCGTTAGCGTGGACCTATCGAAGGCCGAGAACCAGCAACGCTATCAGGAACTGCTCGCCCTGCTTTCCACTCCTCGCTCGTAACTTCGCTCGTAACTTCGCCCGTAGCTTCATTCGTAACCTCGCTCGTACACCGCACGTTTGCCACTGCGTTTATACTGGTGCGGATGACCCGATGTTTTGATTGTGGCGCCGAGCGAATCAGCGACCAGTGTCCGGCATGTGGCTTGACGAGCGCAGCCGCCGAACTGGTGTTTCGACGCCGGCTAGTGAACCGCACTGCGGTGTTCCTGGTGGGGTCGCTGGCGTTTCCTTACGTCAGCCAGATGTATCCGCCACTGGATCTGGACTTGATGCTGGTGTTCTTTGGCTTGCTTTTCTTTGTGGCGTTGACGCTGGCGATTGTTTTGGACCGTCGCGCGCGCAACCGGCAGGAACTGGAAATTTTGAAGCGCATCTATTCCGGCTTCATACCGTTGCCGTGGCTGCTGGCCGCGGCACTCTTTCTGAACGGTCGCCTCGACAATCCCAAGAGCATCGTCTACCACCCTACGACGGTGGAGAATCGCTTCTATCAGAAAGGCTTGCTGCGTGTCAGCAGGCGCTTGCTCGTCGACGGCTGGCGCGCGGGGCAGAAAATTGAACGCCTGCCGGTGGATGCCGACGACTTCGATCGCTTTCAGGATGGCGACGCAGTAGTGGTGGGGGTGGAACCCGGCGTGATTGGCATTCCCTGGTATTACGGGATTTACCGCCGATAACGGGTTCGCAGCGAAAGGCGCTCTGTCCCGTGGTGCTAGTACGCCGATTTCCCGGTTGGCAACAGCGGAAGTTGCACTTCGACCACCGCCCCTTGCTTCGGAAGCCGGAAGCGTAGCCGGCCCATGGTGCCGACGTCGCGCTGCTTCCATTCCGTGATGTCCAGCGGTTCGCTGGGCTTATCGGCGGGAGACCACGTAACGTTGTCCGCTTGCGCCGTAATCGTCGCCGGGTCGATGTCGTACACTTCTTGCTGATTCATATCGATCAGCAGATAGCGCTTCCACACTCTCAGTAGCAGCACCCCGCGTTTTTCGGTGTGATACATATTCCAAGATTTCGGCGGACCGTCATCGATTTTCACGATGGCGAATTCGACCGGTTTCCAAACCGGCTTGTTCTGCGCGCCTATTGGCGAACACACAAAAATCGTCAGCAACAAGAATGCGGTGGCGCGACAAAGGTTGGTCATAGTTGTTTTGCGCCCACGGGCTTTGCCGGGCGGAGTGCCGTCACTTGCGAACGGTCAGTCCAAACCCCACACGCGGGCATGCGGCTGCTAATAGAATTATACGTTTCTTGTCGTTCCAGGCGAATGCGTTATTGCGGAGGGACAGCGCTTGCGGACTTCCCGGCGCGCGAAAGTTTGGCAAAATCCTTCACGTAGGCGCGCAACCCAAAGCTCGGCGTGATCTTAGAGTACCCGGCCACCAGTTGATCCTTATAGCGGTCCTGGAACCAATCCAGCGGGTCCGCGGGATCAAGATCCAGCACCATAACATCGGCGTTTTCCATCGTGAGGTTCGCAAAACGCAATTTGTTCCCCTTGAACGCCATGTAATTGCCCGGCTCCAGCGGCGCAGCCGCCTCGCCGGTTCCGAATGTCGCGACCACCTGATTGTTTTGTATGCGTATGGCGGTCACCTTGCCTTGAATGTGCGGTGGCGGCAGGAGTTTGCTCATGTCCAGAATTAAATCGTTCTTGTCTACGTCGATCCCATCTATCTTGCTGGTGTCCAGCACATTCGCGAGGTCAATCCCGAAGAGGTTCATGATGCCTTTCATGGGCACCTTGAACGCCTTGACCTTTTCGCTGTGCACGCGAATTCTTCCGTCGCTCGTGGGACTCAGTGTTCCGAGGCTCTCGAACGGAACGTCCCCCTTGCTGTGCAACTTGCCTTTAACGTGCAGGCGATCGCCATCGATGTAGATGGTCAAATCCTTCAGCGGAGAATTGGCCTTGGCAAAAACGTAGCCATTCAGGGTGTCGGCCAGCGCTTCGGGAGAAACCGAGATCCTCGCCGACTTCACCCGCACTTCGAAAGAGGTCTTGTCGTCCAGAACCGGCATGGCGTTGTTTCCGGTGGGCACCACTTCGCCGGTCAGCGTATCGATGTGCGCCGCTGCAGTGCTTGAAAGGTGGAATAACACGTTGCGCATCTGTGCCTGCACGGCACGACTCTGTTCCGGAGCAGGTGCCGATGCGGTTGACGGGGAGGCCGCTGGGGCGTTCGCTGAACTGTTCGCTGGCGCGGCTGGTTGTGGCGCCACATTCTCCGTTGCCGGGGCCGGCTTATGCGAGCAGGCGCATGCCACGAACATTATCGCGGCTAGCTTTAGAGCACCGCACCAGTGAAATCTGCTGGTTTGACGAAGTGTTGGCGTTGTCTTGGTCGTTGCTTCCATGATGGCTCCATTGTTGTGGCGCAGGTTTAGCGCGAAAGGGAGCATTAGTTTGACACAGCCATCGCCCAACGCCATGCAGCAAATACTTGAGGTACTTGAGGCCGCCTTCGCGCAGCGGGACAGACTCCCACTATGTATAATGCCGTGCAATGCTCTCCGCCACGGCTCTCAGCAAGCGCGTCTATCGGATGGGGATTCGTGTATTCCCGGAGTGTTTAACGATTTCTCAGGCCGTGGCTTTCAATTTATTCCTGGCTTTTTTCCCCACGTTACTCGTGGCCGTGGGCGTCGCGAACACCAGAATCGGAGGAAAAACCAGCCTGCTCGACTTAATCACCGACCTGACGCGCTTCTTACCCCCCGGAAGTCAGCAGGTCGTCGCGCAATTTCTCGTCAAGCGCGGTCCGGATGCCTGGAAACTGGCGTTGGTGGGCTGGGTTGGCACACTGCTCGCCGGCACCCAGGTGATGAAGCTGTTGATGGAAGGCATCCACATGGTTTACGGCGAACCCATGAATGCTGGATTCATCCGCAGGCAGTTGCGTGCGTTGCTCCTGCTGCTGGTTACTATGGCACCGCTGGTGGCCGCGGCGATTCTTGGCGTGTTCGGCCGTCCGCTACGCCGCTGGTATGGCAGAGAATTCGGGCATTCGGTTGCCCTCCAGGGCGTTTGGGGCGTCTTCTTTCCTGCCGCGGCGATCGTCTTGGCGGCCGCGTCCCTCACCGTGATTTATCGCGTTGCGCGGCCCTACGACGAGAAGCTGCGCAATGTCCTTCCCGGAGCCATGGTTGCCACCTTGCTCTGGTGGCTGGCCAACGTGCTGTTCGGATTTTACGTGCGGCAGGTTCCTTACAGCGTGGTGTATGGCGGATTAGCCGCGGTAATCGGTTTGATGATCTGGATGCAGGTCTCCACGGTAATTGTTTTTCTCGGCGC
Source organism: uncultured Acidobacteriota bacterium (assembly GCA_963838265.1). Taxonomy (GTDB): domain Bacteria; phylum Acidobacteriota; class Terriglobia; order Acidiferrales; family UBA7541; genus Acidiferrum. Next base: position 219,286 of record CAWIQN010000006.1, read on the forward strand.
CGCATGGAACGCGGAACTTGCCGAGGCAAGGAAAAATATAGCCGTCCAGATCGCCCAGAAAGCGAGTGAAAGTCCATTAATCCTCGATAGCCAACGTCTCGACAGCCAGGGCCTCGGGCCCCAGCGTTGACACGAAAATTAGCGTCAGCGTATAGTTACTGCACCACGTAGTCCAGCCGTCCCACAACTGTGGAATTGTCGGGAAGTCGTCTAGGGTGGGCAGTTCCGGGGTCCAGCATGCGCGTCTTCCTGCCGTTCAGTAGCATCCAGAGGTTCGCGTTACTCTGCATGGTATTTGCGCTGGGTGCCGCCGCCTCGTTTGCGCAATCGCCCGCACAAGTGCCGCCGCCGAGCCAGGCGGCTCCGCAAGCCGCGCCGCAGCAACCCGCGTCAACCGCCCCCGAACCCGTGCCCGCGCCCCCTCCCGCAATCGACGAGCAGCGTCCAAAAGATGAAGTAACCACTAGCGATATGCCCGCGACGTTCAAAGTGCACGTCAACCTCGTACAAGTCCGCGTGGTGGTTCGCGACGCGAGCGGCAAGATCATTCCGGATCTTCACCGCGAAGATTTTCAGATTTTCGATAATCGCAAGCCGCAACTGCTTTCTACCTTCAACGTGGACACGCCCGAATCGCGTGCGGCGGCACTCGTCCTTGTTGACAGTACTCCAGGAAACACGCCGGACGTCGAGAAAGCCGCCGCCGCGGTGAAACTGCCGCAGCGCTTCGTAGCCATGGTTTTTGATGACGTGCATTTGTCTATGGAAGACGCCTTGTTCGTGCGCGTGGAGGCGGCGAAATTTTTTGACTCCCTGACTCCCACCGACCGCGTTGGCATTTATTCGTCGTCGGGACAGACCACGCAGGAATTTACCGACGACCGCGCACTCTTGCGAAAGACTTTACTGGGCATCCTTCCACGCGCGGCGACTAGCGGGTTTCATGATTGTCCCGACATCAGCTATTACGAAGCGGATCAGATCCAAAATATTCCGGGAAACGCAGGCAATAGCTGTTGCGACCGAGGACGCCGTGCAATGCGCCTTCAGCGGCGACGAAACGAAAGTGACGCAAGCGCAAGCGCTTGCGTTGGCCGCGGCGACACGCGCCCTTGCCGTCAACGACGCGGATAGTAGCTACGCCTACAGCCATTTGAATGAGATCACCCGGCGGCTCAGCGGAATGCCGGGGCAACGCATCATGGTTTTCATCTCGCCCGGTTTTATCCGCAGCACACTTTGGACAGAATTAAACGATTTGATTGACCGCGCGCTCCGCGGCAAGATTACGATTAATACTATCGACGCACGCGGACTATATACGCCGGACGTGAGTGGCGATATCGCCAATCCGCCCCGCGTCAACTACAAAACAGCGGGATTCGAGACTTCCTACCGCTTGCAGGCACAATTTGCGCAAAGCGAAGTGCTTACCGATATGGCCCTCGGTACCGGCGGCACGTTCTTTCACAATCGCAATGATTTGGACGAAGGCATGCGCCAAGCCGGCGCGGTACCGGAAGTCAGCTATGTGCTGGGCTTCTCGCCGCAAAACCTGAAATTCGACGGAAAGTTTCACGAAATCAAAGTGACGCTCACCAACAAGCGTAAAGCCGCCGTCCAGGCGCGTCGCGGTTATTACGCCCCGCGGACCTTGCCGGATCCGGCGGCGGCCGCCAAAGCGGACATCCAGGAAGCCATTTTCTCGCAGGACGAAATCCACGACCTGCCGGTGGATTTGCAAACGCAGTTTTTCAAGATCGATCCTACGGATGCGCGCATTGCGGTGCTGACGCATTTTGATTTGAAGGGCGTGCATTTCCGCAAAGCCGACGGGCGCAGTAACGACACGCTCACTTTTGCCACGGCGATTTTCGACCAGAACGGCAATTTTGTGACCGGCAACGAAAAAGTTTTAGACATGAAACTCAAGGACACTACCTACGAGAAGCTCAGCCATTCTGGGATGAACGTCAAATCCACTTTTGACGTAAAGCCCGGAACCTATATGGTGCGGTTGGTAGTTCGCGACAGCGAAGGTGCGCAGATGGCGGCGCGCAATGGCGCCGTCGTGATTCCGTTTTAAGCGAGGCACATATGACCAAGGCCCATCTCTTATCCAATCGTTTCCTGTCGCTCGTCGCCGCGCTCTTGTGTCTCGCATGCGGCGCGATCACCTCGGCGCAAACCGCTCCGCCTCCGTCCGCCACGCCACCTGCCGCGACGGCTCCTCCGGCCGTAACAACGCCCACTCCCACCATGCCCACTCCCACCACGCCCGCTCCCGCGACGCAATCTGTTCCTGCCGCACCGTCAGCCAGTCCGAACGCGGGCGATCTTCCGGTTGCAGGCGTGATTCGCAGGGAAACGCGCCTGGTCCTCGTGGACACCGTCGTCACCGACAAAAAAGGCAACTATGTCCGCGATCTCACACAAAAAGATTTCAAGGTTTTTGAGGATAACAAGGAACAAACCATCCTCAGCTTCGCCGCAGGAACGGACCAGACCATTCAAGCCAACAACGGGCAGCGCCGCTACCTGATCTTGTTTTTCGACAATTCCACCATGGATGCCCCGGACCAGATTCAGGCGCGGGGCGCGGCTGCTAAGTTCATCGACGCCAACGCCAGTCCCGACCACCTTATGGCGGTAGTAGATTTCGGCGGCTCGCTGCGTATCATGCAGAATTTCACCGCGAACGCCGCGTCCCTGCAAGCCGCCGTTTCCGGCACCAAGGGTTCTTACGTCGATCCCAACGCCGCGAGTCAACCGGTTACCATCGCTTCCTCTGGCGCACTGTCCTTGAGCAACGCCGAGGCCGACTTCGGCGCCCGCTCCATGCTCTTGGCCGTGCGGAGCCTGGCGAAAAACTTGCGCAGCGTCCCAGGTCGCAAGATGCTGGTGCTCTTCTCCGGCGGGTTTCCGCTGACCGGCGAAGCCGAGTCGGAACTGACCGCCACCATTGACGCCTGTAATAAAGCGAATGTGGCGATTTATGCGCTCGATGCGCGCGGATTGGTGGCCACTAATCCGGCGGCCCAAACCGACGAGCCAGTTCGGGAGGGCGCACCACTTAGCGCTACGAATTCGGCAGCCTCCGCCGAATCGTTATCCGCGGGGCGGCACTCTCAACGAGTCTCCGCTATTCCGTGCGCGTTTGATATCGCGTGTCATGTTGCCACTCCGCCCGCTGCGCCCGCGCAACGCGAAATCGATGCCGATGACTATCACGCGCGCCTGTTGTTGGCGGCTTACCCTGCATCGCCCGCTCCTGATCCTCAGAAGCCAGGTGGTGGCGGCGGTGGCACCGGTGGCGGTGGTGGCAGACCCGGCGGCGGTGGCGGCACCGGTGGCACGGGCGGTGGCACCGGCGGTGGCACCGGCGGCAAAGGTGGAACGGGTGGCACTGGCGGAACCGGCGGGACCGGTGGCACTCGCGGTGGACCCACTCCTACGAGCTACACTCCCGGCAATTACAATTCTCCCTACACCAACCCACGCTCGATCGTTCCACCGATCTTGGCGTCCACGGCCACCAACCAGCAAATCCTCGCCGCGCTCGCCGAAGGCACCGGTGGCTTCACCATCTTTAATACCAACGATTTGCTGGGCGGGCTGCAGCGCATTGGCAACGAGCAGAGTGAGTTTTACGTCCTCAGTTACACGCCGGCCGAAACACCCGAAGGCAGTTGCCACACGCTAAAGGTGAAAGTAGCGCGCGGTGGAACCAATGTTCGCTCGCGCAGCGGTTATTGCAACGAGAAACCCGCCAACCCGCTGGAAGGCAAGCCCCTCGAAAAACAGCTCGAGGCACACGCCGGCGGTACCCAAGCAGGTTCTATTCACGGCGCTCTGCAAGCGCCCTATTTTTATACCGGTCCCAACGTTGCCCGCGTAAATCTGGCCATGGAGATCCCTTCCGAGACGCTGAAGTTCAGCAAAGACAAGGGCAAGTACCACGCCAATATCAACGTCCTCGGCATCGCTTATAAACCCGACGGCAGCATCGGCGCGCGTTTTAGCGATACCGTGAACCTGGATCTCGAGAAGGACGAGATGAAGGAGTTCATCAAAGTTCCGTATCGCTACGAAAACCAGTTTGACGCCGCGGCAGGGAACTATAAGCTGACCATCGTGCTCAGCGCCGGCGGCGACGCTTTCGGAAAATTTGAATCGCCTCTGCAGATCGACGCTTTCGACGGCAAAAAGCTCACCTTGAGCGGCCTGGTACTCACCAACTCCTTGTTGGCCATCGGTCAAATCTCCACTGGTCTGGATTCCGTACTGGTGGAAGACCGCACCCCTCTGGTGGTCAAGGGCATGCAGATTATTCCGTCGGGCACCAACCGCTTCAAAAAATCCGACACCGTCGTTTTGTATACGGAAGTCTACGAGCCGCTGCTCACCTCTGATAAACCGCCGTTGCTCGCCGTCGCCTACGTCATTAACGATGGGGCCGGCAAACAAGTTTTTTCCACCGGATCCATTCGCGTCGACGACTTCATCCTCAAGGGAAGTCCCGTCATCCCCATCGGCCTGAAAGTCCCTCTAAAGGATCTTTCCGCCGGGAACTATCATGTCGTCATGCAAGCCATCGATGCCGTTGGCAATCGCTCGCCCGCCCGCTCAATGCCTTTTGACGTGACGGAATAAACTCGCGTCCGATTTTCACGCGACTTCTCCTCGCAGTTGTATCGACCGCCCTCTGCCGCGTCGGCGCGCCATTTTCTGCTCGCCCCTTTCCTACGCGTCTCAAGTGTTTAGCCCCGCGACCTGCACCTTTGGCCAGGCTAAGTGCCTCGCTCGACTCCGCTTACCACGGATTAAAGGTTACGGCACGCCTGAAATGTCCTCGCAACTTCCGGTCGGAGGAGGGGTTATTCTACCTAAGACTGAGTGTAGGCTTTCGCTGCCCGTTGGCAGGAGCGTCTCATGAACCTGTCGCCGTACCGCAAGACCCCAGGCAAGAGGAATGCTGTTGCGAGCCCCTTCACCACAGACGGGTCTCCCAGAGCGTGGCTATCCGTTGTCTTGTCGTTAGCGTGCGTGCTCTCGCTCGGGATAGATCTTCCGGCTACCGCCACCGCTGCTTCAGCGTTTCCCGCGGACAAATCCAAAAAGCCAAAAATCGACCCAGTATTGAAGGGTCTGCCGGTCACCGAACTCACCGCCGACGAAGCCGTGCTCCACGCATTGAATCGTCTAGCTTACGGGCCGCGTCCGGGTGACCTCGATCGCGTGAAGCAAATGGGTTTGGCCAAATGGATCGACCAGCAACTCAATCCCAACTCCATCGATGACCGCGCATTGCAGGCCCGTCTGGAAAATTATCCCACTGTGGCCATGTCCACCACGCGTTTGATCGAAGACTACCCGCAGCCGAAACAAGCGGCAAAGGAAGCCGCCAAGGTTCAAGCCCAGAACGCGCAACAAACGCGCGCCGATGCCGCAGCCGAAGTAGTTGCAAGAGACCAGCAAGTCTCGGCATCTACCCCGTTTTATACGCCACAGAATTTCTCGGATAGTGCTTCGGCGGCGTCCAGTGCGAAGGCCAACGCAGCGGCTCCAGTGAGCAATGCCGCACCCGCCTCAACGACCCCGACTCCAGCCGCGCCGTCCCCCATGAAAGAAGACCCTGCGCTGCCCGCTGATTCCAGTAACCTGGCCACGCGAGGCGCCGGCGGCAAACGCGACGTGCTCGGTGGCTCCGATCCCAACGCCGTGCCAAAAGCCATTGCCGATGATAGCAAGCGCCCGCAGCGCGTCATCGAAGAACTCGCCATGGCCAAGGTCACCCGCGCCATCTACAGCGAGCGCCAATTGCAGCAGGTGCTGGACGATTTCTGGTTCAATCATTTCAACGTATTCGCCGGCAAAGGCGAGGATCGCTACTACCTCACCTCCTACGAACGCGATGTCATCCAGCCGCACACGCTGGGGAAATTTAAGGATCTTGTCACCGCCACCGCACAAAGTCCCGCCATGCTTTTTTATCTGGACAATTTTCTGAGCGCCGATCCCCGCGCCGCCGCGCGTCAGGCCGCGCAACGCGCCGCGCGCCAGCAGTATGGTTACGGACGCCCATTTCCGCCGCAGAATCCGCAAGCGCAAAAAAAGAAGCAGGAGCGTGGCCTGAACGAGAACTACGGCCGCGAACTGATGGAGCTGCACACCCTCGGCGTTGATGGCGGCTATACGCAAAAAGACGTCACCGAAGTCGCCCGCTGCTTCACTGGCTGGAGCATCGAAAAACCCCGCGAAAACCCCTCCTTCAAATTTGACGAAAAACTGCACGACCCCGACCCCAAGATTGTCTTGGGTAAAAAAATTCACGCCGGCGGCATGAAGGACGGCGAGCAAGTCATCGACTTGCTATCGCATCATCCCAGCACCGCGAAATTCATTTCCACGGAATTGGCGCGCCGCTTCGTTTCCGACACTCCTCCGCCCGCTCTAGTGCAGCGTATGGCGCAAACTTTCCTGTCCGAAGACGGCGACATCCGCGCGGTCATGCACACCATGATCTATTCGCCGGAATTTTGGTCCCGCGAAACCTATCGCGCAAAAATTAAAACGCCCTACGAACTGGTGATTTCGGCCGTCCGCACCCTCGGCACTGACGTGGACACTCCCATGCCGCTCGTGCAATGGGTCAACCGCATCGGCGAACCCCTTTACCAATGCCAGCCGCCGACGGGCTACTCCGATAAAGCGGAAGCTTGGGTCAACACTGGCGCGCTGCTGAATCGCCTCAATTTCTCGCTCACGCTAGCCGGCAACAAAATCCGCGGCTCGCGTTCCGACGTCACCTCGTTGCTCGGCATGGACGCCGGCTCAGAACCGAAAATAGCGCTAACGCGAGCGGTAGATGTTTTCCTCGGTGGTGCCGCAGCCCCCACCACGGTCGAAACGCTGGAGAAGCAGCTCGACAGCCCGCAAGTAATCCAAGCCAGGCTCGACGATCCAGCAAAACAAACCGATCTAGGCGTGGTAACAGGCTTAGTCCTCGGCGCGCCAGAATTCCAGCGCCGCTGATTTGGAGTGCGGTTTACCCTGAGCGCTCTGCGCGAAAGGCGTGACGCCGCTTTGCAGTCGCAGCGACATCGCGATGTAACAACCGGAGCAAGAACGAGCAGCAGCACAACGGAATCAAACGAGGCTAACTGTGACGGTTCAAAGCACTACGAGGCAACCATGAGCGACCCAACCTACAAATGTTGCGAAGGCACCCGCAAAATAAATTTCTCTCGCCGCTATTTCCTAAAGCAAGGCGGCGTAGCCATGGTCGGCATGAGCATGATGCCCGCCTTCCTGCAACGCGCGGTCGCCTCCACGCCCATGCCCAACCAAAAACAGCTGGTCGTACTCTTCCAGCGCGGCGCCGCCGATGGCCTTAACATCGTTGTCCCCTTTGCCGAACCCAATTACTATCGCCTGCGACCCACCATCGCCATCCCGCAACCAAAGCGCGGCGACGCGAACACGGTCGTTGACCTCGATGGCTACTTCGGCTTGCATCCCAGCCTCTCGCCCCTCGAGCCGCTCTTCCACAACAATCAGTTGGCCATCATTCACGCCGCGGGCTCGCCCGATCCCACGCGCTCGCATTTCGACGCCCAGGATTTCATGGAGTCCGGCACGCCCGGCGTAAAAGCCACCGAAGATGGCTGGCTCGATCGCGCCCTGCAAACCATGCCCGAAGACCACGCCTCACCGTTCCGCGCCGTTGCCCTCGGCCCGAATCTTCCGCGCATGCTCCAAGGCAGCACCGGCGCTATCGCTCTCCCCGATCTAAAGCAATTCAAAATTATGCCGCAATCCGCCGCCATGAATAATGTTGCGCAAGGCGGCTTTGAAGCCATGTACGCACAATCCGTCGACCACGCCCTGCACGGTACCGGCGCGGAAACTTTCGAAGCCATCGACATGCTCGGCAAAATCGACACCACCAAATTTCCCCCGGAAAACGGCGCGCAGTATCCCAACAATCGCCTCGGCCAAAGCCTCCAGCAAATCGGCCAACTAATTAAAGCCAAAGTCGGCGCTGAAGTTTTGTTCGTCGATTGTGGTGGTTGGGACAATCACGTCAACGAAGGCGGTGCGCAAGGCCAACTCTCGAATCTCTTGAAAGATTTGGGCCAGGCTCTCGCAGCCTTCCATCAGGACATGGGCGATCGCATGGAAAATATCGTCGTCGTCACCATGAGCGAATTCGGCCGCACCGCAAAAGAAAATGGCAATCGCGGCACCGACCACGGCCACGCCAACTGTATGTTCGTAATGGGCGGCGGCGTCAAAGGCGGCCACGTCTACGGCAAGTGGCCCGGCCTCGAAGATCACCAGCTGAACGAAGGCCGCGACCTCGCCCTCACCACCGACTTCCGCTCCGTAGTAGGCGAAATCCTAACCAAACACCTCGGCGTAAAAGACCTAAACACCGTCTTTCCCAACTTCGACAACAGCTCGCATAAATTTGCCGGCGTCATCCGCGCCTAATTTGGAGAGCGGTGGCTTGATGCCACTTTGGCGTATACTGCGCTCATGGCTAAGCACGTAATTCATATATCGGAAACGGAAGCGGCGAGCGATTTTTCTTCGCTGTTGAAGCAGGTGCGCGCTGGAGCTGAAGTAATCATTGAAAGCAAATCCGAACCTGTCGCAGTTCTTCACGCCGTTGAGCCGTCTCACCGCTCCATCTCCGAAAGTATCGCCCGGGCCAAGGCGTACGAGGAAGAAACTGGCGAAGCCCCGGTGTTGGACGCCGATTTCGCCGAAGACGTCGAAAAAGTGATCGCCGATCGCAAACCCTGGAATCCCTCACCTTGGGATTAGTTCTCGATTCCAGCGTGCTTATTGCCGCGGAACGAAGAGGTCATACCGTTCCGCAAATCCTCGAACAAATGCGCACCGCCTTCGGTGAGATTGATACCGCCGTTTCAGTGGTTAGCATCGCGGAGTTGGAGCACGGAGTGTATCGCGCGCAGAACCCGGAACGGCAGATCCGCAGACTCAATTTTATTCGACATCTGATTAACGGTTTTTCTATCCAACCCGTCACATTGGAAATCGCTCGTTTGGCAGGTAAGATCGACGGGCAGCAGCAATCCGCAGGTATCCAAATCGGGTTTGAAGACCTGCTAATTGGTGCTACTGCACTTCAATTGAGGTTTGATGTCGCCACTCTGAATGACCGTGATTTCCGAAGAATCCCGGGGCTTTCGATCGTCTCCATGTACCGATAGTCGGAGCATCGATATCAAGATAGAATCCGCTCGAATGGGTGCCAAGCGGATTCTAGAGTTCGCGGACAGCCATTGTCTGCAGGGAACTTACGCCGCCGATCCCCGAATCCGCATCCCGTAAAACGACCGGTACACGAAGAAGAACGACACCGCAAAAAACACCGCCGCCAGAATATGCGTCAACCCGTCGCCCTGCGACGCCGTCAGCTGCACCGCCAATTCCACCGCCAGCAATCCAAACAGGGTCGTGAACTTAATCACCGGATTCAACGCCACCGAAGACGTATCCTTAAACGGATCGCCCACGGTGTCTCCAATCACGGTCGCATCGTGCAACGGCGTGCCCTTCTGCTTCATCTCCACTTCCACAATCTTCTTGGCGTTGTCCCAGGCCCCGCCGGCATTCGCCATGAAAATCGCCTGGTACAAACCAAAAATCGCGATGGAGAAAAGATACCCGATAAAAAAGAACGGCTCCACGAAAGCAAACGCCAACGTAGCAAAAAACACCGCGATGAAAATATTAAGCATGCCTTTCTGCGCATACTTGGTACATATTTCCACCACTTTCTTGCTGTCTGCCACGCTGGCCGCGGCCGCTCCATCCAGCTTGATGTTGGCCTTAATAAACTCCACCGCACGATAGGCCCCGGTTGTAACTGCTTGCGTGGAAGCCCCGGTAAACCAGTAAATCATCGCGCCACCGGTAATCAAGCCCAGCACGAACGGCGCATGCAGCAACGAAAGTTTATTCACGTTTTCCGTAAGCCCGTGCGTCAGCGCCATAATGATGGAGAAAATCATCGTCGTAGCGCCCACCACCGCGGTCCCAATCAACACCGGCTTAGCGGTAGCTTTGAACGTATTCCCCGCGCCGTCGTTAGCCTCCAGCAAATCTTTGGCGTGCGCGAAGTTCACGTCAATCTTGTAGTCTCGTTGCAACTCCGCTTCGATCCCCGGGATCTGCTCAATCAGCGAAAGCTCGTACACCGACTGCGCATTGTCCGTCACCGGACCATACGAATCGACCGCAATCGTCACTGGCCCCATGCCCAAAAATCCAAACGCCACCAACCCAAACGCAAACACCGGCGCCGCAATCATCAGCGCACTCAATCCCAGATTGCTGATCAAGTACCCGGCAGACATCAGCACCACCATCGCCAGCCCGATGTAATACGCCGAAAAATTGCCGGCCACGAATCCCGACAAAATTCCCAGCGACGCCCCGCCCTCTTCAGCGGACGTCACCACCTCCTTAACGTGCCGCGATTCCGTCGAAGTAAACACCTTCACCAGCTCCGGAATAATCGCCCCCGCCAAAGTCCCGCAGGAAATAATCGAGCCCAGCTTCCACCACTGCGAAGAATCGGTCCCCAGCGTTGGAATAATCGCGCGAGAAACCACAAAGGTCAGCACGATGGAAACCAACGAAGTAATCCACACCAGCGAGGTCAACGGCGCTTCGTAATTCATGTTGTCCACGTTGCCGTACTTCGCTTTGGCGATTACACCATTCAGGAAATACGCAAGCGCGCTGGCAATCACCATCACGATGCGCATCACGAAAATCCACACCAGCAATTGCACCTGCACGGTGTTGGCTGCAGCGATGGCCGTAGCGATCATCGAAGGCGACGCTGTGTGTAGCACGACGCCCGGCGGCAAAAAGTGCGACGGCCCAATCGCCAGCAAAATGAACGTGATCAGCGCCACGCCCGTCACGCCGTACGTCTCAAATCCATCCGCGCTGGGACCCACCGAATCCCCGGCATTGTCCCCGGTGCAGTCCGCGATAACTCCGGGATTGCGCGCGTCATCTTCCTTAATCTTAAAAACAATCTTCATCAAGTCGGATCCAATATCCGCAATCTTGGTGAAAATTCCGCCCGCAATGCGCAGCGCCGCGGCTCCCAAAGATTCGCCAATCGCAAATCCGATAAAGCACGGCCCCGCGTAATCCCCGGGAATAAACAGCAGAATCAGCAGCATCATCAGCAGTTCCACGCTAATCAGCATCATCCCGATGCTCATGCCCGCCTCGAGCGGCGTGTGATAAATCGGATACGGCTTCCCGCGCAGCGAAGCAAACGCCGTTCGCGAATTCGCGAACGTATTCACGCGAATGCCAAACCACGCCACGCCGTAACTTCCCGCAATGCCAACCAAGCTAAACGCCAGAATAATCGGCAGCGTCACCGCCACGGACTTGCCCGGCACCGGCGACAACACGCCAAAATACAGCACGATCACCACAGCGATAAACAGCCACAAAACCAGCAAAAACTTCCCCTGCGTCAGCAAATAAGTTTTGCAAGTCTCATAAATCAACTCGGAAACCGCCAACATCGACTTATGCACCGGCAAATTCTTCAGCCGGCTGTAAATCACCAATCCAAAAATCAGTCCCAGCACGCAAACCCCGATGCCGATCAGGAGCAACTTATGCCCGTCAATCGCGCCATTCAAAAAGCTCACCGACGAAAGATCCGGCAGCTTCAAACTCGCTTCGCCGCCCACGTCCTCTTTGCCCTGCGCAAAAGCCGGCGCCCCGCTGAGCAGCGCCAAAACCCCCGCCGCCACCCCGCCCAATTTCGTGGCACTACACAGCCGGCCCAAATTGCTTAGCCGTGACCAGCCATTTGCGAGCCAAGTCTTCATCAACGATCCTCCGTCAAAATTTCGAGTTCAGGGCCAGCACCATTCCCTGGAATGTCTTCCCGGCACACCAATTCGACCGGACGCCGTTTGCCACCAGCGCCGGGGGAGCGAATATTCGCCGGTCGTTCTACAGCTCCCGATACCAGGCAGGGATTTACACCACAGAGCGCGCTGAATCCGTCCGCCTCCTCGACCCTCCAGCGGAACCCCGCGTCCTCAGCGCACGGGCTGACAAGCGCAAGGTTTATAACACTTCCCCCATCCCGCGGTCAAACACCGTGGGCGTTCAGTACTGGGTCAGTTTCCGATTACCCGATTAATCCGGACTTACCTCCTGACCTGTGCTAATTTTTTGGCAATAGGCGATGACCAAAAATGAGCTAACCTTCGAGCACATCCGGGGAGCGGTGTTCTCTGCGTTTCCAGAACTGTTGGAACGCGTTTGGAGTACTTTCGGTTCTTACTACGACTTAGAAAAAGGAACGGCGGAGGAAACTCCGGATGCGTACCCCATTTTCGAGGATGTCGTCCAAAAGGTCTTATTCGATCTCCTTGAAAGTGATAAGGACGAAGAGTTGCTCGCTCGTCTGTTCCTCTTTTTTGAAGATATGGCGAATTCTCCAGACCGAAATGTTAGAGACCTACTGGGAATTGCGATTCTTGAGTCGCTCGTTTACAGAAGGGAGACGCTCCGACGCGCATGGAAGCACATGGGAATCAGAATGAAGGAATTGGCTGTGCTAGAAGCAGATCGCCAAGCTAGGCGGGAAAATCTGCCGCCGGGCTAGGCACTCCTTCGCTTCCGGCTCGAAATCACATGTCCGATAACTCGGGTGGTCTCAATGGGTCGACGCAACACTGAGCACCAACCCTTCTTCCATTGAAAACAAAAGGTTAATCCCCTCGTTATGGTTAGATCACCCGGAACACTGCCTTGGCTAGGCTTTGACGGAATACAACCAAACAGTCGACTTCCTCTAGGAAAGCATGATCGAATCAACGTATTGCAGGGTGTTGCATCGACGGGTTGAGCCGACAGCGCTAACCGGAAACTGGCCAACTACCGGGCGTTCCAGAAAGCTGTCTGTTTCCGTAGCCCGACCTGCCTCGCATGTCGATGAAAGAAGTGTCGGTGTCCTCCGACCCCACCGTTCGAACGACCTCCTCAGTAATTGTCCATTGCCGCTCCGGGGGCAACAAATAATGTTAGAAATAGTTCTTGACATCCGAGTTAGCATTCCCTATACTATTCCCGTTAAGAACTACGCCCACGCGCATCAAGACTCCCTAAACACTAATAGCCGCGGCCACCAGTCGTAGGGGCACGGCATGCCGTGCCTGCTGCTCCGCGGCGGAATCCGCTTGCCATCGGGGGTAACCAAACTATAAATAAAAACTAACGATAACTCGTGCAGAATGAACACTTGCAAAAGGATGTGAAAACAAAGGACTTTAAGTGCCTGTGTTTTCACATCCTTTCAAAACCCCCAATGGGTATCCAACCACCAGGAAGCCGAAAAGCCATCGCCTTCAGCTCGCACATCTGCCGATTCGCCCAAGCGAATCCCGAAATGGAACCACCAAGCCAATCCCAGGCAACCGCGCCGACGATAGCCCTGCTCCTCCCACGGTTAAGCCTTACCGCAATCCCGCTATTTCCTCCGCGACCTCCATTTGCCAGCGGTGGTAACATGCGTGCATCATTTTACGTGCACTTCTTGCGTGCACTCGTTTCCTGTAGTTGTCGTGCACCTGTTTCCTGCACCGCTTTCAATGGACGGAGGTCCATGGGCACCCAACCAGTATCCGTGTTTCCGGTCAACGCCAGCACCGCGCCATCTCCCGCCGTCCGCCATGACTGGACCCGCCAGGAAGTAGCAGCCATCTACCGCACCCCGCTGCCCGAACTGCTTTTCCAGGCCCAAACGGTGCATCGCCAGTTCCACGACCCGGATCGCATCCAGACCTGCCAGCTAATCTCCATCAAGACCGGCGGATGCCCCGAAGACTGCGGCTACTGCCCGCAAAGCGCCCACTATGACGCCGGCGTCGAGCGCCAAGGCCTGATGGACCCGCAACACGTAATCGGAGTCGCCCAAGAAGCCGCCGGACGCGGTGTAACCCGCTTCTGCATGGGTGCCGCCTGGCGCCAGGCCCCCGAAGGCCGCGAATTTGAAAATGTCCTGGAAATGGTCCGCGGCGTCTCCGCGTTGGGTATGGAAGTCTGCTGCACCCTGGGTATGCTCACCGCCCCGCAAGCGGCCAAGCTTAAAGCCGCCGGCCTCACCGCCTACAATCACAACCTGGACACTTCGCCCGAATTCTACGGCTCCATCATCACCACGCGCGTTTATGCCGATCGCCTCAAAACTCTCGCCGCCGTTCGCGAAGCGGGCATCACCGTCTGCTGCGGCGGAATCCTCGGCATGGGCGAACGCGAATCGGATCGCATCGGCCTGCTGCATCAACTGGCAACGCTCGCGCCGCACCCGGAAAGCGTGCCTATCAACATGCTGGTGCGCGTCGAAGGCACGCCGCTCGCTTCCATGCCCGCGCTGGACCCGCTCGAAATGGTTCGTGCCATCGCCACCGCCCGTGTGCTGATGCCGGCCTCCCGCGTGCGGCTCGCCGCCGGACGCAAACAGCTATCTCCTGAAGCGGTCACGCTGTGCTTTCTCGCCGGAGCCAACTCCATCTTCGTCGGCGAAAAACTTTTGACCACGCCCAATCCCGAACCCGATGCCGACGAGCAACTGCTCCACAGCCTGGGGCTGAAACCTTTGGGGTCGCATGCCGTCTGATTTTCAACGCAAGTTTTCTGACCAGTTGCAAGAAGGTTTGCGCACTTTGGCCGCGCGCCGCCAGCATCGCACGCTCGCGGAAATCTCCGGTGTAAATCTCTGCTCCAACGATTATCTCGGCTTGTCGCAAAGCGCCGCCCTTCGCGATGCGGTCGTCGCAGCCGTAGAAGGGTCTTCGCGCGTCGGCAGCACAGGTTCGCGCCTGCTCTCTGGACACGCCAGCGCGTGGGATGACCTCGAAAACGAATTTGCGAATTTCGCTGGCACAGATGCAGCGTTATATTTCGGCAGCGGCTACGCCGCGAACATCGGACTTTTAACCTCGCTGGCCGGGCGCAACGACACCATCTTTTCCGACGCCCTCAACCACGCCAGCCTGATCGACGGCATTCGCCTCTCCGGCGCCCAAAAGCACATCTATCCGCACGTTGACCTTGACGCGCTGGAATCCGCGCTGCGCCAGTATCAGAACCATCGCGGCCGCAAACTCATCGTCAGCGAAACCGTCTTCAGCATGGACGGTGACGTCGCCCCATTGCCGGAAATTCTCGCCCTGGCCGATCGCTACGGCGCAGGCGTAATCCTTGACGAAGCCCACGCCACCGCAGTCCACGGCCCCGGCGGCCGCGGCGTCTCGTATGGCACGAGCAACGACAATATCGTCGCCGTAGTCCATACCTGCAGCAAAGCCCTGGCCAGCGCCGGAGCCTTCGTCTGCGGCAGCGCCGCCCTAAAAGACCATCTGATCAACCACGCTCGCTCGTTTCTCTTCACCACCGCGCTGCCGCCGTACATGGCCGCGCAAGTGAGCGCCGCGCTCCACCTAGCGCAAGGCATGGACGCGGAACGCGCCACGCTGCAACAGAACTCTCGTCAACTCAACGCCGCGTTGCGCGCGCAAGGTTGGGACACTGGCAAATCATCCACGCAAATCATTCCGATAATTGTTGGCGGCAATGAAGATGCCGTAGCCGCAGCCGACTTTCTCCAGCAAGAAGGATTCGCCGCCCGCGCGATTCGTCCGCCAACAGTACCCGAAGGCAAATCACGCCTGCGATTCTCTCTAACCGCCGCGATCGCACCAACCGATCTCGCGCGCCTGGCAGAATCTTTGCGGCTGTGGCGCTGTTCGCAGCAACATCCCGTCGCCGTAGGAGCCGCCGCCAACTCATGAGGCATCACTTCTTCGTCACCGGCACCGACACCGGCGTGGGCAAGACCACGCTCTCCGCGCTCTTGTGCGCCGCGCTCGACGCCGTCTATTGGAAGCCCATTCAAACCGGCACGCTCGAAGGCTCGGACCGTTCCACGGTCATGCGCCTCGCGGGCATCGGCAACGACCGCACCCTCGACGAGGTCTACCAATTCGTTCCGCCGGTCTCGCCGGATCTTGCCGCGCGCTGGGCAGGCGTCGAGATCGATTTGTCGCGCATCAACTTGCCCACCAGCTTGATCAACGATTGGCTGGTGATCGAAGGTGTTGGCGGCGTGCTCGTTCCCATCAACCCGAAGCAATTCGTGCTCGATATGATGGCCAAATTTAAATTGCCGGTAATTCTCGCGGCCCGCAGCAGTCTGGGCACCATCAATCACACCTTACTAACGCTGGCCGCGCTGCACGCCGCGGAACTCCCGGTGCACGGCGTCGTCCTGATCGGCGACCAGAATCGAGAGAATCGCGAAACCATCGAACGCTTCGGCCACGTCCGCGTCATCGGTGAAATTCCGCGCTTGCCAAACCTGCACCGCACCGCGCTCATGCAGGTTTTCCTGAACCATTTCGATCGCGCGGCATTTTCGCAGTAATCTCGCGCAATGTCTTCGCCTCTGCGCATCTGGCATCCCTTCACAAATTCCGCACTGGACCCGCCGCCGCTGCACGTTGCGCGCGCCGAAGGCGTCTGGCTGTACACGCAAGATGGCCGCCGCATTCTTGACGCCATCAGTTCCTGGTGGGTGAACCTCCATGGCCACGCCAACCCGCGCATCGCCGCCGCCATCGCCACGCAAGCGAAAAAACTCGAACACGTAATCCTTGCCGGTTTCACGCATGACGCCGCGGAAGAGTTGGCATCGCGCCTGAGCAAGTGGACCGCGCCGAATCTGACGCACATGTTTTTTTCCGATGACGGTTCGACCGCGGTAGAAGTGGCGATGAAGCTCGCCGTCCAGCATTTCAGCAATCAACAACGCCCGCAAAAAAAAGAAATCGTCGCCCTCGCGCACGGTTATCACGGCGACACTGCCGGCGCCATGTCCGCCAGCGACGATTCGCCCTTCACCGAGCCATTCCGGGCTATGCGCTTCATGGTTCATCGCGTTAACTCCGCGTACTGTTATCGCTGTCCCGTCGGGCTGAAACGGGAATCCTGCCATATCGAATGTGCGCAGCAACTCGAAACACTGCTCGCCGAACGCGGCGAGCAAATCGCCGCGGTAATCGTCGAACCGCTCCTGCAAGCGGCCGGCGGCATGATTGTGCACCCAGTCGAATTTCTGCAAAAAATTAGAAAACTCTGCACCGCTCACGACGTGCTGCTGATCGCCGACGAAGTGCTCACCGGCTTCGGCCGCACGGGAAAAATGTTTGCCTGCGATCTAGCCGGAATCACTCCGGATTTAGCCTGCCTCTCCAAAGGCATCACCGGCGGATTCCTGGCCATGGGCGTCACGCTGTGCAACGAGCAAGTGGCCTCAGCATTCCACAGTGAAAATCGCACGCACACTTTCTATCACGGGCATTCTTACACCGGGAACGCGTTAGCCTGCGCCGCCGCCAACGCCAACCTACAAATATTCGACGACGAGCCGGTATTCGATCGCATCGCCACCATCGCGCGCATCACCGGAGAGCGCCTGGCACAATTTCGCGCCATGCACCAAGTCGGAGACACACGCCAGATCGGCACCATAGGCGCCATCGAACTCCTCGCCGAAGACGCCGGCTACCTTTCTGCCATGCGTCCCAAGCTCTATAATTTTTTCCTGGAACGCGGCGTCCTGCTCCGCCCGCTCGGCAACGTAGTCTACGTCCTGCCGCCCTACGTAATCAGCCCGGAAGAATTGCATCGCGCCTACGACATAATCCAGGAAGCAATCGAAACGTTGTTCTAGAAGTCGTTCTGTTAAACTTTTTCTCTTTGTTCTTGATTTGCTTTTGTAGGGGCGCTGCATGCTGCGCCCCTAACGCCACGAATCGATCTTTCACCCGAGGACTAGTTTGCTTTCCAAATTAAACGTCTGGAAACAAAAAATAATTCTCTTCGCCGGCGCCTTGGGCGCTCCCGGACTGTTCCTGATTTCATTCCTGGATTCTTCGGTACTCAGCTTCCCGGTGATCAACGATCTGTTGTTGATCAATCTTGCCGTCACCAACCCAGCGCGCATGCCGCTCTACGCCGCATCCGCCGCCGTCGGCTCCGTGCTCGGCTGCGTCCTGCTCTATTTCATCGCCCGCAAAGGTGGCGAAGCCTTCTTCCACAAAAATGCCGGCGTCCACAGCCACGCCGTCCGCCACTGGGTGGAACAAAACGGCTTTGTTGGAATGTTAGTCGCGGCGCTGCTCCCGCCTCCCACGCCGTTTAAAATATTTGTTTTCGCCGCCGGAGTTTTCGAAGTTCCCATCGCCAGCTTCACGCTGGCCGTAACCATCGCCCGCATCCTGCGCTACTTCACCATCGGCTATTTGGCGGTGCGATACGGTCACGACGCTTTGCCATACCTGGCCCAGCACAAGCTGCAAGTAGCGATCGCCGTAATTCTGTTCGTCGCCGTCTGCTACGCGCTGTCGCGCATGATTCTGCGCCACAAGCCTCCAGCAGCATGAAGAAGCTGCGCGCTACGGCCGCGAACCTTGATTTGCCCAGGCGATCTCGTTTGCTACAACGCGATTCGCAGCGTCAAGAATAATCACCGCGATCACTTCATGCCCGGAATCTTCCACTGTGGCAAAACGCAAATCACGGATCTCCACGCGGCTCCCAGCGGTAGTGTTCTCCACGGTAGCCTTGGGAAATCTCGCCATCGCCAGAAACCGCCGCGCTGCTTCCGTTTTTTCCGCGGCCTCCAGCGCCGCCGACGGCTCCGGCTTGAACGACGCATACGCGCTTTCCGGATCAAACGATTCCACTGGTCCGACTATCACGGTTAGCTCGCGGTAGCCGCGCACCGTCTCCACAACGCCATGCCAGGTCACAGGAGAAATCGCCTTGGGAAACGCGCCGCTGCGCTTGGCGACTTCACCCTGAAACGTGCGCGAGTCCAGCAAGGCAATTACATCACTGTGGAAATAGGCGCGCAGTCCAAGGTAAGCAACAACGATGGCAAATCCGACCAGCGCTCCGGTTCGTCCGGGCGGACGCGTATCTCGCGCGCCAATCTCGGCGCCAACCATATGCAACAGCTCAGGAACCAGTAGCGCAGCCAGCAGCATGGCGATAATCCACGGGTCTAAATCCACAACCAGATCCACGGCAAATCTTTTCGCGCTGAACGGCCACAGCACCGCAGTTCCTTCCCAGCCCCAAACATCCATGAACAAATGCAACCAACCCGCGGCTAGTGTCATTGCAAAAGCGCTTTTTGTGGAAAAACGTTCGCGCAAAGAATCGCTGGCCACGAAGCGATATGCCGCGGCGAATGCTACGGCAATGACGAGCGATGCGAGCAGGGAATGAGTGTACGTGCGATACCACCGTAGCCACGCCGACGCGCCGAACCACGCGCTCGCCGAATCAATATCGGCAATCACGCCCGCGGCCACTGCCACAATCCAGAGTTGTTTGGGCGCGCGCGGCCACACGGCCCGCGTAAGCGCGAGCGAAGCCAAGCCGTGCGTTAAGATGTTCATCGTTATTTCACTATCGCGGACGGTGCGAGAAACTCAGGCGACTTTTTCAACCGGTAGCGCCACGCCATTTCGCGGCACGAGGAGTTTCAGCGCGCGCGGCACAATCTTAAATTCAATCGGCAAGCGCGCCAGCGGTTCGCCATCCACCTGCGCATAAACGGGTTTGTCATCCATCGGCTCGCAGACAATTGAATCGGATTTATAGAAATGCACGCCATCCGTGCCGCGCAATTTGCCCATCCACAAGGCCGGCATATAACTCAAATACTTAAATCCGCTTTGCGTGGTCAAGGCCATCACTTCAAACTGGTTTTCGTACAAATCCGCTTCCGTGGTGATCTTGAACGGCCCGCCATAATTTTTTGTGCGCCCGACCACCACCAGCGTGGCCTCGATGGTCTGTCCATTCGCGATCACGCGAAAATGCGGATACTTGTAGCGCATCACTTCCACGGCGCCTTGCCACCAATACGCCAGGATTCCCACCTTGGCCTTCAAATCCAGGTCCACGGAATAGACAATCATGCCGTCTGGTCCGGCGCCCGCCACGCTCAAGAAATATTTCTTGCGCTCCGGCTGTTCGAGCGGCGTTGCCAGTCCGAGAGCAATTTCTTTTACTTCGCCGTGCAGCAATTTCTGCGTGGCGCCTGGAATATCCCAGGGAATGCCCAGTTCCTTGGCAAGAATGTTTGCCGTTCCACCGGGCAACAATCCCAGCGGCACGCGGTGGCCGTTCTGTTGCCCGGCCAGTCCGTTCACTACTTCGTTCAGAGTGCCGTCGCCACCGCAGGCGATGACCAGTTGCCGGCCTTCGCGGCTTGCGCGGCTGGCGATTTCCGTGGCGTCGCCCGGTCCGCGCGTTTCTGCTAGATCTGCTTCAATGCCGCCGACCGCTAGAATTTTTCGCGCATCGTCCAATTGCTTGCGACGGCCATTGCCGCCGTTGCCGGCGTTGGGGTTGTGAATTAGTAGAGCGTTGTGCAAATCCGGCGTCATCGTTGGTCGGGTGCTCCAAGGTGCACAGGCAGGAGTGCCTGTGCTACTAAAACCAAACTCGAACATCAGCTGCGCATCCATTCTATATAATATGAGATGAATTCCAGCTATTGTTCTGTTGCAGATTTCATGACGATTTCTTGAGGACCGCCGCCATGGCCAAGGCCGCACCCGCCGCTGTTAAGAAGCAGATCGCGGATCTGCGCGAAAAGCTGCGTCATCACGAATACAAATATTACGTGCAGGACGATCCGGAAATTTCCGACGCCGAGTACGACCGTCTGATGGCTCGACTGACCGCACTGGAAACAGCCAACCCTGAACTGGTTACCTCGGATTCCCCCACACTACGTGTTGGCGGCACGGCCCGCGCGGGATTTGAAACGGTGCAACATGCCCGTCCGATGCTCAGCCTCGATAATTCTTATTCCTACGACGACTTGCGCGAATTCGATCGTCGAGCGCGCGAGGTCAGCGGCCACGAAAAGATTCAATACGTGGCCGAACATAAATTCGATGGCTTGAGTATTTCGCTGCAATACGAAGACGGTGCTCTGGCCCGCGCGGTGACGCGCGGCGACGGCCGTACCGGAGAAGACGTCACGCTAAATGTAAAAACCATTCGTTCCGTGCCGTTGCGGCTTGATCCTGCTGCGCTGAAAAAGGCCCATCTTCCAGGCACATTTGAGGCGCGCGGCGAAATCGTGATGCCCAGAAAATCTTTTGAAGAATTAAACCGCCAGCAAGAACAGTCCGGCGGCAAGATCTTCGCCAATCCGCGCAACGCCGCCGCCGGAGGCGTGCGCGTTCTCGATCCTTCCATCACCGCAAGCCGCCGGCTGGAATTTTTTGCGTACTACCTGACTGTGGATGACAAAGCCCCTTTTCCGAAACATTCGCAGTCTCTGGATGCGCTGAAGCTGGCGCGATTTCGTTCCTCGAGCGATTGGAAGTTGTGCGACGGCATTGATGCGGTCATCGCCTACTGCGAAGCCTGGGATCCGAAACGCGAAAAGCTGCCTTACGAGATTGATGGCGTGGTGGTGAAGGTGAATTCCATCGCCATTCAGAATGAATTGGGCTTCACCGCGAAAGCGCCGCGCTGGGCTATCGCATACAAATATCCCGCGCGGCAGGAAACCACTGTAGTCAACGACATTCGCATCAATGTTGGTCGCACTGGCGCGCTGACTCCCGTGGCCTTTCTTGAGCCGGTGCAGGTTGGCGGCGTGACCGTGAGCCGCTCGACGCTGCACAACATGGACGAGATCACTCGGCTGGGGGTGCAAATCGGCGATACGGTTTTGATCGAGCGCGCCGGCGAAGTTATTCCGCACGTTTTGAAAGTTGTGAAAGAAGGGAAGGATCGCCGGCCGTTTGAGATGCCGACAAAATGTCCGGAATGCGGCAGCACCATCCACAAAGACGAGGACGGTGTGGCGTTCCGCTGCGTGAATCCCTCCTGTCCCGCAAAACGCAAAGAGTGGTTGCTACATTTCGCTGCGCGCCATGCCATGGACATTGACGGCCTGGGCGACAAAATAGTGGACCAATTGGTGGACAAAGGTTTGGTGAAGGATGTGGCCGACCTTTACAGCTTAAAGCTTGACGATGTGCAGAACCTCGAGCGCATGGCCGAAAAGTCCGCGCAAAATTTGTTGGATGGCATCTCGGCGAGCAAAAAGCAGCCGCTGGCGCGGTTAATTTATGCGTTAGGTATTCGCTTTGTAGGTGAACGCACCGCGCAGCTTTTGGCGGAGCATTTTTCGTCGCTGGATGATTTTGCCGCGGCCAGCGAAGAGCAGCTGACGGAGGTTGGCGAAGTTGGACCGAAGGTGGCGGCGGCGATTGCGGAGTTTTTTTCGGAGCCGGCCAACCGGCAGCTGATCAAGAAACTGGACAAGGTTGGGATTCGTCCTACGGTTGCTAAACGCACGGTCAAGAGCGACAAGTTTGCGGGCAAAACTTTTGTATTCACCGGCACGCTTGCTAATCGCACGCGAGAAGCCGCCGGGGAACTAGTTCAGCAGCATGGTGGGAAGGTGTCTGGCTCGGTAAGCAAAAAAACCGACTACGTTGTGGCCGGCGCCGACGCGGGGTCCAAACTGGAGAAAGCTCGCGAGTTGAAAGTTACGGTTTTGACGGAAGCCGAGTTTGAAAAGCTAGTCTAGGGCTAGCGAGGAGACGATGGCCTGGATGCCGCTGCAGTGCACAGGCAGGAGTGCCTGTGCTACGAAAAAAGGCGACCGCCTCAGAAGGCGGCCTCTACAAGTGCTGATTGCTTTATAATGGTTGGCGGCGGGTGAGCCGGGTGATCGCTGGCTCTTGGTGGGGGCCGGACTAAAGTCCGGCGCCTACGTAAGAGTGGGAGGAAAGTCCGGACACCACCTGAGTAGCGGCAGTCCTGCGAGGCTGCCGTGGTCAGGAATGGGCAACGCGCCTGGTAACGCCAGGGGAACGGTGGCACAGACTTTAGTCTGAGCGCTTCGCTTGCGCGATGCGAGTCGTGCGACAGAGAGAGCACAGGCTAAAGCCTGTGCCACGGTTCACGGATAGTGCCACAGAAACTTAAACCGCCGGTTCGCGCCGCACGGTGTCATCTTGCAGGTAAACCTGCAAGACGTCTTCGCTTCGCGCGCGCTTGCCGGTAAGGGTGAAAAGGTGGGGTAAGAGCCCACCGCTCCGATGGCAACATCGGGGGCACGGAAAACCCCGCGTGGTGCAAGGCCAAATAGGAGGGGAGAGCTAGCCCGGCTCGTTTGGACCCTCGGGTAGGCTGCTGGAGTCGCGCCGCGAGGCGCGACCTAGAGGAATGATCGCCGCAGTTCGCCGCAGGCGCCGCGACGCAAGTCGCGAACGCCGCGCGCGGATCGCACAGAATCCGGCTTACAGGCTCATCCGCCAGATTTTATTAGATTCATTGTATTTTCAAACTGCCATCGAATTGTCGTCACGTCGCGTCGGCCATTTTTGCGTAGTCCCTCTTCGTTTCCCGAAACCAATCGAATCTACTCCAGTTCATTCGGTTGCCACCCAACGCGCCAATGGCGTGGATGGCAGGAATCAGCCGGTGCAGGCGGTGATGCCGCGAAATGCTGGAGCCAGCACAGTGCAGAGGCTACGATTCTGCGGGAGGCAGGTGCAATTGAGACCGGGGACGAAAAAAAGCGCCCACTAGTCTGTCATGGCCTAAGGCTCGCCGTAACTCGGTGAAGCCAAAAAAGGGAATTAGGACGACAAACATCAAAACCGTGAGAGACATGATTTGCAGAGAACCATTGCCAATGAGGGCCACGCTTTCGTGGAACGTCCTTCCATGAAAGAACCCGAGAACGATGTCTTCGGCAATTTTGAAGCAAGCAAGAACAATGGAGAAAGCGAAAGACTTTAGCAGGGTCGGATAAATCAGGGGCGCGTCCCGGAACTGGTCGGCAAGATGCAGTTCCTGCGCGACGAGGATAACTTTCGATAGCGCCAGGGCATTAATCAGGGCAAGTCCTTGTGGCTCGAAGTCGATGTGATACTGGGCGAGAATGACCGATTTGTAGATGGCAAACAGCGAGAAGACGACCAGCAGATAAAGCGTTATCCACAGGTATTCCCACATTCCGCGCAAGGCTCTTTGCTTCAACGTCGGCTTGGATTCAGTCACGGTGTCGCCTCCAGAAACGAGCGCCAAGAGGTGTTTCGCCCCATAGGTTTCGCGCCATGGGGCCACCTGAGTCTATCGCCTTTGGGGCGAAGAAAAAAAGGGAGCCCACCGTTCATAGGACCGTATCTGACGGGACTGAAGGGCGGGCACTGTAAGTATTGACAGTGGGGTGCACTACGTCCTCTGTGATAAAAGCGCGTTGAACTTAACCTATACCCTGACATCCCGGATTTGATAGAGTTTCGTTCGCTACGGGCCCTAAGGGTAGGAACTCTCCGAGAGACGCAAGGTAGTAGGTCGAGCGCGTTCGCGGACGCTGGGCGGCCATGAATCGAACCAAGATCGTAATTATCGGCGGTGGGTTCGCAGCGGTGAAATGCGCCAGAACGCTGCTGAAGAGTCTCGCGCGTGATGAGCGCCAGATCGTCGTATATAGCCGCGAAAACCATATGGTATTTCATCCGCTGCTGGCGGACGTTGCGGGAGCGTCGATTCATCCGGACTCGGCGGCCGCGACCATACGGCAAATGTTGCCGGGAGCGCAATGCAGCACCGAGAACGTTGAAAGCATCGATTTGGCGGCGAAGCAGATCGAATTTCAGAACGACCAAGGGCGACTCGAAAGAACACACTACGACCACCTGGTGATTGCTTGCGGAGCCGACAGCAACCTGGCGGTCATCCCCGGGATGAGCGACCACGCGTTCGCCTTCAAAACGATGAGGGACGCGGTGGCGCTGCGTGCTCACGTGATTGATCAGATGGAGAAAGCGGAAGCCTGCTCGGATGCGGAACGGCGGAAATTTCATCTGTCGTTCGTAATCATTGGCGGCGGATTCAGCGGAATCGAACTGGCCGGGGAAATCAACGAATTGGTGCGCGACAGCACGCGCTTCTACCACAATTTTACGGAAGACGATGTAAGCATGAAGGTGGTGCATTCGGGGAATCAGATTTTGCCCGAGGTCAGCTCGACCTTGCGCGATTTCGCGCTGCAGAAGATGAAGCGAGCGAACATCGAGTTCCTGCTAAATACCAAGGCTGCCGCGGCAACGCCGGAAGGCGTCGGCCTGCCGGACGGCAGCATGCTCCGGGCCGCCACAGTGGTGTGCACAATCGGGACTTCACCTACGCGGCTCATCAAGAACCTGGATGTTAAGAAGGAACGCGGCCGACTTGTCACCGACGCTGACATGCGTGTAGCGGGTTATCAGGATGTGTGGGCGGTGGGCGATTGCGGCTTCATCATAAACGCATTCGACCAGCAGCCGTCTCCGACTACCGGCCAATTTGCCGAAAGGCAAGGACGGCAAGCGGCGGACAACCTGGTGAGAGTACTGCGAGGCCAGCCGACAAAGCCGTTCCATTTCAAGGCGCTGGGTCAACTCTGTTCGATTGGCGGGCACCGCGCGGTAGCGGAGATGTTCGGAATGCGCATTTCCGGAGTTTTGGCTTGGTTCATGTGGCGGGGCGTGTATCTGATGAAGCTGCCGAGTTGGTCGCGGCGCCTTCGCGTAGGCACCGATTGGATTTGGGACATGATGTTCCCGCGCGATTTGGGAGCCTTTACGGCAAACTCCAACCAGACTTTTTCGCGGGCGTTTTACCGGCCAGGCGACTTTCTCTATCGCAAAGGAGAATACGCGAATTCCTTCTTCGCGATTGAAGAGGGACAAGTTGAGATCCTGCGGAACCAAGGTGTTGGCGCGGACGAAAAGGCTTTTGCGGTGCTGGGTCCGGGAGATTTCGCGGGCGAGGCAGCACTGCTGCAGGAAGAGTCCTATCGCGCCAGCGTTCGGGCGCGGACAGCGGTTCGCGTGGTGACCATGAATCGCGAAGCCTTCTCGCAGCATGTTGGGACGATGGCGCCGTTGCGGGATATTGTGGCCAAGTCCGTGCGGAGGCGCGCAGAAAATCTGTGGTTGCATTACCCGGCCGCAAAAGAGCTGCTGGCCCGGGAGCCTCTTTCTACGTTTACGGAGCCGGTACCCATATCGACGCTTAGGCCACATAACACGCTTGGAGAAGCGGTGGCGTTGATGAGCGAAAGTAGCGACGGGTTGTTGTTCATTCTGGATGATCAGCAGTGCTTGTGGGGAGCTTCGGACGGCTCGGATCTTGCGGTGGCTGCGCAAATGGCGGCATACAAGGTGGGAAATGATGAGCCGGACATCACGAAGCTGCAGCTGCACGAGTGCGTCCCCAAAGAGATTCTTACGGTCTGCTTCGACGAATCAAGCTTGGCGGTGGTAGCGGCGATGCTGGACAACGGGCTTAGCTGGATTCCGGTTGTGGAGAGCAAGTCGGACAGCCGGTTAAGAGGCTACGTCAGTGTAGACAAAATGACTTTTTGGATATTAAATCAGCTGGGTCAACAGATGGCCGGGCGGACGAAAGCGACTGCTTGATATGCAGAACACGCGAATCCATCGACGGGCACTTGTGTACGGCCTCCGGACCTGGATTACGGGGATCGGAGTCATGTTGGCGAGTTTGCTGCTTTCTGCCAGTGTAGGTGTCGGAGCGCAGACGAATACGCCGCTTCCTCATATGTTTGATCCGCGCTCGACGCCAGCGGATGGCATCTATCGGATCTCGCGCTTTGTGCTTTCGATTACCGGGATAATTTTCGTCGTGGTGGTCATCCTGCTGGCCTACGCCGTGGTGAAGTTTCGCCAGCGCGCCGGGGATGAGGACGAGCCTCCCCAGGTTTATGGCAGCAACCAAGTAGAACTGGCTTGGACAGTGCTTCCGGTATTGGTGGTCCTGATCCTATTCCTCGCGACTGCGCGCGTGATCCATTCCATTCAGCGAACCACCAAACCCGCGGGCGCGATCGAGGTGGTGGCGATTGGACATCAGTTCTGGTGGGAGTTTCGCTATCCCGCGCTAGGTGTGGTTACCGCGAATGAATTGCACGTGCCGGTCAGCGATCCATCGCATCCGACGCCCACGTTTATAACCCTGCTTTCGGCAGATACGGACCACAGCTTCTGGGTGCCGCAACTGGCAGGAAAAACGGACTTGATCCCCAATCATCCGAACAGCACCTGGATCGACCCTCATGAAATCGGACTCTTCCTCGGGCAATGTGCGCAATACTGCGGCACGCAGCACGCCAAGATGCTTTTGCGTGTGGACGTCGAACCGCGCGAAGCATTTGACCGCTGGGTGCAAGACGAGAAAAAGCCGGCGCAAGTGACGGATGCCGTGAGCGCGGGTCGACGCGTTTTTGAAACAACGGCTTGCGTCAACTGCCACACCATTACGGGAACGGTCGCCGACGGACGATTTGGCCCGGATCTGACGCACCTTATGAGCCGTGCGACAATCGCTTCCGGCGCCGCGACGAACACCCACGCGAACCTGCGGAGCTGGATTAAGAATCCCGATGACCTAAAACCCGGTTCGCTGATGCCTGCAATGCAGCTGCGCGATACGGATATCGATGCATTGACGGCCTATCTGGAGACGCTGCGATGAGAACGAGGACATAGTCAGATGGCATCCGAATCGATCGCAATTGGCAGACTGGACGCGCCGGCGCGGCCCATCGGCGAGATTCTGCACGATTGGGTAACCACCGTCGATCACAAAAAACTGGGGCTGCTGTACATAATGTATGCGATTTTGTTCCTGGTGATCGGTGGAATCGAAGCAACGATCATGCGGATCCAGTTGATCGTTCCGCACAACAATTTTGTCTCGCCGCAAGTGTTCAACGAAATGTTCACGATGCATGGCACGACCATGATTTTCTTTGTGGCCATGCCGGTGGTGTTTGGCTTCGGGAATTATTTCGTTCCATTGATGATTGGCGCGCGCGACATGGCGTTCCCGCGCTTGAATGCCTTCAGTTTCTGGATTTCCGCGTTCGGAGGCTTTCTTCTCTATTTCAGCTTTGTCGGCGGAAATGGATTATACGGCGCGGGCAATGCGCCGGACGTAGGATGGTTCGCTTATGCTCCCCTGACGGCTAAGGCCTTTTCCCTGGGGCACAGCACGGATTTCTGGACGCTGGGTTTGCTGGTCTCAGGAATCGGCAGCATCGGAACGGCGACAAACCTTGTGGCGACGGTTTTGTGCCTGCGATGCCCGGGAATGACTTTGGGGAAGATGCCGCTGTTCGCATGGATGAACCTGGTGATGGCGGGATTGGTGCTGTTGGCGGTATCGCCGCTGACCGCCGCGCAGGTGATGCTCTCGCTGGATCGCTATTTGGGGGCGCACTTTTTTGACACGCAGGCGGGAGGTTCGGCGGTTCTGTGGATGCACTTCTTCTGGATTTTTGGGCATCCGGAAGTTTATGTGCTGGTGATTCCGGCTTTCGCCTTCGTTTCCGAAATCATTCCGGTGTTCTCGCGCAAACCGATCTTCGGATATCCGATTATGGTAGGCGCGACGGTAAGCATTGGATTCCTAAGCTTCCTGGTTTGGGCGCATCACATGTTTACGGTAGGGATGAACTCCTATGCCAACAGTTTTTTTGCGATTTCGACGATGCTGGTCGGTGTTCCGACGGGAATCAAAATATTCAACTGGATTGCCACGATGTGGGGCGGGAAGATCCGCTTCGGAACACCGATGCTGTTCTGCATCGCGTTCCTGCTGCAGTTCCTGATTGCCGGCTTGACGGGAATTATGCTTTCCGTGGCTCCGTTTGATTGGCAGCTGGGTAACTCCTACTTTGTCGTAGCGCATTTTCATTACGTAATCGTCGGAGGGATTCTGTTCGGGCTCTTCGGAGCCTTTTACTATTGGTTCCCGAAGATGAGCGGACGAATGTACAACGACGCGCTCAGCAAATGGCACTTCTGGCTGTTCTTGATCGGGTTCCATCTGACCTTCGATTTCATGCACATCCCCGGATTGTTGGGGATGCCGCGCAGGATTTATACCTACGAACCCGGGCGGGGCTGGGATACGTGGAATCTGATCGTTACGATTGGGGTTTTCTTTCAGGGAGCTGGAATCCTGATTTTTGTCGGCAACCTGCTGTGGTCTGCGCTGAAAGGCAAGTTCGCCGGGAACGATCCCTGGGACGCTTGGACGCTCGAATGGTCCACAGCGTCGCCGCCGCCCGAATACAATTTCGCCACGCTCCCGACGGTGAATAGCCGCCGTCCGCTGTGGGACATTAAACATCCGGAAGATCCGGATTGAAAAAAGCAGCAGCAGGAGATCCCAATTGAGCAGCACCTCTTTGCCATCGCCGTCAGCCGAAATGCAGTGGGTTCTCCCATCGCGTGGTCGTGTGGGAATGTTCTGCCTGATCGCCGCCGAAACGGCGATCTTCACGATTTTCGTGGTCGCTTACATTTTTTACCTGGGAAAGAGTGTATCGGGGCCGACGCCCAAGGACGTGCTGGAACTCCCCATTTTCGCCAGCATCTGCCTGCTCTCGAGCAGCCTCACGATTCACATGGCGGTGAAGTCGCTGCGAAATGCAAAAGTCGGGGCGTTCGGCCTGTGGTGGCTTTTGACATTGGTGTTGGGCGGGATTTTCTTGGGGGAGACGGGCCGCGAGTGGTACCACCTGATTTACGACAAGGGCCTGACCATCAGCACGAACCTGTTTGGCACAACGTATTATTCGCTGGTGGGTCTGCACGCCTTTCACGTCACCGTGGGGCTGCTCATGATAAGCGTGGCCATGCTGCTCACGGTCTTTGGCAAAGTGAAACCAGAGCACCATGAGAGAGCCGACGTTTTTTCGTTGTACTGGCACTTTGTGGACACGATTTGGATCGTGGTGTTTACCGTCGTTTACATCATTGGGCGCTGAGGAAACGAAGCTGATGCCTTCTATGAACTCACAACCGGTGGTAGAAAAGCTCGATACGGTAAAGCTTCCCGCGCCGACGGCGTGGCCCATTGCCATGGCCTTTGGCGTGACTCTGTTGTCTGCCGGACTGGTCACCAGCGAGACGGTGAGCATCCTGGGAGGGATCTTGGCGGTGGCTGGGGCTGTGGGATGGTTTCTGGATGTTCTGCCGCACGAAAAGCACGTTAGCGTGCCGGTGGAGGAGGAAGCAGGCGTGGTCGCCGTTTCCCCTCGCAAGGTTGAGCGGCTGCCCGTGGCGCCGGAGTTGGCCCGCGCGCTGCTGCCACTGGAAACATATCCGATTTCCGCCGGAGTCAAGGGAGGACTTGCTGGCGCGGTGGCCATGGCGGTGCTGGCGTGCCTCTACGGCATCGTGAATCAAGGCAGCATCTGGTACCCCATCAATCTGCTGGCAGCGACGATTTACGGGCAGTCCATGGCGTTGACTCCAGCGACCCTCACGGGGTTCCATCTGGACAGCTTCTTGCTTGCGTGCCTCCTCCATCTGGTTACTTCCTTGCTGGTGGGCCTTATGTATGGCGCGATGCTGCCGATGTTTCCGCGCCGTCCGATTCTTCTGGGCGGAGTCATCGCACCGGTTATGTGGTCGGGGCTAATCCACAACATCTTGGGATTCATAAATCCGCTGCTGGACCAGAAGATTGATTGGCTTTGGTTCGTCGCTTCACAGTTTGCGTTCGGGATCGTGGCGGGATTGGTAGTGGTAAAACAAGCTCGCGTGCGTACGCGGCAGGTGTTGCCGTTCGCGATGCGCGCCGGATTTGAAACTTCGGGAGGCGCTGGAGGAACGCGCGGCAAGGAAAATCCGTGATGAGCCTTCTTCGCCAAGTCGCGCTCGGAGTTGCAGGATTGGCTTTGCTCGGACTGAGCGGATGCGCCAATCCTCCCGGCAAGCCAGGACCGGGCCCGGAAGTTGTCAACCCGGATTCGATTACGGATTTTGCCGTTTTATACAAAGCGAATTGCGCCGGTTGCCACGGTTTTGACGGTAAAGGTGGCGCGGCGATCGCCCTCGGCGATCCGGTTTACCTGGCGATTGCCGACGATGCGGTCTTGCGGCGAGTAGCGACCGAGGGGGTTCCCGGGACGTCGATGCCGGCGTTTGCGAAGAGCAAAGGCGGAATGCTTACGGAGAAGCAAGTGGAAATCATCGCTCACGGAATCCGTGAAAAGTGGGGGAAGCCGGACGTATTGCGCGGCGTGGATCCCCCGCCGTACTCCGCAACGACCGCCGGCAATTCTTCACGCGGAGCGGACGTTTACACGATCTTCTGTTCGACTTGCCATGGTGTTGCAGGCAAGGGAGGGAAGGCGAGTTCCATCGTGAACGGCTCATTTTTGGCGCTCATGAGCGATCAAGAACTTCGCACCATCGTAATCGTGGGGCGGCCGGAACTGGGAGCTCCAGACTGGCGCGGAAATGTGCCTGGGAAATCGATGTCCGCGCAAGATGTGTCTGACGTGGTGGCGTGGCTCGCGTCGCAGCGGGCGCAGTTTCCGGGAGAGCCTTACCCGCAAACGGATAAATCAACGGGAGGCACGCGATGACCTTGCTCGGCCCTAGCACCAGGCGCGAAATGCTCATGAAGTTGGGAATTGCATTCAACGCGATCGTCGGAGCGATCCTGGCTGTGCCGATCGTGAAGTACATCATGTCTCCCGTGATTGGCGGGGAGAAATCGGGATACGATTCGTGGCTTTCCCTGGGTGACGTGACGCAGTTTCCCGCGGGAGAGACGCGCCTTGCCGTGTACCGGAATCCCGTGGTCAATCCCTGGGACGGTGATACGGCGGATCTGCCCTGCTGGGTGCGTAACGTGGACGGTCAGAACTTTCAGGTGTTCCATATAAATTGCGCGCATTTGGGCTGTCCGGTGCGATGGTTTCCGCAATCCAAGCTGTTCATGTGCCCCTGCCACGGTGGCGCGTATTACGAAGATGGTTCTCGCGCGTCAGGACCTCCCGAGCGCGGGTTGTTTGCGTACGACCACAAAATCGAGACAGGGCAACTGTTCATTAAAACCGGTCCAATACCTGCGCCGGGCATCGCATCGTCCGACGCATCCTCCAACGACGAGGGAAAGCCGCCATGCGCCTGATCGAAACGATTGGCAAATGGCTGGACGCGCGGCTGCAGATCGGTGACACCATCCGCGAAACGGCGGAGCATTCGGTGCCCCGCGATACGGCGAGCTGGTTCTATGTTTTCGGCAGCGCGGCGCTCACGGTCTTCATGCTGCAAATCGTGACCGGCATCATGCTGGCGCTTATCTACGTTCCTTCGGCGGGCCAAGCCTGGAACAGTCTGCAAATCCTGAATCACTCGATAACGCTCGGTTGGTTTATTCGCGGGCTCCATGGCTGGGGTTCGGATTTCATGGTTGCCATCGTCCTGATCCACATGGTTCAGGTTTTCCTATTCGGCGCGTACAAATATCCGCGCGAATTGACGTGGATGGTGGGCGTGCTGTTGTTGCTGGTGACGTTGGGGATGGCATTCACCGGCCAGGTGCTGCGCTTTGACCAGGATGCTTACTGGGGATTGGGGATTGGAGTGTCCATCGCCAGCCACGTGCCGCTGATGGGCTCGTGGATCGTCAGCTTGATGTTAGGCGGCCCAATTATTGCCGGGGCGACGCTCACCAGATTTTTTGCGCTGCACGTTTTCGTGATTCCCGGAATACTGATCGGATCTGTTGCCGTACACCTTCTGATGGTTATCAAGCTGGGGATCAATGAGTGGCCCATGCCGGGGCGGGTAGTCCGCAAGGCCACCTACGTGAAGGAATATCACGAGCTGACGAAAAAGGATGGTATTCCCTTTGTTCCCGCAGCCGTCTGGAAGGATATGTTTTTTAGCGGTGCCATATTGCTGGCCGTTGCGGCGTGCGCGCTCTACTTTGGGCCATTCGGACCATCTGGCCAGCCGGATCCCACCATCATTCAGACGGCGCCGCGCCCGGATTTCTTTTTCTTGTGGTTGTACGCGGTGCTCTCGTTCCTGCCCCCGTCAATGGAAACTCCGGCGATGCTCATCGGTCCCGTGGTTGTAATCGGCGGCCTGTTGCTGCTTCCGTTTATTTTCGGCGAGGGCGAAAAAAGTTGGAAGCGCCGGCCCATTGCCGTGCTCACCGTTCTCTTGGTGGCTGTGGCCCTGGGAACCATGACGCATCTTGCAACCTATACGCCTTGGAGTCCGGTGATGGATGCGTGGAGTTCCATGCCCATTCCGGCAGAATATCTGCACAATCGCACCGCTCTTGAGCGGCAAGGCGCTTTGATATTTCAGGTCAAGCAATGTCACAACTGCCATTCGCTCGATCACAAAGGTGGGAAACGCGGGCCAGCTCTCGATACCGTGGCGTTGCAGCTTACGGATGACCAGTTGATCCGACAAGTGATTCAGGGTGGCGGGAACATGCCCGCATACGGTAAGAATTTGAGTCCTGCCGAGACGACGGCGCTGGTCAGTTTCCTTAAAACGCTGCACCCGGAAGGACGCCCCCCAGCGCGGGACGCCGCACTTGCCCACGTGGCGGGCTCCGAAGCGCCGGCGACCCACCCCTAAGCGCCCAATGACGGCCGATGCTCAAGTAATTTTACGATCGTGGTCCCCACCGATCGTACTTAACCTGACACTATTTCTAACGCTTTTGGTTTACGCGCGCGGCTGGATTCGTCTGCATCGCGTGTTCCCAAATCTATTTTCCGTTGGGCGTCTCGCCGCATTTATTGGTGGAGTTTTTTCCTTGTGGCTGGCGATCGGATCGCCGCTGGAAGCGTTTGACGACGTCTCGCTGACGATGCACATGGTGCAGCATCTCTTGCTTATGCTCGCGGCCCCGCTGCTACTGCTGCTCGGCGAGCCGTTGTTGCCGCTGCTGCGAGGATTGCCTCGAAGGGTGGTCCGCCGTGCTGTCGGTCCCGTACTGCGTTACGCTCCAGTTCAAGCAATCGGCCGTTTTCTCACGAGGCCGGCGTTTTGCTGGCTTGTGGCGGGAGTCGCTCTGCTCGGATGGCATATCCCAGCGGCATTTGAACTGGCGCTGCGGTCCGACGGCTGGCACGAAGCGGAGCACGTAACCTTTCTTGCTACATCGCTGCTGTTCTGGTGGCCCGTGGTGCTGCCTTTCCCGAGCGTCGCACGCTGGCCGCGCTGGTCCATTCCTTTGTACTTGTTCCTGGGGAGTTTACCCGGTGGCGCGCTGGGAGCATTTCTGATTTTCAGCGATCGCGTCATCTACTCTTCGTACGCCGCTGCTCCCGCGCTTTTTAGCATGACCGCGTTTGAAGACCAGGTAGTCGCGGGTGCGCTCATGTGGCTGCTCGGCGCTGTGGTGTATCTGATTCCCACGGTGCTTGTTACCATTCAACTGCTCTCTCCTGAGGCGGAGCATGAGGAACGCTACATCCACGTCAGGCCCTCTGCATTAAGCGTCAGTCGCTCGTGACGAAATTGCGGCCACTGTCAGTTCTAACAGTAGGAAAAATTTCCTGCATAGAGGTAGGCTCATCACACCCGGGCAAGAGCTGCTCCCTCATCGTGGCGGAGAAAAACATTGCAGGCACCGCAAATCCTAACCAGGGCCGGGAACTAGCCGATGGGCAAGCCATTTCTGTCGCATCCGAAATCGATGCTCGAGCGGTTCGTACACAGCGAGACCTCCGGCTCGATTCTTCTGTTTGCCGCTACCGTCGCCGCCCTGGTTTGGGCGAATTCGCCATGGAGCGCGTCCTATTTCGCGCTTTGGAAGCTGCCTTTGCAATTGGGCCGTCGCCCGCTTCTTTCCATGGATTTGCATCACTGGATCGACGATGGATTGATGGTGTTGTTCTTTCTGGTGGTAGGGCTCGAGATCAAACGTGAAATCGTTAAGGGCGAATTAGCGTCGTTTCGCCAGGCGGCGCTTCCGATCATGGCTGCGCTCGGCGGCATGATTCTCCCGGCGCTCATCTATTTCGTTCTGAACCGGGAGGGCGTGGGCGCCCACGGCTGGGGCATCCCGATGGCTACCGACATTGGTTTCGCGCTGGGAGTCCTTGCGCTGCTCGGCAAACGTATTCCGTCGAGCCTGCGCGTGTTTATGCTGGCGCTGGCCATCGTGGATGATGTCGGGGCCATTCTAGTGATCGCATTCTTTTACACTCCCTCCATTTCTTTGCTGGCGCTGGCGGCGGCGGGCGGTTTGTTGGTGGTTTTAATAGGCTTGTCCGTGCGCCGGGCTCCGCTCGCCGTCTATGCGGTTGTAGGGATTTGTTTTTGGGCCGCGGTTCTCAGTTCTGGAGTGCATGCCACGATTGCCGGAGTGATTCTGGGCCTTGTGGCGCCAATCACGCCAAAATACCGCCCGGAACAGTTGGCCGAAAGCGCAGAGCCGCTGCTCAAGAATTTTCGCGACCAGATCCTTAGCCAAAATAAAACCTCAGCAGAAGCTACAATCACCGAACTCGATGAACTTCTCCGTGGCACCGACTCCATCGCCGAGCGCTTGGAGCGGAGCGTTCACCCCTGGGTTTGTTTCCTCATTCTTCCTCTATTCGCCTTGGCGAGCGCGGGCACCGCTTTGTCAACGACGCAGCTGAAACTGGCATATTCGAGCCCGATTGCGCTTGGCATATTTTTGGGGCTGCTGCTGGGCAAGGCCGTGGGAATCACTTTGCTATCTTTTTTGGCGGTGAAATTTAAAATTGCTGCGATGGCTGATGGCTTGACGTGGAATGGCATAGCCGGAGTTGGCCTTTTGGCAGGCGTGGGATTTACGGTGGCGCTATTTATCAGCGGCCTCTCATTTGAAGACCCAACGCTAGTGGCTATCGCAAAGGTTGCCGTTCTAGCTGTTTCTCTGTCGGCGGGTTGCGTCGGTTATCTCTATCTTCGCTTCACACTGAAAAGCAACTCGATACAGTCGTGAACGCACCGGCGTGGCGGGTCGGCCTCCTAAGGATTCGAGCTATAGATTCGCGGTATTCGGGTGAAGTTGTACACCGGGCCGTTTAGGCTCGGCTGCGCTAAGGCGTGGGAGCTCCCGGCGGCTGCGTCGCGATGGGAAGCGTATTGTTCCACTGGGAATCACTTAGTTTCCACCCACCGCCCAACGCCATGTAGAGCTGCACAATTACCACGCGCCGGTCCAGCTCGGTCTGCGCAACAGCGTTCTGTGCGGGGAAAAGCAGCTGTTGCGCTTCGAGAACTTCATAGTACGTGGCTTTGCCGTTCACGTAGCGTTGCGTCGAGACCGTGACAGCTTCCTGATAGTTTTCGACAGCTTTGGTCTGCTCGACAAGGATAGATTCAAATTTTTCGCGTGAGATCAACGCATTCGCAACATCCTGGAACGCATTCAACGCGGTCTGCTGGTATTGCAATTGGGTTTGTTGCCAAGCTGCCACGGCTTGACGTTTCTGAGCCGTCAAGTTGCCGCCTTGAAACAAAGGCCCGGTTATCGAGGCCGCGATGCTCCACGCCGTGGTTTGACCGGACGAGAACGTGGAAAGCGGAGTGCTGGCTCGCCCCAATAGCGCGGTCAGTCCAAACTGCGGGAAAAAGTTTGCCGTCGCAACGCCGACTTGCGCGTTGGCTGCGCGCACCTGTTGCTCCGCCTGCAGAATGTCCGGCCGGCGCTCCAGCAGCGCGGATGGTATTCCAACCGGTATCTCCGGGGGCACCACTTCGTCCAAAAGTTTCGCCACACCCGTAATCGGGCCTGGGTTGGCCCCGAGGAGCACACTCAGTTGATTTTCCTTTATCGTGATCTGCAACTCCGTTTGCGGAATGGCGGCAGCGGCGGTGGCCAGCGCGGCCGCGGCCCGGGAGGTGTCGAGCTTGGTGGCCACGCCGCCCTCGTAACGTTGTGTGAAAAATTTTAGAGATTGGCCGAACGAATCCGTGGTCTGTTTCGCGATATCGAGCTCCAGGTACAATTCCAGCAGTTCAAAATATGCCTGGGCGACGTCGCTGACCAGCGTGAGCATTACACCCCGGCGGGCCTCTTCGGTTGCAAGGTATTGCGCCAGCGCCGCCTCGTTCATGCGTCGAATGCGGCCCCACACATCGGGTTCCCAAGCCGCGCTGATCGCACCCACAAAGGTT
This sequence comes from uncultured Acidobacteriota bacterium, assembly GCA_963838265.1. Classification (GTDB taxonomy): domain Bacteria; phylum Acidobacteriota; class Terriglobia; order Acidiferrales; family UBA7541; genus Acidiferrum. Next base: position 256,422 of record CAWIQN010000006.1, read on the forward strand.
CCCCGAACCGCGCCTCCGTTCGGTGCAACGGTACCGGCGAACTCGTTTTTGCCGTCGCTGTTCGCCGTCGAGTAGTTGACGAACGGAACGTACTGCGACCTGGCTTCTGCCGCGATCTGACGTGCTTGCTCCACTCGTGATACCGCGATGCGCAAGTCGTAATTATTTTTCAGGGCCGTCTGGATGAGCTCCTGCAACTTTTCATCTTTGAAAACTTGCCACCATGGCAAGTCGGCGAGCGAGGCTTGCTGCGCCTGGCCTTCCGCGCTGCGAAAATCCACCGGCGCATTCACGGTCGGTCGATGATAATTCGGACCAACCGCGCACCCAGAAAGAACGATCACCAGCGAGAGCGCACAGGCTAGTGCTTGCGTACTTCCGCGGCCACTCGCATTCATTTTTGCGAAATGACGCGGACGAGAAGTCTGTGGCACATTGACCGGGCTGGTGTTACTCGCGTTCATCAGTTCTGAAGGCTCCTTAATATGCTTCTCTTTTTGTTTTTCGGAGAGACATTAGTCTCCGGGTGCCAATCCGGGGGTGCCCGTGGCGGTTCTTGCTGCTAACTGTTCGCGTTCCCCGCCACCGAGCTTTTCAATTACGTAAAACAAAGCTGGAATGATGAAGATAGCGAGCCCGCTGGCAAAAAGCATTCCGCCGATTACCGTTGTTCCCATCACTTGTCTTGAAACGGCTCCGGCGCCCGACGCACGCCACAAGGGCACGCAACCAAGAATGAAGGCGAAGGAAGTCATCAGAATCGGACGCAGGCGAAGTTTAGCGCCTTCGAGCGCCGCATCCGCCAACGGTCTGCCTTTTTCAAATTCCGCTTTGGCGAACTCTACGATCAGGATGGCGTTTTTGGCCGCCAGACCAATGAGCATGACGAGACCAATCTGCGCATAAACGTTTTCTTCCAGCCCCAGGGCGGTGTAGTCCTTGAACACTGCCAAACCGATGATTCTCCGCGCGAATAGGACGAAAAATGCCCCGAACACCGCAACCGGTGTGCTCAGCAACACGCTGAAGGGCAACGTCCAGCTCTCGTACAGCGCCGCCAAGATGAGAAAGACAAAAAGGATCGAAAAGCCGAAGATCACGTTCGGTGAAACGCCCTGCGCCGCTTTCTGCTCTTGAAACGACATACCCATGTAGTCGTATCCCATTCCTGGGGGCATCGTCTCGGCAAAGACTTCCTCAAGCGCTTTCATGGCCTGGTCGGAGCTGAACCCGGGTTTGGTATTTCCATTGATTTGCACGCACGGATACAGGTTGTAGTGCATGGTGAATTCGGGGCCCAGGCGCCGTTCCACACTGGTAACGGCGGACAGCGGAACCATTTGTCCGGTCTTATTGCGTACGTAAAACTTTCCTACGTTCTCCGCCTGCGTCCGAAAGTCACCCTCGGCTTGCACATACACTTGCCAGACGCGGCCGAAGCGGTTGAAGAAATTTATGAATGCTCCGCCCATGAATGCTTGGAGGGTCTGGTATACGTCGCTAAGTGCGACGTCCTGCTTGAGGACCTTGTCGCGATCGACCTTAACGAAGAGCTGCGGAACAGACGGTAGAGCAGTGGTGAAAATGAACGAGAATTCCGGCCGCTTTAACGCCGCAGCCATGAATTTCTGTTGGTTCTCTCGCAAGAACTCCAAACCCTGCCCGGAGCGGTCTTCCAGAATGAACGTGGCTCCGCCTGCGGCGCCCACTCCAGGAATCGCCGGTGGTGGAAAGGCGATGGTGATGCCTTCTGAGATGGCCCGAAGAGCAACGTTGAGGTGAATTTTGATGGCCCAGTATTGTTCGTCGGCCGCCTTGCGCTCTCCCCACTTCTTCAGCGTCACCCAGAAGAAGGAGCTATAAGTATTCTGCACACCGCTCAACATGTTGTAGCCAACGACGGTGGTCACATGTTCGACGCCCGGCGTGTGCAGCAGAATGTCTTCGACTTTCCTGGAGGCTGCGGTGGTGCGTTGCAACGAAGAAGCGTCTGGCAGTTGCAACGCGACATACAAATAACCTTGATCTTCTTCGGGCAAAAAGCTCTTGGGAAGCTTGCTACCAAAAAATCCCGCTCCTATCGCGAAAATAATCAACGCAACAACGGTGAAACTCATTTTGTGAATCAGAAATGAGCAAAAACCGACATAGCCAGTGGTGGCGCGACCAAAGACCTTGTTAAACCAGTTGAAAAACTTCTGCAGCAATCCTCGACCTTCGGTCTTTGGCCGGAGCAGCAGTGCACCGAGTGCGGGGCTCAAGGTCAGCGCGTTGAATGCAGAGATAATCACGGAGACGGCGATGGTCACCGCGAATTGCTGATACAGCCTCCCCGTGATTCCCGGAACGAACGCCGTCGGAATGAACACGGCGGAAAGAACGATCGCTATGCCGATCACCGGACCCGATACTTCTTCCATCGCCTTGAAGGCCGCAGCCTTGGGCGCAAGCCCTTGTTCGATGTGATGTTCAATCGCTTCCGTAACCACGATGGCGTCGTCCACCACCAAACCTATGGCCAGCACCAGGCCGAATAGCGAAAGGGTGTTGATCGAAAAGCCCAACATCGGAAATACCAGGAACGTCCCGATCAGCGAGACAGGAACCGCCAGCAAGGGAATCAAGGTCGCTCGCCAACCCTGCAGGAAAATGAAGACCACGATGATAACGAGACCGAGCGCCTCGAAAAGCGTCATCACAATTTCGTGAATACCTTCCGTTACCGGAAGGGTGGTGTCCAGCGCAATCACGTAATCCAGGCCAGCCGGAAAGCTTTTCTTCGCCTCGGCCATCAAATCTTTTGCGCCCTGCGCCGCCTTGATAGCGTTCGATCCAGGAAGCTGGTAAATCGCCACGATCGCGCCGGGTTTGCCATCCAGGTGGCCCGTAAGGTTGTAAACCTGGGTTCCCAGCTCAATGCGGGCTACGTCTTTCAGGCGCACGAACGAACCATCGGTGTTGGCGCGAACTACAATGTTTCCGAATTCCTCAGGTGTAATCAACCGGCCTTGGGCAATTACGTTGAGGGTGTACTCCTGTCCTGCCGGGACGGGTTCACCGCCGATCTGTCCGGCGGGATTTACGGTGTTCTGCGTTTTAATGGCGGCGATGATTTCCGGAACCGTGATCCCCAGCTTGGCCAGTTGGTTAGGATTGATCCAGAAACGCATAGCGTACTGGCCGGCGCCAAAAATGGTTACGCTGGCGATTCCATATACCCGAGTCAACGGACTCAAAAGATTGATGTACGCGTAGTTGGCGAGGAACTGCGAGTTGTATTTTCCACTGGGAGAGTAAAGGTCGAACAGCATCAGCGGGGCGGACGTGGATTTCTGTACGATAACGCCTTGCGTGTTCACTTCGTTGGGCAGCTGCGACGCCGCCTGCGATTGCCGCATCTGCGTGAGAATCAGGTCGGTGTTGGGATCCGTGGCCACATCGAAGTCCACCGTGAGTTTCATCTGGCCGTTGTTGGCGTTCAGCGAATACATGTACTCCATGTTGTCGACGCCGCTCATTTGCTGTTCGATCGGCACGGCAACTGACTGATCCACCGTCAAAGCATCGGCGCCGGGATAGGTGGCGGTGACCTGGATTTGCGGATCGGCAATGGGAGGGAATTGCGCCGTGGGCAGGCTGAACATCGCAGCCCCACCCGCGATGACCATGACGATGGCGATCACGATGGCGACGATGGGGCGGTTGATAAAAAACTTTGACATCGTTTCGGTCCTCTACTACCGACTGCTAGGGTTTATTGTTCTCGGCAATCGCCGTTGGGGCCTGATACGGCTTGGGATTAACCAGCATCCCTTCCTGGACCTTCTGCACGCCTTCCGCGACCACCCGCTCGCCGGCTTTGAGCCCGCCCGCGACAATCCACATATCGCCGATTTTGTCCCCCATGGTCACCGTAACGATGTGCGCCTTGTTGTCGTCCCCAATGACCGCGACTTCAAACCCACCTTGTAGCTCACTTACCGCTCTTTGCGGCACCAACAACGCGTTGGGCTGAATTCGCACCACGGTTTTGATAAGGCCGTACCCGCCAGGACGAAGGACATTGCCTGGATTCGGAACTTGGACTTGAACAAGTATCGCGCCGGTCCTGACATCAACTTGACGATTCAGCGCGTAGAAGCGCCCCGTATAAGGGAATTCGGCCCCGTTCGTCAGAGTGACGTGCCATTCCAGCTTGCGCAGCGCTTCGTCCTCACTTAGCCCCTTCTTCCAGGTTTGGCTCATCGCTCTCAAGTATTCCTGCTCGCTGGGCGTGAAACTGGCGAGGATGGGATTAACGGTAGAGACGGTGGTTAGAACGGCGCCCTGGGGACCGACCATGTCGCCGACTTGGGCGGCTGAAATTCCGGCCACGCCATCGATGGGCGAGACAATTTTTGTGAAACCCAGATTTATTTTCGCGGCGTCCACCGCGGCTTCCGCGGCGGAGATGGCCGCAATGGCAGATTGCTCTTTCGCTTTTGCCCCCATATCGTTCTGAATGGCGTCATCCATTTCCTGCTGACTGATCGCGCCTGTTTTAACCAGCGGGGTGTACCGCTTGACGTCCAAATCGTTCTTACCCACGCTCGCCTTGGCGACGTCCAAATCCGCCTTGGCCTGGTTGAGGCTGCCGTTGGCTTGATCCAGGGCGGCTTGAAATGGCCTGGGGTCAATCTGGAATAGCGGCGCGCCTTTGGGAACAAAGGCGCCGTTCAAATAGTTCTGTTTCAACAGCAGGCCGCTGACCTGCGCGTGAATATTGGCGTTGACCAGGCCGTCGAAGGTGGCGACCCAACTTTGGCTAATCGGAACATCCTTTTGCACTACCGGCACGACTTCCACATCGGGAGGGCCCGCCGGCGGCAGGCCCATTTTCCCGCAGCCGCCGGACAACAGTGTCCCTGCAACGAAAAGAATCAGGCTGCGTCGGAGAGGTGTTTTGCGGAACAGCCGAGCGTCGAGAAGTACCGCACTTTCCGGATTCAAAGAATAATCAGTTTTCAACATGAGATATTCCATTCACGTCTTCCACTCAACCAGCGGAGTGAGCTAGCCGTTTTATCATGGGATCGAATCCCGTGTTTCGCGACCACTTAATCGCAGGGCCAAATTCGCGTTATGGTCTCTATTCCATGCTGGACAATCGTCACGGCGACGGATGTTATGCGCCCGCTTTTGCCCTGACCACTGTTAGTTTTGCCAGCTTGACGAGAGTCGCCTTTGTGCTGCGCCAGACTCAGTTACAAGGGCGCAAAACAAGCCCTCTGGCATCTGGATTTTGCGACTAGACGCCCACAAACTTGCCACTTTGGCGCGATTCTAGTTGCAGTACCTCCCATTGTCCACAGGTTCTTTGAAGCGGCCCCCTGTTCTGACGTCTCTAGCTTTCTAGTAGGTTTTGTCGGTTGCCGTGACTGTTTCCGCTCTCCTCACACTTGGCGCATTTTCGACGGCAATCGTCTTTTAGGCCACTCGCCAAATGCAGCCGGTTGCTAATTGGGCTGGTTTTTCCAAATGAAAGGGATGTAGTAGACATCCAGCGACCACGCTAGGGCGAAGAGGAGTACGGTTGCGAGGAGGGTCCAGAGCAGGAGGCGCACGGGCAGGGTGCGCGTTAGCGGCATCTCAGGCTGGGCGCGATAGCGGAAGAGGAGGCCGCTGATCAGACAAACGCACGCCGCCAGGCCGATGCGCGCAAAGGAAGCGACGAGGCGCTCTTCCCATCGCGCGGCGGGAAGAAAAAAGGCCGTGTCCAACAAGGCGTACAGCGAAAGAATGCTGAACGCTAGAGAGATGGCTCTGCCGAGTTCGAGAAGCACGTGGCAGCCTCCAGCAGCCGAAGGGCGCACTACGGGAAGGGCCTTTCGCTTGATCCGACAAATCGAGTATAGCGCTCAGGCATGGGCGCGTCATCGGCAGGCGCAGATTTCAATACGGCTTAGGAGTATCGTCCCGAGGCTAGCGACTGCGGAAAAAAAGATCTCGTACGTTTGCACTCCATCCCTGGATGGACCGCGGGCGAATCAGGCTTGGCGTCTGGCTGTCGGCGCGGTTACTCATGAGCAGCGAATAGCCGTTCGCAAGGTAAGACGGAATCTCGCGGTAGTCGGTGATCGGAATATAGGGGCCTTGCTTTCCCAGTTGTACGCGATAACGGTTGTCTTGGAAGAGATGCGGCAGCAAGCGTGTCCCCACTTTTTTGCCGCGTGAGACTGTCGCAAAGAGCATTGGCTCCCCCGAAATGGAATCCCAGCAATTCTATAAATACCCTGCTGTGCTGGTAAGTGGCAAAACTGTGGAAAAATGTGCATCCTGTGCATAGTTGTTCGGCGATACGTTGTGGCGTGCGGCCTTGGGAATTCTCCTCTCGCCGATGTTCTTCGATCGTCGTGACGCGCTTCGTCGTCATGATGTAGGCCGTTCCGCCGAAACCTGCTTCACCGCATGACCGTGCATTACAATTGAAAGCTTGCATGTTTCTTAGGAGGTTCTGTGAAAATCTCGCTTCGCAGCCTGATGCTTGGCTCGCTTCTCCTCGTTTCGCTGCTCTCGCTCACGATATATGCCGCCTCGGCAAAGAAATCTCCGGCGCAAGTGTGGTCGCCGGGATGCATTGCCTCCGTGCCAAAATCTTGGGGTCAGTTTCGCGGGGGCGCGTCGCAGACCGGATTGGCATTTGAGGACAGCGCAGGCACGCTTCGCTTCCTCACTGACATTCCTTGCGGCGGGACGCCGGTAGTTAAGCTGGAGATCCGCCGGACCGCGGACAACGCGCAATCACCAGGGAATTAGCGGAAAGGGCGTCGTCATCGCCGCAACCAGCGCTCTCGAGCGGCGCCGTACCGCGAGTCAATAGCGCGAACCGATGTCGCGCGCCGTTAGCTCGCTTCTGCGACGCCACGCGGCGTCAAAACCGCCAGTACAATCGCCACGATCGCCAGCGCCGGAATGTCTCCCATGAGGTGACCGTGTTCCGCGGGCGCATTGATGGCTTGCACGGTCATAATCCCCGCGTGGACCAAACTCGACCAAACCGTGAACCAGATCAAGCTGCGATGTCGCAAAGGATTTCGCGCGGCGATGAGCAAAAATATGCCAAGCGTGGCGTAGACGCCGAGAATCATTTGTTCGTATTCCGGTTGGTTGGGCTGCCAGCGCCAACCAGAGGGCCACCAGGCCATCATGAGCGGGTAAACCCCCACGATAAAAATCAGGCCAACAAGAACCAGCGCCACGCGCAGAACACGCACCCGCGTTGCTTCATTCATAGAACACCTCGGATAGATCGTCTCGATTTGCTTTTGCCGAGCAGGAGTATGAGCGGGATGCTACTGACTGCGTCGGCGCAAGTCAACGTCTCTCTACGACAGGCAGCTGCGAACGGATTCTATGCCACGCTGCTTGTCTGTAAACTTTAGGCCGCAAATCTCAGGAGTTTGGGGCAAAAAAAAACGGGCGACCTCGCGTCGGAGGCCGCCCGTTTCACATTGTTGTTGCGATTGTTTAGTTGGCTCCTGACGCACTTCCCGCAGCGCCCGTGGCAGGTGCGCCGCTATGCGATTTCGCGGAGGCTTCCAGAATTTCCGCACGAGTCACCGGAATGGTGAATAGGTGGTCGGCGGTTTGGATTTGGCTGAGGAAGATCTGGCCCCCAATTTGTTCGAAAGTGAGCTCGGGCTTCGCGACGTAATTGTTTTCGATTGTCGTCGCCAGGATAATCGAACTCGCATGATCCTCGAAGTCAGCGAGCACCAATGCGCGTGTGTCTGACTTAGACGCGCGCGTCAACTCATAAGTGCCCGCCGGAAGTGTTTTGCCGGAGACCACGAACGCATAAGGAATTTTGACCACGATATGGTCAGCCTCCTGGGCCTTGGCAACTGTGCCCAAACCGGCGATGCCGATCAGGGCCAGCAAAATACGCAAATATAGTTTTCTCATCATTTCTCCTCGAACGCTTAGCGCGTCAATTTGTATGTTCACCACTTCGAAGTTTTCATCCGCCAGAAACTGCGCTTTAGCAGAATCTTCCTCAAAACGTGTTCGATAATTTGACGTGCCGCTCCGCTGTGGAGTCACAGAAACATATGTAAAGCTTTTGTCACCTCCGGGTCTCCATCGTGTCGCGCGTTGCTGAAATTTCCCTTACACGTTCCTTAGATCGCGAACCATGACACACCGGCTTCGACGATCACTTTGTGCGGGGCGGAAATCCTCGAAGAGAAATCGTGCGACGGAAAATCATGGTCATGTAAATTTCAGAATCTGTGCGATATTACTCCCCGGAACCCTCATGCCTACCGCTCAGGAGTTGCGCGCCAAATTCGTGTTGCCGATCGACGTGTTTTCGATCGAGAGGATGCGTTGTGAAAAGTCCCGTTAACTCTTCGGATTTGGCGCACACGCCGCACCGTCGCTTCAATCCGTTGACGCGAGAGTGGGTGCTGGTTTCGCCGCATCGCACGCAGCGGCCATGGCAGGGTAAAGTCGCGGACACGGCGGCTGCCGCGGCGCTACAATACGATCCGAGTTGTTACCTTTGCCCCGGCAATGAACGCGCCCGCTCTTTGGCTGGAGGAGCTGTCGCGCGCAATCCGGCGTACACCAGCACGTTTGTTTTCGACAACGATTACGCGGCGCTGCTGCCGGAGGCTCCGCAGATTGCTGTCGACGAAGCCGGACTGCTGGTGGCGCACACGGAATCGGGTATTTGCCGGGTGCTGTGCTTCTCGCCGCGCCACGATCTCACCATTCCGCGCATGTCGTTGCCCGAGTTGCGCATTGTTGTGGACGTTTGGGCTGAGCAGCACGCTTCTCTCGGCGCGCTCGATTGGGTGAACCACGTACAAATTTTTGAAAATCGCGGCGCGCTGATGGGCGCCAGCAATCCGCATCCACACTGTCAGATTTGGGCCAACGCTACGTTGCCGAATATTCCGGAAAGGGAAGTGGCCGCGCAGGCGGAGTATCACACGGAAAGACATTCCTGCCTGCTCTGCGACTATCTTGCGCTTGAGCAAAAACAGAATGAGCGGGTGGTTTGCCAGAATGATGGCTTCGCGGCCTTGGTTCCGTACTGGGCGGTCTGGCCGTTCGAGATTTTGCTGGTGAGCAAACGCCACTTTTCCGCCATCGATGAGATGTCTTCCGTGGAGCGTGAGCATCTCGCCGATATTCTTCGCCGAGTCACCACGCACTACGACAATCTTTTTCTAACTTCATTTCCTTATTCCATGGGCTTTCATCAGCGCCCCACGGACGGTCACGCCCATCCCGAATGCCACTTTCACGCACACTATTTTCCGCCGCTTCTGCGCAGCGCCACGGTGCAGAAGTTCATGGTTGGTTACGAATTGCTGGCTGGCCCACAGCGCGATATCACGCCAGAAACAGCCGCCGAACAGCTGCGCGTTGCGGGAGAAAATCATTACCTCGATGCCGTAGCGGGACCTTCGCCGGTGCCGCCGCCAGTGCCGCAAAATTCCAGGCAGGAGCCTTCAGCATGACCTCCAACCATTCACGAGCAGTTCCGCGCCGCCTGCGTCTTGGCCTGGTGGGCGGCGGCCCCGGAGGCTTTATCGGCGCGGTGCACCGCATCGCCGCGCGTCTTGACGACCGCTACGAACTGGTGGCCGCGGCGCTGACGTCGGACGCCGCCCGCAGCCATGCCGCCGCCGCGGAGCTGCACATTCCGCGCTCGTACGCTAGTTTTGCGGAAATGGCCGCCGGCGAAGCACAACGGCCGGATCGCATCGACGCCGTGGCCATCGTCACGCCCAACAATTTACATTTCGCCCCGGCGAAAGCATTTCTCGAAGCGGGCATCCACGTGATTTGCGATAAGCCGCTGACCACCACTCTTTCCGACGCTCGCGAGCTGGCGGGGATCGTGCAGCGCACCGGCCTGATCTTTGGACTGACCCACAATTACACCGGCTACCCGATGGTGCGCCAGGCGCGCGAAATGATCCGCGATGGCGCGCTCGGAAATCTTCGCGTGGTCCAAATCGAATATGCGCAAGATTGGCTGTCTACCGCGGTGGAAGCCACCGGCCAAAAACAAGCGGTGTGGCGCACCGACCCCGCGCGCAACGGTCCTGCCGGCGCGCTCGGCGATATCGGCACGCACGCGTTCAACATTGCGGCGTTTGTCTCCGGGTTGGCCTGCCAGGAAGTCGCCGCAGATCTTTCGAGCTTCGTGCCCGGCCGTCGCCTCGATGACAATGTGAATATGCTGCTGCGCTACGAAAAGAACGTGCGCGGCATGCTGTGGGCCAGCCAGGTCGCTCCCGGGAACGACAATCATCTGGCGTTGCGCATCTACGGCGAAAAGGCCGGCCTAGCGTGGTGCCAGGAGCGCGCCAACGAACTGATTTTTTCCCCACTTGGCGAACCGCCAAGAACCATCGCGCGCAACGGCGCAGGTTCGCTGGCCGTCGCCGCCCATGCCAGCCGGGTCCCGGCCGGTCATCCCGAAGGTTATCTCGAAGGCTTTACGCAGTTGTACACCGATCTTGCCGAACAGATTCACGCGCGGCTAGAGCATCGCGCGCCGGATCCTGCCGCTCTTCTCGTCCCGGGCATTCAGGACGGCGTCGAAGGCATGCGCTTTATCACTGCGGTCCTGGCCTCGTCGCAAAATAATTCCGCCTGGACAGCGTTGTAAGAAACCACGCGCCCACGTCGCCAATTCTTTGTAGGGGCACGGCATGCCGTGCCCGACTTGTACGAGGCGTCAGCTCTTAGCTGCCGCTCCCTCGCGAAACGGTTCAACTTTTTCCGTTTCTTCGATCAGGGTCACGTAAAACACCTCTCGATGCGGTGAAAAATTCGCCGATTCCCGACTTGTGGCAAAGTATATTGGTATGCCCGCGTCCTCAGGATTTTCCAGCCCTGGCCTCGCCCCGTTCCGCTATCGCGATTTTGGCCTTTTTCAACTGGCGCGTTTCTTCATCATCGTTGCGCTGGAAATGCAATCTGTGGCCATCGGCTGGCAGATTTTCGCCACCACCAAGCGCGCGCTGGATCTCGGCCTCGTAGGCCTGGCGCAATTTCTCCCGGGGATCCTCTTGTTTCTCTTATCCGGCCACGTGGCCGACCGGTTTGATCGCCGCAAAGTGCTGGTGTTGTGTTATCTGGGATTTGCCGTCTGCGCCAGCCTGTTTCTTCTGATTGCCTGGCGGCACACCGCGAGCGTCGCGCCCATCTATTGCGTGCTGGTGCTGCTCGGCGTGGTGCGTTCGTTCAACGGTCCGGTGACCCGCGCGATTCTGCCGCAGCTGGTTCCCGAAGAACATTTTCAAAGTGCTGTCGCCTGGGCCTCCACAATTTTTCAAGGTGGGACCATTCTTGGTCCGGCGATTGGCGGGCTGGTCTACGGACTGTTTCGCGGGCCGGTGGTGGTGTACGCCATCGCGCTCTTCACCGCGTTCGCGGCCATTGCGTCCACGCTGATGATTAAAGCCGAGCAGCCGGCGCGTGAGCACGAACCGGCCACGCTGGCGACATTTTTCGTGGGCATTAAGTACATCTGGGGCAAAAAGTTGATTCTCGGTGCGATCTCGCTGGATCTTTTTGCGGTCTTGCTGGGCGGTGCGGTGGCGTTGTTGCCGGTCTTCGCAAAAGAAATTCTAAATACCGGCCCGCTGGGGCTTGGCTTGCTGCGCAGCGCTCCCGCCGTCGGCGCGGCGTTTATGGCCGTGCTGCTGGCTTATCGCCCGCTGCGCAAGCGCGCGGGCGCCACGATGCTGTGGTGCGTGGCGGGATTCGGCGTGTTCACGATTTTATTTGGCGCGTCGCACAGTCTGGTGCTGTCGCTGGTAGCACTGGCGCTGGTTGGAGCGACCGACATGGTCAGCGTGGTGGTGCGCGGGACGCTCATTCAAGTCGCTACGCCGGACGAAATGCGCGGCCGCGTCAACGCTGTGGACATGATTTTTATCGGCGCTTCCAACCAGCTCGGGCAGTTTGAATCGGGCGTAACCGCGCAATGGTTTGGGGCGGTGCCCGCGGTAATTTTGGGTGGCGTCGGAACGCTGCTCGTCACCGCGCTGTGGGCATGGGGCTTCCCGGAATTGCGCAACGCCGATCAACTTGTCGCCAGCAAAATCTGAAATTCGAAAACGTGAAATAGATTGCAACGAGTCGATAAGTCCGTGACGTTGGCGTGCCCCTGACGTTGGTCCGAAAAGGCGACCGCCTCAGGGTCGGGGTAAACGCCAGTCGGCCGCTACAACTGCTAGTGTTGCGCGGGCGGTTTCAGCGGCGACATCACTGTTGATGGAGATATTGGCAAAACTGCCGGAGCCGCGCTGCTCACCAGCGCGGTCTTCACCGACGCGGGAACTTTATCCGCGTTCTTCAGCAACACACTGACCTGCCAGATTTGCGCTTCGCTCAACTGGCCCTTAAATCCGGGCATGCCGGTCATGCGAATGCCATTCTCTACTTTCCAATACGTTTCCCATGCTTCGTCGTCGGTGACGCCTGTGCCATGCCACAGTTGCGGCGGCTTCGGGAACATTCCGGCGGCGATGGCGGTTTTTTCCGCCCCGGGCAATCCGTGGCACACGGCGCAATTCTGTTTGTAGACCTCCGCGCCAGCCAGGTAGTTCTGCTCGTCCGCAGGGGTCTGAGGCTCGGGATGTGGCAGCTTGTCCAGGTAGGCATCCAAGCCGATGTGCGCGTACTTCCGTTCAAACGGCATGGGCGAGGCCGTCACGGCCACCGGCGCTTGGCCGGTGGCAAAGTAAAGATGGATGGCCGCTCCCACCAATAGAAATCCAACGATGATTCCCAGGATCAAACCCTTGAACATTGCTCCTCCACGTAAGGGATCAGCGGCCGTTACGCGGCCGAAGTTCTTCGTTTTTCGTGCGCTCCGAGCTTCCCTGATAGTTTATTGGGTCTGGAGCATTTCTGCCCAGTGAAATTATGGCTAAATCCACTGTCAATTTTTGAGGGGGTGAGATTCCGCCGCTAAAGTAACCTTTATATGGGGCGGGCCGTCTTAATATATGAGAAGACGGAGTTTTCCGGTACGCTGAAACGTTCGGTAGCGCTCCCAATCGGCAGATTCCCAAAGGTTTGTCTCGCAAGCCCGCGCTGCAGATAGCGCCATTTTCTAAGGGCATTACACAGGAGAGAAGTGCATGGGTCACGTGAGTCCCGCGGACGTTGAAAGGCCGGAGGTGCGTAGCGCGCCAACGGATGGTCCACCGAAGAGCAACTGGTGGATTTGGGTTGTTGTCGCCGTAGTGGTGCTTGGCGGCGTGTGGTATTACCGCAGCGCGCCGGCCAATTCGCAAGCTTCAGGAGCGCCGGGAAGTTCCGGCTTTCCCGGTGGTTTTCCCGGCGGACCGGACAGCATGGGTCCAGTTCCCGTGGTGGTCACCGCCGCGGTGCACGGCGACCTGCCGGTGTATTTCGATGGGCTCGGGACGGTGACGGCCTACAACACCGTCACGGTGCGGAGCCGCGTGGATGGCGCCATCGTAAAAGTGAATTTTACGGAAGGGCAGTTCGTGCACGAAGGCGATGCCCTGGTGGAGATCGATCCGCGTCCGTATCAAGTGGCGCTGGAACAAGCACAAGGACAACTGGCCAAGGATCAAGCGCAGCTTAAAGATGTGCAAATCGACATGGAGCGCTACAAGCTGCTCTATAAAGAAGGCGTGATCCCCAAGCAGCAGGTGGACACGCAAGAAGCGTCGGTGGGGCAATCGCAAGGGTCGATTGCGGCGGATCAGGCAGCCATCGACAGCGCCAAATTAAATATCACGTACTCGCATATTATTGCGCCGATCAGCGGCCGTGTGGGATTGCGGCTGGTGGATGTGGGCAACATCGTGCACGCAACGGACACCACCGGCTTGGTGGTGATCACGCAACTGCAGCCCATCTCCGTAATCTTCACGCTGCCACAGGATCAGCTGCCACAAGTGATGGCCAAGCTGCATTCCGGCGCGCAACTTTCCGTGGAAGCGTGGGACCGCGACAATACGCAGAAAATCACCAGCGGAAAGCTGGCCACCATCGACAATCAAATCGATGTGACCACAGGTACGTACAAACTGAAAGCGATCTTCGGCAACGAGAACGAGATTCTATTTCCAAATCAGTTCGTGAACGTGCATCTGCTGGTCGATACCAAGCACAACATGACGCTGGTACCCGTGGCGGCGATTGAGCGCGGGCCGCAAGGAACATACGTTTATACCGCTACCTCGGGAAACGTGGCGAAGATTCAAGCCGTGACCGTTGCCCAAACGACCGGCAACCTCGTGGCCCTAACATCCGGAATCGCCGCCGGCGAGAGCGTGGTGGTTGACGGTCAAGACAAGCTGCAAGAGGGCACGAAACTGAATCCGACGCAGGCCCCCATGCCGGCGGTAGTCGCGGCAATGCCGGCGAAGCCGTCTGCGGCAAATCCCGCGCGTCCGGGAGCGGCAGCGAAAAATACTACGGTAACTGGTTCGGCGGCCAACACCGGAGTGGCCTCTGGAGCAGCCTCTACGGGTAACCCAAGATGAATCTTTCGCGGCCGTTCATTCTCCGGCCGGTGGCAACCACACTGCTGATGGTTGCGATTCTGCTGGTGGGCTTTGTGGCTTACCGGCAGTTGCCCGTTTCCGCGTTGCCGCAAGTCGATTACCCCACCATTCAGGTGCAAACGTTTTATCCCGGCGCCAGTCCGGATGTTACCGCGTCTTCGATCACCGCTCCGCTGGAGCGGCAATTCGGGCAAATTCCCGGCCTGAATCAGATGACCTCCACCAGTTCGTATGGCAGCTCGATTGTGACGCTGCAATTCGTGCTGGATCTGAACATTGACGTCGCGGAACAGGAAGTGCAGGCGGCGATTAATGGCGCGTCTAACTTTTTGCCGACGGGCCTGCCGAATCCTCCCATTTACAGCAAGATTAACCCGGCGGATGCGCCGATTTTGACGCTGGCGCTTTCTTCGACTTCGTTGCCGCTTTCCAAAGTGGAAGATCTGGCGGACACCAATCTGGCGCAGAAGATTTCTCAACTCACCGGCGTCGGCCTGGTGAGCATCAGCGGCGGACAACGGCCCGCGGTGCGCGTGCAGGCGAATCCCACGGCGCTGGCTTCGTACGGATTGAGCCTGGAAGATCTGCGCACCGCGCTGGGCAACGCCAACGTGGATCAGGCCAAAGGCACGTTTGACGGCAAGCACCAGGCATACACCATCGGCGCGAACGACCAGCTGATCACCAGCGCGAGCTACGCTCCGGTGATTATCGCGTATCGCAACGGCGCGCCGGTGCGGCTGAGCGACGTGGCGAAGGTGTTTGACGGCGCAGAGAACGTGCAGCAGGCGGCGTGGGCCAACAAAGATCCCGCGGTGATTCTGAACATTCAGCGGCAACCCGGCGCAAATATTATTGCCGTAGTCGACCGCGTGAAGAATATTTTGCCGCAGTTGCAAAAAGCGCTGCCGGCGGCGGTGAGCGTGGAGATTCTTACGGATCGCACCACCACGATTCGCGCGTCCGTGGCGGACGTGCAGTTTTCCCTGATGCTGACGATCGCATTGGTGGTGATGGTCATCTTTCTATTTTTGCGCAGCGTGCGCGCCACCATCATTCCCGCGCTGGCCGTGCCGCTTTCCATCGTGGGCACGTTCGCGGTGATGTACCTGCTGGGCTTCAGCTTGAACAATTTAACGTTGATGGCGTTGACCATTTCCACCGGCTTTGTGGTGGATGACGCCATCGTGATGGTGGAAAACATCAGCCGGTTCCTCGAGGAAGGTGAGAGCCCGCTGCAGGCGGCGCTGAAAGGCGCGGAGCAGATTGGATTTACGATTTTGTCGCTGACGGTGTCGCTGATCGCGGTGCTGATTCCGTTGCTGTTCATGGGCGATATCGTGGGGCGGCTGTTCCGGGAATTTGCCATCACGCTGGCGGTGACCATTCTGGTTTCCGCGTTCGTTTCGCTGACGCTTACGCCGATGCTGGCGGCGAAGCTGCTGCGCCATAAGCGCGTGGAGGAAGAGAGCTGGTTCTACCGCAAGTCGGAAGACGTGTTTAACGCAGTGATTGCGTTCTACGGGCGCACGCTGCAAACGGTGCTGCGTTTCCGCACCACCACGCTGATTGTGACGGTGGCAACGTTTGTGGCCACCATTCTTTTGTACATCTACGTGCCCAAGGGATTTTTCCCGGTGCAGGATACTGGCGTGATTCTGGGCGTCTCGGACGCGCCGCAGAATATTTCGTTCACCGCCATGGCGCAGCGGCAGCAGATGCTGGCGGACGTGATTCTGCAGGACCCCGCGGTGGAGAGCCTTTCGTCATTTATCGGCATCGACGGCACGGACACGACCATCAATACCGGACGCATCCAGATCAATCTGAAGCCGCTGGAGCAGCGGGGCTTGAGCGCCACGGAAGTGATTCGGCGGCTGCAACCGGCGCTGCAAAAGGTCGATGGCATATCGCTGTTTCTGCAGCCGGTGCAGGATTTGACGGTAGAGGATCGCATCAGCCGCACGCAATTTCAATACAGTTTGGAAGATGTGGACGGCAAAGAGTTGGCGTACTGGACGCCGCGATTCATAGAGAAACTAAAGGGATTGCCGCAATTGCGCGATGTGGCCAGCGATCAATTGAATTCCGGACTGCTGGCGACGCTGGCGATCGACCGCGATTCCGCGTCGCGGCTGGGCATTTTTCCGGCGGACATTGACAACACGCTGTACGACGCGTTTGGGCAGCGGCAGGTCTCCACAATTTACACGCAGCTGAATCAATACCACGTGGTGCTGGAAGTCGATCCGCAATTTCAACAGGATCCCGATTCGCTGAAAAATATTTATGTGAAATCGTCGACGGGCCAGCAGGTGCCGCTGAGCGCGTTTACGCGGTTTGAACCCGGCGCGACGCCGCTGGTGGTGAACCATCAGGGACAATTTCCCGTGGTGACGCTGTCTTTCAATCTAGCGCCAAACACTTCGCTGGGTCAGGCGGTCGAAGCCATCGACAAGGTGAAGCACGATTTAAATATGCCGATCAGCATTAACGCCACGTTCCAAGGTACGGCTGCGGCATTCCTGAATTCGGTTTCCAACGAGCCGATACTTATTTTGGCGGCACTGGTGACCGTATATATCGTGCTGGGCGTGTTGTACGAGAGTTTCATTCATCCGATTACGATTCTTTCCACGCTGCCTTCAGCCGGCGTCGGCGCGATTCTGGCGTTGCTGCTATTCCACATGGAATTCAGCATCATTGCGCTGATTGGCATCATCCTGCTGATCGGCATCGTGAAGAAAAACGCCATTATGATGATCGACTTCGCGCTGGAAGCCGAGCGCAAGGAAGGGAAGTCGCCGCAGGATGCGATTTACGAAGCGTGTCTGCTGCGTTTTCGTCCGATCATGATGACCACCATGGCGGCGCTGCTTGGCGGATTGCCGCTGGCGCTCGGTTCGGGAGTCGGCGCGGAACTGCGGCGGCCCTTGGGCATCACCATTGTGGGCGGGCTGATTCTGAGCCAGTTGCTGACGCTGTATACCACGCCGGTGGTGTATCTGGCGTTTGATTGGCTTTCGCGTCGCTTCGCATTTCATTTTGGCAATCCTATTTCTGAAGACGAACTGGCGCACGGAGACTGAATGCCGTGATTTCTTCTTCCAATTTTTCCGCTGCGTTTGTTCGCCGCCCGGTGGCGACCACGCTGATCACCGTTGCGATTTTTCTTTCCGGGGTATTCGCTTTCCAGTTGTTGCCCGTGGCGCCTTTGCCGCAAGTGGATTTTCCGACCATCGGCGTGGGCGCGGGTTTGCCGGGGGCGAGTCCGGAGACCATGGCGTCCGCGGTGGCTACGCCGCTGGAACGGCAGTTCGGGCGCATCGCCGGCGTGACGCAGATGACTTCGTCCAGCAGCCTGGGCCAGACCAGCGTGGTGCTGCAATTTGATTTGAACCGCGACATCAACGCTGCGGCACGCGACGTAGAGGCGGCCATCAACGCCGCGCGCAGCCAGCTGCCCGTAGATCTGCCCGGTCAACCCACTTACCGCAAATTAAATCCCGCGGATTCGCCGATTCTGATCATGTCGCTCACATCGGACAATGTGACGCCGGCGGAATTGTATGACGCGGCGAACTCCATCCTGGCACAGAAAATCGCGCAGGTACGTGGCGTGGGGCAAGTATTTGTGTGGGGCAGTTCGAGCCCGGCGGTGCGCGTGGAAGCTAATCCCACGCAGCTGAATAGTTATGGCATCAGCCTGGAAAGCATTCGCAAAGCGTTGCAATCGGCGAATGCGAATCTGGCGAAGGGTTCGCTCTCGAACGCCGAGCGAACGGTTACGATCACCGACACGGATCAAATCTTCAAAGCTTACGGATACAAACCGCTGATCGTGGCGGGCAACCGCCCCACCAGCAATGTGCCCGGCACCTCAGGAACCGGTGGCGCGGCGGTGCGGCTGGGCGATATCGGCGACGTGGTGGATTCGCTGGAAGATACGCGCAACCTGGCGATTTCCAATGGCAAACGTTCCGTGATTCTGGGAGTTTTCCGCCAGCCCGGCGCGAACATGATCGCCACCGTGGACCGCATCTTCGCCGAGATCCCGCGGCTGCAGGCGTCCATTTCGCCCTCCATGCATCTGGGTGTGAGTGTGGACCGCACCGTGACGATTCGCTCGTCGGTACACGATGTGGAAGTGGCGCTGGTCATCTCCGTGATTCTGGTGATCTTGGTGGTGTTCGCATTTTTGCGCAACGTGTGGGCCACGTTGATTCCCAGCGTGGCGGTGCCGCTGTCGCTGATCGGCACGTTTGGCGTGATGTATCTGTGCCACTACAGCCTGGATAATTTTTCGTTGATGGCGCTGACGATATGCACGGGATTCGTGGTCGATGACGCCATTGTGGTGATGGAAAATATAACGCGGCACATTGAGAACGGCTTGTCGCCGTACGAAGCCACGATGAAAGGTTCGCAAGAGATTGGATTCACCGTGGTTTCGATGAGCGCGTCGCTGGTGGCGGTGTTTATTCCGATTTTGCTGATGCCCGGAATCGTGGGGCGATTGTTCCGGGAGTTCGCGGTGGTGCTGAGCGTGGCCATCGGCGTGTCGCTGCTGATTTCTCTGACCACCACGCCGATGATGTGCGCGCGATTTTTGCGGCACGAATCCGGGAAGCACAATTGGATTTACCGTTTGTCGGAAGGCGCGTTCAACGGGTTGCTGCACACTTACGATGTGGCGCTGCGCTGGGTGCTGCGCCGCCAGTTGCTGGTTTTGGGGATGACCTTTGCCACCGCGGGGTTGTGCGTGTACTTGCTGTTCAACGTCAATTCAGGATTCTTTCCGCAGCAGGATACCGGACGCATCAACGGAATGATTCAGGGCGACCAGGATTTATCATTCACGGCGATGTCGCAGAAGGTGCGCGTGTTCAGCGATATTTTGATGCACGATCCGGGCGTCGATAACGTCTCGGCGTTTGCCGGCGGCGGCAGCGGCGGAAGCACGGCGCGACTTTTCGCGCAGCTCAAGCCGAAGAAAGAGCGCAAGATCACCTCGGACGAAGTGATTGCGCGCATCCGCGAGGCTTCCAAAGACGTTCCCGGGGCGTCGATGTTTCTGCAATCGGTGCAGGATTTAAATATCGGTGGACGCTTTGGCGCGGCGCAATTTCAGTACACCTTGCAGGCGGACAATCTGGAGGATCTCAATCACTGGGCGCCAATCTTGATGCAGCGCATGCAGAGCATTCCGGACCTGCGCGATGTGAACTCCGATCAACAGACCAAGGGGCTGCAAACTTCGCTGGTGGTTGATCGCGACACGGCGTCGCGGCTGGGCGTGCAGATGGCGGACGTGGACAACACGCTGAACGACGCGTTTGGCCAGCGGCAAGTTTCGGTGATTTATAAGGGTATCAATCAGTATCACGTGGTGCTGGAAGTGGCGCCTAACGCGCAGCAGGATCCCAACGCGCTGAATTCGATTTACGTGCCGTCCAGCATCACCAAGCTGGTGCCGCTGAGCGCGTTCGCGCATTTTGAGCCCACGAACACGCCGCTTTCCGTGAACCATCAGGGAATTTTCCCGGCGATTACGATTTCGTTCAACTTGGCGCCGGGGGCGTCACTGGGGCCGGCGGTGGAGCATATTCAGGCGGCGCAGGCGGAGCTGCATATTCCGTCGACGGTGCACACTTCGTTCCAGGGCACGGCACAGGCGTTTCAGGATGCGCGGTCGTCGCAAATTCTGCTGCTGTTCGCGGCGGTGATTGCGGTGTACATCGTGCTGGGCATTTTGTACGAGAGCTTCATTCACCCCATCACCATTCTTTCGACGATTCCTTCGGCGGGCATCGGAGCGGTTCTGGCGATTAAGTTTACGCATGGCGATATGAACATGATCGCGGTGATTGGAATGATTCTGTTGATTGGCATCGTGAAGAAAAATGCCATTCTCATGATTGATTTTGCGGTGCAAGCGGAAAAAGAAGAGGAACTCTCGCCGGTGGACGCGATTTACAAGGCTTGTTTGCTGCGCTTCCGGCCGATTCTGATGACCACCATGGCCGCGCTGCTGGGAGCCACACCGCTGGCGATTGGCGCGGGCGTGGGCTCGGAGCTGCGGCGGCCGCTGGGCGTGACGATTATCGGCGGGCTGATTGTGAGCCAGTTGCTGACGCTGTTTACCACGCCGATTGTTTACATCTATATGGATCGGTTCCAGTCGTGGCTGCGAGGGATGTTTGCGCGTGGTTCGCAGCACGCGGCTGCGCCGGCGCATTCGGATTAGTCAGCGATCCCATTAAGGGAAAACCCGTTTTGAGTTAGACGCTTGGACAAGCTGGGGCGCAGCATGCTGCGCCCCTACAAAGGCAAAGGCGACCGCCTCAGAAGGCGGCCGCTACAGAGACAGCCCTGCCTACGAACTGCCGATTAGCCAGCCGGTGATGAATACCAGAACTCCTCCTACTATTACTTGGAAGGCGGCTTGGAGGAATGGGGTGTCCATATATTTGTGGCGGATGACGGCGATAGTGCCTAATTCAAAGAGGACCACGATTATCGCCACGATTGTGGCGGTGTGAAAATTCTGGATGAGGAAGGGCATGGTGTGGCCGATGCCGCCGGCGGTGGTCATGCCGCCGATGACGATGCCGCGAATCCATGGAGAGCCGCGGCCGGTAAGCGAGCCGTCGTCAGAGAGAGATTCGGCGAAGCCCATGGAAATTCCCGCGCCTAATGATGCGGCCAGGCCCACGCGGAAGGCGTCCCAGCTTTTGTGGGTGGCGAAGGCGGCGGCGAAAAGCGGCGCCAGCGTGGAGACGGAGCCGTCCATCAATCCCGCCAGACCGGGCTGGACTACCTGAAGCAGGAATAATTTCTCGTGCGATTTATCTTCCTGCGTGCGTGCGTCGTGGGTGAGGTGTTTTTCTTCCAGGTCGCCTGCGGTGGCCTGGTGTTTGCGTTCTTCGTCGGCTAGCTTGTTCAGCAATTCGCGCGTGGAGGCGTCGGTGACACGGGTTACGGCCTTGGCGTAGAAACGCGCGGCTTCCATCTCCATTTCGCGTGCTTGACGACGCGCGACGTTGACGCCGAGCGGGCGCACCAGCCACGTGGGGCGTCTGGTGATGAAGCCCTTCACGTTTTCGCGGCGGATCAGCGGGATACGCTCGCCGAAGCGCTCACGGAACATGGCGAAGAGGCGGTCGCGGTGCACCACTTCTTCATCGCGCATTTCTTCAAACATTTGCGCCGTGGCGGGGTAGGAGTCGCGGAGGGCGTCGGCGAACTCACCGTAGATGCGGCCGTCTTCTTCTTCCGAAGCGATGGCCAGGGCCACGATTTCTTTTTCGGTTAAGTCCTTGAATTTTTTGAGCATACGCCTTTCCTGAGCCGCGTTTCTGGAGCGAAAGGTAGTCCAGAAGAATCGCACAAACGCGACGAGGAGTCACGTTGGCACCCGCGGCGGAGGGCTGTGTTTTAGTTTTGGTCCTCGGTCACATCCGGCGATTTGCTGTTGTCTCGGTCGCGGACGAACCGCCGATAGATGAAGTCAATGAGAAATCCCGCTGGCAGGAACAACAGACATATAGCGGCAACGTAGCCCTGAGCAAGCGCATGCTCCGAAATCCGCGTGTGCTTCTCCATCCAGAGCGCGAATGGATAGAGTAATGCGGCGGGAACTGCAGTCCACAGAAAGATCCAGAACACGAGTACTGCTAACCGCTTTACCTGCCGTATGAATTTATGGTAACGCACTTGTTCACGGCAAAACTGATCCACTACCCGACGGACTTGATGAGGCGGTGGAGGCGTCGCGACGGTGCACAGGCAGGAGCGCCTGTGCTACCAAAATCCATATTGATTGCTAGGCCCATGGGGATTTCTGAAAGGTTGTGAAAACAAAGGGACTTTAAGTACCTGTGTTTTCACAACGTTTCGCAAGTGTTCATTCTGAGGGACTTAGCGGCCAATTTTGATTAGTAGTTAGTTACTAAGGGAGACAGGGAAAGAGTTCGGGCGCACTTCTCTACAAGCGGAACTTTAACAAAGCGGCACGTAGTTGTCAAGCTATATCTTCGGAAAAGCGGACATTTTTTTGGCTAGACCATAAAGCCTTGCATACGGCAGAGATGCACGATGCTGAGGCGGTCTTCCGCGCCGATTTTGTGCTTCATGCGATAGAGGTGATTTTTTACAGTTTGCTCGGAAAGAGAGAAATGGTTGGCGATTTCCTTGTTGGTTAGGCCGCGGGCGACAAGGGGGATGAGTTGCTGTTCCCGGCGGGTAAGGCCCATGCGCTGGTGGATGCTGGCGGAGGGCAGGGACTTGGCTTCCGCTTCAAAGTAGCGGAACAATTGCGCGCAGAGCTTGCCGGGGCAGACGGCGGCGCCACCGCGCACTTCGAAAATGGCCTGCAGGATTTCTTCCGGCCCGGCGTCGCGGGATAAGTAGCCGCGCACACCGGCGCGGACGCACTGCAAGAACTCGCCGTCGTCGCCGACTTTGCCCAGCATGACGATTTCAACGCCCGGCTGGCTGGAGCGGACGTTGCGGATGACGGTGAGATCGTCCAGGAAATTGCCGCAAGAGGTGAGCAGCAGAATGTCCGCGCCCTTGCCGGACATGGCCGCGTGGTCGAAGGGAATGCGGCTGTCCTTGCCAATGATTTCGACTGCGGAGCTTTTACGCAAGAGGCGGATGAGCGCTTCTTGCTGCGGCTCGGCTTCGGCAGCGACGAAAACCTTGACGCTGGCGCGGCCTGCGGAACGGGGCAAGGTCAAAGTACCCGTCGCATGCGGAGTCACAACCGATCTTTGCCGTGCTGGAGTAGCCATGAGGCGCCTCTTCCTGTTCCCGGCCGGATACGGTCGCAGCGGACCAAGCGACTAACCGACGGAACACGGCTGCCTACAATGCACTTGGGAAGCCGCGAGGATGCGCGCTCCGGCGGGCGTGGGTGTTTTGCGATGTGGTTCAATTCGCGGGGTTTAGAGAAGTTGGTTGGCGTCGGAGGCCTTATAGGTTGGTCCCGATTCGGTACCAAAGCTGCGGTGGCGTCCAAATTCGAACTTGCGGGCTTTCATGCGGGCTTGTTTTTTTGCCCAGTACTTTCGTACTATCGGGACGGCGGCTCGTTCCAACTCCGAGCAGGTACGGATTCACTATAGGTTTTCTTTTGTGCGCGACCGTACACTTCTTCTAGGCAAGTAGTTGCTTTTGGAGAGGCTACCCGGCGCTATGTCCACCCAGCAGGATGTGATGGTTAATAAATTGAGCTCGACCGGCATGTTGCGACCTACGTCGCATGCCGAACGTCGCGGAACGCGGCGCTGCAAAATTACGCAATTAATGCGCGTGCGTCCCTCAGATCCCGAGAAGGACCATTTTGAAGATTTGCGCGGCTCGGTGAGCGTTTCGCGCTCTGGCGTGTATTTTCACAGCAGCGAGACCGGTTACGAGCTGGGGATGCGGCTGTTTGTCACCATGCCGTATTCGAAAGATCCGACGGCGCTGAATCGCGAATATCTGGCGGAAGTGGTGCGCAAGGATGCGCTGTCCAACGGGCTGACCGGCGTTGGTATCAAGATGCTGATGGAAATGGGCATGCAGCATAGCTTCTCGCCGCGGGCGTAAGGCCAAGAGCGGCGCGGCCGCGAGACGGCGAAATTTATTACGAGATGAAACAGCAAGGGCGAATGGCTTGGAGCCATTCGCCCTTGCTGTGTTTGGGGTGGCACAAAAACGTTCGACCAGCGGATGACTGGTTATCTTTGGCCGATGGCGCTCAGCGCGCGGTGGCGGAGAAGCCCGAGCCGCCGGTTGAGAGGATGTTTGCGATTCAGAAAGGTCAGTACGGGAGGGCGGCGATCCGTCAGCTTGTTCATGGCGATGGTCAGGCGCACATCTTTGCGCGCAAACTTTAGTCCCGCCTGGATGGCTTCCACGGCGTCTTCGCGGCGTCCCGCGGTGGCGTAGACCTCCGCCAGATTCAGGTACAGCTGGGCCTGATTGCGCTTCATGCGCACGGCGGAGTCGCAGAGCGATTCCGCTTCGCCCCATTTCTTTTCCGATCGGGCGAGCACCACGCCGAGGTAGGACATGTAATAGGGATTGTTGCGGTCCAGCTCCGCAGCGCGCTTCATGTGCGGTAAGGCGCGGTCCACATAATTGTCACGCAGCAGGGTCAGACCGGTCTTGAACTCGCGGAAAGCATCGGTATCCATCATAGATTCACCTCACACGGAGAAGAAGTTTCTGGGACGAGAAACACCACGTCGATCATCATGGCCCGCGCCCCGGTTAGAGAAAACATGCGAGGTGCGGAGGCCCACTGCGCTCAACTGCGCAAAGCGAAGCGCCTTGGGCGAGAGCTGACCGCTGATCCATGTTCCGGCAAGCCATGCCAGGCACGGTACAGAGAGGAGCAGGATTGCGAGGTGGGTTTCCATTCCAGGCCGATTTCAACGTACGCGCCTGAAACGCTGGAATCTACTGCACGGGAGGACAGTCTTGGGACAGCGGGACTGGGGTAATAAGGCCCCAGGGGGGCCAGTGCGCGCTATGTAGATCGCAGGTTTCAATTCTTTTGACGCGATGGGACGCGATACTTAGACTGGCAGGCATGGAAGTCCGCTTAATCTTCGGGGCAACTATCGGAAGCAAGGACGGGAGAATTCAATGAAGATTCGCGCCGTGTTGTCCGTCTTGCTCGGTAATGTCATCGGTCTTCTGCTGATAGCCGCCGGGGGATTCTTAACCGTGCGCTTCGCACCTTGGGGCCGGTGGGCCGTCGATTCGTCTAAACTTTCAGCTGCAGAACTCGCCGCCCGATACGGAGACCCTGCAAGGTTGCTCCAAAAAGGTGCCCACTTTCACCTATGGGTATTGGGGCCCGTTATCGCCCTAGTAGTGGGCATTGTGGCGGCACTCGGATTCCAGCGGGTAGACTGGCGCATAAGTACGTTGAGCATCGTTAGCCTAATTGTCGTCTTGTCCTCTCTTACGTCTCGCACCAAAATCCTCGCGGCTTGTCTGTACGTCGTGACCTCCTGGCTAGCGATGAAAATGGTATCTCCATTGATAGCTCCATCTGCTCCCATGACGGCGGCAGTGCTCGTACCGCAAAAGTGACCGTTAGGCGGACCGTTCCAGGAGAAATTATAGTTTTAAAATGCGTGCTGTTTCGCACGTACGGCGCACTAACATCCGTGCATAGTCGCTGCAGCCAGGATTTCATTCGTCCCTGGCGCGGAGGACTGCAAATGCGCAATTTGAATCGTTACCTCGGCTGGCTGATCGTGGCCGCCGCGGTTGCCATGCCGGGTATGACGGCCGGAGAAGCCAAAGCTCAAGAAGTAAGCGTGCGAGTGTACGATCACGACCATCACGATTATCACAATTGGGACCACCATGAGGACGTCGTGTACCGGCGTTACCTGGGAGAAAATCATCGCGACTACCGCGAGTACAACCACTTGAGCCACCACGACCAGAGAGAATACTGGAATTATCGCCACAACCATCCAGACTGAGTTTGCGAGAAAAGCAGTAATTTCGCAGCGTGTCCGTTTCTGTACAGCGACGCCTGCTCCCGACGCAGTACCGTCGAGGCTGGGGTAACCATGTCCTTCGGACTATATGCTGGCGGTTTCGCGATCGTAATCTGTGGATTGATCTATGCGGCGTATTTGGTGCACATGCCCGCGCACTGGATCGTCGCGGGTGCCGTGGTGCTTTTGGGGTTCGGCATCCTGACGGGTGTGAAGGCCACGCGGCAGAAAGATCCTGTGGGATGAGGCCGTCGTCCAATTCGAGCACAGGTGTTCGCGCTAGGTAGCAACTCCGCGATAGCTAGTTCTTTCTGGTCAGTCGGAATACCACCTCGACATCAAATTCCACTTCAACCGGTTGGTTGTTCACCAAGAGCGGTTCGTATTTCCATTGGTTTACGGCATTCATGGCCGCTGGAACAAGTGAGGGATGCCCCGAAACCAAGGCCAGCCGTTCGACTGAACCGTCCTTGCCTATGATGGCGTGGAGTTTGACCGTGCCCTCGATTCGGTTTAGACGGGCCTCTTCGGGATAGATCGGGGGAACTTTAACTATAAGTTTGGTGGGAAGTATCTTGTTGCCGAAGCGTGCCGACGAATTCTCTCCGACCGTGTCCAGGCTCGAAGGGTCTAGCTGGCGCGCGGCATCCGCCGAAACGAGGAATAGGCTGCAGTTGGCGGCTGCGGGCGCGCAGGAAAGCCTTCCCCGCCGCAACAACTGCACTTCCGTGGCTTCGGGAAAGCTGTCAGGGAAAGGAAGTACCTGGAGGTCTTTCGAGAATTGCGCCAGCTCATCGTCGCCGGTAATGAATTTAACGCCACGAACGGTGGGCCCGGGCGATAAAAGTATCCAGAACTCCGCGATCCCTTCCGCCTGATGCGCGTTCTTTACGGGGATGGTTCGCGCTTCCTTGAGTTGCGGGCGCGCATCCGCGGTGAGCTTGTCGACGTCGACCGCGGCATCACTGCCGAGCAGCGCCATCAATCGGCCGCGCGTCTCGGCGGGCGGTTGCGTGGTGGCTAACGTCAGTTCGTATTGATGAGTCGCCTCCGCCTTGCGGCCCTGCTTCTCGTAAATTTGCCCCAGAAATGCAGGTCTACGGAGCGCTGCAGAAACTGCAAGGCTTTCTCTGGTTGGGCGGTTCGTGCGTACGCGCGCCCCAGATTGAACGGGATGTATGGGTCGTCGGGCTTGATGGTGGCCGCAGTTTCCAATTCCGGTATGGCTTTCTCATATTGCTGCTGTTGCACATAAAGTCTGCCCAAGTTGGTGTGGGCCCATTGATCTCTTGGATTGAGTTCGATCTGCTTTTGAAACTGCGGAATGGCCTCGTCATACTTTTTCTGCCCTAGGAGCGCCTGGCCCAAATTGTTGTAGGAAAAGGCGTCCGTTGGATTTAAGGCAATCGCCTTGCGCAAAGCTGTTTCCGCCTTGTCGTATTTTCCGAGCGAGTTGTAAGCGTAGCCGAGATAGCTCCAGGCGATCTTGTAGTTGGGGTCCTTGCTTACGGCTTGCTCCAGCAGTTGTGCGCAAGTGGTAAAGTCGCGATTGTTGCCGGCAGTGCGCGCTGCCGCGTATAGTTTTTGCGCAGGAGTCTCGTCCATCTTGGCGCCGGACCAGGCCGGATTTGGCACGATGATTGTCCCCGTCTGATTCTGCGATGGCGGGACTGGTAAGTTATTTTTCTGCTCCTGCGTCCTGGCGGGCGCGCAGGCAATTCCCCAAATGAGCAGCAGCGCAGCTACTTTCCGTGACCTCATTGCGTCAGCCAAGGGCAGCCACCTCCACACATAATTAATCAACGATGGTCAAGATAATCTGCGGTTCAACAAGTATACCGTCGCGCGCAAGTCCCGCGATAGGACTGCGTGCACGCGGATACATCTGCATGATAGAGGTGCGGCACTAGCCGCGGGCGTGTTCGGCTAGCTCAGTGTGTTTCGTCATCCGCGCGGCGTAGATGGGGAATTGCGCGGCTAACCCGGCGACTTGCTGGCGCACGGATTGTTCTTTGGCGGTGTCGCCGATGGCGCCGAGAACGTCGGCGATCCAGCCGCCGATTTGCGCCATCTCCGGTTCCCCCATGCCGCGCGTGGTTACCGAAGGGCTGCCCAGGCGGATGCCGCCGCCTTTCATGGGAGGCAGCGGATCGAACGGAATGGAATTTTTGTTTACCGTGATGCCCGCGCGATCAAGGGCCTTTTCCGCGTCGGTGCCGGTGATTCCTCTGGAATGCACTTCAACGAGAAATAGATGGTTGTCTGTTCCTCCGGTGACGATGCGGAAGCCGCGTTTGGCCACCGCCGCGGCGAGCGCCTGCGCGTTGCGCACCACCTGCTGCTGATATTCCTTGAAACCCGGCTCCATGGCTTCTTTGAGGCAGACCGCTTTCGCCGCGATGGTGTGGACCAACGGGCCGCCTTGCGTGCCGGGGAACGTTAGTTTGTCCAGCTCCTTAGCGAAGGCTGCTTTGCTTAGCACCAGACCGCCGCGCGGGCCGCGCAGTGTTTTATGCGTGGTTGTGGAAACGATGTCCGCGTGCGGCACGGGGCTGGGATGGACGCCTGCGGCCACTAATCCCGCGATGTGCGCCATGTCCACGAAGAAAAGCGCGCCGACGGACTTCGCGGCTTTCGCGATTCTCTCAAAATCAATGACGCGCGCGTAGGCGCTGGCGCCCGCCACAATCATTTTGGGCTTGTGGTCTTGTGCCAGCTTATCGATTTCATCGTAGTCGATGCGCTCGTCTTCTTTGCGCACACCATACGCGACGAACTTGTACATGCGGCCGGAAAAATTTAGCGGATGTCCGTGGGTGAGGTGTCCGCCGTGCGAAAGGTTCATGCCGAGCACGGTGTCGCCCGGCTGCAGCGTGGACATGTAGACCGCGACGTTCGCCGAGGTGCCCGAATGCGCCTGCACGTTGGCGTGGTCTGCGCCGAAGAGTTGCTTGGCGCGGTCGATGGCGAGCTGTTCGACCTGATCGGCGTATTCGCAGCCGCCGTAGTAACGTTTGCCCGGATAGCCCTCGGCGTACTTGTTGGTGAAGATCGACCCCATGGCTTCGAGGACCGCTTCGGAGACCAGATTCTCCGAAGGGATTAGTTCGAGCCCGGTGGCTTGGCGGCGCGCTTCTTCTCTCAGCAATTCCGCGATGGCGGGGTCTACCGCATCCAGCGGGCGATTCATTCTGTCGTTGGAATCTGTGGTGGTGGTCATCGTCCGCTCCGAGTCATCGTCCGCTTCGAAATGCTGCGCTCGCGCTACTCAAGCAATTTTAGCGGACCCTGCCGGAAAGCACCAGCAACACAGGGCTACGATGGCTAAGCGTCTCTGACCCGGCGTCATGCATTTGCAATGACAGAGAAAAGATAACGCAGAGACGCATGGTGCGCGGAAAACGCGCAGAGAAGAGAATGCTAGTTCGTTGCTATGCTGCCGCGGATGTTTTGGTATTGATCTTCGGTCAAGACGCTTTTGCTGACCAGGTCGTGTTTATCGGCGTACGGGCGGTTGGCGATGATCCTGCGCGCGTCGCGGGGCGTCATTCCCGGAAGCGTTACCAGGTCGGTTTCACTGGCGGAATTTATGTTCAAGGCAGGATGGCTGCCGCGATCCCAGCCTTCCTTCACGCCTTCGGCGGCGGCCTTGGCGTCCTCCGCCGCGGTCTTCGCTACTTCGCCTACTTTTCTGCCGGCTTCTTGCAGCGCAGGCTTGGCGTTCTCCGTGGCTTTAGCGACTTCCTCGCGGGTCTTTTCGTCGCGGGCTTTTTGCGCCGCGGCGTCGCTGCCGCCCAGTTGAAAATAGCCGCAGCCCGCCGCCAGGAACAATGCAAAAACCGCTGCCGTCACGCATGTTAGCCGGGCCAGGTTACTCCATCGCGAACGCTCATCGAATGTCATGGCTTATCTCCTGTACTTTCGATGCGCCGGACGGCACATTAGAGGTGAGCCTCTCCAGGAGAAAACGCACAGTTCGCATGGCCGCCGGATCCCGCAAAGCACGAAAATCGAAGAGCGCATCAGGAGGGGGCAGCGAGCGTCACGCCCACTCTCGCGGATTGTTGCTGATTGCCGCATTCAAACTTTTCAAGGGCTTCGCGTTGCTGGCCTTGGGATTGGGTGCACGCCACTTGCTCAGCCAAGACCTCTCGGCAAACGTGGAGCATTGGCTGGACCTGCTGCGCATCGATCCGCACAACTATTACATTTCGCGGCTGCTTGCAAAAATCGCCGACGTGGATCCGCGCAGACTGAAAGAACTTCGCGCGGGGACGTTTTTCTACGCCGCGTTGTTTCTGATTGAGGGCACGGGACTGGCGCTGCGGCAGCGCTGGGCGGAATACGTAACAATTATTTCCACTGGTTCGCTGATCCCGGTTGAGGTGTATGAAATTGTGAAGCACTACTCGGGGCTGAAGGTGGCATTCCTGTTTATCAACATTGCGGTGGTGGTGTATCTGATTTATGAACTGCGCCGCAACCGCAGCGGAGCGTAATTTTTTTCGAGCGTTTTCGCCCAGCGTGCCGACTTATTTCCACACCGCCAAAATCGCTCCCATCGTCGCGTAACACACCAATTGGTATCCAGTGTTAATTGCAAACAGCTTCCCGCTCTGATTGGCGAACAAAACGCCCGTCAGCTGCACGGTGGCCACGAATCCCAGCCACACCGCCAGGCCCACCATCACGCCATAGAGCGCGGGCTGCGGAGTCGCTACGGCGTGCCAAACACGGTCTGAGTGCCGGCTCAAAGCATCGAGAAGTTTCCCCAGCACCATTGCGGAAACGATGCTGCCCACGAACGAAGCGCCGTACGCCGGCCCGGCGGATTTTCTCATTTTGTCCATGGCCGCTTTATCGTTCATGTCGTAGCCCATTTCCTTCACCCACGGCTTGGCGAAGAGCGCCGGCGAATACCACAGAAATCCAATCGCCATGGTGGCGATGGCGCAGACCAGCACAGCCAGCAAATTCACATCCATGAAGTGCATTTGAGTTTCACCTCGGGCACATCGCGCAATGAAGGCAACAAGCAAGATGCGCTGCTTTCGTGTTCGCGCGCGCATGGTACGCCCGGACGGCCCTACTTTCAATGTTTTTGTAATTGTGTGAAAGCAGCGGAAACGTGGCGATCGCCGCGCGGCCGCGAGTCTGCGAGGACCGGAATGCGGCGGCTAGTCGGCGCTATTTTCCGCGCGCTTTTAAACCTTGCTCGAATGCCTCGCGCAGGACGTCCACAATCCGCGCCGCCGCTTCTGGGCGATTGGTTTTGCTGAGGTCGGACCACAACGCCGCGCCGGACTTCGGGTCCACCAGCGTCAGCCGCGTGAAGCCATCGGGCGCGGCTGCGTCGCCGTTTGGCAGTACCGCATCGCCGCCGGCGCGCGTGCTTCCCGCCTTTACGCTCATATCCGGAGGAGTGTCGCTGGGCACGGTTTGGGCAAAGCTGGTGCCGGTCAGGCGCAACACCAAGTCGGCCTTCTGCGCGCTGTCCACCACTTCGAAGTGTCCCCACTTGGCGAGTCCCATGTATGCGTCATTGTGCAGTTCGGCCGCGTTGGTCTGGTTGTCAATATAGATGGTTCTGGCCGCGAACACCGCCTCAGGCAGCGCTGAAGATTTTTTGTTGGCGCGCGCGACTTGCGGCATGCCCAAGAGTAGCGCCGCGGCGCCGAGGCACGCGCCCACGCAAAGGAGCAACGAGGCTCGTCCAGGAGTTCCGGGCAGACCGGCAGGATTGTGTATCGCTGCCGTGATTGAAGTTCGATTCATGAGGGGGACCCTCCACAGCACATCAACAATTCGGCTGACGCGCAAGAAAATCGCGAGAGCTGCGAGCTCCATTTCTGATGTGGGCCAACAATGTAGTACTGAGCGGCGCCGCGCGAAACTGCGCCGAGGTACGGAATAGGGGCACTGGTCGAACACTGTAGGGGCGCCCGCTCGGGAGAGCAGTACGCCGCGCTGATATCACATCCATTGCAGCAATCGCTACGCGCGGAGGGCTTGCACCCGCTGATTCGGGTTGGCTTTCAAGAAAATCACCGACGCGCGTCGTCGCCGCCGCTGTAACTATTCCGCTACAATTGCCTCATGCAGCGCAAAGTTTTCTGGATGACCTTTACCGCGCTTGGACTCATCGCCGACCTGGCCCTGCCATTCTGGTGGGCCATCGGCGCCACCATCCCCGCCGGCTGGCTGGCCTGGTGGATCGCCTACCGCTCCGACTGGTTTTGAATTGATCGAAACAGGTAGCGAACCGCATTTTAGTCGTCTTGGCCGGCTAGCGCGCCAGATATATTCTACGGATGCCGCCTTGCATTTCGCCTGACGAGGTTACTTTGCTAAGGAGGATCGACCGCCGTGAAAGCGTTTAATTTCCCTCGCCCTTCTGCTTTCCAGCACCTTTTTCCTGCAGTTCGATCAAACCGCGCCTTCGCAGGGCGACGACGAGGGCCGGATCCTCGCCCTCGAAACCGCCTGGAACCACGCGGAACAAAACAAAGACGCCGCGGCACTGGACCAACTGCTCGCTCCCACGCTCGTGTATGTGGATTACGACGGTTCCATGATGGACAAGACGCAATTCCTGGCCAGCGTCAAAGCGGAGTCCCTCGAACCGGATCAAATCACCAATGAGAGCATGACCGTGCACATGTATGCGGGAGCTGCCGTCGTCACCGGTATTTATCGCGAAAAAGGCAAGCTCAAGGGCAGGCCCTATCTGCGGCGTGGCCGGTTCACGGACACTTGGATCAATCAGAATCGCGCCTGGCAGTGTGTCGCCAGCCAATCGACGCTGTTCAGCCACTGAAGGCCGGCCATCGCCGGTCGAGACGAATACAGCCTTCGTATTAACGACCAGTGGAGGATTTGTTTTACGTGGAGCGATGGCCACGCGTACAAAGTAGAAATCGTGGATTATCACTAGGAGAAACGATGGCGCGCAAACTAAAGCCGGTACACCCGGGCGAGATACTGCGTGAGGAATTCATGCGGCCCTTTGCGTTGAGCATGAACCGAATGGCGCTGGACCTGCGCGTTCCGGTGACGCGTATAGCGGACATCGTGAACGAGCGGCGCGGCATCACGGCGGATACCGCGCTGCGCTTTGCGCGCTATTTCAAAAATGCCGCGGCGTTCTGGATGAATCTGCAGACGCGCTACGATCTGGAAGTCGCCGAGGACAAAAGTGCAGCACAGGTGAAGCGCGATGTGCGGCCGTTTGCCGAAGTTGTGGCCAAGTAGGGACAGCGCCTCAATGTGCGGGCCATGTGGTTTTTTTCTGCGGGACTAAGGCCCGGTGTGCGCCTACCTTTCTCTCTCAAATCTCTTCATGCACTCTTGGAAGAGTGGACCATGCGGGTCAGGTTCCTGTTGCCAGGTGGCGACGTGGCAGGACTCATGCCTCATCGTTCCCAGCGCTTCATCGTCCGACGTGCTCCACTTGGGGTCCAGAACGATAACGAGTTTGTCCTCGTCCTCCTGGTAGGTTACGCCCATCAATTTTTCGTCCGACAGGTCGTGGGATTTCACTTTTACATCCGGCAACTGCCCGGCAAAGAACTCCTTGTTCGTGTCCTGATATAAAGCGTGCAAATACTCTGGATCGCGAAGCCGTTCGCGGCCAACGGCGTACCTGACGCCGAAACAGATTACGGCCAAGGCTACCAGGGAAGTCAGCATTCCGCCGCGCATGGCTGATTTTCAGACAAACACTCGGGCACGGAAATAGTACCCTTGGCTCTCCAGGGAGACCCGAACTGTTCAACCGTCCAGTAGCTGGTAAGGAACATTCGACCTGGTAGTACCATCGCCGTACATAACCTTCCAAAATAATCTAGACAAGGTGCTTACGAGTCTTACCGCACGCACACTGAGCTAGCGAATCCCATCGTCCGGTTCATTCAAAGGCATGACCTTTCGAATCCGTTTCGCGAACAACGGGACGCACGGAGCCCAGAGCGCAGAGAAGCACTGAATCACAATGATGACGGAGCACGTATGAAAACGATTCTAGTGACAGCGTTAGTGATGATGCTTGGAACGGTGGCGCACGCGCAAGGGTATGGGAATGGTTCACAAAACGGAAGACCGCACGTTGAAGATACGTTCAAATCTTCCTCGGCCCAGTCGCCTCGAAAAGATATCCCATCCATAGCCAAAGCCGCGACTGGGGCAATCGTAACAATCGTCATGGCGAACGGGGATAAACCGATAGCAACCGGTACAGGTTTTCTTGTGCGGACGGACGGCGTGATCGTGACGAATTACCACGTCATCCAGGAAGGCAACGTCGCTGTCGTTAAGCTCTCTGACGGAACTGCGTTGACCGTTGATGGCGTGCTGGCAGCGGATAAAGTTCGCGATCTTGCGATCATCAAAATCCACGGTAAGACCTTTCGAACGCTCACGCTTGGCAACTCCGACCGTGTTCAAGTAGGGGAAGATGTCGTTGCAATCGGCAATCCGCTCGGGTTGGAACTGACGGTCTCAAACGGGATTTTGAGTGGAGTGCGTACTGCTGAGAAGGAAGGTGGCAAGTTCCTACAGATCACCGCGCCCATCTCGCATGGCAGCAGCGGCGGCCCGCTGTTTAACATGCAGGGAGAGGTCGTGGGAATCACTTCTATGTATTTCGAGGGCGGGGAGAATTTGAATTTCGCGATACCCGTGAACGATGCGAAACGCTTGCTCCTGAATGAGTCTTCCAAGCTCCAGCACCTGCCTAACGAGCCGGAAGAAGCACCGTCCACAGCGTCGAAGACTCACGAAGCCCCGGCATCGCAGCAGACATGCAATAAACAGGCGGAAAAGTTCGCTGGTTACAAACACGAAGACTTCAGCAAGGACGTGACTTTTCCTTTAGAGAGCGGTTATACGAACCACTACGATGCCGAGGCAAGCAGATGCTATGTGGAGATGGTTGCAGACTACGGAGCAGGTAAGAACTTCAAGCCAAGCACGCCGGGTTCTTGGAACACAGGTCGCATATATCTTATTTACGACGCCTCCTTTGAAGGCGATGGCGGTCCGACATACGGTGAGTTCGATCAGACTGAAGATAAGGAAAGCTGTAGCATTCAACCAACGGGCCGACCCAATATCAGATGTCGTTCAGAAGAGGAATTCAATGAATTGGCCTTAAAGTACTTCGGCGTCACTCAGCCGACGTCTACAACGCTCGTGATACCTCGCTATCTGCGAAAGGATATGTCGTGGCCTTCGACAGCGAGAATCGCTGCAGAAGCCACCGGGCGACTCCAGCAAAATCCAGAAGAGGTTCGCAAAGATATGGAATATTGTTATCACAATCCGGGCGAATCGCTATACTTTCCCTCGGTCACCTCAAACATACTGGATGGCGTGATCAAGAGTTGCAATGATGTGAACAACACCATGGAGGCCTGGGGGAAGGCATGCAGAGCCGCTCAACAGCTCACGTATTCTTGCGAGGGGTTCCTAAAAAACATGGACGATTTGAAGGCAGGTTTGTGAGTGAAACCGTTGATTCAAACCAGCGAGCGACAGAATTCTGACCGCGAATGCTCACACCGATCAGCCGTCCTCTGATTGCCACGTGGTGCTTGGCGTATTTCCCGGCATTTGTACCATCGCACCATTATGGTGCATAATGATGTCATGAGCGCCCCAAGTAAGATTGTACGGCAAAGCGTCAGCCTTCCGGCAACTACGGCGGCGAAGGTCCGGAGCTTGGCTAAAACTCGCAGGCTTAGTTCCAATCGCATGCTGGTGGAACTCATTGAGAACGGCATCGAGGCCGAGAAGCGCAAACAGCAGGAATTCCTCGAACTCGCCGAGCGCTTCCGCGCTGCTAGCGACCCACAGGAAGCCAAGCGCCTGGGCGATGAACTCGGCCGAATGGTTTTTGGCGGCTAATGCCCAGGATCGCTGGCTGGGACGAGCTGCCGGCGAACGTGCGTCTCCATCTCGTCGACCGCATGCGCGAGCGGGCCATCAGCATCGCCGACCTCAACCAACTTCGCCTATGGATCGCGACGCAGCCGGAAGTTCCGGAAGGCGATTGGTACAAGGACTTCGGTTCATTCAAGATTTGCGGGCGTGGTCCGTACCCCAAGACGTTTCTGCTGCCCACACAAACGGCCAAGGGTAAAGCTCTGTGACACAGTAGCTCCCGCGCCATAACACGACATAATTGACTTGGCTTCCCGCCTCCGTTACGCTTTTGCGTTCGCGCAACGACAATTTTCTGCGCAGGGGAACGAGGCAATTGCGGCATGGCTGAAGAGAAGCTTCCGACGCGGGCTGAGGATTTTAGCGAGTGGTACAACCAACTGGTGCTGAAGGCGCAATTGGCGGACTATGCGCCGGTGCGCGGCTGCATGGTGGTGCGGCCCTACGGTTGGGCGCTTTGGGAAAACATCACCGCGGCGCTGGATCGACGTTTTAAAGCCACCGGGCATCAGAACGTGGCGTTCCCCATGCTGATTCCACGCAGCTTCATCGACAAAGAAAAACATCACGTCGAGGGATTTTCGCCCGAGCTCGCGGTAGTCACCGTTGGCGGCGGCGAAGAATTAGCCGAGCCGCTGGTGATTCGTCCCACGTCCGAAACCATCATCGGCCACATGTGGTCGAAATGGATTCAGTCCTACCGCGATTTGCCGGTGCTGATGAATCAGTGGAATAGCGTGGTACGTTGGGAATTGCGCACCAAGTTATTTCTGCGCACGCTGGAATTTTATTGGCAGGAAGGCCATACCGCCCACGCCACGCGCGAAGAAGCCGAGTTTGAAACCCGCCAGATGCTGGACATCTACACCGATTTCGCGGTCAACGATGCGGCCATCCCCGTAATTCCGGGCAAGAAATCTGACGCCGAGAAATTTGCCGGCGCAGACACCACCTTTTCCATCGAAGCCATGATGGGCGACGGCAAAGCTCTGCAAGCCGGCACCTCCCACTTCCTGGGACAAAACTTTGCGCAGGCCTTCGAAGTGCGTTACCTCGATCAAAACGGCCAGCTGCAGCACTGCTGGACCACTTCCTGGGGACTGTCGACGCGCTTCATCGGCGCCATCATCATGGTCCACGGCGACGATCAAGGCTTGATCATGCCGCCCAAGCTGGCGCCCATCCAAGTCGTAATCGTGCCGATTTATAAAACGGACGAAGAAAAATCCAGCGTGCTGGAAGCCGCGCGCAAGCTGAACGCCGAACTCGTGAAAGCCGGCATCCGCGTGAAACTCGATGAACGCGAAGGCCAAAGCGCCGGCTGGAAATTCAACGATTGGGAGATGCGCGGCGTTCCCGTGCGCGTCGAACTCGGTCCCAAGGATGTAGCCAAACAAGCCGCGGTTTTGGCGCGCCGCGACAAGCCCGGAAGAGAAGGGAAGGTCAGCGCGCCGCTAACCGATCTGCCTTCGACCATCGAAAAGTTGCTCGGCGAAGTCCAGCAGGCCTTGCACGACAAGGCCCTCGGCTTCCGCAAGAGCAACACTCACGACACCAAAAATATCGAGGAACTAAAGCGCGCCGTAGAAAGCGGTTTCGCCCTGGCCTCTTGGTGCGGCAGCGCCGACTGCGAAGCCAAAATCAAAGAAGAAACCCGCGCCACCATGCGCTGCATCCCGCTCGAACAAGAGGGCCAGTCAGGCGACTGCATCGCCTGCGGCAAACCTGCACCCGCGCACGCCGTCTTCGCGCGCGCCTACTAGCCGTTTCCGTGGCGACTGGCCGTTTTTCTGCACTTTACAAGGTTGCATTAACGCCACACGCCTTGCGCATGCTTATCGACAGTTTTCCGCCCGGATGCTAACGTAAATTGACTAACATCTCTTTGCTTTTACACGATTTGGAGAACGCCCTTGCGTCTTGACGGGTCACTTGAACAACGATGCGCTCGCCCAGCGGGCCAACAACCATCGCGTCCGGCTCTAGAGGCGTTGCCGCTCCGTCAAGCGCCCGCCCGCAGGGCCATCCCGCGCAACGAGCGCGGCGAAGGCAAGTTTAAAGTCATCTTGTTTCTGATCGTTTTCGTTTCCTTCATTTTCGTGGGATTCAAGACCGTTCCCGCCTACGTTGCGGAATATCAGTTGGCGGACAAGATGCAAGAAGTGGCGCGCTATTCGGTGGTCAATCGCCAAAACGAAGAGCAAGTTCGCGAGGCCATCTTCAAAGTGATTCAAGACCTGGACATCCCCGCCACCAAAGAAGATGTCAAGGTGACCAGTTCGAACAGCCTCGTCACCATAAGTGTCGACTATCGCGTTCCCGTGGACCTGCTCGTCTACCAGACGGAAATGCATTTTTCGCCGAGCAGCGAGAACAAATCTGTTTTCTAGCGGCAGCGGCGCGCGCGTCGGTTGCCCGCCCGAGCACACGCGATACCCTCTTTCTGCATCCTATTGAATGCGCCTTTATTTGCATGCGCCCTTTTCGACGAGAACATGTTGGCGAGACCTTGTTGGCGGATTTTGGATCGTGCCAATCTTTTTCACAGCAACCTTAGTTGGCTCGACATTTGTAACTGGAAACTGTTGCGAGAGAATAGCAATGTACTCTGAGGGAGCCGCCGTTTGCGCATTCGTCTGCAAAAAGGTTTTTTCACCTCCATCGTTGGCCTAACCCTGCTGGCGGTCGTTCTGGCCATGGTGCTCACCGCGGCCGGCCTTTTCACGTACTACTACGTGAAATATTCGCGCGCCATTACCGCGCGCCTCTCCGGCCACGTTCTACAAAACACCACGCAGATCTTTTCCGCGCCGGAATCGATCGCCGAAGGCCAAACCGAAACCGCCGAATCCCTCACGACCTACCTGACGCGCGTCGGCTATCGCCCCGAACAGGACGACAACGCCCTCGGCCAGTTCACCGTGCAGGGAAACACCGTCGATATTCGCCCTTCCAAACTTTCCTATTTCGGCGGCAACAACGCCTTGGCCGTGCAGTTTGGCGGGAAATCCATTCGCTCCATCCGTCCCTTGGGCGGCGGCGCGGAGCTCGCTTCAGCGCAGATTGAGCCGGAACTGATCACCAATCTTTTTGACAGCGCGCGCGAAAAGCGCCGTCCCGTGCGCTACGACGATCTGCCTCCCACGCTGGTCCACGCCATTCTTTCTGCCGAAGACAAGCGCTTCTTTGAGCATGGCAGCTTTGATTTTATCCGCATCTTCGGCGCCGCTTGGGCGGACATTCGCCACAGCAGCCAGCACTATCAAGGCGCCAGCACTATCACTATGCAGGTGGCGCGTACTTTCTTTTTCTCCAACGAACGCACCTGGCGCCGCAAGCTCGCCGAAGCCATGGTGGCTTTTGAACTCGAGCAGCGCTTCAACAAGCAGCAAATCTTCGAGCTTTACGCCAACGAAGTTTATCTTGGCAATCGCGGCAGCTTTGGCCTGCGCGGCTTTTCCGAAGCCAGTGTCGCTTATTTCGGCAAGGATATGCGCCAGCTTTCGCTGGGCGAATGCGCCTATCTCGCGGGCATTATCCGCGCGCCAAATTATTATTCCTCAGCGGACCGCCACCCCGAACGCGGCGCCCAGGCCCGCGACCGCGTCATGACTCAGATGCTCGAAAACAATTACATCACCGAAGCCGACGTCCAGGACGCCAAGCGCGTGCCCTTGCGTCTGGTGCATGCCTCCGTCTCCGGCAGCGAAGCCCCGTACTTTGTGGACATGGTGAAAGATCACCTCCTCGACAAATATTCCGAAAGCGAACTCACCACGGAAAATTTTCGCGTCTACACCACCCTCGACCCGGAACTGCAGCGCGCCGCCGGCGCCGCCGTCGAGGCCGGCATGATCAACGTCGACAAAGTGCTCGCCAAGAAATACGACAAGTGGAAAAAAGAGCAAGCCAAGAAGGGCACTAACGAGCCAATCCCGCAAGCTCAAGTAGCCTTGGTCGCCCTCGATCCGCGCACCGGCGAAATCAAAGCCGTCATCGGCGGCCGCGACTACGGACAGAGCCAGCTCAATCACGCACTCGCGCACCGTCAGCCAGGCTCTGTCTTCAAACCTTTCGTCTACGCCGCGGCGTTCTCCAACGCCATAAGCAATGTGCAGCCAGTGATCACCCCCGCCACCACCATTGACGACGAGCCCACCACCTTCCAGTTTGACGGCAAAGAATACACGCCCAACAACTACGGCGAAAAATTCATGGGCCACGTCACCGTTCGCGACGCCCTTACGAATTCCCTCAACGTCGCCACGGTAAAAGTTGCCGAACTGATCGGCTACGGCCGCGTGGTGCAAATCGCCCGTCAAATGGGTTTGGGCGCCAACATTCAGCCTACTCCCGCGGTCGCCTTGGGAGCTTACGAAATGACCCCCGTCGACGTCGCCGCCGGCTACACCGCTTTTGCCACCATGGGCACGCGCGCCGAGCCGGAATTTCTCCATCGCGTCACCAGTTCGGACGGCACCACCCTCGAGCAGTACACTCCGCAAACCCGCGGTGTCCTCGATGCCCGCGTAGCCTTCCTCGTCGACAGCGTCCTTCAGGACGTTCTCAGCCACGGCACTGGCGCCGCCGTTCGCGCTCGCGGCTTCACGCTTCCCGCCGCAGGCAAAACCGGCACCTCGCGCGACGGCTGGTTCGCCGGATTCACCTCCAACCTCGTCTGCGTTATCTGGGTCGGCTTCGACGACAATCGCGACCTCGGCCTGACCGGCGGGGCCGCTGACGCTCCGATCTGGGCCGATTTCATGCTCCGCGCCACCGCCCTCCCAGCCTACAAAGACGTCAAAGATTTCAGCATGCCCGAAGGCGTGCAATCCGTCCTGATCGACCCCGAATCGCTGCAGCTCGCCACCCCCAGCTGCCCCACCACGCGCCAGGAGGTCTACGTAGCAGGTTCCGCGCCCACGGAGTTTTGCGACCTGCACGGCGGC
The DNA here is from genome assembly GCA_963838265.1 of uncultured Acidobacteriota bacterium. GTDB lineage: Bacteria > Acidobacteriota > Terriglobia > Acidiferrales > UBA7541 > Acidiferrum. Next base: position 297,375 of record CAWIQN010000006.1, read on the forward strand.
CACAATACCGCCAGCACGAACGGCAACTGGCTATCGCATATTTTCGGTGGTGGCCAGCCCAAGGCCCCGCAGACCACCGCCGACGGGACCCCCATCACTTCTAGCGACGTGGGGGGGCCGGCGGCCACCCAATCCGGTGTCCCAACCGCCACGCCCGCCGAAAAGAAAAAGAGCCCTTTAGCGAAGATTTTTGGTATCTTCGGGGGCAAGAAGAAGGATCCGGAGAAGGACAAACCGCCTCCGGAGTAAAAAGGAGGTTCGCCATGAACCGGAATTTAGTGGCGTTTCTCGCGGGTTTGCTTCTCTTCAGTTTCACCGTCTCATCATCCGCACAAACATTCACGGAGACCGCCGGGGTGCCTGACGCGGTCCCGAGCGACGTCGCGAGCGTCGCATCTTCCTCGGTTGCTTCCATTCCGCGTCTGAGTCTGCCGCAATCGCAATCGCAGGTTCCTTCCGCACCTGATCCCGCCGTCATCGTTGTGCGCCCAACGCTCACCGACGAGCAGATGGCCGATCTGTACATGATCCGCAAGGAATATCGCGAAGCCTCCATGATCTTCAAGCGCCTGTCTGACGCCGATCCGCACAGCGCCGTGTACCTCAACAAGCTTGGCATCTCGCTGCACCAGCAGACCGCGCTCACCATGGCTATCAAGTGCTACGAACGCGCCGTCAAAGTCGATCCCACTTACGCCGACGCGGAAAATAACATCGGCACGGTTTGGTATCAGCGCAAGCGTTACGGCAAAGCCATTCGCGCCTATCAGAAGGCCATCCGTCTCCGTCAGGACATGCCGGTGCTCTACAGTAATCTGGCCTACGCCTACTTTGCGGATAAGAAATACGAAGAGTCCATCGCGTCCTTCCGCCAGGCTCTCGCGCTCGATCCCCAATTCTTCGAACAGCACGGCTCGCGCGCCGGCTCCGTCCTTCAGGACCGTTCGGTCGGTGATCGCGGCCGCTTCTATTTCCTGCTCGCAAAATCTTTCGCCGAAGCCGGAAACCTCGAGCGCTGCATAATTTATCTCCGCAAAGCCAAAGACGAAGGCTTCACCGCGCTAGCCGCCGCCAAGTCCGATCCCGTCTTCGCCGTCTATCTAAAGCTTCCCGAAGTCCAGGACGCCCTGGCCCCCAAGCCCTCCGACCCAGTGGCCCAACACTGACGATGATTTTACGGGGAGGGAGTCTCGCACGGTCTAGAGCGAGATCACCGTTACGGTCGTGGAACTAGCTACAGCGAAACGGCCTTGCAATCGGTCCAAGGCCATCGGAGGCGGGGCAGGCTCACCCAATTCAATCGGTCCCAGTTGTTTGCCGCAATAAATTTTGTCCCATTGATGGACAATTTTTCCGGTTGCAAGCTCGATTAATTTCGGGTGGTCGTAAAAGCTCACGACCCATTCCTTCCATGGCAACAACATTCCCACCGGCTCGCTGAGATCAACTTTCGATTCCCATCTGCGTTCGGCCAAAGACCAGATGCCGAGTTGCTTTGGGCAGAGATTCCCGGGTTCCGGTTCTTCCCCGAGATAGTCCGAAACAGAAGCCACAAGCAAACGCTCGTTCCCGAGAAAGGCGACGCTGTCGATTTCATTCTTAGACGAGAAAGCTGTGGGAAAAGTGATGTCTTTATTGAATCTGAGACTCCCGCTGTCTGCCTCCCCTATTTCGAAAACTGCAGCCCCGCACCATGGATGCCAAAACCATCCAGCGTCAATCAAAAAGTGACCGTCAGCTGAAAGCTCGAGTCGAGAATGAAATTCCATGTCCTTAGACTTTATTGAGTCCGAAATTGTTCCCGTTTCTGCGTCTTCTATCTCAAGAACATCGAACTCTTTCGGGCAATGGAATATCACGACACGCCCCGCAGACTCTCCGATGATTATCGGATAATCGAAATCTTCTGAGCAGTAATAACTGCGATTCAGTTCTCGGTGTAACCGTCCGTTCTTCATTAGAAGAGCCTTTGTGCCCCGATTTGTGTATGCAATAGCCCAGTGATCGCCGCGGCTCCGGAGACCAATCGCACGGTCGAAGCGAAACGTCATGCTTATGAGCCGTGGCGTAACTACACCAGAGAGGTTCCCACGTTGACCGCTGGTTATGTCGAGGACCTCGTCACCGTCCCACATCAAAGTCGTGACATCAGGCCAAGCAATTTCAATTAGTTGCATAGGTGTGTTAATACCACGAAGTCAATCTGATACCAACGCCCTATAAGATGCATGATCGGAAATCCGTTCCTGCGCCCCTCACCCCGCAACCGGTCTGTTACAATAAAGTGAAATGGCAGGCCACCAAGCACCCCGCAGCCTCGCGCCCCGTACGTTCCCGAATCAGGGTTTTCACCCGTCGCTACACCGCTTTCTTACGGCGCTGTTCCTCTGCGCCCTCCTGCAAACCGCCTCCGCCGCCCAGCGCATCATCACCACCCCGCGCGCGGCGGTAACGAATCACGCCGGAATCTTCCTGGTCTTCCCCTTTGAAAACGCCGGCGCCTCGTCGCACCTCGATTGGCTCGGCGAAGGCCTCGAAGAACTAACGATCCTCCGCCTCTCCGCCGCTGGCGAAGAAGTCTATTCCCACCAGGGCCGCATCAATGAACTCGATCGCTACGGACTCCCTCCCGGCGCAAAATTGAGCCGCGCCACCATGCTGCGCATCGCCGAAGATCTCGACGTCGACTTCGTAGTCTTCGGAAATTTTATTTCTGACGGCACCACGCTCACCGTCGAATCGCGCATCTTGCGCGTCAATCCTCCCGCTCTGCTCCCGGTAGCGCGCGAGTCCGGCCCCTTGGACACCCTGATGGATCTGCAAACGCGCCTCGCCTGGCGCACCCTCACCTCCAGCGAACACGCCTATCCGTGGAGCCTCAACGAGTTCGCCAAAAAGCAGCGCCCGCTGCGCCTCGACGCCTTCGAACACTACGTCCGCGGTTTGCTCGCCGCCGACGACGACGTGCGCCTCCGCGAACTTCGCGAAGCCGCAAAACTCGAACCCGATTGGCCGGAGCCTGATTTTTGGCTCGGCGAAGTCTATTTCTCGCACCGCGATTGCAACGCCGCGATGACCTGGTACGCGCGCATCCCCAAGACCCACGATCGCTACGCGGAAGCCGTCTTCGCCACCGGCGTCTGTCATTTGCTTTTGAGTCAGCCGGATCGCGCCCAAGAGGTCTTCACCTCTTTGCGCGAGGCCTTGCGCGAGAGCGGTTCCGGCGACGCCCACGTCGCCAGCGCAGTGTCCGGCGGCGACCTTCCCGAAATTCTCAACAATCTGGCGCTGGCCAAGGCCCGCCTCGGCGACGCCTCCGGAGCGCAAACCGATTTGCAACGCGCCGCCGATCTCGATCCCGACGAAGATGATTACCCTTTCAATCTGGGACTGCTCGCCCTAGAGGCCAACGATCCCGGCAACGCCGCAGGCTATTTTCGCGAAGCCTCCGAGCGCGAGCCGGACAATGCCGAAGATCGCGCGCTGCTGATTTTTTCCCTGGAGAAAGCCGCACGCAAGCAGGAAGCCGACCAGGAGCGCATCTCCGCCACGGAAGCATTCGGCCCCAACGGCCTGCCGGCCGTCCACCTGGATGCCAAGGCCGACGCGCTAACGCATATGGCGCGCGTAAAAACCGAACTCGACGCCACCGAACTGCGCCAGGAAATCAAGATGGCGGAAATCGCCTCCGTCAACCCTTCAGGTCCGATGGTTAACTCCGCCGAGGCCCATATCCAGCAGGCCCGGCAAGAGATGGCCGCAGGTCACCCCGACGCGGCGGAGCGCGAGTTTCACGCCGCCTTGGCCCTCAATGGCACCAGCCCCGCAGCCCATCGCGGCCTCGCCGACATCGCCCGCAGGCAAGGAAAATTGGACGAAGCTGTCGCGCAGTTGCAGGCCGCATTGCAGGCGCGCGATTCGCCCGTTACGCGTCTCACCCTCGCGCGGATTTACCTCGAGCAGAAAAAACCAGATCTAGCCAGCGCGGAATTGCAACATGCCTTAAAACTAGCTCCGAACTACACCGAAGCTAAAGAATTGCTCGACCACCTGCAGGGCCCCAAGTCCGGAGCCACCCCATGACCACAACAGGGTTTTGTAGGGGCGCAGCATGCTGCGCCCCAGTTTGTCCGGGCGTCAAATTGCAAGCACGTTCCCTCTTGCACTGGGTTCCGGAAAGTTGCGGAAGCGAGGTCACAAATGCGCTGCATTAAAATTCGCGCCTTACTGTTTGGTTTGTTTATCGTGGCCATGCTCGCCAGCGCGTCGCTCCCAATTTCCCTCTCCGCGGCCGATGAACACGCCCCCGCCCCATTAGTCTCCGTCCTCCACATCGATGGCGACGTCGAACCCATCCTCGCCACCTATCTGAACGAAGGCCTGGCCGACGCCGCCCAACGCCACGCCGCTCTAGTAGTCATCACCATGGACACTCCCGGCGGCCTAAGCGACTCCATGAAGGACATCGTCCAACACATTCTCGCTTCGCCCGTTCCGGTCGCCGTTTATGTCACGCCCAACGGCGCGCGCGGTGCCTCCGCGGGATTTTATATTCTGCTGTCCGCGGATATCGCCGCGATGACTCCGGGCACCCACACCGGCGCGGCTTCGCCCATCATGGTCATCGGCGGCATCCCCACGCAGCTCGACGAAGTTTTTCGCAAAAAAATAAATCAGGACGCCATGGCCTTTTTGCGCAGCTTCACGGAAAAGCGCGGCCGCAATCCCACGCTCGCGGAAACTGCCATCACCGACGCCAAAGCCTTCACCGACAAAGAAGCCCTCGACGCCAAAATGATCGATCTCATCGCCAATTCCGTCGATGATCTCTTGCATCAACTAGATGGCCGCACCATCACGCGCTTTGACGGCAGCAAAGTCACGCTGGCTCTGCACAATCCGGTGCAAACTTCTTTCGAACTTTCTTCGCGCGAAAAATTCTTGTCCCGCCTCGTCGACCCGGATATTTTCTTCGTGCTCCTGATCATCGGCGTTCTCGGTCTTTACACGGAGTTTACGCATCCGGGCGTAATCGCCCCCGGAGTCATCGGCGGCATCTGCCTGATCCTCGCGCTCTATGCCATGCACTTCCTCCCGGTAAATCTAGCCGGTGTCTTCCTGATTCTTTTAGCGCTGGCCTTCTTCATCATGGAAGCAAAGTTCACCAGCCACGGCGTCCTCGCCGCTGGAGGGATTGTTTCCATGTTGCTGGGCGCCATGTTTTTGATACGCTCCCCCTTGACGGGTTTCGGCGTCAGCTTCTTCGTTTCGCTGGCCGTGACTCTGCCCTTCGCGCTTATCGCCGTCTTTTTAATGCGCTTGGTGCTACGTTCTCGCAAATGGAAATCAGCCACCGGCAAAGAAGAATTGTTAGGCGAACAAGGCATAGTAGTAGAAGCATTGCCCGCGAACGCGGAAGGCATAATCCGCATCCATGGCGAATTGTGGCGCGCCATCAGCCAGCAACCAGTACCGCCCGGAAGCACAGTACGAGTCTTACGCATCGAAGGCCTGCAACTTTACGTAGAACCTGTAAACGCGTCGTAAAGTATGGATTTTATGTAGGTGCCGGATTTTAGGTCCGGCCTCATTGCCGCTCTTAGGTTTCTCGCTACACGCACCCGCATCGGAGGCACAAAATGGAAATCGGATTCGTAGGCGTAGTAATCATCATCGGAATCTTCTTAATCTGGTTCTGGAATTCTCTCTACATTATCAAAGAATGGGAACGCGGCGTAGTTCTCCGCCTCGGCCGTCTGTTGCCCGTCGCCAAAGGTGCAGGCCTAAATCTCGTCTTCTGGCCCATCGAAACGCTCTACCGCATCCCGCTCCGCATCGAAACGCTTGACGTCCCCCCGCAAGACATCATCACCCGCGACAACGTCTCCGTTAAAGTAAACGCCGTATGTTATTTCCGCGTCGTCGATGCCAACATGGCGCTCTCGCAAGTGCAGAATTATCAGTACGCCGTCTCGCAGTTGGCGCAGACCACCATCCGCAGCGTGGTCGGACAATTTGAATTGGACGAAATTCTCTCGCAACGCGACCGCGTAAACGCCAAGCTGCAGGTCATTCTCGATCAAGACACCGAGCCGTGGGGCGTCAAAGTCAGCAAAGTGGAAGTCAAGCAAGTGGACATCCCCGAACAGATGCAGCGCGCCATCGCCCGCCAGGCGGAAGCCGAACGCGAACGCCGCGCCAAAGTGATTCACGCCGACGGCGAGTACGAAGCCTCGCAAAAATTAGCCGACGCCGCCAAAGTTCTCGAAACTCAGCCCACCGCCATCCAGCTACGCTACCTCCAGACCCTGACCGAGATAGGTGTCGAGAAGAACACAACGATTGTGTTTCCGCTACCCATCGATATTATTAATCAGTGGACTAGATCGCTCGGGGGGGCGCAGAAATAAAGATGGCGGTACGCCGAAAATCCGGAGGAGTAGGGGACCGCGTGCTGGAAGGCCGGCACGTAATCATTCTGTTCGTGATTATTCTTTTATTCTCCGGCCTGTTTTTCACTCTCGGATTTGTCATGGGCCGCAATCAGTATGACGGCAATGTCTTAGCCGATCGCCTGCCCAAGATTGGTGGTTTGGATCAGTTCACCGTGCCCAAGCCTTTGCCGGGAAAACATCCCAACGCTGCCGCGCCACCGCCGCCCCAGACTCCGCCTAGCGATGCGAAGCCCAGCAATCCCAGCTGGGATACTCACGAATTCGACGGCACGAAAAATCAGAATGATCGCCTGCAACCAGCGAACGATCCAGCTCCGCAAAGAAACCCGCCAGCCGTAGTGAAAAATACCTCTGCACCTGTCGCGACAGCTCCGCGAAACAAGCCGGTCGCCGCTCCAATGATTCCCAGCGGTTCGGTCACGCTGCAAGTGGCTGCCTTGAAAAACCAGAACGACGCGTTTGATTTAGCCACCCGGTTGCAAAAACAAAAATTCCCCGCGTTTGTGGTGTCCGCGCAAGATGATAAATTTTTTCGCGTGCAGGTTGGTCCGTACCCCGACCAAAAATCTGTCGACGCCGCCAAAAAAGGCTTGGATGCCGCGGGCTTCAAAGCCATTGTGAAACATTGATGTCCGCTGGCCGCTGGCTCTCTTTCCTCCGTCCACATCCCAACTCTGAAACGCCCGCCGCGTTGCGCCTGGTCATTGCTGCGGTTTCTGGGGCGGCGCTGTCGCTTTCTTTCATGGGCTTTTATTTGGCGATTTACGCCTGGATTTGTGTTGGCATTTTAATGGTCGTCTTGTTTGGCGCGCGGCCGCGCGTGGCGTTTGCCTGCGGATTTCTGCATGGTGTGATTTTTTCCGTTTGCTCGGAGGCGTGGATCGCCGCGGTCCTTTCCGTGCACGGCGATGTTCCGCGCGTCGCAAGTTGGGGCTTGCTGCTGATGGTCGCGTCGCTGTGGGGATTCGCGTGTGGTGCGTTTGCCTGGCTCGTGAACCGCCTGGCGCAGCGCAGCATCGAGGTGGCGTGCATGGGCGCGCCATTCATTTGGGTGGCCGCGGAATTTTTGCACGGCCGCACGCCGGACATCGGTTTTCCGTGGAACCTGCTGGGATATTCTGCCGGAGCTAATCTTGGACTTTTGCAACTCACCAGCATCACCGGCGTTTACGGACTCTCTTTCCTGATGGTTTGTTTCAACGGATTGCTGGCGTGGACGGATGGCGCCGCCGCGCCGCGCGCCAGAAATCGCGTGGCCATATTTGCCGGCGCGAGCGTCTCGCTGCTGATTCTGTACGCGATTGCCCCGCGGCTCGTTCCGGCCGCCTCTGCGAATCACGTGGCGCGCGCCGTGCAGCTGAATTTTCCTGAGTCTCCATCCTACGAATCCGATTGGTTTCAGCAACACGCCGCCGAAATGCGCGATGTGGAACGCTTGAGTCTCAAGAGCGACGGCGTCAGCAAACCCGATTTGCTGGTGTGGCCGGAAGCTCCCGCACCATTTTCGGAAGAAGACCCGCAGTTCGCCACGCTGGCTTCGTCGATGGCCATTCGCTTCGGTTATCCGTTTCTGGCCGGCGTGGTGGAGTGGCGCAAACTGCCGGCGACAAGCGGCAAACTGAGCGGCCATCAGATTCCCTACAACAGCGCCGTGCTGATCGATCCGCAGGGCCAGCGCGTGTACACCTACGACAAAATTCATCTCGTGCCGTTCGGCGAGTACGAGCCGTTTCCGCTGCTGCAGCGCGTGGTGGCCAACGTGTCGAGTGAGATCGGCGGTTTCGCCAAGGGCAAGGAATACGCGGTGGGCAAGCTGCCGAACGAATATTCTTTTGGCACGTTCATTTGCTATGAGGCCATCTTCCCCGGCGAGATTCGCCACTTTGCCAAGCATGGCGCGCAACTCCTCATTAATATTTCTAACGATGGCTGGTTCGGCCGTTCCGCTGCGGCGGAGCAGCATTTGCGTATGGTGCGCGTGCGCGCAGCCGAGAATCGCCGCTGGATCATCCGTTCCACAAATAACGGGTTCACAGTCTCTATTGATCCGTATGGCCGCATCTATCGTCCCTTGCCTCCCGATGTACGCGCCGCCGCGAATTTGCCGTACGATTTTCGCACCGACCAAACGATATACACGCGTTTTGGCGATTGGTTCGCTTGGCTCTGCGTACTGATTTCCGCTATGCTTTTTGTTTGGACGTTTGTGGGGCCAGACGGTGCCGGAGAGAGTATCGCGATACCCGTGGAGGATGTTCCCGTGACGGTGCTGGATCCGCCGCTAGCCACAGCTTGAGCGGATGTAATGCCTCTGTAGTGGCGAATCTTTAGATTCGCATCTTTTGTTTCTACGGTTCGAGAACAGCGTCGCCCGAATCGCATGGGTTAATTATCGCGAGTAACAAATAAAACAAACCAACAAGCGAGCGTTCATAAAATGATTCTTGAAGATTTGCAGTATCGCCACGAAGGACTGAAACCCCGCATCGCCATGGTTCGGAGTTATCTTTGACGCGCCGCAATATCGCGAGCGCCTGAAAGCCCTCGAAGCGCGCGCCGCCGACCCGAATTTCTGGAGCAACCAGGACGAAGCGCAGGCCGTCTTGCGCGACCGCAAACGCGCCGAAGAACAGATCGCCGCGGACGAAAAGCTGACCTCGCTTTCCGACGACATCGATACCTACATTAATCTCGCGAAGGAAGAGACCAACGCCGAGCAGCGCAACGAACTTTTGAAAGACTTGTCTCGCGAGATCGACAACGCGGAAACGTATATCGGCGAACTGGAAACCAAGACGCTGCTGTCCGGCGAAACCGACCACCTGAACGCCATTATGACCATCAAGCCCGGCGCCGGCGGCACGGAGTCCCAAGACTGGGCGTCCATTCTGCTGCGCATGTATTTGCGCTGGGCGGAACGCAAAAATATGAAAGCGGAAGTCTTGGACGAAACTCCTGGCGAAGAAGCGGGCATCAAAAACGCCACCATCCAATTCGCCGGCGAAAATGCCTACGGCTTGCTGGCGGGAGAAACGGGCGTGCACCGCCTGGTGCGGATTTCTCCATTTGACCAGGCCGCCCGGCGGCACACCTCCTTTGCCTCGGTGTTCGCCATTCCGGAAATTGACGACCGTATTGAAATTAATATCCGTCCGGAAGATTTGCGTATCGATACGTTTCGCGCCGGCGGCAAGGGCGGACAAAACGTAAACAAAGTGGAAACCGCGGTGCGCATCACCCACTTGCCCACAAACATTGTGGTGGGTTGCCAGGCGCAGCGGAGCCAGGGCAAAAACCGCGAGATGGCCATGAAGATGCTGCGTTCGCGGCTGTACGACGAAGAAATCAAAAAGCGCCAGGCGCATACCGACAAACTGGACGAGAGCAAGCTGGAAATTTCCTTCGGCAGCCAAATCCGCTCGTACGTGATGCAGCCCTACCGCCGGATCAAAGACCACCGCACCAAGTTTGAAGTCGGCGACGTGGACCGCGTGCTCGACGGCGACCTAGATCCCTTCATCCGCTCGTACCTGATGGCCAAACGCACGAAAGGCAAGCTGGAAGTTGATCTCGACGAAGTGGACAAGGAATAACGCGGACGTCCGCTACCGCGAGGCAATGACGTAGTGAAGTAACGAGGCAACCAGAAAGCCGGACTCCACCCCCCAATAAACCTCTCGTCGAGTGAACACCATTCAGACTATAATGACTACAATGACTATAATTAAGCGGAAGAAGGACTCTGACCGATGAAATGGACCGTGGCAGAAGCGAAGGCGAAATTCAGCGAAGTGGTCCGGCGCGCGGAAGAGGAAGGGCCACAGAAGATCACCCGGCACGGTGCGCCGGCGGCGGTGGTGGTTTCCGCCGAGGAGTGGGAACGCAAAACCAAACGCAAGGGTAACCTGGCGGAATTTTTCGCGAACTCACCGTTGCGCGAGTCGTCGCTGCAATTGAAACGGCGCAAAGATTCTCCGCGCGAGATGGATTTGTGAATTTTTTGCTGGATACGAATGTGGTTTCGGAATGGGTGAAGCCACGTCCAAATCTCGGCGTGATGGAGTGGCTGGCCACGACGGACGAGGATCGCCTATTTCTGAGTGTTGTAACCCTGGCCGAGCTGCGTTATGGAGTGGAGCGCTTACCCAAGGGTCGAAAACGCGCGCAATTGCAAGAGTGGCTGGAGACGGAATTGGTCGAGCGATTTGAAGGGCGGGTGGTGGTTATTGACGAGCCCGTAGCCGCAATGTGGGGAGAGTTGCTGGCGCGCGCAGATGCGGCCGGCAGGCCGTTGGGCGCCATGGATGGATTTTTGGCGGCCACCGCCACGGTACATCAAATGTCGATGATCACGCGCAACGAAGCGGATTTCGCCGCGATAGCAATTAAGACGTTCAATCCGTGGAGCGAGTGAAGCGGTGATACTTAGCGGCGGTTTGCGCTGACCAGCAAACCTACCAACCCAAGCCCAGCCAGTATGAGCGCAAGAGAACTCGGCTCAGGAGTGGACTTGATGTCTACAGCCTTGAGGGTGAAGGCGTTGGTGTATTTGTTGCCGCTACAAGCAGGGGCGGGAGCTATAGCGGTGCAACTCAGCGATACATTTGTTTCAGGAAGAAGCTTCGGACTGGTTGTAGACCCGCTGAACAGCACCGGCCCGGATTGGTCGATAATTTGATCGGTGAACGGAGTGGACGCGATCGACAAACCCCCGAGAAACGCGCTGTCGTAAAACGTGATGTCTTCCATCGAGGAAATGCCGTCCACGGTGACCAGGGTCGCTGTGGCAAACCAGTCCGCATTAGTCGCTACCAGGGTGGGGAATTGCGCCAGCGTGAAGGTGATCACGTCCCCGGTATTGTCTTTCAAGGTGTACTGAATGCTGTCGGCAGACGCGGGCGCCACCGCTACACCCAAGGCGAGCAAGCCGGTCAGCGCCACAGCGAAAATTAGCTTCCTAAAGGTCATTAGGGTCCCCAATCCGTATCATGTGGCAACAGTCGCGCGCGCGCGCCACGGCATAGCCAGAGCAATCAGCCAACCAATCGGCGATGCAATGTTGTGGACGCCGATCAGCGACCAAGCCAATTGTTTTGTATGAGATGGCTGGACAGTGTAACTTTGCACCGGTTCGGTCGGCCGATTCTCTGACAGTCTGATTGCACAACTCCGGCAGTTCGCTTCCATGGATGCGCCACCGCAAGCCCTTATCAGGTGGTTTTGATGGAGGTGGCTCGAACGCGACCATCGCGACTGAGGACCGGCACGCTGAAATAGGCGAAATGGCCGCGACGATCCGGTGGGTCACTTCCATCCGTCACCTCACAAGGCATGCGCCCGCGATAAGAAACGCAAACGAGCTTAGCAACGCAGCAGCAAGACAAATCCTTTTCCGGCTGGCGGGGAACAGTCGCTCATGATCCTTCCAAATCTTGTTTCCTCGAGCGCTCCATATTCCGTTGTAGGATTCTCCCAAGGATTCGTTAACGTCTTTGGTGATACTGCCGCCGATCACTATCACGAGCACGAACGAGCCAATCTCCGCCGCCCAGGCAACTATCTGCAATGCGCGCATCTTGGCGCCCTCCGGTGCCGATACTCGACATCTTTGAATCATATTCTCATTCTTGGGAAACGCGGGGACGGTCTCCCTCGGTCACAGGCTTGACGAGAGCCTCGCTATATCCTTACCGTTTTCTGTGTACACAGAAACAATTACGTGCTGGTCTAGTGATACGCCTGTGGATTTAATGGTTATCGTGAATTTCCACATGTCTGCCGTGTCGCCATACGGTGACAACGGCAGGGGTTCGCGAGTGTGCTTGAAGCCGCCATAAATTGGTTGATCGGCCGATGTCATAGTCACACCCTTTTTCCACTGGACACCAAATGTCAAATGATCCATCAATTCCTGGTTTTCTGAGGCTAGCTCGTCCTCTACATGCCGATCGCAGTTTCGAGGTATCGCTACAATTTCAATGGTGAGCGAATCAGGGAAGGAGGCGACAGGTTGACCTTTCAGTCTGTATTCCGTCCGCCCTTGGGATTGAATATTTCGGAGATTCTCAAAAAACACACCCGATGTCATCGATCCACCGAAAACAATGCAGGTTGCGCCGATCTTTACCTCTTGTAAGCCGAATGGAACTTTCTTTGAGTAGGTAACGGTCTTCTTTGTGTTCGCTGTGTTCGCTTTCAGGCTTGGTGATTCAATTAGTCCGAACAAGGCCAGGAATAGCAAGCAAATTCGAGGGGTGCGCATGTTGTGAGAGCGCCAATCTGGAGATTGGCGTTCCCAGGGGGCGTTGGCCTGTCGAGAACGGCCGCAGGGCTCCGAAGACTCCGACCCGATCTGGGAATGTTTTTCGCTTGCCATGTTTTCGTTCAGTTTGCGGGGACGTGGCGGATTTTTGTGGCTTGCGAGCCGGGAGGTGGCTCTGGGACGGGCTTGGGCATGTCCGCGGCTTTGAAACGCGGGACGGGCTGATCGGCCATCGCTAGCGCGTAGACGGCGGAGGCGATTTCTACCGCGCCTTCGCGCACGTCTTCTTCGTAAATGCGTTCGTAGGTGTCGAGATTGGTGTGGTGCGTGTAGGAGCCGTAGTCGAAGGGATCTTGCGCCAGGCCGATGCCGGAGAGTCCGGCGTTGTTGAAAGAAGTGCTGTCGGTGCCGCCGGTGCGACGGCTGTCGGACGCGAGCGTGCCCATGAAACCCCAGTCGGCGAAACGCTTCATTACGGCGTCAACCATTTCGGCGGCGGGCTGCGGGCCAAACACTCCTGCGCCGCGCGGCTTGCCGGTGCCCGAATCAATGTTGAAGTAGGCGTCGAATTTGGCGTACTCCGGCTTTTGATTTTCAAAACTGCCGAAATGCTGCTGCACGTAGGCGAGTGAACCGAGCAAACCTTCTTCTTCGCCGCTCCACAGCGCGATGCGAATGGTGCGACGCGGCTGCACGCGCAATGCGGCGAGAATGCGCACCGCTTCCAGCATCATCGCGGAGCCGATGCCGTTGTCCGTGGCGCCGGTGGCGTCGTGCCAGGAATCGTAATGTCCGCCGAGCATAACGACTTCCTCTTTTTTGTCGGTGCCGGGAATTTCTCCGATGGCGTTGAAGACGGTGGTGCCTTCGGGATATTCCCTATTCTGAATGTTGATGCGTAGGGTTACGGCGGTGCCGTCGGCCATGATGCGGGAGATGCGACCGTAGTCTTCGTTGCGCATGACCACCGTGGGCACGGCTCTGGTCCAGTCATAGGTGCCGTTTTGCTGCGCGACGATTACGCCGTGCATGCGCGCGGCGTCGTTGACGCGCACCAGCGCGCCGTTGTCCACAAGGAACTGATCGACCTGGCGCGAAACTTCCTGGCGCGTTAGCTGGCCTTCGGGAAGCTTGGGCGGAGTTGGGAAGGGCGGACGCGGATTTCTTGGATCGAAGCGCGACTTCCATTCTTCTTCCGGACGGCGCATCGGCGCGGGATGCATGTCTTCGGGCACGTCGATGTGCTTGCCTACGAAGACGATCGCACCGTGGACTTTTTCTTTCACTGAATTTAAATAAGCATCCAGTTCGGCTTGGGTGGGCTGCTTGGGCTCGGCGGGTTTCGCCGGCGCGGGCATCGGTGGCGCGGCCCACTTCGGTTCCGGCGGCGGCGGTGCGCTGCCAAAAAAATTAAAAGCCGGGCCAGTGGTCGGCGCCAAACCCGGCGGATCGAGCAGCACGACTTGCGCGGTGACGATGCCCATGGTGCTGGGCGTCCACGCCAACGGCTCGACCATCAGCTGGCCGTGGAACGGAGTGACCGCGTCGGCTGACAATTCTTTATTTTCCCAGCCGGGGACTGGCGTGGCTGCGCTGGGTGGCTGAAACGTCCACGGTTCGAGGTGCGTGTTGGCGAGTCCCCAGGACGCCATGGTGGCGATGGCCCAGTCGTCGGCGGCTTTCAAATTTGGCGTGCCGGTTACGCGCGGGCCGTGGACGTCGGCGATTTCGTGGATAATCCACATGATTTTTGAGTTGCTAGTTTCTTCCGCGCGGATCTGCGCGTAGGTGTCGGAAGCTTCGGGAGCTTGCGCGGTCATCGGCATCGCCGCCAGCAAAAATAAAACCGCTAGACACGCCAGCATTCTGAGCACAGTTCCTCCAAGAAAAGGCAATCCGCGAAACCGCAGGGAAATTTTTTGGCCGCGTGCCAATATACGCTCGCGGGCTCGCGCACGCAATTCGCGGTGGCGGACGCGATGGTTGGGGCGGTAGCGGGCGAGTCTGCCGCGAAGAACCACGCTGCGGTGAGGCACGGATGATCCATGGCCGAACGGAGGCGGGTCGTTTGGAGTGAAGAGGACGGGGTTGGCGCAGGGATTCGGGACGGATCGAGAAGCAGGTTCTTCGCTGCGCTCAGAATGACAACTTTTAGATTTGTCGTCGGGGGTGGGGTGAACGGTGGTCGGTGGCGTTGGATCAGAAGAATGCGAATCTGAAGATTCGCCACTACGAAAGCTTTCGGTGAGTTCGTCGTCTTCGGGGAAGTGGCGGATGGCGCCGGGGATATCGATGATGATTTTTTGTGGAGCGGAGTCTTGCTGTTGGCTTATGGCGGGGAGGGTGCGAAGCAGGAGGCTGTTGATGTAGGCGAGGACGGCGGCACGGCGCGGGGAGATGCGGCCTTGCTGGAGGGCGAGGGAGAGGTTCCAGAGGTGGGTGTGGATGTCGGCGGCGGTTTTTTGTTTTGGGAGGTCCTGGCTGAAGAGCGCGGAGAGGTCGGCGGAGTCGCCCTCCTTCGCCAGAGGAAAGGCGGCTTCGGCGGACTGTCGTCGTCCTTCAGCGGCGGCTAGTTTGGCGGTAGCGCGTTCGTGGAAGGCGCAGAGGGTTGGGCTGTCTGCGGCGAGGAGCATGTGACAGCGTTTGCCGTCTTTGGAGTGGTGCTGGCAGAGCGACCGTGTGATCGGGTTTACGAGACATAGGTTGTCCTTTTTGTGCGAGTTGCGGGCGCACTGAGCGATTTGGAATGACAGGGATTAGTAACCAGGGTGATACGGGGGTACCCCCGGGGGTGCTGATGAAAGAGTAGGATTCTATTGGGTTTAGGGGTGATTCGCGCGAAAGAGTAAGATTCTGTTGGGGTTACGGCGCTTCGTCCACAGAGCTCAGGGTAAATAAAGGGCGAGGTAATGACGTAATGAGGTAAGGAAATACGGACAAGGCGTTGCGGATGGGTGGTGGCCCTTGGCGCGAAGGACTCAGGGCAAAGATGGGATGCGAGCTTCACGGGGCATGGTAGTACGGGCTGTGATGCTTGTCAAGAGATGTTATTATGTGGTACTACGTTCGAATGATGTGAGTAGTACGTTCGAATGGAAATTCGGGGCCTAGTTCCGTTTTGGAACGTGCGAGTGCCCCACCCTTTGCAAAGTGAAAACCGCAAAGGGTAGGCCACCCTCGAAGGTCTTTCGCCTTTTAGGGATGCGCCACCCGCCACGAATTCAAATTCAGAAAAACCTATCGGCCACCCGCCCGTCCTCTCTTTCTTGCAACTATACTTCGCCTATTGTTCGCCTAAGCCAGTTATGTTATGTTGTTGTAACTGAGGCGGTTTCCCGATCTCAGCCCGGAGGGAACCCAGTGCATCGACATACCTCGAAGATTGTCTTATCTCTGATCTTTTTCTTCGTTTTGGCTAAAGCTATAAACGCGCAACAACCACCGCCTGCGCCGACGCAGTCAGCACAACCGACAGAATCGTGGGTCGATCACAGGAGATTTTCCACGGTATCAATTGGGGTCGTCACGGTAGACAACCAGACGAAGAAAAAATTCTTTCGTGTCATCGGCACAGGTGTATTAGTTGCGGTAGATGAGCGCACGGGATATCTCGTCACTGCAAAACATGTGTTCTCCGACCCACGGGAAAAGTGGCATCCCAATGAACTAAATTTACGGTTCGCTTGGCAGGAAGAGAAGTCCGTATTTGATGAACTTGGAATAACGATCACGCTGAGAGATTCAACAGGAAAAGATTTATGGGCTTCGCCGAAGGACGGCAGCGATTTAGCAGCCATCGTACCGCCGATGGCCGTTGTGGCGCATAATCCCGAGGCGATCTTCCCTGATGCCTTCGCAACCGACGATGATTTATTCATGGGAGCACCCGTGATTGTGCTGGGATATCCCGGAGTTGTGGGCAATCAATATCTGGTTCGTCCGATTGTGAGACAGGGAATCGTAGCGTGGACCAACCCAATAGACCCGATTAACAACGTGTTTATGGTCGATGCAAACGTTTTTCCCGGAAACAGCGGTAGTCCTGTGTTCCGCGTGCCAACCGGGCTAACAAAGGCTGGTGCCTTCAGTGTGGGCGGGAAAATCGCGTTTCTCGGTATCCTTTCCCAAGGACCAATACAGAACGAGCCCGTAACTGCAGATGGCAAACCTGTTTCTTTTCAAGCTCCCGGCAAGACTTTGCCTTCGAAACATGAATTGAATGTGCAAATACAGGGCATCGGCGGCATCGGAATCATAGAACCAGCAAGCAAAGTGCTCGCGCTGGTGCGTTCTTTGCAGACGAAGAAATAATCCATCTTACGAGAAGCCAGTCGTCTTGTTGCGCCGCGCCCCGCCCCGCGTGGTAGCTTTCACTCGACCGCCTATGCCCCGTTAAACGGATGACGCGCGGTCTATCCGGTTAAAAGACCTGGTCACCTCCACTTATTCCGCCACAATAATTTCCAAATCGTGACAAATTCCTGAATCATGCGAGGTGTCGGCAAATCCGTGGACACCAACTGGCCTAAGCTTTTTCTGTATTCGGCCTCCACGCTCGAATGCGCTAAATGCGCAAGGCCGTCGCGCAGTTTGTCCACCTGTTCTTTCGTCGTTGTCGCGTTCGCTGGCGTCGTCACCGGAATCTCCTTCCGGCAGAGGCGGGAGAATGTTTTTGCCAGATTGCGTGGAGGGCGTCAACAACTACGATCATGTTCTACGTGTAGGTATGGGAGATGTGCCGCGCCTCCGGCGCTCCGGAGGGTGGTTGCGGTGTGGTCGGTCACCCAGCACTCACGTGCTGGGCTAACTTCTGCCGCGCCTGCGGCGCTCGAACCGCGACGTGCTCGGCCGGGCGCGCGGCGCGTGATGACCGGAGGAACGCGAGGCGATTTAGAAATTGATTGCGTGTGGGGCGGTACATGATGAGAATGCTGGTGTTTGTCGCGTGTTGCAAACTTAGGAAATGAAAGTAGGGTGGTGCGAATGTGGAATTGGGCGAAGGTGCTAAATGTTTGCGGGTTCGCGGGCGTTGCGGTGTGCGCTGGCGGAGGATTGGCGGGGGCGCAGGAGAGTCCGAAGTATCAGGAGCCGCCGGCAGCGATTGTGCAGTTGGTGGATGCGCCGCCGACGCCGCGGGTGAGTGTGTCGCCGACCGGGAAGAGCGGGGAGGCGCGACGGATACTGATCGAGCAGTATTCGGGGCTGCCGCCGATTGCGGACTTGGCGCAGCCGGAGTTGCGGCTGGCGGGATTGCGATTTAATCCGAAGACGAATGGTCCGAGCCGCGGGCGGTACATTACCTCGTTGAAATTGCAGACGCTGCCGGATGGAAAAGAGATGGCGGTGACGGATTTGCCGGCGCAGGCAAAGATTCGGTTTGTGGCGTGGTCGCCGGACGGGAGAAAAATTTCGGTGGTGAACAGCAGCGACGCGAGTGGAGATGCGGGGCTGAGTTTGTGGATCGTGGATGCGGCGAACGCGAAGGCGCGCCGAGTGGCGGGAGTGGCGTTGAACGGAGTGTTTGGCGATCCGTGCGAATGGATGAGCGACAGTGCGAGATTGATTTGCAAGACGATACCCGCGGGGCGAGGCGGCGCGCCCGTGCGGAACGAAGTGCCGGAAGGGCCGGTGGTGCAGCAGAATCTGGGACGGGTGACGCCGGGAGCGACGTACGAGGATTTGTTGAAGAATCCGACGGATCAGGAAATTTTCGATTACTACGCGACGTCACAAGTGGCAGTGATTGGAACGGATGGCACGAGCGCGGCGGTCGGCAAGCCGGGAGTGATCGAGGAGGCGACAGCGTCGCCGGATGGGAGGTATGCGTTGATATCCGCGCAGCACAAACCGTATTCGTATTTGCTGCCGTACGAAATGTTTCCGCTGCGCGTGTCGGTGGTGGATTTGAGCACGGGAAGCGTGAAGGAACTGAGCGACCGAGCGCTGCAGGACAGCGTTCCGAACATACATGACGCGGTGTTTGCGGGGCCGCGTGAATATCAATGGAGGAGTGACGCACTGGCGACGGTATTTTGGGTGGAAGCGGGCGACGGCGGCGATCCGCGGAAAGAAGCGGCGGTGCGCGATACGTTGTATCTGTTGGATGCGCCGTTTACGGGCGGCGCTCGGAAACTGGCGGAATTGCCAATGCGATTTCGCAGCGTGACGTGGAGCGAAAAACATACGGTGCTGGTGGAAGAGCGGCGCTGGAAGGATCGCGGGCGGGTGATTCTGGCGGTCAGCGGTGCGGGTGTGCCGGTGAAGCTGTTTGAGGGATCGTTTGAGGACCGGTATAACGATCCGGGGACGGCGGTCAGCGCGATGAATGCCGCGGGGAAACCGGTGGCGGTGACGACGCCGGATGGCAGCGGAGTGTTCTTGCGAGGCGAGGGGGCGTCGGCGGAAGGCGACAAGCCGTTCGTGGCGGTGATGAATTTGACGAATGGGAGTTCAAAGAAAATTTGGGAGTCGGAGAAGGGATATTTCGAAATTCCGTGGGACGTGATGGATGCCGGGCCGGTGAAGGTGCTGGTGCGGAAGGAATCGCCGACGCAGAGTCCGAACTATTATTTGTGGAACGGCGCGGGGCAAGCGCTGCAGCAAGTGACGGCGTTCCCGAGTCCGTACGGAAACGCGACGTTGCCGACCAAGCAGGTGCTGAAGTACAAGCGCGCGGACGGGGTGGAGCTGAGCGCGAATCTTTATTTGCCGGTTGGGTATAAGAAGGATGATGGTCCGCTGCCGACGCTGATGGAAGCGTACCCGACGGAGTTCAAGACGAAGGCGTCGGCGGGGCAGATTACCGGGTCGCCGTATGAATTTACGCTGTTGTATTGGGGGTCGCCGATACCGTTTGTGACGCAAGGGTACGCGGTGCTGGAGAACACGAGCATTCCGATTATTGGCGAGGGAAACGCGGAGCCGAACGACACGTACGTGGAGCAATTGGTGGCAAGCGCACAGGCGGCGATTGACGAAGGCGCGCGGCTGGGCGTGGTGGACCGCAACCGCGTGGCGGTGATGGGGCATTCGTACGGGGCGTTTATGACGGTGAATCTGCTGGCGCACAGCAATTTGTTCAAGGCGGGAATTGCGCGGAGCGGAGCGTATAACCGGACGCTGACGCCGTTTGGGTTTCAGAATGAGGATCGGACTTATTGGCAGGCGCCGGAGGTGTATTACAAGATGTCTCCGTTTATGCACGCGGACCTGATCAAGACGCCGCTGCTGCTGATTCATGGGGAGGCGGACAATAATTCGGGAACGTTTCCGATACAAAGCGAACGGTTGTTTAGCGCGCTGAAGGGGCAAGGGGGGACGGTGCGGTTTGTGCTGCTGCCGCTGGAGGCGCATGGGTATGCGGCGAGGGAGTCGGTGATGCATATGTTTTGGGAGATGAATAACTGGCTGACGACGTATGTGAAGAATGCGGGGGCGGCGACTTCGGTGGCGGGGAAGTCGTGAGGTAGCAAGGCAAAAGGCAAAAGGCAAAAGGCAAAGGTAAAGGCAAAGGTAAAGGCAAAGGTAAAGGCAAAGGTAAAGGCAAAGACGCCAATCGGGAGATTCATCCCGCGGAAGGCGCGGGATGGAGGAGCGTTGGCGTTCCCAGGAAAGGCGTTCCCCGGGGCAGGCTAGGATTCGTCGGAGGCGATTTGGATCAGGTTGGGTGGGGGTGGAGGTTGCTGGGTCCAGCGCGGGGTTTTGTCGGCGGCTTTGCGGAGGCGGTTGGAAAAGGCGCCAATTTTGGTGGAGCTGCCGATGAAATGGTCGACCTTTAGCGGGCCGGCCATTTTTATGGTGCGGATCCAGTGTAGGGCGCTGCTGATGGCGCAGCCGCATTGCGAGCAGTCGGGAGTGCCGCCGAAGACGCAGGGTTCGACGCGGCTTTTAAGGTCCGCGGAATAGTTGGCGGAGAGTTTGGCGAAGACGCAGTCGTCGGGGTTGGCTGGGGGATGGATCAAGGCTTTGGCGAAGCCTTCGTTATAGAGGAGTTTAGGATAGCGCTTGGCGAGGGCGGGGAGTTCGGCGGCTAGGGTTAGGCGGTTTTCGGGAGTAAGGAGTTCGGCGCTTTGTTCGCCGATTTGCGGAGTATAGACGCTGACCCAGACACGATTGACTTCGGGGCGGTCGTTCCAAAACTTTACGTATTCTTCGAGATAACCGGGGCGTTGGAACATTTGGCGGGTGATGGTCCAGTGGATGTTGACTTCGCGGCCGTCGAGCTGGCTGAGGATTTTTTCGTAGGTGGCGGGCTTGCGGCGAATGTCGTGGTGTTCGGGGAGGCCGTCGATGGAGATGGCGACGCGGACGCGCGGGAGGGACATCCACTCTTTCGGGATGGGAATGATACCGCTGGTGACGACGAGGGCAAAGATGCCCATTTCGCTGAGTACGGGGAGGATTTTGGAAAGTTCGCGATGGCGCACGAGGGGTTCGCCGCCGACCAGGGAAACGTGAAGGGGCTTGTGCTTGCGGACTAGATCCAGGACGCCGTTGACGAGGGCGTCGCCGCGGAAGTCGCTGAGTTCGCGGAGGGTGACGCCGCCGCCGAGGTGGGTGTCACCGTAGGCATAGCAGCCAGGGCAAGTGAGTGGGCACTCGCGCGTGATTTCGATGCTGAGCAGAGGGACTTTGCCGGAGAGGATGCGTACCCAGGCGGCTAAAAGTCTGGCGGGGTCGAGATCGCTTGTTTGGTTTGCTAGGGACATAAAAGTTGGATGCAGCTTTCGCGATGCGAGATTCCTAAAAAGTGTAAGTGTACTCGCGGGACGGTTCCGCGGGGATATTTTTTTGGCGGCTATCCTGTTGGCTAAGGGTTCGCTGATTTGCCGGGAGGCGAAGGCCCTGGCGGGCAGGGCGGTGGGACGGTCGGGAATAGTTTTCTAGTGTATAATTCGCGCGCTCGGCCTTTGCGAGGGTGGGTTCATGGCGGCGGAAAAAACTCCTACAATTTGGGTGCCGGTGTGTTGCGAGCGGGTGATGCAATACAACGTGTATGGGCGGACGGATATCGGTGCGTTCGCCACGCTGGGATGCAGAATCTGCGGGCGGAGTATAACGCTGGAGCCGGAGAGCGCGGAGAAAGTGAAAGAGTATGGAGAGCGTGCGGGAGTGATTCAGGTGATTGGTTCGCCGCGGCCGCCGACGGAGAGCCGCAAGAAGACGGCGGGTGACGCCGGGACGAATGATCCGACGCTGTGAAAGGTGGGGTGAGCGGGGCTAAAGCCCCTCATCGGCTGGGGGAGTGGATGTCGCGGCTGAAGCCGCGACCCACAAAGCTAGAGGCTCAGCGGTTGCGGCCCACAAAGCAAGACGCGTAGAGTTCGCGAATTACAAAGCAAGAGGCGCAGGGGTTGCGACTCACAAGGCAGGGCGCGCAGGAGTTGCGACGCGCGAATTAGCAGGGCCGCGGCGGGACCATGATTGGCGAGACGATCTCTCACTATCGCATCCTGGAGAAGCTGGGCTCCGGCGGCATGGGTGTGGTGTATAAGGCGCAGGACACGCGGCTGGACCGCGCGGTGGCGCTGAAATTTCTTCCAGACAATTTACTACACGATGCGCTGGCGCTGCAGCGCTTCCGGCGCGAAGTGTATGCGGCGTCGAAACTGAACCACGCGGGAATTTGCACGATATATGAAGCGGATGAAGAGAATGGCAGGCCGTTCATCGCCATGGAGTTTATCGATGGCGAGACGCTGGGGCAATACATCCACGGAGAGCCGTTGAGCGTGGAGCGCATTCTGACGCTGGGAATTCAGATTGCGGATGCGCTGAGCGTGGCGCACGCCGAAGGGATCATTCATCGCGATATCAAGCCGGCCAACATTTATGTGACGAAACGCGGGCAAGCGAAGGTGCTGGATTTTGGATTGGCGAAGCTGGCGCTGAAAAGCGGGGTGGTGGGCGAGGAATACGATGCGACGTCAAGCAGCGCGCAAGAGGCGATGTCGATCGTTGGGGTGATCAGCGGAACACCGTCGTACATGTCGCCGGAGCAGATTCGCGGAGACGATCTGGACGCGCGGACGGATGTATTTAGTTTTGGGCTGCTGCTGTACGAAATGGCGACAGGGAAGCAGGCGTTCAGCGGGAACACCGGTGGCGCGGTGATTGAAATGATTTTGATGCGCGCGCCAGCGGCGGTGCGGAGTTTAAATCCAGCGGTGCCAGAGGCGCTGGAAGCGATCATCAATAAAGCGCTGAATAAGGATACGGCGCAGCGGTACCAGAATGCGGCGGAGCTGTGCGCGGATTTGCAGGCGGTGAAGCGAGCGCTGGATTCGGGACAGACGGTGACGTCGTGGATAGTGGCGCAGCCGCGGACCGCGGAAGGCGCGGCAGGGGTGTCGCCGACGGGTTCGAGCCCGGCGATGGCGGCGAGCGCGCCGCATTCGTCGGGCGCGTTAAACGCGGCAAACGCGTCAAGCGCGGCAATCGCTTCAGCCGCACCAACGGTTACGGTCGCGGGTTCGAGCAGTTGGAACTACAAGTGGATAGCGATCGGGCTTGCCAGCGCGTTGGTGTTCGCAGCGGCGATAGGCGGGTGGCTGTACAACACGCGGAAGACGCATGCGCTGGGCGAAACGGACACCATCGTAGTGGCGGATTTCATAAATAAAACGGGCGATGCGGTGTTCGACGATACGTTGCGGCAGGGACTGGCGGCACAGCTGCAGCAATCGCCATTTTTAAATTTACTGTCGGAGCAGAAGATTCAGCAAATGTTGCTGCTCATGGGGAAGCCGGCGGACGCGCGGTTGACGCCGGAAATTGCGCGGGACTTGTGCCAGCGCGCGGGAAGCAAGGTGTATTTGAGCGGATCGATTGCAACTCTGGGAAGCCAGTATGTGATCGGAGTAAACGCGGTGAATTGCCGGACGGGAGATTCCCTGGCGCGGCAGCAGGTGACGGCGGATAACAAAGAGGGAGTGCTGAAGGCGCTGGATACGGCGACGACGGCGTTGCGCGCAACGCTGGGCGAGTCCTTGAAGACAATTCAAAAGCTGGATACGCCGATTGAACAGGCGACGACGCCGTCACTGGAGGCGCTGCAGGCTTATAGCCTGGGTCGGAAGGTGATGTTGGGGCAGGCGGACTACGACGCGGCGGTGCCGTTGCTGCAGCGCGCGACGATGCTGGACCCCAAGTTTGCAATGGCGTACGGGCTGCTGGGGACATGCTATAGCAATCTGGGAGAGAAAAATCTTTCGGCGGAAAGTAGCGAGAAGTCTTATGCGTTGCGCGGGCACGTGAGCGAGTGGGAAAAATTTTACATTGAGTCGCACTACCACTCCTATGTGACCGGCGATTTGGAGAAGGCTCGGACGGTGTATGAGTTGTGGTCGCAGACGTATCCGCGGGATAGCATACCGCCGAGAAACCTGGGAGTGATCTATCAAACGCTGGGGCAGTACGAAAAATCGCTGGCAAAAACTCGCGAGGGGATACAGCTGACGCCAGCAGCGCCGGAGGGCTACGCGAATCTGGTGGATGTGCTTTCGCATCTGAATCGCTTTGACGAAGCGCGGTCCGTGGCGAAAGAGGCGCTGGCGAAGAAGCTGGATGCGCCGGACCTGCATTTTTATTTATACAACCTGAGCTTTCTGCGCAGAGACGCGGATGGGATGGCCAAGGAGGTGGCGTGGGCCGCGGGGAAGCCGGGGAAGGAAAATATCTTGTCGTATTTGGAGGCGGAAGCGGCGGCGTACGGCGGGCAATTGAGCAAGGCAAGAGAATATTCGCGCGACGCGGTGGCGTCGGCGAAGCGCACAGAACAGAAAGAGATTGCGGCGCGGTGCGAAGCGGCTGCGGCGTTGCGCGAGGCGACGTTCGGAAATGCCGCGGAAGCGAAGCGCGGGGCGGCGGCGACGCTGGCGCTCTCCAACGGGCGGGATGTGCAATATATCGCAGCGCTGGCGGTGGCGATGGCCGGGGATACGATGCAGGCGCAGATTTCGTCCGAGGATCTGGCGAAGCGGTTTCCGCAGGATACGATTGTGCAATTCAATTACTTGCCGACGTTGCGGGCGCAGATTGCATTGGACCGTACGTCCAACGGGGCGTCCAACGGGGCATCCAACGGCGCGGGCAACGGGATGAAAGCGGTGGAAGCGTTAAAGCCGGCGGCGGCTTACGAGCTTGGAGCACCGGGGAACAGCATATTTTCAATGAGCATGTATCCGGTATACGTGCGGGGAATGGCGTATCTGGACGCACGGCAGGGAGCGCTGGCGGCGGCGGAGTTTCAGAAGATGGTGGACCAGCCAGGAGTGGTCATCAGCGAGTCGATTGGGTCGCTGGCGCATGTGGGGCTGGCGCGGGCATATGCGATGGTCGGGGATTTGGCGCGGGCGAAGAAGGAATATGAGGTGTTTTTTAAGTTGTGGAAGGATGCGGATGGGGATGTGCCGGTATTGAAGGATGCGAAGGCGGAGTATGGGAAGCTGGGGTGAAGTGAGAAACGCATTCCGGGACACAAGCCGACCTCAGATCACTCGCAATTCTTCACTGTTTTATAGCCACCTCTAGTTCGCCGGACTTGTCGTCGACCTTGGCAGTTCCGCACTGCGTAGGTTTTCCCGAAGCGTCGAACCTGCAGCCGAAGGTTCCGGCGCTCTTCATGCCGCATTGGCCGGCGTTTACGGCAACCATGTACCATCCGGAGCCCGCGGGCTTACCGGCTTTGTTTCCTTTGGTATAGATCCCCATCAAGACGCTGCCGTTTTCCGGCGTGCCGTTCATGCAGGCGTAGTTGTCTTCTCGGTAGGTGTAGAGGATGCCGCGCGCGGCGTCGAACAAAAACTGGTTGTCTTCGATTTGGCCGTCATCGTCGATGTCCACGAGGTCGGTCCAATACGCGGCTGGGCCGGACGACCTTACCGATGCAGGGCCTTTGCCGATGCCGGTTTTCTGAGATTGATTCTTGGCCGTGGCGCTGGGGCCGGGCGAATTTGCCGCGACGGCCACTGCCGCGCCTATTTTAACCTGCGGCGCGCTTGGGGCGGTCTGCGACTGTGGCATCGACTGTGCCAGGGGAAGCGCGAGCAGACCGGCGCCGATATTTAGCATTGCAAACAATAGTGATTTCTTCATGGTTGGCCCCAAAGATTGTCCGATGGGATTCGGCATGGAAGGGATATCGTACTCCAATTCTGCGACGTGAAAAACGATGCAAAGCTGTGGGGCTTTTCCATGGTTGGCGGGTCGCGTTACCCGAAATGGAAGAGATGTTTGTGCGTGGCGAACTGAGCCGAGGAGCGCGGGCGACTATTCGTAGCGCAGCGCGACCATGGGATCGACGCGACTGGCGCGTCGAGCGGGGATATAGGCGGCGAGCAGCGTCACCGCGGTCAATAAAGTCGCTACAACAATGATGGAGATGGGATCCCACGGTTTGACCCCGTAGAGCATGCTTTTCAGCAGGTGAGCGAGCGCAAGTGACGATGCAACGCCGATGACAACCCCGATAAGAGCGAGTTTCATGCTTTGGCGCACGACCATGCTGCGCACCTGATGTGCGGAAGCCCCGAGTGCCATACGGACACCGATTTCCTGCGTGCGCTGCTGAACGGAATAGGCCATCAGTCCGTAGACGCCGACGGCGGCGAGAAGCAGGGCGACACTGGCAAAAATCGTGAGTAGCGTGGTGTAGAAATTGTTTCTCGCGGTGGATTCACTTACGACTTGCTGCATGCCGCGAACGTGCGCGACGGGCAGGCCGCCGCTGGCTTCGCGGAGCTCGCGCTGAATGTCGTTGCTCAAAGAAAAGGGAGAAAGCTTGGTGCGCACCAGCCATTGCGCGGAGCCGATGCGATTGTTCAGGGCGATGACGCCATCGTTTACTTGTGCAAAGGGGACGTACATTAATGGGTCCGGGGGTCGATCGAGGGAACCCTGGCGGACGTCACCAACGACTCCGACAATTTCGCGAGGCGGTTCCTCGAATTCTGGACCGACGCCTTTGCCGATGATGATGCGCGAGCCGAGCGCGTCATTCTTGGGGAAGAATTTTCGCGCGAAGGTTTCGTTGACGATGGCGACGCGCTCGCCGGCACGATTGTCGCGGTCGTTGAAGGCGCGGCCCCTAATGACCGGGATGCGGAAAACGTCGAAGTAGCGGGGCGAGACGTCGATCCAACCTGCGCCGCCGGTGTACGGACCTTCCTTGGGGGCTTGACCTTCGACGTTGAAAGGAAGGCCGTAGCCGCCTTCGAGCGGGAGGCAGCAGGTCAAAGCGGAAGCAGTGACACCCGGCAGAGTTTCCAGGCGTTGGCGAACGTCGCGCTCGAGTTGTTCGACCGCCGCAGCTTTCTCAAATCGCTGGCCGGCCAGCGACATGTTCATGGTCAGAACGTTTCGGGCGTCAAACCCGGGATCGACGCCACGCAGCGCGCCAAAGGTGCGTATCAGTAGAACGGCGCCGACGAGCAAAATCAACGCGAGAGCCATTTCGGTGATGACCAGAATCGATCGAGCGCGGTTATGCACGATGCTGGTGCCGGTGCGTGAACCGCTTTCGCGCAAGGTGTTGCTGATGTCGGAGCGGGAAGCGATGAATGCGGGAGCGAGGCCGAACATCATGCCGGTGAGCACCGCGGCGACGAGCGTGAAGAGCAGGACTCGCCAGTCCAGCGAAACTGCACCGTTATCGCCGACGCGGGGAATGTCACCAGGATTTATGGCGAGCAAGCCGCGCACCCCGAGGTAGCCGAGGCCGAGGCCGAGGATGGCGCCCGCAAGCGCCAGCAGCAGACTCTCCGTGAGGAGTTGCCAGACCAACTGGGCGCGTCCCGCACCTAACGCCGAACGAATGGCGATTTCGCGGCGTCGGATGGTGCCGCGCGCGAGCAGAAGATTGGCGACATTGGCGCAGGCAATGAGCAAAACGAAACCGACGGCGCCGAAAAGCATCAACAAGCCGAGACGCACGTCGCCGATAACGCTATCGCGGAGGGGTATGGCGGTGAATCCATCGCGCGGACCCAGCACCGGAGAGTTGGGGAATTTTTGGCGGAATTGATCGGCGGCGAGTTTCATGGCCGCTTGGGCTTGAGAGATGGTGACGCCTGGCTTGAGGCGCGCGGTGGAGCGGAGGTAATGGCCTTGATCAATGCTGTTGGGGTCAGGCTTCAGCGGCAGCCAGATATCGCTTTTGGGGTCACTTGCGAACGTTGGGCTCAATACGCCGATAATCGTGTACGGTACTCCGCCCAGGTCGATGGTGCGGTTGATGATTTCGGGATCGTCGCCAAAGCGGCTGCGCCATAATCCGTTGCTGATCACCGCGAGAGCCGGGCCGCCCGGACGGTGTTCGTCGCGGGCGAAGGTTCTTCCGAGGGACAGAGGTGCGCCAAATACGCGGAAATAATCTGCCGACACACGAACGCCTTTCAGCTGCTCTGGGCGTTCACCGCCGGTAACGTTGATGCCTGGGCCGGAGGGATCGTAGGCGGTGACGGAATCGAAGACCTGCGTTTGCTCGCGCCAGACATTGAACTTTGGGATGGAGGTGATGTCGCTATTTCCGTCCTGTGAAGTTAGTTCAAGCTCTACCAGGCGATCTGAATTGGGATAGGAGAGCGGCTGCAAAAGGACGGTGTTGATGACAGAAAAAATCGCGGTGTTCGCTCCGATGCCGAGAGCGAGCGTCAGGATCGCGATGGCGGAAAACCCTGGGCTTTTGGCCAGAGAGCGCAAACCGTGGCGGATATTTTTTAAGAAAGTGTCCATCACGGCCCTCCAGCGCTGAAGCGAAGATGATCGAGAAATACGACCATATCATTGCCGGGAACTCGAGAAAAGAAGCGAAACGGTTCGCTGGAGTTGTCCCTCTTCTCAAAAACGTTTCCGAGGAATAAGATGCCGGATTTGGAGGTGCTCCATGCCATTCAACATCATGACGTTGTCACGAGTGGATATGCCGGTAAGCCAGGCAGAGGGCCAGAAAATTCTGGAACGCGATCAATACTGCTGCAGGTACTGCGGATTAGATGGCAAAGCCAGCTTTGAAAATGCGCTGGTGATGTCTGTCGATTTCGTGGTACCACGGGCGCACAAGGGCAAGAAGGATCCTGCGAATCTGGTGGCGTGCTGCCGCCCGTGCAACACGATCAAGGGGACGCGGGTGTACAAGAGCGTTGAGGATGCCAAGAAGTTTGTGTTGGCGCAGCGCGAAACGTTGCGCCGGACTTGGGAAGGGCAGCACGCGCGTGGGGCGGCGAAGGCGGCGTCGGCTTAGCGAGTTTCGAATAGGTGGTGCGACTCAACTAACGTGGCCCACGGTTGGGTAGGGTGGGTCTTAAGCTTGATGTGTGGACGCCGGATCGAATCCAAGTGCTATTTCGGATCCTTGGGCGGGCAGTTTGCGTCATAGATCTTCTGCATTTGCTTGAGTCTTAGCACACCGTAGAGAACAGTGATGGCCATGACGACAACGAGAGCGCCGGCGAAGTGGCGTTCCATAGCAAAGTCGGACACGCGGTTCTCGACATAGGCACCCGTGATCAAACCCAGGATGAGAATGTTGATGATCCAGTTTACCGGCTTGGGGACTACAAAGTGCACCGTGCCGAATCCGGCGAGCTGGTAGATCATGAACGGCAGGATCGCCACAGCCGGGAGCATTTCGGAGGCGCCCAGCGCGACGTCGACAACGTTGGGCGCCCTGGCGTGCAATAGGGTGCTGTGCGCCAGTTCGTGGAACAGCGCCGGAACCGCACACAAGAAGGGAACTACGCAGAGTAACTCGAGCACTAACGCGCCGCTCCAGACACCGACCTTGGAAGAGTGGTCAGCACCTTTATCGGTCGATTGAGAAGCGATGAACAGGCCACCGACGATGGCAGCAGCGCTGGACAGCATCAGCAGCTCTACGGTGATGCCGAAGCTCGCGGGTTCGCCGGTCTTGATGAGCAAGAGTCCCATGAAGCCCGGGGTGTAGAACATCACTCGGACGAGGCGCGCCCAAACGCGAGCGTCGCGCTCCGGCGGCAGTATCGGGAGCGGGAGCCCGTTGATTCCGGTCGTTGGTCTAGGTTTTGACATTTCGTGTCCTCACGCTGCAAAAGATTGGCGAACGATGTGTACGGCGGTGCGGCCACCGATCTGTGGTTGTTCCGCAGGAGCCGTTCGATTCCCCGCTTGCGTGTAACTCGTGAAGTGAATCATAAACGACCATCGCATTTCAATTGCGCCCGAATTCTTCCAGGGATCTCGAACGAGCGATAGTGACTTTCTTAGTCCCGGTCTGAAACTGTCAAAAATGACAGCCCTAGAGTGTCGACTGGGAATGCTGAACGACGGCGGGCCGCGCAGTTGGGAATGGGGGAAGGTCTCCTGATTCGAGCTGGAGAGATACGATTTGATTTGTTGCGTTCGAGGACCGGGCACTTTCGCGTGGATGACGCGCGGGAAATTATTTTCGAGCATGGCGCGCTATCGCAGGGGTTGATGTTGCTGTGTTTCGGCGGTCAGTTCGGCGTGAATCGTAAACGATTGCGGGACATTTACCGGCGTTCGTTCCAGGGGTATATCTGCGGCATGCGAAAACGAGCACTGGCACGGGCACGGGAGCGGGCGGCACGAGGCGTCCGGTTTTGCCACGGCAGTGTCCCATTTCCGCACGCTTTTTCAACGGGGAGGTCGGCGGTGAGAAGCTACAGGGCTTACGATTCAATGGGATAGCCAAAGATTACTCGGGACTTGCGTGTGCAACCAACCTGACGGGAAATTCTACCGAGGTGGTCGATGCGAAGCTTGCTGCAGGATCTCCGCTACGCTTTACGGGCGTTTCTCAAGTCGCCGTGGTTCGCGGTGCTGGCGATTGTGACGCTGGCCCGGGAATTGCCGTGAACACCACTATTTTCAGCGTGATCAATGGGTTCTTACTGCGGCCGCTGCCGGTGAGCCATCCGGAGCAACTGGCGGTACTGAGCTTGAAGCAGGGCGGTGACGCGGCGTTGCTGAGGTTTTCGTATCTGGATTATGTGGATCTGCGCGAGCAAACGAGCACGTCGTTCAAGGATATTGCGGGTTATCAAATCACGCTCTCCGGTTTGACGAGCGACAAAGTGGGAGACCACGCGTTGGTGACGCGCGTGACGGGAAATTACTTTTCCATGCTGGGCATTCAACCGGCGCTAGGCCGGCTGATTTTACCGACCGAAGGGCAAACTCCAGGCAGCGACCCGGTGATCGTGCTGGGCTACAGCTACTGGCTGAAACGTTTCGCGGGCGATAAAGAAGTGGTGGGCAAGCGTGTGGAACTCGGCGGCCATGCGATGACCATCATTGGGGTGGCTCCAAAGAATTTTCACGGGACGTATTACATTGTAAATTCCGACGTATATATACCGCTCAGCGCCGACATCGCAGAAGTAGGTGAGACGCCGGTGCACGATAGCTATACGCACCGGGACGACCGCAGGTTGACGCTGATGGGGCGGCTCTTGCCGGGCAGCAGCTTAATGCAGGCGGAGGCGGCGCTAAACGTGGTGGCGCAACGCATCTCCACGCAACATCCCGATACCGACAAAGCCATTTCCGTGCGCGCGTTCCCAGAGAATCGCGTACGGCCCGATCCCGATCCAGACAATACATTGACGGCGCTATCCGTAGCGTTTATGGCCCTCGCGGGATTGGTGCTGCTGGTGGCGTGCTTCAACGTGACCAACGTTTTGCTGGCGCGGGCCACCTCGCGGCAACGCGAAATGGCCATTCGGTCCGCGCTGGGCGCGGGAACAGCGCGGCTGGTACGACAATTTCTTACGGAGAGTCTGCTGCTTGCTGGATTGGGCGCGGGATTGGGTCTACTGCTCACGGTGTGGGCTACGCAATTTCTCAGCTCGGTTTCGTTCGGCACGGATTTGCCGATTCAGATCGATCTCCTGCCAGATGCCAGGGTATATCTGTTCGCAATGGCAATGGCCGCGCTCACCGGCGTGATTGTCGGAGTGTTTCCCGCGCTGCGCGTAGCGCGGCGGGATGTCAGCGCGGTGCTGCACGAAGGAGGCCGGGGGTCGTCGGACGGACGACGGCGGCAGTTTGTGCGCAGCACGCTAGTGATTGCGCAGGTGGCGGGCTCGCTGGTGCTGCTGATCGTTGCCGGGCTCTTCATTCGTAGCTTGCGCAAAACGGAGAGCGTTTATTTGGGATTCAATCCCGACAGTGTGCTGGACTTCTCACTGGACGTGCGTCAAGCAGCTTACGGCGAGACGCAAGGGCGGACGTTTTATCGCGAGCTCGAGTCGCGGGTGCGCAATCTGCCGGGCGTGGTGTCGGTGGGCCAGGCGTTCAGCGTGCCCATGGGCGTCGTGAGCTCGTCCGATGCGGTGACGATCGAAGGTCAGCACTTGGAGGCGGGGCAACTGCCTCCGTCGGTGGGATTCAACACTGTGAATCCGGCGTATTTCGAGGCGCTGCGCATTCCCTTGCAACGCGGACGCCTATTTACGGACGCCGATGACGGCAAAGCGCCACAGGTGGCGATCATCAATCAGACCATGGCGAAAAAGTTTTGGCCGGAGCAGGACCCCATCGGCAAGAGATTTAGCAGCAACGGCGCGGCAGGGCCATTTTTCGAGGTTGCCGGGGTGGTGCAAGACGGAAAGTACCAGGGCGTGATCGAGGACCCGCAACCTTATTTCTACCGGTCGCTCAGCCAGTCGTATATGCCGATGCGGACATTTCATGTGCGCACTTCCGTGCCCCCGGAACAGCTGAAGATGCAGGTGCAGGAGCAAGTGCGCGCGCTGGCGCCGACGCTGCCGATTTCGCAGCTAGAAAGCATGAACGAAGCGTTGCAAGGCGTGAACGGATTCTTGCTGTTCCGTCTAGGCGCGCAGTTGACTGGCGCGATGGGGATTCTGGGTCTGATTCTAGCGGTCGTGGGAGTCTACAGCGTGGCGTCTTATACCGCGTCGCAACGCACGCAGGAGATAGGCATTCGCATGGCGGTCGGAGCTACGCCGCGCCATATTCTTACGATGGTCTTGCGCCAGGGATTTTGGAAGGTGGCCATCGGCATCGTCGTGGGATTGGCAGCGGCATTTGCTGGGACGCGGGTGCTGGCGGGCCAATTTTATGGTGTCAGTCCGAGTGATCCGCTGACGTACGCCGGGGTGGCGCTGCTGCTCGTGATCGTG
This sequence comes from uncultured Acidobacteriota bacterium, assembly GCA_963838265.1. Lineage (GTDB taxonomy): Bacteria > Acidobacteriota > Terriglobia > Acidiferrales > UBA7541 > Acidiferrum. Next base: position 330,236 of record CAWIQN010000006.1, read on the forward strand.
GCGTTGTTTGCTTGCTGGGTGCCGGCGTACCGCGCGACGCGCGTCAGCCCGCTGGTGGCGCTGCGCATCGAATAGCGACGAGCGGTTTGCGCGCTCTTCCGCGACACCTTTCTTAGCGACGATTAGGCGAGATTGGTCTGGCGTTGCGCCGCGTTTTTTATGAAGTTCGCGGTCACGTCTGGGGCGGTGACCGGGAGCATGTGGCCGCCCGCGACCAGTTCGAGTTGCAAACCCGGAACCTTGTCTCGCATGGCGACGCCGTGGAATTGGTGGTCGAGAACCGCGTCGCTGGTTCCGTACAAAATACTTACCGGAACTTTTAACGAGGCATAACGCCCGGCCATCGCGGGCAGATCCGTGACGACGGAAACCATATCCGTGGAGGTGTTGTAAAAGCTGCGAGGACGCAGACCCAGGAGTCCGCCTGCCCTGGTGGGAAAATCCAGCGGCGCGATCTCGGGGCTGAAGATGGCGTCCAGTACGGACTTGCCGCGGCGAATCGAGATCGGAGTAGCCAGGGTCCATGCGATTGCCCGGCGGACAATGCTCGAGTTGATCTCCAGGCCCCTGAAGGGCTCGGCTACCGCGTTCGGCATGTGGGTGAGCGGCGCAATCAGCGCGAGTCCGCTGATGCACTCGGGATGGTTGAGAGCCACAGCCAGGGAAATCGCGCCGCCCAGCGAGTGTCCAACCAACAAGGGACGGTCGAGCCCCAAACCGCGAATGAACTGAGCCACCATCTCGGCCTGGAAGGTAATGCGCGCAAATTCATCGCGCGCGCGAGTGGAATAGCCGGAGCCAGGCCTGTCAATGACAATCACGCGGAAATTGCCGGTGAGGCGTTCCACTAGAGAGTGCGTGAAGTTGCCCATCTGGCCGCCGAGGCCGTGCACGAGAACGATCGCGGGGCCGGAGCCCTGATCTAAATAGTGGATGCGCGCGCCGGGAACATCAAGGAAGCGGCCGCGGGGCGGCAGCGCGAGTTCGACGCGACGCGCGGTGACGGCGGCGAAAATCATCAGGCCGGCGACAATTAAAATTATGACAATGGCTGCTGCAAGCAGGAAGGTCATCATTCGCGCGGCTTCAATTTTTCGATGTGCTTCATGTAGGAGATCGGGAAGAAGCGTTCGATGAGCGCGATCATCTTGGCATCAGAGCCGACGAGAACGCGCGCTTTTCTGTGCTCGATGCCCACAACAATAATTTCTCCCGCAGTATCCGGCGGCAGGGTCATCAGCTTGGCCGCAGTCTTCAGGTGACGCTCCATCTCTTCCGCGGAAACACCTTTCGGGACGCGAGCATTTTTGGCAATGGAGGTGGCGATGCCGCCAGGATGCACTACGGTTACGCCGACTTTGGAGCTTGCCAGTTCGTGGCGAAGCGCATTGGAAAAACCGCGCACCGCAAACTTGCTGGCGGAGTAGGCGGTCTGTCCGGGCGGCGAGATGATGCCGTAAACGCTGGACAGATTTACGACGCGAGCGTCGTCGCTGGCTCTCAAAGTGGCCATAAAAGCGCGCGTCATGCGCACCACGCCCCAGAAATTAATCTCGAAGAGCCATTCGAAGTCGGTTTCGCTGACCTGATCGAAGGTGCCGCCGATGGCCACGCCGGCATTGTTGACGAGAATATCGACGCCAGGATGTTGCGCCAGAACTTGCGCGGGTAAAGCGGCCACGGCGGCGCGATCGGCCACATCGAGGCGATGTAGGCTGATGCGCAGGCCCGGAGCTGCAACCATTTCCGCAGTGCGCGCGAGTTCCGCCTCGTTGACGTCCGCGAGGGCGAGATGGCAGCCGCGGCGGGCGAGCGATCTGGCGACGCCCCTGCCGATGCCGCCGGCAGCCCCGGTGATCACAGCGGTGCGATTACGAAGATTCATCGTGCCGGGCATAGCGCCTCGCAGCGGCTCAAGATTTATGTGCCCCGTTTTTGAGGCGCGCGAATTCCATGGTGCCGTCGTCCACGGTGGCGAAGCGGAGCGCCAGCATGTCCAAGGCGTAGTTCTGATTCAGCCTCCACGGTTTCTTGGAGCCTTGTTTCGGGAGGACGTTGCTGGCGCGCTGGATATAGCCGGAGCTGAACTTGATCGCAGGCTCTTCGATGATGGAAGGATCCCGCCTGCGCGGCGTGCAGTAGGCGTAACCGCCCCCGTCCATGTGATTCAAGAGCCGGCAGACATACTCGGCCGTTAGATCGGATTTCAAAGTCCAGGACGCGTTGGTGTAACCAAACGAGGAGGCCAGATTCGGGATGTCGCTGTACATCATGCCTTTGTAGGTGAGGGTTCGCGTGGCGCTGGCGGGTGTGCCGTCGACCACCACCTGCATGCCGCCAAAAAGGACCACCTTGAGACCGGTGGCGGTGATGATTACGTCCGCCGGCAATTCGTCGCCGGACTTCAAGCGCAGTCCTGTGGGAGTAAAAGTCTCGATCTGGTCCGTAACCACCGAGGATTTACCGGAGCGGATGGAGGCGAAGAGGTCCGCGTCGGGCACCAGGCAGAGGCGCTGGTCCCACGGATTGTAATTGGGCGAAAAATGCTTAGCGACCGGGTAATCCGGGCCGAGCTCTTTCTGCGCCAGCTGCATGATGCCTTGTTTTGTTGCGTCGGGCTTGCGGCGCGCGAGATTGTAGAAGTACATGCCGATGAGCACGTTCTTCCAGCGCACCAGACTGTACGCGAGACGCGCGGGGAGATGCTTGCGCAGGAAGTCAGCAATGAAATCGCGGGACGGGCGCGCCACGACATAACTGGGCGAGCGCTGCAGCATGGTAACGTGAGCGGCCGTCTCGGCCAGCGCCGGAACTAGAGTTACCGCGGTCGCTCCACTGCCGATTACCACGATGCGCTTGCCTTGATAGTCCAGGTCTTCGGGCCAATGTTGCGGGTGCACAATGCGGCCTTGAAAGAGGTCCATCCCCGGCCAGCCCGGCATGTAGCCCTCTTCGAAATCGTAATAGCCGGTGCACATGAAGAGGAAGTTGGAGGTGTATTGGACGGTTTTTCCTTCCGGAAGCGCGACGTCAACGGTCCATCGCGCGTCTGCCGTGGACCACGACGCCAGCGTGACTTTATGGTTGTAGCGAATCTTGCGATCGATGCCGCCTTCGCGGGCGGTATCGCGGATGTAGTTCAGGATGGAAGGGCCGTCGGCGATGGCTTTTGCCTCTCGCCAAGGGCGAAAGCGGTAGCCGAGCGTAAACATATCCGAGTCGGAGCGTATGCCAGGATAGCGAAACAGATCCCAGGTTCCGCCACTGGTGCCGCGGCCTTCGAGTATCGCGTAGCTCTTTGACGAACATTCTTGCTGCAGGTGATAGGCCGCGCCGATTCCGGAGAGTCCCGCGCCCACGATCAAAACGTCGAAATGTTCGATGCCGGGCGCAGGGCCCGCAGATCGGAGCGCGCTCTCAGTGAGAACCGTACTTTCTGCCATTGCAATCCCTCTGGTCCCTTATACCACCGATACGAACTTCGCATTCTACTGCTCACGGCGAGGAGCTTCAATTGGCGATTTCGGCTTTGGGGCGGTCGAGCGCAAAGTGAGCTTGAGATTTTCGTTGCGTTGACTTCGACTGGGGTGCGCCCTAAGATGCCGTTAAGCTTGTGTCGGATTCCCAACCCATTCTCGGACAGACCTTTTCTCACTATCGCATTGTTGAGCAGCTTGGCGGCGGCGGTATGGGGATCGTGTATAAAGCCGAAGATACCCGCCTGGAACGTTTTGTCGCGATAAAATTTCTCCCGGAAAATTTGGCGCAAGATCCCGCGACCCTGGAACGTTTTCGCCGCGAAGCCAAGGCTGCGTCAGCGCTCAATCACCCGAATATTTGCACGGTACACGACATCGGGGAGCAGGATGGGCGAACGTTTCTGATTATGGAATTCATGGAAGGGCAGACGCTGAAACACTTGATCGGCGGGCATCCCCTGGAATTGGAACGGCTGTTGGGCATCGGAATTGACGTCGCCGACGCTCTGGATGCGGCGCATGGCAAAGGTATTCTGCACCGCGACATCAAGCCGGCGAATATATTTGTTACCACACGGGGGCATGCCAAGATTCTGGATTTTGGCTTGGCCAAATTGAACCGCGCCGCGGACCCGCACGACCACGCCACGGTCACGGGCGGACGCGCGCAGGATGAGTTCTTGACGAGCCCGGGTAGCACGCTGGGAACTGTGGCGTATATGTCTCCTGAACAGGCGCTGGGGCAACCGCTCGATGCGCGCAGCGATCTGTTTTCGTTTGGGATTGTGTTGTACGAGATGACCACCGGCGCGCTGCCTTTTCAAGGCGACACTTCAGCGGCGATTTTCGATGGCATTTTGCGACGCGCGCCGATTCCTTCAGCGCGGCTCAATCCGGAGATTCCTGCGGAGCTTGAGCGGATTATTCAGAAGGCCCTCGAGAAGGATCGCGATTTGCGCTGCCAGTCGGCGGCGGAGTTGCGGGCGGATTTGAAACGGTTGCGCAGGGAATCGTCAGGGCGGTCGGCGATATCAGATGGTGCTGGAGTCGTCGCCACGCCGAACGCTGAATTCCACAGTGAATCCGTCGCTGCTGCCGGCGCAGAGCAAAATACCGGCGCGAGGGCTTCAAGTACCAAGCAGAGGCCGGCTTCTTCGCCGAGCGCTGCAGTTGCGCAGGCGGCTGTGCCAGCTAGTCGCTTTCCAGTTTTTGCCGCCGCGATCACCATGCTTTTATTGATAGTGCTTCTTGCCGGTGGGTTTTGGTGGTACCGCAAGAACGCTGGCGCACCGGTTGGTAGCGCGGCGGGGCGGCCATCCATCGCGGTTCTGCCGCTGAAAAATTTGAGCACCGAGGCGGACAGCGCGTACTTCAGCGACGGTATGGCTGACGAAATTTCCACCAAGCTGTCGAAGATTCAAGGCATAGACGTGGCGTCGCGCGATGCGGGCGCGGTGTTGAAAACCGCCGGGAAAACGGATGCGGAAATCGGACGCCAGCTCGGCGTGCGCTATCTTCTGGAAGGGAGCGTGCGCAAGGCCGGGAATCAGGTGCGGATTAATGTGCAGCTGATCGATTCGAGCACCGGCTTTCAAACGTGGGCGGATGATTTTACCGGCGATCTGCAAAATGTCTTTTCGCTACAGGAGCAAGCGGCGCTGAAAATCGCGGAAGCTCTGAATCTGCACCTGACCCCGCAGGAACAGCAGGCCGTGCAGCATCGTTACACGCAGAATGCACAGGCGTACCAAGAGTTTTTGATCGGCCGCTCGTTTTTTGCGCACGAGGACCAGACTGCGGCACTCGAGGCCGCACGCAAACATTTCCAGGCGGCGCTCGTTCTTGATCCCAAGTACGCGCCGGCGCTGGCTGGGCTTTCCGCCGTGGAAGGCTATTACTATCGCGACGTTGATTCCAATCCCGAATATCTGAAACGCTCGGAGAATTTCGCCAGACAAGCGTTGGCCATCGACCCGGACCTTTCAGAAGCCCATCTCGCGCTGGCCCGTAATCTGGGAGCGCATTTTCAATATGCGCAAGCCGCGGAGGAAGCCCGGCTGGCCACGCGCCTCGAGCCTGACAACGCGTTGGCTTGGGATCTGCTCTCCTGGGCGCTGGCCTACGAGACTCCGCCGGACGCCGTGGAATCGGAAAAGGCCGCGCGCGAAGCGATACGACTCAATCCCACCACGGCGTATTCACAGTATCACTTGGGCCGCGCGCTCTATGAACAGGGGCGCTACGCCGAGGCGACGGAGGCCTTCGACCGTTGCGAGGAGTTGAGCGGCAACCCGGACGGAGCGAACCTTGGACGAGCGCAGTCCTTGGCGGCGCAGAAAAAATATGCCGAGGCCATCGTCGTGATGAACAAGCGCCCGCAGCGGAAAACTGGTACCGATATCTACTGGCTCGGTAGCTTTTATGCGGGTAACGGCGAAAAAGAGAAAGCGTTAGCGACTCTTCAGAAAGCTTTCGAGCTCGGATTTCGGGATTTTGCCGCGATCGACGCGAACGCGGCATTCTCCGGCCTGCGCGACGATCCGCAGTTTCGGGAAATGCTTCGCCGCTATTCCCAATAAAACAATATTCCCAACTGCGCCGGCATATTAATAGCGAAGGCGATTTTGTGATGTCAGAATTGCGACTCGAAGTCGTGGAAGCGGCGCTCCAATTCCCATTGCTGCGTGGCTTTTTCACTGGATTGAAGGAAGGCGGCGCAGGGTTTTGTTGGGGCGTCGGCGCCCAGCGCATCGTGGGCGCACGGTGTTACCGTGGCGGCAAAATCATCGGGTTCGCGCCAGAGGCTTTCGCCGGGTAAGAAATCGTGCTCCAAGCTGGTGCGCACTAATTCTTTAAGGTCCGAATAGTGGAGGTTGTAGGTGTCCACGGCGCGCACGAACTCGTGCGTCAGATCGATGCGGCTGACGCCTTCGTCGTCGGTAGAGAGCGCCACCGGGACGTGGAATTGGTGGTAGATGGGCAATGGATGATCGTCGCCGGCGATGCCGAGGATTACGTCGTTGCTGGTGAGATTGATTTCCACCATTACGTGTTTGGCGGCCATTTCTTTCAAGATTTCATGCGGGCGAGTTTCGTACATGATGTCCACGCCGTGGCCGATGCGTTGCGCGTGGCCTTGTTGCACGGCCAGGCGCACGTGGCAGCAGAGACCTTCGTAGGGGACCAGACCGGGCGCGAGTTCGCCGGCGTGCAGCGAAATATTTATTTTTGGATAGAGTGTGTGCAGCACGTCGAGCATGTGCATATGCAGGTTGTAGTCCGTCATGGCGGTATAGCCGTCTTCCGGCATCACGAAATTCAGACCGACGACGCGGGGATCGACGCTACTGGTTTCAAAGGCCAGTACCGCTTGCGCGAATACGATTTCTTTGGGTAGACCGCGCAACACTTGATAGAGGTAGCGCAGTTGCACACGGCAGGCTGGGGTGGCGTCGGACTGGCTGCAGTGTTCGCGCTGATTGCGGAGCGCTTCGGCGGCATCGAGTTCGGTGCGGGTGGCGGCGATATCGTCGCGCAGTCCGTGGGCCAAAAGCTGATCGCGCAGTTGCACCAGATACTCTTGCGCATCTTTCTGCCAAGGCACCGCTGCGGCGGCGGCCGTGGCGTGCGTGAATGCCGGAGTGTGCATTAGTTCGAGGTATTGCTCGTTTTGGGTCGCGGCGCGTGTTGCGACTTCGTCCAGCCATTCGCCGAGGTGTCGTTTGTCAGTGCCGTGAAATTTGTCAAAAGTGTCGAAGAAATGATCGTGGGCAGTCGTGCCGGTGGTGGGCACGAAGCCGCGCATGGAAAAGGCGTCCACGAGGGCGTCGTAGAGAAATTGATCCTTGTCGGCTTGTGCCGCGGGCACGTCATTTTCTTTGCAAGTGGGTTCGCCGGTGCTCGAGGGAACGGATTCCGGTTTTGCGAAGGCCAGGGTGTTGACGTTCACGCAAAGATGATCTTCGATGGCATCTTGGATGAAAGTTTCGGCATAGATCGCGCCCGAGAGGTGGATGTGCAGGTCGGCCCCTTTGGGCATTTTTACGAGCCAGGCGTAGAGGGCCAGCGGGCTGGACCTGGCTACATCAAGACCGGCATCGGCGCGTTGCTCGGCGGCGGTTTCCTTGGGCGCTCCAGCGGACTTTGCGGTGGGCTTGTTTTGCGCCTGTGTGGGTGCCGTGCAAATCAGCGTAGCTAGAAGAAATGGCAGAGCAGTGAGGCTGGCGAAACGGAACAGTTTCATTTTCAAATCCTGTCGATAGATTATTTGCGGCGAAGAATCTGGCCGCGAAATCATTTGTGCGTGCCGGCTGTGATATAGATGCTGCTTCCTGGGCCAGCATACCAGTTAGGGTGCCGGGAGTGACGCGGAAAAGAAGCGGCATGTTTTTGTATGCGGGCAAATCAGGGCGCGGCATTGCACGCCGCCACGAAGGCGACTGCGGCGACAAATAGAAAGGGAGAAGGAATGGCGATCCGCGTGAAGTGTCTGTGCGTCGGCATTTTACTCGGCACATTGGTTGCCGGTTCCGCGCATGCACAAACTTCACCAGCCGCAATATCGCCAGCGCTGGCGACACCACCGGCTGCGGCGCCGATTCCTGTGAAGGTGGTGGTGGTCGCGATGTTTGAGCGCGGCGAGGATACCGGAGACGCTCCCGGCGAATACCAGTTTTTGGTGGAGCGCGAGAAGCTCGACAACATTATTCCGATGCCCGCCGGATACCACCATGTGCGTATGAATAAGGACGGCGTGCTCGCGATGCTGACTGGAGTGGGCACCGCGAGGGCGGCCGCTTCCGTGATGGCTGTGGGACTCGATCCGCGATTTGATTTTTCCAAAACGTATTGGATTGTTGCCGGCATTGGTGGCGGCGATCCGAATGATGTTTCACTCGGTTCCGCGGTGTGGGCCGAACATGTTATCGATGGCGATCTGGCGTATGAAATCGATGCGCGGCAAATTCCGCAAGCATGGAGCACGGGATATGTCCCGTTGCGCCGTGGCAAGCCGTATGAGCTGCCCGCCGATGACAGTCACGGAGAGAGTTACGCGTTAAACCAAGGTTTGGCGCGATGGGCTTTCTCCTTAACGAAGGATATGCCGCTAAGCGATTCGGAAAAAATTCAAAAAGCGCGCGCCAGATTCGCGGGATTTCCGAACGCTTTGAAGCCGCCTTTTGTGACGCTCGGCGACGATTTATCGTCCAGCACGTTTTGGCACGGCTCGAAAATGGAAGATTGGGCCAACGCCTGGACCAGTTACTACACGGGCGGAAAAGGGAATTACATGGTCACGGCTATGGAAGATACGGGGACCATGCAGTCGCTGACCTTTCTGGCCAATGCGGGTCGCGTGGATTTGCAGCGCGTGCTGGTCTTGCGCACCATTAGCAATTTCGATCGCGAGCCGCCCGGTGGCGACGTAGCCGAAAGCTTGCAGAGTATGGTGGCGGGAAATTATTCCGCGTACATGGAATCTCTGAATGCGGCGTACATCATCGGGGATCGCGTAGTGCGAGACATTGTCGAGCACTGGCGGGAAAGAGAAGCGACGGTTCCAGGCGCGCGATAAAGGTCGCGCGCCGGATAAGGAGATGCGATTGCTTGAACGCATGTTTCATCTCGAGGAAAACCAGACCACCGTGCGGCGCGAGTTGCTCGCCGGGCTTACCACCTTCACCACCATGGCCTATGTGGTGGTGGTGAATCCGCGAATTTTGTCAGAGGCAGGCATGCCGGTCGAAGGCGTACTCTTCGCCACTTGCATTTCCGCGGCGGTGGCCACGCTGATCATGGGGTTGTGGGCCAACTATCCCATTGCGCTGGCGCCGGGGATGTCGCTGAATGCCTATTTTACCTACACGATTGTGATCGGGCGCGGCGTGCCTTGGCAGACGGCGCTGGGCGTGGTGTTTCTTTCCGGCCTGCTATTTTTGATTTTGACGCTCACGAACGTACGCGAACACATCGTCAATGGCATTCCGGATTGTTTGAAGCACGGCACCGCGGCGGGCATCGGCTTGTTTATCGCCTTCGTCGGCTTGCGCAACGCGAAGTTGATCGTGGCGAATTCGGCGACGTTTGTGAGTCTTGGAAGAGTGTCGGACAAGCAGGTGATTCTGGCCGCCGTGGGCATCGTGCTGATCGCGATCTTAATGGCGCGAAAAGTCGGTGGAGCGATTCTGTTGGGCATCGTGGCCATCACGCTTGCGGGAATTCCTCTGGGACTGAGTCATTGGCCGGAACATTTTTTTTCGCTGCCGCATCCTTCCGGAACACTCTTTAAACTGGATTTGCGCGGCGCGGCAAGGATCGGTCTCGGCGAACTGATCTTCGTATTTTTCTTCGTGGATCTTTTTGACAACGTCGGCACGCTCGTGGGCGTCTGCGAGCAGGGTGGATTTCTGCGCGATGGAAAGTTGCCCCGCGCCAGCCGCGCATTGCTGGCCGACGCGATTGGCACTTTGTTCGGAGCCGTCACCGGGACATCTACCGTGACAAGCTACATCGAGAGCGCCTCCGGGGTGGCCGCGGGCGCGCGCACCGGGCTCGGCAACATTGTTATCGCGGCATTATTTCTGGCGGCGATGTTTTGCGCGCCACTTGTCGCGGCCATACCTGTCTACGCCACGGCTCCGGCGCTGGTGTTTGTCGGCGCGCTGATGTGCGGCGCGGTGGCGCATGTAAAATGGGACGATTTCAGCGAAGCTTTGCCGGCGTTTCTTACGCTGGTGGCCACACCGCTAACTTTCAGCATTGCCACGGGGCTGAGCCTGGGCTTGCTTTCCTACACTTTCGTGAAATTGGGGACCGGCCGATATCGCGAAATAAGCCCATTAATATGGGTTCTGAGCGCACTTTTTCTGTTGCGCTACGCGTTTCTCGGCACCGAGTAGATCGCGCTTCCCATCCGCCGGGCCAAAAAATACTTTTCAGGTCACCGCCCGTTGTAACGCAACTTTAATTTTCTAGTACAGCATTTGCTGTATCGACCGGACGGGAACGGCCTGATATTTCTTACATCTTCGATTTTTTAGGAGGTGGCCGCAGCTGGTTTACGGTCGCGATGTATGGTTTAGTACTTTTGCTCCAGTACGTATAAAACCTTGGTAGAAGTCGCTTTATTGAATTATTTCATCGAAAAACATCAAAGTTTGCGTACGAACTTTCTATCATTTGCGTTATGATGCGCGTGCTCGAAACTCTTTGACCTCACGCGGGTTCGGTTGTAACGCAGGGAGTGAAAGAAAGATCGGGTGCTGATGCAGTCCCCCGCGACGACCTAGCCCGGACGACCATCGAACGTAAAGTAGAGAACTGCGTTTTTCTACTTTTGATAAATATACCGAAGTAAGAAAACGAAGGGTAACTGTCTCAAGAAGTGATGAGGAGATCGGATAGTGAAAACCACTGCCTTTGTTAAGACTTTCTTTATTACTTTCTCGCTGGTGATATTCGCTGGCTTCTGCGGAGTTCTGGCGACGCTGGCCGCAAATACCCCGAAGACCAACACGCCTTCGGCGAACACTCCGGCGCAGTCCACCGCTTCCACGGATGTGGACCATCCGGTGCCGGGGCAGCGCAATCCGCGCTACAAGATTTGTCGCGATGACGCGCTGACTCTGAATTTTCCGATCGCGCCAGAATTCGATCAAAAGATTATGGTCATGCCGGACGGCTATGTGAACCTGCAAGGCGCGGGGAGTGTGTACGTTCTTGGGCTGACCGTTCCGGAGGCCGTGGAGGCCATCAAGAAGGCCTATGCCGGAGTGCTGCACGACCCAATTATCGACGTGGATTTGACGGACTTTCAGAAGCCCTATTTCGTGGTGCTCGGGCAAGTCGGCAAGCCCGGGCAATACGATCTGCGCTACGACATGACCATTACGCAGGCCGTGGCCGTAGCGGGTGGATTCGCGCCCACAGCGAAGACCCAGCTCTTGTATTATCACCCGATTTCCTCGAGCACCATGGAAGTGAAACGGCTGAATATCAAAGACGTGTTGAACGGGAAAAACGTGAACGAGGAAGTACATCTCTCTCCCGGCGACATGATTTTCGTTCCGGAGAAAGCCATTACCAAGTTTCGCAAGTACGTGCCCTACGCGTTCGGTTTCGGCACGGGCATCAACGTCGCATATTAGGAGCCCAGCGGAATCACTATAGTCATGGTCTTGAATTACTACCAACTCGCTGAGCAGCCGTTCGGGGTTACTCCCGATCCGCGCTTCCTGCATTTGAGCGCCACGCACCGCGAAGCTATGGCTTCGGTGTTGTATGGCGTGAAGGCGGCACGCGGATTTACCGCACTGATCGCCGAGCCAGGCATGGGCAAGACGACGGTGCTGTTCAACCTGTTGCAGCAGCTCGGTGAAACGGCCAAAACGGCATTTCTATTTCAGTCTCACGACACTCCGCGAAACTTCCTGCGCAATCTGCTGCTGGATCTCGGCGTCGACGATGATGGACACGATATCTACAGCATGCAGGCCAAGTTGAATGACTGCCTGGTGCGGGAGACGAGCCAGGGCAAGCATTTCGTGGTGGTGGTGGACGAGGCCCAGAACCTGGACGAGCCGGTGCTCGAAGTGGTGCGGATGCTCTCCAATTTTGAGACGCCGCGCGAGAAGTTAATGCACATTATTCTTGCGGGACAGCCGCAACTGGCCGCACGGCTGGCGTCGCCGCAAATGTTGCAACTGCGGCAACGCATCTCGATCGTGGCGCGGCTCGCGCCGTTCAATCTCGACGAGACGCGCGCGTACATCGAGCACCGTTTGCGCGTGGCCGGTTATCGTCGCGAAGAGCCGCTTTTCACGGATCGGGCGTATGCCTTAATCGCCCAATGTTCCGGCGGGATTCCTCGCAATATCAATAATATTTGCTTCAACGCGCTGTCGCTGGGCTGCGCCATGCAGCGTCGCACGATTCACGCGGCGACCATTGAAGAAGTTTTGACGGATCTGGATCTCGCTCCGTTGGCTGCGCCGACGCCAGGGGCCGTCAATGCCCTCAGCCAGGCCACACCGGTGGCGGAAAGCTTGCTCGCGCGCATGACCGCGATTCTTCCCAAGCAATGGACTGTGCGCGTGGGCATTTCGGCGTTGGTCGCGCTGCTGGCGGGATTCGGGTTAACCGTATTGGGCAAGAATCTGCACGTTGCGGCGACGCCTGCGTCAACCGTCCATTCTTCAACGAAGCCCGTGCTTGCGGATGTGAACTTAGCGGCCCACGACGCGGGGGCAATGACGAGCGGTGATGTAGCGGCCAGCGGGCCAGTTACGAGCGAAGCCGCGTTAACCGACGCGTCCCGTCCGTCCGCTGCAGCGACGGTCGTTGGCAAAAAAGCCTCGCGTATGGATTCCGAGACGGTTCGTATCGGGAAGGAAGATACGCTCTATCAAATCTGCACGGACAATCTTGGACGGTATGACCAACAAGTCCTCGCCGCGATCCGCGAACTTAACCCTGGTTTCGATAGCCCACGCCACCTTCACGTGGGGCAAGAGATTCGGATTCCGACGCCGGGCGGTCTGCAGGCGCGAGCAAATCTTTCCGTAGAGCAGTTGGGAACTACTTCGGCCGCGGAGGCGAAGAAACCATGAGCAAGAATTTTGAACTGTTGCAACAAGTAGAGCTAAACGGCGGATCAGCGCCCGCGGCGCCGTCCGGGACGCCACTCCCATTTCAATCCGGGAATGGCAATGGGCATGCCCCTCGCCTGAATCTGGACCGCGTGACGCAGGAAGAATCGCTGCGTCTGGTACAGAGTATTTTTCTGTCCGCCGGACCCACGCCGCCGCGCGTGGTGATGTTCGCCGCCATCGATTCCGGTAGCGGCTGTAGTCACGTGTGCGCGCAAGCCGCGGAAGTGCTCGCCAGCAATGTGGCGGGTTCGGTTTGCCTGGTGGACGCCAATTTGCGCACGCCTTCCTTGCCCGATTTTTTCGGCGTAACCAACCACCACGGATTGACGGACTCCTTGCGTGGCACTGGGTCGATACGCGGGTTCGCCAAAAACTTGCGCTTGCCCAATCTTTGGCTGCTTTCCTGCGGCTCGCTGGCCGCGGATTCCTCGGCGTTGCTTAACTCCGAGCTGATGAAAGCGCGCATCGCAGAACTGCGCAAAGAATTCGACTACGTGCTGATCGACTCGCCGCCGTTGAATACCTATTCCGATGGCATCGTGCTCGGGCAACTTTCCGATGGCGTGGTCATGGTGCTGGAAGCCAATGCCACGCGTCGCGAAGCAGCGACGCGCGTGGCGGAAGGCCTGCGCGCCAAACAGATTCGTGTGTTGGGAGCGGTGCTGAACAAGCGCACGTTTCCGATTCCCGATAAGTTGTATTACCGGTTGTAGTGCTTAGGTGATGCTGGGATTGTCGAGCCGTCGTCAAGGAACTGTAGCTTGGTTGTCTGACACACGGAGTAATCCATATCTAAGCGCCTGCTCGTTACCACCCCGCGAGCGGGATTGAAGTCTCGAATGGGACTGAAAATGGCGGAGCCTTGTCCACTTTAGATACAGTTGGTAATCTCGCCGGCAATCTGGCCATTAATCAGGTTGCAAGCGAGCAGCGCGCTAGTCGTTTGCACTGGTTTGCCATTCAAACGCGTTCGCGGCATGAAAAGCGGGTGACTGCGGACCTGCAGGAGAAAACGATCCAAACGTATTTGCCGCTGTGCAGCGTAGAGCACCAATGGAGCGATCGTCGCCAGATTGTAGATGTCCCGCTGTTTCCCGGTTACGTGTTCGTCAAGATCGCAGCGGACGTATCAGCCCGCACGCCAGTTTTGCAGACGAACGGCGTGATCGGCTTCCTGGGGGTTCGCGGCATTGGCGTTCCGATTCCTGAAGAGGAAATCGCGGCCATACAGACGGTTCTGCGCGAAGAGATTCCTGTGGCGCCGCATCCCTTCGTGCGCATCGGTGAGCGGGTGCGCATTTGCGGGGGCAGTCTCGATGGCTTGGAAGGGCTGTTGACGGGGATGGAAGGGCAGCGGAATTTGGTGGTTTCGATCGACTTGATTGAACGGTCGGTGGCCATTCGTATCAGTGGATTTAAAGTCGTGCCGGTCGCGGCCGGGGCCGCCGTTACACAGTAGAAGAGTTGCGAAGCGAATTTTGCTATTCCGAACTTGGAGACAAAAATGACGAAAAACAATCGCGAAAATCGACACGATGGCGCCTTGCCGGAGTTGACGCTGCGGGACGCTTTGTCGCCTCTCTTCCGGCACCGGCGGATGGCGATCATCAGCTTCTGTACCGTGTTCGCTCTGGCCACCCTGGTGGCGTGGGCGTGGGCGGCGCGCTACTACCAGGCCACCATGCAGGTGGTCGTCGAGCAGGACCGCTCCGACCCCGCGATCACTTCGGCTCAGGTAGCCAACGTGAATAACAACCACCAAATTACCCTCGACCAGGTGACCTCGGAGGCCGCGCTCCTTCAGGGCGAAGACATGTTGCGTTCCGTGGTGGCCAGCTGCCAGTTGGTTGACGAGGATAGCTGGTCGCCGATGGACGTTTTTCTTCCCAGCGACAAACAACAGCGCATGGCCATCAAGCAGGAGAGCGCCACGAGAAATCTCGTTAAAAAGGTCAAAGTGGATGCGGCATCGACCTCCGACGTGATCGACGTGAAATACGGCAGAGTGGGCGATCCAGAGAAGCCCGCGTGCGTGCTGCAAACGCTAGGCAAACTATATCTGCAGAAGCATCTGCAGTTGCAGCGCCCTGCGGGTTCCAGCGACTTCTTCACCCAGGAGACCGAGAAGTACCGGCAATCGCTGGCGGCCTCGGAGAAGCGGTTGGTGGACTTTAGCGCCAAGGAAAAAGTTGCGGCTCCCGATCTGGTGCGCACCGATATGGCGGTGCAGTTGGCGACTACCGAGGCTAGCCTCTACCAGACGCAACAAACCATTGCCGCGGACCAGAAGCGCATCGATAACGTGAAAGCACAAATGGCGGCGATGCCCGCGCGCTCCGCGACCACGGAAGTATCGAACGCGTCGTATATACTCATGCAGAATCTGCAGGCCAGCCTGCTGCTTGCGCAGGTGAAGCGCACGCAACTGCTCTTGAAGTACGACCCCAACTATCCGCTGGTGAAGGAAGTCGACGAAGAGATCAAGGAAACCAATGACGCCATTGCCAAGGCCGACGCGGCGAAATATGTGAACCTGACGACCGATCGCGACCCCACGTTTGAATATCTGCGGCAAGATGAAGCCAAGACGGAAGCCGATTTGGCGGCACAACGGGCCACCGCTGCTGCGCTGGTGGGAAGCATTCGAGGAATGCAGACGGAAATGGTGAAACTGGATGAACAAGCGGTGACGCAAGGCGCGTTGCTGCGTGAAGCCAAGGCCGATGAAGGCAACTACCTCTTGTACTTGGGCAAGCGCGAGCAAGAGCGCACGTCCGACGCGTTGGACCAGCGCCGGATAGCGAACGTAGCGATCGCTGTTCCGGCCGTGACACCCCTTCTTCCGAAATACAGTCCGTTTCTGGTGATGTTTTTGGGCCTATTCGCGGCGGGATTTGTGGCTATCGCCGCGGCTTACGTGATGGAGTATCTGGACCCGTCGTTCCGAACGCCGCAGGAAGTCAGCAATACGCTGGGCATGCCAGTGCTGGCGACCATGCCGAAGCGGGCCGCCTAGCTCACCCGACACCTTGTTGGAGGGAAGCAGCATCTGCTGCTTTCCTCCCTTCTACTTCCCACGGTCGCAACACGAAGACCGTCTCCCTTTTTCAGCGCATAGGTAGCAATCAGCGATTTCCAGCGGAAGTGCTAGCCCTCCAGGTCCCTCCCCTGGCGGCGATTGCCCGGAAAGTCTGGCAGGCGAGTACTGAATAAGGTTGCCGCGCTGAGGCGGTTAACTCTTACAAAGGTTCGCCTGCAATACGTGGCAGTGATGAATGGCTGTTCAGTTCTGGAAGTTCTCAGAACAAATTCCGCATAGAGAGAGAATCTGTGAGTGAAGTCAATCGTCGGTTCCTTTTACATGCGCTAAAACTGTTCGATGTGGGCTTGGTGTTCCTGTCTTTTGGGTTCGCCACGTTTCTCATCGCGTCCACGCAGCACAACGTACCGCTCGCGCAGTTCCTTTCCATCCGCGTCAAGCTCTCCAACTGCGCCATTTTTGCGGTGACCCTCTTCCTTTGCCATGTGATGTTTTGCTTGTGCGGCCTGTATGAATCGAAGAGGCTGGCCACCAAACGCTCGGAGATTTTCGACGCCCTGAAAGCTACTTCGCTCTCGACGCTGTGCATCGCCGGCGTTTCTGGGTTCTTTGCTCTGCGCGTGGTGGATACTCCGCTCTTTCTGTTGTTGTTCTGGGTCAGCCTCACGCTTACGGTCTGCGTGTCTCGCTTGTTGTTGCGCTACTGGCTGGCCAGCGTGCGCCGCAACGGCCACAATCTGCGGCACATTCTGATTCTGGGAACCAACGCGCGGGCCATCCAATTTGCCAGGAAAATTGAAGCCTCGCCGGAGCAAGGTTATCGGCTGGTCGGCTTCGTCGATGACGACTGGGCGTTGATGCACGAGTTTCAGGCCACGGGATTGAAACTGGTTTGCGGTTTTTCCGGTGTTGCGGAGTTTTTGCGCCGCAACGTTGTCGACGAAGTAGCCATTTATCTTCCGCTGCGCTCCTACTACGAACACGCGTCACAAATGGCCGGGGTGTGCGAACAGCACGGGATCATCCTGCGTTTCGACCCGGATATATTCAATCTCAAGCTCGCGAAACCGCGCGCCGTGGCCGCCGATGGCGACCCGCAAATCGCCACTCCCGGCGTGGTCAGCGAGGGCTGGCCGTTCGTTTTCAAGCGCGCCATCGATTTATCGCTTTCGGTGGTCGCCCTGATGATTCTGTCGCCCGTGTTGCTTGCCGTCGGCGCGCTGATCAAGCTCACCTCTCCCGGGGCCGTATTTTTCCGGCAAAAGCGCGTGGGACTTAACAAACGGCACTTCACCATGTACAAGTTCCGCACCATGGTGCCGGACGCCGAAAAAATTCAGGAAGAGCTGGCGCACTTGAACGAAATGACCGGTCCGGTGTTTAAGATCAAGAATGATCCACGGATCACTCCGATTGGCAGATTTTTGCGCAAAACCAGCATCGACGAATTACCGCAATTGCTGAATGTGCTGCGCGGTGAAATGAGTCTGGTGGGGCCGCGTGCCATACCGTTGCGGGACTATCAATTGTTCGGCGAAGACTGGCAGCGCCGCCGCTTCAGTGTTCCTCCCGGGATAACCTGCCTGTGGCAGATCAAGGGGCGAAGCACACTTCCGTTCGAGCAATGGATGGAACTGGATATCGAGTACATCGACAAATGGTCGATATGGCTGGACTTGCAGATTCTGGCGCGAACCATTCCTGCGGTATTGAAAGGTTCCGGAGCGGCATAAGGACTTATTTGCAATAATGTGGTGGCAACGGCGGCGGCAATTATCGCAGCGATTACCGCGGCGATGGTCACGGCCGTAAAATGCGGCTGGTTCCGAAAGTTGCAGGTTACGAGGGAAATGGCTAAAGCGGAAAATGATTGAACGTGCCAAAACATGGGCTGCCGGCGTCCGGCAGAGCACGCTGGCGCGGAATTCCGTGTGGATGTTTCTGGGTTATGGCGTGCGCATCATCGTGCAGGCGGGCTATTTTGTCTTGATCGCGCGCGCGCTTGGTCCCCGTGAGTACGGAGCCTTTGTGGGCGCCACGGCGCTGATCGCCATCGTAGGCCCGTTGGGCGGCATGGGCGCCGGGAGCCTGCTAATCAAGAACGTTTCGCGAGACAAATCCCTGTTTGCGGTGTACTGGGGCAACGCACTTTTTTTGCTGGCTGTTTCGGGAGTGGTTTTGCTGGGCG
Organism: uncultured Acidobacteriota bacterium; assembly: GCA_963838265.1. Taxonomy (GTDB): domain Bacteria; phylum Acidobacteriota; class Terriglobia; order Acidiferrales; family UBA7541; genus Acidiferrum. The sequence goes on from CAWIQN010000006.1 coordinate 348,593, forward strand.
GAATTGTTTTGGTGGCGCATTGGATTTTGCCGCCGACGATTCCCATGCTGCTGATTCTGTTGATCTGTTTGTCCGATTTGATTGGCGCGCGCATCAGCGACGTGGCGGCGCAATGTTTTCAGGCCATGGAGCGCCTGGGATATACGGCGAATTTCAGTCTGCTGCCGTATGTGTTGCGCATGATTTCGGCAGGCATCGTTTTTCTGGTGTGGCACCGCGCTTCGGCCATGACCTGGGGCTGGTTCTATTTGGGCAGCACGGTAGTGTCCTGCGTGATCGCGGTAACAGTGACGAACCGGAAATTAGGCATGCCGCGGCTGGAGCTTTCGCGTATTCCCTCGGAGTTGAAAGAAGGATTTTATTTCGGCGCGGGATTCAGCGCCCAGACCATTTACAACGACATCGACAAGACTATGCTGGCGAGCCTTTCGACGCTGGACGCCACCGGTATCTATGCCGCGGCGTACCGCGTGATCGATGTGGCGTTCATGCCGGTGCGCTCGGTGCTGTATGCGGCGAACTCCAGTTTTTTCCGCACCGGGCAGCAAGGAATTGCGGCCAGTTTTGCCTACGCGAAGAAACTCTTGCCGCGGATGGCGGGATTTTCAGTGCTGGCGTTTGCGGGGTTATATCTTCTGGCGCCGCTCTTTCCGTTGATCATTGGCAAGGAGTTCGCGCGCACCGTAGAAGCGCTGCGCTGGCTGGCGCTTTTGCCGCTACTGAAAACCATTCACTATCTTCTTTCCGACGCGGTAGCCTGCGCGGGTTATCAAGGATGGCGGTCGGCGGCGCAGGTGTCCGTGGCGGTGTTTAACGTGGCTTTAAACCTCTGGCTGATTCCGCTGTATTCGTGGCGGGGTGCGGCGTGGGCGAGTCTGGCGTCAGATGGGGCGCTGGTGATCGCCATGTATAGCATTGTGATGTCGGTAATGTCGAAGGAGGCGCGCATGAGCACGGAGCTCTCCGCGGAACGGATATGACGGCGGGTATGACGCTATTGCGGAAGTTTGAGAAAGTTTACGTGGTCCTAGCCATGCTGTTTCTGTCCAATGGATTGATTCAGCGAGCCGTCGCGCAGGACGATCCGGTCGTGCGGCTCCAGGGACCGGATCTGGCGTTCAAGTACGGACAAATCGTCGTCTATGCGATATTCGCTCCACTGGTGGTCCTGCACTGGAGAAGGATTCTGCGCGGCGTGCAGCAGTCCGGCTGGATCTTTGCGATGTGTGGTTTGGCGGTGCTGTCCGCTCTGTGGGCCTACGATCACCGGTACACGCTGCTGCACGGAGTGATTCTTTCGATCGTCACGCTTTTTGCGATTTATGTGGCGACGTGCTTCGACTGGGAAGAGCAGCTGAATCTGTTTGGCTGGTTTTCGATGATTGCCATTATGGGTAGCGTATTCATGGCCGTGGTGCTGCCTTCCTATGGGATTTCGCAGGATATCCACCAGGGCGCCGTGAAAGGGATGTTTCCCCATAAGAACATCATGGGCCGGCAAATGGTCTTTGCGATCCTGACGCTGGCGCTTGGCAAGCCGAGAGAGATACCAGTGTGGCTGCGCAATGCGGGCATCGTGTGCGCCTGCATTCTATTGGCGCTTTCCAATGCGGCGACTTCCATGGTGGCGATGTTGGTGTGCGTAGCGATGTATCCGGTGTTTCACCTGCTGCGGTTCTCCGGCAAGAAAACGCTGCCGCTGTGGATTCCACTGCTCCCGGTATTCGCCATGGGGCTGTATGCGGGACTCGCCAATTTTAGTATTGTTCTACAAGCTTTCGGCCGGAGTGAAACACTCACCGGGCGCGCGGGCATATGGAGCGCGGTGTGGGCTACAATCGCCAAACGTCCGTTGCTCGGATATGGCTACGACATTTTTTGGAACCGCTATACGGCGGATCTGGCCAGAGTGATCTACGAACTGCGGGGTTGGTACCCGCCGCACGCGCACAACGGATACCTGGACCTGCTACTGGCCATGGGATTCGCGGGAATGCTGGTGTTTATTGGTGGTTTTCTGACCAGCTTCTGGCGGGCTGGCAGGCTGTTTCAGGCCAACGAAGTGCGCGGCGCCAAGTGGCCGATGTTCGTCCTGCTGTTCATCGCGGTGTTCAATTTGGCGGAAAGCAGCCTGCTACGGCCGCTGACCTTTCTTTGGATTCCGTTCGTAACGATTTACGTGGCGCTTTCCATGATGAGCTTCGAGCAGCGACATGCGGCAATGGCGGAACAACCGAGCGAGACGGAGCGCGCGTATGGCACTGAAATCGAGGATCGCGGGAACGTCGGCGGCATCGTTCCGGGATATGGCACGTAAGCTCTTGTGCGGCACGATAGCGAGTGACGGAACGGGATTGTAAGACCACGCATGATGAAGGTATTAGCGCAGCCGGCGTTTAACGCGCGGGGGGAAAATCCCTACACCTGGTTGCTGTACCACGCCATGGCAGCGGAGGTAACAGATTTCTCGTACCGCCGGTCGCTGGACGTTCGCTACGATATTTTCCACATGCATTGGCCGGAGCTGGAGCTGAACTCCATCCGCAGCGCGGTGACGGCGGCCGCGCGGTTGCAGTTGAAGCTGACCTTGATGGATGCGCTGCGAGTGCGCGGCACGAAGATTATCTGGACGGTCCACAATCTTAAGGCGCACGAGGGACAGCATCCGAGGCTGGAGCAATGGTTCTGGCCGGCGTTCACGAAGCGGTTGGATGGATACATCGCGTTGACGGCGTCAGGGCAAACGGTGGCGAGAGAGCGGTTTGCGAACCTGGACCGTTTGAAGGGCTTTGTCATCCCGCATGGACACTATCGCGGGGAATACCCGCTGGACGCCGGGATCGACGCGCGACGAGAACTAGGCATCGCCCCGCAAGCGAAAGTATTTTTATTTTTTGGGCAGATCCGCGAGCACAAGAATGTTCCCGGGCTGATTCGCGCATTTCGGAAGATCGCCAGCCAGGACGCGGTTCTGTGCATAGCAGGCCGCCCGACACCCGCAAGCGTAGCCGCGGAATTGCAGCGGGAAGCTGCGGGGGATCCGCGGATTCAGCTACACCTCGAAAACATACCTAAGGAGCGCGTACAGTTTTTCTTCCGGGCAGCGGATCTGGTGGTGCTGCCGTATCGCGACATTCTAAATTCGGGGACGGCGTTACTGGCGCTATCGTTCAGCCGTCCGATTCTGGTGCCCAGCCGCGGGGCGATGGGCGAGCTGCAAGCGAGTGTAGGACCGGAATGGGTGCGGACGTTTCAAAGCGAGCTCGATACCGAAGAGCTGGAAAACGCGCTGAAGTGGGCCACGGGGGGCGCGCGACCGGATGAGGCGGTGCTCGAAGGTCTGGAGTGGCCGCAAATCGCGGAGCAGACGCTGAAGGCGTACACCGAGATCATCGCCAATGGGAATGCCTAGAGCTGATGTCGTCAGCCGCTTCTGTTTGCTGAAGTACAGAGCAAAATTTCGCGGAAAGTGACAAAAGGAGGGACTGCGTGTTTGGCATATTAGAGCTCGCGAGCGGTCACAATCCTAATTCACTCTCAAACCGCATGCGCACGCGGAGATTTCGGATTTTCGAGTCCCTGGTAAAGACCGCGCCGCGTCCGTTGCGCATCCTGGACGTGGGCGGTACGAACTTGTTTTGGGAGCAACGGGGCTGGGCGGACCGTGACGACGCGCAGATTACGCTGTTGAACCTATCGCTTGAAGAAAAACGGCATCGCAATATTGTTTCGATTACGGGAGACGCAACGGATCTGAGTCAATTTGGGGACGGCTCGTTCGACGTGGTGTTCAGCAATTCGGTGATCGAGCATTTGTTCACCTTTGAGAACCAGCGACGCATGGCTGCGGAAATTCGCCGCGTGGCCCGAGCTTTCTGGGTGCAGACACCAAACTTCTGGTTTCCGATGGAACCGCACTTTCACGTCCCGGGCTGGCAGTGGATGCCGGTGGGGGCCCGGGTGGCGATGCTGCGCAGGTGGAAATGCGGATGGATCGGACCATGCCCAGATCCCGCCAAGGCGCTAGAGCGGGTAAACGAAGTGAGGCTAATGACGTCCCGCGAGTTGAAGGAGCTTTTCCCGGGTGCGCAATTGAGAGCGGAGCGCTTTGGGGGCCTGGTTAAATCGTGGATTGCCATCGATGGGTTTGCTGGGAGTTTGTAGCGAAAAGGAGCGGTCGCAGGCGGACCCCCGGGTCTTGAAAGGTTGTGATTCTAAAGGGAGTTAAAGTCCTTTGTTTTCACATCCTTTTGTAAGTGTTCATTCTAATAGAGTTACATCAGTTTTATGTTACACAAGTGGTTACTATGGGTAGATGCCTGGGAGCTATCCGGATTTCGACCGAATGTGACCTGTCGTGGGAGCTTCGGTACCAGGCGAGGCGTAGTTGTCTACAGGGGTAAGTATCTCACAGGGCAGTAAGAGTTGTCAAGCGAAATCTTGAGGCGGGATTTCTGGTGGAGCGGGGCTGCGGGACCTCAGGTTTGAATACGGCTGGGAATGAACGCAGAGCACGCTCTAAAAGGGGCGTCGGTACAACCCGGACAGGGCAGTTAAGACATTGATTTTTGGGATGGTTAGGGGAGTTTATTTGTGCTGATTTCCGTAGTTATTCCAACGCGCAATCGACCGGAGTTGCTGGTGCGGGCGGTGAGCAGCGTCCTGGAGCAGACGCACCGGGAGCTAGAGGTATTGGTGGTGATCGACGGGCCGTGCGCCAGGAGCAGCACAGCACTGGCGCGCTTGACCGACCCGCGGGTGCGTCCGATTGTCTTGCCGGCCTCGGTGGGCGGATCGGACGCGCGGAACACGGGAGTGCGGCACGCAGCGGGGGAGTGGATCGCGTTTCTGGATGATGATGACGAATGGCTGCCGACGAAGCTGGCGAAGCAGGCGGCCGCGGCGAGCGAAGCTAAGGAAGAGTACCCGATTATTTCGACAGGGATGGTGGCGATCAGCCCGGGAGGAAGGTTTCCCTGGCCGCGACGATATCCGGCGGACGGAGAACCGATCTGCGAGTACCTGTTTAATCGGCGAAGCCTGTTTAAAGGCGAGGGCCAGATACAGACCTCAGTGCTGCTGACGCGGAAGGCGCTGCTGGAGCGGGAGCCGTTTACGAGCGGTCTGCGGCGGCATCAGGATACGGAGTGGTATCTGCGTGTGGACCAGGTTCCGGGAGTGAAGTTTCATTTTGTCCGCGAGCCGCTAGTGCTGTGGTACATCGAGCAGCCCCGGGAATCGATAACGAATGGGCAGGATTGGCGCAAGTCGCTGGAGTGGCTGAGAGGGAACCGGGTGCGGATGACGCCGCGGGCGTACGCAGGCTTTATTTGCACGCAGTTGGCGGCGGAAGCTTCGATGCAAGGAGCGTGGAGGGCGGCGCCGGAGCTGTTTTCGGAGATGTACCGGAACGGCAAGCCCGGTGCGATGGAAGTTTCGCTGTTTGCGGCGATGTGGGTGTTTCGGTCGTCGTTCCGGCGCAAGCTGCGGGGGCTGTTCCACCCGAAAGGACAGACCGTAGAGAGTGCGGCGAAAGATTTTGCCGGTACGTGGAGCCCGGGGAGCAGCAATGTGCAGGAGGCGCAGCAAAAAACTATGTATCCCCAGCCAAAACACGATGTGTGGGCGGAGTCCAGCGGCGGTCAGGACGACGCTGGAGGACTGCGTCTGAGTAGTGAACAGACCGGTTTTTTTCAGGAGAATGGGTACCTACCGATCCAGCAAATTGCGACGCCGGAAGAAGTGCGGGAGCTGCGTGCGGGGATCGAAGACCTGTTTGCCCGGAGGGTGGGCGAGAAAGAAGGCGCGCAGGAAGACTTTCTTGCGGGAGAGAAGAACGGGGTAAAGCGGACCGCGCCACAGATTATGAATCCGGTCAACTACCGCCCAGAGCTGCACCGGACGCAGTGTTTCAAGAACGCGCTGGCGATCGCACGGCAGATTTTGGGCGAAAATGCCCGGTGCACATGCGACCTGGCGATCCTGAAGCAGGCGCAGGTGGGCACGGGAACGCCGTGGCATCAGGACGAAGCGTTTCGTGATCCGTCGCTGGAATATCACGAAATGAATATTTGGGTGGCGCTGCAGGATGCGACGGCGGAGAACGGTTGCTTGCGGTATTTGCCGGGATCACACCGCAACGAAGTGCTACAACACGGACCACCGAACAATGACGCGACGTCGCAAGCGCTGGAGTGCGTCGCGGCGTTTGATAAAGGGAATGTGGTGACGTGCGAACTGCCGGCGGGAGGATGCACGATCCATCACTCACGCATGCTGCACAGCGCGGGGCCAAACGTTTCAACGGGTTCGCGGCTGGCGTATGTGATGATTTTCGGGATACCGCCAACGCCCGCGCGGCAAGTACGGGAGTTTCCCTGGCTGAAGCACCGGGACACCGTGGCGCAGGCGCAGAGAAGGCGGTGGATCTGGCGCGGAGGGTTGTTCATAGCCGGATGGCGCAAGTTGCGGCGCGAGGGCTTCACAAGCTGGAAAGCGGCAACGCAAAGCGTGGGACGATCTCTTCGCAATTTACGCTGACACGCGCGGGTAAAGCCGCCAAAAAAGGCAACTTAACCTGCCACGGTTCCCCCGAGCCTTTTAGGATAAGGGCCAGCCTTCAGTAAAACAGCAGCTCGACGAAGCGTGGTGTTTTGGTTTTAGCTTTGGCTTCGACGTCGGCAAGAACCTTGTGATACTTCTCGTTTAGAAAAGCCCCGTAGGCAAAGACGGTAGTGGAGCCTTTGGGATCCCACATTCCCGAGAAACCAGGCACGCCAGCTTTTGCGCGGGTCTGATCGAACGGGACGTTGCTGTGGACAAATTCCTGATGGGTTTTTTCCCCCTCTGCAAATGGAGTAAGCCAGAGTAAGGCGCCGCCGAGCGAGGAGCCGGTGGGACTTACGTAGCTAAACCATTCGTCGCCGTGCAAACGCGCCGAGATGGCGGTAAGAAGAAGCGGCTCAAGGTCATAGGCGGCGTAATCGATGGCGTCGCGGGTGTGAAAATCCAGGGGCGCGCCGTCGGGATAAATGTTGATTTGGATTTGCCGCTCGTAAGCTGCGTGAGCGCGGCGAATCAATTCCTTGTCTCCGGTAGAGAAAGCCGCGAGGGCAGCCAACTTGATGCGATGGCTCTGAAAGTTGTTGATACGCGTGGGATCGGGTTTCTGGGGAGTTTGATACGCGGGGTTATTGGGATCGGCCGCGGGGCTCCCCGGCGCAGGGGCCTTTTCCACTTCCGTGACGTAGGTTTGGGCGAAATGAAGAATCATGTTTTTTGAGAGGGCTTGAACGTCCGGGGGTAAATCCGAGGCGACCAAGTCGTGAGCCATGAAGAAGTAGAAAAAGTCTTGATCGTTAATGGGGTTGGCATGGGTCTGATAAGTGCTGGCCCAGGCTTTAATGTAGCGAGTGGCGGCATCGAGAAACTTGCGGTCGCCGGTGAGGCGGTAAGCCAGAGCCAGATCGGACATCATCGGGAGGTCGTTATCGGCGATCTTGCTCTGATCAAAGACGGGGTCGTGCTGCATGCGCCCTTCTTCGAGAATCTCCGGCATGGCGTTGGGAGTGCGGGTCAAATAAGAGGTGGCGACCGTGATGGTGGTTTTGGCGGCCGGGGTATCGGCCTTGGAGGGAAGAGCATGAACCATGGCGGGGGAGACTAAAGCGAAATCCTGACCCTTAAGAGTGGTGGGCGCGAGGGCAAGGGAGAGTACAAGAGACAGCCATAGTGTTGTGCGCATCGCGGGTTGGCACTCCTGAAGTGGAATCGAAACATTGAAAAAGCGATAAAGGCAGGGCGGGGAAGCAAAGATTGCCATGAATTACACCTCGTGTCCAGAGTTAACAACGGTATGGAACGAATAATAAAGCAGGACACAGCGACTCATGATTTGGGCCGCGCTTTCCTGGTTAGGCGCTTGCGGATGGAAACCAGAGCATTCTTGAAGCGTTCGGCGCGCGTAGCGGAAGAGGTGGGAAACAAGACGGCAACTGCGTGGCCGAGGAGGGTGATACTGCGGACGCGGCTGGACTTCAAGGATTGGTCGGCGTCCAGGAGGCTCAAATAGAGGCTGGCGGAGGCGCGGTGGCAAAAATACAACTTCTCTTTGGTGATTAGAAATGGAACGAACTGGCTGGAGGTGGAGCGAAGCCAATCGAAGGTGGCGATGGGGACCTCCGGCCAAAAGGGCGTCAGGATGTCGTCGACCGAAATGATGCCGCCTTCGACCATAACTTTTTCCGCCAGGGCGAGGTCGTTGGCGACATGTTCGTACATGTGGCCGCCGTCAATACTGAAGAAACGTACGGGGCCAACGCGGCTGAGAATATCGGCGGGTTGTAGTTCGAGGGAGCTGCCCTTGAGGATTTCGCCATCTGAGAAAGCGAAGCCCAATTTTCGGGAATGGAGGTTGAAGCCCTCGAGACGTCCAATGCCCTGGGGGTTCTTGTATAAGGCGTCGTCCTCGAAAAGGTCCATGCCGAGGCTTTTTTCGGCCCCGGAGCGGGCCGCGGCGAGAATAAAAAAAGAGCGACCGTAGTGAACCCCGATTTCGGCCAACGAGCCGGAGATGCCGCTTTTGACCTGGCCGACCAGCAGTTCACGGAAGACAAAGGCATCGAGCCGGTTCATGTAGCCTTCGACATCGTAAAACTTGGTGCGCAGGTAGGCGTCGATGTGCGAGCGAACGATTAGGGCGGCCTGAATTCCGCCTTGAATTTCGCCCGCGGTTTGAACTTGACCCATTGATCCCCTCCAGCGGGATGCCCGGTTGACAGCATTAGCTCTGGGAGTCCAGAACGCTACGCGAGCGGAATGACATGAGTCAAGCGCAAGGAACGAATGGACGATATTCGTTAAAGCGTGGGGTCAACGCTGTGGAAGACGGCCTGGAGACGGTCGCACATGGCGGAGACGGTGAAATCGCGAAGGTAGAGCTGGCGGGCGGAGGCGCCGAGTTTGGCGCGAAGTTCGGGAGATTCGAGAAGGCGGCGGAAGGCATCCGAGAGGGCGGCGGGATCGCTCGGGGGGACGAGCAGGCCGGTGTCGCCGTCGCGGATTATGTCTGGAATAGAGCCGACGGGCGTGGAGACGACGGGCAAGGCGTTGGCCATGGCTTCGATGATGGCCATTGGCAAGCCTTCCTGAAGGGATGGAAGCACGAATACGTGCGCGGAGCGCATAAGTTGGCTGACCTGCTCTAGCGTGACCCATCCGAGGAAGTTGACGCGGTCGGCGATGCCGAGTTGCCTAGCTAGTTCGGTGTGAGAGGCAATTTCGCCGCTGCCGGCGATGGTAAGGCGCCACGGGAGTTTGCAGAGATTGGGGCGGGCAAGCGCGGCGAGGAGGTCGCCGACTCCTTTGCGCTGGCCGACCTGCCCAGCGAAGAGGATGTTGAGAGGTTGGCCGGGTGCTGGCGGCGGAGCGGAAGTCAATCCAGGGTCGGGAACTCCGTTAGGAACGACGTGGATTTTGTTGGGGAGCTGGTTGAGCTGCTCGACGAGATAGCGCTGCCAGAATTGACCCAGAACGATGATGGCGTCGGCGCGGCGGAAAATGCCGAGCATGGCTGATTTTTTGCGGGGGGAGGCAGTCTCCCACATCGTAGTGAACCTGGCACCATGCATGTGGATGACGACCGGAACGCCTAACGACTTGCCAAGAAAGGTGAGCAGACCCTTGCGCAGAACACTGCCATACTCGGCCATGTGCAGGTGGAGTATGGCGATACGGCGCAGGAGTGCGTTGGCGGTGACGGATATGACGGCGGCCGCAAAGTAGAAGGGCATGGTCTTGATGTTGTCCAGGCTGGGGCCGTAGGTGTTAAGGAGTTTGATCGGTGGCCTGCGGTTGGTGCGGCGCCATTCGGAGAGCATATAGCGCGCCATGGTGGCCATGCCGCCTTGAACTACGATTCCTCCGGGCGTGGCTACAAAGATGAATTTTCGGTGTGATGGCTGCGAGGCAGAAATCACGTCATGATTAAGAACATCGCTCACCGCAAGTGTCCCATGGGTCGCAAAGAATCTGGTTGTAGAGATGTTAGCAGAGACTGTGCCGGCTGGATGACAGGCCGGCAAACGGACCAAGGTGAATGGCCATCGCGAGCAAAGCAAATTGTGAAGAGATAGTGGAGAGGAATCAGAACATTCTCGGCTCCGCGGAGCGCGTGGATGTGCTGGGACTCGAGATTCACAACTTGACGATGGCGGAAACGCTGGCCGTGGTCAGGGAGATTGTGGAGCGCAAGCGGTACTGCTATGCGGTGACGCCGAATGTGGATCACGCGGTCAAGTTTAACAAGAGCGCGCAATTTAGAGAGCTGTACGCAAAGGCAGAGCTGGTGGTGGCGGATGGCGTACCGCTATTGTGGGCGGCCAGGATGCTCGGCACGCCGCTAAAGGAAAGGATCAACGGAACCGATCTTTTTGAGGGTACCTGCGAGCTTGCGGCGCAGCAGGGATACTCGGTGTTTCTGCTCGGCGGCAGCCCTGGCGCGGCGGCGAGAGCATGCGAAAAACTGGGCCAGCGGCATCCCGCGCTGCATATTGCAGGATGGGACTGCCCGCCCATGGGGTTTTACAAGAGTGAAGAACAAAATAGAGCGGTGCAGAAAAAAATTAAAGAAAGTGGTGCGGACATTTTGTTCGTCGGACTGGGAGCTCCGCAGCAAGAACGATGGATGTGCGATTTTGGGGAAGGCTCCGGGGTATCGTTGGCGATCGGAGTGGGCGTATCGTTCAGCTTCGTCGGCGGCTTGATTTCGCGGGCGCCCGCGTGGATGCAACGGAACGGGCTGGAATGGCTGTGGCGACTGGGAAAAGAGCCGCGACGGTTGTCCAGGAGGTACCTGCTGGAAGATTTGCCATTTTTTGGACTGCTGCTGCGAGCGATGCTCAAGAGAACATCGGAACGGCGGAAGGCCTGAGGGCGGTTGACGTCGAGCTTGTGCGAGTAGTACCCAGCAGCGCGTGCGTAGACGTCATCGGACAGTGGCCGTCAATCCCGCAGGAGGAGTGCCGGCGATCTGCCCGACGAACGTAGTAATACTGGAAGCCGGCAGAGTGTACGAGAATGTCCCGGCCGTGGCGGGTACAGTCGGCTGCTGAGCCAGATTCAGACTGGCTGAAGTGATCCAAGGAGTTACGCTCGATATCGTCGCGCCACTCAACGCAAAGCTTTGCAGAATCGATGAGGTGTTCTGATTGACGACAACCAAGACCAGAGCCCCGGTGGACGCGTTCTTGTAGGCGGAAATGGAGACGTTGGACTGTGGCTTGGGGGTGGCATCAATACGATAAAATCCGGGCCGCACAAACTTGCTGTAGTTGCCCATCATGTACAAGCGCTTGGTGGGCGTTCCGGACATGTCCGTTAGGCCCTCATTGTTACCAGCATAAAGTTCGACAAGCCGCCAGTAGTGCCAGGCGTTAGCATTCGCGACGGTCATCCAATCGTTGAGCAACTGCGCATATTTTAGAGCGCTGGTCATGCTGGGATCGAAAGCGTTGGAATCAGAAATTTCTGTTTCCCACAGATGCTTGCCTCCAGGTTGGCCCTGAGGGTAAGCGGGGGAAACGAAGCTGTAGCCGTGGGTAGCCATGATGCCTACGTAAGCGGCCGCGGTTGGGTCACTCATGGTGGTGCTTGCGAATTGCGGCAGGTCCGCCGGCGTGGCGGTTTCCGGCAGGATGATTTCAGAGGGGAGTGCATCGGCAGCGAACGTTGGACCGAGATCGGTCCCGACGAAGGCATATATGCTCGCGGGAGTCCAAATCGCGGAGGAATAGGCGGCATTCATCTCCGGTTCGTTCTGCACGGACAAAGCATAGAGGTTGATGCCATTGAAAGTGCGTAAGCTCTTGACATAGTTGGCGAGATAGGCCGCGTAGTCGCCGTAGGAACCGACGAGGAGGCTGCCACCGTTGTCCAGGCTGCCGTTTGATTTCATCGCGGCTGGTGGCGAAAAGGGCGTGCTCCAAATGCGGGCGCCATTAGCGATGGCGAGCTGCATGTCGCTGACTTGACCGGCGCACGCGGCGGTGACGGTGGAGCAACTGCCGTCGGAGGGAACAGCGGTTCTGAGCAAAGACAGTCCGATTCCCAAAGTAGGAGAAAAGAATAGGGTTGCTTCAGCGCTGGTTAGCGGACGAGATGCGAAGGCGTCCGAGGCGCCAAAACCATCGATCACCTGATCGACTTTGTTCCAACTGACCGTGGCGGTCTGCGCCTGGCTGTGGGACGGGCAAAGAGACAACAAGAGCAAGCCGGCGAGAAATGTCTGCGATAACTTCATCTTGTTCTTCCTGAAGGAGTCTTTGACAGCCCGCGATATAGATGTCCCGTCGGATTCCGTGCATCGGTTTCGCGATATGAGAGGAGGTTACGCGGCGGCGTGAATGGGAACAACTGTCCGGAGGGGCAGAAATTAGCCCTGTCCTTTGTCACTACGACGCATTAGACGAATTCAATCGGGCGCTCGGGCGGGGCCGGTTCCAGTACTTTTAAGTCTGAAATTGGGGGTATTGAATTAATTTATCGGCTAGCGGAAAAGTTTATATGAGTAATCTTATTCGTATGCGATATGATGTGAATCGCTCGAGACTTTTGTCAACGGACCCGTGTGTTCCAAGCGCGTGCGGGTATAGGAAAGATCGGGTGCTAATGCAGTGTCCTCGCGACGTACTGTCTTGGATTGCCAGGAGTTACTTGCGCCCCATTCTTTTTGAGCCTGCGAAGCGGAGATGGTGTCCATGCAGACTCTAACGGTAGACGTGCGTCTCATTCCCGAGCAGATAGCACAGGTCTGCAACAGCAACCCCCACGCAATTGCCCTGAGTTATGGCGAGCAGCAGCTGAGTTATGAAGAGCTAGATTGCCGGGCCGAGCGGTTTGCTGGATATTTGGCGCAGCTCGGCATGGCGCCGGGCGACACCGTGGCGATCTGCATGGAACGGTCGATCGACTGGATCGTCGTGGCCTTGGCGATTTTGCGCGCTGGCGGCGCCTATGTGCCGCTCGATCCGGCCTGGCCCGAGGCGCGTTTGCGCTTTACCCTGGAAGACTCGGGCGCAACGGCGCTGGTGGCGCGAGCAACACTTCTTGATCGATTGCAAGTCCAAGCGCGCGGCATAGATCCGTGCCGCGATGCCGCGGCTATCGCCAGCGCTCCGCAACTATCGCGCAGACCGATCCAGAGTGAGAGCCTTGCGTATGTGATTTACACCTCGGGCACGACGGGAGTTCCTAAAGGGGTAGAGATTACGCATGGCAATCTGGCGCAGCTGGTGCGATGGCACCGCGAAGCCTTTGGGGTGACGCCCGGAGATCGCGCAAGTCATCTGGCCGGTCTTGGGTTTGACGCTGCAGTGTGGGAAATTTGGCCGCATCTTTCCGCAGGCGCAGCGGTATGCCTGGCGAATGATGAAGTGCGCTCATCGCCGGAGTTGATACAGCAGTGGATGATTCGCGAGCGCGTGACGATCGGCTTTGTCCCCACCGTGAACGCCGCGCCGATGATGGCGATGGAGTGGCCGGCCACTAGCGATCTACGTTTTCTACTTACTGGCGGGGATGCGTTGCTCCGCGGTCCAGCGGCCAAACTGCCGTTTGACGTCGTCAACAACTACGGACCAACCGAATGCACCGTGGTCGCGACCTCCTCTATCCTAAAAGCAGGGTCACCCGGGGCGCCCCCTATCGGCCGTCCGATAACCGGCACCAGCGTCTATCTGCTGAACGAAAATGGCGAGCAGGTTCCCGATGGCGCAACCGGTGAACTTTACATCGGCGGCACGAGTGTCGGGCGCGGGTATCGCAACCTTCCAAAGGCTACCGAACTAAGCTTCCTACCTGACCCGTTCAGCGCGGCGCCAGGGGCGCGCATGTATCGCACGGGCGATCGCGGCGTGCGCCGACCAGACGGCGAGATCGAATTTCGCGGACGCCTGGACCGGCAAACGAAAATCCGCGGGCAACGAATCGAATTGGACGAGATCGCCAGCGTTCTCGCGCGTCACGAGAGTGTCGATTTTGCCACGGCGATCACCACCATGTCGCAAGAAGGAGAGAAACAACTGGTGGGATATGTGCTTCCGAAAAAGAATACGGCGGATCCCACGGTGTCTGAACTCCAGGAACATCTGTCGCGCAGTTTGCCGGAGTACATGATCCCGGCCACGTTCGTGCGCTTGCAGACGCTGCCGTTATCGCACAATGGAAAAATTGATCTCGCGTCGCTTCCGCAGCCAACGGACGCACCGATGTTGGAAGAAAGAACTGCCAAGGCCGCTGCTTCACCGATCGAAGAAAAACTGCTGAACATCGTCCGAAAGCTTTTGGGAAACAAAGCGGTTTCGCCGGAAGACAGTTTTTTCCTGGCGGGAGGACACTCCCTACTGGGAATGCAGCTGGTCATGCGGTTGCGCGATGAATTTGGCGTGGATCTGACATTGCGACAGCTGTTTGAAGCTCCGACGGTTGAACGTCTGTCTTTATTGGTCGAGATGTTGCTTGACGAGAAGCGCTTAGCGGTAATTTGGGCGGATTTGTTAGGGCGGAGGCACGTCGGACTGGACGAAAACCTGGTCGACCTGGGGGGCAATCGTGTCCTGCCTGCTGCGTTAGAACAGAGCATCGCTAGACAGTTCGGCCAGAGGATCACCGCCACGGATCTGGTCAAGAGCCCTACGGTTCGTAAGCAGGCGGAGCTGTTACGGAGAAGGGCGAAAATTAAACCCGCGTTGCCACCTGGGGTTCTCGCGCTGCAGCCGCACGGAACGCGCAACAGCATCTTCTGGGTGCACTATCTGAGCGTGGACCTGGCCAAAGTGATCGGAGACGATCAGCCGCTTCTCTATGTTGGTTTTACCGCGGAGGACTTTCCCGCGCGGGGCGAAACTCCTACGTTGCAGAGCATTGCCGCGTGCCTGGTGCGCAAGATTTTGGCATCGCAACCGAGAGGTCCGTACACAATCGGTGGTTGGTGTCTGGGTGGGATTCTCGGATATGAAATCGCATCACAACTGCGGGCTGCTGGACATGAGGTAGCGCTGCTGGTACTGGTAGACCCGCCGAACCCTTCGTACATCGAGTCGTGTAACTCGCTGGAACGCGCAGTGAATTACGCGCGGTATGCAATGAAGAGGGCGGCGCGTATAGGTCTGCGCGTAAGCTTAAGCTACCTTCGCTGGCATCTCTTAAAGTATTACGCGCGTACGCTAAAGGCCAAAGTCGCCAGAACCGAGATGAGAATCGCGCAAGAGACTATCGAAGCGGCGGCGTTAGCGTATCAGCCGAAGAGGTACGATGGGAACGTACTGCTATTGCTAGCTTCCGACCGTCCTCCGCATGTGAACTTCCTTCCCGGCTGGCAAGCCGTAGTTCCGCAGACGCTGCACATACAGTACGTGGATGCGCATCACCGCGACTTGCTGAAATCCGAAAATGTGCCCAGCGTTGCCAACGCTATCGTCTCGCGCCTCACAATGGTAACGAACGATAAATCCCCGACCTGTTGCACCGACACTCCCGCAGCTACTTGTGCCATGCCCACGCGGAGTGCGGCCAGAGCATAGCTACTGATTTTGATGAGGCTGCGCGGGGGGCCGAGGATGGCGGAGCCACATCAGCACCATCGCCGCGAAGAATGGGCAGGTCGCGAAAAATATTTGATGGAGTAGACAGCGATGCAGGTTTCCCGTGGGAACGCAGTGTCAGAGACGAACGACGAGAGCCTTAGTCTACTGCGGCTGCTTGATCCGGATGTAATCGCTGAACCGTATGCGCTTTATCGCGCGTTGCGGGAGTACGATCCTGTGCATTGGGATCCTTACATGCACGCGTGGGTAGTGACCAGCTACCCGGAAGTTATCACCGTGCTGACAAACTATTCCGCAGACCGTGCGCCGGCGGCGGACTACTTGGAGCACCTGGGACTTTCCTTCATGAAACCATTTGCCGAGATGATGCGGCAGCAAATGTTATTCCTGGACCCTCCCATGCATGCGCGTCTACGCGGCATCTGCTCGGCGGCATTCACGCCACGCAGAGTAGAGGCGATGCGCAACGTAATCGAATCCATAGCCAACAAGCTAATCGACAAGGTAGCTTCCGCTGGACGCATGGATATGCTTGCGGACTTTGCCAGCCCTTTTCCGGCGATTGTGACCGCAACGATGCTGGGAGTGCCAGTGGAGGATCATCGACAGCTGGGCGCGTGGGTTATCGATCTAGCTGAAGTGCTCGGCAATTTTCAGCACCATCCTGACCGCGTTGCGGAGATTGTGCAAAGCATGGAAGATTTCAAGAGTTACGTTGCCGCGCGAATGGAGGAGGAGCGGCGCGCCCCAACGGACGGCTTGATTTACGCGCTGATGACAGCAGAAGTTGACGGCCATCGGCTGTCGGATGACGAGGTAATTGCGAACACGATCATTACGTTGATCGGAGGTCACGAGACGACCACGAATCTGATCGCGAGCGGATTCCTTACGCTGCTCGGCGACCCGGATTCTTTTGAGCAGCTGCGCACTCATCCAGAGGCCGTTGCATCCGCGGTGGAAGAATTGCTTCGCTTCGAGTCGCCCGTGCAACACACCGCACGAATCGCACCCGCGGATATGCAGCTGGGAGGGAAGACCATCAAGAAAGGTTCACGGGTGGTGGTAGCGCTAGCGGCGGCGAACCGCGATCCAAATCGCTTCCCGGATCCGGACCGTCTGGATTTACTACGGCCGGACAACCGGCATCTGGCGTTTGGGTGGGCAGCGCATTTCTGTTTCGGAGCACCGCTGGCACGGATGGAAGGCCAAATCGCGTTCAATACGCTGTTGCGGCGGTTGGCGAGGCCCGCGTTGCTGGATCATAAATTGGAATGGCGGGCAAACGTTGGCTTGCGGGGCTTAACGGCGCTGAACATCACTTTCGACGCGGACCTCAACACAACGACGGGCTAACTTTTCAGTCGCCGCTCGCACAAGGATGTCCCCTCCGCAAGTGACGGACGCGAAGCTGGCGTGAAAAGTTGGACTTATGGAAGCTGACGCTGTTCGGCTATGATTTGGGGAAGACGGGATCATATTTAGGAACGCAGAGGTGAGAATTGCGAAGCCATAATCGAGTGGTGGTAACGGGCGCGGGTGGATTCATCGGCGGGCATTTGGTGGCGGAGTTTCGGCGGCTGGGGTATCAGCGGATCCGCGCGGTGGACGTAAAGCCGATCGAAGAGTGGTATCAGCATTTTGCTGATGTGGAGAATCTATCGCTGGACTTGAATTTGCGGGAGAACTGCGAGAGGGCGGCGAAGGGCGCGGATGAGATTTACAGTTTGGCCGCCAACATGGGCGGGATGGGTTTTATAGAGCACAACAAAGCGCTGTGCATGCTGTCGGTGCTGATCAATACGCACATGTTGCAGGCGGCGTTGGCACATGGATGCAAGAAGTTTTTCTACTCGTCGTCTGCGTGCGTGTATAACGCAGACAAGCAGACGACGTTCGAAGCGCCATCGCTGAAGGAAGAGGATGCGTATCCGGCGCAGGCGGAGGACGGATACGGGTGGGAGAAGCTATTTTCGGAGCGAATGTGCCGGCACTTTCGGGAGGATTTTGGTTTGTACACGCGGGTGGCGCGGTTTCACAACGTATATGGGCCGTGGGGGACGTGGTTTGGCGGGCGGGAGAAGGCGCCGGCGGCGATCTGCCGGAAGGTGATCGAGGCGAAGCTCGGTGGGACGCCTGAGATCGAGATTTGGGGTTCGGGGGTGCAGACGCGGAGTTTCATGTGGGCAGATGATTGCATTAAGGGCGTGCAGCTGATTATGGACTCGGAGATTCTGGAGCCGATCAATTTGGGATCGACGGAAGCAGTGAGTATCAACCAGCTGGTGGATATTGTGGAGGACATAGCTGGGGTGAAACTAAAGCGGAATTATAATTTGGCGGCGCCGAAGGGCGTGAACGGGCGGAACAGCGACAACACATTGATTAAGAAATATTTGAATTGGGAACCGGATACCTCGCTGCGCGTCGGTTTAGAAAAAACCTATGCGTGGATCTACGACCAGTATCTGGCGCGCGAAAAAGGTTTGCCGGGAGTGGTGCGCGAGTCATTTGTTGCGGGGAAAGCTTAGTCCGAGTTGTTTTTCACTCCAAAATTTACAATTTAGCCGGTGCGCGAAAAAGCCGCCGAGCTCCGCCCTGCGCTACAGGAGGCCTGCGGCTGCGCACGTCTATTTATTTGCTGGCGGTGGCGGTTTGCGGTATTTGCCGGACGGTTGGTGCCAGGCGGTTGGAGCCTTGGAATGGCAGCATCCAGCCGGGATATTCCGGAGGCAACGCGCTGACTTCGTCGAGCTGTTTGATTTGCTCGGCGGTGAGCTTGATATCCACGGCGGCGACGTTGTCTTGCAGTTGCTCGATGCGCTTGGCGCCGATGATTACGCTCGTTACGACGGGCTTGGCCAGCAGCCACGCCAGAGAGATGCGGGCGGGGCTGCAGTTGTAGGCTTTGGCGATGGGAGCCATGACGTCGAGAATTTTCCAGGTACGTTCTTTGTCGACGATGGGAAAATCGAATTCCGAACGGCGAGAGTTTTCCGGTTTTTGATTGGCGCGGCTAAATTTTCCAGAAAGCAGACCGCCTGCGAGAGGGCTCCAAACGAGCAGACCGGTTTTTTCAGCTTCGAGGAGCGGGACGAGGTCGCGTTCGAGATCGCGGCCGGCGATGGAGTAGTAGGCCTGCAGCGTGTCAAAGCGCGCGAGATTTTTGAATTCGGAAATGCCCAGAGCCTTGGCGATTTTCCAGGACTGCCAGTTAGAACAGCCGATGTAACGGACTTTTCCTTGCGTGACGAGGGTGTCCAAGGCGCGAAGTGTCTCTTCAATTGGAGTGACGGTGTCGTTGCCGTGGATCTGATACAGATCGATGTGATCCATTTGCAGGCGCTGCAGGCTGGCATCGACGGCGTCCATGATGTGTCCGCGGGAAGCGCCGACATCGTTGCGGCCTTGGCCGACGCGACCGTAAACTTTGGTGGCGATGACCACGTCTTTGCGGGGGATGTTGAGATTCTTAAGGGATTGGCCGAGGATCCTCTCGCTTTGGCCGCCGGAGTAGACGTCGGCGGTGTCGAAGAAATTGATGCCGGCGTCGATGGAGGCTTTGACGAGCGTGTCGGCCTCGGCCTGATCGGTGGCGCCGATCATTTTCCAGATGCGAGCGTCGGCCATGGCGGAATCCTGGTTGCCGCCGAAGGTCATGGTGCCAAAGCAGAGAGTGGAAACGAGAAGTCCAGTATCGCCTAAAGTTTTATATTGCATGGAGGTTCCTTTCGCATGTTTGAGTCCGGAAGTGGGCGTTTGGTGACATGATATTTTCCGTGGAGAGAGAGGTGGCCAAAGTAGAGGCGGCGAAAGTATCGGACGATGCGAAGCTTGTGGAATGAAGGGTAGCATTGGGTGACTGCGGGAACATGCTAGAGTTTTTGCTGGCAAGCGGAACGGGTGGTTCTGAGCGGGCAAAGACTGGGAGTCTGTGCTACTGGAGGCGGTGTGGCGTATCGGGATTTGCGGGAATTTGTGCGGAAGCTGGAGAAGAGCGGGGAGCTGAAACGCGTTAAGGCGGAAGTCGACCCCATTTTGGAAATTACGGAGATTACGCAGCGCGTGGCGCGGGATGCTGGACGCAAGGCGCATAGTGTTGGACCGGCGCTTTTGTTTGAAAAGCCGAAGGGCTCGAAGATTCCAGTGCTGGTGAATACCTTTGGCAGCGTGGAGCGGATGGCGCTGGCGTTTGAGGTGGACGCGCTGGATGAAGTGGCGGCGCGGATCAGCGGATTTATGGACATGAAGTCGCCGCAGGGATTGTTTGACAAGTTGAAGATGCTGCCGAAATTGGCAGAGCTGGGTTCATTTTTTCCAAAGAGTGTGAAGGCAGGGGACTGTAAGGATGTGATCCACAAGGGCGCGGACGTAAACCTTTTTGATTTTCCGATTTTGCAATGCTGGCCGCAGGATGGCGGGCGGTTCATTACGTTTCCGCTGGTGTTTACGAAGAATCCGGAGACGGGGAAGCGCAACGTGGGGATGTACCGCATGCAGGTGTATGACGAGCGAACCACCGGGATGCACTGGCAGACGCAGAAGCATGGCGCGGCGCACTTTCGCGCGGCGCGGGCGGCGAATCCGGAGGGGCGGATTGCCGTCAGCGTGGCGATTGGAGCGGATCCAGCGACGGCGCTGGCGGGGATGCTGCCGATACCGCCGGATCTCGATGAAATGATGTTCGCGGGATTTTTGCGTAAAGAGCCGGTCGAAATGGTGATGAGCGAGACGAACGATATCGAGGTGCCGGCGAACGCGGAAATTATTCTGGAAGGGTATGTGAAGTTGAATGAGATGCGGACGGAGGGACCGTTTGGCGATCACACCGGCTTTTACTCACTTGAAGGGGAGTATCCGGTGTTTCACGTGGAGTGCGTCACGCATCGCAAGGAGCCGATCTATTTGACTACTGTAGTGGGCCCGCCGCCGCAGGAAGATTATTTTATGGGCTATGCGGTGGAGCGCGTTTTCTTGCCGGTCATGAAGATGCAGTATCCGGAGATTGTGGACGTGGCGATGCCTGCCGAGGGAATTTTTCACAATTTGATGATTGTCGCGATTAAGAAATCATATCCGGGACATGCGCGGAAAATCATGAGCGCGATTTGGTCGCTGGGGCAGGCGATGTTTACGAAGGTGATCGTGGTGGTGGATCACGACGTGGACGTGCACAACTACAGCGAGGTGGTGTGGAAGGCGTTGTGTGCGATTGATCCGCAGCGCGATACGCAGTTTGTTTCAGGGCCGTCGGACTCGCTGGATCACGCTACTTCGTTGCAGGACTTTGGATCGAAGATGGGGATCGATGCTACCCGGAAATGGGCGACGGAAGGCTTTGCGCGTCCGTGGCCGGATGAGATTTTGATGGATGAGGCTACGAAGGCGCGGGTGGCGGGAATGTGGAAGTCTTTGGGGTTGTAGTTGCTGATGTGGAGGAATAGAACGAGCCGCTATAGCGAATTTGTCCAAGCTAAACCGTCTACGCCTTTGCTCAACACAATTGGGGCTTCCAGCGTTGGTTTTTTCCCCACCAAGTGATTAAGAAACTGAACAGTTCCGTCCTGCGGGCAACTTAAGAAGACGCGGTAGCCGTCCGGGGTGACAATGATTTCACCGCTTGACGGAGGAACCTCGACCGTCGCTACGATCTTCGACTTCTTCGTATCGATTACGAAAATTTTCCCAGATGGAGACGCGGCCACGAGAGTTACTCCGTCTCCGAGAGGCGCAGAGGAGTAAACCGTGTCGGGAAGCGAGATATAGCTGGTGACCGCGTTTGTGAAAGTATCGATTACGGCGATGCGGGGCTGGTCTTGATCGTGGGTGTATACGTGGCGGCCGTCCGGTGAGATCGAGATACGCTGCACGGATTTGGCGACTGGGATTACGGTGATGAGCGAGCGCTTCTGCAAATCGAGGACGCTGACGGTTCCGGTGGAAACGTTTGCGGTGTAGGCACGTTTGCCGTCGGGCGAAATTACGAACATGTGAGATTGTTCTGCGCCAGTGGGAATTTCGGCGACCACTTTGCTGGCCGTCGTATCCACGACGAAAACGGCGTTAGCGAGTTCCGCCGAAACGTAGAGCAAACCGTCAGGGCCGAATTTCGCGCAATGCGGGCGCACTGGTTTACCAAGGTCGATGTGGCCGGCGATGGCGTGAGTGTGGAGATCAACCACGTCGATGAATTGGCCGTCGGTACCAGGTTTTCCCACGCCGGAATTTCCGTAAATGGGGACGTAAGCGAATTTTCCGTCCGGTGAGACCACCACTTCGTGGCCGTTGATGCCGACTTCGACGGTGGCGACAGTTTTTCTTTCGGCGAGATCGAGGAGTACGAGTGTGTGTTCACGTTGATTGGCAATAACAAGAAAACCGGGACCGACTAGTTTCGGCTGCGCGGGAGCGTTGCCTGCGAGAGGAATTGTTAGTAGCGGAAACAGAATCAAGAGCGAGCGATACACGTAGTAAGCCCTCCGGGCAGTCAAGAAAAAAGCAGAAAAGAAACGGCCACGATGCGGTGTCATCGTCGCTGGCGCTGCCGCGGCCACAAGTATAGGTGGGCGAAAATATAAAACAAGTCCGAGACGCGGGATAGGCAGAAAGCGCTACTTGTAAGCGTACACATAACGCAAGCGACGCTACGATTTCGCGATTGCGGCAAATTTGAAGAAGAAAAAGAAAGTACAAATAATATTCGCGCGGCGGCGCGCGCGATTGATGGCAAAGGATTACCGTCCGTAAGGACAGGTGGAGAAACAACCGAAAAGCACAAGTAATTGTGGTACCAAGACCTACACTACCCAATATCTGCTAGGCCCCTCCGACAAAACACCTAGAACTGCCTGCAAATACCAATACGCTTAGGACAACTGCGGCAGAGAATGTGTTGACGGTCGGAGCGCGCGGATGCCATAAACACTAGCACGGGACGCGTCCAGTAATTCGCGGACATGCCGGGTGCAAGTTGCGACAGAAAGAAGTTCAGTACTGGGGTGAAGTGGGTCGTGATGGAATCTCGCGAAGTGATGAATGTGCGTCAGGCGTCGCAATATCTGGGGATCTCCCCGGATACCCTGTACCGTTACATCACGGAAGGCGAAATACCTGCATTCAAACTGGGAAATCGTTGGAAACTGCGTAAAACAATCCTGGACAGATGGATGGAACGAAAGATGAGCCAGGCGCACGCGAGGCGCCGTTAGCAACTTGCGAGCGAGAGGGGACAAGGCCTGAATATGGGTTTATTTGGCGGCAAGAGTAAACAACTGGTGGGATTGGACATCGGTTCCAGCTCGATCAAGACGGTGGAACTGAAGTCCACGAAGGCCGGCTACGAACTGGTGAGCTACGGCATGGAGCCGCTGGCGCAGGACACCGTGGTGGATGGCGCGATCATGGATGCGCCGCAGGTGGCCAACGCCATCAGCAAGATTTTCGATGCGCAGCGAATTAAGACGAAGGATGTGGCGACGTCAGTATCGGGACACTCGGTGATCGTTAAGCGCGTGCCACTGCCGCTGATGACCGAAGAAGAGTTGTACGACCGTATTCCCTCGGAAGCCAGCCAGCATATTCCGTTCGACATCGCGGACGTAAACCTCAGCTACCAGTTGCTGGAGTCCATGGACTCACAGATGGACGTACTGCTGGTGGCGGTGAAGAAAGATAAAATTCTGAATCACACCAACGTACTGGCGCAGGCGGGAAAAACGCCACGCGTGGTGGATATAGACGCCTTCGGCCTACAGAACTGCTTTGAAGTGAATTACGAGCCAGACGCGGGGCAGACGGTGGCGTTGCTGAACGTAGGCGCTAGCGTCATGAATATCAACATTGTGCGCGGCGGCGTGCCGTTGTTCACGCGCGACGTGAGCGTGGGCGGCAACCAATATACGGACGCACTGCAGAAGGAACTGGATCTGAGCTTCGAAGACGCCGAGCGCCTGAAGAAGGGCGAAGCGCTTCCGAGCGTCACCGACGACCAGAAGCAGCAGATTCTGCGCAGCGTCTCGGACATTCTGACGCTGGAAATTCAAAAAACTTTCGATTTCTTTCGCGCCACGGCGAGCGGCGAAAATATCCAACGCATCGTGGTGGCCGGGGGAACGGCGCGCGTGCCCGGACTGGTGGATTTATTGCGAGAAGAGTTCGCGATGCCGGTCGAAGAGCTCAATCCCTTTCGCAAAGTTTTGATCAATCCCAGCAAACACAGTGACGACCAGATTCGGGAAATGGCGCCGCGATTGGCCATAGCCGTGGGGCTGGCGCTGAGGAGCTTCGACTAGCCATGATCCGCATAAACCTTCTTGGACAGATTCGACCCCGCTCCGCGAGGCGGCCGGTAGATACGGGCGCGGCACTGCCCTTGGTCTTCATTGTCGCCGGCATTGTGTTTGGCGGCGGCGTGCTCTCTTATCTGTATTCGCAATGGTCGAGCCAGTTGGGCGCGGAAAACCACCGTATCGAAGGTTTGCGCGCGCAGAAGACGCAGCTCGAACAGACCAAGCAGCAGGTAGAAGCGTTCGAGAAGCAGCGCACGACTTTGCAGCAACGGGTTTCCACCATCGAGCAATTGCAGCGGGATCGCACCGGCAGCCAGGAATTGCTGAACATGGTGGCCGACACGGTATCGCGCACCGAAAACCTTTGGCTGACGACGTTGACGCGCAAAGGCTCGAGTTTGTCGATGGAAGGTTCGTCGGCGTCCATCAACGCGGTGGCCAACTTTATCACCGCGATGAAGCGCTCGGGATATTTTCAAAAGGTCGAGATTAAGGAATCGAAACAGGACGACAAGAACACGGCGGTGCAGACGTTCCTGTTCCAGATTTCCGCAGAGATTGCTCCGCCAGTCGCCGCGGTCCAGACGAAACCAGCGAGTGTGCCGTCGACGCCGGCGGCCGCACCAGGGAAGAAAGGTTAAGGACGCGCCATGGCCAATCCGTTTCGCGATATGTCGGTAGTCATGCAGGTGTTGGTGGCGGTGGCGATAGCCGTGATCCTGGTGCTCGCGGGTGTGTACCTGCCATTTTCTCCGGTAGCCCGAGAGCGGGACGCCGTGGATAAAGCGGTGCTCGATCGAACCCAGCTGACCCAGGAAGTCACGCAATTGCAGGTGTACCAGCAGCGTTACGGAGAGCTGAAACAACAGATGGACGCACTCTCCAAACAGCTGGACACGCTGAAGACGATCGTACCGGACGAAAAAGACACCGACGAGTTCATCCGCTTGTTACAAGGAGCCGCCAGCGCGTCCAACGTGCAATTGCGCCGGCTGACCTCGCAAGCCATCGTGGCGAAAGAATATCACTTCGAAATGCCGTTCGAAGTACAAGCGGACGGGCCGTATTTCAATATGCTGGACTTTTTTGAGCGGCTGAGCCGTCTTTCGCGAATCATCAACGTCGGAGACCTGACGTTTGCGGATCCGGACGCGGCGAAGAGTTCGAAGTATCCGCTGCGACCTGGAACCACGGTAGCGGCAGTTTTTACGGCAACAACATTTTTCACCAAGCCGGCTGACCAGGGGGCAGCTCCGAAAGGGGCCAAGCCCGCTGGCGCAGTGGCTGGAAAACCCTAAGCGGGAATGAGCGAACTATGCGTTTTGTAAACACTCTCATCCTAGGGATTTTACTCGCGGCAACCGCTCCCGGTTTGCTGGCGCAGACGACGCAGCCCGCTGCGCCGCCGGCGTCCAAATCGGCGGCTAAGTCGTCCGCGAAAAAATCCACGACGAAAAAGACGGCGAAACCGGTCGAGCAGCCTGCGGAACCCTCAGCGGGGGCCGAAGGCGAAGGCAAAGCCGGCCGCCGGGATCCCTTCGAATCGCTGGTCGGGCGCCAACAGGCGCAGGCCGCGGCTGCGAAGAATCTGCCACCTGGCAAGGCGGGCCTGCAAGTGAGCACGCTGCGGCTTGATGGCGTGGTGCGCTCTTCGAACGGGATGATCGCCATGGTCACCAACCCGCAATCGCGCACGTACTTCTTGCGCGAGGGCGACCAGCTCTTCGACGGAAAAGTGGAAAAAATCGCGATGGATGGCGTTTCGTTTCACGAATTGGGTAAGGACGCTTTTGGAAAGCCCGTGGAACGCCAAGTAAATAAACGAATTTACTCGAGTGCAGGAGAACAGCAATGAAGACGACCCGGCCGGCCCTACGGTATGGCTGCTTGATCCTTGCGAGTTTGGCGCTGGTGGCCAGCCCAGTACTGGCGCAGACCGCCGATCCTGGCGGTGCACCTAGCGTCAGCGCCACAGCTGCGGTGATTTCCAGCGTGGCAATCACGCAGGCGCCGGAACGCGCGGCAGTGCGCGTCGAAGGCGAAGGACGGCTGGAGGTACACGCCGCCCGGTTGCAGAGCCCAGACCGACTGGTGCTCGATTTTGCGGGTGCACGCCTGCACGTGGACAAGACTTTGATTCCCGGCGTGTCCGCCCCCGTACGTGGCGTACGGCTGGGGCAGTACCGGCCGGACATTGCGCGCATCGTGGTGGACTTGACGTCCGAAGCGCCATATCAAATTGCGCATGATGGCGCGGCGGTGGTTATCTACTTCGAGGTGCAACCCGCTGCTCCAGCGGACGCTTCGGCCAAGACGACCACGAGCACGACGACAAACGTAAGCGAGATCGAAACGAAGAGTGATGCGCAGGCACACTCGCAATTTCACTATGTGGCGGCCACTCCGCGCGCTGCGGTGGCACGATCGCCGAAGGCTCTACAAATTCCTGCTCCACACTTTACGTTGCCCAACGAACTGACGCAGCCCGCCTTCCAGCTGGCCTCGTTCGGCGGCAACGGCCAACCGGCTCGCCCAGCGGATACGTCGGCGCAGCAGGCGGCGCAACAAGCCATCCAGCAAGCGAATACCGCGGCGTCCACCATGGCCTCGCAATCTGGCGGCGTCTCCGCGCCGGCAGGCAAGTACACTGGCGAACCCATCTCCGTGAACCTGAAGGACGTGGACCTTCGCGACTTCTTTCGCTTGATTCACGAGATCAGCGGCTTGAACGTGGTTCTCGACCCGGCTGTTAAGGGCACGTTGACCATCGTGCTCGACGAAGTACCCTGGGATCAGGCGCTGGACATCGTGCTGCAGAACAACGGACTGGACAAGCAGCTCAACGGCAATGTTCTGCGCATCGCCACCCGCGACACACTGAAGAAGGAAGCAGAGACGCAACGGGACCTTGAGAAGGCCCAGGCCGACGCCACCAATCCGGTGACGGTCACCAGAGTACTCAGCTACGCCAAGGCTTCTGCGCTGAAAGACACTCTGAAGAAATTCCTCTCGTCGCGCGGCGACATTCTGGCAGACGACCGCTCGAATCAATTGATTATTCGCGACATTCCCCAGGTCATCCCGACGGTGGACAACCTGATTCGCCAACTGGACCGCAAATCGCAGCAGGTAGAGATCGAAGCGCGCGTCGTCGCGGCCTCGCGTTCCTTCGCCCAGGACATCGGCACGGAGTTGGGCTTTGCAGGCACGACCACCGGAGGCCGTTCGCTCTTCAGCGGCGATCCTTCCGTTGGCGGCAGCGGTGTGACCACCGGAGCCGGCATTCCGCCGTCCCCAGTCATGGTTAGCAGCACTGGCGGTACCTCCGGAAACGGCATCACCACCGGCATTCCGCTAAACACCAACCTGTCGGCCGGCACGCCAACCAGCGGCTTCGGATATTCCTTCCGTTCGCCGAACTTTGCCCTCGATTTCTTCATCACCGCGTCGGAAGCCAAGGGCGTAGGAAAGTTGCTCTCCAAGCCACGCGTGGTGACGCAGAACAACGAAAAGGCGACCGTCAAGCAAGGTACCAAGATCCCCATCCAGACCACCATCAACAACACCATTTCGGTGCAGTACATCGATGCGGTGTTGAAACTCGAAGTGACCCCGCAAATCACCGCGGAAGGCACCATCTTCATGGACGTGCTGGTGGAAAATACTCAGGTGGACACCGGTATTCCTCGTGTGCAAGGTATTCCGGCACTGGACACGCAGTCGGCAGAGACCAAGGTGCTCGTCGCGGATGGCGGGACGGTGGTCATTGGCGGCATTATCGTGTCGCAGCAAACCGTGAATATTCAGCAAGTTCCCATCGCTGGCAGCTTGCCGATCATCGGCTATCTGTTCAAGCGCACTACCGTCAACGTGCAATCGCAAGAATTGCTGTTCTTCCTGACGCCGCGCATCATTCCTGGGTAATTCCGGGCATGGCTTTGCAGCGTTAGCCAGACACTAGACGGCATTTCAGAATATAATTCCAAATGGACCGACAACGAGGAGACTACGGTCTCCTCGTTCTTTTTTGAGGGTATATGGACGCATGAACAAAGTGTTCGCGCATAGACGGCGCCAACTGCAGGCGCGGCTGGCGGATGCAAAGATCGACCGCTTGCTGGTCACGCATCCCGCGGATTGGTATTACCTGACCGGGTTTACGGGCGATTCTGGGGCCCTAGTGATTTCGCGAGAGGCCGGCAAGGGCGCGGCGCTGGTGACCGATGGGCGTTTCGTGGCGCAGGCGGGCAATGAGACCAACGGCGTGAAAATCGTCCAGCAAGGCGGCGCGCTATATCCAGCAGTGGGCAAGTTCCTAGCCGCGGGTCGTGGTCGGCGGGTCGGTTTTGACTCCGGACAACTCACTGTGGCGCAGCACAGCGAACTTTTGCATGCTACCGGGAAGCGCGTGGCGTGGAGCCGCGTGTCTGGACTTGTTGCGGGGCTCCGGATGCGCAAAGAGACGACAGAACTGGCGGCCATGCGCCGGTCGGCGCTCCTTGCCGGGGAGGTCATGGAGGCTGCTGCTCGCATGCTGAAGCCGGGAATACGGGAATTTGAGGTGGCTGCGGAGATCGAGTACCAAATGAAGCAGCGTGGGGCCTCCGGAACTGCGTTCGAGACCATCGTCGCCTTCGGCGAAAGGTCTGCTCTGCCGCATGCGCGCGCTACTGGTAAACGCCTGAGGAAAAATGCATTGGTGGTACTGGACCTGGGTGCTATACTCGCGCACTATTGCAGCGACATGACCCGAACGTACTTTGTTGGTCGGGCGTCGTCGCGTGTGCGCGGCTGGTACCGGGGGGTACTGGAGGCGCAAGCGGCGGCCATCGCGGCGGTTAAGTGCGGGGCGAGTTGCGGGGACGTGGACGCCGCAGCGCGCAATGTTCTAGCGGGTTATCGGTTGGACGGGCATGGTTTGGACCACTATTTCGTGCACAGCACGGGCCACGGCCTGGGGCTGGAAGTGCACGAGGATCCTCGGGTAGCGCGGGGACAGCGCAAAGTTCTTGAGCCAGGGAACGTGATAACCATCGAACCCGGAGTTTATTTTCCGGGTGTTGGCGGGATTCGAATTGAAGACGATGTCGCGGTGCACGAGAATCGCACGGAAGTTTTGACCCGCATTTCGCGGGATTTCACCGAGATCTAAAGACAGGCATGAAACGTAAAAAGCCCTCTAAAGCTAAAGGCAGTCCGTCGTTCGCCAGTCCGGAAATCGAGCAGATCGAACAACTCCTTCGGTTCATGACCGAACACAATCTGGAAGAGTTTGAATACTCGCGCGGCGACCTGCGCATTCGTTTGCGCAAACCCGCCACCGGGGTATTTCTTACAGGCCCGCGACCCGGCGTACCGGAGATTATCGTGGCCGGAGAGTCGCACGCTAGCGCGGTGCAGGCGGCGGGATCCGGTGGCGCCGGACATGCCGCACCGGCCCATTCGGGTGGGAGCGCCGCGGAAGCGCGATCTAGCGAGGACTTGCACCTAGTTAAGTCTCCGATCGTCGGAACCTACTACGAATCGCCGAGTCCCGGGACCGACGCCTTCGTCAAGGTGGGCAGCCACGTGGAGATGGGACAGACGCTGTGCATCGTCGAAGCCATGAAACTGATGAATGAGATTGAATCCGACGCCAGCGGAGAAGTGGTGCGAATTTTCGTGGAAAATGGCCAGCCCGTCGAGTATGGGCAGCCGCTCTTTGGAGTTCGTCCCGGCCGCAAGAGGTAGGCGGCGTCCCTCTTCTATGTTGCGGAAAACATGTTCCAAAAAATACTAGTAGCGAATCGCGGGGAAATCGCCCTGCGGGTTATCTGCGCTTGCAAAGAGTTGGGCATCTCCACGGTAGCGGTGTATTCGGAGGCTGACCGCAATTCGCTGCACGTGCGCTTTGCGGACGAAGCGGTGTGCATTGGCCCGGCGCGCAGCAGCGAAAGCTATCTCAATATTCCCCAGGTGATCAGCGCAGCCGAAATTACCAATGTGGATGCCATCCACCCCGGTTACGGATTCCTCAGCGAGAACGCGAATTTCGCCAAAGTTTGCGAAGCCTCGGAGATCACGTTTATCGGCCCAACTCCCGAAGTGATCGAAATGATGGGAGAAAAAGATCGCGCGCGGCGGGAAATTACCGCGGCGGGGCTGGTCACCGTTCCCGGCAGTGCGGGAATCGTGGAAGGCGAAGAACAGCTGGCCAAGGCCGCCGTCGACATCGGTTACCCGCTGATCTTGAAGGCGGTCGCGGGTGGCGGCGGCCGCGGCATGCGCGTGGTGCGCAAGCAGGACGAGTTGTTGAATGCTTACGAAACGGCCCGCAGCGAAGCACAACAAGCTTTTGGCAATCCGGATGTTTACGCGGAAAAATTCATCGAGCATCCGCGGCATATTGAGTTTCAGGTGCTCGGCGACCAGTACGGCAAGGTGATTCATCTCGGCGAACGGGAATGCACCATTCAACGACGGCACCAGAAATTACTGGAAGAATCGCCGTCCCCCGCGATGGACCCCAAGCGACGCAAGGAGTTTGGCGCCAAGGTGGTGAAGGCGCTGCAGAAGATTGGCTACACCAACGCCGGGACCGTGGAATTTTTGATGGATGAAGATGGCTCGCTGTATTTCATTGAAATGAACACGCGTATTCAGGTGGAGCATCCAGTGACGGAGCTGCTCACCGGCGTCGATTTGATCAAGGCGCAGATTCGCATCGCTGCCGGCGAAAAAATGGAAGACGCCGCAGGCGAGATTCATTTTTCCGGACACGCCATCGAGTGCCGCATCAATGCCGAGGACCCAGTCACATTTGTACCGTCGGCGGGCCGCATCACTACATTTCAGGCGCCTGGCGGAACTGGCGTGCGCGTGGATTCGGCAGCCTATGCAGACGCGGTGATTCCGCCGTTTTATGATTCGATGATCGCGAAGTTGATCGTGAAGGGCCGCGACCGGGGCGAAGCTATCGGACGCATGAAGCGCGCGCTCGAAATGTTCGTGATTGAAGGCATCAAAACTTCGATTCCGCTGCAACGGCGCATCTTGGCCGACCCCGATTTCGCCGCCGGCACGTTTGACACTCACTTCATCGAAAAATTGCTGGGAACGAACGGAAAATAAGCGGTGAAGCGGCTTGTCCTACCCCGCCTGTATGTGATACTTGATGCTTCGTTGCTAAAACAATCAGAAAAAGAATGCGCGGAGAAATTATTTGCGGTCGGCGTGCGGCTGCTGCAATACCGCGATAAGCAAGCTAACGCCAGGGAACTGCTCGAAAAGTCCCGAGGTATTGCCGGTGCAGTATGGCCGCAAGGCACACTGTTTTTCGTGAACGATCGGCCGGACGTCGCCTATCTTGCGGGCGCCAGCGGCGTGCACGTGGGGCAACACGATTTGAGCGTCGAGCAAGCCCGCGCCGTCATTGGCGCGGAAAAGCTGGTCGGAGTTTCCACGCACAACTTGGAACAATTTACCGCCGCCGCAGCAACCTCGGCTGACTACATCGCCGTCGGCCCGGTCTTTGAGACGCGCACCAAGTCAAATCCCGACCCGGTCGTTGGGACCGAACTGATCCGTCGCGCGCGGGCTTTAACGAATAAACCGATTGTCGCCATCGGTGGCATTACGCTGGAACGAACCGCCGAAATCCTAGCGGCGGGTGCGGATTCCGTTGCGGTGATCAGCGACATTTTGCTGTCGCCGAATCCCGCGGAACGCGCCGCAAAATACGTCGCGCTACTTGAACGGATTCCGCAGGGTGATCGTTCGCCACAAAACAAATCCACAAATGATTCGGACGTCTGGCTAAGTTGATCGCCGAACCCTATGCCTGAAAACACGTCGCCTACCTCTGCCGCGCCAGCCAGTGAAAAAGGATTTGTTCGCGCCATCGGCCTCTTCGACGGCACCATGATCGTCGTGGGCTCCATGATTGGCTCGGGAATTTTTATCGTCGCGGCCGATATTACCCGGCAAACCGGTTCGGCCGGCGGCCTGCTATTGACCTGGATCCTCACCGGCTTGCTGACCATCGCCGCGGCCTTGTCCTTCGGCGAGCTTGCCGGCATGTTTCCTCACGCCGGTGGCCAGTACATCTATCTGCGTGAGGCCTATTCGCCGCTGTGGGGTTTTCTCTTCGGCTGGACGCTATTCCTCGTAATCCAAAGCGGCACCATCGCCGCCGTCGCGGTAGGTTTCGCGCGCTATCTCGGCGTTCTGCTTCCCGCCGTCTCGCCAAAAACCTGGATCGTCGCGCCCATCGCGCTCGGCTCGAAGTACGCCATCAGCCTTTCCGTGCAGCAACTCGTTGGCATCGTCATGGTGCTCTTCCTGACCTTTGTAAACACTCTGGGAGTTCGTCTCGGCAAACTAATTCAAAATATCTTCACCACTGCTAAAACGCTTGCGCTCCTCGGCCTGATTTTTCTCGGTGTGTTCGTCGCCCACAATCACGCTGCTATCGCCGACAACTTTTCTCACCTCTGGGCCATTCGCAGTCCAGTGAGCATCGAACCTGGCACAAATTTCTTCCGCCAATTCCTGCCCACCATCACCGCCGCCAGCGGCGCCTTCGGATTGTTCGTGGCTTTCGGCGTTGCGCAAGTTGGTTCGCTCTTTTCTTCCGATGCCTGGAACAATATCGGCTTTACCGCCGCTGAACTTAAAAATCCCAAGCGCGATGTGGCGCTTTCCATGGTCTTCGGCACTCTCATCGTTACCGCGCTCTACGTTCTAGCCAACATCGCCTACTTGTGCGCCTTGCCGTTGGCGCAAATTCAAAATGCTCCAGACGATCGTGTCGCCACCGCCGCCCTGCAAGCCATCTTCGGTCCCGCGGGGGCGCTGATCATGGCCGGCGCCATCATCGTTTCCACCTTCGGCTGCAACAACGGCTTGATTCTCGCCGGCGCACGCGTCCCCTGGGCCATGGCCCACGACGGCCTGTTCTTCAAGGGCATGACCAAGCTGAACGCCAAAGGTGTCCCCGCCACCGCGCTTGTATTCCAAGGTCTCTGGGTGTCTATCCTAATCATGCTGCGCACGCGACTCGTCGATGCCAGCGGCGCGGTCACCTACGGAAATCTCTACAGCAATCTGCTCGACTACGTGGTCTTCTCCGTGCTGATTTTTTACGTCCTCACCGTTGCCGGAGTAATCGTTCTGCGCGCCAAGCGCCCAAACGCCGAACGTCCCTATCGCACCTTTCTGTATCCATTTTTACCGCTGTTGTACATCGTGATTGCCTCGGCCATTCTTTGTGTGTTGCTCTTTTATCGCACGCAGACTGCTTGGCCAGGATTGGTAATTGTACTTTTGGGTGTCCCGGTGTATCTGGTGTGGTCCAAGCGAACAGCGGCGAAGCATGCTTCACCGTAACGATTTAGTTCTAGGGACTGGGTACCTTGCTCACCTACAATAGGCCAACCAAATTGGCAGCAAAAGTGTCTTAGCGGAAATTTTCTCCCAAAGGAGGAGTTGCGTGGGCAACCCTTTATTCGCAACGAAGCCGATTGATGCCTTGATGAGGGAAGCCAGCGATACTGGCGAACACAGCCTCAAGCGCGCGCTCGGTCCCGTCAACCTCATTACGCTGGGTATCGGCGCGGTCATCGGCGCCGGTATTTTCGTGCTGACCGGTTCCGCCGCCGCGCTCTATGCCGGCCCGGCCATCATTCTGTCCTACGTTTTGGCTGGCGTTGGTTGCGTCTTCGCGGGTCTCTGCTACGCGGAATTTGCCTCCATGATTCCTATCGCCGGTTCCGCCTACACCTACGGCTACGCGACTCTCGGCGAGATTGTGGCATGGATCATCGGCTGGGACCTGATCCTGGAATACGCCTTCGGCGCGGCCACGGTCGCCAGCGGCTGGAGCAGCACGCTCGTGGCTTTTCTTCAGGATTACGGCCTTAGCCTGCCGCCGCAAATCTGCGACGTGCCCGGTGCCATTTGGGTGCAATACGACGGCCGTTGGGGACCGATCGGCACGTTCGACCTCCCCGCTGATCAGCTGGCAACTTTGCCCCACGTCACCTCCAGTTTTAACCTCATCGCCTTTCTGGCCATTATGGCGGTCACCACCATCCTGATCATCGGCATCAAGGAGTCCGCCAACTTCAACACCGGAATTGTCTTCATCAAGCTCGTTGCGGTGCTCACCTTTATCGCCGTGGCGCTACCCTTCGTTCTCAAGCACCCGGCCTTGGCGCACGAAAATTGGAAGGTCTTCATTCCGCCCAACACCGGCTCCTTTGGCTCCTACGGTTGGTCGGGCATCCTTCGCGGCGCGGCCGTCGTGTTCTTCGCCTACATCGGTTTCGACGCCGTCTCCACCGCGGCGCAGGAAGCCAAGAATCCACAAAAAGATATGCCAATCGGCATTCTCGGCTCCCTCATCGTCTGCACCATCCTCTATATCGCCGTCTCCGGCCTGCTCACCGCCACCGTGCACTATTCTCACTTGAATATTGGCGCTCCGGTTTCCCTGGCCATTCGTCAGACGGGCGTCAAGTGGGGCAGCTATGTTGTGAACGCCGGTGCGCTCGCGGGTCTGAGCACCGTTATGTTGGTCATGCTTCTCGGCCAATCTCGCGTCTTCTATTCCATGGCCAACGATGGCTTGCTCTGGAAGTGGGCCGGCGACATTCATCCTCGTTTCCGCACCCCGTGGAAGTCCACCATGATTACCGGCCTCGGAGCTGCCCTTTTTGGCTCGCTGGTTCCCATCGGCAGCCTCGGACAAATGGTGAGTATCGGCACGCTTCTCGCCTTCGTGATCGTCTGCGCCGCGGTCATGATTCTCCGCGTTCGCCGTCCGGACTTGAAACGTCCGTTCCGCACGCCCTGGGTTCCTGTTGTTCCCATCCTCGGAATTATCGTTTCCCTGGGATTGATGGCCAGCTTGAACGGAGTCACCTGGATTCGCTTGTTTGTGTGGCTGATCATCGGCTTGATCATCTATTTCACCTACAGCGTGAAACACAGCCGCGTTCGCAACGGCCTAAAGTAGTTCGCACAGCACCCGCAGGGCGGGCCTAAATCTGGCGCGCCCCTGCGGCACATCCGGACGCGGGCGGCCAGACATCTGATAAACTATGAGTCAGGCGCCGTCCATGACCATCAACAACCCAGATGTAGCCCGCCTAATCGAGGAGCAGCTAAACACCGGACGCTACACCTCCGCCGACGAAGTCCTTCTAGCAGGCCTAAAACTCCTCCGGGAACACGAACACCGCAACGGCGAAAATGGCGCATTAGAGACAACTAGAGTTGAGAATAGTGCCCAATCGCCAGACTTGGACAGCTCAGCTCGGCGTGAGGCCCACAGACTCCTTCAACAAACGGGCCCCGGTCCTTTGGAACGTACCAACGATATGAACGTGTTATTGGCCATGATCGAAGAAATCTCCAAGCAGGTGCCCGACTCCGAGTGGGAAAAATTCCCTCCCGACTTTTCACAGAATATCGATCATTATCTTTACGGCACTCCCAAGCGATACTGATCGTGCAGGTCTTTGCTGACACCGTCTATTGGTTTGCCCTTATTAGCCCCCGTGACGCTCTTCACCGCACAGCGCTAGAAACCTCCCGCGATTACGAGCCTAGTCAGCTTGTCACCAGTGAAATGGTGTTTACCGAGTTGTTGAATAGCGTCAGTGGCGCCCAAGACCGGCGTAACGCGGCGGCGGCCGTTGTCGCATCGTTTCGCAGCCGCTCTCAGGTTACGATTTATCCCCAAACGCCAAAATTGTTTGACAGTGCTTTTAGTCTCTACCGACAGCGGCCCGATAAAGACTGGAGCCTCACCGACTGCGCCAGCTTCGTAATCATGGAAGAGCAGCAACTCACTTCCGCCCTCACCCACGACCATCATTTCGTCCAAGCAGGATTCGAAGCCCTCCTGCGTTAGCCCCTGTCGCGTAGTCTTGTTTCGTTAGTCCGGTCCCATAACCTCTCGGGTAGGCTAGAATCTTACCCATCAGGTGATGACCTCCTTCCGCCCAAAACTAGAAGCGTTCTGGCGCCGCCTCTCTCGCCTGGACTTGGTCGCGCTGGTCCTCTTTTTTGTAGGGCTGACCGTTTACGTCCTCGGCGTCAGCGGCGGCGCCCTCAGCTTCGTCAAATTCCTCGGCGCCGTCTGCGCCGTCTATCTCATCGTCCGCATGATTGGTTGGTGGCGCACCAAACTCCTCTGGCGCCTCCGCGACCGCCTCATCGTCGCTTACTTGTTCGTCGCGCTGGTACCCGTCGTGCTGGTCATGACT
Source organism: uncultured Acidobacteriota bacterium (assembly GCA_963838265.1). Classification (GTDB taxonomy): domain Bacteria; phylum Acidobacteriota; class Terriglobia; order Acidiferrales; family UBA7541; genus Acidiferrum. Next base: position 384,734 of record CAWIQN010000006.1, read on the forward strand.
CTGGCGGTTTTCTTGCTAATGATTTTGTACACCCAGCTTGGCGGCTACCTGCTATATGTCGACCTGCAGCACCGCGTGGAAATGGTCTCGGAAGGCGCCGAACAAATTGCCACGGCGTTGGGAACCTCTGCAACGGGCGTATCGCCGGCGATGGCGGAACAAATTGTCGCGGCGCAAGAACATACCGTGTACGACCGCGAACTGCCGGGCCTAGTTGTGGAGTATGCCGACGATCCGAAATTGCTCCACGCCATTGCGGGCGTGGGAGCGCGCCGCTTTGCAGGCCTGGTCCAGCAGGGCGACCGATTGTCGCTGGTGGGTTTGCGCGGCGTAGAGACGCCGCGCGGTTTGCGGGTGGTCACGCTGCGCGTGCCGGTCACGGAAGTATTTCTGGCCTCGCTGGCTCCAGACCTCGGCGTAGTCCACCTCGAAATTCTGGAGCGCTATGACAACAACAAGCCAGCAAGCGTGCTTTATCCCTTCGGCGACTTAAAGTATTCGCCAGTGCGGCGCATCACGGCGCGTAATCGCACCCTGCAACCCCCCGCTACGTGGCTGGATCCCATCGTGAACGGCCTTTCAAAGTTCGAGGCGGTGTATTTGAAAGACGGTGAGCGCATCCAACAGCCTTGGCCGGTAGTGGCCTCTTTCAATGCGCGCCCTTCCCGTTTAAATGCGCTAATCTTTGCCTCGCTAGGCGAGCTGAGGTTCGTTTACATCCTATCCTTTGTTTTGGCGGTAGTCGCGTTGCTGGTGATTGAAGCCGCCGCGCTTTTCACCGGCGTTGTCATGACCCGCCGCATCACCACCGCCGTCGACGATCTTTACACCGCTACGCGCTACGTCCAGTCCGGCGATTTTACCCACCGCGTCCGCGTGGATCGCCAGGATCAGCTAGGCGTTCTCGGCGAATCGTTCAACGAAATGACCGGTTCGGTCAACAATTTGATCGACGAAAAATCTCGCCGTCAGCGTCTCGAAAATGAAATCTCCATCGCCAGGGAAGTGCAGAATCAGTTGTTCCCCTGGCAGATACCGTCAGTGCCCGGAGTGGAAATCGAAGCCATCTGCAAGGCCGCGCGCGCCGTCAGCGGTGACTACTATGATTTTATTCAGATCAGCTCCACGCAGGTCGCCATCGCCATCGCGGACATCTCCGGAAAGGGAATTTCCGCCGCCCTGCTGATGGCCAGTCTCCAGGCCGCGTTACGCAGCCAGATGCTCGCGCCGGGCAGCGAAACGCTTAGCGCCTCCGAATTGGTCTCACGCCTCAACAAACACTTGGTGCGCAATACCGGCGACGATCGCTTCGCCACATTTTTTATTGCCGTGTACGACAGCGCTACACGCTCACTGCGCTACTGCAACGCCGGCCATCTCCCGACCTTCTTGCTCTGTCCCGCGGAAACTCTCCACCTCGATAAAGGCGGCATGGTTCTGGGAGTCATTGAGGACTACTCCTACGAAGAAGGCGTTGTGAACGTCCCCTGCGATGCGCTGCTCATCGGATACAGCGACGGTTTGATCGAGCCCGAAAATGTCTACGGCGAAGAGTTCGGCATTCCGCGCCTCGAACAAGCCGCGGTCCGCGTGCAGGGCTCAACCCCGCGTGAAGTTTGCGAGTCCCTCATGGCCAGCGTGGAGGAATGGGCGGGAACTCCTGAACAGGCCGACGACATGACCGTGATCGTCGCGCGCCTAAGATAGGGTGAGGCCATTGCGCGTTACGCATCGTCGCCGTCCGCGTAATTGGGCAACCCGGGCTATACTAGCGTTTGCATCAGCCATCTTCGCAATGGGATTTTCAAACGCGGCGTTCACAGCATCGCACCGCGTAAAGCGCCACCATAGAACCGTGCAAGGGTGAGGATAAGCATGTCGTTGCGGAATCGAGTGGCGTTGGTGACGGGTGGCAGCCGCGGAATTGGCCGCGGCATCGCCACGCGATTAGCGAAAGACGGCGCGCGCGTAGCCATTGCGTATCGCTCCAACAAAGCCGCCGCGCAGCAAACCCTCCGTCTCATGCAGACCGCCGGAGCCGACTGCGTAGCTGTCGAAACCGATATCTCCGACGTCGGCCGCGCCGATCAATTGGTTCAAACCGTAGTAGACCGTTTCGGAAGGTTGGATTTGCTCGTCAACAACGTCGGCGATTTTCGCTGGGGCACCCTCAGCGAATCTTCCCTCGACGATTGGAAAAGCATCTTTGTTTCCAACTTGATGACCGTCGTCTACGTCAGCCGCGCCGCCCTTCCACACATGCGCAAAGGCCGCTGGGGCCGCATCATTAATATGGGCGCCGTAGGTGCGGAGCGCGCTTTCGGTCAGGCAAAAATTTCCGCCTACGCGGCAGCCAAAGCCGCGGTCGTCGCGCTGTCCCGTTCGCTCGCGCTCGAAGAGGCGAAAAACGGCATCACCGTAAACGTCGTAAATCCCTCCAGCATCGACGAAAACGAATTAACCATCGACGAAGCCCGCAAAATCCGCGACGCCCGCTTTCCCATCGGCCGCCCTCCCACCACCGAAGACGTAGCCGCCGCCGTAGCCTTCTTCGCCTCCGAAGAAGCCGAATACGTAACCGGCCAGGTAGTCAACGTTAGCGGTGGCTGGATGCTCTAGCAGGTGGCCGTTGTAGCAGCCGTTGTAGTGGCGGGTCTTCAGACCCGTGCTTTGCCTTTGCCACCGCTCTCTCTCCTCGAGCCCCATCGGGGCAAGCAGCCCCGTTCGAATTAGCCACCCCGCGCGCAATTCACCTTCCATTACCGCCATCGATAATTGTGCTTGACAACAACATCCACATCGCGTATTCTTCTCCCGCTCAGAACTGTCTCCAAATCCCAAACAATCCGTGCCAAATCAACCCGATTCTCCTTCGATCGGGCATCACGCTTTCATGTCCACGCAGTTCCAGTACCCATAACCATCTAGTTACTAAATTTAGCGTCTAAACCAATTGAAATGAACACTTACGAAAGGTTGTGAAAACAAAGCCACTTAAAGCCCCTGTGTTTTCACATCCTTTCGCGATTCCGCCCGGGCTCAGGGACAGTTCACGTCAAACGAAGCTTGCTTTACCCCCACTCTCCAGACTACGAAAAACACTCTGTTTTGTGGGTCGGAGCTTTAGTTCCGACATCAAGTGCTTGGCTACCAATGCGCTTTAGCGCCTGAGGATCTGCCTGTTCCTTTTTTCCGCAGTCTCTCTCGGCGCATCTCCGCCCACCCATCTCCGGTTACACTATCCATTGCCATGAAAGCACTCACCGCCGCCGAAATGCGCGAAGTCGATCGCCTCACTACGGAGCGCCAAAAAATCTCCGGCGCGCAGCTCATGGAAGCCGCCGGCAAACACGTCGCCGGCGCCGCACTGCGCCTCTGCCCGCCGGAAGCCTGCAAGCGCATCGTCATCCTCTGCGGCAAAGGCAACAACGGTGGCGACGGCCTGGTCTGTGCCCGGCACCTGAAGCTCGCAGGCCTCGACCCGCGCGTCTGGTTTTTCGGCTCCGAGCCAAAACCCGGCACCGACGCCGGCGATAATTTCCAGCGCTGGCGGCAAGTCAGCGAACGCACCAGCTTCATAGAATCTCCCGCCGCCTGGGAACAAAAACGCGAAGTCCTAAGTCGCGCCCAAATAATTATCGACGCTCTCCTCGGCACCGGTCTGCGCGGTGCCGCCGAAGGTTTAATCGCGCAAGCCATCGAAGACGTGAATCACATTTCCAAAAATGCCACGGCCGCAAATCCCGTCTTGATCTTGGCTGTCGATACGCCATCCGGCTTGCCATCCGACGGCGAAACTGCAACTGGCCCGGTCCTCACCGCGCATCGCACCGTAACGTTCACCGCGCCAAAAATCGGCCAGCTCGAATCCCACGCCGCCGCACAAGCCGGCGCGCTCGATGTAGTCCAGATCGGCTCGCCACGCTCTCTCGTCGAAGAAGTCGGCAAAGGAAATTTGCGCTGGATCGAGCCGCACGAATTTGCGCAACTGCCTCTCGTCCGCCCCTGGGATTCCAACAAAGGTGTATACGGCAACGCGCTTTTGCTGGCCGGCTCCACGGGAAAAAGCGGTGCGGCAATCCTCAGCGGCAGCGCTGCATTACGCGGAGGAGCGGGCCTCGTGACCATCGCCACTCCTCAGCCCGTTCTGCCAATCGTGGCCAGCGCCCACCCGGAATACATGACCGAACCGCTCGAAGCCACCGGCGCCGGAACCGCCGCGCTAAACAATTGGACCAGCCAACATTTTGCCCACCTCTCCGCAAAGCGCACCGTCTTGGGGCTAGGCCCGGGCCTCGGCGCGGAACCCGAAACGCAGCAATTCATCCGCGACGCCGTGCTCCACACCGAAATTCCTATCGTGCTGGACGCTGACGGCCTCAACGCCTTCGCCGGAAGCGCGGCCACGCTGCGCGACAGAAAAGGCCAATTCCTCGTCGTCACTCCGCATCCGGCCGAAATGGCGCGCCTCTGCGGCAAAACCACCAAAGAAATTCATGCCGACCGCCTGCAGACCGCGCAAAATGCCGCACGCGAATGGAATGCCCACGTAGTCCTGAAGGGTTTTCATACCATCATCGCGTCGCCCGATGGCGCCGTCTTTGTCAATACCAGCGGCAACGCCGGCCTCTCCAAAGGCGGCTCCGGCGACGTGCTTACCGGATTCCTCACCGCGCTCACCGCGCAGTTTGGCACTGCGGACTGGCTGCGGGTTCTCGCGCTCGGCGTCTATCTCCACGGAAAAGCCGCCGAAATCGCCACCGCGAACACCGACATCTCCGGCCTGCTATCCAGCGAACTAGTAAACGCCTTGCCGCTGGCCCGCCGCGCTCTGCTTCAGGAGTTGCAGAAAGGTGTCTGAAAACGTTATCGCCACTTCGGTCACCAACTCCGCGGAAGAAACCACCGCGTGGGGCAGGGAATTCGCCAAAAAGTTAATGGCTCCCGCCCTGGTCTTGCTCACCGGCGATCTCGGCAGCGGCAAAACCACGCTCACCAAAGGCCTCGTCGCGGGCCTCGGCGCCGCCAACGAAGAAGACGTCACCAGCCCGACCTTCACCTTGGTCCACGTCTATGGCAAAGAAAAGAAGGTATTCCACGTCGACCTCTACCGTATCGAAAGCTTCCACGATTTCGAGACCCTCGGCATGGAAGACATGTTCACCCAACCGGGCATCGCCATTCTCGAATGGTCAGAGCGCTTCCCCCTAGAAGCCCCCTGGCCCCAAGTCCGCATCCACCTCGAACACTTGGGCCGTGACCAGCGCCGCATCACTGTGTTTTAGCCCGGAAGTCAGCGTGAAAGTCTTTGCGGGAGGTGGCTTTAGTTTGAGAGCTTTGTGGTCGTGGCTTCAGCCTGAAAGTCTTTGTAAGCCGTGGCTCTAGTTTGAGAGCTTTGTGGGTCGTGGCTTTAGCCACGACATTCGCCCAGCCCCATCCAACGGCTTTAGCCGCTGAAGTGCGGCCCGCCCGCCGCGCGTAGCCAGATCGCTCCTAACTTACTGGCTACGCCCGCCAGCGCGCTTCTTGCCCCGCCCCACCCCGGCTGTTAGCGTGAATCTACCCCTTTTCAGGGTACGTCCATGGCTAATCCACAGGTGACGACGGGCTCCACCGATGCGGCATTGATCGCACTGAAGAGCTACAACCAGACCATCCCCATGGGCACCCTGTCCATCGGGGTTGATAACATTCATCACGACGTTTTCCTGAGCCCGCGATTTTCGCAGGCCGCCCGCGACTACCTTTTTGACCTGATTCGCCAGACCACTAGCGCGAATTTTTTCTCCGGCATCGAGCTGCGCGAAACGCAAAGCCTCGACGCCTCCGGCTTTCGCAAGATTCTCACCGACGTGATGCAAAGCGCGCTGACGCAAGCAAAATTTCAGAAAAACATCGAAGTGGATCTGCTGTTCCGGCTGGCTTTGCTGAAATTCTTGAGCCAGGAGATTGGCAACCAATTTTCCTCGCTGGTGCAAGAGGGCAAGGAATGGGTGCGCCAGCGCGGTGAGCAGTTTGAGCGCAGCCAGCAGGCCCACGTAATCAAAGCGCGCTTGGCGGAGCTGCAGTCGGCGCGGCGCGTGGTGATTCGCGCCGTGGGTCAACAAATCGCGCAAGTCCTGGCTGATATCGAAGACAACATCATCTCCAAGGCGCGCCGCGCGCTCTTTGGAGAGGAGTTTGCCCCGCTTTATGACATTCTGAAAACCCGTTTGGTCTTTCTCGATGGCGGCAAGGACGACGTCTACTTCCTAGAGCACTACGTCCTGCTCGGCAATTACGTTCGCGACCCGGACCGCTTTGAAGCCGTGGACGAAGTCTTCCAGGAATTTCTGCGCGAAGCGGGCGTGGCCATCGGACGCGACCCGGCCTCCTCGGAAGCCACCGACGCGCACAACAAGCTGCTGAACGCGGCGCAAACACTTCGCAGTGAAATTGCCGCGCTTGAGGAGCAACGGGAAAATACCCGCAAGAAGCTCGATCGCGGCGATAGTTTCCTAACTAAATTTCTTAACTCGGCCGATCCGGCCGCACTAAAATCCGAGCTCGATGGCCTCGAAGAAAAGCTCAAGCTCTCTTCGCGCACGCTCGAGGAACTTGGCCCGCAGCTGGACGCCGCCAAGCAGCAGGTGGATTTCTTCGCCAAGGACTATAGCGGAAAGCTCGGGGACTATCTCAACGAGCCCGAAAACGCCAAGCTCCTCTTCGACGCCACCGTTGTGCTGGATGGCAACGGGCCGGTGCGCGCGCGATTGTTGGCCCAGCTTCTCGAACGCCTCGAGCAGCGCGAAATCCTTTATCCGGTGCTGGCTAGCTATGAGATTCGCTCCATCGCTTCCCACTACAGTCCCCCGGTGCACTTGCAGCAATTGCGCAAGGCGGTGGTTTCCAAGGAAGAGCTGAAAACCGTTGAGCAACTCCTCCGCCAGGTTCCCGCGCGCCGTTTGTCGCTGCGGCCCATCGAAGAGTTATCCAAAAAAATTCGCCGCTGGTCCCGCGAAGAGCTGCAGGCCTTCGTGTTGCGCTTCGCGGGCGATTTCCTGCGCTTGCACCGCGACCTGCGCGATGCCGAGCACGTTGCCACGTGCATGGAGCGCATCAATTTGGTTACCGCGGAAAAATCCCGCGAGCTTTCCCGCCTGAACAACCGTTTGTATGAATGCGTCTTGCAGGATGAAGCCAAGCCGGAGCATGACCACGTCGTCTCGCACGTGATCATCAAAGCCGACGTGCGCGGTTCCACCAGAATGACCCAGGACTTGCTCTCGCGCGGCCTAAGCCCGGCATCCCACTTCAGCTTGAACCTCCACGAGCCGGTCAAAAAATTGTTGGATCGCTACGACGCCAAAAAAGTCTTTATCGAAGGCGACGCGATTATCCTGGCCATTTTTGAAACCGAGAGCACTCGCTCTTTCGCGCGCGCCGTGGCCAAGGCCTGTATTTTGTCGCGCCAGATACTGATTGTCTGCAACTCCTACAACGATCGCGCCGCCACCAGCAACCTGCCCACGCTGGAACTCGGCCTGGGTGTTGCCTTCCAAGGCTCCGCGCCAACGTATTGGACGGACGGCGATTCTCGCATCATGATCTCCAAAGCGCTCAACCTCTCGGACCGTCTCTCTGGTTGCGCCAAGCTCGCGAAACGCCTGCTCGCCGGGCAAAAGTCCCACTTTTCCGTCTTTCAATTCCTCACCGCGCTCCAAGGCGCCTCCGCCGAAGAACTTGATGAATTTCTCGTGCGCTTCAACATGAACGGCATCGAGCTCAACGAAGAAGGTTTTCTAAAGCTCAGCGAAGAGATCTCTCTCGATACCGTCGACGCCAAACTCGAATTGCCGTGGGGCAAAGTCAACGTCACGCTGCATTACGGCGAAGTTCCCATGGGCGACTCCGTCGAGCTGCTCGTGTTGCGCAAAGCCATGGCTCGTGAACTGTTGCCCGACGGTAAGATCGGCGCCGAATCTTCCCATCCCTACTATGAAGTTTGCACCAGCCCCGCGCTGCACGATCTGGTCGCCGCGCTCATGCGCACGCACCAGGCCGTGCCAAGCCGCGCCTAAAGCTGTCGCGCGTGTCAGCGTCGGCGTCTCAGCCGCAACACTTTCTCTAAGGTGCACCTGGTCGTCTGCTAGCAAGAAAATGCTCTAGCAAGTGCAATCTGGTGGAATGGTCCGGGAGATTGTCGTTACTTTGCGCGAACTCGTCTAACAACACGCACGCGTTCCACCCAAACTGTCGATGGCACCCCGCACCCTGCCCGACGGAAAAATCCAAACTCGCCTCTCAGCTATACTTGCTGCGGAGGCGAAAAGGGTCCGGTGACTTTCCCGGCCTTCAAAGCCGGCGATTCGCTCCTTCGCGGATCGAATGGTGGGTTCGACTCCCACACGCCTCCGCCACACTATGTATGAAATACCCAATGATTATGCGGCATTTTGGATGGTCATTGCAAGATAAATTCGTACGTGACCGCTGCGTGCCTGTCGCCCTACCTGTTACCCATCACGTCCAGGCGCTCCTAACAGCGGTATCCACCACTGCCTGACGCTCAGAAATCCACTTAGAATAGAACTTTTCCGTGATTCCAACCTTCGAATGTCCGAGCAAGGAAGCTCCTATGCCTCCGAAGCATCTTGGGGTACCATCGGCGAGTCTTTGGGTCGCATCGTTTTCTATGAGGTTTGAAGAGAGCACCGTCCTGTGTCTCCAGTCGGCTCACCGGGCATCTGAATACCACTCGTCCGGTAACCGCGTTAATCAGGCATGTGGATTGGGAACGGGATGGCTTCGTTGGCTTATCGTTCCAGCCGCTGTTTTTCGTAAGCGTTCGGACCTCACCGTATTTGAGAAACCAGACTAGTCGAGGAAGATGAGTTCCGTGGATACATGCAGTGTGTCCACGGAGCGGACCGTGGACACACAGGAACAAGGACTAGCGGTGAAGGCGCCGAGGAAGAAGCTACGGCGTCGAAGCATCGAAGAGCGACGAGAGATCGTGGAAGAGACGTTGATAGCCGGGGCCTCGGTGTCTCGTGTTGCCAGACGGCACGATGTGAATGCCAACCAAGTCTTTTACTGGCGAAAACTTTATCGTGAAGGGCGGCTGGGCGGCTCTAAGCAGCTCCTGGCAGTAGAGGTCAGCAAGGATTGGTCCGCGGCAGTGACAGAAGAGGCTTCCGCTCCATCCTCCGGAACCATAGAGATAAAGCTGGCCAAAGGGTCGCTGCGAGTTTTTGGGAGCATCGATGTGTCGATATTACGTGTGGTGCTCGAGTGCCTGGCGGGATGATCGGAGTGCCAGCAGGCACGCGCATCTGGATCGCCGCAGGAGTAACCGATTTGCGGCGTGGATTCACCGGGCTCAGTGGCATGGTGCAGACGGCGCTTAAGGAAAACCCATTTTCGGGACATGTCTTTGTCTTCCGTGGTCGGCGTGGTGACCTGATCAAGATGTTGTGGTGGGACGGCGATGGTCTTTGTCTTTTTGCAAAAAGAATCGAGCGCGGGAAATTCATGTGGCCACAAGCGACGAGTGGAACGGTGGCACTAACACCGGCACAGTTATCGATGCTGCTTGAAGGGATCGACTGGAGACGTCCGGTACGCAGCTATGATCCGCAAATGGCGGTGTGAAAGAAAAGATTTTATTTTTAATTTTGCTATTTTCTGATGCATTTTTAATCATGCTGTAAAAAAAGTGCGGTATGTTTGCGTGCAATGGATGCCGCCACACTTCCTGATCTCGATCAACTCGATCCCCAAGCACTGAAGTCACTCATCCTTTCGCAGCGCGAGCAGCTCGCTTCGCGCGATGTGGAAATCGAACACTTGAAGCTGCTGATCGCGAAACTGCGTCGCCAGCAGTTCGGCCGCTCATCGGAAAAGCGGGAACACCAGATCGAACAACTGGAGCTGCGGCTGGAAGAACTGGAAGCCAAGCGAACCAGAGAAACGGCAGCGGTAAAAGAAGCAGCTCCGGCGAGCACCGCGGCAGCACGACCTGTACGGCGAGCGTTGCCCGAGCACTTGCCACGAGAAGTGCGGAAGTTCCTTCCGAAGCAAGAAGCTTGTCCGGACTGTGGAGGTCAGCTGAAACATCTTGGCGAAGATGTCTCGGAAATCCTGGAGTACGTTCCGGCCAGTCTCAAAGTCATTCAGTACATACGTCCCAAGCTGGCTTGCGCGTGTTGCGATCGCATCGTGCAGGCTGCAGCGCCGAGCCGACCGATCGAGCGAAGCATTGCTGGTCCTGGGCTTCTGGCACATATCCTGACATCGAAATACTGTGATCATCTTCCTCTCTATCGGCAGTCGCAGATCTATGCTCGTTCCGGCGTGGAGTTGGATCGCTCTACTCTGGCGGAGTGGGTCGGTGCATCCAGCCGACTGCTTGCGCCGCTGGTCGAAGCCTTGCGACGTCACGTAATGGCGGCCGGGAAACTACATGCGGATGACACGCCAGTTCCGGTGTTGGCACCAGGGCTGGGTAAAACTAAAACTGGGCGACTGTGGACGTACGTGCGAGACGATCGTCCCGCAGGAGACGGCACACCAGCTGCGGTGTGGTTCGCGTATTCACCGGATCGTAAGGGCGAACACCCGCGATCCCACCTGAGCAACTTTACGGGCACCCTGCAAGCGGATGGTTACGCGGGCTTTGATCAGATTTACGAAGCGGGGCGCATTCAGGAAGCGGCCTGCTGGGCGCACGTGCGAAGAAAGTTTTACGATCTCGAGGTTGCGCACAAATCTCCGGTTGCGGCTGAGGCTCTGGAACGCATCGCGGCGTTGTATGCCATCGAAAAAGAAATACGAGGACGCCCGCCTGACGAGCGGCGTGAGGTTCGCAACACGCGCAGCAGACCGTTGCTGGACTCGCTGAAACAATGGTTCGAGGAGACCTTAGGAAAACTCTCGAGAAAATCCGATACGGCCACGGCCGTTCGTTACGCACTCGGACGGTGGAAAGCGCTGATGCGCTTCTGTGATGACGGGCGCATCGAAATCGATAATAATGCGGCAGAACGAGCGTTGCGGGTCGTGGCTCTGGGCAGAAAGAATTTCCTTTTTGCGGGTTCCGATGGTGGTGGAGAAAGTGCCGCGACGATTTACAGTCTGCTCGGTACGGCCAAGCTAAACGGAATCGATCCCGAAAGTTATCTACGGAACGTGTTGTCCCGCATCGCGGATCATCCGATCAAGCACATCGAGGAGTTGCTCCCGTGGAACGTCGCCGCAAATCTACAACTTCCCAAACAAGAGGCGGCATAGAAGAAGGCGCCGCCACGAACGTTCCCACCAACAGTCTCCCAGAGCTACCCTACATCGAAGAGACCATCGAAAACGGCGGAATCACTATCGGAATCATTCCTCCGCTGAGCGAATGTGTCGCTGTGGCTCACGAGGGGCGCCACACGCTAGCCATGCTGAAACGTCAGAAAGGTGAGTCCCTGGCACAGTTGCTGTCCCGTCTGGATCTCGCCATCGCCAGAGCTCACACCGAAGAAATTTTCACAGACGAGATTAATACGCCGTCAAAATCGCAGCGTCCTTAGCAGTTGCATCCCTTCGACACAAGACGGCCTGAAGCGAACGCTTACGTCGTTTCATTGCAGCGTGCGCATCCTTTGAAACTGTCTTCACGTAAATGTCCATCGTAGTAGCGACGTTCGAGTGGCGCAAAACCCCTTGGATCACTTTGTCTTGGACACCTAATCGATTGAGATTCGTCGCGAGCCCTCGACGAAAACCGTGCCATCCTTTCCATACAACGGTTCCGTCCTTCTTCAATGTCGGTACGATCGCTCGACGCGCGAGGTTGGAGAGGTTGAGGGGCCTTGACAGCTTCTCGCCAGCGAAGATGAATTCGGATGAGCGGGGGAAAGAGTCCAACATGTCGCGAAGAATTGGAAGCACTGGCACTGACGCGCGACTGGCAACGGTTTTCGTATCCTCAATAACGTGGGTTTCCCACACCGATCGAGCGACACGCAGTTCGTCTCCTTTGTAATCCTCCCATTTCAAGCCGCGCAACTCCGATCGGCGCAGGCCGGTAAACGCGGCCGTTGCCACGACGGTCTTGGCGGGCTCGGGAAGTTTCTCGATCATCATTAAGATCTCTTCGAGAGTGTAGGCGTGGGTATCCTTCGCCGGCCGCCCCTCTGGGATCTCGACGTCCCTCATTGGGTTTTCCGAGTCGAAGTGGCCTCGCTGTTTGGCGAAAGTGAAGACGCCCGTGAGGAAGTGTTTGATGTGCTTGAGAGACGTGTGGCTCAATTCGGTTTCAGCTTCGATTTCACTCAATAGATTCTGGCCGTTGACCGTACGGAACCCCCAAAGACGGGTCGATTCCAACCGAGTTTTCAGGTGCTTGTCGAAGATGTGCCGGTATCCTCGAATGGTCGAAGGACGCTTCTTCACGGTCGCGAAATAGATGTGCTCGATGTATTGTGCAAGGAGAGTTGCTGTATTGACCAGCCAGACTTTTTAGTCCAGGCGGTGTGAGAGAGTTTTTATATCACAGCCAGGGGCTGTGAAGATGGATTTGGTCCCCAGGGGCTACAGGCCGCCGGGGCAGGCGGCCTGTAGCCGAGTGCCGAGTGCGGCCTTTTCGTGTTGTATTCCACGCGCCACTTTTCGATTACCACCTGCGCCTCCTTCAACGAGTAGAAAATCTCTCCATTCAAGCATTCATCCCGTAGCTTCCCGTTGAAACTCTCACAGTACCCGTTCTCCCAGGGACTACCTGGTTCGATGTAAAGCGTTCCTGTTCCTACACGCGCCAGCCACTTCCGTAGTTCTTTCGCTACGAACTCCGGGCCATTGTCAGACCGAATGTTCTCTGGAACCCCTCGCCACAGCATCACATCGGCCAACGCCTCGATCACCTCATAGCTTTTAAGCCCGCGAGCGACCCGAATCGCCAGGCACTCCCGCGTGTATTCATCGATCATCGTCAGCATGCGGATCGTTCTGCCGTCATGAGTCATCGCGCTCACGAAGTCATAGCTCCAGACGTGATTCGCCCGCTCGGGCCTTAGCCGCACGCAAGAGCCGTCATTTAACCAGAGCCTTCTTCTTGGTTTTTGTTTCTTGGGCACCTTCAGCCCCTCGCGACGCCAGATGCGCTGCACCCGATCCCTACCTACTTGCCAGCCCGCATCTTGCAGCACCGCTGTGATCCTGCGGTAGCCATAGCGCCCATACTCACTGGCCAGCGCAACGATCGCTTCCGTCAGCGCATCTTCGTCGATCCTACGGATCGCGGCGTAGCGTTGTGTCCTTCGCCACTGCCCCAGCAGCCGACAGGCATGTCGCTCGCTCACTTCGTACTTCTCTCGCGCATGCTCCACCGCACAACGCCGCCGCTCAGGGCTTAGAAGTTTCCCTCCGCTACGTCCTTCAGGATCTGCTTCTCCAGGGACAGCTCCGCCACCAGCCGCTTGAGTTTCGTGTTCTCCCTTTCCAGTTCCTTCAGTCGTTTCGCTTGATCCAGCTTCAGGCCGCCGTATTCCTTCCGCCAGCGGTAGAACGTCTGTAGCTGCTAATAGACATCCCGGACAGGTGGGTTATTCTCACAGCCCACCGCGGGAGGTTCGGGATGAAGAATCCAGCTTACGAGCAGATCCAGGCAAGGAAGGTGAAGGCCAGGCTGCGCATGCTGCAGCATGCGCAGCGCATCAGCGGCAACGTCAGCCAGACCTGCCGGTTTTTCGGGGTATCGCGGGCGCTCTTTTATATCTGGAAAGAGCGCTATGAGAAGCACGGGGTAGCTGGTCTCCGGGACATGTCCCGGAGACCTCACAAAATCCGATTTCGTATTCCACCCGAGATCGTCTCGCTGATCCTTCGCATTCGGGAGGAGCGGCGTTACGGCGCAGTTCGAGTAAGCCTGTATCTTCAGCGGCACTATCACGCCTACGTCTCTCCAACGACTATCCTGAAGATATTTCATCGTCATCACGTCGGCCGGATTTCACTGAAGAAGTATCGCCCTGGCCCAAAACCACCGGATGCACCTCTCCAGGTTCCAGGCCGCTCTGTCCAACTGGATGTGAAGTTTGTTCCCCGTGTGGGAAGAGCGCGTCAGCGCTTCTATCAATTCACGGCCATTGATGAAGCGACCCGATTTCGCGTCCTGCGCATCTACGACCACGACAACACCAAGACCGCCATCGACTTCCTCCGGGAGGTCCAGGAACATTTCCCCTTCGCGATTCAGAAAATTCAGACCGATAACGGCTCTTCGTTCGGACCACAGTTCACCTGGCACCTTTCCGACCTCCGCATTTCCCACAAACACATACCTCCAGGCTGCCCTGAGGTGAACGGGAAGGTCGAGCGAAGCCACAAGACCGATTCGCAGGAGTTCTACCAGGGAAGGCATTTCAAACATAAAAGGGATCTTGCTCGAAAGCTGAAGAGATGGGAGACCGAATACAACGAAGATCGGCCTCATCTCGCACTCAAGGGAAAGACGCCAGCTGAACGAGTTCGCGAACTCGTTCAGTCATCCAAACCTGTAAGGGATCTCTCTTGACTAATACAACGTCTGTACCGTGATTTCAGCTTCCTTGCAGGCTTGCGGGTGAGCTTTCCGTTCGCAATTCCCACTTCGATCTGACGCAGTATCGTCACGATCTGTTCTGCTTTGTATCTCTTCATTGGCATGTCCAGCTCTCCTTTAGAGTGATTCTCTCTCACTCCCGCTGGACTAAATCAAGCCGTCAGGTCACATAATCGTAGCGAACACACGTCTTATCAGTGAGTCCCCAATTGAGACCTGGGATTTGAACGATCTCCGCATATGAGATAAACAGTGTCGCAACATCTAACGCATCTTCCACCTGATCCCTTGTCGGCGGAGAAAATTCGTGTTCAAGACGATTCCTGAGAGCGTTGAGACGACGAAGTATCCTTGGCGCAACGATTCCGACATCGGTTATGAACTCAAGCTTCCTGGGTATGTTCCAGTCTTGCTTCCGGGCGAGCGGCAAGAACCCGAGCCTCTCTTAATCAAACGATTGACCTGGCAATCAATCGCTCTCTTAGCGTTTCCGAGACAATTGACGCGGTTTCTTTCATCTTCGAGTTCCGTGGAATCGCGGAAAGCGAAATCTAGAAAATCACGGGGTTCCAGAACACCCTTGATTCCCGTCACGCGTGTGCGAGATTTAGCATCTCGCACGTAACGAAATTGCTCGTCATATCCATAAAACGCGGCGAGCTTGCGTTTGAATTCGGCTACGTGTTCCTTCTTTTCCACTTTCGTTTTCATTCTTAGTCGCTTACTCGTGTTTGGCGCTGCCGCCTATCGGCTGGATTGTACTACGGATAATTGACAATTCACGAAACACGGATTATATGTGGCGCGGAGGGCAGATCATGCGAGTCGTTAGGCGGTACGGAACTATGTGGACGGAACGAAGAGAACATCGCCAAAATTCCGAGCGCCAGAAATGGAGGGCGGGGCGTCTACGTTCTCTTTGACGGCTCCATGCCGATGTACGTCGGAAAGGGCAACATTAAGAGTCAAATCGAAAGCGCACACACCAGCAAGAGACGCAAGAATCTGTGGGATCACTTTAGTTGGTATTCGATCAAGAATCCGCAATGATGCACGATATCGAAGCTTTGATGCTAAAAATCCTGCCGCCTAATTTGCGATTCCTGACGCGGCAAGGGGCAACTTCAAGGACGCCAAGCGTGTTGACCAGCAAAACAATCAAGCGATTTGGATCTCACGTAAACCTGCCCACTGAGATGGGTGCGGCCGCAATAAGTTCGTTTTTCTCTGTTAGCTGAAGATTCATATGAAATGTCTTGACAACGCGCGTTCATAAGAATAGTGTCCCCGTCATCCGTACCCTTCCCAGCGGGTACGCCCGGGACAATTCATCCAGTCAATCTACTAGTTGTTTGGACCGCGTCGAAGCGCTACTTCATCTCTGGCTCAAATCGCGGGCGGCTTCTCGCTGTCCGTCGGAATCTACTGAAATGCGTAATTGCCTGCTCAAAAGGATGCGTATGAAAAACCACGGTGCGGCTCCTGCGTTTTGCTCTTCTGATCCTGGCATGTCGATCAGCCCTTGCGCGTTCGCACAAGGCCGAGGTTCCTACGCAGCAGGCATCAACTATCCGGCTGGACCTCCGACATCGCCCAGTAACACCAACTTTTACTTGGGTGGGATTAATCCCATTGAGATTCACTATGGGGATTTCAATGGAGATGGAAAGCCAGATGTCGTCGCTCTCGTTCTTGCAGCAATATTGGAATTGCGTACTGCTCGATAAATCAATCCGCGGTAGTCGTCTATTTGAGCAATGGAGATGGCACATTTAAGACGCCGATCGTGAACGGCTGCCAGCTGCCGTTATACAGTCCTTTCCATTACGTGGAGATTTCAATGGATATGACAGACTGGATGTTCTGGTAGGAGACGACGGTGTCCACAGGCGGCGGCGACCTGACGGTTTTGTTGGGCAACGGCGACGGCACCTTCACACAAGACCTACCAAACCGCAATCAACGGAGTTTTCATTCAGCCGGGTACGCTTGCCGTCGGAGATTTCAACGGAGACGGGAAGTTGGATTTGGCTGTTGGGCTGGGCGTTTCAATCTATCCTGGGTGAGTGGTTGCAGTGTGGGGCGGTGAGCGTTTACTTGGGTAACGGTGATGGAACTTTCAGCGCTCCCATGAGCTACAGCACGGTTGGAAATAGTGCGCTTTTTCCCATTGTCGGCGATTTTAATAACGATGGAAAAACGACAGAATTGCCGGAAGCGCCTACGCGCCCGGCGGAAGCACAGGCAATTCTAGTCTCACAGTTTTACTTGGCAATGGCGATGGAACCTTCGCCCAACCAGCAAACGACCAAGTAACATTGCCGTTTTACGGCCTTACTTCGCTTTCATCTGCGGATTTCAATTCTGACGGCAAACTTGATCTGGCCATTATTACTTACACGGTTGGCCCGCAGGTATTATCTGGAAATGGTGACGGAACTTTCCAATCTCCTGTCACCTACACCACCGCATTGAGCATTGCTGGGACAGGTTCTATCGGTGTCGTTGTCACCGATCTGAATAACGATGGCAAGCCAGATTTGGTTATCAGCGGCTCATTAGCCGGAAACAATGGAGTCCAGATCTATTTGAACGATGGCACAGGGAATTTTTATCCCCGGACCGACGTACGGGTTAGGTGGAGTGGATACTGCGCCAATCGTTGTTCAAGATTTTAATGGAGACGGGAAACCTGACGTCGTGATGGCCAGTACCTTCGCGGAGAGTCAGGTCAACCAGTACGCAGCTGACGGAACGAAAGCGTGCTGCTGGGTAATGGGGACGGCACGATGCAGGGAGCCACAGTGTTTAATCAGGCCTCTTTAGGCGGGCAGAGCAACACGACAATAACAGCAGATGTGAATGGCGACGGAATACCAGACTTAATCCAGGTAGCCTTTAATTTCGATTCAACCAACACTCAGGGTGGTGTCGCTGTCTCCCTTGGGACCGGAAATGGTAAATTACGGCCCACCAGTCTTGTATCCAACTGGATCTCCCGAGTCATTCTGGGTAGTCTCAGGAGATTTTAACGGAGATGGCAAGCTGGACTTGGCAGTTGCAAACGTTTGTTCGGACGGAAATCGCACTCAGGGCGGTGTGGCCATATTGTTGGGAAAAACGGTGACGGAACTTTTCAAGTTCCCACAGTATACGGCTCCGGCGCTCCGTTTGCTTTAACCCTGGTGACGGGAAACTTCAACGGCGACGGCAAACTCGATGTGGCGGTCATGAACAGGATGAACCGCCTAGCGTCGGCATTCTGCTGGGTAATGGCGACGGAACGTTGCAACCGGCCGTGCTTACAAATACCTTCCGCGGGTGTCTCAAGCAACTATTCAATCGCTGCCGGTGATTTCAATGCAGACGGCAAAACCGATCTTGCGGTGCTGTCACTTTCCACTGACCAGAGTACTGGTCTAACAACATCGTATCGAGTAAGGGTGACGGAACACTAACTCAAGAAGGAGCGTCCTTTTCAAGCGGAGGCACGGCAAGTCCCGGCCGCGGGTTTAATGGCATGTCACTTGCCGTGGCCGATGTGAACAGTGACGGGAAACTGGACCTAGTTGCGGCAGATTCATGTCAAATACTCAACTCGAATTGCTCCGCGGGGACACTCTCGGTTTTCATCGGAAATGGAGATGGGACTTTTCAGACTGGGCCCTCGCAGATTGTCCAAGACGGGACGTTTCTTTCTTCGCTCTTGAAGACATCAATGGTGATGGAATCTTAGATGCAATCGCCATGAATTTGACGGGTGTTGCAGTCTTTCCCGGCAAAGGCGACGGCTCGTTCCTGGCACCCACGGTATACGCTGGAGTTTCCACGGGCGTCAGCGCGGAGAATATGACGTTAGCATTGGCGGATCTGAACATCATTCAACCTTCGCTATCGAACGGGTTGAACGCGATCTTGGTAAATAAGGCTGGAACGTACCTGGTGAGCCAGTCCTCCGCGAACCCCTCATCTGGAAGCCAAACCATCCAATTGACGACGACTATCTCGGCTAGTTACCTGACGGCTCTGACTCCTACCGGATCGATTACTTACTACGACGGCACAATGTTACTCGGATCGGCCTCCCTCATGGAGGAACGGCGTCCTTCAACGTTGGTGGTTAAGGCAGGCATTCACACCATACGGGCTTACTATTCGGGCGACTCAACTTCAATGCTCATAGCGGAACCCCAATCTTGCAGGCCGTCACGGGGAGTTCACCGATTGCTTTGCTGTCGACGTCGGGTTTGACATTCGCACTCAAGACGTCGGCTCTTCCAGCACGCCCAGGAGCTTACGCTCACAAATATCGGCTTGCGATGACCATCTGGAATATCCATCGGGGCGCGAATCCAGCGACTTTACGCGGTCAAATACGTGCGGAAGTAACCTCGTTGCGGAAGCATATTGCATGATATCGTGACGTTTATCCGACGACAACAGGTCCGCGTGCAGACCAGATCTCTATCACGGACAACGCAGCCGGGAGCCCACAGGTAGTTTCGCGCTGGGTACGGGCGCACTTCAGCATCACATCAACCCCACGGCACTTGCATTTGAAATCAGGTGACTGGAACAACGAGTAAGGCAAAGAACATCACGCTGTCGAACCCGGGTTCTGGGGCCCTGTCAATTTTGAGCATCGCGGTAGGGTGCAAATTCCAGCGATTTCACGCAGACTGGAGACTTGCGGCACGACGATCCTGGCGTCCGGCAACTGCATCATAACGGTCACGTTCAGCATGGCGAGCGGAGCCCGTTCCGCTGCCGTGACGAATATTGAGCAGTTTGCCGGCAGTCCTCACGCTGTGACTTTAGCGGCCACGGGATGCTGCCTTTGGCCGCTACGCCAGCGACCTTACATTGGGAACAGCGACTCGCGAGCACCAGCGCCGCCAAAGCCGTCACACTGAAAAACAATACGGCTGTGGCAGTTAGCTTGTCGTCGATGACGATCAGCGGCACCAATGGAGCGGACTTCGCGCAATCCGCTACGACCTGCAGCCCTCGTTGGCTGCGACAAAATCCTGCACGGTCAGTATAACTTTCTCACCATCGGTGGCCGCGGCCGAGACTGCCACACTGACCGTTACCGACAACGCCAGCGACAACCCTCAATCGGTCGCGCTAACGGACGGGGGATCAGCCGGCCAAAGTTTCAGCGACGCGTTCGCCTTGGTAATCAGGGGCTCGATAGCGCGAGTGAGCCGAAACAGTAACGTGACGGATAACGATACTGCGGCTATCAGGACCTCAAGCATCGCAATATCTGAACCAAACGCCTCCGAATTTGCCCATTCCGACGAGTTGCGGGGCAAGTCTGAATGGACATACGTCGTGCACCATCAGCGTTACGTTTACGCCCGCTACGACTGGAGCGATGTCCGCCACTCTCACCGTGACCGACACTGCCGCGACAGCCCGGAAACCGTCGCTCTCACAGGGACGGCCGTTGAGCCTGTGACGCTATCAGCGGCCACACTGGCATTGGCAACCAGGGAATCGCCAGCATCAGCAATCCGAAGGTCGTCACTCTAAAGAACAATAACGGTGTGCCGCTGACATTTCCGGCATGGCAATAACCGGAACCAATGCAGCTGACTTCGCCGAATTGGCCACAACTTGCGGACCAGATATCGCAGCTCACACTTCCTGCACCATTAGCGTGACTTTCACGCCTTCCGTCTCGGGCGCTGAGACCGGGACGCTCGTCATCACTGATACGGCGGATAACAGTCCACAATCGACTAACTTGACTGGAACTGGCGTTGCGCAATTCACTCTGTCGACAGCTTCGATCA
>CAWIQN010000007.1:0-638592 GCA_963838265.1 uncultured Acidobacteriota bacterium
GCAGCCAGCGTCAGATAGACCACCAAGAGTCCCAAACCAAATAGAATCGCTGCCTTGCCGCCAGATTCAATCTCTTCCAGCGACAAGCCGCTCCATTCATAGGTCATGCCATTGGGCAGATTCTTTTTCGCCAGATCTTCCATCGCCGCGATGGCGTCTCCGGAGCTCTTGCCCGGCGCGGCCGAGCCATCGATTTCCGCGGAGCGAAACAAATTGAAGTGGCTGATCACCTGCGGATTTCCGGTTTGCTCTACGTCCACCACGTTATCCAGCGGGATCATTTTCCCGGTATCCGAACGCAGATAATATTGCGAGATGTCCTTTGCTGTGGCGCGAAAGGGCGCGTCGGCCTGCAAGTATACGCGATACGCCCGATTGTTGAAATCGAAGTCATTCACATACACCGAACCCATGTACACCTGCAAAGCGTCGGTTATCTGGTTAAGCGGCACCATCAAACTTTTCGCCTTTTCGCGATTGATATGCACCACATACTGCGGGTCATTTGCCGTAAAACTGGTAAACAAACCGGTGACGTCCTTACTGGAGTTGCCAGCCCCGATCAGCTTGTTGGTGGCGTTCGAAATGGTTTGCAGCGAGTTGCGGCCCAGATCTTCTACCTGAAAACTGAAGCCGCCAAAATTTCCCAATCCTTGCACGGCGGGTGCATTGAAGGGAATCACGAAGCCGCCCTGAATGCTCATCAGCGGGCCGCGCAGCTGCGCCAACACTGCGTTGGCGCTGTGACTTTCTCCCTTGCGCTCGGCGAACGGTTTCAACGGTAAGAACACCAGCGCGCGATTGGAAGCTGAACCGGCAAAACTGAATCCACCGATGGCAAACGTGCCTTCGACGTCTTTAGTGCGGCTGGCTATTTCTTCCACTTTGCTGCAAAGATCCAGCGTGTACTGCAGGGAAGCGCCTTGCGGCGCATTTACCGCGACGATCACGTAACCTTGATCGTCCTCAGGAATGAAGCCTTGCGGGACGCGCACATAGAGCAGATACGTCGCTCCCAGCAGCAACGCAAACACCAACAGCGCGGCGAATCTCCACTGGATGCCGCGAGCCAGGATGCGGCGATAGCCCTCCGTTCCGGCTTCCACCACGCGATTGAACGCTTTAAAAAATCGCCCCTGGGCGCGCTCTCGATGATGCCCGAGTAGAATCGCGGAAAGCGACGGCGTCAAGGTAAGGGCATTAAACGCTGAAATCGCAACGGAAAATGCGATGGTCAGCGCAAATTGGCGAAATAAAATTCCCGTGGTTCCGGGAAATAGCGCCACGGGAACAAACACCGCAACCAACACCAAAGACGTCGCGATCACCGCGCCGGCAACTTCCTTCATAGCCACGGACGCCGCGTTGTGTGGCTCGGTAATGCCTTCGGTGATGTGCCGTTCCACGTTTTCAATGACTACGATGGCGTCGTCAACCACCAGTCCCGTGGCCAGCGTGATTCCGAAGAGTGTAAGGGTGTTAATTGAAAATCCCAGCGCCTTGATGAAAATGAACGTGCCCACGAGCGACACCGGGATGGTGATCGCCGGAATCAGCGTGCTGCGCCAATCCTGCAAGAACAGATAAATCACCAGCACCACCAATAAAATTGCTTCCAGCAGCGTTTTCAGCACGTCCTGAATGGATTCGCCGATTACCGCGGTAGTGTCAAACGCCACGGCGTATTTCAGTCCGGGAGGAAAATTCTTGGAAAGCAGCAGCAGCTCGGCTTTCGCCGCTTTATCCACATCCAGCGCGTTGGCGCCGGGCAACTGCGTCACGCCGAAACCCACAGCTTCATGCCCGTCGAAGCGCAATACGGAACTGTAATCTTCCGCGCCCAACTCGGCGCGGCCTACATCCTTCAGCCGCACCAGCGTCCCGTCGGTGCCAGTCTTCAAAATAATATTTTCGAATTCCGACGCATCCGTCAGTCGTCCGATGGCCCGTACGCTCACCTGAAAAGTCTGGCCATTCAACGCCGGCGGCTTGCCTACCGCACCCGCCGCCACCAGCACATTCTGTTCCTGCAGCGCGTTTAATAATGTCGTAGCAGTCAGCCCGCGTTGCGCAAGTTTTGCCGGATCCAGCCACAAACGCATGGCGTATTTGCGCTCTCCAAAAATCTGCACGTCGCCCACCCCAGGCACGCGCTTGACGGCATCCTTCACATACACATCCAGATAGTTGCTCAGGAACAGGCTGTCGTACTCTCCGTGTTCGGTATACACGCCCGCGCCGAAAACGAACCCCGTAGCCTGCTTGGTGATGATTACTCCGGTATTTTTTACGGCTTCAGGCAAACGCCCGAGTGCCTGATTCACGCGGTTCTGCACGTCCACGGAAGCTAGGTCCACGTTGCGCGAGACATCGAACGTTACGGTGATAATGCTAGTGCCGTCGTTGCTGCTCGTCGACGCAATGTATTTCATCCCTTGCACGCCGTTGATGGCCTGTTCCAAAGGAATGGTCACCGCGGATTCCACCGTTTGCGCGTTGGCGCCGATATAAGCGCTCGTGACCAGCACCTGTGGCGGAGCTAAATCCGGAAATTGCGCAACCGGCAGCGTCGGGATGCAGATAGCCCCCGCGAGCACGATGAACAGCGCGCACACGGTGGCGAAGACCGGGCGCTGAATAAAAAAATCAACGAACAAAGTGTTTTCCCATTTTTGTGGAGTCCGCCCTAACGAAGCTCATCGCACGGGCGGCTAGCGGCCGGTGCCAGTCTTGCCCGCGGCTGGCGCGGCGTTTTGCACCGTCTCGGCCACTGGCATCCCGTCCTGCAAAAAGTCCGTGCCGGAAACGATCACATGGTCGCCGGGTTTTAATCCTTCAAGCACCGCAAAGTCGTTGCCCACGGTATCGCCCACCTTCAGCAGTTTTTGTCGCGCCACGGAACCCTTGCCTTCGTTCACCGTCACATACGCAAAAAACTGCCCGTTGATCCGCGTGACCGCAAGCACCGGAATCACCGGTCCTTCGTGCTGCCCCCAAATCACTCTGGCGCGCAGCTGTTGCGCGATGCGCAGTTTCGCGCCAGGATTTTCTATCGACGCTTTTGCCAGCACCGTCTGCGTGTCGGTGTCCACCTGCGGCGAGATAAACGTAATTTTTGAATTGGCGGCCACGTTTCCCGATTCGTCCAGCAACTCCACCGGCAGTCCCAAGCGCAGCGCCCGCCCACGGTCCGCTGGCACGTAAATGTAAGCCTCCAATGCGCCGGGCTGGTCCACCGTCGTCAACAGCGTAGAAACAATCACGCGATCGCCCACACGCACCGGAATGTCACCAACGATTCCATCCATCGGCGCCGCCACCTTGTAATATTTCAACTCCACATCCTGTTGCTTCACCAAATCCGACAATGACTTTAGTTGCGCCACCGCGGCGTCATAGGTGCTCTGTGCGTTGTCCAAATCCTGTTTGGCGACCACCTTCGCGTCGTACAGTCGCTGCTGCCGATCCAGCTGAATCTTCGCGTAGTTCACGTTGGCTTCTTGCGCCGCTCGCGTGGCGTCTTGGCTCCCGACGGTGGCTTCCTGCTTCAGCGGGTCGATCTGCATCAGCGGCGTTCCAGCGGTTACTTGATCGCCAGACTTCACAAATATCTTGGTAATCTGTCCTTCCACCTGCGGGTTGATGTTCGCAGACCGCCGCGACTTCAGGATCGACAAGTACTCCGTGGCATCCGGGATCGTGACCGACGGCGTTACCTGCACCTGCACCGGGAACGCATGCTGCGCTTCGGACGCGCTGGGGTTGCTGCCAGCGGTCTTTGAGCACCCTGTGGCCCACGCCGCCATCAGGCAGACCAACAATGCCAGCGTATGGCCACGCCGCTTGGTGATCGCTCCGGCACACTTAGTCGATGGTCCTCTCTGTTGAACCATTCCCCTTTGGACCATTCCGTTGCTTGGGTCAGTCACGCGCGTACCTTTTGTAATCAGTAGTTTACGTAGGGTGAGAACAATCACCAGTTTCCCGTGCTTATTAGACGCACTTCGCACACAATCGGTTATTTTCGGTTGGCTTCGGGTTAGTAGAAATCGCGAGGATCAATACGCTTGCCGGACAGACCCAGCTGCAGCACTTCCATCTGCTCCGGCCGATCAAAGACCTTTCCAGGGAAGAATCTTTTTGTCAGCACCCGCACGCCGCCGAAGGCCACACCCAAAACTACAGCCACCAGCATGAAAACGCCCGTTCCGATAAATATCTTCACCAAAGTACTGACAATCGGAGGGTCCGTGGCCGTCGTGCTCGGTTCGTTCCAGGTGACTTGTGTTTCGTAATTGATAGCCTGCCGTAACTTCGCTCCGTACGCCGCCGAACTCGGCGCGATCACGACCGACAGCAGCGAACCTTTGCGCTCCAGCGCTCCACCGGCATTTCCCCCAGGAATGACGCCAAGCAGATGCCGCAAATGTTGCTCCGCCAGCTGCGGGTTCGGGTATTGGATCAAGAGCAGCGCGCCGTGGTTTGCGCCGGACGCGTATTGCGCCGCCATTATTTCCGGCTCCGCTCCCGTGGCAAATCCCATTTCGGACGATATCCCGGTGTACTCGGGGTGACCAATCGACGTCACCGCATTCTGAAACCCCGCCGCACCTTGCGCATATTTCTGCGAGCCATCGACCAAGCCTTGCTCCGGCAAATACCCACGCACCGGCGGAAGCGGTGAGGGATCTGCATGCGTACGCAATTCCTTAATAAGACTCTGCAAATCGCCCTCGGCAATGTTTCTTGCGCCGGTAATCTGCACCAGCAGGTCGCCGATCTCCACAATTAATTTGGAATCGTCAACCGCCGAGAGCGGACCCGCGGACGAAGGCTTCATCGCGGGATTCAGCTCCGCCGTGTAGCCTTCGTACGCTCCGGTCGGATCGCGAAACTTGGCAATCGTTAACGAAACCTGGTCTTTGCCGTCGCTGTAATCCCGCGCCATGCGTTCGAGCAGGCCAGCCTCGCCACTCTCCAGCGCGGCAGTTCCTGAGGTATTCGAAATCGCAGTGGCCGGCCCAGCGGCCCGCCATGCGCCAAATTGTTCAGGAAAAACCAGTTGTACGATTTTCTTGCCGCCACCCGACTCGCTTCCGGCCGCGAACACGCCAGGCGCAGTTACGCCGAGCAAGCCCCAAACCGCCGCGATGATGAAGGTAAGTCTGCGCATCCCTGCACTATATTAGACACCAGAACCCGGCTCCAAGTTACCCGTAATATTCTTCAACCGAACTCGGTCGAGCGTATGCGGAGGTTCTGCGCGGATGGTTACGAGGTTCTGGATACAAACACTACATCCTCGGCAGTCTCAGTGTCGCGGACGTAAGCGCGTCCGAAGAATTTGGGCTCAAGTATCATAACGCCAGGACCGTTCTCTCTCAGATTCCAATCCATCGCGGGATCATCGACCAAAGCGTCCGCCACGAACTCGATTTCGCCTGGCTCGCCGTGGGAAAGAACCTTATCGCCTTTTCGTACCTCTGTGCCGCAGCGATATCTCATAGGTGGCCCGAACCGCCGTGTTTATCTGATTTTGAGTTGCAGCGCGCTATTTCTGGTTGCTGGATTGTTCCAAGGCCGCAGTAGCGCGGGGCCGCGCCGGCTTGCCAGACTGATTAAACGCCACGCTATTCAAACTCTCGAGATAACTCGATACGCCCGAAAAGATTCCCTCAGCCACATGCTGCCGCTGCTCCGGCTTCTTCAGTAGCTGCTCATCGGCGGGATTGCTCAAAAACGAAATCTCCGTAAGGATCGAAGGCATATCCGCGCCAATCAACACCACAAACGGCGCCTTGCGCACGCCGCGATTCTTTACCGTCTTGGCCGACTTCTGAATCTTGCTGGACAGCGAATTCTGCACGTCCTCGGCAAATTCCTTGGACTCGTCAATTTTCTCCGTGCGCGCGATCTGCCGCACCACATCCTGCAGATCGTGAATCCCTTCCGCGCTCGTGGCATTTTCTCGCGCCGCCACTTCCATCGCTTCCGGCGTGCCGCGCAAATTCAAATAGTACGTCTCAATCCCGCGCGCTGCGTGGTCCTGGCTGGAATTCGCGTGAATCGAAATAAATAGATCCGCCTTGGCCTGATTGGCGATATTTGTGCGCTCTTCCAGTGGAATAAAGGTGTCGTCCGCGCGCGTATACACCACATCCGCTCCGGGCAATTTCTGTTCAATAATCTTTCCCAGGCGTAGCGCCACATCCAGGCACAAATCTTTTTCCATCAGCCCGGTCGGACCGATCGTCCCGGTGTCGTGCCCGCCATGCCCGGCGTCAATTACGATGCGGCCAATCTTTAGTCCCAGCGTGCGCGTCAAGGTCGCCTGTCCATCGTGCGTGGCCGTTGGCGCCGTTGTCGGCCGGACTAAATCCGGCTTCGCGCTGGCGTTGGTTACTTTCAGCGGCTTGGCACGCTGGCTCTTCTCGTTCACCACGCCGTTATTCGCAACGGCTGGATTGGTTCCGTTCGAGGTTTGTACTGTGGCCGTAGTTGACGGCGCACTTACGGGCGGGACGGTCCTCGTCGTCGCCACCACCTTCGCGTCCGGTCCAATGTCCGCCGACGTCCCATAATCGGCCGTCGTATTTGCGCGCGCATCTTCTGCAGGCACTGGCGGAGGTTCTGTCGCAGACGCCGTCACCGGCGGCGGCATCCGCGCGTCATGCTTCAATTTCGCGCTGCGCACTGGCGCGCCCGGTGCAGTCGTTCCGTACAGATCCACGATCAGCTGTGGCGGATTGCTCGAAAGGGAAGCGGTGTAATCCTTCACGCCCGTCACATCCAGCACCACGCGCACCACTCCCGTCTGATTCTGCGCCACGCGCACCGCCGTTAGCAGGTGACCATCCACCTGAATGTTTCCCCGCGCCACTTCCGGCGTCAGCCGCGCGTCGTGCAAATCAAAAAATATCCGTTCGGGATTGCTGATGCGCGCCGAGGAATATTGCACGCTGCCTTCAAGATCGATAACTACCCGCGTGGATTCGCCATTCGCTGCGCTGCTCGCGCGTATCCGTCGCACCCGGGGCGCATACCCCGAATCGCCGCTCGGCGCGCCTCCGCTCTGCGCATCGCCTCCGCGAACCACCACATCTCTGGACACCACCGCTCCAGCATAGCCACCCGCGTTAGCTCCTGTTTCCACTTGCTCCGCGGCTGACGTTTCCGTGCGATTTGCGACCGCAGCATTCTTCGCCGGCGCTGTCGCCGGACTCTCCGGTCGCCCGCCATTTTGCAGCAGCGCGATTTCCGCCATGCCTTCCTCGGCCTCGCGTCGACGCGGAGACCGCGGATACCGCTTCACGAACGCATCGTATGTCTTCGTTGCCGCCGCCAAATCTCCCAGTTGGTTTCTCTGCAACTTCGCGGTCCGCAACATCGAATCCTGGCAATACTTGCTGGTGGGATATTCCCGCGCCAAAAACTCATACGTGTCCACCGCCGTCTGGTAGTAGCTTCTCCCAAAGCGGTCGCCCATCTCGGTGTAAAGCTCCGCCACCGCCAGCAGCGAATCCGGCACTTCCGCGGCGCGCGGCGTAATCAGCGTGACGCGTCTGTAACTCGCCACCGTCTGCTTATATTCCGCCAGCGTTCTTTTTTCGGGAGGTTTGCTGTTGAGCGCGGAGCGTTGTTCTTCCGCGCGTAAATACTGAGACGAAGCTGCCTGCCGCTTAGCCGCCGGGGTATTGTCTGGCGCGGCCGCATAACTCTGCGCACCGGTGAGCCCACAAAAGGTCGCGACAATTAGCGCGAACCCTGCACGCCATGCAAAACGCCTACGCAAAGCAAAAACTGGCGAAGCCGGGGCGAAGCCCTTGTGGAAATTTTTTTTACCTTCAGACAAGCTTCCGCCAGCCCCCACATCCGCGTTCACTGGGGCGTCCCATCCAACGCGCGGCACTTCAGCTTGCCCGCACATCCACATCAAGTGCCTTCTTCTCCGCAACTTGCACAGCGATCAAAATCCGGCACGGCAAAATCTCAACCCGGAAAATCACTCATTCGAAAAAATAATCCGCCCATTCGCATCCACATCCCGGTGGATCGCCCGGTAATTCGTGAACGCCTCCGACAAGCGCCCCGAGCCCGGCCGAAAATAAGCGTCCTGCACCTTCTGCACGTAATTCCGTGTCTCGCGAAACGCCGGTATCCCGTGCGCCCGGTCTACCGCACCCTCCCCAGCATTGTACGCCGCTAACGCCAGGTCCAGGTTGCCATTATATCGCTCCAGCAGCGTCTTCAAGTAACGAACCCCGGCATCGATATTCTGTTGCGGGTTAAACAGGTCATTCGCCCCAAATCGTTGCGCGGTGGTTGGAATCAGCTGCATCAGCCCCCCGGCGCCCTTCCGCGATAGCGCTCCAGAGTTCCAGTTGGACTCCGTCTGTATCACCGCCCGGATCAGCGCCGGGTCCACGTGATGCCGGTCCGCCGCCTCGCGGACTAGCTTCTCAGCCCCGTCCCGGTCAATGCTTACCGCCGCTCGCGAATACCCGTTAAAAGAAGATTCCGCATTCATGTAGATAGTTGCGCGCGGTTTGGTCGAGCCCAATCGAATGGTCACCGGAGGTTCCGCGTTGACGAACAGTTGCCGCCCATCCTCGCTGGTCACCTTGGCGATCTGTGCTTGCGCCGGCGCGGAAAAACACGCCACCATCGCTAAAATGAAGCCAGCCGGGATTGTCGAGCGTCTGTCCATCACCTTGGGGAAGGCGAACAAAATTGGGTTAAACTGTTGTAGTGGCGGGTCTTTAGACCCGTTCCTTTGACTTTGCCGGGTCCTCAATACACGTGTCCCGAACAATTCAGCAAGAGTTCACCTGCGGAGTGTCTCCTGCCGGACACGCACCCGGCGCAACTCCAATCATACCAACGCCTCAACCATCCCCGGAACGGTACCCAGGGCACTTTTTAACGCCAATGTGTCCTTTCCGCCAGCCTCCGCCAGATCGGGCCTCCCGCCGCCCGAACCCCCAACCTTCTCGGCCAGCGCTTTAATCAGCTTCCCGGCATGCACTTTTCCGGTCAAATCCTTCGTAACCCCAACAATCAAAGCCACTTTCTCGCCATCCGGCATCCCCAACGCCACCACCCCGGACCCCAGCTTCTGCCGCAGCGAGTCCACCAGCTGCCGCAACCCCTCCCGGTCAACATTCCCAACTTCTGCCGCCACCACCTTCACGCCCTTAACCTCGACGACCTTGCCCACCAGCTCGTCCAGTTGCCCCAAGGCTCCCTTGCGCTTCTGCGCCTCTAGCTCCTTCTCCAACGCCTTCACGGTAGCCGCCATCTTCTCCACCGTCGCCAACACCGAATCCTCAGCGACGTTCAGCGACCCCGCCACCTTGGACAGCACCGCCGCCTGCTTCTGGAAGTGCTCCAGCGCTCCGATTCCCGTGACCGCCTCAATCCGCCGCACGCCTGCCGCAACGGATTCCTCGCTGATGATTTTCAGCACGCCCACATCGCCAATCCGGTGTACATGCACCCCGCCGCAAAGCTCCTTGGAGTAAAACCCGCGAGGCGCCCGCTCGTCCGGAATGGTCACCACACGCACATTGCTCTCTGGGTATTTATCGCCAAAAAACGCCAGCGCCCCCGAAGCTAGCGCATGATCGATCGATGTAACCTCTGTCTCGACCGGCGTATTCCAGCGGATCTCGTCATTCACCTGTTGCTCGATGTCCCGCAATTCCTCGGCATCCACCGGCGCAAAGTGTGAAAAATCGAAGCGCAACCGCTCCGGCGCGTTCAGCGACCCGGCCTGCTTCACATGCGTCCCCAATGTATTCCGCAGCGCCGCATGCACCAGATGCGTCCCCGAATGGTTTCGAATAATTCGCGCCCGTCGCTCCGCATCCGCCACCACGGTAACCCGTTCCCCAACGCGCAAAGTCTCCTTCGCCGTAACGCGATGCGCCACCAATCCCGCGACAGGGTAGTAAGCCCCGGTTACTTCCGCGAGCATCTGCGACTCCGACGCATCATAAAACGCGCCAGTATCCGCCACCTGCCCGCCAGACTCCGCATAAATCACGGTACGGTCCAGCACCACTTCACCGGTCTCGCCAGCCTTCAGCTCTGAAACCGGCCCGTTCTTCGTAATGATCGCCTCAATCCGGCAATCCTTATCCTTCGTCGACTCCGCACCGTGCGCATAAAAATCCTTCTCCGTTTTGTGACTCTCCGCAATCTTCCCAAACGCCGGATTCGCCGCTTCTTTTCCAGTTCCGCCCTTCCACGAAGCCCTCGCAGTGGTTCGCTGCTGCTCCATCGCAGAATGGAAACCGGCTGCGTCGATCACAAAACCAGCGTCGCGTGCGATGTCCTCAATAAAGTCTCGTGGGAGCCCGTAGGTGTCGTAGAGCTTGAATGCCTTATCGCCCGGAAAGATTGCTTTCTCCCGACTTTCCTCTATAAGCTGCCGGTCCGTCCCTACTTCGACGTCCCTTGCACTTTCATTGCGATCTAAGGTATCTCCAGGACCAGGTCGTTTGGCCCGCATGAGCTCGTTGGCCACATCATCCCGAAACTTGTTGAGGCCGACGTTAAGAGTTCTAGAAAACCGGGTTTCTTCATCTTTGACGATTGTAGAAATCCGCACGGAACTCTCAGACAGTTCCGGATAAGCCTTGTTCATTAGGTCACAGACGATCGAAACCATCTCGTAAAGGAAAGGCTCTTTGCGACCGAGCATGTGTCCGTGATAGATCGCGCGACGCATTATTTTTCGAAGGACGTAGCCGCGCCCTTCGTTCGACGGAACAACTCCGTCGGTCAGGAGAAAGGTAGTTGCCCTGGAGTGATCTGCGATCACACGAAGGGAAGCTGCTCCACCTTTGCCGCGCTCCGACTTGATCTCTTCGGCATAATCCACCCCGCAAAGCTCCGCCGCCCGCTTCAGGAGCGGAACAAACAAATCTGTATCGTAGTTAGAAATCACTCCCTGCAAAACCGCTGCCACCCGCTCCAATCCCATGCCCGTATCAATCGAAGGTTTGGGAAGAGCGGTGAAACTGCCGCGTTCATCGCGGTTGAACTGCATGAAAACAAGATTCCAGATTTCGACGTAGCGCCCGCAGTCGCAGGGAAATCTGCAGTCAATGTGACCGGCTTCCGAGGCGGCAGGGCCCAGGTCGTAGTGGATCTCACTACACGGACCACAAGGTCCCGTGTCTCCCATGGCCCAAAAATTATCTTTGGCGTCCAAGCCGAAAATACGAGCTTCGGGCACTCCTTGCTCTACCCAGAACCTACGAGCATCGTCGTCGGGATCCATGTCCGGCGTTGCCGCGCCCATCGAGAGCTTGCCGTTGAACACCGTCACATACAATTTCTCGCGCTCTATCCCAAACCACTCCTTCGACGTAATCAACTCCCACGCAAACGCCACCGCCTCCCGCTTGAAATAATCCCCAAACGAAAAATTCCCCATCATCTCGAAAAACGTATGATGCCGCTTCGTAAATCCCACATTCTCCAAATCGTTGTGCTTCCCGCCGGCCCTAACGCACTTCTGCGCCGTCGTAGCGCGGTTATATTCCCGCTTCTCCAACCCCAAAAACACATCCTTAAACTGATTCATCCCCGCATTCGTAAACAACAGCGTCGCATCCCCGTGCGGCACCAGCGACGAGCTCCGCACCCGCCGATGCCCCTTCTTCTCAAAAAACTCGAGGAACTTTTCGCGTATCTCATTCCCAGTCATCATCGCGCTCACATACCATCCCGTCTTGTGTAGGTGCCGAACTTCAGTCCGGCCTTAATCTTTTGAGTTGCGTTCCCCGTTGTAGCGGCCGCCTTCTGAGGCGGTCGCCTTTGTAGGGGCGCAACATGCTGCGCCCCAGCTTGCCCGGGCGTCTAACGCAACGCCGCTTTCGGCTTTGCATCAACAAAATCGCAGTCCCTCAGTATCGCAGACCCTTCAATAGGTTCGCCACCGGTGGCACAGGCTTCAGCCTGTGCACTCTGCTCGTCACATTCGCCCACGCCCGCACAGATTGTCTAAAATGCTTGTTTATTGAATCCGCAGCCATGGCCTGCGAGCGCAATATATTCATTATTGGACTCCTGCTACTCGGACTCTCCGGTTGCGGCCAGTATCGATTCCGTCCCAAAGGTGTTCCATCCTCGGCTGTCTGGGTTGACCACACCTTCATCGATTGCTCGAATGAAGCAAACTCTAAACTGTACCGTTGCACGGCTTTCAAGGACGATACCGGGGAGGTACTCGCCGAAGGACTCTTCCGTCTCGATAAAACTCATGGACCGGCCGAGACAAAACTCCGTTACGCCGCGTTCGGCAACGGACGTATTTTCCTTGAAGATACGCGAGTACTGATGCAAACCTCTGCATCGCCACGAGACCCCAGCCACCGCATCATGGCTGACCGTATGCGAACGCTGGCATCGCACGGCGGTTCCTCGCCAATCGATTGCGGAGCTCCAAATGCAGCAGAGAGTCCCGCGAAATGTGCACTCAAAGCCTTCGCGGACAAAAAACCATTCTTCGTTCGCTGGTATTTGTTATCCGATGACCACTTCAGCTACACCGGAATCGCCATGGACAACTCGGGTGTAACTTGGAGCGCAGTTTACGCGGGAGGTCACGCCATCTGGATCAGCTTCAAAGAGCCAGACCAAGCTCAAGACTCGGCTCAGAATCTCTTCGATAATGGGCACACCCTGGTCTTCCCATGTCCCACTCCGGTTGTTCTTACGGAAGACGCTCGCGGCGTCATTAATTGCGATAAACTTGTTAGCGACGAAAAATCCTTCCGCGGCGACAAGTTATTACATTAGCCCGCTCAACCGCGCCAGTTTCAACGCTTCAATCGCCGCCCCGCGCGCCCCAGCAGTATCCCCATTCGGCATAACGTAAATCGGAATCCCCACCTGTTCCTCGCGCTGCGCAGGCATTCCCGTGCGAATCTCCTCCAGGAACCACTTCTGAAACTCCTCGCTCGTTTCCAGCGCGCCGCCACCCACGATCAACGCATCCGGATCAAATGTGTTCACCATCTCGTCAAAGAAAAGTCCCAAGGCATGCGCCTGCACCCGGAAAATCTCTTTGCACATCTTATCGCCCGAGTCCGCCATGCCGCGCACCAGCTTGGCCGCCTGATGCGCTTCCATTTTCGCGAACTCGTGATGCGGATAGCGCGTCAGAAAATATGGCACCAAATTTCTTTCGATCGCCGTGAGTGAACACAACGACTCCAGGTCCCCGACGCGTCCGCAATTGCACAATGGATTCAGCCCGCTCGTGTCGGCAATGCTCTGGTAGGGAATCAGCACGTGACCCAGCTCTCCGCCAAATCCGTTTTTGCCTTTCACCACGCTGCCGTCCAGGATGACCCCGCCGCCGTTGCCCGTGCCAATAATCGTCGAGACGGAAGTCTCCCGGCTGTTCGAACCAAAGATCGAGTAGTGCCCCCACAGTGCCGCGGCATTCGCATCGTTTAAATACGACACCGGCTTATCCAGCTTTTGCGCCAAGCCCCCGCGAATATCGAATTCCGCCCACTGCGGATGCACAAAGTTGGTGGAACCTCGCGCGCTGAGCTTGCCCGCCGAGCTGGCTGGCCCCGGTGTATCCAGTCCAATCGCGATCACGTCCGAAAGGAAAACCTCCGCAAGTTCGGTGGCCACTTTAAGCCCCGCTGCAATCTGCCGCAGGCACACCTCCGGCCCCTGCTTGGCAAGCGACGGATGCTCGCACAGTTTCTCAATCAGGAACCGCTCATGCTGGTCCACCAGCGTATAGTTGATTGCCGTTCCGCCCAGATCCACACCAGCTACGACTGGCATGTTGGTTCACCTCTATTCCGCAACCCTAGCTCGGCACAGCCTAGCAGAATTTGCCCGCGGCATCTCACAAAACGCCAATTCCGGAACGCCGCCGTACTGTCAGAGCGGGGCGCGGTATCTTAAGGGTTTGCGTTGTTGTCTTAGCGTGCCCTTCCCTCGAGCTCTTCTGGCTCGCCAATCGTGAAGAATTCCCGTTTCGGGAAGCTCGACTCGAATTACCCCAGAAAAAAGCTCAAGATAAAGCTTGACAACAAAGCCACTACTCTGTATGATTACTGCTGTAGAGAAGTGCGCCCGCCGTCCGGCAATCGCGCTAAAAATCAAGGTCATTCTGAGCCTCGATCGCAGGGCTCTGCCTAGTTACCATTTTATAATTAAGATCGACCAATAACCCCTGTAGAATGAACACTTGCAAAACGATGTGAAAACAAAGAACTTTAACTACCTTTAGAATCACATCCTTTCAAAAAAGCCGGGGTTCCCTAGCGCCGTCAGTTGAGTATTCCATGCCGCGCAAAGGCCAGCTTGACGACTCCGCAGGCCTTCCAGGTCTTTGTAGCGGCGGGTCTTCAGACCCGTTCATTTGTCTTTCGTAGTGGCGAATCTTTAGATTCGCATTGCGATGCCCTGAATTTGGCTAAGAGCTGAGTTGACTCGGCGGATCCGCCCGCACCAGCCACGCGGCCCAGCCCAGGCAAATGATCAGAACTACGCTGAAGATTGCGGGTCCGATCCCGAAATAAATCAGGCTCAGCGCAAAGCCCGCCACTTGCGCCGCGAAAAACGCCCATGCGATCACGCCAATAGCCTGCGGAAGTTTTTGTGCCAATTCGCCCAAATGCCACGCTAGGCATGCCGACAAAAGCATGGATACCGTGCAGGACAAACCGAAACCGCGATAGAACGCGCCGTAACTGAACGTCGCGCCGCGCTCCTGAAAATGAACGTTGTTCATCGCGTCAAACACCGCTCTTCCTTCCGCCGAGTTCGGCAGGAAGCTCAGAAACCCAAATGTATGACCCGCGGCAAACAGCACGAAAAACACCGCCGCGATGCGATACAGCAATCTCGCCTTCATCGTTCTGCTCCGATAGGGAAGATGAAATCCAACAGTGCTACTAACGCAGCGAGACAGGGAATTGTAGGCAAGCGTGCGGCGCTTGGCCGCACGCTTCCTCTATCCTCGCCGCGCAACTCGACTACTTGCTCTTTTCTGCTTCCGCAGCGAACGCCTGCAGCAAACCGTTCCAGCCGCCTTCCGAATCCACCATGCCGCGCATGGTTTCCCAACCCGCGCCCACCCGCGAGAAGTGCCGATGCTCCAGATCCACGCGCGTCGACCCATTGCCAACTGGAGTGAAAGTCACTTCCACTTCGCTGGACTTCGCCAGGTCCGGCTCATACTGCCACTGCGCGGTAATCTTCCACGCCATCACAAAACGGCGTGGCGGTTCCCATGCGGTAATTTCGCCCCAGTCGCATTCCGATCCGTCGGTCTGCTCGCTGTAGCAGCGGCCGCCAACGTGGCCTTCCATGACCGTTCGCTTCATCGGCACCTGTGCGATGTGATGGCTGCGCGGCCACCAGCGATCGAAACCCGCGGTGAACACCTCGAACGCGTGTTCCATGCTGGCCTTCACCGTAACGCTCTTGCGTACCGGCGCATCCTGTACCGGCGACGCGCTCTGCAACGACTGTTCCGCGCTGCTCATTCCTTCTCCTTGTTATGGTTCTTATGTTTGTCGTGGTTCTTTGGTTCGTTATGTTTGCTTGCTTCTTTCTTGCCTGGTTTTCGTATCACTGGTTTTTCTACTTCGCGCTTAAACGCGCTCAGTGCCTGGCCCCAGAACTGTTCCAGATACTCGCGCACGGTTTCAAATCCCGCGGGATTCAACTGATACAACCGTCGATTTCCCGCAGGCCGATCAACCACCAGATTCGCGTCCTTTAGCACACGGAGGTGTTGCGAGATAGCCGGCCGGCTCACCGGAAAATCCCGCGCCAATTCGCCCACCGGCAGCGGCCCGTCAATCAAGCGCGCCAAAATAGACCGCCGCGTCGGGTCCCCCAGCGCATCCAGTTGCGTCTCTTGGTAAGTAGCCACTAACGGTAAGCTACAGCTTACGCAGGTCCGCTGTCAACACCTTTTTCCCGTACTCACTTCAGGAGTCCTGAAAGTCGTGCCGGGCACGTTACAGTGGACAGTGTGTGTCTTGGCGTGAGGCTGATTCGGGAATTGGAATGTTAAATTGTTGAGACCAGGCTTCGGCGCACGCGTTATGCAGGAAGATTTCTATTTGAAGATTCTCGACAATGTTGTAGGGGACGCGGACTCCGTTCTGCGGCGTCACCGGATTATTTCGGTCTTCGCAATGACCACAAATGTTCGTCCATTGCCGCATCCTGGCCCCCTGCGTGTGCCATCTCTGCCATCGCCTCTTTTTATGGACGCATGAGGTATGGCACTGGTTTCGCGGCCAAGTTCGATTCACCTTTCATTCATACAGCGAGTTAGCGTGCGCTCTGCAGCACAATGGAATTAAGGTTGTGGACCCAGCGCGCGGGGCGTTTGTCGTCGGAAACGATCAACTCGAACGGTCCGTGATCGCCGAGGGCCTGCCCGTTGCGCGCGTCAGCGACAAGCACTTGACCGGCGTGAAAGTTAGGATCCACTTCCGCCAGCGAGAGCAGCACGGAATATCCATCGGAGCCCGAGGCAATCAGATAGCTGGTGAGCGCTTCCCCGCGCAATTCCTTGCCGAGCGGCACGTTGGCTTGCGCCAGTAGCGTCGCCAGTGACACACCCGAATACGTTTCGTCTGAATTATTGTGCTCGTTATGCACAGCGACGGTGACGTGTGGCAAGGGGTGAAACTCAGCCGGCGAATAAACGATCGGAAGATGGTAGGCTGCCGTGTTCAGCACCAGCGAGTCTTTGGAGTAGACCGCTACCGGGCTGCCAGTGTGGCCGACTTCCAGCATGACGCGGAAAACGTGCGTGCCCGGGTGCAGCATCTGCGCGTCGTTGATGTCGATGTGCTGAGTAACCTTCTCGAAACCCTGCGCGGTGACCGACACAGCGTAAGTGCCGTTGGGCAAGCGCAGCTGCAGGCTGCCGGTATCGTCGGTCTCCATTTTATCGGGAAGCGGATTTGGCGGCGGCTCCATACGAACCTTGGCGTGCGAGACGGAAGCACCCGTCTGATCGCGTACCTCGATGGTCACGGCCGCGGTCACGGGTTGTTGTGCCTGGTCAGGCGGTATGACGAGAAGCGCGGCTCCAAGCAGGATCAGAAATATTAACGTACGCATGCGCAGAGCATAGCGCGGAAGTAAATCGGTGTCAGCCCGACGGTGCGAGTCGACAGTGTGAGGCGCGAGGTCAGCTAGGCGGAACCCTCAGGGCCAAAGATGGAGAGCAGATGGCCGTCCACATCGCGGAAATGCGCAACCCAGTCGGTCGGAGTGGCCTGGCGAGGTTCGCTCAAAAACGAAATTCCTACTGCGGTCAAGGCGCGATGCACGGTGCGCACATTTTCTACGCGAAAGACCACTTCGGTGGCACCGGCAATGTGCGGCGCGGACTGCGCGTGCCCGCGGCTGAGTCCCAGCATCACTGCTCCGCTTTGCAGCAGCGCCAGCCCGGACTCCTGCATAATTACCTTGAGTTCCAACTTATCGCGGTAAAAAGCCATCGCCGCGGGAACGTCCCGCACGCCCAGCATAACTGCCGTGATGCCAGAAATCTCGAGTGGAGTTGCCATCGACGCCTCGCTCCAGTTGGATTGTCTCGTTGCCAAACGCGCCACAGAATCGATCTAATGCGACTTTACTATGCCACGAAACGCACCACTCGAGACCACCATCCACGACGAAGTCGAGCGGTGATCACATCGCGGCGC
This sequence comes from uncultured Acidobacteriota bacterium, assembly GCA_963838265.1. Taxonomy (GTDB): domain Bacteria; phylum Acidobacteriota; class Terriglobia; order Acidiferrales; family UBA7541; genus Acidiferrum. The sequence continues at coordinate 17,721 of CAWIQN010000007.1, forward strand.
CTGTGGACGGTTGCCACGGCGGAGGGTATGCTTTGCGCATGATCCTATCAGCGCGAAATCATCTAGCAGGCACGATTGTGGAACTGGAATTCGGCGGCGTAATGGCTCACGTGGTGGTGCGCGTGGGCGAGAATCTCATCGAAAGCGTGATCACCAAGCGCAGCGCCGACGAGATGCAGCTGAAGGTTGGAGACGCCGTGTCCGCGGTAATCAAGTCCACCGAAGTGATGCTCCAGAAATGACGTCGCGACATGGCGGATAACGCCACGGACCGTGGCAAACCTCTCTGTTAAATCTGCTAATCTAGAGGCGAATTAACAGGAGGTGTGTCGTGCGATACAAAGATCTGTCCAACCAATCCTGCTTTCGAGCGCAGCAGTAAGCGTCGTAGAGGATATCCGTCCGAAACCAAGGTCAAGCGAGGTCACCGCGTGGTTCACGGCGACAAGGAACTGCTGGAAAAGCTTGGCCGCAACGATTTATGCCCATGCGATTCCGGGCGCCGGTTTTAGGAATTGCTGTATGCCATCAGGCAAATTCGATGGAAGCCGCCGCGATCACTTTTTTCCGAACGTAAAAGTTCACCGATACGGGGCGACTTCATGTCGCCCTGTTCGTTTTGAGAAGGAGGAATTTTCATGTCCACAGCTGAGACGCGCTGGCCAGCGCTGCCGCTGGCCGAGTGGAAAGATACTTACGCCACGCTTCACATGTGGACGCAGATCGTCGGCAAAGTTCGGCTGAAGCTCAGTCCGCCGATCAATCATTTCTGGGGATGCACGCAGTATGTGACGTCGCGCGGACTGACCACGTCTTCCATTCCTTATGAGGGCGGCTCATTCGAGGTGCTCTTCGATTTCACCGCGCACATGCTGGAGATCACTACGAGTCGCGGCGAGATCCGCGCGTTTCGCCTGCGGCCTTGCACAGTGGCGGAATTTTACGCGGAATTTATGGGCGCGCTGGAGTCGCTGGGGATTCACGTAAAGGTCTGGACCATGCCCGTGGAAGTTCCGCGCCCGGTGCGCTTCACGCTGGACGAAGGGCACAAGTCTTACGACCCGGAATACGCGCACCGCTTCTGGCAGGTGCTCGTTACTGTCGACACGGTCTTCCGCGAATTTCGCGCGCGCTTCATCGGCAAGTGCAGCCCAGTACATTTCTTCTGGGGGAGTTTTGATTTGGCGGTGACGCGCTTTTCCGGGCGCCGCGCTCCTGTGCGTCCCGACGCTGACTCCATCACTAAGGAAGCCTATTCGCACGAAGTAATCAGCGTAGGCTTCTGGCCCGGCGACGGCGAAGTCATCAAGGATGCTGCGTTCTACGCCTACGCCGCTCCCGAGCCCGCCGGATTTAGGGATCGCGCGGTTCTGCCCGCCAAAGCTTTCTACAGCAAAGAAAAAAGCGAGTACTTCCTGATGTACGACGACGTGCGCACGTCCGCGAATCCCGCCAAGGATTTGCTGGACTTTTGCCAATCAACCTACGAAGCAGGCGCGATAGCAGGGAATTGGGATCGGCAAAACCTAGAACGCGCCTCCACGTAGCGTTTCGCCCTGGGCGACTTACAGCGACCTCCTCCGAACCGGTATCAGAAGCGTTTTAAAAGCAGCTCAAATTCCCGTCTTGCGTCGACGTTGAGCAATAGACCATGGCGATTTAGAGCGTCGCGTACTCGAGCCTTTTGGTCCGCACTGGGCAGCACTGAGCTTCGGTTGTATCTCGCGAACCATCTACGAATATAGTCTCTGCTTAATTCCGCGAGGGACTCGTTCTCGTCGGCCAGCGCTTGGATTAGAAACGCGATGCTATCCCACTTAGTGACTCGCGAAATCAGAAACAGAACCGCACGCCGACCGTGGAGATAGCTGCAACCGTTGTAAATTTCCCAGAACCGCGGGCCTCCGATCGAGTTTGCTTTTTTTACCAGCGATAAAGCCGCTTCTCGCGTTACCTTGCTGGACGGATCGTACAAGGCCAATACGTATTGTTCCGTGTAGAAATCTGGCCGCAACTTCGCGACCCCTCGCAAGGCCGCTGCACGGGTCTTTGCGGAAGTGGCGGAGAAGAAAGGTTCAACGAGAGATGAATCCGTGGGTTGCCCGGTTTCGCCAATGCCAGATATCGCAGCGCGAAGCTTCAGACCCGTGGATGTAGTCAGGCAGTCCGAATAATAGACGCGCAAATCGAGTGCGCTCTTCTGCTTCAAATAATACTGTGCTTCTTCCCGGACGGCGGCATTCACATCGAGCAGGGCTGCGTGAAATTCTCGCTCGATCTCTTCGCCATACTGTTGGGCATATATATGCAGCGCTTCTCGCCTTACGGCCATGGACCTGTCGTTCCTGGCCAAGGCGAGGATTTCTTTCGTTGCGTGGTTCGGCAATGCCACGCGTAGCTTGCTCATGGCGTAACTTCGTACGACCGGATCTCCGGACACAAAGGCGCTCCGGAAGATCGCCGACAAATCCCTGTCCGCGGAGTTGAACGCAATTTCAAAACAAAATCGGCGCACGAACTTGTCGGGCGAAGCAAGCCCCGCACTGAGCACCTCACGGGCTTCAGGGTGGTGAAAGAGACGCTGAATAGCTGCGACAATCTCGGAATTGTCGTTCCGTTGAGCGCTAGCGAGACGAAGCGCCAAAGGCAGCCAAGTCAACAGCGGACGCAGGTAATCAGGTCGAATACGCTGCAGAACTAGGCCTTGGGCAGTAGAATAGACTTCCTCCACCCAGTCATTCGCACGGATAAACAGGAATGGAAGCTCTGCCCCTGAAACAATTTTCCCGAGTTGGCGGACGGCTTCTTCACGGACGTAGCCGTTCTTGTGGGAGGAAGCCATCCCAAGAACTGAGACCGAACCTTCCCCCAGACTGGCGAGATGGGCGACGTCCGGCGGCTTCAGCGCGTACCAAGGTTCTCTCCGAACATTCCAATTGCCGTAGCCTTGCCTCACGAATTCGTCGAGTCGTACAAAGTTGGCGGGTTCGAGTTGTTGAACCAACTGATGAATAGCAATCGCGCAGGCCTTAGTTGTCTTTTTGTCACCAGTCAACAGGATCGGCAAAAGATCGGGAATAGCCTCCATTTCGCCAGCGGAGGCGATCTTTCGGATCGTTTCAACACGCGAGTTGAAATCGATAAGCGTGTCCCAAATTCGTTTTTTGACGTAGAGAGACTCGATCAGATTCTCGGTGGATTTTGACAGTTTGCTTTGCGCGCGCAATTTAGACCCTGTAATCCGCGAAACGATACCGGTCTGACGCCGGAAAAAAGCAGGCCGACCTTGCCACGACAGGCGTCACGATAACTATTCTGTTGATTCTACTTCGGGGACTTCGGCGCGCGTGATGTTCTTTAGTTCGCGGCGAATTAGGTCTGGCGAGAATCCGGCGCGCATGAGGCTGCCGTAGAGCGAGGCGATTTTGCGGTCGTCGATCTCGCCGCGAGTTAGCTTTAGTTTGCGTTCGATGCGGGCGCGCACGAGCGCGGCTTCGTCGGTTTGTTCGGCGGCTTCGGCCAGTGCAGCGTCGATATGCTCGTCTGCGACGCCACGGGCGCGCAGGTCTCGCGCGATGCGAAATTTCCCCTGGCGACGAATCTCGGTGCGCTGCCGCACGAACTGTTTCGCGTAGCGCGCGTCATCGAGCTGAGCATTTTCTTTCAAGCGCGCAAGGACTACGCGGACCAGCAGTTCATTGTTGCAGCGGCGCGTAAGCAGCTTCTGCATTTCACCAATGGAGTGGCCGCGACGCATCAGCGCGCGCACTGCCACGTCATACAGCTCGCCTTCGCTGTCTAATTTACGCTGTGTGCCGAACATGCAGGAAGCATAGAAGCAAGCCGCGCGGGACGCAAGTTGGGGTGGCTCGTGTAGGTGCCGGGCTTCAGCCCGGCCTCGGTGGATTCTGATGACAGCGCGGACGATTGCAAGGAGGCCGGACTAAACAGGCTGCGGAAAAAGTCAGCCCATTTGCAAATTTGTCCCCGGCGTGGGGCCCTGCGGCTTCCGAGGCTGCGCCTTTTTCGTTGTGCTCTACCTGCCGGCTTCCCGTGACCGCGCTTCCTTTCCGAAACGCGGGTTTATGCCGGCATTAGTTTCGCCAGTCGCACCAAATTCGCGGCGGCGGCATACAAGCGAAACTGCCAGTCCACCCGCCGGCGCCCGCGTAATTTCGTTTTCCGCAGCCCCGCCGAACTTTTGATCCAGGCAAAAATCTTCTCCACCAGTTTGCGCTTTCCTTGGCTGATCGCGAATCCCGGATCTTCCCGCTCGCTCGGTAACAGCCAGTTCTTGCTCAGTGCCGTCTCTTTCTCGTACTCCGCAATGTGCGGCACGATGCGCAACGCGCGCAACCTGGTGATGAATTCCTCGGCCTGATAACTCTTGTCCGCTGCCAGCGTCAGGCGTTTTTGCTGCGCTGTTCTTGCCACCGTCGCCACCAGCTCCTCCGCGGCTTCTCGTTCCGCTCTATTTCCTGCACAGGTCACGCACGCTTGCACCACCAGTCCGTTACGATTTTCCATCAGTACGTGTCCCAAATAGCTCGCTTTGACTTCTCCCGCCACGCTTTTCTTATACAAGCGCGCCTCCGGATCGCTTTTGCTCTCGTGCGTGTCCCGCAGCAATTTCTGCCCTTTGTTCCCGCTGCCACGACTCGGCGGCGGCTGCTTCTCCTGAAAACTTCGCCGGTTGGCCCACGCTTCGATCAGCGTTCCATCCACCGTGAAATGTTCGTCCGATAGCAGCCCTTGCTGCGCGGCCTGCTCCAGCACCTGCTCGAAAAAGACCTGCGCAATTTCCCCCTCCAGCAGCCGATCGCGGTTCTTGGTGAACACCGTCACGTCCCACACCGCGTCGTCCGCCGGCAGCCCCACAAACCAGCGAAACAGCAAGTTGTAGTCCAGCTGCTCCATCAGCAGCCGTTCGCTCCGCACGCTGTAAAAAGCCTGCAACAACAACGCCCGCAGCAACCGTTCGGGTGCAATCGAGGGCCGCCCCATGGGCGAATATAGTTTTGCAAATAGCGGCGACATGTTCTGCAACGCCGCCTCCGTCATCCGCCGCACCCGCCGTAACGGGTGATCTTCCGGTACCCGCTTCTCCAGTGAAATGTAACTGAACATGCCTTCTTGCTGATCATCGTGTCCGCGCATGTGCTCTTAGACGCCGCGCCTCGCTCACCGGTAACCATCTCCACCACTTTTTCCGCAGCCTGTGAAGTCCGGCGCCTACGCAGTCATCAGACTAGCGCTGGTGTGCGTGACTACTTGCGGGCGAAGCGCTCGAAGTCGGCCATTTGGCGTTCCATCTCTTCGCGCGCGGAATCGGCGGCGGAGCGGACGCCCTGAATGCGGAGCTTGAATTCGTCGGCGTTGGAAGCGCGCATCAAAGCTTCTTCCAACGTGATTAACTGGCGCGTGTAGAGATCGAAGAGCGATTGATCGAAGGTCTGCATGCCGTACTGACTGGTGCCGGCGGCGATAGCGTCGTGAATCAGGCGCGTCTTGTCGGGGTTGATGATGCAATCGCGAATATACGCGGTGGCGATCATCACTTCGCAAGCGGGCACGCGGCCGACGCCATCGGAGCGTCGCACCAGGCGCTGCGAGACCACCGCTTTAAGAGTCGCCGCAAGCTGCAAACGAATTTGTTTCTGCTCGGGCGGCGGAAAGACCGCGATAATACGCTGAATGGTTTCCGTGGCGTCCAGAGTGTGCAAGGTGGAGAAAACCAAGTGGCCGGTTTCGGCGGCCAGCAGCGCGGTAGAAATCGTCTCCAGGTCGCGCATTTCGCCGACCAGAATCACGTCGGGATCCTGACGCAAAGCGGCGCGCAACGCGGTAGAGAAGTTCGCGGTGTCCACTTCCACTTCGCGCTGATTGATGAAGCTGCGCTTGTCGCGGTGCAGAAATTCGATGGGGTCTTCGATGGTGATCAGGTGATCAGCGCGATTGGCGTTGATGCGGTCGATCATCGCTGCCAGCGTGGTGGACTTACCAGAACCAGTGGTTCCCGTGACCAGTACCAAGCCGCGCTGCTCTTCGCAGATGCGCGTAATCACCGTGGGAAGATTCAGTTCCTCGGCGGTGCGAATTTTTGTGGGGATGACGCGCAAGACCATGCCGACGTTGCCGCGCTGCTGAAATACGTTCACGCGGAAGCGTCCGAGGCCGGCCACACCGTAAGCCATATCCAATTCGGCGGTTTCTTTGAATTTTTGTTTTTGCCGGTTGGTCATCATGCTGAAGGCCATGGACAGCATTTCTTCCGGCGTGATGCGCGGGACTTCGGTGATCGGCGCGAGCTGGCCGTCCACGCGAAGATACGGGTGGTTGCCGACTTTTAGATGCAAGTCGGAAGACTTATTTTCGACGGCCCGGCGAAGCAGGTCATCAATGCTGATAGCCATATATGTCGGAACCCCGCAATCCTGCTAACACGCGACGTTAGCACCCGTATTGGAGGCGGGCAAGGAAGCAGGAATGGCGAGTTGCGACGTAATTACCTGCCCTTTAGGACAGTTTGCGCGGTTTCGAGAACGATTGCGCCCCGTGGAATGCAGCGGGCACGGTCCGCCGCGGCGGATGCCCCTACGAAACGTCAGTCGGGGAGTTTCTTGGTCAGGTAAATGGAATCGTAGAGCAGGCCGGCAAGAAAGCCGCCAGCTAGCGGACCAACCCAATACACGCCTTGATTGGCAAGGTGCGCGCCGGTGGCGAGCCACGGGCCGAAAGCGCGCGCGGGATTCAGCGCGCCGGTGGTAAAGGGCATGGCCACGAAGATGCCAAGCACGTAAGTTACGCCGATGGCCAGGCCGGCGGTTCCTTGCGGAACGTCGTGGTCCGGGTCGGTGGTAGCGAAGAAAATAAAAACCACGAAAAAGGTGGCGACCGCTTCCAGCGTCATGCCCGCCCACTTGGGGAAATCGCGCACCAACTCTGGCGCGCCTAGCGCGACGTTGCGCCAAGCCTCTTCGGGCAACACCGCGCGCAACAGATACGCCGCGGCAATGGCGCCGGCTATCTGCGCCACCCAGTACATGGCAGCTTCAATGGTGTTCACGCGCTTGGTAGCCCAGTAGCCGATGGTGACGGCGGGGTTGAAGTGCGCCCCAGAAATTTGGCGGAGCGCCGCGAAAAATGCCGCAATAGCCAAACCGTGCGCGAGCGCTACGATGAGTAGATTTATGTCCAGAGCTCCATGCACATACTGCACGGCGCAAGCCGCGCCCTCGCCAAAAAAAACCAGCGCGAAGGTGCCGAGAAATTCAGCGGTCAGTTTTTGCGGCGTGTTGTGCATCCAGAAGCCTCCCGGGCGGTTGGGCCGCGCGAAGAGAACGCGGCGTCGGTGCGAACGTGGATTTTAGCCGTAACGAAGGGATGGACGCCAGCATTCTTCGCATGCAGTTGATTGCGTGCTGCGCAGCTCGGCGAGATGCGCTTCTAAATCTGCGAACTCTGTTTGGTTTTGGAAGTGCCTTTTTCGCGATACAGCGCGTGGTCGGCGGCGCTCAGCAATTCGTCGAGCGATGCGCCATCGGCGGGATAAACCGCGGCGCCGGTGCTCACCGAAAGTTTTGGCAGTTCGCCATCGTTTTTCAGGCGTTCGGAGATGCGCTGGGCCACCTGCAGCGCGGCTTCGAGCTCCGTCTCCGGCAGCACCAACACGAATTCGTCGCCGCCATAGCGCGCGGCGGTATCGATCTCACGGCAATGGATCAACAGAGTATTGGCCAGGCGACACAGCGCGCGGCTGCCCACCAAATGTCCATACGCGTCGTTGATGATTTTAAGCCCGTCCATGTCCAGCAACAGAATGGCGAACGGCCGGCCGGTGCGTTCAGAGCGTTTGATTTCCAGGTCTAGAGCATCCAGCAGGCGGCGGTAGTTGGCCAAGCCGGTCATAGGGTCAGTGACCGCCAGCTGCCGCACGCGTTCATCGGCGCGCCTGTGTTCGGTAACTTCGGCCGCCAGGGACAGTGTGGTGATGGCCATGATGGCGATGAAGGCCTGCAGCAACAAGAGGGAAGCGTTCAGTGAATCGCGAGAGAACGGCCCGAAGCCATGCGCCGTGCCCCAGGTGGCAATCGCCGCCAGCACGAACGTGGCCGTCACCGCGTAACGCCGGCCGAAACGAAACGCTGCCCAGACCAGAAAAGGTGTGTACAAATATTCCAGCGGGTAGTGCTTCAGCGCCGCGTGGAAGCCTCCCGCAAAGACCACCCAGCAGGTAAAAGTCAGTCCGGCAAAAAGCGATACGAGCTCAGGGAGGCTTCGGCGATCGGTCCGGAGCCGCGGATTTTCCGCCCACAGCATAATTAGCGGCGCGACGATAATCGCGCCCGCGCCATCGCCGAGCAGCCAGGTGGCCCACACCGACGCGAAGGACGTTTGTGGCGCCATCAGACCGCCGAAGAGAGTGGACGAGACGCCAATGGTGGCGCTTATGGCGGGGCTGAGGAGCCCGGCAATTAAAGCAAATTTGAAAATATCCTGCGCGCGCTCGAACACTTGCTTGCCGCCGGCGAAGCGGTTGATCAGGTAGCAGCCGGCGAGCGCCTCCAGCGAACTGCCCGTGGCCACGCCCAGCGCGGTAAAGAATCCATCGGGGGTGGTGAGCGCCGCCAGTAGAGAACCAAGCATAATGCCCGGCCACGCGCGATAGCCGAAGATCAACAAGGCGGCCAGTGCAATGCCCGCGCCGGGCCAAACGGCCGTAGCCGTGGCGTTGGCTGCGGCGAGCCGCAACCCCAGCTCACCGGCGGCGCAATAGGCCACGGCAAGGCCCGCGATAACCAGCGCGTCTTTACGAAATCGCGAAACGTCCATACTCTCCCTTCACAGCAACAGACCGAGCGTCAGAGCGCCGCCCCCCCAGAGAATAAACGAACCTACCCATCCACTCCCGGAGACGGAGCACGACCCTTCGGAACTTCTAATGTTACAGAATTGTAGTGAAGAACGGGGCGACCAATAAACGGCGCGTTGCCATGACAGCAATCCAACGACTGCGCGCTAGCGGGCAGCGGCTACTGGAGCGTTCACCGGCGTTAGCCAGTTGTGACGGTCGGGCTTACTGCCGCTGGTCAGGGCGAAGAATTCATCCTGTAGCTTCTTGGTGATGGGGCCTGCACCGCCTTTGCCGACCATGATGTGATCGACCGAGCGAATGGGCGTGACTTCCACGGCCGTGCCCACAAAGAAAACCTCGTCGGCGATGTACAGCATTTCGCGTGGGATCACCGACTCTTTCACCGGGATGTTTAAGTCTTCGGCCAACGTGATGATGGCGTTGCGCGTGATCCCGGGAAGAACGCTGGCGCCCAGCGGCGGCGTGTACAGAATGCCGTCGTGCACGAGGAACACGTTCATGCCCGAACCTTCGCTCAGGTAGCCGCTCGAATCGAGCGCAATGCCTTCGGAGAAGCCGTTAAAGGTGGCTTCCATGCGAATCAGTTGGGAGTTCATATAGTTGGCCGCGGCCTTGGACATCGCCGGCAGCGTGTTGGGCGCGATGCGCGTCCAGGAGCTGACGCCCACATCCACACCCTTAGCCAGCGCTTCGGGGCCGAGGTACGCGCCCCAGGACCAGCAGGCCATGTAAATTTCGATGGGATTGTTAAGCGGCGTCACGCCCGCGTCGCCATAGCCCCGCAGCACGATGGGTTTCACATAGCAGGAGCGAATTTTATTCACGGCGACGAGTTCAGTGGCCACTGCGGAAAGTTCGTCCACGTTGAACGGCAGCTCCATGCGATAAATCTTGGCGGAGTTGACCAGGCGCTGCATGTGTTCGCGCAGCCGGAAAATCGCCGGTCCCTGCTTGGTGTCGTAGCAGCGAATGCCCTCGAATACCGCCGAGCCGTAGCTCACCACGTGGGAAAGGACGTGCAGCGTGGCGTCATCCCAGTTGATGAGTTTGCCGTTGTGCCAGATTTTTTCAGTCTTCGGAATGGGCATGATCGCTCCTGGGTCTTATGTCGCGCGCTACAGCTACTAAATTCGAGAATACGGCACGGGATAACGAGCGTCAATGCGATGTGCGCAAGTGGGTTTGCGACGCCAATCCAAATTGGCGTTCGGCCTTCTAGTGCATGGAAGCCAGGGGCGGCACGATAAAGCTGGCGAGCTCAAGGCGCTTGCTTCGGAGCATCATCGGGCGCTGCAGGGGCGTTGACAGACTCCGCCATGGCCTTCGCTTTTGCGACCGTACGGCTGGAGCTGTTTTCCCAAAATCCTAAAAGCACGAACGGGAGCGCCGTGGCCGCCACCAAAAGTTTGGCACGGCGCGGAATCTTGGATTCCGGCTCCCAGCGAAACAGTTGGGCGGACAAGAAAAAGGTCAGGCACGCCCACAAGGCCAGCGAAGCCAGCGCAATCAGGACGTCGCGGTTCCAGAGGGCCGCCGACCAGTAAATAGCGTCTTGCAGTTCCGTAACGAGATAAGTGGCGGGAAGAAACAAGCCCACGCGCTGCACCATTTGAGGAAGATCGGCAAGAGGAATGGTCGCGCCGGAAAGAAAAATAAGCGGCAACCAGATCAGCTGGTTGATGACCTGAGTTTCCTGCATGGTATTGGTCACGCTGGCCACTACCAGCCCGAGCGAAGCGAAAGACATAGTACCCAAGGCAATCAGAACGAAAGCCGTGGACACATCGCCAAAATCCTTGACGTGAAAGATGAAGCGCGCAAAGAGCAGTTCGACGAGGATCGTGGGCAACGTAAGAATGAAATTCGCGACGATGCTGGAAGCCAGCATGTCGCTGGCGGTAACCGGGGTAACGTGAAAGCGCCGCAAGATGCCCTGCTCGCGAAACATGACGAGCGCAGCGCTAAGCCCCCAAAAACTGCCCATCACCGTGAGCGCGATGATGGGGCCCAGCAGGTAACGTACGCCACGGGCATTGCCTTTGGCGAAAACTCCCGCGTAGAGAAAGAAAAAAGCAAACGGCATGATGACGCTGAAGAAGATGAACATTTTGTTGCGCAGCGTCAACTGCAGACGCATGCGCGTGAGCGTCAGGAAATTTGTCAATCGCGTAGCCTCCTTCCGGTGAGTTCGATGAACACGTCTTCGAGCGAAGGCGTCAGAATTTCCAGCCCCAAAAGTTCGTTGCCTTGGGCTTCTAAATGTTTAACCAGCGAGACGATGGCCTGCGGCGGCCGTCGCGCGTGCAAGATGTACGTCCCATTGAGTTCGCGGCAATCGGTGACGCCATCCAGATTTTTCAACTGCTCCGGCGATTCGGGCCTGGTGAGTCGAACCTCCACGCGCGTTTTGTCTCCGGAGCGTTCCTTCAATTCGCGTGGCGAACCCAAGGCAATCACCTGGCCGTGGTCGATGATGGCCACGCGATCGCAAAGGCGTTCGGCCTCTTCGATGTAGTGCGTGGTCATCACGATGGTTTTCTTTTCGCGCTTTAGCTCCTCAACGATGTCGTAAATCTCGCGACGCACTTGCGGGTCCAGGCCGGACGTCGGCTCATCGAAGAACAGCACCTGCGGGTCGTTGACCAGCGCCATCGCCAGAGCCAGCCGCTGTTTCTGCCCGCCGGAAAGCTCTTTATAAAACGCATTGCGCTTCTCCACCAGCCCGAAGCGTTTCAAAAGTTCTTCAGGATCACGATGCCGCCGGTAAAAGCTGGAAAAAAGTTTTAACGCTTCCATTACGCGCAGTTTGTCCGGCAGGGAAGTGGACTGCAGCGCCGCGCCAATTTCGTGTTTGAGTCTTTCGGGAGTCTTTTGCGGATCTAAACCGCAAACGGAGACCCGGCCGCTATCGGGCGCGCGCAGGCCCTCTAGGATTTCCACGGTGCTGGTTTTTCCGGCGCCGTTCGGGCCGAGAAGGCCAAAAACTTCGCCCTCTTCTACGTTGAAGCTGACGCCGCGCACCGCTTCGACATCGCCGTAGTGCTTGACGAGGTTCTCTACCTGCAGGATGGAATTGAGCATGGTCAAAGAACCTCTAGCATACCGCAGGTGACGAATCGGCACGGCATTTCCCGACCGTTCGGTGGTCGCTCCGCAAGGCGGAGCGTTTCCTCGGAAGAACTTTTTAATGGCTGGTCCGTTTACACCGGTCTATCGTTCGCGCAAAATATCGGTATGAGTGGGCCGTCTAACAATACTTGGTTTGTGATTGTCGCGCTGGTCGGGTGCACGTACCTTGCCTGTGTGTTTTTCGTGAACAGAGTCGTGCTAAGAACGTTTCAGGTAGTCGTCGCGACAGATGGAAAAGAGCCGTTCGCTCCGGTATATCCAGGGGATTCAGACGCTGTCGTCTTGTACCGTGTCGGGAAAAACGGAACCATTTGCTACGACGGGTTCCGCTCGAAAGTCTGGCACGATCGTTTATCGTCCCAAAATGGTCAGCCTGTGACTGTTGAATATCGCACATTCACCGACTTCGGTAAGATGCGAGGATTCAACATACGTTCCATCGAGGGAGTCCTGTTGGCGCCCGAATCCGACTCCTCTAACGTTGCGGCTTTGTCGGGAGTTGTTGGCTTCAACAACGGCACTGATACAGTTTCTGCAAACGGGCCTGTGGATTGTTGGTGATGCGCAGATGTGTGCTGTCTGGGTTTAGCTGGACTTTCTGAAACTCCGAGCAAGAAAGCCCAAAGCAAAATAAGAGTTTGCTTTCAACTCCTGATTTACGCTGCCGACCAATCGACCCTTAGCGGTATTTCTGCCGGGGCGCTTTCTTTTTACGTCGCGCGGGCGGCTTTTGTTTCGCGCTGCGGCCACCCGGCGGTATCCACGCGCACGTTTTCATATCCACGCGCGACTCGGTCAACTTTGCGCCTTCGCTAGCGAGCAGCTTTTTCTGCAGCGAAGCGTACGGCTCGCGGATGAGGAGTTTACCGCCCGCGCCAACCACGCGATGCCACGGAATGCCTTGGCCTTTCGGCGTTCCCGCCATGGCGCGTCCGGACGTGCGTGCGCCGCCCGGGAGCCTCGTGGCCTTGGCGAGCGCGCCGTAGGTCAGCACTTTGCCGCGAGGAATTTTCTTGACCAGCGCGTAGACGACATCCCAGGACATAACGGTTGCTCCAAAAGTGGCCGCGCTGCCGGAGCACGGCGCGCCAAGCTGCGCGCAGCATCGTAGAAGCATCTAACTGAGTGGAGCAAGTGGAAATTCCGGCTGCCGGGTTTAATACGATAGCGGCAAAACGCACGCGAACAAAGACAGAGGCTGCGGCGAAGTGAAGAGCGATGAACGCAGCCCGCGAGTATGAGGGGAATTGATGAAACGCAGCGAAAAATCGCATGAAAGAAATCGTGTAGAGTCCGCTATCTTCGATTCACAACGTGCTCATTACTCATACGCAACAAAGTCGTCGGGAACCGTGTTTAATCTTGTGGACGTAGTGGAAGCAAAGTACACTACAGCAAGAATCGCAGTTCCGGGGTGAAGTTATGGCTTTCGTACGCCGCAAAGGAAAAGCGTTCTTTCTGGTGCACAACGTGCGCCGCGGCGGAAAAGTCCAGCAAATTCATCTGGCGCGGCTCGGCATGCGCGCGCGCATTACCGACGAAGTGGTCCGCCAGGTAGCCAAAAAACATCCTTTCGTGGAGCTGAACTGGAAAGCTCTGCGCGAACAACTGAACGGCCAACTCAGTCAGCAAATGGAACTCGCGGACCCCAACTCTCCCGCGATCCAGGGTCTCGTGGGCACGCTGCGAGCGCTCAATCTGGATCTGGCGGACCTCTTTCCGCCGCTTCTAAAATTTTCCGAATCACCGGCTGTGGCGCAGGAGCTGCTCGTGCAGTTGCGGCTGCTGCAATCCACCATCCAGGTCAAGCTCGATCAATTTGACCGTGGACGCGGGCGCTTCGGAAGTGCGTCCCAAGCAGCGTCTCAGCTCGTTTTGGGGCGTTAGGAGGCGGTCATGAGCGAAATCATTCTTTCACTCGATCCAAACAAGCGCAGCGTGCAGACGGTGGACTTTCAAACCGCGCTGCGCGCCAAGATCGTGGGACAGGCGGAAGGCGTGCAAGCGCTGGTCGACCTGTACCAGGTTTTCTGCGCCGGTTTGAACTCTCCAGGCCGGCCGGTGGGCAACCTGCTGTTCCTCGGACCAACCGGATCAGGCAAGACGCGAATGGTCGAAGCCGCGGCGCAAATTCTGTTCGGCGACGCCAAGTCCATCATCAAGGTGGATTGCGCGGAATTTCAGCACTCCCACGAAATCGCCAAATTGATCGGCTCGCCTCCGGGTTACCTGGGTCACCGCGAAACGCACCCTTTGATTACGCAGGAAGCGCTTTCCGCGTCGCACACGGACAAGCTCAAGCTCAGCTTTTTGCTGTTTGACGAAATCGAGAAGGCCTCCGACGCGCTGTGGCAATTGTTGCTGGGCATGTTGGACAAAGCCACGCTGACGCTCGGCGACAATCGCAAGGTGGACCTGTCTCAAACCGTGATTTTTCTCACCTCCAATCTTGGAGGCGGTGAGATTACTGAATTGATGGAAGGCGGGATGGGTTTTATTCAGCCGAAAGATAAACCTGCCGACCTGCTTGACGAAAAAGTGGAACGCACCGCTATGGAGGCGGCGCGCCGGAAGTTTTCGCCGGAATTCATGAACCGCCTGGACAAAGTGGTGGTGTTTCACCCGCTACAGCGCGCACAGCTCGAAGAGGTGTTGGGCATCGAATTGGGCCACGTGCAGCAGCGCGTCCTGGAAACCGCTAAAGGCCAATTCCTGTTTCGCGTAACCGACAATGGCCGCGAATTCCTGCTCAAAGAGGGCACCGACCAGCGCTACGGCGCGCGCCACCTGAAGCGCGCCATTGAACGCCACGTGGTCTATCCACTGGCTAATTTGCTGGCCACCGAGCAGGTGCATCTTGGCGACCTGGTGCGTATCGATTGGGACCGCCAACACGACGGACTCACCTTTGTCCGTGAAGGCGAAGGAGCTCTGGTACAGAGCACTGCCGCGGAAGCCGCTCCAGTTCTCGCGGTGACCGAAGCTACGGACGGTCGACCCATCAACGCCCCTGCGGAAGTGGTGGTGGAAAGCCGCAAATCGCGCGCCGCATTACCCGCGGCGACTCCGGTGGCGGCGCCGCAAGCGCGCAAGAAACAGGACCGCGTTAATTCTTAGCGCACTAAAACGGGTGTTGCGTGTCTTCAACCAAAGCTTGAGTATTGTTGGATTTGCACAGGGGCGCGTCGCGAGGCGCGCCCCTTTTTGTCGTTTGCCCCCTGACACAAAGTGTTTCACCGCTCTCAGTTTGCACGCGGATGAAACAGTGTCTCAACACTTGAGACGGATTCAGGAATTTGCCCAATCGTAAGTCATTGAAAGTAGTCGCAGTTAAGAAGATTCTATTTTTCAAAAAGATTGGCACTTGCCATGCACAATCTCAATCCTAGCGGGTCGCTGAGACGCGCTGCTCGTCTGGGGGAGCCGGACGAGTCGAAGGATGCCAAATGAAAGCCGCGGTTCGACAGCAACTGGATCCGACGATTCGCAGCATCGATACACGAGAATTTGAGTCGTCTTTACGCGCCAAGGTGGTTGGGCAGGCTGAGGGCGTGCAGTCGCTGGTGGATATGTACCAGGTGTTCTGTGCCGGCCTGAATTCGCCCGGGCGGCCCGTGGGTAATTTGCTGTTTCTCGGGCCTACTGGTTCGGGCAAGACGCGCATTGTGGAAGCGGCCGCCGAGATTCTGTTTGGCGACGCGCGCTCGATCATCAAAGTGGACTGCGCGGAGTTTCAGCACTCTCACGAAATTGCTAAGTTGATTGGCTCGCCCCCGGGATACCTCGGACACCGCGAGACTCATCCACTTATCACCCAGGAATCGCTGGCCGCGTCGCACACCGACAAGCTGAAGCTCAGCTTCCTGCTCTTCGACGAAATTGAAAAGGCCTCCGACGCGCTTTGGCAGTTGCTGCTTGGCATGCTGGACAAAGCCACGCTCACGCTGGGAGACAACCGGCGCGTGGACTTGTCCCAAACCGTGATCTTCCTGACCTCCAACCTCGGTGGTGGCGAAATCACCGAGATGATGCAGGGCGGCATGGGCTTCATTCAGCCCAAAGATAAGCCCGCCGATGCCCTGAACGAGAAGGTGGAACGCACGGCCGTCGAAGCCGCGCGCCGCAAATTCTCTCCTGAATTTATGAACCGCTTGGACAAGGTTGTGGTTTTTCACCCGCTGCGCCGCGAGCAACTCGAACAAGTCCTCGAAATCGAACTCGGCCAGGTGCAACAGCGCGTGCTGGAAACCGCCAAGGGACAATTTCTCTTCCGCGTCACCGGACAGGGCCGCGACTTCCTGCTGCAGGAAGGCACCGACCAGCGTTACGGCGCCCGCCACCTAAAGCGCGCCATCGAGCGCCACATCGTTTATCCGCTGGCAAATTTGCTGGCCACCGAACAAGTGCATCTCGGCGACCTGGTGTGCATCGACTGGAACACCGAACAGGATCGTTTGACCTTTGTGCGCGAAGGGGAAAACCTGGCCGTGCCCGTGCGCAAGACCGAACCATTGCTGACCGCGCGTGCTACCCAGGCGCGTAACGGCAAGTCCGTCGAAGCGCCGACCACCACCATTGCACCGGAGCCCATGCCGCGCATGGCGCGTTAGACCAGCGGGTTATACGACTTTCAGCTCAAACAAAGGGGCGTCCCTGCCCAGCGGACGCCCTTTTTGTTTTCCCCACAACAACCCTGAAGTCTATTCGTAATGGTCGCGGCCTGGTAGAACAGGCCTCGGAAGCCTATGGGTAGAGAGCCCATCGGCGGCGTGAACTTCCGCCGCGCGATCCAGCGCATTCGTGACACTCACGCAGATATTTTCCGCGCCCACGTGCCGCTCGAATTCCGCTTGGCGCATCAGTTCGGCAGGCTGTGGACGCGCGCCGCAAAGAATCAGGGATCGTCCGGAAGCGTGAACGGCGTCAGCCAATTCGCGGATCGCAGCGAGGCCCGTCGCGTCAACGGCGGTCATGTTGCGCAGTCGCAAGATCACGATGGGCGGCAGAGCGTCGAGGCTGTCAAGAATCTCGCTGAACTTGTCCGTGGTGCCAAACAGGAACGGCCCGTGAATGCGGTACACCGTGGCATACTCCGGAATGTCCTTGCCTTCCAGGATGTGCACGTGGCTGTCGGTGACGTAATCTTTGGTGACGCGCGTGACCGTGGTGGTTGTCGACACCTTGCGAATAAATGTAAGCGCCGCCAGTACCATGCCCACTTCCACCGCAAACGTCAGATCGGTGATCACCGTCAGCGTCATGGTCAGCAGCCATACTGCGATATCGGCTTTGCTCAGCTTGAGGATCTCTGGAATCTCGTGCCATTCCCCCATGTTGTACGCCACGATCATCAGGATTGCGGCCAGCGCTGCGAGCGGCACGTGTTTCACCAGCGGAGCGGCAAATAAAACAATGGCCAGCAAAGTTAGAGCATGGATCATGCCCGCAACAGGGGTTTTCGCGCCAGCACGCACATTCGTAGCCGTGCGCGCAATCGCACCCGTCGCGGGCAAGCCGCCGAACAACGGAGACACAATATTGGCGATGCCCTGGCCGATTAATTCGACGTTGGGATTGTGTTTGTCGTTGCTCATGCGGTCGGAAACGACCGCGGACATTAGTGACTCGATCGCGCCCAGCATCGCCACGGTAAATGCTGAGGAAAAAAGTTGCCGCACCAGTTCATAGTGTAGCGGCGGAATGGCGAACGTCGGCAGGCCGCTGGGAATCCCGCCAAAGCGTGTGCCGATGGTTTCCACGGGAATCCGCAATAGATACACGATTCCCGTCGCGCCGAAGGTAACCAGAATCGCGCCGGGAATTCTCTTGGCATATTTGAGGCAAAGGACCATTACGGCGACGGAGGTCAGCGAAATGGTCATCGCCGGAATCGAAATCGTGTGCCAGGCTTGGCCGTACGCCTCCATGCGGTGAAAAAAATCGCCGGGCACATGCTGCATTTGCAGTCCGAAAAAATCGCGAATCTGCGTGCTGGCAATCAGAATAGCGATCCCGTTGGTAAAGCCGATAACCACCGGCCGCGGAAAATACTTCACGGCTGTGCCCATGCCCGTAGCGCCCAGCAGCACCAGGATTACGCCCGCCATCATGGTGCAGACGAACAATCCCTCGACACCGAATTTCGCCACGATGCCGGCTACCACCACCACAAACGCGCCGGTTGGCCCGCCAATCTGCGTCTTGCTGCCGCCCAGGGCGGAGATAATGAATCCCGTTACGATGGCGCAGTACAGTCCAGCTTGCGGAGAAAGCCCCGAAGCAATCGCAAACGCCATGGCCAACGGCAAGGCCACTAGGCCCACAGTAATTCCCGCGATCAAGTCCGACAGAAATTTGTGCCGGTCGTAGTCGCGCAGCATTAATACAGATTTTGGCAGCCAGGCGGCGAGAGCGGGTGTCATGTGGCGTCCATTCGCGCTAATCGCGAACGTTGGTTTAAGAATAGCAGGCACGCTCGATGACGAGCGTGACCTGCGTCACAATTGTGTTCAGGTGGGAAATTAGACGGATGGCGTCGGTTCGGGATGCGGCGTTTTCGTGGCGTGGTGCAGTTTACCTTCCGGCTTGTCGGTGGGCTTCCAGCGCAAAATCGGTTTTCGCGCCGCGCCTACTTCGTCGAGTCTCCGCACCTTCGTTGTATGCGGCGCGGTTCTTACCAGCGTGGGATTCTCCGCCGCTTCTTGCGCGATGGCGCGCATAGCCTCGATAAACAGGTCGCACTCTTCCTTCGACTCCGATTCTGTGGGCTCGATCATCAACGCCCCGGGCACGATCAGCGGAAACGCCGTGGTATACGGATGAAATCCATAGTCGATCAGGCGCTTGGCGATGTCCATGGTGTTGACGCCGTTCTTTTTTTGCAGCGCGTCGCTGAACACCACTTCGTGCATCGAGGGCAGGGAGTAGGGAAGGTCGAAAACGCCTTCCAGATGTTTGCGAATGTAATTCGCGTTAATCACCGCATCTTCGGTAGCTTCGCGCACTCCCGGACCGTACGCCAAAATATATGCCAGCGCGCGCACCAGCAGACCGAAATTCCCGACGAAGGCCTTCACGCGGCCGATGGAGTCTGGCCGATTCGCGTCCAGCGCCAGCCGCCCACCTTCTTTTTCCACAAGCACCGGCACGGGGCGAAACGGTTCGAGGATCTTCTTCATCGCGACCGGCCCGGTGCCCGGACCGCCGCCGCCATGCGGCGTGGAAAACGTCTTGTGCAGATTCAGGTGCATCACATCGACGCCAAAGTCTCCCGGCCGCGTGATACCCGTAAGCGCGTTCATGTTCGCGCCATCCATATATAGCAAAGCGCCTTTGGCGTGCAGGATTTCCGCGATTTCCGGAATACGCTGCTCGAAAATCCCCAGCGTGGAAGGATTCGTAACCATCAGCGCCGCAACATCCTCGGTAACCAACTCGCGCAACTTGTCGACATCAATCTGCCCGTGCGATTCGGATTTGATGTTTTCGACTTCATAGCCGGCAATCACGGCCGTCGCGGGATTGGTGCCGTGCGCGGAGTCCGGGATCAAAACCTTCTTCCGAGGATTGCCTTGTTTCTCCAGGTACGCGCGAATCAAAAGCAAGCCGGTCATTTCGCCCTGCGCTCCAGCGGCGGGCTGCAGCGTAATGGAATCCATTCCGGTTATTTCCAGCAGGCATTTTTCCAGCAGCTGGAGAATCTTGAGGCAGCCCTGCGAAAGTTCTTGCGGCTGGTAAGGATGTTCCGTTGCCAGCCCATCAAGCCGCGCCACAAATTCATTCACCCGCGGATTGTATTTCATGGTGCAGGATCCCAGCGGATACATGCCCAAATCGATCGCGTAATTCCAGGTGGAAAGCCGCGTAAAATGCCGCAAGACTTCGATCTCGCTGACCTCGGGGAAATGCTCCACGCCCCCAGCGCGATGGTGCGCGCCCAAAGCCTTCGCGGCATCGACCGCCGGAACGTCCAGCGGCGGCAATTCAAACGCACGCTTACCAGCCGAAGATTTCTCAAAGATCAAACCTTCGTTCTGACTCGTATGCCGCCCAGCTTTCTTAATTTTGTTATTCATACTCGTCTTGCTCTTTGCCTTTGTAGCGGCCGCCTTCTGAGGCGGTCGCCTTCTGCCACCGCGCCACGATTGTCGCAAACGCCCACCGCCCATTTCACAACGGCACCTCCAACACCCTCTTCAACGCCCCAGCAAAATGCTCGATCTGCGCCCGCGAGGTCGTTTCCGTGACGCAAACCAGCGCATGCTTCGTCAACTCCGGGTAAGCCGTGCCAAGCACAAACGGCCCAATAATCTTCTCTTTCAACAATTGCGCGTTAACGAGCTTCACCGATCTCGGCAACTCCAAAGTAAACTCATTAAAAAACGCCCCAGAAAACGCTCGCCGCACCCCAGGAATTTTCTCGAGCTCGCCAAGCGCAAACTGCGCCTTCGACAAATTCTGATGCGCCATCTCTCGCAACCCTTCCTTGCCCAGCAAGGTAAGGTGCACGGTCGCCGCCAGCGCGCAGAGCGCCTGATTGGTGCAAATATTCGACGTTGCCTTCTCGCGCCGAATGTGCTGCTCGCGCGTCGCCAGCGTCAAAACAAATCCGCGACGACCCTCCGTGTCGCTAGTTTCACCCGCGAGCCGTCCCGGAAGCTGACGCACAAATTTATCTCGCGAAGCAATCACGCCCACGAACGGCCCGCCGTAACTTGGTGCGAGCCCGAAACTCTGGCCTTCCATCGCCACGATGTCCGCCTCGGCGGGAGGTTTTAACAGCCCAAGCGAAACGCCCTCGGCAACGGCAACTACCAACAACGCACGGGCACCGTGTACCGTGCCGGCCAATTCCGCATGCGATTCCACCACGCCAAAAAAATTCGGTGATTGCACCACAACGGCCGCCACATCGTCGCGCAACGTCGCGTGCAGCGCCTTGCGATCTAGTGTGCCATCGGCGCCATATGGGATCTCTTCCAGCGACAGCCCGCAGTTCCGCGCATACGTCTGCAAAACGTGGCGGTACTCCGGATGTAGTGACCGCGCCACCAGAACGCGCCGCCGATCCGTCAATCGTTCGGCCATCAACACCGCTTCGGTCGTCGCCGTCGAACCGTCATACATCGAAGCGTTAGCTACTTCCTGTCCCGTAAGTTGGCACATTAAAGTTTGAAACTCGAAGATCGCCTGTAATGTCCCTTGCGTAATCTCGGCTTGATACGGCGTGTAAGAGGTAAGAAATTCCCCGCGCTGAATGATCACGTCGGTAACCACGGAACGCAGGTGGTTGTAAACTCCCGCCCCCAGAAAACTGGAATAGCCCGTGGAATTTTCCAACGCGCGTTCCTTGAAATAGCTGATCACCTCGGCCTCGGACATCGGCCCAGGAAGATTCAACAACTTCTTCAATCGATAGCGTTCCGGAATACTGGAGAACAACTCTTCGGCGGATTTCACTCCGATAGCAGCGAGCATTTCCTGCCGCTCGGCAGGACTTTTTGGGAGATAGCGCATCTACGCGGAGGCTTCCTTGGTCTTCTCTGCAACGTAAGCTTCGTAAGCGGCAGCGTCCATCAACCCGGAAAGCTCCGCGGGGTTAGAAAGTTTAATTTTGATTAGCCAGGCCGCGCCGTGCGGATCGCTATTGATTTTTTCGGGCGTAGCTTGCAACTCCGGATTCGCCTCAAGCACTTCGCCCGCAGCGGGCGCGAAAATCTCGCTTACCGCTTTAACGGATTCCACGGTGCCAAACGATTTTCCCGCCGTAACCGCCGCACCAACCTTCGGCAGCTCCACGAAGACTACGTCGCCCAGTTCATGCTGTGCGTAGTCGGTGATGCCTATGGTCGCGACGTCACCCTTGGTCTCCACCCACTCATGTTCTTTCGTGTAACGGAATTGCGTCGGATAGGGCATGGCAAAATCCTTTCGTCATTACCTGCAGAATATTTCTAGTAAAACTCTTCGCAAAAATCCCTACAAAAATTATGCCGCTGGCGCCGCCGCTTTTCGCACCCGTTTATAAAAAGGCGTGGGCACGACTTGCGCTTTCACGCGTTGCCCGCGAACCTCAACAAAAACGGTCGTCCCCACAGCGGACAGCGCGGGCGGAACATAAGCCAGCGCAATATTCTTGCCCAGCGTCGGCGAAGGCGACCCGCTGGTGATCACTCCCACCGCCGTACCGTTTTCCGAGCAGCACCCGTGTCCGTCGCGTCCGATTCCGCGCTCGATCATCTCCAGCCCCACCAGCGTCCGCGTAACGCCCGCGGCCTTCGCTGCGAGCAGCGCCTCGCGGCCAATGAATTCGGGCTTGTCTACCTTAGCGTAGCGATCCAACCCCGCTTCCCACACGTTAATCGTGTCGCTGATTTCGTGCCCGTACAGCGCCATCTTCGCTTCTAGCCGCAGCGTGTTCCGCGCCCCCAGCCCGCACGGCAAAATTCCGAATTCGCGCCCCGCGTCCATCACCGCGTTCCAAACCATCGCGCTGGAGGCTGCGTCGCTCGGAACGTAAATCTCAAATCCATCTTCTCCGGTGTAGCCGGTGCGCGCGATCAAAATATTCGGCAGCCCACAAACCGTTCCGTGCGTGAACCAGTAATTCTTGGTCGGAGCAAGGTTGGCGTCCGTCAATTTCTGCAGCACGTCCACCGCACGCGGCCCTTGAATCGCCAGCTGCGTATACGCATCGCTCAGGTCTTCGACCACGCAATCAAATCCGTGCGTATTCTCGCGCACCCAATTAATGTCTTT
This sequence comes from uncultured Acidobacteriota bacterium, assembly GCA_963838265.1. Classification (GTDB taxonomy): domain Bacteria; phylum Acidobacteriota; class Terriglobia; order Acidiferrales; family UBA7541; genus Acidiferrum. Next base: position 40,483 of record CAWIQN010000007.1, read on the forward strand.
CCCCCGCGTCCCCGCGTTGATCACCAGCAGAAAATCATCCTCGCCCAGCCGATGCACCACCACGTCATCCACAAACGTGCCATTCGGATAGAGCATCGCCGAATAATGCGCTTGCCCGATCGCCAGCTTCGACGCGTCGTTCATGCTGAGGTGCTGCACCGCAGCCAGCGCGCCGCCAGGAGTTCGCCCACTATGAATACGAATATCTCCCATGTGGCTAACGTCGAAAACTCCCACGCCACCGCGCACCGCTTTGTGTTCCGCCACCAACCCGCCCGTTGCGGGATATTCCACGGGCATATCCCAACCGCCAAAATTCACCATTTTCGCGCCGAGGCGGCGGTGCACCGCATTCAACGCAGTTTTGCGCAGCTCAGAAGCGATAGGAGTTGTGGCCGATTCCATTCTGTTTACTCGAGCGGAAAGCGATACTAGCACGCGCCTCCGAGCCGGGTCAAAGCGAGGGCTTTCGTAGCACAGGCACTCGTGTCTGTGCCCGTTCGCGCAAGGAAAACCTCAAGAAGTCGCAGTTACCGAACCGCCGCGCTTGCTTCAGCCGCGTCTTGATGAGTGGGATGCTGTCGGGTACAGTCTGCTGGGAGGCCCAACCCACATGCCCGAGCCGACGATGTGCATGCAGTGCGGCAAGTTCGAGTCCGATTGCACGTGCGAAAAATATTGCACCATCTGCAAAGGGCAACACGCTGTGCGCCTCTGCTCCGATGGTTTGTATTATTGCCCGGAGTGCCGCGAAGCCTGCGACGTATCGGTAGCCAACAGCCGCGGCAGTTGAGGCTGGCTCATGTAGCGGCCGGGCGTCAGTCCGGCACTTTTTTCCGCGCCAGCGTAAACGTAAATTACATCTTCAGTGCGAACGTATTGTGCTGAATCAGCGAAGTCATCTGCGCATCGGACAAACTCAGGTGCAGTACCACGCGATCTCCCGCCGGCGTCACGCTAGCCTGATCCAACATCTGCGCCAGATCCGGATTTTCCTTGGTCGCCTGATACCGCTTGTAAAGCATCCCCGCCTGGATCAACTGTCCCAGCGCGTTCGCGTCGTCCACTGATCCGCAGACCGCGGAAAACCTGCCCTCAATGCCGTCGCCGGCGTTCACCGAAATAATCATGTTCTGCATCCGCGTGATCAGTTTCGCGGCCTCCGGGAACTGTTGCACTTCCGGCGCCAGCTGTTGCATCGCCAAACGCGTATACGCCGGATTCAAAACCGTCCAGACGACACCCGTGCCGTTCGCTTCGCTAACCAACGGAAATAGTTTGTCGTTGCGTAGCAAACTATCTTCTTGGCCGAAGTGCACTTCGATCATCTCTTCCAGCAGTTTGCGGTGCCCAAACGCCGCGGTGCTCGAATCGAAATACAGGAAAAATAAATCGTTGGCGCCAGAGCCGGTGCCAAAGGCATACAGCGTGTACCCACGGACCTCAAAGGTCGGGAGCTTTTGCTGCTTGAAATAAGCCTTTGTCGAGTCCGGAGTAAAATTGCCCAGCGCTACGCCCACCACCTGCTCGCCAGTCGGCACCGCCGACGATCCTGCTTGCTCCGTCTTCGCGGTCATGCCTTCGGGGACCAGCCCCCAAGCCAGCTCTTCGACCTGCGAATTCGGATCCACGCCAGCGGAAGCCAAAAACTTTTCAAATTGCTTGAAGTTCGCTGGCAGCATCTGTTCCTGCAATTGCGGGAACCATTTCATGGTGCGGGCTTTCTTCATGTCCGCGTATCCGAGTTCCCCGGTCTCTTTGGGAAACAGCGCGAGCTTGTCCGCGCCCAGCGTGCCCGCGGAGGCGGACTTCGGCAAAGCAAATGCTGTGGCGAGCACTAAAGCAGCAGCCGTCAAAGCCACCCGCTCCGCCAAATGTTTGGTGGGGCTCAATTTTATCCTGTGCAACTTCATGTGGTGCTCCTTTCAAAATGCCGGGAGGAAAATTACTTAGATGCCGTGGCCTCGTGCGCTGTCGCCCCTAGCCGCTTGCGCAATGTGGCGAGTTTTTCGCGTACCGACTGCACAAACCCAGCGTCGTTGATGCCATCCAGGTTGATTTCCACGTTAGCAAGTGCGCCTCGCGCCCCGGCATCGGCCATCAGCTGCGCCACCTGCAAGTCTGAACGCATGGACGCCGCCGCGATAGCATGCAGTTGTCCCAATTGTTCGAAAAGCGCAACTGTCCGCTCAGCCACTTCCAGTGGTACTTCCGTGGCACCCCGCGTAGCGCGTTCCACTTCCTGTTTTCGCAACTTGATTTCGTCGGGGCTGGTTTGCGGCAGCTTGTATGCTTTCAAGACCTCGTCGTACGCCAGCGCGTCGCGATCGATCGCGGCGGTAAGCGCATCGCCGCTCTTGCGCAGCACATCCAATTCCGTCGACAGCCGATCCACGAATGCCGCCTGCGATTTTTTTTTGCGCGAAAGGGCCGCCACCATCTGCCCCAGCGCCGCCGCCGACGCTCCGGCGAATGCGGACACGCTGCCGCCCCCGGGCGTTGGCGATGGCGCCGCCACGGCATCGAGAAACGGCCGCGCCAGTTGTGCGAGTTTCGTGCTCTCTGAATTTTCCGCGGGCGCGCCGGAAAGCGCCGCGGCCAGCTTATTTTCAAACACTTGTGAGGGAGAAAAGTCTTCCAGCTGCAGGAAAAAATCGGCCGCCATTTCGATGGCCCTTTTCGGCACCAATCCTACGATCTCGCTGCCCACCGGCGTCACGCCGTAGCGTTCTGCTTCGCGTTTAACCAGTTCGTATACGCGATGCATCGGGGTCTGCTCGAAATCGGTAAGGTTTATGGACACTTGCGCCAGCCCGCGCGCCTTCAATTCCACGCCCATCGATTTAACGTAGCGCAATCCGCCGGAAGAAAATCGGATAGCCTTGGCAATCTTGTTGGCGATGCCCACGTCCGCGGTATTCAGATTGACGTTGTACGCCACCAGAAATTTGCGCGCCCCCACCACCGTGACGCCCGCCGTAGGATGCAGTTTCGGTTCGCCAATGTCCGGCTGCCGGTCATGATTATTTTTCAGCTGCTCGCGCAGCCCTTCAAACTGTCCACGCCGCACGTTTTCTAGATTCACGCGGTCCGGACGTGTCGCCGCCGCCTCATAAAAAAACACCGGAATGCGATAGCGCTTCCAAAGTTCCTCGCCCACCCGCCGTGCCAACGCCACGCAATCTTCTAGCGTTACGCCCTCGATCGGAATGAACGGAATCACGTCCGTTGCTCCGACGCGCGGATGCGCCCCGGAATGCTCATTCAGGTCGATCAACTGCATCGCCTTGCCAGCACCAAGGATCGCCGCCTCCGCCACCGCATCGGGCTCGCCCGCCATGGTCACCACGCAGCGGTGATGGTCCGCGTCCATCTCGCGTCCCAAAATATAAACCCCCGGTACCGCGCTCATCGTCGAAACAATCGCCTCGATCTTTGCCGGATCGCGACCCTCGGAAAAATTTGGCACGCATTCAATCAGTCTAGTCATAAATTTTAGCGGTTTCCCGCGCTGTCAAGATTGTCTTTCGGTCGGATCTAGCCAAATCTATTCGCTGGCGTAAATGATCCGCCCGCGCTTCAAGGTCATCGAACAATTGTTCACTCCAAAATAATAGGGAATTTCGCGGTAATCCGCCACATCGAACACCGCCAGGTCCGCCTGTTTCCCCGCTTCAAGCGACCCGATGGTGGTCTCATGCCGCAGCGCGTACGCTCCATTTATTGTAGCGGCGGTAATCGCCTCCGCCGGCGTCATACGTAATTGCGTGCAAGCCACCGAAAGAATCATCGGCATGCTGAGCGTTGGACTCGTCCCAGGATTGTAGTCCGTAGCCAGCGCAACAATCGCCCCCGCGTCGATCAATGCGCGCGCTGGCGCATATTTCTTCAAGCCTAGATGAAAATCGCATCCCGGCAAAAGCGTCGCTACGGTATTCGATTTACCGAGCGCCCGGATATCGGCGCTGTTCACCTGTTCCAGATGATCGCAACTGGCCGCCCCAAGCTTCACCGCCAATTGCGCGGCGCCAGTTCGCGAAAGCTGTTCCGCATGAATCCGCGGCGCCAGACCGAACTTCACTCCCGCCCGTAAGATCTCTCGCGATTGCGCCAAGCTAAACGCTCCGCGATCGCAAAACACATCGCAAAACTCCGCCAGGCGTCCAGCTGCTACTTCCGGCATTATTTTATCGACAAGCAATCGAATGTAGTGTTCCGTGCCATCCGCTTTGCCGCGATATTCCGCCGGGACCACATGTGCGCCCAGAAAAGTCGAAGCAATCTCGATGGGCTGTTGCGCCGCCAGACTCCGATGCAGCCCCAGAATTTTCAGTTCGCTCGCCAGGTCCAGTCCGTATCCACTCTTCGCTTCAATCGTGGTTGTGCCGTAAGCCGCGAATTGCGTAAGCGCGCCGAGCGCCCGCAAGCGCAAAGCTTCTTCGGTCGCCGCGCGCAGCTTTCGTACCGAATTAAGAATCCCTCCGCCCTTGCGCGCAATCTCCTCGTAACTCGCCCCCGCAATCTTTAGTTCGTACTCCTCGGCGCGGCTAGCCGCGTGAACTAGATGCGTATGCGAATCAACAAATCCTGGCAGCACCACGCGCCCGGCAAGATCAATCTTTTCGGCGTGCTTCGCTTCGGGAAGCCGCTCCACCGTTGCCCGTAGGCCAACGGCGACAATCACGCCGTCACGAATGAGCAGCGCTCCGCCTTTCACGATGCCCAATTTAGACAGAGAATCACCCCGTCGCGGCCCACGCCCGCGCAGCGTCAGCAGCTGCGACGCACCTGTAATCAGAAGGGAACTGCTCACGAACAGTATTATGCCCGAGTTCCGGAAACCAAGGACGCGGTGCCACCCGCGTTACAGATCACGCCCAGTGTTAAGCGCTCGCAGCCCGGCCCCTATACGCCGCCGCAAACACTTCCTGAGCGAACTCCTCGAACGTACTCGGCGTGGTGTTGGCGGCTGAGCGGGGCTCTTCGCCAACGGCAATACCATCGTTAAACGCTCGCATCATTTCTACATACATTTGCGCGGTTTTCGTCGTAACGCCTTTTTGCTCCAGCGCCTGCTCCATCTGCGCATACGTAAACTGCACGTAAGCCAGCTCCGGTTTCCCAATCGCGCGTCCGATGATCGAAGTAATTTCCGTTCTGGTCACATCCCGCGGCCCAAGCAATTCCCGCGTAGATTTACCGGAGAAATCCAGCTTTAGCAGCCGCTCGGCGGCAAAAGCACCGATGTCGCGCGTGGCGATCATCGGAATATTCAAGTCCGGCCGCAGCGCGCTGCCAAAAATACCCATGTTCCGAATCAACTCCGCCGCCGGCAATTCGTTTTCCATAAAATAAGCGGGGCGAAGGTGCAAAACATGCAGCGACGCGATGCGGTTCAGTTTTATCTCCGCATTGTGCAGTCCCGCGATCGGCCCGGTTCCAGCCGGCAACTGCGCGGCAATACTGCTTAGATTCACTGCGTATTTTAGGCCGGCCGCTTGCACCGCCGCTGCCAGCGCGTCGCTTTTCTCTTCCTGCGCGGCGCGATAATCAGGCGAGGACGGATCCGGAGGTATCAGCAAGAATGCCGCACGCGCGCCTTCCAGCGCCTTTGTTAGCGCCGCGACATCCCGTATTTCTGCCGGAAAGGGAATGGCGCCCTTATCGACGAACGGTTGTAGCTTGTTGGCGCCGCGCCCGACCACGCGGACCTTTTCGCCCTTCGCCAGCAGCGCATTTGTAATGACCGAACCGATGTTACCCGTAGCACCTAGGATGACGTACATGGTAGTCCCTCCTTCAATGCTAACTTCGATGCCGCGCGCGGTCGCTAAGGTATAGGGGAACTCTCGGGTGATCCGCGAACGTTGGTGAGGAATGCTCGCGGTACTCGAAGCACTCTTACGACTGCGGAGACATGGGTATTTTTACGCCGTGCTCTTTCGCGAACGCCGTCGCTTCCGGATATCCCGCGTCCACGTGCCGAATCACGCCCATCCCCGGATCATTGGTCAGCACGCGTTCGATCCTCACTGCCATTTCTTTCGTTCCGTCTGCAACCGTCACCTGCCCGGCGTGCTGCGAGTATCCGATCCCCACGCCGCCGCCGTTATGAATTGAAACCCACGACGCCCCACTGGCCGTATTCAGCAGCGCGTTGAGCAACGGCCAATCCGCAATCGCGTCCGACCCATCCAGCATCGATTCCGTTTCGCGGTAAGGAGAAGCCACCGACCCGCAATCCAAATGATCGCGCCCAATCACAATCGGCGCCTTTAGTTCGCCGCGGGCCACCAGATCATTCAGCGCCAATCCAAATTTATCCCGCTCGCCATAGCCCAGCCAGCAAATCCGCGCGGGCAAGCCCTGAAACTTAACCCGCTTCTGCGCCAGTTTAATCCACCGCGCCAGATGCGCATTCTCCGGAAACAGTTCCAGGACCAATTGATCCGTCCGTGCAATATCCGATGCCTCGCCGGAAAGCGCCGCCCAGCGAAACGGTCCCCGGCCTTCGCAAAACAGTGGACGAATATACGCCGGCACAAACCCCGGAAAGTCGTATGCGTTTTTCACGCCATGTTCAAACGCAAACGTCCGAATATTATTTCCGTAATCAAACGTAACCGCTCCCAGTTTCTGCAAATCCAGCATTCCCTGAACGTGCCGCGCCATCGCCGCCATGGAATGCTTTTTGTATTCCTCGGGATTCGTCTTGCGCAATTCGATCGCCGCGTCCAGCGTCATGCCATTCGGCACATATCCGCCGATCGGATCATGCGCCGAAGTCTGATCCGTCAACAAATCCGGCACAACGCCGCGCTTCGCCAGCTCCGGAATCAAATCCGCGCAATTGCCCACCAATCCAACCGACGTAGCTTCGCCCTTGCGCACGGCATTTTTCAAAATGCGCAAAGCCTCATCGAGGTTATTCACCATCACATCGCAATAACCGGTCTTCACGCGCCGCTTGATGCGCTCCGCATCCACATCAATGCCAAGAAACGCCGCGCCGTTCATCGTCGCCGCCAGCGGCTGCGCTCCACCCATCCCACCCATCCCGCCGGTGACCACCAGCTTTCCAGCCAAGTCTCCGCCAAAGTGTTTCTTCGCCGCCGCGGCAAACGTCTCAAACGTCCCCTGCAAAATTCCCTGCGTGCCAATATAAATCCAGCTCCCTGCCGTCATCTGCCCGTACATCATTAATCCGGCGCGGTCCAGTTCGCGAAATTTGTCCCAGTTATTTGCGTAGCCCACCAGATTGGAATTGCAAAGCAGCACCCGTGGAGCATATTCATGCGTGCGAAAAATCCCCACCGGCTTGCCAGATTGGATCAACAACGTTTCATCGTTCGCGAGTTCGCGCAGCGATCGCACGATGGCGTGAAAACTCTCCCAATTTCGGGCCGCTTTCCCGGTTCCGCCATAAACCACCAAATCTTCCGGCTTCTCCGCAACCTCCGGATCGAGATTGTTCATCAGCATGCGCAAGGCCGCTTCCTGCTGCCAGCCTTTACAAGAAATCTCCGTCCCGCGCGCCGCCCGAAACGGCCCCCGCGAGAGTGTCGCTCCAGTAGTAACCTCAGAGAAAATAGTGCTCATAATCGAAAGACTCCCAAATGCAACGGCGCCACCATTCTATAGCAGCCCACCCAACTTGGCACCGCCCACGGTTTCGATCGGGCACGGCGCGCCGTGCCCGATCGGCGCCACCGTGCTTCCGAACATTTTGCAAAGGGTTGTATAATCTCAGTCCCCCTGACAACTCAAGAGGCCCTCCGCGCATTCAAATGAGGGAGACTATAGTGCAGCGACTCACCGTCGAAACCAGCATTCGACGTCACAAAAAGGGCTCTTATAAGGCCCTTATAAGGACTGTATGCCGACCTTGCTCAAAAGCATTCAAACGAAATCGCGCCTAGCCGCTGGCTCGCTGGCCGCCACACTCCTTCTCAGCACCGCGTTGCTCGCGCAAACTCCCCGGCCTCGCATCACCACGGAAATCGACGACTCTCAGCGCGCCATCGTCCCCGGAACCCATCCACCGATGGCCAGGCCCGAATTCGACGCCGGCCGCGTTCCCGCCAGAACCAAGCTGGAGGGCATCACCATCGTCTTCAGTCGCTCCTCCGCGCAAGAAGCCGACCTGCAATCGTTAATCGCAGCGCAGCAAGACCCCGCCTCGCCGCAGTATCACCAGTGGCTCACGCCCAATGAATTTGCCGCGCGTTTCGGTGTCGCCGATTCCGACGTCGCCAAGGTCCAATTCTGGCTCCAGCAGCAAGGCTTCTCCGTCGACGCCACTTCTCCAAGCAAGACGCGCCTCAGCTTCTCCGGCTCCGTCGCACAAATAGAGTCCGCTTTCGCCACGGAAATGCACTATTACACCGTCGGTGCCACGCAACATTTCGCTCCCTCAACGGATATCTCCGTACCAGCCGCACTCTCTGCGATGGTCCAAACCGTATCCAATCTCTCCACCTTTCGTCCCAAGCCTCACGTAAAAATCTCTTCGCCGCAGCGCGCCCCAACTCCCAACTTCACCTCCAGCCAAACCGGCAGCCACTTCCTCACTCCCAAAGATATCGCCACCATTTACGACATCAATCCCGCTTCCAAAGCCGGCCTCACCGGCTCGGGACAATCCATCGCCATCGTCGGCCAATCGGCCGTCGTGCTCACCGACATCGAAAATTTTCAAGCCGCCCTCGGCTTCACCAAAAAAGATCCCACCGTAATTTTGGTCCCCAATTCCGGCACCTCCACAGTTTCCACTGGCGACGAAATGGAATCGGATATTGACCTTGAATACTCCGGCGGCACCGCCACGGGCGCCACGATTTTTTTCGTCTACGTCGGTAACAGTAAAAATTTCAGCGTCTTCAACGCCCTCAGTTACGCCATCGAACAGCGCACCGCGCCGGTAATCAGCATCAGCTATGGCATCTGCGAGTCCGATCTCAGCTCCGGCGAATACTCCAGCGTCAACGGCCTCCTCGCGCAGGCCGCCACGCAGGGCCAGTCCGTTGTCACCGCCGACGGCGACACCGGCTCCACCGATTGCTCTGGTAACAAGGACCAAACCACCGCGGAACAAGAAGCCCTCTCTGTCGACTTTCCGTCCAGCAGTCAATACGTCACCGCCATGGGCGGGTCGGAATTTCCCGCCGCCGATGTCGCCGCCGCGAACACCACCTACTGGGAATCCGCCAGCGGTGCCGATGTCATCAGTTCCGCACTTTCCTACATTCCAGAAATGGTTTGGAATGACGATTCTGCCGCGAATGGCCTTTCCTCCGGCGGCGGCGGTGCCAGCACTCTCACTGCGCGGCCCAGTTGGCAAACCGGCGTTCCCGGCATCCCCACGGGAAATTTCCGTTTGCTGCCGGACCTCTCGCTTGCCGCCTCTCCCAACAATGCCGGCTTCCTCTACTGTTCCAGCGACACCAGCACCGGCGTCACCGGCAGTTGCACGCCTGGCAACGGCTTTCGCGACGCCAACAACACTTTTCTCACCGTCGCAGGCGGCACCAGCTTCGACGCTCCCATCTTCGCCGGCATGCTCGCCATCGTGAATCAAAAGCTAAATTCCACCGGCCAGGGCGTAGCCAACACCACGCTCTACAAGTTAGCCTCCAACGCCGCCACTTACGCTTCCGCGTTCCACGACATCACCAGCGGTACCAACGAATGCACCGCTGGCCCCACGCTCTGTTCCGCCGCCGGCGAATCGGAATTTCCCGCCGGCACTGGCTACGACGAAGCCTCCGGCCTCGGTTCCGTCGACTTCAACAATTTGCTCACCGCCTGGGCCAACTCCACCACTCCAACCGCCGTCGCTACCCACACCACGCTCTCGCCGGCGACCAGCACGCCAGCTTCCGGCGCGAGCGACGCTGTCACCGTCAACGTCGCGTCCGCCTCCGGCTCCAGCACCGCAACTCCCACCGGCACTGTGACCGTCGTAGTCGATGGCAACACCGAGGCACCGCTCACCTTATCAAACGGTTCAACATCGTTTACCTTTGTCTCCGCGACCGCGGGTGCCCACACCATTACTGCCACTTATTCGGGCAACAGCACCTACGCATCATCCAGTGACACCATCACGTTGAACGTTGTTGCCGCCACGCAAAAAACGTTTCTCATGTCCGCCACCACTGCCACGGTCACCGACGGCAATTCCGTCACCTCGACCATCACCGTCACCCCACAAAACGGTTTCACCGGCACCATCGCTTTCGCCGTCACTCCCGCGATAACCAACGCCTGCTTCGTTTTGCCCAACCTCGCCGTATCCAGCAGCAGCGCCGTCACCGGCACCTTGACGATCTACACCAGTTCCACCTCCTGCGCTGCCGCCGGCGCCGTTACCGCGCCCGACAGCAAACCCAAAGCCAACACCGCAATTCCCACGGCTTCTCGACAAAATCCTCCGCAACTATTATCGCGGTTTAATATCTGGCCGTTCCCGCCCGCGGCTCCCGCCACTCCTAATCGCGCGTCGGCCAGCATCGCCTTCGCGAGCCTCCTGTTAGTTGGATTGCTAAGCCTGCGCTCACGCAGACTAGCCGCGTTCAGCGCCCTGGTCCTGCTCACCGTCTCCGGTCTGGCCATCTCCGGTTGCTCGAGCGCCGGGTCAGGTTCGCCGTCCAATCCCTCCACCCCCACATCCTTAGCCGCCAAGGGCACCTACAACCTAACCATAATGGGCACAGACACCGCCTCCGCGGCCATCACCGCCTCCACCACCACAACCCTCAAAATCGACTAGTATCCCGATCTCCGCCCCGAAAGCCGTCGCCGTGTCATTCGGAGTGGCACAGTTTCTCTAGCCTTGTACACCATTTGCCGTTTGCCTCATCGAAGGGTGCAGGGAGTATGCTTGCACCTATGCCGTACCGCTTTGAGTTCGACCCGCTGAACAAAATCCTGCTCCTCCGCGTTGAGGGCCGCCTCACCGAGGAATTGTTCTCCGAGTTTTACCGTGACGGCCAAAAGCATTGGGCCGCGCACCAAGCCAAAATGAGCATCCTGGACTACACACTCGTCACCAAGGTCGCAGTCTCCACCGACTTCCTCAGGCGCTTCGCGCATGGCGAACCGGCCGGCGATGTCTCCACCCGCCCACGCGTCATCGTCGCTCCAACTCCTCTTCTCTTCGGTCTTTCTCGCATGTTTCAAATGATGGGCGAAGGTACGCGACCGCTCCTGCAAACCGTCCACACGCTCGACGAAGCGTTCGCCGCCTTAGGTGTGCAATCCCCCCACTTCGACCCCCTAGACTGACGCCTGCACATTTTTCACATTACGGCTGCCGGGTTCTCAACCAGTAATTGACCTATTAGCGTCGAACCCTTGCTTAACGCCCGCATTCCTCTCCTCGCGGATGTACGCTGGTTTGAACAAAGCGTCACCTGAATCACATTGCCTGCGCTAGCCGCGCTACCCCGTTTGCGCGGCTAGACAAACGATTGGCTCGGCTGTGGTCAGCACAAAATACGGAGGAAGCGAAAATATGTTGCCACCAGTGCTACGCAAGCTGACCGTTTTGTCCGCCATCATCGTCGTCATCCTCAGCGGACCGCTCGCGCACGCGCAAGAAGCCAACAAGCTAAAAATAGGTTTCTCCATTGAGGCCATGAAGGGCGAACGTTGGCAGACCGACCTGGATTCCTTCACCGCGCGCGCCAAGCAGTTAGGCGCGGAAGTAATCTCCAGCGACGCCGGCGGCGACGATGATCTTCAGTTCCAACAAGTAAAGGACATGATCAAGGCGGGCATCAATGTGCTGGTTGTACTTCCCCATGACTCCGCCAAGGCCAGCCGCATCGTGGATGCCGCCAAGTCCGCCAACGTTAAGGTCATCAGTTACGATCGCCTGATCTTGAACAGCGACGTCGATCTCTACATTAGTTTTGATCGCGTCGAAATTGGCAAGATGCAAGCGGAGGTTCTCGTAAAGCATGCGCCCACTGGAAATTACGTCCTGATCGCCGGTTCTCCCAATGACGAGGGCGCCAAAATTCTGCACGATACGCAGATGAGCGTTCTGCAGCCGCATATCGTTCGCGGCGACATCAAAGTGATTGCCGATGCGTATACCAAAGAGTGGCTGCCTACCGAGGCGTACCTTTTTATGCTCCAGGCCATCGCTTCTTCCCAAGGCAATATCGCTGCCGTTCTCGCTTCCAATGACGGATTAGCCGGCGGCGCGATTCAGGCCCTGCGCGAGCATAATCTCGCCGGAAAAGTTCCGGTTTCCGGACAAGATGCGGATCTGGCGTCCGTGATATGCATCGCCCAGGGCACTCAGACCATGACCGTTTATAAGCCCATCGCCTACGAAGCGGAACGCGCCGCGGACGAAGCAGTCCGCCTCGCCAAGGGCGAAAAGCCCCACACCGATCGCACCATCAACAACGGCAAAACAAACGTGCCTGCCATCCTTCTGAAACCCGTACTTGTGACCAAAGACGACATCAAGACCACGGTAGTCAAAGACGGGTTCCAAACATTGAAGAGCATTAACCAGGGATTGTCCTCAGACCAACAAATCAAGTAAGCGCCCGCACTCGCGACCATCGGAGAGGCTCGCGCGATCGCACGTCGTCGACTCTCACTTTCTAATCGTTTCGCTTATGTTTTTTCGGTTCGGCGTCCGGTCAGGCGCTTTTAAGCGCCCTTTTATGCATTCGTTCCGCCGTCCACCGTCAAGTTCGCGCCAGTAATGTACGACGCCTCCGGGCTAGCCACAAACGCCACCAACGAAGCAACCTCGTCAACAGTTCCGTAGCGGTGGAGTGCCGTCGCAGCCTTCTGTGGTACCGCCCATTCGCCCGCCGCGGGATTTAAGTCCGTGTCGATCGGACCAGGCTGCACATTATTCACCGTGATTCCCCGGCTCCCAACCTCTCTGGACAGCCCCTGCGTGAACATCTTCACCGCTCCCTTCGTGGCCGAGTACGCCACCAAGCCGGGCGTCATGGTCCGCTCTCCCACGCACGAGCCGATCATGATGATGCGGCCACCCCTCTTCATGTGCTTCAGAGCCGCTTGCGTCGCCACAAAAACACCGCGGACATTCAGGTTCATCATATGGTCGATATCTTCCAGCGTGGTCTCCACGAAACTCTTTGGGATGGCCGTGCCGGCGTTATTCACCAGCACGTCGAGCCCGCCGAATGTACTGACGGTCTTCTCCACTGCGCTCCTCACTGCTTCGGCGTCGCTGGCGTTGGCTTGAATCGCGATCGCTTTTCCCCCCGCGCCTTCAATCGCCTTCACCACTGCCGAGGCCGCCCCCGCATCCTTCGCGTACGTGATCGCCACACTCGCTCCTTCCGCGGCCAGTCGTTTCGCAATCGCCGCGCCAATCCCGCGCGACCCCCCAGTAACCAGTGCCACCTTCGTGCTTAGCTTAGACATAGGGTCTCCCTTTGCTTTTCATAACTGCTTGTTTTTTAAAAATCGCTCGCCGTCCACAATTGCCTAAATCGCAGCAAAACGCATCCCGCTAACTGCGACTAGCTCGCATTCGCTCTTCGTTCTGAGATACACGGAGCCGGTGCGAGTAGCCGTTTTGATGTTCCAGGTTCCGCAACCGCTACAATTTGTTTTTGCTCAGTCGCGTTGCGGCTGCTGCCTTCGTCGTCGCAGTGGCGAATCTTCAGATTCGCACGCCGTTGCCTATAGCCGCCGCGAGATGGAATTGCTGGCACTCGGCTGCCGACCTGAGTGTCTGGCACGTTACGATCCTCGGGGGTTGCCCCCAGCCGGATAGTTTTAACTCGCGAATCGCATCCCCAGCGCCGCTGAGGTCCGCGAGCCGCATCTCCGAGTACTTGCGAGACAGGATTACTCCCGGCGCCCCTGCGCGGAACGCCGCCAGAACTGCTCCCTTAACGCTTTGCGGCGTGCACTTGCTGTTACCAGGCTCAGTCGGGATATCGATATCAATGCCCGGCCAGATGAGTGTGTTCGTGTCAGCCACCGCCTCCAGCGAGCGTTTCGTCTCGCGGAAAACGTAATCAGCCGAAAGACCTGTGTGTGGAATCTGCTCGTAGCTGCCTTCCTTAAATCCCATCACCGCATAGTTAAAATCGATCAGGCCCTGCTTCGTAAGATCTCCATAAAGCGTCGCACCGATATTGTCGGCATATAGCGCCATGCGCTCACCGCCAACGTTGTTGTACATCACCACCTTTATGAAATCCGAGTACTTCGCAAGCTCACGGAGATCCTGCTCCGCGCGATAAATAGGATTGAAGGAATTGTTGTGCCAGATATGCCAGCCCACCGGCACGCTTGGCTTCGCGGTCTTTACCGTTTTGTAGATTGCGCTGTACGTTTCGCGCAGGCTGTCCGTCCATAGCATTTCCCACGCCGCTACCTCGGGATATCGCAACAGCAGCCGCCAGAATTGCACGTAATAGCCGTCTACGGGGCGGTGGCCGCTCCGCGTTGCACGAACATATTTTTCCAGCTCCAGGAATCCTTCCCGCGCCCGCTCCAGGTTGATGCCGCGCAGTTGCGCCTTACTCTCGCAAAACTCGCAGAAGCACGTCACCTGCCCCGGATCGATCGGCGGCACGTCATGCGTGGCTCCCAAACTGTCCGCAAGCGCCCCCTGCCGCTCGGAGCCCCACATGATTCCGTCGATCTCATAGGAACGCGTGTAGTCCTCGACCAGTCCCGTCAGAAAATTCCGGTACTCTGGATTGTTGACGCATAGCGTCTCGGCATTTCGCCCGTACAAATCCTTTTCCTGCAATCTCTTAATATTTGGCAAGTCGCCGCGAAACACGTCCTCGAGCCAGCAGACCACTCTCAGGCCCCGTTTCTTTGCGGCAGGAATTACTTCGGCTAGAATGTCCAGGTTGCCGTGATCGGGCGCGCGCGTGTCCTTCAGAATCGTGTTTTTGTAGAATTCCGGATGCGGCGTGGCGAAGTTTCCACCGTGAAAATTCAGGTCGTATTCCTGCTTGCCGTGATCCGGCAGCGGCTGACCCGGAATCTGTCGTCCGGCTATGCCTCGGCCGTAGGTGAACACCGCAAGAAAAAGCGTATTCACGCCGCCGCGCTCCTGAAGCGTATCAAGAACTTTCTCCGTACCTTCATCCACGAACGAAACGGCTCCCACTTGAATGCCGATCATTATAGTGGAGGCCATTTGGGAGGAATCAGCAGCATGTTCTGGAGTTGGCATGGCGAGGGCGGCGCCGGCGCCAGCGGCGATCTTCAAGAATTCGCGGCGATTCACATCCGATTTCAACATGAATTACTCCTGCGGACCTTAGCTATCGCTTGCCGTGCGTCACCGTGCCTGCGCGTCTAGACCAACGGTTGATCGGGTTTGTAGTTGTGACGCAGCGTCAACGATCCATCGGGATTGACCTTTTGCCGGCACGCCCAACGCACCGGGTGCCGTACGCCCTTGACCTCCACTTCAGCCTTCAATCGCAATCCTTCCCACTTCGCCCCCGCGGGCAGCATCAGCATCGCCTGACGAATTCCCGTCGGCTTCGGATACCCGGGATCAACGCACCCGGACGCAATCATCTTGTTATCCGGCGTGCACAGGCTGAGTCGCAACACTCCAGGAACCGCCGCGATTCCGTCGTTTGCCAGCCCGATCACCACGCCGGGCGCTCCATCTCGCTCGAAGGTCCACAGGAATGACGGCCGAATACGGTACCCGATCCGACGCGCCATCGCTTCAATCGGCTCCGGATATTTTTCATAGTAGCTCAGGATGCTGCGCGCGGACTGGTTGTGCCAGCTCCAAACCGACAGGTAGTTGGCCCCCACATCCGCTACGTGAAAAAGAATTTGTTCGTTGTAGGTAATCCCGTCCTCATCGGTGCGCAGTTCTTTCGGTTCGCCCGTAGTGAAACCTACCTCGCAAATCGCCGCCGCCCAGGGAGGACGATTACTCAACGCCTCGATTTGCGTGTTCTCGATAAAAATTGTATCGGTACGCAGCCAATTACACGTTCGCATGGTGCGATCCAGCAACTCCGCGTTCCCCACGTTGCTGAAGTCCGGTTGCGTATTTGTCGCCAGCGGCACTTTGCTCCACTTCTCCACCTGCAGTTCAAACATGGCCGACCATGTCTGCTCCGCCACCAATTGGCTTGGAAAGGGATTCCCCTCGTACGGCCAAGTGTGCCCTTCACCCCAAAAGCCGTACATCATGGTGTCCATGAATTCTACTTGCGGGTTGCCGTTGAGTTCGGCGGCCAACAGCTCATTCAACTCGCGAAATGCTGCCTGATAGGCCGGGTGATCGTAACGCGGCACGCGATTGTCCTTGTGGTAGCGCGTTTCGGCGGGGTTGCCCTTCCACTCGCCCTTTAGTTGAACGCGAGGAACTTTGTTCAGCAGAAAATCTGGCATGCCGGGTTCCGCAACGTCGGGATTCTCTAGTTGCACTCGGAAGCCGATCTGCTTGTTGTACCGGCGCGCCAGCTCAAACGTAATCTTCCACCACTCCGGAAAATCCAGTCGGCCCGGTTGCTTCTGCAACTCACGCCAGTTGGGGCGCAGGTACACCTTTTGCGCGAACGGCAGCTTGATCAAATCTTCCAGCGTTTGTTCCGTCGATTGGCCAGGAATCTGCAGCGGTCCGGTGTCGTCGGAAACATACACAATCATCCCCATCCCGTAGTTGCTGACGATCTCCTTCGACGGCGTCGTCACCATCGCTACATCGCTGTCCGGAACCACCGCGCCAGGCCCATACTGCGGGAATGGTCCCTGATAGAGCCGATCGGGAACCGCTGGTCCCGGTCCCCAATCGTATTTCTCCCAGTTGTGCTCCGGAATGGTGGCGCTGGCCGTGGCCTTGCCCAGGCCCACGGCAAATCCTGTTGCGGCGATGGACTTCAATAAGCTGCGGCGGTTCATAGGCCTCCTGCAATGGCACAGTTCGGCAACGTGCACCGCCCCACATCATACCTCAGACCCGAAACCTAACGAACGTATTCGAAGCAATTCGAAACAAGGTCTGTTTTACTTCCAGTTAGTCCGCCTTGCCGAATGCCCGTGGCAATGTAAAATTTCCCGAAGGAGAATGCTAGCCACCGCCATGACTCAAGATGACATTCAGCTTCTCTTCGAATACGACCGCTGGGCGAACAACAGGGTTTTTCAAGCGGCCTCCACTCTTAGCGCTGAGGAATTCACGCGCGATCTGGGCGGCAGCTTCCGTTCTGTACAAGACACGCTCGTGCACATCGTCGCCGGCGAGTGGGGCTGGCTTACAATCTGGAACGAACCTTCCCTGAGTTCCGCCTTCGTAACGGATTTGTGGACGCGAATCGGCGCCCTATTTAATCCGCATGCGTTTCCTGACCTCTCTGCCGTGCGGTCGAAGTGGGCGGAAGTCGAGAGCGAACAAGTTGCGTTTGTGAATCGCGTAACCAACGAATCCTTGCAAAGGATGCTTCCTGTCCGCGAAACACACATCAGTCTGGCCCACCTCATGCAACATTTAGCCAACCATTCCACTTACCATCGCGGTCAAATCTCGCTAATGATGCGGCAGCTGGCCGCTGCGCCGCTCGCCACGGACTTCGCTATGTTCTTGCTGGAGGGCCGCCAAGGGAGAGCCGAGGCACAGTAGTCTACTCAAAGTAGCTTTGCGAGAGCCGAAAATATCGTCTGGGTATCTCCGACCTTGCCAATCACCGCACTAGATAATTTAATTCGAGTCGCCGCGAGATAAAACCCGGACGGTCGGCCACTCCGAAACAATCACGACCTAGCGTGCGAGCCACAGCGCAAATCGAACGGCCTGGAATATGGTCCATTCGTGGTGAGCTCGCAGAATTCGGTACCACTCAAGTAGCGACAGACGTCGGAGCTCGTATTTCTCGCGCAACGGTCTGACTTTCGGTGTCTCGCATGCCTCGATGTCCTTCTCTCTACCGGTGTCATGGATCCGGACGGCGTATAGCACTTTTGCGAGATTCACGTTGCGTTCCCCCTGATTAAACTGCGCTTGCACGTTCCAGATTGCTTCGGATGCGATACACAGTCTCGATTAAGCCCTGAGGGTCGGCCGGTCTACCGACTCCTTATTCAAATAGCCAGAGCCTGACAAACGCCCATAACAGCAGCCCAACCGTGCAAAACGCCGATAAGGATCCGACCAGCACATGGGTGCCAGAGAGATCGATTCGCTTGCCTGTGAGCAACGGGGTAGGGTTTGCCCTGCCTAGTTTCAGCTTCGACTGAATTTGCGCCGTCTCCAGAACCGTGAGGGCGAACTGAACTTGGCCATTTCCTTCTCGCATTTCACCGGGACTAAGCATCGTCTAACTCCTTGACCGCTCTCAGCGACGGTCATACGTTCATAGCGGGTTAGATGAAACTCGCGCGGCACGGCGACTCATACCTAGGTATTAGCCGATGCCTTCTCGCTGGCCGCCCTAGCTCGTGCCGGCCAAAGCAAGCCGTGCCTACTTCCCGATAGCCCACGGCAAAGTTCGGATCCGGGGGCATTGCCTCTTGGTGAAAACGCTGAGCTGTTCCTCTTTTTCGCGGAGGGGCCTTCATTACCAGTGCATTGAGGGAGGATTTCGTGGTCTCGGCCAACGAGACATCATTTCTCTGCAAACAGGCCCATCCGAAGACAGCACCAGCTCGCTTGCCTTAACGCACTAGTTTGTCAATACACGAATCCAAGATAGACTTGGCCGGTTACGGCGATCAGTCATACATTCTTCACGAAGGGTTAAATGCTGCCGCCTTTCTCGGCTGCGTTCAGGGACAAATTGACTACGGTGCTGAGAGTGGTCCAGAGGGCGACGAGATTCGAAGCTCCAGGCACGAAAAGCGGCATCATCCACGGAATTCAATTCTGGATTCTCCTTTCGTTCCGGCTGCTCCCGGCGATCGCAGCGCTTTTGCTCGTGTTGCTTTCGGCCGGCTGCCGTAAACCGGCGGAACCGGTGACGCTCACCTTCCTTGATCCCCAGGGATTGCTGGACCTAGGGGATCACCGCATGGTATCCGATGCGGCGATAAAGGAATTTACCCAGGAAACCGGAATTCGCGTCATCCACCTTCCCACTCCGCAAGATAATCGAGCGCAGCTCCAACTGCTTCGTGACCTGCTGCAAAAGGGAGTTTCTGCGCCGGACGTTTACGGCGTGGACACCATCTGGTCCGGCGCCCTGGCCGAGTATCTCGTCGACCTCAAACCATATTTTTCTTCCGACATGCCAACGGTAGATCCGGAAGTGCTTGCAAGCTACACCGTGCAGGGCAAATTGATTGCCGTACCGTATCACCCCAATTCCAGCGTCTTGTATTACCGGGTGGATCTGCTGCGCAAATACGGATACCGATCGCCGCCGAAAACCTGGGACGAACTGGAGACCATGGCCCTCCGGATCCAGAAAGGCGAGCGCGCGAACGGAAAGAAAGACTTCTGGGGGTTCATATGGCCCGGAACGGTCAGGGAATCACTGTCGCATATCGCTCTGGAGTGGCAGGTGAGTGAAGGAGGAGGCCGCGTCATCGAGGCGGACAGAACCATCAGCGTCAATAATCCCAACACTATTCGTGCCTGGGAACGCGGTGCACACTGGGTGGGTTGGATCACCACACCCGGGGTAATTTCCTACTCAGAATGGGATGCCAGCAACGCATTCTGGATTGCAGGCAACGCCGCATTCGCGCGTGGATGGGCCGACTACTTTCAACGCCACCCGCCTGACGAACCTTTTCATCAAGAGGCCGGCGTAACCAGCATTCCGGCGGGAAAGGCTGCTCGCGTAGCTGCCTTAGGAGGATGGGGTTTGGCGGTTTCCTCGTCGTCCGCGCACCGCGTCGAAGCCATCAGACTGGTGGAGTTTCTTGTGAAAAAAGAAGCGGAGGTCGAGTCCCTTGCACGCGCAAAACCACAGTGGCAAC
The DNA here is from genome assembly GCA_963838265.1 of uncultured Acidobacteriota bacterium. Classification (GTDB taxonomy): domain Bacteria; phylum Acidobacteriota; class Terriglobia; order Acidiferrales; family UBA7541; genus Acidiferrum. The sequence continues at coordinate 60,403 of CAWIQN010000007.1, forward strand.
TTCAGTTTTATGATCTTCCTGAATTGTTAGCGAAGGAATATCCTTGGGCTCCGAAAGCCGGGGACCAATCGGGCGCCTCCATCGTGTCACGCCCGTCCAACGTTTCGGGGGCACACTATGATGAGGTATCTCGCGCATATTCCGAGGCCGTGCATTCCGTGCTGACACGCCAGTCCACCGCCTCTCAAGCGGCGGCCAGCTTGGAGAAGGAACTCGTTCGCATTACAGGCTTTGCAACGGCGCCTAGGTAAAAGGCAGGTTAGGATTGCGACTCAACATCGGTCCACGTCTCGTGCTGTGCTTCGTGCTGATCATCCTTTCCATGTTTGCGGGTGATGCAATCGTTTTGTGGCAATTCCATATTGCACAACTCCAGGCCGAGCGCTTGAAGGATTACAACGAAGAGTTGGTCTCGGTATTGCGTATCCATGCGAATCTTCTGGTATTTCACGACACCTTGGAAGCGGTAGCGAATGATGAAGACGCAGGGAAGCTCGTTTCAGAGGCGGAACGCCTCACTACCGCATTTTCCGAGGACATCCAGCGCGCCAAGAACGCCCTGAGTTCTTTGCCTTCCGGCGTTCAGCCAGAGCCGATTTTGCCGACACTTGAAATCGTCCAGAGAACATTGGCATCGCAACTTGAGGAGATCACTGAGCTGGCCTCTTTGGGTCAGTGGAGCACCGTGCGCCTGCGAATCGCCAACCAGGTGCGCCCGCTCGAATTCCTGACCTCCGCTCTGGCGGAGAAAGTCGACCACCAGGTGAGTGAAGAGCAAGCTAGAGCCGCGCTGAGTATCAGGCGCCTGCAGCGTCGCGTGTTCGTCGTGCTCTCGATAACCGTCGTTTTTACCTTGCTGATCGCCGGTACCTTGGGCCTGGCAATTACCCGCAGCATCACGCAGCCGCTAGCGCGCCTCGTGGAAGGCTCCAGAATGTTGGCGCGGGGAGAGTTCAAATATGAAGTCTCGGTCCGCGGCGAAGACGAACTGTCCCATCTCGCGCAGGTATTCAACGACACCGCTCGGCAATTACAGGATCTCTATGCCAGTCTGCAAAACAGCGAAGATCGCCTGCGCCGTGTCATCAACACCATTCCCGCTCATGTATGGAGCACTCTGCCCGATGGCACCGTCGATTTCGTCAACCAGCGGCTCTCGCACAGCACCGGACTATCCGCCGACGAGTTATCGAATGCAGGTTGGAGTTCCATAGTTCATACCGACGATCTCGCGAGATACATCGCCCAGAGGCAAGCAGCCCTGGCGGCCGGAGAGCCTACCGAAAACGAGGTGCGCATGCGAACGGGACCGCGCGATTATCGCTGGATGCTCGTCCGCAACGTCCCGCTGCGCGATGGTCTTGGCAAAATCATCAAGTGGTATGGCACCGCCATCGACATCGAGGACCGCAAGCGCGCAGAGGAGCAGTTGCGCCGCAGCGAAGCCTATCTGTCTGAAGCGCAGCGCTTAAGTCGCACCGGTAGCTTCGGCTGGCAAGTCTCAAACGGCGAAATTCTGTGGTCCGAGGAAACCTACCAAATCTTCGGATACGACGATTCAGCGGAGCCCTCGCTGCGATTGGTGATTGATCGCACGCATCCCGACGACAGACTCCGCGTCCGGCAACTTCTTGAACAGGTATCAACGAACGGCGAAAGCTTTGATACGGAGCATCGTTTGCTGATGCCGGATGGCGCGGTGAAGTACCTTCACGTCGTGGCCCATGCGATGCGGGATTCCTCGGGCGTTGCGGAGTTCATCGGCGCCGTAACGGATATCACGCCCGCGAAAAAAGCCGACGAATCGCTGCGTAAAGCGCAAGCCGATCTTGCCCACATTAACCGCGTCACCACCATGGGCGAGCTAACCGCTTCACTAGCGCACGAAGTGAATCAACCCATTGCCGCCGCGGCCATAAGCGCCCAGGCCTGCCTTCGCTACCTCAAGCGCGAACAACCCGATCCGGAAAAAGCCGGGCTGGCCGCTTCGCGAATGGTCCGTGACGTAAATCGTGCCGCCGAAATCATAAGCCGCATCCGCCTGTTCTTCCGCAAGGGCGCCCACACGCAGGAGCCGGTCGATATCAATGAAGTCATCCAAGAGATGGTCGTGCTTCTGAGTAACGAAGTTACCCAGCACTCTATTTCCGTCCGCACAGAGCTGGCGGCAAATCTTCCGGTGGTTTCTGGCGACCGCGTGCAATTGCAACAGGTGTTGATGAACCTGATGATCAATGGCATCGACGCCATGAAAAATGTTGAGGGAACTCGCCAACTAACCCTCCATTCGGAACTAAGCGACGACCGGCAGCTTTTGGTTTCCGTCCACGATACCGGCTCCGGCCTGCCCATGGACCAAGCGGATCAGATCTTCACTGCGTTCTTCACCACCAAGAGTTATGGCTCCGGCATGGGGCTGTCCATCAGCCGTTCGATCGTCGAATCTCACGGTGGCCGCCTGTGGGCGATCAACAACGCCGAACGGGGCGCCTGCTTCAAGTTCGCCCTGCCCACCGCGGCCGCCGAGCAGTAAGACAGGGATGGCTCCCCAAAAGGGAGCCGCTACGACGACAGACGAAGCGGAGAAGGCCGGATGCGAATCTAAAGATTCGCCACTACGAAAGCTCGGAGTTGCGACGACGGCAGACGAAACTGGTGTTGCTGAAGGCGCGGCGGGATGGAAGCCGTAGATCCTGGGCGCGGAAGACGACGAATTGGGGGTTGGATAGCCCCCGGCGTGTTTTGCGTGCGCGCGGGCGTGAAAGGCACAGAGGATTGGGCTGTCCGTGGGGTGGAGGAGCATTTGCCCTTCCTGCGTCAGGGTAAAGCAGCGTTTGCCGTCTTTGGAGTAGTGCTGGCAGAGCGTGGTGGGATCGGGTTTATGAGGCATAAGCTGTCCTTTTTGTGCGGGTTGCGGGCGCACTGGGCGATTTGAAATGGCAGGGAATAGTAACTAGGGTGATACGGGGGTACCCCCGGGGGTGCTGATGAAAGAGTAGGATTCTATTGGGTTTAGCTGCGATTCGCGTGAAAGAGTAAGATTCTGTTGGGGTTACGGCCGTTCGCACGCAGGGCTCAGGGCAAATGGACAGCGGATCAAGGAAGTAACGAGGTGATGAAACGCGGACAAGGCGAGATCGGGAGGCGGGGTTGGGTGGGCGAGCGCGAAGATCTGCGGGGTGGGCGACAAAGGCACAGACTGAAGTCTGTGCCACCGGGAGGCGTTTTGGTGCGAGCTTCACGGGGCATGCTAGCATGTGCTGTGATGCTTGTCAAGAGATATTATGATGTAGTACTAGATTCGAATGAGGAGAGTAGTACGTTCGAATGGAAATTCGGGATCTAGTTCCGTTTTGGAACTAGTAGAAGGACAGGGTTCGGTGCCAATGGTTGCGGCGGATTCAAACGAAAGATCCACCCTCAAAAAAACGAGGATCGGGCACCTTAATCGTGCTCTCGGCCGACGTCCGGGCCACCCGCCAGCGTTAATCGGGCACTGACGACGAGTTCTCGGGTTATGCTACCTTCGAACGTAGTCATTCTTAGACTTCGTACCTCGTGAAGGCTTGCGAGACACGAATGCATGGGAAGCTTGAAATGAAGAATCGGCAAATCATCTGCACAATCGTTTTCGCCGCGGCGGTTTCGGCTGTCGCTGGATGTGGTGAGCAAGTTTCAACGCCAACAGCCCAACAAACTCAACCGGCAGCGCCCGCTCCCCCAACTGTGCCCGGCCCTCCTCCTGGCGGGCGACTGACTGAGGAGTATGTGAACCAGGTGGGACGTTCGGCCTATCTCTGGGCTTGGCCGATGGTCAACGTGCACAGCCGTAGACAAATACTCGAAAAGCTCCCCGAGCCGGGACTGATGGGCGGCATCGTGCCCGTCGCTCCCGTGAATCAGTTATCGATGCTGCGCGACTACATCGAACCCGCGGAACGCTTGGTCGCCTGTCCAAATCAGGATGTCGTTTACGGATTTGGCCTTTTCTCTCTCGACCGAGAGCCTGTTGTGATTCAGGTCCCGGACTTCGGTGACCGCTTCTGGGTGTATCAAGTAGTGGATCAACGCACCGATTCTTTCGTGCAAATCGGGAAGATGTACGGCACCAAGCCGGGATTTTATATGCTCGTCGGACCTGACTGGAAAGGTACGGCTCCCGCAGGCATAACCGCCACGTTTCGCTCGAAGACCAATCTTGGAGTAGCCATACCACGCGCGTTCCTCGACGACACGGCCGCGGACCGCGAGGCCCTCCAACCGATTCTTTCCCACATTCTCATGTATCCACTCAGCAAGTTTATTGGCCAACAGCAAACAAAAGATTGGGGCGCGGTCCCCAAATTTCCGTCCACCGCGCAAGGCGAGGAAGAAGTGAAATGGGTGGAACCAGCGCCGTTCTTCGATGAACTTGGCGAGGTAATGAAAGAAGTGCCGCCACTCCCGGGCGAAGAGGCGATCTACCAGAATATTTCGAGCGTCTTGGAGGCCGCCAAATCCGATCCCAAGCTTCACGCGGCGTTGGTACAAGCGGCGATGGATGCGGACGCGAACCTGATCGCGCCGCTGTTCCAGTTTCATAACTATGGCTTGCCGCTGCCGAATAACTGGACGACGCAGAGCAACGGCGCGCAATTCGGTACGGATTATTTCACGCGTGCGGCAGTGGCAAAGTCGAACATCTTCGTAAATGTTCCGAGGGAGACGAAATACTTCTATCAAGACTTCGATGACAAGGGTGCGCAGCTAAGCGGCAATCATGCCTACACCGTAACGTTTGCCAAAGGAGCGCTGCCGCCAGTAAAAGGATTCTGGTCCCTCACGCTATACAACAAGAATCATTTTTTTGCGGCGAATGACTTGAAGCGATATTCGTTGGGCACAAAAAACAAGACGTTGATTACCGCACCCGACGGTTCGGTCACGATTTACGTGCAGTCCACCGCACCGGAAGGCGACAAACGCGCCAACTGGCTTCCCGCTCCGAAAGAAAATATCGCGCTGTACATCCGCGCCTACTGGCCCGAAGAAGGGATCACCAATGGGACGTGGACGCCTCCGGCGGTCGTCAGAGTCAAATGACCGCGGAGTCGGTCGCCATGGTTTTTTGCTGGCCAAGGTGTTTGCTAGCGAAGGTCTTTGCTGATCGGCCGGCTAGCGAACCTTCTGGATATCGTCGGGTCGCCAGGTTTGGTCAAAAAATGCTTGCGTCGGTCCGTATATTCTTATGATCACAAAATAACCTTTCTGCGGCAGCGTCCGAATCCAATTCTTCGCTCCACTTGGCAGTTGCGGACCGAAGTAGATGTCGGTAGAGCCATCCGGATTGGTCGCGGGTTTGTCCATTGTGTTCAGCGACGGAAATGGTTGACCGTTATCCAGACCCGAGGCGGTCCAGGCATCGTACCCAGTAACGGACCAAAACAGCGCGGCTGGAATTCCCGCGGGAAGATGTAATTTGTAGCCGTTCTCTCCCATAAGGAAGTCTCCGTCCGCATCAACGTAGGTCGCAGGATATTTGGCGCCTACGTTGACCATGTTTACCGCCATGCCTGGGCTCGCCGAGTAAGCGAAGGTGAAAAAACCGGTTCGCAGATCTATGTAGTTAAACGTATCGGCGGTAAACGTAGCGTTGCCAGGAAACACGTTGACCCATCGCCGGTCTTTGTACCAGTGTCCATTGGGTATGTATGACGGCGGATCGTAGCTCACCCCGTGCGCGATCTTCGCCGCCGCGCGAGCAGACTTATCCAGCATCTCTTTCGTATGCGGGTCCGGCGCAAATGGTTGGCCCTTCACGATTCCGATGGACGCTAGAAGTCCGCGCATTTCCATGTCTGCCGGATCGACGTACTCATGATCGATAAAGCGCGACAACATCTCGAAAGCACTCCCGTCGGTCGGGTACAAGAGATTCGCGGGCTTTGCGGATGCATCGGGAAAAACCATCGCCTTGGCGCTGGCTTCTTTTCCCAATGGATAGATGCGGGTCTGCTCCATCGTGCTCACCGGACCTTCAAGTTGCTTCGGATCTTTGAAAAAGCCGCGCCAGAAAACAAAGACGCCGTATGTTTTTGAACGGAAGGTAAGGTATCCCGGGGGGACTTCGCCCTTATAGTCTGGGCCGAGCAGCAGATATTTGGCGCCCTTTCCCTTGTCGGGGCCGGGGAGGCCGACGTCACCGCACCATGTCCGCCCCTCGATCTGCGTCTCAGAGCAGATTGGGCGCTGAAAGAAATCATCCAGAATGCCTTGCAAACCCGGCGGGACTTCGATGACTAGAGGTCCGTCCACTTTGAGGTCAACATAGCCCATGGCGTAGATGACATCGGAGTTCGGAGTTGTAACCAGCGTCTTGGCGTTCAAACGCTCTTTGAAGATTGGTAGTACGTTGTAACCGGCGCCGAATATCTTCTCGGAGCCTTCCTTCATTCCGTACATGTTCAGTGCGGGCAAAGCCCACAAATACGCTTGCACGCCTCGCTCGAACAGCAACTCATCCTTGAGCTCTGCAACCGATCTCTGGCTTGGGTAGCCGCCTTTGAAAGGGGTGTCTGCAAGTTGATCGTAGCGCGAGTTCTGGGCTAAGACCGGCATGCTCAGTCCGAGTAGCGCAGCAATGACCAGGCAAGTGGACGATAGATTTATCATGAATGTTCTCCCGCATTGGAGCTGCTGATTTTGGCTGGGCTGGGACTGGGCGATCCCGAAGCCCTCAGGTCAGGCGAAAGCATATCAAGGGAAAGTTGGCATGAGCCTTACAAATTTCAGCGCAGGGTTGCGAGCTAAGTCCCGGTAAGTTTGAATGTATAGGTCGAGGAGGAGCGCTTGGTGTAAAGAAAGCTGAACTCAGCGGAGGCTGATTCAGAAACACCAAGGAGGCTCCCCCATGCAACCTATGTATTACATCGGGCTGGATGTTCACAAGCGGAAGATCAGTTACTGCGTGAAGGACGGCAGTGGCAAAGTCTATGCCGAAGGATCGCTTGCCGCCACACGCCTTGACCTAGACCATTGGATGAAAACGCTGCCACAGCCGTGGAGCGCGGCGATGGAAGCGACCATGTTCACTGGCTGGATCTACGATCACCTCAAGCCGCACGCGGCCGCCCTGAAAGTGGCACACCCGCTGATGCTGCGGGCCATTGCGGCCGCGAAAAAGAAAAACGACCGCATCGACGCCCACAAGATTTGCGACTGCCTGCGCTGCGATTTTCTACCGGAGTGTTACATGGCCTCCACCGCCATACGCGAGCGGCGGCGTACGCTGCGCTATCGCAACTTACTGGTCAGGCAAATGGTTCAAACCAAGAATAAGATCAGCATGCTGCTGATGGAAGCTGGTGTGAACTACAGCAAGCAGCGGTTGCACCAGGCGGGCTACTTCCGCGAATTGCTGGCAACCAACCCAGATAGCAATGAAGGACTGAAGCCGCTGCTGCAACTGTGCCGCGACACGGTAGTGCGCTTGCAGAAAACCGAGAGTGCGTTGGTGCGGTCGCTCGAGCGTGATTCGTTACTGATGGATCGTGTGGAGCGGTTGATGACCATTCCCGCCGTTGGGCCGATCACCGCGTTGACCTGGGCGCTGGAAGTGGGCGACGTGCAGCGCTTTTCTTCGATCAAGAAGGCGATCAGCTACTGCGGGCTGTGCGGTGCAGAGAAGAGTTCCGGCAGCACCGTGCAGCGCACGCCGCTGTCCAAACAGCGCAACAAACATTTACAGACGACCTTGATCGAGGCGGCGAAAATGGCGCCGCGCTACAGCGCGGATTTAGCCATGTTCCATGACAAGGAGAAACAGAGAGGCAATGCTAATCGTGCCACGCTCGCCGTAGCGCGCAAGCTCGTCGCCTACTTGGTTGCCGTGGATCGCCGTCAAAAAGAGTTCCTTACAGTAGAAAGAGAAAACCGTACCGCCGCGTAGCAGCGCGGCCGGAAACAAAAGGAGGATTTCTTCGGCGCGGGGCCTGCCAGGTCTCGCCGTTAACGCGACTGGGCGAAAGAGCGCAAGCTCTGGATGCTCCCATTGATTAGTTTCGAGACTGGCAGGAGAACACCAACTCAATCTTCTGGGCAGCCGCGAAGGTTGCGCCAGCAAATGGAAGTCTGGTTCTTCTAAGAAGAAGAGACCACGGCTGAGAGGCCAACACACGCGGCGAAGAGACCGAAAAAATTTACACCCACGCTCCTCCGGAGCGCGTCGGGAGAGCTGTTGCCCTCTTGACAAAGACCTATCATGGAAGTCGCGTTACCGGACAAGTGGATACTAGCCCTTACAATGTCGTAATCTCATTCTCGTTCTTCTCCGGATCGCCATCGTACGCGAGCGAGCGTTCACATCAGCCGCTCGGGAATCCGAACATTAACCATGACTGACTGGCTACCCAATGCGGGTATAGCTCGGTCATCTGATCGAACAGCTCCTTGTCTGACGAGGAGGTTTTCTGCAAGCGATCGAAGTCCTGCAGGTAACGCTTGGTGTCCTGGATGGCCGAGGGAGAGTCTGGCGCGCCAGGCTTCTTGTGACCGGCGACAACCATTGCCGGGTTCAGCGCCGCTAAGGGGTCTAGGGCCGCAATCCAATTCTTTCGGCTCTCGGGAGTTGTGTCGCCGACGTACATGCGGCATTGGTTGTACACCACGTCGCCAGCGACGATCAGGCCGAGCGATGGAACGTGTAGAGACGTGGTATCGGCGCTATCGGTGTGGCCCTGGTCGATGATGCGAAATTCGTGGCCCTCGAGGGTGAACGTCTCGTGCTCATACGGCTCAGGAGCAACCAACTTCGTGTGTATTTGCCCAGGAAACAACCGGCGGGCTAGCTGCTGTACTGGAGGAGTCAGATACATTTGGATGGCGTTCAGCGCCTTGGGAGTGGCGATCGCCCGAGCGCCCGGGAAGCGGTCGAGCAGAATGCCCAGACCGTAGAAGTGGTCGAAATGGGCGTGCGTTATATAGATGGTCTCCAAGTTGCGGTTGTGCAGAGCAACCCAATCGGCGAGAGCCTCGGCCTCAGCCACGGTCATCATGGCGTCTACCAGCACGGCGTCGTGCTCGCCGAAGATTAAAGTCGAGGTGATCGGGTCAAAGCCGAGCGGTTCGCCGAAGGGCCGTGGCCGCTCGCCGACCATAGCCTTTCCCGGTGCGGTAAATACGTTGACACTAAGCGTGTTCGAGGTGATCGGGGCGGTCATGTGCGTGGACTCTTGCCTGTGAGCTTCATAATGCTTCCTTTTTGCAGGACTGGCGTCAGATAGGATGTCCGTCATAGATGGAGGGTGCAAGAAAGATTGTGCGCTATCCCGTCGAAGAGACTGCCGCAAAATCTAAGCGTGTATGCGAGCTTAGAAATCCTGAGATTTTCCTGAGATTTCTCTGAGGACTCCAGCGTTCGTTTGGGAGTAGTGTCCGGCCGAAGCGAGCTGTCCCACCTTGAGGACGAAAAGGAGAACTCATGCGATTTTCAGAGCGGTTGTTTAGGGGAGCTGGCGCTGTGGCGTTGGCGGCGATTCTATTGGTTTTGACGGTGGCCATCGTGACGCCTCGGGTGGTGCGAGCGGTGACGGCGGAATTGGTGCAAGACGTGGACAGTCCGATTCGGAACGCCTGGACGGCAAATTGCCAGATGGCGCCGGCTAGCGGTTCATCCAATAGTTGTACGATTCCTTTGCAGCCGGGCCAGTCCGTGGTAATCCAAACGCTGACGTTTCAGGGATCCACGTCTTTTGACAAGCACATCCTGATGCAGCTGGAAACGGGCATCGGCTCCGAACAAGCGATGTGGAATCACGAATTTACGATGAGCGCATTGCCGATCTTAACGTCGGACAAGATATTGCAATTTGTCGCCAGCGAGAACTTAACGATGTACGCCAATAATGCCACGACGGGGATCACGGTGCTGCTAACAACGAACGACCCGAATCCGATCACTTTTGGTTTCGGGGGCTTAGGCGGCACGGTGACGCTGGTTGGTTACACTGTGAACGTCGGGATCCCTAGCGCAAGCACGAATTAGAGTCGACGCCCGGCACTGCGCGCACGCGCGCGCGACGGCAACGGCGGCCGCCTCCCGAGGGGTCGGGGTAAACGCCAGGCGGCGGCTATGGTGATCTACTTGAGAAAATTCACGGCGCTAGGATTCGTGCGCCTTGTCGAGACGCTCGCGGAAGTTGTTGGCCCAGGCGCGAAACGCCGCATCAATGTCCGCCCATTTTTGGTAGGACTTGAGGCCGCCGAAAAACCTGCGGCCGCTCTTGCTGGACATGAATGCGACTTCAACGTCGCCGGAAACCGAATCAACCATTTCGCCTTCGATGGAGACCTTACCCACGCTCAGCGTCGGTACGATAAGGCCGACACCCGGGGCTACCGCCATGGTTGCGGCGGTGGTAGCGCCTTTCACGGCGAGATTTTCCTTGCCGCCCGTCGGCTCCACGTTGGTGATGGCGAGCTTCAATACCATCACCCCGGGGCCGGGTTTGGTCACCACCTGGTACTTTCCAGACTTGGTGAGTTCGCCGCGCACTGCGTTAGTGAAATATTGCGCCAACTTCGCTAACTGCACCGGGTCAATGCCGCGCTGCTGGGCCGCGGGAAGCAGATAAACAATCACTGGGTCCAAGATGAACTGGTTGGAATCCTTCAAGATGTCCGGCGTCTTCCAGTAGATCACCAAGTCAGAGCCTTTGGGGTCGGGCTGCAGTTTGGAATAATAGTCGCCGAGAAAACCGGATTCCTGGCTCGCTATTTTTGCTTGCTCTTGCGCCGAGTCTTGCGCTCGGGAAGTGAGGCCCAAGAACAGCAGAAAAGTTGCGACGATGCTCAGACTGACGAATTGCGCAAACCATTTCACGTGCACAGCGCGAACGCTCCGCCGTGTAGTGACACGCGGTGAAGTGATGCGCGGTGCGGTGATGCGTGCAAGTTCTCGCGGCATATTCCTGGAAGGGAACTGCTCGTTCATGATTACCTCCTTAGGTAACCTGGCGTTAGATTATTTTTATGAAACAGCGTGCTGGCCCGGGCCGCGTACTTTACTTATCGAACGGGAAAATGCGTTTCCAATCGTTCTTCATGCTGATCACCGTCCAGCCGCTCTTGTTGGCTTCGGCCATCAGCGCTTCGGGGAAAGTGCCGACCTTAGTGTCCGGCAAACCTCCTGCCGGTCCGTACGCGTACTCGCGCGTGCCGTCGTCATGATGCACGAGCATCATCAGTCGCGCACCATCGCCGGCTTGCGTCCATTCCAGCATCTGAGTATCGCCGCCGGAATTGCCAAACGCCGCGTACGGCCGCTTGCCGATGAACATATTGATGCCGATAGCCTTGCCGGGACCGTCATCGATAAAGAACGGTTTCGGTTCTCGCATCAGCACCGGCTTGCCATTCGTTTTTACATACGTGGTCGCGATGCTGGAGCCTACCACTTGCTCCGGCGGAACGCCATACACTTGCTCGCTGTACACGCGCACAAATTCCTGCCCGCCGCCGGTAACGATGTAGGTTCGGTATTCCTTCTCGCGCAGATACTTCATCACTTCCAGCATTGGCTGGTAGACGAGATCGGTGTAGGGCCGCTCGAAACGCGGAGCCTTGGCCACGCCGATCCACGTGAGCACCAGCGATTGAAACTCTTCCGTGCCCATTCCCGAATGCGTTACACCAACAATTTCCACCCAATCCTTCTCGGTGAACTTGCCCATCGCCTCGCGATCACCGGAGAGCACCGATTTGAACGGTTCGGTCTCTTTCCAGGCGGGATGCTGCGGCGCCATTTTGGCGAGACGGTCGAGCGCAAACATAGCCTGGGTGTAGAGCGGGTGTTCCGTCCAAAGCGTGCCGTCCTGATCAAAGGTGGCAATGCGATCCTTTGGTTCAACGAACTTGGAGCTGGATTTGTCCGTCGTATCTTTGACGAAAGCGAGAATCGCTTGCTTTGCGGCACCGTCGTTCCAGGAAGGCAGCGGATCGTCGTACGCCTTGGCCGCGCGACTCAAGGTGCCCAAAACCGCCGTCGCGGCCGATACCTTGATCAAGTCTCTTCGCGTGATTTCCATGGCCCCTCCGGTGTGGCAACCTGCTACGCAACGTGCAAGCTAAACTGAAGCCGCACACATGGCCACTGTTAGAAATAACAGGTGAGCAAGCACACCAGTGCGGTGCGCAGATTCCTCCGCGAGGGAGCGCCAGGTGCGTGGATGGTTCACGCGTTTACCGGAATCATCGCGGCAGCGTGAACAGCGCGAGCGGCAAATCCAATTCCTTGTTCGACGTGCGGAGCGGAGCGTCTTTGCGGACGCGCGCGGGTGTGTGTGTTTAGTTGGCGCCTGCCGTGCCCGCCCAATCGAGCACGTCTACCAGCTTCCAGGCATTTTGATTGAGGTCGATTTGCAGTTGGCCCTGCTTGTCGATCACCAACTGGCACTCCGGATACAACACGCCGGTGCTCTTGCTCTTATCCGAATCGTTCAGGTCAAACTCGCCGCCGGTTAGATTGAAGGCGGTCGATTGCGAGTCGGCCCAGACTTCTCCGAAGCGCAGCGGGCGGTTGGTGACAAAACGAATTTTGCGGCCCGTCGGCGTTGGGATCATGCGGATAAATGAGGCGTCGTAGCCCAGCGTCCCGGTGATGGAGACGTGACCCACGGCGCGCATCTTGCTGAGGGCATTGACGAGTCCCTGATTCTGCCCTTTATTGAAGGCATCAACGAGCCCCTGCCTGTCGGCAGGTGTCGAGAATTCGTAGATTTCCATGGAAACGCCGATCACTTGACCTAATTGCGAGCCTTGGCCCATGGCGGTGGCTTCAATGGTCTCGTTCTTAGTGCCCCGCGCGGAAAGCGCCGGAAGCGCGGCCACCACGAGCAACGCCAATACCAGAAAACCCGTGAGCGTCCACGTTAGATACGAATTATTTAATTTGTTATTTTGCGGCATAGCTTTTTCTCCTTAGCGACGGTCTGAAACCAATCCCCGGGGATTTCATTCTTGAGCCATCGAATCAGCGAAGGGAACTGTCAGAATGAACAGGGGATCGCCATTTATTCGAGAGCCAGAGAACAAATATTGGCGGAAGCGTTCCGCGGGCTTACTTGCCGGCGATGCCCTTGTTTTGCAGGATACGCACCACCACCCGGCGGTTCTCCGCCTGTCCTTCGACGGTGTTGTCCGGCGCGACCTGCTGGCTGGTGCCCATGGCGCCGGGGGACAGCATATTGGTCAGCGGAATCTGCCCCTGCTGCAAGAGGAAGTTGGTAACGTTCTGGGCGCGCTCGGTGCTCAGCTTCTGGTTGAACGCCGCGCTGCCAACCTTCGACGCATATCCTTGGACCTGAATAATGTAGGCGGTGATTCCCGTAGCCTGCTTGGCTAACGCCAAAAGTTGGGGTTTATATTGCTGTTCGACGTTCACTTCGCCGTTGCCGAAGAGGACGGTCACCTCTCCCAGAATGTTGTACTCACCGAGCTCACCGAAGCGTTTGTTCGCTGCGGCGATGGCCGCCAGATTGGCCGCAATCTTGGCCTGGCTGGCTGCAATCTCTGCTTGATGCGCGGCGCTTTGCTGCTGCTCGGCAGTAAGTTGCTGTTGCTGTTGCTGCAGCAGCTGTTGCTGCTCCTGAACTTGTGCCGCGGTTTGGTCCAACTGCTGCTGCGTGGGAGTCAGGCCCGCCTGGATGTCTTGCGCGGTTTGGAGCGAAGAGCCTTTGAAGGTGACGGTGTCCGCAACGAATTGATTTTGCGGATTGTAGGAACCTTTTACATCTACTTGCAGGCCCGGAACAAGAGCGGCCATGCTGACGTTCTTCTTGCGAAACACTCCCTCAGGCTCTTGCACTTTCGTGGAGTCCGTGAGGACGACGGTCACATTGCCATCCTGCGTCTGAACCGACATGGTAGCGCCACTGCGGCCGTTGATCACGCCTTTGACTTGGGTGCTTTGCGCGGCGGCAAGGCCACAGAGCAACAGAAGTGCAGCGGAGGCTAGAGCCAACTTAAGCATGATTCTTTGAATATTGCGTGCATGTAATTTCATCGTGCGATCTCCCAAGGCAGTATTCGCCGTTCGACGGGAGACTAGCTGGTGAGAAGAGAGGATTCCACTGTCAAAAGTGACAGACGCACCACTTTCAGTCACAAGCCGGAAAAGGCGTACAAGCTGGAAACGGAAATGGAAGGAAATAGGGCGTTGTAACGCTTATCTGGGTAGCGCCCGATTGATGCTAGGGCAGTCGAGCATTTTCCGGCAAAGGAAACTGCCAGTCCAGCAGGGTGCTTACGTTATCATCCACAGCAGCAAAGTGGACGGTGTGGCCCGAGGTTTCCACGGCCAATCCAAACGATCCGCCGAAATTCGAGTCTACGGATAGGAGTTAGCCGACTGAAGCGACCGGAGCGGGCCGGGCCGCCGCGAGGCTGGTGCACAATTCGTTCGCTCATCTTCGGTGCGGAACGAGCGCCGACTTGCCGAAACAATTTGAGACTTGATGCGTATAGAAGGTTGCGGGTGCGCGGAAGCTCCTTGGCGGCCCGCTAGGTGGCATGACTCCGTGAAAGGTGTGTCCATGAACAAAAGACTTAGTTTTGTATTTGCTGCACTGATGGCGGTTCCCGTTGCGCTGCTCGGGCAAGAGAAGCCAGCGGCGCAGTCCACTCCGCCGGCGAACCCGATTACCGCGAGCGAAAAGGGCTTTTACTCGTTTGTGAGCAGCGCGGTGGTTGGTGCCGCGCAGAAGATGCCAGAAGAGAACTACTCCTTCAAACCGACTCCGGAGGTTCGCACGTTTGGCCAGCTCGTTGGCCATGTGGCCGATGCGTCGTACTCTTTCTGCTCGCAGGCTATAGGCGAAGCAAACCCAGTAAAGGACATCGAAAAAACGAAGACTTCAAAGGCCGACTTGGTGGCGGCGCTGAAGGACGGAGTGGCGTACTGCAACAAGGCATTCGACAGCATGACCGATGCAAAAGGCAGCGAGATGGTGAAACTCTTCAACTTCAACATAGCGAAGCTGACGGTGTTCTCGATCAATACGGCGCACACGGACGAGCACTATGGCAACATGGTGACCTATTTGCGACTCAAGGGAATCGTGCCGCCGACAAGTGAAAACCAGCCCGCACCGCCGCCGAAGTAGGGGGCTGGAACACCTGACTCAGCGAACCGCCATGGCCTGCTAAACGCGCTTACAAGACAAGTGAAATCCCACCAAAATCTCCCGCGGGTGACCTATACTTCGGGCGGAACCTCAGCGATGGCCGACAAGTTGAACAAATCGTTTTCTGCCAAATTGCAAAAGAGCCACAAAGGCGGATGGACCTATGTTGTCTGGCCTAACTCCGTCAAGTTTTTCGGTACGCGTGGCTTGGTCAAAGTCAGCGGCACGATTGATGGGTATCCTTTCAAGAGTTCCTTTATGGCCATGGGCGACGGCAGGCACATGCTACCTGTAAAAATGGAGACGCGACGTGCAATCGGCAAAGAAGTCGGAAAAATTGTGAAGGTGATACTCCAACAGCGTATACACACCTAACAAAAGGTGCGACGCTCTCAACGCCTTATTGCAGACTTTTCGACGGATAGGAATTCTTGGCAAGCACAGGGGAAAAGGCGCCCGCCGGACTGACAGTAGTGATCGCGTGGCTCTGGCTGACCGTCGCATGGAGCGCTATTTACTGGATCCTGTTCTTTGCAACGGGTGTCGTGCAGACGAGCAGCGATACCGCCTACCTGGATTTTGAGCGCGCGTTCCCTGTGGCTGACGCATGGCTGGCGTTCGCATCGGCCTGGTGTGCGATCAATTGCGCGCGCCGCCGCCCGCAGGCCGTCTTGTGGGCGTTAGTGGCGAGCGGCGCCTCGGTCTACCTCGGCTGCATGGACACGCTCTACAATCTGGAACATGGCAAGTACGAGTCCCTCGACGCAGGCATGATTTTAGAGTTGCTCATCAACCTGAGCTCGTTTGCTTCGCCGGCGATTCTGGTCCCCTACTTCTGGCGGAATCGTCGCTGGTTCGGAACTTAGGTTACTTGATGGTGTTCCCATTTAAGACCCTAGACCACGGAGCGGAACTCGTATCCTGAGAATCTCACGAACTTGTTGTTTGCTTACGTTTCCCAACACCCAGAAGAACTCGGACCGTTGCCGAAGCCAGATGATGCATGACGGCGGTGGCCGTCCAACTGTCGCAAAATCTCTATTGCGATTATTGAGCAGATTTTGCTTGGTGGATGGTCGGCAACACGGAAACAATCCTGAAAGTCACAAATTAAGTGCTCAAGTCTTGGTTAACGCGCCATTTTGCATAGTGGGGTAAGATTTGGCGCGATGACCAGATACTTGGAGAGGAGATATTGCAATGAAGCGAGCTGTTCTGTTTATTGTTCTGGCGGCTGTTGCTGTTCCTTGGCGAGCGTCGGCCCAGACGTACCAAGCAAACTCCATCCAACAACAAGTCCTGGGGACATGGAAGCTGGTCTCCTATGTCCGCGAGGAGATGCCATCCGGCGCTAAGTCTGACGTGATGGGAGTTCACCCTTCCGGTTATATCAACTACGGCCATAACGGGCGCATGATCGTGCTCATTGTTGGAAGTGACCGCAAGAAACCTGAGGGTTCTGTCGCTACGCCAGAGGAAGCAGCGGCCCTGATCCGGAGCATGCTCGCGTATTCCGGAACGTATACGATCGACAGCGAAGCCAAGACTGTTACCCACCACGTGGACGTATCGTGGGACCAGTCGCGTACCGGTGAATCCCTGCTACGAACTTACAAGTTGGATGGCGACCGCCTTACGCTGACTACTCCACCCTCGAACGACCCGGCCACCGGCAAGAAGACCGTGCGCACGTTGATCTGGGAGAGATTGAAATGATTCCAAACGCGCTTACCGGAAGAGTGAACTAAGGCGTTGCATTGGGTGTCGGCTCGGGTCCACGTGTCAGGTTTTGTTGCTTGGAAAATGCTTTGGGAATGCTGGAAATCGACACCACAAATGCCTTCAGTTCTTTGCTGCTTGCGGTGAGGAGATATTCACCGGAATTATCCTGCGCGCTCGTCACCTTGATGACTCCAGATTTCAACGCGCCTTGCAGCCATTCGTCATCTATATTGCGAAAGTGCAACGCATTTTTCTCAATCTCCAGCTTTCCGATAATGTGCATCGGCGCCCAGAATCCGGAAAGAACGTCGACGGCAAAGATGCCACTGCCCACGACAAAATCGGGTGGAAGGGTGGGCTCGCCACTCGCGCTCAGTATCTGGAAGGTTGCGTCGTAAAAAAGCTGGCCGCCGATATGCGCCGCACATATATCGAGGACTAGTTTGTTTCCCGTCTTCGCGTCGGCTTCGCGATCAATCATCCAGTAATTTTTGTGATCCCCCTGCTGCACCGAGTACGTCACGCCGGCTCCGGTCCACGCTCCTAGCAATTCGGGCACCACCTCGCACTCGTCTGCGGAGAACAATCCCCGCAAAGATTTGGCACCCACGGCCGCGGCAGCAGGGCGGGGAGCGATGGTGATCAGCAGCCACGCGATCATGAGCACTCGGAACAGACGCATTTTTCAGTCCTCTCGTTCCTCGACCCCACAGCAACCGTGGAAAGGAATTCTACCTTTCTGTCAGTCCAATGTGTCAGTTCAAAATCCAGCGATCGGAGTGAAGCTGCTTGGCAATTCAACCGGCGTAGTTTTTGAAACGGTCGATCGCCGCTGGCGTGTATTGGCCGACCTCAATGAGGTAGCCGTCGGGATCACGCATATAGCAACGCCATTCCGCGCCGTGATTGTCCAGCGGCTCGGTAAGGAAGAACGCTCCTTTGTCGCGCCATTGTTTGTAGCACGCCCAGATGTCGGCGACGCGCAGGTTAAGGAAGCTATTCACTCGGTTGAGATCCACAGGGGTTTCGAGGAGGACCTCTGGCTTGTCGGGAGTCGGGCCGCCGCCGGAATTGAGAATGATCCAGCTGTTAGCCAGCTTGATGTAACAGGGATTCTCCCGCTTGATCACTTTCCCGCCAAGGACACGGACGTAGAAGTCCTTCGATTTTTCCTGATCCCTCACGGTGAGAAAGTGCGTGACGAAGAAGCCTTCGTTTGCAATCGGTGCATCAGGCAGGTTCATGCGGTGTCTCCTGTCGTTGATAATAGGATGCGGCGGGACCGCCTCGGGTTGAAGGAAGCCATTCGTCTGCTGGCCGCCCGCCGAGCAGCGCTTCCGAAGTGAAATTCTGCCCTCGATGCTACTATTGGCTCTCAAATGGTTCAGCTACCCCGAGTTCCGGACCTCGAAGCGCAGCGCGCCGCAATGAAGCAGGTCAGCTTTCTGGTCGGAAAATGGACCGGCGAGGCGCGCCTGTTGCGCGATCGCGCTGAGTCGGTGGAATTGCTTCAGACCGAGGATGCCCAGTACAAGCTTGACGGGTTGATCCTGGTGATCGAGGGAGTCGGCCGGACAAAATTCGGCGGCCAACCCGTTCTACAGGCCTTCGGGATTATTTCCTACGACGACGAAAGCGCGACGTATCGCATGAGGGCATTCAACGATGGTCGTTTTCTCGAAACCCAAGTAAAACTACTCGAAGAGGGCAAGGGCATGACTTGGGGCTTTATCTTGGGAGATATCAGGACCAAATCCGTGTTGCGAATAAGCGAGAACGGTGAATGGACGGAAATCGCGGAAATAACAATTGGTCCCGAACCTCCGAAAAAGCTCTTGGAGCTCACGGTGCGCCCACAGAGGTAGTGCGCCGGCCTGCTGAACCCGCACAACTAACCGAGCGCTGCTGCGAAAAGCTTTTGCAACTCCGGACGAGACCAGCCGCCAAGTGGGAAGGTCGGCGCCGAATAGCGAAAGCCTAGGCATCGCCGAAAATCTGCATCCAGTGGCCGGTGCCATGCATCAGAAGAGCGAACTGATGTGAATCGTCAAGGTTGCTTCAAGGAGGAAAGAATGAGCACATCACCAAGTATGTCCCAAGAGAAGCAAGTTTTGTACACCGCGAAGACGCACACCGTTGGAGGCCGTGAACATGGTGTGGGCCGAAGTTCGGATGGGCGGCTGGAGGTGAAGCTCTCGATCCCCGGCTCCGCGGGCACCGGCACCAATCCGGAACAGCTGTTTGCGGTGGGCTGGTCCGGCTGCTTCGAAGAGTCGATGAAAATCGCAGCGCGCAAGTTGAAGGTCCGGCTTCCCGAGGAAACATCTCTCGACGCCGAAGTGGATCTGTGTAAGACCGGCGAAGATTACACTCTGCAAGCGCGGCTCAACATCAGTGTGCCGGGACTGGAGCGCAGCGTAGCTCAACAGGTGGTGGACGCCGCAGAGCAGATTTGCACGTATTCCAAAGCGATTCGCGGCAACGTAGAGGTGACGATCAAACTGGTCTGAGCGGCGACAACCGCGCCGCAATACCTTGGTCGATGGGCAGAGAGGCGCGACGACGATGAGAACGGACTTGCTGCGATTCAACGGCGCTGCCCTGCGGGATCCCGCCATCGACGCGTGGATGAAAGAGCATGCCGGTGAATTGGGAGCCATCGCGCAGCAGTGGTTTGAGGTGGTGCGCAGTGCGGGGACGAAGTACGGGAGCTTTTGCATGACGGCTATCCGGTTGCGTGTTTGGGAGACGCGCCGTTCGGCTATGTGAATGTATTCACCTCGCACGTAAACGTGGGCTTTTTTCACGGCGCGGCACTGCCGGATCCGGCTCGCCTGCTGCAAGGCACGGGCAAGTTTATGCGTCATGTGAAGCTGAGGCCGGGAACGGCGATAAACGCCGCAGCGCTAAGCAGGCTCATCGACACGGCGTACTCGGATATAAAGGCGCGCGTCGAAAACGGCTAGGTGTACCTACCGTTGTTGGGTATCGCAAAAGTCCTATCGCTCCAGACAGTCAGTTGGGCCATCTCGCTACCTTATTTTATTGGCATGCAGAAGCACAGAGTGTTGCGGTCCGGATCGGTCACGGCAAATTCGCGCAGTCCCCAAGTCTGATCCACCGGCGCAGTGTGGATCGGAGACTCTGGACGCAATGTCGTGTCCAGCCCCCGCGTGCGAAAGGTCGCATAGCGCTCGTCAACGTCGTCCACGAACACGCGGTTAACCGAACCGAAGACACCGTCTCCCGCATGCCGCGATAGCTGTAGCTCGGCTCCGTCGCGAATTAGGTCAACGACTCCGTTGGCCATCTCGCGAGCTTCCTGTCCGGGCCACTTGCGCTCGAAGTCGAGAATTCTCGTGTAAAACTGCAGGGATCTTTCTAAATTGCCAGACTTGATCACCGGAACAATCTTCATGACACTCTCCCGGATGGCAGGGCAATAGGATACTTGGTCGCCACGCAGGCTGCCAGATCAGTCCTCGAAAGTCTAGGATCGACACCGCGAAACGATTCGGCACCAAGTTGGCTCTTATCAGATGGTTAGACACTCAGCTTTTTACATCTATTTTCCATCTTTCGTCTATTGACCGAAGCCCTGGGCTCTGTCAGATATCAGCGCAGAGACGCGAGGCCACGACCCGCGCGATACCTGTTCGCTGGAGAACAAAAAATGTCAGTTGAAAACAAGGCACAAAGCGTAACTCAAATCCCAAAGAGACGCGCGTCGCGGAGCCGGGATTTGTTGATCTTATTGGCTGCGGGCGCCGCGTTGGCGCTACCATCCGCCTCCTATGCGGATGGCATCCCGGCGGCCATTTTCACGCTCGAGGCCACGGGCGCTACATCACTCTCTACCGGTGGAACCATTACTGGTACCACGACAAACATAGTGTTCGAAGGTGGCACCCAAGTGAGCACCCCGACGGGCGCCTACGGCCTCGGGGATGCATCGGTCTCTGCAAGTGGGTCGACCGATGGGGGATTGAACACGGCAGTTTCAAGCGCGCACGCCGTGGTGATCTACTACGTGGAAGCGGTGCAGACGGGTAGCACACCTGTGCCGGTGAGCCAGGTCCCGCTCATCTTCTCAGGAACCGTCACCACCACCGCGTCTGGCATACAAGCGGACGCTTCTGCTTCTTTCGAGACACCCGGGGGCTCCATCGACGCTTGTTCTTCGTCGACCGGACCTTGTGGCTCACCATCCGCATCGAACTCCGGCACCATAAATTACAATGCGTCGGCCGGAACGATATACGACATCGAAGTCAATGCCGGTGGCGGTTCGGGTGTTGGCAGCGGGATTTGGTCCGCCTCCGCTGATCCAGAGGTCGAGATTGATCCTTCGTTCGCTTACGCAAGCGATTTCACGGTGGAGTTCAGCCCGGGTGGGACTTCGGGTGGTGGCGGCACGACCCCGCCCCCGACGGCTCCTGAGCCATCGAATTTGGCGCTACTGTCCGTGCCACTGGCGACGCTACTGGGGTTGACGGCGGTGTGCAAGCGGCTGGCTAGCTGAGAGATTGCCCTGGCTCGACCGAGTTGGGGCGTCTTCGGCTGTCCTTCACGCGTGCGCTTCTTGTTGGAGCCGTGCACCGGGGGCATCCAGCACCGAATTGTTCAGGAGCCTCCAGCAGCGGTCGGCAATTGAAGCGGCGGCATATTGTCTGCGCCTAGGGCCGTCCCCAGTTCAAGAAGGATCTTGTACTCTTCGACGGTAGTGGGCAAAACGTCTCTGTAAATATTTGCTGGAGACATGTGCGGTCCCCACCACGATTGTCCGTCAATTACCTCAGGTTTGCGGGGTATAACAACAACGCGCGTCTCGCTCCGTGATATCGGAATCATGTGTAATTGAAACTCACAGAGATACGGCAGCGGGTCAGCATCGGGAAAATAGACCGCAGACCGCCCGATGGGTTCGTGGAAGTTGTGAATGTACGCATCGTCGCCGTTACCGGGCAAATCTAGAAGCCGGTCCGAGAAAGGCGAGTGATCCTTGAACTCAACCACTCGTCCGCAGCAGCGCACAGCCTTTTTTCGTAGTGCCGTCTGAATGTTATCTACCGAGAGCAAACCTGCAGACCTACCTGGGTTTGTGGAACGCAAGTTACCTCCTTGTAGCAAGGGGCCAGTGTGAATGGGTTTACGGAAGATACGCCGAACGCAATTCAAATGTTTCGTCGTGCTAGCAAGGGGCGCGGCGCAGCGCATTTGCGCTGGCTATGGCGCTGCGGTACAGTCAGAAAATCCAATGAATTACGGCACCCTTCCTTCGCGCTTGCTCCAGGCCGTGGATGCACACGGGAACCCGCGCGCGCAGATGTTTCGCGGTCCTGACGCGCATGGCAATGCGCGGTGGGAGGTGATTTCGTCGCAGGAATTGTTGCGGCGAGTGGCGGGACTGTCTTTTGCGTTTGGGGAATTGGGCGTGAAGGCCGGGGACCGCGTGGTGATTTTCGCGGCGAACTGTCCGGAGTGGCACACCGCGGATTTCGCGATTACGGGAATCGGGGCGGTCAGCGTGCCGGTGTATTTTCACGAGTCCGCGGAACGCATGACGTACATTTTCAACCATTGCGGGGCGCGCGTGGCGTTCGTGGCCGGAGCCGAGCAGTTGGTGCGGTTGCTGGCGATTCGCGAACAGTTGCCGGAGTTGGAACATGTGGTGGTGGCGGATGGCGGCGCCGCGCTGCCGTCAGAGGTGTTGCGTTACGAAACGCTGATTGCTGGGTCCGGAGACGCAGTGATTTCGTCTTATCGCATGGGGGCGTCGCAGGTGCTGCCGGGGCAAGTGGCGTCGATTATTTATACGTCCGGGACGACCGGCGAGCCGAAGGGCGTGATGCTGACGCACACGAATTTTTGCTCCAACGTTTCGGATAGCGTAGTGGACCTGAGCCTGACGCCGGAGACGGATCTGGCGATTTCCTTTTTGCCGCTGGCGCACGTGTATGGACGGATGCTGGATTACGTTTATTTATTCAGCGGGATCAGCGTGGCGTACGTGCCGGCGGTGGAGTTGGTCTCGCAGGCACTGCTGGAATTGCATCCTACGGTCATGGCGGCGGTCCCGCGCGTGTTTGAAAAGATTTATGTGCGCGTGATGGAGCAGGGAAGCAAGAATACCGGCGCGAAGCGTGCGATATTCGATTGGGCCATGAAAGTCGCCGGGCAAACGGCGCTGTGGCGTTGCGGTGAAAGGGAAGTGGGCGTAGGGCTGAAGCTGCAGTGGGCGCTGGCGGACCGGCTGGTTTTTTCCAAGATCCGCGCGGGAACGGGCGGGCGATTGCGCGTGGTGCTTTCTGGCGGCGCGCCGCTGGCGAAAGAGTTGACGGAATTTTTCTGGGCGATCGGCGTGCCGATTTATCAGGGTTATGGTTTGACGGAGACTTCGCCGGTGTTGACGTCGAACTATCCGCGCAATCGTGTGGGGAGTTCCGGCAAGCCGATTCCCAGGGTGACGCTGCGCATTGCGGAAGACGGAGAGATTCTGGCGAAAGGGCCGTGCGTGATGCAGGGCTACTATCAGAATCCGGGCGCGACGCGGGAAGTGATCGACGACGAAGGGTGGTTTCACACCGGGGACATTGGAAATCTCGACAAGGACAACTATCTCTACATCACCGACCGCAAGAAGGACTTGCTGAAGACCGCGGGCGGAAAGTTTGTGGCGCCGCAGCCGATTGAGAATGCGCTGAAGACCAGTCCGTTTATTTTGAACGCGATGGTGATTGGGGATAAACGGAAATTTGTGGTGGCGCTGATTGTGCCGAATGGGACGACGATCGCGCCAAAAGCCGCGGCAGAGAATTTGCGTTTTGCTTCGAGCGAGGAGATGGCGGCGCATCCTTTTGTGAAGGCGTTGATCTCCGCGGAGGTGCAACGGCTGACGTCGCACCTGGCGCAATACGAAAGCATCAAACGGTTTGCGCTGCTGCCGGATGATTTTACGTTTGACGATGGAAGTCTGACGTTCACGCTGAAGTTGAAGCGGCGCGTGGTGGAGCAGAAGTATCGCGAGGTGATCGAGGGGCTGTATGCGGATGTTGCGGAGCCGCGTCCGCAACTGCAGGCGTAGTTCGCGGCGGACGGGCGCAGCGGCTAGACGCGAGTGCTGCGCTGGTGCTGCCGTAAGGTGCGGAAGGCGAAGCACGGTGTGTGTGGCTGGCCGCGGTCTTGGACCGCTGGCTTCCAACTAACTCATTTAAAATCACTCATTTGTGGATGGCCGGTGGGTTGCGATAGTAGGTGTGTGTCGCGAGGAGACCACCATGTCACTACCTACCGCAGAGCCGGACAACACGAATCGTAAGGAATCTTCTAAAACGGAAAGCAAGCAGGGCGCCGAGGGGATCTTTCACGGCGTGGAATCGCAAGACGGCGCGGGGACGGATCGCGCGCACATTATTGCGATTTGGACGGGGCTATTTATTGTTGCGATTGTGGTGAGCCAGTTTGGGCGGCCGTCCCATGCGCGCCAAGCGGAATTCCTGCGAGCGTCGGCGAAAGTGGCGGAGCTGGGAAAAACTGAGGCGCGTGCTCCGGTGGCGCGGCAGATTTCCGCGTCGCGGATGGAAGATGCGAAAGAGTTGGTGCCGGCGGTTTATGCGAGCCACAAATACGGCGTGGCGTGGCAGTATCCGCGAGCGTATGTGCTGCGCAAGGGAGCTAACGCAAATTTGGATTTGTACGGGCATGCGGCGACGGAGTCGGCGTTTGCGGGGACGGGTGGAGTGGCGCTGGCGACGGTGATTATTCCGGAGCGCGCGTATAAAGGAACCGATTTTAAGTCCGCGGCGTTGACGGCGCGGGTGAACTCGCAGATTTCTGAGCAGGCCTGCGGAAAATTCCGGCGCGCGAGTTTTGACACTGGTGACGATGTGG
This sequence comes from uncultured Acidobacteriota bacterium, assembly GCA_963838265.1. GTDB lineage: Bacteria > Acidobacteriota > Terriglobia > Acidiferrales > UBA7541 > Acidiferrum. The sequence continues at coordinate 85,173 of CAWIQN010000007.1, forward strand.
CGCTGACGGCTTCGGCGGAGACGGTGGGCACGATTGACTATGCGGCGGCGGAAGTGGATGCGGGCGATGTGGCGGACGGGGCGAGTGCGACGTCGGAAAAGTTTTATCATGTGTATGAGAACGAAGCTTGTTATGAGTTTGCGTTGCGCGTCAGCACCGGCGCCGCGACGGACAAGCCGGGAGCGAGCCACGTTGACAAGGACGAGGTGTTCGATCGGCTGGCGGAGATATTGACTAGCGTGACGATTGTTCCGGTGCGGGAAGCTGCGGCTCCGGTGGAAGCGCACGGAAATTGAGGTGCGCTCTCTAAAATAAAACGAAATGTGACAGCGAGCCAAAACTATTCGCGTCGTGGGAAGCGAATCCTAAATCATCCGCGGAAATAAAACGAAATGTGACGCGTGAAGCGAAATAAAAATCAGCGCGGAAATACAAATAAACGATGCCGGAGTTAATTGTGGACGTCTGGGCAAGCTGGGGCGCAGCATGCTGCGCCCCTACAAAGGCTTGCTACTGAGTGATCTTGCCGTCGGGACTGATGATGTGGACCTCGCCGAGGTTTAATTCGCGGATGCCGGGTTCGATTTTGGCGCGGTCGCCGACGACGATCCAGATAATGTTGTCGGGATGGACGACGGTTTTGGCGGCAGCGGCGATGTCGGCGACGGTGAGGGCACGGACTTTACCGCTGTAGGTTTGCCAGTAGTCGTCGGGCAGGCCGTACTGCACTTGATCGTCGATGGAAGTTTCGAGGCCGTCGAGGGTTTCGCGCGAGCCGGGAAGCTCGAGAGTTTCCTGGGCCTGGGTTTTTGCGAGTTCTTCCGCGCCGACAGGTTTGTCATTCAGGATGGCGCGAATTTCCTTGTTCACTTCAACCAAAGATTCCTTGGTTTTGTCGGTCTGCACCGGGGCGATGATGCGGAAGGGGCGCTGCGCACGAGCCTTGGTGAGCCTGGTGAATGACCCGTAGCTCCAGTGTTTGTCCTCGCGGAGATTCATGTTGAGGCGGGAACCGAACTGGCCGCCAAGTTCATCGTTCATGGCGATAATGGCGACTTCTTGCGCATTGGATAGTGGCGGCGCAATGGTGGCGGCGTAAATCACAGATTGCTGCGCGCCGGGTTTGTCCATGATGTAGACGACGGATTTGGCGGGCAGGGAAACGGTGCCGATATTTTTCTTGGGAACATCGGCGGGCTTCCAGGCGGCAAAAAGTTTCTCGAGCTCGGGTTTGATTTCGGCAAGCGTGGTGTCTCCGACGATGACCAGCGTGGAATTATTGGGACGGAACCATACGCTGTGGAATTTCACGAGATCTTCGCGGGTGAGTTTTTCCACGCTGGCGGTAGTGCCGGAGCCGGTGAAGGAATTGCCGTAGGCGTGACCCGCGCCGTAGAGCAATGCCGGCAAGACGCGCAGCGGCGCGGTGGCGGGAGAATTTTCCTCGCGCTGGATGGTGGCCAGCTGGAGCTTTTGCTGACGCTTGAAGTCGGCCTCTGGGAACGAGGGATGCAGGACGATATCGGCGAAAAGGCTGAGGGACGGATCCAGTTTCGATTTCAGCGCAGAGAGATTCACGAAGGAGGAATCGAGGTTGGAAGCGGCGGTTAATTCGGCGCCGAGCAGTTCGAGTTGATCGCTGATCTGCAGGGCGTTGAGGGTTGCGGTGCCGCCGGTCAGGAGGGAAGTGGTCATGCTGGCTGTGCCGGGCGTGGCGGTTTGATCGGCGGCAAAGCCAGCGTCGGTGATGAGCGAAAAATTGACGAGCGGAACGTCGTGGCGTTCGGCCAGGACGATTTTCAAGCCGTTGGAAAGAGCGGAGTGCTGCAGCTTGGGCAGCTTGAGTTCGGGAGGAGTGCCAGGATCAGGAATTTTGGTGCGATCCACGCCGGTGGACGCGGTTTTGTATTCGGGGAAAGGCTGGACGGAAAGAACGTACACGCCATCGCTAAGCCAGCGGCGCGCGGCTTCGCGCAAGTTTTCCGCGGTAGCGTCTTGAATGCGTTGTTGAGTGATTTTGTAAGCGCCGGCATTGCCGAGGAAAACTTCGTTCCGGGCGAGAATGTCTGACTTGCCGCCGAAGCCGCCGATCCGTTCGGCGCCGCGAATGAAGGCCGCCTGATTCTGGACTTTGACGCGCGCAAGTTCTTCGGGCGTGGGACCGTCCGCGAGAAATCGGGCCAGTTCCTCGTCCATTTCTTTTTCGATTTTGTCGAGATCCTGGCCGGGACGCGCGGTGACCTGAATTTGAAATTGTCCGGCGATTTCGTTGGTGTCGGCGAAGGCCACGGTGTTGGTGGCGATTTGATCGTCGTAGACGAGGCGCTTGTAGAGGCGGGAAGTTTTCCCGTTGGCCAGGATGTCGCTGACCATATCGAGATAGTCGCCGTCGGCGCTGCCGAATTCCGGAATGTTCCAGACTTTGTAGATGCGGGCTTGCGGGACGCGGTCTTGGACGACTTCACGATGCGTTCCGGTGCGCTTGGCGATCCACACAGTCTGGTGAGCGACGGGAGGTCCGGCGGGAATATTGCCGAAATATTTTTCCACTTTTTCTTCGGCGACTTTGGTATCGACATCGCCGGCGACGACGATGACCACGTTGGAGGGGCCATAGTAGGTTTTGAACCACGCCTGCACATCTTTCATGGAAGCGGCGTCGAGATCGGCCATGTCGCCGATGGTGGTCCAGGAATATGGGTGGCCGGCGGGATAAGTGTTTTTGGTAAGCAGTTGACGCGTGACGCCGTAGGGCTGATTCTCACCTTGGCGTTTTTCGTTCTGCACCACGCCGCGCTGGAGATCGAGGGTTTTCTGGTCCAGCGAGCCGAGCAGACTGCCCATGCGATCGGATTCCAAGAAGAGGGCGTAGTCCAGCGCGGAGTTGGGGACGTCCTCGAAATAGTTGGTGCGGTCGGTGTTGGTGGTGCCGTTGAGGTCGGTGGCGCCGACTTTTTCCATGGCCTCGATATAGCTGCCCTTGGCGTGTTCGCTGCCGCCGAACATGAGGTGCTCGAAGAGGTGGGCGAAGCCGGTTTTGCCGGGAGTTTCATTGCCCGATCCGACGTGATACCAGACGTTGACGGCGACGATAGGAGCTTTGTGATCCTCGTGGACGATGAGGGTGAGGCCATTGTCCAGAGTGAATTTGGTGTAGGGAATATCGACGACGGCATTTTGGGCACGGGCGGCAACGCCGAGCAACGCCGAAACGGCTAAGACTGCAACTGCGAGCAGACGAACGCGAACACGCATGAAACATACCCTCCGCAAGACTCGTGACAAACCTTTCAAGTTTACACGCAGCGAGCGAGGTTTGGAATGTCACTTATCATTCCGAACTAGCGCAGTACCCGGCAATCCGAATCGCGCCGAGCGGAAGAAAATAATTTGCGTTGCATGATGATGGGTATAATCCTGCCCGGGAGACGAGCAGCCATGTGTTTTTCCGCAGCAGCAAATTTTGTTGGCAGTACCGCACTGGGCGCCGTGGGCGTGGTTACCTTGACCAAGGTGAAGCACCGGCGTGAACTGCTATTCGCGTCGCTGCCCATCCTGTTCGCCGTGCACCAATTCATCGAAGGATTTGTATGGCTGGGCTTGGATGGCGTTCTCTCGCCGACGGTGGCGCACAACATGGGCGCGGCGTTCATGCTGTATGCGCAAGGACTTCTGCCGTTCCTGCTGCCGCTGAGCGTGTTGCTGTTTGAGCCTGATGGCAAGAGCCGCAAACGCATGGTGCCGTTCCTGGTGCTCGGCGGAGGCACGGCGCTGTATATATTGTGGGCGCTGACGGCGTATCCATTGGAACTGTACGTCAAGGGAAACAGCATCGTGTACATCAATCAAGCGACAAACAATACGGCGGTGGCGGTTTTGTATGTGATTGCCACGTGCGGTTCGCTGTTTTTCTCCAAGGTCCGGGCGATGGTGAGCTTCGGCGCGGCGAATCTGGTGATCCTGCTGGTGGTGATGGCGTTCAAGAGGTATGCGTTCACTTCGCTATGGTGCGCGTATGCGGCGATCGCCAGCGTGATTATCCTGGCGTACTTCTGGAAGAGCAGGGCAATCCGGCCGCTGCGGTACGCGTAGCCTTTGCAAGGGGCGCCTTGGGAGGCCGTATCCAGATGGCAGTGGGGACGGCGGAATCGCGAAAGGTTGTGAAAACACAGGGACTTTAAGTAGCTGTGTTTTCACAACCTTTCATAAGTGTTCATTCTGCTGGGTTTATGGATGATTTTTGTTGCACAGGTAGTTACCCCCGAGCGCGCCGGTTTCCGGAAGGTTGAGCTGGGAAAGCGGTAGTTGGCAGGCGCACTTCTCTACGACGTTAATCATACAGAGTAGTGGCTAGACTGTCAAGCCCCATTTTGGAAAAATCGCTGGGAATGCGACAAAATCGGGTTTGCGCATGGGCTTCCGCCGGAGGCCTTGCGGGGTCGGTTTGGACTGGGCTGGGCGGGCACGGCATGCCGTGCCCCTACGGATTGCTTGCTAAGGGGTCTGAAAGAGCGCCCTCAGTAGGATGAATAACACCCAGATTATCCACCACCAGCGCAGGCTCGCTACTTTTCCACCGGTGTTCTTCAGCTCCAGCTGGCCTGTAATCCTTTTCCAGCGCAAGGTCCGCAGCAGCTTGTTGTACATCTTGCGATCGTTCGCTTCGAGCGAGCGGCCCAATACGAGCAGATCCCCCAGCAAATATTTTCGACGGGTATCGAACCACTCGGCTTTCTCCAGCTTGCCATCAAAATAGTTGCGATAGGCCTGCCAAGTTTCCAAGACGCCCTTTTCGTCGCCGAGCAACGCGCACGCCTCGGTTTGCCGGTGCACGAGATATTTTGCGCAGTGATCGTGCGGGAGCCCGGCCAGCGCGTCGCGGCATGCGGAACGCACTTCTCTTAGCGGCGCTTTCCCCAGGCCCGTCAAACTGTTTACATAGTTCGCTACAGACCACATTTTTACGCCGTCACGCTCGCGCCAGTTCTCCAACAGGACGCGGACCTCGCGTCTGCGCTGGAGTACCGAGAGGGCACGGGCGGTCTCCGCCCAGGCCTCGATGTCGCCCTCGACCGCGGCTCTGTTGCGCTTCCAATAGCTGGCCACCAAGCGCGAATAGCCCACGTCGCTCAACTGCTTCATGAGCGCTGCGCGATAGCGCTCCTTGGACCACGTGGCGGCGTCTACCATTTTTTGCAAGCTGACGACTTCGCGCACGCCGCGGTCCGGGAACCAGGTGCGCCAAAAGGGTTGCAGCGCACGTTTCGCGGTGTTCCAGCGCCGCACGGGATATGCGGCCATGACGGCCAGCGCGCCCAATGTGGGCCGTGAGCCCTGGCGCAGCCGTTCAAGCGCCTTTTGGTACGCGGTGTCTTCGAGCTTCGCGCCTTGCACCGCTTTCCACGCGTAGTCGACTGGCCAACTGGATTCTTCTATTTCGCGAAACATAATTTGCAGCAGTGCCTCCAGGGCCTGCTCTTTTCTACCGGCATCGTTCGCGAACAACTCCGCGGAGCGCGCCAAAACATAGGGGCTGTCCGGATCGATCGGCCGGATCGCGTCCAATACGCTGGCGGCCTCCGCCAGGCGTTTGCTATTGCGCAAAGAGTCGTAACGATGCAAATGCAGCGGCACCTCCTCCGGAAAGTCGCGCAGCAAGCTGTTCCATTCGGCATCCAGTTCAGCCACGGGAAGGCTGGCCTGCTCCAGCAGAATGAGGCGCTGCCGCCGAAATTGTGTGTTGGTGCTTAGTTCCGGGCGAAGCACACCGAGCACACTACGCGCCTCTGTCCAAGCCTGATCTACTGTCAGCCACTCGATGAGCACCGCCCATCCCCAGGCGTACCAGGGCATTTCTCGCAGCGCCGCGGCCAACTCGGCGCGCGCTCCCTGTTTATCTCCCTTCGCCCGCCGGATCCACGCCAGACGGCCCATCGCCGGCGAAGGATCGCTTAACCTTTGCATTATTCCCTGCATCACCTGCTCTGCTTCGGTATATCGCCGCTGCTCGACGAGGAGCATCGCCAGCCAGTCTGCGGCCGCAAACAGTCCGCCATTCAGCTGCAAGCTTTGCCGCAGGCAGGACTCCACCTCACCTTGGCCTGCGAATGCGCTCCTTTCGTTGAGAGTCCTTCCCAAGAGGAACCATAGGTAAGCGCCGCGCGGGTAGACGACGATCCCTGCGCGCGCAACGCGGACTGCGGCTTCGTTATCTCCGCAATCGGCGTAGAGCCTGATGGCCCGCTCCCGCCAGGTAACGCTGGCAGGAAATCGGAGCATGGCTTCGTCCACGACTGCCCGAGCTTCTTTATACTTGCCCGCATTCAGCAAAATGCGTGCGCGTCCGTCAAGGAGGTCGATATTTTGCGGATCCCGGCTCGCCGCGATGGCCAAGGTGTTTAGTGCTTCGTCAGGCTTGCCGTGGCGCTCGGCTACGCGCGCCAGTTGGATTTGCGCCGCAGAGTTGTCCGGGTGGCGGCGGATGATCTCCTGCAAAGTTTGCTCAGCTTCCTGGAATTGCCCGAGCTTCCTGTGGGCATCCGCCAGGGAAAACCTGAGCCCCAGGTGATACGGGAACCTGGCTACCGCGGGCAGCAACAGATCCAGGGCGCGCTGCGCGTCGGTCCGTCCATGACCGTGTTCCAGTAAGAGATCCGCATAGGCCTCGGTTACTTCCGGATCGTGCGGTCTTTTTCTGTTCCACGCGGAGACCGCTTCCTCGGCGTGGGCAACACCGAATCGTTGCGCTACCAGCACGATGGTTTCGCGCGCCGCGTCCAGCCGTCCCGGGAAGCTGAGCAGCAGGTCCGAGAGCTTTTGCCAATTCCCTTGTCGCTCTTCCGCGCTGGATCTTGACAGGCACTCCCAGACCTGGCGATAGCTGTACAAGCTGTGGGGCTCTCGTTTGATGGAGCTCATCCAGTGCGCAACGGCTTCGCCCCATTGGCCGCGCACCTCGCTCCATTGCGCGCGCACGCGCATGGTCGCGGCGTCCTCCGGGGCCGTTCGATCGCATTCCGCAATCAGGCCAGGAAGCCGCGGTTGCAATTTTTCGCGGTTCTTTTCATTTTTCGACGCGTATGCAGCGATGCAGTTGAAGGCCATCTCGCGCCACGCCCAGGCGTCGTCCGGATTTCGTTTCACGCGCCGGCGCAGCACCACATATTTTTTCCATAGCGGCGCGGATGTCTGAGTTAGAAACTGGCTATACAGCTGCTCCAGATCATCGTGGCCAGGATGTTCCGCGAACCATCGCGCAGCCAAATCCGTGGCAGCGTCCGTTCCATCTTTCTTGGCAACGAGGCGCAGTAGCTCCCGTCGCGCCTCCATGGAAAGAGGCGATTCTCGCACCCAAGCCTCGGCATGCCGCGCTCCTTTTTCTAGTTCTCCCTTTCGTCGATGGAAATCGCTGGCCGCCTCGTGATACCGCCCGGAGTTGCCGGCGTCTTTTAACCTACTCAACAGGCGGTCAGCTTCCTCCCAGCGGCCCATGCGGGCCAAAAACGGCACCACGAAGCCAAGCAACTCTGGGGAACCTCCGTGATTCGTAAGCGACTCTTCAGCTGCGGTCAGCGCTCGTTCCGGATGTCCCCAATCTTCCAGCGCGTTAATCCAGGTAATCCAGGTGGCAATGGCGCGCGAGGACGCGCCGAAGCTGCGCACGCGGTGCTCCAGCCATTTCAGCCCCTCGTGCTGTCGTCCTAGGTTTCCGAGCGCGTAGGAGTAGGCGCGGGCGTAGTGCTCATTGTTCGCGGCGAGAGCGGCGGCGAGGCGATACGCTAGAACGGCTCCATCGCAGTCGCGTTCGTCCCACAAGAGATCGCCGAGGGTGTGCCATGCCTGCGCGCACGAGCCTTCCCGCGCAAGCACACCGTACAGGAGTGTGCGCGCGTATTCTTTGGTCGCCGCGGACTCGCGCAACAAATCCGCGTACTCACTCACATACGCGCTCGGGGGATGCCACCAACTCTGTTGCGACTGAACACCCGGCACAATTCCGCGCTCCACCACGCCGGCCAACGTTCTACGCATGAGCGCGGTATCTCCCAGTGACCGGCAAGAGGCTAGAAGTCTGGCGCGGACAATGGCCGAGCCGGGAAACTGCTGCAGCAACTTCTGAAATTCGATGAGTGCCACGCCCACTTTTCCGTCTTCCACGGCCTGCATCGCGAGTAGGAGTCTGGCCACCGGGTGTTTCGGCTGACGTTCCGCCAGCTTCGCAACCACCTCGCGCGCGGCCGCTGGTCCGCTCAGCAGGATCGCTCGCTGGTAGGCCATTTTGGCAGCGGCTGCCTCCGCATCATCCTTGGGCAACAGCCCATCCAGCCGCGCTGCCTGATCGCGCGGCACCATGGCCATGGCTCGTGGGCCGAGCGGCGTTTCGTCTTTCCCAATGCTTTCCAGTAAATACTCTGCCGTGCGCAGCATGCTGGGATCGTGAACGATCAGTGTCCCTGCGGCTTCGTCCAATCCGACCACGGCCACCGCGTGCGCATTAGCATCCACTTCCAGGGTCACGACAAAGGCGATGCCATTCTTGATCAGCCGGCTTGCAACGTCCGCGGTCACCGCGAAAAACCGGACCTCCAGCCCCCTTTTTTCCAGCCATTCCGCCGCGGCCCATTCCGGCGTTCCTCCAAAGGTGATCTCCACAGCCATGGCCTCTGCGTCGATCGGCATTCCCATGGCCGCCAGCGCGGAGGCCACACTCGTGGGCAAGCACTCTTCATGTTTTTGAATGGCACGCCGGAAGGGCATACGAATGCGGAGACCATCGGGATTCTTGCGCAGATTGTCGAGCACTTTGCGATGAAACGGAGAGCGAACTTCGTTGGCCCCACGCTCCATTCCGGCGTGATCGTCTCGCAGTTCCGCGATGTCCAGGCGGCTGCGCGCCAGTGAGACGCGCGTCTCGCGATCCGCCAAGGGGGCCAAACGCGAGGCCTGCTCCGCAAGCTGGTGCGCTCTCGCCAAGACGCGGCCGCGCTCCTCGCCCTGCGCGGTTTCTGACAGCGCACACATATGCCAGCAAGCAATCTGCGCCACCTCGAACGACTCGCAGCCTTCCGCGGCATCGGACAATCGTTTCGCGGCCTCGCGAATTCGCCGCAAATTCACCAAGCTTTCGCCGAGACTGCGCGCCGCGTACGGTGTCCCGGGATTCATCTCCCAGGACACCTCCGCGGACTGCAGCGCCTCGTCCCGCCGGTCTTCCAGTCCAAGCACATCCGACGCGCAGCTGAAAACCCAGCTCTCCTTCGTTGCCAGCGACTTCGCGCGCTCGATGCATACGTGCGCCCGCGCAAAGTCTCGTAGTGACGCCCAAACCACCGCCTGCGATGCCAGCCAGCTCGCCTGCGTGTTCGCGTCCGCCCCTTCCAGGTCTGGATGCACTTCCCAGCTCCGCAATTCGTCGAACAGCCCCCACCCTCTGCGGTGCAGCCACTGCGTGAAGTACCGTACCTTGGGATTCGACGGATTTCGCGTCAGAGCGGCTCGAAGCAGCCGGCGAGACAGTCGTCGCCCTCCCAGGCGCATGGCCAGCCTTCCGCCAAGAATTAATTCCTCTGAAGAGAGGTCATGCAATCGCGTGGAAGGTTTCCAGTACTCGGCACTTTGGCGGAACGCTTCCAGGAACCGGTTCTGGTCATAGAGGGTTTGCAGTCCGGCGAGGGAGATCATTCCGCAAAATCTATCACGAATGGGACTGATGTCCGTCACTGGCCGGCACGGGTCCAGCGGAGTGATCGGAGCAAGCTTCGCGACGCAAGAAAAAAGTGGCGAAGGTTGGGAATAAGAAGGACAGAGAGAGGGTCTACATACGCAGAGAGCCAACACGACATCGCGCGGCGCACAGAGGGCGGGCCAAACGAAACTCGAGCGCGGGCTACAAAGTGAGGAGGAAAGTGTCATGAAAAATAAAAATGGTAATTTGTCGAAAGCGGTTCGTTGTGCAGTGGCTGTAGTGCTGGGGATGGGAATCGTCGCGGCGCCAGCCGTGAACGCCAAACCCAAGCCGAAGGTAGTGAAGGGTGAGGACGGAAGCAAGCTTCTCTTGGTGAGCCCCGCAGATTTGCCGGAATTGGCGCGGCAGAATGGTGAAGCGATGCTGCTGCACCAGACCGGAGACGGCAGAACGTTTCTGTACGTGGAGCAGAAGCATGGCGCGCGACTGGCGATCTTTGATGTGAGCGACCCGAGCGACATTGAACAAGAGGGCATGGTGCAGCTCGACGCGCAGGGTGCGTTTGATTTTGCATCAGCGGTTGGCGATTACGCCGAACTGGTGCGGTTCCGGGATGGTCAGCGAGAGGCGGTGCTGGACTTGCACAAGGTGAAGGCGCCGGCGATTCAGATGGTACAAGAGCTGAAATTGCGAGACGAAGTGGTGCGCCAGGAAAACAGTGGAGGCATGATGGCGGTGCCTGCGATGACGAAATCGGCGAAAGGCTACCAGCCGATGGAAAAGGTGAACGCGCTCGCAATCGATCTGCAGGGCATCAGGGGCGTCCTGGACGTGAATACAGTTCGCGCGGAAGTTACCAACGACGAGAGCGGCACGACGTTTCTGCTGACGGCCGACGGATTGTATGTAGTGCGGCGGCCGGATGTGGAAGTGGAGTATGCGGCGCATCAGGATCAGTTCAGCAATCCGGGATGAAATTTAGCGGGCAGAGCATGCAACGCGTGTTGCAGAGCTCCGAACAATAAGTGAGAAAGCAATGTGAGGAAACGAGCCTGGCGATGTTGCCGGGCTTGTTTTTTGGCCAGCGAGGAGCGGAGTGCGATGGCCCGTTCAGCGCTCCAAGATTTCTTTGTAGGCGTTGAGAGCGACTTTTTTTGGCTGGCGTTCTAAATCGAAGACGACGGTGCGGGTGGAATTGCCGATGATGGGGACCTGACCAAGACGCACCATGCCGTTGCCGAAGTCGGCGAAAACCGGGACGAACATAGCGAAATTCTGGTCCACATCGCTTTGCGTGATATCGGCGTGAATTTTAACGTGGCCGGATTCGCCGGGCTGCACCTCATATTTAAAGGCGTAGCGCGGCACCTGGGTGCCATAGACCCACTCGCGAAAAAACCAGTCGAGACGGCCATTTTTCTGCAGATCGAGCACTTGGGGCATGTGCTTGTCAGCCATGGCTTCGAAGGACTCGGTGGAGGCGGGAATGTCGCGATAGCTCTGTGTGAAATCGTGCATCATGTCGATGAAGGCCTGATCGGCGTCGACGCCGGCGGGACCGTTGTCCTGGCGCATCAGGGAGCGCAGCATGGCGAGAACGTAGGCGCCTTTGGAATAGGTGACGCCTTGATAGGCTAGCTCGGAGTGCGGAGAGATTAGGCGGATGCCGAGCCAGAGCGGGCCGGCATCATTAGGAGAAACGCCGAAATTATTTTTGTCGAGGATGCGGGTGCGCAGGCGTTCCCAGAACTCGATGTAGTCTTTGTGCCACTTGGGTCCCATGGCCTGTTGTAAAAACAAGCCGGCGGCAAACTCAGCAAAACCTTCGGAGAGCCACTGATCGTGATAGGAAGCCCAGCCTATGCTGTGGCCAAACCACTGGTGCGCGACCTCGTGGGGCGTGACTTCGTGGACGAATCCGGTGAACTGATTGTCGATGCGGCCGAAAAGCTCCCAGCGCTGCGTGGAATCGATGTATGCGGAAATGGGTAGATAAACCAAGTTGGGCCAGGATTGCCCGAAATTAAAATTCGGTTGTTCAGTGATGTTGACGTTGTCATAAGCGGACCTGCCGAAATAGAGCGTACACACCTGCATTTGAGCGCGCGCTTGCTCGAGCGCATATTTGGTCATCGCTCCCGGCGCCATACCTGATAACGCACTGCTCTTATACCTCTGCAAAGAGTCGGGCAGGTCTTCCAGGTAGTAGCCGGAGATCTGGTAATGGGTGATGGTGTCAGCGATATCGATTTTTTTGTACTCACCGTAGTTGAAGCCGGCGACGGCGATGGGTACGGGAGTGGTCCAGTGGGTGACGGCATATCCAGCTTCGGTGTGTTGGTCGTCGAGTTTGCCGACGCTAATCAAGACGTTCGAGGGCGGAGCTTTGAAAACGAGGTCGTACAGGGCCTTTTCGCCGAACCCGTTGAGGTTGGGATACCAGGATTCCCGCGCGTGGACGTAGAAGCTACCGTTGCCGGCGTTGGTCAACACCTTGTCGCCGCCATAATCAACAGTGACAGAATCTTCCTTACCGACGGCGGGAGCTTGATCGAGAATTGCGTAAAAAGAGCCGTCTTCTTTTCTACTTTCCTGAATGAAATGGAGGTCCTGGCCGTTCGCGCCGGTGACGCGCACGACGCGCAGATTGGGGAGCAGCACGAATTTGAGCACGCGCTCACCCGGGACCAGCGACGCAAAGGTAATGGTGGCGCGGCTGAACAGATGACCATTCTTGGCGATCACGGTTTCGATACTGTAGCGGTGGGTGGCAAAGAGCCGGCGGTCTTGTTGAGAGCTGGCGGTGTGACCGAGAAGCTCGGATTTCAAGTGCTGGGAATACCAGATGCCGTCGTCCATGCCTTCGCCGTTGCAGTTGATGAGCGCGACTTCTTCGGGCGAATCGATTTGCTGCAGCGCGCCGACACGCATGCGCAAGAAAAAGCGCAGGTCTTTGTGCGGCGTGCCGTGTATGTAGGCGTTGAAAAAGGAAGGGTGTTGCGGATTGTAAACGGCGGCGAGGACGTCGGCGTCCACGTTGTCGATGGCCTCGCTCTCGAGGAATGCCTGGGTCAGGCCTTGAGGAATCTCGTGGCGGTAGCGGACTCGTTCGCGCCAATGCTGAAAAGCCGTGGCGGCTTCGGCAGGGGTAGCTACTTTTGGTCCCATGGCCGCGGCCAATTGCGGAAACTGGTCGGGAGTGAAACGTAGGACGACTTCGGTGAAGTCCTCTTCGGCGGTTGGACCGCCGGCGCGGCGTTGCAGTTCGATGCGGTCGATGGCCGTAAGCGGCGTAAGAGTGAAGTGCCCTTGGCCGACAAAGATGGCGCCGGTTTCGGCTTTGTTCACCAAGTTCAGGAGGGTGATGGTTCCGGATTTTAAGTTAAAGGTTCCCACGTCGATGGGAAGCGTGAAATTTTCAACGTTGAAGCTGTCACCCAGTGCGATATCGCGAAGTTGGCGGTAGGCGGTGTCGGAATTCGCGAAAGCCGTGTTCTTAGCGTTTACGGTGACGCTGGTCTGCTGCGCGGTGATGGTCAGGCTAAGCGGGAGTTCGGCAGTGCCATGTAGGTCGATAGTGGTGACGAGATCGTCGAAACCCTCTTTGACGACGCGGATGGAATATTTTCCGGCGATCAGGTTGGCCGCGGTGAATTTGCCGGAGTCATCCGAGGTGAGGACAAGAGGTTGAGCGAGGGTGCCGCCGGCGATTTCGACGCGCGCGCCAACGATGACCGCGCCGGAGGGGTCTTTGACGGTGCCGGAAATGGTGTCGGCGCGGAGTTGCGACGCGAAGAACAGGCAAAGGAGCACTGCGATCGCTACACAGAGAAAATGAAATCCGCCAAAACGCGGACCAGCAGCTCGAGGGGTTTTTCGCAGTGTAGGCATGGGCTCCACGCAAACCATCCTTACGGCGCCGGAATGGTCGCATTTTTACCCCGTAATGGCAAATGATATTGCCGGGTAAGTATGGTGCAAGCGAATGGTAGTGCCCGCATGATAACGCAATGCGTGGTTGCGGAATGGGAGCATGCGTTGGCGGGCTGAATCCGGATAAGTCATTCGGAACCGCCAGCAACTAGAACCAACGACGAGACATCGAGCGAAGGAGGAATCTTTAGGGAATGCGGCGGCCGTTAAGAGACCGACTGGGGCATTCAAACGTCTAAGAAGCAGCACTCAAGCAAGATCAGCCTGGCGGTCTAATCGTACAAAGATTTGGCTGCTAAGGATGCGGAGGACCGATGGAATCGCTATGGTCGGACTTGCGATATGCATGGCGCGAACTGCGGAAACGGCCGGGGTTCGCGCTGACGGCGATCTTGTCGCTGGCGCTAGGCATCGGAGCGACGAGCGCGGTATTCAGCGTGGTTTATGCCGTGTTGATCGATCCGTTTCCGTATCCCGGTTCGGACCGCCTCATGGAGATACGCCTGAGGGACAAAGCTGGCCACGACCGATTTGCAGGAGTGAACGGCCCGCAGCTCGAACAGCTTCGCCAATGTAAGTCGCTCGAGAGCGTGGTCGGCATGGACGGATGGAACCTGACCACCACAGATGGCGACGTTCCGGAAGATGCCGCGGGCTACTATCTTTCTCCCGAATCACCCAGCCATTGGGGCACCCCGGCGATGATGGGTCGCTGGCTAATCCCCTCGGACGCGCCCCCGGGCCAGGACGCCCAGCAGGTGGTGGTCCTTCCTTATAAGTTCTGGCAAAGCTATTTTCTGGGCGATCCCAACGTTGTGGGTCGCAAGATTCAACTGGTACATAAAACCTACGAAATTGTCGGGGTGATGCCGCCGCGTTTTAAATGGGGTGAGGCGGATTTATACCTGCCGCTGAAAGTCACGTCGGATCCCAACACGTATATGGCGACGTCTCTCAAGCTGCGACCGGGCGTAACGGTGGCGCAAGCTAACGCGGAATTGCAGCCGATTCTCGAACAGTTCGCAAAACTGACGCCGACGCGCTATCCGGAAACTTTTCGCGTGAACCTGCAGAGCATCACCGAACTTTACGCCAAGCCCTTGGGTTCCACGCTGTATCTGTTGCTCGGTGCGGTGGCTTCGCTACTCCTTATTGGCTGCGCGAACGTTTCGATTCTGCTGCTGGCGCGCGGCACGGAACGTCAGCATGAACTTGCGGTGCGCGCCGCCGTGGGCGCCGAGAGATTTCGCATGATCCGGCAACTTCTGACGGAGTCGCTGGTGATTGCCGTGTCCGGAGCAGTGCTGGGGGTGGTGCTGGCGTGGAGGAGTTTGTCGTTGATCGTCGCCTGGCTGCCGGAGCATACCTTTCCCGCGGAATCGGTGATCAAGATGAATTTGCCGGTGCTGTTTTTCAGCGTGAGCTTGGCATTCGCCACGGCAATTATTTTTGGGCTTGTGCCCGCGTTGCAGCTATCGCGACCGGACATTGTGCGGCTGATGCAGGGAAGCGGAAGGCGCGTGGCGGGAAGTGCGGGCGCCAGGCGTGTGCACGGAGGTTTGGTGGCGGCGCAGGTGGCGTTGACGCTGGTGATGTTGAGCGGGGCGAGCGCCGCCAGCAAAGGATTCGTGAAGATGTTAAACGTGGACCTTGGCTACGACCCGCACGACCGGGTTTCGCTCCCCATCCCGGTGCACGAGAATACGCACATGTCCTGGCAGGACCGCTCGCAATACTTCGAACAAATTCGCGAGCGGATCGCGGCGATGCCGCAGGTGCTCGAAGCCGGCATTTCGACGAATGCCACGCCGCCGTCCAACGGCAACGACAATCCGGTGGAAATTTTCGGGAGCACAACTGGCGAAAGGCCGGAGGTTCTTACGAACATGGTCAGTCCCGAGTATTTTTCACTCCTGCGCATTCCTCTGCTACAAGGCCGCATTTGGGATCGGGCGGAAACCATGCGTGGAGCTCCGGTCGCGGTCATCAATCAGACGATGGCGCGGCTACTGTGGCCGAACGGCAACGCCATCGGTCAGCAGGTACGCATTCCCGTGCTGAAGGGTGAGTCGGCTTACGATCCGTCCGCTCCAGGAAGCGATGGCTGGCTGCAAATCGTCGGCGTCGTAGCGGATGCCCGTGATGATGGACTGCGGAAGCCGGTGAAACCTGGCATTTACGTGCCGTATACGCTGCATATGTGGATGTTCACGCAGATACTGGTGCATACCAGTGTTCCCCCGCTGTCGATATTGCACAACATGCGCGCGCAACTGATTAAGGTCGATCCGGACCAGCAGGTCATGCAGGTGCGCGATTTGCAGACGTGGATCACCAGCCAGTCAGAATATGGGGAGCAGCGGCTGGTGGCCACGCTGTTCGGGATCTTCGCGATTCTTGGGCTGGCGCTGGCGGCGTTGGGGCTTTACAGCGTGGTGTCTTACGGAGTTGCGACACGGACCAACGAATTTGGCATTCGGATGGCGCTCGGGGCCCGCGCTGGCGATGTGTTTCGTATTGTGTTTGCTTCCACGGCCGTAAACGTCGGCGCTGGCGTGGCGGTAGGGATTGTGCTGTGCGTGGCGTTCGGAAAACTGGCCACCAAGTGGGTTATGGAGAGTTCGCGCGACCCACTCATCCTCGCGGGCGTGACGCTTTTGCTTATCCTTGCCGCGGCCCTGGCCAGCCTGATGCCCGCGCGGCGCGCTGCGGCGGTGGATCCTATGGAAGCGCTGCGCTACGAGTAGCCCAGAAATTTCCGCCGCCTGCCGCCAGCAACTCAGCACGCTTGCGCTAGCGCCTGCGCCGCTCCTCTATAGTTTGTCCCCCAGACTGTTCAAGGTCTAGAATCGTCGTGGAGAAACCTATGGCTGATCAACTGGTGATCGCGGGGCGGGCGTTTCGCTCGCGGCTGATTGTGGGAACGGGGAAGTACCGGGGCTTTGCGGAGATGGCGCGAGCGCACGCGGCGTCTGGCGCGGACATGGTTACCGTAGCGGTGCGGCGGGTGAATTTGACGGATAAGTCCAAGGAGTCGCTGCTGGATTTTATCGACCGCGAGAAAATTTTTATTCTGCCAAATACCGCGGCGTGTTACACGGCGGAAGAGGCGATTCGCACGGCGCGGCTGGGACGCGAAGTGGGGCTTTCGAATTGGGTGAAGCTGGAAGTGATTGGCGACCAGCAGACACTTTTTCCGGACACCGAACAATTGATTGAAGCCACGCGGGTGTTGGCCAAGGAAGGTTTTGTCGTACTGCCGTACACCAACGATGATTTGATTGCGGCGCGTAAATTGATCGATGCCGGGGCGGCGGCGGTGATGCCGTTGGCGGCGCCGATCGGTTCGGGGCTGGGAATCCAGAACGCGACGAATTTGCGAATTTTGCGCGAGCGCATTACCGAAGTGCCGATGATTGTGGATGCCGGCGTGGGCACGGCCTCAGACGCGGCGATCGCCATGGAGCTGGGCGCGGACGGAATCTTGATGAACACGGCGATTGCCGAGGCGCAGGATTCGGTGTTGATGGCGGAGGCGATGCGAGACGCGACCATCGCGGGGCGGAAGAGTTTTCTGGCCGGACGGATGCCGAAACGTTTGTATGCCACGGCGTCCAGCCCGCTCGCCGGCGTGGTGCGCTAGGACGCGCACTTGGAGAAACCGCCGGAGAGAAGACGCGTTTGGCAATCGCTGCCGGTAATTACGTTAGTGGCGCTGGCGTTGCGGCTAGTGGCCGTCGGGTTTCTTTACAAAGATACGTGGAACGATTTTCGCGATCATCTATTGTTCGGATTTGAAATAGGGCGCATCGCGCGCTCGCTGGCCATGGGTCACGGTTACGGCAATCCCATGTTGCCGGAGACTGGGCCGACCGCGTGGATGACCCCCGTCTATCCTTATTTGCTGGCGGGAGTGTTTCGCATATTCGGTATCTATAGCCGAAATTCG
Source organism: uncultured Acidobacteriota bacterium (assembly GCA_963838265.1). Classification (GTDB taxonomy): domain Bacteria; phylum Acidobacteriota; class Terriglobia; order Acidiferrales; family UBA7541; genus Acidiferrum. The sequence goes on from CAWIQN010000007.1 coordinate 102,740, forward strand.
GCGCTGGTGATCCTTTCGTTTAATGCGTTGTGCTCCGCACTGACCTGCATTCCGATATTTTTGATGGCGCAACGCAGCTTTGGGCGGAGCGTCGCGGTGGTAGCGTGCTGGATCTGGGCGCTCTCGCCGTATCCGATTTATATTTCGGGCGGGTTCGTGTGGGAGACCTGTCTCAGCGCGCTGTTGCTGGCGATTCTTTTTCTTTGGACGCTGCAGCTTCGCGAGCATGGTGGCCGGTGGCAGTGGCTGGGTTTCGGTATCTTGTGGGGAATCTCGGCGCTGACGAATGCCTCGACGCTGGCGCTGTTTCCTTTTCTTGCCGGATGGGCGCTGTATCCGCTTTGGCGAATGAAGGGAAATCCCCAGCAACGGCTGGCGGCGACTTTATTGGTTGTGTTTGGATTGGCCATTGCGGTGCTCCCGTGGCAAGTACGCAACTACCGCACGTTTCATACGCCGGTCGCGCTGCGCGACAATTTTTGGCTGGAGTTCTGGGTGGGCAACGACGGCCATAGCGAAAGCTGGATGGATGAGCACGCGCACCCTTCCATCAATGATGCGGAGTTGAACGACTTCGTGCGGCGCGGAGAAATTCGCTACATGCAAGAAAAGCGGCGCGAGGCGCTGAGTTATCTCGCGCAACATCCAGAGCAATTCGTGACTCTGAGCTTGCGAAGATTTTTGTACATGTGGACGGGCTTCTGGAATTTTGCGCCCGAGAATCTGGAGATCGAGTTTCACAATCCGGCCAACGCTTATCTGGCGACAGGATTAACCGCGGCGATGCTATTGGGTCTGTGGCAAGCTCTGCGGAGTGCTCGCGAAGCCGCGTGGCCGTACGTGCTGGTGTTCGTTTTCTATCCGCTGATTTTTTACATCACACATCCGGCGATGCGTTACCGGCACATGATGGAGCCGGAGATGGTGGTGCTGGCGGCAGTAGGATTGCGATTTCTGCTTTTAGAGGTTGGCAGAGAAGCTCCTCGGGTTGCGGAGCGCCTGCAATCGGCGTGAGGAGATCTTCAACCGCGCGCGAAGCGGAGATTAATGCAAACGGAGAATCCAGAAACCGAGGCCGGTGCTGACGCACCAGGCCACCAGCGTCCATTTGAAAGAAATAGAAAACTGGCGCAGGCTGTCGATTTTTGATTTGCAGATTTGCGACAGTTCGAAGACCTGATCGGTAACGTTGCGCAAAAGTTGATCGGGCGTGGAGCTGGATACCGCGGCGAAATAGTGGCTGCTGTCTTTGTGGCGGCTGACGTGTTCGTAGTACAGCAATTCGGAGCCTTCGCGCGGTGATTGGTGATGGCGGGCGATGCGCGGCATGAGCACATGCGAGATGAGATAGAGCGAGCGGACGAAGCCGAGGGCCAGCAAGGAGTACGAGACCAGGTACAGAGCGCACGTGGCGCCAGCGAAATTCATGTTCCAGCGAATTTTGGGGAATACCTGTTCGCCTAACGGAATGGTGCTGGCGGCGAAAAAGAGCAAAAACGTAACCAGATAGCCGGCTTTGAGGTCTGAAGCGCGGATGATGGCTTGTTGGTCTTCGAAGTTGCGCCAGGCGAAGCTAAGCTGATCTTCCATCGTGGCGATGGATTTGCGCGTGTGGTGATCGGTCGCGGGTATCGGCGGGGTGGCCATGTCTTTAGATTTGAATTGCGCGAGATAGTTCGTGCGACGCGCAATGCGGTGATGAAGCGCGAGGATAGCGCAGATGCTTGCCGTCGGCCATTTGTTTTTTGTCGCGGTGTGCGCTGTGAGGCCTGCGTCCTCACATGGTGCGAAAGAAAAAGTGCCAGGTGGCGTCAATCAGCGCGTGAACGATGGCCGAAGCGAAGACGGAGCCGGTCTTGCGCCACGTCCAACCGTAGAAGAATCCCGCAACGGCGGCCAGGAGTGCGTAGCGCCAGTTGGGGAAGTGGCCGTTCGTGATGTGCGAGAGACCGAATAACACGGAGGCGGCGAACCAACCGATGAGGTCGCTGTTGGTCTTTCGCGATAACATATTTTGCAACAATCCGCGGAAGAGAAATTCTTCCGGCCATGCGGTGAAAATCAGAATGCCGAGAGCCGCAACAGGCAGGGAAGCTGCTGAAATCCAATGCGGAGCGAATTGGATGAAATGAAGCGCAAGGCCTGACGGGATAGCAACACATGCAAAGGCTATAAAACTGCCAGCGGTATACAAACCCCAGTGATGTCCCCAGCCGATGGAGTAGCCGACATCCGCGAGGCGCCGGGTTAGCAAAAACGCGGCGATTCCCACGCTTACCATTAGCAATACCGTAAAAACATAAGATAATTTTCCGCCGGGATACGGCCACAGCCAATGCGCGGGCGAGAACTTCACGGCGACCCAGACGGCTGCGACGATGGCGAAATCCTGCCACGCGCCGGCTGGACGGTGCTCCGCCGAGACGGCTGCTGCCAGGGGGACGAAAATAAAAGCCAGCACGGCGCCGGCACGTGAGAACGCAAAAGTGTTTGTCCCCAGAACATAAATCAGGTATGCAAGGAAGAGCGTGGCACCGAGAAGAATTCCAGCGGCGGAGCCGAGGCGAGCGGAAAGCCTCTCCGTGATACCACGGGATGCGGAAAGCAGCATGACGAAAAGCAAGAAGGCGAACGCCGTAAGCGTGGCCGCGAACGCGCGGCCTCCCAGGCCGAGCCACGCACCGTATAATCCCGCGGCGAGCGAGAGTACAGCCCAGAGGCAGATTGCGGGCAGAGGACCGAGTTGGCGGGCAGCGGGCAAGATTTTTTGAGAAGGGAATTGTAGCGCAGCGGCATGGCGGACAAAACTCAGGAGCGAGTTGCGGCCAATTCGCCGGCGAAGGCGAATCGGCGACAGGCCTACATCGACTGGATGCGCGGGCTCGCGTGCCTGTTGATGTTCCAGACGCACTGCTACGACTCTTGGCTGAGCGCTGAGGCGCGCGGCGGGGCGTTGTTTCACTGGTCGCAATTGCTGGGGACCATGCCGGCGCCGCTATTTTTGTTTTTGTCCGGCGTGTCTTTTGCGTTGGTGACGGAGCGCCTGTGGGAGAAGGGCACCGCGCGCGACACGATTGCGCGGACTACGATTTGGCGCGGCTTTGAAATTTATGCCTTGGGCGTTTTGTTCCGCGTGCAGGAATACGTGTTGGGCTACCCCCATTCACAGTGGACGGATCTGCTGCGCGTCGACGTGCTGAACATCTTGGGCATCGGAATGATGTTGATGGGCGTAGTTTGCTGGCTGGCGACTTCCGAGAAGCTGGTGGTTTCGCGGCGCGTTTCGATGTATGGCGCGCTGGTGCTGGCGACGGTGGTGGCCATGGTGACTCCGGTGCTTTACACCACGCACCGGCTGCAATTTTTGCCGTGGCCGATCGAATCATACATCGACGGCGTGCACACCTTTAATGCGCCGCAGCCCTGGCTCTTCCCAATATTTCCGTGGATCGCCTTTGCGCTTGCGGGATTGGCCGTGGGGCTTTTCATGTTTACGGACCTCGCAAAACGCGACGAGCGGGTCACGTTCGGTGTGTTGGGCGCGGGCGGCGTATTTTGCTGCGGCGCGGCAATTGTGTTGGACCGACTGCCAATGCGCTTGTATGCGGTGTACGACTATTGGCATACCAGCCCGTTGTTTCTGCTGCTGCGTTGCGGAATTTTGCTGATGATCATGTTTGTGGCGTATGCGTGGTGCAGGTGGGGACTGGCAAGCAACGGCCTTAGCCCGACGCTACAACTCGGAAAAACATCGCTGCTGGTGTATTGGGTACACATCGAATTTGTCTACGGGCGTTTTTCGATCTTGCCAAAACGGCAGTGCAGCGTCGGCAAAGCGAGCCTGGGATTGCTGGTGATTTTTGTGACGATGCTGCTGCTTTCGATTGCGCGTACGAACTGGAAGCGTAAGAAGGTTGTCGCCACGGCAGCGCCCAGCGTGCCGATTGCAAACATTGGCGAAGCGGTTTAGGAGTTGGTGAGGAAGCGGCGACGAAGCTTGTTCGGAGGAGTTCTAAGACTTACGGTTTTTGCTGCGAATCCTGATCCAGCCACTGCGCCTGCGGAATTTTGATAATCACCTCGCCAGGTTTCGCCAGCAGCGAACCTTCACGCGCTAGCTTTTCGATGGTGCGTGGATCTGATTTCAAGTCGTGAACATGCTCGGCGAGGCGGCCGTTTTCCTCGTTGAGGCGCACCAGATTGGCCTTTACAGTGGTAATTTCCGCCTGCGTGCGGCGCATTGCGAGAAAACCGTGTGTGCCGAAGATATCGTGCACAACCAAAACGAGGATGAGGAGTCCGAGAACTCCTCGGCCATACTGGCGCCACAGAGAAGAGAATCGGTCGCCATCGTCGGCGGAGCGAGCGCCGGACGATTTGCCGGCCGCCGTTTTGCCGACGACCGATCGGCCCGACGACGGCGCTGTTCCGCGTGATTTATTTTCCTGCGAGTTCAAGTCAGAGTTTCTCAATTCTTCAAAATCCAGTCGGTGGCCTCGCGTGCGAGCTTTGCGGAAGCAGCCGCGCTGTCAGCCTCAATGTACAGCCGCAGCAGCGGTTCCGTGCCGCTTAATCTTGCGAGCATCCATGAACCATCATCGAATACGAATTTTGCGCCATCCGTGCGATCGATAGATACGACTTTGCGTCCCACGAGTGTCGAATTGTCCACCGCGACCTTCTTGATGGCGTTTGCTTTTTGTTCGTCGCTGAGGTGCAGATTTTCGCGAATGGGCCAGAACTCGCGACCAAGCTTCTTGAACATGTGCTGAATCTGCTCGCCAAGCGAGGCCCCGCGTGAGGCGATCATTTCGGCGACCAGCAGGCAAGCCAGGATGCCGTCCTTTTCGGGGACGTGGCCGCGAATGGTGAGGCCGGCACTTTCCTCTCCGCCGAGCGCGATTTTGTCTTCGCGGATAAGCTGGCCGATATATTTAAATCCTACCGGAGTTTGAAATGTGGTTTGAGAGTGGGCTTTCGCTACGGCGTCGACCATTTGCGTGGTCGCCACGCTGCGGGCGGCAGGAAGATTCCAGCCGCGACTCTCAACGATGTAGTCGTAGACCAGCGCGAGTACGAGATTGGGCTGTATCCACGTGCCGTCGCGATCGACGATTCCGAAGCGGTCGGCGTCGCCGTCAGTGGCCAGTCCGGCAGCCGACTTTGTTTCTTGCACGGCTTTCCGCAGTGGCGCGAGATTTTCTTCCGAGACGTCCGGACCGGTGCCATCGAAAAGGCAGTCGCGCTCCGCGCGCAGGGTCTGGATGGCGATCCCATGGTCCGCGAGAATCTTGTTCAGATAACCCGCGCCGCAGCCATGCAGTGCATCCACGACGACTTTGTTTTTGGATTTTTGCAGCACGTCGAAGCGCACCAGCTCCGTCAGGCGTTTCAGATAGGGTCCGTGCAGATCGATTTTTTCCGTCTTCTGCGACCCCTTCGCGGCGTGCGCGGAAGATTTGGGAACTAGCCCATCCTTCTCGATGTTTTTAATTACCCGCGCCTCGATGTCTTTGGTAACCTCCGGGAGCGCCGGGCCGGCATCGCTGGAGGAAAATTTCAGGCCGTGATACTGCGCGGGATTGTGGCTGGCGGTAAAGTTGACCGCACCGTCCAGTTTGCTTCGCGTGATTTCGTAGGCCACCGCAGGTGTGGGACTGAAAGTGCTCGAAAGCAGAGCGTGGATGCCGTGTGCTTCGAGGATGTCGACGGCCAGTTGCGAGAATTCTTCGGAGTAGAAGCGCGGGTCGTATCCCACGAGGATAGTAGGCTTGGCGGATTTACTTTTTACGTGTTCCGAGATGGCGTTTAGCGCCAGGCGCACGTTGGCGAAAGTGAAATCGTCGGCGATCAGGCCGCGCCACCCAGAGGTACCAAACTTGATTGGGGAAGTGGTCATAGCGCCTCATTCTAGCCTTTCGCGGCTAGGTGCAAAATACGAGTCTAACTGTAGTGCATATTCCGCGAAGAATTCCAGCATTTAGCGGCGGCGATCGGAGTCGACTATGAAGGCGGCCAATAGTTTACGCCGAAGGGCTGCGGCAAAATCGTTCACGGACGCGAGAGTGGTGTTAGTGACCGTCTCATCGCTGACTGAGGGACGCAAGATCGCCAAAAGCGTGGTCAAGAAAAGGCTCGCGGCGTGCGTCAACATTCTGCATTCGCCGGTGAGTTCCGTTTACCGCTGGAAAGCAAAGGTTGAAGTCGCGCACGAATATCTTTTACTTATCAAAACAACCGCCGGCGGATATGCCGCCCTAGAAAACGAAATCGTGCGAATGCACAGCTACGACGTACCAGAAATTGTGGCGCTGCCGGTTGCAGCCGGGGTGCCGAAGTATTTGGCGTGGTTGCGCGCGTCGGTGGGTTGAGCAGCCTTTTAGGGGCACAGCCGCTGTGCGCGCCGTTGCCGGGCGTAGGACCATTTCGCGATTTGCGTTCGGCGTCCGTCAGACGTACAGCAGCGCCTGGTCGAGATCAGCGTTGATGTCTTCGACGTCCTCGATGCCAACGGAGAGGCGTACCAGCCCGTCGGTAATGCCGATGCGCTCGCGCACCTCCGGCGGCATCGATGCGTGGGTCATCTGCGCGGGCAGAGAGATAAGCGTTTCCACGCCACCAAGACTTTCCGCCAGCGAGCATAGTTTCACTTGGTTGAGGAAGCGGCGCGCCGCGTCCAGCGAACCCAACTCGAAAGAAATCATGGCGCCAGGCCCGCGCTGCTGGCGACGTGCCACGTCGTGCTGCGGATGCGAAGGCAGGCCAGGATAGTAGACCTTGCGGACTTTCGGGTGAGCGTCCAGGTGGCGCGCCACCGCAATGCCGTTGGCGTTGTGCTGCAGCATGCGGACGGCCAGCGTTTTGATGCCGCGCGAAATCAGAAAGCAATCCATCGGCGCCAAGCCGCTGCCGGCGGAGCGTTGAATGAAATAGATTTTTTCCGCGTCTTCCGGGCGCGTCAGCACTACGGCGCCTCCGGTGGCGTCGCTGTGGCCGTTCAGATACTTAGTCATGGAATGGACCACGATGTTGGCGCCAAGCTCGATGGGCCGCTGCAGGTATGGACTGAGAAACGTGTTGTCGACCACCAAGGTGATGTTCCTGCTGGCTGCGACTTTCGCCACGGCGGCGATGTCCGTGACTTTCATGGTCGGATTCGTGGGCGTCTCGATGTACAACATTTTCGTATTGGGACGGAAAGACGCATGCACCATGTCGGGCACGGAAGTATCCACGAAGCTGAACTCCAGGCCAAAATGCACCAGCAATTGCGTCGAAAGCCGGAACACCCCTCCATACACCGCTTCCGAAAGCACCACGTGGTCACCGGGCCGCAGCGTGCGAAACACCGCATCAATGCCCGCCATTCCCGAAGTGAATACGTAGGCGCTGTGCCCGCCCTCGAGTTTCGCTAGTGTGCGCTCCAGAGCTTTGCGGTTGGGATGATTGCTTCGCGCGTAATCATATCCTTTGTGTTTGCCCAGTTCCTCGTACACATACGTGGAAGTCTGATAGATCGGCGCCACGATGGACCCGGTGCTGGGATCCGGTTCTTGGCCGACATGAATCGCGTTGGTGGCAAAACCCATTTGATGTTCTCCTTCGTTTCCTGCGGGGCAGCACACGAGCGTCCCCGATGACAAATGTTGCGAGTTTCGTTCCCCGTCCTGAGTGTAGAGAGGATTCTAAAACGCTACAGGATGGCCCGATGCCCGGTCAAATTCTCCCGTCGCATCGCTGCTCTCGCTCCACGGCGGAGCAATGCGAGCCACACCTGAAGTTCGTCCGCGTTAAAGCAGCGTCCGCTGCTGACGCGGCATCGAACTGGAATGCGACGGCACTTGACCCCACCCCGCAGTCGCATACAGGATAGAGGCTAGCTTATCCAATGAAGATTCGTCCAAGAATATCCTTCGGCGTGGTTCTATGGCTGGCGACAGCCAATATCTGTTTGCTGGCTACGGCGGCATGGCCAGCGTGGGCGCAAAATCCACCTGCGGCTCCAAAAGCGGACGCCCCGCCTACGTCGGCCAACACCCGCATTAAGATCATCGTGACCGGCGGTGACAACAACGCAGCGGTTGAGAACGCCAGCATATACGTGAAGTACGTCGAAGAGCACAAGCTCGCCAAGGATAAAAAACTTGAGTTGAACGTCAAGACCAGTCGCGAGGGCGTGGCGCATGTCCCCAACGCGCCTGCCGGGCGAGTATTGATTCAAGTTGTGGCGGACGGCTGGAAAACATACGGGCGCTGGTACGACATCACCGATCCAAATCAGGAGTTCAAGATTCACCTCGAACGGCCGCCGAAGTGGTATTAGGATTTTTCCCGTACTCGTAAGGTCCGAAAATAATTTGTTTTGCTGGGATGTCAGGGAAAAAATGCGTACGGAATTTATTTTTTGCAGCCAAGCCCATGCTGTGTCGCGATCACTTGGCGGAAGAATTGTCATGACGGATGCAATTGCACAGAAACGGTGCAAAGCGGTAGAGAGCATTGAAGGGTGGCGAGTTACGAGCAGCGCGCGTTCGATTTCCACATGGTTTTCAACACTTGTGTTGAAAACTTAACCGTAGTGAAATATTTTTTGTGCGTTTCGGCAATCGTCGTGCACAACCGCCGCCGCCACCTTTGCTTCACGCGCTGCGAAATGATAGAGTTACGAAAAGTTTTTCATGAACGAAACATTTGACGGCCCATTTTCCCTGATGCAGATGTTCATCGGCAGCATTATCGCGCGCCCGTTGCGCAGCGCGTTGAGTGTTGTAGCCATCGCTATCCAAGTCATTTTGGTACTGATGATAGTAGGCCTTACTTCAGGAATGCTTTCCGAATGGGGCAAACGCGCTGAAGGCGTCGGCGCCGATATTCTGGTGCAGCCGCCCAACGCTTCAATTTTTTTCGCGTTCTCCAGCGCCGTAATGCAGGAAAGCGCCGGCGAACAAATCGCCGCGCTGCCGGGCGTGGATGAAGTCGCGCCCACGGTGATCCTCACCGAACCCAAGAGCCTGATGCTGATCTACGGCATTGATTACCAGCGCTTTAACGCCTTGAGCCGAGGTTTTCTCTACCGCGCCGGTCGGCCCTTCGCCGCGCCGGACGAGGCCATCGCCGACGACATCATGGCGCAACAGCGGCATTTGAAAGTGGGCAGCCAGATCACGCTGTTGAATCACAACTTTACCATCAGCGGCATCGTGGCACACGGCAAGGGTGCGCGCTTCTTCATCCCGCTGCGAACGGCGCAAGAGATTGCCGGTGCCGAGCAGCGCGTCTCCATGTTCTACGTGCGCAGCAAAGGGGATACCGAGGGCACGCGCGCTCAGATCCTCAAGTTGATGCCGCAAAGCAGCGTGCGCTCGCTTTCCGAATACGTTTCGCTGATGACCTCCTCCAATCTTCCGCAATTAAAACCCTTCACCCGCACCATGGTGTGGCTGGGCATCGTTATCAGCTTTCTGGTGGTGCTGCTGAACATGCACACCATGGTTATGGAGCGCACGCGGGAAGTCGGCATTCTGAAAGCCCTGGGATTTACGCGCTTTGCGGTCGTCCGCATGCTACTCGGCGAGACTATGGTCGTCGCGCTTATTGGTACCATCGTGGGAATTTTGCTGACCTTCGTTACCCAGGCCATTCTTAAGCAAACCAGCCCAGGTCTCACCGTGCTCATCACGCCAAGCTGGGTATTTTCCGCGGTTGGCTTGGCGCTTGCGGGAGCTGCCGCAGGCGCCCTCTATCCCGCGCTCCGCGCCGCCAGCTATGATCCCGTTGTTGCACTCGCTTACGAATAGTCGCACTCGCTTGCGAATAGTTGCGCTTGCTTTATGAGCAGCTGCGCTCGCCCACGAGTAACAGCGTCGGCCCACGAATAGCCTCGTCCCGACCTTGCAACGCACTGCTCGCCCCACGGGTTGACTCTTACCCGACGTCTCGCGAAGTTCTGTTGCCATGCCTGTCCCGATTCAGACAATAATTCTCCCAATCGCCCGCCGTCGAAGTAAGGCAATTCGTAAAATATCGCACGGCAATTTGGCGCAGGAGCCTCTCGTGCCTCGCATTCAATTCATACTGTTCGCAGTCTGCTTGGTCTTGATCTCGGCCACTCCATCGCACGCGCAAATGGGCATGAACATGTTCCCTAAGCCCAGCATCGCCAGCGTGTTTCATCCCGTGGTTGGCGGTGGCGCCGTGTATCAAACCACCCATCGCGACGCGCCCAATGATCCACCCACCACCGAGCAAATGAGCGTGGTCGGCAAAGAGTCGGTCGACGGCAAAGAAGCCTTCTGGCTGGAATTCTCCTTCGAAAGCAAGAAAACCGGAGGCCTCACATACGCAAAAGCGCTCGTGAGCAAAGACGACTTCGTATTTCACCGCATGGTATTTCAGCAGGCCGGACAGCAGGCCATGGAAATGCCTTTTCATCCGCAGGCCAATGACGCGATACAAAAAAATACCGCGAACTGGCATGTCGTTGGGGACGAGACCATCACCGTCCCCGCGGGAACATTTTCCTGCCAGCACTGGAAAAATGACTCCGGCAGTGAAATTTGGACCAGCGACAAAGTAACCCCATTTGGCGCGGTAAAGGAAATCAGCGCCACCAGTACAAAGGTGCTGGTCAAGATCATCAGCGATGCGCAGGACCAGATCACCGGTCCGGTAAAGACTTTCGATCCGCAAGAAATGCAGCGCCAGATGATGCAGCAACACAAGCAACCGAACTGAGCTCCCTGACAATTCAAATCGAACCCACTTACGAACACGGTTCCGGACGGCGCGAAATTCGCTCCGTCCGGTCTTGTTTTGTGTTCAAATGGGCGACGCATTCTTGGGAGACCTGGCGATGGAATTGCCGATGGACAAGCATTACGAGGCGCGCATCCTTGAGCGCCGTGACCTCGCGCATGATTTGTGGCTGATTCGCGTCGACCCTGGCGGACCCTTTAAATATCTCGCCGGCCAATACGCCACGCTCGGTGTCGAATACGAAGGCAAGCGCCTGGAGCGCGCCTATTCCATCGTCTCGTCCCCGTATGAGCCCACGCTGGAATTTTTTGTGGAACTCGTGCCGGAAGGTTTGCTGACGCCGCACCTCTACAAATTGCAGGTCGGCGACACCCTGCTCTGCCGGAAAATCTCCAAAGGCCGCTTCACCCTGGACCTGCGCAGCGGCCGCAAGCACCACTTGCTGCTTTCCACCGTCACCGGCATCGCACCCTTCGTAAGCTACGTGCGCACGCTGTACCGCGATTTTAAAGAGGGCAACAGCACTATGCCCGGCGAGCACAAACTCTATTGTCTACAGGGCGGAAGCCGCTCGTGGGAATTTGGCTATCGTGACGAGATGGAAAAAATCGCCTCCGAGGTTCCGTGGTTCAAATTCGCCACCACCGTCAGCCGTCCCTGGGAAGACACCGTGTGGACCGGAGAAACCGGTCGCGTCGATGATTTAATTCGCAAATATACCGACGTGTGGAGTCTACGCCCCGCCGAAACCACCGGCTATCTCTGCGGACACCCCAGCATGGTAGAAAATGGCCGCGGCATCCTGCAACGCGCCGGATGGAAAAAAGACTCCATGTTCGAAGAAGTGTACTTCCAGCCCGCGAAAGAGGTCGAAGAAGCCTGACCGCCAGAATTGCGATTACGCGCCCGAGCGCACGTTCGCAAGCTCGTCCGTCACGTCTTCAATGGTCGCCAGCGGGCACACCACGTGCACCGTTTCCTGCGGATCGGTCACATCAATCCTAATCGCGCCATTCTGCGTGCTGATCATCACGTGTTCCTCTCCGTCCTGTACTTCAAGCAAGGTGGAGTCCGGCAACCTCCCCAGCTCGCGCGCGGCCACCCGCGCCACCGGCATCCATTCCTTCGCGTCGTGCCCTGCCTTCTGCAGGTAACGTTCCGGCACGAAACGCATCACCATTGGAATGGCTGCGGCGGGCATCCACAGGTGTACATGGTCGCCACCGCCCCGATACTCATCCACGTCCACGCGCATCACGCCCTCGCGAAACGTGTACGCGCCCGTCAACGCCACCGTTCCAACGATCCCCAAGCCAATCTTCGCGAACATGATCATCGCGTGCCTCCTTCCGGGCCGTTGGTGTTCTTGGAATCCACCCACACGCGCACGGTATTTTCTTCATCCTTAACGGAAACCAGCTCGGTATCGCCTTGCGTCGAGAGCATGCGCAGTCCGGCCACCAGGTCGATCTCATCCTTACCGGCCGAGAACATCGCATCCACCACCGACAACGGGATCTTCACTTCCACGTGCGAAACATTGGGTTTGCCGGGTTCCTTGCTCGCACTCTCGTCTTTCTTGTCGTCGCCGTCCTTGTTGATGTGGTGGTGGCTGATATGTCCGGAGCCGTCCGTGACGTGTACCAGCAGGAATCCGCCCTGCTTGGCGACCCGCACGTCTTCTCCATCTTTCCCGTTCACCGTTACAAACTCGCCGTCTTTGGAGCTCCGCACCGCGTCTAGCAGCGCGCGAAAATCCACGCCGTTCGCGTCAAACTTATCGATGGTGACCTTCCCGCCGTGCAACTGATTCTTGTTTATCGTCGGCAGAATTTTCTCCGCCAGCTCCAGCGGGACATTCACGCATACGGTCTCACCTTTGGCGTCCGAGCTGATCACTCGCACGTGCAGCCAGCGATCGCCTTGGGACGCCGTTTGCGCATATCCAGCCAAGGGCGACACCAGCAGCGCCGCGGCGAGCACCAGCGAGGCGTAGTTCCATCGGTTAAACAACTTGGGCATTCCTATCATGGCGGTTCGTCTCCTTCGCCCATCGCCGGCCGGCACCTCTTCTTAGGCCTGCCGTGCATGGCGCCGACAGATTTGTCGGCGTTTGATAGGAATACGAAGGGCCTCCGAGGAAAGTTCCAGACAATCCGCCGAGATTCGCCGTTTTTTTGGGGTGCGGCGGCTTGACGCCGCTTTCGCACGGTAAGCACCGTTGCCCATTGCGCAACGAGCTCTTAACTAGGGGTCTCGCACCACTTCTCTTTGCCATCGCCGATCGATAGCCATCGCCTCTGAGACGCGTCAGAAGGTCCCGCCCAAGCCGTTCCGTCTAAAGCCTGCTCCACTTCAAGTACACCGCAGCCAGCGGCGGCAACGTCAGCTCCAGCGAATACGGCCGCCCCATATGCTGGATTCCCGTAGCCAGGACATTCCCCGCATTGCCCACGTTCGACCCGCCGTAGCGCTCTGCATCGCTATTAAAAACCTCGCGGTACGGCCCCGGCTCCGGCACGCCGATGCGGTACCCACGCCGCACCACCGGCGTAGCGTTGAACACCGCGACCATAAAATCCCCCGGCGTGCGCCCTCGCCGAATAAACGATAAAACGCTGTTGTCACCGTCATTGGCGTCGATCCACTCAAATCCCTGCCAGTCGAATTCCACCTCGTGCAACGCTTTCTCGGCGGCATAAAAATGGTTTAGGTCGGCCACCAGATGTTGTACCCCGCGGTGCGAGTCATGCTGCAGCAAGTGCCAATCCAGGCTGCGCGCCTCGCTCCATTCCTGCCGTTGCGCGAACTCTTGTCCCATGAACAAAAGCTTTTTCCCAGGATGCGCGTATTGATAGCTGTACAGCAGGCGCAGGTTGGCGAACTGCTGCCACAAGTCGCCCGGCATCTTGTGCAACAGCGAATTCTTTCCGTGTACCACCTCGTCGTGCGAGAAGGGCAAAAGAAAATTTTCCGTGAACGCGTAGATCAGAGAAAAGGTCAGTTTATTGTGTTCGTATTTCCGATGGATGGGGTCGGAGGAAAAATATTTCAGCGTGTCGTTCATCCAGCCCATGTTCCACTTCAAGCTGAAGCCCAGCCCGCCCAGATACGTCGGACGCGACACGCTCGGCCACGACGTCGACTCTTCCGCGATGGTCAATATTCCCGGAAAGCGCCCGTGCGCCACCTCATTCAAACGTTTTAGGAAATCGATAGCCTCAAGATTTTCGCGGCCGCCGAATTTGTTGGGCACCCACTCGCCCTGTTTGCGCGAATAATCCAGATACAACATCGAAGCCACCGCGTCCACGCGCAAGCCGTCGATGTGATACTTGTCCAGCCAGAACAGCGCGTTGGAAATCAGATAATTTTGCACTTCGTTGCGCCCGTAGTTGTAGACCAGCGTGCCCCAATCCGGGTGCGAACCTTGCCGTGGGTCGGAATGCTCGTAAAGATGCGTGCCGTCGAACTGTGACAAACCGTGCGTGTCGCGCGGAAAATGCGCCGGCGTCCAATCCAGCAGCACTCCCAAATCCGCCTGATGGCAGCGGTCGATAAACTCCATAAAATCCGCGGGCGAGCCAAAGCGGCTGGTGGCCGCGAAATACCCAATCGTCTGGTAGCCCCAAGAACCATCGTACGGATGCTCCATGATTGGCAGCAGTTCGATGTGTGTGTAGCCCAGCTCTTTGACGTACGGAATCAGTTGGTCGCCGAGTTCGCGATAGCTGAGCCAGCGATTTTTTTCCTCCGGGATGCGCCGCCACGAACCCAAATGCACCTCATAGATGGACATCGGAGCGTCGAGCCACTTCTTACTCGTGCGACGATTGATCCATTCCGTGTCGCGCCAGGCGTGGGCGTCCAGACGCGCCACCATCGACCCGGTGTTGGGCCGCAGTTCCGAGCGAAATCCATACGGATCCGCTTTGAGCGGAAGCATCGTTCCCGTGGGCCCGATGATTTCGTATTTGTAGATCGCGCCCTCGGCCAGCTCCGGTACAAACAATTCCCAAATCCCTGAAGAACCGCGCGGACGCATCACGTCCACGCGGCCGTCCCAGCGATTGAAATCGCCAACGATGCTCACGCGCCGTGCACTTGGCGCCCACACCGCAAAGTGCACGCCCGCCACGCCTTCGTGCGTGACCACGTGCGCGCCGAGCTTTTCATACGTGTCGTAGTGCCGCCCTTCCCCCATCAAATACAAATCAAACTCGCTGATGGAGTAGGGGAACGCGTACGTGTCGTAGATCTCGCGCTCCTCGCCGTGGTGCGTGCGATAGTGAATCTTGTAACTGCCCGGTGCCGGCGCGGTTGTTTGGCTGGAGAGGAATGACGCTTCGAAAAATCCTTCTGGCCGCAACTTCACGGCGTCCACCACCTTAGCCATCGCTATCGGCGGACGTTCCGCCGCCGCGCTATGCAGCGCGATGCTGGCTTCCGCCGCCCACGGCAGAAAAAATCGAATGGCCCATCCGCCCGATACCGGATGCGGGCCTAGCAGAGAAA
Source organism: uncultured Acidobacteriota bacterium (assembly GCA_963838265.1). Taxonomy (GTDB): domain Bacteria; phylum Acidobacteriota; class Terriglobia; order Acidiferrales; family UBA7541; genus Acidiferrum. The sequence continues at coordinate 118,010 of CAWIQN010000007.1, forward strand.
AAGGATCGGAGTTTCGCCCCACCACCAGCGCTGCGATGTTGCGCTCCAGAATCTTTTCAGGACTTTCCGCAGGAAGGGAACTGGCTGCCGGCGGCTTGGGACGGATGATTTCTTCGGCCAATAGATTGCCTCAGTGAAGTCTGCGAACCGTGCGCCTAGAGCTTAACTGGAAAGCGCACCATTAAATGGGATTCTATGGTTTCGTCGAAGCAATTTGCAAACACTATGGCCCGTTGGCCCGCGCGTCGCCCCGCGCGTCGCCCTGTGCATCGGGAATTGGACACTAATGTTGGATGTCAAGCTAAGCTCTTTCGATTCCGTGGCGCCTTGGAATTTGTTATTGTCGCATGCGATTATCACGTGCGCGGATGGCAAAACTTTCCATGGAGAAATCCCCTCAGGCGATGAACAACACTTTCAAGTTTAGCTTTCGCATGAGCATCTCAGCGCTGCTGCTCCTGACGGGCTTTTTTGCTGTGACGCTTGTCCGCGCGCAAGACCGCGGACAAGCGCGCTCCATGGTTATTTCCACCAACGGCATCGTAGCCGCCGAATCCCCGCTGGCCGCGCAAGCCGGGGTGCAGATCCTCGAACACGGCGGCAACGCTGTCGATGCCGCCATCGCCACCAACGCCATGATGGGCGTGGTCGCCCCGATGATGAACGGCATCGGCGGCGATTTGTTCGTCATCGTCTACGATGCCAAAGCCAACAAACTCTATGGACTGAACGCCAGCGGCTGGGCGCCGAAAGCCCTTACACCGGAACTCCTGCACAAGCAGGGTCTCCGCGATATGCCCCAGCAAGGCGTAAACACCATCACCGTGCCGGGCGTCGTCGACGGCTGGCAAAAACTCGCCGACCGCTTCGGACGCAGAAAACTCTCCGATGATTTGGCTGCGGCCATTCGGACCGCGCAGAACGGTTTTCCGGTCCCCGAAATGACCGCCGCGGTGTGGGCCCTCGAAGTCGATCATCTGCGCGCCGACGATGCCGCTTCGAAACTCTATCTTCCGCAAGACCACGCCCCGCATACCGGCGATATCTTCCGAAATCCAGAACTTGCCGAATCCCTGCGCGAAATCGCTACCGGAGGCCGCGACGCTTTTTACAAAGGAGCGATCTCGCAAAAAATATTGGATGCCATGAAACGCCACGGCGGGGTCATGACCGCGCAAGACCTCGCGGAATATTCCAGCGAGTGGGCCGAGCCTCTCTCCACCACCTATCGCGATTGGACCGTTTACGAAATGCCGCCCAACGGACAGGGAATCGCCGCGCTGGAAATGCTCAACATCCTCGAAACCCAGCCGTTAGGGCAGAAGAACACGCCATTCGGTTCCACCAAAACACTGCAAGCCATGATCGAGGCGAAAAAGCTCGCCTACGCCGACCTGGAAAAATACATCGGCGATCCCCGCAAACAAAACCTTCCGGTCTCCACGCTGCTTTCAAAAGAATGGGCGGCCCAGCGCGCCAAGCTCATTGACCCTGACCACGCCAATTGCGACGTCTCCGCTGGCGTCATCGGCGGCGGCACGGACACCACCTATCTCAGCGTGGTCGATCGCGACGGCAACATGGTCTCCTTGATTCAAAGCAACTATTCCGCATTCGGCTCCGGTATCGTTGCCGCGGGCACGGGATTCGTTCTGCACAATCGCGGCGGACTCTTTACCCTCGATCCTGCCTCTCCCAATTTGCTCGCCGGACGCAAACGACCGCTGCACACCATCATTCCCGCCTTCGCGCAAAAGGGCGACACCCGCATCGCCTTCGGCATCATGGGCGGCTGGAACCAGGCCCAGGCTCACGCGCAGTTCATCTCCGATATCGCGGACTTCAAGATGAACATTCAAGCCGCCCTCGAGGCCCCACGCTTCACCAAGAAAACCTTTACTGGCTGCGACGTGGAAATGGAAAGCCGCTTCGCGGGGAACGTCCGCAACGAACTCGCGGCCAAGGGCCACAAAATCACCCTCAAAGGCACCTTCTCCAGCGACATGGGCGGTGGCCAAGCCGTCCAGCGAGATTTCTCCACCGGCACCAACTACGGCGCCTCCGACCCGCGCAAAGACGGCGAAGCCATCCCCGAACTCCCCAACTAGTTACTACTTGTGTAACAAAATCGGAGCGTAAGCGCTTTAGAATGAACACTTCCATATCATACTAAACGCAAAGGACTTTAACTCCTTTCCGCTCTGTATGATATGTAATTGGATCCCTTTCGTTTGGTAGTTTGCTCGCTGCTTTCCGCATTCTTCGCAGCTCGGAAGCCGTCGGCCAAATGCCGCGAACTGTACCAGACAGGAACTTTTCTGCCGTGAAGAACCAGCGTGCCATTTCGGAACCCACTTAAACCTAATGGAATGTGCGTCTTGGAATTGCAAGAGTGGCCCGTCAGGTGCACCTGTACCAAAGGACGGGTAACGCGGCCCGCAGCTACGCCACCCGGATCCGGAGTCAAGATGGACCACCAGTCCTCCATCACTGCGTTCACGTTAAGGGTGTTTATTGCTTTAGCTGGCGCCGCCTTCTTCTTGCCGGCGAGCCACGCACAAACCGCCGATCTTTCTGGTCGCTACCAGTGCGTGCAGGTTAAAGTGCAAGAGAAAGTGCAGTCCTGCTCCGCCGCGCCGCTTATCTTAAAGAATGACGGTCACTTTGAATTGCGCGGCTGGGAAGGTAGTTACCTGGTGAACGGCCAGTGGGTAGTGCTGTCGGACTCGTTGCTGAAAGCGCGCGCCAAGATCGAACCGGGCCACAAAATTTCGCTGAGCTATTATGGCAAGAACGGCCTTGTCGAGATGATTTACGAACGGCGCGTCGCCGAGCTGGGCAAAACCGCGCTGGGCTAACCGCATGCAAGTAAACTTACATTTCGTAATGCTGGAAGAATTGTCCGACGCAGTTCCGTGTGCCACAGCGGGCGAGAACATCGTCGCGCGCATTCAAATCATTCGCGAGTGTCCACCCGGCGACGTGGATTTTGCCGATCCCGCTTCCGACTCCGATCCTACAAGTTAAAGTATCGATCCGAAGTGTCCGCTAAGATAGCAACCGTGTCCGCGCCATTCGGCGACCGCCGTTTGTAGTGGCGCAGCATGCTGCGCGGTTTGGTATTTTCTTCCCGCTTGTTTTGCAAATCGGCGAGAGCTTATTTGTTCGTCGCCGCCGTCTTATTTTCCAGCGTCGGCGGGGCAATTCCTGGAGCCACAACCGGCTGCAGAAACGGCATCATGGCGCGCAGCTTGGGGCCAAGTTGTTCGATTAGGTGAGTCTGCTCGCTGCGCCGCGTAGCCAGAAAGTTGGGGCAGCCCTTTTCGTTTTCGTCGATCCACTTTTGCGCGAAGCTTCCATCCTTAATTTCCGCCAGCAGCTTCTTCATTTCGTCCTTCGTCTGCTGCGTCACCAGCCGCGGCCCGGCGGTGTAGTCGCCGTGCTCGGCGGTGTCGCTGATGGAATAGCGCATGTAGCTGAGGCCGCCGCGATAAATCAGATCCACAATCAATTTCAATTCGTGCATGCACTCGAAGTACGCCACTTCCGGCTGGTAGCCCGCATTGACCAGCGTGTCAAAGCCCGCCTTGATCAGCGCGCTGACCCCGCCGCAAAGGACCGCTTGCTCGCCGAATAGATCCGTCTCGGTTTCTTCCGTGAAGGTGGTCTCCAGCACGCCTGCACGTGTGCAGCCCAAACCTTTGGCGTAAGAGAGCGCCAGCGCTTTGGCGTTGCCGCTGGCGTCTTGCTCGATAGCGATGAGCGCCGGCGTGCCGCCGCCTTCGGTGAACACCTCGCGCACGCGGTGACCGGGCGCTTTCGGCGCGATCATGGAAACGTCCACGGACTTCGGCGGCTTGATGGTCCCGAAGCGAATATTAAAACCGTGTGCGAACATCAGCGTCTTGCCGGCTTTCAGGTGCGGCTCGATGGACTCGCGATAAATTTTCTGCTGCTTAGTGTCCGGCGTGAGAATCATGATCACGTCGGCCCACGCGGCGGCTTCCGCCGGTGTGGTCACGACCAGCCCATCTTTTTCCGCTTTGGCTTTGCTGGCGCTGCCGGGTTGCAGGCCGACATGGACCTCCACGCCGCTATCGCGTAAGTTTAAGGCGTGCGCGTGGCCTTGCGAGCCGTAGCCGATGATGGCTACTTTTTTGGCTTGAATCAGGGAGATATCCGCGGCGTTTTCGTAATAGAGATTTGCCATTTGGTTCGTTGCTTCCTTTCGGATTTGCGAGGATCGTTTTTTAGTGGTCGTTAGTTGGAGCTGAAATTTAAGAAGAGTCAAAGTCAAAAGCCGCAGGGTTCAGAACCAAGCGCCCTGCGTTACACGGCTGCGGTCTGCGGAACATCTTGCGGCGGGGGCTGCAATAGATCGCCGCCGCGGGTCATGCTGATGCGCCCGCTGCGTGCCATCTCCAGCACGCCGAAGGGACGCAGCACTTCGATCAGGCCGTCGATTTTATCCACCGTGCCGCTGACTTCGATGATCAGCGAATCTGGAGCCACGTCTACGACGCGGCCGCGAAATACTTTGATCAACTCCATCAGGTGCGGCCGATTTTGTTGGTCGGCCTTCACTTTGATCAGCGCCAGGTCGCGTTCCAGCAGGCTGCGCTCGCTGACGTTTTCCGCGAGCAGCACGTCCACCAATTTTTCCAGGCTGGCTTCCAGGCGGTGGCCGCCTTTTGCATCGGTGTGCGCCACGATGGTCATGCGCGCGATTTGGTCGTTGTCCGTGGGGCCAACCGTCAGCGAATCAATGTTAATGGCCAGACGGCGCGCTAGCGAAGCCACGCGATTCAGGACGCCGGGTTTATTTTCTACGTAGGCTACTAAGGTTTGCATTTTTTCCTCGATCAACGAAATCTCGTCCGTCCCCTTCTTCACCACGGCGCACAGAATGAATTCTGTGCCACCAAATCCGCTACGGTTCCGTGGCGGTTTCTACTAATGGATTGTTGGGGCGACGGATCATTTCGTGTAATCCCTTTCCCGCCGGGACCATCGGGTAGACGGAATCTTCTTGTTCCACGCGAAAATCAATTAGCACTGATTCGGGATACTCGCGGGCTGCGCGAATCGTGTTGATGCTGTCGGTGCGATTGCTTACGCGTTCGCCGCGGATGCCAAAGGCATTTGCCAGCGCGGCAAAATCCGGCGCCACCAACGGCGTGGCCACGTAGCGCTTGTCATAGAAAAACTCCTGCCACTGGCGAACCATGCCCAAAAATCCATTGTTGACGATGGCGATTTTGATGTTGATCTTTTCTTGCACAATGGTCGCCAGCTCGCACATGGTCATCTGGAAGCCGCCGTCGCCGACTACTACCCAAACTTCTGCGTCGCGCTTGGCAAATTTCGCTCCGATAGCGGCAGGCAACGCGAAGCCCATGGTACCCAGCCCGCCCGAAGTGATTAGCGAACGCGGCGCGTTGTGGTGGTAATACTGCGCTTCCCACATCTGGTGCTGGCCGACGTCGGTCACCACGATCGCTTCACCGTTGGTGGCCTTCCAGATGTCGTTGATCACGTGCGCCGCATAGAGATGGCCATTGTCCGGCAGGCTCTGAATGTCACGTACCGCGGAGTCGCCTTTCATTTCGGCGATGCGTGCCAGCCAGTCGCCATGTTCGCGCGTGACGATGTGCGGCAAGAGCGATTCAAGCACTTCGCGCGCATCGCCGACCAGCGCGGCATCAACTGCCACGTTCTTGTTAATTTCCGAGCGGTCAATCTCGATGTGAATTTTGCGCGCGGTCTTCGCGTAAGTGCGCAAATCGCCGGTCACGCGATCGTCGAATCGCATGCCTACAGCGATCAGCAAATCCGCTTCCTGAATGGCGTGGTTGACCCATGCTTCGCCGTGCATGCCCATCATGCCCAGATTCAGTTTTTCGTTGGCAGGGAAGCAGCCGATGCCGAGCAACGTCATAGCCACGGGAATGCTCGCGGACTTTACGAACTCCGCAAACGTTTTCATCGCGCCGCTTACCATGATTCCGTGCCCGGCCAGGATCAGCGGGCGCTTGGCGGTATTCAGAAGCTCGACCGCGCGGTCGAACTCCGCTTGATCGAAATTTTTCTGCTTGCGCTTCACCGGCAGTTTCGGAGTGGCCGCTTCCCAATCGAAATCCGCGGAAGCCTGCTGCGCATCTTTGGTAATGTCCACCAGCACGGGTCCCGGCCTTCCGGTGTTGGCAATCACAAACGCTTCACGCATGGTCCGCGCGATATCTTCCGCGCGCGAGACAATCACGTTGTGTTTGGTGATCGGCATGGTGATGCCGGTGATGTCGATCTCTTGAAACGCGTCCGAGCCCAGCAATTTACTGGAAACCTGGCCCGTAATGCATACCACTGGGGAAGAATCGAGCATCGCGGTGGCAATTCCGGTGACCATGTTGGTTGCACCTGGGCCGGAAGTAGCCATGGCCACGCCGACTTCTCCGCTCGCCCGCGCATAACCATCCGCCATGTGTGTGGCGCCTTGTTCATGGCGCACCAGCACGTGATGCAGTTTCGATTTACCCAGCGCGTCGTACACTGGCAAAATCGCCCCGCCGGGATAGCCAAACAAATCGCGCACTCCCAGCTTGGTCAACGACTCACAAAGTATTTCCGCACCCGTCAGCTTCATAGCGTCCTTCCTAAGCCCGGCGAGCTGGCACTTTGGCCAGCGCTAGAAAATGATTTTGGAACCACCGCGACCGCGCCCAGCGACGACGATGACACCAGCAGCGCGTACTTCGCGAATACGCCGCTCGTAAATCGCGGCGCGGGAGGTTTCCAGCGCGCCAGGCGTTGCTGAATTTCGGCATCGCTTAATTCCACGCTTAATTTGCGGCCCGGTATGTCGAACGCGATCACATCGCCATCCGCGACGGCTGCGATCGGTCCGCCATTCGCGCCTTCTGGAGCCACGTGCCCGGCCATCAAGCCGTGCGTCGCCCCAGAAAAGCGTCCGTCGGTCAGCAGCGCCACGGAGTCACCCAGTCCGGCGCCCACCAAAGCCGCGGTGACCGCCAACATCTCGCGCATGCCCGGCCCGCCCTTCGGCCCTTCATAACGAATCACCAGTACATCACCCTTCTTAATCTTGTTGCTATCGACGGCCGCGAACGCCGCTTCTTCGGAATCAAAGACCCGCGCCGGCCCGCTGAACGTTTTGAAATCGTGCCCCGCAACCTTAATCACACAGCCTTCCGGCGCAAGATTGCCTTTCAGAATCACCAAGCCGCCCGTGGGCTTCAGCGGCGCATTCAGCTTGCGGACCACTTCCTGCCCCGGCGTTTCTTTGGCGGCGCTGGCTTCTTCGCCAATGGTCCGCCCGCTGACGGTGAGGGCTTCGCCGCGGAGCAGTCCGGCTTCAACCAGGCGCTTCGCGACCAGTGCAGTACCGCCTGCTGCGTATAGTTCTGTAGCGACAAATCGGCCTCCCGGCTTCAGATCTGCAAGAATCGGCGTACGGCTGCTGACTCGATCAAAATCATCGATATTCAGCGAGAGTCCCGCTTCATTGGCGACGGCCAGCAAGTGCAGCACCGCGTTGGTCGAACCTCCGGTAGCCGCAACACCCGTGATGGCATTCTCGATCGCCGTCTTGGTGATGATTTTTGATGGCGTCACATTTTTCCGCAGAAGTTCCAGCACCATTTCGCCGGCGCGCTTTCCGGCCGCGGCTTTGGCGGAGTTGGTCGCCGGAACGCTGGAAAGCCCCATCGGCGCGATACCCAAAAATTCGCAAACCAACGCCATGGTGTTGGCGGTGAATTGCCCGCCGCAGGCTCCGGCACCGGGACACGCGGCGACTTCCAGCGAGTGCAACTGCGCATCGGTCATTCCGCCGCTGGAGTGTTTACCAATGGCTTCGTAAACATCCTGAATCGTAACCGTGTGCCCCTCGAATTGCCCGGGGGCGATCGAGCCGCCATACAAAATCAAGCCAGGAATGTTTAGGCGCGCCAGCGCCATGATGCCGCCGGGAATGGTCTTGTCGCAGCCCACCAGCACGATCAACGCGTCGAAAAGATTTCCGCGCGTCACCAGTTCGATGGAATCGGCGATCACTTCACGGCTGATCAGCGAAGCGCGCATCCCTTCGGTGCCCATGGTGATGCCATCGGAAATCGAGACGGTATTGAACTCCAGCGGTGTGCCGCCGGCCGCGCGAATGCCTTCCTTTACGTGAACCGCCAGTTCGCGCAGGTGATAGTTGCAGGGACCGATTTCGATCCAGGTGTTGGCGACGCCGATTAAAGGCTTGGCGAAGTCGCCGTCTTTTAAACCGCAGGCGCGCAACATGGCGCGAGCGCCGGCGCGGGCGGGGCCGTCCGTCAAAGTGTGGCTACGCGGTTTTAAGGTCGATTCCGTCACGATCGAATTCTCCCCGTAAAAACAAAAGACCATCATCCGGTTCGGGATGATGGCCCTGAAACTCTGCGTTGCTGGTCTGGCTAGGCCGCCATCATCCTGCTGCTCCCCACACCGAGGTGGGCCGGATTCGCACAATCGGCTGAGTGCTGAACACAACCGGAACGTGCACTGCGTGAATGGTGGCGATGCGTGACATAAAGACTCGCCAACAAAGTAGCAGCATGCGGCCCTTTCGTCAATCAGTCCAATTAATACTTTTGTGCAATTAAATAAGGAATTGTTATTTGTGTGTTCCGCGTCCTGGCCGACGCCGGGAACCTTTCCGGCAATTTTAAGGAATCACTAAAGCAAGCCGCGGGTAGCTGGCCGATGAAATATCGTTGGATGCTCTTTCGCGGGCAACTTTGGTGGATAACTTCCACTGGGCAATCCCCGCTGGGTAACCCGCTGCGCCAATCCAGCGTCTTTATAGGTAGCTGTAACGCGGCTTCTTAAGCCTTTGACGCGACGCCCTCCGGCAGATGCGTGACAATGGATTTAAGCGTTTAGGCATTTCGTGAGTTTAGGATCGCGACGGTGAACTGCATGACAAATATTTTCGCACGCCGAATCAGCGTTTCGCTTGCGTCCTCTTTTCTGGCTGGCCTGTGCTTTTCATTTTTGGTCGCGGCTCGGGCGCAAACTCCGGCGCAAGCGCCATCATCAACGCCGGCGCAAACACCGGACACCACACCCGCCAATCCGCCTTCGGCCGCAAATCCGACGCCTGGTGGCCGGCAGCGTCGCCAGAATCAGGATGAGAACGGCCCCCGCCCGGTATTTGGCAGGATCGTGGCCATCCAGGACGGCGTCATAAAGATTTCCCGGCCCGACGGCTCTGAGGCGACCGTGAAGATCACTCCCACGACCGAGTTTCGCAAAGACCGCGAGCCTGCCAAGTTGAAGGATTTTAAAGTTGGCGATGGCGTGGTGGTGCGCGGGGAAGAAAATCCGGACTACTCCTTCACCGCGCAAATGATCGTGGGGCGCAATGGCAACGGCCCGAATGGCCCCAATCGACAGAATCCCGTGGGTACGCTGGGCAAGGATTTTGTGATTGGAGAAGTGAAAGCGCTGGATCCCCCAAGCATCACCGTGATGCGCACGGACAATGTGAAACAAACTTTTGAGCTAAACGAAGATACCTCGCTGCGAAAGGGGCGCGAGAGCGTGACCATGGCCGACGTGCAGGTCGGCGATCATATTTTTGCGCGCGGCGCTCTGCAAGACAATCAATTCGTTCCCAAGACCGTGACGGTCATCGCGCCCGATCAGTGGAAACGAATGCAGGAGTTGGGAGTCACGTCGCCCGCAGCGGGCCGCGCCACGCAGCAGGGAAGCGCGCAGGGTGGAGCCGCGGGTGCCGCGCCAAACTCCGCACCAGGCACCACGCCGAGTAAGCCCACGGAGCCGCCGAATTGAAACTTGTAGCCGCCGCGGGAATTCTGGTGCTGACGGCGGCGTGCGTTTGCCAAACAGGACACGCGCAGGAGCCGCCGGCTGCGCCGCCGAATGCTCCGACAGCGCCATCAGCGAGTTCCGCACCAAATAAGGCGCCAAAGTCCGAGCAAAACTCCAGAACCACCGAAACGCCGCCACAAACTCCTCCGCCGACTTCCCAAGCAACTCCGCAAGCAAGTTCGCCGGCCGTGGCGTATCAAATTTCCGGCAGCGTCCGTTCGGCAAAGACTCCGCTGCCCGGCGTGACTGTCACCGCCACCAACACGCTTACCGGCAAGAAGTTTTCGACGGTGACGGTGCCAGATGGAACATTCTCATTGACGGGACTTCCGCGCGGACGTTACGTGGTGCGCGTGGAGTTCATGGGTTTTGCCGCGGCCACGCAGGAAGTGGTTCTCAATCCAACAAATACTTCCGGAAAAGTCGATGCCGAATTACTGCTCGCCTCTCGCCAGGAACAACAAGCCAACACCGCCAACGCTGCGTTGACCGCGGCGGGCCGCGGCTTCCAAAGCATGGCCATGGACAGCGCTCTCTCGGCGCTTTCCGGCGGAGCAGTTCCCACGGGCGCTGGCGGCCAAGCGGCAGGCTCTGGCGATATCGCCTCGTTGCCGCTGAACGGCGCGGGTGCCGACGCCCCCACCGAATCGGTGAGCATCAGCGGCGCGCAAGGCCGCACGCAGGATTTTGGTTCCGGCAATGAAGATGAACTGCAGCAGCGCATTCAGGAATTCCGCGAGCGCGCGCAACGCGATGGTTTGCTGGGCGGCGGCGGTGGTCTCGGCGGCGGTCCCGGCGGAGGGCCTGGCGGCGGAGGAATCTTCTCGCTCGGGCGCTTGCCGCAAGGTTTTAACGTAAATCAGCCGCATGGCTTCCTGTATTTCAACGACGACAATTCCGTTTTGGACGCCGCTCCTTACGGACTCCTAGGTCACACGAGCACAAAGGCCAGCTACAACCAAGCCAAATTCGGCGCCAACGTCGGCGGCCCGCTAAACATTCCGCATATTTTCAACGGCGGGAACAAAACATTTTTCTTTCTGGGTTGGAACGGGTCGCGCGGAGATGCGCCGTACGATTCTTTTTCCAACGTGCCCACCATGGCCGAACGCGGCGGCGATTTCAGCGCGTTGCTGGGCGCGCCGGTGCTGGGGCCGACGGGCGCACAGGTGATCAATCAATGTACTGGGCAACCCGTGTTGTCGGGACAGATTTTCGATCCCACCACCATCAGGGTCGTCAACGGACAGACCTGCAGCAATCCGTTCCCCGGCAATCAGATCACTGCACCGTTGAGCTCCCAGGCCACGTCGTTGTTGAATTTCATTCCGTTGCCCAATGGACCGGGAACGTCGCAAAACTTTAATTTCGTTTCCGCGGAGAATTCCAGTTCGGATACCGTGATCGTGAGGCTGATTCACAACTTCTCTGGAAACGGCAACCCTGGTTCCGGTGGGCGTGGAGGCGGAGGCGGTAGGCAGCGCGGGCCGCAGAATAATATAAATTTTGGATTGAACTACGCGCGCACCAACGTCACCTTGGTGAATGCCTTTCCGTCGCTCGGCGGCGGCACCAGCACGCAGGGCCTGAATGCCACCGCCGGCTGGACCTACGGCAACGGCCGGCTCGCGAATGTTTTCCGCGTGACGTATAACCACAACCATATCGACACCACCAATCTTTATTCCAATGTCTTAGATGTGGCTGGGGAGGCGGGCATCGGCGGCATCTCGAACGCGCCTTTCGATTGGGGATTGCCGGGGATAAGCTTTAGTTCGTTGACGGGGCTAAGCGATCCCACCACGCACCGCGAACTCGATCAAACCTACACATTCTCTGACACCATCACGTATCATCGCGGTAAGCACAATTTGCGATTTGGCGCGGACTACCGCCGCATCCTGCAGAGCTTTCGTTCGGCTAAAAACGCTGAAGGCAGCTTTGTGTTTACCGGCTATGCCACCGCTCTGGGCGGGAATCAGCAAGCCAATCCCGGCACGGGTGTGGACTTCGCCGACTTTCTCCTGGGATTGCCGCAGCAGAGCACCATCCAATCGGTGAGCGTCGGCACTGATGCGTTCAATTTTCGTGCCAACGCTTATGATGGTTTTGCGCAAGATGACTGGCGCGTGCGCGCGAACTTAACCATCAACGCCGGCATTCGCTACGAGTACAACGGGCCTTATACCGAAGCCAACAACCGCATCTCCGACCTGGATGTGGCACCGAATTTTTCCTCGGCCACGCTGGTCTTGCCGGGCGGCACCGGCGAATTCTTTGGAGTCTATCCGCAATCACTGGTACGCCCGGATCGCGACGATTTCGCCCCGCGCATCGGCATCGCGTGGAAGCCGCCCGCGTCCATATCTCCCAAGACCGTGGTGCGCGCCGGCTATGGCATCAACTACAATTTGGCGCAGTATTCCACCATCATCCAGAATTTCGCTTTTCAACCGCCGTTCGCGCAGGCCGCCACCAATATCAGCACCGCTCCTGGCGACCTGACCCTGGCCAACGGTTTTCCGCCGATCAATCCCAACACCCTCACCAACAATTTTGCCGTCGACCCCAACTACCGTATTGGCTACGTGCAGGTATGGAACTTGAACATCCAGCGCGAGCTGGCGGGCGGCGTGGTGATCAACATCGGTTATAACGGAGCGAAGGGCACCAATCTGGACATCGATCGCGCGCTCACCATCACTGGATTGCAGCCCTTTATTTACGAAACCTCGGAAGGGAATTCCATTTTGCACGCCGGGACGTTCTCCGTTCGCAAGCGCTTGGCGAAGGGCATCGGCTTCGGCGTCACCTACGTTTTCTCCAAATCCATCGACGATGCTGGGTCCATCGGCGGCGGCGGGGTGGTGGTGGCGCAAAATCCGTTTGATATTTCCGCGGACCGCGGGCTTTCCAGTTTTAACCAACCCAACAAATTCACCGGCAATTGGATTTATCAGTTGCCGCTGGGAGAGAATCACCGCTTCGCCTCCAGCGGCGCTGCAGCGCACATTTTCGGAAATTGGCAGTGGAGCGGCGACGTCACCATCGCCTCGGGCATGCCCTTCACCGTGCACGTGCTCGGCAATACCCTGGACGTCGATCGCGGCGTCAGCGGTTCGCTGCGCGCTAACATCGTCCCCGGGCAATCCATCTCGATCCCCTATCAAAGCGCGTCCGAATGGTTCAACGTGAACGCTTTTTGCATCCCGCAGACCACTGGCGGCGGCTCGGGCACCATCCCAACTTGTGTGAATCCGGCTGATTCTCCCTACGGCGACGTTGGGCGCAACACTATCCAGGGCCCCGGGCAATTCGTTATGGACATGTCCATCAGCAAAACATTTCCCATCAAGGAATTTCGCGCGCTGGAATTGCGGCTTACCGCCAGCAATGTTTTTAACAGCATAAATTACACTTCGCTGGGCACGGTGGTGAATTCTCCCAGCTTTGGCGAGGTCACCAGCGCGGGCACTACCCGGCGCGTCACCATGTACGCGCGGTTTCGGTTCTGACGAAGGCGCTTATGCTCAACGGTCACTACAAAATGGTTTGCTCGAAAGCGCTCGCGGCGCTTGTAGCGATTGCGACGACGATCGTTTTAACGCAAGTCGCGATCCCGCTGTCGGCACAGTCTCCCGCCGCGCCGTCGCAACAAAGTAGTTCGGCGATTCGCGTGAACACGGACCTTGTGCTCGTGAACGTCGTGGTGCGCGACAAAAAAGGCAACCTAGTCCGCGATTTGAAGAAACAGGATTTTACGGTTCTGGAGGACAACAAGCCGCAGAGCATCTCTACTTTCGATTTTGAAAATGTCGATGAGCTGCAAACCGCCGGCGCCGCCGTTACCGGTGCGGCCGGGGAAGGCGCTTTGCTGCGCGCCTCAGATCAACCGGGCCTGCAGGCCCGCGATCGCCGCCTGATGCTGCTGTTCTTCGATTTCAGCGACATGCAGCCGGAAGAAATTGATCGCGCCGCCGACGCCGCTATAAAATTCGTTCAGACCAAGATGCAACCCGCCGACCTAGTCGCCGTGGTCTCGCTCTCCACCAACCTGCGCCTGGATCTCGATTTCACCGATGACCGCGCTAAACTTTTGGCCGTCCTCAATGGCTACGCCTCCGGACAGGGGCAGGGATTTGATAACGGCGCCACCGGCACGTCCGAAGGCAGCGCGGAGACCAGCGGCTCTTTCACTCCCGACGACACGGACTACAACACCTTCAGCGCGGACCGCAAACTCGTGGCCCTGCAATCGCTGATGATGTCGCTGGGAAAAATCTCGCAGAAAAAATCGATCGTCTATTTCAGTAACGGCATCACGCAGTCTGGCATAGACAATCAATCCGCACTGCGCGCCACCACCGCCGCCGCGGTGAAAGCCAACGTTTCTATTTATCCCATGGACATTCGCGGCTTGCAGGCTTTGCCCCCCGGCGGCGAGGCGCAAAACGCCAGCCTGCACGGTGTCTCTGCTTATTCCGGCGCTTCCATCATCAACGATCTCAGCTCCAATGCCGCTTCGCAGGATACCCTCGCCACGCTGGCTTCGGACACCGGTGGGAAAGCCTTCTTTGATTCCAACGACTTCAGCGGCGTCTTTTCGCAAGTGCAAAAAGATACCTCTGCGTACTACGTTCTCGGTTTCATCAGCACGAATCTTGCGCGTGACGGAAAATTTCGCCGTCTGCGCGTGCAAGTGAATCGCCCCGAGCTGAAAACGGAGGTGAAGCTCGAATACCGCTCCGGCTATTACGCGGGACGCGATTTCGTGCATTCCAATCGGGCCGACCGCGAACAACAGCTCGACGACGAACTCGCCGCCGAGCTGCCGCAAACCGATGTGGCCCTCTTCGCCGGCGCCGCCTACTTCCGTCAGGACGATTCCCACTACCAGTTGCTCGTTTCGCTCGTGGTCCCCGGCTCGCAAATTCCGTTCACGCAGCAAAAAGATCGCGACAACGCCACCATCGACATCATCGGCGAGGTTCGCGTCGAAGGAAAAGTTCGCGTCGGCCATCTGCGCGACACCGTTAAGCTCGCCGTGGACACCACTCAGCAAGTGCGCAGCAAAAATGTGCAGTACAACACCACGTTCCTGCTCGCGCCCGGGGACTATCACCTGAAATTTGTGGTGCGGGAAAATCAGAATGGCCGCATGGGCACGTTTGAAACCGACGTGCGCGTTCCAGACCTGCGCAAAGTGCCGCTGAAGATGAGCTCGGTAGTCCTCGCCAGCCAGCGCGCCCCTGTGACCGCCAAGAAAAACACCTCAAAACTTCTGGTGCAGGATCAGTTTGAACTCGTGCCCAACATCACGCACGTTTTTGCGCGCGACCAGCATTTGTATTTGCAATATGAGGTCTACGACGCCGCGCACAATAAAGGTGGGCAAGCAGCAGTCGCATCCCCCGCGTCTGCCGCACCAGACGCAGCCGCGAGCAGCACTCCAGCGCCAGCGAAGCCCGCGCACGGCGGCGTTCGCGTCTTGTCCAGCATTGAGTTTTTGCAGAATGGAGTAAAGGTCTACGAATCAAAACCGCTTTTAGCCAGCGAAATCACCGCGCCAGACCGCAAAGCGGTCATCTTCCAAATCGACATTCCGTTGCAGTCGCTGCCACCGGGCTTTTACACCTGCCAGATTAATGTGATTGATGACGTGGCGGGCAGCTTCTCGTTTCCGCGCTGGCCCATCCTGATCAAAGCCTCGGCTAACGCGCCCGCGAATGCGCCGGCAAACGCCGCACCGGCGCCGCCTGCTGCCACCGGAAAATAAATCAGTCTTCCGTTTCATGCGTAACGATGTGCACATCTACCGCCGGTGATTCCCGCAAAAAGCGGTGTACCACCGACAAGTACAAATATTTTCGCCAGTCATGCAAAGGTGCGCGCCCAAAAATCACTTGCGTAATGTGCTTGCTGCACACGAAATCGGCAATCGCGTCCGCCACGCTCCGCCCTTTCAGCTTGATCACTTGCGCGCCCAGGCTCTCCGCAAACCGGAAATTCGCCATCAGCGCATTCTGATTCAGTTCCCGCGCGCCAAACTCGCGCTCCACGTGCACCACGTAAAGCTCGGCATCCATGCGCCGCGCCATGCGCGCCGAGCGCGCCACCAGATATTGCCCGGAAGGATTCGCGGAGATGCATACCGCCATGCGCTCGCGCACCGCCCAGGTCTTGCGGATCTCCTTGTCCTCCATGTACGTTTCCAGGCTGCGGTCCACCTGCTCCGCCACCTGGCGCAACGCCAATTCCCGCAAGGCAATCAAATTTCCGCGCCGGAAAAAATTGGTCAGCGAGCGTTCCACTTTTTCGTGACTGTAAACGTCGCCGCGTTTCATGCGCGCGTGCAGCGCCTCTGGTGTAAGGTCCACCATCACCGTTTCCGCCGCCGTTAGCGGCACCCAGTCCGGCACCGTCTCGCGCACCGAGATCCCGGTAATCGAGCGCACAATCGGCGCGATACTTTCAATGTGTTGAATATTCAGCGTGGACACGACATCGATATTCGCCGCCAGCAATTCCTGCACATCCTCGTACCGCTTGCGGTGCCGGCTGCCCGGAATATTCGTGTGCGCCAGTTCATCCACCAACACCACCTGCGGACGCCGCTCCAATATCGCGTCCACATTCATCTCTTCAAAAACCGTGCCCTTGTATTCCATTTGCAGGCGAGGAACGCTTTCGATCTGCGTAATCAGTTCCTCGATGCCTTTGCGCCCATGCGTTTCCACCACGCCGATAACCACATCCTCGCCGCGGCTTTTCCGCCGAATCGCTTCGCTCAGCATGCTGTAGGTTTTGCCCACACCCGGGGCGTAGCCCAGGAACAACTTAAATATCCCGCGCGTCTTTTGTGCCGGCGACGCTACCGCCAGCCAATCTTCAGGTTTCTTCGCCAACGTTCGCTCTCTCTTTTTCCCGCGGAGTCCCGTGCCTTATTCCGTGCAATACGCCTTGCCTTATCCTTGGCCTGACAATGTTTCGATTACCTCGCCCTGCGATACAATAAGCGTATGCAGAGGTTCCTTGCCGGACGAATCTTCGGTTTGGCCACGTCGGCCGTCATCCTGGCGGGCATCACTCTGGTCTATACCCATGTGGCGGACATAAATCAGACGACCGTCGCGCTCTCCTTACTTTTGGCAATTCTAGCAGTTTCCGCGGTATGGGGAATGGCCGTCTCGGTGGTCATGTCCCTGGGTGCAGTACTCATCTTTAACTATTTTTTCCTTCCGCCCATCCACACCTTTACCATCGCCGACCCGCAAAACTGGGTGGCTCTGGGCGCATTTCTTTTCGTTTCTACTTTGGGCAGCCAACTCAGCGCGCGCATCCGCAAGGAAGCCGACGAGGCCATTAGTCGCCGCCGCGAGATCGAACGCCTGTATAAATTCAGCCAGAAATTGCTTGGCGAAGGCAACGTGCTGCAGCTGATGAACGCCATCCCCGATTACATCGTGGAAAGCTTTGAAGCCGGCGCGGCGGAGCTCTTCTTGCCTCTAAAAGACAAATTCTATCGCTCCGGTTTTGGCGCGTCGCACCTGGATGAAGAAAGCATGAAGACCGCTTTCATTCGCGATGAACCGTCCGTGCAGCCGCAACAGTCGCTCTACTTTATTCCGGTTCGTCTCGGCGTGCGCCCCATCGCCAGCCTGGGAATTTCCGGTGCGCACCTTTCGCGGCAGACCCTCGACGCCGTCAGCAGCCTCGTGGCCATCGCCATCGAACGCGCCCGCGCCGTCGAGCAACTCGGCCAAACCGAAGCCGAGCGCCAGGGCGAGCGCCTTAAATCCGCGCTGCTCGATTCCATCACCCACGATTTTCGTACTCCGCTTACTTCCATGAAAGCCGCGGTCACCAGCCTGCTTTCCAACGCCGATCCGCGCAGCATCGATCCGCATCAGAGCAGGGAATTGCTGACCATCATCAATGAAGAATGCGATCGGCTGAATCATCTTGTGGAACAAGCCGCGGAAATGGCGCGCCTCGAAGCGGGCGAAGTCGAGCTTCATCTGGAGCCGCATCCCATCTCCGAAATTGTTGATTCCGCTCTCGCCGAGCTCAAAACTTCTTTGACTGGCCGCCCGGTGGAAATCCGTCTCGGCCCCGAACTCGCTCCGGTGGTCGCCGACTTCGACCGCGCGCGCGACGTGCTGATGAAGCTGGTCGATAACGCCAACCTTTATTCGCCCAAGGGCCAGCCCATCACCATCTCCGCCGAGCAAACTGGCGACAGCGTCACCACCAGCGTTGCCGACCGCGGCCCCGGCATCGACGATTTTGAGCAAGGCATGATCTTCGACAAATTTTATCGCGGCAAAGATCAGCGTTATCTCGTGCGCGGCACCGGCATGGGCTTGCCCATCGCCAAAGCGATTATTTCCGCGCACCGCGGCAACATCGCGGTAACCAGCCAGTTGGGCAGCGGCTCGGTTTTTTCCTTCAGCCTGCCCGCGGCGCGCGCGGCAGAGGCCACTCGATGAACGCTGCCAACATTCTCGTGGTCGATGACGAACCGCAGATTCGCCGCGTGCTGCGTTCCACGCTCACCAGCCAAGGCTACGTCTTAACTGACGCCAAGACCGGCGAAGAAGCCGTGGAAATCGCGCGCAAATCCAAGCCCGACCTGATTCTGCTAGACGTCAACATGCCCGGCATGGGCGGCATCGAAACCTGCCGCGAAATTCGCCGCTTCTCCAGCGCTCCCATCATCATGCTCACGGTGCGCAACGCCGAGCGCGACAAAGTTCTCGCTCTCGACGCGGGCGCCGACGATTACGTCGTAAAGCCCTTTGGCATCGAAGAACTGCTGGCCCGCGTGCGCGCCTCTTTGCGCAGACATTCCACGGGAGAAACGCTCCCGCCATTTTCAGCCAAAGATATCTCCATTGATTTTGAAAGCCGCCGCGTGGAAGTGCGCGGCCAAGAAGTGCATCTCACTCCCAAAGAGTTTGATGTGATGAAACACCTGATCATGAATCAGGGCAAGCCGCTAACCCATCGCCGCCTGCTGCAAGCCGTCTGGGGCCCCGACTACGGGGAAGAAACCGAAAACCTGCGCGTGGTTATCAACCAACTCCGCAAAAAAATCGAAGCCGATCCCACCCATCCAAAATTTATCCTAACCGAACCATGGGTCGGCTACCGCTTCCAGCCCCCCAAAATCTCCACCCGCAAATCGTAACCACGCTTTTGTAGTGGCGAATCTTTAGATTCGCATTCTCGTTACGTATGATGCTACGATTGCAACGAGGCTTCAGCGTGAATCGTAAACGCTGGTGGATTTTCGGAGTTGTTCAGTTTACCGGCGTCGGGGCTGCGTTCCTGGCGGCGTTGATTCAGGAACCGCTTTTGCTAGGAGTATCGTGGTTGTTTTTGCTTCCGGGCACTTTGACTTCGATTCCAATCTATAAACATCTCCAGCCCGGATATGGTGTAAATCTTATTCCCAGTGCGGTCGCCGTTGCGACGAACGTGGTTCTGTTCGCCCTCACGTCGTTTCTCCTTCCAAAACTCCAAAAAACAAACTGAGGCTGCCGATTTTCGTGTGACCCGACCCCGGGGGGCGCGGCGGATTCCGACAAGCCCTTCGTAGCCTTGCTTGACACTGCAGCTATAATTCTGCCAATGCCTATTCGCCATGGCTGGCGAACTCCGCTGTGCAACCTCTGTGAGGTGAGTGGAAATGACCACGACCCGCCGCGACTTTCTGACTGCCGCAGTGACCGCTGCCGGAGCAGCCATAACACCGGATCTCGCCCACGCTCACGGGCATGACCACGCTCACGATCATGAGCACGACCACCAAGTTGTTCCCTCTGATCCCGCCCTGCGCGTTAAGGCGCTCGAATCTCTTCTGGTCGAAAAGGGGCTAGTCGACCGAGCCGCGCTCGATGCAATTGTCGATGCGTATGAACACAAGATCGGGCCACGCAACGGTGCACGCGTCGTAGCGCGGGCCTGGGTTGATCCTGCATACAAGCAGCGACTGCTTACCAATGGTGCAGCCGCTATCGCGGAACTGGGTTACAGCGGCCCAGAGGGCGAGCAGATGATGGTGGTGCAGAACACGCATAAGGTGCACAACCTCGTCGTGTGCACGCTTTGCTCCTGCTATCCTTGGCCGGTTCTCGGCCTACCGCCGGTTTGGTACAAGTCTGCGACTTATCGCTCGCGCGCGGTCATCGATCCGCGTAGGTTGTTGCTCGAGTTTGGACTTCACCTCCCAGAGGATGTCGAGCTACGGGTCTGGGACAGCACCGCCGACCTGCGCTACCTCGTGCTGCCGGAGCGACCTGCGGGCAGCGAGGGTTTAAAGGAAGAGGAGCTGGCCGCGTGGGTCACGCGAGATTCCATGATTGGCACCGCCAAGGTCGTCAAGCCCGCCGAGGGAGTCCCGGCATGAACGGCGTTCATGACATGGGTGGTATGCAGGATATGGGCCCTCTCGAATATGAGAAGGACGAACCTGTATTTCACGCGCCGTGGGAAAAACGGACTTTCGCGATTTGGTGGGCCACCGACGCACCGCCCGGCTACCGCTATCAGGCGGAAATTCTTCCTCCGGTGGAATATTTGGGCCTGAGTTACTACGCGAGAATGCTCGTCGCAATGACCGAACTCTTGGTAGCAGGCGGCATGATCACTCGCGCGGAACTCGAAACAGGGCAACCCGTGCCAGGCACGCGTAAAGGTGAATTGCTCACGCTCGCGCAAGTGCCCGCGGAGCTCATCAAAAGCGAGCCTTCCGTCCAAAAGCTGCCCATACCTCCCCGCTTTCAAACTGGCCAGCGGGTGAGAGCTCGTAACTTAAATCCAGTAACGCACACACGCCTGCCACGCTACACGCGAGGAAAGATCGGCACGGTTGTACGCGATCACGGTGTCTATGATTTTGAGGACGCCGAACAGCAATCGGACAAAAAGCCACAGCATGTCTATTCGGTGCGTTTTGCCGCGCGCGAGCTATGGGGCCAAGAGGCGAATCAACACGATTGCGTATATGTCGATATGTGGGATGACTACCTTGAGCGAGCCTAACGCGATTACCCAGCCCGAAAATCTCTCCGCTCTGATAAGTCTGCCACGCGACGAGGGTGGGCCGGTCTTTGCCGAGCCTTGGCAGGCGCAAGCTTTCGCGCTCGCCGTCCGTCTCTCTGCGCAAGGGCATTTCACGTGGAAAGAGTGGGCGGCCGCGCTCGCCGAGGAACTGAAGGCGGCCGCGGATCGCGGTGAGCACGATGATGGCACGCGCTACTACCACCATTGGCTCGCAGCCCTGGAGCGTCTCGTAACGGAGAAACGTCTATCGGATCGCAGCGCAATGCTGGAACGCAAAGAAGCGTGGGCTGAAGCCTACCGGCGCACGCCTCATGGGAAACCCATCGAACTGAGTGCTTCCACAACTGACTCTCAGCAACACAGCTGACTAAACCATCTGGCCGGACGCCGTCTCGTTCGGATAATTGAAGAACAGCTGATTGCCGTCGGGGTCATCGACGACCAGCAAACGGTAGCCCCACGAACCTTCCTTGACCGCGACGCCCTTGGCCTCGAGTTCCGCGCGCAGCGCGTCCAGCGCGGCCACCTGCGCCTCCGGCTCGGCGTTTAGGGAGATGAACATCAGTCCCTTGCCAATCTTTTCCGGCCACGTGTCGGGCAGGATAAGCGCGCAGCCCTGCCGCTCGACCTGTGCAACGTACACTCTGCCGCCTTCGTCGTAGCGCCAGGGGCTCGTGAAGCCGAGCCGGTCAACGTAGAAGCGCAGCGAGGCCTCCACGTTGGTCACGTGTAAGACGGGGCGCGCGAACCACTCGGTCATCGACGATGTATCCTCGAACGAAGACAACTTCTTCCCAAGTTTCGAATTCCACGGCTCTCGCGTTAGTCAGGAATTGGCGTCGCGTCGGACCAGCGGCCGACCTCGACCAGGAAAATAGTCACACGTTCTTCCGGGTCATCGGCCGCCATAATTGGCGAGCCCGGCAGATTGGCTCCCCAGCTTTTCTCCGCGTTACCCGGAACGAAAAACATCAGATGAGGGTGCCAGCTCTTATCTTGGTCGCCCAGGTACTGCTGCTTCGACATCATGTAGCACATCGCTCCGGGCTCCATCGCGGGCAGTTCCTTCTTATCCAGCGCCGATGCAACGGCCTGAACGATCTCCGTCTTCGATTTGCCTGCCAGCGCCAGCTTGGTCTTCATCAGAAAGATGGGCAGAAATGTTTTTGCGGCTGGCGGATTGAAGCAATTGGGGGCGCGCACCTTGGGATTCCAGAAATCCGGAACATCGGTGGCGGCGGCCCATGACCGTTCGACGATACAGACAAAACCGTTCGTGCCCTTCACTGCGGTTGTGTATCCCTCGCGTCCAAGCACCATTACTTCGGCATTGTCCGAAATGGAGGCGGGAGCAGCGCTGCGCGCCAGCGCGATTTCGGATTTCTGGTCCGGCGACAAGTATTGATTCAAAGGAGCCATGACCGGATAGGGAGCCTTCTCCGATTGCGCGACTGCCTGCCCGACTGCGCGGGGTAGAAAAGCTTGCATAAGGAATGCCAAGGCGATGAGGCTGATGGTCTTCTGCATGGAACTCTCCGGTGCGCGGACGGTCTTGCTGCCGATATTAAATCACAGAAAGTCCGTCTGGAGACGTGACGGAGACACTCGCTCCGCGCAGCCTAAGGTGTCTCGGGCCGCACAAGTTATTCTAGTTTCCGGTTGCGCTCGCGGCGTTTATCAGGCATTCGAATGCGAATATCATCAGGAGTTATCGTTGTACAGCAAAGCTACAGCAGCCCAATTTCTTTCATCCTTGGATGTGACATCCCAAGATGGTGAGCTAGCTCATGCAGCACCGTTTTTCGGATTTGTTCCTCAACTCGTTCTTTATCGTCACCACATAGCCGCTCTATTGCGGGCTGGAAGATTACGATGACATGTCTCGAACTCTCCGAACGGAGCCCCTGGGTTCGGGGAATCCCAGCGTAAGTCCCAAATACCAAATGATCTTGCCTTATCCCCATCCTCTTTTTGTCAGCATCGGTCGGCGACCCTGTACTTACGATTACCATCACATTTTCCCACTCCTTGTCGAACTCTTCAGGAATCTCGTCCAGGGCGCTCGAAACCATTTCCTGAAACTCTTGCTCCGAATATCTCAGTGTCGTAGCTTTGGGATTTTGTGGTTGGTCACCGAGGAGCCAGTCCAAGGCACTGGACTCAGGCTCAAGTCGATCGTTTTCCTCAAGCCATTTCTTTGCACGCTTGTTCCACCACCAAAAAAGTCCAAACATCAGAGCTAGTGCCACCGCCGATATGACCAGCCTGTTGTCGTCGAAAATCTGAGAGAACGTATCGGTTCTTACCGATGCTCCAAGGCTGCTTTGGAGATGGCCCGCTTGCTTGAAGAAGTTCATAAAGGTCTTAGGGGAGCGCGCGATGAAAGCAACTCAGGCTAGCATCTCTCGTCGTTTCTCGAAACTGTTCCAGCGTTATCGGACAAGTGCTTTTGGCCAAAATCCACTTGTCCGATCAGCGCATTCACCAGGAGTCGACTCGAAGTCCAATGAGCGCAGCGGACGTCTGGAGCTTCGCTGGCCGAGTCACCCGCTCCAATTAGCGCGATGAGCCAGAGGCCGCCGACGCCTCCTCCGTGGATCCGAGCCGTCCAACATGGTATCCAAGCCTGGTTTCCACATCGCCCGGTTTATGAAAGCCACGTTCAAACAAGGTCCGAATGCGGGCTTGTGCTGCGGGGCGGGCCAGTGAAGCAGTAAAGGCGTCCCACTCCGGTGCGATTTCCGCGTCAGCAGGCAAACTGTTGATGTTGACCATGTGTTTCGTCTCGGCAATGGCCTGCTTGTCGAAAGACGCAATTCGCGTGGCCAGGCGATCGACGAACGCGTCCAGTTCCGCGTCCGGCAGCGAGCGATTCACGTAGCCATACAACTCCGCCAGCTCGCCGTTGATATCATCCGCTCCCAACAACACTTCCAAAGCTCGCCCCCGGCCGATCAAACGTGGTAATCGCGCCATAGGTCCGCCGCCGGGAACCAAGCCTGCTCCGACCTCCCATTGCGAGAGTATCGCCTTTTCACGGCTGGCAAAGCGCATGTCGCTGGCTAGGGCCAGTTCGCTGCCGACGCCAGTGGCGCGTCCACGAATCAATGATATGGAGACGGCGGGTGTCCGGCTGAGGCGCGCCAGCATGTCCGGCAAGGCCTGCAGTCCCGTGCGGCCAACGGGAAACTTTGCGGAATCTTCCGGCTTGGCCAGGAAATCGTAGTGCGTCAGGAAAAATCCCTCGACGGCGCTCTCAAATACCACCACCTTGACGCGCTCATCTTTTTCCAGCGCCGACACCACCTCTTCCAGCTGCGGAATATTCGCCGGACCAAATATGTTGAGCGGCGGAAGATCAATCGTGACTCGCCAATACGCATCCGAATGCCGAACCAAACGGATTTTGCCCCCATCGTGTGTATTGTCGCGTGTATCGCTCATGAAAAGCCTCCTGAGCTTTGAGTCTATGGGCGCTGCGCAAGTTACTGATAATTTTACTTGACACAAGTGCCGACTTCGAGTATGCTTGTCTCGTTCAGAACTGTCTTCAAATCCAATCCAACAGCGCAATATAGACCCAGTTTCGCCATTTTGGGTCATGGTTTATGTAGGTTCCGGACTTCAGTTTACCCTGAGGGACGAAGGGTCGGGCCTTTTTCATTTAGCGGTCCCGGTGCGTCGGGGCGAGTCCCAGTACCGCTAACCATCTAGTTACTAAATTTATGCTGTAACTCGAGTAGAATGAACACTTGCGAAAGGTTGTGAAAACACAGATGCTTTAAGTCCCTGTGTTTTCACAACCTTTTGCGATTCCGAAGGGACCATCCGTCTCCGCTTCACACCGCCGTGAGGCCCAGCCGGCCGTCTCCGTGTCCTCTGATTACTTCTTCATTGGGCTTGTGGCGTCCAATTCCATGTTCAATTCCAGGACATTCACGCGAGGCTCCCCCAAGACTCCAAACTGCCGCCCCAAGGTATGCCGTGCCACCAGCGCCCGCAAATCCGCAACACTCGTCCCGCGCTCTTTCGCCACGCGCGGAATCTGAAACTCCGCCGCGTCCGGCGAAATATCCGGATCGAGGCCCGAGGCGGAGGTGGTCACCAAATCCACGGGAATCGCCGCCCCCGGGTTTTCCGCGTGCAACTTCTCCACATCGCCTTTCACGCGGTCCAGCAGCGCATGATTGGTGGGTGCAAGATTCGATCCGCCGGAATTGGCCGCATCGTATCCATCACCAGCCGCCGAAGGACGCGAATGAAAATATCCCGGCCCGGTAAACGCCTGGCCCAGCAACCGCGAACCCACGACACTTGCCTGACCGCTGCTTGCGTGACCGTAGATCAAACTCCCGTTTGCCTTGGAAGGGAAGAGCAGCTGCGCCAGCCCCGTCACCGCGAAGGGATAAATCAGACCAAAAATTACGGTGGTGATGATCGTCATTAGTACGGCAATTCTAAGAGTTTCTTTCACAGTGTCCTCGTGTTCGTCTCGTCTCGGTCAGCGTCTTCGCGTGGCTCACACCATATGCATGTAGCGAATAATTACGTCGATCAATTTAATCCCCAGGAACGGCGCAACCACTCCGCCCAAGCCGTAAATCAGCACGTTGCGGCGCAGCAACGCGGCCGCGCCCAGCGGCCGGTAACGCACCCCGCGCAGCGCCAGCGGAATCAGCGCAATGATAATCAGCGCATTGAAAATCACCGCGGAAAGAATCGCGGATTGCGGCGTAGCCAGATGCATCACGTTCAAAACATTCAATTGCGGAAACGCCCCGGCAAACATCGCCGGAATAATCGCGAAATATTTGGCGACGTCGTTTGCGACGGAAAAGGTGGTCAGCGCCCCGCGCGTGATCAGCAGCTGCTTGCCGATCTCCACGATCTCGATCAGTTTCGTGGGATTGGAATCCAGGTCCACCATGTTCCCGGCTTCTTTCGCCGCTTGCGTGCCGGTGTTCATGGCCACGCCCACGTCCGCCTGCGCCAGCGCCGGAGCGTCGTTGGTGCCGTCGCCGGTCATCGCCACCAACTTGCCCTTGGCTTGTTCGCGCTTGATCAGCGCCATCTTGTCTTCCGGTTTGGCTTCCGCAAGAAAATCGTCCACGCCAGCTTGCCGCGCAATCGCCGCCGCGGTCAGCGGATTGTCTCCGGTAATCATCATGGTGCGGATGCCCATGGCGCGCAGGTGGTCAAAGCGCTCGCGCATTCCGCCCTTAACGATGTCCGTCAACGCAATGACGCCCAGCACGCGCCAGTTTTCCGTCACCAGCAGAGGCGTTCCTCCGCCATTGGAAATCTCTGCGACGGCTTGCTCTGTCTCCGCTGACACGCGCTGCCCGCGCTCCGCCACATATTTTGCGATGGCGTCCTTCGCGCCCTTGCGAATTTCCACGCCATCCAGATTCACCCCGGACATGCGCGTCTGTGCCGTAAACGGCACGAACAGAGCCTCTCGTGTCGAGAGGTCTCTTCCGCGCAAACCGTACTTTTCTTTCGCCAACACAACAATGGAACGCCCTTCCGGCGTTTCATCCGCCAGCGAAGCCAGTTGCGCGGCGCTAGCCAAATCCTTCTCATCAACCCCCGGCGAAGGCACAAAAATAGTTGCCGCGCGATTGCCCAAGGTAATTGTTCCGGTTTTGTCCAGCAGCAAAATATCCACGTCGCCCGCGGCTTCCACCGCGCGGCCGGACATCGCCAAAACATTACGCCGCACCAGCCGGTCCATTCCAGCAATGCCAATCGCCGAAAGCAGTCCGCCAATGGTCGTCGGGATCAAGCATACCAGCAACGCCACCAGCACGAACAAACTCTGCGGCGCGCCAGAATAAACCGCAAAAGGTTGTAGCGTCACCACCGCCAGAAGAAATAAAATCGTCAGCCCAGCCAATAAGATGTTCAGCGCAATTTCGTTCGGCGTCTTCTGCCGCTCCGCGCCTTCCACCAGTTTGATCATGCGATCGATAAACGTCTCGCCCGGGTTTGACGTGATTTTCACCTTGATCTGATCGGAGAGCACGCGCGTTCCGCCCGTCACTGCGGAGCGGTCGCCGCCCGATTCGCGAATCACCGGAGCGGATTCGCCGGTAATCGCAGATTCATCGACCGACGCGATGCCCTCGATCACTTCGCCGTCGCCGGGAATCATCTCTCCAGCCACCACGAATACGATGTCGCCGGCGCGCAATTTCGCGCCGGACACTTCCTCCATCTCGCCATCATTGGTGAAGCGATGCGCCACGGTTTCCGCGCGCGACTTGCGCAGCGTATCCGCCTGCGCTTTGCCGCGTCCCTCGGCCATGGCCTCCGCGAAATTTGCAAACAGCAACGTAAACCACAACCAAATCGTAATCTGCAAGCTGAACGCAAACCCCGCGGCGTGATGCATCACGCCATTCGTCAGATCGATGCTCGCCGCTACAGCTCCGACCTCCACCACAAACATCACCGGATTGCGCCACATCAGGCGCGGATCGAGTTTCAGCACCGAATCCCACACTGCACGGCCCACAAGAGCGCCGTCCGTAAACGAAGAAGTCCGAGAATGCGCCGTTGGGCTCATGGCTAGTTAGAAAGATCTCCCTGCGAGCATCAGCAAATGCTCGAGAATCGGGCCAAGACTCAGCACCGGAAAGAACGTCAGCGCGCCGATGATCAATACGGTAGAAACCAGCAGCATGCTAAACAGCGGCGTGGTCACCGGAAACGTTCCGGCGGATTGCGGCACGGTTTTTTTGCGCGCCAGATTTCCGGCAATGGCCAGAATCGGAATTACCGCAAAGAATCTTCCGAGCAATGTTGAAATACCAGTGGACGCGTTGTACCACTGCGTATTGGCATTAATCCCGGCGAACGCCGAACCGTTGTTTCCGGTAGCCGAGGTAAACGCGTAGAGAATCTGTGAAAGTCCATGCGGCCCGGGATTGCTGATGCTGGACGTGCCAAACGCCGAGACCGAGGACACCGCGGAAAATATCAGCACCGTCAGCGGAAAAATAAGAATGGCCAGCGCCGCCATCTTCACGTCATACGCTTCGATCTTCTTGCCCAGATATTCCGGCGTTCTGCCCACCATCAGACCCGCGAGAAACACCGCGAGAATGACGAACACCAGCATCCCGTAAAGTCCGGAGCCCACGCCGCCGAATACCACCTCACCGAGCAAAATATTGGTGAGCGGCACAAGTCCACCGAGCGGCGTAAACGAGTCGTGCCACCCGTTGATGGCTCCGCAGCTGGCGTCCGTGGTGACCGTCGCGAACAGCGCAGAATTAGTGATTCCGAAGCGCACTTCCTTGCCTTCCATGTTTCCGCCGGATTGCGTCGCGCTCGCTTGCTGATCCACACCCGCCAGCAACGGATTGCCGCGCGCCTCCGCCCAATACGCCGTGCTCACGCCCACGAGAAACAGCGACAGCATCGCGGCCCACACCGCCCAGCCATGGCGTGGCGAATGCGTCATGCACCCCAGCGTGTAGGTCAGCCCCGCGGGGATGGCAAATATCAGAAGCATCTGTAAGAAATTGGAAAAAGGTGTGGGATTCTCAAAAGGATGCGAGCTGTTGGCGTTGAAAAATCCTCCGCCATTCGTGCCAAACATCTTGATGGCTTCCTGCGAAGCCACCGGACCGGTGGCGATAGTCTGTTGCGTAACTACCTTGCTTGTGGGCTTACCATCGGCGCCCGTGCCGGTAATTGTTTGTGGTTCCACAAGCTGCGCCGTCGCATACGGCTTCAGATTCTGCACCACGCCCTGCGACACGAATATCATGGCCACCAGCAAGCATGCGGGCAGCAACACCCACAAAAGGCAGCGCGTCATGTCCACCCAAAAATTTCCGATGGTCTTCGATTCCCGGCGCGATATGCCGCGAATCAGCGCAATCGCCAGCGCAATGCCCACCGCCGCCGAAGTGAAGTTGTGATACGCCAGTCCGGCCATTTGCGTCAGGTAACTCATGGTGGTTTCCGGCGTATACGCTTGCCAGTTGGTGTTGGTGGTGAACGATGCCGCGGTGTTCCACGCCAGATACGATTTCAGGTTCGCCCATTTCTGCGGATTGAGCGGCAGCCAAAATTGCACGCGCTCCAGCAAATACAGCAGCAGCATGGACACGCCGCTGAACACCAGCATGGCCACGCCGTATTCCGTCCAGCGCATCTCGCGCTTTTCGTCGACGCCCGCCAGTCGGTAGACCAGCCGCTCGATCGGCCGCAGAATGAAATCAAGAAAAGTTCTCTCGCGCTCAAACACGCGCACCATAAAAACGCCCAGCGGCTTGGTCACTAGAAGAAGCGCCGCGACAAACAGTCCGATCTGAAACCAGCCATTCGCACTCATAACTAGAATTTCTCCGGCTTCAACAGCGCGAACATCAGATACCCGAACAGCAGTACGCACACCACCATCAGCAAGAAATTGCCCGTCATTCGGAACGCTCCCGTTACTTCAGCCGCTCGCAGGCCCGCAGATACAGAATCGCCATGCCAAAAAATACCAATGTCACCACGATGAACATTAAATCGTGCACAAACGCTCCTTGGCCCAAACTCACGAATCCTATCGTCTGATGTCTTAGGAAACACTCAAGGCCACCTAAAGATTTTGTTAGTACTCGCCGCAGAGTAGATAGCTAAGACAAAAGGACTTAGCGTCCTCTAGGGTTAGCTACAGGATTCGTCCTCACAACCTACCGTTCGCGGGGGATATCCCCCTCTCTCCAGCGTTACTACTGTCGATGTGCAGCACGATGAGCAACACAAAACCACGGAGGAACATCATGGAAACCCAAGCACTACAAGAACTTTTCGTTGACGAACTACGAGACCTGTACAACGCCGAACATCAACTCATCAAAGCGCTTCCGAAAATGGCCAAAGCCGCCACTTCGGAGGAACTGCGCAGCGGCTTTGAGGCACACCTCGAACAGACCAAGGGCCACGCCGAGCGGATTGAAGAAATCTTTCAGCGCCTCGGCGAGAAGGCTACGGGCAAGAAATGCAAGGCTATGGAGGGTCTGATCGCCGAAGGCGCCGAAGTGATGGGCGAGGATTTTGCAGGCGAGGTGATGGATGCCGCCCTCATCGGCGCCGCCCGTCGCGTCGAACACTATGAAATCGCTGCCTACAGCACAGTCATAAAGTTCGGCGAACTGCTCGGTCAGGACGAAGCCGTGAACTTGCTGGGAAAGACGCTCGAGGAAGAAACCGCAACCGACGAGAAGCTGGTAAGCATCGTGGACGAATTCACCGTCGAGGATTCCGGTTCGGTGGAAGAGTCCGAAGACGAGACCGGCTCGCCGGCTCATACAAATAACAAGAAGGCGCGCTCCGCTCGCGCTTAAGCGCAATCTCAAGCTGCTTCGCAAGCAATTTCACGACAGTTTCACAGTATCCGGACGCTCGCCACGTGCTGGCCCGCGTCCGGATTTATTTCCTTCTTTCGTTAAAAAAATTGTTGCTTCGCGGCCTCAGCGGAGAGAAACTCCCATCGGCCCGGGCGGCTATCCGCCCGTACTGAATCGATTCAACATTTCACGTTAATGCTTTCGTTGGTGCTTCACGTTGATGCTGTAAGTGCGTGCTTCACTCGAGAGGTGCGTTTGAGAAATCGCTTGATCGTGGGGCTCTGCCTGCTCGCTTGCTTCGCCGCGTCGTCCGCCGCCGCACCCGATTCGCAAAATGCCTGCTCCGGCGATCCCGAGCACCCGCGGCAACTCTTCAACGGCAAAGATCTCACCGGTTGGAAACACGTCGGCCCTGGCAACATGACCGTCGAACCTGACGGCCTGATTCACACGCACGGCGGCATGGGACTGCTGTACTGGACCGGCGGGAAAGTCGGCAACTGCCACATCCACGTGGTCTACCGCATGCGCGACGAAAACGACAATTCCGGCGTGTTCATCCGCATCCCCATCGAGCCCCGCGAGGAGTGGATGCCCGTGCACTACGGCTTCGAGGTGCAAATCGACAATCATCCGGAAGCCTCCAAGGAAGATGAGTATCATTCCACCGGCATGCTTTATTCCCTGACCAAGCCACTCGCCAAAGCCTGGAAGCCCGGACCCGAGTGGAACATTATGGACATCACCCTCGACGGCTCGCGGACTATCGTGGTCCTCAACGGCGTGAAAATCACCGACTACAAAGACGGTGATCCGGTGCCGCCGCGCAAATTCGATTTTGAGCCACAGCGCGGTCCGCGCCCCGATTTCGGTTTTATCGGCCTGCAAAATCACAGCGACAACGATGTGGTCTTTTTCAAGGAAGTCTCGATCGCGCCGCTGAAAAAGGAAGCACCTCCGACCAAGCCGTAGTTCGCGAAGGCGGGAACGGATTTTTGTAGGTGCCGGACTTCACAGGCTGCGGAAAAAGTGGTGGAGATGGTTACCGGTGAGCGAGGCGCGGCGTCTAAGAGCACATGCGCGGACACGATGATCAGCAAGAAGGCATGTTCAGTTACATTTCACTGGAGAAGCGGGTACCGGAAGATCACCCGTTACGGCGGGTGCGGCGGATGACGGAGGCGGCGTTGCAGAACATGTCGCCGCTATTTGCAAAACTATATTCGCCCATGGGGCGGCCCTCGATTGCACCCGAACGGTTGCTGCGGGCGTTGTTGTTGCAGGCTTTTTACAGCGTGCGGAGCGAACGGCTGCTGATGGAGCAGCTGGACTACAACTTGCTGTTTCGCTGGTTTGTGGGGCTGCCGGCGGACGACGCGGTGTGGGACGTGACGGTGTTCACCAAGAACCGCGATCGGCTGCTGGAGGGGGAAATTGCGCAGGTCTTTTTCGAGCAGGTGCTGGAGCAGGCCGCGCAGCAAGGGCTGCTATCGGACGAACATTTCACGGTGGATGGAACGCTGATCGAAGTGTGGGCCAACCGGCGAAGTTTTCAGGAGAAGCAGCCGCCGCCGAGTCGTGGCAGCGGGAACAAAGGGCAGAAATTGCTGCGGGACACGCACGAGAGCAAAAGCGATCCGGAGGCGCGCTTGTATAAGAAAAGCGTGGCGGGAGAAGTCAAAGCGAGCTATTTGGGACACGTACTGATGGAAAATCGTAACGGACTGGTGGTGCAAGCGTGCGTGACCTGTGCAGGAAATAGAGCGGAACGAGAAGCCGCGGAGGAGCTGGTGGCGACGGTGGCAAGAACAGCGCAGCAAAAACGCCTGACGCTGGCAGCGGACAAGAGTTATCAGGCCGAGGAATTCATCACCAGGTTGCGCGCGTTGCGCATCGTGCCGCACATTGCGGAGTACGAGAAAGAGACGGCACTGAGCAAGAACTGGCTGTTACCGAGCGAGCGGGAAGATCCGGGATTCGCGATCAGCCAAGGAAAGCGCAAACTGGTGGAGAAGATTTTTGCCTGGATCAAAAGTTCGGCGGGGCTGCGGAAAACGAAATTACGCGGGCGCCGGCGGGTGGACTGGCAGTTTCGCTTGTATGCCGCCGCCGCGAATTTGGTGCGACTGGCGAAACTAATGCCGGCATAAACCCGCGTTTCGGAAAGGAAGCGCGGTCACGGGAAGCCGGCAGGTAGAGCACAACGAAAAAGGCGCAGCCTCGGAAGCCGCAGGGCCCCACGCCGGGGACAAATTTGCAAATGGGCTGACTTTTTCCGCAGCCTGTTAAGACCGGCCGGCTGTTTGGAAATTTTGCAGTCGAGCAGGGATTTAAACAAATTCGTTCAGAGAAGGGAATCACATGAAAAAAAGAAAAGATTTCTCGCGCCGCGAATTCCTGCAGACCAGCGCCGTAGCCGCCGGCAGCCTGCTCGCCGCCAGCAGCGCGAAAGCCGACAACACCATCCTGCTCGACCCGCACCCCTACACCACCGCTGCACAATCAACGGCGCCCAGCGATCGAGTCCGCTTCGGCATGATCGGCATCGGCATGCAAGGCTCCGGCCTGCTCACGGAAGCCATCACGCTGCCCGGCGTCGAATGCGTGGGCGCCGCGGATCTATACGATGGGCGCCATCTGCTAGCGCGTGAAATTACCGCGAACGGCGCTCTCCCCGTAACCCGCCATTATCAGGAGCTTCTTGATCGCAAGGATATCGATTGCATCGTAGCCGCTGTGCCCGATCACTGGCATATGCGCGTGGTCGTCGACGCCTGCAACGCCGGCAAAGACATTTATTGCGAGAAGCCCATGTCCCACACCGCGGAACAAGGGTTTAACATGGTCGCCGCCGCTCAAAAAAATAATCGCATCGTACAAATTGGTTCGCAGCGCGTCAGCTCTGTCCTCGGCGCCAAGGCCCGCGACCTGTACCACGAAGGCGTAATCGGCGATGTGGAAATGGTGGAGCTCACGCTGGGTCGCAACGACCCCACCGGCGCGTGGGAGTATCCTCCTCCGCCCGATCTTTCTCCGGCAAATCTTGATTGGGACACCTGGCTCAACGACGCGCCCAAAATTCCGTTCAACAATTTGCATTTCGCGCGCTGGCGCTGCTGGAAGGAATACGGCACCGGCGTCGGCGGCGACTTGATGGTTCACCTCATCAGCGGCATGCAATTCACGCTGGGCTGGAACGAAATTCCGCGCAGCGCGCAGGCCCTTGGCGGCATCTTCCGTTGGCCCGACGGTCGCAACATGCCAGACCTGCACGTGGTGCTCTTCGACTATCACGGCATTCCCGTCTACGTTCGGCTGGGTCTCGGTACCGAAACCACCGAGCTAGCCCGCTTCATGGGGCCGAAAGGCATTCTGGACACTGGCGAAACCGACATTAAGCTTTCGCCGCAACGCGGCATCGACACCAGTCCGAGCTATTACAGCAGCGGCTACCCGCTGAAAATGCGCGAAGCCTACGTCAAGCAGTGGCACGCGGAACACGATCCCCCAGTCGGCAAAGAGCCGTTCATGACCGACACTATTTACAAAGGTTGGGACTGGGACGACATGCGCCCGCACCTCTGGAATTTTTTCCAAGCGGTAAAGTCGCGCAAACCAGTGGTGGAAGACGCCGTCTTCGGCAATCACGCCGCCATCGCCTGCCACATGGCCAACGCGTCGTACTTTCAAAAGAAGCCCGTCTATTGGGATGAGTCCACGCGCACCATTAAAACGTAACGTGAAGGCGCGATGTGTATCTTATGTTTTAATTGTGTAGGTGCCGGACTTTAGTCCGGCCTACTCGCTACAGGTTCGTCGCAAAAAATAAATGCCGCCTGTTCAACTCGATCACCACGCGTTGCTGGCCGTAGCCATAGCCGAAGCCCGCCAAGGCCTCTCCGAAAACGGCATCCCCATCGGCGCGGCCATTTTTGACTCCACCGGTAAACTGCTCGGCTCCGGCCACAACCGCCGCGTGCAACACAACGATCCCAGCGCCCACGGCGAAACTGACGCCTTCCGCAACGCCGGTCGCCAGCGCAGCTATAGCGACAAAATCATGGTCACCACGTTGGCTCCGTGCTGGTACTGCAGCGGTTTAGTCCGCCAGTTCGGCTTCCAAACGCTAGTCGTAGGCGAAAGCCAAAATTTCCAAGGCGGCGTAGCCTGGCTCCGCGATCTAGGCATCAACGTAATCGATTTAAATTCGCAGGAATGCGTCACACTACTGGCAGACTACATCCAAAAAAATCCCAACGTGTGGCACGAAGATATCGGCGAAGACGAGCACTTGTAGCGGCCGCCTTCTGAGGCGGTCGCTTTTTTTGCAGCTAGTTAATCTCGAAACTCTTCCAGGCCCGCCGCGAAGGCTAGCAATCGCGCGTCGTCACCGCGCGCACCCATCAATTGCACTCCCGCTCCGCCCGAGGCAGGAAGCGTAACTACTGGCACTCCTGGAAGACTCATGGGCGTCGTGTAACGCAAAATCAATCGGCGCGATGCGCTGTGATCCGCCCCCGTCATTAGCCGGCTCACGGGCGCACACGGCACGAGCAAGAAATCACACTGCCGAAAAAGTTCGTCCATCCGCGAGCAAAAAACTGCGAGACGCGCTCGCGATTCGGCAAGTTTCTTTTCCGAAAGCGAGAGGCCCCAGGTTAGACGTTCCGCGATCACCTTATGAAAATGCGAAAAATCGTTTCCGGTCCTCGGCCCATGAAAAATCGCCGCCTCATGCGCCTGAATCGGCGCGTAGATGTCCATGGCCTCTTCCCAAAAACTCGTGCCTATCGCCACTATTTCCGCGCCGCGTTTGCGCAAACGTTCCTGCCAACCGGTAAATCCATCTCCCGCATTCGGCTCGCAATCGGCAATAAATTCTTCGGAGGCACATCCAATGCGCACGCGGGTCGCGCCAGACTCCGGCGGCGGCAAATCAAACAGCGCGTTAGCCAGCAGCGGTCCATCGCGCAAATCGCGAAACAACCATCCCAACGTGTCAAATGACCCCGCCAGCGGCATCGAGCCGCGCCACAATCCGCGCTCCTGTGCCAGACCGATCGACGCGCGATACCCCGCCAGTCCACACAATGCCGAAGGCGCGCGAATCGATCCGCCCGTATCTGTCCCGATGGCCGCCAGCGCCGAGCCTTCCATCACACTTGCCGCCGCGCCGCTGGAAGATCCGCCGGTCAACCATTGCGGAGCGCCCGGCTGTACGCAATCGCCATAGTCCGGATTTTCTCCGGTAATTCCGTAGGCCAACTGATGCAAGTGCGTCTTTCCGACAATCACCGCACCCTGCGCACGCAGTCGCGCGGCCACCGCCGAATCTTCCCGCGCCACTTCGGAGCGCTCGGCGTAAAATCGCGAGCCGCTGGAAGTAGGGAAGCCCTGCAAATCAAAAAGATCCTTCAGCGAAACCGGCAGCCCATAGAGCGCGGGTTTGGCCGCGCCGGGGAATCGCGCTGGCAGCTCCTCGGCTTCGCGCAATGCCCTCTCCACATCCAGCGCGATGTAAACATTTTTCCCAGCGTTGCTATTCGCGCGGGCCAACGCCTGCTCCGCCACTTCGCGTGGCGTGACTTCGCCCGCGGACAACCGCGCCAGCACGGCCCTTAGTTCGCAAAGCTTCGCCATATCGCTCGTCACAATATTTCCCTAGGCCATCCTAAACGAATGCGCACTCACCTTGTGTGACGAAATATCAATGCGGCCCACCGTAACCCCGCGGGGAATTAAGCTTGGAAGCATGTCCACCCGCAGGTAAACTGAGCAACCATGCCGCAGCTGCATCTCACCCTGGAACTCGCCCGCCGCATCGAGAACGCCGAAGCCCGCGCCGCCATTGAAACCGCCGGACTGCTGGATAGCCAGCGCGCCGGCACGTCCGCCGCGGTCGAGCACATTGCCGGGGGATCAGCGATCTACTGCGGCCCGGATTCGCCGGTAACGCAGGCTGTTGCTATGGGGCTGGACGGCCCTGTCAGCGACCACGACATGGATCGTCTGGAAAGTTTCTACCGCACCCGTTCGGAAACCGTGCGCGTGGAAACCTGCCCGCTTGCTGACGCTTCGCTCATCACCCATTTTCGCCAGCGCGGGTATTACGCCACGGAGTTTTCCAATGTTTTCGCGGCGTCGCTGCTCGACGGTGGTTTGCCCGCGCTTTTTCGCCCGCAGCTCCCGCCCAACACGGTGATTGAAATGGTTCCATCCGATCAACTCGATCTGTGGACCCTCACGGTCGCCGAAGGTTTCGCCGAAACATTTCCCGTAACCAAAGAAATGTTGAACGTGATGAAGCTCTTCGCCTGCGGGCCGCACACGGAATGTTACCTGGCGTTGGTCGATGGCCTGCCGGCGGCGGGCGGAACGGTGGCGATGCGCGATGGCGTGGCGGGGCTTTTTGGCGCGAGCACCCTGCCGGCGTTTCGCAATCGCGGCCTGCAGACCGCGCTATTACAGGTGCGGCTGGAGCGCGCTCGTGCCGCGGGATGCGACATTGCCGTTAGCTTGGCGCGTCCCGGCAGCCCTTCCGAGCGCAACATCGCCCGTCACGGCCTGCAGACGCTCTACACCCGCGTCAAATTTGAACGTGAATGGAAGTAACGGCCGCCTTGTCCCGAAATTTAAATCTTTCGTGATGCTTGAAGTTACAGGAAGGAAGTTCCAGTGATAAAACCGGCTATGCCTTCGCGGGGTGCCGCTCCGCGTGCCGCTCGTTAATAAACGAAATAATATCCTGCGTCGAAGTCCCCGGCAGAAAAATCTCCGCGATCCCGGATTGTTTCAGCGCCGGAATATCCGCGCCAGGAATAATTCCGCCAACCAGCACGGTGACGTCGTCCATACCCTTGGCGCGCAGCAAGTTCATCAACTGCGGACAAATCGTATTGTGCGCCCCGGACAAAATCGACAGGCCAATCACATCCACATCTTCCTGCACCGCCGCCGACGCAATCATCTCCGGCGTTTGCCGCAACCCGGTATAAATCACTTCCATCCCAGCGTCGCGCAACGCCCGCGCAATAATCTTCGCGCCACGATCATGCCCATCCAGCCCAGGCTTGGCAATCAACACTCGAATTTTCTTCTCAGGCATTCTCTGCGTCTCTCTGCGAATTCAGCGTCTCTGCGTTATTTCTTACGCGCGACTTACGTAATCGCCACTTCTTCGTATGTCCCGAAAACGTCGCGCATGGCTTCGCAAATCTCACCCAGTGTGGCGTAAACTTTCACCGCATCAAAGATAAACGGCATCAGGTTCGCCGTTCCTTTAGCGGCGTTCCGTAGAGTGTTGAGTTGCCGCGTCACCGCTTCCTGCGAACGCTCCGCCCGCAATTTGCTCAGTCGGACCGCCTGCCGTGTCGCCACCGTCTCGTCGATCTGCAAAATGTCCAGCGCCCGCTCTTCCGAAACATACTCATTCACGCCCACGATAATCTTTTCGCGCCGGTCCACTTCCATCTGGTAGCGGTAACTGGCCTCGGCAATCTCGCGCTGCGGATAGCTGCGTTCAATCGCCGCCACCATTCCGCCCATGGCATCAATCTTCCGAATGTAGTCCCAAGCGCCGCTCTCGACTTCGTTCGTCAAACTCTCCACAAAATACGATCCGCCTAGCGGGTCGACGGTATTCGTCACGCCCGTC
Organism: uncultured Acidobacteriota bacterium; assembly: GCA_963838265.1. GTDB lineage: Bacteria > Acidobacteriota > Terriglobia > Acidiferrales > UBA7541 > Acidiferrum. Next base: position 155,963 of record CAWIQN010000007.1, read on the forward strand.
TCGTGTGCGATCACCTGCTGCGTGCGCAGCGCCAGCGTAGCGGCAAACTCCGTAGGCAATGCCCAAGCCTCATCCAGCGAATTCGTATGCAGCGACTGTGTTCCGCCCAGCACCGCCGCCAGCGCCTGAATCGCCGTGCGCACCACGTTATTGTACGGCTGCTGCGCCGTCAGCGAACACCCCGCCGTCTGCGTGTGAAAGCGCAGTGCCCACGTCCGCGGACTTTTCGCCCCATACCGCTCCACCATGGCCTTGTGCCAAATCCGCCGCGCCGCGCGATACTTGGCAATTTCCTCAAAGAAATCGCTGTGCGCATTAAAGAAAAACGAAAGCTGCGGAACAAATTCGTCTACATCCAGCCCGCGCCGCAAGCCCCACTCCACATATTCCAAGCCATCTCGCAACGTGAACGCCAGTTCTTGGATCGCCGTCGACCCCGCCTCGCGAATGTGATACCCGCTGATCGAAATGGGATTAAATTTCGGTGTGTGCTTCACGCCAAATTCAAATGTATCGATCACCAGCCGCATCGACGGTTCAGGCGGATAGATATATTCCTTCTGCGCGATATACTCTTTCAAAATGTCGTTTTGCAGCGTGCCCGATAATTTCTTCCAATCCGCGCCCTGCTTTTCCGCCACCGCCAGGTACATCGCCCAAACCACCGCTGCCGGCGAATTGATGGTCATCGACGTAGTTACGTTCGCGAGCGGGATTTGATCGAACAGCACTTCCATATCCGCCAGCGAACTAATCGCCACGCCGCACTTACCCACTTCTCCTTCGCTCAGCGCGTGGTCCGAGTCGTAACCCATCAACGTCGGCAAATCGAACGCCGTCGAAAGCCCGGTCTGCCCCTGCGCCAACAAATAGCGAAAGCGCTGGTTGGTATCTTCGGCCGTGCCAAACCCCGCGAACTGCCGCATGGTCCACAGCCGCCCGCGATGCATCGTCGAGTGAATCCCGCGCGTATACGGTGGCTCGCCCGGCAAGCCCAAATCGCGGTCAGCGTCCCATCCTGCCAAGTCCGCATCCGTATAGATTCTGCGGATCGTGTGACCCGAAATGCTGGTAAACGTCTGCTGCCGCTCCGGACTTTTTTCCAATGTTTTCTTTAAGGTCGTGTTTTCCCAACGCGTTTCCGCAGCGCTCGGCGTGCGAGGAGTCCCGCCGTTAGAGGAAATAGCATTGTTGGCGGGCTTCGCGTTCACCGACGGGGAATCGCCGGCTACAGATGTGGTTGTAGCACCTAGGGATGAATTGTCTTTCTTGAGTTGGTCTGCCATTGCCGCCACCTCAAATGCTATGCGAAAGATTCAGCAAGGGCAAGGAACGCCTTGTTGCGCAGCAGGGAACTCTACAATGGAAAGGATCCTCGAGCGTTTGCTAAACAAAAAAGACCGGCCCCCACTAAAAGGGAACCGGCCTTTGAAAAAGAAAAATGTCCCAGGCTATTTCTCGCTGCTGCCTCCATCACCCGAGCCAGCGGAAAATATCTTGTCGGTTCCGATCACCTTGCCATCCCGTGTTCCGGGAATCAGCGTGTCGTGTTCAAACTGGTGCCCGCCCGCGATGGTCACGCGATTGGTCTCCAGCGTACGTCCCACGGCGCGCTCGTAATTGGCTTTTGCTTCCACCAAATCCGCCAGCGCCCGCAGCTCCGTCCCTTGCGCGGTAACCAAATCGCGCTGCGTCTGAATCACCAAATACACCGTGGACGCTCCCAACTGGTATTTCTTCTGTTCTGCGTCAAACGTTTCTTGCTGCAATTGCCGTCCCTTAACAGCCGCATCGACGCGGGCACGGTCCTGCTCCAGCGCGATAAACGTATTGCGCACGTCTAACAGCGCGGCGTTCTTGATCTCTAATGTTTGCGCTTCGACTTGCCGCTTTGTCAGAATCGCGCGCACATTTGTTGCCTGCGCTGCGCGATTCCGCAGCGGCAGCGTCAGATTTAACCCAATGGCGTACTCCGGAAAATCATTGCTGAAAATCTGATTTTGCGCGTTTCCGAATCCTTTATGTACCACGCCAGTGGGCGCCGCAGTGGTCGTCACCGTCGGAACAAAAATCGGAACTTGCGTCCCCGGCGTCGCCCCTGGAACCGACACGGGATTCCCGTTGGCGTCTACCACGGGAATCGTGCTGGGCCCAATCGTCGTCACGTCCGGCCCCGTAGTGATGAAGTTACCAGCCAGACCGTTGCTGACATATTGCCCAGTCAAAGTGAGCAGGGGCAGCAGCGCGTTGGCCGTGGCCTTCATATCCACTTCCGCATTCTTCAGGTTGTACACTTCCTGCAGGACGTCCGGCCGCTTGGCAAATGCTTCCTTGATCGCGTCTTCGAACGATGCCGCCTCGATCGCTTCCGGCCGCGTCGGCAAATCTAACGGGATGATCTCCACATTAATCAAGTTGGTCGCCAGCGGATTCTTGGAGATGGCATTCTTCAATACTTGCTCGTCCTGGAGTTGCGTCGTTTGCGCCACCAGCAGGTTGCCCTGATCGCTCGCTAGTTCCGATTCCGCGCGCGTCACATCCAGCGGTGCCATCGTGCCGATTTCCAGCTGCTTCTTGTTGTCGTTGTAAAGTTTCTGCGAAACCGCCACCGCCTGTTGTTCCACCTTGACGTTTTCCCGCGCGTACACCAGCTCCCAGTACGCGGTAATCGTGTTGGTCACCGTGGTAATCGCCTGCTGCATGAACACTAGATCCGCGATCTTCCGGTTATTTTTCGCGATGATAATGTTCCGGCGGTTCACTGCAAAGCAGCAGCCATTTAGCAGTTGCTGCGACACCGTGGCTGTAAGCGTCGACGTCACCTGCGGATTCAAAAGGTCCGCCGTCGGGCTGGTCGAACCGCGTGTGTTGTTCCAGCTTGTGGTGAAGCTCGTTCCCGATGTGAACGCCTGCGAGTATCCAAAATTAAATTGTGACGAGTGAATCTGCTCTGCGAGCAGCGTTGACTCCCCCGTGGCACCCGTACCGGAGGTGAACGGGTTGTTGATGGGTACCGAGCCGCTGAAAATCGACACCGCACCGGTCAGCGCGGGATCCAGATTCTGTATCGGCAGGCTGGCGCTGGACGCGATTACGTCGGAGGCGACGCTGCCAGGGACCGCTGCAACGCTTAGAAATCCGCGCGGCGACCCTCCCGATTTCGCCAGCAGAATGTCGGTGTCCGCGATCCATGGCGTATAGCGTTGAATCACTATATCCAAGCTGTTTTCCAGGCACAGTTCCACGGCGTCCTGCAGCGTGAGCAGCAGTTTCCCGTCGTGGATCAGCTGATCAACTCTGGGTGAATTCGTCAAATCCGGGTGTTCGATTTTCATCGGGTGATACGGCGCCAGTAGCGGCGATGGAAACCAATGCGGACCGTTCGAATAGTCGTGCTTAGAGACTCCCAGCGACACGGGAATAGCTGGCGCCTGCGGTTGCGGCGCGTTCGGCGGCGGCACCGCCACCTGATTCTTCGTTTGGTTGGGATCCTGAGATCCGGGTTGCTGCGGTGGATCCTGGGCAAATGCCGGGGACACCGGACCAATGGTCACCGCTCCCGCCAATATGCTCGCCAACACCGATCGCGCAAACAGCTTCTTCATGATGCTCCTTACCCTCGTTGATATGCCTTTTGACATGACGCCCTTTGACGCGACGTCTGACACGGCCCTTTATCGCAAACTTTGCGGCTACCTTAATTCTGCTAGTTTTGTTGCCTATCTTTAGTTAGTTGCGCTATCTTCGTCGCACTGCCTTGTCTCTACTTTGACGCTCGACCGCAGACAACCGTCACGTCTCTTCTGTTTAAAACGCTCGCCGCATGAAATTTGTTTCACTTAATCGTACACAAGCCCACGGAAAGTAGTAATGAACGCGCCTTCTGCAAGAGCGGAATCGATTCGTCAGTCTAACAGGCCCCCGTTCGCCTTGACAACGCCACAAGTGGCGGCTAGGCTGCTGAGGATTCGACGCTTAGCGGCGTCCGTCGGTTAGCTGGGCACATGGTCAAACGCGAAGAATTGCTGAAGATTTTCGAGTCCGCGGGTGCTGTCCGCCACGGCCATTTCGAATTGTCCAGCGGATTGCATAGCGCCACCTACGTGCAGTGCGCGTTGGTACTGCGCTATCCGCGTCTGGCGGAAAAACTCGGGCAAGCCTTGGCCGCACTCTTTTCCGATGCCACCATTCAAACTGTGGTTTCTCCAGCGTTGGGCGGCGTAGTCATTGGGCACGAAGTCGCTCGCGCCCTGCCTTCGCCGAAGTATGGTTCAGAAACCGGCGTTCCTGCGATTTTCGTCGAACGCAACGCCGGCGGCAGTTTGTGCCTGCGCCGGGGCTTCTCTCTCGAGCAAGGCGAAAAGGTCCTCGTCGTCGAAGACGTCTGGACCACCGGCGGCTCTACCCTCGATACTATCCAAGTCGTCGAAGAAGCCGGTGGCCGCGTAGTTGCCGTTGGCGCACTCATCGATCGCAGCGGCGGCAAAATCGAATTTCCCGTCGAGTCGCAATCTCTGCTCGGCCTAACCATCCCTTCCTACGAACCGGAAGAGTGCCCGCTCTGCCGCGAAGGCAGCGCCGCCGTCAAGCCCGGCAGCCGCTTCGTCCGCTCCGCCCCATAATTTCTCGTAGTATCCCGTCGCATTATCCTGTTTCTGTAGGGGCGCAACATGTTGCGCCCCTTCTCGGCAAGATCGATCCGCGAGCATTTTCGGAGTGCGGCGGCTTGGCGCCGCTTTCACGCCGACATCCGCTCCACCATATTCGCGCGTAGCCTAGGTTGCACGCCCGGCTCGCCCGGCAGGCTTGCTTAATCCGCCTAAACAAGCGTACAACCAATCCGCCTCGACTCCGTGCACTGTGCGCGCTCCGCGTTGAAATCACCGTACAATAATCCCCGCGCGCAACCACCAGCGCATTGCCGCCACGCAAAACTTACGCCACAATGTCTAACCTCCGCATGCGCTACATCAAGCTGACCATCGCCTACGACGGCACCGACTTCCACGGTTGGCAAATCCAAAAAAGCAAACCCACCATCCAGGGCGAAATCATGAACGTCCTCCGTCGTCTCACGCAGGAACATTCGATCACGTTACACGGCGCCGGCCGCACCGACGCCGGCGTCCACGCCCTCGGCCAGATCGGCAGCTTCCGCACACAATCAACGCTAAGCGCGCAAGAATTTCAGCGCGCCCTCAACGCCATCCTTCCTCCAACCATCCGCATCCTCGCAGCCGAAGAAACCGGCCCGCAATTCAACGCCCGCTGGTCCGCCCACGGCAAAATCTACCGTTACCGCATCTACCGCGGCAAAGTGGTTCCGCCTGCAATCCACCGCTACGTGTTGCACTATCCGTTCCCGCTCGATGAAGACGCCATGCGCGAAGCCACCACTCGCTTCGTAGGCGTCCACGATTTCTCTTCGTTCGCGGCGTCTACCGGTTCCGAAGAAGAAGACAAAGACCGCTCCATGGAACGCGAAATCTACTCCGCCGAATTAGCCCGTAGTGCCGACAACGAAGAACTAATCTTCACCGTCCACGGACGCTCCTTCCTCCGTTACATGGTCCGCAAAATTGTAGGCACCCTCCTCGACGTCGGCCGCGGCAAACTAACCCCCGCCGACATCGACCGCCTCTTCGCCCTAAAAGACCGCTCCAAATCCGGCCCCACCGTCCCCTCCCAAGGCCTAACCATGGTCGAAGTCCACCTGGAAGAATCCTTCCGCCTGTAGCGTCCGCCTTCTGTTTAGCCAGATTCTTAGAGGGGAGGCGGTCGCCTTTTCCCCCAAAGCCGCCTCACGCAAAATTACACTTGACAATTTGATGTTATCCTGTACAATTACTCTTGTAGAGAACTACGCCCAGGGAATTCCCCTGGGAACGCCAATCTCCCGATTGGCGCTTTTTTTTGCATTCCCAAAATGACCCAGAACGCATCCCTGGAAGCGCTCGTGTGTGTCGAAATAAGTAACCAACTGAGCAATAGAGAAGCCCTCTAACCCCAGCAGAATGAACACTTGCAAAACGATATCAAAACAAAGGACTTTAACTCCCTTTAGAATCACACCCTTTCCAGAAACCCCGGGGGGCCAGCATGCCAAAGAACGTCTTCAAGACTTGGTAGTCGGAGTTGACCGAGTGGGGCGTCGAATGAGACCCCGGCAACGAAAACCGCTTTTAGCGTAGAATCGGCGACATGGCCGCAACAGCCATTCCCATTAACTCGTTGCCTTCCATCAATCCCGCGACGGGCGAAGCCCTAGCCCACGTCGCCGCAACTCCCGCTTCGCAAGTTCCGCAACTCGTCGCCCGAGCACGGTCGGCGCAGGCGAGATGGGCGGCAACTCCGCTTGCAGATCGCTGCGCTTTACTCGTGAGACTCCGCGAGCAGATTCTCGCGTCACGCGACCGCCTCGCGGACGCTGTCGTTCTCGAATCAGGCAAGCCGCGCGTCGAAGCACTTTTCGCCGACGTTTTCGTCTCACTGGACACCGCCGCTTACTACGCCAAGCAAGCGCCGACGCTGCTGCGCGATGAACGCGTGCCGCACCATTCTTTGGCCGCGAAAACCAAATCCGGCAAGCTTGTTCACGAACCGTTCGGTGTCGTCGCCATCATCAGTTCCTGGAACTATCCCCTGGCCATTCCGCTGAGCCAGATCATTCCTGCCATCGCGGCAGGCAACGCCGTCATCTGCAAAACCAGCGACTTGACCCCGCAATGCGGCGCGCTGCTGCAAAAACTTTTCGACGATACAAAATTTCCCGAAGGCTTAGTCACGATCGTGCAAGGCGGAGCCGACGTCGCCCAAGCATTGATCGTCGCTCGCCCGGACAAAGTGTTTTTCACCGGCAGCGTAGCGACTGGCAAACGCGTCGCCGAAGCCTGCGCCAGAGACTTAATTCCCAGCGTCCTCGAACTTGGCGGCAAAGACGCCATGCTGGTCCTAGCCGACGCCAACCTGGAAATCGCCGCCAGCGCCGCGGTTTGGGGCGGCTTCACCAACTGCGGCCAAGTGTGTCTCTCGGTAGAGCGCCTGTTCGTGGAATCGTCAGTGGCCGAAAAATTCCTCGCCCTCTGCGTGCAACAAACGCAGAAACTCCACCTCGGACCAGGCCACGATCCCACCACGGACGTCGGCCCACTAATTCGCCCGCAACAAGTCCAGCGCATGCAAGCCCTGCTCGATGATGCCGTAACTCTCGGCGCAAAAATTCTTTGCGGCGGCCACCCACGCCCCGACCTTGGCCCCAATTTCTTCGAGCCAACAGTAATCTCGGGCGTCACCCAAGCGATGAAACTCTTTCAGGAAGAAACCTTCGGCCCGATCCTCGCCATTCAAATCGCCCAGAATGAAGAAGAAGCCATCGCTCGCTGCAACGATTCAGACTTTGCACTCTCCGCCAGCGTGTTCACCAGCAATTCCGCGCGCGGCCAAGCCATCGCCCGTCGCCTCAAAGCCGGCGCCGTGATGATCAACGACACTATCAGCTACTTTGGAATCTCCGAAGCTCCGCACGGTGGCTGCAAGCACAGCGGCTGGGGCCGCACCCACGGCAAAGCCGGGCTGTTGGAAATGGTCCGGCCCAAATACATCGCCGTCGACCATCTCCCCAATCGCGAGAAACCCTGGTGGTTCCGTTACGGCGGCGCGCTGGAAAAATCCGCCGACGCCTTCCTGAATTTCGAGTTCGGCACCATCGCAACTAAGATCAGCAACGCGCGCCAAGCCATGAAAACCATGTTCCGCGACCACGGCCTGCGCTAAAAAACCAAAAAATGTCCGACCACAACAATCACCGCGACTGGATCTACGATTGGAACTCCGCCACACCTCCGCCGATCGCGCCCGGCACGCGCGTGCTGCTCAACGATGAAACCCTGCGCGACGGCCTGCAAAATCCATCCGTCACCGATCCCACCATCGCTGAAAAAATCCAAATCCTGCACCTCATGGAAGCTCTCGGCATCGACGCCGTCAACATCGGCCTTCCCGGCGCCGGCCCACGCGCCGCCGCGGACACCGAAGCTCTGGCCCGCGAAATCACCACCAACCGCATGCGCATCAAGCCCAATTGCGCCGCCCGCACCCACGAAAACGACATTCGCCCCATCGCCGAAATCTCCCAACGCGTCGGCATCCCCATCGAAGCCGCCACCTTCCTCGGCACCAGCCCCATCCGTCGCCTCGTCGAAGATTGGACCGTCGACTATCTTTGCCGCACCACGGAAAAAGCCGTCAGCTTCGCGGTGGCCCACAATCTCCCCTCGATGTACGTCACCGAAGACACCACGCGCACCGATCCCGCCACAGTAAAGCGCCTCTACACCGCGGCAATTGATAGCGGCGCCCGCGCGCTAGTCTTCTGCGACACCGTCGGCCACGCCACGCCCACCGGCGCCTTCAACTTAATAAAATTCGCTTTCGACGAAATCGTAAATCCCAGCGGCGAAAATATTCGCGTAGATTGGCACGGCCACAACGATCGCGGCCTGGCCATCGCCAACTCCCTCGCCGCCTACGCTGCCGGGGCCCACCAAGTCCACGCCGCCGCTAACGCCCTCGGCGAGCGCGTCGGCAACACGCCGATGGAACTAATGCTCGTAAATCTCCGCCTGCTCAATCTCATCGATCGCGACCTAACCCGCCTGAAAGAATATTGCGAATTAGTAGCCCGAGCCACGCACACCACCATCCCGCCAAACTATCCCGTAGTCGGCCGCGACGCCTTCCGCACCGCCACCGGCGTCCACGCCTCGGCGCTGCAAAAAGCCTTCCAAAAAAACGATCCCGCCCTCGCCGACGCCGTCTACAGCGGTGTGCCCGCCAGCCTCTTCGGCCTCGAACAACTCATCGAAATCGGCCCCATGAGCGGCAAATCCAACGTCCACTTCTGGCTCGAGCGCCACAAAATCCCCGCCACAGACGCCCTAGTCACTCGCATTCTCGAAGCCGCAAAAAATTCCCCCCGCGTCCTAACCGACACCGAACTCCACGCCGTTGTAGCGGCCGCCTTCTGAGGCGGACGCTTTTCCCCCCGCAAGCGGGTTCTCGCTGATGTAAAATTCCTCGGCCATCAAATTGTCCTATCCATCTCAGCACAAAATGCGCACGTCCCCGCACATATCCCCGATGAAACAACTCATCCTTTGGGTTATTCTCGTTACTATGCCCGCGCACTCCCTCCGCGCCTACGCCTCGCGCCTTCTGCCGGACCACGCGCGCCTCGCCGACGATCCTCACGTTCAATCCGCCCTCACATGGCTGCACAAAAATCTCGCCTCCATCAACGAAACGCAGATCCGCCTCACAGAAATTCCCGCGCCAAGCTTCCAAGAATCCGCGCGCGCCGCAGCAGTAAAATCGCTATTCGAGCAAGCCGGCTTACGCACCGAGATTGATAGGACTGGCAACGTAATTGGCACTCTTACTGGCGCTAACACCGGCGCCAGCGCAGCTACGAATCCAGGCAGCAACTCTGCCAACTCCGCGGCTCCCGACGTCCGCGACACCGTCATGCTCTCCGCGCATCTCGACACCGTTTTCCCTGCGGGCACCGATGTAAAAGTTCAGCACGAAGGCGATCGCTGGATCGCGCCCGGCATCTCCGACAACGGCACTGGTCTAGCCGCGCTGATAGCCATCGCACGCGCTTTCCACGCCGCGCAAATCAAGCCCCAGCTCAACATCCTCTTCGTCGCCAACGTCGGCGAAGAAGGCGAAGGCAACCTCCGCGGAATGCGCGCCCTGATCGACACTTACGGCCCGCACCTGAAAGCCGTCATCGTTCTCGACGGCTCCAGCACCGACCACGTCACCACCAAAGCCCTGGCCTCGCGCCGCCTGGAAGCCGTCATCACCGGACCCGGCGGCCATAGTTGGTCGGACTTCGGCATGCCCAATCCCATCAACGCCCTGGTTCGCGGCTCCGTCCGCTTCATCGCCACCAAAGTTCCTGCCGCGCCGCGCACCACTTACAATCTCGGCCAGATCGAAGGCGGCACCTCCATCAATTCCATCCCGCACGAAGCGCGGCTGAAAGTCGACATCCGCTCCGAAAGTGAATCCGAATTAATACGCCTCGAAACCGCTCTGCGCGACTGTATCGCCGCCGGCGTTCGCGATGAAATGGAAGCCGCGCGCGACCGCTCGAAAGGGAAGCTCGAATTTAAGGTGGAACTCCTCGGCAGCCGTCCCGGTGGCGACCTTCGTCCCGATTCACCGTTGCTCGCAGCCCTTCGCGCCGCCGACGAATACGTCGGCAATCAGTCGCGCCCCGAGCGCTCGTCCACCGACGCCAACATCCCGCTAGCGCAAGGTATCGACGCCATCTCTATCGGCGCAGGCGGCAACGGCGGCGGCGCGCATTCCTTGCAAGAGTGGTACGACCCCGCGGGCCGCGAAATCGGCCTCCAGCGCGCCTTCTTAACGCTACTAGCCATGTCCGGAATCGCCCCAACAAAATGAAAACACCCGCCGCATCCGGTTTTTGTCGGTCTTTTTGTAGGCGCCGGACTTTAGTCCGGCCGAGTATTTATTTCGTAACCGTCGCCACAATCGCCGCGCTAATCGCGCCTTTAGCTCACCCTCAAACGCGCAATACCACACCCGCTCCTCCCTCCCATACCACCCTCTTCCTCCACGGCCGCATCTACACCAACGATCCCGCCCATCCCTGGGCCAGCGCCATGGCCGTCCGCGACGGCAAAATCATCTGCATCGGTGACCTCTCCACGGTCATGCTCGAATGCTCCTCCGGCGAAAATCTCGAAACCATCCAGCTCGGAGGCCACTTCGTTATGCCCGGCTTCAACGACGCCCACGTGCACCTCGGCGGCGCCGCCGTTGACAAACTCTCCGTGCAGCTCAATGGCGTAACCTCCATCGAAGAACTGCAAAAGCGCCTCGCTGCTATGGTCGCCCAGCACGAGGCTGGCGAGTGGATCAGCGGCAGCGGCTGGGACCAAACGCTCTGGCCCGATAAAGCCTTTCCCACGCGCCAGCAGCTCGACGCCGTCTCCCCGAAAAATCCCGTTTTCCTCACGCACATTTCCGGACACGTTGCCGTCGCCAATTCGCTCGCTCTGCAAGCCGGCAATGTCACTAAGACCACTCCGGACCCCGCCGGAGGCAAGATTGAGCGTGACGCCGACGGCCAAGCCACCGGCATGCTCCTCGAAGACACCGCTATGCATCTGGTCCGCGGCAAAATCCCGGAGATGACCGACGAACAGCTTCGCCAAGGATTGGAAATGGTTCTGGAGGAAGTCGCCCGGAACGGCATCACCAGCGTGCAAGACAACTCCGATTGGGAGTTTTTCGGCCTCTACCACAAGCTCAAGGAAGAAGGGAACCTCACCGTCCGCATCACCGAATGGCTGCCCTTCGAAACCTCCCTCGAAGATCTCCACAACATGCGCAGTGAAGGCGGCGCCACCGACCCGATGCTGAAAACCGGCCTGCTCAAGGGTTTTCTCGACGGCGCTTTGGGCTCGCACACCGCGGCGCTGCTGGCTCCTTACTCTGACGATCCATCCACCAGCGGCATCCTCACCGCCAACGTAGATGAGTACCGCAAGATGGCTATCGAGCGCGACAAAGCCGGCTTCCAGATCGCCTTCCACGCCATCGGTGACAAAGCCAATCGCGCCGCGCTGGATATTTTCGAAGCCGTTGCCAAAACCAATGGGGATCGCGATCGCCGCGACCGCATCGAACACGCTCAGGTTATTGCCCCCGAAGACCTGCCACGCTTTGCCGCCTTAAAGGTCATCGCCAGCATGCAGCCCAGCCACGAAACCACCGATATGCGTTGGGCCGAACAACGCCTCGGTCCCGAGCGCAGCAAAGGCGCCTACGCGTGGAACTCGCTGCTGAAATCCGGCGTGCGCCTGGCCTTTGGCACCGACTATGACGTTGAACCACTGAGTCCTTTCCGGGGCCTTTACGCCTGCACCACCAGGGAGCTTCCCGACGGCGGGCCGCGGGAAGGCTGGGAGCCGCAAGAAAAGCTCCCCCTCGACGACTGTATCCGCGCCTACACCACCGGTTCGGCCTACGCCCAATTCTCCGACGGCAAAAAAGGTGAACTAAAATCCGGCGAGTACGCCGATTTTATCGTCCTGAACGCGGATTTAACTAAGATCCCGCCGTCCCAATACACCTCGACAAAAGTCCTCCGCACCGTCGTAGGCGGACGCACCGTGTATCAAGCCCCGTAACGAGCCCAGCACGAACCTGCGGTTGCCAGAAGGGTTGCCACCCAGCGCGCCAATCCAGTGCCGGAGGCGAGGCACATGCTGGGCGACAACCAATCGCACTCCCCTTTAACAACGCCCCTCCACATACCCAAATATAATTTTTCGTAGGTATTCCATAAATCAGATAAATCCCCCCTAAAGCCCGGAACCACATTCCTAAACTATTGATTAAGCAAGGTTTATTTATGTTCGGTTTGGCTTTATACCTGCTACCAGCAGGCGTACGAACCATTTTGGCTTTCTTCGGTATCAGGTACCACGTTTCACAGTTACGTAAAATCTGGGGGGAAGAATGCGTGAAGTTCTAAAAGCAGTATTGTTTCTCGCCGTCGCGGTTGTCGTACTTTGCGGAATGAGCTCACTGACCTCGCCCGCAGTCTATGCGCAGTCCACCGGTTCGACCGGAGGTATCACGGGCACCATAACCGATTCGCAGGGTGCCAGCGTTGCCGGCGCCAAGATTACGATTTCGAATAAGGAAAACGGTCAATCCGTCACTCTCGATAGCGGCGCTGCCGGAGTTTTCAACCTCGGAAACCAGCCTCCCGGAAACTACCTCGTCAAGATCGAAGCCCCGAATTTTAAGACTGTTCAGGTCTCCGTGGTGGTTCAAGTCGGCCAGATTATTACCGTGAACCAGGTTCTTGAGCTGGGTGCTGCGAGTTCCACCATTGAAGTGGTCTCCAGCGGAGTACAGGTGAACCAGGAGCAGGGCTCCGTGCAAGACGTGCTCACCGCCAAGGACATCGACCAGCTGCCCGTAAACGGCCGCAACTTCTTGGACTTGGCCACCCTGGAGCCGGGCGTCCAGATTCAAGACGGCGCCACCTTTGACCCCACCAAGAACGGCTACTCCTCGCTTTCCTTCGGCGGGCGTTACGGCCGAGCCGCGCGCGTCCTGGTAGACGGCGTGGACATTAGCGATGAGACGGTCGGAACGGTCACGCTGAATATTCCGCAAAGCTCCATTCAGGAATTTCAAGTTGTGCAGTCCACGCTGGACCTTTCGGCGGAAGAAACTTCTTCCGGTACCGTCAACGTGGTCACCAAGTCTGGTACCAACGAGTTCCACGGCGAAGGTTTTTACTATGGCCGCAGCAACCAGATTTCGGCACGCATTGCTCCGGAGACCCTGGATTTCGGCCGCAAGCAGTTCGGCGGCGATTTTGGTGGTGCGCTCTGGAAGGATAAACTTTTCTTCTTCGGCGACTCCGAAATTACTGACCAGAGCCTGCAGAGTCCGGTGCAGTTGAACGGCGATTTCGCCGGTTTATCGGGCAGCTACAATTCGCCATTCACGGAGCGCGATTATCTCGGTCGACTTGATTTCAACATCAGCAAGAGCTGGACCTTGTTTGCGCGCTACATCTACAACCAGAACTCCAGCGTTCGGGGATTCAATCCGGGCGTCTATCAGCCGTTTGAGAACGTGGATCACACCCCCGCCTACGCGGTTGGAACGGACTTTTCCTTCGGCCACTCCACCAATAGCGTTCGCTTTGAATATCTGAAGTTCCGCAATGCCATCGCTGACGCGATAGCTCTTAGCGGAGCCCTGGACCCCATCCCTGGACTATCCGTGAACATTACCCCGAACGGAAACGATCTCACCTGCCTCGATGGCGGCGAAGCATTCTGCTCTGGTGCGAACATTCTCGCGCCGCAGCAAACCTATCAGTCCGACCACCAATACAAATACGACGGCAGCTACATCTGGGGGAAACACATCATTCGTTACGGCATCAGCTATAACCACATCCTGGGCGGCGGCTTTGCAAAGTTCTTCGCGCTCCAACCGGAAGTGCAATCGGTCGTTACCCCTGCCAACGAAGCATTTGCCAACACCGACCCCTTTGGACCCGGCGGCGCTTCCAATCCTGGCAACTGGCCTGTAAATACCATTCTGTTCGGTAACGGGCAGGGCTTTTCGACGGAGCGTCCGCAGTTCGGTCTACCTGCGGGCGGTCAGTACGACAACCGTATTGAATGGTACGCCGGCGATTCCTGGAAGCTTTTGCCCAACCTGACCGTGACGTATGGTTTGCATTACACCCACGACACTGGCCGCGTGGACGCCGATTTGGCGCCGATCCCCGCTCTGGCAGTGTTTGATAATCAGTTCTACAGTGGGTTGCAGAATCGTGTAAATCAGCCCGACCTGAACTTCTCGCCCGAAGTCGGTATCGCCTGGGATCCCTGGAAGAATGGCAAGACCGTGTTCCGTGTCGGCAGCGGTCTCTACTATGACGACGCCATCTTCAACAACGTGCTGTTTGACCGCCCCGGTCGCTTGACCGAAGGCCTATTCCTCGCGGAAGCCGCTCCTTGCTTTGGTGGCTCCGCAACGGGTGCAGTGCTCGGAGTCAACGGCGGGAATCCTGTGGGCTATTGCGGCGAGGCCATTGGTTCGGCCGCCGCCCAGATTGCTGCGGACCAGACCGCCTTTCAAGCCGCAACCGCTGCGCTCGGATTCGGACCCAATCCAAACTACGTTCCCACCACGTTGCAAGCCAACACTACGAATGGCATTCAGTTGATCGCCCCGAACTACGTTTCGCCACGTTCCGTTCAGATGAACGCCGGTGTGCAACGCCAGTTGCATCCCGGAACCGTCTTGAGCGTTGACTTTGTGCGTAGCGTGGGAACCCATACGTTACTCGGAACGGACACTAATAAGGTCGGCGACGCGCGCTTCTTGAACACCGCCAACGCCACCGCCGCGATCACTGCCACCAATGCTTCTTTCGGCTGCCCGGCTGGTCAGGCGGGTATTTCCTGCGCCATCGCCAAGGGTGCTCAGATCACCGATTACGCCGGGAACGGGCTGGACTCCGGTCTGGACTTCAACGGCGGCGCGCCCTGCCCTACGTGCGCCTTTGCGGGGATCAATCCCAACGTCGGCCAGAACGAAATGCTGTTTCCCATTGGCCGTTCTACCTATGACGCCTTGCTCGTCTCCATCAAATCGCAGCTGAATCATCCTGCGCCCGGCATCAAAGACATCAACATCATTGCTTCGTATACGCTTTCGCGTTACGACGCCCAGGCTACGGACAACGATTTCGTGAACAATGCCACGGACTTTAACAATCCCAATAACTTTTTCGGACCGAGCGCTCTGGACCGCACCAACCAGGTTGCGGTTGGAGCGGTTATCGATTTCCCCTACGCGACTCGCTTGGGCCTCACAACGCACTGGGCTACGGCCGCTCCCGTTACGCTCACGTTGCCGCAGGCCGGAACGCCGGGTGAAATCTTCCGCACGGATATCACCGGTGACGGCACCGTCGGCGACGTAGCCCCAGGCACCAACATCGGTGCGTTCGGTCGCTCCATTACCGCGTCGAACCTTAACAATTACATCGCGATGTATAACAACACCTATGCCGGCCAGCTGACTCCGGCGGGGACCGCTCTCGTGAATGCGGGACTTTTCACGCAAGCCCAATTGGTGGCACTTGGAGGAGTTACTCCGACGCTGACTCCTGCGCCAGCCGGTGAAGTGGGCAATGCTCCGCTGTTCACCTTTGACGCCCACCTTTCGTGGGAAATTAAGCTCAACAAGCTTATCCATGCCCTTCCCGAGCGCGTCATCTTGGAACCGCAAGCCGCGCTGTACAACGTGTTCAACTTCCACAACTACTATCCAGCCGGCAACCAGATCAGCGGCGTTCTCAACGGATTCCCGAACAGCGTGAACGGAACCACGATTTCCAACCGTTCCTCGCTAGTCACCCCGGGATCCGCATCCGGTGTGAACTGGTACGCCGTTCCGCGTCAGGCTGAGTTCGGCGTAAAGCTGAGCTTCTAGTCCACCGTTTCACAGCAAGAAAGGCGGGACGCCTCACGGCGCCCCGCCTTTTTTTTGCGCGACTACGTCTGCACGACCGTTTCTACGCAACCGTCGCTTCAAATTTGCCTGTCGTCCGATGGTCGGTACCTGTAGCGCAGGGCGGTTGGTTTTGAGCCCTGCGGCTTTTTCCGCGCCACGGTCACAAAGACCGCGAGGCTCAAAACCAAGCGCCCTGCGTTGCAGGAACGCTTCGCCTCGTTCGGAGCTATCGCCGCAGCCGCTGCCGTTTACTGCCTGCCGTAATTCGCTGTGCGGCACACTTCATCCGCGCGGTTTGATTTAGTATCTATCCAGCATGAATCCCGCAGCCGATGAAAATATTGTAACCGCGAAGCAACGCATGCGCGCCGATGCCGCGCTGGTAGTGTGTTCGCTGCTGTGGGGCACCACGTTTGTCGTCGTCAAGAATTCGCTCGTTCACATTTCCGTGTTTTTATTTTTGGCGGTGCGTTTCACGCTGGCGGCCGCGTTGATGGCGGCGTTTCGTCCGCGCGCGCTGCGCGGACTGCAAAAAGACGAATTGTTCGCCGGCGTGGCGCTGGGATTCTTTATGTTTTGCGGCTACGTGTTTCAAACCGCGGGATTGCTGTACACCACGCCGGCGAAATCCGGATTCGTCACCGGCTCGAGCGTGGTGCTGGTGCCGTTGCTGCTGGGAATTTTTTGGGGCAAGCGGCTGACCGCGTGGGTTTACATTGGCGCGGTTGCGGCGGCGGTTGGCTTGTATTTTCTCACTGTGCCGGTCGAAGGAATCGCGCATTTGAATCGCGGTGATTTGTTGACGTTCGCGGCAGCGACGTTTTACGCCATGCACATCATTTTGGTCGGCGAATATACGCGGGAACATGGCGCGGCGGCGCTGAGTATTTTGCAAGTTGCGGCATGCGCGTTGCTCGCGTGGTTCGGTACTGCCGGTGCGCAAGTCCTGGGATTCGAGCGCGCGCGGTTAGAGTTTGGCTGGGAAGTGGTCCTCGGCATTGCGGTGTGCGCGATTTTTGCTACCGCGGTCGCGTTTTCCATTCAGTTGTGGGCGCAGCAGTATACGACCTCGAGTCACGCGGCAATTATTTTTACGCTGGAGCCGGTGTTTGCGGTGATTACGTCGTATCTGGTAATTGGCGAGCGGCTGGGCGCGCGCGCGATTTTTGGCGCGGCCTTTGTGCTGGCTGGAATTTTGATCGCGGAAATGTTCGGTCCGCCAGGGGCGCCGGAATCGCCTGAGCCGGTGTTCGTCGGGCGCATTTATTTCGAGCCGTGGTGGTGGCAATAGATTCGCGAACTTCGTAGGGTACGGCATCCCGTGCCCCTACGAATAATTTTTTACGTCGACCTGATCGAACATTGTTGCTGTTGCGGCGTGGGTTTTTTCGTAGGCGGTTATCTCTGGTTCGTGTTTCATGGTGGTGGCGATGTCGTCGAGGCCTTCGAGTAACACTTCTTTGCGCGATGGCAGGATTGCAAATTTGTAGGTCAGGCCGTAGGTGTCGCTAACCGTTTGGTTGGGCAGGTCGATGCTGAGCTGGTAGCCGGGGTGTTTTTCCGCGCGCTGAAATAGTTCTTCGATTTGCGCTTCACTGAGTTCGGCGGGGAGGATGCCGTTTTTGAAGCAATTGTTGTAGAAAATGTCGGCGTAGCTGGGGGCGAGGATTACGCGGAAGCCGTAGTCGCCGATGGCCCAGGGAGCGTGTTCGCGGCTGGAGCCGCAGCCGAAATTGGCGCGCGTCAGCAGCACGGATGCGCCTTTATATTGCGGGAAATTTAGGATGAATTCGGGATTCGGTGTTTCTCCCGCGAGATAGCGCCAATCGTAAAAAAGTATCCGGCCGAATCCCTGACGGGTTAGAGCCTTCAAAAATTGTTTCGGCACCATCTGGTCGGTGTCAACATTGACGCGATCGAGCGGTAGGACCAAGCCTGTGTGCATGATAAATGGTTTCATTTCGTGGGGCGTCTCCAAAATTCAGAACCAAGATGACGGCCTGAAGGCCATCGCTGCGAATTCAAAAGCTGTCAATTATTGATACAAAAGCGTATTGCCATGCTGCGTTCCCCAGAACGTGAGAGCGGTGCCCGCGACGAACAGTAGCCACATGAGAATGTGTGTGGCGCGAGCTGGCATCGGTCCTCGGTTTTTTCTGAATCTCTCCGAATGCAAAATCAACAGGAGCGCCCACGTTAATCCGACCAATGCGTTGACGACGATCAGAAGCACCAAAATCCGATCTTTCAACATTTGCGTCCTATCTGTGCCGAACCAAGATGACGGCCTGAAGGCCGTCGCTACAACGTCAAAAGCAACATCAAAGGCGACCGCCTCGGAAGGCGGCCGCTACAAAGTCTACTCGACTGATTCCAGGGCGAAGTCGCGGACGTCGACGAAATGGCCGGCTATGGCTGCGGCGGCGGCCATTACGGGGCTGACCAGGTGGGTGCGGCTGTCGCGGCCCTGGCGGCCTTCGAAGTTGCGGTTGCTGGTGCTGGCGCTGCGTTCGTTGGGAGGCAGGACGTCGGCGTTCATGCCGATGCACATGCTGCAGCCGGCGTCGCGCCACTCGAAACCGGCGTCGGTGAAAATTTTGTCGAGGCCTTCTTTTTCGGCTTGGGCTTTGATGCCACGCGAGCCGGGGACGATCAGGGCTTGCTTGATGGATTTGTTGACGTGCTTGCCGGCGACGAAGTGCGCGGCGGCGCGGAGATCGTCGATGCGGGAATTGGTGCAGCTGCCGATGAAGACGCGATCGACGGGGATGTCCACGATGGGCGTGCCGGCTTTCAGGCCCATGTAATGCAGGGCGCGCTCGGTGGCTTTTTGATCATTGACATCCTTGAAGTCGTGCGGATCGGGAACGCGGGCGGTGACGCCGCTGACCATGCCGGGGTTGGTGCCCCAAGTGACTTGCGGGAGCGATTTGTTCAGCTTGCAGTTCTACAGTGACGTCGAATTTTGCGCCGACGTCGCTGGGGAGTTGCTTCCAGCGCGCGACGGCTTCCTGAAATTCTTTGCCACGCGGGACGAACGGGCGGCCTTCGAGATATTTAAATGTGGTTTCGTCTGGCGCGACCATGCCGGCGCGGGCGCCGGCTTCCACGGTCATGTTGCAGACGGTCATGCGGCCTTCCATGGAAAGTTCGCGGATGGCTTGGCCGGCGTATTCAACGACGTGCGAGGTGCCGCCGCCGATGCCGATTTCGCCGATGATGGCGAGGATGATGTCCTTGGCGGTGACGCCTTTGGGGCGTTTGCCGTTGACCACGATGTGCATGGTCTTGGATTTCGATTGCACCAGACATTGCGTGGCGAGTACGTGCTCGACTTCACTGGTGCCGATGCCGAAGGCCAGCGTGCCGAACGCGCCGTGCGTGGAGGTGTGGCTGTCGCCGCAGACGATGGTTTGCCCGGGCTGGGTGATGCCGAGTTCCGGGCCAATGATGTGCACGATGCCCTGATTCTTGCTGTTCATGTCAAACAGGCGCACGCCGGATTCGCGGCAATTTTTCTCGAGGGCTTCAAACTGCAGCTTGGCGTCCTGATCGAGGATGGGCAGGGTGCGGTCGGTGGTGGAGACGGAATGATCCATCACGGCGAAGGTGAGGTCGGGGCGGCGAACCTTGCGACCCTCGGCGCGCAGCCCGGCAAAGGCCTGCGGGGAAGTGCCTTCGTGTACGAGGTGACGGTCAATATAGATGATGGAAGGCTGGCCGGCCTCTTCGCGGACGAGGTGAGCGTCCCAGATCTTTTGGTACAGCGTTTTGGGTGAGGCGTTGTTGGTCATGTGGTCAGTCATGTTTCCAGTCGGAGATGTTCACCAACAATTTTAGCACTCCCGTAACGCAACTCCAATAAAAGGGCAGGCGAGCAAGGCGGGTCACACAATGGCGCACAGCATGATTGGCTGCGCCACAAAACCAAATGCGGCGCGTCGGAGCGGCGGTGGTTGAATTTTGCTAGAACATCATCTTGAGAACGTGCGCCACGATTTGATCGAGGGAATTGAACGCACAACTTCCCCAAGAATTACTGCAGCTTTGCGTACTCAGCCTTGGCAGCGATAAGGATAGGAATGTCGGGGTCAGCGTCTTTCCAGGTGGTGAGGAATTCATCGTAGGCCTTGCGGCTGTATTCGCGTTTCCCTTGCATGGCATAGGCCCGGGCAAGACCGAGTTGAGCTCGTGGAACAAACAATTCCGACTCAGGCCATCCGCGATGTTGGATCACTCTCTCGAACTCGTCAGCGGCTTTGGTGTGCTCCCCTGCCGCTAAGTAAGCTAGCCCACGATGATAAGAAACAAGTGCGATTGGTTCTTGCGCGAGTGGTGCGAGCAACTCCACCGCCTTAACGAAGTTTCCTCGTTGGCGTTCGATGATAGAACGAATGAGTGGCAAAGAGACCTTCTGCTGGAATGTGTCCTCAGGGCGCAACTGATCCAGCTTCTCCGCTAACGCTTGAGCCTGCGTTACGTCCCCGGCAAGCGCCAAAGCCTGGGCGCCCATCATGAGTCCAAGAGCACTGTCGTTGCTCGTCTCTCCGGCTTGGCGGCAGAGCTTCCGGGCCACGGCAAAGTTCCCTATCGAGGATTCGATTACGCCACGCCAAGCAAGCTCGTAGGCAACATTTTCCATCCGGTTCGCGCGCCGCTGTTGTTCAACCAGGGTTTCATTCAGGGAACGGAATTTGCTGAGGTCGCCCCGCAAGAATGCGAGCTGAAACTGCAGATGGAGCCACTGCACATCATCCCCTGGAGTTTCGCGGGCAAGACGTTCCATCGTGGCGGCGTCGTTCTCCAAAAAAGCGATTCGGTAGCGGGTTGCTCTTTGATTTGAATTCAGGGATCCTTTCTGCTGCCACTGGTCGAGTAGCTTTTTAGCTTCCTCAAACCGGCCCAGGATCATGAGCGCATTGCTCGCATTGGAGTAATGCTGTGCGGTCGGTACGGGAGAATGCTCGATTGACCAATTGAACTCTTGGAGAGCTTCTTCCGTTCTGCCCAGTTGCGCGTAAGTAATTCCCAATAGGTTCGAAGCTGAGACGCTACGTGGATACGCTTGCTTGTACAAAACCAGTACTGCAGCTTCCTTCTCCAGGTTGCCCGTTATGGAGGATTGATAAAAGGCCGTCGTCTGAAAGTTCTCCTCCTGCGTGACACGGCCATCCTTCAGTTCGAAAGCCTTCGCAAAATTCTTCCGGGAAGCCTGGTCGTCGCCGGTTCCGTGATAGGCGCTCCCGAGCATGTTGTAGGCGGAGCAGAACTGCGGGTCGAGTTCGACGGCCCTTTCAAAAAAAGGTATGGCTTCCCGCTGCTTTCCTGAACGATACAGCGTCAGCCCTGTTCTGTACGCTTGTAACGCTTCGAGTGAGCTGGTGGTCGCAAGGTCCAGGGGAGCATCGTACTTCTCTAGAGAGCTTAAGCTTTCGCCTAATCGCATTCGCAATTGTGAACCTGCTTTGCCAAGTGCAGCGATCACCTGATCTTTGTTCTCCGCCTCCTCTTGTTGCCGGGCGATGGACTTTTGGCTCTGCGCGTCGATCGCCTCTAGCGTAATGAGGTACTTGCTCCCGACGGCATCAATCTCTGGGACTACCACGGCTTTCAGCCCCTGCCGCTTGCAGATTTCGATCCCCAGTTCCTGCGTCAGTCGTTCCTTGGGATCGCGGCGCATCATGCGCATCGCCTGGCGGGCGTCTGCTTCCGGCAAGACGCTCAAAAAGGGGGACTCCGTAAGTTTGACTTCGAGAGCCTTGTCCAGCGAGTTGTCGAAGATAGGATCACCCGTCTTGTTGACGAAACTCGCCAGGAGGATGACATCGCTCCCGGTCAGCGCGGGTCGAGCGAAAAAGACGCGCCACGTAATGAGGGTGGCAACCATGAGCAAGGCGGCGGCACCAGCCGCCACGATGATGCGGCGTTTGTTCGAAAGTTCAGGCTTTGGCCCGACGGGGGGAACAGTCGCGAGGCGTTTTTCGATGGGAACCGGAGCAGGCAGGGTCCCGTTTTCGACGCGAGCGATCAAGCGGTAGCCGCGGCGTGGCAACGTCTCTATGTAGCGGGGTTCATCGGCGGAATCGCTCAGCGCGTCGCGCAGCTTCTTGATGGCGCTGTTCAGGCCGGTATCGAAGTCGACAAAAGTATCCGAAGGCCAGAGTCTCTGTTGAAGTTCCTCGCGCGTAACCACGTCGCCTGGATGCTCTAACAAAACAGCGAGTACCTGGAAGGGTTGGTCCTGAAGCTTCAGACGGATGCCGTGCTTATATAGTTCGCCCGCACGCAAGTCCACTTCAAAGGCGCCGAAGCGCGTCCTGCGGATTCGGGCAGTTGATTCCATAGTTGGGGTTCCGAGCTTGCCGGCAGTCTATCACCAAAAGCCTTGGGTCAAACGAATATGTGCCGGGGGTTCTCTGCAACGCCCCTGAATTCAAAGGGCTGCACCATCAGGACCAGAACATATACAGGCTATTCGCAGGCCATTGTGCCTCAAACCACTTCGCGGCAATGTCTGCGAATTCGGGCAAGCTCGTCGATCCTGGACCTGAGGTGAAGCATGCAATACTTACGCACACGTAGGCGACCTGGATCATTTACAGTCCACGGATTGCATCTGGGTGCCCTTGCACTGGTCATCGTCGCGGTGGTCGGCGTCTGCGGATGCGGCGGAGGTTCAACTTCCTCGGCTCCCCAACCTGCTCCGCTCATAACTGTCACAGTAACACCCAATTCCATCACCTTGTCGCCTGGCACAACGCAAACTTTCGCCGCTGCGGTCACGGGGACGACCGACACCGCGGTCACCTGGAGCGTGCAAGAAAGCGTCGGCGGCACCATCGACAGCACGGGTCTCTATAAGGCTCCGCAAGATTCAACTGGTACGTTCCATGTCGTGGCTACGAGCCAGGCCAATTCGGCTGCCAAGGGTATCGCTGCCGTGGCTGTTCAAATGCCCCAATTAACGATTTCTCCTGCGGCGGTCACGCTGTCTCCTAGAGGGACGCAGACCTTCACGGCAGGGTTCGCCAATGCCAGTGTGACTTGGACTATCAAGGAGGCAGGTGGGGGGCAGATAAATGGCGCTGGGTTCTATACCGCGCCGAGCGCTGCAGGTTTCTATCATGTAATCGCAACCAGTATCGAGGCAACCGCGATCACCGCGAGTGCAACCGTTACCGTGACGACCTTTTCCAGTAGATTTACGCCTACCGGGAGTCTCAACGAGGCACGGGGCCTGCACACTGCCACCTTGCTACCGGATAACAGGGTCCTCGTGGCGTATGGCTCAAACAGTAGCTCATACACTAATGCAACCGGCTACGTGGGCCTCTCCTCAATAGAAGTGTACGACCCTGGCACGGGCACGTTTACTGAGATCGTCGGAGATGATGGCGCGGGGATATTCGGTCACACCGCGACACTATTGCCAAACGGAATGGTTTTGCTAGCCGGGGGCTTTGTAAACTCTGTTTGGGACTACGGAGGTAGTACCTCATCCAACGGGGCAAGTCTCTACGACTCGGCCACTGGTGAATTCAGCGGGCCGGGCAACATGACGGCCTCCCGCGGAAGTCATACAGCGACTTTGTTGGCAAGCGGCAAAGTCCTGATTGCAGGAGGGGCCGATCAAGATCCAACTGGAACGGGCTTGGCCAGCGCAGAACTCTTTGATCCAATCACTGGCACTTTCACTGAAACGGGAAGCATGGCCGTGGGGCGCTTCCTGCACACCGCTACGCAGCTGCAAGATGGGAGAGTGCTCATCGTAGGTGGTGTTCTAACATCTGCATCAGACCCGGTTGCCACGGCGGAAGTCTACGACCCGGCCACTGGCATCTTCACTATGACCGGCGCAATGGCGACGGCCCGCGAACGACATACCGCAACGCTTCTCGCCGACGGTAGGGTGCTCATCGTCGGCGGCACAACCTCCACGGGCGCGACTGCAACTGTGGAAGTTTACGACCCATCTACTGCATCGTTTTCGGTTACCGGATCGATGGCCGAAGCCCGAACTTTCCATACCGCGACGCTGTTACCGAACGGAAGGGTGCTGGTAGCAGGTGGCGGCGACGAAAATTCCACCGCCGAGGTCTACGATCCGGTAACTGGCTCTTTCAGCATTACCGGTGGGATGGAGATCGGGCGCTCGGGACACACCGCAACGCTGCTCCCGAATGGGAGCGTATTGGTTACGGGCGGCGGAATTTTTGCCGGTCTGGCGTCCGCGGAGGCGTACCAATGAAGATCACTTATATTTGGTCTCGGTACGTCTAATTTTGGCGTTCCTTATCGCACACCGTTCCAAAACGGAACCAGACCGCGCATTTCCGTTCGAAAGTACTATTCCCACCGTTCGAGCATAGTACTTCATAATAATATCCCTTGACAAGTATCACAGTCCATGCTAACGTGCCCTGTGAAGCTCGCGCCAAGACGCCTCTTAGTGGCACAGACTTTGGTCGGTGCTCTTACTCCCCAACCCGCAAATCGTCGCGCTTGCCGCACCAACCCCGATTCCCGATCCCGCCTTTTCCCGACTTCGTTGCCCCATTCCCTCATTGCCTCGCGTTCGCTCCTAAACCCAATAGAATCTTACTCTTTCGCAAGAATCACAGCTAAACCCAATAGAATCTTACTCTTTCATAATGACCCACCAGGGGTACCCCATATCACGCTAGTTACTAATCCACGCCCCTCTCAATCGCCCTGTTCGCATGCAACCCGCACAAAAAGGACACCTTATGTCGGTAAACCCGCTCCCGCCAAGCTCTGTCACCACCACTCAAAGGGCAGGAGCCGCTGCTTTGCCCTGACGCAGGAGGGGCTGCAGCTATCTGCGCACAGCGCGACGCTCTGCACTTTCCACGTTGGAGGTCTTGCGGTTCGCCAAGACTTAGGATCCTACGGAAGGAGTCTTGCGCTCGGGGCTGGACACGCAGCGAAACCCGAGATGGTTCGTCCCGGTACTGATTTCACCTTTGCCCCGCGTGCCCACGATGTAACGCGAGCAATATTGATCGGTGCACAGAAACGATCCGCCCCGCTGAACTTTTTTCTTTTCCGTAGGCTCATTCGGGTCGTAGGGCGTGGTTGGACCTTGGGGGTTGCGCGCGATGCCACCGGCAACTGTCAATCGCGCGTAGTAGTCCGGGCGATACCAATCGGAGGTCCATTGCCAAACGTCTCCCGCCATGTCGTAGAGTCCATAACCGTTCGGCGGATACAGCGCCACTTCGCTGATTCCCACGTGGCCGTCATCGCCAGTATCTTTTACCGGGAACGTTCCCTGATGCGTGTTGGCCATCCATTTTCCGCCGGGACGGAACTCGTCACCCCAGGGATAAAGCTTGCCAGACAGTCCACCGCGCGCCGCGAATTCCCACTGCGCTTCGGTGGGCAGGCGTTTCCCGGCCCATTTCGCGTAAGCGAGCGCGTCCTCGTAGGCGATGTCCACCACCGGAAAGTTCCCGCGACCCTTTAAATCGGTTTGCGGACCCTCGGGATGCCGCCAATTGGCGCCTGGAACGTAGGTCCACCATTGCAGATGATCGTCCAGAGGAACCGCGTGATCGGGAGGAGCGAACACCACGGCTCCGGCCACCAGATTCTCCGGCGGCGCGCCCGGAAAATCTCCCGCGCGCGGCTTGCGCTCGGCAACGGTGATATATCCGGTGGCTTTCGCGAATCGCGCGAACTCGGCATTCGTTACGTCCGTCTTGTCCATCCAGAAACCGTCTACATACACGCGATGAACCGGGCGGGAATCCAGCGTGGCTTTCATCCCCACGTCGTTCATGGAGTCGCTGGTCTGCGCACCCATGGAAAACTCGCCACCGGGAATCCACACCATTCCTGCCGGCGCTGTTTGGCTAGGTGGCTGCTTGTTCTCGACCGTTGGTTGAAAAATGGCCGAGGGATGACCCGGCGGGTTGGCAGTAGAATTGGCGGGAAGGGGAATAGCTGTCGTGGCGGCAGAAGTGTCCGCCGGAGCGGCGGCAGGAGCGCCAATGGCAGCATCTGCATGCTGCGAAGCCTGCGTGGTCGAGCGCCAAGCGATGACGCCAAGAACCGCGGCGATCGCCAGCACCGCGAATAGCAAACCGACCGCGCGGTATGAGCGATATGGCTTCGCCGCCGGCAAAGGTTTAACTTGGGTCGGTTTCGACCTTCGAGACTTTCTCATTTCAAGCACGTCCTCATGTAAACGCGTCCAGTATGTTGCTGAGCAGCATTAGGTTAGCACGGGCGATTTGCCGGACGCCTCTGTCATTTCTGACAGTCGCCGCCATGACGTTCGCTCACGGAGCCTAGTTCGAGAAAACCGACCACAGTCCCGCTAGAAACAGAATGCTAAGCAGCAGCGCGACGGTGATGCTCAGCGGCCACCGCGATATCTTCACGTCCTCATCGCGATCCAACTGACGCAAAGACCACCAGTGCGAAACTCCCGAAAGCACTGTGGCAATCAGACCCAGGACCACCAGCGTCGTGCCGATTCGTATCGCCCCTTGATGCAGCCGAATGGATCTCGCCGTAGGGGATCTTTCCTCCAAAGTTCGGAAATATCCGATCGAGCCGAATCCGAACGTCGCCATCGTCAGCGTGGTCCTAATCCACGCCAGCGTCGTGCGGTCCAGCGCCAGCGCCGTCCGGAATTTCGCCAACGTGGTGCGGTCCGGCGGAGCAGCTATCGACTTCCGCGATTCCCGAGAGTCTGTCTCAGTCATATTCTCAGACGTCCGCTCGACGGTTGTAGCCCCGTGAATAGCGAATATCAAGTCAAAACTCGTGACGCGGGCCGGAATGTCAGGGCAGATATCCTCTGTCATTTTTTACAGTAGTCATCGCTAGCACAAAGTAGAATCGTTAACGAGATGGTGTGGTCGAGTGCCCTCGAGACGGAATTTCGTGCGGTTCGGCTCCTCGGTTTTACTTCTGCGTTTTTATCACTCACGCCGAACGCAGGTTCCGGTCCCCGAGTTCAGTCATGTGCACACTATGGCCAAATTCAGCCACAATAATTTGCACTAGCGCACACCTACGAGGAGAGAAGGACCATGGACCCATCGAATATGAGTCACTGGGCACAGCAAGGATATGGTCTGCTGCTTGCTCTAGGTATCAAGATTCTGGAAGCGCTGGCGCTGTGGATCGTGGGCCGCTGGCTGATCGGATTTTCGATCAACCTGATCGGCCGCGCTATGACGCGCCAGAAGATCGATCCGACCCTCACCCGATACGTCAACAATACTGTCGCAGCCATTCTTAACATTGTGTTGGTGGTCGCCATCCTGGGATTCTTCGGTGTCGAGACTACCAGTTTCGCCGCACTGCTCGCCGCGGCTGGCGTGGCCATCGGCATGGCATGGAGCGGCCTGCTGGGCAACTTCGCCGCGGGCGTGTTCCTTATTATTCTGCAGCCCTTCAAAGTGGGAGACTTCGTTGTGGCCGGCGGCGTTATGGGCACAGTAGAAGAGGTTGGACTGTTCGTGACCTCCATCAATACTCCCGACAATGTCCGGAATATCGTCGGCAACAGCAAGATCTTCGGCGACGTTATCCAGAACTTCTCGACCAACGCTTTTCGTCGCGTCGATTTGACAGCACAGTTATCGCACGCCGTAGATCCGCACCAAGCCATTACTATGCTCAAGGCCGGGATCAAGAGCATTCCGAACGTGCTCGCCGAACCGACACCCAGCGTCGAGATCCTAACCTTCAATCTGGCCGGACCAGTGTTGGCGGTACGTCCGTTTTGCAACAACAAAGACTACTGGCAGGTGTATTTCGACACCAACACGCTGATTAGGGATTCGTTTACGACGGCGGGATTCTCCGTTCCTGAGCAGCATTACATGGTTCGCACCGCGGCCGCAGGAGCTTCTAGCGGGACGGCCGGCGGAGCCGTCGCTGCGGCGCATTCCGCGTAAAAATGTCCCGATCCAAACGTGGGCCAAGACGCTCACGCCAGAAAAAGCGACGTTCGTATCTCAGGGGATTGGAACTTGCAAGCCGGACGTTCGGATGGTGCCGGGGGCCAGAATCGAACTGGCTACGCCCGCCTTTTCAGGGCGGCGCTCTACCACTGAGCTACCCCGGCAATGTGGTTTAACAAGTGTAGAGGCCGTTGACAGCGCGTGTCAATAATCCCGGCCGGATTCGCGAAATTTATTTATCGCGATTATTGTTGCGAATCGTCGAACTCTTTCATCCAGGCGCGGGCTTTGAGGAGTTCGCGTGGCTTGGTGCCGTCTGGCGGGCCGACGATGCCGTCTTTCTCCATCAGGTCGATCAAGCGGGCGGCGCGGCCGTAGCCAACGCGGAGGCGGCGCTGCAGCGTGGAGGTGGAGGCGCGGCCGGCTTCGCAGACCACGCGCACGGCGTCCTGGTAGAGATCGTCGTCGACGTCCTCGCTGGCTTCTCCTTCGCTGCCTGCGATGGCTTCGGGATTGCCATTTTCGTCCTTGGGCGCTTCCAATAATTTTTCGTTGTACTTGGCTTCGGCTTGCGCGCGCCAGAAGTCGCACACGCGGACGATTTCGTCTTCGCTGACCAGCGGGCCATGCACGCGATGAAGGCGCGAAGAGCCGGCGGGTAGATAGAGCATGTCGCCGCGGCCGAGCAGCGATTCCGAACCGTTGGCGTCGAGAATGGTCCGCGAATCCACTTTGCTGGCCACACGGAAGGAAATGCGGGCAGGGAAGTTGGCTTTGATGAGGCCGGTGATGACGTCGACCGAGGGCCGCTGCGTCGCGAGAATCAAATGGATGCCGACGGCGCGGGCCATTTGGGCGAGCCGCGTGATGGATTCTTCCACGTTGTTGGTGTCGACCATCATGAGGTCGGCGAGTTCGTCGATGATGATGACCAGGTAGGGAAGCGGCTTGTGCTCGCTTTCTTCGACTTTATCGAAAAGCGAAAGCGATTGCGGCTTCTGGAACAGGCGATTGTACTGGTCGATGTTGCGCACGCCTTTTTGCGCCAGCAGCTTGAGGCGATTTTCCATTTCGCGCGTGGCGTTGCGCAGGACGTTGGAAGCGATTTTCGGATCGGTGACCACCGGCGCGATCAGGTGCGGAATGCCTTCGTAAAGATTGAGTTCCAGGCGCTTGGGATCGACGAGCACCATTTTCACATCGTCGGGACTCGCTTTGTAGAGGATGGACATCATCAGCGAATTGATGAACACGCTCTTACCGGTGCCGGTGGAACCGGCGATGAGCAAGTGCGGCATGGCGGCAAGATCCGTAATGCGGATGCGGCCGTGCAGGTCGCGGCCCATGGCCAGCGTGAGTTTGCTGGGCGAACCGATAAATTCGGGAGCTTCGATGATTTCGCGCAGCGCGATGGTCTGGCGGTTGATGTTGGGAACTTCGATGCCGATGGTGGATTTGCCGGGGATGCGCTCGATGAGAATGGATTCGGCTTGCAGCGCGAGGCACAAATCTTCCGTCAATCCGATGATGCGGCTGTATTTGATGCCGGCTTCGGGCTTGAATTCAAAGGTGGTGACCACCGGGCCGGGATTGATTTGCGTGACGCGTCCGGCGATGTCGAACTCCAGGCATTTCTCTTCGATGGCGCGGGCGCGCGCTTTCAATTCTTCTTCATCGAGCTTCTGGCTGCCTTCGCCTTCGCGCAGCAGGCTGGAGGAAGGCAAGCGGTAGTTGGAAGGAATCTTGGCGACCTTGGCTTCGGAAAGTTTCTTGGCGGCTGGCTGTTTGGGCGAATGTTTCGGCGTTGTCGCGATTCAGAAAGAAAATCGGCGCTTTGCCACCTGCGGGTTTTTCCGTTTTTTCCTCGCGCGTCGGCTTCGTCGTCGGCAGTGAAGATATCGCTCTCGTCGGCCAGGCGAATCGATTTGGGCGCCTCGTTGAGAACCTCCGCCTTACCCACAGATTGCGGAGCCGCAGGCTTGCGACCGGCGACGCGATTTTCTTCTACGCGGCGGCGCATGCGCTGCTGCTCGCGGTTTTCCTGCCAGGCGTGCCAACGCGCTTGCGCTTTTTGTAGCAGCCCGAGTTTCTCGACCGCTCCGAGCGGGCCCGTGGGGCTCTTGGCCCAGGCATGGGTTCCGGCGAAGGAAAAACTCGTGGTCATGAACACGGAGGTGAGGAAGACGGCGAAAGCTACCACGTATGCGCCCGCGACGTTGAAGCCGGTGCGCAAACTCCCCGCGATGAGCGTTCCGAGAAAACCTCCAGCAGGAATGGCGCCGCGTACCGCTGGGAAGGGCATCAGCGCGAGCAGCGAAGGAAGCGAAAGAAGCAGCAAACCGTAGCCCAGCAAGGTGGCCACTTGCGAATCGATGGCGCGGCTGCGCAGCCAGCGCCAGCCCACAACGATCAAGGCCACAGGCAGCAGAAACGCCGCGAAACCGAATATCTGAAACAGCAGGTCGGCGCTATACGAGCCTACCGGGCCGATCCAGTTGTGGGTTATACGCTGACTCTCGAGCTGCGAGGCGCTGACGTTGAAGGCTGCGTCGCGAGGGTTATAGGACAAAAGCGATAGGCCGATCAAAACGGCCATCGTCAGGCACAAGAAGCCGATCAGCTCGTTGAGCCGTTTGTTTTCCGTAGGTGTCAGAAAGCGCAAGAGTTTCTCCTCAGCTGTGTGGGGAAGGCTGAGTGCCAAGGGGCTGCTGGCGCCTACTGCATGCCCCTCTGGAGGAACCACCAAACGAGGATGATGATACCAAAGAGCACGCGGTAGACAACAAATAGTTTAAGCGTGTGTGTCTGCAGATAGCGCAGGAAAAAGGCGATCACGATGTAGCCGCCAACTCCCGAGACCAGGATGCTGATCAGCAGGGTGGAAAGGGGAAGGTCCATGCCGCCGGCTTTGTGCAGCTTTAGAAGCTTGGGCAGGTGCGAGAGGACGGCTCCGGCGATGAGTGGGGTGGAGAGCAGGAAGGAAAAGCGCGTGGCGGCTTCGCGCGTGAAGCCGCGGAAGAGGCCCGCGGTGATGGTTATGCCGGAGCGCGATACGCCCGGGCAGAGGGCCAAGGCTTGAGCGCTGCCGATAGTCAGCGCGTCGCCGATGTTCGATTGTTCCAGCGGCCGCGTGCGGCGTGATTGCGTGTCTGCGTACCACATGAGCAGGCCTACGAAGATCATCGAGAGACTGATAACCACTGGGGTGCGGAAATTCTCTTCGATTTTGTGTTCAAAGAGCGCGCCGAGGATCCCGCCTGGGATGGTGCCCACGACCATGTACCAGAAGAGCTTGCGATGCTGGGTTACGGCTTCGCTGGTGGCGCTCGCGGGATATTTGATGCCGAGGCCGCAGAGGATCAACGTCAGCCAATCCTTGAAGAAGTAGAGCAGGACGGCTACCAGCGTGCCGGCGTGTAAGGCTACGTCAAAGGCCAGGCCCGGATCTTGCCAGCCAAAAAACCACGGGAAATAGCGTGAGGTGCGCCGTGCTGCTTACCGGCAAAAATTCCGTCACAGCTTGCACTAGGGCGAGAATGATCGCCTGATAAAGTGGCATCGCGACTTAGGTTTCCTTTTGCGCCGGGTTGGCGGTGGAAGCACCCGGCAGGATTTTGCGCATCTCGTAGGCGTCGACGCGTCCCAGATAATAGCGCTTCAAGATGGCTACAGTACGATAGCCGTGGCGCTGCCAGAAGGCAACGCCGGCGGCGTTTTCGATGCTGGTTTCGAGAAAGATTTCGGTTACGCCGCGGGATTCGAGTTGCTGCTCGCCGCGCGTTAGTAGTTGGTTGCCAATGCCGGAGCGGCGATGTGGTTCCGCCACGTCCAGGGTCAGGATGTGCGCGCGCGGCGGATCTTCTTCCGTGATGATAAAGCCCGCAATGTCGCCGTTGTTTTCTGCCACGGTGCAACTACCCTGCGGCATGCTTAGGAAATAACGCAGCATGCGTTGGGAGTAGGCGATGCCCGGCGCGAAGCACCGCTGGTCGAGCGCGTAGAGTTTTGCGAAATCGCCGGGTTCGTAAGCGCGCAGCTGAACGGGCATGGCTTAGTCTACGCCAACAGCTGGGATCGTCTGCGCCTCTCAGATGCCGCCGCGCTGATCCGCTAAAGCACTACGTTTTGATAGAGGCGATAGGGCTCATCACCGATGGCGGCGAACGGGCGAAACGTGACGCTGCCGCTATCCGTGCGCACCAGCCACTCCGGCGAAGATTGCGTGGCGGCTGCGGCGGCGAGAAGTTGGGCGCGCGTGAATCTATCGGGCAGCTTGCCAACGGCAAAAAGGGCCAGAGGCCCGCGAACGAGCGCTACGGTGTTGGGGTTCTGCCCGTCCACCGCTTGCAGACGCAGCGGCATCGCCAACTCGAATTCCACGCGGTCGCCATTTTTCCAAGTACGCGGCAGCGCGAAGAATTTTCCTGGCACGACCTCGCCTTCCACGCGTTTACCGTTGACCGAAATTCGCGTTTTCGCGTCGGTCCACGCCGGCACGCGCAGATAAACCGTGAAATTTTCCGGGCGCGCCAGTTCCAAGGCCAGTGATGTGGAGTTCGCCGTGGGATAGCTGGTCTGCTGGGTAAGCGTACAAGGCGTGCCACCCTGCAGCCACGTGACGCGCGAAGGAATGAAGAGGTTAATGTAGACGCCATCGTCGCTGGGATAGTAGGCGCTGATGCCATAGTCGGCGGTCAACTGGGGAAACGTGCCGGAACAGCACGGCCATTTATCGTGGTAATACTCCTTTCTCGCGTCCTCGTTGTTGTAGTTGGAATAGTAGAAGCTCGTGCCATCGGGCAGAATCGGCTTGGCGCCGGCAATAGTGTTGTACAGCACCTGCTCCATGCTATCGCCGTAGCGCGAGTCGCGCGTCACGCGCAGCAGGTAACGCGTGAGTTTAAATTGACCGTAAGCGCCGCAGGGCGTCTCGAAGCTGGATCGGTTGGTGCGCAAGCTCGCGGCCAGCAACCCTTTCCCCGGTTCGACGAATGCTTCACCCGGCCCCCATCCTCCCGTGGCGTAACTTTGTTCCTGCACCATGCGCAGGCCGTTGGAAGCGGCGCGGAGATATTTTTCGTCTCCCAACGTCAGATACGCCTGCATCGCTGAGCTAAGGGTGTTGACGTGGCTATAGGCATGTTTGCCTGGAAGGGCGTTGTGATTATCGGCGAGCGCATCGAAATATTCGTGGTAGATGAAGCGCACCGCCAAATCGCGATAGCGCGCGTCGTTGCTGCGCTGATAGGCGAGAAAGAGATTTTCCGGGAGAGTGTACGTTTCGTCCCAGGTGAACGCGGGCGTTTTGTGCGGACGAGCCTCTTGTTCGGCGCGGCTCAAGGCCTTCTCGGGGAGATACGGAAGGGCGGCGTCGGTACTGCGCTTGAGAACGTCGAGCGCAATGGGGTCGGCCGCAAATTCGTGCGCATCGATCAAGCCGCAGCAGGTCTTGTCAAACGTATAGCCCGGCAGCCGGTAGTCGATGTAGAACTTGCCCTGAGGTTCGACAGTAGCCGCGTAAGCCCGCACCAAACGGTGAACTTTTTCCTGCGTTGGCTTCGAGCCGGTCACCGCGTACGCGCGAGCTAGCCCAGAAACATACTGACCAAAGGTGTGTCCAGGAATGAAGCCGTGAAAATTACTAGCTTCGTTAAAGTCGTCCGCGTTGTCGTACCAGCCTCCCATGTCGGGACCGGGAGCGGGCATTCCTTCGCGTTGGCGAAACGGTTTGAGCAAGGCATCTTCGTTGAGAGTCAGAAATAATTGATGGTTCTGCTCGAACTGGACGCGCAGAGGCCCGTCGAGGAGTTGCACGTTTGCATATCCGAAGACGGAGAGAGGGGCGGCTGCAGGCTTTGTCTCGAATGCCCGCGACCATGCGGGAAGTGAACGCACCGCCAAAAGACCCGCAGTCGAACCTGCCGCTGATTTCAGGAATTGACGCCTGGACTTTTTATTCATGAGAAAGACTCCCGAGATAAACCGTACGGCCCAAGATAGAAATGCTCGGAGTGGCTACTGCTGAGCCGCCGGCATCTGCAACCCAAGCGCCTTCAGCGTAACTGGATCCGCCACGGGCTGGCCTTGCGGCTTGGTGACCACGCCGAATCCGCCGCTATAGTCCCACATGGTCCAGCCGATGCCGTGTTTTTCGAGCGCCGTGCGCACGTCGGTGAGCCAGGCTGCGCGATCCTCGGGCCTGGCCACGCGGCGATATACGCCAAATTCGTTGCAGGTTACCGGCACGTTCCAGCGCTTGCCCCAGGCCTCCACTTGCGCGAACTCCGCGTCGAAGCGCGCGGCGTCCCAATGTTCCAGGCCGTAACGGACCACCCACAAGCGCTTCTGCGCGTCCGGCACGTTGGCCGCGACGAGCTCCGCGCTTTCCGGCTCAGAGGGGTAGGGAAGGGCCTTCACCGCGTGCCAATAGTTGTCGCCCCAAGTCGCGCCCTGATGCGTGAAAACGTGCGGTTCGTAAAAATGAAAATTGTAGATGACGTTGGCGTCGCGCAGCGGTTCCATCGCCAGCAAATCGTCGTCATCGGACCAGCGCGCGCCCGCAACAATAATGGTGTGCTGCGGCGCGCCCTCGCGAATCGCGACCGCAAGCCGCGCCTGAATGCCATACCAGCGATAGGCGTCGCGCATTTCCGGCTCGTTCAAAACTTCGAAGAACACTAGGTCCGGGTTCTGGCTGGAGCAGTGCGCCGCCAGTGCGCGCCAGAAGTCCGTAAACTCCTCGACCGTGCCAGAATTATTTCCGAGCTTTTCCTTGAAGTCCCCTTCGGGATGGGCGTCGATGATTACCGCGAGTCTCTGATCCAGAATCATCTTCACGGCGGCATCCAAATAGCTCAGATATTCGGCGGGAAGTTCGTCGGCGTGATTGTGCTTGAACATCGGCGCAGGGTTGACGCTGAGCCGCACATGGTCAAAGCCCATTTGCTTGATCAGCAAGATGTCTTGCGCCGTTGTCCATGAGGCGAAATGCTCTTTGGTGTAGCCGCGCGGGTCGTACACCTGAGCGAACCATTCGCTCAAATTAATTCCGTGCCGCAAATGTAGAGCGCGGCGTTGGGCAATCGATGGATCCGCATGCGGCGAAATCGTTTGCGCGCCGGTAGTGGGCAGCCAGAACGTCAGTCCGAAAAGGAGTGCCAGAGCAGCGCAAGCGACTTTGAGCATCAGTTCTCTCCAACAAAGCGACCGGCATAGAGCAAACCAAATAAACAAAGGGCGGGCCAATGGCCCGCCCTTTGTAGCTGGAACTAGTAGCGGAAAGATCGAACCAAAGCGCGGTCTACAACTTCACCGTGACGGTCTTCACTTCCGTGTAATTGGCCAGGCCGTATTCGCCAAGCTCGCGCCCGATGCCGGACTGTTTAAATCCGCCGAATGGCGCAGCCGCATCGAATACGTCATAGCAATTTACCCACACCGTGCCGGCGCGAACGCTGTCGGCAATCGCGTGAGCTTTGCTAATGTCTTTAGTCCACACCGCCGCCGCCAAGCCATACATATTCTTGTTGGCGCGGTCGACCACTTCGTCGATGCTCTTGAACTTCAGGATAGACATGACCGGGCCAAAAATTTCTTCCTGCGCGATGGTCATATTGTCCTGCACGTCGGAAAACACGGTAGGCTCGATGAAGTAGCCCTTGGTGCCCACGCGATTCCCGCCGGCCACCAGCTTGGCTTTGTCCTTCTTACCCGATTCGATGTATCCCATGACCTTGTCGAACTGGTCCTGGTCCACCTGCGGGCCTTGTTCGGTGTTCCTGTCAAAGGGATTGCCCACCGTGCGCTTTTTCGCGCGGGCCACGCTCTTGTCCACAAATTCGTCGTAGACCTTTTCTTCGACGAACGTGCGCGAGCCGGCGCAGCAACACTGCCCCTGGTTAAAGAACAGCGCCTGATGCGAGCCTTCCACGGCCTCGGCCATGTCCGCATCGCCGAAAATAATGTTGGGACTCTTCCCGCCAAGCTCCAGCGTGACGCGCTTCAGATTCGTTTCCGCGGCCGCCTTCATAATTAGATGACCCACTTCGGTCGAGCCGGTGAACGCCACTTTATCGACGTCCATGTGCCGCGCCAGAGCGGCTCCCGCCGTCGGCCCATAGCCCGGCAGCAAGTTCAGCACGCCTTCCGGAAAGCCTGCCTCTAGCGCCAGTTCGCCGACGCGCAACGCGGTCAACGGAGTCTGTTCCGCCGGCTTCATCACCACGGTGCAGCCCGCGGCCAGCGCCGGCCCCAACTTCCAGGCCTGCATCAACAGCGGAAAATTCCACGGAATAATCTGCGCCACCACGCCCACCGGTTCGTGCTTGGTGTAGCAGAAAAAATTGCCGTTCACGGGAATGGTCTTGCCCTGAATTTTGTCCGCCCATCCGGCGTAGTAGCGATAGCACGCGATGGTCAGCGGAAGGTCCGCCGCGCGTGCGACTGAATACGGTTTGCCGTTGTCCAGCGACTCGAGTTCCGCCAGCTGATCCGCGTGCTTCTCAATCAAATCCGCCAGCTTGTACATCAGTGCGCCGCGCTGTGACGCGGACATCTTGCGCCACGCGCCTTTTTCAAACGCCGCGCGTGCCGCAGCTACCGCCTTGTCGACATCCGCCGCGTCGGCTTCCGCCACCTTCGTGATGGTCTCTCCTGTCGCCGGATTGATAGTGGCAAACGTCTTACCCGAAGCGGAGTCCACCCATTTCCCGTTGATCAACAATTTGTTAGCGCTAATTTTTACCGTAGGTTCAAATGCTGTCGTTGCTGTCGCCATGTTCTGAAGGCCTCCTGACGGGAAAAGCGTATACCCAAGCGTGGCAGGGAGCAAGACCCCGGGGATGGTTGCCGAAAGTCACAAAAAGGCGCGGCGCTTCGATATTATATTGAGCCAGGGTTATATTGAGTCAGAACAAAGCGCCACGAAGCGCGTGGCCATACCATATTCTCGAGGTGCGAGTGAGAGTCGGACTACTGCTGGGACTTGCGGTTTTGCTGGCGATCGTGTGGGTCGTCAGCTTCGTCGTATTTCATGTCGCGGGCTTCCTAATCCACTTGTTGCTCATCCTGGCCCTAGTCTTCCTGGTTCTTCAGCTCTTCGCCGGCAAAAAACTCTAAGTCTGTAGGGGCACGGCATGCCGTGCCCGCTCTCGCCCGGGGCGTCATACACCGTAAAATCGCGCACACCCGTACTAGAGACAGGGAATCGGACCCGCAAATTGCATTTAGAAAATGAGGCGTCTGCAGCCCGCGTGCGCGATTAGCGCGGCGAATTAAAATCCGGAATTTCGTTGAAGATATCCAGCTCCGGCGGGTTCATATCAATTTCCGGGCCGGACTGACCCGAATCCTTCTTTGCAGCCTTGTCCAGTTTGCGTTGCGCGCGCTGTTGTTCCTTCATCTTGCTCTTTTCGACGCGCTTCATTTCTTTTTGGCGTTTCAGAAAGGTAGTTGTCAAAGCTGCTCCTCGACAGAAGTTATACGGCGCCACAAAATCAGCACCGTCAAGCCGCACACGAATACGGCGGCCAGTCCAGCAACATCAATTACAGGAAAGAAATTGGGCCCTTCGTACAACCGCGTACAGCGGCTGCCATCGCCGTACTTCCGTGGTCCCAGTCGGTCACTCGCGAAGCCGCGCTCCCCAAAAACTCAGCGCGATCTCACGAAAAAATCAGTCTCGCGAAAAAATTACCAGCGCGGTTCACGCGGCTGACGCGCGGACTCGCGATAATCCTCGTTGGAAAAACGATCGCGCCCGCCGCCGCCCTTGCCGCCGCGGCCGCCGTCGCGCCCACCGCCGCCATCCCTGCCACCGCCGCCACCAGGACGCCCGCCACCGCCGCCGCGCGGTCCGGCAAATCCACCGCCGCCCGGACGCGCTCCTCGCGGAGGTCCGCCTTCTCCCTTGGGACGCGCTTCATTTACTTTCAGATTTCGCCCGCCGGCCTCTTTGCCATCCAGACCCGAAATGGCTTGCGCCGCTTCTTCGTCGTTCGGCATTTCCACGAACGCGAACCCGCGCGCCCGTCCGGTTTCACGATCCATCGCCATGTGCACGCGCGTCACCTGGCCAAAGGGCTCGAACAACGCACGAAGATCGCTCTCCGTCGTCTGGAAGTTCATGTTTCCCACAAAAAGACTTTTCACGTTGCTTCTCCCGATATTTTGATGCGCCGCTGGCGAGAGAACGCTGCGAAGCGCAGCTCTCGTTGTGAAACAGGCGGCTTCGAATCAGCTGAAGTCAGACGAGGGAGGGTCGCAAAGCAGCCGTCGGGGAATTCAGGCAATTCAATGTCGCAAGTGTGACAATATCACATTTGGGCACGAAGTAAGGAAGCGAATCGTGCCACGAAAAAAAGTCGGGCCGCCACGTTCCTCAGTGCAAGTACCCCCATCGCAGGTACTAGGACTTTGAGCCGTGTGACTTCCTCTGCTTTGCCCTCGCGCTTCCGCCCTGGCATTAAGAGTGTCTTAGAAGCCAGCAGAACCTTGCCTAAGTTGTTTAATTTGAATAGCTAAGGATGGCCCCGAAGATGCACCTACCTGCTCGAAGGCGGACCCATTCGCGGCAAACAATTTCGTCCCGATTTAATGCTGGCTGGACCATCAGGACGACTACGACGACCACAAGGACACTCTCAGAATGCTCAAGAAATTCGCACTACTCTTCGCCATTAGCGGTGCGCTATTCACCGCCAAGGCCGACACCATCACGCCGCTTACCAGCTCGGCGACCAATACCACAAATAATTCCGTGGCTTTGGGGATCACCAACGCCGGAGCCACGCAAAACATTGTTGGCAACTCCGCCTGGGCGGTTCCATTGCCGGGCTCCAGTTGGATCTCTTTCACCACCACCGGTGATACCAGCAACTCCGATTTTTATACCGTACCGAATGGCACCGCGGTCACATTCGCGGAATCGTTTATGCTCAACGGCCCCATCACCAGCGCTTTTCTCGACGTGCTCGCCGATGACACCACTTCTGTCGTCCTCAACGGCACCACGCTGTACTCCGCCAATCTCACCGGCAACTATCCGACGTGTTCGTCGATCGCCATCGGCTGCCTAACCTCTACCGAAGGCGTCTTCAGCACCGCGCAATTGTTGCCCTACCTGAACGCCAACGGCATGAACACTATCGATTTCACAGTGTTCCAGAAAGCCGGCAGCTCCTTCGGACTGGACTATTCCGGCTGCATTACCACCGCCACTCCAGAGCCAGGAACGTTGCTACTTCTAGGCACAGGTCTAATCGGTCTCGCGCTGCTGAAATCCCGCAGCTAACGCGAATCTCCATTGTAGTGGCGCAACATGTTGCGCGCGTCGTAAGTGGCGCCACCCACCGCACCGTGTGATCATGCCCGTACCGAAAAAAAAAGCCGCCCACATGGGCGGCTCTTTTTTATTTCATCGCGAAATTCTCACGTGGCCACAAAATCGCCAGTGTCCTGCGGCGCCGATGCCGGCGCCGCAGGAACGCCCGTCCCGGGCGTTTCCGACGACGACCGCCGCGTCACCACATAAGCGATCAGCAAACTCACGCCCAACAAAACCGCCGCCAGCAAATAAGGCGCCCCCGGCAGATGCACAGCAGCATTCTTGGCAATCGCCAACGCAAAAACCTGCGTGAAAATCAGCGGCCCAATCATCCCGGTAATTGCCCGCAGGGAATTGATCGCCCCTTGCAGCTTCCCCTGCGACGTTGGATCCACCCGCTGTGACATTAACGATTGCATCGCCGGCCCCGCCACGCCCCACAGCGCAATGAACGGAATGCTCGCCAGCAGCAGCGACCCGCGCCACGCCAGCGCAAATCCCGCGAATCCCAAAATTCCGTACACCAGGCCAGACAACAAACTGAATTTTTCGCCAAAACGCTTTACGTACGGCCCGACCAATCCACCAGAGACCAGCGCCGCGCACACGCCGACAACGGTAAGCGACAAGCCCACGTCGCGCTCATGCCACCCGTAACGATATTCGGCGTACAGCACGAACACCGATGGCAGCGCATTGTGCGCCAAGTAAAAAAGCGTCATGGCCGCCGACAATCCCGCCAGCTCCGGATGCGAGCGCAGCAGTGTCAGCGCTCCCAGCGGATTCGCCATCTGCCACGCCGACTTCGCCCGCTTTTCCTTCGGCAGCGATTCCGGCAGAATAAAAAATCCATACAGCGCATTCGCCAGGCTCAATATCGCCGCGGCCCAGAACGGCGCACGCAAGTTGATGCCCCCGAGAAATCCTCCCACCGCCGGCCCCACCACAAAGCCCAGCCCAAATACCGCTCCCACCATGCCAAATTGCTTGGCGCGTTTTTCCGGCGTGGTCACGTCCGTAACATACGCAAACGCCGATGAAATATTAGAAGTAGTTATCCCCGAAATAATGCGCCCCACAAACAGCCAGCGCAGCGACGGCGCCAAGGCCATAAAAATATAGTCGAGTCCGAGCCCCAGACAGGAAATCAGAATCACCGGCCGCCGACCAAAGCGATCCGACCACGCCCCCAAAATCGGCGAGAAAATAAACTGCATGGTGGCCCACGCAAAACCGAAATATCCCGTGACCGCGGACGCCCGCGCCATGCTCCCGCCCTCCATTTGCAGAATCAAGTTGGGGAGCACGGGCGCAATAATCCCAAACGCCAACATGTCAAACGCCACGGTTATTAGAATGAAGACAAATGCCGCGCGCGTTGCAGTTCGTTCCGGCGTTGGCACATCAGGGGAAGACAAAGAGCGCTCCTCTTGGGTGGCACAGGCACTCTTGCCTGTGCGCGGCGTAGACACGCCGCAAAATCGCACAGGCAAGAGTGCCTGTGCTACTAAGAACCGCTGATTGTAGCGGGGAACGCTCCGAACTGCTACAGATTCGACCTTGGCGCGTCTCGCTTCTTAGACTTCCAGGATGACCGGCAGAATTAACGGGCGCTTCGAGGTGTGTTTATTTATATAGCGCTTCAAGTCGATACGAATCTTTTCCTTGATGACGCCCCAGTCGCCCTTTTCCTCGGCGTTGGATTCGTTGACGGTTTTCAGCACCACCGCCCGCGCACCGGCAACCAATTCCTGCCCGTTGTCGCTCATCAATCCGCGTGAAACAATTTCTGGCTGCGACTCCAATCTTCCCGTCTGCTTGTCTATGGCGATAATCGTCACCACCACGCCGTCTTCGGAAAGATGCTTGCGATCGCGCACTACTACTTCTTCAATCTCTTCCAGCGACCCCGAATCCACCAGCACGCGCCCCGCGCTGATCGGATCGCGGCGGAACGCGCCGTCTTCGTTGAACTCCATCACCTGCCCGTCTTCCATCAGCAGGATTTGCCCGGAGACGCATCCCAGTTGCGCGGCCAGCCCGGCGTGGCGGAACAGATGGCGAAATTCTCCGTGCACCGGAATAAAATACTTGGGCTTGACCAGTTGCAAAATCAGCTTCTGCTCTTCCTGGCTGGCGTGGCCGGAAACGTGAATCGTGCCGCCAGAATTGTCGTAATACACCAGCGCGCGCCGCCGGCACATATGATCCAGCATGCGGAAAATAGCTTTTTCATTTCCAGGAATGATGCGCGCCGAAAGCACCACGGAATCGTTCTCATCCACGCTGACGAAGCGATGATTGTCCACCGCAATCCGCGATAGCGAAGACATCGGCTCGGCCTGGCTGCCGCTGGCCATAATGATGATGCGCTTGGGATCGAATCCGCGAATATCTTGCGGTCGCACCACCATGCCATCCGGGATGCGCAAATAATCCATCGAATGCGCAATCTCCACGTTGTCGACCATGCTGCGGCCCACGAACGCCACTTTGCGCCCCACGCGCGAAGCAATATCAATTACCTGTTGAATGCGATGGATGGACGATGCAAAACACGAAAGAATCACGCGCCGTGGCGCCGACCGGCAAATATCCTCAATGCGCGGCACGATGGCCCGCTCGGAAGGCGTAAATCCCGGGCGTTCCACGTTGGTCGAATCGCTAAAAAGCGCCAGCACGCCTTCGGCCCCATAGCGCGCAAAGGTGTGTAAATCAAACGGCGCACCGCCCACCGGCGTCTGATCGATCTTGAAATCCCCGGTGTGTATGATCACGCCTGCCGGAGTCCGCACCGCCAGCGCCACGCAATCAATCGTGCTGTGCGTTACGGGAATAAACTCAATCTCGAACGCGCCCAGTTCCACCAGTCGCCCGGGAACCACTTCGCGCAGGGTCGTTGAGCCGAGCAGTCCGGCTTCTTCGATGCGCTTTTTGACCAGTGCCAAAGTGAACCGCGTGCCGTACACCGGCACATTCAAATCCCGCAAAATATATTGCAGCGCGCCGATATGATCTTCGTGCCCGTGCGTCAAAACAATTCCGCGCACCATGGCGCGGTGCTGCTTCAAATAAGAAATATCCGGAATGACCAAATCCACGCCCAGCAGTTCGGACTCCGGAAACATCATGCCCGCGTCGATGACGATAATGTCGTCACCCGTGCGCAGCGCCATCATGTTCATGCCGAATTCGCCGAGACCGCCGAGGGGTATTGCAAATAGGGATTGCTGAGGCTTGCTCAATGAAGCGTCATCTCCGAGACGCAAACGAGAATCGTATCACATGCCGTCGCGCCGCACCGTAGCGCCCGCCTTCTGTTTGCCCGAGCGATCTGCGCCTTCAGCCCAGACGTTGTAGTGGCGGGTCTTCAGACCCGTTCGTTTGCTGTTGAACCTTGCCGTTGGCGTTGACCTTGCTTGCCCTTGTCGTTTCAGCTTTGGTCGCGGGCGGCCATCTCTACCAACGCTTCAAAATCCCCTCCCGCGGACACACGTTCAGCATTTTCCCAAAATGGGGCTTGACATTATAGGTACGACCCCGTATGATTACTCCTGTAGAGAACCACGCCCCGCCGAACCGCAACCATCCCGGACCTTGCGCAACGAATTCTGAAGGAAAACTCGGCCCATCCGGTGGTAACTACTTATGCAACAAAAAGCCGCCGTAACCCGCATAGAATGAGCACTTGCGAAAGGTTGTGAAAACAAAGGTACTTAAAGTCCCTTTGTTTTCACAACCTTTCGCGAGACGCAGGGTCCTCAATGGTAGGCGGCGTTTTCCCACCCCGTCTCAGAAGTCGCTCAGAAACTCATCTTAAGGTCGGCGACTGCCAGAAAATAGGTGAACGATCGACACCAAAATCACCGCGCCCAGGGTCGCCGCCGCCAAGGAGTAGAGAAATCCGCCACCGAAAATTCCCAATTTGACGAAGATCCATCCGCCCAGGAGCGAGCCCACGAGCCCCAGAATGATGTCCGTGATGCACCCATATCCCTCGCCACGGGCGATCTTCCCGGCCAGCCACCCGGCGATCAGCCCAATGATGATCCAACCGATGAGACCCCGTTGATAGCTCACGACGAGGTAGTGGTCGTCATGATAAACGGTCTGAAACAGCGTTG
Source organism: uncultured Acidobacteriota bacterium (assembly GCA_963838265.1). GTDB lineage: Bacteria > Acidobacteriota > Terriglobia > Acidiferrales > UBA7541 > Acidiferrum. The sequence continues at coordinate 199,450 of CAWIQN010000007.1, forward strand.
CGAACATGCAGCCTCCTGGAACCGGAATGAACAGAATAAACGAGCCCTGGATTTAGTCGGCGTATTCTAGCGCGACCGTCCACATCCTGCCTATACAGCAAATTCCCATGCGCGGCGATTTTCCTGGGAGCGCCATTCTCCCGAATGGCGGTTTTCTACCGGACCGCGCAAACGCCCGCTTACCGCCCAGCCGGCTGCTGCTGCGTCATGCAGTGCAACGTGCCAAGTCCTAGCACCAAATCGCGGCAGGGAATGCCAACCACTTCGCGACCCGGAAAAAGGGAAGCAAGCGTGTTCAATGCCACGCGATCGTTAGCATCCGTAAACGTCGGAACAATCAACAATTTGTTGGCAATATAAAAATTAGCGTAACTCGCGGGCAGCCGCTGTCCAGCGAAATAAACCGGCGCTGGCATCGGCAGCGTAACCACGCGCAACGGTTTACCGTCCTGATCGCGGCTGGACTTAAGAATTTCCAAGTTTTCCTGCAACGCCAGATAATTCGCGTCATCGCGATTGTCTTCCACGACGGTAACTACGGTATTGCCGTCAACGAATCGCGAAAGATCATCGACATGCCCGTGCGTATCGTCTCCAGCGATCCCGTTCTTCAACCAGATCACGTTACTAACGCCGAGATATTCGCGAAACACGTCCTCATAATCCTCGCGCGCAAATCCCGGGTTACGCTCCTGCACATTGCTGAGCAAACATTCCTCGGTCGTGAGCAACGTTCCTTTTCCGTTGACGTCGATGCTCCCACCCTCCAGCACCACGCGCCTACCCTGTAGCGCAGGCTTGCCCTGAGCCTCGAAGGGGCGCTTGCCCCTGAGCCCTGCGGCTTTTTCCGCGGCAGCCAAATGCACCGGATTCCACACGCGTTTTTTAAGTTTCTGATTGGCCTTGCTGATGGCCACCGCATCGCGCTTGTGATTGGCATATTTCGCCCAGCCATTAAACACAAAGTGATTGAACGCCACGTCGCCCGCAGAATTCGTCACGCAAATCGGCCCGGAATCGCGCATCCAGCCGCGATCCGTGGGAACGCGGAAAAAGTCCACGTTATCGAGATGGACTCCGGATTTTTTCAGAATGCCGCGAACACGCTTTTCCGCAGCGAAATTTTCGACCAGCAAATAAACCCGTTCCACGCGAGACAAGTGCCGTACAATCTCCGCAAACGCCCACGGAATCGGCGCGAACTTTCCCGGCCAATCCGTCACTTCGTGCGGCCACCCGAGCCACGTGGCCTCATGCGGCTCCCATTCCGCGGGCATGTGGAAGTTCAGGGCGTTCGGCGTCTTGGTTGCAGTCGCAAATTTCATCGGAAAGGGAATTTAACACAGAGTTCGCAGAGGTCACAGAGAAGACCCGACGTAAGCTTTAAACGGGAGAAAATTGCGTCGCCCAATCGTTACGGGTGCGAGTTGCAATTGGCAGCACGCTGAAATTGTTGGCGCGGTTTACGCCGAGAAAGCGGCGTCAAGCCGCCGCACTCTAAGTTGGTTATTCGCCAATCCAGCGGTTGAGGATTGGCTGGTAGGCATCGATGCGCCGGTCGCGTAGAAATGGCCAGTTGCGGCGCTGGTCTTCGCTCTTCGCAGGATCGCATTCGACTACGAGAATCTCTTCTTTGCTGTCACCGGCTTCAGAAATCACCTGTCCGTCCGGCGCGGTTACGAAGGAATGTCCCCAAAATTCCAGGCCGGCGTCGCCCTTTTCCGGCTCACCTTCAAAGCCCACACGATTCACCGCCGCGGCATAAATTCCATTGGCGATGGCGTGCGCGCGATGCATGGTGCGCCATGCATCCAGTTGCGCCGCGCCAAATTCCGTTTTTTCGTGCGGATGCCATCCGATGCTGGTGGGATAGAAAATCACCTGCGCACCGCCGAGCGCGGTGATGCGCGAACCCTCCGGATACCACTGGTCCCAGCAGATTTGCACGCCGATGCGAGCAAACTTGGTGTCGAAATTCGGAAATCCCAAATCGCCGGGAGTGAAATAAAATTTCTCGTAATACAGCGGATCGTCCGGAATGTGCATTTTGCGATATTTCCCGAGCAGCGAGCCATCGGCGTCGAGCACCGCCACCGTGTTGTGATACACGCCCGCGGCGCGCCGCTCGAAGAGCGAAACCACCAGCGCCACGTTCAACTCTTTGCCGACTTGCGCGAGACGCGCCGTGGTGGGACCCGGCACCGGCTCCGCCAAATCGAACAGCTTTGGGTCTTCCGTGCGGCAAAAATATTCGCCGTGAAATAATTCGTGCAGCGAAATAATCTGCGCTCCGCGTTTGGCCGCTTCGCGAATGTGCGCGACCGCGTGGGTAAGGTTTTCTTCGGCGTTGGCGCGGGATTTCATCTGCACCAGGCCGATGGTAAATTTATCCGCCATATTTTTTATTTTATCACGAGCCGGAAAATCGCCCGCGCGTACGATTAACCTTTCTTTTGTTCCGCGTTTGTACTAAAACTCATCACAGAAAACAACATTTCTATAATATAGATTCCACATTGGGCGTCGGCGATTCATAAAGTTCTACCATCGCTGATTCGCACGAACCAAACGAGGAGCATGCATGGCGAAGACGCCAAAGAAAACTGTAACCGGCCGTGTGTTGCACGATCCCGTAAGAGACAAGCTGCGTCCCATTTTCCCACTGGATCTATCCAAATGCCGCACCATTGACGAACTGGTGCGCGCCATGGGCGACACTGCGTTCACCGGACGCCAGATCGGGGACGCCGCGGACGTTCTGGAAGCCATGGCGCGCGATAAAGATTGCTTTGTGGTGATGACGCTTTCCGGCGCGCTCACCGTCGGCAAAATGGGACTGATTTTCTGCGATCTGATCGAATCTGGCGTCGTGAAGGCTATTGTCTCCACCGGCGCGCTGATGGCCCACGGACTGGTGGAAGCCACCGGCGACTCGCATTACCGTTATGACCCGGCAAAAATGGATGACGAGGAATTATTCGCGGCCGGCTACAACCGCGTCTACGATTCGCTTGAGCCGGAAGTGAATCTCGACCACGTCGAAGAAATCATGGATTTGCTTCTCGATAAGTGGGACGCCAGCGAAGTGGCGTGCAGCTGGAAGATTCATCGCCGCATCGGCGAATATCTAGTGAAACATTCCAAAGGCCGCGGCATTTTGAAGTCCGCGTACCAGCATAACGTTCCCGTTTTCGTTCCGGCATTCACCGATTCGGAATTGGGAATCGACTTTGCTTTGCACAAGATCGCGCGCACCATGCAAAAACGCCAATTGCTGCGCTACGACCCTTTCGAGGATTTCGAAAAATTTGCGGACACCATGCTGGCCACCAATCGCATGGGCATTTTCACCATTGGCGGCGGCGTGCCGCGCAATTGGTCGCAGCAATTCGGCGTCTACGCGGAGCTTTTGGCGCGGCGCGGTTACAAGAAAATTCCGCTAAAGCGCTATAACTACGGTTTGCGCGTTTGTCCGGAGCCAGTGCACTGGGGCGGACTCAGCGGCAGCACCTACACCGAGGCAGTTTCGTGGGGAAAGTTTGTTCCGCCGGAAGAAGGTGGCCGTTTTGCGGAAGTTTTTGATGATGCGACCGTGGCGTTGCCGCTGATTGTGGGCGCAGTTTTGCAGCGCATTGGATACTACAAGAAATAAATTTAGATTTTAGCGAGTAAGTGTAAAAAGCGAAGCGTCAGTCGTCCTCGCCGATCAGAATCGCCGCGCCCAGCACGGTGGTCCACAGTCCTCGCTTGTCGCCCACTGCGGATTGCGTCACCTGCATGGTGCGCACGATTTTATTGGAGATGCGATAGACTTCTTTTTTCTCATCGAAGGATAAATCCGGATCAAATTCCACGTTCAGTGTGGTCGCCAGCATTTCCGCGGCCAGTTCTTCCGCGTATTCGCCCGCCACTTCTTCGGTTTCGCCGAAAGAATGATGCTCGGAAAGATAGCCGTACATGGTTTTGTCGCTGGGCAGCGCCAAACCAATGCTCGCGGCGATCAAGCGATGCGCTTCTTTGGTGGAATTTTCGCTGATCACGGTAAACGCCACTTGCCCGGGCTTGATGTGCTTCAAACCTTCGCTGCGCGAAATCAATTTGCAGTTCGGAGGGAAAATAGAAGAGACGCGCACGATGTTGCACGCCGCGATTCCCGCGCTGCGTAACGCCAACTCGAAACTGGAGAGCCGTTCACGGTGCTTTCCGACGCCTTTGGTGAGAAATATTTTCTTTGCGACGAACGCCATAGGCTGCTTTGTCGTGCCTCCGTGAGTGGTGTAGCCGAAAAAAACGTTGCTGTGGAAAAGTAACAAGAAGGTATTGCAGTGTCAATGTGTTTCAGGTCTTTGCGGCGAGCGTTGCGACGCGCTTCGCGTGAATATCGCGTTACAGCATCAACGGATAGTGGCGCAAACTAACTCTCTGGGTCTACGGCTACGTGGCGCAGCAGTTTTCCGAGCGGTTTGCACAGCGCTACAACTTTTTCCAACTCATCCGCAGTGAAATCCGGCCCCGCGCTCATGGAGGTCGGCCCTTTTCGGCTGATTTGAATGATGCCCACCACGCGTCCGTCCGACTGAATGGGTGCGCTGATGATTTTCTGGATGGCTTCGGCGCTCTCGTTGCCGATCTTTACGCCTTCAAACACACTGGCGTGGCGCACTGCGGCAAAATTGTTCACTATTTCCGGCCGGCTTTCGCGCGCCGTGCGGGCCGCCAGCGCGGAATTGCTGGAAAGCGGAATGTAGCCGACGTTTTTCAGCGCGAGTGGCGCCATGAAATAGAGATGTTTCCAGCGTGTGGAAAGTCCCAGGATCGCGACTTCATCATTTTTTACGCCCAAACTCTTCGCGATGCGTTCGGCCACCGAAGCGATCGGAACGTCCACGGACTTTTCCTCGCTGGCGGAAGATAGTGCATTCGCCAGACGTTCCAACTCCGAAACAAGGCTGTAGGTAGTGGCCATTCGTCCGCTTATTCCTACACTTCAGCAGCCGGGGAGGAGAGGAGGGCCCTGGCGAGTTACTTCCGTCATTTAAATTGTACCGTTCCACCCCACGTTCGCAAGAATATTTCGCGGTGCGTGTGCTCATGAAATTCTTTCGTCGCTTATTGCGGAAATTGTGCCCAACTTGCATCGCCGCGGGCATGTACCTATACTGATTTTGTCGCAAATCTTTCACGTCCTCGAGGTTGTGTAGGAAGTTTTCCTGAAACGGGAATGGTTCCCGGCCTGCCTCGTGGCACCCAGAAACTTTTGCGACGGAGAAGGCATGTCCGCCAAGGAAAGTCAGCCTGACGCAAGTTATCTCCTCCGCAAGCTTCATTCTTTAACCGGAATTCTTCCCGTGGGAGCATTTCTCGCGGAGCATTTCTGGTCCAACAGCACAGCTTTGGTGAGCGCTGAAAAATACAATCAAACGTCCGCCGAGCTGCAGACCATTCCGTTCCGGATATTCGTCGAATGGGCGTTTATTTTTCTACCGATGCTGTTTCATGGCGGCTATGGTGTGTGGATTTGGTTGCGCGGGAAATCCAACGTTTCGCAATATCCGTGGGTTAAGAATTGGCTGTACACCGCACAGCGTTACACCGGACTCATCGCATTCGTATATATCGGCTGGCATCTGTATACCGAGCGGTTTCTCACGCAGGGGCGCTCCACGTACGCTAGCGTGGAGCAGGATTTGCAAAACCCGCTGTTCCTGACGTTCTTCGCGATCGGAATTCTGGCGTCATCGTTCCATCTCGGCGTGGGCATCTGGAATTTTCTGTGCAAGTGGGGATTGGCCGCGACGGTGCGCGCACAACGTGCGGCGGGGCAATTGGGCGTGCTGGTGGGCGTCACTTTTAGCGTGGTTGGCATTCTGATTCTCATCAGTTTTCGTTTTGACTGGCATCCTTTTGCTTCGTACATAAATAAATGAAACAGCCATAGAAATGAAACAGCCAAAAATCATCGTTGTGGGTGGGGGCCTCGCCGGCCTGATGGCTACCATTCGCGTGGCGGAATCCGGCGTGCCCGTCGAACTGTTTTCCATCGTTCCGGTAAAGCGCTCGCACTCGGTTTGCGCGCAGGGCGGAATCAACGCCGCGAAAAATCAAAAGGGTGAAGGCGATTCTATCGCCAAGCATTTCGATGACACCATTTTTGGCGGCGATTTCCTGGCCAATCAGACGCTGGTGGGCCGCATGTGCGAAGCGGCGCCCGGCATCATCGATCTTCTGGACCGTATGGGCGTAATGTTCAATCGCACGCCGGAAGGTTTGCTGGACTATCGCCGCTTCGGCGGCACTTTGTATCACCGCACTGCGTTTGCCGGCGCCACCACCGGCCAGCAATTGCTTTACGCGCTCGACGAGCAAGTTCGGCGCCACGAATCCGAAGGCCGCGTGAAAAAGTATGAGGGCTGGACGTTCTTGTCCGCAGTGATCGATGACGGTGGAATCTGTCGCGGCATTTGCGCGATGAATTTGCACTCTATGGAAGTGCAGACGTTCGTTGCTGACGCGGTAATTTTCTGCACAGGTGGAATCGGCGCAATTTTTGGCCGTTCCACGAATTCCGTTGTGTGCACCGGCTCGGCGCAATCGGCGTTGTTTCAGCAGGGCGTGGATTACGCCAACGGCGAATTCATCCAGGTACATCCGACCGCGATTCCCGGCGAAGACAAGCTGCGGTTGATGAGCGAATCGGCGCGCGGCGAAGGCGGCCGCGTGTGGGTGCCGAAGACTCCGGGTGACAAGCGCGCGGCGCGGAGCATTCCAGAAGGCGAACGTTTCTATTTTCTCGAAGAGTGGTATCCGAAGTATGGCAATTTGGTCCCGCGAGACATCGCGACACGCGCCATCCATCGCATCGTTTACGAAGAAAAGCTGGGCATTGACGGGCAAGCCGCGGTGTATCTCGATGTGACGCACATTCCCGTCGAGACGCTGAATCACAAGCTCGAAGGCATTCTGGAAATCTACGAAAAGTTCATCGGCGTGGATCCGCGCAAAGAGCCGATGAAGGTTTTTCCCGCCATGCACTACACCATGGGCGGCATGTGGGTGAACGCGGAGGATCAGGGCACGAACGTTCCGGGAATTTACGCCGCCGGCGAATGCGAGTATCAATATCACGGCGCGAACCGGCTGGGTGCTAATTCGCTGGTCTCTTGCATCTTCGGAGGAGGAATTGCCGGGCCGGCTGCGGTGAAATATGCCAAGAGTTTAACCATTGGCGCAGCGGCGGCGCCTTCCACTGTCTTCGAGCGGGAATGCCAGCGCCAGGAAGAGATGAATCAGACGCTGCTTTCCGGCACGGGCGGAGAAAATCCCATCACCATCTGGAAAGAGCTCGGCGAAATCATGACCGAGCACGTCACCGTAACGCGCATCAACAAAAATCTTGAGCTGGCGTACGGCAAAATCGGCGAATTGACGCAGCGTTACAAGAAAATCAATCTGAGCGACCGCACCAAATGGTCCAATCAAACACTGAATTTCGCGCGAGAACTTGGCAACATGCTGGTGCTGGCTCGCGTGGTAACCATGGGCGCGTATCAGCGCAACGAATCGCGCGGCGCGCACTACAAGCCCGAGTTTCCGGAGCGCGATGACTACAATTTTCTGAAAACCACGCGCGCAAAATGGGTCAACGGCGACATTCAACTGACGTATGAAGCGGTGGATACATCGCACATCGCGCCGCGAGCCAGGCGCTACGATGCAGCGAAGTGAGTCGGCAGCCTTTTGTAGTGGCGGGTCTTCAGACCCGCATTTTTGCATCGCAGGGAAGAGTTTCGTGCCCAGAGAGGATTTAAAGAGGGCTCAATGGCAGAAGCAGCGGCAGCGGGGAAAAAAGTAATCGTCAAAGTGAAGCGGCAGGCCAAGCCGAAAGATGCAGCGCATTGGGAGGAGTTCGCGCTGAACTGGCGACCTTCCATGAATGTGATCATTTGCTTGCGCGACATCGCGGAAAATCCGGTAACCAGCGACGGCAAGGCCACCACCCCAATCACCTACGATTCCAATTGCCTGGAAGAAATTTGCGGCTCCTGCGCCATGTTGATCAATGGCAAAGCGCGCATGGCCTGTTCCGCGCTGGTCGATACACTGGAACAGCCCATCCGCATCGAACCGCTTACGAAATTTCCCGTAGTGCGCGATCTTTCCGTCGATCGCCAATTCATGTTTGAGAGTTTGAAACGCGTGAAAGCGTGGATCCCCATCGACGGGAGCTACGACCTCGGCGAAGGCCCGCGCATGTCGCCGGAAGTGCAGCAAAAAGGCTACCCGCTATCCAACTGCATCACTTGCGGAAACTGCCTCGAGGTCTGCCCGCAGGTGAACGATCATAACGGTTTCATGGGAGCGGCGATTTTCAGCCAGGTGCGGCTCTTCAACATGCATCCCACGGGGAAAATGCACGCCGCGGAACGTCTAAAAGCCGCTATGGGCCACGGCGGGATCGAAGATTGCGCCAACGCGCAAAATTGCGTGAAAGCCTGCCCGAAAGGCATTCCTCTTACGGAATCGCTGGCGGAAGTAAACCGCGAAGCTTGGAAACAAGCGCTTTTCGGATGGCTGGTAGGGTAAACTCGCCTCGCGATTCAAATCTCTGAGGAGACACTCGATGCGTTATGCGCGTGCGGTAGTCTGCGCAATTCTTTTTTTCTCCGTTGCTTCGCTTTACGCCAGGCACACGAACGCCGACGACATTGCCGAGCGCGCCCGAGCCATCCATTTTTCCTCCATCGTTGTTGATACCCACGACGACACCACGCAGCGCTTCCTTTCGGGCACCTTCGATATCGGCAAGCGCAATCCCGACGGCCACGTGGACATTCCGCGCATGCGCGAAGGCGGGATGAACGCCATTTTTTTCTCCATCTGGATTGACGGGCGTACTACCGGACCGGCCGCGGTACAGAAGGCCCTGGACCAGATCGATCTGGTGCGCGAGAACGTGCGGAAATATCCGAACGACATTGTGCTGGCGCGCACCGCAGAGGATATTCGCCGCGCCCACGCGCAAGGCAAGATTGCCGCGCTGATCGGCGTCGAGGGCGGGCACATGATGGGAAACGACCTTCACGTGCTGCGAATTTTCGCGGATCTCGGCGTCCGCTACATGACGCTGACGCATTTTTACAACGATGAGTGGGCGGACTCCTCGACGGCCAAGCCCGAACACAACGGCCTCACCGATTTTGGCAAGGAAGTGGTGCGCGAGATGAATCGCCAAGGCATTCTCGTGGATATCTCGCACGTTTCCGATAAGACCTTCTACGACGCTCTCGCCATCAGCAAAGCCCCGCTGATCGCTTCGCACTCGTCTTGCCGCGCGCTCTGTAATCACGTGCGCGATATGAGCGACGACATGATTAAAGCGCTGGCCGCCAAGGGCGGGGTCATTCAGATCAATTACGAACGCAGTTTTATCGATCAGGCTTACAAGGATGCTTCTGAGAAAGCTTCCGGGAATGTTGTGGCCATGTTCGATGCCTTCACGAAAGAATGCGGCGGTGACGATTCCTGCATCACCAAGAAGCTGAACGAGCAGCAAGAGAAGCTGACCGCCGAAGGCAAGCTGCCGCACGTAAGTTGGGAACGCATTGTGGATCACATCGATCACGCCGTGAAGCTAGTAGGCGCCGATCATGTTGGCCTCGGCTCTGATTTTGACGGTGCCACCATGCCCGAAGGAATGGAAGACGCCTCCAAGCTCCCGAAAATCACTGAGGCGCTGCTGCGCAAGGGCTACTCCGAGGAAGATATCCGCAAAATTCTCGGTGGGAATACCCTTCGCGTGATGGAGCAGGCGGAAGCGGTCAGCAGAGAATTAAACGGACAGCCGTGAAAAGAGATGAACCTCACAATCCAGCCCGCAGGGAAGCGATTCGGCAACTTTTGGTGTTGGCGCCCGTCCTGGCGTGCGGATATAGCGCGGTCGCGGACGTGACCACCGCGGTTGCCAGCGACGACATTTCCTTGCGCGCCCACAAACTCCATTTTTCATCCTTGGTCATCGACACACATGCCGACACCACGCAGCGTTTCCTCGGCGGCCAATTCGCTGCCGATGGCAGTTTCCGTTCCGACCTGAAATTTGATTTCGCGGCGCGCGACACGCGCGGCAGCATCGACATTCCGCGGATGCGCGAAGGTGGTCTGGGTGCGATTTTCTTTTCGATTTGGATACCCAGCAAAATCAAAGGTCCGCCGGCGGTAGCCCGCGCACTCGAACAAATTGCCGCCGTCCACGAACAAGTCCGCCGCTATCCAGTCGACCTCGCCTTCGCCACCACCGCCCGCGAAATTCGCACCGCGCACGCGCAAGGTAAAATCGCCGCGCTCATCGGCATTGAGGGCGGCCACATGATCAACAGTGATCTCGGCGTCCTTCGTCACTTCGCCGCCTTGGGCGCACGCTACATGACGCTGACGCATACCGGCAACGTGGAGTGGGCGGATTCGAGCGGCGCCACCCCGGTGCACCACGGACTCACGCCGTTTGGCAGGGAAGTGATCCGCGAAATGAATCACCTCGGCATGATGGTGGATATTTCTCACGTCAGCGACAAAACGTTTTATGACGTGCTGGCCATCAGCCAAGCGCCGCTCCTGGCTTCGCACTCATCGTGCCGCGCGATGTGCGATGCGCCGCGCAACATGTCCGACGAAATGATCAAGGCGCTAGCCGCGAAAGGCGGTGTGATCCAGATCAACTATCACGTGGCATTCCTCAGCCAAGAATTTCGCGATGCCGAGAACAAAGATCCGCAGATCAACAAATCCATAGAAGCCGAAGTGTTCAAACTCTGCGGAGACAACGAGGCTTGCGAGCTGATCGAGGGAGACCGCCTCACCCGCGAGTACGTTGAGCGAGGCAAGCTGCCGCGTGTGGACTGGAGCAAAATCGTCGAGCACATCGACCACGCCGTCCAATTGGTTGGCGCCGAGCACGTCGGCCTCGGTTCAGACTTCGATGGTGCTAACATGCCTTACGGCATGGAAGACGTCACGGAGCTTCCAAAAATCACCGAAGCATTACTGCGCAAAGGATATTCTGAGGATGACGTAAAGAAGATTCTAGGCGAAAATACATTGCGCGTAATGGCCGAGGTCGAGCGCGTAGGCCATGCCCGGACTGCCGCGCCGCAATAAACGTTAAATGGTAAAAAATGATGGGCACTCATCACGGAGATAGCTAAAAAAATGACCAAAGCAGCACACACTTTCTTTCTAGCAATTCTGGCCCTGGGAATTTTGGCAACTGGAACCTTGTCGTCCGCACAAACCGCCACAACGACGCAGACGCACAAGACCACCGCCACCACCGGATACGATCGCGCCTTGCTCCACCCCGCGCTGCTGAAAGGCAAAGCCCCGGATACGTACCAAGTAAAAGTCACCACCACCAAAGGCGACTTCACTATCACCGTCACACGAGCCTGGTCGCCGCTCGGCGCCGACCGCTTCTACAACCTGGTCAAGCACCACTTTTATGACAACGCCAGCTTCTTCCGCGTGCTGAACAACCCACCATTCATGGCGCAATTCGGCGTCAGCGCTTACCCGGCCGTTTCCGCGGCATGGGAAAAAGCCGAAATCAAGGATGATCCGGTCACGCAAAGCAACGTCCGAGGCTATGTAAGCTTCGCCACTTCTGGACCGAATACCCGCACCACGCAAGTGTTCATCAACTACGGCGACAACAAGCGTCTCGATAGCATGGGTTTTTCGCCCTTCGGCGTGGTGAGCGATGGCATGAGCGTGGTTGACAGTTTTTACGGTGAATACGGTGAAGGCGCTCCCGATGGCGGCGGTCCCGCGCAAGACCAACTCACCAAGCAAGGGAAGCCTTATCTCGATAAGGGCTGGCCGAAGCTCGACGCCATCAAGACGGCCGTCATTGTCGGCGCTCCGGTGACACCGGCGAAGAAACCCGCCGCGCCTGCCGCGAAGAATCCCTAGCTCTTGGTTTCGAGAAGCAACTGGGCCCGCACAAGTTACCCGTGTACTAGCTTAAAGATGGAGCACGCGCGGCTGCTTCATTGTCCGCGCCGTTCAGCCGCAGAGGATTAGCTTGTCCGTCACAATTCAGCAACCACCAGCGACGCCCGGCTCGGCGCCAGAACCATATCCTCGCGCCGAGCAAAGCTATTCGGCGATTGTGCCGCTGCCGCCGCTCAGCAACACGGTTTACGCGCTCGCCGCTATCGCATTGGCGTTGCACCTCGTCTTCAACGGCGGCTACGGCTTCTTTCGCGACGAACTCTACTACGCCGCCTGTGGCCAGCGCCTAGCCTGGGGCTATGTGGACCACGCGCCGCTGGCCCCGCTGCTCGCCCGCCTGACGCGCATGCTGCTCGGCGATTCTTTGCGGGCGCTGCGTTTTCTTCCCGCGCTCAGCTCGTTCGCCAAGGTTTTGCTTGCCGGATGGATGGCTCGCGAAATGGGCGGCCGCAACGAAGCGCAATTTCTGTCCGCTCTCGCCGTGATGCTCGCGCCCATCTACCTCACCTTTGACAATTTTTTCTCCATGAACGCCTTCGAGCCGGTCTTCTGGATGGCCAGCGCCGCGATTGTTCTGCGCATTCTCAACGGCGGCGACCAGCGCTTGTGGCTGCTCTTCGGCGTGGTCGCGGGCCTCGGCTTGCAAAACAAACATTCCATGCTCTTCTTCGGTTCGGGTCTCGCCATAGGTTTGCTACTCACACCGGCGCGCCGCGAATTTACTCGCATCTGGATCTGGCTCGGCGCGGCAATCGCGTTTCTGATTTTTCTTCCCAACCTTCTTTGGGAAATCCACAATGGCTGGCCCACCATCGCGCTGCTGCACGCCGTAATCGGCAAGAAGTACTCCACCGTAGGGCCCATCGAGTTTGTTTTGCAGCAAACGCTGCTCACCGACCCGCTCGCCGCGCCGATTTGGCTGGCGGGAATTTGGTTTCTGTTACGCGACCGCGTCGGCAAAAAATATGCCGTCCTGGCGTGGGCCTATCTAACGGTTCTGGCGGAGATGCTCTATCTCCATGGCAAAATTTATTACCTCGCGCCAGCCTACATCATGCTGTTCGCCGCCGGCGCGGTGTGGATCGAGCTCCGCCTGCTTCCGCGCACCGGGCGATGGCTAGCCCTGGCCATCGCCACGCCACTCGTCATCGCTTCGGCCATCGCGCTGCCCTTGGCCATGCCCGTACTCCCCGTCGACGCCGCCGTAAAATACTGCCGCTTCTGGGACGTGCAAGATGTACATGTGGAAAACATCCCTCTCGGCGACCTGCCGCAGCTTTTCGGCGACATGCATGGCTGGCCAGAACAAGCCGCCGCCGTCGCCAGCGTCTACCATGCCTTGCCCGCCCTGGATCAGTCGCAAGCCGCCATCATGGCCAAGAACTACGGTGAAGCCTCGGCCATCGACTACTTCGGCCCCAAGCTCGGCCTGCCCTCCGCCATCAGCGGCCACAATCAGTACGGCTTCTGGGGGCCCGGAAGCTATTCCGGCGATGTAGTGATCGCCATCGGCTTCAACGAAACCTTTTTAAATCAGTTCTTTAGCGACGTCCAGGCGACCACCACGATCTCGCCCCTGCACGCCATGCCCGAGGAATCAAATCTCACCATCTACGTGTGCCGAAGACCCAAAGCTCCGCTGCAGCAACTATGGCCCAGGCTCGTTTGGCTGGATTAATTGCTAATATCGAAAAACCTGATTTATAGCATGTGATGTTTGAATCCCTACTAAGTTGACAGGGTATTCCCCGCGGCCGTATCCTATCCCTGTATGAATCTCATTCGCCAGATGCTCCGGTGTGCAGGTGCAACCAACGCTGCGTGTTGCCTCGCCTCCATCTCTGGCCAGGGGGATTCCCGGACTTAGTTTTTAGCTAGCCAAAGGTTCCGAAGCCCACGTCGCCAGAGTTTCTGGTCACGTGGGCTTTTTGTTTTTGCGGAAGGTCAACAGCAATGCCCGTTGAAGGCACAGCAGTTAAAGAAGTCAAAGAGACCAAGGCGCAGCGCATCGAGCGCCTGAAGTTGGCGAAGAACGCTTGGGAAGCGCTGGACGAAATTCGCGCGTTCGCCAAGTCTGGGTTCGACACTATTCCCGCCGAATGGTTCACCACGTATTTCCGCACCTGGGGCGTGTACACCCAGGGCGACGGCGCGGGCGTTACCGGCGGCAAGAATGGCGAAGGCAAAGCCACGCCGTTCTTTATGCTACGCGTTCGCATTCCCAACGGCCAACTGCGCAGCGATCAGGTTCGCACCATCGCGGACTTGGCAGCCCATCACGCGCGCGGGGTTGCGGACATTTCCGTGCGGCAGAACGTGCAGTTCCACTGGGTCACTATCGAGTCGCTTCCGGAAGTTCTCGAAAAGCTTTGGAGCGTGGGTCTCAGCACCACCGGCGCATGCGGTGACGTGGCCCGCAACATTACCGGCTGCCCGGTTGCCGGACTCGACGCCGACGAAATCATCGACGCTTCGCCGCTGGCCCTGGAAATGGACCGCCAGCTTGGCGGAAATTCCGAGTTTTATAATTTGCCGAGAAAGTTCAAGCTGTCCATCACCGGCTGCCGCCATTGGTGCACTTACCCGGAGATCAACGACGTAGGGCTGACGGCGATTCGTCGCGTGCGCAACGGCGTCGCGGAAACCGGCTTTTCTCTCCGCGTAGCCGGCGGCCTCTCCACCGAGCCGCATCTCGGCGTCCGTCTCAATGCCTTCATCACTTCAGAACAAGTCATCCCCGTGGTTCGCGGCGTCGCGGAGATTTTTCGCCGCAGTGAGGTTTTGCGCCAAAGCCGCGACAAGGCCCGCCTCAAGTTTTTGTTCTTGCAACACGGCTGGACCGCCGAGCACTTTCAGAGCGAACTCGAGCACCTCCTTGGCTTCTCGCTCGATCCTGCCGAGCCGGAAGATCTTCCCGTGGATGTGCACCGCGATCACACCGGCATCCATGCGCAGCGTCAGCCGGGGCTGTCTTACGTAGGCGCCTCCGTCCTGCGCGGCCGCATCACCCCGCAGCAACTGCACGTCGCCGCGGATCTTGCCGACCGCTATGGCGATGGCAGCGTGCGCACCACCATGATGCAAAATCTGTTGATCGCGAATATCCCCACCGCCGATGCCCCGCAAGTTGCGGCTGCATTGACCAAAGCCGGACTTCCCGTCGAAGCCTCGGCGTTCGCCCGCGGCACGGTGGCTTGCACCGGCTCTGAATATTGCAAACTCGCGCTAACGGAAACGAAAGGATTCGCGCGTTGGCTAACCACGGAACTTGAGGAACGCATCCCCGGTTTCGATCAGCAACTGAAACTCAACATCACCGGCTGCCCCAATAGTTGCGGCCAGCACTGGATCGCTGACATCGGCATTGAAGGCAAGAAAATCAAGGTGGACGGCAAGATGGTCGACGCCTACTACTTCTGCGTGGGCGGCAGCCTTGGCCAGTTCGCCTCCATCGCGCGACCTATTGGCTACCGCTGCGCCGCCACCGATGTACCTGACGCTATCGAGCGCCTCCTCACCACGTATCAGCGCGAGCGCGCGCAGAACGAAAACCTTCGCCAGTTTTTTGCGCGGCATTCCACGGATGACCTGCGTCTCCTTCTCGCCGGAACACCCGTAATCCCGGTGGAACGAGACTTGTCCGCCGGGGCCGTCCCGCACAGCGTGGAGAGCTAACCGTGAGCCTCTTTCCCATGTTCGTGAAGTTGCAGGGCCGCACGGTGGTGGTGGTCGGCGCTGGCACAATTGCCGAGGGCAAAATTCCCGGGCTGCTCGCCGCCGAAGCGCGCATTCGCGTGATCGCGCCGGATGCCACGGCGCAAATCGCTACGTGGGCGCGCGACGGCAAGCTTGAACTCTTGGCGCGCAAATTTCTCCCCGGCGATCTAGACGGCGCCAGCCTGGCCATCGCCGCCACTTCCGCACCGGGCGTCAACAATGCTGTATTTCTCGAAGCTGAAGCGCTCGGCATCTTCTGCAACGCCGTCGACGATATCGAAAACTGCCATTTCTACTACGGTTCGGTCGTGCAGCGCGGCGACTTGCAAATCGCCATCTCCACCAACGGCAAAAGCCCGGCATTGGCGCAGCGCATTCGCAAAGAGCTGGAGCAGACCTACGGCCAGGAATACGCCGTGTGGCTAGAAAAGCTCGGCACGGCGCGCAACGTACTTCGCGCGAAAGCCACAGGCTTCGAGCGCATCAAAGCAATTCTTCATCGCCTGGCCAGCAAAGAAATGTTCGAGCGTTTCCGCCGCCGTCTGGAAGGTTCTGCGTCGTGAGCGCGCCAAATCCAACAAGAAAACCTGTAGCGCAGGGCGCAGCCCTGCGGCCTTTGGCCGAAACCGGCAAGGTCTACCTGGTCGGCGCCGGTCCCGGCGATCCCGAACTCCTCACGCGCAAGGCCGCCCGTCTTTTGCAGGAAGCTCACGTAGTTCTGCATGATTCGCTAGTCAGCAGGGAAGTACTCGCGGAAATTTCGCCCACAGCTGAGGTGATCGACGTCGGCAAGCGCGCCGGCCAAAAACTCCTGACGCAGGAAGAAATCAATTCGCTGCTAGTCTCCAATGCGCAAGACCACAAAATCGTCGTCCGCCTAAAAGGTGGCGACCCGGGAATCTTCGGCCGCGCCGGAGAAGAAATCGATGTCCTGCGCCGCGCAAATGTGTCCTTTGAAATTGTTCCCGGCATCACTGCTGCCACCGCCGCCGCCGCCGCCGCGGGAATCTCGCTTACGGATCGTCGCGCCGCTTCGCAAGTTCTGCTCACCACGTTTTCCCGCGGCGTCGACGGTACGCAAATGGATTGGGGCTGCGTCACCAGCACCACCACGCTGGTCCTCTACATGCCCGGTCCGGACTACGCCGAAGTTTCCGCCCGCCTGCGCGACGGCGGCCTCCCCGCCGATTTGCCGTGCGCGGTGGTCTCCGCCGCCAGCAACGCCCGCCAGCTCGTTCGTTGGTCCACAATTTCGCATCTCGCGGCGGAAGAAAAACTCCCCGCTCCAGCTTTGCTAATCGTCGGCCGCGTGGCCTCGCAACACGCCAAAGAAATCAGCGCGCAAGCGTGGGCCGCGCTCGACGAATCGATTCCCGCACCAAGCATTACGCGATTTATCTAAACAAATCTCAGGAGAGAAACCCGATGGCTGCGAATGAAAACAGAACCGCTGGAACCGTAGAAGTGGCCGCGAAGCGCCCCTTCCTCTCGCTGGACACCTGGGCGGTAATCTTCGCACTGGTAGCGGGCGCGCTGATCCGCGCTGGCGTGATCAAGCACATTCCGTGGTAATTGCGTAGCACAGGCACTCCGGTTCACCCAGAGGAACGAAGGCCCTGTGCGGTTTTGATTGAAGACGTCTACCACCAGCGCATTCTCGCAAAAAAAAAACGCAAAGAATGAATTCCGTCGCAGCAAAAAAATGGCATCACAAAAATCTTAGAAACACGAAATTGCGAGGCAAAATAGAAATGGCAGAAACGCTAGTCCTACCGCAAGTGCACACGGCCAACCGTCCGCTACAATTCCTGCGTCTGATCCCTGGCATCGTGCTCCTGGCGGCCATTGGCTACGCGGGAAAGCTCCTCGAAAAAAATGTCGGCGCCTATGCCAAAGCCCATCACTGGACTTTCCCCAATATTGAATACGTCCTCTGGGCCATCGTGCTGGGCCTGGCGATTTCCAACACCGTCGGCGTTCCCGCCATCTTCCGCGCCGGAGTAGCCACCTACGAATTCTGGCTGAAAGTAGGAATCGTTTTGCTAGGCGCGCGGTTCCTATTGGGAGACGTGTTGAAGCTGGGCGGCGCCAGCCTGGCGTTGGTCGCCGTAGAAATCGCCGGAGCCACCGCCTTCATGATTTTTCTCGGCCGCGCCTTCGGCCTCCGCCCCAAACTCACCTCGCTCCTCGCCGTGGGCTCCGCCGTTTGCGGCGTTAGCGCCATCATCGCCACACAAGGCGCCATCGAAGCCGACGAAGAAGACTCTAGCTTCGCCATCGCCGCCATCCTCGCGCTTGGCGCACTCTCGCTCTTCACCTTCCCGCTGATCGGCCATCTCCTCCATCTTGGCGACCACGCCTATGGCCTCTGGGCCGGCCTCGCCGTGGACAACACCGCCGAGGCCACCGCCGCCGGCGCCCTCTATTCTGACGCCGCCGGGAAATTAGCCGTCCTCGTAAAAACCACCCGCAACGCTATGATCGGTTTCGTGGTCCTCGGCTACGCCATCTACTGGGCCAGTCAGGGCCAAGCCAAAATCGTAACCAACAAAGCCGCCTTCCTCTGGCAGAAATTTCCAAAGTTTGTTCTGGGTTTTCTCCTGATCTCCATCCTGGCCACCTGCAGTTTCTTCAACAAAGAACAAATCGGCGCGCTAGCCAATCTCTCCCGCTGGGCTTTTCTGCTCACCTTCGCCGGAGTTGGCCTGCGCACCAACTTCCGCGAAATGCGCAAGCAAGGCCTAAAGCCCTTCGCGGTAGGGGCCATCGGCGAAATAGCCATCGCCGTCTTCACGCTAGCACTAGTAGTCGGCGCCCAGCGCCTCTTCAACTGGTAGGTTTTCCCTACCAGCACGCCTCCGTGGCGGCGGTATTTGCCTTTGTAGCGGTCGCCTTCTGAGGCGGACGCCTTTTCTTCGCTGTGTAGGGGCACGGCATGCCGTGCCCGCCGTTTTTTTTCCTTAATCTCGGCGCCGTTTCTTCGAATTTGTGCTGTCGCAGCATGCTGCACCCAACTTGCCCGGGGCGCCCTCGCGCACAACCGTCGCAATCGCCCCAGCATCTGAACCAAAGCACCTCAAAACAAAATCGCTCCGAGGCCGCGATTCCGTGCAAAAACGACTTTTGCGATTGCTTTCGTTTCTGCCGTTAGTATTCGTAACCACCGCGCCATTCTCTCCGATCGCTCAAGCGCAAAATCTAAACTTCAAAATCCCACCCGTAAAAATCCCGTTAACCATCAAAGATCAATCCATCAACATCACCGCTTCCGCGCTAATCTCCCAAGTCTCCAAAGACCACGACCAAAATATCTTCAAACTCGAACTAACCGCCGACCTTTCCGAGTTGCAGCAAAACATCACCGCCCTGCTAAGCTCTCAGCTCGACAAAGACGACCACTGCGGCGACCGCATCGCCATCACCAACGCCACGCTAGTCCCCGCCGCTCCCGCCGCGATAGCTACCGTGCAACTCCACTACGAGCGTTGGGCCTGCGCGAAAGTCTTCGGCAAACAGCAAAGCAAAAGGCTCGTCGGTGGCAACGCCGTGGTTCCGGTAAAGCTCACCCCCGGTATCAGCGACGACAAAACCGAACTGCGTCTTGTCCCTGAAGTCGGCGCCATCGAAGCCGATGGTTCACTGGGTGAACTACTACGCTCCGGAGCGCTCGGCGCCACCATCCAAGAAAAGGTGCAAGCCGCCATCCTCAACGCCATGCAAAAAGGGACCAACCTCAGCGCCACCCTCCCGCCCGCAGCCCAGCCCTACGCCACCATCGAAAACGCCCAGTTCAAGGACGCCGGTACCGGCCGGCTCACGGTCGTCCTCGACGGCCAAGTCCGTATCACCAAAGAGCAGGTCCAGCTCCTCGCAAAGCAAGTGAAAGAGCGCCTCGGCAAGTAAGCGCCAGAACTCACGATCCGACCCGCGACGATGGCAACAGTTGACCGCGACAGCCTTAGCCACTGCTACTATCGAGCCGTCGACTTAATTTGTAATCGTCGAGGGACGCATGCTCTATCTTTCCCGGCCGAACGCGGAAGCGATCCAAGACTTTATCGCCTCGCAGAAGGATCAACAATTCTCCTACGCGGACGTCGGCGCAACCCGCGCGCAACCACCGAAAAGCTACACGGTCGATCACAATCGCGTGCAGTTAGGGCAGGGAAGTGATGATTTTGCGCGCGCGAAAGCCGCCATCAGAAACTGGAAAATGTTTGAAGTTGCAGGGCTAACCCTATGCTACCCGGATACTCCCATCGCTGCCGGCGCGACCGTCGCTCTCCTCGCTTCTCATTTTGGCGTATGGTCTCTTAACGCCTGCCGCATCGTTTATGTGTTGGACGAACCCGGCACGATGGAACGATTCGGCTTCGCCTACGGCACGCTGCCGGAGCACGGAGTCATCGGCGAAGAACGTTTCACCGTGGAATATCACGCCGCTGATCAATCCGTCTGGTATGACCTCTACGCCTTCTCGCGCCCAACGTTTCTCGCAGCGCTCGCTTATCCCTTCGCAAGAACGCTACAGCGCCGTTTCGCGCGCGATTCGAAGGTCGCGATGCAACTCGCTCTAAGAAACGAGTGATGTCGCGCGTCTTCGCGCTACATCAAATATTCGCCATGCTGCGAAATAACGGCAGCTTCTCGCAGTGCTGCAGAATTTTCGCCCGCAACTCGTCCGAAGCCCCAAGGAACTCCAGCCCGAACATCGTTCCCTGACTGCGCCGCACCGTGGCCACCACCCGTTCGCCGGACACTGGCGACAGCGCCACCTCTTCGCCAATCTTCAGTTTCGCGGTCGTCGCCACGGACATTCCGCCCGCGCTTATCTCAAAACTCGTGGCCGGCTCCCGCGTCCCATCTTTCCGCGAGATGTACACGCGCTCGATAAATTGGTGCCGTGAATATTTTCGCTGCTCTTCGAAACCCTGCGCGGACGAATCCCGGCTTCCGGCATTTTCATTGGCCATTTTCAATTCCTGGGGAGGGGGCGCAACCTGCCGCGGTCTTCTGGGGCGGCAACGGCTCTATCACCAACCACCATAAGCGAATTACGGCCGCAACGAAACACTTTAAGCGCGCGGAATGCCCTCCAGGTACTTTATCGGGACGCGCGGCGCTATCAATTCCCGGTTTTTCGCTCGTCCACCATCACCACCGTGCATTCATTGTGGCTCCCAGCATTGTCCCGGCAATGCTCTTCCGCCGTCTTCGACGCCTCTTTTTCCGTGCGCTTTCCATACACGTATCCGTTGTGCTGTCCATCCTGAGAAACTGCGAACGCCTTGTGTGCCGGCATGGTCAGAAAATTGCGAAACTCCGCCACACCATTTTCCGAAAGGTGGCTCGGCGGCGCGACCTCCGGAGGCGCCGGCAGAGCCAGCAGCGTAGTGCGCAACGTCAAATTCTGCTGCGCCAAAAAACTCTCGACCATGGGCGTCCAAATCGGCGTTCCTCTCCACGAAAATAATCCGTGCCCGTCTTTGCCAAACACCGCCGCGTGCACGAACTCCGCTTTTCCTCCCGCGGACGTAAATGCCTGATAAAATTCCGCCGCGATCGACGGCCCAAAAAAATGGTCGTTCTCCGCATACACCCACAGCATGGGCACGCGCGACTTCTTCCCAAAATCATAAAACGCCCGCACCAAAACTTCCGGATTGCAGACCTCATCCGGTTTTCGCGATCCCCGCCCGCCGGCAAAACTGATCGCCGCCACCAGTCCCGGCGGCGGATCGGCCGTGAGCGCTACGGAAGCAAACCCGCCCGCGGACACTCCCACGCTGATCATCCGCGTCGCATCAACTTCCGGCCGCGTCGCCAGATACGCCATCGCCGCGCGTAAATCCTTCGCCGACTCGCGCGCCGAATCGTAATAATCCACCCGTGGACTGCACACGAAAGCGTCTTCGTTGAACCCGCCGCCAGAATCGCCATACCCTCGGCGCATCACCACCACGGCAGTCCATCCACGTCGCGCAAATTCCCGCGCCTGCGGCAGCAATCCCCACGGCGTCATTCCCGGCCGTTCCCCGGAATCGCGCGGCGCTCCGTGATTCAGCAGCGCCAGCGGATGCGCCGCCCCATCGTTCGGCCGCACCATCACCGCCTCTAAGCCCTTTTTGCCCGCCTCCTTCATGGGAATGCGCAGCTCCGACTCCACCAAATCCTGCGCCCGCGCGGAACCCACCGCCGCAAGCGCCAATACCACCACCCGCAGAACGAATCGCCGCCTCATAACGTCTCCGCCGAACTCAAAATAACACAGCCTTGCCGCTCCAACTCATGCGACGTACTGCAGTCTGCCGCATCAAATGAGCACCAGTGACGAACGCAAGGCCGCCTGCTGTTTCGCGCTCCAGCAGCGAATCGCAAAGGTAGAGTCGGTACCCGCGCCGTCACGCCATTTCCCGTATTCCTCAATTCAAAGGAGGAAACCAGATGGAAAGCTCCGCCGCAAAACAGCAAGCTATGGCAGGGGGAACTATGGCCACTGCCGAACGAACCTATCTGCGCACCGAACTCGAACAACGCCGCGAGCGCCTGCATCGCGCTTTGCATTCGCCCTTTGCCGACGCTTCTCTTTCGCAATTGCTCACCGCCGTGGACGCCGCGCTGGGACGCATCGAACAGGGAACATTCGGGATCTGCGAGAGTTGCCACGACACGATTGAACCGGCGCGCCTACTGGCCGATCCTTTGGTTCGCTTCTGCCTCGATCATCTCACCAGCGCCGAGCAGCGCGCCCTCGAGAGCGATCTTTCCCTCGCCGCGCGTATTCAGCGCGCCCTCTTGCCGAAACTAGACTTCGCGCCAGTCGGCTGGGACGTCCGCTATCACTATCAACCCGCCGGCATGGTCAGCGGCGATTACTGCGATCTTTTTGAAACGCAGGCCGGCCTGCTCTTTATGCTGGGCGATGTTTCCGGCAAGGGTGTTGCCGCATCCATGCTCATGAGCCACCTCCGCGCCACCTTCCGCAGCCTTGCCGAAGCTGGTCTCCCGCTGGATCGCATGGTCGAGGACGCCAACCGCATCTTCTGCGAAAGCACCCTCGCGGGACAATTCGCCACCCTAGTTGTTGGGCGAGCCGCCCACGATGGCGCGGTAGAATTTGTCAGCGCCGGCCACCTGCCCGTGCTGCACATTCACAGCGACGGAGCCACGCCCAAAGATTCCACCGGCGTGCCCCTCGGTATGTTCTGCAACACCCGCTTCCCAGTCCACCAGTTGATGCTGGAGCAGGGCGACACCCTTTTCCTCTACACCGACGGCCTAACCGAATCGCGCAACAGCGCCGGCACGGAATACGGCCTCCACCGCATCCACAAACTAGCCGCACAACACAATTGTGTCGAGCCCGCGGGACTCATCTCCAAATGCCTCGAAGACCTGCTCCTCTACGGCGAAGGCGTTAAGCCCACCGACGACTTAACTCTGTTGGCCGTCCGCCGCGCCGCGTAAGAAGCGGGAGGGCCCGACTTCAGTCGGGCCGCCACCGAAGCAGTAAATAGGCGACTTTAGCCGCTGCGGCTACCTCGGAGTTTTATTCCGCGGTCCCCCATGCGCATTGCCAGTCCGCGCATCGCCTCATCAATATTCTCGCTTGCGAAAAACGAAGAATCATGGCATCTTCGCCAAGCCGTTATCTAACAAGAAAGGACGCCCGCACATGCGGTCTACAATGTACCTGCTGCCACAACGACCCTGGCTGATGAACGCCCCCGGCTTCACTGCGGCGTCTTTCTTTCACGCCAGTTAGTCGCGGCCGCTTCCATTTCATTCATGCAGTGAAGGCAGTCCATTCCGCGTAAGCCTGCGCGTTTCTTTCGATTCATAAATCGAAAAACGCGCCGCGCAGCCGTGTAGCCCGAGCGACTTCGTCAGCTCGCGGCGTAGCTAACCATATTCCCCGCCAAGAGCGGGCACTTCCGTCCGTGCGACGGTTAGAAAGTAAGTTTGCGTCTTGGAGATTCTGAAACATATTTTCGCTGGTCAACACCAGTTCGCCTCTGACGGGCTATTGCTAATGCTAGTCGGTGGCCTCGGGGTGTACCTGCGCGCCATCCCGGAGCGCCTATGGCACTGGCTCGTCGACCAAACTACCATGAGCATCACCGTCAAAGACGACGATGCCGCTTTCGTGTGGGTCAAGGAATGGTTCCTCGAACAAAGATTCCTTCAGCGTGTTCGCCGCGTCGATCTGGATACCACGTTACGTCACGCGCACCCAGCCCTGATTCCCGCGCAGGGCCGCCACTGGTTCTGGCACGCCGGCCGTCCATTCATCGTCTATCTCTATCGCACCGATGAAAAGAAGGGCTGGGCCGAGCGCCGCACCGAATGGTTCACCTTCGTCACCCTCGGACGCAAACAAATCTTTCTGCAACAATTCGTGCACATCATCGTCGAGTGCCACCGTAAAAGAATCGCCCAGACCTCGCTCCTCTATGTCCGCGACGACGGCTATTGGGAACGCGTCCTCAGTTACACGCCGCGCTCGCTTGATTCCGTGATTTTGCGTCACGGCGAAAAAGAGCACCTACTGCAGGACATCGAAAATTTCCGCGCCTCTCGCCAACGCTATGCCTGCCTCGGCGTACCCTACCACCGCGGATACTTGCTCTATGGCCCGCCCGGCACCGGCAAGACTTCGCTGGTTTCCGCGCTGGCCAACCACTTCGGCATGTCCGTCTACGTGATCAGTCTCGCGGAGTTCAATGACAAAACGTTGATGAAGGCTATTCATGACGTCCCGCGCCACTCCGTAATCCTCTTCGAGGACATCGACTGTATGAAGACTGGCAAAGCGCGCCCCAGTCAGGAAGACCACGCGCAAAAACCGTCGCCACTCTCGCCCGAGGACAAATCCAATATCGCCGATCAGTTCGGCGTCACCCTTTCCGGTCTGCTCAACATGCTCGACGGCTTCAGTGCCCCATACAGCGTGCTCTTCGTCATGACCACCAACCAAATCGAAACCCTCGACAGCGCCCTCCTAAGACCGGGCCGCATCGACTACCGCCTCTACTTGGGCGAAGCCGCAAGAGAACAAAAAATAGATCTATATCGTCGCTTTTTCCCAAAAACTTCATTTGCTGATGCACAAGATTTTGTGGAAGCAAACGATCAAGCGACAACCATGGCCCAATTCCAGGGCCTCCTCCTGAGTTTAGAGCAGGGAAGCCCCACGTCAGCCTCCGAAACCGTTGTTCTGGATCTATAAGTAAAGCTGGAACAACCTTCAGGAGTAGCTTTGACACACACATGTGTATGTACTATACTGTATGTACAGTTCCACCGGCTCCGGGCCTGAAGCGTGCGGTCGCAGGTGCGCAACTGAATGCCTTTCGTCTGGGACGAACAAAAAAGCCGTAGCAACCTGGCCAAGCATCATGTCAGCTTCGCGTTCGCTGCTCGCGTGTTTGATGATCCGCACATAGTGAGCTTGCCCGGCGACTTTGCGAACGAAGAACGCTGGCTGTCATTCGGATTGGTGGACGGAATTCTGGTCCTCGCGGTCGCTCACACTACGGAGGAATACGGCAATGAAGAAATCATCAGAATCATCTCGGCGCGCAAAGCGACCCCGCGAGAGAGAAAGGCCTATGAAGAGCACCGTGCGGAAACATAATGCCGAATTGCAGGCCCTCCTGCGCGTGCGCGACCAAGACATCGACACGTCCGATATTCCAGAAGTAACCGACTGGAGTAAGGCTGTGGTCGGAAGGTTTTATCGCCCCATCAAGGAGCCCGTAACCATTCGCCTGGATGCCGACATCATCGCCTGGCTCAAGTCCGCCGGCCCAGGCTATCAAACCAAAATCAATGGCCTGCTGCGCAAAGCCATGACGCCCCACTCCTCGGCTACCAGCAAGCCCAAAGACTAAGAAATATGCAAAGACCCCCAGGGGATGGGGGTCTGTCTTGCTTCCGTCGATCACAGTTTCCAAAACGATCGCGGACTAAATTCCCAGCACTGTCACCAGTTCCCGCACCGACGCCGAGGACTTTTGCAGCGCGGCGTTCTCTTCCTCCGTCAGCTTGATCTGGATGATCTCTTCGATCCCCGCCGCGCCGAGCTTTACCGGCACGCCGACGAACAATCCCTTAATGCCATACTCGCCTTCTAGGTACACCGCGCAGGGCAGAATTTTCTTTTTGTCCTTCAGGATCGCTTCCACCATCTCTACCGCCGCGGCCGATGGCGCGTAATACGCCGACCCGGTCTTCAGCAAATTTACAATTTCCGCGCCGCCTTTGCGCGTACGCTCTACGATTGCGTCGATGCGTTCCTTCGGCAGCAAATCGGGCAAGGGAATTCCCGCCACCGTCGAATATCGCGGCAGCGGCACCATGTCGTCGCCGTGCCCGCCCAGCACAAACGAATGCACGTTCTCCACGCTGACCTTGCACTCCATCGCCACAAACGTGCTCATTCGCGCGGAGTCCAGCACGCCGGCCATTCCCAGCACGCGATTCTTCGGGAATCCGCTCACCTTGAACGCCGCCTGCGCCATGGCATCCAGAGGATTGGTCACCACAATGATGATGCACTTCGGCGAATGCTTTACGATCTGTTCGACGACGGCCTTCACCACGTCGTAATTGGCCTTCAGCAAATCGTCGCGGCTCATTCCCGGCTTGCGCGGAAATCCCGCGGTAATCACCACCACATCGCTGTTCGCCGTCGCGGAGTAATCTCCGCTAGCGGTAGAAATTCCCGTCGCGCGCGCATCCGTGCGCGTAATCGGGCCGGACTCCATCATGTCCAGCGCTTTACCTGCCGGCGGTCCATCCAAAATATCCGTGATCACCACGTCCGCCAGCTCCATATCCACAATCCGCTGCGCCGTGGTCGAACCCACGAATCCGCTGCCCACTACCGTAACTTTATTCCTGCTCATCCGGTCATCTCCCAAGTTGTAAAAGGATTACGTCAGAGTTTATCGCGCCGCGGCCGCAGCGGATTTCATGTTCTCGATAATCGCGTCGGCAAACGCGGACGTTCCTACCTTGGTTGCGCCTTGCATCAGCCGTTCCAAATCGTAGGTCACGCGCTTCTGCTGAATGGTTTTCGCGATGCCGTCTTCGATCAATTGCGCAGCTTCTTTCCAGCCCAGAAACGCGAACATCATCGCGCCGGACAGCATCACCGAACTCGGATTGATTACATCCTTGTCCGCATATTTCGGCGCGGTTCCGTGCGTGGCCTCAAACACTCCGTAGCCATCGCCGATGTTCGATCCCGGCGCCATGCCCAGTCCGCCAACCTGCGCCGCGCAGGCATCGGAAAGATAATCGCCGTTCAAGTTGGACGTCGCCAAAACGCTGTATTCATCCGCGCGCAGCAGCACCTGCTGGAACACGGAATCTGCGATGCGGTCGTTGATCAGCAATTTCTTCTTCCACTGTCCCTTACCGTGCGTAGCGCCAATCGCCGCGATCACACCCTTAACTTCTTCCTGCACCGATTTGCGAAACGCTTCCGGCGCCTGCTCCAGGCCCGGCTCGATCATCGCAGCATTCTGTTCCGGCGTCATCGCAGCATTCTTATCCAGATTGTCCAGAATCCAGCTCTCGCGTTCCGTAACCGTGTCCGCACGAAACTCTTCGCGCGCCAGATCGTAGCCCCAGTCGCGGAAACCGCCTTCGGTAAATTTCTGAATATTCCCTTTGTGCACCAGCGTCACGCTGGGCCGCTTGTTCAGCAGCGCAAATTTAATCGCACGCCGCACCAGTCGCTTCGTTCCCGTGGGCGAAATTGGCTTGATGCCCACGCCGGAATCCCAGCGGATCTGTTTCTTTCCATCTTTCAACATGTCGTTGTTCAGAAATTCCAGCAGCTTCTTCGCTTCTGGCGTGCCGGACTTCCACTCGATCCCGATATACACATCCTCGGTATTTTCGCGGAAAATCACCAAATCCATTTTCTCCGGATGCTTTACGGGGGAGGGAACTCCGTCAAAATAGCGCACCGGCCGTTCGCAGGAATACAAATCCAGAAGTTGACGCAACGCCACGTTCAGCGAACGAATCCCGCCGCCTACGGGCGTAGTCAGCGGCCCCTTGATCGCCACGCGAAAATCGCGAATGGCATCGACGGTTTCGTTCGGCAGCCATTCCTTGAAAGTGTTGAAGGCCTTCTCGCCGGCAAAAACTTCAAACCAAGCCACGCGCCGCTTTCCGCCATACGCATGTTCCACCGCGGCATCAAACACGCGCCGCGACGCTTTCCAAATGTCCCGCCCGGTCCCGTCGCCTTCGATAAACGGAATCACCGGCGTGTCCGGCACCTGCAGTTCGCCGCCGCTGTAGCCAATGCCTTTACCCTCGGCCGGAACACTCACTCCGTTATACGACGTCTTCATGAAGCCATTTCCTCCGCGCGATGTGGGTCGCGAACGCCCGCATGCAACTTAAAAACATATCACAACGCGCGCGAACTCCCGAATCCGTATCAGCGCGAAAAATATCATTTATCGAATGCACGCCATTTTGGCGTGCAGGATTTTTCCACCTGGAACGAAATTCCCCCGCCATGCATCAAAGGAGCGGTGCGGGCAAATCCCGATATACGCCACAAGGAGAAACTCCATGATGCTCGATTGGAATGAATATCAGAAACAGATTGGAACCACCGTGGCGGAACTGGCCAAGCTGAGCCCCGACACGCTCCGCGGCTATCGAGCGCTGAGCGATGCCAACGCCAAAGACTCGAAACTCGGCGCGAAGGTGCGCGAATTGATCTCGCTCGCCGTGGCCGTGACCACGCACTGCGACGGCTGCATTGTGATTCATACCGACGCGGCAGTGAAGGCCGGAGCATCGCGGGAAGAAATCGCCGAAGCACTCGGCGTCGCAGTAGCTATGAACGCGGGCGCCGCGCTGGTCTATTCCACACGCGTACTCGACGCCTTAGCCGTAAAAACGCAAGCCGCGCACGGCGATTAAAACTGCGCGATTGAAAGAGCTTCGCGCCAGCGGCAGACGCGATTCGTAAATTGGGGGTGCAGCGCTAAGTTAAAACTGGTTCCACAGGAACTGGTTGTAGACTTCGTGATGGAATTGCACTTCCGGCGCTTTCACGAAGGTGCCGAGCGCACGCGCGCAGCGATCCGCGGCGGCTTGTTTTAGATCCGCGTAGCGAGCCTTGACATCTTCGCCCAGCAGCTTGGTCGTCCATTCTGCTTTGCGGAAATCGTCCAGCGCGGTGTAGATGTTGTCCGGAAGATAGCGCTCCGCTTGCCGCAGGTTCTTGATCTTCGCGGTGTCGCCTTCGATTCCGGTCTTGAAGATCGAGTACATCACTAGATATGGATTGGCATCCGGAGCCACCGAACGCACCTCGACGCGCATGCTCTTTTCGTTGCCGATCGGAATGCGGATCATCGAACCGCGATCGACTGCGGAAGCTTTAATCTGATTGGGTGCTTCGAAGTGCGGATCGAGCCGGCGGTAGGCATTCACGCTGGCGTTGAGCAGCAAACAGATGTCGTTGCCGTGCGTGAGAATTCGATCGGCGAAGGCCCAGCCAAATTTGCTGAGCTTTTCTTCGCCCTTCGGATCCCAGCAGAGATTCTTGCCTTTCTCGCTGACGGACACGTTGGTGTGCATGCCGTTACCGTTCACGCCGACGACGGGTTTCGGCAAGAAGCACGCAGTGAGGCCCATCCTGGTGGCTACCTGCCGACAAATGAGTTTGTATAGCTGGATCTGGTCCGCCGCGGCCACCACTTCGCCGTAGCCGTAGTTGATCTCGAACTGCGAAGGCGCAACTTCCGGGTGATCTTTTTCGTTCTGGAAGCCCATGGCGCGCTGCACTTCCGCGGTGGTGTCGATGAACGTGCGCAGCGGATCGCTGGGCAGCGAGTGATAATATCCGCCGGTGTTGACATACTCAAACTTGCCGGTTTCGTTGTAGCGGGCCTCGGCGTCCACGCCATTAAATAGGAAGCCCTCGATTTCGTTGGCGGCGTTGAGCGTGTAACCTTCTTTTTCGTACAGCTTTTCGGCGAAGCCCTTGAGCACGCCGCGAATGTCCGCCTTGTATGGGGTACCGTCTTTGTCGATGACTTCGCCGAAGACGAGAACTTTGCCGGAACCGAAAATGTCCGACGGGCCCCAGTAAAACGCGCTCCAGTCCATGGCCAGGCGCAAATCGCTTTCGCGTTGCGCGGTGAAGCCGCGAATGGAGGAGCCGTCGAACGTCAGATTGTCCCAACTCTTCACCAGGAATTTTTTGTCGTAGTCCAGCATATGCAGGCGGCCTTCGAGGTCGCTGAAGAGGACGGTGACGGCTTTGATGCGTTTTTCGTCGGTGAGATATTTCAGGCGTTCTTCTTGAATCTTGTGTGCGGCGACGCGCTTCATGCGCTGCTCTTTGGCCTTGAGGTTCAGCTCTTCTAGTTCGTCGTAGGGCAAGGCAAGAAAACTACGCAGTTCGTTCGACATGACTCTCCTCAAATTGAAATAGGCGAAAAAGCAGCGGGGAATTGCCGCGTGAACACGGGATGTCCATTCGAGCGTTAGGGTAACGCGAGGATTGCAAAATCGTCAAATCGAAAAACCGATGCATTCGATTTAAATTTGTATTCACGGTCTGAGCGCTGGGCGCGGAGACACAGAGGACGTGAACAAACTGCGTGCGAATCTAAAGATTCGCCACTACAAAATCGCTTGCCTAGTCGTAGTATTCCTGGCCTAAGTGCGTGATCAGGTCTTCGCCCATCATCCAACGGAGAGTATTTTTTAGCTTCATCGATTGGATGAAGAGGTCGTGCTCGGGATAGAGTTCCGGCGCGGTCATGGGGCTCTTGAAATAAAAGCTTAGCCATTCCTGGATGCCGCGCATGCCGGCACGCTGGGCCAGGTCGAGGAACAAAACCAAATCCAAAACGATGGGAGCGGCGAGAATGGAATCGCGGCAGAGGAAATCCACTTTGATCTGCATGGGGTAGCCGAGCCAGCCGAAGATGTCGATGTTGTCCCAGCCTTCTTTGTTGTCGCCCCGCGGGGGATAGTAGTTGATACGGACTTTGTGAAACATTTTTCCGTAGAGCTGCGGATACAGTTCCGGCTGTAGAATATATTCCAGCGCGCCGAGTTTGGATTGTTCCTTGGTTTTGAACGAGCCGGGATCTTCCAGGACTTCGCCGTCGCGATTGCCGAGGATGTTGGTGGAGAACCAACCTTCGAGGCCGAGCATGCGGGCTTTGAACGCGGGCGCGAGCACGGTCTTCATCAGGGTTTGACCGGTTTTGAAATCCTTGCCGGCGATGGCGACGTTGTGTTCGATAGCGAGTTTCTGGATGGCGGGAATGTCGACGCTAAGATTTGGTGCGCCGTTGGCGTAAGGGACGCCGCTGGTCACCGAGGCCCAGGCGTACAGCATGGATGGAGCGATGGCGGGATGATTGGCCTTCATGGCGGCAACAAATTTTTCTGGCGTGGAGTGAACGTCGCTGGGCTTCAGGAACGATTCCGTGGAACCGCACCAGCAGGTGACGAGGCGCGAGGCTCCGGAACTCTTGCGAAACTTTTTAATGTCTTCTTTAATTTCCAGGGCCCATTCGTACTTGTTCTTTCCTTTTTTGATGTTCGGCCCGTTGATGAGCTTCACGAAGTTGTGGTCGAAGGCCGCTTTCATGGGCTTGACCTTAGAGAGGAAGCCTTTCACCTTGGCCAAGTCTTGCGGATTCAGCACCCCAGCGTTGGCCGCGGATTGGTAAGCGTTGTCAGTGAAAATATCCCAGCCGCCGAAAGCGATATCTTTCAGATTGGCCAGCGGAACGAACTCGCTGATCTTTGGCGTGCGTCCGTCGGTGCGTTTACCGAGGCGTATGGTGCCGAGCTGCGTCAGCGAGCCCACGGGCTGCGATTTTCCTTTGCGAACCAGCTCGACACCGGCCATGAAGGTGGTGCTTACCGCGCCCATTCCCGGGAGCAAAACTCCCAATTTTCCCTTGGCTGGCGCAATCTTTGATGGCTTTTCCATGCCACTCCTTAACCGTTCTTTGCGGATTTAAGTTCTGCAGCGCTCTGAGCGTGCAATTCTCTTGAACAAACCAGTAATGATGAGGGATGCGCGAAGGATTTGCAAATTTTAGGACGGAGGCATGCAAAGTCGGATTTCGGGCCGTGGTTAGGGGGAGAAGACTTGAGCGCTAAGGTCACGGGTTGTGACCTTAAACCAGTGAATGGCTGCCACGTGAATTAAACTTCTTGAGGATGATGCGTGGCGCGGAATGATATGATTTTGACTAGCGGCTAAATTATTGAGCGGTGCGGCATGGGCGACAGCAGAGTCACGGAAATTGAGCAGGCGATTGGGACGCTGACGCAGCAAGAGCTGCAGGAGCTGCTGGCGTGGCTGGACGAGTACGCCGGTCCGCAACTGCTGGATCGGCGCATCGAAGCGGACGTTGCAGCCGGCCGTTTGGACGAGGCCGTGCAAGACGCGCTGAACGATGAGAGGCACGGCCGGCTTCGCCCGCTGTGACTCGATGGAGCATCGCGCTACGGAAGGCTTCTGGCGTGCGTATGAAAAGCTGCCGCTCTTTGTAAAAAATCGTGCTGACAAACAATTTTCCCTGCTAAGGACAAACCCACAACACCCCTCATTGCAATTTAAACAAGTCGGCCAGTCCAAGGGCCAATCGCTGTGGTCAGCGCGAGTAACATTGAGCTATCGAGCCTTGGCCCTTAAGAGAGATGGCGGATTCCTGTGGTTCTGGATCGGCGATCACCAGAGCTACGACCAGCTCATTTCACGGTAGAACTGTGGGGTGGAATGGGCCGTGGATACGACGGCCATGACCCGTCAGAAGAATTTGTCCTACTTTCTTGGTTTGTAAATGTACGTCACGAACACATAGCCCCAGGGCACCGCGACGATAGGTAATAGCACCCACAAGAACGACGAGGCGATGGCTTCCGCTGGCGAACCCCACAACGCTCCCTTGGCCCACAGCGGATACGCCACAAGAATCAGCCACAGCACTTTGTAGAATATCTCCAGCAGTACGATGGGTATCATTCGCACAGGATGGATGATCCCTAGTCCCGCCAAAGTCGCAAAGGCCGTCCAGACGCACCACACCACGGCATCTGTCGGGTCCCATGGTCCGCGGTGCGTGAGGATGTGCGTCCAGGTGTCTTTGCCCAGCACGAAGAACATCAAGACATAGAGCAGCCGCAGCAGGTAAATGTTGATCCTGCGGACGCCTTCGTGGCGGCCGTCACGCTCGAAAATGGCTTGCGGGCGCAAGTTCACGGAAACGAACGTAACAGAAGACGCCGCGTAAGCGTTCGCTTCAGGCCGTCTTGTGTCGAAGGGATGCAACTGCTAAGGACGCTGCGATTTTGACGGCGTATTAATCTCGTCTGTGAAAATTTCTTCGGTGTGAGCTCTGGCGATGGCGAGATCCAGACGGGACAGCAACTGTGCCAGGGACTCACCTTTCTGACGTTTCAGCATGGCTAGCGTGTGGCGCCCCTCGTGAGCCACAGCGACACATTCGCTCAGCGGAGGAATGATTCCGATAGTGATTCCGCCGTTTTCGATGGTCTCTTCGATGTAGGGTAGCTCTGGGAGACTGTTGGTGGGAACGTTCGTGGCGGCGCCTTCTTCTATGCCGCCTCTTGTTTGGGAAGTTGTAGATTTGCGGCGACGTTCCACGGGAGCAACTCCTCGATGTGCTTGATCGGATGATCCGCGATGCGGGACAACACGTTCCGTAGATAACTTTCGGGATCGATTCCGTTTAGCTTGGCCGTACCGAGCAGACTGTAAATCGTCGCGGCACTTTCTCCACCACCATCGGAACCCGCAAAAAGGAAATTCTTTCTGCCCAGAGCCACGACCCGCAACGCTCGTTCTGCCGCATTATTATCGATTTCGATGCGCCCGTCATCACAGAAGCGCATCAGCGCTTTCCACCGTCCGAGTGCGTAACGAACGGCCGTGGCCGTATCGGATTTTCTCGAGAGTTTTCCTAAGGTCTCCTCGAACCATTGTTTCAGCGAGTCCAGCAACGGTCTGCTGCGCGTGTTGCGAACCTCACGCCGCTCGTCAGGCGGGCGTCCTCGTATTTCTTTTTCGATGGCATACAACGCCGCGATGCGTTCCAGAGCCTCAGCCGCAACCGGAGATTTGTGCGCAACCTCGAGATCGTAAAACTTTCTTCGCACGTGCGCCCAGCAGGCCGCTTCCTGAATGCGCCCCGCTTCGTAAATCTGATCAAAGCCCGCGTAACCATCCGCTTGCAGGGTGCCCGTAAAGTTGCTCAGGTGGGATCGCGGGTGTTCGCCCTTACGATCCGGTGAATACGCGAACCACACCGCAGCTGGTGTGCCGTCTCCTGCGGGACGATCGTCTCGCACGTACGTCCACAGTCGCCCAGTTTTAGTTTTACCCAGCCCTGGTGCCAACACCGGAACTGGCGTGTCATCCGCATGTAGTTTCCCGGCCGCCATTACGTGACGTCGCAAGGCTTCGACCAGCGGCGCAAGCAGTCGGCTGGATGCACCGACCCACTCCGCCAGAGTAGAGCGATCCAACTCCACGCCGGAACGAGCATAGATCTGCGACTGCCGATAGAGAGGAAGATGATCACAGTATTTCGATGTCAGGATATGTGCCAGAAGCCCAGGACCAGCAATGCTTCGCTCGATCGGTCGGCTCGGCGCTGCAGCCTGCACGATGCGATCGCAACACGCGCAAGCCAGCTTGGGACGTATGTACTGAATGACTTTGAGACTGGCCGGAACGTACTCCAGGATTTCCGAGACATCTTCGCCAAGATGTTTCAGCTGACCTCCACAGTCCGGACAAGCTTCTTGCTTCGGAAGGAACTTCCGCACTTCTCGTGGCAAGTGCTCGGGCAACGCTCGCCGTACAGGTCGTGCTGCCGCGGTGCTCGCCGGAGCTGCTTCTTTTACCGCTGCCGTTTCTCTGGTTCGCTTGGCTTCCAGTTCTTCCAGCCGCAGCTCCAGTTGTTCGATCTGGTGTTCCCGCTTTTCCGATGAGCGGCCGAACTGCTGGCGACGCAGTTTCGCGATCAGCAGCTTCAAGTGTTCGATTTCCACATCGCGCGAAGCGAGCTGCTCGCGCTGCGAAAGGATGAGTGACTTCAGTGCTTGGGGATCGAGTTGATCGAGATCAGGAAGTGTGGCGGCATCCATTGCACGCAAACATACCGCACTTTTTTTACAGCATGATTAAAAATGCATCAGAAAATAGCAAAATTAAAAATAAAATCTTTTCTTTCACACCGCCATTTGCGGATCATAGCTGCGTACCGGACGTCTCCAGTCGATCCCTTCAAGCAGCATCGATAACTGTGCCGGTGTTAGTGCCACCGTTCCACTCGTCGCTTGTGGCCACATGAATTTCCCGCGCTCGATTCTTTTTGCAAAAAGACAAAGACCATCGCCGTCCCACCACAACATCTTGATCAGGTCACCACGCCGACCACGGAAGACAAAGACATGTCCCGAAAATGGGTTTTCCTTAAGCGCCGTCTGCACCATGCCACTGAGCCCGGTGAATCCACGCCGCAAATCGGTTACTCCTGCGGCGATCCAGATGCGCGTGCCTGCTGGCACTCCGATCATCCCGCCAGGCACTCGAGCACCACACGTAATGTCGACACATCGATGCTCCCAAAAACTCGCAGCGACCCTTTGGCCAGCTTTATCTCTATGGTTCCGGAGGATGGAGCGGAAGCCTCTTCTGTCACTGCCGCGGACCAATCCTTGCTGACCTCTACTGCCAGGAGCTGCTTAGAGCCGCCCAGCCGCCCTTCACGATAAAGTTTTCGCCAGTAAAAGACTTGGTTGGCATTCACATCGTGCCGTCTGGCAACACGAGACACCGAGGCCCCGGCTATCAACGTCTCTTCCACGATCTCTCGTCGCTCTTCGATGCTTCGACGCCGTAGCTTCTTCCTCGGCGCCTTCACCGCTAGTCCTTGTTCCTGTGTGTCCACGGTCCGCTCCGTGGACACACTGCATGTATCCACGGAACTCATCTTCCTCGACTAGTCTGGTTTCTCAAATACGGTGAGGTCCGAACGCTTACGACGCCGCGGGTGTCCGCAAAGTTAAAACGATAAGAGCGGCCGACCCTTTTCAACGGCGAAAGGGAAGGCCACTCCGATAGTTTCAGGCACGCTATGTGTGACCCGCCCGCCGTCCTGATTTTTCACCACACGTTGCTAGCGCTCAAGAGGGATAGTGGACGGTGACGCGCGGAGCGGGACTGGCCCGTCAATGTGACGGCCACCCGCCGCTATGAAACCTCGCGTACTATGCGGTCGAAACCTTCCTGCAGGTGGGCTTCACTGGATTTGCCATTGATCGCTTGGCGTAAAAGAATATCGATATCGCGATCGGTAAGAAATAAGACCAGTCCTTTTTTGTCCGCCGCTATCCGTCGGACGTGCTCGTAGTAATGTTTCTTGATTTCTTCCCCCCTGAACACCAGCACCGCAAATCTTCCAATCGTGTCGTTCATGTAATACACGACTTGGTGGAAGTCTGAAGCTTCCAGATCTTCGTAGTTTTTGCATTCAAAAATAATTTGGGTCGCACCGTACTTCTGACGAACGACTTCCCAGAACCCCTCTGAGGCTCGATTGGCCGCTATCCAATCGCGAATGACCCGTCCATCGGCACTTCTTACTTTTGCTTCGACGTTTGTTAGCGATTTGAACAAACACAGGCGAATGGCCTCGCCGACCAGATTCGCAAACTCTTCCGCATGCTTTTCGCCTGGAGGCATGGTCCTTAGCTCGTCTCGAAGTCCGTGGAGTTTCAAGTTGTAGTCATTAATCCCAATCCCCTGTGGAAGTTCCGGAAGAAGTCCACCCTCGCTCAGGGGCACCGCGGGATCGAGACTGTTTATTAAAACGTCTCTGAGGTTCAACGCATCCCGATAGGTGGGGTGAACTACTACGATTGTTCCGGCGCTAATCGCGGGGGGTGTGGTCGATTGTGAGCCGAGCGAACGGAAGTAGCTCACTGCCTCATCTCTAATTCCAACGAAGCCGATATTGAATAAGAGTTGAATGAACATATCGGGTTGCGTGTATTGGAATATCCAAACGGCGCATCTCTTTTTGATTTCTTCGTCGACGAGGAGTTTCTTGACGAAATCTTCTATGCCTTTAACTGTGAACTCACTCCCGAGTCCAAAAAATCGCCCTAGAACGAGCTGAAGTTGCGGCAAGTTATCCGAGTACTCATCGCTAAGATCTTTTAATCGGCTGTCGGAAAATCGTCTCCGTGCCTGGATGAGGTCCTCGATAAGCACTTTCTCCCTTAATTTTGATTGAGCGGTCTCGATCGCAAATGAGCAATAAATCAGAACATCGCGCGGTCTATATTGACAATATCGGAAGACCAGATCTTGCGAGGATTGCGTTGCTCCGTCTTCAAAGAAGGCTTTCCACGTATCCCCCTTCAAAGCATATTTAGCGATTAGTGGAACATTCAATCTTCGCTCTACTAACTCAACCAACTGCTCCCTTGTCCATTCGAGGGAGGTAACGAACGTTTCGAGTCGGGTGAACTCATTGTCTATCAGTCGTACCCGCTCGAACACATTTTCCCTTAGGAAAATCAATGGCCGTACACAGTCGCAGGAGGTCGACAGTTCAACACAAGCATGCATCATCGCCATGAGCAGGATGACGGCCTTGTCTGAACCGTCCCATGACTCGTCAACGCGGTCGATGAGCATTATGGTCTTGTCGTTTGGCGACTCCATAGAGCTATCTAGAGCTTCGCCTATTTCTTCCCATCGACTAATACAGCGAAGCCACTCTTTGTGTTGGTTTTTTGAGAGCGCTTCTAGTGATTCTTCCGCAAAAGTCAGTAGGCTGATGTCGAAGTCATAGTCCTCAATGTAGTTCCGTTCTCGGCTCAGTGCTGGCGGAGAATTGGTTCGATACGAGAATCGACCGCGGGAGATCCAATGACGCAGTACTTCGTCCAAAATTGCTCTTTTAAAACTAGAAACCAGGGACTTGAACGGTTGCTGATGGACGTCTTCCATTGTCGAAGCGTCAAAAAATTGTCCGACTGGAACGAGTAATTGCGGCAGCAATACGAGGACTTTACCGGGCACTTTTTTCTGGAGGTAAAGTGTTATAGCAGTCTTTCCTGTCCCTCGACGACCTACAAAAAAGCGCTTACCCTGTGCATCGTCGAGGGCCGCACGAAGACCGGGAGTTTCAACGTATACATTATCCCTATCCAAAAGTTTGTCATATTCGGCGAATGACTGGCCGAGAGAGAGTTTTTTTAGAGTGCCCTTCGGTAGCTTGAGTCCCCCGGGCGACGTTGGCGGCATAGTACCGAGAATATAGCCATATGATCGTCAAACGTACAAGAGAGACTATCAAAGAAGTATCAAAACCATGTCTTTTACGCCTCGGCGAACTACCCGTATTGAAAGCTGCTCCACTCAACTAACGGATGCACGAGCAGTGCCGGAGGCCTGATTGCTCGCCCCAACGAGGAAAGACTTGGGGGGCATGTGGGCGCCGTTGTTGCATAGCCGACGACACTGGCGAGCACGTTGCGAATGACCTCCGCTGCGGGCTTTTTGCGAGGTGGACCACTCTGCTCGACGCATTGCCACTATACTACCGGGCTACCATTTGCCGGCGTGGGCGCCGCCGTCGACGTGCAGGATTTCGCCGGTGGTGAAGGTGGCGTCGGTCAGGAACAGGATGGCGTCCACTACTTCTTTGATTTGGCCCAACCGGCCGAGTGGGTTCGATCCTTTTAGGGATTCATGGTCATCGGATTCGTGCATCGGCGTATCGATGACGCCGAGCGCGACGGTGTTTACGCGGATGCCGTCGTTGGCGTACTCAATGGCCAGCGCGCGCGTCACCGAATGCAGGCTGCCCTTAACCATGATTTGTACGGCGGCCGTGGCGCCAGCCATGGCGTGGTCGCCCAGAGTGGTGGATACGTTCACGATGCTGCCGCTCTTTTGCCGCAACATTTGCTTCACCGATAATTGCGAAACGTAAAGAAAGCCTGCGAGCGTGGTGGAGACCAACGCGTTGAAATCTTCGGTGGTGTACTCGGTGAAAGGCTTGGGGATAAAAATGCCGGCGTTGTTGATCAGCACATCGATGCGGGCGAAGCGGGATAGCGCAGTATTGACGACGTTTGCGGCGGTTTGCGGGTCGCCGATGTCGCCATCGATTAGGGCAAGATTTGGCGACGCTGGGAAGGGATTTGCTTTGGTGATGTTTCGCGAGGTGGCTACTACGCTATAGCCGCGGGTCAAGAATGCTTCCACGACGGCGGCGCCGATTCCTTGTGAAGCGCCGGTGACGATTGCGGCTTTTTGTGGGTTGGCCATTTTTGAAACTCCTTTACGCACCAAGATTAGATGATGCCATGGGCGCACGGAGCGGTGAAATTGTGATGAATGTCGCGGCGACGGATGTGCCGCACCTCCGGTGCTCTTCCTCATTGTCGCGACCGTACCCAGCCCTTCGGGCTGGCTGACTTCTGCCGCGCCTCCGGCGCTTGAAGTCTTACCGGTGCACTTCGCCAATCGAGAGATTCAATCCGTTAGACGGTCGCGGAGGTCGTGGTAAACTCGGTCTAGGTACGCATCGATGAAAACTTCCCGCAAGTTTACCGTGCTAATCGAAAGGGACGAGGACGGATTCTACGTCGCCAGTGTTCCGGCGCTGCGAGGTTGCCACACGCAGGCGAAGAACCTCGATACCCTGATGAAACGCGTTCGCGAAGTAGTGGCGCTCTGCCTGGAAGACGCCGACCGCGAAGCTGCGTCATTGGAGTTGGTGGGCATTCAACAAATAACGGTATGACGCGGTTGCCGCGATTAAAGGGAAAAGAGGTCGTGCGCGCGTTGCAGCGTGCGGTTTCCGTGTCGCTCGAACGCGCGGCAGTCATGTGTTTCTGGCACATGTCGACGGGCGGGTGACGACCGTGCCCGTACACGCAGCAGAAATCCTGGGCCCGGGTCTGCTTCGCACCATCCTGCGCGACGTCGAAATGAGCACTGAACAATTTACGGAATTTCTCTAGCGCGCAGACCGCAACGCAAACACCACAGCCGATGATGGCAGTGGCGTCGTGATTGTGCGTGCTGGTCGCGGCTGCAAAAGCGACGTTAGGCCCTTCGCGCGAAGCGCTCAGGTAAACCGGACGCACTCCGAAACCGCTAGATTCGGCGGACCAGGCCTTGATCGGTGGCGCGGGTATTGCGGACCAGCAACAACACCAGGATCATGCCGATGAACGGGATGAGTCCGGCGGCAATTACGATCGGATCGAAGGAGTGCGTGCCCACCGCCTGGCGCGCATCGGAAAAGCGGCCGATCAACTCGAACGCGATTATGGTACCGATGCCCGCCGCGGTTCCGCTCATGCCACTCACCGAAGCGACGGCCTCGTTGGAGTAAAGGTCGGTGGGCAACACGTTCGCGATCGTCGAAAACGATGCATACGAAAAAGTGGCGAGACCGAAAAGCAGGGTGATGAGATAAAGATTCACGGTGAAGATGGTGGGGATCAGCAGCATCACACCGACGCCTCCGAACACCACCAGCGCTTTGCGCGCCGCACCCAGCGACCATCCGCGGCGAATCAAGTAGCCGGAAACGCCGCCGCCAAAGAAATTGCCCAAGTCCGCAGCCAGGAAGGGAAGCCAAATCGCAATCAGGCCACTCTGCAGCGAAATCCCTTTGGCGATCAGGTAGATCGGGAACCAGTCCGTAACGAAGAACCACACCGGATCGGTAAGACCCTTGGAGACGATTACTCCCCAGGTCTGGGGCAGCTTCAAGAGATCGCGCCATCGCGGCAGTGGTTTCTTATTGGCCTCGGTTGCCGGTCTGTCCGCAAGGATCATCTCGCGTTCGGCATCGCTGACGCGCGGATGCTCTTGAGGTGGAAAATACATTTTGCGCCAGGCAATGAGCCACAAAAATCCCAGCAGCCCGGGTATCACAAAAACCGCGCGCCATCCCCAGCGCAAATAAATCGGCAGTATGACGAAAGGCGCGATCGCGCCGCCGACGGACGAGCCGCTGTCGTACAACGCCGCCGCCAATCCACGTTCGCGATTCGGGAACCATTCGGAAACGGCTTTGCTCGCGCCAGGCCAATTGGCGGACTCGCCCGCTCCAAGCAGGAAACGAAATGCCGCGAAGCTGGCGATGCCACTGGCCAACGGGGTCAGCAGCGAAACAATGGAATACCACGTGACGCTGATGGTCAGGCCGAGTCTGGTGCCCAGGCGATCAATTTGGCGGCCGCAAACGGTTTGTCCGATGGAGTAGGCCACCCGAAACGCTATGGCGATATTGGCGTAGTCCGTGTTGGTCCAGTGGTATTGCTGTTTGAGAAATGGCGCGAGGATGGAAAGCGTCTGCCGATCGATGTAGTTGATCACCGTCGAAGCAAACAGAATGCCGCCAACCCACCAGCGCAGCGAGGGAATCGCGCGTGGCCGGGCAGGTCCCGTTTCTCTGGCTACCGCCATGAAAATCCGGTGGCCGTGGATGTGCGTTCAGTCTCGATGGAAACCAATGCGATCATTAATTACCCGTTCGCGGCAAGTGCAACCAGCGTAGCAGGACTAAGAAGACGGGCGGAATCTCTGTCGAGATAGAGCGTGGTCGCGGGATGCCTGCGCAAGATAGAAGCCGGCGCCATTGGATTGATTTCGCCATCGATGCAGCGCTGGATGGCTGTTGCTTTCCGCGCATCCGGCACGACGCAGATAATCTCGTTGGCCTTCAGAATCTGACGCACGGACATTGAGATGGCTTGCAGGGGAACTTCCGAAATGTTGGCGAACCATCCCTCGCCGACTTGTTGGCGGCGGCAGGCTTCATCCAGGCTCACGATGAGGTAAGGCTCTTCGGTCTGGAAATCCGCAGGAGGGTCGTTGAAGGCGAGGTGGCCATTCTCTCCGATACCGGCGAAAGCGATGTCCACGGGCGCCAGTTGAAGTAGCTCGCCGACGTGGCGGACAACTTCGCCGGCCTCGGCGTCGCCATCCAGCAAGTGATACTGCGTGATGCCGGTCTTGTGGATCAGCCGCTCCAGAACATATTTGCGAAAGCTGGCGGGGTGGGTGATCGGCAGCCCGACATATTCGTCGAGGTGAAATACTTCGACGCGTGGCCAGCCGATATTTTCCGCCTTGGTGAGCGCATCCAGAAAATCTAGCTGAGATGCTCCGGTGGCCACGACGATGCGGGCGCGGCCGCGCTCTGAGATCGCTCGGCGCACGGCCGTTGCCGCATGTTCGGCTGCCGCGGCGCTGAGAGAGAGCTTGTCTCCAAAGACCTTTACGATCACTCGATGCTCTCCGTCTTCGTCAGCTGCGCGCTTACCGTGTGCAACTTTAAGAGGCAACTCTAAGTGGAAAAATTCCGCGCGTCAATTTGCAGTCGTGATGACGGATGACGGTTTGCAACTGAACGGACGCGAATTTTTCGCCCGTTCAATCGCCCGCTCAATCACAGGTTCAACCGCAGGCCACTTGCTTCCCAGTGCGGCAGGCCGCATAGATCGCTTCCACGAGGGCCACGCTGCGCCGGCCTTCACGTCCGTCACAGCGCGGGTTCGTATTCGTTGCAATCGCGTGAAGAAAATCTTCCAGAACGGCCTGGTGCCCGCGCACGTCGTTGACGACCGGAGAGTCCGCGCTGCGGTTCAGGTCGGCATCCCCGCTGTGCCGCAAATCTTCCGGCGGATTTCGCACGTCCGCCCCGAGCAGACGATCTTGTTCGATGATCAGGGTTCCTTCGGAGCCGGTGAGCTCCAACCGCCGAGGATAGCCTGGATATACCGACGTCGTGGCTTGCAGCACGCCAAGCGCTCCGTTGGCAAACTGCAGTAGAGCAACTAGCGTGTCCTCCACCTCGATTTCATGCAGCGCCGTCTTGCTGCTGGCCTGGACACTCACGACATCGCCAAACATCCACAGCAGCAGATCCACCGTGTGTACCGCCTGGTTGATCAGCGCGCCTCCGCCGTCCAAAGCCGAGGTTCCACGCCAGCGCGATTGCGCGTAGTAGTCCGGCGGCCGATACCACTTCACGCGCGCATCCGCCAAAATCGGTCGTCCCAGCACGCCTGCGTCGATGAATTGTTTCACGCGAAGAATATCTGGCTTGCAACGATCCTGAAACCAAACTCCCAACTTGACGCCCGCTTTGGCGGCTTCGGAAATGAGCGCATCGGCGCGCTCAGTGGTAATATCGATCGGTTTTTCCGTCAGCACGTGGAGTCCGCGCCGCGCCGCAGCGATGCCTTGCGCGGCATGCAAGCCCGAAGGACTGCCAATCGCCACTAGATTCATCGGACGGTGATCGA
This sequence comes from uncultured Acidobacteriota bacterium, assembly GCA_963838265.1. GTDB lineage: Bacteria > Acidobacteriota > Terriglobia > Acidiferrales > UBA7541 > Acidiferrum. The sequence goes on from CAWIQN010000007.1 coordinate 242,563, forward strand.
GGAACCGCTCAAAGTCCGAGTAAGGCTTGCCGCCATGCTCGCGGGACAATCGGCGGACCTTTTCTTCGTTCGTTCCGTAGACGGCGGCAATCTCGACGCCCGGCACGGCCCGCGCGGCACGCGCGTGCGTCTCGGTAATGTTTCCACCGCCGATAAGCCCGATGTAAGTGGTCATTGGACCTTTCAAAATGCACGACACTGCGCACGACACTTCCGAGGACTCGTCATTATCTGTGAGGGTCACCTGTGTTTCAACTGCACTGCCAAGTCTCGGAACTGAATCGCACTAGAGTTTGAAGTGTCAATTGTATCGGGGTGAGTTAGGCACTGCGGCGACAGGACGACGTAAGCACACGATTTTACTAAGAATTGCCTCGAGGGGGTTTTCCGGGCGCGATGTCGCTAATCATGGTCACGACGATCAGCAGCAACAAAGCTCCGAGAAGGGCGAAGATAACCATTGAACGCTCCTGTACCTAAGTACAGGCACGCCGATTACCAAAAACGACCTTTTAGTTTCAATGAGTTACAGGAAGGGTAGGCAAGAATTGAGGCATTTCCATGACACATGTCTCCCTTCAAAGACATGCCAACCCGGCGGGTTCAAGACCGCGTCGCTCGACCCCGTTGTCCGTCCTCGCGGAGTTTTCGCAAAAGTGTGTCGCGGGTTTGTGAAAAGTACCGGAGAATGTCGGCCTGCGGCATCCGAGGATCAAGAGGAAACTCAAATGATAGGTGCGATAGCGGGTGACATCATCGGGTCGGTCTACGAGTGGCAAAACATCAAGACCAAGCAGTTTGAACTGTTCAGCCCGGAATGCTCCTTCACCGACGATACCGTCCTCACTGTGGCCATGGCCGAGGCCATCTTGACTGGCAATGACTATGCCTCGCTGATGCGTGCCTATTACAGGCGCTATCCGGCCGCGGGATACGGAGGTTTTTTTCGCAGCTGGGCGCAGGCTCAAGAATGCCAGCCGTACAACAGCTGGGGCAACGGCGCCGCCATGCGCATCAGCGCGGTTGGGTTCGCGTTCAACACGCTGGACGAAGTGCTGCTCCGCGCTACCGAATACACAGCTGTGACGCACATTCACCCAGAGGGCATCAAAGGGGTGCAGGCAACTGCGGCGGCAATATTTCTTGCGCGGACGGGGAGTACGAAGGACGCCATCAGGCAATACGCGGTGGCAAACTTTCACTACGATTTGTCGCGAAGCGTCGACGAGATTAGACCCACCTATCACTTTAACGAGTCATGCCAAGAGACGGTTCCTGAGGCGATCGTGTGCTTTCTCGAATCCTCGGACTTCGAAGATGCGATACGAAATGCGATTTCGCTTGGAGGAGACAGCGACACGCTGGCCTGCATTACCGGTGGAATTGCCCAGGCCTTCTATGGCGTTCCAGCGGGCATAGCTGAGCGAGCGATGGCGATTCTCGACGAGGAGCTTAGAGGCGTAACGGAGCGCTTCAGCTTACGCTACTGCACCGATACGCCGCGCGACTTGCGGTGAGCGATGCTGCAGAACGCTGCCAGGCCGGTCTGAAGACCGGCGCCTACATAATTCCTTGTGGACTAGGTTTTGCTTAGGCGAATCGAACCGTCGCCGGTGCTGATGGTCAGGGCTTGGCCGCCGCCGTTCATTTTGCCGTGAATTTGGGACTTGCTGAACGTGCCGTCGACCATCACGGGGATGCCCATGCTGATGTGGCCGTCTTGCGTGCTGGCGTCGATGTCGGCTTGGAGGTCGGCGGGGAGCGCGAAATCAACGCTGCCGTCGCCGGTGTGAACGGTCCAGGCGGAGGCCAGTTTCGAGCCGGGTAGCGCGTGGGCGTCGATGCTGCCGTCGCCGGTCTTCAGCGTGAGAGCGTCGAAGCGCCCCGCGATGGTGATGTGGCCGTCGCCGGAGGTGGCTTCGAGGGTGCCGTCGAGGCCGCGGGCTTCGATGTGGCCGTCGCCGGAGCGCAGGCGGATGGTGCCCTTGGCGCCTTCAACCGTGATGGATCCGTCGCCGGTGTCGATATCCAGGTTGCCGGTTACGGCCGCGGCTTTCACCGAGCCATCGCCGGTGTGGATTTTGAGACTGCCGTCGAGAGCTTGCGTTTCCACCGAGCCGTCTCCGGTATCGACCTGCGCGTCACCAGTGCTAGGCATGCGCACTTCGATATGCAAATTGCGGGAATTGTGTCCCCAGGAGATGCCCCAGTGACCGTTGATGCGGGCGGTCAGTTCGACGCGATCGCCAACTTGGCGGGAGTCCACGTGCAGATCTTTGTCTAGCTGATAGCCCTGATACTCAACGTGAAATTCAACTTGCTTGCTTCCCGGAGAGGTGGTGATGCGCACGCTGCCGTCGTTGGTGTCGACGCGAACCTGCGGGCGGCCGGAAATCGCGAAGGTCTTGACGACTTCTTCGGCGGCGGCGAATGGCGCCAGCAGCGCCACGCTCAAGAGGCCCGCGCTTAGGCTCAACATTGCAATGCGTGCTATGCGGCTAGAAATGCTATTCATTGCCACACACTCCTCGTAGCTGCGATTTCAGGTGCGCGTTCTCAGTAGAAGGTACGCAGTGTTGGGTGAAAATGTTCCCGCGACTATGCTTGATACCGAAATCGCGACGGGATCAATATGCTGTCCGCCGGTAGACAGTTATCTCCATTCTGTTCAATAGGATAACGGAGAGCGAGGCAATCGCGTGCCTAGTTCTTATAACGACCCCGCATAAAGTTGTTTATTTCAGTGAACGTTACGCCGCCTTTGGCGAACGAAAACGTGCCGTGCTCCTTCATTTCTTGCGCGGCGCTCAGGAACGCGCTGAGGGCTACGCGGGACAGTCCCGAGCCCACGCTGATTCTCCTCGCGCCTGCGGCGGCTAGTTCGGCGGCGGTGAGGCCGTTGGCACCGATGAGCACGTTCACCGGCTTGGGAGCGACGGCAACGCAGACGGCTTTGATTTCGTCGAGCGTGCGCAATCCTGGCGCGTAGAGAACGTCGGCGCCTGCTGCCGCGAATGCCGTGAGTCGATGAATGGTGTCGTCCAAGTTTGGGATCCCGTGGAGGAAATTTTCCGCGCGGGCGGTGAGCGTAAAAGGGAAGGGCAAGGCGCGGGCGGCCTCGACCGCTGCGGCGACACGCTCGAGGGCATGCGCATGGTCGTAGATGGGGCGTTGCGGATCGCCGCTGGCGTCTTCGATGGAGCCGCCCACAAGCCCGGCTTCGGCTGCCAGACGAATTGTTTCGGCTACCGTTTTTGGATCGTCGCCGAAGCCATTTTCCAGATCTCCGGAGACGGGAAGATCGGAGGCCGCCACGATGGCGCGGATGTGCTGAAGCACTTCGTCGCGCGAGACCAGATCTTCGCCATCGCGCCGGCCTAGAGAAAATGCGAAACCCGCACTGGTGGTGGCGAGCGCCGAGAAACCAAGCGTCGTTAGCATAAGCGCCGTGCCCGCATCCCAGGGATTCGGGATTATGAAGGCGCCGGGGCCTTCATGCAGGGCGCAAAATTTTTTGGCTTTTTCGATCTGCGTGGCGGTCATGGGTAACTCCTGTGCTGGTGCACAACGAAGAAAAGATACCGAGCTCGTTACGGTGAAAATCGTGGCGAGCTACGCGCAGCATGCTGCGCCACTACAAAGGCATCGGAAAATCACCGGCGAAGACCAACGTTAGCGATTCGCTTTCCGTGCGGCTGATTTCTTTGGCGCGCCAGGAGACGCAACGCTAGTCGCTGTGACCGTCTTCTTAACGGCTGCATCGTTCGGAGCAGTCGCGCCAGGCTTCGGACGTAACGCCGCCAAGAATTGCGTTACCGAGCGGGTATTGATTACCTCGGCGGCGGTGAGCCAGCCGCGGCGGGCCATGGTTACGCCATAACGGATGTACGAGAGCGCGTGCGACTCGTGCGCGTCGGTGGAGATGACCACTTTTACGCCGCGCTCTTTGCACATGCGCAGGTACACGTCTTTCAGGTCCAGGCGGTCGGGGAAGGAATTGCATTCCATGGCGACGCCGTGTTTGGCGCAGGCATCGAGGATTTTTTCCATGTCGTAGTCGAGTTCCTCGCGGCGCAGCAGCAAACGGCCGGTGGGATGGCCGATGATTTGTGTGTAGGGATTTTCGATGGCGGCGAGCATGCGTTCGGTCATGGCGGCGCGGTCGAGATTGAAATAGGAATGGATAGAGCAAACTACGACGTCGAGTTGCGCTAATAGCTCATCGGAATAGTCGAGGCTGCCGTCCTTGAGGATGTCCACCTCGGAGCCGGCGAGGACGCGGATGCCCAGTTTTTTGTCATTCGCGGCATGCAGCGTGCGGATGTGCTCGGTCATGCGCGCTTCGCTCAATCCGTTGGCAATGGTCACCGATTTTGAGTGATCGGTAATGGCGATGTATTCGTGCCCCAGCGCTTTGGCGGCCAGCGCCATTTCTTCGATGGTATTTTTTCCGTCGCTGGCGGGCGTGTGCATCTGCAGGTCGCCCTTCATGTCGGACAGTTCGATGAGTTTGGGTAACGTGTGGTTTTCCGCGGCCTCAATCTCGCCGGTGTTCTCGCGCATTTCCGGCGGGATAAAATCCAGCTTTAACTTGGCGTAGATTTCTTCCTCGGTGGCGCCCGCGACGCGCCGCTCGCCCTTGAGCGTGGCGAGGTGGTACTCGTTCAGAGTAAAACCCAGGTCATTAGCGCGGCCGCGCAGCTTTACGTTGTGTTCTTTGGAACCGGTGAAGTATAGGAGGGCGGCGCCGAAATTTTCTTTTTCGAGCAGGCGCACATCCACTTGCAGGCCACTTTCGAGCGTGAAGCTGACTTTGTTTCCGCCATGCGCCAGGGTTTGATCGATGCGCGGGAATTTCAGAATATGTTCGGCGATGGCATCGATTTTTTTCTGCGCGGTGTGGCCTTCGGCGAGGATCAAGAGCAGGTCAAGGTCGCCAACGGTTTCGCGCCCACGCCGCAGGGACCCGGCCGGCGTGATGGAATCCACGCCCGCGCCAAACTTTTGGATGTAGGCCATCAGCTCGGTGGCGGCTGCCTGGACCTGGTCCGCGCGGAAGCGGCCAGTGGAACGCTTGAAGGTTTCCACGGCTTTCAAAATATTCTGTTCGGTCTTCTCGCCGAATCCCGGCACATCGCGCAATTTCCCGTCGCGCGCCAGTTTTTCCACGTCTGCCACTGTCGCGGCTTTAAAGTTCGACCACAGGAACGCTACTTTCTTCGGCCCCAGGGATTGCAGCGTCATCACTTCCAGCAGCGTGGCGGGAAACTTTTTCAGCAGCTTCTGGCGCAGACTGTAGTCGCCGGTTTTCAGGATTTCGATAATGTGCTCGGCCATGCGGTCGCCGATGCCCGGCAACTCCGTGAGCGCCTTAGGGTCTTGCGCGATTTGTTCGATGGATTCGTGCATGCCGCCAATCATTTCGGCGGATTTTTCATAGCTGCGATAGCGGCCGATCATGGCACCGTCGATCTGCAGCAGTTCGGCCGTTTCGCGCAGGATGCGGGAGACAGTTTTGTTGTCCATGCGGCACAGTATAAACCCGCCCGGCGGCTAAATAAAAAAGGCTGGCAGAGGGCGCTCCGCCAGCCTTGATAAATAGGAATGAATTGCTGAACGCTACTTAGTTAGCGCCTTTGGCGACGTTAGCCGCCTGGGGCCCTTTTGGTCCTTGAATGATTTCAAACTCTACGCGGTCTCCTTCCTGCAAACTTCGGTAGCCTTCACCACTGATGGCGGAATAATGTACAAATACGTCTGGACCATCATCGCGCCCGATGAAGCCATACCCTTTGGAATTATTGAACCACTTTACCGTTCCTTGCACGTAATAAGGGACCTCCAGCCCGGGGACTGCAAAATTTCCGATCCGCGAGGGGAGCAAAGAAGCCCACCGCGCAGAAAGGATAAATCGCGCGGAGTGTAGCAGAATGAAACAGCGAGTCAATAGGACAAACGATTGTGTAGCTTTAGGAATATGTATGTTTTTGAAAGGACTGAATCGATTTAACTCGTTTTCGGACGCGGTCACGCTTTATGACATAAATTTGAAGTAATACAAAAGTCCGGCGATCGATTTTGCGTCGCGCAGTTTTCCGCTGCGGATCATTTGCTCCAATTCCTTCCGTCTGTAGGCCTTAGCGACAATTTTTTCGTCCTCTTCCGGGTGCGCTTCGCCCGCCGTTAGGCCCTCGGCCAGCAAAATATACATGCGCTCTTCGAGAAATCCGGGAGTGGGAAAGATGTCCAGGAAGATGGTGAACTTTTTCGCACGGTAGCCGGTTTCTTCCATCAATTCGCGCGCGGCGGCTTTGCGCGGGGCTTCGCCTTCGTCGATTCGTCCGGCAACGAGTTCCCACAAATATTGTTTGGCGGCATGCCGGTATTGCCGAATCATCACGACGCGGCGATCCGGAAGAACCGGCAAAACGACGACGGAGCCTGGGTGGGTAATCATTTCGCGGGTGGTGCGCACGCCGCTGGGCTCGATCACCTCGTCACGACGGATGCCAAATATCGCGCCTTTATAGATTATCTTGCTGGAGAGAACCTTCGCGGTAGTCAACTTTTTGGCAGGCATGGCTTCCTTAACAGCGTCTCTGCCATTTTAGACGATAAGCTGGCTGGCGGCACACCGACTTTGCATCGGGCACGCGGTGGATTGCTTGCGCGTGCTACGACCGCCTATACTTGGGGTTATCAACTGAACTCATAACCTGCAACTTTGAAGGGAATTCTGCGCTGGCCGCGATTGGCCAGGGCACGAATCTCGATATGCCAATCAATACTTTAATTGTCGATGATGAAAAGCCCGCGCGCGACGAGTTGGCTTTTCTACTGAAAGCGTTTCCGGAGATTAATATTGTCGGCCAGGGGCGAAACGGCGTGGAGGCCGTGGCGCTGATTAAGGAGCATGCGCCCGATCTGGTTTTTCTGGACGTGCAAATGCCGGGACTTGACGGTTTTGGCGTGCTGAAGAAACTGGTAGAGCGCAAAATGAAGGTGCCGCACGTGGTGTTCGCCACGGCGTTTGATCAGTACGCGGTGCAAGCATTCGATGTGAACGCCGTCGACTACGTATTGAAGCCGTTTGACAAGGCGCGGATTTCCAAAGCCATTGCGCGGGCGCGGCGCGAGATTGAAGCGCAGGATAGTCCGGCAGACCGCCTCGAACAATTGGTCATTCAACTTGGAGCAGGGCAGCTTGGAGCGGGGCAACTCGGAGCAGGGAAGCCCGCCAGCACGCAGCCGGTGAAGCTGTTGGTGAAATCGCAGCAACGTATGCTGCTGGTGGATGCCAGAGAGTTTATTTTTGCGAGCATCGAAGACGGATTGATTTCCGTCACGGCCAAGGATTGCGAGGGCACTTCCAATTACCGCACGCTGGAAGAACTCAACGCGGCCTTGGACTCGGATTCCTTTTGGCGGCCGCACCGCTCGTATCTGGTGAACATTCATCACATTAAGGAAGTGGTGCCGTGGTTCAAGTCCAGCTACATGCTGAAAATGAGTGATAAGAAGCAGACCGAAATTCCTGTGAGTCGCGTGCAGACTAAGCGCCTGCGCGAACTTTTTAAACTATAGGAGTACTCACCTTATGGTAGCCACAAGTTCGGTCTCACACGGCAAGTTCGACCTCGCGTACTACGCGACGAAATTCATCCGAGCCTTCGGTATTATCTTTGGATTGAGGTTTGTATTGGATCGCTTGCTGTTTCCGTCCTCGAGCCGTCATGCTATTGCTTTCGACATATTGCTCGCGTTGTTTTTAGCATGGGCTGTAACTTGGGATTTTCGTAGCAAGTAGAATCGGTGTAGTGCCTCGCTAACGTGCTAGCATCGAGTATTGGGTTTGATACTCTTTAACGATGGATTTTTCTCTCAACGACCAGCAAAAATTAATACGCGATACGGTGCGGCAGTTTGTCGAGAGCGAAGTGCGCCCAACGGTTAAAGAGCGCGACCGGGCGGAACGCTTTCCCGTTGAAGAGATTCGCAAAATCGCCGAGCTGGGATGTTGCGGCATGCTGGTGCCGGAAGAGTGGGGCGGCGCCGGGCTCGACCACACTTCGTACGTCTTGATGCTGGAAGAAGTTGCGCGAGTGGACACTGCGATGTCCACTTCGCTGGGCGTGACCAATTCCGCAGTGCAAGTTCCGCTTTTGAAATTTGGCAACGAAGCGCAAAAGAAAAAATATCTTCCGCGTTTGGCGAGCGGCGAAATTCTGGGCTCTTTCTGTTTGACCGAGCCGCAAGCCGGCTCGGACGCCGCGGGCATTCAGGCGCGGGCCACGCGGCACGGCAATGCTTATAAATTGCAAGGGGGCAAGACCTGGGTTACCAACGGCAGCGTGGCCGGCATTTTCATTGTTTTCGCCAAGACGGATCCTGCCGCTGGAGGCAAAGGTATCAGCGCGTTTCTCGTGGAGCCGGGATTCGCCGGGTTCCGCGTTGGACGGCACGAAGAGAAAATGGGGCAGCGCTGTTCGCCGAGCGTGGAAATTATTCTCGATGGCTGCGAAGTGCCGACAGAGAACCGGCTGGGCGAAGAAGGGCATGGATTAAAGATCGCTCTCAGCGCACTTGACGGTGGCCGCATCGGCATTGCCGCGCAAGCGGTTGGATTGGCACAGGGCGCGCTCGATGAATCCGCGAAGTACGCGAAACAACGCCGCGCCTTCGGCAAAAACATTGCTGAGTTTCAAGCCATTCAATGGATGCTCGCCGACATGCAGACGGAAATTGAAGCGGCGCGCGGGCTTTTGCATTACGCCGCGTGGCTGGCGGATGCGCATCCGGGTAAAATGGGAGCGGCCGCGTCGAAGGCGAAGTTGTACGCCAGCGAAATGGTGAATCGCGTGGTGGCCAAAGCGGTGCAGATTCATGGCAGCGTCGGGTATTCGCGCGAGACGGATGTGGAGCGCATGTATCGCGACGCGCGGGTCATTACTATTTACGAAGGCACCAGCGAAATCCAGCGGACGATCATTGCGCGCGAGCTATTGGGAGCTGGTCGGCGCTAGGGGGCACACCCGCCATTTTGGAAGTGCGGATTCTAAAGGACTTAGATTTAGGGTAAGTCGTTTGCTTTCTGCACTTACATAGAGTCTCGTAAGTGCGCATTCTAAAGGGGTTGCAGGTTTACAGAATGTGCCGCGGGGGACTGCTGGCGAGGCGTGATTGTACCAGTGGTAACGATAACGTATTCGATAGGGGACGTCAAGTAGAAAACGGTACAGTGGCCATTTTTGGGGCGCGCTGCCCGAACAGGAGCGGAATTGACGACGGGATCTGAGGTGAAGAGGAAGCGGGTGGTGAGCGGGATGCGGCCTACGGGGCGGCTGCACATTGGGCACTACTTTGGGGCGCTGCAGAATTGGGTGCGGTTGCAGGACGATCCTGGGTACGACTGCTTTTACTTTATTGCGGATTGGCACGCGCTGACTAGCGACTATGCGGATACGTCAGCGGTGGCGCAGAACACCATAGAAATTACGACGGACTATCTCGCTTCCGGATTGGACCCTGAGAAGAGCGTTATTTTTCAGCAGTCGCAGGTGCCGGAACATGCGGAGCTGCATTTGTTGCTGTCGATGGTGACGCCGCTCGGATGGCTTGAGCGGGTTCCGACCTACAAAGAAGCGCTGGAGAATATTCAAAACAAGGATTTACACACGTACGGATTCTTGGGTTATCCGTGTTTGCAGACTGCGGACATCGTGACTTACAGCGAGGAGGGAACACAGCTGTTTGTTCCAGTTGGCGAAGACCAGGTTTCGCACGTGGAACTGAGTCGCGAAATCGTGCGGCGATTCAATTTCTTTTACGGAGTGCGCATCAAAGAGGACTTCTTTTTCCCTACGAACTTCGCCGATCATCACGCCGTGCTTAAGAATTTAAGTGCTGTTCGCCCCCTCCGGGAAATCGTCGATTCCTCGCTAGCCGTTGATCCTTCGGTGGGAATCGAGGTGCGCACGGCAATCAAGCGGGCTATCGCTCAGGCGGGTGTGCAGAATTTCTTTGAGCAAGTCGGAACGAACGCGAAGTATTTCGAGTTTGGCCAACTGCTAACGGAACCTCAGGTCATGCTAACGAAGACCCCGCGCATACCTGGCCTTGACGGGCGGAAGATGTCGAAGAGTTATGGGAATTCGATTACGTTGAGTGAAAGCGATGCTGACATTCGCGCGAAGACGAAGGTGATGAAGACCGATCCGGCGCGGCAGAGGAGGACGGATGCGGGAAATCCGGAGGTGTGTCCGGTGTATGACTGGCATAAACTGTTCTCGCCTGCGGAGACGCTGGAATGGGCGGCGGCGGGTTGCCGATCCGCGGGGATTGGGTGCATCGAGTGCAAATCGAAAATGGCGGATCATTTGATTCAGTGGATCGCGCCGGTGCGGGAACGGCGCGTGGAGTACGAGAAGCATCCGCGGCGGGTGCTGGAGATTTTGGATGCGGGGTCGAAGCGGGCGCGCACGCACGCGCAGCAGACTATGGAACGGGTGCGCGAGGCGGTGTTCGGGTGGAAACGGAAGCGTGAGGAGATTCAGGGGGCGTTTACGGAAGTGCATGATACGCATGGGTGAGGGGGCTGGTGGGACAGACTTCAGTCTGTGCGGTTTTGTGGGATGCTCAAGCTGGTGGACTCTGAGGCAAAGCAAAACAGCACAGACTGAAGTCTGTGCCACATGGCGGTCGCTTGCAGGAGTGCTATTGCGAGCGGACATTGCCGCACTGGCAACCCGAAGACCGGGACTTGTTCCTCACCTGGAGACTTAGCGGCAGCTCGCCGGCGGCGATGATGGCTGGCTTGCGTGGCAGCAAGACAGCGGAATTGGGGAAGCGGTTTAGGGAGTACGACATTGCGTTAGACAGTGCTTGTTCCCGGGCCGCTGTTTTTGAAAGACGAGCGCGTAGCTGGCGTGGTCGTAGACGGGATCCGGCGGGCTGCAGATGAGGGGTTGTGCTGTATACATGGATAGGTGGTGATGCCCAATCACGTACATATGCTGCTCGAGCCGCTCGTGGCTATCGGCGCCATCACGCAGAGGATCAAGGGAGCTTCAGCGCGGCAGGCGAATTCCATTCTCAGTAGGACAGGGAAACATTTTTGGCAGGATGAATCGTTTGACCATTGGATTCGGAATGAAGCGGAATTCGCGAAGGTGAAGAAATATATTGAGAGGAATCCTGTTGCGGCAGGGTTGGTTGACAAGGACTCAGACTGGCCGTGGTCAAGTGCGGCGGTAGGCTCTGAGGCAAGGCAAAACAGCACAGACTGAAGTCTGTGCCACCTTAGGAGAGAACGAGTGGCGACGCCGGGGAACAAGATTACTAGTGGGGCTTACAACATACAGATACCGATGTATGAGGGGCCGCTCGACCTGCTGCTCGATTTGATCAAGAAGCAGGAGATGAGCATCCACGATATTCAGATTGCGAAGATTACCTCGCAATATCTCGATTATTTGCATCAATTGGAAAAGATGGACGTGGATGTTTCGGCGGAATTTATTTACATGGCGGCTACGCTGATTTACATCAAGTCCAAGATGCTGCTGCCGCCCGATCCCATGGCGGGTCCGGAAGATCCCGGCGGCGATCCGAGGGCGGAGCTAGTGCAACGTTTGGTGGAGCACGAAAAATTCAAGAACGCCGCGCAGCTCTTGTACCAGAAACAGCAGATCGAAGAGCATGTGTGGTCGAAGCCGGATAAATCGCTCTACAACGACGAAGGCACGGAAAGCGATTTAGTGGTCTCGCTGGTGGATTTGGTAAAAGTTTTTCAGCAGGTGCTGGACCGCCGCAAAGAAGTTTCGCGCATCGAGCTGCAGCACGAACAGTTCACCGTGGCACAAATGGTGGCGCAACTGCGCGCGCAAATCCTGGCCAGCGAAACGAGCACGGTGAACTTGATCGAATTTTTCGAGGCTTGTCCCTCGCGGCACGCCATGATTGTGGCCTTCCTGGCGGTGCTGGAGATGGTTAAGCTGCAAGCCGTGGCGCTGGCGCAGGAAGCGCAGTTCGGCGCTATAGTGGTGCGCAAACATAAAATGTTCGACACGGTGTTTGACGAAAAAGGCGAAATTCGCGCGATCGATGAAGAATACCGCTGAGCGAAAGAACGAAGCATCGAGGTAATGAAGGAATGAAAACGGTAGAGGTCGAAACGCCATGACCAACGAAGAACGCAAAGCTGCGCTGGAAGCGATTATCTATGCCGCGGACGAGCCGGCGACCATCGAGCAGCTGGCGGTGGCACTAGATGAGGAGCGGCTGGCGGTGCAGTCTTCTCTTGATGAACTGGTGGCCAGTTACGCCACGGAAGAACGCGGCATAGAGATTCGCGCGGTGGCCGGCGGCTACAAACTTTATACCAAGCCGCAGCACCACGACGTGGTGCGGCGCTTCATCAAGAGCCTGCGGCCTCCGCTGCGTTTGACGATGCCCGCGCTGGAAACACTGGCGGTGATTTCCTACAAGCAGCCGGTGACTGGTCCGGAGATTGCCGAAATCCGCGGAGTAAATACTTCCGGCGTATTGAAAACTCTCCTGGACAAGCGGCTGATTACTACCGCGGGGCGCAAAGAAGTGATGGGCCGGCCGATCCTATACAGAACGTCTAAAGAATTCCTGATGCGTTTTGGCCTGAGCGATTTGCAGGAGTTGCCCAGCTTGAAAGAGTTTGAGGCGTTGGCGCGCGAAGCCCTGGGCAGCGACGAAGGTATGGTGCAAGAAGAAAATTACTCCGGCACACAGGAAGAAAAGTCCGTAAGCGAATCCGTAGCTGAAGTCATCGAAGAAAACACAAGCGACGCTGCCAGTCACACCGACGACCGCGGCCCCGCCACAGTCGGCAGGGATTTAGTGGAAGAAGAAAAACTCGCCACCAGCGAAGGTATGCCCGCGGGCGAAACGGATGAATCGCCAAAGGCCGCGGTTGCCGGCGAGTAATCGCTCAAGAGAATCGAATCGACCGCGCCACCTGCACAGAAAGAGCTCATGGAAGAACGCCTACAAAAAATAATCGCTCGCGCCGGCATTGCCTCTCGCCGCCACGCTGAGGCGCTGATCACCAGCGGCCAAGTAAAACTGAACGGCAAGGTGGTCACCGAACTGGGCACCAAAGCGGATCCTGCGAAGGACCGCATCGAAGCCGCGGGCAGAGTTGTCAGCGCGCAGGAACGCCAAGTTTATCTGGTGCTGAATAAGCCGCCGGAAGTTGTCGGAGCCATGGCCGATCCTGAAGGCCGCAAGACGCTGCGGAATTGTTTGCGCGGCCTGCCCGAGCGGGTATATCCGGTGGGGAATTTGGAGTACGCATCGAGTGGCCTGGTTTTTCTGACCAACGACGGCGACCTGGCCGCGAAAATGCTGAAGGACTGGGACTACGTGGAGCAGGTCTACCACGTAAAAGTGAAAGGCATGATGACGCTCGCGGATCTGGAACGCCTCGGTAAAGAAATTGGGGCGCACATGAAAGTGGTGCGGCAGCCCGACGCGACGCGGGGTCGGGCTGCGAATTTCTGGTATGAAGTGCACATTAATGCCGCGAAGATGGAAACCATGCGCCGCACGCTTATGAAAGCGCGCCACCCTATTGAAAAGCTGAAACGTATCGGCTTGGGGCCGTTGAGCGTGGAAGGCATTCCACGCGGCCGCTATCGCCTCCTAAACACCAAAGAAGTGGAAGATTTTCGGCACATAAAAAAGACACCTAAAAAAGTGGCGGCAAAGTTGTAGTGGCAACGTCAGAAAAAATAAAGGAACGGGTCTAAAGACCCGCCACTACAACTTTGGCGCTTTTTGCGGTGGGCGTCTTCTTTACCGGCAGCGGTTTTAGCCAGAGATTCCAAAACGATGGCGCAAGAACGTCTGCAAAAAATAATGGCGCAAGCCGGCGTCGCCTCCCGCCGCGCCAGCGAGGAAATTATCGCGGCAGGGCGCGTCACGCTAAACGGAAAAATTGTCACTGAACGGGGGGCGAAAGCGGATGCGTTGGTGGATGAGATTTGCGTGGACGGCAAGCCGCTGGTGCAAGCGGAAAAACTCCGCTACTTCCTGCTCAACAAGCCGCTCGGCTACGTGACCACGGTGAGCGATCCGGAAGGCCGGGCTACGGTGATGGAGCTAATGAAAAATTGCCCGGAGCGCGTGTACCCGGTGGGCCGGCTGGACTACAACAGCGAGGGTTTGCTGCTGATGACCAACGACGGCAGCCTGGCGCAAATGTTGATGAAGGCGGGCAACCACGTCGCGAAGACTTATCAGGTAAAAATCAGCGGCAAGCCGGACGAAAAAACTATCGCGAAACTGCGCGCTGGCGTAAACATTGAATTGGAAGATGGGCGAAAAGTAAAAACCTCTCCAGCAAAAATTCGCTTGATCGAAGACCGCCCCAACCCGTGGTATGAAGTGATTTTGATCGAAGGGCGCAACCGGCAAATCCGGCGCATGTTTCAATCGGTGGGTTTTCTTGTCGAGAAGATTAAGCGGGTTGAATTCGGGCCGCTAAAACTGGATGTTCCGCCAGGGGAATTTCGCTCGCTGACGGTTAGAGAAGTGGCCCACCTGAAAAGCCTCGCGGCCACTTCAAAAAGATAGCTCTCGTGTGGTCGCGACTTGGTGTTTGCTTTGCTGGCGCCCTGACAACCGATCAAGGAGCAATGTACACTGACTCCTGTGAAGTCGCCGCTATTCGACAACGACGAGCCCTTAGAAGTCTACCTGCGCGAACTTCGCACTATTCCGCCTTTGACGAAAATTGAAGAAACTAATCTGTTAGAACACGTGCGCGCTCAGGATGAAAAGGCGGAGTCTGCTAGCAGGACCCTGATCGAAGCTAATCTCTACTTGGTCGTCTCTATTGTTGAACAATATTCTGCTTCAGGTATTTCGAGACTGGAATTGATTCAAGAAGGCAATCAGGGCCTTTTTGCCGCTCTCGAGACTTTTCATACAAGCAAGAGCGATAGTTTCTCGGTACACGCCACGAACTGTATCAGGGAAGCGGTGTCGAAGGCGATTTCCGAATGGCAATCAAGAAGCGAAAAGCGATAGACTTCCGGTCATGACTAGACCGCCCGCGAACGTCTTGGAACTGCCGCTCGAAGTACGTGCCGAGATGGCTTTTAAGGAGGCGGTTGAGGAAGTGTTGATCGAGAGTGCCCGCCTGAAATTGCCCATGTACATCTGGCGTGACGGCCAAGTGATCGCCTTGCCAAAAGAAGAGTTGGAAGCTGAAGCCGCTCGTCTGCTAGCCGAGTGAGGCGATTAGTTAACTGCATCTCGCCGTTTTCCACTTTTCAAACACCTTCAGCGCGTGAACGGAAACAACTGTAAATTGCGTTTGCCCGGCGCGACCACCGCCAAATATTTGCCGTCCGGCGAAATTGCAAAATCGCGGAGCGCCAGGGCGTGCAGCACGGGATTCAGCGTGGGTTCGAGCACGGGAACGGGCTTGCCCGCTGCCGGAACTGTCAGCGCTGGAACGTTCAGCGAAACAATGTCGCCAGACTTTCTTTCCGGCGCGCGCTTCACCAGTATTTGCGTTTCGTCCGGCGACCACCGCACCATTCCCAGGCCCACGCGTAAACGGACGAAATGATCCGGTTCGGCCAAATCGCGGACTTCCAGCACTTCATTGTCGATGAAATAGGCAACTTTGTGGCCGCCGGGAGAAACGGTCAAGCCTCCCGCGTAGTTGTCCAGAGTCGCGAGTTCGCGATCCTCCTGTGCAAGTAAATCAAGGTGCTGCAGACGCGGCGGCCCCGCTTGCGCCCGGTCGCGCTCCACTGCGACCGCGGAATTGGTGCGCGGAATGGGATCGGAATCTAGGAACGTTCGCCCCTCGAAACATTGGCCCGCCGGTCCGGTCGCCGCATTCGTAAAGCGAAACGAGTACATGGGGCGCGGCTGTTTCACCACCGGCGTGCTGTAGACAATGGTGAGATTGTCCGGAAGAAACTCCGCGTTGCTGGCCGGATTAATAAAACTGTCAGTGCCGCCCAGCTTTACTTCTTTGCCGTTCTCTTCCAGCACCAGCGTGGCTGTGGCGTCGGTTGTTTTTCCAAAGTCGTCCAGCAAGGTGGTGGTGAAAAGCTGCGCGAGGATGATCCGGCCGTTAGGGGACCAGCGAAATGCATCGACGGCATAGGTAAACGGCCGGTCGCCGCGAGTGAATTTATCTCCCTGCAAGATGCGCCGCCGCTTGCCGCCGGTGTCCTGAATCCAGATATCGTCGTGCTCCAGGTCAAACTTTTTGGTTTTGTAGGGACGGCGAACGGAATACACGATTCGTCCATCGGGCGCGAAGGCAAAGGCGGTGATTTCCTCGTCGATGGTTTGCACTGGCTTGTCAAGATCCTGCGCGCGTGCCGGGGGAATTGTGCAGCAGCCGAGAATGGCACAAATCAGAGCACAGAAACGCCGCAAGAAACGCAACCGGCTGACGGAACAAGGGCAGATCATCGTGTCGAGGGCGAAGCCGGGGGTTTAGTCTGCTCGCCGGCAATGGGTCCAGGCGCGGATCCAACGATTGGCGAGCAGCACGGTTTTTCTTTGGGCGTAAATTCCATGAATTCGATGCGTGTTTCGTCAGGATCGTACAGATTCAGTTGCCACTTTCCATCGCGCCCCATTTTTGGCTCTTCGGTGGGTTTCCAACCATTGGCCACCAGCTGTTTGTAGGCGATTTGAATATCGGAAACGCCAAGCGAGATGTGATTCATCACACCGCGAGTATGCTGACCAGCGCTGGCGGAAACGTTGAGCATGTATTCCAGCCAGTCGGTGCCGTCGGGAACTTGCATTGCCACCCAGTCGTCGACGCCATCATCCTTCATTCCGCCATGCCAATAAAGGTGAAAGCCGAGAATGTCTTTGTAAAAATGATCTTCAGCAGCGCGATTGCGAACGATAAAGCCGGCGTGAATCAGGCGATTGCTGACCTGATTCTCAGGGTGGCTGTCCGGACGCAGGCCGGCGAATTGTATGAATCCGATGTGATGGCCGTCGGGATCGAGCAAAGAAAACCGAGGATTCGGAGAGGTCTGAATTTTGTCACAGGCGACGCCGCGGGACGTGAGGTAATTTCGCATCTGCGCAACGCTTGATGTTTCAAAGAGAATTTCTGGCATGTAGTTACCGTCTCGAGGGGTGATGGGAACCAGCAAGTTGATGCGTTGGTGCGCGTTCACGCTCAGACAATTCGGGAAAGGCACCTCGCAGGCATTCGTAGATGGGGCAAGGCCGAGCTGGCGAACATAGAAATTCAGCGGGGTCTGAGCGGCTGACACGTCGATGTCGACGCTGCCTATTCCAAGAATCGCGGGACGCCCCGGTGTGTCATCCGAAAACGCAGAGTTCGCGGACAGCAAAAAAATCAACGCCAGAAATAAACTTTTCATTCGTTGGCCCCTGACGAAGCTGGTGGCCGCGATTTGATTTTGCGAATGTCCGAGAGGCGCTGGCGGAGGCGCTGCTCGAAGCCTTGGTCAGTCGGATGGTAATAAGTGCGGCCCGCGAGATTGTCCGGCAGACAAGACATGTCCGTAACTTTATCCTCGTAATCGTGCGCGTATTTGTAGCCCTGGCCGTAGCCCACATTTTTCATTAAGCCGGTGACGGCGTTGCGCAAATGCAGCGGGACGGGATCCGCTTCGGTTTTCGCTACATCATCGCGGACCTCGCCCGCCGCGGTGTAAAGGGCGTTCGATTTTGGCGCGAGCGAAAGATAAACCGCGGCCTGTGCGAGCGCCAGATGACCTTCTGGCGCGCCAAGAAAATCGAACGCATCGCGCGCAGCGAGGGTAACCGCCAACGCTCCTGGTTCGGCAAGTCCGATATCTTCGCTAGCCATGCGCACCATCCGCCGCGCGAGATACAGCGGATCCTCGCCAGACTCCAGCATGCGCGTTAACCAATAGAGCGCTGCGTCGGGATCGGAATTGCGCACGGATTTGTGCAGCGCGGAAATTAAATTGAAATGTTCTTCGCCGGATTTGTCGTAACGCAAGAGTTTGCGTTGCAGTACATCTTCGAGGAGCGCTTGCGTGACGACGCGCTTCCCAGTTTCGTCAGGATGAGCCTCGACGGCAGCTTTGCCGGCGCCGACTGCCTCCGGTTGCGCTGTGCGTGCGGCCAAGTCCAGCGTGTTGTACGCGGCTCGCGCGTCGCCATTCGCGAAAGATGCTATGCGGAAAAGCACGTCGTCGCTGGCATAAATGTTTTGTCCGCCGAGCCCGCGTTCCGTGTCGTTCAGTGCGCGCCGCAAAAGCTCTACAATGAGCGGCGTCGGCAGAGCGTCGAGAATATAGACCTTGGTGCGCGAAAGTAGCGGCGAAATCACTTCAAACGAAGGATTTTCTGTCGTCGCGCCGATGAAGGTAATGTGTCCAGCCTCCACATGCGGCAGAAAGGCATCCTGTTGCGATTTATTGAAGCGGTGCACTTCGTCAACGAAAACAATGGTGCGGTGGCCGGTGCGCGATTTTTGCTCCGCTTCGGCCATGACCACCTTGATTTCTTTTATACCTGCCAAAACCGCGCTGAACGAAATAAACTCTGACCGCGTCAGCCTCGCGATCACTCGCGCCAAGGTAGTTTTTCCGCAGCCCGGCGGTCCCCAAAGCAGCATCGACGAAACATTGTCCTTCTCGATCTGTACGCGCAACGGTTTCCCGGGACCGAGCAGTTTTTCCTGGCCGATGAATTCGTCCAGCGTGCGTGGACGCATGCGCTCGGCAAGCGGTTGCGACACAGCGGAAAGCTCCGGCTCGCCGGAATCCTTCAGCGCTTCTGACTGCGCAATTCGCAAATCGGGGAAAAGACTCATTCGTTATTCTTCGGGAAATCGTCAGGTGCCGGAGAATCGCCGGGAAGATCGTCCGGCGGGACCGTGCCAGAGCGTTGGATGTTCGCGGCCCCCAAGGCGTTTCTTTGTCGCGCGGCTTCATAGAACAGCACCGCCGCAGCCGCCGCAGCATTCAGCGATTCAATACCACTAGCCATGGGAATGCGAATGCGCGCGTCCGCATTGCGTTCGACTTCGATGGGCAGCCCGGCGCCTTCGTTACCTACCAGCAGGGCCACCGGCGCGCACCAATCCACTTGCCAGGGCGCGAGCAGCGGGGAATTAGCGTCTGCGGATTCATGCGCGCTGGACGCCAGCGTGCTGATCCCGGCTACGCGCAGTTGTGCCAGCAAAATCGGCAACGACATGCCGGGCAGCAGTGGCAGATGCAACGCCGCGCCAGCCGAAGCACGCAGCGCTTTCGGAGAAAATGGGCTGGCCGTCCCGCTCTGTCCGGACGCTGCAGTAGCCGCTCCCGTAGCGCCAAACGCTGCGGCAGTGCGCAAAATCGTGCCCACATTTCCAGGGTCTTGCACGCCGGCCAGCACCACCAGCAGCGGCGAGCACGCGCCCTCCGGCGTGCGCACCAGTTCGTCGAAAGACGCTGTGCGGGGAACAACCAGCGCGGCCACGCCCTGGGGATGTTCGGTATCCACAAGCCCCTCGAAAAGTCGATCGGTAGTGTGCAGCACGGGAAAAGCAATCTCCGGACGCGCAATATACGGCGCCAGGCGTTCGCGATGGCGTTCTCCACTTTCGCTGAACAGTACTGCGTCGATGCGGCAGCCGGAGCGCAGGGCCTCTTCAGTAAGGCGCACGCCTTCGACGCCCACCGCGCCAGTCTCTGTTGGCAGCCCACCGCGCAGGGCGATGCGAAACGCCTTCAGCCAGCGATTGTCGCGGCTGGTGAGCAGGCCCGGAACGCCGCCAGCTTTTGCCGGGCCACCAGCGCCCGCGGCGTTCCCCGGCCGCACGGCCTTGGATGCAGAGCCCATATACCGGGCAGCGTAACACGGTTGCGGCATACCCTCCCATCGTCCATCGGCCTTGCGCGGGCGCCTCCTGCACCTCAGACCAGTAGGCTGCATCATCGCGTTGGGCTACGCTGTGCGCGCTTGCCATTCTCAGTGGGACCCTTCTCGTCGGGGGAACCACGCGAGGTTGCCGTGTATTGCGAGCATTGCGGACTGAAAATCTTCCCTGAACGTCCTTTGTGTACCCGTTGCGGCGCAGCTCCGTCTCACGATTGGCTGCAACTGATCAGCCTGGTAGTGCTCCTTCTCGCCACGATCGGCAATTCCGTCGCGGCCATGTTTCTGCTGCCCAAGCTATCCGCCGCGCATCCGTCCACGCTCTTCTTCCGCTGCTGGCTGTGGCTTGACCGCCAGAGCGCCGTATACGGATGGATCCCCCTGGCCGCCACCCTGCTGCTGTGGGAATTTTTTGTGTGGCGTAAGTTCCGGCGCGCCAAGCGCGAAACCAAAATCAAAGGGTGGATCAGCCGCAAGATTCTCGCCTTCGTCCTGGCCGCTGGTTTTGCTCCCATCCTTCCGTGGTGGGTTCCGGCTAATCAACCGTCAGAAAAAACCCTCGCCGCGCTGGCGCAATATCCCGGCTTGCCTTGCGCTATTTCCTGGGGCGGCGTACTTATCGTGGCGATCGTTCTCTGCGTGAAAGCCGAGACCCGCAATTGCCTCCTCGGCAAAGGCAAAGCCCTCTCACTGGTGAGCCTCGGCGCGTTGGCTTTGTTCCTGATGTTCACCCTGCTAGGCTGGTCTCTGAGCTAGCGAGAGTCGCCATTCGCACTGTTCTTCTTTGACGCTCCACGCTGTGCCGTTTCTGCTTTGCTGCGAGTCGGTGAGTGCTGTATGCCCGTGTTTTACAAGATCGATAAGGAACATCGGCTGGTGATGACCACGGGTTCGGGCGTTTTTGGCTTGGCAGCGATGCTTGCGCACCAAGACCAACTCCTCGCCGATCCCGATTTCGATCCTAGCTATTCTCGACTGCTGGACTTCACGCACGTCACCAAGGTAGATATTGACGCGGAGGATGTCCGCAAACTTGCAGCGCGTTCTGTATTCTGGCCCTGTGCTCGCCGCGCTATCCTGGTGAACACCGAGATCGAATATGGTTTTGCCCGAATGTTTGAAATGCTTCGGGAGGAAGCCGGTGAGAAGGGCATTAGGGTTTTCCGCAATCTTGACGACGCGCTGGCGTGGGTTTTGGTCGCGGATACCTCTAGCCAAAGCGCCGCTGCCGAGTAGGCGCTACAACTCAACGATTGCAAAGGTCTCTATGAAAGTATTTGGCCGAATATTTCTGTTGCCGCTGTTGTTGTTATCTTTCGGTGCCAGCGGCGAATTTCCAGCAGGATATCAAGGTCAGCCCTACCACGATGCCACGCACAGCTCCGGGCCGCAGAAGATACCCGGCAGGCTCGAGGCGGCGTTCTACGACCTCGGCGGCGAGGGAGTCGCCTATCACGACGTCGACCCCATCAATCACGGCAGCGGAGAGTTAAACCACCAGCCGGAGCACTGTGAAGCAGGGGTGCCGGTACCCATCTGCCGCTTTCGCGAAAACGAGGGCGTCGACATTTCCTACGTCAAGAAGGGCGCCGACCTCAACCATCCCAACCTCGTCGTGCCGGAGTGGCAGCAGCTGTATATCGGCTGGACGGAAAATGGCGAGTGGACCAACTATACGGTCGACGTACAGAAAGCCGGAAGCTACAGAATCGTCGCATTGTATTCCCATGTCGCGCAGACCATAACTTTTTCGCTGAACAATCAGCCGGCTGCCGAGTGCAAGTTGCCGCTCGATCCCACGACACAAATCGATATGCAGAGCTATCCGCAGTGGATGGTCTGGCACGTCTGGAACCGGGCCGATTGTGGAGAAATAGATTTTCCGCAAGCCGGGCGGCAACTTCTGACGCTGCATTACAAGCAGGGAAACAATCTGGCGTATTTTGATTTTGTACCTAAGACATGAAAGACCGGCAGGCGACCCGCGTGGCGCAAAAAGCAACGCAAAATCCACAGTCCTGAAGGAACGCGATTCTTCGAATATTATGCGAGGGCTAGCCGCAGGTTAGGTTATGTCCGCTCTACCGCCGTAATTCGTATTGGTACGGACTGCGTGAATCGTTTCGACCATTCCGCGGCGCAGGATTTGTGCAGCGATACCGCGATGTCGGTCTTGCCGGTGGATGCGTACCTGACGATGACCCCGTTCGCCTCGGTGATCGGAGAGGATGCTCGACAATACGCACAGATTTTCGTGCGAGTCTTCGCTTCATTCATCGCGTCCGCCCATTTAGCGATTCAAGAATTTGAGTGCGTTCAAAGCGTCTTGGATGGCCTGACGCTCTTCAGGCCCCGTTTTACTGCTCACCATACGACTGCGAATCGCATCCTCCGCGGTGGCGACTTTAGCGTGCTTCTCGGCGGTATTCATTTCAAGCATCGCGGCGAGATAAGGTCCCTGCCAGTGGTATTGCAGTGTGTCGGACATAAGAACCTCCACAGATGCAATACCATTGATCGTGTAGAACGCCTGTCCTGTTTGGCACACCGGGGGATCAGGGGGGTGAGGTTGCCCCCCGGATTCGCGCTGGAACGGCTATTCGGCAAGGTTGCTATTCAAAACTGTGCAGAAGTGGACAGTAAGGGTCCGCCATTTTATGTAGCATCAGCGATCTTCGGATATCGTTGAGCCTTCGAGGGTATCGAGGAAGGTGTGCTGATGGTTGCGGGTTCTCGGGCCTCAAGGGTAGTTCTGTTTTCAGCTGCTTCCTTCTTCGTTGCGCTCGCTCCGCCGCCAAGTCAGGCGCTCGCCCACGCTTCGGCAAAAGCTTCGTCGAGCACTTCGTCGTGTACTTCGAGTCCTCCCCGCACTTTGTTAGCGCGAGCCGGCAAGCTAACGATCGCGGCTGGCGATCCCGTTTTGGATTCCCATTGGCGCGCCAAGTACCAGGCTGGCACTCAAGAATGCCGCGGGGAGTCCACTGAATTATCGAAAAAGACTGCACCATCCGTTGTGATCGCCGTCACAGCATTGGAACGGCTCGTGCTGATAGGTTTCAGCTTTATGGTGGTCTGCTCTCAGGTTTGCGAAGGGAGTTAGCGATGACGGGGTTCGCGCAGGCAAGACTGATGCTTGTCGTGCTGGTCGGTCTCACGCTTTTTTTGCTTCCCCCTGCCCGTTCGTTCGGCGGGCAATCCTCCTCTAAACCCTCTAGCGCCAGCTCCCATCAAGACAGCTATTCGCAGCCGACCGATCCCTCGCTCTACGTCGGTGAGGAGACTTGCAAGGCCTGCCACCAAGACATGCCGAGCAAGGGCTTCGTCGAGCACTTCGAGTCCTCCCGGCACTTTGTTACCACGCTCGACAACAAGAAGGGTCCGCAGTGGCAAGGCTGCGAAGCTTGCCACGGTCCGGGCAAGGCCCACGTCGACGGCGGCGGCGACAAAACAAAAATCTTCAAGTTCGAGACCGCTTCCACAAAAGAAATCAATGCGCGCTGCCTCACTTGCCATGCCGGCGGCCCGCAGCACATGAACACCATCACGTCGGAGCACACGCGGAACGATGTGAGTTGCATCTCCTGCCATTCGCCGCACCATGGCAACGAAACGGATTTCTTGCTGGTAAAGACTCAGCCCGAGCTTTGCTACACCTGCCACCTCCAGCAAAAAGCGCAGTTCGACATGCCGTTCCATCATCGCGTGAATGAAGGGCTGGTGCAGTGCAGCGATTGCCACAACGTGCATGGCACGGTCGGTCCCAAGCAGGTGCGCACTTCCTCCACGCAGGATGCAGTGTGCTTCAAATGCCACACTGACAAGCAGGGCCCCTTTGTATTCGAGCACCAGACGGTGAAGGTTGATGGATGTCAGGCCTGCCATTTGACGCACGGGGGGCCCAATCCCCACATGTTGAAACTGAGCAACGTGAATCTGCTCTGCCTCCAGTGCCACACGACCTCAAGCTTCAGCGGGGCGCCCGGGGCTCCTTCGTTTCACAATCAGGCGAGCTTCTTCCAGTCGTGCACGCTGTGCCACGTCCAGATTCATGGCTCGAACTTCGACCCGACCTTTTTCAAGTAGGACGAATTCGCTTTCTGCTAGCGAGAAAATTGGCAAGCCCAGAATGAATTTAAGGCCATCGAAAGGGAAAAATCTATGAAAGGCCGACTGGAGGTTTACTGGATTTCGTCCATTATCTTTGTGGCGGTCCTTCTCCTTTCGCCTGTGGCGCAGGCTCAGGATGACGCGGAACAGTCACCAGGTATTAATTCGGGCGATTACAACATCCACCAGAGCATCGAATTCGGTTATCGCTCGAGCAATATCAGCGGCAACCTGAGTACCTACAATACCTTCGAGAACCTCGGTTCCGGTCTTCGTCTATTCGATTCCAACTTCGAAATGCGCTCGCTGGACCACAAAGGAATGCTGTTCGACACACTGACCTTCAGCAACTATGGATATGGCGGCGATCCTAACAACGTGTCGCGCATGCGCATCGAAAAAAATAAGTGGTACGACTTTCGCCTGCTGTTCCGCCGCGACAAGAACTATTGGGACTACAACCTCTTCGCGAACCCATTGAATCCGGCCGCCTTGAACGCGCCTGGGTCATTGACCACGGGTTGTTACGTGGGTCCGCCCACCACCGCTTTCCCACAAGGCGCTCCGGCTTTTTGCTCGAACCCCGCCGTCGCGCAAAACTATTCACTTCAACCACTGTATCTCACCCGTCGCATGCAGGACTACGATCTCACGCTGCTCCCCACTTCCAAGGTACGCTTCAGATTGGGGTATTCGCGTAATCGCGACGAGGGGCCCAGTCTGTTCACCACGGACGGAGGAACGATATCGGCGTTTGATCAGATTCAAAGCTATACCACCAACGCGTATCGTGCCGGAATCGATGTCCGGGTACTGCCTCGAACGACGATTTCGTTCGACGAATTCCTCACTTATTTCAAGCAGGACAACACCGTGACGGACAACCCCGCGGTCAATCCGGGCAATTTCGGATTTGTCCTCGGAACCGTCCCAGGACAGGGTACGCCGGCAGGCACACCTGTGGATCTGGGAAACATTTGGAGCACTCAAACAACGGCTGAAGCTCTCCCGTGCGCCACGCCCATCGTGAAGGGTACGACAAACACCGCCACCCCAACCTGCAACGGATTCCTGTCCTATAGCCAGGTTGGCAATCCGCGGAACTTTATGCCTACGGAACGGCTGCGCTTCCAATCCAACTATTTTAGGAATTTCGAAATGTCCGGTTCAGTAGGGTACAGCACCAGCGACAACGTAATTTCAGACTTCCTTGAGACCGTCAACGGATACACGGCCCGCAGCGCCGAGCGCGGCAGCACCACCGGAGGGCCGGCGGTGGCCAAGCGCATCTCTGTAAACGCGGATTGGTCGGGCGTGTATGCCATCACCGACAAGCTCCGCATCCTCGATGCCTTCCGATATGACAATTGGCGCATCCCCGGCGAGTGGAACATGGCCGACACCGCGGTGTTCGGAACCCCCTCGCCGGCGCCGGGGGTTGTCGGTCTGTTGCTCTCGCCCGGGACGTTTAACTCCACGAATTGCACACAGGCCTTCAACTATAACCAGCCAACCTGTCCGCAACACACGACGAGCTCCGCCGCCGATATAACCAATGAGATCGCCTCGCAATTCCTTGCGCAGAACATCAAGTCAAATACCCTCGAGCTGCAATACGACTTCAACAGGCGATACAACGCTCACATTGGCTACCTGTACACCAACCGGACGATCGCTAGTATGGATACGACCTTTGATGCCGGGGAGTATACCTTTCCGGGCGGGACCATGGGGACGGCGGCGAACGATTTTCTCGCGGCGCGTGGTGACTGCGCCCCCGTACCACCTCCTCCCGGGACGCCGACGACGGTGCCCGCGGTACTCCCTGCTGGCTGCACGCTGATAACTACCGGTCCTTTGGCCGGCGCGATCGTGGAAGGTTCGCCAACGAACCTTGTTCCGGAAGCGGGGAACGACACGTCTCGCAATATCACTACCATCAACGAAAACGCGCTGCTGCTGGGCTTCGTCGCGCGTCCTATCGATGCTCTGCGGATCACCACGGATTTTGCGTTCGGCTACAATGACCAATCCTTTTCGCGAATTGATCCGCGCCAAGTGCAGTCTTACAAGATTCATGCCAACTACAAGCCGCGCCCGTGGGCCACGCTGGACGGTGCGGTAGAGATCCATGAAAATCGCGACAACGTTGCAACCGTAAATAACCTGGAGCATGACCGTTCCTACAGTTTTGCCACCATCTTGACCGCCAATTCGCGTCTCACCGTCGATTTCGGATACAACTACTGGGACGTCTATACCCAATCGTTGATCTGCTTTGCGTACTCCCAGACTTCAGCAAATCCCGCGCCCCCACCCGCTACTGTGGTTGCGTCCGCGTTCCCGCCCGGGGTGCCGATGCTGCCGACGGGGGCAGCGTGCCCGATCGCGGGGTCACCTTCGCCTTTAGGGGCGCTTTCTACCTATACCAGCACGGACCATTTTGCCCACGCCGCCATGGTCTGGAAGCCTTTCAAGCGCGTGACCACCATCGTGGGTTACGGCGCCAGCTTCGTCCGCGGCAACACCATTTTTCTCAACCCGCTCTCGCCTTCCGGCACGCTCGATTACAACTATCAGCGGCCCTACGCTTCCATTGCCATCGATATTGCCCGCGGCTTCACTTACAAGATGGCGTGGAATTATTACGGCTTCAGCGAGGGGGGAACGACGAATCCGTTCGGACTGGCGACGATACAGTCGCAAGATTTTAACGGCAGCAATGCCACATTCTCGATCCGGTATTCATTTTGATGCGGATGCCGCACCGGCCGCGACACGTCGTACGAAAAACTGTTACTTCGGAGGAAACCATGGATGCAAAACGGAACTGGAGCAAAATCTCGGCGCCATCGCTCATCTGCTTCGCTGGCTTGATTCTTTTCGCCTTGCCGGCACGCCCGCAAACCGGTGGCGCGGCGCTGTTTAAGACGAAATGTTCGGTGTGCCACGGCGCTGATGGCAAGGGCGCCACTGCGGTGGGAAAGGCAGACAAGGTTCGAGACCTGGGCTCCGCGGACGTGCAACAACAAAGCGATGCAGCTTTGAGCGCAATTATCAGCAATGGAAAAGACAAGATGCCTGCCTATGGTAAGAGCCTTAAGCCGGATCAAGTCAAGGATCTGGTTACGTATATCCGCTCGCTGGCTACGAAGTAGGCGGCTCTACAAAAACGGTGGATCAATAGGCGGCCAAACGAAGACGAGGACCAAGTCATGCGCGATGAGGACTTTTAAGCGATGCTTCCAGCCACAACTTTTATTGTCATCCTGGCGCTGCTCACCGCGGCGCTGATTGGCGTGCTCGTGGCGCGTCCCAGCATCACCACAACGCGCGGCGGGAAAATTCTCGCTTTCTTGCTGTTGTTCTTTCTGCCGATCTTCTGCGGCGCCATGGGTGTTTCCAGCAAGATGGCGCAGTCGGAGACGACCGCATTCTGTCTGTCCTGTCACACCATGACGGACTACGGGAAAAGCCTCTACATCGACGACGCCAATCATATTCCCGCGGCGCATTTCCAGAACCATCGCGTGCCGCCGCAGGAAGCTTGTTACACCTGCCATACGGACTACGCGATGTTTGGCACGCTCAAGGTCAAGCTGAATGGTCTGCGGCATGTGTATATCTATTATTGGGGAACGCCGCCGGCACCGCAAAACATCAAGCTGTATCAGCCTTTTAACAACCGCGAGTGCCTGCACTGTCATCTTGGCGCGCGGTCGTTTGAAGAGGGTGTAGTGCACACTGCCGATCCCGCCACGCTGCCCGCCATCAAAGCCAACAAACTCTCCTGCGTCTCCAGCGGTTGTCACGACGTTGTGCACGACATCGCGCACCTGAACGACGCGAAATTCTGGAAGGAGCCTAACTAATGGCCAACGCGAACCCGCTGGAAAAGCGTCTGCAAATTGCGGGGACGTTGCTGATCCTGGGACTGTTGATTGAGGCGCTCTGCCTGCTGTGGAAAGCTCCGATTGCGTTTGTCATCTTCGTGGCGATTGGGGGCTTGTTGCTTGGCGTCGGAGTGGTGGTCTATTTACTGTCACTCGTTTCGCCGCCGGCGAAATCCGGCTGAAACCCTGCGTTACGTATATTCAGTACCGTCCAGAAGTCGCCACCCGGACTTCGCCACCACAGGAGTCGTGATATAAATTGAGGTATGAAAATCACCGAAAAATGGCTGCTCTTTGAATATATCGCTGGCGAACTCACCCCGCTGTCCAAACCCTTCAAGACGCGCGCGGAGGCGGAGAAGGCCCGGCTGAAATTCCCGGAGCGGCAACGCAAATCCATCGGCCTAGGCGTAATTAAAACGCAAGGTTAGCTCGCTCGTTCGCGCCTGCTCAGTCGGTCCGCCGAGGAACGTGTAGCGGCGGCTCCGTTCTATGTCGACTTAAACCTGCGCTCCGTGCTGCACAGTAGCAGGCTGCTCGCCGACAGCAATGCCCGCAACGAATCCTTAAATAAATACGCTACAGACCACAGTGGTTCTTTGCAGATGTTGTCTCTGTGGATCATCAAGTGTCGCTTGCGGCGGTAGATAGCCACCAGCGTTCCCCGGCGCACCAGCTTGTCGCGTCCGGCAAAGTGCGGCGGTGCAGAGACCGCACCTCGCGAGCGTTGCCCCGTTTGAAAGCCTCCGACAGTTTTGCTGCTGTGGCGTCGTCCCGCGCTCCGATGCAGGGGATGAATATGGCCGGGCTCAGAAAGCGCGCGGAAAATATCTCGCTGGCAACCGTGGACATAGGGGGCACGTCCGAGGCGTTCCGGGCGGACGACAGCGGCGCCCGCGTGATGACCAGCATCGCGCCGACTCCAGGGGCGCCGCCAGGGCCGTCGGCGGGCGTCAGCGGAAAGAGCAGGCGACCGCCGGGGCGGAGGGCGTCTAGCCAGTTGTCCAGCGGAGCCGTAGCGGCGGCGCTGACGTAGATGACGTCGCAGGGCGGCAGCGGGCCTTCCGCGGCGTTGCGCGTATGCACCGTTACGTTAGACTGCCCAGTGAGATTCGCTTTCGCACGCGCAGACAGGTCCGGTTCGATTTCGTACGCTTCAACCGCGCCGGATGCGCCGGTCAACTTGGCAAGCAGGGCGGTGTAGTAGCCTGTCCCGGCGCCGATATGCAGAATTTTCTCGCCGGGCTGAACATTCAGGGCCGAGAGGCACATCGCATGCAACACCGGCTGGCCGTTGTTGATGCGGCGGTCCGGCGCTAGAGCCACGACAACGTCCTGATAGAGGAACGCGGGGTCGTTGGTCGGTGTGTCGATAAGGCTGCCGCCCGCAAAGATTTTCCACGGTCCCGGGCCGAGATATTTTTCGCGCGGCGTAGTTGCGAAGGCCTCGACCAGGCGCTCATTCTTGGCCGCGCCTGCCGCCGACGTGACCAATTGCGCAAAAAATGTGCGGTGGGATGCTAGCGGGTCCATGCGATGCTCCCGTCGGAGTGCTGCTTCACCGGAGATAGAAAGGCGCCGGCAAGCGAAAACAGATTAGACTTTTATTCTATTCGATTTTACTTGCATTACACTCTCACTCGTCAGGCCGTCGACTCTACGAGATGCTGTGAGCAAACCCTATGACGAACCCAATCGTGCGTGAACCGCGCTGGCCGGCATTTGTCGCCATGCTGGCTGCGGCGTTTTTGTACCTGGCGTTGCCGGAACCGCTATCGCTGGGGCCCAGTTGGGGCTTGCTGGCGATCATTTTTGTGCTGCTGATTCCGCTGGTGGTGTCCACGCGCCGCAAGCGGTATGACGTGGCGCGTATTTTAACCTTCACCGCCAACGGTGTGATTACCGCATCTATGATCGCCTCGCTGGCAATTTTGATTTACGGAATACCGCGGCACACGGAATCACCGCAAGCGCTGTTGCGCTCCGCGACGGCGCTATGGTTCACCAATGTTCTGGTCTTTGCGTTGTGGTACTGGAAGTTGGACGCCGGCGGGCCATTGGGACGCGATAGTTCGCGCGGTCGGCTGAATAGCTCGTTCTTGTTTCCGCAAATGATGGCGCAATCCGACGAGACCACCGGGTGGTCGCCGCATTTCATGGACTATCTATTTTTGGCATTCAATACCAGCACAGCATTTTCGCCCACCGATACCGCGGCACTTTCGCGCTGGGCGAAGATCGGCATGATGCTGCAGTCGCTGATTTCGTTGACCATCGTGGCCTTGCTGGCCGCCCGCGCCGTGAATATTTTGTAGGGAGGGTTGCAGTTATCAGGGAACGCGGAGGCCTTCGGCAACGGCGAGCTGTGATTGCCGCTTGTCAAACGTGAAAAATGTTTCAGCCTTCAGGGTGATCGCGGCGGCGATGTGCAGTACGTCCAGGCAGCGGGTTCCGAGAACTGCAGTGTGCTGCGCAGCTATTCGTAAGGCGTGCTCAAAAGCCGCGGCGGGTAATGGCACGATGCGCAGGAGTCCGGATTCGGCATCCTCGCGGAACGCGCGGTGGGCGTCTTTGACTTGCCATGGCAGCAGTTGTTTGCGGAAGACGCGCGAACTTATGGCGTTGACGAATTCCAATTCCACGAGGTCCGTAAGTAGCAGCGGAACTCGGTCTCGCTTGAATTTTCGAGTCGCGGCGGCGGAGTTGACGTCGGGGACGTACAACGAGCAGACAAAACTTGTGTCTGCGCTAGAAATCAAAAGCGCTCCTCGCGGTCTTCTGAAATTAGCTGGGCGTTGGAGACTTTCATTCGCTTGTTGCCAAAGGTTTTCTTCATGCGCGCCATAAAGTCCGGGATTTTCACCATGGCGGGCGGGCTTGGCGGTAGTAGCCTGCCAATAACGCGTTTGCGCTTGGTGATTAGAATTTCTTCGCCGGCGCGTAGTTGTTTCTCGACAATAGAGAAGCGGTAGCGGAGGTCGCGGACGGACGCGGTTTTCATGTGATGCATAATAGCATCACAAGGCTGGAGCGGCAACGCGGATCGCGTGCATCGTTACACGATCGGTACCCGCGCGTTGCTGTGATGGCTGGCCGTGAATATTCTCTAGGCGCGCAGCCCAACGCGATATATCTTGCCCGTACGGTGGTGCGAACCTGGTTGCGAGGGTGACGATTTGTCGGCCGAACTGCTGAAGATCGATGCGCGAGGCCCCGAAGCGGAGACGCTGCGCTACGTGTCGGGTTTCCTGGAACGCGGCTGCGTCGTGGCCATTCCTACCGACACGGTGTATGGACTGGCAGCCGATCCTTTCAATCTGTCGGCCGTGGATGAAATTTTCCGCGTCAAAGGACGCCACGAACAATTGGGTCTGCCGCTCTTGGTGAATTCCGTGGAGCAGGCGGAACTGCTGACGCGCAGCGTGCCGCCCAATTTTTCGCGGTTGGCGAAGGCCTTTTGGCCGGGCGCGTTGACGTTGGTGGTGGCCGCGTCGCATCGCGTGCCGCTGAAGGTCACCGCAAACACCGGACGCATCGCGGTGCGCTGGCCGCGCAGCGCGGTGGTAGAAGGCTTGATTGCGGAGTTTGGCGGACCACTGACGGGCACCAGTGCGAATATCTCCGGCCATCCTGCATGCGCCAGTGCCGACGACGTTTTTCTGCAACTAGGCGATCGCCTGCCGCTGGTGCTGGACGCGGGTGAGACTGGCACGACACGGCCTTCGACGATCGTGCGCTTGGATGGCGACGAATGGAAAATTACCCGGGTGGGTGGGATCTCCGAGGCGGAAATAGCGGGCGCGCTGAGTTAGTTCTTGCTTTGCCGACAAAATCCGCCCACGACGTCACGGGGATTACTTGCCGGGCTGCGGTACCGCCTCGCCACGCGAGGCGTTCTTGGCGATGGCTTGTTTGGGCGAAAGCGTAGCCAAAAAGTCAAAGTCTCCGGCCGAGGAAATATTTAGCTCTCCAAGATCCCGGCGGTGCACGGAAACCACGTCGACAAACCACAGCGGAAAAACCGGCAAGTCCCTGGCGACGATTTTCTGCACTTGGCTGCACAGCGCTTTGCGTTTTTCTTGATCCATCTCCACTTGAATTTCCGCGGTGAGCCTGTCCACTTCCGCGTTGCGATAGCGCGCGCGGTTCGCGCCGTCCGGCGGAATGCGCGCGGACGAATATACGAAGCTGAAAATGTCCGGGTCGTTGTTGGCTCCTACCCAGCGAAGCAGGTTGATTTGGAAAGTTCCTTTGATCGAATCGGAAAGCAACGTGGCGAATTCCAGCGGGCGAATTTCCAGTTCGATGCCAACCTTCTTCCATTGTTGCTGCAATGCCGTGGCGATGAGCCGGGCCGGCTCTTCCGTGGAGGTTTTTAGCAACAGGTGAATACGCACGCCATTTTTCTGTGCAGGAAAGCCCGCGGCATCCAAAAGCTGTTCCGCGCGTGCCGCGTCCAGCGCGTAATGCGTCACGTCGCCTTCGTAGGCCCAGTGGCCGGGCGGCAGAAGTCCTTCGGCAATACGCGCCTGCCCGTGCAGCAGATAGCGAATCAGCGCCTCGCGGTCCGTTGCGTAAGCCAGCGCTTGGCGGACTTCGCGCCGCCCCACCAGCGCATCGTTCAGATTGAAACCGAGATACATCACATTGGTGCCGGAGCGTTCCGTTACCGCCAAATCGCCTTGCTTGGCGAGCACCGGAATCATATCGGACGACAAGGAACTGATCTCAACGTCAGCGGAGCCTTTGCGAAGTTCTAGCGCGCGTACGATCGCGTCGGGCACCACGCGGACATGCACGTTTTCGATCGTTGGTGCGCCGCCAAAATAATGTTCGTAGCACGCCAGTATCACGTCGTCATCCTGCGCCTGGCTTACAAAACGAAAAGGACCCGTGCCGATCGGATGCTGCGCGAAATTTACCGCCGCGTGAGCCGGTACAATTCCCAGCGCGGGCCTGCACAAATTCCAGAGCAACGAAGCGTCCGGCGACGTCAGCCGAATAATTACCGTCGCGGGATCGGGAGCCTCAATGGTGCTGACCAGGCGATAGGTGCCGCGCTTTGGCGAATGATTAGCGGGGTCGCGAATATAATCGAGCGTGGATTTTACGTCCACGGATGTGAGCGCGCTACCATCGTGGAACGTGACGCCCTTCTTCAAATGAAAAATGTACGTCAACGGGTCGGGAGTTTCCCAGGACTCGGCGAGGTCGCCGTGTAAAACCATGTTGTCGTCGCGTTCCACCAGGCTGCTGAAGAGCAGTCCGTCCAGATGCTGCGATTGCCCGTCGGTAGCGAAGCGCGGGTCGAGATTCGCGGGGTTGGACTCGATCAGCAAAGTGACGGCGTCGGAATTCTTGCGTCCCGAGTTCGCGCACGCAACCAACACCAGCGAAGTTATCACGTAACGAAGTAAGGACAATGCGATACGCTGCGACTGGCGCGGCCTTCGATTAACGCGGCGGGGCATAGCTAATTTTACCCAGAATCGCGGGGCGATGCGCGCCCGTCGCGCTGGGGATGTTCGATGGCCGCTGGTGGATAGTCTCGTACGCCAGCAACGCGAAAGCGTAGGCCTCTTTGGCGTCTTCGGGAACGCCGAACTTAGACGAAGGCAGAACTTCGATTCCGCCAAGCGCTGCGGCAAGTTGCGCAAGAATCAAAGGATTTTGCGCGCCGCCTCCGGAAACAATCAATTGCGCGATTTTGTGCTTCGGCAGAACGAACCGGTTGAGCGCGTCGACAATCGAAAGCGCGGTGAAAATTGTTGCGGCGCGAATCATATCGTTGGGCTTGGCGTGGTGTCGGCGGCCCATCGCAATCAGCCGTTCTGTGTAGGCGCGGCCGTAGTATTCGCGCCCGGTGGATTTCGGCGGCGAGATCTTTAGATACGAATCGCGCAGAAGTTCGGCAAGCATCGCGGGAATGCTGCGTCCCTGCGCCGCCAAATGCGCATTTTTGTCGAAACGCTGGCGACCTTTGCTGAAATGCGCGACCAGCGCGTCAATGATCATGTTGGCCGGACCGGTATCAAACGCGAAAATGTCCGCGGGTTTCGCTGCGGCCGGAATCACGGTGATGTTCGCGATGCCTCCAAGATTGAGCGACACGCGGCCCAGTTTTGCGTGGCGATACAAGAGATAGTCGGCGTAGGGAACAAGCGGAGCGCCCTGACCGCCAACGGCGATATCGGCAGGGCGAAAATCGGCGACGGTAGTGATACCGGTTCTCGCAGCGATAATGCTGGCCTCGCCGATTTGCAGCGTCGACGCCGTCGGCCTGCCCAAATATTTTACCGGCTGGCCCTGATGAAAGATGGTTTGCCCATGGCTGCCAATGAGCGCTACACGCTTCGGCGGTATACGGAACTTGCGGCATGCGGCAAGCGCCGCGCCAGCGAAAACCTCGCCTAAACGAAAATTGAGTTGGCTCAAATCGCCGGCGGTCATATTGCGCTGCTCAGCTACACGCAAAATCTCTTTGCGCAACGCAGTGGGGAACGGCGACGCCGTGTGCGCCAGCAATTCTGCTTGCAGTTGTGGGGGCGCACCAGAGACGCGCGCTAGCGCGACGTCGACGCCATCCGCTGACGTCCCGGACATCAGCCCGAGCACCAACAGAGGTCCCGATTTGCGTTCACGCTCCGTCATTTAATCTGCTTCTTCAATTCAGAAAGCAAATTCAGCGCGTCGATCGGCTTCAATTGATCCAGATCCGCGTCGCGCAGCTTATCCAGAATCAGGCGGTCCAGCGCCGTAAATAAAACTTCCTGATGCCCGTTTCCATTGGCAGATAAAGCCGCCCCAGGCGTCAGCGTTTCACTTAGCTCATGCTCGCTCTGCTCATGCTTGAGCAAAACCTCGCGTGCTCGTTCGATCACGCTGCGCGGCAGCCCCGCCAACCTCGCGACTTCAATGCCATAGCTTTTGTTCGCGCTCCCCGGCTCAACATGCCGCAAGAAAATGATCTCGCTGGGTGTCTCTTTCACCGCGACGTGTACATTCTTTACCGCGGGCAATAGCTCGGCCAGTTCCGTGAGCTCGTGATAGTGCGTGGCAAACAGCGTCCGCGCACGCGTATGTTTTTGCAGATGCTCCACCACCGCCCACGCGATCGAAAGGCCATCAAACGTCGCCGTCCCGCGCCCCACTTCATCAAGCAGCACCAAACTCGACGGCGTAGCATGATGCAAAATCGCCGCGACCTCACTCATCTCCACTAAAAATGTCGAGCGGCCACGCGCCAAATTATCACTCGCGCCGATGCGCGTGAAAATACGATCCGTAATCGGCAATTTTGCTTGCCGCGCCGGAACGTACGACCCAATCTGCGCGAGAATCACGATCAACGCGCTCTGTCGCAAATACGTGGACTTGCCCCCCATGTTCGGCCCGGTGATCAACAGCAACTGCTGGCGTCCCGGCTCAAAAAATAAATCGTTGGGAACGAAGCGCTCGCCCTTTTGCCGCAGCAACTCTTCAATCACCGGATGCCGCCCGCCAATAATCAGCAGCTCGCCGGTGCCAGTAAATTCCGGCCGCGTGTAGCCGCGATCGGCGGCCAGTTTTGCGAAGGAAGTAAGCACGTCTAGTTGCGCCACGGCACCGGCGGTACGACGTAAGCGCAACGCCTTACCAGCAATGTCCGAGCGAATCTCCACAAATAGCTGCGTCTCGATTTCGCAGATGCGTTCATCGGCGGCGAGAATCTTGCGTTCGTATTCCTTCAGCTCCGCGGACGTAAACCGTTCGGCGTTGACCAGCGTCTGCTTGCGTTCGTAATCCGCAGGCGCCAGGTGCAGATTGCTTTTGGAAATTTCAATGTAGTAGCCAAAAATGTGGTTGAAGCGAATTTTCAGCGACGCGATGCCAGTGCGTTTGCGCTCGCGGTCTTCCATCGCGGCAATAATCTGTTTGCTGTGCTGACTTAAATCGCGCAGCTCGTCCAGTTCGCTACTGAATCCGTTGCGGATAATGCCAGGATCGGTAGCTACCGCGGGAGGCTCGTCGGAAATGGCGCGTTCCAGCCGCTCGCGAATGTCGCCGAGGTCGTCCAGTTCGTTGTGCAGAAAGCGCAGCAGGTCGCTGCCGCCCAGCGGAGGCGGCGTTAGAAAATTCTTCAGCACCGGAAGTTGCGTCAACGATTTGCGCAGCGCCACCAGTTCGCGCGGGCCAGCCAGTCCCAGAGTAATGCGGCTGGTCAGGCGCTCCAGATCGAGGATGCCTTTCAACTCCTTGCGAATCTCGCCGCGCACCACGGTTTGCTGCAGCAGATGCGCGACCGCGCCCAGCCGCCCTTCGATGGCGTCGTGATCGATCAGTGGCCGCAAAATCCAAGCCCGCAGCAGCCGCGCGCCCATGCCCGTGACGGTCACGTCCATGGCCGCAATAAACGTCGTGGGGCCGCTCCGGCCGGCTTCCTCAGTAAAAATTGGCGCGACAATTTCCAGATTGCGCACCGAAACAGGATCGAGAATCAGCGCATCGTGCTGTTCGTAATAACGCACGCGGTCAAGATGCCGCAGCGCATCCACTTTCGGCGCGTCATTGCCATGCGCGGAATTCTCGCGCAGATAGTGCACCACCGCTCCTGCGGCGCACAACGCCTGCGCGTGGCCGTCGAGCCCGAAACCAGTCAGCTCGGCCACGCCAAATTGCTCGCGCAGCAGGCGTTCGGCATAGTCATACTGAAAAATCCATTCATCGAGACGCGATTCCACGCCGCCCGAGCCTTCCAGCAACGAAGTTTTTGCAGTGTCAAACAACTGTTGCGGCCGTGGCAGCAACGTCTCGCGCGGACGCAGTAACTGCAACTCGTCGCGCATGGACTCCACCGCGTCCGGCCCCACAAATTCCGTGGCTTGAAACTCGCCGGTAGAAAGATCCACATACGCTAGTCCCACGGGCGAGCCCGACGGATGCTTGGCCACCGCCGCGAGAAAATTATTTTCTTTGATATCCAGCACCGCGACGTCGGTAGCCGTGCCCGGCGTAATCACGCGAACCACCTCGCGGCGCACGAGTTTCTTGCCGGGCCCCGGCTGCTCCATTTGGTCGCAAATGGCAATCTTGAAGCCCGCGCGAATTAAACGCGCAATGTAAACTTCCGCCGCGTGATACGGCACGCCGCACATCGGAATAGGCTGGCCTTTTTCCCGGTTCCGCGAGGTCAGCGTGATTTGCAGTTCACGCGCCGCGATAATCGCATCTTCATAAAAAAGCTCGTAAAAATCGCCCAACCGAAAAAGCAGCAGCGCGTGCGGATACCGCGCCTTCACGCCTTGATACTGCTGCATCAGCGGTGTAGTGGCTTCAATCATGAAGCTTTTCTCCGCGCCTCTTCTGAACTCTGCGACCGCTGTGAACTCTGTGTTGCAATCCCCATCATCGCCATCGTAGACCGCCAGGTCACGATGCGATCCCCAATTGCGTTAATAAAAACGCGTAATCCAACGCAATCTCCCGCAAAAAATCATATCGCCCGGAAGCTCCACCATGCCCCGCGCCCATATTGGTTTTCAGCAGCAAGAGGTTCGTATCGGTTTTCAGTGTACGAAGCTTCGCCACATATTTCGCGGGCTCCCAATACATCACCTGACTGTCATTCAGTCCAGTCTTCAGTAGCATCGTCGGATAATCGCGCGCGGCTAGATTCGTGTACGGGCAATAGCCTTTCATATAAAAATAATCATCCGCGATTTGCGGATTGCCCCATTCTTCATACTCGCCCACGGTCAGCGGAAGCGAAGCGTCCAGCATGGTATTCAGCACATCCACGAATGGCACATGACTGATCACCACGCGAAAAAGATCCGGCCGCATATTCGCCACCGCTCCCATGAGCAATCCGCCGGCGCTGCCGCCTTCGATGATGAGTTGCTGCTGCGAGGTAAAACCTTCCGCAATCAAAAATTCCGCCGCGGCGATAAAATCCGTAAACGTATTGCGTTTTTTGCGCATGCGCCCAGCGTCGTGCCAGGGCTTGCCGAGTTCGCCGCCGCCGCGAATGTGCGCGACCGCGAAGGTCACGCCGCGCTCCAGCAGGCTCAACCGATTAGAATTGAAGCCGATGGGCATGGAGATGCCATAACTGCCGTATCCGTAGAGCAACAGTGGCGCCGAGCGGTCGCGATTGCCGCGGCGATATACAAGCGAAATCGGAATTTGCGTACCATCTTCGGCGGTAGCGTGGATGCGTTCGCTGGCGTATTTAGAGGGATCGTAGCCACCGAGCACCGGCTGCTGTTTGCGCAAACTGCGCTCGCGAGTGCTCAGATCAAAATCGAAAACCGATCGCGGCGTGACGAACGACTCGTAAGTGAAGCGCAAATGTCCAGTGTGAAATTCCGGGTTTGCGCCACACGCGGCGTTATAAGCGGGCTCGGAAAATTCCAGCCGGTACGAATCCTTGAGCAAGTCCGCCGCGGGCAAGTTGATGATGCGCAGATGCGGCAAGCCGTGTTCGCGTTCCAGCAGCGCCAGATGCGTGGCAAATACATCTACCGCTGCAATCATCACTCCGGGCCGGTTGGGAATCGATTCGCGCCAGTTTTCGCGAGACGGATTTTCCACAGCTGCTTCCATTAGCCGAAATGTGCGGCCGCCAGAATTGGTGCGGATGTAAAACACGCCGCCGCGTGGATCGTGCGATCCGGCGGGGTGATGATCCGCGTAGTACTCGTGATCGTCCTCGCGCGGCGCGATCAGCCGGAAAATTCCGAAGGGATCGTCCCCCGCAAGAAAGCGCGCTTCGCTGGTGGTATGGCTGGCGCTCGTCAAAATCAGGAAGGCGCCGCTGCGCGTACGTTCGATTTCGATGCGGAAGCGCTCGTCTTTTTCTTCGTAGAGAAGAACGTCGGGTTCGCCGGCCGCCACCAAATGGCGGTACAAGCGGTGCGAGCGCTTGGTGGTTTCATCTTCCACGGTATAGAAAAGTGTGTGGTTATCCGCAGCCCACGCGGTGCTCGTGACGCGTTCGATGCGGTCCGGCAGAGTTTCGCCGGTGCGCAGGCTCTTGATCTGCAATGTGTATTGCCGAAACCCCGTAACATCGAGCGAGTAGGCTAGCAAATGGTTGTCGTCGCTTACGTCGAACGAACCTAATCCGAGGAAGGAGTGGCCCTCAGCGAGAGCATTCAGATTCAACAAAATTTCTTCGGGCGCGGCATCCTTTACCTCCTTTCTCGCATGTAAGGGATACTGCTTGCCTTCCTCCGTGCGCGTGAAGTAGTCATAACCGCGCAGACGATACGGCACCGAAAGATCGGTCTGCAAAATTCTTCCCAGCATTTCTTGATACAAATCTTCCTGAAGTTTTTCCGTGGACCGCAGCACCGCGTCGGTATAAGCATTCTCGTCGTGCAGATATGCGAGAACCGCCGGGTCGCTTTTGTCGCGCAACCAGGCATAGTTGTCGATGCGCGAGTCGCCGTGAATCACGTGGTCAACGGGCTTGCGTTGGGCGGTAGGTGGGCGGGGATTCTGGGCGTCTGTCGGCAATAGAGTTTGTCGTGCGGCGAGTTTGGCGTCGTGATTGGTCATGAAATTTGGTTGGGGCGCTGCGGCCCCGTCCCTGTTCCTGAAGTCTTCTTTGCCGCCGGGTGGCCGCGACGCAGAGCGAAATGCGCGCGTTCGTTATACTAACGGAAGTCGCGGGCGGGGCAAAGCCGCCGGCCCAGGAACGTCGGGCGTAACATCGACGTAACATCGACGGAACATCGACTGAACCTTGCTGGAAGACAGGGAGATACCGTGGCGCAAGAGATCGAAATTAAACTGCCGGTTACGGATGAAAAGGCGTTGCAGCGCGCGCTGGGGCGGCTCAAGGCTAAACCGCTCGTCACCGGTTCGCTTCGTGTGCACGAGCTAAACGTCATTTTCGACACTACCGACGGCTCGCTCGCCAAGCGTGGCCAGTTGCTACGCATTCGTACCGAGACGGCCGAGCCGAAAAGTAAGAAAGCGCCGGCAAAGGGGAAGCCGTTGGCCTGGAAGCAGCGCGTGCTGGTTACTTTCAAACGGCCGACTGGGGAAGACGAAGTGTCGGCGGCCGGCCGACCGGCCAGCAAGTACAAGGTGCGGGAAGAGATTGAGCTGGAGATCAGCGACGGCGGCACGTTGACGAAAATATTTGAGGCTCTCAGTCTGGACGGCTGGTTTCGCTACGAAAAATATCGCACCACCTACAAGCTGGGCAAGGGCCACGCGTGGGCGAAGGACCTTTTGATCGAGCTCGACGAAACCCCCGTCGGCACCTTTCTGGAGCTGGAAGGACCGGGCGAGGCTATTGATCGCGCGGCGCAAGAGTTGGGATACACGAAGAAGGACTACATCACAAAGAGTTATCTGGCGGTCTACGTCGACGAATGCCGCCGCCGTGGTGAAGAGCCGCGCAACATGCTGTTTGCTGCGGCGAAAACTGTTCGCAAGTGACGAACCCCGGTGTTTCGTAAGCTTTGAGCGAAAAAAAAACGCTTTGCACGCCGATTATGAGCATTCTTTTCTTGACTTTAGTTGGCACTGGGCTTATCACTGACGGCGGAGTAATTTTTTTCTCCATGATTGCAACAAGCGAACACGAACCTGGGCCTAGAGGCGCATTTTTCGGCGGAGCAAGCCTGGTGAAACCCATGGCGGATGCCTGGGTGAGAACCTTGATGCCGCGAAATGCGCAACCGCAATCTCGCAATGCGCGTCGCGCCTTTGTGCTGGCGCAGTCCGTAGGGTGGATCGGGTTCGCCACCGGCTAGAGGTAAGTCCATCTGTTTGTGGTGCTTACCCGCAGCCGAAAGTTATGGCGGCGGGTTTTTTGTTTTGTGGAGATGCGCAAGACGAAATCCCAAGTCTTGCGGCCATTTCCGTTCCGCCGCAACGCAAAGGATCGCAGGCGCTTTCACCAGCGCCGGAAAGGAGTGCGCCATGGAACTGTACGCCACGGAACTAATGGGCTCGGCGGCCTACGATGTGGACGGCCACTTTGTTGGGCGCGTGCGCGAATTCTTTATCGAACCCGCGGAGCAATCCAACCGGCTTTCGCACTACTTATTGTCGCGGGGGCGTTTTCAGCCGCTGATAGCCAAGCACGATCAGGTGGCTTCCGTAGAACCCGGCACCATGAAGCTTAACGTCAGCGAACGCGCGCTCGAAGCGTACCGGCCGAACGAAGGCTGGCTGGCGGTGCGCAAGGACTTGATGGATCAGCAGATCATCGACACCAGCGGGCGCAAAGTGGTGCGCGTCAACGACGTGGACCTTTCCGAGCTGCGCAACAACGGGAGTATGGAATTGCGCGTTACCCAGGTGGACGTGGGCTTGCCGGGAGCGGTGCGGCGATTGCTGCAAGGCGTGGTTTCACCTGCGATGATTCGCAAACTGCAGCGCGGGCTGCCGCACAGCACCATTCGCTGGGAATTTGTGAATTTGATCGAGCCCGATCCGCTGCGTCGCGTGAAGCTGCGCATCACGCATGAAAAGCTGGAGAATCTACATCCCGCGGACCTGGCCGAATTGATGGAATACCTTTCGGCGGCAGAGCGGCAGGGAATTATCGCTTCGCTCGACGAAGAGACCGCGGCGGCCGTATTGGCCGAACTTGACGAACGGCTGACCACGCAAATCGTGGAAAAACTGGAACCTGGCAAAGCGGCGGATATTCTGGAAGAGATGGCGCCGGATGCGGCGGCCGATTTGCTGGCGGATTTGCCAAAGGAAACGTCCGAAGAACTGCTCGACGAAATGCCGGGGCAGGAAGCCGACGAAGTGCGCGAACTGATGGCCTTCGAGCCCTCGACCGCGGGCAGCATGATGAACACCGAGTTTGTTTACGTGAGCGAGAATTCGACGCGCGATGAAGTGCTGACCTTTCTGCGTGGACAGGATTTGAACCTGGACCAACTGGACACTATCGTGCTGCTCGACAATGCTGCGCAATATTGCGGCACGGTGACGATTGCGCGCTTGCTGCTGGCCACGCCGGAACAAGCGATGAAGCAGCTCAAGACCGAACCATTGTTGAGTTTGAATCCAACGGCAGACGATGAAGAGGTCTTCGAGTTGTTCGACAAGTACAACTTGCGCATGCTGACGATCATTGACGACGAGAATCGTCCAATCGGGACGATCACCGTGGATGACGTGGTTTCGCGGCTGGTGAAAAAGTAGCGGCGCGTTAGACAGCGACGACGCGTTAAATAAACAAACATTTTTGTTGGACGAAGGGGTTTTGCAGACGGCATGAACTGGCGAGCCATTGCGGCGAGGTACGAGAGTGTTCAAGGCAGGGGTAACGATCTGCTGAAGAACATCCGCGGCTTGCGACGGCGGCTGACGCTGCTGCTCGCGGTGGTGGGTCCAGGACTGATTACCTCCAACGTGGACAACGATGCTGGCGGAATTTCCACCTATACGCAGGCCGGCGCGCAATATGGCTATGCGCTGTTGTGGTCGCTGATTCCCATGACCATCGCGCTGTACGTCACGGAAGAGATGTGCGCGCGCATGGGAGTGATCACCGGCAAGGGCCTGTCGGATTTGATCCGCGAAGAGTTTGGGTTCCGTTCGACATTTTTTGTGATGTTTACAGGATTTTTTGTGGACCTCGCCAACGTGGTGGCGGAATTTGCAGGCGTGGCGGCCTCGATGCAGATCTTTGGCGTTAGCAAATACATTGC
Organism: uncultured Acidobacteriota bacterium; assembly: GCA_963838265.1. GTDB lineage: Bacteria > Acidobacteriota > Terriglobia > Acidiferrales > UBA7541 > Acidiferrum. The sequence continues at coordinate 285,119 of CAWIQN010000007.1, forward strand.
TGTGCCGCTGGCGGCGATTCTGGTTTGGGCGCTGGTGATGCGCGGAACGTATAAGCAGGTGGAGATTATTTTTCTGGTGGCTTGTCTCTTTTACCTGACCTATGTGATTTCGGCGATTCTGGCCAAGCCGGACTGGATTCTTGCCGCCAAGGGCGTGGTGATTCCCAATTTACATTTTGAGTCAGGATATTTACTCACGCTTACGGCGCTGGTGGGCACCACCATTGCACCTTGGCAATTTTTCTATCTGCAGGCGGGATTTGTGGAAAAAAAGGTTGGTCCGCGGCAGTACCGGCAGGCGCGCGCGGACGTACTGGTGGGCAGCATCAGCTGCATGGTGATCGTGTTCTTCATCATTGTTTGTACCGCGGCCACGCTGCATGCTACGGGGAAGATTAATATTACGGATGCTTCCGAAGCGGCCAAGGCGCTGATACCTCTCGCGGGCAAGTGGGCTGGGCTGTGTTTCGCGTTCGGCTTGCTGAACGCTTCGCTCTTTGCGGCTACGATTCTGCCGCTTTCCACGGCGCACGTGATTTGCGAAGGGCTGGGATTTGAGGCGGGCATCGATCACAAATTCAGCGAAGCGCGTATTTTCTATGGTCTGTATACCGTGCTCATTGGCGTGGGCGCCGGCATTATTTTGATTCCCAACGTTCCACTGTGGAAGATTTTGATTTTTTCGCAGGTTGGCAATGGCATCTGGTTGCCGGTGGTGGTGATTTTTATTTTGCTGCTGGTGAATCGCCGGGATTTGATGGGCGAGCATGTGAACACTTTGACTTTCAATATCGTGGCGTGGGTGACGGCCATTGCGATGATCGTGCTGACGCTGGTGCTGGTGTATACCTCGATCTTCGTCTCCAGCCCGCCAGTTGGCTGAAGATTGCTTGCCTGATGGATTTTCCTGGGAACGCCAATCTCCCGATTGGCGCGGTGCCTTTGTGCAACGCCGTGTAGCGACCCTTCAGGGCATCAGACGCAGGGCGACAGCTGCACGATCCTTCCCATTATTGATGCTCACAGACACACGGCAAACCCGCCAATCGGGAGATTCATCCCGCGAAACGCGCGGGATGGAGAGGCGTTGGCGTTCCCAGGAACTACGCGGCATGTTGCAGGGAAGAGAACATGGGATTGCGCGCGCGGTGAGGCGTGTGTTAACTTTGCGGCATAAAGGAGAATGGCTGGAAAGCGACCTTGGCGACGCAATCTCACAAAACGCTGGAGGTACCCGCGCTGGCATCGCTGGGTCCGGTGACGCCGGAAGAGTCGCGGCTGCTTGAGGTGCTCGATTTGCAGCGCCTGCCGCGGCATCTGGCGGTGATCATGGATGGCAACGGGCGCTGGGCGCAGAAGCGGCATCTGCCGCGCATCGCCGGGCACCGCGCGGGAACGCAAACGGCGCGAACGACGATCGAGACGTGCGCGCGTCTGCACCTGGAGGCGCTGACGCTGTATGCCTTTTCCGTGGAGAACTGGCGCCGCCCGAAAGCGGAGATCGATTTCCTGATGCAACTCTTGCGCGAATATCTGCGGCAGGAGATGCCGCTGATTCAGAAAAATAACATTCGCATGCGCTTCCTGGGACGGCTCGACGAGCTACCTCCGGGCGTGCAGAACGACGTGCGCGACTCCATGGAGAAGACGGCGGGGAATCAGGGCATGGTTTTGTGCGTAGCGCTGAACTATGGCGGCCGAGCGGAGATCGTCGACGCCGTGAATGCCATCCTGGCGGCGGAGCGCAAGTCACTGGCGGCCAGCGCCGCACGGGTCGTCACCGAAGAGGAGCTTTCGCGGCATTTGTATACGGATGGCTTGCCCGATCCGGACCTGCTGATTCGTACCAGTGGGGAGATGCGCGTCAGTAACTTTTTGCTGTGGCAGATTGCTTATGCCGAAATCCTGGTTACCGAGACGCTGTGGCCGGATTTTAACCGCACGCGGCTGCTGGAGGCGCTAGTGGAGTTCCAGAAGCGGGAGCGGCGGTATGGCGGCATCCGGGAGGGCGGGTCGGCGGAGCCCAAGCCCGCGCGCGTGGCCGGCGAGTAAGTTTAGCGCTGCGTTACATCTGATTCCCGAGCAGAAAACGGCTCGTTTTTGGGGCCATTCCAGAGTTTTTCGGCTGAGGGTACCCCCTAGAGTTTTTTGTAAGTGTTCATTCTAAGGAACTTTAAGTCCTTTAGACTCCGCAGTTACGCAAGTGTTCATTCTGCACGAGTTATAGCGCACTGACCGTTACTATTAACTAACTAGGTTTTGTTGAGTGGGATGTCCGGCCATCGAGGCGCGCTTCTATACCTCCTTACTATATCAAGTCAGCAGTTATCTTGTCAAGACATATCTTGCAAGAGATTTTTCCCAAATTGGGAATCGGTAGGGATAAACTGGGACATTGCATATGAGTGAGATACCGAAGTGGTTTGAGCGGAGGTTTGAATTTTCGTTTCCCGTGGAGGTGTGGCCGAATTTGTGCGCGCGGCTGCGGGGGACTCCGGCGCGACTGGAAGAGGTGCTGCATGGGCGGGACCGCGAAGTGCTGACTCGGAAAGAGGGAAGCGCGTGGTCGGCGCAGGAGCATGCCGGGCACTTGGCGGACCTGGAGGAGTTGTGGCTGGCGCGCGTAGAGGATTACGTGGCCGGACGCGATTCGCTCACCGTAGCGGATTTGCGGAATCGGAAGACGGATGAAGCGGGACATAACTTGCGAAGGCTGGAGGAGATTTTGGCGGAGTTTCGCGCGGCCCGAGAACGGCTACTGACGCGAGTAGAAGAAGTGGACAAAGGCTTAATTGGTCGAACTATTCCGCACCCGCGTTTGAAGACGCCGATGCGGCTGGTGGATCATCTATATTTTGTGGCGGAGCACGACGATCATCATTTGGCGCGGATATGGGAGATGGTCGACGCAGTGCGATAGTATGGTCGCCGGGGATGGCCGCGAGCGAGAAGAAACGTCCCGTCCCCGGGTTCCCAAATGCGAGTGTGTTTATACTGCTGGCTTTCCCGCTTTCTATTTACACAGGGGGCAATCTTCCCTTAGAGTGAGGCCTATGGATTACGCTGGCATTATTACGATTGAGCCTGGCAAACGAAGCGGGAAGCCGTGTGTTCGAGGATTGCGCATCACGGTTTATGACGTACTGGAATCGCTGGCCAGCGGCATGACCCACCAACAGATTTTGGCGGAATTCCCCTATCTGACCGAGCAAGATATCCTTGCCTGCCTGTCGTTCGCCGCGGACCGCGAGCGCAAGCTCGAAATATTGAACGCGTGAAGCTGCTCCTCGACGAAAACCTTTCTCCTCAACTGGTCAAAGGTGCTGCGCGACCTTTACCCGGGTTCCGCGCATGTGCATGAGTGTGCATTGGGCAGCGCGAGCGATGGGGAGATTTGGGAATACGCAAAGGCGTCGGACTTTACGATTGTCTCGAAGGACTCGGACTTCGAGGAGCGAAGTATTGTCAGCGGGGCGCCACCAAAGATTATTTGGGTGCGCACTGGGAATTGCGGCAGTGCGGAAGTCGAGAGCCTTTTGCGTGCGGCGTTTCCACGAATGAAACGGTTTATTGAGGAAGACGAAGAGACGTGCTTGATCCTGGGGCACTGGCGGACCAACCGCTAATTCCTAGCGTGAACGCCTCAAGTGTTTGGAGATCATTCAACCCTAGACGGGCTGTTCAAATAGGCGTCGAGGTGATCTTCGAGGATGCCTTCGAAGCGACCAAGCTACTCGATGCGCGAGTGAGGGATTAAAGATGAACACGATGTCGGATTCTAACGCGAACCACGTCCCGTCAAGATTTTGGCGGGGGATAAGCGTGTGCGCGGCGACGCTCGCGATACTGGTTGGACTTTCGATTCGAGCGCACGCGCTCCGCGGAGCCCTTCAGAGACCTTATGCAACATTCCCTGGTGAAGGGAGTGAGTGGATTAAGTGGACCGATCAGGAAAGGCAGTTATTCGTCGCCGGATACGTCGCAGGCTATGCCGGTGGCGCAGGCGATGCGTGCAGGACATTCGACCTTAAATTCTCCGGAGGAAACAAGTGGAATGGACCAGAGGACAATCCTTTGGCGAATTGTCGCCGCGCTACTCCTCACTTCTCCCGTCCACTTGCGTTTTATGTCGAACGATTGACGCAATTCTATGTCGATAATAAGGAGTACCGAAAGGCCCCTGCTTACGTCCTGATGAACGCCTTGGCCGACGAACGGGAAGGGACGAAGGAAGAATTGGTGGACGCGACTCGATCAATTAATCCGATGTGAGATGGCGGGCGCCTTGTGGTGAACCGGGACGTATCAACGCGATCGATGTCGCGCTGACCGGGCATGGAGCAATCCAGCTACTCCCAGCGAAAAACTTTGGCTGAGAGCGCGGTGCAGACGGCGAATACCAGCGCCAGGGCGGCTACGTCGCCGAGGTGTGCGGACCAGGCATCGCCGTCCCAGATGCCTTGTAGTAGGCGGACGGCGTAGGTTAGCGGGAGGACGCGGGCTAGGGCGTGGAGGGCCGGCGGAAGCGATGCGATGGGGACGAAGAGTCCACAGAGCGCGAACATGGGGTAGAGGATGATGGCGCCGATGGGTTGGGCGAAGCGAGCGGTGGGCACGATGCTGGCGATTACGAAGCCGATGGAGAGGATGCTCCAGGTGGTGATGAGCAGGGCGATGGTGAAGGAGACGAATGGGACGTGGACGCCGGCGGGGTAGTAGCGCTTGCCGGCGAGGACCAGCAAGGTTAGCGTGGCTGCGGTGAGCAGTAGCTTGACGATTACGTGTGCGGTGAGGATGGTCTGCGGTCGCAGCGGGGTGGCGCGCAGGCGCTTGAGGATGCCGCCTTCGCGGTAGATGGAAATGATCGTGACCAGCGATAGAACCGAGCTGACGGCGATCAGCAAGGACGCCAGCACCGGCAGGCCGACGCGGATGAAGTTGTTGGTGGCTAGCGCGGGTTGTGGGAGTTTGCCGCCGATTGCGCGGCCGAGCACGAGGAAAACTATGACTGGAATGACGATCGTGCCGATTGCGCCTAGTGGTTCGCGCAGGAAGATTTTGATTTCGATCCAGGTTAGTTTAAAGAGTCCGCGAAGCATCATTTTTTAGCCGTTCGTTTTAGCCCTTCTACTTTGTTGCCATTCTGCTAATGCGATTCTGTTGAGCCGATTCCTCCAGCCTGTTTTCACGCCTAATGTCCGATTGCTAATCGCGAATCCCTAATCCCTAATGGAACGACCCGTAAGCTTCAAAAAAACGTCCTCGAGATTAGGGAGAACGGTGCGGAAATCCGTGACGCGGATGTGATTCTCGGACAAACAGTGAATTACCTCGGTGACGAGATCGTCGCCGCGGCCGCGAATGGTGAATTCCGCGTCGTTGCAGATGACTTCCTGGACGCCGGGAATCGCGCGAATGCGCTCCGCGGCGCTGGGGTCATTGGTGGCCAGAACGACGGTGCGTTCGGGACAGTGGCGTTTTACCAGGCTGAGAGGCGTGTCGATGTCAATGATGCGGCCGTGCTCGATGATGGCCACGCGGTCGCACAGACGCTCGGCCTCTTCCATAAGGTGAGTAGTCAGAAAAACGGTTTTGCCGCGTTCGCGAATGCCGCGCACCAGTTCCCAGATGGCGCGGCGGGCTTGCGGGTCGAGGCCGGTGGTTAATTCGTCCAGGAATACAACTTCGGGATCGTTGATGAGCGCGAGGGCGATGAACAGGCGCTGCTTCTGGCCTCCGGAAAGGTTCATGAACCAGGCGTTGCGCTTCTCGGTGAGGCCGAGGTGCTCGAGCAGGCGTCCGGCGTCGACGGTTTTCTTCTGGTAGAGCGAAGCCCAGAGGTCGACGGCCTCCCATACTTTGATGCGTTTTTGCAGCTGCGCTTGCTGGAGCTGCACGCCGATGCGATCCTGCAGTTTGTAAACGTCGCGGACGGGATCCAGGCCGAGAACGGAGATGGTGCCGCGGTCGGGGGTGCGGAGGCCCTCGATGCACTCCATGGTGGTGGTTTTGCCGGCGCCGTTGGGACCGATCAGGCCGAAGATTTCGCCGTCGCGCACGTCGAAGGACACTTCTTCGACGGCTACCGTTGCGCCGTAAGTTTTGCGGACTCCGGAGACTTGGATGACTGGGGGCATGATGGTGTGTGTGATTGTGGATACGAACGGGATGGAAAGTTTATATCATGGAGTGGGTTTAGGCGGAGTCGCGTCCCGAATGTTTGCAACGACAGATTGAATCGTGAGCAAATCTAGGAATGATCTGAGGGCATTGACACGCAACCATTGACACGTGACGGGGGCTTGCCTAGACTCGCGAATATGGAAGTACAACTTACGCCCGAGCAGGAAGCGGAACTCAGCAAGCTGGCTAGCAGTAAGGGCCGCGATGCCAAGGCCTTGGCGCAAGAGGTGTTGGGATATTACATCCAACATGAGGCGCGGTTTGTCGAGGCGGTCCATCGTGGTCTAGAGTCGCTGGACCGCGGCGAGTACGTTTCGCACGAAGAGGTAGGCGCGCGCATCGATAGGCTGTTTCCCTCCTAATGCAAATTCGCTGGTCACCGGAAGCGGCCGAGGATTTGGAGCGCATCGGGCAGCGAATTGAAACAGATAAACCAAGGGCTGCGAGAGAAGTGATGCTGAGAATCTATCGAAGCATCGCCGAGCTAGAAACTTTTCCACGCCGAGGCCGCAGCGGGCGGATCGAAGGTACGCGGGAACTGGTCTTTCCGTCGCTTCCTTATATTGCGGTGTATCGCCTGACGAATGATCGTGTGGAAATCGCGCGCATTTATCATGCGGCGCAGGATTGGCCATGAACACCAGCAAGGCTTGCTCGGGCAAAGGGGGGCGCGCATGAGTAAATTGCTGGTGCGGAGCTTCAGCATTTCTCTTGATGGATTTGGAGCTGGGCCTAATCAGGATCTTGCGAATCCGCTGGGCGTTGGGGGCATGGCGTTGCATCGATGGTTTTTTGACACGCAGACGTTTAAACGAATGCACGGCCAGGATGGGGGGAACACCGGCGTCGATGAAGATTTTGCGGCGCGCGGTTTTGCGAATATTGGAGCTTGGATTTTGGGGCGCAACATGTTCGGGCCGGTGCGCGGGCCTTGGCCGGACGAGAGTTGGAAGGGCTGGTGGGGCGACAACCCGCCGTATCATGTGCCCGTGTTCGTGCTAACGCACCATGCTCGGGCGTCGATCGTCATGGAGGGCGGAACGGTGTTTCATTTTGTTGCGGATGGCATTCACGCGGCGCTGAAGCGCGCGACGGAAGCGGCGGATGGGAAAGACGTCCGGCTTGGCGGTGGAGTTGCGACGATTCGGCAGTACCTGCGCGCGGGGCTGATCGATGAGCTGCACCTGGCGATATCGCCCGTGCTGCTGGGCTCAGGAGAGAACCTGTTCGCCGGGATTGATGCAGCGCAACTTGGCTACCAGTGCAGCGAGCACGTTGCGTCGGCGAAGGCCATGCACGTGGTTCTAACACGGCGCGGATAGTCGGGACCGAATCACCACCATTCACCACGGGGCGATAATCTACAAGAGACGCGGGCTAGCGTGCGATAGTATTTGCACGACTGAATCGAAGTGCGCGTCATGCGCTTTATGGCGAGCGAAAGACACGAGGACAGCGGCGGATGACTTGGAAGCGCGTGGTTACGGCGGTGGTGTTGATACCGTTTGTGGTGGGACTGGTGTTGTATGGCTCGACGATGCTGGTGGCCATTGGCACCGGCGTATTCATGGTGTTGGCGCTGCTGGAATATTTTGCGTTAGGCGAGGCGATTGGGTGGCGGGGGCACCGAGCCTGGACGATTATTTGCGCGGTGATTTTGCTTTTTTTGCAATGGCTGCCGTCGGTGGTGCGGGCGGGAGACTTTGGCGGATATAGTGTGCCGGCGGGGCTGGCGTGGTTGGTGTCGCGATTTTTTCCACGGCCGGAAGATGCGTTTTTGCTCTTTGTTTTAGGCGTCGCCGTGATTGTGATGTTTACACGACGGCCGCTGGTGGAGACGCTTCCCGCGGCGGGGATTAGCGCTAGCGGTCTGCTGCTCGTGGCGTTTCCGCTGACGTATGCGGTGCGGTTGCATGGGTGGGGCGAATTCGGGCCATGGCTTTTGCTCTTCGCGCTGGTGATTACCTGGGCGGGGGATACGGCGGCTTACTTTGCAGGGCGCGCATTTGGCCGGCATGCGCTGGCGCCGCATCTTTCACCGAAGAAAACCTGGGAGGGAAGTCTGGCGGGACTGGCGGCATCGATCGTTGTGGCGGTGATTTTTCAGCGCTGGCTGCGTACGCCGTTGGCTTATTTGATCGGGATGGCGGTGGCGGGGAATGTTGCGGGGCAAGTGGGGGATTTGCTGGAGTCGGCGTACAAACGGAGTGCTGGAGTGAAGGATTCGGGCGCGATGTTGCCCGGACACGGCGGGGTGCTGGACCGGATTGATGCGTTGATACTGGCGTTTCCGGTTGTCTGGTATTATTGGGTGTTGACGTATTCGCCTCGGCCGTAGGCAGTATTTTTCCCAATTGCGCGGGTAGGCAACGCTCGACTACAACGTGACTCTGGCGGGAAATCGTGCCGCGCCTCCAATGCTCAGCGAGATAAATCGTTCGTGAAAAAATTAGCCATATTGGGTTCTACGGGATCGATCGGGCGGCAGACCTTGGCCGTGGTCGAGTCCATGCCGGAGCGATTCGCGATTGTGGCGCTGGCGGCTGGCGGAAACCTCGAGGAGCTTGCAGGACAAATTGCCCGGCACCGTCCGGAGGTGGTTTCCGTGGCGGATTCCGCCAAGGCGGACGCGCTGGCCGCTCGATTGCGCGACTCGGGACTGACGCCGCTCCCCGCGATTCATCATGGCGCTGAGGGTATGCTGGCGGTCGGCACGCACGCTGAGGCGGATATAGTGGTTTCCGCGGCCGTGGGCGTGGTGGGATTAGCGGCCACATATGCGGCGGTGAAGCTCGGGAAGACCGTAGCGCTGTCGAACAAAGAAGTTTTGGTAGCGGCGGGCGAATTGGTCATGGCGGCGGCAAATCACGCGGGACAAGAGTTGCTGCCTGTGGATAGTGAGCACAATGCCGTGCATCAATGCCTGCGCGGCGGAATACGTGGGGAAGTACGGCGGTTAGTACTTACAGCGAGCGGTGGACCGTTTCGCAAAGCGCCTTTGGCATCGCTGGCGTCCGTGACGCCGGAGCAAGCGCTGGCGCATCCGAACTGGCGGATGGGGAATCGCATCAGCATCGACTCCGCCACGATGATGAACAAAGGCTTCGAAGTGATCGAAGCTCGGTGGCTTTTTGGCATGCGCCCGGAGCAGATCGACGTGGTGGTGCATTCGCAGTCCACGGTGCATTCCATGGTGGAATTTGTGGATGGTTCAGTTCTGGCACAGCTTGGACCAACGGATATGCGCATGCCGATTCAGTATGCGTTAACCTATCCTGAGCGTGTCGCATCGAACCAAGTAGCATTAGATTGGACCAAGCTGAAGCGGCTGGATTTTGAAAAGGTGTCGACGCGACGTTTTCCGTGCTTGCGATTGGCGCGCGAGGCGATGAAGAAGGGCGGCGCTTTGCCGTGCGCCTTGAATGCCGCCGATGAAATTGCGGTGGCGGCGTTTCTGGAGCGGCGGTTGCCGTTTTTGGGGATACCGGAAGTGATCGAGCGCGTTTTGGGACGTACACCGCGAACGAGATTTGCGAGCATGGATGACGTGATCGCGGCGGATTCCGAGGCGCGGCGGATGGCGAAGGAAGAAGTGGCGAAGCTGGCGGCCAAGGCTGCTGCGGCTTCGTAATCTGACCGAACGCGGCGCCCGTAATAAGGTTTGAGTACTTGCGGATTTAGGAGAAATGGAAAAGATGGCGTTTCTTCATTACGTGGTAGGAATTGGGCTGGTTCTCGGCGTGATGATTCTGGTCCACGAATGGGGACATTTCGCCATGGCGCGTCTCTTTAAGGTGCGCGTGGACGTATTCTCGATTGGATTTGGGCCGCGGCTATTTGGCTGGAAGCGCGGGGATACCGACTACCGCGTGAGCGCGCTGCCTTTTGGCGGATATGTGCGCATGGCGGGGCAGGACCCTTCCGAGATTGATTCCGCGGACCGCGAGTGGTTCTCCAAGAACACCGGCGACAAGCCGAAGTCCGATGCCACCCTGACACGCGAGGCTGCGGAGTTTCGCGGCGTCGATCAATTGCTGAAGACCGGCGATGCGGCGGGTGAGTTGATGAGCAAGCCGCGCTGGCAACGGGCGTTGATTTCGTTCGCCGGGCCGGCGGTAAACCTGTTGTTCCCGATTTTGCTGCTGAGCGGATTTTTTCTGATTAACGGCGAGCCGTATCCGTCGTACGCCAACCAGCCGGCGCAGATTGTGTCGCTATCGTCGGATAAAGACGCGCCGAAGAGTGATCTGCGGGTGGGCGAAACGGTGCGAGCGATCAACGGGGTAGCGGTAAACACCTGGGACGAAGCTTTTAAGGCCATTGATAATGCCAACCTTTCCGAGCCGCTGCGCGTGGAAGTGCAAGAAAACGGAGCTTCGCGGACAGTGAGCATTCCGGTGAAGAATATTACAGCGGCGTCCCTGGCGCTGGGCGACGCGCCGATACCCGCGGTGCTCGATGAAGTGGCGGCGGGCTACCCGGCGGATCGCGCAGGGTTGCGAGAGGGCGACGTCATCAAGGCGATCGATGGGCAGCCGATTCGCTATTGGGGACAATTTGTCGATGGCGTGCGCAATTCCGGAGGGAAAAGCCTGGCGCTGGAAGTGGAGCGTCAAGGACAAACGGTCCATACGAACGTTACGCCCCTACTGAAGACTAACGATTCCGGCGAGCCCACGTATCAGGTGGGCGTGGCGGCGAAGGACGACACGCTGTACCAGAAGGTGACCGTCGCGCAGGCCGTGAAGGACGGCATTTCACGAACCGGATTCATCATCGAAAAAACTGCGGGAACGGTTGGACTTTTGTTTAGCGGAAAAGTATCGATCAATCAGCTCCAGGGTCCAGTTGGGATTTCGCATCTTGCCAAGCAGGCTGTGGAACATGGCGCCGGGCCGACGATTTCGCTGATGGCGCTGATTAGCGTGAATCTGGGTATTCTAAATTTATTGCCGATTCCTATTCTCGACGGCGGGAATATTTTGTTGTTGGCCGTCGAAGGGGTGATGCGGCGCGACCTGAGCATGAATTTCAAAGAGCGCTTCGTGCAGGTCGGGCTGGTGTTTCTTTTGGTGCTCTTCGCCATTGTTATGTATCATGACGTTTTGCGGCGAATCGCGGCGCATTCCTGAAGCTGAAGGCCGCCGCGCTTCTTGGAGAGAGCGACGAGCATGGCTGGTAGCGTAACGCATCGCGAGTCGCATCAAGTATCACGCCAGGCGTCTCACCGGGCGTCCACCGGCGAGCGCATCAACACTGCGGAAACCACTGGAAAGCTGCTGAAGACGGTTGCGGAGCGCGGGCTGCGCATGACGCGGCAGCGGCGCGTAATTTTGCAGGTGATGGATGACGCCGAGCAGCATCTGGACGTAGATCAGATACTGGAGCGGGCGCGGAAAATTGATTCGGACGTGCACCTCGTTACCGTTTACCGCACCATTGATCTGCTGAAAAAACAGGGCCTGATTGATGAGCTGGACCTGCTGCATCTGCGCGGGGACCGGCATTACTACGAGAGTCATGGGCCGCGCGACCATATTCACGTGGCGTGTTTGCGTTGTGGCAAGGTGCGCGAGTTTGAGTCGCGGCTGTACGAGCAGCTGAAGGAACAGATAGCGCGCGATTTTGGAATGAAGGTTACGATCTCGCGCACGGAAGTCGGTGGCTATTGCGCGGAATGTTTGAAAGCGGAGAGCCTGCCTCGAAGTAATTCCTAGGAACATATAGTGCTGGGTCTGGTAGTAGCGGCCGCGGTCTGCGGCGGATGCCTGTTTATCGCCCGCGACGCAAAATCGTCCGCCTCAGAAGGCGTCCACTACAAATTCAAAACAACAGAGCGGCTAAGGTTGTGGCATTAACGGCAGGCTTGCCGCGGCCATGGATTGGTGCGTGCGCATGCGACGCAGCAGCGAGAAGAAGCGGGCGGCTTGGTCGATATCCTTGGCGATTTGCGCGCGCAACTCGTCGGCGTCGGCGAATTTTCTCTCTTGGCGAAGGCGCTTCCAGAAACGCACCTCGATGCGCTTTGGTGTGGTTTCAGGCGCAAAATCGATCAGGTGAGTTTCGACGGTTAAGGCGGTGCCATTGAACGTAGGGCGCATGCCTATGTTGGTGACCGAGCGGACGCTACGCAGCAGTCCGGAGAAGTAGGTTCGCGTGATGTATACGCCGCGTCCTGGCAGGAGTTCCTGGTCGGGCGCAAGATTTAGCGTTGGGAAAGTGAAGCGCGTGCCTGTGCCGGTGCCTTTAACGACCTCGCCGGAGAGTACGAATGGGCGGCCAAGCAACCGTCCCGCGTGCGAGACGTCGCCTTCAGAAATTTCCCTGCGGATGATGGTGCTGGAGACGATTTCGCCGTGGTACATCACCGGCGGAATGATGGCCACTTCGAAATTGTGGCGCGCGCCGAGTTCGCGGAGGAGTTGCACGTCGCCCGCCTGGCGATGGCCGAAGCGGAAATTTTCTCCCACCAGAACGGTTTTCAAACTCAGATCGCGCACTAGGATTTGCTCGACAAAATCCGTTGGCGAGAGTCGCGAAAGTTCCATAGTGAAAGGCAAGACTACCGCGGCTTCCAGGCCGACGGCGCCAAACCACTCCATACGCTGCTGATTCGTGGAGAGGCGGAGCGGCGCGGCTTCCGGACGCAAAAGTTTTAGCGGAGGCGGATCGAAGGTCAAAGCGGTGGCTACGGCGCCGGTTTCGTGAGCGCGCTCGACGTCGGCGCGGAGGATAGCCTGGTGGCCCAGGTGGATGCCGTCGTAATTGCCGATGGCCAGAACGCTGCCGCGGCCGGTGTGTGCGTAAGCCTGATGCCACGCGCTCGCTGACTCAAATACCTTTACTTTGGGTTGTTCGGGATTTTCCAGGCCCACGGCCGGCGGCGCGGCGCCTTGTCGCGCCGAGGTGGCGAGGCGTTCCACGGCAACTTCGAGTTCCAGGCCGTCATAGGCTAGATGAACATTCAGGAAACCCATCTTGCGCAGGCGATCGTTGGTTTCCGCGTGATTTAAATCATGTGCGATGTGCGTGAACCAGGCGCGCTTGGGATTTAGTTTCTGTACCAGCGCCAGGGCTTGCTCGACGGTCTGATGCATGGGGTGGGGCATGTCGCGCAGGGCGTCGATGATCAGTTCGTCGAGATTTTCGAGCAGCGCCATGGAAGACGCGCTGATACTGCTGAAATCGGTGAGATATGCGGCATTGCCGAAGCGGAAGCCCAGCACTTCCATCGGACCGTGCGCTGAGCGGCACGGGGATGAATGGCATGCCAAGCAACTCGAAAGGCTCCTTGACCACATTCAGCCGCACGCTAGGAATGGTGCTGAGCGTCGGTTTATTGTCGAAAACGTAGGAGAACGCGCGGCGCAGCGTTTCGAAGGTTTCTTCGTTGCTGTAGACGGGTAGCGCGGATTTTTGCCGCAGGTTGTAGGGGCGAATATCGTCGAAGCCGAGGATGTGGTCGGCGTGGCCGTGCGTGAGCACGATGGCGTCCAACCGGTCGACGCCGGCGCGCAGGGCTTGCTGGCGAAAGTCCGGCGTGGTGTCGATGACCACGTTTTGCCCGTGACGCGAGAGCAGCAGGGAAGGGCGGAGGCGATTGTCGCGCGGGTCTTTGGAACTGCAAACGCGGCAGTGGCAGCCAAGCGTGGGGACGCCCATGGAGGTGCCGGAGCCGAGCACGGTAATTTTGATGGGAGCGGCGGGCATCGGTTTTCCTGGGAACGCCAATCTCCCGATTGGCGGGGTTTCGGCGTCACACCGGCAAGTCGCCAATCGGGAGATTGGCGTTCCCAGGGTTTACGGACGCGCTTTGGCTTTGCCGAGCGCGGCCTGTTGCGCTTGCTTAGCCAGGGCTTGATTGACCTCCAGATAGGTCATCTTCAGCTTGCCCAGCAGGTCGATCAGCAGGCTGTCGTCCTCGGGCGCAAGATTGCCGGCCGTTTTTTCGTGCAGCGCGTCGAGCATGTCAATGAGCTCGCGGGCGGCTTCTGGATCGATCATCGGCTGGCCGGTACGTGGGTCCGTATAGCCGCCCAGGACCATGGCCGCGTTGCTGCCCAGCATGCGGACCAGGTTTTCAAATGCGGGCGAAGGCTTGGGAGCGTCGGCAGGCGGCAGCGGCGGCACAACCTGCGGGCCTGACGCGGCGGGCGACGGCATCTTAGCCACTTCACGCTGCGCTTCTAGCTTGGCTTCGCGAACTTCCTGCTCCACGATTTCCGGGCGCAGTTCGCCTTCGCTGGTGAACGGGCGGCGGTCGATGACGCGGAAACCTTCTTCCTGCTTCGGTTCGTTGTGTTTATCGTCGGACAAGGGACATTCCTCGGCTTTCTAAGTGAACTCAAGTTTATCATGGCTGGGGGATTCTGTTGGCGCTGGGGCGACATCGGTCGGCGATCACCGGATTTCGACGTAAGGCTCTTCCCGCGATCAAAGAGCTTGCGGCAAACCAGCTATCGTAGTCTGATGAGCTGTCATGTACGAATACATAGTACAGATCGTCCGGTTCGTAGACGCCGATCAGCCTGGATGGGTGGAGTGCGAACTCGTAGATGCTAACGGCCGCCATCACATTATCCGGGAAAAGGTCCCCGTACTCACGGCCGAACGTTTGGACGCCAACAGCGAATATCCGATCCCGTGCGGCATTCTCTGCGAAGTGTTGGAGCGATACAACGACGAAAAAGGGCACGAATTGGCCCTTATTACTACCAAGAAGCCATGGTGGATCGAGTCGGTTGAAGGGTTGACCGAATTTGTAGTTCCCGCCGCCCTCGTAACCTTGTCAACATGGTCTCCGCAATGACGCAACCTTCGTACCGAACGCTTCGCGCGCTTCTCCTAGTAAGCATTCTTACTTCCGGGGTGGTTTCTCTAGCCGTCAGCAATTACCGAAAGTCCCTCGCGAGAGCACACGACGCCGTACTGCGGGAGGGCTTTGCCGAGGTTTGTCAGGCAATCACCACCTACACGCGCGACGAGCAACATGCGCCGCGATCGCTGCAAGATTTGGTAGCTTCGAAGTATTTACACGAGATTCCCACGGATTCCATGACGTTGAAGAAGACTGGGTGCTGACGATCCGCGACATCAGTATTGGCATTGATCAAGAAGGCGTCAGACTCATCGAAGTGCGCTCTGCCTCCGATAAAATTGGCAATGAAGGCGTAACTTGCAGAATGCGGTGACCGGCGGTTAGGAAACTAGATCTCCCGTCGTTGTTCGCTCCTGAGCCTGGACACCAGTTACCTAATTCGGGATTACGTCCGTGATGCGATTCGCCAAATGCAAAAGGGCCTCTCCGTATTCGCCTTTTCGTAGCATTGGTACCATCTCCTTTCCCAGAGCAGCGCACTTTTCGTCGGTGAGGATTGATTCTAGTCCCAAGCCTGTTGCGATTCGGTATTGGTGGTCTTCCTTCGAGAGAAGAATTAGAACGCCACGGTTAGTCTCCTTATCGCCGATGCCCCAGCGATTGAACAATTGCGTCGCGAAGTCTTCAATGGGCATTCCATCGAGCGATTCGACCGTTACGATCGCCAGCTGCGCACTCTTCTCCTGATCCAGCTTCTTGCCTAGCGCTTCGAGCTTGGCCTGCGATTGTGCATCGATAATTCCCGCAAAGTCGTTCACAAATCCGCGTGGTTTGTATTGGTCGAGCGGACTTGATTTGGTCTCTTGTGGCGGGCTTGCCGACTGCGGTGCCGACCGCAGAATGGCGGGCGTGCACACGCACAGCAGACCGCATAACACCAGGAATGCGCGTACGCTCAAGCGTCGTAGCATAACTCGGCGCGAATCGCGCCAACGGTGGCCAATGGCCGGGTTCCCGGCGCTACACTCCTTGAGCAAAATGCCGTCCGCCGGTGAACACTCGCAACCGTGAGAGAACCACTTCCTTAACAGCGTCCACGGCGGGCGGTAGAATCTTGTACGGCACCACTTCTTCCGGATGCTTGGCCAGGCCTTGTTCCAAGCCGTGTCGCCACGCGACGCGAAGTTCTGTGTTCACGTGAACGATGTTGATGCCGCCTGCGATGGCTTTGTGCAGATCGCCGTCATCGGTGCCTGAGCCGCCGTGAAGCGTCATGAAGACTCCGGCAGCTTTCTTGATCGCGGCGATTCTCTCGATATCCAGGTGCTTTTTGGTCTCGCCCTCAACCATGCTCATCAGCATCCCGTGCATATTGCCGACTGCAGGAGCCAGGATGTCCACCCCGGTGCCGTCCACAAACTGCTTTGCTTCTGCTGGCGTCGAAAGACCCTTTTTCAGGTCGGGAGCGTGATCGTGAATTTCAGAGCCGGTGCCGATGTCGCCGATTTCTCCCTCCACCAGCATCGCAGGATTGATCGCCTTCAGTGCTTCCACGGCCTGCTTGGTTTGCCGGATATTCTCTTCAAAAGGCAAAGCCGAAAGGTCAAACACAATGGAGTCGAATCCGGCCTTTGCCGCCTCGACGCCCTTCGCGAGCGAATGCGTATGGTCGGCGTTCAGAAAAATGGGGTAGTCGAATTCTTCGCGTAAACTTCGCACCAGCGCCGCAATCTGACGAACGCCCACAAACTCACGCTCGCCCTCGGACAATCCAACCATCACCGGCAGTTTCAATTCCTGCGCGCCGGCGAACACCGCTTTCAACAGCACCAGGTCGGAAATATTGAAGTGGCCGATGGCCACGCCATTTTTTTGCGCTTCTTGCAAGAGATTCCGTAACGATTGCATGTGATTACCATCCTTTCGTCCACCCGCTGGCGGTGTTCCGGTGTCGCGCTCAGTCACGCCCGGGCACCGTCTGACGGCAGTGAGTATACCGCTCAATGGGCGAAATGCCGACTGGTGAGGCGGTCGAAAATCGGCTGCAGCCTGCGCCCAGGACCTACTTGTCAAACTGGTTGAGAGCAACGTAAAGTGGAACGTCGACGGAAAAGTTTGTGCCGCCGGACCTCCATGCCTGCGACCCGCGCGAAACTACCCAAACGCAAAAAAAATAAGTCTGGCACGCTACGCGGAACCGTTTCCAAAAGTCCGGGCGCGAAGCGGCTGATACCTGCAGGGACGGCGGAATGGTTTGAGAAGTTGGCGGCGGTGCAGGCGCGGCTGCGCGCGCCCAAGGGGTGCCCTTGGGACCGCGAGCAGACCCACGAGTCATTGCGCACGTACTTGATTGAAGAAGCGTACGAAGTGCTCGAGGCGATGGAGTCCGGCGACGATAAAAAGTTTGCCGATGAGCTGGGTGATTTGCTGCTGCAAGTTTTGTTTCATGCCGACATTGCGCGCGAGGATGGGCGATTCGATGTGGTGGACGTGATTCGCGCCATTCACGACAAGATGATTCGGCGGCATCCGCACGTTTTCGGCGATGGCACCGCCAAGAATTCGGCGGAGGTGTTGCGCAATTGGGATCGCATAAAGGCCGAGGAGCGGCGCGCGGCGGCGCAATCGGTCGGGGCGCCATCCACTGGCTCGGCCGGCGGATCATCGGCTACGGACGGTGGTGCAGCAAAACCAGCGGCGTCGCTGCTCGACGGCGTGACGCGTGGCTTGCCCGCCACGCTCGAAGGCTTTCAATTGACGCGCAAGGCCTCGCGCATCGGGTTCGACTGGGATAGCGCGCAGGGCGTGCTGGAAAAAGTGCGCGAAGAGAGCGCCGAACTGGCCGGTGCGCTGGCGTCAGAGAACCGTGTACGGCTGGAAGAGGAGATGGGCGACCTGCTCTTCGCCGCGGTAAACCTGGCGCGTTTTCTGAAGATCGATCCGGAAATCGCTCTCAAGCGTGCCAACGGAAAGTTTTCATCCCGTTTCCGCGCCATGGAAGCTATGGCCCGCGATGGCGGCAGGGAATTGACCAGCGTGCCGCGCGACGCGATGGAAAAGTTCTGGGATGTTGCCAAGCAGCGTGAGAAGCGCCGCGGCGCAATGCCATGAATGCGCCAGTGATCGTACGCTGCTGCCACGAACTGGAAGAGTTTCACGCTTGCGTGGCGCTGCAGCGCGAAATCTGGGGCGAAGAGCCGCTGGAAGTCGCGCCGGCCACGACGTTTGTGGTGGCCGCGCACACGGGCGGACAGGTTATCGGCGCCTTCGCCCGAGAAACGCTCGTCGGCTTCCTGCTGGCCGTTGCGGGAGTGCGCGATGGCCAGCCCTATTTGCATTCGCATATGGCGGGCGTTCAAGAAGCGTATCGCGATCAAGGTGTCGGCAGAAAACTGAAATTGTTTCAGCGCGAAGAGGCGCTACAGCGAGGCATCGGCTTGATTGAATGGACCTTCGACCCGCTGGAGATTCGCAACGCGCACTTCAACCTGAATCGGCTTGGGGCGATTTGCCGCAAATATCTGCCCAATCTTTATGGCGTGACCAGCAGTCCGCTGCACCGCGGAATACGCACGGATCGACTGCTGGCGGAATGGCATTTGGATGACCCTCGCGTGGTGGCTGCGACCAGGCGGACTTCCGGTGAGCTGGAAAGCGCAACGGAAGCGGCTGCCGGGGTACGGATCGCCGTACCGCAACGGATCCCCTATGGTGCTGGCGGGGAAAGATCGGGTGTAGGCGAGTTGCAGGATCGCTTGTGCGATGAGTTTAGTAAACGATTCGCTGAGGGATTCGTGGCCATCGCGGTGGCAACCGGTCCAGACCCGGCTTACATACTGGTGAAGTCCGAGGAACAGCGGACCGCCCGGCCCGGAGAGGCTTAGAAAACGCCTATGCGCATCCACGAAATTAAACTTCGCGAAATCCACATGCAACTGGTCGCGCCGTTTGAGACCAGCATGGGCTTGACGCATGCGCGGCGCATTTTGCTAGTGGAAGTAAACCTGGATGGCACCATCGGTTGGGGCGAATGCGTCGCGGGAGAGAATCCGTTCTACAGTCCGGAGACGGTGGAAACCGCGCGGGAAATTCTTACCACGTATTTGTGGCCGATGGTGAAGGGCAAAGAGTTTGTGTCGGCCGCCGACATTTGGCCCATGCTCGAACACGTTCGCGGGCACAACATGGCTAAAGGAGCGCTTGAAGCCGCGGTGTGGGAGGCGGAAGCGCGGCAGAAAAATGTGCCGCTCGCGCAACTCATCGGAGGGATTCAGAAGCACATCGCTTGCGGTGTCTCTGTCGGCATTAAAGCAACAGTTGAAGAACTGGTTGAAGCCGTCAAGAACGAATTGGCTGCGGGCTATCAGCGCATCAAGATCAAAATTAAGCCGGGGCGCGATCTGGAAGAAGTTAAAGCACTGCGTAAAGAATTCCCGCAAATTAAACTAATGGTTGATGCCAACTCCGCTTACCGCCTGGAGGACTGGCGCACCCTTAAACGTTTGGATGAATTTTACCTGATGATGATCGAGCAGCCGCTGGGTTGGGACGATCTGTTCAGCCACATCGAACTGCAGCGCAGGCTCGACACACCCATCTGCCTGGACGAGTGCATTCATTCCGAAGAGCAAGCCAAAGCTGCCATCGACTTCGACGCCTGCAAAATTATCAATATCAAGCTGGGCCGCGTGGGCGGTTTCAGCGTGGCCAAGAGCATTCACGACTTGGCGCAACAGGCGGGCATCCCGGTGTGGTGTGGCGGCATGCTGGAAAGCGGCATCGGTCGCGCGCACAATATTGCGTTGTCCACGCTGCCCAATTTCAGCTTGCCGGGCGATGTGACCGCCAGCAAGCGCTACTGGGTCGAAGATATTATCGAGCCGGAAGTCACGGTTACGCGCCAAGGTGTAATTCACGTGCCGACGGGTCCGGGCATGGGATTTGAGCCGCGCGTCGATTTGATCGATAAGCTCACGGTGCGCTCGGAGCATTTGTATTAGCGGCGACTGCTTCGATCCGAGTTGGCGCTGGCGCGACCGAACGAGCGGAAAGCAAGAAAAAGCAGATTCCTCGCTTCGCTCGGAATGACCAGTGAGCGTTTCGAGTGCGAGAGTTTTTTGGGGGAGGGCTTTCTTGGTGGCAATTCCGTTGAGAGATGGTGGGCCGGCTGCGCGCATCGCCGTGATCCCCGGCGACGGCATCGGCAAAGAAGTCACGCCGGAAGCCGTGAAGGTGATCAAAGCGGTCTGCGCGCCGACAAAGCGTGGCGCTGGCCGCAACATTGAATTTGTGGAATTCGATTGGGGCGCCGACAAATATCTAAAGGAAAAGATTAGCTTGCCGCCCGGCGCGGTAGAAATGCTGCGCGATGAATTCGACGCCATCCTCTTCGGCGCGCTTGGCGATCCGCGCGTTCCGTCCAATCAACACGCCGCGGATATTTTGCTCGGCCTGCGATTTAAACTAGACCTTTATGTAAACGCCCGCCCCGTCGAGCTCTTCCACCAGAAACTCACGCCCCTGCGCGACCGCCGCGAAGAAGATATCCGCATGATGGTCTTCCGCGAAAACACCGAAGGCCTGTACGTCGGCGTGGGCGGCTTCTTCAAAAAGGATACGCCCGACGAAATCGCCGTTCAGGAAGACGTCAACTCCCGCAAAGGCGTGGAACGCATCATTCGTTATGCGTTCGAGTATGCGCGGGCGAAAGGGTTAAAGCGCGTCTGCATGAGCGACAAATCCAACGCCATGACCTTCGCGCACGACTTGTGGCAGCGCGTCTTCAAGCAGGTGCGCGCCGAGTACGCCGACATCGATTCGCGCCACCTATATATTGATACGCTGAGCATGGAGATGGTCCGCGACCCGCGCCAGTTCGATGTGATCGTCACCTGCAACCTTTTCGGCGACATCATCAGCGACCTGGGCGCGCAACTCGCCGGCGGCCTGGGCCTGGCGCCCTCCGGCAACATTCATCCCGGCCGCACCTCGCTCTTCGAGCCGGTCCACGGCTCGGCCCCAAACATCGCCGGAAAGGGCATTGCCAACCCGCTAGGCTCGGTCCTGGCGTCCGCCATGATGCTCGAATTTCTGGGTTGGCACCCGGAAGCCCAAGCCCTGCGCGCCGCCGTAAAAGCCGCCGTCCACGAAAATCTAGTAACGGTCGACCTCGGTGGAGACAAGAGTACGGTTCAGGTCGGCGATTGGCTCGCGGCCAGCGTTGCGAAAAATCTCTCAGATTAGGACGGCTGCACCAAGGTCGCTTGGATCAGCACGATCTCCCAGTCATCGCCCTTCGCAGTCATGACAATGCTCATGCGGTGCAACCATGCGCGTTGTTCACTGGCCAGCAGCGCGTTTTTCCATAGAACGGTGGCCACAAGCACTTCCTGGGTATTAGCGAGAGTCGATTCGATGGTGTATGTGGCATTGCGTTTGGCGTAAGGCGCGAATAGCGCGTCGAACTTCCGCCAAATTTCTTCGCGATTCCATAGCTTCCCCGCCACATCGATGAATTCAGCATTTATTGCAAAAAAGGAAGTCAAACCGTCAGCGCCCAGCGATTTGAGCCCGTCGAGAAATCCGTTAAGCATCGGCAGCGAGCTCGGTGGGGCAGCGGCCTGAAATTGCGGGCTTTGCGCTCTTGCGAGGTGCTCTCGGACCGTGGGAGCCGCTAGACCGCGATCGGCCAGAATCTGCGCGGCCATCGACGTGTTCACTTCCAAAAGGCCGAGCAGCACGTGTTCTGTGTCGACCCTGCGGTGTCTAAGACGGTCAGCCGCGCCCGCAGCGAGGGGTAGTACCTTTTTGCTTTCAGCGGAAAGCGGCATCTCGACCGAAGTCGAGATACGCTCTGCTATCGTGATCCGTCGCTCGATCTCGGCGCGAATATTTTCGGCAAGGGCAGTCTCTCGGGAAGACACTTCCGCACGGTGGCATAATCTTCCCGCAACAGTCCGAGGAGCAGATGTTCCGTCTGGATGTAGGCGCTGCCGTACTGGCTAGCCTCGTAACGCGCGAAGAAAACGACGCGGCGGGCTCGTTCTGTGTATCGCTCAAACATGGCTTTGCGTTACCACACAGGTAAGAGTCTATGTCCAAATCGTGGCACCGGGCAACCTCTACCGCTTGTTCCCACCCGCGCTGCGCGCCAAGCCCGTGATTAGCATCCCCAGTAGGAACCCGCCCACGTGCGCCCACACGGCGACGCCGCCATTCTGCGGCAGTGCCGAGCTGCCCACCGTGGTGACAGCCTCAGCGAACTGAATCACAAACCAATACACCAGAATGAACACCGCGGGAATGGGCACGAGAAAGATGAACACCAGCGTCAGGATGCGCTCGCGGGGGAAGAGCACCAGGTACGCGCCCATCACGCCGGAAATGGCGCCGCTCGCGCCCAACGCCGGGATCGTCGAACCCCAGTTGAAGGCCACGTGCAGCAGCCCCGAGCCGACGCCGCAGAAAAGGTAAAACAGCAGATACGGCAAGTGGCCGAAGTAGTCCTCAACGTTGTCGCCAAAGATCCACAGGAACAGCATGTTGCCGGCGATGTGCAGTAGGCCTCCGTGCAGGAACATGCTGGTCAGCAGTGGCAGGAATGCGGTCTCAAAGCCGGCGTGTCCGGAGACAAAGGCGGAGATCCGCGCCGGAATGGTGGCGTCCGCCAGGACAAAGGCCTTGTACGCGCGCGGCCCCAGGGTCAGCTGGTACACGAAAACCGCGACATTCGTCAGGATGAGCAAGATGTTGATGAAAGGGAAGGTGCGGCTGGGGGTTTCGTCTTTGAGGGGAATGAACACGTTGAGAGGTCTTTGGCAGAGTAGCGAAAAGGCGAAAGCTTGGGAAGTACAGCCTCGCGCCGTTGATTTTGTAGCGGCCGCCTTCTGAGGCGGTCGCCTTGTCCGGGAAAGGGAAACTAAGCCAAATGCGTGTCCGATAATAATCTGTCGAGCGGTACCGTGGTTAACAGAATATGTTTCGCGGCGAATTGATGCGAAATCAGGGCCTTTGGTGCGATTTCGCCGAAAAGATCTTCGCTCGTAACATTCCTTATGGCTGGGATCTCGTGCCCTGTTCGTGTCCTGGCGGTGCCAACAAATGCGTCCGCCTCAGAAGGCGGCCTCTACAAAGGCGCGGCGCGTTTCATGGTGGCGACCGAGGTTACTCGCGTAAAATAATCGTTCCGCTGAAACGATTTTGTTCGGGTAAACATTGCGTGCGGGCGCTGCGTGTGTTAAAAATTTTATTCGGCTTTTTGCAGGCGAACCGGACGGCAGCGGGTAAACGTTTCCCACGCAGTGGCGTTCCAAGGTTGCGTCGGCGCGCCGACTGCCCACATGCCCGCCAGGGAAACGGAAGCCATCATCCTTAGAACCTTCCCGCTCGGCGAAGCAGACCGGCTGGTGAGTTTCTTCGGGCGCGCCTCCGGCAGGATGCGCGGGGTGGCGGCGGGCGCGCGCAGCGTCAAAAATCGCTACGGGTCGACGCTCAGCGTCATGTCCCACGTGCAGCTTTGGTACGTTGAGAAAGAGACGCGCGAGCTGGTGCGTATCCAGCAGTGCGAGCTGCTCGAGTCGCTGAACAAGTCGCAGAGCGACTACGAACTCAGCACCGGCCTGGCGATCGTCAGCGAAATCTCCGAACTGGTCTTGCCGGACCATGAAGTTTCGGAGCCCATGTTCCGGCTGATGCTGCTCACCGCCAGGGAAGTGGAGCGCACGGCGGACTGGACCTTGCCGGTCAGCTACTTTGCGTTCTGGACCGTGCGGCTCGGTGGCTGGCTGCCGCGCTTTGATCGTTGCGCGAAGTGCGGCAAGCCGTTTGGCAGCGAGCCCGCGTTCTACGCGGCGTGGAGCGAAGGGCTATTTTGCGAGAATGATCGCAGCTCTGGAATGCGCGCCCTGAGTTTCGGCGCACGGCAACTCGCGGAACGCTTTGCGGGAACGGGCCTCGACCGCTTGGCGGATCTCGGTCACGCGAATCGCGAAGCTAAAGAATTACGTGAAGCTTGCCTGGACTGGATTGAGCATCACACCGAGAAAAAGCTGGGAACCCGGCGGATGTTGGAGACGACTTGAAATCTCAAGTAAAACTTGACAGCAAGCTGCAAAGCAAAGGACTCACCTTCCAGGATTTGATTCTTAAGCTTTCTCATTTTTGGGTGAAGCAGGGATGTGTGCTCCAGCAACCGTACGACGTTGAGGTCGGCGCCGGCACCATGCACCCGGAAACTTTTTTGCGTGTGCTTGGGCCGCAGCCGTATCGCGTGGCCTTCGTGCAGCCGAGTCGCCGCCCTGCCGACGGCCGCTACGGCGAAAATCCCAACCGTCTTTATAAGCATTCGCAATTTCAAGTAATACTTAAACCGTCGCCCGTGGACGTGCAGGAAATTTATCTGCAAAGCTTGCAGGCCATCGGCATCGATTTGAAGATTCACGACGTGCGCTTTGAAGAAGACAACTGGGAATCGCCCACTCTCGGCGCCTGGGGTATCGGCTGGCAAGTCCTGCTCGATGGACTCGAGATCACCCAATTCACCTATTTCCAGCAGAGCGGCGGCATCGACCTGGATCCCATTTCCGTGGAGCTGACCTACGGCCTCGAGCGCATCTGCTCGTTCCTGCAGGGCGTCGAAAGCGTTTACGACATGCGCTGGTCCGCGGACAAAACTTACGGCGACATTCGGCTCATGGAAGAGCAGCAGTTCTCTGAATACAGTTTTGATCGCAGCGATGCCGTGGCTCTGCGCACCGAGTTTGAGCTGCACGAGAAGCAAGCCAAGGAGTTGCTTGAGGGCTATAAGGCCGCGGAGGGTGCCGACCGTTCACGGTACCCGTTGCTCGCCGCGTATGATCACTGCCTGAAGTGCTCGCACCTCTTTAATTTGATGGACGCGCGCGGGGTGATCTCCACCACCGAGCGTGCCGCGCTGATGGCACGAGTGCGCGGCGTGGCCTGCCGCACGGCGGCGAACTACCTCGAACAGATCGGCGGACCGATCGTGCGCCGCGAAGTACGTGCAGAGGTGCGGGCATGAGCGCCTCCGCAAAAAAGACTATCCCCAAGTCCAGTGTAGGGAAGTCCGCCCCGGGTAAAGCCGCTACAGAGAAGCGCGTCGAGCTGCTCTTCGAGATTGGCTGCGAAGAGATTCCCGCCGGTATGCTGCCGAAGGCGAAAGAAGAGCTAAAGGCCAACCTGGTCAAGTTGCTGACGGCCGAGAACTTCGTTGACGGCGTTACCGTGGAAACTTTCAGTGCGCCACGTCGCCTGGTGGCTTGGGTGCGCGGGCTGCAAGCGAAGCAAGCGGACGTAGAGAGCGAAGTCACCGGGCCGCCCAAGTCCGTGGCTTACGATGCTGTCGGCGCGCCGACACGCGCCGCACTAAGCTTTGCCGAGAAGCAAGGCCTGGCGCTCAGCGACATCTTCACCATCCAAACTTCCAAGGGCGAATACCTCGCCGCCAAAAACATTAAGCGCGGCCGCACCGCCGAACAAATCCTGAACGAAATTCTGCCGCGCGTGATTCACGACCTCACTTGGCCTCGCTCCATGACCTGGACCGGGCTTGACGGCGCGCGCTTCATCCGCCCCATTCGCTGGATCGTGGCGATACTCGATCGCAAGCCGCTAAAATTTTCTTACGGTGGCGTGGCTGCGGGAACCAAGACGCGCGGACATCGCTTCCTCGGTTCGAGCGACATCGCGGTGCGCGACTTCACCGACTACGAGAAGAAACTGAAAGCCAACGGCGTGATTGTGCGCCCGGCGCTGCGCGCTGCCAAGATTGAGTCCGAGTTGGCGGCGCACGCCAAAAAGAGCGGGCTCAAGATTCACGAAGACGCGCACTTGCGCCGCATGGTCACTTACCTCAATGAATTCCCCAGCGTGATCGCCGGCGACTTTGACCCGGCGTTCCTGGCGCTGCCGGACGAAATCCTGGTCACCGTGATGCGCGACCATCAAAAATATTTCGCACTGGAAAAACGCAGCGGGGAATTGGCGCCGACCTTTCTGGCGGTCATCAACCTGGCGAAAGACGGCAAGGGCGTGGTGCGTGCTGGGCACGAGCGGGTGCTTCGCGCACGCTTCGCCGATGCCCAGTTCTTCTGGCACGCAGATCAGAAATGTCGGCTCGCCGACTATTTGCCCAAGCTCGACAAGGTCACCTACGAGTCCCGACTGGGCAGTTACCTCGACAAGGTGGAGCGCGTGCGCGCCATCGCTCGGTGGCTGGCCGAAGACTGGTCCAATCGCGGCATCGCGCAAGCGCATGTGCTCGATGCGGATCGCGCCGCCGAACTTTCCAAGTGCGACCTGGCTACCGACATGGTCCGCGAGCTCACCGAGCTGCAGGGCATCGTCGGCGGACTCTATTCCCGGGCGCAAGGTGAGCCCGACGAAGTCAGCGACGCGGTGTACGATCACTACCGCCCTGTTGGCCTCGAAGATCCCATCCCGCGCAACCTTACGGGGTGCACCGTGGCGCTTGCGGACAAGCTCGATTCCATCGTGGGTTGTTTCGCCGTCGGCGTGATTCCTACCGGCTCGAGTGATCCCTACGCATTGCGGCGCGCGGCCTTGGGCGTCGTGAAAATCATCCTGGAGCGCAAGCTCCCGCTCTCGCTTTCTCTGGCCATCGGCGCGGCGGCGAAAGCACTGCT
The DNA here is from genome assembly GCA_963838265.1 of uncultured Acidobacteriota bacterium. Classification (GTDB taxonomy): domain Bacteria; phylum Acidobacteriota; class Terriglobia; order Acidiferrales; family UBA7541; genus Acidiferrum. The sequence continues at coordinate 311,783 of CAWIQN010000007.1, forward strand.
TACGCATAAGCCCAAGAAGAGCATGACGCCGGAACAAGAAACGCAAGTCTTAGACTTTCTGCTGGACCGCGCCAAGTTTGTATTCAAGGAGCGGGAAGGCTTCGCCTACGATGAGGTCAACGCCGTCTTCCGCGCCGGCGCCGATGATTTGGTGGACGCCCACAAACGTCTCGTGGCACTGAAGGCCATTCGCAAGTCGAAGAACTTCGAGCCGCTCGCGGTGTCCTTCAAGCGCATCCGCAAGATTCTGGAAAAAGCGAATTTCTCCGGCGGCGGAGAAGCCGGGACGCCGGAACTTTTCGAGAATGACGCCGAGAGGGAACTGCACCACGCCGTTCGCGACGCCGCCAAGAAGGTGCAAGCGGACAAAATCGCCGGACGGTACTCCGAGGCTCTGGAGACCATCGCGGGGCTGCGGAAAGCCATCGACCGGTTCTTCGAGGAAGTGATGGTCATGGCTGAAGATATCCGCGTGCGCAACAATCGGCTCACGCTGCTTTCTGAAGTTTTGAAGGAGTTCACCACCGTGGCCGATTTTTCAGAGATCGCTGCGGAAGAACGGCGGTTGTGAAACTTAAAGTTGTGCATGAAGTACGCTCCGTGCGCGCTTGTCGGCGTGCCGACCTTTGTAGCCGATCATTTTATTTGCAACGTCTATTTAAGCAGATCAAATTTTGAGCAGTTCAAATCGCAAACGAGGCAAAACGTGAAAAAGTGGATCTATTCTTTTGGCGCAGGTAAAGCAGAAGGCGAAGGAACTTGGAAAGCTTTGCTGGGAGGCAAAGGCTCCGGCCTGGCGGAGATGTCCCGCATCGGCCTCCCCGTGCCCCCGGGCTTCACCATCACCACCGAAGTCTGCACGCATTACTACGACAACAAAAAGTCCTACCCCAAGGATCTCGACGCTCAAGTCAAATCCGCCGTCGCCAAAGTAGAAAAAATCATGGGCAGCAAATTTGGTGAGAAAGCCAAGATGCCCCTGCTGGTCTCGGTTCGCTCCGGGGCCCGCGACTCCATGCCCGGCATGATGGACACCATCCTCAACCTCGGCCTCAATGACGAAACCGTGGTCACCTTCGCACGCGCCACCAACAACGAACGCCTGGCCTGGGATTGCTACCGCCGCTTCATTCAGATGTATGGCGACGTGGTCATGAACGTCCAGAAGCGTCCCAACGAAGACCACGAGCCCTTTGAGGTGGTCATCCATGAACTCAAACATGAGCGCTACCACGCCGACATCGACGATCCCAAGCTCACCGTTGCGGACCTGCAGGAAATGGTGGTTCGCTTCAAGAAGCTAATCAAGCAACGCACCGGCTCGGACTTCCCGCAAGATCCCTGGAAGCAACTCTGGGGCGCCGTCGGCGCCGTGTTCGGTTCGTGGATGAATGACCGCGCCATCGTCTACCGCCGCAAGTACAACATCCCCGCCGAGTGGGGCACTGCCGTCAACGTGCAAGCCATGGTCTACGGCAACACCGGAGATAAATCCGGCTCAGGCGTGGCCTTCACGCGCGACCCGGCCACCGGCGAAAAAGTTTTTTACGGAGAGTTCCTCATCAACGCGCAAGGTGAAGACGTCGTTGCCGGCGTACGCACTCCCGAGCCGGTCGCCAATCTCCACAACTACATGCCAAAGGCCTTCAAGGAACTCGAAGGCATCCGCACGAAGCTCGAGAAACACTTTAAGGATGTGCAGGACTTTGAATTCACGATTCAGGACAACAAAGTATTCATGCTCCAAACGCGCAGCGGCAAGCGCACCGGTCTCGCTGCCGTCCGCTTCGCTATCGAAATGGAAAAAGAAAAACTCATCGATTGGCAGACCGCCATCCGCCGCGTGCCTGCCGACCAGCTGGACCAGGTCCTGGCACCTATCTTCGATCGCAAAGCTGTAGCTGCTGCAAAGGTCATCGCTAAGGGCCTTCCCGCAGGTCCCGGCGCCGCTTCCGGCCGCATGTACCTCAACGCCGACCGCGCCGTGCAAGCCGCCGAGAAGGGCGAAAAAGTTCTTCTCGTCCGCAATGAGACTTCACCTGAGGATCTGCGCGGCATGATCGCCGCCGAAGGTATTCTCACGGCGAAAGGTGGCGTCAGCTCTCACGCCGCGCTCGTCGCCCGTCAAATGGGCAAGGTCTGCGTCTGCGGCGCCGCGGCGTTGCAAATCGACTACGCGGCCAAAACGATGACCGTCGACGGCTCCACCTACAAGGAAGGCGACTTCCTCTCCATCAACGGAACCGCCGGTGAGGTCTACGCCGGGCAGATTCCCACAGCCGCCTCGGAAATCGTTCAAGTGCTCATCGAAAAGTCGCTGGCACCAGGGAAGAGCCAGACCTATCAAAACTTCCAGAAGCTCATGGACTGGTGCGCCAAAGCGACTCGCATGAGCGTGCGCACCAACGCCGATACGCCGGAACAGACCGCTCACGCCGTGGCCTTCGGCGCCAACGGTATCGGACTTTGCCGCACCGAGCACATGTTCTTTGAAGGCGATCGCATCGACGCCATGCGCGAGATGATTCTTGCCGACACCAAGGAACATCGCGTAGCCGCACTCGCCAAGATCCTCCCGTATCAGCGCGAGGATTTCGCCGGCATGTTCAGAGAACTCGCCGGACGCCCGGCGACCATTCGATTCCTCGATCCGCCGCTGCACGAGTTTCTTCCGCATGAAGGCGCGGCCCAGCAGGACCTCGCGAAAAAGATGGGAGTACCGGTCGAAAAGATTAGGCAGCGAGTTAAAGAATTACATGAGTTTAACCCGATGCTCGGTTTCCGCGGCTGCCGTCTCGGAATCGTGTACGAAGAAATCTCCGAAATGCAATCTCGAGCAATACTTGAAGCTGCTGCGGAAGTGCAAAAGTCCGGCGTTAAGGTTCTTCCAGAGATCATGATTCCGCTGGTCGGATTCAAGCGCGAGCTGGACCTTCAAGTTGAAGTAGTACATCGCATAGCCAAAGAGGTCATGAAAGAGAAGAACGTAAAACTTAACTACCTCGTGGGCACCATGATCGAAGTGCCGCGCGGCGCCCTCACCGCCGACGAAATCGCCCACACTGCCGAGTTCTTCAGCTTCGGCACCAACGACCTGACCCAGACCGCACTCGGCATGAGCCGTGACGATTCCGGCTCCTTCCTCGGACCCTATCAGGAACTGGAAATCGTCAAGAAAAATCCCTTCGCTACCATCGACCAATCCGGTGTGGGCCAGCTAATGGAAATCGCGGTGACCAAGGGCCGACAAACCCGCCCTGATATCAAGCTGGGCATCTGCGGGGAACACGGCGGAGACCCGGAGAGCGTAAAGTTCTGCCACCGCCTGGGCTTAACCTATGTAAGCTGCTCGCCATTCCGCGTTCCGGTAGCTCGGCTGGCCGCCGCGCAAGCCGCCATCGAGGAAAGAGCCGAGGGCAAGAAAAAGTCAAAGTAGCCAGCGAGGTCCACCGAGAGGACTAGGGCTGCGTTTGCAATCAATACGTCAGCCCTCGCCCGTTCGCGTTCCCATCTCGCGCCAGGCCGCTTCAAACTGTAATGAATAGAAAAACAGGCGAACAAAAAGGTCAGGTAAGGACAGTTGCAGGACTGCCCCAAATCTGTCCCACGGAAACCTTGATCGCGTCTTTGCACACCAATACACTTGCTCTAGTGTTTAACGGTGCCTAACTGTTGCTTTGCCTGACAGGCCTTTGCTTCCGCCGTTCGGGCCGGAACTGCAACGGCTCCCAGTGCCCCAAGAGTGGCGTGCTGCGCAGGGGTTTTCCTGGGAGCGCCAATCTCCCGATTGGCGGGTTGGCGTTCCGAGTTGGCAAAATCCGAGTAGAGAGGGTTAGTCGCTGCGGGGTGCTTCCCTAGTGACCATCTAGGTAACAAAAAGTGCGCGTAACCCGTTCAGAATGAACACTTGCGAAAGGTTGTGAAAACAAAGGAACTTAAAGTCCCTTTAGAATCACAACCTTTCGCGAAACTCCCGCCCCCCTACACGGTCAGGTGGGCATCTTCAGAAAGAAGTAGAGGCCCAGAAAGAAGAAAATGATGTCTGGGGACCAGCCCGCCAGAAGCGGGGGAAGTTGGCCGATGCCGCCCATAGCTTGCAGCAATTCCGCTAGCGACCAGTAGAGGATGCCGATGGCCACGCCGATGGCGACGCCGCCTACCGCACCGCGGGTGCCCACGAAAAATGCGAAGGGGATCGCCAGCAGCATGCTGATGGGGGCGATCAGCGGGAAGGCTAGTTTGCGGTGCCACTGCACCGTGAGCGCGGAGACGTCGTAGCCCGCTTGCTGCAGGCCGATGATGTAGTTGCGCAAATCGCGCCAACTCATTTGGAACGCCTGCAGGAACTCGCGGTTGAAATAGGACGGCGGTTCGGTGAGTTCCGCAAGATCGCGCACGCGGAACTGCTCGTAATTGGTGATGGTGCCGCCACTGAAATCGCGGATCCAGCCGCCCTCCAGAATCCACGTTTTTTGGGAAGCGGACCATTCCGCGCGAGAGGCGAACACGCGGCGGCGCACCTGAAATGTGACGGGATCGAGCTCGAGGACGGTAAGGCCGCCAAAAAGATTTTGCGAAGGCTCGAACACGTCGTAGTTATAAATCTTCGAGGATTCGCCAAAGATCCAGCGCTCCGGGCGTTTATAGGTTTGCGGCGGGCGGCCCTTGATCTGGTTGCGCAGCGCGTCCTGGCGCTGGTTGGCGTAAGGCAGGTACACGTCGTCAAGGACCACCATCGCTGCCGCGAGCATAACGCCGGCCAGTAGCAGCGGCACCGCCAAACGGTACAGGCTGACGCCGCTGGCTTTGATGGCTACGATTTCGTTGTTCTTGCTCATCACGCCGAGCGTTACCAGCACAGCGACCAGCGCCGCCAGCGGGCCCAGGTTGTACAGCAGATAAGGCGTGAGATAGCGGAAATAGTCGATTACTACGACGAACGGAATGCGGTGGCGAGCGATGTCGTCGAGCAACTCAAAGAACGTAAAGGCCTCGAAAAGAAAAACGAAGGCCCCGGTCAACAAAGCGAAGTAGAAGAAAAAACGCCGGAGCAGGTAGATATCCATCAGGCGCGGGAAACTGCTGCCGGCAACCTCTTCCGATTCTTGTGCGATTGCATCGTCAGCGGTCGGGAGTGGTTCAGGGACAACACGCGTCGCTGGGGAATTGCGCGCCGCGGCACGAGCGCGCGCCAGAGCCTTGCGACGCTTTCTAATTTTCAGCCAGGTTCTAAACCTGGTGAAGCGCGTCATCCAGGCGCTTTCTCCGCGAAATTGCTCCATGCGCGGCAGCAGGGAAATGCCTACGACAGCAAACAGCACGTTGGCGAACCAGATGCCCACCGCCGGAGGTACGGTGCCGCCACGCGACATTCCCGCTCCGACGATAAACAAAAGATAGTACGCGGCGATGAGCACCACGGCGATCAACGAACCGGCAGCACGTCCGCCGCGACGAGGCTGTGCGCCGATGGGCACAGCGATCAGCGCAAAAACAAAACAGGCCACCGGGAAGGCCAGCCGGCGGTGCAGTTCGACGCGCGCTTCGCGCCACCCCGTGCCGCGGTCGGATAACAATTCGCGCCAGCCGCGTTCCGGGTTGCTCAGTTGGTGCTCTTGCCCAGTATCGAAGCCGCTGATCTCGATGGGCAAGTCGCTTTGTCCGAAGGCGGTGACGGAGTAATGGTCGGGATCGCTGCGCAAGAATTCGTGCGTGGTGCCGCCGTGCATGTGCAGTTCAAGGGTGCCCTCGGCGGGGTCTGCGACGACTACCGCGCCCTCGGCCATGGTGAGGCGCGAGCCCTTTTCGTCATTGGCTTCCGCGAGAAAGACGCCGTGCCATTGCATGCCGCTGGCGGAGACGTCGTTGACGTACAGCACCAGGTGGGGAAAGCGCTCGTCAAATACGCGCGGCTGAACCACAAAAGAAATTTGCGAGGTGAGCAGTTGCGTTTCAATTTGCCGCAAGGTGCGAAGCGCCTTGGGTGCAAGCCACAACGTAAAGACTAGCGTTAACGCGAAGCCGGTGAGCGCCAGTACGCCCACGGGAAGAAGAATGCGACGACGGCCGATGCCCAGTGCCGTAAGGGCGATGATTTCGCTGTCCGCGGACATGCGGCCGAGGCCGAGCAAGACGCCGATCAAGATGCCCATGGGCACGGTGAAGGTGAAAAGGCCCGGGAAAACGCAGAGGAAGAGTTCAAGGATTTGGCTGCCGTTGCCGGTGTGGCGGACGAACAATTCCATCAGGCGGACCATTTGCGGCACGAACAAAACGAACGTGAAGACGATCAGGCCCAGGAGTGCGTGGCGGAAAACTTCGCGGACGATATAGCGGTCCAGAATGCGCATAGCGGAATTGGTGAGTGTAGCACGGCTGCGAAGAGCGCCGCGCGCGCATAACTTGACGTGTCTCAGCGGTATTCGCTATGTGCGAGTCGAAAAGTATCGACGGAAATGTCTCGCCTAGCGGGAGTTTGAATTTGAGGCCGCCGGAGAGACCGGCGCTTCCGGGTACAGCCGCTCAAACTCTGGATCTCCGTGCAAACCAGCGAGGTCTGGGTCGCGGCGCGCCCATACTGAATCACGAAAGCCCGATTCCCACGCCTTGCGCAGGGCCTCCATAGCTTCGGCCTTTCGTTGTAGGCCGCAGTAGGTACACGCGGCGTTGTAGAGAATGGAAGGTTCATTGGCGCGCAAGGTGAGGGCCATGTTGAGTTGTTGCAAGGCGTCTTCCGCGCGTCCCATATCGGCGTAATCGCCAGCCACCAGAACGCGTGCCCGCGCGTCTTCGGGAACTTGCTTCAAATGGTTTTCCAGCGCCGCCATCCGGCGCTGCGACATGTTGCGCTTGGCTTCCTCTTTGCCCATGGCTCCGAGCGAGTTCAGGATGGGGACGTAAACGTTGTAGTCTTCGCCGCTGGCTTCGATAGCGGCTTCCACAACGTCGACAACTTCCTGATAACGTCCCGCGGCGAAAAGCGAGCGGCAGAGCAGGTAGTACGCGCCCTCGCAATCACGCTTGCGTTCGATGGCTTTCTTGACCATGCGCACGGCTTCGTCATGCAGTTCGGCGGCGTAAAGGACCCAGGCCTGACTGACCTGGACTTCGGAGAGATCCCAGCGCAGCGCCACGGCTCTGCCGCTCGCTTCGCGCGCACGCTCGACCCACACTTGCTCGCGGCTGTAGTTGCAATAGAACATCGCGCACGCATTGGCGCAGGCGGCGTAGGCCAGGGCGAAACTGCTGTCCAGCGCCACGGCGTTCTCGAACATCTGCAGGGCGAACTCGAGGTCCTGGCGCGTCTGACGCCGCGCGTAGCGCTTGCCGCGCAGATAGAGGTCATAGGCCTGCAGGTTTTCCGTGGGCTTGATGGCCAGGGCCTCAAGCTCCTGCGGGGAAAGCGTGATGCGCAAGGCCTCGGCGATTTTGCGCGCCATTTCGTCCTGCACTTCAAAAACGTCTTTCATCTCGCGGTCAAAGCGCTCCGACCAGAGCGGAAAATCGGTGCGCGTATCCACGAGCTGCACGTTGATGCGCAAGCGGGCGCCAGAGCGGCGCAGCGTGCCGGTAAGCACGTAGGCGGCTCCCAGCTGTTGGCCAATCTGCGCTGGAGTGACGGGCTTATCGCGGAAGGCGAGAATCGTGGGGCGAGAAAATGTGTTGAGTCCGCGAATTTTGGAGAGTTCGGTGATGACGTCCTCGGTGATGCCGTCGCGCAGGTATTCGTCTTCCTTGGCGCCGCTTAGATTTTCGAAGTACAAAACGGCCACGGACTTTCCGCTCGGTCTTGAAATGGCAGAATCCGAATCGGTTTTTTCTTTCGTGCGCCGTTTGCTCGATTCCAGATCACGCTTCAGGCGGCTGAGGTCGGTTTTCAATTCGGTGGCGGTTTGGCAGCGCAACGTACGGTCTTTTTCGAGGCTCTTATCCAGGATGCGGACAAAGTCCGTTGGCAAGGAAGGATTGAGCTCCGCGGCGGGCTTGGGCTCGCGGTTCAGGATGGCGTCGAAGATCACCGCGGAGGTGTCTCCTTGAAATGGCAGAGAGCCGGTGGCCATCTGGTAGAGCACGGTGCCGGCGGAAAAAATGTCCGTGCGGGCGTCCACTAGTTGCCCGCGAGCTTGTTCAGGCGACATATAAGAGATGGTGCCTACGGCGGCTCCCGGCGTGGTCAGTTCGTTCGCCGCAGTCTCTCCCTGACCGCTGGAACTGCCCGGGGCGAGCTCGCCTTGGCGCATCTTGGCAAGGCCGAAGTCCAGAATCTTTAGTTCGCCGCGTTCGGTGAGAAAGAGATTCGCGGGCTTGATGTCTCGATGCACGATGCCCTTGGCGTGCGCGGATTCGAGAGCATCGGCAATCTGAATGGCGAGAGGAAGGAGCTTCTCCATTTCCACGGGCTTGCCGGTCATGGTCTGCGCGAGGGTTTCGCCCGCGAGTAACTCCATGACGATGAAGTGGCGAAGTTCGTGGCGCTCGATGGCGTGGATGGTGCAGATGTTGGGGTGATTCAGGGACGACGCGGCGCGCGCCTCGCGCTGAAAACGCTCGAGGGATTGGCTGTCCTGCGCAGTTTCTGGCGGGAGAAACTTGAGGGCCACGCGGCGTCCGAGCTGCGAGTCCTCGGCTTCGTAGACCACTCCCATGCCGCCGGAACCGACCTTTTTGAGAATGTGATAGTGCGAGAAAGTCTGTCCGACCAAAGAAACAGCTGGGTCTGCCATGAGCCGGACATGTTAGATGGTCGGAGAGAGCGAGTCAATGACGGCGGATGTTTTGGCCCTCTTCGCATTCACATGAACTACTTTTCTGGAAGGGTGGCGGAGAGTTGGCGGGTATCCGCGAGAGGCTGATTGTCTGCGGCGAGCCCGTTCTGTTGCAGCAGGTAGGCGAGAATATCGAGAGACTGCTGGGTGGTGAAAGTCTTGCCGGCGTATTGCGCCATCGGACCTTTGATTTCTCCCCAGACGGTTAAGAGTTTTGCGCCGCCAAAGCGCTGTTGCCAGGTAACGCCGGTGAGCGCCGGTCCGCCGCCGCCTTCCAGTTTTGCGCCGTGACACATGGCGCAGGAATCCGCAAAAAGTTTGGCGCCGGCCGCGGCCTGATCGATGGAGTACCAGCCGCCGACCATTTTTGCGGATGGGTCTTCATAGACATGCCCGATGTTGGCGTGGCACTCGAGGCAATCGTAGGCGTCAGCTTTCGCCTGGCCCTGGTGAATGACCATCTTCATATGGCTGCGGGGACCTCCGAAAGACTCGAGAGAATGGCAGCCGCGGCAGGTGATGTAGTTGTGTTGGGTTAGATAGGATTCAAACGTATTGCTGAGCGCGGGCCGCCGTTTCTCCCATGCTTCCTTGGTGGCAATGGTCTTGTGAGCTTCGCCCCAGATATCCTTGGCGCCGCGATCGGCCTTGAACAGAAGCAGCTTCACGTAGTCCACGGCAGTGGCGTGGCCGGCGTCGTAGGGGATGTGGCATGCGCCGCAGCTAGCGCGGACGCCGACGAGATTGGTGTAGTGCGGGCTCCGCTGGTACGCCGCGGCGGCCCAAGTCATGGAGTGGCAGGCCGTTCCGCAGTAGTTGTTCGAGCTGGACCAGATGACCGCGTGGTTGGTGAGGGCCACGAACACGACGCCGAGGAATACGAAACCTACAGCCCAGAAAGAAATCCAAAGCAAGCGACGCAGGCCCGCGCGGTTTCGCTTTCCGCGCTGGTTCCGAGCTGGCGAGTCGTCTGAAGGCATAAGTAAAGTCCGAACAGTTCGCGGAACCCGGGTGGTCAACTATTTTGCTGGAAGCACTTTGGACAGATCAGCCGTATCGTCGAGCGGTGTGCTGCCCGCGGGTACGCCGTTCTGCTGCAGCAGAAACGCCATGATATTGACAGAGTTTCTGGCCGAGACGGAGCCGGGCGCCATCATGGGCATCTCCGTGTGCACCGCGGACCAGAGCGTCGAGACTTTTTTCCCGCCGTAGGTGAGCCAGAATTGTTTGCCCACAAGAGCGGGGCCCATAGCGCCTTGCAGTTTGGCGCCATGGCAACTGGCACACGCGTTCTGATAGGCCTTGGCGCCGCTTGCCGCTTGCGTGGTGGTATACCAACCGGGCGAAGCCGACGCATATTGCGCCAACGTCAGGGCGCCGGCAAACGAAAATGTGGCGCTCAGCAGCAACGACAAGGAAACATTGGAGGATCTCTTCAAGGACCACCCCTTTCTGCTCGCCGCGCGGACAAAAGAACAGCTGCCGCGAGTTCGCCCAATGAGTACGCGAATCGGAGAATGTCGCCTATTGGCAGAATTTACAGTCCTGGGAAGGGCTAACTGGGCCATCACCTTGGGATTTGGCGGTGCCTTGCGACGGCACTGATTGCGTCTCGACTCCCTCTGGACTCTTCGGGTCTTGCCATTCGCTTCCAGAGGGAATACGTTGTGAGCCTCGGCCTTTCTCCCACGGACTGCTCCAAGGTGACGTTCGGCGTCGCATTCGGCGTCGCGTTCGGGCACAGTCACACTTCAGGGCTTCACGACTTGTGGCAAGAGGTTTTCATGGTCCTTAGCACCACTACCAGCACGATAAGCGGGACTATCGTAGTGTCTCTCAGCGGCGCCATTTTTTTCGGCAAAGAGTCCGCGGCGCTGCGCGTGCTGGTGAAAGAGTTGTTGAACAAATCCCCGCAAATCGTGTTCGACCTTGGCAAGGTAACGCACATCGATAGCGGCGGCGTGGGTGCGTTGGTGGCGGTGTACGCGTCGGCGAAAAAGGTGGGCGGCAACATAAAGTTTGCCAACCTGGGCGAGCACACCCGAGAGGTGTTGCAGATTACCAAGCTGTCGAAAGTGTTTGAGATTTATGAGAAGACGGAGGACGCGGTCGCGTCTTTTGGTAGGTAAGCCGGCAGCAGGTGAGTCGGCTAGCAGGTGAGGTTGGTAGCAGCCGAGGCGGGCAGTGACTCGAACGCCAGCGTCGGAAACCCGGAACTATTTCTGACTCAGAAGATATAGTTCGGCGTGGCCACCAGGGCGCGCATAAACAATCGTGGAAAGATCCCGGGAGACATCGTAGGCGTTGCCGGTGGCGTATCCCAGCGGAAACGTGAAGGGGAGCTTCAACGCGACCTGAGCGGTCCCAATGATTTTTCCGTCTTTCCAAGGTTGCCGATAAATGGCGACTTCGCCATGGGATGCAAGGGCGTATATGAAGGACTTGCCATCGCGAGGAAAGAGGGCAGTGAACGTCACCGTGCCGGGTAACAAGGGGATGCATCTTTTTTCGGGGAGGGAGACTTCGTAGACGCCGGTCTTTTCGCCGTTCAGTACCACGCTGAGAAGATATTGCCCGCTGGGGTCGATGCCTTGAATGAGGCCGCAGTCATCCACAATTTTCTCAACATTCGATCCGGCCATGGTCCATTTCCAGATGTTGAACCTTGGCGACTTCTTCTCCAAAGCGCTCACGTAAAGCGTTTTCTCGTCAGGACTCCATGCCGAGGTATAGGGCGTATCGTCAATCGCCGGGAGCTGCCGAAGATCGTTGCCGTCGGCTCCGACGATGTAGTCTTTATAAATCCCCTCTGCTCCTGATGCAATGAACGACAAGCGGGAATTTCCAAATGACCAGCCTCCGGTTCCTAGATTTTCCCCCGTGGCGATTTTTACCTTATTGCTCCCGTCGATGTTGGAGACCCAGAGTTCGTTCTTCTGGGCCGAGGGAAGCGTGATGTACATCACACGTTTGGCGTCCGGCGAGATGGCAGGCTGCGTGACGTTGTCGGCCACGATGTCCGTCGATTCCTTGGACTGCACGTGGTACGCGGTTAGAAACCCGGAGGCTTTGCCATTCACATAGTAAATTCCGTTGCCTGCGGGATCTGGCATGGGCGAGAAGTCGGGTCCAGTTCCAAAAGTAATCTGCGTAAGGCTGCGGTCCTGCAAGCGGTACTTCCAGATATTGGTCAGCCCATTTACCGTGCGGCTGAATAGCAAGGATTTCCCGGGCTCGGCCCAGACGGCATCGTGATTTCCTTCGGGCATGTCCCCTAAATCGGTAATCTGATGGCTGGTGAGATTCAATTTGTAAAAATGGGTGCCGGTAGAGTCCGGGCGAACATCAGCGAGAAGCAGGTCGTTGCCGCCGGGAAAAACCAGCACCGGGAGCACCCGGATGCCGTCCTTAGGTTTGAAAACTATTTCTTCGTTCAGTCCAGATTTATTAGAGCGAAAAATTCCGGCGACGTCATCCTTCATATAATAGATCAAGGCGTCGTCGGGAGAGGAAATCATATAGCGAGCCGAAGCCACGCGCCGGGGAGTTCCACCGAGCGTGGGCACGGCCCAGACTTCGTCGCGGCCGAACGACCTGCCGTAATAGACCTCTTTGCCGTCCGGCGAAAAATTGTCTACTTCTTTCTCGCCTCCGTCGCTGGTGAGTTGCAGAGGCTCGCCGCCAGAAGTGAGCATGAGGAACACTTGGGCGACGCCCCCCACGGGCGAGACGAAGGCTACCGCATGGCCGTCCGGAGAAAGTGTCGCGCTGTCGATCGGCTTGTTCCATTGGCTGATTTGCGTAATCTTCGCGGGGCCGACGGTAGCGTTGGAGCGAGGCCAGAAGTGGTAGGTCGCGACAGCTGCCGCAAGTAATGCGACGGCAGCGGCGGCTGCGAGGAGATACTTTGTGCGTGCGGACTTCGCGGAAGACGGAATAGCAACTGCGGAGGCGGAACTTCCCTTAGTTTCTGAAGCCAAGCCCTGGACTGCCGAGCTGCCCGAGGACAGAATTCGGCCGGAATCCGTGTCCCTTCGCAGGCGCTTCAGGTCCGTGCGCATGTCCGAAGCGTGCTGGAAACGTAAGTCGCGATCCTTTTCCAGAGACTTGTTGATGATGCGCTCTAGCTCCGGCGGAGTATCCGGATTCAGCCGCACGGGAGCGACCGGGGCGCGATTTAGAATGGCCTCCGTAATCAGGCCGGAAGTGTCTCCGCGAAAGGGCAGGACGCCAGTCACCATCTCGTACAAGACCACGCCGAAGGAAAAGAGGTCGGTGCGGACGTCGAGATCTTTGCCGCGGACCTGCTCCGGCGACATATAGGCCACGGTGCCTACAGCGCTGCCGGGACTGGTGAGGAATTCTTGCGAGGCGGCGGTGGGCATTGCGGAAACGCCGATCCCTTTTTCCACGCGAGGCGATTGCGTCAACTTGGCCAAGCCGAAGTCGAGAACCTTGGCGTGACCGCGCTCGGTGACAAAAATGTTTGCCGGCTTGACGTCGCGATGGACAATGCCTTGGGCGTGGGCGGCTTCGAGCGCATCGGCGATTTCCACGCCCCAGTCCAGCACATGCTCCAACGACAGGGGCCGGCCCTCGATGCGGTGCTTCAGGGTCGCGCCGTCCAGAAACTCCATGACGATGAAAGCTTGGCCATCCACTTCGTCAATCTCGTGAATGGTGCAGATATTGGCGTGGTTTAGCGCGGAGGCGGATTGCGCCTCGCGTTGAAAGCGGGCCAGCACTTGGGGGTCTTTGGCGACATCATCGGGAAGAAATTTTAGCGCGACAAAGCGATTGAGTTTGATGTCCTCGGCTTTATAAACCACGCCCATGCCGCCGCCACCGAGCTTTTCAATAATGCGGTAGTGCGAGATGGTTTGGCCGATGCGAGAGTCGGAGCTGGGCATGCGCAGCACATGTTAGGTTGGGGTTGGTGGCAAGTCAACGAAGACGGATCGAGCTTTAATCCAGCGGTTACGGCTACGGTGATGAAGCGACGGTGTCCAGCAACGCGACATGTCCTGCAACGCGACAGCGGCGTCCCACGAGCGGACGTTTTCAGGGCACCTCCGGGTGACAACGTGCCGCAACCCGCTATTTTTCTATTATTTATGGTGCGCGGAAAAGGTCGGGGAATTGCTTCTGCTTACATCGCGGGGTTTACTTCGTCTACTTGCAGCAGCACATTCTGGAGGCGCGACCGTGAAAAAGATCGATCGTATTCGCGAAAAGGTCAGCATTCTGCCGACTTCTCTGTACCTGTCGAAGATGCACGATGCGGGGTGGAGTCTGGTGGCGCTGGAGTGGGAGCGCGAGGTGGAAGTGTCTGGTGAGGAGCAGCCGGAGCCGGCCGCCGAGCGTGGCGCCGAGGAGATCCCCTTTGGGCTGCGCATCGCTTCAGATTGCCGGCATCTGGAAGACGACCCGCTGGAGATGCAGACGCTCCGATTTCTCGCCGAACTGATCGTGCAAGACGTCTCGTTCAAGAGCATGGCCGACGCGCTAAATGTTCGCGAGTATCGCACCCGAGACGGTCGTCCGTGGAACGCCGCGAGCGTTTTCGTGCTGACTCCGCGGCTGATGGAGGTGGCGCCGCGCATTCTTTTTGGCGCGGAGTGGGAGTCTCGCAAGAAGCAGCTTACGCGGGTAGCCTGGAACTCGTAACCACCACCTTAGAGACTAACGGCGCATCTGAGCCGCTGAAGCTCCCGAAAGTTATTGTTGTTTGTAAACCTCGATGAACACTTCCACGTAGCGTGGAGTGCTGGTCGAGTTCAAAACACTTTCCGCAATAACGGCAATCCCTTTCTCTTTGTATATTTTTTTGATTTCGTTCTTGATTAACTCCAACTTTGCCTGATCGTAAGGTTGTTCGACGACGGGGAAGAGTCCCTTCTGCGTCAGCCGCTGCGCTATTTCATCCGCTGAGACCTTTTTGAACGAGCCGGTGTAATGTAGCGCGAACCTGCGCACTATCAGGCTGGTGCTGCTGCTCTTATTCGATGGTTGCGAATCGGCATTCTGGGCGGCGGGAAACGAAGGATGTGACAGGGCCGAAAAAGCTAACGTTAAAGCGAGGAACGCGACGAGCAGGCGTCTAGAGGAGACCATCGTTCATCCCCAAGTACCATCGACCAAAATCGTACGCTGCCGAACCCCTTCGCGCAAGTATGTTCGGGTCCTGTCTTAAAGATTGGCGGTGCCACAGCTTGCGACTTTGTCTCAAGATTCTTTGCTCCAGAGCAATGAACGCTGTCCCAGTGGCGAGCTACCATGGAATCGCTTCGCTGCTATGGGGTACTGCGCTTGAGCGTGGGGAAACTGATGCGTTACGCGAACTCAAGAAGCACGTCGCGGAATTAGAAATGCAAGGTAGAATTTCTCAGGGGTGACGGCTGCAGCCCCGCAGCTCGTTACGATTGTTAGCAAAAGGGAACCAACAGGCCAACGATGAGTCGAGTGAATTTAGTGGTGCTGTGGCACATGCACCAGCCGCAGTATCGCGACCCGGAAAATGGACGCTACGTTTTGCCGTGGACGCGCTTACACGCCTTGAAAGATTACTGGGGCATGGTCGAGGTGCTGAAGGAATTCCCCGGCGTGCACGCCACCTTCAACGTGGTGCCTTCGCTGGGAATTCAGCTCGAAGAATACGCCAACGGAGAGTTCAACGAGCCGTGGTTCGCCCTAGCCTTTAAAGATAGCGCGGAGCTGACGCGCGAAGATAAAGCCGAAATTCTGCTGCGCGCCTTCCAGGTAAATCATGAACGCTTGATGGCACGCTGGCCGCGCTTTGTCGAATTATACGAGTGGTCGCGTCCGGCGGGTGGCGCGCAGGCGGTGGTGACCTTCACCTCGCGAGATTGGCGCGACCTGCAAGTACTCTCGCAACTAGCCTGGATGGACGAGGTTTGGCTCGAGCGCGATGAAGTGGTCAGCAAGCTGTCGCGCAAGGGCAGGGATTTTACCGAGAGCGACAAAGCCGCACTAAAGGCCAAGCAGCTGGAGTTTTTGAAGCTGGTACTTCCGGCTTATCGCGAAGCCGCGTTGCGTGGACAGATCGAGCTGAGTACCACGCCGTTTTACCATCCTATTCTGCCGCTGGTCTGCGACTCCGATATCGCGCGCGTTGCCAATCCCAGCACGCCGTTGCCGCGGCGCGCGTATCGCCGACCCGAGGATGCGCGGGAGCAATTGCGTCGCGCGCTGGACTATCACGAACGCACGTTTGGCGTGCGCCCTGTGGGCCTGTGGCCCTCGGAAGGCTCGGTCTCCGATCAGACGCTGGCCATCGCCGCCGAGGAAGGTTTTCAGTGGTTCGGAACCGACGAAGGCGTTTTGGGCCGCACTCTCAACATCGCGTTTTTTCGCGATGCCAATGGCATTCCCGCCAACGCCGACCGTTTGTACAAACCCTGGCGCGTACAAATGGGTGAGAAGGGCATTAGTGGACTTTTTCGCGACCATCACCTCTCGGACCTGATCGGATTTGTCTACAGCCGCATGGACGCGCGCGCTGCCGCCGTCGACCTGCACGGACGCTTGCGTTATCTTGCGGAGCGGACCGGAAGTGCTCAGCCGATCACCATTTGTTTATTTTTGGACGGCGAAAACGCCTGGGAATATTACGCGGGGAACGGCCGGCAATTTCTCCGCGAGTTCTACGGTCTGATCGAAAACGATCCGGAGTTCAAGGCTCTGACCGCTAGCGAAGCTATCGCTGCCGCGACGGATGTGCCCACCACCGGAGGAATTTTTCCCGCGTCCTGGATCAACGCCAACTTCGATGTGTGGATTGGTCACCCGGAGGATGTCGCCGCGTGGGAACTGCTCTGGGACGCCAGGGAAGCGTACGCCCGCGCCGCGATTGCGCACGCCGAAGCCCGCCCGGATGCCCCGACGGCAACGGGATTAGCTACCGCGATGGAATCGCTCTTGGCCGCCGAGGGCAGCGATTGGACCTGGTGGTACGGCCCGGAACACAGCACCGCGAACGACATGGAGTTTGACGCGCTCTTTCGCAAACACCTGACCGCCATTTATCTGGCCATCGGCATGGAGGCTCCCGACGAACTGGCCAAGCCCATCAAGCGTCAATCGGAGCACGCGTTGCAGATCGCTCCCGCCGACCTGTTGAATATTAAGGTCGATGGCCGCGACACCTCTTATTTCGAATGGCTCAGTTCCGGCCTGTATTCCCCGGAGCGCCGCGGCGGCTCCATGCACGGCCGCGTCTTCTATTTGCATGAATTGCGCTTTGGGTTTGAGCAAGAGCGGTTTTGCCTTCGCGTGGACCCCTTTCCCGACGCCATGGCGGAGGTCGAGGATCCGGAGTTTCGCGTCACCATTTGGGCCGCGGAGGAGATCACTGTGGTGGTGCGCGTCACGCGCGGGCGCATCATCGAGTTTGCCATCGAACAAGGCCGCGCTTGCCTGCTAAATCCCAACGACTTCGCCGAAGTGGCGTTCGATAGCATTCTCGAAGTGGCCATCCGCAAAGATAAACTAAAACTTGAAGGCGTCACAAAACTGAAAGTGGGCGTGGCGTTGTGGCATGGTGGGCTCCCCGTCGACGTTTTGCCATCGGAAGCTTTACTTGAGATTCCTTTGGGCGAAGACATTGCTGCGTGGCCAATCGAGCCGACGCAATCCTAATGTTTTAAATTAAAACTCGAACATGCTTTGGTAGCACAGGCACTTCTCGCCTGTGCGGTTTTCACTCGAACATCCGCGATCACTTCAAAGTGTTGTTACTGGAACAGTTTCACCACGATTTCCCTGGGAGTGTCCCCAACCGGAATCATCGTGAGCAGCCCAGGATTATCCGTGCTGATGCGAATCACCGCCAAATCTCCTGAACCCTGGTTCACAACCAACAGCAGGCTGGGGCGTTCGTTCGAGTCGAAGGCCAGCGCTCCCGGCGAGCGGCCAGTCATGATCGGACGAAACACCTTTCGATTGGTGATATCCACCGGCGCGACGCGATCCGCGGCATTGTCGGAGACGAACAGCTCGCTGGCATCTGGCAGCAACGCACCGTACATTGGCTCGGAGCCTATCAATACGTAGTCTCCCACCTCGTGCGTCCAGGTATTGATCGATTGCAGTCCATGCGCTTCCGGCGAAATTACGTATAACTCGCCGCCATCCGGCTTCAGAATCATTTGCGAAGGCTTGCCCGCGAGTTGCAGGTTCGCGAGCAGCAGGCCACGCCGCAAATCGACGACCGAGATGCGATCCTCGGTGCGGCTAAGTACGAAGGCCACCGAACCGCCCGGCAACACCGCGACGTCCTCCGGCTGCGTGACCACCGGAACGCGTGCCTTCTCTTGCAGCGTGGCCGCGTCATGAATGCCCAGCGAGGCACCGCCGCGATTCACCACCAGCAAGGTTTTTCCGTCTGGCGTAACCTTTACGAGCGTGGGATACGCGCCGGTCTTGGCGCGGCCCAGAATGGCGTGCGATTCGCAGTCCAGCGCCAGCAAACTATCGTTTCCCGACGCAGTCGTATACGCGCGCCGGCCGTCCTTCGAAAAATCCACCGCATACGGCCCCGGCCCCACCGCGATCCGCGCGCTAACTTGATTCGTGCGCGTGCTCACCAGCCACAAATATCCGCCGTCGGCGCTGGCACCCCAGATTTCCGCGCGCGTCGGGTGCGCTCGCAAACCAGAGGGGTGCGGCCCAACGTCGATCCGTCCCACCGCACGTAGTTTTACGAGATCGACTACCGCAAGGGAACCGCCGGCCGTGGTCACATACGCGTACAATTTCAATCCCGGCCGTAAAAATGACGGCCGATGCTCGCGCAGCAATTCCGCAATGCCCGCCGCGAGCAGCACCACCACCAGAAAAATCACGCGAAAGTTACGGAAGGCTTTCATCCGCAGGGGATTCTAATTCACAATGCGGTGCAACACGGCGGCAATCTGGCGCACTTCGCTCATCAATTCGGCAAATTCTTCCGGCAGGATCGACTGCACTCCGTCGGACCACGCTTTCTCCGGCTCGTGATGTACTTCCACGAGCAAGCCATCCGCGCCAACGGCCACCGCCGCGCGCGATAGCGGCAGCACTTTGCTGCGTTTCCCAGTCCCGTGGCTCGGGTCGACCATGATCGGCAAGTGGCTGCGCCGCTGCACTGCCGGCACCACCGCCAAATCCAGCGTGTTGCGCGAGAAATCAGAGAACGTGCGCACGCCGCGCTCGCACATAATCACGCGATAATTTCCTTCCGACAAAATATATTCCGCCGCCATCAAAAATTCGTCCAGCGTTGCGGACATTCCGCGCTTCAGCAGCACCGGTTTCTTCGCTCGCCCCGCCCGCTTCAACAACGAAAAATTCTGCATATTCCGTGCGCCAATCTGAATCACGTCGGCGTACTCTTCCACCAAATCCAGCGACTCGTTGTCCACCGCTTCGGTAATAATCCCAAACCCAAATTTCTTCCGCACGTTCGCCAAAATTTTCAAACCATCTTCGCCATGCCCCTGAAAACTGTAAGGCGATGTCCGCGGTTTATACGCCCCGCCGCGAAACAATTTCACGCCGCTCGGCGCCACGCGCTCCGCGATCGCAAAGCACTGCTCCTCGGTCTCCACCGCGCAAGGCCCCGCCACCATGGCGATGTTTCCGCCGCCCACCAGCACATCGCCGGCCGGCGTGGCAATCGTGACGACAGTATCTTCCGCCTTCGCGTCGCGGCTCACCAATTTATAGGGCTTGCTGACCGGAATGCATTCAACCACTCCCGGCATCGCTTCCAGCACTCCCAAATCCAACGATCCTTTGTTCCCAGTAATCCCAATCGCTGTCCGCAACGATCCCGGAATCGGATGCGCCTTCAGCCCCAGCGCCTCAATCCGCTCACACACATCCCGCACCTGCTGCTCCGTAGCCGCCGCCCCCATCACCACCAGCATCAAGCTCTCCTAGTAAGTCCTTACGCAGGGATCAGGTACGCCCCAGGGATGTTTTCGTCCAGTGTTGCAAAGAGAATTTCGTTAGCGTTAGCTAACTGTAACAGATGGCCATCGGTAGTCTGCTTCGCTGTCACCACCCAGCCCGGCAGCGACGAGGCGTCCAATTCGTCGGAAAGGAAAATAAATTTAACTGAATCGGCCGACTTCAAATCGCGCAACAAGTCTTTGGCTGTGGCTAAAGTTCGTCCGTATGCTGGGTGAGCTACGGTCCGAACAAAACCCAGTTCAGTGATAGCACACGTTGCAAATTCTGGAATTCCGCGCAAGCTGAGGTTTCGCTCCCACTCGGCGACACGTGCATGGAACACGTGCCGCCGAAAGCCCAGCGCCACAAGCGCGCTCACATCGAGCAGGTAGATCACGGAAAGTCGGCTAGGATTTCAGCAACGATTTCATTGGTCATCATGGGAGCGTCGGGACCGGTGTCGAGGACCGGCAATCCGGTGATTGGGTCCTTGATGATCCGAGCCTTGATTTTGCGTTTGCTCTTTCGTCGCGGCGTCACCAAGATGTGCTCGCCCGCAAACTTAAAATCGACAGGTTCTCCATCCCGGTGTCCGATTTTCTGCAGCATTGTTCTCGGAACCACCACCGGCTGTCTCTTTTTGGAAACTTTGCTTCCCATGACAACCAATTTTACTCGAATAATCGGCAAGGGTCACGCCGTTAATAATTCCTAGTTGGCCGGCGCGCGTTCGGCCCCTGTTTTCATCTGTGGTACAATCAGTAGTTTAAGACAAGGACAAATTTCTTGGCCGCCACAACCATACAACCTATCCCAGTCATCTCCGAGTTCGACCCCGAAGACGAATACCGCCCGGAGCCCGAACCCGAGCCGCAAGCTCCTTCCTGGATGGACGGCAGCCTGCGCCTGGGCATCCACACGTCTATCGCCGGCAGCTACCTAAATGCCCTGGAATCAGCAAGAAAGCTCGGCGCCAACGCCCTGCAAATTTTCTCAGCCAGCCCACGCATGTGGCAGGGTGGGGTAACTCGCATCGCCGAAGTAGACGCCGCCGCCTTCCGCGCTAAGCGCGCCGAGTACGGCCTGGGACCGCTGGTCATTCACGCCAACTATTTGATCAATCTAGCCAGCGCCCAGCAAATGCTCCGCGTCCGCAGCATTCAGGCCTTTCATGACGAACTCGTCCGCGGCGTAGCCCTTGGCGCCGATTTTCTGGTCGTCCATCCCGGCTCGTGCGGCGAATGCAGCATGCCCCAGGCCATTGCCAACATCATCGAGTCCGTCAAACAAGCCAGCCGCCGCAATCCGCTGGGCAACCTCAAAATCCTCATCGAAAACACCGCCGGTACGGGCACCGCGGTCGGCTCGCGCCTCGAAGAAGTTGCCGAGATTCTCCACGGCACTCGCGATCTCCCGGTTGCCGCCTGCCTGGACACCGCGCACCTCTTCGCCGCCGGCTACGACATCAAGACCGCCAGCGGCCTCTCCGCCACGCTAGGCCAAATCGACGCCACCATCGGCCTCGACAACGTCCCGGTCATTCACATCAACGACTCAAAAATCCCGCTGGGCGGTCGCGTCGATCGCCACGACCACATCGGCCACGGCAAAATTGGCGCAGACGCCTTCGAACGCATCCTGAAGCACCCGCGCCTAAGCTCCACGCCGCCCGAAGGTTTGCTCGGCCGCGCCTTCATCCTGGAAACTCCTATTGACGATCCCGGCGACGACCGCCGCAACATCGCCGCGCTCTGGGATCTGGCTGGCTTGAACGATGTAGCCCCCGAAGCTGAAAAAGGCTATTCGATGCTCACCGCCAAGCTAAAAGTAAAAATGGACGCGCAGCGCAAGCAACAAGCCAGCGCAAAAAGAAAAATTGCCAACGCCCTCGAAGCCCGCGACGAAGACCGCAAGCCCGAGCCCAAAGCGGTCATCAAGGCGCCATTCAAAAAGCCCGCGGAAATCCTGACCGCCAAGGTCGCCACCCCGGCCGCCAGTAAATTGGCGCCGAAAAAAACGTTCGGCAAAATCGCGGCGAAGAAAACAACGCGCAAGAAGGGATAATCCGGCGTGACGGAGCACACTCCCCAGCCCACTTACAACCCGCGAGAGATTGAAGCCAAGTGGCAAAAGCGCTGGGAAACCGCGCGCGTTTTCGAAACCGAAGTAGACTCGAGCAAACCCAAGTACTACGTCCTGGAAATGCTCCCGTACCCCAGCGGGACCATGCACATGGGCCACATGCGCAACTACACCATTGGCGACGTCGTCGCCCGGGTAAAACGCATGCGCGGCTTCAATGTCCTCCACCCCATGGGCTGGGACGCTTTCGGCTTGCCCGCGGAAAACGCCGCCATAAAAAACAAAACGCATCCGCGCGAGTGGACCAACAAAAACATCGCCGAGTTCCAACGCACCCTCCGCCGCTTCGGCT
Source organism: uncultured Acidobacteriota bacterium (assembly GCA_963838265.1). Taxonomy (GTDB): domain Bacteria; phylum Acidobacteriota; class Terriglobia; order Acidiferrales; family UBA7541; genus Acidiferrum. The sequence goes on from CAWIQN010000007.1 coordinate 333,935, forward strand.
TTAGCTTCGATTGGCGCCGCGAAATTTCCACTTGCGAACCGGAATACTACCGCTGGAATCAGTGGTTCTTCCTGCGCATGCTGGAAAAGGGCTTAGCGTACAAAAAAAAGAGCCGCGTAAATTGGTGCCCAAAATGTTGCACCGTACTGGCCAACGAACAGGTCATCAACGGCTTCTGCTGGCGCCACGAAGACACACACGTAGAAGTTCGCGAAATCGAACAATGGTTTTTGAAAACCACCGCCTACTCGGAACAACTCCTCGACGATCTAAAACTACTCGAAGGTACCTGGCCCGAACGCGTCATCACCATGCAGCGAAACTGGATTGGTAAATCCCAGGGCGCCCGCGTGCAGTTCGCGGTAAGCGATATCGATGGTAACGAGTCGATCGAAGTTTTCACCACGCGCATCGACACTATTTTTGGCGCTAGCGCCATAATCTTGGCGCCCACGCACCCGCTCGTGGCAAAACTCCTGAAAGATTCTCCGGTGCAATCCGAAGCCGAAATCAAGCTGGCGGAAATCCGCAAAATGTCTGTCAAAGCGGAAGATCTCGCCACCGCCGAAAAGGAAGGCTTCTTCACCGGACGTCATGCCATCAACCCCTTTAACAATTCGCAAATTCCCATCTGGGTCGGCAATTTCGTTTTGATGGAGTACGGTACCGGCGCGATCATGGCCGTTCCCGCGCACGACGAGCGCGATTTCGATTTCGCCACGAAGTACAATTTGCCCAAACCGGTAGTGGTCATCAAAGAAGTTTCGCCGCACGCCGAAAAAGAAATCGCCAAAACCGAACATGCGGAGAAAGAAGTTCCTCCGCCCACCCCGAGCGAACCCTTCACCGACTACGGTGTAAGCGTAAATTCCGGTCCGTACTCCGGCCTCGAATCCGCTGCCGCCATCGATAAAATGGCCGCCGACGCCCAAGCCCAGGGCTTCGGAAAAAAGGAAACCGTCTTCCGTCTAAGAGACTGGGGCATCTCCAGGCAGCGCTATTGGGGCACGCCAATTCCGGTGATCTACTGCGAAAAAGACGGCATGATCGCCGTCCCGGATAAAGATCTCCAGGTGCTCCTGCCGCCAAGCCCAAAGCTAACTGGCGAAGGCGAATCCCCGTTAGCCGCCACGCCGGAATTCGTAAACACCACCTGTCCGAAATGCGGTGGTCCGGCGAAACGCGAAACCGACACCATGGACACCTTCGTAGACTCGTCCTGGTATTTCTACCGCTACTGCGACCCGCACAACGCGAGCGCTCCGTTCGACAGCGCCAAAGTCAAATACTGGTTTCCCATCGATCAGTACATCGGCGGCATCACGCACGCCATTCTCCATCTTCTCTATTCACGCTTCTGGTGCAAGGTTATGTGCGACCTCGGCCTAATCGACCACGTCGAACCGATCGCCCGCCTTTTCACTCAAGGCATGGTGCAAAAAGGTGGCGTCGCCATGTCCAAATCTCGCGGCAACGTTGTAGGCGCCGAAGAAATGGCCGAAAAATACGGCGCAGACACCGGCCGCCTCTACACCCTATTCGCCGCCCCGCCCGAAAAAGACTTAGAGTGGAGCGACGAAAGCATCGAAGGCTCCTGGCGCTTCCTAAACCGCGTCTTCCGCCTAGTCGCCAAACACGCCCCAGCGATCCGCGCCTTTGTAGGGGCGCAGCATGCTGCGCCCCAGCTCGGCAAGATTGACGCCGCTCCGGGATCTTCTTTCAACGCGCCGCCCGACCTGACAGACCGCGAACAATCCCTACTCCGAAAAACACATCAGACGTTGCGCCGCGTAACCCAAGACTTCGAAACCCGCTGGCACTTCAACAGCGCCATCGCCCTGATCATGGAACTAACCAACGAAATTTACGCCCAAGAACCTCTAGAACAAAACATCCGCCCAGAAATCAGAAGGGAAGCATTAGAAAAGTTAACCCTGATGCTAGCCCCCATGACCCCACACCTGGCCGAAGAACTCTGGGAAATGCTAGGTCACAAAGACGGCCTATCCGCAGAAGCCTGGCCGCAATTCAGCGAAGACCTGGCCCGCGAAAACGAAGTAGAAGTAGTAGTCCAAATAAACGGTCGCGTTCGCGGGAAAATAAAAGTCCCGGCAGGTGCAGATCAAGACGAGGTCGTGGCACAAGCGAAAGCGGATACATCGGCCGCCACGCATTTGGCTGGCAAGCAAATAAAGAAAATCATCTTCGTCCCGGACAAATTAGTGAACTTGGTGGTCCAGTGATCCGTTCCACCGCACCTGTAGCGCAGGGCGGAGTCTTCGGAGCCCTGCGGCTTTTTCCGCGCCCAAAATTCAGCACGTTGGGTATGCCCATGTAGGCGCCGGTCTTTAGACCGGCCTAGGATTTTGCATTTGGAAGCGCCCGACTTTACTGTCTGCGGAAAAAAGACCGCGTCGTAACTCAAAGCCGGGAGGGCCCGACTTCAGTCGGGCCGCGTACGAAGCACTTGAAAGGGGCTTTAGCCCCTGCGGTTCGAGACTCAGGAGGCTACAATGTCCACCACCCCCGCAATGCAGCCACAACCGCACTCTCCCAGACCCCACTCCGAACGCAACGGCATCGTCGTCCTCGACTTCGGTGGCCAATACACCCAACTGATCGCTCGGCGCATTCGCGAACAACAGGTCTTCTCCGCCGTTCTCCCGTGCAACTCCTCGCTGGAAAAAATCAAAGCATTTGAGCCCGCAGGCATCGTCCTGAGCGGTGGCCCCAGCTCCGTCTACGACCCGCAAGCCCCCAAGTGTGATCCCAATGTTTTATCCGTCGGCGTCCCCGTCCTGGGCATCTGTTACGGTATGCAGTGGATCACCCACACCCTGGGCGGGAAGGTAGTAAACGCCGGACGCCAGGAATACGGCCGCGCCAGCCTGGACCGTAGCTGTGGCAGCGCGCACCCTGAATCCGAAATCTTCGCCGGCATCCCGCAATCCCTGCGTATCTGGAACAATCACGGCGACCACGTCCACACCCTCCCGGAGGGCTTTCGCGCCACGGCCATGACCGCCAACGCCATAGCCGCCGTGGAAAACGCGCCGAAGAAGATCTACGCCGTTCAATTCCACCCGGAAGTAAACCACACCGAAAACGGTACACAGATCCTGCGCAATTTTCTCTTCCGCGTGTGCCAAGCCGAACCCAAGTGGAGCGGCGCGGCCTTTATCGAAGAAACCACGCAAGCCATCAAAGAAAAAGTCGGCAACAAGTGGGCAATATGCGCTTTGAGCGGGGGTGTTGACTCCACAGTTGCCGCGGTGCTGGTTCACCGCGTTATGGGCGATAAACTCACCAACATCTTCGTCAACACCGGCATGCTCCGAAAAAATGAATTTGCCGATACGCTCGAAATGCTGCGCGACCGCTTACACTTGAAAGTCATCGGCGTGGACGCCTCCGATCGTTTCCTCGAAAAACTAAAGGGCGTCAGCGATCCCGAGCAAAAGCGCAAAATCATCGGCAGGGAATTCATCGCCGTGTTCGCCGAAGAAGCGCAAAAGCTCCAAAAAGGCGACGCCCACGGCGAAATCGGCTTCCTCGTGCAAGGCACCCTGTATCCGGACGTCATCGAATCCGTCTCCGTGAAAGGCCCGAGCGCCACTATCAAAACGCACCACAACGTCGGCGGCCTGCCGGAAAATATGCCTTTCGCGCTGATTGAGCCTTTGCGCGACCTCTTCAAAGACGAAGTCCGCCGCATTGGGAAAGATCTGGGACTACCCAGCGAGATCTTGCTGAAACACCCATTCCCAGGCCCGGGCCTGGCCGTTCGCCTGTTAGGCGAGATTTCCCGTGAACCGCTCGTCACGCTGCAAGATGCCGACGCCATCGTTACCGAGGAGATTCGCAACGCCGGACTGTATGAAAAGGTCTGGCAAGCCTTCGCCGTACTGCTCCCCGTGCGCAGCGTGGGCGTCATGGGCGACGACCGCACCTACGGCCTCACCGTGGCCGTCCGCGTGGTGCAAAGCGACGACGCCATGACCGCCGATTGGGTGCGCCTGCCAGGAGACGTCCTAGAACGCATCTCCACACGCATCGTCAACGAAGTCCGCGGCGTCACCCGCGTGGTTTACGATATCAGTTCAAAACCGCCAAGTACGATAGAGTGGGAGTAATGCCGGGCAGGGAATTCGCGGCTACAGAAGAGGCAGTTCGCCGGATTTAGTCGTCCAGAAACGGCAAGGCCGCGCGGCTAGGGGAGTTGCGCGGCCCTTGTATGATTGCAATAGAAAACGGCTAACCGCCTAGCGGTTAGCCATTTTCTGAGCCATATAAAGGATCAGCTTGCGGTCTTCCTCGTTCGACTTGCTCAGCAAGCGGCGAAGCTTGTTGAGAAAGCGAGCGTCTTTACCGGCGCTGCCCCAGGCGATGTCGTCAGACGATTTCCGCTTGGGAAGGTTTGGTAGTTGGGGCGGCTCTTCGCCGTCGTAGAAGAGTTGATAGAGTGGGCTTTCGAGCGCGCGTGCCAGCTTCTCAAGCGTCTCGATGGCCGGTACAGTGTGGCCATTCTCAACGCGAGAGATGTAACAGCGAAGTAAGCCGGTACGCTTCTCGATGTCGCCCTGGGAGAGTTTCTTTTCTTCGCGCATAGCGCGAAGACGGTCGCCAATAATCATGCGGGCATTATTCCATGTTGCCATGAGATGAGCAAGTATAAACTAGGCGAGTATCGTATAAAACAAACGGACCCCCGGCGGGTACCGCGGGGGAACGTTTGGGCCTCACGGCCGTAACCAAATGCCTATGGCACACGTCCCAAAACTAGCGGTCCCCCACGCCCCGGCCCAGCCGGCGGGCGGACCTTCGCACTCCGGGTCGCCGGGTGGCGCTCTGGACGACCGGGAGCTCGTCAGCAGGGCGCAGCGCCAGGACAAGGAGGCTTTCGAAGAGCTCATTCGCAGGCACCAGCAGCGGGTTTTTGCCGTGGCGGCCAGGATTCTGCGGAAGCGGGAAGATATCGAGGACATCTCCCAGCAGGTTTTCGTAAAGGCGTATTTTTCGCTCAAGCGCTTTGATCAGCGCGCGGCTTTTAGCACTTGGCTGTACAAGATCACCGTTAACGAGTGCTGGGATCTGCTAAGAAAGAAAAAAGTTCGCCCGCTGTTATACGAATCGGATCTAAGCGAGGAGCAGAGCCAGCAGGTCACCGCGCTGGAGGGTTCGCGAAGCACCGAGCCAGACGTTTTGGAACACCTTGCGGCACGCGAACGTGTGGAAAACTTGTTAGCCGGTCTTGATGAGCGTGATCGTTTAATGCTGATCTTGAAAGAAGTCGAAGGGCTGTCCATCGAGGAAATTGGCGAGACCATGGACATGAACGCCAATACTGTTAAGGTACGGCTGTTCCGGGCGCGCAGAAAAATTATTGTCACCGCGCGCCAGAAGGATAAAGATAAATAAGTGTTCTCTAATTTTTGTTACGTACTTGGGACCCATCGGTCAAAAGGAGGCTGGCGATGAGCAGCCTGCTTGGAAATGAACAGAGTCACTGCGATCGATTCCAGGAATGGCTGGAAGGCTCGCAGATGTCTCAAAGCGCTTTGCAAAGCTATAAAATCCTGCTGGACGAGGCGCCCGCCGAGCATCGCGCACACGCCGGGATCTGCTCGGACTGCCGCGATGCCGCGGCGGACATGGTGTCCTTGCGGAATCTACTGCGCGAGGCCTGGGACGCGCCTCTGGCCGGTCCGTGGTTTGCCCCGCGCGTGATGGCCACCATTACGGCGCAAGAGGCGGAGCTGTCTCGCGAGTCGTCTCGTGGCATGGCCATCTGGCTGGCCGTGCCGCGCTTCGCCTCGCGGCTCTCCTGGGTCGCGGCCGCGCTGCTGATCTGCACCTGCACGTGGCTATACGAACGGCCCGTGACGGCTCCTCCCGCGCAGACGGCAGCCGCGTTTGCTACAGAGCACCTGTTTGATCCGCCGCCGGTGCCGCCGAATCACGACGACATCCTCGTCAGTCTGAACGAGAAAGACCAATGAACGAGCGAATGAGTGGACGAACGACCGAGCGAATGACCGGACCAACGATCGGGCCGACGCTTGGCAACGAGAGAAATCCATGACCGCAACCGCCATGACGGAAAATTCTGTAACGCCGGCAGCCGCTTCCGCGACGCGCAAGGCCGCTTTGTGGATCGCCGCCGTGTTTCTGCTGGGCATCGCGCTGGGAGGCGTGAGCGGGTATTTTTTCGCGCACCGCGTCTTGGCGGCCGCGCCGCAACTGAGCGACGAAGCCAAGCGTCACCAAAAAGTCGCGGTGTTAACTTCGACGCTGGGACTGACAACCGAGCAGCAAACGCAGATCGATGCAATCTTTAGCGATACGTCCGGGCAATTCCAGGCAGTGCACAAGGCGTCGGATGCGCAGATTGAAGTGTTGCGGCAAAAAGCTCGCGATCGCATTCGCGCGGTTTTGACTCCCGAACAGCTGCCGAAGTTCGAGGAATTTCTGCGCAAGATGGACGAAGAACGCAAGAATCATCCGCAGAGTCACTAGTCGCTGCTATTTGTTTCTTCTATTTTTCCGCAATATTTTCCGCTTTTATTTGGTCTCGCGTTTTTTGTGGTGTGAACGCCTTCGTTTACGCGACCTTTACAATTAATTTGCCGGTGTTGGCGCCGGCAAAGAGCATGTTGATGGCTTCGGGGACTTTTTCCAGACCTTCGAGCATGGTTTCGCGATCTTTGATTTTGCCGAACATTTTCCATTTGCCGAGTTGTGTGGCGGCATCCATAAATCTGGCGGTGTAATCGATGATGAGAAAGCCCTGCACGCGTAAGCGTTTCACGATGATGGTGGCAAAATTTTCGAGTGCGGGATTTTCGCTGGTGTAGCCCGAAATCAGTCCGCAGAGCACCACGCGGCCGTGCAAGTTCATGCGGTCCAGCACGGCGTGCATGATTTCGCCGCCGACGTTTTCAAAATCGATGTCGATGCCCTGGGGCGTGGCGGCGGCCAGCTTTTCTTTCCAGTCGGGATGCTTGTAATTGATGGCGGCGTCGAAGCCCAAGTCTTCGGTAAGCCATTTGCATTTGTCGTCGGTACCGGCGATGCCGACCACGCGGCAGCCGTGGATCTTTCCAATTTGCCCGGCAATGCTGCCGGTGGCGCCGGCGGCGGCGGAGACGACCAGGGTTTCGCCTTTTTCCGGCTTGGCGATTTCGGTCATGCCGAAATAAGCGGTCAGGCCGGTGATGCCGAGCACGCCGAGAAAGGCGCTATCCGAGATGAACGGGACGGCGGGAACCTTCTGGAAAGAGCGCGATTCATTGCCGGTGATGACGACGTATTCCTGCAAGCCCACCAACCCGATGACCTTGTCACCTTTTTTGAAGTCAGGGTTTTTCGATTCCGCGATCTCGGCGAGGCCGAAGCCGCGCATGACGTTTCCGAGCGGAATCTTGGGGAGATAGTTGTCGCGGTCGGCCATCCACACGCGCATGGTGGGGTCGATGGAAAGGAATTTGACGCGTGCCAGGGCCTGACCCTGTTGCAGTTCCGGCAGCGGCGATTCGGTAAGCTGGAGGTCGCCGGGAGCGAGCAGTCCCGCGGGTCGTGCTTGGAGAAGAAGTTGTCGATTCGTAGTAGGCATAGTCGTTTTTGGTAAAAAAGGCGCTATTAAAAAGGAATGTCCTCGTCGGAAATTTCCGGGCCACCGCCACCACCGCTGGGATGACCGCCACCGAAGTCGTCTCCACCGCCGCTGCCTTCGACATCGTCGTGACCACCACCGCCGCCACGTGAGGCGCCACCGCCACCACCGGCGTTGTCGCCGCGTCCGCCAAGCATGCGGAAGTTGCTGGCGACAATTTCAAAGCTGGTGCGTTTCTGGCCTTCTTTATCCTGCCATTCGCGAGACTGGATGCGGCCTTCGATAAAGATAAGAGAACCTTTTTTCAGGTATTGCTGAGCGATTTCAGCCTGTTTGCCCCATACGACGATCTTGTGCCATTCGGTGCGTTTTTGGCGTTCACCGTTTTTGTCTTTGTAGGTTTCGTCGGTGGCGACGGAAAAATTAGCCACGGCCTGGCCACCGCCGGTGAAGCGCGTCTCTGGATCGCGGCCAAGGCGGCCGACCAGAATGACTTTATTTACAGACATCGAAAGTTTTCCCCCTGCGACGGCGACGATAGCAGAAAGCCGGGTGAAGCGCAAAAGCCGCGCGAAAAGCGAAGCAATGAGGCGCTGAAGTAAGAAGGTAACGAAACGAGCCGGGGCGGCGACGAGAGCCAACGGCCGGTGCGATCCGGTGACGGGGCAGTGGAGAGAGAGCCAGCGAAGTTGGCTAGTCCAAGCGTAGGTAGGTGCGGAAGAGATTTGGAGGAGTTTGCCACCCCCACCCCAACCCCCTGTTTTGTGAAAGAGTAAGATTCTAAAGAGGTTGACAGATGAGCGTTTTGAAAGAGATAGATTCCATTGGAGTTACGGGTGAAGCTGAGGAAAGACATTGATTTTGTGGGAGTTAGCGGTGCGCACGGATTTTTGGATGTAGACGCTACCCTCACCCCCGGGGGTTTTTGGCAAAGAGTGCGCAACGCTAAGAAAATGCTCGAGATATCGCAATATGTGAATTGAAAAGAGTGCGCAAGTGATTGAAACGAAAGGGATGCGTTTTTGTGGCCTCTGCTAAAGAGTGAAAACAGAGTTGCGCGGGATTGTTGGTTGATCGGAGCGACGGAGAAGGAGCGGCAAACTATCACGCAACATGGTAGCATGACGGAATTTACTTTGTCAATAGTAAACTTATAGGTACAGCGTTCGAACGATCGCGCCCGGAGGGCCAGATGTCTGCGAAGCGACGGATCGATGGCAAACGGGCAAATGGCAAGGCAGCTTCAGATTGACGCTAATCCCAACTCTAGGATAGCCATGAGCCGCAGGATGGCTCTTAGCGCGAAGGAATGTCGGGGCGCTTGGCCGTTCGCCTTGCGCCGTGGCGGATGGTGATCACCCAGACAGTTTGTGCGGGCTCGTCGATTTCATAGATGACGCGATAAACGTGTGGCGTGTTGCCATAGAGCAGGTGCCGCAATGCGCGCCTCAGTCTGCGAGATTCCGGCGCGATGGGGCAGCGATGGGAATGGGTTGCGAGCGCGTTAACGGCATTCTCCAATCCGTTGTACCAGCGCGAGGCCGCTGGCGACTCAGCGGCGTTTTTCTCCAGAAAGAGAGCTTCTAGGTCGCGGGAAGCGCGATCGGAAAACTCAACGCGATATGCCATGTTTTCGGCGTATTTCGTCGAATACTTCTTTGGCGGGGCGGGTGCGTCCGTGGGCTACGTCCGCGAGGCCCTGGCGGATACCTTCTTCTGTGTTTGCCTGGGCGGCTATGTCGAGCAATCGCTGGTAGGCTCCGGCATCTTGCACGATCGCCGCCGCCTTACCCTTTACGGTGAGCACTACAGGACGTTTGCTTTTCTTAAGCTGCCTCATGAAGTCACCGGAACGACGGCGAAATGTCGTCAATGACTGGATATCCTTTGTGATATCGAGCATGCGCAACTCCCTGGGGAGCACCTTTTTAGGTGCTGCTCAGGATAATACATTTGAGCCAATGGCGGTAGTCAGAAAAAGAACGAAGCGGGAGCACTGTGCGGTCGCCGGTCGCCCAGCGTTTTGCAATGGAACGACGTACTGCGGACATAGCCTTTCATCGGAGTTTACGTGGGCGGCGACGCCAGTTGATGCCCAGCAATCCCGCGCTTGCGTAGCGATTGCCGCCCGCTTTCACATTGTTTATGCTGAGGGCATTCTTCGGACACCGTTAGTGGAGAAGCGGGGCGGCCAGGCGAGCATCCCCGGTGAAACAATCAGGAGAAAGAGATGAGCAAGGTGAGGGTTCTGGTGGGCACGCGGAAAGGCGCGTTCATCCTAAGCGCGGATGGGAAGCGCGAGAAGTGGGACGTTAGCGGCCCGCATTTTGCGGGCTGGGAGCTTTACCACCTGAAGGGTTCGCCGGTTGATCCGGAGCGCATATACGCGTCGCAATCCAGCGGGTGGTTCGGCCAGATCGTGCAGCGTTCGAACGACGGCGGGAAGAGCTGGGAGGCGGTGGGCAACAAGTTTGTCTACGACGGTGTTCCCGGCACGCACCAGTGGTACGACGGCACGGCGCACCCTTGGGAATTCAAACGGGTGTGGCATCTGGAGCCATCGCTGACGGATCCCGATGTGGTTTACGCCGGCGTGGAAGATGCCGCGCTATTCCACTCGAAAGATGGCGGGCAGAATTGGCAGGAGCTCTCCGGATTGCGCGGGCACGGCTCCGGACCGCGCTGGCAACCGGGCGCCGGTGGAATGTGCCTGCACAGCATCATTCAGGATCCGAGCAATGCCGAGCGGATGTTTATTGCCATTTCGGCGGCGGGCGCATTTCGCACGGACGACTCCGGCAAAAACTGGCAACCGATCAACCGCGGGCTAAACTCACCATATATACCCGACCCCACCGCAGAGGTTGGCCACTGTGTGCACCACATTGCGATGCACCCTTCGCGCCCTAACGTGCTGTTCATGCAAAAACATTGGGACGTCCTGCGCACGGACAATGCCGGCGACTCTTGGCAAGAGATCAGCGGAAATTTGCCGAGCGACTTCGGGTTCGTAGTCGATGTTCACGCGCACGAACCGGAAACGATCTACGTGGTTCCGATCAAGAGCGATTCCGAACACTTTACGCCGGACGGCAAACTGCGCGTGTATCGCAGCCGCACCGGCGGAAACGAATGGGAGGCGCTGAGCAAAGGGCTGCCGCAAGCCGATTGCTACGTGAACGTATTGCGCGATGCTATGGCAGTGGACTCGCTGGATGAATGCGGCGTGTATTTTGGTACCACGGGCGGGCAGGTTTATGCATCGGCGGATGCGGGAGATACCTGGGCTCCTATTGTGCGCGATTTCCCGGCGGTGTTGAGCGTCGAGGTTCAGACACTGCAATGAGGCGAGTTTCGAATGATTAGGGTCGAGCTGCCGCCACATCTACGCGGGCTGGCGCGCATCAGCGGCGAAGTGCAACTAGAAATTCCAGGTCTGGCCACGCCACGTTCCGTCCTCGACGCGCTCGAGGTCCGCTATCCCATGCTGCGGGGCGCCATCCGGGATCATGTCACCCAAGAACGACGTCCGTTCCTACGTTTTTTCGCCTGTGGCGAGGATCTTTCCCACGAGCATCTGGATACGCCATTGCCGGAAGCCGTCGCCTCGGGAAAGGAGCCGCTGCTTATCGTCGGTGCGATCGCGGGCGGATGACGGTAGCCCACCCCATCCCAAAAAAGTAAAGGCGAACGCTACGGGACGGGCGGCAGGGCGAACGCAACGTAGATGCCGCCGGAGGGAGAGCGTGGGTCTTTGCCTCCGCCGGCGGCGATTACTATGTATTGGCGACCGTTGACCTGGTAGGTGGCGGGAGTGGCGTTTCCGGAAAAGGGGAGGGTGGCTTCCCAGAGGAGCTTTCCGGTGGATTTATCGAAGGCGCGGAATTTTTTGTCGAAGTTGGTGGCGCCAATGAACAGGAGGCCACCTGCGGTTACGATCGGGCCGCCGTAGTTTTCGGACCCCGTCTGATTCATTCCTTTTTCGGCTAACTCTGGATAGACGCCCAAAGGAATTTTCCAAACATATTCGCCGGTATTGAGGTCGATAGCGCTCAAAGTTCCCCAGGGAGGAGCTACGGCGGGATAGCCGTCTGGGTCGAGAAATTTTTTGTAGCCGGTGAAGCGGTAGGGCATGGAGACTGGCGGCGATGCGGAGTTTTCCAAATCTTTGCTTTTGCCGCTCTGCAGGAATTCCACCAGAGCGAAAATCTGGTCTTCGGTTAGGTTCGGGAATCCTGGCATGCGGCCCTTGCCGTTTTTAATCGTCGCGACAATGTCTCTTGTACTCAGCCGCTCGGCGATACCCACTAAGGAAGGAAACGCGGGAGGAGAACCAGTTAAGTTCTCGCTGTGGCAGACGCTGCACTGACTCATAGAAATGCCTTTGGGGCTGTTGGCACCGGAATTTGGCGCGAGCGAACCGGTCCAGGCAACGTCGTTGGCGTTGATGTAGATGACGCCGGTTTGCTGGTCGACGGCGGGGCCGCCCCATTCCGCGCCACCATCGAAGCCGGGGAAAATGACAGTTTGTTTGCCGATGCTGAAGGGAACGAACTGGCCTTCACTGCGGAAAGTGCGAAAAGTTTCGAAGGCCCATTGGTGCGCTTCGGGGGTGCGATTGGTGAGCAGGTCTTCGGTAAGAAGCTGGCGCGCGAATGGAGCGGGCTTGGTGGGTAGCGGTTGCTCGATCGAGGCGACTTCGCCGGGAACGGTGCTCGGGGGATATTTGTGATACTCGATGGGGAAGAGTGGTTTGCCGTTGGTGCGATCGACGAGGTAAACGAAGCCTTGTTTGGTGGTTTGCGCGATGGCGTCGATGGTTTTTCCATCGCGCGTAACCGATAGCAGAGCGGGAGGCGCGGGAAGGTCGCGATCCCAGAGGTCGTGGCGGACTTGCTGGAAATGCCAGACGCGCTTGCCGGTGGCGGCGTCGAGGGCGAGCAAGCAATTGGCGAAGAGGTCGTCGCCGAGGCGGTCTGCGCCGTAGAAATCGAACGCGGCGGAGCCCGTGGGGACGTAAAGGATTCCGCGTTTGGAGTCGAGAGACATGCCGGCCCAGTTGTTGGCGGCGCCGCTGGTTTTCCAAGCGTCCTTTGGCCAAGTGTCGTAGCCGAGCTCGCCCGGATGGGGGATGGTGTGAAAGACCCATCGCAACTTGCCGTTGTGAACATCAAAAGCGCGGACATTACCAGGGGGCGCGGGAAGCGTTTCCGGATTACGCCCGCCGACAATCACCAGATCTTTGTAAAGGATCGCTGGACTGGTGAGGTAGATGGATTGCAAGCTGGCGGGCTGTCTTTCCAGATTTTCGCGTAGGTCGATGCGGCCTTGCGATCCGAATGCCGGGACGGGCTTGCCGGTGTTGGCGTCGAGTTCGTAGAGAAAGTTCATCACGCCGACGATGATCAGGCGAGATTTGCCGTCCGTCCAGTAAGCGAGTCCGCGGTCGGGTTGAGTGCCGGTGATTCCGGAATCGAATTTCCAGAGTAATGTTCCCGTGGCGGCATTTAGAGAGAAGACCTTTTGTGTGGGAGTGAGGCCGTAAAGAATACCATCGACGATGATCGGGCTGGTTTGCAGACCGCCGGGCTCTTGTGAGTCGAAGGTCCAGGCCACGGTGAGTTTTTGGACGTTGGTGCGATTGATCTGGTCGAGGCTGGAATAGTGATCGTTGAGCGGTCCGCCGCCGTAGGCGGGCCAGTCCTGTTGCGTGGCTGAGGTGTTTTGCTCGGGGTTGGCGGGGGTTTGCGCTGCGCTTAGGTTTGTGGCGGCGAAAATAAATGCGAATAGGATGAGGCGGAGACGGGTCGTGGCATTCCTCCAGCGGGTGCGTAAGTGCATAGACTAGGCCTGCCGATCGTTTGTGAGATTGGCTCACAAGGTATCGTTGCTAAATCTGAGAGGCAAGGGTTTGTTGGCGGTTGGATGGGATGGCGTAGACGTGTTCATGGGCGCGGGACTATAGGTGAAAAAAGAGAGTGGGCAGCCCTTTGCCAAAAGCGCAAAGGGCTGCCCATGCCGGACTTGAAGCCCGGCGCCTACATAAACCAAAGCCGCGCCTACGTAAATTAACACCGGTGGTGATTAGTCTTTGGGGGTGGTGGTGCTTTTGATTTGCGCCAGGGCTTCGATGGCGTGGCCCAGGTCGACTAATTCGTCTGTGGGGACTGGGGCCAGCTCAAGCTCCAGATAGCGATCCATGACGGCGCGTTCGGCGGCGGCGATTAGATAGGGGAGATTGCTTGGGTCAGTCTCCAACAGGGCTTCGGCGTAGGGACGGTGCCAGCTCTGTGTGACGAACAGATCTTCGAGCTTGATGCTCTTGGGGAGGGCGCGGCGCGCGGCGAGCGACACAGCGTCCGTTGAAAGAAGGGTTGTGATGGACAGGGAAGGTATTTCGAGTGCGAGATCATCAACAGAAACAGGAGTTGCGGGTTGATGAGTGGTAGCATGCCTTGAGAAGGATGCTCTGAATTTGCGAAATTTTTCGTCGAAAAGCATAAGAGCCTCCGTGTAAGCAATACCATGGTCACTGTAGGGTGTCTGTGCGATTTAGGACAGGTGGGCAAGAAAAACGTGGCGCGGCAGGAGCGTCGGTTTCCGGCGCGGGTTGGGTACAAAAAGGGACTGGTAGCAACTTCTCGAAGCAGGGTGCGGAGGCAACCGGGCGGTTATTCGTGAAGGACGACGTTTAGCAGGGAGCTGTGGATTTGCATGGTGCCGTTGTAGTGGATGAAACCGAGTTTGCGGAACTTATTCATGAAGAAGTTGATGCGGCTGCGCGTGGTGCCGACCATTTCGGCGAGGGTTTCCTGGGAGATGGAGGAGATTACGGTATCGGGTTTGCCTTCTTTGCCGTATTGCGCCAAAAGCAGCAGAGAGCGGGCCAGGCGCTTCTCGGTGGAATTGAAGAGCTGGTCGACGAGGTCGGCTTCAACGCGCAGATTGCGCTTGAGCATGTAGGCGATGAAGCGCTCGGCGAAGCCTTTATCTTCGTGCAAGGCGCGGAGCATTTCTTTCTTTTGAATGACGAGGAGCGTCGCGGGTTCCATGGCCGAGGCGGTGGTCAAGCGCAAGGGTGAGCCATTGCTGATGCAGCCTTCGCCGACGAAGTCGCCAACTTCGAGGAGGGCGATAACCGCTTCTTTGCCTTGTTTGTTGGTGATGGTGATCTTGACGGTGCCGGACTGAATCAGGGAGACGGAGTCGGCGGGGTCGCCCTGGCTGAAGATGGTTTGCGATTTGGCGAACTGGGCGGTGGTTCTGGCCACGGTGGGCATGCTTACGGATTTAGCGCGCGGCGGGGGCTTGGATGATCGTTTCTTTGGCATAAAACGTGACATGATACTAGCACGTCTGAAGACGGCGCAGCGAAATAGTTCATGGTTGCGGAGCGGGCGGAAGGCGGACGATTGGGGACTGCTGCGCAGGGCAGCCACGCGGCACGGGTGAGATGTAAATTGCCGGCTAAATCGCTGGTGAGTGTGCCGTATTGAACGTCATTTTTTAACGCTTTGCGGCAGCATAGCGGCATGGCGAAAGCACAGCGCAAGAAGCGTGAAAAGCGAGAGACGCAAGCGCTGCTGCGTGTGGAGATGGCGGAACCGCGCAAGACGGAATCGGTGCGGGTGCGCGAGGCGGAATTGAAGGCGGCGAAGGCGAAGAGTGCGCGCGCGTGACCGGTGTGCGAAACGGAACAGACAGGATCTGGGACCGGGCAACAGAATTATGGGGAAAGTAGAAAGTCGTGCCCGGCCCGGGAGCAGCGCTGTGAAGCATTGTCCGATATGCCGTAGTGAACGAATCCATCAATCAAAGCGTAAGGGAGTGCTGGAGAGAATGTTGCTGGCGATGATGTTTGTACGGCCGTTTCGCTGCGAAAGATGCGACAACCGGTTCTATCGTTGGTCGTTCAGTCAAAATCCCAATGCGGCGCGGGAAGCTACGACGTACTAGATTGCCGCTTCGAGTTCGTTGCGCAGATCGCAAGCAAAACAAAAATGGGTCGCCGTGTGGCGACCCATTTTCTTTTGGGGATATGTTGTGGGCGAGCAGGGAAGCGGATTTAGTTGCCGCCGCGCTGAGCCACTCTCACGACTTCGTTGACGAAGTTGAGGCCATTGGGAGTGCCGAGGCCGGTGACGTTGTCCCAGCCAGGACCGGTGGTGAGGGACGAGTCCGTGCCGAAGGTGAAGACGTCCCAGCGCGTTGAAGTGGAGCTTTGGAACAGCGCGCTGATGAAGCCAAAGGGCGGCGTGTTCTCAAGCGGTTGCGCCAAGAACTGCGAGCTTTCAAATGTTGGCGGAGCCGGCGGATTGAGGACGACCCCGGTCACGTTGAGAAGAGTGGACACGGGATTGACGGTTACGTCGGTGATGGCGTTGGGTGAAAGTTGATAGAGGATGGGCGCGGCTTGGCCGAGCGGACCGCCGCCGACAGCGGCGTTGGCCTGATTCGCGATGGCCCAGAAAGCGGAGAACATTGGGCAAGCAAGGCTGGTGCCGCCGAATACGTCGACGTCAATTTCGTCGCCAGGAATGCTGTCTGGCGTGACGATGATTTCGACGCCGGTTTCGGGGTCGGCGTTCATGGAAATATCCGGCACCTGACGGAACTTGCCACGCAGATTCTTTTGGAATTTCGGCTTGGCGTAAACGACGCTGGTGCCGCCTCCCGAGCCGGACTGGAAATCAAAAAAGAGTGGAGGAATGACCGGCGGATTCGGCGTGGGGTCGGCGATGCGCGCGAAGTTCATGCCCCAGCCGGTCTGCAATTTGATGTTGTTCTTGGAGTCGAGAAATGTGCTGGTGCCGCCGACGCCGGTGGCGAAAGGGGAATCGGCGTTGGTAAGGACGGAGACGGAGTTGATACCGAAGTCGGCATTATTGGTTGCGAGCTGGTCGCCGGTGTCTCCGGATGAAATGTGGTGAGAAATCCCAAGCGCCGCTGCGATTTCAGAGATGCCGTTTTCGACCACCAGTTCAGAGGGCAGGAAGTCGACGAGCGCAATTTCCGAAATGCCGAAGCTGTTGGAGAGTACGTTGCCGAAGCCATTCTCGATGGCGAAAAGGTTGGCGATGTCGAGGTTGGTGAAGGAGCTGTCTGCGCCGAGAACCAGGACGATGTTGGCGCCGGGAGCGATGGCATGGGCCCATTCGACGTCGAGCGTAGTTTCAAACTGCCAATTGCCGGCGATGCAGCCGTTGTCGGCGGTGCAGGTGGCCGAGCCGTTGGGAGTGAAGATGGCGAAATTTGCCGGCGTGAGCGCGGGAAGGCCGTTCAGTTCGGAGAAAATGTTCGCGTCTTGCACGATGGTGTTGGAGCCGAAGGCATCGACGATCATGATGGTCTGGCCGGTGCCGTCGAGGTTGCGGTTGTAGAGTTTGTTGAGGCCGTAGGCTTGCTGCAGTTCGGCAGCGTCATAACCGCATGGGGCCAGAGTGCCGGTGGCGGTGTTGGTGATGTCCGCGCCGTAGCGGTTGCCGAAGTAGGTGGCCGTGGGGAAACCGCCGTTGGTCTTGAAGGTGATGGCCTGGGGCGGGCGCAGGCATTCGGAGCTGAAGAACAGGCCGTCGGGACCTGCGGCGGTCAGCGGGACGCCCTTGTAGGGAATGCGCGTTTCGGGATCGTTGGCTTGGACGACCTGCGCGCGGTACTCAAGATCGCTCAACCCTTGGACGGAGGCAACGAGCGGGGCGACTTCCGGCGTAACGGTGGCTTCGGAGGCGCTCGCGCGATGCATAACGCCGTTGACCATGACGCGATTGATCTGGGTGTTGAACGCTTTTTGTGCGTCACCAACTTTTACTCGAGCGACGACAAAATGGTTGTTCTTGTCGGTGCTGGTGACGGTCATATTGTTGGCCTTGAGGAATTTGCTCACCGCGGCGGCGTCCTCGGCGGATGGCGCGAACTGTTCCTTGAACTCTTTCATGGTGAGGAAGTGGTGAAAGTTTGGCGAGGTGCTGTCGTACATTTGCTCGACCAGCGAATCGAGCGCAGATTTGTTGTGCATATTGAGCCAAACGGTGACGGTGATGGTCTTGGACTCATCTTCCGGGCCCATGAGGGTGCCTTGCTTGGGAGTGTTCGCGGAAGCCGCACTGAGCAGCAGCGCGAGCATAGCGAGGCCTAGAGAAACACGAATGGCCAGCCGCGATAGACGCGAGCGCAGAGGCATTTCGGTTGCTCCTTCCGGATTAACTACAATTGATGAAGTACGTGGTCTTTGATCGTGCGCGAGCATGAAATCTCCTTTGTGCTAAATACCGGTACAACCCCCACCCCGAGGACAGAACTAAGGTGCGCGAATTTTTCGTCACGTCCAGGAAGACCCCGCCGACAGAAGGGGGCATCGAGCAGACAAGGTTCTTCCCAGCTCCACGATTTTTGAATTGAACGAAAGAAACTCGGCAACACGTTTGCCGGTTTTGGAGTCGATGCTTGAGGCGAGGAGTGCCCTAAGAGTTCCGCGAAGAAACGCGAAAAGCTTCCAGGCCTGGCCTGACAACCATCGAATTCCGTGACCGTCAAACTTCTGAAACAACTGGTACCGATCGCCTCTGGGGACGTACAGTCGGCAATCGCGTGGGATGATTACATTGGAGGCGACGGATTGTCAATCGGGAAACCCGCGGAAGAACGCGCTAAAACAAAAGAAGTGGGGCACGGCTAAAAGTTCCTTCGACTACTGCGACTTCTACTGCGACGGGGGCAAGCTCGCGTATTCCGCTTTGGCCGCGACAAAGATAGGAATATCAGGGTCGGCGTCTTTCCAAAGAGCGAGGAAATCCTGATAGGTGGCTCTGGCCTTGGCAGTTTCGCCATTCATGGTATACGCGCGGGCCAAACCCACATGGGCAAGCGCACCGAGCGGAGAATTGATGACCATTGTTCGATGATCCGCGAACTTCTGGTACTCATCGGCGGCGGCCTTTCCTTGATGCAGCATCAGCTCTGCCTGGGCGCGTAGATAGGCTGGATAGAGCAATACGCCAATTCCGGGCTGCGGGCCAGGGACCCCCAGCTCCAACGGAGCCGCCGCGTTCAGAATATCGATGGCCTTAGAAGGATTTCCGCGACTGATTTGTATAGCCGCTCGAATGCAAGGAAGCCAGTAGAGATTGATCCTGGTGTTGAGCGGATTTTGCTTTTGCAACTCGTCTGCAATCTTCTGCGCGCGCCCCGTATCTCCAGTCCGCGCCAAGACGAGCGCCGCCAAAACCTGCGGGCTCCGAGTCGAGGACAAGGTTAATGCGGCGGCGGTTCGGAGCCGCGCCTCGCGGATATTGCCGAACTCCACTTCCCTTAGCGCCGCATTCAGCTCGCGCTTCGCAGCAGTTTCTTTCTCGCCGGCGCGGTCGGCAGACTCGACGGCGTGCTGCGACAATTCTCGCGCACTCCGCAGATGCCCCGAGAAGGCTTCAGTGTCTGACTGATAAGAGAGCAGAACATCTTCGAGGCCTGGTTTGTTATTGGCCCAGTCGATCTGGTGCTGCATTTCCATCCCATCGCCTTCGAGGAACGCTATGCCATAGCGGAAGGAATGAAGGTCGGGTACATCCAGGCCGCGTGCCATAGCCCGTTGGTAGTTGGCCTTGCCCTCTTCAAGACGGTTCAAACGGCAATAGCATTCGACGAGATTTCCATAGGGAATGCCATTGTCGGGGCTTAATCGGTTCGCCTCCAAGGTTTCGGTAAGGGCCTGGTCCCATTGGCCGAGCGCCGCATAGTTGCCACCCAGATTGTTGTGGGCTATCCAACTTCGCGGGTAAGCTTGCGAGAAGAGTTGGTAGGTCTGGTTGGCTTTCTCGGTTTCCCCGGTGACGTCGTTATAGTAGTAGGCGGAAATCGCATACTCTTCCCTGGCCGTCACATGATTGCGCAGATCATACGCTTTCTGGTAGCTCGCTCTGGCGGCGTCGGATTCCCGCAAGTTTCCGTAAGCCACACCGAGGCCGGTATACGCCAGGGCAAAGTTAGGATCGAGATCTATGGCGCGCTTAAAAAATGGAATCGCCGCGGTGTCGCCGTTTTTCGCGAATGTCTTGACCCCCAGCGAATAGGCTTTCAAGGCATCGAGGGAAGGCGTGGTGGCCTCGGCCATCGGGACGTCAAATTTCCGCACGGTGGCCAGCGACTCACCGAGTTCGCCGCGCAGTTTGGACGCCGCGCCTCCCAGTGCGTCCAGCACTTTCTCCTTGGAGGCCGCGGTCACCTGCTCTTGCGCGAGCGTATCTCCGTTCTGGCAATTTACGGCCTTCAACCCGAGTACATATTCACTGCCCAGAGTGCCGATAGCTCCGGCAAGGTAAACTTTGCCGCCCGCGCGCTGACAAAGCTCGCGGCTCACTTCAGGGATAAGCTTGGTATCCGGTGGGCGGGTCATCTGTTGCAACGTGGTGGTTACTTTGCTATCGGAAAGCAAATTCAAGAAAGGTGATTGCCGCAGGGACACTTCGACCGCGGTCTTTAGGGTGTCGTCGAACACGGCATCGCCGGTGCTGTTCGCAAAATCGCCGACCACGATGGTGTCCTTCTCGCTCAGGGGATGGGCATGAACTCGCGACGGATAGAGATGGCGACCCGCGAGGATCAAGGCAAGGATTAGAACTAGAACGAGAACGACGAACTTCCAGAGGTTCCGCCTCGCGGCCACCCAAGCTTCAGGTCTCGGTGCCTTGTGCTGGCGGACTGTCGCGAAGTCCCCGCGCTCGGTCGCGCGCTGCAAGCGTTTCAGGTCGGTGCGCATCTCCGCGGCCGTTTGATAGCGAAGTTCGCGGTCTTTCTCCAGGGCTTTGTTGATGATGGCTTCGAGCCGCGATGGCATTTCGGGATTGATGCGACCGGCGGGAATCGGGGGATGCTCCAGAATGGCGCTGAAGACGACCCCGGAAGTTTCGCCCGGGAAAGGCAACACCCCAGTGGCCATCTGATAGAGCACTGCGCCGAAAGAGAACAAGTCCGTGCGACCATCGAGTTCCTTGGCGCGCACTTGCTCTGGCGACATGTAGGCGATGGTGCCAAAGGTGGTCCCGGGCGCAGTGGCATGCGATTCTTCGAAGAGGTGCGTTACGGTGCGCTGCGAATCAAGCTGATCCGGGCAGTCGGCCGTGTGTGCGATTTTTGCCAGACCGAAGTCCAAAATTTTGGCGTCGCCGCGCTTGGTGACAAAAATGTTCGCGGGCTTAATGTCGCGGTGGACGATCCCGTGTGTATGCGCGGCATCGAGACCGTCGGCAATTTGGATGGCCAAGCCAAGCAAGGTAGCAAGATCGATGGGCTGTTCGGAGATGCGCTGTTTCAGGCTCACGCCATCGAGAAACTCCATGACGATGAACCAGTGACCATCGTGCTCCGCCATCTCATAAATGGTGCAGATGTTGGGATGGTTGAGAGCCGAGGCGGCCCGCGCTTCGCGGCGGAAGCGCTCCAAAACTTGCGGGTCTCGAGCGACGATGTCTGGTAGAAATTTCAGGGCGACAAATCGATGAAGATAGGTGTCCTGGGCCTTATAGACCACGCCCATGCCACCGCTGCCAATCTGTTCCAGGACGCGGTAATGGGAAACTCTGCGGCCGATGCGTTTCGAGTCGCTGTCTGCGACGCGCGGATCGCGGGCCACCATGCCGCCGAGCACTTCGATGGCAGGAGATTCGATGAACTGCTCGGCGGGTTTTTCGTGAGCGAGCAAGGATTCCACTTCGCTACGAAGTACGTGGTCATCACCGCAGGAACGAGCGAGAAATTCGGCGCGACGAGCCTCGTCCAACCCCAAGGCGCGGTGAAATAGATCTTCGATGCGACGCCAGAGTTCAGGCTCCAAGCCCATTCCCCTCGTGCAACTCGCGCAGGAGCCAGATTTTGGACAATTTCCAGTCGCGCACCACGGTCTCCGGCGAGACTTTCAAGACCTCGGCGGTTTCTTCGATGCTCAAGCCGCCAAAAAATCGGAGCTCTACCACCTTGCTTTTTCGCTCGTCGAAGGCGGCCAAGGCATGCAAGGCGTCATCGAGGGCGACCAGATTGGCATCGGGTTCGTAGCCGACCGATGGCGCCTCGTCCAGGGAAATCGGAAGCGCCCCAGCGCCTCTTTTCTGGTAGCCGCGGGAACGGTAAAAATCGATCAGAATCCGTCGCATCAGCTGTGCGGACATGGCGAAGAAATGCGCACGATCCTGCCAATTCATCTTTCCGCAGTCGACCAGCTTTAGGTAAACCTCATTGACGAGCGCGGTGGTTTGCAGCAGGTGGCCGGGGCGTTCGCCGCCCATGCAGCGCTGCGCCACCAGATGCAGCTGTTGATAGACCAGCGGGGTGAGCTTTTCGAGGGCCTGTTCGTCACCTGTGGTCCAGGCCTTGAGCAAT
The DNA here is from genome assembly GCA_963838265.1 of uncultured Acidobacteriota bacterium. Classification (GTDB taxonomy): domain Bacteria; phylum Acidobacteriota; class Terriglobia; order Acidiferrales; family UBA7541; genus Acidiferrum. The sequence continues at coordinate 355,914 of CAWIQN010000007.1, forward strand.
AGGGTGACGTCGTTGACCGATGGCGCTGCCACGCAAGCCTCCGTAGATTCAATACATTACACCCGGGATGGGCATAAACCTAAACTGAGCGTACGCGTTGCTTCCGGCGGTAATTTAGCTTTATTGAAGTTTTTATTGGAACGGTTGCGCTTTTGTTCCCCTTTTCGCGCCTATCTAGATAGGAGCATCTGCGGCCTGGAGACTGCAGAAAATCGGGGAGGGATACACATGGCAGCACCATTGGGTGGGAAGCGCGGAGCGGCTGGGTCTTGTCCGGTATGCGCGTCAGGTAATCAGACGGAGTTTGCTTCAGAGATGATCATCCACTTCAAGGGACGCAGGCATCTTGACCATCCCGGCGTGCCACAAAGTCCCAGAATTTTGATTTGCGCGGATTGTGGCTTTGCGCGGCTTACTCTTACGGAGGACGCCCGGACCCAATTGGTACGTGGCCTTCGAACAAACGGAGCCGCGACAGCTCAAGTTCAACCTGCCCGTGTCGCTGGCGACTTTTTTCCGTCGGATGTGCGCCAGTGAAACGGCGACGCGTATTGCTGGCCGATGACCACACCCTGTTACTGGAAGCCTTCCAAGCACTCCTCGAACCCAGCTATGAGGTCGTCGCAACAGTTACGAATGGCCAGGCTCTGTTGGAGTCCGCACTGCTGCTTCAGCCCGACGTAGTGGTACTGGATATCGCGATGCCGCTGCTGAACGGATTAGATGCGGGCCGGCGACTGAAACAGAAGATGCCAGAGGTCAAATTGGTATTCCTGACCATGAGCCACGATCCGGACTTAGCGGCGGAGGCAATCCGAGCCGGAGCATCCGCATATTTGCTGAAGAGTTCGGCAAGCTCAGAATTGTTTCGCGCCATTGAGGAAGCGCTTAAGGGGAGGTCGTACGTAACGAAGCAGATAGCCCGCGCGATGCAGGAATCTTTCATTCGCGATCCCCGGTCACGAGACCATGCCAAGGTTCCCACCTTTCGCCAGCGCGAAGTGATTCAACTCGTGGCCGAGGGTAAATCCATGAAACAAGTTGCGGATGTGCTCAACCTGACGCCACGGACCGTGGCTTTCCACAAATACCGCGCCATGGAATGCATGGGTTGCAAAAGTACCGCGGAACTCATCCAGTTTGCGGTTAAGAACAACATCGTCGGCATGGGATAGTGCGGTTTTACCTGCAGCACCCTCTTGGCTCAAGAATTCAAAAGACAAAACGGCGTAAAATGGCGCTGGTTGGGTTTTGCGGCAACCGTACGAGGAGGCTCGATGGTTTACGCGATTGCGCAATTGTGGATTCGCGATGCCGTGATCTATGGACGATACGTGGACTGCTTTATGGAAGTATTTCAAAAATACAAGGGACGTGTGTTGGTGGCGGACGAGAGCCCGGTGGTGCTGGAGGGCGCATGGGACGGCACTAAAGTGGTGGTGCTGTCGTTTCCAGACGAAGGTTCGTTGCGGGAATGGGCGGAGTCGCCGGAATACTTGGAAATAGCGCAAGACCGCAAGGCCGGCGCGAAATCGGTGATCGTGATGGTGCAGGGAATCGCCAGTCGCGTCGGGGTGGCCCCGGAGGCTGCGAAAACGTGACGAGTCGACGTGCGCAGCCCTCTATTTGTGCCTAATTCGCGGCGATCACGATAAATGCTGGAAGGCAACCGGACGGGTCATTTTGACCAGTACGACCGGACTATTGTGCCCAACGAGCGTGGCCGTCAACATCATGGTAGCGCTATCGGGCTGAGTTGTGTGGCGCGGCTGCACGGGGGAAGTTCAGGATGTTCGAGAAACTGGCGGCCGCCTTTGCAGGCGCGCTGCAAAGCCTGGTAACAACTAAGCCCCCTCTTTCCATGTACTTACTGGACCGCTCCAAGTCTTGATGGGATGCTAATGGCGGGTAGTTGGGCGAATGGCGGGATGCCGTAGGAGTTGACAGTGGATACGAGTTCTACATCTTCGGTGCAATGGTTCGCGAGGGCGGACCGGACCTTGGCCAGTTCGCCTGCGGCGCTCGAAGTGGGCGTGGAGGTCAGCGGAACGCATGCCAAGAGCGGCGCGGGAACGCGCGAGCTATTCAGTGAAAACACGCTGACAACACTGGTGTTTGAGGATGGCGTGGTGGTACGGCTGACGGCAGCGGTGGAAGATGGCCAGCTGTTATTCCTGAAGCATCTTGCGACCCAGAAAGAAATTGTGACTCGCGTGCTGCGCCAGCGAAGCTTGGGTGCGGCGAGCCCGTACGTGGAGCTGGAATTTACGGAAGCAGCGCCGGGCTTTTGGGGCACGGACCTCGATGTGGCGCGTTGCGAGGCTCTGACAAACTCCGCAACGGAGGCGGTGGCCGAAGCCAGGGAGTTCTTGGCGAGCGAGAAGCCGGAGCACGAGTCGCAGGCGGCCGCGGCGAAGCCTGACGACGAGGAAGTAGCCCTTCTGCGCGAAGAGATTGCCGCGTTGCGGTCGCAGATGGGTGAGTTGCTGGAAGCGGGCTCCGCTCCGCGGCCGTCGGAGGCAACGGCGCCACCGGCTGTGGCGGCCGCCGACGTGGCCAGCGTGATCACTACGTTGATGGGCGCACCGCCGTTGGAGGCTAAGGCACGCACTGCTAAGGAAAACCTGGGTGACGGCGAAGCAGTGGTGTCGGAAAGAAGTTTCGAGCCCTTGCCAGGCAATCGCGTGACCATGCCCTGGCGGCTGGTGGCGGCCATTGTGGCGTTGGCTTTTCTAAGCGGCATCGCTTCGCAAAAAGGATTGCTGTCGGAGTGGTTTGGCAAAGGGCGCGCCACGGCCTCCGCTGCTGGAGTGGTCAACCCGTCGCGGGTTAATTCGCACGCCCCGGCGCGGCCGGTAACGGCGAAGACTGCTGCCGTCGCGGGCAGTGCGAATCCTGGCGCGACGTCAAGCGCGGCTGGAGCGACGAAAACTTCCGAGACTGGCGCTGCGGATTCTGACGCAGCGACGACGACCGGCCACGAGACCACCACCACGTCATTGCGTGAGCTTGCGGCCCGTGAGCTTGCGGCATTGCGGTCTGGCCGAAAATCCGAATCGGCGAGTTCCGGGGATCATGGTCCCGCGGACAGTCACGTGGCGGATTCCAATGCGGCGCCTGCACCGGAGCCAGCAGAAGAGCTATACGAAGCGCCGAGTCTGGTAAAAGCCGTAAATGCAGTACCGCCGCCTGACGCCGTGCGCGGCTTTGTCACAGGTGACGTAAAATTCGATGCCTTGATCGATACCAAAGGGAAAGTGGCTTCCGCGAACGTAATCTCAGGTCCGACGGCATTACGCGCGGCCGCGCTTGACGCGTTGAAGGGCTACCAATACAAACCCGCGACCAAGAATGGGCAGGCGGTTTCCGCACATGTCACCGTCGCGGTGAAATTTTGGTATGAGCCGTAGAGCGGGTGGAGCGGCTGGCGGTCGCTCCGGTGTTGCATTGATATAGCGTGGCAGCTCTATCAGAAATCTCAGATTCCAAAAGAAACAGTCCCGATACTCATTCAAGCAAAACATCCTCGCTGGCTTTGCCACCTTCCATGAAGATTGCGCAGAATCTGTCTGGCATGGCGAGGTGTTCACGGGAAGTTGAACGTCTGAAGGATGAGCCAGCTTGAGATCGAATCTGATATCGACTCGGTGCTTAGTTAGGGCGAGTATTAAAAAGGCCTTAGAACATCGGAAGAAATACTGTACTTACGCAAAATAAATCATTTTTTTTTGCGATTACTTGCGCCTATCCCGTCCCGGACCGCCTCGTTCCTTAGCACGGCGCATCTACTCTACAGCTGTGCTAGGAGACTCGATGATGCTCAAAGATCCAAAGCGTTTTTTGTGGAATGGAATTTTGCCGATGCGCGCTCCATCAATAGGCGTTGCGCTTCTGACCCTGACGGGAATTATTTTCTTTTCTTCGCCGGCCCGCGCGCAGGTTGTTACGCAAGACAATCCTGCGGTGACGATTGACCGCTCCGGAACCATCCATGTGGTGGTGGTTCAGCGGACCACCAAAGCCATTAGCTATCTGCACCACAGTGGACCCACCGAAGTGGATTTTCGCGGCACGGATTTAATGCCGCAGGCCACGGGCCAGATCAACGTCAACGGCAAAGAGGGACGCATCGAGATCAAAGTGCGGATGGACAAGCTCACGCCCGCGACGTACTTCGGGCCGCAGTTTCTGACCTACGTGCTGTGGGCCGTGACGCCGCAAGGCCGGCCGAAAAATCTAGGCGAAGTCTTGTTGAACGGCGATAACAACAGTCATATGGAAGTGACTACCGATCTGCAAACCTTCGGATTGATCGTAACAGCGGAGCCATACTTCGCGGTTACGCAACCGAGCGACGTGGTGGTGATGGAAAACGTGGTCAGCGACAAGACCAACGGAACCGTCGAGTGGATTGATGCGCACTATGAGCTGTTGCAGCGTGGACAGTATGTCTTGAACGCCAGTGCAGCGGACCTGCAACCCTATGTGATCGTGCGGAGAACGCCGCTGGAACTATATGAGGCGCGCAACGCCGTGCGTATCGCCCGCTGGACAGGCGCGGGTACCTATGCCCCGGAGACCTTGCAGAAAGCTGAAGTCAGTCTGCAAAATGCGGAAGATGAATATGCCGGGAAGGCCGGCGCGAAGACGGTGGTGCAAAACGCTCGCGACGCCGCGCAGACCGCGGAAGACGCGCGGCTGATTACCATGCGGCGCATCGAAGACGAACGGCACGCCAACGAGCAGGCTGCGGCAGCGCAGCGAGAAGCGGACGCCGCGGCGCAAGTTTCCCAGGCGCAAGCGGATCGAGCCGCCGCAGAACAGGCGAGACGGGAAGCCGAGCGTGCCAAAGAGGCGGCCGACACGGCGGCGCAACAAGCCATACAGGACCGAAACGCCGCGGAAGCGGCGCGTAACGCGGCGGCGGCGCAAGCCCAGCAGACGGTGGCGCAGGCCGAACAAGACAAGGCCCGGCTTCGCGAAGAGCTTCGCGAGCAGCTAAACGCAATTCTGGAGACGCGCGAAACGGCGCGCGGGTTAATCGTCAACATGTCGGACGTGCTGTTTGACACCGGCCAATTTACCTTGAAACCCGGAGCCAAGGAAAAACTAGCGAAAATTTCAGGAATTTTGCTGGCGCATCCTGGACTGCAGTTGTCAGTGGAAGGTTACACGGACAGCGTGGGGAGCGACGACTTCAATCAGACGCTCTCCGACCAACGAGCCTCCGCGGTTCGCACTTATTTGGTGGGGCAAGGGGTGCCATCCGACGCCGTCTCGGCGCAGGGGTTCGGCAAGAGCGAACCGGTGGCGTCGAATGACACCGCCGCGGGCCGGCAGCAGAATCGGCGCGTGGAGTTAGTGGTATCCGGGGCGTTGATCGGTAACGTCGCCGCGCTGATACCGGGCCGCTGAAGGATCGCTACTCTCTGGGCAGCTTATTTAGGAATGCCGCAACGAAATAAATGCGGCGGACGTAGACGTCCGCCGCATTTTTTGTTTGACGAAGCCAGAAGTTTTACTGGTGGGCGTATTGCTGTCAGTGACCACCGCCGAAAAATCCATCGCTATGATCTTCACACAGCTGTAATACGAGGCTTTTCTGCTTCCACCGAGGGTTGTATCTGCAATATACTGCTGCTCGAATCGCTCCAACTAGCGTGTCCTCACCGAGGAGTCCTCTATGCAGGTGGTTCATTCTTTTGCTCGCATTGCTGTAACTGCCGCCGCGCTTGGCGTGATCGCGCTCGTGCCGCAACTTACGCTGGCGCAGGATTACCCCGTGGTAGGTTCACAGAACACCGTCACCGCCGATCCGCCGGTTTCGCGCCCGCATGGAAAGCCCTGTGTGGTGCAGCTTTACTCCGGAGTGCAATTCGCGGATTTTACTCCCAAGACCTATTCGTACGCGCCGCCCAGTGGCTGTGCCGGCCCGTGGGAAAAGGTGGTTTTTACCGCGGACTTCAGCGTGAGCGCCGGCGTGCAATACGATCGCACCGCGCAGGTTTTCCTGGGCCACGTAAACATTTATTACGGGACGACCGCGGAGCCGGGCAGCACACTCGCGCCCGCGTGGCACGTGGAGCGCGACCTGACCGACTACAGCGCCTTGTTCAAGACTGCGCAGACCGGCGAAGTGGACCTGGGCAATCTGGTCAACAGCATGTACACGGGCGTAATCACCGGCAGCGCGGCGCTGGAGTTTTACCCGGCGCAGGAAGGCCGCGACGACGCTCCGCAGACCGCCGATGCCGTGTATCCCTTGCCCAATGCCGCCGGAGGCGCGGCGGCGTTATCGCAAACCACCGACCAATTGACGGAAACTTTTACTCTGCCCGCCAACGTGGAGCGCGCGTATCTCGACGTAATCACGCAGAGTCAATCCAACGACGAATTCTGGTATACCTGCGTGCCCAACGATGTTGCCGGCGAATTGCAGAGTTGCGGCAACACCGGTTTTCGCGAAGCGGAAATCAGCGTGGACGGTCAACCCGCGGGCGTGGCTCCGGTATATCCCTGGATTTACACCGGCGGCATCGATCCTTTTCTGTGGGCGCCGCTGCCGGGCGTGCAGACGCTGAACTTTGTGCCGTATCGCGTCGACTTGACGCCGTTCGCGGGACTCTTGAGCAACGGGCAGCCGCATACCGTGGCCGTCAGCGTATTTAACGCCGACAGCTATTTTCTGGCCACGGCCACCTTGCTGGTATTTCAAGATCACGGCGCCGCGCACGTGACCGGCGCGCTGACCGCCAACACCATCGGCTCCGCACCTGCGCCAAACGTGGTGGAAAATCTGCAGACCGACTCTTCCGGAGACATCACCGGTTCGGTGACCGTCACCTCCACGCGCGGATTTCATGTTTCCGGATACGTGAAGACCTCGCATGGCCGCGTCGATACCGACGTGCACCAAAACGTAAATTTCAGCAACGCGCAAAGCTTCATCATCAACGCCACCAGCTACATCCAGGACATCACGCAAAAAACCACCGTCGATTCGCGCACCATCACGCGCAGCGGAGACCAGATCTTCGCCACGCTGCAGACTTATCAGTATCCCTTGACGCTGGATATCAGCGAGGTCTTCGCTTCCGATGGTTCGCTGAATCTGCAGACCACCGCCGCGCAGGAGTTTAAGTACGACGCCCTCGAACCGTTTTTCGCCAGCACCGTGGATAATAAAGTGAACAGCACGGACACGCTGCAATTCGATTCGTCGTTCAATTTTCTGGGCCACACTGGACAGCAGAGTTCGCAGAAATATTCTTACCTGGATTCGCGCGGCAACGAGTATTCGTGCAAGCTAGCGGCGGCAAACAGCGTGCTGACGTCCGTCAGCGAGGGATGCCCCGGTCAAAAATAAACATGTTGTGGTTGTGAAGCCGGCCGTCGTAGCAGTGCAGGGCATTGAGCGCTAAAGGTTCCGAGCCTGACGATCAGCGCGCAGCGGTAATCGGCGCGCCCAGTTCCTTCAACTTGGCGCGGGCGCGGCGATCTTCGTCAGAGTTGGGAAAATTTCTCACAACTTCGCGCAGCTCCTTAACTCCCGCTTGCTTTTGCCCCAACTCGATCAGCGCCAGCCCTTTCCTCAAATGCGCCGGGCCAAGCTTAAAACTCTTGGGATAATTGGTCAGCACTTTGTCGAATTCCACGACGGACTGCTCATATTGCTTTTGCGAGTACGCAATTTCGCCCAAATAAAACTGCGCGTTAGCGGCCAAATCGGTGTCCCCGTAAAACCGCAGATAATCCTGAAATTCCGAGCGCGCCAGATCGTATTTGCCGCTGGTAATGTCGCGCAGCCCATTCGAATACAGCGTATCCGCGGACGGCGCCGGGCCCCCGGGCGCTACAGAGCTGCCTCCGACAGGCCCCCCCGCGGAGCCAGTCGGTCCTGCCGGCGCGCCACCCGAAATCTTCGCATCCAAACTCTGCACCGTATTCTGCAAATCCACCAGCTGCTGATTCAGCTTTCCCAGTCGCGACTTAATCTCTTCCAAATTGTCCGACAACCCCTGCACCTGCGTGGACATCGTATCCAGCCGCGCACCAGAATTGGCCTGCACATCCTGCACGGATTTTTGCACCGAGCTCATGGTCGCGTTCAGCTTGCCAACATTGTCGCTGGATTGCTCGATCAGCGTCTTCATCACCGTATGGTCCTGGGTGATTTGCGTGGCCATGTCCTTCTGACCTTGCAGCAGCGTGGTGACGTCGTGCTGCAGGTCGATCATTTCACGAGATACAGCGCTGGCGGGGCCCGGTCCGAGGGCGCTTCCTGCAAAAATAGCGGCGACCACCGCCGCGGCGAAGATTGCTAAATTACGTGCGCGCATTCAACTTCCTCCTCGAAGAGCCTGCTGAGGCTCGTGGCGGTCGCTCCGCCAGTGCAGCGGTACAACCAATGCGTGGGCTGAGTCCTAATTCTACTGTAACGGCAGAGCGGCGGGCGAGCAAGAGTGATTGGCGCCGCACCAGGAAAATGCAACCTTCGCGAGCCCAACAAAATCGCCTCGGCACTTCACACGAAGCGCCGAGGCGACTCTTGTACCGACCGCTTTCTTAACGCGATCTAATTAGCCTTGACGAAGTGCCCCCGGCGATTCTGCTGCCAGCATTCTTCGGTGCTCTCAGTGCAGAAGGGCTTTTCTTTGCCGAAGCTGACGGTGTTAATCCGGTCCGCCGAAATGCCCTGCGAGACCAGGTATTGTTTGACGGCTGCGGCGCGGCGATCGCCGAGTCCCAAGTTGTATTCGGTAGAGCCTCGTTCGTCGCAGTGGCCCTCGATTGTTACCTTCAGCTGCGGGTAGTTGCGCAGAAATTCCGCGTCGTGCGAAAGCGCGGTGCGCGCGTCGGCACGAATATCCGCCTTATCCAGATCGAAATACGCGTCGCGCACTTCCTTCAAGAACAGCGCGTCGGTCAGGTCCGAGCTGGTCCCGGTGTCTGGCGGAGGCGGCTGCGCCACGCTCACCCGAGCGCTGGCATTCGCCGAGCCGCCCGGACCAGTCGCGGTAATGGAATAGGTAACCGAACTCGTCGGTGTGACCTTCGTCGTGCCCTGCGCGGTCACTTGGCCAACGTCCGGCGTAATCGTCAACTGCGTGGCGTTCGTGGACGACCAGCTCAACGCCGCGCTATCCCCAGGATTGATGGAAGTCGGATTCGCTTGCAGCGTGACCGTGGGCGTGGCCGGAGGAGGCGTGTACGGAGCCGGCGGCGGAGGCGTCTGGGCTACCGGTTTCTTTGAACAACCAAAACTAAAGATTGCGGCGGCGAGCGTCAGGCAAAACAGGGCCCGATAGTGCGGTCGCATGAACTGATTCATTGCAGTTCTCCTCGAGATTAGGATCTCTTGCATAGGCCTGCTGGTGGCTTGATGCTACCACCGGCGGGGTCGGTCCGGGCGATATCTCGTATCACGATATATTATACATCGTACGCACGCATTATTGATGCTGAAATTTTGCAAATGGTGCCAGCATATGCGTGACAAATCAACGCGGCGACCAGTTCGGCGATTCGTTGTGACCCGCCGTGGTTAGCTGGTGGGCTTGCGAACCGTCCGCCAGCATCACCCAGATCTGCCGATCGCCTCCCCGCGTGGACTCGAAAACGATATGCCGGCCATCCGGCGCCCAACTGGGGCGCTCGTTGCGCCCGGCGTCGCGCGTTACTTCGACAATTTGCCGCGTGGCCACGTCCATGATGTAGATATCGTAGTTGCCGGTGGGCCGGCGCCAGCTGAACGCCAAAAGCTGGCCATTAGGCGCCCACGCCGGGTCCACCAAATACCCCTTGTCGGGAACATCCAGTTCCGTGGTGTCCGTGCCGTCGGCGCTGGTCAAATACAGCTTGGGAACGCCGCCGCGGTCCCCCACGAATACGATGGTTTGCCCGGTTTTCGGATTCCATGCCGGAGAGGTTGCCACCGCGTTGGAAAAGGTCAGCCGCTTGGGATGGCCGCCGTTGGCATCGGTCACGTACAACTCAGGATTGCCCTGCATGGACGAGGAGAAAATGATTTGCGAACCGTCCGGAGACCACGCCGGCGTGCTATTCGTACCTTTAAAGCGCGGAAACGAAACCACTTTGCCGGAGTCCATCGAATACATGCAGATCTGCGGGCCGGTGACCGTGCCAAATTTTGTGAAACACGTAAACGCGATGCGCGAGGCGTCCGGCGACCAGCGCGGGGTCAGCGAAATGGAATGCAGGGAAGTCAGCGGGTGCTGATTCGCGCCGTCGTAGTCCATGGTCCAAATCTCTTTCGCGCCGCTGCGCAGGCTCACGAAAGCAATCTGCGTGCCCGCCACGCTGGGCAGCCCACCGGATAGTTTGCTGATGATTTCGTCTGCAAACTGGTGCGCGAACTTTCGCACTTGCGTATCCGAAGGCGTCCCGCGATAAATCTTGCCCACCACGGCTTGCGCCGAGGGATTGCGCACGTCGTAAAGCCACGCCTGGATAGCCACCTCGGTCGGGTTTTCCACCACGTTTCCGAACGCTACCATGTTGGAATTTGCCGGGGCGTTGGTCCAATCCAAATTGCGCAGCTCCGAGGGAACCGTGGGAGCCGTCGTTGGGTACATGCTGGGGCTGACGAATTCCAGGATGCCGCAGAATTGCAGGTCGTCGCGGACCACCTGCGTGAATAGCGTGGCGTGAGGCTTGGCGGTGTCCGCGCGCGGGCCGAAATCGGCTACCGCCACGCGCGGCTTGTTTGTGTCGCCTAGCCCGGTGCCAGCACGGAACCAATCCTGCGCACTTGCGGATTGCGCGTATGCCAATGCCAGAACGGACACCGCGAAAAGTGCGTACAACCTTGACGATAACCTCACGACGACCTCCGATGAACTTGTGGGTACCACTTTCGCGCATCTGTAATTCCACGCCTCAACTGCGCCGTCATCGGCGGAGCTCCGGAAAATCCCACGTAACGTCGACGCTGCTGGCGGAATAATCAGTGGGCAATGGCGGAAAAGGATTTGATCCCATAATTGCACGGAGTCCTGCGTTATCCCACGAGCGGTTCCCGCTCGTTTCGGTTATCCGCACATTGCGGAGGGTGCCGTCCCGCGCTACCGAAAACGATACCGAGCAGTGCAAGGTTTTCGAATCTCGGACCGTGGCGTCAATCGACAGCCGATCGTAATTGGAGTCCACGCGGCGTTTTGCCGCGGCAATGTACCAGCCATAGCGGCTGGCAAAATCGCCACCGCCCTGGCCTTGAATCGCCATGCCCGAGGAGCCGCCGGGATTTTGCGTATAACCCGTGGGAATGTCTGGGCTGCCTCCTCCACCGTAGGGCACGGCATTGGGCGGAGGCGGAGTCTTCTTTTCAAAGATCTTCGATTTATGCGAAGGCGGGAGCGGCTTTTCTTTCTCAAATGTCGGCAGTTTGGTGACGTCGGGAGCCGGCTGGTCGAGCTTGGGCGGTTCTATTTGATTCAGTCCTTGCGATGGGTCCACCACCTGGCTGTCGGTAGGAATAATAGGACGCGGCATGGGAATGCCCGCGGAGCTGACCAGATTTACCTTCGTGCCGCCGAGGTCCCCGCCTTCGCCTGCCCATTGATTACCGTGAAATTGAAAATAGATGGAAGCCGCGATCGCCAGCGCCGCCAGTCCGTGCAACGCGCCAGAGTAAACGATGAATTTGGTCAGACTGAATTCTTCGTCGTCGAGGGCGAACTGCGAATTGGCGATGGCGCTATTCATGATTCGCGAGTCGTTCAGCGTGCGCGGGCGCGTTCGGTAATCGGTTGCGTCACGATGCTGATGTTGTTGATGCCGGACTGCCGCAGCGAATCCACCACCGTAGCGAAAGCTCCGAAGGGCACCGCTTCATCGCAGCGCAGATACACCGTATCTTCCGGCTTCTTCTGTTGCGCGTGAATCTTGTCGCCTAAATCGTGAATGTTCACTGGATCGTTGCCCAGGTAAATCCGCTGGGCCTTGTCCACGGTGATCACCACGTGCTGTTCGGTGATCTGGTGTACCGTCTTGGTCTTCGGCACGTCCACTTCTATGCCGGACTGCAGAATCGGCGCGGTAATCATGAAAATAATCAGCAGCACCAGCACCACGTCGATGAACGGGACCATGTTGATCTCCGAAAGCGACGTCTGCGTTTGTTTAATCTGCGGCATAAGAGCCAATCTCTCCGCACCCGCGGCTAGTCCGTGCCACTCTCGCTCCGTGCCCTCTGCGTCTCTGCGTCCTCTGCGTTAATCTTTTTCTTCGCGTCGCCGAAAGCTCGTTCACGAAAACGTCTTCTCAATCTGCGCCGCCACTTCCATCGCAAAACTATCCAACCGCTGCCCTAAGTCCCGAATATTCTGCAAAAAGTGATTATAGAAGATCACCGCCGGAATGGCGGTAAAAAGCCCCGCAGCGGTGGTGAACAGCGCTTCAGAAATGCCCGGAGCCACTGCCCGTAGCGTGGCGGAGCCGGCATCGCCCAGCCCAGCGAAGGCGTCGATAATGCCCCAAACCGTTCCAAAGAGCCCGATGAACGGCGAAACGGAAGCAGTAGTGGCCAGCCAGGACATGCCTTTTTCCGCGCGTCGCACTTCTTCCGCGGACGCCAGCTGCATGCTCACCGATACCGCCGTCAAACTCTTCAGGCGCCCGTCGTTCGCGGGATTGCCCGTGCCCGTCCCGATCTGGCTTTGCAGTTCGCGAAAGCCGGAGGCGTACACCGAAGCGAACGGCGAACCCGCCGACGCCAGTGCCTGCGGATTGGCCACGCCACGCGTCGCGCGGAAAATACGCAGGAATTGGCTGCTCTCGCGGCGGATGCGGCTGAACAGGCCAAGCTTTTGAAAAATCATGGCCCAGGAAACCACGGAGAAAACCAGCAGGAGAACCAGAACCACGCGGGCCACCCAGCCCGTCTGGCCCAAAATACTTCCGATGTCGGTTATGAGTATCGCGGAGAACAGGAGAATGATGTACCCCTCAGTGAAACCATGGAATAAAAGATGTTTGGCCGGCTAACGTATTTTTCCAGGTAAAGCGCCTTAGCGCCAGTCTGCAACATATCGACAGTCTCTGTGGGCTCGTATCGAGAATCTTTGTGGGTCGTGGCTTTAGCCACGACATTAGCACCGCACTATCGCACCCGGCTTTAGCCGCTGAAGTCAGGCTGAACGCCGACCACGCAGATTCTGTGCTCCCACAGCGACGATTCCATACAAATTTCTGTAGCTTCAGAAACGTAACATACGCACGCAGGCGACGCAACGAAACGCCGAAGTAATCTTGTGCATGCTGGCCCATGTTTGATGATGAGAAAACTGCAATTCCACCAGCCATTCGCCGCCGCACACACCCTATCTGATGCCATAAGCAGGCCAAGAAGGTGCCGCCAGCTGTGTTAAACTGCGCGATAGATGGAAAAAACCATTCATGTCGCGCTCGAAACGCTGACCAGAACGCCTTCGTCGCGTGAAGCGCATCCGGCGGTGCGTGCCGAGTTGCGTGCCGAGTTACATGCAAGGTCGCATCCGAGTTCGCTTCCGCTGCGTAGTAATGAACGTGACGCGGGAACTTTTTTTCTCGAAACCTTTGGCTGCCAGATGAACGACCACGATTCCGAAAAAGTTGCCGGCGTGCTCGTTTCGCGCGGCTACACGCAAGTACAGACTCCCGCCGACGCTTCAGTGATTCTTTACAACACCTGCAGCATTCGGGAAAAGGCCGCACAGAAGGTGTTTTCCCGCTTGGGCGAATTTCGTGGCACCTCCGATGCCGGCAAAATCATCGGCGTGCTCGGCTGCGTGGCCCAGCAGGAAGGCGAAAACATCTTCAACCGCGCGCCGTGGGTCAGCCTGGTGTGCGGCTCCGCCAGCTATCGCAAACTTCCGGAAATGCTGGATAAGCTCGAAGCCGGAGACCGGCGCGTCACCGGACTGGACAACGACACCGACGAAACCTTCGAGACCGAGATCACCCGCCGCGACAACCCATTCCGCGCGTTTCTTACCATTATTGAAGGCTGTGACAAGGCCTGCTCCTATTGCGTCGTGCCTTTTACCCGCGGGCCCGAACGCAGCCGCGCCAGCGATTCGATTTTACGCGAAGTCCGGGAGCTCGCCGAATTGGGCTATTCCGAAGTGCAACTCCTCGGTCAGACCGTGAATTCCTACAAGGACCCCACGTCGCACAAGATGAAATTTTCCGAGCTACTGCTGGCCGTTGCCGACGTTCCGGGAATTCGCCGCGTGCGCTTCACCACTTCGCATCCACGCGATTTTACTCCGGACATCGTGGCGGCCATCGATGCACAGCCGAAACTTTGTGATCACGTTCATTTGCCGGTGCAGTCCGGTTCGTCTGAAGTGTTGCGCGCGATGGCGCGAACATACACCCGCGAAGAGTATCTCGAAAGAATTGCCCTGATTCGCGCGGTCAAGCGCGAGATCAGCATCACCACCGACATCATCGTGGGCTTTCCCGGCGAAACCGAAGAGCACTTTCAGGAAACCCTGCGCTTGCTTGAGGAAGTTCGTTTCGACGCGCTGTTCGCTTTCAAATATTCGCCCCGTCCGAACACGCCTTCCTTGGCCATGAATGATCCGATTCCGGAAGAAGAAAAAAGCCGGCGTCTGGCGGTCTTGCAAAAGGTGCAAAGCGAAATACAGTCCGCCCGGCACGCAAAAATGATTGGCCAAACCATGGAAGTCCTGGTCAGCGGAAAATCGCGGCGCGAGAATCGCTGGTCGGGACACGCTTCGTCGAACCGCGTGCTGAATTTCACGTCTCCGCATCAGGATTTATTGGGAACATATGTAAATGTGCTGGTGACAGATGCCGGCCCGGCAAGTTTGATCGGTGAGCACGTTCTTTAATTTTTTCGGTACGGTTGGCAATTTACGGGAGGCCCCATGGAAGTCGAGATGAAAATTCGCGGGCTGATGATGGATCCTGTTACCAATATGCCGATCGTCGTGCTGAAGGACGTGCAAGGCCAGGCCATTCTTCCGATTTGGGTGGGCGTGTACGAAGCCAACGCCATTGCTCTCGAAATTGAAAAGGTAGAAACGCCGCGGCCCATGACTCACGATTTGCTGAAAAATGTTTTTCTCGGCCTCGATGTGCGCGTGCAAAAAATTGTCGTCAACGATCTGAAGGACGACACCTTCTACGCCATCATCTGGGTCGAGCGCGAAGGCCAGATGATGACCATCGATTCGCGCCCCAGCGACGCCCTGGCATTGGCGCTGCGCATGGATTGCCCGATTTTTGTCGACGAGCGCGTGCTGAAAAACGCCAAAGTTTCGACCGCGCTCACGGAACGCAACACCAGTGACCAATTGCGCGGCTGGCTCGAAGGCCTCTCCGACGACGACCTCGGCCGCTACAAGATGTAAATCAGTTCCGCCGGCGCGCATTGGGTTTGTGTAGGCGCCGGGCTTTAGCCCGGCACTTTTGGTCCTGCGCGGAACGCGCCGCTGCAGAACGCCGCACTTCAGACCACAGCTACCACGCCTGATGGTTGCGCTTGCGGCGCTTCGATTAACGATTGCACCTTTTGGCGCCACACCAGCAGCAAAACAATCCCGATCAAAATCAGCGCCAGACTGAGACCAGACCACAATCCGAATGCGCCCCAATGACGGCGGAAACACAGCCACGATCCCAGCGGCAATCCTAAAATCCAGTAAGCGAAAAAATGGCACAGCATCGGCGTGCGCGTGTCGCCCGCGCCGCGCAGCGCGCCGGTGGCTACCGTCTGCAGACCGTCGAAAAGTTGGAACGCCGCACCCGCGGCTAGCAACAACGTGGCGCTGTGAATGATGAGTTCGTTCGGCGTGTAGATCAGCGCGATCCAGCGCGGAAAAATCAGCAACGCAGCGCTGGCGCAAACCATAAATGCGGCGCCCAGAAAAATCGCCGTGCCTCCGGCTTCGCCCGCACCCACGGGATCTTTGCGGCCGATGGCCTGACCAACGCGTACCGCTGCCGCGGAAGAAATGCCCAGCGGAACCATGTACGTGGTCGCAACGGTGTTCAGCGCCACCTGATGACTCGCCAGCGGCACCGCGCCCAGTCGTGCGATCAGCGCCGTAGCCAACGCGAACACGCCGCTTTCCAAAGCGAATTGCACCGCGGCGGGATATCCGAGCGTGATCAGACGCTTGATGCGCCGAAGATCCACGTCGACGGGAGTTTTCAATAGTTCGGTGCGATGGCGATGGTCGTACCAGAGAAGATAGACGACCAGCACTCCGGCCATGTAGCTGCGCGAAAACGCGGTGGACCATCCTGAGCCGACTGCGCCCATCGCGTGGAAGCCGAAGTGTCCATACACGAGCGCGTAATTTCCCAGGGCGTTCACAATGTTCGCGGTGACCAGCGCGAACGCCACCGGTTTGACCATGTCCATCGCTTGCAGACAGCGGCGCACCGCGAAGTACAGCAACAGTGGCAAAAGTCCGACGGTCAAAGCTTTGGTGTAGGGAATTGTTAGCGCCAGAACTCCCGGATCGATCTGCATGCGCGGAAAGCAAGCGGGGAAGCAGCCACACCGGCGCGGCAAGAATCGGCGTGAGCGCAATGCTCATGTAAATGCCGTTGACCAGCGAGCGGTGACAATCCTCGCGTTCGCCGGCGCCGAAAGCTTGGGAGACAAGCTGTGTCCAGTCCCATCAACAAACCGCCGCCGAATAACGCCAGCACCGAGAAGAGCGTGGAGCCAAGACTGACCGCGCCGATGGCGGTGGCGCTGTTCGGCAAGTGGCCGACCATGACGGTGTCGACGATGGCCATGCTCATCCAGCCGAGTTCGGCGAGCACCAGCGGAAGCGCCAGGCGAAACGTGGGGCGGAGTTCTTTGCGCAGCGTGGAAATTGTGATCATGACGGGACGATTTAGAAAGTGTATGCGGAGCGGAACGAAGTCGCAATTGAATCCGCTGTTTACTGGTGGAGTGAAGAGCGGCGGAAGTTCCATTGACCTGCGCGGGTGCGAAATCTACGCTCGAAACGCGCCGAAAACTCTGCACGACTGCGACGGAAATAATTGTGGATTGCGCAGAGTTTGCCGGCGTTTGTAAAGAATCGGGGGAATACCGTGCCGTTTGTGGACACTGAAAATTTTGAAGAGCGGATGAAGTATACGCGCGCAGTCTCGCGGATAAATTCGCGCGTGAACCTGGCGATAGAGTGGCGCGAAGACGGCCGCGACTTGCACGCGGAAGGATTTTCCGTGGACGTGAGCGCGCAGGGGTGCCTGGCGATTGTGCCGCAGGGATTTGCGGTGGGGCAGAAGTTGCGCGTGGTGAATCTGCTAAACAATAAGATGTCGGATGCGGTGTTGATCTGGCGCGGCCACGAAGGGCGGCAGGGCTGGGAATTGGGTCTGCAGCTGGTGAGTCCGCCAGAAGGGTTTTGGGGAATTGAGTTGTAGCTTGAAGGATGGACGCGCCGCGCGAAGTACGGACGTACCGAGGTAATGAAGTACGGAAGCGACGGAACGGAAGAGACGCGCTGACGACAAGACGCGCAGATGCAGTAGCGATCGCCCTGGAGATTTGAGTGGTGAAGGTTCTGTAGCCCTCCTGTGGTGCCCCCTCCTGTTTGTGAAAGAGATAGATTCCGAAGGGTTTGGATGCGGTGTGTTTGAAAGAGACAGCCGGCAATTGTTCAAGAGAAACTTGAAGGGTACTACCACTGGACCCCCACCCCCGGGGGTCATGATGAAAGAATAGGATTCCATTGGGTTTAGGGGCGAATCGTGCGAAAGAGTAAGATTCTATTGGGTTTAGAGTGATTCGCGTGAAAGAGACAGATTTTGTTGGAGTTAGATGGATGTTGGGAATTTCACCAGGAATCTGGTTGGAGAGACCGACCCTACCCCCGGGTGTTTTTGGCAAAGAGTGCGCAGCCTTAACAAAACACGAGGGATGCGAGGAATTGCGAATTAAGAAGAGTGCGCAAGCTGTTGAAAATAAAGGATCGTGTTTTTGCGTCGGTGCGCAGGAGCAAAGAGATGCGGTGACGAAGTAACGAGTCTTGGACGACGAAGGTGGGGCGGGGTGAAGCGGGAGGGTTGGGGCGGATGTGGGTCTTGCAGGAGACATGGCAGAGGATAGCAGGTCCGTAATCGCATGTCAATAGTACTTTATAGTATTGCGTTCGAACGACGGTGAACGTCCCGTCCGCCCCGCGCATTCGTCCCGCGCATTCCCGTGTGGACGCCGTGAGACTGTTCGGTTTCGAACGATCCCCGGGCCCTATGAAGGGCCAGATTTAGGATGGCGGCTGGGCTTCCAGCTGTTTCAATTTTTTCTCCAGCAACATTTCCTTTTGTTCTTTGCTTAGCTTGGGAAACAGAAACGCGATCTGTAACCGCATCGTCCACGACGGAGCCCCTTCCGGATGAACCGCGTTGCCATAAAACTGTGCAGTGAGCGACACCGGCTGATTGCCCAGTTTCATGATTCTTCCGATTCCGCCGCCCACCGGTACGGTCCACGTGTTGCCGTTGGTCGCTTTCCAGTTCGCTGTCAAGGTCGGCTGCCAAGTGATGAACCATCCCTTTTTCAGGTTGTAGTTGATGAAGTATTGGAACAAAAATTGATTCACATCGATGCGGCTGCCCGATCCCGCAACGGACCAGACATTGTTTGCCAGTATCCCTAAAGTCCAATGGCCCGGTTGCGTCAGAAGTACGATCGATGGGCCGATGCCCAACTTCCCCTGTCCTAAATACGTGTTTGTTGCTGTGGGCAACTGGAAGACTGGCCCCGCTCCCCAGATCAATTTTCCGGGCTTCTTAGGTGAAATGAAAAATGTGGGGACCATGTCTCCCAAGCCGTACTCTCCGGTCTCGGGGGTTCCCGGTTGGTTGGGCACCGGTTGGTAGACGATGGGCATAATCCAGCGGACGAGCAGATTCCAGTCCTGGGAAATGCCGATTGGTATCACGGGCTGAATATTCAAAACGTCCTGGGTGCGATAGCCGGGGTTCACGCCAAAATTGTTGTTGTTTTGTACGGGCACGCTGACAAGGCTGGCTACGGGGTTTTGTGTTGCTTTCTGTAGAGCTTCGGTTGCGGCGCTGGTATCGGCTTCGGGTTCCTCCGCTGGCGGTTGTGGTTTTGCGGTGCTGGAACCGGCTTGCGGGCTTGGACTCGGTTGTTCCTGCGAGCGCGCCGCCGGGGCAAATACGGCCATCGCGAGAGACAACAGGAACAGCATCTTCCAGACCAGTTGTTTGTTCATTATTGTTTTCCATTTTCCGATCGCGCGCGGCCCGACGTCTGTGCACTGAAGAAGTAGCACCACGATCCGAGGTTCGAGTCTTGAACTACCTGAAGATCTCCGCCGAGAGGCCATCTCTAGGAGGACACGTTCGACGATCGAGGGATGGTCAGCCATGGCGACCGCGCGCGCAACTGGCAAAAGTACTTCATGGTGTTGCGTTCGAACGTTGGTGTGATTTGAAATTCTTGCGCGTGGTAAAAAATGAGTTAGCGGAAGCGTCCCGCCTGCCGGGTTTCCTCGGATTTCCCTCGCCCTGTCATTTCTGCCAGTAGTCGAATGGCCTTGGCGTCTGTACCTTGCGATTCGCAGCCTTGTGATCTCGCGACTGGACGCCACACGTCTGTCGCGACGACGGGAATCGGGTTTTGCTCGTGTATCTGTCTTGGAGGATGGTCATGCGGATAGCGAAGAGCGTCTTGGGGATCGGCGTTGCTGTGGTGTTTTTGTTGGTTTGTGCTTGGGCCCTTGGGATGCTTCATCCCAAGTCCGTAGCGGCGGGGTCTCCGGACGATAAGGTGATCTTTATCGATCAGGGGTGGTCGAAGGAGGTTCGGGAGCGCTATTACCACGTATCGCAAGGCACAACGGTGATGCCGTACGACATCTTCCTGAATCTGGAAGTTGCCGGCGGCCAGGAACTTTTTCGCTCGGACGCGAACAGCGAACGGTATGGCCTGACGCCGGACCCGGCAGATCGGCAATGGAATCCCGATGGCTTGCCGATCGGGCTGAGTAAGACCGTCACGGCTGAGGGTCCCTGGAAGGGTGAAGACATCGGGGTGAACTGCTCCCTTTGCCATAATACGGAGCTGTTTTATCAAGGGAAACGCGTCCGCATCGATGGAGGAGTCGGAAATCACTTCGACCTGGAAGCTTATGTATTTGCCCTCGATGACGCCGCGCAAGAAACGCTGAAGGATTCAACAAAGTTTGATCGTCTGGCAGCGCGAATGGGAGCTTCCGGTGCGGATGCAAAGAGCGACCTACACAAACGTTTCGAGAGCGCCGCCGAAAGTATCCATAGTTTCCGGACCCGCGTTCTGCTCACTCCCTACCCTTGGGGACCGTCGCGAATGGACGCTATAGGTCTAATCGTCGACCGCGTAACCTCCACCGTGCCCGATATTCCCCAGAACTGGTCTGCCGCCCTCGCGCCTACCAAGCCTCCCTTTCTCTGGAATTCTCCTCAAGGGACCTGGACACAATGGCGCGGCGTGCAACAGGATCCGAGCGATCGCAACCTAGTCGAAACCATGGGGCTTTTCCTGGCCATGAACCTGACCGCCAAGTCCCCCGAGGAAGGTCTTTTTGATTCGAATGCTCGCCTGAAGAATCTAGAGGAAATTGAGGACTGGCTGAATCACTTGGCGCCTCCCAAGTGGCCGGAAGAAGTGTTTGGGAAGATTGATCGTACGAAGGCGGCGCAGGGCAAAAAGCTATTCGAGGGTCACTGCGCGGAGTGCCATAATTCCTATCCCTATACATGGACGGAACCCAACAAGTACGGCAAGCGCTTCCTTGAAGTGGGACTGGTACCGCAAAGCTATGTGGGCACCGATCGAATGCAGTTCGAGGACGTCAGGCCGTATATGCAGACCGCCCATTTGGCTCCGTATCTACCCGGACCGCTCAAGGATAAGGCACTTGTTCCGGGTGGCGCCTTGTACTACGGATTGCAGGAAAGCATTTTTCATGTGGCGCTGTCGAAGGTCAAGCAGACCCCAGAGGAGGCCGTGCAGATGCACGGCTACCGGGAACTCCCGGTTCCGCGTCCGTCGCCGGTCCCTCACTACAAGGCAGCGCCACGCGATGGCGTATGGGCCACGCCACCTTTCATGCATAACGGCTCAGTGCCCAATCTTTACGAAATGCTCGTTCCGGCAGCTCAGCGCACGAAGAAGTTTTACCTGGGCAGAGACTTTGACCCTATAAAGGTCGGAGTCGACACTTCCGGCAAATCCGGAACCTACCTCGTTGACACGACTCTGATGGGAAGCTCGAATCAGGGCCACTCGTTCGAGAACGGCCCGCTGGGTAACGGTGTCATTGGTCCGCTGCTGACCGAAGAGGAACGCTGGGCGATCGTCGAGTATCTGAAATCCATACCTGAAGAAGCAGGTCGGGTCACACCGTTCGGCGGGCCGACGAACGCGGCCACCGGCCATGCTAAATGGGCAGAACAGCCCAAGGAATAGCGAAGCTGCGCGCACTCTTACGACGACAGGAGAATAGCGATGTCCGACCATGTAGATGGGCCGCGTGCTATCGGCGACCCGCCAGCCGATGTGACCGATCTATTCGCGTTCACTAGCCCGGAAAACCCAGCCCATACGGTGCTGGCCATGAACGCCTTTTGCTCGGCAGGGATAACCGCGAGCTTCTCGAACGCGATCAACTACTCGATCGTGGTACGCGGAATGACCGTGGCTAACGTTGGCAATGCCGCGAAATTCAAGCCAGGCGATAAAGAGTATCGCTTCAGTTGCCGGTTTAGTGTGCTCGAACCTGGAGCTGACGCGAAGCCGGTTCAGCGCGGCACGCTGAGTTGCCCAGATGGGCAGGAGCTGCATTTTGTGGTTAATGACGAAAAAGGGGCCGCGACACCGGACGGGAAATTCCGAGTGTTTGCAGGCCTGCGTTCCGATCCATTCTTTCTTGCGTGGCTTGTGAGAGAAACGAAGAAGTTCCAAAACCTGTTGCTGCATGACAATGTGCTCGCGATAGTCATTGAATTTGACACCCGCAGCGTGCTTGATCCCAGCCAAGGCTCTTTGTTTGGGGTTACGGCCGAAACCGTCCCCATTCAGGGAGCGGCGGCCGCAATCGGACATGAACCACCGCGTCTGGATTGGGTTGGGCGTCCAGAGCAGAGCAACATGCGTCTTAATAATCCTGCCCTGACCGGGTCAGAAGATGTGCGCGACCTCTGGAATCAGCAGACCCCATTTGCGCTCGCTGAAGAAATCCGGCCGCTATTCCGCCAGCGCATGATGGAGAGCCTGAAGAATTGGGATATGCGGGATGGCAAGGCGGATTGGACGCCAGAGGCTATGGCCGCCGTCGCCGAAGTTTACCTTGATGATTTTTTGCTGTTCGACGTTGCGAAGCCGATTGACGATACGAGTTTCTTTGAGATTGAGAAAAGCACTCTTCACGGACAGCTTTACCAGACAGGCGGGGGCCGCACTGTCAACGCGAACGTCATCGACATCATGATCACCTGGATGGTGAACAATGACCGGGAGTTCCTGCCGGGCGGAGCGACGGGCGCAACGAAGCCGGGCACCAAAACGTTTCCTTACGAGGCCTCGCCGAATACGGAGCTGCAGACCGCCGCCGACAATGCCGATCTGTCAGCCTCCCCGGATCGGGTATGGGATGTCATCGGGAAGTTCGGCGGCATGTGGCATCCGCTGATTGCCAGCGTGCAACTGACGGGAGAAGGAGTCGGTCAATTGCGCACACTGGAACTGATTGACGGCAAGCAGATTATTGAACGTCTTGAATTCATGGACAATTCACAAAGGCTCTATCGCTACACGAACGTGAGCGGAATGGGGGTCGTGGATTACACGGGAACGCTGGATGTTAAACCCAAGGGGAGCGGCAGCTCGGTCGAATGGCGGATACAGTATCTGGCGAACGGTCAGCCGGATTTCGCCGTGAAGACCATCGTTTCCACTCTGCTTAAAACTGGCTTCGAAGCCCTCAAGAAGCGGTTTGGAGCTCAGACATGATTGCGGAGCCGGAAATCGAACTGAATTATCGGCTGACTGACGGAATTATTGCCGCCAACAACCTTGAAAGTGCACGCCAACAGTCCTGGAGTCGATTCTGGCAATACCCGTTTCGACCGCGTAGTGCAGAGTACATCGTAGAGCAGGAACAACTGGCAATGCAGTTTCTCGGCGACTTGGGCGCGCTCGACCGCCTCGAGCGGCTCGTGAATCACCTCGATCGCAGTGACGAGGATTCGCCTCGGGCGGCCCTCATGCATGCGAAGGTCGCATCGATGGGCCATCGCTTCGCGGAAGCGAGGAAACACCTTGCGGAGGCGGCGGTGCAGGGCGCGGAACCGGAGGAAATCAACCGGCTCACGTTAAGCATCGATCAAGCTTGCGGCACGGGCCTCGAGTCGGTACTCGAAGCGCGCGAAAGAATGGTGGCGCAGTCGGAACGATTGGAGGATCTGGTGCCGCTAGGGGCACTGCTCGCCGATATGCGGCGATTTGACGATGCCGATCAAATTTATCGCCGCGCCCTTAGGGAATATCGCGATGTGTCGCCGTTTGCCGTGGCGTGGACTTGTTTTCAGCTAGGCGTACTGTGGGGGGAACTTGTAGCTGAACCGCAATCGCGCCGCGCGGCCGGATGGTACGAAAAAGCCATCGAGTATTTGCCGTGTTACGTAAAAGCGCGCGTTCATCTCGCGGAAATTTATTTTAACGAGGGGCGCCTTGGTGACGCGGAAGCCTTGTTGCGACCGGCGCTTGCAAGCGGCGATCCAGAAGTGAATTGGCGGCTGGCGGATGTACTGGCTGCGATGGGAAGACTCGCAGAGGCCGCGGAGCAACAGCATTCCGCGCGAACCGGATTCGAAACTCTTCTTGAAAAGCACTTGCTGGCGTTCGCAGATCATGGCGCGGAATTTTATTCGGGCAGCGGCAACGATGCCAGGAGGGCTTTTGAACTTTCGAGCATCAACCTCACGAACCGCCCGACACTCCGGGCAGTCGAGCTTGCCCGTAAGACTGCAGCCGGAGTCGACTGCCTACTTAGGTGAGGTAAATTGTGATGCCGAATGGAAATCATCTAGAACCAATCGTCACTCTCGGCTTTCTGCTCGCTGGCGCATGGAACGTTGGGGGAATGTTGTTGTTTTCGAGGTTCTTCACGAACCGATTGCTCTCATCTGCTGACCCGGGAGTGTTTTCATGGCTTGGAGAGGTAGCGGTAGTGCTTTGGGGACTTGCGTACTGCTCGGTCGCGCACTCATACCAGTATGTCCCATGGCTCTTGGTCGTCTTTTTTGTAGAGAAGATGATCTACGGAGGCAGATGGTTGGCCTGGCTTGTCGCCTATGGCAAGACGCTCCCGAAGATCGCGTCTGAGTCTTTTCTTACGGCAGCGTTTTACGCAGTCTATGGAGCTGGTGACCTGATCTTTGGATTTTTCTTCGGCTGGGTGGCGTTGAGGGCTTTGACAGCGTAGTAAGGCAATCCGTTTGCGGAATTCTTGTGGAAGCTGGAAGGCTATGGGGAGGACAAGCGCATGACGATGCAGCGGAGAGACTTTCTGATGGGAACAGCTATTGTTGTTTCGGCGCCAGCGCTTGGGTGCCTCGCATCACTGGCATCGTCCGGTAAAGAATCGCGGATGCTCCCCGAGGCATTGCAACCGCAAGTGGCAGGGGCGGGAGTGAAATCGCATGGCGGAGTAATAAAGATCCACGGATGGCAGATCGAATCCCCAACTGACGACGAGGTTTTTCTAAGCATCAATCAGTCTTGGCGAGCCAACTGGCGCTGACGCACTCCGCCGACATTGATTTCAACGAGAAGACACGAAGGCCGCCATATTGATCATCCAAGTCTCCCTGAGGACGAATGATGGACAAACTCCTTCGTAGGATCCTCTTGGAACTGGTAGTCGGCGCAATTCTCTGTTCGGGTGCTGCGGGGCAGTCGCAGACAAGTGATACGGAAACACTAGCGTGGCCGGAGGTGGATGCGCATCTCCAATTGCCATCGCATTTGCGCTTCCTCGCATTCAGCGGGGTGGAGCAAGCGATCGATTATCCCTATCAGCAGTGGTATGCGGCGCTGGCACTCGGTTATCAATTCAAGCCCATTCTGCGGCCGCACACGAAAAATATTGATCCGGACAAAGAGCACTATCTTGTCTTCGGCGGCGGCTATGAGTTTCTGCGAACGGTTCAGTCCGGCGTGGTGAAACATGAGAATCGGGTGACGATTGACGCGACTCCCGGTTTTTTCCTTCCCGCAAAACTCTTGGTGCGCGACAGGAACTGGGTGGAGCTGCGCTGGATCGATGGAAAATATTCGACCACCTACCGGAATATGGTGTCGGTGGAGCGCGCCTTAGTTGTCCACGGCTTCCACTTTAGTCCTGACGGTTCTGTTGAGGCTTTCTATAACGGAGCGCAACATTCTTGGGACACAGAATGGTACACCGCGGGCGTCCAGTGGCCGTATAAACGGCTTCTGATGGTGGAGACATACTACAGGCGAGAGAACTGCACTACCTGCAAGCCTGCCTACTGGAATGCGGGTGGAGTGACGCTGAATCTCTACTTTGGGAATTCGAACTGACGAATCCAAGAGAAGCTAGAAGCACAAACACCGATCAGGGCGCGTAGTTGACGCTTTCCGCCCCGGCCACCGTCTGAGGCAAATGCGAAGTCACAATTTGAAGCTTTCTTCATCTAAGCATAGGTGAGCACGATTTACTGGCGTGCGGAACATCTACGAGGAGAGACACAAAGTGACGAAACAGCAGAATCTTGACGGCAGCTTCACGCTTCGCGGCACCGACATGAACGTGCGACGGATGGGCTATGGCGCGATGCAACTGGCGGGTCCGCAAGTGTGGGGACCGCCGCGGGATACGGGCGAGGCCGTGGCGGTGTTGCGGGAGGCGGTGGCGGCGGGGGTGAACCACATCGATACGAGCGACTTTTACGGGCCGCATGTGACCAATCAGATCATCAAGAAGGCGCTGCATCCTTACCCGGAGGGGCTGGTGATTGTTACCAAGGTGGGGGCGCGGCGGGGCGAGGACAAATCCTGGATTCATGCGCGTTCGCGGCAGGAAGTGATCGATGGCGTGCATGATAATCTGCGGAATCTGGGGTTGGAAAGATTGGATGTGGTGAATCTGCGGGTGGGAGGGTTTACGGAGCCGGAGGAGGGATCGATTGAAGAACCCTTAACGGCGCTTGCGGAACTCCAGGAGCAAGGATTGGTGCAGCACATTGGCTTGAGTACCGTCAGCGCGCAGCAGTTGGAGGAGGGGCAGAAGATCACGGAGATTGTCTGCGTGCCGAATTTTTGCAACGTGGCCAATCGGAAGGACGACGCATTTGTGGAGGATTTGGCCGAGCAAGGCATTGCTTATGTGCCGTATTTTCCGCTGGGAGGATTTACCCCGCTGCAGTCGACGAAGCTGGACGAAGCGGCGGCGGAGCTAAAGGTTACGCCCATGCAGGTTGCGCTGGCGTGGCTGCTGCAGCGTTCGCCGAATATTTTGTTGATCCCGGGGACGTCTTCCCGTGGGCATCTGCGTGAGAATCTGAATGCTGCGGCGCTACAACTTCCTGCAGAGACAGTTGCCGAGCTTGACGCCATCGGCGGGGGCGCGAAACGGGGAGCGGCGCAGTAGGCCTATCGAAACACGGGAAAGTGATCATCAGGTGCCGAGGAGGTTGGGGCGGGGGCGGGTGTAGGCGTGTTCGTGGGCCCAGAGGGAGAGCGGGAGAGCGGCGAGGTCGTCGACGATGGGGATGGCGTGGCCGTTTTTGGTTAGGTCGACGGTACGGAGGAAGGATTTGCAGGTGTCGCAGGCTTCCACGCGGAGGTGGGGAAACTGTTCGGGAACGTAGACGGGAAGTTTGGTTTCGGCGGTTTCGCCGCAGGTGGGGCAGAGGATGCGGCGGAACTCCCACTCTTGCGAGCAGAAAGAGCAGACGAGGAAGCGCTTGCCGCTGTCGCCTTCCTGGCGTAGGACGCCCATGTAGGGCTGGGCATTGCAGAGCGGGCAAACGGTGGCGGTGACGAGCAAGGTGGGCTTGGTAAATTGTTGGCCGAGGAATTCGGCGTAAGGCTGCAGGAAGGCGCGGGGGAAGAATTGTTCGAAGGCTTCGGCGTGTTCGTCGGCGAGGCCTGCGCCGCGCCAGTAATTCGTGAGTTGGGTGATCCAGGATTCGGGCGGCTGCTGGGACAGTTCGCGCGCGGCGATGGCTAATGGGCTGGGACCGCTCTGCTCGGCGACGTGGAGGAAGGCGCGGAAATGGGGGAGGACCACGGTGATGTCGAGTTTATGGCGGAGTGGTGCGTCCGCGGATGCTGCGGCTTGTACCCCGCGATCGGCGGCAATGTGGGAGTACAGGCTTTTTTGAAAGCGCACGATGGCGGAGTAGAAAGTTAGGATTTCCGCGGCGAAGGGTTGGGTTTTGGCGAGGGCGTCGGCGCGCTGAAGGCGTTGGTCGTACTCGCCGCTTACGGATTGGAAGAGGTTCATTTCGTCGGCGGGGCGGGGGAGTCGCCGACGATTTCTTTGTACCAGCCGGGGTGGTAGCGGCGGACGAAGTCCGTGGAGACGTCGCCGCCAAGCATGGAATTTAGGGCGCCGCGCTCGGCGAAGATGCTCATGTAAATGTGAATCATGAACAGGCCGATGCTGAGCAACGCGGCTCCAGGATGCACGATCACGGCAGCGTAACGCAGGAAGCGCAAGTTCCAGGGAATGTACTCGGGAAGCCACAGAATTACGCCGCTGAAGATCAAGAGCACGCCGCAAATGACGAAGCCCCAAAAGAGCAGCTTTTGGCCGGGGTTGTAACGGCCGGCAGGCGGCATCAAGTCGTCTTCGTTCTTGGTGTAGTGGTCGATGTTGCGCCACCATTCCTTGTCGGTTTCGGTGGTGTGCATTTGCGCGTGCCACATCACGTAAAGGTAGAGGACGGCAACAACAAAAACTACGCCGACCCAGGGATGCAAGGTGCGCGAAATTTGCGGACCGCCGCAAACGTAAGCCAGCCAAAAAAGCCAGGGAGACCAGAAGGCAAGACCGGTGAGCATCAGATAAACGAAGGAGCCGGCGGAAACCCAGTGGGTCAGGCGCTCGTGAAATTCGTAGCGCAGAATCCGATTGTGGGGAAGCAGCAGCTCAGGCTGACTCATGGGGATGCTCCTCCGCGGCTTTCACGGATTTTTCCTGAGCCACGGCGATTTCTTCGCGGATGTGCTGGTCTTCACGATCTTTTGGACCGAAGCGCAGGTAGTGAATGACGAGGCCGATGAGTCCGCCGAGCATGGCGATGTTGCCGAGCCACTTGATGGGACCCTTCCAGAGTTTAACGGAGAGCGGAATTTGCGGATCTTTCGGGAGGCCACCGTAGAGTTCGGGCTTTGTGGCGTCGTGCAGGATGTACATGACGCCGGTGCCGCCTACACCCGCGGGGTCGTAAACGCCGGCGTTGGGAAAATTGTAGTGGTCGCGGAGCTGCGTGGCGCGTTTTTCGGCGAGGTCTTTCATGTCGTCTTTGCTGCCGAAATGCAGGCAGCCGGTGGGGCAGGCCTTGATGCAGGCGGGCTCGAGGCCTTCGCCGACGCGGTCAGCGCACAGCGTGCACTTGTAGACGCGCTTGGTTTGCGGATTGAACTTGGGAATGTTGAATGGGCAACCGGTGATGCAGTAGCCGCAGCCGATGCAGTTAGCCTGCTGGAAGTCCACGATGCCGTTGGCGTACTGGATGATGGCGCCATCGGAAGGGCAGGCGGCGAGGCAGCCGGGATCGGCGCAGTGCATGCATTGGTTCTTGCGCATCAGCCATTGCAGCGAGCCGTCTTCGCGCTCGTGCTCGTTGAAGAGGATCAGGTTCCAATAGTTCCAGCGCGTCTCCGGCATGGTCTGATAGGTGTTGTCGAAGACGGTTTCGCCGAATGGCAGATCGTTCCACTCCACGCAGGCGACTTCGCAGGCTTTGCAGCCGATGCAGGTGGTGGTGTCGATGAGCTTGGAGACGACGTAGGTGCGCTGGGTGTCCTCGCCGGGGATGGCTCCGGCGTGCGCGGACATTTTCTGAATGCGCATGGTTTCCTGGCTCATGGCTACACCTTCTCCACTTTCACTAGGAAGCCTTTGAACTCCGGCGTGTGCGCATTGGGATCGGTAGCAGTGTGCGTGAGCTGATTGGCAAGATCGCGCGCGGTTTTGCCTTCGTCTTCGGCGATGCCACGGTAGCCCCAATGGAAGGGGATGCCGATCTGATAGGTTTTTTTGCCGTCGATCAGCATGGATTTGATGCGCTTGGTGACCATGGCTTTGGCGATGTACTCACCGCGGGCGCTGGAAACCTTCACTTTTTCGCCGCCGCGGATACCCATCTCGTCGGCCATTTCCGCGGCCATCTCGATGAACGGTTCGGGAACGAGTTGCACGTTCATGGGATTGTTTTTCGTCCAATAGTGATAGTGCTCGGTGAGGCGGAAGGTAGTGCAGATGATCGGGAAGTCTTTCACCGTGCCAAATTTGTCGTCGGAATCTTTGAATTTGGTGACCACGGGATTCGTGGAGCGCTCTGGGTGCAACAGATTCGCAAGCGGGCTTTCAATGGGCTCGTAGAATTCCGGGAACGGGCCATCGGCAAAGGCAGAGAGGGGCGCAAAAATCCTGCCCACACCTTCCGCGTTCATGATGAACGGACCCATGTGATCCTTTGGCGGGGAATCGGCTTTGAAATCCGGCACATCATTGCCCACCCACTTCTTTGAGTCTTCGTTCCACCAAACTTGTTTGCGCGAAGGATCCCAGGGCTTGCCGGCGACGTCGCAAGACGCGCGATTGTAAAGCACGCGCCGATTTGCTGGCCACGACCAGCCCCAGCCGGGATGCACACCCATGCCGGAAGGATCGGAAGGGTCGCGACGAGCGGTTTGATTCCCGGCTTCGGTGTACGCGCCGGAATAGATCCAAATGCCGCAGGACGTGGTGCCGTCATCTTTGAGCCACGCGAATCCTGGCAATTGCTGTCCGGCTTTAATTTGCTGCTTGGTGGCGGGGTCTTCCAGATCGGCCAGCGCCTTGCCGTTCATCTCCTTCAGAACTTCAAAGAGCGGCGGATTCCGCGGCTCGCTGTAAGGCCAGGTGAGATTCAGAATTGGATCAGGGAACTTGCCGCCTTCTTTCTTGTACAGTTCGCGAACCTTCAGAAAAATCTGCGCGACGATGCCGTGGTCGAGGCGGCAATCGCCAGGGAGGGGAACGGCGGCGTTTTTCCAAAGCAGCCAGCGCGCGGAATTAGAGAACGAGCCGTCTTTTTCCGCGAACCCGGCGCACGGCAGGCGGTAGACGGTAGTCTGAATTTGCTTCTGGTCGCCCTGCGCGAGAACGCGGGGGGAACGCCAGAATTCGCTGGTTTCATCGGCGTAGATTTCTCCCACCACCAGCCATTCGGCTTTTTTCAGCGCGTCGATATTTTTGTTGGTGTCCGGGCCGATAGCCACGCCGTTCATACCGAAGGCCAGCATGCCTTTGACCTTGCCGTCGTACATGTCGTTCCACAGATAGGTCCAGGAATAGTCGCGATCGACTTTCGGAAGGTAGTCAAAGGCCCAGTCGTTCTGCTTGTTGGCAGCGTCGCCGTAGAAAGCCTTCATTAGGCTGACGGTAAATTTTGACGTGTTGCTGTAGTAGTTCCAAGATTGCCAGGGCGCGGGCTGCGAGCTGGTGGGAGTGGCGCGCTTCATCCAGGCGTCGAAGTTGGCGTCGGCGGGAACGGGCACTTTCAGGTAGCCGGGCAAAGTGTCGTAGAGGCCAGCCATGTCCGTGGCGCCTTGAATGTTGGAGTGGCCGCGGAGAGCGTTGACGCCGCCGCCGGCGCGTCCAACGTTACCAAGAAGCAGCTGGAGCATTGCGGCGGTGCGGATGATTTGTGTGCCGAAACTGTGATGCGTCCATCCGACGGCGTAGATGACGGTGCCGACCTTTTTCATGTCGCCGTCGATGCGGATGGAAGTGTAGGTGTCGGCGGCTTTCAGGAATTGCGCCTTGGGAATGCCGGTGATGCGTTCGATTATTTCCGGGGTGTAGCGTGAATAGTGTTTCTTCAAAAGCTGGAAGACGCAGTTGGGGTTTTGCAACGTGAGGTCGTAATCGACGTTCGCCGGCATGGGCGGCAATGCGCCGGGTGCCGCTCCAGGCGGCACGGAGGCACCGGGGCCGGCATAGTTCCAGGTGGTGCGGTCGTAGGTGAACTTGCCAGCGTCAAAGCCGGAAAAAACGCCGTCGGTGTCACCGGGCAGTTGGAAGGCGCCGTTGACCACGAATGCGGCGTTGGTGAAGTTGACGAGATATTCGTGAGCGATGCGATTGTTCTGAATGGCGTAGTTGATCACGCCGCCGAGGAAGGCGATGTCCGACCCGGCGCGAATCTGGCAGAACATGTCGGCGACCGCGGAAGTGCGGGTGAAGCGCGGGTCGACGGAAATTATTTTGGCGTTGCGGTTGCGCTTGGCCTCAATGGCCCACTTGAAACCGCACGGGTGGTTCTCGGCTGGGTTCCCGCCCATGATGAGCATCATGTCGGTGTTCTTGATGTCCACCCAACCGTTCGTCATTGCGCCCCGGCCAAACGTTGGTCCCAAACTTGAGACCGTGGGGCCGTGTCAAACTCTGGCCTGGTTTTCTAAATGCACGACCCCGAGGGCGCGCATGGCTTTTACGACTAGGTAGTTGAACTCGTTGGTGTCGGTGCAGCCGCCAATCCAGGAGATGGCTTCGGTGCGATTTACGGTGCGGCCGGCGGCGTCCTTCTCAATGAAGCTGTCGTCGCGAGTTTTCTTGATGCGGGCGGCGATCTCGTTGAGCGCATCGTCCCAGGAAATGTCTTCCCACTGCGAGCCGCCGGGACGACGCACCTGTGGTTTAAGCAAGCGACGGTCGTTCAAAATGTCTTGCGCGAGCGAGGAGCCCTTGGGGCATAGGGTGCCGCGATTGGTGGGATGGTCGGGGTCGCCTTCCACGTGCACTACCTGGGCCGTCACATTCTTGGCCTTGTCGCCGAGGGTATAGATGATGGTGCCGCAGCCTACCGCGCAGTAAGGGCAGGTGGAGCGCGTCTCACTAGCGCGCGCAATCTTGAGCTGGGCCATCTCGGCATAGGCGGGTTTTACGTCGAAGCCGAAGACGGCCGCTGCGGCGCCACCTACTGCGGCAATCTTGAGGAAGTCTCTGCGATTCGTCTCCATTGCGGGGCTTCTCCTTAAATGGAAAATGCCTTGCGTGCAGCAAAAACGAAGCCGGACAAAACGTTAGATGCCATGGAAGAGAATCGGGGGATAACCATTTTGAATGGATTTGTAGCGGGTCTTTCGGTGAACTCAAGAAACTTCGGCAGCGCGTACTCAGCGGGACCGGACACGAGCACATTATGTTTTTTGTGGTTCGCGATGTCAACTACCTCTTAGAAGAACACCAGCCGGCCGGAATGCGACTCGGAGGAGCTGGTGGCGAGATTGCTGAACGAGTAGCGATCGGAGGCAGGAAACGTGTCGGCGCGGAAGGTGGAAGACCTTGGGGATATAAGCTAAACTTTTGTTGAGTATAGGTAAAACTTAAATCGGCGGAGCTTACGAGTGGACTTCCATTATAGCGATGAACAGAAAGCGTTGCGCAAGACGGTGCGGGAGTTCGCGGAAGGCGAGATCCTGCCGCACGTGATGGAGTGGGACGAGGCTTCGCATTTCCCGGTGGAACTTTTTCCGAAAATGGCGGAGATGGGGCTGCTGGGAGTGATTTTTCCCGAGGAGTATGGCGGAGCGGGGCTGGGGTACGTCGAATACGCGCTGGTAATTGAGGAGCTGTCGCGCGTGGATGGCTCGGTGGGGATTATTCTGGCGGCGCACAATTCCTTGTGCAGCAATCATATTTTTAAGTTTGGCACGGAGGCGCAGAAAAAGAAGTATTTGACGGGATTGGCGTCCGGGAAAAAGATCGGGGCGTGGTCTTTAACGGAACCGGAGGCGGGGTCCGACGCGGGTGGAACGAAGACTACGGCGGTGCGCGACAGTAATTTTTGGGTTTTGAATGGGGCGAAGACGTTTACGACCAATGGGCATTATGCGGATTATTGCGTGGCCATGGCGGTTACGGATAAGTCGAAAGGGTCGCACGGGATCAGCGCATTTATTTTGGAGAAGGGGACGCCGGGCTTCCGTCCCGGAAAGAAAGAGAACAAGCTGGGTTTGCGGGCCAGCGACACCTCTGAGGTGATTTTTACGGATTGCCGTGTGCCGGCGGAAAACTTGCTTGGTGAAGAGGGCGAGGGATTCACCGGCAGTTTGAAGATTTTGGATGGCGGGCGAATTTCCATTGCGGCGTTGGCGTTGGGGATGGCGCAGGGTGCGCTGGATGCCGCTGTGAAGTATGCCAAGCAGCGAAAACAGTTTGGTCAGGCGATCAGCGAGTTTCAAGCCATTCAGTTTAAGTTGGCGGACATGGCCACTGAAGTGGAAGCGGCGCGGTTGCTGGTGTATCAAGCGGCATGGCTGGCGGATCGCGGCGACGTACGCTTTACGCGGGAATCGAGCATGGCGAAATTGTTTGCCAGCGAGGTCGCGGTACGCGTGGCTAACGAGTGCGTGCAGGTTCACGGCGGCTACGGTTTCATTAAGGATTATCCGGCGGAGAAGTTTTACCGCGACGTTAAGCTGTGCACCATTGGCGAAGGCACCAGCGAAATTCAGAAGCTGGTGATCGCGCGGCAGTTGTTAGGGAAGAAATAGGAGCCTCTCAACCCGACGATACTTACAATCCCCGCCACGAGAATGGGCGCAGCGCGGCATTCATGATCGGGGTCAGTCCACCACCCCAAAGATATCCTTAACGACAATGCCGTCTCGGTCTTGGTGCGCAACACCTTTTGCGCGTGACGGATCTTTGCGTTATCCAGCCGAAAGTGTTTATGCGAAAGCTTGCCCTTGGAGCGCGGCCTCTCTTTGGCCTCCCAATGGAACTTTACCCCAGATAAACATCCACACGATAATCATGAACATCGGAGTGCCGTGCGAAGGTTCCTGTGAAGACTACGTGGGCGGGCATTTGGCGATGATCAAGGTGATGTCGTCGTGCTGCTCGCGCAGGCTGAATTGGCGCACTTCGTCGACCACCGCGGTAAGCATGCCTTGCGGCGAGAGGGCGCGGTGCCGCCGCAAAGCCGCGGCGAGGCGTTCTTCGCCGAACTGTTCGTCGGCGTCGTTGAAAGATTCCGTGATGCCGTCGGTATACAGTGCCAGAGCGTCGCCCGGAAAAAGCTGCGCGTCGCCGGTTTCACAATCCCAGGCCTTGAAGATTCCGAGCACCGTCGCCGTAGCGTGCAGCTGCACGACGGTGTCGTCTGGCCGCAGGATCAGCGCGGGTAGATGGCCGCAATTGACGTAACGCAAACGGCGCGCCGCGTCGTCATACTCCGCGAAGAAAAGCGTGGCGAAGGAGCTGTCGGCAGTGTTCTCGCAGAACCTGCGATTGACCTCTTGCAGCAGCAAATTCGGGTGATGCGACGCCACGGCGCACTGGCTGCGCAGACTGGCCTGCAAGTTGGCCATCAACAGTGCCGCGGCAATGCCTTTTCCGGAGATATCGCCGATGACCAGGCCAAGACGACCGCCGTCAAGATCCAGAAAATCGAAATAATCGCCGCCGACCGCGCGCGCCTGGTGGCAGGTCCCGGCGTATTCCAGGGTTTTCAGCGTCGGCTGAGTTTGTGGGAAAAAACGCGCTTGCACTTCTTTGGCGATTTCGAGTTCGTGCGCGGCGCGGCGTTCCTTGTCTAATCTTTCGGCAACGGCGCGACGCTGCGCCTCCACGGCGTGCGTCACCTCGTCAAAGCTCACCAGCGCAAAAGAATTGCCGTCCGGATCCTTGAAACGAGTGAAAACGCCGCCCCAGATGGGTTCGTGTTCTTCGGCGTGTAGCGGGCCATAGTCGCCGGGAGGTGCGTGCTGCGCCGCCGGAGTGGGCGGAGCGTGGAGCTTGTTTTTGAGGCGCTTCAGGCGTGGCGTGAAATTGAAGCGAACTCCGCGCTTGGTCCATTCAACGTATTTGGAGAGTACGTCTTCGGTGACAAAGGAGATTTGCGTCGGCCGGCCGATGAGCTGGTACTGTGGCGAATCGGGTTCTGGCGCCACAAGCGTTAGGTTCGCAGTGCCATCCGGCGGGGCGACTGTGACCCACCGTTGGCCGGGCTGAGTGTAGCCATCGAAGACAAGCTGGAAACCCAGTTGCTCCAGGTAGAAATGCAGGCTGCGCTCCAGGTCGCGTACAAAAATCGTGACCGACTGCAGGCGCAAGTAGGGATTCTGGCGATCCATGCGAATGGACGACGCACCAGCATCCGCACGAGGCGAGATTCCCATGCGCTGCATTATAAAGGTAACGGCCAAACGTCGCTGTGGTAATAATGTGTAGACTGGTGCGGCGCGAAGCGTTCAAACGATGACTACGATTCCCGTTGAAGAGTGGGCTGGGTTGGTGCGCGCGGGAGAGGTGCGCGCGCTTTCGCGGGCGATTACCGCGGTGGAGAATCATGATCCGGCGGCGGAGGAGCTGCTGCGGCGGCTGTTTCCGTTTACGGGTAAAGCCTATTTGTCCGGCATGACCGGAGCGCCGGGGACGGGGAAGAGCACGCTGGTGGACCGCTTGGCGGCGTTTTATCGCAAGCGCGAGGAGAGTGTGGGCGTAATCGCGGTCGACCCCACCAGTCCTTACACGGGCGGGGCGATTTTGGGTGATCGCATCCGCATGCAGGGGCATGCTGGCGACGCGGGCATGTTTATCCGCTCGATGGCCACGCGAGGATTTTTGGGCGGCTTGGCGCGGACCACGGCGGAAGTGGCGCTGCTTTTAGATGCGGCGGGGAAGCAGCAACTGATTATCGAGACCGTGGGCGTGGGGCAGGACGAAATTGATATCGTGCGGCTGGCGGATTGCGTGATGGTGGTGATGGTGCCGGGTCTCGGCGACGACATTCAGAACATGAAAGCCGGCTTGATGGAGATTGCGGATATTTTCGTGCTGAATAAGTCCGACCGCGAGGGCGCGGATCGCTTGCAGCAGCAACTGGATGCCATGCTGTCGCTGGTGATGCCGCGCGACGGTTGGCATCCGCCGGTGGTGCGCACGGTGGCTTCGGAGAATCGCGACATCGACGTGCTGGCGGCGACGATTGACAAATTTCGCGAACATTTTGCGGCACGCGGCGAGCGCGAGTTGAAGCACGTGGAGTATTGGAAGAAGCGGCTGGTGGAGATGCTCGAAGCGCGCGTGCTGGAGAAATTTCTTGGCGGAGCAGCGGGCGAAGAGTTGCTCACTCAATTGGCGAAAGAAGTCGCCGGGCGGCGGATGGATCCATTCACCGCGGTGAATCAGATTGTGGCAAAGAGCGCAATCTAAGCTTGCGTATAAAAGCGTCGCGACTACAGTGGCCGCTTGCGGCGCAATTTGGAGTGCGGTGGTTTACCCTGAGCGGTTTGCGCGAAGGGCCGGACACCGCTTTTGCGCAGTAAGCAGCGACCGTGACGAACGATAGCTGCAACTTGCGGTACAGTGGAGTAAGCATCCGTAGATTTGAGCCACACAACAATTGCAGCGACGATTAGCTGGGAGAGCTGAATGGCGGCGGAGAAAATAAAACCTGTTAAGGGCAAGAAAGAAGAGGGCAAGCCGACGATTGGGATTATCGGCGGAAGCGGCTTGTACGGAATGCCGGGCCTCACCGATACAAAAGAAGTGCGGGTGAAAACCCCGTTCGGAGATCCGTCCGAAGTGTTCGTGATCGGTACCCTCGAAGCGAAGCGCGTAGCGTTTTTGGCGCGGCACGGGCGTGGGCACCGGATTTTGCCGGGCGAAATTAATTATCGCGCGAATGTCTATGCCATGAAGACGCTGGGCGTCGAACGAATTATCTCCGTTAGCGCAGTGGGCTCACTGCAAGAGGATCTGCGGCCCGGAGAGTTTTTGGTAGCCGACCAGTTCGTGGACCGCACGAGGCATCGCATCTCCACTTTTTTTGGCGACGGTTTAGTGGCGCATGTTTCGTTCGCGCACCCCACGTGCGGCGAGCTTTCCGCGGTCCTGGCCGACGCGAGCGTGCATTGCGGCGTTCCCGTGCACCGCAAAGGAACGTATATCTGCATGGAAGGCCCGCAATTTTCGACCTATGCGGAAGCCACCATGCACAGGCAATTGCACTTTGAAGTGATCGGCATGACCAACGCGACGGAAGCGAAGCTGGCGCGCGAAGCGGAGATTTGTTACGGCACCATCGCCATGATCACGGATTACGATTGCTGGCATCCGGAGCATGAGTCGGTAACCGGAGCGCAAATTCTGGCGACCTTGCAGCAGAACGCGGGCAACGCGCAAAATGTTTTGCGGCAAGCGGTGCGCTCGCTGCACGCGGAGCGGACGTGCAAATGCCAGTCCGCGCTACGGCATGCGTTGATCACCGATTTAAAGCTCGTGCCGAAGGCCACTAAGAAAAAACTCGCGGCCATTCTCGAGAAATACATCAAAAACTAAAAATTCACGGAGAACACATTGTCCTTACTCGTGGTGGGATCGGTGGCGTTTGATGCGATCGAAAGTCCTTATGGAAAAGTGGACCGCGCGGTAGGCGGGGCGGCCACGTATTTTGCCGTGGCGGCGAGCTTTTTTACGCCTGTGAACCTGG
Source organism: uncultured Acidobacteriota bacterium (assembly GCA_963838265.1). GTDB lineage: Bacteria > Acidobacteriota > Terriglobia > Acidiferrales > UBA7541 > Acidiferrum. The sequence goes on from CAWIQN010000007.1 coordinate 393,660, forward strand.
TGGGCATCGTCGGCGACGATTTCACGTCGAAGGATGCGGGGGTCTTCAAGGGGCGCTCGATTGATATCGACGGCCTGGAACACGCCGAAGGGAAGACGTTTTTCTGGGCTGGCAAATATTCTCAGAACTTGAACGAACGCGTGACGCTGGCCACCGAACTGAATGTGTTCGCGGGATTCAAACCCAAGCTGCCGGAAAAGTACAAGAAATCGCAGTTCGTGTTTCTGGCGAATATTGCGCCGGAGTTGCAGCGCGACGTGCTGCATCAGGTAAAGCTGCGGCCGAAAGTGGCGGCGCTGGACACCATGAATTACTGGATTTCCGGGAGCAACGGCGAGCTGCGCGAAACGCTGAAGCATGTGGACATCCTGATGATCAACGATTCGGAGACGCGCGAACTTTCCAACGAGCACAACCTGCTGCGGGCCGCCAAACACATTTTCAAGATGGGCCCGTCCACGCTGATCGTGAAGCGCGGCGAGTACGGCGCGATGATGGTGGACAAGCGCGGGGTATTTTGCGTGCCGGCGTTTCCGCTGGAAGAGCCACACGACCCGACCGGCGCGGGGGACAGTTTTGCGGGCGGGTTCATGGGCTACCTGGCCAGCGTGGGGAAGACAAACGATCTGGCGCTGCGGCGCGCCATGGTGTACGGCTCGGTGCTGGGAAGTTTTACCGTGGAGAAATTCGGGCTCGACCGGCTGTGCACTCTGAAGCACAAAGAGATACACGCCAGGGCACGGCACTTCGCGAAACTCACGCAATTCAAACTGTAGTCGCTTAAAATTCAGCGAGGCGTTCACTTTAAACGCAGGAAAACATGCTGCCATTGAGCACCATTGTGTTGCGGCTGCTGTGGGGCGGATTGCTGGGCGTGGCCATCGGCGTGGAGCGCAGCTACCGGCGGCGTCCCGCGGGGATGCGCACGGGATTCTGCGTGTGCATGGCGTCGGCGCTGTTCACCATTTGTTCCGTGGAGATCGCGCGGCGCACTGGCGACAGCTCCACCACGCGTATCGCGTCCAATATTGTGCAGGGCATAGGATTTCTGGGCGCGGGAGTGATTCTGCGCGAGCGTGGCAGCGTGGTCGGATTGACTACAGCGGCGACGATATTCGCCATGGCCGCGATGGGTATGGCGGCGGGCGGTGGATTGTACGCGGTGTCCGGCATCGTGTGCGTGATGACGATCGCCGCGCTGGTGATCTTTTTTTACCTCGAGAACTGGTTCAACCTGAAGCCGCGGTACATGCTGTTCCGCATTTCGAGTGATCCGGGCATGGACATGGTTTCGCTGGTGCATCGCGTTTTTTCCGATTGCGATATCACGCTGGATAATTTTCAGGTGTCCATGAGCGGCGGGCCGGGGACGCCTTCCGCGGGGAAGAATGTAGTTCAGTTTGACGCTGAAGTGAGTCACCGGCAGCAGGAAAAGCTGGTGGTGGCACTGGCGCTGCCGGGCGTGACTTGCGAAGTGTATCCGGTGGAGAGGCAGAACGGATGAAGGCCAGCGCCCCAATGCAGACGGTGGGCGCGTCCGCGGTGCGCAAGCCTCGCGGGTTGCGCGCAAACAGCGCGGTGCTGCCTTTTGGCCCTGCTTCGCCGGCCGCGCCGGAAAAAGTTGCACAAGGGTTGCATGAGTTGCAGTCGTTCGGTCTGCGGACGTTGGACTATGCGGTGCATGAGCCGCAGGGGTTTGTGGCTGGTTCCACGGAGCGGCGGCGAAACGATTTTCTGCAAGGGCTCGCGCGTAGCGACGTGGACGCGCTGTTGGCGATTCGCGGCGGATATGGCTCGAATTATCTGCTGGACGGGCTGGCCATCGCCGACGTTGAGCACGCCAAGATTATTTTGGGTTACAGCGACCTCACTTCTTTGCAGATTTTTGTATGGCAGCGGTATGGCTGGGTGACGATTTATGGGCCGATGATTGCCGCTGGGTTGGATAACGGGGCGGGCAACGCCAAGGGATACGATAGAGAGTCGCTTGAGGCTGCGCTGTTTACGAACAACGAAGGGTGGACGATTCCGCTGCGCGGCGAGACGATGATCGGTGGCGAGGCCGAGGGAAGAGTTCTTGGCGGCTGTATGACGCTGTTGGAGACCACGCTCGGCACGCCGTGGGAGCTGGACACTCGCGGAGCCATTTTGCTGCTGGAAGATCGCGGGATGAAGCCGTGGCAAGTGGATCGCGCGCTGATGCATTTGCTGCAGGCGGGAAAGTTTGCCGAGGTGCGCGGGATATTGCTGGGAGATTTTCCGGAGACGCCGGCGACGGTCGCGGGCAGTCCTACAGTGCGAGAAGTTTGCGAGCGCATTTTGCGACCGCTGGGAATTCCCGTGGTGTTCGGAGCGCCGGTGGGCCACACCATGCGGCCGATGCTCACCGCTCCGCTCGGCGTACGCGGGCGATTGATTTCAGAAGGAGAAGGCGTTTTGCAGATTCTGGAGCCGGCGGTGAGTGCATGACGAGCGCGAAACGCGTTCACGTGATTGGCATTGGCGGGTCGGCAATGGCGCCGCTGGCGGGCATGCTGCGCGAAAGCGGATATGCGGTGACGGGATCGGATTCGGGAGTTTATCCGCCGGCCTCGACGCTGCTGGAGAAATTGGGGATTCCATTTTTCGATTCGTTTGATGCGGCGCATTTGGCGGACGCTCCGGACTTGGTGGTGGTAGGAAATATCATTGCGCGCGGGAATCCCGAGCTCGAAGAGGTGCTGGACCGCAAGATTCCGTATCGCTCGCTGCCGGAGATGCTGGAAGAAGTATTTCTGCCGGGGCGGCACTCGATCGTGGTCAGCGGCACGCACGGCAAGACCACCACCACGGCCATGCTGGCGTGGATTTTTGCGACGGCTGGGCGTAAGCCCAATTTTCTGGTCGGCGGCGTGGCCGAAAACTTCGGCAAGAGTTACGGTCTTGGCGTCGGCGAGGATTTTATTCTGGAAGGCGACGAGTACGAGACGGCCATCTGGGACCGCGGGCCAAAGTTTTTTCACTATCACCCGGACGATTTGATTATCACTTCGCTGGAGTACGATCACGCGGATATTTACGCGGATTTCGCGGCGTATGAGCTGGCATTTCAGCGCTTGGTGAATCTGGTTCCGCGAAGAGGGCGTCTGGTGATTTGGGGCGATACGGAAGCGTCGGGACCGGCGCTGCGGCGGGCGGCAGCGAAGGCGCTGTGCAAAGTGGAGACCTTTGGCTTTTCCGTGCAGAGTGATTGGGTGGCGACGGAAGTTGCGCCACATCGCGATGGCATGAAATTTTCGGTGAGTCACAGTGGGCAGCCCTTTGGGGAATTTGTTTTGGCCGCGACCGGACGGCACAACGTGTTGAACGCGCTGGCGGCCATGGCAGTGGCACACGGCCGGGGGATATCCGCCGCGAAGATCGGCGAAGCGCTTTCGACGTTTCGCAGCGTGAAGCGCCGCATGGATGTAAAAGGCGAAGTTGGCGGCGTGCTGGTGGTGGACGATTTTGCGCATCATCCTACGGCGGTGCGTGTGACTATTGAAGCCGCACGCGGACGCTGGCCCGGCCGGCGGCTGTGGGCCATTCTCGAGCCGCGCTCTAATTCCATGCGGCGAAAAATCTTTGAGGAAACTCTGCCGCAGTCGCTGGCGCTGGCGGATCGCGTGGTGCTCGGTGGCGTTTTTCGCGCGCAACAGCTGGGCGATGAGAACCGCATGAAGCCGGAGGCCGTGGCAGAAACCGTGAAAGCGCTTGGGAAAGATGCGCGCGTGCTGGGCAGTTCCGCGGAGATCGCCGAATTTGTCGCTGGCGAAGCAGCGCCCGGAGACGTGTTGCTTCTGATGTCCAACGGCAGCTTCGACGGCTTGTGCGAGAAACTTGTGAAGCAACTGGAGAGTGCTGTTGCAGTGCCGTCTGAGGCGCGTCGCAGGTAATGTCACTTTCTCGCCGGGTGTATCGCATTACTTTTAACCTTGTAACGCTGATCGCGGTTTTGTTCTATGCCGCCACTGCGCGAGCTACGATCCGTTACGAGGTCTCGCTTGCACATCCAGAACAACATCTGTTCCACGTGAGCATGACGATCCCCGATGTGGCTGGCAGTGTAACGGTGGCGCTTCCAGCTTGGAATGCGCTGTATCAAATCCGTGATTTCAGCGCACATCTGCAAGCTGTCGAAGCGCTAGCTGGAACGGTGCCGGCCAAAGTTGAAAAACTCGACAAGCAAACTTGGCGCGTGACCGGTATGGGAAGGATCACGATTCAGTACGCGGCTTATTGGGACGAGACCGGGCCGTTCGCTACGCAACTCAATGGCGAACATGCGTTCGTCAATCCGGCGATGATTCTGATGTATGTTCCGGAACGCCGAGCGGAAGGCGTTCAATGGTGCTTGAAAGACTTGTCCGCCGGATGGACTTCGAGCATGGATTCGGCTGCGGGCTCGCCAGGTGCGCACCCCATGTGCAGCGATGCGGCCGACTATGATGCCCTGGCGGATACGCCGATGGAAGTTGGCAAGTTTGAAGAATTCTCGCTTCCAGGGTTTCGGCGGGAGATTCGCGTGGTGATTCACGGCGACAATTGGAAGAAAAAGCGCGTGGAAGGGGAACTAACGCGTATCTGCAAGTACGAGCTGCAACTAATGGACGGCGCGCCGTTTGAGCACTACACATTTATTTTGCACATCGGAAAAGCGGCGGCCGGATCTGGAGGTGGAATGGAGCATGCCAATTCCACGGCCATTTCCGTGCCGTCGGATGAATATCTGGAGGGCGTGGCGGCGCATGAATTTTTCCATTTATGGAACGTGAAGCGGATTCGGCCGGCGACGCTGGATCCAATCGACTACAGCAAAGAGCAGTACACGCGGGCGCTGTGGTTCGCCGAGGGCGTCACCAGCACGTATGGCTCGTATACGCTGCTGCGCGCCGGTTTGTGGAACAAGCAGCAATTTTATGCGGACTTGAGCGAACAGATCACCGATTTAGAAACACGTCCGGCGGAGCACTGGCAGAGCGCGGAGCAATCCAGCCTGGATGCCTGGCTGGAGAAATATACGCTGTACAATCGCCCGGAAGAGAGCGTTTCTTACTATACGAAAGGCCAGATACTGGGCGTGTTGCTGGATCTTTTGATTCGCGAGCGCACGGAGAATCGCAGGAGTCTGGACGACGTAATGCGGCTGATGAACGTGGAGTTTGCCACGGCGGCAAAGACGTATCGCGATAGTCTGGACGTGCGGTTGAGCGCCGAAAAAGTAGCGGGCGGATCGTTTGAGGATTTTTTTGCGCGCTACGTCGCCGGTGCGGAAGCGTTGCCGTATCGCGAGGTGCTGGAATTGGCGGGGCTGGAATTGCGCACCGTGGAGTCTAAACGCGCGACGCTGGGATTTTTTGTGGAGCGCGATGCCAGCGGCGCGGCGCTGGTGCGCGGCGTGGATGCCGATAGTCCCGCGACGCAGGCTGGACTGCGAACGGACGACATTATCCTCTCCTGGAACGGCGGGGAAGTCCCGCGACGGTTGGAGCGCTGGTTGACGGAGCAAAAGGCCGGAAGCACTCTGCATTTGCGGATTCGTCGGGAACAGAAACAGTTCAACCTCGAGACGCGCCTTGGCGAGATCAAGGACGTGCGGTACGAAGTGTCCGAGATGGCGCATGCGAGTGACGCCGCGCGGCGCATTCGCGATGGCTGGCTGCACGGCACCACCACTGCGGCCGCGGCGCCGTAAACTGCGATGCTGCGCACGCTCTTCATTTCTGTTTTCCTCTCGATCTACATCCTCATCGTTGGACCGCCGCTGATTTTGTACACGTTGATCACCAACAATCCCGATCCCATTTACTGGGCGGGGATTAATGGCGTGATGTTTTTTGTGCGGCTGGCGGGAGTGAAAGTGCGCGTCGCGGGTACGGAGCTCATTCCGCCCGGAACTTGTCTCTTTGTGGCGAATCACACCAGTGCGATCGACGCGCCCGCCGTGGTGGGTGCGATTCCTCGGCGCATCGCGATTCTTCTGAAGGAGTCGCTGTTTCGCTGGCCGGTGGTGGGGCGATCCTTTCTTGCGGCGCGTTTTATTCCCGTGAATCGCGAGTCGCGAGAGTCTGCGATTGCCAGTGTAGACAAGGCCACCGTGGCGATGCGCAACGGGCAGTCTTTTCTGATTTATCCCGAAGGCACGCGCAGCCCGGATGGGCGGCTGCAGGAGTTCAAGAAGGGCGCGGTGACGATGGCTATCAACGCTGGGGTGCAGATTGTGCCAGTGGCTTGTTCTGGGGCGCATCTGGTGATGGTGAAGAACTCGTTGGTGCTACGGCCGGGGGAGATACTGGTGGAATTTCTGGAGCCGATTGATGCGGCGAAATATTCTTTGGCGCAGCGCGGGGAGTTGAATGATTTGGTGCATGATGCGCTTGCCGCGGGGTTGCCGCAGGGGCAGCGGCCGCCGGGATTTGTTGCCAAGGGAGTGGACTAAGACTTTGCTGGCTTCAAGTCTTCCAGCTCACGTTCCAGTTGATTGACGCGTTTTTGTAGTTCGGGGAGGCGATTCAGGGCGGCGCTGACCTTTAGCCAGAGACGATTGTCGATGGCTGGGGTGCCGGAGCGGACGCCGCCTGGCTCGACGTCGCCGTGGAGGCCGGTTTGCGCGGTGATGATGGCGCCGTGGCCGATGTTGAGATGGCCGGAGCTGGCGGATTGGCCGGCGAAGATGCAGTTGTCGCCAACGACGGTGGAGCCGGCAAGTCCTACCTGGCCGCATAGCAGGGTGTTCTCGCCGATTTTTGAGGCGTGGCCGACCAGGACCAGGTCGTCGAGCTTGGCGCCGCGGCCAATACGCGTTTCGCCGATGGTGGCGCGGTCGACGCAGGCGTTGGCTTGGACTTCGACGTCGTCTTCTAAAACTGCGGGGCCGGTTTGCAGCATTTTGTACCAGCGGCCGTCCGGCTGCTTGGCGAAGCCAAAGCCATCTCCGCCGATGACCGCGCCATTTTGCAGGATTACGCGATTGCCGATGCGGCAATGTTCGCGAACCACGGCGTGGGAGTGGGCGAAGAAATGATCGCCGATCTTCGCGCCGTTATAGATGGAAACGAAGCTGTGTAGCACGGCGCTCGCGCCAATCTCAACCTGTTCATCGATAAAGCAGTACGGGCCGATGTGCGCGCCTTCGCCGACGCGCGCGGTGGTGGCGATTACTGCGGTGGGATGGACGCCGGGCTTGTAGCCAGGCGAATGATGGAAGAGTTCCAGGGCCTTGGCGAAGCAGAGGTACGGATTGGGTGAGCGCAGGGCGGCGAGGGGAGGGGCGGAGGGGGCGCGGTCCAGCGGGATGCGATCGTCGACGAAGACAGCCGAGGCGCGGGTGGTTTTCAGTTGGGGCGCGTAGCGGCGGTTGGCCAGGAAGGTGAGCTGTCCGGGCGCGGCGTGTTCGATTCCCGCTACGCCGGTGATTTCGAGGTTGGGATCGCCTTCGAGGCGACATCCCAGGGTTGCGGCGACTTGCGACAGTTTCATTTGGCGCTCCTCGGCGGTTCGTTGCCGTTGCGGTGCAAAAGCATTAACGCAGAGATACCAGAGTACACAGAGTGCGCAGAGAAGAAAAAGCGAGGCATAGCCAAGATTACTCGCTGAAGAGACGGGGTTGCGCAGCGACTGGCGCGGCGGGCGGTTTGCGACGGGCGATGCCGACCACGCCGAGGACCGTGATTTCGCTTAGGGCTGTACGCGGGATGAAGATGCGGTCGGTGGTGGAGTTGACGTCGGGCGGGGTGATTTGCACGCCGTTATCGAGCAGCGAGAGCAGGTCGTTGGGCACTACCCCTTCAAGGGTTTCGCCATCCAGGTAACGCAGGCGCAGCCACAGGCCGTCGAGCTTGGGGCGGCTTAGGAAGGCTTTGCGTTCGGGCTCGAAATCGTCGGAAAAGTCTCGCACGAAGTAAACCGAACGGATGGTGGCCAGGGAGAGTTCCTGATGCTCGCCGTCGGGGGTGAGCAGATCGACGGGTTCGATCTGCCCGAGCCGGGAAGGATTTAGATACCCGCGAACGGGCTTTTTGTTCGCCAAAACGATGACGACCTTCTTATGCGTGGAAGCTGGGGCGCGATTTTTCAATTTTCGGATAAGTCCAAGAGTGAAACGTGCAAAATTTGCCAATCGTCGAAAATCATGTTATGTTAAGCCCGCTGAGCTTGTCAACTCATTGTTTCCATTAGGGTTAGGCCCTGGAGTGCCGCCCGTTGACCGAAAAGAAGCAGATTCTGAAGTCGGCTTCGATCATTACCCTTGTAACGATGGTCAGCCGCACCCTCGGCTACGTGCGGGATCAACGAATCACCTTTCTTCTCGGGACGTCTTTGGCGGCCAATTCCTTCGTGTTGGCCTACCGTATCCCCAATCTTTTCAGGCGTTTAGTTGGGGAAGGTTCAATGACGTCGTCGTTTATCCCGGTGTTCACGAAGTACATGCGGGAAAAGACGCGCGAGGAGGTTTGGGATTTCGCCAACCGGCTGTTTTGGACGCTGGCGTTTCTGGTGGCGATTATCACGGTGATGGGGATGGTGTTTTCGCCGGCGGTGATTCACACGTTCACGTTTTCGTCGGGCAACAGCGTTTCTTACGAGCAGGCCATCACGCTGAACCGGATTATTTTCCCGTACCTGTTTTTTGTGGCGCTGGCCGCGCTGGCCATGGGGATTCTGAACTGTTTCAACATGTTTGGGTTGCCGGCGGCGACGTCGGTGTTCCTGAATTTTTCGATTATTTTGTTTTCGATTGGCGCGGTGTGGAGGTACTTCAAGGATCCGGCGGTCTCGCTGGCGGTGGGAGTTTTGGTCGGCGGGGCGCTGCAGTTTCTGATTCAAGTACCGGCGCTGGTGCGCAAGGGCATGCGGTTCAAGTTTGGATTGTCGTTTGTACATCCGGGGATTCGCGATGTTGCGCGGCTGATGCTGCCGAGATTTTTTGGCATAGGAATAGGGCAAATTAATTTTTTCGTGGACACCTATTTCGCAACGGCGGCGCGGATGCCGCAAGGGAGCCTGGCGGCGTTATACGTGGCGGATCGCGTGATGGAGCTGGTATTGGGCGGATATGCGATTGCGGTGGCCACGGCGATTTTGCCGATGATGTCGCATCAGGCGGCGGCGAAAGATTTTGAGTCGTTGAAGAAAACGCTGACGTTTGCGGTGCGAATTGTGGCGTTTATCACCGTCCCCGCAGCGATCGGCCTGGTGATTCTGCGCGAGCCGATCATTCGCGTGCTGTTTCAACACGGGCAGTTCGTGGCGGAGTCCACGCGGCTGACGGCGCGGGCGCTGCTGTATTACGCGTTGGGATTGCCGGCGCTGGCGAGCGTAAAGCTGATCGTGCCGGCGTTTTACTCGGCAAACGACACGAAGACGCCGGTGATTGTGGCGTCGATTTCGCTGGTGATGAATATTATTCTGAACATCGTGTTCTTGGATTTCTTTTTCAAGCGGGTGCAAAACGGCGGCCCGGCGCTGGCCACGGCGATTGCGTGCTATTTTGATTTTTTTGCGCTGTTTATTGTGTTCCGACTGCGCTACGGGGCGCTGGGAACGATCCAGATATTTCGGTCGTTTGGAAAGATTGCGCTGTGCTCCGGGATTATGGGCGTGGCGTGCTGGTTTGGCGCGCGGTATACGGAGTTCACGATACATTCGGCGTTTTATATGCAGCTGCTGGTGTTCGGCGCAATGATTTCGGGAGCCACGATTTTGTATTTGACGATGGCGTGGATTTTTAAGTGCCACGAAATGGAAGAGGTTTATGGCATCGCGCTGCGTAACCGGCCCGCGGCGGGAGAAGGGTTTTCGGGATCCTGATGGAACTTTCAGCGGCGATATCGTCGTTTTTGACGCACGTGCGGGTAGAGAAGGGGCTTTCTCCGAATACCGTGACGGCCTACCGGCAGGATTTGGCGAAGTTCGCGCTGTTTGCGCAGAAGCGGAAACTGGCGCTGGCGGCGGTCAGCAAGGACGATTTGGTGGATTTCCTGGCGGCGCTGTACCGGCAGAAGCTGGAGAGCAAGAGCGTGGCGCGCAATCTGGTGACGCTGAGAAATTTCTTCCGATTCGCGCAAATGAACGAGCTGCTTGCCGAAGATCCATCGATCAATCTAGAGTCGCCGAAGATTAGGCGGTCTCTGCCGGGATATTTGCGGCTGGAAGAGGTGGATAAGCTTCTACAGCAGCCAGACGCGAAGACCGCGCTGGGGTTGCGTGACCGCGCGATGCTGGAGGTTTTGTACTCGACGGGGCTGCGCGTTTCGGAGTTGGTGAGCCTGCGCGTGAACGATCTGGATACCAAGGTTGGTTGTGTGCGCTGCATCGGCAAGGGAGACAAGGAGCGGCTGGTACCAGTAGGGAAGAAGGCGCTGGCGATGGTGGACAAGTATCTCGTGGAGGCGCGGGCGGAGTTGCTCGCGAAAGCGCCGGCGGTTCCGACGTTGTTTTTGAACCGGCGCGGCCGCGGACTGAGCCGCGTGGGCGTATGGAAGATTCTTTCCGCGTACGGCCGGAGGGCCGGATTGCGCATGGCGCTGACGCCGCACATGTTGCGGCACAGCTTTGCCACGCATTTGCTGGAGCGCGGGGCGGATTTGCGCTCTGTGCAACTGATGCTGGGGCATGCGGATATCTCCACCACTCAGATTTATACCCATGTGGTGGAAGAGCGGTTGAAGCAGATTTACAAAGCGCATCACCCGCGCGCGTAGGGCGCGGTCGGCCAGGAAAATTATCGTGGGTGCCGTCGCGCGGTTATGGCGCGAGGTTACGTCGCAAAGTTACTCCGCGAAACTGCGGAGCAAGGTTGCCGCGCGATGGCGCAAAAGTCGAGGGAGCGTAATGCCAGACTATATGTTTTTGCTGGAAAGCCGTCTTTCACCGGATCAGCGGGCGGCCATGATGCGCGTGCAGGAGCTGGCCTCCGCACTGGGCTTTAATCTTTACCTGACCGGTGGGACGGTTCGCGACCTGGTAACCGGCGCCACGCTGCGCGATCTGGATTTTACGGTCGAAGGTAATCCGTCGAAGCTGGCGCGCGAGCTGGAAAAAGGCGGCGCGGAGATTCTGCTGGAAGACGAGAAGCTGCGCCACGTGGAAATTTTGTTCGCCGGCGAGGTCGAGGGAAGCATCTCGGCGGCGCGCGATGACCATTACGTGCGCCCGGGAACGCGGCCGGAAGTGCGCTGGTCGACGATTATGGAAGATTTGCGGCGGCGCGATTTTTCGCTGAACGCCATCGCCATTTCGTTGAATCCGGCGTCACGCGGATTGCTGCTGGATCCCACGAATGGTCTTTCCGATATCGAGCGCGGCGAAGTGCGGGCGCTGACGATACACAGTTTTACGAATCAGCCGGTGCGATTGCTGCGCGTTCTGCGTTTTGCCGCGCGCATGGGATTTAAGGTGGAAGCGCGCACGCAGGAGTGGTTTGATCTGGCGATTGAGCGCGAACTGCACAAGACGATTGCACCGGAAGACGGCGGGTCTGAATTGCGCGAGGCAGCGCGCGAGGAACGGCCGAGCGTGGCGCTCAAGGCCTGGGAAGAACACGACCTGATGGAGGCGGTGAGTCCGTTGCTGGCGAAGAAGCATCCCGATTATGAGGCCATCGGGCGATTGATGAAGGTGCGCGAGGACCTGATGATGGCGGGATTCCGTCCGCGGCTGGCTTCGCCAATGCTGCTGGCGATTTTGGGGCGCATGAAGGATCGCGAACTCAGCGGGGCGCTTACAAAAGCTGGATTCAAGAGCGCCGAAGCCGACGCGGTGATGAATTTTGAAGAGAAAGCAATGGCGGTACAGAAAGAATTGGTGGGAAGAAAACTTGAGGCGCCCATTGACGCTTATAAGTTTATCGAGAAGATGTCCACGGAGACGGTGGCGTACTTGCTGGCGGAATCGAACAATTCCTCGGCGGTATCGAAGATCAAGGCGTACCTAAACAAGTGGCGGCCGATGCGTTCGGCGCTGCCCCAGGTGGGAATGGAATTGCAAACGCTTGGCATGGAGCACGGCGCCAAGTTTGACGAAGTGGTGGAGCAGGTATTCGCCATGCAGTTGACGGGGCGCGGCAAGACGCCGGAGGAGCGCGAAAAGATTTTGCGCAAGTTGTCGGGCATCCGTGAAGTTCCGAAGAAGAAAGAAAAAGAAAAGAAGCCGGCCAAGGCTGATGTTAAGGCTCAGGCCGCGGCCAGCGCAGAAGCCAAGCAGAAACACTCCGCAGGCATGGCGGCGCGCCGTTCACAGACTGCGGCAAAGCCCGATGGCGGCAAGACGCCTGCGAAACCTGCGGCGAAACCCGGGAAGAAGGCGGCGCCAGCGAAGAAAGCCGGAAAGAAATAGCGGCGCGCGTGGCAGAAAAAATTCCTGAGGAAAACGTGAGATTGCGAGTCGCAATTCTTGCGCAGGAGTTTTAGAATTGGAATCCATGGGGCAACCGCAGTTCGTTCACCTGCACGTTCATACCGATTTCAGTTTGCTCGACGGGGCTTGCGAAACCAGCGAACTGCTCGATGAAGCGTCGCGACAGAAAATGCCGGCGGTGGCCATCACCGATCACGGCAACTTGTTTGCCGCGGCGAATTTTTTTAACGAAGCCAGCAAGCGCGACGTGAAAGCCATCATCGGATGCGAAGTGTACGTCGCCAAGGGCAGCCGGCACGAGCGCGGAGAGAAGAATGGTCCGCCGAGCGGCAAGCAGAATGGCGAAGATCCGGAGACCGGGGGACGCGGCAACAATCATCTGGTGCTGCTGAGCGAAAATCTCGAGGGCTATCACAACCTCATCAAGCTGGTGTCCGCGGGATTTCTGGAAGGTTTTTATTACAAGCCGCGCATCGATTACGACCTGCTGGCCAAGCACAGCAAAGGGTTGATTGCGCTTTCCGCATGCCTGAAAGGGCCCGTGACGGAAGCGGTGGTGGATCAGAAATACGATCTGGCCAAAGAGAACGCCTACCGGCTGCGCGATATCTTCGGGAAGAACAATTTCTTTCTGGAAATTCAGGATCAGGGGCTGGTGATCGAAAAGGCTGTTAACCCGGATCTGGTGCGGCTGTCGAAGGAATCCGGTATTCCGCTGGTGGCTACCAACGATTGCCACTATCTGCATCATGAAGACGCGCACGCGCAAGAAGTCCTGCTGTGCATTCAAACCGGCAAGACCATGAGCGACGAACGGCGCATGAAGTTTGCGACAGACCAGTTTTATTTCAAGACGGCGGCGGAGATGGCGAAAGTGTTCGGAGAACTTCCCGACGCGCTGAGCCGGACGGTGGAAATCGCCAGCCGCTGCAATGTGAAAATCGCGCCGATCCCGAATCCCTTTCCGACTTTCACGGTTCCCGAAGGGCACACGCCGGGAAGTTATTTTGAAAAGGTGGCGCGCGAGGGCTTTGCCAGCCGGGTGCCGTTCCTTGAGGCGCTGGCAAAGCAGGGCGCGCTGAGCAATCCGCTTTCCGAGTACGAACGGCGGCTCACCTCTGAAATTCAGATGATCAAGAAGATGCGCTATGAGGGCTACTTCCTGATCGTGTGGGACTTTATTCATTACGCCAAAGCGCAGGGCGTGCCGGTTGGGCCGGGGCGCGGTTCAGCGGCGGGCAGCCTGGTCAGTTACGCGCTGAGGATTACCGACGTCGACCCGCTGCAATACAACTTGCTGTTTGAGCGCTTCCTGAATCCGGAACGCGTATCGATGCCGGATATCGATATCGATTTCTGCATGCGGCGGCGCGGCGAATTGATTGAGTATGTGACGCAGAAATATGGCCGCGAGAATGTGGCGCAGATTATTACGTTTGGCACCATGGCGGCGAAGGCGGCGGTGAAGGACGTGGGCCGCGCCATGGATATCCCTTACGGGGAAGTGGACCGTTTGGCGAAACTCATCCCGACGACGCTGGGGATCGAGCTTGCGGACGCGTTGAAAGACGCGCCACAACTCAAAGCGGCGGTGGACGGCGACGAGCGTTTGAAGGATTTGATGAAGGTGGCGCTGCGTCTTGAAGGACTTTCGCGTCACGCTTCCACGCACGCGGCCGGCGTGGTAATTTCGCCGCAGCCGCTCACCGACCTCGTTCCCATTTACAAGACCAGCCGGGATGAAATTACCACGCAGTACGACATGAACGGCCTGGAGCGCATCGGTCTGCTGAAGATGGACTTTCTCGGACTGACCACGTTGACGGTGTTGCACGACGCCGTGAGCATGGTCGAGAAAAGCCGTGGCACGCATCTGGAGATTGACAAGCTGCCACTGGACGATGCGGAGACCTACAAGCTGTTCGCGAAGGGCGATACTACCGCGATTTTTCAGTTTGAATCGCACGGCATGCGCGACATTTTGCGCCGTTACCAGCCCACGAAGATTGAAGATTTGACCGCGTTGAACGCGCTGTACCGTCCCGGCCCGATTCAAGGCGGGATGATCGACGATTTCATCAATCGCAAGCACGGCAAAACGAAGGTTACATACGAGCTTCCGCAGATGGAAGAGATTCTGCAGGAAACGTACGGCGTGATTCTGTATCAGGAACAGGTGATGCAGATTGCCAACCGCCTGGCGAGCTTCTCGCTGGGTGAAGCCGATATTTTGCGCCGCGCGATGGGCAAAAAGAAAAAAGAAGAGATGGCCGCGCAGCGCGCCAAGTTCATGACCGGCTGCCAAGCCAACAAAATTTCCGATAAAAAGGCCGAGCGAATCTTCAATTTAATGGAAGAGTTCGCGGGGTATGGATTCAACAAGTCGCACTCCTGCGCGTACGCGTTGCTGGCGTACCAGACCGCCTACCTCAAGACGCACTACCCGGTGGAGTTCATGGCCGCGCTGCTGACTTCTGAAGCGGGCAACTCCGACAAAACCGTGAAGTACATCAACGAAGCGCGCGGCATGAGTATTCCGATTCTGCCGCCAGATGTGAACGAGAGCGATTTGTACTTCACCCCGATTGGCGAAGCGATTCGCTTCGGCATGGCCGCCATCAAGAACGTTGGAGAAAACACTGCCAAGGCCATTCGCGAGTCGCGGCTAAGCTCCGGCGAATTCCGCACGCTGTATGACTTCTGCGAACGCATCGAGTCGCGCTTTCTGAATAAACGAGTGTTTGAAAGCCTGATTAAATCCGGCGCGCTGGATTCCCTGGGCGGGCGCGAGAGCATGATGGCCTCGGTGGACGACGCGGTGAACGCGCTACAGCGCGCCTCGCGTTCGCGGGAGTCCGGGCAGCATGGCTTGTTTGGCGGAGGCGGCTCGACGCCGGAGCCGACGCTATTTGAGCTGCGCGACGCGCCGCAATGGAGCGAGGAAGAACGCCTGACCAGCGAATACGCCATGCTGGGCTTTTATGTCTCCGGACACCCGCTCGAAAAATACGCTTCGCGCCTGGCGGAATTGAAAGTAGTCTCGCTCAGCGAGGTGGAAGGCCAGCGCAACGGCAAAGAGATCGCCGTGGCCGCGCTGATTGTTGGCACGCGGCCGATGCGCTCCAAGAAAGGCGCGCGCTGGGCCATTTATACCATTCAGGACATGACCGGCGTGCAAGAATTGCTGGCGTTCCCGGAAAGCTTTACGCGGCTGGAAGCGGTGCTGAAACCTGGCAGTCCCTTGCTGCTGAAAGTTAAAATCCAGGTGGAAGAAGCTGGTACACGACTTTCGCTGCAAGAGGCGAAGCGGCTCGATCAGATCGCGGAAAAGGCCACCGCGCAGGAATTTCGGGTACGCTTGGATGTCAGCAGCCTCAGCGAAGCGCTCTTCGCCGATCTGGAGCGTTTATTTGGGGCATTTGAGGGAACAACGCCGGTTGTCTTTGAATTAGTTTCCGATGACGGCTCGGTGGCCCTGCTGCCTTCGCGGCAACTGGTGCGCATGACCCCGGAACTGATCGACGGCGTGGCCCGCGCACGCGGCGATCAGGCCGCGGCTTAGGACCCCTCTCAGAAATTCTAGGAACAAGATGAGCGCTAAAGATAAAAGCAAAACGAGTGCGCCGGGCGGCGACCGCCAGCAGGAAATCGATCGCCTCGAAAAAGAGGTGGAGGAACTGCGCGGCCTGGCCAAGAGCTCCGGCGCGGACGCCGAAGTGGAACGCATCCGGCAGCAGGTGGCGGAGTTGCGCCACGAGTTCTACACCCACCTCGGACCGTGGCAACGCGCGCAGATCGCCCGGCACCAGCAACGGCCTTACACCCTCGACTACATTGGACTGCTATTCACCGACTTTATAGAGCTGCACGGCGACCGCGCGTTTGGCGACGATAAAGCGCTCATCGCCGGACTGGCGAAATTTCATGGGCGGCCGGTGGCGGTAATTGGTCACCAGAAAGGCCGCGACACCAAGCAGCGGCTGCAGCGGAATTTTGGTCAGCCCAAGCCGGAAGGCTATCGCAAAGCGCTGCGCGTGATGCAGCTGGCGGCCAAGTTTGGGCGGCCGATCATCACGTTCATCGATACGCCGGGCGCGTATCCGGGAATTGACGCTGAGGAACGCGGCCAGGGCGAAGCCATCGCGCGCAACTTGCGGGAAATGGCACGGCTGCCCGTACCGATTGTCGTTACCGTGACCGGCGAAGGCGGCTCGGGTGGCGCGCTGGCCATTGCCGTCGGGGACCGCGTGAACATTCTGGAGAACAGTTTTTACTCGGTGATTTCACCGGAAGGCTGCGCATCGATTATCTGGCGAGATTCAACTATGGCGGAAACTGCGGCCATCGCCATGAAAATCACCGCGAAAGACTTGAAGGAATTGGGCATCGTGGACGAAATCGTTCCCGAGCCCGAGGGCGGCGCGCACACCGATTTCGACGCGGCCGCTAACTATCTCGACGAGGTTTTGGACCGCCAGCTCACGGCGCTATCCCATCAACCGCTAAAGGAAATCCTTGGCGCGCGCTACGACAAATTTCGCAAGATGGGACAGTTCTTCGATTTAGTAGGGAAGTAGCCGCGAAATCCTCACCGTAGCAGATCTCAGCCTGTATCTTGCGAATTCGCCTGCGTCCGGCGCCCTGCGGACTGGCGCGACACCCCGTAGCACATTCGCCACGCAGTGGAATAGCGAGCATTGTTGCCGCGCAATCCGGTGTCTATTCTGATAGAGCAATCGTGATAGGCATCAGCTCATGTGCGGCCCCCCGGGCCGTAGGCACGCTGAGGAAAGCGCTCACAATGTCGGAACCCTTTCGTCCTTACGAAAAACTCGTGGAGATCACCATCTATGGGAAGAAATTCCAGGTGCCGGAGCGCAATTCGCTGCTGCGTTGCTTCCAGTTCATCAGCCCGGAAACCATTCCGTACGGCCGATTCTGCTGGAATCAAGAGTGTCAATACTGCCGCGTAACCTGCCAATTGCCGGACGACGACGAGCCGCGTGAAATGTTGAGCTGCAAGTTCATCGTCATGCCGGGCATGGATATCTCGGAGTTGAGCCAGGAGCTGCGCTGGTGTTTGCGGGCAAAATTGCCTGCCGATTTGCCGGTTTCTTCGTAACTCATCATTTATTCTCGCGCTGCCGAGAAACGTCAATTTCGCAGCAATTCCTCGATCGCTCAGACCCTTCGGAGAGTCGGCAACTTTATTGGCCGCCGCGGGTTTGCGTTTGCACGTAAGGGTACAATCGCGCGGTGGCGATGGTCTTACGCTAGAAACCCATCATCATCCCCGGCGAACGACGGCCACCGCGCAATTTTAGCGTACCCTCTGGTTTGCACTCCGGCGGCAGGTAAACTACATTCAAATCATGGGCACTTCACAAGTAATGGTGTGTGACGGGTGTGGACAAAACGCGTCCCCGGAACATCTTGCGACCAGGTTTCGGCGGCTGGAATGGTCCACGCGGTATCGCCCGCTGCACATCAATGCCTTGTTGCTCGGCGCTGTAGCGCCGGCGAATGATGCGGAATTCATTTACTCGGACTCTGAAGCGTTTAGCGGGGAAGCCGCAGCGTTGCTGCAGGTCGCCGGAATCGCGACCGCCGATAAGGCGCCGGAGGCCATTCATCACGAGTTTCACCGGGCTGGGTTTTTTGTAGCCTATGTTTTGGATTGCGCCCTTGAGGCGGCTGCCGAGAGCACCGCTGGTTTACAACCTTTGCTGGCCAAGCGTATTCCCACTATGCTGACGCGCATTCGCAGGTCGATCAAACCCAAGCGGGTGGTGCTGATTGCTCCGGAGCTCGATCCCTTTGTCGATAAATTCACGGCTGGCGCCCTCGATTGCGGTGTACTCCTCGACGGAGCCGGAGCGTTCAACTTAGCCGGATCGACCGAAGCTGCCGCACGTTTACGGGTCGCTTTATCGGCGCAGTCGGCAGTGCTCCGGTAAGCTGGAAGTTGCAGCGGGGCCCTGGCCTGCCCGTGTAGCCTGGCCCTTCGGATGAGCCTTAGACAAGAACTTCGACTGTACCTTTAGCTGGCATTTCGTAGCTCGCAGGTGTGGTAGACTGCGACTCTTGGGGCTGCGAAGCCACGGGAGAAGTCCCGGGAGATGTAGCATGCAAAAACGGGCAAAATTCGGCGTGGGTATCGCGGTCATTGTGGTGTCTCTCGTGTTCCTGGCTTGGCTCGGCTATGGTGAGAGCAAGACGTACTATCACACCATCGCGGAGCTTTCCAATTTGCATGGCGCGGCGGCGACGCATCGCATGCGCGTTGGCGGCACCGTGGAACCCGGAACGATACGCCGCTTTTCCGGCCGCGTGGATTTTGTGCTGGCCGGAGAAGGGAAGACCCTGCCAGTCAGCTATACCGGGAGCGACCCGCTGCCCGATACTTTTGTGGATAAATCGCAGGCTTTGGTGGAAGGCAATCTGGCGCCGGACGGACGGTTTGTTGCCGAACGCGTGCAAGCCAAGTGCGCCTCCAAGTATGAAGCCGCTCCTGGTGGAACCTTGGCGCCCGCAGCAGCGCCCGCGGGGACCGTCCAGAAAAGCGGGATGTAATCGCCTTACGAGCGGTTCGCCAAGGAAGTTCGGCACGTAATGGCGGGCTGTAGCTGAGAGAGGCTGGTTGTTTTGGATCTCTTCGGATCATTCGCTTTAATCCTCGCGTTTATCTGCGCTGTCTATGCATTTATTGGCGGAATTTTCGCCATTCGTACGCGGCATCCGCTACTGGTCAAGAGCACCAGGCAGGCCGGCATCGCCACCTGCATGCTGATTTTTGTTGGAACCTTCAGCCTGGAATATCTTTTCTTCAACGACGATTTTTCCAGCGCTTACGTAGTGGCGCACAGCAATCGCGATCTCGCCCCATTCTATAAAGTTGCCGCGCTGTGGTCCGGCCAGGAAGGCTCGCTGCTGTTCTGGAGCTTTCTGCTGGCCATCTACGTTTTCTCCACGCTGATGGTGTACCGCAATAAAAACGGCGAGCTCATGCCCTATGTGGGCGTGGTGCTGGCCGGAGTACAGATTTTCTTCCTCACACTGAATAACTTCGTGGCGAGTCCTTTCAAGGCCCTGGCTACGCCGGCCGCTCATGGCGCGATGAACCTGGTGACGCGCGCCGACGGCAACGGCCTCAACGGGCTGTTGCAATATCCGGAGATGGTGATTCATCCGCCAAACCTTTACGCGGGCTATACCGGATTCACCATTCCGTTTGCGTTTGCGTTGGGCGCATTGTTGGCGCGGTATCCCGGCGAAAAATGGATTCACCTGACGCGCCGGTGGACCATGATCGCGTGGGGATTTCAGTCCGCCGGCATTTTGTTAGGCGCGCACTGGGCCTACGCCGTGCTGGGTTGGGGCGGCTACTGGGCGTGGGATCCCGTGGAAAACGCTTCGCTGCTGCCGTGGCTGACGGGCACGGCGTTTCTGCACTCCGTGATGATGCAGGAAAAGCGCGGCATGATGAAGGTCTGGAACGTTTGGCTCGTGTTCATCACCTTCCTGCTGTGCATCACCGGAACATTTCTGACGCGCAGTGGAATCGTGGCTTCGGTACACGCTTTTGCGCAGTCCAGCATCGGCAACTGGTTCCTGGGCTTTATCGTCGTGATCCTGCTGGTTTGCCTGGTGGCGTACTTCAAGAATCGCGATTACCTGGCCAGCGAAAATCAGCTGGACGCCATGGTTTCCCGCGAATCGAGCTTTCTGTTTAACAATTTGATTTTGCTGGTTTCCTGCATCGCGGTACTTTCGGGCACGCTGTTCCCGGTTTTTTCCGAGTGGCTTTCCAGTTCGCGCATCAGCGTAGGCGCGCCGTTCTTCAATAAGGTAAACATTCCGATCGGCTTGCTGCTGCTGTTTCTGACCGGCGTGGGTCCGCTGCTGGCGTGGCGCAAGACTTCCGCGGAAAGTTTGCGGCGCAATTTCGCCTGGCCGCTGGGCGTTGGGCTTACCGGCGGAGTGGTGGCCTTTGCGCTGGGCTACCGGCAGTTCTACTCGCTCGTCTGCTTTACGCTTTGCGCCTTCGTGGCCGCCACCATCGTTTCAGAGTTCTATCGCGGGGCCAAGGTGATTCGGGCGCGTTCCGGGGCTTCGTTTCTGGCTGCGGGCGTTGACCTGACCATGCGCAACACTCGCCGCTATGGCGGTTACATCGTGCATATGGGAATGGTGCTGATCTTTGTAGGGCTGGCGGGCGTGGCTTTCAATAAGGACGTGCAGAAGGACATGCAGCCCGGGTCCACTATGCAAATCGGCTCGTACACGCTGCTGCTGCAGAGCATGGACAGCAAGCCCGAAAAAAATTACACCGCCGAACGCATGAACGTGGAGGTGCTGCGCAACAACAAGCAGCTCATGATGTTGTACCCGGAGCGCCGGATATTTAAGGTCGATCAGCCATCCGGCACCATGGTGGCGATTTACTCCACGCTGAAAGAAGATTTGTACGTGGTGTACGCGGGGCAGAGTCCGGAAACGCAAATGCCGGTGATTCACGCGTACCTCAATCCGCTGGTGAAGTGGATCTGGTTCGGCGGCGCCGTGGTGGTTCTTGGCACCTTGGTGGCGCTGCTGCCCAACCGCAAATCGGTTTTGGTACTTTCCGCGGTGCGCGAAACTGCGCCGCAAGCGCTCCCTGGCCAGACGCTGGTGCAGCCGTTCCAGCCTAAGCCGGCCATGCGAGAAGGCCATGACTAAAGCGCGACAGCAGCATCTATGGGCAGCGCTGGCGATACTCGAAGCGGTGCTGGCGTTGGGTTTCCTGGCGGCAACCTTGCATGCGCAGCAGACCGATCGCGCCAAAGAGATTGGCGGCAAACTGCTCTGCGGCGTGGGAACGCCCAAGTGCGACTGCAAACAAATTCTCACCCAGTGCAATCACGTGGGCTGCCCTAATTCCGCGGGCATGCTCAAGACGCTTGATGCCGGCGTGGCCAAGGGCGATTCGGAAACAAGTATCATTCAGGGCTTTGTGGAGGAATTTGGCACCGCGGTGCTTTCTGAGCCGCCCAAGTCTGGATTGAATCTGGTGGCGTGGTATCTGCCCAGCGTGACGCTTTTCGCGGGGGCGCTATTGGTTGTTTTTGTAATTTCGCGGTGGCGCAAGCGGCCCGTTGCGGCCCCGGCTGGCGCTGCAGCTGGCGCGGGAATATCGCCTGAGTTATTGGCTCGTGCACGCGCGCAGGCGTCGCGGGAGACGCAGGATTGATGTCCTATCTCAGTGCCTTCCTTATGTTGCAGACAGCGACTGCCGTCGCTGGTAGCGATTGGGCGGTTCTTGGCGCATGCCTGGCCCTGGCGGCGGCCACGCTGCTGTTCATTTTTTACATTCAGGCGGATGCTTCCGATCTGGCGCCGCACCGCACCAAGCTCGATCAACTGATGGAGCGCCGCGACACCATCTACGACAATATCCGCGACCTGCGCTTTGAATATCGATCGGGAAAATATTCGGAAAGCGACTACGAAGCCATGAAAGTTTCGCTGGAGAATGAAGCCGCGGTGATCCTGGCGGAAATCGATCAGGTGACGGAGGCGCAGACGCGCCGCCCGCGCGGCACACGGCCCACGCCTGCGGCTGGGGGACGTTCCTGATGGTCGCCGTGAAGTCGCAACGTTTGCAATTTTTACGAACCATAGCAAGCGCCTTGGCCTTCGCGAGTTTGCTTATGGTGCCGTTCGTTCTGCCCAGCGCGGCGAACGCCGGAACACTAAAAGGCTTCGCGAAGAATGGCACGTCCGGCAAACCGGCCGCCGGCGTCGAGATCATTCTGATTCAGTTACAGGGCGGCATGCAGCCGGTGGCCAATACCAAGACGGATGCGCAAGGGCACTTCACCTTTGACAATCCCGGCATTGGCACCGCGCCCATGCTGGTGCGGGCAGTTTACAACGGTATCAATTTTCATGAGCCGGTGCCGCCGAACAAGACGGACGTCGAAGTCGATGTGTTCGAGCCTTCCAAAGACCCCAAGACCATTACCATTCCTTCGCGCGTAGTTTTTTTTCAGCCCAATGGCGCGACCTTGATTGTGGGCGAGGAATATTCCATCCAGAACAGTTCCGCGCCGCCGCAGGCTTATTTCCGCGCGGATGGCAATTTTGAATTTGCTTTGCCGCCGCAGGCCAAGCTGGAGCAAGTGGCCGCGGCCGGCCCGGCGGGAATGCCGGTAGTGCAGGCGCCCATCGAAAAGAAAGACAATCATTACGCCATCGCTTACGCTTTCCGTCCCGGCTCCAGCACGGTGCGCTTTTCCTACGAGATTCCGTATCCGAATAATTCCGCCACGGTAAATGTGCCGACGTCGTATCTCACCGGCAGACTGCTCGTTGTCGCTCCTCCGACGATGCAGGTCAGCGGCGGGGAATTGCAGCTTGGCGGACAAGACCAGGGCATGAATATTTACGGCCGCGAAAATGTTGCGCCAGGAACGGTACTGGCGCTCAATGTTTCCGGAACTGCGCCGCCACCTCAAGATGCCAACAACGCGGGGGAAACTCCGAAAGAAGCCGCCGATGCGCGGTCCAGCGAACCGCAGGCCGGCGCAAACATTCAGCAGGTTCCTGGGCGACTGGATGTGCTGAAATGGCCGCTGGTCGGTGGTTTCGTGATGGTCTTTGCGCTACTGGCTTTCCTGATCGCGCGCAAGCCTATGGCGGTGACCACCGTCGCGAGTTTGCCGAACGCCGCAACATATGAAGCGCCTGCTCTGGCGCCGCCAAACGTGAAGTCTGCGCTGGCCAGCGTGGACGCCGAAGTGGGCAAGAGCCTCGACGGCTTAAAGGAAAAATTGTTTCGCCTGGAATTGCGCCACCAAGCCGGCACAATTTCCGAAGAAGACTACGCCACTGAGCGTGCGCGCGCGGAGAAAGTGCTGCGCGACCTCGTGCGCGGCTGAGACTAGTTCGCGAGGCTGATCCTAGGTGCGAGGCTGAACTTGATTTTCTGCTCTGATGTGCCCGCGCGTGAGGGTGCTAGGTGACGGCCACTGATCCTCTGCAGATAGATGGGGCCGGGATTCGCTTTAAAAACATAGAAAAACGGTATGGCGGTCTCTTCGCGCTGCGACGCGTTTCTCTGGACGTGGCCGAAGGCGAATGCCTTGCATTGGCCGGGCGCAACGGCTCGGGAAAGACCACCCTGCTGCGCATTGCGGCAAGACTTGTGCGACCTTCTTCTGGAGAGATGCAGTTCACCTGGCAGGGCGATCAGGACTGCGCGACACCGCGCACGGGATTCGTGGCGCATGCCACCATGGTCTACGACGAGCTTACCGCCGAGGAAAATCTAATTCTGTTCGCCCGGCTGCAAGGACTTAGCGATCCCGCTGCCATCGCCGAAAGATTGCTCTCGGAGGTTGGGCTTAGCGAGCGGCGTGGCTCGCTGGTGCGCACGTTTTCGCGCGGCATGCGGCAGCGCGTGGCCATCGCGCGGGCGCTGCTGCAACAACCACAAATCTTGCTGCTTGATGAACCGGCGACGGGCCTCGATCCCGAAGGCGTGGCGTGGCTGGCCGGAACACTGCGTAAGCTGCGCGACGCCGGCTGCACGTTGCTGATGAGCCTGCACGGAGAATCAGCTATCTCCGCGTTGGCCACGCGTGCGGTGCGCCTGGACGGTGGATCAATCGTCGCCGATACGCAACAGGGTGCGGAGATGCACGCCATTCTGGAATTTGCGGGCGGCTGACATGAGCTTGCTTTCCAATGCCGGAGTATTGCTAGGCAAAGAGTTGCGAACGGAGTTTCGTTCGCGCGAATTGCTCATGACCACGGTGATTTTTATTTTGATGGTGATCGTGCTGTTCAGCTTTACCTTCGATCCCACGTCGTCGGAATCGCGAAGGTTTGGCGCGGGACTGCTGTGGCTGGCGTTTCTGTTTGCTGCTTCGCTGATGTTGCAGCCGTGTTTTTTGCGCGAACAAACCAATGACACTTTGAGCGCGCTGCGGCTTTCGGTCAGCGACCCGTTTGCCATACTGCTCGCCAAGCTGGCGGCCAACACTCTCTTCCTGCTAGTCACCGAACTGCTGATGCTTCCGGTGTTCGCCATTTTGTACAACGTTCCCGTGGTTCGCGTCTTCGGCCAGTTGCTGCTGGTGTTCTTTCTCGGGAGCCTCGGTGTATCGATTGCCGGCACGGCGCTTTCGGCAATTTCCGCGCAAGCACGCATGCGCGAGCTGTTGTTGCCGGTGTTGCTGCTACCGTTGCTGACGCCGGTACTCGTGGCGAGCACGCAGGTCACCGCTGGACTGCTGGACGTCGAGCCCTTTCTGCAATGGAAAGGCGTCGGCTTTTTGGCCGTGTTCGACGTCGTTTTTTTGACGGCGCTATGGCTTTTCGGCGAGTATCTTCTGGAGGAATAGCGGCATGAAGAAGCAGGCACTGTTTGCTGCCGTGGTGGTGCTCTTGATGGCGGCGGCGGCGTACGCGGCGTTTTTTATTGCGCCGACGGATTCCCGCCAGGGTTTGATCTACCGCATTATTTTTCTGCATGTTCCTTGCGCCGAAACTGGCTTGGTGTCGTTCTTTGTGTGTTTTGTGGCCAACGTGGCCTATGTGCTCAAGCGGAATCCTAAGTGGGACTGGCTCGGCGTGTCCGCAGCGGAGGTGGGGCTGGTGTTCACCTCCGCATGCTTGGTGACCGGGCCGATCTGGGCGAAGCCGGTGTGGGGGATTTGGTGGACCTGGGATGCGCGGCTGACGTCCACCGCAGTGCTCTGGCTGCTGTATGTTGCGTACCTCATGCTGCGCACGCTGATTGAAGAGCCAGACCGCAGCGCGCTACTGAGCGCGCTGTTTGGAATCTTTGCGTTTATCGATGTACCGCTGGTGTTTGGTTCGATTCGCTGGTGGCGCACGCAGCATCCGCAGCCGGTGATTATGGGCGGACCGGACTCGGGACTCGATCCGCTGATATTCAAAGTACTGTTTTTTTGCTGGGTGCCCATGCTGGCGTTGATGGTGCTGTTGATGCAGTCGCGTTATCAGCTGGAAGCAATGCGCGGCGATTTTGAAATAGTGCGGCGCGAATCGGAGGCAGGGTGAAGAATCTGAACAGTGTGTTCGCGGCATATTTGATCGCTTGGGGAATTTTCTTTGCTTATTACGTGAGTGTGGGCATTCGCGCCGCAGCGCTGCGGCAAGATCTGGAACGGCTGAAGAATTCGCTACAGCGGAACAAATAACATGGCAGGGAAGAAGCGCGTTGGAATCGTGTTGTTTCAACTGGGCGGGCCAGACTCGCTGGCGGCCGTCGAGCCTTTTCTGATGAATCTGTTTCTGGATCCGGACATTATTCCGCTGGGGACTCTGGGATTCTTGCAGTGGCCGATTGCGAAATTAATCTCTGCGCGGCGCTCGATTCCGGTGGCGAAGAAATACTCAGAGATTGGGCGGCGTTCGCCAATCAGTACGTTGACGGAGCGGCAACGCGTGCGGCTGACCGCGGCGTTGGCTCCGTACGTCGATCCGGTTGCGGTGGTGGCCATGCGCTACTGGCACCCGAATACGCAGGACGCTGTGGAGGCGCTGCGCAATGCCGGTCGCCTGGACGAGTTGGTGCTGCTGCCGCTGTACCCGCAATATTCCTACGCCACGACGTTGAGCAGCACGAAGGAGTGGCGGCGCGTGTACGGCACGGCGAAGGCCGAATTGCCCGAGCGCGCGGTCAACTCGTTCCACGATCACCCGCTGTACATTCAGGCGCTGGTGCAGCGCATCGGCTCGGTGTTGCGGCAATTTCCGGACAGCTCGCGCATCCATCTGGTGTTCAGCGCGCATGGATTGCCGATGAGTCTCGTGGAAAAGGGCGATCCGTATCCGAAGCAGATTGAAGAGACCGTGCGGCTGACGTGCGAATCGGGCGCGCGGCAATATCCGGGATGGCCGAAGACGCACCTGTTGTGTTACCAGAGCCGCGTGGGCCCGGCAAAATGGCTGCAGCCGCCGTTTACGGGAACCATTGAACGCCTGGGGCATGAGGGCGTGAAAGAGATGCTGGTGGTGCCCATTTCATTCGTGACCGAGCACATCGAGACGCTGCACGAAATAAACATTGAGGGCCGGCTGGACGCCAAGAAATTCGGAGTCGAGACGTTTCGCATGATGCCGGCGGTGGGGGATTCGCCATTTTTTATTGCCGCGCTGAAGGATCTGGTGTTGCGCGCCGTGGGCGTCGAAGAAAGCCTGGAACCCGTCCCTTCGATTGCGCCATCGGTCACCAGTCCTACGGGCGTGTAGTCAGGTAGCACAGGCACTCTGGCCTGTGCAGCTGCAACCTTGGCAAAGCCTACCGGCACAGGCAAGCGTCCCGGCGCTGCGGGAGACCGCTTGGGAACGAGCGATGCGGTGAAGATTTCGCAGAATTCAATCGTAAAGACGGGGCTGCATTTTGCGAGCAAGCGATATTTGCTTGGGGTATAATCCGCGGCTGGGACCGAGGCTATGACCGCTAGCTACCATCCGGGTGTGCATCGTTTTTCCGTCTTCGTGGTGTGCTGGACCGTCTTCCTGTTTGTTGCTGGCGCGCTAGTTACCTCCAATGATGCGGCGCTGGCCGTTCCCGATTGGCCGCTTTCCTTTCATACATATTTTCCAACCATGACCGGTGGCGTGTTTTACGAGCACGGGCACCGCATGGTGGCCGGCGGGCTCGCCGTATTTACGCTGATTCTGGCGATTGCTATCTGGGTCAAAGAGGAGCGCCGTTGGCTGCGCTGGTTCGCCGCCATCGCCGTTGGCGGGGTGGTGGTACAGGCGATTCTTGGCGGGCAAGTCGTCATCCAGCTTTTGCATTATTGGTTGCCGGTGATTCACGCGTGCTTTGCACAGATTGTCTTTGCAGCGGTGCTTAGTATCGCGGTGTTCACGAGCAAATGGTGGGTGTCGGATCGGCCGCAAGTCGAAGATGCCGGCTCGCCATCGATGCATGCCGTGGCGATTGTGAATGCGGCAGTGATTTATTTACAGGTGATTTTTGGAGCGGGCTTCCGGCATCAGTATCTGCCTATCTGGCCGCACATGGCCGGGGCGCTGCTAGTGCTGGGGGTGGTGATTTGGACGGCCGTTGTGCTGCGTAGGCGGTTTGGCAATTCTCCGGAACTGTCGAAAGCCCGCGTGTTGTTGCACGCAATTGTTGGCACGCAGATCCTTCTGGGATTGGCGGCGTATTGGTCGCGGCTGACAACTGCGGACGCTCCGCAGCCGATGCCGGTGATGGTTTGGCTCACCGTGATTCATACCGTGTTTGGGGCGATTTTGTTCGCCTTTTCCGTGTTGATCGTGTTGTTGTGCTATCGCATCATTCCGCGGGGTGGGCAGCAGCACGCGACGACGCAAGCTTCGCTAGGTAAGAAGCCGGTGACTATCGGATGAGCACCGTTCGCACCGCCGAGCTGACACTGTCCTCGCGCGCTGGCGCTTATGTGGCGCTGACCAAGCCGGACGTGTCGTTCCTGGTGCTGATGACCACCGCGGCGGGCTATTACATGGGCGTGCGCGGGCCGGTGAACTGGCTGCACATGATTCACACCGTGTTCGGCACCATGCTAATCGCCGCCGGAACGGCCGCGCTGAATCACTACATCGAGCGCGATTCCGATCGTTATATGCGGCGCACGGCGTCGCGGCCGTTGCCGAGCGGCTTGATGCAGCCGCGGGAGGCGCAGCTATTTGGATTGTTGCTGTGCGTCGCGGGCGCGGTGGATTTGTATTTCAGTGCCGGGATACTTGCCAGCGGGTTGGGCGTGGCGACCTCTGTAAGTTATTTGCTGGCGTATACGCCGCTGAAGCGCAAGACCGTGTGGGCCACGTTTGTGGGCGCGTTTCCCGGAGCGATTCCGCCGATGATTGGGTGGGTGGCGGCGACGGGTTCGCTGGGCCGCGGGGCGTGGCTGCTTTTTGCGATTTTATTTTTGTGGCAATTTCCCCATTTTCACGCCATTGCGTGGATGTACCGCGAGGATTACGCGCGGGCGGGGATTCTGATGCTTCCGGTGGTGGATCCGCAGGGTACGCGAACGTTCCGGCAGATTATTTTATTTGCCGTGGCGCTGGTGGGCGTGAGCCTTTTGCCGGCGATAATGGGATTGGCGGGCATCCTGTATTTTTTTGGCGCTTTGGTGACCAGCACCGCGCTGGTGCAGGTGTGTTTGTGGGCGGCGAGCAATCGTACGAATGCGCGCGCGAAGTGGCTGATGCACGCTACCGTGCTGCACATCCCGGTGCTGCTTGGGTTGATGGTGATCGATAAGATTCCGCGTTGAAATTACGGCTGGCGTACAGCAGCCGGTGAGCGAGCAAGACCGGATGTTGCTGGCCGGACTAAAGTCCGGCGCCTACATGAGGCGGAGAGGACTGTTTCTTGCTGATGTTTTCACAGGCGGCGCTGAATGCTTCGCTTAACGGTCTCAGCGGTATTTTGCTGGTCGGCGGCTACGCGGCGATTCGCGCGCGGAAGATCGAAGTGCACAAGCGGTTCATGGTTTCAGCTTTTATTGTTTCGTGCGTGTTCCTGGTTTCCTATTTGATTTACCACTATCGCGTGGGGCATGTGGCGTTTCAGGGGCAAGGGTGGATTCGCCCGGTTTATTTTGTTTTGCTGACGTCGCACACGATACTGGCGATTGTGATTGTGCCGCTGATTCTGATCACCTTGCGGCGGGCGTGGCTGCAGAAGTTTGATAAGCACAAGATCATCGCCAAGTGGACTTTGCCTTTGTGGTTTTATGTGTGCGTTACCGGCGTGATTGTTTATTTGATGGTGTATCAGATTTACGTGTCCTAACAACCCAGGCACTCCGGCCTGTTTTTGCGTACAAATCCCATAAGGTCTGACGTCGTCGCATATCAACTCAACCTGGCGATTACTCTTGGCTCCGCGCGAATTACTGGCGGGTCTGACGCTGGGCACAGGCAGGAGTGCCTGTGCTACTTAAGGGCGGCGATTATGGCGTCGGTGAATTCCTTTGTACCCGTTGTGCCGCCTAGGTCGCGGGTGTGGTGTTTGCCTTCGCGGTAGACTTTGTCGAGGGCGGCTTCTAGGCGGCGGGCGGCGCTGCGTTCGCCTAAGTGGTCGAGCATCAGGATGCTGCTCATTAGCAGGGCAGTGGGATTGGCTAAACCTTTTCCGGCAATGTCTGGCGCCGTGCCGTGGACGGCCTCAAACATGGCGGACTCGTCGCCCATGTTGGCGCTGGGGACTACGCCTAAGCCGCCTACCAAGCCCGCGCACAAGTCGCTCATTACGTCGCCGTAGAGATTGGGCAGGAGCAGCATGTCAAACTGCTGCGGGTTCAGGACCATCTGCATGCAGGCGTTGTCCACGATCATTTCTTTGTATTCGATTTCCTTGTGATGCTCGGCGACGGCGCGGATGGAATGCAGGAAGAGGCCATCGGAAAGCTTCATGATGTTGGCTTTGTGGATGGCGTGGATTTTTTTGCGGCCGTATTTGCGCGCGTACTCGAAGGCGAAGCGGGCGATGCGCGTGGAGGCGCGTTCGGTGATGATCTTCAGGCTTTCGACTACGCCGGGAACTACTTCGTGTTCGAGGCCGGAATACAGGTCCTCGGTGTTTTCGCGGATCAGGACGATATCTACGTTCTCGAAGCGCGACTTCACGCCGGGCAGATTTTTTACGGGCCGGACGTTGGCGTAGAGATTGAGGGTGCGGCGCAGCGCTACGTTAACGCTGGGCGCGCCGCCGGCTATGGCGGTGGCCATGGGGCCCTTCAGGGCTACGTGATTGCGGCGGACGGCTTCGATCGCTGCTTCGTTGATGACTTGGCCTTGGTCCTGGGAGCTGTCGGTGCGGCCTGCGATCTCTTCCCAGTCGATCAGGACGCCTGAGGCTGCGAGGATGCGACGTACGGCGGCGGCTACTTCCGGGCCGATGCCTTCACCGGCGATGAGCGTGACTTTGTGTCTCATAGAGCATCCTATTGTAAGTGAGGCGGTTTGGGTTGTCGAAGAGCGTTGCTCACGGCGTTGCCTTACTTGAACCGTGGCGAGTTGCGGCCTGCAGCTAGCGCACGAAAAGCGCACAGGCAAGAGTGCCTGTGCTACTTAAGAACTGGTTGGCGAGCACGACGAATCGGGTTTTGCTATACTAATGGAGTAGTTAGCGTCGCGGCGATAGCTGCGAGCGGAGGCCAGTGGAATTATGATTAGCTTAACTCCTGTAGCCAGCACGAAGGTGAAGGAAATCATGAGCATGCAGACACCCGTGCCCGTGGCGTTGCGCGTGGCGGTGGTGGGCGGCGGTTGCTCCGGTTTCCAGTACCACATGGCGTTTGAGAATGCGACCAGCGAAGCCGACGAAGTTGTGGACTTCAACGGTTTGAAGGTGGCCGTGGACCAGATGAGTTCCATGTACCTCGATGGCGTGGAGATCGATTACATCGAGACCGTGGAAGGCGCGGGCTTCAAGTTTAATAATCCGAACGTGAAGAGCACTTGCGGTTGCGGCAGCTCGTTCAGCGTTTAGTTTTGTAGGGCGCGGAATTTTGTCGCGCTTGGTGCAAGGACTGTCGAGGCTCTTGAGCGTTTCGTTCAAGAGCCTTTGGTTTGTTGGGCGCTAAACGGGGTGGTTGGTGTGTAAACCGGTGACGCCCTGACCCTTCGAGGCTCACGGCAAGCGGGCATCGCTACAAAAGAGCCACCGTGTTTTGTTTGGCGGCTGGTATGGCCACGGTGGTGCTTTTTTGTAAGTGTTCATTGCAGGGGAGATGAAGTCCTTTGTTTTGATACCGTTCGCAAGTGTTGATTCTAATAGGTTTAGACCCTCGTTTTTTGGCAGTTAGTTAGTGCGGAACTGGGCTTTGATCCCGTTGCTGCGGTGCTGGAAAACCCTCTCATGGCGCGCATTGCATTGTGTTTACTCCCTTCGTATGCTGTTGAGCGAGCATGAAGATAGCCCTCGCGCAGTTTAATCCCACCATTGGCGATTTCTCCGGCAACGCGGCTTCTATTTTGAAACTGGCGGCGCAGGCGCAGACGCGTGGCGCGGAGTTGGCGGTGTTTACGGAGCTTTGTTTGTGCGGGTATCCGCCGCAGGATTTACTGGAACGTCCCTCCTTTGTGGAACGCAACCGTAACGAATTGCAAAAGTTGGCTAAGGCGCTGCCGCTGCCGTCGATCGTCGGGTACGCCGGCGCGGTGAAGAATGGGCGCGGAAAGTCCGTGGCCAACAAGGCGGCGCTGGTGCGCGATGGGGCCGTGGTTTTTGAGCAGAGCAAAATGCTGCTGCCGACGTACGACGTTTTTGATGAGTCGCGCTATTTCCATGCCGCGGAGAGTCAGTTCACGTTCGCGTTTGGACCGGAGACGCTGGGCATTACGATCTGCGAGGACGCGTGGAACGATGTGGGATTTTGGCCCAAGCAGCTTTACGAACGCGACCCGATTACGGAAATCGTGGAAAAGGGAAGCAGCGTCATCATTAATATTTCCGCGTCGCCGTACAACTTGGACAAACGGGCGCTGCGGGTGGACATGCTGCGGTCGATCGCTCTGCGGCACCGCCGGCCGGTGGTGTACGTGAACCAATTCGGCGGAAACGACAGTTTAATTTTTGATGGCGCGAGCCTGGCGTTGACGGCGGAAGGGAAAATCGCCGCGCAGGGATTGGCGTTCGCGGAAGACCTGGTGCTGTTCGATACGGTCACCGGCAAGGGCGAAATTCACGAGCAGCCCAGCGAAGAGATTGCCTACGCGTACGCCGCGCTGGTTACCGGGGCGCGGGATTACGTGCGCAAATGCGGCTTCAGCAAAGTGCTGATCGGTCTGAGCGGAGGCATTGATTCGGCGGTGGTGGCCGCGATTGCCGTGGATGCGCTGGGAGCGGAGAACGTTTTGGGCGTTTCGATGCCGGGGCCGTTTTCTTCTGAAGGCAGCAAGACGGACGCGCAGGCGGTGGCGAAGCATCTGGGCATTAAGTGTTTGACGCTGCCGATCAGCGACGTGTTTGATGCGTATCGCAAGGCGCTGGCGCCGGCGTTCGGCGAGCGCGGGGCTGATGTTACCGAAGAGAATTTGCAGGCGCGCGTGCGCGGCAATTATTTGATGGCGCTGTCGAATAAGTTTGGATCCATGGTGCTGAGCACGGGAAATAAATCCGAGCTGGCCGTTGGTTACTGTACTTTGTACGGCGATATGGCCGGAGGGTTGGCGGTGATTTCCGACGTGCCGAAGCAGATGGTTTATGAACTGGCGCGGTGGATTAATAGGGAAAGGGAAGTCATTCCCCAGGCGACGATCGAGAAGCCGCCGTCGGCGGAATTGCGTCCCAATCAGAAGGATGAGGATAGCTTGCCTCCCTATCCGGTGCTGGATTGCGTGCTCAAGGCTTACATCGAGGATCTGCTGTGCCCGGAGCAGATTGCCGAGAAATATGGATTTGAGCTGAAACTGGTACGGGACATCGCCCTGCTGGTGGATCGCAACGAATATAAGCGCAAGCAGGCGGCGCCAGGGTTGAAGATTACGCCGCGGGCGTTTGGATTTGGGCGGCCGTTTCCGATTGCGCAGCGATTTGTGCCTTGAAGAAAAGGCGTTAACGCAGAGTGCGCAGAGGCACGGAGTTCACAGAGAAGAACCGGAGGGATCGAAGTGAAGGCATCCTTATATTGGGCTCGGGTCATGCTGCGTTTGGCAGTGGCCTTGGGATTCATGACGGGCGTTGCTAGCGCCCAGCAAAGCGCGGCGCCACCGGCTTCTGGCGCGACCTCGGGTGGCGCGAACCAGATACAAAAGACTATCGAAGTTTATTTACGACACCTCTATGCGTTCGGGCCAGAGGTGGAGGTGCATGTCAGCGAGCCTAAGGACACGCCGGTGACTGGCCTGCTGGTCTGCGACGTTAAGGTGAAGGTTGAAGGTAACGAAGAGACCGGCAAATTCTATATCAGCAAGGACGGCAAATATCTGTTCCGCGGCGAGCTATCGGATTTGACCAAGGATCCGCTGGCGGAGAATCGCGCGGCGATGCGGACCAAGAACGCGCCGTCAATGGGAGACAGCAAGGCGACAGTGACGGTGGTGGAGTACTCGGATTTTGAGTGCCCGGTGTGCCGCAGCTTGCATGATGTGATGCGCGGCATGCTGCCGAACTATCCGCAGGTACGGTTGGTGTTCATGGACTTTCCCTTAGACCAGATCCATCCCTGGGCACGGACGGCGGCGCTGGCCGGGCGCTGTGCGCATACCCAGAACCCGGAGAGCTTCTGGAAGGTGTATGACCTGATCTACGACAACCAGGACTTGATCGCCGCCGGGAACGCCTACGAAAAGATGACCGACTACGCTGCCCAGGCGGGTCTCAACGTGGAGGCGTTTAAGAGCTGCATGGCTGGGCCAGATGCGGCGGCGGCGGTGGATGCCAGCGTGGCGAATGGGCGCGAACTTGAGGTCGCCAGCACGCCGACAATCTTTGTGAATGGGCGGCGGATTGTGGGCGCGGACCCGCACGTGCTGGAACAGTATATTAAGTACGAATTGGCGCAGCAGAAGTCCAACGGGAAGTAAATTTCAAAGGCATAAGTTTGGAACAAGAGAGAAGTGGTGGCCGAAGCTAGAGGGTAATCCACAGGGCTTCCACAGCGGGGACTCTCGGCCTTATTTCGTAGTTAACATAATATTACTTATCAGACGCTGTGTCAAGGACTTTCTTTGATTGAAATGATGGGCTGTGGATATCCGCTTTCTTTGGCCTTGCTTCTCCTATAGCGAGGCCTCTCGTTTTCTTTGCTGATGCTAATCTTTTGGGTTGTGCTCTGTCTTTGGTTTCCTATGAAACTGGAGGCTGGCGCGGGGGGTGCGCCAGCCTCCAGTTTTGGCGGGGCCCAGTGCATTACTTCGGGTGACAACTTTTTTGCAACAGCCGCCGCATCCGCGTCACAAATGGCGTGGAGATCTGCGACACAAAGGCGACCGCCTCCCCGGCGGGCCGGGGCAGGCAGAAGGCGTCCGCTACAGGCGGTCGGTGGGCGGTTCACCTGGAGGCTTTGGCGGCTATGGCACCGGCGGCGGCTCCGATGGCGAACCATTTTAGAGCGCGGGCAGTGCGTTGCAGGACGGTGCCACCTTTTGCGGCGCGGAGGGCGTCGTCGCGTGATTTGGTTAGGGTGGCGGTCTTGGTTTTTTCGTCGGCCAGGTCGCTCTGGGAGGCGGCTAGTTTGGCTTGACAGGCTTTGCAGTCTAGGAGGTAGTCGTAGAGGGGCTTTAGATCCGCGGCGGGGATTTTGGCGTCGGGAGCCGGGGGTAGCTGGGCTGAGTTTGCGGCTGTGGTGGTTTCCGGCGTCCCTGATTGAGGGGAATTGCCCGAAGGCGAATTCCCTGCCGAGTTTGGAGTGGCGGAGGCGTTGGATTTGTCGGTTGCGAGTGAGGTTGGCACGGACTGCAGGGTTAGGGGTGCGGTCAGCCCTACCGCTTGGGCTATGCCGGCGAGGAGTTGGGCTGGCGTGGTGGCGGCCTTTTTTTCGGCGGCGATGTTGGTGAGGACGTCGTTTAGTTTGGCGTCGCGGTCTTGCTGGCGGGTGGTGGCGGCGGCTAGGGCTTGGTTCGCGGCGGCTAGCTGGGATTGGAGTTGGGCGCGGTCGGCGCGGGCTTCGCGCCAGGCTAGGATTATTGTTGCGGCTAGCACGATGACGAGGGTTAGCTCGGCTAGGCGAATGTGGAAGCGGGGGTTCATGCTGGGTCCTCGCGCTGTGTGCGGTCTGTGAGATACGAGTCGATGGTCGAGGGCGATTTTTCGATTGTGCGCGATCGACGCCTGAATTGCATTTGCGCGGTAGAGCTTCGCGGCAAACAACCTGGCGCGGAAAAAGCCGCGGGGCGCAAACCCAAGCGCCCCGCGCTACAGGTGCCCCGCAAATGTTTTGCGCGGGGTGGAGACCTTCGCGATTTAGGGCATGCTCAAGTCTGGCCGCTACATATTCGACGGACTCGACCAACCTTGCCGAGCTGGGGCGCAGCATGCTGCGCCCCTACAAAGTCGGGTGCGGGATTGTTCTAGATGGTGACCGTGATGGTCATGGTGTCGGCATCGGTCTGGGTGACTACTGGGTGGACGGAAGTGGCTCTGCCGGCGATTGCGGAGACGGCGGAGGCTAGAGCGGCGCGCGGTGTTGGATCTCCGGCGCGGCCGGTGGCTTCGAGTTGAAAGACGGCGGTTAAGGTGACGGTGCCGGAGGAGATTTCGTTCCAAATTGCGTTGTGGGTCAGGAGCGGCATTTTTTGTTTTTCCTTTTTTTTGGTTTTTGCGATGCAGTGGAGATCGATGGAGACGAGTGCGATTAGGGCCTAGATTGTTACGGTGATCAGCATGGTGGCGGGATCTGGATTGGTGACGGTGATGGTGGCGCTGGACTTTCTTGCGGTGACGGCGGTGGTCAGCGCGGTGATGGAGGGGGTGGCTTGCTGATCTTGGGCGTCGCAGGTGAAGGTTGCGATTAGGGTGATGGGGTCGGCGGGGGTTCCGTCGATGGCGGCGGTTGATATTGTTAGTGGCATGGAGAATCCTTTCGTTTTCTTGATGGATGGGATTGTCGCGTTTTTTTATTTGGGCCTAGAGAGAACGACGACGGCAAAAGATAGCGGCGATGAACGGCAACGGAAAAACCGCGGCGAAGACGAATGCTGGGACGAAACGGAAACGAAGAAAACGGCTAGCGGCGACGTCTGCTAGGCCGGACTGAAGTCTGGCACCTACACAGGCCAAATCAAAGGCAACGGCAAGAGCAACGTCAAAGGCAACGTCAAAGGCAACGGCAAGAGCAACGTCAAAAGCAACGGCAAAGGTGACCGCCTCCCCCTGACGGGGGCAAGCGGAAGGCGGACGCTACAAATAGTGGGCGCGGCGGGCTAGGACTTGGACGGGATAGGCGGGGTTGGCGCCGCCGTTCCAGGCTAGTAGCGCGCGCGTGGTGTCTCCGGCTACGGCATCGAATTTTCTGCGCAGGACTTTGCAGCCGATGGCCAGGCCTTGCGCGGGATCACACAGGGCGGAGAGAAACGGGGCATCGCAACCCGCCTCGCGGGCGACCTGTCCCATGACCTGCATTAGTCCCCAGGAAAATCCGCGGGCGTAGGCTTCGCTGGCGGTGACCTTATTATTTGTATATAAGGACGCGACATATTTTGCGAAGAACGCGGGCTCGTAACGTATGGCCCAGGTGTTCCACGCGGACTCTTGCTCGACGACGGCGCAGACGAGAGCTGGATCGAGCGCGTAGGAGATGGCGCTGCGTTTGGCCACCGCGAGGAAGTCTGGAGTGACGCTCATGACCTGCGGCGGCTTCCGTTAGCGCCGTGTAAATCGACGAAGCGCACTGCCGGAGCGGCGCGGACGGTAATTCCCTGCTGCTCGCAGATACTTTGCAGCGCGCCGTAGATGTGCGGGATGTGGATGAGCGCGAGATCGCGGATGAAGGCGCGATTGATTTCGTCGTCGCGCATGCGGCGGTGCAGCCAGCGCAGGAATAATACGAACTGCACGGACGCGGTCGCCACGGCGGTGAATGTGCCGAGCCAATGCATGTGTGGGGCCTCGCGATTTCTGTGGTGCGGGCGATACGTGTCGGCAATATCGGGGGGCGCGGCGTTGTGTGCTTGCGTGCCGATACGTGTGATTTGGGATGTGGGCTGCGCCGCGCACAGGCAGGAGTGCCTGTGCTACGAAGACTGAGCTGCGGTGTTGATTACGCTGCACAGGCTGAAGGCCTGTGCTACTAAAGGCGTTACAAAATGGCGCCGGCCAGGGCGCCGAGGGTTCCGCCGGCTGAAGAGGCCAGCGACGGGAAGAAACCGGTGCTGCGCGAGGAGTTGGCGGCGGTGTTGAGCAGTTGCGATGGGATGCCGAGAGTGCGGCCGAGCAGGTTGCTGTCGACACCGTAGACGCCGGAGAGGCCTTGCAGCGCGGCCATTTGGCGGTTAAAGGCGGTGTTGTCAAAATTAAATTGATTTTGTGCGACTTGGTTGCCTTCGGCGATGCCCTTCTGGCGGGCGAGTTCGTCGGTGAGGTCCGAGAAGCCGGCGGAATTATTTGTGGCGGCCACGCGATTTTGCGCGGATTGCTGGAGCGAATCGAAGGCGCTGGCTAACGCGCCTTGGGATTGTCCGGTGACCGCGGCTTGATCGGCGGAGCTCAGGCCCGGATTGGCCAGGATGCTTTGGTATTGCGAATTTAGCATGTTGCCGGTTTGCTGCTGCTGATTTAGGAATTGCTGATTCAGTGCGTTGGTGTTGGCTAGCTGCTGATCGGTGAGTTGCAGGGTTTGTTGCTGCGCGCCGCGTCCCATGGAATATGCCTCCGGGTTTACGATTCGATTTAAATTTTAGGTTTAGGTACGGTGGTGCGAGGAAATGCAAAAGTTCCAGTTTCCTACTTAAAGGAAATAAAACTGAATTGAAGCTCGGCAGCGATTATTCGCCGGACCGAGACCGCCGGACTACACGGTCCTTGGAGTTGCGCCTTCGTGGGCTGTTGGCGCACCGAGGTTTTTCTCGGCAGCGAGCTGGCTGCGCTCGCGCTCTTGCGCCTGATTGCGCAAGTACGCTCGCTTATCGGCGTAGCCCTGCCAGATCATGTAGGCCATGATCGAAAAAAAGACGAACCAGAAGAGGTAGCTCATTTGCTCGTCTCCATTCTTACGCCGATCTCGACAAACAACAAGCCAAACGATGCAATTCCAATGGCGGTCAGCCAGTCGGCGGCTGAGGTGCGGCCCATTCGGAGCAAAGTGTCCAGTGGCGCGAACACCACCAACAGGATACCAATGTCGCGAAGGGCTTCGGCGCGTAATTCATATCGGAGTTTCGCCACAGAACAAACTTGTATCGCGATTTAGTTAGCTTGTCCAGTAATACCACGAATAGTTATTTGTGTGGGCTGAGGCGACGGCAGTACGGGGTCCAGGTGTCGTCGCGGATCCAGCCGAGTTGCTGGACGCGCTTGCCGAAGGTTTTCGCGATGGGCGGCGGGAGCCAGGCGTGGACGTCTTCCAGGCCGCGGCGCCAGGCGTCGCGTTCGGCGGCGGCGTGCAGGGCGAGTAGCGCGCGCCAGCGGTCGTGTGGAGTGCCGGCATGGGGATCGAGCAGCAGATATGCTTCCGCAGTTAGGCGCAAGAAGGCTGCGCCGAGGATAGACTGACTTCCCTGTTTTAAGGGTTGGGCCCGTTCGGAAACGGCGCCGATCTGGAGATCGGCGTTCCCAGGAGGACGCGGATCGTCTTGCGTTAGGACCAGCTTGGTCAGGAAGAGTGGTGACCGAAGATCTGGCAACGGATAGGCGAAGCCTTGCGCGGCGTGGATGGCGCGCAAGGCCGGGAGATCGTTTTCGTTGTATTCGCGGATGTGCATGAGATTTCGTTTGGTGCGGTGACGCCGGAGGGCACGGCGTGCCGTGTACTTCCTGATTGCAGGTGCTTAAAGTTGTGCTGCGCTGCCCTTGCACACCACGCCCGGGCTAGCTGGGGCGCAGCATGCTGCGCCCTACAAGGAATGAATGATCGACGAGGCGAACAACAAAATCGGAGGCTTACGGCTGCGCGAATACCGATCGGATTACAAAATTGTTTGACGCGTGATGCGGGCGCCGGTGTTGATGCCGAAGCCGTTGCCGCCGCGGAGTAAACCGTTGGGTAGAGTGCCGCTGCCGGTTGATGGTAGCGGCGTTGGTCCGGCGGTGCCGCCGCCGATCACCGCTGTGGGCGGCGAACCGAAACTTACCGGAGCGGAGGGCGTCGAGCCGATATATTGCGAATAGGCGCGCCAGTAGAGCGTTTGATTGCCGAGTTGCGTGTAGAGATTGCGCGAGGCGCCCATGAAATAGACGCGCGGAGTATTGAATGACGGTGCGGTGTCGGACTCGGCGAAATAAAAAAGACCTGGGCGCGACGCGGAGGGGTCGGTGATGGAGATGTCGAACCAGCCGCCCGAGGCTTGCACCGTTACGGAGGCAATCGGAGATGGGGCGGGCGAGGGCGTGCTGGAGTCGACGCCAGCGCTTTGGCTGGTGGCGTTTACGGCGGCCACAATTTTCGTGAGCGTTTCGTAGAGGTACGGGTCGCGGTCTTTTAGCGGGGCGATTTGGGCGACGGTTAGCATTTTTGGGTACTCGACAGAGGAATCGAATTGGTGATTAACTCCTATCGACAGGAACCTGCGGCAAATATTTACTTCACACGCAGCTGGATTCTAAAAACGACTCTTAGCCGGGACGCCTTTCGTGGTTTTGCATGACTAGTCGGTGCCGCTTAAACCGCGCACAGACTGAAGTCTGTGCTACATAAGGCTTAATTGCTGCCGCGGACTGGGGCCCAGGGGTCTATGCGGACGCTGGGGCAGAATTTTTGCAGGCGGAACCAGGCGCCGGATTGGCTGGTGCCTACTTGGAAGGCTACGCGTTCGCCCAACACATTTATTGGGAGTTCTAGATCCTCGAAGGATGGGCTGCTTAATGGCAGCGGTTGTTGGGCTTGCGGGCTGCTTTCGGTGTTGACGAAGGTCGTGAGCGCTAAGTTCCCTGCCCCTTCCACGTACATGGTCAGATAGCTGAAAAGTTTTCTGTGCGCGCCTAGGCTCAGGGACTGTTCTACGGCGCGCTCTGGAAAGAAGTGCGTGGTGTAGTAACACGGGATGGCGATGCCGTCGTCGGAAAATTGCGTGCTGGAGAGTTGGTAGATTTTTCCTGTGGCGCCCGCGCCGCCGACTCCGGGAATGCCGCCGCCCATGGCTACGACCGCGGTGCCGTTCACGCGTTCGATGATGGCGCAGGAGTTGGCGGCGATGGTCCACGGCGACCACTTACGGGTTTTGTCGGTGGCGGTTTTGCGTCCGGTGTAGGTGATGTTGATGGGCGGACGGGTGGTGAGGTCGGAGACGGTGTCTAGATCGCGGTAGTCGAGCATTAGGATTTTGTTCGGAGTGGTGGCCGCGCCGAGCGGGGCGCCGACGAAGATGCGGCGTTCTTTGGTGTCCACGGTGACCCAGAGCGTTTGGCCGTACTGCCAGTTGATTTGGTTCCAGGTGGGCTGGATTTCTTGCGAGATTTTTACCGGTTCACCACCGCTGAAAAGGTACAGGCCGGTGCGGTGGGCGATGACCACCCAATCTTCGCCGATGCCTACGCCGCGCACGGAAGACGTACCGACGGCGTGCGAGACTTCTGCGATGGACCACAACGCGGGTTCGTTGGTGCCGTCGTCCTGCGTGACGTGCAAGGAATGTTCTTTCACGAAATAGAGGCGCTCGCGCAGGGTGAACGCCGCGCAGATGGCTTGGCCGTTATTTTCCGCGACGCTGAGCAGGCCGTCGATGCCGTCGTAGCTTTCGGGATCTTCGACGCGGCTGGCGCGTACCAGGGAGGCGTTGGACGGCTGGTTGGTGGGGAAAATTTCGATGTTGTCGATGTAAAACTGGCCGCTGGAGTTCGGCGTGCCGTCGGCGTAGACGCGCAGCAGCAGATCCGCGGGGATGGTGGTCAGTGGCGCAGTGAGATCGGCGGTGTACTCGACGTAGCTGGTGGTGAGTTGCGCGGCGGTGAGTTGCAGTCCCGTGGTGTTGATGCCGGCGCTCGGGCTGTAGAGATGAATGTGTAGCGTGCCGGTGGAGAGCGCGGTGTTGCAGGCGCAGCGGGCGCGCACGGTGTAGTCGATATTGGGCTGGATAATTTGCGCGCCGAGAGCATCCGCCACGGCGGATTGCGTCATCAAGCCGCGCGTGGGCGTGGTGCCGTTGCCAACGATGGAATAGGCGGCGCCCCAGACTACAAAATTTTCTTCGTCGGTTCCGCCGGGCGCGAAAACGGCGTCGGGAGTCCAACCCAGCGGATAATGCGGAAGAGATGGTCCGGTGAAGCCGCCGTCGAAACCTAGATTGACCAAATTATCGAGGCGATTGCGCTCGCCCCACCAGAAGAGGCGTTCGGAATAATCGATTACACCGGCGCATTCGCTGAGTTCGATGAGGCGAGACTGATTGTCCACGTTGGTTCCGGCGAGGAGGATGGCGTCGGAGAAATCTACCGTGATGGAGGTGGTGGTGTTGTCGCCGATGACCATGTTGCCGGAGAAAAGCGTTCCGCCCGCGCTGGTGTAGAAGAAACTTGCGCCGCCGGAACCGGTGAAGCACAGCACGCGGCCGATTATATTGCTGGGGCCGGTGGGGATATTGGTGACGACCGCGCGCTTGCCGCCGCTGGCGGTCCAACTGGTTGCGGGACTTGGCTTGGTGAAGTAGCCCTGGCGCGTTTGAAACATTACCGAGACTTGGTGCACGCCGGCGACAACGTTGCCCGCAGCGGCAGCGGTGCCTCCGCCAGAGGCTGCGAGGCCGCCGGTAGGAGCAATGAAGGCAAAATGCGTGGAGTCTGGCACGGCGGTAACGGGGAACGTGCCGTCGTAACCCGCGACACCGATGCCGGTGGTGGTGATGAGTTGGCCGATGACGAATCCGTGCGCGACTGTGGTTTGTATGGTGGCCGTGGCGGATGCGGCGGTGCCGCCGCCGCTGGCGGCCAATCCGGATGCGCCGGCGATGTAGGTGAATTGCGTGTTGCTGGGAGCGGAGACCACGGGGAATGTGCCGTTGTAGCCGGTGACGGCGACGCCTGCGACGGTAACGGATTGTCCGGAGGAAAGTCCGTGCGCCGAGCTGGTGGTGATGGTTACGAGAAAACCGTTTTCCGTTGCGCCGCTTGGACTTGCGGCAATGGTGACGGCTGCGGGTTGCGTTGCGCCGGTGGGGCTGGCGACGATCGCGACGATTACGTTTTCGTCGACCACGGTTGGTCCCGCGCCGGGACCGCTTTGGCTAACGCGATCGAAATTGGTGTCGTCATACTGGCGCGGTAGATCGTTACCGGTGCGGCCGTCGCTGATGGCCAGGTATTCCCTGCCGAAGAGCGTGGTGGAGTTGGCGTAGGAATTTGCGGCGAGGCCGGTGGCGATACTGGTTAGCGTGCCCGGCGTGGTTTCTTTGTAGAGGATGCCGTTCGAGTCGAGGGCTAACGTGCGCGGTGTGGCGTTGAGGGTTTCGTAGGTTCTTAGATAGTTTATGGTGGGATTGCCGGCGAATGGGCCGAACATCGCTT
This sequence comes from uncultured Acidobacteriota bacterium, assembly GCA_963838265.1. Lineage (GTDB taxonomy): Bacteria > Acidobacteriota > Terriglobia > Acidiferrales > UBA7541 > Acidiferrum. The sequence continues at coordinate 436,147 of CAWIQN010000007.1, forward strand.
GCAGGCCGGGGCGCGTTTCTACGCCGCTGTTGCTGAAGACCACGTCCTGGCAGTCGGGCGAGACGCCGTGCGGGAGGTCGGCGGGAGACATATCGGTGATCAGGCCACCGAAGATTTCGATGGGTGCGTCGAGTGATCCTGCTGTGGTCATTTCTTGTATTGTCCATTCACCATATGATATATAAATTGCGCAAGCGCGTTTTGGAGAGTGCTTCCGGTGGGGGTACTGGACGCGCCTGCCAAGCGTTGAGGGCTGCTCTGCAGCCCCAGGAGCTCGAGTCTCCCACTCTCCGCACTTGCTCTCAACGCGCCTATTGAATCATCGGGGAAATTTGATACCCTAGTAATGCTTGGCAGGCGTGTCCAGTACACGTTTTTGGGGGCGGCGATTTATCGCCGCCCTTTTTGTTTGCGTGCTGCCTTGCTCGCCCGTTCCCTGCCAACCCTACTTCCCTGCTTCGTGATTTTCTTGCTTCTTCTTAGCGTGCACGATGGGCCGATCCGCGTTGGTGAAGCCGTATTGGGAGGCTTTGGCGGGGTCGAGGATGGCGCCGCAGGATTTGCAGACGGCTACGCCGGGTTTGATTTTTTCGGCGCAGACGGGGCAATCGTCGAGCGGCTTGGAGTTGTAGAGCCACGGTTTGTCCAAGCCCAGGAGGCGCGCGGCGCGGCGTTCCAGATCCGTGATGAACATGGGATTTTTGGTGCGTTCCCACTCAAGGTCGGCGGCGTCGACGAGGCGTCGATGAAAGCTGTCGAGGCGGGTGCGTGCGTCGTCCAGTTCGGCGGCGGTGGGAAGATCGCCAGCGGCCACGAATACGCCGTGAAAGCTGCCTTCGCCGGAATCGCTGTTTAGTTCGCGGGCGAGATCTTCGGCGATTTCGCGCGCGGCGAGGTGAATCTCGTGAGTGCGCTTGTCGCCCAGATCCATGATGCTGACGCACGGACGGACGGGAGTCAGCGCGAAGGGTTCGCCGGGCTGCGGGGAACGGACTACGAGAGTGCCGAAATAGGTGCGATGGCGCGGCGGCCACTGTTCGCGAGAGATATTCACGAGGACTGCGGTTTCTATTGATGGTGCTGACGGCATTTGTTGACCGACCTTTCGTGGTTGCGAGCGAGTTCGTTTCCGTTTTTCCGAGGAATCAAAAACAAAGGCGACCGCCTCAGAAGGCGGCCGCTACAAAAGACAAAGACGCGAGACAAAGACCAAGACAAAGGCCAGAGACGAAAGACAACGGCCGAGTGCAACGGCGGAAAGAAGGGGGCCGTTTACTGCGGCTATTGCATGCGGTACTGGACTACAACGTTGACGTCGGCGGGGCTGGTGGAGCAGCCTGCGGCGGCGGTTTGCACGCTGATGGTTACGGCGGCGCCTGCGGCATAGTTTTGCGTGATGGGGCCGCTGTCGTTGGCAGCCGCGGCGATGGTGACGTTTACCGGGGAGGTGCCGTCGGTCAAACGCACGATCGCATTTGTGGAGCATCCCGAGGGCGCGGTTTTGGCTTGCACTTGCACGCGCGTGACGGTCACGGCTTTGTCCGTGGTCCACGTGGAGCCGGTCCACGTGGAGGTAAGTGCGCCGGGCAGAAAAACGTCCTGCTCGCCGCGCGGGCTAGCGGTAAAGGTTTCCGTGCCGATGCCGACTCCGGCATTGAGGTGCTGCACCTTGGTGTAATCCGCTTCGATGTCCAGCTGGCCGAGCGGATGCAAGTTGCCGCCGCTCCAATTTTTTGAGGTGGCCACGTTGTTGAACATATCGAGACCGGGCGAACCGCTGGTGAACGACGTGTCGTTGGCGGTCAGGACCGCTACACCGTTGCGATAGCACGTCAACGCGCCGCCGGGCTCGACGATCTCCAGGCGCAGTACATCGCCCGCGGCTCCGGTGATGGTGCCGCCGGTGAGATTCGTTCCCGTTCCGCCGTTATATTTTTGGATGAAGATGCTGGTGGAGTCTTCGATGCAGGTATAGCCGGTGTTGCCGGAGACCATGACCATCGGACCGATGAAGTCGCTGGTGCCGTTCAGGGTCACTACGGTTACTTCGGCGAACTGTCCGAAATTTGAAAAGGTATTCGCCGACCAGTACTGCACGTTGTGCGCGCCGGCGGTGCCACCGACAAAAGCGTTGCCGGAAATGTTGATGCTGTCCTGGCCGACGGTCCAGTTCGCGCCAATGGCGCCGTTCGCGCGCGTGGCGTTGTCGTACGCGGTGTTTACGTAGCCGGTTACGGGAAATACTCCGCTGACGTCGGGGAGCGTCTGCGCACGTGGCGTGCTGAAGGCGCCAGTGATGACATCTTTTGAGCCACCACCCGGAATGCTCAGCGTGGAGGCGCTCAAACCGTTGGCGCCCAACGAAGCTGCGGCTCCGGTGGGAACTTGCGGAAGAGAGCTGTTGGGGAAAACGGTCGGACCATCCAAGTAGCTGGTTCCCGCCACTTGAAAGCCGGGACTCACCGAAATGCAAGCGATGTTGGCCGCCGAAAGCCCGCGACAGATGGTGGTGGAGACCTGCCCTGGAACCAGCGTCCAACTGAGCAGCACGCCTTGCGAGCCATTCACGGTGATGGAGCTGGAGACCGGCGAGGCCAAAGAGGTGTTTCCGTTCGCGTCGTTGGCCAGGATACGGTAGAAGTACGTGCCGGCGCTCGGTCCGGTAGCACCGCTGATCGCCACAGTGGGCGCGCCAGGCGTAGCCAGCGTGTAATACACCTGGCCGGTGCCGTTAAATTGGATAGAAGCGTTGTTGTAAGTGTCGGAGAGAGTTGTGCCCGCCCAATTGTGCACGATGGCGGTATTGGTCCCGATGGTGCTACAGCCTTCCGAGCCGTTGATTACCTCGATGCCGCCGGGATTGGCGGAGGCGAAAAGCGGCTGCGTGCCGCTGAAGCAGAACGGATCGATGACGCGAAAAGCGCTCAAGGCATTGGCGTTGGTCAGATCGATCAGCGGGACGACGGCGCCACCGCCCAGGGGATCGGAATAGCTGGTCTTAATGATATCGACGGCGAAGACGGCGTTGTTCCCGGTGTTGAAGCGAAAGCTCGGATAGAAGCCGCTTTCGTTAAGGATTTCGTTGAAGGTAGCGTGGCCAGGGCCGGCACCCAAAGGAAAAACTCCCGCGGCGTCAAACAGCAATTCCCCGCCGCCGATGACGGTTTTGTCCATGCTGATGATGCCGCCGAGTTGCTGATTGTTGGCGCCGAAACCCTGGTCCACCACATCCAGAAATTCCGGCAGGAAACCCCAGCTGGTGGCACCACCGAGCAGCAGCGCGCCGCGGTCCCAGTAAAATCCGAAACCTCCGCCCATGCGAAATGGCTGGCTGCCGGGATATCCCTGACTGTAGACGTTGCGGAAATACATATTGGTGATGTTGTTTCCGGTGTTGTCTTGATCGAGAAAAATGCCGGATTGATAAGGATCGTGGGTGACTAAAACGAGATTGGTCAGCGTATCGTCCGCGGCGACGCCGGGCGTGAACAACAGCAAAGGATAGGCGTTACCGGTGATTTGCGCGACGTGGTCGGTAACAAACGGCGGGGTGTTGCCGCCGTTACCCTGATTTAATCCTTCGACCTCGGCCAAGGCGCGCATTAGCCACGGCTGATTCAAGGTTACCTGCGTTGCGATCTGCAGTTTGGTGTACACCGGGCAGTTCTTCAGGGGCAGCGGTGAATTGAAAACGTACACGCCACCTTGCGGGCTGCCTTGCGAAAGAAATATTGTGCCACCCAGTCCGCTGTTGGAGGTGGAGGTGCACGCGGCGAGGACGTTGGGAGTGTTGTCGTGCTGCAGCGTAGCGCCAGAGACGGAGGCTACCGCGCTGGCGGCCAGCGTTATTTGCGTGCCGTTGATGGCGGTGATGGTGGTGGAAAAAATACCGTTCGTGGTGGAGCTGGGCGGATTGGCTGGAAGGTAGGCCGGAAGCTGCCCGACGTTGAAGGTCAAGCCCCAATCGGTGAAGGAACTGTCCATGCCCTGGGAAATTCCCGCGAGGGTGTAATTGGTGTTGGTGCCGCAACTGGTGGTGCAGCGGTAAATGAGGTGCTGCATTACCGATGAGGGTTGCATCACCCACTGCACGAGATTTTTGGCGATTACCTGAACGTTGTCGTTGATGGTCACCGAGCCGGTGGTGTTGGCGAACCCGGTCTGCAGAATGGTGAAAGTGGTGCTGTTGGGCACGGAACTAATGACCAGCGCGCCTTCCACGTTCACGTCTCGCGCACCAGAGCCGGCGTAGACCACATTGATTTCGGCGTTGCTCTGCAGATTGCAATTGGCGGCGCACGTGAAGGTTGTTACGCCGTTGGTGCGCGAGTAGGAAGTGATCGAGACGGTGGTCAGGCCAAGTGCGGAGGCGCCCACGGTGGTGGTGAAGGCTTGGCTGGCGGCGGAGAGTCCGCCGTTGAAGTCGACGGCGACTACCTTGTAGTTGTAGGTAGACGTGCCGTTGAGAATGCCCTGGGGTGTGACTGCGCCAGGGGTGTTGGCGACCACGGTGGCGCTGCCGCCGATAGTGCAGGGGCTGCAATTCGCGTGCGTCACGGGGATGGTGAAAAGGTCGTAGCCGACTTCTTGCGCCACAGCGAAGGTACCGTTGAAGGCGGAATCGCTAGAGCCGGAAATGGTGATGTTCGAGCCGTTGGTGTAACTGACGGAGCCGGAGGTAACGACCGTGGCGACGTTGCTGCTGACGTTGATGGTGGTGATGCCGACCGCGGCGGCAGGAGTAAGCACTGCGGCCGCAGGGCCGGCAGTGGCAATGGCCACGCCGTGGCCAACGGCAAAATCGCTGGTGCCCCCCGAACAGGTGAGCGTGGCGCTGCCGCCGGTTACGTTGCAGCTGATGGTGGGCGGCGTGAACGACGAGGCGATGTAGCCGCCGAACAACTGGAGGTCGAAGGAAGGATTGGGGCCTTTGGTATGAAAGTCCGACGCGACGCTTTGCGGTGCGGTGAAAGTGTTGGCGACGTTGGTTTGCGCGCCGCTGGCGGAACCGAGCGGGCCGACTTCGGTACCGGTTTCATCTTTGTAGTAGAGGCGCTTGTCGACGGTTTTGGTGTAGAGATTTACCGTGCCGATGCCGGCGGCTCCTGGCGGCGTGGATTGATTGGAGAGATTGACGGTGCCGCTGGCGAAATTTCCGATGACCGTGGTGTTTCCGGTGACGCTGAGGTTGCCGGCGAGATTTAGAGAGAAGGCGCTGACAGCGCCGGAAAATGTTGGCGAGCTTGGATTGCTGGGCAGAATCACGTCGGGGATTTGCTTGGTGGAGATTTGCGGGCCGGAGACTTCTACTTCGTAAGTGCCGGGCGCGGCGTAGAAAAAATAGTTGCCCATGCCGTCGGTGGTGGTGGGGTTGGCGAGGGCTTGCGAGAGCAATGGATCGGAATAGATGTTCGCCAAGGGAGTGCAGGGCTGGCCGGTGGCGGGCTGCGCGCAGATGCGGACGGTGGCTCCGGCGAGGGGGACGCCGCGTGAATTAAAAACGATGTCGTCCTTGCGCGTGCCTTGGGCGTGCACGGGTGCGATCGCACCGGGAAGGAGGTGCAGCGCCAGCATCAGCCATGCCCAGAAAATCCCCATCGCCTTTTTTGATCGTATCATTGGTTTCTTCGATCCGTTTCGTCGGGATATGCGGCTTCAGGAATACTTCGCGGATACTTCTCGCGCGTCGGCTACTCTTTGTTGTTTGAGGTACCCCGACCGATTGCATCCGTGCAAAACTCAGTCGATGCAATGTCAACTAGCAACGAACGGAGTCGGGAGCAATAAAAAAGCCACTCCGCGAGGAGTGGCTTGATCGAAATCGATTTTGTCTGCGCGACGGCTTCTAGCGAGACGTCGAGGCTGCGACTAACGCGCGGTCCGTTTTCTTCTGAGGATAGATCAGGCGCCTGGTAAGCGCCGCAAGCGGCGGCGCGATCAACACTAAGGCCGCAGTCACGACGGCAGCGCTACCCATGGAAATCGCGAGAAACTTGAGTAGTTGTAGTGCCATGGTCTGGTGACTCCTTACATGTGCGAATAGGCCAAAACAAGTGCACCGGCGGTGCAAGCTACGCCTGATACACCGAGGAACATGCCCAGTATACTGGAAAGGGCCGTAAAGTGGCCGCTTTTCCTGACGATGGAAGCGCGCATCGATACGATCAGGGCCGCAAACAAAAGATTGAGGGCGATAACGAAGATCGCCGCCAACGTGGCGTTCGCACCGGGAAAAGCTTGCGACATGCGTGGGTTATCAAAGACGGAGCCGGTCGCGCCCAAACCCAGGATTGCGAAATCCAGGCCAGCCTCGCCGAGCAGATCCCAGCCTGCGGTGCGCGGATCGACGGCTGCAACGATAATGATGAATACCAAGCCGAAGAGAAACGGCAAGCCGAGATGTGCCAGGAGTAGCCAGCCCACGATGCGCCGGAATCTATCACAGAAATCATAAATAATCAGCTATCACTATTATAGCCCGCTTATATAGCTAGCGAGTACGGGACAAGATTATTAGAGCTTGCGGGCGACCAGGCTTAACCGGAACAGATTGGCGCGGACTGTTCCCCCTTCGATTCGGCGAACTGGCCAAACTGCTGCGATTTGCTTAGAATTCGTGTCCGAGAGGAACCGTGGAAAACCAGAGTGAAATCGTTGTGGAGTATCGACTGCAGCCGAATGACGTGTACACGCCGTTTCAGGCGTCGCGAGAGAACATCATTCGCTGGGTGATGGCCATCCTGCTGTGCGGCGCTTTTTACCTTGGATACCCGGAATTATCGGAGATGGCGCAGTCGACCGGCAACGGCGGGTCGATCATGGCCATCGTGGCGGCGCTGACTGTATTCATACTGCTGGCGTTGGTGGTGTTTCCGTATTTGCGGGTGCGAGCACGGTTCCGGAATTCTCCGAGGTTGCACGAAACCATGCGCTACGAGCTGCGGAACCAGGGCATTCACTTTGTCTCCGAACACGTGACCAGCGACAGTAAGTGGTCGCTGTTCGTTAGCGCTCGCGAAACGAAAACGAAGTTTGCGCTGGGATCGAGCGATTTTCGCGCGTTGTACATTCCGAAACGCAGCTTAACGCCGGAGAACGTGAAACTGTTGCGGCAGATGATTCGGGATAACGTAAAGGGCAAAATCCAGTTGCTAGCTGATTGAACTTCTGCGCGAACTACTGCATGAACTACTGCATGAGCTACTGCAGCTTGCGGGCGGTGATGGTTAACTGAACCACATCGGTGGCTACGAATGTGGTGGAGTAGGCGACGGCGGTCAGTTCGGTGCCGCTGCCGGTGAAGGCTTTCAATTTCCAATTGTTGAGGGCGGTGCCTGCTACCGGGACGTAATAGCCGGAGGCTCCGTTTTGGCTGTCCGCGAAGGCTTGGATGATTTGCGTGCTGGGGAGTTTGTCGGCGACGGTGGTGAAATCGATGGTGTCGCCGCCGACTACGTAGTTTCCTGAAAAAGTTAGCGCGCCGATCGCGTAGTACAGATTGCTGCCGGAGCCGTCTTCGTTTTGTGGTAAGAGCGTGATTTGGATGGACACTGTGAATCCTCCTAAATTTGTTTGCGCGGTGGCGCTAAACGTAGAGCAAAATTGCGCGAAGCGCTCGATTCTTCCGTCGGTGGTCGGGCGCCCTGGAAAATACTCTCGTGGCCTTGATCTCGCCAAGATGGGGCGCAGCATGCTGCGCCCCTACAAAGTCGTTGCGGAATTGGCGCAAATTCAAAAGTGCACAGGCAGGAGTGCCTGTGCCACCAAGAGCTGCTACTAGAACGGGGTGCAGCCGCTGCGCGAACTGAAGGGGCGGCGGCGACGCTGGGTTTGTTGCTCGCGGCGGACGGCGGCGCTGACCAGATCTTCGATAGCATCGGCTGCGGCGTCATCCCACTTTTCTGCTAGCGGGCTGCCGCGCGCCCAGCCGGCCAGTGCGGCGGTGGCATAGGCGATGGCTTCCTGCGAATTGCGCACCAGGACTGGCGAAGTCGAGTCCGTGAAATCCGGATAGGCTTTCGCATAACGCAGGCGGATTTGTGTGTCTTGCGTGGCGCCGAGGAAATAGATGCCGTCGGCGCGCCATTCCCAAACGCTGAGGGTTACGTCTTGCACGCGCGAGGGCAGGCCGCCGTGCTGCGAGAGGTCGATCATTGCCACAAAATCGTCGGTGGAAAGATTGGGGCGCTCCCAGATTTTTACGGGGACTAAAAGATCTGTTGGCAATTGATTGGGCGGCGCGGTGGCGTCGGTGATGGAAACTTGCAGGCTGGTGTCGGTTTCCGTCACCGCGGTGACTACCAGAAGCGCGTCGTCCTGAATGAAACCACCACCGCCGGCGTTGCCGATGGCGCGCTGCAGCTTGCGATACGCGGAGTTGGCGTACGGCAGCAGAACCGTGTCGGTGAAGAGGTTGCCCGCGGCGTCGTTGAGCAGCGAGCGCACCAGCGAGGTGATCTGGCCTGCGGTGTTGTAGGCGCTTGAGCCGACTACTGGCATAGGTTCCTCGTCTTGAGTTGCAAACTGTAGCGCAAGGCGTTTGGGTCTGAGCCCTGCGGATTTTTGGCTATGGCTTCAACTGATCGCGAAGCTGGGACAAATCACCAAACAAAATTAAAACGCGAAAACACAACCGCCGATCGGGATGCAAAACCTTAGTTCAAAGACCGCAGGGCTCAGACTCAAGCGCCCTGCGCTACAGGTATTTGCTCCGCTCATTCCGGCAGCGGAGATTTCTGCAAATAGGCGGCTACGCCGATGACCGCGTTGACTAGGGCTGCGGCAGCGCCGATGTGCAACGTCGCGGTCAGGCCGGTTTGCAGATTGAAATGCTGGGGGTCGATGCCCAGTGCGGCGAAACCGGTTAGCAGGCCGCCCGCGGCTCCGCTGATGGCGGCGGCCAGGATGCCCTTTATCCAAATTTCTGTGTGGGTCAGGTGCATCGATGGCTGGCCTTTGTGGCACAGGCACTCTTGCCGGTGCGCGATTTATACGGTGGCACCGCTGCGGACGAAGTGCTCTCGTGTGAATCGCTGGTTCGTCTGAAAAAAACCGCACAGGCAAGAGTGCCTGTGCTACGAAAGGCGACCGCCTCAGAAGGCGGCCGCTACAGGATCACGCCACGGTTACGAAGGGCTGCTGGTGAAACGCTGGGACAGAATCGTCCAGGACGTCGTAGGCGTATTGATCGTAGTTGCGTTCTTCGCGCTGGAGGCGATCGGTTACGCTGCGCTTCCCTGCTGCGCGTGGGACTTTGCGCGACCATTCGATGGCGTGCGCGATGTGCTCGGCGGCGGCGGGCGTTAGCTGGACGAATTCGCCGCGTGGATTTTGTAGCGTGAAGCAGTGTTCGTAGTCGCCGCGATATGGGTATGGGCCTAACGCTGGGATACTGACGCCATTTTCGCGTTCCACTGTTTGCGCGTACCACTGGCGCGGGCTGCCGTACGATTCGGGCGGCATCCAGCGTTCGATGTGCCAGCGATTTACAGCTGGGTATTTTGGTTCGCGACGGAGTTCGACGACTTCGCGCAGGAGATCGCCGTGATTGTCGCGGTCTTCAAATTTACCGCCAATCCAAGCTAGGCGGTTCCAGCCCCAGATGGCGCGGTAGTTGGGTTCGCCGTAGCGGTTGGCGCCGCCGGCTTGCGCGAGCCGCCGCTCCACCAGCTCCGGTGTTTCGTGCGTTTCACGCAGAATCGCAACGCGCGCGGAGGTTGATTGACGGCTTGCTTGCCGCTTCAGCTTAGGTTTGTCTTTCCTCATTTAACACAGTGCCGTGTGTGGTCCGAAGCGATTTTGGGTTGACTCTGGGAACGCCAATCTCCCGATTGGCGCCTTGTTGATGCCACGTCGCAAAGAAAGACCCGCCAATCGGGAGATTCATCCCGCTCACGGCGCGGGATGGAGAGGCATTGGCGTTCCCAGGAAGGACGGACGGGCACGGCATGCCGTGCCCCTACGGAGCAGCGTGCCCCGAGTGCACGCTACGGAAAGGAAGAGCCGCGACGGCGGGGCCGTCGCGGCGGTTTTGCGGTTTATGCGGAACAGCCACGGAAGTTCTAGTAGCCCGACGGTCGCGCCAACGTGTCGATGTACGCGCCGGTACGCGGCGAGTCATCCCACACTTGGAACGCCGGTGTCGAAGTAGAAGATGTAGCTGGCCGCGATGCCGCCGCTGGCGCCGTAAATCGGGAACACCGTGTTGCCATTGACTTCGTAGAAGTCGATGTCTTTGAGCACGGCGCGGCCCCAGTGCGAGAGGTCGAGAAAATCCACGCGGGTCTGGTCGGCGTTGACGCTGGCTTTGATCGGAATGCCGCTCATAGTCTTGCGACCGCTGAACAGCAGATCCAGATCGTTGCCGGATTTATCTCCGCCCTCCTTGATGATCTGGCTGACGGTGATGCCGAGATTTTCCCAGGCGTGTTCCTGCTCGACGGCCATGTAGGCAATTAATTTGCCGAGGTGGTTGATGCCGAGAGATTTGCGGACCTTGTTGATGGCCAGGCGCACGTTGCTGGGCGTGAGCGCGGCGTTGCCGGCATTCACGCGCGGCGTGGCGAGTTGCACGGGATAGGTTGCGCGGTTGAGGTTGAGCCAGGTGCCCGTGGTGGCGTTGTTCTGGTGATATTTGATGCCGTAGAGCGAGACGGGCTGCGCGCCGCTTAGGCCATCGTGCACGATCACGTCGGTGGCGATGGTGCCGCTGGGCACGTTGTCCACGGTGATGGTTTGCGTGGTGATGGGATCGGCACTGAGCACGGTGGTGGTGACGCTGGCGGCGACGTTGCGGTTGGTGGTCAGCGTGGTGTCGTAAATCTGGATGACCTGGCCGGGATAAACGAGCGCTGCGCCGTTCGGTACCGTCATGGTGAAGGTGGCGCCCGCCACGCCGCTGATAGTGCCGAGCACGCCGTTGCCGGCGGTCTGCATCAGCTTGTCCAGAAAGGCGCGGAACTGTTTCATCCCCTGCGCCACTTCGCGCTTGGCGGCATTTTCGATGGCGCGTTCGCGGCCGGTGGTGGCGTACTCGACGAGCTTGGTAATCTCAATCGCGAAGCGGAAGAAGATTGGCGAGACTTGCGCGACGTCATACGCCGTGCCGGAACCGCGCCCCATGTCGCCGCCGTCGGCATTGTAGCTGCCGGCCTTGCCGCCGGGATTGACCTGCAAGGGCAGGCGCATGTTGCGGCTGGAAACTTTCTCGACGTCGCCGCGCTGCTGGATCATGGTGAGTAAAATGTCGTCGCGCTCGTAGAGCAGGGGCACCTTGTCGCGTACCTTTTCGAGCTGCAACGCGATGACATTCGCGTTTGCTTGTGCTGGCATCTGATTTTCTCCTTAGGATGATTACGTTTCTGAAAAGTGTTGACTGCTCCGGGTTGATGAAAGTTTTGGTGGCACAGGACTCCTGCCTGTGCGGTTTTTTCTAGAGGCGGCGCTTGCGATAGACGGGTGCGCTGCGGTTGCGATCGCGGACTGGCGTCAGCCGCGCTACGGTAGCAATCGTGGAGTGGCTGCAACCGTGCACAGGCAGGAGTGCCTGTGCTACTGAGAATCAGGAATCGAGGATGTCTTCGTCGCTGATGCGGCGGTAATCGATCTTGCGCGGAGAGCGGCTGGTTGCCGCTTCGCGGATGGAGCTGCGTGGGGCCTCGCGAGCGCGATCATGAGAATGGAGCGAGTCTCTTTGCCCGAGGCTAGCGTTCGCGTGGTTCACGCCAGCGTTTGTTGGGGCACTTGTTGCCCCATTTGTGACGGCATTTGTCGCGGAATTTGTTACGGCTCCGTTGGTGTTCTGCGGCCTCGCAGCGTCGTTGCGATTCGCGCGCGCGCCGTGCGCGGCGAGCGTGGTCTGCGTCCAATCGGCGAGTACGCGGCGGGTGACGCTGGGTACTAGTTGCTGGGCGCGATCGCCGATCAAGCGGACCACCTGCGCGCGGGCGGCGTTGTCCAGTCGCTGACCGGATAAGATACGCGCCACCTGCTCGCCCAGCGCGCGATCTCCTTGCAGGGCTTTTTCTACGTCCTGGCGAATGGCGCCGGACAATCGTTCTTTCAAGGCTGCACCGTTTTCCGCTCTTGCGGCGTGCGGCAGGGCTTCTTGGAGTGTGCGCGAAATTGCATCGCCTACGGTGCGTTCCAAATCTTCATTGGCGGCTCGTTCAAATGATGCGTAGGCGGCTATGCGCGCGTCTTGCTGTCGCTGCGCGTCGTTCTGTTGTTGCGCTTGGTGTGGCCGTGGTTGCGTGTTGTGTTGTTGCGGTTGCTGGTCATTCGGCTGCTGTGCTGGCTGTGAGGTCTGTGGCGGGGCGCTGAGTGTCGCAATGGTCGGCGGCTTCGCCGAAACCGTTGCGTTCTGCGCATTTTGGTTCTGGACGCTACTGGTTCCCTGCTTGCCAGCGTCTTCCAGTGCGCGGAGGCCGGCGAAAACCATTTCGCGGAAGGCTGCGGGATCCTCGCGCATCATTAGCGTGGCGAGTTGTCCTCGCGATGCGCTGGTTTGTTCTGGTGCGTTCCCTGGCGCGCCAAAGTACGCGCGATCGATTTCATCGAGTGTTCGGGCGCGCTGCGCGGCGGCTCGGGCGTCCTCCGGTTTGGCAAACACTTCGCGGAAAGCCGAGGCTTCCTGGCGCGCCAACTGCACGCCGTCCCACAATGCGCGCGCGTCGGCGCCATGTTGCGGGTCGTTCATGCGTTCGGCCAGCCATTGCGGTGCCTCGCCATCGCCATTGGCCGGGCCGTTCGCCGCGCTGTTGGCCGCAGCGTCTGCCGACTGCGAAACTTTCGCGCTCGTCGCTGCGTTTGTAGCGACGGCCTTCAGGCCGTCATCCAGTTTTTTGCCGTGGCTCCGTTCATCGCGGTCCGCGATCGGTTGCCCCGCAGCCGACGTCAATAACTCCAAATCCTCGCGCAAGGGATCCATATGGTCCGAGCGCTCGCCCCCGAAAACTTCGAGATCCTGCGCATCCGGCTCGATCTGCAGAATTTGTTCGTCCGTTAAGGCAAACAATTCGTGGGCCGAACTTACGCCGTTGCTCACATTAACCTGCGCTGTAGTCGCACTCATCGGTGAAAGACCTTTCCCAGATTTCCCTTCTTATTTAATCGAAGCGACTAAAGTTAAATAAGCAGATCGCTTATTTTTGTTTTGTTAAATAAGCCGCGACGCCCATGCAAGTCCGCTGACACGGACCGTTAGGTTCCGCTTTGTGGCGGCGCGTTTCTCGCGGTCGAAACCAACGGTGCAGGCGCGGCGGCGATGCTCATGGCGCGGAGGTGCGCTTCGGCGTGGGCGCGGACGTTGGCGAAGCCGGCGGGGTTAGTCATGTGCGCGGACTGGCCGGCTTCGGAGTTGGCCCAACGCTTGCACTCCTCGAATTCCACGGCGTGGTTGTCCAGCAATTGATCGACTGGGACCGACGGCAGGACGAGCGTGTGTGTGCCGAGGTCCGCTAGCCGTGACCCGTGGTCGGCGGAAGATGTCTCCGTGCTGTTTTGGCTGCTGCCCGATGCCGCCCTGAAGGGCGGCGCTACGGATCCGGCGGGTGGTTGCGTGCTGCCGCTTGCAGCGGGCAGGATTTGGCCCGGTGCCAACGTGGCGGCGGCGTGCGTATGCAGCGGCACGTCGACCAAAATCGGCACGCTGGCTAACAACAGCTGGATCTCGCGCAACTGTTTGTTGCGGGAGTCTTCGCCGGGCACGACCAATTCCGTCAGACCGAGAACATTTTTGATGTAGCCGATATTGGCCGGCTCGCTCAGCGCTTCCTGAATCAGCGGATCCTTCAGGCCGAAGAGTTGCTGCAGCACGCCACGCTGCTGCGATTTGAGGCGTGGAAAAGTTTCGTCCGCTTCGGGATGCACGCAGATGTTGCCCTTTAGATCCGCGATGCGGATGGTGCGCGCGTCCAGGACGCCATCGGGGCCGAGCAGCGGGATTTCGAGGTCGGCTGGGCGATTCTGGCGGAAACAATCCACGCCAAGAAAAATTACGTCGGCGTAGAACTGCTTCATGCGGCGCCACACCAGTCCGAGGCGGCCGAGGGCTTGATCGCGCGCGAGGGCGTAGCCGGAGGCGGTCTTGACGTCCTCCATGTTGCCACCGAAGACCGCGGGGAAAAGTCCGGTGAGAAATTGTGCGATCGGACCGATCAGATCCTGCTGGTGCTCGACCATGTCCGGAGGCACTCGGGCGGGCGCCGGCTGAAAAAACCCCGCCGCGAGCGGCTGCCCGGGACGCGCGCGCGCGGGATAATGCACGCCGGGTTCGGCGGTTTGATTGCCAATGGCGTCGAAATCCAAAACCTGCGGGTCGGCGTAAATCGGCGGCATGCCGTATTCGTAGGTTTCCGTCTGCAAATTGCTGAGCACGTTGTAGCGCTCTTGCACCTGCACCAGCGAATCGCCGACGCTGGGGCGATTTTGTCCATCGCCGGGAAGCGCGTGGAGGACGCGCCAGTGGTCGTCCATGGATTCGTTGCGCGATTCGCAGTAAACGTCGCCGGCGAACCCCACGTAGCAGCCATCGGGAAAGAGCACGAGCAGTTCGTTGCGCACGGTTTCGTTTTCTACCGAGTAAAACGCCCACGGTCGCAGCCAGGTGCGATCGAAGGTGATCAGGTCCATCAGCGCGTCGCCGGGATGGATGGTGGGCAGGCCTTGCTCGACGCTTAGCCGCGAAACGCGCGCGTAGACGTCCTCCGCGCCTTGCGACGGCGAGGTTTCGATTTTGTTGGCCACGTGCGGATAAGTGGCCTTCAATTTTGCGCGATGGACCTCCGCCTGCCATTGCAGGTAGGGGAATTCGTGCATTTCGTTGGCCCACACGGGCGTATTTAATTCGAGGCCTCCGGCGATGGTGATGACTTCCTGGCCGTTGGGAACGCGGCGCGTGCCGATCACGCGCGGGACGGTTACGCGTTCGGCCTTGCGCAAATGTTCGGTGCTGAGTTGCGCGCCGCAGCCAGAGCAGTTGGGCGGTTCCGTAGCGATGCCGTTCAGGCCGAGACCGCCACTGGAGAAGCCGTTGGCTTCGCCGATGTCGCCGCCGGAGTCGTCTTGCGAGTAGCCGCCGGAGTTGTTTTCGGTAGTTGCGGAGGTGGGGATATCGGATGCTGCCGATTGCGCGGGTGTTTCCTTGCCGCATCCGAGGCAAATATATTTATCTTTACCGAGCGGAACTTCAAGTGCGGCGATCAGCGTTTCTTCATGCGTGCCGAAGCGTTGCGCGTCCGCCACGTAGCGCACGTAGGCGCCGAGCTTGCCATCGGTCCACAAAAAATAGCCGATGGCGGTGAGCAGCTTTTCGACCTGGTTGTTTTGCTCGATCAAATCCGCGACATCGCTGGCGGCGCGTGCCGTGGCGATATCGTTTAGCGATTGCGCGGACTGCGGATAAAAGCGCACGCTCGGCACGTCCTGCGAGAGCACGGCCACGAAGGACAAGCCGAATCCCTGATAAAAATTCGTGACGAACTGGTAGCGCGGCATCTCCTCGAGCTGGTGATCATCGGTGGAGCGCGACTCATACGGCAAATGCCAATTCATGTCGTTGGGATTCCACCAGCCGTACTGCTGGCCTTGCCAGAAGAGCCGCGCCTGACGAATGCGGCGAATTTCGTGACGGCGCGCGGTGACGCCCTCGGCGCGATATTGCCGTACCAGTTCACGCAAAGCGTTGACGAGTTCGGGCTTCGCGTCGTCGAGCAGTTCGTTGTTCGGGCCGAGGCCGAGCGAGGAGGCGCCGGGACTGGTGTCCGGAGCGGTGCGGTAGTTGCCGTCCGCTGGGGCGACGGAGCCACGCGGCGCGACTGGCCCGCTTGACTCGGCAACGCCACTCGTTCCGGCGAAATCGTCAGTTATGGGATACAGGTCCATTCGACTCTCTCTGACTTTACTCATGCGTTGTGTACGCATGGATAATTATGCTAAGGTCTTTTCGCTCGGCCGTGTTTCGGGGAGTGCTCCCAGTGGGGGTACTGGACACGGGTGAGAACTGTGGAAGGCTGCCTGCAGCCCTAGGAGTTCAAGTCTCCCACTCCCCGCACCTGCTTCCACGGGAATACGTGTTGACGAATGGGGTCAGTAGCGTATACTTACAGTGGTTCTCACTCGTGTCCAGTACACGATTTTAGGCGGCTCGTTCATCGGGTCGCCTTTTTCTTTGTTGGCGTTCGAGCTAGCGTTCCAGGCTCGCCGCTGTTTCGACTGAGTGTGCGGCGTCCGATTCGCGCCGCGCTTGCATTTGCGGCCAGGAGCGTTTGCGCACGTGTGATCGAGACACCGGCTTCGGTGCCTCTGCCGGAAAGTCCACTGGTGGAAAGCCCGCCGTGCCGAGTAGTGAATTCGTGAGCGCGCGATTCTCCGCGCGCAGACGGGTCAGTTCGCCTTCCAGCAGGCCGACGTAGCCGCTATTCAGCAGCCGCTGAAGAAAATTCTTCATGGTATTGTGTCTCCCTAACTGGATACAGTTCGTCTGTCACTTACCCCACCTTCGCCATAATCGTGTGACCCGCAAGGAGCCCGAACATGCCCGCACGCAGCCGCCGCCCAAAGATTTCCATCACGATCGCACCGGAGAACCGCGCTTTTCTGGAGTCGCTCATCAAGCGCGGCAAGGCGGCAAATCATTCGGAGGCCGTCGACGGCTTGATCGAAGAGGCTCGCCGCGCCGAAAGGCGCAAGCGGCTTGGCGACGCCACGGCCGCCTTCTATGGTTCCCTTTCCGGAGACGCGGTCAAAGCAGAGCGAAAACTAGAGTGGGCCTCGGGATCGGCGGCATCGCGAGTGGATTTCGATGACGAATGATCGTATGCGTGCATTGGCAAAGCTGCGCCGGACATCAAAAAAGCGCACAGGCAGGAGTGCCTGTGCTACAAAAAGCGGCGGCGAAATCTCTTGGGGGCGAATTGCTTGCGCGCTTCGGCTTCGAGGCGCTGAGACTGTATGGCTCGCGACGTCGGATCCTTGGCGGTGACTTGGCGCGCGATTTGTTCGTCGAGCGGCATGCCGTGTACGAAGCGCGGCGTGCTTGCGCCGTCGAATGCCGCGCCGGCGGAAGGCGCGCCGGTGCGGCCTCGCGAATCGCCGGATCTGTCACCGGATAGACTGCCTAACGAACTGCCCGGCGAATGGCCGTACAGACTACCGGTCGGGCCGAAATTATAGGGCGGGGATTGTCCCGCCCTGGGTGGCGCATAGCCCGCCCCAACACCGGCTAACCTGCCGCCGGAGACCAAGCCGTACCGCGCGGCATCCGCGGGATCGTCGCCGTCGACCTTGCGAATGTCTTCGGTGCGGCCGTCATCGCGCACCAGGTGCGGCAAACACTCAATTAATTTTCGGCAATTGTCGGTGATGACCCAGGAGTCCGACTCGAGCAGCTGATACATCAATTGCCAGCCGCCGATGCGGTCGTCGTCCGCTGGCACCGGCCGCGGCAAACCATTCATGGCAAAGATTTCGCCGAGCTGCTCGGCGATGGAAGCTTCGGCGGTGCGGCGCGCGAAGGCGTCCGGAGACAAAAATATTTCGCTGATGCGCTCGCGACCGCAGCGTTCGGCGATGGCTTGGCCGAGCATGCGGGGAGACAGTCCCGGTTGCACGAATTCGCGATACGTTACGATGCGGCCGGCGTCGCCCTCGCGGGGTGGAGCGGCGAACGCGGGATCGTTCGGCGCGAAGCTGTGCTCTGGCGGCGCGTTGGGCAAAGCTCCTGCGCCGCTGCGGCCCGGAACCGCGCAATGCCAGTACACCGCGCTGGGGTGCTGAAAGCCCCAGTCGATGGAAATCCAGCGTGGCCACCACGATTCCAGGCGGACGGCTTCTGGCCGCACGGTATGGCGATCAATTTCAAAAAGATCGAAGTATTGCCCGGCAAAAACGTTCCAGTCGCCATCAAGGAAGGCGCGGCGGAGGTTTTCCGGCAGGGCCTCGAGAGTGCGGCGATATTCGACGTCGTTGCGGAAAAGCTTGTTGTCTTCGAGCTTGGCGCGGACGAAGTGATAGTCCTTCGGATTGTACAACTCCGGCCGCTCAAAGCCCGGAGGCGGCATCTGGTCCACCCACAAGGCTTTTACCCAGGCGTGGCCAATATTCCCGGGATTGGTCGCACCCGCCATATTGCAAAAACTGTGGCGGCGCGCGCAACGGTTGCGCGAGGTTAGAAACTGCCACTGCTTCAATGTAAAGTGCGTCAATTCATCGATGCCGATGAACAGGAATTCCGCGCCCTGATATTGGTAGACGTCGTTTTCGTTACGGCAGTAGCCAAAGCGCGTGGTAGAACCGTTCTTCCAGGTCACCAGGTGTTTCGCTTCGTTATAGCTGGTGTACAGCTCTCTCGGCACGTCCCGCCGGAATTGCGATAGCAGAGAAGCTTCGAGTTCTGGGTAGGTGCGGCGCAGCAGCAGCGTGTCCGCGCCACGTACCAAATGAGCTTGACGGACCGCCTCCCAGAGCAGCGCCGTGGATTTTCCAGGCCCGGCGGCGCCGCCGAACAGACGGTATTTTGCAGGAGATTTATGAAACTCCGTCTGCCGCGGGAACGGAGCGTAGCTATCCTTGGTGTTGACTTCCGCCCGAATCACGCTGGTTTGCCGCTTCCAAAGCATTTTTGCGATCTCCGAGCGCACAGTCGAGCCCGCGCGACTCTGCCCCCGGTGCTCGGCGGAGGTGTGGAAAAAGCCGCGGGGCTCAAAACCAAGCGCCCCGCGCTACAGGCCGTCCGCCATAGGTCACATCGCGCGCAGTTTTCTGCCGATGTAAAAGGCGACGCCGCCACCGATTAGTGCCGCGGCCGCCGGCCAATGATGCAGGCTGAGGACCAGGCCTCCAACTACCGCAGCAACACCGGAGATTTCCACGATCATTCCGACAAACTCTAGATGCGTATTTGGTGTGGTGCTTGATGTTGTCATCAGATTTCTTTCCTTTCGTCAGCGTGTGTTCGCGTTGCCGCAAAAAGTTTTAATGGTTTCGTTACAGTCCCCTGCACTACTCGTCGTCGGGCCATTCCCGTTGTGCCCCGGGTATATCAATCACAATGCGCTGCGGCTCCTGGTTCGATTGTTCGTCGACCTTGCCGAACTTCAGATTCACGAGGCGGTCCCAGACGGCTTTGACTATTTTTTCGTCGGAGGAGTTCAGGAGCATGCGGCCGACTTCCAGGATGTCGGCCTTTTCGTGCACGGCGTTGACGAACGACGCGCCGTCCTTTGGGAGTGGAAACGCTCCCGGGGGCACTGGCAACTTTTCGCTGTGCTGCTCTGAGGAGCTGTCCGTCCTGCTACCACCTGCGTTTTTGGCCACGTGCTCCTCCGCGGAATCTTCGTTCGAGACGCAAGCCGCGGCAGCGCACGCGTCATGGGTCGTGCTGGCCGCAGCAGGGGGCGCTGGGGCTGGAGCATGGGAGGTTCCTTGCGCGTCGACAGACGCAGCTTGCGCTCGAGGTCGTTTTGGTGATGCGCCGCGTGACTTGGCGTGCTTAGCAAATTTTTCGGCAGATCCATTGACCTGCGTGGCGAGCTTCCCGTTGGTCAGTTGCGGAGTATCGACGTGCGAAGTCTCGCCGTGCGTGATGCGATTCGTCGTGCTCATCTTAGTGCTCGATCCTATGTGGTGCATTTGACTTGGCGGCCGGCGGTCGATTCGTGCGCGCCAGCGTTCCAGGCGCCGCGGGGGAATGTTGCGGGCGCGTGACTTTGGGTGCGTCGGGGCCGCCGTCGAGAAAGCCGTTCACGCACAAACCCAGCATCACGCCGGCCATGACCTCAGTGTGGCGGCCGCAGAACGCGGAGCCGGGCACGGCGCGGCGCGAACACGGTCTCCAAGCGTCTCGTGAACCCACGAGCGCGGAGAATGCCAGGCATCGTTTCATGTTTATTTTTTCGTGGCACAGGCACTCTTGCCTGTGCGGTTTTGGCGATATGGCAGCGTGACGTAATATGGCCAGGCCGCAGAAACACTGACGCGACTTGCGGCGAATCCAGATAGCGTAACTTGCGAGCCACGAATCGCAGCGATTGCGCCGCAATTACACGGCACAGGCAAGAGTGCCGGTGCTACGAAAGAAACTTCCTGCTACCGCCGCCTAGTTCACCGTCAGGCTAAAGCTGACAGGTGAACTGGGGAGAACCGTGGCAGTAGCAGTAGATGCGTTTGGGCTGGACTCCGTGCCGTCGGCCATTTGCGCGGTGGCGCCGAAAGTGTGGACTCCGGATTTAAGCGGCAGAAGCGCGCTGGTGCCGGTGATCCCGGTCACTGCGCTGCTGGCTCCCGAGGGCGCGGGCACGGTAAATAATTTTACCGGCGTTCCCGTGGTGACATCGTAAATATTGAATTGCTGCAAGCAGGCTTTGGTGACCGTAGCGCTGCAGGCGTTGTCGGTGGTGAAGTCGTAGTTAAAGGTTACCGTCAAGGTGTGCTGGCCAGTGGTGGCCGCCGTCGCGACGGCCAGCACCACGAGGGCTAGCGCCACGCTTGCTGCCCTTCTCAGAAATGCCGCAAGACTTTCATTCATGCCCAGACTCTCCTTCGCCGCAGCGATGATTTTCGTTTGCTCCGCCATTGTCTTTCCGTCGCTACTAGGCGGTGAGCTTTCCGGTTACCGTCACGGCGTTGGTCAGCGTGACGACGCGGATACGGGCAAAGTTGGCCGCCAGGTTGGATAGCTCGATGCGTGGCACAGAAGTGGTCACCGTTCCTTCGATGGAGTAGTTGGCGTCGATGTCGGTGTCGGCGGTTTCCACCTGCCAGGTGTACGCGCCCGGAGTGCCGGAAAATTGCAACTCCGCCGAAAGATGCTGCGGCGTGGTGTTGTTGCCGCGCAGCAGGGCGACACGTTCGCTTTTGAACGGCAGCGCGCCTTGCACGTTGTCTGTGGAGACGATCGGGGTGGCGCTTTCTCCTGGCGCGATGGAATACGGTAGCGCGACGTTTTCGTAAATGGGCATGTGGATGGTTTCCTTCCTATGGTTACGGCCGGTTGCATGCCGCCGATATTTGAGAATTCTCGAGTGTTTACAGCGCTCCGCCAGCCCCCTTGCGCACGGAATGAGGCGCAGCGGCAATCGAGCATTTAAACTTGGGCGAAGGCTCGGCCTACAAGGACTTGAGAGGTTGGAACGGCGCACAGCCCCTTGGTACCTCAGGGTGATCAGGATTGGCTGTGCCAGCAAAGCAAATGACAAAACGAGGTTGCATGGGCCCTAAAAGCAAAACGCCCCGGCTTTTACCGGGGCGTAGTTCTCTACGTGTGAAAGTATATCACATCCTCAATTGATGTCAAGAGAAATCTGCATGGGGCCGCAACATTTTTCCCGCCGGAACGCAAAGTGAAGAAAAACCAGCGCTTAGGAAAACCGCCTATCGGCAACAAATTGTAAAAAAGTGCTAATTAGGTTAATTCACCTGGCGAACGCCAGTTGGCAGGCCAGTGAAAATGCCCGTTTGCGTAGCGAAACGGACTCGCCAGGCTGGCAGGTGCCGGTTCCCGGCATGCGGGAAAAGCGTCGCAATAATGCGCAGTCGGGACTGGCTGTGCCACAAGAGAAAGAAAGACCAGCGCGAAAGCTGCACCCGCATTGACCCTAAAAGCAAAACGCCCCGGCGTTTGCCGAGGCGTAGTTCCCTACGTGTGTGAGTATATCAGTTCTTCATATGTTGTCAAGCGAAATCTGCAAAAGTCGTAAAATATTCTTTGGATTGCGTTGGTCCGTGCTCTCACCGCCGGGAAAAATTCCCGCTGTCTTCGGTCACATTTGCAGTTAACTTCTTCGTTTCAGAGGGGTTGCCATGAAATTGCCGCGTTAGTTGAGGTTCGGTGGCCGCTCGCGTTAGACGGGTAGATGCGGGGCTTTAGGATCGCTGTCCTTTGAATGGTAGTTCAACAAATGAAATCTCTTTCTTAGGGTATCCTTGTTGAACCTCCAGATCATCCCCGCAGCGAACACCACAAGCGCGAACACAGCATAAATTACGATCGCTTCATAGTCGTTCATGATCTGTACCTCCTTACCTGAGTTTCTCGCAAATAATTCCCAATATCAAAAGCAGCAACGTGAGACCAAGAACTAGACCGATAAAACCGAGCGTCAACTTGCCGTCATACTTGATCGCATACTCGAGCAAGAAAAATACGGGAATAAGTACTGCCGCCTCGCGGAGAAACTCTCCCAACATCTCGATGAGGTCTTTTGTTCGTTTTGGTGCCAACGTCTGCGTGCCTATTTAGAGTGCATGAACGTGGCATGGGTTGTACCCCATTTGGTACCGCGATGTACAGTACAATGTGATTACGCTCCCTCGAATTGGACGCGTCAATAGATATTCCATTGCAATTTTCTGATGGCTAATGGTACTGGGCGAACCGGTAGAAGATTGCCAAAATCCGTCCAACCGACCCGCTAGTCGTTTCTCTGCCGATCGGCTCGGGACGGCGCAAGGAAGACCTGAACGACGGCGGAGCATTCACGTTAAACTAGCAGCGTGAGCGACATCGCCCCGCGCCTTGCGCGCATCCGCATTCATCCCATCAAATCGCTGGACCCTCTCGATGTGGCCGCGGCGCGCGTCGGCCCCAGTGGGGGCCTGGAGCATGATCGCGCCTGGGCGCTGTACTCCGTCGATGGCCGGTGGGTTAACGCCAAGCGCACCGCCGCCATGCACCTCATTCGCGCGTCGTTCACGCCGGATCTGAGCACCGTGACGCTGGCCGTTCCCGGCGATCGTCGCAACATGTTCACCGCCGAACTGGCCTTCCCTGCCGACACCGAACGCGCCGCGCAGTGGTTCAGCGCCTACTTCGAGCAGCAAATCCTGGTGCGCCATTCCGTGGACGGTTTCCCGGACGATGCGCTGGCCAGCGGCCCAACCATCGTCTCGACCGCCAGCCTGGACGCGGTGGCGGAGTGGTTCGCGCTGAGCACCGGAGAGGTGCGGCAGCGCTTTCGCGCTAATCTAGAGATTGACGGCGTGCCGGCGTTCTGGGAGGACCAGCTCTTTAGCGAAGACCCGCGCGGCACGGTGCGCTTCCAAATCGGCGGCGTAAACTTTGAAGGCAGCAATCCTTGCGCACGCTGCCCCGTCCCCGCGCGCGACGCACACACCGGCGCGGACATGGTCGGCTTTCAAAAACAGTTCGCCGAGCAGCGCCACGCGAACCTGCCCGCCACATCGCCACCGGCTCGCTTCGACCATTTTTATCGCCTGGCGACAAATACGCGGGTACCCAGCGCCGAAGCTGGGAAACTCCTTCGCCTCGGCGACAGATTATTTGTACAATAATTCATACGTATAGTAATATCGCGCAGTCGCTTTAGCCCCTCACGGGCATTCGCGTAGTGGCTACGCATGTGACCTGCTCGTTCGAGGCAGCCTGCGACAACCACCCATTTGTCATCCCGAGCGCAGCGAGGGATCTGCTTTCATGGACAAGCGCTACTTTCTGTACATTCTCGCAAGCCGCTCACGAATTCTGTACATCGGCGTAACTGGCCACTTGCTCGAGAGAGTGCAGCAACATCGCGAAGGCGCGATTCCCGGTTTCACGAGCCGCTACCGCATCCACCGTCTCGTCTATTTTGAAACGTACCTCGATGTCCGCTCCGCTATCAGATGCGAGAAAGAAATCAAGACTTGGACTCGCGAGAAAAAACTATCTTTGATCAATAAGCGTAATCCTACGTGGGAGGACTTGGCCGATGAATTGCTCGGCAAGCACCCACGAAAAGCAGATCCCTCGCAACGCTCGGGATGACAGTGATATTTAGTGATTCCCACGTAGTCACCCTCGCGAATCGTGATCAAGCCGACCTTAATGTCGCCACCAGTGCATTGTCCCAGGAGCCGTCGCGCGCCTAGCGGTCGCCGGTCAGCACAAAAATTGTCGAGGTGCCGTGCGCCAGAACGCGGCCGTCTGACGCGAAGATTTGGCCGTGCGCCGAGATTATTTGCTTTCCCTGCGATATCACCCGTCCTTCGGCGCGCACGCGGCCGGTGTCTTGCTTGATGGATCGCGAAAAGTTGGCCTTGGTTTCGATCGAGGTCGAGCCAAAGCCCGCGGGCAGCAGCGAGTGCGCGGCACAGCCGGTTACGGTGTCGATCAACGTGAGCGCCCAGCCGCCATGCACGATACCCATGGGATTTAGCAAGTGCGGACCCGGCTCGCCCTCGAAGGCCGCAAAGCCGTCTCCAACCTCGACGATGCGGAACGAAAGCGTCTGCGAGATCGGCGGCCGCGGCAGGCGACCGTCGATCATGGCCTGCAGGAATTCCCTGCCGGTCAGACCAGCGACAATTTGCGGATCCGGCAGGCCGTAGTGGTCAGTCGGCATGTAGTCGTTCACTCCGATCGTTGGCCGCGATGATCGCGAGCCGCGCTGATAGTTACGGAAGCTTCGCGCCCAGAACTTCCAGCTGCGCGATTTCCGGCGCTTTGGCCAAAAGCTCGGGCGCGTTGGCCATCAACGCCTTGGCGATTGGACCATTCAGATGGGCTTGCCGTCCACTCTCGTCGGCAAACGCGTCGAATATACCAAATGTTGTCGGCCCGAGTCGCAACGCAAACCATATCGGGGTCGTGGTCTCCTGATTGGCCATCTCCAGTCCCGCTTGCAAAAACTTGGCCACCTCGTTTTCTTTTCCCGCTTTGGCTTCCAAACGCGCGAACAACGCAACTTTATACATCGGCTTTCTCCTTGGGCCGCTTCACTCCCGGCGACGAGAAGGATAGCGCTCACCCGAAAAGAAGACCATTGGCAAGATCGCCAAAGTTGATATCATATTTGCCATGAAGATCCACGTGCTTGCGCTAGATGGAGTTTTTGACACCGGTTTGGCGACCGTCCTGGATGCCTTTCAGACGGCCAACGAACTCGCCGAAATGTCTGGCCTGACTGCGCCGCGCTTTGAGGTCTCCATCGTCGGAGTTCGCAAGTCGGTCAAAACCTCGCAAGGCCTGACCGTTCCGGTTGTTCCCGCCACGCCAAGAATCATTCCAGATTGGGTTGTGGTTCCCGCCATCGGATTTAAGATGCCCGGTCCGCTGCAGGCCGCTCTCGCCCGCTCCGACGTGCGCGACGCCGTCACGCTGCTGCGTTCGTGGTCGCAGCGCGGCGCAATTACCGCGGCTGCGTGTATCGGAACATTTGTCCTGGCTGAATCAGGATTGCTTGATAACCACGACGCGACTTCCACTTGGTGGCTCTCTCCACTATTTCGCCAAAGGTATCCGAAGGTGCGCCTCAACGAATCCCAGATGATCGTAAAGTCTGGAAAATTCGTTACTGCTGGGGCCGCGCTGAGTCATATGGACCTGGCCTTGTGGCTCATCCGGCAGAAAAGCCCCAGGCTCGCGGCCTTGACGGCAAAATATCTGGTGGTGGACTCTCGGCCCGCGCAGTCCGCCTATGTTCTCGTCGATCATCTCGCGCATTCCGATCCACTCGTTGAACGCTTCGAGCGCTGGGCGCGCGGAAGGCTGGAGCGGGGATTTTCGCTCTACGACGCTGCGGCAACCACCGGATCGAGCAGAAGAACATTAGCTCGCCGTATGCAAGCCGTCCTCGGAAAATCGCCGTTGTCGTATTTCCAGGAGCTGCGTGTGGAGCGCGCCGTGCATCTGTTGAAGACCACGGATGACGGCGTGGACCAGATCGCCGCACAAGTTGGATACGCTGACGGCGTAACACTCAGAACTCTTTTGCGGCGGCACCTTGGGCACGGCGTCCGGGAAATCCGAAAAAGTCTGTAGCGCGACGACGGCGGTGTTTCGCTAGGTTGCGCCCTGAAAATATTTCCGCGGCGGGAACATGCGGCGCTGCAGCAGCTCTTTGCCCACGCGACGCCGAATCTCCTCCGTCCAATTCACCCAGCCCATCTCGCTGAGGCCGAGGAATTGTCGCGCCCGTTCGTACGGCGCCATGCCCAGGTAAAACATGCGGAACAGCACCATGCGCGAAGCAAAATCCGAGCCCGCCAAAGCCTTCTCGCCGGCCAGCGCAAAATCCGCCACCCACTCGTTCAGTCGCGGACGAATATCGGGCTTCCACAAAAATTTCCCCGTATCTTTCAAATTCAGCGCGGAGATCCCTCGCTTCGTCTCCAGCGCTTCCCGCGCCGCGCGATACACTTCCCAGCACACATCAAACGCCAGCTCCGGCTTAACCCCCATCGCATCCCCCCGTTCACGCGAACGACGCCATCTCACCATTCCCCACGAGTTGTTGCCCTTCTGCTCTTTTCCTTTACTTCCTCTACGTCCTCTATTTCCTTTACCTCCCGTTGTCGCGCTTCCTTCTTCACACCATCCGCACCAGCAGCCCGCCATTCCTTTTGATCAACCCCACTCCCGTCCACGCCATGCGCAAGCCCCGCTGCAAGCGGTACTCCCACACCGGCCCCAGCTCCCCGCGTATCACTTCTCCGCGCGCCACTTCGGCCACCGTGCGGCGTTGCTTGTCCACGACGAAGCCGCCGTACTCCGGCTTGCGCAGATTGCGCAACTGCGCCGAAACACTGGCTTCGCCGTAGCCGGTCAAGCGGGCCAATTCGTGCAGCGTCAGCCACGTCTCGCATTGCCCCGCCGCCAGCATCACGTCGCACAATACGTCGCGCTGCCTGCGCAGACTTCTCGGTTTTGCTTCTTTCCTCCGCAACTTTCCCATCACATCCCCCTCTCTCGGCCGCGTTCGCATTTCTCTTGGGCCGTGAAGCTTTCTCGTGCCGTCAGTCCGCGAGATCATCGTCACGCGCATCGGTTTCATTCACGGGCGACGGCTTATCGCCGCCTTCAAATGCGCTTTCCAAATCACCTTTCAGTTCGCCTTCCAACTCCACTTCGTATTCGTCGCTATCGCCTTCGTCGTCAGGCTCCTCGGGTCCTCCCGTCCGCCCCGGGTCCTCGTAATCCCCCGCGCAGGCGCTGCACGCGTGCATCGCCGCAATCGTCGGCGTTCGCGACTCATAAAATGGCCGCGCCGTCCCGCCGACTTTTCCACATTTTTCCACAGCCGCTACTTTCACCGTAATGGTTGACTTAATGTACTGACATGATAACGTGCTCATCCTGTCCCGCCTGTCCCCACAGGAGGATTCCCGTGACCCGTTACCATCCCCAGCCCCCCTGGGAGTTCTTGCTTACTGCTTCGCGCAATAGCCTGCAGAGTTATGAATTGACGCGCCTCAGTCACGCCGCCAACCTCCGCAAGGAGATCACCGCGCTGATGGACCAGTGGCTCGAAGAAAATTCCTCCGCTGCCGTAGCGCGCTGGCTGATTGCCCAGCGCGAGCGCCCGGCGGATGCGAGCGATGCCTTGCCCAGCGCCAATGGGCCATTCGCGAACGGGTGCAGTGCGTCCGATAATTTTTTCGCCGACGCCACCTTGGGATCGCCTGTAACTCGGCCGTAGATTGCGCGTACCTCGGAGGTGACCCGGCTACCAGCGTGTTTTGCGCCCTCCGTCAACAATTTGCCCAGCTTCGCCGCGCCACCAACGCAGCCACCCGCCGCGCGCCGCAGTGTGTTCACGCCGCGCGGCACAACCCACGCACCACGCGTCGCCAAACATCGCCACGCCGCCCCATCGCACCACCGCGCCTCTATGACTATGCTCACGACCACGCTCAGCAACCTCGTTCCGTTCACCGCCCTCGCCCGCTCCACAACATTCTGTGTTGTCTGCCTTATATACGTTATAAGACTCGTAATTAGCGGAGCGATCTAGTCGCGCCACAGCGCGCACAGCGCTGGCTGCGCCGCAAAACAAAAACGGACAGGCGAAAACGCCTGTCCGTTGACTGCTCAATAAAATTCTCGGTAGTTAGGCTTCTACGGTAATGACCGCTACTGAAGAAATCCGCTTACTTGGCCACAGGAGTTGCCATTTCCTTCTCCAACAACTGCTCTTTGCGATACACCAGCGAATTGATGTCGTACGTCGCCAGCTCAAACCCATGACCGTGCGTGATCGCATCGGTCGGGCACGCTTCCACGCAATACCCGCAAAAGATGCAGCGCGAATAATCAATGTTATAAACGCTCGCGTAACGCTCGCCGGCGGAAATGCGGTTCACATCGGTATTTTCCGCGGCCTCGATATAAATACAATTGGCCGGGCAAGCCGCCGCGCACAAAAAGCATCCCACGCATTTTTCCAAGCCGCTCTCGTCGCGATGCAGCACGTGGATGCCGCGATAGCGCGGCTGAAAATGCACCTTTTCGTACGGATAGTTCTCCGTAACGGTCTTCGTGAACATATTGCGGAAAGTAACGCTGAAGCCCTTCACCAGGGCGCCAAACGTCTCTCCCACTTCGCGAATGATCGATGGCATAGGATTAGGAGTCTAACAAACGCTCATCCCTCCGGCAAATGTCGTGCTAGCCCGCGGCGTTAACCAGCATTGCCTGAACCTGGCGCGCCTCCCAAAACGGCGCCGCGCCGCGCGCCTGACTCCGAACTTGCCCGCGACCCCGTTAGTGCCTCAATAATCAGCTTCCCGTGAAAGCGCCCGTTCTCGATGAAAATTTCTCCGGTGTCCCGCCCGCCAATCACCACGCCCGCCAGATGAATTCCCGGGACATTACTCTCAAACGAGTGCATATCCAGCGCCGGCTTGCGCGTAACCGGATCCAGATGCACCCCAAGGCTTTCAATGAATCGGTAATCCGGATGATATCCCGTGAGCGCAAATACGTGCTCCGCGCGGATGCGGTGCTCCCCGTCCGGCGCAACCACGACCACCGCGTCGCGCGTAAACTCCTTCACCGAGGTCTTCAGCATCCCGGTGATCTCCCGGGCCTTCAGACGATTCTCGATATCCGGCTTGATCCAATATTTAATCGAAGGGCTCAGCCGCTCCCCGCGATGTACCAGCGTAACCTTCGCCCCGTTGCGCCAAAGCTCCAGCGCGGCAATCGCCGCCGAGTTTTTCCCGCCCACTACCACCACGTCTTGCCGCCAGTAAGCAAACGGATCGGTATAGTAATGTTCCACGTGCGGCAAAGTTTCGCCCGGCACATGCATTTCATTCGGCAAATCGTAATATCCCGTGGCGATGATGATACGTTTCGCAAGGTGTTGATCCTCTTCGCCGTCGGGCGAAATCGTGGCCACCTCAAAATGCCCCACATGCCCGCCCACGGTAAGCACGCGTTCGAACATGCGAATTTCCAGCCCGTAAAACTCCGCAGTCTTGCGATAATATTTCAGCGCTTCCACGCGCGTCGGCTTTTCTCCGTAACTGCTCATCGGCAGGTCGCCGATCTCCAGCAGCTCCGGAGTCGTAAAAAACGTCATGTTCAGCGGATAGTGGTACAGCGAATTGCACACCGTGCCCTTGTCCACCACCAGCGCGCGCAGGCCCGCGCGCTTCGCCTCAATCGCGCACGCCAGCCCCGTTGGACCCGCGCCGATACACAGAATGTCGTAAGTGCTCATGAGCCACTTAGTTTGCAGGGACTCCGCACCAAGTGCAAATCGTCGCCGAGATTGGCGTCATATCGCGGCAGGTAGTTCAAGAATTTCGTTCAATTCCCTGCGAAAAGTATCCAATTCCCAAAGCAGTTCCGGCGTCGCGGGCAGTTCCGTTTGCTTCCAGACAAACACATCGCCAGCGGGCCGCTTCAGACGGACACCAAAATGTCCATCAATGAGAATCGATGGCGGCGCGAGTACCTTCAACACACCGTTTTCGACGGGAGCCAGCACCACGGCGCACTGGCCCCGATGCATGCACAAAGCGCTTTCATAGGGCGGAATAGCGATCGGACGAAGTCCTGCTGCAACCAGCCGTTCCAGGACTTTCATCTGCTGCGGAGTGAACTCGGACATTCGGAAGATAATTTCTAATGCAACCGGCCGTATCTAAGCCGCGGTGGAATCCGCGCTGACTTCCGTCGAAGTGCCTTCCAGTTGCGCCAAAATATCCCGCAGCGTGTGAATCAACTCATCGCGCGAAACATGGCTCTTCTTAAATTGGATGCGAAACTTAAATGCATCATTCTGCGGTTCAAAATTAAATATAAAGGGCTGCGGACGCTGCGGCCCCGCTTGCTCTTCCCTTCTTTCCCGCCGCGCTTCATCGCGCGTCAAGCCGCCCTGCAAAATACGCTGAAACATCTCCAGCATCTTCTTCTCGGTAGGCTGCCGGGCCACCTGCAGCAACAACGACTTCGATACCACGCCATGCTCAATACATTTCTTCCGCAGCGATTCAGGAATGTTTCGCAACGATAGCGTTTCCGTCACCGACGACCGCGCCCTACCAATCTTCCGCGCGATGTCCTCGTGCGTGTATTCAAACTGCGTCCCCAGCCGGTGGAGTCCATCCGCCTCTTCAAACGCCGTCAAATCCTTGCGTTGAATATTCTCGATCAGTCCGATTTCCAGCGTTTCGGCGTCATCCGCGGTTTTTTCGATACACGGCACTTCCCGCAGCCCCGCCGCGCGTGAAGCGTGATAGCGCCGCTCCCCAGAAATAATGTAGAAACAATCTTCCCGCGGCACAAAACGCACCAGTAGCGGCTCCAGCACGCCCTTTTCGCGAATGGAGTCCGACAACTCTCGCAAATCTCCCAAAGCCTTGCGCGGCTGATCCGGATTCGGCCGAATCTGATCCACCGGAATCATTCGCCCCACCGCCGCCCCGCTGTAACTTGTCAGCGATTCGACGTAGTGCGCGTCATGCCGCATCTTCAGCGTGACGGGTAACCCGACTCTCTTCGACACGTTGGATAACCTCCAAAGCCAGCTTCTTGTACTCGATCGCGCCCGGTGACTTCGGCGCAAACGTCAAAATCGTTTCCTTGTATGCCGGACTCTCTTCCAGCCGCACATTCTTGGAAATCTTGGTCTTGAACAGCACTTCGCCAAACACCGTGCGAATCTGCCCATGCGTATCGCGCGAAATATTCGTCCGCTTGTCAAACAGCGTGATCACCACGCCCAACACCTTCAGCCCCGGATTCGGCCGCGCGCGAATCCGCTCGTACGTCTCCAGCAGATCATCCGTTCCCTCAATCGCAAAGTACGCCGCCTGAATCGGCACCAGCAGGTGTGTCGAACTCACCAGCGCGTTCACCGTTAAGATTCCCAGCGATGGCGGCGTATCCAGCACGATGTAATCGAAATCTTTCAGAACCGGTGCCAGCGCATCCTTTAGACGGTACGGTGCGTCGAACTGCCCCGCCAGCACCTGCTCGAGTTTCGCCAGCGCCAAGCGCCCCGGCCCCAAAAACAAGAGCGGATCCTTTGTCGGCTTGACTATACTTTCCATTGTTGCGCGCGCGTCGCTTAGCACGTCGAACATGGACGTCGCAATTTCGCCCGAATGAAAAAACGCGATCGTGGAATTGGCCTGCGGGTCCAGATCGATCAGCAGCGTCTTCTTTCCGCGGTTCGCCAGCGCCGCGGACAGATTTATCGCCGTAGTGGTCTTGCCTACCCCGCCCTTTTGATTGGCAACGGTAATGATGGCAGTCATTGGCAGCTGCCTCCGCCTTCGTGGGACGCGTCCGTGCGACGCGTTCCGGCAATCCCATCCGTATAGGTAGGTGCTCCCTGCAGAAGTCCCCCAATTACTAGGCCAACTTTACGTTCCTATCCCTTTCTATGTAAAGGGAAAAGTGCATCCCTCAGGCATCAGACCAGTGGAAAACGTGAAATTTACCTCTCAAAAATTCCCCTTAAAAACCGTTGAGTGTTGGGATACACTACCGCGCACCCGGGCCAATTCCCCTTTGGAACGGCGAAGTTATTCCCCGCTCGTTCGCCGGCCGTCCCTCCGGTGGCTCACAAAGAGAGGTGCCCGAATCGTGGAGGAAATTGGGCGCATCTGAGTTATCTCTGCTGTTCGGCCCCTGCTCAAAAGTTCGCCCTTGGTCTAGTTGCTTGCAAGCTTGGCCGATTCCGTTTGTTGGCGCTTGGGGGCGCTTTGGAAAGTGCATCGCTGCCGATCGTTTCGGCAATGCATATCTTCGCGTTTTGACACTTTCCTTCGCGCATTAGAAGAAGTCACCAATCGTTAACATCCAATTGGCGCATGCCAGCGTATCTCCTAGTCACCGGGGGATGTATCTGGGTGGCGTTCCGGTCCAAACCG
Organism: uncultured Acidobacteriota bacterium; assembly: GCA_963838265.1. Taxonomy (GTDB): domain Bacteria; phylum Acidobacteriota; class Terriglobia; order Acidiferrales; family UBA7541; genus Acidiferrum. Next base: position 468,250 of record CAWIQN010000007.1, read on the forward strand.
TCCCGCCGTCACACATTTAAAGTTAAGGAGAGGTTTGCACATGAAGACCAAGACTCGCGGCAATTCCCATTGGCAATCTTTGGGACCTATCTCGTTGGCGCTAGTGGTTCTCGTCGTTCTGGCGTACGCGTTCTGTTATTCACCCGCAAAATCGCTCGCGTCCGACCACCGAGAATCACCCACTGCCGATGCCAACGGGGAGGGCGACATCACCGATATGTTCGCATTCCTCGATCCGAACGAGCCCTCCCAACTCGTTCTCATCATGAACGTCAATCCTTTTGCGATCCCTGCCGAAACCCCTAGCTATCATTACTCAACCGATTTTCTCTATCAATTTAAGATCGCCCACGACCAGCACGCCACAGAGGACTTGGTCATTCAAGCGGTCTTCGAAAACGTTGCTCCCACCGTTTGCGCTTCCGGGCAAACCATCAAAGTCTATGGGCCCGCGCGTCCTATCATTACCGGTACTAGAAACGTAGTGCTGGAAGGCAAGCCCACCGTGACTGGCTGCACCGGTACCACTCTCTCCGAAGGCGGCATGCAAGTCTTCACCGGCTTGCGCGACGATCCTTTCGTCACCGACGTTGGCCAGCTCAACCGCATCCTCGCCAACAATCAAGACGTCTTCCGCGACTTCCCTGGTTTCGCGCTCGGCGCCCTCCGCGGCAGAGCGGTGCGCTCCGATCTGACCAGCGGCGTTGACGGCTTTGGTGGCTTCAATGTCACTTCGATCGCCATTGAACTTCCCAAGAGCGCCGTCGCCGGCCCCGGTTTCCTCGGCACCAAGGGCCTGGTCGGCATTTGGGCCACCACCAGCATGGAAGCAAGGCGTGTCGATGTCGACTTCGGCCACTTTGAGCATACTTTCGTGCAATTTCAGCGTGTCGGGCAGCAGCTCTTCAAGACCATCTTTGTGCCTTCCACCATGCGCGACGCCTTCAACGAAACCAAACCTGAAGACGACGTCCAGAATTTTTCTTCCCTGGTTCCCGACGCCTTAACCACCACCGACAACGACGGCACCGGTAACACCATCGCCGGCCGTGCTGGGCTGCTCACCGCTCTCGGCTTCACGGACGCCAGTGCTACGCACCCTGGCGCCGGCCACGGCGCTCCATTACTTTTGCCTGGAACATTCAATAACACGAACAAGAATCTCCTCCGCGTCGCGCTGCTGCCGGACGTCCTGCGGTTAGATCTCAACCTTCTTCCCTCAGGCGTCCTCCCTGGCGCAGCCGCCGTAGGGGGCAACGGTGATCCACAACTCGGCCTGGGCGCTTTCGGCCTCCAGAATGGCCGGCGCCCTGCCGATAACGTCACCGACATCCTCCTGCAGTTTGCGCGGCAGCTTGCCGACGTAAACTTCCCGCAGGGTCTTGGCGTACCGGGCAGCGGAGCACCGCGTCCCGGCGCTCTAACCTTCGCCACCGACCGTCGCGTCCTGGCCGTGCTCGATGGCACGGTCTGGATCAAAACGGATGCCCAGGTCGGAAATGTCTCCGGCAACGTCGCTCCCTACGGTGGAAACGACCTGCCACTCCTGACGCAGTTCCCCTTCCTGGCCGCGCCGCACCCGCTCCCCGGGGAAACGGGTACCATTAACTTCCCGGTGCAGCAGTAGGTTCAGCAGTAAAAGTGCAGCAGTAACTTCCTAGGATGGCAAGGCCCGCGCTTCATCCCGCGGGCCTTCCTCCTTAGTTTCAAGATCATTTGGTTCCAGGGCCTGGAAAGAAGAAAGATGCCGAAGAGTATCTCTAAAGAAATCATCGCCACGGTCGCAGCAGTGATTTTCCTCTTGTCGATTGCAGCGTACCCCGCGCAAGCGCAACAGCACGAGACCGACAATCAAATTAAATTTTTCCAGTGGAAAGTTTCGCAGGACCCGGACGACTTTTTTAATTACGATCGGCTCGGCGTTGCCTACATCCAGAAGGCCCGCGAAACCGGCGACGTCACCTATTACAATCTCGCCGCCAAAACTCTGGAGAAGTCTCTCGATTTAGAATCCACGCACCCCGCAGCCGCTCCCGCCACCAAGCATCTCGCCACCGTCTGCTACGCCGAACATCGATTCGGTGAGACGCTCGCGCTGGTGCAAAAAGCCATCGCGCTGAATCCCAGCGACGTCACTCCCTACGCCCTGCTGGGCGATGCGCGCAGCGAAATGGGCGAGTACGACCAAGCCTGGGCCGCCTACCGCCAGCTGCAAACTGTCGGCGACGCGCAATCCGCCGACAGTGGTGTGCAATACCTCGAACAAAGTCGCGCCTCCGTCCAAAGCTTCCTCACCGGCAACACCCAGTCCGCCATCGCTCACATGCGCCGCGCCGTCGATATCTCCGTCGCCTCGCGCATGGCCACGGAAAGCATCGCCTGGAGTCAATTCACGCTCGGCGATTATTATTTTCAAGCCGGAGACTTCGCCGACGCCAAGGCCGCTTACAACGACGCCCTCAAGACCTATCCCGACTATCACCGTGCACTAGCGGCGCTGGCTAAGGTGGCCATCGCCGAAGGCCATCTCACCGAGGCCATCGCGTTATACGAACGAGCCATCAGCGTGATTCCGCTCCCCGCTTACGCCGCCGCTCTCGGCGACGTCCAAACCAAAGCCGGAAACCTCTCCGCCGCGCAGAAGCAATACGACCTAGTAGAGTTCATCGCCAAGCTAAACGCGTTCAATCAAACCGTCTACAACCGCGAGCTAGCTGTCTTCTACGCCGACCACGACATCCATCTGCAACAATCTCTCGACCTAGCCCGCAAAGAGTTCGACATTCGCCACGACGTCTACACCTGGGACGCACTCGCCTGGGCGCTCTATAAAAATTCTCAGCCCGAGCAGGCCGCCGCAGCCATCAAGGAAGCGCTGCGCCTCGAAACGAAAGACGCGCTCCTTTTATTTCACGCCGGCATGATCTACCAACGTTTAGGCGAAAACGGAAAATCCAACGCCTATCTGGGCCGCGCCATCGCACTTAATCCGCAGTTCCATGTATTCTATGCGGACGTTGCGCGAGCTACACTCCAGGCGCAATCAAACGCCTCCGTCGCCACGGTAGGTCAACACGGCGCTCCAAGGGCACCCAATGCGCACCAGTAAAAAATTGCGCAACCATAAACTAACGCGCCTCCTATTCGCGGTGCTGCTGTTGTGTTCTTCGCTCGCCAATCCCTTGGCCATGGACGCCCATCCCATGGGCAATTTCAGCATCAGCCACTACGCAGGCCTTCGCGTAACGCCAGGTTTCGTCGAACTGCGCTACATCATCGACATCGCAGAAATTCCCACTTACCAGGAGATGCAGGCCACCGGCATTGTCCCCAAAGAAGGCGATCCAACTCTCCCGCCCTATCTCGCCCAAAAAGCAGATCTGCTGGCCGCCGGCCTCACTCTCGAAATAAACGGCCAGCCCCTCCCATTGCAGCTAATCTCGCAAGACATAATCTTCCCCGCCGGCGCTGGCGGTTTGCCCACCATGAAACTCGGTTTCGTCTATCGCGCCACGCTTGCGAGTCTTTCTCCCGGCTCCAGCTACACAGCACAGTATCGTGACAGCAATTTCGCCGGCCACGCCGGCTGGAAAGAAATCGTCGTCACCGCCGACCCAGCTCTTGCACTAACCGCCAGCTCCGCTCCCACCACCGACCGCAGCGCGCAACTCTCCAACTATCCCACCGACCTCTTAAGCAGCCCGCCGCAGAATCTCGACGCCACCTTCACCTTCGTAGCACCATTCGCAAGCGCAAAGAACTCCGCGCCCGTTGTGAACGAAAATCATGCCACGACCACAATTCCGTCCTCCGCGCAAACAACCGCCATCGCGCCACCGCTTCCTTCTGCAAAATCGTCACGCGCGCAACTTCCGCCCACCACGCTGGCACAATCGAATACCACCGTCGCCGTCGCACCGCCCGCAGCGACCTCCCCAACTCCGAATATCCCCGCCGTTTCCACCGCCCCACCAGCCTTGCAGGCCAATCAGCAAGCCACTCCACGCAACAAGTTCACCGAACTAGTCTCCGCCCCCAATCTAAGTTTCTGGTTCCTTTTCACCGCAGCCTTAATCGCCGCTGGGCTAGGCGCCCTGCACGCCCTTGAGCCAGGCCACGGCAAGACCATCGTGGCCGCCTACCTCGTGGGCTCGCGCGGCACCGCCAAGCACGCCGTCTTCCTGGGCATCATCGTCACTGCCGCCCACACCGCCGGTGTCTATCTTCTCGGCGCCATCACTCTCTACGCCTCAAAATATATTCTTCCGGAACAACTCTATCCCTGGCTCGGCATGATCTCCGGAATCATCATCGCAGTCCTCGCCGCCTATCTCATGATTCGCGCATGGACCGGCGAGACCGCCGACCACTCCCACGAACCCGGCAGCAATCACAGCCATTGGTTTTCTTCCCTGGGAAGCCTCAGCACCGCGGCGCAAAATGATCCCCAGCGCGAACCGAGAGACGCAGAACCCGCATCCGTGCCAGCGAAAAAAAACGTCTCTCTCACTCAGTTATTCACCCTAGGAATAACCGGTGGCATAGTCCCATGTCCCGCAGCGCTAGTAGTCCTCCTCGGCGCCCTCTCCCTGCACCGCGTCGCCCTCGGACTCTTCCTGATCGTAGCCTTCAGCCTCGGCCTCGCCGCCGTTTTAATCTCCATCGGCCTCTCGATGGTCTACGCCAGCCAATTCCTCGCCCGCTGGAAGAGCGACGGGCCCCTCGTCAAGCGCTGGCTCCCGGTCGCCTCCGCCACTTGCATGATGCTCCTCGGCCTGGCCATCGCCGTCCGCGCCTTCTTAACCACCGGCCTTGGCTCCGACTTCCTCGCCCAAGCCAAGCTCCCATCCTTCGTCGGCATCGTCCTACTAGGCCTATTCCTCGGCATGCGCCACTCCACCGATCCCGACCACGTCGTCGCCGTCTCCACCATCGCCAGCCGCGAACGTTCCATCAGCCAGGGCGCGCTAATCGGCATGCTCTGGGGCGTCGGCCACACGCTAACCATCTTCCTCGTCGGATCCGGCATCATCCTTTTCGGCTTGGTAATTCCGCCCAGAGTCGGCCTCTCGATGGAGTTCTCAGTAGCCCTGATGCTCATCCTCCTCGGCGTTCTAAACCTCACCGGCGCGCTCCGCTGGCTCAACAATCGCTTCGCCCCAGCCAATCGCAACACCGCGCACGACATGTCAGCTCCCGCCAATTCCGCAACCGCCTCCGCAACGCCTCAAGACAGCCCGCTCGACGGACGCCTAAACAAACTAATGAAGCGCTACGGCCGCTACCAAATCTTCCGCCCCCTAGTCATCGGACTAGTCCACGGCCTGGCCGGCTCCGCAGCCGTAGCCCTATTGGTGCTCTCCACCATCCGCAGCCCGCTCTGGGCCATCGCCTACCTCCTAGTCTTCGGCTTCGGCACCGTCCTCGGCATGATGCTCATGACCTCTGCCATGGCCATCCCCGTCGCCATCACCGGCAAACATTTCGAAACCGCCGGCCGCTACCTCTCTCCAATCTCCGGGGTCGTCAGCACCGCTTTCGGCCTCTTCCTCGTCTATCAAATCGGTTTCGTTGACGGCCTTTTCCGCTCTACCGTCCACTGGACCCCGCAGTAGCCCATCGAATTAAACTTCCGCACGCACCCAGAAATTTATATCCCGCCTTTGCGGAAAAACATCTACTAACCGTGGTTTCGCAACCACCATAAATTTCTGTTGAACCGGTAGGAGAGAAAGTGATGCGCGTATTACGAATCATCCCTCAGCTTCTTTTCGTTCCACTATTGCTGCTGGCCAGCGGCGTACTCTCATCGGCGCAAAAGGAACCGTCCCGCGTTAAAAATATCGTTCTGGTTCACGGCGCTTGGGCCGACGCCTCCGGCTGGCGCGCCGTCTACGACATCCTCACCAAAGACGGCTACAACGTCACCATGGTCCAGGAACCCGAAACCACCTTCAAAGATGACGTCGCCGCGACCAAGCGCATCCTGGACCTCCAGGACGGACCCACCATCCTCGTCGCCCACAGCTATGGCGGCGCCGTAATCACTGAAGCCGGCATCCACCCTTCGGTGGTCGGACTCGTCTACATCGCCGCGCACATGCCAGACGCCGGCGAAACCGAATCCGCCGACGGCAAGCGCTTCCCCAGCGATCTCGCCAAATCCGGCGCCATCAAGAAAACTCCCGACGGCTTCACCTACATCGATCCCGCGCAGTTCCACGAATATTTCGCCGCCGACCTTCCCGCCGAGCAAGCCGTCTTCATGGCCCGCTCCCAGGTCTTCAACCTCGGCGACAATTTTTCCGCACCCATTACCGTCGCCGCCTGGCGCACCAAGCCCAGCTGGATGCTCGTCGCCGGCTCCGACCGCACCATCAATCCCGACCTCGAACGCTGGTACGCCACCCGCGCCGGCAGTCACAAAGTAGAAGCCCCCGGCGCCAGCCACTGCGTCTACATCTCCCACGCCAAAGAAGCCGCCGCCCTAATCGAGGAAGCCGCCACCCACACCAAAAACTAGCGCACCAATCGTTAAGACACGATTTTATTCGCAAAATCCGCAGCCATGGCGCTTACATCTCCGAACACTCGTGCGGTGAACAGCGAATCGCTCCCCGCCTGTGCCAGCACCGGCGGGAGCGCTTTGCGCAATTTCCGATAGATTCGCCACATCTGCTGCACGGTAGGTTGTCTGCCGGGCCTGCGAAACATGCTGCACAGCTCCCGAAACAGGCCCGCGACCGTTCCGTCATGAATGAATGGATCCGTCCCGTTCAAGTCGCTAAGAGATTTCGCGAGCCTGAATCTTCTCGATTCACACACGAACCACCGGTGATTCTTGCCGGGCCTGCTCTTCTCGTGTGCCACGGAAAGCCCCAGCTCAAATGGCATGTTGAATCTGGGCGTGCGTGGCGACTTGCCGTCCAGTTCGACTCTGGAGAGATCGTGGATGGAATACCGGCATTCGTGGATTAAATCAAGAATGCGGTCTAGCCGTCGCGAGCTGGTGGCAATCTCCAGCGTGGCGCGCGGCACAAATCCAAACGCACAAATGCCGCTGATAAATGCCAGGAAGAGGCTCTCAAACTTCTCGTCGTACGGTATGTTCAGGAAAACTCTATCGGCTGGCTTTGGCGAGCTTGCCACGAGCGTGCCTCTTGCGCGACGGGGATTTCTTGGCGGCTCCGGATTGCTTCTCGAAGTTCAACTGCACCTTATACGATTTGTTTCTGCGCTTTGCGGTATGGCCGTTCGCTCCCGGCGCACCGTCGCCGTTCAGGATTGAACGCGTAATAGTCAGCAGCTTCTTCAAACGAGAACGCGGCACACCCAGCGTCTCAGCTGTTTCTTCCGGCGTGGCAAATCGTCCATCGATGATGGTTTGCATATCGTTCTGCTCTTTATCTTACTCCCAGTACGGCTCCGTTTCTATCGCTAAGTCGGCTCGCGGCTTTTCCGAATCCGTCTTCGATAATACCTGCCACGCGCAGCCGCCTTCACCGGCGCGAAAACTCCACCCCACACCTCCACACCCCGCTACTCTCCTCCCGCACATCCGCAATCCTCGTCCCCACAAACATCGGCGCCACCCGCTCTCCTTCCCCGCAAACGGCACCGCAATCCGCACCTCCATATCCTTCGGTCTATGCACTTAATGTGCGAGCATTTACAAAGCCGGTGAGTGGTGCGGGGCATCGCGAAATTGTGGCATGCGGGTCTCCTCAACCCGGCGCCTACAGGATTTCCCGTATTCACCGCTTGCCGCCAAGAAATCCAAAATATCTCTTCGTAGCCTAGAAGCCCCTCTCTCTCCGAAAGCGCGGACCTCGAATCCGCGCTCATTTAATTTCACCGACGCTCTTGTGAAGGCGATGAGCAGGAGCGTCCTCGAAGAGAGGGCTTAGTGATTCCACACATTTACCGCCTACTGAAGCAGGCTTTTTTAGAAATGCCGCCGATTATGTCAAGCAATTGGGTGCCGGTTTTCATGGCCGTAGGAGTTTTCTTTTTGACTCTATTGTTCATGTATTTGCACGGGCGAAGCTCCAAGAAGAGCCAGTCGAAGGCGGACCTTTTCATTGGTCTCGCGGTGCTAGTGGGGGGTTCGTGTTTCCTCTATCTTTGCAGCATCGTACTCACCATCTACAACGACCATCAACAACTCGTTCTCGCAAACACTTCACAGCAAAACGAGATATCTGAACTAAAGAATCGACTTGCGGAAGCAGCAAAGAATACAGCGACGCACCCTGTAGCAGCGATACACCCTATAGCGACGACGCAGCCTGTAACAACGACAGAATCCAGCAATTCTCTTCGTAGAAGGATCTTGCGTATTGCAAACGAGACAGAAGCATTTGAAACGCAAAGAAATCTTGACCGGGCCGGAATTGACATGACCAGAGACGCACGAGGCACAATTCCTGCGTTAATCAAGTTCGACGACGACACCGCGGGGATGTACATCAGCAGCGGTTTGAAAGAAAAGACCATCAGGATTATTCAAGAGTTAAAAACTAGAGGCATTGATGTCAGGAATTTGGAATTCTACGCACAGCAAGGCGCATTGAAGGGGCCGGGGTACGGCGAGCTACAACGATTTAGAGAATTGGCTTATCGCTTGGACGCTAGCGGTAGCGTCATCAAAACCGCGTATCATTCTGGCCGCCCTTGACGCCGTCGCTGACCAAATTTCTAGGGCCTCTCTAAACCCAACAGAATCTCTCTCTTTCGCACGAATCACCGTAACCCCAACAGAATCTTACTCTTTCGCACGCATCACCCCTAAACCCAATGGAATCTTACTCTTTCAAGTTGCCCCCCCCGGGGGTGGGGTCGAGCTGGTAACTCTGATCAAAATTCCGTTGAACAAACGTCGGCGCCTTCGAACAAAAACAAAAGGGGCGCTCTGAACTTCCAGAACGCCCCTTCCACTCTGCCTCTGCCTGCGGCAGCCGAACGGCTCAGCCTAGAAAATGAACCGGCCGCTCAGCTGGAACGCACGCGCATTGTTCGCCGTGCTGGTGTAGGTGTTGAATTGCGGACTCCCGAACTGGTTGATGTAACCCGCGAAATTCGGGTGGTTGAGAATGTTGAACGCTTCCCAGCGCAACTGGAAATACTTGCTTTCCGTGAAATGGAAGGTCTTGCTGAATTCGGAGTCGAGGTCCGTAAATCCGGCCAGCCGCAACTGATTGCGTCCGCTCGTTCCGTTTTGTTCCAGCAAGGGCTCGGACACAGGAAAGCTGGTCGGCTCGGCAAACGCCGTGGAAAACGGCACAGGATGCAGCATCGTGGCGGTGCCGTTCACCAAAGTATTGGTGACGTTGCCGCCGTTGTTGGTTCCGTTCAGCAGCAGATCGTTGATCGAAACCTGATCCGCCGCCGGGCAACTAGCGAGCGGTACGCCTCCCGGCAAATTGCACAAGGTAACAGGTGCAGCCAGAATGGAAGCAGGCAGCCCCGATTGCGTCGTGAAAATGCCGCTTTGGCTCCAGCCATCGAGCACATATTTCTTCCAGCCGTGGAAACCTTTCGCAAACGGAATCTCATACGTGTAGCTCAACACGAAGCGATTCCGGATATCGAACTCGGAATTAGCACGCTGGAAGGATATGGGTTGCGCGGCATCCAGCGGCAGCGCGCTGTCGTTGATCAACACTCCCAAAGCATCGGAAATGTCATCGATGGTGTGCGCCAAGGTGTAGTTCGCCTGGAACGTAAGTCCGTTCTTGAACCGGCGGATACCCTCCACCTGCAGCGAGTTGTAAGTGGAGGTCCCGGTGCTCTGCACTTGGGTGACGGCATCAAATCGCGGATCGATCAGGTTGTTCAGGCCATTTGGAGTGATGCCATTGCCGCCGACTTCGCTCAGCGAAGTATTGATGAACTGCTGCTGTCGCGCAGTCTGATCCGCAAAACTGGTTGGCGCGGCGGGGATGTTCGCCGGGTTCACCAAGTTAATCGGCTCGCTCACCTGCAGACGATCGCTGTGGCTACCGACGTAGGTAACTTTCAAAACTAGATCGTGTGGAAGCTGGTACTCCACGCCAAAGTCCCATTGTTGGTTGCGAGGGTTTTTGAGGTTTTGGTCCACTGGATCAAAACCTCCGAAATCCGCCACGGTTGGCGAAAACGTACCCAAACCGGCCAGGGCCGCCTGTTGGATGGGCGCGGTACCGGCAATCAAATTTGCCAGCGTATTGCCATTGATAAACGAGTTTGCCCCTACGGAAATCGCACTCGTAAATGGCGGCGCGAACCGCAGGTTGGTGATGGGATTCAGGTAGATGAAATCGTAAGCGATGCCGTAACCGCCGCGGAAAACAATCTTGCCGTTGCCGGGGTTCCAGGCGAAGCCGAGCCTCGGCGCGGGATTATAGTTGCGGTTGAACGCTGTGCCTCCCAGATCGACGCCGCCAAGCGCACCAACTCCGAGGAGGCCGATGGGCGTGTGATTGTTCGGGTCAAGGTTGGAGAGCAGATTAGCGCCTTCCGATACGCCGCCGGAAGTCTCAAAGCGGAATCCGAGATTGAGGGTCAGCGCCCGGGTCACGCGATAGTCGTCTTGCACGAATCCGAACGCGTCGAGTGAGAAGTTATGCCGATCGGTGGAACCCAGTATCTGCGTGAAAGAAGTCGGCGTTCCAGCCTGAAAAGCCGCGATGTTCGCATAGGAAATGCTTCCGAAGGCGTTGTTCTCGAACGTGCTCGGCGCCTGGTAACGGTCAATTTCGCCGCCAAACTTAAACGTGTGCTTTCCCTTGGTCCAGGACACTACGTCCAAGTACTGAAACGTGTTTTGCGTGCGCCCCTGCGGAAGAATGATGGTAGTGCCAAAGGAAGACGTGCCATCGCCAAAAAAAACTTCCGGGCCAGTGGGGAACGGAGAATTTATCGGAAAGTCTGGATTGGACCGCCCGAAGCCGAAATGGAAGGAGTTGACCAAGTTGGTGGTAAATACCGATGTGTAGCCAACGGTGACGTCGCGGGGCTCCGAGGTTACGGAAGCGCCAAACCCCGGAAGATTGGAGAAAATAAACGTTAGACTGGGACTCACCTGCACCGACGGTGCTTGCCCGTATTTGACGAACAGCGTGTCTTTGCCGCCGCGCAAGATCTGGTCGACGCGGACTTCCCAAATATTTCCGCTCAAGGTGTTGGCGGACGACTCTGGCAAGCTGCCGGTAGGCGATGTGAATGCGCCATTGGAATTAAATAACGCCTTCGACGTGGGATCGGTAATGCCTGCTACCTGCGCGGGCGTTAAAACGTTGGCGATGACCGTCGCTCCCGAGCCAGCGGTTCGTTCAACTTCCCCCGAGCCGTAGAAAAATGTTTTGTCCTTGATGATCGGGCCGCCGAAATTTCCTCCGCCCTGATTTTGCACCACCTTCGCCACCGGTCCGCCAGCAGGCGTGAAGTAACCGCGCGCGTCTCCCAAGCCGCTGTTCTGGAAGTAGTCATACGCTTCGCCGTGATAGGAGTTGCTTCCGCTCTTGGTCAGGATCTGCACCTGCGAGCCGGAATTGCGGCCGAACTCCGCGTCGAAATTGTTGGTGATAACTTTTACTTCCGCAACGCTGTCCTGCACAAAGGCCGCGCCGGATTCACCCGTTACCGAGATGTCGGTGGCCGTGACTCCGTCCAGCGTAATGTTGTTCGATCGGCCGCGCGATCCGTTGGAGTTAAAGCTTCCTGCGCCAAGAAAGGGATTGTTGACCGACACCGGAACCGTCCCCGGCGATAACGTGGCAAAAACCACGGGGTCGCGGGCCTGATTCGGAAGCGCTAAAACTTCTTCCGCATTGAGGGAATCGCTCACTTGCGCGGTGGAAACATCCATGGTCGGAAGTGCGCTCGATTCCACGGTTACCGTCTCGCTTACGTTGCCAATTTGCATCTGCGCTTCGATGCGGGTCTTTTCACCGTTCCGCACCACCACGGCTTGCGTGAAGGTCTTAAAGCCATCCTTTTCGATGGTAACTTGATAGCTTCCAATGTCCATTTGCGAAGACGTAAATTCGCCGGCGTCGTTCGCTAGCACGGTTCTAATCGTGCCGGTTGCTATATTCTTTACTGTGATTTTAGCCTGAGGTATGCCAGCCCCGGCGGCATCCACCACGGTGCCTTGAATGTCCCCGGTGATATCCGCAAAAGTTGCGATCGCAAACAAGCAAGCGATGGCAACTGTAACTAGTAGTCTTACAGTGGACTTCCACATCGATTATTTCCCCTTTATGTGAATTCCTCGAAGAACGCACCAATAAATAGCCGTTTCAGTCGGCCCGCTTGACGCAAGGTTCCGCATAACCAAGTGCCGCGACGCACTTAGCTTGCAAGCCATCCACGAACTTGCACGCACCAAAACCAATGTCTGTTTTGAGGTTAGACGAGACTTACTTGAGGCCGGTTACTCAATTGAAATGTAAGAATCATTACAAAAGTTCAGCGGGGGAATGTAAAACTTATTACAAAACTTTGACGCGCTGTGCACGAAGCTTTATTCCTGTGCCGCACGCTCAAGCCGTTCGCGCTGCAGGATTCTTATCGTACGTCGCTCGATCTTGATAATGCCAGCTCGGCGCAATTCGCCCAGCGTCGCGGTGATGGATTCCCTATGGAGTCCAAGGCTGTCGGCCAGTTCCTTGTGGGTCATGCCAGCCACCACGTCGTTGTCGGCGTGCTCTAACAGCAATGTTGCCAGCCGAGGAATCAGCCCTTTGCGCGCGAAAATTTCCATTTTCTGCAGGATGTAGAGGTATCGTTCGCTGATCAGGTCCAGCAGCTTGTGCGTCAGCTGGGGAGCGCATTCCAGCAACGCTTCGATACTGTCCCGCGAAATCATGCGCACGCGCGACGCCTCAACAGCTTCGGCCGAGGAATAATACTTTCCCCGCCCAAAACATCCCAGAACGCCGAATATAGCGGGTGGGGCAAGCACTCGGAGGGTTATTTTTCTATCGCCAATCGTGCGGAATGTGTGCACCGCGCCCTTTTCCAAAACGAACAGCACTCTGCCCGTTTCCTCCGGCTGAAAAAACAGATGCCCGGCGCTGCACTCCAATACGTTGCTATCTTTTTCCAGCGCGTCCAGGCAGGAATCAGGCAACTGCTTAAAAAGATCGATCTCCGAAAGGACACTTACATCGAGCATAGGGACATCTTCCAGGCACACCCATATTCGTTGAGTTCGCGGCGTATTTATCCTTGGATATCTTCAGGACAAACATCCAGCGTGAACTCACGCACTGCTGAGTTAGACGTAGCGTCCGAGAGTTACGCTCGCCGACCCACCGTACTAACAAAAATCATGCACCCCGTTACCATATGGACGTTCGCCGGGTCGTTTTCGTTGCCTCGCGTTGCGGCGCACGTTGTTCTGCCCGACACCCGTCGACGTTACAAATCCGATACAACTGCTTGCGACTCTCTGTTCCGGCGCATTCCCGCGCGCTCGAAAACACAAATCTGCCGATGCTATACTCCGGCCATGCCGGACCAGCAAAGCCAAGCACAACCACCCGCCGCCGCACAAAATCAAAAGGCATTTTCCGTTCGCCCCATCGGCATTGTCCGCTCGCCGATAAAATCTCCGCAGGACGATTGCTGGGCCAACATCGTTTCGCGCATCGACCTGGACCCGGAAACCTTCACTTCGGAATGCACGCAAGGATTAAGTGAATTCTCTCACCTCGAAATTGTGTTTCTCTTCCACCTGGTCGACCCGGACTCCGTTTATCGCGGTTCACGCCATCCCAGAGGCAACACCGACTGGCCGAAAGTTGGCATCTTTGCGCAACGCGCTAAGGACCGCCCCAATCGCCTCGGGGTGAGCCTCTGCAAAATCGAAAGCATAAACGGCCTGCAGATCGAAGTCCGCGAACTCGACGCCATCGATGGAACCCCGGTCGTCGACATCAAGCCGTACATTGAGGAATTTGCACCGCGCGAAGAAATCGAGCAGCCCAGCTGGTCAAGGCAGCTGATGGCCGGCTATTTCCATCCGCAACGGTAAAACCCGGCGGTTCCGGTCTGAAGCAATTGCAATGACCCGAAGTCTCCCACCGATCAACTGAGGGACCGCAATAAACAGTTCACTATCTTATTTTCCACGGCACAGTTAATGTCTGATCAAGGCGGCGAAGGTATATGTAAAATCGCCTTCCCATCGCGGTGAACCAGATTGTTAAATTTAACCAGCTAAGCGAGTGCGACGTAACGGTCCGCGACGTTTTTTCCCAATTCGATCAGGGGTTTTTCCACGAGGTGATAGAAGAAGACCGGTAGCGCCACGGCGAGCGCTAGGAAGACAGCGATTTTGTGCGACTCAGACAAATGTCCAAGACGTTCGAAAGCAAACCAAATGGAGAAAAAGTGAGTGAGGTATATGCCGTACGAGTATTTCGCTATCCAATGAGATAGCGCGACGAGCCATCGCGAGGAGATAGGAGAGAACATCGGCAACGCGAGGCCCAGGAAAAGGCAGGTCATCCATTTCTTGATCCAATGTTCACCTGGCCCTCCGACAAGAAAAAACGCGGCCAGGATTACCACGACGGGCGGCCATAGAAAACTGGGCATGCGGGGACGCACCGATCGCTGAAGCTGGTAGGCGATCACGCCAGGCAAGAAACAGGGGACAAAAAGGAGGAGGCTGGGATTGGGCTGGTAACGCAATACCGCGAAGGCAACGCCGATCGATAGCGCCCATACCAGTGCAACGCGCCAGATGGAACGGCTAGGACTTAGCAGAAGGAATAGCCACGGCAGAAATAGATACATCTGCAGTTCGTACGGCAGGCTCCACATCGGGCCAAGCAGCGGAACGCGATGCGTGAGGTTTTGCACCAAGAACAGATTGGCGATGATGTCTCCACCGTCGGGCCGGACGCCAAAAAAGCGCCCTGGCTCGACAGACGCTTGCGGCAGATGAAACGCGACGATCAAAACGACGATGGTGATGCTCAGCGGATAGATGCGAAATAGCCGGCGAATCATAAACTCCACGAAAAAAATTCCTTTGCTCCCGCGCTTGTCTGTGGAAACGGGAAACAGGCTCTTCCATTGCCGTTCCAAAGAAAGCATCAAGACCAAGCAAGTGTGGACGAAGAACAGCAGGACGCCCAAAGCACCCATCAGAAGCAAATTCAGCGGACCAAGGACCAGCAGGCCGTGAAAACAAGTAAGGTGCCCGAACAGCACAAGGAGCACAGCAAAGGCGCGCAGAAAGTCCAGATTCGAGTTTTCCTGACCAGCCTGCACCGCCGTTGGCGGAACGGCAGGAACGCTAGCGGGGAGGATGGGCGCCGGAAGAGTGTAGGTCGGCGGATTCATTCTAGTGTGTGGCGGCCAGCGATAGCCTCCGCATTGGTCGGCTCCATGAGCAAGCAGGCCGCAAACTCTTTTTGCGCCTCGGCGCGCTGCCCCTTCGCGAGATAGATGCGGGCCAGAGAAAGGTGTGCGCGAGGATCAAAAGGCTCGAACGTCAGTGCCTGCCGCCAGGCGTTCTCGGCCTTGTCTGGCGCGTTCTCGCGGTCGTAAATCTCGCCGAGTCCCCGCCAGGTCTCAAAATCGGGCGCGGCTTCCACCAAGGCCAGAAATTGCTCCTCCGCTTCCGGCAAGCGGCCCGCATTCAAATAGATCTGCCCCAGACCCTTTCGGGCGTCGGCATTGATTGGGTAGAGATCAATGGCGCGCTGGAATTCAGTTACCGCCTCGGCATTTTTACCCTGGGCAAGATAAACGCGAGCGAGATAAGAGTGCGGCGCGGAGAAACGAGGTTTGAGCTCCATCGCGCGCTGCAGATAGGCGATCGATTCATCGTATCGCTGCTGTTCCAACCTGGCCATGCCCAGGTTGGCGAGGACCTCGACGGTATCGGGCTTGTAACCTAAAGCGAGTTGCCAATTACGCTCCGCCTCTTCGAGATTTCCGGCAGCCCACTCCATCTTTCCAAGGTCGGATAGCATATTGGGCGAGTCCGGCCTGCTCTTAAGGCTGGCGACGATGAGGGTTTGGTCGCTTCGCCAATCGCGATTGCGCGCTACGATTTCAGCGGACGCTGCGACAGCGACAAGCGTGCAGCCGGCTGCGAGCCCCCACTTGAGGATGTTCGTCCGCGGGACGGCTCGGTGCCAGCACCATAAAATGCCGCCAGCGAGCAGCCACGAAAAAGCCACGGAAGGCAAGTACAGGTAGCGATCCGCAAAGACGTTCGCCGCCATCCAGCGGGCATTGAGGGCCGGGGCAATCGTGAGCCCCATCCAGAACAACGCGAACGAGTAGAGTCTGGCCTGCTTCCAGAACAGAACAAACAGGACGCTAACCGCGGCGACGACCGCGATTCCGAATAGTACTTGCGGATCGGCTAACGACACGCTCTTCTGGAAAGGACAGAAGGCGACGAGCGGCACGGGCCAAAGCAGCGTTTGTGCATACTGGCCAATCAATGCCAGTGCGCTGAAAAGAGCTTCGCGCAAGTTAATATCCGGATGCATGGGAGGCGGTGCCAGCACTCCGACGGCGTTCGCGCGCACCGCCAGGTAGATGGCATGGGTGACCCAAATCCAGCCGTAACGAGATAGTTTTTGTGTCCAGCTCGTTGTGAGGCGGTCGGAGCGGAAGAAATGCTCATAAACGGTGACGAGAACGGGAAACGTCATGGCCGTTTCTTTGGAAAACAGCGCGAGGGCGAAGCTGGCGAGCATTCCGGCGCGAACCCAGGCGAGATGCGCGCGATCCCAGCTTTGCCGCAGATAAAGCCAAAATGCCAACAGGTAGAAGACCGAGAATGCGGGATCGGACACTCCATCGATCCATGCAACGGGTTCGGTATGAACGGGATGCAGGGCGAAAGCGGCGGCGGCGAGCAGCGCCAGCCATTCATTAGAAAAAAGCTCCGAGGTAACAACGAAGATAAGCATCACCACGGCGCAATTCAGGAAGATATTGATGAGGTGAAATCCGTAGGGAGAGAGGCCGAAAAGCTTGTAGCAAAGCAAAAAGCTAACATTTATCAGCGGACGATATGCGCTGGACCACGCTTGCTTTCCTTGCTGAGATGCGATCGAGCTGCCGAAAATCTTTCCGAGGTTAGCGAAGCTGTGGACGTTGGGATTGTGCTCGATTTGCGTGTGGTCGTCGTAGACGAAGCCGTTTAGCGCTGCGTTGGCGTATAGCGCGAAGCTCAGCAACAGAAGGACGCCGAGCAGCAGCTGGCGCTTTTGCGACGGTATTGTGACTCTCGTATCCATCCAAGACTCGCTGATTTCGGCTTGATTCTTGATACTGCGGGGCGGAATCCAATCGGTCAATGCAACTGAAGTTTGCGAATGTCCGTTGCGACAACGGTAATCGATTGGCACACCAGCGCTGTCGTTTACGTGCCTGCCTGAAATACGACCATCAGCGAGCTGCCCAACAAATGCTGCGGAATGCGCTCCAGCGACGAAACGATTCCCATCATTTTGTTGACCGTGTGCGAGCGCGAATCGAATCCTGCGCTGATGATTTCCTGCTGATCGCTCTTGCCCAGTAGCCACAGCTTTCGCAAGGCCAACACCGGCACCAACGGCAAGCCCCAATAACTCCATTCGTGTGCTTTCAGACCCTTGCGCTCCATTGCGCCCTTTAGCGTTTCGAATGAATAACGCCGCACGTGGCCCGCGGCCCGGTCGTAGCCGGAGTACGCCCACTGCCCCGCTGGCACGTTCACTACCACTTTTCCGCCGGGAGCCAAGTGATAAAGCACAGCCGCCAGGAATCCATCCTCGTCCGCGATGTGCTCCAGGACGTCGAACAGGAAAATCACATTAAATCGTCCGCGCAGCGCGGAATCACGTTGAAAAATGTCGTAGCAACACACTTTGCTTCGCCGGCTCACGTTTCGCTGCAAAGCGAAGTCGTTCAAATCGAATCCTGTCACGCTGAGGTTGTAAGCATCTTCGACTTGCCGCTGCAACAGTCCATGACCGCAGCCGATCTCCGCCAGTTCCCCACCCTCGGCTAGCCACCCGCCAGCCAAGCCGCGCAGCACTTCAAATCGCCGCCGCACCCAGAAATGCTCCGTAGAGGCAATCTCAAACCACTGATCGGCCATGCTAACTTTCGCGGCGGGCGACAGGTATTCGATGCGATTTTCGCGGGAATTATCGAAGTGAGTCGCCGCGGAGGGCATTTGCGCGATTTCATTCATTGGCGTGATTTACAGGCGTTGATCATGAGCGCCGCGGTTCGCCGCGCCGCGCCATGGCTTCTTCTTCTCCGCGAAGGGCCCACGCGCGCGTGGAAAGATTCAGCGGATGATCCTTACTGCGGATGATTTGGCTGACGATGTACAGCGGCCGGCCTTTCGACTCTTCGTAAATCCGGCCGACGTATTCGCCGATCACGCCGAGAAAAAACAGCAGCACGCCGGAGAGAAAGGTAATTAATAGGAGCAGCGCCGTGAAACCCTGCGGCGACTGGTGCATCACTACTTTGGCGATGACTGCGTACATGCCGAACAACGTGGAAATCGCGGTCGCGGCAAACCCCAACAAGGCCGCGGCGCGAATCGGCACAATCGAAAACGCAAACAGGCCATCCGCCGCCAGCTTCAGGAGACGCAAGAAGCCATATTTACTTTTTCCGGAGTGGCGTTCCGAGCGCTCCACGACCATTCCGGTTTGCCGGTACCCCACCCAAGTGCGCATTCCACGCAGATAGCGGTGATGTTCCGGCATGCGCCGCAGTTCATCCACCACGCGGCGCGACATTATTCCAAAATCACCGGAATCGAGTGGCATGCGGATATCGGACAGCGTCGCCATCAGGCGGTAAAAAACAAAATAACAACCGCGCAGCAGCAGGGATTCTTTGCGACCCGTCCGCTGCGCGTAAACCACGTCGTAGCCCTCAGCAAACTTCGCCACGAGCTGCGGAATTACCTCTGGCGCATCCTGCAAATCGCCGTCCATGACCACCACGGCGTCACCGGTCACGTGATCCAGCGCCGCGCTGAGCGCCGCCTGGTGGCCAAAATTTCGCGACAGCTCCACCAGGACGATGCGCGCGTCCGCCATGCCGGCTTCTTCCACCATTACAGCGGAGCGGTCGCTGCTTCCGTCATCCACAAAGAGCAGTTCGTGTGGACCGCCTTCCAGGGCGTCCAGCATCGCTAGCGTGCGGCGCAGCAATTCTGGCAGCACACTTTCTTCGTTGTGCAGCGGGATGGCCACGGAGAGTCGAAATCCTGCGCTCATCGTTTTGCCCGCGCTTTGCAATACACCATATTCCAGAGAGTCGTGCCAAATACGCGCATGGGGTAAGGCTCGAAAACCGCGATCTCCAGATGCTCTTCAAAGATCTGTCGCCATTCCGTGATGGGACGGACAAACTTGCCACGGTCCGCCCGCGCCATGAACTGCGCGAACGAGCGATCCCCGGGAAGCACCAATTCCAGAAGATGGATGTACCCGTCGTTGCTCAACCAAGCCGACAGGCGTTGCAAGATCTTGGCGTTGTCCGGCGTATCAAGATGATGCAAGAAACTGTTGACCAAAATAAAATCGTATCCGCTGGCTGGCGATTCTTCGTAGAGGCTAACGTCCGCTACTACGAACGGGCGTTTGTATTTTGCGCGCGCGTGCGCGATATATTTTGGATTGATGTCCACACCAAGATATTCGGCCTGCTCGAATAAGGAGGTATTTGTTCCGGGTCCACAACCTACATCCAACACGCGTCGCGCTCGCGCGATATTGTTATGTGCGAGCAAAGGCGCCAGCTTGGCGGTGGCGAACGGCGCTTGCCACAAGCTGTAGACCGCGGTCTGTTCGAGCAAATAATTCAGGACGTTCATAGAAAATTAGTCGTTGCCATGCGAAGGGCCATCGCGCACACCCCGTTGCTGGCTGAACGAGCACACGACGAACCATCCCAATTCCACCACGTTAGCTGGGGTAAGAGAAGCGGGACCACTCGAGCCTGTGCCCTACCGTGAATCCACGGACACAACGAGCGTCGTAGGCCCGCTACATGTTAACGTCCGCCAGTGATATCCTGCCTTCGTGTTTCCCCGCCCATCAAAACGCAATCTACAATTCGAACGATTGGGAACGCAGTGTATCTTGCTTTTTCTTTTGCATGCGTCCAGCGGCCTTCCGGCGGAACGTGCAACGTTCGCGACTCTTCTTTCGCACCAAACTTCCGGTGTCGGTGCGGACTGTAAAGCCGAACGCAACATCCTTACCGTTACGAATCCCGATATCGAGACAGGGAAATCTTACGAGAAAAATGGGGAAATCCGCGACTTCATCTGGCAGCACTGGCAGCAGCGCCAGATTGGATGTTTGACAGAGAGGCGATATAGCAAGGAGGGGGTGCCGGCCACAACGACGTTCACATTCCAAAACGATCAGGCAAACGTGTGGACCCTGCTAGTCGAGAGCCGTTGGCCTCGAACAAGAGGCGCTGATGAAGCACACAGTCATATAGAGTACCGGGTCTACTCAATTCGGCGAACGGGACCATACAACCACGAGATACCTGACGAAGAAAAACGCCGGGGGATAACCTATCGACTGGTTTTCTACGATGCCAAAGGAGCCGAAACGGGGGGCTTGTAGTCACCCAGTCATCGATCGAAACCGCATACTACGCGCGCCGAGGTTACCAACCAACTGGGTAATGATTCGCCGCGTTCTGCTGGTCCAACCACACTTTCAACGGCGCGAAATAGTCTGCCAGCGCCGAAGCGTCCATCTTGGTTTCCCCGGTTAGCGTTGCCAAAGCTTCCGGCCACGGTTTGCTCGAGCCTAGCGCGAGCATGCTGTTCAATTTCGTGCCGGCCGCTTTGTTTCCGTAAATCGAGCAGCGATGCAGCGGGCCGGTGTAGCCAATTTCCTTGCACAACGCGCGCTGAAACTGATACTGCAAAATTCGCGCCAGGAAATATCGCGCATAGGGAACATTTTGCGGCACGTGGGCCTTCGCGCCAGGATCGAAGTCGGCTTCCGTGCGCGCCACCGGCGGGACGATGCCTTGATATTTTAGCCGCAAGTCCCACCAGGCCTTGTTGTACTGCTCTGGTTTTATCGCGCCGGAAAACACTTCCCAGCGCCACTTGTCCACCAGCAATCCGAACGGCAGGAACGCCACTTTCTCGAGCGCTTGCTGCAACAAATAATCTATGTCGCCAGACGCCGGCGGAACCGTGTCGATCATTCCAATCTGCTTTAGATATTCCGGGGTTACGGAGAGAGCGATGGTGTCGCCCACAGCTTCGTGAAATCCGTCGTTGGCGCTGTTGCGAAACAAGAACGGCTGCGTATTGTAGGCGCGCTGATAAAAGTTGTGCCCCAATTCGTGGTGAATGGTCCGGAAATCCTCTTCGGTGATCTGAATGCACATCTTCACACGCAAATCGTCAATGAAATCCACATCCCAGGCGCTGGCATGGCACACTACGTCGCGGTCCACGGGCTTGGTGAACAGCGAGCGCTCCCAAAAGGTGGGCGGGAGCGGAGCGAATCCCAACGAAGTGAAAAATCCTTCGCCGTAGTGCACCATGCCTTTGGCATCGGTCTTGCGCTGCTGCAGGATCTTCGTCAGATCAAAGTTTTGCGGCGGCTTCGGCGAATCCATCAACGGATATACGTTGTTCCACTCCTGGCTCCAGATATTCCCCAGCAAATGCGCGGGAATCGGGCCATTCGGCGGGACGACGGTTGCGCCATATTTCTTCGACAGCTGGCCGCGAACATAGGCATGCAGGGACAGATACAGCGGGCGCAGTTGCTCCCACAGGCGGTCCATCTCGGCGGTGAATTCATCGGCGGGCATGTCGTACTGTTGGCGCCAAATCGCGCCGGCGTCGTGGAACCCTAATTCGCGCGCACCCTTGTCACCCAGATCGACCATTTGCGCGTATCGCGTGCGCATTGGCGCGCCCACGGCATGCCAGCCGATCCATGCGCGTTTCAATTCTTCCGGATCGCGGCTGTTGGCCATCAACTTTCCAACGGCGGTCACGTCCAGACATTTCGACTTTTCCCCGTCGGGGCACCACTTCCCTTTTCCGTAGTCGCCGTCGAGGGAAGCTTCCACCTGCGCGAGTTCCTTCGACTCTTTTGGGTCTGCGGGCGCGGGAAAGCCGATTGCCAATTCGAGTAGCAAGAGCTTTCGCGCGTTCACGGAAGAAAGTTTTAAATGATCGTAACGATGAGCGTCCTTGGCTACCTGCACGGTCAGCGCCGTCGCCGCTTCTCCGGCGTCCGCAGCCATCTGTTCGGTGTCGTCGGTGATGAAATTCTGCTGCACCCAGGCCGCACGGGCCGCTTTGACATTCAAATCGAAAAGTCTTTGCTCGGAATCCGCGATGAAAGCATCAGCTTCGGCTACCGTTGGCTCGGCGAGCGAACTTGCGACAGAAGCCTTGGAAGCGGTTGCGGCGGCCGGTTGCGCCGGCGTGTCGTTCGCCCGGATGGGCACCGCCAGCAAACCGCAAATCGCCATGGCAACTGCAACGCTCGTTACCGCGCATGAAACATTTCTCGTCGTCATTAAGCCCTCGCCGCCATAGTCTTCGCTACCACTTCGCGCAACACGGTAATCGCGCGGTCGATTCCCGCCCGGTCCACATCGCAATGGGTTACAAAACGCACCGAATGCAGCGCCGTATCCTGCGCCCGGATGCCGTGAGCCGCCAGCGCGTCACAGAGTTGGACGGCGGTCTTCCCCGTTTGCGAGCAATCGAAAATCACAATGTTGGTTCGCACCTTAGCCGCATCAAGACGCAATCCAGGAATGCTGGCCGCCGCTTTCGCCAACAATTGGGCGTGTTCGTGGTCAATGTGCAACCGCGAAGGCGATTTTTCCAGCGCCAGCAACCCGGCAGCCGCCAACACTCCGGCCTGGCGCATTCCGCCGCCAAACATTTTTCGGTATACGCGGCCTTTAGCGATAAATTCCTGCGAGCCCACAATCATGCTGCCCACGGGCGCGCCCAAGCCTTTTGACAAACAGAACATCGCGGAATCGACTTTGCGGCAGAGCTCCGCGACGCTTTCGCCGAGAGCCACCGCGGCGTTAAAAATCCTGGCGCCATCGAGGTGAACTTTCAGACTGGTGGCGTGCGCTTGTTCGCAAATATCGGCGATTTGCGCGCTGGTGTACAGCATGCCTCCCGCCATGTTGTGCGAATTTTCCAGGCAGATGAGCGCGGTTTGCGAATCGTAATAAATCTTTGGGCGAATCGCAGCCTCGATCAGTTTCCAGTTCAGGATGCCGTCTACTCCCTGCACTGGCCGCGGCATGCATCCGGCGATCGCGGACATGGATGCGAGTTCATACAAATTCACGTGCCCGAGCACGTCGCAAATCACTTCGTCGCCGTGATGCGTCCAGATTTTTATGGAAATCAAGTTGCCCATGCAGCCGGTGGGAACGAACAGGGCGGCTTCTTTGCCAAAGATTTCCGCGGCGCGTTTTTCGAGCTTGTTTACCGTGGGGTCCTCGCCGTAAACGTCGTCGCCTACTTCGGCATTGGCCATGGCTTGGCGCATTTCCGGCGTGGGCCGCGTGAGGGTATCACTGCGCAGGTCTACCGCGCGCCGCAGCGCGTCTTGGTCGAGGCCCTGCACGGTATTAGTTTCCATCGTTTTGCTGTTCATGCTATCCCTGCTCCGTTGCGTGGAGTTGCGCGAGGCACTCAGCGCATCAGCTCGACAAACACTTCGTTGGAGACGCTCAGCTTGCGCGGCGCCAGACGAACCACGTCTCCGCTGCGCTCCAGTAAACCCAGTTTCGCCAGTGGATCAAAGCGCGAGGCCAGTTGCACGCTGTAGTCGCGCTCTATTTTGCTGACGTCGATGCCGTCGAGTTGCCGCAGTCCGAGAAACAACTCTTCTTCCAGCGCGCTTTCGGCGGACAGAACATCGTGCTGTTCGATCGGCAATCGCGAATCTTCCAGCGCTTTCACGTAATCGGCAGCGTCGTGCGCGTTGGCCCAGCGATTCCCGCCCGCGAAAGAATGCGCTCCCGCGCCAAAACCCAAATACGGCTCGCGGCGCCAGTATTTTAGATTGTGACGCGACTCATAGCCCGGCCTGGCCCAATTGGAGATTTCGTAATGGTGATATCCCGCGGCTTGCAAATGCTCCTGCGCTGATTCGTAAAAGCTGGCCATGTCGTCTTCAGAGGGAATATCGCGGGCGCTATATCGGCTTCCGCCTTGTAACACTTCCAGGCCCAGCCGGCTACCTTCGTCAATTTCCAGCAAGTATATGGAAACGTGCTCAGGCTGCAGATTCGCTAATTCATCGAGCGATTGCCACCAGCTCGCGGACGTCTGATGCGGCAGGCCGGCGATGAGATCGAAGCTGATATTGCGAATGCTCGCCGCGCGCAAAATAGGGACGGCGCGATAGATATCGGCGCGGCGATGCATGCGTCCGGAGGTTACTAACTCCTTGTCGACGAACGATTGCAGGCCGAAGCTCACGCGATTCACGCCGGCGGCAACCCACGCGGCGGCTTTTCCCGCTTCGATGGTTTCCGGATCGGCTTCCAGCGTGACCTCTGGAGCGTTCAGGGCAAATGTTTCGCGCATGGCGCCGAGCAGGTTCGCGATGTGCTCCGGATCCAGCAGGCTCGGTGTGCCACCACCGATGTACACGCTGTCGACGGTGAGACCGCTCAACGCTCGCGAAACGGCCACCCCAGCGCGTTCGTACAACGCAGCGTGCTCGCGAATCTCGCGGCACACGGCGTCAACGTAAGGGGCGAATCGCGAAGAGGAAACTACGCCCGTATGGAAATTACAATAGGTGCACTTCGTCTGACAGAACGGCACCTGTACGTAAATTCCGAGTGGCGGCATGGATAGAAAACTTTAGCATAACGACTGTGCTAGCGGACAGGCGGCAGGGTTCGGGAAAGAAGTCAAAAGAACGGTCTGAAGACCCGCCGCTACAGCCGCTTTGCCGGTGCGGTTGCTACTTCATGTCGGGGATGATCTTGACGTAGAGCTTGCGGTCGCGGGGGCCGTCAAACTCGCAGAAGAAGATGCCTTGCCAGCGGCCGAGGGCTAGCTTGCCGTCAACAATGAAGATGGTTTGCGTGGGGCCTACGAGGATGGCTTTCATGTGCGAGTCGGAGTTGCCCTCGGCGTGTTTGTAAGGGCCGCGTTCCGGAATAAGGCGATCGAGGATGCCTTCAACGTCGCGAGCGACGTCGGGGTCGGTGTGCTCGTTGATGGTGACGGCCGCGGTGGTGTGCGGGACGTATAGATAGCAGATGCCGTTTTTTGTTGCGGACTTTGTGATTGCGGATTGGATTTCGTTCGTGACGTCCACGAACTCCGTGCGACGGTTGGTTTTTACCTGCAGCGTTTGCATTTTCTTACGCGTAGCCTTTTCACGGCGATGACGAAATCCGCTATGGCCATCGCACTATAAAATGGTGGCCCAATTTTTTGGTGGCGCAACACTTTTGGAGTTCGTCCAACGCCGTGGTGCCCCAGCGCGCCAAGAAGGGGAGAAAACCTAGCTCGCGGGATTGCAGGACGTGATGCGGGTAGAGCAAGTGTTCCAGGAATTGCTGATGCGCGGCGAGCACGGCGTTTTTTTGGTCTTGCGCACGGCCGGTCTTGCGGCGCAATTTGTCGAGTTGAAACGCGATTTTACGTTGGGCCGTGCCCACCGAACCTTGCAACGTACTGTCCAGCTTTGCGATCTGTTTACCCAGCTGCGCCAGCGTGCGCGTGATCTGTTTTTGTTCGTGCTCAAATCTCGTGGCCAGAGTTTTTGGGACGGCGCCGCGTTCCATGCGGCGGCGAATTTCTTGCGAACCGAGCCAAATATCTTCGACGGCGAGCTTGTACTGCTTCAGGAGTTTGGCGGCTTTTACGTCAACGAGCGTGAAACCGGCGCGCGGGAGCATCACCGGCATACGGCCCAGCAATTCGCGATAGATAACTTCCGATTGCGCGAAATAGGAAATCTCCGCTGCGCCGGCGATGTACGCAACCGTGGGAAGCAAATAGTCTTGCACCACCGGACGTAGCAGTGCATTGGGGCTGATGTTTTCCGGTTCGGACAAGACCATTTTTGCGAATTCTTCGCGCGACCAGGATTTCGTCCCGGCTTGAAAGCCGCTGGCAATGGCGCTCACCACCTGCCGCGTGCCATCGCCCATGTAAAACAACAAGGTGCTCTTGCTGGTCACTTTCACTTGCGCGGCGAAGCCCGCCTTTTCCAAATCTTTCCCGCGCTGCAGCAGGGATTCGTTCAGCGCGTCGCGCTGTAAACCGGTGCGTTCGTAAATAGGAGCCGCGACGCGGTGCAATACGGGGTCGAGCGGGTCCAGGAGAATCAATCCGCGGCCCGCGAAAACCCTGGCGAACATTTTCGCGAAGGCCGAGCCGTAAGTTTCTGTTGGGGCATAACTGTCCCGAAGAATGTGCGCCAGCAGCGAGCTGCCCTGCTGCTCGAGCATGTCCGAGGCTTCGCGCACGGCTTCTGCGCTGGCGGCGCCGAGCGGGACGCGGCCCACGGGTTTGCCGGCATCGGCAGGCGCGGGAAGCTCAAATCGCGTGGCTCGGCCATCGTGGAACCACGTGGCGTGACGCACTTCGTCAACGTCGTGGTCTTCCGTGGCCATCCAGAAAACCGGGACGGCGTCGATGCCTTCGCGCGTCAGCTCGCCGGCGATTTGCACCGCCATTAACGCTTTGTAGATGGAGTACGACGGCCCGCCGAAGAGTCCCACTTGCTGGCCGCTGACCACCGCCACGGCGCCGTTGGCCAGGCGATCCAGATTTTCCAGGACTTTACTATCACCGCCGAAGGCGGCGTTTTGCTTGCACAGGATGGCGGCCACCGCGCTGGCGCGTTCGCGCGGAAAGCTCAACGCTTTGGCTTCGCGCAGGACCGATTTCGCGGACGGCTCATGAGCGTAAAAAGACTTTACGCGGACAAAATGGTCCAGGTAATCGAGAAAGAGCTTGGGTTGGTGCGGAAGCTGGCGAAAGGCAAGGGCGCGACAATCCATGGGCCGTTAGATGTTACGCGAGGCGAAACGTCTCATCAAATGGGGTGGGGGATGAGAACGAAAAATTAGCAGGCCGGACTGAACAGGCTGCGGAAAAAGTCAGCCCATTTGCAAATTTGTCCCCGGCGTGGGGCCCTGCGGCTTCCGAGGCTGCGCCTTTTTCGTTGTGCTCTACCTGCCGGCTTCCCGTGACCGCGCTTCCTTTCCGAAACGCGGGTTTATGCCGGCATTAGTTTCGCCAGTCGCACCAAATTCGCGGCGGCGGCATACAAGCGAAACTGCCAGTCCACCCGCCGGCGCCCGCGTAATTTCGTTTTCCGCAGCCCCGCCGAACTTTTGATCCAGGCAAAAATCTTCTCCACCAGTTTGCGCTTTCCTTGGCTGATCGCGAATCCCGGATCTTCCCGCTCGCTCGGTAACAGCCAGTTCTTGCTCAGTGCCGTCTCTTTCTCGTACTCCGCAATGTGCGGCACGATGCGCAACGCGCGCAACCTGGTGATGAATTCCTCGGCCTGATAACTCTTGTCCGCTGCCAGCGTCAGGCGTTTTTGCTGCGCTGTTCTTGCCACCGTCGCCACCAGCTCCTCCGCGGCTTCTCGTTCCGCTCTATTTCCTGCACAGGTCACGCACGCTTGCACCACCAGTCCGTTACGATTTTCCATCAGTACGTGTCCCAAATAGCTCGCTTTGACTTCTCCCGCCACGCTTTTCTTATACAAGCGCGCCTCCGGATCGCTTTTGCTCTCGTGCGTGTCCCGCAGCAATTTCTGCCCTTTGTTCCCGCTGCCACGACTCGGCGGCGGCTGCTTCTCCTGAAAACTTCGCCGGTTGGCCCACGCTTCGATCAGCGTTCCATCCACCGTGAAATGTTCGTCCGATAGCAGCCCTTGCTGCGCGGCCTGCTCCAGCACCTGCTCGAAAAAGACCTGCGCAATTTCCCCCTCCAGCAGCCGATCGCGGTTCTTGGTGAACACCGTCACGTCCCACACCGCGTCGTCCGCCGGCAGCCCCACAAACCAGCGAAACAGCAAGTTGTAGTCCAGCTGCTCCATCAGCAGCCGTTCGCTCCGCACGCTGTAAAAAGCCTGCAACAACAACGCCCGCAGCAACCGTTCGGGTGCAATCGAGGGCCGCCCCATGGGCGAATATAGTTTTGCAAATAGCGGCGACATGTTCTGCAACGCCGCCTCCGTCATCCGCCGCACCCGCCGTAACGGGTGATCTTCCGGTACCCGCTTCTCCAGTGAAATGTAACTGAACATGCCTTCTTGCTGATCATCGTGTCCGCGCATGTGCTCTTAGACGCCGCGCCTCGCTCACCGGTAACCATCTCCACCACTTTTTCCGCAGCCTGTGAAGTCCTGCACCTACATAAGGCAAATGCACTCAAAGGCTACGACGGGCAGGCGCCTACGGCGGCCGGCTCGACGCTGGCCAGGAGGCCGATCAGGCGCTTCTTGTGCCATTCCTCGAGCGGTAAGAGCGGCAGCCGTGGGAGCCCGCCGCGGTAGCCGCGCTGGTCCATGACGAATTTGACGCCGGCGATGCCCATTTCCGAGACGATGCTTTTGGAGGCGCGCACCAGAACGTTTTGCAGTTCGCGCGCCAGGTCCAGCTGACCGTTGCGTTGCAGCTGGTACATGGCGCAGCATTTTTCCGGCAGCGCGCAGGCCAACGCCAGGATTGCTCCGCGCGCTCCGAGCGTCAACGAGGGGAAGACCGTGGCGGCGGCGCCGACCAGGATTTGAAATGTCTGCGGCGTGCTGGCGATCATTTCGGCCAGGCGTTGCACGTTCCCCGAGCTGTCCTTGATACCAACGATGTTCGGATGCTCGCAAAGCGTAGCCACTTCGCTGGCTTCCAGCGCCACGCCGGTGAAAATCGGCACGGAGTAAAGCATCACAGGAATGGGCGAGGCGTCGGCGACGCGGCGATAATGCGCGATCTGCGCCTCCGCTTTGTAGTACGGCTTGTAGTAATACGGAGTTTTGACCAGCGCGGCGTCGTAGCCGAGTTCTGCAGCGCGCTTCACGCGGGCGATGGTTTCGGCGGTGGATTCTGCGCCGCATCCGGCGATTACTTTTTTATCCTTGGCCGCGAATTCCTTTACCGTGATCAGCACGCCTTCCATTTCTGCATGATTGAGCAACACCGATTCGCCGGTCGAACCTAACACCACGAAGCCGGCGAGATCGGTTTTGTTATAGAGCAGAATGTTGTGCTTCAGATCGCTGAGCGATACCGAGCCATCGTCGTCGTATGGCGTGGTGAGTGCCGGGAATATTCCGGAGAGATCCATAACTAGTCTCCTGATTGCGGGCTGTTGGACGCGGCTAGTTTTCCCTGATGCAAATCCTGCAACGCGGCGACTTCCGTGCCCTGCTCGAGCAGCGCGCGTATTCCTAAGGAAGCCGCGTGGGCGGCCGCCAGCGTGGTGATGCACGGGATATTGTAGCGAATGGCTGCGCGGCGGATCGATTTTTCGTCGTAAAAAGATTCGCGGCCCAAGGGCGTGTTGATGACCAGATCGATCTTGGCGGTTTTTACCAGGTCGACGATGTTGGGACGGCCCTCGTTTACTTTGAAGACCTCTTCGCTCTCGACGCCGTTGGCTTCCAGCGCGGCGGCGGTACCGCGCGTGGCCAGTAGTTTGAAACCGAGCGCGGCGAGTTCTTTGCCCAGCGGCCCCACGTGTTTCTTGTCGCGGTCGTTGACGCTGAGGAAAATGGTGCCGCTGCGCGGAAGTTTTTGTCCAGCGGCGAGTTGCGCTTTGGCGAACGCCAAGCCGTAGGAGGTGGAGGTGCCCATGACTTCCCCGGTGGAACGCATTTCGGGGCCGAGGATGGTGTCCACGCCGCGAAATTTGTTGAACGGGAAGACGGGAGATTTTACGGCGTAAAAATCGTGCACGGCGATTTCCGCAACGCCGTTGTGACGGACCAGCGGAAGATTCATGTTGGCCAGTTTTTTGCCGGCCATTAGGCGCGCGGCAACCTTCGCAAGCGGAACGCCGGTGGCTTTGCTGACGTAGGGGATGGTGCGCGAGGCTCGCGGATTTACCTCGAGCACGTAGACGGTGTCCCGCTGAATAGCGTATTGCACGTTCATCAGGCCGACGACTTTTAGCGCTATGGCCAGGCGCTTGGTGTATTCGCGAATGGTGGCGATGATTTGCGGCGAGAGGCTTACCGGCGGAAGGACGCAACTGGAATCGCCGGAATGCACGCCGGCTTCTTCGATGTGTTCCATGATGCCGCCGATGACCACGTCGGTGCCGTCGGCGAGGGCGTCCACGTCAACTTCGGTGGCTTCTTCCAAAAATTGATCGATGAGCACTGGTTTTGCGGGGCCCATTAATGCGGCTTGCGCGACGTATTCCTGTACGGTGTTCACGTCATATGCGATGACCATAGCGCGGCCGCCGAGAACGTAGCTGGGCCGTACGAGAACTGGCAGACCAATTTCGCCGGCTACGCGGGCGGCTTCTTCCGGGATTAGCGCGGTGCCGTTGCGAGGTTGGGGAATTTTCAGTTCGTCGAGCAGGCGGCCGAAGCGGCGGCGGTCTTCGGCGAGGTCGATGGACTCGGGAGCCGTACCTAAGATAGGCACGCCGTTGCGTTTTAGTTCCAGCGCGAGATTTAGCGGAGTTTGCCCACCGAACTGCACGATTACGCCTTGCGGCTTTTCTTTTTCGAAAATGGCGAGCACGTCTTCCAGCGTGAGGGGCTCGAAATACAGGCGATCGGAGGTGTCGTAATCCGTGGAGACAGTTTCCGGATTGCAATTCACCATGATGGTTTCAAAACCATCTTCTCTTAATGCAAATGAAGCGTGGCAGCAGCAATAATCGAACTCGATGCCCTGCCCGATGCGGTTCGGGCCGCTGCCGAGGATCATTACTTTGGGTACATTGCGCGGCTCGGATTCGTCCTCGTCTTCGTACGTCGAGTACATGTACGGAGTAAAGGACTCGAATTCGGCGGCGCAGGTGTCCACGCGTTTGAAAACCGGAGCTACGCCATAACGTGCGCGTTGCAGGCGGACCGCGGCGGGCGTGGTTTTCCACATTTGCGCCAGGTGCTCATCGCTGGCGCCATTGCGCTTGGCTTCGCGCAGCAAATCCTTGGAAGCGGTTTCCACCGTAACGCTGGCGGCGCGGCGATTCATAGCGGTGAGCTCTTCGATCTGGTGGATGAACCAGGGGTCGATTTTTGTCAGGTCGCAGATTTCTTCCGAGGGCAGGCCGCGCTCGACAGCGGTGAGGATCCAGTGAATGCGGTCCGGTCGCGGGGTGGCTAATTTCTCGCGCAGCAGCGAGTCTGGCGTTTCGAGCGGGGCGCGCCAGGGTGTGCTGGGCTCCAGGGAACGAATGCCTTTTTGTAGGGCTTCTTTGAAGGTGCGGCCGATGGCCATCACTTCGCCGACGGATTTCATCTGCGTACCAAGGGTGCTGTCCGCGCCGGGGAATTTCTCGAATTGCCATTTGGGAATTTTCACCACCACGTAGTCGATGGTGGGCTCGAAACACGCGGGAGTTTTTTGTGTGATGTCGTTGGGGATTTCGTCGAGGGTCATGCCCACGGCGAGGCGTGCGGCAATTTTGGCGATCGGGAAACCGGTGGCTTTGCTGGCCAGCGCGCTGCTGCGAGAAACGCGCGGGTTCATTTCGATCACGGTCATTTTTCCATTTTCGGGATTCACCGCAAATTGCACGTTGGAGCCGCCGGTTTCCACGCCTACTTCGCGGATGATGGCGGCCGCGGCGTCGCGCATGCGTTGATACTCTTTATCGGTCAGCGTTTGCGCGGGGGCCACGGTGATGGAATCGCCGGTGTGCACGCCCATGGGGTCGAAGTTTTCGATGCTGCAGATGACCACGAAATTGTCTTTCTTGTCGCGCATCACTTCGAGTTCGTATTCTTTCCAGCCGAGGACGGATTCTTCGACGAGCGCTTCGTGGACCGGACTCATATCCAGCGCGTGATTGATGGCCTCGCCGAACTCTTCTTTATTGTAGGCAATGGACCCGCCGGCGCCGCCCATGGTGAAGCTGGGGCGAATCACCAGCGGGAAGCCGAGTTGATCGCATAGGCGGAGGGCGTCTTGCGCGTTGTTGACCAGCGCGGAGTTGGGAACTTCGAGGCCGAGTTTTTTGCAAGCATCTTTGAACCACAGGCGGTCTTCGGCAACTTTAATGGCCCGCAGCGATGCGCCAATCATTTCCACTTTATATTTTTCGAGGATACCGCTCTCAGATAATTCCACTGCAAGATTCAGTGCGGTTTGCCCGCCCACGGTGGGAAGCAACGCATCGGGCCTTTCTCGCGCGATGATCGCTTCCAGATATTCTTTCGTTAGCGGCTCGATATAGGTGCGGTGCGCCAATTCCGGGTCAGTCATGATCGTGGCGGGATTGGAATTTACGAGCACAACTTCATAGCCTTCAGCGCGCAGAGCCTTGCAAGCTTGCGCGCCGGAATAGTCAAACTCGCAGGCTTGCCCGATGATGATGGGCCCCGAGCCAATAATCAGGATTTTCTTAATGTCGGTGCGCTTCGGCATTTACTTGGTCAGAATCCCTCTCGCGTACAGCGGTTATTAGCTAGCAACTGGCGACTTGCAGCACGACCCGCAGATCTTTAGCAGCACCATTCGGCACTATTTCAAAAATAACGAAGTTGGGGCGAAATCCGGGTGCTGTAGCGACTGCCCTATAGGTGCCGGCGGGCAATTTCGTCGAAAAGCGCCCTGTCGCATCGCCTGTGATTTTTATCGCCCTGCGTTTGTCCCAGGATCCGTTGGGAAAAATCTGTATCGTCGCCGTTGTAATAGACGAGCCCAGCGCATCATCGATTTCACCGTTGAATGCAGAAATGTGCTCGGTTACTGGCATCCTTCCAGCGGCGGCGAGGTTTTCCTCGTCAACCCAATCTGGTGGCGATTTGGTAGAAATATCCATGGTGAAAGGAGTGGTGCTAGAGAGCGCCTTGTTTGAGACGTCAAGAACGATGTCTGATCGCAAACTGACAGCAGCGGTGGCCACGATGTGATAGCGGCCGGGATTCAACTTGCGAAGATGAACGATACCGTTAACGTCTGCGGTAGCGTAAAAGAGAG
The DNA here is from genome assembly GCA_963838265.1 of uncultured Acidobacteriota bacterium. GTDB lineage: Bacteria > Acidobacteriota > Terriglobia > Acidiferrales > UBA7541 > Acidiferrum. Next base: position 501,403 of record CAWIQN010000007.1, read on the forward strand.
TGTGCTCGCGCCCTGAGTACACGGCAATATTCGCACCCGAAAGCGGCAAGCCATTCAAGTTCACCGCGATCCGGACGTTTTGCGTCGACGGCTGCGGCGAAGGCAACGCAATGGGATCGCCAACCGTGACGATCGTGCAACGACCTGACGCCATTGACGCCAACAAGAAGCTGGCCGAAATGACGGGTGCGAACCTCATGCGCGGTGCTCGTTCATCATTTTTACAAAATCCTGAAAAAGGTAGTGTGAATCGTGCGGGCCGGGCGAGGCTTCCGGATGATATTGCACGCTGAACAGCGGCAGGGATTTGTGGCGCATGCCTTCGTTGGTCCCGTCGTTGAGATTCACGTGGGTGACTTCGACGTCGCTGCTCGGCAGCGATTCCGGATCGACTACGAAGCCGTGGTTTTGCGCGGTGATTTCCACTTTTCCCGTCAGGAGATTTGTTACCGGGTGATTCGACCCATGATGCCCAAATTTTAATTTGTAGGTTTTGCCGCCCAGCGCCAGGCCACAAAGTTGGTGACCGAGGCAAATCCCAAAGATCGGCGTCTTCCCCAGCAGCTTGCGGATGTTTTCCACGGCGTAATTGATTGGCTCGGGATCGCCGGGACCATTTGAGAGGAATACTCCATCGCCGCCCATAGCCAAAACCTCCTCGGCAGTAGTCTTCGCCGGGACGACCATCACTTCGCACTGGTGGTCGACCAGCATGCGCAGAATGTTTTGCTTGATGCCGTAATCGTACGCCACCACACGGTGTTTGCGAGTTTCGCCGGCGGGAACTGCAGCGCCCATCTGTTCAGTCCACGGCGCGGTGGCTAATTCGATGGAGCCTTTGTCCCAGCTGTAGGATTTATTGCAGGAAACGCGGCCGGCCAGCTCCTGCCCGGCCATAGTCGGAATTTGCTTGGCTTCAAAGACCAATTGATCCGCGGGCGTCCCGTCCGTGGCCACCACGCCGCGCAACGCGCCAACTTTTCTAATGTGGCGAACCAGCGCGCGCGTGTCGATATCCCAGATGGCGGGAATTTTGTGGCGATTCAGATAAAGCTGCGCGGTTTCCGCGGACCGCCAGTTGGAAGAAATCTGCGAAAACTCACGCACGATCAGCGATTCGATATATGGTCGCGACGCTTCTTCGTCATCAAGATTGGCGCCGACATTTCCAATGTGCGGATAGGTGAGACAAACAATCTGGCCGGCGTAGCTGGGGTCGGTGAAAACTTCCTGGTATCCCGTGAGGCTGGTATTGAAAACGACTTCGCCGCCGCGGCGCGTGATCGCGCCGGCTGCACGGCCGTTAAATGTGCGCCCGTCTTCGAGCGCAAGAATCGCAGGTCGGTATTGAACTTCGTTCAGCGTGTCCTCCTTCGAGGGCGGTACCGGACATTCTAATGCCGGTCATTTGGATTGCGCATCCGTAATCGCCAGCGAACCGAAATGATCGACCGGCCAGTAGGCGAAAACCGCGCGCCCGTAGATAAACTTATTCTCCACCGCGCCGAAAACGCGCGAGTCGTTAGAGCTGATGCGGTGATCGCCCATAACAAAATAACTGTCTTTGGGCACGCTCACCGGACCAAAATTGCTGAAATCTTCATAGCGCAGCGGCACGTAAGGCTCGGGGACCACGTTGCCATTGACGTACAGCGTGCCCTGGCGCATTTCCAAAGTGTCGCCGGGCAAACCGATCACGCGCTTGATGAAAGACTTGGAACGATCTAAAGGATACCAGAAGACCACCACATCGCCGCGTTCGATGGACGTGAAGCGGTAGACAAATTTGTTGATGAAGATGCGCTCCTGATCGGAGAGCAGCGGCGCCATGCTGGTGCCTTCCACCTTCACCGGCTGGTAGAGAAACACGATGATGACCAGCGCCAGGCCAATGGCGATCAACAGGTCGCGGGTCCACACGCGCACTTCGTTACGCAGCGAATTGGAATTGTGGCCTTCGGACGGCGGACGCGACGGCAAAAGTGCCGCGCCGGCGGCTTCGGTGCCGCACGAGCACGACGAAGATGCGGAAGCTTCTGGCACGGTACTTTTGGCGATTTGGTCCTGCTTGGTGCTATCCATTGGGCGGCCTCGTATTTATAGCATGGCGGTCGCGGCGTGCGCCAGATTCGTTTTGCGTTTTGCAGCGTGCGGAATCGCGGCGGCGGTATTTTGCGGCACGCTAGTAAGATTCGCAGGGCGAACTCTTCGTTGCCTAGTCCGTGCCCAGCGCGTAATTTATCGCGGCTAGCGAGGCGATCACCGCCGTCTCAGTGCGGAGGATCAGCCGGCCCAGCGAGGCTTCAGAGAATCCAGCGGTTTTTGCCGACGCTAACTCAGCATCAGTCCAGCCGCCTTCCGGTCCAACGGCCATTACCGCAGCGGTGGCGGACTTTCCCGCCAGGGCGGCACGCAGCGTGGGAGCTGTGGGCTGTTCTGACAAGATCAGCCGGATGCTGTTCGTTTGCCTCGCGAATGCTTGCTCAGGCTTAGCCGCAGCTTCGAGCGTCGGCACGCTGACGCGCCGTGATTGCTGCGAAGCTTCCAGCAGAATTTTGCGCCAACGGTCGGCACGCTTCTCAGCGGCGGCCAGCAAGCCTTTTTCGCTGCGCGCGGCGGCCAAGGGAATGATGGTGTTCACTCCCAGTTCGGTAGCCTTCTCGATGGCCCACTCGAACGCGTCGAATTTCACCACGGCCAGCAGCAGCGTGACGTGCAGAGCAGGTTTATGTGCAGGCACTTCTTCCAGTAGCGCAAACTCCACGCGGTCGCGCCCAGCTTTTTCAATACGCGCCAGCCAGACCTTCTGGCCGTCGCTAAGCTCGTACAACTGCCCCTCTTGCGCGCGCAGCACGCGGCCCAGGTGATGCGCGGCCTCCCCTTCCATCACCGCGTTCAAGCCATCAAATTGTGGAACGAAGAATCGCCGGCGCACTGTGACACCCTCATTGGCTCGTGGATCTTAGTTGCTCGATGTCGTCAACGCCTTGCGAACGTCGGCTAGGTTTTCGGAACGTTCGGCGAAAAAATCGATATATTCGTCGTGACTGAAAAACGCATTTACGTAACCTGCTTGCGTTAGAATGTATCCTCCCCAACCGTTCAATATCGCGATCTGCAGGAAGGACGCAAGCTCTTCCGACTCGTGTGGGAGAAACAGGTGACCTGGAGCTTCGTGCAGCAGTCGATAGTCGCCGTAAAGCTGGCGCAATTTGTAATACAAATGCCAATTCTCAGTGGTCGGCCAGATTCCCCACTCAGTAAGGAATATCAACGTTGGCATGCGATGGGTTAGATTCAACGCGATCCACTGAGCAATATGAAACACTCGATGAGGCTCAGACGGATATTTGAGGTGCTCAACGTGCATGCCCGGGATCAGGTCCGGTTTCTCACGCTGTAAGCCCAACAACCATGTCTCGCATTCTTCTTGCGTATAGAAGCGCAATTTCCCTCCGGACGAATAGGTATCGTAGACTTACGGGCGGGTTCGCGCAATTATCACCTCGACATTCCACCCTAACCTGGTTCGTGCGTCAAAGGACTGGGGTCTTCGGCGACAATAAGCGCTAAAATGCATCTCGCAGCCGTCACGCACGGGAGGACAACATGGCAGCGTCACCAGGGCCCGTACCCGGACAAACACCGAATATGCCGCAACCGCCTAAGTTTGCGACGGCCGCGGAGGAGCGCACTCACCGCAAGCAGATGCTGGCGGCGGCCTTCCGGCTGTTTTCTCGATTCGGATTCGACGAAGGTGTCGCGGGACACATCACCGCCCGCGATCCGGAACGGCTCGACCACTTCTGGGTGAATCCTTTTGGCATGCACTTCGGGCAGATTCGCGCGTCCGACCTAATTCTGGTGAACCATCGCGGCGACGTGGTCGAGGGCAAGCATCCCGTGAATGGCGCGGCGTTTGCCATACACTCGCAACTGCACGCTGCGCGTCCCGATGTGGTGGCCGCGGCGCACGCGCACTCCATCTATGGAAAATCCTGGGCGTCGCTCGGCCGGCTGCTGGATCCCATCACGCAGGACTCCTGCGCGTTTTACGAAGACCACGGACTGTTCGCGGACTTCACCGGCGTGGTCTACGAAACTTCCGAAGGCGAACGCATCGCGCAAGCTCTGGGACAGTACAAGGCTGCGATTCTGCGCAATCATGGATTGATCACTGTTGGGCACACCGTCGAAGAGGCCGCGTGGTGGTTCATCACCATGGAACGAAGCTGCCAGGCGCAACTGCTCGCCGAGGCGGCCGGCGTGCCGGTGAAAATCGATCACGCTAACGCCGCCGCCACGAAGCAGCAAGTCGGAAACCATCTCGCGGGATGGTTCCAGTTTCAACCGCTGCTGGCGCGCGTCACCCGCGAACAGCCTGACTTGCTCGAATAGTTTGCCGCTCGCAACTCTTTGAACGGTCATCGCTGCTCACTGCCCGGATTGGTGTGCGTCTAAGACGCTGAACCGGGGTGGGCCCGCAGTAGCTTTCAGTTTTAAGAAAATCGCGTGCGAAGAGTATTGGTATAGCTGCGCTTTGAAGGGAGATTCGCTGCATGTTTAGCATCCGCATATCGAAACCGTTTCTGCTTAGAATGGGGTTACAGGCAGGGTTACACGCATTGTTGTTGTCTCTGCTGTTCGTCGCCACGGCGCAAGTCACGCCGGCGCAATCCTTCGTGCTGGATCTGCCGCTGCAGAGCCAGCGCGCGGAAGTCTCGCAAACCATCGGCATTACGAATATCACTATCAGTTATCACCGGCCGCTGGCGAAAGATCGCGAAGTCTGGGGCGGCCTAGTTCCCTACGGCAAAGTCTGGCGCGCCGGCGCGAACCAAAACACCACCATCACCTTCAGCGATCCCGTCACCATTGAAGGCCAGCCGCTGGCCAAGGGCACCTACGGCTTGCACATGATTCCGAATCCCGACGAATGGACCATTATTTTTTCGAAGAACTCCACGTCCTGGGGCGCTTTCACCTACGACCAGGCGGAAGACGCGCTGCGCGTCACGGTGAAGCCCAAGCCCGCCGAAATGCGTAACGCGCTGATCTATGAATTCGATCAGCTGCAGCCGGATTCCGCGGTGATCGAACTCGAGTGGGCCAAGCTCGCCGTGCCGTTCAAAGTGTCGGTGGACGTGCACGCCGTGGTAGAAGCCAGCCTCAAAAATCAACTGCGCGATCTTTCGCAATATACCTGGATGAGTTGGGACGATGCCGCCACCTATTTCCTGACGGAGAAAATCTATCTGGACGAAGCGCTGAAGTACTCGGATAAGTCCATCGAAAACGAGGACCGCTTCGAGAATGAGCTGACCAAGTCGAAGGTTTTGATGGCGCTGAATCGCAAGGACGACGCTGCGGCGGCGCAGAAGAAGGCCCTCGCTCTGGCCACCCCGCTGCAGGTACACGTGTACGCTCGCGGCCTGCAAGCGGAAAAGCACGACGAAGAAGCCTTCGTGATCTTCCGCGAAAACGCGGCCAAACATCCCGACCTGTGGTTCGTGCACGCCGGGCTGGCGCGGGTGGACTCTGCGCAAGGCAAATTCGACGACGCGGTAAAGGAAATGAAACTGGCCATGGCGGCCGCGCCGGACAATCAGAAGAGTTACCTGGATGGCTTGGTGAAACAGCTGGAAGCCAAGAAAAATATAAATCCCTAGCCAGTGGATAAACCAGCGCCGCTGACCGAATAGGTCGGTCAGCGGCTTCCGGAACTCGCGTTTTCCAGCAACTACCCGAAAATATCCTTGACCTTGTCGAACAGCGTAGAGCCGCGCTCGGCGGGCTTGTTTTCTACTTTCAGCGAAGCACCGAGCTGTTCCATCAGCTTGCGCTGTTCGCGCGTTAGCTTGGTGGGCGTGAGCACGCGCACGTGGTAGTACAAATCGCCTTTACCGCCGCCGCGAGGATCGGCCAAACCCTTACCTTTCACCCGGAAGATCGCGCCGCTCTGCGTGCCTTCCGGAACTTTTAAGCGTTCCTCGCCATTCAGCCCGGGAACCGGTAATTCCGTGCCTAGCGCGGCTTGCGTGACGCTCAACGGAATCGTGCAGTAAAGATCAGCGCCGCGCCGCTCGAAGAAGGGATGCTCTTTCACTTCGAGTACCACGTAAAGATCGCCAGTCGGACCGCCATTCGGTCCGGGCTCGCCTTCGCCCGTGACCCGCAAACGCGTCCCGGTATCCACACCGGGCGGGATGCGCAACTCGATGGTGCGCTCGCGTTCGATGCGGCCTTGCCCGCGGCAATCCAGGCAGCGCTCTTTGATAATCTGGCCCGCGCCCTGACAATTCGGGCATGTGCGCGTGATGGTGAAAAATCCCTGCTGGTACGCCACCTGCCCGCGGCCGCCGCACGCCTGGCAGGATTGCACGCCGGTGCCTTTTTTCGCTCCAGTGCCGTTACAGGATTCGCAATATTCCTGGCGCGGCAGTTTGATCTTGGTGGTTACGCCGCCGGACGCTTCTTCAAATGTCAGAGTCATGTCATAGCGCAAATCGGCGCCGCGTTGCGCGCGAGTGCGGCCGCCGCCGCGCCGTCCGCCGAACAGATCCTCGAAACCAAAAAAATCGCCAAAAATATCGTGGAAATCCTGGAACACGGTGCCGTCGAATCCGCCGGTGCCGCCGGCACTCGATAGCCCGGCGTGCCCGTACTGATCGTAAATCTGTCGCTTTTGCGGATCGCTAAGCACGCTGTAGGCTTCCGTGCATTCGCGAAAGAGCACGTCGGCTTCCGCTTTATTTTCCGGATTGCGGTCCGGATGCCACTTCAGCGCGGCTTTGCGGTAGGCCGCTTTAATCTCATCCACCTGCGCGGTGCGTGAAACGCTGAGCACTTCGTAATAATCGCGTTGCTTCCCTCGACTCATCGTTCTCCGGTCCTTCGTTCGGCGGTCGCTGCGTTTTTGATTTTCGCTACGTTGTTGCTTTTCGCTGCGCTGTCGCTTGCGAGTCTCTCTGACTTAATTTGCTGCTTCTTTCGATGCGGCCGAAGGGTGTACCGCTACACGCACCATCGCCGGGCGCAGCACGCGGCCGTGAAACACGTAGCCCGGCTGGAAAACCTGCAAAATCGTGCCGTCTGGATATTCGCTCGTTTCGGTGCGATCCATCGCCTGATGGACATGCGGATCAAAGGGCTTGCCGATTGGCTCAACGCGTTCCGCTCCGAGCCGCGTCACGTTGTCCACCAGTTGCTTGTAGATCAGCTCGAAACCTTTTTGGTAGTTAGCATATTCCGGTTCGCGATGCGCGGCCAGAGCCTGTTCAAAGCTATCGATCACCGGCAACAGCGCTTCGATCAGGCGTCCAGTGGTGCGTTTGGAATCGTCGCCGCGTTCGCGTTCGATGCGCTTGCGATAGTTATCGAAGTCCGCCTGGCGGCGCAGCAAGGTCTGGCGCAGCTCCTCGAGGTCGGTGGCCAATTTCGCAACTTCGGCGTCGGCCTTGGCGGCGTCCGCGGCGATTTCCGCGCCGTCGCTTCCCTGTTGTTGGTCGTCGTTCATCTCGGCTTGCGGTTTCTTGTCGTTCCAGTCCATGACTCCCACGGTAAAAACTCCCTTGAAGTTAAAATTTTAATAGAGCTGTTTGATGCTGCGAATCGCGCACCGGGATGCGGTAAAGCACCGGCCGCGTTCTATGGCTTGCTGAGCGCCTCGCTGAAGAGTTGCGCCACGTAGGCCACCGCGGTCATGGCGCGTTCGTAGTGCATGCGCGTCGGTCCCAGCACGCCCAGCGATCCCTGCACTTCATCATTGCGCATGTACGGCGCGCTGATCACCGCAAGATTTTCTCCCGACTCCGAAATCTCTTTCACGCCGATCTGCACATGCACCGGCTCCGGAGTTTCTATGCAGGCGTTGAGCATGGTCACCAGGCGATGCTTTTCTTCGATGGCCGCGAGCACATCGCGCAGTTGCGCTTGATTGGCGAATTCCGCCGTGCCCACGATCTGCGCCGTGCCCTCGATATGCACGTGCAGAGCGGACTCATCGCCGAGCGCAACGGGATCGCACAGCGTGAGCGCACCGCTGATCAGACCTTCGTAGCGTTCGCGTTCCGATGCCAATTTCTGCAACAAATCGGCGCGAATCGCTTCCAGCGTCCAGCCCGAATAATGCCGATTCAGAAAATCCGCTGTGGCATCCAACTCTGGCTGCGAGAACCGGCGCTGCGGCCGCAAAATTTTATCGCGCGTGTTGCCGCCGGGGGATACCAGCACCACCACCACGCGGCCGTCGGGTAACAGCCACATCCGCGTATGCTCCAGCACCGTCTTGCCTAGCGGCTGCGACACGATGATGCCCAGACCGTTCGACACTTCCGCGAGCACGTGGCCGGCGCGCTCGGTGATTTCCGCCGAAGTTTTCGCTCCGGCAAATTCCCGCGTGATCCAATCGCGATCGTTCACCGTGATAGTGGCTTGCGAAGCGATTTCCTGCGCGAAGAAACGATACGCCGCGGCCGTTGGTACGCGTCCTGCCGAAGTGTGCGGCTGGTAAAGCAGTCCGCCGTCTTCCAGGTCCGCCATCACGTTGCGAATGGTCGCGGTGCTGAGAATTTCCTCGAAGCGTCGCGAGATAGCGCGCGAGGACACCGGTTCGCCCGTCTCTATGTACGTGCGCACGATGTCCGCCAGAATCTGGCGGTTTCGCCGTTCCTGTAGCGCTACAGTCCTCATAGCAGCACTTTACTCCGTGAAGCAGCATTCTGCTAACGGTTCACCGGGCGACTATGGGTAAGCGTTAGCTATTTGCGCGGTTGCTCCGTTCTTCCCACCGCGAAAGCGTGATCTCTTCGGGCGCGTCCGTGGGGCTCTCAAAATCCAGTTTGTATCCGTCGGGATCCGAGAGAATCGTCACCCACATGCGGTTTCCTACAAAAGGTTCTTGTACCTGAAGTCCCCGCGACGTGAATTGGCGGTACAGTTGGAGTGCGTCCCGGCACTGGAAGCAAATGGATACGCCTACACCGCGCTTCTCTGCCGGCGCGCGACCCGGCTTATAATCCTGCAGCATCAGTGCCGCGCCTCCAAGCTCCAGCCAGCACCAGCGCAACCGACCCTCGTCGATCCATTCTTTGGTTTTCTCGAAGCCCAGCCCGTCGACGTAAAAACGGAGCGAGCGTTCCATGTCCGAAACCATAAAAAATGGCACGGCCTGCTGGACGTTGGCCTTCGTCTCGGTTTCGGTCTTAGTGGCAGGCGGCACGAGCGACCTCCGGACGGAAGATTCGGAGCAAACCACTACCTTATTATTGTAGAAAGCGTGTCAAGACCCGTCAACGGTTTGGCGTCAGCACAACACGGATTATCGCTCTCAATCGGCGTTGTCGATTTGCGCGCGCTGCAGCGTGTCCGAGTAGTCGATGTACAGCGTTTTCCATTCGGTGAAGAAATCGATGGCCGAGATGGCGGCCTCGCGGTGACCGTTCCCGGTTTGCTTGGTGCCACCGAAGGGCAGATGCGTTTCCGCGCCGATGGTTGGAGCGTTCACATACACAATGCCGGTATAAAGGTCGCGCATTGCCGCGAAAGCTTGGTTGACGTTCTTGGTATAGATGGAGGCGGACAATCCGTACGGCACGCCGTTGGCGACTTCGATGGCTTCTGCAAAGCTGCCAATCGGGATGACCGAGACCACGGGTCCAAATATTTCCTCTTGCGCTACGCGCATCTTCGGCGAGCAATCGCCGAAGACCGTTGGCGCGTGGAACCAGCCCTTGGCCAGCGCGCCAGTGTCGAGGCGATTGCCGCCCGTCAAAAGCTTCGCGCCTTCGCCTTTGCCGATTTCCACGTAGGACATCACCGTCTTGAGTTGCTGCTCGTTAATACAGGGGCCCATTTCGATTTGCGAATCGAGGCCGTTGCCAACCTTGAGCGATTTCACGCGTTCCACAAAGCGCTTGATGAACTCGGGATAGACGCTCTTGTGTACGGCGACGCGACTGGCGGCGGTGCAGCGCTGACCGGTGGTGCCGAAGCCGCCCCAGATTGCGCCATCGATGGCAAGGTCCAGATTGGCGTCGTCCATCACGATGATGATGTTCTTGCCGCCCATCTCGAGGCTGACGTGTTTGAAATCTGGCGCGCCCGCTTCGGCGATGATGCGTCCAACGGCCGTCGATCCGGTGAAGCTGACGACGGGAACTTTCTTGTGCTTGGAAAGCGGTGCGCCGGCGTTGGGGCCATCGCCGCTCACCAGATTCACCACGCCGCGCGGAATGCCCGCTTCGGTCAACACCTGGACCAGGTGGTAGGACGATAGCGGCGTATCTTCCGCCGGCTTCAGCACTACGGTATTGCCCGATACCAGCGCGGGCATCATTTTCCACGATGGAATGGCCATGGGAAAATTCCACGGCGTGATCATGCCGCACACGCCGATGGATTGCCGTACGCTCATAGCGAATTTGTTGGGCAACTCAGAGGGCGTGGTTTGACCGAACAGACGGCGGCCTTCGCCCGCCATGTAGTAGGTCATGTCGATGGCTTCCTGCACGTCGCCGCGCGTCTCGGCGAACACTTTGCCCATTTCCCGCGTCATGTCTCTTGAGAATTCTTCTTTGCGCTGCAGCAGCAATTCGGCGGCGCGATACAAAATTTCGGCACGCTTCGGTGCGGGCACGAGGCGCCAGGTTATGTAGGCTTCGGCTGCGGCGTCAACGGCGGCGTCGATATCTGCCGCGCCGGAGGAGACGAACATGCCTACTAGCTCTTCGGTGTTGGCGGGATTGCGATTCTCATAGGCGTCGCCGCCGCGTGGCTCGACCCACTCACCGTTGATGAAATTCTTGTAAATGCGAGGCGCAACGCTCGTAGCCATACTTCCTCCTGACCTTTATGCCGCTGCCGTAGAACTTGCCGTGCTTTCCGGCTTATCTGTGCGGGATCCAACGTGAATTGCGACGACGTGGAGAGTACAGTTTACTGCGGGCGGCAATATGGGTCAAACTGCGCGCCGCGGACGCGGGGACAAAGGCATCCCTGGTGTAAATATGTGGTAAAAGCGCACAGGCAGGAGTTGCTGTGCTACAAAGGGCGTGGACACCCCCCTAGTTTTTTTTGTAAGTATTCATTCTAAAGAAGTTTAAGTCCTTTAGACTCCGCGGTTACACAAGTGTTCATTCTACGGGAGATGCGGGCGCTTGCAGTTGTTCACAAAGTTATATATGAAAACACGGAAAATGGTTCGTGCAATACCTGAAGATGCTGGGGCGAGCGCAGTTTTCTACAAGCGATATGTTATCATAACGGTATAAGATGTCAAGGACAAAATGATAGCGGGCGGTATTTTGTGAGGAGATGTGGGGAGGAAATGTGGACCTCGAACCAGCCTACAACCTGGCGCGGTGGGCGAACTTCTTTTCGGCTCAAGTGGGCGCAGCGGCGGCACTTACGGGATTATTGTTCGTGGCAATTTCGATCAATCTTTCGAAAATAGTTGCGAACCCGCAATTGGCCTCACGGTCGGCCAAGGCGCTGGCGACGCTGTCTGGGGTGCTGCTGGCGTCCACGCTGTGCCTGGTTCCCGCGCTGTCCAAGGCGGCCGCGGGGTGGGGTTTGGCGGTTCTTGGCGCGTTCACCTGGCTTCTGATCAGCTTCTGGCAAATGCAAGCTTCGCGGCGTAACCCTTACGCGAGCTTCGGTCATACGCTATTACATTGGATCCTGGCTGAGGCTTCGTCCCTGCCGCTGCTTATCTGCGGAATCTCGCTCTTGCTCATGCGTGGCGGCGGTCTCTATTGGTTGGTAGCCGCGATCGTCGTCTCCTTTGTCGCGGCGCTGCTGGATGCCTGGGTGCTGCTGATCGAAATTCAGCGCTGAACTAGCAAAGAGGTCGGCATACAACAGTGGCGAATCTAAGGCGAAACTGCTAGAATGCTGAAATGAATCTGCAACGCGAAAATCACTATCTGCCGAAGTGTTACCAGCAGGGATTCACCGACTCCGCCGGCAAGGTTTGGGTCAAGTTCGGGAACAAAGATCCCGAGCAACGCAACCCTGACTCGGTGGGCAAGCAGCGGAATCTGTACGTTCGAAGAAATCGCAGCGGCACAGAAAATGACAGCATTGAGAAGTTTCTCGGCCGCACGATAGAAGCCCCATTCGCGGGCTTGTCAAAGCGAATTAAGGAAGAATGCGAAGGGTTCTCAAACATCGACCCCATGGAGCGTCTCGCGCTCCTGATGTTTGTAGCTTCCCAGGCTGTACGGACCAAAGCGCACAAACGATGCGTCGAGATGCAGGCCGGAAAGTCCGTGACGCAGGACGTATTCCTAGATGTGATGCTCCGGCAAACGAAAACGATGATCGACCTCTGGTTCAAGAATCCTCCCCTGCTGCGATTCTTTACAACGCTTCCCTATGTTGGCGAGCGATTCATTGCTGGAGATCATCCGGTGGTCCTTCTCCAGGTTCTGGATAACCGAGTTTGGACGCCTACCGATAACCCCAAAACACAAATCACGCCACTGGATGTGCTCTTGAATAGTCCGAACGTTGGTTTTTGGCTGCCACTCAGCCCCTACATCTGCGTGTCAATTCAGCCGCGAGATGGCGTTGCCATATTTGTCCCGCCTCAGCAGCTGGAGCTTTCGGAGGTGCGAATGTTAAACCAATTGTTGCGAGGCCAATGCCACGACTTCGTGCTTGCCCGTGACAGAGAGTCGCTCAGCTAAGTATGAATATTCTTTTCGGTGCATGTAGCATGTATAAAACCGTCTTTTACACGCTCGGCTCCAAGTGGCGCGGAGGACTGTAGGGACAATGAAACGCGATGCGCACCACGAAGCGGTCGAAGCGCGAAGTAAGAAAAGTGCGCGCTACCGCCGGGCCTACTCGCAAAGTCTTCGCCGAATTGACCTGGCAATGCTGGTGCGCGAAATGCGCGACGCGGCGAAACTTTCCCAACTTCAGCTTGCCGCGCGCGCCGGCACCACGCAATCGGCGATCGCCCGCCTAGAGGACGCGGAGTATACGAAGCATTCTCTGCAAACATTAGAGAAAATCGCCGCGGCCTGCGGCGTCACGCTATCGCTGCGCGCGCAAAAGAAACCGGAGCTGGAGCTAGAAGTTTCGCTAGTGTGAAGCGCTACCAACCGCATACGGCCAATGCTCTGATTCGCGTTAACCACTAGGGCAACGAGAAAATTCATGGTGCATTTGTGGGCAACCTGTGGTATTCTCTTTTTGCGCTTATCACTTCGGTTGTGTTGTGCGGTCCCTCTGGTGCAGTAGCTGCGTTAATCTGAGAATCCCCGCCTGCAGTCTTCTCCGTACGTCATACGCGTAATCTAAAATGAGCCTGGCACAACGTGCCGAGCGCCCTCGGAACTCCGTGTGTGCGCCGGCACAAGCCAGCAAGAAAGCAGCAAATGAACAGTTTTTCAGAATCAATGATTTCCCCCTATATGAAGGAACGCCTGGCGGCCATGAAGTTTGTAACCCCAACGCCGGTGCAGGCGGCTTCTATTCCTGTGGCGCTCGAAGGCAAAGATGTTCTAGCCACGGCGCAGACCGGAACCGGCAAAACGCTGGCCTTCATGATCCCAGTAATGGAAAAGCTCTTGAAGCAGACCACGCCCGGCATCGGAGCCCTGGTGCTCGTACCGACGCGTGAACTCGCCGTGCAAGTTGTGGACGTGTATAACTCGCTGCGCGGCCGACAGCTGACACAAGCCGCGGCCGTCGTCGGTGGACTCTCGGAGGGCGCGCAACTGCAAGCTATCCGCAAGGGCGCACGGTTGATCGTGGCCACCCCGGGACGCCTGGAAGATTTTCTCGAGCGCAAACTGGTGAATTTCCGCAGCCTGAGCATTCTCGTGCTTGATGAAGCCGACCGCATGCTGGACATGGGTTTTCTTCCCGCGCTGAAGCGCATCGCCGCGATTTTGCCGAAAGAGCGCCAGACCATGTGCTTCTCAGCCACGATGGAAGCCAGCGTGGCGCATCTTGTAAAGGACTATCTCCGCACGCCGGTTCGTTTGGCGTTTGGCTCCACGTTGAAGCCTTCGGAAAACGTGCGCATGCAAGCCTTTGAAGTGTCCACCGACCGCAAGCAGGAATTGCTGCAGCGTTTGCTGAGCAAAGAAACCGGCCGCGTGCTGGTCTTCGCGCGCACCAAGCGCGGCACCGAGCGCATCTGCAAGAATCTAAATCGCGATGGCGTTTCCGCGTCCATGATTCACGGCGACCGCTCGCAATCGCAGCGCATGGCCGCACTGGCGGCGTTCCAACAAGGCCGCATCAAAGTACTGGTAGCCACAGACTTGGCGTCGCGCGGCATTCACGTGCAAGACATCGCGCACGTCATCAACTACGACCTGCCGGAAGTGGCGGAGAATTTCATTCACCGCGTCGGCCGCACCGGCCGCAATGGCGGCAAAGGCGTAGCCTCCACAATGTTTTCGCGCGAGCAACGCTCGGAAATTTTCCACATGGAGCGCACGCTGGGGATCAAGATGGAGCGCTTGCTGGCCAATGACGGCACAGCGGCGCCGCACAACATGAGCAACCCGACTTCCCATGCGGCGACCTCGCCCAACGGCGGAGCACGACCACCTTTTGTGCGGCCCGACGTACACCGCAGCGCGCCTCACCGAAGCGCACCTCTCAGCAGCGATGATTCGCGCGGGAATTCCTACGAGGGATCGCACTCTAGCTCTCACGCCGGTTCTCGCGATGGCTCGCGCAGCGGACCACGCGGTGGTTACGACCGCAATCGCGGCGGCCGCAGCGATTCGCGCCGTTCGTCATCCTACGGGGCGAGCTCGCGGGACAATTTTTCGACTGCCGCCGATCCCAACGCACGGCCGAGTATTGTGCGTTTGCCGGGAGAAGTTTTGCAGGCGCAAGCGGACTAACTGATTTTGGTAGCACAGAATTCATTCTGTGCCCTTCGCTCACAAAAACCCCACAGGTTGAAACCTGTGCTACAAAACAAAACCACCGACCACTGAGAAGTGGCCGGTGGTTTTTAATTTGGATCAGCTGCCTACTGTTGAATATCCGCCGGCAAGGCAGCGGAAGAGGTTCGGACGGTAGGCGAAGGCGCCGCCATGCCCGCGGTCGCCGAACCCAAGCCTAGGTGGTTCAGCGTCTGGGCATCCAGCTTTCCCGTGGGATTCAAGCCGTGCGCGGCTTGAAATTTCCGCATGGCGTCGGCGGTGGAGTCATCCCACTTCCCCGACGGCGCGCTGCTCATGGCGCCGTTCTTGGACAGCGCCTCCTGAATCTCAGTGATGCGTTCCGGCGTGGGCGTCATCTGGCCGCGTTGACGGCCGCCGGTGGATTTTTTCGCGCCGTGCTTGCTGGAGCTGCTGCTCGCCGATTTTTTTGTGCCGGTTTTACCAGAGATCGCTTTGCCCGTTCCCGCTTTGCCGCTGGCCGTGGTACCGGACTTTGGCGCACTCGATGATTTAGTAGCGGCGGTGCTCGGAGCAGCGGTCGCGCTCTTGGGCTTCGCGGTGGTGGATTTTGTCGCTGCTGAACTCTTCTTGTGTGCCGGGGTGGTGGATTGCGCGCCGCGGCTGGCGTGGGCACCTAGCCCCAGCGTGGCGGATACGAGCAGGGCTATTCGTAGCGGTGTGCGCGTCATCATTTATTAAAGAAATCTTCGCCGCAAAAATGCCGCGAGGAACCTCCCTGTATTCTCAGGGAGATCCCCCGCGCGGTGCTGGAGATTCTACTTCTGATTTTCCGCCGGAACAATACCGGGCAAGAACACCGTCAGCACGCGATCGCTATCCTGCCGCCGGAGTACCTTGAACACTACGTTGCTACCCGGCTTAAGTTGCGCCACGGCCTTCTGATACTCGTCCACGGTATTGACGCTCTGGCGATTCACCTCGGCGATCACGTCGCCACGGCCAAATCCCAGGTCGTCGGCAAAGCTGGCGGGATCCACTTCGGAGACCAGCACGCCTTTTGAACCATCCATGCCCAGTTGGCGGGCGCGGTCCGGGGTCAGATCCTTCACGTGCAAGCCAAACTCCGGTGGCGCTTGTTCGCCGGGCTGTTCGCCCATGCGGCCAGCGGCATTCGGGAACACACGGGTACGATCCTCGACCGTAGCGGTGGTTTCCTTCTGCGCGCGGTCACGCACGTAACTGAGCTTCACCTTGCTGCCGATGGGGGCCATGGCAATGGGATTTACGAGGTCGTTGCCGCTCTTGACGGGCTGCCCGTTCACTCCGGTAATCACGTCGCCACCCTTCAATCCCGCCTTTTCCGCGGGACTGCCTGGCTCGACGCCCTCGATCACGACGCCATACGGCGCGCCCAGTTCCTTCAACGTGATGGAATTGGTACCCAAATCTTCCTGGAAGCTCACACCGATGGATCCGCGGGTCACGCGGCCCTGCGCAATAATCTGGTTGTAAACGTTGATCGCGGTTGTGGATGGCAGCGCAAATCCCACGCCCTCATAGCCGCGGCTGCCGGTAATAATGGCCGTGTTGATGCCTACCACTTCGCCCGCCAAATCCACTAGCGGACCGCCAGAGTTGCCCGGATTGATTGCCGCGTCCGTCTGGATGAATTTCTGAAACTGCCGGCCGATGCCGCCGCGATCCTTGGCGCTGATGATTCCCGCAGTCACCGTGGCTTGCAGACCGAACGGGCTGCCGATGGCCAGCACCCAATCGCCGACTTGCACGCCCTCGGAGTTGCCCAGCTTGGCCGTCGGCAAATCCTTGCCGGCGTCAATCTTGATAACCGCGAGGTCGGTGTCTTCGTCGATGCCCACGACCTTGGCGGTGTACTTCTGCGTTTCGCCGTTCAGCTGCACTTGAATCTTGGTGGCCTGATCGACCACGTGATTGTTGGTCAAAATATATCCACGCTTGTCGACGATCACGCCGGAGCCGAGGCTGCGTTCCGCTTGCGGAGGCGCGTCCTGGCCGCCCTGCCCCTGGAAAAAGCGATCGAAGAAATCCTGCATGGGATCATCTTGATCGTCGTTCGGCTGGGCATGCTTTTTGCCGCGCATGGCGGACTTGCGATCCATTACCTGCGTGGTGGCGATATTCACCACCGCCGGTTCCACGCGATTCACGATTCCGGAAAAAGAACTTGAGGACGGCACGGGATCGGGCACCACTAGCGGTGTGGCATTCGTACCAGAGAAATTAAGCGCTTTCATGGCCGAAACGCGCCCGGAGACTACGGTGCCGATCATGATGCCCGCCGCCAGGGTAAGCGCCACGAACACCGTTGCTAAAATCTTGCGCTTGCGCGCCCAACCGACCAATTCCTTCACTTGCTCGCCCATCGTGAGGCTCCTATTCCTGTTGGGACCACAAACCCGGTTCCCGAAGTATAACACTGCCATTTGTACCCGGTTGCGCGACAAATTCTGTGCGGCGGGAGGATTACTGTACGCCTTGTCCGCAGCTTACTGTCCACTTGGCCGGGTCGTTGCTTCTTGTGCCTCTGTCGGTTCCTTGATGCTCTCCCTACCTTTGACGCAGCAAATCAAAATTGTGTTGTACGTTTTTTATGCTAGGCCGCGCAACATGCTGGCGTACCGCGACATAGCGTTGCGGCCGAACCACCGGCGATGCTGCTCCTAGCGGTCGAGCAACGCCTAACTTCACCGGCAGGGTCGAGCCTCCTTATGCGGGATACAAGGACTTGTAGGCGATGATCAGACTTTCATGGGCGCGATGTTCAACGGCGGATTGAATGGCGGCGCGGATGCTTTCCGAGGGACGCTGCTCACACAGCGCGGACAGAACCTCTATAGCCGTTCCGATTGGTGCGCTTCCAAGCAGGGCGAGAAGAAATTGCAGCGCCTCTTCGTTGCGCGAAGTAGCGAGCGCAAAAAGCAGCACCTTCTTCATGGGGCCAGGCCCTGTGCGTTCCCATTTTTCCTTGAGCACCGGGATGGCGTGTGGCCCGCGCGAGGCGCCCAGCGCGAGAATGGCCGCTTCGGCAATCGCGGCCTCTTCCGCATCGACGTAACGCGCCACAAATGCAACGCTGCTTGCCGACTGCGCCGCCAGCAATCCGAAAAAACATTCGGCCAACACTTCTGGTTCAGATTCGCCAGTCAGAACCTTTAAACGCAGCGCCAGCGCCCCGGCTTCCCCGCCGTTGGTCGCCAGAGCACGAACCGCCCCGATGCGCGCCGGCGGCTCCGGGTCCACGAGCAGCGCGACCACGTCGGCCAGGGCCTCGCGATCGCGCGTGCGCACCAAGCCCATGGCGCAGAGTCCGCGAAGCTGCGCGGCGGCATCTACTGCCCCGCCGTACGATGGCTCCATTTGCACATGCGACAAGCCCCTGCGAAAGACCTCTGGCTCGGCGTAGTCCATCTCATACAACGCGGCAACGATTTCCGTGAGGACGGCGCAGTGCTTGTCCACCCGCGGCGCATCAGCGATAAGCTTATGAAACGCCGCAACTAACTCGGGAGTGAGCGCCGCAACTCGGCGCGCGCCGGCAAGTTTCGCGGCTTTGGCAGCCACCAGATTGGAGCGATCGTTTAGAAGGGTGCGCAGTTCGTCGACAAAGGCGGCATCGACATCCGCGGCTTTGAGCGCGGAGATGCGATTCAGCGCCTGTTCAATGGGGTCGCGTTTCGCCACACACCGATTCTATAAGAAGCGGCCGGTGAGCGGAGGGCTCCCGCGGCTGGCTCACGTAGCTACCTGCGAATCAGGGACTGCACCGCATCGCGGAATTGCCGGCCGGTGGCCAAACGCCGGCCACCGTGTAGTTCCAGTTCGTACACGCCGTTCAGCATTGCGTGCGCGGCGCGGATGCGCGAGACGTTCACGATGCGGCCGCGATGAACGCGCACAAACTTGCGCGGATCCAGTTTCTTCTCGAGTCCGATGAGCGTCTCGAGCATCAGGTGGGTTTTCGCCCCGCAGTGCAACTGCACGTAGTTGTTGGCGGACTCTACCCAGTCCAGCGACTCCACGGGAACAAATTCGAAGCGTTCGCCATCGCGAACCACAAACCGCTCCGGCCAGGATTGCACAGCGGCGTTTACCAATGCCTGCAACTGCCGAGAGAGCGTGGCTTCGCTGTGTGCTGCCCAACGGTTGCGAGCCCGTGCGATGCTTTGCCGCAGCCGTTCCTCATCAAACGGCTTCAACAAATAATCCACGGCATTTAGTTCGAAGGCCTTGACCGCGTACTCATCATACGCGGTGACGAAAATCACCATGGGCATACGTTCCGGGCCGACTTCGCGCACGACATCCAGGCCGCTGCAGTCGCCAAGTTGTACATCGAGCAGCACCAAGTCCGGCTTCTTGGCGGCGATGGCGGCGATGGCGCCGCGGCCGTCTTCGCACTCGCCAGCGATTTCGATTTCGTCAAATTTCGCGAGTTCCCTGCGCAGGCCGCTGCGAATCAAGGGCTCGTCGTCAACAATGAGCAAGCGCAGCTTGGTCATGACGCTCCCTTGGCGCAGGCGCCGCCCTGAAGGGCAGCACTATGCGAACTTCCGTTCCGCTTTCGTACGATCCCGACATGGTGAGTTGACTCTCGCCTGGATAAAGGCGCGCGAGCCGCTGGGTTGTGGCGCCAAGCCCAATCCCGATATCTTTTTTCGCCAGGCTGTCTGAGGCTGGCCCAACTCCGTTGTCCTTCACGCATAGAAGCAGCTGGCTATTTTCTCTCGATGCCCGCACGGCGATCAATCCTCCTCGAGACACGCCTTGCAGTCCGTGCTTGATGGCATTTTCCAGCAACGGCTGCAAGAGCAATGTCGGCACCATCGCGCCAGAGGTCTCGGGCGCAATATCGAAAACGATCTGTAGCCTTTCGCCAAAGCGCATTTTTTCCATGGAAGCGTAGGCTTCCGTGAGGCGAACTTCGGTGGCCAGATCCGTCTCCTGTTCGGACCCGCTGCGAATGGCGGTGCGCAGAAGGTCGCCCAGCCGCGTCAGCATCTGGCTGGCGGTGCGCGGATCCTCTTGCGTCAACACGGAAATATTCTGCAGCGTATTGAAAAGGAAGTGCGGATTCAGCCGCATGCGCAAGGCTTCAAGTTCGGCATGCTTTAGGCTGGCTTGCAGCCGCGATTTCTCGAGCAGTAGTTCCGTTTTCTCGCGCTCGCGGCTCTGCAATTGTAAAAAATGCCGGAACACGTAGCTGGCTCCCGCGACACTCCAGAACAGAAAAAATTGGATGGCTAACTCCCCCTTCGACACGCCCCAGCCTGCCCACGAGAATGCCGGCGGGCGTCCGGACAGATATTCGACGCCAGAACAAACGTTCGAGGCGATTTGGCACGCTACGTACGCGAATACCACACCCACCGCCGCGAGTACCGCGATGTTCCTGCCCCAGCGCTGCCCGCCCAGCGGAAAGCGTTTTTCGCATCGGAAGATAAACGCGCCAAAAAGCGCCGCCGGCCAGAAACAGGACATCCACATCAACAGCTCCGGCCCAAGAATTTTGGCAGATACCACATCGCCGCATTGCAGCACGTGGCGGCCATAGGCCAGCAAGCCGACGAGCGTCCACGCCGAAAAGTGGACCAGCGGGCCGGGATAGCCGAGCGACCGCGTATTCTTCGGCGGGGCGGACTGCAGTTCAAAGGTTGCTTCGGGCATTGGAATGGTTCTCCCTGCCACATTCTTGCACTGTGGAGCGTTAGGGAAAACCATTTTCGGGCCGACTAACCGCTCCGGCTGGCAAACCGCCTTCTTTGCCGGGTGAACACGCGTTTCGAGATGGACAGCCACTGAGTCACGGCGCGCGCTACCTCTTCAACGAATCTTCGACGAACTTTTAGCAGAACTGCGAAAGCGCTCGCGTTCATTCCGTCTTCCGTCGCGTCCACTCCGCTAGAAAAGCTTTCCCAAGTCTCCAGGTATGTTCGCCGGGCAAAAAAGTGCGTTCGTCACATATCCGTTGAGCGCCCTGCGTAGTGGCCGCATACACAGAGGTGTAGCGCAAATCTTTTTACTTGGAGGCAACACCAATGAAAAACGCTCTCCTGATACTTCGCCGAGGATCCGGCAGCCGCGTATTCCTAACTCTACCGTTCTTCGCCGCACTGCTTCTTACTGCTTGCACCGAACGCACCCCCGCCCAGCAGCACACCGCCAAACTTGACGTCGTGGAGATGTTCGTTTCAAAAGGCCAGCGATTTTCGTGCAGCATCGACTTTCCGCGAGCGGAGTGCGTGCGCGAGCTTTTGGCCATACGAGACGTACTATCTCTCTATCATGCGGAAGAACTCGGACCGTGGCATTGGATTCTCGTGGTCGCCGATGCCTGGAAGCCTCTATTGCGGGAGCTTGGCGGCCACTCCACCAGCCCGGCTATGACGTCGTATATCGACCGCGAAACTTTGCTGGAGGGATCCTTCTTCGTCCCCAGCGCGGCCCGCGCCTTCGAATTGCAGCGCGAGTTTCACCTTCCGCTCGAGGAGTTGCTTACCCGCACGCTGACGCATGAACTGGGCCACGCGTTCTGCAGCGATCCGGACGAGTTGCGAACCGAGCAGGCCGCCGCGCAAATACGTCGTGGGCTGTATCCGGCGTGCGGCTTAGAGGCCATGCGGGGAGCCAAGAAGCCGGTAAGGGCTGATATCGCTAAATGAAGCACTGCGATTTAAACGTCACCCGCGACCTCCGCATAAGGCGGACATCTGCAGCAAAATCGGTGGCGAAATCGGCCGCGCGATTTGCCCGTGACATGGGCGCAGCGAACAATGTGCTAAATTCTCCGTTCGCGAGGTGCGCCTGATGAGGCTTTTGACCCGGATAGCCTGCGTCGTTGCCACAACATTTCTTGCCATCGCATTGCTTATGACCGCCGCGACTTCCGCGCAGACACCGGCAACGTTTCCGCTGACCGTGACCGAAGGCGATTATGTCGTTCACAATTTCAAGTTCCGCTCCGGCGAAGAGCTTCCAGAGCTGCGCCTGCATTACAGAACATTGGGCAAGCCGGAACGTGACGCGCAAGGCCGCGTAAAAAACGCCATCCTGATCCTGCACGGCACCGGCGGCTCCGGCGCGCAATTTCTTTCCTCGCAATTCGCCGGCGTACTCTACGGTCCCGGCCAGCTTCTTGATATCACGCGCTACTACATCATCCTGCCGGACGGCATCGGCCACGGAAAATCTTCCAAGCCCAGCGACGGTCTGCATGCGCATTTTCCGCAATACGACTACGACGACATGGTCGCCGCGCAGCACCTCCTCGTCACCGAGGGACTCGGCGTACAGCATCTCCGCCTCATCTTCGGCACCTCCATGGGCTGCATGCACTCCTTCGTCTGGGGCGAAACCTATCCCGATTTCATGGACGCCCTCATGCCCATGGCCTGCCTCCCCGTGCAAATCGCCGGGCGCAACCGCCTGTGGCGAAAAATGCTCATGGACGCCATCCGCAACGATCCGGCATGGAATGGCGGCGATTATAAAGAAGAGCCGAAAGAAGGCCTAGGAACCGCAGAAGATTTGCTGGTAATTGCCGGCAGTGCGCCGCTGGTCATGCAGAAAACGCTTAACACTCGCGCCGCCGCCGATAAATATGAGGAAGGACTGGCACCGGCCGCCGCAAAACTCGACGCCAACGACCTGCTCTATCAGGTGAACGCTTCGCGCAACTACGATCCTTCGCCGCAACTCGAAAAAATCAGCGCGCCCGTGATGTGGATCAATTCCGCCGACGATTTCATCAATCCGCCCGAGCTCGGCATCGCGCAAAAGGAAAGTCCTCGCCTCAAGAACGGCACGTTCGTGCTGCTCCCCATCAGCGAACAAACCCACGGCCACGGCACGCACACTTGGGCCGTGGCATGGCAGTCCTATCTAAAACAATTATTGGAAAAATCCGCCCACTAAACTGCCGCGTGATGCTTACGCCTAACAGCAGAGCTCTCGCTCTACCCATCGCGTCCACAAAACGATAAGATGCCCTGCAACACCCGCTAGCAGAACAGGGCTTATCCAAAAATGGGCCGTAAGAGAGGCGTGACATGTTTGTTTATTTGCTGATGGCCTCGTTGCTGTTCGGCGCACACGGTGGCGGCGAGCCGCAACCCGCGCCGGTAAACGTGAAAGTGCGCGTCGTGCTGGTGGACAAGGATTTGAATCAGAAGCCCGTTCCCTTCTACGCCATCGATCTTCGGCCAGACACCGCTGCCAGCGCTCCGATAGAACTGAAAACCGATCTCGACGGTAAAGCAGAAAAACCGCTCGCGCCCGGCCACTATGCCATCACTACACCCAAGCCCATCGAACTGGGTGGCAAACGCTACACCTGGAATTTCGAAATTCAAATCGCCGGCGCCGAACAGAGCATTAACCTCACCAACGACAACGCCAAAATCGAAGACTTGGCTGCCAGTGCATCTTCCGGAGAGAAAAAGACTTCTTCCGGCGGAGGGGATGGGGACTTGACGGCGCTTTTCGACAAGCTGAAAAATTCCGTCGTTGCCGTGCATTCTGAATTCGGCAGCGGCTCGGGATTCCTGGTGGATGCGCGCGGGCTGGTGGTCACCAACAACCACGTGGTGAACACCTCCAGCTACCTGGCGGTGCAGTTTGACGATAAGCGCAAGGTTCCGGCGCGGTTGATCGCGTCGAACTCAGACAAAGACGTGGCAGTGATTTGGTTTGATCCCGCGGCGTTTCGCGAAGGCGTGGTGGCGCCGCTGTTGGTAAATGACGCGGCATCGCATCTGGTCGTGGGCCAGCGCGTTTTTACCATCGGCAATCCCTTCGACCGCACCAAGGCCCTCACCACCGGGGTGGTGAGCAAAATCGACAAGGACGCCATCAACAGCGACATCAACATCAATCCCGGAAATTCTGGCGGCCCGCTTTTTACGCTGGATGGGCAAGTCGCGGGAATCACCACCAGCCTGCTGCGCAATCTGGCTTCCATCGTGCCCGTGGAAATCGTGCGGCCGGTGGTCGAACAAGCCAAAAAGGATATCGTGGGAGGCACGCCCCCGGCCCCGCTTCCACTTCCCGTGGAACCTGCGGACATGTTTCCCGCTGACGCGCTGCGCCAACTCCTGCAGCAAGAGAAGACTATCGACATCAAACCGTATGAGTATGACGCCGGAGAGTTTCACGTCTGGTTCACGACGCCGCCGGTGAACTACGTTCTGCGGCATGAACAGGAGATGGCGGCGGCGCGTAAGGCCGCCAAGCGCTCCGGAGGCGACAGCGCGAACGCGAAGCCCCCTGCCAGCGTGCTCGAAGACGCGCAGGATTACCGTCCGGTGCTGTTGATTCGCGTGCGCCCAAAGTTCGGAGTGCTCTTTAAAGTTCGTTTTAAAAATGGCTTCGTGCGCATGCGTTTGCTGTGCAATGGGAAGGAGCTAACGCCGATATTGCCCGGGCGCGCCGAATTCGATTTGTACGACCAGCGCGGGCGAAAGGTGGACACCACCTTTCAGGGAGCGTACGAGTACTCCCCCGATGCGCTAACACCCGCCTGCGGCAATGTGAGCGTGGAGATTTACTCAGAGAAAGATTCAGCTACGCCGGTCAGCAAGTCCATCGACGCAACCACCGTCCAGCGCGTGTGGGAAGATTTTGCGCCGTTCCGCCAAGCGTTCCCGGTTCCCGCACCCGTTGCCAAACCTTAATCAACCTTCAAGCCGCGCGCAACCCCATGATTGTTGCTTTCTCGGGCGCGTCCGTGTTCGGCGATGTATTCACCGCGGTATCCAACATTGCTAACATGATCTGCCCTTGCGCGGCAGTGATGATTCCAGAGACGAAAAGTAAGAAGCCAAACAGTAGACCCATGAGCAGAAATGGGATTCCGGCGAATGAACTCCACATCAGCAGCCCGACAATCACGAAGAATCCTGCCACCCATACAGCAGCTTTCTTGAGCATGCCGCCAACTTGCACAGTCGAGTTCGCAACATTGTAAGCGTCTCGATAACGTTTTAGAAGTGCTTCCGCTACCTGATTCATCGACCCTCCTTGTTCTGTTTCAGATTAGAACCAAGCACAGTCCTCAGAAGGATTTCCGCAAACAATTAGTTCTGATCAGTTAATACTGTATGGGGCGATTGTCGAGCTCTACCTAAACCCTGGAAATTGATGCTTACGTGGGAACCCAAGAAGTGCGTACCGGTCTTACGTAAGGATGTCAGCGCCATATGCTAAATGTTCCCTAATGCCGGACCGCGCCTGTTCAGCCGTGACAGACTGTGGGAGTAAAATGACTTCCTAGATTTCGCCTCAGTACCTAGGAGGAATCGATGAACCTGATTGCCTTTGTGCTCTTCCTTTCGGCTAGTTTGTTCTTCAGTGCAACGCAAGACCAAGTGCAGCTCCCAATCCTGCACCCCGAGGTGATCGCTGGCCCGTGGGAAACGGCGAGTGCCACTACCATCGACGGCGTCTTCTTCCAGTTTGTCACAGGTTCCTCCGGCCCGTCCGCAGACCCGCAGGTCGCCTGGCAAACCATCGATGTTCGTGTCTACCACCGGCAACAAAGAAAGGAGACTGGAGGTTGGTTTTCAACAGTGTTCAAGGCTGCCCCCGAGTCATCCGATGCGCATGACGCCTCGACGCGATTCGACGGGCAGCGCCTGCGCATTAATTTTGGCGGCACCACCGACCTCAAGCCGTTCGACCTCGACATCACGTTCTCGCCAACCGAACAAACTTGGACCGGAACGTGGTCACGTTCGGGACATGTCCGTAACGTCGTGCTTGAGCGTCCCAGTGCGAATGGTGTTTTCACACCTAGCAATTTCATAGGCGACTGCCAAGGCGACGTCACCACATCCAACTTACCGTCTCCATTAAAATCTCCCGCGATCGCACCCCAGGCAACCACCGCACCCGCATTGGCCGTCGCCGTAAACGTAAGCGCTGGCACCGTCGCGCCCACCGGCAGAAACATCAGGTTCGAACGACCGCCGCCCGGCGCTGGTGTCCCCACGGTGATCCAGCCCGTCCCGCTAGTGGCCGTTAGCGCCGCCGGAACCGTCGCCGTCAATTTCACGTGCGAAACATACGTCGTGGTCAGCGCCGTTGTGCCCCAATACACCGTTGAGTTGAACGAAAACCCCGCCCCCGTCACTGTCAGCGTGAACAACGCTCCGCCAGGTGTCACGGACACCGGCGCGATCGCCTGCACAAATGGAATCGCCGACGGCCCGCATCCACCTGCCTTGCTTGGCATTATCAATCCAAACGCCATCAAGAACGCCGCGAATAAAATTACAATTCCTTGGCGGAATGCCTGCAGGTGCCTCATCGCGTGCCTGCTCGCGTGCTGAGTTGCGTGCTGGTTTGCGTGCATCGTCGCGTGCATGGTGGTCTCCTCGGCTGAATACTGGATGGATCGTGTTCCGATTCGTGACGAGCGGAGGGCGAGTCGGTAGGGCGCTGCGCAAGGTTGCAATCCGCGAACCGTCGCCCCGCGCTAGGAACACACCAGTTACAGCCGGAAGCCACCTCCCAATTCTCAAAAAGGAACCCGCAAAACCAAATCGACGCCCCACCCCGGGAACGCCAGCCCACTTCCGCGCAGCCCACTTTCGCCAGCCTACTGTCGCGCAGATTGTTACTCCTAGTACCCCATAAATGTATTGACATTCTAGCTATTCCGTCGTATTCTGCCCCAGTAAAGAAGTGCGCCCACTCGGCCGCACCCTCGCTCCATCGAGTAACCAACTGGATAACAAAAACCGCTGCTAACTCCAGTAAAATGAACACTTACAAAAGGTTGTGAAAACAAAGCACTTTAACTCCCTTTGTAATCACAACCTTTTGCGATTCCCCACCCCCCCACCCACGAAACTGACGCCTTCGGAAGCATCGATTCTGGGATATAATTCTGGAAACAAAACCATGACCATCCATCTTGCACTCAAGCCAGAAGCCGAAGCCGCACTAAAGGCTGAAGCACGCGCGCAAGGCGTGCCCTTGGAGGAATTGGCCGAGCGCCTACTCAGCGAAGCGTTGACCTCGCGTGCTCCATCTGAAGGCGTCCTAACCGTCGACGACTTCCACCAGATGCTGCATGAGATGGCCGAGGGATCGCACAATTTGCCAGAGTTGCCGACCGAGACCTTCTCGCGCAAGAGTTTTTACGAGGACCGTCTAGATGGCAGCGATACGGTACCTCGTCGATAGCAATATTCTTCTCAGATGGGTCCGCCCAGATCACCAAGACTACCCACTCGTCTCTTCGGCGATATACGTCTTACGTCGCAAAAGGTTGCCGAATTCTGGAACACCTGTACACGCCCTTCCGATCGAAACGTGGTCTCTCTCCTGACGAAACAGACCGTCGGGCGAAAGCCTTCGAGCGGCGATTGCTGTTGCTTCCCGACGGACTGGCAGTACATGCGGAATGGCGTAGCCTGCTCGTCAAATACAACATTTCCGGCGTGCAAGTGCACGATACGCGACTGGCCGCAGCGATGAGAGTCCACGGAGTCGCCAAAATACTCACTTTTAATGATCGCGACTTCGCTCGCTACGCTGACATTGAAGCCATTCATCCCCAGGCAATTCCGACGACATAGCACAGACCAGCTCGGCATTTTGCTATTGACAACGCTCTGTTCATGTAGGATAAATAAGGGGCTGCTGTCGCGGCACACGTGGCGATTTAGGGCAACTTGCTCCACGTAAAAAACTGCTAAAGAGCTGTAGAGTTTCCCAGAAAGAATTTCTGAGATTCCCTCCGAGCACTTTGGCGGAGGGTTTTTTGTTTTCACCCTCCTCGCGCCCTGAATCCAACCCACCGCTTCAGTAGTGGTCCGAAAAATGCCTTGATTCTCATTACGTTTAGGGGAAATGTATGGCTGACTGTTATGAACTTCGCTGTCGTGAGTGCGGCAAGACCTGGGGCAACGCTCCGCGCTCCTTTTGTGACGATTGTTTCGCCTCGCTGGAAGTTTCCTTCGATTACGACGCCCTCAGAAAGACCGCCCGCCGCGAATATCTCGCTTCCCGCCCCTTCGACATGTGGCGTTACAAGGAATTTCTCCCGCTTCCCGAGGACTTCACCCCGCCCAACTCCGTCGGCGGCACCCCGCTGGTGCGCGCACGCCACCTCGGCCAGCGCTGGGGCGTCGACAATTTGTATGTCAAGAATGACGCAGTGTGTTTCCCAACGCTCTCTTTCAAAGACCGCGTCGTCGCCGTAGCCCTGGCCGCCGCGCGCCGTTTCAACTTTCAAACCGTGGGCTGCTCGTCCACTGGCAACCTCGCCAACGCCGTGGCCGCGCAATCCGCCCAGCAGGGTTTCGACGCTTGCGTGTTCATCCCCGCCGACCTCGAGCCCGCCAAAGTTTTAAACACCGCCGTATATGGCGCGCGCATTGTGCGCATCCTGGGCAACTATGACCACGTCAACCGTCTCTGCGCGCAAATCGCCGACCGCTTCCAGTGGGGATTGGTCAACGTGAATCTCCGCCCCTACTACGCCGAAGGCTCCAAAACGCACGGCTTCGAGATCGCCGAGCAACTCGGCTGGCGCTTGCCGGACAATGTGGTTGTCCCCATGGCCGGCGGCTCGCTGATCGGCAAAATCGCCAAAGCCTTCCGCGAACTGGTCACTCTGGGTTGGGTGGAAGCCAAACCGGTAAAATTCTTCGGCGCGCAAGCCACCGGATGCTCGCCCATCTCCGACGGCGTCAAGCGCAACCTGGCCCGCTTTGAGCCGCAAAAGCCGCAAACCATCGCGCGCTCGTTGGCCATCGGCAATCCCGCTGACGGCCCCTACGCCATGAAATTAATCCGCGAATCCGGCGGCTGGGCGGAAGATATCTCCGACCCGGAAATCATCGCCGCCATTAAAGAGCTGGCCGAAGCCGAAGGCATCTTCGCCGAAACCGCGGGCGGCGTCACCGCGGGCGTAACGCAAAAACTCCTGGCGCAAGGCCGCATCCAGAAACACGAAACCACCGTGGTCTCGATCACCGGCAATGGCCTGAAAACCACCGACGCCCTCATCGCCGAGTACCCGCTCTCCGAACCCATTCCGCCGCGCCTCGAAGCTTTTGAAGCGCTGCTCGAGCAACAACTCGCGGTGCCGACCGCCGTAGGAAAAGGAGCCTGACCAATGTCTATCAGCATCGAAATTCCCACAGCCTTCCGTCGCTTCACCGAAGGCGCGCCAAAAATTGATTGCGCGGCAGCGACCGTCGCCGCCGCGCTCAACGAATTGACCACGCGCTTCCCCGCCCTCTCGCGCCACGTGCGCGACGACTCTGGCCAGATCCGCCAATTTTTAAATGTTTATCTCAACGACGAAGACATCCGCTTCCTCAACGGCGAATCCTCGCCGCTCAAAGAAGGCGACCGCGTCCTGCTCGTTCCGTCGATTGCCGGCGGCTGCGGACAATAAGCGACGCGACGGTAGCCCCGCCACTTATTTAATGCTTTTGGGTTGGCTGCTTCTGGATGTTGATCGTTCCGCGGCATTTTGCAGAGCCGCATCGGCACGCGATAGGGTTCGGTGCCGGACCGAAACGATAATCGATCGTCAGTTCCTGACCTTTGCGAATCGGCTTCTTGCTGTAAAACAGAATCCTTCCGTGGCTCTTGCGACCGAATAAATTTGGTTCGCAGCAGTGATTGATGAATTCCGCGCCACTGCCGCCTACGCCGCCATCGATAGCGTACCGGCGGTTCATTCGCGCAATGTATAGACGTTTCGGACCTTTGCCCAAGAGAATACGTCGCACCCGTAGCGCCGCCTGACGCACGGTGACTTTCTCCCCCGTGTACTCCACCACTTTGCGACGCGCCGGAATACGCGCTTCGGCGAATACTCCGCGGCGATCTATGGCCGACGTTTTTACGCGCAGCGGAAATGCAGCAAATTGGCGATCGATTTTCATAGCCCGAAGCTCCTACCGGTCACATGTTCATCCCAGTCAAACGCGAAAGGCCGCCAGTTCGCACCGCCTTCCGCCGTTCCGCTGCGTTGTATACCTTGAGCTCTCGATTAGACTTTTTTGGTGAAGTTGAACGAGACTAACGATACGCGTTTTTCTGCCTTGACCTGTTTCGTGCTCAGCTTTGCGCTTTTCTTGGCCTGCTTGACTGCTTTCTTGACTGCCATGGTGCTTCCTCCTCGTGAGATTTTGCATCCGCCAGGACTGCTATCGCTGAACTCGCGGAAGGCCGGCAGCTCGCACCGCCGGCCGTCATTCCATTGCGTTGTGTATCTGGACCCATCTCTTAAATGCTCTTAAACATTTTGGTCGCCGAAGCCAGCGATACGTTCTTTTCCGCCTTGACCTGTTTCGCGCTCGGCTTCACGCCCTTTTTGGTCTGCTTCACTGCTTTCTTGACTGCCATGGTGTTTCCTCCTCGTCAGAGTTTGTATGCACGCGGACTGTCGTTTCCGAGCAGCTCCGCAAAAACGTTGGCCTGATTCCCTGAAAGCCACGCTGTGTCTGCTGGCCGCCAGAGCACTCCGTCGTGACTTGCTTTACAGGTCGCGTCGGTTTGGCTGAAGAGTCTACTCCCGTCAGCGATTTCGCAACAGCCGCTTTTTACTGCGGCCTACCGCTCGTCCGGTCTGCAACTCTCTACCGCCTGCATGAATAGCAAGCTTGATACCAAATCCGCCCGAACCGTCCCGGCGGCGGAATCGCCACATTTCACAGCCTTTGGCCGCGTGGCAGAGACTTACGCGGAATGCATTGCCGCCGCTTTAACGAAAAAGGTCATTTTTTAACCGACAGTGGTTGAATATTTAACCGCAAGGCAAATTGTAATCAGTCGACGGGCGCTGTTGATGGCTAGCTAAGGCAAGCGCAGAACAGCGATGCGCACCCGCGCCAGCGTGGTCACGTCCAGGACGTGGTCGCCGTTCAGGTTGCCGCCCTGGCTGTTCACAATGAAATAAAAATTGTCTCCGTCAATGGCTCCGGTAGTCGGCTGATCCATGAACGCGCTGCGGTTTTCCAGCACCGTAGTTTTCACCACATGCGAGCCATCCGGAGACAAACGAAACGCTGCAATCCGCGGCGAACCAATGCCATTTTGCACGGCAATCAGGCTGCCTTTATACCAGTACAGACCGTCCGCTCCCGCGAGGGTGTTATGCGTACCGGAGTTCACCTCAACGCTTGTATCGTTTTTCAGGTCCACGTTCACCATGCCAAAATCATCGGCCACGAATAGCTGCTGCTGGTCGTCGCTCAACGCAACGCCATTCGGCGCGGAAAGTTCCCGGTAAACAGGAATCGCGCTAAACGTATGCGCGCGGGGATCAAATCGAAACACCTGATTGCTCACGCTATCCGTCAGGAGCACAACACCGTTCTTCGCTACCACCAGATCATTGAAGCCGTGCTTCGCCGCGTCGCTCGGAGCAAAACGTCCCAGCAAATTCCCAAAGCCGTCGAAGTGCAGCAGTTCGGAGCGGTCACCATTTTCATTCCACGAATTGGCCCAAACGGTCCCATCACTCGAATCAACGCGGATGCCCAGAATGGGCAGCAAATGGTCGCGCCCAGCCGGCACAAAATCCGAAACTTTGCCGTCAGTAGAGATCTTGACGATCTTGTGCTGCAGCAAGCTGCTCAGATAGAAAACATTCTGCTGGGAATCATAAGCTAGACCCTCTGGTACCAGATTCTTTTCTTCGGAAACAAACGCTCGCCGCGCTTGGGCCACCACGGGAAACTCTCGATGAACATCCTTCACCAGGTCGTCGAATTCCTTGTCGCCCTTCAACACCTTCAGCACCGGGCTGCCAGAAGGATCAAAACCCTCCTGCAGCGCCAGGCATTCCTTGAGCAACCTCAACGCCTCCAGCGTTTCGCCCAGGTGTTGTTTGGACGCCGCAAGAAAATACAGCGCGGCCGCCCGATCAGGAATCTGCGGCAAGCGCTTTTCCACCTCCGCGATCTTTTCCCGGACTTCATCGGCATCGGCCGGCGCGCCACGCGAGGTCTCGGGCTCCAGCAATTGCGCCGCAGCGTCGCTCACAAAAACGGTCGCGAGCAATCCCCCGCCCCACATTGCTAAAACCAAAGCGGACAGCAATCGGCGTAGTCTCATCGCAGCGAGCTTCTCAATTCGCATACTAGCTTAAAGTCTGGCAGGTTTCGATGTAAGCTCTTGGGACCAATTCCGTCAGGAGGAGCTATGGCCGAACCATCATACGAAGAGCTGAAAGCCCAGCTCGAAGAACTCAAAAAGCAATCGCCCGCGAAACGCAGCGGGGCTCTGGAATTTCGCGTGGGAGAAAAAGGCGGCGTCAGCGTCTACGGCCTCGGCCGCTTTCCCGTCACGCTGTACTACGAACAGTGGGTCCGCCTGCTGGATATCTCCGCCGACCTGCGCGCCTTCCTGGAAGAAAATAAATCCGCCGGCAAACTAAAACTAAAAGAAACGTAATCTCGGTCGACCCGCGAACGTAGGGGCACGGCATGCCGTGCCCGCTGCGTCCGCGCCACCAACTGTCACCAACGTGCGTGCGGCCGCCTATTCGCAGCCGACCCCTGTCACTGCCCGCGTTCCGCCTGCTCGCTGGCCAGCGCGCGCTCGCCTTGCGACGTCGTAATCACCACATCCGGCAACCGAATCGCATAGTAAAGTCCCGCTGCCACCGCCGCACCCACCAGCGGCGCAACAATAAACAGCCACAACTGCTGCAGCGCCCAGCCGCCCACAAATATCGCCGGCCCAATGCTCCGCGCCGGATTCACGGAAAGATTGGTGATGGGAATCCCGACCAGGTGGATCAGCACCAAAACCAAACCGATCGCCAGCCCCGCAAAACCCACCGGCGCTTTCACATCCGTCGAGCCCAATACCGTCAGCACCAGGAACATCGTCAAAATCACTTCGGCCAGAAAACACGCCTGCATCGAAAACCCTGCCGGCGAGTGCAGGCCAAATCCATTCGCTCCCAGACCGCGCGCCACTGCGCTGTAACCGCCCGGAACGCTGTTGGCAATAAACAGGATCGCTCCCGACGCAATAATCGCCCCGGCCACCTGCGCGAACACATAGATCAGCGCATCTTTCACGTCGATCTTTTTCGCCAGCAGCACGCCCAGCGTCACCGCCGGATTGATGTGGCAGCCGGAAATTGGACCAATGGTGTACACCATGGCCAGCAGCGACAGTCCAAACGCGAACGCCACGCCTGCAAAGCCGATATATCTCCCCGCCAGCACCGCGCTGCCCACTCCGCCAAACACCAGCACAAACGTTCCCAACAATTCGGCTAGATATTTACGCATCGCTTTCCTCCTCGACCCGAGACGGGCGGAGTATACCGCAGGCATCCTCCGTCTATGCCATCTATTGCGCGCTTTTTTGGCGGAACGAATTCGCCCCTTGCAACTTTTTTGCCAGTTGCGGTTTTAACTAGGTGTGGGCAAACTACAGAAGAGCAAACAAACTGTAGTTCCCAGACCTGCAGCGCGCATCTAATGGAGTGAGGCTGCAGCAGGGCGCCAGAAGGCGCCAGGAGATGGACCATGCGTTACCTTAGATATTTAGTTTTGATCGGTGCTTGCCTGGGCTTAGCCCTTTTGGCTGCACCGCATGCCAATGCGCAGTGGGGAGTAGCGGTGGGCGTCGGTCCCGGCTATTACGGCGCCGCGCCGGTTTGCAGCTACGGCTACTACGGTTATTACCCTTACGCGTGCGCTCCTTACGGTTACTACGGCTCTAGCTACTTCGTCGGCGGCATCTTCATCGGCGCTGGACCTTGGTTCCGCGGGTGGGGCGGATACGGCGGCGGCTACTACGGACGTGGAGGCTACTACGGCCGCGGCGGTTATTATGGACGCGGCGGTTACTACGGCGGTCGCGGCGGTTACAACGGCAATCGCCCGGGATACGCCGCACGCGGCGGAAGCAACTTCCACGGTGGCGGCAATAGCTTCCACGGCGGCATGGGCGGCGGCGCTCACGTCAGCGGCGGAGGTGGATTCCACGGCGGAGGCGGTGGCGGCTTCCATGGCGGTGGTGGCGGCGGTCATCGCTAAAAACGCGTATCTCAAGAATGCAATTTGGATTGCAACGGCTGGCAGGTCATCCTGCCAGCCGTTTTCTTTTCCACCGATTTTTCTGCCTTGCGGATATCTGAATTCGCGTCGGCGATCATCGCTGCGCACCCGAGAACTGGCAATAATCCGTCCCAACAGCAACGATGCTATCCTGAGCTACAGATTCCTTTAAGATTGTTTTCGACTCGTGAAATCCAAACTTCTCGCCATCGCGTCTTCTCTGCTCTTCATCGTAATCGTCGCCTTCGCCGCTCGCGTGGCTTTCGCCTGGGTTCAGGAACGCGAAATGCCCCGCGAAGCGCTGGAAATCGTCCCCCTCGCACAAGAAACCGGCAACATCGCCTATTCCCTCGTCACCGGAAAGGGCTATAGCTCCCCGTTTCGCAGCAACACCGGACCCACCGCCTGGCTCCCTCCGGTTTATCCAGTTTTTATCGCCGGCATCTTCCTGATTTTCGGTCCCTTGAGCATGGCCTCGTTGAACGCCTCGATCCTGCTGAATATTATCTGTTCCGCTGGCACCTGCATCCCGATTTTCTTCATCGGCAAACGAGTCGGCGGCATAACATTGGCTGCCACGGCAGCGTGGCTCTGGGCGATTTTTCCGAACGCCATCATGCTGCCCTATGAATGGATCTGGGATACTTCGATGTCCACGCTGCTCGCCGCGCTCCTTCTTTGGGCCGCAGTGCTCGTCGCGGATACCACCAAGCTGAGCGATTGGTGCGCATACGGCGCGTTCTGGGGTTTTTCTCTGCTAACCAACCCCGCACTCGGCTCCCTGCTTCCGCCGTTTCTCGCCTGGGCCGGCTATCGCGCCGCCGCACGCAACGAAGCGACTCCTCCGGTCAACGCGGACGCATCCGCGCAAACCTCCGCGCCGAAAACTTCCCGTCTCGCTCGTTCCTGGCAACGCCCCGCCCTCGCGGCCACCATCGCCATTCTCTGCTGCGTTCCCTGGACCATTCGCAACTACATCCAGTTCCACAAATTCATCCCGGTACGCTCCAACTTCGCCTTCGAGCTATGGACCGGCAACAACAACATCTTCGATCCCCACACCGGCACCGCCATGTCCCGCATCAGCAAATACGGCGAGGTCCGCCAATTCACGCAACTTGGCGAAATCGCCTTCATGGAAGAGAAATGGCGCAAAGCCACGCTGTTCATGCGCATCCATCCGCAACTGGTGATCAAGCTCGAATTGGCGCGCGTAGTCACCACCTGGATGGGCACGCAGCACGTCATAGCGGATTTCATGCACACGGATTTCTGGCTGGACCGCCTGGTCTTCGTGGTGAACGCCATCGTCCTGGTGGGAACGGTCACCGGAATCATCCTTCTTTATCGACGCCGCAATCCTTACGCCTTCCCTCTCGCCGCGGCGCCTATCCTCTTTCCGATCATTTATTACATCACGCATACCTCGCTGCGCTATCGCCATCCGCTCGATCCAGTCCTGATGCTTTTGACTGCGGTAACACTGACGGCCCCGTTTCGCAGCAAGGCTCCGACCCCTCAACCCAAACTTTCGCAAAATCCTCTATGAACAATTCCGCTGCAACAAATAGCTTATTCAAATTGGTACATCCCTCCGTACACTTCACACCCTGTCCCTGTCCCTGTCCGCTTTCCATCCCTTAGAACAATTGTTTCTCCCCTCGCACTTCTCTACGCTCGCTTCGTTCGCACAAGCAGGCCCCACCCCCGGCCCTCCTCGCTTGAATACTTGAACCACCGCAACAACTCATCTCGGGAGGATTACGCGTGCTCAATAAAGTTTCCAGGCTCGCCTTGTTGGCTGCACTCGCCTTACTGCCGATCACCGCACGGGCGCAGCAGCAACCCATTCGCGTACATTGTGGCGGAGCAAACTATACGGATTCAAAAGGACAGCTCTGGCAAGCGGATTTTGGCTACAGCGGAGGCACCGAAAGTAGCACCACCCAGGCTATTCTGGGCACCCGCGACCCAGCGCTGTATCAGCAGGCTCGGCTGAACCAAGACACTAGGCCCGGTGTGATTTATACCTTCAGCGCTCCGAATGGTGTGTACCACGTCAATCTTTATCTCGCCGAGACCTACGCCCCCGCACAGAAAGTGGGTGGGCGCGTCTTCAACGTGAAGATGCAGGGCCTCTCGGTTTTTACCAACCTGGATATATTCGCCGAAGCCGGCGCCAACGCTGCGCTCATCAAAGGCACCGACATCACCGTCTCCGGCGGCCAAGTCACTATCGAGTTTGACGACAGCGTCGGCTGGGCTCAGATCGACGCGATCGAAATTACTCCCGGCGCTTCCGGCCCACAACTCTCGCTGAATTTCAGATATCCCGACGGCACCGTAGTCGCCGGCACGCTAAGTTACACCATCTCGTCTTCCCTGCTGAGCTTTCAGGGCAACGAACCGCTGGTCAACGGCCAGATTACCTGCGCACTCTTGGCCAACCCCAGCGCCATTGGCATCAGCGCGCAATTCACCGTAAAAGCCACTTTGTCCGATAATGCTGGCCATGTACTTTGGGATTTGAATCTCGGCATGAATCCCTCCGAGGTAAATCTGGCTACGGTGCAAAATTCCAACCTGATGGTGGTGGTCCAGAAGCAGTAACTTTAAGCGCCAATCGTGACGGGCTCGCGAGTTTCCGCCGCCAGCCCGTTTTGGCGTGGAACGCCGCACTGGGCGCGTGACTCCCAGAGTGAGGATTGCAACAATCCCGCTAATTTATTTTTCTCAGTACGCAAGGAATATCCCTGTTGCGCCAACGCCGCCGCGTAATCCGGCAAACGCGTCACGCGCAGCCCCGTGCTAAGCCGAAACGCCGCGTACAGCCCGCGAATCACCACGCGCGTCCACACCCCTCCGAGCAGTGTTTCCGCTTCGTGAAATTCGGAGACCATCCACCGCGCTCCCGGCATAGCCCACGAAGCCACACGTGCAACCAGCTCCTCGACTTCCGCTTGCGAAAAGCAGTCCAGGAAAAAGTGTGTGGCGATCAAATCGTATCCGTTTGCCTGGGGTTGGAACTCGCGCGCATCCCCAACAAAGAACCGCACCCGTTCTCGAAAACTTGGCCCCATGTTCACAACTCTGCGCTGCGCAATTTCGATCATGCGTCCGCTCAAGTCCACACAATCAACTTGTACGCGTGCGTTCGCGTGCAGCAGCGCGGCCAAGAATCGCCCATCGCCATCGCCACACAAAATTGCCCGCTCCGCTTTATTAACTTCCCCCAGAAATGCGAAGCGCATCTGTTCCAGATAACTTCCGAACGCCAGCCGCTCCAGCGTTTCGTAGTACGGCGCCAGGCGGTCGCAATTCATCGGTGCGGCG
This sequence comes from uncultured Acidobacteriota bacterium, assembly GCA_963838265.1. Lineage (GTDB taxonomy): Bacteria > Acidobacteriota > Terriglobia > Acidiferrales > UBA7541 > Acidiferrum. The sequence continues at coordinate 538,697 of CAWIQN010000007.1, forward strand.
CTACGACGACTCACGCTCCCCATCCTTGCATCGCCAGAACGAGGGCTGCTGGAAGCAATACCGCAACATCCGCGAGTACGCGCAAAGCCGCCGCCGAGAACTTTCTCCTAAAGAGGTTCATCGCCAGCAAAAGCAACGCACCCAAACCAATCGCCATCCATTCATAACGCAAGGATCCGCGCGCAGCCGCGAGATAGCCGACGAGCGTTAATACCGCCAGTGCTGCCGCCAATGCCGTAATACGTGTGCCGTTGCGCGACTCGGTCCACGCTGTGTAACGATGGCCGGTTTTCCGCACTGCTCCCCCGCGGATCGCAACTCGGCGTCCGTGATCTTCCCAATCCTCGATCGCCAGGCAATTCAAGCAACACAGCAATGCGAAAAACGCCCACAGAACGCACTCCTGCCAGCGAAGTGCTCCGCCACGCGACCAAATGGGCAACGTCACGCCAGCCGCAAAAACCATTCCAACAAAAATCTCCTTTGGCAATGTCCAGGAAAACCGGTCGCGAAACGCGTGGATTCCCGCGAGATACAGCACCAAAAGTAAGCCCAGTCCCACGCCTGCGTTGCGCTCCACTGCCGGCAGGCACTCCGTGGTCAACCAAAAAATCCCGCCGCTCGCCGCCGCCAGCAGACTTATCAGCGCCACGCCGTGCCGTCCGCAGAAAACGTGCCGCTCCCGCAGCGAACTACGATCCGCCGCCGTCCAGCTATCCAGCAACCGGTCGCTCACATAAATGACCCACACCCCAAGAAATAGCACTACCGCATCGACGGCCCGCAGACTTCCACCGCTGCCCCGCGCAAAAACCGCTGCCCACGCCACCGCCACCATCGGCGCATCGATGCTGAGAATATTCCACCACAACCACCAGGGAATTTCGGACGCAAACTTCGACTCGCCGCCGGCCGCGACGTCTGACTCGACGCCCAGCACGATACCCGATGCAACGGTCGCCGCAGCCACCAACTCCGAATAAGGCTCCGCATCGACCCATTGCGCCATACGCCCTGCGTGGCTGTGCCGCGGACGCGCATCATCTACGTCGACAACCGGACCAACATTCACCACGTTGGATCGGGAGGATACTGAGGAAGGATTTTCGCCAGTCTCGGAAACCGGAACCACCGCCGCCATACCGACAATCCTTTTCGCACGCCGCGCCCGCAACGGGCAGCCTTTAAGGATTATCTCACGCGTCGCCGGACAACTCTCGCGCTATCTCCGATCTCCCGCACTTATCGTTTGCGTTGGATCACAACTTCGGTTGGCTTGAAATTGCGTTGAACCGACGACCTCGCTTGTCCTACAACTTCGCTTGCAACGCCTTCCGCAAATCCGGCCCAATCCGCTCCACAATGGAAATGCCCGGAGCCTCACCCTCGTACTGCCCGATGGTATTTCCATCGCGCCCAAGCAAAATGTAATTTGGCAAAGCTGCGACGCCATGCTGATGCGCCAGCGCGCCATTTCCATCAAAGCGCTGTGCCCAGGTCATTTGATGGTCCGCAACGAACGCTTTCCACACCTGTTCGTCGTCATCTTCGCTGACGCTGATCACCATGAAATCTTCCCCTCCGTACACCGCTTGCAACTGCTTCAATTTGGGCAGGGCTTGCCGGCAGGGCCCGCACCACGAAGCCCAAAAATCCAGCAGCACCACCTTGCCTTTTAATTCCGCAAGCGGCAGCTCCTGCCCCGGCGCAGTTGCCGCGGCGTCATTCGTCCTCTTTTCGTGCAAGCTGGTCCGCTCGAAATTGTCGTCATCATAAATTTTGTGCGGCTTCGGCTGGTTCTGCTTGCTGGCCCGCGCCAGTCGCGCGGCATCTGCCAACGAGGTCGGTTGGTCTGCCGGATTACCATCGCTAACCATGCTTATCGAAGCGGGCGAATTTTGCGCCGCACCACTATTCGGTGTTCCGCTCGCCGGCGCCGTCTTGGCTTGTGCGGAGTTGTTCTGCCCTGGGTCCTGCTGCGAAACGGCGCGTGGCGGCGCCGCGCACACTGCGGCGCACGCCAATCCGAAACTCAACACCATCCGCGCGCCCCTCATTCGTTCACCCGTTTACTTCGGCGCCGATTCCGGCTTCAAGAACATCGAATCATCGATTGACGCGTTCACATCCACCTGCACCAGCCGGATGTTCAGCACCACGCCTTTTTCGATGCGCTTCATGCGATACGGCACTTTCAGGCCGTCCACCTCGCGATAATCGTCCAAATCCAGCTTCACCGAGTAGGGCCCATCCTTCGTGCTGTACGTGTCTTCCGTGTGCACCACAAATCCGCTGTCCACATCGAAATACATCCGCGAAACCACGTTTTTCTCCGGCGTGTACTCCACCACCCAAGTGTTGTGCCGTCCGATCTTTTCCTGCCCGGTGACTCTGCCGGTGGCCGCCAACAGGAAGGCCTTCCCACGATCCGTGAAGTCCGTATAGCGCAAACGGCTGGCCAGCGCCGCGCCCTCATACTGGTGATAGCCGCCGATCGCATCCTCGATCCACGCCGATTGCCCGTCGCACACGTCGCGCACCACCACTCCGTTCGGCAGCGTTATTTTGAATAGCGACTTGTTCGGCGCTTTTTGAAAAATCTCAATGGAGAAAAAGGACGATCCGTCTTCGGTTTGGTACAGGCCCTTCATCCGGCGCGAACTGGCCTTGGCGATCGCAGCCGCGCCGCCCATCACCTCATCATTTCGTGCCAACAGCGCTTTCGTCGTCGGCAGCGCCGCAACCGGTGCGCTCTCGCTAGCCTCCACAACCTTCTCCGTCGTGGTAACCGGAACCACCGCCCCAGCGCTCCGCGCGGCACTCTCCTGCGCGGCACAGTTTCCACCCGGCAATCCCGACAGGCCCACGCCAAGCAAAGCAACTGCCAGCAAGCGTTCGGTTCGCATGTCCGCCTCCGTTTGCCTTCAGTATGTGTGGGTTACGCAGGTGGGAAGAATTTATCGCGGATTACGTGCCGCATTCTCAACTGTACGAACGTTCAGGCAGCCACGCCGCAGCAAATGTAGCGTCACCGACGGATTCAGGAGGCAGGGTCACGCAATGGCCCTTCGTTGAATCCGCCGGTGACGATCGCGATACATAGTTGTGCATCAAGCTGGCAAATCGTTTCACGCCCCGCTGATTTTGCTCCAAATCTATGGCGTCCACCGCGCGCTCGTATGGCTTCTGTAGGTGCCAGACTTTACAGCCTGCGGAAAAACATTCAGTTTTGTGGGTCGGAGCTTTAGCTCCGACATTAAGTGCTTGGCTACCGATGCGCTTTAGCACCTGAGGGAACCACCTTTGCCGTCTTTCCGCAGTCTCTTCAGTCCGGCCTGCCTCCCGGAGTGAAGTCAGCGGGCCGGGACCGCCAGCGCTTGCGATGGCGCCGCCTCGGTCGCCGGAACAAGATGCGCCGCAAACGCTGGCAATTTCCGATATGCCATATGGAATACGTCGCTGAACGAAGACACCTGCATCCCATGCTTCTCAAACAAAATGGCCAGCGCGCGTTGCGAATATAAAGAAACGTGTCCGTTGCGCGGCCCCACATACCACCAGCGCAACCCCAGTTCCGCAAAATTCGCCGGCTGCGTAAGCGTGGAAAACAAGATGACGCCTTCCGCACCCAGCATCCCGTTCATGTCTGCCACGATTTTGTTGGGGAACGGCACATGTTCCATGACCTCGAAGCAGGTGATCACTTCAAAGGTTCCTTGTGGACGTGCCCAGAACGCCGAGAACGGATCGTAAGTAACAGCCCGGAAGCCACGTTCCGTTAGCAATCGTGCCAGCACGCCCGAACCACCGCCATAGTCGAGGATCGACAATTCCTCGCGCTCCGCCTCGAAAGCCTTGGCAATTACGCCGGCGTTGTTCGTCGGCCGCACCGCCACGTAATCGGGATCCACAAGGATATAGTCATCGTTGTAGATGTATTTTAAGAACGCCTCAGGCGACCAATCGTCAAACGCCTCGGTAAACAAAAAGCCGCAGGCGTCACATCTTCGGTAGTAAATCGGCTCGCCCGAAACGTTTAAGCACTTCCCTTGCGCTTCGATACAGCTCTTATGAAAATCCACCACGCCGAACACCGGACTCACTCCACCGCAAATTTTGCAGGCGGATGGCTGCGGATTGATGACGTTAAGCATGCAATCGCCGAGCGACCATTGCCAGTTGCGCAGCCACGCGCGCAACCACTGAATCCCAATCCCCCGCGGTCGGCTGACGAAATAACTGCATCGTGGGATACCACGGGCTATCTTCGCGTTCGAGCAGCCACCGCCAATCCGGCGCGAACGGCAGCAGCACCCACACCAGTCTGCCCAACGCGCCCGCCAGGTGCGCCACAGCGGTGTCTACTGTAATGACTAAATCAAAATTATTGACCAGAGCCGCGGTGTCGGCGAAATCCTTCAACTCGCCCGCGATATCGACAATCTTCATTCCTGACGCCGCCTGTTGCCCCGCCGCCGGACCTTTCTGCAAGGAATAGAAGCACGCATCCACGCCGCCCAACGGCGCAAACTGCGACAGTTTGATGGAGCGTTGCAAATCCCGCACATGTTTCGGATTGCCCGCCCACACCAGCGCCACTCGCAATCTTTCTCCGCCGTCCTCCGCCAGCCGCAAGCGCCACTTTCCCGCTTCCGCGGCATTGGCGCGCAGATAAGGAATCGCGGCCGGAATAGTTGCCATTTTCGTCCCGAAGGCCAACGGTAAGCTGAGCAGCGGACAGTGCCACGCAAAATCCGGAAGCGGGTCACCCTGCGCGAGTACTCTCGCCGCGCCGGGAGTCTCGCCGAGCAACCGACGCAACTCGCACTGAACTTCCAACACCACTTCCCCGCCACGCGCCGCAACCAACGGAACATAACGGACGAATTGCAACGTGTCGCCTAATCCTTGCTCAGCATGCAACAGAATGCGCGCACCGTTCAGCTCTTCGCCTCGCCACAATTTCGCGCCAACCTCTTCCTCTCCGCTCTTGGCTGCGACCATTTTTCCCGGCGCGATATTCACAGACGCCGTCTCGCCGGCCACAATTTCCGCCGCCACTGATTCAGTCGGTTTGGCCTCCGCAGATGGAAATTCCTCACGCACAAATCTCCGCTGCACCTTGCGCAGCGCCTTTGTATCCCAGCGATATTCATAATTTTCCCAGCCGATAGAAAATTCTCCGCGCAGCAGGTGCGCCAGCCCCGCATAGTAAAGATATTCGCGCGCCGCCGGTTTCAACTCCGATGCTCGCCGGTAACTTTCCAGCGCCGCGGCCAGATCGCCTTGATGGGCGAGTATGTGCCCCACATGACCATGCGCCTCCGCCAATTCCGGCTTCAACTCCAGCGCGCGCTGGCAAGCCTCCATTGCGCCGACTAAATCTCCCTGCCTCCAGAGGTTTCCGCCCAAATTGTTGTGCGCCTCGGCCAGGCCGGGCCGCAGTGCCACCGTCCGCTGGTAACACTCCTGCGCCGCACTCAGTTCGCCTTGCTCGGCAAACGCAAATCCTAAATAGTTATGCGCCGCCGCCAACTCCGGCTTCAGCGCAATCGCGCGCCGGCTAGACTTCTCCGCCTCCGCAAAATTTCCCTGCCGCCAAAGACTTCCCGCCAAACTGCTGTGCGCTTCTGCAAATTCCGGCTGCAACGCGATGGCCCGTTGGTAACTCGCCAGCGCCCCATCCAAATCGCCTTGATCCGCGAGCACATGACCCAAGTGGCTGTGCGCTTCCGCCAATTCCGGTTTGAGCGCAATCGCTCGTCGACAGCAGACCAGCGCTTCCGCCAAATTTCCCACGCGCCACAAATGTCCGCCCAGATTGCTGTGTGCCTCCGCGAGTTCTGGTTTGATCTCGATGGCGCGCTGCAGCGCTTCGGCCGCCTCAGGAAAATCCTCCTGCAGCTGTCGCACCGCTCCCAGATTGCTTAGCGCCTCCGCATAGTCCGGCCGCAACAATAGCGCGCTACGCAAAGCTTCTGCCGCTGCAGCGAATTCGCCTAACTCCTGCAACACAATTCCCAGGTTGTAGTGCGCTTCCGAATCTTCAGGCGTGCGTCGCAACACCTCGCGATATTCGCGCGCCGCTTCTTCCATCGCGCCAGACTCGTGCAACGCATGTCCCAAATTGTAGTGAAATCCCGCGCACTCCGGTTTTAGACACACCGCCAGCCGGTACCAGTGGATGGCCGCGTTCACATCACCGCACTTCCGTTTTAGATTTCCCAGATTGTAGTGCGCCTCGGCATGTTCCGGCTGCAATTTCAGCACGCGCCGAAACAATTCCTCGGCCTCCGCAAATTCCCTGGTGTCCGCCAGCACATTCGCCAAACTATGTAGCGCCGCCACATGCGCCGGCTCCAGCACAAGAACGCTGCGATAACTCGCCGCAGCCGCCACCGAGTCGCCTTGCAGCAAAAAAGTGTTTCCCAAATTGTATGGATAATCGGCAGCCAGTGGATTGACTGCTATCGCCGCGCGCAACAGCCCAATCGCAATTTCATATTGCCCCGCCGTCTGCGCAATCACCCCCAGCAAATGCAGCGCATCAGCATGCCGCGGCTCCATCTCCAAAATCTCGCGGTAACAAGCCTCCGCCTCAACCACCCGCCCAGCCTGGTGATGTTCCAACCCAACCCGCAGCGCGTCAGCCGCAGTTCTCTCAGCGGCAGTTCTCTTCCGGGAAAGTTCCGTCAACACACCAAAATAGCAAGCACGCCGCCTGCAAATCGCACCCTTAATTTATTGCACGGCACGCGAGGAACATTACAAAACGCCAATGAAGCCTTTTCTCAGAATGTAGCGGCGGGTCTTCAGACCCGTGTTTTTGACTCTGTCTTTTCGCGGCAGGCGCCTTCGTTCCAGCCCCGTAAACACTCGAAGCGTCCGGCCCACCGCGACCAGCGTGGCCAACCCGCGATTCTCCTTCACACCTTCGCAATCGCAACAATACTGTAGCCGTCGAACCTGCTAGATGCATCTAGTCCTCGAATCGGAACTCTTCTGCTAGAGTGCTGACACACACTCTAGCGCTGCGACCGACAGAGATTCTAGAGTACGCATTGAACTCGGGCGACGAAGGAGAATAGCCGTGAAGCAAGGACGACTCTCGCGTGTTTTGCTGGTGATGCTGGCAAGCGCTGCTTTGGCCGCCGCGCTGATGCTGGGATGCGGCAGCAGCTCGGCGCCGCGCGCCTCCGCGCAAACGGCAACGCCTGCGCAGCCCGCTGGGCCGCCACAACATCTCACCGCGGACGGGCAGACGCAGCTGCGCGCCATGGCGCAACGCGGAAATCTCGCGGAGCTGCGCTGGCCGAATTTCAGCGACTACACCAATCACGTGCAGAAATTCTACGACCTGTACGGATATTCGTTGCCGTGGGTACGAGACATGCAGCCCACTCCGCAGGCGCAGCAGATTATTGCCGTGCTACTCAACGCGGAGCAAAAGGGATTGTCCGCCGACGATTACGATGGGCCACGCTGGCAGGCGCGCCTCGCGAAACTAAAGCCGGCGGTGGCGCAACCATCCGAATCGGACGCGATCGCGTTCGACCTCGCGCTCACCGTGTGCGCGATGCGCTACATTTCCGACCTGCATATCGGCAAAGTGAATCCCGAACACTTTGATTTTCACTTGAATGTCGAAAGCAAAAAATACGATCTGCCGGAATTTCTAAAAACAAATGTTGTCGACGCGCCCGATGTCGCGGCCGCGCTGGTGCAAGTGGAACCTCCCTACCCCGGTTATCAGCGCACGATTGTGGCGCTGCACCGGTATCTGGAGCTCGTAAAACAATCCGACGGCTTGCAACTTCCTGCGCTGGCGCCGAAGGCCAAGCCCGTCGCGTCAGGCGACAGCTATCCGGAACTCCCGCAGCTCGCGCGATTCCTGCAATTGGTCGGCGATCTGCCGAGCACCGTCACCGTTTCCGACAGCACCGTGTACGCGGGTCCGCTGGTCGACGCGGTCAAGAATTTCCAGACGCGTCACGGACGCACGCCCGATGGAAAAATCGACGCGCAAACGCTGAAGGACTTGAACGTGCCGCTGTCCCGCCGAATACGCCAGATGCAACTGACGCTGGAGCGATGGCGGTGGCTGCCGAACGAATACCACGCCGCGCCCATCGTCGCGAATATTCCCGAGTTTCGCGTGCGCGCGTACGACGAAAATCTAAAAGTGGCGCTGTCCATGAATGTGGTGGTCGGCAAAGCCTACGGCCACAACACGCCAATCTTTGAAGACTCGATGGAGTACGTCGTTTTCCGACCGTACTGGAGCGTTCCCTTCTCGATCGCGCGGGCGGAAATGCTGCCGCGCCTCGCCAAAGATCCCGACTATTTGGCCAAGAAAAACTTCGCGGTAGTCGACAGCAAGCAGAACGTGGTCACCGCGGGAGCGGTGTCGGCCGATGTGCTCGCGCAGTTGCGTGCTGGCAAACTATTTATTCGCGAGAATCCTGGCCCGACCAACTCGCTGGGCCTGGTGAAATTTATTTTCCCCAACAGCTACAACATCTACATGCACGATTCGCCGCAGCGCCAATTGTTTTCGCAAGCGCGCCGGGATTTCAGCCACGGCTGCATTCGGCTGGAGCGGCCGGCGGACATGGCCGTGTGGGTGCTCCGCAACAATCCCGGCAACTGGGACTTGGCCAAAGTGCAAGCCACGATGAATGGCACCGCCATTTCGCAGCAGGTGAATCTCACGAAGCCGATACCGGTGTTCATCGTGTACGGCACGGCGATTGTGCCGGAGAGTCTGCAAGTGGAATTTTTTGACGACATCTATGGCCAGGACGCGGCGCTGGAAAAAGTTCTGGTGAAGGGTTATCCGTATCCCGGCTAGTCAGTTTGTAGGACGCCTCCGTTCGTGGCCGTTGTTCGTCCACTTTGTCGGGTGCCTCGGTTAGGCGCCCCGAATATCATTGCGTTAATCGCCGGCGAGCAGGCTGGCGGGACAATCGAAGCACCACTGGCGGACACGGCCGACGTCCACATGGATGAAGTCAGAGTGGGGGTAGTAGCCCACGCCGCCGCGCGCCAAAGCGAGCGCGGCGCGACGAAGCTTCAGGGTGTTGACGCCGGGCATGCGCAGGTCAATGGCTTCCGCTTGGATGTGCAGACTGTTCTTGGCGACGCCGTTGGTGTGGGCGCGCAGCGACTCGTTGGTGCCCGGCGTGCGATAGCCGCAGACGATGTCGAACTCTCCGCCAGGACGCCCGACGGATGCCGCGAGGTCCGACAGAATGTCGTAGAGGCGCGGATCGAAGTGGCGCACTTCGTTGGTGTTGTGGTCGCGCAGAAAGTAGTCCAGCTTGGCCAGCGCGCTGGGAATGAACTCTTCACCGCGGCGGTAGACAATGTCAATGCGCTCGGCGGTGTGGGTGTTGTAGAGCACCAGGCGGTGCTCTTGCGCTGCCGGAGCGGAGATCTCCGTCGCGGTCCCGGCAGGCGACCCATCACCCGAGGCGCCGTTCGACCGGGCCCCCGCGGCGGCGCCGGACAGCAGGATGGTCATGGCCGCAGCCACGGTGAGGAACAGCGAATTTTGTCGGTATCTGGTCATAATGCCCCTAACTAGTTTACCAAAATAGGCCTATAAGTTCACCTTGCGACCCCTCCGAGTGACACACCCCGCCAATGCCGCAAGGGTCGCACAGGGGTGGGAAACGTACGTTGCGCAGGCGCAATCGCGTGTCGGCTGAGCGCCTTCCCCAGAATTTGGGGAATGGTGGCCGGTGGCGGGAACGGGGAATGCGGAATGCGAATCTGAAGATTCGCCACGACAGAGGCTAGGGTGCTCTTTTTGTGCGAGTTATGGGTGCATTGGGCGATTGAGTGCGACTGGTAATAGTAGCTAGATTGGTACCGGGTACCCCCGGGGGTCGATGAAAGAGTAGGATTCTATTGGGTTTAGCTGTGATTCTCGCGAAAGAGTAAGATTCTGTTGAGGTTACGGCCGTTTGACCACACCACCTGGAGTAAATGAAAGGCGAGGCGATGAAGCAAGGAGGTAGGGAAAGAACGGGAGAAATATCGACGGCGGCCCTTCGCTCAAAGGGCTCAGGGTAAAGCGGGAGGTTGGTGCGGCGAGCGCGAAGAGCTGCGGGGTGGGCGGCGAAGGCACAGACTGAAGTCTGTGCCACCGGGAAGCGTTTTGGTGCGAGGCTCACAGGACATGGTGGCATGGGCTGCGATGCCTGTCAAGAGATATTATGATGTAGTACTACGTTCGAATGATGGGCGTAGTACGTTCGAATGGAAACCGGGGCCTAGTTCCGTTTTGGGACAAGTGGCAGTCGAGTCGTAATCCAGTCAATTCCTAGGCTAGCGGTTCGAGCGAAGGTGCAAATCTGGAGCTCTTCGGGGTTCGCGACAGCGCCAATCGGGAGATTCATCCCGCGTAACCCTCGGGATGGAGAGGCGTTGGCGCTCCCAGAGAATTCTGAACCACGCCCCGAAGGGTGCGGCACCCAGGAGATTCTGACCCGGTAAGGATGTCGGACCCGCCGACGCCCTACTACGAGTATTCGAGAGGCGTGCCGCCGGCTTTTCTTAAAAGATTCACGGTCTTCGAACCCTTACTCGCAGTGCCCTTGAGCTTGCCAGCCTTGGAAGTCTTGGCTGCCTTCGGGCTTTTGACCAACGATTTCTTTTGCATCAGGATGTTTCCTCCGGTTGAGGTAGCTTACTTACGTCCGGGTTAATCATAGAAATCCGCGAACCGCAAAACGTTTCACCGCGCAAACTTAGCAGCAGGTGCCATTCTCGAAGGTTTTTCATTGTTTAGGGATGCTCCAACGAGTGCCCCACCCTTTGCAAAGTCAGAACCGCGAAGGGTAGGCCACCCTCGAAGGTATTTTTTGATCGGAGGATGCGCTACCCGCTCGTATTTTATGATGCAGTGGGGCGTCCTTCGGTGACGCAAAGTGTTTCACGTTCGTTCATTAAATTTCTTGAGCGTGTGGGATGCAAATCTGTAGGCGGCAGCGTCTACGTTCACAAAATTGTCACGGAAAAAGCGGCTTAAATGTGTAACCGATATTCAGGATGTGGCGTCTGATTCAGTACGGCGTTTTAAGTGGAGGCGCTGGTAGATTTGGGCCGACGCCTCCGTCCAAAATTTATCGGATGCGGCGCGATCACAATCATTTCGCATTGTTCATAAATGTGTCAAAGCAATTGGCACGCGCCGCTTGTTGTAGCCCGGAATCAAAATGCCTCATCTCCTTGAAGATGGCGAGATCGGCAGTCCGAGACGCAAGCTGAGTAATTCTTCTTCGCCGCCTCCGCCTCCATTCGACTCATGCGCTTCGAGAAGTCTCGTCAAATTCCAAGCAATAAGGAGCTCAACAACGAGCACTCGGGAGAGCACGGATTTTGATTTGGGGGTCATGATTCCCGATTCGCCGCGCGCGTGACAATCCCGGGAACTTCGTTCGGTTTCACCGCATGCACTTGCATCAGATGCTTGATGAAGGCTGACATGTCCTGCGACGCGTACACGCAGCGAGGGCACTGTAGGGTTGATGTGGTCCGCGCGGCCTTGGCTTTCGTACTCATGGCCGACCCCATTTTTACTCAAAAAACGAGGATGAGTCACGCGGAATCGTTCTTCTGGCTTACGCCCGGGCCACCCGCCGGCACTGCGGCGGAGGGCTGGTTGAGGGCGGTCATCGCGGCCAAGGAGTCCATATAGTCGCGCCAATGGACGATCTTGCGATTTGCGATGGTGCCCACGGAGATGAAGCGATTGTCGCAGGAGGCGCCGGTCGAGAGTATTTTGCCGTGGACCTGGTATTCGATGATCACGACGCGCGGCTCCTGCGAGCGGTGAACGACGAGGGCATCCGAGCCATGCAGGACGATGCTGTTGCCGTAGGATGCGTAGAGGGCCATGAGCGCCGCGCGACCATGCACGGTTTGGGGCCATCCGGGGAAGATATAGAGAAACTCGAAGACGGCATCCTCGGCGATGGTATCGAAATAGTGGTCACCGTCGACGAGACCGGCCAAACCTTGCTGTGCTATTGCGAAGAAAGGGTTGAGCGCGGTGAAGGCCGCGTACTTAGGATCGGTCACAAATCGACTCCGGTGGTGGTGAGAGAAGATCGTAGGGTGGTTGGTGCAAAATTAGCCTGTCCGGGACGCACGGAACGACCTCCGTTGTGCATCAGAAGCATGATTGCTCGCTTATGTGTTCGATGCCAACCGCCCGAATTCACATTCAGAAAAACTTATTGTCCACCCGCCAGCCGGGCGAGTGAATTAATTGTCTTGATATGACCTATCAAGCGATACTATTTTACGATAGAGTGACCAGTTTGGTGTCTGCTGTGAACCGTATCTTAATATAGATTGCCTTCGGAATATGCCTTGCAATTTCGTGGGCGCAGTTTTGGTGGCGGAGGCTAGCGACGCAAAATCATGGACAAGCTCATAAGTCGATTCGCCGCAGTTGCGATTTTCGTGATTGGACTGATTGCGCCGGCGGTTTGGGCGCAAAACACAGTGCAAACCATTGCCGGCGGAGGGCCGAACAATCTCCCCGCTTTGAAGTCGAGCCTGGGGACTCCCGCAGCCGTGGCCATCGATGGAGCGGGGAACGTTTACGTCGCCGATCTCTTCTCTGAACGGATACTCAGAGTGGATACCACCGGCAACGTTACCCTTGTGGCAGGCAATGGAGCGCGCGGCGGCAACACCGGCGACGACGGCCCAGCCATCAGCGCTGACCTCACATATCCCAGCGGCGTGGCCGTGGATAACGCCGGCAACATATTCATAGCGGATAGAACTTATTGTAGGATTCGCGAGGTCTCCGCCCAGACTGGAGTCATTTCCACTGTGGCTGGCACGGGCACTTGTTTTTACTCCGGCGATGGTGGGCCGGCCACCAGCGCCATGCTGAATAATCCCTCAAGCGTGGCCGTGGATAAATCGGGGAACCTCTTCATCGCTGACACCAATAATTGCTTGGCTCGTGAAGTTTCTGCGTCCACCGGTATTATCTCCACCTTGGCTGGAACGCTGCCCGATGAAACCGGGTTGTTACATTGCGGCTATTCGGGAGACGGAGGCCCAGGCACCAGCGCCAAACTTGGATTTCCGAACGACGTGACCGTGGATGGGTCCGGGAACATCATCATCGCAGATACCACGAATTGCGCGATCCGCAAGATTTCCGCCTCCGCCGGCACCATCTCCACCGTGGGGGGCACGGGCAGCTGTGGATACTCCGGCGATGGAGGAATGGCCACAAGCGCGCAAATCAACCAAGTCTACGGTGTAGCCGTGGATCGCTCCGGAAACATCTTCGTTGCGGATACCGTCAACTGCCTGGTTCGCGAGATTTCCGCCTCCAACGTCCACATCTCAACCGTGGCGGGGAGCTACAGCCTCGGATGCGGATACTCCGGTGACGGAAATTCAGCCACCAGCGGCGAGCTCAATCAGCCCTACGGCGTAGCCGTGGACCGCTCAGGGGACCTCTTCATCGCGGATTACAATAACTCTGTGATCCGCGAAGTTTCTGCCTCGAACGGCAACATCTCCACCTTCGCCGGCGTGGCTGTGCCTGATCCGAACCACGTGGGCGAAATGATCGGCTTCCCCGCGTATAGCGGCGATGGTTACGCCGCCAAGAATGCGGAACTCGGCTTTCTGAACGCTACTCCTTGGGGTGCGGGTATGGCTACGGACCGCTCCGGGAACGTGTTTATTGCGGATACAGCCAACAGCGTCATCCGCGAAGTATCTTCCTCCACGGGAATCATCACTACTGTGGCAGGAAACGGACTGATCGGCTACTCCGGCGACGGCGGCCCAGCCACTAGCGCCGTACTCTTTGGTCCGAGGGATGTGGCTGTTGATGTCTCCGGTAACATCTTCATAGTGGACAGCGGCAATTGTCTGATTCGCAAGGTCACCGCTTCTACGGGCGTCATTTCCACCGTGGCGGGAACGCCTCCGGACAGTTCCGGCAATTATTATTGCGACTATTCAGGCGATGGCGGGCCCGCCACCAGCGCGGAGCTATTCCCCATCGACTTGTTGGTCCCGGCAGGTGGCGTAGCCGTGGACAGCTCCGGCAACATCTTCATCGCCGACACCGGGAATGCCGTAATTCGCAAGGTTTCCGCCGCAACGGGGATTATCACCACAGTAGCGGGAATCGGCGGACTCGGTTTCGTCGGCGACTCCGGCGACGGTGGCCCTGCCACCAGCGCCTTAATGGATGCTCCCTACGGCGTGGCTGTGGATGGCGCCGGCAACATCTTCATCGCGGACACCGATAACTACGTAGTTCGCGAGGTAATGGCAGTCAACGGCAACATCTATACAGTAGCTGGCAACCTGGCTTTGGGTCAGGGCTTCTCCGGTGACGGCGGCCCCGCCAGCTCCGCCCAACTTCGAAACGTCTTCGGCGACTTGTTCCTCGACGCCGCGGGCAATCTCTTCATCCCTGACCCCGCCAATTGCGTGATTCGCGAGGTTTCCGGTTCCGCAGGCATTATCTCTACCGTGGCCGGGACGTTCAACCGCAACGGCACTTACTTTTGCGGATTCTCAGGCGATGGCGGGTCCGCGTTGAGCGCCGTCTTTGATAATCCATCGGCGGTCGGGGGAGACACTTCCGGGAACCTGGTGGTACTGGACAACACCCGGATTCGCACCGTGGCGGGCCTGGTACAAGGACCCGCAGCAGGCGCCGTTCCTTTTCCTGACCCTCTGGTGTTCCCCAGTACGCCGCTGGCAACATCCGACACGCTTACAGTAATGCTCAGTAATCGAGGCTCCTTACCAACTAGCGTTTCCACCGTGGCCATTTCTGGAACGAATGCCTCCGACTTCTCAGAGACAGACCATTGTGCCGGCCGTTCCCTAGCGGCGAGTGGCGGCTCCTGCGCAATCAGCGTAAAATTCATCCCATCCGTCGCCGGCACAGAGAGCGCTCTGCTCACTATGGCCGACACTGCGGGTACGCAAAGCGTCGAGTTGACAGGTACTGGGGTAACCGCGCCAGAGTTTTCTCCATCCGTTCCAACAATTCCATTTGGAAATCAGCAGAAAACAGTAAAGAGCTCAGCGATGAGCGTAATGGTGATGAACAATAGCGCCGCTGGTCTGACGATCAGCGCCGTAGCGGTCAGCGGCGCCAATCCCGGTGATTTCGCGATCAGTGCGGATAATTGCAGCGGCGCAACCGTGGCGGTCAATACCAAGTGCTCAGTAAGCGTGACATTCATGCCGAGCGCAACGGGCGCCGAATCTGCGTCGTTGACATTCACGGATAACGCGCCGGCGAGCCCGCAATCTGTCGGGCTCTCCGGAACGGGAACAGACTTCTCCATCGGTGTCGCACCCGGTGGCTCGGCTACGGCCACCGTGCCGGCCGGCAGTCCGGCCACCTATAACCTGCAGGTGACGCCGATCAGTGGGTTCAACGGAGCGGTCGCGCTGAGTTGCATCGGCGCGCCTCCGGAATCGACTTGCATGCCTGCAGAAGCTTCAGCTACGCCGAACGGAAATACTGCCGCGACGTTTTCTGTACAAGTAACCACGAAGGCCTCTTCAATTGCTACGCCAGGTGTCGGCCGGCAGCCACGTCCATTCGATGGTTTGCGCACCTTGCCGATGGTTCCTATGGTTGTCCTTGCGTTAGTGCTGCTGGCTCTGCCTTCTCGCTTCCGACCTTCTGCGGCACAAAGGCGCCATGTTTACGCCCTTGCTGTTCCGCTCGGCTTCCTATTACTGGCCACGATTCTGATCGGTTGCGGAGGCGGTGGCTACAGCAGCTCGCCGGTCCCTCCCCCGTCGTCGCTCGGGACGCCGACCGGGACCTATACCTTGGTGATCACCGGCACATCTAACGGCGTGAGCCACTCGCAGAGCTTGACCTTGACCGTTAATTGATAGGCGACGGCCCGTAAGGACCCGTGAGAATTGAACCGGACTTTACGAGGCCATAACCGAAGGACAAGCAAACTTTATCTCCATTGGTCGGTCCGCCTAAATCTTCTCTACCCCCTCGGACAACATCCCCGGCACCAGATGGTCCAAGACGCCGTCGTGGTGATTGTTCGCTTGGGCCATAGCGTGCATCCGGGCGCTACGATGCGGCGTCCGTCTTGTGCGACCGTCGGCAGATCGTCCACGAATGTCTCGGGTGACTGCAAAAGCGTCCGCCTCCCCGACGGGGTGAACGCCAGGCGGCCGCTACATTTAGTGTGGGGAGTGGCCCAGGCTCCAGACGTATGCTGCGACGGCGGATACTTGGTCTGGTGTGAGTTGGGCGCCGCCCATGGCGGGCATGGGGCTGCGGTATTGTTTGGGTTGGGGAACACCGTCGGTGATGGTTTTGGTGATGCCCGCGAAACTGCCATCGCTCCACAACCACTTCTTCCCTGTTAGATCCGGACCCAGAGGCGAGCCCTGACCGCTGGCACCGTGGCAGCCTGTGCAGGCCGCGCCACCTACTTGGCCACGGTAGATGCGTTCGCCGAGCGCGACCATTTGGGGCGTTGCGCCTGGTGGAACGGCTGCAGTGGTGGACGCGGCGGCGCCGGCATCTGGGTGCGTGCCCTCTGGTGGATTGGCGGGGGCTTCAACGATCGCGCCGGGGCCCGCAGTGTCGCTGGGGCACGGAGTCACCTTTGCACTAGCCCCCGCGCTGGCAGCGGCCGCTCCGCCACGATAAACGACGCGGTAGATGCGTCCGCGGACGTCGTCGGAGATATAGAGCGCGCCGTCTGGGCCGACCGCCAAGCCGTCCGGGCGATGCTCGGCTTTGTCCGGCGATTTCACGGCGCCGGCGAAGCCATCGGCGAAAATTTCGCAGCCACCTGAGGCGTGGTCACCGGTCATTGGCTGAAACACGACGTTGTAGCCGCCTTGCGGATACGGCGCGCGGTTCCACGAGCCGTGGAAGGCGATGAAGACGCCGTTGCGATAACGCTCCGGGAATTCTTTCTGGTCGTAGCGCACCATTCCGTTGGGCGCCCAATGCGCGGGAAATGCCGCGGCCGGAGGGAGCTTCTTCGCGCATACGCCGATGGTTTTGCCGCCGTCGCCGCCGTACTCGGGAGCGAGAACGAGCTTTCGCGCAAAGGAGTCGTAGTAGCATTCGGGCCAGCCGTAGTCGCCGCCCGGCGTTAGCAAGAGGAGTTCTTCGGCGGGGAGCGTGGCCTCTTGATCGGGCTTGTAGAGCTCGGGCCAATTGGACTTTAACTGATCGCGTCCGTGCTGGGTGACGAAGAGGCGGCCGTCGGCGTCCATGGCAAAACCTTCACCATTACGTATGCCGGTGGCGAAGCGGTCGGCCTTCGAAAAATTTTGGAGCGATTTATTCGCGTCGTAGCGCCAAATGCCGGCGCGGGTCTCGAGTTCCGTGCAGGGGTCGGCTCCCGGCGATTTGAGCGTGCGATTTTTCAGTTGGCAGGAATTCGTGGCGCTGGCCACGTCCACGGACAAGGAGCCTTTCGCGTCGATGAAGAAGGGGTGCATGGGATGGTCGCCGGTAAGAGGCAATCCGGAGACGATGGTGACGGGAGCATCTTTCGGTACGATGGAGCCGGCGGGCAGCGAATAGCGCACGATGCGGTCGTTGATCTCCGCGTAGATCGAGTCTTTATATAGGCCGATGCCGGTGCCGCCCGCTCCGCCACTTTGCACGGTTTCGCCGAAGCGCTCGTTCACGTCGGCCTTGCCGGTGTTGGTTCTGTCCTGTAGCGCAACCAGGAATCCGCCCGCATGCGGCGTTTCGTTGCCGTAATATTCGCCGGACCAGGTGTTTACATAGACGACGCCGCTGGGCGCAACGACGAGGTGTCGAGCGTGGCCGATTCCGTCGGCAAAAATCGTGGCGCAAAAGCCGGCGGGTAACTTCAGCCCGCTGTCATCGCTCGGGCAGCCCTGGTCCGCGACTGCAGCGGAGGCGCGCGATGGGTTGCGAGCCAGCGGTGAGGAACTAATTAGATACAAGGCGACTAGAGCTGCCAAAGCGGGCAACAGCTTCTTGAGTAAGTGGAAGAATTGCATCGGAGCCTCCCTCACGGCGACTCGCGAACACGGTGAACGTGAATGCTGCGAAAATATATCATAGCGGTTGTTCGTAGGAAGCTTGGCGGCGCCCGACGTCGGCGCTCCAAAAGAGTGGCGAGGGGCCTGTCAATAATACGCAAGCTTGAACCGAGGGCGGGCAGATGGGTTAAAGTAGGCGGCGCAGGAGGTGATGGCCATGAGAGTGGTGATTGTCGGTGGAGGATTTGCGGCGGTGGAGTTTGCGGCGACGCTGCGGAAGAAGCTGAAGGCGTCGGAATGCGAAATCTTGGTGTTCAGCCGCGAGAACCATATGGTGTTTCATCCGCTGCTGGCGGATGTGGCGGGGGCGTCGATTAATCCGGATGCGGCGGCGGCGCCGCTGCGGCAGATGTTGAAAGGCGTGAGCTGCCGCTCCGATCGCGTGGAGCGGATTGATCTGGCGGCGAGCGAAATTGAGTATGACGATGGAAGCCCAGTGCCGGCGCGTCTGCCGTACGACCACGTGGTGGTGGCGTGCGGCGCGGAAAGCAATCTGGGAATCATTCCGGGGATGACGGAGAACGCGTTTGCGTTCAAAGTGATGCGCGACGCGGTGGAGCTGCGGCAGCATATTGTGCGGCGCATGGAACAGGCGGAAGGCACGAACGATCCGGAAGTGCGAAAACACAATTTGAGCTTTATCGTGGTGGGCGCGGGATTCAGCGGCGTGGAAGTGGCGGGAGAGGTCAACGAACTGGTGCGCAGCAGCACGCGGTTTTACCACAATTTCAAAGAGGAAGATGTGCGGGTAGTGCTGGTGCACTCGGAGGAGCAGATTTTGCCGGAAGTGGCGCCGACGCTGCGGGAGTTCGCGCGAAAAAAGATGGAGAAAGCGGGCATCACGATGTTGCTGAAGACGCGCGCGGTGGCGGCGACGCGCGAAGGCGTGACGCTGGATAACGGCAGGTTGCTGCACGGGGCAACGATTATTTGCACGATTGGGACGGCGGTTTCTCCGCTGGTGAAGAGCCTGGAGGTGCCGAAAGAGCGCGGGCGCATCCGCACAACGCCGGACATGCGCATTGAGGGGACGAAGAACGCGTGGACCCTGGGGGACTGCTCGTACATCATCAACGCCGAGGACAACAAACCGTCGCCGACGACGGCGCAGTTCGCGGTGCGCCAGGGGCGGCAGGCAGCGATGAATCTGGTGCGCGTGGTGAAGGGCGAAGCGACGCAACCGTTCCGCTTCAAAGAGCTGGGGCAACTGTGCTCGATTGGCGGATATCAAGCGGTGGCGGAAATGTTTGGCATGCGGGTATCGGGATTTCCGGCGTGGTTCATGTGGCGCGGAGTGTATCTGCTGAAGCTGCCGACGTGGTCGCGGCGCGTGAAGGTGGCGGTGGATTGGGGTTGGGACCTGATGTTTCCGCGGGACTTGAGCTTCCTGAATATCGACAATGCGCAAAACGTGACGCACGCGTACTATCGCGCCGGGGATTTCATTCTGCGGCAAGGCGAAGCGGCGCGCACCTTCAGCATCATTGAAGATGGCGAAGTGGAGACACTGGAGATGACGGAGCAAGGCGGAGAGCCCAAAGTCTTGGCGGTGCTGGGTAAGGGAGACTTTTTCGGCGAGGCGGCGCTCATGGGGAATGCCATACACGATCACAGCGTGCGGGCGCGAACGCCGGTACGGCTGTTGCAGATGGGCCGCGAACTCTTCACGCAACTGGCGGAGGCGTCGCAACCGTTTCGCGATTTGCTGAGCAAGGCGGTTTCGCGGCGTTCCGGAGACACCTGGCGACGCCTGCCAATGGCGAAGGCGCTGCTTTCCGGCGAACCGCTGGAGACGTTTCTTGATCCCCTGCAGGCGAAACTGTTGACGAAGGACACGACATTTGCCGACGCCGTGAAGGCGCTCAACGAGAGCCCGAAGGGGCAGCTGTTGATCGTGGACGAGCAGCAGCATTTGTGGGGCACGCTGGACCGTGAGGACCTGTACGACATGGTCGCTCGCGTGGCCGACGTCCCGCAGGAGAAGCGCGAGGACGTGCCGAAGCGCAAGTTGAGCGAGCTGCTGTATGGCAATCCACTATATGTGACCGCGACGGATTCGATCCTGTTGGCCACCCTGACGATGCTTGATCACAACATCTCGTGGGTGCCGGTGGTGCGTAGTAAAGATGATTTGCGTCCAGTGGGCGTTGTTCGCGGGGAAAGAATCGGCAGCCGGATGGTGGAAAAACTCGGTGAGGGGAAAAGCGGTCAAGCAAACGCAGCAGGCTCAGGCGCCGCGCCGAGTGCCGCGAGCTGAGGTGTCGCAAACTGAGGTGCCAGGAGTTGAGGCGCCGGAGGCCGAGGGTTAGTTCTCGGGGCGGTGCCGACTCGAGGGCTACTTTTTTTCGGAAAGCGCGGGTTCGGTTTCCGGCCAGACCACGGTGAGTACCACGGCCACGACGATGCCGATAGATACTTCCGAGAAACGATGAAACGCGACGTGCCACGGCGGTTCGGTATGCGAGATTAACAACACGATGGTGAAGGCCACTCCGCCGAGGGGATAGGCCGCACGGCTTGCGCGCGTGACGGAGCACACCAGTCCCAATAGAAAAATGCCGACGCCATACCACACCAGGCGTGGCGGGAAGTAAATGGCGAATAGGGCGGCCATAGCCGCGCCGATGGCCGTTCCGAGCAGGCGATTCGCAGAGATTTTCAACGCCGCGCCGAGCGAAGATTGCGTCACCACCAGGGTGGTGACGGCGGCCCAGTAGGTTTCGGGTAGGCGGGCCAGGCGCGCAACCAGCAAGGAAATTACGGCGGCAGCAGCGGTGCGCAGGGCGTGCGCGATTGTGGGCCAGCCAGACCAGGCGCGCAACGCGGCCCACTGCGGAGACGGTGCCTGCTTGGTCTGTGGGGCGGCGCTGACGGCCATTTTTTCGCTCGACAATTTTTCGTTCTGCACGGATGGCTACGCTAGCACATTTTGTGATGGGCATGAGGCGGCTTTCCCGCAACGGAGTTCGGCGTTCACGGATGGGCCAGGGCGGGCACGGCGTGCTGTGCCCCTACGAAGTGGCTTTGCCGTGTAAGGAGCGCTCGATTTCTTCGAGGGTGCGGCCCTTGGTTTCTGGGACCAAATAGTACGAGAAGATCCAGGCGCCAACGGCGAAGATCGCATATAGCCAGAACGTGTGCGTTGGCCCGAGGCTTTCCACCAGTGTGAGGAATGTCAACGAGACGACGAGGTTGGCACTCCAATTTGCGGCGGCGGCGGTGCCCTCCGCGAAGCCGCGAATCTTTAACGGGTAAATTTCGGAGATCAGCAGCCAGAAGATCGGCCCGAGGCTGATGGCAAACGAAGCGACGTAAGCCATCAGGGTAATCACCGCCACTTCCGCGAGCGCGCCGCCGGGCCGAAGAAACGCAAAACCGAGGACGCCGAGAGTTATCGCGATGCCCGCCGTTCCAGTCAACAACAACGGCCGCCGGCCCATGCGGTCCACCAGCCACATGGAAATCAGGGTCATGAGCACATTCACGACGCCAATGCCCGCGGTGGCGAGAATGGCGCCGGAAGCCGAAGAGATTCCCGCGCGTTGAAGAATCGATGGCGCGTAATAAATGACGGTGTTGATGCCGGTGATTTGCTGAAACACGGCAAGGCCGATGCCGACGATCAGGGCAGGACGCACGGCGGGACGGAAAAGATCGCTCCAGTGTCCCTTCTGGCCAGAGGCTGAAAGCGAGTCCTGAATTTCTTTAAGCTCGACGCTCACGTCGGAGTTTCCGCGAATGCGCGACAAAATCTTCAACGCCTTTTCATTGTGACCGTGCCCGGCGAGCCAGCGCGGGCTTTCCGGAAGGTACAACATGCCGAGGCCCAGCAGTAGGCCCGGAACGGCGGCTAGACCAAGCATCCATCGCCAGCCGCCACTCGGGGCGAACGCGTAGTCCACCACATAGGCCACCAGAATGCCGATGGTGATGGCGAGCTGGAAAAGCGAAACCTGCCAGCCGCGCGCTTTCGGAGGCGCAACCTCCGAAATGTAGACCGGCACGGTGGTGGAAGCCAGCCCGATGCCGATCCCAACGATGACGCGGCCGACGAGCAGCACGTTGAACGAACCAGCAAATGCGCAGATGAGGGCGCCAGCGACAAAAATAACTGAGGTGAGAATCAGCGTAACCCGGCGGCCCAGATGGTCCGACAAGCGGCCGCCACCGAGCGCCGCCGTGGCCGCGCCCACAAGGACCATGCTGACGGCCAATTCTTCGGGAAAGGTGGAGAGAGAGAATTGCTGCTTGATGAAGATGATGGCGCCGGAGATCGCGGCGGTATCATAGCCAAACAACAGGCCGCCGACGGCGGCGAAAATCGCGGCGAGGATAACGAAGCCGGAACTCGCGGCTTCGACTATCGGCGCGTTGTTCTGCAAACTCTTCCCTGCTTCGGATGGCATCGGCATACTCCTGAAAGTTTCAGCACTGTCGCTGTTTCCGCTACCACCAGGTTTCGGTTTGGACGCCGTAAGTGAGCCCACTGGTGCGATCCTCGAACGGAATACCACCCACCAAGCCGCGGAAGCCGTTAGACCAGCTCGCGTAGGTGAGAAAAACACGCAGGACCGGCCGACTGAAAAATTTCCTGCCAGCTCCGATTTCCGGCGCGATGGTGAATTTACGAAGCCAACCGTCGAAGTTCGTGTTGTTTCCGTTTTGCAGCGTGGCAAATCCTTCGGTGTGGTCGAAACCAGTCTCGAACGCCAGCGAAAGATACTTGGTGAAAAATAGTACCGGCCGGACGCCGAAGGAAGCCCAGTCGTTAAAACCGTGGCCCGGCAACCCGTCGCGCTGCCGCTGGAAAACAAAAATCGGCATGATGGCGAAACGGTCGTTGGCCTGAACCAAAAGATGCTCGGCAAGCAGCAAGCGCTCAGAATCTGGCAGAAAGAAACTGGGAGTGTCTAGAGAGGTGCTGTAATTGCTGGCAGCGCCTTTGCCATACTGAAAGGAGAAGGCGTGATAGCCGCCGTGCCATTCGAGATCCTGGTGGCGGACACCGAAAGCGTAGCCATTCGAGGTGGGGAATATGGTACCGACCGGCAGGGCTCCCGCCACTGGAGTTCCGTTTTCTCCGATAACGGGCTGGACGGTTCCGCCCTTGGCCACCGAATAGTCGAACCAAAAACCGAACAGCCCGAATGGCACCTTTAAGTCGTAGAGCCGCACGTCGAGGTTGCTCTTCGCATAGTTACCGTATTGCGTGGGGATGTCAGGTCGCGCGCCGCCGAGAAACGCCACGGCCATCTTGCCAATACCCACATTCAAATCCTCAACGCCCCCGCCGTAACCGCTCATGTCCAACGGGTAGAAGTCATCGATCTCAATGTGCTGGCGGCGGTAGTATCGTTCGCCGGCCCAGAACTTGGCGTTCGGCTGGAAGTCCAAGAGGTGGCCGCCCTGCACGAAGGCTTCACGCAATCGGAATTGATCGTTGCCGACACCGTTCGGGAAATTTGCGTAGCTCGCGGAGTTCGTAGTGTTAGCCTCAATCATCACCTCGGTCTTGAACCACGCCTTGTCCGAAGCGCGTTCGGGATTCAGCCAATTGTTGACGAAAATAAATTCACCGTAGGTTTCTGCTTCATTGCCGAGGCGATACTTCGCATCCGCCCCGGGCGCCTGGAAAGCGACTTGCTGGCCTCCTACACTGTTGAGTCCGTAGCCGGAGCGGAAGTAGCCGTGGAATTCAAAGGTTCCCACCTGCTCCTCCAGCTTGGCGATTTTTTCGTCCGCTTCGTTTAGCAGGTCGTAGGTCGGCTCCGATGGCAGATCGCCTTGGTACTTTGCGCCGACCTGATCGTGCATGGCTTTGATGGCGGCCTCTTCGGCGGCCGCTTCTATGGACTTAAGGGTGGGCTCTTTTGGGGCTGCTTCCTGCTTTATTGCTTCGTTCGCTTGCTGTTGCGCTACTTTCTGCTTGACGATCTGTTCTTCGAGCGCCGACATGCGCTGCTGCATTTCCTTCATGCTTTGTTCGTACTGTTGCTTGAGCTGATCGAGCTGCTTTTGCAGGTCTTCAGGTTGAGTGGGGGATTGAGAGGAGGTCTGGGAGGTGGGTGGCGAAGGAGGTGCGGAGGGAGTTTGCTGAGCGATGGCGGGCAGGGCGCCCACGGAAAGAAATACGATGAACGAAAGCCATCGCTTACGGTGCGATGTTTTGCGCATATTACCCTTCCCTTCGGGCCAACGGCACTACCCTGTACAGCACTCCGCCGCTCTTTGTCAAATGCGCGCCGGCAAAGCTGGATGACCCAATCGAAAGATGGGCAAGGACGCGCACGGCGTGCCGTGCCCCTACGAAGCGTCGGGATGTTTCGCAGTTCTAGTAGTGGACGAACCTGATGAACGCCGCACCCAGACCTGCGCCGATCAGCGGAGCGATGATGGGAACGAGGGCGTAGCCCCAATCGGATTTGCCCTTGCCGGGAATCGGTAGAACAAAATGAGCCAAGCGCGGGCCGAAGTCGCGGGCCGGATTGATGGCGTATCCCGTGGGACCGCCGAGACTGAGTCCGATGCCCCAAACCAACATGCCCCAGAGATACGGGCCATAGCCCGGGATCAAACCCGTGGGCGAGACGGCCGTGGCTCCGAACGCAAAGCCGACGACAATCAGCGTGGCTGCGCCGATGGCCTCGGTCAGCATGTTTGCGGGTATATTACGGATCGCCGGAGCGGTGCAGAAGATTCCCAATTTCGCGCCTTGGTCGGGCGTCTCTTTCCAGTGTGGCAGGTAGGTTAGCCAAACCAGAATTGCGCCAACAAAGGCGCCGAGGACTTGTGCGGTCCAGAACGGAATGACATTTGTCCATTTGTTCGAGATGATCGCGACGGCGAGTGTAACGCCAGGGTTGAGATGCGCGCCAGGACTCCCGCAGGCGATCGCGGTGAAGATCCCCGCGGTGACCGCCAATCCCCATGCCGTGGCAATCACCATCCAGCCCGCCCCTTCTCCTTTGGACTTCTTGAGCAGGACGTTGGCGACAACGCCGTCGCCCAAGAGCACCAGCATCATGGTGCCCATAAATTCGCCGAAGAATGGTGACGACATCAAAATCCTCCTAATTTTGATTTAGCGTTCGGGCCCGACTTCACACGCGATTTTCACGCACTACCTTCACGCACTCTTGGCGGACTGCGACGAGGGCTGAGTCTTATCGTCGACCCAGTCAAAGGAGCGTGTCACGGCCCGCTTCCAGAGTTTGTACTTCTCTTCCCGTTCGTCTTCTTCCATGTGGGGATTCCAGGTGTGGTCGATGGCCCAATTGGCTTTCAGCTCTTCGAAGTCCTTGTAAAAACCGACCGCCAAACCCGCTGCGTAGGATGCGCCGAGCGCAGTAGTTTCCTTAACCACCGGGCGAACCACTGGGCGGTTTAAAACGTCCGATTGAAATTGCATGAGGAGTACGTTTTCGACCATGCCGCCATCGGTGCGCAGCACGTCCAGATTGATTTTCGAATCCAGCTGCATGGCCTCAACGACTTCGCGCGTTTGAAAAGCGGTGGATTCGAGAACGGCACGCGCCAGGTGCCCTTTGTTTGCATAACGCGTCAGTCCCGCAATCACGCCGCGCGCGCTCGTCTTCCAATACGGCGCATATAAGCCAGAGAACGCCGGAACGAAATACACGCCGCCACTGTCTTTTTCCGTGCGCGCCAGCGTTTCGATATCGGAACTCTTTTGAATGAGCCCCAGATTGTCGCGCATCCACTGCACCAGGGCGCCGGTTACCGCAATGCTTCCTTCGAGGGCGTACTGCGCGGGTTTATCGCCCAGCTTGTAAGCCAACGTGGTGATCAGCCCGTATTTGGAGTGCACTGGTTCGCCGCCGGTGTTCATCAGCAAGAAGCAGCCGGTGCCGTAAGTGTTCTTGGCTTCGCCGGGTTTGAAACAGGTCTGCCCAAACAGCGCGGCTTGCTGGTCGCCGAGAATGCCGGCGATGGGCACGTCCTTTACTGCGGCGAGTTGCGCCGCTCCGTATACTTCGCTACTCGACCGGATCTGCGGCAGCATCTTTTCGGGAATACCGTACAGGGACAGCATGCCCTTGTCCCATTGCAGGGTCTTAAGGTCCATGAGCTGGGTGCGGCTGGCATTGGTGACGTCCGTGATATGGATTCCGCCCTGAATGCCGCCAGTTAACTTCCAGACTAGGAACGATTCGATGTTTCCAAAAATGACCTCTCCGGCCTCAGCCTGCTCCCGAGCGCCTGGAACATTATTGAGAACCCAACGAATCTTGAGACCGCTGAAATATGCCGCGAGAGGAAGACCGGTTTTCTGGCGGAAGCGGTCCTGCCCACCGTCACGCGCAAATTCCGCGACCGCGTCTTCCACGCGGGTATCTTGCCAGACCAGCGCGTTGTACACGGGCCGGCCAGTCTTGCGATTCCAAACGACGGTCGTTTCTCTTTGGTTGGTGATGCCGATGGCGGCGAGATCCTTGGGACGAAGGCCGCGCTGCTCCATGGCTTCGGCAATGACTTCTTGTGTGCGGCGCCAAATTTCTTCGGCGTCGTGTTCCACCCATCCGGGTTTGGGATAAATCTGTTCGTGTTCCTTTTGCGCCACGGACACGATTCTTCCGGATTTGTCGAAGACCATGAACCGCGTGCTGGTGGTGCCCTGATCAATGGCCCCGATGTAGCTAGACATGGTTGACCTCCTCGAACAGCGATGAGTCGTTGAGCTTGGTTACGGAATTCGGTCCGCGGCCTTGCGAAGCTATCAGACAATGGACGCAAGAGGGTAATTGTTTTGGCGGGGCGGCAAAACTATTCTTTGGCGTGCGCGTATTACTCTTCATTGGGGATTTCTCCTCGGCGCCACATCAGAAGTTGACCTTCACCCGGAATCCCAACACTGGCGCGTTCGCCAGATGCGAATTACCGCCGACATCCGCGTAATACTGAAACGTTGGCTGCCAGAGCAAATACGGCGTTATTTGCATGGCGTAGTTGACTTCGAACGCTTTTTCGGAACCGAGCGCGGGCAGTCCCAGGAGTACGCCGGCCGCGCTAAAAGGATCGCTGATTTTGCTGTAGACAAAGGCGAATGCCAGGCCGTCATGGTCGCGGTGCGGGATCAATCCGTTATAGCGGAACCCCGTGGTGAGCTGAGTGTTTTGGCGATTCAGCTCTCCGGGACTCCAGTCGTAAGCTAGCAACACGTCGAGCCCGCGATTCGACGCGGCGTCTGAGCGATACACGGCCTGATTGGCTCCAAAATAGATCAAATAGTTTCCGCTCGATTCAACTCCCTGCGCATTGGGAAATTTGCCCGCGTTGTACGCGGCACCGAATTTATAGTGACCGGGATAGCTTTTCGCTGGAGTTGCGCCAGAAGCGCTTGCGGAAGACGGATTAGCAGGATCGACAAAATACCCAATCTCAAAAACAAAGTCGGGACTGTCGCGAATCTGGAAGTTAGTTCCAGTGGGATCCTGTTGGTAGGGATTGCGGTTGCCGGACAGCACCGCCGACTTGACGTAAAAGTTGGGCAGCGGAAAGACTCGCAACTCCAAGGCCGGCGTTCCTGCCGGATTGAAAGACTCGAAGGTCGTCGGGAAAAGATTCCCTAGCGCGTAATCCAGAGGCTCAATTAAATACGAACCGCCGTATTCCTGGAGGCCATAAAAATCCAAGCCCGCGAACTGGCCCGCTTTAACGAACAGTTTGTTGTGGAAGAATGCTTGCTGCAGCCAGAAGGAATCTAGCCGCGTGGTATGTGCGCTGACCAAACCGCTGGGATTGGCGATGGTCCCGATGTCGGCGCCCAGGTTTCCGCCGAACTGCCACAGTCCGGTGGCATGAAAGGTTAGTCCGTTAATTTCCGCGAGCCGTCCAAAGTCAATATCAACCGTTCCGCGGATTCTTCCCCATCCTGCTTGGGTTTGTTCCAGGCCGCCACTTGGATTGGCTTGCAGATCCGAAACGTAGAAAAAATCGAAGGTGACGCCCTTGGACGCGAGCGCGCTTCTCTCGCCTCCCCAATCGCCAAACAGATACTTCTGGGTAAAGAAATTGTGCTCGGGAGGATCGCTATTCGCGGGGCTCGCGGCGCTCTGCGCGAATACAGAAGCGGCCGAGGCCATTAGAAGAATCAAGGACAGTGCGTATTTGAAGCAGTTGGCGGGGGGTTGCAACCGTCGCCCGCGATATTTTTGTTCCGGGCTGGAATGTCGGCGTCGAGTTTTAAAAGAGATGCACCCATCATTTATGTTTCCCATGTGTAGTTCTTCGGCCGTTACTGCAATAAAGCAGCTGGCCGCCTAGCGCTCTGACGCCACACGCGAGAAGTAGGTTACAAATATTTTTGTTTTTTTTGCGCCTAACTCACGCGCTATGCGCGGATTCGGCCGCGAGGCCCGCCACGCTGAAATACCTGTCGATTTTCTTCACGTATTCGCGAATCCTGGACTCGGTCTGTTCGGCGGACCATCCGAGTTGCGGGCCGAGGATCGCGCCCACTACCGGCGCCGCATCTCGCGAGGCCCGCCAACAGAAAAATTCCAAGCCGACGCGCCGCGCCAGGACGTCCTCGATCGAGACCGCCATTTCCCCGGCGCTGTAAACGATTTCCGCGCGGATGGGCGCAAAGCCCTCGACGATGGGTTTGGCGAGCTCGGGATTTTTTATGGCGAGGTCCATGACCTCCGGAGCGGTGGTGCCATATCTTTCCGACAGATGCTGCGCGACCTGCTCGGAGAGGCCGTACTTTTTGACGAGGCTCATCCAATAGACCGGCGTAAAGCCGCTCGAACCGGTCAGCGGGCGATTGCGTGTCAACGTCGGCGTTACCGCCTGGCCCAGATACTTTTGCACCGCGTCGATGGTGTCTTCTGCCATGGCGCGATGCGTGGTCCACTTCCCTCCCATGATGCTGATCAAGCCGCTCTGCGGATCGATTTCCAATTCGTCGTCGCGCGAGAGCTTTTTGGTGTCGCCACCGCCGCCGCGGCTGACCAGTGGGCGCGCTCCTGCAAATCCTGCGACGATCTGACTGGCGACTACCGGCTTTTCCATATATTTGTTCAGCTGGCGCAGCATGAATTCCACTTCGTCCGCCGTGAGCAGTAGTTCGTCATCGACGCCCACTTCCTTTTCCGTCGTTCCCACCAGCAGCCGGCCCATCCACGGCACCGCAAAGAGCACGCGGCCATCTTCTGTCTTGGGAATGAGCATGGCGTCATCGCTCGGCAGAACGTCCAGCGGCAGCAGAATGTGGCTGCCTTTGCTGAGGCGCATACGCTTCGGGATCCCGGGACTGGCCATATCCCGCATAATATCCGCCACCGGCCCCGTGGAATTCACGAACGCCTTCGCCTGAATCACGAATTTCCGGTGCGTCAGTTGATCTTCCACCTCCGCGGCAGCCAATTTGCCATTCGCGGACTTCTGCAGGCCAACGACGCGCAGATAATTGGCCGCATCGCCGCCAGACTCCCAAAAAGTTTTCGCCAGCGCAATGTTGTAACGCGCATCGTTGAATAGACCGTCGGCATAAGCCACTGCACCAACCAACTCTTCGCTCTTGAGCGTGGGCATGCGGCGCAACGTTTCTTTCCGCGAAAGAAAATGGCTCGGGAATATGCTGGTCTCTCCGGCGATCCAATCGTAGAGTTTCAGCCCCACGTCGTAATAACCGGCATCCACCCAGTGGTAACAAGGAATCAGGAATTCCAGCGTGTGCGAAAGATACGGACCGTTTTTTAGCATCAAGATGCGTTCATGCAACGCGCGATTGACGACGTGATATTGCTCGGGGTCCATGTCTTTGACCGCTTCTTCGAGGTATCGCACGCCGCCGTGAATAATTTTGGTGGCTTTGCTGGAGGTGGCGCCGGCGAAATCGCCAGCCTCCACCAATACGGTTTTCAGGCCGCGCAGCTGTGCATCAAGCGCGCAGCCGGCTCCCGTTGCGCCGCCGCCGATTACGCAAACATCGAACGATTGGCTCTCGATATCGCGCAGCATTTGTTCACGGTTTTTCATGACATCCCCTGCGCCGAACTTAGAAATGGCATCCGCGGAAGTTCGGCGACTTGCTTCGCTGCTGGCCACGGATACAGATGCAATGTGGACGGGTGAAGGCTACATCTGAATCACATTTTCTCAAAATAAGTTTGCAGGCATCTGTCGCAACGCGATGGCCACCTAGACGGGTCTCCGGCGAGCTGGCCTGGACATCAGTGTCAATCGCTCGTCATCGCCAGCGGCCGCTGTGGGGCCCGTGCTGTTTATAAGGAAGGTTCGGCTACGCGACGGCTGTTTGGCGTGCGCGTCACTCCGAGTGTTGCTCGAGCCAGGTCCCCACGAGAGCTGCCGCGTGTTCACACAAGTGGCGATCCTCGCCGCCGAACGCGGCCGGGACGTGGCTATCAATGTCCAATTCACCGACGACCTTTCCTCTTACGAAGATCGGCACGACGATCTCCGACTTCGTTTCCAGCGAACACGCCAGATAGCGGGGATCGGAAGCAACATCATCGACAACTACCGTCTCTCCGCGCGATGCCGCAGCTCCGCAAATGCCTTGGTTTAACGGGATACGAGTGTGCGGCGTGGCGGCGCCACGGAAGGGTCCAAGGAGCAACATGTCCGCGCCAGCGTCTTTTTCCAACATGTAGAAACCTACCCAATTGTAGTTGGGGAGATTTTCGTGAAACAGCGCGACCATCGACGTCATCAGACCGTTGGCGGTGGTGGCTTGGCTTGCGGCGGCATCCAGCGCGGAGGCTAGATCGGCGGGCTTGGTTTTTGTGGCGTTCATCGATTCATTGAAGCATACGCGCCGCTAGAAAGGAATCGTCGGAGTGCGTGCCGTTGGGGAGATCACCGTTGCACACTTACAGCGTGTGTGAAAAAGGCGCAGGCAGGAGTGCCTGTGCTACTGGAGCGCGGGCGGCTGTCACAAGTTGCGCGCGGGCCATTCACAACGCGACGGTGCTGCGTGCCGGAACCGGCACAGTAGCCTGCAGGCGTTGATCAAAGACGATGAACCGGCCGCTGGTTTTCTTTTCGAGCATGGCGATGCGCGCGGCAGCGACTTCCACCGAGGGCACAGCTTCGAGCCAGAGGAATTCACCAGGAGGTTCTTCTTTGAGGATATCGAAACGTTCTTGCATGGGAGGGTACCCCGTCTTTCACGCCTGCGGGGAGCGGTAGCCGGAGTGTTGCAGGGGCTGGCTGGCAGGCGCGTTGTAACATTTACGTTATCCGCGGTTAGCTGTCAATAGTCGTTATTACGTAAGACGGCTTATTCCCGCGGGGAACTTGCGCTGCTGGCCTCGCCCGCGTGTCTCGCCGGGAGCGTCGCTGGGCGCGAGGTGCCGGCCGGACTCTCCAGGACATCCGACGCCGCTGCTCCCGTAATCAGCCGGGCGCCCTTGCTGAAGGTGAGATATTCGAATCCCCATTGAATGAACACCTTCACGCGGCTTTGGAACTCCACGATGTAAATCAAGTGAATGAAGAGCCAGATCAGCCACGCCAACAACCCAGACGTATGCATTCCGAAAATATTTGCCACGGCTGAGGCGCGACCGATCACCGCCATGTCGCCCTTGTTAAAATACTGAAAAGGCGCGATTTCGCGCTGTCCGGCCAGACGCGCGATAATGGTTTTGGCGGCGTAGGCGCCCCCCTGGATCGCTACTTGGGCCACCCCGGGTAACGGGTTGCCGTCTTTGTCGATAGAGTGCGCCAGATCACCAACGATCCATATGTCCGGATAATTTGGCACCGTCAAGTCTGGTCGGACGGTGATACGGCCGGTGCTATCTGTCTCCGCTTGCGTCCGCTCGGCGAATCGCTTGCCGAGAGCCGTGGTGATGATTCCGCCGGCCCAGAGAACCGTCTTCGCGGCCACTTGCTCGCTTTGTTCGCCGCGTTTCAAGGTCACGCCACCGCCATCAATATCGGTCACCATTACGTTTTTTACGACTTCGACGCCCAGGCGCGCCACCGACTTTTCCGCTTTGGCTGAGAGATCCTCCGGGTAGGAGGCCAGCACCCTAGAGCCACCCTCGACGAGCAAAATTCGGGCGTGACGCGGGTCAATGTGCCGAAAGTCGTTTTTCAAGGTCTGGTTGGCGATTTCGGCTAGTGCTCCGGCCAACTCCAATCCCGTGGCACCTGCCCCAACAATTACGAAGGTTAGCCAAGCCTTGACGTCGGAAGGAGTTTTTGCTCGTTCGGCTTCCTCAAAGGCATAGAGGATCTTGTGGCGGATGGCGGTAGCTTCCTCAACGGATTTCAAGCTCGGGGCCCAGCGCCGCCATTCGTCGCGGCCGTAGTAAGAGGTCTGCGAACCGGTTGCCACGATCAGCGAATCGTATTCGAAGGTTCCCCCGTCCCGCAGCATCACCCGCTTGGCATTGGGATCGATATCCATGGCTTCGCCCAACAAAACTTGCACATTTTTCTGCTTGGAGAGCACGCTGCGTAACGGTGCGGCGATGTCTCCGGGCGATAGCGATCCCGTCGCCACCTGATACATCAGCGGTTGGAACAGATGAAAGTTGCGGCGATCGATCAGCATCACATCGACGAGAGCGCGTTTCAGTTTTTGCGCGGCCACCAGCCCGCCAAACCCGCCTCCCAGGATCACCACTCTGTGCCGCGGCACCATTTTTGCTCCCCCTTTCCGTGTACCCAACTATCGGGAAAAATGCTCAAATCTGATATGCTCTGGTACCTCACTCTGGTACTTCAGATGCCCGCCGTCCCCGGTCTGACACGTACCTTTTTTGCGAGACTATTGGGAATGCGACCTGCCACCCTGCTGTTATCGGTTCTAGCACTCTTTTCGCCCTTGACGAGCCGCGCACAAGCTTTGCCCGCGGCCGCCATCTCCGGCGGTGCGCCGCCACAGACCATCGTGATCGGCTTCATGGGCGGAAAAGTTTCGCACGAAGATGTCACGCGCAACGAACTGATCATTTCCGAGCGCTTGCGCGCCGCATACCCGCGTGACGTGAATTTTGAAGTTTTTGAGAATCGCCGCCTGGAAGATGCGCACCAAAGAGTGGTGCAATTGTTAATCAATTCCCCGGGTCGCTCTCTGTCGCAACTTTCGCCACAGTCCATGCAGCAGCCGCTATCCGACCAACAGAAACGCCGCGCGCGCATCATTCTATTTGGACATAGTTGGGGGGCCTCGGCG
Source organism: uncultured Acidobacteriota bacterium (assembly GCA_963838265.1). Classification (GTDB taxonomy): domain Bacteria; phylum Acidobacteriota; class Terriglobia; order Acidiferrales; family UBA7541; genus Acidiferrum. The sequence goes on from CAWIQN010000007.1 coordinate 571,959, forward strand.
GTAGTGACGCTCGCCAATGAGTTGCAGAAAGACGGCATCCCGGTGTTGCTGACCATCCAGGTCGACAGCATCGAGAAGCACGGGCAGGATGACGCGGTCATTCCTGACAATGTCGCGCGGGCGGTGAATTTTTATCAGCCGGATGGCGTGCTGCACGGTCGCCCGGAAATTCATGCCGCGAATCCGGAGCGCACGCAGATTCTGGGTAATTTTCGCTATTCGTATAAAGAGGCCCCCGCCGAGTGCAGCGTGTATCCGTGGTTCGAGCGCGTGTTCATCAAAACGCACATCGCTATCGAGTGCGACCCGGCACTGTGGCAACGCATCGAAGGCCTGATTCGCGAATCTCTGGGCCCGCCGCAAGAAACCGCGGCTCGCTAAGCCGCTTATCCCGCGAGCGATGGCAATTTGTCATGCGGCACGCAAACTCCATGAACGAACAGCATCGTGAAAGTTACACCGATCGCCGGGACGCCGAGTGGTGCCTGCTTACCACCTTATGCGCGCCGAATCTTCCGCCGATGCTCCGCGCCGACTTCTGCGCAAAGTTGCAGGCCGACGCTTTCACGGACTTCGCGCACCGGATTGTATTTCAAGAAATCTGCGCCATGAGCAAGGCGGACGGCGCTCGTTCCGCCGGCGATTTGTGCGAACATCTGCCTTCCCGCGTAACCGCCCGCGGTTTTCCGGACTTGGATTTTTCGGATCTTTTAGCCGGCAAGGCACTTCCCCGCGAAGATCCGCTGACGAGACTCGAGCGCGCCTACGAACGGCTGACGGCGATCAAGGAAAAACTATAATTTTTGAATGAAAGAGACAAGTGAAACGGATTGTCGTCCCAGGCCAATGTGGGAGTCTCAGGCGATACCGTTCTTCCGGCGCTGCGCTCTCCGGCGTTCCGCAGCCCAATCCGCGAACCGCTGCATTCCCACATGGTGCTTCCAAAACAGCGCAAAAAACTTGCCCGCGGTCATCTCCCCAGTTTGCGTTCCCAGGTAGGTTTCAAAGCGCCAATTTAGGTAGGGACTTTTCCACGGCCGCAGCCGGTACCCACGAGCCGAGATCCAGTAGTAGCGCAGCGAATTCAGCATGTATGCGATATTCAATTCGCCGGCAACGGCACCGACAGATGTTCGTGCACCAGCAGCCAACTGTTTCCGTGCTTCTCCCAAATTCCGGTATACCGTATTTCCATTTCCGAGCTCTTGCCGTTTTTTTCCGTGACGGACAGATGCATCGGCACGGTGGTCCACGCAATCGTTCCGCGGCGCGAAACCCGCAAATCCTGTCCGGCCGTCAATTTTATGCTGGCCGCACCTTCCAAAAATTCCTTCTGTACGCCCAGGTGATATTCATCCCAGCTGTGATACGAAAATGGCGCCAGGTCGTAGAAGACCAGTCCAGCCGTCTTCTCGTAAAATTTCCCCGGCGCTTCGGCGTTACCGCTGCTCCACGCCGCGCAATAGTCGTCCGTCAACTTGCGAAAGGTGGCCTCGTCGCTGGCTTTCTGTTGCGCGCGCGCTCCAACAAACGTCAGCAGGCCGCCGAAAATCGCCAACGCTACATACAGCAACCAGTGCCCGCGTCCTCGCATAGATACACCTACACCCTCGCCACTCGCTGCCATGCTAGCCCTCCAGGACTCGCAGATCGCCGCTAAATTGTCGAACGCACCGCTTTATCTTGTGCGCCTACCCTAGTGCGAATCGCGAATTTTTGCAACCCGCCCGTCCGGGTGACACGAACACCCTTGCCTTGGTGGCGCGATGCATCAGTATATGTGTATCAAAGATCGCCCAGGCCTTTCGTTGCTCTGGGTCAACAAGAGTGCCTCTGCGACTCAACCCTGTTGCGCAAATCCGTCTACCTACCGCCAACCGCCGTTCGCCGGTAAAACCCGTGCGCTCACCGAATCCCGCGTGAGCCTTCGCCGGGCGGCCGCTACTCTGGCTGTGGGCAAAGCATCCGCCCAAAGTTATCGCGAGAAAACACTATGACGCCTTTAGAAAACAAATCGCACTCTCTGAACAACAGTTTCGGCGCTGGCTTGCTGCTCTTCGGAGCCACGCTTTCGTATCTGCGCATCGAGAACATCGCGCAGCACATCGCCAACACCGTGGCGGCCTACGGCTCCGAAGCACTGCGCCTGTTCCCGGCCATGGGACTAGCCGCCGCTCGCCTCCTCCAGGAATTGACGTTAAATCCTGCATCCGCGCTCTCCGCCTTTCTCCAGTTCTTGCTATCATTCTGGCCCGTGGCCATCATCTTTCTCGGAGCCCTGCTCCTGCGCAAGAGCATCTTCCCCAACGCCTGCCTGCCCGTCTTCGCCGAGCAGGAATCGGACTCACGGCCGCAACCGGTGCGCGAATGACCGTCCGGGCCAATCGCGACGTGCAGGGCGGCCTCATCGGGGGCGCGGTTGTTATTGTGATTGGCCTGGCATTTCTGCTGGACAACCTGGGAATAATTTCCGTCAATCACCTAATTCATTTCTGGCCGATGATCATGGTGGTGGCGGGGCTGGCGGCGCTAACCACGCAACAAGGCCGTGTCAAGGGCGTAGTCTTAATCGTACTCGGCGCGATTTTCGAACTCGACGCCCTCGGCATTGCACACTTTCGCTGGAGTTCCCTCTGGCCCCTGGCCCTGATCGGCGCTGGACTAGCGGTCATGTGGACCACCTTGGAAGCCCGCCGGGTTCCGCCGAACGCCGATCGACGCAACACTCTCAACGAATTCGCGCTCTTCGGCGGCGTCGAGCGTCGCATCACTTCTTTGGATTTCAAGGGCGGCGCGATCACCGCAATTTTTGGCGGCGTCGAAATTGATCTTCGCCAAGCCGGCATGACCGAAGACACCGTCGAACTCACCATCAATGCCGTTTTCGGCGGGTGTGAAATTCGCGTTCCCGAAGCGTGGGAGGTTGTTGGCTATGGCCAGGGAATTTTCGGCGGCTACGTCGACAGCACCAGGCCTCGCGACTTTCAAGCCGAGGCGCTGGCCGGAACAGTCGTCGGAACCCCGCGCAAAGCCCTGATCCTTCGCGGCGTTGCCCTCTTCGGCGGCGTGGAAATCAAGAACTGACTCGCCCATGCAGCCGCTTCTAGTTCGCAGCCACCGCTTGAGCATTTACGCCATAGCGTGGATCCCCATCGGCGTGTTCGTCGCGTATCTCCTGCACGCCAGCGCGCACCTCAACTGGAGCGACGCCCTCGCCATCGCTCTGCCGCTCTGCCTAGTCTACCAATTCATGTGCCTTTCAGCGTGGTACTCCTGCAAGAGCGCGCCGCTCGAACGTACCGATACGCTTCGTTTGGTGCTCACGCATGCCAGCGCCGCCGCGTTAGTAAGCCTGTTGTGGATCGAACTTGGCAGAATAGTTGCCTTCGGCTTATCGCGTTTCGCCGCCTTCAGCGACATCAGTTCGCTCTACGCCACCGCGCTACCCGTTCTATTTGGTGCGGGTTTCTTGCTCTATCTTTTGGCCGTGGCCTACTGCTACATCCTCTTGTCACTGGAAGCTTCCCGTGAAGCGCAAGCCCGCGTCATGCAAAGCACGGTCCTAGCGCGCGACGCCGAACTCAAAGCCCTGAAGGCTCAGGTCAATCCGCATTTCCTGTTCAACAGCCTCAACTCCATCAGCGCGCTGACGAGCATCGACCCCGCCAAAGCCCGAGAAATGTGCATTCTACTGGCGGAGTTTTTGCGTATGACGCTTGGCCTGGGAGAAAAATCCAGCATCCCGCTGGGTGAAGAGCTTCACCTGCTGGAACGCTTTCTTTCCATTGAAAAAGTCCGCTTCGGCGCGCGCCTGGAAATGCGCGAAGATATTCAGGAACAAAGCAAATCCGCGCTCATTCCCGCGCTGCTCCTGCAGCCTCTGGTGGAAAACGCCGTCACGCACGGCATCGCGAATCTTCTCGACGGCGGCACGGTCAGCCTCACGGCGCGCAGCACCGGCGAGCGCCTCACCATCATCGTGGAAAATACTTGCGGCCTGGACGCTACGTTAATCCGCAGCGGTGGACGCGGGCTTGCCAATGTCCGCGCCCGCCTCGAAGCGCGTTATGGCAAAGAGGCCGACATGCGCGTCAGCGCCGACGCTGGCACCTTTAGCGTCCAACTATCTTTGCCGATGGAAAACGCTTCAGTCGATATTCCTAGTGAATCGCTCGAAGAGGAGCGAAGGACTGGATGAGCGCCACGAAATCAACGAACTCCACGGGCGCCACGGGAAATCCCATCGGCGCCATCATCGTCGACGACGAGCAACTCGCCCGTCACGCCATACGCGAACTTCTTTCCGCGCACCCCGAAATCGTCATCCTCGCGGAATGCGCCAACGGCATCGAAGCCGTCAAAGCCGCCGCGGAACACCAGCCAGTCCTAATTTTCCTCGACGTGCAAATGCCCAAGCTCACCGGCTTCGACGTCCTGGAACTCATCAACACCGACGCTGCCGTAATCTTCACCACGGCTTTCGATCACTACGCCATGCGCGCCTTTGAAGTCCACGCCGTCGACTATCTTCTAAAGCCCATCGGCCGCGAGCGCTTCGAAACCGCACTGAATCACGCCAAGACTCGCATCGGCAAAAAATCTCCCAATCCACGCGGCGAAGATTTGGCCGCCGCCGCGCGCCCGCCGCAGGAATTCCTCGAACGCGCGGTGGTAAAAGACGGCACCCGCGTGACCATCATCCCGATCGCGAAATTGGATTATGTGGAGGCACAGGACGACTACGTAGCCTTAGCCAGCGCGGGAAAGAAACACCTGAAGCAACAAACCATCGCCAGCCTGGAGGCTTGCCTGGACCCAAAATCCTTCGTGCGCATCCACCGCTCGTACATCGTAAATCTCGAGCGCGTTACGCGCATCGAGCCGTACGCCAAAGACAGCAAAATCGCCATTTTGTCCGATGGAACGCGCCTGCCAGTCAGCCGCAGCGGCTATGCAAAATTGCAGGAATTACTCGACCAACGACCCAAGCCCTAGCCGCGCCGGGACCCTAATTATTTTGCCGCCGGGCTCGGATAGAACACGCCAGCTAAGAATGCGTTTTCTTTCGCCTGCGCGCCGGCCACCGTTGCCGGATCGGGGTTAAAAGGACCTTGTTCCTGCGCGTGCCGATCCAGATTGCGCGTCAGCAAGTGCCCCACACCGGGATAGACGACAATTTCGCAATTCCCGCCAAGCTCCTTGGCGCGCACGTAGAACTGCCGTACGCCAACCAATGGAGTCACGCTATCCTCTGCTCCCACAACGATGATCATGGGAGGCAACGGCCCGGCGACATTTTCCGCCGGAGAGATTTCCTTCACCGCGGCCCGCGAACCCAGCAGCGACTGCGGCCAAGGATCGTTCGCAATCGAAACCGCGGGCGACAGGAGAATCAAAGCATCGGGCACCGCGCTGGTTTTGCTCTCTTCCTCATGCGGAAAAACCGCCAAGGAGGCCGCCAGGTGTCCTCCGGCGGAAATCCCGTAAACCGCTATGCGATGCGGATCTATCGCGAGTTCGATGGCGTGTTGGCGTACCCAACGAACTAGATCTCGCGCGTCCGCCATGGCTTCCAGAGGGGTTACGCTTTTCTGATCCGAAAGCCGGTATTCTCCCGCAATCGCAACCAACCCTAGCCCCGCAAACCGCTTGGCGTCGTCATAACACCATTCCGCACTGCCAGTATTCCAGCCGCCGCCGTGCAGCAGCACGATCGCCGGGCGTAACTTTTCGCCGGTGTCGACGGAAGGCATGAACAAGTGCGCCTTCAGCTCGATGGTGCCGACAGTTTTATAGGTGCGAATGCTGGTGGGGTGCACGCCAGACTGTTGCGAGTTGGCAACCGGCGGCAATAATGCAAAGAAGGACAGCACTGCGACCAAGGCGCGTTGCCGAGTCAATTCATATACTCCCCATTTGCGCAAATCGTGGCCAAATTTCTAATTTAAAGACCCTCTAATTTGCCAAGCGCCGAACCCAAATTCGGCTGGTGGCCGGCTTGCCCAAATGCATCAGCTTCCCCGCCGCGCGCAGCGTCATGGTCTCATCATACTCGCGATTCAAAATCTCCAGCGTAGTGGCCGGCCGCAAGCGCAGGCCTTCCAAAAATTCCAGGAACTGCGCGTCCTTTTCATACACGCAAACGATTTCGGCTTTTTCCGCCGCGCGCAAATCCGCCAATAACACGGCGCCGCTGCGCCGCAGTTTCGCAATGCCGCCGCGCATCGGCACGCCATGCGGACAGGTTTTCTGGCTGCCAAACCGTTTCAACAAAAGCGCCTCAACTTCCGGCGAAATGGCGTGCTCCAGCCGTTCGGCTTCGTCGTGAGCTTTGGCCCAGGATAGCCCAATCACTTCGGTCAGCAACATTTCCGCGAGTTGATGCCGCAAGGCCAGACGCTGCGCCACCGCGCGCCCCTTAGCCGTTAACGCGATGCCGCCATCGCGCCCCACGCGCACGTGTCCGTCGCGCGTCATGCGCTTTAGCGCGGCAGTCACCGCGGGCGGAGTCACGTTCAACTCTTCCGCCAGCCGCGCGCTGATCGGCACGTGGTCTTCCTCAAGCATTTCCCAGATGGCCTTCAAATAATCTTCCTGGGACACGCTGGTTTTATCGCGCTTCAATCCATCTCCTCAAAAGGCACCGCAAATTTCGCGAACAAGCTCGTAGGGGCACGGCATGCCGTGCCCGTCCCTGAACCCAGGCGTCCAGCTTACGATGCTTTCGGTTCCAGAACTTCGTTAGACGATTTCTCGTCAATTCCAGTAGGTCTCTTCACCGAATTTCTCTCGGTCCCATCTTCAAGCATCTTCAGAAAATGCGCATGCACCGTGGTATCCCCGGTCAGTTCCGGATGAAACGTAGCCGCCAAAATATTTCCATCCTGCACCAAGGCTGGCTTCCCAGCATACTCCGCCAAAATCTGGATGCCAGCACCAACGCGTTCGATGATTGGTGCGCGAATAAAAACCATCTCTAGCGGCGCATCCGCCAGCTTCGAATCTCCGAAAAAGATATCGCTGGCCACCTGCCGCCCATAGCCATTGCGAAACACGGTTATATCCAAAAGCCCCAGCGAATCCTGTGCCGGATGCAAAACCTCAGTGGCCAGCAGAATCGCGCCCGCGCAAGTCCCGAACACTGCGCGGCCCTCCGCAGCAAACTTCTTAATCGCGTCGCAAAGGCCCTCTTCCTGCAAAAATTGCAATTGCGTAGTGCTCTCACCTCCGGGCAAGATCAACCCCGCGCAACCAATCGAGTCCGCAGCCGTCCGCACCTCAACAGGTTCCGCGCCCAACCGCCGCAACATGTCCCCGTGCGCCGCAAAATCTCCCTGCACCGCAAGTATCCCGATCTTCAAAATTCACTCCATACTAAAATTTGCCATAGGGGCACGGCATGCCGTGCCCGTCTATTTTCAGACGCGCCGCAAGCTCAACGCGCTACCACCCACGCGTCGACAACATATCCTTCTGATCCATCTGCCGAATATCGAGCCCCGGCATCGCCTCGCCCAACTCCTCGCAAGCCTCCAGCACCGCCGCGGCGTCTGCAAAGTGGGTGGTCGCCTTCACCACGGCCTTGGCGCGCGCTTCCGGATCGCTGGACTTGAATATCCCAGACCCCACAAACACCGCCTCCGCGCCCAACGACCGCACCAACGCCGCGTCCGCGGGCGTGGCAATCCCCCCCGCCGAAAAATTCGGCACCGGCAATTTTCCGGTCTTCGCCACTTCGCGAATCAATTCGAGCGGCGCGCCCAGTTCCTTGGCCTCGCGCATCAACTCGTCATCCCGCATGGTCGTCAACTTTTTCATTTGCGAAACGATAGCGCGCATGTGCCGCACCGCTTCCACCACATTGCCCGACCCCGCCTCGCCCTTGGTGCGAATCATCGCCGCGCCTTCGCCCACGCGCCGCAAAGCCTCGCCGAGATTGCGCGCCCCGCAAACAAACGGTACGCGGTAATCATGCTTCCAAATATGATTCTCTTCGTCCGCCGGCGTGAGTACTTCGCTCTCATCGATAAAATCCACTTCCAGCGCCTGCAACACTTCCGCCTCGGAGAAATGTCCGATACGCACCTTGGCCATCACTGGAATAGTGACGGTGGCCATGATTTCGCGAATCACCTTGATCGACGCCATGCGCGCCACGCCGCCCTCTTTGCGAATGTCTGAAGGCACGCGCTCCAGCGCCATCACCGCGCACGCCCCAGCCTTCTCCGCTATCTCTGCCTGCGCGGCGTTCGTGACGTCCATAATCACGCCGCCCTTCAGCATCTCCGCCAGGCCAACTTTCACCCGCCACTCGTTCGATCCTTTGTTCCCATTCTTCGCCGCGTTGCCGTTCACTTTATTGCCGTCCATAAGTCATCTCCAGTCGTCTTAATCCTTTGGATCTTGTTGCCAACCTTGCTCTGTACAGCTCCAGCCGCGCCCTTGCTTGTGCTCGCCACTCGTCACTAGCCACTCGCCACTTCTTCCTTCGTAAAATAATTCCTTAGCATTCGCAAACCCAACAACGCAACGTCTATTCACCCAACCTTTTCTTTCGTTCCCAACACCACAAACCGTGCCCGCCCGCGCGCCAATACCTGCCCCGCTACATCTCGAATTTCGCACATGTGAAACAAATTTCGTCCCCGCTGCGCCGTCTCAAACGCTTCCACCACAATTTCCTGATCCACGTGGATCGGCCGCAAATAATCGATGGTCATGTCCGCCGTAACCGCCTGCGCCGCGCGAAACCGGCAAACCTTCCCCATCGCCTCGTCCAGCAGCATGGCTATAATCCCGCCATGCAGCATGCCCGCTCCACCCTGATACCGCGCGCCCAGCACGAACCGGCCCAGAATCCGCCGATTCGCGTTATCCTGCTCGAACGTCAACAGCATCCCTGCATCCGCCGCACCGCCGCAGCCAAAACATTTATTTTCCGCGTTCGGCGCCAACGTAATCGTGTCGCTCACCCGTGCCCCCGTCTCGCTCGCGTATTCTCCCCGCACTTCCTAACCTCATCGATTCCGCATCTTTTTTCTCAGACCAACGCCACCCTGCTCCGCTCCGCGCGCCGCACTCCGCGTTCCCGTTTCTTCATCTCCACGCGCAACAATTCCGCCAGCGTCGCCACGCCCCGCGCAATCTCTTTCTCGTTCAACCCCGCATACGCCAGGCGCAACGTATTCGGCAGCGGATTCTGCACATAAAAGTATCTACCCGGCGCAAACAGGACTCCGCGTTCCTTGGCATGAATCAGCAATTCGCTGGCGTCAAATCCCGGCGGCAATTCCAACCACAAACACATGCCACCGTCTGGCTTGGTCCAGCGCGTCCCGGCAGGCATGTGCTTTCGCAGCGCCTCATCCAGCGCCGCCAGTCGCAGCGCATACACTTTGCGCATTTTCGCCACGTGCTTGGTGAACCATCCACGGCGCAAAAATTCCGCCAGGCATCCCTGCGCCAGTTGATCCGTGTGCAGATCGGTATTCTGTTTCACCACGCGCAAACGATCAATGGCCGCCGCCGGAGCCACAATCCAGCCCACGCGCAAGCCAGGAAACGCCACTTTGGCGAAACTGTCGATGTGGATCACCAGGTTCGAGCGGTCCAACTGCTTCAATGACGGCACGCGTTCTTCCCGCTCGTGCAGCCGCCCATAAATGTGATCTTCCACCACCGGCACTTGATGCCGCGCCGCCAACTCCAGTAATTTCCGCCGCGAAGCCAGCGGCAACGACATGCCGGTAGGATTCTGAAAATCCGGCGTCACCACAATCAACTTCACTCGGTTCGCCGCCAGCGTCGCTTCCAGCGCCTCCATATCCATTCCCAGCGACGTACCCGGCTCGGCGTGCGTGCGCACCGGCACCCCCAAACACCGCGCCCGCGCTCCGTTGAAAATCGCTACTGACCCCGGATAGGCAGGATTCTCCAGGATCACCGAATCCCCCGCCCGCACAAACGCTTTGCTGATCAGATCCAGCGATTGCTGGCATCCGTCGGTGATCAATAAGTTTTCGTCTTTCGCCGCGATACCTTCTTTGTGCAAAAGCTCCAGAATCGCTTCCTTCAACGGCACATAACCATCCGAAGGACCCAAATTCAAGACATCCACGGCCTCGCGCCGCAACACCGCGTTGATGCACGTCTGCAATTCTTCGATGGGGAAAAATTCCTCCGCCGGCCGCGCCATCACAAAAGACAGCGCATCTTCCGGCTCGGTCGCGGTCAGCCGGCTGAGCACTTCCTCGCCGCGTTCATCCGCAAAGAGCAATTCCCAGCGAATCCCCTGCGCGCCATCCAAAACCGGCGGCGCCGGCGGCGTAATTTTTAGACCATGGCCATTCGCGCGAATAAACGTTCCGCGTCCCACGTGTCCTTGAATCAGCCCCTCGGACTCCAGCTCAGCGTACGCATTCGCAACCGTCGTGCGATGCACGCCCAGCGCCACCGCCAGCTCGCGGCTCGCCGGAATGCGGTCGCCGGGCCGCAAATCGCCGGCATGCACCAGCGCGCGCAGCTGGTCTCGCAATTGAACATAAAGGGGAACGTGACTCTCAGGCTGTAAGTGTACGGGCAACATTGTCTCTCACCCTGCCACCAATTCTACCAGAACATGGCCTGCTGCAAGAGCCAATATGTCTTCCACCGAAATCCGTCTTTTCTTTGTAGGGGCGCAGCATGCTGCGCCCCATGCGCCACAACCTACGATTTCACGAACTAGTTCAGGGAGTAGCGGCTTTCCCCGCGTCACTCCCACCCGCTCCAGCCGCCGGCGGCCCAAACGTTTTCGCCTGATCCCCTACCGCCAACTCCCGCAAACAAATCTTCAGCAAATTGCTGCGGTCGCACTGATAAATCTGCACCAGCGGCAGGTCACTGGCCTGAAACATATACGTCCCCCCCTCCATATTCACGGACTTGGAGTACGAATCCGTCGCGATCGGGCTCCCCGCCTGCGACCGCACGCGGAATTGTCCCGAAGGCGGCTCGTAATTCGAGTAGGTAAAACAGTGGCCAACGCACGCGCGGTCCACCAGATGCCCAGCAAACTGAATCCGCCACCCCGGTTGCGCCGCCAACGTGGGAATCACGCGTGTACCGTATGGCAAGTTCCACAGCAACAGGTCTACGTTGCTCTCCACCTGGTTGTAATAAATCATGTCGTCGTTCAAGAAAACGAAAAACGCCAGCGCGATCAGCGCAAATCCCGCCAGATGCCACTTGCGCGGCGCAAGACACGCGAGCACCGCAAGCCCAAAAATAGCCGAGATGGTCGTCAGCCGTGTCACCAGCAGGCCAATCCACGCCGATTGCGGGGACATTTGCAGATTCTCCGGCAGCAGCGCCGTAACCACGAACGCCACCGCATACAGCTCCAGCGGGAACGCAAATGGTTTCCAAGCGCTCCATGCGCGCCGCCGCGCCGTATCCGCCACCACGCAAATCACGCCAAACATCACCGCGATGCGCGCCAGCGCCGAATACTGCGCGCCGTACAACACGATTTGGTCCGACCCGTTGTACACGTAAAACGGGTCGTCCTTGGTCCAGTCGACGTCGAAATCCACTTTTGTCGCCAGCACCCAGTGCAGCGCCACAAAGCCGCCCAGCACCAGCACCGGTACCGCATATTTCCAAACGCCCGGAAGCATCCCTTGCAGCGCCAGATAAAACATGGTTCCCACGGCAAACACGAATCCCAGCGGATGCGCCACGTAAATAATGGGCAGCAGCACCAGCGCCGCCAGCCGGTCGCCGCGCCGCCCTCCAAGAAAAACCGCCAGGCTCCAGCACGCGAGTCCAATCGAAAAGTAGTAGTTGAAAAATCCCATGTTGAACGAATAGCCATACGTCAACATCGCGATGCACGGCGCCAAAAACCACGGCGCTTGCCCGCTCAGCGCCGTCACCAGCGCAAACGCGCCCCAAAAGAAAATGAGCACCGCCAACGCAATCACCATCTTCTCTGCCGCAAGAAATCCCACCACATTCGCCGCATGCAGCAGCAAAAAATCAAACAGCACGTTATGCCACTGACGCGCCAGATAAAGCCCGGGCGCCTCCCCCCTCCCTATCAACTGCGCCAGCCAGGCGTTGTAGACGTGACTCCCCAAATCCCCCGCCTCCACGTGCCGGTGCCAAACGCACGGCACCAGCAGCAGCACGGAGATCGGCACAATGCGCATCGCGTAGCGGCGAAAAAATTGCCATCCACGCACCACTGCGGGCAGTTCGTTGGTCATTTGCTCCCAGAAAAATTGTGGAATAGAGGTATCAAGCGCAGGAATTGTACTATTTTATGAAAATCCGCCAAGCCATTTCAGCGCAACTAAAGATGCCCAACTTCTCGTCAGCTCTGAAACGCAACGATGGAAATCCACAATTTGCCGCCGCCGCCACACTATGCGAAACTATCGTAGGCGAGGCGCCATGAGCGATCCGACGAGCACTCCAATCAGCACTTCCCTGGGCAAACACGTCACCCTAACCAAGCCCGACGACTTCGGCAATCTCCTCGAAGACGAAGGCATCATCTTTACCACGCTCGACAAAGCCGTGAACTGGGCTCGCCGCAGCTCCATCTGGCCACTAGGATTCGGATTGGCCTGCTGCGCCATCGAAATGATGTCCATGGCCGCCGCCCGCTTTGACGTGGCCCGCTTCGGCGCCGAAGTTTTCCGCCCATCGCCGCGCCAGGCCGACTTAATGATCGTCGCCGGCCGCCTTTCGCAAAAAATGGCTCCCATCGTCCGCCAGCTTTACGATCAAATGCCCGAACCCAAGTGGGTCATCTCCATGGGCGCTTGCGCCACCAGCGGCGGCGTTTTCAACAATTACGCCATCGTTCAGGGCTGCAACCAGGTCATTCCCGTCGACGTCTACGTCCCCGGCTGCCCTCCGCGGCCCGAAGCCCTGCTCTACTCCATCCTGCAACTCCAGAAGAAGATCGACAACGAGAAGGGCTCCTTTAAGCGCGCCTTCAACCTCGACTAGCCCTCTCGCCTCCATCGCCCTATAGCGCGCCGCGCCGGGTTGGTTTGTGTAGGTGCCGGACTTTACAGGCTGCGGAAAAAGTGGTGGAGATGGTTACCGGTGAGCGAGGCGCGGCGTCTAAGAGCACATGCGCGGACACGATGATCAGCAAGAAGGCATGTTCAGTTACATTTCACTGGAGAAGCGGGTACCGGAAGATCACCCGTTACGGCGGGTGCGGCGGATGACGGAGGCGGCGTTGCAGAACATGTCGCCGCTATTTGCAAAACTATATTCGCCCATGGGGCGGCCCTCGATTGCACCCGAACGGTTGCTGCGGGCGTTGTTGTTGCAGGCTTTTTACAGCGTGCGGAGCGAACGGCTGCTGATGGAGCAGCTGGACTACAACTTGCTGTTTCGCTGGTTTGTGGGGCTGCCGGCGGACGACGCGGTGTGGGACGTGACGGTGTTCACCAAGAACCGCGATCGGCTGCTGGAGGGGGAAATTGCGCAGGTCTTTTTCGAGCAGGTGCTGGAGCAGGCCGCGCAGCAAGGGCTGCTATCGGACGAACATTTCACGGTGGATGGAACGCTGATCGAAGCGTGGGCCAACCGGCGAAGTTTTCAGGAGAAGCAGCCGCCGCCGAGTCGTGGCAGCGGGAACAAAGGGCAGAAATTGCTGCGGGACACGCACGAGAGCAAAAGCGATCCGGAGGCGCGCTTGTATAAGAAAAGCGTGGCGGGAGAAGTCAAAGCGAGCTATTTGGGACACGTACTGATGGAAAATCGTAACGGACTGGTGGTGCAAGCGTGCGTGACCTGTGCAGGAAATAGAGCGGAACGAGAAGCCGCGGAGGAGCTGGTGGCGACGGTGGCAAGAACAGCGCAGCAAAAACGCCTGACGCTGGCAGCGGACAAGAGTTATCAGGCCGAGGAATTCATCACCAGGTTGCGCGCGTTGCGCATCGTGCCGCACATTGCGGAGTACGAGAAAGAGACGGCACTGAGCAAGAACTGGCTGTTACCGAGCGAGCGGGAAGATCCGGGATTCGCGATCAGCCAAGGAAAGCGCAAACTGGTGGAGAAGATTTTTGCCTGGATCAAAAGTTCGGCGGGGCTGCGGAAAACGAAATTACGCGGGCGCCGGCGGGTGGACTGGCAGTTTCGCTTGTATGCCGCCGCCGCGAATTTGGTGCGACTGGCGAAACTAATGCCGGCATAAACCCGCGTTTCGGAAAGGAAGCGCGGTCACGGGAAGCCGGCAGGTAGAGCACAACGAAAAAGGCGCAGCCTCGGAAGCCGCAGGGCCCCACGCCGGGGACAAATTTGCAAATGGGCTGACTTTTTCCGCAGCCTGTGAAGTCCGGCCTGCGTCGCATTCATCGCCCCTTCCCCAGCTCCCCAAACTTGTCCTTGCGACCGAAGCGACCGAAGGTTCCGAACCTGTCGGAAGGAATCCGCTTTTTCGCTCCGTCGAGCACTCTGCCTCTCAGCCACAAATCCTCAATCCCCCGCCCCGTCCTTCCTCTCCCCCTTCTTAACCTCCGCCGCCCCCTCCCCGCCCTCGATCGCCTTCAGCATCGCCGCATAATACGGCGCGATAAATTTCGCAATCGTCTCGGGCTCCGCATTACCCAGCTTGGCGTGACTCATCACCAAATGTTGCATCGCCGGTTCCGCCGTAAACAACGTCTGCACCAGTATCGCTGCTGCCGCTTCTTTAGACATCGCGTTTCCTCCACGCTACATGGATGCCCGCCGCCATCCTTTTGTTTCGCACGAGTGCGCGCAGTCAACGCACGAAAACTATCGTAACCGTAATCGGGAAGAAACTTGTTTAGGGGTATGTTATCTGCGGCGTGAGATTTCGTGACGGCCACAAACATCGCTAGGACGTGGAGTTCCCCGATACTTGCGGCCGTCACGCGTTCCGAGTGAAAGAATGCACCGCCGCCGCCGGCGAATTGTCATGGAGATGTAAAGTCTTGGTCTGTAGATGGTAAGAAATGACCGGCTCGCCAGCCCTTCCAAGCGCCGCGGGTGTCAATCAAACTCCAGTTTCGGCGCGGGCTGTTCCCGCCCCACCTGCCCGGAAGCAATCGCCGCTTTGTGGTAGTTTTCCGCCCTAACCGGGTGCCCGGCCATCCGCCGTAACAGAGACAGCTGACCAACATGCGTCAGCACATCGGCAATCGGCCCCTGAAACAGCTTCTCCGGGGATTCACGCAGCGGCTCCGAGGAAGCCAGATAGTCATCGAACGCTTTCAATCCGAGAAAAAAACGCGTCACTTCGCCAGACCATTCCTCCGGCGTCGAAGCCTTCCACGCCGACTTCCCGCGCGCGAGAGAGAGCGCCCAATCAAATATGTCATTGATATGCGCCAATATCATCACCGGCGTCCGCGGGTACCCGGCAATTTCCGCGGTTCCGAACTCCGCCGGCGCATCGCGCAACGGTTTCGCGCCACGATAAGCAATCGTGGCCAGCGTATGTCTCAAAAAACTCCGTTCCAGCTCCGGTCCGATTGCCATAAATCCACCCTGAACAGTGTCGCGCCTTGCGAGAAAACCCGCGATGCTCCCCTGCCGTTCACGCGGAAGAAGATTAAGAGCTGCCATGTCAAACAGCAAGGCAAAAATCCCGCGGCGAAATCTTACGTAGGGGCACGGCATGCCGTGCCCACTCTTGCTCCCGCGCACACTCTTCAAACGACCTTCCGCCAGCCACCTATATCTCAGCCTTCCCGGTGCCGCCTTTGCGGCCATACACCCGCACATAATCCACCAACATCTGTTGCGGAAACACCGTAGCCCCATCCGGCGCCCCGGGCCAATCCCCACCTACCGCCAAATTTAGAATCACAAAAAATTTATGATCAAACGGCCATCGCGCCCCAGCCGGCCACTGCTCTCGCGTAAACGTCGCGTAATTCGTAGCATCGATAAAAAATCGTATGGTATCCGCATCCCACTCCACCGCATACAAATGAAAATCATCAGAGAGCTTCGGATTCCCCGGCAAAGAAAATTTAGAAGTCAAATCAGCCGTTCCGCCTGTAGCTCCCGCCCCGTGCAGCGACCCGTGCAGCGCCGCAGGCTCTTTGCCAATATTTTCCATTATGTCGATCTCCCCGCAGCGCGGCCAGCCCACCGTGGAAATATCGTCGCCCAGCATCCAGAACGCCGGCCACATCCCTTCCCCGTGCGGGATTTTGATCCGCGCCTCGAACCGTCCGTAGGTTTGTGAGAATAGCGTTTGCGTTTTTATTCGCGCGGACGTGTACAACCGAGTCTCCCCTTTCGGCGTCACGCTAGTTTCCTTCTGCGCCGTGATCACCAGGTTGCCCGCCTTCATTTGCGCGTTCTGCGCATGATCGGTATAAAACTCCAGCTCATGATTGCCCCAACCGTCGCCGCCAATGTCATACGCCCACTTTCCCGGATCGGGCACCGCGCCGTCCGGGCCATTAAACTCATCGCTCCACACCAGCTCATACCCAGCCGGCGCGGACACCCTTCGCGCCCCGACATAGCCCAGGATCCCGGCCGTCTTGAAGATAGTCGCGCTGAAGACAGCCGCGATAAAGAGGGTCGCGCTGAGAATAATCGTCACAAGAACCAAGACTATTGCGGCCGAAACCCTTCTAAGCCCGCCACCACTCATCACCCAGCGGAATATATTTTTAGCTCGTTCACGAAGAAAAAATGGAACAATCCAACAGGTGACCGCGACGGCTAGCGCTATGGGCAACGGCCATCGGTTCTCTTTAAAAAACTCAGGGTATTGTTCAATGGCCAACGGAAGCCCAAATAGCGCTAACGCCGTCGAACCGACGGGCCGTAAGAAATCACCCAGCTTCTTGTAGGGCATGATGCGGGTAAGCTCCTTCCGAACTTATAGCTGGAGGTTTATTGATAGGGCAAGTGCCTTCACGTAAAAATATTATACGCCTACGCGCGCGTAGGCGTCTCAATCTGAGAAAAGGCCGCTACCTCGTTCGAACACAAATACCATTAAATTAGCTATACAAGTGACCATCAATCTGATATAGTCCGCATTGCAATCAGGGGGCAGAAAGACGTGCGCCATGCGCTCGCCAACATCTATTGTCAGCGGCTCTCGCAGCACTAGCCCGCGCACCCGTTACCATGGCAGCCGCATGTCCTCCTATTTGCAACTTAGCTATCCCCTCGCAAAAGAATATGATTACAAACACTTTATAACTCCTTTGGAATCCTACTCTTTCGCAAAAGGCGACTGTAACCCCAATGCTGCCTATGTCTTTCGCAAACACCCCGGGGGTGGGGGTAGGCTCTTTCTCTACTCCTCTCACAACTGTCGCCGGCGCTTGGGGTTAAGGCTAATGTGTGGCAAAGTATCTCAGCTTCATCCGCACCACGGGCGCACCAAACGGTTTGTGATCTACATCGAACCTGCACCGCGCGCCCGCTTCGCCTCAAAGGAGGCATCTCGATCATGCGTACAGCATTAGGCACCACGCTCCTCTCTACCTTGGCCCTGGTCGTGGCCCTTACTCTGGCCCTGACTCTGACATTGACGCCGCTGCCCGCATCCGCAGCCGTGCCCGCCGGTTCCGTCGCGCTGCAGCAACCGGATAATTCGCAGAACGCCCCGCAATATCCGTCGCAGGATAACTCGCAGCAGCA
This sequence comes from uncultured Acidobacteriota bacterium, assembly GCA_963838265.1. Lineage (GTDB taxonomy): Bacteria > Acidobacteriota > Terriglobia > Acidiferrales > UBA7541 > Acidiferrum. The sequence continues at coordinate 589,605 of CAWIQN010000007.1, forward strand.
GCCGCAGGACAACTCACAACAAGGCAATCCGCCGCCCCAGGATAATTCTCAAGCCTCCGGCAGCTACCAAGCCTTTTCGGCGGACCAGCTGGACAACCTGCTCTCGCCGATCGCGCTCTACCCCGATCCGCTACTCGCCCAGGTCTTCGTCGCCGCCACCTTCCCCGATCAGGTGGAAGAAGCCGCGCGTTTCGTTCGCGGCAACGGCACCACTGACGTGGACAATCAGAGTTGGGACGTCAGCGTTCGCGCCGTCGCGCACTACCCTACCGTCATTGAGATGATGGCGGACAAGATCGATTGGACCACTTCGCTCGGTCAGGCCTACGTCAATCAGTCCACCGACGTTTCCACCTCCGTGCAGCGCCTGCGCCATCAGGCCAAGAATGTGGGCAACCTGCAAACCAATCAGCAGCAGGAAGTATTGGAAAACGACAACTACATCGCCATTAACCCGGCGCAGCCGCAATACATCTACGTTCCCGTCTATGACCCCGCCATCATTTACTATCGTCAACCGTATTGGGGACCGGCCATCACCTTTGGCTACGGCTATCCCATCGGCGGCTGGCTCAATCTAGGTTTCCATTGGGGCTACTGGGGCGGCGGATTTGGCGGCGTCTATTACACCGGATGGAATCCCTACGGTTGGGGCCACGGTTGCTGGAATTGCGGATGGATCGGCCGCAGCCGCGTTTATGTCAACTACCACAGCAACATTTACATCAACAATCGCTACACCAACATCAACATCAATCGCACCGTGGTCAATCGCACCGTCAACATCAACAACATCAATCACTACAATTACGTGCACAAGAACGTGAATTACAACAACGTGCGGGTGAACAACGACCGCATCAATCGCAACACCAATACCGCTTACCGTCCCGGCAACAATACTCGTCCCGGTGAGAACGGCGGCGGTGTGCAGCGTCCCACAAACGGCGACCGCCCCGGCAACAATGTAAGACCCGGCGAAAATGGCGGTGGCGTGCAGCGTCCCACGAACGGCGACCGCCCCGGTAACAATGTACGGCCCGGCGAGAACGGCGGTGGCGTGCAACGCCCCGTCAACGGCAGCAATGATTTTCGCGGCGGCGGTGGCAATCGCAATCTGGATAGCAATATCCACGACAAATCCCGCGTCAACGATTTCCGCGGCCACGACAACACCAATAACCGTCCGGGCAATCAACAGCAGCAGCGTCCGCAGCAGCAACAGAATCGTTATCAGCAGTCGCCGCACGCCTTCGGGACCGCCGAAGGCAATTTCAACGCGCGCGAATCTCAGCAACGCGGGCAAGCCAGCCGCCAGCAAGCGCAACGGCCGCAGCAGCAGCAACGCGCGCCGCAGCAGCGATCGGCGCCGCAAAATCGTGGCGGTGGCGGCGGGAGGAGACCGTGATCCTCCTTCACACGCTATTCCGTAGCAGCAACGCCGGGAGCAACAAAGGGGCGCAGTTTTCTTCTGCGCCCAGTTCTCATTTTTTCGTAACGCGAGGTAAGGAGCGTATGCATATCATCGATCGCCAGGCGTCTCACGCGGCCCCCATGCACTCGATCTGCTCGATCGCTCGGAAGTCTTCACGCGTTCTCGCGGCGGCGCTCTTCGCCAGTGGAGCTTTGTTCGTCTCCGCCGCTTCCGCGCAGACCCCGGGGCAGGCCACCTTCAGTACTCCCGAAGAAGCCGTAAAAGCTCTGGTCGCCGCATCCAAAGACGAGAACCGCACTGCGCTGGAAAAAATCTTTGGTTCGGACTACACCCAGTTGCTCTCCGGAGATCCCGTCGAGGACAAGAAGGATCTAGACAATTTCACGGCAGCCGCCCAGGAGAATGCCCAGCTCCAGCAAGTTGACGCCACCAAATACACTGTGACGTTGGGGCAATTCGAGTGGCCCGCGCCGGTTCCCGTGGTCCAGAAGGATGGCAAATGGTTCTTCGACACCAAGAGCGGTGTGGAACAGATTCAGGATCGCCGCGTCGGCGAGAATGAGCTCTCGGCCATCGAAACCTGCCGCGCCTACGCCATCGCCCAATGGGAATACTTCACCCAGGGCGATTGGGATCACGATGGCGTGCCGGAATATGCCCAGCACATCATCAGCACGCCCGGGAAACATGACGGCTTGTATTGGGAAACCGACGGCGACGAAAATCAAAGTCCACTGGGCATGAGCGTAGCCGCCGCACAAGTCAGAGCGGAAGCGAAGGCCGCCGCCACGCCAGGCGTTGCGCCAAAACCCGCTGCTGGCAAAGCCCCCGCCGCGCAAACGGACGCCAAGACGGAAGCCGCTGAACTGGAGCGAATCTCTCTCCCACGGACTCCTTATTTCGGCTATTACTATAAAATCCTCACCGCACAGGGACCGAGCGCCCCCGGCGGCAAATACAGTTACATCATCAACGGCAACATGATCGCGGGCTATGCACTGGTCGCCTACCCCGCGAAATGGTCCGGCACCGGCATCATGACCTTCATCATCAATCAGCAAGGCCGCGTCTATCAAAAAAATCTCGGCCCCGACACCGACAAACTAGCCGCCGCCATGACCGTCTACAACCCCGACACCACCTGGCAACTAGTAGAAGATCAGCCGTAAAGGGGTTTATGTAGGTGCCGGACTTTAGTTTACCCAGAGGTACGAAGGGTCCGGCCTGGAGCGAATCATGATTTCGGTAGCACAGGCACTCTTGCCTGTGCTCTTTGAAAAACGCCAGCCAAGCATCTCAGGCGTCCGCGCTCTCTGGGGCAACGCCAGCCAAGCATCTCAGGCGAGAGCGCCCGTACTACTCGTGCGAATCTTTTCGTCAGGAGGATTATTCGGCAGCGGCAAATTCACGACGCTGACTTTCTCGCCGCCGCAATCGAGCACCGTGCCAAGCGCGCCGCCTTCTTTGCGCACGTAGCCCATGGCCAAAATCGCCGCGGGACAAAACGATCGCGCCGCACGCGTCACGAAACCAATTTCGGCGCCATCGAGCGAGAGCGCAGCATCAGCGGCCGGCACGTTTTTTGCATCGTCGGCAAAGCGCAACCCAACCCGCCGCCGGTTCACTTGCCCACGCGAGCGCACGCGCTCCACAATTTCCTGGCCGGTATAGCAGCCCTTCGTATAACTGATGTGGCTGTCCTGCAATCCAGCCTCATGGGGAATCTGCTTCTCGCCAAAGTCGTAGCCAAACCACGGCACGCCTTGCGCCAGGCGAATCGCACTCAGCGCGGAATAACCAATCGGCCCGCCGCCCACATTTTTCGCTGCGGCCTGCAGAATTTTCCAAAGCGCGGCTAAATCTTTTCGCGCGGCAATAAATTCCGCGCTGACGATTTTTGCGCCGCTGGCCGAAGCTTCAGAGTTTGTCTCAGTGCTTCTGTTTGTCGCGTTGGCGCCACTCACTACCGCGGCACCGGAAGGCCATCCGCGGCGAACCATGCGGCAGGAAATCGCGCTGCGGCCGCGTTCGGGATTGCGCACGGCAACATCGAGCGAAGCGCCGTCCGCAATCGCAGCAAAGTCGATGGCAGTAAGTTCGCGCACCAGTTCCGCAGTCTTCGGACCTTCGAGCGCGAGCGTGCCGAACTCGTCGGTGTTGTCCGTGAGCGTGACGTCGTCCATGATGATGAACTTTTCCAGTACCTCGACGAGGCGCGCGCGAATCATCGCGTACGAAACACACAACAGTCGGTCGGGCAACGCGTGCGTTTCGATCTCCGCAAGAATGCGGCCTTGCGGATTCAGCAGCAGCGAGATGTTGCTGTGCCCCAGCGCGAGGCTCTTGACGTCGTTGGTGAGAATCGCGTTCACATAGCGCACGCGATCCGGACCAGTGAACGTCAGATACGCGCGATAGGTTTTGTCGATGAGCGCGACGGTTTCGCGAGCGATGCGTTGTTCTTCGCGGACGTCGCCGAAGTCGTCGGGTAGCTCGCATCCAAACCACGCGCCCATGCGCGCTCCCGCCGCGCGATGTATTTCCGCGAGCGGCGCGGCGACTAGCTTACTTGTATCAGCGATTTCCATGAGCGAGTAACTCTAGTCTAGCAAACTGTCGCGCCGCCCGATGTTTTGCGGTTTGGCAACATCGTTCATTGCCAGAGTTCGGCGGTAACGCTCGGCGACAACGTCCGGTGCTCTACGCGACAGTCGAAATCAGGCTTCGCGGGAATGCTACAATTCTTATGACCATGAACGAACCTTCTCGAGCATTTGATGCGGTCAGCCCGGAGCTGATCCACATCACCATTCCCGTGGGCGCACTACAGTGTAACTGTACGATCATCGCGGACCCTGTCACACGCGAAGCGTTGGTGGTCGATCCGGGCGACGAAGTGACGCGCATCCTGGAACTCCTGGGCCGTCACAAGCTCACGGTAAAAGCCATCGTCAGCACGCACGCGCACATCGATCACGTGGGCGGTCTCGCCAAGCTGCGGAAATATACCGGCGCTCCGGTGCTGATGCATCGCGACGATTTGCCGCTGTACCACGCGCTGGACGTCCAGGCGGCCTTCCTCGGAATGGCCGCGCCGGAATTGACCGACATCGACCAACTGCTCAAAGAGGGGGACACGCTGCACTGGGGTGGGTTCGAGGCTTCGGTGGTGCACACGCCGGGGCACACGCCGGGAAGCGTGTGCTTGTACCTGCCGAAAAATATTGTCAGCAAGAAGGTAGCGAACAAGATTACTGCGAGCGCGAGCAGCGTGAAGGCTGGTGGCGCAAACGCCGCCGGCGGGACTTCAAAAATTGCCCAGGATCCCGTTGTGGCGCTGGCGCCGAACGGGACGCTGACGACGCCGCAACTTTTTGCGGGGGATACGCTGTTTGCCGGCAGCATTGGGCGCACGGATTTGTGGGGCGGCTCGATGGAACAAATTATGGAATCGTTGCGCGGGAAATTAATGGAATTGCCGGAGGATACGCGGGTTTATCCAGGACACGGCCCGGCGACAACTATCGCGAAAGAGCGGCATACCAATCCGTTCTTGCGAAAAGATTGACCGAAAAAGAACAGGCCGGGCCCTTCGTACCTCTGGGTAAACTAAAGTCCGGCGCCTAGACGGGCTTCTTGTTGCGAAGTTCTTCCATCACGGATTGCACCAATTCTTTGGCGTGAACTAATTCCTGATTGATCATGCGCAGGTCCATGGCGGGAAGCGTTGGGTTGCGCTGGCTGGTGCAGTAGACGCCGTGCTGTCCGGCGAGGACCAGTGCGTTGGTCATGCGATCCAAGGCTACGGCCAGACGGCCGCGCGCGATTCCGTACATCTGCTCGAAGTGTTCCAATTCGTCTTTGTGCTCGTCGAATGCCGACATGTTGGGCTGCCTTTTCTCCCGTAATTCCCTTGTATTTCCGCGCAACTACTTACGGCGCTGGTTGATTCCGGCGTTTGCAGGCTCGCGGCGGACGTTGCATTTGAGGCACAGGCCACGTGCAGCAAACTTTACCGCATGGCGCGCGCGGAACATAATTTGCTCAAGCCAGTAGAGATGACTAAAGGCGGTTCGCCCAGCGATTCACGCCATACAGTTTACGCCCGGTTCCTCGGCAAGCCTGGGGAAGGAACAGGGCTGGAGCCACAGACAATGCGACGTTCCGATCTGGTGCAGCACAAAGAAAAAGATAAAGGCGAGATCACGCGCACGTCGCAAATCGTATTTGGCGAGCGGCAACATTTGTTGCGAGTGCTGGATTCCCTGGAAGGCACGAACCCACCGATCGCGCGCATGCAGCAGGAGCGCCGCGCACTGGAAGAGCTGATCCATACGCGAACGCGGGAACTGAATCACATCAACACCGCGTGGGACGAGAAGATTGGGCTGGTGCTGAGCGCCGATGCCAAGCCGGAAATGCTGGAAAAGCTGGTGAAGCAGGCTCCGGAAGAAGACTTTTATTTGTTGCGGCTGATCAGCGAACATCCGCGATCGAACTCCAAGACCTTAAATCGTTTGGCGAAGCATCCGTACGGAGCAATTCGAGAGAATGTGGCGCGGCATCCGAATGCCGATGCGCCGACGCTGACGTGGCTAAGCAAAGATCGCAGCCAGCCGCTTTGGTATCTGGTGGCGTTTAATCCGAATACTCCAACGCCGCTGCAACGCCGCTTGCGCGATCGCTTGAAGCGGCTCGGCGAATCGCAACCTTCGAAGTAAGCCCTCCAAACAAGCACTCCAGGCGAGAACTCCAAAGATCGCTGCCCTGCGCCGCGGGACGCTGTGTTCTGCGCAACTTTGCCAAGTGATGCACGGGTCTGGATGCCGAGTTGAACAGGGCGGCTTGAACTTTCAGGTTTTGTGCGTCACACTGGAACCCCTTCCGGAACATCCTTCGATAGCTGTCTATCCTCTCTGACCTGACCTAAGCAGGCATTATTGCACCCGAGGTGCGCCAGAAATGCTGGCTATGACTACTCCCGATGCGTTGTTGCGCAGCTCATACAACTATCATCTGGTAGCTCTATCTATTTTGATCGCCTTGATGGCTTCTTATGCCGCGCTGGACCTCGCCGGAAGAGTGACCTCCGCGCGGGGCGCAGCGCGGATGATATGGTTGAGCGGCGGGGCGGCGGCGATGGGGATCGGCATCTGGTCCATGCACTACGTGGGGATGCTGGCGCTGCGGTTGCCGGTGGTCGTGGAATACGATTGGCCTACCGTACTGCTTTCCCTCTTGGCGGCGATCCTGGCCTCGGCGATAGCGCTCTTCGTTGCGAGTCGCAAAACGCTGGGTGTGGTACGGGCGGTGCTGGGCAGCTTTTTTATGGGTGGTGCGATCGCGAGCATGCACTATATCGGGATGGCCGCCATGCGACTGCCCGCGATGTGCAGGTATAACGCGGCGCTGGTGGCGCTTTCGGTAGCACTGGCAATCCTTATTTCTCTAGTGGCGCTGTTGCTCACGTTTCATCTTCGTGGAGAGATGAGGTCGGCCACCTGGCAAAAAGTTGCGGCCGCGATGGTAATGGGTGCCGCAGTGCCAGTGATGCACTACACGGGAATGGCGGCCGCTTCTTTCGAGGGTTCGAGAGCGGCAGAAGGGAGCCTCGCGCACGCACTCAGCATTTCGTCCCTGGGAACGCTGGGGATCATCGTGGTCACATTCATGGTGCTGGGGTTGACGGTGCTGACCTCGGTGGTGGATCGCAGATTTTCCGTGCAAGCGCTGGAACTGGAATCGAGCGAAAGAAGGTCGCGACAGATTTTAGAGACGTCTTTTGACGCGTTTGTGGGAATTCGTCCGGACGGAACCATTCGTGATTGGAATCTGCAGGCGCAAGAGACTTTTGGTTGGAGACGGGCGGAGGTGATCGGAAAAGTATTCAGAGAAATCATCGTCCCGGATCGTTGCCGTGAAACGTTCGAGGAGGAAATTCGCTCGCTGGTTACTCTAAGAGACGGCGCCAAAACCAAACGGTTTGAAACTACCGGCGTGCGGAGCGACGGACGTGAAATTCCAGCCGAGATCACCATTTCCGCGGTGGGCAACGAACAGGGGCATGACTTTGCCGCCTTCATTCGCGATCTCAGCGAGCGTAAGCGCTTCGAACAGGACCTTCGCAAAGCTAAAGAAGCGGCCGAAGGCGCGAATGAAGCCAAGAGTTCGTTTCTCGCCACCATGAGTCATGAAATCCGTACTCCGATGAACGGGATTCTGGGAATGACGGAACTTGTTCTGGACACCGATCTGACGACGGAACAGCGAGAGCACCTTGGACTGGTGCGGATGTCGGCGGAGTCGCTTCTAGTGATCATAAATGACATTTTGGACTTTTCTAAAATCGAAGCGGGAAGATATGAATTGGAAACCATCCCGTTCGATCTACGAGAGAGCCTAGGCGAAACGATGAAGGCGCTCAGCTTCCGCGCGCATGAGAAGGGACTCGAGCTGGTGTACGACGTTCAGCCAGGAGTGACCGAGGCTCTACTCGGAGACCCCGGAAGGATTCGGCAAATTCTGATCAATCTCATTGGCAATGCCGTCAAATTTACCGCGAGGGGCGAAATTGTGATCAGTGTCGACGAACAATCGCATACGAACGATACGGTAGACCTGCACTTCGCGGTGCGAGACACCGGAATGGGCGTCCCTGCGGAAAAGCAGGAAACCATTTTCGAAGCATTCTCGCAGGCGGACGGATCCATGGCGCGGAAGTATGGCGGGACGGGACTGGGGCTGACGATTTGCAAGCGATTGGTGGAGTTGATGAACGGCCGCATCTGGCTGGAGAGCCAGGCCGGCGCGGGGAGCACGTTTCATTTCAACATCTCATTGGGAATACAGAAATGTTCTGGCGCGCGAACTCCAACGTCTTCAACCGATATGTTGCGCGACATAGAAGTGCTGGTGGTGGATGACAATTTTACGAATCGCTGCGTTTTGGGAGGAATGTTGGCGCGGTGGGGAATGAGAACGGTGGCTGTCGAAGGAGGCCGTGAGGGTCTGCAGGCGCTGCAGACGGCGAAGGATGCCGGACATCCATTTCATTTGATCTTGCTGGATGGCCAGATGCCAGACATGGATGGCTTCAGTCTGGCCAAGATCATTCACAAAGACCCAACGCTGGTAGGTGCGACGGTGATGATGCTGACGTCCGCGGCGCATATGGGAGATGCCGCGCGATGCCGGGAACTTGGTATTGCCGCGTATATGGTTAAGCCGGTGCGGCAACGCGAGTTGCTCGAAGCGATCAGCGCGCTGGTGCAACAGGGGCCCAAAGTAAAAACCGATCCGCTGGTCACGCCGCACAAATTGCGTGAAGATCGCAATCGCCGTCGCGTGCTCCTGGCGGAGGACAACTCCGTCAATCAGAAACTTGCCCAGCGACTGCTGGAAAAAAGGGGCTTCGAGGTAACCATCGCAGGAGACGGTCGCGCGGCGCTACGGGCGTTCGAGAAAGAAACTTTCGACATCGTGCTCATGGACGTACAGATGCCCGATCTTGATGGCATCGCCGCGACGGTGGCGATTCGCGAACGAGAAAAATTGTCGGGAGGTCATGTTCCGATCATTGCGATGACGGCGCACGCGCTAAAAGGAGACGAGGAACGTTGCGTAGCCGCCGGCATGGATGGCTATGTGACCAAACCAATTCGCACAGTCGAATTGTTTGCGGCGATAGATAAAATCCTGAGCCGAGCGACGATCGCTGGAGAGATTCAACCGATCGAAAGTTAATTGCAATCGCCACAACGAGTCGCGGCATCGGTCGCCGACGTGGGTGAGCAAGGATCGCGGCCAGCCGCTATGGTATCTGGTGGCGTTCAACCCGAATACGCTTACGCCGCTGCAACGGCGTCTGCGCGACCGCTTGAAGCGGCTCGGCGAATCGCAGCCTTCCAAGTAAAAACGCTAAAGAACGCCAGATAGGAATCCCCAGCGAGTATGAGGTTCTGAAGTTTCGGCATTTTCGGCTGTCTCTGCGGAGCTGCATGCTAAGGAGGCGGAACGCGGGTATACTTCCCAGCCGTGCCCCTGGTCTCTCCTGTTTCGGCCCGCAAGTGGCTTTTCGTTGGATTTTTCCTTCTCGCGTTGGTGGCGCGGCCGGCTGCGGCGGGCCCGTGGAAGGGCGTGTTGCGCGACGCGGCAGGAAAGCCCGTGAGCGCGGCGACCGTGGTACTCCAATCACTTTCGGGAAAGGCGCAATATTCCGTCGAGACATCTGCGACCGGTGAATTTTCGTTCGGCGAAGTCGGCAGCGGAAACTATTCGGTTACCGTGAGAATCGCGGGAATGGCTTGGACTGCCGCGAGCCCCATTATCATTGACGAGGGGACAGCTTTCACCGGCGACCTGCAACTTTCAGCAGACAATCAGACGCTTATCGTTCTGCCCTCGGGAAAGAGCGGAGCCGCGCAGGGGAGCGGCGGCCAGCACCTTTCCAGCTCGGAAGTATCGAGCCTGCCGCTGAATGAGCGTGATTTCAGCAAGCTGTTATTGCTGGCCGCGGGCACCATGACAGACACGAACGGCGCGGCAAATTTCACGCAACAGTTTGCGGTGAACGGGCAACGAGGAGTGGACTCAGTTTTTGCCATCGACGGCGCGGACACCACCGATCCGGAATTGGGTGGCGCGACATTTTCCAATTTCAACGTGGATGCGATCCACGAAGTGCAATCCAGTTCCGGAGTGATGCCCGCGGAAATCGGCCACGGTGCGTCGGGTTTTACAAATGTGGTTACGAAAGAGGGCAGCGACGCGGTGCATGGCAGCGCGTTTGAATTTGTGCGTAATGCGGCGTTCGATGCGCGCAATTTCTTCGATCACTCAAGCGCGGTGGACCCACGACGCATTCCGCCGTTCGCACGCAATGAATTTGGCGTGACGAATGGCGGCCCGGTGGTGCTTCCGGGAATCTATGATGGCCGGGGGAAGACGTATTATTTCGGCGAGTACCAGGGCTTCCGGCAAGTGCTGGGCACGACGCAGGTATTCGCGGTACCGACGGCGGCGGAGCGACGCGGCATCGATACGACGACGTTCCCGGGGGATACGCTATTTGTTCCGGTGAACCCGGAGATGGCGACGTTGCTGGCGCGTTATCCCTTGCCGAACGAACCACAAGGACCATACGGCGCGCGTACCTACGCGGCATCTTCCAAGGTAGATACGAGCACGAACCAATTCTCCGTGCGCGTGGATCACCAGATTTCCGAGCAAGCGACGGTGTTCACGCGCTTCAGCCTGAATCAGGTGAATGGCCCGACGACAAATCCCGATCAGACGGCCATCGATCCAGCCTTTGCCGTGAACTTTTTTGATCACCAGCGAAACGCAGCGGTGAGATACGCGCGCACGGTGTCGCCACATTTTAGTTTTACCGCGGCTTTTGGATACATTCGCAGCACGCCGATTTTCCCGGCAACGGATCATAGCGATCCCGCGCTAGCGTTTGCGGACGGACTTTTTGAAGGGTTTAACTCGCCGGACGGGTCGATTTTCGGATCGTACAGCAACTTGTTCCAGGTCAAGCTGGATATGGTGTATTTGCGCGGGGCGCACACGTTCAAGTGGGGCACGGAAACTCGTTGGAACAGAGACTCAACGATTTATGGGACGAATCCGAACGGGTTGTACTCCTTTGGAGGAGGAACAGCGTATTCGCCGGTGTTCATCCCATCGGCAAGCGGGCAGCATGATATCCAGCCGGGAGAGGCGTTGCCGGATTCGTTGACACAATTGCTCACGGGCTCGCCGTATTCTTACACGATTACCGCGCCGTCCAGTTTGACACCTGCCGGAGACAAGTTTGATGAAGCGGCGGTTCGCCGCCAAGCGTACAACTTTTATTTTCAGGACACTTGGAAAGCGACTTCACGGCTGAGTATCAACTACGGTCTGCGCTATGAACTGGATAGCCGCATCAAAGAAGCGCTGCACCGGACTTCCATTGGCGAACCGGTGGACGCCGATGGAAACTCCGTGCCTTTCCTCACGCCCGGTGCGAAAGAGATTTTTCTGTACAATCCGCAGCCGATTTATCCGCTGGCTTTGAGAGGCTGGGGGCCACGCGTCGCCGTGGATTACGGCGTCGGGGCGCACACCACACTGCATGCCGGCGGAGCGATTACTACGATTCTTCCCAATCTGTGGCTGGAAAATTCCGTGACCGGCGGGATTCCGTTTGTTTTTCAGCCGTTGGTAACGGCGCTGCCGGGAGTTCCAGTGCCCTTTCACAATACCGTTGTACCGTTGGCGCTGCCACCGCTGTATACGACGGGAGGGCAACTGTTATTCCCTTCTGGAAATAGCTCCACCGTTCCGGCGAACACGCCGATCGATTTGGAGCGGTTTCAAGCCGATTTGGAGGCGCTTACGCCGGGTGATGAAGTGCAGCTGCTCTCGACGGGCGTGATCTCGCGAAACTTTCGCAACGGGTACATCGGAACGTTTACCGCCGGCGTGGATCACGACTTTCGCGGTATGAAGCTCAGTGTGGCGTACGTGGGTACGGCGGGAGTTCATCTTGCTGGCGTGTTTTCTCCGAACGGTTACGCGGGAGCGGATCCTCCTTACGCGCCATATACACAATTCGATGGCGCAGGACGCGCGATCGGCGGATTCGGGCCGGAAGGCGTGATGAGCACAGAATCGCACTCGAACTACAACGCTCTGCAAACGAGCGTGACGGAAAACTCTTCGCGGATCGGATTGAGTTTTCAGGCTAGCTATACTTTTTCGAAGTCCTTGGATGACACGAGCACTTCGGCGGGCGGGAATACCACGAGCGCGGGCGTGGTCACGCCGATTCTGCCGCAGGATCCTCTGAATCCGGGCGCCGACCGAGGCCCCTCGACGTTCGACGTCAAGCATGTTTTCGCGTTGAGCTTGATCCAAAACCTGCAACTCGAGCGCGTAAGCTTTTTGAGACCTCTTAGCGAGCGACTGACGAAGGGGTGGCAGATTTTGAATATCACCACGATAACGAGCGGATTACCATTCACGGTGTTTTCCGGGATTCAACAAACCGGGGCTGGAGCAGGCGGGACGGATCGTCCGGATCTTGTGACGCTTCCGAATTTCTCGACCAGCCGCAGCACGCGAGAAGATTATTTTGGCCGGGGAGCGGATAACAGTTCGTTTTTCTATATTCCGATTGGAGTGCCGGGCGGCACCGGGCCCAATCAGGGCACATTCGGCACGCTGGGCCGCAACACGTTTCGGGGCCCGGGCTTTCGCGACTTCGATGTGGCGGTGATCAAGGATACTTCCTTCGGGCACAGGGAAGGCCACGAATTAGGAATTTTGGAGTTTCGCGCGGAGTTTTTCAACGTGTTCAATATTGTGGATTTTGGCTTGCCGGCAAACACCGTGCTCGGAAGCGGCTTTGGGTTCATCAACCATACGGCAGGGCCGTCGCGGCAGATTCAATTGTCGCTGAAATTAGTTTACTGAGCGATTTCTCGCCGTGCACGTGCAGCCTCGAAACCGGCGTGGAGGTCAGCGAACTTCCAAAATCTCGCTTTTCCCGCGCGGGATTTAATTCTACAGTACCCATTCTGGTGAGAAGAGCCATCCAACGAGCATAAACTCGGGCAGGAGGTTTGCGCCCGCGCGTGTTCGCGCGATGAAACGAGTCTTTTGAACAGGAACCTTTTGCGATCCGCGCGCAGTCAAATCTTCGCGGATATTAGAGGAGGACGCAGGAGATGAGCGACCCCGACGATAACGATCACAAGGCGAACGAGACTCCGCCAGACACGATTTCGAGGCGAGATTTAATCAAGGGAGTGATTGGAGGCGGCGTGGCAGTTTCTTCGGCAAGCTATCTTTTCCGCGCGACCACGCTGCTCGGCCAGGCGGGTCAGAGCGCCGGTGAACGACTCCTCACAATTAATGTGAACGGGCAGTCGCGGCGAGCCGACGTGATGCGGCAAGAAACGCTGGCCTGGACGTTGCGCCACAAGCTTGGACTCACGGGCACAAAGCTGGGATGCGACCGCGCGGAATGCGGCTCTTGCACGGTGTTGATCGACGACGTGCCGCACTATGCGTGTTCGGTGCTGACGCATACGGTGCGCGACCGGAAAGTCTTGACCATCGAAGGTTTGGCGAGCCCGGAGGGAAAGCTGCACCCGGTGCAGCAAGGCGTCATCGATGAACAAGGGTTCCAGTGTGCGTTCTGCATGCCGGGGTTCATCATGGCGTCGGTAGGCTTCCTGAAGACAAATCCAAATCCCACGCGCGGCGAGCTGGCGTTCGGCGTTTCTGGAAACCTGTGCCGTTGCCAGGACTACGACAAGATTCTTACCGCGCTGATGCGCGGCGCGGAAAATATGCGGAGGGCCAGCAATGCCTGAGGAATCCGTTAAAAAAGAATCGGTGCTGGCGAAGGCGCCCGAGCGTGTGTACGGCGTTGGACATAAGCTGATCGGCAAGGATTACCCGACTCCGGACCTCTACGCCAAGGTCACCGGGCTGGCGAAGTACGCGGAAGATTACCACGTAGACGGAATGCTGTTCTGCAAGCTGCTGCTTAGCCCGCTGCCGCACGCGCGCGTGAAGCACATCGATACGCGCGCGGCGCTGGCCATGCCCGGCGTGAAAGGGATCCTCATGGCGGATGAACTTCCGCCGCCGGCCGATAGCCTTACCGACAACGGCACGGTAATCAAAGCGAATCTGAAGAGCGAGCGCGCACTGACCATGGAGCCGCTGTATCAAGGCGAGCCGATTCTTGCGGTGGCGGCGGTTGACGAACTCACTGCAGCGGAAGCGATCGAAAAAATTCGCATCGAGTTCGAGCCGCTTCCCTTTGTGATTGATCCCCTTGAAACGCTGCGGCCTGGCGGGGCAAATCCACGATTGGAGGGGAACATCTGGGTTCAGGCTCCGGCGCCGGCCGGTGCGCCGGGTGCGCCGCCGCCAAATCCTCCTCCGCCGACGATCGGTGAACTTAAATGGACGAAGGAGGATTTCGCCAACGCGAAAGAAGGTCAATTGCCGATGGGCAAGGTGCCCGGCGAATGGTCTTACGGGGATCTTGATGCGGGTTTCAAGAATGCCGCGCTGATTCTGGACGAGACCTTTGTGACGCCGGACACCAGCCACCAGACGCTGGAAACGCGCACCGCGATGGCTTACTGGCAGAACGGCAAAGTGCATGTCTTCACTGGGACTCAGAGCACCGCGCAGACGGTGCCAGCGATCGCGCGATGGTTGAACATCGACCCGGGCAACGTGGTGCTGATCAGCGAATACACGGGAGGCGGCTTCGGCAGCAAAATTACGGGTGGCGTGACGCTCGTGATTCCCGCGCTGCTTTCGAAAAAGGTCAACGCTCCGGTGATGATGCGTATCAGTCGCGAAGAGGAAACGTTCATTGGGCGCGCGCGGCCGAGTTTGATGGGCAGAATGAAAGTTGGATTCTCCAAGGAAGGAAGAATCATTGCCTTGGACATGTTTGTCATTTCCAATAATGGTCCTTACGACGCCAACGGCGATGTTCCTTCGTCGGGGCGCATCGTTTCTCTGCTGTATCAGTGCGAAGCAATGCGCTGGAGTGGGGCGACGATACTGACGAACACGCCGCCGCGCAGCGCGCAAAGTTCGCCTGGTGGAATGCAGGGCATTGCGATCATGGAGCCGGTTATCGCAAAAGCGGCGCGGAAACTTGGGCTAGATCAAGTGGCGATCCGTCGCATCAATTGTCCCGAGGGAAAAGCGCCGGTCGGACCAGTGATGAAGAGCGACGGTAAGCGGCCGCATGCAACGAGCGCGTTCCTCAAGGAGGCGCTGGACCGCGGCGCGGAACAGTTTAGGTGGAACGAGCGGGTGGCACGCACTCCGAAGCGGAGCGGCACCAAGGTGCGCGGCGTGGGAGTTTCGCTGAGTTGTTACGTGGGCGGCACGATTGGCTTTGATGGGTTGCTGGTGATCACGCCGGAAGGGCGCGTGCGGTTCCAGTCCGGCATCGGCAACCTGGGTACGGAGTCGGTGATGGATGTGCATCGCGCGGGCGCCGAGGTGCTGGGCATTCCGTGGGAGAAGTGCGACATCACCTGGGGCGACACGGCGAAGAATTTTCCTTTCACGTGCGTCTCCGGCGGCAGCCAGACGACGCACGCGATGACGCGGGCCGCGTACGCCACGGCGATGGACGCGAAGAAAAAGCTTCAAGAGATCGCGGCGAAGAGTCTCGGAGGCAAGCCGGAAAATTATGAAGTGGCCAACGAACGCGTGTTCCGCAAGGGTAGCGGCGCGGGCATGACGTTAGGGCAGGCGGCGGCGAAGGCGATTCAATTGGGCGGCGTGTACGACGGTCACGAGCCGTCGGCGGATCTGAATAAATTGACGAAGGCTTCGATGGCCGCGCTGGCGGGGCAAGGTTTGATTGCGGCTGCGAAAGACAATTATCCGCGCGATGGCCAAACGTATTCATACGTGGCGAGTTTTGCTGAAATCGAAGTCGATATCGAAACGGGAAAATACTACGTCGTGGATTTTCTCGCGTACGCGGACGTCGGCTCGGTGATTCACCCGCGAGCGCTGGGCGGGCAGGTGCTCGGCCGCTCGGTTCTGGGCATGGGCCACACACTCGGCCAGAAGTGGGTCTATGACCCGCACTACGGCGCCATGCTCTCAACGCGCTTCTATCAGAACAAGCCTCCGACGATTCTTGATGTTCCGGTGAACATGCAATGGGCGGCGCTGGATATTCCGGACCCGGAGACTCCGGTGGGCGCGCGCGGCGTGGGTGAGCCGCCCGTTGGAGGCGGCTGTGCGGTAATCCTGAACGCGCTTTCTGATGCGCTGGGAGACAATATTTTCCGGCGCGCGCCTGTCAATGCGGACACGATTCTGACTTCGCTGGAAGCTGGCCGACCGATGCAACATCCCCTGATGGCACATATTTAGACGGCGCACAGTTAGCGGAGACGCGAAGGGAGAGTCCATGGCCATAATCCGAGACGTGATGCCAGCTTTCGAATTGCGTCAGCCGAGTTCCATTGCCGATGCGCAAAAACTGCTGCAACAGCAGGGACGCGATGCGTGGGTGCTCGCCGGAGGCATGGACAGCTTCGACTGGCTGAAGGACCGCATCAAGAAACCAAAGGTGGTGGTTGATCTAAGTGGGATCGCGGAACTGAAAGGAATTCGCGCTACGCCCGATGGTATCGAGATCGGCGCGATGACCACGCTCACGGAAGTGGTGCAGCATCCCGTCATCAAAGAGAAGTACAAGTTGCTGGCGGAGAGCGCGGAATTGGTGGCTTCGCCGCAGATCAGGAATCAGGGCACGCTTGGCGGCAATGTTTCGCAGGATGCGCGTTGCTGGTATTACCGCGCAGGCTGGCCGTGCTACCGCGCCGGCGGAAACATTTGCTATGCGGACACGCCTGAAGGGCGCAACCGCGAGCATGCGATTCTACACGCGGAACGATGCGTGGCGGTGAATCCTTCAGACACTGCGCCAGCGCTCATCGCGCTGGATGCCAAATTCGTGATCCGAACTTCCAAGGGCGAGCGGGTGATGGACGCGGAAGACTACTTCATCGGTCCGGATATCGACATCACGAGCTTGCATGTTTTGAAACCCGGTGAACTGCTGACGGCCATTCGTATTCCTTCCGCGTGGGCGGGCGCGCAATTCTATTTTGAAAAAGTGCGGGATCGGAACGTGTGGGACTTTCCCTTGCTGAACGTGGCGTCGGCGATGGTCGTCTCGAATGGGACAATCGAGCGCATTCGCATCGCGGTAAACGCCGCGGCAGCGCGTCCGCTGCGCTTAAAGGCTGTGGAAGATGCCGTTCGCGGTAAACCAGCGAACGCTGCAACCGGGGAGATGGCCGGGAAACTGGCTGTCCAAGGCGCAGTGCCACTGCAATTCAACGCCTACAAGATCCCGCTGATGCGAAATCTGGTGAAGCGCGCTATCGGAGGAGTGGAGGAGGCGACATGGACTTCCTAGAGTGGGCCAGGAGCCCTTGGGGACAGAACGTGCCCATCCATATTGCGTGGTTCTTGATATGGGTCGCGGTCATTGCCGGGTTCCTGTTCTTCATTGTGCACGCCACGTACTTGCGATATTTCGCGAAATCCAAAGAGTTTGCCAGCAGTGGTTCACCGTTAATCGCAGCGCGCATACCGGAGAAGGTTCCCCGGCACTCGCTGGCAGCGCGGATGTTTCACTGGATTATGGCCGCCGCCATGTTCACTTTGCTGTTTACGGCTTTTCTGCCAAAGGTGGGCGTTCCGTTTGACTGGATTACTTATCACTGGATCGCGGGCTCGGTGCTGACCGTCTCGATCCTGTTTCACATCATCCACGCTTCGTTCTTTATGGATTTCTGGTCCATCTGGCCGGACCGCATCGACGTGCGGGACGCGGAGAGAAGAATTTTGCGTTTCATGGGAAAGTCCGCGCCGCCACCGGAGAAATTTGCGAAGTACCCTCTGGAGAATAAGCTATACCACGGCGCCATCGTCGCGGCTGGTTTATCCGCGATCGTGACCGGCGTGTTCATGATGTTTCGCGTGCGGACGATTTTTTTCCCACGTAATCCGTATCTGTTCGGCGACATGACCTGGGGCATGATGTACGTGCTGCACGGTCTGGCCGGCGTCGGACTGATCGCCTTGATCATGGTGCATGTTTATTTTGGGCTGCGGCCGGAAAAGCGCGCCATCACGAAGTCGATGATCTTCGGTTGGATGAGCCGTGATTTTTATTTAAAGGAACACGATCCGCAACGCTGGCCCGTGGAACCTCCCACAACATCTGCGGCATCCGGAGAAGTAGAGCCCGAAGGGATACGAGATGCTGGCTGACCTCGCGGAACGCTGTAACACGATCGAGGAAAGCTACGAGTTCATGCTGGCCTATGCGGCGCAGGGGTTTCTCGGCGAAGGTGGCGGCCAATCCGGAGAAAAGATTCGCGAATTCTTGGTCCGCGCCGCGCGGGCGATTTCCGGTTTGGCAGAGAGCTGTGCGATGGCGCTGCAGCAAGAGCGCCTGGAATCCGTGGAGCGCTACCAGGCTTTCTTTGCAGTGCTGGAGCGCGACGGGCGGAGTTCGCTGGCCGCCATTGAACTGGTGCTCGCACAACCCTTCATCAGTTCGCAATTGATCGACAATTTGAACGCTTCGATTCACCTACGCGCCTTGCTCACGGATCTGTTTCTGGTGAGCGAAATCGTGAAGACTCAACGCCCACCGGTACGGCCCGTGGCTTCGGGCGGTTAGGGTTTCGTGGTACCCGAGTGCTGAGGCGAATGAAATCAGCGACGAACGGCTGCATGATCTCCGTGTACCGCAAGATTACAATTCCCTCTTAGACCGTTAAGACCACTTTGCCAAATTGCGCGCCGGATTCGAGGTAAGCGTGGGCGGCGGCGGCTTCGGAAAGCGGAAAAACCTTGTCGATGATGGGCTTGAAGCGGCCGGCGGCGACTAAACGCATTACAGAGTGCAGGTCGGATTTGGTGCCCATGTAGGAGCCCATCAGAGAGAGTTGTTTGGCGAAGAGGATGCGCAGATCGAGCTTCGCGTCGTAACCGGTGGTCGCGCCACAGCTGATCAGGCGACCGGCGTAGGCCAGGCTGGCGAGGCTGTCGTCCCAGGTGGCGGTGCCGACGTGTTCGAAGACCACGTCTACGCCGCGTTTGTTGGTGATGCGGCGGACTTCTTCGCGGATTTTTTGCGTTTTTAGGTTAATGACGTGGTCGGCGCCTAGTTCCATCGCCTTGGCGGCTTTTTCTTCGGTGGTGGCGGTGGCGATTACGCGAGCACCGAAAAATTTGGCGATTTGAATGGCGGCGGTGCCGACACCGCTGCCTGCGCCCAGAATTAAGACATCTTCGCCCGGTTGTAGCTCGGCCCGCGCGAGCAGCATGTGCCAGGCGGTTTGGAAAACTAGCGGGATCGCGGCTGCTTCCACAAACGAAAGATTTTCCGGAAACGGCAGGCAGTTTACTTCGGGAACTTTTACGAATTCGGCGCAGCCGCCATCAATCATATAGCCGAGATTCGTGAAGCTGCGGCAGCGATTGTCCTGGCCGGAAAGGCAGGCCGCGCATTTGCCGCAGGTGACGCCGGGAGCGAGGACGACTTTTTGGCCTGGGCGAACGCTGGTGACGTCTGCGCCGATTTCCGCGACCTCTCCAGCGACGTCGCTGCCGGGGATGTGCGGGAGCGGGATGGGAACACCTGGAAGTCCGCGGCGGACCCAGAGATCGAGATGATTCAGCGCGCAGGCTTTCACGCGGACCAGGACTTCGTTGGGGCGAATGGTGGGCGTGGGTACCTCAATGTATTGCAGAACTTCAGGTGCGCCGTGCTTTTCAAAAACGATGGCCTTCATGCGAGCGAGCCTCCGGGAATTTGGCGGAAGTTATTCTACCGCGAGAACAAGAACATGCGCTTGCGGGAAAGCAGATCGTGGGTGAGCTCGGTGCGAAGTTACTGTAAGAAATCTTCGATAGCGCGTAGTCGGAATCGCTACGTTCTCAGCGCTTTACGGTAAATGGGGCGCGACAATCCCACGACAACTCCATTTGATATGCTTGCGAAGATGAAGAAAGAGAAGAATGACGAGGAGCAGCGGATTGTATCGCTGGCGCCGAGCGCTACGGCGATTTTGTGCGCTGTGGGGGCGCGACGTGCGCTCGTGGGCGTGACGAAGTGGTGCGCGGATGTGGCCGAAATCGATGGGCTGCCACGGGTTGGGGATTGCTGGCATCTGGGGTCGGTGGAAGAGATTGTGCGGTTGCGGCCGACGCTGGTGATTGGGTCGGTGCCGTTCAAAGCGGAGACGCTGGCGAAGTTGCTGGAGCATCCGGTGAATTTTTTGGCGAAGAATCCGCGCACGCTGGCGGATGTTTACGCGGATGTGCGGATGCTGTCGCGGATCGTGGGACGGGCCGCAGCGGGCGAGCTGGTTGTCAAGAAAATGCGGCGCGAGTTTGCGGCGATTGCGGCGCGGGCGAAGAAATTGCCGAGGCGCGTGCGCGTTTATTGCGAGGCTTGGCCGAACCCGCGGATCAGTTCCCCGCCCTGGGTTGCGGAATTAGTGGACTTGTGTGGCGGGGAGATGGTGGTCGCGGCGGGTGCGCGGGTTAGCGATGAGGACGTGGCACGCGCTGCGCCCGACGTTATTGTGTTGGCGTGGGCGGCGGTTGGGGACAGGTCCAAGACCAAGCAGGCTTACGAAGTGGCGGTTTGGAAAGACGTTCCGGCGATTCGCGAGCGGCGCGTGTTTGTGGTGCGCGATGAATTGTTGAATACTCCGGGGCCTCCGCTGGTGGCCGGCGCGAAAGAGCTGTGGCGGATTTTTCAGAAAACTCGTGGGGCACAGAACGCTGCAACGGCGCGGTAGATTTTCTAGGAGAGCGGCTTGATCAAAGTGGTGGTTGCGGCGGTGATTGAGCGGGCGGACCGGCGGTTGCTGATCGGTCAGCGACGCAGTACGGATTCTTCCCCGCTGAAATGGGAATTTCCCGGCGGAAAAGTGGAAGAGGGTGAGGTGCCTGAAGCGGCGCTGGCGCGGGAGCTGCGCGAGGAGTTGGGGGCGACGTTGCGAAAGAGCGTGGAGATCGCGCGGGTGCGGCACGCGTATGCGAATACCGCCAATGAATTGGAGATACGATTTTTTGCGGCAGAGATTGCGAGCGATGTGGTGGTGGGAAAAACATTTGAGCGAATTGCATGGGTGTTGCCGCGCGAGTTGAGCAACTACGATTTTTTGGCGGCGAATGGGGCGCTGGTAGCGAATCTCGCGACGGGGCGGATTAAAGTTGCGGAAGTACTCGCCAATCAAGAAACGGGACCGAAATAGCGATAGTGGCCGGTGATGCGCCAGGAAAACAGGACGTCTTCCATTTTCGGGCCTTGGCCGATGTTGTGGACCACCATGTAACGTCCGGAACTGGCGCGCTGATCGACAACGATGCCGATGTGCGGAACGTTGCCGCCCAAGTCCCACGTGACCAGATCCCCGGGCGCATAATCCTCGGCGTGCGCGGTAATCGGCAAGGTGTCGCCCTTGCGTGCGAAGAAGACCATTAAATTGGGGACACGGCGGTGATCGATGTTGGTGTCCGAGTGCGCTAATTGCCAGCGGCGCTGATTGGGATAGGCCGCGAAATTGGCGACCAGGTCTTCGTGAAGTTCTTTTTGTAAATCAACGCCCACGGCTCGGTAGGCGCGGATCACTTCGTCAGTGCACACGCCGGTATCGGCGGGAACGTCGCCATTGGGATAGGGGATGCGGACGTACGCAGGGTCGTAGCGGACGATATGGTGAGTGCGCTCGATCGCGGCGGAGGAAAGTCTTTGTAAGAACGCGCTATGCGATGCGTCTGCGGGAGCGCTCGCGTGGGCAACTTGAAAGATTGCGAGAACGACGGCCAGCAGTACGTTCATCGATGAGCCAAGCGGGGCCGTGCTCCAGACAGCTACGAGATTACGGGATTTAGTTTTTCTGGGTTGATGCCCAGGTCGGTGATGGCTTTGTCGATTACGCTGCGCTCGATTTTGCCCTCGAGGAAAAGTTCGTGGAGGGTGGCCAGCGTGATAAATCTCGCGTCGACTTCGAAGAAATCGCGGAGGCTGGTGCGGCCTTCGCTGCGGCCGAAGCCGTCGGTGCCCAGGGTACAGAGGCGGCGCGGCATCCACTTGCCGACCATGCCGGGGAGCGATTTCAGATAATCGCTGGCGGCGACCAGAACGCCTTCGGATTTGGCAAGCTGCTGCGTGAGATATGGCACGCGCGGCTTTTCGCTGGGATGGAGGCGGTTCCAGCGTTCGCATTCGTTGGCGTCCACGTAGAGTTCCTTGTAGCTGGTGACGCTCCAGACGTCGGCGGCCACGCCGTACTTGGTTTCGAGAATTTCCTGGGCGCGAAGCACTTCGTTGAGGATGGCGCCGCTGCCGAAGAGTTGCGCGCGCAGTTTGGATTTTTTATTTTCGCTGGCGCGGAAGCGATAGATGCCGCGCAGGATGCCGTCTTTTATCTTTTCGATGGCCGGCGGCATCGCGGGCATGGCATAGGGTTCGTTCATTACCGTGATGTAGTAGAAGAGATTTTCGCCATCTTTGTACATGCGGCGGATGCCGTCCTGGATGATGACGGCGATTTCGTAGGCGTAGGCGGGATCGTAGGCGCGCAGGTTCGGTACCGGCAGCGCGAGGATGTGGCTGTTGCCGTCCTGGTGCTGCAAGCCTTCGCCGGACAGCGTGGTGCGGCCGGAAGTTCCGCCGAGCAAGAAGCCGCGGACGCGCATGTCCGCCGCGGCCCAGATGAAATCGGCGATGCGCTGGAAGCCGAACATGGAGTAGTAAATGAAAAATGGAATGGTGTTGATGCCGTGCGTGGCGTAGGCGGAACCCGCCGCGATGAAGCTGGCCATGGAGCCGGCTTCGGTAATTCCCTCTTCCAAAATTTGGCCGTCTTGCGCTTCCTTGTAATAAAGGAGCGTGCTGGCGTCGACGGGCTCGTACTTTTGGCCGACGCTGGAATAAATGCCTACGGTGCGGAATAGCGATTCCATGCCGAAGGTACGGGCTTCGTCTGGAACGATGGGCACGATGAACTTACCAATTTCGGGATCGCGCAGCATTTTGCGTAGCATGCCGACGAAGGCCATGGTGGTGGAAACTTCGCGGCCGTCGCTGCCATCGAAAAATTCTTTGAAGAGCTCGTCGTGGTCGGCGGCGATGGGTTTGGAACGAATACTGCGTTTGGGGACGTAACCGCCAAGCGATTCGCGGCGCGTGCGCAAATATTGCAGCTCGACGCTATCTTCCGGCGGGCGGTAGAACGGAACCTCAATGCAGTCGTTGTCGTTCAGCGGCACGCCGAATCGCGAGCGAAATTCACGCAGCTCTTCTTCGTTGAGTTTTTTCTGCTGGTGCGTGACGTTTTTGCCTTCGCCGGCCTCACCGAGGCCGTAGCCCTTGATGGTGCGCGCAAGAATTACCGTGGGTCCGCCCTTGTGATCGACGGCGGCTTTATAGGCGGCGTAAATCTTGCGCGGGTCGTGACCGCCGAGGCGCAGGCGGCGCAGAGCCTCGTCGGGAAGCGGCTCGACCAACGCGAGCAGGCGCGGATCGGTGCCGAAGAATTGTTCGCGCACGTACGCGCCGCTGGAGACGACCAGCTTTTGATACTCGCCGTCAACCAATTCGCCCATGCGCTTTACGAGCAGGCCTTCGGTGTCGCGTTCGAGGATGGGATCCCACTCACTGCCCCACAGAACTTTGATGACGTTCCAGCGCGCGCCGCGGAAGGCGGACTCGAGTTCCTGGATGATTTGGCCGTTGCCGCGGACGGGGCCGTCCAGGCGCTGGAGATTGCAATTGACCACGAAAATCAAATTGTCGAGTTTTTCGCGCGACGCCAGCGTGATGGCGCCGAGGGATTCTGGCTCGTCGGTTTCGCCGTCGCCGAGGAAGGCCCAGACCTTGGCGTCACTGCGGGGTTTGAGGCCGCGATTTTCGAGGTAGCGATTGAAGCGCGCTTGATAAATGGCCATCAGTGGGCTGAGGCCCATCGAGACGGTGGGAAATTCCCAAAAGTCCGGCATCAACCAGGGATGCGGGTAGGAGCTTAGACCGCCGCCGGGTTTTAGTTCACGGCGAAAATTTTCGAGCTGCTGCGGGCTGAGACGGCCTTCGAGAAACGCGCGAGCGTAAATGCCCGGCGAAGCGTGTCCTTGGAAATAGACGGTGTCGCCTTCAAATTCCGGCGTGCGCGCGCGGAAGAAATGATTGAAGCCGACTTCGTAGAGTGTAGCGGCGGATGCGTACGTGGAAATGTGCCCACCGATGTTGTGCTCGACGCGGTTGGCGCGGACCACCATGGCCAAGGCGTTCCAGCGAATGAGGCTCTTGATGCGGCGCTCCAATTCCTGATCACCGGGGAAGAGCGGCTCGAGGCGAGCGGGAATAGTGTTGGCATACGGCGTATTCGCGGTGAACGGAAGATCGATTCCAGCGACGCTAGCGTGGGCGCGGAGGCGCTCGAGAATTTCCGCGGCAACTTCCGGGCCGCTGGACTCCAAGACGGAGTCAAGCGATTCCAGCCATTCTTGAATTTGCACGTCATCCATTCCCTGCTGCGTATACGTTTCGTTTTCCATGAAGTCAGTGCGTCCCTTGAAAAATGCCGTCCCTCGAAGAAGCGTTGGGCATAAAAAGTTATAGCCGCTATAAGCATACTAGAATACACCGGTGCGGAATTCGGTGCACGGGACAATTCCGCCTAACTAAATTGTAGATGCTCAGGTGCGGAGTTTTGCGGTGAACACGGTCTCGTCCGCGGCAATGCCATCGGCACGCACCCGTTCCCGTGCCGCGCCGAATCCGCGCGGATTTATCGGGCGGTGGCGTTTTTCAATGGTGCGAAAGACACGATCGAAGAAGAAAAAACCAATTCCGAAATTCGCATCCATGCGCCCGTCGTTGGCAATCGAGCGGTGGTGAATGTCGTGCAGCCGCCGGGCCTTGCGAAACCAATATTTCAGGATCGGAGTATCGGCCATCCAGAATTCCAGCAGATGCATGCGGTCTGCAGATAGCTGAACATGAACAGCGGCCAGACCAGCAGCGTGGAGAGAAACAATATTTGCGACCACGGCGGAAGTCTCATCGCGTGAACGGCGAGGAAACAAACAAATAAAATGAGCGCGGAGGGAGCGATCCATTCCAGCCCGATGTTACCGAGCGAGAATCGCCCCTCGGTTGCGTCCGCGTACTCCGGGGAACGCAGTGCGCCGTTTGGCGGGTACGTCTCAAAGTGATGGATCAAATGGCTGCGGCTCAGCCAGGTAATGCGATGGCTGTGCAGCAGCCGATGCAGCCAGTATCCCGCGAACTCGGCGACGATTACGGCCGTTAGCAGACACGATGCGGCTAGCGCGATGCGTGGCGAAGCAGAATGCACCCGGGCACTTGCAAGAGTTGCAAGAAACATGGCGATCTCCTTTTCCTCAAAGCGCCGAACGTTCAGCGCGAGCGAAAACAGCGTCATGGTTGGTGGAGTGCGGTCAGACGAAGCGCTACCCTTTCGGCGCTACACCGCCGGCGTTACTTTGGCAGCCCTAAAATGGGTCGCTGTAAGGGCAACGCTTCGCCTGACGACGCACTTATTTGCCGAATCGGAAAACCACGCCGACCGAGGCTCGAATGGAGTTGAGAGTGTCTCCGCTGCTGTGAATCCCGATGTAGTCCACCTGTGGCCGCACGGCCCAGCGCTTGGAGAGACCCAAGTCCACGCCGCCGCCGGCAGTGAACGCAAAGCCATTGGCTGATCCCGATGCGCCACCGCTTCCGGCGGAAAGGTGAGCCCCGCCAACCAAGACTTGGGCAAATGGAGCCACCCGAGAGTGCGTCCGCAGGTAGAAGCGCGGGCCAGCCTGGTAGGTAAACGTGTTTAAGCCCACGCTGAACGGCTCGGCGTGGAAAAAGCCGAAATCGCCCGCAAGGCCGAGCCACGGCTTTATGGTTAATGCCGTGGAAATCGTTCCCCCGTTGGCATTGACGCCATTGCTGACACCTTCGCGAAGGTACGAGTAGCTGCCGGCGACATCTCCGGCGGGAACGTCCTGAGCCCGCGCGAGCGAAACGCCGCAGAAAAGCAAGACCGCCAGGATCGACACGTGACGCATGTGGACCACCTCAGTTGTGAATTCCGGTTTTGTGCTCCGGTGGGTGGAGACTGCGGCTCGGCAAAAACGACATACAAGCGACGAGGCACGACACCCGGTAGAAGTCGCACACTGTCGCTGGTTGTCGCGGGTAGTGCGCAGGCAATACGCAGGGACGCATCGCCGACAAATGTAGCCGCGGGGGATGCGAAGGAAACTCGTTCGAAGTAAAGCGTTAGAATTGTTCAGGTTATGAGAAGAAGCGCGGGAAGCAGGTTTAATGTTGAATAGGGGTATTCACTTGCTGCATCAGCGCAGCAAAACGGGGATCCGAGCGCAACGGATCGGATAACGGGTCGACGCGCAGATAAATTAGACGGTCGTTGCGCTGCTGCACCGCCGTCTGCAGCGACGCGAAGGCGTTGTTAAGGTCGCCTAGCCCGGTATAGATCCCCGCAAAATAGATTGCCGGGACGTAGCGCTGGTGCGAGAGCGCTTCGAGCAGGGCTAGCGCGTTCAAGGCCCCCGATTTATCTCCAGACTTTGCCAACGCGTTCCCGTAAGCCATGATCAGCGCCGGATTATTGGGCGCGAGTTGCAGTGCACGATTGAAGTGCGCCAGAGACTCGGCGTACATCCCCTTTTCGCGATAGGCGCTGCCCAGCCAGAACTCCCCCAGGACAAACTCGGGAAACTGCTTCACGGCAATCTGCGCGTGAGCTAGGGTGGCATCAAAGTCACGGGCGTAATACAGACCCTCAGCGCGGGCGGTGATGAAAATGGGGGAAGCTGGATCGAGATTCAAGGCTTGATTGGTCTCTGCCTGCGCTTCCTGCGGGCGCTCCATCATCATGTAGTACTGCCCCAGCCACTGGTGGGCAGTGGCATTCCCCGGCTCCAGGCGAATGGCTTCCTGAAATTCTCGTTCGGCCTTGGGGAAATCCCAATCGTAATGAAGGGCGATGCTGCCCAGCACGGCGTGACTCTCGGCGTTGCCGGGGTCAAGTTGCAGTGCCGAGCGGGCCTCTGCCAGAGCCAGAGCCGCCGCATCCTTCGGTTGCAACCCGTCATTGGGCGCTTGTCCGATGACCGCATAGACGGCGGCTAAACCGGAATGCGCCGGAGCATAGGTGGGCAGAAGTTGGGCGGCCTGTTGGAACTCCGCCAGAGCCACGGGAAAGTCGCGACGGGTCCAAGCCAGCCGACCGGCGAGATAAGCATCGTAGCCGACGATATCGATGGGTGGCGGGACGGTTTGGGAAGCCTTCGACGAAAGCTGGACCAAAAGCCTGCGTGCCACATCCGCCGAAACGCGATCCTGCACTTTGAGAATGTCGCCGACGGTGTCGGTGTAGGACTCCGCCCACACCGGGGTTTGATCGCTGGCCAGAATCAGCTGAACGTCTATGCGGACTTGCTTGTCCACCCGCTGCACGCTGCCTTCGAGAATGTAATCGACGCTCAAGGCACGAACGAGGTCAGGAATCGAGTGCTTGCAATAGAGCTTGGCAGTTGTGGGAGCGATAACTCCGAGACGGTGCGGATCGAGGCGGCCAATCTGGGTGTTGATTTCGTTGGTCAGCCCTTCCGCAAAGCCACCTTCACCATCTGCGGAACAGTTATAAAGCGGGCGGACGAACAGACGAATTTTCTTGGGTACGGGGTCTGTACGCGTGCCGGATTGCCCAGGAATTTGCGTGGGCAGCGACAAATAGGCCAGCGCACAGAGCAAAATGCCAGCTGCGACGGCGCCAATCTTCCAGGGCAGACCCCATTTCGTAGCGGCTCGATCCTCGGGATCTGGGGGTGCCACGATGTCCTGAACGACGGGGGCTACCGGGTTCGGAGTTATTGGAGTTGGAGATGGAGCCGGGATAACCGGGGGTTGCGTGGGTTGGGAAGGATCATCTGCCGCTGGATCTTCCAACTCTTTGTAGGGATCGCGACTCAGGTACCATGCATCAAGCTCAGATCGCAGCGCCCACACCGACGCGTTTTTGCCGACTAGCAAGCGATGGATTGGCAGACCCAGAGTCTGTTCCCAGCGCTGCACCGTGCGTATCTCCTTGCGAAGATACGTGGCGATTTCCCCCCAACCCTCCAGGCGTCGTTCATTGGGCGGGTCGGCGGATTTCGGTCCTCGAGGGTTCGGCGGCAGGGACATTAAGTCAGATTGGAGGCGCAGAGCTCCGTTGTTGCCGGAAGTATACACAGCGAGGTGGTAGGGGGCAACAGGCCGGACTCGCGCAATTGGACTTTAATTCTGCAAACTCACACGCCGGTGGCCGACAAACGGTCCTCGAAGGGAGCCTGCGCGTGAGTTAATCGCGCACAGCCGCTATTTGTATTACAACATGTAATACGCTATAATCTGGGGCACGGCGAAACTATGGCCTCCCCTGTTACTTTACGACTGGACGAAAAAACACGGTTGCGTATTGGGCGCCTCGCGCGGCGTAATGGCCTGTCCACTTCTGAATTCATTCGGCGCGCGATTGAGGCATCGGTTGACCGCGAGGAGCCTGCCGTAGCCCCATACGAAGCAGTGAAGGATTTAATTGGCGTCGTGCGTACCGGCGATCCCAAGCTTTCGCAGAAAATGGGGCAGAAGTTCGCCAAGCTACTTAAGGACCGCCAGCTGCGCGGACGCCCACGGTGATACTTGTGGATGCGGGTCCGCTCGTGGCGATGGTAAATTTCGACGACCAACATCATGTCGCCTGCATCGCAGCGTTAAAGGGCCTGCGAGAGCCTCTCGCCACGGTCTGGCCCGCGCTCACCGAGGCCATGTACCTACTGGCTGGCTTTCCGATTGGCCAAGACGCGATATGGGAGATGATTGGGCGAGGGGCATTGCAACTGCGGCCGCTCGACTCCACGGATGTACCTCGTATTCGCGAACTGATGCGCAAGTACGCGAATCTCCCCATGGACCTCGCCGATGCGGCGCTCATCAGGGTTGCCGAGCGCGAGGGCCTGCGAAAAATCTTCACCGTGGACCGGCGAGATTTTCCCGTTTACCGTCTGCACGGCCGCGTGCGGCCCACGCTTATCCCATAAGAAGTGTGGTTCGGTCGCGGGCGGTTGGACGCGGTGAATTCGCTCTGTTTTTGAGGAATGGTCTACAGCACCCTGCCGCCGTCTACTACCAGAACATGTCCCGTGATGAACTTGGCGTTGACCAGATAGGTGACCGCATCGGCGATGTCAGTGGGCGTTCCGGTGCGTTCTAGCGGAGCTAGCTTGATGAAATCGCGCTGCCATTCGGGAGGGTCGCCGGGCATGGTGATGGTGCCGGGAGCGATGGCGTTTACGCGGATTTCGGGGGCCAGTTCCTTCGCTAGGGCACGAGTGAGCATGATTACGCCAGCTTTTGAAATGCTGTGAGGGATAAAGCCGGGCCAGCCCAGGATTCCGCCGATGTCCGCGAAATTTATGATTACGCCGCGCGAGGATTTCAGGAGCGGAGCGGCGGCTTGCGCGCAAAAGAATGGCGCTTTGAGATTGGAGTTTAGCGCGCGATCCCATTCCGCTTCCGTGGTTTGCGCGAAGGGAGTCTCGAAGAAGTTGGCGGCGCTGTTGATGAGGATGTCCAAGCGGCCGAAATGTTGCGCGGCTTGCGCGAAGAGATTTTTAATTTCACTCAGCTGATCGAGGTCGGCGGAAACCGCTAAGGCACGGCGGCCAATCTTTTCTACTTCAGACACCACCTCGCGCGCTTCCCTTTCGGATGAACGGTAATGAATGACCAGGTCGCAGCCCTCCGCGGCTAGGCGAAGCGCTACCGCGCGGCCTAGGCGCTTGGCAGCGCCGGTGACTAGGGCTACGCGAGGATTCGGCGATTCGGACATGTGGGGAAAAGTACCACAGGACGTCGTCAACGCAAGACGCTAAGCGCAATACGGGTAGTGGGTCAATCTGGATCCTCCTCGTAGTGCAACACCCCGAACGCCAGGAGACAAAAAATCCCGAGGAAGATAATGCAAAGCCACCACGGACTCCATGGGATCGGAAATAACACCACCAGCAGCCAGCAAGCCCAATTCGGTCGCTTACGTCTCCCAGTCTTTTCGGATTCCATCCTGTTCACTTCTTTATGCGTACATTCAATACCGGAGAAATGCAAGCTGTCCCACCAGCAGAAGACGACAAGGCTGGGCGTCCAGGCGAGAGTTGCCAAGGACTGTTGCGCAGGGTAAATTTGCGGCCAGCGAAAGATTTGGCTTAGTCGTTGCGTATCGGTTTGTGCGGTTGGGGCGTTGCAATACGCCCGGCGAATTGTTTTCAGGGAGTCCAAAGATGGCGCAAGGAATCTCGATAACTTCGGCTCCTGCGCGAGCCGTGGCTGCGACGGACACTGCGGCGGTGCCTTGGTACGTGTGGAGTTCGGCGCTGGCGGTGACCTCGACAGTAGTGGGATTGTACTGGGACATTTCCTGGCACATGTCCATCGGCAGAGACACTTTTTGGACGCCTGCGCACCTGGGCATTCATTTCGGCGCGATCGTGGCGGGCATCTCCAGCACGTTGCTGATTCTGGCTACAACTTTCGGCAGGGACGCGGCGGCCAAGCGCGCGACATCGGTGCGCGTGTGGGGCTTTTACGGGCCGCTCGGCGCTTTTGTGTCGCTGTGGGGCGGAATGACCATGCTTACCTCGGCGCCTTTTGACGACTGGTGGCACAACGCTTTCGGATTAGACGTGCAGATCATGAGCCCTCCGCACGTGGTGCTGGCCTTGGGTATTTTTGTGCTGGGACTGGGCGGACTGTTTTTGGTGGTTGCGGAAATGAATCGCGCCAATGCGGAGCTACGAGAAAAACTGAATAGGATTTTCTTATACGTAGGCTGCATGTTGATGATCTTGATTCTGATGCTGATTTACGAATATACGGATTACACGCTGGCACACAGCGGAATTTATTACCGCGTGCTGGCGACGGCCATGCCGCTGTTGCTGGTGGGCGTTGCGAGGGCGTCCGGCTACCGCTGGGCGGCGACGAAGGTGGCTAGCGCGTATTTCGTTTTGTGGCTGCTGGCGCTATGGCTCGTGCCATTTGTTCCCGCGCAGGCAAAATTGGGTCCGGTGTATACGCCGATTTCTCACTTGGTGCCACTGTCGTTCCCGGTGCTGCTGTTTGCGGGAGCGGCGGCGCTGGATTTTCTGTTGGACAAAACCGTAGGGCGAAACAAGTGGCTGCAGGCGCTGGTGGCCGGTATTGGATTTGTGGTAGCCATGATTGTGGTGGAGTGGCCGATGTCCACCTTTCTGATTTCCAAGCTGGCGGAGAATCCGATTTTTGGCACGGACTACTACCCGTACATGGAGCGGCCGAGCGACTACATCGAAAGTCACCGATTCTTTGTATATGAAGCGACGCGCGGCGCGTTCTGGATGAACATGGCATGGGCTTTTGTGGCGGCGATTCTCACCACGCGAATCGGACTGAGCTGGGGCGATTGGATGCGCAAGGTGAAACGCTAGCCGTGCGGCACGCCTCCCTACCGACTGCGGCGACGATTCTCGCGATGTTCCTGATGGTGTCGCTGACGCTTCCGCCCATGCTGCAAGCGCACGTCGGCAGCCCGGATGTTTTTTATGAGGGCATGGCCGGGCCGTACAAAATATTCGTGACCATTCGCACGCCGCAGATGATTCCCGGAATCGCGCAAATCGAAGTGCGATCGCTGGATGGAGCGGTGAGCGAGATTGAGATTACGCCATTGCGGGTGATCGGCGAAGGCTCGCAAAACGCGCCGCCCGCGGACCGTCTGGTGGCGTCGAAAGACGATCCGCAATTTTTTACCGGAAAACTTTGGCTGATGGAATCGGGCTCGTGGCAGGTGCGCATCACGCTCAACGGCGCGCACGGCGCCGCGCAGATGGCCGTTCCGGTGGCGGCGTTTGCGCAGCGTACGTTGCGGATGCAAAAGCAGACCGGCTTGCTGCTGCTGGGACTGATGGCGTTTCTGGTGTTGAGCTTGATTTCGATTTTTGGGGCCGCGGCGCGCGAGAGTCAGGTGGAACCCGGAGATACGCCGACGCCGGGACGGAAGCGCCGCGCGGTGATCGTGATGGCTGCGACGGCGCTGGCGCTGGTGGCGATACTTTTTCTGGGCAATTTATGGTGGGACTCCGTGGCGGCAGCAAATACCTCCGGAAAGCTGTACGCCGCGCCGCCGCTTTCCGCTTCTTTGACGGCCGACGAGCGGCTGATTCTGCAGATGGGCGCCTCGCCGTGGCACCAAAGGCGCGCGCAGATGCAACTGGTGAAGCTGATCCCGGACCACGGTCACCTGATGCATTTATTTTTGCTACGTATGCCGGAGATGGATCGCTTCTATCATTTGCATCCGGAACGCATCGACGACAATGAGTTTGCGCAATCGATGGACGGCGAGGCGGCGGGAAAGTATGCGGTGTTTGCGGACGTGGTGCGCGAATCGGGATTTCCGGACACCATGACCGCGCAATTGACGCTGCCGGAAATTCCCAATGGCGTGAGCAAGATCGCGCCGGATGCGGACGATGCGGGTAGCTCCGCGCCAGCGCTTTCGAGCGCGCAGCCGAACAACCTGGCTGCGCTTGACGATGGCGGAAAAGTGGAGCTGACGTTGGGCGGCGGGTCGGCTGCGGCGACCACTAGTTTGCAGAGCGGCAAGTCGGAGTTGCTGCGCTTCCGGGTTGTGGACCGTGATGGGAAAGCTGCGAGTGACTTGCAACCTTATATGGGCATGGCTGGGCACTTGATTGTTGTGAAGCGCGATTTGAGCGTATTTGCGCATATTCATCCGGCGGGATCCATGCCGATGGCGGCGCTGATGCTGGTCGGCAACAACGGAGAGGCCGGTGCCGCGGCGAGTGGGTCCGCGGGCAGTATGATGATGATGCCTGGGGCAGCAATGCAGCATGGTGCCGCGATGGGGCCGGAGATCTGGTTTCCTTACGGATTTCCGCAACCCGGAGATTACCGATTATTTCTGCAGATCAAGCGCGACGGCAAGGTGCAAACCGCCGTATTCGACGTCCACGTCTCCTGAGACCTGCTCCTCCCTTCCCGGCTTATTCTGTCCATCCCGAGTTCCCTCTTGAGCGCCTCAAATGTAATGTTCGGCTTGCTGCTAGAATCCCCTGAGCGAGGGTTTGAAGATGAATCTTGATGTACTGGCGATTGCGGCGCATCCCGATGATGTGGAACTGACGTGCGGGGGCACGCTGCTGAAGATGGCGCAGCGCGGCTACAAGACCGGAATACTGGACTTGACGGCCGGCGAAATGGGCACGCGCGGGACGCCGGAGATTCGCGCGACTGAAGCGGCGAAAGCCGCGAAACTCTTGGGCGTAAAGTGGCGCGGGAATCTCGGCGTACCGGATTCGGATGTGCAGCCCAGCCGGCAGCATAAGTTGCGGCTGGCGGTAATGCTTCGGGAGTTGCGGCCCAAGACCGTGCTGCTGCCCTACTGGGAGGCGCGCCATCCGGATCACTATCATGCGTCGACCTTAGGTTACGAGGCGTGCTTTCTCGCGGGACTGAAGCAGCTGGCGATTGCGGGCGAGCCGTACCGGCCGTTCAAGATTCTGTACACCACGGCGTTTGCTGAAGTGCGGCCCACGTTTGTGGTGGACATTACCGCGCAGTATACGACGCGCCGGAAGGCGATCCTGGCGTATGGCTCGCAGTTTCGTCCCACGAAGAACGAGAACAAGGCCAAGGTCTACCTGGGCCTAGAACAGCTGGAGGAAGAGATGAACCGGCTCGCGCGGCAGTCCGGCCACCTGATCGGGGTGAAGTACGGCGAGCCGTTCTTGATGAAAGAGCTGGCTAAGGTCGACGATGTGGTGAAGATGGAAGTACGGTCGATCTAGCTTGGAAGAGTAAAGACTGAAAGACGCAATACGGTAATGAAGTAAGGAAAAACCTTACAATCCAGCTGGGTACGGATTAAAGGTCTCAGCTGCCACTAAGCTTAGAATTTCTCGTCTTCCTGGGCGGGGGTGAAGCCGGGGATGGTTTGACCGCCTGCGGTGCGTTCAACTCGTACACGAATGAGGGGTTCGGACTCGGCACCGGATTTGCGCAGCATGGCGACGGTGCTCAAGGCCTCCGTATACACGCGGGTTACCAGGTAAATCTCGTTGGAATCATTTTTCTTCCAAAGCTGGCCGCTCTGAATCTTGGAGACGCTCATAGGCAGACTTTGAATGTAGATGGGCATCGCAAGAGTGTCAACAGGTGCGCGAAAGGAGTGGCGCAGAATCGATAGCGTGCTTGGAAAGGCATCGAAACGAAGCGGAACTTTATATTGAAAACTGTAGACCTGTGGGAGTGTTGACACTGTTTAGGCTTCCCTTCCCACCTATCGAAATGGCGAGGATTGAAGGACATAGGAAACCTTCTACGACAAGCTGACATCATAGTCGCAAGATAAGTTCGCCGGGGACCGGTCTAGTTATTGGGTGTATACTGCGGGCAGTCGGAGGTAAACGGGCATGCGACAAATCTTTCGGCAGATAACGACCTTCGCGCTCACGAGTTTCCTGATTGGTGGTCCGACGTTCGGGGCACAGAGTTCGAGCAGCGCTGGTTCCTCGCAAACGCCTCCGGCGCAGCAACCGACGACCTCGCAGCCTGGTGCTCCGCAGCCGACGACCCCGCAGACGGCGACTACGCAGCAGAACGGAACGGCGCAGCAATCTACTTCGCAAGCGACTACGCAAACTCCTCCGGCGCAGACTCCCGCTCCAGCGCAGCCGGCTCCTCCGCCGCCGGACAAATCGAATCCGCCGACTTCGGCTCCGGTGCAGCAACAAGACACGGTGAACCCGAAGAGTTCGCACGACGATGTGGACGCGATTGGAAACCGCAACGTCAGCGGACACGTGAATTTCTATTCGCTGGAAAAAGAGATCGCGCTTGGTAAACAGCTGGCGCAAGAGGTGGAGCGCTCGTCGAAGCTGATTGATGATCCCGTCGTGACGGAATACGTGAACCGCGTGGGACAGAACCTGGTACGCAACTCCGACGCCAAGGTGCCGTTTACGATCAAGGTGATCGATTCGGATGAAGTGAACGCCTTTGCGTTGCCGGGCGGATTTTTCTACGTGAACAGCGGACTGATTCTGCGCGCACAGGAAGAAGCGGAACTCGCGGGAGTGATGGCGCACGAAATTTCGCACGTTACCGCGCGGCATGGCACGCGGCAAGCCACCAAGAGCGAGATAGCCCAGCTCGCGACGATTCCGTTGATGATTTTCGGGCCGGTGGGATGGGCGGGATATGCCCTGTATGAAGGCTTGAACATTGCGATTCCGTTGGGCTTCCTGAAATTTTCTCGCGACGATGAGCGTGAAGCCGACTATCTCGGACTGCAATACATGTATAAGGCCGGATACGATCCCAACGCCTACATTACGTTCTTTGAACGCATTCAGGCAGATGAGAAGCGGCGACCGGGCACGATCCCGAAGGTGTTTTCGACGCACCCGCCAACGCCCGAGCGCATCGAGCGGACGCAGCAAGAGATCGCCAAGATTCTTCCGTCCAAGCAGGAATACATTGTGACCACGTCGGAATTTGATTCCGTGAAGGCCAGACTGCGCAACGTGATGTTCTCCAAGAAAGCGCAGCCGGGACCAAACAAGCCGACTTTGCGGACAAAGACCGAGCAGTCTGACAAGACCAAGAACGATCCGACAACGGCGACTGATCCTACGCAGACGGACGACGACCGGCCGACACTGAAGCGCCGTCCGGACGACAACAGCAGTCCTAACAATCCTTAGACGAAGATCTCAAAAAGCGATCTTAAAGAACGACGAAAGGCAGGACAGAAAAGGCGGCCCGCGATGGGCCGCCTCTTTTATTTTACGGCGCTATTGGCGCGGTAACGAGACATGATGCTTTTGAATGGACGGCGTTTAAGAGACGCGACGCGAGCTTTCACAACTAATGCGTGGATTGGCGGCGATGTTCTTCGGGAGCGGCGGCCACACCCATGCGGCGAAGTTCTTCGGAATAATATTTGCGAAACAGCAGATCCCACTCTTCGCTGCCTTCGAGAATTTCTTTTTTCTGCGAGGTGATGCGCTTGCGGGCTTCGAGCTCGGCTTTCTCTTCTTCGCGCAACGTGGCGGTGAGAATCTCAACGATCTGACGCCGGATGGTGTCGCGGTCGTCGACGAAATCGACGTCGTCGCTGGCGACCAGGACATCGGTCAGCTGGTGGGAGATGCGGACAATTTTTTCGCGGCTTAATCGCATTGTTTCGAGGACCCTCAAGTTCCTAAACTTTTTTGCCGCCTGTTACCTGCGCCCTGTTTCGTTGCGCTGCGTTGCGGCAGCGTCGGGCACGGCATGCCGTGCCCCTACGGATTTCAGCGAAGGATCAATTTTCCGTCGCGGGCCAACTGGGCCTTTACCTTTTTAAACATATCTTGATAGGAGACGTTGGTGCGGCGCATTTCGTCTTGATGTTCGGTGAGGATTTGGCGCGCTTGTTCGTTGACGCGATCCTCGACGCTGAGCTCTTCCGCCATGCGCTGGCGCAAGCGGAAGGCCACGGCCTCCGCGGCATTGGTCTCAATCAGGCCGCCGTCGACGAGTTGCTTGACGACTTCTGTGGCCATGTACCCGACATAATCTCGATTCAGGAGCATTGATGCTATATGCCTCGCAAACTGGAGAACTAGAGTTTACTGGCTGAGGAAACAAAGTGCAAGAAAGGCAGCCGACCGGGAAGGCGCGATGGATCCACGACTGTGGGTACCGGGTGCGTGAAACCAGCCACGATTCTTGAGGTAGCCCAGGATGCTTGAGACGACCCAGGGATCCGCGAAAGGATGTGAAAACAAAGGAACTTTAAGTACCTGTGTTTTCACATGCTTTCGTAAGTGTTCATTCCAGGGCAGATAGGGCGAAAATTTGTTGACAAGTTTACAAACAGAGCGACGGCCGAAACTGAGTACAAATTATCGGGGAGGCTATGGGAGGCCGGACGCAATTCTCTACAGGAGTAACTATACCGGGTAGTGCTCATGTTGTCAAGGAAAATCGTCTGCGTGGCAGCTTTAATTTGCGCCGATGAGATGCGCAGGGGTTTCGTACCGAGTGGCCGGCTTCGGACGTTCGAATCGCGAAATCGAACATTCAGGAGCATCGGGTCGTAACAATCGACACATGGGCAAGACAATCGAGACACGGGCAAGACAATCGGGGCGCGAGCTTCGTCTAAGCAATCAAGGATTTGCGCGGTGTGCTCGTGGCACGGACGCGCTAGATAGCTCTAATACCGGTTAGGTCAAGGTTAGGTCCGAGGGGGAACGCGATGCAGTCACTGTTGCGGGATTTGACGTACGCGCTGCGGCAACTGGCTAAGAATCCTGGGTTTACGCTGACGGCGGTGATTTCGCTGGCCCTGGGGATTGGGGCGACGACCGCGGTATTCAGCGTGGTATGGGCGATTTTGATGAATCCGTACCCCTATGCGAATTCCGACCGCATGGTGCACATGCGGCTGAAAGACAATGCCGGGCAGGATCGTGGGTTCGGGCTTACCGGAGGACAGTTGCAACAGATCCGGCAGTCCCCGGTGGTGGAAGACGCGTTCATGACCGAAGGCTGGAACCTGACGGTCACGGGCCAGGACCTGCCGGAAGATGTAGATGGGGACTACGTCACGTCCAACACGTTCGATTTCATGGGCGTGCCGGCGGCGCTGGGGCGCGGGCTGCTGCCTTCCGACGCGATCGACGGGCAAGATCCGCAACCTGTTGCGGTGCTGAGCTATAAGTTCTGGCGGAAGCATTTCAATGGTAATCCGGCGGTGCTCGGCCAACCGATACAACTGGTGCACAAGAACTACACGATCGTGGGGGTGGCGGCGCCGCGGTTTACCTGGAATGACTCGGACGTGTACCTGCCGCTGAAGGTGACGCTGGATCCGACGCGTTCGAATTACGTGGGGCTGCGGCTAAAGCCCGGAGTGACGCATGAGGCAGCGAACGCGGCGTTGACGCCGTTGATCGAACAGTTCGCGAAGGAAACGCCGAAACATTTTCCCAACGAGCATTTTAAGTTTCGCGTGGTGGGGTTGAATGAAGACTTCGTGCATGACCTTGGTGGAACGCTGTATTTGTTGTTCAGCGCGGTGGCGCTGTTGCTGGTGATTGGGTGCGGCAATGTTTCGATTTTGCTGCTGGCGCGCGGAACGGCACGGCAGCACGAATTTGCGGTGCGCTCGGCGATTGGGGCGACGCGGCGGCGACTCATCCGGCAACTGCTTACGGAAGCGCTGCTGCTGTCGCTTAGCGGCGCCGCGCTGGGCGTGCTGCTGGCTTATCGGGCGTTGGCGGTGATGGTGGCGATGCTGCCGAAATATTCCTTCCCGCATGAGGCGGCCATTCGCATCAACATGCCGGTGCTGATTTTCAGTGTGGCGGTGGCGCTGTTCACTGGGATTTTGTTTGGGTTATGGCCGGCGCTACAGCTATCGCGGTCGGAGGTCGGGCGGGTGATGCTGGCGAATTCGCGCAAATTTACCGGAGGCGGGCGCGTGCGAACCACCAGCAATGTGCTGATCGCCGGGCAGATGGCGCTGACGCTGGTGATGCTCTCCGGAGCGGGCGCGGCGATGGAAGGATTTTTGCGCCTGATACACACGCGGCTGGGGTATGACCCGCACAACGTGATGTCCGTGGGGATCCCGGTGCATGACGGGACTTATAAGACTTGGGCGGAGCGCGCGGCGTACTTCGAGCAATTGCGCGACCGCGTGGCGACGGTTCCGGGTGTAACGATGGCGGCGATTTCCACCAATGCCACGCCGCCCTCCAACGGATCGGACAACACGGTGGAAATTATGGGCCAGGCGGCGCGCGACGATCAAAAGATCCGCCTTAACTTCGTGAGCCCGGGATATTTTCCGCTGCTGCACGTTGGGATCGCCGAGGGAAGAATTTGGGACGAGACGGAAAATCACAATGCCGCGCATGTGGCGGTGATCAACGAGACCATGGCGCGGCGGTACTTTCCAAATGGGGACGCGCTGGGACACTCCATCAAGATTCCGGATATGCGGGATGAACCGCCCTACAATCTTGCGGCACCGGAGGCGAGCGGTTGGCTGCAAATTGTCGGCGTGATCATGGATAAGCGAGATGATGGGTTGCGCAAGCCGATTCTCCCCGAAGCGTTTGTGCCGTATCTGCTGTCCATGCGCATGTGGACGCAGATTCTGGTGCGGTCGGAGGTGCCACCGCTGTCGCTGCTGCACGCCATCGGGGCGCAGGTGAATTCGATTGATGCTGACCAGCAGATTAGCGGACAGGTGGAGGACTTAGAGCACTGGATTACCGACCAGCAGGAGTGGGAGCAGGAGCATTTGGTGGCTTGGCTGTTCGGGGCGTTTGCGGTGTTGGCGCTGGCTTTGGCGGCCGTGGGGCTGTATAGCGTGGTTTCGTATTCCGTGGCGCAGCGGACGAATGAGTTTGGTGTTCGCATGGCGCTGGGGGCGCCGCGGCAGCACATCTTGCAGATTGTGTTGACGTCCATGGCGGCGAGCGTGGGCAGCGGGGTGGTGGTGGGAGTGGCGCTGACGTTTGCGCTGAATCGCGTGCTGGCGCAGTGGGCGGAAGGTAGCGCGCGGGATCCGCTGGTGATCGTGGCG
The DNA here is from genome assembly GCA_963838265.1 of uncultured Acidobacteriota bacterium. Classification (GTDB taxonomy): domain Bacteria; phylum Acidobacteriota; class Terriglobia; order Acidiferrales; family UBA7541; genus Acidiferrum. Next base: position 629,358 of record CAWIQN010000007.1, read on the forward strand.
GTTACGCTGCTGTTGACGCTGGTGGCGGTGGTGGCGTGCCTTGGGCCGGCGCGGAGGGCGTCGGGAGTGGATCCGATGACGGCTTTGCGTTACGAATAGCACGTTACGGACAGCGCTGGCGCGAAAAGGCGAGCGCAGTCATTGTATTTCGTATTTCGAGAAAATGTTGCGCAATTGCGATGCGTTGACGGTCCGCGGCGCTTGCTGTACGATGAATGAAGTAGGGCGCTTAGCTCAGCGGTTAGAGCGTTCGGTTTACACCCGAAAGGCCGAAGGTTCAAATCCTTCAGTGCCCACCATAGTGACGAAACACCCTTGGGGACGTAGTTCAGTTGGTTAGAACGCTGCCCTGTCACGGCAGAGGTCGCGAGTTCGAGTCTCGTCGTCCCCGCCATATACTTTCAAGCACTTACAAGCCCTGATCCAAACGGATCAGGGATATTAGGGGACGATAAGCGCAAAACGCGAATTCCGAATCCGCGAATTCGCTGCTTAGCGTCACCTATGGACCAGTTCGGTTTGGGTAACAAGCCGGCAGGCAAGAAGCGCGTCGACCAATTTGTCGTGTGCCAGACGCTTGGTCTTCGATGTCGCCTGCAGGTACTTGTTCGTGACGTGGAGGTTGCTGTGCCGCAAGTAGTCGCGGATCGTGAGTTGGTGTTCTCCCATCTCCGCTAGCATCGTTCCCACTGTGTGCCGAAACGTATGCCAGCCCACACCGGTAATGCCAATCCTCTTGAACGCGGGCTGGATTTTCTTTTTCAGAACACGGCGGCCAGATCGAGCGGCTTGCGACCTTTGAGCCTTTCCGAGAGGAAGACGAAGTCGTTCTGGCTGGTTGTAAAGGCTCTGCGATCTCCACTCCAGAAGGCCATCTTTGAGCCCGGGTGCATCGGCAGCGGCTGAGCCGAAGCCTCCGATTTTGTATCGATCAGGTGCCCTCCCCGACGCCAGTAATAGGAATGTTGAATGTCGAAGACGTCATTCTCGAAATCGCAATCCATCCACCGCAATGCGCCGAGTTCGCCTCGGCGAATGCCGAGCGAACCGTCCAGAAGAACCAACAATTGATCCCGAAACTCAAGCTTGGTCAGAACGAGTGTCACTTGCTCTGCAGCAAGAACTGTTGGAGCCTTCCTTCGCTTCGCGCTGACTCGAACGCCGACGCTAGGGCCTCGCTTCCCGCCCCACCCACCTGCACACCCGATGAGATCGGATTCATGGAAGTGAACTCCCATCGAACAGCGTGTGAAAACAGAGCCGACATCAGGCACTTCATCTTGGACTTGGTTCCATTTGCTACCCGCTTCGCGTAACCAGCGCTCGACATCGACCGTCTTGATCCTTTGAAGTGACAGACTCCCCCACCTAGGAAGGATCCAATTCTTCGCGTACATGGGTGTACGCGTCTTGTGTGGAAAATTCCTTCGAGGGCAGCTCCTCACTTTGGTAGTGCTGCCAAAGAGATAGTACGGTCATCCGACTTGCTCCGTTCCGTCGGGACTGGCTGTTGATCGTCAAGCGAATAGCGTCCACGGCGGCCTTGGCCGCTGATTCATTCGGGTATTCAATGAGGTCCCCTATCTGATGCTTCCGATATACGAGCTTACCGGTTGAGTCAGTGTCCCTCCACCTGTATACCCAAACGTGTGGTCCTCTCTTCCGCTCTTCGAGTTTCAAGCTTCCTTCCTGATACGTGTCCGCTTAAACAAATGATCCTCCTTGTTTAAACGGCACCGATCGCCGAATTGAGCATACCTGAATATGCTGCCCCTTTCGATATTCATTCGCTGCTGCCAAAGGGCTCAACTCGCGATTCTCTGGAGCCAACGATTCAACGCTGATACCCGAAATCGCCAAAGTCGTCCGATTTGGATTCCGGCTATTTCACCTGTGCGGGCCAACCTTTGTAGTGTTTTTGGATGAATTCTTAATAAGGCAGCAGCCTCGTCACTATCGAGCAGCGGTTCAAACGTTGCGTTCGTATCATCAGACGAGATGTCCTGCTTGGCGATGTAAGTCTCCTTCTCGCGCATCTTTATTCTCCCATCGCAATTGATCAGCGTCAGCGGTCCTCACGCACAACGGTGCCGTTTGTTGTGGATTGAAATTCCAGCTCGGGATTGCGAAGGTGGCCGATTCCCATTGACGATTCCTTCGTGTAATGCAGCCTTCGCCTTTTCAACGGTGTGTCGAGCGTAGTACTCAGGGTCATGCTTGTCCCCGGCGCGGTAGTCGGCGATGCGCGGATGACGTCTTCAGGGTCGTCACCCCGGGCGAGGGCGCGTTTTGCGTAGGCCCAATCATGCTCGGATTGGCTCAAAGGGCTGCTTGAGGCTGATTGCTTGCGCACAACTTCTTCGTGGTGATGCCTCGGAGCCATCCTGGGAGTCGATCTGGAGCTTGAAATCGCGGAGGTGATAAGTCTGCGTTGATTCGGTGCGGGCCTGCACATAGAAATCTGGTTCGTACTTCTTGTTGGCAAACCCGGGAAGGCGCAATACGCGTGTTGAATCCGTTGCTGCCGGGTCACCATCGAATTCTCTGACCATCGCCTGATTTAGGGCTTCGGCCTCCTCGATGGTCATTCCTTCCGCTTTCCAAACTACTTGGAATTTTTCCGGCGATGTGTTCAGGACGTAGTTCGGGCGTGGGACAAGGTCGCTTTTCTCAAGCGCCTCAAGGGAGGCGGTCCCACCGTGATCTAGGTCAAGGTAAACATGGCTGATTTTTTCGATGTCTTCTTTGGTGCGGGTCGAAGCGTGGTGTTGCAGGGCGTTCATTCCGATATAAATGTCGGCTCCATTTGCGTTCTTGTACCGGAGCCATGCTTGGAATTCAGGGCTTGAGGCTTTTTGGGCTGTCGTGATCCTTTGGGTGGTCTCACCGAGCTGCCGGTTGAGAACCAGGATGGCGATGCGGTCTGTCGGTTTGAAGTTGTCGAGAATGTATTCCGACGCCGATGGGATCGAGAGCGTGCGTTTCTCAGGAGCGTTCATGGTTGCTCCTGGCGGCTCTGATAGATTACGCCGAAGTCGTACTCGTCCAGATCGGGATCATAGCGATTGATTTCGACCACCTCAGAAACAAAGCGCCTGCCTGGTCGCCGTTCGAGTTGCACGACAACATTCACCGAATCGCCGATGTTGGTCTTGATCGCTTTATAGGGCAGGTCAACTCCGCTTTGGAGGAGGCAACTGGTGAATCGCGCGAGGCCCTGCCTGGCTGATGTCGCGTGGACAGTCGAGAGGCTTCCTGAATGACCCGTGTTCAGGAGTTGCAAGAGATCGAATGCCTCGCCGCCGCGAATCTCACCGAGTATGATCCGGTCTGGCCGATGGCGGAGGGCCGCTTTCAAGAGATCACGAATGCTCACAGCCGGCAGACCGTTTTGGGGTTGCCGGGCTTCAAAGCGGACAAGGTTGTCCTGGTCCATCTGAATTTCGGACGTGTCCTCAATCAGAAGAATTCGCTCGTCCGGCGGAATGAATTTTCCAAGAATATTCAAGAGCGTCGTTTTTCCAGTTCCTGTGCCCCCAGCTATGAGGATGTTCTTCCGCCCGAGGACATAGGTCTCCAGTTGGTTCGCCAGCCATCGTTCGAGGGTTCCGGCCTGAATGAGATCCTCGATGCCGAAGTGCCTGGTGTTGAACTTGCGAATGGTCAGCGTGACACCATTCAAACTGCAGGGTGGGATGACGGCGGCAACCCGGCTTCCATCAGGCAGGCGTGAGTCGAGGATTGGTTTGGATTCAGAAATGTCGTCGCCCAGGCGGCGAGCGATGTTTTTCACCGCTATCATCAAAGACTTCTCACCCATCGAGAGCCCGCGGACCTCTTCGACAAAGCCTGCCTTCTCCACAAACACGCGATGATGCCCATTCACCATGACTTCGCTGATCGAGTCGTCAAGGATGAGGTGTTCGATGGGCTTGAGAAATGGCAGAATCATTTCGAATCCGTTCATCAGAGTTCTCCATCGGCAAGTTGCCGAAAGTAGGATTTGTTCGGGTCGTTGAAGTAAGGTTTCAGGTAACAGAACATCGGCGGCATCGGGTTCGTGCCGTCGTATGCAATGGTCACGGACTGCGCGTTTCGCAGTTCCGTGAATGTCTTCATGTCGAAGCGAAAATCAGTGTGCGTGTTATAGCTCTTCGAGGCTGTGATGTTGGACTTGTGGGAGAGGGCCTTGCCCGTGAGCAGGCTAATCCGTGCATCGTGGCCGCTCTCGGAAAGGTTGTAGCTGACCTTGAGTTTGTCCTCGCGCCCGCAAAGCTCGCTGGCTGTCCTTGCTGAGAAGTCATCTGACAGCGCCAGGAAAATCTTTGTCCTAAATGTTTGGAGCAGAGTACGCCAGGTTTCGCCGGGGAGCGCGGACTTCAGAGAACTGATGCTTTGGGTGGCGATGATCGGAATGCATTTCGGCTGTCGGGAAAGGCTGAAAAACTTTTCGTCGCCGGTGGGCTCACTCTCGCCCACGGTGGCGAAATGCTGATATTCGTCACAGATGAACATGACCTGCCGAAAATGGCGGTCTGGATGCGCTTCCATTTGGGGCACGCGGTTTAGAACTGCGCGCTCGAAGTCGAGCTTCATCATTACACCGAGGGCCTTGGCCAGGCCCGCATTCATCGCTATCGGGAAATTGAGCGTGCAGACCTTGCCCTGCTCGATCAACCAGGAGAACGAAGGCAGCGGCTTGCCGAATTTGAAGTCGGCGTTGGCCCGGGGGTCATAGCACTCCGGTGGAGGACAGAAGGTCCGTTTTACCGAGGGGTTGTCATCGAAGAGAGAGAGAAAGACCGAGATTCCCTCAACGATGGAGGTGCGTAGCTTGGGTTCAATTCTTCGCCAGTCGTGATTGAACCAGCGCTTGACTGCTTCGAGCTGATCCTTTTTGTCTTGTGATACCGGCTTCTTACCTTTTACATTCTCCGCTTCCCACTGAATGGCCTTGTCCTTCAATACGGCAGCGAGGCCTGGGGTAAGAGGGGCTGTGTAGCGTTTCGATTCTTCATCGAGCCGAAACTTGAACGGCTCTAGATCACGAGGGTGCTTGAGATACTCCTCCTCCCAAAGTAGGACGGAATCGGTCTCGGTGAGCCTGCGTTCCGCTTCGTTGATTTTCCTTTCGAGTGTGGCGTTGTCGATCGCGCACTCGTAGACATCGAACAGCGTCACATAATCAAACGCGACCTTATGAAGAAGGATGATGAACTTCACCAGATTCGTGTACGCCTGCTGCCAGAAGGGTTCCTTGCCTCGCCCGAAGAGGTTATTCAAGAGCGAAGCGATGTTGTAGGCGAGAGCGTATGCGTCGAGGTCGCTTTGCAGGGGGTTGTACCGATACTTGGAATCGAGGCTGATTTCGATGTAGTCTTCAGCCCTGCCGTGGCGTCCGAGGATTTCGTTTACCCTGTGGCAAAAGTCACCTTTTACTTCGAGAACGAGGCCACCAATCCTCTTTTCTGTGTCGCTCGCGCGGTAAGCCAGAATCTGCTCCGCGAACGGATACATGCAGCAGCTCGTTTTTCCCGACCCGATTGCGCCGAGGATGGCGACGCCAGTGAACAGGCCCCTCTCGGGGATGACGAGCCACTGCGGGTACTCTGCGGGGACTTGTTTCCGGGGATTGTGGACCTCTCCGAGGACAAGGAAAAGATCGTCTCTTTTCCGGGGGTCGGGAAAGAGGGGCAATTTGCCAGCTCGGATTCGTTGCTTCGCCTTGAGCGCAAAAATGTACAACCCGGAGAACACAACGGAATAGCCAATGTACGGGGTGGAGAACAGAAATAAAGTGTAGGAGTACTTCAGAACCTCAAAGGCGGACGGCGACCGCAGAGCCATGACCCGCAGAAAGATATTGCCCTCGGGAAATGGCATACGAAAATAGAGCGTCATACCTGTGGCCGCCGCCAAGACGAACGCGACGAGGTTCTTCGAGTTGAGGATTCTCTGCATCATGCTCTTGCTTGTGATTTTTGCGTGCCGGTGATGGGAACTTCTTTCCGTGCGGCCTGCTGTTGCTGCTTTCTCCAATTCATGAAGTGCTTGTCCTTCCACAACAGCATCTTCAGAGCCGAATTGACGACGTGATCCGGGGTGCTGTCGATAAACGTGGCGTACTTCTCGACCACGAGAGCGACAGGCTCTTCCAATTCGTACTCGCGCTTCACGTGTTGCGGGGGCTTGTTGATGATCGACATGTGTTTCCTCCTTTTCTCCTCTTTCTCTTCCTTGGACACGGGCAAAGCACTTCGCAAACAGAGCACTTCCCTGTTTGCGGGGCTGGAGCGACCCCACGATTCTTTTGGGCAGCCAAAGGCTCCCAAAAGTGGGGTCGCTCCAGCCCATTCCGGTGTTTTGCCCGTGTCCAAATCCGAATGTCGCGCCATGCGCAACCTCTATGCTCCCAATAACTTCGCGTCACCCTCGGGGTGACGCGAACCGTGAAGCCAGAGTGATGATCTGTGTCTTTCATGCACCCTTCACCCTTTCCAGGACCCACAGCGAGCGGAGAGCCGTGCGGATTTACGAGATAGGTGTCGAAGAACACTGCACGGCCGGTTTGAGCTGGGAAAACTCGGCTCGCAATTCCCGGTCGCCAAGTTCCCCGAAGCGCCAGGCCCGGTAGAGGGTCTCGAATTGGTCCCCATGAAAACGCCGCCGCGCTTCATTCAGGAATTCGAGATCGGCGGTCACAGGAATCACATACTCGTGGTTGTCCCACTTCTTGCGAATCTGGAAGTAACGGAGGATTTCGCTCGACACATCGGACTCCAAGGGCCGTTTCACCATGGCGCGGAAGCGCTCTTCCGCTTTCTGGAAATTCGCCTCCTTCGGCGCGATGTAGAGAAACCGAAAAGACTTGAGTTGCTGGAAAAGTCCTTGATAGGCCGCAAGGTGAGAAAGAAAACCCATGGTGTTTCAAACCCCGAATCCACATAACTCAAGGTGACCACAGGGGGAGCACCAGAGACAGGAGAAGCAAGAAAGAGCGGAAATTTGTCGACAAAATAGCGAATGGTTGGCTGGCTGGGTGAAGAGCCCTCGTAAACCTTGGCCGGAAGGAAGTCCTTAGAGACGCCCAGTTGTTCGCAGAAAAAATTGACCTTGTCCTGCTCGGTCTCGAAATAGGCAAGTTCTGGTTGGCCAAAATGAAGTCTAGGAGGACCAACCGGGTGCGCATGAAATCAAACGAGTGCTTTTTGCGGTTGCGGAGGTTGTCTTTCTCGATCTGGCCGTAAACGGTCCTGGAAAAGAGATGGTAGATGGAACCTCTCCGCATGTAGTCGCGGACAGTGGCGTGACCTTGCTTGAGAAGTTTCTGAGCAAAGGAGGTGGGACGTTTTCCGTATGCGCTTCCCGTGAAGGCTCGGAAGTGTCCCAGAGTGAAGTAGCCCGAGAACACCGCCACGATGTAGAGAAAGCGGGCTTCAGAGTCGGTGTAGCCGAGATCTTTGATTCGTTCGATGTGAGCAGCAGGAAGATTCATAGGGACAAAATCTCCGCGGTTAATTCCCGCTGGTCCAATACGCGGCGGAGGCCAGCAGCATCCTGCGCGTGGGCGTAGATCGAGAATCCGGCGCGTACTTTTTCAGCCAGATGCGTCCGCGGTAGTGCTCGGTCGCGAGCTCAAGGTCGACGCGAGCCATTTCACCTTCACGGGTTTCGTACTCAATGCGGAGGTCGGGCAGCGGAATCTTTCCGCGAACGAGCTGCAGTCCGTGTCTTTCAGCGATCTCTTTTTTCCTTACGGGGATTCCCGGTCTGAGCCGAGCTTCGCAAGGTCGTGGTAAACACGCTTCTTCAGTTCGTAGTCAAGAATCACGCGGAGATTTCGCCCACCCTGGCGTTCGATCTTTTCGGCTGCCGTGTAGTACATCCGATACAGGTCGGCATCGTGGTGGGCTTCACGCGGCTTGGTAAAGCCGTAATGGATAGCTTGATTTTTCGGAACGCTCTTCGTGGCGGTCAGAACCAGATGGCCCTGCTTCGTCAGGGTGAGGAGGCGGCGCGGACTGGTGTCGGAATGCGGGATCCGTTCTGCGACAAGACCCTGGCGGATGAGGTTTTGACATCCGCTCTCGCGCGGTCTTTATCCCCCTGGTAAGCGAATTCTTGTAAGTCCTTGGTTGCAACGGCGCGAAACTTCCCAAGCTCGGAGAGGGTCTGAATTTCTGAAGAGCGAAGCCGGTAGGTTCTCCCGCGAATTCGAATGTCTCTCGCGGCTCGGCAGATCGAAGCTGTGCCGGCTCGTCAGGCCCGTCGGTCTCAGCCGACCATCCTCTTGCGGGTCGCTCCCTTGGCCCTGTTCCGGGGAAGGCTCGGGACGGTCACTCTGCCGGGGACTCGGGATGGCTCGGCAGAGGTATCGCGCGGCTCAAGGAATTCGTCGGGGCCGTGGCTGCGGGACACGTTAGTCCACCTCCTCTTCGAGAGATGGAGCGCGCACTTCGGTCTGCCCCACGTGCAACTGCTTGTCGAGATGGGAGAGTTTTCGGCCTGTGTCTTTAAGGAAGAACTTGCGATTGAGAACGAACGCCGCGGCAAAGAGATTGAGGAACAGCGTGGCGAGGTAAACGAGGATCGCGGTCCCATATTCATGAAAGAGAACTGTCTTATAGGGAATGAAGAACTTCAGTTCGTCGAGGAGCCAAAAGCCGAGGGCCAGGAGAATGGCGATTGTCAAGAATAGTGAATTTGCAACCATTGGTGTCCCTCCTTCGGCGGTGTTTGCATCGGGTCACGCAACAAACAGCCTCGTTTTCTGCCAGCGCGGAGCGGAAAGCCGGTGAAGCCCGAAGGCTCTCCCGAAGCGTGCCGTTCGTGATTAGTGGCAGAGACCTGTGGGGATGGGCTGTGGCGTAAACGAGAGGCACAATCGAAAGGGACAAGAAGCCTGGCACGGTGAGGTTGGGCCGAGGGTGAGGCGTCGCTGCCGCGCTGGCTCTTTCTTTTGTCCTCATCGGAAGCATTCACCTCAGTCGAAAAACAGCCTGACGTACCACGGTCTTGCCGCTAGTTCTTCGAGTCGCACTCTTCTTGGCACTGGAGGAAAGAGCTCGGTCACTCTGGCGTCCAGGGCTTCGGCAATGTCGTAGGCCAAAAAGAGACTTGGGTCGTAGCTCCCGGCTTCGATTGCCGTGATGGTGGCCCTGGTCACGCCGACGGTGTTTGCCAATTCAACAGGAGTCCAGCCGGCCTTCTCGCGGAGTGTTTTCAGTCTGTTTTT
>CAWIQN010000008.1:0-252062 GCA_963838265.1 uncultured Acidobacteriota bacterium
ACATATCCGAGCGGGCGTGTGATCACCTATCAACCCAGTGCAGCGGGCCGCTCCCTTTCTGCCAAGGACGTTGCGAACAGCATTGTCTATACGGGTGGGACCTGTGGCCCAACCGGCGATGGCGCATGCTACGCACCTTTCGGGGCGTTGTCACTTCTCAACAACAATGCGGCCGGAATCGTCTCGACTTTCTATTACAACTCGCGTCTCCAGCCTTGCCGGATCGCTGTTCAAACCTCCGGAACCGCACCCGGACAGTGCACGGACACCACGCACCTCGGAACGCTGATGGATGTCAGCTACAGCTATAATGTTGGAGTGGCAGATAACGGAAACGTGGCGCAAATCACCAATAATCTGCACACGGGGCGTTCGCAGACGTTTGCGTATGACACGCTGAATCGCATGAGCACCGCCCTGACGCAGGCCACATCCGGCGCAGGATGCTGGGGCCTTGATTATAGCTACGACATTTACGCGAACCTGACTACGGTTGCCCTCGATCCGGCGCGGCCCTCGTGCTCGTGGACCAATCTAAACGCCGGTATTGGCACGAACAATCGCATCACGAACACTGGTTTCTCCTACGATGCCTCGGGCAATGTTCTCACCGATGGCAGCTTCAGCTACGCATGGGATGCCGAGAGCGAACTGAAAACCGCAGCCGGGATCACGTATACCTATGATGGCGACGGTCGCCGCGTGCAGAAATCCAATAGAAAACTCTATTGGTATGGTGCCACTGGCGACATTCTCGACGAGAGCGACGCATCGGGAAACATTACTGACGAGTTCGTCTATTTTAATGGTCGCCGGATGGCGCGGCGCAACATCGCTTCAGGCAGCATCTACTACTATCTGGCCGATCACCTGGGCAGTTCGCGCATGATCGTTCAGGCTGGCCAAACCACAGCCTGCTATGACGCGGACTTCGACCCCTTCGGCGGCGAACACATCACCACCAACACCTGCCCGCAAAACTATAAATTCACTGGCAAAGAACGCGACACGGAAACAAATCTGGACGATTTCGACGCGCGTTACTACTCCTCGCAGTTCGGACGCTTCCACTCTGCCGACTGGTCGGCCATTCCCGCGCCCGTTCCCTACGCCGATTTAGGCAACCCGCAGACGTTAAATCTGTACACCTACGTGAAAAATAATCCCATGAACCTCACCGACCCCACCGGCCACGAAGGCCTCGGCGGCTTCCGCTTAGGCAACAACGACGCCCGCACCGTCATGCTCGGCGGCGGCGGACTGGACCCTAACGACGCCGAAAGCGACTGGATGATTACCGTCAACGGAGAGACTACTTTTTTCAACAACTACGACCAGGCTTCGGCGTTCTACAATCAAGCCCAAGCGGCGCAGGCGCAAAATACGCAAGCCGCCGGTACCGCAGGCCCCTATGTTGCTGACCTCAAGAGCAAAGAAATAGCTCCCCTTCTTGATCCGAACCACAAGCCGTCGAATTCGGATGTCGTTGGACCAAACGGTGAATGCGTGGACCTCACTAAAAAGTTTTCAGGCATGGGAGACGTTAGCGCCGGACATCAATGGTACCCAGGAGAGAAGGTATCAGACGCCAAAGACCTTAAGCCGGGCACAGCAATCGCGACCTTTAACGATGAGGGCCGTTTTCCAAACAAACATGAGTGGAACTCTGGAATCTATCTGGGGCGCGGGACAAATGGCAGCATTTGGATTCTGGATCAGTGGCCAGGTTACTCACCAAGGGAGCGAGAGGTATTCCTCGACAACAAACGAATGCCAGCTAACAACGCAGGTGCTTACTCTGTGATTCTTACAGGGCCGTGGAGGTAACATGAACATGACTCCTTTAAGGCGTATCATCCCTCTACTGTTTGCCACGACCGCTGCTCTTGGCCAGGTTGCTCAGCAGAGCAAACCACCTAGTGTACCAACTGAACCTGGTGCGGTGGTCCGTAGCCTATACAGCGAGGTAGTCGCGCGTCATCCAGTCGGTACCCCGAAAGACGCGGACATGAAAATTCTTGCCCCATATCTCAGCAAAGCATTGCTCCATCGAATCGACTTAGCCCGTGGCTGCGAAGATGATTATTATCGGCACCATCAAAATCCTAACCTAAAACCACCAATCGAGTGGCTTGAATTCGGATTCTTCACTGGGGGAATGGAAAACGCTGCACCTGGTGCTTTCCACGTCTTGGCAACGGAATCAGAGAAGAATGGCTCCTTTCGCGTGTATGTGGAGCTTATAATCATGTATGGACTGCCAGCGAATCCGGAACCATCAGTCTGGTATGTCGCCGCAATAGTGGTTCGTGAAAACGACCAATTTGTCGTTGATGACGTTATTTTTCTGAAGGACTACTCGACACTTGAGAATGAATTTCGGCTGTCAGAGGTGTTAAGAGCGGGATGTGACGGCCCTCGCTGGGTTGGGCCGCGGCAAACCGCCAAACGACCTCAGTGAAAAAAGGTAAACGGCGCAAAATCAGATGTCCCTGAGTTCCAAGGGGCTGGACTTCATCAAGGGCTATGAAAAACTAAGACTCAACGAGTATAAGGACCAAGCTGGTTACGAGACTATCGGATACGGTCATAAAGTCCTGCCAGGCGAAGATTTCTCCAAGGGCGTCACCAAGGACCAAGCGCTCACACTCCTGAAGCAGGACGTGCAGACTGCGGTCGGCCAGGTGAACTCGGCCCTGTGACCTGCCCCCTAGCTCTGCGCACGGAATCATACGACACCAAAACCTCCTGAACTCATGACTTTTGCCTTTGCTAGTTCTGCGAGTGGCGGCGCGCAGGGAGCCGTAGGCGACCGGAGCGCCGCCACTCGCAGTGCGAACGCGCGCGGCGTCACATACCCCAAACTGCTGTGCGGCCGCTCTTCGTTGTACTCCTCCTTCCAGGCACCAATCTTCGCCCGCGCCTCCCATAAATTCCCGAACCAGCTCGCATTCAAGCACTCGTCCCGCAGCTTCCCGTGGAAACTCTCCACATGCCCATTCTGCATCGGCCGTCCTGGCGCGATGTGCACCAAGTCGATCTTCCGCTCGATACACCACGCCAGAAAATGCCGGCTCGTAAATTCCGGCCCGTTGTCGCAGCGCAGCGCTTCCGGCGCTCCCCGCTCCGCCACGATCCGCTCCAGCTCCCGCGTCACCCGCCGGCTCGCAAAACTCGTGTCCACTTGCAAAACCAAACATTCCCGCGTGTACACATCGATCACGCTCAGCACGCGAAATTTCCTCCCGCTCTCCGCCGCGTCATGCACAAAATCCAACGCCCATTCCTGGTTCGCTCCCGTCACCGCCGCGCGCGCCACGCCCGCGCGCAGCAACCGTTTCCGCTTCTTCCGCCGCAGTGGCAACCCCGCTTCCCGATACACCCGATACACCTTCTTATGGTTCACGTGCAGGCCCTGTTCCTCTAGCTTCAACTGCAGCCGCCGGTATCCCCAGCGCGGCTTCTCGCGTGCCGCGGCCACCAGCCGCTCGCGCAGCACAGCATCGTTCCTCCGGCTCGCATACCGGCAACTCGACTCCGCCACGCTCAGCAGCTCGCAGACCCGTCGCTGGCTCACCAAAAACTTTCCCCACAGCCAGTGCACTTCCTCCCGCCGCTCTACGAGCTCCATCCGTTTTTTTCAATTACCGCTTTCAACATGTCCTTATCCAAACTCAGATCCGCCACCAGTTTCTTCAACCGTCCGTTTTCATCCTCCAACTGCCGCAAGCGCTGCGCTTCGCCCACCGTCATCCCTCCGTATTTGGCTTTCCACGAGTACACCGTGTGCTTCGATACACCCAACTCCCGCCCCACCTCCGCCGCGCTCCGCCCCGCTTCCATCTGTTTCAACGCCCCAATCATTTCCACTTCGCTATACTTCCTCTTGCTCATGCCTCCTCCTCTCCAAAAAACGCCAGAATCATATATCGTTGTGCGCGGATTTTGGGGGGAAGGTCACCTGAAGGTCTCAGTAAAACAAAATCAATTCGACGCGCTCGTCAGCTTGGCCTTTAACGCAGGGGGGAAGTCCGTTCTCCCGAGTAACCAGATGATGAGAGCGGTCAACGCCGGGAGCGTCGGGGAGGCAAACTTTACCGCCTACCGTTATATTCACGTGGACGGAAAGCCCGTGGTCAGCCAGGGCCTGCTCAATCGCCGGGAAGCCGAATACCAGATGTACTCAGGAGGAGGAGGTCCATAGATGTCGACGACTAAGGTACGTACGTGTTGCGCATTCCTTGGGATATTCATATTTGTACTGGTCGCAACGGCGACGCCAGCGGATCCGCCGTCCGCCTTCTGGGGATGCTGGGTGGTGACGAAGATGCTGCCCACGCCGGGGATTTCTGGGCTTTCCCAGAAGCAGGTGAACGCCATCATAGGCACGCGCCTTGTCTTCACTCCCGCGTGTGCGCGCTCGGGCCACACCGTTGCACGATCCCCGGAATATTCCACCAAGATCCTGTCCGACCGTGACTTTTTCAAGCTCGGCTATGTTTCGCTGAAACAAATCGGAGTCACGGAGCAGGAGGTTACCCAAGTGAGTCTGGTTAAGCCAGAGCTGTCCGATCTGGATTTTCTAGGGGACTATGTTTTTCTGCGCAGCAAGGACATCGTCATCGAGGTTGAGGGCGACTTTTTCGTTGCTGAGAAAGCGAAACCAGGTAACGCTGCCTGCACATGTGAAGCGCCGGAAGCCCGCGCTTGCAACGACAAGGCAAAGACTCAGGGTGAAATGAACGCTTGTGCCAGCGAAGAAGCCGCGCGCGTCGATGCCCAGCTGAATGACGTGTATCGCAAACTGCTGTCACAGGCTGCGAGCCAGCAGGAAGCCGTTGCGAAGATCAAAGCTGCCGAAAAAGCTTGGATCGCTTACCGGGACGCGTATGTAGACGCGATGTACCCAGCCAAGGACAAACAGGCCGAGTACGGCTCCATCTATCCGATGGAGGCTGACTTACTCCGCGCCAAGTTAACGGAACGACAAGTGACGGCGTTGAAGGAACTGCTACAGCAGTACAGCGGTGAGAGCATTCAGGGCCCAGCGAGACCGTGAACCCGAAGGACGGCAGTTTGCACCTGCAGTCCCGGTCGTGGCGTCCAGCAAACCGAGGCCATAGGTGCGCGATCCTGACCGCCGAGCAGAGTAGCTGCCGTTGGCGTTTCTGGGCGGCCAGGGTGAGCGATCCGGGAGCGGGTGAGGGTCGGGGCAGGCGCTCGGGTTGCCGGAGTGTTCTGAGAGAGTTTTTTCTTTAGCCGTGGGTTTGGGTTCTGGCCGCGCCGGGGTGTGGTGCGGCCTATGGCGCAGCGTCAGCCCTTCTTCGTGATACAGCCGATACACCAGCTTTTTCCCTATGTTCCAGCCCTCACGCTTCAGCAGCACCAGGATCTTCCGATAGCCATAACCAATTCGGACCTGGGCGATCTCGCGGATCCGGGACCGCAGAGCGGTCTGCGGTTCGCGTCTGCTTTGGTATCGAAGAGTCGATTCGGCGATCACGGCGGTGCGGCACGCCCGTCGCTGACTCACGCGATACGCGCCGCACAGATACTGCACCACTGGGCGGCGGCGCGAGGGCTTTAGAATTTTTTTGCTAGCACATCCTGTAGCATGGCCTTGTCGAGACTCAACTCAGCCACAAGTTTCTTCAGTTTTCCGTTTTCCTCCTGAAGCTGCTTCAGTTGCCGGACCTGGTCGATCTCCAAACCCACGTACTGCTTCTTCCATCGGTAGAAGGTCTGTTCGGTTATCCCCACTCGCCGGCACACCTCAACCACTGGCACGCCCGCTTCAGCCTGCTTCACAACCGCAACGATCTGTTCCACGGAAAAACGCTTTCTCACGGCAAAATCTCCTTCCCCTACAGGTCAGATTCTGCCGCAAACTAACTCTCAACATGCACCAGAAATTGGGGTGCCGATCAGCACTGCCCCGCTCGCGAAGGATCGCAGTGGAAAAATTCTGTCGTCGGGCGACTACTCGCGAGAAACGCCGTAGTGTTGACCACCGATCAGTTCCCGGGGCTTGGCTACACGGAAGTTATCCCGAAACCGCGTTCGATGGGGTAATCGAAGCAAACCATTGGGACACTTGGACGATTAACGCGCTTACCCGACAAGTGGATTTTGTCTGCTCGACGGAATGCACGTCGATTTTCGGGCTTCGTCAGCTTGACATTTCGCCAGCGCCCGCAGTACAAAGGAAGTCGAACCAAGTGTTCAGGCGGAACACCCTTTTTAGGGACCGCCAGCAACAAGGCCGGATACGATGCGCTGGGTGCACACGCCCAGATCGTTCCGGCAGCCGACGCTTCAAAAGTAGGGCTGCCCAGTTCGACAGCTACTTCTGAGGCCCCCTCGACCGGCTGCCGGAAAACGTGTGGCTTCCCCAAAAACGAATCATCAAGACAATCTCATCGCTGAGGAAAGCTGTGCGCAGGAGGGCGAAACTGGCAGAGCCACACGCCGTCTAGAGCCCAGTGAAATTGAGGCCTTGTGCAACTTCTTTTTGCTCCTTGACCAGTGGGATCGCGAGGCCGACAGTGGCAAATAAGGCGGATCAACCCAACGTTAACGTAACGTTGGGCCCTTTGGGCGCACACGACCAGTCGCTGTTAGGCAGGCAGTTTCCCTGCCCGCTTTGCGGTGCGGCCATGCTTATTCGCCTAACGTTTAAACAAAAACCCTATTGCCATTGCGCGTCGTGCGTACTCCAGATATTTTTTCGGGGTAAGCTCGCAATTCAACGGCTAGAAAAAATTATTGCGTCGGGAATGTTGATTTCCGGCGGCGATTCCGTCACCGATAGCGCCGTAACTCTATATAATCGCCTTCAGTTGTTGAAAACACAGAAGTTACAGTTAGAAGAAAAACGCAAATTATTTTCTACTGACGATGATTTAGAAAAAACAATTATTATTTTTGAACACGAAATTAAAAGTGTTCAAAATAAATTAAACGCCGTCGCAAAATCGAGCTCGGGAGATAAGTCATGAAGCCAGCCGTAATTTATGCCCGTGTTTCTAGTAAGGACCAGGAACGCGAAGGCTATTCCATTCCTGCACAGCTCAAGATGTTGCGCGAATACGCGCGAACAAATGATTTCAGCATTTCTCAGGAATTCGTGGATGTAGAAACGGCAAAAATCGCCGGTCGTAAGCAATTTGGTGAGATGGTTCGTTTTTTTGAAAAAACGCCCGGCTGCCGCGTGGTAATCGCGGAAAAGACCGACCGCTTGTATCGGAACTTGCGCGACAGCTTGACTCTGGAGGACATGGATATCGAGATTCATCTACCGAAGGAAGGTCAGATTATCAGCAAAGAGGCAAAATCCCAGGCCAAGCTAATTCACGGTATTCACGTCGTTTTGGCGCGAAACTACATTGAGAATTTGCGTGAGGAAGTTAAAAAAGGAATGCGCGAAAAGGCCGAACAGGGCATTTATCCGAGTCGGCCCCCGCTCGGCTATCTGAATAATAAGCTGGAACGCACCATCGAAATCGACCAGCAAAAAGCTCCTATGGCGCGGCGGATGTTTGAACTCTATGCCTCGGGGCGATACTCACTATCCAGCCTGCGTGTGACGATTCGAGATGAATTCGGCATCGCCCTAGGAAAAGGCTATCTTGATCGCCTGCTTAAGAACCCCTTTTATGAAGGACACTTCCGCTGGGAGGGACGGCTGTATTCCGGCACGCACACCCCGCTAATTTCTGCAGAACTCTTCGAGCAGGTCCAGGCCGTTTTCCGCAGCCATAACAAGCCAAAATACCGTCCCCATGATTTTGCCTATCGCGGTCTTCTCACGTGCGCCTACGACAACTGCATGGTCACGGCCGAGACTAAGAAAACAAAATACACCTATTACCATTGCACCGGCGGTCGAGGGAAATGCGAATTGCCTTATTTCAGGGAAAATGAACTGGGCGATAAATTGGGCGGAATTCTGAAAAATATTCAAGTGCCGGACGCGATTCTTACCCAGCTTCAGAGTTCCCTGTTGAACGATGAAGGCCGCGCGGAAGAGATCACGAAACAGCAGCGCGAGCGAAATGCTCAGCGCCTGTCTCAAGTTCACCGCAGGATGGACCAGGCTTATACCGACAAGGTGGATGGCAAGATCAGCGAGGAATTCTGGATTCGTAAATCCAAGGAGTGGGAAGGCGAAGAAAGCCAGATTCACACTTCGAATCAAGTGCTGGAGGCGGTTACGCCAGCAAGGTTCCTGGACGCCGCAAGGACTCTAGAACTCGCGAATAAGGCCTATTCTCTATACTTTAAGCAGAATCACGCGGAAAGAGCGAAGCTCCTCAAAATGGTGCTTTCGAACTGTGCAATCGATGCGTTAAGTCTTTATCCCACCTACAGAAAGCCATTTGATCTGATCTTTGAAAAGGTCAAAACGAAGGAATGGTGCGCCCGGGGAGATTCGAACTCCCGACATTCTGCTTAGAAGGCAGATGCTCTATCCAACTGAGCTACGGGCGCCTAGGGCTAATTTCTCACATTTAAATGGGTTGCGCTACAGGTTCGCGAAACGGATAACCATGTGGAATAGGCCGGTGGCAAGCCTTCCGAGTGACTAGCGATTCGAACCGTAAAGCGCCAAATCATTGACAAATATGGGTCCGTCTGAGATAGACTCTAGGCGGTTAGCGAAGAGTGGTGGCTTTGCGCCGGGCTGGAGCATTCGGTTCTTCCCTGGCGGTCGCTGGCAGGCTCAGCCATCGCGCCAAAGCGCAACTAACCAGGAAGTTCCGAGAATTCCGGCGCGCTTCGGAAGAACACGGCCTGACTCCGGAGGAGTTCGATTCATTCGGCGCCACGCGCCGCACGCTGCGGCAATTCATTGCGGCGTGCTACGACCTGAATGCCATCGTCCGCGACTTTCAAATTCCCAACCCCGACGCGGCGTGACCAGAGCAAATTAGAGCTGCGCGGATTGTCTCGACGACACAGATATGCTTGTCATCAATACGCAATAAGCGCCGCCTGCGGCAAAAAATCCGACAAACCAGGCGTAATCGTAGAGCCAGCGGAGCCACGGAACGACTAATCCCACCAGCGCCACCAACACGCCCACGCCCAGCGCAATCATCGCGCGATAATTTACTCCGCCACGATATTCATACGCCTGACCACGCTGGTATAGCGCCGCGACCTGCAGATCCCGCCGGCGAATCAGAAAATAATCCGCAATCATGATCCCGGCAATTGGGCCAAGAAACCCGGAGTATCCCACCAGCCAGCCGAAAATATAACTATTAAAACTGCCCAGAAGCTTCCACGGCATCATTAAAATCCCGACCACCCCGGTGATCAAGCCACCGGTGCGAAACGAAATCAGACGGGGGTTCAAATTTGAGAAATCGTTGGAAGGGGAAACCACGTTAGCGGCCACGTTGGTGTTCAGCGTGGCCACCAGCAATGCCACCAATGCGACGGAAGCGATCACCGGTTGATGGAAGCGGCCGAGCAATACCACGGGATCCCAAATGGGCTGTCCAAACAAAACCGCCGAAGCGGAAGTCACGGCCACGCCGATGAATGCATACAGCGTCATGGCGGTCGGCAATCCCAGCGCTTGACCAACCATCTGCGCGCGTTGCGATTTCGCGTAGCGCGTAAAATCCGGAATATTCAATGCGACCGTGGACCAAAAGCCCACCATCCCGGTGAGTGAAGGAACAAAAAATCGCAAGAAGTCTCGTGTGGTCTGAAATTTGCTCGGCGTATTCAATACTGGCCCGAGCCCGCCAGCCTTTCCGGCGATCCACCACAGAAGCAATAATCCGATCCCCAGCATGAACGGCGCGCCGATGCCTTCGAGAAATTTAATGGTGGCAATTCCTCGCCACACCACCAGCATGTTCAGCGCCCAGAACGCGAAAAAACAGGTCCACGCGATTCCCGGCTGCCCGGCGCCCGCCGGCCACAACACCTGCAGCATGGCGTAGATGGCCTGCCCGCCAATCCATGTTTGAATGCCAAACCAACCGCAGGCCACGATCGCGCGCAGGACGGCGGGCACGTTCGCGCCGCTAACGCCAAACGAAGCGCGCGCGTAAACCGGGAATGGAATGCCATATTTCGCGCCGGCGTGCGCGTTCAAAATCATGGGAATGAGCACGATTAGATTGCCCAGCAAAATGGTGGCGATGGCCTGTTTCCAGCTCATGCCGCCGGCGATCAATCCGGAGGCCATCATGTACGTAGGGATACAGACACTCATGGCGACCCACAACGAAGCATAGTTGTAGGTTCCCCAGGTGCGCCGTTGCACCGGAATCGGGGCTAGATCCTCGTTGTAAAGGCTGGTATCTCTTAGGACTGGAGCGACGCTCACGCCCAGGCACCGCCGTGCGCGGTGCGCCGCAAATATTCTCCGCGGCCGGCGCGTCCGAGAAATTTTCCATGCTCCACAATCAGCTCGCCACGCGAAAATACTTGCCGGGCATTCCCGCGCACTTGAAACCCTTCAAACATGGAATAGTCCACGCGCATGTTGTGGGTCTTCGCGCTGATCAGATGCGCCGCTTGTGGATCCCAAACCACGATATCCGCATCGCTGCCCACCGCCAGCGTGCCCTTCTTGGGATACATGCCAAAAATCTTCGCCGGCGCCGTGGCAACAATTTCAACGAAACGATTCAGCGAAATCTTCCCGGCGTTCACGCCGTGGTGATGCATCAGCTGCAGGCGATTCTCGATTCCCGGACCGCCGTTAGGAATCTTGGTGAAATCATCTTTGCCAAGAATTTTCTGATCCTCAAAACAAAACGGGCAATGATCCGTTGAAACCACCTGAAGATTGTCTTGCTGCAAACCGTCCCACAACTTCGGCAGATTTTCCTTTTCCCGCAGCGGCGGCGTAAACACGTACTTGGCACCTTCAAATCCCGGACGCTTCATCTCGTCAATGGAAAGCAGCAGATACTGTGGACAAGTTTCCGCAAACGCCGGTATTCCACGGCTTCGCGCTTCGCGCACCTCATTCAAAGCGTCTTCCGACGAAAGATGCACGATATAAACCGGCGCACCAGCAATCTCTGACAGGGCAATCGCGCGATGCACGGCTTCCGCTTCCGCCATCGTGGGCCGCGTCAAGGCGTGATACACCGGAGCGGTCTTGCCCTCCGCGAGCGCCTGCTGCACGATCACATCGATCACGCCACCATTTTCCGCATGCATGCAAATTAACGCGCCATTTTTCGCCGTCTGCTTCAGGGCCCGGAAAATCGTGGCGTCATCCACCTGCAGCACGGCGGGATAAGCCATGAACAGCTTGAAGCTGGCCACGCCTTCGCGCACCATGTCGTCCATATCCTCGAGTCCGGCTTCGCCCAAATCGGTGACGATCATGTGTAAACCATAGTCGATACACGCTTTGTTTTCGGCTTTTTTCCACCAGGTATCCAGCGCATTGCGCATCTTCGTCCCACGCGCCTGAATCGCAAAATCGACGATGGTGGTGGTTCCGCCGATCGCCGCGGCCCGCGTGCCGGTTTCAAAATCATCGCTGGACGTCGTCCCGCCAAACGGCATGTCCAGATGCGTGTGCGGATCAATGCCGCCGGGCAGCAACAGCATTCCGGAAGCGTCCAGCACTTTTTGTCCATCCGCCGCGGGAATGCCGGCACGGATTTCCTTGATGCTCGCGCCTTCAAGCAAAATATCAGCGGCAAAAGTCTTCTCCGCGGTCACCACCGTGCCATTCTTGATCAACAGTCCCATTAGTGTTGTACCTTCACCGGAATTCCCAGGGCCGACCGCTGCTCCCACGACTGCGACGGCAAGCCATTGTCGATTCGCTCCATGGTGATGCAATTCTCTACTGGACATACGAGCATGCAAAGATTGCAACCAACACACTCGGATTCATCCACGCGCGGGATGCGCGACATCGGCGTTATTGGCAAATGAGGTGTAGCGCGCGGCGCCGCGCCGGTTTGTTGGTTCGCGCCGCCATCCAGCTTCGGAATCGGTGTAACCGCAATGGCCTGGCGACTCCGCGCTTCGTAACTCGCGGGCGTCGTGTGGCCATTCCCACTCCCGCTAACGCGATCCAGATGAATGCACTGATGCGCGCCATCCCAGCACGCCGTGTAGCACAATTCGCACCCAATACATTTTTCCTCGTGAATCCGCGCGACTACTTTGTAGTTAAGATTCAGGTTTTTCCATTCCTTCACATTCGCCAGACTCAATCCCTGGAGCGCCGCAATATTCGCAAAGCCCTTCTCCGCCATCCAATTGGCTAGCCCATCGGTCATATCTTCAACGATGCGGTAGCCGTACCGCATCGCCGCGGTACAAACTTGCACCGTTCCGCAGCCCAGCAGAAAGAATTCCGCCGCATCGCGCCAATCGGAAATTCCACCAATGCCGGAAAGCGGCAAGCACGACTCCGCGTCGCTCTGTACTTGCTGCACCATGTTTAGCGCGATCGGCTTCACCGCCGGCCCGCAATAACCACCGTGCGAAGACTTTCCATCCACGTTCGGCCGCGGCACCAAAGTGTCCAAATCAATTCCCGTAATCGAATTGATGGTATTGATCGCCGAGAGCCCGTCCGCCCCTCCGCGTTTTGCCGCCCGAGCCACGGTCCGAATATCGGTAATATTCGGCGTCAACTTCACCAGCACCGGAGTCCGCGCTTTTTCCTTCACCCACGCGGTGATCATCTCCGCATACTCCGGCACTTGGCCCACCGCGCTTCCCATCCCGCGCTCGCTCATACCGTGCGGACATCCAAAATTAAGCTCCAGGCCGTCCGCCCCCGCGTCTTCCGCTTGTTGCACGATGGTGTGCCAGGCTTCGCGCTTCGATTCCACCATCAGGGAAACAATCACGGCGTGCCGCGGATAGCGCTTTTTGACCTGACTGATCTCGCGCAAATTCACATCCAGCGGACGATCGGTGATCAGCTCAATATTGTTGAGCCCCATCATGCGCTGGCCGTTCCAGTCCACCGACGAATACCGCGAAGACACATTTGTGATCGGCTCGCCCAAAGTTTTCCAAACCGCGCCGCCCCACCCGGCATCGAACGCACGCATCACCTGTTCGCCGCAGTTCGTTGGCGGCGCCGAAGCCAGCCAAAACGGATTGGGGGAATAAATTTTCCCGGCGAACATTACGGAAAGATCCGGCGCAACTTTAGGTTTGGACATGCGCCTCCTCCAGCACCCTGGCAATCGCCACCGCCGCGCGTTTGCCATCGGCAACGGCGTCCACCACCTCGCGCCCACCATTCACGCAGTCGCCGCCGGCAAAATATTTGGCGTTGGCGGTACGGCCAGTGGCGCGCTCCACGGCCACCCGACCGTTCTCAAGCTTTACGCCGCGCAGACTTTTCAGCAATTCCAGCAGCGGTGATTGCCCAATGGCGGTGATCACCATGTCGCAAGGAATACGAAACGCCGACCCGGTCACAAATTCCATCGCGCTCGATCCGCTCTCATTTTCTTTCACGCGCCGACACTCCAAGGCAGCAATTCCCTCCCCGGACTCCGTCGCATGAATCACCGTCGGTTGCGTATGCCAATGAAAAAGCACGCCCTCGCGCTTGGCATCTTCATATTCAAACTCGAACGCCGCCATCTGCCGCGAACCTCGCCGGTACAACAGATGCACTTCTTCCGCGCCCAATCGTTTCGCCGCGCGCGCCGCATCGATCGCGGTGTTCCCCGCACCGACTACAACCACTCGCCGCCCCACGCGTAGTTTCCCGCCCGTTTTGTAGCCAGCAATAAATTCCAGCGCATTGCGCACATCCGCGAGCTGCTCGCCGGAAATGGATAATCGGCGCATGTCGCCAAGCCCCACGCCGATAAAAATAATATCGTGTTCCTTTTCCAGTGGCGCCAGCCCCGCTTCCCCTACAATCTCTACGCCAAAAGCAAACTCCACACCCAGTGCGCGGATCATTTCGATCTCGCGCAGGCTGTCCTGGGCCCGCAACTTATATTCCGCCACCCCGTGTGTATTCAAACCACCGGGCAGCTGACTCCGCTCAAAAATCTTCACCGCGTAGCCGCGCAGCCGCAATTCCGCGGCGCACGCCAATGATGCCGGCCCCGCCCCGATACAAGCCACGCGGCCGGAGTGCTCCGTTGCCGAGTTCCTGGGCAGTACCGCGCCGTTGCGGAAAAATGCATCCATAGCATGCCGTTGCAACAATCCAATTTGAATCGGCTCCTTGTTATACCGGTGAAAGACACACGCGCCTTCACATAATACTTCCACCGGACACACCCGCGCGCAGCTGGCCCCCAAGATATTGGCGTCCAGAATGGTCAGCGCCGACCCACGTAAATTGTCCTGTGAAATTTTCTTGATAAACCGAGGTACGTCAATATGTGTGGGGCAAGCCGCGGCACATGGCGCATCAAAACAATACAAGCAACGATTTGCCTCCGCCACCGCGGCCACCGCGCCGAGAGGCGGATGAACTTCCGCGAACCGTTCGGCAAGCTCCGCTCGCGCACGGAGGCTCGTCTCGTTGCTTCCCGCATGACCATCAGACAAGGCCACTTCGCGCTCCTCGAGAACGGGAACCGCCGTTCAACAATACCTTCTCTAGCGGTCGAAAAGACTCACGGCTTCACCAAATCTCCATACATGTCCGGACGGCGGTCTCGGAAAAACTGCCAGGTCTTACGTACCTGCGAGATCATCTCTAGATCCAGGTCCGCCACCAATACCTCATCTTTGTCACGCGCCGCCTGCGAAAAAATATGCCCGCGCGGATCGCAAAAGTAGCTCGATCCATAGAACTCGCCTATATTCCAAGGCGCCTCGGTGCCCACGCGATTAATCGCCGCAATAAAATATCCGTTGGCTGCCGCGTGCGCCGGCTGCTCCAGCTTCCACAAATATTCGCTCAGCCCCGCAACGGTCGCCGAAGGATTAAATACAATCTCCGCACCATTCAACCCCAGTGCCCGGGCACCTTCCGGGAAATGCCGGTCGTAGCAGATATACACGCCAATTTTCGCGAATCCCAAATCAAAAACCGGATAGCCCAAATTCCCCGGCCGAAAATAAAACTTCTCCCAGAACCCCGGCGCCACGTGCGGAATATGCGTCTTGCGATATTTCCCCAGATACTTTCCGCTGTCGTCGATCACCGCCGCCGTATTGTAGTAAATTCCGTCGCCATCAATTTCATACACGGGCACGACCAGCGCCACGTGCGTCTGAGCGGCCAGTTTGCACATCACATGTGTGGTTGGACCGTCCGGTACCCGCTCGGTGAAGTCATACCAGCGCGTCGATTGCTCCGCGCAAAAATAGGGTCCGTAAAAAATCTCCTGCAAACACACGATTTGCGCGCCCGCCATCGCCGCTTGCCGGATCATCGCCACGTGCTTGTCGATCATCACCTGCTTGATCTTCTCCAGCGGACTTTCCGCCGGCTCGGCGGTTCGCGCCTGAATCAATGCACACCGGACATGTCGCGCCATCTTGTCCCTCGCTCCCCAGAGTAGTGCCACTAAAACTCGCCAGCACAACTAATCAGCCGACGAACCCATCACGTGCCGCTTCGTCGGCCAGAACGCCCCACAGAACTTTGAGCATCACACTATACTCACATTCCGCCACTTCAGCAGCTCACTCTTCCGCACAGATTGTCCAGTTCTTTGCATCCATGGAACGGCCGGAGTTCCCGCCGCGGGGCACACGAACAGACGGCGCTCGTAGGATTATGTTAACAAGTCTTAGCCCTCGAGCTGAACACGGTGTCGTTGAAATAGTGGGAGAGGTGCGAAAAGTCCGGATGCAGGAGCTGACCAAGTCGAAAATCCAGAGTAGTTAAGAAATTCAGTAAAGCTCATCGATTGATATAGTTACACTGCTCTTAGAGCACGCGAATCTCGCTGCGCAGGCACTTGTCGCTGAAAGCCCCAAAACCGCAAATCACAATCATCGCACCGATAGGGCCATACCAGCGTCAGGCGCAGAAATACGCGTTCCACAAAACCCCGGCGCATCGAACGGCGGATCATGCTGCTCTCACAGTTTGGGCAGGTATATAGTGTCTTGGCGAAGCAGAGTTCCATATTGAACCTCTGCTTGCTAGTATTAGTACTCTTGGTACTAATTTCACCCTCAGGCCTGTCCCTTCGTGCCTTTCCATTACCTGTCCGTACGAACAGGCTGCCTCCGCCCTTAGTTTCTCCGTCAGTCAACCTCGCTCGTCTTCGCCGTGCCTCGGAGCGGATTTGCGGCCTTTACACCTCCCCACACAAGGTCCTATAGTCGATGAGCAACCAGCATCCGCCTCTCGCCAAAAATGTCCCATCCTTATTCAAAATTCAGCGCCGCCCTCTTACTACTCCTCGCTTCGCTCAGTATTTTGTGCTCCCCGGGGTCG
Source organism: uncultured Acidobacteriota bacterium (assembly GCA_963838265.1). Lineage (GTDB taxonomy): Bacteria > Acidobacteriota > Terriglobia > Acidiferrales > UBA7541 > Acidiferrum. Next base: position 16,382 of record CAWIQN010000008.1, read on the forward strand.
CGCGCGGAAGACCTCACCAAGATCGCTCCCAGCGGCTACGTCATCGATCTAGCCGGGGTTCTCGATCCCAACGCGAAATCCACTCTCACCGCCCTGTGTACCGAACTCCAGCAGAAAACGGGCGCGCAGATGGCCATCGTCACGGTGCACTCCTTCGAGGGCCGCTCCGTCGAAGACTACGCCGCCGATCTGTACAAACATCTCGGTGTTGGCCCCAAAAAAGACGACCGCGGCGTCCTTCTCCTCGTCTCCCCGGACGAGCGCAAATATCGCATCGAAGTCGGCTACGGACTCGAACCGGTGATAAATGACGCTCGCGCCGGTGACGTTGGCCGCGCCATGGTCCCTTTCCTCCGCTCCGGCAACTACAACGGCGCCATTCAAACCGCAGCTTGGCAACTTGCCAAATACATCGCTGACGATAGCGGCGTGACCTTGTCTCTTTCCTCGCCGATCCGTACTGCTCGACCGCAGCGCGATTCCGGCGGAGCGATCGGCATCTGGATCTTTCTGGTGATTGTGGTCCTCGTCATCCTGGCCTCTCGCGGAGGCGGAGGCGGCGGTAGCGGTTGGCTCTGGTTCCTGCTCGGCATGCTGATGAACAGTGGCGACGGCAACTATCGCGGCGGCGGGGGCGGTTTTGGTGGCGGCGGTGGTGGCTATTCCGGCGGTGGCGGATTCGGAGGCTTCGGCGGCGGCAGCAGCGGCGGCGGCGGCGCCTCTGGCAGTTGGTAACCGCGCCAGCCGTAGACCGGCCACGCCGCTTGAGCGAGGGCCTTTGACTTTGTAGGGGCGCAACATGTTGCGCCCCATCTCGGCAAGATGTAAATCCTATCTCCCGGATGTGGGCTGCAGCCAGACTGGAAAACCGAGAACGCGAACCAGGAACAATCAAGCAAGCAGGAGCAAAAAATGCTATCCACCGATTCCAAGCTCACCGAACTGGTCAACCGCCTAAAGGAACTCGCCGCCAAAAATCTCCACTCCGTAGTCCTCTACGGCTCCGCCGCCCGTGGTGATTTCCACGAGCAACATTCCGATCTAAATGTCCTGGTAATCCTGGGCTCTTTGGCCGCCGCAGATCTTCGCCGGGTTGCTCCGGCAGTGCAATGGTGGATCACCGAGCAGCGCGAACCCGCGCCGCTCTTCTTCACCGAAGAAGAGCTCGCGCGTTCCTCCGACGTATTCGCCATCGAGCTACTCGACATTCGCGACGCTCACCGCGTCCTCTACGGCAAAGATCCCGTCGCCGCCATCAACGTTCCCATGAACCTCCATCGCGTGGAACTGGAACACGAACTCCGTACCACGCTGTTAAAACTCCGCCAGCACTTCTTATTGGCGGCCGATCGGCCCAGCGAGCTAACTATGGTGCTGATCAAATCCACTTCCAGCGTGATCACGCTGTTTCGCCACGTTCTGATCGCCTTTGATGAAACGCCACCGGCCAGCCGCGCTGAAGTAATCTCACGTACCGCCGCCGTGACGAGCTCTGACGCCCAAGCCCTAAGCGCAGCTCTGCACGTCCGCGAATCACCGCAATCCAACCACGACATCCTCGCCATCTACGGCGCATATCTGCAAGCCATCGAAAAGGTCGTCACAGCCCTTGACCGTCTAGTTCCCAAACACGAATGGCAGCGCGTCGCCAGGTGAATTAAGCGCTGTGGCCGTGTTATTCCGCAACCGTTTCGGAGCACGGTCCGAGTGCCACGAAGTCGAGGGCCTCGGCTGCTCACAAAAATTTCGGCAAAATGCCCGCATGTTAAGCTATCTTTACCCAGCGCTACTCTGAGGAACTCATGAAAATCGCACTCGCAATCCTGGCCATACTGATCCTGATCGCGGTACTTATCGGCGGCTCGTTCATCTCTCGCCGCAACCAAATCGCCGTCAAGCACGTAGCCATCGACGCCGCCTGGGCGCAAGTTGACGTCGTCCTCCAGCGCCGCGCCGACCTCATCCCCAATCTCGTTGAAACCGTAAAAGGCTACGCCACGCAGGAACAAATCGTCTTCGGGGACATCGCCAAGGCCCGCGCAGCTCTCATCGGCGCCAAAACGCCGTCCGACAAAATCGCCGCCAACGGCCAACTCGACTCCGCCCTAAGCCGCCTGCTCGTGGTAGTCGAGAATTATCCCCAGCTGAAATCTAACGAAAATTTTCTCCGCCTTCAGGATGAATTGGCGGGAACAGAAAATCGCATCGCCATCGAACGCCGCCGATACAATGACGTCGTTCTGGACTACAACTCTTACATCGCCACTTTTCCCAACTCCCTGGTTGCCAGCCTGTCCGGCTTCGCTCACAACGACGCCTACTTCAAAGCCGACGAAGGCGCCCGCAGCGCCCCCAAAGTAAATTTCAATTTCAACAACGCCCCAGCCCCGGCGACCCCAGCTCCAGCACCTGCGCACTAACAGAAAACTCGAGGCGTCTGCCGTGGCTCAGTGACGCTTGGGCGGTTGCTATCAAACTCAAAGAAGAGGCCCGTGTGAGTTTCTTACTGGCTTTTTCATTTTCATTTCACGGTAGCCAATCCGTGCGGCTAAACCCAAGCTCTGCCGCTAGCCCTTCCAAGACCAGTCGTTTACGCACAAAACGCGTCGTTAAGCGAATCACTCTTGATATCGGACTATTCTTGTCGTATATTGACAGTTGTTAATCGTTTGCAACAAGACGCCTGCAAAAACGTCCCTCAGGAGTCCAGCCTAATGTGTGAGAAGACAGGCTTGCTTGCGGTTCAGGAAAACTTCGGTTGTGTCGCCGAATGCGACTGCGGCACGCTGCACGTTACGGTCGGCCCGGTCAGTGTGGCCATCGATGCGCAAGCCTTGCGCCGCCTGCACGACCTCCTCGGCGCCGCGATCCACAAACTCGACTCCGCCGAGTTACCTGGGCAGGAGCACCTAAACTGGCGCTCTTCGCATCTCGCGCTCAGAAAAGTACTCAAGATCAAGCACTGAATTCAGCTGGCGCATCTCGCGCGCCGCCAACCGAATTGCGTCTAGTTCCCCACTCGCCGCTGCCTACTCGTCAGTTTTCACACCTGCCCCAGAAATTCGCCGAGCAGCATATGAAAGTGGTGCACGCCGTTCTCGCGCTTCACGGAATATCGTCCTCGGTCGTAGGTCGCGGAGTGCAAACCCTTTTGCACGTTGCTGCACAGTACGATGTCTTCCTGCTGCACTTCGTCGCTGAATGCGATGGCCCGCGCAACCCGTTCCTGATTTTGCGGCGATTTCGCGTCGTGGAAAAACCACTCGAAAATCGTTAGTGTCTTGTCCTGCGAAAGCGGCACGATCAAATTCGTCGAAATATTGTCCGGATAAATATTCAGCATCAGGTTGGGAAAAATCCAGAAGTATAGCGCCTCTCGCAGTCCGCTTCCCGGCGCGTAAGATCGCTCGCCAGCGTCGCCCGATCTCATCGCGCGAATCGGCGCGAACTGTTGCGAATGATAGCGAAACGTATCCGTGCGATAGTTCGCGTAGTCGATCTCTTTCATCAGCCCGGGATGGGCAATCGGAATGTGATAGCCCTCCAAATAATTGTCGACATACACCTTCCAGTTGCAATCGATAACGTAGTCGCGCCGCTCGGCGAATTCGAGTCCGGCAAACTCAAATCCCGCGGCTTGCTGCGCAATCTGGCCCATAAATTCGCCCAGTGCTGGCGCCGCCGCGTCGAAATTCACAAAAATAAACTGCTCCCAGGTTTCTGCGCGCAGCGGCACCATACCCATGGTGCTGCGATCGAAAAACTCCACGCCCTCCACGTCTGGCGTGCCAATCAATTTTCCATCCAAGGTATAGGTCCAACCGTGATACTGGCACCGCAACACATTTTTGCAGCCGCTGCCTAGCGCAATCGGTCCCGCGCGGTGGCGGCACACGTTGCTGAACGCGCGCAGCGTGCCCTGCTTGTCGCGCACCACGATAATCGGTTCGCCGGCCACTTCCGCCGTGAAGTAGCTTTCCGGATCGGCAATCGTGCGCTTCGCTCCATTCACTTCACCGCACACCTGGCTCAGAGTGCCCACCAATTGCCAGGTCCGCTGAAAAACCCGCTCGCGCTCAATCGTCAGAATCGCCGGGTCGGTATAGAAACGCGACGCCAGCGTCTGCGCGCATTCGATCTGCGCGTTCACATCCAGGTGCAACGGTTTGCTGATCATAAGCACAATCGATTTGAAGTGCGGCGGCTTGACGCCGCTTTTTCGGCGCAAGCATGGCTCAGATGCATGCCAAATGTACGATGCCGCGTTAATGAAAATCGACTCAGTGATTGCCACAGTGCAACTGAATCTTGCGCAATTGCTCCCGCTGCGAGAGCGGCGTCAAGCCGCCACACTCCAAAAACTAAAACTTGCGGGTTTCCTGCCGCGACCAGCGCTCCACCACAATTTTCGATTCCGTGTAAAACTCCACGGCGTCTCGCCCTTGCCCATGCAGAATTCCGAAGAAACTTTCCTTCCATCCGCTGAACGGAAAATACGCCATCGGCGCGGCCACCCCGATGTTGATGCCGATATTCCCCGCGGGCGCTTCGTAGCGAAATTTGCGCGCAGCCGCTCCGCTGGTGGTGAATAGCGAAGCTTGATTGCCATATGGGCTGCGCCGCAAAAACTCGATGCCCTCGTCAATCGAATCCGCGTGGATCAAGCTCAGCACCGGCCCGAAAATTTCTGTGTGCGCCAGTTGACTGTCGAGCGGCAGACCGTCCAGCACGGTTGGCGTCAAAAAACTTCCCGATTCATAGCCACCAATCTTGGTGTTTCGCCCGTCCAGCAAAGCTTTCGCTCCTTCCTTAACTCCCGCGGAAATCATTCCTTCAATGCGTTGCTTGCTCTGCCCGGAAATTACTGGGCCCATCTGAACGCCGTTATCCATGCCGTTGCCCACGCGAATCGCGGAGGCCGCTTGAGTAATCGCATCACGAAAAGTCTTCTGCGCTTCACCGACGGTGACCGCCACGGAAACCGCCAGGCAGCGTTGCCCCGCGCAACCGAACGCGCTGTCGCTGATAATCTGTTTCGCTAAATCCATATCCGCATCGGGCAACACAACCACGTGATTTTTCGCGCCGCCTTGGCATTGCATGCGCTTCCCGCTGGCCGCCGCGCGCGTGTACACGTGTTTGGCCACCGGCGTCGAGCCCACAAAACTGATGGCGCGCACATCCGGATGGTCGCACAGCGCGTTCACCACATCTTTTCCGCCGTTCACGATATTCACGACGCCCTTGGGCAGGCCAGTTTTCTCGAGCAATTCTATGGCGCGATGCATGGTCAGCGGCACGCGCTCCGAAGGTTTCAGCACGAAAGTATTGCCGCACGCGATGGCGTACGGCAAAAACCAGAACGAAATCATCGCTGGAAAATTGAACGGCACAATTGCCGCGACCACGCCCAGCGGCTGGCGAATCTGCATCTCATCCACGCCTGGAGTCACATCTTCGAGCACGTGGCCCTGCATCATCATCGGAATGCCGCACGCCACTTCCACGTTTTCGATGCCGCGCCGCATTTCCGCCTTCGCTTCGCCAAACGTTTTTCCGTTTTCGCGCGTGGTGATGGTCGCGAGTTCGTCGATGTGTTCTTCAAGAAGATTTTTTAGTTTGAAAAGATACTGGATGCGTTCGCCGGGAGGAGTTCTGCGCCACGCAGGAAACGCATCCGCAGCGGCTCGTACCGCGGCATCAACGTCCGCGGAGGTCGAAATGGGCGTGCGCGCCAGCACCTCCATCGTTGCGGGATTGGTGACGTCCACAAATTCCGTGGCACTGGAGCGCCGCCATTCTCCGTTCACATAATTCTGCAATTCTGGTGCTGTTGAAAGAACCGCGCTACTCATGTGTTTCTCCTTCGGCCTGCAGTCGTCTGCGCCGCGCGAACGCCGTGCTCGCTCATTGCCGATTCCATGCGAGGTGGTTTACGGACGTAGTTTACCAAAGATCGCTAAGGTTAACAGGTATGGCTGTGGTTTGCGGCGGCGGCAGAGATTGCCTTCGCCATCCAGCGGTCAGGAGTGTTCGCGAAGATAGTGCAGCTGTGGACGGCTGTCCTGCCACGTGCGCCACGCCAGCCAGATCATGGTCGCCAGCATTCCGGTCCAGCCAAGGACGCGTGTAACAGCGCCGATGTTCTGGTCCTGCATCAGGCAGCCCCACTGACCAAATAGCGTGCCCCAATCGTGCTCGCCGCCGCCAACCAGCGGCAGGTCCTGCGCACGAGCATCAGCCATGTACGTGCCAATATAAAGAAAATTCTCGAAAAACCAGAAACTGCAGAAGGCGGTGGCGGTAACTTCACGATGCCAAAAAAAATACAGGCCACACAGCAGCGGAACCAACAGTTCACCCAGCGTGCCGCCCAGAATCATGATGGTTTCGCCGAACCAGCTGAAGAAGAAATGTCCGCCTTCATGAATGATCAGGTTGACGAAATCGACGAACAGAAAGTGCGGGCGGTTCGCGAAGGCGTATAGTAAAAAAATAAAGTAACAGGCCAGCCAGGCGATTCCTGCGATACGCGAGATCGGCTTCCACTCTTCGAAAAGGCCCTCGAACAAAGTCATGCGAGAGAGCGTAACAATTTTTCCTTGGCGCGGAGTCCATCACAGCACAAGACTTTCCATGCGGGAAACAAGTTTCGAAGATGGGTACGAAGCCACACCACCAAGCCGGGGCATGGCAACTCAACGAAACGTGCCTGCTATTTCCCCAATGCCGCGAGCGCTTCGTACGCGGCGCCCAGCAACGGAGCAGTTTCATTCAGCACTACGGACACCGGGATGTTGCTCAGCAAACCCTCGAAATGCCACTTATCTTTGAACGCGGCGGAAAACGCGCCATCTTTAATTTTTTCGAGAATTTTCACCGCGATACCGCCCGCCACGTACACCCCGCCGAGAGCCAGCACCTTCAACGCCAAGTTTCCCGCCTCCGCTCCGTATATGGCGGTCCACAGGTCCAGCGTATCCGAACACGTCCGGCAGGATTTATTCAGGCCGTTGCGGGTAATTTCCGGAGCCGGATCGGCATCGGGATCTTCGAACGCGGCATGCTTGATGTTCGGCGCAAGAAATTCGTGAATGGTGCGGAAGCCGCGCCCCGAAAGAATCAATTCCCAGCTCACTTGCGGGTAGCGGCGGCGCATAAAACGCAACAACTCAATCTGCTGCTCGGAGTGCGGTGCAAAATCAGAGTGCCCGCCTTCGGAAGGCACCACGTAATACCGCCCCTTGTTCCATACCAGGATGGCCTCGCCCAGACCCGTGCCCGCTGCTAACAACGCGCGAGTCCCGCCCGGTTCGGGTTTTCCAACGTTTAAGACACAAAAATCTTCCGGCGCAAGGTGTTGCAGGCTGTGGCCCCACGCGCCCAGATCATTCATCAATTCGATATGCGCAACTTTGAATTCGTTTTTGAGATGCGCGGCTTCGACGATCCACGGAAGGTTGGTTGCGCGCACTTGCCCGTTGATAACCGGCCCGGCAATGCCGAATCCTGCGGCGCGGATTTTCTCGCCGCCGATATGCGGGGCCGCGAGGCGCGCAAATTCCTTAACGATCAGATCGAACTGCGCAAATTCCTTGCTGGCGAAACGCTGGCTGAAAACGGGCGTGAGTTTGCCGCTTTTCTCCGTAAAAAGCGCGAGGTTGCATTTTGTTCCGCCGACATCGCCTGCAAGAATCACCATGGCCCCCAGGTTTTTGCTTCGTGCCCCGCTGCCGCGCACTTTCTTCTCGCTCACCGCGCTTCGCGGGCGTGGTGTGTTTTAGCGCGGATTGTGCCAGTGCCTTCCGTCGCGCTCGATCAAAGCATCGGATTCCGCCGGCCCCCAGCTGCCCGCGGCATATTGCGGGACGACCGCGCTCTTCGTAGCGTTCCACACATCGAGAATTGGATCGACCAGCGACCATGCTGCTTCCACGTTGTCACCGCTATCAAACAGCGTGGCGTCTCCACGCACGCAGTCGTTCAAAAGCGTGGCGTACGCCGGGCGCGTAGCTTTGCCAAATCCTTCTTCATAGCTGAACTTCATGGTGACGTTGCCAATATTCATTTCCGTTCCAGGTCGCTTGGCACCGAAAGAGACCGAAATTCCCTCGTCGGGCTGAATGTTGAGCACCAGACGATTCGGCTCGATGCCCTTGTTGCGGAAAACCATGTGCGGCGCAGAGCGAAACTGAATGACGATCTCCGTGCTGCGCTTGGCGAGGCGCTTTCCGGTGCGCAGGTAAAACGGCACACCAGCCCAGCGCCAATTGTCGATCTCCACTTTTGCGGCGACGAACGTTTCCGTGCGCGAATGCGAATCGACACCCTGCTCCTGCCGGTAGCCGGGAACGTCCTTGTCTCCGATTTTCCCCGCCGCATATTGTCCGCGCACCACGGATTGCGCCATTAGCTCCGGATTGAACGGCCGAATGGATTGCAAGACTTTCAATTTTTCATTGCGCACGGAAACGGCATCAAAGGAAGCGGGCGGCTCGACCGCCACCAGCGCCGTCAGCTGCAAGACGTGGCTCTGAATCATGTCGCGCAGCGCACCGGTAGTCTCATAGAAGCCGCCGCGTCGCTCCACACCGAGCGTTTCGCCGGCGGTGATTTGCACGTGATCGACGTAGTTGCGGTTCCAGAGCGGTTCGAAAATGCCATTGCCAAAGCGCAACACCAAAAGATTTTGCACCGTGTCTTTGCCGAGATAGTGATCAATGCGGTAGACCTGTTTTTCATCGAACACACTCAACACTTTGCTGTTGAGATCTTCGGCGGAAGCCAGATCGCGCCCGAAAGGCTTTTCGATGATGATGCGTACCCAGGAATCGGGTGATGCCGGTTTGTTGAGTCCCGCCTTGCCGATTTGTTCCACGATATCGCGATACACTTCCGGCGGAGTGGAAATGTAGAAGAGGATATTTCCGCCGAGCTGCTTGGCTTCGGAAATTTCCTTCAGGCGCTTCGCCAACGCCTCGTACGATTCGGGCTTACCGTAATCGCCGGGGCTGTAATAGAGGTTCGCGGCGAACTCGCTCCACTGCTGCGGATCGATAGGGCCAACTTCGGAAATGGTTTTCGCCGCTTCGCCAATGGTGGAGCGGAAACTCTCGTCGGTCATGGCCGTGCGGGAAAATCCGATGATGGCGTAGCGCGCCCCAAGGGCTTTGTGTTGCGCCAGGTCAAACATGGCCGGAATAACTTTCCGCTTAGCAAGGTCTCCGGACGCGCCGAAAAGAACTACTGTGCAGGGTTCGACCACGTTGCCGTATCCGGATTGTTGGTTTGGTGCGGCCATGAAATCCCTCCCATTATGCAACATTTAAACGATTCAATACCACTGCCGGCTCTTGCTCCCGCGGGTTTTGCGTGCCGCGCTGGCCCGGGAACTATACCTCAACACCGTGGGTTTTCAGCTCGGCCCGGAGTTGCTCGGCATTTTGGAAGTGAATGACCGGCATGCCCAGGCGGCGCGGACTTTCGAGATTCATCGCCCGGTCGTCAATAAACACACACTGCGCGGCGGGGCGCTGGGTCACCGCCAGGGCCACGCGAAAAATCAGCTCTTCCGGTTTCCGTGAATGCACATAGCAGGAACTGAAGAAAACCTGAAAGTCTTCCCGAAGATTGAAAGTCTCGATGCGGTATTGATTCAGTTCCAGCGGCTCGTTGTTGATGGCGCCCACAAAATATTTGCCAGAGCGCGCCGCCGCGCGAAGGATGGCCCGAGACTCGGGGTATTCCTTGGACTGCGCGAACATGAAGGCGGTGAACTGCTCACGGGTGAATTCCCGGTGGCGATAAAACAGCGTGCGATCCAGGTACTCGTTCAGAGAGGTGTTGCCGGCGTCGAATGCCGGGAACGCCAAGTCGTGGCGATCCTGAAACTCTTCCCAGTCCAGATTAAATTCCGTGGCGGCGTGGCGGCGGGCATGACGATCCCATCCGTTGGTAAGCACGACTCCGCCAATATCCCAAAAAAGTGTGGTGATTCCCGGCATGTGGATGAACCTCGAACCTTTACGGCGCGACGCTGTGCCGTTTGTGGACTCCGAGATAGTGAAGATACCGGCGGGTCGATGTCAAGCGAGCGAATTCGCACTGGCACACCGGGCAGCTGCTCATTTTCAGGGGCCTCGCAAATGGTCGACCATTCCAGGTTGCGCGAGTTTAGGTACTACAGGCACGGCGGATGACAGCCGCAGCCGCCCGGCGTTGCTCGCGTCTTGCTTACAGGCCCTGCCCTTGTATTTTCATTCCGCCACATGACTCCGTGGAGTAGAATCCCTCATCGCCGCGCTGGACCCCCGACCTCCAATTCGCACGCAACAGCGCCGGCACATTCGCGAAGCATCGAGGTGCGGCGTGATACTAACCATAGAGCGCAAGCAGATTCCGCCGGATGTTACCGTCCTGGAAATGACTGGGCGCATTATTTTAGGCAACAATTCGCGCGACGTGGAACTACAGGTTGCGGAGCTCCTTCGCGAAAACGTAAAAAAGATTATTTTGGATATCACCGGAATCACCATGCTCGACAGCACGGGTGTCGGGATCCTCGTGGTATGCGAGGGCAAAGTCACAAAGGAAGATGGCCAGTTGCACGTGGCTGGCGCCACCGGAATCGTGGAAGATATTTTGCAAACCACCAACGTCGGCAAACTTGTTCCCTTGTTTCCCACAGTCGCGGAGGCCGTCAGCGCATTTTAGAACTGAGATGCAAGGGGTCGCCCGCTAACTTCAGGTTTTCGGAACCGTCTGATGCGTCAGGGAGGGTCTTATGCTCCGCTCTCGCCTCTTAGTCATCCCGCTGGCCGCCGCCAGCTTTCTTCTTACAACGACTTCTTACCTCACGCGCAGCGCCGTGCGTGCGGGCGCGTCGCCGACTGGGTATGTCAGCCCGGCATCGCCCATGCTCGAACCGCGCTCCGGACACACCGCAACACTATTGCCGGATGGCAAAGTGCTCATCGCCGGAGGCATGCGCCGCAATCAGGATTTCTATCGTTCAGCCGAATTGTACGATCCCGCGAACGGCAAATTTCAAGCCACGGGCGAAATGGCTGTGGCTCGCGTGGGGGCCGCCGCCGTCCTGCTGCACTCCGGCAAGGTTTTGATTGTCGGGGGATGGGTGGGCCACGGCTGCACCGACTCCGCTGAACTATACGATCCCGCGAACGGCAAATTTGCGACCGTAGCGAAAATGACCACCGTGCGCGGGCGACCAAACGCCGCATTGCTGGGCAGCGGCGACGTGCTCGTCACCGGCGGCGCGGACCATGATGGCGCCGGCGGAATGCGCTCAGCAGAAATTTTCCGCGCTGCCGAGGGCAAGTTCGAGCCCGTGGGTGCCATGCACACCCCGCGCATCGCGCATACGGCCACGGTGCTCAAGGATGGTCGCGTACTGATCGTCGGGGGACGCGGCGACGGCGTCACTGCCAATGCCGAAGTTTACGATCCTTCCACGAAACAGTTCACCGCCACCGGCAGCATGATCACCGCGCGCTATAAACACTCCGCGGGATTGCTCCTCGATGGGCGCGTGCTTATCGCCGGCGGCTCCGATGATCGCGATTGGACCGGCGCAATGAATAGCGCCGAAATCTATGATCCGCGCACGGGGCGATTTACCGCCACGTCTCCCTTGCACGATAGCCGCTTCAAACTCCCCGACGAGGCCGCACGACTCGCTTCGGGAGAATTGCTCTTCGCCGGTGGCAGCAGGACCCTAGAACTCTATGATCCCGCCAGCGGCAGGTTTCTAATCGTCGCTGGCCAAATGCACGATGCCCGCCACTATCAGTCCGAAACAAAACTCAGAGACGGCAGCGTGCTGCTTGCCGGCGGCTACCCGAACAACGATCAGTCCACTGCGGAGACGTGGATCTATCACCCGCAGTGACCTTGCAAGCAACGTAGAGAAGTAACGTCGGAAAGCAACTTCGAGGACTAAACCTCGGAAGATTAGTGTTGCGGCGGAGTCTGCGTCGGCGCTGCCGGCGAGGCGATCGAGGCATCCCTAGCAATCGTGAACGCCTCGCGTTTCGGATGAAAATCGCCGTCGACCAACGCGGTAAATTCGGCGTTCTGCATCAACTCTACGTCTTTGCCAGAGGCGAGCGGAAGAACGGCATCGCTCGAATTGTTGGAAGAGCCGGAGGCTGCCTCGTAGCAACGCACCGGCAGCGGCTCCCTATCGGCGAGGCGTATCGAAGTAAGAGTGAAAGCCACCTTGCCGCCATGCCCAAAACGCTTCTTAGGTTCCGCTTCGGCAACCGCGCCAATGGCTTTCGAGCCCTTGGCCAACACCAGCACTCCCTCCACGAAAACGTCATCCAGCACTTCTAATTCCACGGGATCGCCGACGTGAGCCGTACTGGAAGAAATGGTCTTGAGCAGCCTCACGCGAACCGGCGTATCTTTCAATAAAGTGAAGCTCGGAGCAGCGGCCCGCGTGGGCGCGATGGAGCCGCGCGGCGGCTCGTCGTAGTGAATGCGTTCGCGCGCGGGTACTTCCGTCTCCGACGGGGAAAGCGCGGTCGCAGGCTGATCCTTGAGCAGTATCACGTTGCTAAGTGGAACGAAACCGTTGTCACCCTTGGCGGTACGCACGCCGAAATAGCTGTCGTAACGACTGGTAATCTGCACCAACGCTCCACATTGCAGCGTCGCTCGCACGTCCAACGTAGCGATGGAACTGTACAGATACACGTACCCGTCATTGCGCGCGCATTCAATGCGGCCGGTGTTCTGCGCGTCACCGCGCACCGGAAAGAAAAGGCAAAATGCCACCGCGAAAGATAGAGTGAACAGCTTCATGAAACACCTGCCGGCCCGATGAGGTTGAACTCCACTCCCCTATCCCAACGCAAAGAAGCTGCGCTGACAACAAACTATAGTCTGGTACTTGCATAAAACGATACGAACGGATTCGCACCGGCTCTCGCCTCCGGGCACGCTCACTGCACATGGCGCCGACGGAATCGCATTAACTGGATGCCTTACGATGTTTGCGCGTCGCCAGATCGGCGAGCCAACTAAGCAACGGTGAAGCCACCAATCCGGCGTAAAACCAGCGAATGTCGATAAAGATCGCGAATGCCGTAATGCCCAGCGCAAAAGACATGAAGAACGCCTCGGCGGCCAGCCCGCTGATCCAGTCCGGCTTGCTATCGCCGGCAGGAATGTGCGCACGGACGGACGGCCACAGCCGCGGCACCGCCTTCATGAATGCGCGATAACTCTCTCCTTGTTCGGCGGCCAACGCCGCCTCTTCGCGTCCGATCAAGCGATAGCAAAAAAACGGAATGCCAATCACCACAATCGGCCATCCGATAACCGGCAGAAAAAAACTCATGGCCCAGGCCATCAATACGTTTCCCAAATAAAGCGGATTGCGCACGTGACGATACGGCCCGTCCGCGTGCAATATTTCGCTGTGCACCGTGTGGTCGTGCACCACTTCCTTGCGCAGATACGCCGAACCCCAAATCCGAATCAACACCGCAAAAAACATGATCAGCGCCGCCACACCGAAGACGATATGCAACGCGTAAATCTCTTCCATGGGAACCGCAGCCGCCAGCCAATCGGCAAGTCTCGATCCGATAGGCGTGTGGTCCACAATCAGCAAAAAAAACGGCAGCCCGAAGATCAGCGCAAAAAACCATACGCGATTACGGAATTCAAAATCCGTGGCCCGAATCATGACCATGAACCTTTCTCACTATTATTCATTCCGCACTCGCGCAATCGCGTTTTCTTCCGCAGCGAGATGCGCGTCATTGTCCAGTTGCAGTAGTCCGGTTGCAGTGTACAGGATTACTCTCGGATGGACTTCGCCGCACCCCTCGGTCACGCAGATTAGTTGCCAGCGGCGATGACCGCCCCGCCGGCAATAATCAGCGCGCCTCCCACCCATACGTGCAGCGACGGCGCCTGCTTGAACGCCGCCCAGGAAATGACTTGCGCGATCACGAAGAAAAAAACCACATACAGCCCCAGCAGCTTGCCGAAAGCCCACGGCGGTCTATTCACCGTCCAGCCGTAAGCAAAAAGAATCACCGTCGCCGCAACGAAGAACACCCCGCGTTGCCAGAAAATAGCGGATCGCAATCCAAGTCGGATCAATGCGTCGCCGCCCGCCTCCAGCAACGCCGCGATAAAAAGAATTGCCACAGCCGTAGCTCGACTCATCGTAAAGCGCTCCCAGTTCCGCCTCCACGCAGCAACGCACAGATAGTAATCGATTCACATCGCCGCGCGTTTACCCCACGCCCATCGTCAAGCCCTACTCCTGCGAAATATTGTGCAACGGCGGAACAGAGGAAGCCGCCGCAGTTCCCAGCTTGGCGATCTGCTCCGCGATGTTATTTCTAAACTGCGGCGGCACATCTTCCAGCGCTTTTCGATACCAGGCCACCGCCGCGGGAATGTCCTGCCGCTTCAGCGCGTAATTGCCAAGCTCGATGCTCGCCGGGTAAGAGTGCGGTTCGAGTTCGATCACGCGGCGAAACAGCGCTTCCGCTTTCACCGGATCCGGCGGCTGCAAGTACGTCAAAAGTTTAGCGCGCCGGTACATCGACCCGGCCACGTATCCCGGAAGATGGTAGGTCCCATGAAAGATAATCAAATTCCCGAACCGCGCCACCGGCGTGGCCTCGCGTAAAGCCGGCATATCAAAACGATGATGCGGCGCCAGGCCTGTCGCGCCCATGAAAAACCATCCGGAAACTTCGCTGCTGATCGGTTTGTCATAATCAAATTCCACAATCGGAATGCCAACGCTCTTCTGCACCACATGAGACACCCAGTAATCGATGTGCGCGTCATTCTCGGTTACATGCGCTTTGTAAAAAGCAATTAATTCGGTCGAGCGCTGGCCCAGGTCCACGCTTTCGTTATCGAAATATTTCCAGGCGTTCGCGGAGCCGCCCGCCAGCAGATTGTGATATTCCCAGATGCGCCGCTGCGGCAGAGCGGAGACGCTCGCGGCCAGCAGCGCAGCAGTCGCGAAGGCCAATGCCAGGCGAGATCGCCCAACAAAAATGCGCTCCAGCGCCGCGCCGCTGAGTAGCGCAATGATGGGAATTAGAAAAAGCATATGGCGCACTCCGGCGTACGGCACGCCCTTCAAGCACACGAATCCCAGAAAGAATAGCCCCGCCGCAACAAACACCAGCAGTGGCCAGCGCAGCGCAGCAGGCAATTTTCCGCGGAGCAAGAAAATAGCTCCCGCCAGCGCAAGCGCCATGATTCCGAACGGAATCTTGATCGCCACCAGGGCCAGCGGAACCCACCTCGGCGTTCGTGCTTCATAGATACGTCCGAAAACATGCGTCTCGCTGCCGCGACCTTCAAGCCCGGCGCGCATGGTGTCCGCCAGACCCCAGATGTATGGTCGCGGCGCGAGGTGAAACCGCGAGAGGAACGTCAGCGCCGCCCGCGAATCGTGGCTTTGCAGATCAGAAATTTTCTGCTCCAGCGGACGATTAAATTGCTGCTCCGTCATTCCACTTTCCGTGAAGCGAAATCCGTAAATTCCCCACACCACAATTCCAGCCACGATCGCAGAAGTGGCCAGGCGCATCGCCATGTGTGTCCAATGCCGACGCTTCACCGCGCAAAAAATAAGATACAGAACGCAACCGCCTATGATCGGCAAAACAACCAGCAGCGCCGAATGTTTGGTGACCAGCAAGAGTCCGCTGGACAAGCCGAGCCATAGAGCATCCGACCAGCGGCCATCGCGCACCACCAGCGCCGCCAGCGCCACAGAGATCGCGCCGAACATCGCCAGCGGCAGATCCGTCATCACCACCGGCATGTGCGCGGCCACGGTAGGATCGAGCAGCAAAATGCCCAGCGTCGCTAGCGCGATGGCAGGATTGAAAAGCCGGCGCAGCAGCACCGCGAGAATCACGAACAAAATGCAGTGAAAGGTATACATGGTGATGCGCGCGCGATGTTGGATCACTTGCGCGTTGCTGTCCATATACACCGCGGTTTCCGCGTACTCGCGCTCTTGTTCTTTGCCTTCGAAATGCGGCGGAAACGAAAGGTGCAGGATGGCAGGCGTAGCCGTGGCGCCCGCGACGAGTTTTACGAGCGGCGGATGTTCGGGGTTAACGCGAAAATCGTGGAAGCGCAGATACGACGCACCAGCCGCGATATGGTAGG
Source organism: uncultured Acidobacteriota bacterium (assembly GCA_963838265.1). Taxonomy (GTDB): domain Bacteria; phylum Acidobacteriota; class Terriglobia; order Acidiferrales; family UBA7541; genus Acidiferrum. The sequence continues at coordinate 32,567 of CAWIQN010000008.1, forward strand.
CCTCATCGATTGTGAAGCCGTCCAGCGCCGTGGCCCACCAGGAGCGCAGCACGCCGCAGCCGATTAGGAGCACGACCAAAACAAAGAAATAGCGCTGCGCTGCCCCAGCAGCGGAAAACGCGGCGGAGGATGCCCGCGGCGCAGTGGGAACATCGGCCGTCATTGCGCGCATGGTGACACCGCCCAACAAGCGACGTCAAGTCGTCTAGAATGACATCGCACCATCGATTTATTGCGGATTTGTTGCATCCCCAGTGGCCTCAGCGCAAAACCATCGCCATGACAAAATCTCGGCGAGGTGCGTTGGCGAACGGCAATGGCGCCGCCCGCCCTAGGAATTTACATCGTTGTGCAGTAAGGTAAAGTTTAGCGATTTCCTGGAGGATCAACGATGGCCGACGAATCCTGTGCACCCACGCCCGCTGCCAATGAGCCGGCCAAACCCGGCTCGCGCATCGTGCATTGCGTGAAATTCGATAAGGATATGCCCGGACTGGATCGCGTTCCGTGGAAGGGCGACATCGGCAAGCGTGTCTATGAAAGTGTCTCCAAAGATGCTTGGAAATTGTGGATCGAACATTCCAAAATGGTGATGAACGAATACCGTCTGAATCCTCTGGATCCAAACTCCATGAAAATTATGGAAGAGCAAATGGAACAGTTCTTCTTCGGCGCGGGCGCAAAACTACCAGAGGGCTACGTGGCTCCCAAAGCCAAAGGTTAAGTTTGGAGCGCGGTTTACTTTACCCTGAGCGCTTTGCGCGAAGGGCCCAACGCCGCTTTTCCGATCATCGCATTCTCCACAGTCCGCGTAACTGGCAACTACCTTCTTTTCCTCTTTGCGCCCTCTACGTACTCTGCGTTAAGACCACCCGATCGGCCACGCAAATGTTTCAACCCCGCGCCGAAGGATGCTGCACCGCCAGCCGCGGCGTAATCTGAAACCGTAGCTTTCCGTGCGCCAGGCGCAACGCATTTTCCGCCAACTCCGGATGCTCTCCCGCAGCAAATATAAAACCCAGATAGCTCGACCCCTCCGGCCACGCAGCAATGTAGTCGTGCACTCGCGCGGTAATCAGTATCTCCGTCACCCCAGGCGTCGCCGCTCCGTCCTCCAAACCTTCCACACCAGAGAAAATCCCGCTCTCCGGCACGGGAATCATCATCACGCCAGAAGCTCGCGTTTCGCGTGGAGCATCAGCCCCAGGCATCTCCAGCGCATGCCGCAGCAGCAGTTCTTCGAGCCCAATGCTTCCCGTCGGCGTTTCAAAGCGGAGCGCTCGCGCGCAAAGTCCACCGATCGGCCGCGGCGCAATCTCAATCGGCCAAACAGTGTTCTCCACTCCATCGCCAACGCGAAACTCCGCATGCACTGGCCCGTGCGAAAGCCCAAGCGCCGTAGCCGACGCGCGCAAAGAATTTTCGATCGCGACAATTTGTCGCGAGCCAAGACGCGACGGCGTCACATAAATGGTCTCTTCAAAATACGGCCCTTCCAGCGGATCCGGTTTGTCGAATATCGCCAGTACGCGAATTTCCCCCGCGGTCATCAGCGCTTCGACGGCCACTTCCCTGCCCGGCAAATATCCTTCCACGATCATCTCGTTCAACCGCGGCTCGCGCGTCGCTTGAATCTCCGGTGTTTGCAGCAGCTTGCGAATCCGCGTCGCCGCACCAATGAATTCTTCGCGATTGTTCGCGCGAATCACGCCCTGACTGGCGGAGAGCGACAGCGGCTTCAGCACGCATGGATACGCAATGCCCAGCAGCGCCGGCTCGGGAATGGGTTCCAGCGCGATCGCGCGGAACCACGGCACCGGCAAGTCCGCGTCGCGCAACACTTCGCGTGTGCGCAGCTTGCTGCGGCAAGCCTCCACCGCGGCGGGATGATGAAACGGAATGCTCAGCGATCGCGCGGCAAAAGCCGCGGCGTGCGCCGGGCGGTCTCCGAGCGCCAAAATCCCATCCACATTCGCGGGCCGTACTTTTTCCACCACCGCTTGCGCGGCTTCCGCAGGCTTCTCAAAATGCACCGGAACGGCGCGATCTTCCCAAGGATCGTCAAGCTGGTGGCAGCGGTCGGTCACGTAAATCAACTCGACATTCAATTTTTTCGCAGCCTCCGCAAGGCTTCGCGTTTGGTACCCCAGCTTGGAGGCGAACAGCAATACACGTTTGGACGGTTCGAGCATTATTTCCGCCAAGGCCCTCGTCGTTTTGTAGTGGCGCAGCATGCTGCGCTCTTTAAGTCGTAAGCGCGGAGCCTCTCCGCATCACACGAATTGGTCCGCGGACACCGCGGGATGTTTGGTCGGTGCGGATTGCAACGCGACCGTTGCAATCGGAAGCGCGGACGCGCCGCCAATCGATACGAATTGCGCCGGAGTAGGCTCGGCGCAGCAATACCAAGGTTCGCTCAAGAACGGAACCGCGACGGGAGAGCGCTTCTCCGTGAGCGCCGGCGCAACGACGCCCGCGGCGGCGTGCGCAGCCTGCCAGATTTTGCCAAACGCCGCCGTACGCGAAAGTTTTTGCGCATCGCAGCTCGCCGCAATCTCTTGAATCTCCGCGCTGAGCGCGTCCATGCGCGAATCGTTGTGCTTCCAGGGAAAGACCAGCAATTGCGCGTCGAATTCACCGACGAAACTCTTTACTTCGGGCAGTTCAAGCAGCCGCGAACCCGCCGGAATCAGCAGTCGAATGCCAAACTGAATCGGCGCGACATTCTCCATTAAGTTTTCGTCGTGAATCACGCGCAACAGATCGAGGAAACCTTCCATGGTGGTCCACGGCGAAAACGGAACGAACGTCGGATGCAGCGTCATCCCCAACTCGCGGAACGATTCGACCACCGCAAGAAAATCCTCCCGCGTATGACCCTTGTCCAATATCTCCAGAAATCCGTTGTCCACCGATTCCACCGCGCTGATCACAAACAGGCAGCCCGTGTCCCGCAGCGTCGCCAGATGCTCAGGATATTTTTTCAGATGCTCGATCTTGATGGTGACGTCGTAGGTGATGGTGGGAAATTCTTCGTGGAGCAGTTTAATAATTTCCAGCGCGTGGCCGATCCCGTTGAAGAAATCGGGATCGCCAAAGGAGATGTGCTGCGCTCCCGCGGCCACCTGCCGGCGAATATCTTCCAGCACCACCTCGCGCTGCACCACGCGGAAAACACCCTTATATACCGGAACGATCGGACAATGCCGGCAAAGATGTTTGCAACCGCGGCTGGCCTCCGTCGAGCCCACCACGCGGTAACCATCGCCCGGAATCAAAAGGTGCGCGTATTTTTCAAACGCCGGAAGCCCGGCGCGATCGGGAACCTCAAAGGCCAATCGTTCTAGAGAAATCAGCGGCTGCGTCTGGACGTGCGGTGTCTCCGCGTTTTGTGATCGCGGCGCTGGCGCCGTTAGGGGGGCGGATAGCTGTTCCGCGAGGTCCACCAAACCATTTTCAAATTCACCGCCCAGTAGCGTTTGCACACCGAGTGATTGCAACAGCTCTACATTCATCGGCGCGTACAAACCGTAACAACACAGATGAGCGCGCGGATTTTGGCGGCGCAACTCGGGAATAAGTTGCGCCGCCAGGCGCGTAGCAGTATGCATCGGCAGATAAATCGCAATCAGTTCAGCAGGCGCAATCGTGCCAGCATCAAGCGTTTGGCGTGTGAGATCGAAGCACGTCACATGATGCCCGCGGTTGCGCAGCCACGCGGCCGGCGAAACCAACCCAAAAGGTTGCCGCCCAAGCTCGTAAGTCGAAATGAGAACAATATTCATCGCGAAGCCTGCGTGTCTCCGGCGCGCGCCTTGTGTAGGTGCCGGACTTCAGTCCGACCTCCTGTAGCGCAGGGAGCTTGCAGTTAAGCCCTGCGGCTTTTTCCGCACCCAGGCGTATCCGCCGTCGCGATCCTCACCGCACCACTCTCAACACCACCCAAGTATAGCCGTCCGCGAGGCGATTGGAATTCGGTTATCATAGGGGCACGATTTTCTTGAAAGGACGGCTTGGAATGTCCATCTCTGCGGGAAATTCTTTTGGTACCAGCGACACGCTGCACGTGGGGGCGCAGAGCTTTGAGATTCGGCGGCTCGAGCACTTGGAGAAAAAAGGCGTCGGCCATTTGAACAAGCTTCCCTTCTCGCTCCGCATCCTTCTGGAAAATCTGTTGCGCTGCGAAGACGGACGATTTGTGCACGCCGCGGACATCGCGGCGCTGGCTTCCTGGAAACCGCACTCCGCGGAAAAAGAGATTGCCTTCATGCCGGCGCGCGTGCTGCTGCAGGATTTCACCGGAGTTCCCGCGGTGGTGGATCTCGCCACCATGCGCGAAGCGTTTACCCGCATGGGTGGAAATCCCAAGCGCATCAATCCAGTGTTCCCCGCCGAACTGGTGATCGATCATTCCGTGCAGGTGGATCATTTTGGTGGCGTAAACGCCTTCGGGTTAAACGCCGAGCTGGAATTTCAGCGTAACGTGGAACGCTACGCGTTTTTGCGCTGGGGACAAACGGCATTTCAGAATTTCAAAGTCGTGCCGCCGGATACCGGCATCTGCCACCAGGTCAATCTTGAATATCTGGCGCGCGTGGTCTGCGTGTCTCCCTCGGGCAGCCGCTTTGAAGCCTTTCCCGATTCCGTGGTGGGCACCGATTCGCACACCACCATGATCAACGCGCTCGGCGTGTTCGGCTGGGGCGTTGGCGGCATTGAAGCGGAAGCCGCCATGCTCGGTCAGCCATCGTCAATGCTGATTCCGGAGGTCGTGGGCTTCCGGCTGCACGGCCGTTTGCGCGAGGGCGCCACCGCGACGGATTTGGTTTTGACCGTCACGGAAATGCTCCGCAAAAAAGGCGTGGTGGGAAAATTCGTGGAGTTTTACGGCTCCGGACTTTCCAGCTTGAGCGTTCCGGATCGTGCCACCATCGCGAATATGGCGCCAGAGTATGGCGCGACCATGGGATTTTTTCCCGTGGACGCGGAAACGCTTTCTTATCTGGAATTCACCGCACGGACCCAGGAACACGTGGCCCTGGTCGAAGCGTACTGCAAAGAGCAATCGCTCTTTCGCACCGATCAGACCGAAGACCCGATCTTCAGCGACACGCTGGAACTGGATTTAAGCAGCGTCGAGCCCACGCTGGCCGGGCCCAAGCGCCCGCAGGATCGCGTGGCGCTACGGCAAGCCAAGGAATCGTTTACGAAAGTGGTCGACGCCGCGACCGCCAAACACGTGCAAGTAAAGAACAACGGCGATTCGTTCGATCTCTCGAGCGGCGCGGTGGTCATCGCCGCAATAACCAGCTGCACCAACACGTCGAATCCCTCGCTGATGCTTGGCGCGGCGTTGCTGGCCAAAAAAGCTGTCGAACGCGGACTGCGCACCAAGCCATGGGTGAAGACCAGTTTGGCGCCGGGCTCGAAAGTGGTGACCGATTATTTGAACGCCGCAGGCCTTACGCAATATCTCGACACGCTGAAATTTCAACTCGTCGGCTACGGCTGCACTACCTGTATCGGAAACAGCGGACCGCTGGCGGAAAATATCGGCGCCGCTATTAAAGACAACAATATGGTGGCCGTGGCGGTGCTCAGCGGCAACCGCAATTTTGAAGGGCGCATTCATCCGCTGGTGCGCGCGAATTATCTGGCGTCGCCGCCGCTGGTGGTGGCCTACGCGCTGGCGGGACGCATGGACATTGATCTAACCACCGAAGCGCTTGGCAATGGCAGCGACGGCAAGCCGGTGTTCTTGAGCGACGTGTGGCCCACGCCGCAGGAAATCGAAAGCACGGTGCGCAAAGCGGTGACCAGCGCGCAGTACGCGAAGCAATATGCCGCGGTCTATGAAGGAGACGCGCACTGGAAGTCCATGCCCATTCCGCAGGGCGATGTGTACCAGTGGGATCCCAAATCCACGTACATCAAGATGCCGCCGTACTTTGAAAATATGCCGAAGACTCCGGCGGAGCTGGCGGATTTGCACGGCGCGCGCGTGCTGGCGATTCTCGGCGACAGCGTAACCACGGATCATATTTCTCCCGCGGGCTCGATTGCCGTGGATTCTCCGGCAGGGAAATATTTGATCGCCAACGGTGTGAAGCCGCACGAATTTAATTCTTACGGCGCGCGGCGCGGCAATCACGAAGTGATGATGCGCGGCACCTTCGCGAATATTCGTTTGCGCAATCAGCTTGCGCCCGGAACGGAAGGCAGCTGGACGCTGCATCTTCCGGACGGCGAGAAGATGTTTATTTACGACGCGTCGCTGAAATATCGCGAAGCCGGCGTGCCGCTGGTGGTGCTGGCCGGAAAAGAGTATGGCTCGGGATCATCGCGGGACTGGGCGGCCAAAGGCACGCGGCTGCTGGGCGTGCGCGCGGTGATTGCGGAAAGCTACGAGCGCATCCACCGCAGCAACTTGATTGGCATGGGCGTGTTGCCGCTGGAATTTTTACCCGGGCAGAATCGCGAAACGCTGGGTCTGACCGGCCACGAAGTGTTTGATGTGGAAGGCGTGGCCGCGCTAGCCCCGAAGAAGAGCGTCACCGTGCGCGCTACTGCGGCGGACGGAACGGCGAAAACTTTTTCCGCCATCGCGCGCGCCGATACTCCCGAGGAAGTTTTGTATTACAAGCACGGCGGAATTTTGCAGTACGTGCTACGGCAGATGCTGTAGTTTCCTGCTCCGCGCGTTCCGAGCGCTTTTCTATTCCGCGTTTCTCACGACACTCGGAAACAGTAGAGATCCTGCAGCGACATTAGAAAACGAAACTACGAAATGTTGCAGCTGACCCAAGACGCCTGGCCCAGCTGTGGCGCAGCATGCTGCGCCCCTACAAAGACATCGTTATGCTCCGGCGGTGGAGCGGGCGCTTTTGATGCGCCAGTAGAGCACGCCTCCTAGCAGGACGGAAACCAGGCTTGCGGCTTGTGCGTTGGTTAGGCCGAAGAATGAACGCGGATTGATGCGCAGAAATTCCACCCAGAAACGCGCCAGACCGGTGAAGACCAGATAGGCGCAGAAAATTTCGCCGCTGACCATGCGCCCGCGCAGCGCCCGGTTCCCCAAGTGCCACAACAGGGCCGCGATAGCCAGCCAGATCAGAAATTCGTAGATCGGCGTGGGATGGACGCGGCAGCTCGCCGGCCAGCCTTGCTGGACGCAGGTTTCCGTGGTGGGAACCACGCCGTTGGGGAAAGCCATGCCCCAGGGCAGCAGTGTTGGGCGGCCGTAGTCGCCATCACCCGAGAGCAGGCATCCGATGCGGCCGATGGCGTAGCCGACGGTCGCGGCCGGGGCGCAAATATCGAAGAATTCGAGCAGCGGGACTTTGAGGCGTCGCGCCAGGATAATCAGGGCAACAAACCCGCCTAGAAAGCCGCCGAACCAGGCAAAACCGTAACGCGTAAACAGCATGGGCCAGGGGTCGGCGAAGAATTCCTTGGGCGTTTCCAGTACGTGGTACAGCCGTGCGCCTAAGAGGCCGGCGATTCCTGCGATGGTGACAATCAGAAAGCCATCGTCGCGATGTGGGTCCGAGCTAGCGGACTTTGGCCCTCTGGGGCGTCCTGCAGAGCCGCCAATGAAGTTGGAGCGGCGGTTTAGGTCGGCTTGCAGGATGTAGCCCGCGACAAGAAGGGCCGTGGCAACCATCAGGCCAAACGTTGGAATGGTCAGCGGGCCGATGTGCAGGAAAGGAATCATGAACGATTTGAACTAAAGAAGTATACATGAGCGTGAGGTCGTGCTGCGGGCACGGCGAAAAACGCAGAGCAAGATCTGGGAGCGACGGCCTTGGTTTCGCGAAAGGTTGTGATTCTAAAGGAACTTAAAGTCCCTTTGTTTTCACAACCTTCTGCAAGTGTTCATTCTAAATGAGTTACAACAGTTTTATGATTATAAATTAGTAACCCTCCCATTAAAAAAAGTGGCGACTTTCACTGATGGATGGATGCGTGGTTCGTTTCGGGAACGACGCCGATCGGGCGATTCATCCCGCTGAGGGCGCGGGATGGAGAGGCGTTGGCGTTCCCCCAGGAAATGGGTTGCCAGGCAGCGAAGCCGGCGGTGCGGGAATAGAGTTCATGTGCTTGGGATGGCAACGGATGGGACGCGGTTCTATACGGGAAAAGTATATGACATGGTATCTCGCATGTCAAGAACAATTTTGTTAAATATTAAGGCGGTTGGAATGGCAAGAACGTCCCGGCGGTTCGGCAGGATTGTGGCCGGCGGGACCGGTGGTTTGCGGGGGTTTTTGGTAAATAGCGGGGGTAAGTAGCGGGGGTAAGTAGCGGGCCAACTGGCGTTTACGAGCCATTCATGGGGCAGTAACACGAACAAGGTATGCATGAAGAGTGGGAAATGGGTGCGGCTTTTTCTGCACAATCCAAACGACTTAACGGGAGTGCGATGCGCGGGCTGGCGGATGGATTCTTAGTCGCAATGGTGTGGGCAATGCTGGCGGCTGGGACGTTTGCGCAAAGTAGCGCTGGCCCGGGGCAAGCGTGTAAGCGGCCGGCTGCCGGTAGCGCGGTGGAAGAGCCTCCGGATCTGCGGAGTGAAAATGGCGTGCTGCGGGTGGAGCTGGCTTTTCGCAGTTCTGTGGACGCTGCTGGCCGGACGAATTTCTGTTACGTCGACAAGGACGGCCTGGAGTCGCCCAATCTGCGGGTACATCCCGGCGACACGCTGATATTGAAGTTAAAAAATGAGGCCACGGCAAAGATTCCTATCTCGGCCGCTCCGGTTATTACTCCCAGGAATCATGCTGCGCCCGGCGAGGGGCTGAAGCACGAAGAAGCGAGACATGGAGAAAAACCGGAGGAATGCACTGGCGGCGCGATGAAGGAAATGGCCGCCGGGACTGCGTCCACCAACCTGCATTTCCATGGGATTACCGTGCCACCGGTGTGCCACGAGGACGACGTGCTGCATACCATGATTCTGCCGGGCGATGCGGCGTTCGAATATCGCTTTCAGATACCGAAGGATGAGCCGCCGGGATTGTATTGGTACCACCCGCATATCCACGGTTCGACGAAGGCGCAGGTGATGGGCGGGGCATCCGGGGCATTGATTGTGGAAGGAATCGAGCGGGCAAATCCCGAGCTGGCGGGATTACCGGAGCGGGTGTTCGTGATTCGCGACCAAAAGCTGCTAAATCCGGCCGCCGCGCCATCGGATGCGGCGAGTGGAGGGATACCTCCAGTGGTGCTGGACGCGGATGGCGACGTGAAGAACACCGGAACAGGCACGGGCAAGCCAGCGCTGGACCTTTCGCTCAATTTTGTGCCAGTGCCGTATCCGGACTATCCGCCGGCAGCGATCACCATGAAGCCTGGGGAACGGCAGCTGTGGAGGGTGCTGAACGCCTCGGCGATCACCTACCTGAATCTGCAGGTGATCTATTGGCCCGCCCAAGGGTCCGGGCAAGGGGGCGGGAAAGCGCAAGCAGTGAGGCTGGTAGCGGTTGACGGAATGCCGCTTGGCGAGCAGAGTCTGGGACGCAACCGGGCAATTTCGCAAAACCATTTGGGGGTTCCGCCGGGCGGGCGAATCGAATTTGAGGTTACGGGCCCGCCGGAAGGAGTTCGCGCGAGCCTGGTGACACGCAGCGTGAACACCGGTCCAGGCGGGGAGAACGATCCGACGCGACCGCTGGCGACAATCGTGTCCAAGGCTAACGCGCCAGAGCCGCGCTCGCGATTGGCGGATGCCCCGGTCCCGCTGCCGCACGGGACGCTGGCGTGGCTCGGAAGCGTTACTCCGGTGCGCACGCGAAAGCTTTACTTTTCCGAAGTATTGCAGGATCCGCACGACCCGAACAGTCCAACGACATTTTTTTTGACGGTGGACGGCGAGACGCCGAAGGCGTTCGACATGAGCAGCGACATTCCAAACATCGTGGCGCACCAGGGAGACGTGGAAGACTGGATTATCGAGAATCGTTCTCAGGAGCTGCATGCGTTTCACATCCATCAGGTGCATTTTCTGCTGTTGGAGTTTTTTGGATTGGCAGTGAACGAAGCAATTTTGCGGGATACGGTGAACGTGCCGTACTGGGATGGCAAGAACCCGGTATATCCGCGGGTGAAGCTGCGCGTGGACTTCCGCGACCCGAACGCAATTGGATTATTTCCCTACCATTGCCACCTTTTAGAGCATGAAGACTCTGGAATGATGGGGCTGATTCGCGTGGATCCTCCAACGCAGACTCATGAGGATGACGGGGCCAGATCTTCTGAGGCAATTCCGGCAGTGAAATAGTATTCATCCGGTTGTCATCTGCCAATAACAACGGGCGTGTATCTACTTCCGGCGCGCGTTTTGATCCGATTGCTACCCGCGTCTCCGCGTGGAGTGGAGCACCCCGCGACGGCCTCAAGCGCGCTAGATCATTCAGGGATAAGGAGATTTCATGATTCGAGAGAAATTACGCTGGATAGCGGCGTTGCTACTGGCCACGAACCTGGGCATCGTTGCGCCTGGGTCAGCACTAGCGGCTGGGCCGGAAGTAAATGCCGTCGGCGGGGCAGCAACAACGACGCCGATCAAACACGTGGTAGTGATTTTTCAGGAAAACATATCGTTCGATCACTACTTCGGAACCTACCCCCACGCCGTGAACCCGAGCGGTGAGCCATACTTCTTCACGAGAGGCGGCTCACCGACGGTGAACGGCTTGTCGCAGGGACTGCTGGAACGCAACCCGAGCAGCGATAAAGCCGGAAACTTTTATCAACCGGTACGGCTGGACATCAGCCAGAACTACACATGCGACCAGAATCATGACTACACACCGGAACAGCAGGCTTTTGACAGCGGCTTGATGGACAAGTTTCCCGAGTTCGCGGCCACGCCATGCCCTGCTAACCCGTATTCGGATGTTTCGGAGCTGGGCGCGGGCATCGTGATGGGCTACTACGACGGAAATACCGTTACGGCTTTGTGGAACTACGCGCAGTACTACGTGCTGAACGACAACTCTTTCGACACGAACTTCGGGCCCTCGACGCCCGGAGCGATCAACGTAGTCTCCGGCATGACGGGAAATGCTGATCCCACGGCCAGCGCGACGGCGATTGCAGCCGGGGATGTGGTGAACAACTCGGTGATCGGCGATCCCGACCCGGCATACGACGATTGCAGCGGCTCGGAAGTGGCTGGAATGTCCAGCACGAACCTGAACATTGGCAATTTGTTGAGTGCGAAAGGTATCTCTTGGGGATGGTTCCAGGGTGGTTTTACTCCGACGACGCCGGCGACCGCAAACGCTCCGGCAGCATGCACCACCAAGACGAACCGCATCGACGGCACGCCCGAGACGGCTTACAGCCCGCATCACAACCCGTTTCAATACTACAAGTCCACCTCGAATCCCCACCACCTGCCCCCAGCCAATCTCACGGAAGTGGGGCACGACGGGCAGGCCAACCACCAGTACGACTTGAGCTACTTCCAAAAGGCGGCGCTGGCGAACGGACTGCCTGCGGTCAGCTATCTGAAAGCAAATCGCGCGCAAGACGGACATCCGGGCAACTCTTCGCCGCTCGATGAGCAGGTCTTCCTTGTGAACACCATTAACTTCCTACAAACGCTTCCGGATTGGGAGACGACGGCGGTGATCATCGCCTGGGACGACTCTGACGGATGGTACGACCACGTGATGTCGCCAATCGTGAACACCTCTGCGAGTACGGCGGACGGGTTAACCGGAGTGGGCTTCTGCGGAACGGGCGTCAACGCGCTTGTGGCACAGCAAAGCCGCTGCGGATATGGACCACGCCTGCCGCTTCTGGTGATCTCGGCCTATGCAAAGAACAACTTCGTAGACCACACGCTGACGGATCAATCCTCGGTGGTGCGTTTCATCGAAGAGAATTGGGGACTTCCGCAAATCGACGGTTCGTTTGACTCGATCGCCGGGACCCTCAATAACGCTTTCAACTTCAACTTCCAGCGGCAGGCGAAGCTGTTCCTCAGCCCGACCACCGGGGAAGTTATACCGGCGCCATAAGAAACCGAACCCGCAGAGCGCCACTGGTTTTTGTTGTTTGAGGCGCGCTGATAAGGGATAGGAAAAGCTCGCACCGCGTAAACGGTGCGAGCTTTTTTTTGGATCGGCGGGTACTTCGATCGGTGATTCGGTGGGTGCGGCAGGGCTTTCACCAATTGAGGCGGCAAACGGGACGCAGCAAACGATTCCCGGCGCGGCGGTTTCTGCTCTACAATTCCTGCGTTATGAAAATCGACAAGTTCGCAAAAGAAGCGGCGGGCATTGCCGAGCCGTATCGCATCACCAAGGGAAAGAAATTTCGATTAAAGGATTGGGACCCCGCGGATGTGGGGGACATCGATTCGAAAGAGGAAGCCCACCAACTGTTGGAACATGGCGCGGAGCTGCTCACCGTGTTGCAACAAAAGCTGTGGGCGCAGGATAAATGGGCGCTGATGGTGATCCTGCAAGGGATGGACGCCGCGGGAAAGGACGGCGTGGTGAGCCACGTAATGTCCGGGGTGAATCCGCAAGGCTGCGACGTGTGGTCGTTTAAGCAGCCGAGCGCGGAGGAGCTAGACCACGATTATCTATGGCGGGCGCACCAGCGCATTCCGTCCCGGGGGAAGATCGGGATTTTCAATCGCTCCTATTATGAGGAGGTACTGGTGGTGCGGGTGCATCCGAAAATGCTCGCGGCGGAGCACCTGCCGGAAGTCCTAACGAAGAAACACGTGTGGGATGAGCGGTACGAGGATATCAACGCGTTCGAAAAATACCTGGGGCACAACGGCGTGGTGGTGCGGAAGTTTTTTCTGCACCTTTCGAAGAGCGAGCAGAAGAAGCGCTTTTTGGAGAGGCTGGAGGATCCGCAGAAAAACTGGAAGTGTTCCATGGCGGATATTGCGGAGCGCGGGTATTGGAAGGATTACCAGCGGGCTTACGAAGAGCTGATCCAGAAGACGTCTACCAAGCACGCGCCCTGGTATATCGTTCCCGCGGATAACAAATGGTATTCGCGGCTGGTGGTTGCGGCGGCGATTGTGGAAACCCTGGACAGCCTGAAGCTGGAATATCCGGTGGTGGACAAGGCCAAGAAAAAAGAACTCGGGCAAGTCCGGAAAATTCTGGTTAAGGAATGACCGAAAGCGAAAACCTTCTGATACGATGCCGCTATGAAAAGGCGAACGTTGCTTCAGTCGCTTCCAGCGGTGGCGCTGCTGCCGGCGTCAGGCCTGGCAGCACATTGGGTGGCATCGACTTTGGCCGCGTCAACCTTGGCCGGTTCACAAAAAAACGAGGGTAGTGCTATGCCAACTAATTCGACAGTTTACGAACTGCGCGTGTATCACGCGGTGCCGGGGAAGTTGCCTGAGCTGGTGGCGCGTTTCCGCGACCACACCGATGCGTTGTTTGCGCGGCACGGCATGAAGAGTGTGGCGTATTGGACACCGCTCGATGAGCCGCTTAAGAGCAATACGCTGATTTACATATTGCAACATCCCAGCCGGGAGGCGGCGGCCGCGAATTGGAAGGCGTTCCAGGACGATCCGGAATGGATTCGCGTGCGCGATAAATCGCAGGAGAACGGGAAGTTGGTGGAAAACATTGATTCTACGTTTATGGAGATGACGGATTTTTCGCCCAGGTTGGGGTAAATGCATTAGGGTCCCGCGGAACAAAACGGCAAAGGCACAGGGAAAAAAAGATGCGAATCTAAAGATTCGCCACTACGAACTACAGATGATGGGTGGATTCGCGGACGACTAATTCGGCGGCGAGGCGGCGACGTACTAATGGGACTTCGCGTTTTTCTTCCGCGGCGGCGATGGCTTCGAGGATGATTCCTACGGCTTGCGTGCCCATGGCTTCCATGGGCTGGCGGATGGTGGTCAGCGAGGGCACGGAGAGCGCGGCTTGCGCGACGTCATCGAAGCCGATCACCGAACATTCTTCTGGTACGCCTACGCCTTTTTTCTTTAGCGCGCGCAACGCGCCCAGAGCGGTCATATCGTCGTAGGCCATGAGAGCGGTGAAGCGTTTGCCGCCGCGCAGGAGTTCGGTAGTGAGGCGAGCTCCAGCTTCGAAACTGGAATTGGGATCGAGCGATTCGGGAAGTTCGGCGATGCGTTTGGCGTCGAGAGCGAGTCCGGCGCGTTGCGCGTAGCTGCGTATGCCCTTCCAGCGTTGGCCGCTGCTGGCCAGCGTTCGGGGGCCGCGGATGAAGGCAATGTCCCGATGACCGAGGCAAAAGAGATGATCGAGCGCTGCGGCGGCGCCGGCTTCGTTGTCTGCGGCGACGGTGTTGGCGGTGTCGATGTCAATTTCGCGGCCCACGATTACCGTGGGGACCTGGCGGCGGGTGACGTCGGCGAGGAGTTTGATATCCATCACCAGCCAGTTGGCGATTACGATTAGCGCTTCAACGCGGCGGTCCAACAACATTTCGAGGTAGCGTTCGAAACGGCGGGGCTCGTTGTGCGCGTCGGCCAAGAGCGAAAGCATGCTGCCTTGGTAAAGAGAATTTTCGATGCCGCGCAGAATTGGAGTGCAAAAAGGATCGGTGATGTCGAAAAGCATTACGCCGACGATGTTGGAACGGCGGCTGCGCAGCGAACGCGCGAGAGGATTAGGGCGATAGCCGAGGTGTCGCGCGGCGGTTTCGATGCGCTGCTTGGTGTCCGCAGGAATGTAGCGGGAGAGCGGAGCGTTGTTGAGGACGATGGAAACGGTGGAGGCGGAGTAGCCGCTTTCGCGCGCCACGTCGCGAATGGTCATCACCGCGGGTTTGGGCATTGCGTCAGAGCCTCACTTGGGAGCGGCGCCGGAGTCGGTTGGGGAAATGGTGTAGTCGTAACGCAACGTCGGCGGCATGTGGTCGGAACGCTGGCGCGTGTTGTAGTCAAGCTGATAGTTGAGATGGTCGGGATCGGCGGGATATTCCTGGCCGTCGAGATAGGGATACGAGACCAGGCCGTGGCGCGGCAGCGGCTCGACGGTGAAACCGTGCGCGGCGTAAAAGTCCAAATCTTTTTCGAAGCCGTCGGCGTAGAAAAAATAATCGCGGACCCAGCCGGCGGGAAGCGCGGGGAGTTTGCGGGGATCGAAGTCCAGCTTAACGCCTTCGCCGGAACTAAAGATGGCGAAGCGGTCGTCAGAGGCGTTGAGCAGGTTGCGCACGTCACCGTAGCGGGTGTAGTTGCCTGCGGCGCGGGCGTAGGGGCCGGTCATGCTGCGGTGGCTGTAGGAATAGGTGGTGTCGGTGGCTGGAGTGAGATGCGTCTCGCGCGGGAAGCCGAGGAAGGCCAGTGAGGCGTCGGCGAAAGGGACTTCGGTGACCCGCGCATCGTGCGGGTCGAGGGATTGGTCGATGCGGATTGCGTCCCAGTAAATTTTCAGGTTGTTTACGATGCGGATGCGGCGCATGCCGACGGGAATTTTTCCGGTGAGGTCGGCGACCATGGTGCGCGCGAGACCGGCGGGGAAACCCATGTCTTCGATGACGCGAACCCATTCGCCTTTTTCGTTTTGCGCTTCAACGTACGGGGCGATCACTTTGATGCCGGCTTGATCGGCGGCGTACATCGAGGTTGCGGTGAAATAGTCGGTGTAGCCATCGAGCAAAAGGCGGAGCGGTTTTTGCGCGTCCCAAGGACCGAGGTCGAGTTCGAGCCAGTGGAGTTTGGCGAAGCCGGCATAAGGCAATCCTTCGAAGGTGGTGACGTAGCGGCGGTCGTGTTTCGCGATCAGCGGCAGTACATCGTTACCGCGGTCATCCCACGCGGCTAGCGGTGGGTGCGCATTCTGACTAGCGATCACGCGAAATTCCGGGAACGGTGGGTTGCTGGCGAAGCGCTCGTTGGGGAACACATCGTAAGACGCCGGATGATCGATGGCGAGCAAGCGCACTTGATCGAGATAAACGGTTTCTTCCATCGGCTCCATGAAACGGAAACTGAGCAGGCCGTTGCGCGGGCTTACGCTGCGCGCGGAAACTTTTAGATATTCGGTGGGATCGGGGACGTCGCGCTCGCCGGGGGCGACCCAATGGCCCACCACTCCGGGGCCGATCATGTCGGCGATAAATTCGTACTCGTGTCCGTTCCAGGAAAATAAAACGGGGCAGCTGCTGCCGCGGCGGTCGAGTTCGGCGATGGTTTGCGTGCGCTGCGCGGCTAAATTCACTTCGTCCTGCGGAACGCCGGTAGGCCACAGCAGCCGAACTACTTCTGCCTTTTTTTCCGCTCCGAGACCGGCAAGAATGGGAAGAGCGCTTTGGCCGAGATATCCGGAAGCGCCAGCGACCTCCCATTTCTGATACAGCGCACCGGCGTACATTTCCACTTTCGTGCCGATAGCGCTCTTGTTGTCGTTTAAGGCTTTCAGATCAATCTGCATCCAGTTGTTCTTATTTCCGCCCACATTGCGCAGCAATAGCGGTGGTCCATCGAGTTGCGTGACCAGCAGATCGGCGCCGCCCGTTCCGGTTACGTCGGCCACGATTACGGCACGTGGCTGCTTCAGTTTCACAGCATCGAGCTGTAAATCTTTGCTAACGTCGATGAAGCCCTTCGCGCCAAGATTGCGCAACATGCGAATTTCGCCGCCGTTTTCCGTTTCACCGACAGCCACAAGATCGATCCAGCCATCGTTGTCGTAGTCCAGCGCCGCGAGTCCCCAGCCTTTTTTCCAGCCGAAATCCGGTAGCGCAACGCGCTGCAAATGCTTGCCGTCGACATTGCGCCACAAACTGATGCCCGGCGCGCCGTCGTGCGTAAAGGCCAAGTCCATCCAGCCGTCTTTATCAAAATCGAGTGCCACCACGCCGACGGCAGGCGGTAAATTTTCTTTCTTGAAATCGATGGCATCCAGCGCGGTGAATTTGCCTTCGCGCGGGTTTAGATAAACCGTGGCTCCATTGGGCCCGCCGGGAATTACAAAATCAATCGCGCGATCGTTGTTGAAGTCTGTGGTGACCACGCCGCCGCCAGTCGCGGCTACCCCTAAAGCAGTTTCCGCGGACACGTCTGTAAACGTGCTGTTGCCATTGTTTCGCCATAGAAGATTTGTAGACCGAGGAGCGGAACCGCTGCTAGGTGCGGAAGTCACGTAAAGATCAAGGTCACCGTCGTGGTCGTAGTCGACAAAGGTCAAACCGACGCAACCGGGAACGCGGCGAATGCCAACCGTCGCGGTAACATCACTGAACTTTCCGCCACCATCGTTGTGAAACAGCCGCACGCCATCGCTGAAGCAGACCGCCAAGTCCGTCTTTCCATCATTGTCATAGTCGCCGGCGGCGCAGCCGAGGCCTGCGGCCTTAATCTCCAAGCCCGAGGCAGCTCCCGCGACTTTATCGAAACGGCCGTCGCCAAGATTACGCAACAACCTGCTGTTGCCGTCAGGCACCGCGCTCACGAGATATAGATCCGGCTTGCCGTCGCCATCGTAATCCAGAAAACACGCGCCGGTGCGCGGGCCCAGAGCCCGGGACGGACCAAGGGAATCGCCCCCGCCTTGGCCAGGAGCAGATGTCTCGATGACGGCATCAACATAACGCACCTGGATGGCGGGCGGCGCGTCTTGACCTTGGCCTCGCGCGAATTCGGCGTATGAGAAGCGGCCTTGGTCGGCGTAGCCTGCGCCAAACGGTGCGCCGAGATGTTCGCTGGTGATTTTCTGAAATTTCGCGAGATGTTCTTTGGCGGCGGCGATATTGCCACTGCGCTGAAGCGCGCGGGCCAGGCCGAACTCCGACGATGCGTGATACGGAAAAATCGCCAAAGCTTTTTCAAATGCCGCGATGGCCCGATCATATTTCTGCAACTGCGTGTAGAGATAGCCCGCAAAATAATAGGCATCGGCTTCGTTGGGCGCGATTTGCGTGACGTGCTCGAACGCGGCGATGCCTTTTTCCTGTTCGCTCAGATCTTTGTAAACCAAACCGAGGTTGTACCAGGCGTATGGATCGTCGGGGCGTTGCTCCGCGCCGGCAACCAGCGCCGCGCGCGCGGCTTCCGGTTTTTGCTGCGCGAGCAGCGCGATGCCCAGATTTACTTTGGCGACGGCAAAATTGGGGTCGGCCTGTAGGGCCTGTTCAAAGAGCTTTTGCGCGTCGGCGGGGCGCTGTTGATTCATGTACGCGACACCCAAAGTGTTGGCTCGGAGGGCTTGAGCATCGTCCTGCGAAGCAGCGTGGGACATGGCGGACACATTCTTTGGCGGCGACGTCGGAGCCGCGGCATTTTGCGCGCTTTGTGTCGCCCACGCGCGCGAATGCAGCGCTGCTGTCGCGCCAAGTAGTAGCGCCATACCTGCGACCGCCACCGGCGCCAGCCGTCGAGAAACCATGAGCATGAGGAACGTGATCCTGTCCGCGCGGAAAACCTCGGCGCTATTTCCGCGCACCGAGGCTGAACACAGTTTGTCGGCTGTGCAAGCCGTCGTCAATCGTTTTTACAAAGCGTTTTTGCACGATTTTTTCGCACCGCAGTTTTCCAGGCGTCGTTCCCGGCACGACCTGCGTCTTGACCCACTCCTACACTCCGCTTAGTCTGCAATGCGATGCCTGCGCTAAATTTTCCGTCCATCGCCGAAATCAGCAGCGGGCTGCGCGCCAAAAAATTCCAAGTTCGCGACGTCGTCGAAGCCCATCTGAAAAATATCGCGCGCCTCGAACCGCAGCTCAACGCCTTCACGCACCTCGACGAATCCGCCGCCATCGCGCAAGCGGACGCAGCCGACGCAGCGCAACGCTCCGGCGGGCACCGCTCTGACACACAAATGGGCCCGCTGCACGGCGTACCCGTCACGCTCAAGAGTTGCATCGACGTGACCGGCTGGCCCTGCCCGGCGGGCTCGCGACTGCGGGCCAACTACGTGCCCACCGCGGACGCTCCACTCGTCGAGCGCCTTAAATCCGCCGGCGCAATATTGCTGGGCAACACCAACACGCCAGAAAATCTGATGGCCTACGAATCGGATAACGCGCTCCGCGGCGCTGCCGGCAATTGCACCAGCAACCCATGGAACCTGGCGCACTCGGCAGGCGGCTCTAGCGGTGGCGAAGCCGCCGCTATCGCGGCGGGCTGCTCCGCGGGAGGAGTGGGCAGCGACGGCGGCGGCTCCATTCGCGTTCCGGCACACTTTTGCGGCATTTGCGGACTGAAACCCACTCCCGGACGGGTTCCTGCCGCCGGTCACTTCCCTCCCAGCAGTGGCGCGTTTTCCTGGCTCGGCGTCGTCGGCCCAATGGCGCGCACTGTCGCCGACGTCCGCGCACTTTTCGAAGTTTTGCACGGGCCGGATCCGGGCGACGCGCTCTCGGCGCCAGTAGCTGCGGGCAACTTCACCTCCGCCAACCTGCGCGGGATGCGCATCGGCTTGCTGGAAACCGCCGCGCTCGGCACTCACACTGCAGAAACCGCCGCGGCCGTGGAAAAAACGGCCGCAGCATTGGCGGCGCGTGGTTGCGGCATCGAACCTTTTCACCTCAGCGAACTTTCCCGCGCGCTCGAACTCTGGTGGTTTTTCTTTGGGCCGATGGTCGCGCATCTCTTTCGCGGCAGCATGACTCGGGACGAAGAATCGCAACTTAGCATGCAACTCAGCACGCAGTTCAGCGAATACTTATCGGTTGCGGGCGCTGATGCACAGCCGACAGTAGACGTGCTGCTCACCGCGTGCACGGAGCGCGACCACTTGCGCGCCACCATCCTGCAGAAAATGGCGGAGGTGCCGGTTCTGCTCTCGCCCGTCTGCGACGCCCCCGCATTCCGTCATGGTGAGGGCACGTGGCGCGGCCCGGGCGGATATCGCGAGACCATGCGCGCATCACAATGGCTAAATCTGGTGGGATTTCCCGCTATTTCCGTACCTGCGGCATTTTCGGCGGACGGGCTACCCATCGGCGTGCAAATCATCGGCCGTCCGCATGAAGAGGAATTGCTTCTCGAAGTCGCGGCGGCAGTAGAAGAAGCGCGCGGCGTCTATCCGGCGCCGAATATTTAGTGGGGATGCATCATCAAGTAGCCGGCGTGCAGGTGGGCAAAGTGAACAGCCAAGATTGCGGCCTGTGGCTGTAAACCTGTGCCACAAAATCAATTAGGCTCGTGCGTCAACTCCGGATTGGGGATGGCCTTTTCGTCAAGATCCGCGCGGGCCTTTCCCAAATTCTGATTCATCAGCTTTTGCGTGGCCGCCAATTCCGCTTTGGCATCTTCCTGCCGTCCCAGCCGCGTCAAAATTCTTCCGCGCAGGTAGTGCGCATTCTGACTATCCGGCGCTTGCGCCAGAGTCGCATCCGCTTCGTGCAACGCCAGAGGAAATTTCTCCTGGTTGAAATACAGTTGCGCCAAGCCGAAATGGGCGGCGGCCATGTTCGGATCGCGACGCAGCGCTTCGGCAAAAGCTTTCTCGGCCTCTTCCGGCCTCTGTAACCGCGTATAAAGAATACCAAGCTGCTCGTAGTTGTCCGCCAGGTCCGGCTCGATGGCGATATCCTTGCGAAATTCCTGTTCCGCAAGTTCGTCGTTATCGCCCAGCCGCATGTGCGTCGCTCCCAGCGTGAAGTGCACATAGGGCAAGCTGGCATTGCCCGCCGCGGCGCGATTTAATTCCGCAATGGCCTGATCGTCTTTCTGACGATTTAGATACGCCTTGCCAAGAATAAAATGCAGTTCCGGACTATCGCCGCCGACTTCGATCAATCGTTTCAGCGCGCGTTCATCCAGGGCGTCGTTGGCGGCGCTGTGCTCGGCGTTGTGCGCGGCGATGCCCAACACGTATAGGTACATCAGATCCGACGAGCGTTGTTCCCAGAGTGGTTGCAGCGTGGTGATCGCGTCCGTGTAATTCTTCGTAAAAACCTGGCACAGTCCCAGGAGATACCGCGCCTGAACATTTTCTGGTTGCGCGCGCAACACCGACGCGAGCGGCGCGATCGCGCCGGCATAATTAGCACGGCGATATTCCACCAGCCCGATGTTCAGCCGGATGCCCGCCATTTTCGGATCCAGATGTTCGGCTTTTTGCAGCAGCGCGAGCGCCTGCTCCCAGTCCTTGCGGCGCATGGCAATCACGCCGAGGTTGGCATAGGCCGCAGCCGAGCGCGCATCCACGGACAGCACCGTGCGGAAGGCCTTCTCGGCGGCATCGAGGTCGCCGGATTGCAGCGCTGCTTGCCCTTTGGCGAACCACGCCTGCGGGTCAATGCTCTGGGGGCGCTGGCGGCTCTGCGGACGTTCGGCCGACGCAGCTTGGCTGGGCACCCCGAATCTTGCCAGGGATTCCGCGAGCGCAAGCTCAGCCACGCATAAAGAAGCCATTCCTACACACACCACTACTGAGATGGAGCAGAGGAAACGCATGAAGCTGTAGTTTCCAGTAGCAAGCCAGCGAAAACAAGTCCTGCCTACTCTTTACATCGGGTGCCATCACCAAGGGGCGTCGCCGGCGACGGTGACTTGCCGTAAACCAGGAAAGAAATTCTCTCTTGCAAAATTTCGCGCTTGACAGCATAGTATAAATACAGTATTAATCCGTTTTAATAGCGCACTTTTGATGTTTTACGCGAACCGTCGAGGATCGCGAGGGGACCTGGAAGCGGCAAGTTTGCCGGCGGCTCTAGCATTTTCTCGCTGCGGCGCAGGGCGAAGGGCGTTGTCGAGGGGCTTCCGCAAGTTGCTGCTGTCCGCATGTGTTCTGAAAAATTTCCCGGAGGTTTCATCGTGAAGGCTAAGCTTATCCCTTCGAAGTGGTTTACGCATGTCCGCCTGCTGCAGCTCTGCGCGGCCCCGATTCTCGCAACTTTCTTCCTACTTGTCCTGCCCGCCGCAAGCCGCGCGCAGGACACCGGATACATTACCGGGACGGTCGCCGATACTTCCGGCGCCGCGGTGGTGGGAGCGAAAGTGGTGATCGCCACCGTTACGGGAAACTTGTCCCGTGAAACGGTCACCAACGCCGATGGTGTCTACAACGTCCCGGGACTACCCGGCGCCACGTATGTCATCACCGTCACGGCGCCTGGCTTTCAAAAATACACCGCGCAGCGCGTGGTACTCGACGTCGCGCAGAAGGCTCGCGTCGACGTGCAGATGCAAGTCGGCACGGTCACCCAGGAAGTCATCGTCAGCGGTGAGAACGTCGCGCAAGTTGAAACGCAATCCGCGGAACTCAGTACCACCATCACCGGCAAGCAGGTCGACAGGCTGGAATTGAATGGCCGTAACTTCACGCAGCTGGTCACCTTAGTGCCGGGTGTCGTTAATCAGACGGGCGCCGACGAAGGCGAAGTCGGCATCATCGGCAACGTGCAATACAGCATCAACGGCGGCCGCACCGAGTACAACAACTGGGAAATCGACGGCGGCGACAACATGGACAACGGCAGCAACACCAGCCTCAACGTCTACCCCAACCTCGAAGCCATCGCCGAATTCAAGGTGCTCACGTCCAACTATGGCGCGCAATATGGCCGCAACGCGTCTGGTACCGTAGAAGTCGAACTGAAGTCCGGTACTTCGGATTTTCACGGCAGCGCTTTCGAATATATTCGCAACGCCTTTTTCAACGCCAACTCCTGGCAGGACAACGGCACCGGGCTCGCCAAGCCGGAATACAATAAGAACGATTTCGGCGGCACCATCGGCGGCCCGCTGTACATTCCCCACGTCTACAACAACGATAAGAAGAAAACCTTCTTCTTCTATTCGCAAGAATTCCGCAGAGAGACGGTTCCCAGCTCCAACGGCGCCATCAATCAGCCCGTGCCTTCCAATGCCGAGCGCATGGGAAATTTCAATGACGTTTGTCCCGCCATCGCCGGACCCGCGCAGCCTTTCGACACCACCGCTTTTCCAGAGTGCCCCTTTCAGTCCGGCTCGCTGAACACCAATGGTCAAGCGACCTCTTTCCCCATGAATACTGTGCCCATCACCTCCACCGCGGCCGCTGAACTGGCCTTGATCCCGCAAGCCAACAACTTCTCCGGCATCAATGGAACCTATTTTGCCGGACAGGCGGCGGGGCAGCCCATTCCGAGCTTCACCGCCAACCCTTCGTACTACACCGGTTGGTATGAAGAATTGGTGCGCGTCGATCACAACATCACGGAGAACGAACGGCTGGCCATTCACTACATTCACGATTCCTGGAGCACCACAAACCAGGGTCCACTGTGGGGAGTTGTTGGCAGCAGCTTTGATAACACGAATACGGCGTTCAAGGGCCCGACCACCAGCTTTGTGGCTCGCCTGACCTCCAATCTAACGCCCACCTTGTTGAATGAGTTCGTCGCGAGTTACACCGCCGATCACATTAATCTTACCGAGCTTGGCGCCGTCGGCATTCCCAGCGCTGGGATCGACCTGGTACCCCTTTTTGAAAACGGACTCGGCGGCAAGCTTCCCGCTATTGCGATCGGCAATACCAACCAGAATGAATACGGTAACGGGTTTACGCAGGACACCGGCTATTTCCCGTGGAAAAATGCCAACCCGACCTACACCTATCGCGACAATATGACCAAGATCCATGGCGTCCACACTTTTGTTTTTGGCGCCTACTTCGCGGCGGCGCAAAAAAACCAGCAGTCCACCGTAAATTTGCAAGGTGAACTTTCTTTTGCGGCGAGCAATCCCAACAGTACCGGCAACCCGTTCGCGGACTTCCTTACAGGACAAGTCGCCGGTTATAACCAGACCAGTGCGCAGCCTTATTTTTATGACCGTTACAAAATCTTCGAGCCTTATTTTCAGGATGATTGGCGCGTCACCAAAAAGTTCACCCTGAACCTCGGTCTGCGTTGGAGCTTCTTTGGCCGCTATCAGGAAAAGTTCGACCAGGAATATGGCTTTTCCACGCAGGCGTTTATGCCTGCCCAGGCTCCGCAGTTCAATCTCCCGAGCTCGGCCTCTGGTGCCCAGACCTTGGTGCCCGGCTCCGGCAATATTTTTAACGGCATCATCCAGTGCGGCGCCGCAAACGGCGTGACCGGCTGCGAGAAGAACAAATACGTCAATCCCGGGCCTCGGATTGGTTTTGCCTGGGATCCTCTAGGCGACGGCAAGTGGGCTATCCGCGGTGGTTACGGTATTTTCTTTGAACACGCCAACGGCAACGAAGCCAACGCGGAATCACTGCAGAATAGTCCCTCGCCAAACGTTCTCAACGGCAGCGTCAGCAACATAGTCGGTTACGCCAACGTGGGCGCCGCGGCGGCCACCGGAGCGGTAAGCCCGCTGAATCCCGTCTCCATTCCCGACAACGTCCAGTGGCCCTACGTGCAGCAATGGAATCTGGACATACAACACGAATTGCCGGGGCATATCATTATGCAGGTCGCCTACGTCGGCAGCAGGGGCACGCATCTGGTACAAACGGAAGACCTCAATCAGCTGCAGCCCGTTAGCGCTGCTAACAATCCTTATCCCACGGGTGTTCCCATCACCCAGGGCGATTGCTCCAGCATCGCTTTCGATCCGATCACCGGATTCCCCACGTCTGCAACCATCAGCACGGGTGCACCTGTCACCGGGCCAGCGCTTACAAACTTGGCCGTGGCCTGCGGCAACGCCCTCGCGGATTATTCTCGTCCGTTCCAGGGTTACGGCTCCATTACGCGCATCGAAAACGAAGCCAACTCCAACTACAATGCTCTGCAGGTGGCCGTGGACCGCACTGTGGGCGACCTCACCTTTAGCGCCTCTTACACCTACAGCCATTCGCTGGACAACTCCTCGGACCGCTATGATCCGGGCTACCCCAATTCATACACGCCATCTGCGGGCTACGCCAGTTCTAACTTTGACCAACGCCATACCTTCGAGCTTAGTTATACCTATGCATTCCCTTTCTTTAAGAGTGCTGGCTTAAAGCACACGCTGCTCGGCGGTTGGCAAGCCTCTGGTATTACCGTCGTGGAATCGGGACTGCCGTTCTACGTAACGGACGGCAGCGCCATTGCCCCGGACAATGCTGGCGTGGCCAACGGCGTTGCGGGCTTTTCCTATCTGGATGTAGTTGGCAACCCCGGCGCGGTAACCCAAGCCCAGAGAAATGCCGTGGCGGCTGCCGGCGTTTTCGGAGTGTTGAACTACAATCCCGCGGCCTTTAATCTGCCCACGGGGCTCACCTTCGGTGACTCTGGCCGTAACGAATTGCGACTGCCAGGACGCACGAATTTTGACTTCGGCCTATTCAAGCGCTTTGCCTTCAAGGAGCGCTATGCCTTCGAATTCCGCTGGGAGAACTTCAACGTTTTCAATCACACCCAGCTAAACCAACTGAACGGCAGCCAAAATTCCAACGGTGCCGGCTTGGGAGCGTCAGACACTTGCGCCGTGCAAAACGCCGGCGACCCGAGTTGCGCCGGCCAGGGATTCTTGGTCCTGGATGGAGCGCACAACCCGCGCATCATGCAGTTTGGCTTGCGCTTCCAGTTCTAACTTCCCGCAGCGTTTTCTAAGGCTGCTCGCAACATCAACCCGGCAAAGGCGGCGCGCACTTAGCGGCCGCCTTTGTTTTTTGTAGCGGCCGCCGTCTGCGGCGGACGCTCTTCGAGGCGATAAGCCGAATGCAATTGCCCTTCGACGCGAAACGGTTACCCGTTTCCGACGTGGAGTAGTAAAATGCGCAGTATGAACAGACGAACATTCATCGGCTCCTCCATTGCTGCAACCAGCCTCCTGGCCTCTCCGTTGGCCTGGGCAGATCCCGTCCTGGGCAGGCGCGGGACGCCCGAATCCGCTGCGGCGGCAGAAGGCGCCCACCGCGTAAGTCCCATCGGCTTACAGCTCTACACCGTTCGCAACCTGATGAAGACCGACCTTCCCGGCACCCTGGCCAAGGTTGCCGCCGTGGGATACAAAGAAGTGGAAATGGCCGGCTATTTTGATCGCTCGCCAAAAGAGTTTCGCGCCATCCTCGACAGCAACGGCCTCACCACGCCGTCGTCCCACATCGAATACAAAGTTTGGGAAACGTCCATGCCGGCGGTCATCGAGGCCGCGCACACCATGGGCCAGCAATACCTGGTCTGCGCGTGGATCGAGGAAGCGCAACGCAAATCGTCTGACGGCTGGAAGCACGCCGCAGAACTCTTCAGCCGCGCGGGCGAGGAATGCCACAAGGCCGGCATTCAGTTTTGCTACCACAATCACACCTTTGAGTTTGTGCCGTCCCCGGCGTTGGATGGCAAGCTGCCGTACGACTTCATCCTGGAAACCACCGACCCGAAACAGGTGCGCATGGAGATCGATCTCTGTTGGATCAACGTGGCGGGCGCCGATCCGCTGGCCTACTTCGCGCGTTATTCCGGCCGCTTCCCGCTGGCCCATGTAAAAGACTGGCAGGGCCAGGGCGGGACCATGGACGATCAAGCCACGCGCATGCGCGACGTGGGACAGGGCTCCATCGATTGGAAGAACATTTTCGCGCACTCAGAGCAGGCCGGCATAAAACACTACTTCGTGGAGAACGACGCCGCCAAATCCATCGAAGACATCGCCATCAGCTACAAATACCTAAGCGCGCTGCGCTACTAAGAAACACTGCAGCAAGAACAACTCGCTCGCAAAAAATCGGATCTGCGTGAGCCATTCGGAGCAGGAGGGCCCGACTTTAGTCGGGCCGCAAACGGAAAACCTTAAAAAGGAGCTTTAGCCCCTGAGGTGCCACTAAGTCTCAGAAGGCAGCGCCGGGCAGCCGGGGAATTCACGAATCGAAGTGTTTCCGATGTACTGCAAATCGGCAATGCCGATTTTGCTGGTGTAAAAAGCGTCGCAGGTCATGTTGCGCAGCAGCGCGAAAAACGCCACACCCTGGCTGAGGGTGGGATCCTTGAGAGCGTTCTTACGATAGGCGATCAGGTCCATGACTTCCTTTTGCTGTTGTGGCGTGCATTCCAGAAACAGCTTGCCGTAGCGGTCACTGGTGAAACCATCGAGCCAAAACATGCCGCCGCCAAGGCGCAGCTGGAATTTGTCATTCTCGCTGGTGAGCAAATCAATAAATTCCGGAGCGCCGCCTTCCACCGCGCCGCCCGAATGTTCGTCTTTCGGGATGATGGCTTCGCACAAACAAATCAGCGTGGCGTACTGGTGCGCGGAGAAATATTTCGGCGTGTATTTCGCGGAAGCGGCAGTTCCCTTCTCCGTACGCACCAACTGGTGAATATATTCGGCGGCTTCCGCGGGAATTACCTGCAGCACAGAACCGCCCGCTGCGCCGATGGCCAGTGTCTTCAGAATGTCGCGGCGGGAAATTCCGACGCTCGGCGACCCCGCGCTTGGCGACTTAGTGGCCGACAATTTGGCGTTGGCTCCGTTGTTCGACTTGCTGCTCGATTCGCTGGCCATTAGAGATTTCCTTTCTTGGCTTCTGCGAGCAGATATTCAGAAGCACGCCAAGAAAGCGCCATGATCGTCAGCGTGGGATTTTTGTCGGGATTGGTCACCAGTGGCGCGCCGTCGGTGACAAAAACATTTTTCACATCGTGCGCCTGGCAGTAGGAATTGAGCACCGAAGTTTTCGGATCAGCGCCCATGCGCGCGGTGCCCACTTCGTGGATAATTTTTCCGCCTTCCAGAATGCCAAAGGGGTACTGGCCGTCGATGCGCGTCTTGGTTTGATATTCTCCGCCCATGGTTTCAATAATGGAGCGGAAGGTATCCTGCATATCGCGCGCCTGGCGCAACTCATATTCCGACCAGCGGAAATGAAAGCGCAGCACCGGAATTCCCCACTGGTCCACGGTATCGGGATCGATTTCGCAATAGGTATCGGGATTCGGAATCATCTCACCGCGGCCGGCAAAGCCCACGGCGGTGCCGTAAGACTGGCGCGCTTTCTGCTTCAGTGCCGCGCCGTAGCCTTCCACGTTATGGCAGAGATGATTGAACATGCCAACGCCGGGCAGGTCGCGCCCACCGCCCATTTCAATGTGATATCCGCGCGGAAAATCATTTTGCCGATCGAATTTCCACCACGGAATGTACATGTGCATTCCGCCGGTTCCGTCGTGATTGTGCGGTGGCATTTTTTCCAGCTGCGGAATAATTCCCCAGCCGTCGCTGCCCACGGAATCGGTCAGATAGCGGCCGACGGTTCCGGAAGAGTTGGCCAGGCCGTCGGGAAAGCTTGAGGATTTGGAATTGAGCAGCAGGCGCGCGGACTCGCAAGCGCTGGCGGCCACCACGATGGCGCGCGCGTTGACGCGCATCTCCGTGCTGGTGGCCTTATCGATGTAGGAGACGCCGGTAGCTTTGCCGTCCGGGCCAACCAAAATTTCCCGCGCCATCGCACCCGTAATCAGCGTGAGGCGGCCGGTTTCCATGGCCGGAGGAATCAGGACCTGGCTGGAACTGAAATTGGAACCGGTAACGCACCCGCGCGAGCACTGGCCGCAGTAATGGCACGCCGCTCGTCCGTTGATAGAGCGCGT
This sequence comes from uncultured Acidobacteriota bacterium, assembly GCA_963838265.1. GTDB lineage: Bacteria > Acidobacteriota > Terriglobia > Acidiferrales > UBA7541 > Acidiferrum. The sequence goes on from CAWIQN010000008.1 coordinate 61,019, forward strand.
CAAAACCGCAAGACGCGACGGGATGCAAATAATATTCAGCTTGTCGCAGGCTTTCTTGATCAGCAGTTCGGTGCAGCGCGGTTTTGGCGGCGGAAGAAAAACTCCGTCTGGCGCGCTGGAAACATTTTCTTTGGTGCCGAAAACGCCGATATAGCCTTCCACCTTGTCGTAGTACGGAGAAAGATCTTCGTAGCTGATGGGCCAATCGTCGCCCAGGCCGTCGCGCGAACCGGATTTGAAATCAATGGGAGAAAAACGCAAGGCGATGCGGCCCCAGTGATTGGTGCGGCCGCCGACGATACGCGAACGGAACCACTGGAAATTCGCGCCGGGAGCGGACGTGTACGGTTCGCCGGAAATATTCCAGGCGCCGTTGGGAGCCAGAAATTCGCCGAAGTTTTCGCTGGCGCGCCCGCCAACGCCCGCGCCGCGATGCGGCAACTCGTAGGGCCACATCAACATTTTGAAATCTTTTTCCGGATAGACTTGCGGGCCGGCCTCCAACATGGCGACGGTGAGGCCGCCTTCGGTAAGAATTTTTGCGGCCATGCCTCCGCCTGCGCCGGAACCGATGATGCAGACGTCGTAAGTTTTTGGAGAGCGTGCGACTTGGGCCATAGGGAATAAGCTACTACAATTCGCCTTTTTTCATTTGGGAAACCGCATAGTCCGCCGCGCGCGCGGTAAGCGCCATATAAGTGAGCGAGGGATTCACGCACGAAGACGAAGTCATGCAAGCGCCATCGGGCATGAAAAGATTTTTCACATCATGCGCCTGGTTGTAAGCGTTGAGCACGGAAGTCTTGGGATTCCGACCCATGCGCGCCGTGCCCATTTCATGAATGGCCAGGCCCGGGGGATTATTCTCGACGAAGGGGCGGATATCCCGGGCGCCGGCGGCCGCCAGCATCTCCGCGGCTTGAATGGACATATCAGTGAGCAAGGCCTTTTCGTTGTCACCGAAAGCACAATGAATCTTAACGGTAGGAATGCCCCATGCATCTTTCTGCGCGGGATTGATTTCCAAATAGTTTTCGGGATTGGGCAGGCACTCGCCAAAACCGTAGAAAGAGAAATGCCATGCGCCAGGACCGCGCAGCGCGTTCTTAAAATCGACGCCCAAACCGGGCGAACTGATGCCGCGCGCCCAACCTTCCCGCGAGCCGCTGCCCTGATATCCGTAGCCGCGCAAAAATCCAGACTGTTTGGTCTTTACGTTCCTGAACCGCGGAACGTAAATGCCGTTGGGGCGGTTGCCGAAATCCACCTCGTCTTCCATGCCGGGGATGAGACCTTCCGCGCCGCCTCCCATGGCGTGATCCATGATGTTGCGGCCAACCTGGCCGCTGGAGTTGGCCAGGCCGTTGGGAAATTCCGTACTGGTGGAGTTAAGCAGGATGCGCGCGGATTCCAGTGCTGAAGCGCACACAAAAACGATTTTGCCATGGAATTCCATGGCCTGATGCGTCTGGCCATCGATGACGCGGGCGCCGGTGACACGGCGAGTGGACGGATCAAAAATCAGGCTATGCACCACACTGTACGGGCGAAGCGTGAGGTTTCCGGTTTTTTCCGCGGCGGGCAGCGTGGAGTTCAGACTGCTGAAATACGAGCGCGTGATGCACCCGCGATGACACACGCCGCAGTAGTGACACGCGGCACGGCCCTTGTGTACTTGCGTGAGAACAGCAGCGCGACCGATGGTCATCATACGGCCATCATCGAAGTGTTTCGGGATCGCTTCCTTTACCACGCGTTCCGCACAATTCATCTCCATGGGCGGAAGAAATTTCCCGTCGGGAAGCTGCGGCAGTCCTTCGGCCTGACCGCTGATGCCGGCGAACTCTTCCACGTAGTCGTACCAAGGCGCGATGTCTTGATAGCGAATGGGCCAGTCTACGGCGATGCCGTCGCGCAGGTTCGCTTCGAAATCCAAATCGCTCCAGCGATAGCTCTGGCGTCCCCAAATGATGGATTTGCCGCCGACCTGGCGGCCGCGTATCCAGGCAAACGGCTTGCCCTCATCAGTAGTGAAAGGATTTTCGAGATCGTTAACAAAAAATTGGCTGGAATACTCATCGCACGCGTAGTAGCACTCGCGCTGGATGGGCTGAATACGCTCGCGTTCTTCACGGCGGTCCCAGCCGCGGAACTTTAGTTCCCAGGCGGGAACGTGTTCGACGTAGTCGCGTTCCGGAACGATAGGGCGGCCGGCTTCCAGCAGCAAAACTTTTAGGCCTTTTTCCGTTAGTTCCTTGGCGGCCCACCCGCCGGTGATGCCGGAACCGATTACAAGCGCGTCGTATTCAACCTTGGGCATTCGTTTCTCCGTTTGCTGCCGTGAAACTCGACTGTGGCCCGACCGAAGGCCATCTGACGCCCTGAAGGGCGTCGCTACAGGAATGACTGCGACCGAGACCGCGCTTACTGCGCAAAAGCGGCGTCAAGCCGCCGCACTCCAAATTGCAGCGCGAAGTATGGCGCTTCATAGTTTGTTGTCGCCGATGTGCGTGCAGCCGTGATAGGAACCAGGGATGATTACCTTTTTCAGTTCCTGCGTGAAACCGATCTCGGAAGTGTAGTAACCGACGAGAGTGAGACGTTTGAAGTCACCGAAAAAACTGTCGGAGAGCTGCTGATCGCGTTTTTGATACCCAGTGGTGTGCGGCTTGGGGATATATTCCTCGCGGATCCAATCGTCATCCATGGCGCGCAGCAGCGTTTCCTGCTGCGCGGGATTGCAATCCACCAGCGGCTTGCCGTAGAGCGCGGTGCTTTGTTCATCGACGTTGGCGAGGCCCGCAAGAAAGCGTTTGCGCTCGGCGTCGGTGGCCCAATCGGTAAGGATCACGTCAATAAATTCGTTGACTTTGGCGCCTTTGGCACCGGGCGTATCAGTTTGCGGGATGATCACGTCGGTCATCATGATCACGGTAGCGTTCTGATGCGCGTCGAGGGTACGCAACGCGTAGCCGGGAGCAGCTTGCGCCTCGCGCAGCATGGCCATGGTGCTGGAGCTGAGCGTGGGCATGGCAGCCCCGGCGGCTAGCAGACGGAAGAGTTCTCGGCGGTGCATGGACAGCCTCCTCGGCATTTCAAAAAAGCGTGGGGACTAAAGCCCGGCTGCTACAAAATCTAAAGACAAAATCAAAGTCAAAAGCACGGTTCTAAAGACCCGCGACTACAACGCTAAACATTTGTGGCCAACTCGCGGGCGGTGCGCAGCGAAGCTACAGTGTCACCCGTGGAGATGAATTCCATGGCGATATTGCCGCGATAATGCAATTCACGGAGTTTGCGAAAGATATTTGTGTAATTAATTTCGCCAGTTCCGGGCTGGTGGCGCCCGGGAACGTCGGCGACGTGCACAAGCCCAATAATATCGATATTCTTGTCCAGCTTGGCGATGAGATTCCCCTCCGCTATCTGATCGTGATAAAAATCGTAAAGAAATTTTACGTTGGGGCGGTTTACTTCGCGAATGATCTCGAAGCCTTCGGTGACGGAGGTAAGAAAGTATTTGGGATTTTCTTCGGGATCGATATTTTCAATCAGCAGTTCGATGTTCTTGACGGCGGCCAGGTCGGCCGCGGCTTTTATGGTTTCGACGCAGCTGGCGTGCAGCTGCGCGTGGCTCATGCCTTCCACACGATTGCCAGAAAGCAGGATCAGCCTGGGAGACTGCAGCTCTTCAAGAACGGGCAGGTGCGCCTGAATTTCGCTGAGCGTGGCAGCACGTTGCGCGGGATCGCAGAGACTCCCGGAGATTCCGCTGGTGGCGTCGAAGGTAATTCCAAGCACCTCTTTTTGGCGCCGGGCACGCGCGAAATCTTCTTTCGACCACTCCTTGTATTCGTTGACCAGCTGCGCGGCGTGGTAGCCAGCCTGAGAGACTATTTCGAGACGCTGATCGAATGGGAGTTCCCGGCGCACCGTCCACAACATCACCGAGAGCGGAAAGGGAGACGACCCGGCGGAAGTATCTGGCAGAGGTTCAGCCGTGAAACCCGCCAAGCCGTCAGGCGCTAGCGTGGATACGGAACAAGCTGCCGCAGCTGCGGCACCTAAGAATTGTCTGCGGCGCATGTCAGGCTCCTAAGATTTCGTTGCGAACATTTTTGAGGACGTACGCCGCGCGTTCAACGCCCACGGGCCCGGGCAGAATGGGATCTTCGTTTTCAATGCTCAGAATGCCTTCGTATCCAACGTCCATGTAGGCCTTGATGACGGACTTCCACAGACTGGCACTGTGGCCGTAGCCGACGGCGCGAAAAGTTTCGGAGGCAAGAGCGAGATCATTAGCTTCGAAAGAAAAATTTAATACTCCGTACTTATTCATGTTTTCCGGAAAAAAGACCGTGTCCTTCATATGCGCGTGGAAAATCGCGCCCTGCTTGCCTAGAAAATGTATGACTTCGACGGGATCGCAGCCTTGCCAGAAGAGATGGCTCAAATCGTTGTTGGCGCCGATCTCTTCGCCGACCGCCTCGCGCAGGCGCATGAGCGTGCGTGGATTGTAGACCACGAAATTGGGATGCATCTCAAGGGCGAGGCGATGAACACCATGCTCACGGGCAAACTTTGCGGCTTCTTTCCAATAAGGGACGACCTTTTCTTTCCACTGCCAGTCCATGGCTTGCGCGTATTCGGGCGGCCAGCGGTAGGTGATCCAGTTCGGCTGAGTATCGCCAGGTGCGCCACCAGGGCAACCGGAGAACCCCACAATTACTTTGACGCCGATGATTTCCGCGAGCAAAACGGTCTTGCGAAAGGTGTCGGCGTCTTTGGCGGCATGCTTGGGATCGGGATGAATGGGATTGCCGTGGCAACTTAACGTAGCCACTTGAATATTGCGGTCGGTAAATTTCTTGTGCCAGGCTTTGGCTTTGGCGGGGTCGGCGACCAGGTCGTCGAGTGGGCAATGCTTGTTGTCCGGATAGCCGCCGGTGCCGATCTCCATAGCTTCGAGGCCGAGTGCAACAACGGTGTCGAGCATGGCGTCCATGGAAAGATCGGCGTACACCGGATCGAAAACACCAATGGGAATTTTGCGAGGCTTCGCGGAGTTCGCGGACGCAATGGGGTTTTGCGCAGCGGAATCGTTTGCCACCAGGGGCCATCCAGACATGGCGGGAGAATCGGTCGCAGTCGCCAGCGCCACACCGGGAATCGCCGCCGCGAGAATGCCGCCACTGCCCGCAGTCAGAAATTTTCTGCGATCCATGGCAAAAGCTTTTGGTCCTTTTTTCATGCGCCTACCCTCGACAATAGGATTCAAAGATGTGCACCAAAGGTTGGCGACATTATACGCCGAGCGAAGCGGAGCGCAATGAGGTAAATCGTTCTTTTAATGGCTTTTCGTCACTTCGGGGCTACGACGGCGGGGCTCAGGTAACCCGGGGCGCAGCAAAATGTGGAGCTACCGAGGCTCGCGCGTCAGAGCGCAGTGGGGCGGAAACCTAGCGCTTCTGGAGGTCGACGAGCGACGGGATCGAGATGGGAATGGTGAGCGCGGTTTCCGCCAGCTGCTTTTTCTTCTGAAAGGCCTCGACAAGCATCTCAATGGCCTGCCCGGCATTGGGCGGAACAAAAACGGTGGCGGTCAGAAGGCCACTGCGGACCCAGGCCTGGCCGGTGTCCGGCAAACCGTCACAACCGAGAAAGGGAAGTTTAAGCCAGCGTTCGCGATCCGATTCCGAGGGCAATTCCTGAAATGCTTTGCGCGCACCGATGGCCATGGAATCGTCCTGTGCGGCGATGAGGTCGATAGCGGCACGCTGCGAAGTGGATAGTTTGAGCCAGGAGCGGACCGCTTTCTGGGAACTTTCTTCCGTCCACTGGCCCTTGAGCATAGCGACCTGCACGTTGGAAGGTTTGGTCTGCTGCATCCCGGCGGTGCGTTCTTTGGCGGCGGAGTTTTCCGTCGGTCCCTGAATGTACAGGGCTGAGCCGCCCTTGGGCAAAAGCGCTGCGAATTGGCGGCCTTGGATGCGGCCGATTTCGATGTGATCGGAGCTCACGGAGAATACCGGAGCTGAGGAGGTTTTTCGCAATTCAGAAACGTAGGTAGCTTCTCGGTTCAGGATGGCCCAGCCGATACCGGCGCTGACGGCCGCGCGCGCAACCTGCGGCAAGGCGGTGCCTCCAACGGGTTCAAAGATCACTGCATGCGGGCGAACGGGGCCGGCAGACTGAACAGCTTTAAGAATTTGCGTGCTTTGGTTGATGGCGTCGTTGTCGGCGTAGGAAATTTGCAGTTCCACGCTGAGCTTGCGCGCCGCATTTTCGGCGGACTTCGCCTGTTCAATCTGGTAATCGTTGTCGTTCGTCGTCAGCGAAACCAAAAAACGAAGTTTGGACATTTGGTCGAGAGTCGGAGCTCCGGAACGGCGAACAAGCTGGTTGGAGGCTCAATGAAATTTTATAGCATGCGCCACCGCAGAAAACGCCGGAAATGCGGTGTGAAGTTGTTGTGAGCGATAGTAAGGCCGCGAGCACCGAACTATTTAGGTGGCGCGGTCATTTCCATGGCCCAGATGGCGGCCGGGCGCATGTACATGGAGGCACGATAGTTTCCGGTGATGTCCCAGGCTTCGGGAGTGCGGAACCAGTAGCCCTTGGTCTCGTAGGACGTGTGATAGATCCCCCACGCGGTTTTGTAGGCTTCGTCCTTCATGCCTTCGCCGAGCATCAACGCAGCCACGCCAAACGTGGTGCCAGTCCACACTTCCTGGACTTGCTCGTTGGTTTTGACCAGCGAGCCGTCCGGAGCGATGCCGTTGACCGCGCCCATAGTGGCATCGGCGAATTTCTTTACGTTGAAATCGTAGATTTTTTGCGCGGCGCTTTTTTGCATGTGCGGCGGGACGAGGTCGCCGAGACCGGTCATGTTGGCGTACCACTGGCCGGCAAGCTGGTCGGCCTGGATATCGTCGCGGTAAACGCTGTCCGTGTCGTAGCGGAAGTATTCGCCATTCCAGAGCTTCTTTACGTAACACGCCTGGCCCTTGACGAAGAGGTCGTGGTATTGCCTCGCTTTATCCGGTTCGCCGAGTTGTTTGGCGATTTCCTCGGCGGCGCGCAGCGCGGCCAAATAGAGACCGCCGGAATAGGCGCTCACGCCGCGAACAACCCATTCGTCGTAAGTTTGGTCGGGATAGCCCTGATTTTCCGGCATGCCGTCGCCATCAATGTCATACTTGAGCAGGTACGCAAGGGATTCCTGAATGGCCGGCCAGGTGGCGCGAAGAAATTCCTGATCTTTACTTCCCGTGAAAACAAAATCCCGGTAGACCATCAGCACGAATTTTGGATTGAGATCCTTCCAGCCGTTGGTGTCCTGCCAACTGAATTGATTGATTTGCACGAAGGGATCTTCTTCCGGAACGCCGAGGTCGTGCGGCACGGCGCCTTTGGCCTTACGAATGCGGAAATTATCGGCGTGCATCTGCTGTGATTTCCAGACCCAGATCATTTTTTCCGGATAGTTCTTGGCGACCACATCCGCGAACTGCAGCATCACGCCTTTTTCGATTTGCGGCCAGAATTTCAGCAGCGGCATGGAGCCGTAGAAGCGGACGTCAGAGGTTTCGTAGTACGGATAGTCGTAGCACTCCATGAAGGAATAGACCGGCGTGGCGTTGGGATCGCCGCCGAGTTGCCGGCCCCAGAAGGTTCCGGCATCGGCGAGGACATACATTTCGTTGAACAGCATGCCGCGATACCAGAGCGGCTTGGATTGGTCGTCGGCAAACGGCGCTTGCCAGGCGGTGATAGCGGAGCTCCATGCAGCAGAATTGTGCAGTCCGTCGCGAGCGATGGCCCAGGCGTTGCGGCCGTCAGCGCCGTAAAAGTCGGTATAACGCCGCGTCCATTTGCGGCCAGAGCCGAATTTAACGATGGGCAAGTCCCACGAAATGACCACGGGAACGACGCGTTTTTCATGCGGCTCGAGTGTGAAACGCACAGCAATGGCGCCGGCGAACGGTTCACCGCTGCTGGTGTAGGTGTCATCGCTGTTCGCCAGGCGGCCATCTTCGGCGAACGGTTCCCAAACGGATTTGCCGTCGCCATCCGGGTCAAAGGTCGCTTGGTAGGTAACTTCGACGCCGGGAGTTTCGAGCGCGGCGATCGTTAGTTGTCCGTCCCACGGTTCCTGCACAGGGCCAAGATGATCACGGTCGAAGACGATGCCCTTCATGGTACCGGCTGGGCCAAGCGATTCGCTGACCACGCGGTTGAAGTTTCCCTGGTCCAAGCCACCGCTGAAATCGTGACCAAAGGTGCGCAGCCAGCCGAGCATGTTTTCCCAGGAAAGCAGGATGGAAACAGTCACACGTTTGTCTGTCGGATTTTCCGCGTGCCAGCGATAAACCGCCACCGGATAGCTCGTCTCTTTGTAATTGTCCGGAAGAATGGGCGAGAACTGCTCAAGCACCACGTGCGCGGGAAATTTATTGTAGCGGTAGTCAAACCAGGATTTGGGATAGAGCGCTGCGTAGTCGCCGGCCCCCACGGGATAGTCCCACTTCCAGGAGCTGAGGACGCCACCCGCGGGATGCGCGGCGGTGAGGACTTGCGCGAAACCCGCGGCGTCGCCTTCGGATTTTTGAAACATGGCGAACTCATTGGCCCACACGGTCTGATATTTATGAATGCCTGGCTGCAAGTGCCAGCGGGCAAAATCTCCACGGTACGTTCGCGAGAAAGTTCCGGCGCCGAAACCGCCAACCGGCGCTCCTTGCCAGTAGCTGTCATCAATGTGGTCGGCAGGCAGCGTAGTCTTTTTGGTGCCGGCGCCCGCGAGCGGTTCTCCAATGGGGCGCTTCCAAGCGACGGCAGGGATGCCACCATCCTGAGCTTGTTGGGCTTGCGCGAGAGGCGTGACACACGAAAGGAGCAGCAGAACGCAGCCGCAGAAAAGCTTATGCATGAATGACCAGCCTCCGAAGAAATCCGCGGCAGCAAACACCGAGAGGTCCCGCGAAAAGCGGGACCCGCGGCTGATGTTATAGAATAACGATATTCTACGCAAGTGATGCACGGTCGTAGTGTCCGACGTGGGCACTACCGTTTGCCGACGTTCACCTAAAGCCACGGGACAATACGCACGACACTTTGATTGTTACGACTCACGCGAATTGAAGCGGCGACACTCCGCAACGACAGCACGAAGGTCAGCGGGGTGAAGAAATAGCGGGCGCTGCAATTGGTGGCGCGAGCGAGGCCGCCGGCGGCACAGGGGGCAGGTCTTTTCGAGAGGAAACTCCAGCACCTTCGACGATCGTATAGATCGCATCGCCCGTCAAATCCTGTAGTTTTTCGATGCTGCCGCTGGGCCAGCGAATTTCCACCGCGTCGATCTTGTTGACGCCACCCAATCCGAAGTGCTGACGCAAATCATTTTGCGAAAGGTAACTGCCGCCGCCGCGCACTTCGCTGAACTGTTGCACGCCTCCAGAATGAATCGTGATGCGCGCACCGATGGCGGCGCGATTGCTCTTTGTGCCGACAAGATGGAAGAGCACTCGGTGATTGCCGTCGTGATTATCGTTGCGCAGCAGACACGGCGGTTCGCCCACATTCAGCAGAACAACATCGATATTCCCCGTATTGAAAATGTCGCCGAAGGCGGCACCACGACGCGACTTCAGCGGCAGAGCAGCCAGGCCCGCCTCTTTGGAGACTTCATCAAACGTTCCGTCACGATTGTTGCGATGCAGAAGTAACGGCTGCTCATAGCGCGCGCCAACGTCGGCGGAATTCACTTGCGGATATACATGGCCGTTGGCTACGAGCAAGTCGAGCCAGCCAGAGTTGTCCATATCGAAAAACGCCGTACCCCAACCCACATAGGGATAACCAGGCTGGCCGACTCCCGAAGTCCAACTAACGTCGTCGAATCCCTTTTCGCCCTCATTGCGATACAGCGAATTGGGCTGCTCGGCAAAGTGCGTGACGAAATAACTCAGCCGCCCTGAATGATCGTAATCGCCGAAATCAATACCCATCGAACCGAGGCTTTGCCCGTCGCCGCTTAACGCTACGCCTGCAAGCAAGCCAAGGTCGGTGAAGCTGCCATCACGATTGTTGTGAAACAGGTAGCTGGGAACCGAATCGTTTGCGACCATCAGGTCCGGCCAGCCATCGTTGTCGTAGTCCGCCCACATCACGCCGAGACCGTAATAACCAATATCATTGTGCACCCCGGCCTTCGCGCTGACTTCTTCAAACGTCCCGTCGCCGCGGTTGTGATAAAGCAGATCCGTTTCTCCGCTCAATCCCCATGGACCGCACTGCACCAACAGCCCTTTGAAATTGCAATATTTGTTGCTGCCGAATTCGGGAAGATGTTCGAGGTCCACGTGAACGTAGCGCGCCACGAATAGATCGACGTGGCCATCGCGATCGTAGTCTCCCCACGCCGCACCTGTGCTGAATCCTCCGCCGCGCACGCCGGCTTTTTCCGTGACGTCTTCAAACTTGCAGTTGCCCAGTCCGCGATACAAAACATTTCCGCCGTAGCCGGTGATGAAGAGATCCAGGTGCCCGTCATTGTCGTAATCCGCGACCGCGACGCCCATGCCCCACCCAATGCGCGTCAGTCCGGCCTCTTTCGTAATGTTCTTAAACGTGCCGTCCGCTTCTTGATGATAAAGCGTGACCAGCGGGTCGCCGCCGGACTTGCGGTAATGATCGATGGTCGAGCCGTCTACCAGCACGATGTCCAGACGGTCGTCTTCGTCGCAATCAAATAATCCTGCGCCCCCGCTCATGGACTCGACGATGTACCTTTTGTCCGACGTAGAGATGTGCGGGACGGTCAGGCCCACCGAACTGGCGATATCTTTGAATTGTGGGATAGCGGGTAAGCCGGGGCGAACCGGTTTAGCGGCGGGAAGTTTCTTGGCAGACGGGGGAATGGTTACGGTGACGCTCTGCGCCACCAGCGAGACGGGTGCCAGGAAAAATACCGCCGCGCACAGAGCGGATCGTGCGATCTGATTATGCCACTGCGCTCGCGATGACGATTTGAGGAGTCCAGCGCCGCGCATTTGCTTAGGCTTCGTGGTAGTTCAGCAAGACCACCCCTACCAAAATAAAGCACACCGGCCAAACCCAGGAGAGGACGCGGCGGGTGCGATCCTCTGGAGGCAGTCGCAATTCCAGCCAGCGCGACCATCCCGCCGCGATGCCCAAGATGGCCAGCGGAATGTGACTGAGCTCAACCAACAATTCATCCTTAACATTTCCCAGCGCATGCGAGTGCGTGAGCAGGATCGCTCCCCCCAGCGCGCAGACTCCAGGGAACACTAGCCCAGCGGCTGGTGACTTGATCCGATCCGTAACCACGGACCACTCGAAAACCGCGAACGCCGTCACTAACAGAACGATCAGCCGGTGCTGCAAGACATCGGGCGCAGAAAAGCTCTCCCAGAACCCATTCGGGCCCAGCGGCCAATTCTCGGGATCGGAGCGCAAAAACAAAAATACCGCCAAGCCTAAAAACATCAGCGGCCAGTGCTTGGCCCACGGAAAATAGCCAGTACGATTTAGAAAAGATAGCAACCCAACGCCGAGAACAATGATTCCGGCCCAGTTGTGATTGTATTCCGACCAAGCGATATCACCGGGTCCGGTAAAGCTGGCGGCCGCCTGACCGGGCACAAACGACGGCGGAATGACCACCCCGGCAGCCGCAGCGCGTTTAGCCACCTCTTCGCCAGACTCGGACAGCGCGCTCAGCGGTGGACTCTTCAATCGCGGCATACGCGGTGCGTAGCGCTGAAAAATCTCCGCCGCGCTTACCTTATCCGAGCCGAGATCGATGGCCGGAGGCTGAGAGGTCAAAGACGCCGCGGCCAGAATAATCGTCAATCCGATGCCGATTTCGACTTCGCCAAAACGCATCAGGCTGGAGGGCCGTCCGCCAGCATCAGGCGCGATACCTTTGACGATCCGATAGTTCAACGCGCCGAGAATCAGCAGAAAACCAAACATAATAATTTTCGCGCTGACCATCGCGCCGTAAGTGGTGCCATACATCGCGGACCACGAACCCACGTAAGCAAGCGACAGGCCCACGCCACCGAGGAACAGCAGCGCCACACTGACAACGGCAAGTTGCGAGAAATTCGCAGCAATACGCTGGCGAATCAGCGGATCCCTCTCATACTTCAGCGCCAACAACAGATACGGCAAACCGCCAATCCACGCCGCGGTAGCCGCCTGATGCACGCCCGTAAGGAACGTCAGGAAAATTCGATGCTCCATGCGCGCCACGGAGTGGCTGGTCATCAAAGCGGACGCCAGAATAACCAGCGCCGGAATGAGCATGGCTGCATTGCCCCGCCACTTGCGCAATCCGCAGATGGCGGCGATGACCAACGCGGAAGCAGCCGCCAGCGCGCCGGCATAAACAAAGTTTGCGCCCACCGCTTCGGTGAAACTCATCTCCGCCGACTGCATGAGAATCATGGTATTGGACAGAACGTAAAACACTTGTGTGGCCGCCAAAGCCAGCGCAAACCAGGTAATCCACTTCCGGCACGCCGCCACCACCGCCGCAGTGCGCAATTCCGGTGCCCGCGTGACGACGACAAGAAAAACGATGCCGCCAATAGTCAGCGTCTGAAAGCACAACGTCGCCGCACGCAACAGAACGGATAGATAGCCGAAAATGTTGAGAAGTTTGTCCATGCAAAAGGTCAGGGGACTACGGTAAAGGGCACTTCTCCGCGCGTGATGTGTCCATCCGAGGCGAGCACTTGCCAGCGCACGCGGTATTCACCGGGCGTCAACCCGGCCGCTTGCGCGGTAAGAATGTCTGGCGAAGGTTGCTGGCCAATGGTCAACGGTTTTACAGATTTATCCGGCAACAGCAGCGACAGCCGGGAGCGTCCGGCTTCGACACGCACGTTGTAACGCAGCCGTATCGCGACGTCCGGACCTTTCACGCTTGCGCTCGCCGCAGGCGAGGCCTCGAGCAGTACGGCATGTGCGGCAGCCGCCTGAACGTAGATCAACAAGGCGAATACAGACAGCAAGCAGGCGGCTGTTATCGTGCGATTCTTAGCTGGCAAATCTCCGCTCCTCCATCGATAGCCCACATGATGAGACGCTCGTCTCAGCTTTCCCACGTGAACTGCAAAAATAAGCTTGCACAGAAATTATACCTGATTGGCAACAAGAAACCGTTGCGAACGGCGGGAACGCAGTGCACTTGCTCACAATGCGAGGAGAGTTCAGCCGACTGGACGAGGGCTAGCGCGTCGCCCGACCATAATCGTGCGAGGCTGCGCTTCACTCGCGACTTTTGGCGAATCTCCAGGCGTGCCGTACGTGATGCCTTCGCGAATGGCCGCCAAAGGAGCCGTATCGACGAAGCGAACGGTATCGCCATCCAGCACGATGCCCAATTCCTGCCAGAGTGCTGGCAGGTCCACCGGATACGGATCATTTTTCATTTTTGCGTAGAGCGTTCGCAGGACGGTAGTCCCGGTAGCGCGATCGCCCGCATCCAGCGCATTTTCCAGCGGCCAATCGTGACGCATATCGCCGCCGGCCAGCAGGATCCCGCGCAGCGCGTCATCCAATCCTTTTTTGTTGTTGGTCTGCTTACGAATCTCCACGTCGGCCAGCAAGCAGAACATCGCCCCGCCCCAATACGTGCGGCCCCAGCTATGCGTGTGGTCCAGGCCTCGGTCGCCGGATTCCGGCAGGCCCTGATGCATGTCTCTAACCACTTCATACCACATTTCATTAGCGTCGAATTTCTTGGCCCGCACCCGCGCGATGGGTTCCACATACGTGGCAATGCCCTCTTCGATCCAGTGATGCTCGTCCGGCACCGAAGGAAATGTCAGGTGCACCATTTCGTGCGTGAGCATCCAATCCATCTTTAACCCGGCCGCGGTCGTGGATTTTCCCACGTGAATGCGGATGCTGCCGCCATCGTCAGCGCCAAACGTGCGGCCACCGTAAACGCCGCGCCCGCCGGATGGGATGATGTGCAGCGCCACATGCGGCACAGGATAACGCAAGTAATACGCGGCGACCGATTCGGCGGCATTGCGCACCCACGTGAGCAATTCGTCTTGCGAGACTCCCAGATCGCCGGATTCCAGCGTGACGTCAATGCGCGAGTTGCCGATCTGAATAGTGGAAAGCATTTGTTCCGTACTGGCGCTGCTGGCGCAGGCAAAGCTACTCACCAGACTTAAGATAATGCCGAGTGTCACAACCCAGTGCTTTGACGTTCGCGTGGTCGACAAGTGGCCGCCGATCTGAATCACGTTCCCGGCGAAGCGGCAGTCTTCAGAGCGCGCTGCCGTTTATGCCGGAAGCTTCTCTCGTTTGATGACCCAACGCTCGACAAGGGTGTCCAGCGCCACCAACCCGGGGCCAAAAATTAAAATGAGTAACCCGGCAAACCAAAACGTGTACGGGTCCGCGACGTAGAATTTCCCTGGATCGTTAAAGAAAGAAAGCAAAGCGTCGCGGTCCGCGGTGATGTAAGCCATGGTCATATCGACGGCCAGCATCAAGCCGATTAGCCGCGAGCCCAGGCCGATGAACAGCAGAATCCCGCCCACGAATTCGAAACTGGCTACGAAGGTGGCGGTGGCGCCCGGCGCCGGCAAGCCCAGGCTGCCGAAAAACGTCGTGACGTTAGCCAGATTGTGCAGCTTGCCCCAGCCGTTCTGAGCAATTTGAAATCCCCAGTACAGGCGCACGAAAAGCAGGAATGGAGATTGGAAGTACGAGGCCACTTTGGCGAACCAGGCGTACAGCTTGTGTAATTGCAGCAACATGATACGTTGACGCTCCTTCGATTTGCATGGCTCGCGGATTGTTCGAGCTATTTTTCGGAAAGACAGAACCAGCCGAGGGCTGCCCAGTTATGAAACCATTGGGTGACATTTTGCGCGCGCTCGTCTACAGGAATGGCGCTGCCGCGGAAGGCCGCGTCGATGGAACGCCCCAGCGTTTTTCCCACTCTCAGCGCGCTCAGAATCGTGAACTCCTCGCGATCCACGCGCCGAAAATAAACCCACGTATCGACGCGATGAACCACCAGAAAAATATCCGCCGGCTTCAGCCGCGCCACCGCGGCTACGCGTTTGCGCCGGTGTTTTTCATTGAAAGCGTTGCTGGCAAAATCTTCGTCGTCCTGATTCTTGCCCTTCACCGCCAGCAGCAGATCATCCACCGGATAGCGCAGGTCCAGAAGCTGCACGTAGGGTTGCAGCCGCAGACGCAGCGTCGCCGGATTTGCGCCAGCCAAATCTTCTGTCTTCAGCGCCGGCACGGATACCCCGTCGAACGCCTCAATGTCCGCCCACTCCAGCCGGACCATATCGATCGCCAACTTCTGCCGTGTCCCACCGTATCGCGGATGCTTCCGCAGCCAGCCTTCCAGCTTCCCCCCCAAATTGCGCAGCGTAAAAGAAGTGCTGGGGCAATCGCGCAAATATGCTTTGGACAAAGCATCAAAGCTGCGGTCGCCCAATACGGCGCGCAGCCCTGGGAAATCCTCCGCCAACGCGCTGAAAATCCGAAACCAGTATTGTCGATTGTAAATTTCCAGGCGTTCAAACGAGGTGAGCCGGTCGTTAGGCTTGATAAAGCTCGCCGCTTCCGCCCGCATCGAGCGTCCGCGCGGCGAAAGATTCCGCATGCGCTCGCTGGGCGTCAGCGGCGTCATCACCGCGCGAGCCATGCGCCGTTGTAGCGCCAGCAACTTCATACCGCGGTAGCCAGAGCGGAACTAACCAGAAACTTGTTGGCTTTCAGCGCTTCATCGTGAACTTCATTGAAGGAAGGAATGCTGTCGTCCCATTCCAGCAGCGTGGCCGTATGCCCCACGCGCTGAATCGCGCGGTCGTACAGCTTCCACACCGGATCGATCACCGGATGATCGTGGGTGTCCAGGATGTATTTGCGATACTTCGAGTGCCCGGCAATATGCATCTGTGCCACGCGTTCGGCGGGAATGCTATCCACATACCTCTGCGGATCAAACGAGTGATTCTGCGACGACACATAAATATTGTTGACGTCCAGCAATATCCCGCAGTCCGCCCGCTCCACCACTTCATTCAGAAATTCCCACTCCGTCATCTCAGAAACGTGAAATTCCGCGTAACTGCTCACGTTTTCCACCACCACCGGAACTTCCAGAAAATCCCGCACCTCGCGCACCTTCTGCGCCGTCACCTTCGCTGCCTCAAATGTATACGGCATCGGCAAAAGATCGTGAGTGTACCGCCCGTCCACGCTGCCCCAGCACAAATGATCCGAGACCCACGGCGTTTTCGTGCGCTTCACCAAGGTCTTCAGCCGCCGCAAATGTTCGCGATCAATTTTGTCTGCCGACCCGAAATACATCGACACGCCGTGCTGCACCACGCGGTACTGCTCCATGATGCGATCGAGGATCTCTAGCGGCCTTCCCCCATCGATCATAAAATTCTCGGAAATAATCTCGAACCAATCCACCACCGGCTTGCGCGTAAGAATATGGTCGTAATGCGTGGCGCGCAGGCCGATCCCGATTCCGTAGTCCGTAAAATTATTGAAGCGATTCGCCGGCATCTCACACTCCGTCACCTCAGGCGAAGGCGGGCGCTGGATTCCGGCCCTCGCCTGGAGGTGAAAGGTTAATTGTTATTGTGGAACTAGCTCGGCATCTTCGAGCCGTCGGTCTCGCAGCCGCCCTTGCCCTTGCAAGAGTTCTTGCCCTTGCAACCGTTATCGCTGCTCTTACATCCGCCCTTGCCCTTGCAGGAGTTCTGGCCCTTGCAAGCATGCTTTTCCTTGGCAGGCTTTGCTGCGGGAGCAGGGGTGTCCTGCGCGGTCGCGGAGTGCATGCGGGGCAACAGATTCGACGCTTGGATCGTCGCGCCTGTGCCTGCGATCAAGCCGGCAATAGCCGCGCTAGCGATAAGCATTTTCTTTGATTTGGTCATGATACTTCTTCCCTCCAGTATGATTTTACTTCACTGCTTACTTCGGGCCGAACTGTACCCCGAAGACCTTTTGGCTTTCCGAAGGGAGAAGCAATCTTTTCGCCCTGCGGTTTGGAGCGCTGCGGACCCCGGGCAACAGCCCGGAGTATAGCCCTCAACCCCCTCCAGCCTCAATAAGAGTCGCGACATGCCCCAAGGTTACAGATGGGCCACTTAAATCCCTCACTGCGGATCTTGCACATCGCGATCTGGCGGCGCGCTTTCACGTTCAGCCGAGGGCCAACCAATGCTGGATATTGCGCCCTCGACCGCGCGTGAATGGTTAATTGTTGTTGTCGAATTACGCGCTCGGCATCTTCGAGCCGTCGGTCGCGCAACCACCCTTGCCCTTGCAAGAGTTCTTGCTCTTGCAGCCGTTATCGCTGCTCTTACATCCGCCCTTGCCCTTGCAGGAGTTCTGACCCTTGCAAGCGTGCTTTTCCTTCGCCTTGTCCGCTGGCGCGGGCGTATCCTGCGCCGTCGCGGAGTGCATGCTGGTCAACAGATTCGACGCTTGAATCGTCGCGCCTGTGCCTGCGAGCAAGCCGGCGATAGCCGCGCTAGCGATGAACATCTTCTTGGATTTGGTCATGGTATTTCTTCCCTCCAGTGTGATTTGTACTTCACTGCTTGCTTCGGGCCGCACTGCGCCCTGAAGATCTAAGGCATTCCGAAGGGTGAAGATTTTTCGCCCTGCGGGGCTTGGGGCGCTGCGCTGTACCGGGCAGCAGCCGGGAGTATAGTCCTCAACCGCCCTCAACCCCAATATGAGAGTCGCTTCAATAGCCTTCGCCCTTCGCGTTGCTCGCCTGAATATTCGAAAGTTTGTCCACCTTCGCCTGGATATCCTCAGGTTTAAATATCGGCGGTGAGCACGCCCGCTGCGTGCAAATGAACGCCGCGGAAGTCTTCAGCTGCGGATACTGCACATCCGGATTGGGCAGCGCCCCTTCGCGCACATCCCACCACTCCAGACGTTTGTATCCAGAGGGATAACGCAATGCCGATTGAAAGAGCGCCTGCGCCGCAGGATCGTCCTTAGGCCCGACAATTGTAAGGTGCAGTGGGGGGTGCACCACCTCGTAATCCACCAGCAACACGCTCGCCGCGGGCAGCCTCCGCGCAATCTCCGGCGCAGCAAGGTACCGCATGGCCTGGTCGGTCATCCCCTGATAGACGGGCCGCGCGGTGAAATGGAAGAGCAAATTCGCCGTCCGCGCCAAAACAATATTCTCGTCCCGCTGCGGGTGCAGCTTGGAGTTGCTGTCCGTGGCGTGCGCCGCCGTCAGGTATCCCGCCGGACCCTTGAAATTCTTCTCGATAAACACCATGGTCTTTTCGGCGCTGGCCAGCCATTGACGATCCCCGGTCGCGCCGTACAACGCCACGAACGCCCGCGCCATGGCCACGTTGTCTCCGAGGTAGGGCCCAGCTATGTCTTTAGCGTCGTGCCGGAAACCGCCTACCGGCAGGCTGCGATTTTGCTCCACCCAATGCGCCGCGCGCGTCGCTTGCTCCCGATATTGCTTGTCCCCCGTGGCTCCGTAGAGCGCCGCAATCCCCGCGATGGCCCAGCCGTTCTCCCGCGCATACATGTGCTTATCCACGCGCGGCACGCCTTGCTTGCGCCGGCCCCCATCGTTCAGCTTGAAATATTCCGCGCTGTGGTGTCCCTCGATGACGTCCGCATCCTGGCTGGTGTAAAACGCCCCCGTAGGACTCAGCAGGAATTTCACCAGAAATTGATCGATAGCCTGCGCCGCGTGCAGGTACGCCGGATCCTTGAACAACGCGTACCCCAGCGAGTACACGCGCATGTCTTCCGCCTGCATGGACATAATCTTTTCAAAATGTGGATTCGTCCATACGCCGTCCGTCGAATACTGGTACACCCCGCCCCACACCGGATCCAGAAGATTCAGCTGCGCGGTCAGCGTCTGACGCGCCATTTTTTCCGCTTGCGCGTCGCCATGCGCCGCATTGGTCATCGCATATTCCACGGAATCCCATTCCATGAACTTGAAATCGTTGCCCCACGCGCCCTCTTTCGAATCGTATCCACCAATGTTCATCGCCCGCAGGTCGTTGCGTAGTTTGTCCGGCAGCAAGGGATTCGTGGGATATACAATCGCCACTTCCTTCTGAATCGAAGGCCCCGGAGTGGGATCATCAATGATCGCCTGCAGCATGCTCGCCATTTCATCTGGATCGAGATAGCCCTGCCGCTTTACAATTTCCTGCCCGTTCCCATCAAAAACCACCGTGGCCGGCCAGCCGTAGTCTTCATAGCGATTCGAAAGGTCCGGACGCGAATCCTGATCCACTTTCACCGCCAGATATTTCGCCTGCAGCAACTTCTGCACCTTGGCGTCGCTGTATGTATTTGCGTCCATGACGTGGCACCAGTGGCACCACACCGCCTCCAGGTCCAGCAGCACGAACTTATGTTCACGTTTTGCTTGCGCAAAAACGTCGTCACTCCAGCCATACCAATGAATTTTGCCGGCGGCGGTGCTAGCGGTAGGAGGCGCGGAAGTCTTCGCGGGCGCAGTCTCCTGCGCGAATGCCGGAACACTAATGAACAAGGCTAGGACTAGGAGCAAACTTCGCATGTATCCCTCCCTTCGACTATACGTAAAGGAGTGGAATTCAGATTCGCGCGAGAGGAAGTTGGGCGCCGACGCGAACCCACACTAGCAAGGCCTTTTCGCTTACGCAAGCTGGAATACTCTGGGGAAGAAAGACCTTGGCGGGCTGGCCCTCGGCCTGTCCTAACGCCTAGGCAATCGAACGCAGCGCCGCAAAACATTCCGCATCGAGCGCCCGGGGCACATCTTTCTCGATCAAGCGGAACACCTCTTCGCGCGGCAAGGCCTCGCGGTACGGTCTTTTCGCGGACAGTGCATCGTATATATCCGCCACTGCGATCACCCGCGCTGGCATGGACATTTGCTCGGCGCTCAGCTTCCGAAAATAGCCGGAACCATCCAGCCTTTCATGATGCGAACTGGCGACATACGCCAGCTCTTCAAAACCCGAAATCTTCTCCAGAATCTGCTGCGTATAATAAGGATGCAACTTCACCACATCCCATTCCTGCGCCGTCAGTTTCCCGGGCTTATCCAATATATTGTTCGGCACGCTCAGCTTCCCAATGTCGTGCAGCAGCGCCGCGCGCTGCACCATCTTCAGCCGCGCCTCGTCAAAGTTCAGCTCCCGCGAAATATGCACCGCCGCGTTCATCACCCCGCGCGAATGCGCGTGCGTATAAGGCGATTTGACGTCGATCACCTCCGCAAACGCTTCGCACACGCTATCCAGCCGCGTCTCCTCGGCGTACACAATCAATTCCACCGGTTCCAGATCGATCACCGCCTCACGCACCGAACGGTCTTCCAGCTTTTCCCACAGCGTCACGTCCTGCCGCAGTTCCCGCGCCGCCCGCACCAGCTCCGGGTCAAACCATGTTCCCGAGCGATCCTGCAATATCTGGTAAGCATCCGCCGGCCCGTTGATCGCCGCAAACACCTCAAACGTCTGGCACAGGTTCATGATGCGCGAAAGCAGCGGAATGTCCTGACCCGCGCGCCCGCCTGGGAAACCCTTGCCATCCCAATGTTCATCCAGCGAATAAATCGCGCTATAGGTCTTGTCGGAAAATCCAATTTTGCTCGCGATCTGCGCCCCGCGATTGCATCGCGTGTTGATCAGTTCCGCCGCTTGCGTGTTCCGGTTCGCCGCCACGCTGGCGATCGCCAGCAGCCGGTCCAGCCGCGAACGCCCCGGCATCACATTGCGCAGCAAATATTCCAGACCGTCAAAAGTGATGCTGCTCCAATCCGTTAATTTCGCCTCTGATTTAGCCTTGCGCTCATCGCCTCCCAGAATTTCGTACATCCGCGCCGCGTTGCTGCTGCACCCCGCATCCTTTAGTAACAGCGCATAATACAAGTCACCGCGTTCCTCCGCCGGCACGCCGCAGATTTCCGCCAGCTTCATCCCCAACACGCAGCACTTCACCGAATGCCCCATCGGCTGCCCTTCCGTCAGGTCCAGCGCATAAGACAGCGCCGAAATCAGGTCGGACATCCGCAGATAAGCCGGCGAAGAAACCACACGTTCCTGGGTCTCGACAGTCATGGAACTCCCGTTCGTAGCATAACCAGCTACCTCCTATACGTTCGTTCGCATCATCAAGATGTGACGTGTTTCGAACTAGCGACTTCTTGGCGCAGCGGTATACCCGTGCACACGGTGGCGCACTGCTCGCCAAGAAATCGCGGAAAGACCGCGGCCGGTGTCACCCAAAGAAGCAACCTTCAGAACACATGCAACCAACGCCTTCAGATTGGCTTCTTCGCTGCAATCCATGCCCCGGTAATCAAGCACATCGTGATCACCATCGAAAAAACGATGGGCGTAGTGAAGGCGTATTTCCAGCTCAAAACTGTGACTGCGGCAAAGCATATGGCCAGCGCCCACGCCGTGCGGCGCATGCGTGCAAAAGTCTCTGCCGGTAGGCCGCCCAGCTGCCACGCCAATACCGCGGCAAACAAAAGAAACACCGAGAAAAGAAGCCCGAACGCGCTAAAGAAGTCCCAATACGTCCGGCTAAACCCTTGCGCATCGAAATGAACCGACCGCATTGCGTCAATAACCGACCCTGCTCCCCATTCGGGATTGTTCTGGCGAAACCCAAGGGTATGCCCGATGGCAAAAACCACCAAAAGAACCGAAGCGATTCGATACAGCAGCGACGCTTTCATCTCTTCCCTCCAGAGGGTCTCCCGGCGGCACTGTATCCCCTTGGCCGTAGTAGGGGCAATCCGAAGTTTTTCCGGGCCCCACGCTCGCTGGTATCGTGATAGAAATTCCGCCCAACTGTATTAACATGCACTCAGCTTGCTGTTCTCACTGGTTCTTCGTGGCAACAGGACAAAGGTAAGGAGAAAGATCATGAAGCGCAAAATAACGGGAGCGGCGGGACTGGCTGTGGCATTTGTTGCGGGCATGCTGGTGGCCACGGCGTGGGGTTGGGGGATGGCCCCAGCGCACGCCAAAATGCTGGAGGCGCCGGCGCAGAACCAGCAAGTTATCTTGCAGAAAGTTATGAGCCCCACGGTGTCGGACGACGACATTGCTTTGCTCCGCAAAGATATACGCACCATGAAAATGCAAGTGATCGGGCAGAATATGTCGCTGTCCGATACCGAGGGGAATAAGTTCTGGCCCATCTACAAACACTACGCCGACGACTTGCATGACCTAAACAACTCCAAGTACGCGCTCTTGAAGCAGTACGCCGAGACCTGGTCAACGATGACCGACCAGGATGCGCTCATTTACGTGAGGCACTGGATGGAGGTGGACGCTGAGGCTCAGGCCTTGCGGCTCAAGTATGTCCCGTCGGTGTCCCAGGCCTTGCCAGGCAAGAAGGCCGCCACCTTTTTTCAGTTGGATCGCCGCCTCTCCATGATCGTCGATTTGCAATTGTTTTCGCAGATTCCCTTGGCACACCCGAAGGAGTAGCGCGAAAGAGGCTCCGGTGAGGAGAACCGCATGACCCAGAACGATGCCCGCATGGACCGCAGAGCATTCCTGAATAAATCCGCCACCGTTCTGGCCGCCGGCGCCGCTCTTTCCTCCACCGCTTTGTCCTACGGCCGTATCCTCGGCGCCAACGACCGAATTTCTCTCGCGCACATCGGCTACGGCAGCCGCGGCCGGGATCTCGCCCAAATTGCCGCGCTCCTGCACCAATCTCACAACGTCGAAATGACCGCCGTCTGCGATCTCTGGTCCGTCAATCGCGAAGCCGCGCGGGCCACCAACGAAAAGTACTATGGCCGCTCGCCACGCGCCTTCCAGAACCTCGAAGACGTTCTCGCCCTGACAGATGTCGACGCCGTTTTGATTTCCACCCCCGAGCATTCTCATTCGCCGATTCTTCTGCGCGCCGTGCACGCCCACAAGGATGTTTACGTGGAAAAACCCATGGGCAATGTCCTGGCCGAAGTCCAAGCCGCGCGCGATGCCGTCCTCTCCAGCGATCGCATCGTGCAAGTCGGCACACAGCATCGCAGCGAGCCCTATCCGAAATTAGCCTATGACGTTTTCCGAAGCGGCTCGCTCGGCGATATCACTAAGGTCGAGATCGTCTGGAACTATCACGGACCACGCTGGCGCGGCCGCGAAGAGGTTGCCCAGCTCCGCGAGGCGGACACCGATTGGCAGCGCTGGCTGATGACCAAGCCCTCTCGTCCCTTCGATCCTCGCCTCTATTTCGAGTTCCGCCTGTACAAGGATTTTTCCAGCGGCATCCCCGATCAGTGGATGAGTCACGGCATCGATTTAGTCCACTGGTTCACCGGCGATCACTTTCCCACTTCCGTCGTCGCCCACGGTGGAATCTTCGCCTGGCAAGATGGCCGCGAAACTCCCGACACTTTCCAGGCTCTGCTGCAATATCCCAAGGGCTTTCTCGTCAGCTACGCCACCAGCTTCGGAAATGATTCACCCAGCTTCTCCCGCTACATGGGCAAGCAGGCCACGCTCTGCAACCTCGGCGGCGAAGGAAGCCCGCGTTACCAGGTCATCGAAGAAAAGGGCAACCACGAAGACGATCCCGACGTCGACAAACAGCGCAAAGCCCATTTCCTGCTTCTGCCGGACAAATCGCTCCCGCCCATGGGCATCGACGACATGTCCACCGGTCACATGAGCAACTGGTTTGAGTGCATCCGCTCGCGCCAGCAGCCGGTCGCCACCGTTCGCGATGGCTTCGCCCAATCCGTGGCCTGCATCATGGCCGCGCAATCTTATTTCTCTGGCAAAAAGCTCTACTGGAACGCCGCCAAGGAAGAAATTACCGATCACGCCCCGCAACCAGTCTGATTCTGCTGCGACATGTCCGGCCATTTTCCGGTTTAGTGTGAACGAGCGCTGCCAGACGAACTGGAACTCGAAGAGCTTGAAGAGCTGGCGGCGCTGCTGGCAATGGCTCCCCCTTTGCTGTTCTCTTAATGCTTCCTATTGTGGGGATTCCATTACGGTAAGGAAGAACGTATAGCCCGGCGTATCCACCAGATGGCGTAAGTTGAGAAGCGATACTCACGCATGTAGTCGAAATCTCTAACAGCCTTCATAAGGCCAATGTTGCCTTCCTCAACTAGTTCGAGCAGGCCGAGACCACGACCCCGGTAGCTCTTGGCGGTTGTAACCACTAACCGCAAGTTTGCCTCGATGAGCTGCTTTTGAGCGTCTTCGGCGTTCGGTTCGTTGGCACGAAAGCGCTTAGCGAGCTCTTTTTCGTGTTCGCGTGTCAACGGCGGCAGCTCCAGCACCTGGAGCAGATACATCCGTAGCGGAGCGTCATCGTCAGCAACTTCTTCGGCGAGTTCCCGAATTTCACCTTCGCGGGAGGACTCGTTTTGGTCAAGCTTTATATCGTGCTCGCCCCTCGGTTGTTCCAAGACTTCGATGCCGTTCCGGGCAAGCTCCGACAGAATATCGTCTAGCTCAGTTCCACCTCGATAGCCTGCGGGCAGGAGTTCGTCGACTTCGTCGTAAAGCACATACCCCTTCGTCTTTGCAGCCTGCACGAGCTGCAGCAGTCGTTCGGTGCTCTCATCACTACCCACTCGACACCCCCGTATTTCCTGTCATCAAAATCGCATTATGCAAATATCAATTAAGCCGGGACTATCGTAAAAACATTGCCGGGTCCTTACGCCGAGAGGCTCGATCCGTGATTGGTCGCACTACCGGAGAATTATTTGAACCTCCGGCATCACTTTTCCCCGCCGCGTAAGCTCCCCCCCAACGCTCCCCCACAGCTGTCATTTATGACAGCTACCCAACCCTCCGCAACCGCGTAACCTATCCCGGTTGGCCCCAGCCACCGGAGAGGGAGAACTGTGCCCGAACGCACCAAAGACGCACTGCAGTCAGACGCCCAGCTCTTCCGTTCTATCTTCGACCACGCCCAGATCGGTATCAGCTTCTTCAGCGTGGCCGACCGCCATGCCTTCTCCAACCGCGCCTTCCAGGAAATGTTGGGCTACTCAGAAGAGGAACTTGGCGACCTGGCAAACTGGGACCAGCTCGTTCATCCCGACCACCGCGCCGCAGGCGCACAGCGCTACGCCGCTCTCCTCGCCGGCAAACTCGACCGCGACGAATGGGAACAGCATCTCGTCCACCGCAGCGGCCGCGACGTCTTCACCAACGCCCGCTTCACCGTCCTCCGCGACCCCTCCGGAAAACCCCTCTACGTCGCATCCCTAACCGAAGACATTACCGAACGCAAAAAATCCGAACAGGAACGCAACCGCATCACCCGGCAAATGCAGCAGCTTCTGGACTTCACCGGCCAGGGCGTGTACGGCATCGACATGCAGGGCAACTGCAACTTTATCAATCGCGCCACCTGCGAAATGGTTGGCTATCGCGCCGAAGAGGCCCTGGGCCGCAACATGCACGAGCTCGTGCATCACCACAAGCCCGACGGCTCTCCCTATCCCGTCGACCAGTGCCCCATCTACCTTGCCATCCGCAAAGGCGAAGGCTGCCGCGCCGATAACGAAGTGATGTGGCATCGCGACGGCACTCAAGTCCCCGTCGAATACTCCTCCTTTCCAATCTTCGACGGCGGAAAAATTACCGGCGCCGTCATCACCATTTCCGATATCACCGAACGCCGCCGCAATCAGGAAGTCCTCCGCGAAAGAGAGCAGCTTTTCCGTACCATTTTCGAGAATGCGCCTATCGGTATCAGTCTTTGCAAACTCGCCGGCCCGCAATTTTTTACCAATCCCGCGTTGCACCAGATGCTCGGTTGTACGGCGGAAGATTTGAATTCCATCGAGAAATGGGATCGCCTGGTACACCCCGAAGATCGCGATTGGACCGCTCAGCGTTACGCCGACCTCCTCGATGGTAAGCGCGAATCTGACGAGTATGAACAGCGTTTCGTTCGCCCCGATGGCTGCGTCGTCACCGCCGATGGCCGCTTTTCCGTAATTCGGAACGCCGAGCGAGAACCTCAGTACCTCCTCAACATGACCGAAGATGTTTCCGAACGTAAGGCCGCCGAAGACCTTCTTCGTAAGCGCGATGAGGAGTTGCGCCATGCCAATTTCCTCGCGGAAACCGCCCTGGAACTTACCAAAGCCGGCTACTGGCATGTGCCCATGGATGGCAGCGGCTTCTACAACGCCTCCCCCCGCCGCGTCGAACTATTCGGCGAGTTCCCGCGCGCCGACTATCGCTATCCCCTCGAAGAATTATTCGCCAACGCCCGCGCCGCGGACTTGCCTGCTGCACAGCAGGCGCAGCAAGACTTCCAGGCCGCGATGGACGGCCGTACTCCCATATACGACACCGTCTTCGCTTACAAACGCCCCATCGACGGTCGCATCGCCTGGATTCACGCGCTGGCTCACATCGTAAGAGACGCGAACGGGAAACCCACCGACATGTACGGCGTCTCGCAGGACATCACCGAATTCAAACGCCTCGAAAAGGAGCTTGTCGCCGCCAAAGAAGTAGCCGAAGCCGCCACCAAAGCCAAGTCCGGCTTCCTCGCCAACATGAGCCACGAAATCCGCACTCCCATGAATGCCATTCTCGGCATGACCCACTTGGCTCTGCGCACCGATTTAACCGCCAAGCAGCGCGACTACCTCACCAAAACCAAAGCCGCCGCCCAGTCTCTGCTCGGCATCATTAACGACATTCTCGATTTCTCCAAGATCGAGGCCGGCAAGCTGAATATGGAGCGCATCGAGTTCCGCCTCGAAGAAGTCCTCGCCAACGTCTCCAGTGTGGTCGGCCAGAAAGCCAGTGACAAAAATTTAGAGTTTCTCATCGCCGCGCAGCAAGATCTGCCTCCCAACCTCGTTGGCGACCCGTTGCGCCTCGGTCAAATCCTGATCAACCTGGTCACCAACGCCGTAAAATTCACCCAGCATGGCGAAATCATCGTACGCGTCGCCCTCGCGGAAAAAGTTCTGGACAAGGTCAATCTAAGATTCTCCGTCCACGACAGCGGTATCGGCATGACCCCCGAACAAACCGCCCGCCTCTTCCAGGCTTTCAGCCAGGCCGACAGCTCCACCACCAGAAAATACGGCGGCACCGGCCTCGGCCTATCCATTTCCAAAAAACTCGTCGAGATGATGGACGGCCATATCTGGGTCGAGAGCGATTTCGGCAAGGGCAGCGCTTTTCATTTCACCGCATGGTTCGGAATCGGTGTGGATAAATCAAAACCCAAAGTTCTGATCCCGGACATCGCCGGACTCCGCGTCCTCGTCGTCGACGACAATTTGCAAGCCCGCGAAATCCTCACTGATTCCCTCCAGGGACTTGCCCTCCGAGTCGCCTCCGTTTCTTCCGGCGAAGACGCTATTCGCGAAGTCGCCTCCGCCGACGCCCAGGATCCCCACCGCCTGGTTATGATGGACTGGCACATGCCGGGCATGGACGGCATTGAGGCCAGCCGTATCATCAAGCGCAGCGATCGCCTGAAACACATTCCCAAAATCGTCATGGTCACGGCGTTTGAACGCGAAGACGTCCGCGCCCAAGCCGAACAACTCGGGATCGACGCCTATCTGCTCAAGCCCGTCACGCCCTCCACGCTTTTCGACACCTTGGTTGAATTGTTCAGCACCCCGGACCACAGCGTTCAACCCAAACAACTTTCACGAGCCGAGGCCACTTCTCACGACGCCACCGGTGTCCGCATTCTCCTGGTCGAAGACAACGAAATAAATCAGCAAGTCGCCACTGAACTTCTCGAAAGTGCCGGCGCCATCGTTACCGTCGCCCATCACGGCGGCGAAGCCGTAAAAATTCTTACAGACGGCCAACAGCCTCCGCCATTCGATATCGTTTTCATGGATCTGCAAATGCCCGTGATGGATGGTTTTACCGCGACAGCGCTACTTCGCGCGCAGCCCAAACTTCGCGATCTGCCCATCGTCGCCATGACCGCGCACGCCTTGGTCGAGGAACGCCAGCACTGCATGGACGTGGGCATGAACGATCACGTCAGCAAACCTATCGAACCCGATGCGCTCTTCGCAACGCTGAAGCGTTGGGCCAAGCCAAGGCCGTCGTCGCCTGCCGGAACCAAAACCGAAATCAAACCCAGAGATAAAGCCGAAACTATACCAAGACCAACACCATCGCCCGACGATCGCCCTCTGCCCGCGATCAATGGCCTTGACACCGTTGGCGGCCTCGCGCGTGTCGCCGGAAACAAACGCCTCTACCGCAACTTGCTCGCGCTTTTTGCGGCACAAGAGGGCGATACTCATTCGCAAATCCTGGCTTCCATCGCCAGCGGAGACCGCAAGCTCACCGAAAGCATCGCCCACAGGGTGAAAGGCGCCGCGGGAAATATCGGGCTGGGCGACGTTTTTGCCGCCGCGGAAAAACTCGAGCGCGCCGCTCGCCAGATGGATGCGACCGTCCCCGCGCTGGCGCAGGAATTCGCTCTCGTGCTGCAACGGCAAGTTCAGGCCATTCAGCTGGCGCTCCGCGACGTTAAAGCCGAAGTTAAAATCGACGTCAAGGCCGACGCTCCAACCGAAGCCCGCGCCTATCCGGCGTTCGATGCCCGTGCGGTAGCCGCTGCCATCGCGCACCTTCGCAAACTTCTCGATTCCAGCGACGCCGACGCGGACGAAGCTTTTCGCGCCCTCGAAACCGCTCTCGCCGGCACGTGCGACCCGGCACGGCTCTCCGCTCTCGGCGTCACCATCAGCGCGTTTGACTTCGACGCCGCGCGAATCAAGCTTGACGAAATCGCCAGGGAATACCGCGCCAATTAGGAGCCTCCATAGTGACAGACCCCGAAGAAAAAAAACTCGTGCTCGTGGTCGACGATGCTCCTGCCAATCTTCAGGTCGTTAATTCCATTCTAAAAGACGATTTCAAAATCCGCGTCGCTACCAGCGGCGCGAAAGCCTTGGAACTCGTCAAAGTCAAACCGTATCCCGATCTCATTTTGCTGGATGTCATGATGCCGGAAATGGACGGTTACGAAGTCTGCGCCATTCTGAAAGCTTCACCGGAGACTAAAGACATTCCCGTAATCTTTCTCACCGGCAGAACCGAAGCCGACGACGAAACCAGAGGCTTCAAAGTCGGCGCCGTGGACTACATCCACAAACCGTTTTCGCCCGCAGTCGTGCAAGCCCGCGTCCACACCCATCTCGTTCTTCGCGAAGCCCGTGAACAACTCGCCCGCCAACTCCTCACCATAAACAACGAACTGGAAATGGCGCGCGAAATTCAGCTTTCCATTCTCCCGCATGAAATTCCCAAAATCCGCGGCCTCGGAATTGCCGCGCGTTATTTGCCCATGAATTCCGTCGCTGGCGATTTTTACGATTTCATTCTCGTCGACGAAAAACGCGTCGGCATTTTAGTCGCGGACGTTTCCGGCCACGGCCTGCCCGCCGCGCTAATCGCCTCCATGCTGAAAGTTGCGCTGTCCGCGCAAACCGCGCACGCGTCTGATCCCGCGCGCGTCTTAAACGGGCTGAATCATTCCTTATGCGGAAAATTCAAATATCATTTCGTCACCGCCGCCTACATCTTCGTGGACATGGAAAAGCACATCATGCGTTACGCCGCCGGGGGACATCCACCGCTGCTGCTGTGGCAAGCCGCAACAGCGTCCGCCTCCGAAATAGTCCAGAACGGTTTGCTTCTCGGCATGTTCCCGCAAGAAACGTATTCCTCGGTCGAGATCGCCGTGCAGCCCGGCGACAAGGCCATCCTTTATACCGACGGAATACTCGAAACCAGCAGTCCGTCGGATGAGGATTATGGCATCGGACTTTTCAAAGAGTTTCTGGATTTCCAGCATCATCTCGATGCCAATGCGTTTGCGGATTTGTTGCTGGACGAGCTAGCGGGCTGGTCCAAACACGCGAAGGGTTCCCATCAAAAAGACGACATCACGCTGCTGGCCATCGATTTTCAAATGTCCTGAAAATCGCATCGCGTCACTGGTGAGCGTTTAGGAAAAACTCCCAATCGCGGTTTGTTCGTCCGTATACACCTTGTAAACGCGATCCAGCTGCGTGATCTGCAGCGTGTCGTGCACTTTCTTTGTGGGATTCAAAAACTTCATCTCCCCATCCTTGGACTTCACCGGCGTAAAAGCCCCCGCCAGCTCGCCAACTCCGGCACTGTCCATGGAACTCACGTCCGCAAAATTAAGAATAATTTTCGTTTGGCCGGCATCGAGTAAGTCGTTAATCGTACGGCGCAGCGTCAGACTGGCTTCCCCAAGTTCAATTTTTCCGCGCAAGTCCACGATAGTAATTGCTCCGGACTGCCGCCGGCTGATGATCAGGGGCGGCATATCAGTGGCTAAGCATGGGCTGCGCGAAGCGGATCGGCACGCCAAAATTGGAGCCGCCAAAATCCCGCACCACCGCAAACGTCACTCCGATCACTTGCCCCTCCTGATTGATGAGTGGCCCGCCGGACCCGCCCGAAGTCGTCTGCGCGTCATAAACAATTCTGTCCGCCAGCACATCGCCGATGTGACCCTGTGTCACCAGCGGGCGAATCAAATTGCGCTTGGCCACTTCGTCGATAATGATCGTCGGGTCGCCATCGCTGACCTTCAGAATATCCTTCACCACGTCCTCGTCCGCCCTCGCCAGAATCGCGCTCAAGCCCGTGGCATAACCCAGCGACATCAGCGACTGTCCGCTGATCGCCGCTTCTTTCCTACTATCAATCTTCAGAATCGGGCGATTTAATTCGGAGAGGTCGCCATGCATCAGCGCCAGATCCGCGTCCTCCGAAATTTGCGAAATCTCCAGCGGTATCCTGATCTTAGAGCCCGGAAAGTACGCGGCCATCTCCGCAATCACCGGCTGCAAACCCTGTTTCATCGCGCCGGCTAGTTCATCATTCTTCCACCACGGCTGCGCCACGTGATGATTGGTGAGAATCTTCCCCGCGCCTACGATAAATCCCGTTCCAAAAAAATCGCTGCGTACTTCCGGACCGCGCCCATCCAGCGTATAGATAACGTTGCCGTCGCTATCTTTCAACGGCGTTCCATCGGGATTGATGGTCCCGTAGCGCAATCTTTTTCCCGAGGCCTTGTCCAGCAACGCCACGGAAACGTGCAGCAGGCATACGCTCGGCGCATAAGAACGAATGACGCCCTCGGCGGCCACCGACTGCCCCTCAATGCGCTGCAAGCGACTGGTCGTTTCGTTCAATTGCTTTTGAATATCCGAAACCTCGCCGTGCGGCGCGCTCGAAAGTTTCTGCCGCAAGGCCTCGGACTGTTGTTGCAGCTGCTCTTTTTGCTGCGTTACGTCGGATTGTTTCAGGTCCTGCCGCGCTTGTTGCGCATCCTTTAAGATTTGCTCCTGCGTGCGCAGCCCGCGCTCCAGTTGCGCAATCACCGAGTACGTACGGCGCGTTTCCTTGTCCGCCCGCCGCGAATACAGCAGAAAAATTCCCGTAACCAGCAACGCCAGCACGATTAAACTCGAAACGCCAATTTTCAGCACCCGCCCCAGAGAGAACGCATCGCGCGTCATTTTCTCGGTTACCGCCAGCGCCTGGAACGCCGTATTCGCCAGCTCCCGGCCCTGCTCGGAGATGCGCATTTTCTCTTCGAGCGCGGCGATCTCGCGCTTCTCGCGCAATTGCGCGCGCACCCGCGCCAGCAATTCCGTGGCATCCCAGTTCGCCGAGAGCACGTCGTCGGCACCGAGGTCCAGACCTCTGGCGCGATCCGCCGCTGCTCCTCCGGTCAACAGGATCAGGCGCGGTCGCGACGCCAGCGGCATACTTTTCACGCCAACCAGCGCGCCGCAACAATGCAAATCCGCAGCTTCGGCTTCCACCAGAAACACATCCACGCCGCCCTCTTGCGCGATGCGCAAGCCTTCCTCCTGTGTGGCAGCGGCGGAAAATTCGTAGCCGGCAGCGCTGATCATGTCTCTCAGCGCAACAGCGGTAGCTTCCGATCCGGCCAGCAGAATGCGTTCGCGATTCACCTTGCTCCTTTCCGCCCGAAACGAACGATCGGAGCGTGATTGTACCTTCTTCAGCAAAAAGTGTCTTGGCTTTCGCAACAAATATCTTGCCTCTGCATCCGCGGAAACTGTCAAAACTGACAGCGGTGGTTGTAAAGCAGGTAGCGGACGTAAATCACGTAGAGCAGGCTGTAGCGCCTCCCTTTAGAAAGCCATCCCGGTTCTCCGAGCCTCGTAGTGGCGAATCTTTAGATTCGCATCATCATCCGTCGCCCTAGATAAGCCCAAGATAAAGAGATCGCTTCCGCTCTCAATCAATTGGCTAGCAACAGTTATAAGGGGCGGCGGCAGCTTTAGGATGCCGGGTCTCCCATGCTATGCTTCCGCGCTGGCCATTCTGCGGACTTGCTTCACATAGGCAGCCGCAAGGAATCAGGACACCATGCCTCTGCCACAAAGAGCAATTGCCGCAGTGATGAGTTTTCTCCTCGCCCTAATGACAATTCCTGGGCAGATAAACGCTCAAACTTCTTCGCAGAACCCTGCACAGAGCGGCGCGCAAAGCACGTCTCCTTCGCCAGCCCCGGAAGAATACGCTCCTCTTACTTCCGACGAGCTGGATGGGCTGGTCGCGCCCATCGCTCTCTATCCCGATGCGCTCGTCGCGCAGGTTCTTGGCGCCTCCACCTTTCCCTACGAAATAGTGGATGCAGCTTTCTGGATCAAAGATAACTCCACCCTCACCGGCGACGCGCTCGCTAAGGCCGTCGATCAACAATCCTGGGATCCAGCCGTGAAGGCACTCACTCAATTTCCAAGCGTTCTCGACAATCTTGCAAAAAATCTTGCCTGGACTTCGGCACTCGGCGAAGCTTCTTCCACTCAACAGGCCGATGTTATGGCTGCGATTCAGCGCATGCGAGCGAAAGCCCAGTCTGCGGGCACTCTGAAATCCGGAACCCAAATCAAGGTCGTCCAAGAGGCTCCGCAGACGATCGTGATTCAACCTGCGAATCCCCAGATCGTTTACGTCCCCACCTATAACCCAACGGTTGTCTACGGCGCCCCTGTAGTGGTGCCCGGATACAGCTCGGCCGATGTAGCCGCGATTGCGATTCTGTCTTTCGGCGTCGGCATCGCCGTTGGAGCGGCGATTAACGGCGGCTGCTGCGGGTGGGGATGGAGCTACTGGGGCACGAACTGGCACAGCCACACAGTGATCTACAACCGCAATATCTATGTTGGGAACAGCTACTGGCGTGGTGGATATTACGGCGGATACCGTCCGGGATATCCCGGCTACCGGCCGCCGCCGCCGGGTTATCGTCCCGGCTATCCCGGCTATCGTCCTCCGCCTCCGGGTTATCGCCCGCCGCCTAACGGTAATCGTCCTGGATATCCCGGCTACGGTCGGCCTCCGGCTACCACTCTTCCTGCTCCCGGAACTGGCAACCCGAATCGTCCGGGCACGAATCCGCCGGGGACACGGCCGGGCTCCGGAAATCCGTCGACACTACCAGTCACGCGCCCCGGTACTCCCGGGAACGGTTCCGGTGCTAGACCGGCGCCGCGACCCGGAACAACGCCGAGCACGCGGCCGAGCACCAACGAATCTCGCGGCTATCGCGCCCCAACGGGCAACCTACCCTCGCAGCCTGCACGTCCGAATGCTATTTCTGGCTCGGCCGGAGGCCGCGCACAAAGTGCGCGAGGAAACCAAAGTCTGGCCGGAGGCGGCGGCAACCGAGGCGCGTCTCGCCGGTAGCTTTGCGGAGCCGCGAAACTTCCAAATGAGAAGCCATCAAATATCCAGAAGAATTCAGTTGGCGCGACGAAGGAGTATGCCATGACACGCCTCGGACTCACCGCATCGAAAACGCACTATCGTCACTTCGTTCTCCTTGCCCTCGCCACGCTGATTCTGTTCGCGGCGGGATGCCAGAAATCGGAGCAGACCACTGCCGTCAGCGGACCGAAGACCTTCGCTTCGCCAGACGATGCGTCGATTGCTGTTTATGAAGCGGCTAAATCGGGCAACGTCCCCGGCTTGTTGGCAATTTTTGGACCCAACGCCACGGACCTGATTGTCTCCGGCGATCCGGTTCAGGACAAAGCTGGCCGCGATAAATTCGCGGCTCAGTATGATCAAATGCATCGCTGGGCCAAACTCGCGAATGGCGGCGAAGTGCTCACGGTCGGAGCGGAGAATTACCCTATTCCGTTTTCGTTGATGAAAGATTCCTCAGGGCAATGGTATTTCGACACCACTTCGGCGAAAGAAGAAATCATCGCGCGGCGCATCGGCGGCAACGAGCTGGCGACCGTTGACGTTCTGAATGCGATGTCCGACGCTCAGATCGAATATTTCAGCCAGACACACGACCATAATTCCGTGTATCAATTTGCGCAAAAATTCGTCAGCGATGACGGCAAGCAGAATGGTCTTTATTGGAAAGCCGCGGGTGACCAAGAGGAGAGTCCCCTCGGACCTCTGGCCGCTGACGCCAGCGCCGACGGCTACGGCGGCGGTTCGCAACCCGCACCTCAACCATTTCATGGCTATTTCTATCGCATGCTTACGAAACAAGGCGACCACGCAGCGGGTGGGGCGAAAAACTATATCGTCAACGGGAATATGACCGGCGGCTTTGCCATCCTCGCCTATCCCGCCGAATACCGTAGTTCCGGCGTGATGACCTTGATCATCAATCAGGACGGAACTGTTTATGAAAAGGATCTTGGGCCCCAAACCGCCGATCTCGCCAAAGCCATCACCGAGTTCAACCCTGACGACACCTGGAAGCCCGTGGAATAGCCCCTGCCATCTCCCGATGACAGTCGGAATCGGGAGCACATGTGCTAGTTGGCGGAATGCGCGAGCCGGTTAGATTATTCTCAGTTGATGTGCGGATAGACTCGCAATCAGGCGTAGAAGGGTGGCCTACCCTTTGCGGTTTTCACTTTGCAAAGGGTGGGGCACTCGATGGTGGCAGGAAACCGCACCACAACACCCTCCAAAGCCCCGGAGGGGCGACAGAGGTTAGCCCAGCGCGCGAGCGCTGGGTGCCGAAGCGTACCGTCTCGATTTTTCCGGAGCCCCGGAGGGGTCGGCACACGTCGTGCTGCTACTCGTCGCGAGATTCCGACGTTTCCGCCTCATCGATCGACGTATCGCGCGAATCCGCTTGCAGACCATGTTTCTTCAATAGCGCCAAAAATTCGTCATGGAACGACATTTTCTTGTGATGCGACGCTTGATTTTGAATGTATCGCGCCACGGTCGGAACGACCGAGGTGCTAACGCTGAACGCGGCATACCCGGGCTGCCACGCAAATTTGTGACCACGCTCGTGCGCCCACCGAGAAGAGTTGGCCTTAATCGTGGCGACTACTTTCGCCAGCGCAAGAGTCGGCGGTACTTGAATGAGCAGATGCACGTGGTCGGGCATTCCTCCAACCTCGTGGGCAAATATCCCTTCCTGTTTGCAAATGCCCGCAATGTAAGACCACAGGCGAGATCGAAAATCCGCAGCGATGGATGGCCGGCGGTCTTTGGTGCTGAACACCACATGAACTATGTTCTGCGCGTACGTGTGAGACATGCCCCGCGCCCCCAGCGTTCCAAATTTTATATCACGCCCGACACCCAGCCCGGACGGGCTGGGTGCCCGAGCGTAACCCAACATCCTCCAAAGCCCCGAAGGGGCGGCAGACGTTAGCCCAGCGCGCAAGCGCTGGGTGCCGGGCGCCACCACCCACCCTCCGGAGCGCGGCAGCCGCGGTGACGCTCAAATTGTTGTTACGAGGAGAGTGTGGGCCGCGTGTTGTAGGTCACCGTACGCTCGCTTAAGTTTTTCCACTAACACGTCCTTCTGACCGCCACCATGTGTTTCGTCTTCGTTCAATTCAATCAGAATCTTATCCACGGTCCTGATTCTCTCCATCGTTAAGAAGAATGCGTCCGCCATTCTCTTGCCCCAGAAGCGCTGCATCCACGAAAGGTATACGTACTCCTTTCGGGAAATCTGATTCATGACTTCGTTGTATTCAATGGCAATCCCGCCTTTATCCTCATCACTAGCCCAACTGCTTCACAAAGACACTTTAATAATACGGTCAATGATAAATACGAAATGGCTAATACCCTCGGCCATTTCCTCGTAATACTTTGTGCGAAGGTCAGCGCGATTCACCGCGAACTTAACGGATTCTACGAGCCGTCCTGAAAACACACCAAGCAGCGCAAGCACCACACCAACAAACCACGTGGCCGCTTGGTCCGCCAGTGAGTTCGAAATATGTGCCAGCCATTGCGGCATATAGTCCTGCTTTGCATTTCAGTTCTTGGGTTTAGCTAATCTGGTCGGGATGTTATCACGACCGCCACTAGCGTGGTATCGTACGGGCGCGGCGCCGAGCCGGGGAGGTAGACGGTGAAGTCGATCTTGCGATGTGCCTTGCTGTCGATGTTGATGCTCACGGTCGCTGGGGTAACGGGGGCACAGTGCGCATGGACTCCGCTCGGAGGCGTAGATATAGTGCCCGCCAATCCATTTCAAGCCGTGGTGCAAATAGCGTTCCTCCCAACGGAAAACATCCTGATTCTGGATGACCGGATTGATCCTTCGGAGGAACAGTTGTATGCAATCGTCGCGCGGGACAGTCGAGGGTGGGTCCGCGTCGAAACTTACAATGGTCCATTTCATAAAATCGGTGACAAAGCACAAGAAACGGAAGCGAGGTATCAAGTAATAACAATCGTGACCTGTAGTCCAGACATGATGGAGATGATTACACTCAATCCTCGGGACAAAACCGCAAGGGTAGTGAAGATGCCCACCCCTGTGTCCCGTCATATCCCACCGTTGAAGGTGGTCGCGCCAAACTTTTGCGACGCGCAATTGCAATCGCAAATAAGCACACAAAATGTATCGCAAAAGGACTTGGCCCACCGCAGCATTGAGGGAGTCGAAGCGCGAGGACTGGAGTTGTGGGTTCCGGGCGTCGAGACCCAGCTGTGGTGCTCGGAGGAATTAGGATCGATGATTTTGAGGAAGGAAATAGCTACACCTGATAGAGCTACGAGAGTGCAGTACAAAATGACGAATATTCGACGGGAAGAGCCTGATCCTTCGCTATTCATGGTTCCTCCGGACTATAAAATTGTGAGTCGGTGGTAGGAGCGCTGCAAGAGGGCAAATGAGACGGAAGATAGCTTTGACAATTCTGCTTTTGACGACGGCGGTATCGACACGCGCAGACCGTTTGGATGAGTATGTAAATCGCCTGATGAATGAACAGCAGGTTCCAGGAGCGGTAGTAATCGTTCTGCGTGACGGCTCCGTACTGGAACAACGAGCTTACGGGCTAGCGAATATCGAATTCAATGTGCCGATGACGGTGGACAAAGTTTTCACGATGTCGGGGATAACTGGGGTGTTCACCAGTACAGCAGTCTTCGGGCTTGTGCAGGACGGGAAATTGCGGCTGAACGACAGCATCTCGACCCTGGTGTCAGGTCTTCCAGACAACTGGAGAAACATTACCATCTTGGAGTGCCTGAATCATACGAGCGGCCTTCCAAATCTTTATGACGGTCCATTCAGCTCCCTGCCCATAGCGTTCAACCCCGCGGAGGCGATCCAGAAGCTTGCGCTGAAGCCACTACTCTCCAAGCCCGGTGAGAAAGTGAGCTACAGCCTGACGGATTTTCTTCTGCTGCGCCTGGTGATCGAAAAAGTTTCTGGCGTGCCTTTTGACGAATTCATGACGGAGCGCTTGTTCCGGCCGTTGGGATTAAGTAGCGCACAATTTGCAGATGCGAGAGATATCGTCTCAGGAAAAGCAACCCTATACAGCGGGTTCACTCCGGACGCAAGCCGACTCGACTTCGCTAGACGGGGCGGATTCGGAGTGCGCTCGGATCACCAAATGTGGACCGTTCCTTTCTTTTGTCCAGAATCCGTGAGCGCCGGCGCAGGCTTGGTGATGAGCGCCCAGGATCTGGCCAAATTTGACGCTGCACTTTCGGCCAAAAAAGTGCTCAGTGGAGATTCGCTGGGAATGATGTGGGCGCCAACAAAAGTGTCTAACGGCGCTGCTGGCGATTACACCGCTGGCTGGCGTCAATGGGGGCAGGAAGCACCCATACCAGAAACGATTGTAGGTCACAATGGCGGGAGCGGAGTTGAATACCTTAGGCTGATTGGTGGTCAGTATTCTGTAATCGTGTTGACGAACCGTGGGGATTCAAACGTCCATGCATTTACGATGGGTATACTAAATCTCTATACGGCTCCAACTGTGGCCCCAACTTTGATAGCTCAGCCCGAGCGCTGAACTTCTTCATTCGGGCGGGCGGCTGCCCCGGGCGTAGGCCGACAGAACGATTCAGGGTGCCCCATCGTTCTTTGAGGGTGGGTCTTTCTTTTGAATCCGCTCCGCCTTCCCACCTAACCCTGTCGGCGGGTGGCCCGGCCGTACGCCGAGAGAACGGTTCGGGGTACCCCATCCTCGTTTTTTGAGGGTGGGTCTTTCTTTTGAATTCGCTCCGCCTTCGCTCCACTCGTTCCAAAACGGGACGCAATCGCGCATTTTCATTCGAACGTACTGCTCTCCTCATTCGAATCTAGTACTACATCATAATATCTCTTGACAAGCATTACGGCCCATGCTAGCATGCCCTGTGACGCTCGCACCAAAACGCCTCCCGGTGGCACAGACTTCAGTCTGTGCCTTTGTCGCACACCCTGCAGATCTTCGCGCTCGCCGACCCAACCCCGCCTCCCGATCTCGCCTTGTCCGCGTTTCATCAACTCGTTACTTCCTTGATCCGCTGTCCATTTGCCCCGAGCCCTGCGCGCGAACGGCCGTAACCCCAACAGAATCTTACTCTTTCGCGAGAATTACCCGTAAACCCAATAGAATCCTATTCTTTCATCAGCACCCCGGGGGGTACCCCCATATCACCCTAGTTACTATTCCCAGCCCTTCCAAATCGCCAAGTGCGTTCATAACCCGCACAAAAAGGACAGCTTATGCCTCGTAAACCCGATCCAACCACGCTCTGCCAGCACCACTGCAAAGACGGCAAACGCTGCCACATGCTCCTCGCCGCGGACAGCCCGTCGCTCTGCGCCTTCCACGCCCGCTCGCACGTCAAACGCGCCACCGCCCAACGCGACGACTCCGCCGATCTCTCTGCCCTCTTCAGCCGAGACCTCCCCAAACAGAAATCCGCCGCCGACATACACACCCACCTCTGGAATCTCTCCCTCGCCCTCCAGCAAGGCCGCATCTCCCCGCGCCGTGCCGCCGTCCTCGCCTACATCAACAGCCTCCTACTCCGTACCCTCCCCGCCATCAGCCAACAGCAAGACTCCGCTCCACAAAAAATCATCATCGATATCCCTGGCGCCATCCGCCACTTCCCCGAAGACGACGAAAGCTTTCGTAGTGGCGAGTCTTTAGATTCGCACGCCGTTTCCCCGCCACCGGCGACCGTTCCCCCAACCCCCGACTCTACCCGGGACGACCCGCCACTTTACCCCGAGGAACCCGAGGGGCCTACCTATGCGAAACCCATCCCCCTCCCGCGCTGGGGCGAGGTACACGGCACCATCCGCCAACCCGAACGTCCCAACACTTACGGCCCCCCGCGCATGCGCGCGCGACGTTCGCTACGGCACATCGCACCGCGACGCAGATTTAAAATCGCCCATCGAACACCAAACACTCGGTGCCGCGTCTCCGGCGCTCCGGAGGATGTTGTGCTGCGCTCGCACACCCGGCCCTTGCCGACTGGACGGTCTTCACTGTTTAGGGATGCGCTATCCGTTTGCAGCGCGTCCATAGCGCACCGCAATCGCCGGACGTAAACTAGGTGACATCGTGCTCGAACAAAAGATTAATGAATTCTTTGGCGATGCCGAGGCCACCGGCTTTGGAACGGGCTGGTGGAGCGGAATATTGTCGGCCTTTTTTGGATTTCTTTCCTTCGGGGCGGTTTTGTGCCTGCATTTTCCCCAACTACTAAGCTCTCCGGAACTGCGCGTGCATTATCCCATGCACACCATGCGCGTTTTAGTCCAATGCCTGATCGTGGCGGCAATTTTGTTCGGAGTATTTTCGGCGATTAAGCGCAAGAAAAAGATTCTGGCATTGAGTGGAATGCTGCTGGCCATCGCGGCCACGGCTTTGGGCGGAGCAAGCGTGCAGATTAACGATAATCTGCACAATGGGCCGGCCATCGGCCTGGACTGGTTTTTGCTGGATTTGCTTTTGATGGCGCTCATCTACGTGCCGCTCGAAAGACTGTGGCCGCAGTATCCACAACAAGGAACCTTCCGGAACGAGTGGACTTTGGACGTGGTTTATTTCATGTCCACGCATCTGCCCATACAAATTTTATCCTTTCTGGTTTTGTTGCCCGCCACGCAGGCCACCAAATATCTGGGCGTTCCCGTGCTGCAAGAATTTATCGCGCGCATGCCCTGGCTTTTGCAATTTTTCCTGGCCGTGGTGGTGGCAGACACCGCGGAATATTTCATTCATTTGGCTCTGCATAAAGTGCCTTTTCTCTGGCGTTTTCATGCTATTCACCATTCTTCGAAGGCGCTGGATTGGATCGCGGGCTCACGCTCGCACTTTGTGGACGACACCCTGGTGCGCGGATTTATCCTGGTTCCCATGATGCTGGGATTTTCGCAAACCATCATCATTGCGTATCTAATTTTTGTCACCATTCACGCTACCTGGACGCATTGCAATTTCGGTCCCAATGCCAAATGGCTGGAAAAGTTTCTGGTGATGCCCAGATATCACCACTGGCACCATACTTCGCAAAAAGAGGCCATCGACAAAAACTTTGCGATTCACTTTCCGTGGATCGATAAAATTTTTGGAACTTATTATTTCCCTGAGGAATGGCCGGAACGTTACGGCCTGGCCGGCGAAGAACTCTCGCACAGCTTTGTGGGGCAAACGATCGAACCGTTTACCAGAAAGAAAAAGGCGCCCTAAAACTCCAGCGCGCCTAGTGGAACGTCCTCCGGCAACTCCGCGCCCTTTTTTGTGGCCTTCACCAAGCCGAGAAGTTTCATGAACTTGACGGTGATAAATCCGAAGTCGTATTCCGATTTGTCGTGGCTCAGCCGCAAAAGCCGCGGATAGTGGTGATGATTATTTTGCAGACAAGCGCTAAAAGTTGCCGTCACCGGGAGCCACTCGCCAATGTTCATGGCGTTGTCTTGCTCATCGTCGTAGCGACGGTATCCAAATTGTCGCGTGTGGGTCCAATAGTTTT
This sequence comes from uncultured Acidobacteriota bacterium, assembly GCA_963838265.1. Classification (GTDB taxonomy): domain Bacteria; phylum Acidobacteriota; class Terriglobia; order Acidiferrales; family UBA7541; genus Acidiferrum. The sequence goes on from CAWIQN010000008.1 coordinate 102,361, forward strand.
GCACCATGTTCACCCACGCAGCAAAAATGCGTATGCCAATCCACATCGCCAGCGCAAACTTCAGACCCCCAACCAACTTCCACAAGAGATAAAAACTAAAGGCTTGCGCAAGAATCGCAAAAATCGGGTTGGCGGCGACGCGAAAAGTCCGGGAACGTAAAATCTTGTCGCCGGCCAAATTTTCAACGCATTGATACGGCATCAGACAGAGATACAGTGTTCGCCAGAAACCATCGTCGGAAAGCTTATTGGGATCGCCAGGATGATCGGCATGCAGATGATGCAAGCGATGGCGATTCACCCAAGCGATCGGATCCACATAGAGTCCGAAAACGTTATTGACGATAGTTACGGTTTTTATGAACCATTCTCTATAGTCGAGGGAACGATGCGCGATTCCCAAATGAAGAACATCGGCCAAATACAACCCGCCGAGAAACCAGCAAAAGATAAAATAAACTCCGCCGATCAAGATTCCGATCCACGGTCCCAAATGAGCTGGGGCGAAATACATACAAGCCACGACGTAGGAGAGAATAATCAAATAGCCTGTGAGGTTGTATATTTTCACGATGGCTCCGCGCGGGATGATTCAAACATAAATCGGAACTCCTTTCAAACAACAAGTTAATTCCCTGAGATTCTCAGACACATCAAGGTCGTCTCGACTCTTCGCCACTAAATGTCTCGGGGAAAAAGCGCCGGATTTACCTCGCTGACTTAGCAGGCCCTCCAGACACGAGGCCTGTCAGTTTTGCCAATTACAGGCGAGCGGCGATGGCAGCAGGATGCTCGCACCCTTTCAGTGTGCGGCGCGGATCGGTAAGGCTCCGGTGTCGTTCTTCCAGGGGAAATTAGAAAAGAGCGAGGGGAATGAAATGAGAGGTACCGGAAAAGGATGTTTCGTTATCGCAGCGGTTCTCGCGCTACTGGGGTTGGGGTCCGCGCGGTCCGTCTCTGCGCAGCAAAAGCCAAACATTGTGATTCTGATGACCGACGACACCGGCTGGAACGACTTCGGGGCCTATGGTGGTGGCCAGAACCTGGGCCATCCGACGCCGAATATCGATCGCGTCGCCGCGGAAGGCGCGGTGTTTACGAGCTGGTACGGACAGGCAAGTTGTACCGCGGGGCGCGCCTCGTTCATGACCGGACGCATTCCGATACGCTCGGCCCTATCGGTGGTGGTGGTGCCCGGCGACCCGAACGGCCTGACGAAGAGCACTCCAACAATCGCGGAGTTCTTCAACAAGAACGGCTACTCGACGTACTTCTCGGGCAAATGGCATCTAGGCGATCAACCGAAGTTTTATCCGATCGAACATGGCTTTGATGAAATGAAAGAATTCGCCGCCTACTATCCGGGCGTCTATACCTACGACGATACAGACAGCATCGCGCATCCGTGGTTCCCGAAGTACAACCCCGCGTACTGGGAGGAATACCAAAAGATCGTCAACCTCTACGAATGGGAAGGCACGGCCGGCAAACCCGCGACGAAGGTCGCGCGTATCGACTACGACTACCTGCATGAATTCGACGTCCGTCAAGCGGACTCCGCGGTGGAATACATTAAGGCGCACGCCAAAGGGGGCAAGCCGTTCTTCATGGACGTGAATTTCATGAAGATGCACAACCCGAACATTCCCGCCAGGGCGTTCATCGGCAAATCGCACCTGGGAAATTATTCAGATGCCATGATGGAACTGGACTCGAACATCGGCCGCATTATGGACGAAATCCGCGCGGACGCTCCCAACACCATCGTGATCATCACTGCGGACAACGGTGCGTGGCAGGACGCGTGGCCGGATGCCGGCACGGTGCCGTTCCGCGGAGAAAAGGGCTCGCCGTTTGAAGGCGGCTTCCGCGTGCCCGGCATCATGTGGGCGCCGGGCAAGATACCAGCCGGCGCACGCTATGGCGAAATGATGTCGCACATTGACTGCTGGGCCACGCTGGCAACAATGGTCGGCCTGACGCCACCGCCGCACGGCGAGTGGAAGGACAATGACGGCAAACCGATCTATTTCGACAGCATCGACAACAGCGCGTACGTTATGGGCAAGGCAAAGCATTCCGCACGAGACGGATGGATCTATATTGACGGAGAATCCTTTGCCGGCGCGCGCGCGGACATCGGCGGCGATCCCACGAACCCCGATCTGAAAATCGCCTGGAAATACCTGTTTACTTCCAAGGATACCTGGCTCGGTCCACAGCAGAATCTCGGAGCTATTGGCTCGGCCTACAACCTCACGATGGACCCGTTTGAGAAATATGACATGACGTTCAACGGTGCGGTGAGCACGCGCACCCCGACAACATCGCCCGGACGCTATGCCGGATATGACAATGGCTGGGTTCTTTCGTTGATTGATATTCCGATCATGGAGTTCGACAAATCGATCGTGAATTTTCCGAATATCAAGCGCTTCCCCGGCGGAGCATCCAACGATATGAATCCGAATCTTCAGGATCCGGCAAACCCCCTGCCTTTGATGGATATCAGGCGGGTCGTGCAAGTCATAGGGGCCGCCGACTAGCTGTTTAAGCAAGACCGGCTGAACAAACATAAGTTCAACCAAAGGGGAGGGAGCGCACTTGAACGGTGCGTTCTCCCCTTTTATTTTGTGTGGTCAGATTTTTCTGAGGGCACTGCGATCGGAAAGTTCGAGGGTTGCGCGAAACGGGCGAAGGTCTTGGAAGAAAGAATTTTTATGGCGCGCCTGGTGAGGTTCGAACTCACGACCTCTAGCTTCGGAGGCTAGCGCTCTATCCAGCTGAGCTACAGGCGCACGGCAAGACGAATTGCTTGGCTGACGGCGCGAAGATCCGAGGGCTTCGCGCGCTCTTGATTCTATCGCGTAAGTGGAACACTTGGCCATAGCGCTGTTTTCGGCCGGCGATGGTGGTATTTGCGCGGAAGCTAAGAGCGTTCGACAACGGCTTCGCGCGTGTTGAACAAATCCGAAGATGCGAATTCAGGGGCTGAAGACCATTGGTCGCCAAGCGCTTAGATGTCGGGAGCTAAAGCTCCGACCCCACAAAGCTGAGAATTTTTCCGCAGGCCCTTTAGTAACCGCGCAGGAACCGCGAGACTTGTGCGGTTACTAGCCGCTGACATTGTGGCCACCGTGACTGGTGCGGTGTAACGGCGCCGAAATCGGCGTCAAGCCCTTCGCGCAAGTGCTCAGGGTAGACCGTCGCACTGCAAAATTGTGCGCGAGTGTTGTCAAAGAGGGTGATTAGCCCTTGGCGCGGGATCTGATGTCCTTGGCTAGCTTTTCGATTTCTTCGGTTTTGCGGAGCATGGCCAGGGAGAGGACTTGCACGGAATCGGTTTTGTCCACTTCGGCTTTCAATTCCGAAGCCAGCTGAAAAAGTTTTTCGACGTTTTTTTTGATGTCTTTGTCATTGGCCTGCAAGATGGCCTTCGCGGGCGGCGTTGACTTTGGGTCTTCGTCGTCCTTGGAACCCGGCGCGGCGGGCTCGCTGCCCGTGGGCCGCGAAGGATTTTGCGCGGACGGGCGGGCGTCCGAGCCGAGCAGGACGAACGCGGCTGCGGAACCGCTCAATAGACTCAGCCAATAGCGGCGGCTGGCGGTGCTTCGTAAAGCTGTACTGCTCATGTGTGACCCCTTGGCGATTGGATGCTTGGCAGTTGGATGCTTGACGATGGATTGCCGCAACTTTGTCCGCAAGTTCGGTCTGCAAGTTCCAGTGTTATACTCGCTCTCTCGTAAAGATTATGTCCAGTCCCTTCACCACCTGGTCGAGTTTCTCGCTGGCGAACGTGTTGCATCTCGCCGCAATTCTGATTATTGCACTGATACTAAACCGGCTGCTGCGGGTACTGACGAAGCTGCTGGTGCGGCCGGCGGCATCGCAATCGCGCGTGGCGCAAAGCCGCGAGCAACAGACGCGCACGCTGGCGGGAGTGTTGTACAGCGCGGGCAGCAAGATTGTATGGGCCGTGGCGATACTGACGGCGCTTTCAGAATTTGGCATCAACGTGACGCCGCTGGCCGCGCTGGCGGGACTGGCCAGCCTGGCGCTGGGATTTGGTGCGCAAAACCTGATTCGCGACATCATCACGGGATTTTACATTGTGATGGAAGACCAGTACGTGGTGGGCGACACCATTCAGGTGGGCGAAACGCTGGGACGCGTGGAGCACGTGACGCTGCGGCGGACGGTGGTGCGAGATGCGCGCGGAGCGCTGGTGACGATCTCGAACGGGGACATTCGCACGGTGGGGAATCTGAGCAGGGACTGGTCGCAGGCGTTCGTGGATATTGCGCTGGCGCCGGAGAGTCCGGTGGATAAAACCTTGCTGGCGCTGGAGGCGGCGGCAGCGGAACTGCGAGCGGATGCGAGCTGGTCGCAGGCGCTGGTGGATGGGCCGCGCATACTGGGAGTGCAGAGTATCGATCGCAGCGCATCGACGGTGCGGTTGCAGGTGCGCACGGTGCCAACGCGGCAAGATGAAGTGGCGCGCGAACTGCGACGGAGAATTCAAATCGAGTTTCAGAAACAGGGCATTCCGCTATCCAGCGTGCAGAGATTTGAATGGGCGAATCCGGCGATGGTTGCGGCGATGGCGCCGCAGGCCGGCGTAGCGGGCGCGGCGGATTCCACTGGAAGCACGGGCGCGAATGCCGCCCTTTTCGCGCCGGCAAAAATGCAGGACACGGAAACGCAGGAAACGCGATAGCGAAATCCAAGATGTAGAGAATTCCCCGCACACCCGGCAGAATCTTTTGGAGGAGCAACATGTCTCAAGCGAGTTATGAGGAAGTGAACCTGCTGCTGCGGCTGTACGACATGCGGCGCGAACCGCAAATCAGGAAGGCGCGCGCGTGGTTCACGGAACACTTTCATCCGGAATCTCCCGACGAGATGATGCAGAAGTATCCGCAGGGCAGCGAGGAAAATACGTACATCCGAATGGTGATCAGCTACTGGGAAATGGTGGGCAGCATCGTGAACCGCGGTTTGATCGACGATGAATTATTTTTCGAAAGTAACGGGGAGATCTGGGTGGTATGGGACCGCATGCGCACGGTGGTGCCCACGTGGCGCGCGGCGTTCAAGAATCCACTGCTGTTTTCAAATATTGAAGAGACGTGCCGGCGGCTGGAAGCGTGGAGAGAGAAGCGCTCGCCGGGTTCGACGGCGGCGATGCGGCAGATGCTGGGAGAAAACAAGCCGAAGGGAAAAACCGCGTTTTAGCAGGCCGTCCGCGCAATTTCACTACTGGCGTTCGTGGACCTTTTCCGCCGGTTCCTCTGAGATGATGGTTTTTATTTGAGCGGGCGTAGCGACGCGCACGCAATTGCGGCCAGCCGCTTTGGCGGCGTAGAGCGCGGCGTCGACTTCGTGAAGGCAAGAGTCGGCGGTGCGGCTGGGCCAATCCGCGCTGCGCAGCAGACCGGTACTCATGGTGACTTGCACGGGGCCACCCGTGGTGATGATTTCGCGATTAGCGATGGCCTCGCGCATCTGGTCGGCGCGACCAAAGGCGCATGTGGGATCGCAATTATTCAGCACGATCAGAAATTCTTCGCCACCGTAGCGGCCCACATAGTCATAAGAACGCACTGCGGCCATGAGCCGCTTGGCCACCTCGCGAAGAACCTCGTCGCCAACAGGATGGCCGAAAGTGTCGTTGATGGACTTGAAGTGATCGATGTCGCACAGAAGTATTGCGGTGGAGTTACTTTCGCGCTGGGCGCGCACCAATTCGCGGCCCAATAGGTCCATGATCACGCCGCGATTCCAAAGCCCGGTGAGGGAATCGTGGGTGGCCTTGAAGCGCATCTCTTCGCGCGCTTCCACCAGGCGGTCTTCCAGATGCAGAATGCGCAAGCCGGTGCGCAAGCGCGCTTTGAGTTCTTCGGCGTTGAAAGGCTTGGTGAGATAGTCGTCGGCGCCGGAGCGCAAGCCGGCGACTTTGTCCTCGCTGGACTCTTTGGAAGTAAGAAAAATCATGTACACGTAAGCTTTTTCTTTGCGTTCGCGGACGGCGCGGCAAACACCGGGGCCGTCGACCTCCGGCATCTCCCAATCAAGCAGGGCAAGGCGAGGCCCATCCGCGCGACAGAGTTCTTCCTGCGCCAATCGGCCGTTTTCGACGGCGTGTACTTCGTAGCCCGCGCGCTCCAGAGTTTTTTGCAATAGGCGGCGCGACATGGCGTCGTCCTCGGCGATCAGTACTTTCATCGGCAGACCTCCAGAAGGCAGGAATCGAGCAGCGGCAAGAGTCTGGCGACTTCCGATCCCAGTGCCTGCACCGCCTGCGGCAGGCCTGCCGACTCCGAGCTGGTGCCCAGACGTTCCACGTCGCCCGCCAGCGCAGCGGCACGGCCGGCGGCGAGATTTGCGAACATGCCTTTTAAAGCGTGGCCGGAGCTTGAGACGCGCTGCATATCGCCAGCGGCCACCGCCGCAAGCAGTTCCTGGAGGTGGCGCGGGAAGTCTTGCCGGAAAATTCCCAGCAATTCTTTGAGCAGTTCACGATCGTTGTCGACGCGGTCGAGCAACTCGCCGTAGTTGAATGACTCTACTGCGGCCGGCGACGCGGGCTCGGGCGCCGGTACGGCCGTTGTTCCTTGCGCGTGCACGGAAAATCGCTCGAGTTCCGCTTTCAGCAAATCCCTACGAATTGGTTTTGAAAGATAGCCATCCATGCCTGCCCCCAAATATTTCTCCGCATTACCGGTCATGGCGTTTGCGGTCATCGCAACGATCGGCAAGCGCCGCACGCGAGGATTCTGCGAGGCACGGATAATTTGCGTGGCTTCCAGGCCACCCATCACGGGCATCTGAATATCCATCAGGACCGCGTCGAAAGACGCGCGCTCCACGATTTCGGTGGCGTGCTTGCCGTTGACCGCCAGGACGACCTGATGGCCCATTTTTTCCAGCAGGCGCACGGCGAGTTCTTGATTTACCGGGTTGTCTTCCACCAGCAACAGGCGCATGGCAATCTGTGCTGTCTGTGCCGGAAGTTGCCTGACGCAACCGCGATTGGCATCGGGGACATGCAAAGCTTCGAGAATCGCCTTGTACAGGACCAGGCGCCGCATGGGGCGGGCCAGATAATGGGAAATGTTCAGGCTTGTGGCGCGCTTACGATCTTCAGGGACCAGTCCGGAGGTGAGCATCAGCATGGCAATGTTTTCGTGGCCTTCCAGCCGCCGGATTCTTTCCGCGCACTCGTAGCCATTCATTTCCGGCATATTGCGGTCCATGAGGATGACGGAGAAGGGTTCGGCTGTATGCAGGCTACGCGCAAACATTTCCACGGCACGGGCCCCAGATGGCGCCAACACTGGCGCCAGGCCCCACTGCGGCAAGAGCCGAGCCATCAATTGAAGATTCACTTCGTTGTCGTCCACCACGAGCACGCGTTTGCCGGCGAGCTGCGGGATGATCGGCATCGCGGCGTTCAGCGGTGGAGCAACGATGGGAAGATTCACAGTGAACGAAAAGGTGCTGCCCTGGCCCGCGGCGCTGGCAACCTCCATCTCTCCGCCCATTAATTTCACCAGGCGCGCGCAAATCGACAGGCCCAGCCCAGTGCCGCCAAATTCGCGCGTGGTAGAGGAATCGGCCTGCGAAAAGGTGTCGAAGATAGCGTGATGTTTTTCCGCGGGAATTCCGATGCCGGTGTCTGAAACCGCAAAATAGAGCGCGGCCTGCACACCGGACGACGGACGCTGCTCGACGCGGACGGTGACGCCACCGCTTTTCGTGAACTTGATGGCGTTGCCGACAAGATTCACGAGTACCTGGCGCAAGCGGTTGGAATCACCAGACACCCACTCCGGCGCCTCGGGATATAGCGACCAAACCAGCTCGAGGCCCTTTTCCTGGGCGCGCAACCCGAGCGGTTGCAAAGCGCTTTCGACGCAGTCCATGAGCGAAAATGACAGGTGTTCGAGCTCCAGACGGCCGGCCTCAATTTTCGAGAAGTCCAGAATGTCGTTGATGATGGAGAGTAGCGACTCGGTGGAGATTTTCACCATGTCCAGATATTCCCGCTGCTCGGCGGTGAGCTCGGTGTCCAACGTCAGCTCGGTCATCCCGAGAATGCCGTTCATCGGGGTACGGATTTCATGGGACATGTTGGCGAGGAATTCGCTTTTGGCGACGCTAGCGGCCTCGGCGGCGTCTTTAGCGTCCCGCAGACGTTCCGCGGCCGCGTATCGCTCGGTGACGTCCTGCACCACTCCGATATAGCTGTGACTTGCCCTGCTGGTCCCAGGAATGGCGCTGGCGATGACATCCACCTGGGTAGACTTCCCGGTTTTCGTCAGTAGTCTACAGCTGCAGGTGAATACGGCTCCGGCGGCGGAAGCCGCAACGTATTCGCGCAGCACGCGCTCGAGATCGTCCGGGTGGATAGCGTCCTTCCAGCCCAGCCCCGCGCTCTCGGATTCGCTCATGCCCGTCATTTCCAACCACCGCTTGTTGATATAGCGGCAATGCCCTTGGTCATCGGCCACGAAAATTCCCACGGGAGCCGCGGAACTGAGGGTGCGGAAGAGTTCCTCGCTTTCTCGTATGACTTTTTCGGACTCCATGCGCTGGGAGATGTCTTGGTACAGAATCAGAAATTCCTGCGGTTGATCTTTTATGTTTAGCGGAACTATGTGCACCTCGACGTCCACCAATTTCCCGCTCTTGTGGGAGCGCTGCGTGGTCTTATGCACCGAGTCCGTGACCTCCAGAGTCAGGAACTCAGCGCGGAATTTCTTTCGTTGTTCGAGAGGCGCAATAAGCTCTTCTAATAGTTCGCCGCTGGTCTCGGAGGGCAGGTATCCGAACATCAGGTGGAATGCGGGGTTGGCCAGCGAGATACGGCTGAGGTTATCGGTCACCACGATGGCGATGGGGCTGCTAGCAATCAGCGTATTCAGAAACGCGGTACGTTGCTGCAGGTCCAGTTCAGCACGATTTCGTTCCGCCATCTGACCTTCCAGTTCCAACGTTCTTTCCACCACACGATGCTCCAGGGTGTCGCGCGCTTCCAGCAGCGCAGCATCCCGTTGCTCGATTTCGCCGAGCATGTGGTTGAAATCCGCGCCAAGCTGTCGAAGCTCGCGGCCCGCCAACACCGGGGCGCGCTGTGCATAGCTCTGCTGGGCGGCCACGGCGCGTGCCAATCCCGCAAGTTGCAGGATCGGATCGGCGATCGAACGTTGCAGCGCAACCGTCGAAAAATACACCAGCAGCAGGCTCGCTGCGGCGATCAGGGCGGTCACCTGCTCAAAGCGCCGCTTGCGTGCCTGCAGGTCGCGAAAACCCGCTTCGAGGTAGAAAGAGCCCACGGCATGCGAAGCGGTGTTTACCGGCACACGGATGGAAACGAAGTTCTTGCCCCAAAACACCTGCTGCTGGGGCCAATCCGGAACCACGCCGTCCGAGACGAGGTCGCCGCGCACATAAATCGCCAGCACAGAATCGTCTGCACGAAAAAGGATGCCGCGACGAATATACTTATTGGTTCGCAATGCTTCGAGCAGCTGGGCGCCGGAAGTGGCGTCGTCGAAGGCCAACGCCGCCGTAGCGTTCGTTCCGATCAGCGCGGCAGTCTGCTGCAGATCGGCAACCTTGTGCTCCTTAGAGGAATGGACGTCGTAAAGAAAAAAAGCCATGTACCCGAGCGCCATGCCCATCGCGCTGGTTAACATGGTCAACAGCAGCAATCGCTGCCGCAATGATGCTTCGGATAGGCGTGGTCTACCCATATCAGCCCTTGGTTGCCTCTGGCGCGTTCACCACGCGCTTTGCCAGCGCCAGCATCCGCGAACTCATCTTTAAGCCAGCACTGCTTGCGGCCGCCAGATTTACGTCAAACCGGAGCGAGTCGTTGTCAAAGGAAAAGCAAACCGCTCCGCCGAGTCTCAAAAATTCCGAGGTTTCTCCAACCGTCAAAATCCGTTGGTTGACCACCGCGGCCAGGACTTGGCCGTAACGCGGGGCCTCCGAGCGGCTAACAAACAGAATCTGACAGGCGTGCAGATCGAGAATTTTTCTTACCCAACGCACCTCCAGTTTTCGGCCGTGAAATGTCTCCGTGCGCGTGGCTTCCGCCAGCGAGGTTCCAAACGAAAAGTCTCCAAATACACAGATCGCGAACGAGCTTTTCGCTGCCGGGAACGCACCCTCCGGCCACTCAACAAAGTTGGGGAACTGCGAAAGGAATGCCGCTTTGACCTGGTATTCCGCAGAAGCCGCTTGCTGAGCCACGATGCGTTCGGAGTCCAGTACCAGCCACAGGCAAATACTGGTGATGCGTAGCGTCGCGCACCACTGAGGATACTTAGTAACCGTGCTGCCGTGATTTATCGCGCGGCCAAAGAACACACGTCACCCCTGACCTCTCATGGCACGCAAACCGCCACTTACGCACTAGGGGAGTGTGGCAAACGACTGATTCAACTAGGGTTGAGAGAGGACTGAAACCCGAGGAACGCTGGGATGGACCGCGCTGGCACGCCTAGAAAGAATTGGGTCATTATGGAACTGGCTCTCCTCGCCGCGGGCGGCCCTTCGGACCCGCGAAGACTTCCTGATCGCAATAAGGTCGCGATGGCTCTACGCGGGACTACAGCAAACTACTTATTGACCGGCTTTTTATGACCGGGGAAAATCGTTGTTCACTAACACGTGTGATACATCACATGTGAGTCGGGAGTCCCGCCCCCGCTGGGGTCGTTGGCCCTCGGAGCGGGGCAGTTTTGAGGTGTCTCGTGGCGGTTAGGGTTCTTCTGGCTGACAATTCGAAAATTATGCGCCGCGCCATCCAGCAATTCTTACAGGAATGCACGGAACTGGAATTGGTGGGCGAGGCTTGCGATTTTCACGAAGCGATCGCATTCGCCGACGCTCTACGACCCGATGTCATGGTCCTGGACCTCCGCATGGCGGAGAAGGCCAACGGCGAATTACACGAGCTGCGGGAACGCCTGAGTTCGCTGCGGATGGTGGCCATTTCAGCGGCCGACGATGAAGAGATTAAATCCTTAGCGATAAGGCTCGGCGCGGACGCATTCGTAGACAAAATGGAGATGTACGACAAACTGGCTCCGGCCATATTACAACTTACGCGGCCGGGGTTGTGAATGGAGGTCGAAATGGCGATGAGCGCAATCTCGCAAACTCTGCGCCGACGCTGGGTGTACCGGCGACATCGGCGAAGCTACGTGTTTCCGGCTTTTGTGGCGGTGCTGATTGTGTTGGTGTCGATGGCGCTGATTATGACCGCGAAGTGAAATTGTTAAGTTACGTGGCTTGCAAAATAGGAGCACGCACGCCGCCCCTCGTTCAGCGTCCAACCTCCCTCACATAGGGTCTTTCTGGGTTTTCTTGGGATCCAGGCGTGAAGATCGGGGTGGCGAAGATCCCGCCCGGGTGCCCAAGAAAAATTGCTTGCAGGAGACTAACTCACTACAAGACCACAGTTAGCGCCAGCTGTACGCCCGGATGCGCAACATCAACCAGGTAATACACACCATCGACATCGATAATGTAGACGTCGTCGTTATAGCCCCAGCCCGCGGGCCAGGCCTGAACCATCACGAATGAGTAGCCGCCATATTGAAAATGCGGTTGGCCGCCAACGATCTGCGGATGGCCGACGTGGAACGTGTGTTCGCGGCCAAAATGTGCGCGGAATTTCTCGTCGGGAATGCGTCCGCGCTGGGCTTGTTCCGGCTTGGCGTGTTCGTCTCTTGGAGGCGCGGCTTCGCGGTTTTCGGGACGCGGCTGCTCTTTGGACTTATCTGGTTGATCTTTGGGATTCTTCGGGGGCTCATCCTTCTTGGGCTGATCTTTGGGTTGCTCTTTAGGTTGTTCCTTCGGTGGATCTTGCTGTTCGCGCGGTTCTTGAGCACGGGCTGGCGCCGCAATTCCGAAAAGCAACAGCAAACTTGCTGTTCCCATCACTTTGGTGATTTTCATGAACGTCTCCTCCTCTTTATAAGCTCTTCGTAAGGCGAAGGGCGGGTTTTTTCGCCTGGCCCACACAAATCACACAGATAAAATTACCGATTCTGTCGCCAGCATCGAATACTGTTGGAAATGTATTTGCCGCTGGAGATTGCGTTATGGAAAAAAATGCTTGCCGCGCGTGAACATTTCTCGGGCGCGCATTACGATTTGCAAACTCTTTATTTTTCAGTGAGAAGGAGTGGATGCGCGGGTGGACTCAGAAGTGAGATCAACCCTCCTTAAACGCCTATCAACATCATCTGACCTCGAATAAACTTGTGGGTGTCCGGCCAAGCGGATAGCATCTTCTTCGACGCAAAGTGATCATCGCGAGACGTTTCCGTACGAACCGGGGGCCGTGATGGTCGACTTAGACGGGTACCGCGGAGGATATGACGTTCGGCGAGAGACCGTGCCGAATCGAAAACTTTATGCGCCAAGGTGAGGCGGTGACCATCCTGAACAACGCGGACCGGCTGTTCCCAGCGGATCAGGCGACACGTTCCATCGCCCGCCGGCTTTACTCCAGCGTCAGCTGTGTACCCATTCTGAGCCCGCACGGCCATACGAGTCCCCATTGGTTTTCCACGAACGAGCCGTTTTCGGATCCCGCGCAACTCTTCGTAGTACCCGACCATTACGTCTACCGCATGCTTTATAGTCAGGGCGTCCCGCTGGAAAAACTGGGGATTGGCTCGGCATCAGTGGAAGATCCGCGAAGTGTATGGCGGATTTTCGCGGAGCATTACTACCTTTTTCGCGGGACGCCGACGAGACTGTGGCTGGATTTCGCATTTCAGGAGCTCTTTGGGCTGGCCGCGCGGCTTACTCCGGCAAACGCGGATGAATATTTCGACGTCATCGCAGAGAAACTCAAAACGCCGGCGTTTCGTCCGCGTGCGCTATTTGAGAGATTTCAGCTGGAAGTGCTGGCAACCACGGATTCGCCGCTGGACTCGCTGGAGGATCACGACGCAATTCGCGCAGCGTCGTTCACAGGTTTCAAGGGACGAATCATTCCCACGTTCAGGCCGGACCCGGTGGTTGATCCGGACTTTCCCGGCTTTGCGGAAAATCTTGTGCGGCTTGGCCAAATGACGCGCATGGACACGAGCAATTGGCAGGGTTATCTTGTCGCATTGCGGCAAAGGCGGATGGAATTTAAGGCGCTCGGGTGCACAGCGACGGACCACGGCCATCCCACGGCGGCCACCGCGGATTTGGAGCTGGATACAGCGGGCCGACTTTTTCAAAAAATTGCTACCGGAAAAAGTGATGCGCACGAGCGTGAATACTTCCGCGCGCAAATGCTCACCGAAATGGCGGCGATGAGTCTTGACGACGGCCTAGTTATGCAGATTCACCCGGGAAGTCTGCGCAACCATAACACGCGGCTATTTGAGCGGTTTGGTCGCGATATCGGCGCGGACATTCCTGTTCCTACGAACTACGTACATGACTTGCGACCGTTGCTGAACCGCTTCGGGAACGAGTCTCGCCTCAGCATCATTCTGTTCACGCTGGATGAATCAACTTACAGCCGCGAACTGGCCCCGCTGGCGGGGCATTATCCCTGCCTACGACTGGGCCCCGCGTGGTGGTTCAATGACAGTCCGGAAGGCATAATGCGGTTTCGCGAGTACACGACGGAGACGGCAGGGTTTTACAATACCGTTGGTTTCAATGACGACACGCGCGCGTTTCTTTCGATTCCAGCGAGGCATGATGTGGCGCGGCGTGTCGATTGTTCGTTTCTGGCGCGGCTCGTGGTTGAACACCGGCTCGAGGAGGACGAAGCGCACGAAATCGCTTCCGATCTCGCGTACGGCCTGGCACGAAAGGCTTACCGGCTCTAGGAGTAGGAGCGCACCGTGACATCGACGATCTTCGTGACACGCAAGACGTATGTCACTTGCCAGGATTGGCGGACGAGCGCTTCTCGCGATGAATAGGTCTACTGATTCCTCATCAGGGCAACAAACCCCGCAGGAACAACCGGCAGCTGATGCGCAAAAGTTCGGGCTTGTCCCGAATCCTTCAGATGCTCCCGTGACCGGGGTGCGCTGGACCATCTCCGCGATGCTTTTTTTCGCCGCGTCCATCAACTACCTGGATCGCCAGGTGCTCGGGCTGCTCGCGGGCACGCTGCAGCACTCCATCGGCTGGACGGAAGCGGAATACGGATACATCGTCGGGGCGTTTCAATTGGCCTATGCGATTGGACTCGTCATTGCCGGACGAATGATTGACAAGCTCGGCTGCCGGATCGGCTACGCCATCGTTATGGCATTTTGGAGTGTCGCGTCCATGGCGCACGCGCTGGCGGCTTCGGCGTTTGGATTTGGCGTGGCGCGATTTTTTCTTGGACTTGGTGAGTCCGGCGGATTCCCCGCAGCCATCAAAACCACGGCGGAGTGGTTTCCGCAACGCGAACGTTCGATGGCCACGGGCATTTTGAATTCGGGAGTGAACGTCGGAGCCATCTTCGCGCCGCTCGTAATACCCTGGATTACGCTGAAATTCGGGTGGCGCGCCGCTTTCCTGGCCACCGGAATCTTCGGCGCAGCGTGGATCGTCTGGTGGCTAGCGCGGTATCGCAGCCCCGAGGATCATCCGCGCGTCAGTCCCGCGGAACTCCAGTACATAAAAGGAGATGCCCCTGAGCCGGCAGAAACGATTCCGTGGAAGGCGCTCTTCGGCTACAGGCAGACTTGGGCGTTCGCAGTTGCAAAATTTCTTACCGATCCAATCTGGTTTTTCTATCTTTACTGGCTGCCCAAGTTTTTTGACGAGCGTTATCATCTGGGTTTAAGCCACATCGGGTTGCCCCTGATCATCGTGTATAACGTGTCCGCTTTCGGAAGTATCGCGGGGGGATGGCTGCCAACAGCGTTGCATAAAACTGGAATGCCCATCGCGAAGGCGCGCATGTTCGCGATGCTCGTTTGCGCGTGTCTTATTCTGCCGATATTTATCTCCAGCCATCTGACTTCGCTGTGGTCCGCGGTGGCGATTTTAAGTATCGCGACCGCGGCGCATCAGGGATGGTCCGCCAATTTGTTTACCACCGCGTCGGACATGTTTCCGCGCAGCTCCGTCGGGGCCGTGGTGGGGATCGGTGGCATGGCCGGCTCGGCGGGCGCGGTCCTATTTTCGGTAAGCACCGGATGGGTGTTGCAGGCCTATCACAGTTACGCACCGCTATTTTCCGTGGCGGCTACGTCGTATCTTGTCGGGCTTTTATTCCTGCGCTGGTTGGCGCCAGGGCTGAAGAGAGCCGACGTGCGTACGCTAAATCTCTCGCAGCTTGTAAAATGAAACATACATCATGAGCCTCTACTGCGCACAAGGCGGCCCAGATCGCGAACTTCGCTTGAGCGAGTTGCGGGACTTTCTGTTTGCCGCGCTCGAAAAGCTCGGGCGCCGCAAAAAAGTGCTGGCCATTCCTCCGGACCAAACACGCATAGCGTCGCGTGCGGGCGACCTGACGCGCTACGCGTGGGAATACTACGGCGAGAATTTACGCGCGGTACTGCCAGCGCTCGGGACACACAAAGCTATGTCTGCGGAGCGCATTGCCGGCATGTTTGGTGATGTTCCGCTCCAGCTTTTCCACGCGCATAAATGGCGCGAGGACGTTGAGACGGTAGGAGTGGTGCCGAAGGAATTCATCCTCGAGCAATCGGAAGAAAAGTTGGATTACGAATGGCCCGCGCAGATCAATTGCCTGGTTTCGCGCGGGGACTTCGACCTGATTCTGTCCATCGGCCAAGTGGTGCCGCACGAAGTGATCGGTATGGCCAATTACAACAAAAATATCCTGGTGGGAACCGGCGGACCAGACAGCATCAATCGCAGCCACTATCTGGGAGCGGTCTATGGCATGGAACGCATCATGGGACGCGCGGACAATCCCGTGCGGCGCGTGCTGAATTTCGCGGCGAGCCATTTTCTGAATCACCTTCCGATTGTTTACGTGTTGACGGTGGTCAGCCGCAATGCCATGGGAGCGACGGTGGTGCGCGGTCTGTTTGTAGGCGATGACTCGGAATGCTTTCACGCCGCGGCAGAGCTGAGTTTTCGCGTCAACTTTACCCTGATGCCCGAGCCGATTCGCAAAGCCGTGGTGTATTTGGACCGGCACGAATTTCACAGCACCTGGCTAGGAAACAAAGCAATCTACCGCACGCGCATGGCGATGGCGGACGACGGCGAACTGGTCGTGCTGGCTCCGGGCGTCAGCGCCTTCGGTGAAGACCCGCGCATCGATAAGCTGATCCGCAAATATGGTTATCATGGAACTCCGGCTACGCTTGCGATGGTGCAGGAAAATGCGGACCTGGCAGCGGATTTGAGCGCTGCAGCGCACTTAATACACGGATCGTCGGAAGGGCGCTTCCGGATTACCTGGTGCCCAGGGCATTTGACGCGCGAGGAAATCGAGGGCGCAGGCTTCGGGTATGCCGAGCTGAACAAAATGCTGCGGCTGTACGATCCGGCAAAGCTTCAACAAGGCTGGAATCGCGTGGACGGCGAAGATGTTTATTTTATCGAGAATCCTGGATTGGGTTTGTGGGCCTCGCGAGATCGTTTTTAGCAAGAGCCGTCCGCGCGAAGAGCGCCATCGGCAATTTCGCCGCGAGCCGATAGTCGTTCTGCTAGGACTTCACCAGTGGTGCGCGCCCCGGAGGACACAGAAAAATGTCTTTAGCAGCTTTGGATCTGTCGGGAAAGGTAGCGGTGGTGATTGGCGGCACATCCGGCATTGGCAGAACGTTAAGCTTAGGCTTGGCAGACGCCGGAGCAAACGTAATCGCCACGGGACGGAATGCGGCGAATGTGGAGAAGGTTGCCAGCGAGATCGAATCACGCAGACGAAACACTCTGCGCGTCACTACCGATACCCGCGACACCGGTTCATTGCAGCGTTTGCTCGCGGCATGTTTGGAACGGTTCGAAAAAGTTGACATTCTGTTGAACTGCGCTGGCAAAATAAAACGCGCGCCGACGGTGGACTTTCCGGAAGCGGAATGGAACGACATTCTAGATACCAACTTGACGGGCACGCTGCGCGCCTGTCAGGTCTTCGGAAAACACATGCTGAGCCGCAAGTATGGAAGAATTATCAACATCGCTTCGTTGAACAGCTTCGTGGCCCTGCACGAAGTGGCGGCCTATGCTGCGAGCAAATCAGGCGTCGCAGCGCTGACGCGATCGCTGGCGGTGGAGTGGTCAAAACATGGCGTGCTCACGAACGCTATCGCTCCGGGAGTATTTCGCACGGCGTTGAACGCGGAACTCCTGGACAATACGCCGCGCGGAAATGAATTGTTGATGCGAACGCCGATGGGAAGATTTGGCAAGTTGGAGGAATTGGTTGGAGCGGCGGTGTTTCTCGCCTCAGATGCGGCATCTTTTGTTACAGGACAAATTCTTGCGGTGGACGGCGGGTTTCTCGCGAGTGGCGTGAATCAATAGCAATTGCGACGGTAGTTCGCGATCAGTGCCCGACGTCTCAAATACAAACACATCCCGACCACTTATCCTCAAACTGCGGCGGCGGCCCGAGAATGTACGCGCCAGCTTTCGAGAAACTCCAGATATTCGGCCATGCCTTCACCGGTTTTGGATGACAGTTTGAAAACTTCCATGCCAGGGCGCACCGCCTGAATGTTTCGCCTGGCTGCGGCCTCGTCAAATTCTACGGCAGCGGAGAGGTCGGATTTTGTGATGATGGCAACGTCGGCGCTGTTGAATATTGTCGGGTACTTGAGGGGCTTGTCCTCGCCCTCCGTCACCGAAAGCAGCACAAAACGCAATTCTTCGCCCAGATCGTATGAGGATGGGCAGACCAGGTTCCCAACATTTTCTATGAACAGGAATTCCAACTGGTTGAGGTTCCAACCTGCCAGCGCGTTCTGAACCATGGCCGCTTCAAGGTGGCAGACCGTGCCAGTAATGATTTGTCTTACTGGCGCCTGACTACGAGCCAGCCGCACCGCATCATTTTCCGTGGCCAGATCGCCGACGAGCGCCGCAACTTTGCAACGGGAATGCAGTAGGGTCAGAGTTTTCTCGAGAAAGGCGGTCTTGCCGGAACCGGGACTTGATACCAGGCTTACGACCAACACGCCGGCTTCGCGAAAGCGCTCACGCAGCGCGCGAGCGATCACGTCATTTTGCTTGAGGACATTTTTTCGAACTTCGACTAAACGAGGTTGGGCGCTCATTCTTCAATCTCCGGGGTGTGGGGCTCCGGGGCGTTGATCTCCAATGCTACGACTTCCAATTCTTTTCCGTGCAGCACGGTGGGAGTCGGCGTGCCGCATTCCGGACAGCAAAACCATTGAATGGAAGAAACCGAGCGCGGAGCTTCGCAGTTAGGACAGAAAACTTCGATGGGCACTTCTTCAATGAATAGTTGCGATCCTTCGAGTGGCGTGGCGTGACAAGCCATTTCGTAAGAAGAAAGCAGGGCTTCCTTCACGACACCCGATAAAAGTCCGAGGCGCAGATGCACGGCCTGGACTTCTACGCCGCCGCGGCTTTCGGCTTCTTCTTGCGCCATCTCGACGATGCTCATGGCGATGGAAAGTTCATGCATCCGTAAAGCCTCACAAAATTTCAACGGCCAATCCAAGCAAATCGGCAATCACGGAGCACTATGTTACGTGAGCCAACCACATGGAATCCGTTTCTTCGGTTGCCGCAGATTGAGAAGGATGGGCTAAAGCAGCCAGCGCGGCCTGGCCGAGGCTGATGCCTCCATCGTTCGTCGGAACGATGTGGTTGGTCCAAATCTTTAAGTGCTCGGGCTGCAAGAGATTCTTTACGTCGCGCATGAGCAGTTCGTTCTGAAAAACACCTCCGGAAAGAACGACAGTATCGATCCCGTGCGCGCGAGACAGAACGTCGAGAGCGTCGCGTAGACCTTCGGCGATGCCGCGCTGAAAGGCCCGGGCGATTTCGCATGCGTCTCGGCCACGCTGGCGGTCACAAATGATCGCTTTGAGCAGCGGTCGAAAATCCAATTCGTTTGCGATGAACGGGAATGGATATGCATCGTTCGCCGGAATTTGGCTGGCCAGGCGTTCGAGCCACATCGCGGCTTGGCCTTCAAACGTAATTTCGTGCGTGAAACCGAGAAGGGCCGCGGCTGCGTCGAAGAGCCGGCCCATGGAAGTTGTGGCAAACGAGCGGACCTTGGTGTTTACGAGCTTCAGGGCATCGAGATAACGCGACGGGAACGCAAAGGGTGGAGCAGTGAAGTCCGGTGCACCGTTCAACTGCGCGAGAAAACCGGCCGCAGCCTGAACCGGAAACATTGCCGCGGAATCGCCACCCGGAAGGGTGGATGAACGCAGATGCGCTACACATATAAAACCTTCGCGGATGCTGCCAACGAACATTTCGCCGCCCCAGATCGTGCCGTCATCTCCGTAGCCGGTGCCATCGAAACTGATCCCAAGGACGCGCTGGTCCCACGCACCGCGCTCGGCTAGCACGGAGGCGATGTGCGCGCGATGATGCTGCACAGCAACTTTTTCCGAGGCGGCAAGGTCGACGGCGTGGATGCTCGAAACATATTGCGGATGTGCATCGTGAACGACGAGCAAGTCGCTCGGGTCAATTTCGTACATCGCGAGAAGGTCCTGGATGGTTTCGCGAAAGGCGCAAAAAGATTGATAGTGATCGAGGTCGCCAATGTGTTGGCTGACGAACGCTTGGCCGGCGACCACCAGGGTAATCGAATTCTTGAGATCCGCGCCGACAGCGAGTATGGGGCGGCTGGTGGGAAGTTTTGCCGCAGTGCTTGGCGCGTAGCCTCGTGCACGGCGAAGAATGGCCGGACCAAAAACGCCCGCGCGGGCGACGGAATCGTCGACGCGACGA
Organism: uncultured Acidobacteriota bacterium; assembly: GCA_963838265.1. Classification (GTDB taxonomy): domain Bacteria; phylum Acidobacteriota; class Terriglobia; order Acidiferrales; family UBA7541; genus Acidiferrum. Next base: position 122,257 of record CAWIQN010000008.1, read on the forward strand.
GCGATGGGGCGTTCGCCGATCAGAAACGCGTCGGCGATGCCGGAAAGTTGTTGCAATGCGTCTGCGTCCTGGTAGGCGATCGGCTCGCTTGAGCGATTCGCACTGGTCATCACTAGTATTTCGGGTGCGCCGGCGTCAAAAAGCAGGGCGTGGAGCGGCGTGTAGGGCAGCATGACGCCGAGCTCGCTGTTTTCCGGAGCGACGCGGGCCAGGTGTAATTTTGCCGGGGCCAGGACGATTGGCCGAGCGACTGCGTTTAATAACGCCTCGGTCTCGGAAGTTAGGTCGACGAGGCTACGTGCTACCGAAATATTTTTCGCCATTAGAGCGAAGGGTTTTTCTTTGCGGAATTTTCTGGCGCGCATGGCGCTAACGGCAGCTGTATTTTTTGCGTCGCAAGCGAGATGGTAACCGCCGAGACCCTTTACCGCGACGATTTTGCCGGCGAGAAGATACTCTACCGCCTTGCGAATCGCGGCTACATCTCCGTGCGTCACTTCATCGCCGGCGCGAAATAAATAATGTGGTCCACAGACGGGACAAGCTACCGGCTGCGCGTGAAATCGGCGATTATCAGGATCGGCATACTCCGCGGCGCAGAAATCATCCAGCGGCCAATCCGCCATAGTGGTGTTCGGGCGATCATACGGGAGGCTTCGGATGACGCTGTAGCGGGGCCCGCAGTTGGTGCAATTGACGTAGGGATAATGGTGGCGTGGGTCTCGTGAATCGAAAAGCTCTTGCAAACATTTCTCGCAAACAGGAAGGTCTGGCGAGATACGCACCGTGGGTTGCTTTTCGGCGGAGCTTTCACGAATCGAGAAGTCCGCGAATCCAGTTGTTTCCGCGAATTCGACTACGAGTTCGGTGATGACCGCCGATGGCGGCGGGTGATTCTTCATCTGGTAAAGGAATATTTGGAGTTGTTCCTCTGCTCCTTCGAGATGAATCCGTACTCCGTGTTGCGCGTTTAAAACCCAGCCGCGCAGATCATGCACGCGCGCAAGACGATACACGAAAGGGCGGAAGCCAACGCCCTGCACCACTCCTTGGACCGTGATCGAATATGCCCTCGGCATGAATTTTATTTAGCGTTTACTATGCATCCCCGGCCCTGCCATCCGACCTGGATCACTTTGCCGTCTTCAACGAGCAGAGGCACGGTAAACGGCGGCTGCGTCAACCGATGCAGGCGTTCGCGAGCGCTGGTGTCGCGATCGATGTCATATTCAACGAAATCGCGATTCTTCCATTCGAGCCATTCGCGCATCTCGCTGGTGTAGGGGCAGCTTGTGGTTCCGTAGAGTTCGAGGTTAGGCATGGACCAAGCCCTCCGGCGCTTCGAAATATCGATGCTCAACAAATCCGCGGCAAAGGATCGCCGACCAACATGTCCACCATGCGAGTGCCGCCGTAGAGCGTGGTCACCAGAACGGCGCTTTCTGGTTGTTCGTGAACCTCGCCGATCATCGTCGCAGCTTCGCCGCCGGGCGTGGAGCGGAGAGCGTGCAACGCCGCATCCGCCTGGTCGGCAGCGACGACGGCAAGGAACTGCCCTTCGTTGGCGATATGCAAGGGATCGAGGCCGAGCAATTCGCAAGCGCCGCGCACGGAGTCGCGCATGGGAATTTTTTCTTCGAAAAGAACAATTCCAAAGCCGCAGTCGCGCGCCAATTCGTTTAAAGAAGTGGCGACGCCACCGCGCGTGGGGTCGCGCATCCAGCGCACGCCCGCGCCAGCTTCGCGCACGAGCGCTTGGACGAGCGTCAGCACCGAACGCGTATCGGAGCGCAACTCGGCTTCCAGGTCAAGATCACCGCGCGCAAGCAAAATGGTGATGCCGTGGTCTCCAATCGGGCCGGAGAGCAAAACTTTGTCGCCGGGGCGCACCGAACGCGGCGAGATTGCAACGCCGGAAAGCAAGCGGCCGATGCCCGTGGTAGTGATGTACATGCCGTCGGCGTGACCGTGTTCGACAACCTTGGTATCTCCGCCGGCGATGAGCACGCCGGCGTTTTCCGCCGCGCGTCCCATGGCACGCACTTCGGCCTCGAGAACATCGGTGGGCAATCCGGCTTCGAGAATAAAAGTGACCACGATGGCTTCGGCTTTCGCGCCAGAGACGGCAAGGTCGTTCACCGTGCCATTGATGGCCAGTTCACCGATGGAGCCGCCGGGAAAACGCAGCGGCTTGACGACAAAACTGTCGGTGGTCATCGCAATGCGCGTGCCGTTGATTTGAATGTGCGCGGCGTCGGCAAGCGGGCCAGTCGAGGAGCCATAAAGAAGCGGCGCGAACAATCCTTCGACGAGCCTGCGGCTGGCTTTGCCGCCGGCGCCATGCGCCATTTCGATCTGGGCTTCGCGAAACTTGATCTTTTGGACGGTGGTGGCCATATGGTTTTCGAGGTCTTCGGGGTCAATGCGCAGCGGCGCGGGACGTGGCGGCGCTCGAAATCGTAATCGGTTTGAGATGTCCGTAATTGTAGTGGGCCGCGCAGGAACCTTCCGAGGAAACCATCAAGGCTCCGACGGGTTGCTCGGGCGTACACTCGCGTCCAAATAACCGGCATTGCGCTGGCTTCAGGACGCCGCGCAAGACTTCGCCGCATTGCGCGGCTTTGGGATCCGTCACGCGCACTCCGGGAACAGTGAACCGCTGCTCGGCATCCCATTGCGCATAGCTCGCACGCAGTTTATAGGCAGATTGCGGAATGAATCCGAGGCCGCGCCATTCAAACTCCGAGCGCAGTTCGAACACTTCCTCCATGGCCCGCAGCGCCGCGCGATTCCCTTCCCAGGCAACCACGCGTTTGTACTGATTCTCAACCGTGGCCTCGCCGGCGTTCAATTGCCGCAGCAGCATCACCATCGATTGCAGAATGTCCAACGGTTCGAAGCCGGAGACGACGACGGGCTTGCCGGCTTCCTCGGCTATCCACTGGTACGGTTGGCAGCCGATCACCGTGGAAACGTGCCCGGGTCCAACGAAACCATCAAGCACCATATCCGGCGCATCGATGATGGCGCGCAACGCGGGAGTAATCACGATATGGTTACAGAACACGGAGAAATTTTTCAGGCCTTCGCCTTTAGCGCGTATCAGCGTGAGGGCGGTGGACGGGGCGGTTGTTTCGAATCCGATGGCAAAAAACATTACATGCTTTTCGGGATTATTACGCGCCAGTTTGAGGGCGTCCGCAGGAGAGTAAACGATGCGCACATCCATGCCGCGCGCTTTGTATTCGAGCGGGCTGCCGTGGGTGCCAGGGACGCGCATCATGTCGCCGAACGCGGCGAAGATGAAATTTGGCTCGGCGGCAAGAGAGAGTCCGTCATCGATTCGGCCCATGGGGAGCACGCAGACCGGGCAACCGGGGCCGTGTATCAGTTCAACGTTGTCAGGCAGCAGATCCTTCAATCCGAATCGATAGATAGCGTGAGTGTGGCCGCCGCAAACTTCCATGATGCGGTAATGGCGGTTGGGATCAGCAAGGCGGCGAATCTCTTCGCCAGCCTTAGAGATAAGTTCGGGCGCGCGAAATTCATCTACAAATTTCATTGCTTCCACCTCTGCGAGGAAGGATCAGGGATATCGTATTCCAAGCCGTACCCGCGCACCTCTTCCATCGCGGCGTCGACCTCGCCCAGCATGTTCAGCGTGCGCATTTGATCCGCGGCATCGGCCTCGCTGATTTTGCTCATGGCAAAACCCACGTGGATCAGCACCCAATCGCCGGGAACCGGCGGGGCATCCTGCAGGAGACCCAAGTCGACCTTGCGGCGCACACCCACAACGTCAACCAACGCTTGACTGGCGTTTAGCGGGTCCAGCTCTATGATTTTTCCCGGTATTGCTAAACACACGGTGTCGCTCCCCTCGGCACGATCTTGCCGTAGCGATCTGCTCGCATCCGAATCATTCCCCTGGCCTGGCCACAAAGTCGAATTTGAACTTCAACTCATCCTTCAACCGCAAGGCACCACCGGCGAATGAAAAAGGTTTGATGTTGTAGTCCGACTGCCGCAGAGAGAACTCTCCGGAGATGCGCAACATCGTTCCCACATCCGTCACACGGGCTTCTATCGATTGCCCTTGAGTGGAACCGTGGAAGGAAAGATCTCCGTCGATGCGCGCCAGCAACAAATCATTACTAAGCTTCTGGATAACGACTTCCTTGCTTTCATATACCGCCTCGGGAAACCGCTGCACTTCCAGAACATCCTGATACATGGCCTGCTCGATTTTTTTTCGGTCGTCACTCTTCATTTCGTCGAGAATCTCGAGGTCGGCGGTGCGCAGGCTCAAACGAAGATGCGCTTTCTCATAAGTTCCTGGGACGAATTGGACCTCTCCTGCAAAGTCGCGAATGCCGATGATCGGATTGTGGCCAAACGACGAGAGCAGTCCGGTGGCAAACGCTTGGACGGTGAACCGGCTGGCGGTCTTGTCGACAAGAAATTTCACGGGCTCTAGTCCTCTTTGGGTTGCAGTTTGCATATCCAGAAGCCCTCGTCGTCAATTCTGCCGGCGCCCGATTATGAAGTAAGAAAATTTAAGCTCATCCTTGAGCTTTAGCGTGCCCCCGGCGACGGAAGCGATCCTTAGCCCGTAATCCGATTGCATCAACGTGAAGGAACCCTGCGCGCGAAGGGTGTCTTCACCCGCCACGACCTGCGCTTCCAGGCCCATGCCTCGCGTGGCCCCGTGCAGCGTCAGATCTCCGGCAACATTTACGCGATACATGCTCTCCCCGGTTTTTGTGGCGCTGACACGCGAACTCTTGAACTCAACCGTCGGATAAAAATTCTTCTCCAGCACTTCATCGAACATAACGCGCTCGATTTCACGGCGGTCGGACTTGCTGACTTCATCCATGATCTCCAGCGACGCCACGTTGATGGTCATGCGCAGCGATGCATTCTGCAGGCTCCCCGGAACGTACGCGGCGGCTCCATCAATATCCCGGATCGCGAACTTTGGGCTGTGTGCCACCACCGCCACAATTCCCGAAGCCAAGGCCTGAACCGTAAACAGGCTAGCTCTCGAATCGACAACAAAATGAACTAAACCAGCGTCTGCTTGAGTCATCGCCGTCCTCCGCCCTGGGATAAAACGCAGGACTAATGCCAGCGCAACGAAGGAGGGCGTTACGTTGGAATTAGCGGCAATTTTGCGCCACTACATGGCTCGCAAGCGGAAATAACGTTCAATGTCCGGCAACGCCGCACTGGCTAAGTTGCCGACCCCCATGTTTCCGAGGTACTTGCGCACCGTCGGATTCGAAAGCACCAATCCAGCGCCAAAAATAACCAACGCGACGCCGCCGAGCATATACAGCGTTTCTTTATCCGCCCCGTTTGATTCTTCTGTGCGATTCATGATTTCGACAGCCATGGGCTTCTCCTTTGTACGTTGAAAATTCAGTTTATTTCTGTGCGGGCAATTCGCCCGCAAGAATTCGCTTCACTAGCAAATCAATGAGCTTTACGGCTTCGTCAACCGCGGCAGTCACGGAATCACTCAAACCCATCTGCCCCTCTTCGGGGCCTAGCGTCTCCGGCACGCAACCAAGCACCAACACTTTCTTCAACTGTCCGCCCATGCTTGAGGCCATCCGCAGCACATTCATCGGATTCATTCCGTGCGGCTCAATCAGGCCCTGCTCCCTTGTTCCGGAATTCAACTCTTTCAAGTCTGGCTCGACAATAAAGAGCGTACCCGGCGGCCCATCGCCCGGATACGCGTCCACGAGAATCGTTGTCTCGTAGCCTTCCATCAACGCGTAAGCAAGGTCAAAGCCGCGAATCCCAAAGTCCGCCACCCGCACACCCGATGGAAAAAACGATCGAGCGGCCAGTCGGTTTGCTACTTCAACGCCGAAACCATCGTCCGCAAGAAAGATATTTCCGATCCCGGCGATGAGTATTTTTTTGCCTAGTTCGACGCGCGGTGCTTCGCCTTGGCCGACAGGTTCCACCTCGTTCGGCGCGAAGAAAAAACGATGGCCGGGCTGGCGCATTAAGCCGATGTCCCTGCCGGGATCGTCGTCCACAACAACACAAACATGCAGGTTCCCTTCGTAGTCCTGCTCAATCGATTCGACGGCCGCGATCTTTCCTGTCAGCGCCAGGTCGAAAACATCGCCACCCGCGCGCGGGCGCAGCCGCACACGATCACCTCGCCGGATTTGCGCGCCCTGAACCTCCAGGGCCTCCACCGGACTCTTGTCTTCCAAGAGCTGCCATTCCCATTCGTTCATAGTGTCTCGCCCCGGACAGCGCGCAGCCCGCGCAATGCTCCGTGAAGCTTCATCAACTGTTCTTCCGGCAAAGATTCTGTGCGCTCGAGAATTTGCCGCGCGCGGTCGTCGGACTCCCGCATTTCTCGCTTCTCTTCTTCCGTCATGGTCATAATGCGCAACGACAATATTTCATCGATCTCCGCTCCGTCGAACAAGTCGCCCGGGCTTTCCGGCGCAATTTCGGGATAGTCATACAAAATAATCGGAGAAGAGAGCATGGTGTCCCGCTGGCCCGCGTTCCCGACGAGAACCGGCCACGTCCCCACGTTTTGGCACGTCTGTGCGAACTCTCGGTGCCCCTCGGGAGGATCGATCAGCGACACGAATTCTCCCTCTCGTACTTCCAGGATCGTGTGCGCCGAAACCAGAGATCGCGCAAGAGCCTCTTCACGGGTCACGGTTCCGAGGTCTTCGATCCGCGAGATGTTCGATATACGCGTCCTCAGTTTGAATACGCCTTCTTTTAACCGTTTGGCCGCGATTTCAATCATTCCCGCAACGCTCGCCTTGGCGCGAACGATCACCCCAACAATCTGCCCGTCCTCGCCCCAGATCGCTTCCTTCTCCTGCTTGATCGATAGCCGGAAGGGCCATTGCATGGACTGGTCGCCCAGTGCTGCAAGATTGAATTCCATCACTTCAATCACTTCTTCCACGGCCTCTTGCCATGGCTGGAATGTTTTGCCGTTGACCTCCAACCTTTCGACCTTTTCAGTCTCGCCTTCGGTTACTGACGAGAGTTCGCTGGATGGGGTCAGCAGTCTTTCGATGGAACGCGTCACCAGGCGTAGAAACCGGACGCGCACCATGCAGTGCGCCGCCGCATTGCCCGTCACCAGACACTCCGTTTGCATCGTCGAGGCGTCCGAGCCGCCTTGCGCCTCGCTGTAAGCGCGCGGATATACCACGCCAAAGTTGAAGCGCTGACGGTTCTTGACCGCGGAAGGCCGATACGGATACAGCATGTATCCTTCGTACAGCACGGCTTTCACGATCCCGTCTACCAGCGCGGCATTCATAACCGCACCGTTTCCGGAAGAGCGTTTAACGCCCTCTCCAGCGCTTCTTCCCAGGTAGGGATGCCCTCTCGCACCTTGAATTGATACAGTTTTTCAAAAGTGTCCCGCTGCACGGCAAGCCAAGCCGAATTCGGATAGTAGGCATCCATCAGATCTTTCCAGATTTTCACCGGCAACCTATACTTTGCTTCTTTGTCCCAGGAAATGGGCGCAACTTGCAGCGTCTCATCCGCTCCCTGATAGAAGACGTTGCCGCTAAATTGGAAGCACAGCGGCAAATCTCCGTCAGTCACGCCATGAAAGTATTTTGTCGCGGCCACGTTGAAATCGAACGTGCACGGTACCGAGATATCCGCAAGCACGCTCCCAGAGAAACGTGGGACCACCACGCTCGCATGGGTCCACAGCATGCTTCGCAATGTTTGCCCCCAGCGATCCGGTTCGCCAAAAAGATCCATCAGGCGCGCTTGCTCATTCGCATCATATTTTCTGCGGGTTACTTCGATCTGGATTTGGGCGCGCAGCGCAACCGTGTGAATGATTTGGTCGCTTGGGTTGTTCGCGATTCGCAGTTTGAACGCCAGCAGCGGCGCGGCCGCGTACTGGACCACTTCGGCGCCCTCGATCGCGAGCTGTAGGTCAGGCATTCATGGCCTCGCGCCCGAACCCGGCTCTCTCTTTGAGCGTGGCAAAAAACGCGCCAATCTCTCGCCAAACTTCCGTGCCGCCGGAGAGCCCGCGCCAGTGTGTGCGGATCAGTCCGACCAGCTTGTAACATTCATCGATGGGCACCAGATAATATTCAGGCGACGCTGCGCCCCGAGCGTGTCCGACCCGGTTTACCAGCAACGCGGTTACATCGGCCTCCATACCCTTCAAGAGGGGGTTGGCCTGCTCAATGTCGTCCCAAGTCTCCAAGGGCAGCAACGATTCCGTTGGACCAGCGGGGCTTGGATACAACGCAATCACTTTTCCGTGTGGCGAACTTTTGAAAAAGAAGGCCATTTCGATCGGAACCATCAATCCATCCCACTGGCCGTCCGTAAGCTGAAAATCCTGCAGGAATAAAACGCGCCGCGGAACGCGCTTGAACTTTTTGCCAGCCTGTCCCTCAAACAAAATGGCGCACGCTCCGCAAGCGCAGATCAGTTTGCGGTTCGCCGGCTCGACCAGGTGCTCGTGTTCGGGCGCCAGCTCTCGGCTACACATTTCGCAGCGCTCGACGGCCGCCCGCTTGCGGGCAAACTGGCGCAACGCCGCGAACGCGTTCTCCTGTTGCGATGGAAGCTCGGCGACCATGTCAGTCCGCGCCCCGCTGGGCTCTCGCAAGCGATAAACCGGGCAAACCCTGGCCGCTCTGGAGTTGCGCCACGGATACAAATCCAGATTGCGTCAGGCCTGCACCTGTCTCTTCCACGACGATCGACATCGCATCTGGCGCAGCGTCTTGTATAGCGGCTTCGAGATTGGTTTTCAGCGACGCGGCCGTAGAGCCACAGCCGTTAGGCTTAACGTGCAGCCGCAACGTAACCACTCCATCGTCGCTGACGGAGATCAACTCCGCGCTAGCACCGTGCGACTCCATCGAGCGTTGTGATTTCTCCAGGGCGCGCGTCACGCGCGTGTGCAGATTCTCCGGATGCAGCCCATAGAGCAAAAGCACACCGCTAACCAGATCATCGCGTCCACATTTCCTGATAAGCGCCTCGCCCGATTCGCCGGCTTCGGAAGCATGCTGGAGGATTCGTTCGAGCGCGGCACCGTGCAATGCCATCAGCGATTCGAGAAGTTCCTTCGCCATGGCGCGCGCGTTCGGATCGGCGGCCGACTCGAGCTGCTCAACCATTTCGCCGATGCGCTGCATTCGCTTCTGCAGTTCTTTGTCCTGCGCCATAGTCTCCTTCAAAAATGAATCGAAGCGGGTGGCTGCAAAAGGTGTGGCAAACTCGTTTTACCGCGCCCCAGCCTGCCCGTCTCCTGCATGCTCACCCGCTTCTTCTCGGCGGCCTAGCTCGTCAAGCGTGCTGGCCAAACATCGGTGAGTGATGCGTCTCCAGGATCCTGCCGTTGCCGAGATACATATGCACACCGCACGGCAAGCAGGGATCGAAGCTCCGCACTGCCCGCATGATGTCGATGCCTTTGAACTTGTCCGTACCATTCTCTTCGAAGATTGGCGTGTTCTGCACGGCATCCTCGTAGGGCCCGGGCGTTCCGTAAATGTCTCGCGGATTCGCGTTCCATGGCGTCGGCGGATACGGATGATAGTTGGCGATTTTTCCGTCACGAATGACCACATGATGTGACAGCACACCCCGCACCGCTTCATGGAAGCCGCAGCCGATGCCGTCCTGCGGCACGGTAAATTCCGTCCACGTCCGCGTTCTTCCCGCGTGCAATTCCGCCAGCGCCTGCTCCACGAAATACAGCGCACACGATGCCGCATACACCTGGAAGTACGTCCTGGCGCGATCGCGTTCGATGGCATTGCTCCACTTTGGAATTTTCCATTCGAACTCGACTTCTGGCAGCGAGGTGGTCTTTGGCAAATACATTTTCACGCTGTTGCCCGTGGATTTGACGTAGCCGATATCGACGAGGCCGGCGAGTGCCGTCGCCCACAGTCGCGCGATCGGTCCGCCTCCGGTGTCCAAAGCCAAATGATCGCCCGTCCTCTTGTCCAGCCAGCGCGGCGACATAACCCACGTGTATTTGCCGCCAAAGTCGCGCTTCTGCGGCCGCGGAATAGTGGTCTGATTCCACGGATGGTTCTGATCCACGGGATTGCCCAGCGGATCCTTCTGCACAAACTTTTCGCTCTGCTCCCAACCGTCATAGTAAGAACTGCCAAGCAGAATGCGAATGTTGAGGTTGATATCCACCAGGTCGGTGGTGACGAGCTTGCCGTCCACCACCACCCCGGGCGTCACGTACATGGCCCGGCCCCACTGCGTCATGTTCTTATAGGTGTAGTCGCACACCGCAGGATTGTTGAACGAGCCCCAGCACGCCAGCAGCACACGCCGTTTGCCAACTTCTTCGTAACCGGGAAGGGCTTCGTAGAAGAAATCAAAGAGGTCATCGTGCAGCGGCACGACTTTCTTCATAAATTCCACGTACTTCATCAAGCGTACGAGATAGTCGGTGAACAGCTGCACCGTGGGAACGGTCCCCACGCCGCCGGGATATAGCGTGGAGGGATGCACGTGCCGCCCTTCCATCAGGCAGAACATCTCTCGCGTCATACGGCTCATCTGCAGCGCTTCGCGATAGAACGAGCCGACGAAGGGATTGAGCGCCTTCATAATGTCCGCAATGGTCCGGAAGCCGTGCAGGTTGGCGTGCGGCGCTTCTTTCTTTTCCGCCTTGGCCCACACCGAGGGATTGGTTTCCTTCACCATCTGCTCGCAGAAATCCACGCCGACCAGGTTGTCCTGAAAAATATTGTGGTCGAACATATATTCGGCGGCTTCGCCGAGATTGACGATCCATTCTGCGATGGCCGGCGGACGCACGCCAAACGCCATGTTCTGCGCATACGTCGCGCACGTCGCGTGATTGTCGCCGCAGATTCCGCAGATGCGGCTGGTAATGAAGTGCGCATCGCGCGGATCCTTGCCCTTCATGAAAATGCTATAGCCGCGAAAGATGGACGACGTGCTGTGGCACTCCGCCACCTGCCGGTTCTCGAAGTCGATCTTGGTGAAAATTCCCAGACTCCCCACGATCCGCGTGATCGGGTCCCAGTTCATCTCCACCAGTTTTCTTGAACCGGTTGGCGTGCCTTTTGCCGCAGAAGTCATCGTTCCCATGTCTTCCCCTCCTTAGATCGATTAGTACGCCCCGGGTCGATAGCCAGTGGTTAGTTCCGGCCGAGAATGCCGCCACTTCGGTTCCTTGTTTACCGTGTCGTTGGTAAATGCGCGCAGAGTCCGAATGGCCTTGCCGTAAATGCCGATGCTGGCAGCGGACACCTTGGCTCCTGGCGGCTCATCCATGAACGGCATGAACTTGTCCGGAAATCCCGGCATTGTGCATCCGATACAGATCCCTCCAACGTTCGGACACCCGCCAATGCCCGCCATCCAACCGCGCTTTGGCACATTGCAATTCACCACCGGGCCCCAGCATCCCAGTTTCACGATGCATTTTGGCGAGCCATACACTTCCGCAAAATCACCCTGCTCGTAATAACCGGCGCGGTCGCAGCCGTCATGCACGGTCTTCCCGAAGAGCCACACCGGCCTTAGTTGATCGTCGAGCGGAATCATCGGAGCCAACCCTGAAACCTGATACAAGAGATACAGCACCGTCTCCATGAAATTGTCCGGCTGCACCGGGCAGCCAGGTACGTTCACGATCGGCAAGCCCGCCTTGGACTTCCAATCCCAACCCAGGTAGTCGGCCAATCCCATCGCTCCAGTGGGATTGCCCTGCATGGCGTGAATTCCGCCGTAGGTGGCGCACGTTCCACAAGCAACTACAGCAAGCGCTTTCGGCGCTAACCGATCGATCCATTCATTCGTCGTAATGGGCTGGCCGGTTTTCGAATCCGTCCCCAGCGCCGCCCAGTAGCCTTCCTTCTTGATTTTCTCGTTGGGGATTGAGCCTTCCACCACCAAAACAAACGGTTCGAGTTTGCCTTGTTCGGCTTGATACCAAAATTTCAGAAAATCATCCCCGTTTTCGTAGGCCAGCACCGGGTTGTGCAGATGGACCTTGGGCAGTCCAGGAATAGCCCCCAGCAGGACATCCTCGATACTCGGCTGCGTCGCCGCCGTTATTGAGACAGAATCGCCGTCACAACCAAGCCCAGCTGTAATCCATAGAATATGTACCTCCGGGACCGGCGACGGCTTTTGTGTTTTTCGACCGTAAGGAACTGCTTCAGGTGTCATTTCTAGTCCCTCCTCTCGGGCTCGTGCGAATTCCAGCAGAGACAACTCTGCGCGGTCCCGATTCCTGGGCGTAACCAACGACTGGCAAATCAATCGCTTCGCAAACGAAGCACACTGACCGTTCGGGACGAATTACTATTCAAAATTTCGATTGTGAGAATTACTACGCCAGCGGGGAGACTACAATCAGGCGCACGCCGTATTTAATATCGGGGACGGTCGACTATTGCCATAGGGGATTCCCTGATGGGAAATCTGTGGAAAAACCGGATCAATACCCGCCGTTCAGATTTACCGTCCATTCAATCGCATGCTGCACCAGTTCGCGCGCGTTGCGCAGCGCAAGTTTTTCCTTGATATGTGCCTGGTAGGACTCGATCGTCTTCACGCTGAGATGCAGTTCGTCGGCAATTTGCCGCGTCCCGTGGCCTTCGCCGATTAACCGGAAAACTTCGAGTTCCCGATCGGTAAGATTTAGAAGCGGCGAGCTCTTCGTCGGCGAAGCTCCTCTTACATACTGCTGCAACATGGTATTCGTGAGCCGATCGCTGAGATAAACATCTCCTTGCAGAATTCTTCGAATCGCCACCAGCACTTTTTCGGTGGCCTCTTGCTTCATAATGTAGCCATTTGCGCCCGCCCGCATGGCGCGCTCCGCGTAGATCGACTCGTCGTGCATGGAAAGAATCAGCACCGGAAGACTCCCGGTTTTCATTCTGATTTCCTTGAGCACGTCCAATCCATCTGGCCCGCTTAAGGAAATATCCAACACCACGATATCCGGCCGGAGGGCCTCGATGGCGTGGAACGCCGAATGCGCACCCTCTGCTTCCCCGCACACCGATAGATCCTCTTCGCGGTCGATGAGCAGCCCAAGTCCTTGACGAACGATAGGGTGATCATCAACGAGCAGCACTCTGCATTTCTTCGTCTGAACACTCGCCTGAGTTTTCGTTGTCATTGGCGTTCCCCACTATTCAATACCCCGAACAGGAAACATGCAAGTCACCGTGATCCCTCGGTCCTGGTTAGGCTGAACTTTCAGCGAACCCCCTACCATGTCGGCGCGATAGTTCATGATGCTCAAGCCGACTCCCGGTGGATCCGCCGGCTTCTTGGGGAATCCCTCTCCGTCATCTTGGATGGACAGCGCGCCGGCTCCGTTCTTGCCGGAAAGCCGAATCACAATGTTTCTCGATTTCCCGTGGCGTATCGCGTTGTTCACTGCTTCTTGCGCGATACGGTAGAGATGCGTCGCCAGATTCGCGTCGTGAATTCGCAGAGGACTCTCGCACCGGAAACTGCAGCCGATGTGAAACAATCCTTCCACTTCGCTCGCCCACTTCTTCAGCGCGGACATTAGCCCCAGTGGCTCTGCCGCAACCGGATGTAGCCCACGCGCCAATTGCCGCGTGTTGTCGATGGCCTGATTTACCATTTTCACGATCTTGGCCGCTTCTTCTGCTTCGGGCAAGGTCTTGTCTGAAAGCTTCTCCTCGAGAACTTTACACATGAAAGCGATACCCGTCAGGTGCTGCCCCAGACCGTCGTGCAAATCCTGTGCGATGCGCCGCTGCTCTCGCGCGCTGATCTCCAGTATCGCTTCCTCCAGACCCTTGCGCTCCGTAATGTCGAATCCCACGCCGTGAATAAACCAAGGCCGCCCATCCTCCCGGCGAATCATTTTTGCTTCGCACTGAAACCACAGCACTCTGCCGTCGCGCGCGATGACTCGATACGCAGCTCGCAATGGCTTGCCGGAAATAAACATCTCCGCGGCTTCCTCGCTCCATCGCATCTTGTCATCGGGATGAATTCGCTGATACCACCGCACCGGATCTTCCAGCCATTCACTCTGTGAAAATCCCAACGCCGTCTCAATCTCCGGGCTGACGTACGCCTCGCCAATGCCCTCGTCGAGATACGCCATGAACACCACGGCCGGAATCTGCTCCACCAACGCGCGATATTTCGCTTCCACGTTGGGCAAATACTGCGGCACGGCGGCCTCCGCAGCCGCCGTCGCCCCCGTCTCCAGAGCGAAATTAATTTTTCGACTGGTATTGAGCGCCTGTTGTTGCAGAAAAACGCCGGCCAGCTCCTGCAGCGCCTTCTCCGCTTCCGACAGCTGTGCGGATAACTTCTCGGCGGCGACCCCGCGAGCAGCGTCGCCACCCCAATTCGTCTGCGTGAGAAAATCTCCCGCCATTTCCCGCCTCTACAATACGGATGCCCGCCTCAAACATTTGGATTTCTGTAAGGGCCGCCTTCTGCTGTTCACCGCGATTCCAAACGCGATGCTGGCCCTTTCTGCTGATTGCGCGGCGTTCGCAATTCGCAACTACGTCACGCTCTACTAAGGCTTCTCCAATTCACTCCGTGGGCCGCACTCGCCAAGACGGCTCCTTATTTAACGACGCCTGCGTAAATCTCCGCAGCGCATGAATCGCGCGCCCATACGTCATCACCGCGCTGGAAGACAACAACGACCCCGGCGGTTGATTCATAAACGGCATGAATTTGTCCGGAAATCCCGGCATCGTACACCCGATGCAAATCCCGCCAACATTCGGGCACCCGCCAATCCCTCCCATCCATCCGCGTTTCCCCACGTTGCACTGCACCACGGGCCCCCAGCAACCTAACTTCACAATGCATGTCGGCGCTCCATATTCATCCGCGAACTGCGCCTGCTCGTAGTATCCACCTCGGTCACACCCTTCGTGCACCGTGGCTCCGAATAGCCATGTGGGACGCAACGCATCGTCGAGCGGAATCATCGGCGCACGCCCGGCCGCCATATGCAACAAATACAGCAGCACTTCCATAAAATTGTCTGGCTGCACCGGGCATCCCGGAACGCACACGATCGGAATGCCCGCCTTAGACTTCCAATTCCAACCGAGGTAATCCGCCAACCCCATGCAACCGGTCGGATTTCCCTCCATCGCGTGAATGCCGCCGTACGTAGCGCACGTCCCCGCCGCAACTACCGCCCACGCCTTCGGCGCCAACCAGTCGATCCAATCACACGTCAGAATCGGCTGTCCGGAAGCCTGATCCGTTCCAAACGTCGCCCAATATCCTTCCTTTTTGTTCTTTTCGTTCGGAATCGATCCTTCCATCACCAAGATGAACGGCGCCAGCTTTCCTTCCGCAGCTTCGTGAAAATGTTTCATGAACTCTTCGCCGTTGTCGTAGGTAAGAAAAGGATTGTGCAGATGAACCTTGGGGATCCAGGGTATCCCGCCGAGAAGGATGTCCTCGATGCTCGGCTGCGTGGCTGCGGTCATCGCGATGGTGTCGCCATCGCAGCCCAGCCCGGCGGTGATCCACAGTACGTGGAGTTCCTTTATCGGAACCGCCGTTGCGTCAGCCATCCGGCCCTGTTCGGGCGAGCTCGCCATGCCGTTTTCCTCTCTGGAAATCGCGCTGGCCTGCGGAGTAGTTCGTTGCCCTGTGAAGAAGCTGTTCGCCGAGATTGTACCGAATCACAAGGGATGTGTCTGGTTTTCTTCATTCTGTCCGCGGGACGCCGGGCTCGCTACAAGTCAGCTAGCCTACCGTTATGATTATCGCGTATCAGTGTTCGCCTCGATTCAAAGCTAATCCTATGGACCGAATAGCTTGGACACTTCCACGGTTTTCGTGCGGCGAAACGCGTTCGCAACCTAGAACCGTCGCTGCTGCGCCCAGAGCCAGCAGTGTTTGTAGACTTTCGTTTAAAAGTTTGAGAGAGTCAAAAGGAAACAAAACGAAACCTTATCCGTCGGAGAGACTAGATGCTCAATGAGGAGCGACGTCGGGAGATTCTGGAGCTACTGCGCAACGACGGCCGTGTTCTCGTTCGTGACTTGTCCAAGCGTTTTCGCACTTCGCTCATTACCATTCGCAAGGACTTGGAGTCTTTGCATCACCAGGGCATGCTGGAGCGTACGCACGGCGGTGCATTGCCCATCCGTACCGGGGCGCTGCAGGATCAGAGTCTGCGTGAAAAGGAGAGGCTGCATCGGCAGGAGAAAATGCGCATCGCCGCGGCTGCGCTGCGCATGATTCGGCCCGGGCAGGTGATTATTCTTGATTCGGGCACCACCACCACGGCGATCGCGCGCGGATGCCGTCACATGCGCAGTCTCACCGTCATCACTAACGCCACAAATATCGCGGCTGAACTGGCTGATAGCAGCGTCGAGGTGATTCTTACCGGTGGCTCGCTGCGCAAGAGCTCCTTTTCCCTGGTGGGACCGCTCGCGGAGGAGTCGCTGCGCAAACTAAGTGCGGACGTGCTGTTCCTGGCCGTGGATGGTTTCGACGTGGGCTACGGCCTCTCGACACCCAATCAACTGGAGGCGCGTGTGAACCGGGCGATGTCCGAATCGGCGCGGCGCACGGTAGTGGTTTGTGACTCTTCAAAATTCGGACGGCGAAGTTTGTCGCTCATTATGGACGTTTCCGCGGTGCACGAAACCATCACCGACCGCGGCATTCCCAAGCACGATCTTAAAGCCCTGCGCGAAGCAGAAGTCGAAGTCACCCTCGTCTAGTCGACCCCGCCTTTATCGAAACTCTTGCTGCTCACAATCTCTGCTTGACTTACCCACCAAGAGTAAGTAAAAGACATGAAATGAAACAAAGCGTAAGTGGCGCTTTCCGGATGCAAAATCCGGTTTTCCTGGAGACGGCGATGACCTCGACACTGCGAAATTCCCTGCTAATGCTCTGTTGGCTGGCCTTATTCTTTGGCTACGCGAGCCGGGCGGCGGGGCAAGCGGCATATACCGCGCAACTGAGCGGGGTGGTAACAGACTCCTCCGGAGGAGTGGTGCCCCACGCGCAAGTTTCCCTGACCGACGAGGCAACAGGCATCGTCGAGAACGCGCAGACCGACGAACGCGGAGTTTATGTCTTCACCGGCATCCGGCCGGCTACGTACACCCTTCGCGCAGACGCCAAAGGTTTCGCGGCGCAAGAGCGGAAAGACGTAGTGCTGGCCGTGAGCCAACGGGCCACGGTGGACTTCAAGCTAGCGCCCGGCACGGTTACCGAAGTGGTGACGATAACGGAGCAAGCTCCGCTGCTGGATACCGGCAACGCCACGCTGGGCACCGATGTAACCAACGAATACGTACGAGACATTCCGCTGATCAATCGCAGCATGTTCGGTTTGGTGTTCCTTGCGGGTGGCGTTACCGAAACGACCGGATCGGGCACGCAGGATTCTTATCCTTCTGGCACGAACTTCGTTTCCAACGGACAACGCAACTCGACCGCGGAGGTACGCATCGATGGCGCATTGACGAGCGCGCCCGAACAAGGCGAAGGCGGCACGACCAACGTTTACTACCAGCCTTCCGTGGAGATCGTGCAGGAATTTAAGGTGGAGAACAACAGCTTCTCCGCGGAGTACGGGAACAACGGTGGAACGGTAGTGAATCTGGTGCTGAAACAGGGCGCCAATCAGTTCCACGGAAGCGGCTGGTGGTTTGGACAGCGCTCCGCACTGGACGCCAACGATTTCTTTAACAATGCCGCAGGAGTGCCGAAACCGGACCACGTGCGCGATCAATATGGGTTTTCGCTAGGCGGACCGCTGCGGAAACAAAAGACATTTTTCTTCGTCGACGCCGAGTTCACCAGGGAACATGATCCCGTGAACATCAATGGGACAGTGCCGACCGACGCAGAACGAATGGGAGACTTTTCCAACACGATGACGGCGGATGCCAACGGGAATCCCGTGCAGCAGGTGATCTATAACCCATTTCAGTGCGTTTTGCCATCTCCGGGAGCAGCAAATTGTGTGCGGCCGCAATTTCAGAACAATATGATCCCCACGCAGCTTATCAACCCCATCGGGCAAGCGATTATGAATATGTATCCCGAGCCGAACGTGCCGGGCGATCAATTTGGGCTGGATAATTTCCGCACATCTATTTTGACCAACACCCCTGCGCATCAGTTCGATGTGAAGATCGATCACTTCTTCAACGAAAAACAGAAGTTAGCGGTGCGCTATAGCCAAAGCTACAGCGAAGACGACGTGCCGTTCGTGCTGGCGAATGCGAACTTTAATGACGGATTCACTTCGTCCATCACGGTGCATAACATCGGAATGGAATACAGCTGGACACTTACTCCGACCCTGCTATGGACGAGCCGTTTCGCACTAGATCGCGTAACGGCGCCGGTAAACTCGGCGTTCCCGGACCTTTCGAGCGTGGGATTCCCGGCCAGCCTGGCGGCGAATGGCTTGGAGCGCATGCCCAGCATTCAGCTCGATGGTACTAACGATTGGCTATCACTGTTCACGCAGTGCTGCACGGATACGGACTTCGCGCACACGCTGTATAGCTACTCTTCGGCGCTATCCTGGGTGAAACACGCGCACACGCTCAAGTTTGGATTCGAGCAGCGGCAATTTTTCAATAATTTCTACCAGCCCAATTATCCGACCGGCAATTTCTACTTTCCGCAAAGCTCTACTGCCTCCACGCCGATCACTACGGATACCACGCAGGGGAATTCGTTCGCCAGCTTGCTGCTGGGATATGGCGCGAACTCCGGGTCGCAGGGATCGAGTTTCATCAACGTGCAGCCATCGGTGGCGGATAAATCGCTGGAGACAGCGTTTTACATACAGGACGATTGGAAAGTTACCTCGAAGCTGACGGTGAATCTGGGACTTCGCTATGAATGGAGTTCTCCATACACAGAGAGGTTCAATAACCAGCAGTACAGCAACTTCACAGGGAACACCGGAGTCACCGTGGATCTGCCCAACGCCTTCACATTGGCTACCACTCCGACGGAGCTTCCTGGCACGACGCTGTTTGTGGGGCAAGGTGGCCTCGGCCGGTCCGTACCCACGGACCGCGATAACGTCGCGCCACGGCTTGGCTTTGCGTGGTCGATCGATCCGCAGACGGTGCTGCGCGGAGGGGCGGGCGTCTACTACGGTTTGAGTCCGGCGACGAACTTTCAGTATCCGGGGACGGCGTTCAGTGCGGCCGATACCATAATGTTCACTACCGATAATTACGTGACGCAAAATGCGACGCTGGGAAATCCCTTCCCGCAGGGAATTTCGGAGCCGCAGGGACAGAAATACGGAGCGCTGGCCGAATGGGGTTACGACAATTCCAACAATCTGGGAACGCAACAAGCGCAAAACGCGGATATCTTTCAGTGGAACCTGGGCGTTCAACACCTGCTCCCCGGACAAATTACCATTGGCGTAGACTATTCCGCGAATCGCAGCAACCATCTCCCCTGGGGCGGCTATTCCAGCACCCGCAACCGGAACTTCATTTCGTCCGATTTGCTGGCGCAAATTTCCTCGCAGCAACATGCGCTGGATCCGACCTGCGACGCCGACAGTTGCGTTTCGAACTATCTCCAGCAGTTGGTCCCGAATCCGTTCCTCGCGCTTTTCACGCCGGGTGCTCCCAGCAACATTTTTAACGAACCGGCCTCGCTATATAACCAGCCGATGGTTCCGCTGGCGAACCTTTTGCGGCCTTATCCGCAATTCCCCGGAACGTTTCAGGGTTTACCGATCTTTGGCGCAAATTCCTGGTACAACTCGCTGCAGATACGTTTTCAGAAACGGATGAACCATTACGTGAGCTTTGAGGGAAACTACACAAAATCCAAGTCCGAAGATGATTCTTCGATCGGATTCAATGCGTTCGTAGGAAATCTGAATACCGTTTTTGGATACACGGTAGGAAATCCGCAACAACTCGACAGGTTAAAGAATGAATGGGCCATCAGCGCCAATGACGTGCCGAATCGATTCGTGCTCGCTACGATCATCGAAGTTCCGGTAGGCAAGGGACGCTGGCTGGGATCGAACATGAATCGCGTTCTCGACGGAGCGTTTGGCGGATGGGCGATCTCGAGCATCGTTACATTGCAAAGCGGCCAGCCGCTTCCGATCGCCATGGCCCAGCCTCGCCTGCAGGACGGAAATCAGCGACCGAACGTGATTTGTCCTCAGGTATCCAGTGGGCTCAGCTACCACCAGGCGGCCGCCAACTTTCTCAATGGCACTGCCAACGCATCGTTGTTTAATGCCGCGTGTTTTGCGGACCCCGGCGACCAAATGCCGGGGAACGCGCCGCGATATTTCTCGGATCTGAGAGGCGACGGCATACGCAACGTGGACCTATCGTTCACCAAGGAATTCTCTATTAAAGAACAGATGAAACTGCAGCTACGCGGAGAATTCTTTAACTTCACAAACACGGAAAGATTTGCCTTTCCCGACGTGGGCGTGGGCAGCGCCACTTTTGGCGAAGTCCAATCCTCCGCGCCCGGCTTCACGCCTCGGCTCATTCAGTTTGGCTTGCGTTTCGAATTCTAAGGGTGCATGACAGCATTGAAAGCGATAACTACTGCGGCGCTGTGCCTGACTGCATTGTTGTGCGTAGCTACGCGCGCCGATGCTCCAGCGCAGAACTGGACGAACTATGTCCGAATCGCCGCGTATGGTTTGGGACCTGACAACGCTGAGCACATCGCAAGTGACGCGGCAGCGTCTGGCGTATACGGCATAGAAGTGGATAATGACATTCCCGGGCGCTATGAAAGCTTCCTGGATCCCACGCAGAAGCTGAAAGCGATTCATTCCGTGGCGGAAGCTGCTCATCAGGCGGGAAACAAAGCTTTCGTTTACATCGCCGGAACTGAGTGCATTACTGCAAACGCTAAAGATTCGCCGCATTCTGTCCTGAAAGATCACCCGGACTGGCTGCAGAAAAAAATCACCGGTGAACCGGCGGTATTTGGCGGCGGCGCCGCGTTCTGGATTAGCCCCGGCGACGAAGATGTATGGATCACTCCTTACGCTCCAGCGTGGCGGAAGATTTACATGGAACGTGTGCGGCAAATTGCCGCCACGGGTATTGACGGAATTTACGTAGATATTCCGTACTGGATGACGCACTTCGACGGCTGGGAAGATTCCTGGGCCAGCTTCGACTCCTACACGCTAGCCGCGTTTCAAGCACAATACGGTCTCGACGCTCGCAAGGACGTCGTGCTGGGCGATTTCTCCAATGCCGGTTTTCGGAGATGGGTGACCTTTCGCATTAACACTTTCACGGAATTCATGCGGGAGATACGAGAAAACGCGCGCAGGGTAAACCCGGCGATTATGGTGATTCCTGAGATTTATCCCGGAATCGAGCCGGAATCGGTGCGTGTGGGAGCGGACGTATACGAGCTGTACGGTGTGGTGGATGCCATCGCTCACGAGTACGAGTTTGGGGATGGCGATCACATGGCGTCGTCGCGCAGCCAGCTGGATTGGTTTCTCTATCAGGCCGGCATGCTCACGTTTCGCTCCTTTGCTCAAGGCAAAGCTACCTGGATCCTAAATTACTCCTGGGATGGGGATAAGAACGTCTCCCCGAGTGAAGCGATGCGAACTCTGGCAGCGTCGCAATTGGTCGCCGGCGCCAATTTCTGGGACGCTCCCGGACACTCCATGGCGGGTTCGAACGACGCCGCTACGCGCAAACAGATCTTCGATTGGATCGCGAAGCACGAGAAAACCTTTTACCTCCCACGCACCCCCATGCATCCGGTGGGAGTCTACTTTTCTCCATCGAGCCGCAATTTCGATGCGGCGCGGTTTCTTCCGTCGTACCGCGGAACCCTGCTTTTGCTTTTGCAAAATCACGTGGAATTTCAGGTCGTTACTCCCAGAACGCTTTCAGAATTTCACGGAGCAACGCTTCTGCTTCCGGACGTCTCCATCCTGGGCGACTTCGAACGCGTTCAGCTCACGGCGTTTCTGACGCGGGGTGGAAAGCTCGTAATCTCAGGAACGGACAGCACTGGCCTCCCGGCGGCGCAGAATATCACTCGCTTCAGTGACTCGCCGGCCTCCAGCTATTTACAGGCCTTGGAAAAAGATTTCTCCACGGCGTCGCAAAATAGACCAGCAGACTTTTTGGCTGCCCTATCGCAGCCAGCGGATTTAACCGTTACCGCTTCACCTTTGATTGCGTCCAATACAGCCCTGGTGGATGGCCAGCCGCACGTGTTTCTGATGAACTTCGCGGGAATCGTTCCGCACCAGAATGTCAAGCCGTCGTTGGACGATTCCGTGAAAATCGCCGTCCCCTCGCGCCGCAAGTGTATCCTGCACTTCCTGCCATTTCTGGGAGAAGAACAACGTGTAACCTCCCAGCCAGCCGGCGACTCGCAAGTTTTTTTCGTTCCTGTATTCGACCGCGCTGCAGCTGCCTGGCTTGAGAACGTTCAATAGATTCGATTTATTTCAGGGAGAAGATTTTGTCACTGTCATCGGGAAAACAGAACGGGTTGCGCGCTTTGGCGGACGAGCGTGGCATCATCGCCGCGCTGGCCATCGACCAGCGTAGCGCTCTGCGCAAGCTCTTCGCAAAGGCTAGCGGCCGCGATGCAAATGATATTCCCAGCAAGTGGCTGGTCCAGTTCAAGGAAAAAGTCAGCCAATTTCTAACGCCGTACGCTAGCGCCATTTTGCTTGATCCCGAATACGGCCTCCCCGCGGCGGACCGTCGCGCAAAAGATACGGGACTTCTACTCGCGTATGAACAGAGTGGCTACGACAAGTCTGTTGCTGGGCGCTTGCCGCGCCTGCTGAATGATTTCACCGCAGCAGGCCTCAAAACGTCCGGCGCCAATGCCGTGAAGGTGCTGCTGTACTACTCCCCCTTCAGCAGCGCCGATATCAATGCCTTCAAACAGAATTGGGTAGCCAACGTTGGCGTCGAGTGCCGCGACGCTGACGTTCCCTTCTTCCTGGAGCTCGTGAGCTACCACGATGAAATGGACGAGAAAAGCCCCGAATTCGCGCGCATCAAGCCCGA
The DNA here is from genome assembly GCA_963838265.1 of uncultured Acidobacteriota bacterium. Classification (GTDB taxonomy): domain Bacteria; phylum Acidobacteriota; class Terriglobia; order Acidiferrales; family UBA7541; genus Acidiferrum. The sequence continues at coordinate 145,341 of CAWIQN010000008.1, forward strand.
CGTAGTGATTCGCACCGTCGAAGAGTTCTGCAACACAAAGTATGCCGTGGATGTATTGAAAGTCGGCGTGCCCGTAAATATGGACTTCGTTGAATCCGCAAGTTTGCCGCGTTCGCAAACGGTTTATTCTCGTTCCGAAGCGATTGCTCATTTCAGGCGCGCGTCCAAGGCGGCGCGTCTTCCCTTCATCTATTTGTCGGAGGGCGTCCCCAATCAGATTTTCACGGAAGCGTTGGCTCTGGCTGCGGAAGCCGGCTCTAATTTTTCTGGCGTGCTGTGCGGACGCGCAACCTGGCAAGGCGGCGTCCCGGTCTTCGTGGAGCAGGGCGCCTCCGCGCTGGATGATTGGCTGCAGGAACACGGTGTGCGCAACATTCAGAATGTGAACGCGCATCTCGATGCCGCGCGCCCATGGTTTGAAAGAATTAGCGTTTCTTCCAGCGCCAGGGAGTGACCACCGAATTGCGCCATGTTTCTTTGCGTTAGCCCCAATCCGGCGATCGACAAGCGGCTCACCGTGCCGTCGCTTCAGCGTGGACAAATCAATCGCGTGCGCGCCGTGCAGAGTTTGTCTGGCGGAAAAGCCGTGCACGTAGCGATGGTGCTGCAAACGCTTGGCGCTCAACCACATTGGATCGGGCCCTGTGGCGGCGCCAGCGGCGAAGAGCTCAAAGCCGGTCTTTCTTCCCTCAACATTCACGGCACCGCCTGCCCCACGCGCCAGCCGACGCGTACGAATCTGGAAATTGTGGAAGAAGATGGCACGGTTACAGAAATTCTCGAGCCGGGTTCGGCTCTCTCTCCAGCGGAGTGGGAAGGTTTCGAAAGCGCATGCCGAAAGGCCTTTGCGGAGAACTCAGAAAATAAATCGGTCGTTCTCTCCGGGAGTTTACCCGCAAATACCCGGCCAAATCTCTACGCGGACCTGGTCGCCGGCGCGCAGGAGTCTAGTTGCAAGACCTTGGTAGACACAAGTGGCGAGCCGCTTCGTCTGGCGATTGCCGCCGAGCCCGATTTCGTGAAGCCCAATCGCGAGGAATTGACTCACGTTCTGGGGACGGGCATCAACACCATCTCCGAGGCCTCCGCTGCGATCCGGAAATTGTTGAGCCTCGGCGCTCAGAGCGCCGCCTTAAGTCTCGGTTCGGAGGGGCTTCTGTTTTGCCCCGGTAAAGACGCCCCTGTGTTCTTCGCTCCCGCAATTCCGCTTCGGCCTCATTCCACCGTGGGCTGCGGAGATTCCGCGCTCGCCGGATTTGCGTTTGGCATTGCGTCCGCATATTCGCCACAAGATACCTTGCGGCTCGCCGCGGCCTGCGCTGCGGCGAATTGTTTGGCCGATTCTCCGGGCGCCGCCAAACTTAGGGATGTCCATGATTTTCAGCGACAAATCATTATTCAAACGCTGGCGGCAGATACTTGACGCGGCGTAGGGATTGGATTTGTAGCCGGTGCGCAGAAAAGAAAGAACGGGAGACGTTCACAAAAGAGCGTGCGTCCCGCTTGTATCAGGCATTCGTTTCGTCGAGGAAAGTATGATGCCCGCTTCTAGCTCGTTCACTCGCGGTTCTCACACACTTACGGAAATTCTGTCTCAGCCGGAGGTCTGGCGTTCTTGCTTGCACGGCCTAGCGGACGATGCCGCCTTCCAGGCCATGCTCGACAAGGCGCGTTCTCGCCGGCCGTGGCTCTTTATTGGCTGTGGAACAAGCTATTATCTGGCCGAAGCTGCCGCCGGCAGTTGGTCGCAACTGACGGGCCACCCCGCGCGCGCCTTGCCCGCTTCCGAGGTGCTGCTATTTCCGCAATCGGCGCAACTCGCGGAGCAAGATCTCCATGCCGTCATTATTTCGCGTTCCGGCCGAACGTCCGAAGCCTTGCGCGCGGCCGAACTGCTACGCGAAAAATATAAGGTTGCGACTCTGGGAATTACCTGCGCGTTGCAATCCGAACTCGCAAAAACGTGTGAATCGACCATCGTCTTGCCCGCCGCGGACGAGAAGAGCATGGTCATGACGCGCTCATTCACCTCCATGCTTTTGGCGCTCGTTCAGCTTGCTGCGGAAACCGCCGGTGTGTCGAACCTTTCTTCATCGCTCAAAACGGTGGAGGCCGCGCTGGCTTCCGCCATCGAAGAGTGGAATGATCGTGTGGAGACTTTCGTCGCAAGTCATACATTTGCGGATTATATCTATCTTGGACAAGGCCCGTTATTCTCCATCGCTCGCGAGGCGGCGCTGAAAGTCACGGAAATGTCGCATTCTTATGCTCAGGCGTACCACACCCTGGAATTCCGCCACGGCCCGAAATCCATCGTCGCGCCCCACACTTGCATCATGTTTTTGCTCAGCGAATCCGGTATGCAAGCGGAAACCGAAGTCTTGCTGGAAATGAAAGATCTGGGCGGCACGATTGTTTCTGTTTCCGATCGCGCCAGCGATGGCGTTCGGCGGGCGTCCGATCTTCTCTTCGAATTACGCACTGGAGTTTCGGAACCCTTCCTTCTGGCCCCGTTCGTTGTTCCCGGGCAGCTTCTTGGCTATCACGCGGGTGTCAAAAAAGCTCTGAATCCGGACGAACCGAAAAATTTGAGCCACGTAGTCCTCCTCGATTGAGCGCTTGCTGAGCGGGAGAATGAGCAGCCACCATAAATTCGATATCAGCGTCGTCGGCGAGCTCAATCTCGACCTCGTTCTCTACGGTCTTCCGGGCCATTTCGAATTGGATCGCGAGCACCTCGCTTCCAATCTGAGTCTCACGCTCGGAAGCTCTTCCGCGATCTTTGCCCATAACTTCGCCCTTCTCGGAAACCGTGTCGGCTTCCATTCCGCCATCGGTGAAGACCCTCTCGGCAAAATATGCCTGGAGCGTCTCCATCAAGCCGGCGTGGACGTTTCGCCAGTTCGAGAATTTCCCGCCAAGCAAACCGGGCTCACCGTCATCCTCCCCCAGCCCGAAAAGCGATTCATCCTCACTTATCCCGGCGTGATGGCGGAGATGTGCTTTGAGGATCTCGACCTCGCCAGGGTCTTCGACACTCGCCATCTGCATCTATCCTCCTTTTTCTTGCAACAGACTCTGCGCCCACGCATCGCAGAACTTTTTCGTCTCGCAAAGCAGGCCGGGCTTTCCACCTCTCTGGACACCAACGACGATCCCGAGGACCGCTGGGCGCCGGACGTTCTCAATGTTTTAAAGTGGGTCGACGTTCTGCTGCCCAATGAATATGAAGCCTGCCGTCTCGCTCAAGCGGAAAATCCGCTGCAGGCATTGGATTTTTTGGCCGCACGAGTTCCGTTGGTCGTCATGAAGCGCGGCGAAAAAGGCGCCCTCGCGCGCCGAGGATCCGATACCTTTGATTCTCCATCTCCAAAAATCGCGCCGGTGGACACGATTGGCGCCGGAGACAGCTTCGACGCCGGATTCCTCCATCAATTTATTCGTGGCGCGGAAATTGCCGAGTGCCTGCGATGCGGAAATCTTGCGGGTGCCCTGTCCGCAACTCGCAGCGGTGGCACCGAAGCCTTCCGCGACGCCCAGCACCGCAAAGCTTTCTTCTCTTTGTAGCGGCGTATCGACTCGGCGCCTCTATTGCGCCTCGAGCAACAAGCTATCCGTGAAATCCACGTGCAGTTTCGCGGTGGGACCATTCACCGTTCCATAGTCTTTGTTGTGCACGTAATCCGTCACATGATAGCTTCGGTTTTCAAGTCCTCGCAATTCCACTTCACCATTCCACTTTACGCCGTCACTGCTCTTGTCCGCCCCCGTCGGCGCATAAAACGCGTAGTACATCGCGCCTCCCTTTTCGATCGCATACGCCTCGGGCGCGTCATAGCCGTATACGTACAAGTCCAGGAAGTTTCCTTTCGACAGCATCTTTTCGTTGTATAGCGCGATCCATTTCTTCCAATGTTCTTCCTTCCCAGGATTTAGGTATACGTTCTTGAGCTTCGGTCCATAGTCCGGCCACGTAAACTTCGTGCCGAGGACTCCGCCGGTTCCCAGCGTCGAAGCAAAGTCATCCCCAACATCCTGCTCGTTGTCGGTGTTCGCTCCAGTAATGCGAGACAACTCCACATGGTCACCATAAATGGCCGCATTGGGCCCCAGCAGCGCCTTATACATTTTGATGCGCCGCCGCACTTGCACCGATCCGACCGGATCCGCGGTCACCGCCTGGTCCATATACCGCAGCCACGCCAGACTTGGCGGCGTTCCGCACGGGCAGCTTTGCGTCACGCTGTCTGGCTTTAGCGCGCGCGTAGTCTCGAAAATCGTCTTGTACACTTCGCCCATCGCATAAACCGAATCGAGCGGCGATTTATGATGATGTTTGGGGTTGTAGCAACGCGGCGTGGCATAAATATTGTCCAGCTTGTGCCCGTCGAAATCCCAATCCCGAATAAAACGTTCCGTCAGCTTCTTGTAGTATTCGCGCACCTCCGGCACCGCCGGACAAAGCGTCGCCAGATTCCGCGTCATTCTCGCCGGCTGTCCCTTTTCGTCCAGAATCAGCCAGTCCGGATGCTCCTTGACTACATCCGAAACAATATACTTGTGGTCCCCGTATTTGAATTTTCCATCTTCCACCGCCAAGGGCAGCCACCAGAGCTGCACCTTGATGCCTTGCTCATGAAAATCCTTCACCATTTTCTGAATCGCGTCTCCGCCAAACGTATCTTTGCGCGGCATCCAATCTCCGTAATCGTTGAACCATCGGTCATCCAGCGTTGCCCAGTGAATTCCCAGTTCCTTCAACTTGGGGATCGTCGCGATCATTTGTTTCGGCGTCACTTCGGACTCGTAGCCCCAGCCGCACCAACTCACCGCATAGTTCTCGTCGTTGTTTTTCGGCCGCGTCAAACCTTCCCGCTCTACCGCCCTGGACCACATACTCAACGGCTCGTAATAGTCGCCGTGAAAAACCATTAAGAACGTTCTCGGCGTGGAAAAGCTCTCACCCGGTTTCAGCGTCACACCCGCCGGCACCTCCACGGCCGTCTCCACCTTTCCATCGGCCGTCGTCTCTGTCGGTATCGAAAGGACCAGCGGCAGTGTTTCCAAGTGCCCGATCGCCAGGCCCACATTCCGCGTCCAGAAGGCCACCACCGGCACACCTCCTCCTACGCGTCCCAGATCGTCCTTCGTGTCTACTGGCGCCCCAAACGAATTTTCCTGCGAAAATTTTGCCGGAATCGCCAGCACATCATCCTTGCCCCATTTAATGCTCGACCCGAAAAATGACCACATCTCATGCGCCTGTGCTTGTGGATCGGCCAGAGACGCATTCAGCAAATGCCGCTGCAGCGCCACGGAATCCAGGCCAACTTCCGCAGCCCCGGAATTTTTGTAGCTCGTCGAAAGCAGCGCCAGCGCGGGAAAGTCGTCGTATACCTCGACGTCCAGCTCCTCATCAAGCCCCGTGCTCGCGCTGTGACCTTTAACCACTACCCGTTTTCCAAGCGCCCCGAGCTTGCCGTTCGCCGGCTGAATCTGCGCGTGCGTCAAATCACGGATAAAATCAGTGACCTCTTTCTTGCCACTGGTTACGAGAACGCCTGAGCCCGGCGTCGCTTCATCCAGGCTCAGCCACTCCGCTCCATTCTTGAATCGCCCGGACAAGCTCCCCGTCGCAGAGAGCACAAATTCCGCCTGCGCGGTCTTCAAATGAATCCCGTCCGCCTGCGTCTCCACCACCACCGACGACGCTGGCTCCGCTTTCTTTTCCTCTGTCTTGCATCCGCCTAAAAGCGCCAGAGACAACGCTGCTATCGTGGCCAGTATTGCCACGCTCGACCTTCGCCGTAGCCAACTCATTTTTTGTCTCCGTGATACATCGCGAAAATCTTCTCCGCGTTCCCGTGGTAAACCTTCTCCAAAATTCCATCCGGCAAACCCATTCCGTAAATCATCCATCTACCCTGCCCCGGATAGCCCCAATACGGAAAATACTCATCCTCCGTTTCCAGCCAGCGAAAATAGTTCGCATACATCTCGGACACCGGTTCCGAATCCGTTCCAAACAGGATGCGATCCTGAAACTCCGCGAAGAATTTCGCGGCCCGCCTCGGCTGCCGGCCCAGCTCCGCTTCCCGCGCGCCTAATTCCACATACATATTCGGGTATTTTCTCAGCCACTCGGACACCGCATCCAAATTTTCCGGCCAGTTCGCCACGTGCAGCGCGATAAATGTCGTCTTCGGATGCTTCGCCACGATGTGGTTCCGCTCTTCCAGCAACGTCAGCTTGCTCGGAAAAGTTCCGCCGTAAAAACTCCAAGACGGGTTGTGCATCAACTCCTCATACCTTTCGTTCTTCGCATCCGTCGGAGTAAAAAAAGCTTCCGGATCGGTCGAATGGATCGCCACCGGTATACCCAATCTTCCGCACTCCTCCCAGACCGGATCCATCCGCGGATCATCGATCGCCACCAGGTTCCCGCTCTTGTCCTTTACTCCCAGACCCCAATCTTTCAGCACCTTCAGCCCGCGCGCCCCGCGCTTTACCGCATCATCCAGCTGGGCCACCATTTCCGCGCTGAAATTTGGATCGTCGATCTTGCTCCAGTCCATTTGCGCGAAGACCACGAATCTGTCGGGATACGGTTTCACCATCTTGTCCAGCACGCCCTGCAATTTTTCTCCCCACATCCCTGTAAGGATCACCACCTTTTTCACGTTGGCCTGATCCATCCCTTTCACAACTTCGGCCGCCGGAACGTCTTCCCCATGCACCCCGCCCGCGTCATTGACGTGATTGTGCACATCAATCACGTAGAACTTCGCGCGTGGCACCTCGTGCACAGAGACGTGCAGCATGGGCTTGGGATCCCAATCCTTCAGAAGCAGGGTCATCCGTTTTCCCGCGTCCGGATCCTCCCGGTACTGAATATCTTGCCCAGACGCCTGCGCGCCCGTAGCGGCCAGCAAGACGGCCAGCATTGCAAGCTGCATCATCCAACGCATCGAGCACACCTTGTTCTTCATCGGTTTCGTCCCGTCCAGAAATATTCCTCGGCGTTATCGCCTCAAACGCGCACGCCAGAGTGTAATCCTATACGTAGTCAAACGAAAGTAAAAGAAATAAAACGAAGCATTCGCGGCGGCTCGCGCCGTGCGAACTCAGCTACAGCCTCACGCCATCCTGTACTTTTTTAAGGAGAATTAACGTCGACAATCGAAACAAAACAAAGGGGAAAAAGTGGAGGCGCGGGTGGGATTCGAACCCACGAATGGAGGTTTTGCAGACCTCTCCCTTGGGCCACTTGGGTACCGCGCCAAACTCCTAAGTATAGCAAACCTTGTAGCGGCCGCCTTCTGCTTGCCCCGACCTTGGAGGGTAGGCGATCGCCTTCTCGTCTGAGTCAGCAAGCACTGACCAACATCGATCCCGTCGTCGCTTCCAGCGACCCTACTTCTTCTCCGCCACGCTGGCAATCTTCGCTTCCCGCAAAAACCTCGCCGACTCTTCCGGCGGCGTCGGGTTGATATAAAACCCGGTTCCCCACTCGAATCCGGCTACCTTCGTCAGCTTGGGAATAATTTCGATATGCCAGTGATAGTGCGGATTAATTTCCTCGCCGATCGGCGACGTGTGAATCATGAAATTGTACGCCGGCCGGTCCAGCACTTCGTCCAGCCGCATCAACGTATCCTTCAACATCCGCGCCAGGCTGGCGTACATCGTGCTCTGATTATTTTCGTACGACGACCCGTGCTGTTTCGGCAGCAGCCACATCTCAAACGGAAACCTCGGCGCATATGGCGCCAGCGTAATAAAATGATCGTTCTCTCCGATTACCCGCTCGCCCGTGTCGCGTTCTTGGCGGATAATGTCGCAAAAAATGCACCGCTCTTTTTCATCGTAATAGTGCCAGCAGCTGTCCACTTCCTCGCGCACCCGCCGCGGCACGATCGGCAAGGCAATCAGTTGCGAGTGCGGATGCTCCACCGTCGCGCCCGCCGCTTCACCATGATTCTTGAAAATCAACACATAGCGAAACCGCTTATCGTTTTTCAAATCCAGCATGCGGTCGCGGTACGCCCACAGCACATCTTCCAGCGCCCGCTCCGGTAGCGTGGCCAAGGTCGCGGCGTGGTCCGGCGTCTCGATAATTACTTCATGCGCCCCGACGCCATTCATCTTGTCAAACAATCCCTCGCCTTCGCGATCCAGCTCCCCCTCAATCCCCAACGCGGGAAATTTGTTCGGCACCACGCGAATGCTCCAGCCCGGGGTATTCGCCGCACCCCCGCTGCGTCCGTACACTAGAATCTCCGAAGGCGTCTTCCCTTCGCTGCCGGGACAAAACGGACAATTCTTGGGGTTCTTTGCAACCACGCTTTCGCGCAGAAAATCGTTTGGGCGCTTGCCCCGCTCCGTCGAGATAATCACCCAGCGTCCGGTGATCGGGTCCTTTCGCAACTCTGGCAAAGCTTTCCTCCTCGAAGGGGTACATCATCGCAGACAACTTCGCACATCATTGCAAACAACTTAGAAAATCGATTTGCGGCCGCGCATCATTCTTCGCACCGCACCGCGCGCTTTTTCGATTGTAACTCTTTCCGCGCGGCGTGCACGCTCTTCGGCTGGACCTATCCGCCGGGCGTATCCTAAAGTTACATTTGCGGGCTGAACGCATCCTTATGCAGTCGCACCACCGGCGGCGCCCCAATTTCGTTGTCGATGGCCACCACGTCGAACCGGCACGGACACATCGCCACCCGCCGCTCCAGCAAAAATAATTTCGCCGTGCGCGCCAGCATCTCCTGCTTCTCCCGCGTCACGCTCAATTCCGGCAACGCCGTAAATTCCTTCCGCACCGTTCGCGTGCGCACCTCCACGAACGCCAGCGTGTCGCCATCGTAGCCAATCATGTCAATCTCGCCCTTCACGCGCCGCGGCATATAATTGCGCGCCACAAAAACATATCCCAGCCGCCGCAAATACCAATACGCATAAGTCTCCCCGCGTATCCCAGTACGTCGCGAAGTCTCTTTGTCTCGCAACGCCGCAGCTCCTTTGACCGACAACGCAGCAGCAGCATCCTTTAGCGTCGTCGCGTTCTCACCGTCGTTGCTGCCGTCATTGCCGCCAAACGACACTGCGTCGTCGCGCAACCCACGCCGCGCCCGCCAACGCACCGCCTGAAACACCGCCTGCGAAAAAATCGCCATATTTTCCCGCCGCGCGGACCAACTGTAGCGCAGGGCGCTTGCCTCTGAGCCCTGCTTGCCCCCGTGGGGGCGGCTTTTTCCGCAACGCCGGAAGTATAAACAAAAACCCCGCAGCCGCCCATACTTCGTGGGCACCTGCGGGATCAACGCATCAATTTGCGGATCAATCGTTCGTAAGGGCACGGCATGCCGTGCCCGACCTTGCCCAGCCGCTCTAAATCTTCGCCTCCGCCTCCCGCAAGCACTCCTCCAGCGTCCGCATCGCAAAATCCGCCTGCTCCTTATCAATCAGCAGCGGCGGCGACAACCGCACCGTATTCTCCCCGGCCCCCAAAACCAGCAAACCCTTGTGAAACGCGCGATCCACCACAAAATTCCGCAAGTCCGCGGCCTTCTCCTTGGTCCGTTGGTCGCGCACCAACTCGATGCCAATCATCAACCCGCGTCCACGCACGTCGCCAACAATCTTAAATTTCTTCGTCCAATCGGCCATGCGCCCGAACATGTAGTCGCCCACCTTCGCCGCATTCTCGCGATATTCGCCTTCAATCAAATCCATCGTCGCCAGCGCCGCAGCAATGCACACCGGGTTACCACCAAAGGTCGTCCCATGCGCCCCAGGCTTCCAGCGCATCACGCTTTCCCGCGCAATAATCGCACCCAGCGGCATTCCGCTCGCAATGCCCTTCGCCGAACACAGAATGTCCGGCTCAATCCCGGCGAATTCGTGCGCCCACCACTTCCCCGTCCGTCCCATGCCCGATTGCACTTCATCGCAGATCAGCATGATCCCGTGCTGCCGGCAAATCCTCTGCAACTCTTGCAAAAAGAATTTCGGCGCCGGAACATACCCGCCTTCGCCCTGTATCGGCTCAATAATAATTCCCGCCACATCCTCCGGATCAAACAGCCGCTTAAAAATCTGTCCCTCCAGCTGCTCCAGAATTTCCGCGCCGCAAGTTTCGGATGTATGCCCATGCGCACAGCGATACGCGTAAGGATAAGGAATATGTTCAATCCCCGAGAGCAACGCCCCAAAATTCTTCCGCTGCGTCGCTTTCGACGCCGTCAGCGACAGTGCCCCCATCGACCGCCCGTGAAAACATCCATAAAACGCGATCATTTTGTCGCGCTTGGTGGCATAGCGCGCTAGCTTGATCGCGCCTTCCACCGCTTCGGTCCCAGAGTTTGTGAAGAAGACTTTCTTCGCCTCGCTGCCCGGCACCGTAGCCGCCAGCCGCTCCGCCAATATCGGCATGCTCTCATAGTAAAAATCCGTCCCAGACATGTGAATCAATTCCGCCGCCTGCTTCTGAATCGCCTCCACTACGCGTGGGTGACAGTGCCCAGTGGAACAAACCGCTATCCCCGCCGCAAAATCCAAAAATGCATTGCCGTCCACATCTTCCACAATCGCGCCATGCCCGCTCTTCGCCACAAACGGATAATCCCGCGTGTACGACGGCGACATGATAGCCGCGTCGCGCTCCACCACGCGCTTGGCATTCGGCCCAGGCAATTCCGTCACCAGCCGTGGCAATTTCAAATTCGTTTCGGTAGCGGTAGTCATCTTCCTTCTCCTCTTCTCTGCGAGCCTCTGTGCTCTCTGTGTCTCTGCGTTATCTTTTTCTTGCGCCAAGCACTACGAGTGGATTTGGAGTTCGGCGGCTTGACGCCGCTCTTACGGCGTCAGCCCCACGAAAAAGTCACCACCAACTCAGTTCACAAACGTTCCAACATCAAAAAATGGGAAATCGCGCAGCAAGACCACACACCACGCAACAGACAGCAGGAAGGAGACTTAATCTACGCCGTAAAGGTTCGGACGCAGTTCGGCGGGCGAACAATACGTCGGGAATTGGAGTAGTTGATAGAGCTTCATTTGCGTTTCCAGCGGACCCCGCCGTCCCTAGAATCCTCAAGAATTATACCACGTTCCGCCAGCTCTTTACGTATGCGATCGGACGCCGCAAAATCCCGCCGTTGCCGCGCCGCCTGCCGCTCCGCAACCAACTTTTCGATCTCCCCGTCATCGCCAGATGTATCCGGCCCGCCGTACCCCAGCGCCCGCAACTTCTCGCCGTCATTATCTTCCAGCACCGCAAAAACGCGATCGAAATTCCCCAGAAATTCCCGCGCTCCGGCAACGTCGCCCTGAAAAACCGCATTCTTATCCATCGCAATATTCATATCCCGCACCAGGTCAAACGCCGCCGCCAGCCCCCGCGCGGTATTCAAATCATCCGACAATCCGGCGTCAAACTCTTCCGCCGCCTGCGCAATCCGCCCGACCATCTCCTTGGACACACCTGCCGGGAACTTCCCGGTCGCCAGCCGGTCTGCAAAATTCCGCAGCCGCTCCACCGAACTCGCCGCCTGCTGCAACCCATCAAACGTAAAATTCAATTGCTTGCGATACGGCACGCTGGCCAACGCGAATCGCAACGCCGAAGGTTTATATCCCTTGGCGAACAAATCCCGCAGCGTATAAAAATTGCCGAGCGATTTCGACATCTTCTCGCCTTCGACCAGCAAATGCTCCGCGTGCATCCAGTAACGCGCAAACGTCTTCCCTGTAGCCGCTTCACTCTGCGCAATCTCATTTTCATGATGCGGAAACGAAAGATCGATCCCGCCGGTATGAATATCCAAGGTTTCTCCCAGATATTTCATCGCCATCGCCGAGCACTCGATGTGCCACCCCGGCCGCCCTGCACCAATCTCCGTCTCCCAAAAATGCTCTCCTGGCTTCGGCGCCTTCCATAAAGCAAAATCACGCGCGCTCTCTTTCTCGTAGCGGTCGTTGTCTACGCGCGCCCCCGCCTGAATCCCCGCCACATCAATCTTCGACAATTTTCCATAAGCGGGAAATTTCGCAATCCGGTAATAAATCGATCCCTCGCCATCGTAGGTAAATGATTTTTTCTGCAGCCGCTCGATCAACTTCACCATATCCTCGATATGGTCCGTCGCGCGGATCCAGTGCTCCGGCGACTCAATGCTCAAAACCTTGCAGTCCGCAAAAAATGCCTGCACAAACTTCTCGGTGTATTCTCGAATCCCCACCCCTGCCGCCGCCGCGTTCGCAATAATCCGATCGTCCACGTCGGTCAAATTCATCACATGCAGCATCTTGAATCCGCGCAACTTCAAGAATCGCCGCAAAATATCCTGAAACACAAACGTCCGAAAATTCCCAATATGCGCATAGTCGTACACCGTAGGCCCGCATGTATACATGCGCACCTCGCCCGCTTTGAGCGGCACAAACGCCTCCGTCTCCCCGCCCATCGTATTGTGCAAACGAATCTCAGCCATTTTGCAGTGCGGTTTACCCTGAGCGCGTTGCGCGAAGGGCGTAAACGCCGCTTTACCCTTTCCCAACCACCCGTGGTCTAAGCGGCACCCGAGCCGCAAACCCTACCTACGTATTGTCACTTTTTCCCGCTAGTTTCCGGCGATCTACTCACCGTAGTCCGGCCCCACAGCGCGCCCCGCAACGCAAAACCAAAACGACAATTCTATCTGCATCCCTGCCGAAAACAAACTAGAGCATCGGGAGCTTTAATTTTTTTGGTGTACTGCGGAGGGGACACGGGGCTATTTTTGTAAGTGTTCATTCCGTGGGAGTTGAAGTGCTTTGTTTTGATACGGTTCGCAAGTGTTCATTCTGAACGGGTTATGGATGGCTAGTTTTTGCTTCGTCCCCGCTTCATGGCGGCGCTTGCGCCGACGGGCACGGCCATGCCGAGCCGCTACGATGCGGGTCAGGATTTTCAGGGTTTCGGGAATGTTGCTGCTATAGGACGCAGTCCTATACCTAGAAAGTATAGCACTTTTACAGAATACCTGTCAAGTGATATTTTAGGTACTAATACTACTGAGAGAGATTAATCCGAATGCGAGTGACTCACTGCTTTCGGCGTTGGCCGGAGTGCGCCTGATTTGACGCCTTCGCGGAACCCCCTTAAAGTTGCTGCCTTAATTCTTTGAGGAGTCATCCCATAAATGAATTGCGTCAAAATCATCCGCAGTCGCTCCGTCGCCATTATTGTCGCCGCCCTGCTCTTAATTCTCGCCTCCGTCGCCAACCTCGCACACGCGCAAGACTTGCCAGCTCCATCGCAACAAAAGCCCCTAACCCCCGAAGCCTCCCTAAACCTCCGCTTCCTCTCCGACCTGCAACTGTCCCCAGACGGCACCCGCCTCGCCTTCGTAGTCACCGAGCCTCCCACCGACGACGGCCGCGCCACCCACCTCTGGCTCTACGACAACCGCAGCAACACCACCCGACAATTCACCTACTCCAAAAAATCCGAAAAATATCCGCGCTGGTCCCCAGACGGCAAACAACTGGCCTTCCTCTCGAATCGCAACGAAGAAGATCAAATCTACGTGATGCGCGCCGACGGCGGCGAAGCCACCGCTCTCACCAAAGGCAAACGTGCCATCAGCAAATTCGCATGGTCCCCAAACGGGCGGCAAATCGCTTTCCTCGCTCCCGACGCCAAATCCGAGGCCGAAGAAAAGAAAGAAAAAGATAAAGACGACGCGCACGTCACCGATAAGGAAGACAAACACGCCCGCTTATGGCTGCTAAACGTGGCAACCCAAGAAGCCAAACCAATCACCGACGCAAAATGGGAACTCTCCGAAATCGTCTGGCCGCCATCGGGCGATTCCGTAATCGCCGTCGCCACCGATCATCCCGAATCCGACCAAAACACCAATCGCATCTTCGCCATAAAACTTTCCGACGGCGCGCTGACGCAGCTAGCCGCGCCACGCGGTCCCTTCGGCGACATAAAAATCTCTCCCGACGCCTCCACCGTAAGTTTCATCGGTTGCCGCGAAGACGGACCTTCGCCGCACGACCTGATGCTCCTCGACCTCACCCACGGCCGCAACACCGCAGCAAGAAATCTCACTGCCCTCAGCCTCGACCGCCATATCTTCGACTACCAATGGACCAAATCCAGCGGCCTCATAACCATCTCCGCGGACGGTTTCCGCACCAAATTTCACGTCTTCGACGCCCACGGCGCCATGCAAGATTCTCCGAGCGTCACGCCGTCGCTGCTGACCACCAATCCAGTCGCGTTCGCCATCACCGCAGAAGGCTTACTCTTCGCCGCACAATCCGCGACGCAACCGCAGGAACTCTACGCGTGGGACGAACAATCCGCGCCAGTCCAGCTAACCCACGTGAACGATGCCTGGAAACAATTCGCGCTGGTCCAGCCAGAATTCTACAAATACAAGTCCTTCGATGGCCTGGAAATCGAAGCCGCGTTACTAAAACCCGCGAACTACGACGGAAAGTCCAAACTCCCGTTAATCACGCTCATTCACGGCGGACCCACCGGCGCGTGGCAAGACACCGTCGAAACCTGGGGCCAGCTCCTCGTCGCGCGCGGCTACGCGGTTTTCTACCCCAACATCCGCGGCTCGATCGGTTACGGCCAGAAATTCATAGAAATGAATCGCGGCGATTGGGGCGGCAAGGATTATAAGGATGTAATGTCTGGAATCGAAGATCTCAAGGCCAAAGGCATTGCCGATCCGGATAAACTCGGCATCGGTGGATGGTCCTACGGTGGCTACATGTCCGAGTGGGCCATCACGCAGACCAACGATTTCAAAGCCGCGGTCAGCGGCGCCGGCCTCGCAAATTTAATCTCCGAATACGGCACCGAGCGCGGCCCTTCTTATGACGAATGGTTCTTCGGCTTGCCATACGAAAAGCCCGACGGTTTTCTAAACAGCTCGCCGTTCCTCTATCTGAAAAGTGTCAAAACTCCCACACTGATTTTGCAGGGCGATGCCGACGTTGTCGACCCGCTAGGCCAAAGCCAGGAACTCTATCGCGGCCTGAAACGTTACGGCGTCGAAACCGAACTGGTGGTCTATCCCCGCGAGCCCCACGGCTTCCACGAGCAAAAGCATCTGCTAGACCGCCTAAACCGCATCCTGGCGTGGTACGACGCGCACCTAAAGAAGCCAGACGCCGCCGCGACCAACGCCGCAAAATAAAACGCGGACCGCTGCGGCGATCCGCACTTTATTTTGCATGTGATCTTCTCGCCGCTGGAAAGGCGACCGCCTCAGAAGGCGGCCTCTACATAAGGCCGCGCACTCACGCTAAACCGGAGAATTCACTCCGCTCAAAAATCCTCCGAGGTGCCCGGTAAGCCCGACGAGCGCAACGCCGAGCAATTCCAGCGGAATGCGAACCGTTGCACTCATCTCTCCCGCATCGCGCAGCGAGCGAAAATGCACCCAGCCAACAATCCACATGATCAAACTACTACCCAGGGCAAACACCAGATGCATCAGCAAAATCCCCTTCAACCGCTGACCTTCCAGCGCCCACTGCCAGGCCAGCAGCCCGCTGGCAATTACCGGAAAAGTGAAAATCGCCGCCGAAATTAAATTGTAACCGGCGACCGCGGCAAGCACTTGCCGCTTGCTCCACTGCGCCGCCGAGTCAAACGCCACGCCGGTAATAAACAGCGCAATGGGAAAGTGGATCAGCACCACGTGCTGCGCGTGCTTGGCCAAAAAAACCGTTTTTGGATCAAATGGATTCGTCATCGCCCAGGCTCAGTGCACGACGACTTTGCCGACCATCTTCGGATGGATCGAGCAGAAATAGTCATACGCGCCGGCTTTAGCAAACGTGAACGAAAACTTTTCATCGGTGTCCAGCACCTTGGATTTGAACGCGCCCTCCGTGCTCACCACGGTATGTGGGATATCGTCGCGATTCGTCCACGTCACCGTCGTTCCCACCGGAACGGTCAATGCTTCGGGGCCAAACTTGAAATTATCAATCTTCACTTCCATCGTTTTTGCTTGCGGAGTAGCCGCTGCGGCCGGCTGCGCCAGCACGGGCGAAGCGTTCTCGCCG
The DNA here is from genome assembly GCA_963838265.1 of uncultured Acidobacteriota bacterium. Taxonomy (GTDB): domain Bacteria; phylum Acidobacteriota; class Terriglobia; order Acidiferrales; family UBA7541; genus Acidiferrum. The sequence continues at coordinate 161,430 of CAWIQN010000008.1, forward strand.
CGCGCCACCGTGCCACGCACAAACCCGCCGCCAGCCATCGCCAACATCAGAACTGCTCCACCAACGAACACACCTCCACGCATCGTCGTATCTCCTTTTTCTTATCGATTGAATTGCCGAAGCTAAATCGCCGAAACCCGGTGAATCGTCAAAACCTTGGCCGTTTGTTGCGAATTCAGCCTGAGCCGGACAACTACACCAGCGACGAGTCCGTCACCGCCAGGCTGTGCGCGCCGTGCACCGAGGCTACGTCTGTGATGCCCAGCACACTGCGCAATTGGTCGGCGGGCACCTTCATCGGGCCCGGAGAGTCCGCCTTTCCGGGCGCCGGCTGCGGAAACGCCGTCGAACAAGCGGTGTGAAACGTCACATTGCCTTCCACCTTCTGCATGATCTGGTGGATGTGCCCGTTCAGCACCGTCACCGAACCGAATTTCTTCAGCAACGCCAGCGCCTGCGCGCTATCCTGCGTGCCCCAACCCCATTCGGGATACACCGTCCACAGCGGAATGTGCGCGAACACCACGATGGGCGTGCTGGACTTCAAACTCTTGACGTCTTTCTCTATCCACGCGATCTGCTCCGCGCCCAGCGAGCCGAGTCCGCCGGCCTTCAGGTTCAGCACGTTTACGAGGCCTATGAAGTGGACGCCTTTTTTTTCAAAGCTGTACCAGCCTTGTCCCTGACTCTGTTTGGCGTAGCGTTCCAGGTACTGCTTGCCGTCATCGTTCAAAACGTCATGCTCGCCAGGAACGAAAAACACGTCTTTGGCACTGGCGCTCTTCAGAATCTGGTCTACGGTGTCAAACTCTTCGGGTTTGGAGAGGTGGCTGATGTCTCCGGTGTGCAGGATGAATTCCGGCGCCGTTGAGAGCCCGTTAATCTTGTCCACCGCGACCTTGAGCGTGCCAACAACGTCGGTATTCGCCGGCTTATTGAAACCCATGTGGCTGTCGCTGATCTGCACGAAGCTCAATTCGCCCGAAGCTTTGGCCGCGCGACTAGCCGCGGTGCCCAGCGCGTACGATTTCAGAACGCCGCCTTGCATCACACACAGCGCGCCAGTGCCGGCCCACGCCATGCACTTCAGAAACCCCCGGCGGTCGATGCCGTCATGCCCGCCCGCTGCATCGTGCCCAATGGTCGCAATGGGATTGTGGTCACGCAGAATTTCGTCTTGCTTGCTCATTCCGCCTCCTCAGTTAACGCGCTTCGTTCGCGGTTCGTTATGCAAGACTGAGGTACCCGGGTTTCTATTCCCTCCGATCTCTTTATTCCGGCCTTTAGGGCAAAAAAAGAATCTTGGCCTTTGCGGGGAATATCGGGAATAAACTATCCCCTGGGACAGTCTCCCATTTGCGCCACCTGAAAGTGCGGCCAAGCTAAGTCCATCGGGAAAGCTGGACGCAGCCGGGAAGGAATCGAGATTGCTTGCTCCGGAGGATCGCGCGCGTTTTGAAGAAATCGTGCTTCCGCACCTGGACGCCGCGTTCAACCTGGCGCGCTGGCTGCTGCGCAGCCGCTCGGACGCCGACGACGTGGCCCAGGAGGCCCTGATGCGCGCCTATCGCTTTTTCGGCGGCTTTCACGGCGGCGATCCCCGCGCGTGGCTGCTGCAAATTGTACGCAACACTTGTTACACCTGGCTGGGCAAGAATCGCCCGGCGGAGCTTATGACCGAATTTGACGAAACCAACCACGCAGTGGAAGTTCGCGAGCGGCCCACATCCGGCGGCACGTATGGCGGATCGCCGGAAGCGCAAGCCATGGCCAACGAGGATCGCGAGCGGTTAACGCGCGCCTTGGAGGAACTGCCGCCGCGCTTTCGCGAGGTGCTGGTGCTGCGCGAACTGGAAGGCTGCAGCTACAAAGAGATTGCCACGATCACCGCCGCGCCCATTGGAACGGTAATGTCCGCGCTTTCGCGGGCGCGCCGGCAATTGCAGTACGTGCTTACGAATCCCAAGGGTAAAGAGGTCGCCCGTGACCTGTGAACTGAACACAACATCGCTGCACGGCTACTTTGATGGCGAGCTCGACGCCGTGCGCGCCGCGGAGTTTGAGCGCCATCTCGAATCGTGCCCAGAATGCCTCGCAGAGCTGGAAGCGCAGGAATCGCTGCGTACTTCGCTGCAACAAGCGCAGCTGCGCGAGCGCGCCCCGCTCGATTTGCGCAAGAAAATTCTGCAGAGCCTGCCGAAATCGGAGGCGCCATCGCGCTCCGCGCTCGGCTCGGCGTGGCGTCCATGGTCGCAAGCGTCGTCGCAATCATCCTGGCAATCATTATTTTGGCAAGGTCTGGCCGTGGCCGCGCTGGTGCTGCTGGCGGTGAGCGTTCTGGGCTGGCGGCTGGTCCTGAACCATAGCGACCTCTCGTCGGAACGAGGACTTTCCGCCGAGATCGTTGACGCCCACGTGCGTTCGCTGCAGCCCGGCCATCTCTCGGATGTGATTTCTACCGATCAGCACACCGTAAAGCCGTGGTTCAACGGCAAGGTGGATTTCGCCGTCCCGGTGCGCGATTTTGCCGACGAGGGCTTCCCGCTGCAAGGCGGCCGCCTGGAAGTCATCAATGGGAAAACGGTGGCTGCGCTCATTTACGGACGGCGCAAGCACGAAGTAAACCTGTTCGTGTGGCCGGAAACTGTCGGCGATGAAAAGGCGGTCGCCAGCTCCGTGCGCGGCTACAATTTAATCTGCTGGCGCAAAGCCGGCATGGAATACTGGCTAGCCTCCGACCTGGCGCTGCCAGACTTGGAAGTTCTGCAACACTTACTCGCGCAGTAACGCTCACAGATCCGTATTTCGGTTACACTTTAATCTCTGTGAAACACCACATGGAACTCAACCCCTTGTTGATTCCGGTTGTCCTTCTGCTTCTTCCCATCGTTCTCACTCTTTGCTTTGGATGGGCTGCGCTCGTCAGCCAAGAAGCGGAACAAAAGAGAGTGTGGGCCGCGTATCGGAGTTTCAGTCACCTCATTCTCATCAGCGCCCTTGTCGGTTGGTGGGTGACGTGGGACTTAGATGGACGCGCTGTGATGATTTCGAAAGTTTTCTCCGGAGGGCTTGATAGCGCCTCCGTGGAGCCTCTGCTCTTTTGGGTGCTGCCAACCGTGAGTCTGGGTGTATTCCTACTTCTGTGCAGGCTCATCGATCAGAGCATCCTTAGACTCAAGTGGACGATCACCGACGCGATACGACAAGCGTGGTGGAGACTCGTGACCTCTGTCGTTCCGTTCTTGATGGTCGCCGCGGGATTGGACGCGTTCCTCGATAAGCGACTCGGAGGCATCGCGTGGGGCTTTGCCGCCGGAGTGGTCTCGAGAGTCGGAACAGTGTTTCTGCGCCGAGCAGAAGGGATGAAATTCAATAAGCTGAAATCCGGCGAACTTCGTAACAGAGCCTTCAGCATCGCTCGTGGAATGGGGGTGACGCTAAGTAGGGTCTACATTGTCCCCGCCGGAAAAGGACGCTTAACCAATGCGTACGGAATGTCAAACGCGATCGGCCTCACGGACAATCTAGGAAAATACCTCACCAAGGCGGAGACGGAATATGTTATCGCTCACGAGGTCGCACACGTTAAGCTAAAGCACGGGCGTAAAGATTTACTGTTGGTAATCGCGATTTTCTCGAGCATGGCCGTTTTGCTCTTAAGTCTTCCCCATCAAGCAGTGTCGTTTCACCCTTTGATCCGAATCATGGTCATGTTCGGGCCGCTCTTGGTTTTTTACTATTTTTCGCGCCGCTTCGAATATTCCGCGGACAAAGAAGCGATTGCCTTCACTGGCGACCCGGAAACTGCAATCAAGGCTCTGATCCGTTTCCACGAAACCACAGAACTACCTGCCGCATCCGGCTGGCTTGCGCGAATATTTATGACACACCCTGCACTGGCGCAACGTGTCCGAGCCATTGCAAGCAACGGGCGTTTAACGGCTGACGGATTGACCAAGAGCAAGCCGGGTTAAGCTTCGTTCTTACCCACGAATTTGCGATGTGCTAGGATGCGCGGCGGAGCGCACGAAAATGGTTGGATCGCGCAAAAAAGTATCGCAAGAAAAGCCTTTGCGCGGAAAAATCGCGCTGGTTGCTGGCGCCACGCGTGGCGCGGGACGTGGCATCGCTATCGCGCTGGGCGAGGCGGGTGCAACGGTCTACTGTACGGGGCGCAGCTCGCGCAAGCGCGGCGCCAAACGCGGCGCAAAACCTACACCAACTCCTGGCCGGCCGGAGACGATTGAAGAGACTGCGGAACTGGTTACCGCTGCGGGCGGGCATGGCATCGCCATTCGCGTGGATCACACTGTTCCCGCGGAAGTGAAGAAACTGGTCGGCGTAATCAAGCGGCGGCACAAAGGTCTCGACATTCTCGTCAATGACATTTGGGGCGGCGATCCGCTGACGCAGTTCGGCAAAGGGTTCTGGAGCGCGAACCTCGAAAACGGATTGCTGATGCTGAAGCAGGCCATCCATTCGCACATCATCACGGCGCACTTCGCGGTGCCGCTGATGTTCGGCCGGCGCGGCGCCATCATTTTCGAAATCACCGATGGCGACGCCTTCTACTATCGCGGCAACCTGTTCTATGACCTGGTAAAAATTTCCGTGATCCGGCTAGCCTTCGTCATGGCTCGCGAATTGCGCAAACGCGAAATCACCGCGCTGGCCTTGACGCCGGGGTTTCTGCGCTCCGAAGCGATGCTGCAGCATTTTGGCGTGACGGAAGCGAACTGGAAAGACGCCGGTAAACGGAAAAACGCCCAGCAAAACTCCGCGGACCAGAACGACGCACCCGAAGATTTCATGATCTCGGAATCGCCGCGCTACATCGGCCGCGCGATCGTGGCGCTGGCGACGGATCCCAATGTGAAAAAGAAAAACGGCCGCGTCTTCAGCACCTGGGCGCTAAGCCGCGAATACGGCTTCACCGATCTGGACGGCACGCAGCCGCATTGGGCCGATCACGCCCACAAAAAATATGGCAAGTGGAAAGTCTGCGACGAACAGTTTTATTCCTACTGGGAGTACGGATTAATAGACAAGATGTTTCCTGACTGGTTCTGAGGCTGGCGTAAGTTTCCGAACAGCGCATGATCGGGTCTTAATGGACTGTCCCACAATCTTTCCTGTTCTCACGGTGTACGAGGGATGAACAGCCGCGCCAATTCGCCCGAAGATCGCATCGCGCTCGCAAAAGCGATGGAAGAGCGCGGCGAATACGCCGAAGCACTCGAACTGTGGAGAGAACTCGCGGCAAATTCCAGCGACGCAGCAATTTTGTGTCAGCAAGGGCGCTTGGCGAGAGAACTTGGCTTTGTGGAGGAATCCGAACAAGCTTATCGCGCAGCCATCCGCGCTGAAAGCAGCCTGTCCTGGGGATACGTCGGACTTGCAATGCTGCTGGAAGATCGGGGTGACCTTTCGGAGGCCGTAGAACTCTTTGCGAAAGCATCGAGGTTGGAAAGGAGCGCGTCCATCTTCACCTTGCTCGGCGCTGCGCTTGTCGATCTGGACAGAATTGAGGAAGCTATCGAGAGCTTCGAGACGGCATTGCGGATCGACCCCTCGTATGAGGAGGCCTACTTTAATCTTGCAATACTTAAGAAAGACACAGATCCGCAGGAAGGTAAGGCTCTTCTTTCAAAGGCGATCGAACTCGATCCCGACTACGCCAGGGCACACAGTGAATTGGGTTGGCTACTGAATCATAAAGAAAAAAGCGCACAAGCTGAGTATCATCTGCGGCGTGCGCTCGAGTTGGATCCCACGTACGCATGGTCCCGAATTTACCTCGGAAATCTGTTGTGGGCGAGGGGCGACATTTCCGCAGGAATCGCAGAGTTTGAGCAGGCGGTCAAATTGATGCCAGATATGGCTCTGCCCCTGTGCTGCCTCGCGAACGTTTACGAAAATCAGGAACTCTGGGAAAAGGCGGAAGCACTTTATGAACAGGCGCTCACGATAGAGCCCGACGATTCCGTGGCGCATATGAATTTCGGGCGGATGCTGAAACGCAAGGGCGACAAGCCAAACGCGGAAGCCCACCTAAGAACTGCCTTGGCCCTCGACCCGAACTACGAGACAGCCCGCAAGTTGTTGGCTGATCTCTAGCACCCTGATCGAGAGTCTAGCCCTAGCCGCGTCATCGGAAGATGCCTCGCTATTCCAAACCAGGCTTGTGGCCGTGAAGAATTCACCACAATTCCTAGCGTAGGGCTTTACAGCGCGTTTCGTGGCATGCTAAGGTTGCATCCCGTACCGCCATCGCTGCGCCAGGCGGCAAGGGCCTCTCATCGAGAACCTGCCAAACGTTTGTGTCCACGTGTGGGTATCCACGGCTAGGACTTGCGACCGCTCGTTGGTTGCTTTGTTGCAACGCCACACTCCCTCTCTGGGAATACTAAGTCGTCTCTCTTCATGCGTTTGCGCATGCACTGGCACACGCGGGCGAGCATGGAGACTGGGACAAAAGAGGACACTTTGCTGAAGCTGCGAAAAGTGGAAATAACAGGCTTTAAATCGTTCTTCGAGCGCACCACGGTCACCTTTAGCGGCTCGGGGACCACCTGCATCGTCGGCCCCAACGGCTGCGGCAAATCCAACGTGGTGGACGCCATCTCCTGGGTGCTCGGCGAGCAGAGCCACAAGTCCCTGCGCGCGGGCCGCATGTCTGACTGCATTTTCAACGGCACGCTGAAGCGCCCCCCGCTGGGCCTGGCGGAAGTCACCATCACCATGGAAGACCCGGAACTTGCTGAAGCGGCACGCTTTGTTCTGGAAGCCACGGACATTATTGAGACCTCGCCGGAAGGCTCAGCGCAGCTCCCGACTGTCGCCGATGGCTTGAACGGCGATTCCGCGGCTTCAGTAGCGGAACTTACTGCAGGCGAACCCGGCGTCGAAATCCTTTCGCTGGATCCGGCCGCAAATACGGAAGCAGCGGCGGCCCCAGAGAGCGAAGCCGCCGCCGAAGCCGAATTTGTCCCCGACCTTATAAAGGGTAAGCGGCGCAAGCGCGGCTCGGACAAGCTCTCCGTGGCCACCAAGCCCGGCGAAGTGGTGGTCAGCCGCCGCCTGTACCGCTCCGGCCAAAGCGAATACCTGATCAACGGACGCACTGCCCGCCTTCGCGACATTCAGGATATGTTCATGGGCGTGGGCCTCGGCCCCGATTCCTACGCGATCATCGAACAGGGCCGCATCGGCCAGATTCTCTCCACCAAGCCCATGGAGCGCCGCGCCATCATCGAAGAGGCCGCCGGCGTAACCAAATTCAAAACCAAGAAGCGCCTCGCGGAAGCTAAGCTGGAATCTTCGAAAATTAATCTCGCGCGCGTGAACGACATTGTGGTGGAAGTGGAGAAGCAGTTGGGCTCGCTGAAGCGCCAAGCCGCCAAAGCGCGCCGCTATTCCGAAGTGCGCGACCAGATGCGCGCCATTGTGCGCCAGATGCTGGCCGGCAAGGCGCGCGAACTGGACGCTGAAGCGGAGCGCGTGGCCACTTCGCTCGCCGAACTTACCGCTGCGGAAACCGAGCAAGCCGCCGGAATCCTTGCGCAAGAAACCGAGCACGATCGCGTGAACCGGCGCATTTACGAACTGGACGCCGAGCTCAAGCAGAACCAGAACGTGCTGAACCTTACGGCGCTCGAAGCCGACCGCAGCGAAAACCGCGTTTCGTTCAACCGGCAGCGCGCCGAAGAGCTTGCCGGACGCCGCGGACAAATCTCCGCGGAAATGGCGCAAGCCATCGCGCAAGCGGCGGAGTGCGCGGCGCGCAATGCGGCGCAGCTGGAAGCCGTGGCTGCGGTCCGCGAAGAGTCCGGTGCGCTGCAATTACGCGTGGATGAATTGACTGCGCGCGCGCAATCTCGCAGCACACAAATCGCCGACTCGGAAATGCGCATCACCGCGCTGCGGCAAACCGCGTCGCAAGCCTCGGAAAGTTTGCTGCGCCTGCATGGCGAACAGAAACAGGCGGAAGAGGCGCTGGTGCACCAGGCCGCCGCGCTGCACAAGCTGGAAATCAGCGAGCACGACATGCTCGAGTCTTCGATTCGCATCCGCGACGATGCCGATCACGCCGCCTACGATTTTGAAACCGCCAGCGGAGAATTAAATGCGTTGAAAGAAAACGCAGCTACGCTGCAAGCGCAGCTGGCCGAATGCAAGAATCAGCGCGAACTGACCACCAAGCTCACCGACGCGGTGCGCGATGCCTTGGCCGGCGTGCGCGCGCGTCACGGTTCGTTGACCAATATTCTGAGCGATCGCTCGTACACCGCCGACGCGGTGCAAAAATTATTTGCCGCCAATGAACGCGGCAGCGGCGAAGATTTCCGCGCCGTGGGCGTGCTGGCGGACTACGCTGAAGTGGAAGAAAAACACGAGGTAGCGCTGGAGCAATATCTGCGCGAGGAATTGGAGTTTGTGGTGGTCGAGACGTACGACCACGCACGCGCGGGCGTTTCCATGCTGCGCGAAGAGGTCGGCGGACGCGCTACCTTCTTCGTCGACTCGCTGCGCAGCCTGCGCCTGGCGGAGTACGAACCCATCGTGCATTTCCGCGCCGAAGACGGCGTCATCTCACGCCTCGATAAGATTGTGGAGTTTCGCGAACCTCTCGGCGCCGCCGCAAAACAATTCTTGCCGCGCTTGCGTTCAGCGTACCTGACGGAAAGCTCCGCCGCCGCGGAAAAACTGGCGCGCGAGAATGCGCAATACGCGTTCGTGACGCCGGACGGCACCTGCTATCAGGGCCGCATGGTTACCGGCGGACGTCCGGACGAATCCGGGCCGCTGGGCATGAAGCGCGAGCTGCGCGCGCTGGACGCCGAGCTAATGCAGCTGGAACACGATATGGCGGAGAAGCAGGCTGCACTGCAAAGTATCGCCACGCAGATTACGGAAACCGAGCAAGCCCTCGAAGCGGTTCACGCCGAACAGCGCGAAGTGGAGCGCAAGTCCATCTCCGCGAAAATGCGCCACGATCAGATGCAGAGCGAGCTGGCGCGCCTGGGGCTGGACCTCACGGTGTGCCAGAACGATCTTTCGCGCATCCGCCAGGACGTGGAGAACGCCCGCGTACGCGCCGAACGCGCTCAGCATCAACATGTGAATGCGGCGGCGACGCGCGCGGAAGCGGAAGCGGAAACCGCGCTGCTCACCGAAGGATTGACGCAACTGCGCGCCTCGATCCAATCCGAACAGGATGAACTGGCCACCGGCCGCGCCGAACTAGCCGCCATGCACGAGCGCCTTTCTTCCGCGGAATCGCTGGCCGAGCGGCTTGCGCAAGAACGCAGCGAACTGGAACGCCGCGAGTCCGCATTGCGCCAGCAGGAACTTTCCATCAACGACGAAAGCGCCGCGCTGGTAAAACAAAACGAAGAGCTGCAATTGCAACTCGAAGGTTTGCGCGGCGAAAAACTGCGCCTGGAAATCCGCCAGCGCGATCTGGAACAGGAATGGGATGCCGCGCGCACCAGCGTGGCCCGCATGGACGATCACCTGCGCATGGCCCGCCAAACGCTGCAGGAAGTTCGCGAACTGCGCAGCCAGGCGGAAATCGCGCGCGCCAAGAATGACTCCGATCGCGAGCACCTGCGCGAAACGTGCATGGCCGAAGTAAACGCGCAGCCGGAAGATTTGATCGCCACGGAATCGGCGTTCATGTCCGGGGAGGAACTGGCCGTCGCGGAAGCCAACTATCGCGAAATGAAGCAGCGCGTGGAAGCCATGGGTGCGGTGAATATGATGGCGCTCGAAGAGTTCAACGAGTGCGAAACGCGCTTCACGTTCATGACGCGCGAACGCGATGACTTGATGCAGTCCATCAGCGACACCTTGCAGGCCATCGCCGAACTCGATCTCATTTCCAAAGATAAATTTGAGCAAGCTTTCAACGCCATCAACGCGCACTTCTCCACCGCCTTCCACACGATTTTTGGTGGCGGCATGGCGGAGATGCGGCTTACGGAGGTGGATAGTTCCGGCGATGCGGGCATCGATGTGGTGGCTTCGCCTCCGGGCAAGCGCCTGCAAAACGTTTTGCTTTTGAGCGGCGGAGAAAAAGCCATGACCGCGCTGGCGCTGCTCATCGCCATCTTCCGCTATCAGCCCAGCCCGTTCTGTATTCTGGACGAAGTGGACGCGCCGCTCGATGAAGCGAACGTGGGGCGCTTCACACGGCTGATCACGGAAATGAGCAGCCAAACACAATTTATCGTGGTCACGCACAACCGCAAGACCATGGAGATCGGCAACGTGCTCTACGGCGTGACCATGCAGGAACCCGGCGTTTCGAAAATCGTCAGCGTGCGCTGGGAAGGCGAAGAAAATTCCGCGCCAACGCGACGGCAGGCCGCAGCTTCGGCGGCGTAACACTAGCGGGAAAAAAGCTGAGCCACCTCTCCAGGCGCTAGAGCGCATTCGGCTCTTGCCCGCCGCGCCCGATGCAGCCTGCCAATTTTTTTCACAAATTTTCTTCCACCGATTTCCACCGCTGCGCGGTTGGACTTCCCTTCCCCGTACGCTAAAATGTTAGTCATCGGCCGGGGGAACGTGATTCGTGGCGGTAAGTCCTTCCATGCAGACTATTCGTGAAACGCATTTTGCCGGCATCGCGCCCGCGGCGCGGGGAAAAGTGCGCGACATTTACGATCTGGGCGACCGTCTGCTCATCGTCGCCACCGATCGGCTTTCCGCCTTCGACGTCATCCTGCCCACGCCCATTCCCGACAAGGGCCGCGTACTCACGCAACTCTCGCTGTTCTGGTTTTCGCTTTTGCGCGACGTGATTCCCAATCACGTGCTCAGCGCCACGGATTTTCCCCCGCCTTTCGATGCGCACGCCGACGAACTCGCCGGACGCTCCATGGTGGTGCGCAAGACGCAGCCGCTGCCCGTTGAGTGCGTGGTGCGCGGCTATCTCTCCGGCTCCGGATGGAAAGACTATCAATCTACGGGAAAGGTCTGCGGCATCGCGTTGCCCGCCGGCTTGCAGGAATCGGACCGCTTGCCCGAACCAATCTTCACGCCTGCATCGAAAGCCACCACCGGCCACGATGAAAACATTTCTTTCGCGCAAGCCGCCAGCCTACTGGGCAAGGAATTGGCCGATCGCGTGCGCAACGTCAGCATCGAAATCTATCAAAAAGCCGCGGCCTATGCCGAGCCGCGCGGCGTAATTCTGGCTGACACCAAATTCGAGTTTGGCATGCTGCACGACGAATTGATCTGGATTGACGAAGCCCTCACACCCGATTCTTCCCGCTTCTGGCCCGCCGCGCTTTACAAACCCGGTGGCGCGCAGCCTTCTTTCGATAAGCAGTACGTACGGGATTATCTGGAACGGATTCAGTGGCCGAAAACCCCGCCCGGCCCTGAACTACCAGCTGATGTAGTGGCAGCAACGCGTGCCAAATATCGCGAGGCGTATCGCATCCTCGCGGGCTGCGAACTCGATTAGCCCCGGTCCCCTCACATATTTCAAATTCCGTGGAGCGTGGCAACGTGAAGGATCAACTCGAAGGTTTGGTGATGCAAATGGTGGAGGATGGAATTCTGTTCGACGAAGCCGTCGGCGAGTTTGAAAAACGCTTCATCAAGAAAGTGCTGGATGGCGCGCACGGCAATCAATCGCGTGCCGCGGAAGTGCTGGGCATTCATCGCAACACGCTAAGCCGTAAAATAGAAGTTTATAAGCTGGATCACAACGGCCACCGGCGCAAGCGCTCGCGCTAGCCGGATCGCCCCTGCATCGCAACAAACAAATCGTCACAACAAACAAGTGGCCGCCCACCGCGGCGAGCGGCCATTACAAAAAAGGCTCTCCGGCAAATGCCGGAGAGCCGATGATTCCCTCTTACAAGGAATTAGTTCGAGCTTTTCGCAGCTGGCTTCCTCACCGGCTTCTTGCCCTTTTCCTTGGGAATGTCTTCCACGTTCACTTTGCCTTTTTCCCAGTGCAGCATGAACGCTGGATCGGGATCGTACGAGGCGAGCGTGGCGGTGAATCGCACCGAATTGTCTTTCTCCAGGCGCGCGGCATCCGGCTGCCCAACGATTTTCACATCCATGTTGGGCGTGGTGGCAGCATCGAATTCCGCTTCGGTGGTCACGAAGGCTACTTTAATTTCCGTCAAATCGGTTCCTGGAGTGACTTCAATGATTTTTCCGGGAACGTCAGGAAACTCCAGTCCGCAGGAGGCCAGCCACGTGACTTTGCCTTTGTCACCACCGGCTTTCAGGTCCGTGATCACCGAAGCGATGGTCATATCCTTGCGCGCGGCGTCGAGATCCGCGACGCTCGGCAGCTTGTAGCTATCCGGACGGTCCTGCGCGGTGGCGGAAAGTTGCAGCAATTCGTTCAGTTCCGCATCGGTCAGATTGTCGCACGCCGCCTGCTGATAATTCGCCACCAGCTTGCGCAGGTAGGTCTTCAGGGAATTGGACTGCTGCGCCGTGGCCGACTTCGAGCCCGCAGCCCGCGCGATCACCCATATGCCGTCCAACGTTTGCGGCGGTGTGCTCGCCAGTTCTGCTCTGCCAAGTTGGTACTCCACGATGGGATCGTCAGGCTTCAACGCCAAATCTGCTTTGTAATAGGTGATGGCGTCCGGATAGTCTTTCTGTACGATCGCGGCCTGCGCGGCAACGGCATCCAGCGTGAGTAGCCACGCCGTCTTTTGCGTGTTGAACACCTCGTCGGATACACCCTCTGGCTTCTTAAAATTGGGAAGGGCCTTGAGCGCGCCAGCGGCGGCTTCCATCGCGGCCTTGGCCAGAACGGTATCTTGCGCCGCCGCCTTATTCGCGGGATCCGAAATCAAGGCACTGTACATGGCCGCGTGCGCATAAAGCGCGAAGAACTTGGCATTGGCATCAAGCTTGTCACCCAGCGCCGTCGTCTTATCCGCGTACTCGATCGCTCGGGAATAATTTTTTTGTACGCCATAGTTCTGGTAGTAGAGCGGATAAACATAAATCAACAACGCGGAGTTGGGATACTTGGAAACGAAGTCATCCAGCAGCTTGATCTGGGCGGCCGGATTCTTTTCCGCAGCGGCAGCCGTGTAGGCGTTGTATTCCGCCATCGTGTACGGTTGCTTGCTGGCCCCTGCGTCCTGTCCTGCGAACGCCGGTTGTCCCAAAAGTACGGATCCTGCAAGGACCACGCTCAGCGCGGCGGCCATCGCAAGGGTCCCGAATTTTTCGATTGCTCTCATTCCCACTCTCCTCGAACTTTTGACTGCCACTAGATGATTGCGTTCTCCCGGTCACCACCCACCGGGCCATGCTTTGCGTTCAGGAAACCTTGGAAGTATAGGGAAACCCACGGGGGCTTCGCAAGTTGTACGGATACCGCGTTAACTGTATTTTCAGATAATCCGCTCCGGATTTTATGCCGCGAGGCTCCACGAACCGCCTTCTCGCCGCCAGCACCCGAGGCATCCCAACCACTGTGCAAACTCGTAGTGTTAGGATGAGTGTCGCATAAAAACGTTGGCACGCACGAGGAAGAATTCTTATGGCGCAAATGAGCGAACCAAATGACCGCGGCACTTCCGGCTCATTACATGACGGACCACTCAGCGGCGCGTCCGCGCTGGTCACTGGCGGCAGCCGCGGCATTGGACGCGCCATCGCGTTACGCCTGGCGAAACTCGGCGCGCGCGTGGCCATTTGCGGCCGCCAGCGATCCGCACTTGGTGAAACGCTTGGCATGCTTCGTGACGTCAACAAGAACCTGGACGAGAACCTCGGCGCGTCCTCCCACGCACAAATCGCCGACGTTTCCAGCGCCAGCGAGGTTGCCACGCTCGTTGCGAACACGGAAACCGCCATCGGTCCCATCTCCATCCTGGTGAACAACGCCGGCATCGGAAGCTTTGGTCCGGTGCTGCAGCAGTCCGAAGCCACCTGGGACACTATCTTAGACACTAATCTCAAGAGCGTGTTCCTGGTTTCCCGCGCGGTCGCTCCCGGAATGATCGCGCGCGGCGCCGGCGACATCATCAACATCAGCTCCCTCGCCGGCCTGAACGCCTTCGCGGGCGGCGGAATCTACTGCGCTTCAAAGTGGGGACTGCAAGGGTTGACCGCCTGCATGGCGGAGGATTTGCGCGCGCACGGCATACGCGTCAGCGTGGTGTGCCCCGGCAGCGTGGCCACGGAATTTGGCGGCAAGCTGGCGCAAAACAAGCCCCACGCGCTGCACGCCGAAGACGTAGCGCACGCGGTGGAGACCATCGTCACTCAGGCGCCCAACAGCTTCATCAGCCAGTTGCAAATCCGCCCGCTGCGCAAAGCCTAAGCGTACTTCGCAAAGCCTAAACACACCGCGCCTGGCTCGCGTGGTCTCGACTCCCGTCGCGACCGTGCCGCCCTAAAGGGCGGCGCTACAAAAACGCCGCCGCCGCACCATCCTGGCCGTTATGCTTCGGCCTTTGTAGCGACGCCCTTAGGGCGGCATCGGGCCTTTCGTCAACCCCATCCCCTGAATCTGTGACCGTGCTCGTCCCAGCGGCCCTGGCAAAAATCGCAACATTTTCCTCTTGACAACCATTGTTATAACAACTAAAGTTGCACCGTGAGTTCTCGTCGCAAAGATTCTTGCTTCACCGGGCCCCTCGAAGACCACGTCTTCGTGGCCCTCATCAAGGCTGCCGATTCCCTGGGCCTGCAGGCCGAACAACTCCTCAAAGCTTCCGGACTTTCCGCCACGCAATATAACGTCCTGCGCATTCTGCGCGGCGCCGAACCAAATGGGCTGGCCTGCCGCGAGGTCGGCGACCGCATGATCTCCCACGATCCGGACATCACGCGCCTGTTCGACCGCATGGAAAAGCGCGGCTTGATTACGCGCGAGCGCCAGACCGACGACCGCCGGGTGGTCAAAACGCGCATCACCGCCTCGGGGCTAACGGCGCTGAAAGCTCTTGACGCGCCGGTCCGTGAAATGCACAAGCGCCAGTTTCAGCACATGTCCGCCGCCCGGCTGAAGACGCTTTCAAACATATTGCGCGAATTACAGGAGGGTATTTCCTAGTTCTCGCGATCCAGAGGGCAACACCGCTTTTTTAATTAAATCAAACTGAAGGAGACAACATCATGGGCACCATGGGCCAAACATTCTCTCGCGCGTTTTGCGTCGCTGTAATCGCAGCAGTTCTCTCGCTGCTTCCCGCCGCGCTGCCTGCAACTGCGGCCACTTCCACCTGGCAAATCGATCCGGCGCATACCGCGGCGCAATTCGCCGTCAAGCATTTGATGATTTCCACGGTTCGCGGCGCGTTCAAAGGCGTCACCGGCACCGTCACGTGGGACGATCAGGATGTCACCAAGTCCTCGGTCAACGTCACCATCGACGCGACCACCGTCGACACCGGCACGGCCATGCGTGACAACGACCTCAAGAGTCCCAATTTCTTCGATGTCGCCAAGTTCCCCACCATCACCTTCAAATCCACCAAGATTGAGCAAGCTGGCGCAGGAAAACTGAAAGTCACCGGCGACCTGACCATCCACGGCGTCACCAAGTCCGTGGTATTGGACGTTGATGGCCCGTCAGCCGCCATCAAAGATCCCTGGGGCAACACCCGCGCCGCGATAGGCGCTACCACCAAAGTGAATCGCCAGGATTTTGGCGTCAGCGGCGCCGGTTCGGCCGTCGGCGACGACATCAGCATCACCATCGACATGGAAATGACCAAACAAAAGTAACTTCTGCGCCGTTCAAGGAATCTGCTCTTCACGAGCCGTTGACGGCCAATGACGACGAATATCGAAAGGAATCACGCCATGCAGAAACCAGCACCAACCGACCACCCAATTAACACGCTCATCAGTCATCGCTGGAGTCCGCGGGCCTTTGACACCAAGCCCGTCCCCGCGGACGTCCTGCGCAGCCTTTTCGAAGCCGCGCGCTGGGCGCCTTCCAGCAGCAACGAGCAGCCCTGGGCCTACATCGTGGCAACAAAAGAAAATGCCGACGAGTTCGCCAAAGTGACCAGCGTGTTGGTGGAATTCAACGCCAATTGGGCCAAACACGCCCCGGTTGTGGCAATAGCTGTCTCGGAACTGGCCTTCGCCAAAACGGGCGCACCCAATCGCAACGCGCAATATGACACCGGTGCCGCCACCGCACTCCTCTGCATCGAGGCTACCGCCCGCGGACTGTTCGTCCACCAGATGGCCGGCTTCGACCCAGACAAGGCCCGCCAGGTCTTCGGTATTCCCGCCGGCTGGGACGCCATCGCAGCCGTTGCCATCGGATATCCGGGCGATGCGGCCGCGCTTCCGCAACCCTATCACGACCGCGAAACCGAGCCGCGCACGCGCAAACCGCTCTCTGAATTTGTCATGACCGGCCACTGGGGCCATACTGCTTCTTTCCTTTCATAAGTACCGTCATACTTATAGAAAGGCGCGGGAGCCTTCTCCGGTCCATGCATAGCACGCTCGAATTTCTTCTGCATCACGGTTACGCCGTCTTGCTGGGCTGGGTCTTCGCGGAACAAATCGGGCTTCCTGTGCCCTCGCTGCCGCTGTTGCTGGCTGCGGGAGCCCTTGCCGGCAGCGGACAGTTGAGTTTTTTCGCTTGCCTGGCCATCAGCGTTTTCGCTTCGGTGTGCGCCGACTCCATCTGGTACGAAATGGGGCGCCTCAAAGGCATCAGGGTTCTGCAGCTGCTCTGCAAAATTTCTCTGGAGCCGGATTCCTGCGTGCGCAAAACGGAAGGCCTTTTTTCCACACAGGGTGCGCGCTCCTTGCTGGTTGCCAAATTTTTCCCCGGTTTCAGCACCGTGGCCCCGCCGCTCGCCGGCGTCTTCCACATGCGCCTGGGCAGCTTCCTGCTGTACGACACGGGTGGCGCCGCGCTCTGGGCCGGCAGCTTCCTGCTGCTGGGCTACGGATTCAGCGGCCAGATCGAATTCATCGCCGAGCGCGCGGCCAGGCTTGGCAGCGGCCTGCTGGTACTCATCGTCGCGGCCATGGCCGGTTACATCGTGTACAAATACATCGGCCGCAAGCGCTTCCTCCACCAACTGCGCATCTCTCGCATCACCGTCGAGGAACTAAAAGAGAAAATGGACGCCGGCGAAAACGTCATGGTCGTTGACCTTCGCCACCATCTGGAATTCGACGCCGACCCCGAAACCATTCCCGGCGCCTTCCGCATCGATGCCAAGGAACTGCAAGAGAAAAACGATCGCCTGCCGCGCGACCGCGAGGTAATTCTCTACTGCACCTGCCCCAACGAAGCCACCAGCGCCCACCTGGCGCTACTCCTCCGCCGTCAAGGCATCAAACACATCCGCCCGTTGCAGGGCGGCCTGGACGCCTGGCGCGAACAGGGCTACCCCGTAGCCAACATCGCCCACAGCTAACGTTCTTGCGGTTGTAGGGGCACGGCATGCCGTGCCCGCTCAAAGATTCTTTCGTGTAGGTGGATTCTTTCTTGTGTAGGTGCCGGGCTTTAGCCCGGCCTGGATAGTGTTCCGGGCCTGTTTCAAAGGTTCTTAGCCGTTAATAAAAATCTCGCATTAAACTTTTCGGAGGATTTCATGAGCATCAAAGTAAACGTAATTTTCTACAGCATGTACGGCCACATTTACAAAATGGCGGAAGCCATCGCCGAAGGCGCAAAAAGCGTCGCCGGCGCCGAAGTCAAACTGCTGCAAGTCGCCGAAACCATCCCGGACGACGTCCTCGAAAAATACGGCGCCAAAGCCGCCCGCGCCTCGTTCGCAAAAGTACCCACGGCTACACTGGAGAATCTCACCGAAGCCCACGCCATCATTTTCGGCACACCCACGCGCTTCGGCAACATGGCCGGCCAGATGCGCACTTTCCTCGATCAAACCGGACAAATTTGGTTCAGCGGCGGATTGATCGGCAAAGTCGGCAGCGTCTTCGCCTCCACCGCTTCGCAGCACGGCGGCCAGGAAACCACCATCACCAGCTTCCATAACACACTGCTGCACCACGGCATGATTATCGTCGGCGTGCCCTACAGCGAAAAAGGCCTGCTTGATTTAAGCGCGATCTCCGGAGGCACCCCGTACGGCGCCACCACAATCGCGGGAGGCGACGGCTCGCGCCAACCGAGCCAGAACGAGCTAAATATCGCAAAATACCAGGGCAAACACGTAGCAGAAATCACCGCCAAACTCTTCCGCTAGGCAACGGGGTTGTAGGGGCGCAGCATGCTGCGCCCCAGCTTGCCCGGGCGTCAAACGCACGCGACTGTAAATTCTTTCCTGATCTTTTAATTCCGAATCATCACAGCCGCGGCAAAACAATCCCGCCCTGTGACTGATACTTCCCTTTTTTATCCTTGTACGAAATTTCGCAATCGTCATCCGACTCAAAAAATATCACCTGGCACAATCCCTCGTTCGCATAAATCTTCGCCGGCAACGGAGTCGTATTGCTGATCTCCAAGGTAACGAACCCCTCCCACTCCGGCTCAAACGGCGTCACATTCACAATAATCCCGCACCGCGCATACGTGGACTTCCCTACGCAAATGGTCAAAACATTCCGCGGTATCCGGAAATATTCCACCGACCGCGCCAGCGCGAACGAATTCGGCGGAATAATGCAAACATCGCCCTGAAACGCCACCAACGACCGCGCATCAAATTTCTTGGGATCCACAATCGTCGAATTCACATTGGTAAAAATCTGAAACTCATCCGCCACGCGAATATCGTACCCATACGACGACACGCCGTAACTGATCACCCCTTCGCGCACCTGGCGGTCCGTGAACGGCTCAATCATTTTGTGCTCCAGCGACATTTTGCGGATCCAGCGGTCCGGCCTCACAGACATCCATTCCTCCAGGAAGCAGCGCTCCTAGGCGCCGCACGAAAAAATAAAATGCATTCGGAAAGACGCTCAGTGTAGTGTAAGCGTCATGTCCTTGACAACCCGCGGCGCACACTCTAGCATCTGCCAACGGATTGGCGGGAGGCCTGTGTGATCAAGCTGGACATCGTAAATGCCGTGGTGACCACCACGAATGTTAGCCGCACCAAAGCGGAGCAAGCCGTCGAGACGGTTTTCGAGTCCCTCAAGATGGCGCTCGGCCGCGGCCAGCGCATCGAACTGCGCCGCTTCGGCGTCTTCAGCGTCAAGCCCCGCAAGACCGGCATTGGCCGCAACCCGCGCACCGGCGAAGAGGTCAGCATCCCTCCCGGCAAAGCCGTCCGCTTCAAGCCCGGCAAAGAACTCCAAGGCCTCGAAGAAGCCAAGCCCTAGCTCGCCGTTGTCTCAGGCATAACCTGGGCCCCAGGAGGATCCTCGCAAAAGATGATGTATCGCACCTTCTCGAACTCCACAGAAGCGCTGGTAATGTGATAAGTCTTCGGTCGAAGGTTCTGATTGTCGGCGCGTCGTTCGCACCGCTTTCGCTAGCGGTAATCTGGTTCTACGAATTTCGTGCATTGCGGGAGATTCAAAGTCAGCAAATGTCTCCCTATCAGGCCGTGCAATTTCAACTGCGCACGAATCCGGTCTGGCTGCCGAAGCTTTTGCTTCTCGTGATTTTCGGCGCTTTGTGCACAATTCCACTCATCATCTCTCTGTTCTTAGATAATCGTCGAAAATCAACGCTTCACTAGGGTCCGATGGCACTTGTCCGGGAAGCGCGTTTACTAGGCGTGTGAACCTGGGCTTATACTCACGCCATGGATTCTCAGCTAAAACTCGTGCCTGTGGTCCGCAGCGGTGTAACTTTCGCCGATGGCGGATCAAGGTCGGAGCGACATTTTCTCGACTTCGTGGTCGATGGCCATTCGCTATGGCACGCGCTCGGCAAACAACACGATACGGTGTCAATTTTATGCGCGGAATTTGTCCCGGAGGAAACGTCAAAAAGCGTCCGTCATCTGCTTTTGAAAGAGCAGGCTGATTCTTCCCGTGGAAGGTGTTCTATCTTCGTGTGCGCCGAATGTGGAGATTTGGGATGTGGAGCGATAACCGCTCTTGTGGAAAGAAACGCGGAGTCGGTTACATGGAAAGTTTTTGGCTACGAGAATACCTACGACAAATTCGGCTCGACGATTACTGTGCTTTTGGACCTTTCACATTCAACGCCCAAGATTATGAGCGAATACTTACGCATGGATTGAATCTTCTAACCAAGGGACGTTCGGAGGACCACGATCAATGAGCCAAGCAACCACAGAAACCGCAAACCCACTCGACCCGGCGCTGTTTCGCCCCGAGGCGATCTCCGAAGAAACCTGCCGCTTTAACGCCGAGATCATCAGAATCTTTACCCCCGTGCCCAACTGGTGGGAGGTGGGTGCGCAGACCGTCCGCGACTCTCGCGCGCGCGGCGAAGGCCCTTTTCCGCTTCCGCCGAAGTCCGCGCGGGCGCGCACCATCTCCATCGAAGGCCAGGGCGGCGGCAAGATTCCGCTGCGTATCGTCGCGCCGCAAAATCCCACCGGCGTTTATCTCCATATCCACGGCGGCGGCATGGTCCTCGGCGCCGCTGACCTGCAGGACGGCATGCTCGAGCGCGTGAACGAAAAAGCCGGCCTCACCTGCGTAAGCGTCGAGTACCGCCTCGCGCCAGAGAACCCTTACCCGGCCCCGCCGGACGATTGCGAATCCGCCGCGTTGTGGCTCGCGAAAAACGCCAAGGCCGAATTCGGCGCCGACGCGCTCGCCATCGGCGGTGAATCCGCAGGCGCCACGCTCGCCGCGGTCACGATGTTGCGCATGCGCGATCGCCACAGCTTCACGGGCTTCCGCGCCGCGAACCTCGTCTATGGCTCGTACGACCTTTCCATGACGCCCAGCCAGCGCCGCTTCGGCAACGAGCGGCTGGTGCTGCGCACCGTGGACATGGAGCACTTCCGCGCCGCCTATCTCCACGGTCAGCCGGATGCACGCCATCCAGACATCTCGCCGCTCTATGCCGACCTGCAGGGACTCCCTCCCGCCCTCTTTTCCGTTGGCACGCGCGACGGCCTGCTGGACGATTCGCTCTTCATGTACGCCCGCTATCTCGCGGCGGGAAATCGCGCCGAACTCGCCGTCTATCCCGGCGGCGCCCACGGCTTCAACTTCTTCCCCGTCGCCATCGCTGAGCAAGCCAACGCCCGCATGGACGCCTTCCTAGCCCACGAGGTCAACCCCCAACCGCAATTATAATAAGGGGGCTCCTCTTGCCATTGTTTGGCGAAGCCCTGTAGCGCGGGGCGCTTGCTTTTGAGCCCCGCGGTTGTTCCCTCTCGGCACCCAGCCCGATCACTTAGATTTTTTTCAGCGTCTCTTCATCAGCCCGCGGAGTGCAGTCACGAAATTTGCAATCACGCCACACTAGCGCCCAATCCATTTTCTATGCTGTACTAGCAATGGTCACATCGTCGTAAAAATCCAGCAGACTCTGGTCAAAAACTCTGTCCCAAGCCACCACCATCACCCACACCATCGAATCGCAAGCGGCATGGCGCCCCATGCCGCAGCAGCGCTATAACCAGCCATTCCCGCGCCCGTCGCTAAAGAGTCTCCTCTTGGCCGTAGCCCTTTTCCTGTTCACGCTCGGCACCGCCTTGGCCGCAGGCACGCAATTCGCCGTCACCTTCAAGCAGAATCAGCCTGCCTCTTTCACCGAACTCTTCCACGCCTACGCGCTCTTCTACCAGCATCCCGCCGCGCTGCTCGCTGGCCTGCCCTTCGCCCTCACGCTGCTCACCATCCTCTTGGCTCATGAACTCGGCCATTTTTTTGCCTGCCGCCATCATCACATCCATGCGAGTTACCCGTTCTTCATTCCTTTTCCATCGCTCATCGGCACCTTTGGCGCGTTCATTCTGATGCGCTCGCCCATCCGCACCAATCGGTCCCTGTTTGACGTCGGCGCCAGCGGTCCTCTGGTAGGCTTCCTATTCGCCGTCCCCGCGCTGATTTACGGCATCCTGCACGCCAAACTAATTTCCACCCCGTACCCGCAAACGCAGCTCGCCTTCGGCAATCCACTCCTGCTGCACGCTCTCTCCGCCATGCTGTATCCCGGCGTGCCGGTAAGAAATCTCCTGATCGATCCCATCGGCCGCGCCGCCTGGGTCGGCCTCTTCGCCACCTCGCTAAATCTTCTTCCCGCTGGACAACTCGATGGCGGCCACATTCTGCGCTCCATCAGCCCGCGCGCACACTATGTAGTTTCCTGGCTGCTGCCCATCGCGCTGATTTTTCTCGGCTATTTAGGACAATCGATGCTCTGGTACGTGTGGGCCGCGCTGCTCCTCGGCATCAAATTCCTGCGCATCATCCCCATCTACGACCCGCAAGAACTGGATCCCCCGCGCCGTTTCGGCGCATTCCTAACGCTCCTGGTTTTCGTCCTCTCCTTCATGCCCATGCCAGTCGTGGTCTCTTAGCGCCACGTCCCGGCCTTCGCGACACAAACTGAACATCGTCTGAATACCTGCGCCGCAACAAATCACTTTGGCTTTCTCGCATCTGGCGCGACACTACTACACCAACAAATGCCGCCACTCCTCCGCACCCTGCGCCAACGCGACCTCTTCTACCTCTTTGTCGGCTCGGTCATCGGTTCCGGCATTTTCCTCACGCCCGGACTCGTCCTCGAACAACTAAACGGCTCGGTAGGTTTCTCGCTATTGGCCTGGCTCGTTGGCGGCGTCCTTTCCTTGCTCGGCGCGCTCACCTATGCCGAACTCGCCGCCGCCAATCCCGAAGCCGGCGGCCTCTACTGTTTCATTCGGGACGGCTTTGGCCGCCTCCCCGCCTTCCTGTACGGCTGGTGCCTCTTCCTGGTGATCGCCAGCGCCACCATTGCCGCGCTGGCGCACGCGTTCACGCGTTACCTGGCCGAAATTCTGCCCCTCGACAACGCCGCCTCTACCGTCATCGCCATCGTCATGATCGCCGTCGTCACCGTCGTAAACGTCTGGGGCACGCGCCACAGCTCCGACCTGCAAAACTGGACCACGCTGGTAAAAGCCGGCCTGGTGGTCCTCCTAAGCGCCGTGCTGCTCTCGCTGGGCCATCATGGCGCCGACCTTGGCCCCGCGCTTAGCACCACGCAACAGGGCATGCAACACGGCTTCAACCTCTTCTCCAATTTCGGCCTGGCCATGATTGCCGTACTGTGGGCTTACGAAGGCTGGCAATTCGGCACCTACAGCGCCGGAGAAGTCGTCGACCCGCAAAAATCCTTCCCGCGCGCCTTCTTGCTGGGCTCGCTGATTCTGATCGTTCTCTATCTGGTCGCGGTGATCGCCTATTTGGTAGCTCTGGGACCCGCGGCTGCCTCGGCCAGCACCGCGATCGCCGCAGACGCTACCACTCTCGTTCTGGGTCACTGGGCCGGCAGATTTATCGCCGTCACCATCCTCATCTCGACATTTAGCGCCACCAACAGTGTCATCCTCACCGCCCCGCGCGTTTTCTACGCCATGGCCAACGACCATCTCTTCTTCCAAAAATTCGCCGAGGTCCACCCGCGCTTCCGCACCCCGGCCATCGCCATCGTCGCTCTGGGGATCTGGTCCGCCATCCTCGCCTCGGCCGGAAAATTCGCCGAACTGGCCGGCGGCGCCATCTTCATCGGCTGGATTTTCTACGGCTTAGGCGCCGCCGCCATCTTCCCGATCCGTCGCGCCACGAAAAACGCCGCTATCCCGTATCGCGTCCCCGGCTATCCCTGGACGCCCATCATCTTCGTACTAGTCGCCACAGCCATCGTAGCCAACTCCATCTATGCGGCGGTCAGCAACCCCGGCGGCTTCAAATTCCTGGTAGCCGCCATCGCCCTCTTCCTGCTAGGGACCCCCGCCTATTTCCTCTGGCAATTCTGGCGTAACCGCAAATAACCCAGGAGCTTGCCGCGAAGCCATGCCCTCGTAGCTTTCGTACCGTTTCGTAGCGACGCCCTTTAGGGCGTCATCCGTTGGTGTTAGAACCTCAACGCGTGCGACGGGGAATTGATCGCCCCGCAGAATTTCGCCCAATCCTCACGATTTCCCTTGACAGCAATATACTCTTACGGTATCATCTTCACGTACAGAACTGCATCCGTACGCCCGTAATATACCGCACTAACCCGGCGATCCTTCCATACCCGCGCCATCCTAACCATAGTTACTATTTTGCAATCTAAAATTACAGCTAAACCTATTAGAATGAACACTTGCAAAAGGATGTGAAAACAAAGGACTTTAAGTCCCTTTATAATCACACCGATTCGCGAACCTCCCGGGTAAGACGTCCCACTTCGGTATAAACTACCGTCGCAAACCGGAGTCCCCGTGACCGCGATGACCCCCGACGACTTCCGACGTATCGCCCTGAGCCTTCCCGGCGCAGAAGAAGGCTCCCACATGGGCGCGGCGGACTTCCGCGTCGGCGGCCATATCTTCGCCACCCTAGCCTCCCAAAAAGAGGGCTACGGCAACCTGATGCTCACCCTCGAGCAGCAATCCGCCTTCGTGGAAGAACTCCCGGAGATTTTCCTGCCCATCAAAGGCGGCTGGGGCCGCATGGGCGCGACCCACATCCGCCTGGCCAACGCCAACGAACACGTCCTGACCGGCGCCCTGCGCGTCGCCTGGCAACGCCGCGTGGACAAAAACAAAAAATCCGCGCCAAAGAAATCCGTATCAACAAAACCGACTGCTGTGAAGCGGAGCCCTCCGCGAAAGCCGTGAAACCGGCTGCACGAATCCGCTGGTAGCGCCGCAGTCCTCAGATCTCTGGTTCTGGCATTTCGCACGACGGTCGCTCCCCGCACTACTTCAGGGAGGAAACGCCTGGCTGCAGCCAGGCGAAAACGAAATCCGTGATACCTGGGAATACCCTTGTCAGCAGGCCCATCAGTGGAGCGAATCCAAATCCGAGGATCTTGAGCCAGAACTCCGTCCCCAGCTCTCCAGGCTTGGTGTTGGTGACGTGGCTCAACGTGGCGTCGCGATGCATTTCGGCATACACCTTCACGATCACCGCGCCCATAATCGCAAACAACACAATCAAAACCACGCTCAACGCCTGTCGTGGATCAAAGGGATAAGCGGATATCGCAACCAACGCCGCCAGGAACAACACCACGATCGTGATCGCCATCGTCCGCAATCGGCCGAGAACATTCTGTACAAACCCCAAGTAGTTCAAGCACACAAACTCCTCCGCATTCCGTATGTGCTCCTCCTTAGCCTGTGGCGGCGGATCGGGGGTGGCGTCATCCTTCTCCTCTTTTATCGGCGCTAGGAGCAAGGATCCCGTCTCGCTCCTCCACGCCGGCAGCAGCAACTTCGTCATCAGGCTGCCGCTGGCCGCTGCAACGCTCTCCTGAAATTTGCAAAAGTGCGTCAGATCCCCGGCGCGTGAAACCCGGTAGTTGCTCGAATACCAATCGGCAAACTGCGTCCCGGCGGCGCGCATGGATACCAGCGCGTCAAGCGCGTCTTGGGCACCCGCATCGGCAAGTTGCGTCGTGTCCTTGAAATCTCTGGGAAGACTCTCCAGGCTCGCCATCGTATGGTTCATGCACTCAAGCTGCCTCGAAATCACCTTGTAGCGCACCTCCAGCACATTTCCGCTCATCTTCCACACGCTGCCCCAGGAAAAACCGTGCAGCACCGCCAGCGTCCGTCGCAGCGTCAGTCGATCGAGAAATTCCAGCAGACACCTCAGCTTTTCCCAAGCTTCATAGAGTCGCCACGTTTCAATCAGCGCCAAACTACAGCAAACGTCCAGCATCACGAAAACAAATCTTGCGTAATTTCTCGTACCTAGACTGCGTATTGGAACTCCTTTGGCTAGAATCTCGGGGACGACGAGGAACGCCACAAAGACTATCGCGCCGCCCACGGCGACCTTCCAATCAAACGAAACAACAGCGTCCTCAATATTGTCTGCGGCATCTTCCTGGCTGAACATTCGCAGAAAATTCTGTGGATTTTCTGCGCTTCCCAAGGCCAACTGCGCCACCTTGGGCAAACACGGACGATCCATGCCAAACAGCGCCAGCCCATGCAACGTAAACCAAAAATACAGATAAAGCCCTATTAAGATCGACAGGACCGGAACAATGGGAGAAACCCCGCTGGTCAGGTGCATCGCGCGCCAATACGTCAATACGCGGTTTTCTGGATGCAGTGCGTGTTCAAATGGAATAACAAAAAGTGCGCCGAAAGTGAGCGTTGCTATCGCAAACAGGCCAACCGCACGGTAATTCCAGACACTCCGGTTTTCGTCCGTAATTCTTGGCAAATTCGGCTCGTTTGGCACGGTCTTCGATAGCGACCACCCGGTATAAACATGTCCGTATACACCCACCCACGCCGCGATATAGGCCAGTGACATCAACCACAGAGCGAACCATGGATAGGGCAATCCAGGTCCAGGAATGGAAAACACTCCACTGCCCCATCCTGCAACAACTGCCAAGCACGCGACGCAGCAACTCCCTCCCACTATCAACCACGTGTGGCGCCACTCTCCAGGACTGGCGAAGTGCGCTCGGAATGCCGGCTTTGACGTGTACGAACCGAACCAGCAACACCACGCGTGAAAAAACGAGAAGCCCGCCAAAACGAAGAAGAACACTTTCATCCCTAGGGGTATTTCCGGTAGGCCGCCCGGATCGTTTGCCCTATCGCTGCCATTGCTCGGCTTCCCGCCTGCGCTCGCGTCCCAGAATCGGGTTTCGCTCTCGGAACACGGTACTTGTGGCGGCGTCTTGGAACATGACGGCAGGAGAGATGCCATGGGCCAAAATCGGTTGACGCCAATGACGGATAGCCACGTGGCTGGTCCGGGGTACGGACATGGTGTTTGGTTGTCCGTTTCCTGGTCTTCGCCGCACTGATCCGACCACGTCCAGAACGGCGGCGAGTAATCGGGAATAGGCGAGGTATCTCCCTCACATACGACCGATGGCAGAAATATCTTTTCTTCATTTCGGTCGCGGATATGGCATCCGGGCTCCGGCACCCCATTCTTAAAGCTCTTGGCATCGAGCAGCAGCCGGAACGCCACGTACGTGCCTTCGCTCGTATCCGAGCTGAATATTCGATCTGCCGCGGCCAGACTTTGATGGTCCGTCCACAAATGTTCCAAAGGAAAAAGCGGATAGGTACTCAGGGTCATGGTCCCATTCAGTCCGGTTGCGCCTTGTTCCCGGATGAACATTAAGTCCGAACCGAAGATCACGATTCGTCCATCGGGATAGTTTCGCCGTAGAAAATTGCTCAGAAAAAGTTGGTCCAGCGTACTGCTGCTGCGCAAAAGAATGTAGCGCGCATGCTGTTCGCGCAACGCCGCCACGAGATCGATCAGAAAGGCCTCTTGTGTCAGCGGCGTTTGATTGCCTCCGTAGCTGCGGATCGAATCGTGCACGTTTCCAGACGGATCGGCCAGGTCCGTAGGAAGATTTCTTTTCTGGCTGTCCGGTGATTGCGGGGCGGCTCCCGCATTGAAAAGCGACTTTGATTGATAAGCTTCGCGCAGGGCGGAGATGTCACGTGGATAATAAAGTTTCAGAACCCGGTCCGAGCAACCTGTTTCATCTTCGGTATTAGCCGGCTCAGTGTTGTCGATCCCCATCGTCTTGGTCTTTACTCCAGACCAGCCGTACGCGGTTTCATCTTCGGAGATCATTGCCACCCGGCTAGCGTCAAATCCGGGTTGTTCCAATTTTATGAATCTGCAAAATCGCCGCAGAATCTCGTCGTCGTTTTGCACAAAACTGTGAAATTCCGCTTGCGCCCCTGCCGTGCACTGAAATGCTCGCGCCGAATCAGAGCTACTCACGCTTCCGCTGTAGACCGCTAGCCGATGATCCTCTCGGGTCTCACACGGATCTTGGGTTACTGTTGTCGTTCTGGCAGTCGTCGATAGGTTCAGTTGTTTTTGTACGTCGCCTTCGGAGAGGATCTGCGTCAATGAAAGCAGAGTGCCGGAGTACGTTGGCCCAAGAATCGCCACCTGTTTTCCGTTGGTGCCACCCTCGGCCCGCAAGCGCGCGATCCATGCCAGAGCATTCCGGAACTGGTCCTTGTGAATTCCACGCGTGGCTTCCTCTCCAACCACGAAAACGATCAACCCCGCGCGATAACTCGCCGCCAGTCCGTCTACTTTCCAATCATCCCTGCATTCCTTGCCTTTTTTTAGGTCGTCCGCCCACTCCTGCGCGTTCGACTTCCTCCGCTCCTTGTTGCCGCAATCCGCCGTCTTGCGAAAAAGGATGATTCCCGGCTGGGTCTCCTTGAGTTCTTTCTCTCGCTTGGCCGCCTTTTCGTCCAGAAACAGTGCGTACGGCGTTTCCTCTTCGTCCCACGGTAGCCACGATCCGTCGAAATCGTATTTTTCGTCTTGCGCCGCTTCCTGGATCGCCACGGCGAACTGGTCGAACAGGACGGGCGAATGCGTGTGCACCGGATCAGGCAGCAGAGCGATGACAAATTTAAGTTTGGAGGTTTTTTGCGTCAGGTCCAGCTGTTGTTCATTTCGCCGCGGGTCTTTCTCGTCGTAGCAGTTCTTTGGAAGAATCAGGCTATCGCTCTTGACCTCCAGGAAATCCTCAAGCTGATCCTGCAGGCTATCGCAACCGGGTTTGAGTTCGAAGTCCCCGCCCTTCACGGGAAGTGGCTTTGGCGGCTTGCCGGTACTATTACGCTCCGCGGCGTTGTCCGTCGGTTTTGGACCGGTTTGCACGGAATAGCCAACCATCGCTGCGATGGCGAGGAAGGCGGCCGCCCCAATTGTTCCTTCTCTCTTCATTGGCTGACTTCGAGCGCGAGAGTCCGGGTGTACTGCTTCCGACCAATATCCTAGTCAGGTAGTGAACCGTAGTAACGAATCGTTACAGCGCAGAAGCAATTTGGCCGCTTCGGGCGAGCCTCTCTCCTTGCAAGAAATCGAGGTACCCACGTTCTAACTACGTGAGGAACACCCCATGCCCGCCACGAAACGCGATCTGCGCTTACTGAGCCGCCGCCTAGCGTTGCCAATGTTACTTATCCGCGTGATTTGCGCCGTGCTGCTGCTCGGCAGTAGCGCGGTCTTCGCGCAGGATACTGCGCACTCTCCCGGCTGGGTGGTCATCTCCGTGCCTGACTACCGCGCGCTGCGCGTGAAAGCGTTTCCGACGGAGCGCGAGCCCGAGCCGCCGCCCGTCGACGCCACACTCAGCCGCGTCGACTACGATCTGCGCATCGATTCGGCGCTCGACTCAGGCGTCGCCTCGGGACGCGCCACGCTCACCGTCGACGTACTAAAAAACGGCTGGGTGCGCGTGCCTATTCCTCCGGGCCTTTTTGTGCGCGAAGCTTTGCTGGACGGCAAACCGCTCTCGCTCTCGCCATTTCCGGTTGCGCAACCGACGCAGCTTGCCGCGCTGCTCTCGCGTCCGGGCCGTGCGGTGATCACTCTGGATGTCGCGCTTCCGATCAGCGCCTCCGCGGGCGAGGAGCGGCTATCCCTGCCTTCCACAGCCTCCGGAGTAACCCGCGTGGTGCTGGAGATTCCGCGCACCGGGGTGGACCTCTCGCTCTACGGCGGACTCGTCTCGGAATCGCACGATGTGGCAAGCGGCGGAAAATGGACCGTTTTCGGCAAAGGCGCTGAACCCATCGTGTTCGCCTGGCGCCGCAAAGTAGAAGAACACCAATCCATGCTGCCGTTGCGCATGCACGGCGCGCTCACGCAGTTCCTGGGGCTCGGCGAAGATTCCACGTCCGTTAGCGCCAACGTCACACTGGAGGTCACGCAAGGCGCCGCCAAGGAAGCGCGCATTCAGGTTCCGCAAAATATCACCATCAATCAGGTGCAGGGCGCGACGGTGGCCGATTGGCAGGTGAAGTCCGGTGAGCTGGTCATCATTTTCATCGAGCCGGTAGAACAATCGGCGAGCTTTGTCATCGCGGGCGAGGCTACGCTTCCGCGCGACGGCGCAATGGACATTCCGCTGCTGCGCCTGACTGGCATCGAACGCGAGACCGGAGGCATCGGTGTCGATATTCTGGGCGCGGGAGAAATAAAAGACGAGTCCGTGAAGATGCAAGGGCTGCAACCCGCGGACGCGAGCGATCTTGGCGAGCCAGTCTCCAGCCGGCAGTCGCCCGCGCTCAAAGCGTTTCGCACGCACTCCGTGGACCTCCAAGCGCCGCGCTCGCTACACCTGGACGTATCGCGCTACACGCAGCAGGCGGTGTTGCTCGCCAATGTCGAAGAAGCCCGTTATCGCGTGCTGCTCACCAAGGACGGAAAATCGCTGGTCGAGGCGCGCTATGCGGTGCGCAACAATTCACGCAGCTTCGTCAAGATCACGCTGCCGCCTGGAGCCACGCTTTGGAGCGCCTCGCTTTCCGGCAAGCCCATCCGCCCGGGCTCCGCACCAGACGGCAGCTTGCTGGTCCCGCTATCCAAATCGCGTTCGGGCGAAGACGCTCCGGAATTTTGCGTAGAAGTCGTGTACTTTGCGCCCGGCGCGAGTTGGACCGACAAAGGCCGCCTGAAAATTGCCTTGCCCGCGCTGGACCTGTCAATCTCGCGCACCGGCCTGCAAGCTTTCTATCCCCCGCAATTCCGCTTCTCCGCTGAAACCGGATCTTTTCGTGTAGAAACTTACGCCACCCCAATTTCGCCAGCGCTCGTGGCTGAAGTGCCGGAGCCCGCGGTAGACAGCAACGTTGCGACTTCAGGCGGCGGCGTGACGTTTATGAATGCGGCCGCGCCAGCGGCCCCGCCGGCGAAGGTTTCTGTCGACGAGCGCGAAGCCGGCAAGCAATCCGCGCAAACTTTAGTCGATAAATTTCACGCCAGCGAACGCGGCTCGCGCGCTTCCGGCATTTTGCCGGTGCGCGTAAATCTTCCGGCCTTTGGGCCATATCTCTACCTGGTCTCCGAACTCACCGGTGAAAATCAATCCGCATCCGCTGAGTTCACTTATCAGCAGGACAAAAAAGCAGGTGGCAAATGACACGTCATTTCTTGCACTCAACGGTCGCAACCGTGCTCGCGATCATTGCCGTGACCTTCGGAATGGATTTGCCGGTCCGCGCGCAACAAAAATCGGATACGCCGCCGCCCGCCACCGGGAACGTCACGCTTTCTCTCGATGAATACAACCGACTGCTGGCGTTAGCCAATCGCCCCGGAAAGAAATCCGAAGCTCCGCCCGCGGCGTACGTTCTAAAACATGCGGAACTCAAGCTCCACGTAGTCGACGAGAACGTTCTGGGCTCGCTGCAATTTGAAGGGGAAACGCTGGCCGCCAACGAAACGAAAGTCCCGTTAGCGTCCGGACTCACCGTCTTCGATGCGGGACACGGCAGCAAACCCCTTCCACTGCTGCTGGAAAATGGCACGCACACCGCGATTCTGCCCGGTGAATCGGAATTCACGGTTACGCTCGACGCCGGCCTGGCGCTCGCCATTGACACCGGACGCGCGTCTTTCGCTCTTCCCGCTCCGGCCGCGGGCAGCGTGCGCCTGTCGCTCACCGTTCCCGGCGAACGCACCAATGTGCAGATCAACCATGGCATCATCACGCATCGCGCGTCCGTAGGCGGCAACACCGAAATCGAGGCCACGCTGGTACCCGGTCAAATCGCCAATGTTTTTTGGAACACGCGCGAAGTCGTCGCGCCGGTGGTGCCGCGCGAAGTGCGTTTTCTTTCCGACGTGAAATCTCTGGTCTCCGTTACTGAATCCGACCTGCAAATCGCCGCGCTGGTCGATCTTAATGTAGTGCAGGGCGAGGCCGAGCAATTCACTGTCGCCATTCCCGCGGGCTTTGAGGTTACCGCCGTCAACGGCCTCACGCTGGAATCGAGCGAAATCCAGAACGGCGTTCTACAACTTAAAGTCGCGCGCCGCGGACTCGGCCTGCAAGAGTTTCTGATTTCCTTTGAACGCCCCATCAGTGACTCCAGTGCGGCCGCGCCCATCCTCGCGTTCAAAGATGCGCAGCGCGAGACCGGAGAAGTCTTGGTCGAAGGCCAGGGCACGCTGGAACTCACAGCCAAAGAATCCGGTGGCCTGAAGCGCCTGGACATTAAAGAAGTGAACCCCTATCTCCGCGCGCTTTCGCGTTATTCTCTGCAAGCCGCATTTCGGTATCATCGCCAACCGAACGAATCTCCTACACTGGCGCTGGAGTGGACGCGCTTCCCGGACTCCAGCGTTCTGGCCGCCATCGCCGAACGCGCCACCGTGACAACGCTGGTCACCACCGAAGGCCGCTCGCTAACCGAAGTGAAACTCACGATCAGAAACCAAGCCCAGCCATTTCTGAAGGTAGATTTGCCTGCTGGAGCCAGCATTCTGACCGCCGAAGTAGCTGGCGAAAAAGTGAAACCAGTGCAAGGCAGCGACGGCGCGCGCGTCCCGCTGCTGCGCACGGGATTCCGCCCGGCGGGCGCGTACACGGTCTCCTTCGTGTTCCTGCACTCTGGCGCACCGTTCGCCAAGAAAGGCGACGGCGACATTTCGCTGCCCAAGATGGACGTCCCAATCGGCGTCGTCGAATGGGAACTTTTTCTTCCTGAGCAATTCAAGGTGAAAGACTTTTCCGGAGACGCCACCAATGCCGCGCTGTTTCCGCCTGAGTATCACTCCTACGTAAATGTTCCCAGCGGAACATTAGCTGATAAGGCAGAATTTCAAGCTGGCACTAGCATTGGTTCCGCCAGCCCTTCGAGCAACGGGCATGACTTCGGTGGGCTAGTCACGCTCACCCCGGCCGTACTTGCTCCCGGCCAGATCGGTGGATTCATCTTTGACCGGTCCGGAGCGGCCATCAACGACGCCAGCATCGAACTGCGAAACCTCGCCACCGGCGGAACCTTTCGCGTAAACAGCACTGCGGAAGGCTATTGGAGCGTTTCCGGATTGTCCTCTGGCAGCTACCAGATGACCGCGTCCTCTCCCGGCTTTCGCATGCTGCGGCAAAATATCTCTTACAATTCCGGCAATCCCGCCGCGTATCGCCTGAACATGGACGTCGCCGTGTCCTCCGAAACGGTCGTCGTCGAGTCCTCGGGCGTGCAACTCTTAATGGACACTGGATCAATCGCGGGAAAAGACAAAAAGCACAAAACGGCAAACGTGCCAGCACCCCCGCCACCGCCCCCAGACGCCTCCGCCAACGTCTTCAACCTGCAGCAGCGTGTCGCGGGCGTGCTCCCAGTAGCCGTCGATGTGCCGCGCACCGGCACATCCTACCGCTTCCTCCGCCCCCTGGTGGTCAACGAGGAAACCAAGCTGACCTTCAACTACAAATCAAAATAGGCGGCTCCCGGCGACTCTGGCGGCGTTTCCCTTGCTGGTACACTACACGCCGATGAGTTTTCGTTACTGCAACGTGGCGCTGGCGGTCCCGCTGCGCACGCTATTCACGTACGCGATTCCCGAGGTCCTCTCTGCGGCGGTGCAGCCGGGCAGTCGCGTCCTGGTGCCCTTTCGCAAGAAATCCATGGTCGGCGTGGTGGTGGAAGTGCTCGCCACGTTGCCGAGTGGCGTGCTGCCCGCGGTGAAGATTCGGGAAATCACGAAGGTCCTTGATGAGGTCCCGGCGCTTACGCCGAAGCTCATCGAATTGGCGCGGTGGATCGCTGGGTACTACCTGGCGCCGATCGGGGAAGTTTTTCGCGGCATGCTGCCTCCCGTTACCGACGTGAAATTGGTTCGCGAAGTGTTTCTGACGGCGGCCGGCCGTGATGCTATCGCGCAGTGGAAGCTGGATGAAGAGGCACCGAGGTTTCCGTTGGGTTGCGGCGAGGAAGAAACGAGACTGTTGCGGCGGCTAGACGAACGAAGGGGAGCGCTTTCTTTTGCGCTGGCGCTGAAAACCGGAATCGAAGCGGCACGCTTGCAGAAGTTGCAGCGGCGCGGCCTGCTCGAGATACGCGAGCGCGTTTCGGGCAGCGCGAGAAAAACGCAGCGCGTGATCGCTTGGAAGGCTGCAAACGAGGTGTCGAGCATTGCCGAGGGCCAGGCTGGACAGAACCCGGCGAACGCTGTTGGGGAAGAGGTTCCAGGAAAGACTGCAACCAACGAACGAGGAACCATCGCGAACGAGCGGCTGCAACGCATCCGGAATTTATTACTCACCGAGCGAGGACCGCTGCCGATTTCGCAATTGCTGAAACTTGCGGGGGTTTCGCGTGGGGTGATCGAAAGAATGTTGCGCGAGGGACAGCTGGAGAGTTGGGAAGAGCCTATCGATCCGGCGGAAGATGAGTTTGACTCGGGTTACGCGCCGCCGGCGCATGAACTAAATGTGCATCAGGAATCGGCGCTGCGCGCCATTCGCGAACGCTCCGCGCTCGGAGAATTTGGCGTACAACTTTTGTTTGGGGTTACCGGTAGCGGAAAAACTGAGGTGTATTTGCGCGCGGTGCAAGACGCTTTGGCACGCGGCAAGACAGCGATCGTTCTGGTGCCGGAAATTGCCCTGACGCTGTGGATGGGCCGGCAATGCCGCGCCTGGTTTGGCGCGCGGTTTGAAGGCGTGGCGGTGCTGCACTCGGCGCTGCGCGATATGGCCCGCGCGCGGGAATGGTGGCGCGTGCGGAATGGCGAGGCGCGCGTGGTGGTGGGCACGCGCTCGGCGATCTTTGCGCCACTGGCGAACGTGGGGCTGATTATCGTGGACGAGGAGCAGGAGAACAGTTACAAACAGGAAGAGACGCCGCGCTATCACGCGCGCGACGTGGCCATCGTGCGCGCGAAGATGGAAAATACGCTGGCGCTGCTGGGCTCGGCCACGCCATCGCTCGAATCTTTTTACAACGCTGAAAGCGCAAAATATGAATTGCTGACGCTAGCTACGCGCGTCGCGGATCGCGCCATGGCCAGCGTGGAGATTGTGGACCTGCGCGAGGAGTTTCAGCGGACGAAGCAAACCAGCCCGATCAGCGCGGCTTTGCACGTGGGCATTCAGGAATGCCTGGCGAACATGACGCAGGCAATGATTTTGATCAATCGGCGCGGCTATTCGTGGTCGGTGTTATGCCGAAGCTGCGGCGCGACGGTGCAGTGCGAAAACTGCAGCATATCGATGACGCACCACAAGCAGAGGAACCGGCTGGAGTGCCACTACTGCGGATCGATCCAGAGCGTGCCGCGAGAGTGCCCGAAGTGCCGATCGAAGTATGTTTATTTCTTTGGCGAGGGTTCGGAACATCTGGAAGAGAGATTACGCAAAGAATTTCCCGGCGCGCGCATTGCGCGTCTGGACCGCGACACGGCCCGTACCAAGCGGCAATTTCAAGAGACTTTGGGCGCGTTTGCCAACGGCGCGTTGGATATTTTGGTGGGTACGCAGATGCTTGCGAAAGGACACGATTTTCACGCCGTGACTTTGGTTGGCGTGGTGAGCGCAGATTCATCCTTGACCATGCCGGATTTTCGCGCGGCGGAACGGACCTTCCAGTTGTTGACGCAGGTGGCCGGGCGCGCGGGCCGTGGAGATTTGAAAGGCCGCGTGCTGATTCAAACATTTTACCCGGAGCACTACGCGATTCAGGATGCCGTGAAGCAGGATTATCGCGGCTTTTTTGATCGAGAACTGCAGTTTCGCAGGATGATGGCTTATCCACCGTTCACCGCGCTGGCGAATGTAATCGTGCGCGACACGATATTGGAAAAAGCCATTCAATGGTCGCGACAGCTTTCGGAATATTTTATTCCACATGACGGCAAAGGCTTGCGTGTTTTGGGACCAGCTGCGGCGCCTTTAGCGCGGCTAAAGAAAGAGCATCGTTTTCAATTTTTGTTGAAATCGCCGAAACGCTCGCTGATGACCAAGTTGCTCGGCGGCGCGCTCGCGTACTGTGATGCGAAGGACATTCCGCAGACGGCGGTGCTGGTGGATGTGGATCCGCTGAGTTTGATGTAGCCGCCGCCTTCCGAGGCGGGCGATTTTCAGATTGCGAACACGTCACCGGGAAGAAAAAAGCGACCGCCTCAGAAGGCGGCCGCTACAACGTCATCTACGTCAGGCGGGCTTGGACTTCTTTACTTCGAGTCCTAGCTCCGCCATTACTTTTTGCAGGTCTTTCCAGACTTCGCTCTTGGCCGCGGGATTGCGAAGCAAGTACGCGGGGTGATAGGTGGCTAGCAGTTTCTTGCCACGGAAATCGAGCCACTGGCCGCGGAATTTTGAGATGCCCATGTCGGTTTCCAGCAACGTTTTGGCGGCGGTGGCGCCGAGGCACACGATCACTTTCGGATTGACTACTTCCAGCTGGCGAACCAAATAGGGCGAGCAAGTGGTGACTTCATCCGGTTCCGGCTGGCGATTTTCTGGCGGGCGGCATTTCACCACGTTGCAGATGTACACGTCTTTGCGCTGCAAGCCCATGGCTTCGATCATTTGCGTTAGCAATTTTCCGGCGCGGCCCACGAAAGGAATTCCGGTAGCGTCTTCATCGGCGCCAGGGCCTTCGCCCACGAAAACCAGGTCGGCTTTCGGATTGCCGTCGGCGAAGACGATATGGTTGCGTTTTTTGTGCAGGCGGCAGCGGGTACAGTCGCCGATGTCTTCGCGGATTTTTAACAGAGTGTCGTTCTCGATGCGTTCCAGTAACTCGAAAAAGTTTGAGGTTTTTACCGGCGAGGGAAAAATGCTCTTTTCGATGGCTGGCCGGGTGGCAAGCTGGGGCGCAGCATGCTGCGCCCCTACAAAGGCGGGAGGAGCACTCGGGACGCTTTTTGCGGTCTTCGCTGCGGGCTTGGGCAAAGTTGTGTCCTCTTCTGGATTTTGAGTGGCAACGGCGTCGGGAACCAAGGCGCGCGGCGTTGCGCTGCTCCGGTCGCGATAGAACGGAGTGATTTTTAAATCTTCGTAGAAGCTGAGGCGCTGTTTGATTTTCTCGCGGC
Source organism: uncultured Acidobacteriota bacterium (assembly GCA_963838265.1). Classification (GTDB taxonomy): domain Bacteria; phylum Acidobacteriota; class Terriglobia; order Acidiferrales; family UBA7541; genus Acidiferrum. Next base: position 198,312 of record CAWIQN010000008.1, read on the forward strand.
GTGCGTCGGGGAGAGGCTGGATCATAGTGATCAACGAGACCACTCTTTGATGGCCGCTTTGAAACCTTCGGCTAACTCGCCGGCATTTTTTTGTTGCGCAGCGCGCACGCGGACGACTTCGTCGAGGATACGCTGGGCTACTTCGGCCTTGGTCATTTTAGGCAAGGCTACGTCGCGACCATCGCGTGAGAAAATGGTGACGACATTGGTGTCGACGTCAAAACCTGCGCCTTCGGCGGTGACGTCATTGGCGACGATCAGATCAGCATGTTTGGCAACCAGCTTTTTGCGAGCGTTTTCCGCGACGTTTTCGGTTTCCGCAGCGAAGCCCACGATGAGCCGATGCTCCTTCTTTTCTCTCGCTACCATCGCCAAAATATCGATCGTCGGCTCGAATTCCATGGTGATGGCTTCTTTGCCGCGCTTGATTTTTTGTGCGGCGCTGACGGCGGGGCGATAGTCTGCTACCGCGGCGGCGAAGATGGCGACGGAAGATTGCGGGAAGCGCGTGGTGACGGCGGCGTACATGTCGTGAGCAGAGCGAACGTCGATGCGCGTGACGCCTTGCGGAGTCTCAAGGGTGGTTGGCCCGCTAACTAGCGTTACCTTTGCGCCGCGGCGCGCCGCGGCTTCCGCTACGGCATAACCCATTTTCCCGGAGGAACGATTGGTTATGTAGCGCACGGGGTCGATATCTTCACAGGTAGGACCGGCGGTGATCAAAATTGTCTCGCCTTGCAGATCCTGGTGCGCGTGAAGAACGGTACGTACAGCAGCAAGGATCTCTTCCTGCCCGGCAAGGCGTCCTGGGCCAATCATGCCGCAGGCGAGATAGCCTTCGTCGGGAGTCACCACCGTGACGCCGCGATCACGCAGCAGGCGGATGTTTTCTTGCGTGGCGGCGTGATTCCACATATTTACGTTCATCGCCGGCGCGACGATCACCGGCGCGGTGCTGGCCAGGTACAGCGTGGTCAGAAAATCATCGGCGATGCCGCGGGCAAATTTCGCCAGAATGTCGGCGGTGGCTGGAGCAACCAATAGCAAATCCGTCCGCTGCGCTACCGCGATGTGTTCGATGGCGCTTTCTAGATTGGCTTCGCCATTTTCGGCGCCGGTGAAGAGATCGGTGATTACTTTTTGTCCGCTGAGGGCGGCGAAGGTAAGCGGGGTGACGAATTCGCGTGCGCTGCGGGTCATGACTACTTGGACGGTGAAATTGTCTTGTTGCAGTTGGCGGACTAGTTCGGCGGCTTTGTAGGCTGCGACTCCTCCGGTGACGCCTAGCGTGATGCGCATGGGTTTTTGATCCTTCGGGGACGCGGAAGGGTTCTTCGCGGCGTTCCCTTTTCGGCTGACCCTATTCTATCGCAATGCGCCTGATGGTCGGACGGCTGGGTTGCGTCGCGGAAAAGCGACCGCCGCAGACGGCGGCCGCTACAAAGGCACGGGTCTGAAGACCCGACGCTACGAATGCGCCGCGACGACCACGCTATTTGCGGCGCTTGTTGCCGTCTTTGTCGGTGTCGATCGACGAGGGTTCCACGAAGTCGTACTCGAGCATGCTATGTTCCAGCTCTTCGCACGCGATTCGTGTGGCCTTCAGCGTCCTCGGGTTCTCGACCAGCGGCGGCGCGCCCGCCATGATCTGCCGCGCGCGCCTCGATGCCAGTACGACGTACGCAAACTGGCTTTGCGGAGCTTTCGTCAGCACATTCATTTAGTCTTTCCCCCCAAACGATGCCAAAAGTGTTTCTACCCGGGCCTGCCGCCTGGCGATGGTGCAGCGCAGCGCGGTAACAATTGCGATGGCTTCGCGGCCCGCCAGGGCGACATCTTCATTGACCACGCAATAATCGTACGACCGAAACGCCGAAATCTCGTCACGGGCCTTGGCCAGCCGCCGCGTGATCTCTTCTTCCGAATCGGTGCCGCGACTGCGCAGCCGGCGTTCGAGTTCCTCGCGCGACGGCGGCAGAATAAAGATGGCCACGGATTCCGGCAATTTTTTCTTTACCTGCAAAGCGCCCTGTACGTCAATCTCGAGCACCAGGTCGAGACCGGTCTTGCGCGATTCGTCGAGCCACTTCTTCGGAGTGCCATAAGAATGTTTGCCGAAGACGCGCGCATATTCCAGAAAATCGCCGTTGCGCACCATCTCGTCAAACTGCGCTTCTGTGACAAAATCATAACACTTCCCACTGGCCTCAGTCGCGCGACGGGGCCTGGTAGTACACGAGGTGGAGGCCATGGTGCCCGGCAATTCCAGAATACGCTGCACCAATGTGGATTTACCCGAGCCAGAAGGCCCGGAAACGACCAAGACCAAAGGCGACGCGGGCGGCAAAACTCCCGAAGGTACAAGTTCTTTTTCCGCAGTCATTCGATGTTCTGTACCTGCTCTCGCAGCTTTTCAATCTCTGATTTAATTTCCAGCGCCAGTCCGGTGATGGCCAGCGCTTCGCTCTCGACGCCCGGAGTCTTGGAAAGCATGGTGTTGGCTTCGCGTTGCATTTCTTGCAGCAGAAAATCCAGTTTCTTTCCGACTTCGCCCGCGCCATCCAGAAGCGCCGTGAATTGCCGCAGGTGACTTTGCAGGCGCTCTAATTCTTCACTGATATCGCTGCGTTCCGCAAGCAGCGCGGCCTCTTGCGCCAGCCGGCCGGAGTCAATGCCGGTGCCGCCGAGAAGTTCTTTCAAGCGCAAATCCAAACGCCGCGCAAAAGCCGGGCGGAGCAATTCCGCCAAATCTCGCACTTTTCCGCAATGCTCGCCGATGGTGGCGAGACGCTGGCGTAAATTTTCGACGAGATGGGCGCCTTCGGCGCGGCGCATGCCGTCCAGCGTGGTCAGCGCCTCTTGCAAACAACCGTCGAGAATCTGCCACAGCTTTTCGCGCTCGTCTTCGTCTTCTGGCAGCGCCGGGCCAGCGCCGCGAATCACTCCCGGAAGCCGCAACAATCCGACGACGTCCATGCCAGTGGCGGCTTTGGTTTTCTGGCGCAGGTCTTCAGCAGCCTGAAGATAGGCCTCCACCAGTGGCTGATTCAGCTGCACGCCCGCCGCGCTCTGCGCTTCAAAATTAACGATGAGATGGACGTGGCCGCGCACGATGCGTTCGCGAATCACGCGGCGCACGCGCGTTTCGTACACGTCGAATCCTTCCGGGAGCTGCAGTTTCAAATCCAGAAAGCGGTGATTGACACTCTTGACGCTGACGCGCAAAGCCCAGCCCTCCGCAGCGCCGCCAGGCGCTTGACTGCGGGCTTGCGCATATCCGGTCATCGAAAAACAGCTCTTAGGTGACAAGTTTTTCCTTTCCGTCCCTTTCCGTCAGGCCCGGTCAGCAACAGCGGTAGTGCCCGGGGCGGAAGTCTGGAGCGGCGACACTAAGTCGTCGCCTGCAAACTGCAAAGCGTATAAGCGCGCATAGGTGCCGCCACGCGCGAGCAATTCGGCGTGCGTGCCGCGCTCGCGGATCTGGCCTTCTTCAAGAACGAGAATCTGGTCGGCGCGGCGGATGGTAGCAAGGCGATGGGCGATTACAAAGGTGGTGCGACCGGTCATCAAATTGGCGAGAGCTTTTTGCACGTACATTTCAGATTCGGTATCGAGCTCGGAAGTGGCTTCATCCAGGATCAGGATGGGCGAATCCTTTAGGATGGCTCGCGCGATGGCGATGCGCTGGCGCTGTCCACCACTGAGGCGCGTGCCGCGTTCACCAATGATGGTGTCGTATTTCTGGGGCAATCCGGAAATAAAATCATGCGCTAGGGCGGTTTGTGCGGCCTGGACGACGCGCTCTTCGGAAACATTGCTCAGGCCGTAGCTGATATTGTTCCACACGGTATCGTGAAACAAAATATTTTCCTGAGCCACCACGGCGATCTGTTCGCGCAGCGAGCGTATGGTGACGCCGGCAATATCGACACCATCGACACGAATGTGGCCGGAGGTGGGCTCATAAAATCGCGGCAATAAATTTACCAGCGTGGTTTTTCCCGCGCCGCTGGAACCGACGAAAGCAATCACCTGGCCTTTGTGCGCCGCAAAAGAAATATTCTTCAGCACCGAAGCGCCTTCGCGGTCGTAGGTAAAATTGACATCTTCAAAGGCAATTTCACGAACAAACGGAGCAAGGCGACTGGCGCCGGGTTGCTCGCTTACTTCGACATCGCGATCCATGTACACAAATACCTGCGTGATGGCGCCGTCAACGGCTTGTAGCTGCTGGTAGATGAATCCCGCGCGCTTGAGCGGCATGTAGGCGTTAAACATGGCGTACAAAAAAGTGAAGAACGTGCCGGAGGTCAACACGCCGTGATGAATCTGATCGCGGGCAAACAAAAGCAGCAGCGGAATGGCGATCGCGCCGACCATATCCATCATCGGCGCGGTGATTACCGCGGCGCGCACCAGGCGCATGTTCTCGCGCAGTAATTTGCGCGCACCTTCGCGAAATTTTCCAATCTCAAACTCTTCCATGCCGAAGGCTTTAACAACTCGGCTGCCACTGATGGTTTCCTGGAGAATGTGGCTCAGATCGCTGAGTCGGGCCTGGCTGGTTTCCGCGGAGATGCGAATCTTCCTGCCAAATTTATTTATGGGCAGCGCCACCAGGGGCAAGAGCACTGCGCAACCCAGCGCCATCTGCCAATCGACAATGACCATTACGCCGATGAAGACCACGAAGGAAAAGCCCTTCTGGCAGATGTCGGCGAGACATTCGCCGAGAGCGTAGCGGGCGCGCTCAACGTCATTGATGGTGGCGGAAATGATTTTTCCGGTGGGATGGGATTGAAAGAAGCCAATAGGCTGGCGGATGAGGCGAGTGTAGAGCTGATTGCGCAGGTCTTTTACCGCGGCCTGTCCAACGTATTGAATTTCACTGGTGCCGAGGTACTCGGCGATGCCCTTGGCGACGTAGAGAATCAACAGCGAAATCGCGAACACCGGCCAGACATTGTGGATGCGTGCGGGAAAATAGTGATTCAGGTAGATGGAGTGTTTGTTCCAAGGCAGCGTCACCAATGGCAGCACCGTGGTCACGACCGAGGGATCCAGCACGTAGTCCACCGCCGGGTGGATCATGAGCGCGACGATGCCTTCGGCCACCGCCATCGCGGCCATCATCAAAATGCCAAAGCCCAGGCGAAAACTGTAGGGCCGGACGTAGCGGAACAGTCGCTTCAGATGCGGTGAAAACAGAGATGCCACGCGGGCAATGCCCCCCGATCACTACTCTTTCGGTAACCCGAACAGTGCGAGTTCACTACCTTGGTACGCTAGCCGCCGCCCCGTAAGGTGTCAAGTTTGTGGACAAGCGCGCGACGGACGCGGACAGATACAAAGCCCCGCGTGATGAGCGCGGGGCTTTTAATGGATCAAACTGTGAGGCACGGCGTCGCCTAAACACTTGCGGCGAAACGACGAGCGCCATGTATCGCGTCCCGTTTAGTGGTTCGGCGGAGTAGCCGGCTTGGTGGCCGGAGGAGTCGCTGGTTTCGCCGCCGCGGGCCGGGCCGCAGGAGAGCCAGCCTTAATGGGATACGCTTGGTCGTAGAGCCGAATGATGTCCTGCGTGACGTCGATCTGCGTGGACTTGTAGAGCACCGGAGAATTCTGCGCGGAAGAATCGAACACGATGACGAAACCGTTTTCGCGTGAATAGCGGTCCAGCACGTCGATCATTTTGCGGCCGATTTTGTCGACCACGTCGGCCTGCGCCGCGTTGACGTCTTCCTGATATTCATCCTGCTTGCGCTGCAGTTGACGGGTGAGCACTTCGCCCTGGCGCTGCAAGCGCGCGCCTTCGTCCGGACTGAGTTTATCGGCGCCAACGGACAGACGCTGGCGGATGTCACTAATCTGCTTGTTCAACCCTTCGAGCTCCGACTGCCGCGCGGCAAACTGCGATTGCAATTCCGCCGAAGCCTGCTTGCCTTCGGCGGTGGCGACGATGGCTTGACGCACATCGACGACACCAACTTTTCCCGAGGCCGACGCTCCGGGCGCGGACGCTTGCGCCCGAAGCGCAACGGAGCCCAGCAGGGCTACGGCGGCAAGGGCGGCGGTACGAAATACAAATCTGCGATTCACTTTGTTCTCCTTATTTGTGGGTGACCGCAATGCGGCCAACCTGCGCCAATTCCGAATTGGCTAGAAACTTGTGAGGCCACTGTGTCCCCCAGAGGGAATAACAGGCCTGTTGCAAACTTCATACTATAGCCGACCAAGTGCGCTGGCCGCAACGGCAAAGGTACGCCTGCGCCTGCTTGCGAGCAACGCCGCCGCATCAGTGCGGCATGGCGAAAAGCAGCACGCGATTATTGGCCTGATCCGCGATGACCGCCAAATTCGACAACGGCTCGATTGCCGCGGCAAACAATGAAATACCGCCGATGCCGAGAGTGGATTGGTTCTGGAACGACAGAGAATCGATAATGCTTATCGTATTACTCGCCGAATTCACGGTGAGGATCGAGCTGGTCTGCGGATTGTACGCAATCGAAAAGGGATTGATACCCACTTGCACGGTCGAAACCGAACTTGTAGTCGGGTTGAAAACGACGAAGGCGTTGGAGTCGCTTTCCGTGGCGTAAAACAACTGCGAGCCGGAGGCTGGATCAAATACGATTCCCGTGGGAATCGAACCAACCGAGGTAGTCGCAGCCGCATTCTTGGCCGGAACCGCCAGGCTGATATCGACGGCGTCTATCGCACCCGAGGCGGGCGTGGAACTAATACTCAGCGCAGTGACCGCGGCCAAGCCGGTGGCGTTAGCGCCACCGTCGGGATCAATCGCCACGCCAATGGGTTGCTGATCGGTGGCCACCGTCGTGGGCGCTATGGTGCCCTGGGGCGAAGCTTGCAGAGGCGTCATGTCGATGACCGTGGCGGTGTTACTGCCGGTATTGGCAACCACCGCGAGACCGGTTTCCTGCTCGATGGCGACGCCGTTTGGACCGGTGCCTACGACGATGTCGGTAGTGGCACCGACGGCTCTGGTACCCAACGTGAGATCGAGGATGGACGCGGTGCCGTCGGTATTGTTGGTGACCACGGCGTATCCATACCGCGGAATGGTCGCTACTCCGGTGGGCCCTTTACCGGTGGCGATGGTCGAGAGACTGGCAAACTTGGCACCGGCATTCAGGTTGATTACCGCCACCTGAGCGCAGGCTATTTCGGTGACCACCGCAAAATTCTGCTGGGAGTTAACGAGGTCGTCGGCAATGGCCACGCCTCCGGGTGCGGCAGCTACGCCGGCACAAGGCGGTATGGGAATGGCTTCGACGACGTGCAAGTCCATGACGTTCGACGTGGTGCCACCGGGGTTCGCGACATCCAAGGCAAAATTCTGCGGCCCGGTGAGAATTTGCTGGCTGCCGTTGGTGGCTGGCAGGGTGACGAGCAGTTCGCTCGGACTGGCGCTGGAAAAGACCACGTCCGACGCCGGCAAAGGCACGCCGTTAAGCCGCACTTGCGATGAACTGTTGAACCCTCGGCCGAAAATCTGAATGCCGCTGATGGATTTCGGCAGCGCCGTGGAATTAATCAGCACGGCTTGCGAAAGTAACGCGGGACTCGCCACGCTGCTGTTGAGGTCTACCGGCGGCGTGTTCACGCTTTCGATTTGCAGCGGCTTGATGTTTCCGAGATACAACGGCGTGATCGTGCCGCTGCCGGAGTTGACGGCCAGCGCGAGATTATGAATCGGATCGACGGCGATGGCGCCGTTGAGATTAACGGTGATGGTGCCGGCCGGCTGCGGATTTGCCGCACAGGAAGCGGCTGGGAAGCAGATGGAGGTCGCGGCGAATTGGCCAGTTTCAACGATGGTTTCGCGTTCGCTGGCTGCCGGGTCCAGCAGAGAAATCTGGTTGTTCTGCAGATTCCCTAGGTCAAATCTGAGCGATACGACCGTGTTGGTGAAGGGCTGGTAGGCCACCGCGGAAACACCCAATTCCGGCGCACACTGCGGAGTGGGCGTGACGATCGCCAAATTTAACCCATTGCATAGGCTCAACGCGGTGACATTTTGGTCCAGCGAATTGATGAACGTGACCTGTGGTCCGCCGACCGAGAACCCGCCGTTATTGGGATCCGCCAGCGCGGCGCTATTCGTAATGGGATTGATGTCGATGCCCTGAATGGTCGGGCTGATCGAGTAGGTAATATTGTCGGTTCCCACGCTCAGAAAACCCTGCTGCGCCGCGGTGCTGGTGCTGGTGTCGTCGTTGGCACCCACTTGCGCATAGGTGAACTGCAAATTATTGATTACGCTGAGCACCGGGAAAGCACCATTGAAGCTCGTGCCTGCTGGCTTACCGAGTGGCAAACCGCTAATCAAGACCGTTGGGAAGGTGCCGGGGACAATATTGTGCGGCGTGTTCGGCGCCATGGTGACGGTAACAATGTTGGCGGTGCGCATCGCGGAGGCGATCTGCAACGGGCCCTGCGAGGGATTGCTTAGATTGACCGCCGTTAGCGTTCCCGCGCCGCCGGGCGATACGTACGCCATGTGCGCGCCAGGCTCGAAAGCGATTTGCGGGTTCGTGCCGGTATTCAGGGTCGCCAGCGCCACCGGGCAATACGACGTACCGTCGCCGGGAGCGAAACCCGGCAAACATATGCTGGGGCTCTGCGAAGGATCGAGGTTGATCACGAAACCGGCGTTGGTGGAAGCGAACGCCACCAACGCGCGATGAATGAAGGGATCAATGGCGACGGAATACGGATTCGGCGAAGGATTCGCTCCAGCGCCGGTAAGTCCCGAAGGCGGTATCAGGTTATTGAGAGGAATAGTTTCCAGCAGCGTGCCCCCGGGGATGGTGAGCACGGTGAGAGTCTGCGCTTGATAATTCACCACCGCAGCGATGGATTGAAACGGACCAGCGGCAGGACATTGCCCGGTGACAGGATCAGCGGCCGTGCCTTTAGCACAGACTTGGCGGTCGATGGCCACACCCGTCGGCAAATTGCCCGCTGCCGGGCTGCCCGTTGGGAAAGCCCCGGCCAACGACGGCGGCGTGGTGCTTAGATTGATGAACTGCACCATGTTGGTCGCCGCTTCGGTGACGGCCGCGTAACCAAGGATGGGATCGACGGCGATCGCGTCGGGCTTGCTGTTCGCTCCTAACGAGATCGTCGCTGGAATTGGGCATGCCATCGTACCGGGCGTCGCACATATCTGGGTCGGATAATTGCCGTTGGTATCCGCCACGCATGTCGCAGCGGTCATGGGACACGGGGGAAATATCTTGTTGGTGATATCGAACGGCATCGGCGTGGTACTGGAATTCATATCGCTCTCGTTCGCGTAGGCGGGAAGTATCGCGATGTTGCTATACACGGTTGAAGAGTTGCTGACATCCAACGCGTTCGTGACGTTGATGGGCAAAAGTCCTCGCACCGAACCGGTGGACTGAACCGTGCCGATCAATCGACGCGGATCGCTACCCACTGGCGGAGTTGGGATGGCCAAGGCGTTGCCGTTGAAATTCAAACTCACCGCGAGGTTGGGTGATGCTCCGTAATAGCCGCCGTCCACGGACACGCTCGAATTCATAGTACCTTCTGCAATGTCCGGCGGATTGGAAGCCACCAGTCCAGGTCGGACCGGAACCACTGTAAAGTTGAACGTAGCGATGGGCGTCGTCTGATCCAGTGGATTACCTGGAGTGATCCCCACGGTGTACGTGGTCGGAAGCGCGAGTTGCGCTGCAGTGAGCCGCAGACGGGCACCCGTGGAAACGGGTCCGGTGGTGGCGCCATAAGTGGATGGCGTGAAGAACACTTTCACGGCGTCCGAACCTGCGTCGATACCAGTAGTTACACCCGTCTTATTGTTGGTAAGCGTCAAGCCGATCTGCGACGTTAAATTCGTGGCGTTGAGGAACACATCGGCTTGCGAGGCGCCTTGCGGGACAACGGTGGGCCATAAGCTATTGAAAGTTATGTTTCCGCCGGCCACCAGAGTAATGGTGGCGATAGCGACGCGGCTGTTGTCCTGCTTGGCGATGGCATAAATGGTCGCCGTGGTATTCGTAGGCAATGTTGCCGGCGCGGTATAAATCTCGTTACCGCTCTGGTCCGCGGAGGCTGCGATGGTGCCGCAGGATGGGCTGCATTGCGGAGTGGTCAGCGTGTAGGTGCCGGCGATTGACGGCGTTCCGCCGGTGTTTACAGTGGAGTTGGTGAGGCCCCACGTTACGTCTCCCGGAATGGTGTCGGTGGTGAGCGACGCGACAAATAGCTTTGATTCGCCAGGATTACCATTATTACCTACAGCCAGGGTCGCCGTGGTCGGGGCGATGCTGACGAGAATGCCGGAGTCCAACACCAGTGTCACCGTGCCGAATTTGCTGGGAACGGCGGTGGAGTTGGCCTTAACGGTGATAACCAAGTTCGGGTACTTGGTCTGATCGGGGAGCATCGCAGGCGCGGTGTAGATTTCCGTCGTAGGCTGCACGTTGGAGAAAGTCCCAATGGCGGGTTCGGCTCCCGCGCAATCTACTGGCTTGGAGGTCGTGGTCGTGGTGCCAGTCACGGTGGTGGTGGTATAGGTGCAGCTGAAAGTAACATTCACGTCCGCGACGCCGTTGACCAAATCCGGCCCGGTAACCGTGGCCGTGATGGTGTCCGCCTGGGTGACTACCACAACGCCGCCGAGCGAGTCCGTTACCGTGACGGTCAGGACGTTCGAGCTGCCGCCACCACAACCGCTCAACCACAGCGACATCATCGCCAAAGTTCCGAGAAGTACTTTCAACCCAGAGTTCGCCTTCGTTCGCACGCTATCCCCCACATATTGCGGCGCTTTCGCCGATTGATTCTTACGGACGCAGACTGTTTCCAGCCAACTTTCGGCCCAGTTTGCCGCCCATCCGTGACCCGATGTTCCCGGCACGCGATCCAGTAACGACCACGCGTGTATTCTGAAATCCAAAACCCCGACCCTCGCTACGCCAGCGCCTCCGCGAGAAAAATCCGCGGGCTAGAACGTGCGGCTGACGGTAAAGCGAAAAGTGCGCAGCGGCTCAAAATAATTCAAATTGCCCGGATTATTGATGAACGCCTGCAGCGCCGGATCGAGGACAAATTTCCTGAATGCCGGCGGCAGCGACTGGAGCGAAGCCAGTTCTCCCGGATCGATATAGTCTTGGGGCGCGAAAATCTGTTCGTGCAAGCGGTTCACGTTGTACGCGTAGTAGATGCGGAACGGCGCCTGAATAATGGGCAATTGCACCACGAACTCGATACCCGTGGAAGCGCGCGGCCGGAAATTCGTGCCATTCGCGATGGTCAAATTCTCTGAAAGCTTGGGAACGGCGGACACGCTGGCCAGCGGAAAGTTCGTTTCCAGGTTGGCCAAGCCGCTAGGATCCAGTTTCAGACCACCGGTGTTCACGATGCCCACGGTTCCGGCATCAAGAAACAGCGCCATGGTCACCGGACCGGCGATGGGGATGCGGTACTCGAAATTGCCGTAGGTGGTGAAGTCGCCGCCGGGAAACGCGATGCTGTAAGCCAGAATAGGAACAGCAAATGTTGTCAGCGTGCTGCCACCGGATCCGGAAAGATGCGTATTCGAGAAATACGTGAACTGCTGCGACACCAGCGTGGGAATAAAAGTCACCGGCGAAATGGAGCGAATGTCGTAGCCGCGCAGGTCATTTTCGCCGCCCATGTAGAAGCGGCTGTACGGTGGCACATCCTTGCCGCCGTAACCGGTGATGAACGCGGTGGAAAAGTGCATGCCGATGACGTTGCGCCTGTGATACGTCGGCATAAACTTCTTGAAGTCAAACGTATTGGTGACGGAATTCACGTTTCCGCCCAGCGGTCCGCCGGCCAAAGACACGGAGTAAAAGTAACTCTTGCCGTTGGTGGGGTTTTGCGGGTTGTTGATGGTGTTGTGCGTTACGGACGGCGTGATGGCGCTGGAAATAATGCCATTCAGGGCGCTGGGGCCCGCCACGCTGCGGAATTGCAGCGATGTAAACAGCAAACTGGAAGTGTCGTTAAAGGCCGTGATATCGGTGTGCGTCAAGCCGTAGGTTAACGAAAAGCGCGTAAAGGAAAGTCTCTTCACCGGATAACTGCCGTAGACGGTGAAGCCGTAGCTGTTCTGTGTGTAGTCCTGCACAAATTCCGGGTTGATGCTGATGGCCTGGCCCTCTTCCTGGGCCAGCTGCTTGGCTTGATTGAAATTGTAACGTGTGGAGAAAATTGTAAAACCGCTTTGGATGGGCTTGTCGAACAAATAGGGCTCGGTAAAACCAAACGTGAAGCTGCGCTGCAGGTCTCCGAACTGCGCGGACAGGGTAAGCGTTTCGCCAAGTCCCAGGAAATTATTGGTCTGATAGGTCAGCCCTACGAATGTGCCGGCTAAGCCGCTGACGCCGCCCTGCAGACCGATGGACTGCTTTCCCTTTTCCTTGAGCTTCAGGGTGATATCCACCGTGCCGTCTTTGGTGTTGCGCTTGATTTCCGCGGCCTTGTCCGCTTCGATGCGTTCAAAGTAATTCAGCTGGTTCAGGCGCAGGATGCTGATTTCCCACAAGCGCTTGTTGAACAGTTGCCCTTCGTCGATCAGCAATTCGCGGCGGATTACTTTATCGCGCGTGGTGGTGTTGCCGCTGAAGTCGATGCGGCGAACGTAATACTGTTTCTGCTCGTCGAACTTCAGCGTCACGTTAATTACTTTGGTAGCGTCGTCAACGTCCGTCTCGGGCTCCGGAGTGAAATCGATGAAGCCAAATTCCCCGTATGCCGAGGTGTAATTCTTCAGTGCTTTGCGCACCTTGTCCGCGGAGAAAACGTCGCCCGGTTTCATCGGCCACAGGCCCTTCAAGGCCGCTACCTTGAGCGATAGCGCTTTATCCGGATCGGCGCTGACGATCTTAAGCGTGCCCATGTGGTACTGCGCGCCTTCTTCAATATGGATGGTGATGTTTACGGCTTTACCGGGGGCTTTACCGGCGAAAGGTAATGGCACTCCGAGCTTGTAGCTGTCGGTATCCACGTTTTCTATCGTTGGATCCGGGACCGTCACCTTGAAGTAGCCGTTGTCCTGATACAGCCCTTTAATACCCACTTCAATGTCTTCGTTGAGCTTGTCTTTGTCGTAGGTCTTGGACATCACGTTGATTTCCGTGATGTACAAAGGAATGGCGTAGGGCCGGTCGTGGTGCATGGCGCGAATCAGTTTGCGATTGCTGAACGCGTGGTTGCCGATGAAAATGATTTTCCCGACTTTTACCTTGGGGCCTTCTTCAACCTTGAAAACAAGAATGACCGCGTTGCTGGAGGCGATGCGCTCATATTGCGGCGTCACTTTGGCAAACTGGTGGCCGTGTTCGCCGAGCAGTTCCTGCAACACCACCTCGGCCTTCTTGATTTTTGTGGGATCGAACTGACTCTCTACCGTCAGTCCCACCTTGCGCTCTTTGAAGCGGTCTAGAATGTCCGATTCGGAGACGGAGTGAATGCCGTCATACCGGATGCGGCGAATAACTGGGCGCTCGATCACCTCGAAAATAATAATTCTGGCGTTCGGGTTATCCGGTGCATCTTCCACGTGCATCTTCACGTCTTCAAAAAACTGCGTGTTCCACAGCGCTTGGAAATCGCGGCGCAACGTATCTTCGTTATAGGGGTCGCCGTCGCGGCTGAAGATGCGTGCCTTTAAGGTGTCGCTGCGAATGCGCCGGTTGCCGATGAATTCAATGCGTTCGATGACGATACGCGTCTGGCCGGAAGCATCCTGCACGCTGGATTGGGCTGGTTCTTGCGATAAGTCTGAAGTGTTTTCGGGCGGAAATTCGGCCGCGGATGTAGCCTCATGGCCAGTTGCGGAATCCAATGTAGCGGATGCGAGTTTAGACCCTGCGGCTGTAGGGTTTGCCGAGGGTTCTTTCCGAGCCCATGCCGGCGAGCAAGCCGTCAGCAAAAGCAAAAACGCTGCGAACCGGATCGCTCTGGGCGCTGGAATCCCGCGTAACACACAAAATTTTCTTTCGGCGGCCGATGAGGTCGTCAAGGCCGCGTCCCCCAAACCCAAATTGTGCCTTCTCCCGCCGGACCCGGTGTGGGCCGGCCGTGCGTGGTTCCCGGTACGTCCGGGTTCCGTCGTTGGTGTCAGATTCGCTAGTGGACGACCGGGGTTGCCTCAACCACCGGTCGAAATGCCAAGCCCTCTTCCCCGACGTAAATCTGCAGCGTCGCGGGCCTTTGAATGCCCCCTTGAATCAAGGCCTCGGACAAGGGATCTTCTACATATTTCTGCAAAGCCCGGCGTAACGGACGTGCTCCGTAATTGCGGTCCGCACAGGTTTTCTCGAGGATCCACTGCCGGGCTTCCGGCGAAACCACCACTTGCACCTGGCGGTGAATCAACGTGTCGTTCATTTGTCCCACAAGCAAGTCGATGATGCGTAGCAAGTCTTCGTCTGCAAGCGGATTGAAGATAATAACCTCATCCAGCCGATTTAGGAACTCCGGATTGAAGGCCCGCTTAACTTCGTTCATCACCAGGTCCTCCACGGACTTGGTGCCCGCTTCCTCTCCGGCGGACTGGAAGCCCAGCGAAGTGCGCTTTTGCAGATGCCGCGCGCCAAGGTTGGAGGTCATGATGATGATGGTGTTGCGGAAATCCACCGTGTTGCCAAGACCGTCGGTGAGCTGGCCGTCTTCAAACACCTGTAGCAGAATATTGAAAACATCCGGATGCGCTTTCTCGATTTCGTCCAGCAGGATCACCGCGTACGGCGTGCGGCGCACGCGTTCCGTCAGTTGCCCGCCCTCTTCGTAGCCCACATAGCCCGGAGGCGCGCCGATCAGCTTGGAGACCGAGTGCTTTTCCATGAATTCGGACATATCGAAGCGGATCAGCGATTTTTCCGAACCAAAGAGGAATTCCGCGAGCCGTCGCGCCACTTCCGTCTTGCCCACGCCCGTGGGCCCGAGGAAGAAGAAGCATCCGACGGGGCGCGCGGGAGACTTTAATCCAGCGCGGCTGCGCCGAATGGCTCGCGCCAAGGCGGTGATGGCCTTATCCTGGCTGATCACGCGCTTGTGCAGCTCCGGTTCGATGCGCAGCAATTTTTGCTGCTCGTCTTCCTTGATGGAGCTGACCTGGATGCCCGTCCAGCGCGAAACCACATCTTCGATGTCTTCGCGCGTGACGATGCCCGTCGAGGCGTCGTCCAGCTTGTAGCGGTCGCGCAGGCCGCGCAGATTTTCTTTTTCTTTGCGCTCTTCTTCGGAATAAAACCGCGCTTTATCAAATTCGTGATTGGCGATGGCCGTTTCCATGCGGTGCGTGATGAATTTCACGCGCTTCTGCACTTCGCCGACTTCTTCGGGCACCGTAGCCTGGCGCAACTTCACACGCGCCCCGGCTTCATCGATCAAGTCGATGGCCTTGTCAGGCAGAAAACGGTCGGGAATGTAGCGGTTTGAGAGGTACACCGAATATCTCAGCGCTTCGTCCGTGTAGCTGACGGCGTGAAACTTTTCGTAGCGCTCGCGCACGCCCTGAATTACCAGCACCGCTTCTTCTTCATTGGGCGCCGGAACTTTCACGGATTGGAAGCGGCGCTCCAGCGAGCGATCCTTTTCCACCGACTTGCGATATTCCCCCGGCGTGGTCGCCCCGATGCATTGAATTTCGCCTCGAGATAGCGCGGGCTTCAGAATGTTAGCGGCGTCGAGCGAACCTTCCGCCGATCCGGCGCCCACCAAAGTGTGCAGTTCATCGATAAATACGATGGAGTTTTGGCTCTCCATCAGTTCCTTCATGATGGTCTTGAGGCGCTCTTCAAACTGTCCGCGGTATTTCGTGCCCGCCACGATCAGCGAAAGATCCAGCGACAAAATCCGCTTATCCGCCAGAAACGGCGGGACGTCGCCATCGGAAATGCGCTGCGCCAAGCCTTCGACGATAGCCGTCTTACCCACGCCAGGTTCGCCGATGAGTACGGGATTATTTTTGGTGCGGCGGCACAGGATTTGAATCACCCGTTCCACTTCACCATCGCGCCCAACCAGCGGGTCCAGCGAACCTTCGGAAGCCGCCTGCGTCAAATCGCGGCTGAACTCCGCCAGCAAAGATGTTTCCTTGGGACGCGCCGCGGCGGTTTTCTCTCCGGACGTGCGGCCCAACTCTTCGCGCAGCGTGGTAAGCCGCAGGCCGCGCTCCATCAAAATCTCCGCGCCAAAACATTTTTCTTCGCGCAGGATTCCCAGCAGCAAATGCTCCGTGCCCACGTGCTTGTGGCCCAAACGCTCGGCTTCTTCCGCCGCCATATTAAGGATACGTTTGCATTCCTGGCTCAGCGGCACTTCCACGGAAGTCGAAATGCGCTCGCGGATGGTGATGCGCGCCTCAATCTCTTTGCGAATGCTCTCGATGGAGCCTTGCTGCCGCAGGAAGCGGTTCGCCAGCGCTTTATCTTCGCGCATCAAGCCGAGCAACAGATGCTCCGTCTCAATGTACGGGCTGCCATACTGGCTGGCTTCGTAGCGTGCAAAGAAGATGACGCGTCGCGCTTTTTCTGTATAACGTTCGAACACGATTAGCTCGCTTCTCCCCCGAGGGTCCCCGTCGCAAAGGCTGTGGCCTCGCGAGTTTTCAGAACGCCATGCTCCAGTCCTACGATACGGTCACACCGTGCGGCGAGCGCCAAGTTGTGCGTCGCTATGAGCGACGTCAACTGATGCGCGCGGTGCAATCGCTCAAGCAACTCGAACACGGCCCAAGCATTCTGCTCGTCCAGATCTCCCGTAGGTTCATCTGCCAGCAACACTCGCGGCCCGGTGACGAGCGCCCGGGCAATCGCAACGCGTTGCTGTTCCCCTCCGGAAAGTTCCCCTGCGCGGTGGTCGGCGCGATTTTCCAAGCCGACTTCCGCTAGCCACTTCCGCGCTACTTGCAGCGCTGAAGCAGAATCTCCGCCACGTAAAAGCAGTGGCATAGCCACGTTCTCAGCCGCCGTAAAATCCGGCAGCAACTGGTGACGTTGCCACAAAAAACCAACGGCGCAATTGCGAAATTTCGCCAGCGCCGCTTCATTATTTGTTTCAATTGCTTTCGATTCGAAGTATATAGCACCGCTTGTTGGCGTGTCTAGCGCGGCCAACAGATGCAGCAAAGTACTTTTTCCGGCCCCTGACGGCGCGACGATTGCCACCATCTCCGAATTCTGCAGCGCGATGCTCGCGTCGGCCAAAACCGCCAGCGCATTTCCCGCCGCGCCGTAAACTTTGCGCAAATTGCGCCCTTCGAGCACCGCGTTTCCGCGCGCCGAATCACTGCCGGGTGCCGCGCCCGAATCGTGCGCCGAATTCTCTTCGCTGTGCGTCATGTGGCTGGTTGCGGGGTGTCCGTCGTCCATCCCCCGGCGCTTCGCTCTCCACTACCTTCTTAGATGCCGAAAAAGTCCAAGATGTGGCTGCTCCCGGTTGCAGCAACCTGCCAGCCCCGAGAGCCAAAATGTTTCCCTTTTCTGGCCCTTGCTGGCCTCGCCAAAATCGGCCGCCTCCGGGCTTTTGTGGTACCAAATCGGTACCGCGCTAACCCTGCTTCTTTTCAATAGCTTGCAGCCAGCTCGCCGAACCCCCAAAAATGGACGTTTTCCTCCACTCGTGGGTCCAGTCTTCCGCACCCTTAGTAGCAAACGGTGCGCCAAATCTGCCCCAGAACGCCCACCCCCGCGCTGCTCCCAATTTCCGCTCCAATCCTCGCGGACGCCGCTCACTCGTAGCGCAGAATTTCCACCGGCAGCAATCGCGATGCCGCGCGCGCCGGCAAAATCGTGGCCGCCGTGGCGATCGCCATGGCCACCACCGCGATCCACACGCCATCCATAACATTGGGATGAAACGGCACGTACGGCACCGCGTACACTTGCGGATCCAGCGGAATCAAGCGGTACGCGCCGGCCACCCACGAAAATAAATAGCCCACCGCCAGTCCAATCGTCGTCCCGGTCGCTCCAACGCTAATTCCTTGCCACAAAAAAATCGTGCGAATCTGTCCGCGCCGCGCGCCCATGGACATCAGCACCGCAATATCGCGCGCTTTGTCCGTAACCGTCATGGAAAGCACCACCAAAATATTTAGCCCCGCCACAAAAGTGATCAATCCAATGAAAACCGCGGTAACTAATTTCTCCAGCCGCAACGCGCGAAACAGCGCGCGGTTCTGGTCCATCCATGTGCTTGCAGAAAATCCATCTCCAGCGGCATGTTCCGCTTCGCGTGCGATTTCCTCCGCGCGCTCCGGCTGCTGCAGGCGAAATTCCAGCACGTTTACGATGTCTCCCGCGCCCGAAAGCATTTGCGCCGCGGGCAGCGTCATGAAACACCAGTTGGCGTCGTAATCGTAAAAGCCCGAATCAAACACACCGGTGATGCGAAACCGCCGCGTACGCGGCATCAATCCAAACGGCGTCAGCCGTCCCTGCGGACTGATCAGCGTAACGTAATCCCCCGGCGCCAATTTCCAGTCCCCTGCAAGCTGCCGCCCAACAATCAGCGCATCAATCCCATCGGCGTCCGCAGAAAAATCCACCTGGCCCGCCACAATATGCCGCAGCGCTTCGTCGCTGCGCTCTTCCCGCGCCGGATCGACGCCCTTCGTCACCACGCCTCGCGCATCCCCGGCAAACGACATCAGCACCGGTTG
Organism: uncultured Acidobacteriota bacterium; assembly: GCA_963838265.1. Lineage (GTDB taxonomy): Bacteria > Acidobacteriota > Terriglobia > Acidiferrales > UBA7541 > Acidiferrum. The sequence goes on from CAWIQN010000008.1 coordinate 217,006, forward strand.
ATACACCGCGGGCGTCACGGATTTCACCCCGGGCAACGCCGCCAGCTTGCCGGCGATCTCTTCGTAATTGTGAATGCCGCCGGAACCCGGCCGCGTCAAAGAAATATGCGCCGTCACGCCCAGCAAACGATCTTGCAACGTCTCGCGAAATCCCGTATTCATGGACAGCGCGATCACCAGCGTGGCCACTCCGGCCGCCACGCCCACAATCGAAAATAGCGTCACCAGCCGCAGCACCGCCGGCCGATACGGCGACCGCAAATACCTCCGCGCCACAAACCATTCAAATCGCATATCGCAATCGCTTTTGTAGCGGCCGCTTTCCGAAGCGGTCGCTTTTTTCCGCGATGAGTTCCACTACACTCGCGCCCGCTTATTCGGGCTCGACAGCAGCAGCTTGCATAAATAACCGACAATATACGGACGCGCCGCTCTTTCAGTAAGATCCTGATTTTTGGCGAGGTCGGAAATGCCCTTATTCAGCAACTTCCGGTAACGGTGGGATTCGTAGTTTTCGTAAGGATGGCTAGGTGTATCTTTATGGGCTATTCGCTTCGCCTTCATTCGCTTTTGACTCATATCATCTCGCTCATTCAGTCTCCGCGCTATTGGGCGACTCTTCAGCGCCTCCAGGAATCGGCCGCAACTGCGGAAACAAAATCACGTCGCGAATCGACTGCGAATCCGTCAGTAACATCGTCAGTCGGTCAATTCCTATCCCCTCGCCTGCCGTCGGCGGCATGCCATGCGCCAGCGCGCGAATGTAGTCCACATCCAGCTGCTTCGGAACCTCGTCCCCACCCTGTGCGATCTGCGCCAAGAATCTCCGCTCCTGCTCCGCAGGATCATTCAACTCAGAAAATCCATTCGCCACTTCCATTCCCGCAACATAAATCTCAAACCGCTCCGTAAGCGTCGGATCATCCGGCTTTTGCTTCGAAAGCGGCGAAATATCCGTCGGAAAATCGTACAAGATCGTTGGCTGAATAAGCTTTTCCTCCGCAATCCTTTCAAACAGCAAGCCCGTCCACTCGCCGTCGCTCAAGGAAGCCTCGCGCGCCTTATAGGCCGTACTAACCACTCTCGCCCACCACGTGTCGTAACGCTCACCGATCTTCGCGGGACCGCCCGCCGCAGCCAACTCTTCCGCCGTAGGCGCAGCACCTGCTTCCGCAGGCCAATACTTAATGATGGCCTCGCGCATGGACAGCCGTTCCATCTTCCCGAAATTCAATTCCAGCTCGCCATATTTCACCACCGTCGAGCCCGTCACCTTCTTCGCCAGCTCCGCGAACAGCTCCTCGTTCAAATTCATCAAATCCCGATAGTTGCTGTACGCCTCGTAAAACTCCAGCATCGTGAATTCCGGATTGTGCTGCGTGGAAATCCCCTCATTGCGAAAGTTCCGGTTAATCTCATACACGCGATCGAAGCCGCCCACGATCAGCCGCTTCAAATACAGCTCCGGCGCAATCCGCATATACAGATCAATGTCCAAGGTATTGTGGTGCGTCACAAATGGCCGTGCCGCCGCTCCGCCCACCACCGGATGCATCATCGGCGTCTCTACCTCTATATACCCGCGCGCATCGAAAAATTTCCGCAGCTCCTGCGTAATCCGCGCTCGCGTAACAAATACCTCCCGCGATTTTTCGTTGGCGATCAAATCCAGATAGCGCTGCCGGTAACGAATCTCCACGTCTTCCAGTCCATGCCACTTTGCCGGCAGCGGCAGTAACGCCTTCGATAAAAAGGTGAGCTCTTCCACCCACACGGATAGTGCATTCGTCTTGGTGCGAAACAGATGCCCGCGCACCCCAATCGAATCACCAATATCCAGCAAATGAAACAGTGCAAATCCCGCTTCGCCCACCACATCCTTGCGCACGTAAATTTGTATCTTCGCCCCGCTACCCTGCAAATGCACGAACCCCGCCTTGCCCATCAGCCGGTACGAAACGATGCGCCCCGCAGTGCGCACCTCTACCTTTTTCGCTTCCAGCTCCGCGGCCTCCGCGTTGTTAAATTCCGCTACGATCGCCGCCGGCGTGTGCGTCCAGCGAAACTCATGCGGATACGCCGCGTGCCCCAGCGCCTGAATCTGCTCCAGCTTTTTCTGCCGCTGCTCAAACTGGTCTCGTGGCTCAAATTGCAAAGGACAATTCCTCTCAAAAAACGTAGCACGCGAGTATAGCGGCCCGCGCGGTCTGGGGGCAACCACGCCCGCGCGCGCGAAAATTCCCCGGTTTGTATATCTCTGTGATACACGTGTACACTTCTTGACGTTAACCACTCAATGGTGTTATAACATAACCGTCGCGCGCCGGCTGGTGCCGGCTGCGGTCCTGGGGGAAATGTCCGCAAGGCTTCCCGTTCGGCTTCTTCGCGCGCCGCCAAATGCATTGCTGCTTCGCTTGGTGAATTCAGCTAAGGAGTGTTTCCTGATGTCCCACTCTTTCCTATCCCCGGAGCGTGACCGCCTCGGCCAACTCGATTCCTCCGCCGCGCGCCTCGATATGCAGGCCGTCGTCGAGCACAGCCTGCAAGAAATCCTGCTCGTCTGCGCGGAAGCTTGCGCCGCGCGTCGCTCCGCCCCCGAAGGCAGCGCGGAGTGGCACAAGCGCACCGGCGAAATCCTGGCCTGCGGCAAACTGACGAACGTCCTCTACCACCTGCAAGAAAGCATCCGCGCGCAAGAGTCCCGCCACCTTTGCCATTGACTGGACCCCTTCCTCCGCCAGCAGTTCTTCTCTCCCCTCCTTGGCAAGAGGTCAGTTTCCGATCAGCGCGTTAGTCAGGCATCTTGTGTGGATTCTTCTTAATTATTGTGAACGGTAAACTCACTCCACTCGCACCGCTCACCGGCGCTCTGGCGAATATCCGGTAGCTGTAGCCCGAATACTTATCCGGTATGGTCCAGGTATACGAGCCGCCGCTGGACGGTTTGAGACAGCCATCGGTGATCCGTGCATGGAAGATCTTGCCGGCATTATCTTCATTTCGAACCAGGTATAGTTCGACACACTCGTCCTGAAGGATCGGATCCGTCCACTCAAGCGCAAGCGTCGATCCTTGCTGATAATGCCAGGTTCGGTCCGCATCCAACGGAAACGTGATGTCTATTTTTCCGTAGTTCAGCCGAAAGGGACTCGCCGGTTCAACCTCAATCGCTATTGATCTACGGGAGTTTGCGTATTCCTTGCCGTGAGAAAACGGCGTGACCGTGACGACGACAGAGATCGGAACGTCCTCATCATCGCCATAACCGACAGAATTGATAAAATCGACCTTCAGCGAAGAATCCGGCGATCGGTTGACAAGAAAAGGCGCGCGGCTCGCGTCACTGGCGTTTTCGCGCGGTGTTCTGCCGCTATCTTCAAGAATCAACACGCCAGGGCCTACTCGAGAGCAGTGATAGGAGAATTCCACATAGTCGGTTTCTTCAGTCGTCCATGAAAAAGTGATTGCGCCGCCGTTCGTCGAATCGTCCGCAACTCGCTCTGAGGCCGTGAAGGAAGTCACCACGGGAACTGCTTGGGGATGGTCGGGAGCAACCTTAATCGTAGGCGGAATATAGGAAACTCCGGCGAGTATGGGCTCAATCAGACGCATTTCGTCTGCGTTGTCTAATTTAGCCATGCCGCACGCGGGTGCCCCCCAGGCCCAGGATTCTGTGATTTCAACCGCGACTTCGTAGCAAAGCCCATTCTGAAAAGTGTGAAATGCATACTCAATCTCGCCAGTTCCAAGGCCGCCATCCACACCTCTCGTTCCGGAATAATTGACGCCGCCAACTGTGAAACGAGAATGATTTTCAGGCTCAGAAAGTCCGAACTCGCTGCAGCTCTCCGCGTTCGTTATCACCGTACTCGCGCGGATCGCGAACCGGCCTCCGATAAAATTTGTTCCTGGATAGATATCCTGCGGTATCTCAAACATACTGAGCGTGATCGCCCCGTCCACTGAAGCAAAATTCGTAGGTTCCAACATATACAATTCGTCCGACGGAAGGCTCGAAACGTTCTCGGGATGGCTGAACGTCACGCCATAGCTGTGGTTTGTTTCGGAATGCCAGCGAGCATAATCCGTAAACGCGGCTCTTAGTCTCTTGGGTTGTTCGAAGACTTTCTTGATTTTCGTTGCGTGGAACGAAGGACTCGGCTGGCTAGAATCATCCTCTATGCCCTGTAAAAGTATTTCCTTGTCCTCATATCCCTTAACTAGGGAAGTGTCTCCAGTCAGGAGGTAGGTTCCCCCGTCCGTGGCCGAAAAATAGACCGCATCCGAGCCGGCTGTCGGACACCCTCTCAGTGTCTCTTTGTGGGCGTTCTCGGTATTTGGTTTTCTGTCGATTTGAGCGAAGGCGGGAACACAGGCGAGAGCACAGGCAGCGAGACGAAGGCCGAAACTCCCATTCTTAAGACAACGAAACAAAGGTCGCTTAGCCACGGAATTACCTCTGGCGGAATGCACGCAGATGCGTCGCCGTACAGAAACGCTGTGGAATCAGCTGTTTGGAAACCTGCACCCCAGTCCATGTGTGGGATGTTAGACGAACTGTTTTATCTGCCACACACCTCGAATCGTGTTCGGATGCGATGATGAAGTCTGGACGAAACACCAGTAATCATTTGCCGAAAACTACCCACTACCCTCTCCCTCCAAAATTCCACTTGTTCTAACCTTTTGTGGTATGCTGCCCGCCGTGGTTCTCTTGGGAGACCCGCTTGATCGCACCCCGCCCGGCTTCAGGCGCTTCTGTCCACACGGATTGGTACGGCTGGATGCCCGATGCCAAACTGAATGCCTTCCGTGTGTATTCGAACGATTCCGAAGCTTGCTACGCAATGCTAAGTGTTTCCCTCGATGAAGCCGTCGGCCTTCGCGAATCGGGTTCTCTCAGAAAATCTTTCCAGGCCATCGAGCTAACTCCCGCCTTATGTTCCCGCCTCACCGACCGTTTGGAAGGGTTGCTCGCATCGCTCGATGAGCACGCCAAGCATTACGGAATCATCCCCAGTATTGCGCCACTCGATGCCGCGAACTTCCGCAGTGCCCGCGGCCAGCGCTCCGCGCGAATGAGTTCCATGCTGAGCCGCGTACTCCTGTCGCAGCGCGCTCAGTTTCTCAGCAAGGTCACCTGCCTGCGAGACATGGTCATGGATTTCAGCGCCGATTTCCGCGAGGCAGCCCAACAATTATCGGGCGGCGCGACTTCGAACTGTACTCCTTTGTGGTTGACCCTGGACCACAACCACTACGACCTCAACACCTCCCTCCGCGAGACCATGATCTTGCTCAAGTGCTTCCTCCGGGCCCTCCCGGACGACCAGCTGCTCTCCTTCCAGAAAACTGTAGACACCCGCATGATGGCGCGCCTGCTCAAACCGCAGCGCAAGCTCATCCGCCGTAGACGTGTACCCCAGTTCGCGGGAGAATAAGCCACTGCCATAAAAGCAGTCTTCCGGCGCTTGCGCCGGGTGCCCGCTGTCGTTCGTTTCGCGTGCTGTCTAATGTTGCGTCTCACGCTTTCGGCGTGCCGCGCGTTCTGTGCGGCTTCGACGCGTATCTTTTAGACAACCCGCCCGACAGCGAGGACAACTCAAAGGAGCAATCGGTGCATCCGAAGGTTTAAATGCGCCGCTATTGGACCGTTGGCCCGAACTCGACCAGCAGCTCCGAGCGGGGTGCCTGTTCAACAGACACCCAAAACTTTGACTGAAGCGGAAGCCATTCGCCTCGCGCAGGCGGGCGACGCTGCGGCCTTTGAGTTCCTCTATGGACTCCACGGCCGGCGCGTTTACGCTTTATGTCTAAGGATGGTTCGTGAGCCATCCGACGCGGAAGATTTGATGCAGGAAGCCTTTCTGCAACTCTTCCGTAAGATCGGGACTTTCCGGGGAGAGTCCGCGTTCTCTACGTGGCTGCATCGCATGACGGTTAACGTCGTGCTCATGCGCCTGCGCAAGAAAACGCTCCCCGCCACCTCCTTAGACGAGGTTACTGATCCCGATGATGAAACAGGCGGTCCGCGCAAAGATGTCGGAGCGCCGGATTTACGCCTGAGCGGTGCGGTGGACCGGGTCAATCTGGAACGCTCGATTGATAAGCTTCCTCCCGGCTATCGCACGGTGTTCACCCTGCACGATGTGCAGGGCTACGAACACAACGAAATTGCGGAGATTATGGGTTGCTCAGTGGGCAACTCAAAATCTCAGCTGCACAAGGCCCGTACCAGGCTTCGCGAGTTGTTGCAGGAAGATATTCGCCAGCATGCCCGCGACGAACGGCACGCCGCCAAGGCTCAGACAGACGGCGGTTGAGATAGCTCTTAGGCTAGAATGACGGAAATTGTTGGGCTGTGCAGGACCAAAAAAATGGTTTCGCAGTAGAACCGAGTACAGGATGCATCACAGGATGAAGTACCATGCGTAATCCCAAAGGTAGTGGCAAGGGCGGCGGCATGCAGTGCAACGACCTGGTCGACGTTCTCGAACGCGAGGGTCTCGCGCCGCTTCCGGAAGCGGCTAGCGAACACCTCACCAGCTGCCCTGCCTGCCAGGGTTTGCTGGCGGATTTCAATGCCATCACTGCCGCGGCTCACGAATTGCCCGCAGAGGTGGAACCTCCCGCACGCGTCTGGATCTCACTTCGCAACCAACTCGCCGCCGAAGGCCTAATTCGTGAAGCTGCTCCTATCGCCGAACTGCCACGGCCAGCCGACGAATCGCATTCCTGGTGGCACGGCTTCGCCGGACTCCTCCAAGGCCGCGCTTTGGCTACCGCCGCCGTCGGCTTGCTAATCATCGCCGCGGGAATCGCTCAGTTGCGCCAACCCGTTACTGCACTTCCCGTCGCGCCCTCGCGCACCGCCGAGCAAGTCCAGGCTCCAGATGCGCTGGCTGATTCCGGCGCGGCCTTGACCGAACAGGAACATATCCTGCGGACCGCGCAGCCCGCCGGCACCCGCGCCTCTTCCCCGGTCGATGATTCTCTGCAAAAAGATCTGCAGACTTTGGACGCTTTTATCGCGGAATGCGAGCATCATCTCAAAGCCAATCCGCGAGACCAATTAGCCAGGGAATATCTGGCCGGGGCCTATCAACAAAAAGCCGAACTACTTTCCGAGATGTTGGACCGCGGCAGGAGCGTAAACTAACATGAGTCTGCGACTGATTGGGCGTAACGTGCTTCCAGTGCTGGGCGCTGGAATATTCCTCTGGCCGGTAGCTCCTGCGCTCGCCGCCGGTCCGCAACATTTTGAAAAGCATTTCCCCGTTAAGGGCCGGCCCGTGGTGGTCATCCAGAACATTGGCAACGGCCGCATTGAAGTGAAATCCTGGAGCAACCCGGAAGTCGTCCTCACCGGCACCCAGGCCTCCGAAAAAATCAGTATCGAATCCGAGCAGGCCGGCGACCGCATCGATGTCTCCTCCACCCTTCTCGATCCCGCCGCGCAGCCCCCCGAAACCGAAGCCAATTTCCAGTTGACCGTCCCCGAAGAAACCGAGCTGCAACTCAAAACGCAGACCGGCCTCATCCTTGTCGAGCAGGTCATGGGCGATATGACTCTCGAAAGTGTGGCGGGAGACGTCCATCTAAAAGAAGTCTCGGGCTACATCATCGTCACCACCAAAAGCGGCTCGCTGGTCTGCACGCAATGCGCCGGCAAACTCAATTTCAATTCCATCAGCGGCGGCGCACAATTGCTGCAACCTCAGCTTTCCAACGTCAATCTTTTCACCACTTCCGGCAACATCCTCTTTGACGGCGATTTCGTCCGCACCGGCCTCTACACCATGAAGAGCGGCAAAGGCCTGGTCGAAGTGCGTTTTTCCACCAACGACTCCTTTGACCTGAACGCCCAAACTTCCACCGGCACGGTTGACAATCAAGCCGCCGAATTCCTCAAGCCAGACTCCCACGGCCTGAAGCACCTCGCCGGCAAATACACCAAAGGCTTCATCGGCACCATCGGCCAGGGCCTAGCCAAAGTCGAGCTCTCCTCCTACAGCGGCACCATCCGCATCCTCCGCCGCGACTAACCAGGGAACGCCAACGTCTCTCCATCCCCCGCCTTCCGCGCGATGAATCTCCCGATTGGCCCTTTTGCCTTGTGCTTTATTTCTGCGCCCAGACGCCCGCCGCAGAACCTGCGCCGCCATCTAAAACTCTATCTCTAAAACCCATGTAAAATAGGTGGGAACCATGCATCCCCACCTACGATGACGCCCAATCCCACGCTTCCCCCGCGCGCGCCCTCCACTCGCCCGCAAGTAATCTGTCTCGCCGGCTTTATGGGCTCCGGCAAAACCACCGTCGGCACGCTCCTCGCCCGCCAACTCGCCTGGCGCTTCGTCGACCTCGACGAACGCATCGAAAGCGCTTCCGGCATCACCATCCCGCAATTTTTTGAACGCTTCGGCGAACCCGCTTTCCGCCAGCTCGAGGCCGAGCAGCTCCGCGCCGCGCTCGGCCGAGCTTCCGAAGATCAAACTGGCACAATCCTCGCTCTCGGCGGCGGCACCTACGCCCAGCCCGGCTGCCCGGAGTTCCTCCGTGCCGCCGCAATACCCGTCCTATGGCTCGATTCCCCCGCGGAAATCCTCCTCGGCCGCTGTATGACCATGACCGGCCGCCCGCTCTTCCGCGACGAAGAAAGTTTCCGCGCTCTGCACGCGCAGCGCTTGCCCTCCTACCAGTTGGCCGACTACCGCGTCGACAGCTCCGCCGATCCCGCGCATGTCGTCGCCGAAATCCTGCGCCTCGGCATTGTCCCCGGCGCGGCCAGCGAATCCTATTTGGTCGTCGAGAAACCTCCCGCGTGAATCCTCTGCAATTCTCTTCCGAAAAATGTCATGCTGTGTTTTCGTAAATGTAATTCTGCGTTTTAGCAGGCGCAGGCACGCCGCGCTTTCGCGGCCGTCGTATATCGGGCAGGAGAATTCTTATGCGCAACTCAAATCGCGTCTTGAACTATAAAAAATTATTCTTGCTGTTCGCGGCCGCCGGAATTCTCGTCGCCGCCTTCGCCGCCATCCCCACCCAGAAAACCTCCGCCGCATCCAACATCTTCATCCCCGACAAAGGCAAATTCACCATCCAGGTCGACGGCCAAACCGTAGCCCACGAAACTTTTGAAATCGCACCCGCTGGCGCCGGTTGGGTCGCCAAGGGCACCACTGAACTAAAAGTCCCGCAAACCGCTCCTTCCACAATTTCCGGCACGCTCACCATGCAACCCGACGGCACTCCCATCAGCTACGAGTGGAGTTCGCAAGCCGAAAAAACCAACGGAGCGCACATTCTTTTCGCCAACGGCATCGCCAAAGTTACTTTAGAAATGCAGGGCGCCCGCCCCTTCGAGCAAGACATGGCTTTCGGCGCCCCCCTCGTCGCCATTCTCGACAACAATCTCTACCACCAATACGCCATCCTCGCCCGCCTCTACGATTGGCAAAAACGCGGCCCGCAAACTTTCCCCGTCCTCATCCCGCAAGAGCTGACTCCCGGCTCCATCACTGTCGAAGCCACCGGCTCCGCCACCACCGGGGGCAAATCCTACGAAGGCCTCCGCGCCACCACCTCCGACCTCGAAGTCCTCCTCTACCTAGACAAAGAGCATCGCCTCGACCGTCTCGAAGTCCCCTCCGCCAAAGTCACCGTCCTCCGTGAATAGCTGTTGTTTGCCTTTGTAGCGGCCGCCTTCCGAGGCGGTCGCCGTTGCCTTTTATAGCGGCTCGGCGCCTTGGTATTTCGACGCACCACAACTTCGGCAATCTTTCCGCCCACAAAAAAACAACAACGCCCGCAATCGAATCACCGATCACGGGCGTTGTAATGTGCTTACCCTGGCAAACTTTTAGGGGGTCTACCCCGCAACTCTATCGCGCAGCTCTTACCGCGCAACGGGCCGTTGGAAAACCACCGACCCCGGCCGCCGCAGCGGATACCCCGGCGGATGACCATGGGCATGCTGCATCGCATGACCATTCGAATGAACCCCATTGCCATTGTGGCTCACGTGGCCCAAATGACCATTCCCGTTGCCACTGGCCGGTCCATTCGCCGACGCGGGCTGCGGTAGCCGCGCCGGATTACCGATAGGGCGGAGCGTAATTGGCGTTGCGCTGACGTTGTCGCTGATCGCTTGCAGGCGCTTCAGAATGGACTGCCATTGTTCCCAGTCCAGCTGATGCAGAAATTGCCGCAATCCCTGGATGAACGGATCCTCTAGCAGCGCTTCCCCGTCGGACTCCGGGATAAAGAACCGGTTCAGCCCAACATTCAGCGCTTCCGAGATCTTCTCCAGCGTTCCGAGCGAGGGCGTCATCTGCCCGCTCTCAATCCGCGACAAATAAGACCGCGAGACCTTCGAGCGCGACTGCAGCTGACTCTGCGTCATGCTGCGCGATTCCCGCAACTGGCGGATTCGCTGCCCGATATTCTCCACAGTCTCCTGGTTGGCAAATCTTTCCGGTGTGGGCTCCGCGGCTGTTTCCTCCGGTGCTTCCGGGGGAGGAATCATAAACTCCAGACGCTGAGGCAGGGCGCGCACGCATCGGCGGCAATTCCCGGTGCGCGTTCGGTATTGGACCAGACCGCAGGTTTTGCAGCGTATTACTTCCCGATCCATCTCAAGCGAACTGACGGTTTCTTTTTCTAATTGTGCCGACACCAGTGCTCCTCGCTGACTGTTTATCCGGCGTGCGAATAGGGATTAGGAACGTCGAAACGTTCGTGCGGGGGAAGGCAGAAAACTGGCGCAGAGGGAGTATCGTGCGTGCGCAATTTCTTGTCAATAGTATTTTTCAAAAATTTTTACCGCCCCGCCCTGCTGACTCTCCAGTTACGCCGAAGCTTCGCCTGTACCCTCGTACAGTCCTGCCGCGTGCAGGTCCAAAAGATCGTCTCGCGCTTTTCGCTTTGTCCGCGTTCTTCCTCATTGTTTTTCGCCTTTGGCGGTCCAAGCTCCCGCCTTTCATTCGCCACGCCGGCGTCCCAGCTCGGCTCTTCTCTAAACACCTGCGCGTCCACAAAGTCGCAGCGTTTGTGCTAAGGTTCTCAGCGGTTCAATCGGTCCGTTCCATCGCCCTTTGCTTCAAACACACGGTGTCAAACACCGGTGTGTTCAAACAATTTTTAGAGTAGTGGAAAGAACACTTATGAAACGCACCTACGTTCTAGCTGTGCTGCTCTTCATGGGCCTTGGGTTTCCCGCTGCGGCACAGACGCCGCCCGCGAATTGTCCGCCGGTCGCGCGCGTCGCCGACACCACCGATACTTACGGTAAGACCGTCGTCCCCGATCCCTACCAGTGGCTCGAAGACCAAAACAGCCCCGAAACCCGCGCCTGGATTGACGCCGAGCAAGCCTGCACCACCGCCGCCCTCTCCAAAATTCCCGGCCGTGACGCCATGGCCAAACGCTTCGCGGAACTATTCCACGTTGACGAAATCTCTTTGCCGCGCGAGCGAAACGGCCGCTATTTCTTCCGCAAGCGTCTCGCCGACCAGGATCTCGCAAAGCTCTATATGCGCCGCGGCAAAGACGGCCCGGATGAAGTGCTCGTCGATCCGCTGCCCTGGAGCGCCGACCACACCGCCAGCGCCATCCTCGAAAATGTTAGCCCCGACGGCAAATTCCTTTACTACGCACGGCGCGATGGCGGCAAAGATGAAGTCGCCGTGCACGTAATGGATATCGACGCGCGCAAGGAATTGCCGGACGTCCTGCCCGCCGCCGATTACTTCAGCATGGAACCCACCCACGACGATCGCGCCGTTTACTACACCAAGGCCACGCCGGACGGCCCGCGTGCCTACCTTCATGTGCTCGGCACCGGCCCAGAAAAAGATCAGGTGATTTTTGGCCAATCGCTTGGCAAAGATAAAATTCTCGTCCTCGAGCTTTCCGACGACGGCTTCTATCTCTCTTACATAGTCATCTACGGCTCCGGTTCCGAACAAACCGAAGTGTACCTGCAGGACCTGAACAATCACGGCCCCATCGTTCCGGTGGTCACCGGCGTGAAATCTCTATTCACTCCGGCGTTTGGGGCGGCGGACACGCTCTACATCATGACCAATTGGAAGGCTCCGCATTGGCACGTTTTCGCCACCAAGCTGGCCTCTCCCTCTCAGGAACATTGGCGCGAAATTATTCCGGAACGCGACTCCACGCTGGACAGCCTGATTCCCGCTCACGGCAAGCTGGTGGTGCAGTATCTACACAACGTGACCTCGCAAATTCAGGTTCTCGACCTCGACGGCAAGAATCCCACGGAAATCCCGCTTCCCGGACTCGGCAGCGCCGTCGTCAGCGGGCGCTGGAGTTCGCCCGAACTCTTCTACTCCTTTGAAAGCTTCGATCTTCCGCAGACCATTTATTCGCGCGACCTGGCGACGGCAAACACCTCGGTGTGGTTCCAGCAGAAAATTCCTTTTGACACTGCCGCCTACCAAACCGAACAAGTCTGGTACCACTCCAAGGACGGCACTCGCGTGCCGATGTTCCTCTTTCACAAAAAAGGCATCAAGCTGGACGGCGGCAATCCCGTAACGTTGACCGGCTACGGCGGATTCGACGTCAACGAAACGCCCGCGTTTGTCCCCCGCTTCGCCATTTGGGCGGAACATGGCGGCATCGTGGCTCTGGCAAACATGCGTGGCGGCGGAGAGTTCGGCGAAGAATGGCATCGCGCCGGAATGTTTGAAAAAAAGCAAAATGTCTTCGATGATTTCATCGCCGCCGCGGAATTTTTGGTCGCCAACAAATACACCACCCCCGCCAAGCTCTCCATTCGCGGCGGCAGCAATGGCGGCCTGTTGATGGGCGCGATGATTACGCAACGGCCCGAACTCTTTCAAGCGGTCGTTTGTTTGTATCCGCTGCTGGACATGCTGCGCTTTCAAAAATTCATGCTCGGCCCCTACTGGGTCCCCGAGTATGGCAGCGCGGAAAATCCCGATCAGTTTCCCTACATTTACGCTTACTCGCCCTATCAGCACGTCAAAAAAGGCGAGAAATATCCCGCCGTTCTATTCATCACCGGCGATGGCGATACGCGCGTCGCCCCGCTCCACGCCCGCAAAATGACCGCGCTATTGCAAGCCTCCACTGGCTCCGACCGCCCCATCCTGCTTCTCTACGACACCAAGTCCGGCCACTCTGGCGGCCGCCCCATCAACAAACAAATTGAAGAAAACACCGACGAGTTGAGCTTCCTGTTCTGGCAACTCCACGTCCCGCTGCCGTAAGCGCGCGCACTCTTAAAACGTCGCGTCAAAAACATCTCACTAAAACGCGACGCATGAATTTTCGATGCTGGGTCAGTTTGAATTTTTCAAACCCATGTGGCTCGTCTGACCCTCCGCAACCCCTGGCGCCCCAAAAAGGGTCACTGACCATACTTCCAAGCGGGAGACAACTATGTTCGACAGCGAATCCCCGGCGGAGGGCGAGCCGATCGGCGTGGTTAATTCGGGCTGGCTACGGACGGCCCGGTACTCTGCCTTGATTTGCACGATCGCCTTGGGCGTAGGATTTGTAGCTGAGACTGCGGCTCATGACCCGGTGCAAGCCCTAATCCTTTTTGGTCCCTGGGGGTCGCTCAGTCTTGCGCTGCTCTATCTCTTGTTCCGGAGGGGGAAGACTTCACTGGCATTTGCGCTTGGTCTGGGCGCGGCAACGGTTTTCATCGCCCTGCTCGCGGTCGCCGGTTTTGCGTTGTCGCGCACTAGCGAGGTACTCCGCCACGTTCTTTTCATACTAGGAATGCTTATTCTGGTTCTGCCACCGTTTGTTCTTACGATGGGTCAATCCACACTCGGGGCGCTGCTCGGTTGGCTCTTCAGTCTCTCGTCGGCAATGCTCGGGTTAAGCAGTATTGTCGCATTCCAGAAGATGTCCTACGAAGCAAAGGGGATGGGGAAACTGCGCTTTGCCTTTGGCGCCGGAATATGTTGCTCACTTCTCGTTTTGCTGATATTCATGCTCCTTGGCTTTCTCTTTTTCAGCTTCCACATGTGAACTTTCCTTGCCCCGCGCCAGGCTCCTGACCCACTTGGCCTCTGATCACTATCTTCTTCTGGGCACGGCTCCGAGCACGTTTGCACATCTCGACATAACGATATTGGAAGATTAAGTGGTCTAGAACGGACTGCAAATGAACTATTCACGTCTCGGGCTGGCTGCGCTCGGTGGCATGGTCGCATCGTTTGCCTTTGGTTTCTTGCTGTTTTGGCTGGTGCCACCTCTTGTCAAGGAAAGCCGCAAGTACCCGGCGGTATTCCGACCTGAGGAAGAAATGAAGACTGTTATGCCAGTCGGAATCATCGCAACTTTCACAGCGATCCTGGTCGTCGCCATAATTTTCGCAATGATACATCCGGGTAGATCGGGCACTGCGGAAAGTGCGCGCTTTGGCGTGCTCATTGGCATTTTCGTGGTTTGCGCATTTGTGCTGCACAACTACGTGAACCTGAACATCGGGCTGAAACTCACTCTGATGCAGGCAATGGCTTACTTCCTCCAGTGGACTATCGTCGGAATAGTCGTCGGTCTTATTTACAAACCCTTCGCTACACCATAATCGTGAAGATATCCGTTGTTGTCTTAAAGAATTCAAATTGACCCGCTACCGAATTTTCCATTGGCGGCCATGCGGCCGCTGGTCATTGCACCAGATTCATCGCGCGCAGCAGCGCTTGAAAACGCGCATCATCGCGCAAAGGATCATAGACGGGATCCACATTCACGGACGTTAGCGAAACGGAATGTTCCGCGTGCGCCTTCTCTAGCCAATTCAAGCTCTGGTTCTTATCGTTCATTCCCAGATACGCTAGCGCAAGGACGATCGGGTCCACGTGCTGCGCGCGGCTTAGTGTCTGCAATTTCTCCAGCGCGTGTCGCGCATCCTCTAATCGTCCCAAGCGTCCTGATAAGTACGCGTGGTTGCCCCAGAACCATGGGTTTTCGCTCTCCGCAGGCCCTTCAGCCAACGCCTGCCATTTCTTCAGGTCCGCCGAGACTTCCGCGCTCATGCCTTTTTCCAGGTACGCCACGTCCATCGTCCGGCCTGCGCGCGGGTACGTTGGATCCATCTCCAATACCGCGTGCAGCTGTTCGATGGCGCGATCGTATTGCCTGGCGTAGTAAAAGATCATCCCATGGTCCGTCGCAATCACCAGCGACAGCGGATCAAGCACCCGCGCTTGCTCGATTTCCACCTTTGCCTCATCGAACCGCCCCATCAGCGCAAGATATTCCGCATACCAGTGGTGCGCCGTGGCGTAGTTGGGATTCAGCGTGATCGCCCGCCGGTATTCCGTCTCCGCGGTTTTCCAATCCCAGTCAAAATCCTGCGCCACCAGCGCTTTGGCCGTGTGCGCTTCCGCTAGCGTATCGTCCAGCTCCACGGCTTTTTGCGCCGCTGCTCGGCCCTTCGCCATCAGTTCTTCTGGTGGAAATCCGCCATACCCGCTCATCAATACATACGTATCCGCCAGCCCCGCATACGCCCGCGCATACGTCGGGTCTTTGGCGATCGATTGCTGAAAATATTCCACCGCGCGCTCGAATCCCTCCGGCGTTCGCTTGTTCCAGAAGTACAGCGCCCGCAAATATAAATCGTAGGCTTCGTACGAACCTTGCGAGCCGGCCGTTCCGAGCACGGACTTCTCCGGCTCCCGATCCCCCAACGTGACGCGAATTTCTCCCCCGATGTCGTGCGCAATTTCCGATTGCAGCGCCAACAGATTGCTCAACTCCCGGTCGTATTCCCGCGACCACAGACGCGTCTGATCCTTAATCTGAATTAGCTGCGCGGAAATTCTTACTTGGTTGGCGTCACGTCGCACGCTGCCTTCCAGCGCGTACTGCACTCCCAATTCCCGCCCTATTCGATCTAGCGGTTCGTCGCTGTGTTTGTAGTGCATCACCGACGTGCGCGCGATCACTCCCAAATGCGCCGGATCCAGTCTGCCAAACTGGGCGATCAGCTCTTCCGTCAAGCCGTCGCTAAAATAATCTTCGTCCGTCCCTCCGCTCAAATTCTGAAACGGCAGCACCGCCAGAATTATTCGCCCAGACGCCGGGGTCGGCTGAGGTCGCGCGTTCATCCATCCCCAATGTACACCGAGTCCCGCGGCCACCGCAATCAGCGCGCCCACCGCCAAAATCGCCGCCCATCTTTTGCGCCCCCCGCCAGTCCTCGCTCCGTTCGCGGCACCCGCCGCAGCAGCTGAAAACTCCCGCTCTCGAACCGTCACCCCAACCGCTTCTGCTTGCTCGCCAACTGCTCCCTCCGCCGCCTCGCTCACCACTTCCACTGCAGCGATAAATCGATACCCAACCTTCGGTATCGTTTCGATATACCGCGGCTCCGTCACCGAATCATTCAGCGCCGAGCGCACCGCCTTCACCGCGCTATTCAATCCATGCTCAAAATCCACAAACGTTTCGGACGACCACAACTCCTGCCGCAACTCCTCCCGCGTCAGTACCTTACCGGCCCGGCTCAACATCAGGTTCAGCAACCGCAGCGGCTGCGGACGCGCCTTTAGCTTCGTGCCATGTTTATACAGCTCTAGAGATTTGGCGTGCGACTCGTAGGGGCCAAAACGGAACACAACGCTCTGGGTATTCGTCGCCACTCGCAAACTCCCAGTAGCACAGGCACTCCTGCCTGTGCGGTTTTTGTCGCGGCCCTCGATCTTGCGCAACAGTCGCCGCAGACGGCCCAATAACCCGCGACACCTCGGCGCCATAACAGCCAATTGCCGTAGCGCCCCCACAGAATCGACGTCGCAAACTGAACCAGTGGCCCAAGGGAATGAGAGAGGGAACGGCACGGCATTCTGCTCCGGGTCCATCGTGAATGCAAGATAATTACTATTAAAATCAGCCGCTTGGACGTTTACCCCGCCGCCACCAAACGATTATCTTCCAATCATTGACAGCACCGCCCCGCTTCTGCGATTACCTTCTCGCACAGGCAATAGAAAAAGGGCGCACCCTCTCCCCGCCGCGCGCCCGCAGAGATTTTCAAAATTTCGCCATGAGGTCTTGCATGCCTACCCCGTCCTGCCTGCTTGTCTCGAAGTCGCGCGTCGTCCGCGTCCTTTGTGCGCTTCTCACTTTGAGCCTTTCGTTGCTCGCCGCGCACCCCGCTCGCGCATCCGTTATCTACGTCACCACCACCGTCGACAAAGTGTCCTCCACCGGTGGGTGCTCACTGAAGGAAGCCATTTACTCTTCCAACCTCCAACAGAACATAGCCCCATACCCCGGCGGCCCAATCACCACCCAATGTGTCGCCGGCACTGGCAACGACGTCATCGTTTTGCCTCCCAACAGCCTGTTCCTTATGAACGATCTCGCGGAGGACGGCTCAAACTTCCTGGGCGCGACCGCGACTCCCATGATCACGTCCACCATCACCATTGAGGCATTTGGTTCGACGATCGAGTATGGCAACGTCCCTAATGACGTCTATCCGTTTTGCACCGACGATGTTATCGGCATATGCACAGCGCGTTTCCGGGCCTTCGCCGTTGGCCCGACAGGTAATCTCACGATCCGCAACGCCTACTTCGTGGGCTTCTTCGCGATCGGCGGCTCCGGCGGTGGTGTGCAGGGAGGGTATGGCGGCGGAGGGGGCGGCATGGGAGCGGGCGGCGCGATCTACGTTCAACTCGGATCGCTGACCATCGACTCCAGCACCTTTACAGGGAACGGCGCCACGGGTGGAAACGGCAGCGACCAGGGATCATATGGCCCCGGTGGCGCGGGTGGTGGCGGCCTTGGTGGCTACGGCGCCGGCGGAGGTGATGCTCCTGGTGGGCTTCCCTACAGTTTTGGCGGCGGAGGTGGCGGCTCGGTCACTAGCGGCGGCGCATTTAACGGCAACACGACCGCCGGCGGCAATATCGACAACAGTTGCGGCGGAGCTGCGGGAACGAGCAGCAACACTAACGGTCAGGACGGTCAATGCCCAGGTGGTGGTGGCGGTGGCGGCTACCAGACGATCCTCAGCAGTGGCAATGGCGGTAACGGCGCGTACGGTGGCGGAGGCGGCGGCGGGGGTGGCGGCGGTGGCAATGGCGGTAGCGGCGGATTTGGCGGAGGCGGCGGCTCCGCGTGGACCGGCCTCGCGGGCGGCAGCTTTGGCGGCAACGGTGGATTCGGCGGCGGCGGCGGTGGCGCCGACGGCCACTTTTACAACCCCGGCCATCCGGGTCAAGGCGGGATCTACGGCGGCAACGCCATTGGCGTCAACGGCGGAGGCGGCGCAGCTCTCGGCGGCGCGATCTTTAACGACAGCGGCACGGTCACCGTTACCAACAGCACCTTCTACAATAATTACGTCACGCGCGGGAACGGCGGCGGTGCCGGTAACTCCGGTGCGGCCGACAACGGCGCGGACGCCGGCGGCGCCATCTTCAATCTGAACGGAAATCTCACGGTGATTGACTCCACCGTTGATGGCAACCAAGGCACAGGCTCCGGCGGCGGCATAGTGACCACGCAAACCGATTCCGCTTATCCCACCTCGGTCACGCTTTACGACACCATCATCTCCAACAACGGTGCCTCGGAATGCCAGGTGAATGGTCCTAACGTCACCGTGTCTGCCGTCGGCAATCTAGTGCTCAGCAACGACAACTGCCAGGGCGTCGTCGTCAGCAGCGACCCGCAACTCGGCCCGCTGCAAAACAATGGCGGCTACACGCCCACGCAAGCGATCGCCAACACCTCGCCGGCTTTTGGCAACGCCGATCCTGAAACCTCCCTGACCCTCGATCAGCGCGCCTTCCCGCGCCCCGGGGTGGATCACACCAGCTTCGACATCGGCGCTTTTGAGGACTGCGAGGTCTTCCACAAGTTCATCACCAATCCATGCACGTCGAAGAGCAATCCGAATCTCACCCAGCTCACGATACAAATTTCGCCACCAGGAGCGGGCACGACCACACCGCCTGCGGGTACGGACAACGTGCCACTCACTTCCATTGTGAATGTCAGCGCGACACCCAACTCGGGCTACATGTTTGCAGGCTGGACGGGCAACGTCGCGGATCCCAACAGCGCCTCCACCTATACCTACCTGACCGGACCGCAGACCATCACCGCGAACTTCAACTCCTGCGGCTGCGGTGTTGACGTCACCAGCTCCGTCAGCATCACGCGCGGTGGATTCGTGATGAATCCCGCTACGGGCCGCTTCGCCCAAACCGTTGCTGTCACCAACATTTCGGCGAATACCATTACCGGCCCAATCTCGCTGGTCTTGGACGGCTTGAGCGCCAACGCCACGCTGTTCAATGCCACCGGAACAACCGATTCACTCGACGCTCCCGCCGGCAGCCCATACCTGAATTCCGCGGTGTCGCTCGCGCCGGGCCAAAACACCACCTTCGGCCTGCAATTCACCGATCCAACGCGGGCCGCCATCACCTACACCACGCGGGTCCTCGCCGGACCTGGCGTCAGGTAGATTACGTGCCAACGCCATGAACGGGACGATTTCAAATTTCAAGAAAGTGCAGCCCCAAGGAGAAAAAATGCGCATTAACCGCGTCCTTAAAATCATCGCTTCAGCCGTCTGGCTCGCCACGTTGATGGCCGTCGCCGCGAAGGCCGACAGCCAATCCTTCAATGTGTCGCTGAACACCTCTATGTCTACCTTGCCCGGAACCACGCAAGTAATCTTTTTCGGGCTTTCCAACGGCGACGGAACGGCCGGCGACAATAGCGTCACGCTTTCCAACTTCAATTTTGGCGGCGGCAGCGCCGACGGTTCGCCCACGTACGAAGGCTCGGGCGTCAGCGGCGATCTATCCAGTTCAATCTCCATGACTGATCTCGACTTCAGCGAGTCCTTCTACGAGCAATTCACTGTCGGCTCGTCGCTGTCGTTCCTGCTGACCACCACCAACGTGTTCACCAGTGGCGGGATGGCCCCGGACAACTTCTCTTTCCTGATCTGCGATCCGATGTTCAGTACCTGCTACTCCGATGACGGCAGCGGAGCTCTACTGTCGCTGGATCTCGTGGGCGGAACACTCTCGGCGCCTGGGAGTTTCTCCCTATTCGCCGCCGGCACCCAAAGCCTTCCGGCTCCGATCGTGACCGCTGCCAACTCCAGCGTCCCGGAGCCTTCCAGCGCCACACTGCTCGGCGCCGGGTTACTGCTTGTGCTGTTGCTCATTCGCCGCCGTTAGCGCCAACGGCATCGATTTCACTACGACGCCTTCGTCTCGCCAGCTCTGCTATATTTGCTAGGCTATGACGAATACCGACCAGAATCTTTCTGCCACGCCATCGCGCGAGGACGCGTGGAAGTTGCTGTGCGAATACACGCCATCCGAATCGCTGCGCAAACATATGCTCGCGGTCGAGACTTGCGTCCGCGCCTACGCGCGTAAGAACGCTGCGGACGAACAACTGTGGGGCCTCACCGCGCTGCTGCACGATTTCGACTACGAGCGTTTTCCCAACAACGCGCACGCCGCCGATGCCGAGCATCCCGCCGAAGGGGCGAACATTCTGCGCGTCGCCGGGTATCCGGAAGAATTGATTCGCGCCATCCTTTCGCATGCCGACTACACCAACGTCCCGCGGCAATCCGCGCTGGAGCACACGCTTTTCGCCTGCGACGAACTCGCGGGATTTCTGGTGGCGTGCACGTACGTCCGCCCATCGAAAAGTATTTTGGATCTCGAACCCGAGTCCGTAAAAAAACGCCTGAAAGATAAAGCCTTCGCCCGCGGCGTAAATCGCGAAGACGTTCGCAAAGGCGCCGAAGAGCTGGGAGTGCCGCTTGAGGAACACATCGCCTTCTGTATCGCGGCGCTGCGCGAAAACGCCGAAGCTCTTGGCATTCGCGGCTCGCTGTAATTCCTAACGCGCCACGCGCGCTTCTCTGCATTCATCAATAATTTTGCTTGCGGCCTTGCATGTTGCGATTTTGCATAGCGCGATTTTGGATGTTGAAGACCTAGCTGCAATTTGCGTGCTGAAAAGCGCCTGACTTTGAGCCGCGTCACGGATGCGTTTTGCGCGGAGTTACCGTGATGGTTGGGGCGGTAGCGGGCGAGTCGTCCGCGAAGGACCACGCTGCGACGAGGCACGGATGATCCATAGCCGAATGGTGGCGGGTCGTTCTGGAGGAGGACGCTGTTGGCGCGGGGATTCGGCGCGGCGGAATTGCTATGCGGCGACGCGGCGGCCGGGGCGACGGTGGCAACAGGGCCCGGATGCGAATCTGAAGATTCGCCACTACAAAAGCTTTCGTCGTCATCGGGGAAGTGGCGGATGGCACCGGGGATATCGATGATGATTTTTTGTGGAGCGGAGTCTTCCTGTTTGGTTATGGCGGGGAGGGTACGGAGTAGCAGGCTGTGGATGTAGGCGAGGACGGCGGCGCGGCGTGGGGAGATGCGGCCTTGCTGGAGGGCAAGAGAGAGGTTCCAGAGGTGGGTGTGGATGTCGGCGGCGGTTTTTTGTTGCGGGAGGTCCTGGCTGAAGAGGGCAGAGAGATCGGCGGAGTCGTCGCGTTGGGCGGTGGCGCGTTTGACGTGCGAGCGGGCGTGGAAGGCGCAGAGCGTTGGGCTATCCGGGGCTAGCGGCATGTGACAACGTTTGCCGTCTTTGCAGTGGTGCTGGCAGAGCGTGGTTGGATCGGGTTTACGAGGCATAAGCTGTCCTTTTTGTGCGGGTTATGAACGCACAGGGCGATTTGGAATGGCTGGGATTAGTAACTAGAGTGATACGGGGGTACCCCCGGGGGTGCTGATGAAAGAGTAGGATTCTATTGGGTTTAGGGGTAATTCTTGCGAAAGAGATAGATTCTGTTGGGGTTACGGACCTTCGCACGCAGGGCTCGGGGCAAATGGACAGTGGATCAAGGAAGTAACGAGGTGATGAAACGCGGACAAGCCGAGATCGGGAGGCGGGGTTGGAGCGACGAGCGCGAAGAGCTGCGGGGTGGGCGACAAAGGCACAGACTGAAGTCTGTGCCACCGGGAGGCGTTTTGGTGCGAGCTTCACGGGGCATACTAGCATGGGCCGTAATGCTTGTCAAGAGATATTATGATGTGGTACTACGTTCGAATGATGAGAGTAGTACGTTCGAATGGAAATGCGCGATCTGGTTCCGTTTTGGAACGAGTGGAGCGACAGGGTTAGGCACTAATGGTCGCGGCGAATTCAAAGGAAGGACCCACCCTCAAAAAGCGATGATGGGTCACCCTGAATCGTGCTCTCGGCCTACGCCCGGGCCACCCGCCAGGCCGAATATCAGGAATGCTAAGTGAAAACAGATTGCCTAATAATTTATAGAATGTAACTAGCGCCGCGCATAGAATTCGTCAGCTGTTTCGGTACCGCTTGGACTTTGCACTGTCAATATGGTGGTGAGGATTTTCCCTTGCGTTCCAATATTCATTAAACGGTCCGTTACCACGGTGTGACCGGAAATCACCTCTGTTATGGTCAAGTCTAATCGAGAGCTGTATACGTCGTCCCACGTTAAGCTGGCGGTGGTGCTCCCCTCTCTAGCCTCCTTCCCGTCGGTGGTTAAGTCGAACGCCTGGTCTTCTTGAGCGCCATGTTTAATATCTGTTTTTATTTCGATGTGTAGTCTCGGCTCGTGATGTTCGATGATCAGAATTCTATTCTTTGGAGCGGGAAGCTCTTTATTGAAGCGGCTTGCCACCGGGTCCAATTGCCAAGTCCCACTGAAGTCCGGCTTTCCTACTGCCGCAAGGGCGGTTCCACCGAAGGCCACGAGAAGACAGATCGTGAGAATCCTGTTCATAGCACCGGAAACTCCCTTCAGGTCGTTGACAGACCACTTTCTACAATCTTAATTCAACGTATCGTACTGCGATACATTAGGAATGTAAACGCAAATCCTTGGCTTATCCAGCGGCCAACGGACATTAAGGACTCAATTGCATCGTGTTACGATATATCAGATACTAGGTAAGCCTATCTACTGAGCGGTGAGTTACGGCCCAATGACATGGTTCGCGGGATGGTCTAAATGTCAGAGCGGTCTAAGAAGTTAGCGCATTACATCCGCAGGGCGAAAGAACGTCAATCAACGACAAGCCAAAACAATCACGTCGAACTGCTGGACAAGGGTTTTGCGTTCTTAAAAATTGACCTAGAGCGTGAATTTCATAATCAAATAAACGATGTTAATCACGAGCCGGGTTGTGTTGGTACCTTTGGCTGTGCATTCTCCTCCCAAGGGGCACGCGTATTCAAAGTCCGTGACGAAGATGGAGGATTAACGATTGATTTCAATCCAGACGAACGGACGGCGGAAATAAAGGGCAAGGAGCCAATCAATTTCTATTACTTCATTCAGACCAAACTTGCCAAGGATGAAACGAAGTGGTGTTGTGTAGGCGGCGAGAAGCGTACAGAACTTGCACCTATCAACTGCAAACTCGATATCGTTGTTGAACAAGCGCTGCTTGCACTATGTGGAATTGACGCTTAACAATGCAGCTGCGCGTATCGGTAGCAAAGGACCCTGCTGATCGATGAAGCGGGCTATGGATCGACACCAACCGCCCTCGCCCGTACCGCTATAGCTATCTCAGCGCGAGAAGAACATGTCGTAAACCACCCAAATCGGCAAACCGAAAAATACCGCACCCATCAGACGCATCTCTATAGCGCCCAAACCGCTAGCATATTTCTCCGGCGTTATGTTGGAATTCCGAGGAGCAACCCACTCGGGCAAATTAAACCAAGCACGGGGAGATGCCATCAAATACGCGCCATTGACCATCAGCAGCAAGCCGAAAGCAATACTCACGATTACACCAAGAATAACCATAACCACCCTTCGCGAGCACCCGCCCGTTTAGCCTGCTTCCTAACCTTCGCCCCACCGCTTCTTCTGCGCCGCCGACATCTACCACGTACGCTTCCCAGCAGCCTTCGGCGCGGCGCTCCCACCATTCAACGCTGCGATAGCGGCATGGACGCCCGCTAGTTTTCTCGCCAGCGAGGCGCGTTCGGCGTGCAGCATGTTCAACAGATCAGTCATTAGGTCTCTTATGAATTTATGGAAATTCTGGAGGATTGTAGCAGACTCGAACCTGTCGCTACTTCTTTGGCAACACCCGGACCTGCACCGAGTTTGTATCCACTCGGCCTCGCCAAGACTTTCCCGAAAGCCGAGCGACCTCTTCGCGGTATGAGAGCAAGTTGTTGGAAATAGCCTCTGCTAATAGCCCGCCTGATTGGTATTCTCCGGTAATTTGATACCGACCACCCTTCATCCCGTACTCGTTGGTGTCAACTTCGATTATCGCGCCGTAGAAGTGCTTCGGAGGAATTGAAATCCATTCCCTAACGAGGACGCTTGCGAACAATTCCTTATTCGCAACGCCGTGGGCTCGAAAGTAATCATACGACACACCAGTCCGCGGGCCAGCCCCGTGGTTGAAGTTCAGTCTTAGATTTCCACACGCCGAATTCGGCCCTTGAAAATCTTTGCAGATGAAAATATCCTCCCGGCTGACATTCCAAATCTCAACATGGAGACTGAGCGTATCACCAGACGTGATTACGCTCTTTAGCGGCTCTATTCTAATCTCCAGACTGACCTGACCGGCTTGATTTAGTCCAGCGGGAGTGAGAGAAAATCACTCTAAAGGAGAGCTGGACATGCCGATGAAGAAACACCGGCCGGAGCAAATCGTGGCGTTGCTGCGGCAGATTGAAGTGGAGCTAGCGAACGGGAAGAGCACCCCACAAGCCTGCAAGGAAGCAGAGATCACGGTTCAGACGTACTACCGCTGGAGGAAAGAGTTCGGCGGCCTGAAACTGGATCAAGCAAAACGGATGAAGGAGCTGGAGCGAGAGAACACGAAGCTGAAGCGTTTAGTGGCGGAGCTGTCTTTGGAGAAGCAGATTCTTAAGGACGTGGCCTCGGGAAACTTCTGAGCCCTGAGCGGCGGCGTTGTGCGGTGGAGCAGGCGCGCGAGAAGTACGCAGTGAGCGAGCGCCATGCCTGCCGGCTGCTGGGGCAGTGGCGAAGGACACAACGCTATGCCGCGATCGCACGGATCGACGAAGATGCGTTGACCGCAGCGATCGTGGCACTGGCCAGTGCCTACGGGCGCTACGGCTACCGGCGGATCACGGCGCTGCTGCAACGTGCTGGCTGGCAGGTAGGCAAGGATCGGGTGCAGCGCATCTGGCGTCGTGAGGGGCTGAAAGTACCGCAGAAACAGCGGCCCCGTAGGAGGTTGTGGCTGAACGATGGATCGTGCGTGCGGCTGCGACCAGAGCGGGCGAAGCATGTGTGGAGTTACGACTTCGTGAGTGCGATGACGCACGACGGCAGAATGCTGCGGATGCTGACGCTGATCGACGAATACACCCGGGAGTGCCTGGCGATCCGTGTGGCCAGAAGGCTTGGGAGGTACGAAGTGATTGAAGCACTTGCGGACGTGATGCTGTTCCGCGGAATACCGGAAAACATTCGTTCGGACAATGGTCCGGAGTTCGTGGCGAAGGAGCTGCGGGCATGGCTGGGCAAAGTGGGCACCGGGACGCTGTACATCGAGCCGGGAAGTCCTTGGGAGAACGGCTACTGCGAGAGCTTCAACGGAAAACTGCGGGATGAATGCTTGAACGGGGAAATTTTCTACTCGTTGAAGGAGGCACAGATCGTGATCGAGAACTGGCGCGTGGAATACAACACGAAGCGCCCGCACTCGGCACTCGGCTACAGGCCGCCTGCCCCGGCGGCCTGTAGCCCCTGGGAAGTAAATCCATCTTCACAGCCCATGGCTGTGATATAAAAACTCTCACTTCTCCTGGACTAACAAATCAGGCCGGTCAAGACCATCCGACACGACTTGGCTCTGTTCTTGCGAGGATTGGGGGACGCCATCCGATTTCAGCCCCGGCGACGGAATTAACACGAGCACCAACATCATTCGCATCATCGTCTTCATGTCGCCCTCGTCGGCTGGGTGCCGCGCCCGTACGATACCACGCTAGTGGCGGTCGTGATAACATCCCGACCAGATTAGCTAAACCCAAGAACTGAAATGCAAAGCAGGACTATATGCCGCAATGGCTGGCACATATCTCGAACTCACTGGCGGACCAAGCGGCCACGTGGTTTGTTGGTGTGGTGCTTGCGCTGTTTGGTGTGTTTTCAGGACGGCTCGTAGAATCCGTTAAGTTCGCGGTGAATCGCGCTGACCTTCGCACAAAGTATTACGAGGAAATGGCCGAGGGTATTAGCCATTTCGTATTTATCATTGACCGTATTATTAAAGTGTCTTTGGGAAGCAGTTGGGCTAGTGATGAGGATAAAGGCGGGATTGCCATTGAATGCAACGAAGTCATGAATCAGATTTCCCGAAAGGAGTACGTATACCTTTCGTGGATGCAGCGCTTCTGGGGCAAGAGAATGGCGGACGCATTCTTCTTAACGATGGAGAGAATCAGGACCGTGGATAGGATTCTGATTGAATTGAACGAAGACGAAACGCGTGGCGGCGGTCAGAAGGAAGTGTTAGTGGAAAAACTTACGCGAGCGTACGGTGATCTACAACACGCGGCCCACGCTCTCCTCGTAACAACAATTTAAGCGTCACCGGGCAACGGCTGCCGGACCGGGCCGCTACCCGTGGAGTCGCAACCAAGATTGACGCCGCCAGATAGTTCAAGACATTTCCCCGTCTTGTACTGTAATCCCCGGATGGACGTGCTAACCGCTCCGCGCAATCATAAGGACGTAGTCTCTGAATCGGCGCAGTTTCCCGCGTCCCTTCAGAAAGCAGGAGGGAATATGCTTTATTACGCGCTCGTTGCTCTGGGTCTCGCAATCTTCGCCGGAATGCTTGGTTTTGGCAGTGTGGCGTTCGCTGCAGCCGGAGTCGCAAAGATTCTATGTCTGGTTTTTCTGATTATTTTCGTCTTCACGATGATCAGTCACTTGTCGCGAGGCACCAGAGTTTGATGGTGGACGGCTTTTGAGACGCCGAAGAGCAAGGTGAGGTTTAACAGTGATGCATGCGATGGCGATTTTCGGGATGGTGGTGCTGGGAATATTCGTGGTTGGCAGCCTCATTGCAGCCTTAATGCTCTTCCCGGACTTCTTGCGATATATGAAAATGCGTTCGCTATAACCATTCGCTGCCGGGCCCGAGCGAGGCAGTGCTAAAATCCCGCAATGACCACCAACCGCCGCAAACAGCCTTGCAAGTGCACGCACGGCGTCGGAATGCATCACAACAAAAGCGTTGGCGGCAAGATCGTCCGCCCGTGTAATTTTATGAATTGCAAATGCAAGGACTACAGACCGGCAAAGGCCGGAACGCCCTAGAGTCACGCGTCTAGAACGCCCCAGCTGGGTTCCCACACCACTCTCTGGAGCGATGTGCTACGAGTTGAACGTCGTAACTGGAAAAGTTTTCGGCCGCGCTTAGGGAGCCGGAACGCGGCGGGTCACGCAATGACCGACACGTCCCGGCTATGTGGCCGCTCTGACAGCGAAGCGGCGTCGCTGCCAATATCTTGAACACGGGTGGATACGCTGGCTATTGGCAAAAGTTACGAAGCAGCTGGCGCGGCGGAGAAGTGCCTCAGTCGCAGGCGTTTCCTTCAACAATCCAATCCAGGGCGTCGTTGAGTCTTCGAAAGACCCTAACGCCTCTCTCGCCTGCATTTTCACGCAGCAACTCAAAAAGCGTCGCAAGCCCGAACAGTAAATCGTCGTGCACGAGTATTGCTCGGCGAGAACAGGGCCAGAAGACGGAGCGTCTGGAAATCTGCCGCACATCATCCGCACTAAAGTCCACCTTGGTGACGTGCGCAAGGTCTAGCAGCTGGCAATAAACCGGGTCGAAATCAGGGTCTTTCAGCAGCAGGTCCTGATGCGCAAGCGCAGCGTCCAGGTTAAAGATATCTGAAGCCGTAGTCATCACGACCTTGTGCGGCTTATCGATTTTGTAAAATACGGGCATGAGGGCCTAGATGTGTGGCGAAGGAAAAGGTTTCTTGCCATGGCAAGAAAAAAGGAGCGCGGTTTCTTGGTCCGCGCTCCCGTGAAGAGGGTTCTATGTTACGCAGAAATATTTTGGATTTCTTCACGGCGAGCGGGAATACGGCAAATCCTGTAGAGGTGGGTGAGCGGACGTGCGTATTGAAATCCCGTCAACAACAAAGATCACCTTGTGCGCGTAGGTATGGAAGATGCGCCGCGCCTGTGGCGCTCCGTAGGGTGTTGTGGTGCGGTCGCACACCCCGCGCTTGCGCGCTAGGCTAAGGTCTGCCGCCCACTCTGGGCTTGAACCGCGACGTGCTCGAGCTATCGGCCGGGCGCCTTTTTTTCCTTATCGCGTCGAATCCATGCTAATTTCGCCGCCATCATGACCTCCGCTAAGCGCCAGCTCGAGCAGGGCCACTAGTTCATGGCCACGGCAATCGCGTCGCCGCAGAAGGTGCGCGCCGACGACATATTTTTTCCCGCGATGGCGCTAGTCATTCTCGGCGTGGTGGTGCTTGGCTTCGGGCAGAGCTACTTTTTCGCGGGCATGCTGCGCGCCAAGTTGCCCAATACGCTGGTGCATATCCATGGCGCCATTTTCGTTTCGTGGATCTTTTTCCTGGTCATTCAGACGTCATTGGTAGCCATAGGCAAAGTGAAATGGCATATGAGGCTGGGTATCTGCGGCGTAATCCTGCCGCCGTTAATGATTCTCTTCGGTGTTCTTACACTGTTTGACTCGATCCGCCGCAACGGCACGGATTTTCCCCCGGAGCTTCTGCTGGTGGGCGACTTAGAGAACCTGGCGCTCTTCGTGGTGCTTACGGCGTGGGGCCTGCTGGTGCGGCGGAATGGCGCTTCGCATAAGCGGCTCATGATCCTCGGCACTATGGCCATCATGGGCCCCGCCATCGACCGTTTGCCAATTCCTCACACCATCATCGGCACGCTGGCCATGATCCTAGGGCTTCCGCTGCTGGTTGTCGGGTATGACCTGTGGACAAGCCGGCGCGTTCATCGGAGCACGGCCATTGCTTATGCGATGATCGCTGCCGAAGTTTTCACGGTGCTTCCTTTGTCCCGCCTGGGGTTCTGGCAACAATGCGTCGCCTGGATTCGTCACACTTGAGAGCTCGACGAACTGGCTGAGCAATCCCAACGACTAGGGGGCCTACTGCGCTGGGAGGATGTCGGTGTGGCGGAGTCGGCGCCTTTGAAGAGGAGAGGTTCGGCGGCGATTTTGGCCAGGGCGTAGGAGAAGCAATCGCCGAAATTAAGGCTGGCGGGGTGGCGGCCTTTGCCAAATTTGGACCAGGCTTGAGCAGCGGCGCGGGCTTGATCTTCAGTCACCGACTCAACGACGATTCCCGCGGCGCGAAAGAAGGCGTCCCACAGTTAGAATAAAGACAGGTAGAAATCATTCTACCGTGGCAGAATCACGAGCCTCCATGACTCTCAACATCAAAGACACCGAAGCTCACAAACTCGCCCAAGCCCTGGCCGACGAAACCGGTGAATCCATGACCCGCGCCGTCACCATCGCCCTTCGCGAGCGCCTCGCCCGCCTCCGCATATCCCGCAAAACCGAAACCCGCGCCGCCGAACTCCTCGCCATCGACCGCGACTGCGCCAGCCACCTAAAAGGCCCCGCCATCGACCACGCCGATCTCCTCTACGACGACCACGGCTTGCCAAAATGATTCTCGACACTTCCGCCGTCCTCGCCATCCTCTTCAACGAGCCCGAAGCCCCGCTCTTCGCCCGCATCATCGGCGACGCTGAGTCCTGCATAATCTCCGCCGCCACCTTCACAGAAATTTCCATCGTCGTCGAGGCCCGCACCGGCGACGCCGGCAGCCGCCTGTCACAAAGACCAGCTCCAGGGTTCTAATTGGCGCGGCAGTCCGTTGGCTAGGTCGGTAGGGAGTAAACATCGGCGCTGGGCGGCATCGGCTTTCCTTTGAATGCATTTGAGAAGCGAACGCGCACCAGCCAGAAAATCAGCAAAAGCAGTGGAAGTATGGTGAGGAATAAATACAGGCCGGTGCTAAATAGCGCCGGGGGAAGGTGTTGCCCGATCCCCACAGCCGAGAGCAATCGCAGTGGGCGGTTCGAGGGTCCCATGAAAAATGAACCAGATGCGATGAACAACCCGAAGCACATCCGCCAGAGATGCCGAGCGATGCGCGTTACGCCAAAAACGCCGCCGCGCAGGAGCATGCGAACGTCGCCCACAGCCGCAAGCAGACAAATGGAACCCATGAAAAAACTCATTCCAACGGGGACGCCATTTTGTGAAGTCGCCCCGCTGCGAAGGACTGCAATACCATTGACCCAGGTTAGGCTACCGAGTGTTAGAGGGATAAGGAGGGCAACCCAGTCCATACGGCTCACTTCACCCTCCCTGCGCCTTGCCGTGAGCCACCCTGTTCCAATGAGGTAGAAGGTGATGATTCCGCCGCTGACATTGGCTGGTTGATTTTTCACAATTCCCAAATACACCGCGCCGAGAGCCATGATCAGCATCGATGCTACAAACACCTTTCCGGCCTGGACATGGCGCGGGGAACCTTTGCGGAAGAACATTGCGGCAGTGCCGGAGAGCAAGCCGACTGTCCCAGCACAGATATGAAGGACGAGGATGGGTGAATAGGGCACGATGCAGGTCGTTCTATGAGTTATATACGCGAACTGGAGCCCAGGTGTTTCACGCTTACCTGTTAACACTGAACGCTGACCCATCTGATGGATCTGATCTGGAGCGGAATACCTGACGTGAGCCGCACCTCACGTTATTGCGGGTGATGGTGGTTGAGCCGATAGTCGCCGAGGAGATCGGCGAGTATCCATGTTGCTCCGGCAATCGCGAAGGTCTCGGCGGTTTCACTCCAATTCGAATGGGTGTGGGGATCCGCAAGAAGCACCGGGAACCACACGAGTAGCCCAAAGCTCACGAGCATCAAGGTCAGGAGACGTGTGGCGAGAAGCGGCATGCGATTGGTAAGAATAGCCAGGGCCGCGAGCGCGAACAAAACGGTGGTCGCTACCGCCCAGAACATCTGACTTGGCGGAAGCCACCGGGGAACAAGAGTGGCAGTAGCTTGGAGATAAAACGCCTGCTCGAGGGCAAAGGAAATGGCACAGAGGCCCAAAAGAATGCGGCCGATGCGACTCAGCGTTTCAGGTGACAATGCAGATGACCAGCGCGCAGAAACGAGCACCGCGCCGGTCAGGAGAGAGAACTGCTCGAAGAAGTTGCCCCAGCTATTGTAGATCCGCGGTGCGGCGACGATTCCTGGCACGCACAGTAGAGCGAAGACGAAATACGCCGCGACAAGGATGACTGCGCCTGTTTTCGCGGTGCGACGGAAGTGAATCGCAGAGCCGCCGAAGATCAGGGCCGCGGATGCGGCGTAGACGATGTAACGAAGTTGAGGCGAGTCGTTGTAGTCGTGCCAGGCCAGGGTGATGAGGCCGGAGGCGAATGACGCCGCGCCAAACAGATGACGGCCGAGGTTCGAAGCAGGCGAAGTGGGCGTTGACGCGGTCATTTGTTTTCAATTCCGTTTACGCAGGTGCGTGCACTCGCAGATGGGACGTTTGAAAAAGGCGGTCTCAGAATACTATGGCGATGCGGGTTCAGAGAGCGCGGCCGCAAAGCTGCTGAGACGGAATCTTAGTATGCGGAGGCATGAGCGCAGCACAGATGAAATTCGGTGCTGCCGGGATTTCACGGAGCGGGCGATTCGCGTTAGAATTGAAGAGAATGCTTACGCAAATTGATGGATTTGACGCTGCCGCAGCGAAACACCCGCGCCGGAAGACCTATGGCGTCGCGGTGGGACACGTGCGTGTGGGCGGCGGCGCGCCGATTGTGGTGCAGTCGATGACGAACACAGACACGGCGGACGTGGAGTCCACGCTGCAGCAAACTTTGGAACTGGCGGAGGCGGGGTCGGAGTTGGTGCGCTGGACGGTGAATGTTCCGGAGGCGGCGGCGGCCGTTCCGGTGATCAAGAAACGGCTCCTGGATGCGGGCTGCAAGGTGCCGATCATTGGAGATTTTCATTACAACGGGCACGTGCTGCTGAAAAAATATCCGGAGTGCGCGGCGGCGCTGGATAAATACCGCATCAATCCGGGAAATGTGGGCGCGGGGCAGCGGCGCGACGAGCAATTTTCCACCATTTGCAAAGTGGCGGTGGAGCACGGCAAGCCGGTGCGCATCGGGGTGAACGGCGGGTCGCTCAATCAAGAGTTGGTGATGAGCAAGATGCAGGAAAACACGGATAAGAATTTGGGATTTGAGTCCGAGGAAATTATTAATCAGTGTATGGTGCTTTCGGCGCTGCAGTCGACGGAGCTGGCACTGGAAAGCGGATTGCGCAACGATCAGATTATTATTTCGTGCAAGACGTCGCGGCCGCGCGATTTGATTACCGTGTATCGCGATCTTTCCGCGAAGACGGAGCAGCCGCTGCATCTGGGATTGACGGAAGCTGGGATGGGCATGAAGGGGCAGATCTGGTCGGCGGCAGCGCTGGGAGTGCTGCTGTACGACGGGATTGGCGATACGATTCGGATTTCGTTGACGCCGAAGCCGGGCGGGGACCGGCGCGAAGAAGTTTATGCCGCGTGCGAAGTTTTGCAATCGCTGGCGCTGCGGGCGTTTCGCCGAGCGTTACGGCGTGCCCGGGTTGCGGGCGGACGACCAGTTCAACGTTTCAGGAATTGGCGGAGCTCACGCAGAATTATATTCGCGAGATGATGCCCGCGTGGAAGACGCAGTATGACGGCGTGGAGACGATGACGCTGGCGGTGATGGGCTGCATCGTGAATGGTCCGGGGGAATCGAAGGCGGCGAGTATTGGGATAAGTTTGCCGGGGACGGGCGAGGCGCCGCGGTGTCCGGTTTATATTGATGGGAAGAAGGATGTGACGCTGGAAGGCACGTACGATGAGTTGGCAGTGGCGTTTCAGGCGCTGGTCGATAATTATGTGGCTACGAAATATCCGCGCAAGGGTGTTGAAGTTTCCTCGGTTCGGTAGTTCTTTCCTTTCGGTAGTTATCTTGGTCGATCAAAAAATACTTCTCGATTCGCGAAAAATTCTTCGAGTGCAACATTTGCGATCGACGTCCCGGCTGTTGTGTCGCGCCTCCGGCGCTCTCGCGTTGTGGCGCGACCGTACCCAGGCCTTACGGCCTGGGCTAAATTGTGCCGCGCCTCCGGCGCTGGTTTGGTGTGGTTAAAGAGAATCTGCGAGCACTGCGACGGCGGCGACAAGAGACTGACTGCAACCAAAACAGCTACGGCGGCAACCGCAACAGCAACGAGAGAATCGACGACGGCGATAACGTCGACAGAGGCAAGTGCCGCAGGCACTTGCGAAAGCGGTGACGACGCTACTTAGATTTGGTGGGGCGGCTCGAAGGATAGTTCGAGCGGACGGCGGGCAGGGGCGGGGATGCGGGAGTTGCCACGCTCGCGAGGCGCACTCTGATTACGGCCAGGGCGCGGGTGTAGGCGGCGGGGTCGTCGAGGAGTTGACATGACCAGTGGGCGCCCAGGCCCAGGGCTTGCACCTCGTACGCCAGTAACGTGGCATTGGTGCGCGGATCGATGTGGCCGGCTTTCTGCGCTTCGACAACGGCGCGATCCAGGGTGGCCATCCATTCGCGCATGATTTCGACGATGCGGTCGCGCACGGGTCCGGTGCGGCCGTCAAACTCAAACGAAGCGGCGGTGAAAAAACAACCACCGGCGAAGAGCTTGCTTTC
Organism: uncultured Acidobacteriota bacterium; assembly: GCA_963838265.1. GTDB lineage: Bacteria > Acidobacteriota > Terriglobia > Acidiferrales > UBA7541 > Acidiferrum. Next base: position 250,821 of record CAWIQN010000008.1, read on the forward strand.
GACGTGGCGCAGCCAGCTTTCAATAGATGCCAGAGACGGGGCATGCCCCGAGGCGCGCTCATTGCGGGACGGCTGATTCTATCGATGAAGAATTGGCGAGCAGCTTCCACAGTGGCGAGTTGCAAATCTTCCTTGGAACCGAAGTGGGCGAAGAGACCACTCTTGCTCATTTTTAGATCGTGGCGAGGCGGCCGACGGTGAGGCCCTCAAGGCCTTCGAGGGAGGCGAGATGGACGGCGCGGAGCAAAATGGCTTTGCGGGTGCGGAGACCGCGGGGCTGGCGAGAGGGAGGAGCAGAACGGGAGGCACGGGCGACGAGCGGCATGAACAGGATTGTAACACAAAATAAATAGAACGAACGTTCGTTTTCTATGTTAAGCTGCCGGGCACGGAGAAACTATCATGGCCCACGTGCGCTCCTTTCCCTTCCATTGAAAATGGCAATCCTTTTCGCGGCAGTCGCTCTTGCGGCGGCGCCATGTTGCCTACGCGCGCAGGAGATTCCGCTGGAGCGGTGCGATGTGCTGCCGATTATCAACGTCCTGGTGGCGGGAAAACATGCCACGTTTTTGCTGGATACGGCGGCGGCCTCGATTCTGAATCTGAAGTCGTTCACCGGAGTGCGGACGCGCGATATACAAATCACCTCGTGGAGCGGAACGCTGGCCACCAGCGCGAAGGAAGTGACGTTGGGGGAATTGACCGTGGGGAGCGCGAAATTGATTGGGCAGAAGCTGCCGGCCGTGGACCTGGATGCGATCGGGGACGCCTGCGGGCACAAGATCGACGGAATCTTGGGGCTGGATTTGATTGCGAAGCTGGGCATTACGATCGACCTGAAGAAACAGACGCTGCATGTGCGCACGCTGGATGACGAGCGCGCGGCAAAACTTGGCGAGGAGATGCTGACGGCGATGCACGGTTGCGTGACAGCCTTCAACGAATCGGATGAGCAGACGTTTGGGGAGGTTTGGATCCGAAGATTGTGCTGTTCACGGACCAGGCGGAACGGTATGGGCGGGAGCAGGTGACGGGATATTTTCGCGAACGTTATTAGCCAGACGCCGACAGCGAGAAGCTGGAGATCAGCGAGATGGCGTTTCATCCTGTGGGCGAAGCGATGTGGTACGAATACGAGTTTACGATTGAATCCGTGCGAGGATTGCTGCGCGGAAAAGGGATGGCGATGTGCAGGAAGTCCGACGGGCGGTGGCGGATGGCCAGCATGCACCACAGCCTGGA
>CAWIQN010000009.1:0-291115 GCA_963838265.1 uncultured Acidobacteriota bacterium
TCGATCGTTATCCGGTCCGCCAAAGATTTTGCATCGCACGCAGTGATCTCGATCGTGCCAGAGAAATTCGCCGGCGCAATTACCGTCAGCCGCTCCGGCGCTTTTTTGGCCGCGCAGGAAAATAGAAAAATGGAGAGCAACGCAATACAGGTAGTTCGCAAGTGTGTTGGCCGCATAATTCTCCCGAACGCGCCAAGAATATACACCATTCGCGAAATTGGATGAGCTTTTTGCCGCACTCTGAATTCAATATTAGACATGTTGGATGACTCCAATCCTTCCTTCAAGCGCTCAAGGTTCCCTGCAGCGGATCGAAAATTCCATCCACCCAAGTCACCGCGCGCAAGTACAGTTCCGGGATCGACTTCTCATTGATACGAATGGTTCTGGCGGATTCGATCAGCTGTTCCCAGGTTCCGGACTCGTAGTCCAGCACCACATCGAAAATGGGGCGCAGCCGGCTCGTCCGCCCAATCACGCGCTGGTCACGTCTTTCGCCAGCGGCATAATCGCCAATACCTCTTTCATGGGCATGCCCAGCAACGCATCGATCACCGAAAGCAGTCCCACTAGAAATAAATCTTCACTGTTCGCCTGCATGCCCGTCTTTTCTGCCAACAATTCGCAGAATCGCGCTCGAATCAGCGCTATCTTGATGGTCTCGAAAGATTCATCTCCCCCGAGCGAAGATAAGCACACCAGCGACAGCCATTTTCGCGTGGCGTTTTCTCCCAGCAACGACAATGCGTGCGGAATGGAATGCACTTCCACGCACATGGAAAACGCCGGAGAATTTAGATACCGCATCAGCCGGTAACTCAGTGACATTTCCTGCTTCAGCATGCCGATGACCGTGCGCATGTCAAAGTTGGGCCGCGCCAGCGTCTCGATCAGCCGCAGATAGATCAGCTTGTTTGCCGCCATCCCCCGCCGTTCCACCATCTGCGGGCGGCAGAAAAAATATCCCTGAAATAATTCGTAGCCCATCTGAATCCCGCGCTGAAACTGTTCCAGTGTTTCCACTTTTTCCGCCACCAACGGAATTTTCAGCCGCTGGAATTTCTCCCAGCCGAGCTTGTTCGCCCAGACTGGTGGCCAGAAAATCAATCTTTATGAAGTCCGCCAGATCCACCAGGCGCTCCATTTCCGGGCTGTCCTGATAGTCGTCCAGCGCCATGCGGTAACCCTTATCCTTCATGCGCCGGCACGCCGCGACGATATCCTCTTGCGGTTTCACCGTCTCCAGAATCTCTCCCACCACGAATTCACGCGGCAGCAGTTCCAGATAGTCGCGCAACAGAAACTCCCGCGAGCAGTTTACGAACGCCGGAAGTCCGTTGGTCATTTGCTTCAAACCCATCAGGAAAAGTTCGTCCATGGCGTTCACGTGAATAGCTTCGCCTTCCGGCGGTCGAAAATAGTTTTCTGGACCTAATCGACTCAAGATTTCGTATCCGAAAATGTGTTTTTCTGAAGTGAGTATTGGCTGGCGGGCCAGGAAGCGGTCCATGTTATTTGGCGTCGGCATTGCGTCGGACAGGCGCGTCCCGCAATAAGAAACGGAGCACGGCGAGCGCCAAACCAGTGTTTCTGATTGGCACAGCGCGCGGACGCGCCGCGTTTTTTTGAACGCCAAAAAGCGCGACGGACCCTCTGCAGCGTTTGCTGTAGGGACCAGTACTGGACCGGGAAAAAACAGCGGCGCGGCGGTAAATACGGCAGGTATGAGGGCGCTGCGACACGCGCAAATCCAACGTCGATAGCCTGCTTCTTGCTGTGAACGCTGGAGTTGCGAGTTTCCGGAACATTGGCACGCCGCCTGCCCTAGTAAGGAGTGTAGTTAGTGGCGACCCAAGGCCCGGGAGACGGCGATGAAACGCAAAGTGGATATTTTCAAGAGACTGCCGGACGGGCAAATGATTTGGGTTCGCGCGGTCGACGGCATGGACGAAGCCCGAGTGCAGTTGAAGCGTCTTGAATACATTAATCCCGGCGAATATTTTATTTACGACAATCGCTTTGGCGGAATCATTCCATCGCTCGCCATGGAGCCACTCCTCTTCGTGAATTGAATTTTCGTGCATCGACTTGCGCGCCTCGCTTGGCATCCGCTTGCTACCGGGTATTGCGATTTCAGTCTTTCCTTGCACGGCATCGAGTCCTCCCTTCGCTTTGCTCCCCATCGTTTTTGATTCATTGCTGCGACGCTGCGGCCGCTTTATCGTGCAGGGCCGTGAATTGCGATGGTGTGCCGGTGTTTTGATTGCGCACCTGGGGCAGGGAACTGGGAAACTTTTCTTGCACGAACTTGATGAGGTTTTCCCGTACGTAGCAGCGCAGATCGAATGCGGTTGGTCCATTTCTTGCGCTCATCAGCGCGCGTAGTTGCATGGCGCTTGCCGTGGCGTCGGTGACTTGCAGACCCCACGTTTTGCCGTCCCACAATTGTGTCGATTGCAAAATGCGCAGAAGTTCCTTGCGAATCTCTTCGACTGGCGCGGTAAAGTCCGTATAGATCATTACTGTGCCCAGCAAATCGGCGCGCGTGCGCGTCCAATTCTCGAACGGCTTTTCGATGAAGTAGCTGAGCGGCACGATGAGTCGCCGCAAATCCCAGATGCGGACCACGACGTAGCTGGCGTCGATCTCTTCGATCCAGCCCCACTGGCCTTCGACCACCACGGCGTCGTCGATACGAATGGGCTGCGAGAGCGCCACTTGCACGCCGGCGATCACGTTAGTGAGCGTGCTGCGCGCGGCCATACCAACGATGAGTCCGGCGAGTCCGGCAGAAGCCAGCAAGCTGGTGCCGATATGGCGGACAGCGGGGAAAGTCATCAGCATGATCGCGGCGGTGAACACCGTTACGACCACCACGACGGTGCGCTGCAACACTTGCGTTTGCGTACGGATGCGACGCGCGGTTAAATTGTCGTCCACGTCGATGGTGTAGCGCGCAAAAACCATGTCGCTGAGCAACTGCACCACAATTATGGCGCCCCAGCCGATGCTGGCGATTACGCCCAGACCAAGAATATGTTGCAGAATGTTTTTCAGGTCGGCGGGCAGCGGTGCGAAGGGAACCGCTAGTTCCAGGGCGAGCAACGGCAAGATAAGATGCGCTGGGGATTTGGAACGCTTGACGAAGAATTGATCCGCGCGGTCGCCCTTGCGGCGTGCCAGGCGTTCGACGATTTGAAAGAGCACGTAGTGCGCGAGCAGCGCCACGGCCACGGCGCCTGCCAGGATGATTCCGGATATTAACAACGAGCGCGTGTCGCCCCAAAAATTGTGCAAGACATTCTCCTTGGAGCTCAGCTCCTGGGGTTGGGCGTGTTTCACTGGACTGCGACAATTTGCCTTCAGTTGGATTCACGAAACGCCTCGAAAGTGGCAGCGCGGCATCCAATTGGAAGTATGTCTTTACCTGGTGGCTGGAGCTGTTTTTGACGTGACTACGAAAACTAAGCAGCGGAGTTCCACGTTCGTGCGCGGCGTTGCGGTAACCGCAGCTGTGATGCTGAGCTTGGCGATGCCAGTGGACGCGTATCAAACGCCGCTGGACGCCAAGGCCGTGCACGATGCGTACGTGCTGGGGCAGCGCAACGACAAAAGCACCGGGGATTTTTTTGCGCCGTACATCAAACAGATGACGGAAGCGAGCAGCGATTTGCACGTCGCGGAGATTGAGATTTTGACGCCGTTCGCGCAGGTGGTGGAGGAGTCGCGGAAAAATACCGCGGGTTACACGGAAGAGCAGGCGGCGCAGAAATATCGGCAGGTGGGGAACACGCTGCTGGTGAACGTGACGTTGATGCTGCCGTCGGTGTATCCGCAGGCGGCCAACGACAACGGGAAGGACATCGCTGAGGCTACCGCCAAGGAGACGAATACGGGCTCGAGTGTGCCGGCGAGCGGCATGCCTAGCGGCGATGCGACAAAGTCCGATACCGCGAAACCCGGTGCTGCGAAGCCAGATGCAGCGACGCCCGATGCCGCGAAATCCAGTGCCGCAACGCCCACGACCGAAGCGCAGGCCAAAACCGATCTGCGTCCGGAGAATTTCTGGCAGAGCTTTCAGTTTTACTTCAAGCAGAACGGGAAGAATATCCCGTCCAAAGCGCTGCACGACAAGCCGATTTACTCGACGGCGACCAAGGGCACGCCCGCAGTGCTGGATGGCGCGGCGGTGTGGATAGAGTTCGACGCCAAGGACGTGGCCTCGCAGGAAACGGTGATCGAGGTGGTGACGCCCGGCGGGAAGACTATCTCCGCCACGTTTGATCTGAAGAAGCTGCGCTGAAGAAGCGGCTATGCCCCTACCCCCACCGCTATTGCGAAAGAGATAGATTCCAAAGGGTTTAGAAGCGGAGTCTTTGAAAGAGTCAGATTCCATGAGAGTTACGGGTGCGGAGATTTGGCAGGTGGTTGGATGCCCCACCCCCGGTGTTTTTACCAAAGAGTGCGCAGCTGTCACAAAACAATAGGGATAGACAGAATTGCGAATTAAAAAGAGTGCGCAAGCTGTTGAAAATAAAGGGTCGTGTTTTTGGATCGAGATGGAAGTGCGGAGTAATGAGGTAATGAAGTAAAGACGGAGCGAGTGGGCGGCTGAGTCTCGCTGGATAGCAATTGGTCGAAGGATGGCGAATGAGCTTGGGGTGAGAGGCGGAGAGCCGAGCTTGGAGGTGGCGAGAGGACGCGACATTGCTCATGATAGCGCGGTAAAATAATCTTGTAAATAGATAACTGTTAGGTACAGCGTTCGAACGATGTGGGGGTTAGGGCTAGGAAGTGACGTCAGTTAGCGAATGTGCTGTCTGTTCGAATGATTTGGCATAAAGGTCGAGCCCGCCCGCTGGTTTTCGGTGCGTTGACAATCTGGAGACAGCCTTATGACAGGGACTGCGCCGTGCTGCGCTATGCTCACGGCAGGCACAGGATGTTCCTGTAAATTGATTTGAGGTGAAGCGATGAGACGGATCGTGTTTCTGATGGGTGCGAGCCTGATGTGCGCGCTGGGCGTGCAGGCACAACAGCGTAACGTCGATACACAGAAATCCACGTTGACCATCCATGTGGGCAAGACGGGCACATTTTCCGCGCTGGGGCACGAGCATGAGGTGACGGCGCCGATTCACAGCGGGACGGCGGACACGGGCGCGCATCCCGCGGTAGAGATACATGTGGACGCGCGGGAGTTGCGGGTGATCGATAAGGACGAGTCCGAGAAAGATCGCGCGGACGTGCAGAAGACGATGCTGGGGCCGGAAGTGCTGGATAGCGAGCAGCATCAGGAGATTGTGTACAAGTCCAGCGGCGCGGAGTCTGCGGGTCAAGGGAAGTGGACGCTGCAGGGGAATCTGACGTTGCGAGGGCAGACGCGGCCGGTCGCGGTGTCGGTGACATTGAAGGATGGGCAGTACACCGGCGAGGCTACCGTGAAGCTGACGGACTTTGGAATTACGCCTCCGGGAAAAGCGGGCATCAGGGTTAAGGACGAACTGAAAATTGAGTTTGCGGTGCGGCTGGCGCCGTGATGACTCAAAGAGTCCGATGCTGAGAGGTGGGCTTAGAGACGGCCCGTCCTCTCTCTATTAGTAGTGGTTATGATTTTCCCAATCTTAAGGTCGTGCAACCTTCTAATCCGCGACGATTATAGTGATGGTGCTGACCTGCCCCCCAAAATCCGCGCACAACGATATATGATTTTGGCGTTTTTTGGAGAGGAGGAGGCATGAGCAAGAGGAAGTATAGCGAAGTGGAAATGATTGGGGCGTTGAAACAGATGGAAGCGGGGCGGAGCGCGGCGGAGGTGGGGCGGGAGTTGGGTGTATCGAAGCACACGGTGTACTCGTGGAAAGCCAAATACGGAGGGATGACGGTGGGCGAAGCGCAGCGCTTGCGGCAGTTGGAGGATGAAAACGGACGGTTGAAGAAACTGGTGGCGGATCTGAGTTTGGATAAGGACATGTTGAAAGCGGTAATTGAAAAAAACGGATGGAGCTCGTAGAGCGGCGGGAGGAAGTGCACTGGCTGTGGGGAAAGTTTTTGGTGAGCCAGCGACGGGTCTGCGAGCTGCTGAGCGTGGCGGAGTCGAGTTGCCGGTATGCGAGCCGGAGGAACGATGCTGTGCTGCGCGAGCGGCTGGTGGCCGCGGCACGCGAGAAGCCGCGCTGGGGATACCGGCGGCTGCAGTTGAAGCTAGAGGAACAGGGCCTGCACGTGAACCATAAGAAGGTGTATCGGGTGTATCGGGAAGCGGGGTTGCCACTGCGGCGGAAGAAGCGGAAACGGTTGCTGCGCGCGGGCGTGGCGCGCGCGGCGGTGACGGGAGCGAACCAGGAATGGGCGTTGGATTTTGTGCATGACGCGGCGGAGAGCGGGAGGAAATTTCGCGTGCTGAGCGTGATCGATGTGTACACGCGGGAATGTTTGGTTTTGCAAGTGGACACGAGTTTTGCGAGCCGCCGGGTGACGCGGGAGCTGGAGCGGATCGTGGCGGAGCGGGGAGCGCCGGAAGCGCTGCGCTGCGACAACGGGCCGGAATTTACGAGCCGGCATTTTCTGGCGTGGTGTATCGAGCGGAAGATCGACTTGGTGCACATCGCGCCAGGACGGCCGATGCAGAATGGGCATGTGGAGAGTTTCCACGGGAAGCTGCGGGACGAGTGCTTGAATGCGAGCTGGTTCGGGAATTTATGGGAGGCGCGGGCGAAGATTGGTGCCTGGAAGGAGGAGTACAACGAAGAGCGGCCGCACAGCAGTTTGGGGTATGTGACGCCGCGCGCGTTCGCACTGCGAGTGGCGGCGCTCCGGTCGCCTACGGCTCCCTGCGCGCCGCCACTCGCAGAACTAGCAAAGGCAAAAGTCATGAGTTCAGGAGGTTTTGGTGTCGTATGATTCCGTGCGCAGAGCTAGGGGGCAGGTCAGGACGGCCATCCGTAACTCTTCGAACATCGCGTGAGGTATGCGCAAGATTACGCACAATTGAAGGTACAAAGTCGCCGTATAAAATCATTCGGAAGGAATTTTATATAGTGTGCGAATGTGGGTACAAAGGGCCGGCGGAATATAACGCATGCCCAAAATGCCATGCGCAGATTTCATTTGTAAATGAAAATCTTGGCAGATATTGGGGTATTTCGGGCAGACGACGAATAGCTGCGTAACGTACGTAACGTTAGAGCCCTAACGGCCCCTCCACCCGAATTCAAAAGCTAACTCCACCAGGGCCAGCGTCAAGCTGCCACACACCGGAGAGAAGTTCCTCAGCGCTCTTACATCCCCCCAGTCGGATGAGGCAGTTAGCATTGAGTGCGAAAGCCTTCTGACGTTGGTTTTCAGCTATTCCCGCGGGGAAATCAACAGCCGCCTTCCACGGCTTGTCTTTAGCGACCACGTGAACGCGGTTCGGGCTGTCGGCCTGAAACCATTCCTGGACCCAAACTGATGACGTAGGGGCTGGTCCTCTTCCGGTAGTCATTATGACAACGACAGATCGTAGTTCAGGGCCGCGCATCGTAAAGCCCACAGTAAGTATCGTGGGCTCCGAGATATGCAGTCGCCAAACGGGCGTATTATCGATCTGCGCATCAAAGTCGTGGTCTCCACCGGGGTGGTCACTTTCCTGCCAAGAGCGCTCTCCTGATCTCTTGCGCCAAGACTCTATCACACGTTCCGCGTCTTCTCTTGAGCGCACTTGGCACACCGAATCGATGAGATCTTTCGCTGAGTGCTCTAAATGGATGGAGTAGGCCACAAGACCAGCAGCTATGAGTGTAACGAGTACGGTCAACGTCGCCAAAGCTCTTCGTATCGCTTTGGGTTTTGTCAGACTCTTCGTCATCGTTCATCACCATTTACGTCAGGGACTGCCGGGCAGCCCTCAATCCGGCGAGAAGCCGCTCGGCACGGTTAATCCAGCGGTCTCGCTGCGTCGTACTGCTTCTTACAGGGCACCCAGCCGGTGCAGTTCCCGTTGATGCAATGGGGCCCATGTGGGCCGCGACTGTCGTGGGCAAGCTTGCCAAAATCCTGGGGTTGGCCGTTAGGTCCAGTAGGCAGCTGGACAATAATCGGCGGGTGGCGCATGCATACGGTTGTTTTTGTCGGTCGTAAAATATCCATTGTCTGATATTACCTTAAAGTGATAATAAGACGACATCCTGGGTGGCCTACCCTTTGCGGGTTGTGCGAAGGGTGGGCTGCTCGGGGCGCTCGCTATGCCTAAAGGTCTGAAGCGTATCACTGGTTTTGGCCACCTGCATTTCATCACATTTTGCTGCTATCAGCGCAGAGCTTTGCTGGGCAGCGTGCGTGCCAGGAATGTGGCGGTGCAGATGCTGCGCGAAGTCCGCGCGCGGTATGGGTTTGCGCTGATTGGCTACGTGATTATGCCTGAACACATGCACCTGCTGATCAGTGAGTGCGGTCCCGGCACGCCGGCGAAAGTCATTCAAGTATTCAAACAGCGAGTTTCGCGACGGATGCGCGGCAAGAAGCGGGCGGCGAAGGGGCAGATGGCTTTGGCGTTTCCGGCGGGTGGCGATGGATTGCGGCGCTTCTGGCAGCGACGGTACTTTGATCTGAACATTTACTCGGGCGCGAAGGTTCCGGAGAAGTTGCATTACATGCATGCGAATCCGCTGAAAGCGAAGTTGGTGGAGCATCCGGGAGATTGGCCTTGGAGCAGCTGGTGTCACTACTACAGAGGCGAAGGGCTTTTGAAGATGGATCCTTGGACGTGAGAGAAGCTGGGCGGATCGTTGGTCGGAGGCGCGGAGTGGCCTACCCTTTGCAAAAACCGCAAAGGGTAGGCCACCCGGGAAGGTTTTTCACGGATTAAGGGACTGCCACACGCCTTGGAGCAGCTGGTGTCACTACTACAGAGGCGAAGGGCTTTTTGAAGATGGATCCTTGGACGTGAGAGAAGCTGGGCGGATCGTTGGTCGGAGGCGCGGAGTGGCCCACCCTTTGCAATAACCGCAAAGGGTAGGCCACCCGGGAAGGTTTTTCACGGATTAAGGGACTGCCACACGCCAAGCCCCACCCTCAAAAACCCGAGGGCAGGGGACCCCGAAAAAACAAAACTCGGAAAAAGGACGGGCGAAGAGTTATTTTTCGCGTCTGACGTTGGCGAGGCGGAAGGGTTTTTGGCCGTAGTGCTCGATTTCGAGTTGCTTCTTTTTGTTGAAGCGGACCTTGCATGCCGGCGCGAAAGAACCGGTGCCTTTGCCATCCTTGTCGACGTCCAGCACTACGATGCCGATCGGGTATTGCAGCGAGCGCGTGCTGTTGTACAACTCTTTAAAGGTGATGGGCCGATTGGTGGCCAGGACAATGTGCTGTCCGCCGTTCGGGCCGGGACGAATGAGAATGACGCGCATACCAGTGCCGACGCTGCCAGTGGGGGCGACGCGACCGATGTCCTTCAATTTCTCCATGGCGCTTACGAGGCCATCTTGACCTTTCGATTGTAGCGTTCCGATCAACTCGTCAATGTCGCCGGGGGCAGAGACGCCGTCAACGTAGACGGACATGCCGAAAGATTTGCCCGCGGCTGGTCCGGACTGGCCGAAAGCGGTGGCGGAATACTGCGCGGGGACGGAAGGTTTGGGCTCCTGCGCAGCCCCATTCGAAAGTGCGAAGAACATCAGAATTGCAGCAACTGCAAAGTACCGTAGCTTTGGCATTTCTCATCCTCCGTGACGTGTTGGACCGGCGCAGCGCGATCTCATACCGGGCCGGTGGCCCGGAGACTTGGGTGTTGCTGTGGACGCGAGCCCGCGCCGGAGAGGATAGCACTGTTACCAGCGGCATTGAGCGAGATTTTTTACGGCTGCTTGGGTAGCAGTTGGGAATTGATGAAGGTTACGACGGCGGAGGTTTCGTTGGCGGTGCGGCGAGTGACCGTGGCTTGCATGCCGCTTTTACCAGCTTCGCCCCAGCCGAAGTTGCGGACGTCCCAAGAGCCGTTGGGAAGGGCGGCGGGATTGATGCCGGGGATGGCGCTTACGTTGAGGAGTTCCATGGTGCGGCGGGTCTCGGTGTGGCAGCTGATGCAATCGGTGTTGAAGAAGAAGCTTTTTGTGGGATCGGCGATAGTGTCGAGGATTTGTTTGGCTTGATCGGGCGAGGGCGGGGGAGTGGCGAAGGCGGCGGAGGTGGCGACGCCATTGCGTTGTGCGATCGGCAGGCTGGTGGCGGAGACGGCGGCGTTCTTGCAGGTGATGGGATTGAGATTGTTGGTGTGCGGTTCGGGGACTACGCGCGGAGTGGCACCGACCGGGTTTAACATTTGCGCGAATTGCAGATTGCCGTCGAGGGTGGGTCCGTGCGCGGGGCCGAAATGGCCAGCGTGATCGCCGAGAAGCGAGAGGAATATCCATGGCGCGGGTGCTCCGGCGGGGAGTCCGGCGATGGCCATGGACCCGAGGCGCTGCGCGGAGATGTGGCGTTCGAGGAAGGCCAGCATTTCGTTGCGGACGGCGTTGGCGTTAGCGGGGTCGGCGAGGCCGGGGTGGACGCCGAGAGGGACACCGACGGTGGAGATGGCGTGGGGGCCGAGTTGGCCGTTGCTTAATTTGGTACGCAGGGCGGCGGCGTCGGTGACGATTGGGGTGAAGGCGTTCATGTCGGCGACGAATCGTGGAAAACAGTCGGCTTGCGCGGGAGGATCGGGAGTTGCGGTGATGAAGTCGAAGATGAGGTGGCCGGCGATGTCCAGGACCTTTGGAGAGCCATCGGGGTTTTTGATGATGGGCTGGATGATGAGGCGAATTTCCGGGAGCTGACCGTATTGCGCGTGGATATCGCTGGAGAGGCCGGGAGCGCCGGCGTCAATGCGAATGCCGGCGATGAACCAGGCGTCGACGGAGCGCGCTTCGGTGGGAAGGCTAATTTGCGCTTTGGTGCCGCCGGAGACTTGCGCTTGCGGGCCGTTGGCGATGGCGAGGAATTGTTGGAAGACGGCGTCAGGCCAGATGGGGTCGCGCTTGGTAGGGTCTTGGGGATTTGGCGTGGTGACGTCGGCGACGGCGATAAGGTTGGCGAAATCGGCGGCCTTGGTGGGAGTGGGGAAAAGCCAGGAGACGTCGTTGGCGGAAAGCGGGGCGTTGGGTTGGATCTGGGCGACCGTTGAGGCGGGGCCAGTGACGGATTTTTCTTCGGAAGGTTTTTGGCACGCGGCGGCGAGAACGATGGCTAGTGGTATTCCGAGCGACGCCTGCTTGAGATTGCGAACTGACAAAGTTCGAGAAAGATGCATGCTGCCCTCCTAAGATCGCGATCCATTGTTAGGTAGTGATCCTCGGGTGCGTTTCGTGACGCTTCTTGCTGGCACGAGGGAATTTATAAGGTTTTGAGATATTCGATGATGGCGCGGCGCTCGTCGGGAGTTAACGCGCGGCCGATTACGCCTGGTTTTTTCGCATCGTCAGAAAATTCGTGGCCGGTATTGTGGTTGCCGCGGAGCGAAGTGTCGAATAGGAATCCGCCGGGCAATGCGTCGGTAACATACCCGACTTTGACGGGATCGTATTCGCGATTGCCAAGGTAAAAGGTCGTCGGACGTTCATTGACGGGGGAGAGCAGTGCGAAAAGATTAGGAACGGAACCGTTGTGAAGATAGGGTGGTGTGGCCCAGATGCCGTTGAGTGGACGAACTTTGTAGCAGAGTTCGGCGCGGAGACCATCTGGGCGGAAGCCGTTCATTTGCTGCTGCACGGCATCGGAAATTGGTGGTTGTTGGATGTTGTACCAGTGGTTGACCATCCGCGTGACGACCTGACCGAGGGCCGGTCCGAACTCGTTGCTGGTGATTCCGAGAGTGGCGGGAGTTACTACACGGCGATTCTTCATATCTTCAGCCTCGGCCGAATCGGTACCGACGTGCGCGATGGGAATCATCTCGAGGTTAAGAGATGGCACTCCCGGTGTAGTTGCGGGCAGCCACTGCTTGGCGGTCCAGAACTCCGGATCCGACACGGGAGCCATGTGACATGGCTGGCAAATAGATTTATATAGGGGAGCGCCTTTGGCGGCGAGATCGGTGTCGATGGGGGGCAAAATCTGGGATGGCCACTTGGGAGAGGCGAGACCATTAAAACCGGTTTGAGCATTTGGCGGCGGACCGGAGAGGAGCTGTTCGAGATCGAAAATTGTCTTGATTGCGGCGGTGGACGAAAAAAGCTGATCCTTGCTGCCGGTTAAATTTACTTTAGCCCCGACACCGAGAGCTTCTCCGGCGTTGCGGGTCATGGGCTGTTGGATGGAGCCGTTGTATTGCACCCATTCGAACCAAGAGGCTTGCCAGATACGTGGGAAGTGAACGGGCGCGGAGTATCCGACATAGTTAGCGGGCTCGTTGAGATCGACGGAGAAGACGATGTTGCCGATGCGGTTGAGGGCGTCGAGACGCGCGTAACCTTCCGTGATGGTCTGGGGCTGATTTTTCTTTTCGAGGCTGATGATGGTGCGAGCCTGCGAAACTACGGCGTCGAATTGCGTGCGCAGCTCGGATTTCGTTTGCTCGGTGGCACTTGGACCGAGAACGCGATCGGCGAAGCGATCGAAACGGAAAGGGATATATTTTGTGAAGAGCAGGGAAAGAGCCATAGCCTTCTGGAACTCCGCGAGATTGGTGAGCGCGGGACCACCGTCGATAAGGATAGTGGTGTTCTGGTAGGAGAGACGGCCGGTGTGGCAGGCGGCGCAGGTGAGTCCCAGCGAGTGTTGCTGGACTTTTGTTTGCGGATTGACGTTTGGCGTACCGTCGGAATTCACTAGCGGGGTGCCGTGAGCGAAGCCGATGGGTAGATCCGGTTTCTCGGAGTTCGTATTGGGAATAAATCCATAACGGTCGAGGTAGGTAGTGTCGCTTAGCAGGCGCGGACTGGTGACGAAAAGCGCGGGTTGCTCGAGCGCGATGAACCATTCGTAGGGAATGCCGAAAGTTTGCGTGCCTTGATCGGCGTGGTAGAACCAGTCGCGTTGTTGTGGGGTCCAATGCTGGTCGAGCCAGACGACCTTGCCAATTGGTGGATAGTTCGGCGGGTCGATGGTTAAGTCCGCGCGATTTTTGTCCCACCATTTCACGCCAAGAACGACCGCAATTGCCAGGATGGCGAAGACGGCCAACGCGATTTTTTTCGTCATGGTTCCAACTCTTTCCGGGAGTGCGGCCTGCAATTCGGCCGTGGGAGATCGGCCTCAGGAAACTGCGAAGCGCTGGAAACCGCAATTTGGCGCAAGACTACTATTATTTTTTGCTGTGAGCAACGGGAATACCGTGACGGACTAGACGCGGCGCGGAATCGGACGGTATCGAATGTTTCGACTAGTACAGAAAGGCGCGTCGCTGAAAACTAGGTGTTTTTCTGGAATTGCGCTTTTTCCATGGCGCGGCGGATTTCGGGGTTGGTCATGAAGTGTTGCCAGACGAAGCCAGTGCGGGCGTTTTCGGCCATTACGATGGTGATGCCAGCGTCGATTCCGATGACGTCGGGGCTGGCCCAGTTGGTCAGGGGATTGAAGGCGTCGACGAATCCGTAAGTGGCCCAGGTTTGCGGGGAGTATTTTTCGCGGATGGTTTGCAGCACGGAGATCGTTTCCTGCGGAAGAAACGGCAGCGATCCGGCGGCGGCGCAGGGAATTACGCTGCCGTCCGGGTGGCCGATTAGCGGGGGACCGCCCCATCCGGTGTAACCTTTTTGCGAGTCGCTGGCGGTAATGCCCCAGAGGTCTTCGGTGTAATCGGGGAACTGGTGGGACATTTCGAGGCACCAGATTTTGTGGACTTCGGTGGCGATGGCGGAGTTGGTGAAGTAGTCGGCGTACTTGTCGTGGCGGCCGCGGAAATCGAACCAGGCGTGGGAGTATTGATGCGCGAAGAGCGGAGCCTGCGCGCCGATGTAGCGGATGCCGTTGAATTCGAAGTGCGGGCGATTCCAGGCGTCCCAGCACGCGGGAGGGAGCGGTTGGGTGTTCGCGCCCATGCCGAGCAGATAAAGCATCATGAGTTCGCTGTAAGAATCCCAGCGAGATTTGATGAACGAGCGCTCGGGCGTCCAACCCATGGAGAGAGTCAGCGAATCGGGGGGATGGCCTTGAAGAAACCAGTTCCAGTCGATGCGATCGTAGAGAGCGGTGACGAGCTTGGTTATTTCTTCGTTGGCGAAGTAGGCGCGGCAGGTGAGAGCGCCGCAGAGGAAGATGGAAGTGTCGATGTTGGAGACTTCGGATTTGAAGACGCGTTCGCCGGTATCCATCTTTAGGAAGTGATAGAAGAAGCCGTGTTCGTGGGCGAGTTTGTCGGCGGCGAAGCGGAGGGTGGTCAGGACACGGGCGAGGATGGCGTCGCGGGGTTGCCAGTTGCGCTCGGCGGCGATGCAGAGCGCCGTCAGGCCGAAGCCGGTGGCGGCGATGCTGGCGACGTTGCGGGCGTCTTGTTGACGCGCCAGGCTGCGATCCTTGACGAGGCCGGAGGTGGGGTCGGCGGAGTCCCAGAAAAATTGGAATGTGGTGCGCTGGACTTCTTCAAGGAAGGCGTCTTCCTTGGGGTTGAAGCGGTAACGTGTGGCGGCGCTGGTGGTGGATTGCGGCGGGGGATTGATAATAAGCGGGGACGCCGCGGGAGTGGGGGGCGGATTGGTGTTCGGAGACTGCGCAAAGGCATGGGCGAGAGTCGAAAACGGCGAAGAAGGGAGTGTGAGGGCAGCGCCAGCGTAGAGGGATTGGCGAAGCCACTGACGACGTTGGAGGGAGTGCGGCGCGCGCGATAATTCCTTTAGTAAATCGATTTTCTTATGGGTCATCGGGCTGGCGCGATGCGATTTACATTCTGAGTCTAGGGGTTTGATGGTGCCGAGGGCAAGGAGTTTGCCGTTCGTTCGTGGCTATGTGTCACTGGGAGAACCGCCAACGCGGGTGACCCTCCTGTCGCGCGCTAGGGTGGATGCAGGACCGGACTTCCTTGTTAGGTACTGGTACTAACTAATCGGGGAATCGGTCAGTTATGCGGCAATGGCGTGAAGAAAACTCTTCGCCACCCGCATCTGAATTGACACAGCGATGTACGCGGCTGGCTAGTCGGGGTAGAGTGTAGCGGGGCTTGGCATTTGCCACGCCTCTTCGAATTTTTTGCCTTACCGCTACAGGATCTGAACGGCAGGTTTCGCGGTTTCGGCGGTCTTCATAATGGCAACGCATCAACATCATTTCGCACAACAGCACTTAAGCCGGGAACGTCGACGGGATGTGCGCGTTGCTCCAGAACTGCTTACGTATGTTTCGTTTGGCGGCAGTAACGGGGGCATGGTGCTGGACGTGAGCGAAGATGGAATGGCGCTGGCCACGGCCTTCGCGATCCCCGATGCCTCGCTGCTGAGCATCAGCATCCCAGCGGATCCCACGCATGAGCTGATTGAGTTGACGGGCCGCGTGGTGTGGATAGCAGAATCAAAGCGTCGAGTGGGCGTGCGCCTCGTGGGTGCGCCGCAGAGAACGCAAGAACTTATGCGGAGCTGGATTTCCGCAGTGCAGGAGTTGAGAGGCGACGGGCGCGCAGATTTTGAGGACGGAATGCTGGAGGAAGAGACTGCCGTGGCGGAATTCCCCAACGGCGCAACTGCGGCGCGACCTCTTGCAACGCCGCCGGTCGCGACGCAACCTCCTGCGACGCAATCTGTTGAGACGCGACTTAACGCAGCACTCCCTACCGCGACACAGCCCGTTCCAACATCGGCGAAGACAGTTGAAACGATTCCCGCCAAACGCGTTCGCGACATTCCGGTATCGCGGGGTGAATTTTCGGATTTCTCGCCGCGGGTGGTTACCACTCTACCCCCGCAAGCAGCGCCTCCCAGCAATGCGCGCGAAGAAAGGCCACGGGCGGCACTCGAGGCCCCAATAAGATTGCCGTCCTGGATCACGAAATCCCGCAGTGTCCCATTGGCAACCACGTTTGTGATGGTGGTCGTCGTCGGCTTTGCTTTGGGAATTGCGATTGGGCGCAGTGTTCTGGCGCGCTGGAGTCATCACGCTTCTGCGACGACGGTCGGGGCGTCGCGACCGTTGGACGAGGCACGAGCTGTTAACGCGTTGCAAACGACCACTCCGGCGGCCGTAGCAAATTCGCACGCGCTGCGAAGTGCCGTCGTGGATCCGGGTGCCGCTCCTTCGTTCACTTCAGCCAGTTCATCCAGAGACGGCAATTTCTCAGGAGACAGCTCCTCGGGAACCAATTCAGCTGGAAACTTGGAGGATTCTGCTCTGCCAGGTGGAGAAATATTGGTCACGCCAAATGTGGGAGACGCGCCGCTTCGCGTCGATCTAGGTGAGGAGATAATTGCGCATTCGCCGTCGCTGGAGATTCGATCGCGCCGATTTGTTTTTGTGCCGGGCGTGGCAACCAACAGGAATCACAAACCGCGCAAAGAGCGTCTGGAAGTGGGCATACTAATTTCTCGAGTCACACCGCAGCTGCCGGCAGCAGCGGCGTCCGCGAAGGTAACGCAAAATGGGGAAGAGGTCGCGGCGGTGCGCGCGACGATTGCTGGAGACGGTCACGTCGTGAACGTGGATCCGCTCAGCGGACCGAGCACGCTAATGCCGAGTGTTATGGCCGCCATTCGAGAGTGGCGTTACGATCCAAGTTCGCTCAATGGGAAGCCTATCGAGACAGCGGCGGACTTAACACTGAAGTTCCGTCCGCTGCCGTAGTTCGTTTTACAGTTGAGTATCGCTTAGCGCCAGTGCAGCAGGGCGTCGCCGCCGGCTCCGATATCAAGGTACAGCTGGCGTTCGGGTTTCGAACAATCCAAAATTGTGTTGGCTTGATATAGATCCTGAACCGCCAAACGATAGGGAGCGTCGGCCACGCTCATTTGCAGGAAGATCGGTCCGGAAGGCTTATTTTCCAGCGTGGTGATGCCTTCCTTGCTCCACAGGCTTTCTTCCTCGCCATTCAAAATAATGTCATAAGCCTTGGAAACGGCTTTTTTCGAGACGTATTGCACTTGCACGGTATAGGTACAGGTGCCGAGCTTCACTGGCTGAGGCTTTACGGTCGAGGGTGGAACCTGGGTCAACAGCATCGTGTGTATTTGGTCGGCCATGATGAGTGCGGCTTTGCCGAGCGGCTGCTTTTCAAAAGCTTTGCTGGCGCCGCTGCTCATGGTGGCGTAGGCGTTGCGACCGGCGGCGAAACGGCTGGATGCCGCGCTGACCGCGCCGAGACCGGTATTGGCGATTTCGAGGGCCAGGTCGTGGCGATTGACGATGAAGCTGAAGGCCGAAGGGTCGCCGACTTTTCCGGTGGCGACGTCCATGAGTTGCGCTTGAACGTTTAAGGTGTAGTCGCCCTTTTGCGGTTTCGAGGTTTGCAGGAAACTCATGATCAATACGGTGTCGACTTCCGCGGATTGCGCGTAGTCGACCAGCGATTCGGGAATGAGCGGGTTGTATAGCCCGCCGGGATTGAGCAGAACTACATCGAACGGCGCGCCGTCCAGCTTGTGAAATTCCATGGCGGTGAGGTTTTGCGCGAACTGCTGGCCGTACTCTTCGCCGGACGAATCAAAGACGGGCATAATGCCGAGAACTTTTCTGCCCGGATGATCCTGCGCTGGGGCTGCGCTAAGCGACCCGAAGAGGGTCTGCGATGCTACAAAACACACAACAACAAAATAAAGCAAAATACGCGCTCGATTCATAGAGTGTTTCTCCATCACGAAAATTTGCGGGAGGACGCGGTGTGCCGCGTCCTCCCGGGCCGAGTTGCGAGCAACTGCAACTTACTGCGGGGTTGCCGTGGTGGTCTTTTTGACCGCGGGTCTCGCGGGTTTGGGCGGGGTATCAGGTGTGCTCGCGGATCGCCCAGTGCCGTTGTCCGCGGATGCGTTGGTGGCGCGGTTGATTACGTCCGTGGTAGCCGTTGACGGCGCCATGGATACCGTGGTGACGAACAGAGAGTCCACGTTCTTGGTGGTCACGACTTCAGCCGGCGGAACATACCAACTCTTGTCCCCGGCCAGCAGGAAGTAGTCGTAGATGATGTACATGTTCAGGGGCAACGCTCCACCGTGCTGACGCTGGTAGAGCGCGACGTAGGTTTTCAATTCCTTTTTGATCTGATCCTGGAGGTTGGGGTCGTTTTGCGAGATTTGGTACAGGGCTTCCTCGAGGTGCGGCTCGGGGTAAGCGCCACGTTCCGCGTCGTACTGGATGGATTGCATGAATTGCGTCAGCGCTTGCTGTTTGTCGTCAGGCGTGCGTCCGGTCATGGCGATCACTTGTCCCAGGAAATAGTGGACGCGCGGATCGTTGGAGCGGAGTTTGACGGCGTCTTCAAGATTATCGCGAGCCATGGCGAAGAGATCGTAATCCATGGCGATGACGCCGTTATCGCGTTTCAACGCGGCCATGAGTAGGGAAAATTCCGGCCCGGAAGCGGTGAGTCCGGCTTTCAGTTTGGCGTCGAGGTCGGCTTTGTAGGTGGAAGTGAGCAAGCTGGTAATTTCCGCCTGGCGTTCGCGGGTGCGTGCGGGATTGCCGATGAAACCTAAGCCGACACGACTATCGCGTCCGACCAGGTTGTCCAGGCGCGCGTACATGCGGGGAATTTCGCGCGCGTCGTAGCTACGGTCCAGCATATATTTCAGGCCGGCTTCGTCGGCTTCGTTTTCATAGACGGTGGACCATTCGGTAGGGACGAATTTGTTACGGAAGAGCAGCGCTCCGCCGATGACTCCCGCGGCTCCGCCGATGATGCCGCCGTAGAAGGCGCCCGAAGCTCCGCCGGCCGCACCGCCGATGGCTGCTCCGCCAATTGCGGCGGCGGCCCCGAAGATGGCTTTCTTTTTCTGAACGTCCGCGCCTTTTTCCTTGTCGTACTCTTCTTCAAGAATGGTGTTCTTGATTTCGTTATAGGCGTGGCGGCGCTCGACGTGGGCAATCTCGTGACCCAGGACATACGCGAGCTGCGCTTCGTCATCGAGTAACGCGACGAGACCGGTGGAAATATAGACAGTGCCGGTGGAGAGGGCTTCCGCTCTCGGGACTGGGTCGAGCAGCAGGCGGAAAGAGTACAGGTTGGGCGAGCCATCGGGAACGATTTTTTGTCCCAGGGAATTTACGTAACGCAGCAAAATGGGATTGTTGTAGAGCTCGCCAAATTTCTGACGAAATTCAGCGAGAGCCGTGGGGGAAAGCTCACCGAGGCGCGAAGACTGGTTGACGTTAAAGGCGTACTCCATGTCTTCACGGCGGCGGGCATCCCACGCGTCGGCGATGCGTTTTTGCACGTCGGGACGCTGGGCGATGGCGGCGAGTTTTTGTTTATCTTTGTCGGTGTATTCGGTGGCGGTTTGCGCGGACACTTGCACGCTGGTGAAGGCGACTGCGAGGACCGTGAGCGCAAGGCGCATGGTCCTACTACTCTTGATCATAAGTTCTCCTTCGTTCTGATAGCCGTTTAAGGGGACGGCCGGGAAAGTGCTGCGTAGCTGACCAAGATAGTGAATCCAGAGACGGCTGCGTGTCAAAGACTGATGAGTGCCAAATTCCAAAAAGCCAAGGTGCCGCGGCACGCGGCGATTGACAAGCGCTTGCTGGCTCACGTACATTCGCTGGCAACGGCGGTAAATATGCGCGCACAGCTTACAATTCTGGCGGGAGTTCTGGCTGCGGTAGCTTTTCTGCCGGCCAATGCCGACGATGGCAGCGAGCCCATCGTGTTGCAGATTCCTTCGCTGGAATTCAATCTGGATGCCAACCTGTCCGCCACCATCGAGAACCCCAACTTTGATGCGATGAATATTCGCATCTCGAAGAATCCGCAGCAGGTGAGTTACGGAAGCATTTACGCCAAGATCAACACGGAATCCGCGAATATTGTGATGACGGTGTCCAGCGATAACGACGGGATTCTGTGCAAGTTCGACCTGGGGCACCGCGCAGGCTTTCACCTGCACCCGGGACGCAATTCGGTGGAACTGGAATATAAGGATGGCATGGAGCGCGTGCACTACGCGTCTTTCCTGTTGCAAACGGAGGAGAAACCGGTGGTGGTACCGCGGCGTACCAACATAACGCCGGATCGCGCGTCGACGGGGAAGTTCGCGGTGGTGATTGGGATCGCGCAATATCAGAATTCGGGCAACGGGCTTTCCAATTTGCAATTCGCGGACCGCGACGCGAAGGACTTTCGTGATTTCCTGATTTCCGCGGACGGCGGGTCGTTCCCGCAAGACCACGTGCGCGTACTGCTGAATAATGACGCGACGTCGCAGAATGTACGCAGCGCTTTTTATACCTTTCTGACGCAGGCGCAGCCGACCGACGAAGTGGTAATTTACATTGCCGGACACGGCGCGCCCGATCCCAACGATCCGCGCAATCTTTATTTGCTGACATACGACACGAAACTGGATGACATGGGCGGCACGGCTTTTCCGATGCGCCAGATTCAGGACGTCTTTACCAACGTGTTGAAGGCCAAACGAGTAGTAACGTTCGCGGACACCTGCCACAGTTTTGGCTTCAGCGGCGCGCGTGCCCGCGGCAAGAAGACCAACTCAAACAATCTTGTGAATCAATACATGGCGTCCTATGCCAACGATACGGCCCGCGCGGTAATCACCGGCAGCGACGTGAGCCAGCTTTCGTACGAGTCGGATCAGTACGGCGGCGGACACGGCGTGTTTACGTATTATTTGCTAAAAGGCCTGCACGGCGAAGCTGACGCCAACAAAGACGGTACGGTGACGGCCGGCGAGCTTTATGCCTATGTACACGACAATGTAGCCAAGGCCACCAGCGGAAATCAAAGCCCCATGGCCGGGCCTGGCCTGGCCGAGCGCATTCCGCTGGCCGGTTCGGCGCTGCGCGGCACGAGCCGAAGTTCAACGGAAACTCCCGCCGCCTCGCGCAAAGCTAGTGGCGCGCCGGGTCGTTAGTCTGAATCGCTGGAATACGCTTTTGTTTTGACGTTGCGCGCTGCGCCGCTCGTGCCTGTTCCACGAACGCAAAAATGACCGGAAATTCAAATTCACAAGCGAATAGTTCCCAGGGAAATGCGGCAATGCCTACGTCGCAAGAGTCGCCGCGCAAAGACGCCGTTGTTCCGTCGCTCAGAAGTGGCGCGGCGCGATGGATGCTTACGGGAATCCTGGCGGTACTGGCGGCGGCCACCGTGTACTTAGGAGACTACCTGGGACTTCTCGAGGTGCCCGAGCTACACGGTTACGACTTGCTAGTTGCTCGGCAGAAAAAGGAGGCGCCGCCTCCGGAAATTGTGTACGTGGATTTCGATGAGGAGACGGTGCAGCGCTACAACGCCTTTCCGATTCCGCGCGCGTTCCTCGGGGATGTGTTACAAAAAATTTCTTCCGGTAAGCCTGCGGTCATCGGGCTGGACGTAATTCTCGATCTGAAACGCGAACAAGAGCACGCTGGAGCTGACGATAAACAACTGGCGTCGATTATCGCGGCGGCCGGCAACGTGATCCTGGTGAGCGAGTACGGCTTCGATCAGTTTTCGCTCAGAGAGCCTTTGCCAGAATTTGCGGACGGTGCGCTGGACGTAGGCTTCGGCGATGTGCCGACCGACGCAGATGGATCGGCGCGGCGCATGCTCTTAAAGATGGCTACCTCGAAGTACAAGGGGTTTTCGTTTCCCGTTGTGGTGGCAAGAGCTTTTTCGGATCGGCATTTGCTTCCGGGCGCTAACGGGCGCATTTTGTTCGGCACAGCGGAAATTCCCCTGGCCACCGTCAGCCCGGCTTCCGCTTGGATCCACCTTCATCCATCGGCTCCCGTACTCGCGATTTCAGTGCAGGAGGTACTTTCGAAAGGATTTGACCCCGCGGTCTTTCGGGGGAAGATCGTAATGATCGGCCAGACCAGTGAATTGGGTAAGGATCTGTTCGTCACGCCGGTGACAGAGGCTGGAGTTGAAATCAAAGAGCAGGGCAGTACCAAACCACGGACTCGGTTGTCCGGCACTGAGGTGCACGCCGCAGCGGTGGCGATGCTGCTTAATGGCGAGTTTCTGAAGCGCTTGGGTCCGTTGCCACAATGGTGCGCCGGCGTGGCGTTGGCATTTCTCGTGATCGCGCTGGGATTTCGCAGCAAATGGTATGTGGCGCTGGGCATGTACCTGGTGTTGGCGGCGGCGATTTTTGGAGTTGCGGTCGTGATGTTCGGTCACCACATCTGGATCCCGTTTCTTTCTTTAGAAGCTTGTATTGTTCTGGCATTGCCCGCCGGGCTTGGTTACCGCTCCGTCGAAGAACGCCGCGAGAAAAAATTAATGGAAGCGGAACGCCGCCAAATCATGGGGCTATTCGAACGCTACGTCTCCGCGGACGTGGCGGCGGAAATCTGGAAGCGCCGAGATGAAATTGTTCTGGGCGGGGAAGAACGCGTAGCCACGATTTTGTTTTCCGATATTCGCGGCTTCACGGCCATGACAGCGGGCGTGCCGTCGCACGAAGTGCTCGCGTGGCTGAACCGCTACCTCACGGCCATGGCGGAAGTCATCAAGGAAAATCGCGGTTTCCTGAATAAATTTATCGGTGACGGCATCATGGTGGTTTTCGGCGCGCCGTTAACCGAAGGCGCCCGCGAAGATGCTTGCCGCGCCACCCGCTGCGCTATCGAAATGCTCGCGCGCATGGACAAATGGAATGCCAATCTTCCCGCGGGGCAGCCAGAAATGAAGATCGGCATCGGTATTCATAGCGGGACGGTGACCGCCGGGAACGTGGGTTCGCCGGATCGCCTGGAATACTCGGTGATCGGGGAAACGGTGAATTTGGCGTCCCGTCTAGAAGCCCTTACCAAGGACTTCAAGACCCCTATCGTGCTCAGCCCAGCGACGTGGGAATTCATCCGGGATGAATTTACAACCGTACCCTTAGGTGAGGCGCAAGTGCGTGGCTTTACCTCCGCCATTCCGCTTTACAGTGTGCAGAAGGAATCTACCGTTGAGGTGCACTCATGAAGCTTTCGATCGCCTACCCGTTCATTTTTGGCGCTTTGCTGTTGACTAGCGTCGCTCTGGTGGGCAATGCGCAGCAAGTTACGCCTCCGGCGCAGGGGTCCAAGCCTGCCGCCAACGCCGATGGCACGGCCAAGCCCGCGAAAAAGCATACGGATGCCGACCTCTCCGGCTTCGACCTTTCTGACGAAAAGGCCAAGAAAATGTCCACCATGTTTGGCGGCAGCCGCGGCGCATCCTTTCCCTCCGCCACGCTGTATGCGCCCAAGCTCGCCAAGTTCTACGGAGGAGCAGCACTCTTTCAGTGGGCCTCGGAAGGCAAGAACGACGGTTACGTATTGCTGATTACCGACGAAGACGAAACGCAAATCGTAAAGCAGCTGGTTAAGGACTCCCACTATGAGTTACCCTCCGGCCAAAACAAATTGCATGCCGGGGAAACTTACTACTGGCGGGTGCAAGTTCTGCCCAGCGCCACGGCGGGCGACTCGCTCGGGATCAGGGTAGTTTCCGCAGCGGAGCGGCAAGCCATCGACAAGGCTCTCGCGGCGGTACACGGCGCGGATGCCTACCAAACCGGCCTGGCGCGCGCACGAATTTTCACGGACCACCGCTTGTGGTTCGACGCCCTGGGCGCATACACGGAGTTGATTGAAAAATATCCCGATCGCGCGGAACTCTACGAGCAACGCGGAAGAATCTACGCGCAGGTTGATGCCACAACGAAGTTGGCGGACGCCGACGCTGCGCGAGTCGCGGCGTTGACGAAGTCCGCGCATTAGTCCGTAGCCGCCAATCCTGATTACGATTTTTTAACGAATCCTCACCACGCCCTGGTTTTTCGGCCGGAGCACCTGGAATCAGGCGAACTCCGCATGGCGCAAAGCATGCCGCGCACGGTATCCTTGGTCGCGGAATTAGCGCTGTAAACGATCCGCCGGCTACCCAAGCCCCAAGGTTGAATCGTGGAGTCTACCCAGGAACTGATTTTGTCGTTGTTCCCGCCGGAAGCGCGCAGCAACACTTCGCTGCAGCTACTCGCGCGAAAAGCGGATGCATTGACCGCGGCGTCCGCCCTTCCGCAGCGGCTCGACGCATTCGTCGACCTTTATTCCTGGACCCGCGAACGGGATAACGGGATTTGCAGTCCCTTGCCGGTGGGCCCGAACGCGGCGGAAGACGTTGCTGAGCCCAACAGCAAGCGCAGTTTGGTATGGACGACCATTCTTGAATCCTCACCGGAAGTTCTGGCGCGCTACCGCGACAGCATCGCTCTAATTCTCCGCGAAACCGATGGGCTAACATTTTTCTCTACGTCCGGACTCCCCAGCGACCGCGGCCTGCTGGCGGAAACCTCCGAGCGCCTTTCCCGCATTCTGCTCCCTTCATCGCGTGAAGACACCGACCTTTCGAAATTGTTTTTGCGTATGTTTCCGAGCCGCAAGCAAGTCGATCGTTTTTTTGATACGCCGCCGGAGCGCTTTGACCGCATCGTTTCGCTGGCTGCGCCTTCGGCGGATTCCGACACCTGGCCGCCGATGGTCGAGACGCTGCTCGATGCTCTCAGCTTGCTCGGCGCGCGTGTTCAGGGCCTGGGCCTCTCCGAAGAGCTGCGCATGCGTTCGCGCCCTGGACCGATCCAGCAATCGCCCTTTTATCGCCTGACCAGAAGCGCCGACGCGCTGGTCACCGCCGTCAAAACCCACGATGGAATCGCTCTCGCTGATAAGGGCTTAAAGCAAACCGTGGCCGACTGCCGCGCGGAACTGCAGTCCATCGTGAACAATCTCGATGCCAACGGCGTGAACCTGGACGTGGTCTACGTCCTCGACGTGATTCGCCTGAGTTTGTTGCGCATCGAAGCCCTCGCCGCGGTGCTCGTGGCCGCTCCTGGCCACGAGAAAAAAAACGCGGCGCAACGTTTGCTCACGGATGTTGTACGAGGACGGGTCGAGGATCGCAGCATTCGCCGCCTGGCGCACAACAGCCTGCGACTGCTGGCCCGCAAAATCACCGAGTCGGCTGGCAAGACCGGCGAGCACTACATCACCACAGATCGCGGCGAATACTGGTTGATGTGGCGCGCGGCGCTAGGCGGAGGCTTGCTGACCGTAGCAACCGCCGGCATAAAAATGGTGGTCACCCATTCCGGTCTGCCGCTATTTGTGGAAGGTTTTCTTTCCGGGCTCAACTATGCCGTAAGTTTTATTTTACTCCAGGTCTTCAGCCTGGTGCTGGCCACCAAGCAGCCTTCGATGACCGGCGCCGCACTTGCGCGAATCGTGCACCGCTGCCGCGATGCGTCGCAAAGCGACGAACTGATCACCTTCGTGGCGAGAATTTTTCGTTCGCAGCTCGCCGCGGCCCTGGGAAACATCGTTGCCGTTTGTTTCGGTGCCATGGCTTTCAGTTTTGCTTGGCGCTATGCCACAGGTGCGCCGTTCATTTCTGAAGATACGGCGCAGCACACCGTGGAGTCGCTCAATCCTTTTCGCAGCGGCACGATCCTTTTTGCTGCGTTGACGGGCGTCATTCTGTGGCTTTCCAGCCTCGTCGGCGGTTGGATCGAAAATTGGGCGGTGTACAATCGCCTGCCGCAAGCTATCGCGGACCACCGCCTTGCAGGCCTGTTGCGGCGCCAGACCTTGACGCGCATCTCTGACGTGTTTTCGCGCAACGTATCTGGCTGGGGCGGCAGCATCGCGCTGGGATTTATGCTGGGGATGACGCCTCCGTTGGCGCGATTTTTCGGTTTGCCCATTGACGTGCGGCACGTCACGCTTTCGACCGGAACCGTGGCACTTTCCTCCGCGTCGCTGGGCCGCGAAGCCATTGATCACGGCGATCTCTATTGGGCTGCGCTCGGCATTGCCTTTACGTTCGTCTTGAACCTCTCGGTAAGTTTTTATTTGGCATTGATGCTGGCCTTGCGCGCGCAAGACGTTTCGTCCAAGGATCACCTGGAAATTCTTCGTACGCTTCTGCGGCGATTCGTGCAGTCACCGAGAGATTTTTTTCTGCCGCCGCCGACCGTGGCTGGCTCCGTGGTTTCGACGCATTGAGGCAGCCTCCACGAGAGGCGAATCGCGAACTTCTCGCACACCAGAATGTAGCTGGAACTATCTGGCGCACCGCGCGGAATACTGAAAACAGAGTGGTTACGGAAGGCTGTTTTCATGCATCCTAGAGGTTACGGGCCTTGCACGAGATTTTTTGGCCAAGCCATGAAATTCCGGACTGCATCGCGGCGCTCGCGATGCAGGAAAGCTAAGGAGCAGGCGATGAGTGGGGACAGTGTGCAGTCCAAGAAAGTTTATTCCGCAGCGTTTCTGGCGCTTTCATTGGCATTTGCCGGCGCGTTGTTGACTTGCGGCCCAGTCGCTGCCCAAGAAGCCCCCGGTCCATTACCGGTTCCGCCGCCGTCACAGACGCAAGCTCCGCCTCCCGTGCGCGCGCCAGAAAGCGCCCCGGATAAAGTCACCCCGCAAACCGGCTCGCACGTTGATACCGCGCCGCCGGCGATCCCCGTGGACCAGATCATTCAGAAATTCGCCGCGCGCGAAGCAGAATTTAAAACCGAGCGGGACAATTACACCTACACGCAGACCTTTGTCATGCAAACCATCGATCCCGACGGCCAGCCCGACGGCGAATATCGCATGACCAGCGACATTGTGTTTACACCCGGCGGCAAACGCGTCGAGCACGTCACCGACGCCCCGGTTCCCTCGCTGCAGCGCATTACCGTATCGCAACAAGATATCGACGACCTCGAGCACGTGCAGCCTTTCGTACTCACCACGCAGGAATTGCCAAAGTATGACGTCAAGTATGTCGGCCGCCAGCAGGTGGATGAACTGACCACCTACGTTTTTGACGTAGGTCCTAAGGTGCTCGAGAAGAATCAACGATATTTTCAGGGCCGCGTCTGGGTGGAGGATAAAACATACGGCATCGTGAAGACCGACGGAAAAGCCGTTCCGGACATCAGAAAGCATGGCAACGAAAACGTTTTTCCACGTTTCGAAACGTTTCGCGAGAACATTGAAGGGAACTACTGGTTTCCGACATACACGCGCTCTAACGATACCCTGCACTTCAGTTCGGGCGACGTACGCATCCACATGACAGTTCGGTACGCGAACTACAAGCGATTCGGTTCGACCATCAAGATCGGAACCGCGCGGGCAACCGACGATCCGAAGCAGTAGCGGTCGGGCCAAGCTCTAGCGATGGCTGAGCCAAACGATCGTCACGCCCACGCAGACAATAGCGACGCCGACCCAGCGCTGTGTGTTAATCCGTTCGCGCAAGAAAATTGCCGCGCCCACGGCGCCCGCGGCGTAGCTCAGCGCCGTCACCGGCACCACGAAGCTTACGTTCTCAAAAGACAGCATGGCCAGCAGCGAGAAAAACGCTAGCGCCATCATGGCCACACCCAGCCACATCCAGCCCACGCGCAACGCCCGCAAAATAAATTTAAGCAGCGCCAACGGTCGGAAGTCATGCACCTCGCCAATTTGTTTCATAGCATGCGAGACGCACAGCTCTCCGCCCGTCCCGGAAACCACCAGCAGCGTAAGGATGAGAAATTCCAGCATCGCTACGCGGGCTCCGTGGTGCGTGGTGGTGTGTGACCCACTACGAAGACGCCTACGCAGATCACCGCAATCCCCAGCCAGCGCAGCGGAGTAATCGTCTCTCCGAGCAGGAAATAGCTGAGCACGCCAGTCACCGCGTACGCCAGCGATGACGACGGTTGCACGTAACTGTAGTCCGCCCAGGTGAGCACCAGCATGTAAGCCACAAAAAAGGTAAGCAGCGAGGCGATGCCTAGCCAGATATATCCAGAGCCGAGGATGCGCTCTAGAATTTGCAACAGTTCACCGGGCGCCCAATTTCGGGCCGAGCCCACATTCTTCATTCCTTTTCCGAGTAGCACGTTTCCCAGCGGAGCAAAAAATGCGATGACGGCGATCAGCAGATATGTCTTGAAGTGAAAACCGGCGGATTCTTTCATGGTTGCGTCATTTGGTTTCCGTGAGCTGTTATGCGCGCGCCCCTAGAAACAAACCACCGGGCGTTTACACCCGGTGGTCGTAGGACAAGTAGTCTTCAAAGGCAAGAATCGGTTTCCAAACGATCCAGCAGCTAGCGGCGTTTTGCTTTCGCCAGAGGCTTGTCGCCGGCTTCCGCGTGGCTCGCTCGCGTCGGCATGCTCATTTGCATGCGGCGCTCATTGCGCGGCTCGCGCCAGTTGACTTGCGGCAGCATCAGCGACGCATCGATGCGATCGCGATATTGCAGCGCGATGTTCATCAGCGAATCGAGCAGCGCATCGGACAGTAAATGCGGTTCGAGCCCCAGGTCCACCAGCTTGGAATGTTTCGCGTTGTAATAGTGCTCTTCGGCTTCCACGCGCGGGTCGGGCAGATGATCGATCTCCACGCTCAAGCCCAGTTTTTTGCCCGCCGCTTCCACCATGTGCGCCAGATCGAGCACCGAGAAACGCTCGGTGAACTGGTTGTACACGCGGCACTCGCCCTTTTTCGCGGGATTCTCGCAGGCGATTTCAATGCAGCGCACAGTGTCGCGAATATCCAGAAAACCGCGCGTCTGTCCGCCCTTGCCATATACCGTTAAAGGCTGGCCGATGGCCGCCTGCACGCAGAAGCGATTCAGCACCGTGCCGAAAACGTCGTCGTAGTCAAAGCGGTTGATCAACGCTTCATCCATCGCCGTTTCATCAGTCGTCGTGCCGTACACCACGCCCTGATTCAAATCCGTGGCGCGCAATCCCCAGATCTTGCAGGCGAACATCATGTTGTGAGAGTCGTGCACCTTGGACAGGTGATAGAACGAGCCCGGCTGTTTCGGGAAGGGCAGCACGTCTTTGCGGCCGTTGTGTTCGATGGTGATGTACCCTTCTTCGATGTCGATATTCGGCGTGCCGTATTCGCCCATGGTGCCCAGCTTGATTAGGTGACAGTCCGTATTCAGTTCGCGAATCGCGAACAGCACGTTCAGTGTGCCCACCACATTGTTCACCTGCGTAAACACCGCGTGCTTGCGGTCGATCATGGAATACGGGGCGGAGCGTTGCTCGGCAAAATGCACGACCGCTTCCGGCGCGAAGTCCCGCAGCGTGCTCGAAAGAAAATCATAATCCGCAACATCGCCCACAAACAGTTCGATGGTCTTGCCGGTCAGGTTCTGCCATACCCGCAGGCGATCCGTGAGCGGCCGGATGGGCGTGAGCGTTTGCGCGCCCAGTTCGTGATCCCACTGCCGGCGCAAATAATTATCAATGATCGCGACTGAATGCCCCTTTTGCGATAAATACAGGGCTGTGGCCCAACCGCAGTAGCCGTCGCCACCGAGCACGGCAATCTTCATGTAATCTCCTCCGAGTGTTGGTATCTACCAATGAACCGCAGCCATCCGAGGCTGCGACGTGCGGGCCCACGCCACTGTTCCGCTAAAACTTAGACTACATATTTGGGCTGCATATATTGTAAACGAATTGCAGGCCCGTGCGCGAATCGCTTCTGGAAGAATCGTGCCGTGCTCTCGCAAAGTCCCGCCGCTAATAGCGAACGTCGCTATCGTGTCTAGACAAATACCTCGCGATCCGCAGGATTCTCCTAGAAATTATCGCCGTATCTATTTTTTACATTCGCCGGGTGGCAATGCAAGGCCGTTTTTCTCGGGCGCGTCGAAAGCGTCTCCTGCAAAATACCACCCGCCCCAAGCCGCTCAGGTACACGCCCAGTCCGATCGGCCCGCTCTCGAGGTATTTCTGATGCACGACCAGCGATTGCCACAACGAGGAAGATTACGATCCAGCCGTTGCCAAAGATAAAGTCTGCGCCGCCCGATTCGTGGTGGACTGAATTTCCCATTTCTTCATCCACAAAAATAGTATCAGCAGGCCCCACAAGTGGTAGCCGAGATTCGCCTGGCGGTTCAAATGCCGTTGCACCAGTTCCTCGATGACCGCGGCGTCGAAAAGATCACCGTGCGTTCTCACGCCTTCGCGTAGCGTTTCCACCAGCAGAGAACGCAGCGGTCCGCGCAACCATTCGTGTGCGGGGATATCAAAGCCGGTCTTCTTGCCTTCCAGAATCGTCGGTGGCAGCTTGTCGCGACGCAATTCGCGCAAAACCAGTTTCTGCCGCGCGCCGCGAATCTTCAGCCCCGGTGGCAGCGTGGCGGCAAACTCCACGATGCGGTGGTCCAGAAACGGCGGCCGCACTTCCACCGCGTGCGCCATGCTCATGCGGTCGCTCTTCACTAGGATGTCGTCCGCCAAATAATATTTCTGATCGAACCACAATAGCGGTGCCAACAAATCGCGAGACTCCGGCAGCTTGTCCATCTCGTCCATCAGCGCATGAAAACTTCCCGGCAATTTCCTTTTGAGCAGCGA
The DNA here is from genome assembly GCA_963838265.1 of uncultured Acidobacteriota bacterium. Lineage (GTDB taxonomy): Bacteria > Acidobacteriota > Terriglobia > Acidiferrales > UBA7541 > Acidiferrum. The sequence goes on from CAWIQN010000009.1 coordinate 30,432, forward strand.
TTGCTTTTCGTTGCCGCTAAATGTGCCATTCCAGAAGACGTGCGCGTCGCCCGGAGATAACAGGCTGCCTTCGAGGAAACGTTTCAATTTGTATTCGAAACTGATTTTCTCGTCGGAGACTGGCAGTTGCCGCGCCGCCGCCAGCGCCGTCCGTATCAAGCCTCTGGGAACGTACCGCGCGCGCCCCGCTAAAATATCCGCCCGGCACGTCACGTAGCCTGCAAATAACTCGTCCGCGCCCTCCCCGCTTAGCGCCACCGTGGTGCTCTTCTTGCACAATTTCGAAAGGAACCACACCGGCAGCGAGCCCGCATCCGCGTTCGGTTCGTCCGAGTAATAGGCAAACTCTTCGATCGCGCCTTGCAGATCCTGTTCGGGCGTCAGGTCCAACTCTTCGTGCTCCGTCTCGTACTGCTTCACCGCGCGGTGCACAAATTTCCCCTCGTCAAAACTCCGGCCGCGGTACGTGATCGAAAACGTTTTCAGTCGCGATGTTGTCGCTTGCGATGCGTAGTGCAGGATCGTGGTCGAATCCATTCCGCCGCTCAGCCAAATTCCCAGCGGCACATCCGAAAGCATATGTTCGCGCACGGATTGTTGCAGCAGCCGGTCGAGCTCCTCTTTGGCCTCTCCCATCGTCCACGGCGATGGCGCGGCAAATGGCAACGTCCAATACGCCTCGCTCGTGACCTTTCCGTCCCGCCACTCCATCCACATTCCCGCCGGCAATTTCTCGATGCCCTCCACCAGCGTCCACGGGCACGGCACATAATTCAGCGACAGGTAACAATCCAGTCCCTGCAAACTGATGCGCCTCTCGATTTCCGGGTGCACGAAGATGGCTTTTAGTTCCGAGCCGAAAAATAACTCCTCGCCTCGCCGCGCAATATACAGCGGCTTGATGCCCATGCGGTCCCGCGCCAGCACCAGCCGCCGCTCCGACTCTTTCCACAGCGCCACCGCGAACATTCCGCGCAACCGCTGAAAACATTCCTTGTCCCACTGCACAAACGCACGCAAAACCGTTTCCGTGTCCGAGTGCGATTCGAACCTGTGACCGAGACCTTCGAGCTCCGCGCGAACTTCTAGATGATTATAAATTTCGCCGTTGAATACGATTCCCACGTCGCCATCCGCCGTCTGAATCGGCTGGTCTCCACCCTCCAGATCAATAATCTTCAGCCGCGTAGCCCCGCACGAAAATACTGCAGCGGCATGCACGCCCTGCTGATCCGGTCCGCGGTGAATCAGCGTAGCGGTGGCTTGCCGGATTCGCTCCGCGGGTGCTCGCCAATTTTTATGTGTAAATCCCGCTATCCCGCACAACTCGCAGCACCCCGCGTCTTCGTTTTTGAATGCGTCTTCATCTTCGAACGCATATCGTCTTCGACCACGACAACATTTCGCTTTTTCCAGAAAAACTTTATAGACCGAATTTCTGCAGTTCAGCCCTAACCCGCAACCGTCTATTTCGCCGCAGCCTTACTGCGTTCCACGGTCGCCAGCCCCGTCCAGCTGTATCCCCGGTGCGAGCGCAACGCCGCATCGCGGAAGCCCGACGCCAGCCACGGCTGCACCTCATCTTCCCGCAGATAATACGCCACTGGCGTCACCAACTGGTCGAACACGTTGGCGTGAATTTCGTCGAACGGATAATGGTGCAGCGCCGCGAAGTAATCGCCGTACGGCAGCCATTGCGGACCCTTTCCATCCTTGCCCGGCCGGTAGAAAACCTTGATCACCGTCCACAGCCCCACGGAAGGCACAATGCTCGCCACGCGAAGAAATCCTGCCGGCAATTTTGACGTGACCGCCTTACGAATCGGATCAACGTACCGTGTGATCCATTCGTTCCCCTTTTGCCCGTACACCCAGAACGCCACGCGCCCGCCGTCTCGCACCCGTGACGCCAGGCTGGCGAATCCTTCCGCGGGATTCGGCAAATGGTGCAAAACTCCCACCGAAAACGCCAAATCAAATACCGCCCGCACCGGCGGCTTCAGCAAATCGCCGATCACCACATGAGCATTTGGAAAATTCCGCGTATGCGCAAACGCCACAAATGCGCTCTCTCCAAGGTCCAGCGCCACAATCGCCTTGGCTCCCTTCGCCGCCACGATTGCCGTGTGCCGTCCTTTCCCGCATCCGCCCTCGAAAACTGTTTGCCCCTCGAAATCTTCCGCGCGTAATGGCGCCACCCAATCAAAAAACTCCTGCTCGTAGTAATCGCGCAGATCGCTCCAGCGCGTCCATTCCTCCGCAAAACGCGCCGCCGTCTCGAGCTTCACGCTGGCCATTTTCGCCGGCAACAACACCGGCACCCCATTGCGTATCGTGAACCGCGAAGCACAATTCTGGCAACTCAGTTTGCCAGACAGGATATGACCGTCCGCTTCCGGCGCGGCACCGCCATCGGGCAATAGCTCGCCGTCGCAGTCCGGGCACATCAAAAAACTTAGCGCTTCGCGTCGCATTGAGGGGTCGTACTTAATCTTATACTATCGCCAGGAGTTATCACTATCCGCGCAGCGCCGGTAACGTCTCAATCAGCGCTTTCACTCCGTTCCACAAAATCTGCACCCCGATGCACACCAGCAGAAACGACGACAGTCGCATCACGATGGTCATCCCGTTCTCACCAAGGACGGCCGCAAGCCGATCCGCGAATCCGTAACAAAGAAAAACCGTCAACGCCACCAGCGCGGAGCCTATCACCGCCGCGACAATCGGCAGGATATCGGCGCCAAAATGCCGCGGTTCGTTGGCCCCCAGCGTAATCGCCACCGCGATGGACCCTGGCCCCACCGTGAGCGGCAGCGTCAGGGGATAAAACGCGTTGCGGAATACATCCAGCGGATTGACGCTTTTCTGCACCTGGCCCTGCCGCTCCTGCTCGTCCTTCTTACTCAGCAGCGTCCACCCGGTAGAAATCACAATCAATCCGCCGCCCACCTGCACCACCGGTATCGATATCCCAAAAAACGCCAGAATGTGTGAACCGATCAAAAACGACGCCACCAATAGAAAAAAACAGTTCAGCGTCACTTTCCACGCCAGTGCCCGTCTCGTCGGCGACGCGTATTCTCGCGTCAACGATAAAAAAATCGGGCTGCCCCCCAGCGGATTCACGATGGGGAACAGCGCGCTCACAATCAGCAAAACGTTCTTCGAGAGTTCAATCACGGATACTTCAGAGTACGGACTACCGTGCGCTACCGTCAACTCTTAGCGCCACGAGCTTTGCGCGTCGCGCTTTAACCAGCGGCCACCACCTTGGCTGTAGTAATCGCCTGCCCAACGTGCCTCTGCGTATGGTCGGCCACGTGGACCAGTAATCCCCCAAGCGTGCTAGGCAATTTCATCTTCCCGACGAACCGCTCTTCCTCCAAATCTCTTCCACTCAGCGCCCGAACTCGTAAAGCACTCGTCTGCAGCGCAGTCTCAAACTCCCGCAGCAAATCCTCGCCAGTACCGAGTGGCGACATTTCCGCTAGCAACGCCGCCACTTGCTCCGCGTTCAGCTCGCGACCCTCTGCGTACGTCAGCAAGCGGTCCAGACTCCGCGCAATATGCCGCAACTGAAACGCCACGGCAGGCAAGCCCAGCGGCCGTGCTTCAAGTTGTTCATGGGTCAGCGTTCCGCACCATCGCGCCACATCTTCCCGCGCCAGCTCCAGAGCGTGCAAGACTCCACGCACCACGGCCGGCACTTCCGTGAGTGTTCCGCGCAACCACGGTTCCGGTTCACGCCGAGTATTGGGATTAGTGCTGGAAGTATCCGTGCTGGATGGATCCATGCTGAAAGCTCCTACAGCATGGTACACAAGGAAGCGCAGGTCCACGCGCTCCACAATCTCGCGCTGCGGGTTGCAGCTGTCCCCGAGTTGCAACCCGCCGCGCTCCCTTGATCAACATCTGGATCAAGCTCGATAAATTCGCGCACCGCCTCCACCGTCCAGGCTGAAGGCGCATCTGAATCGCAAGCCAGTCTCACCGACAACTACGGCTCCGCGCCCAAATCGGATGAATTCCCCGATGAGCTTTTGATCCGCTTTTGTAGCGACACCCTTTAGGGTGTCATCAGACTTTTTCCAGACGCGCCATCGCTGCCATCTTGTCCCGCGCCGTCTCTTACGTTAAAGTTTTCAATCCGCCCAAAGGCCGGCTTGATGACCAAATCAAAAAAACTTGCCCGAAAAACCGCCAAAGACAGCCCCTCCAGCCTTGCCCCCACGCACAGCACCGTTGACAGCTCCGCTCATCACCCGGGCGAAAGCGTTCGCATCCTCATCTCCCGCACCCGTATTCGCCACCGCATCCAAGAGATCGCCCAGCAGATCCGCAAAGATTTCGCCTCGGAACCTTTGCACCTCGTCGGCGTTCTGAAAGGCGCGGTTTTTTTCCTTGCCGATTTGGCGCGCGAAATTCCCGGCGAAGTCTCTTTCGATTTCATTGCCGTTTCCAGCTACGGCAAAAATACTCACTCCTCCGGCCAGGTGCGCCTCACCCGTGACCTCGACTCCAGCATCGAAGGCAAAATCGTAATCGTCGTCGAAGACATTCTCGACACCGGAATGACCCTGCAATATCTTTTGCGCGTGTTTCAGCAACGCAAGCCCAAAGCCTTGCGCGTCGCCGTCCTTCTCGATAAACCTTCGCGCCGCATCACCCCGGTCCGCGCCGATTACACCGGCTTCGAAATTCCCAATGCGTTCGTCGTCGGCTACGGCCTTGATTACGCTGAACGCTACCGCAATCTATTGGACGTCGGCGTTCTCACGCTGCCCGAACCACAGGTTTCCGTTACCGAATGAGGCCACTACCTAATGACTCTCGTCGATCCATTGCGTGATTCCCACTCCATTGCCGCGCTCATCGATCACACCATCCTAAAGCCCGAGGCTACTCGTGCCGACATCGAACGCCTCTGCAAAGAAGCCAGAGCCCTAAATTTTGCTTCCGTGTGCGTGAACCCGGTTCATCTGCCATTCGTCTCGGCTTTACTCCATAACTCTGAAGTGAAAGCCTGCGCCGTAATCGGCTTTCCGCTCGGTGCCAATCTCACTGCCACAAAGCTTTCCGAGGCTCAATCGGCTCTCGACGACGGCGCACTCGAACTGGACATGGTCATCCACGTCGGCGGACTAAAATCTCTCGCCGACAATCTCGTTTCCGCAGACATCCGCGCCGTCACCGACGCTGCGCACAATGCCGACGCCATCTGTAAAGTGATTATCGAAACGTGTTTGCTGAATGAGGAAGAAAAAATCCGCGCCTGTCGCCTGGCCGTGGCCGCCGGTGCAGACTTTGTAAAAACCTCCACCGGCTTCGGCAGCGCCGGCGCCACGATAGAGGACGTAACCCTGATGCGCAGAATAGTAGGCTCGGAAATCGGCGTAAAGGCCTCCGGCGGAATCCGCACTCTGGACGAGGTCCTGAAATTTGTCGCCGCCGGCGCCACTCGCATCGGCTCCAGCAGCGGCGTAAAAATCACGGAAGAAGCCCGCCAGCGTTTCGGCTCCTGAACGCGGCTCCTGTGGCGCAGCCAATTCTGACCGTGCGCTCTTTTCTGCCTCTTAACGACGCGCCCGTCCCTCTGCACCGCTGAGACCGAACATTGTCTCCTCTCATTTTTTCCGCTAAACTTCAGCGCTCATGCGTTATTTTCTCTCCCGGCTCTGGTGTTCCACGCTCAACGTTCTAAGTGGCCACGAGCGTTTCAACAAACAGAACGATATCGTCGACCATCTCCCCACCCTCGCTTTTGAATGCAACGCCGCCACTCCCAAACTGATCGTCGAACTCGGCACGCGCGGCGGCGTCAGCACGCAAACGCTAATTTCCTGCGCCAAGTCTCACCACGCCTCCATGGTCAGCGTGGATATCGACGATTGCTCCCAGGTCTCCGACTATCCAAACTGGACCTTCGTTCACTCCGACGATATTCCCTTTGCCAAACAATTTCCCGAATGGTGTCGCGCGCGTTCCTTGGAACCGCAAATCGATTTCCTCTTCATCGATACCAGCCACCTTTACGAACACACGGTAGCCGAAATCGCCGCGTGGTTTCCGCATCTTTCCCCGCGCTGCCGCGTCGCGTTCCACGACACCAATCTGAGCAACATCTACCGCATGCGCAGCGGTCGCCGCGTAGCGGGACAAAACAACGCCCGCGGCGTAATCCGCGCCATCGAGGAATATTTTCACATTCGCATCAACGAGCATCGCCCTGCCATCCTCTACAAAGACGGCTGGCGCATCTCCCACGACGCCTTCTGCAGCGGCATGACCGTCCTGGAACGTATTCACTCCTAGTGCCGACACTAAAGCACAACCCTTCGTGGCGCAGCCATCCTGGCTGTGCGTCTTTTCTCTCTTCATCGCAATTTCTTGTGGATGGCACTCGCGTGAGCCCCTACTCGCGATGTAATTTTGGAGTGCGGCGGCTTGACGCCGCTTTCGCGCAGTAGGCCCACTCATCTCTGTACCAAGTCAGTCTAGGCGTGACCAGAATTTGTAGCGACACCTTTCAGGGTGTCATCCGGTTTTTTCCGCACCTATCCGATCCCCACACTCACTCCCGCCCCGCAACATACGGACAAACCCGCACCGGCGCAATCTCCTCCCGATACCCCAGCACTTCCTTCCGCCGCATCGCCCCCGCGATACGCTCAAACACCTCCACCAACTTCAATTTACGCCGCGCCAGCAATTCCTTCCGTCGCGCCCAAACCCGCGGCAATTCCGGCACCGCCTGTAACAAAGCGCTCCAGTTCTCCCAGCGCAGTACAAAGGGATCACCCAGCAGCCGCAACACCACCATCCCGGCATGCGCCGCAAACTGCCCCGCCGTATCCAAATGCATCCAATGCATCCACAGCCGGTTCCGTTCATACACCGCGCGAACCCGCCGTCGCCCAAATCGCGGCCCAATCGTCGAAGAAAACTGATGCCAGATCGCGCTCCTCGGCTCGTAGTGCGTGGCGAACCCTTGCTTCCACGCCTTCACGCTAATCTCCACATCTTCCCAACCATACGGCGCAAACAATTCTTCAAATCCACCGATCGCCAAATACTTCTCTCGGTCGTATAACGTCGAACCTCCGCTACCCCACAGCGAAAGATACGGCGCTTCCCCTGAAGTTGTCGGCGCCGCCGCCTCCGGTTCACGCACGAAGTAGCGCTCATGCACCCCCAGGAATCCCCGCCGAAACTCCCCCCATTGCCCTCCGCCATAAAGTTTTCCGGTGGCAAAGTCGTAAGTCTGCCCAGAAACCGCGAACACTTGGGGATCATCGAAGTGCGCAACTAGCGGACACAGCGTGTTCGCTTCCAGCGCCACATCATTATTCAGCACGTACACCCACGAAAACTTCGCCGCTCGCACCCCGCGATTCACCGTCGGCGCAAATCCCCGCCGCACCGCCGCCGTAGCGCAGCGCACAGCAGGGAAGTGTTCGCGCAGCCATTCCACAGTGTCATCGTCGCTGGCGTCATCAGCGATCACGATCTCCGCAGGCAAGCCGCACCGCTTCTCAAACGCTCCAATCGACTCCACCACGCTCGGCAAAAACATCTCCAGCAGTGCCCGCCCATTCCAGCTAGGAATCACCACGCTAATCCCGCGCGCCGCGCCGCCCTCGCCCATCAAGCCCCCGTCCTCCGTCGAATCTCTGGCATCTTCTTCTTCTCCGTCCTAGACTCAAGACCGCCGTTCCAAAGACTTAGCTTTTAACGGACACTTTCTCATACCACGCGGTGTCAAACGGACAAACCGGGATTCATCGCGAGTGCGCGTCCACACAGGAGGACCGCTCCATGCTTGAGGCCAAAGGGCTTTCCAAGTATTACGGCTCCGTCCCCGCTGTGCTCAACATTGACTTCTGTATCGCGCCCGGGCAGGTGCTGGGCTATCTCGGGCCAAACGGCTCGGGCAAAAGCACCACCGTCAAAATGCTTACTGGCCTGCTTAAGCCTACACAAGGAGAGGTGCGTTTCGCCGGCGTAGATATCCAGAGCAATCTCGTCGATTATCGCAAACACTTGGGCTACGTTCCTGAAGAAGCCAACCTTTACCCCTACCTAACGGGCCAGGAATACCTGGAATTGGTCGGGACGCTACGCGGGATGGCCCCAGTGTTGATGAACTCAAAGATTGCGGCCCTTCTTGAACTTTTTTCCCTTTTTCCCCATCGCCATGCCTCCTTGGGTTCTTATTCCAAGGGTATGCGTCAACGCATACTATTGATCTCCGCTCTGTTGGACAACCCGGAATTGCTCATTCTGGATGAGCCGCTCTCCGGCCTCGATGTAACTTCGGCCCTGATTTTCAAGAATCTGATTCAAGTCCTGCGCGCGCGAGGCAAGACTATCTTCTATTGCTCCCATGTCCTCGAGGTCGTCGAAAAGATCTGCTCGCAACTGCTCATTCTCAAGAATGGCAAGATAATCGCCAGTGGGTCAACCGACGAAGTTCGCCAGAGTATCGGGCAAAACTCCCTGGAACGAATATTCCTCCATCTCGTCGAAGATCGCGACGTCGCGCAAATCGCGGATGACATAGTCGAAGTGGTGGCTTCCTCCTAATGACCCTGTCGGACAAGGCGAAGAATTCGAAGGGGTTCTTTCACGCTGCGTGGGCAATCTGCTCTCGCCAGCCCTTCGCATTTCTTCTGCGCCTGTTCATCGGCCGCGTCTTCCACGGTGGCGGCGAAACGGATTCGTCAGAAATCGATCTGGGGTTGGCCGTAATGCTCGTTCTGTTGGCTATGCCGGGTGTCCTCGTCTCGCTGCTCCTGTTCGAAAAGTATGGTTCCCTGATCCGTTTCTTGCGCGGTGACGGGGTCTTCGATCCCTACACCGCCACCATACCAGACGAATATTTTTTCATCGTCCTGTCCATGGTTGTCACCGGGAGCACTGCGTTGTGGCGATGGGAATCCCTCTTCCTTGATCGCCGCGACTATATGAACATCGTTCCTTTGCCGCTCTCGCTATCGAAGATATTCTTTGGAAATCTCGCCGCGATTCTTGCCCTTGTCTGCACCCTCACCGTCGACGTGAACGCCGCAAGTTTTATTTTCTTTCCCATGGCCGTGCTGGGTTCCCAAAATTCCTTTTCCAAGCTCATCCGCTTTGGCGCGGGACACGCCATAACCGTGATTCTAGCCAGCGCATTTAGCTTCTTTGCGGTGTTTGCTGTGATCGGGCTTTTGATGGCCATCCTGCCGCATCCTCTCTTTCGCAAAGTTTCCCCATACGTTCGTTTTGCTATTTTGCTATTTCTACTCGCCCTGCTTGCTACAAGCTTCGCCGTCGGGCCTTTGCTTTCGGGAATGCACCTTGCCGGTTCTCACCTGACCGAACTGTTGCCCCCGGCATGGTTCGTGGGCATCTGCGAAGGTCTGTGGGGACGCGCTGCAGATCCTTTTTTCGCCGCAATGCGCACGATCGCCATCCGAGCTTTGGGAAGCTCTTTGCTGATTGCGGTTTTGGCGTACACCTTCAGCTTCCGCGGATCCTTCGTCCGCACTGCGGAGGTCGCGGAGGTCCGGCCGCTCCCTCGCGCACAGTCAAGTCGCCTGCTGAGCAGACTTCTCGATAGAGCTATTCTTCAGAATGCATCTCAACGTGGCTGTTTCCATTTTATTGTTCAGACTCTGTTGCGGAGCCAAACCCATCTGCAGATTGTGATGGGATTTGCCGCGGTAGGCTTAATCGTGGCCGCCCAATCACTGGCTTCGGTCTTGGCTACAGGTCATTCTCCGTTACGCAATCCGTCGGCGGAGCTGCTGTCGATTCCTTATATCCTGGGCTTCTGCCTTGTTGTCGGAATTCGCCTAGCATTCGAGCTTCCCTCTGATTTGCGCTCCAATTGGATTTTCAAATTGTGGCTGGACAGTATTGATACGCAGGTCCGTCCGATCGCGCGAAAGGTGCTTTTGACGCTGGCTCTTGTTCCGATCGTTCCTGTGTGTTTCGTCAGCTCGGTCATATTGTGGGGATGGCCCGGTGCCGTGCTGCACTCCGTCATCTTCACCGGATGCCTCTGTACCCTCGCGGAAGTACTACTGGTGCGTTTCAGGAAGATGCCGTTCACGTGTCCCTATCCAGTTTTTCAAAGCCATTCGCCGCTCATCGCCGTCGCCTACCTGTTCTGCTTCTTGGTTTTCACCGGCTACGTGCCCCAGTTGGAGTTGTGGGCGTTATCCGATCCATGGCGGATCTGCTGGTTCATGCCGTTATTTGCCATAGTGTTCGTCTCCATCCGCGAATATCGTAAGCGCCTGCTCGACATGGACAAACAACTCATTTTCGAGAATGTCCAGACGTCGGGATTCTAGAGGACTCCGGCAGTGCTGCGGATGTGTCCGTCCTTTCGCGTTCGAATGATAATCACACAATAATATGTATTGACAAGTAGCAGGGCGCGTGTTAGGCTAGCTCGTGAAACCCGCTCCCCAACCTAACCGTGCGCCTCGCCGCGGCGGCCCCTGTATTCGGCCAGTTCTCCTATGCTGCCCATCTCCGTCGATCCTTCGACACCGCCGCGCCAAACGTGATCCTTTCTTTTCAATAAGTTGCACACTCTTTTCAATTCGCAATTTCGTGCATCCTCATTATTTTGTTGCGATTGCGCACTCTTTGCCAAAAACACCCGGGGGAGGGTGTGACCCTGGCCTTCTTAATCAACTCCTTGTAACCCCAATAGAATCTTACTATTTCGCGCGAGCCACCACTAAACCCAATGGAATCTTACTCTTTCATCTGGACCCCCGGGGGTGGGGGGGCCACTCCCTTGCCATCCTCAACTTTCGATCTACCGCAGAGCCGCCGTCCTTCAATCTCGCGGCTCGGTCCGCTTGTTATAATATGGATATCGCATGACCCCTGAAGCCCACGCACCTGCCATCGCCGCCGACGCGCCGACCAACATCCCCGCGGAGGTGCTCGCCACCCTCGCCGAAATCGGCGAAGAGGTGAACGCGTCCCTCGACCTGGACGAAGTCCTGGCCCGCTCCGCCGCGCTCATCAAGCGCCACATCGACTACGAAATCTTCGGCATCCTGCTAAAGGAAGGCGATGGAAGCTACCTAAAGCATCGCTTCTCCATCGGCTACCCGCTCAACCTGGCGGAAAATCTTCGCATCCCCATGGGACAGGGCATTACCGGCACCGCGGCCTCCACCGCGCATCCCGTGCGCGTCTCGGACACCGCCCACGATCCGCGTTATATCAACGCGATCGACAACGTGCGCTCCGAACTCGCCGTCCCCCTGATGTTGCAGGGTAAAGTCATCGGGGTCCTGGACGTGCAAAGCCGCCACCTGGGATATTTCACGCCAGATCAGCAATGGATCCTGACCCTGCTCGCCAGCCGCCTTTCGATCGCTATAGAAAACGCGAGGCTCTTCGAGCGGGTCCGCCAGCAAGCCGACACGCTGTTGCTGCTCAACGAAGTTGGCCGCGAGACCAGCTCTATCCTCGACGTGGAAGAACTGCTGCGCCGCGCCGCCGAACAAATCAAACGCGTCATCGACTACCAGATTCTTAGCCTGATGCTCTACGACGAAGGTCAAAAAGTCTTCCGTCATCGTATTGACGTAAAGCACGGCCAGCGCGTGCAAAGCAAATTACGCGTGGCCGCCAGCGATGGCATCGTCGGCGCCGCCGCCCTCACGCGTGAAGCCGTGATCGTTCCAGACGTCACCGTCGACGATCGTTACTTCATGGTGAATCCGGAAACGCGCTCGGAACTGGCCATTCCGATGATCCATAAGGGTAAAGTCATCGGCGTGCTGGATCTCGAAAGCCCGCAACTGAATTATTTCACGCGGGATCACGTGCAGACGCTTTCCATTCTTGCCGCCAATCTCGCCGTCTCGCTGGAAAACGCGCGCCTCTACGAACAAGTTGCCCGCGACGAAGCTCGCCTCGACCGCGACCTGCAAGCCGCCAAACGCATTCAAGGTGCGCTGCTGCGCCCCGTGCCCACCGAGGACTACGGTCTCGATATCGCCGCGCGTTATCTTTCCGCGCGCGAAGTTTGCGGAGATCTTTACGAATTCTTGCGCTACGGCCCGCAACAACTCGGTATCGCTCTTGGCGATGTCAGCGGCAAAGGCACCGCCGCCGCGCTCTATGGCGCCGTGGCCATCGGCATCATGCGCAGCCTCGCACCACAAAAGTTGCAGCCCGCCGACTTGCTGCGCGAAGTGAATCACGTGGTCGGCGAACAGCGCATCGAAGGCCGCTTCATGACCGCCTGTTTTGCCACCTGGCAAAAAGGCCGTCAGAAACTTCGCGTCGCCAACGCCGGCCAATCGCAGCCGCTGCTTTACAAAGACGGCCGCTGCGGGAAAATTGAACTCACCGGTTTCCCCTTGGGCATCTTTGAAGAAGCTACCTACGATGAATGGGGCGTCACACTCGCGACCGGTGATATTTTAGTTTTTCATTCGGACGGCCTCGCCGAAGCCAGCAACTCCGAAGGACAATTTTTCGGCACCGAGCGCCTGCGCACTTTCATCGAGCAGCGCCACGAACTTACGGCCACTGAACTATCCGACGCGATTCTTCGCGAAGTGGATCTTTTCACGCACAGCGCGCCGCTTTCTGACGACCGCACGCTGGTCATTGCCAAGGTGCGATGAGCGCCCGCCGCACCGCGACGAAGCCCGCGCCGGCCTTCGTCGATCCCACCGCGTTCACGCCGCATTTTACGTGGCAGTCGCGAGGCGAAGCGCGCCGCCGCAGTCGCGATGAAATCTATTGCGAAAATGTTTTGCTCTCTGGCGCCGCGGAACAATACGGCACGCCAACGTATCTCTACAGTGGCGCCGCCATCACCGATGCCTATCGCGAACTCCATAACGGTTTGCAAAGCGTGCCGCACACGCTGTGTTTCGCGGTGAAATCCAACGGCAATCTGGCAATCTTGCGACGCCTCGCAAAACTTGGCAGCGGCTTCGACATTGTGAGTGGCGGCGAACTCTACCGTCTCGGTCAAATCGGCGTGTCGGGGAAGCGCATTGTTTTTTCCGGCGTCGGCAAAACGCGCGAAGAAATTCGCGAAGCGTTGCACTACCGCGCAGCGAAAGGCAATGCGACGAAACGTAGCAGCGTGCCTGGCATATTGCTCTTCAACGTGGAATCCGAAGCCGAGCTGGAGGTCTTGCTCGAAGAATCCAGCCGCGCCAGTCATCACGGAATCGCTGCGCCGTCTGTTGCCATTCGTGTCAATCCTGACGTTGCCGCCGGCGGACATCCGCACATTTCCACTGGCCGTCACGACCACAAATTCGGCCTCGATTGGTCCGACGCGAAGCGCCTGTATCTCGCGCATAAAACCAGCAAGCACCTCCGCTGGCGTGGCATCAGTGCGCACATTGGATCGCAAATTGTTGCGCTGCATCCCTTCCGCGATGCGTTCGGGCGCCTGGCCACTTATGTGAATGAACTGCGCCGTGCCGGAATCGATCTGCAATATCTCGATATTGGTGGCGGTCTTGGCACGCGCTATACCAACGAAAAAGTCGCCACACGCGTAAAATACGCGGCGATGGTTGCGCGCGCCGCAAAACCTCTAGGCCTGCACGTGTTGCTCGAACCCGGCCGGTCGATCATCGCAGCCGCTGGCGTTTTGCTGACCCGTGTTATTTACACTAAAACGAATCGCGGAAAGGAATTTGTAATTGTCGATGCCGCCATGAACGATTTGATGCGGCCCGCGCTCTACGGCGCGACGCATCCCATCACGCGCGTGTATCACATGAGCGGCTCCGACCACGCGTTTATCGATCCGGTCGACATTGTCGGTCCCGTCTGTGAAACCGGAGATTGCTTCTTGCGAGATTGGCCACTGGGCGGCGAAGTCCGCTCCGGCGACGTGCTGGCCATCTGGACCGCCGGCGCCTACGGCATGGCGCAATCGTCCAACTACAACGCGCGCTGTCGTCCGGCGGAAGTCTTGGTACAAGGGCGCCACACGAAATTGATTCGCCGTCGCGAAACCCGCAAAGATTTGCTGCGCCACGACGTGGTCGAATAGGAAAGCATCGACGACTGCGTACGCTCGGTTTCAGTGTAGGGGCACAGCATGCTGTGACCGCTTCTACCCGGACGTGCTGACGGCTTAATTTTATTTGGTGGTTTCGTTCCCGTGGCGTAATTCGCGACACACAGGATTGTGCCAGTCCCGTACGTGGCTTAGAATGCAGAGCGGGATGAAACACAGCGCTGGAATCCTTGCGAGAAAAGAGTTATGAACGAGTGAACACGCCTCTGATCACGAAAAAAGTTGAGCCTGCGAAAAAGCCGGATTTTGAGCGCTCCCTGGCGCGCCTGGAAGAAGTAGTTCGCAAGCTAGAAAGTCCGCAGCTTTCGCTGGACGACGCCATGAAATTATTTGAAGAGGGCGTGGAGCTTTCGCGCGAATGTCAGAAACAACTGGAAGAAGCGGAAGGCCGCGTGGAGATTTTGTTGAAGAAGGCGGACGGCAAGATGGTGGCGCAGCCCTTTGATCCAGAGCCGGAGACGGAATCGTGACCATTCGGCGTAAGCTGCAAGACTTCGCTAGGAGTTGGTGCCAAGGCGCACAGACTAAAGTCTGTGCCACCCGGTATTTTCTAACCTGATGAAACTTCCTGAATTTTTTGAAGAGGATCGCCTCGCCGTGGATGCCTCGCTGGAGAAGTTGTTGCCCGCGGCAGAAACGCCGCCAGCATCTATTCACGCGGCCATGCGCTACAGCGTATTTGCAGGAGGGAAGCGCATCCGGCCGATTTTGTGTTTGGAGGCGGCGCGCATTTTCGATGAGGATGTCAGTGCCGCGTTGCATCCGGCTTCCGGTATCGAATGCATTCACACCTATTCGCTGATTCACGATGACCTGCCAGCACTGGATAATGATGATTTGCGGCGCGGCAAGCCCACGTGTCACAAACAGTTTGGAGAAGCGACCGCGATTCTGGCCGGCGATGCGCTGCTTACGCTGGCTTTTGAACTGGTGGGCGCGACGCCGGTGGATGCCGAACGGCGCGTTGCCATGTTGACGGAAGTCGCCACCGCCGCCGGAACGGTGAACGGCATGGTCGGCGGGCAGATGGCCGACATCGAAGCCGAGGGTAAACGTATCGGCGCGAAGATGCTCGAGTATATTCACCGCTCGAAAACCGCAGCGTTGATTCGCGCGTCGGTAACGGCGGGAGCGCTTTGCGCTGGAGCGCAGGCGAAAGATGTCACCCGATTAAGAAAATTTGGCGAGACCATTGGCTGGGCGTTTCAAGTTACCGACGATATTTTGGATGTGGAAGAGTCTTCCGCGGCTCTCGGAAAAACAGCCGGAAAAGATATTACTCAGCAAAAAGCTACCTATCCTGCGCTTTATGGATTACCGCGTTCGCATGAAATTGCTAATGAATTGGCGACCAAGGCCATCGCCGCTCTGGAGCCCTATGCCGAGCGCGCCGCGCGCTTGCGCGAGATTGCGGAATTTCTGGTATTGCGGAGAGCCTGAGAGCTTTCCATTAGTTTGTCGATGAGTGTGCGCGGATTCCTGTGAACATGAAAGCCAAAGCATCGCGCAAACGGCTAGATGTTTTGCTGGTGGAGCGCGGGCTGGCGGAATCTGTTCAAAAAGCGCTGGCGATGATTCTTGCCGGGGAAGTGCAGGTGGACGGGCAACGCGCCAGCGCAGCAGGAACCGCGGTGCCCAGCGATGCGCGCATTGCGTTGAACAGCCGGGCGCAGAAATATGTGAGCCGCGGCGGAATCAAATTGGAAGGCGCGCTCGAAGATTTTGCCATTGAGGTGACGGGACGCGTGTGTCTGGATGTGGGAAGCTCGACCGGTGGGTTTACGGATTGTCTGCTGCAGCACGGCGCGGCGCGGGTTTATGCCGTGGATGTGAACGTGGAGCAACTCGCGTGGGAGTTGCGGCTGGATGCGCGAGTGATTCGCGTGGAACGCAATGCGCGCGAGTTGCGCCGCGAGGATGTACCTGGGCTTGTGGATCTGCTGGTTGTCGATGTGTCCTTTATTTCCGCGGCTAAAGTGCTCGGACCGGCGAGCACTTGTGCGCGTGATGGAGCCGACGCGCTTATATTAGTAAAGCCACAGTTTGAATTGCGGCGCGATGAGATTGGCGAGGGTGGGATTGTCACGGATGGCGCTCTGCACGAGCGCGCTATCGCGGAAGTACGCGAGGCCGCCGAACTGGTCGACTTGCGCTACCTTGGCGTGCGACCGAGTAAGCTCGCCGGAGCCGAGGGCAATCAGGAATATTTTCTGCACGCGCGCAAAAAAGCGCAGGAGTAGAATCGCTGACACATGCAGCCCGTTCATTTTGACAAAATAGGAATCATTGCGCGGCCGCGCAAATCAAATCTGGCCACCATGGTGCCGCCGCTTCTGGCGTGGCTAACGAAGCGCGGCATTGCCACGCTCTATGACGAAGAGACGGCGGCTTCGCTGCCTGCGGGAAGTGCGGCGGGAAGTACTCGCGAAGATGTGGCGGCTGGCTCGCAACTGCTGCTGGTGCTGGGAGGAGACGGAACGCTGCTGGCGGCGGCCCGCGTTGCAGCGATGCACGGAATTCCGATTTTACCGATCAACATGGGGAGCCTGGGATTCTTGACCAGCTTTACCGTGGAAGAACTTTATCCGGCGCTCGAGGATACGCTGTCGGGGCGATACTCGGTTAGCGAACGCGTGATGCTGAAAGTGGATCTGGAGCGCGAGGGGAAAATCATCGACACGCAGCGTGTTCTAAATGAAGCGGTAATTAACAAAGGCACGCTGGCGCGCATGATCGACCTGGAATTGCACATCGATCAGGATTTTGTTTGCCGCTATCGCGCGGATGGCTTGATCGTGGCGACGCCCACGGGCTCGACGGCGTATTCGCTTTCGGCCGGGGGACCGATTGTCCATCCGGCGGTGGAGTCGTTCATCATTACGCCGATTTGTCCCCATACGCTGACCGACCGGCCGGTGGTGGTACGGGATTCGTCATCAATCGAGATGAGACTGCTGGCGAATACCGAGTCCGTGTTTCTGACGCTGGATGGGCAAAAGGGAATTGTGTTGCAGGCGACGGATTTTGTGCGGATCGTGCGCGCTAATGAAACATTGCGGCTGATTCAGCCGCTGAAGAAATCATATTTTGAGATTTTGCGGGATAAGCTGAAGTGGGGCGAAACGTAAGACCGCAGCCCGTTGCTGCACTTTCATCGTTGCTTTCGAGAAAGCAATATACGCGCACGCGCCTTCATCGCCGCGGTACCGTAGCGAGACGCTTCTTCGAGAATTTGCAATGCCTCAGTTCGCATCTCTTGATCGTCGCCCGCCAAGTCCAGCAGGCCTTGCAGTGCGTGAGTTTTTACGATGGAACTGCGGCCTTCTAAATATTCTTTCAATCTCTGCGCCGCTCGCCGCCGTTCCGTCCCTGTCAACTGCAGCCGCGGAATCATTAACGCTATGTGCCATTGCACTTCCTGCTGCTGGCTTTCGTCCGCCAACCCCAGAATCTCCGCCTTGAACGGCTGCAGAAGTCCTGGCTTTTCGAGCGAGACTTTCTCCGCTGCGTCCGCTGCCCGCATGCGAATCACGGCATCGTCGCTCCACAGGCATTGCAGCACCTCTGAAAACAGCTGCGGCTTGCGGAGCACCTGGGCAACAACGGAATTGGTGCGACCGAGAGATCTACGATCTCCGCCCGCCAATATAGCGGAAAAACGATTCCGCGCCGGACTCTTTCGCTTGGCCAAGGCGATTGCTCACTGTGCTGGTTGCAACGTCAACGTATGCCGCCGCGCCTTCAACTCCGCCGCATCGCTGAATGGGGCCAAAATCTCCTTACCCTCATACCAATAAGAAAATTGATCCGCGTAGTGCGAACTTCCCAGCTGTCCCGATTCTCCGGTGGTGATCAACAACAGCGAATCATCCCAATCCGCCAAATCGGCGACAAAACGCATCGCCGGTCCATGATGCTGGGTCGCTGCCCGCACGCTGTAGCGTGTTCCAGATTGTGGCTTGTTCGTGATGCTCAGCAGGCGCTTCAGCAAGCCTTCGCGGCCAAGGGGATGAAACATGTCCAGCGCATCAAAACGCTTCCAGGCCCAGTCTTGCACGCGTTCACTGTGCGTTTGCTCGGCCATTTTTGCCGCGCTTTCGTCCGCAGCGGCCGCCAGCAGCTCGTCATAATTCTTGAATTGCGCCGGCAGCCAGTTCGACGGGCGATCCGTCAGCGTTCTTTGCAGGAATGCCATGCTTCGCCATTGATAAAGGCTCGTTTCGTTGCCGAGATAAGGTTGCAGCAGTAGACGCAGCGCCGCGCGCCGCGTGTTGTCCAGAAACGATACTTCCGGCGAATTGGCATCGGCAATGCCATTCCAATCCTTCAGACCGTCAATTAATTGCTTGGCGCGCGCATCTTTCGGCTGCGCCTTCTTGGAGGCCTCAAGCAACTGTTCGCCAAGGAAAAAATGCGGGAAGCTGTAGGTGTCCGTCTCCACCTTCAACATATCCTCGACGCGCAAATCGTGCTTGTCATGCAACAAATCGTAAATGCGCGCCGTGCGATACGGTTCCTCCCAGCGATCCGTCAAATACGATTTGTACTTCGGTCCGACCACGCGCGCGTTTGCGGTGACGATCAATCCGCTATCGGGATTGAACGCCTGCGGCAACTGCTCAAACGGAATGTACCCTGTCCATTCGTAATCGTCGGTATCCCCAGGCACCGGAACTTCGCCATGCCCTTTTTTGCGGATGGGTACGCGCGCGGCCATGACGTACCCGATATTTCCATTCACATCCGCGTAGACCGCGTTCTGTCCCGGCCCCCAAACCTTTTTCATTACATTGCGAAACTCTTCCCAATTTTTCGCTTTGCCCAAATAGTTGTAGCTGTTCGCCAACCCGCCGGGTTCCGTCGCCGTCCAGCGCAGCGCATACGCTTTATCGCCTTCTTTTTGCACCACCGGACCGTGGCGTGTAAGCACCACGGGAAAATGTTCGTCAGGCTGGCCTTTCACCTTGATGAGTTCGTCGATGGTTTGCGCTTTCACCCACGCGCCCTTGACGCGATATTCATCGGCAGCCGCGGGATTAAATGTTTCGATGTACAAATCCTGCACGTCCGCGCCGTTATTCGTAAAGCCCCAGGCAATTTTGTCGTTGTGTCCGATGACCACCAGCGGCGCGCCCGGCAGAGTCAAACCCTTCACATTCCATCCCGGCGCCGTCAAATGCAGTTCGTACCAAATGGAAGGGACGGAAAGTTCCAGATGGGTATCGTTGGCCAGCAACGGTTTTCCCGAAGCAGTGTGCGCTCCGCTGACCACCCAGTTGTTGCTGCCCAGCCCGCGACGGATTTCGCTATTCGCGGTGCGCAAAAATTCTTGCACGGAGGGCAGCAGGTGCGCCGCGGCTGACATGGCATCTGGCGATGCGGACTCCGATGCCGGGGCGGATAACGCCGACGTCAGATCCACAAGAGCGTGCGGCGCGTCGAAGGACTTTGCCGGTGGTTGCGTCAAAGCCTGCCGCGAGGGCGGCGCCATCTCAGGCGCCTTAACGCGGGCTTTTAGGACCGTGTCCGGCTTCATGTCGTCGTCATCATCATCGTCATCGTCGCCATCGTCGTCGTTGTTCTTGTGCGCGCCTTTGGCGCCGTCGTTCGGCACGTTAGGGTCGCCAATCACAAAATGATCCAACGACGCATCTTCCGCGAACAATTCTTTCGCGCGATCAACGCCAACTTTTTCCGTCACCTTGGCGCGCGCCAATTCCGCTTCCCACGTATTTGTCAGCGTCAGGTACATGTATCCGGAGATGGCCAGGGAGTCCGAAACTTTCCAGGGCCGCGGTTTGTAGCGCAGCAAGGAAAATTCCAGCGGCAGGCGATTCTGATGTTGCTCGATAAAGCGATTTATCCCGCGCGCATACGCTTCGAGTAGCGCACGCGTTTCGCCATCCATTTCCGCCGCATCGCGCTCCGCCGCGCGGTCGAAGCCCATGGTGCGAAAGTTTCTGTCAATCGGTAGCGTAGCCTTGCCCAGAATTTCCGAAAGCTCGCCGCGTGACGCACGTCTTAGCAGATCCATCTGCCATAGGCGGTCCTGCGCCATTACGTAGCCTTGAGCTTCCAGCATGTCCTGGACGGAGCTCGCGCGAATATGCGGCACGCCCCAGGCGTCGCGCTCCACGGTAACGTCTTTCTGCAGTCCCGCGACTTTCAGCGAGCCATCGATTTGCGGCAGCGGCCGGTAAACGAACCACCACACCACGGCGCACGTCGTCAGCAGCAAAATCGCCAACAACCAGCCCAACCCACGAAGCGTCGTTCGCAAAATCGCTCCTGTCCTGTCTCGCGCGCTATTTGTGACGCAAAATTTCAGTGTAGAGTACGCCTTGAACACGCGCAACCAATGGGTCCGCGTGGCTCGCCGCGCATGTCCAAATCGTTAGCAATCGCGCGCGGCGACTTCGTTCGGCCGCGGGTTCACGACACCTGAAAGAAATGACCGGCGCCTGGAAGAAAAGTTCCAAGTGCCGGTCAAAAAAAATACCGCCTAGTGTTCCTTACTGCTTCGCTGTTCCCGCTCCGGTTCCGTCGGCCGCTGGTCTCGCCGCACCCTTGGGTTGAATCGAGAGCAATTCCACTTCAAATACGAGCGTCGCGTTCGCCCCGATGGGCGGTCCAGGAGCCTGCGCTCCGTAGGCCAGTTCCGAGGGCACATACAGCTCCCATTTCGATCCTACCGGCATCAGTTGCAGGGCTTCCGACCAACCCTTGATCACGTGGCTCAAAGAAATCTTGATTGGTTGCCCGCGTTTGTAGGAACTGTCGAATTCCGTCCCGTTCAGCAGCGTGCCTTTGTAATTGCATACTACTTCGTCTTCCACCGTCGGCTTCGGCCCCGTTCCAGCCTGTAAGATTTTGTACTGCAAGCCGCTAGGCAACGTCACGACGCCCTCTTTCGCCTTATTGGCTGCCAGAAATGCCTCGCCCGCGGTTTTATTCGCCGGTCCCTCAGCCTGCAATTTTGCCTCTTCTTCTTTTCGTGCCGCCTCTTCCACTTTGTGTTCTGCTTCGGCTTTCGCGCGCAACACTGTGGTCAGCGCGGTGAGCGTGGCCTTCACTTCCTCTTCCGTCATCAAGGGCTTTGCGCCCACCAAGGCATCTTTCATCCCGCGCGCCATGATCGCGGGATCCACGTCCACGTTGTCCTTTTGCATTTGCTTGGCAATGTTGCCCCCGATATTCAATCCGACGGCGTAGCTTTGTTTATCTTTTTCCGTCTTCAGGGCAAACGCCGGGTGGGCGGTGGTTGCGGTTCCGGTCTTTGCCGCGGGAGTTTTGCTCGCGGTGCCGCTCGTGGAACCCGAGCCAGTTTGCGCCTTGGCCGTCGGCGCCGTGCCGCTAGCAGGAGCCGTTGCGGGAGTTTGTGTGCCCGCCGCTGGAGTTTGTGCCACAGCGTAACCAGCGAAGATCACGCTGGCCGCCAAAATTATCGTTGTTTTAATAAGTGTTTTTCGCATTCCTTTATTCTCACATTGCTTGGTACTTTCCGCAAATTATGCCGGCCTGCCGGCGCGGACCTTCCGGAGGCTGCTGGTGACCGGCCTCCAGTAGAATGTCAAGGGGAGCTCCGCTCGAGACACTTACGATCGGCAAAGCCATAGATGGGAGGTCCTATCGCAGGTCCGCATGCCTTCGTAACGTTCGCACGTCCCGGAGTTGATCCGCAGGCTATTCCTGTCGGTTCCTGTCCGTTGACTGCCTTTTGTCCTCAACCTAAGCTGGACTGCGAGTTTTTTGGCGCGACCAGTGCGCGAAGCGTTGGTAAAGGTTGCGTTTTATGCCAAGAATGAGCGTGGAACCATGAAAATGGACCAACAGGAGTACGGGAAACTCAATCCCCATGCGCCCCCGGAACTTGCTCGGTTCGCCTTTCTGATTGGCCATTGGCGCTGTGAAGTAAAGCTCAAACGTGGTGAAGGAACTTGGGAGAGTTTGCAAGCCACATGGGAAGGACGCTTCATTCTTGACGGTTTTGCGATTGCCGACGAATACCGGATGAACACGTCGGCAGGCGAGCTTCTGGTTCTGGGCCTAAACCTTCGCTCCTATGATGCAGAGAAAAAGTCTTGGAACATAAAATGGCTCAACGCTCTGAGTGGCACCTGGATAGACCTGGGAAGCGCAGAGTTGGGCGGCGTCAGGATCGATGAAAAAGGAATCACCTACAGCGCGAAGGAGCCCGCGGGCTCTCACGCACTTACACGCGCCACCTACGCCAACATTTCCGAGAATCACTTCACTTGGCGCGGCGAACGATCAGACGACGGCAAGGCCTGGGAAGAATTCATCGTGATTGAAGCCTATCGCAGCAAAAACTAAATCGCAGGCGGCTTGTCAGGTCGGATCTGTCTAATCGGGCATGCGCGCGAGGCCGGCGATTCGCTGCGGCATCGATCACTTTCGGTATTGTTCGTCACTCACCGGCTCCATCCAGTCGACCACCTTGCCGTTGAGCTTTTCCTGAATGGCGATGTGCGTCATGGACGTAGTCGGCGTGGCCCCATGCCAGTGCTTTTCGCCCGGCGGGAACCAGACCACATCACCGGGACGTATCTCCTCGATCGGTCCGCCTTCGCGCTGCGCGCAGCCGCACCCTGCCGTGACGATCAGCGTCTGACCCAGCGGATGCGTATGCCACGCAGTCCGCGCGCCCGGCTCAAAGGTTACGCTGGCGCCTTGCACGAACGCCGGATCGGGTGCCTGGAAAAGCGCATCGATCCGTACCGTTCCGGTGAACCACTCTGACGGTCCCTTGGCAGAAGGTTGCGAACCAACTCTCTTGATTTCCATGATCGTGTACTCCCCTCGCATTCCCTCACTTAGGGTTCTTCTGCCGGTAAGCGCGCCACAACAATACACCCAGCGTTGTCGAACAAGCAGTTGTCTAGCGTGGTCCCTGAGAGACACCACCTCTGAACAGAAGATTTATATGGATTGTGTCGCGTTTACCTGAATCTACCGCGTGGGCCTCACGCGACCTGCTGAACCCATTGTTTCCGCCACGCCGGCGCCTCGAAAGGATCCGCGTAATACTGCGTTTCGTGGACGACCTTGCCATTGCGAAACTCCATGATACTCACCGTATATGACCTTCGCCCCTGGTAGACAATTGAGTATTCCGTGATCCACAGATCCCCTTTGCCGAGAATTCGCTTCACCTCAAAGCCGGACGGCTTGCCGGGATGATGGCTCCGCAAAGCCTGCAAATTCCTTCGCCCGAGGATGCGCTCGCCAGACTGCGGATAATCACAAATGGCATCGTCTTCGTAAATATTGTGCTCTGTCTCCGCATCGCCGGCTGCCGACGCACGCCAATGCTCATTCAGCGCCGCACGGTTTTGTTCCTCTTGCACAGACTGCTCGAGCTGCGGTTGGGCTTCCATGTTTACTTATTTAACCTGCGGAATAAAGCCCGGAACCCCAGTGCTCACCACGGGATTCAACCGCTGCCTAATTTTGATTCCCGTAATTTCGTCGAATGCGTCTTGCGGCAGGCGCGCGATGTCGAAATTCTCTTTGGCGCGCGCCGCTGTCGTGGGCGTGGTAAGCAAAGCCGTGCCGCGCTGCACCGCCCAAGCCAGCAGCACCTGCGCCGGAGTCTTTCCCACTCGCGCCGCCACCGCCGTAACCGTAGGATCCTGCATCAGCCCCGGCGTCATCCCGTGGCCTAACGGCGCAAAAGCCAAAAGCACAATGCCTCTCTCTTTGCAGTACTCCAGCAGCTCCGTTTCCGGCAGATACGGATGCGATTCCACTTGCACCACCGCCGGCTTGATTCTCGCCGCGTCATAGACCGGCTTCAGTGCCTCTAACGTAATGTCGGAAAGCCCGATAGCCCGGCACTTGCCGTGATCCACCAGCGTTTCCATCGCCTTCCAGGTGTCGAGCAAAGTCGTGTCGCGGTCGTAGATGGGGTTGCCTTTTTCATCCCGCGGGTCAAAGTTGTCGCCGGGCTGAAACGCAAATGGTGTGTGGCTGAGATACGCATCGATATACTTGAGCCCCAGTTTCTCCAGGCTCCCCTCGAACGCCGGTTCCACGCGCTCCGGCCGGTGATTCGTATTCCACAGCTTCGTGGTAACAAAAATGTCTTCGCGCGCGACCCCGGCAGCGGCCAGCCCCGCCTTCAGCCCCTCACCCACCTCGCGTTCATTCAGGTATCGTTCCGCGCAATCGAAGGATCGAAATCCGGCTTCTATCGCGTCCCGGGTGGCAGTTATCGTCAACGCTTTGTCCGGTATTAGGGTGCCAAAGCCCAGGGCGGGCATCTGGCCAGAACCGTTATTCAATGGAATTCTCGTCATCCGCAGATCAGCAGAGGGATTGAGTGGTGCATTCATGGGTGCAGTCATTGGTCACTCCTCGAAGCTAATTTCGGGTCCGCTAGGACCGCTCGATACACATAGATGCCAAGTGTCGCAGAATAGGCGCAATTAATCATTAGGCGCGTTTATCGCCAAAGTGAGGCTGACGTGAGCATTCCCCCGCATCCTTGATGTAGAATCCCCTGGTCCAAAAAGGCTAGAAATAAGGAGAGACTATGACGTCGCCAAGCCGCGTGCACTCGTTGCTGCTGGGAATCTTGGCGCAGTTGCTAGCCGTAAGCACATTGCAGGCGCAGCAAGCGTCGCCCCCGGGAGCCGACCTGAAGTCCTGGTGCTGTTAGAATGCCGCCAGAGAATCTTTATGAAACAATGCCGCAGGTGACGTCCGCGCCCGTTTTCCATATTCAACACAAATCATGGCTGCGGCCAAAGTACATCCTCGCCGCTTTTATCGCAGTGATGTACCTCTACGTTCTCTGGTATGACGAGCGCTTCCTCGTCAACATGAAAGATCCAAAATGGCGACACATTGAGTCCTTCAAGTGGATCCTGCTTCCCCACGGTCTGGCCTCAGCCTGCGCGCTTATTCTGGGCCCGTTGCAGTTCTCGGATCGTCTGCGCCAGCGCTTTGCCAAAATGCATCGCGTCCTCGGGCGCTTCTATGTTGGCGGCGCTTTGATTGGCGCTCCCATGGGCGTTTACATGCACTATTACGAACTCACCCATCTGTACCCGGGCAACGCCGCCTTTTTCTCCGGTTATATAGGTAACATTTTTAATGCGTTCCTCTGGGTTTTTTGCACGGTCATGGCGATGGTTTTCATCCTGCAGGGCAAAGTGCAACTGCATCGTCAGTGGATGACCCGCAGCTTCGCCTGCGCCCTCATCTTTCTCGAGGCACGCTTCGTCGCCGGCATCTTTCGTCTGCATGGCTTAGGGGACATCATCCTATGGGGTTGTGTCGTAATGGCAGTTCCCCTCGCGGATCTGGCTCTGTATCTGCAGGAGTACTTTCGCACCCGCACCTCCTCCGCCAAGGCGACCCGGCCTACGACGCAGATCGCTTGATCCGCAATTCCCCAACTTCCCTTGTAGAGACGTGTGTGAAAATTTCCATTCCGGATCACTGCCAGCGATATGATTTAGAAGGGCAGGACGGGTCGCGATTTGAGAGGTCGGCCGCAGCAGACCAGCAGGTCACCTAGCGGGTCCCTGACACCGACTGACGCAAAGACCCCAGCCTTCGCCCTGATCGAGCACCAGGAGCACACGAACATGAAGCCAAAGAACACCATCTGCCTCTGGTTCAACAAAGACGCGCATGACGCGGCGCGCTTCTACGCCGCCACTTTCCCGGATAGCCAAGTAACCGCGGTTCATGAAGCTCCCGGTGACTATCCAAACGGCAAGAAGGGCGATGTGCTGACGGTGGAATTCACCGTCTTCGGCATTCCCTGTCTCGGTCTCAACGGCGGCCCGGCGTTCAGGCACACCGAGGCCTTTTCCTTCCAGATTGCGACGGACAATCAGGAAGAGACGGACCGTTACTGGAACGCGATCGTCGGCGGTGGCGGAACGGAAAGCCAATGCGGTTGGTGCAAGGACCGCTGGGGCCTCTCCTGGCAGATCACCCCGCGCGCTCTAACCTATGCGCTGGCGGATGGCGGCGGTGAGGCCAAGCGCGCCTTCGAGGCCATGATGACCATGAAGAAGATCGACATTGCCGCCATTGAAGCCGCACGGCGAGGCTGAGACGGGGCTAAATCCTGCTGACCTGTCAGTTCTGACAATTCCACCTTGAAGCGAAGCGCCGGAGAATAATAGCCGAGGAGAGTCCCTTGCTCGATTCTTAGGGGGGATGAATTGACCACTCTCCTACGTGATCGGCGCGACGCGCGCCCAGTTCAAATCGGAGAGCAGAATGAACACTTCCGGCCAAATTCGATTCAGGTTAGCGGCAGTATTGTCGGTAGCCACTTTGATGCTTATAGGTATTCAGGGCTGCGGCGGGCCGCAGAAATCCGCCCCAGAGAGTCCAAGCACCACAGTGCAAAGTCCCACCCCGACGGGCCAGGTGCCCAGCGGTGCTCCGATTGCCAAGCTAACACCGGTTCCCGGCAGCGTCGTAGGTCTTGTACTTGGAGGCGGGGCACCGATCGCCAATTCGACAGTGACCTTGTGGGCGGCCAGCACAGGCGAACCCAAGCAACTGGGGCAAACAAAAACTAGCGCTGATGGTCGATTCGAGCTTCCTTTGGGTGGGAGTCCCGACAAAGATACAAGTCTCTATCTCGTTGCCAGGGGTGGCGAGCCAACCGGGAGCGCAGTCAAGGGAGACAACCCAGCAATCGCGCTGATTACGGTCTTGGGTAGCACCCCCCCGTCAATTGTCACGATTAACGAAATGACGACCGTGGCATCGGTATGGACAAACAATCAGTTCCTCAATGGAACTGCGATTAGCGGCACCGCACTCGGATTGCGCATCGCTGCGGGGAATGTACCCAACTTCGTTGACCTCGCGACAGGCGGCTACGGTGTCATGATTCAAGACGGATTCAACAGCACGCAAACGCCAACGATGGCGAATTTCGCGACACTTTCCAGTCTGCTGGCTGGCTGCGTCACCCGCGTAAGGGCGGACGCCTGCGACAGTCTTTTCGCTGCCGCGACCGGACCGGAAGGCAAGGTGCCCACTGATACGCTGGCGGCGGCCCATTCCATTGCTCGCAACTCTGCCTTCAAACCTGAACGAGTCTTCGCGTTGTTGGATGCGTTTTATCCAGTGTCGCAGGGCAAACACCTTCGCCCCACCCCGTACATGCCTTATCTGAGTTTTGCGCCCGGCGCTTGGGTTCTGCCCCTCAAGTTCGCAGGTGGTGGTTTGGCCGGTGGTGCCAAAGTGATGTTCGACAGCGAGGGTAATGCGTGGAGCGGCGCTAATTTTATTGTCGGGGGCCAGGGGCATGATGCGTTGTGGGACGGCAACATGGCGAAGTTCGCTCCGAACGGACGGCCGCTATCGCCGATGACCACCGGCTTTACGGGCGGCGGTCTAATCGGTCCCGGGTTTGGAACGGCAATCGACGCCAACGACCGCATATGGTTTACCAGCACTGCCGGCCAGACAATCTCGCTGTTCGACAAAACCGGCAAACCGCTTTCGCCACCGGAGGGCTATAACTTCGGCGGCAAGCTCGGCGTCATGCAAGGCATCATCGTTACACCAAACGGCGATGTCTGGGCGCTCGACTTCGGCAAGGACAAGGTTGTATACATGCCGCAAGGTGACCCGAGTAAGGCGAAATTCTACTGCGAGGCTCCCGCCGGTACTCCGAGCAAAGACGGCCCGTGCAAGTTGAACGGCCCGTTCCATCTGGCCATTGACCAGCAAGACCGAATTTGGATTACCAACGCCATCGGCGACACCGTCACGCGCTTTCCCGCGAGCGACCCGAGCAAGGTCGAAATCTTCAAGGCTGGCGCCAGCGGTAAGGGTATGGCGATTGACAGCAAAGGCAACGCGTGGATTACCAACACGGCCGGTGATGCCCTCCCTCTCAACGTCAAGTTACATCTTCTTGAATTGAAGTTGTCGGGCAAGTTGTCGGACGTCGATCACGTCATGGTGGATTGGCTGTCCGCGCATCCCGGCCAGGGCAGTGTCACGATGATACGACCTGATGGCAGCCAGGCGCCCGGTTCCCCATTCCACGGAGGTGGCAGCATCTGGGGGGCTTGGGCGGTGTCCATCGATGGTAATGACCATGTCTGGATTTCCAACTTCGCGCCGGGTGGCGGCCTCACCGAGCTCTGTGGCGCACGGACCGAGACCTGTCCGCCAGGCATGAAGACCGGCGATCCGATTTCCCCGAAAGGCGTCGGATACAAAGGCGGCGGTATGCAGCTGTTAGTCGATGCGTCCATCGATCCCGCGGGCGACGTGTGGGCATCCAACAACTGGCAGGATTACAATTCATGCTACGGCAAGCCCGACGAGGGTGTTTCGACCCGTTGCGGAGGCCAGGGAATGGTTGTGTTTTATGGTATGGCCAAGCCCGTCCGTGCGCCGCAGATCGGCCCAGCGCGCCAACCTTAAGGATTTGCTGTTGGGTATTCGGCGGCCAGACTTCAGAATCTAAGTGTATCTCTCTCAGATCCGAGCGGATGGGGAACAGATGAAACGCTTTTTCGATCTTACCTTCAAGCCGTTCTTTATTATTACCGGGATTGGAACGTCTTTAGCCGGTCTCTTCGCCTTTTGGCCCCGATGGGCGGCGGAAACCCTCGGGAAAATCCCGTTCGTCCCGGACTACACCATCATCACCCAACACTGGGGCATCATGGTGGGCCTGATGGGCGTCTTCATGATCGTGGCCGCGCTCAAAGTCGAATGGCGCAAGCCGATTCTCATCTACAGCCTGCTTGAAAAAACCTTCATGGTTTATCTGGTTATCGCAAACGCAAGCCACCCCTATTCGCAGGGTTTCAAGGGCGGCGCAGCGATGGATGCGACTGTGGTTGTGTACACCATCGTCTATTTCGCGGTATTCGGTTTTGCACACTAGCCTGCCTGGCACCCGCTACCAGCCTTTTATACTAGGCCTTGAGCAGTGATTCCCAAGTCCGACCCGGTCCTCGTGTGTGTGAATAGCCGCGACTGAGGCCGTGCGGCGAGGCTAGCGCGTTCATCACGCGTTGGCTATTCTGCACCTCTCGTAACTTTCAAATACGGCAAAGCTTCCTCCGCGTTGTATAACTCAGAAATGACCAGTTCTGCGGGCACGATCATTCCCGATTCTGCTACAAGCCCGCGAAATGAACTGAGCCCTGAGGAGAGGCGTCAGCGTTGGTTCGAGGTTTGCCTCGTATTGCTCGTCGCCTTCGGAGGGTACATCGTCGTCGCTCTGTATCTCCTGATAAAGGGCCCAAGCGCTGCGCCCCAGGTTTCAAGTTTCAGGTCGGCCGGAGGCATTGTGCAGGAAGCCTCGGCCCTACTTCTGCTCGGATATGTCCTGTCGCGTCGCGGCCTCAGTTTCGCCAGTCTCGGCTTGCGTTGGTCACCGGGTGACGTCGGGACGGGATTACTGGTCGCTGGGGTGTCGTACGCGGCGTATGGGCTGGGTCACACGTTGGTGCAAACCGTCCACCATTTGGTGTACGGGAGTTGGGCCACTGGTCCATCCGCTAGGGATTTTTTCGCGCATCCCTCTGTCGTGGCGATTCCCTTTACACTGTTGAATCCATTCTTTGAAGAACTGATAGTTCGCGCTTATCTGATCACCGAAGTCGTTGAGCTAACTGGCTCTGCTTCGCTCGCTGTCGCTCTCAGCGTTTTTGTCCAGTTCTCCTACCATCTCTACTACGGTTGGGGCGGCGCGATTTCTTTGGCTTTTTTCTTCCTGGCTTTGGCACTGTATTATGTGCGCTCACGTAATGCACTTCCCGTCATCGTCGCACATGGGCTCTTAGATGTTTACGCCCTGATTCGGCTTTGGTAGTTCCTCAGGAGGGAGGCTATTCGCCGACCTGTTTGTCGGGCCACAAGAAGGCGGCCAATCCCACTATTCCAGTAAACAATTCGACTAGATAATGGTCCCAATTTGGTCGTAAGGGGATGATGAACTGCCGGACGAAAATAAGAACGTAAATTAGACTCGCCGCAATGGCCCAGCCTTTTGCCGAAGCCTTTCCCTTCCAAATAGTCCACGAGGACATTCCAGAGACTAAAGCCATCAAGACCGAGAGCGTCGGTGCCAATAGCAGGATGTGAAGGAATGGGAGCGAACTCTGTTGATGAACTGCGGATGGAATGCTTTTAAGAGAAATATTTATGTACTGGAGAGATGTGCCTAGAAAAATCCAGCACATGAGTTTTCTGATGTCTGTCGGCCAATGCCATTCAGTGGGCCACTGCCATCCTGTGTTGCGCTTGTCTGGCGGGAGCGAAGCCCCAGCGTAGGTTTTAGAGGAATTCACAGTTAGGGATTGTTGCACGGAGCGGGTGACATGCGCTATTTCGGCCTTTGACTTTCCTAATTGTTCCACTCGCTTTAAGGCCTGCCTTCGTGGTGCCCAGTAGTAACCTACCCGCCCCAACCTGCCTGAGGCGCCTACTACATCCAACGCATCAATTTGTTGGTAACTTCCCACCTTCCTCTTTTCTTTTCGAGAATGTAGCGCCAACCCGTCCCACACAGGCCACCACAAACAAAAGAAACGGAAACGATCGCTTTGTGCAGAGCGGGATCGAACCCTACGTGCGAAAATGAGATGATTCCCGCCGCTCCCGGGAATAATTGCTCGAACGACGATGTTTCGTCTTTCATAATTGGCCAGCCCTTGAAGTGGACGTCCGCGCCAACAACGAAGCTTCGAGGCAAGTCGGTATGGAAGGTTGTGGAAACACCACCGGTCGTACAAGACTTTTCAAGAAAATCTTCAATCGTATCGGCTCGCAACGATCGGTCATCCCAGCTGCTCAGCGTTAGGATCCGATAGATCTTGTCGGGAAGAGAATTAAACGGAGGCGCGCCACGCTCCAATGATTGTTCCTTTCGAACTCGTTCCTTGCACGAGGTCATGCTTTCTTCGGTCCCCAAGTTGGTCAACACAGCATTGTCAAAAACAAGCTGGCTTGTGGCGATTGAATCATGACCGTGGGCCATCATGTCGCGGACTATTGCCTCATAAACTTCATCCTCGGTAGCCGATACCTTCTTCCTGTCTGCTCGCAAATCTAATAAACGACAAGAGCAAAGTATCGCTGTTGCGGCAACAGCAGACCCTAATAAAATCCACCGGCGACCGTGAATTCCTATCATCCTAACCCCGATCTATGGCGAGTATATAGATGCATGGCGTCTTACTAGTCGTTGCCGGACAGGTGGATTTTGGAAACCCGGCGGGTGGGACAATCTTTATGCGGCGAAGAACCTCCTGGGTGCATCGCTTTGAATTTAGGGTGCGGCCTTTGACTTTCCTTATCGTGTGACCCGCCTTAAGATCGCCCTTCGGATTGCCCCCGTAGTACCTACCCGTCCCAACCTGCCTGGCACCCGCCATCCGCCTGTTATACTAGGGCTCGAGCAGTGGTTCCCAAGTCCGACCCGGTCCTCGTGTGTTTGAATAGCCGCAACTGAGGGAAAGCCATCGATGTTTGTTGTTCGTCTCATCGGCGTGCTTGCGCTCGTCGCGCTCAACGGTTTCTTCGCCGCCACCGAATTTTCCCTCGTCGCCGTCAGGCTTTCGCGTGTGCGCCAGCTCGTAGCCGCCGGTAACGCGCGCGCCAAAATTGTGGAAGGCCTGCTCGGCGATTTGCAGCGCGTGGTCTCCGGCGTGCAACTCGGTATCACCCTCACCAGCTTGGCGCTTGGCGCGCTCGGCGAATCCACTCTTGCGAAGGCTTTTCAAGGGATGTGGTCGGGGACGCTGGGCACCTATTCCGCCCTGATCGCGCACGGCCTGGCATTAACCTGCGCGTTCGTTCTACTCAGCGTCTTGCACGTCGTCGTCGGCGAACTGGTGCCCAAGACCGTCAGCCTGGCGCGTGCCGAACGTGTGGCGCTGCTCATCGCGCGGCCTTTCCGCTGGTTTCTTACCACGTTTCGCTGGGCCATCGCGCTGTTGGACAATATCTCCACGCTTCTCGTCAGGGCTCTGGGCATTTCCGGCAAGCACGGGCACGGCGATCCGCACACCACCGAAGAACTGCAAATCCAGATTCAGCAGGCCCGCGAACGCGGACTCCTCGCTCCTGGCGAAGAAAAATTTATTCTTAGCGCCATCGAAATTGGCCAAATCCAGGTCCGCGAAATTATGATTCCGCGTCCGGACATGCATACGCTTGCTGTCGAAGCCTCGCTCGATGAAGTGATGCGCGCCTTCGCCACCACGCAGCGCTCCCGCATTCCGGTCTACCGCGGCACACAGGATCACATCCTCGGCTTCGTGCACATCAAAGACATGCTGTGGACGTTGCTCGATCGCGAACGCGCTCTCGAAGAACGCCAAAGCCCGCCACCATTTGACTTGCGCCGCGTATTGCGCGAAGTTTTGATCGTTCCGGAAACTAAGCCCGCCAGCGAACTGCTTCTCGAATTGCGCTCCCATCACGTCGGCTTGGCGGTTGTTGTCGACGAATTTGGCAGCATCCTTGGACTCGTCACCCTCGAGGACATCCTCGAACAAATGGTGGGTGAAATTCACGACGAGTTCGACGTTGTCGAGCGCCCGTTGACGCTCGCCGACGGCGCCGTGGTTTTCGACGCCGCCCTCAACGTCCGCGACCTCGAAACGCAATACAACATCACCATTCCGGAAGATCCCGCCTACGCCACCGTCGGCGGCTTCGTTCTAGACCAGCTCGGCTTCATTCCCAAAGGCGGCGAAAGTTTCGACTTCGGCAATTCCCGCTTCACCGTCGTAGAGATGGACGGTAAACGCGTGGCTCGCGTTAAAATTCAGCTCCATCGCACTATCCCAGCGGAAAACAAAACTGTGGAAAGCAAGCCCGCAGGCGATGCACACCCTGTCGCAAAGATTTCTGCCAACACCGTCTCAGAAGGGAACACGAAGCGCTCCGCGAACCAGGATCATTCGCCGTCTGAAAATCATTCTTCCGAAAATCACGCCACCGATAATCACTTCGGCGAAAAGCGCACGTCCGAAAATCACAGTTCGGAAAATAAAGTTGGCTCGGAAAAGAACGATCCGGAATCCACCGGAGTCCGCTCCTGAAGCAATTCCTCCAAATCGCCCGCCACTTCGCGCAACGTTTTCTTCTCACGCTTCCCGCGCTCTGGCTGGTCCTCACTCTAGTTTTCCTGATGATTCACATCGTCCCCGGCGATCCCGTCGAGCAAATGCTCGGCGAAGGCGCTGCTCCCGGCGAACTCGCGCAACTGCGCCACTCACTCGATCTCGATCAACCGCTGCTGCAACAATACGGCCATTACTTGAAGCAGTTGGCGCACGGCGACTTGGGGCAATCGCTGAAGTACCAAGCGCCGGTGCGTCGTATTATTTTTGAACGCTATCCCGCCACGCTGCAGCTCGCTTTTCTAGCGTTGCTGGTTTGCGCCGCGATTGCGATTCCCGCGGGCATTCTTGCCGCGCATCGTCGCAGCCACTTCGCCGATCGCGCCGTCGGCCTCTTCACGCTATTCGGTCTCGCCATCCCCAACTTTGCGTTGGGACCAATTCTGATTTTGCTATTTTCTATCGAGCTGGGATTTCTTCCAGTGTCCGGACGAAGCAGCGCGCTCAGCTACATTCTTCCCGCCGCGACGCTTGGCGCCGCGCTCGCCGCAATTCTCACGCGCATGGTGCGCGGCGCAATGCTCGAAGAACTGTCTAGCGACTACGTGCGCACCGCGCGCGCCAAAGGTCTTGGCACCGCCGCGGTTTTATTTCGCCACGCTTTTCGCAACGCATTAATTCCAGTCATCACCATTCTTGGCTTGCAATTCGGGACGCTGCTCGCCGGCACCATCGTCACCGAAACAATATTTTCCTGGCCCGGAATCGGCCGCCTAACGGTCCAGGCAATTTCCTCGCGCGACTATCCGCTGCTGCAAGGCTGCATTCTGGTGATTTCTGTTTCCTACGTTTTGGTAAATCTCCTCACGGATCTTCTTTACTCTTTCATCGATCCGCGGGTGCGCCTCGCATGAGTACAATTCCCGCATCGCCGCTGCAGACGGGACCATCGCCAACCAGCGCAGAACAATCCGTGCGTAAAACGCGCAGCAATACTCGACTCAATTCACTGCGCCAATTCCTGGGACAAAGCATTCTTGCGCGCGTCGGTTTCACGGTCGCAATCCTGCTGCTGCTCGCAGCGCTGTTCGCGCCGTGGCTCGCGCCCGCGGATCCCGCCGCGCAGGATTTGCCCGCGCGACTCGCGGCGCCTTCGCTCGCGCATTGGATGGGCACCGACGAACTTGGCCGCGACATTCTTTCGCGTGTGCTGTACGGCGCGCGGGTTTCTCTGCTTGTGGCAATCAGCGTGGTCTGCGGCTGCGGATCGATTGGACTGGTGATTGGGATGCTCGCGGGTTACGCGGGAGGTTGGTTCGATCGCTTCGTGAATCTGCTGCTGATCAATGCGTTTCTTTCGTTCCCGGGAATTTTATTGGCGATTGCGTTTGCCGCGTTTCTCGGACCAGGGATTGAAAAAGTTATTTTTGCGCTGGTGATTACCGGATGGGCGGGTTACGCGCGGCTGGCGCGAGCGCAAGTGCTCAAGGTGAAAGAGCTGGAATTTATTCTGGCGGCGCGTTCGCTCGGCGCTTCGCATGCGCGCATTTTGCGCCGGCATCTGCTGCCAAATATTTTGCAGCCGATTTTAATTCAAGCCACCATTGGCATGGCCGGCGCGATTCTGGCGGAGTCCACGCTGAGCTTTCTCGGCTTGGGGGTGCTAGCTCCTCTGCCGAGTTGGGGCGCCATGCTGAACGATGCGCGCAACCATCTTTTTGACGCACCGCATATGGTGGTTTTTCCCGCGCTGGCGGTGATGACGGCGGTGCTGGCGTTCAATCTGCTGGGTGATGCGTGGCGCGATTGGCTTGATCCGCGCACGCGTTCACAGATGGCCGCGCTTGATTCCAGTCGCTAAAAGTTCGCGACGCGCCGACGATTCCACTTACTAATTCTGCCCGCGAATTGCTACTACGAATTACGTTTGCAAACTACTTCCGAAAAGTCGCGTTACAAATTACGTTCGCAAACTACTTCCGAAAATTCCCGCTAAAAATTACGTTGTCAGGAGCACCGCGGCGCCGCGGCCGATAGCTAAGGCTTGTGCCGCGTTGCCTTTGTTCACGGCGATTTCTACGTAGCCGCTGGAGCCCACGTAAGCCACCGGTTCGGCTTTGGCGCCGCGCGCAAAGGTGTCCACCATTTTAGTGATGGCGTGCGTGCCGATTTGCAAATTGATGGTGCCGCTGGAGATTGCGGCTTCCGGTAAATCGGCGGCGCGGAAATTCGTCAATAGATTGCCGAAGGAGTCCACGCGCATGACCACGCCTTTGATGTGACCGTTGGAGGCTTTTGGTTTGGGCAGAGCGAAGCGTTTGAAGTCCGATATTTCATCGCCCATGCTGGCGATTTGCGCGCCCTTGGCGAGCCAGGCAGCGACGGGAGCGAAGATATCGCGGCCATGAAAAGTTTTGCTGAGCGGCTGCAAATAATAATGTTCGACGTTGGCATGCCGCGCGACCACGTCGGTTTCGCGTTCGTAAATCACGGAGAGCACGCCATTATCGGGTGCAACAAAATACTGGTTGCCGGCGCTGACGAGCAGCGGTCGGCGTTCGGTGCCCACGCCGGGATCGACGACCACGACGTGAATGGTGCGCGGCGGAAAATAAGAATAGGACGAGCCAATAGCCAGCGCGCCATCAAGAAGATCGAAGGGATTGACCTGATGCGTGATGTCCACGACGGTGGCGTCCGGGACAATCTTGAGAATGACGCCCTTCAATGTTCCGGCGAGATGATCGTTGGTGCCGTAATCGGTGGTGAGGGTAATGATCGAGTTAGCCACTGGGTACTCCGACCTTGGAGGCGTAGCGGAAAGCGCGAAGCGGGGAGGCGCTTCGTCACTCTTGACGCTAACGGAGGGGAGTGGCGGCGTCAACGGCGCGGGCGAAGGACGCTGCGCAATCGCCAACGGGCCGAAGTGCCAGGCGACGGTCAAGCGCGAGGATGAGGAGATCGACGGCTTGGCACACGAGAAGGGAAGCGAGGAGCAGGTCGCTGCGACCGACGGCGACGCAATGAAGTAATGCGGCAATGGAAAAGGCGAGAAGAGTCGCCACCACCCCCCACCCCCGTCATTTGCGAAAGAGGCAGATTCCAAAGGGTTTGCAGGAAGGGTGGTTTGAAAGACATAGATTCTAAAGGGGTTGTGGAACGCGCTTTTTTGGGGGTCGCGAAAGAGTATGCCAGGTAAGGACTTAGGGGAGAAATTGGGAGGGGCGGAGTACGGGTTGCGAGGCTGGAGCGGAAGCCTGGGGCGATGGATGTCCGGAGAGTGGTGGCTCGCGGTCACCTGTCGACCTCGCTAGTCAGAACCATCTCTCATAGTAGCGCGAATGTGATATTGTGTCAAGTAATTTATAAGTACTGATGGTGCAACTGAATGCGCGAGGGGCATTCGAATAGTGAGGACGTTACCTTCCGATGGAAGCGCGGCTCACGCTGGTAAACCGCACAGAATACAAGCCTTCCGAGGATCCGTTGGTCCCAGCGAGTGTGCGCCCGCTCCGATAGAGATTGGGTGTAAGCTGGCCCTCATCCGATAGCTGGCCCCTGGAGGTGTATATGATTAGGGTTCTTCTAGGGATTCTGCTGATGGTGCAGTGCATTGTCATGCTGGGCGAACCGGCGCCGGGGCAGGGCATACCAATTCCGCCGGGCCGGCGCGCGGGCGACCAGCAAACGAATGGTGGCTCAATTCCGCCGGCGCTCCCGAAGCCGCCAAAGGCCGATCCGAAGAAGTTGCGGGAGGAGGCCGAAGAGCTGGCCAAGCTGTCCGCCGGGATTCCGCCACAGGTGGAGCAGGTGACGCACGGGCAACTGCCGAAAGATCTGTCCGAGCAGTTAAAGCAAATCGAGAAATTGGCCAAGCATCTGCGCGGGGAGATAAACCCTTAACCGACGGATAAGATGCGCATCCCGCGACGCCGAGCGCATTCTGAATTCGGCGCGGAGCCGAATGCAGGGGCCGGCTGGTTGCAGAGCGTGCAAGTCGCAGGCCCCCGACAGTTTTACATGCAAGCGTGCGAGGCCGGTGCTATATCCTGTTTCCGCCGCGCAGGACATGACCTAGCAACGAGATGACGAAAATCACCAAGAAAATAAAGAAGAGAATTTTTGCGATTCCGGCCGCAGCAAAGGCAATGCCGCCAAAACCCAAAATGCCGGCAATGATGGCGATGACCAAAGCAACGAGCGCGTAGTAGAGCATATGGCCTCCTGTTTTCTGACGGCGCGGGAATCCCGCGCGAATCAGAGGGGATGGGAAATTCCGTTCTAATGATTGCGCGGCGGTGGCGAGCAGCACTATCCGGCGATTACCGTATGAAGAGGGAAAATTTAGATTACGAGACCGATCGTCAGGTCGCCGAATGGGAAAAGAGAAGCACAACTTCAAAAGCAAGGCCCGCCCTCTGCCGAGGACGGGCACCGGCTGCTGTGAATAAACGGTAGGCTAAGGTTAGAAGGTAGAGCCTCGCCCTACTGGGCAAAGGTCATCGTGATGAGACATTCGCGAAACTGCAACCCATTCCTTGCCGGTTCAACTGGAAAGGAATGGGTTGCTGCAGCTTAGTTTGAAGCCTGCGGGCTCGCTTAGTTCTGATCGATCTGCAAAGTAAAGCGCTTGAGGTAAATGGTCGTAAGTGCTCTAGAGCCATTGGGCTCGGCGGTAGTGGCATAGCCATCCTGCGAGTTTGGAGTACCTTGTTCGGTCACGTGGGCCGGTATGGTGGCAACGGCCTGTTTCCCTTGTAGAAGCTTCACTTGAACGGCTGGCCCAGTGCCATCCCACTCGACGCGATAAGTGCCGGGGGCGAGGGGCTTACCATCGACAACGACCTTGTCGTCCAATCTGAGCGATCCTTTATTAATTTCGCCAGCAAATGTGGCCGAAGAAAACACAAGTGCAGCACCGAACAGAAGAATTGAGACTCTCGACATTTTCATAAACAGCTCCTTTTATATTTTCCGTGACCGCCCGTGCAGGACACCGCACGCATTGCCACCGGAATCGTTTCCAATTTTGTTTTCTTAACAAATTTGATGTACGGGAGGGGCTGGGCGTTACAAAAAATCTAAGACGAGCAGGGCAGAAAGATGTGGCCCCGGCTTCCCGAGAATGCTCCGTCGCCAATCCGAGCGGACTTTACAGCTCGTCACAGGCGGCCTGCGACTTTAAACGATAGTTGAGACAGTGCTAGTTTTATTTGTATACTCGTTTGCAATATGAATCCCTCCGCGCCTTCCAAGCTTATCGGTTTGATTGGCCTAACTTCTTTGCTTTTTTGCCCCAGTGTCACAGCGCAATCGAAAAAGGGTGAAAGGGTGAAGGAACTGTTTGCTGTCAGAGGAATAGAAAAGATTGCGTACACGATCGAGCATGTGGCTGCTGGCGCAGGGATGGTCTCGGACCCGTACGAAATCACGAAGGACCAGCCGTTGCCAAGACTCTTGTGGGAAATCAATGCGTTCGGACCGGCCTATACGGTAGATGGCAAGAAGCTGGCGTTAAGTTTCGGGGCGCGCGGGAAGTCGACGGGCATTTATGTGGTAGACGCAGCAACCGGACGTGGCTCTGAATTGCGAGAAGAGCACCCACCCAATTTTGTGGAGCATATATCGTGGTCACATGACGGAGCTAAGCTGGCGCTCACCGCGCTAACCGAACGCAAATCACAAATATTTGTGATGAGCAGCGATGGTTCCGGGATGCACGCGGTTGCCGAAGGAAGTTGGCCGAACTGGTCCGTGGACGATAAACAATTGGTTTTCGAGAGGTCGACAGTATCGTTTAAAGGAAAGCTCAATTCGTCCATCTGGGTTGCGAATGTGGATGGCTCGGACGCTCATCCCGTGACCGATGATCAGAGCATCAGCACCTACCCAAGTTGGCTTCCGAATGGCCGCGGAATCTTGTTTTCGTCGAAGCGTGACGGCAAGTTTGCGATATACGCGATGGATGCGAATGGGGGAAATGTAAAGCTCATCATGCGTTCTGAGAAATTTCATCTTAATTCACCGTCGATTTCGCCCGACGGGAAGACACTCGTGTGTGATATGAGCAAATACGAACCGGATTACGGGCCGTTTGCCAATCGATCCGTCTGGGTTGTTCCGTTGGACGGAAAAGGCGAAGCGGTGTTGTTGACGAGCGGCTCCGACGCGAGTGTGGTATGGACAGGGCAGGAACTGCGGGGGCAGACGCCCCCGACTACCCCGTAATGGGGACGTATTCTCTGGATTTAGTTTCTAAAATTTGCCGTCCTCAATTCCGGGCCTGTCCAGATTCGAAGAATATTTGAGACAGCTTTAAATTTGTCTGTATACTTTTCGCCAAAATGGACATGTCAGATTTTTTCCAATCCGTTGGTTTGATTGTTTTGGGTTCTTCTTTGCTTCTCTGGTCCGGCGTCGCCAAGAAATCGCAGGACGAGAAAGTGAAGGAGCTATTCGCTGCCAGGGGCATAGAACGGGTTGCGTATACGTTCAACCACATGAATCCTTCCGCAGGGTGGTTCTACGAAGCGGACGAAATTACAAAGGAGCATCCCTCGCAAAAACTCTTGTGGGAATCCGATGCGGCAGAACCGAGCTACACCGGAGATGGAACGAAGGTAGCTTTCAATTTAGGGCGGCACGGAAAGTCGACGGGCCTTTATGTGATGGACGTAAGGACCGGGCTTGGTTCTGAATTGAGAGAAGAAGTACCAGCGACTTTCGTCACACATATATCGTGGTCGCACGACGGGACTAGCCTGGCATTTGCCGCGGGGCGGGACGACAAAGCATTGGTGTTCGTGACGAGAAGTGATGGTGTGGGCCTGCGGGCCGTTGCCGAGGGCAGTTGGCCAAGTTGGTCGGCGGACGATAATCAACTGGTTTTTGAGAGGCAGACGCACTCGAACGGAATATCGACTTCAGTCATCTGGATCGCGAACGTGGACGGCTCGGACGCTCATCCCGTCACCGACAATAAGAACCTTTCCTATGACCCGAGCTGGATTCCGAACGGTCGAGGGATCCTGTTTTCGTCGAACCGTGACGGCAAGTTTGCGATATACGCGATGGATGCCAACGGGCGAAATGTTCGACCGATTATGCATTCCGACAAAATTAATCTTTTTGCTCCATCGATTTCGCCCGATGGGAGAACACTGGTTTGCGATCGGAGCAGGGGCGACCTAGAGTTTGGCAACCGTTCCATCTGGATTATTCCTTTGGACGGAAAAGGCGAGTCGATGTCGCTGACGAGTGGGTATCACGCGAGTGTGGTATGGCAAGGGGAAGCGAAAGCGGTGAAGTAGAGGAATCTCCCTAGAAGAGGTTGGTATCGAGTGCAAAATAGCCGAGCCCGCTGGCGATGCCGCGAGGCCTCGCGATTAGGTCTTCACCGGCTTGTAATCTTTGCAACTGCAATTTGGAAAGTGGCACGGGACATGCATTTTGCCTTCGATGGTCTTGACGTAGTGGATGGTTTTGGCATGACTGCACTTGCAGGCTTGCTTTCGGTAAACGGCCATGCCTAACACTATCACGGGAAGACGACCCGGAGTTGGACTCAACTGGATTCTCGACAGGAAGGCCGCCGATTGATGGCATTTTTGCCGCGCAGAACTTTCCAGGATGCGCGGGGTTAGAACACCGCGTCGCGGGTCGTCCAGAGACGATACGCGGCTGGCCGGGGCGTTCCGACGCGTGACTCGGGCGTTCCGGCGCAATCCAGGCAGGTGGCACTAACTCTTCGGGTCGTAATCCTTGCACGGACAATTTGGAAAATTACACGGGCTCTTAATTTTCCCGCCGACCTTCTTGGTGTGATGAATGGCGCGGCCGTGAGTGCAGTGGCAGGCCTTCTTTTTTTTGGGATTGGGCATGAGAAAGATTAGCATGCGCGGGTCGAGGCGTGGCAGAGAGAGGGCCCCGTCGCTCTTTCTATAAGGTAGTTGCGCTAGCGCAACGACAAGAAGTGTCCTAGAATGCAAACCTCTTCGCAACGAAATTTGTGTCGAACGTGGCTTGGTGCTTCGTGGGACACACGTGTGTGACGGAAAAGGTCTGGCATGAATGCAGCAGTGTGGCTGAATTACTCGAACGCTGGGACGGAATTAACCGCTAAAGCGAGCGCGCGATTCGCCACGATTCATGTCCCCATGCACTGAACACCGCTGACACAATTTTTCCAGCAATAATTTCTCTTAGATCGACGCAACGTAGCTAAACCCCTGCCCGCATGCGTCCCGTGTGGCTGAACGAAGAACAGAAAAGATCGCAGGACCTGGTTGCAAGCTGCCGGTTCGCCCGGATGGCAAAGTTGTCGCAAAAGTTTTGGAAGTCAACCTAGGAGGATTCACCCTTGGCTCACCGTCGTCACGCAAGACAATACATTTATATTCTCTCTTTATTCGCACTTCTAGTGGTAGCAGGCGGAGTTCAGGCACAAACACCAGCGCCGGCGGGGGCGCCGGCGGGGACGCAAGCGCGGTCTCGCATTCTTTCCTCGATTAAGGATGACGAGCGCACCACGGTCACCGGTTCGGCGTCGCCATTGGTGAAAGCCAGCGTCGATAACGGGCGCATGGCCGGTGGGCAGAGCCTGGGACGAATGCTGTTGCTGCTTTCGCCGAGCGCGGAGCAAGAGCAGCAAGCAGCGGACTTGGTCGCGGCGTTGCACGATTCCTCGTCGCCGTCGTATCACAAGTGGCTGACGCCAGCGCAGTATGGCGCGCAATTTGGCGTGGCCGATGAAGACGCCACGAAAGTGCAGCAGTGGCTGCAAACGCAGGGGCTGACGGTGCACGAGGTGTCGCAGAGCCGGCGGTTTATTGTTTTCAGCGGAACCGTGGGGCAGGTAGAGCAGGCGTTCGCCACGGAGATGCATAACTACAGCTACAAAAACATTAAGTACATCGCCAATGCGACAGACATGCAGGTTCCTTCGGCGCTGGCGCCGGTGGTCAAAGGCGTTGTGCGGCTGCACAGCGATCCGCGCCTGCCGAATCTAAAGATTGGCACGAAAATCGGGATCAACAGAAAAACCGGGAAGATCGAAGGTCAGTATGGGCAGCACTTCATGGGCCCCGCTGATTTCGCCACGATTTACAACGTCAAGCCGCTGTATGCCGCAGGTATTGACGGCACGGGAGAGTCGATCGCGATTGTCAGCCGCAGCAGTTTGGCGGATCCGTACTACGGTATCGATGGCATTCAAGACATCCGTGATTTTCGCAATGTGATGGGCCTGCCACCGAATGATCCGGAGATGATCATCAATGGAGATGATCCACAAGTGCAATCCTACGACGATACGATCGAAGCGCTGCTGGACGTGACGTGGGCGGGCGCGGTGGCTCCCGGGGCGCACATCGTCGCCGTGGCGTCGCAGAGCAACTTTGCCGATGGCGTGGATATTTCGGCGGCGTACATCGTGGACCATAACCTCGCCCCGATCATGAGCACGAGCTTTGGCACCTGCGAACAGAGCATGAGCAGCGTGCAAACGGCGTTTTACAATTCGCTCTGGCAACAAGCCGCCGCGCAGGGAATCACATCGTTTGTTTCGGCGGGTGACAATGGCGGAGCGGGGTGCGACTCGCAAAGCAGCGGCCTGTTCGCGTCGGGGGGCTTGGCGGTGAACGGCCTGGCTTCCACTCCGTACAACGTGGCTGTGGGTGGCACACAGTTTGACGATGTGGCCAATAGTGATGCGTATTGGGCGGTTACCAACGATCTCATCACACTGCAGTCGGTGATTAGTTACATTCCGGAAATTGTTTGGAACGAGAGCAGCAACGATCCTTTCTCTGTTGCGCTGTGGGCCGGGAGCGGCGGCGTCAGCACGCTGTACAACAAGCCGAACTGGCAGAGCGCAACCGGCGTTCCGAACGACGGCAAGCGCGACTTGCCGGATATTTCGTTAGCGGCCGCGGGGCACACTGGCTATGCGCTGTGTTTCGAAGCAAGCTGCAGCGATCCAGAATTTATAGGTGTCTTCCCAGTGGGAGGCACATCGGCGTCCAGTCCATCGGCCGCGGGAATTATGGCGCTGGTGTTGCAGCAATCGGGTGGAAAGCCGCAGGGCCTGGCCAACTACGTAATTTACAAATTGGCCGCGACCGCGGGTATCTATCACGACATCACCAAGGGCGACAATAAAGTGCCCGACACTAATGGGCAATTCACGGTCGGGTATTCCGCCGGACCTGGGTATGACCTGGCTACCGGCCTCGGTTCTTTCGATGCAAACGCGCTGGTCACCAAGTGGGCCAGTGCGGCAGCTACGGCGGGGTCCGCGACGACGCTGGCGCTCGGAGGTGGACAGGCGACTACTGTGGTTCACGGCACGCCGATCACCTTCAAAGCTAAAGTTACCTGCACGGGCGGCGGTTGCGCGGCACCGACGGGAGCGGTTTCTCTTTTGTCCACCGACCCCAGCAGTGGGAATGCGCTTGGAGTGGGCGCGACGGCGCTCACCACTTCTGGCTCCAGCGGCACTGCGACCATTGCGACGCCAACGGTGCCGGGAGGGACTTACGGCATCACGGCGCGTTACAGCGGAGATGGCAAATATTATTCGAGCACTTCCAATTCGCTGAACGTAACCGTGACCCCCGAAGCCAGCCAAATGCAGATGGGTGGACTTGCCGGAGGGTATTTCATTCAAACGCCACTTTCTGTGTCCTACGGCGAGCCGGTAACTTTGTGGATTGCCGTGGGCGGAAATTCCGGCTACGGGCATCCTACGGGGACGATCAATTTGCTGGTGGATGGTAATCCGGCCACCACGACTACGAAAGACTTTGCGACTCCAGGTACGCTGAGCTTGAACTACGGAGAGAGTTCCATCGTGTTCGGAGATGGCACGAAGCCCACCGGGCAGTCCAGCGTGCTGCCCAACCTTACGGCGGGGCTGA
The DNA here is from genome assembly GCA_963838265.1 of uncultured Acidobacteriota bacterium. Classification (GTDB taxonomy): domain Bacteria; phylum Acidobacteriota; class Terriglobia; order Acidiferrales; family UBA7541; genus Acidiferrum. The sequence goes on from CAWIQN010000009.1 coordinate 74,525, forward strand.
CTGCGGGAGCGCACCAACTGCAAGCCTCTTATCCGGGCGATAGCAGCTTCAACAGCAGCCAAGCCGCTTACACCGTGAACATCACCAAGGAAGATTCGGTCATTGCCGATGTATTCCTGGACGGCACGGCGGTTCCAAACATTCCCGTGAACATTGACGGACAAATCGTGCTGGCGAATAACGGCTGCGCTCCTTACGGCGGGACGGTCAGCATCAGCGATTACAGCAGCGGGACCGCGGTATCTCTGGGGCCAGCGATTACGGTGAGCCAGCAATATTGCGACTCTTTCACCTTCCCGACAACATTCAAAACCGCGGGCCAGCATCTGCTTCGCGTGAGCTTCACCGGCGATAGCAACGTGAACGCGTCTACCAGCACTGGAAACATTACGGTAAACGCAAACACGCCGGGGTCCGTGAACTTTTTTGCGGACGTGGCGAGCACCGTTGTGGGAGGGACGATCAACCTTACCGCGCAGGTAACTTCCGACGTGCGGTCGTACACCGCCACCGGCAACGTAGTTTTTGTTGACGGAAACAACACCATTGGGACGGTGAAGCTCGACGGAACGGGCACGGCGAATCTTGCGATCAGCACGCTTGCCGCCGGGGTTCATTCACTCTCGGCCAATTATGCCGGCGACGCGCTGGTCTCGGCGTCGACGGGTGGCCCGATCACGGAAATGGTGTCCGACTACACCATGCAAGCCCAGCCCGCCAGCTTGACGCTGAGCGGCGGACAAGCGGGCATGGCCACGATCAGCGTGATACCGCTGGGTGGTTCCACGCAAACGGTGTCGTTCAGCTGCGGGAGTCTCCCCGCGAAGTTGACGTGTGCGTTCGCGCCGTCTTCGGTCACGTTGGATGGGGTGGATGCGGGCGTGGTGAAGGTGACCGTCGGCTCAAGCGTCGTGGCCGCAAGTGCGGTGACGAAGCTCAATGTGTGGGGCGTTGCTTCCACGATGGCTTTTGCGGGATTGTTGTTGCCGTTCGGCCGTCGCAAAAAACTGAAGCGGTTGTTCGGAGCAGCGGCGATTCTGGCGACCTTCTCTCTCTTCGCGGCTGGCTGCGGTTCCAGCAATTCGACCCCGGCGACTCCACAGACGGCCACTTACGTGATAAATGTAACTGCGTTAGCGGGCACAGGAAGCACGGCTAAGACAATTCCGTTGGTGGTCACCGTAACCAACTAACAGGCAGTACGCCAGGCAGTCCAGCCGTCCGCATAACAGCAAAGCCCCGCCTAACGGCGGGGCTTTGCTAATTTTTGGCGGCACTTTAATGCGCAGGACGAAATAGCAAAGCACTGTACGGAAAATCAATTCCTGAGTACAATCAAAAATGAAGAGCGGGCGTCGTACAATGGCAGTATAGAAGCTTCCCAAGCTTCGGACGTGGGTTCGATTCCCATCGCCCGCTCCAGACTCCTCGATGATGCTGTTGTCCTTACGCCGCAAACCACACTGAGCGGGGCTATAAAACAGGGCGTTTTTCGATTAGTTCCGACTGTGCAAAAAAACACCAACCAGTTAAAGTTTGTGTCATCGTAAGCAGACTGCGGAAGTCACTAAGCCGTGCCGTTTTGGAGCGTAGGATGCCGCAAGTCCACCACATCGCGATCCTGATTCCGTTGCTGGTTGGCACATGCATGGTGCTCTGCACGATCTTTGTCCACGGGTTGGCGGTGAGCGCGACGGTAAGCTTCGTGCGCCGTGAAAATGACCGCGGCCTCGCGGGTAGAATCTTTTGGATTGATCTTGCCATTGTTGCGCAGGCAATGTTTTTCGCGCTCGTGGCGCACTTGACGGAAGTCGCTTTGTGGGCGGTACTGTTCGTAAGGTGCGGAGAATTTTCAGAATTCGGGACCGCGTTCTATCATTCCGCGGTGAACTACACCACCTTAGGTTACGGTGATTTGATTATGAGCCCGTCCTGGAAATTGCTGGGACCGCTGGAAGCAGCCGATGGATGCTTAATGTTCGGCGTCTCGACCGCGATTGTTTTTGCCATTGTGCAAATGTTGATTCGTCGTCGGTTTGCGGATCTCAGAGACTAAGCACGTTCGGAGCAAATCAAGGAAATCCTCGCCGGCTCCAGAATCTGTACGAGTTACATCGTTTTTTGTTTTCCCAAACGCAATGCCTTTAGAACGGGGTATAAGCCATCGTGCAGCACGTTGGTTTCCATCAAGAGAGTGATGGACTAATCGGCTGATATTCGAGAATAAGAACGCCAATGTCAACCGCGCGCGAGTGTTTAAGCTCGAATCTCTTTAATTCCCGATGGTCATCGAAAAGCCTCAACCAGCCGCCGATCAAAACGGGGTGGACCATCAGCCGCAACTCGTCGATGAGGTCGTGGTGCAGCAGGGCCTTGACGAGGGTGGCGCTCCCATAGACGAGGATATCGCCACCATCGGGTTTCTTCGGCGCCGCTTACACCCTCAGTTGGAATATCGCTCGGCAAGCTTTATTTACCATGCGGGAGGAATTCCGCTGGCAATGGATTATTGGGCGTCTCTTCCTGCCAGTAAATTGTGAGCACCCACCAGCGTTTTCCATCGAAAAATAATTGAAAACTATTGATCCCTCTCGCAAATGGCGCAGCGTCCTTGGCATCGTGCCTGGACTCATAGGTGCTGAACGCCTCGAAGATGTTGCCCCACTGCTCCGCGCGCCGAGCCGTTTCTTTTTCCCAGAAACCATTCTTCATAAAATAAGGGCCAGCACGTTCGATATACCCCTCAATAGTAAAAGACGCTGCCGTCATTCCTCCGCCCTCTTGTGCAGCGGTTCGGATGAGGCGCGCGCTCGGATGAAACAGCGAACGCATGCGATTCCAGTCTCGTGTTTGACCCGCCGGACCAGAGATGACCTGATACGTCGCAGCAATAATCGCATCAGGCGATGCCACGTCAGCGGGGTTCGCTTCGGGCGCGACGCTCGGCGGAGGCGTCGGCGCAGTTTGCGGCGTAGAACTTTGCTGGAAGCTCGTTCCAGCTATTAGCAACCACAGGCTCGCTACAACACAAAGTATCTGTGACATGCAATCCACCTTTCGACTGAACGGAGTATAAACCACATCTCGCGTACGACATGCGCTACCGCTTTTCTTCGCCAATTCAAGACGCGGAATGTCACGCCGTTGCGCGGAGTACGAGCCCTACGAGTCCAAAGGCGACGGAACAGGCCCGAGCACAGTAAGGCACGTGCGACGACTTTACTTGCTCGGGCTTTTGCTTGAAAGAAAGGCCGAATACTTCACGGCAAGAATGGGATAAAGAATAAGCCAAACTATGACTGTAATAATCGCTTCGTCTAAGCTTCGGTGGAGGTAGGCGCGCACGAGGTCGACGACTGCCACTGTGACTCCGACCAACAGCAATAACCTCAGACGGCGATCCGTGCCGTTCACCGCATCACGAATCGCTGCCTTCAGGTCGCTCATGGGATCGCCGATTTTGCGATTCGAATATACGCCGTAGTACTCGGCGACGTAAAGTTTCCTGACGTAACACCGAGCGCTCCTTGGGGTGCGGTTCCCAAGTGGCGCGTTCTGGCAAAAAAAAAGGCCGGGACGAAATGCCCGGCCTTTGTGAGAACTGCGGCGCGTTCAGGCGCGCTCAGTGCGGCTTTTCGGCCGGCTTGGATTCCGGTGCTTTGGCCGGCTGTTGTTTGGTTTGCACTTTTTGCGTTTGCGCGGCGTGCTTTTGCTCGAGTTGCTGCGTCTGTTGCTGGTGACGTTGCTCCACGGCTTGTTTTTGCGGCTCACTGGCATTCGTCTTGGCTAGATTCTGGTGTTCCTTCTCCTGCTGCTGCGCCAGTTTCTGGTGATCCTGGGTCTGCTTGGCCGCCAAGTTGTTCTGTTGCTGCTGGTATTTCTGGTCGGTTTTGGCGTTTCCTGTGTTGGGCGCGGTGGTCTTGTGCGCTTCTAGATCGCTGGCGTGAGCGGCCGGCGCAGGACGCGCGGCGACTGCAGTCGGCTTTTCCTCGGCCTTAGGAGCAACCGCTTCTTTCGCCGGCTCTCTGGCGGGCTCTTTTTCCGTGGTCGCGGCATGTTCATTCACCGTCTCGGACTTGGCTACGGCCGCGGCGGGAGGATTGCCATGATTGGCTGATGCGCGCAGTTCCGGGTTGGACCGAGCTTCTGCCGCGTGTGATGTTTGCGCTGCGACGGGAGCGATGTGGCGCTCGCGTCCGGCAGCTTCTTGCTGCGCGGTGGCGCGGGCTTCCACGCCGCCGGTGCCGCCGTTGTAACTGACGCGCGTGTTGCTCTCGACAACCCTGGTATTGTACGTATTATGAATAATCGTGGTGTTTACGCGATTCACTGAGGTGTTGTATTCGAATCGCCCGCTATTCCAGCGCCCGCCTTCGTAGCCGTTTCCGCCATAACCGAAGCCGTAGTTGATGCCGCCGTAAAAGCCGACGCTCTCGCCCCAGTATCCTTCATGAAAGGCGTACGCGTTGCCGCCCCAGCCCCAATAGCCTGGCGTCCAGAGGAAGCCTACTTGCGGCGCTTGAACCCAGTCGCCAGGAACCCAGTAATAACCTTCGTCGCCGTAGCCCCAATAGCCGGGGGTCCAAAGATAACCGTCCGCGGGGCAGATGGGCTGCTCATACACCGGGATCACCGGAGGCGCGATGGTGATGGAAAAACCGATTTGGCCAAACGACGCAACAGACATGGCTAACAACAAAGCGGAGAACAACACAGTTCGAATACCAAACAGATGGCGCATTGTGCTTCTTTCTGCCCGTTCAGCTTTCTTGAAGCCCGTTACTGCATTTCGCTCGCGGACAGCCAGATTTGAGGAGGGCGACTTGCCGAAGGAACCCGGAGAACGACTTCTGGAAACTGACAATAGATTGTTACGGGTCAATCGGCGATAAGGTCGTTGCTGTAGGACTTGGTAAGGGATGCGGTAGGCCGGGCACCATTGGGTGTGCCTGTCACTTTTGCCAATTCCAAAAGGGGTCTGAACTCGGCCATCTTAGAGAGCACGCACCAAGCCCACCCGAATCGTCATTTTTCTGCCGCTTTTTCGACCGTTTAGGTACTCTCTTGCTGGGGAGCCTTAAGCGTGTATCGGCTGATTAAGAGTTTGGTTCGACCGTATTGGGGCAGTTTGGTCATCATCCTGGCGGGGATGCTGTTGCAGACTGCGGCGAGCGTCGCAGGCCCGTGGCCGTTGAAGGTCATTCTGGACAATGTCGTGGGCAGCCATAAGCTTCCGCATTGGCTGGACCACCTGCTGGAACCGTTGTTGCGCGGGACCGGCAAAATGCAAATAGCGGCGGCCGCGGCGATGGCCGTGATGGTGATCGCGGTAATCGGGGCAATTGCTTCGTATTTTGCGAACTATTACACCACCAGCGTCGGCCAATGGATCGCTAACGATCTCCGTATGCGCACATATCAACATCTGCAGCAGCTCTCGCTGAGCTACTACGATACGCACGAGACCGGCACGTTGCTCAGCACCATCACGGCTGATGTGCAGACCATTCAGGCGTTTGCGTCCGCGTCCACGCTGGGGATTCTGGTGGACGTCTTCACCATCGTAGCGATGCTGATCGTCATGTTCTGGCTCAACTGGGATTTCACGTTAATCGCCGTCGCGGTCACGCCGTTTATGCTACTGCTGTTCTCGCGCTTCAAGAAGGCCGTGAAAAAAGCCACGCACGAAGTCAGAAAACAGCAAAGCAGAATTGTCGCCGTGGTGGAGCAAGGGCTGCAATCCGTGCGCGTCATAAAGGCGTTTGGCAGGCAGGACCTGGAGCAGGAAGAGTTGAGCGAAGTCAGCAAGGCCACCGTCGATGCCGCGCTCAAAGCGCGCAAAATCAAAGCCATTCTCTCGCCCATCGTCACGGTGACGGTGGCGGGTTGTACCGCGGTGGTGTTGTGGCGCGGCTCCTCGCTCATCCTGCAAGGCGCGATGACCGCGGGCGCGCTCACCGTGTTCCTTTCCTACCTCGCCATGTTTTTCAAGCCCGTGCAAGACCTGGCCAAAATGACCAACACCATTGCGCAAACGGCTGTTGGCGTCGAGCGCCTGCGCGCCATTTTGGAAGCGGACACGGTAATTCCGCAGCGCCCGGACGCGCTCCTTCCCAGCGACGTGAAGGGCGAAATTGCCTTCGAACATGTTGCCTTCGGTTACAAATCCGATGAGCCGGTGCTGAAGGACGTATATTTTCAAATCAAACCGGGAGAGACCGTCGGCATCGTAGGTCCTACGGGCGGCGGCAAATCCACCATCGTCAGCCTGATTCCGCGCTTTTATGATCCGCTCGCCGGCCGCATCCTTGTCGATGGCGTGGACATTCGCGATTTCGACTTGCAAGCGTTGCGCAATCAGATCGGCTATGTTCTGCAGGAAACCGTGCTCTTTCGCGGAACCATTGGCGACAATATCGCCTATGGCCGCGGTGGCGCCACGCGGGAGGAAATCGTAGAAGCCGCTAAACTCGCGAATGCCGATGAGTTCATCAGCAAAATGCCGCAAGGCTACGACTCTGTTGTGGGTGACCGCGGAGAAACGCTATCCGGCGGACAGCGCCAACGCATCGGCATCGCGCGCGCCTTAATCCGCAATAATCCCATTCTCATTCTGGACGAACCCACCGCCGCGCTCGATACCGAATCTGAAAAAAAAGTGGTAGAAGCGTTGCAGCGCTTAATGAAGGGGCGCACGGTAATCACCATCGCGCACCGCCTGAGCACCATCCGCGATGCCAACAAGATCATCGTGCTGAAAGAAGGCGTGGTGGCCGAGCAGGGCACTCATGAAGAGCTCATGGCCGCCGGCGGCGTGTACGCGGAGTTGTATCAGATTCAGTTCCGCCAACAACCGGAAACCGCGGCTTCGCCCGTAACGCAATAGAGGGGTGCCGCGATTCTTGTGACTGGTAAGAGTTTCGTGATGTTGAGATATTTGCAGCTCCAACGGAGGAAATATGTCGCACAGCTTGATCGTTATGCCGGATGACACGGCAAAACCCATCCTCGACGCCATTAATGGCGCGAAGAAATCCATTCGGGTAAAGATGTTTCTATTTTCCGATCCCGCGCTTCTGGATGCGGTCGAAAGGGCGCAGAAGCGCGGCGTCAAGGTACGCGTCATGCTGAATCCCGCCCGCCGCAGCGGCCAGTCCGAAAATGAAGAGACCACCAAGAAGCTTAAAGCGGCGAAGGTTGACGTGCAGCACAGCAATCCGGAGTTCGATGTTACGCATGAGAAGTCCATGGTGGTGGACGACGAGACCGCTTTCGTTCACTCGCTCAATTGGGACACCAAAAATCTGACGGTGACGCGCGACTACGCCGTCGTCACGCAGCACGGTCCGGAAGTGAAGGAGATCATCGAATGCTTCGAGGCCGATTGGCATCGCAAACCATTTAAGGTTGACGCCAACTCCCACCTAATCTGGTGCAACGCCAACGGCCGCGACCGTGTCGCGCGTTTTATCGACGATGCCAAACACACTCTCTTTGTCCAGAACGAGCGCTATCAGGATCCCATCATTATCGAGCGGTTCGTACGCGCCAAGGAGCGCGGTGTGAAAATCCATGTGCTGGCGCGGCCCGCGCATACCCTAAAGATTGAAAAACTCATTGAAGGCGTCGGTGGCTTGCGCATTATGGATGACGTGGGCATCAAAATTCACAAGCTCAAGCACTTGAAGCTGCACGGCAAAATTCTGCTCGCGGACCATGCCCGCGCCATCGTCGGCTCCATCAATCTCACGCCCGGCAGCTTTGATAGCCGCCGCGAACTGGCCATCGAGGTTCACAACGAAGACGTGGTGGCGCGTTTGACGAAGGTCACGCATCACGATTGGGAGAATTCGCATCCCCAGGATTTGTCGGACGAGGGGCTGATGGAAGACCTCGAGAAGCACAAGATTGACGGCTCGGAAATACTGGCGATTGAGGAAGACGAGGATGATCACGAGCACCACAAGCATAAACACAAGCACAAGTAAGCATTGCGGCGAAATTGAAACTCGTCGCCGTGTTGTCGAGCTCAGTGAGCGCGTCACAGCCCAAGCGCCCGAGTCTACGCGATATGCGGATCCGCCGGATGCGTGGCCGCCGCCGCCTTCGGAGCGCACTCCAAAAACTGCCGGCCGCTTTCCGAATTCGCCTTCAAAAAGTCTATTGCCACGTCGCAAGCCATTATTTTATTCCGCAGCTTGAAACGCTCTTCGCTCGGTGGCAAAGCGTCAAACAAACTCTTGGCCTCAAATTTCGTAAGCAGGATTTGTAGCAGGGGGGAATCGCTATACATGGCAAAGCTCCAGGGACATTTGCAACATTCACGATTTTAACGAATCGCAAAACCCCGCAAATCAGGTGAATCCTGTAGGCGCCATTTCGTATGACTCATGCATCGCAGTCCGCTGACGCGGCAACAAAGCACAGAATGAATTCTGTGCTACTCACTCCGAAACAGCGCTGCGATGGCAGGCTTGGTCACTTTGCCCATCGCGTTACGCGGAAGCGCATCAACCACGGCGAGGCGCGAAGGCACTTTGTGTGCAGCAAGAAAATCCTTCGCCCAGGCCCGCAGCGAGTCCAAATCGAGCATGCTTCCGTCGCACAGCACGATCGCCGCAGCGACGCGCTCGCCCCACTCCTCATCGGGCACGCCGACGATCGCGCACTCGGCAATCGCGGGATGTTCCCGCAGCGTTTCCTCAATTTCCAGCGCGGAGACTTTGTGTCCGCCGGTTTTCAAAATGTCGATGCTGGTACGGCCTAGAATGCGATACACGCCGTGCTCCACAATCGCGGTATCGCCGGTGCGAAACCAGCCGTCCCGGAAAGCTTCGCGCGTGGCTTCGGGCTTGCCCCAATATTCCGCGAACACGCTGGGGCCGCGCACTTCGATTTCACCCGGCGTTCCCGTGTTCACTGGCTCGCCGTCTTCTCCCGCCAGCCGTACCTCAACGCTCGGCAGCGGCGTTCCCACGCTGCCCGGCACGCGCGTGCCGTGCAACGGATTGGAAAGCGCCATGCCAATCTCCGTCATGCCGTAGCGTTCCAGCAGCGTGTGCCCGCTGATTTCTTTCCAGCGCTCCAGCGTGCTCACCGGCAGCGCCGCCGAACCGGAAACCATCAGTCGTAAATTAGCGCACACTCGACTCAGAAACGCGCGGCGCTCCGGCGGCGAATTTTCCCACGCCGCGATCAGCTTGGCGTAAACCGTGGGCACGGCCATGAACAAAGTCGTCGTGCCGTCGGCGATGCCTTCCCACACGGCGTTCGCATCGAAGCGCGGCAGCATGCGGCAGCTCGCGCCGGACCACAGCGCGCACGAAAGCACGTTGATGATTCCATGCACGTGATGCAGCGGCAGACACAGCACGATGCGATCGTCGCACCGCCACTCCCAAGCCTGCACCAGCGCCGTGATTTGCGCGGCGATGTTGTCGTGTGTGGTCACCACGCCTTTCGGTTTGCTGGTCGTGCCGCTGGTATACAGAATCATCGCGCGCCGCGCGCTGGCGATGTTCGGAAGTTCTGTCGACTTGTGGGCGGAAATCTGTTCGTAGGAGAGTGCGCGCCCAGACTTGTCGAAGTCTCTCGCGTTTGCGAGCGGCCGGAGCAGCGGTTCGGCCGCCGCATCGAAGAGCAATGTCGACGCCTGCGTGTCGTCGATCAAAAATTCCAACTCCGGCTTCGCGGAGTTGCACGGCAACGGCACGGCGATGCCGCCTGCGCGCCAGATGCCCCATTGCGTCGCCACCCAAGGAAATCCCGGCGTCAGCAGAAACGCTACGCGTTCCCCGTTAAGGTCACTAAGATCGGTAAGACCGTTAACGTAATTAAGAGCATTAAGATCGTTAAGATCGTGGAGATCGTCGCGCCCGTCGAGCAGCGCTGCCGCCACGCGCGCCGAGGCATCCAGCAAATCGTTGTAGGTAAACAATCCTTGCGCGTCGACGATCGCGGTACGGTCGCCGTGCTGTTGAGCGAGAGCAATTAGCGCAAGGGACGTGGTGCTGGAGGTCACCAGAAAACTTTACGTTTTGTCCGCGCCGTTGTCCATAAATCGCAAGTCGTCCAGAGACGCTGCGTCTGAATGGGGTTGCCGGTCCCGGCGAAACGAGCCTGACGGTCGTTGGCTAGCTAGCGTGCGATTATGCGTAAAAAACTAGCAATTCAATTTCAAGACCGACTAAATTGCTAAATCATGAGATGGAATTGTTAGGCTTTGCCCGGGCGAAATTTCTTGCAGCCGCAGGTGGGATGATTGCACGGAGTATACGGCTTCCCGTGAACCATCAAGGTGCGGTGCAAGCTCTTACTATGCGAGCATTTGCATGGTTGCTTTTTCCGGCTCCACGTCATGGCCAAGATTCTAGCACTGGTTGCAAGTTCCTAAACAGTTTTTGGCTGCCCTTTGCTATTGGAAGGCGTATGAGGGACGTAGGTCGAAAAGCGCGAGAAAATCTATTCCCGCGACGCCGAGTGCGTATTCGCCCGCCTCACTCCTGCTGCAGCAAGGCCAAAAGATCACGGCCCCCATACACGACGCGTTCTATTCGGACCAGATCACCCGATACGCGAAACAAAATCACATAGCGCCCTAAAACGGCCATCCGGGCGCCCTCGTCAAGTTCCGGGCGCAAACGATATATCAGGGAATTCGCTCCAACCGGACGGATCCGCTCACGCATCTCGCGGATGAAGCTGACGGCCCGCGCAGGGTTATCCAGCCGATGTAGTCGGCGATAGCCTCCAGGTCGCCTTCGACAAAGTCGGAAAATTCCAGGCGCATTATTTGGCTGCATCTGCCAGCGCTTGATATTTGCGTTCCAAGCGCTCGAAGACCTCGTCGGCCGGAACGCCCGGGCCCTGGCGCTCCAGCGCTTCGCGCCACACTTGGCGCAACTCGCGAATGCCTTGCTGCCGCAAACTGCGCTTCTGCGTCCAGTCCCGCAGGGCGTCGCGGACCACCTCGCTGCTGGATGCGTACTCGCCGGCCTCGATGGCTTCTTTCATCTGCGCCACCATCTCTGGCGGTAGGGCAATGCTGATTTTGTCGACGGTCGACACGAGCGTACCTCTCGGAGTGGTAGGAATAATTCCTACCGCAACGCTAATGGCTTTGCACCGCCCCTGTCAAGCGCCAGCGGAAATCGCCAGATCGAAGGGTAGGCCGATCCGGCGCGGGTGGGGGATGAATAGGTCCGCGTTAAGGCTGTCTCGTTGACGGTGGGAATTGGGGCGGCGCGGTTCTTTCTGTCAAGTCCCAAACTCCCGTTTGAAGGATTGCACGCGCGTGCGCGAAGGCAACCTGCACCGAACGCACGCATAGGGTCGTCGGATCCAGAATCCCCGCTTGGTCCAAATCCACGACTTGTCGCGCCTCGGCATCGAATCCCACGGAGGGAGAGGTTACAACTTCAATCTGCGCGAGCGTTTCACGTTCATTCTGGCGAGCATTCGCAATCTGTTGACGGAGTGGGACTCCAAGTGCACGGGAGATCATCCTGGAAGCTTCAGAATCGACGTTCGACTGGAACGCGGCCCGAAAAAACGCTGTCCCTCCGCCAAGGTATGACGCCAGAAATAACCGCTCCTTGGGCAGAGTGAAGCGCGGACCTCATCTTGTACATACGCTCCGCACGGTCGAGGGAACTTGCCCCTCCAACCCGAATCGCGCAGACTCTGCCCAGAAGTTTGGCGAGTCTCTCTTGTAGCTTTTCGAGGTCGTAATCGCCCTTTTCGACGGCGATCTGCTGGCGAATACCCGCGGCCCGCGCCTCCACGGCCTGTACGTCGCCAGCGCCTCCGGTAATCCAGCATGCATCTTTCGTGACTTCGACGTGCTTAGCCCGTCCGAGCTGGCTAAGTCGAACACCCTCAAGGTTTACTGAAAAATGCGAAATCACAGTCCCACCGGTCGCGACCGCAATATCTTCCAAAAGGAATTGGCGACTATCGTTAACTATCGGGGCGCGCACCGCGACGCATTTCAGCGTCCCACGCTCCTTGTTCAGGGCCAAGGTTTCAAGCGCCTCACCCTCAACGCTCTCAGCAATTATGAGGAGCGGTACCTGTGCCTTTGCCGCCTGTTCGAGAACCGGTAGCAAGTCCTTCATCGACGTAATTTTTGAATCGTACATTAGGACAGACGCATCGAACATCTCGGCCACTTGCCGAGTTTCGTCGGTGATGAAACGCGATGACAAAAATCCCCTCTCGAAATAGATTCCCTCCCGCACATCGACCGATGTAGTGGCTTCACTAGTTTCCGTGAGCGAGATGACCCCGTCCCGTCCGGTCTTCATCATTGCTTCCGCGATCGTGTTTCCGACCTGTGCGTCTCCAGCCGCTGCCGTGCGAGCAGCGGAGGCAATGTCTTTGGCGGTCGGTGTTCGCGACATCGCCTGAAGGGCCGTGACCGCCGATTCGACAGCCACGTCCATCTCATGAATAAGGTCGCGGAGCACCATGCCTTCCTGCAGCGCTTTATGTCCCTGTTCGATCAGTTCCTGGAATATTAATATGGCGGTCTTCGATCCATCGCCCACAGCCGCGGTCATCTCCTGGGCGAGTCGATTCGCATGCTCGATTCCTTTTTGCTGTAACGGATCTGGCGACCGCGTTGCTCCTGCTATCACCACGCCGCTCCGGTCGAACCGACTCAGCCCAATTGTTGGACTCACGGAAATATTGGTGCCATGAGGACCGAGAGCCGTTGCGCAACCGTCACGGACCAGGCGTGCGCCTTTGATCACAGATGTCGTACCTTCGCCGGCGGCAACCAACGAGTTGATATTTCTCATCGCCTCGAGCGCGTTAGTGTCGTAAGGCCAGCGAAGATCTTCGTATACGTCAAATCCAACGAGCAAGGACTTGAGAGTCCCAGCTATAGCCCGGCGTAAGGTATCTTCCCAATTCAGTCGCTTTGTGTCATAGACGATGCATCGCAGATGCCGATAATCGAACGATACGTCGCTAAGGTTTTGTGTAATTAAAACCGTCGGCACGCCAAGGGCATGGCAGATTCCCAATTCGTAATTTACGTTCGGATTCCGACCGGTAACGTCGGCTACCACCGCTCGAGCTCGCCAAATTTGATTCCAGATATCTTGGATAATGGGCGCGGTTCCGTAAATATCGTCCGCCTTGGTGGCCGTTAGCCCCGCGTCCCGTGCTGCCGGATGGATGATTCCTGCGAAGTATTCCGGGTGGTTGCCGTGAAAAGGCATCAACACGAAGCAGCTTGTAACGTCGACGTTTGGCCTATAGACCATATGTCTCAATGTTCCCTTAATTTGGGTGAGCATGCCATCTTACTTGGCCTCATAAGATTTCACGTCGGCGGGCATTTCGTTGTCATTCATTTGCGCAGCATACCACTTAGAGACCCTTCCTAAAATCGAACCAATAGAAAGCGGGTGCGTCTAGTGTCGCTACGGAGTTATGCAGTCGGGATTTATTTTGCTTCGTATGCGCGCAACAGCCCTATAATTCTCCAGCTCATGCCTCTTACTTCCGGAACAAAAATTGGCGTTTATGAAGTTAGTTCGCTGCTTGGCGTGGGCGGGATGGGAGAAGTGTACCGCTCGCGCGACAGCAAACTTGGGCGGCAGGTGGCGCTGAAGGTCTTGCCGGCGGGGGTTGCGGCGGACACCGAGCGGCTGGCGCGATTTGGCCGCGAAGCAAAAGTTCTGGCGGCGCTCAATCACCCGAATATCGCTTCCATTTATGGGCTGGAAGATTCCGGTGCCATCCACGCGCTGGTGATGGAACTCATCGAGGGGCCGACGCTCGCCGATCGCATCAAGATTGGGGCTTCCGGTGGGCCTGGAGCTCCCACCGGGGCTGGCCCTATCCCCATTGACGAAGCTCTGCCCATCGCCAAACAAATTTGCGAAGGACTGGAGTACGCGCACGAGCGGGGCATTGTCCACCGCGATCTGAAGCCCGCGAATATCAAGGTCACGCCGGAAGGCACCGTCAAGCTGCTGGATTTTGGCCTGGCCAAAGCGCTGGAAAATGAAGTGGCCGCGGGAGACATTGGCAGTTCTCCCACCATGACGCGCATGGCCACGCAAGCGGGAATCATTCTCGGCACCGCCGCGTATATGTCTCCGGAGCAAGCGCGCGGGAAATCCGCGGACCGCCGCGTGGATATCTGGGCGTTCGGCTGCGTGCTGTACGAAATGCTTACCGGCAAGATGGCTTTTTGCGGCGAGACGGTTTCCGACACGCTGGCGGCCATTATCAAGGATTCGCCGGACTGGTCGCAGCTTCCCGCAAATACGCCGGGACGCATTCGCGTGCTGGTGCAGCGCTGTTTGCAAAAAGATCCGCGCCAGCGTTTGCAGGCCATCGGCGACGCGCGCATTTCCATCGATGAAGTTCTCGCGGGCGCGCCGGAGCCGGCAGCGGCCGCGAACGTTCAAGCAACGCAAGCGCCAACTTCGGCGTGGCGACGCATTTTGCCGTGGGGAATTGCCGCACTGCTGGCCGCGGGATTGTTCTTCTCTTTGCGAGCGCTGCGCGAATCGTCGAGTTCCTCCGCGCGCAAGCCGGTGCTGTTGAGTCTGTCCATCCCCGAGGAGCAGAAACTTGAGGTGCAAAACGGACCGGCCTTCGCAGTTTCTCCCGATGGCGCGCGTATCGCGTATGTCACGCAGGAATCGGGAGCTCTCACGGGCCAGCTGTATGTGCGCGAATTAGACAAGAGTGTGGCGATCGCGCTCGAAGGCGCCGGACAGGTCGCAGGCCCGTTCTTCTCTCCCGATAGTCAGTGGATTGGATTTTTTGGCGACGGAAAATTAAAAAAAGTTTCCGTGCGCGGCGGCGCGCCCATTGATTTGGCGTCAGCGACGGGATATCGCGGCGGCAGCTGGGGCGAAGACGGCACGATTGTTTTTCCCACGCGATTTACCAGCCCGTTGTTTCGTGTGCCCGCTGCCGGAGGCACCACACAAACGGTGACGCATCTCGACGCCGGACGTTTGGAGACCACGCACCGCTGGCCGCAAATTCTGCCCGGCGGGAAATCCGTACTCTTCACCGCTTCCTCCAACAATAATTTTTTTGGACAGGCCTCGGTGCAAGCTGCTTCGCTGGCCACCGGCGCTTCCAAAATTCTGGTGGAGAATGCCTCGTTCGGCCGTTACCTTCCCGGCGGGTATCTGGCGTATTTCTCGCAAGGAACTTGTTTCGTTGCTCCGTTCGACGCGCAGGAGCTGAAAATCACCGGCGCCGCCATTCCTGTTTTGCAGGGCGTGGATTTCGATGTTTCCAACGGCGGCGTGCAGTTTGGTTTTTCCGACAGCGGCATGGCCGTGTACATGGTCGGCTCCGCGGCGAGACAGAACCTGGACATGGCGCTGATCGATCGCAGGGGCGTTGGCACGCCGCTGCTGAAAAGTTCGTCAGACGCAACGTCGCCGCGACTTTCGCCCGACGGCAAAAAGATCGCGTTTGAAAGAAGCGTGGGAGGAATTTGGGTTTACGACAGCGTTCGCGGAACCACCACTCCCATCACGCTAAGAAGTGGCGCGGCCAATTATCCAATCTGGAGTCCCGACGGGCAATACCTCACTTATTCCTACACCGCAGGCTCACATGCCGGAGTCGGCGAAAGCCTTTTCAGGAGACGCGCGGACGGCTCGGGTGAAGAGGAGCAACTCACGCCGAATGGTCCGTTGAGTTCTTACCCGTCTTCGTGGTCCCCGGACGGAAAAACTTTAGCGCTCGTGCGCATCTCTCCCATCGACGGAGCTTGCTGCGATATTTGGACGCTGCGCATGGGCGAAAATGGCAAACCTGAAGAGCCGAGACTTTTCGCCGATGCCTCGCGCGTCACGTCCGTAGCTCTGCCGGAGCCGGAATTTTCTCCAGATGGGCATTGGCTGGCGTACACCTCGGCGGAATCTGACGTTGCGCAGATTTACGTTGTGCCCTTTCCCGGACCGGGCGGGAAGTGGCAAATCTCCACCGACGGCGGCGCGGAACCACGTTGGTCGCGGAACGGGCACGAACTTTTTTACATCAACAGCGGTCAGTTGGTGGCGGTCACTTATGCGGTAGAGAAAAATTCTTTTCAAGCCGGCAAACCGCAAGTGTTGTTCGAGTCGCGCTTCGAGATGCGTGCACCGTACACTTCGTTTGATGTTGCGGGCGATGGCCAGCATTTCGTGGCGTTTCAATTTGATGGCGGCAAACCAGTTGCGCGCGCCGCGCCAACGGTGGTGCTGAATTGGCTGGACGAAGTGCGGCGGCAGGTTGCCGCCGGGCAATCGACTGCGCCGCCCCGATGATGCGGGCGATGATGCAGGTCTGAAGACCCGCGCTACAAAAGACTGATGCGTTAGCGCCGCGCAAATGTCAACCCACAAAACGTCCGCTTCAGAAAGCGGCCGCTACAAAAAACACCGGCGACAAAAGCCGTTGCTACAAAACGGGCGCTACAAAACGGCGCTACAAAATAAATTACAAAGACAAACGCTACGCGGCTGCTAGCAATTCCTTGCGGACTGCGGGGGCGACTGCTGTGCCCAGGATTTCAATGGCGCGCTGCATTTTTTTGTGGGGCAGCGTGGAGACGCCCATCTGGAAAGTCAGGCGGGAGATGCCGCCGAGGGCTTCGTTGACGTAGAGAATTTTTTCCGTGATGGCGGCAACGTCGCCGATGAGTAGAGCGCCTTTGGGGCCGCGCACGGCGTCGAATTGCGCGCGAGTGGTGGGCGGCCAGCCGCGTTCTTTGCCGATTTCGGTGAAGGTGTGGGCGTAGCCGGGGTAGAAAGTGTCGGCGGCTTCCTTGGTGGTGTCGGCGGCGAAGCCGATCATGTGCAGGCCGACTTTTAGTTTTTCCGAGGCATGGCCGGCGCGTTCGCCGGTTTCGCGATAAAGATCTATCAGGCGACGAAAGCGGTGCGGTTCGCCGCCGATGATGGCGACCATCAGCGGGAGGCCGAGCATTCCGGCGCGGACGAAAGAGGAAGGCGTGCCGCCGACGCCGACCCAGATGGGGAAGGGATCTTGAATGGGGCGCGGGTAGACGGCTTGGCCGGTTAACGCGGCGCGATGCTTGCCGGACCAGGTGACGTGGGTGTTGTCGCGAATGTTTAGCAGGAGGTCTAATTTTTCGGCGAAGAGGGAATCGTAGTCTTCAAGTTTCAATCCGAAGAGCGGGTAGGACTCGATGAACGAGCCGCGGCCGGCGACGATTTCGGCGCGGCCTTGGGAGATCAGGTCGAGCGTGGCGAATTCCTGGAAGATGCGAACGGAGTCGGCGGCGCTGAGAACGGTGACGGCGCTGGTTAGGCGAATATTTTTTGTGCGCGTGGCGGCTGCGGCGAGGATCACGGCGGGGGCGGAGTCCAGGAATTCAGCGCGGTGATGTTCGCCGATGCCGAAGACGTCCAGGCCAACCTGGTCGGCGAGGGTGATTTCGTCGAGGAGGTGGTGGAGGCGTTCGGCGGGAGACAGGGTCAGGCCAGTGGCGGGGTCCGAGATGGCTGCGGCGAAACTGTCGATACCGATCTGCATGGGCTGGGGCTCCGTGTGCGCGAGTGAATGCGTCGGAACATTGGATGCGCGACGGTGGCGCGGGAGTCCAAAATGGAAAATATCGTTGGAATGGATGGCCTGCATGTGGGTTAGGGGTGGAGTTACGGGAGCCGCCTTTTCTTCAAGTGAAACTTGAATAGTGCTAACAACGGTACCCCCACCCCCGGGGTCATTTTGAAAGAGTAGGATTCCATTGGGTTTACGGGTGAATCGTGCGAAAGAGTAGGATTCTATTGGGTTTAGCGTGATGCGCGTGAAAGAGATAGATTCTGTTGGGGTTAGAGGAATATTAGAAATTTGGTTAGAGAGACCAATACTACCCCCGGGTGTTTTTGGCAAAGAGTGCGCAGCGCTAACAAAACACGAGGGATGGGGGGAATTGCGAATTAAGAAGAGTGCGCAAGCTATTGAAAAGAAAGGATCGCGTTTTTGCGGCGGTGCGCAAGAGCGAAGTGATGCGGTGACCAACTGATGAGGCTTGGACGGCGAAGGTGTGGCGGGGAGAAGCGGGGAGGTTGGGGCGCAGGTTGGTTTTGCGAGAGACATGGCAGAGGATAGCAGGGCCGTAATCGCATGTCAATAGTACTTTATAGTATTGCGTTCGAACGATGGTGGGAGACGTCGCGTCTGTGCCCGCCTGTCCGTCCCCGCCTGTACATTGTGAAACAGTGTGATTCTATCATGGGAGTTACGCGGGGCGGATTCATCCGAATGAAATTCTGAGGAACAATCGGCGGGTGGGTTGTATCGTCCGAATGGAAGTGCGGCAGCGGATCTTAGGGAACGTCCTATTCAGTGTTCCACCGGGTTACCTATCGGGCGCGGCGGTCAATCCTGGCTCAAGCAGGGCTCTAATCGCCCATGGGGCTAGGCATTTCAGGGCTGTCAAAACGTAGGACAGCACCGCTATGGGTAGTACGGTGCGTCGCAACATCGAGGAAAACTCCAGCGACGTGAAGGGGCCTCGCCATGACAAGAATCGGGTTGCGAGGACTACTTCGGCTGCGGCGATAATAAGGAAGATCGCCTGCAGGAATCGCCCCCATCGTGAGGGGAGTTCGACCGACTCTGGCAGAAGAACCGCCCATAAGGCCGGAATACCAAAAAAAATCAAGGCGGACCACGCATACAAATGGGTGTCTCTTGGCACGACGGTACCCAGGGCGCCCGCCGCCACCGTATCGGCGATAACGAAGGATACAAAGCAAGTCCCGCAGCACCCAAGCCACATCAGGAGTCTTGTGTTGCTACTCGAAGAGGCGGTCACGGTGGTTAACGCCCCCACGTTGAATATGAGGAGCCAATCAAACGGAAAGCCGTGTGTAGACAGCTCGTTATAGGTAGAGGATGAACAGTAGACGCCAAAGCCCACCGTCGCGGTCCAGATGGCGATGTGGATCAGAAGCTTGTGAGTAGTTCTCATACATATTTTCGATATCGATCTAAGAAGAGCTATTTCGCTTGGATGATACAGTAGGCGGCAACAATTGCAATAGTTATTGCGCCACCCTTAACCGTGCTCCCGATCTGATCTGATTTGCCGTTTAACGCTTCGTTAATAACCAACACCGCCGTCCCGGTAGCAGTTCCCCCAACTGCCCGGGCCACGCACGCGGCTTCTTTGGAACTAGTCGACCATCGGGCGATGCTTCCGACGACCGGCGCGCCCTCGACCACCGCGATGGCGGCTACTTCGACTCCAGCAACAACTATAAGTATATTTATCGGTCCGGTAGCCTGTTTGACGACTGTATGACTAACAATTAATACTCTAGATTCATCCACTGACAGTGGTTGCCACTTCTTACCGTCGTAACGGTAGCAGATTCCAGATTGGGTGTTGCAGACGGTGTCTCCTTTATCAGGTACCCATCTTCCCCTCTTTGGATCATGAGGGTCAGGCACCCAGTGCCACGTAATAGCCGAATGGTCTCCCCCCCATTCAGACTGTGCGCCATCAGCTTGGTCATCATTCTGCGAGACGTAAGCCTTTTTGTTGTTGCCGGCGACGGATTGGATGCCGCACTCGTCGTTGCCGTTGGAATAGTTGGAATGCCCGTCGAGGTCGGCAGAAGACTCGGGATCATCTTCGACCATGGCGTAGAGGTTAAGCGTCTGGGGATTTGTGAGATTGGCATAGGGGACAGCTTCCGGAACGGCGGACCAGTCGGAGCTGAGCCAGCGGCCAAAGCGATTGGAGTAGTAGCGGGCGTTGAAATCGTCGTTGCCGGTTTCAGTGTCGCGTTCTTTGCCTTCGAATTTGTAATTTTGCGGGCAGGAATTGGTGTAGGCGCGTTCTCCGCCGTAGGGATAGAAATCGCCGTCATAGCAGACGGTGCCGGTGCTGCTGGTAACCACGCGGGACGTGCCGAGCAAATCTTCGACGTAGTAAATTGGCGCGCTGCCTGCCGCAATCATAGCGATGCGCTTGCCGCCGAAGAAAATATACTCGGCGGTGGTGGTACCCGAGACGTTGGTTTCCGCGAGGATCTCGCCACCCGCGTCGTACCAGTAGAGCTTGCTGCCAGATTTTTCCATGCGGCGACCGTCGCCGTCGTAGACATAGGTCACACTGGCCACGGATTTGAGCTGGCTTTCGGCATTCCAGACGTAAGTATAGGTGCCGTCGCTGGTGGTGTTACCAGAGGAGTCATAAGCGAACCCAGAGAGTTGATTATTGGCACTGGCGGTTTTAGAGAAACCGCTTTCCTCCGTGCAGCCGGTGTATCCGGATGCGGTAGTCGGGTTGATCGATTGCAAATTGCCGTAGGTGTCGAGGCCGTACGCTTCGCCCCAGCAATGCGCGGGACTCGTGGAATACGTCGAGGATGTCTGTGCGGTAATGACGCGATTGAGCTGATCGTAGGTAAAGGTTTGGGAGCGCGTGCCGTCGAGATTGTTGGTGCTGCCGTAGACGTGCCCGGCGTTCTTGGTGGTTACGGGATCCACAAAATTGTAAATCACGTCCATGGCGTTGCCGGCGGTCGACGAGGCCTTTATTTCATTCGGCTGCAGACGCGTGTTGAAGGACTCGACGACGTTGAGTCCGGTAAAGGACGTCGATTGCCCGATGCTAACGCTATATGCGGAGCCCTAAGGCGTGTAGCAGGTGATGTTGGCCAAGCAGGTTGGGCCGGGAGAGACCTGCAGTCCAGTGGCGTAGGTGATTCCGCTCGAGCCGTCCATGGCGGTGCTGGGGCGGTCTGCCGCGTCATACGTGTAATTTACGGTGCGACCGGTCGGGTAAACCACTTGGGTGAGATTGCCCGCTAGATCGAAATAGTAAGTGGCGGTTTTGGTGACGCTGGCGGTGATGCGCTGGTCGATATGGACGCTGCGGTGATTGGCGGAGTCCACCTGATAGGACCAGGTTTCGGAACCGGCCGATGACAGTGGCGCAACTGTTTAGGCAGAGCCATCCGGTGGCGTCGACGGTCATCCAGTTCGATGAGGTGGCGCCCATTTCGTGTTGTGAGCCGTCTGTGGTCTTAATGGTGGCGTACGGCCCGTTGGAAGGCGGGATTACTCCCGAGACGAATACGTTGACATTGAGATCGGGGACAATTTCCATCAGCGCGCCGTTGATATAGGTGCCCCAGCCGCAGACATACGGCTTCTGCGAGCAGCCCGTGCCCGCGATGGAATAACTGTAGCTGTTGTTGTCAAACTTTATGAAAAATCCCAAATGTAATTTTCCGCCGCGCTGAGGATACGAAAGTAACGGGATATGCAGATTTAAGTTTCCGTTAGTCATGCTGACGGAGTCGATGGCACCACCTTCGAAGGCGCCGTAAGGCTTTAGGCCGCGCTCGAGGGTGGGGTCAATGTCGAGTTGGGCGCGGGCGGGAGCAGCCAAGAGGAGCAGGTAAGAAAGGATTGGCAGCGCGAGCAGGAATCGAGTGAAACGCATTATGCCTCCGCAGCATAGCGTCCACGATACCGGTTGAGAGAAGGGCCGGCGCGAGCACGGGGACGGGATTTGTCGTTCCAAAATGGGAAGAGGAACGGATGCGCGGCACTTTGCAACATGGCGAGGTTCTTGTCAAGTAGATTGTTATCGACGAAGGAAAGTGTTGTGGAGAAAGTTTAATTGGATTTGGATTCGCGGACTTTTTCTGAGACTTGGGCGGGGGTGGGGAGTTGGGTGCGGTCCCAGCCGCCGCCGAGGGCTTCGATTAGGGCAACGGAGGCGGTCATGGCCTGGGTGTGGAGGGTGGAGAGGGTTTGCTGATCGGAGAGCAAGGTGGTTTGCGCGACCAAAACGTTAAGGTATTGATCGACGCCAGTGTCGTAGCGGGCTTGCGCTAATTCCAGATAACGCTGCGCGGTTTGCACCGCTTGCTGCTGCTCCTGGATTTCTTTGGACAAGATGCGCACGGCGGCGAGATTGTCTTCCACTTGCTGGAAGGCGGTGAGAACGGTTTGGCGGTAGCTGGCAAGGTCGGCGTTGTAGGCGGCGACAAACTGCTTCACGGTGGCGCTGCGCAGGCCGGCGTCAAAAATGGTTTCGGAGATCGAAGGGCCGACGCTCCAGAAGTGGCTGGGCCAGTTGAGGATTTTTGAGAGCAGGGAACTTTCAAAACCGGCGCTTCCGCCGAGGGTGAGAGTGGGATAGTAGGCGGCGGTAGCGATGCCGATCTGGGCGTTGGCGGCGGCCATGCTGCGTTCAGAGGCGGCGACGTCCGGGCGGCGTTCGAGGAGTTGCGAGGGGACGCCGAGAGGGATGGGCGGAGGAGCGGCGTCGAGCGGCTTGAACGGGATAGAAAAGCTGGAGGGAACGGTGCCGATGAGCACGGCGATGGCGTGTTCGTATTGCGCGCGCAAAATGCCGAGATTGGTGGCTTGGGCGATGGCGTTGTCCAAAACATTTTGCGCCTGGACGAGAGAGATTTCGTCATCGACGCCGGTTTCGAAGCGGGAGCGAGTGAGATCGACGGATTGCTTGTCGACTACGACGGTGGCATCGAGAACTTTCTGCAAAGCATCCTGGCCGCGGAGTTGGAAAAGGAAAACCGCGAGGTTGGCCTGCGCGGTGAGGCGTACGTTTTCCAGATCGGCGGCGCTGAGCTGCGCGTTGTACTGCTGTTCGTGAATGGTATTGCGAACTTTGCCCCACAGATCCGGCTCCCACGAAGCGGAAAAGGGTAGAGTGGCGAGTTCACTGTTTGGCGGAGAACCCCTGAGCGGTTCGCCCGCCGCACCGGTCGTACCGGTGGTGTTCTTGAGATTTGCCGACGGGTGCGAATACGTGTACGTAGGACCCACGCTTAACGTGGGATAGAGCTGCGAGCGCGCCTGCGCGATCAGGGTGCGCGCTTCCATAAAGTTTTCGAAAGCTTGCTTGATGTTTTGATTGTTGATGTTCAGCTGGTCTTCCAGCGAATTTAATTCCGCGTCGTTGTAGATTTCCCACCACTTGCCGTGCAGCATGGCGTCCTGCGGCTGCGCAATTTTCCAGTCGCCGGAATCTTGCGGTTGCGCGGGAATTTCTTTGTACGCCACCGGCGGCGCCTGAACCGTGGCGGCGGGCTGATGATATTTGGGGCCGACGGTGCAGCCGGTTAGAAAGAGCGCTGCAATCGCGGAGCTGAATAATAGTTTCGGTCGAAGGTTGTTCATAAATTTCACCATACTTTCACCCGCAGGCTAACTACCCGGCGGCGGACGGGGCGGCGGCGTCCTCGGGATTGAATGTGTCGCGCTCCTTGCCCAAAACCCACAGGCGAATGCGATCGAAAAAGATATAGATCGCGGGAGTGGTATACAGCGTGAGCATCTGGCTGACGATAAGACCCCCGACGATGGTGATGCCGAGCGGGCGGCGCAGCTCGGAACCCGTGCCGGTGCCGAAGGCCAAGGGCAGAGCGCCGAAAAGCGCGGCCATGGTGGTCATGAGGATGGGACGGAACCGCAGCATGCAAGCCTGGAAAATGGAGTCTTCGGTGTTCAGCCCACCTTCGCGTTCGGCTTGCAGCGCGAAATCCACCATCATGATGGCGTTCTTTTTTACGATGCCGATAAGCAAGACGATGCCGATGATGGAAATTACGTTGAGGTCCAGATGAAAGAGCATCAGCGCCAGAACGGCGCCGAGGCTGGCGGACGGCAGCGTGGAGAGAATGGTGATCGGATGTACGAGACTTTCGTACAAGATGCCGAGCACGATGTACACAGCGAATACCGCGGTGATGACCAGGTATTTCTCGCTGGCCAGGGATTGCTGGTAGGCCTGGGCAGTGCCAGCGAAGAAGCCGCGCAGCGTGGAAGGCGCTCCGATACGCTGCTTCATCTGGTCGATGGCCACGGTGGCGTCGCCCAACGCAACATTGTTGGCGAGGTTAAAAGAAATGGTGACGGAGGGAAACAGTCCGGTGTGATTTAGCGCCAGCGGCGTGGTGTTGGCCTGGCCCTTGGCCATGGTGATAAGGGGAACGTTTCCGGTGGCGGTGACGCTGCTGCTGCCCGCAGGGTGAAAATAGATATTGCGCAATCCTTCAGGATCTTGCGAGTAGCGCGGATCGACTTCCAGTACGACATAGTATTGGTTCAGCTGCGTATAGATGATGGAGACTTCGGACTGCCCGAAGGCGCTGTAGATGCCGGAATCGAGCGACTGCGCGGTTTGCCCCAGCTTGGCGGCGGTGACGCGGTCGTAGGTCAATAGTTCATCGAGGCCGCCATTTTGCTGATCGGAGTTGACGTCTTGCAGTTGTGGGAGTTTTTTCATCTCCGCAAAGACTCTTGGACCCCAGGTGGCGAGGTCGGGAATATTGTCGGTCTGGATGGTGTACTGGTAGAGGGCGCTGCTGGAGCGGCCGCCGATGCGCAGATCCTGCGAAGCCTGAAGAAAAGCGGAGGCTACCGGCAATTTATTCAGTTGCGGGCGCAGACGGTTGATGATATCCGGGGCGCCAATTTTTCTTTCTTTAAGGGGCTTGAGCGCGATAAAAATATTTCCGGTGTTGGTGGCGCCGCCGCCGCCGGTGAAGGCGATTACGTTTTGCACCGCCGGATCATTTTGAATCACGGCTTCCAGGCGCTGAATGGAGTTGTTCATGGCGGGGAAGGAGGAGTCCTGGGGGCCCTGAACGCCGCCGGCGAGCGAGCCGGTGTCTTGCTGGGGAAAGAAGCCGGTGGGAATTTTAAGAATCAGCGCGATGTTGAGCGCGAAGGTGAGAACGAAAATCACGAGTATCAGGATGTAATTATGCAGTGCCCATTTGAGGCTGGAGCTGTACCACGACAAGATGCGCTCGAAGACGCGTTCCGAAGCCATGTACACCCGGCCATGGCTCCTGGAGTGCTCATTGCGCAACAGGTAGGCACACATCATCGGCGTGGTGCTGAGCGAAATCAGCATGGATACGACGATGGCGGTGGAAAGAGTGATCGCGAATTCGCGGAACAATCGACCGACAATGCCGCCCATCAGTAAGAGTGGGATGAACACGGCAATCAGCGAAATGCTGATGGATAAAACCGTGAAGCCAATTTCTTGTGCGCCCTTGAGCGCCGCGGCGAAAGGGTCCATGCCGGCTTCGAGATGACGGGTGATGTTTTCCATGACCACGATGGCGTCGTCAACGACGAAGCCGGTGGAGATGGTGAGAGCCATCAGGGAGAGATTGTCCAGGCTGTAGCCGCAGAGATACATCACCGCGAAAGTGCCAATGAGCGAAACAGGCACGGCCACGGCGGGGATGAGCGTGGCGCGGCCATTCCGCAGAAACACGAACACCACGATGATCACGAGGATAATGGATAGGACCAGGGTGCGCTCCACGTCGCTAACCGAGGCGCGAATGGTGGTGGTGCGATCCAGCACGATGGTGGTGTCCATGCCTTGAGGAATCGAGGCTTTGATGGAGGGCAACTCGGCGCGAATGCGGTCGACGGTGTCGATGATGTTGGCGCCGGGCTGGCGGAAAATGATCAGTACGACGGCGCGTTTGCCGTTGAGATAGCCGGCGGTGCGGATGTTTTGCGTGGAGTCGATGACGTCGGCGACATCGGCGAGACGGATGGCTGCACCATGGTTGTAACCGACGATGACGCCCTGGAAGCCGGCGGCGTGAGAAATTTGATCGTTGTCGATGATATCGGCGCTAACGTCGCCATTGGTAATTTGTCCTTTGGCGAGGTCGGAATTTTGCAAGCGTAGGACGGACTGGACATCCGTCATCGCGAGGCCGAAGCTGGCCAGCTTCGTGGGGTTCACTTCGACGCGCACGGAGGGCAAAGCGCCGCCGCCAACGCTGACCTGGCCTACACCCTGAATTTGCGAGAGCTTTTGTTGAATAACAGTGGAGGCTTCGTCGTAGAGCTGGTCGGGGCCGTATTTGCTGGAGGTGAGGCCGACGATCATGATTGGGGAATCGGCAGGATTGACCTTGCGGTAAGTGGGATTCGCAGGAAGATTGGCCGGAAGATATGTGCGCGCGGAATTGATAGCGGCTTCGACGTCGCGTGCGGCGCCGTCGATGTTGCGGCTCAGGTCGAACTGAATGGTTACCGACGAAGTTCCGAGGGTGCTGCTGGAAGTCATTTCCGTAACGCCGGCGATGTGACCGAACTGGCGTTCCAGGGGCGTGGCCACGGAGGAGGCCATGATTTCCGCGCTGGCTCCCGGCAAACTCGCGGCCACAGAAATGGTGGGGAAATCCACCTGTGGTAGCGGGGAGACGGGAAGCACTTGAAACGCAATAGCGCCCGCGATGGCAATGGCAATGGTTAGCAGCGTGGTCGCTACTGGTCGATGGATGAATGGGGCGGAGACGATCATGATGCTCCCGCGGGCCCTAAGTTTTGCTGCGCGGTGTTGGGATGCGGTCTCTTTGGTTCGCGAGAGAAGCGCTGGGCCAGGCCGTCAAAGAAAATGTAGATCACCGGCGTGGTGTAAAGCGTAAGGACCTGGCTGACCAACAAACCACCCACCATGGCGATACCCAGCGGTCGCCGCAATTCCGAACCGATGCCCCTGCCGAGTGCGAGCGGCAAGCCGCCGAGTAGCGCGGCCATGGTGGTCATCATAATGGGACGGAAGCGCAACAGGCAGGCCTCGTAGATGGCATCCGTGGCGCTTTTGCCGTGATTGCGTTCGGCATCGAGCGCGAAGTCCACCATCATAATGCCGTTTTTCTTAACGATACCGATGAGCAGCACGAGGCCGATGATGGCGACGACGCTCAAGTCCTGGCGAAAGAGAATCAGCGCGAGGAAGGCGCCAACACCAGCGGAGGGCAGCGTGGAAAGAATGGTGACCGGATGGATGAAGCTTTCGTACAAAACGCCCAGAACGATGTAGACGGTTACCAGCGCGGCCAGGATTAGCAACGGCATGTTCGAGAGCGAATTGCGAAACGACGCCGCGGTGCCTTGAAAATCGGCCTGCAGACTCGCCGGCATGTGCATGTCTTTCTGCACTTTGGTGATAGAGGAAATGGCGCCGCCGAGCGCGGCGCGCGGCGAGAGATTGAAAGAGACGGTGATGGCGGGAAATTGTCCCTGATGGTTGATCGAGAGGGGCTCAGTCACGGTTTCAAAATGCGAGAAAGCCCCGAGCGGCACGGCGTTGCTCACCATGGAGCTAGTGTTGCCCGCGGAGTTTGCGCCCTTGCTCGAAGAGGACGTAGATGTGCTGGGCGTTAGCGCGTTCGGGGGAGGAACCAGGGTGTTGGCCGACGGAGTTAACAACGGCGAAGTGGTCAACGCGTTGGAGCCGGCGGAAGTGGAACCGTTTCCGGTAGAGCTCGCGGCCGCGCCCATGGTGCCGGCGGCGGAGTTCGACTGAATGTAGAGCTTGTTCAATTTGTTGGGATCGAGCTGAAATTGCGGCTGAGCCTCCAGAATCACGTGATACTGATTCAGCTGCGTGTACATGGTGTTGATTTGGCGCTGCCCGAAGGCGTCGTAGAGCGTGTTGTCGATGGTGGTGGGGGCGATGCCGAGCCGCGAGGCCGTTGGCCGGTCAATTACTAGAGAGACGGCGAGTCCGCCGGGTTGCTGGTCCGTGGCAACATCTTCGAGTTCCGGCAACTGCTTCAACTTGGTGACGAAGCGGTTGGTCCAGTCGTTCAGTTCGTTCGCGTCGGGATCTTCGAGCGTGTATTGGTATTGCGTGCGGCTGACACGGTCGTCCACGGTGATGTTCTGCACCGGCTGCATGAACAGTTGAATCCCTTGCACATCGCTTAGCTTGCCCTGCAGCCGGCGGATTACGTCGGAAGCGTCAAGGTCGCGCTGGTCCAGCGGTTTCAGATTGATGGACATTCTTCCGCTGTTGGTGGTGATGTTGGTGCCATCGGCGCCGATGAAGGAGGACAGACTTTCGACCGCCGGATCGGCAAGGACAACGTTCGCGACCTCTTGCTGCTTTTGCGCCATGGCCTTGGCGCCGATCGTCGGCGGGGCCTGCGAAATGCCCTGAATAACGCCGGTATCCTGTACGGGAAAGAAGCCCTTGGGAATGATGATGTACAAGAAGATCGTCAACATCAGCGTAGCCAGCGCGATGAACAGCGTGACGGTCTGATAGCGCAGCACGAACTTCAGGGTGCGCCCATAGAAGGCGATCATGCTTTCAAAGGCGTGTTCGGAAACTCTGTAGAAGCGGGTTTGCTGCGATTCCGGATTGTGCCGCAGAATGCGCGACGCCATCATCGGCGTGAGCGTCAAAGAAACTACCGCGGAAACAACGATGGTAACCGCCAGAGTAACCGCGAACTCGCGGAACAGGCGGCCCACGACGTCGCCTAGGAAGAGCAGGGGAATGAGCACGGCGATCAACGAAACGGTTAGAGATAAAATCGTGAAGCCGATTTGCTCAGCGCCCTTCAGGGCTGCCTGCATCGGGGGCTCGCCCTCTTCGATGTAGCGCGAAATGTTTTCGACCATGACGATGGCGTCGTCCACGACAAAGCCGGTGGAAATAGTGAGCGCCATCAGCGAGAGGTTGTCGAGGCTGTAACCCAGGGCATACATAGCGCCGAATGTGCCCACCAATGACAGTGGAACGGCCACGCTGGGGATGATCGTGGCATACAGGCTGCGCAGAAAGAGAAACATCACCAGCACGACCAGCACGATGGTCAGTCCCAGCTCAAACTCCACATCCGAAACCGATGCCTCAATCGGCGTGGTGAGGTCGGTGAGCGTGGTTACGTCAATGCCTTTCGGCAAGTTGGCTTCCAGTTGCGGGAGCAGCGCCTTGATGCGCTTTACCACGCTGATGGTGTTGCCGCCCGGCTGCCGTTGTACGTTGACGATCACCGCTGGCGTCTTGTTCATCCACGCGGCCAGGTTGGTGTTTTCCACGCCGTCAATTATTTTGGCCACGTCCGTGAGCATCACCGGCGCGCCGTTGCGGTAGGCGACGACCACGGTGCGGTAGTCCGCGCTGGTTACCAATTGATCGTTGGCGTCGATCTGGTAGTCCTGGCGGTTGCCATCAAAATTTCCTTTGGCGGCGTTGACGCTGGCGCTGGTGACCGCGGTGCGCAGGTCTTCCAGATTGATGCCGTAAGAAGAGAGCGCCGCGGGATTGGCTTGAATGCGTACGGCCGGTTTTTGTCCGCCGCTGATGGTCACCAGTCCGACGCCGCTCAATTGCGAAATCTTGGGCGCCAGTCGGGTGTCCACCAAATCTTCCACTTGCGAGAGCGGAATAGAACTGGAGGTTACCGCCAGCGTAATTACCGGAGCATCGGCGGGATTCGTCTTGCTGTAAATCGGCGGCGCAGGCAAGTTGGCCGGCAGGAAATTTTGCGAAGCGTTGATCGCGGATTGCACTTCCTCTTCGGCGATATCGATGTTCAGGCTAAGGTTGAATTCCATCACGATGACGGAAGTGCCGCCCGAACTGCTGGAGGTCATTTGGCTCAGGCCTTGGAGCTGGCCGAACTGGCGCTCGAGCGGCGCGGTAACCGTGGTGGCGACCACGTCGGGACTGGCCCCCGGATAAAACGTGAGTACTTGAATGGTGGGATAGTCGACTTGGGGCAACGCCGAGACCGGCAGCTGCGTGTAGCTGACAATCCCGACGAGCATGATTGCGGCCATCAGCAGCGATGTCGCCACCGGCCGCAAAATAAAAGGACGTGATGGACTCAAGGGGCGCTGCTCCCCTGGGTGCTGGCGGGCGGAGGTGTCTTGGAGATGACGACCTTGGAGTTGTCCTG
The DNA here is from genome assembly GCA_963838265.1 of uncultured Acidobacteriota bacterium. GTDB lineage: Bacteria > Acidobacteriota > Terriglobia > Acidiferrales > UBA7541 > Acidiferrum. The sequence goes on from CAWIQN010000009.1 coordinate 104,251, forward strand.
CAGCTTGTCGAAGCTGCTGGTGGCCAGCACATCCCCGGGGTTGATGCCCGTTACCTGCGCCGTTCCGCTGTCGGTCACGCCGGTCTTAATCGTGCGCATATGCGCGGTGTTGTCCTGCACCACATAGACGAACGCGGTTTGCCCGTTGTGTTGAATGGCCGAGGTGGGAATAAGCGTTGCGTCGTGCAGCGTATTTACCAGCAGCCGGGAGTTTACGAACTCATTCGGAAAAAGTCCGAAATCCTTATTGTCGAACGATGCGCGGGCTTTCACCGTTCCCGTGGTGGTGTCAATTTGGTTGTCGAGAGTCAGCAATTTCCCCGAGGCAATTTTCTTCAGGCCTGCGCGGTCATAAGCGTCCACGGTGAGCTTGGCGTTTTTGCGAAGCTGCTGTTGCACTTGACCAAGATTGTCTTCGGAAATGGTGAAGATTACGGTGATGGGTTGCAATTGCGTGATTACCGCAAGCGTGGTGCTGCCGGAAGACTGCACCACGTTGCCGGGATCGATCAGGCGTAAACCGACTCTGCCGTTGATGGGAGAAGTGATGCGGCAGAAATCCAGTTGCACTTGATCGAACTGCACCAGGCCCTGATCTAGTTTCACCAGGCCCTGATCCTGCAGGACCAGTTTTTCCTGATCGTCCAACGTTTGTTTCGGAATTGCCTTGCGCGCCCATGCGTCGCGGTAGCGCTCCAGGTCCATCTGGGCTTGCGCTAGAACGTTTTGGTCCCGCTCCAGCGTGCCTTGCGCCTGCAGCAGCGTGGCGGCAAAGGGCCGCTCATCAATCTGCACCAGCGGGTCGCCTTTGCGTACCGTTTGTCCTTCGCGGTACTGCACGGCGGTAACGATCCCCGTCACTTGGCTGGTCAGCGAGGTGGTGTAAACGGGCGTCACCGTTCCGATGGCATCGAGATACGCGCCGATGTCGCCCTTCTGCGCCGTCGCCGTGGTGATGGTGACTGGCCCGCCTCCGCCCCTGGGCGCTTTGGCGCTTTGCGCTTGATCGTGCTTGCGCAACACCAGCCAGAAGCCCAACGCGAAAACTAGGAGAATAACGATCCAAACGATGATCCCGCCGGCTTTACTTTTTCGCGGCGTGGGAGCAGGTAGTTGATGATCCGGCCCAATGGCCGGGTGTTCAGTATGATCAGCAGGCAATTCGAATCCTCGTTGTACCTGTTAGGTCGGACCGTCATAGCAATGGACCGTACGTTATGGACGGATTTTAGCCCGGTTCTGGATACACGCTAGAAAAAGATTCGCGGTCCCTACAGGATAGACCGTATAGACGCGGTGTTTAGTCGAAGTCGTGGATCCACGCACGTCGGGCTTTCCCAAGCGCCCGATTGGATGTATGTTTCGCGTAAAACGGACCGCGCCTGCGCTCCAGTTCGCGCCGCCGAGTTGTGTTGCACGAAACCCGCCAACGCGATTCCTGAAGTCCTATCGGTCTCCGCGTCGATCTCTTTTTGAAAATTCTTCCGAAAGCCGCCTCACTCTCTGGGAGATCATCCGGGTTCTCTAAGACCACGTATCAGTATGAGACCGTCAAGGTGTTCGTCAGGATTTCACTGCCCGGGCGCGACAACGGGGAGGATGTTCCGAGAAAGTTTGGAGGGTTGCTAGACATCTCCCCAGACATTCGTAGCGTCATACAATATGGAAGAGTTTTATTTTGTGTAGCTTACAGCGCGTACGATGGTTGACGTGGTTCTAGTACCATCAGAACGGAAAGACTAGGGCTTCTTGGGCATTCGCTCTATTGGTTCCTAGCACCAGTTCTGTAAAATTGTCCCATGATGATTAAGGTGACCCAGCATGAAACTGCTCTCTAGATTTGTTGTCCTGTCCGCCGCGGTTCTATTTGTCGGCGTCGGTGCGGCCAAAGCCGATAGCTCTCAGCCGCTGTTCTTCGATTTGACGGACCCACTGGGCCTGAATGTGACGTTCGAACTCGCCAGTAAACCGACGATCGCCTCGGGCAACAGTAGCTCCTGCGGCTTCACGGTCACCCCGATTGATCTGACGATTAACGGCGCAGCGTCCAGCGATTTCTTAGCGTTCTACAGCAACTCGTGCCAGGGCGCGTTTGCGGCGATGATCGATGACGACGACTTCGATTTCTCGCTGTTCGGCCCCAAATTGTACTCGGGTAACCCCAGCAAGCCCACTTTTTCGCCGACGTCGCCTTCGGGGATAAACCTGAATGATGGCACCAACGACGGTATCGTATACAACCTCACGATTTCGCCGGTGGCCACGCCAGAACCGTCATCCTTGATGCTTCTCGGGATGGTTTTGCTGCCGCTTGGTATCGCGGCAAAGCGACTTCTGTAAGAGCATCTATTCAACTACCGCAGTGAAACCGCAACCGCTCCAGTTGCGGTTTTTTCATTTTTGGAGCGCACCATGCGCTTCATGCCGGTGCGGCGCGGCAGCGCACAGCGCTATTCGAAGGAAGCCACAGCGAGTTGCGGATCTTCAAATACCTCGAAAAGATTCAGCATGCGGACGAGTTTCAGTGTTTGAACGGTGAATTTCGAAGGATTCAGCAGCTTAACCGCGCCACCGTTTTGCTTCGCGGTGGTGTAATAGCGCACCAGCAGCCCGATGCCGCTGGAATCGATCATGGGCATTTCCGCAAGGTCCAGAACGAAGCGCGAATCGCCGGCGGCAAACAGGTCTGTGAAGGTGGCGTTTAGCTGGTCCAGCGGGGGGCCATTGTTCAATTTGCCACGCAGCTTGATGACCTTGACCTGCCCCTGCGTCCGGACTTCGATTTCCAAGTGTTTCTCCCTCGGCCGCCGCCGGCGAAACGCGACGTTCGTCGGCGAGGCGCGTTGACAGTGGTAAATAGCTCTGCTAGAGTCCCGCACAACTTAAAAGAAGCACAGCTAATATGCAATAGAAGAGGGTGGCTTTACCAGTTTTCCGTCCCGCTGTGCCGACCCATCGCGATGTTTCTGGTAAGCCAGGGCTGAGATTTGAAAATCGACATTGGCGACGTAGCGGTCCGATTGCTGGCGGATCAGGGGCTTGCATCCCGCGCGCGTAGCGCCGCGCGAATTATCGCGCAACTCCTGCCTGGAACGGCCGTCAACATTTATACGTTCGTGAACGACGACGAAAGCCCCGCGTGGCGCCCGGTGGCTACCGCCGGGGAAGTGTCCGTGCGCGCCGCGGCCATTCCCGCAGAGACCGGCACGCTGGGTCAACTATTCTCAGAGAAAAGCGCGCTGTTATTTTCCGGAGCGGATTTGCCGCGCGAACACTACGCCCACGTGGACATTCGCCGCACGGTGCGCGCACTGGCGTATCTGCCGCTGGCCGCCGGCGAAGAGCTAACCGGCGCGATTGAAATTCTCAGCTTTGATCAGGATCTTTCCGAGGAGGAAATTTCTGAGCTGGAGCCGCTGGTGCACCTCACCGCCGCCGCGCTTGTAGCCGCCCACCACTATGAAGTCGAACGCGGCGACGCGCTGGCCTCCATCAATCGCGTTACGCAGCTCTATGATATGGAGAAGATTTTCTCCTCCACGCTTGAAATGGATGAGCTGCTGCCGATCATCGGTTCGAAACTCCGCGAGGTGATGGAATGCCAGGCCGTGAATATCTGGCTGCTGCAGCCGGATGAATCCGTGGAGCTAATGCATCAAGCTGGTTTTGATCCCACCAAGTCAGAGAAAAACTCCGAGAAAGCCGGCGAGGGGTTGGCGGGCGCGGTATCAGACACCGGCGAGCCGCTACTTATCGACGACGCCGACGATCCGCGGGTGGTAGCCCGCAACGGCGCGATTACCGAGGGGCGCATCGTTTCGCTGATCATAGCGCCCATCATGGATCAGGGGTCGCTGGTCGGCGTGATCGAAGCGGTGAACAAGCTCGACGGAACGTTGCTGGATGACGATGACCTGTTCGCCCTGGGCAGCCTGGCGGACACCGCGTCCACCGCGCTGCACAATGCCAGCCTGCTGCTCGCGGAGCGCAAGGTGGAGATTCTCGAAACGCTGGTGACCGTCAGCCAGGAAATCACCTCCACGCTAAATCTGGAACGCATGCTGCAAACCATTGTCGACGCTCCGCAAGCGGTAATTCCGTATGAACGAGCGGCCATCGTCTTGGCGCAGCGCGGCCGCTTCAAGCTCAGCGCCGTGACTGGGCAGCCGCAGTTAAACCCGGATGCTGCGGATATCGTTCCGCTGGACGGCGTGTTGCAGTGGGCCGTGCTTTCCGAAGAAATCATCAACGTGCGGCAGCACGGCGACGTCATCGATGCGCCTCGCGAGGAAACGCGCGCGAAGTTTGCAAAATATTTTGCGGAAAGCGGCGTGCGGGCGTTTTACGCCATGCCGCTTGGCGACGATACTGGACGCGTGGGGATGCTGGCGCTGGAGAGCAGCGACCCGGATTTTCTCTCCGCCGCGCATATCGAGATTCTGCAGGTACTCGCCGGGCAAGCCACCGTGGCGCTGCGCAACGCGCAAATGTACAAAGAAGTGCCGTTTATCTCCGTGCTGGAGCCGGTGCTCGAACGCAAGCGCAAGTTCATGGCCATGGAGAAAAAGCGCCGCGCGCTGATTTTGGCGGCGGTGGCTGCCGCGATTATTTTTCTGGCTATCGTTCCGCTGCCCTTGCGCGTCGATGGCGATGCCGTGGTGGCGCCGGTGCACCGCGCGCAAGTTCAGCCGGAAATCGAGGGAGTGGTCGGCGCCGTCTATGTGCACGAAGGCCAGAGCGTAAAGCAAGGCCAGGTGCTCGCGGAGTTGAATGCCTGGGACTATCGTTCCGCACTCGCCGGCGCGGAAGCCAAATATCAGACCGCGCTGTTGCATGTGAATCATTCGCTGGCTGGCAATGATACCGGTGAAGCGGGCGTCGAGCGTGTGCAGGCCGACTATTGGAAGGGTGAGGTGGATCGCGCCAGGAATCTGCTGGACAAGACGCAGTTGCGCTCGCCCATCGATGGCGTGATTGCCACGCCTCACGTGGAAAATCTGGTGGGCCGGCGGCTGCAATACGGCGATACTTTCGCGGAGGTCATGGACACCAGCCGCGCCATCGTTGACGTTGCCGTGGACGATGCCGATGCTGGCATGCTGCGCGCAGGGCAAGCCGCGGTGATTAAGCTGAACAGCTACGCGATGCGCACCTTTCGTGGAAATGTGCTGGTGGTGAGCCCCAAGGGTGAGACGGAGCACGAGAGCCGTGTGTTCTTCGCGCGCGTTTTGCTGCCCAACTCCGATGGGGCCATTCGCTCTGGCATGGAAGGCCTCGGAAAAGTTCGCGTGATGCCGCAATCTTTGCCTTGGTATCCGGCGGGCTATGTCATCTTTAGGCGGCCGGTGATTTGGGTTTACTCGCACTTGTGGTCTTGGTTCGGTTGGTAGCGTCGCTTTTTTCGCTTTTGTAGTGGCGCAACATGCTGCGCACGGTGTAGCCGGTTGAGGCATCGTTGAAATACTTTGATTTGTGGTCGAGTCGGCTTCTGCAGCGGAGAACGTTGATGGCTAAACATTTCTGGATGCTGGCGCTGGCGGCGGGACTCATCGCCGGCTGCGGTGACGTGAAATCGGATAGCTCCGCGGCAACACCGACCGTCTCGCCCGCTCCAACTCCTGCAACCACCGCGCCTCCGCCCGCTGTCGCCGCCCCTCCGCCCGCCGCTCCGGCCGACGAAAGTTTTACCGCCTCGGGACCTCTAATCGTCGAGCATCAAGTAGAGATCACCGCCCAACGCGAAGGCGTTGTCTCTAAAATTTATGTCGAAGCCGGGACGCGCGTAAAAGCCAAAACCCTTTTGGCACAACTCGATGACCGCCAGGTAAACGCCAACCTCGAAGCCGCGCGCGCCAAAACGCGCAGCATCGAGAACGATCTAAAGAATTGGCAAGCCGAAGCCGAAGTGATGAAGTCCGACTACGTGCGCGCGCAAAAAGCCTGGAAAGAAGGGCTCATTCCAGAGGAGCAGCTGGAGCACGCAAAATACAAGGCTGAGTCCGAGCAGTGGGACATCAAGCGCGTGACGGAATTACTGAATACCTCGCGGCAGGAAGAGCTTTCGCTCGAGCTGGAAATGGAAAAGAATCGCATCATCGCGCCTTTCGACAGCCTGGTGGCGCGGCGCTACGCGCGCGAAGGGGAATCCGTGGCCCGTGGCGAGCGCTTGTTTTGGGTTACCGAGGAATCGCCGTTGTTGCTGCGCTTTACGCTGCCGGAGAAATTTCTCGGCCGCGTCAAAATCGGTCAAACGCTTCCGCTGTTCTCTCCCGACGTGCCGAAAGAAACGCATAGCGCCAGGATTAAAGAAGTCAGCCCCGTGGTCGATCCCTCCAGCGGCACCTTCGACGTCTTGGTGGAACTGCAGGGCGCGCACGGTGAATTACGCCCGGGCATGACCGCCAGCGTGCGCGTCGACGCACCGCACTGACCGCCCCATGAACCTGAACCGCGCCCTCGACGTGGCTTTGCCGGAAATTCCCGCGCGCACCATGGCGCAGCGCTTTCCTCGGCTGGACCCCAACTTCACTTTCAAAAAACACCTTGAAGACAACCTGGTTATGGTTCGCCTGTACGTCCCCAGCACCGGGCTGATGTATTCCTTTCCCGAGCAAAATTGGAATTTAATCCGGCTGTTCGACGGCAAGCGCACCTACGAGGAAATCGCCGAGGTCTATTCCGCCGAGAATGGCACGCAATATGGCGCCGACGCCGTTCGCGAGTTTGCCGGGGAACTGGAAACCGCCGACTTCTGGTACAAGACCGCGCAGGAAAAAAACATTCTGCTGATGCAGCAGAACCGGGAAGACCGGCAAAAGAAGCTCAAGGTCAAGGGCCGCTACTCGGACTTGTCGATGATTCTTTTCCCGGCGTTTAACCCGGACAAATTTCTTACCAAATTGTATGGCTGGACCTCCTGGATTTACACCACTTGGTTTACCATCATCACCCTGTGTTTTTTCGCCTTTGCGTTCGGCATCACCGTCGTCCATTGGCCGGAAATTGGGCGGGACACTATCCAGTTTTACAATTTCACTTCTAAATCGTGGGGCGATATCGCCATCTTGTATGTGCTCGGCATGTTCGTCGTGGCGGCGCATGAGTACGCTCACGCGCACGCCTGCAAGCACTATGGCGGCCGCGTGCCGGCCATGGGTTTCGCGCTGATCTATCTGACGCCCGCGTTTTTTACGGATACCACCGAAGGCGCGGTAAAAGGCACGCGTTACCAGCGCCTAGTTATCTCCCTCGCCGGTATTTGGATCGAGCTGATTATCTGCTCCATCGCCACGCCCATCTGGTGGAACACCCCGCCCGATACCGTGATCCACGATGGCGCGTACTTCTTGATGTTGCTCACCGGCATCACCTCGCTGCTGGTCAATTGGAACCCGCTGATCAAGCTCGACGGCTATCACATGCTGTGCGAGATTCTTGGGATCGTCGATCTTAAGGAAAATTCCACGGCCTACGTCTCGGCCTGGGTGAAACACTACGTCTGGCGACTGCCAGTAGAAGTGCCGTATGTTCCAAAGAGCCGCCGTTTCGGGTTTGCGGTCTATGCCTTGCTTTCCGGCGCTTACAGCTACACCGTGCTGTACCTCGTGGCCGGATTCGTCGGCAACGTGTTCCGCAACTTTGATCCGCTGTGGTCGTTTATTCCGGAATTGGGGACGGCTCTGCTCATTTTCCGTTCGCGCATCCGCCTCTTGGTGAACTTTATGAAATTCGTCTATTTGGATAAGAAGGACCGCATTCTCGCGTGGTTTACGCCGCAACGCCGCCTCGCTACCGCGGCGCTGGCGACGATTTTACTTTTCGTGCCGGTTTTTCGCGATTCCGTGCAGGGCCGCTTCGTACTCGAACCCGGAAGAGAAGCGGTGGTGCGCGCCGAGGTGCCGGGAATGGTGGACGCCGTCTACGCTGCAGAGGGCCAGCACGTCTCGGCGGGCGCTCCGTTACTGCAGTTGCGCAATTTGCCGTTGCAGGCCCAAGTTTCTCTCGCGGATGCCGACTACGCCCTGGCCACCAAGCGCGCCACCACCGCCGTGCTGCGCTACGGCGACATGGGCGCCGCTGCGGTAGACCGCGACCGCGCCGGCACCGAGCGCGGCGAATTGGCCAAGGCCGCGGCGAATCTCGAGGTCGTTAGCCCCATCTCCGGCACGGTGCTAACGCCGCGCCTGGCGGATCGCCTCGGCAGCTACATCAAGGAGGGCTCGGAACTGGTGGAAGTGGCGGACTTAAGCCATATGCGCGCGCGCATCTATGTTTCTGAATACGACTTATACAAATGCCAGGTCGGCGCAGCTGCGCGCGTGCAAATCGACGGCATGCTGAAGATTCAGGACGCCCAGGCGCAGGGCATCACCCAAGCCTCTCGCGAGCTGGACCCTTCGCTCTCCGATGGCAACAAATTGAAGGGGTTGAACCCTCCTAACTTCTACTTGGTGGATCTGGTGCTGAACAATCTCGATGGTCGCATGAAGCCGGGAATGACGGGCTTGGCGCGCATTTACGGCCACCGAAGAAGGAGTATTGCGGGGTTGTGTTGGGAGGGCATCTCGCACTTTGCCGGGCGGAAGCTCTGGTAACAAGAAAAAGGGGCCGCCCCCAGGCAGCCCCTTTTTCTTGGCGATGCAACTCTCCTTCGCAGGAGCACTGGCCGGAGAAAACTACACTTTCTTTAGTCGCACAACTGCCTTGCCCATGAGTGTTTTGTTCGCCACCATCTTCATCGCACGCAGGTCCTGTTTGAACGCCTTGGAACTGGTCACCTTGTGCGCGGCGACCTTCATGGAGGTCCGGTTCTCGCCCTTGGCTACTTCCGTGCTGGCTACATTGGCCTTTTTGGTGGTCTTCAGCGCGCTGATGAGCGACTTTTTCTGGATGGACATTTGAAGTCTCCTGAAATCCTAAATTTTTGTTTCAATCCCCGTTACGCAACCTACTGCTGCAGGACGCGTGCCAAACTCCCGACTTCCTTCGTCTCGTCGCTCGTGCAATGAAATCAGTGACTTACGGAAGGCGACAGTCTAACTGTCCCGTCGGACAGGGTCAAAAAACAAAATCCGGTTAAAAATTAATCGCCCACCGGTTAATTTTTAACCATCTTTCCCGCGAGCGCGCCATGGGGATCCAGAAACGCAAGAAGGCCGCCCATCGGGCGGCCTTCTTGTCTTACATCAGTGGAGCATTCGAATTGGAGGTACCTGATCTCCTATATTCGAATAGGAACCCAGGACCTACGCCGCCCTTTATCGCCTTGTCAAGCTATTAACACTAGTCGGCCTCAGCGACGTGTTCTTCGTGCCTTTGACGCCGGACTTCCTGGAGCTTGAAGCAGCTTTCTTGGTGCCCTTCGATGTGCTAACCAAAGACTTTTTCTGAACGGACATTTGCAGCCTCCTCAAATCTCAATCTCGTTTTACTGCTGCGGACGTCACGGCATGTAGCAGGAACCGTGCCAAACTGGTGCGCGCTGCGAACCCTCCGCGATCGCAAATGAAATCACCCACTTACGGCAAGCGCTGCGAGCCTGGCCCTTGGGACAGAGGTGAAAAAGGGGAGATCAGGCTAAAAACTAACCTCCCGGAGGTTAAATTTTAACCGTCAGCAGTCGTGCAAGCACCCTCGGCAGGCCGTCTTGAACACAAAAAAGGCCGCCCAACGGGCGGCCTTCTGGTCTTGCTGATGCTCAGAATCCTGAGTCCGGGGCGCTCTAGAAAGCCCCCGGTTCGACTACTTCCGTCCTCGCAGGTTCACCTGCTTCGATCCTTCCAGCTTTGCGGCTTTCATGCCCGTCGCGGGGCTGGCAGAACTGCCTTTCTTGGTCCCTGAAGATTTCACGAGGCTCTTTTTTTGCGGGGTCATTAGCGGGCTCCTTCACTTTGAATTTTTTGTAGCTTACTACCGCACGCAGCTGAGAGAGCAAGGAGCGTACCAAACCGCCGCGCCCGCCACAATTGCCGGCCCGGCAATGTAATCAACCACTTGCGCCACCGCCGCGGCGAGCCGGCCAGCCGCTAACCCCCGCCACACCCGCTTCGGTCAATAATTCATCCCGCAAGGGTTAATTTTTAACCGCATTACAGCTTCAGCTTCCGGCACAGGTACTTCATGCGCTGTCCATCGATGCGCAGCAGCGCCGCCGCCGCCGATTTCTTTCCGCCGGTACGCCTAAGCGCCGCGCTCAGGTACGCCACCTCGATCCGCCCCATCTCCGCGTCAAAGTCCACGCCATCTTCCGGAATTAGGATGGCTTCATGGCTGACCGTACTCGAATACAGCAGCGTCTGCGGTAGTTGCTCCGCGGTAATCACCGCCCCGTCATTCATCACCACCAGCCGCTGCACGATATTTTCCAGCTCCCGCACGTTCCCCGGCCACGAGTAATCCTCCAGGATCTCCATCACGTCCGGCTGCATACTCTTCAGCGCCTTTTTCGCCGACGCGCAGTACACCCGCAGGAAGTGGTCCACCAGCACGGCAATATCGCCCTCGCGCTCGCGCAGCGGCGGAATGGCGATGGGCACCACGTTGATGCGGTAATACAGGTCTTCGCGAAAACGCCCCTTCTTCACCAAATCTTCCAAATCCTCATTCGTCGCGCAGATCAACCGGAAATCGATTTTCTTGGCCGTGCGTCCGCCCAGCCGTTGCACCGCATGCTCTTGCAGCACGCGCAGCAGCTTGCTCTGCAAGCCTTGGTTCAGCGTGGTGATCTCATCCAAAAACAGCGTGCCGCCTTGTGCCGATTCGATCAGCCCTGCCCGCGCCGTGTCCGCGCCGGTGAACGCGCCCTTTTCGTAGCCGAACATCTCCGACTCCATCAATCCCTCCGGCAGCGCCGAGCAATTCAGCGCCACGTACGGCTTATCGCTGCGCCCGCCGGACTGCACAATCGCCTGCGCAATCAACTCCTTGCCCGTGCCGCTTTCCCCGCGTAACACCACGCTGGTGTTGCTGTCCGCCACGGACAGCACCGCCTGATACACCTTCTGCATCGCGTTGCTGCCGCCGATCAACCCGCAAAACGCGGACTTATTCTCGATCTGCTCCACCAAGCGCCGGCCTTCAATTTCCATGGCGCGTTTCTGGATGGCGCGCGTCAGAACAATCTGCAACTCCGGGAAGTTGAGCGGCGCCAGGAAAAATTCATCCGCCCCGGCGCGGCTGGCTTTGATCGAGATGCCGCGGTCCGTCGCGCGCGTCATGGCCACGAACACCAGGTCCTCGCGCTGCTTTCTCATCTCGCGCAGCACGTCGATCCCATCGCTGGCGCCCGCCCCGATGCTGTCCAGATCGAACAAAATCGCGCGCAGCTGCGCATCGTCCATCAACTCCTTAATTTCGGATTCGTTGCTGGCCAGCACGGTATGAAAAGCGGACCCCAGCGCGCGGCGAATCTCCGGAAACGCGCTTTCCTCGTCGGTGATCACAGCAATAGGGTATTGCTCTTCGCCGGTGCTGCTTTCGGTGAAATGCGTGCGGTCTGTCAAAGGAGTCCGAATTATAGGGAAAGCGAGGTGTGTCGTAAAGCGATTGTAACGGCCTGGAAAATTCGCTAGTGAACGTCCACTTCGCGAAAGCCAAACCCCTGCAGCATCCCAGAAATCGTACTCCGCGCATTATCGGAAGCTTTCTTCAGTATCCCGTCTTGCAGCGCGGCCTCCTGCAACTGCCGCTCCGCCTCTTCCCGAACTTCACTCTCCAGATTGGGGTCCGGCGAAGAAAACAGCCCGGTATCGCGCGAATACACCCGCGTCTTCGCGTTATCAATGCGCGTGCTAAAAACCTGCGCCGCCGGCAAATGAATCGAAACTTTCTGCCCCAGCACCTGCACATCCGATGGCTGCAAACCTGCCAGGTCGATGCCTCCGACCACATCTCCATGCACCACCAGCAGCAGCCGGTCGCCCGCCAGAAACTTCGGCAGATACGCATTCTCGTGCTCGCCAGAAATAATCTTGTCCATCGTATAACTCACCGTCTCCAGCCTCTGCAGCTGCTGGATCTGATGCACCACCGTCGGCTGATCCACGTTGATCCGAGTATGCCCAATGCGAAAATCCAGGCCCACGCCGCTGTACATCCAAAGCAATCCCAGCGCAGCTACCAGAACAACGGTGCCTACGACACCCAACAATATTCCCAAAATCCAAGCAGACCAGCGTCGCGCGGGACGTCGCCCTGCACTAGTCTCTGGTTCGTCGTTAAGAAGTGGATTTTCAGTCGCCATCGTGTTCACTCAACCGCTTCAATCCATTCCGAATTTATCACCAACAATCTACCGGAGGCATGAAATCCTGCGTAGGGGCACAGCATGCCGTGCCCGCACCCTGCCCAGACGCAAAATGATCGAAGCATTTTGTTCGCTCAAATCGCCCGCCCCGCCGCCGCACCCGACGCCCAGGCCCATTGAAAATTAAACCCGCCCAGGTGCCCCGTAACATCCACAACTTCCCCGATAAAATAAAGCCCCGGCACCTTACGACTCTCCATCGTCTTACTCGAAAGCTCGTCCGTGTCCACGCCGCCAGCGGTAACTTCGGCCTTGTCGTATCCCTCCGTCCCCGCCGGAGTCACCCGCCAACCATGCACCGTCCGCTCAAACTCCTCCAGCGCCAAATTTGTCCATGCCGGCGGCTCGTGCAAATCCAGCCACCGCGTGGCAAAGCGCTTCGGCAAAATTCCCTGAAACGCGTTCCGCAACGCCGTCATGCTGCGAAACTCCGTCTCCAGCACTTTTGCAATTACATTCCGCTCCGGAGCCAGGTCAATCCGTATCGCGCCAAAATCTTCCGCCGCTCGCCCCTTCGCTCCAGCCTGATTCCAGTACGAAGAAATCTGCAGAATCGCCGGCCCGCTAAGCCCGCGATGCGTAATCAACATCTTCTCGCGAAACGACACGCTTTTCTCCACGCCCTTACCCGAAGCCCGCCCGCGCTCCTCCCCGTCCTCATCCAGGCGGACAATCACTTCCGCCGAAACTCCAGCCAAATCGCAATAATCCTGATGCTCCTTCGCGTCAAACACCAGCGGCACCAACCCCGGCCGCGTCCCCACAACTTTCAATCCAAACTGCCGTGCAATCTCATAGCCGATCGCAGTCGCCCCCATCTTCGGTATCGACAGACCGCCCGCCGCCACTACCAGCACCTCCGCGTGAAACTCCGCGTCCCCCGCCCGCACCACAAAATCCGCCCCTCGCCTCACTTCCTTGCACGCGCTATTCAAAAAAATCTTCACCCCCGCATCGCGGCACTCCTGCTCCAGCATTCCGGTAATGTCGCTTGCGGCGCGGTCGCAAAATAGCTGCCCCAACGTTTTTTCGTGATAGGGAATCCCGTGCTTTTCCACCAGCGCGATGAAATCCGCCGGCGTGTAACGCGCCAAAGCCGATTTCGCAAAGTGCGCGTTCGCCGAAATAAAATCCTCCGGCCGGCAATGCAGGTTGGTGAAATTGCACCTCCCGCCGCCGCTAATCAAAATTTTCTTCCCCACGCGCTCGCCGTGTTCCAGCACCGCCACGCGCCGTCCGCGCTTCCCGGCCTCAATCGCGCAAAGCAGCCCCGCGGCACCCGCTCCGATCACGATGGCGTCGAATTTATGTTCCGTGGATGGCATCAAACCTAAGCGTGAAAACGGCGGGTCTGGCGCAGGAAGTTGGCCTTCGCAGCTACTTTTTTCGCTCGGTTAACCATAGCACGAATGCCCATCCTCCAATCGCCGCTAACCCCCGCCCCCGCAGTTGACTCCCAATCCGCAATCCTCCCCGCCCTTCTTGACTTCCCCCGCCTTTGCGCCACACTGAAACTCCCTTCCAGTTGTCTCTCCAACTGTGTCGCAACCGTCGTCAGCAATACTCGCGAAGCGAACCTCTCCCTATCGCTAGGAATATAGGCTCGTCCGCTTGGGCGCGCAGGGAGTCGAATGAATGAAGAACAAACGCATCCTCCTCGTCGAAGACAATCCCGACGACGAAGCTCTCACCGTCCGCGCCCTCAAAAAAAGTAACATGGCCAACGAAATCATCGTCGTTCGCGACGGTGTCGAGGCTCTCGACTATTTATTTTGTGAAGGCTCGTTTGCCGGCTGCCCGCCGCGGGCCCTCCCTCAGGTTGTCTTGCTGGACTTGAAGCTTCCCAAGCTTGACGGTCTTGGCGTTCTTCGCCGCATTCGCGCCGACGCCCGCACGCGCTTCCTGCCCGTCGTCATCCTCTCTTCTTCGGACGAGGAAGCGGACCGCTTCCAGGGTTATTCGCTGGGCGCCAATAGCTACGTTCGCAAGCCCGTCAACTTTGAGCAATTCCTAACCGCCGCCGCACAGCTCGGTCTCTATTGGTTGGTCTTAAACGAACCTCCGGTCATTAGGGAGCTCTAAATGGGCAAACCACTTCGTGCCGTCTTTGTCGAGGATTCCGAAAACGATGCCGTGCTCCTCGCCCGCGAGTTATCTGCCGGCGGTTTCGATCTCCACTACCAGCGCGTGGACTCCGCAGCCTCTCTCAACGCCGCGCTGGAAGGCGGCGAGTGGGACTTGGTCCTTTCCGACCACAGCATGCCCGGATTCTCTGGTTTGCAAGCCCTTGAAATGGTTCGTTCCCGCAGGCCCGATCTGCCCTTCATCTTTGTCTCCGGCACCATGGACGAAGCCACCGCCGTCTCCGCTCTGCGCCACGGCGCGCAAGACTATCTGATGAAAGGCCAACTGCAGCGTCTGCGCCCCGCCGTCGAGCGCGAAATTCGCGAGGCCGCCGAGCGTCGCGACCGTAAGCGTCTCGAGCAACAAGTCCATCAGCTGCAAAAATTTGAGGCCATCGGCCGCCTTGCCGGCGGGATTGCCCACGACTTCAACAATATTCTCGGCGCTATCCTCGGCTGGGCGGAAATGGGTCTGGAAGACTGCCCCGCCGGCACGCGCCTCAACGAACGCTTCCAGAAAATTACCGATCAGGCCCACCGCGCCGCCAGGTTGACCGCGCAAATCCTGGCTTTTGCTCGCCGCCAGATTCTGCAACCTCGCAAACTTGATCTCAATTCCTCCATCGAAGAAGTCACTAGTCTGCTTCACAAGCTTATTGGCGATCGCATCGAAATCCGCGTCGTGCCAGGCCGCAACTTGCGCATCACCATGGCCGACCCCGCGCAAATCGAACAGCTCTTGATGAATCTCTCGCTCAATGCCCGGGACGCCATGCCTGAAGGCGGCACCCTAACCATCGAAACGCAAAACGCCGATATCGGACCGGAACAGCTCCGCGTCCATCCCGAAGCCCGCGCCGGGGAATACGTGGTGCTCGCCGTGTCCGATACCGGCGTTGGTATGGACAAGGCCACCCTCGAACGCATTTTCGAGCCCTTTTTCACCACCAAGGAACTCGGCCGCGGCACCGGCCTCGGTCTCGCCACCGTCTACGGTGTCGTCAAGCAACATGAAGGTTTCATCTATGTCTACAGTGAACCCGGCAAAGGCACTGCCTTCCGCCTCTATTTTCCGCGCTGCGCCGGCTCTCCGGATGTCCCAGAGGAAAAAGTCATCGTCGAACTCCGCAAAGGCTCGGAGCTTATCTTGTTCGCCGACGACCACGACGGCCTCCGCCAATCCGCGCAATCCATGCTGCGCGAGCTCGGCTACAACGTCATCCCGGCGCGCAACGGCCGCGAAGCCGTGGAACTTTTCAAGCGCAACGCCGACAGCATAAAACTCCTCGTCTTGGACATCGCCATGCCGGAACTCGACGGTCCCTCCGCGTTCGAACAGATTGCCGCCTTGCGTCCCGAAGTCCCGGTCATTTTCACCACCGGATATATGCCGGAAGTCGTGCCTTTTGTTGCCCACACCAACAAAAGCGCCGTCATGCTCCAGAAACCCTACAGCCTCAAAAGCCTCAGCCAAGCCATGCGCGACGCCCTCGACGAAGCTGCCGCCTCTCCCGTTCTCGGTTCGGCACGCGCCGCCGTCTCCGCACCCATCACGCTGAAACGCAATTGAATTGCCTCCCGTTCAGCGACACCATCAAAAATTTAGTCCTAGTACCCAAAATATACCTTGACACAAACACTAAGTCTTGATACTATCCTGTGGTAGAGAAGTGTCGTTACACTCCATCCCAACATCATCTGGACCTTAACCAGCGCCCTCTTCTCTGCGCTCGCTGTGTCTCCGCGTTCTCGGCGTTAAATCCTTTTCTTGGTCTTGGTAGTAACCATTTGTGTAACATCAACCGCTCGTAAACCTTCTAGAATGAACACTTGCAAAAGGATGTGAAAACAAAGGACTTTAAGTCCCTTTGTTTTCACATCCTTTCAAGAAAGCCCAAGGGCATTCCACCAGAAGCCGCTCTCATTTTGCGGGCCCACACCGTGCTCCCAGCCTCGCCAACTGCTATCCTTACAGTGCAAATATTTCAGGAGACCACCGCTTCCGTGCCACCGTTGATTGCCGCGCAAGGTTTGGCGAAAAGGTTTGGCGTCGCCCCGCTATTCCAGAATCTCTCCTTCACCGTCTCCGAAGGCGAACGCATTGGCCTGGTCGGCCCCAACGGCTCCGGCAAGTCCACGCTCCTGGAAATGCTCTTCGGCCGCGTAAAGCCTGATACCGGCGACGTAGCCATCCGCAAACGCACCCGCATAAGTTTCGTCGCCCAGATGTCCACCTATGCTCCGGGCGACACTATCCGCAAGATTCTGGAACAAGCCCTCGACCGCGCCGAAACTCCGCAGTCCGAGCGCCTCGGCCGCATCGCCGAAATCATGGGTCGCGCCGGCTTCCTGGACCTCGAAGCCGAAGCCGCCGCGCTCTCTGGTGGCTGGCGCAAACGCTTGGCCATTGCCGAAGGTCTCGTCCAGCATCCGGACATCCTGCTCCTCGACGAGCCTACGAATCATCTTGACCTCGCCGGCATCAAGTGGCTCGAAGCGCTGCTCCTCAACGCCAATTTCGCCTGTGTGATCGTCAGCCACGACCGTTATTTCCTCGAAAATATCGCCACCACCATGGTCGAGCTGAATCGCATGTATCCCGATGGTTCCTTGCGCGTGGCAGGGAACTACAGCACTTTTCTCGAAGCCAAAGAAGCCTATCTTCACGCGCAACAGCAGCGGCAAGACGCTCTCGAAAATCGCGTGCACACGGAAATCGATTGGCTTCGCCGCGGCCCCAAAGCGCGCACTACTAAATCCAAAGCCCGCATCGACACTGCCCACGAAATGATCGGCGAACTCGCCGGCATGAAGCAGCGCAGCAACGTGACTTCCGCGCGCATCGATTTCACCGCCTCCAATCGCAAATCGAAGCAATTAATCGGTGTGAAGCATCTTTCCTACTCCATCGCCGGACGCGAACTCTTCCACAACATTCATTTCGATATCACCAGTGGAATGCGCGTCGGATTGGTCGGACCCAACGGCAGCGGCAAGACCACCCTGCTCCGCTTGCTGCTCGGAGAAATCGCGCCAAGCCACGGCACCGTGAAACGTGCCGAGCCGCTCCGCCTGGTCTATTTCGATCAAAATCGCGAACTCGATCCCGCCCTCTCGCTGCGTCGCGCGCTGGCCCCAGACAGCGACGCTGTAGTTTACAAGGGCAATGTGATCCACGTGGCCAGCTGGGCCGCGCGTTTCCTGTTCACCGGAGAAGATCTGAATCGCCCGGTGGGCCGCATGTCCGGCGGCGAACGCGCCCGCGTCCTGATCGCCCAATTAATGTTGCAACCAGCCGATGTCCTGCTGCTCGACGAGCCAACCAACGATTTGGATATTCCGACGCTGGAAATTTTGGAAGAAAGCCTGCTCGAATATCCCGGCGCGCTGGTGCTCGTCACGCACGATCGCTACATGCTCGATCGCGTCTCCACGGTGGTCCTCGGCCTCGATGGTCGCGGCGGCGCCGAACGCTTCGCCGACTATTCGCAATGGGAAGATTGGCAGCGCCCGGCAAAATCCAAACCACTGCCAACGCCGCGTGCCAGCAATATACAAACCTCTCCCGCCGCTGCAGCTGCCAGGCCAACGCCTGCCAAAAAGAAACTCTCGTATACAGAAACGCGCGAACTAGCCAGTATGGAAGAAAACATCGCCGCCGCCGAAGAAGACCTCGAACGCAAGCGTTTAGCCATGGAAGAACCTTCCATCATCAGCGACGGCCCTCGCCTGCACGCCGCAGCCCTGGAACTGGAGCAAGCCCAGAAAACCGTCGAGCACCTCTACACCCGCTGGGCCGAACTAGAACAAAAGCAAGGCGTAACCTCAGAATCCCTCGGCTAGTTTTGGTAGCACAGACTTCAGTCTGTGCGCGGTGTAATCCAATCCCAGAAACATCCGCAGAGCTCGACGGCGTTCTTCTCCGCGTTTTCTCTGTGCGCTCTGCGCCTCTGCGTTAAGCTCCTTCTGTTTCTGTGTCTCTCTTCTTGATTCCCATATTTTCTCTCTTACTTCGATGCTCTCGTTATGGCCAAATCCATCGCCAATTTTTCCGTGGGCGCCAACACTCGGCACTGCCCCTTCGCCAAATCCGCCAGCGCCAACGGACCAATCGCCACACGAACCAACCGCAACACTTCAATGCCCCGCGCCTCAAACATGCGCCGAATCTGCCGGTTCTTACCTTCCTCCAGCGTCACTTCGAGCCAACCATTTTTCTCGCCGCTACGCAATACCTCCGCGCGTGCAACGCGCAAGACTTCGCCGTCTTTCACGGCAAATCCCGATTCCAGCGCATCCGTCAACGCCGTATCCGCAACCACCGAAATCTGCACATGATAAATCTTCGCCAGATGTGTCTCCGGCGCCGCCACGCGCGCCGCCCATTCCGAATCATTCGTCAGCAGCAGCATCCCTTCGCTAGCCTTGTCCAGCCGCCCCACCGGCCCGACCCAAGGAGTATCTGCTGGCAGCAGCGAATACACCGTATCGCGCCCCTGTTCATCCGCGGCGGTGGTAACCACGCCGCGCGGCTTGTTCAAAACAAAATAAAGTTTCGCGCCGGCTTCCACCGGCTTGCCATCCACTTCGACGCGATCTTTTCCGAGCCGCACCGGCGCTTCGGGATTTCTCGTCAGCGAACCATTCAGCCGCACTCGCCCGGCGCGCGCCAATTCCGCTGCCTCCGACCGCGAGCAATATCCCATCTTGGACAGCGCTCGCGCCAAGCCGACGCGCTGCGCATCGTCCTTTGCGGATTTATTTTTCTGAGGTCTTGATTTCTTCAAGCGTCAGCTCGCTGTCGGGACTCGCTGCCGCCCATTGTAACTCTAAGTCGCAGCGCTAAGTCGTGACTCCAAGCGTAACGCGCTAAGTCTTCGGAGCCGTCGCAGCGGGACTAGGCGCAGAATCCGGTGGCTTCGTCGCTGCGGGCTTACTATCTGCCGGCTTGGCGTCTCCCGGTTTGTCGTCCGCAGGCTTCGCGTCCTCGTGCTTCACTTCGCCATAGCGTGCTGCGAGCCAGGCGCGCACTTCTTTGGGATCGTACTTGAACGGACCGTTTCCGCCCTTGTACGCGATGTGCCCGTTTTCGTCGATCACGTATAACCGCTCCGGCCACGCGGAATACGCGCCTTCCGCTTTGTTACTCATGTCGTCGATGCCGAACGGCACGGGATATTTGTAACGCTTGATGAAATCGTTGGCGATGTTCACGCGCCCCTCTAAATTCTTCGGCTGCGCGTAGCAAACATCGTCTTTCACGTTGGACTTCATCTGCCATTCATCGGTGGGATGCGCTTCGCGCACATAGATGGTCAGAAAATCCGCGTGCTCTTTGTAGTCGTTATAAATCTGCGCGATGTCGCCCACCTGGCGACGGAAGGGCGGTCAAGTAAAGCTGCCAAAGACCAGCACCAGCGGTTTCGCACCGGTGCGTTCGCGAATATGAAAACGCTCCGCGCCATCCAGCGCCACCAACGGCGCGTCCGGCGCATCGTCTCCCACTTTCAAGTTCCCGCGGTGCATGTGCGGCAGCGCGTAACGCACCATGCCATAGGCGTCTTTCGGGCTGCCAGCCATCAACGAAAGCCCAACAAACGCAGCGATCAGCAGTGCGAGCACAACACCAATCGTGATTTTCCAAAAAAGGCTCATAGTGAGTAAGTCAGCGAATAACCCGTGCGTCGAAACTAACAGCAGGGTCCCCATGCGGGAATAATGGTTTTGTATTAGCTGTGGCGTGTCAGCCGAATTTATTTGCAACCGTTATTCATCAGCCGCTCGCGATGCTGTTGATAATTCGCCAGCGATTTCTCAATCACCGCCAGCGCGGCATACGCGGGACGAATCTCTTCCACCTGCACCTGTTTGCCTTCAAGTTGCTTGTAATCCTGGAAAAATCGCCGCAGCACCAACAAGCGATGCGGCGGCAAATCGCGTGCCTCCAGATAATCGCTGAACTCCGGATCGTTGGTGGCCACGGCAATCACCTTGTCGTCGCTGGCGCCGGAATCGATCATGGTCATCAGCCCGATGGCGCGCGCCTTGATCAGCGCCAGCGGCTGCACCGGCTCCTGGCACAGCACCAGCACATCCAAAGGATCGTTGTCTTCCGCATAGGTCTGCGGAATAAATCCATAATTCGCGGGATAAAAAACCGCCGAGTGAATAATGCGGTCCACCTTCAGCAGCCCGGTCGCTTTATCCAATTCGTATTTGACGTTTGAACCCAACGGTATCTCGATCACCGCCTGAAAATCACGCGGCAATTCATTGCCAGGGGATACGTCGTGCCATGCATGCACCATCAGTGGATTCCTCGCTCAAAGATTCGCGTAGATATTATGACCCGGGCAGGGAATTGCCGCCACCAGCTGTGCCGCCGTAATGGTAAATCTTCAGGTCCGCACGGCTCAGCGTGTGCCGTTGTAGTGGCGAATCTTTAGATTCGCACGGTTTTAGCGCTTAAGCCCGCGCTTTGTCGATCATCTCTTCCCAAATCCCTTGCGACTTCAAAATCAATTCGACCAGCTCGCGCAACGCGCCCCGGCCGCCAACCGCCTTCGTCGTGTAGTGCGCGGCTTTTTTTACTTCAGCCACGGCGTCGCCCACCGCCACCGCCAAGCCCACGCGCCGCATCACCGTCAAATCCGGCAAATCATCGCCAAGATACGCTACCGCGGAGTCCGGCACTCCCGCCTTGCGCAGAATTTCTTCGTACGCGGGAATCTTTTGCGGCTGCTTTTCGTAGACAAATTCGATGCTCATCTCTTTTGCGCGTCGTCGCAGCGCCGCACTTTCGCGCCCGGTAATCACTCCGGTGCGAATCCCGGCGGTGTGCGCCAACGTAAGTCCCTGGCCGTCATGCGCATCAAACGTTTTGATTTCCATCGCCGAGCCATCTGGCATGGACAGCAGCGTGACGCCGCCGTTGGTAATCGTGCCGTCCACATCCATCAGCAGCACTTTGATTTGTTTCGCGCGCTTTGCCAGCGCCGGCGAAATCGTAATTCGGGCCACGGTGGTCTCCTAGGATACGAGTAGCGAAGTCATTTATCGGGTGTCATTCCGAACGAAGCCAGAAGTCTGTTGTGCATCGCACTCGGAGGCTTTGATGTTCTAAATTAACTGCAAGGTCCACAAATCATGCAAATGCACGACGCCGACTGCGATGCCGTTCTCGTCCGTGACCACCACGCTGGTGATGCGCCGCTTCTCCATCAGGTTCAGCGCTTCGCTGGCCAGTGTATGTGCGCCAATGGTTTGCGGGTCGCGCGTCATGGCTGCTCCGGCGGTCAACTCCAACGCCGCACCGCGATGTTTCTCCATCAACCGGCGCAAGTCTCCGTCCGTGAGGATGCCGGCAAGTTTGCCGTCGGCCGCAGTTACCGTCGTCATCCCCAATTTTTTCGCGCTCATTTCATGAAACACGTCGGGCATTGCAGCGGTCACGTCCACGCGCGGCATCGCCGCGCCCACGTGCATCAAATGCTCCACGCGCAAGAGTTTTTTCCCCAGCCGCCCGCCAGGATGCAGCGCGGCAAAATCGTCTGACTGAAACCCGCGCCGTTCCAGCAGCGAAACCGCCAGCGCATCGCCCACAGCCATCGCCACCGTGGTACTGGCAGTGGGCGCCAGATTCAGCGAACACGCTTCTTCGGTGACGCTCACATCCAAGACAACCGCGCTGGCTTCTCCCAGCGTCGATTTCGGTTTTCCGGTGAGCATTACCAGCGGAATCTCGAGCCGCTTCAGCGCTTCGAGCAGCGCAACAATTTCATCCGTTTCTCCGCCGTAGGAAACGCCAAGCATGGCGTCGCCGCGCGCCAGCATGCCCAAATCACCATGCACGGCGTCCGCAGGATGCAGAAAAAATGATGGCGTGCCGGTGCTGGAGAGCGTGGCGGAAATTTTCCGCGCCACTAAACCGGACTTGCCCATGCCGGTCACCACCACGCGGCCTTTGCATGCCAGCAAAAGTTCCACGGCGCGCTCAAACGCGCCATCCAGCTTCGCCATCACTTCTTCGATGGCCCGCGCTTCAATGCGCAGGACGCGCCTGGCGGTTTCGAGACTCATACGTCCCATTTCCTTACCACTTCAGAAAGTTCTTTCAAGCGCGCGAGCAAGCCGGCCAGTTGATTCAACGGAAGAGCGTTGGCGCCATCGGAGAGCGCTTCTTTCGGATTGTCATGCGTTTCCAGGAACACGCCGTCGACTCCCGCGGCTACCGCGGCGCGGGCCAGGGTCTCGATAAACTCGGGCTGACCGCCACTCGCGTTTCCCTGACCGCCGGGCAGTTGCACGGAATGTGTGGCGTCAAACACCACGGGATAGCCGAAGTTTTTTAGGATAGCGAAGCTGCGCATGTCCACAACGAGATTGTTGTAGCCAAAGGACGCACCGCGTTCCGTGAGAATTATTTTTTCCGTGCCTGTGGAGATCAGCTTTTCTACCACGTTGCCCATGTCCGAAGGGGCCACGAATTGCGGTTTCTTTACGTTTACGATTTTTCCCGTTTTTCCGGCGGCCACCACGAGATCCGTTTGACGTGCCAGAAACGCGGGGATCTGCAGAATGTCGCAGACTTCCCCGGCGGGACCCGCTTGTGACACGTCGTGAATGTCCGTAAGCACTGGAACATTCAAATCGGTCTTGATCTTTCCCAGGATGCGCAAGCCTTCGCGCAGGCCCGGTCCACGAAACGCTTTCACCGAAGTACGATTGGCTTTGTCGAACGATGCTTTAAAAATGTACGGCACGCCGGCATCGCTGGCGATTTTTGCCACAGACTCCGCCATTTTGCGCGCGTGGCCTTCGGTTTCGATCACGCACGGTCCGGCGATCAGAAACAGTGGTTTCGTGCCGCCGAGCCGCAAATAACCTAAAGTAAGTTCACGAGTGGGATTCATGTTCGACTATCGAAGATAGCATATCGGCAGATGGAGCCGAGCGGCGGCGCGCAGACGCTTGGTCTCCGTTACCTTGGGCATCTTGTTGTTGCCTGCGAAGTGCCGGAAGTTAGCTGATTTGGAGTTTGGTTGGCACGCGACGCCGGGAATTCCGCCAATGGCGAATTCCCAAGATCGCGAAAAGAATTAAGGCTAGCGGCGTGGCCAAAATGTATCCAAGTAGACAAAAGCCGCCGGCAGCGCTGCTGCAAGGCCCTACGATTACGGAGTGCGAGGCCATCAATCCGATGGACAGAGCGGAGATTGCGGCACAGATGAAGGCGGCGGTTTTCATGCGCTTCTGCTCGAACGTCATCTGTATTCTACCGCAGTCAGGTTGGTTTTGATGTAAGGAAAGACATAAAAGATAAGGCAGAAGCACAGTGGGCGCTGAGTTGCGCGGAGAAAAGCAGCGAATCGCCAGCCTGAAAGGGCTGGCGTTACAGAGTAGCGTGTGGTGCAGCGCGGAAAGCACTGGCGCGTTCTGGTTCGGCGCTCTTCGCGTGCTGTGTTTCTGGAACAGCTTCCGCAACTAGCGTGCGATGGCTTTCGGCCGTAGCGTTAGTGGATCGGTGTTTTTTTTTCTGATATTCAAGCGCCGCGCCGATGAAGGCGCGGAACAGCGGATGCGGCTCCAGCGGCTTGGATTTGAATTCGGGATGGAACTGGCAGCCCAGGAACCAGGGATGTTCCGGAGCCTCGACGATTTCCACGTAGTTCTCATCCGGCGTCCGCCCGGTGATTTTCAATCCCGCGGCGACCAGTTGCTTTTCATACTCGCGATTGAATTCATAGCGATGACGATGGCGCTCACTGATTTCGGTCTTGCCGTAGGCCTTGGCCGCGAACGATCCAGGCGTCAGCTTGCACGGCCACGCGCCCAGGCGCATGGTGCCGCCCATTTCATCCACGCCCAGCAGTTCGCGCAACTTATAAATCACGCGATGCGGCGTTTGCGGATCGAACTCCGTGCTGTCGGCATCCGGCAGACGTGCCACATCCCGCGCATACTCAATCGTGGCGCACTGCATGCCCAGGCAAATTCCAAAAAACGGCACGCGATGTTCCCGCGCGTACTGAATGGTATGCACCATGCCTTGAATGCCGCGCTTGCCGAATCCGCCAGGCACCAGGATGCCGTCGTAACCGCGCAACCGCTCCGCCGCCTGCTCCGCCGAAGTAATCTCTTCGGCTTCAATCCACTCCAGCACGGTCTTATATTGATGCGCCAATCCGCCGTGCAGCAGCGCTTCGCGCAAACTCTTGTAAGCATCTTCGAGCTGCACATATTTGCCGACCACAGCGATGCGCACCTCGCCGATCGGATTGTGCAGCCGGTCCACCAACTCCAGCCACGGCGCAAAATTCTGCGGTCGCGGCTCCAGATGGAGCAATCGCAAAATCTGCAAATCCAAGCCTTCGCGATTCAGCTCCACTGGCACGGCGTAAATGGTGTCCACATCTTCCATGGAGATCACGCACGCGTCCGCGATGTTGCAGAACATGGCGATTTTTTTCTTCAGCTCTTCCGGAATGTGGCGGTCGCTACGGCACAGCAAAATATCCGGCTGAATCCCCAAGCCAAGCATTTCTTTCACGCTGTGCTGCGTGGGCTTGGTTTTTTGCTCACCGGCCGCCGCGATGTACGGAACCAGCGTAACGTGCACAAATAAAGTGTTCTCCGCGCCCAGCTCCAAGCGCATCTGGCGAATGGCTTCGAGGAACGGCAGCGACTCAATGTCGCCAACCGTGCCGCCAATCTCGACGATCACCACATCCACGCCGTCGGAAACCTTTTTAATGGTGGCCTTAATCTCATCCGTGACGTGCGGAATCACCTGCACGGTTTTACCGAGATAATCGCCGCGGCGTTCCTTGGTCAGGATCGTTTCGTAGATGCGCCCGGTGGTCCAGTTGTTGGCGCGCGTAAGATTTGCGTGTGTGAAGCGCTCGTAGTGGCCAAGGTCCAGATCCGTCTCCGCGCCATCCTCGGTCACAAATACTTCGCCGTGCTGAAAGGGACTCATCGTTCCAGGGTCCACATTCAGGTACGGATCGCATTTCTGTAGGGTGACTTTAAAACCGCGACTTTCGAGGAGACAGCCGATAGAGGAGGCAGCTACGCCCTTGCCGAGAGAAGAAACCACACCGCCGGTTACAAAGATATATTTTGGCGCCATCCGTGAAGCCCGCGCACCGTATCGAACCAATGCGCCGGACTGTTAAACCTCCGCAGGAGTGACGTACACATAATTATGGGCACGGCGCGCGAAACTGTCAAATGCAACAGTTCGCTCCGCTCAAACAGAAATTCAAATGGAGCGCGTACGCAAGGCCGCGCAAACTCAAATCAGGCCGCAGACCCCACCTCCGCCGCAAATAAATCAGCGAAACCTTTTTTTACCACCCGTGTTTGTATCCACGGACAGGTTCTAGCGGAATCAACCTCCCGGCCTCCTGTTACAGGATTGCGCACAGTTTTGCGGACTGTTTTGTCTTGCAGCGAAACTGTTTAGCAATTGCCGACATCTTAACCTTCGTCTGGCGGCGGTGCGCGTGGTCGGTTTGTAGTCGAACGCTCCGCGTGATCGCCGTGTTATGGCATTTACCGTGCCACCCTTCTATGCAAGAGGCGCTTGCATGGGGTGCAGACAGGGACCCAGCAGTCTGCCTCCGAGCTCGCCCGGATCGTTCCGACGACGCGAGCGCGCATGGGGTTTGTCGTACGTTTGCGTTCTAGTTTGCGTGAATGCATCTTTCCGAAAAAGGGGAACGAAAGAAAACATGTTGAAAAGAATGGCCACTTTATTTGCCACCGCGGCACTGTGCTGTGCGACAGCCGCGCTCGCCCAGGAACAGCAGTCCAAGACGCCCACGCGCGCTGACGTGTATACCGTCGCGCGCGAAAGCAATTTGCAAGGCAAGGTTGTGAAATACACCGGGGACTCGGCAACCTCAACGGCTCCGGCCGGGGCCAATGTCGAGCTGCAAACCGCCTCCGGCATTGTCAACGTGCACCTCGGCAACGCGCGTTTGTTGACCGCCAATCATCTTTCGCTCGAACCCGGTGACGCCGTCACCATCGTGGGAGAAACCCTCCCGTATGGCGAAGGCACGGTTTTCGCCGCGCGTATCATTCAGAAGGGCACGCAGTCGGTCACGGTGCGCTCGAAGAACGGCATTCCTCTTAAGCCGACGTCGCATAGCGGCAATGCGCAGGAATCTACGGCAGGTGCGCGATGAAAAACACCACAATTAGCGTGAAGAATCACGCGCACGGCAAGCGTTCGCTCACGCACTTCTTCCTTTTGGCCACGCTCCTCGTCGCCGGCCTGACCACGGCCTGCAGCGGCGGCAACGCCCCGCCGATCCCGCCGCCGAACGGCATGTACTCCACCGCAAGCCTCAAGGGAACCTATGCATTTTCCATGGCCGGCACCGACCCGAGCGGCAATCCCATCTTCCGTATCGGCAGCTTCCAGGCCGACGGACAAGGCAACATCTCGGCCGCGATTGAAGACGTCAACGATGCCGGCCTTATCGAAGCATTTCAGTTCCTTCCCGCGCCAGCTTCGACCTACACGGTGTCCTCCAACGGCAAGGGTTCCTTGACCTTGGCGCATACCGACCCCAATGTACCCGGAACGATCGATGTCTTTACGTTCAGCCTCGCGCTCACCTCCACGTCCAGCGGCCTGATGATCGAATCGGACGACACTTCCACGATGAGCGGAACTTTCCAGATACAGAACATCACCCCGAATTTCGCGCTGTCCTACGCGTTTGAAACTTCTGGTGTGGATATCGCTTTGAATCAGGGCGCGCCGGAATCGATCGTAGGCGCTTTTACCACAAATAGCTCCAACCTGATCACCGGTGGAACGCTTGACGACAACGACGGTGGCTTGCTCTCCGGGCCGCAAGGTATAGGTCAGGGCGCGATTATCCAGGATCCGAGCTTCTTCACGCAGTTTGGGCGCGGAGAATTCCAGCTGAATGTCGACATCGGCGGAGAGATATTCAACCTTACGTACGAGTTCTACGTTATCGATGGAAGCCACATGCAATTCATCGAAACTGACGCGGCGAAAGCCACCTCGGGAACGGCCACGGCGCAATCCAACGTACCCACCAACGTCAGCCAATTTCCCGGCAGCTTTGTGCTGGCCGTGGGCGGTAGCGCCGACACCGGTGCGATCACGCGCGCCGGCGTTTACACCGCGGACGCTAGCGGCAACATTTCAAATGTGGCGCTGGACCAAAATATCGGCACCAAAGGCGCCACGGTCTTCCCTGCAAGCAACAGCGCCGTCTCGGCCTTTACCTACACGATTGATCCATCGGGCGATGGCCGCGGCACGTTAACCTTAACCGACAAAAATTCCGGCGACGTGTTCAGCTATATTTTTTATCTCTCCAGCGCGACACAAGGATTCATCCAAGACACCAGCGGCGATGTGGTGGCTGATGGATCGCTGAACGCCCAATCCTCTAACATCAGCCTCTCCGGAACCTACGCCTTCAACTGGACCGGTTTCAACTCCATTGACGGCGGCATTGAGGAAGACTTTGTCGGCACATTTACCTACCCAAGCGGTGGGGGACCGCTGATGAACGGCGATGTCGACTTCGTGCAATTCGGTTTCGCCAATCCACAGCTCGATCAATCCTTCACCGGGTTATTCACGCTGAACGGCAGCGGCACCGGAGGAGGAACGGCCGGCAACACCTTTACGTTGAACACGACTAATTCGAGTCCATCAACGGCTAACATCCGCGCCTACGCCATCAGCAACACCAGCTTCGTGATTGTAGGCCTCAACACCGGCCGGGTAGTTCTCGGTCCGTTAGTCCTACAACAATAAACTGAGCGGCCCGCTCGGCCGTCCCGCAACGCCTATCCGCAACATCCATCGACCGCCTGGCAGTCACTGCCGGGCGGTTGATTTTTTTACGCGTTCTTTTTTACGCATCCCTATCACGCATCCCGGTGCTCCGCCTGCTTCAGTAATTTTTCGACGCGTTCGACGTCCGCCGGAACGTCCACGCTCACGGCGTCATGCTCCACTTCGGCCACGCGAATCTTCCAGCCGTTTTCCATCCAGCGTAATTGTTCCAGCTGTTCGACGCGTTCCAGCTCGCCCTGCGGCAAGGTCGGGTACTCCAGCAAAACGTCTCGCTGAAAAACATACAGCCCCAGATGCTTCAGGTGCCGCACACGAATTTTTCCGGCCGCGTCGCGCACCCAGGGAATCGGCGCGCGCGAAAAATACAGCGCATTGTCGTCGAAGTCCAGAACCGTCTTCACCACATTCGGGTCCATGATGTCCGGCGCATTCTTGATCAAGGTTGCTACCGTGGCGATCGGCGCCGCAGGTTCCTCGAGCAGCGCCGCGATGGCGGTATCCACCGCTGCCGGATCCAGCAAAGGTTCGTCCCCTTGCACATTCACGAAAACGTCGCCGCTGACGTGCGCGGCCACTTCGGCCACGCGCTCCGTGCCGGTGCGATGGTCCGGGCGGGTCATGCGCGCCTCGCCGCCAAACGCCTCCACGGCCGCGACGATGCGCTCGTCGTCGGTGGCCACGATCACGCGATGCGCGCGCTTCGCCTGGCGCGCTCGCTCGTAGACCCGCTGAATCATCGGCTGGCCGCCCAGCAGCACCAGCGGCTTGCCCGGCAGGCGTGTCGACGCGTACCGCGCCGGTATCACCACCACCACTTCTTTCCCAGATTCCAAGGGTTTCTTCTCCTCGTTCACCATGCTCTAACATTCCTGCTTTCTGCGGCGCGGGCGAAACCTTTTTCTCAAGAAATGCTCTAAGCTTTTATCCGCCAGGTGACTTTGGCGATGCTATCATGGCGCGTGATGGCGTGAATCCGCCGGTTGTACAGAGCTTTCTTCGTCAACCGGGTCCCGTCCCCCTTCCCACGCCGATTCGACTTGTCTTCGGTCGCGCCAGTGGTAGAATCCGTCTCAGTCCTTACCCGCGCGGCCGTTCCCCGCAGTCGGGAACGTAGGGGGTTGCCGTGAAGCGCCACCTGTTCTGTTCTACCGGAAGATTTTCCCGGTCGCTCGACCTCTGCAATCGTCCATCAATTTATTCGCTCGCAGCCCTGTGTTTTGCGTGCCTGCTATTCGCGGCCATGTTCGCTGCGCCCGCGCACGCCGGTCCTTTAGCGCTTTCGCAGGCACCTGCGACCGACGACAAGGCGCAGGCCGGCGTTCCGCACGACGCGGCGAAAGATGCTCCCGCCATCACGGCCAGCGCGGCAAAGGATGACGCCAAGCCCGCCGCTAAGCCAGCTGACGACGTTCGCAAAGATACGCCCGGCATAGTCGTCAACGCACGCAAAGGCATCAAGATGGACGTGGACCTTGCACTCATCAATGCCACGGTCACCGATCCGTATAACCGCTTGGTTACCGGACTCGATCCTGACAATTTCCGCATCTTCGAAGATAACGTCGAGCAGGAAGTGGTCACCTTCTCCGCCGAAGACGTGCCCATTTCCATCGGTGTGATTTTCGATTACAGCGGCAGCATGGCCAACAAAGCCGCCAAGGCGCGCGAAGCGGCCATCCAGTTTTTCAAGACCGCCAATCCCGCGGATGAATTTTTCCTGGTCAGCTTCAACGAACACGCCGAACTCACCAGTTCTTTCACCAACAGCGTGGAAGACCTGCAAAGCCGCATGCTTTTGAGCGCGCCCAAAGGCCGCACCGCTTTGCTGGATGCCATCTATTTGGGGCTGAGCGAGATGCGTAGTGCACACAACGCTAAGCGGGCCTTGCTCATCTTGTCGGACGGGGGAGATAATCATAGTCGGTACACTGAGGGCGATATCAAGCGCCTGGTGAAAGAAGCCGATACGCAGCTTTACGCCATTGGCATCTTCGACCCCGTTGGATATCGCAATCGCACGCTGGAAGAAGGCAACGGCCCTTCCTTACTCAGCGAAGTCACGGAGCTGACCGGCGGCCGCGTTTTCCCGGTGGAGAAGCTGGAAGATCTGCCGGATATCGCTTCCAAGATCGGCATGGAGCTGCGCAATCAATATGTCCTGGGATATCATCCGAGCAACAAGGCGCACGATGCCCGCTGGCGCAAAGTTAAGATCAAGCTGCGCCCGCCTCGCGGACTTCCTCCGCTCACGGTTTACAACAAAACGGGTTACTACGCCCCCAGCCACTAATAGCTCCACTGATGGCTTTTGTAGCGGCCGCCTTCTGCTTGCCCTGAGGAACGAAGGGAGGCGGACGCTTTTTGTAACCGCAGCAAGTTGTATCGTAGTGGCCGCCGTAGCGGCCGTAGCTTTCGCGCAAAATCCCTTTCCTCCACCCCCGCCGCCTCCGCCTGGTCAGACTTCCAGTCAGGGTGGCGCCATTTCCGTCAGCGTCAACCTGGTGGTCTTGCACACCACGGTGCTCGACGATCGCGGACGTTTCGCCGAAGGCCTGAAGCAGGAAAACTTTCGCGTCTTTGAAGACAAGGTGGAACAAAAGCTCTCCGTTTTCAAACGCGAAGATATTCCTGTCAGCATGGGCCTGGTCATCGACAATAGCGGCAGCATGCGCGAAAAGCGCCCCCGCGTGAACGAAGCGGCCATCACCCTGGTGCAGAGCAGCAATCCTAGCGACGAAGCTTTTGTCGTGAACTTCAACGACGACTTCTACCTCGACCTCGACAAGGATTTCACCAACAGCATCCCCGAACTAAAAGAAGCCCTTGAGCGCATCGATTCCCGCGGCAGCACCGCGCTGTATGACGCTATCATCGGCTCGCTCGATCACCTGAAGAAAGCCAGCAAAGACAAAAAAGTTCTATTGATCGTTACCGACGGCGAAGACAACACCAGCCGCAACACTCTGGAAAAAACCATCCGCGAAATCCAGCGCACCAACACCGTGATTTACACCATCGGCCTGCTCGGTGATGAAGCCAAGAAATCCAAAACCAAAGCCAAGAAAGCTCTCACACAGATCGCCCAGGCTTCCGGCGGCTTGGCATTTTTTCCGGAAAATGTCGAAGACGTGCACAACATTTGCGAGCAAGTGGCGCACGACATTCGCAACCAATACACCCTGGGCTACTACCCCTCCAACGATCGCCGCGACGGCAGCTACCGCAGCGTGCAGGTTGACGTTATCCCGCCGCGCGGCCGTGGCAAACTCGTAGCCCGCACCCGCAACGGCTACTATTCCCCCGGCGGCCAACCCACCTCAGGCAATTAACCGTTAAATCGGCTTCGCGCCCGCGGCGCCTATGCTATCTTTTCAAGCTTCGTGGCGTCCTCGGTGTACTGCCGAGTGCCGCCTCAGGTCTCATCGCTATAACTATCGAGGAGTCCCTTGAAAAAATATTGCGCCTGTCTCGCCCTCATCGCATTGTTGTCGTGGTCTTCGCGTGCTGCAGATAAGCACGCCTTTGGCGTGGACGATTGGACCGGCCTGCGCAGCGCGCGCGCCGTCGCGGTCTCGCCGGACGGCCGCAGCATCTTGTATTTGGCTGGCTCCGGCGTTGCCAAGGGCGCAACGACTGACGAGTACTGGCTGGTCGCGACCGATGGCACAAATCCGCGCAAACTCATCTTGCCCGAAAATTTCTCGCCCTTCGGATTTACCCGCGATGGCTCGGCGCTCTACGGAGCGGTCGGCGAAAAAATTAAGCAGCTCGCTACCGTCCCGCTGGCCGCGCCTCTCGAAAATCTAAAAGTTTTGACCTCCCTGCCTTCGGGGATCTCTGTGGCAACGATTTCCCCGGACGGTTCGCGCTTCGCGGTGCTCGCCAGCCAGCGGGCCCCCGACCCGCTCGAAGACGTCCACACCGTCGTGCAAAACGAGGAGTCCAGCCTCTACGTCCTCAACGCTTCCGGCGGCGACGGCGCGTGGTGGTGCCCCGCGCTCAAGGACATCGCCGGCATGGAGTGGTCTTCCGATGGCTCCAGCATCGCGCTGGTCTCGCAAACGCCGATGATCGGCTATCACTTCATTCACAGCTTCATCGACGTCTGCACCGCTTCCGGACCTCGCCGCATTGCGGAAATTCCCAACTCCGCCGCGTCCGAAATCCCCAGCGGCAGCGGAGGAATCGCTTGGACTCCCGACGGCAAAGAACTCGCTTTCGTGAGCACCACCACCGATGTGCTCACACCGGATCACGTCTGGACCGTCCCGCTCGCGGGCGGCGCGCCCGTCGACCGCACGCCCGATTTGGCCGGCTCCGCCCTCGGTCTGAATCAGGATGTCCACGGAAACATCTGGGTGATTGTGGCGCGCGGCGTTCGCGGTGAGGTGGACTCCTTCGATGGCCGCGCGCTCAAAACTACTTTCACTTGGCCGGCAGGAACCGTAGACGGCGCGCCGATCGCTCCGGAAATTGCCGTGGCGCCGCAGGTGCTGGCTTTCACCGTCGGCGATCCCGAGCATGCCTCCAACGTCGCGGTGGCCGAAGGAACGCAACTCAAGAGAATCACGCACGAAGGTGACGATGTGCTCGCGAGTGTCGCGTTAGGCGCGGCCAGCGTCATTCACTGGACTTCCAAGGAAGGCATTCACCTCGAAGGTATCGCCACGTTTCCGGCCGGCTACGTCTCCGGGAAAAAATATCCCTTCGTGGTTTTTCCGCACGGCGGCCCGGAAGCGAACGACTCGTTCGAAGTCGACGCCCTCTCGCGCTTTCTCGCCGGTCTGGGATACGTCGTCGTGCAGCCCCAATATCGCGGCTCTACCGGCTATGGCACGGAATTCCTACAGGCCATCTATCAGCACTTTGGCGATCGCGCCTATCGCGACGTGGACAGTGCTACCGATTTTGCGCTGGCCCAGGGCTGGGCCGATCCCAACCGCCTAGCGATTTTCGGCTGGAGCGCCGGCGGGTTCATGACCTCCTGGACCGTCACGCAGACACACCGCTACCGCGCCGCCGTCGAAGGCGCCGGCATTACCGATTGGCTGAGCTTCATATGGACCAGCGATGTACAGCAGATTGACTACGACGCGCGCTGGCCCGACGCGGACCCCACAGCGTTCCTGCAATTCTCCGCCGTCATGCACACCGCCGACGTCACCACGCCTCTGCTGATCCTGCACGGCGCCGCCGACGTTCGTGTGCCCACGTATCAAGGCCGCGAATTTTATTTGGCGCTAGCCGCGCGCGGAAAGACTGTGCGCATGGTTACCTATCCCGGCTCCGGCCATTTCCCCAGCCGCTGGGAACAGCGCCGCGACGTCTTCCGCGAAATCGCCGCGTGGTTCGCGCGGTATAACCCATAGCCGCGCGGCGGCAAACCGGTAGTTCGCACCCGCAATGGCTATACCCTCGGTGGCCAACCTGCCTTTGCCAACTAGCTCGATTGCGAAACTTTTGGCGAGGCGCGAGGCCAGAATTTCCACAACGACGCCACACCTCCAGAAACCGCGACAACCCCGCCGACCAAAAGTCCAAAAAGGTAAGTGTCGAGATCATCGGGGTCTCGTGCCGGTGGGCCGAAATGGCCCCAGAGGTACCAGCCAGCGAGGAGTCCGCCGAAACCCAACATGCACGCCATTACTAGAGAAAACACAATCGCTATTGCAACAAGCTTTGTTCGGGAACGATTCGTTCTCACCGCGCCAACCCATCCAAAACTTTCCGCGCGCGCGCAAACTCCGCGAATCTTTTTTCTTCCGCGCGAAATTCCGGCGAATGCGACAGCAGCGTGCACCCCGACCGCCGCGTCGGATGCTTCACATGCAGCATCTCGTGATACAAAACGTACTCCACGGCGAACTGCGGCACGCCCGGCCGGTCCATCCGCCGGTTCAGCAAAATTTGATTTGGCCCTGGGTCAAAACACCCAAACTGCCGCCGCCACCCGCGCGTGCTCCAGCCAATATGCGGCCGCTGCAACTCTCCGCCAAAATATTGCGCATTCAATTCATCGAACAATTTGTGCAGATCAAAATGCCGCCCCTGCGGCCCCGCGGAGGCCAGCCGCACCCGCCCGCGCCGCATCCGCGTAATACGGTCTCGCGTGCGATTCGATCGCGCGTATTCCAGATACGCCTCAAATAAATTCTTATGCCCGCGCCGCCGGTATAGCCGAGACAAGATCAACGCCGCCCCCGATTCCAGCACCGCCAGCGGCGCGCGTTGCAACAGGTCCGACAGCCGCACGATCACCAGATCGTCGCGCCGCCGTATGGTCATCGAAAGGGAAGTGTATGGATAAAATTCCACGCGAAAGCGCGGCGGCCGTCCCTCGCAGCCCAACCGGGTGAACGCCCGCTGAAACAGCGCGCTACCTCCGGGAACCATCGAGCTGAAGCGTCCCATGATCATCGTTAGCGCCCGCTCCCTAATTCTTTCGTCGCACTGGAGGCGCCGCCACTTTTTTCTTGTCCTTCTCTGCTTCGTTCATGGCGTCGGTGGTGCCTTCGATGGCGTCGTCCAGGTTGTTCTTGTAAATCTCCAGCTCTTTGGCGTCGGTCTGAATCTTGCGCAGCACGTCCAGAAATCCCTTGGCCTTGGACGCCATCAAATCCACGCCCGCGCGGACGTTCTGCTGCTTCTCGATCCCTTCTTGCAACAAATCGGCGGCATCGTCCACGCAACTTTCGTATCCGTTCATCAGCCCGTTGAGCGTCTCTTCGTGCAGCGCCAGCGCCGGATGCTCCAGCTCGTACTGAAATTTCTTCAAGCGGTCTTCCGCGAAGGTCAGAAACAGGGCTACTTTTTCATTTACTGTTTCCGCGTCGCGGATTTTGTCGGCTTCGATCCCGGAAAGATAATCCTTCTGCTGCATTTGCTGCGCCGGAAGCGCCCGCACCAGCAACAATACCAAAGCCGCCGCGCCGATGAATCTTGCCGCAAGTTTTATCGCCGAATTTCTCATGGCTGCATTTCCTTTACGCCCGGCTTCACATCTGCCTTCACATCGGGTTTTGCGTCAGGTTTCGCGCCGGGCTGCCGCGGAAACAGCAATCGCAATAATTCGTCATTCATGCCCGTCAAATCCATGCGCACCAATTGCAGCGGCGGTTTGAACTCCTCCGGCGCGCCGCGTAATGCGTCTTCCACTTCGCGAATCCCGCGATTGACGTGCATTTGCAGTTGCCGGTAGCCGTTGGATTGCCGTTCCGCGTCCGGATGCACCTTCTTCAGGCCCGCCAACGCTGCGTGGACGTTGTCGCGATATTTCTCCAGCGTCAACCCCGCCGTATTATAGTCTTCCGTTTTTTCCGCCGCATGCAGTGCGTCGAACTGCGCATCTCCCAGCTTCTGCAGCAGCTTGGCTTTGCGCACCGCGTCTTCTTCGTGGTCGAATTTATCCTGCAATTCGTTCAGCGTTGGGGTGGACCCGCCGGCCGCTTCCGTTCTTACTTTCGCGCTCGCCAGAATCGCCATCATTCCCAGCGCGACCACGCCGAACGCAAGTAATGAGCGGTCGATTCCCATGTCAGCACTCACCATGTTTCAGGACCATAGAACCATTGCCGTGCGTTGCCGTAAATCCCGCTCACCAAATCAAGCACCGTAAAGTACGGCGCAAATCCCGCAACGGCGCCTATTTTTTCCCCTCCAGCATCTGCTTTAACACCTTGCTGCGTTCCGTGGCCTGCCACACCTGATCCGTATTCTTGTCCGTGGTCGTATCCAAAAAAGTTTGATACGCCGCCAGCGCCGGCTTCGGCTGGTTCAGTTTATCGTAACAAAGTCCGCGAATGAAAAACGTGAACGGGATCGGCTTTTCCCGCTTGGCGATTTCATCCATGGTCGCCAGCGCCGCCCCATAATTTCCACCCAGGTAATACGTGGAACTCAAATCCTTCAAATAAATCAGATTTGCACTGTCCAGCGCCAAGGCAATCTTCAGCTCCTTCTCCGCGGAAGGAAAATCCCGCGTTTGCATCATCAACCGTCCCAGACCGCCGTGCAGTTGCGCATCTTTCGGCGAAAGCTCCAGAGCCTTCCGTATCGCGGCAATCGCCTCGTTCCATTTTTTCTGCGCCACCAGAATGTCGGCGCGCTCGCGCAACGATTCGCTGGTTACCCCGCGCACCGTGTCGGCCAGATTGAGTTCCGCCAGCGCCAGGTCGTATTTCTGCTCCGCAATCAATAGATACAGCAGGCGCTCGCGCGCCGCTTTGTCCGCCGGTTGCACCGCCAAATAGTTTTGAAAGGCCTCCGTCACGCCCGGCTTGCCCTGCGCATCCAGGCTCTTGGCCAATCCCAGCAGCGCCGCCGCATCGTTCGGCTTGCTCGCCAGCACCGCGCGGAATTTTGGCTCCGCCTCTGCTGGACGTTTTAGCCCCAAGTACAGCGTACCCAAATGATCCAGCGTTTCCGTATCGCGCGGATCGAGTTTGCTCGCGCTTTCCAGCGTTTCTAGCGCTCCCGCATAGTCCTGGCTACGCTCTTGCGCCACGCCCAGCAACAAGCGCGGCTGGCTTTCCGCCGGAAGCAACTCCACCAGTTTTTTTAGCGGCGCCACCGCCGACGCGGGATCCTTGTCCACCAGCAAAAGTCCCAGGTTCAAATATGCCGCGGACATTTTCGGATCTATCGCGATCACCCGCTCGTACTCCGCGCGCGCCTCATCGCTCCGCTGCAGCGCGGTAAAAACATACGCCAGTTGAAAATGTGGGAAAGCGATGCTCGGCTCTTCGGCAATCACTTTTTGCAGCGGCTCAATCGCGCCGGCAAAATCTTTTTTATCGATGTCCCGTTGCGCTTCGTCCAGCAGGTCATTCAGCGGATTAACAATCTTTTCGGTGCGCGTCTGCGGATTCCGCGACGGCGGATTTTGCGCCGGAGGGTTCTGCGGCCGCGCTACAGCTTCGCTAGAAATGTTCGGTGAAACACACCAAACCGCCGATGCCAACAGAATCGCACTGACACGCGCAGCAAATGTCATTTTCAACCCAAACCGCATATCTCACGCGCACAACGCCACGAGGGCAGGGAACTACGATTTAACAATCGCCGGCAACTCCTGTTTCGATGCTCCATTTCCGCCGCGCTTTGCCTGCACATTTCCGTTCAACACCCGCGCCAAAAATTTCCCCGTATGCGATTGCGCATTTCGCGCAATCTGTTCCGGTGTTCCCGTCGCGATAATCTTCCCGCCCATCGCGCCGCCTTCCGGTCCCATATCGATCACCCAGTCCGCGGACTTCACTACATCCAGATTGTGCTCGATCACCAGCAACGACGCGCCACTCTCCAGCAATTTCCGAAACGCCGCCAGCAACTTCGCAATATCGTCAAAGTGCAAACCCGTCGTCGGCTCGTCCAGAATATACAAAACACCGTCATTCTCGGTCCGCGCCAAATGCGCCGCCAGTTTCAATCGCTGCGCCTCGCCGCCGGAAAGCGTCGTTGCCGATTGCCCCAGTCGCAAATACCCCAACCCAATCTCGTTCAATATCCGCAACTTCGAAACCACCTTCGGCACATTCAAGAAAAACGCCAGCGCCTCGCGCACCGTCATTTCCAGCACATCATGAATATTCTTGTTGTGATACTTCACTTCCAGCACCGCGGTTTTAAATCGCGTCCCGCGGCACTCTTCGCAGATCAACTCCACATCCGCGAGAAATTGCATTTCCACCGTGACGGTCCCATCGCCCTGGCACGTTTCGCATCGCCCGCCCGGCACGTTAAACGAAAAATGCCCCGCCGTGTAGCCGCGCCGTTTCGCGTCCGGCGTATCCGCGAACACTTCGCGAATCGCATCAAACGCCTTTAAATACGTCGCCGGATTCGACCGCGGCGTCCGCCCGATCGGTGATTGGTCCACAATAATCGTTTCGCGGATCGCTCCGTCTCCTTCGAGGCGTTCGCAAAACTCCTTCACGCTGCCGCCCATGCGCTTCGCCGCCAGCGCTTTGTACAGCACGTCGTGAATCAGCGTCGACTTTCCCGAACCGCTCACGCCCGTCACCACCGTCAGCGTTCCCAGCGGAATCATCACATCCACGTTCTGCAAATTGTGCATCGTCGCGCCAAACAGCCGCAAAAACTTGCCGTTCGGCTTGTGCCGCGTGTTCGGCACCGGAATCCGCAGCTCCCCATTCAAATAGCGCCCGGTAATCGACTTCGGCTCCGCCAGCATCGCGTCATAGCCACCCGCGAACAGCAGCTTTCCGCCGAGCTCGCCGGCCCCCGGCCCCAAATCCACAATAAAATCCGCTGCATGAATCGCGTCCGGATCGTGCTCCACCAGCAAAACCGTGTTCCCCAAATCGCGCAACGATCTCAGAATGTCAATCAATCGCTGCGTATCCCGCGGGTGCAATCCAATCGACGGCTCATCCAGCACGTACATC
Source organism: uncultured Acidobacteriota bacterium (assembly GCA_963838265.1). Taxonomy (GTDB): domain Bacteria; phylum Acidobacteriota; class Terriglobia; order Acidiferrales; family UBA7541; genus Acidiferrum. Next base: position 142,942 of record CAWIQN010000009.1, read on the forward strand.
GCCCCCACCAGATGCGACCCCAGCGACGTCGCCAGCTGAATCCGTTGCGACTCTCCACCAGACAAAGTTGATGTCAGCCGGTCCAGCGTCAAATATTCCAGTCCCACCTCATCCAGGAATTGCAGCCGCGAACGAATCTCTTCCAGAATCTTGTCCGCAATCACCCGCTGTGCATCCGTCAATTGCAGTGAACTAAAAAACGCCCGCGCCTCCGTCACCGTCAACTTGCAAATATCCGTGATCGTCTGCCCCGCCACGCGTACCGCGCGCGCCTCCGGTCGCAGCCGCGTTCCGCCGCAATCCAAACACCGCGCATACCCGCGAAACCGGCTCAAGAACACGCGCACATGCAATTTGTATTTCTTGCGCTCCAGATAATTAAAAAATCCCTTCACGCCATCAAAATCATTCTCCGGATCGCCCTCCAGCACCAGCCGCCGCTGCTCCGCGGTGAGTTGCCGCCACGCCACATTCGTCGGAATCCCGCGCCCGCGCGCCCACTTCTTCATGTCCGCCAACAGCACGCGGTAACGCGGCTTGGTCCACGGTTCAATCGCGCCTTCATCCAAACTTCTGCCCTGGTCCGGCACCACCAGATTCAAATCGAAATCGATGGTGTTCCCAAATCCCTGGCATCGCGGACAAGCCCCAAACGGATTGTTGAACGAAAATAGCCGCGGCTCCGGTTCCTGATAAACGGTTCCATCGTTCTTGCACTCGAACCGCTCATTGAAGCTCAACCGCTCCGCTGGCCCCGCCGCATCCGCCACAAATTCCAGAATCGCCTCGCCCGCGCCCTCGCGATAACAAATCTCAATCGAATCCACTAGCCGCGCCCGCGACTCCGCATTCACCGCCAGCCGGTCCACCAGCACAAACGCCGGTTTGCTGAAATCCACATCCAGCAACGATTCCGGCGTGGAAAATTCATGCAATCGCCCATTCTGATAAATCCGGTTGAATCCGCGCTTCTGCAAATCAAGCAACGCCAGCCGCAACGCATCCAGTGGCACAGGCTTTAGCCTGTGCTGTTTTTCGACCCCAGGCTTCGACCCAGCCTTCTTGCGCAAAATCCGCCGCACCGCAGCAGAAGTGGTCTCTCCAACTTTTGCCGCAGCCTTGGCATCAGGCGTAGGCGCAGCCTGCGCGGCCCCGCCCAGGCGCAACTCATACATCACATAAAATCGCCGCCCCGGCGCCAGCTGCAAAATTCGCGTCGCAATTTCATCTGGACTATCTTTCTTCACTTCCACGCCGCACTTAATGCAAAACGTCTGTCCGCACCGCGCAAAAAGCAGTCGCAAATAATCGTAAATCTCCGTCGCCGTTCCCACCGTTGACCGCGGATTCCGCGTGGAATTCTTCTGCCGGATCGCCACCGCCGGCGCAATCCCGCTGATCTCATCCACATCCGGCTTTTCCATGCGCTCCAAAAACTGCCGCGCATACGCCGAAAGCGACTCCACATACCTCCGCTGTCCCTCGGCATAAATCGTGTCAAACGCCAGCGAAGACTTTCCCGACCCGCTAACCCCCGTGACCACGGTGATGGCATTGTGCGGAATATCCACCGTCACGTTCTTCAGGTTGTGCACGCGCGCTCCGCGCACTCGCAACAAATCCTGCTCCGCCGGGATAGCTGTGATTTTGTTGGTAGCCAAAGGGAGTCCAGACAGCGCGCCAAAACGCACCCTGCCTAAACTTCTAATTATACGGAACCCGCAAAACGGTAGCAAACCAATCGGTAGCAAACCAAGAAGAGCTCAAAAAATCTCCCACAGAGAGGCGGCAGAAACATCGCCGCTGGCAGCGTTAAGAAGACCGCGTCATCCTGAGCAAAGCGAAGGATCTGCTTTTCCAGCACCCCGGCCAGTCCAATCCGTCCCCGCCCGCCCCTCTACTCCAGCCGCAAAATAATATGTCCAATCCCGCCTTCCACTTTCAAATGAATCGTCGCCGGAGATTTTCCATAAGCCGCATTCACGTACGAACCGCCATCCTTCTGCAATCCGTCCGTATCCAAACTCCCAATCCCGCCCGAGGCCTGCACAATCACTCCCACATTTTTCGGCAGAAGTATATCCGCTTCGCCCACGCCGCCTTCGATATTCGCGATCAAATCTTCTTTGCGCTCGCCGGTCAAATCCGCTTCCACGCGTCCCGCGCCGATATTCAATTCCAATTTCGTCAACGGCACGCCGCGCAGCCGCAAATTCCCCTGTCCCGCGCCCATGTCAATCTTCAAATCCAGCGGCACGCCGTCGCCGAATCGCAAATTCCAATTCCTTTCTTCATGCCCGGGGAACACGATATTCGTATGTTCCCCTCCGCCTTCGGAAATCTTCAGCACCCCGCTCGCGCCAGAGTGCTCGTAAGCCACCTTTGGCGCGCCGGAACTTTGCCGCTGGTCAAAACTGGCATCCAGCAATTTCGCGCTTCCCCCACTTACCGTCAGTTCGCCTGCGGGCATTTCCACCGTCGCCCGCACATCCTTCACGCCTCCGGCTTCCACCGTGCTCGTGGTGTGCTGCATTGACGAAGACGCCTCCAGCCCGCGCGAAAACGACCGCCCGTGCCATAGCAGCACTCCAATCACCACCACGAACGCCAGCACGCCAACCGTCAATCCGGAAGCGTATGTTTGCGTCGAACCACCCCTTCGCGTGTTGTCCCAAATCCTTCCCAGTCCCCCAAAAATCAGGATTAGCGGCCAATACGTCGCCAAAATCCGCCACGGATCAATTTCCGGCCTCCAATTGGCGTACAAAAACAGCCCGCCCACAATGATCAATACCAGCGGAAACACCAGCGACCGGGCCGGCCGCGTCCCACGATTCCCGTCGTCATATCCGCTCATGGCACACCTTCCCACTCTCTAATACGCGCCAAACAAAAATAAAGTTCACCCCGCCAACCATTTACCCCACAAATCATTCGCCGCCCAATCTTGTAGCGGCGGGTCTTCAGACCCGTGCCTTTGTTTTCGCACCAACGCCGCCCCCGCCAACACTCGTCGCACCAACATCCGCCGCGCCAACTTCGGCTCCGCCAACGTTGTACCGCATCAATCTCTTCTAGGGGCGCAGCATGTCGCGCCCCAGCTAGCCCAAGCGCACGATTCGCAGCAGTGCAGTGCCCCGAATCACGAAATGTGCCGCGCCGCGAATAAAGCGCCGGAGGCGCGACAGAAGTTAGCCCAGCCCGCAGGGCTGGGTTCGGTTGCAGTAAAGCCCGCGAGCACCGGAGGTGCGGCACATCTTCCGCCCGCATCCACGCTCCGCCGCCACCCGGTATGGTACATTGCGTGAAGCGCCGACAAACCGAAGCCACAATAAAATGTCCCGCCAACCCCCCTTCCCCCGCATCCTCTGGATCGTCCTGGACAGCGTCGGCATCGGCGCCCTCCCAGACGCCGCCGACTACGACGACGTAGGCCGCAACACCCTCGGCCACATCGCGGAATCCCGCCCACTCCACATTCCAACTCTTGTGAACCTCGGCCTAGCCAACATCGCCCCACTAAAAAATCTCGCCCCAACAAAAACCCCTCAAGCCGCCTACGGCAAATCCGCCACCCACTCCCCCGGAAAAGACACCACCACCGGCCACTGGGAAATGGCCGGCATCTGGCTCGACCAAGCTTTCCCCACGTACCGGCAAGGCTTCCCGCCAGAAATCATCGCCGCGTTTGAAAAACAAATCGCCCGCAAAACTATCGGCAACAAACCCGCCTCCGGCACCGAAATCCTGAAAGAACTAGGCGCCGAGCATCTCCGCACCGGCCACCCCATCGTCTACACCTCCGGCGACAGCGTCTTCCAAATCGCCACCCACGAAGACATCATCCCCATCGCCGAGCTCTACAAAATGTGCGAAATCGCCCGCAAACTTCTAGACGGTCCCAACAAAGTCGGCCGCGTAATCGCCCGCCCCTTCACCGGCACGCCGGGAAATTTCACGCGCACCCCGCGCCGCCACGACTATGCCGTCGAACCACCGCATCCCATGCTCATGGACGTCCTCGCCGAAAAAAATATCCCCATCCACGGCATCGGCAAAATCCACGACATCTATAACGGCCGCCACCTCGAAGACTACGCGACCACAGTAAGCAACGCCGACGGCATGCAAGAATTAACGCAATCCCTAAGCACGCATCCGCAAGGCCTAATCTTCGCCAACCTCGTCGACTTCGACATGCTCTACGGCCACCGCAAAGACGTAGAAGGTTTCGCCAAATCTCTCGAAGAATTCGACCAAGCCTTAACCAAATTTCTCCCTCAACTAACCCCGCAAGACCTGCTCATCATGACTGCCGACCACGGCTGCGATCCCGACCCGCGCTGGCCCACCACCGACCATTCCCGCGAATACGTCCCCGTCCTCGCCTACACTCCCAGAAGCGCGCCAGCGTTCGCGGCCGAACGAAATCTAGGCACGCGCAACACGCTAGCCGACCTAGGCCAAACCGTAGCCGATAATTTCGCCACCTCCCCATTACCCCACGGCCAAAGCTTCCTGGAAGCGCTTGTGTAGACGCCGGTCTTCAGACCGGCCTCCTCCTTTGCCTTTGCTCTGCCTTGTAGCGGCCGGGCTTTACAGGCTGCGGAAAAACCCTCTGTTTTTTGGGTCGGAGCTTTAGCTCCGACATTGAGTGCTTGGCTACCAATGCGCTTCAGCGCCTGAGGACCTGCCCTTACCCTTTTTCCGCAGCCTTTTTAACAAAAAAATTCCTCCCTGAAGCCGCGTCCAGGGAGGAATTCACATTCCTATCTTTACGTCCTTCCGCTTTCACCGTTTAAAACGTCAGCTTCAGCGACATCTGCATCTGCCGCGCGCTGCCAATCGTCTTGTTCACCACGCCCAACCCCTGTGGGCAATTATAAAATCCCGTGTTCGCTCCGTTATCGGGATTCGCATTGCACGTGACCGTTGGAAGCGCTGGCGTTCCTTGAATGGGGAAGCCATTGAAGTTTTCGTTTTGCGTCACGTCGTCAATCGGAAGATCGAAGCTCGGAGTATTCGTTATGTTGAAAATCTCGAAGCTGTATTTCAGATTGAAGCGGTCACTGAGCTTCGTGTTCTTTACAAACGATACGTCCAATCGCCTCTGCCAGGACTGCACGAAGATATTGCGCTGTCCGGTCGTGAAGGTCGTTTCGTACGGATCATTCGAGGGGATTGCTCCGTCCAGCGCTCCGGGCGCCAGCAGCGGAATCGTGAAGCATTGCGGCTGCAGCGCTGGCACGGCTCCTGTGCCGATCGCGCCGGTTACCGCGCTCTGCGGCGTGCACCCGTTCCCCAACGGCACGATAGGATTCGTGATGCCGTCTGAAACGCCGTAAAAAACACTCCCCACCGCTCCACTGTAGTCGATCACGCTGAACGGCTGGCCGCTCTGGTAAATTCCCAATCCCTCGATCTGCCAGCCATTCGTGACTTTGCTCTGCCAGGAAGAATCCGCCGCAAACTTCGGCAGTTGGTACACGAAATTAAAATTGAATACGTGTTTTCGGTTGAAGTCCGAAGACCCGTACCCGGACTTCAGATCCAACGCATTATTTCCGTTGTAAAAAAGTCCCAGCCCGCTCTGTTCATCCGTCGCGTGCGAGTAGGTGTACGAAAATCCAATCTGCAGACCGTGGCTCATGCGCTTTTCGATATGCGTCTGCAGCGCGTTGTATGCCGAGATCCCCGCCGCCGTATAGCTTTCCGCCTCCGACGAATATCCGACGTATGGCACCCGCAAATCGATATTCCCGCCTTCATAGGTATCCTGGTAATTTCCCGCCGGCGCGTTCGTTATCGGATTATTCGGCAGCGCAATCCCATTGAACGTGACGGGATCGAGAATCTGGTACCCGTAGGAATAAATCTGTCCGTTGATCGGATGGCTCGGCGACGCAATCTGCGCCTGGTTGAACGGCACGGGAATCACCAGATGCCGTCCCAAATTCCCCACATACCCCACCTGGATGGAAATGTCGCTGCGCGGCTGCCATTGAATGTCAAACGTAGTGTTGATGGTATACGGCAATTTGTTGGCGCGATTATAGTCCGCGAACGTTAACGGCTGTGCCCCGTTCATCAGATCCGCGTTGCTCGGAAGGAGACCTAGAATATTGGAAGGGTTGCCATTGGGCGGCGGTTGCAGTGCTGTTCCCCATGGGTGAGCGAAAGATCCTCCCGTCGGATTCGCCAGTGGGCCATCCACCGTCCCATCCGTCGTGGCGTTATTGCATGTCGGAATGAACTCCTCGTACGCGGGCCCAAGATTGGTGCATACCTGCGAATTCACAAAGGGCTGCGATTGATTGAATCCGTATGGGCCGCCGGTAATCACGCCGGCGGCAAATCCGGGCGATAGATACGTGAACAATTCTCCGCGATCGTAGTACAGCCCACTCCCCGCACGCACCACCACCTTGCCGTGAAATGCTTCCGGGCTCCATGCGATGCCGATGCGTGGCGCAAGTCCCCACTGCCGGCCCGTCAGTGTGCTGTTGCTCACACCTTTCGACCCGGATTGTGAGTTGTTACCTGCCACGATAATTCCGGATGACGTTACCGTTCCGGACGTCGCGTCAAACGAATAATCGGAAGGGTCGAAGTTGTAAAGGCGGCCGTACTTCTCCGTGAACGCGCCGTTCCAGTCGTAACGCAGCCCCAGTGTGATGCTGAGGTTGGAGCGGAATTGATATTTGTCTTGCACGTAAAAACCGTTAGACCCGGCGCGCAAGTAGCGATTGGCGTTGCCCTGCAGATACGCCGTCGTCACAAAGCCGTCGGAGGTGTAGGGCGTCGGCGCTCCTTCCAGAAATTGTGAAAAATCAGCAAATCCGATAATTCCATTATCGGTTCGCAGGTCGCGGGTATTCAGTTGCGTGTAGGCGTAGCTGCCGCCAAACGTTACCGTATGCTTCCCCTTGGTCCAGATAGCGTTGGCCGACGGCATGAAGCGATTCTGAAATACCCCCGTAAATGCTCCTTGCGCCGCCGCGCCTTGACCAATCGTCAGAGGTATATTGAAAACAAAGTTCGTGTTGGCCGCTGATTCGTTCCCGAAGTCGTCGACAATGCCGATCCCCGGGAAAATCGGCGAACCAAACGTATCGATGCCCAACTGTTGCGGCGTGAACGGCTCCGAGATGGTGCTGTAAACTTTTTCGCGAATGAAGCCAAAGGTTTCGGTGACCGTCAGGTTCGGTTTCAAGGTTTGTGTGTTGCCGATCGATGCCACTTGGCTGCCCGCGTCCAGGTGTTGCGAGAATCCTGCCAGGCTCGAGTAGGCATACGGCGCTACCGTTGGATCGTGTTGGTAAAAGTATTTGAACGCTACCGTGTCTTTCGCCGTGGCGTTCCAGTCCAGGTCCGCCACTGCTTGATCCGCCTTGAAAATTGCCGTTCCAGGAGCTACCGCGTTCTCCGGAAAGTTAACGCTCGGTGTGTTGCCATCCGCCGAGGGAATCAGAAATTGCCCGTTCGGCAATTTGGCTTGTAACAAGGTCACGGCGATCTGGCTCAAATCTCCATTACCTGTAAGGTTGCTTCCAAATTGCGCGTTCGATACCGCCGCCAACGCCGCCGGCGAGCGATCATCCGTAAGACCCGCTGGCACCGTCAGCCGCGACATGCCAATCTCCGCGTCCGAACTCCGCGTGTGTTGATAGGCGATAAATCCAAACAGCTTGTCCTTGATGATCGCTCCACCCAGCGTGCCGCCCGCGTCGTAGCGGTGCAGCCCGGGATTTTTCTGATCCTCCGGAATGTTGGGGTCGGCATTGAAAAAAAATGGAGCCGCGTTCAGCCAGTTCGTCCCGCGGTGTCCGTACGCGCTGCCGTGCAGCGTGTTGGATCCCGACGCCGTGCTGATATCGATGTGCGCGCCGCTGGTGGAGCCCTGCTGCGCGTCATACATGCTGGTATTCACGCGCAATTCCTGAATCGTTTCTTGCGGCGGCGTCGGCAGCGCTTGTCCAATCGCCAGATACGGCGACGCGGTGCTCTGGATTTCTGCCGCGCTGCTGCTCGCTGCTCCGCTGACGCCGGTGTTATTCACCACGCGCGCCGAAGCCACCGAACTGGTGCTTTTCCCGTTAAATAAATTGCTGGCATCCACGCCGTTCAACAAAAACGTATTGCTCGTGTCGCGTTGTCCGTTCGCCCAAATCGGTTGATTGCCCAGTCCCGCGTTCGCGCCCGTTCCCGCGGGAAGTTCCGCGTTCACGCCGGGAGACAGCGTCGCCAGCGCCGTGAAGCTTCCCGTGGGCAGCGGCACGTTGAGAATTTGATCCTTTTCCAGAATGTATCCGTTGGTCGTATCCACCGCGTTCAACAGGGGATTTGCTTGCACTTCCACCGTCGTTCCTACCTGTCCGATTTTCAGCGTCACGTTCAGCGTCGCGGTGCGGTCCGCTTGCACCGTGATCGATGGAATTTTCTGCGTATCGAATCCCTCGTGCTTGAATGTCAGTGTGTACGTTCCAATTGGCAGGCTTACAAAGTCATAAATGCCGTTCACGTTCGCGGTCTGTGTGCGCGTCAACTTGGTTTGATCGTTCACCAGCGTCACCACGGTATCCGACACCGACGCGCCGGAAGCATCCGTGATGGCTCCGGTAATGCCGCCAAGAGTTTGCTGCGCGCGCAGCGCGGGCGCTGCCGTGAAGATTGTTGCGAGAACGGCAGCCAAAATTGCCGCGAAGCTTGCGGTGCGGATTCCTGCTTGAATTGTTGCCTGAATCGTTGCGGGAATCGTCGTGCGGATGGTCAAGCTGAGGTGCGAAGCAAAAAAGAACGTACCAAGCTTTATGCTCTTTTTCATGCGCTGCAGTCTCCTGAAAAAATGGACTTTCACCCGGCTTGAAATTGCCGCCACGAAAATGCAAGAAGCAATTCTTGGAAATGGAATGACTTCCGCCCGGCCTCGGCGCGGGCAGCCCCGAAAACTTGGAGTGAAACTATTGCACTTCGCGGTGGAATCGAAACGCAATCTTTCGTTAATTCGGATTCGTTTTTTCTATTTCGTCGGTGCCAAGCGCGGACCGCATTTTACGCGGCTTTTCGCATCAGTATCCCCAGGACGGCCGTAAAGAATTGCACAGCATCCTGTGGAAAACTTTCGCAGCGGCGCGCAGACCTTCAATCCGTCGGCTCGGTTTCTGGCATGGCGGTTAGCAACAACACGATTCCGATCACGGCGAACATGCGGAAGGCGGCTTCCTGACCGTTCCAAGTTTTGGATTGCCACATTAAAAACCATTCGCCGCCGACGCTTAAGAACGCGACTAGCCACATCAGCAAGCTGAGCGTGAGCGCAGCGATGGCTACGTTTTTCGCTTTAGAAAATGCCGCCGCGGACGCGCGGAGCGCGCGAGCCATGTGAATCGCGCCCCACACGCACAGCAGCAACGTCACCGATTCCCACGCGATGATTGAGACATAAAAAATGGTGTGCCATAGCGGAGGATTCAGCGCGCGCCACATGGCGTGATTTTCTGGGAACGTGGAATCCATCATTAGTACATGGCGAATGAATTGAAAGTTTGAGTTGTAGTCGGTGAGATTGTTGAACACCAATAACAAATAGTAGAACGCCACGGCGAAAACCAGCGCCGTCTTGGCCGCGCGCAGCGTCATGCTTTGGTTAAATGCTTTCATCCTGCGAACCCATTTCGACCGGCGATTTTCATCGATTTTCGCAAAGCATGTTCACGCCAATTTTTCTTTTCGCGCGTTCCAGAAAAACCAGCCGAGCCCGGCAGCCAAATAAATTAAGTAAATGTACGGTAATTTTCCGTACGGACCTTCCGGCACGGGATACAAATTGCCGATGAGCGCCAGGACCATGGCCGCAGCGGCGAGCCACGGAATAATTTGCCCGCCATCGTTGAACACTCCGTGTTCGCGCAAATATTTCGGCAATCCCAAACAAACCAAGCCGTAGGCCACGATGAAGCCGTAAGTAGCCAGCGATCCGAGCCAGCCATAAATATCCAAGCCGCCGGCGCCGCGCGCGGCGAGAATCGCGACCGGAGCAACCGCGGCGATGCCTGTGACCACGATGGCGCGGCCCGGCGTTTCGTTGCGCACATGCGTGGCGCGCAGTCCGCCGTGCGCCAGGCCGTTGTGCGCCATCAGCAGCAGCACGCGAGCGGCGGCGGTGATGCAGCCCAGGGTGGCGGCGAACATGCTGACCATCGCGCCGATGTCGATGATCAGTCCGAAGAGCGGTACGCCGCCGATATCGGCTAGCACGTGCATCGGAGCGGGACTGGTTCCGAGATCCTGGCCAGCGAGATGGAAGGCCAGAACTTCGGTGTACGCGCAGAGCACGAAAATTGCGCCGCACAGCAGCGCGCTTTGAATCACCGCGCGCGGAATGGTTTTGAGCGGCTCGCGAGCTTCGGCGCCGAGCGTGGTGGCGCTTTCAAACCCGACAAAACTGAAAAGCGCGAGGACCAGGCCGAGGCGCAGTCCGCTGCCAGTCATGGCGTGGAGGTGCAATTGTTCGCCGTCCAGATGCGGGCCGTGGCGGAACAGCACGAGGACCACGACGAAAAGAATGATGGCCACGGAAATGGCTTCGATCCAGAGCATCAGTCGGGCGGAAATTTTGATGTCGCGCCAGGCGATGGCCATGGAGACGGCGGTGACCAGAAGAGCGAGAAGCGCGCCGGAAGTGAAATGTCCGGTGAGGTCGTGGACCAGGAGATTGGCGTAATGAAAAAATCCCGCGATGACGCTGCTGCCGGTGCCGACGTAGGCGAGGAGCAGACTCCACGCCGCGACCGCGGCCAGCCACGGCGGAAGAACGGTATGCGCGTAGGTGTACAGCGAGCCGGGCGAAGAAGAGTAGCGCGCGTACTTGGCGATGCATAGCGCTACGAGCAAAACCGCGGCGGTTGCCAGCAGGTAGGCAAGCCAGGTGCCGTTGCCGGCCAGGGCGCAGACGAGCGGGATCGTGGCGGCGGGGGTGGCCGTCGGCGCGATGGTGGAGACGGATTGCGCCAGGGTTTCGAGCGGGGAGAGCGCGTCGCGGCGCAGACCGTAGCCAGCCGTTTGCGGATGCTCCGGTGCCGCGGTCGCCATGTTGGGACGGTCCTCGCTTCGCCAAGGATGCTGTTGAATAAAAGTGTTTCACGATACAGGCGTTGCGGGGTTGGCGCAAGGGGCGAGGCGTTAAGCGGTGGACTGCGGAGGAGTTAGCGTGATGGTTGGGGCGGTAGCGGGCGAGTCGGCCGCGAAGAACCACGCTGCGGTGAGGCACGGATGATCCATGGCCGAACGGAGGCGGGTCGTTTGGAGTGAAGAGGGGATTGGGCGCGGGTCGAAAAGCAGATTCTTCGCTGCGCTCAGAATGACAACTTTTAGATTTGTCGTCGGGGGTGGGGTGAACGGTGGTCGGTGGCGTTGGATCAGAAGAATGCGAATCTAAAGATTCGCCACTACGAAGACGCGGAGATGGGGATGGCTCCCTGAAGGGAGCCGCTACAACGGCGGGCGGCACGCATGAGTTTGGAGTTGCGTAGGCCCCCGGGGAGTACTGCGACGGAGGGGCTTGCGGCGGAGGTAGGTTGCGGATGGGGCGGGGAGCGCCGGTCATGTCGATTCCGCCGGAATCGTGAGGGGAATTTTGTTTTTCGATGGCGGGGAGGGTGCGGAGTAGCAGGCTGTGGATGTAGGCGAGGACGGCGGCGCGGCGCGGGGAGATGCGGCCTTGCTGGAGGGCGAGGGAGAGGTTCCAGAGGTGGGTGTGGATGTCGGCGGCGGTTTTTTGTTTTGGGAGGTCTTGGCTGAAGAGGGCGGAGAGATCGGTGGAGTCGCCCTCCTTCGCCAGAGGAAAGGTGGCTTCGGCGGGCTGTCGCCGTGCCTCAGTGGCGGCTAGTTTGGCCGCAGCGCGGTCATGGAAGGCGCAGAGGGTTGGGCTGTCTGCGGCTAGTGGCATGTGGCAGCGTTTGCCGTCTTTGGAGTCGTGCTGGCAGAGCGTGGTTGGATCGGGTTTACGAGGCATAAGCTGTCCTTTTTGTGCGGGTTGTGGGCGCACTGAGCGATTGAGAATCGATGGGAGTGGTAACTAGGGTGATACGGGGGTACCCCCGGGGGTGCTGATGAAAGAGTAGGATTCTATTGGGTTTAGGGGTAATTCTTGCGAAAGAGTAAGATTCTGTTGGGGTTACGACCGTTTGGCCACACCACTTGGAGTAAACGAAAGACGAGGCGATCGAGCAACGAGGTGATGAGACGCGGACAAGGCGAGAACGGGAGGCGGGGTTGGGTCGGCGAGCGCGAACTTCTGCAGGGTGGGCGACAAAGGCACAGACTGAAGTCTGTGCCACCGGGAGGCGTTTTGGTGCGAGCTTCACGGAGAATGCTAGCATGTGCTGTGATGCTTGTCAAGCGATATTATTGTGTAGTACTAGATTCGAACGATGAGCGTAGTACGTTCGAATGGAAAATCGGGGGTCTAGTTCCGTTTTGGAACGCGTCGAACCAAAAGGAGGTCAAGAGTCGCACCTTTCGATGAACCGACCCAAATAGTGTCACGCAGGAGATTCCTAGCCCGACAAGGATGTCCCATCAGCCTGAAGCCTGTGTACCGGTAGTCTGCCAGAGCGGATTATTTTTGATGGGCGATGGCGAAGCTGACGGATAATTGTTTCGAAGGAGCGCGGGTACTGCCTTCAGCGCGCTTCATCCTCTCCGAAGGCAATCAGCTTCTTTGTGCTGGTCTTCGCGTCTTACCCCTCCCTGTAAAAGTCTCGAGCAATAGTGCTTTGAAATCTGATTCCTATGAAAACCCTCGTTCACAAAGTCGGGAACAAAAAGTCGCGCAAACGTCCGGGCGGGGCGCTGCAAAACCAGTTGAATGACAGTGAAGAACAGTTCCGCTTGCTGGTGAACGGCGTGGAGGACTATGCCATCTTCATGCTAGATCCCGAGGGGCTCATCATAAGCTGGAACACCGGAGCACAACGGATCAAAGGATATTCCGCCGAGGAAATTCTGGGTCGTCACTTCTCTTGTTTCTATCCGCCGGAAGATATCGAGTCCGGAAAACCGACCAAGGAGCTGGTGACGGCGGCGACGAGCGGGCGGTTCGAAGAAGAAGGCTGGCGAATACGAAAGAATGGATCACGGTTTTGGGCCAACGTGGTGATATCGGCGCTGCGAGACGAGGGAGGAAAGCTGCGAGGATTTGCAAAAGTCTCGCGCGATGCCACGCAGCGGAAAAAAGCGGAAGAGAAGTTTCGGGGGCTGTTGGAGGCCGCGCCGGACGCCATGGTGGTGGTCGATCAACAAGGCAAAATTGTTCTTGTGAACGCGCAAACGGAAAAGCTGTTTGGCTTTATGCGCGAAGAGTTGCTAGGGCAGTGCATCGAGATGCTGGTGCCCGAACGGTATCGCGGGAAGCATCCCGGCCATCGCAGCGGTTTTTTCGCCGATCCGCGCGCGCGCCCTATGGGAGCAGGCATTGAACTGTACGGGTTACGGAAAGACGGAAGCGAATTTTCGATTGAAATCAGCTTGAGCCCGCTGGAGACCGAGGATGGACTGTTGGTGTCCAGTGCCATTAGGGATATCACGGAACGCAACAGGACAGAAGAAATCAATCGGCTGAACGTGGATTTGGAGCAACGAGTCATAGAGCGCACGACCGAACTGGCGGCCGCGAACAAGGAGCTGGAGGCATTTGCGTATTCCGTGGCGCACGATCTGCGCGCGCCACTGCGGCACATTCACGGTTTTTCGAAGCTGTTGGTGGAGTGCCTCGGCGACACGTTGGACAAGGACGCGCAGCACTATCTGGAATCGATTCAGGACAGCACGCGAAACATGGGAGAGATGGTGGACGATTTGCTGAACCTTTCACGGGTGGCGCGCCGGGAGCTCACGTTGCAGGTGACGGGTCTGAGCTCGTTGGTTGAAGAAGTGTTGGGGAATCTCAGGCCCGAAACAAAGGACCGCGATATCGAATGGAAGATAGCGGGTCTGCCGTTCGTCGAATGCGATCCCATCCTTGTGAAACAAGTGTTTGTTAATTTGCTGTCAAACGCGGTCAAGTTTACCCGCACGCGTGCGCACGCGATTATCGAGGTGGATCAAATGGACGTGGATGGTGAGGCCGTGACCTATGTCCGGGACAATGGCGTGGGTTTCAGCATGAAGTATAGCGACAAGTTATTTGGCGTGTTTCAGCGGCTGCACCGGCAGGAAGACTTTGAGGGTACGGGGGTGGGACTCGCCACTGTGCAACGCATCGTGCAAAAACACGGGGGGCGAATTTGGGCTGAGGCCGAACTGAATGCAGGAGCGACGTTTTATTTCACACTCGGGACGGCGTCTACTGGTTCAAATAAAGGAGACAACGCATGACGGTAGGCGAAGTGGACATTCTGCTCGTTGAGGACAATCCGAAGGACATGGAGTTAACCCTAGCCGCACTGCGCCGGGAAAACCTGTGCAACAGCATTCATATTGCGCGCGATGGCGAGGAGGCGCTGGACTTCCTTTTCTGCCGGGGAGATTACAGTCACCGCTCGTTCACGCACCCGCCAAAACTGGTAATTCTGGACTTGAAGCTGCCGAAAGTCGACGGACTGGAAGTCTTGCGGTCGATCAAGAACGACTCGCTGACCCGAGCGATCCCGGTGGCGATACTCACATCTTCAAAGGAGGATCGGGACCTTGTGGAAGGCTACAACCTGGGAGTGAACAGCTACATTCAGAAACCCGTCGACTTCGACAAGTTTCGGGACACTGTAAAGCAGTTAGGACTGTACTGGCTGGTGGTGAACCAATCGCCGCCGGCGAGCGCATTCCTGAAGAAGTAATACGGACAAAAGAGATGGATACAATTGCGCGTGAAGAAGTCTTGCTCGACGCGGCTGTTCAATCCGCCCCGATACCCCTTCGCGTACTAATTTTGGAAGACAATTCGCGGGATGCCGAGTTCTGCATAGCGGAACTAAAGAGAAACGGGTTTGCGGTACGGGCGGATGTAGTGGATGCCGAGGAACCGTTCGTGGCGAAGCTACAATCAGCAACCTACGACGTCATATTGTCTGATTACCGGATTCCCAACTGGAACGGAGCGGAAGCTTTCCATCGGCTCAAACAGAGTGGCAAGGACATTCCTTTTATACTGGTTACCGGCGCGCTGGGCGAAGAGACCGCAGTTGACCTCATCAGAGGAGGAGTAACTGACTACATCCTGAAGGACCGCCTGGTGCGGTTGCCCTCAGCCGTGCTACGAGCAATACAAGAAAAGATGATGCGAGACGAACGCGGGCGGGCAATCCAGGCCCTTCGGGACAGCGAAAAACGTCTTCTACAGAAGGTGGACGAACTAAACCGCACGAATAAGGAGCTGGAGCAACTTACGTACGTGGCGTCACATGATTTGCAAGAACCTCTGAGGATGGTGGCCAGCTACACGCAGCTGCTAGCCAGGAGGTACAAGGGAAAGTTGGATTCCGACGCCGACGAGTACATCGCATTTGCCGTGGATGGGGTGATGCGCATCCAGAGATTGATTCGTGATCTGCTGGTGTATTCGCGTGTTGGGACGGAAGGAAAGAATCCCGTCGAGACCCCCAGCGAGGAAGCGTTTAAGCGGGCGCTTTCCGGGCTGCGCCGTGCAATCGAAGAAAGCGGCGCGTTGGTGACATACGATGCTTTGCCGGCAGTTATGGCGGACGAAAACCAGTTGATTCAATTGTTTGAAGCGCTGATCGGCAATGCCGTGAAGTACAAAGGCGCGGAGATTCCTCGAATACACGTCTCTTCTCAGAAGGACGGGCATGGGAAGTGCGTATTTTCGATTGAGGACAACGGGATTGGAATCGCTGCGCAGCATTTCGAAAGAATATTTGGGGTGTTCCAGCGACTGCACCTGCGGAATGAGTTCGAAGGCACCGGGATAGGATTGGCGGTGTGCAAAAAAATTGTAGAGCGACAAGGCGGTAGCATATCGGTCGAGTCGCATCCGGGGAAGGGCTCTATCTTCCGCTTTACCCTTTTGGACGCTGATACGAATTCGGAGAAGCCGTAACCAACAATCGTGACAGAAAGAGGAAGAGCCGACTATAAGCTGGCGTTATTCAGAGAAGCCATGATCTAGGATTTCGGGGCGCGCCAGCGGCGGGCTAGGGCGGGGAAGATTGCGCCGGGCATGTTGGCGGGGTCGAAGTCGGGAAAGGGGGCGCGGTCGGCGTGGGGATTTATGGAGCGGAGTAGCGTGGCGAGGAAGCGGAAGAGCGCGGCAAATTTTTCGCGGAAAGAGTAATCGGGTTGCTGGCCGTTGGCGCGTGCGACTAGCACGGTGACGTCGTCGTGGGACAGATTTTCTGGATAGCGCTCGGCGATTTCCTGCAGCAGCGTATCGATTAATTTTTGCGGCTCGACGTTGCCGAGCAAACGCAGGATGCGCAGCAGGCCGGCTTCGCCGAGCATTTCGCCGTCGGCATCGCGGGATTCGATGAGCGCGTCGGAGTAGGTGAGGAAGCAATCGCCGGGTTTCAGGTCCACGTCGAAATGTTCGTACTCGGCGAAGCCGAACATGCCGAGCGGAATGTTTTGCATCTTCTCTTGGGTGGGGGTTTGCGTGGCGGTTTGTGTTTCGGTTCGCGTATCCGTTCGCGGGTCGGGCGCCGCGTGGCCCAGGAGATTCCATTCGTTTTGTGCGGCGCGATAGAGCAGCGGGCGCGGATGGCCGGCGTTGCAGACGGTCATACGATGCGCGGGAGAAAAAAACGTGGTGACCAGCGCGGTGGCAAAGGTGCCGTCCTTGGAAAGATCGGCGAACTGCTGGTTGAGCAGGCGGACGAATTCGGTCTGGTCCAGGCGGTTGACGAAGCGGCGCATGAGGGTGCGGAGGTCGGCGGCGGTGTTGGCGACGGAGTTGCCGTGGCCGGAGACGTCGGCGAGCAGCAGGCGGGTGATGCGTCCGGTGGCGCAACTGGAGGCGTAGTAGACGTCGCCGCCGCGTTGCGCTGCGCCGTACGGCTTGCTGAAGACGGAGGCGTCGAGTCCGCCGAGGGCCACGCTGCGGGAGGTGAGTTGGCTGCCGCCCCAGACTTCCATGCACTGCATGTGGGTGGTGGGGTGGCTGCTCACGATTAGAAGTATACGAAGAAACGCGCGGAGCGGATGGAGTTGAAGAAGATGGTGAGGTTCAGGTTCGAGGATGGACAACGTCGAGGCTGGAAGTAGAGCTGATCGCTTTAATCACAGATCAATTACTACGTCGCCTAGCGGTTGGGAGCAACAGATGAGTAGGTTGCCCGGGGCGGAAGGCTCTAGCGGTTCGGGCTGGTAGGTGACGGCGCCGGAGATTAATCCGCTTTCGCAGGTGTGGCAGACGCCGGTGCGGCAGGCCCAGCGCACTGGGACGTCGCAGGCTTCGGCGAGTTCGAGAAGGCTTGGGAATTTGGGGTCCCAAGAGACGTTGAGGCCGCTGCGTGCGAAGGATACGTGCGGGCCGGGTCCGACGGGGCCTTCGGGCGGGTGAGGCGGTGGGTGCGGGGTTGCGGCGATGCCGGGGGTGATGGGTTTTTCCGCGCCAAAAATCTCCGCGTGGACGCGGTCGTTTGACACTCCGAGAGTTGCGAGTCCGGAGGTCAAGTCCTGCAAGAACGCTGCGGGGCCACACAGATAGAAATCGGCATCGCGAGGCACGGCAATCTTTTCGAGTGCATCGATGGCGATACGTCCTGAGGCATTGAAGTCTGCGCCGGGACGATCTTGGGGAGTTGGGCGACTGTACCAGACGTAGCTCTTGCTATTGGGCAGACGCTCGAGCAAATTGCGCGATTCTTCCGCGAAGGGATGGTCCTCGCGATTGCGCGCGCCGAATAACCACCAGACTTCGCGCGGGGAGACATCGTTGGCGAGCGCGTGCAGCATGGCCAGAACCGGAGTCGCGCCTACGCCGGCGCTGAGGAGGACGACGGGTTTGTCGCCAGGCTGCAACGTGAAACTGCCTCGCGGAGCCGCCACATCCAGCAAATCTCCAACGGCGACTTTATTGTGCAGGTAGGTGCTAGCCACCCCGTTCGTCTCTTGCTTGACGCTGACGCGATAGTGGTCGGTGGCCGGCAAATCGGAGAGCGAGTAGTTGCGCAACACGGTTGGGCCGTCAGGCTCAGTTTTTATGCGCAAAACGATAAACTGGCCGGGAAGCGCGGCGACGAGAGGGCGCTCATCGCTCGGCGCTAGTTCTAGAGAGGTGACGCTGCTGCTCTCTCGGGCGATGCGTGAGACACGCAGGGCGCGAAATCCTGGCCAGGCGGGCGGCGGACCGCTTGGCGCAAGTCCGGCATTTCCTTGCGTTGCAGATCCCTTTACCTCTTTTTGCAGAAGCGCTCGAAACGAACTTTTCCACCCTTCGCTCAATGACGGAATGTGCAACGCGCGTTCTAATTGTTCGCGAGTGCGGCCGCGCAGATAGAGCATGGCGTCGACCTCGGCGATGCTCAGGTGCTCCGGCCCGTCGGCGACTTTGATAATTTCGTCTCCCGCGCCTACTTCACCCTCTTCCAGCACGCGGAAGTAAAAGCCCGGGCGATGATGAGCGACTAATTTGGCGGCCATCTGCGGGTCGTCTGTGCGGATGCCGACGCGGTAGCAGGTGACCCGGGGCTGTGAAACTTCGAACAACGCGGAACCAATGCGATAGCGGTCGCCGATGCACACTGCGGCGTCAGGCAGACCATCGACGGTAAAGTTTTCACCGAAATGTCCGTACAAGAAATTGTTGCGGCCGAGTTCGCGCTGCCAGTATTGGTAGGAATCCAGCTGATAGACCATGACGGCGCGATGCAAGCCGCCGTGGCCGGCCAAATCTCCCTGACCGTCGCCGTCGAGGTTGAGCTCGCGGGCCATGACGCGGCCTGGCGTTGAGTTTTTCCAGATGCCTGTGTGGACGATCTGGCCGCGCCAGGTTATATCGCGCGGGAGACCGACGTTGACCGACACAAGCTTTGCTGGCAATGCTCCTCCGGCCGTTTACGGGAGATGAGGAAACTACGATACATCTGAATCGCAAGGACGCTCAACACGATGGGACGCAATGACCTGGCCAGTGATATTGTTTCGCGTTGAACGGATGTGAAGGAGGAATTCGCATGGGTGCATGCCGGACACGGTTGATCATTGGCGTTGTCGTGGGACTGGTGATTGCAGGGCGGGGAGTGGCGCAGACGCCTGCATGTGGTGATGCGCCGATGGCGGATACGAGCAGGATTGCGGCGGACGGGACGGCCTACGTTACACGGGTGGTGCCGGTGCCGACGACGGTTAGTCCGGAGGCGCAGAAGGTGCTGGCGCGGGTGGTGTCGGATGCGGCGGTGGCGCAGACGCTGGAGCAGCGGCGCGTGGGGACGGACAAGTGGCAGGCGGGGGCGGGCGAGGCGTCCAAGAAGATTTATCCGGCGAACGTGACGGCGGACACGATTGCGGGTGTGCCGGTGCGCGTGGTAACGCCGATTAGTCTGGCGCCGGAGAAGCGCAATCGGGTGTTGATCAATTTGCATGGTGGAGGATTCAATTCGGACTCGGGATCTCTGACGGAATCGATTCCGATAGCGAATTTGACAGGGACGAAGGTGGTCGCGGTGCTGTATCGGTTGGCGCCGGAGCATCCTTATCCAGCGGGGCTGGATGATGCGGTGGCGGTGTACCAAGAACTGCTGAAGACCTACAAACCGGGGAACATCGGAATTTACGGAACGTCCGCGGGAGCGATTTTGACGGCGGAAGTTACAGTGAAGCTGCAGCAGATGAAATTGCCGCTGCCGGGTGCGACGGGAGTTTTTTCCGGGATGGGGGATTTTAGCCAAGACGGAGATTCGATTGCATTGTTTGCGTTAAACGGATTTGCCGGACACCTGGATCCGCCCAAGACGGACATGCACGAATTGGCGTACTACACCGGGACAACGGGACTGAAGGATCGGGTGCTGTCTCCGGTGTACGCGGATTTGACGGGATTTCCGCCGACGCTGTTTATTACCAGCGGGCGGGATTTGCTGCTGAGCGGAACGACGATATTGCATCGCGCGTATTTGCGGGCGGGAGTGGATGCGCAATTGGTGGTGTTCGAGGCGCTGCCGCATGCGTTCTGGAACAACCCGGGATTGCCGGAGTCGAAGGAGGCGGACCGGTTGATGGCGGGATTTTTCGATCGGCATTTGGGGAAGTGACGAGCGGGGCAGGGCCGCGGACAGCGGTAGAGATGGGCACAACGGGATAAGGGATCTCCATTCGCTGGGCGATAGGCGCCGCTCGACCTGCGGATAACTCCATCCGCTTCAATGCGTTGTTTCGGGAGCGCGGGCGATGGTAGGCTTGGAAGGTTAAATGCTTGGTATTTAGTGTGGAATTGCGTCCCGAGGCTGGGACTATCTAAACGAACTGTGCACGGGCATGTTTGCGTGGACTGCGATTTTTTTGCGCCGAGGCTAGGATGCGAATCTAAAGATTCGCCACTACGAAGGCGCCGGAATGCAGCCGGCGGGCAACCCCAGAGGAGCGTTCGACTTGAGCGAAGCACTAAGGAATTTTCTATTTACGTCGGAGTCGGTGACGGAAGGTCACCCGGATAAGATTGCGGATCAGATATCGGATGCGGTGCTGGATGAGGTGATGAAGCAGGACCCGAAGGGTCGCGTGGCTTGCGAAACTTTGGTGACCACGGGATTGGCGGTGGTGGCGGGCGAAATCACCACTAGCGCACACGTGGAATACGACGAGTTGGTGCGCGATACGATTCGCGGCGTCGGGTACGACGACGCGACCTACGGCTACGATGGCTACACCTGCGCGGTGATGTGCACGGTGAAGCGGCAGTCGCCGGACATTGCCATGGGCGTGGATACCGGCGGAGCGGGCGACCAGGGATTGATGTTTGGGTTTGCCTGCAACGAGACGGAAGAGTTGATGCCCATGCCGATTCAATTGGCGCATCGCTTGACGCAACGCCTCTCGGAAGTTCGCAAGAGCAAGACCGTAGATTTTTTGCGGCCTGATGGAAAATCCCAAGTCAGTATTGAATACAAGGCCGGGCGACCGGTGCGCGTGGATACCGTGGTAATTTCCACGCAGCACAGTGAGAAGGTTTCAAACGCGGATTTGCGCGACGCGATCATGGAGCACGTGATCAAGCCGATCGTTCCCGCCAAGATGCTGGACGCCAAGACGAAATATCACATCAATCCTACGGGGCGCTTTGTAATCGGCGGGCCGATGGGCGATGCCGGGTTGACCGGGCGCAAGATTATCGTGGATACCTACGGCGGATATTCGCGGCACGGCGGCGGGGCGTTTTCTGGTAAGGATCCTTCGAAGGTGGACCGCTCGGCGTGCTATATGGCGCGGTATATTGCGAAGAATGTGGTGTCTGCGGGTTTGGCGACCAAGGCGGAAGTGCAACTGGCGTACGCGATCGGCGTGGCGGAGCCGGTGTCCGTGATGGTGGACACGTTTGGGACCGCTACCGTGGACGAAGAGCGCATCACGGCCTTGGTGCGGGAATTTTTCCTGCTGACTCCCAAGGGAATTATTGAGGCGTTGGACTTGCGCCGGCCAATTTACAAGCCGACCGCTGCTTATGGACATTTTGGACGCAGCGGCCCCGGCTTTACCTGGGAACGCACGGACCGCGCGGACGCCTTGCGCAAGGCTGCCGGACTGGGCGCGCCGGCACAGACAGCGGCCGCGGAAGTTGGAGCGCGGCGGTAGTTGTCGCGGCCGGGTTGCCCTCTCGTCCCGGCGGTTGTCAGTCGCTGTTTTCATAGACTAGGGCCATTCGTTTTTGTGCGGAGCTGCTGCGCTACAGAAATATCCAGTTGAATCTTGTTGGGGAAATTGAGGAGCTAGCCAAATGCCGACCGTGGAAATGAAAAAAGGTGATGTGAAAGATATCGCGCTGGCGGATGCCGGCAAACGCAAGATTGAGTGGGCGGGGCAGCAGATGCCGGTGCTCGAATCGATTCGTAAGCGTTTCGTGAAAGAGCAGCCGCTGAAGGGATTGCGCGTTTCGGCGTGTTTGCACGTCACCAGCGAGACGGCGAATTTGATGATTGCCTTGCGTGACGGCGGCGCGGACGCGGTGTTGTGCGCTTCAAACCCGCTTTCGACACAGGACGAAGTGGCGGCTTCGCTGAATCGCGACTACAACATTCCGACGTACGCGATTAAGGGCGAGGACAACGAGACGTATTACACGCATTTGCGCGCGGCGCTGGACCACAAGCCGCAATTCACGATGGATGATGGCGCGGACCTGGTGACGATGTTGCTGACCAAGCGCACGGATCTGGTTTCGGAGGTGCTCGCCGGGACCGAAGAAACGACCACCGGCGTAATTCGTTTGCGCGCGATGGCCAAGGACGGGACGCTGAAGTATCCGATCATCGCGGTGAACGATGCGATGACCAAGCATTTTTTTGACAATCGCTACGGCACGGGGCAATCGACGATTGACGGCGTGATTCGCGCAACGAACGTGTTGATTGCGGGATTGAAAGTGGTGGTGGCCGGGTACGGCTGGTGCGGCCGCGGCGTGGCGATGCGCGCGAAGGGCTTGGGCGCGGATGTG
Source organism: uncultured Acidobacteriota bacterium (assembly GCA_963838265.1). GTDB lineage: Bacteria > Acidobacteriota > Terriglobia > Acidiferrales > UBA7541 > Acidiferrum. Next base: position 165,542 of record CAWIQN010000009.1, read on the forward strand.
ATCGTTACGGAAATCGATCCGGTGAAGGGCATTGAAGCGGTGATGGACGGCTTCCGCGTGATGCCGATGGAACAAGCGGTGAAAGAAGGCGACATTTACATCACCGTGACCGGGAACAAGAGCGTGATTCGCGCCGAGCATTTTGAAAAAATGAAAGGCGGCGCGATTGTTTGCAACTCCGGACACTTCAACGTTGAAATCGATATTCCGGCGCTGGAGAAACTATCCAGCGGGAAGCGTGAAGTGCGGCCGCTGGTGGATGAGTATGTTTTGTCCGGAGGGCGCAAGGTGTATTTGCTGGGCGAAGGGCGTCTGGTGAATTTGGCTACCGCGGAAGGGCATCCAGCTTCGGTGATGGACATGAGCTTTGCGAACCAGGCGCTTTCGGCGGAATACTTGCGCGCGAATTACAAGAATCTGAAGCCGCAGGTGTATGTGGTTCCAGAAGACTTGGATAAGGAAATTGCGCGGCTGAAGCTGGAATCCATGGGCCATCATCTCGATAAGCTGACGCCGGAGCAGGTGCATTATCTGGCGTCGTGGCAAGAGGGCACGTAGTTCTTTAGCTGCACATACCATCTTGGAATCGCCAAAAGGGCGCAGCTTGCTGCGCCCTTTTTTTGTGGATGGCACAATCTAAAGAGAATCAGAGTCTGCGGTACAATGACAACTGAGATTTAGCGGATATTTTGGTTTCGATTGGGGCAATCGCGCGCAGGCAAGAGTGCCTGTGCTACTAAGATCATGTGGGATTTGGCGGCGCATTCTCTCGACATAGCAAAGCTGCGTGGCGCAACCTACGCTGACGTGCGCGTGATGCATTTGCGGCAGCGCGATTTGACCACGAAGAATGGGCAAATTGGCACGTTGATGCAGACCGAATCGATTGGGCTGGGGATTCGCGTGCTGGCGAATGGCGCGTGGGGATTTGCGTCGACGGATCGGCTGACGCGCGACGGTGTCGCGACTTGCGCGGCGCATGCGGTGTCGATCGCCAAGGCTTCCGCGCTGGCGAAACGGCGCGATGTGACGATGGTGGACGAACAGCCGTTTATCGATAGCTGGCAGAGTCCGTTTCGCAAGGATCCGTTTGAGATACCGCTGGAGTCGCAACTGGCGTTGCTGCTGGCCGCCGACGCGGAGATGCGTCGCGTTAAAGGCGTGACGCTCACCGAGACGGACATGCAATTTCGCAAAATCGATTCGTGGTTTGCCTCGAGCATCGGCTCGCGCATTCATCAGAGAAAAGTGATTTCCGGTTGCGGGATCGTGGCCACGGCATTTCAGGGCGACGAGATTCAGAAGCGTTCTTATCCAAATAGTTTTGGCGGGCAGCACGCGCTGGCGGGGTACGAGCTGATCGAGTCGCTAAATCTGTTGCAGCACGCGCCGATCATCGCGGAAGAGGCGGCGGCGCTGCATTCGGCGGCGCAGTGTCCACAGAAAACTGGGACGCTGATTCTCGGAGGCAGTCAGTTGGGATTGCAGATTCACGAATCGGTTGGACATCCCATCGAATTGGATCGCGTGCTGGGAGAAGAAGCCAATTTCGCGGGGACGAGCTTTCTCACGCTGGAGAAACTGAATCATCTGCGTTATGGCTCGGACATCGTGAATGTGGTCGCCGATGCGCGCATCGAACACGGGCCGGGACTTGGGAGTTTTGCCTACGATGACGAGGGGGTGCCCGCGCAGTGCACCGACATTATTAAGGATGGTCAATTTCGCGGGTATTTATCGAATCGCGAGACTGCGAAGCTGATCGGTTTGCAGCGCTCTTCCGGCACCATGCGCACGGAAAGTTGGAACCGCCTGCCAATTATTCGCATGACGAACGTGAGCCTGCGGCCGGGCACCTGGGAACAAGAAGATCTGATCAGCGACACGGACGACGGTATTTTCATGGAGACCAACAAATCCTGGTCCATCGATGATCGGCGCTATCAATTCCAGTTTTCCACGGAGATTGGCTGGGAAATCAAAGGCGGGAAGAAAGTGCGCATGCTGAAAAATCCCAGTTACGGAGGGATTACCACAGAGTTTTGGAATTCCTGCGATGCGATTTGTTCGGCGAAGCATTGGACTTTGTGGGGCACCCCGAACTGCGGCAAAGGGCAGCCGATGCAGACTATGGGAACCGGGCACGGAGCGTCTCCAGCGCGCTTTCGCGATGTGCAGATTGGGACGGCATTTTCCGAACAATGAGCGTCGCGCGAAAAGCCCGCAAGACCGGCACGGCACACTCGAAGGCGTCGGCTGCAGCCTTGTCGGACGCCCGCCGATTGCACGGCATAATTTACGACGTCTTGCGCGTTGCAAAATTGGCGGGCGCGGAAGACGCGGAAGTACATGTTGACGAGGTGCTCGACGATCTCACGCGTTTTGCGAACAACGCCATCCATCAAAACGTTTCGGAAAATGGCATAACCGTTTCGATAAGAACGGTTGCGGAGGGGCGCACCGCGCGAGTCACGACGAATCGTCTTGACGACAATTCGCTGCGCGCGGCCGTGGAGTCGGCGCTAGCACTGGCGGCGAGTCAGCCGGCGGATAAGCAACTGCTCGCGCTGCCGGGCAAGCAAAGTTATCACGCCGTGCAGCGTTTCTCAAAACAAACCGCCGCGGTCACTCCCGAAGATCGCGCGCGAGCCGTACGCCGAGCGTGTGAATTGGCGGTGAAACGTGGGCAAGTCGCCGCCGGGATTTTTTCCACGGGTCAATCGCAGACTGTCATGGGCAACTCGCGCGGACTGCTGGCAGCCTATCGCGAGACGCACGCGGAATTTTCCATCACCATGCAGGAAGCTCCGGCGGCAAGCTGGGCCAAGGCCAACGCCGGCGACGTGCGGCAATTCGATCCGCAACAGCTTGCGGCGCGCGCTAGCGAAAAAGCGCATTTGGCGGTCGACGCCAAGGAAATACCTACCGGAAAGTACGCTGTCATTCTGGAGCCGGCGGCGGCCCTCGATCTAGTCGGTTTTCTTTTTTACGATTTCGCCGCCACTGCGGTGGCGGACAAACGTTCCTGCCTGAATGAACGAATGGGGAAACCGCTGTTCGGCAAGAATATTACGATTGTCGACGATGTCTATCACCCGCTGCAGCTGGGTGCGCCGTATGACGGCGAAGGAATCCCACGGCAGAAAGTCTTGCTGGTGGATCGTGGGGTGCCGAAGAACCTGGTCTATTCGCGGCGGGCGGCGAAAGACGCGCGCAAATCGGCGACCGGTCACGGGTTCATGCTGCCCAATGAATACGGCGAAGCGCCGATGAATCTGGTTTTTTCCGGAGGAGATTCGTCGCTCGAGAAAATGATCGCGTCCACGGACCGCGGGTTGCTGGTGACGCGGATCTGGTACATTCGCGAGGTCGACCCATACGAAAAGATCATGACCGGAATGACGCGCGACGGGCTATTCCTGGTAGAAAAGGGGAAGGTTACTTCGGCGGTGCGTAATTTTCGCTTCAATCAGTCCATTCTCGAAGCCTTACGCAACGTGGAAATGCTGGGCCCGGCGATTCGCGCCAGCGGCGAAGAGGCCTTTGAAATGGTCATGCCGGCAATGAAGATTCGCGAGTTTAACTTCAGCGAAGTAACCAAGTTTTGAACTGTTGCACGCTTTTATACCTCCATCAGAAAACCAATTCGGCAAATTGAAATTCTGCGTTGTACTTAGGCGCGCCCGTGCCTCTATAACCGAGTATGTGTCGGCATCCCAATTGGGGGCACCCTGATCACGATGCGTGCGGCACCGGGTTCGTGGCGCGCCTGGGCGCTGCCCCGGCGCACGATATTGTGGAATTTGCGCTGACCGCTCTTGAGCGGCTGACGCATCGCGGGGGTGTGGACGCCGACGGCGCCAGTGGGGACGGAGCCGGGCTGCTGACGTCGCTGCCGAAGGAGTTTTTCCGCGCGCGCGCCCTGGAAGAAGGCGTGCAGCTGCCGGAAGCTTTTGGCTTGGGTTTTGCGTTTCTCGCAGTGCCATTTTCATTGCAGGCGCGTTCCGCCATTCATGCAGCTGCCGAAGCGCAAGAGCTGGAGATTGTGGCCTGGCGGCGCGTGCCCGTCAATCCCTCGACGCTGGGTGCGCGAGCGCGCGAAAGCATGCCGGAGATTTGGCAGTTTTATGTGGAGGCAGAAAAGCCCGGCGCGGATTTCGAGCGGCAGTTGGCGTTGCTGCGTAAGCGTGCCGAGCCGCTGTTACCGCCACGGTGTTACATCTGTTCGCTCTCGTCGCAATCGGTGGTCTACAAAGGCTTGCTGACGCCTTGGCAATTTCCGCAATTTTACGAAGATCTTCGCGACCCGAGTTTCACGGCGACCTTCGCCGTTTTTCACCAAAGGTATTCCACCAACACGCAACCTTCGTGGGATCTGGCGCAGCCGTTTCGTCATGTAGCGCACAACGGCGAGATTAACACCATTCTATCCAATCGACGATGGACGCGCGCCCGCGAGAATGAGTTGCGCGCGCGGCTTGGCGTGGATGATTGGTTTTCTGCGCTGGAACAAGGCGTCAGCGATTCTGCGAGTTTCGATAATGCGTTTGAGTTGAAATTGCTGGAAGGCTACACGCCGGCCGCGGCGATGCTGGCGCTGGTGCCGCCGGCGTTTGAGAAGGATCCGCATCTTTCGCGGGATGTTCGCGCGGCCTTGCGAGCGCGTTCGCGTGATGGCGAGCCCTGGGACGGACCCGCGGCGCTGGTTTTCTACGGCGCGGGATACGTAGGTGCGAAGCTGGATCGCAATGGATTGCGGCCGCTGCGCTACACCGTAACGCATGATGGATTGATTATGGCCGGATCGGAAACCGGCTTGATCGATGTGGAAGAATCGAATATCGCCGAGCGGCAGAAGCTTGGTCCGGGCGAGATGATTCTTGCCAATCCGGAACAGGGAATTTTTCTACGCTGGCGCGATATTCTGAAACGGCTGGCGGAAAAACACGGCGAGCTTACCGCGTCCGCGCCGTTGCCCAACGCTATTCCTGCCGCGATTCCCGCGCCCAGCGAAATGACGCCGGCAGGGGCACCGTTTTTGCATGCGAAGCGCGTCGCCACTGCTGCAGGCTGGACCGACGATCAATTCAAATTTCTATTTTCTTCGCTTACGCACGGAAAGGAAGCCGACTGGAGCATGGGCGACGACGCTCCGCCGGCCTTCCTTTCCACGTTGTCGCGGACGCTCTGGGATTACTGCAAACAGCGTTTCGCGCAGGTCACCAATCCGCCGATTGATCCTCTGCGTGAATCGCACGTGATGTCGCTGGACGTGTATCTTCGCGAAGGCGTGACGTTGCCGGGGCCAGTAATCAATGCGACAGAACTGGCCGCGCTGATTTCCAAATTTGGGACCGAGTTTGGTCCCGTGCAACAAATCGATTTGACCTTTCCTGCCGCCATGGGAGTTCCGGGTGCGCGCCACGCTGTTACTCAGCTCTTTACTACCCCTCTGAGTAGTGGTGTGCGTCCGGGGCTCCTCCTCCTTTCCGATCGCGCGATCAGCGCGGAGCGCGCGCCGATACCAGCGCTGCTGGCGACGGCGGCGGTGTGGAAGTCGATGGTACGACGGGGGTGGTGGGACGTTCCACTGATTGTGGAATCGGCGCAAGTTTTCGATACGCATCATGTGGCCTTGCTGGTCGCCAGCGGCGCCAGCGCCGTGGTGCCCAACCTGGCGTTGCAATTTGCCGGCGCGCCGGAAGTATTGGCGCAAGAGCCGCATGCCGTGGAAGCCGTTCGCACGGCCATCAACGCCGGATTGCGCAAGGTGTTGGCACGAATGGGCGTCTCCACGCTGGCCAGCTATCGCAACAGTCACCTGTTTGAAATTATTGGCCTTTCGCAGGACGTCTGCGACGATTTCTTCGAAGACGCAGCGGATTTTCCCGGCCAGAAATCGCTCGACGATTTGCTGGGCGATTATCTGCACATGCACACAGGTGCGTTTAAGGAAAGTTCGGACGATTTAGCGGACTCCGGCCTCTATCGCTTTCGCAAAGGCGCGGAGTTGCACGCCAATTCGCCGGAGGTGCTGCGGCGCTTGCATGCATTTGTGAAGGCGCCCGAAGCCAAAAAGTTTTCTGCCTTCGAAGAGCTGGCCGAAGGCCAAGGCTCCATTTTCCTGCGCGACTTGCTGGAAACTCCGCCCGATGCCCCGGTGCCGCTCGAGGAAGTGGAACCGAGCGACGCTATTCTGCGGCGCTTTAGCACGCAAGCGATGTCTCTCGGATCTCTTGGCGCGGAAGCGCACCGCACCCTCGCCGAGGCCATGAATTCTATCGGAGCGCGCAGCAATACCGGAGAGGGCGGGGAAGACCCCGAGGTTTATCATCACGAGCCGCACGCGGCTAACAAGATCAAGCAGGTGGCTTCCGGGCGATTTGGCGTTACCGCGGACTATCTGGTGCACGCCGAGGAACTCGAAATAAAAATGGCCCAAGGTTCGAAGCCAGGCGAAGGCGGCCAGCTCCCGGCCAAAAAAGTCACCGCGTACATCGCGCGCATTCGCCACGCTACGCCTGGCACACCGCTGATTTCTCCGCCGCCGCACCACGACATTTACAGCATTGAGGATCTGGCACAGTTGATTCACGATTTGCGCGCCGTAAATCCCCGCGCGCGCATTGGCGTGAAACTCGTTTCCGGCTCGGGAGTCGGCATCATTGCCGCCGGTGTAGCCAAAGCCGGCGCCGATGTAATCACCATCAGCGGCCACAACGGTGGCACCGGTTCTTCGCCGCTCACATCGATCAAAAACACCGGTCTTCCGTGGGAAATCGGTTTGCGCGAAGCTCACGACACGCTGGTTCGCGCAGGTCTCCGTTCACGTCTCTCTCTCCGCGTGGACGGAGGCCTCAAATTTTCACGCGATATTATTCTGGGCGCGATTCTGGGCGCCGACGAATTTGGCTTCGGCACGGCGTCGCTACTGGCCATCGGTTGCGTGATGGCGCGGCAATGCCATTTGAACACGTGCCCGGTGGGCATCGCTACGCAGGACGAAACGCTGCGCGCGCGTTTCAAAGGCAAGCCGGAAATGGTAGTCGCCTATTTCTGTGCGCTTGCCGACGAAATCCGCGTGCGCCTGGCGCAACTCGGTGTGCGTTCGCTCAGCGAACTAACCGGTTGGTACGATCGGCTTTCCGCGCGCTCTGGAATGGACCCGCTGATGGTCGTGCCCATCTCGGCTTTCGGCAGGGTGGCGCCGCAGCAAACGCCGACGGTGCACGCCGCCGCGCTCGAAGATTCCCGGCACTTCAGCGGTTCGCTCGGCCATGAACCGGAATCGCAGCCCATCCGCAATTCCGATCGCAGCGTGGGCGCGGGCATCAGCGGAGAAGTGATGCGCCGCCGTAGCAAAGGCGGAAGCTTCACCACGGAGATTAGTCGCGAATTTCATGGCTCGGCGGGACAGAGTTTTGGCGCGTTTCTGGCTGCGGGCCTCACGCTGAAACTCACGGGGGAAGCCAACGATTACGTCGGCAAAGGACTTTCTGGCGGAACGATTAGCATTTCGGCGGGATCGGCGGCCTCGCGTCGCGGCGATGTGCTCGCGGGAAATACCGTGCTTTATGGCGCCACATCCGGCCAACTTTATATTGCCGGACGCGCGGGCGAGCGCTTCGCGGTGCGCAACAGCGGCGCGCTTGCGGTCGTTGAAGGCCTCGGCCAACACGGTTGCGAATATATGACCGGCGGCGTCGCCCTGATCCTCGGCTCGATGGGCATGAACTTTGGCTCCGGAATGACCGGCGGCCTGGCTTACGTATTGCGTGCAGGCGCGGACGAAGTGGTGCATCGCGACTTCGTAAATCTCGTCGATATCTGCGGCGAAGAAGATGCCTGGCTCCGCCGCGTACTCGAAAAGCACGTGCACCTCACGGACAGCCCCTGTGCGGCTCGGCTGCTGGCGCGGCGCTCCGGTCTGCCCCTGCTGCGCGTGCAGCCCATACACTTTCAAGGCTCCATCGAAGACACCTGGCGCCCGCTGCTGGACGCGATGCCAGAGCCAGTCATACTGTTGACCACCAACGACGCGGCGCGGCCCGTTCCCGCGGCTTCCGCCGGTTTGCATGTTTGACGTTTGTAGGCTGACTTTGCAGGCCAACTTTGCACGTTAATCTGGCAACGCGGATGAACCGGTTGCACACTTGAAAGGAGCGCAATTCACAGCCCACTCGGCGGGCAGAATCCGCTATAATCTTCGCCGAGCACTCTGCCCATGGATTTCGACCAACTCGCCACATTCGTTTACGTTGCAAAACTTAAGAGCTTTTCGCGCGCCGGACAGAAAGTTTTCCGCTCACAATCGGCGGTCAGCGCACAAATCCGCCAGCTCGAGCAAGCCTATCGCGCCAAGCTGCTGGACCGTTCAGCGAAGTCCGTCGAATTAACCCCGGCCGGCGAAGTGCTGTTCGAATACGCCGAAAAATTACTGCGCCTGCGCGACGAATCGGTGCAGGGCGTGGCGGACCGCGGCGATGTGGTGCAGGGCCGCGTGGTCTTCGGTGCCAACGAAGCCACTTGCCTGTATTTGCTGCCGGACATTTTCGCGGATTTTCAGCGCAAATATCCGCTGGTGCACGTCAGTATTTATCGCAATTTCAGCCACAAAATCCTGCAACGCGTGGAAGACGGCACCGTGGACGTGGGTATCGTCACGCTGCCCACCAAATCGCCCAATCTGAAAGTGCATCACATTTACAAAGACCGCATGCGCTTCATGGTCAGCATTCGCAATCCGCTGGCGCACCGCGGAAAGATTACGCTGGATGATGTGGCGTCGCAGCCACAGATTTTTCCGCGCACCGGCTATACGCGCCAGGTGCTCGATAAACTGTTTCGCCCGTATCGCTCGCGCATACAAGTCACTATGGAGCTGCCGAGCATCGGCATGATCAAGCGCTTCGTCGCCGCTGACGTTGGCGTTTCGTTAATTAGCGAGAGCTTCGCCCGCGATCAGGTAAAAGCCGGCGAAGTAAAGCTCATCAGCGTGGAAGGTGTCGATCTCTGGCGCGAACTCGGTCTGGTGTATCGCCGCGACCGCAGCCTGCCGCGCGCCGCGCAGACGCTAATCGCCATGATCCGCGAACATCGCAAAGCCCACGAAACCGCGGAAGCCGCAAGCCACTAGCCAGTCCCTCTCCATGGATTTCTCGCGCTTCACCACCATCAGCTTTGATTGCTACGGCACGCTCATTGATTGGGAGTCGGGGATTCTGCCCGCTCTGCGTGCGGTGCTCACCAATCACGGTCAAAACCTTCCCGACTCCGCCATTCTTGAACTCTTCGGGGAATTTGAGGCGCAGGCGGAAAGCGGCCCTTACCAAAGCTACCGGGACGTGCTGCAATCGGTGGTGCGGTCGTTCGCAGAGCGCTTTCATTTTTCGGTGAATGACGCTGAAGTCCGTTCGCTAGCGGAGTCCGTCCCCGTGTGGCTTCCTTTTGCGGATACGGTCTCCGCGCTGTGCGCGCTTCAGAAGCGCTACAAGCTGGTGGTGATTTCGAATATTGACGACGATTTGTTTGCGGCCACGCGGAAGCATCTGGACGTGGAATTGACCGCCGTGATCACCGCGCAGCAGGCCAGAAGTTACAAACCGTCTCTCAATAATTTTCAGCTGGCGTTGCGCACGCTGGAGATTTCTCCGGATGGCCTGCTGCACGCTGGGCAGAGTATCTATCACGACGTGGTGCCAGCGCGGTCGCTGGGCATTTCGACGGTGTGGGTAAACAGGAAGTCCGCTCGTCCCGGGATTGGCGCGGTGCGGGCTTCTGCGGCTCTCGCCTCCGAGCAGCGACCGGACCTGGAGGTTCCCGATCTCGCCAGCCTCGCCGCTGCAGCCCTGAAACGTTCACAAGACTAAACGCTCGGTCAGGCCGCTACTTCTTACGTTGGGTCCACAACTATGCAGGGTCGTTCACTTTTTCGGTGAAGGGTTGCCGGTAGAAAAATCTATGCTCGCAATCGAGCGCGCGATCACGTTTTCCTGAATTTGGATCAGGTCGGTGTCCGCGTAGGTCATCCCCAGGATCGTAAGAATTTCATCGCCACGCATGAGCACCACAAGCGTTCCGGACCAATCGTGGTCATCCGCCACGCCGCGATAGCGAAACTCTATCCCCGGCAGACCGCCAACCGTGGTGCTTCGCCGCGAGATTTGCCGGTAGTTGTCGTAAACTTCGCGCACGCGACGCTCTACCGCCGCGGCCGCCGGCTCCAGCGCTTCCTTGTTTTTCTCTTTGCCGACCACCAGCAACGTGGATTCGTTGAACGTCCCCATGGCCACAATCGCGTTGGGCAGCGCCTTGCGCGCGTCCTCAATCAGGTTCCAACTGGGCGCTTTGTAAATACGGAAATTGTTGGCGTGGTTGATGTACAGATTGCCGCGAATCTCGTCCGGGCTGACTTCGACTTCTTTGGGAGGCGCCGCCGGGGCGGCAGAACTGGCTAGGCCGTTCGCGGGGGCGTCCGCTGCGGCTACCGGCCGCAACGCCGGCGCGGCAATCTTTTTCGCGGACATCGCCGGCACTTCGGGCTTCACCGCGGGATTAGCAAGGATGGCCGAGGTCTTCTCTCGTTTAACAACCGCCGGATCAGGAGTCTTCTCGCTTACCGGCACTTCGGTCGGAGCATCTGTCGCGGGGCCAGTGGAAGCATCCGCGTTTGCCGGTGCGTTCACAGCGGGTTTCGCGTGCGGTGTGCGCTTTGCCGTCGCTGCCGCATCCTTCTTTGCCGCAGCTTCGTTGTCCGCTTTCGAGTCCACCGCGCCGATTGTCGATGGCACGATCTCGGCTATCTTGTCTTTCTCCACCAAAACATATCCGAAGGGCGTGCGCACTTTGAACATGTTGTCTTCGTAGGCTACGATCACGCCGTACAGCTTGTTGCCGTCTTTCAGGCGAATCTCGTCGGCGCGAAGTTCACTGGGCAGCGTAAAGAAAGCTGCCAGCAGTACGAAAAGCAGTGCCGCAACCCGCACGGTACGAACGTGAAACACACGCTGTCCTACTCGTTCTTTCGCGCAACTAGTCTTTCCGTCCATTGTTGCGAGTATGCTGCCGTCTCGGCCTTTCTCGCAACTACGCTCCCGCCGCGGTTGTCGGGAGTGCTACCTCGCTCCAGCACACTGGCGCAGTCTGCGGAGCAAGCCCGTACGTGGCCATCCCCATGCCGCAACAAGGCCGGTGCGCCAGGGCGCGCGCAGCGAGCCGCTCAGCAAGCGTGCCTCGGCGTGTGCGTTTTGCTCGCCGGCGACGCCAGCGCGGTGCTCCGTGACAAATTCACTGTCCAAGCCGCGAGCCGCACGCCACAGCCGCAACCCGTCCGTTTGACCAAATTCCGCCTGCAGCGCCGCCTTCGGTACCCGCTGTAACTCCCCAATGGTCACCATGCCGCTGGCGCGTAGAACCCGCAATTCCGCCTCCGACACGCCATCCAGTCGGCGCAGGGGCAGGGGTGCCAGGAAGGCACGCTCGTGCCCCGGTGGCACAACCACCACGGCCGCCGCTCCCACCAAGCGCGACGCCGTCCTCGCCACAACCCGCGATGCCGCCGCGCCAACGGCAACGCCGACGCCCGTGCGCGCCAACATTTCGCGCCGCACGACTTCGAGCTCACTGGTCAGCCGAGTCTCAAAGCTAATCGAGGGCGTCGTGACGCGTGGCGACCACACCCGCCGATTCGCCAGCCACTTGGCAGCTTTACGGGACATCCGCTGAGCCAAACTAGCAACACTTCCGACCTGGCTAGCAGCTCGACTGCTAAGTCGTTCAGGGAATTTTCGTGCTGAAACTCGATCCGGGGAAATCTGTGTGGCAGGGTAGGTGGTTCCTATCGATGCGTCCATGGCCGCTCCTCGCAGAGGCCGCAAAAGCGTTGCACGGGTTTTAACGGACGCTCCGCCGGCTCGTGAGAGCCGAAATCGGCAATGGAGCCAGCGATGCGCCCGTTTCCCGTTTCCTCTACCGTGGGCCAGTATAGAGAACAAAAAGCGAAAGTCAAGTACTTTTCGCTTTTTGTTCTCTTTTAGTTGGTTGGCTTAGCCGCGCTCATTTGACGAGGCCTGCGATCGGACTATTTAAAAAGGTGTGTAAACGTATAGAACAGAAACCCCGAAAGCATCATCGCTACGGGCAGCGTCAGCACCCAAGCCAGCGCCAGGTTTCGTACCGTCGACATCTGAATTCCGGAATGGTTCGCCGCCATTGTTCCCGCGACGCCGGAAGACAGCACGTGCGTGGTACTTACCGGCAGCCCGTAAAAGTCCGCCGCGCCGATGGTGGCCATGGCGGTAATTTCGGCGGCCGCGCCCTGCGCGTACGTCAGGTGGTTCTTGCCGATTTTTTCTCCCACGGTGACCACAATACGTCTCCAGCCGACCATGGTACCCAGTCCAAGAGCTAGCGCCACGGCCACTTTCACCCACAGGGGAATAAACCGCGTGGCGTGATCGATATGATTCGACTTGTAATTCTTCAGTATCGCCGCATCTGCCGCCGAAAGCGGGGGCACTCCGGACTTGAGCATCAAGCGGATGGATTCGCCCACCACATACATGTCGTTGCGGAAGTTGCGCACCTTGTCGTTGGGAACCTTGGAGAGCTCCTTGAAGATGGCCAGCTCCGTGCCGATGCCGTTGATCATCTCGCGTAGCGCCAGCATGGTGCTGGGTTTGAATTCCTTGGTGCGGATATATTCCGTAAGCTCTTCGCGCGAATCTCCGACGGAAGCGCTCGATTGCACATACTTATCGAGGCTCGCAGCGGCCTGCGTGGAAACCGCGATAAAGTCCTGCGTCTGCGATGCGGTCACCGCGTGGTTCAGCGCATAGGTGGTAGGCACCGTGCCGATAAGAATGAGCATGATCAGGCCCATGCCTTTTTGTCCGTCATTCGAACCGTGGAAAAAACTCACCCCGGTACACGTGAGGATCAGCAAGCCGCGAATCCACCACGGAGGAGGTTCGTTGCCCTTGGGCGCTTCATACAATTGCTTGTCCTTGATGAGGGCTTTCATCCCCAACAGCAGCAATCCCGCGACGAAAAACCCGACGATGGGGGAGAGCACGAGTGATTTGCCGATATTCCCGGCCTGCGTCCAGTCCACGCCGCTGGTTCCGCTGCGCGCCTGCATCAACTGGTTGGCAATACCCACGCCGATGATCGAACCGATCATGGTGTGCGAGCTAGACGCCGGGAGCCCCAGCCACCAGGTGCCCAAGTTCCAGATAATCGCCGCGACGAGCAGCGCAAACACCATCGCGAATCCCGCGCCGCTACCCACCTGCAGAATCAACTCCACCGGTAGCAGCGAAACGATTCCGAACGCCACCGCGCCAGAGGACAGCACTACGCCGATGAAATTGCAAAAGCCCGACCAGGTAACGGCAATCTGCGGGTCGAGGGAGTGCGTGTAAATGACCGTAGCTACCGCGTTGGCGGTATCGTGAAAACCGTTCACAAATTCGAAAGCCAAAGCCACAAAAAGTGCTATTCCCAAGAGGACGTACGGCATTACGGGGCCGCTTATCCCACTCAGGTCGCGCGATAGGCTGATGCCGATATAAATGATCCCGACGATCAGCACCACTCCAAAAATCAGTATTCCAATAGTTCCGGGCCCCTTGGAGAGTTTCGCGTGCACCGAGTGTTGGCTAGGTGGAGGGGTGGTTGATGGTGGTGGGGCTGCTGGTGCCGTTGCTGTTGCCATGACGCTCCTGTCATTGCGTGATTTCTTCGCCAAACCTTAAGCATAAGAGCTGGTAGTTCTTGTCGGAGGACGGGAGGTTTATAGCCCACGTTGTGTTACAGCCGTATGAATAGAACGTGGACGGCAGCTAATAGTCGAATCGCGATTACTTGGTTTCCGTGCATGCTCCGCATGTAGGGCCATAGAGTAGGGAAGATTCGTGATATTCTGCGCCACGCCCATGATCTCCCGTAAACCCGCTAGTCTCTTAACGTTAAGTCTCTTAGCTTTATTTCTCACCGCCAACCCAGCGTGCGCCGAGCCCTCGCCCGGCCTGCAAGACTTGCTGCACCAGATCTTCGTCGACCACGCCTTCACCGTTAAGACCCCGCCGCAATTCGAATGGCTCGACGATGGCGCGGCCTATACGGTTTTGGAAGACTCCCCAGCCGTTCCCGGCGCGCAGGATATCGTCCGCTACACCACGGCTTCGGGCAAACGTGAGATTCTCGTTTCCGCTAAAACTCTCATTCCTGCCGGACAAAAGCAGGCGCTCCCCGTGGAAGGTTACGAGTTCTCGAAAGACCACCAACGCCTGCTGATTTTCACCAACTCCAAGCCCGTGTGGCGCCGGCATACCCGCGGCGACTACTGGCTCCTCGATCTCCAAACCAATGCTCTCGAGAAACTGGGCGGCGCCGGTGAACCCTCCACCATGCAGTTCGCCAAGTTCTCGCCAGATGCTGCGTCGGTCGCCTTTGTGCGCGCCAACAATTTATTTGTGCAAGATGTTCCGAACGGCAGTGTCCGCCAACTCACCCACGATGGCTCGCACACCATCATCAACGGTACCTCGGACTGGGTCTACGAGGAAGAGCTGGACTTGCGCGATGCCTTCCGCTGGAGTCCCGATGGCCAACACATCGCCTTCTGGCATTTCGATTCGAGCGGCGTCGGCGAGTACCCGCTGATCGACTACACCGATTCCGTCTATCCCACCATCAAGATGATTCCGTATCCGAAAGTCGGCACCACGAATTCTGCCGTCAGCGTTGGCGTGCTGGACGTCCGCTCCGGCGATTCGAAATGGATGGACGTCCCGGGAGATCCCCGCAACAATTACATCGCCCGCATGGAGTGGGCCGGAAACTCTAGCGAATTAGTGATCGAGCAGCTCAATCGCTTACAGAACACCGCGGATCTTCTGCTCGCCGATGTATCCACCGCCAAAACCAAAAGAATTTTTCGCGATGAAGACAAAGCCTGGGTCGATGTAAACGAAATCCGCCCCTTTGGCCAGTCCTTCGTGTGGTTGAGCGAGCGCGACGGCTGGCGCCACGCCTACCTTGTGAATCGCGATAATGCAGCTCCCAGATTATTGACGCCCGGCGCTTTCGACGTCATCGACATCGACCGCGTGGCCGTGCCGCAACACGCACTCTACTTCACCGCTTCGCCGCAAAACGCTACGCAGCAATATCTGTATCGCGTGGACCTCGCTGCGACCAACAATTCGACCAACAGCTCTAGCGGCAGTCCTAACAACAATCCCGCGGTGCGCATCACGCCGGCCAGCCAGGTTGGGTACCACACTTATGACATTGCCCCAAGTGGCGCGTGGGCCTTTCACTCCTTCAGCCGTTTCGACGACCCGTGGCGCTTCGACTTGGTAAGCCTCCCAGACGCCCGCTTGGTGCGCGTCATCGAAGACAATTCCGCGCTGCGCGAAAAGCTTAAGCCTCTGCTCGAAAACAAAAGCGAGTTTTTTCAGGTGGACATCGGCAACGGCGTCACCCTCGATGGCTGGATGATCCGCCCAAAGAATTTTGACCCGGCGCGCAAATATCCGGTGCTCGTAAATGTTTACGGCGAGCCTGCGGCACAAACGGTACTCGATCACTGGGACGGACGCGGTGGGCTCTTTCATCGCGCGCTGGCGCAGGATGGCTACATCGTTGTCAGCTTTGATAATCGTGGCACGCCGGCGCCCAAGGGCCGCGAGTGGCGCAAAATCGTCTACGGTTCCATCGGTCCATTGGCCACCGAAGACCAAACCGCAGCCATCAAAAAGCTTTGCGCGGAACGGCCCTATCTCGACTCCACCCGCATCGCCGTCTGGGGCTGGAGCGGCGGCGGCACCAACACCTTGAACCTCATGTTCCGCTCCCCCGATACCTACAAAGTAGGAATGGCCGTTGCTCCCGTCCCGGATCAGCGCCTCTACGACACCATTTATCAGGAGCGTTACCTGGGCCTGCCAGAGCAAAATCCCGAAGGCTACAAGCGCGGCAGCGCCATCAACTTCGCGTCAGGCCTGCACGGGCATTTGCTCCTGGTGCACGGCACTGGCGACGACAACGTGCACTTCCAAGGCTCGCAAGTCCTGATTAACAAGCTCGTTGAGGACGGCAAGCAATTCAGCTTCATGGAATATCCCAACCGCACCCACGCCATCAACGAAGGCGAAGGCACAACCATCCATCTCTACACCTTGCTATCGGACTATCTGGAAACAAATCTTCCAACCACGCCCGCCGCACACTAGAAGTTTTTTTTTGGTTGGCGAAATTAACGATCCTGCGCGACAACTTCAAGTGCGCCGCTGGCATCGAATCCATCAAGTTGCCCTTGGTAGGCCCCCGCTAGACTCCGCTACACCGGAGGTCATGCTAATGATCACGCCGATGATCACGCGATTCATCCTCGTTGCCTTGCTGGCCTTCCCGGTTCCGCTCGGCGGCTCGCCTTGGGACAAACCGCCGGCAAACTGGAACTTGTCGGATGTTTCTAAGATATTGCTGGATTCTCCGTGGAGTCCAGCGACGGTCAAACTGGAGCGTGAATTTACCGCGCATCAAACAGATCCTCAGACCCGTCTGCCCGACGCGCCCGTAAATTCCGACAACGCTAATCAGATTCCCGGTATTCAACTCAGTCGCAGCAAACCGCAACCTAAAGTTCCCGTAATTTGGTGGTCCTCGAAAACCGTTCGCCTGGCGCAACAGCGCCTCCACCAACTGAGCAATCCCGCGTTGCCCGCAGAACCGCTGCGCGCCGACGATCTTCCAGACTACGTTCTCGTCATCGACGCAAGCGAAGCGCTGCGCATTCTAACGGATGCCAAGGAAAATTTGCGCGACACCGTGTTCCTGGAATTAGCTAGCGGCACCACGCTCGACCTCGAAAGCGCCGTCGTCGTCGAAGGCTCCGCGCAAGAAAAACCGCACATCGAGTTTCATTTCCCCCGCCTAATCGACGGTCGCGCCACCATCGATCCGGAATCCGACCGCGTCATCTTCCACTGCAAAGCGTCCGCCAAGCCCCCCCGTCCCGACCGCGGCAACTCGCTGGCTCTCCGCGCCGAATTCAAGCCACGCACCATGCGCGTCCACGGCGCACCCGACCTCTGAAACCGACTGAATCTTGCGGAACTCCGATCGAAATAATACTTTTGCCATTATAGCCCTACCGGTAATTCAACTAATCGACTACGAGGCCGACGGAATGTGATATACATGCACTGCAAACGGGCGCGGGGTGAAAATGAACGCACTTACCAGATGGTTTCTGCAGGCCAAACCCTGGCAGCTTTTCCTTTTTTTCGCTGGCACGTATCTGGTGGAAGGGTTGGTTCTGCGAGCGACGAACGGGTCCTCTGCTCTCGTGCTTGGGGCCATGTCTGCGTTAGACATGCTGGTAGTAGCGATCTGGTTCGAGGCCGCGGGCTCTTTCCTAAACTCGCTCCTTCCGCTATCCTCCAGATTCAACCTAATGATCTTTCGATTGGCGCTGTCGGCCTCGGTGATTTATGCGTTTTTTGTGCCGGGCTTTGTCCTCGACACCTCTTCATCCGTGTTTTCGATGAAAGCCGGGGCACATCTATTGGAGTGGGTCTGCGGAATCTACGTGGTAAATCTAGTTGCCAAGGCCTTGGAGCTAGCAGAGACCGGCAATGTCACTTCGTTCTTTGACTATATAGTTGAATTCTTCCTCATTCTCTCCTTCCCGGTAATCGGAGTTTGGTTCATCCAGCCGAGAATCAATCGTCTCTATGCAAGAAGCTCGAACCGCGTAACATCCGCCGGAACCGCGGCGCACGGCGGTATTCGAGTCCCAAGCTGAACCACGCTCGCCAAGAACGAAACGTCACAGCTTAAGCTTCATCTCATTCGTTGGCTGGAAACCAAACGTTTCATACAACGGGCGGCCCACAGCGCTGGCGTGCAGTGAAACGGCCCTAAATCCCTGCGACCGGCACCACTCGATCATTACCTCCAGCAGCCGTTTCGCCACCCCACACCGCTGCGCCTCCGGCTCCGTATACATGTTAAGAATCCAGGCGCGCTCCGCACGGCGCTCCCCCGGATAACCCGGCCAATCCGCAATCACGATCCCGCCACCGCCCACCACCTGCCCGCTCAAATCTTCCGCCAGCCAGGCGCGGTACCCACCACTCCGCAAGCCTTCGCTGAAATACTCCCGTGACACCTCGTTAACTCCGTCGAGCACCGCCGCATCGCGGAACCCCATCTCTTCAAACATCGCGCGCCGGTGCCGCACTACATGTTCCAGATCTTCCGCGCTTGCCACACGTATCCGAATCTCCATCGCGCACCCCGTCACAAGATGTTGGCGACGCCCTCTCGCGAGTGCCAGAGACAAAATGGTCCACCATCGCTCCTGGGAACTAGACGCAGAACTCTGGTGTCTTAGATAGCAAGGCGGACGTGTGACCCCAACGTATGACGGTTGGTCTTTTCTCTGGGAGGTGTGGCGGAGCGTCAGCCCACTGGCGGAATCTAGCTTGCTAGTTCTACTTTCCATGTTCTTGTGGACCCTCTTGGAGGGCATCGAGCGCGTTTGGATTTATTCCGTCGCAATTCGGCAATCGCGGAATTTTCTCAAGGTCGCGGCAGGCCTCCTTGAGCATGACGATTGCGATGCTGTACTCGCCTTGGCCGCAGGACGAAAACAAAGCCACGTCGCAACGGTATTCGCCAGCGGACTCCGTGCGTTCCGCAGCGCCTGCACGTGCGTCTCGGTCGAACGGTCCATAGACATTGGAAAGCGAGCAGCGCGTATCGAAACAAACTCCGTGCACGACCAGTTGCGACGAGGATTGAACCTACTCGGAACGATTGCAACAACAGCCCCTCTCGTAGGTTTTTTCGGTTCCATCATCGGAATTCTCGATTCGTTTCGCGGCTTTATCGGCTCGCACGCAACATGGATCGCCATGACCACGAACAGCATCGCCGAAGCCTTGGTCTGCACCGCCGCAGGAATTCTTGTGGCCGTGCCAACGCTGTGGTGTTTCAATTGGCGCCGCGACCGCCTGTCCATCCTGGATGCGGAAATGGCAATCGCTTCACTGGAGTTGGCGAACTACCTAGAAAAATTTGGAGTGCGGCGGCTTGACGCCGCTTTCCCTGGCGCGGACACCACGTAGATTCAATCAACGGAGGCCAACATCATGTCTGTCGCCAAGGCTCCGCGTCCTCATCTACAATAGAGAACCGATCTACCCGTGACTAAGGTCTTCATGTGATTGTTCAACTCCAACCAACGAAGAACGATAACTTGGAATTCATCAGGCTCCTGAAGAGTGTCGTCGAAGGAATCCTCGATGAGGTCGAGTCTGACGATTTGTATGTCATAGCGATAGACAACTGGTTCGATCACAAATGGCTCAAATTTTCTGGTATCGGTGTGGTCCCGTTTGAGTTCCCTGCGTTCATGAACAGAGAGGATGCGCTAGACGAGTTCCGCCAAGACAACCTAACGCTACCTCCGTTCTCACCCAAAAGAGTGATCAACCAAAGCTATTTTCACAAACAGAATGATGTCTATATCGAATCAGATTCGCCCGTTCTAGTTCACAAGCAACAGCGCCAACGCAGTGAGGAAAATCTCAACCGCAGAATCGCAGACTCTTCTAAGTCAGGCACGTTTGTGTGGTACAGCTCCAATACGATTGTGAATGCTAGAGCGAGCGTAATGGTGTACACGATCAAGAATGCGCAAGCCGAAGCGTGGTTCTCGGCTTTCAGAAACGCCGACGGCTGGAAGTTGCACCTAACGAAGGGAATCAATAGAGATCGTGTGCAAGGATTCCTGGGGGCCGGTGCGGTAACCCGCTAACTCTGTTCCGAGAGAACTTCGGTCAAACTCAGACTAGCCCGCATCACCGACCACTACTCGCGCGCCGCACGCCAAGAACCCCCGCGCGGCACACGCTGCGCCGGCCGGAACTCAATGGTGACGTCCTCTTGCGTCTGCACCGGCCTTCTGTTCAACAGCGTCGGCTTATACCGCCACTGGCGAATCGCGCTCACTGCCGCTGGAAGCAGAGCGGTCGAGCCGCTCACGCGCTTTACATCCAATACTTGGCCGAACTCTCCAATGGTGGTGCGAACCTTTACGGTTTCCGCCGATCCATGTCGCTCTCCCGGCTTCGGATAACGCGGCCACACGAAGGAGATCAGTTCGCCGGTTTGCAATCGCGCAGGCTTACGTGCCGGCCCGAATCCGGGCTCGGGAGGAACCAGCACAGAAAGTTGCGAGGTCATCGCAAACACGGAAGACGCCGCGATCGGTTTTTCCGGCAGCGTCAGCCGGAACGGCTTGCTGCCGTCCCCCGGGCCACTGACCAACATCGTTGAAGGCGATGATAGGTGCGTCGCTATGTGCGGCGCAGGCGCTTCCCAGCGTGGCGCGGGATCTACCGGAACGCCGCCTATCGCGCTGGCAGCGGGTGAGCGTCCGGGTTGCGTAATCGCCGGCGGCGCCACGTTTCGCGCGATTACCTCGTTCGCGTCCTTGCCCCCAGCACTAGCTTCCGAATTGTGGGAATCAGCGAGGATGCGAGTTGATGCCCGAGTTGCAATTGCCGGAGATGCTGCAAGCGGTCCGACCGGCTCTGCACGAGTAGCTGATTCTTCCGGTCGTGCACTCAGGTGCTGTGCAACCGGGATTTGTGCTGATGGCGCTACCGCCGCCGGCGCTGGCGGATTTAGCTCAGGTATAGGCGAGGTACGATCCATCGGCGGAGTGGAATTCCGCGAGGTCGGATCGCTCGGGTCCCTTAGAGGTGCCGATGACGTGGCGGCAACCGTCGGCATCACTTTCCGGCTGTCCGGGTGACGCTCTCCCATCATGCCGCGCCCCACCGCGAACACAACGGCAAGAGTGCTCAGCGCGACCAAGAGCGCTGCGGCCGCCACCTGCCACCCCGATATTTCCAGAACACGCGAGCGTGCGCTCGAGTTCTCGCCGCGGTCCGCTGAAGTCGCGACCTTCTCTGTTCGACCCTGCGGCAAGAAACCAGTGTTAAGACTGACGCCAAGCCCCGTGCCAAGCCCGTTGCCAAGACCGGCGCGAAGACGCCTAAATGCCGCGTACTGGCGCCCTCTTTCGCGCAGTTCTTCGGCCAATGATCGCGGCGGGGTCGTATCCACGATCTCTGGTGTTAACGTTTTCCACGCTGGCGACGCGGCCTGCGCAGTCTCGGGCGAGGAGCGTTCCTCCTGCATGAGGAAAACACTCTCCATCGGCCGTTGTGGCACGCTTTCGATGCTCACGGGAATGGCGCTCTCAAAGACCGCCGGCGTCAAGCCCTTGACGCCGGCGTCGAGCGTCGAGTGATTCGCCTCAACCGATACAAATCCTCGACCGCCCGAGGAGCCCACCGCATCCGAGGAAGCTGACACGCCCGCCGCCGCCGATTTTGCCTTCGCCGGCACGCCCGCTTCCTGCTCCGCCTTATTCTGCCGCGCAATTTCTATGAGCGTTGCCAGTTTGCCGCCCGCCTTCGCCAGCGCGTCAAACACATACGCAACATTCTTCGGGTTGACCTGCAACTGCCGCGCCGTAAGCGTCAGCCGGATGATGTCTCCGATTTCCTCGCGTTGGCTCTCGGAAAGATAGTCCCGCAGACCCACATACAGCGCCCCGCTCTCGTGATTCTCCTGCCACGCCAGGACAGCCTCGCGACGACGAGTGGCCTCCTTATCCAACTCTTCTTCCGGCTGTTCTGCCGCGGTGAGTTCGCCGAGAACTTCTGCCTCATCGCGGGGCAAGGCCATTATGATTTCCGCCAACGCCCCACGTAGTTCCTGAACCTTATTGGATGGTAACGTCTTGCGGCAGACCCACTCGCCGCGCAACTTGTCGAAATCAATCGCGCCGCGACACTCATCTGTTTCAAACTTGAATACCGGCAACGGCTTCAGCGGTGGCCACCGGCCGTCCAGGAGCAGTCTGATCTCCGCCTGTTGCACTGCGGACGCGAGTCCAGCAATGTGGGGCCCGGCTCGCTCGTGTTCGTGCAATTTCATGTTTCGACCCGAAAAGCTTAACCCATGAAACGTGGTGTGCTGGCGCTATGCCGGCAAACCCTTGGAAGCGGAGCTTTCCCGGTGTAGTAAGTCCCAGAACCCCGCCCGCCGGGATTAGTTGCTGGCTTCCGTTCGAGCACCCCGCCGCCTTCGCCAACCCGAAGACGACTGCCCGACGACTGCCCGACGGACGTCCCCCAAACACTCATGGAATCGCCTTTCCCCACTGCTGCACCAAATTGAACAGCATGACCTCGCGTTCGATGCCATCATCCCAGGAAAGATTCTCCTGCACGGTGAGTAAGCGGAGTTCCAAGTAAGCCGGCTTAGGAAGTGCCGACAGGAGCTTGCGATGCGCGCATGGCCCAATCCGTGCGACATGCACTATCCTATGAGCTTCGGAGGCCCAACTAACCCATGAAGTCCAACCTGGGCAACCCTCCCAAAATTTCCTTCGATTTGCGCGCGGTGGTCACGCTCTACGAAAGATTCGCCTCGGGCGGAACCATTTTCTATCAAGGCGATATCGCCGAGACCCTCATGTACATTCGCAGCGGCCGCGTGAAATTGTCCGTGGCCTCCAAGACTGGCAAGCAGGCCATCGTCGCCATTCTGGGTCCAGGCGAATTTCTTGGTGAAGCCTGCCTGGGCTCTCAGAAAGTTCGTATGAGGACGGCCACCGCGATGGCGCCCACGGTTCTGCAAGTCATTGAACGAAACGAGATGATCCGCGTTCTCCACGCCGACCACACGCTCTCTTATTCCTTCCTTTCTTATTTGCTTTCGCGCAATATCCGGCTTGAGGAGGATTTAATCGACCAGGTTTCTCACTACGGCGAAAGACGGCTCGCCCGCGCTCTTCTTCTGCTCGCCGGGAACAGTCGTCAGCGCAAGTTGCGCAAAGTTGCCGGAATATCGCAAGAGACCCTCGCGGCGATCATCGGCACCACCCGTTCGCGCGTCAACATTTTTATGAATAAGTTCAGAGCACTTGGCTTCATCAAATACCACGGCCGTCACGACCAGAACGGTGAAATGCAGATTAACGCCTTCCTCTTAGCCAAGGCTCTCCGCAAATAGCCTCAACTCGCGCGCTAGTCCGATCTGAAAGTCTCGGCTTAATGGGGATTTTTTGTGTCCCTCGGATGTTCGGCGCAAACATGCGCGGCGAACTCCTTTTCCAGCTGTTGTCCAAAGTTCTCTTTCATCTCGTCAATGGTTTTGCCGTCCAGCGGCCATGAAGGATTAAACTCCCACGCGCATTCGGTGCAAGTCCAGCGCTGAAAATTTGGTTTCTCCACCCAAACCAGTTTGCGACGCATCGGCTCCTTTGCCACCTCGCGATTTGCTGCCGCTAAGCCTTCTGAAAAAAAGGTGAAACACTGCTCTGCAATGGGATTGGCGTCTCTGTGGCACAGCCAATCCTGGCTGTGCTCCGTTCTGCGGTGGCATTAAGCCGCCCTCTGCCCTCCTGTGAGCGAGTGAGCGAGGTTCTGCCTAACGCGCCGCTTCGTAAGCGCACGCCAACGTCAGCGCGAGCACACGAGTTCCGCGTACCTTAGCGATGGGAAGAGCTGGTTGTCTGTGGGGTATCTAACACTGCTGGAAATTAGCGCAGCCCGAGGTCATCCTCGAACTGTTGAATCACGCCGTAGCATTCACACGCGGATTTTTCGAGTTTCCTGCGGTCCAAAATCTTCACTGCGCCTCGCACGTAATCGATGGTTCCTTTTTTTTGCAGTACCGACGCTGCCAGGCTCACCGTGGAGCGGTCCGTACCCATCATGGTGGCAATGAAATCGTGCGTGATCGGAAGCACTCCGGAATGCACGCGATCCTGCGTCATCAGCAGCCACCTCGAAAGACGCTGCTGTATATCGTGCAGGCGGTTGCACGCCGCAGTCTGCGCCACTTGCATTCCTTGCAGCCCGGTATGCCTGTTCAATAGCACCTGTAGCTGCGGCGTGGACCGCAGAATGCGTTCCAGGGCATTGCCCATCATGCGGAAGCCATCGCCGGCGATCTGCATGATTTCGCGGACGGAACTTCTACTCAAGCCCGCCGCCAGTCCTGCCCCAACGTATCCCTCGCTCCCCACTACGCCCACTTCCACGGTTCGACCATCCTTCGTCACTACCACTTGAGAAACCATTCCGCGGTTCGGAAAGTACACGAACTCGATTTTCTGCGTCGGCTCGTGCAGGCTGAGATGGCCCGGCAGGTCGATAAACGTCAAGTCCGCGCGCATCAACTGGTATTCGTTGTCGGGCATGGACAACAACACTTTGTTGTTGACCGGCTTTCCCTCGGAGTTGGTCCGCTCCACCGATTGCGCCACGCGAAAGTTTTTCCCGCTCATATCAGTCCTGAACGCCGCCAGGGCGCCGCACATTCACTGGGTGAAATTTCATGCTCTGCCATTGCGTGTCCAATTGAACCAAAAGACCGCCTAATAATCTGTGCGAAACGACACACATCACAAAACCCTTCGGCAATTACCCCTAATAGCTCGGGAAGGATAATGAATCAGTCGTTCATCAACTCTCGTTTTCCGGCACCCAACCAGGCGGAACCAAGCTGGGCGGTTGTTAGCAGCATTTTGCCCCTTGCAGGTCTTAAAATCATGATGTCTGTTGCGTATACGCAATGAAATGATGTATAAAGGAATTATGTCGCTTCACAATCGCATCGCGGTCCTAAGGGCAGAAAAAAAACTTTCTCGCGCGACCCTGGCGTTGTCCGTCGGCGTAAATCCGCAAACCATCGGGTTTCTGGAGCGCGGGGACTACACCCCGTCCCTGGAATTGGCCTTCAAGATCGCCGAACACTTTGCATTGCCGGTGGAGGCTGTCTTCTCGCCTCGGCCGTTTCGAACATTGAGCGAGCAGGTGTACCACCTGCACAAAAGGGAGGCCTGAGATGGCGGCAAACGAACAACGGAGTTGGTTTTGGAAAAAGATCGGCTTCTGGTTTGTGCCGGTGAAGGCAGAGAAGCTGGGACCGGAGGAGTGGGCGAAGGTCCGCAAGATGTCGCGCACCGGAAAGAGCCAGCGGACGCGCCGGCTGCTTGCGGTGTTGTGGGTGCCAGCGTTGGCGTTTGAGATTGCGGTGAACCTGCGAATGGTGCGCCTCGAACCCTGGGCGGGGCTGATGAGCGCTGTCTGGCTGACGGTGTTGACGGGTCTGGCGGTTCGCGCGCTCCGGGTCGGGTTCGCACAGGTGTCGCTGGAGGACCGCGCCGTGCTCGAGTATGGCGCGGAGTTCGATGCGCTAAAAGAGAAGCAGCGCGGGGAGGTCTTTCAGCGCGCGGTGCGGGATGGGCTCTTTGGCCGCGTGAAGGTGGACGAGCACGAAGCCCAGCAACGGCTGCGGGCGCAGGGATCCGCGTACCGCTTGCTGGGACCCGCGCTGGTAGTGTTTGTCGCCGGGTATTGGGCAGTGTGCCTACTCGGGCCGTTTGAAGCGACGCGGAGCGCATTGGCGGTGACCGCCGTGGTGGTGACTTGGCTGTCGGCGCTGGTGCTGGCCGCGCCAACCATGATCCGGATGTGGACCCAGCCTGATGAACCCGGCGAGACCGCAGCGATTGCGGAGTGAACGCTCGTCAGATGCGGAGAAATCCACACTTCCGGCATGGAGTTTGCCAACTATTTTTCGATCTACTCCCTGCGCATAGCGCAAAAAACGTCACAAGGAAAAAAAACACAATACTGGCGGCGATTTCAAGAATCCGCTCACGGACGTGTGCTTGCGGCCCGCCGTAGCCAGAGACATTCCATCGGCGTATTCTTATGCCGTGCGTGCGGGCTCGCGTCCCATCAGTCACAGTTGGGCATAGTCAGGCCAGGGAGGATTGCCATGTCGTCAGCCGCTGAAAAAAAACCGCTCGATATCATGGACCATGTCGCCGTCACTGTCACCAACGTCGCGCAGACCGTCGACTGGTACAAACAACATTTTCAGTGCCAGGTCGCCTACCAAGACGAAACTTGGGCGCTGGTCGAATTCGCCAACATCCGCCTGGCTTTCGTGCTTCCCTCACAACATCCCGATCATTTCGCCGTTCTCGGTGACCCCAGCGTCTACGGCCCGCCCCAGATGCACCGCGACGGCACCTCTTCGGTCTACATTAAGGATCCCAACGGCAACAACGTGGAAATCCTGGCCCTAGCCGCCGAACCCGCCAAACGCTAGACACGTCGAAAGCCCTGTTGCGCAGGCTTGCCCTGCTTACGCCGTGCCGTCGATTTCCTCCTTACTGAGCGGCCCTCCAAGCAGCGTCAATCCGTGCTTCTCGAACTCCGCCCTGCGCACTTCCTGATTCTTGGGATCTATGTCTTGCGCAACGGGCGACCAGTCCATCTCCATCAAGCCGGCGGGCGAATAGAGATGAATGGCGCCGCAGTGTTGTTCCTGCGCCACACTCCAGCGGTGTGGCGCTTTCATCGGCATCAGCAAGGAATCGCCAGCTTTCAGGCGCATGCGCTTGCCGCTTACTTCGGCGACAAACTCGCCCGCCAATATGTAAAGCCACTCATCCTGTTCGTGATGCACGTGAAGAGGAGCGCCGCGATATGGGTGATGGTCTCCCGTAGGAAACACAAAGATGGCAAGCCGCCCCTCGGAATCGGACGAACGAACGACCTCGGTGTCGAACATCCCGGACGACGTGGGCGCGCGCTCATCGGTACCGTCGGATGTGCGCGTGAAGCCGGATCGCACCAGCACTGGATGCCGGACACTTCCATTGGTGGTTGCTTGATTCACGCCTGCGAAAGTTTGAGAAACGGTCGCCGAGCCCAGCGAGAATCCATCGAATGAAGCGAGGGCGCTGGTCGCAAGAAATGCTCTCCTATCCATTAGTCTCCCTCCTTTGGACAATGCTCCCTATTTCGAGTTGCCGGGACACTATCTTGAATCCGACCTACTCCTGTTTCTGCAACGTCAGCACTGTTTTTTGATCTTCTTTTGCTGGCGCCCAGGTGGTACGCGTCAAAGTGTTGCCGTCCTCAGAAACTTCGAGGGTGGCGAAGTAAAGAGTCTTGTCACCAAGCTTTGTCTCGGACGTCATCTTTCGAGCGCCCTCAATCCGATAGGCGGTCGTCATGCCCGGAGGCGACATTGGACTTTGCACGGCCATAAAGGTTCCGTCGGTCGGACCAGCCCAAGTGTTGTCGATGGGATCGACGTAAATGTACATTTGACCTGGCACGGGAAAGGCGATGGTCATCGTATCTGGCTCCTCTATCCTCTTCAGCATCTTCCAAGACCCCTCCAGCCCCGGCCCGCCGGAGACTCTGGTGCAAACGCTGGATCCTGCCGCCGTTCGATTCGTGGGATTGAACCAGGTGTAAGTCATCGTCAGCGTTTGGCCTTCAGCAGACAAAGCCAGATGTATTTTTCTAGTCACTTTGTCCCTGATTTTTTCCACGCAATCCCACGAAGATGGCCCCGTGCTGACCCAGTCGACAGTCGAAGCTGGACGATCGGTCGGATATTCTTTTCCGTCTATTGCGAAGTCATATTCGCTGTTTCGATTGTTGGAATAGTGTTCCCCGCCTCTAGATGACTTCGAGTAGGTGATGGTGCCGGGCGTCGGGGCCGGATTTTCGGTTTTCCATGTCCCCGCAAACGGGCTTTGCACGACCTCCGCGACCTTGCTGCCGCGAATCGTGACTGCCCTCTTCAGTGGACCGCCGACCTCGCCCATGTCTCCGGTCTGTGTGAAGGAAGTTGCGGTAATGCCTGACCAGACTTCGAGCCAGCTCATCTTCTTGCCGCCTTGCGGAAACTCCATGTCGATCCTTAGCTGTTTTCCATTCCACCTCAGTGAGCTGTTGGAGTAGGTATTGAAATCACAGGCCGCGGGACCGGAATTATTGCAAAGCATCCCGCGCAGACTGTTTGTGTTCTTGTCCCACCAATGAAACGCAATCAGATACATTTCTCCAGAGGAGGCGTGCACGTGCTCCTCTTCCATGAGGACATACCCGCCGGGCCCGATTCGCCAAGCCTCTTCGCCCGTGCCGCTACCTCCCGTCGGAGACATGGCACCGGGCTCAAACTCGTAGGTGGTCGACCAATTGCCTTCAAGTGTCTTTGCGAGACTTTGCATCTCTGGAACTGAAGCCTCTGTTTGCGAACTGGGATGACCTTCGGCATTTAGCCCAGGTGTCTTGGCGTTGCTCGCTACACCGACTTTCGTTGCCTGAATCGTGAATAGTCGCTTCCGTTCGCCTCCCGGTGGTCCGTATTCTCCGGTCTGTGTGAACGAAGTCGGAGTGATATCGGACCAAACCTCGTGCCACAAAGATCTCTGGCCGCTCTTAGACGTTTCGATTTCGTCGATGACGTACTGTTTGCCATCCCAGCTCATCGTGATGTCATTCTGCGCACCCTTTACATCACACGTGTAAGGGAGCAGGTTTTGGCATTCCATTCCCTGGAACGTCTTTGTAGTCTTATTCCACCAGATAATTCTCAGCAGAAAGCTATCTCCCTGGGGCATTCGCAAATGCTCCTCTTCCAGTACTGTGTATCCACCCGGACCTGCTCGCCAAGTTTCCTCTCCGGTGTTGACAACCCCGTTTGGCATAGAAGCGTCCGCCTCAAACTTCACACTGAGGGACCACTCACCCGAAAGCGCCTTTGTCAGAGACTGCAACTCGACGGAAGGTTCCGCCGCCTTGGTCAGCGACTGGCCGCGCTCTCGTGCAAAGCAGGCTACCCACGCGGTTAAAAGGCCGATGAGGATTAGTCCCGCTCTCAACACCGTTTTCATCGAATTCTCCTTTCCCGAACGCGCCCTCCGGAACCTCCTGATTAGTCCGCACCGACAAGGCCGGGGACAACCCGAAACAATTTCTCTGAGCTGTATCCGACCCCTCCCCCTAATCAGGTGCGCCGTCACGCATCGCCATGCGCAAGAATCGCATTCGCCTCTTCTTCAGGACTGCCGCGACGATTCGCCAATCCCACTCCCGCCAACACCAGCAACCCGCCAAAAATCTGCGCCGCCGTAAGCTTCTCCCCGAGAAATAACGCCGCCAGCACCGCCGTCAGCGGCCCCTGCGTCAGCAAACTCACCGACGTCACCGTCGCCGGCAGATGTCCCAGCGCGTATGTCAGCGCCATGTATCCGCCAAGTTGCGTAACCAATCCCAGCCCCAGCAATGCCAGCCACGAATGCCCCGGCGGAATCCGCAGCGAAATTCCCATCGCCACATTGATCAGCAGCAGAAAAAATAAGCTGGACATCAACGCCAGCCGAAAAAATACCAGCGTAGTCGTCGTGGTGCGCACCTGTTCCGTTGCCATCAAGTACACCGCGAAGAAAGCCGCTGCCGCCAAAGCCATCGCGTCGCCGGTACCAAAGCCAATATGCGCGCTCAAGTCCGACCACAGAATGGCCACCGTCCCCGCGAGCGCCAAGAGCAGTCCGAGCCAGAACGTAGCAGCTGGCTTGCGCCGGAAAATTACCCACGTCAGCAATCCCACCACGACGGGCGAATAGTTGCCAAGCAAAGTGGCATTGGCCGCAGAGGTCCGCAAAATCGAAGTATTAAAAAACGCCAGATCCAATGCGAAGAAAAGTCCGCCAATCGTAATAATTGCGAACGTCCGCGAATCCACGCGATTTTTACGATGCGCGCCGCGCCCCAAAAACCACGTCGGTGCCAGCATCACCGCCGGAATCAGCATGCGATAGAACGCTGACGCCGGCCCCGGCATATCCGTCCAGCGCACAAATATCGCCGACCATCCTATGCACAAAATCCCCGTCGCCAGCGCCACATACGGCCAAACTTTACTGCTACCGCCAGCGTTCGTCATGTGGCGCGTGCCTCAGACTTGCGGCGTTTCGTGTGGTGAGCGGATTTCTTTGCCGTCGGCAACGCATTCGCCGGCAGCAACAGTCGCTTCGGCCCGCTGACGAAAGGATTTCCGCGTTCGTAAAATCGCAACCGTTTATCGGCCGCTTGCGAAATTCCGATGCGCACAGTTCTTGCCACAATTCGCCGCGTATCCTCGCGCGCGGCCCGCCGTCCGGCACCCGCGCCGGAGTTTACCCCGCGTTCGGGTTCCACCAGTTCACCAAGCCACAGCGACGAAGTCGCACCGCACAAATCCACGCCGTCGTGCCGCCGATCAATCTGCAGCGCCGCCGCAACGCGTCCCGGTCCGCGTGTCAAATCCACCAACGGTAGTTCTTGCTTGCGAATGATTTTGCGCGCAATGCCGACCTTCCCGTGACGAAGCTTGGCACCGCGAGTATTCATGCGGCGGTGACGCCGCATCCATTCCACGCCATCCAGCGGTTCCAGAGCGCGAATCAAAATTCCACCAGCGACCCCTTCCGGTTCGCTGGCCACGTTCAACATGAAATGCGCGCCGTAATTAAAAAATACGTACGCATGACCGGGAGGCAGATACATCGAGCGAATCCGCGGAGTCGGCCCGCGAAAATGATGCCCGGCGGGATCGCCCGGCGGATACGCCTCGGCCTCCACGATGCGTCCGCTGAGGCGGCCGCACGGAAGATCGTGCACCACCACTTTGCCGATCAGAAAGCGCGCCAGCTTGACGGTGTCGTGCGGCAGTTCTTCGCGGCGTAGCCGGCGAATTTTGAATTGTGATTCGGCAGGCAAACCGTCAACTCTTGGTCCGCGCGACCAAGTTCTGATACTCGGGATGCTTGCGGATGTACGCGGCGACGTAGGAGCACGCGGGCACCACGCGCAATTTCTCGGCGCGCGCAAAATCCAGCGCCGCGCGCGTCAACGTTGCCGCCACGCCGCGACCTTCGATCGGAACAGGAACGTAAGTGTGGTCCAGGGAAATTACGCCGGACGCGCGGCTGTAGGAGAGCAGCGCGGTTTGGCCGTCCAACGCCACGTCAAAGCGCTGCGCAGTTCGATCGTGCGACACATGAAGTTCGTCTAGCTTCGTTGTCATCATCGTCCTGCAACAATTTCATGCAACAACTTTACGTAATAACTTTTCGCAACGACGTTCCGCGACGCTGTTTTACAACGCTGTCCCGCAACTTTGTTCTACAACGCGATTCTGCAAGCGCCTACGCGGATTGCGATTCCGGCGCTTCGGTGTTGAACAGGCGCGCCATTTCCGCGTGATCCATCACGACCGCAGGGTCGCGTTGGATGGCGTCAAAATATTTTTTCTGGAAGGCGTCGCCGGATTCCGTCGGCGTAAACATCTTGCGCGCCAGCACAAAGGATTCCCGCATGTATTCGACGGTGACGGGTTCTTTGCCGGCGAGAGTTTCGTCGATGCGCACCACGAATTCCGAGATATTGTGCAACCAGGCGAATTGCGGATCGTCGATGACCAGGCGAAACAGTTCGCCGGTATTCACCACGCCATGCTCGCGTTCGTAGTCGCGGCGTTCCATGTTCAGCAGCGTCTTGTGAATGTGCAGCAGCGCGTGGCGCAGCGCGGTCAACTTTTCGCGTTGCGGCGAAGATCCTTCACTGGCATCGGCGTTGGCGTCGGGACGGGGTGTGTTGTTATCGGTCGGCATAGTGAATATGGATTGGCCTCTTGGCTGTACGGGAATAAAGAGTGCGCATCCAGAAAGTATAGCCTTACTCGTTTTGAGCCGTCGAGCGCCGGCGGTCGAGGCGAGGGCGATTGATCTTTCCTGTGATCCTTCTTGTGTTCGCTCCACGGTTGCGAGTTGAGAGCGCGGGATACCCCCACCCTGTTTGCGAAAGAGTAAGATTCTAAAGGGGTTGAAGGGAAAGCTTGTGAAAGAGTAAGATTCTGTTGGGTTTAGCGGGGATTTGAAGTTTTGGTTGGAGGAGAGACCCCTACCCCCGGGTGTTTTTGCCAAAGAGTGCGCAGCGTCAACAAAACAAAGGAGATAGACGATATTGTCAATTGATAAGAGTGCGCAAATTATTGAAAATAAAGGATCGTGTTTTGCGCGTTTTGGCGAGAGTGTGTGCGCGACGGTCTCAGCAGAGAGGTGCTTGGAGGGCGGAGTGCTGATGGAGCGGTGGGTGGAAAGGGACGGCCGGACGGGGAGTTGAGTTAACACACGGAAAGGTAGCATTCCCCCGTTACTTTGTCAATACTTAAATTAAGGGATAGCATTCGAACGCTGGTGCCTAGAGGTGGTTGGCTTCTTCGAGCGCAGCGAGGGCCGATTCACGGGAGACGGTGGGGAATCCCTCGAGGAAGTCCTGAAGAGTTTCGCCGCCTTCGAGACAGTCAAGAAGCGTTTGGATGGGCACACGGGTTCCGCGAAACACAGGAGTTCCGCCGAGGATATCCGGGTCTTTGGTGATGACTTCCATTTGCTGATTGTAGCACCGTGAACACAGACTTCGGCCCACGTTGAAGGACTGGCAGGCGCGGGTAATGCTTTGCGCAAAATCAGCATATGTTTGCAGGGTGTGGGCAGTGCTTGGTGGCCAACTCCTTTCATTTCAGCGGGGGGTGGGTGGTATTGAACGTGCCTTAGGAAAACAAGGGCCAGTAGTGTGTCCGCCTGCAAGTCGATCGCTGCAAGGGGGTAATTGGAACATGCGAAAATCCTTGTGGATCATACTTACCGTCCTATTGGTAGCCGTCGGTGCGCCGAACGCCCACGCCGATTCCTCGGCCGACGGGACCATCACGTTCACGGTGAGCAGTGGGGGACCTACCCCAACGGGTTCCTTTGTTCTCGACACCACGACAGACGAACTCACGAGTCTCACGGTAGATTGGGACGGTGCTGCTTTCAATTTTGCGTCAGTGACGTTCCCAGTCCCCATTTCCTTCCTCGAAGGAGACGAAACCTGGTGTGCGGCCGCCTATCCGACGAGCAAGCTGGGTGCGCAATGTGAAGCTAATTATTCCCCGGTTTTCGAGCTCGGGATCAGCAGCCCGGTGCCCCTCTTTGCGTCGTCACCCGCGTCGGGATCGATATTCGGTGAGTTTCCGACCAAGGCGGACGGCACCTACGTGGTGACGGAAACCGTGGTCACCACCCCCGAGCCGAGCCCGGTCTCGCTTATGCTGCTCGGGATTGGGTTAGTGCTGGCGCTGCGAAAGCATATAAGTCGGGGCGTGCAGCAGGCCACTTGAACGCATCGTACCTCCACGCATCTCAGTCGGTCCTGAAGTCCGCGCGGAAATATTCCCAGAAACAGCTGCAGATTATTTTGGCGGACCCGCCAACCCGCGTCAGCGAATTGGTCAATGGAAAAATCGCGAACAAATCCGTGTATAAGCTGCTGCACTATGCGGCGAAACTGGGGATAGAGATGAAAGCCAGATTTGCGCGGAGGCGCCCTCCGGAGCCTGAGGTGTTGCGGTTGATCGGGGAGGATGCGCAGCGCAACGGCACGAGTAAACTGAGGACGCGGCAGATTCAGCAGGTCATCAAGGCTGCGAGGTCCGCGAGGCGACGGTTGCGGTGAACGCCGCGTTAGAGGAGGGATGATGCGAGTGAATCCTCATTTGTATTTTGATGGGCAGTGCGAGGCGGCTTTTGCGTTTTACGAGAAGTGTTTGGGCGGAAAAATTACGTTCATGATGACTTATGGAGATTCGCCCTTGGCGGCACAGACGCCGGCGGAGCGGCACGCAAAGATTCTGCACGCCACGCTGGCCGTGGGCGACGACCGATTGACGGGCGGCGATGTGCCGGCGGGGAGTTATCAGAAGCCGCAGGGATTTTCTGTATCGCTGCAAATTAGGGATGCGGCGGAAGCGGATCGCGTGTTCAAGGCTTTGGCGGAAAAGGGCGCGGTACAAATGCCGGTGCAGGAAACGTTTTGGGCGCTGCGTTTTGGAATGGTCGTGGATCAATTTGGCACGCCGTGGATTATCAGTTGCGGGAAGCCGGTGTGACGAGGGGGATGAACCGCAAACGGTAGGCCACCCTGGAAGGTCTTTTGTAGCTTATGGATATGCCACCCGCGACCAGAAAAGGCGCACAGACTGAAGTCTGCGCTACATAGACGTATGGGCAGGATAGTACTGCTATAACGGCATCTGAATGGTGCACCCACTCGCCAAGACAGAATTAACGTGAATCTGTTGGCCGTGCGCGCGATGGGCGTATATACTCCCCGGACTTGAAGGGCAGACTGAGGAATCCTTGAGATTGAGGTAAGAACATGTCAAACATAGCGCACCCGACAGCGGTGCAGGCGGAATATGATCCCGCGCGGCGAAGGATATCCCTCAACCGGATTTTCCAAATTCCTCAGATGTTTCGACCGGCGGTTTCTTCGTTTGCCGCCGCCACGATCGGTCACGTAAATCTGGAACGTCCGGCGATTGGCCTTACGGCCATTGCGGCTTGGTTTCGCTTTGCGCGCTGGCGCCGTGTGCATCCTATCGAGCGGCCTGCCGACGGAAAACGCCGGGATCGCGGCTGGATGTATAGGTCCATTGTTGAGAAGGAGCGGTTGAATTCTGAACCGCTGGACTTTTGGGAATTCGGCGTTTTTCGGGGCGAGTCTTTATTCACGTGGCTCAATATCATCTCTCATCCGGATGCGCGCTTCGTGGGATTTGACACGTTTACCGGTCTGCCGGAGCGATGGCGCGCCACGGAGGTTGAGGGCGCCTTCAACGTGCATGGGAGAATTCCGGAGACGAAGGACCAGCGGTGCCGTTTCGAAGCCGGTCTTTTTCAGGAGACACTTCTTGCGGTGGCCGGGCGTCACGATTTCTCGCGGCGCTTGGTGATTCATCTGGACGCGGACCTGTATTCGTCGACGCTCTTCGTGCTGAGCACCCTGGCTCCCTATTTCAAACGCGGGGACATTATTTTCTTCGACAACTTTATCTGCTCGATGGATGAATTCCGCGCCTTCGAGGATTTCGTCAAGGCCTTCCGGGTGAAGTATGAGGTGCTGGGCGGGGTGCAAGAGTATATTCGGGTTTGCGTGAAAGTCCTTTAGCGAACGTTTTGTTCGGGTTGCGCCGGTGGGCTGTCCCTGAAAAATCATTTAAGATTTTGGCGATGCGCCAGGCGGTTACGCCCACACGCGTTTAATGCGAGATTTCTGCGTAACTGCAAGTGTCAATCCCGCTGGGGCGAAAGTGCACCAGAATTCTCGCTGTGCGCCGACCGGTGCTGGTCACTACAAGAGGAATGTTGGCCGCGCAGATGCCTTCGACTCGGGCCACCAGGCGGTATCGCCCGGGTTTGATGTCATCCATCTTGAAGTGGCCCTCAGAGTCTCCGGAAATCATTGTCACCAGCTTGTGCTGTTTCTCCGTGAACAAAGCAAAGCAGGCACCGAAGGCGACCGATTCGTCCTGCGAACTGGTCCCGATGTTGCTCGAACCCTGAATAATCCGAACTTTAAGAGGTCCGTAATCGATTTGATTGTGATTTTCATAGAGTGCGGAGCACTTGGGGGAGCCTCCGGTCTGCGCGGTCGCGAAACAAGGCTGGACGGCCAGAAGTAAGAAGATAGAAATGGCCGGCAGCAGAAGTGTAGTCAGATTTTTTTGAGCTATCGTCATGGGCGAAGGATAACATCGCTGCAAGGGCATTTTGATGTTTTGAAAAAAAACCGAAAACAATTCCTCAGGTGCTAAAGCGCGTTGGTGGTCGAGCGGTTAATGTCGCAGCTGAAGCTCCGACCCACAAAACAGCGGGCTTTTTGCGGGTTGCGAAGTTGGGAGCGCACGGAGAAATAGGCGGCGGAAACGTCAGAAGCGACGGCGACGGTGAGGAAAAGCGTCGGGAAATATGACGGAAAAACACGGGCACGGCGTGCCGTGCCCCTACGCCAGAGGGAGCGCGGGGAGCGGCGGGATGACGCCCTGAAGGGCGTCGCTACCAACGGCGGGAAAAGATACGACGGCGGGAAAAAGAAAAGTCGAAGGAACGGGTCTGAAGACCCGCCACTACAACGGCAAAGGCGCGGGGCTAAAGGCTGTGTTTATTAGTGGCGATTACAAGCCGATTGAAATCGGGCCCTGCCGTAGAGAGGGACAACTGCCCTCCGCATACTCGTAGATAAAGCGGGTTAATTCATTCCGAAGTATTGATTGTTATGTGGTGGTAAGGCGCTTTAGATGGCGCAAAGTGCAGAAAATAATCTGCTTTGCGATTTAGGTGTGGTTGGCCTTCCGTTTGCATTTTCCTCGCAGTACGAACGCCTCACAGGTCTGTCGCTGCCGGGTCTACTGAAATTTTTGCTGCTGCGATTTTCTTGTGACGAGGCGCATTTCCCAAGCGGATGTGTGGTCAGGAGAGGATATGAATTCAAAAATGCAGCGATACATTTCCGGGGGGCTGGGACTCTTGTTGGCGATGGTGCTGGTGTTGCACGCGGCGCCGCTGTTTGCGCAGGGAAGCGGGGGGTCGTTGCGCGGGCAGATTCTGGATCCATCTGGCGCGGCGGTGCCAGAGGCGAAGGTTACGGTAACGAATCAGGACACGGGAGTGTCGCTGGAGATTCAGACCACGTCGGCAGGGACGTATGCGGTGCCGAACCTGATTCCGGGGCAGTACAAAATTACGGTGGAGGCGCAAGGGTTTAAATCACTGGTGAAGAAGGGCGTGGTGGTGCTGGCGAACCAGGACAACGTGGCGGACGCGAAGCTGGATTTGGGCGGAACATCGGAGACGGTGGAAGTAACCAGCGGGGCGCAGCAGGTGGAGACCACGTCCTCGCAGCTGAACAATAATTACAACGCGAAAGATGTGGAAGATTTGCCGAACGCGGCGGGCGTGTTGAATGGCAGTCCGCTGAACCTGGCGGTGCTGGCGCCGAACGTGGTGGCGACGCCGGGCGGCGTGCAGGGCGTGGGCGGAGCCGTGGGCGGGACGCGTCCGCGGGACAATAATTTTACGGTGGATGGAGTGGACGACAACAATCTGGGGGTCACGGGAAATAATGCCACGGTGATTCCGGATGCGGTGGCGGAGTTTGCGCTGTCGACGAATCAGTTCAGCGCGGAGTATGGGCACTCGGCGGGCGGACAATTTAGTTTGGTGACGAAAACCGGGACGAACAATTTTCACGGGTCTGGCGAGTGGTACAACCAGAATCGCAATTACGATTCGTTGGACAATTTAACGAAGGACGCGATTGCCAGCGGGACGATTCCAGGAAAGCCGGCGTTTGACAATAATCGTTTTGGCGGGACGTTTGGCGGGCCGATCATCAAGAACAAACTTTTTATTTTTGGGGCGTACGAATACACCACGCTGCACGGAGAAGGGGCGGCGACACCGTTGATTCAGCCGACGGCTTCAGGGTTGGCGTCGCTGGAGGCGATGGCCGCCGATCCGCAGGTGTTGAACTTGCTGAAGACGTTTCCGGTGGCTCCGGCGGCGGACCTTGCGCCGATCACGGTGAACGGGCAAGCGATTCCGATCGGCAACCTGATCATCACCAGTCCGCTATATCAGCGGGAAAACGACGCGCAGGTGAACGCGGACTATACGTGGGGGCATCACCAGTTCGGCGCGCGGTTTTTGTTCAATCAGGAAAATTTTATTTTGCCGACGAACAACACCAATAATTTGTATAACCAGGCGGAGCCGGTGCATAACCGCAAGATTGCGCTGACGGATGTGTGGACGATCAACAGCACGCTGGTGAACGATCTGCGGCTGCAGTATTCGCTGTTTACGCTGCAGACCATCAATCCGTGCGGAACGGCCTGCCCGAACGATGTGACGATTGGGGACTTGGGAGACAACACCAACGGGCCGGGGGATTTTACGTCGCAGAAACAGAATACCTATCAGATTTTGGACAATGTGACGTGGTCGCACGGGAAGCATACGTTTAAGTTTGGCGGGCAGTACAACCACTTTATTTATCCGCAATATTTTTTACCGCGCAGCAATGGGGATTACTGGTATACGGACACGCAGGAGTTCGTGAACGATTTGCTGCCGAGCCAAACGGGACGAACGTTGCGCGGAGCGGGGACGGGAAGTTTTCTGGGGACGCAGAGCGCGTTCTATGTCTTCGCGCAGGATGATTTTAAAATTACGCCACGGCTGACGCTGAATCTGGGCTTGCGTTATGAGTATTGGACCAACCCTGTAGGCGGCAATTCGCAGGCGCTAAACGCGATTTCGAACGTGCCCGGCGTTGTTACGTTTGGTGTGCCCAACACGGACAAAAATAATGTGGGGCCGCGCGTTGGGTTTGCTTACGATCCGTTGGGGAAGGGAACTACGTCGATTCGCGGAGGATTTGGAATTGCGTACGACGTGAAGTTCCAAAATTTTGCGTCCATCACGCTGCCGCCGCAACTGCAGAGCGAACTCAATCCCAATTCCGCGTGCACACTTACGCCACAGCCGAGCTGGTGCGCCAGCTTCCTGAATCCCAGCGATGGGAGCGGCGCGGGATTTCTGGCGGGCGGAGGATTGCCGCCGGCGTATATACCTCCAGCGAATCAGGCGGACGCGCGCGCGTTGACGACCAGCTACATCGACAACACAGTGATGCCGAAGATTCTGACGTGGTCCCTGGGCGTGCAGCACGAGGTGTACAAGAACGCGACAATTGAGGTGCGTTACCTGGGGACGCGCGGCCTGGAGCTGCCGATACAATTCCGGCAAAACTTCATCAGCGCGTTTGATGGCGGCGTAGCTCCACTGCCGACATTCTTTGGGAATGTGCCGACCAACTGGACTCCAGCGACGCCGACGGATGCGGCGTTCAACGCGTTCAATCCGAATATTTATGCGCAATATGGATTCCAGGGCAACGTGACCGGAGATCCACCCTCGGCCAGCAGCATTTATCACGCCGGGTCGGTGAACTTTACGCAGCGCGCGAGCCACAACCTTACGTTCAACGCGAATTACACGTACGCGCACACCATCGACGACGCCACCAACGAGTTTTTCACCAGCTTGCTGAACCCGCGCCGCGCGCAGGATGCTTTTGATCTGCAGCAGGATCGCGCCAGCTCGGACCTGGATGTGCGGCATCACTTCGCGATGTCCTGGACGTATCAGGTGCCCAACATGAACAGCGACAGCCGATTGGTGAAGGCGCTGGTCAACGGCTTTCAGGTGGGCTCGGTGTTCCTGGTGCAGTCTGGGCAGCCGGTGACGCTGCAGTCGGGCATCGACTCGAATGGAAATGGCGACACGGCGGGCGATCGCGTAGTGCTCAATCCCGGCGGCGTGGGACTTACCGGCTCGGACGTGTATGCGGTGTGCGAAATTCCGGGCGGGACGACGGCGTTTTCCAATGGCGGGCCAGGGGCGTTCAATGTTCCCACCGGCGTGGCCAACGGTGGCGCGTGCTTTAATCCAGCGTTCAATCCGAATAATCCGGCGTCACAGCAATTCTTCCCGGCGATCGGGTATACGCCGGTGAATCCGAAAGCGAAGTACGTTGTGGCGGGACCTGGCGTGGTAGCTAACGTTGGGCGGAACAGCTACTACAGTCCTGGCTTCAACACCTTAAACATGAACATCGTGAAGAATATCCATCTCACCGAGAGTAGGTTTCTGCAGGTGAAGGCGGATTTCTTTAACGTGCTCAATCATCCCAGTTATGCGCTGAGCAACGGAAACGTGTTCAACGCCACAGGCATTACCACTGCTACGACCACGCAGGGTTACGTGTTGCCCACGGATCCCAACTTCCTGAATCCCAGCGCGTTCTTCAGCGGAGGGATTCGATCGATCACTCTGGGACTGAAGTTCGTGTTCTAGAGAAGTTGTCGCCAAGAAAAGCCAAGAAAAAGGAGGCGCTTGTTTAGCGCCTCCTTTTTTTTTGCGTGGCGAAATGCGACCTCTTCAAGTGCGTGCGAGAATCGTTGCATAGAGAGAACGCGGCGTCTGCGCAGCGCGAAAAAATAAATCGCGCCGCGTGGCGCGGTTATGGCGGGAGAGATTTGCGTCTGGGCTAAGTTATCGCGCAGTCGTTAGAAAGCGCGATGGGTATATAGCAAGATCGCGACGCCCAGCAGGATGCTGGCGACCACCAGCGCTACTACGCCAAACGTAAACCACACGGAGGACATCGGCGAACCCGCAGGAACTTCGTCATGAGGAGCCCCGTCATGACGAACTTCGCCATGGCCATTCGTGGTTTCTGCGCCGGAAGAAATGGGCAGTAACGATTTACGGGCCTGCCGCGTCGCCGGGGCATCGTCGCTATATTCCACCGGCGCGATGAAGGTGTAGCCCTTGCGGGGAATGGTCTCGACGTAGACGGATTGGTCCGAGGAATCGCCCAGGACGAGCCGAAGCTTGTTGACCGTGGTGTTGACGTTGGCGTCGTAGTTGACGCGCGAATCGGGAGGCCACAGCCGGGCGCACAAGGCCTCGCGCGTGACCACTTCTCCCGGCGTTTCCAGCAAAATCATCAGCACACCGCAGACCTTGCCTTGCATCTTGACGCGCGCGCCACCTTTGCTGAGCTCCTGCTTCAGCAGGTCCAGGCAAAACTCGCCAAAGCGGGCGTAACGCGCGGGCACGCTGGTGATGGATTCTAATTCTTTATCTTGCGAAGAAGTTTCCAGGTGTGCGAATTCAGCGTTCATTTTTCACCCTCAACGCGTAGTCCGAGCATTCGTTCGTTTACGTACGACTGCTAAAGTCCACTCGCGCAAGGGCCCGGGGAAAAACCTAAAGACCTGGACCGATTGACATTCGTTGCGCTCAGTTATATCTTAATCTGTATATACATGTCAAGCATGGAGGTGCATTTTTGCTCGCAAATGTTGATCTCACCGGTACCGGATATTGCGCCTCTTTCAACTTCCGGCGCACCACCCGCGCGGTAACCAAGCTGTTCGATCTGGCACTCGAGGATGCTGGTCTGCGTTCCACGCAATTCACCATTTTGGTGGGCGTTGCCAAGGCGCAGCCTATCTGCATGGGCGCGCTTGCGGAGCTGTTGGCCCTGGATCCCACCACGCTGACGCGCAGCCTGCGTCCCCTGCAGCAAGACGGTCTTCTGGCGATTACGGACCGCGGCGCCATGCGGCAGCGCTTTATAAGTTTGACGCCGAAAGGGGAGCGCACGTTAGCAAAGGCGGTGCCGAAATGGCGCAAAGTGCAGCAACAATTTGTCGGCGCGATTGGGGAGCGGACCTGGCTGGAATTTCGCGGAGAACTGGAGAGACTTGCTGGCGTGGTCACCGGCCTCGAACGACCGTTGCCTCAGGATGCTGTCTGCAAATAGCGGCGATTTGGGATCTCTGCGGTGACTGGCGGACATCGCGAACGCGTTCTGGCTCCAGGCCTGCGCGGCCGAGCCTTGCCATTTTCGAAGAAGCGCCGATTGGTGGCACGCCGCACCGAAAAAGGCGCCGGTCTTGCAAGTCGCGCGCTATTCGTGGCGGAGGGCGATCAAGGGGTCTACGCCAGTGGCGCGGCGAGCCGGGAAAAATGAGGCTGCCACGGCGACCAAGGTTAGAAGCGCGGCGGTAATTATGAACGTGATGGGATCGAAGGTGCTGATGCCGTAAAGAAAAGTTCGCAGGACGCGAGAGAACAGGAGCGCGGCGATCGTTCCTATAGCGACGCCGACGAGCGCCAGACGCAGACCTTCGCCGACGATGATGCGAAAGATGCCGCTGCGTTGCGCGCCGAGGGTGACCCGGATACCGATTTCGTTGGTGCGCTGCGTGACCGAGTAGGACAGCACGCCGTAGAGGCCGACGGCGGCGAGCACCAGCGCGAGACCGGCAAAGATTCCGATGAGCCAGGTGCGGAAGCGGGGCTGCGTGACGGTGGCGGCCATATTGTCTTCCATGGTGCGAACCTTCACGAGTGGTTCGTTGGGATCGATTTCCGCGAGCGCGCTACGCAGCGCCGCGGCTTGCAAGCGCGGGTCGGCGGCGGTGCGTAAAACGATGGAAAGTTGCAGCACCGGCAGCAGCGCGTCGGCCTGACGATACGGCAAATACATTTCGGCTTTGGGGTCGGTATCGAGGCCCTGGAGGACGTCGCCGACTACACCGATGACCTCCATGTAAGGCACATCTTTTTCAGGTAGAGCGCCGAGCTGCAGGCGTTTGCCCAGCGGATTTTCGCCGGGGAAATACGTGCGCGCCATGGTGGCGTTAATGACTACTACGGCGGGAGATTTTTCGTTGTCGGCGGCGGTGATATTGCGCCCCTGCAGCAGCGGGACGCCGAGGGTTTCCATATATTGCGGGGTGATGGCGCGGTAGCCGGCGGCAATATAGTCATGGGGAGTTTTGGGCGGGCGCCCTTCGATATTGAAATGGAGCATGCCACCGCCGCCGCTCACCGGCAAGAAAGACGCCGCCCCTGCGGAGCGCACGCCAGGCAGAGTTTTGGCACGATCGACGATGCGGTCGAAAAACTGGAAGCGCTGTTCGGGGCTGGCGTAGGTCGTCGTTGATACGGGTAGATCGGCCACGAGCAAGTGATCTGGCTGAAAGCCCGGCGCAACTTCCTGCAAGCGAGCGAAGCTGCGCAGGAGCAATCCGGAGCCGACCAGCAAGAGCATTGCGAAAGCAATTTCCGTTACCACGAGAATGCTGCGCAGCCGATGTTGTCCCGGGCCGGAGGTGGAACCACGCGAGCCTTCGTTCAGCGTTTCGCGCAAGTCGAGATTGGCGGTGCGCAGAGCCGGGGCTGTTCCAAAGATGAGTCCGGTGAGGACCGACACCAGCAAGGTGATGAAGAGCACGGAGCGATCCAGCCCAATGGTGAAGATCTGCGGGACGCTGCCTTCGGCAAGACGCAACAGCGGCCCCAGGGAAGCCGATGCTACGAGCAGGCCCAGCGCGCCTCCTGCAACAGAGATCAGCACGCTTTCCGTGAGCAGCGCGCGAACGATGCGCCAGCGGGACGCGCCCATTGATGTTCGGATAGCGATTTCGCGGGTACGGGATGCGGCGCGAGCGAGCAGCAAGTTTGCGACATTTACGCAGGCGATCAGCAGCACGAAGCTGACCGCGCCGAGAAGCAGCAGCAGCGCTGGGCCAACATTTTGCACCAGGCGTTCTTGCAAACCCATGACATCGGCGCTGGTGCCCGTGTTGTAGATCGGGTACTGCTCTTCGAGCCGTTTGGTGAGCCCTACCATTTCGGTGCGGGCTTGTTCGCGGCTGACGCCGGCTTTCAGGCGAGCGACCGCCATGATTCCGGGATGCCAGTTGCGATCGTCGGGAAGGGTGCTGGCCCACGGCGTGAAGGGCAGGAAAATGTCGGCGGGTTGCAGGAGTTCAAACCCTTTTGGCAGCACTCCAACAATCGTGTACGGCTGAGAATCCAGGTTGATGGAACTTCCTATGGCGTTTGCGGCTCCGCCGAAGTGGCGCTGCCACAAACCGTAGCTCAGCAAGGCTACAGGCGTGCCGCCGGCGCGGTCTTCTTCCGCGCTGAAAGTTCGGCCGGCGACGGCGTTGATGCCGAGCAGCGGGAACATGCCCGCCGTCGCATAGCGCGAATTAAGGCGCTCCGGTTCGCCCGCGCCGGTGAGCGTGATGGTTGCGCCGCGCGTGGCTTCCATCGCTTCAAAAGAGTGGCTCTCGTCGCGCCAGT
Organism: uncultured Acidobacteriota bacterium; assembly: GCA_963838265.1. GTDB lineage: Bacteria > Acidobacteriota > Terriglobia > Acidiferrales > UBA7541 > Acidiferrum. The sequence continues at coordinate 209,058 of CAWIQN010000009.1, forward strand.
CCACGTAGTTTTCATACGACGTGCTGATGGTGGGGTACTGCGATTTTTCCATCACCAGCACGAGACGGGAGGGATCGCGGAAGCTGAGCGGACGAAGGAGCACGGCATTGACGACGGTGAAAATCGCGGTATTTGCGCCAATACCCAGCGCCAGGGTGATAACGGCGATGAGTGTGAACGCCGGATTTTTGAACATCAGTCTTACGGCATGCCGCAAGTCGTTCAGCAGGATGTCCATGAGGCTCCGATGGCGATGAAGTCTAGAGGCTTAGACGCGCTTGGCGGCGACAAGTTTAGCAAAGAAGTCCGGGCGTCCGAAGGGCAGCGCACGTTAGCAAAGGCGGTGCCGAAATGGCGCAAAGTGCAGCAACAATTTGTCGGCGCGATTGGTGAGCGAAACTGGATCGAATTTCGCAGTGAACTGGAGAGGCTTGCCGACGTGGTCAGCGGTCTCGAAGTCCCGGTAGCGCAGTTCCGGTAAAGATGTCCCGTTAGCGAATTGAGGTAGATGCGGAGCTAAATGCGTTTCGCCAGCACCAGCACAATAAGGATCACCAGCAGCAAGCCGAGGCCGCCGCTTGGGTAGTAGCCCCAGCCGGCGCTGTATGGCCAGGTGGGTAGAGCGCCGAGAACCAACAGAATTATAACGATTAGAAGAATCAGTCTGAGCATTGTTGCTCCTCCACGGAGGCGGCAAGGTCGTCTCCGGCAGAATCGCCCGCAGTGCTGCGGACGCGGCCGACACGTTGCGTACATTACGCGGTTTTGCGCCAGCTGCTATACGGGTTTGCCGTTATGCGCGCACGGGAAGTTCGGGTACGTGCAAGCGGCCGAGAAAAGCAGCGCGAAGAGCAGACTTTTACAAGACCGGTACTGCTGTCGAGATCTCATGAGGATTGCGGCTGATAGCGCAGGCCCCTAAGCCGCCTGAGCTACGCGAAAAAAAAGGACGGCAACCTCGCCGCCCTTTCTTACCCTGATTTGAATTTAATTTAGAGAGATTTCTTCAACGTCAGACTCGCCAACCCGACTAGTCCGACGCCGAGCATCATCAAGCTGGAAGGCTCTGGGGTCACAGTGGTCGTGATTGTTACGGGAATCGAAACGGGGCCATTGCTCCAATAAGATCCCTCCGGGCAACTGTCCCCGAAGTACGAACCGCAGTAGGCCAAGGAGAGTGGAGAAGACAAGCCCTCAACGCTGAAGAGCAAACCGTACACGTCGAATACGTTGATAAGCGCAGGGTTTCCGGATGTATAAAACAGGTTGTCGTATTCGAAGATGCCGGGGTAGGTGTAGAAGGTGAACGTTTGCCCGCCTAATACTTGTGTGTCAGACGGTCCGGTGTCCGGATACAGCCCTGTAACAGTTGCCCCATTTGCGGTGCCTCTAACCGCCGTCACCGAATACACGCCGCCGCCGTCCGGCGTTAACGTCAGGGTGAGATTGCCGCTAACCCCTGCACCTGTATAGGTGAGATCGACAGTGTCCGCATACGCCTTTGTGGCAGCCGCCATCAAAAATATCGCGAAAACTAAGAGAAGCGCTAACCGAGTGGCAGTTTTCATTTTTCCCTTGCGCTCAGAGATTCTGTGAGGACAGTACAGTGCGGCGGAGCCTATATTGGCGTTAGCCACACTGTTAATCCCCAATCTTGGTGAAGAATCGTAAATTTCTGTGCGCAGCCCAAATGGGAATAGAGATCTGAGCCGCTTTAGGACAGTGGACGGCAACATTCGCCGCCCTGTCGCCTAAACTGGAAGCCTCTTACAGAGATTTCTTCAGACCCGCCAAGCCAAGCAAGCCGACGCCGAGCATCAGCAGGCTGGAAGGTTCAGGCGTGCCGACGGGCGGCGGTTGCGGGGTCTCGTAGGAAGTGCCGCTCGTAGAAGTGTAACCCGCGCCAGCGGTTTCCGAGTCGATGAAAAATTGAGATGATGGCGGGTCCACCGTGGCCGACGAATTTTCATCATTGACGCCAACTGAGATAGCAGATATGGACAGCTCCCCCGAAATAGGTATGTCCGCGCCTACGGTTGTTGCTAAGGTCAGTGATTGAGTTCCTTGCAACGTCGAGTTGCAGGTAGCGCTCGCTGCTTGGATGACAGAACCAAAAGCGTCAAATTGAGCAATCGAACTAACCTGCCCGTCCACACCGGAGCATCCCAGATTTCCATTGACTGCCAGCGTGAAAAGTAAATTCACAGGAGTGCCAACGGCAAGAGTAGCTGAGGTGACGGTAATCGCGTCCTGCCATGTTCCAACAAACTGGCCAGTCGAACCTATGCCCGCCCCAGGGGTCCCCGGGAGAACTCCGAAGTCGGGGTTAAGTGAGGCGAATGCGCTGGCTGTGACGACACCTGAGATGGAGCCGAAGTCTACGCTTCCGGCGGCGGAGGCGGAATTGATAAACACGTCGCCAGCGGTGTCCGTGAGGTCAAGAGACGCGGACTGGTCGGGGCTGATAATCGGCGTCGTCACGCCCGATACCGCAAAAGTATTGTTTTCGCCTTGGCCGTTGCTGGCGAGAGCGCTAAGAGACAACGATACGTTGTCCGCCAGCAACTCGCTGGGCGCGACAAAGAAAGCCAGAACAGCGACTAGAAGCGCGGCTGCGACAATTCTTAGGCTAGGCATTCAAATCCTCACAATCAAAGATTCTGTCGGGGAATATACAGTGCCGGGAAGCCTATATGGGGCTCATGACGCGTCATCCCCAATATTGGTGAAGAATTATGAATTTCTGTGCACGGCACAAATGAATATAGAGGTCTAAGTCGGCTTAGGATAGGATTCATCCCCAGAAGTCGGTTCCCGGCACACTAGGTAGAACATGCTGCCCAGCCCTGAAGTCCTCTCTAGACTCGTCGGCGACCTCTACGCCGCCGCCGACGATCCGGCCCTTTGGGATCAATTCCTTCAGCAACTTGCGCACACGACCGGCGCCCAGTCCGCTGGACTTGTGATGCTCGATGCCGGGCAGGATGTGTTTACAATTAGCTCGTCTTTCAATGTTGATCTGGAAGCGACCCGCATTTACCACTCCCACTACAATTCAATGGATGTCTGGGCGCAACGAGGATTAGCGAAACCTGCCGGATACGTCTGCGAGTCGGAAGCGCTCTGTCCCCTCGCGGAACTTGCGCCCACGGAGATCTATAACGATTTCATGATCAAGTTTGGCATCGAACATGGTCTATTCGGTGTCGTTGAAAACAGTGGGCCACGGTGGGCGTCGGTCAGTCTTTACCGCGATTCTTCTTTGTCAGCGTTTGAGTCCTCCGAGCTGGATATTCTTCGTTTCCTAGCACCACACATGCAACGGGCTTTTGAACTGCACTTGAAATTCTCCGCGCTTAAGAACCAATCATCGGGATTTCTGGCGGCGCTGGACTTGCTTCCGACAGGAGTGGTCTTCTTGGGACGCAAAGGCAAAGTTCTGCTGATGAACCGCGGTGCCTCGGCTCTCATCGCGGAAAGAGACGGGCTGCTCGCAACTAGGGAGGGCCTGCGAGCGGAACGACCGGCAGAATCGGCGTTGCTCGAGAAGACGATCCGTCACGCGGTTTCCACGTTGCACGGAAAAGGCCTTTCGGCTGGCGGGGCGGTCATGGTTTCCCGCCGTACGCGCCCACCGCTAAAGGTTCAGATAAGTCCAATTTGCGACTTGCACCCGACAGTGGGCGGGGTTGTCGCGTCCGAGCCGATAACTGCGGTGGCTTTTGTTGCGGACCCGACCCAAGCCATTCGGCCGACGCAAGAAATCTTACGCGCACTGTACGGATTGACGCCGGCTGAGTGCCGCGTGGCGATACTGTTGCTGGACGGTCAGCCGCCAAAGGAAATCGCTGGCACGATCGGGGTCACCATCGATACGGTACGCTCGCAGATCAGGAGCATATTCGGCAAGACGGGTGTGAATCGCCAAAGCGATTTGATTCGGCTGATTATGAGGAATTCCGGAGTGACCATTCGAGAGATCTGATGAGAGCAACTTCCGCTGTTCTCTGCGGTTACGGAGTGGCCCGAATCGCTAGCGAGCGAACTCGTGAAGTTCTTCCGCGACCTGCGGGGCGGGAAGACTTAACAGCCAGCGCGTGAATATCCTTCCGCATGGCTTTCGCCGCAGCGGGCGATAGAGTTTCGAGATGTTCTTCGATGATCGCAGCGGCGCGCCGTGAGGCGCTCTCAAGCTTGGTGTTCTTGGCATTCATCACGGTCCAAGAATAGCGGCAAGAGAAGACCGCCGCAATGGTTGAGAGATTTCGGACGATAAAAGCTGTGCTGGCGACGATTCAGAAGCCGGGAGGGCGCTCGCTCGATACTGCGAAGGCGCGTTCTAGCTCTAGGCCGGCGCGGCCTAGTTTGCCTTCGTCGAAGAGGCGGCCGATTAGCGTGATGCCGTGGGGGACGCGGCGCGGCGGATTGAATCTTGGCAGCGGGTTGTGGGGATCGGGGGCCCAGTCGCTGCGGGCTTCGGCGACTTCGACGAATCCGGCGCGCAGGGTTAGCGATGGATGGCCGGTGAAATTAGAAATGGTGAGCATCTCGTCGCGCAGAGAGGGGACGAGGAGCAGGTCTACTTCGGCGAAAACGCGCGCCATTTCTTCGGCTACTTTTCTGCGGAAGCGGTCGGCTTGCACGAAGTCCACCGCGGAGAGAAAGCGCGACTGGCGGAACGAGTTGGGCCAGCCGTCGGGCACCTGCATTTTGAGTTGATCGACGGCGTGATTGAGGGTGATTTCCTCGAAGGCCGCGGCGCTTTCGGCGAAGAGGATGATGTCCAGCGAGTCGTAGGGCCAATCTGGAATGGAAGCTTCTACCGGGACCATGCCCAATTTTTTTACCGTTTCGAGCGCGGCGCGATCTACGTCGGTGGCAGGATTTTTTTTCATCCACGCGGGGAAGTAGCCGACGCGCAGCCCTTGCACGGGCGCGTCGGCGTCGAAGTCCAGCTTGCTGGGGACGCTGGCGAGGTCGGCGGCGTCTGGGCCGGAGATGGCATGCAGCACGAACATGGCGTCTTCGACGCTGCGCGTCATGGGGCCGAGCTTGTCGAGCGACCAGCACAGCGTCATCGCGCCGTCGCGCGGGACGCGGCCGTAGGTGGGGCGCAATCCGGTGACGCCGCAGCGCATGCTGGGGCTGACGATGCTGCCGCCGGTTTCGCTGCCCATGGAGAAACCGACCAAGCCAGCGGCAGTGGCCGCGCCAGGTCCCGCGCTCGAGCCTGAGGCGCCTTCTTCGAGAAGCCACGGATTCATGGTTTGACCGCCGAACCAAATGTCGTTGAGCGCCAGCGCGCCGAGGCTGAGCTTGGCGACGAGCACTGCGCCCGCGTCGTGCAAGCGCTGCACGACCGCGGCGTCCTTGTGAGGGATGCGGTCGCGGAACGGCTCGGCGCCCCAGGTGGTGGGAATGCCGGCGGTGTCGAGAAGGTCTTTGCCGCCCCACGGAATGCCGTGCAGCGGGCCGCGATATTTGCCGGCGGCGATTTCCGCGTCGGCTTGCTTGGCTTGCTGTAGCGCCAGGTCGCGCGTCAGTGTGATCACGCAGCGCAGCTGGGAATTAAATTTTTCCAGGCGCGATAGATAAATGTGGGTGAGGCGTTCGGAAGTGATCTTTTTCTGCTCGATCCAACGCGAGAGCTTGGTTACTGGCGCGAAGGCGATGTCTTCGTCGTTCGCGGGCAAGGGGCCAGGATCGGATTTGCTGCGGATAAATTGGTCGCGCTGCGGCTCGCGCTTGATGCCGGGCAGCAGCGGATCCCACTGCGTGGCGGGCGCGAGTCCTGGCGGGAGCGCAACTTTGCGCGGGCCGGTGCGGCGTTCGTAAAGTGCGGCCATGGAGTTGCGCCAGTTGCCCGCGGCTTCGGCGCGCTCGGCGGGCGTCATCTCCACTTGCACGAGTTTTTCTGCCTGGGCGAAGGTCTCCGGCGAGACTACGGGTCCGACGGCCGGCGATGTGCCGAACGCTGGCGGCGCGCCCGGTGGAGGAGGTGGTGGATTGCCCGGCTGCTGCTCCGGCGCTTGAAAGATTGCGGCCAGGCCGAGCACGCCCAGGGACGTATCGGTCAAAAATTTTCTGCGGGACTTGGGCATTTCTTCTCCAGAACACGGTGTCGCCTCGCTCCACGCGGCGACGTCGATAAGATGCCAATAAGAATGTTCGCGACCAGCCTACCGTAAATTGGTAAGTCCTGAGTGCCGAGTCACGAGCCGACTTGGAAGTGCCCGGGCTGCGCGCGACGTTTTTTCTCGATCACCACGATGGAATCGTACAAATGAATGGCGCCTATGTCGGTCTTGCCCGGAGTCGTGGTTCGGCGGTGGTGATACCAAGCGTGCATGTCGTCGATCATCTGTTTGATGTGTCCGATGGCGGTGCCGTCACGATTGTGGCCGCCGGCGTACGGCCGCCCGGGCCAATAAGAGGTGTGCAGGTCTTCCATGATGTAAAGGCCACCGGGCTTGAGTTCGGGGAACAAAACGTCGAAGCTCTTGCGCTGGTGGCGTCCGATGTGCGAGCCATCGTCGAGTACGATATCCGGCGCGCCCATTTCGAGCGCCACTTTTTTCAGAAATGCGGGGTCGTCCTGTGAGCCGATGCGAACTTGATTTGGCGCGGCGACGTGACCCGAGCACGCAGGATCGATATCGATCCCGAAAATCGTGGCGTCTTTCCCGAAATATTCGCGCCACATTTCCAGCGAACCGCCCTGGGAGACGCCGATTTCGAGAAACTTGACCGGAGTATCGCGATACGGCGCGAAATGCTGTTCGTAGATTTCGAGATAGTGCCCCCACTTATGGATGGTGCGGCCGCGATGCGCAAAGAATAGTTCCGCCAGCGCGCCGTGGGTCTGGCTGGCCAGCGCATCTTTTTCCTGGGGCGCGATGCGCAAGCGGGCCATGACTTCATCGTGGAGTGATGGCCGCAGCCGGATTCTCATTTCACGCTCCGAACCTGATTGAGCTTTTGATCTCTCCTCGAGGTCGCCGATGAGTAGAGGCGATCATCGCGTGAGACGGCCGCGGCCGCCTCACGCGGCGAAGTGAATTTGCTACAGCGTCGTATACACAAAGTTCACGAAGAAGTCCGGCTTGATGAAGCCGTTGCCCCATTGCGCGTCAAGGTCGGCGGTCGGTTTTGCCGCGGTGACTTCGGCTAGCGATTTGCCGGCGTCCTTCTGCTTTTTCACGCGATCGCGAACGGTAACCAGCATGTCGTGATATTTCGTGAGCCCGGCCTTGTCGCCCAGCGGGCCGTGTCCGGGAACGATTTTGGTGTCGGCATCGGCAAGTTTGACGCCCTTATCGGATGCCGCGATCATGCCGTTGATGTTGCCTCCGGAGCTGACATCGATGAGCGGATAATTTGCGTTGAACCAAATATCGGCCATGTGCAGCACGTTGCCGTTTTGGTAGTGCACGAAAATATCCGTGTCGGTGTGCGCCGGGGCAAAATAGCCCAGGTGAATTTGTTCGCCGTTGAAATAAAGCGCGGTGTTGTCGGTGAACGTTTGCTGCGGCCACGCAGCGGCGGGGGCGGCGTCAAAGTGCACGTTTAGCGCGGCCATGAACTGCGGCGTCGATAGGCGTTTGCGGGTATTTTCGTGCGCCACGATTAGTGCCCCGGCGTCGTGCAGGCCCTGGTTTCCGTCTGTGTGATCGAGGTGCCAGTGCGAGTTGATCAGGATTTTCAGCGGCGCGTTGCCCATGCCGTCCAGGGCCTCGCGAATCTTCGGCACCACGGTAGAAAAGCTGGAATCGACGAGCACTTTGCCGTCGGGACCGTTGAGCGCCACCATGTTTCCGCCCGGGCCGTACAGCATGAAAAGGTTGTCGCGGAGTTTCAGGGTCTGCAGCGGCACTGCGCCCATTTGCGCGCGCATCTGCGCCACGATGTCCGCGGTGGCTGGAGCCGCCGCCTGTTGCGCCGCCGGGGGAAATTCTCCGGCAAACGTCGCAGCCAGCGCGTTCTTTGGCAGTAAACTCGAAAACAGTCCTGCGCCGGCCATCCATCCTCCGGCCTTCAACAATTCCCGCCGCGAAGTCATCCGCGAAATCGAAATCACAGCCATCTTTTTATTCTCCTCGTAGTTTGACGCGTTGTAGTCTGACGCTCCACGCACAGTCAAACCAGCAGGACGCAATTGGGACCATAAGTCTCAGCACAAAGTATACACACGTGCGCATACCGTCCAAATTCAGAACCAAATTCAAGTCATCCAGCGTGCCGGGCCCGCAAATAGGGTATGATTCCGGGCTGCGAATTGGCTCGGTGGATAAAAGCGAATGATCACACATAGATTTTGCGGGAGTTATCTGGCGTCGGCTCGGGTGCTTTTCCGCGTTCTGGCCGATGTGACGACGGTGTCATGTGCGGCGATCTTTTTGTGCGCGGTGAGCGCGACGCCATCCTTTGCGCAGGAGTTTCACGCCAACTCCTCCGCAGGCGCGCCGCCTCAAGCGAAGTGGATGGACAAAAGCCTTTCCCCGGATGAGCGGGCGGACCTGGTGCTTAAGGAGTTGACCCTCGACGAAAAAATCGACCTCGTGCACGGCAACAGCATGCTCGGATGGGGCGTCCCGCGTCCGAATGCGCACCTTGGCAATGGCGGCGCGGGATTTGTTCTGGGCGTCCCGCGGCTCGGCATTCCCATGATTCAGATGAGCGACGCCGCTTACGGTGTGCGCAGCAGCGCCGCCAACGGCCGATACTCCACGGCACTGCCTTCCAACCTCGCCGCGGCTGCGAGTTGGGATCCGCGCGCCGCCTGCGAGTATGGGGCGTTGATAGGACGCGAACTGCGTGCGCAGGGCTATAACATGACCCTGGGCGGTGGCGTCAATCTCACGCGTGAGCCACGCAACGGGCGTACGTTCGAGTATCAGGGAGAAGATCCCCTCCTGGCGGGCACACTGGTCGGCAACCGCATTAAGTGCGAGCAAGCGCAGCACGTCATCGGTGACATTAAACATTACGCCGTAAACGATCAGGAAAGCGGTCGCGATATCGTGAACGCAATCATCGACAAACGCGCCATGCGCGAGGGCGACCTACTGGCCTTCCAGATCGGTATCGAAATCGCCAATCCCGGCGCGGTGATGTGTTCCTACAACGCCGTAAACGGTGACTACGCTTGTGAAAACAAATATTTGCTTACCGACGTGCTTAAAAAGGATTGGAATTATAAGGGTTTTGTGGTTTCCGATTGGGGCGGCACGCACAGCGACGTCAAAGCTTCTGCTGCGGGCCTCGACAACGAGGAGCCCGAGGACCTTTATTTTGGCGAAAAGCTGAAGGAAGCCGTGAAATCCGGGAAAGTGCCCATGGCCGAACTCGACGAGCATGTGCGTCGCATCCTGCGCTCCGAATTTGCCGACGGCCTCGTGGACTTCCCAGTGAAGAAAAGCGTGGTGGACGTCGAAGGCGGCTTGGAAATTTCACGTCGCATCGCCGAGCAAAGCATCGTGCTGCTGAAAAACTCTGACGGCGTGTTGCCGCTCGATGCCGCCAAGCTTCAGACGATCGCGATCATCGGTGCGCACGCGGACACCGGAATGATTTCTGGCGGCGGGTCGGCGCAAGTGGATCCCCCGGGAAGCCAGGGGACCCACTGGAAAGACAAAGTGTGGTTTCCCACTTCGCCTTTGCGGGCCATCGCCGCGAAGGCTCCAGCCGCGACGGTAGCGTTTGATTCGGGCAGCGATCCCGCAACCGCCGCCGCGCTAGCGAAGAAATCCGATGTCGCCATCGTATTTGCGCACCAGTGGACCAGCGAAGATATGGACCTCCCCAATCTCTCGCTGCCGGACAATCAGGATGCGCTAATCGCGCAAGTGGCAGCGGCCAATCCGCGAAGCATCGTAGTGCTCGAAACGGGCACGGCGGTGACCATGTCTTGGCTCAGCAAAGTAAGCGGCGTGCTCGAAGCCTGGTACGCGGGCAGCAAGGGTGCCGACGCGGTGGCGAATATTCTTTTCGGTGATGTGAATCCTAGCGCAAAGCTTCCGATGACTTTTCCGCTGAGTGAAGCGGATTTGCCGCATCCGCAACTGAAAACTCCTCCGCCGGGACGCGCGAAAGGGCACGGACCTCATCCCGGATACACCTTTAGCGTTAACTACGACGAAGGTCTGAAGATTGGCTACAAGTGGTACGACGCGGAAAACAAACCGGTGCTCTTTCCGTTTGGATTCGGGTTGTCCTACACCACTTATGCCTATTCAGGGCTGAAAGTTATGCCGGGACAGGAAACGACCGTGACGTTCACGTTAAAAAATACCGGTGACCGCGCGGGCGCGGAAATTGCCCAAGTTTACGCCGCACTACCGGCCGATGCCGGCGAACCGCCAAAGCGTTTGGTGGGCTGGAGCAAAGTCCAGTTGAACCCCGGCGAAAGCAAAGAAGTAACCGTAACTGTCGACCGGCGATATCTTTCCATTTACGATCTCGCCGCTGACGCCTGGAGGCTCGTTCCCGGCAATTACACTTTTATGGTTGGCGGATCGTCGAAAGACCTGCCGCTGGTGCAGAAAATCACTTTGCAATAGTCGCCGTGCCCGCTTTCATCGCTTGCTGTTTTCTGGCGAGAGCGTGTTTGGCGCCGCTTGCTTGGTCATTTCGTTGCCGGTGATGATGGCGTTGCGCATCTGGCTGAAGAGATCCGTCAGTGTGTTTGGCGTGTGCGGAATTAAAATAGTATTGCTGTGATCGTTGGCGGCGATCTCTTTTAGCGTGTCAAAATACTGCGTCATCAGCACCAATTGCATCACGTCCTGCGGCGTCGAGCCTTCCACCGATTTCGCGAAGTCTTCCACCGATTCTTTCAGCCCGGTAATAATGGCCTTGCGTTGATTGGCGATGCCTTCGCCTTGCAGGCGCTTGGACTCGGCTTCCGCTTCGGCCTGCTTTACCAGCAACAATTTATTCGTCTCCGCGCGTGACACAGTGGCTTCGCGTTCGCGCTGCGCGGCGTTGATGTCGTTCATCGCGGCCTTCACTTTCTGGTCCGGAACGATGTCGGAGATCAACACTTTTACAATGGAGTAGCCGTACTCCCGCATCGAGCCGTCGAGGTTGTCGCGCAGATCGTTGGCAATGTCCGCCTGATTCAGAAAGGTGTCGTCCAGCTTCATTTTCGGGACGTGCCCAAGGACCACGTTGTAAACCATCGATTCAATCTGTTTCACGGGATCCGTCAATTTATAGAACGCGGATTCCACCGCCTCCGGTATCACTTTGTATTGAATCGATACGGGTATCTGCACAAAGACGTTGTCCTGCGTTTTGGTTTCCACTTGCACATCGAACTGCTGCACCTTCATGCTCATCCGTTTTACGACGGTTTCGATGAGCGGTGTTTTCCAGTTCAATCCCGGGCCGGCAACGCGCGCGAATTTTCCCAGGCGCTGCACGATGGCCACCTGCGCGGTTTCCACGGTAAAAAACGAGCCGAGCACGACGCTCAAACCGAGAACTACGACTAATACGCCAAAAAACCAAAATATCCCGTCCATTTCTTGCCCTCCCTCTGCGCAGCAAACCAGCCTGCCGCTGCGTTTCCGCGCTTTCCCGTGTAAGGATTTTCTCGAAGATCCCGAAGTTGCCGAAAGTGTACACGAAACCGAACCGCTCCAGCGGGCGTGCACGTCAAACGTTTCTAAGAACGCATAGGCGCGATGATCGAAGCCAGCGGAAACGAAGTGGGAGTTCTTCACCAAGCTTCGCGAGAAGATGTCGCCTGCGCTGGCATGCGAGGGCGCGACGGAGATATACTCGCGAGTCCACATTTTTTAAACTTGTCGCTCCACCACGAATCCGCGACCGTCGCAAGAATCCCGCGCCACCATCGCGATCATTGTTTATTGGGTGTTTATTGGGCATCCGTTGGCCGCGCATGCGCCGCGTTCGATCGGCACAAATTTTCGGAGAAAAACCTATGAAGCCGTTGCACTTCTCGTTACACCTCGCGTCGCACCTTGTTCGTAAGACCTGCCTGCTGTCGCTATTGCTAGCGCTGTGGCTTGCTGTGCCATCCTTCGCGCAGAGTCCGTCGCCGGGCGCTGCGCCGGGTGCGCAAGCGACGTTGCCAAACGAAACGCCGGCGCATTTCGTGCCCAAGACCGACACGCTCGAGTACGTTCGCCGCACAGTTATGATTCCCATGCGCGATGGTGTGAAGTTGCACACGGAAATCCTCATCCCCAAGGGCGCCAATCGCGCGCCGATTCTGCTGACGCGCACGCCGTACAACGCCGCGGAGCTCACCACGCACGCGGAGAGCTCGCATCTCGCGTCCATTCTCGAAGGCTACGACAACGCTAACTTCGTCATCATCGAAGGCGGCTACATCCGCGTGATTCAGGATGTGCGCGGCAAGTACGGCTCCGAAGGCGAATACGTGATGAACCGTCCGCTGCACGGCCCGCTCAATCCCACACCGGTCGATCATTCCACGGACACTTACGACACCATCGACTGGCTGGTGAAAAACATTCCGGAGAGCAACGGCAACGTGGGCATTCTGGGAATTTCCTACGATGGCTTTACTCCATTGATGGCGCTGGTGAATCCGCACCCTGCGCTCAAAGTTTCCGTGCCGATGAATCCCATGGTGGATGGCTGGAAGGGCGACGACTGGTTTCACAACGGCGCGTTTCGCGAGCAAAACATGCCTTACATCTACGAGCAGGATGCTACGCGCGGCAATTCCGCCAAATGGTGGACCACCAACTATGACGACTACGACATGTACATGAAGGCTGGTTCCGCCGGCGAACTGGGCCGCGAACGCGGGCTGGAACAAGTTGGCTTCTGGCGAAAAATTCTCGAGCATCCGACCTACGACGCCTTTTGGCGCGAACAAGCCATGGACCAGATTTTGGGCGCGCAGCCGCTGAAAATTCCCGTGATGGTGGTGGACAGCCTGTGGGATCAAGAAGACATTTACGGAGCTATTGCCGTTTACAAAGCGCTCAAATCCAAAGACGTCGACAACAATAAAGTTTTTCTCGTGATGGGACCGTGGCATCACGGACAGGAAATCGATGACGGCAGTTCACTGGGGGCCATTAAATTCAACAGCGACACTTCGTTATATTTTCAGCGCGAAATACTTCGTCCCTTCCTTGACCACTATCTAAAAGATGACGCGCCTAAATCCAACGTCGCGCCGGTGAATGCCTTTGAAACGGGAACGAATACGTGGCTCCGCTTGCCATCGTGGCCCGCGGGCTGCGCGGCGGATGCCAGCCCGGGCTGCGCGATTCATCCCACGCCGCTGTATCTGCAGGCCGGTCTGAAGCTGGGCTTTGCCGTACCGGTCGCGGGCGACGCTGCGGCTGGCGCCAGCTTCGAGGAGTATATTTCCGATCCCGCTAAGCCCGTGCCGTTTCGCGCGCGTCCCACGCGGCAAGTTGGCTATGATCACGGTCTGACGTGGCCGCTGTGGCTGGTCGACGACCAGCGCGAAGCCTCGGGTCGCCCCGACGTGGTGGTCTTCACCTCAGACGTGCTGCGCGCGCCGACCAAAATCAGCGGCCAGCCCATCGCCAACATCGTGGCGTCCACCAGCGGCACGGATTCGGATTGGGTTGTTAAGCTGATCGACGTCTATCCCGACGAAGTGGCCGGCGATTCCGCCATGGGCGGCTACCAATTGATGATTTCCGCGGACATCTTCCGCGGCCGCTACCGCGAAAGCCTGGAGTTTGCCAAAGCCATCGCGCCGGACCAACCGTTGCTCTACCGCTTCGCGCTACCGACCGCCAATCACGTTTTTTTGCCCGGGCATCGCATCATGGTGCAGATCCAATCCAGCTGGTTTCCGCTGTACGACCGCAACCCGCAGACGTTTGTCCCGTCTATCTTCTGGGCCAAACCGGCGGACTATCGCAAAGCCACGCAACGCATCTATCACGCGCCGGGTCAGGCCAGCTTTATCGAATTGCCGCTGGTCACCGCGCCATAAATTGGCAGAAGCTCGATCTTTTTGGTTTTATTTGCAACGCATCATATCGTCGCAGGGAGGCGCTTGATGATTCTGAAACATGTCGCAGGTGAATTTGGGTGGCAGAGAAAGTTGCGCGCGAAAAGCCTTCTGTTCGCCGGACTTTTTGTCGCAGGTCTCGCCGTGCTTGCGAGTGGGCAATTCGCGTCAGCGCAGTCGGCGCATGCGACGGTAGCCGTGACCAACGCGAAAATTCTCCCCATCGATGGGCCGGCGATTGAACACGGCACGCTAGTCGTGCGCGACGGGAAAATTGTGGCCGTAGGCGATACCGCATCCACAAAAATTCCTGACGGCGCCACGGTCATCGACGCTTCCGGCAAAACCGTCATGCCCGGCATCGTGGATTCGCATTCCCACATCGGTGACGACGGCAACATCCTCGTCTCCGATGGACAGGACGGCAACGAGGGCACCAATCCCGTGCAGCCCGCGCTGCGCGTCATTGATTCCATCAATCCCGCCGACCCCAACATTCGCATCGCGCTTTCTGGCGGCATCACCACGGCCAACATTCTTCCCGGCAGCGCCAACGTGATGGGCGGGCAATCCGCGTACATCAAACTTCGCGGCGCGACGATTGAGGAAATGCTGGTACCTGGCTCCATCGGCGGAATGAAGATGGCCAACGGGACCAATCCCAAAGGCTACGGTTCGCGCGGCCAAGCTCCAATGACGCGCATGGAAGAGGCTGCGCTCGCCCGCGGCATCTACGAAAAGGCCCAGCAGTACAAGATTCACTGGGATGCGTATAACAAAGCAGTCGCCGCGGGAGACAAGACCGCCAAAGCTCCGGACCCGGATCCCGGCCTCGACGCCGTGGTGCAAATCCTCGAAGGCAAGCGCATCGTGCACAATCACACGCACCGCGCCGACGACGTCATGACCGTTTTGCGGCTGTCTGACGAATTTCACTATCGCGTAGTGGTGCATCACGGCACGGAGTCCTGCATGGTCGCCAACGAATTGGCGCGCCGTCACGTGGGGGTCAGCTACACCATGATCGATGCGCCCGGCGGCAAACCCGAAACCATTAACGTGAATATGAGCTGCCCCGCCCAGTTGGAAAAAGCCGGCGTGAAGGTGGCCTTCAACACCGACGACCCCATCACCAACTCCCGCCTGCTGCTGCGTTCCGCGGCACTCGCCATTCGCGGCGGCATGTCCGAAGACGCCGCGCTGAAGGGCTTGACCATCTATCCCGCGGAAATGCTCGATCTGCAAAACCGGGTTGGTTCGCTAACGCCCGGCAAAGATGCGGACTTCGTGATACTGAGCGGCGCGCCCTTCAGCGTTTACACCCACGTGCTGCAGACCTGGATCGAAGGGCAAAAAGTTTTTGATCGCAGCGATCCCGCGGACCTGCATTACGCCACGGGCGGGTTTGCCGTCGGCGCGCGTTACCCCAAGCTGGATCCTGCGCAGCCAGTTGCTGGAGGTGCCCAGTGAAATTCTCAGCGAAGCCCTCCGTAAAACTCTCCGTGAAATTCTTCGCGTTTATTTTGACCGCAGCGCTCGGCTTCGCGGCGGCGAGTTCCACTCGCGCGCAAAATGTTGCCATCAGCGCCGACCATCTATATTCCATGGACGGCACAGCGCCGCAGGGCGGTCCTGGCCTGGTGCTGATTCGCGACGGCAAGATCGAAGCCGTGCGCAGCGGAGCGAATCTTGCCGCACCCGCAGGCTATCAAGCGCTGCACGCCGTGTACGTCACTCCCGGTTTGATCGATACGGACACTACCACCGGCGTTTCCGGCGCATACAACATCCCCGCCGATCAGGATCAGGACGAATCCACCGACCCCAACACCGCCGACGTGCACGTGCGTGATTCGCTCAATCCGCAGGATCTTCTCTATCGCTACGTAAACTCCTTCGGCGTGACCACGCTTCAAGTGGCCCCGGGTGATCGCAATCCCATCGCCGGCGTCGCGGGCATCTTCAAGACGGTCGGTCCGCAATCGGCAATTACCACCGTGGACCAAATCTCCCTGCGTCCTGAGTCCGCCATGGTCTTCAATCTTGGCGAAGGTCCAAAGGAAACCTACGGCTCGGCCCGCACGGCTCCCATGACGCGCATGAAAACCGCCGAGATCATTCGCCACGCGCTGTTGGACGCCCAGCAGTATCGCGCCAAGTGGGACAAGTGGCAGAAGGATGGTAGCGACGCCACCAAGCTGCCCACGCTCGATACGCGCTTGGCAGTCCTCGCCGAAGTCGTCGCCGGAAAACTCCCCGCCATCTTCAATGCTTATCGCGCCGATGATATCGATACCGCCATCCGTATCGGCACGGAATTTCGCCTGAAATATATGATCGCCTCCGCCACCGAGGCATATCTGATCACCGATGTCGTCCGCAAAGCTGGCGTTCCCGTGCTGCTCGGTCCGGTGATGCAAGCGCCGTTCCGCCACGAAACTGCCAACGCCACCTATGAAAATGCCGCGCTCGTCAGCCAAGCCGGGATTCCCATGGCGCTGATGACCGGCTACGAAGCCTACGTGCCGAAAAGCCGCATTCTTATTTTCGAAGCCGCCATCGCCGCCGCCAACGGCCTGGGCCTCGAGGGCGCGCTGCGCGCCATCACCATTTCCGCCGCGAAAATTCTCGGAGTCGATGGCAAGCTAGGCTCGCTCGCCGCGGGCAAAGACGCCGACGTAGTGCTCTTCGATGGCGATCCCTTTGAGTACACCAGCCACGTACAAACCGTCCTGGTCGGCGGCGCCGTAACCTATCAACGAGCACCGTAAGCCGGTGGCGAGCTCGACGTGCGCCTCGTTGTCTGCATCTGACCAAAGATGAGTCGCGATTGCGGGTGCAATAGTAAGTCGCGATAGAATTTGTTGCATTGCGATATTGAGAGGGGATCCCACGTGAACAAACAATCCTGGCGATATCTTGCTTTGACCATGCTGGTCTTGGCAGCGACCTGCGGACTGACGGCTGCCGCGGCGGATGATTCGCCCGCCGTGAAGCCTCCAGTGGCAAAGAAAGTTCCGAAGACCACGCAGATCAATGGCGTAACACTCGTCGACAACTATTTCTGGATGCGCGAGAAAAGCAATCCCGAAGTGCGCGCCTACCTCGAAGCCGAGAACGCCTACACCGACGCGGTCATGAAGCCCACCGAGCCGCTGCAGAAAAAACTGTATGCGGAGATGCTCAGCCGCATCAAGGAAACCGATGTGGACGTGCCCTATCGCGAGGGCGATTACTTTTATTATTCGCGCACGCAGGCGGGACAGCAGTACGCGATTTTCTGCCGAAAAAAGGGAAGCTTGGAAGCTCCCGAAGAAATCATGCTGGACGTGAACGAACTAGCCAAAGGGCAGAAGTTCATGTCTTTGGGCGGGTTCGTGGCGGGCGACGATGGCAATCTGCTGGCCTACATCACGGACAATACCGGCTTCCGGCAATACACGCTGGCCATGAAGGATTTGCGCACCGGCCAAGTACTCGCGGATCACGTCGAGCGGGTGGATTCGTTCGCCTGGGCCAACGATAACAAGACGCTGTTTTATACCATCGAAGATGAAGTCTCCAAGCGCTCGTATCGCCTGTACCGGCACACCGCCGGAAGCGCCGGGCCGGATGCGCTCATCTACGAAGAAAAAGACGAGCGCTTCGATGTGTACGTCCAAAAGACCCGCAGCCACGCGTACCTTTTTCTAACCTCCAGCAGCCACACCACCAGCGAAGCGCGTTACATTCCGGCCGGCCAGCCAATGGCGGAATGGAAAATCCTCGAGCCGCGCAAACAAGGCGTCGAGTATTACCCGGACCACAATGGAAGCTCCTTCTACATTCGCGTGAACGATACCGGCCGCAATTTCCGACTGGTGAAAACGCCGGTGGATGCTCCCGGAAGCGCGAACTGGAAGGAAGTGGTCCCGCAGCGCGCCAACGTGATGCTCGATGACGTGGACTTTTTCAAGAATTACTACGTGCTGTCCGAGCGCGAAAATGGTTTGCCGCAAATAGGCGTCACGGATCTGGTCACTGGGGCCGCGCGCCGCATCGCGTTTCCTGAGCCGGCGTACCTAACGTATGTGCACACCAATCGGCAATATGACACGACGAAGTTTCGCTACGGCTATCAGTCCTTTATTACTCCCGCTTCGGTCTTCGAGTACGACATGGCCACCGGCGCGTCGGTACTGTTGAAACAGCGCGAAATCCCGGGTGGCTTCGACCGCTCCAAATATCAAGTCGAACAGATTTATGCCACCGCCACCGATGGCGTGAAAGTTCCCATCTCCTTGGTGCACTTGCGCGGCCTCAAGCTGGACGGCCAAGGGCCTTTATTTCTTACCGCCTATGGTTCCTATGGAGCTTCCAGCGATGTCTATTTCAACTCCGATCTTTTCAGCTTGGTAGATCGCGGGGTGGTGTATGCCGTGGCGCACATCCGCGGCGGCGGAGAAATGGGCAAAGCCTGGCATGACGACGGCCGCATGATGCACAAGAAAAATACTTTCACCGACTTCATCGCCTCGGCGGAGTATTTGGTCGCGCAACGCTACGGCTCTAACGATCGCCTGGTGATTCAAGGCGCCAGCGCCGGCGGGCTGCTGATGGGCGCGGTGCTCAACATGCGTCCTGATTTATTTCACGCCGCGCTGGTGCAAGTGCCTTTTGTCGACGTGATGAACACCATGCTGGACGAGACCCTGCCGCTCACCGTCGGCGAATTTGAAGAATGGGGCAATCCCAAAGAAAAAGCCGCCTTCGACTACATGCTCACCTATTCGCCTTACGACAACGTCGTCGCCAAGGACTATCCCAACATGCTGGTGCGCACTTCCTTCAACGACAGCCAGGTAATGTACTGGGAGCCCGCCAAATACGTGGCCAAAATGCGGGCCTTGCGCACCGATCACAACATTTTGATCTTCAAGACCAACCTGGATCCCGCGGGACACGGCGGCATGTCCGGCCGCTACGACCGGCTGAAGGATGTGGCATTCAATTACGCGTACTTTCTTACCCAGATGGGCATCTCAAACTGAAGGAAGAACCGCTTTCGGGTCGTGTAATCGCGCGATTGCGGCATGCCCCGGAAGTCATTATGATGGACGCGCCCTAGAATTCTCAGCGATAACGGCGATGTTCTAACTAAGGAGATTTTCGATGAAGCGATGGATAGCTGGATGTATGAGTTTTGCAATGTGCGCGCTGCCAATCTTGGCGGCCGACGACAGCACCAAGGAATCCGACCGGCTGAGTAACTGCGGCACGGTGATGACCGAAATCCTAAACGTACCTGACGACATTCCGCAGGATTTGCTGCAAAAAGCAGAATGCGTCATCGTCTATCCCTCGGTTCTAAAAGCCGCATTCGTGGTCGGCGGTAGCTACGGCCGCGGCGCCATGACTTGCCGCACCGGCTCCAACTTCCGCGGCCCGTGGAGCGCTCCTTCCATGATGGCTCTCGAGGGCGGAAGCTTCGGTCTGCAAATCGGCGGACAAGCCACGGACTTCGTGCTGCTGATCATGAACGACCGCGGCGCGCAATCCATTCTGAGCAGCAAGGTGAAGCTCGGCGGAGACGCCTCCGTCGCCGCGGGTCCCAAGGGCCGCACCGCTTCAGCCGAATCGGACGTCACGCTGCGCGCGGAAGTTCTCTCCTATTCCAGGTCGCGCGGATTGTTTGCGGGCATTTCGCTGGAAGGCTCGACGGTGCGCCCGGACAACGACGCCAACGAACGCCTCTACGGCAAGAAGGTCTCCGCGAAAGACATCATCTTCGGCGGTGCGGTGAAGGTTCCGCCCTCCGGCCAAAAGCTGATCTATACGCTCAATCGCCACGCGGGAGTCAACAAGTCTTCCAAGTAGTCTTCGCCGGCTCACGAAAAACCGCGCCGCCAAACGTGGCAGTCTGTCACGTCTGGTGGCGCGTCCAATTGTCTTATTGTTCAGACCGTTTGTGACGCGGCTACGCTCTTTGCGTGGCCGTGCGTTTTCTTATCGTCCTTGTGCTCGTCGCTATCGTGGTCGTGATGGAACTGCGCGGCTTCCGTCGAGCCCGCCAGCGCTGTCGTCGATGACGCACCGCCGGACACTACGTAGGCGATTTCGTCAAAGTAGCCCGTGCCCACAAATGCCTGATGCTTCACCGCGCGATAGCCCAGTTCCTGCGCGGCAAACTCTTCCTGCTGCAGCTTGGAATACGCCGTCATGCCGGCGCTGGCATAGCCGCGCGCCAGGTGGAACATGGACATATTCAGCGCGTGGAAACCCGCCAGCGTCACAAACTGAAACTTGTAGCCCATCTTGCCCAGTTCGTGCTGAAAATTGGCGATGGTCACATCGTCCAGTTTTTTCTTCCAGTTGAACGATGGCGAGCAATTGTAGGCCAGCAGCTTGCCCGGAAATTTCGCGTGAATGGCATCCGCGAACTTTCGCGCCTCGGCCAAATCCGGCGTCGAAGTTTCGCACCACAGCATGTCCGCGTACGGCGCGTACGATAAGCCGCGATTGATGGCCGCGTCGATGCCGCCGCGGAATTGAAAGAATCCTTCCGGCGTGCGGTCGCCGTAAATGAATTCGCGGTCGCGCTCGTCAGCGTCGGAAAGCAGCAGCCCTGCGGAGTTGGCGTCCGTGCGCGCAATTAAAATGGTGGGCACGCCGCAAACGTCGGCGGCCAATCGCGCGGCCGTCAGCTTCTCGATAAACTCCCGCGTGGGCACCACCACTTTACCGCCCAGATGCCCGCACTTTTTGGCGGAAGAAAGTTGATCCTCAAAGTGTACGCCCGCCGCGCCCGCTTCAATCATCGCTTTCATCAGTTCGTACGCGTTCAACGAGCCGCCGAAGCCGGCTTCCGCGTCCGCCACGATCGGCGCGTACCAGTAAGTGCCCGCGTCTGCCGCGTCTGCGCCTTTGCGCTCCACGGAATCGATTTGGTCCGCGCGTTGCAACGCGCGATTCAGCCGCGCCACTAGTTTCGGCGCGGAATCGCACGGGTACAGGGATTGGTCGGGATACACGTCGCCGGCGGAGTTGCCGTCCGCCGCCACTTGCCAGCCTGATCCGTAAATCGCCAGCAGCCCGGCCTGCACCATTTCGATGGCCTGATTGCCGGTGATCGCGCCCAGCGCGGGAACGAACTCTTCGTCATGCATTACCTTCCACAGCCGCTCGGCGCCCAGTCGCGCCAGCGTGTATTCGATTTGCACCGAGCCGCGCAGTCGCAATACATCTTCGTGCGAGTACGTCCGCTTGATGCCAGACCAACGCGCGTTGCTGGACCAGTCAGAAATTGACTTGTTACCTGCTTCGTTGATCTTCGTCGCTGACATAATCGCTCCTCACAAACCAAACGTTGAAAATCAAAATCCGGAAACTGTCGCGTCGAAGGCAGGGCAAATAACCCCGCACCGCGCGAACTCTACCTCGCACTCAACAAGGGTTGAACTCGCCGCGCAAAATCATGTTCTCGCTCAGTTCGCGCGCCTTGCTCAGCGTCTCGGCGGTGCCCACATTCTTGCCGGTGGGTTCGTTCACCAAGCGCTGCAACTCTTCGTCGAAAAGTCTGTGAATGAGTTCCGGGGAATGCGCCACCGGTCGACCCGATTCATCCAGAATGGCCACCTGCGCGGCCCCCTGTGCGGAATGCTGCATGCGCTGCGCGATCATCAGCCGGTAAATGCGGTCCGTCGCCAGATCTTCCATGTAGCCATCGAGCAAGCTGGCGCCGCGTCCATTGAGCACGCCGTTGCGATAGCGAATCACCGTGCGAATCGCCGCGCGCGTCCCGGCCAGCGTGCGCTTGCCGACGTTCGCGGGAATCGGCCGTAAGTCCGGATGCGTGTTGGCATTCGCGGGACGCGCGTTCAATTGGTTGGGAGCAGGGAACTGGCTGACCGCGATTTCGTTCTGGTCGGGATGCCCGGTCCAAGCGCCGTCCATGAGCGAACTAGCTTCATTCTTTTTATCTTGTGCCAGTACCGCCAGCGCGCGCGCATTCAGTTCCGCGTCTTCGCGGCTGGGATACAGCGCGGTCATGCCGCCAATCGCCAGAAATCCGTGTTTGTGACAAATCTCTGGCATTAAATTGCGCAAATTCTGGAAAAATGCCACATCGTGCGGGATGGTGTTGCGGTCTGGCAAAACCCACTCGCGCTTTTCCAGATTGAAGTGAATCAGGCTGGCCATGTAGTCCCAGCGTCCCAGATTCAAGCCCAAAATGTGCTCGCGCAGATTCCACGCAAACTCTTCCATCTGGTACGCCAGCGGATGCGATTCCACCAGCGCCATGCACTTGATAGCGTTTGTTGGCAAACCTTTGGCCGCCGCTACCATTTGAAACAGATCGCGCCACCACAGCGCCTCGTCCGCGGACTCCGATTTCGGAATGTAAAAACACAGCGGGTGCTTCAGTGCGGCAAAATCCACCTGATAGGTGATCATCGCTACATCAAAAAGCGATGCGGGAATCAACTGGTCTTGAATAATCCCGGCTTGATGCAGGTGCAAGCCGCGCGGCCGCGTGAAAATTGTCACTGCGCTCGGCGCGATGCCCACGGTTTTGTTGCGTTTGCGATCCTCGTATGTGAGCGTGCCGGCCAGCGCGGCCAGCACATTGTCGATGCCGGTCTTTAAATGCGTCCACGCATTCGCCGTCGAATCTTCCAGGTCCAGCATCACCCCGGGCGCGCCGGAGTTGAGCATCTTCACCACCAGGTCGGCGTCGTCCGCCGGGCCGGTCATTTGATTGCGCTGGTCCGCGCACCACGATGGCAGTTCGATCCGCCATGGCTGCATGGTGGCCACGCTGGGCGGCAAATAGTCGGGAAGTTTTCCCGCGTGCGCGTTGCGCAGCGCATAGTCACGGCGAGCCAGCAATGCTTGCTGCCGAGGCGTAAGAGCAGTGTGCAGTGCGGTAAGAAATTCCAAAAAGCCGGCCGGTAGATCGCGCGTGGCGTCGAATCCCGCGGGCGCGGTGTTCACCGGCATAAGCGGCGCCAAGCCAGCGTTCTGCAGAGCGCGTGTTCCGGAAGAATTTGCTTGAGATGGTGCGGGAGAGCTGGCCATAGCGGTTTATCGTCCCTTTCCGGCGCGCAGCCTGAGCGCGGTCGCAGCTGCAGGCCCGGAGGAATATAGGCAATCGGAGCGCCAAAGGTTGCGCGCCTCACGCCTAGCATAGTCAGTAAAGCTAGTGACTGCAATGAGATAGCGCGGGGGCGAGCACCCGTTACGGTCGGCCCCGCGTGCTCGTGGCCCGCACGGCATAAATTTTCCTCGCAACGGAGAGGAACTTCCTTCGCCCTTGGGTGTGTTCAATATGCTGAACATGTGTTCACGCTGCACGCTTGCGTTGTAGCAAAAACCTCATGTCGCGCACAATATTGTGTTCAGTATGCTGAACGAGTATTCTAGGAAGTGAACATAAGCAAAACTTATCGGCCCAGCGTATCGCTTGCATCGATTGCTCAAGCCCGTCGGAGGACCTCCGTGCCCGAAAAAGACGCCAGCACCGCCACCGCCGTCGAGCGCGCCTTGAATATCCTTGAAGCCACCGCGCGGCGCCGCGATGGCATGAACAACTCCGAAATCAGCCGCCGCTTGGCCATCCCCAAAAGCTCCGCTAGCTACATCCTGCGCGTGCTGGACCGCCGCGGCTATTTGCGTCGCGATGCGCAGACCGGCCGCTACCGCCTGGGCCTGAAAGTGCTCAGCCTCGGCCGCGACGCGCAAGCCGGCGTCGATTTGGCCGGCGTAAACCTGGTGGACGTGGCGCAGCCCTTCATGCGCGCCCTCAGCGACAAAATTCACATGACCGTACACCTCGCGGTGCTCGATCAGGGCGAAGCCGTGTACGTGGAAAAAGTGGAAGCGCCGGGATTTTTTAAAATAAATACCTGGGTGGGCCGTCGCATGTTTCTGCATTCCACCAGCGTGGGAAAAGCGCTGCTCGCCTGGATGCCGAAAAGTGAAGCCGAAACGATTCTGCGCCAGCAAGGATTAAAGAAGCGCACGCCGAAGACGATCGTCAGCGTGCCGCGCCTGATCGCGGACCTGGAGCGCGTAAGGGCATTAGGTCACGCGGTGGACGACGAAGAAAATAGCTTGGGCGCGCGCTGCTTGGGCGCTCCCATATTCGATGCCGGAGGAAATGTTGCCGCGGCTCTCGGCGTCAGCGGCACCCTGACGCAAACCGACGAAAACAATATGCCGCGCATCGTCGACGCCCTCAAAGACGCCGCGCGCAAAATCTCCCGCCAAACCATCAAAGCCGGCGCCCTCGGCGCGTAGCACCATCAGCTCAAACCATTCGCGTCGTAGGGGCACGGCATGCCGTGCCCGTCGCTCTGCCAGCACCGCGGGACCATCTAAAACGTTGTAGGGGCGCAGCATGCTGCGCCCCAGCCCGGCAAGATCGACCGTGTTACGACGTCTTAGCCGCGACGGTTAAATTATTCTTCACGGAAATCACATTGGGCACGTCGTTAGCGCGCAATTTTGCCAAATTCTTGTCCGACTCGTTGTCCACTATGCCTTCCAGCGTGACGTTGCCATTTTTCACGATCATATGGATGGCGGCGACCGAAGAATACGCATAGCGCGACAGCACCGCATCGCTGTAAATCGCGCGATACAAGGCGCGGCGCAATTCATCATCCGTCGGTGAAACCGGCAGCACTTCAATGTTGTTCACCACGCCCGTAATACCTTCGATTTCTCTCACCGCGGCTTCCGCGTCCGATTTCAGCGTGGGCCGCACCACTTGCCCCTGCAGGGTCACAATGTCCCCATCGATGCGGTATGAAAGATAATCGAACTCCGAATAGTAGGGCAGTAGCTGCAACTGGTGGCGCACTTCTTTGAGCAAATTCTGTCGCGCAGGTGATTCGCCGCGTTGTGTCTTGGCGTCCTGCCACGCGCCGCCGCTTGGCGCGCCAACAACGCTCACAAGTAGAAGCAGCGACGCGAACGCGAGCAAACCCGAAAGGCCGCGTGGCCTCGAAAGATTTTTGCGCAAGGTTGCTCCTTCAAATTCACCGCATGTGCCAAACCGCAAATTAGATTGGGAGCGCGGTCCGAACGGGTGCCAGCGCGTGTTGCCTTACGAACCGCCGCCGTCTGCGACGGGCTGCCAATCTTCGCGCCGGATGCTAGCATAACTGTAGCGGCCAAATAACCGGAACCGGAGATACTGGGGATGTTGTTGATTGCGCATCGCGGAGCATCGGGCCACGCGCCAGAAAATACTTTGGCGGCGTTTCGCAAAGCTGTGGCGCTCGGCGTACATTTCATCGAGACGGACTTGCAGTTGACGCGCGACACTCGGCTGGTGGCTATCCACGACGACACCGTAAACCGCACCACCAACGGCCACGGCAAAGTGCACGATCTGAGCCTGGAAGAATTGCGCAAACTCGATGCCGGTTCCTGGTTCGGCAGCGAATTTACCGGCGAACGCATCCCCACGCTGGAAGAGATCTTGGAGTTCGCGAAGAAACACGACGTGGTGTTTTACCTGGAACTGAAACCCGGCGGCTCCTGGGGCGGCGAGCAGACGCTGATCAGCGCGCTGCGGAATTCTGGAGAAATCGCGCGCACGGTGGTAATTTCTTTTGATCCGGCAATTCTCGCGGCGGTGCGCAAAATTGAACCCACGTTGATGACCGGTCTACTATACGAAGGTCAGCTTGAAGATCCGCTCGATAAAGCGCTGGAAATCGGCGCGCGGCAAATCGCGGTGCGCGGAGATTTGGTTACGCCGTGGCTGCTCGGCCAGGCGCGCCGCAGGGATTTACAGGTGGTGGCCTGGACCGTAAATCAAGGCGCGCATATGCGTTTGCTGATGGCCGCGGGCATCGACGGCATCATGAGCGATTATCCGGAGCGCTTGATCGCGGCGAATAAAAAATCCGCCGAAAAATCCAGCACACCCTGAAACGTTATCCTGAAAACTAGCGATGGCCGTGGATTTGCGTCGCCAGTGCGGCGAGTTGCGAGGCGGTAAGTTGCTCCGCGCGGGCGTCAGGGCGCAGTTGCAGCGATGCCAGAGCTTCGCGGACGGCGTCCGGTTCGGCTACCGCGCGCAAATTATTGACCAGCGTTTTGCGTTTTTTTGCGAAACACAATTTAACAAAATCAAAAAATGCTTTTTCGTCGGGAATGACCAGACCCGCGCGAGCGCCGGGAAAACGCAGCGTAACCAGCGCGGATTCTACTTCGGGCGGAGGCGTAAATGCCTCCCGCGGAATCTCCATGGCAATGTCCGGACGCGAGTAATATTGCGTGAGCACGGAGAGATAGCCGTAGTCGCTGGTGCCAGGCGCGGCCGCAAGGCGCAGCGCCACTTCGTGTTGAATCACGATGTGAACTTCGTCCAGCAAATCCGCGACGTCGAACAGCCGTTGCAGAATCGGCGACGTGATGTAGTACGGCAGATTGCCGTAGACGCGTAGGCGGCGTCCGTTGGCGATGGCGGCGAGGTCGAGCTCCAGAATGTCGCCCGGAACTACCGTGAGATTCGGAAATTGTTTCGCAAGCCGCTGCAAGCCGGCGATAAGCGACGTATCGAGTTCGATGCCGTAGACCGCTGCGCCGCTGGCGACCAACTGCTCGGTCATTTCGCCGTGGCCGGCGCCAATTTCGAGCCAGCAGGAATTCTCACCGCTGGCGCGCGCGCCACCGATGGAGTGTCGCGAGACGCCAATTGCCCGCGCGATCTGTTCGCGGCATTCCAAATCCGAAAGAAAGTGTTGCCCAAGCCGCTGTCGAGCCATGCGAAAGTTTAACAGAGCGCGGCAGGACGCTCGCATTTGTAGCGGCCGCCGTCTGCGGCGGTCGCCTTTGCGGTCGCGGAGAACGCTCTGACGTCTCGCGGAAGGAAGTAGCACAGGCACTCTTGCCTGTGCGGTTTCTTGTGCGGCGTAGCTGACACCGCGCACAGGCAAGAGTGCCTGTGCTACAAAAACAAGAGTGCCGTGCAACCACAGCGGCACCACAAGATCCGCAACTTGACGCGCCGCGGGCGGTTGGATAGCGTACATGGGCGGTTGCGAGGGCCGCGTCGCGCGTGCGAATACTTTTTGTAGCGTCGGAAGGATTGCCGTTCTCCAAGACCGGCGGCCTGGCGGACGTGGTGGAAGCGCTGCCGAAGGCGCTGGTGCAGCAGGGCCACGAAGTGGCGGTGGTGTTGCCGCGCTACCGCGGCGCGAAGAATGACGCTGCCGTGTTGCCCAGCGTCACCGTGCCGATGGGTGGTCGGCTCCGGTTCCCCTCGATTGGCGGCGGCGCGCTGTTGCATGGCGTGAAGTATTTCTTTGTGGAAGACGCGGAGTATTTTGACCGCGATGGAATCTACGGCGGCGGCTGGGGCGATTTTTCGGACAATGCCGAACGCTACGCCGAACTTTGCCGCGCGGCGATTGAGGTGGCCAAGCATGTGTGGCCGGCGGACGCGATCCATTGCCACGACTGGCAGACCGGTTTGCTGCCAGTGCTAATGCGCACCTCTCACGCGGACGACCCGCTCTTAAAAGATACGCCAGTGATTTTCACCATCCACAACATGGGTTACCAGGGCGTGTTTGGACGGGATGTGATCGACCGCGCCGGAATTCCAGCCGGCACGTTTCATCCCGGCGGACTAGAATATTTTGGCAAAGTGAATTATCTGAAAGCCGGCATTGTGTATTCGGATTATCTGACCACGGTGAGCAGCAAGTACGCGCAGGAGATTCAGACGCCGGAATTCGGCTACGGACTCGACGGCGTGGCGCGGGGGCGCGGCGATCGCCTGGTGGGAATCCTGAATGGCGTGGACTACGCCGAGTGGAGTCCGGATACAGATACCTTCATCGCGGAGAAATTCTCGCTCAAAGATTTGCATGGCAAGCACGCTTGCAAAACGGAGTTGATGCAACTGTTTGGCATTGCGCCAGAACATGCGGCGCGGCCGCTGACCGGGATTGTTTCGCGTTTTGCGGATCAAAAAGGTTTCGACCTGATTGCCGAGCGCGCGCACGAATTGATGCGCGAAGAATTGTCGTTGGTGGTGCTGGGCTCCGGCGAGCGGCGCTACGAAGAGTTGTTTCAAGCGCTGGCCGTGGCGTATCCCGGAAGAGTGGGCGCGCGCATCGCATACGATAATGCCGTGGCGCACAAGATTGAAGCCGGCGCGGACATGTTTTTGATGCCATCGCGGTACGAACCGTGCGGCTTGAATCAGATCTACAGTTTGAAGTATGGTACGGTGCCGATTGTCCGAGCCACCGGTGGCTTGGATGATACGATTGAGACGTTCGACCTGGAGCACGGAACGGGGACGGGCTTCAAGTTCACGGAATATTCCGGAGCGGCGATGATGTATGCGGTGCGGCAAGCGTTGCACCACTTCATCGACGAGCGCATCTGGAAGCGCATCCAGCTGAACGGCATGGCCAAAGATTTTTCGTGGAACGGTCCGGCGCGCGAGTACGCTAAACTGTATGAGGTGGCGTGGAGTCAGCGTCATCCCGGGCAGAGCGTGCCGAAGCCGAAGGAGTCGCAGGCACAAAACGTGTCTGCCGGCGGGCGTCCCACGGAAAGAAACCAAAAGAGTTTGCGATCATCTAATTAAACTGAGCGGAGAGGGAGAGGCGGCGAGACGCATTTAACTCGCTGAAAACAAAGGATATGGCTGATAACATTAAAGCTGAGACCATTCAAGCAGTGACGGATACGAATTTTGAGGCAGAGGTTTTAACGGCAAGCGCGTCGCAACCCGTGCTGGTGGATT
Source organism: uncultured Acidobacteriota bacterium (assembly GCA_963838265.1). Classification (GTDB taxonomy): domain Bacteria; phylum Acidobacteriota; class Terriglobia; order Acidiferrales; family UBA7541; genus Acidiferrum. Next base: position 237,812 of record CAWIQN010000009.1, read on the forward strand.
TTTGGGCCGAGTGGTGCCGCCCATGCCACATGCTGGCGCCGACGGTGGCGGAGATTGCCAACGACTACACCGGCAAGATCAAGGTGATGAAGTTGAACGTCGACGAAGCCATGAACTCCGCGGGCCGTTATCGCGTGCAGGGCATCCCGACGCTGCTGCTGTTTAAGAACGGGCAAGTGGTGGAGCAGATCGTGGGCGCGGTGCCCAAGGATCAGATCACCAAGGCTGTGGACCGGCACCTGGCGTAATTTTTGGTTAGAGTTTTGGCGAAGGCGCGTCGCACTTGTGCGACGCGCTTTTTTTTGCGATGGTGCGTGGTGGTGGCTGAGTTCGGATTAGACTGTTGAGTTCATCCGCGGCCAGCGCGTAGATCTCTGCGGATTGCTAAGTGTGCTTTCAACACAGAGGGCCAGAGAACACAGGGAAGAGTTGCGTCACGTCGGCCTGTGGTGCGGAACATTCGGATGGAGTCCTGCGATGGATAAAGCAAAGGTGGTGAAGCGCTGCAGCTGGGCGAGCAACGAGCTGAACATTCCTTATCACGACGAGGAATGGGGCGTGCCAGTGCATGATGACCGGCGTTGGTTCGAGATGCTGATTCTCGAGGGCGCGCAGGCCGGGTTGAGTTGGGATACGGTACTGAAAAAGCGAGCGCGCTATCGCGAAGTGTTTGATGGCTTTGATCCCGCGGTTGTGGCGCGGTACGACAAAAAGAAAGTTAGGGCGCTGCTGGCCGATCCGGGGATTATACGGAACCGGCTGAAGGTGGCGGCGACGATTGACAACGCGAAAGCGTTTTTGGCGGTGCAGCAAGAGTTTGGGTCGTTCGACGCGTACGTGTGGCGATTTTTGGGTGGTAAGCCGAAGCGCAATGCCTGGAAGGTGCATCGCGGGTTGCCGGCGAAGACCGCGGAATCGGATGCGCTTAGTAAGGACTTGCAGAAGCGCGGGTTTCGGTTTGTGGGGTCGACGATTTGTTATGCGTTGATGCAGGCCACCGGGCTGGTGAACGATCATTTGGTGGATTGTTTTCGGTATCGCGCGGTGGAGACCTCGCGAGCTTGACGTCGGGGTTGATGGGAATTCGGCCGTGGTTCAGCCGCAAGATGGGCCGCGCCTCCGGCGCTTGGTGGCGGTGGTGATGGTCCGGCCAGAGGCGGCCCGGTTTTTGAAAGGATGTGAAAACAAAGGGACTTAAAGTCCTTTGTTTTCACATCCTCTTACAAGTGTTCATTCTGCGGCAGTTACCGCCGAGATTTATTATCCACTTGGTTACTAGAAGGGCGGCGGGAGACAATCCATAATAGCGAAGTTGGTGGACATGGAAATTTCCTCAGTTCAGGGTGAATTTTGGATTTTTACGGGGATGCTCGCAGAGGCGAGGCGCACTTCTCTACGGGAAGGATAATACCAGGAAGATGGCAGGTCTGTCAAGATAATTCCATGGGTATCTACATCCCGTTACTTATCATGGAGATATAGACTGTCAGGCATTGCGGAGGGGCGGGCACGGCGTGCCGTGCCCCTACAGAGAGGAAAGTCGCGGCGAAGTGGGAGGAGTGAAGCGGAATTAACATTAGTACGATTTGGGTTCTTTTCAAGAGAGTGGTCCATCGTAAATGCTAGAGGCCCCTTCTAAATCTTATAGGGAGATGGGCCGAATGCTATTCAGGGAACACCGATTTACGTTTTTTGCGGGCGCGGAAATTCACGTGTTTAGAATCGAAGAGCTGATTGGTGGGGTGGCCTACTGGCCGCAGAGATTCCGTTTACAACTCCCCGCTTCCTCCCGTGGTGAAGCCAAGACAATTTATGGAACAGACTGCGAGACGCTGGCGCAAAAGGCCGCGGAGTTATTGACCCGCGAGTCCGCGGGCGGAGAAAGAAGCGTCGGGGCGCGCGTCTCGCCGTGGCGGCCCGGCGGACCGCCGCAGACACTGCAGATTCAGGAGTAAGAAACGCCGCATGCGTCCGGAAACCGCGGAGTTTCTTAAGCAACGCGCGCTGGGGATACTGTTTGTGGTTAGCAACCCAGCTTCGGTAGAGGTGTGTCTGCAACAGCTGGAGGGAGCGCGATTCGCGGCGCGGGCGGACATCGTGGTGACGCTGGCGGAGTGCACGGAAAAGCTTCACGCGCAATCGTATGACCTGGTGGTGGCGGAGTATCCCAACGCGAGCTGGAGCGGAGCGCGGGATTTGAAGCTGCTGCATCAGGTGGTGCAGGAGATTCCGTTGCTTTTTTTTGTGACCGCCGGCGGAAGCGAAGCGATCGAGGAATTGACCGCGCACGGGGCATTCGATCACCTGGAGCGGGCGCATGTGGCGCAACTGCCGATGGCGGTGCGGCGGATCCTAAATGAGCGGAGGCTGCGGAGCGAATTGGAAGAGGCGGAGAAAGCGCTGCAGCATTCGCAATCGCGCTATCGCGCGCTGGTGGACAATCCGGCGTACGGGATCCTGCGTTGCGACGCGGGAGGGAAATTTCTTGACGTTAACGATGCGCTGGTGACGATGCTGGGGTACCCGAGCAAGGAGGAGCTGGTGGCGGCAAGCCAGGCTTTGGCAAGCCGCTTCGATCTGGGGCTGGTGATGCCGTTTGGAAGTCCGCTACAGAAGAAGCGAATCGAGGCCGTGGAAGTAGCGTGGGAACGGAAAAACGGCACGATTTTGCGGGCGAAGTTGAGCGGACGTGGAGTCCACGCGGAAGCCGGGCAATTGCTGAGGTACGAGGTAATTGTCGTGGACATTACGGAACAGCGAGAACTGGAGACGCAGCTGCGGCGACAGGCCTCGAGCGATCCGTTGACAGGGTTGGCGAATCGCCGCAGCCTGTTTGAATCGCTGCACGGCGAGATCTGCCGATGCCAGCGTACGAGGCGGGAGTTTTCGTTCGTAATGCTGGATCTGGATGGATTGAAGGATATCAACGATCGATTCGGGCATCTAGCTGGGGATCGGGCGTTGTGCAGGCTGGCGGACATTCTGAAAGACTGTTCGCGATCGGTGGACGTGCTGGCGCGGCAGGGTGGGGATGAGTTCGGTTTAATGCTGCCGGAGACGGATGTGGCGTCGGCGGAGATTGTGGTCCGGCGGATTGGCATGCTCCTGGCGAAAGATATAGAGGAGCCGGGGATTTCGGTGAGTTTTGGGATTGCGGGATTTCCGGCGGATGGAGAGGCGATTGCCACGCTGATCCATGCGGCGGACGTGGCGCTTTATGCGATGAAGGGGAGGCGGTTGAAGTAGGGAGGGTGGGGGCGCGAAGGGTTGTTAGCGATTGCAATGGGTTGCTGAAGACCTGCAGCTTCGGGGGCTAAAGCCCGGTGGTTTCCAGGTGGTTCATGTCGGAGCTGAAAGCTCCGACACACAAAGCTCAGATCTTCAGAAGGAGTCTTCGATTACGGTGCCGTGCTTGCGGCGTTTCCATTCGTAGCGGGCTTCGCGGAGTTGCAGAGCGTAGGCGGCGGTGGGAGTTTCGCCAAGGGTACTTTCGGCGGCGTACAGATAGTGAGAAACGACCCCGAAGCGGAGGAGTACGGAGTCGTCCATTTTGGCGATACGGGCGCGCAAGCACTTGATATCGGCGGGGGATTGCGAGGCGCAGTCGTTTAAGGATGGCTCGATTTTGGAGGCGATGTAGAACCGTTCGGCTTTGTCGAGGCTGGCCATCAGAAAATCGATGGCTAAGTCACAGGATTTGATGGTGTATTGCTCTTGCCGCTGCAGGTCTTGCGGCAGAATTTCGCACAGGCGCTGCGCTTCCAGGCGGCGCAAGAGAATTTCGACCAGTAGAGATTCCGTTGGCACGGGGGACACCTGCAACAGAACCGCAGTGGTACGTCTGTTTGGGGCGGAGTCTAGCAAGGTGTCACGAAACATGTCAAATGGTATTTAGACTGGTTCCATTAGTAATAGCAGTAAATATATAGGACGGCAGCATAAGAGAATTGTCATTGTTCTTGACAATGCGAAGATGGCTTTATATAAATCTAACGTATTTGTTCCCTCCATTAATTTTCTGTGACTTTTTCAGCAGTGATCCGAGGCCAGAATTCCGGGCAAACCGTCCGGCCGTGTCTCTAACTTTACTTGGGAGTAGAACGATGAAAGCAAGAATGAGGGTAAGCAGCTTTAAACCGCAGTCATTGAAGGTGGCTACGGCGGCCTCAGAAGTGGCCCGGGTAACGGGCCAGGATATCACCGTGGATCTATTCTCGCCGCAACGTAGGTGTACGCGCTGCGCGCACAAAGCGGACGTGTTTATTGGGCCGAGGAACGTGTGCGCGTCATGCTGGGTGGAGCTGGTGACGCGGTACGCAGGCGTGGGCGCGCGAGAGTTGCGCGCGGAACTGCCGGCGATCAAGGCGGCGCTGACGAGCCCTTCAGCGGCATAGAGTCGGCGGCATGGCGTTGGGTGGCTAAGGTGCGCGAAAGCGCACAGCCAGGAATGGCTGTGCCACGAGACTGTGCCGCTAGACTCAACGGCGGCTGCAGATGGCGCGGGCGTTGTCGATCAACGATGAGAAATCACTGGTCATGGCGAAGACTGCGTCGACGCCATGAAGAAGGGCTTCCTTTTCCGATTGCATGGTAGGGTTGTCGGTGACAAGGAAAAGTGGTGTCTCCGGTGTGGATAATTTTAGAGCTGCGATGTTGGCAAGGAGTGCTGGAGAAATGGGAGCTTCCAGAATGAGCAGCTGGGGACGGAACGATCGCCACAATGTGGTTACATCGGAGTTGTTTTCATCACTGACAGATACTTGGAAATCGATTTCGGATTTTAAAGCTTCAGCGAGCTTCTGGCAGAACACAGGATCACGGCAAATGGCGAGCACGCGGGGCAAATCAGACCTCCGCAAAATGGCTGGCCTAGGCTCTAGCTTCAGGGCAGGGTTAATCACCTAACTAGCAATTAGATGTAACGTTATGTGATGAGGTTAGTTATAGCAATGGAGGATTTCCCTGATATCGTCATAGGGGATTCCCCGTAGCGACGATCATGAACCGGGAATAGGTGTTCTCCGACGCGGCGAGTTGCGGAAATAGCATGTATTGAAGATAACGGTCCGTGGAAATGAAAGATTTAAGGTAGCAGAGAGGGAGTTAGCTCTTGCTCGCTACGAACTCCCTCGCAGATGCGGTTCTCGTCTGGGACCTCCACTCTGAGGATTCCGCCATGAAGACGGGCGAAATGCTCGACGAGGAGCCTGCCACGGCCGAAGAGCTCGACGAGGTTCACGCGGTTGGTGAAGCCGTCAGAATAGATGTAGCGAAGAACGATCATTAGACACAACTCCAGCGATTTATCGGCAGTCAAGCGACGGAACCGACAAAATCGAGCGAAGAAGCTGTCTTCGTAAGATTTTGAGAATTGGGCCTGGTGACTTGATTCAATACATACGCCTAAGAGACGAAGGGGGCTAGAGCCTTTTACGTACCCAGAGTATGTATCGAGCGGAGTGCCATTCTGGCGCTGACCGTACAATTGTGAACAAACGGCAAAGGCAGTTTGCGGAGACGACTTTCACGCAGGCGCTCAAGTGCGCCAAAAAAAGCACGGGGTGCGGGTCTGAAGACCCGCGCTACGAAAGACTACTGGAGCTGGATTGCTTGCGTTGCGCGTGAGGCGGGCGTACGATGCGAAGTTGTGTTTGGGCTGAAATTTTGGGCTGTGCGCAGGAGAATGCGACGCGATGAAATCCGTGGTGGTGGTGGGCGCACAGTGGGGCGATGAGGGGAAGGGCAAGGTTGTCGATTATCTGGCGGGGTCGTTTGACTATATTGCCCGGGTGGCGGGCGGGCACAACGCCGGGCATACGGTCATTATCGGAGATACGAAGTATGTTTTGCAGCTGATCCCCTGCGGGATCTTGCGGCCGACGCAGCATGCCGTGATCGGGACGGGCGTGGTGGTGGATCCCGCGGCGCTGGTGGCGGAGATTGAGACGCTGGCGAAGGCGGGAATCAGCGTCAAGGGGCGGCTGCACATCAGTAATCGCGCGCATTTGATTTTTCCGTATCATCGCGAATTGGATAAAGCGGCGGAAGGCGCGCGCGGGGCGGATAAAATCGGGACGACCTCGCGGGGAATTGGTCCGGCGTACGAGGACAAGATGGCGCGGCGCGGGTTGCGCATGTGCGATTTGCTGGAGCCGGAACTGTTTCGCAAAAAGGCCGCGCACGTGGTGGCGGAGAAAAACCGGCTGGCGAAGGGCGCGTATGGCGCGGACATTGATTTTTCGCACGAAGTGGAAGAGACGCTGAAGGCCGGGGAGAAAATCCGCGAGTACATTTGCGATACCGCGGAGATGGTGAATCACGCGCTGGATACGGGGAAATCGGTGCTGTTTGAGGGCGCGCAGGGGACGATGCTGGATATTGATCACGGGACGTACCCGTTTGTGACGTCGTCCAGCGCGATTTCTGGCGGGGCGACTACCGGAGTGGGCGTGCCGCCGACGAAGATTAAACATGTACTGGGGATTTCCAAGGCGTATACCACGCGGGTAGGGAGCGGGCCATTTCCCACGGAGATGCCGGACCTGGATGCGGCGGAGTTGCGGAAGCGCGGGAAAGAGTTTGGGGCGGTGACGGGGCGTCCGCGGCGGTGCGGTTGGTTGGATTTGGCGATGCTGCGGTATTCGAAGATGATCAACGGGATCGATTCGCTGGTGATTACGAAACTGGATGTGTTTGATACGCAGCGGGAGATACAGGTCTGCGTGGGGTACAAGTACAAAGGTTTACCACTGCACGAGATGCCGGCACTGGCGGAGGAGTACGAGCACGTGGTGCCGGAGTATAAGACGATGCCGGGATGGATGGAGTCGTCGACGTACGGGGTGAAGGATGGGGCGAAGTTGCCGCGGACGGCTACGGATTACTTGAGATTTATTTCGGATTTTTTGCAGGTGGAGATTGGGATGATTTCTACCGGGCCGGAGCGGGATGCGACGATTGTGCCGGAGGGGACGTTGTTTGCGCGGTGGTTGTGAGAGATAGCGGGAAGCAAAGGATGTAGAGGAAGTAGAGGACGTAGAGGAACGGAAGCATTGCGGGGTGGGATTCGCTGCTGAGTTGGATGTGCCGCTGATTTGGATTTACTGCTGTTGCGAAAGTCAAAAGAACGGGTCTGAAGACCCGCCACTACTTCTTCATGATTAGTTACCAGACGGCGCGGCGGATTATTTGCGAACAACTTGGGAAGGTTGGGGCGGGCGCGGCCGGCGTCGAAGAGGTGTCGCTGGCGGAGGCTGCGGGGCGGGTGCTGGCGCGGGATGTGGCGGCGGATCGGGATTATCCGCCGTTTGCGCGGTCGGCGCGGGATGGGTATGCGGTGCGGTCGGCGGAGATGCGCGAGGGGGCGGCGCTGACTTGCGTAGGAGAGATTAAGGCTGGGGATGCTCCGCCGGCGCTGGGTGGCGGCGCGATTTGCTTGCAGATTATGACCGGGGCGGCGGTGCCTTCGGGCGCGGACGCGGTGGTGATGATTGAGCATACCGAGCGCGTTGGCGACGTGGTGCGTTTTTCGCGTAGAGCGGTGGCGGGGCAGAACGTGATACCGCAGGGTAGCGAAGCTAAGAGCGGGCAGATCGTGCTGAGCGCCGGGATGCGCGTGGGTTATGCGGAGTTGGCGCAGGCGGCGCAGGTTGGGGCGGCGGAGTTGCGATGCGCGCGGCGGCCGCGCGTGGCGATCTTGTCGACGGGCGATGAGATTGTGCCGTTCACGCAAGCGCCCGGAGCGTATCAGATTCGGAATAGCAATGCGGTGTCGCTGGCGGCGCAGGTGCGCGCGGCGGGCGGCGAGCCCGTGATGCTGGGGCACGCGGTGGATCGCGAGGAGGAGTTGCGGGAGAAGATTGCTGCTGGGTTGCGCGAAGATATTTTGGTGCTTTCCGGCGGTGTGTCGATGGGGAAATACGATTTAGTGGAAGCGGTGTTGCGCTCGATGGGGGCGGAGTTTTTTTTCGATGCGGTGGCGATACGACCGGGGAGGCCCGCGGTGTTTGCGGTGTGTCAGGGTAAGCCGGTGTTTGGGCTGCCGGGTAATCCGGTGTCGACCATGGTGACGTTTGAGCTTTTTGTAGTGCCGGCGATTGATTTGCGGAGCGGGGCTGGGGCGCGGGCGCTGCCGTTTGTGGAAGTGGTGCTGGGTGAAGATTTGCGGGAGAAGCCGGGGATGACGCACTTTTTGCCGGCGCGGGTGGAGTGGGAGGAAGCTGCGGCTGAATCCGCAGGATCTGCGAGCGGGATTGGTAGAGTTCGGGCGCTGAAGTGGCAGGGGTCTGGAGATATTGGGGCGATGGTGCAGGCGAACTGTTATTTGGTGGTGGCGGCGGAGTTGTCGCGTGTGGCGGCGGGAAGTCGGGTGCCGATTTTGTTGCGGGGCGATGTGGTGTGAGTTGGCGGGAACGGAAGCAAAGATAACGCAGAGACGCAGAGTTCTCAGAGGAAACGCAGAGAGAGACAAGAAAGATAGAGAAGGACAGAGAGAGAAGCGATTGAAGAGGCTATCGCATTACGGGGACGGCGGGCAGGTGGCGATGGTGGATGTTTCGGCCAAAGGGGTGACTACGCGCACTGCGGTGGCCGAAGGATTTGTGAAGATGAAGCCGGGGGTGGTGCGGGCGGTGCGGCGGCTGAAGAATCCCAAGGGGGATCCGCTGGAAGTGGCGCGAATTGCGGGAATTGCGGCTTGCAAGAGGACGGCGGAGTGGATACCTCTTTGTCATCCTTTGCCGCTGACGCACATTGCTGTGACTGCACGGCTATGCCAAAATGGCGTGTTGCTGCGTTCCAGCGTCACAACGGCGGCCCAGACCGGCGTTGAAATGGAAGCGCTGGTGGCCGTCAGCGCGGCCGCCCTCACGGTCTACGACATGTGCAAGGCTCTCGATAAAAGCATGGAAATCACGGACATCGTGCTGGTTGAGAAGACCGGTGGGAAAAGCGGAGATTATGTCCGCAAGGTGAAGCCGCGAGCGAAGAGTTCGGCACGTTCGGCAAGTTCTTCAAGTTCCACAAGGCGCGGGCGATGAGCGCCGCTTCCAAGAGCGGCATCACGCTGCTGGTGGCGGACGATAACCCACTGGTGCGCAACCTGATTGTTAAGGGGCTCGAGGGCGCGTGTGAGGTGGCCATCGCCGCGGACGGGGCCGATGCGCTGCTGCGGGTGATTGACGACCCGCCGGATGCGATTCTTTGCGATTACAAAATGCCCGGGCTGGACGGCCGACAGCTGTTTGAGAAGCTGCGCGGGCGGGAAGCTACGCGGCACATACCGTTCTTGTTCATGGCCAGCCGCGCGGATATTGAAGAGCGGCTGCGGCCCATGGTGGACGGCGTGGAAGAGTTCATCACCAAACCGTTCCTGGTGAAGGACCTGGTGCGCGTCACGAAAAAGGTGTTGGACCGGCTGCATCTGGAAAAATTGCAGAAGCACGCGTCGCGGCCGGGTGTAATTCAAGGGCGGCTGGAAGAGATGAGCATGATCGACTTGATGCAATCGCTGGAGATGGGGCAGAAATCCTGCCGGCTGATTGTGCAGAATCAGGGCGAACGAGCGGAGCTTTATTTTGCCAGCGGGCAATGCCGGGACGCGAAGGGCGCCGGGTTGGAAGGGGACGAGGCGGTTTACAAAGTCTTGCTTTGGACTGCGGGCGAATTTGAAATTGATTTCAACGCGGCGAATGGCTCGACGCGCACCACCACCACGAGGAATACCACTGGTCTGTTGATGGAAGCGATGCGGTTGATGGACGAGGCCAGCCAAAGGGCCGACGCCGTGGAGACGCAGTAGATCCCTGACGACCGTTTTCCCCATGCGCATAGGTGTAGTCACGATTAGCGATAGCGTTGCGAAAGGCGAACGCGAAGACGCGTCTGGCCCGGCGGTGGTGGCGGTGTGCCGAGGGCTTGGATGGGAGATTATTTCCGAGGATGTTCTGTCGGATGATTTGACGGGCATCAGCGAACATTTGCGGGCGCTGGCGCATGCGAATCGCGTGGATGTGATCTTGACCACAGGCGGGACGGGCTTAGGTCCGCGAGACAATGCGCCGGAAGCCACGCAAGCTATTGCCGAGCGCATCATTCCTGGAATTGGCGAAGAGATGCGGCGAGCGGGTCGCGAGAAGGTTCCGACGGCGGTGCTTTCACGGGCGATTGCGGCTAGCGCAGGCAAGACGCTGATTGTGAATTTGCCGGGGAGTCCCAAGGGTGCGGCGGAATCGCTCGACGCGATTGCGCATTTGTTGCCGCATGCGGTGCACGTGTTGCATGGGGCGCGCCACGACTAGGCTGATCCAGACGTGCATCCAGGCTGTGCTCCGGCGATAAGCTTAGGCGGCGTGGGAGATTTGTGAAACTTGGATTGACCGCGCGGCGGTTCGCGTCAACAATGTCTGCACCATGACGAAAAAACTTTCAGACAAAAAATTGGCGGTGCTTGGCGCTGGGAAGCTTGGCGGGATACTGCTGCGGGCCTATTTGCGGCAGGGATTATTCCTGGCGAAGAATGTGTCGGCTAGCGTGAAGCATGCGGAAAAGGCCGCGGCGCTGGGGAAAGAGCTGGGAATTGCGGCGTCCGCGGATAATCGCAAAGCGGTGCGCGGCGCGGACATTGTACTGCTGGGGGTGAAGCCGCAGGTGGTCGGCGAGGTGTTGAAAGAGGTCGCTGAGGAGCTTAGTGAAGATACTTTGGTGATCTCAGTGGCGGCTTCCGTGCCGACCAGTTATATCGAACAGCGCGCGGGAGCGAAGGTGCCGGTGGTGCGGGCGATGCCGAATACGCCCGCTACCGTTGGGTGCGGAATGACCGGGATTTGCCGCGGAGCACACGCGGGGCGGGAGCATTTGGAGACGGCGCAGGCGATGTTTGACGCGGTGGGGCGGACGGTGGTGGTGGACGAGAAAAATATGGATGCGGTTACCGGGCTTTCGGCGAGCGGGCCGGCATTTGCTTACATTATTTTGGAGTCGCTGGCGGAGGCTGGGGTGAAGGTGGGGCTGCCGCGGGATGTGTCTACGTTGCTGGCGGCGCAGACGATGAAGGGTGCGGCTAGCGTGGTGCTGGAGACGGGGGAGCATCCGGCACAGCTGAAGGATGCGGTGACTACGCCTGCGGGGTGCACGATTGACGGGATTATGGAATTGGAAGAGGGGAAGTTGCGGGTGACGTTGATTAAGGCAGTGGTGAAGGCTACGCAGCGGGCTTCGGAGTTGTTGTTTGAGAAATAGGAACGTTCTCTTTTGTCGCGCTTTGAAAATTAAAACATAAAAAGAAATCGATGACGGCGTACGCCCGGGCGAGCTGGGACACGGCATGCCGTGCCCCTATGAAGACTAGTCGCGAAATTTGTTTCGTTGGTTGTGCAACCTGTATGCTTGGTTCGCGAGGCCACCGCGGGATGCTCCCTGAAGATCAGCCTGTAGGAAAGCAATCAGCATCCAGTGCGAAGGCACGGCAGGCTACGCACCAGTCTGCGATGGCTTTGGAGCTGCCTTTCGTGCTCATCGGCACGATTGTGCTTGGCGCGGCGCTCGGTTTTTTTCTGGATCGCTGGCTGCATACTAAACCAATATTGACTTTTGTGCTGGCCGGGTTGGGTGTTATAGGCGGCATTCGGGAAATCATTCGACGCGTGCCCGGCTAGCCGTTTGGGGAAAGCCATGGCGGAAAATGACGCGGGATTGATGCACGGACACGCTACGGAACGGCGGATCGCTTGGCTTACCTTGGCGATGGGATTGGCGTTCGGATGTGCGGCACTGGCACTGCACCGTCGCGATTGGGTCGCTGGGCTGATTCTTGGCGCGACGCTGGCGTGGTTTAATTTCCGGTGGCTGGCCCGCGGGTTAGACGCGCTGGTCAGCAGTTCGACCGCGCAAGAAGGCCGTCCGAAGCCGCAAGTGCCGCTGAGCACGTACTTTATCGGGCTGTTTCGCTACAGCTTGATAGGCCTGTGCGTGTATGTTATTTTTACTTATCTGCACGTTCCCCTTGGTAGCTTGATTGTGGGGTTGTGTGCGCTGGGAGCCGCGGCAATCGCGGCCAGTGTGTACGAAATTTTGCGTCCCACAGCTTAGAACGCGGACGCCGCTCGGGTGGAGTTACTCAATCGATGGAACATCACGTAAGCTGGGTCACGGAAATATTTAATCGCTATTTTGGCGGATTGGCGCTGTCGCTGCTTGCGGCGCTGCATGTTCAGCCAAGCGATCCTGCGGTGCCCATTCCGCAACACGTGGTGATGGCCATTCTGGTGCTCTTGTTTTGCACGCTGCTGGCGCTGATTTTGCGCACGCAGCTTTCCGTCGAGAAACCGGGCTCCTTGCAGCAGATTGCGGAGGGGCTGATCACCAACCCACTTGGATTTGGCATCCGCGATTTGCTGGAAGAAAATGCCGGCCACGATGGATTGAAATATGTGCCGTGGGTGGGCTCGACGGCGATCTTTATTCTGGTGGGCAACCTCTTCGGGGCGTTTCCGTTTTTCAGCGCGCCCACCGGCGTGGTGGCCGTACCGCTCTCGTGCGCGGTACTGACGTTTCTCTATTTCAATTATCAGGGCGCGCGGCATCACGGCGTGCTTGGCTATCTGAAGACGTTTGCCGGTTCACCGAAGACTGCGGGAGAATGGGCGTTGGCGCTGCTGCTGTTCCCGGTGGAAATCATTAGCACCTGTGCGCGTCTCATGTCCCTGACGGTCCGTCTCTGGGCCAACATGTTTGCCAGCGACTTGATCTATGTGATTTTCCTGGGCATCTTGAGCGGGGCGGCGGCGTTTGGATGGTCCAAGTCGCCGGTCGCGGGCGTGATTGTGGGTATTTTCCCGGCGTTGTTTCCCGTCGCGCTGATCGCGTTGCACATTTTCGTTTCCGTGGTGCAGGCCTACGTCTTCACGGTGTTGCCCGCGGTATACATTGGGATGGCCACAGCGGACGATCACTGATCGCCCGCTGTGCGGCGGCAATCCAGGTTTAAGACTCGCGAAATTCTTGCTATGAAAAGTTTGCCGGACGCGGTTGGCCGGCAATGTGCTGCTTCAGTGTGAGCCCGGCTGCACGGTGTCCGGGAACCACCTCCTGGCGGCAATTTATAAGGAGGCAGTGATGAAGAAGTTGCTGGTAGTACTGACGTCCCTCGTGGGCGTGTTGATGGTGGCGCCTGCGGCGTTTGCGCAAGGCGCAGATGCGGCGGCAGGCGGTGGCGGCAAAGGCCTGACGGCGTTGGCAGTGGCGATCGGTATGGGCGCGGCAGCGTTTGGCTGCGGCCTCGGACAGGGCCGCATCGCGTCGGCGGCTTGCGAAGGGATGGCACGCAATCCTGGAGCGGCAGGACCGATTCGCGCAGCGATGATTCTGGGCCTGGTATTCGTCGAGACGCTGGTGCTGTTCACGCTGGCGATGATGTATCTGAAGTCGTAGATTTTTTTGGATGGAATTATGAAGGCCCGGGAGCTTCGCTTTCGGGCCTTTTCTTTTTGGGTGCTCTTCACGTGGTGAGTTAGCAAGCTGAAATTCGCGTCGTGAGAGAATGAGCAATGCCGTCCATCAAAGATCACGAGTCGTCGCTGGTCAAGCAGTTCATTGCCAGCTTCGAGAAGCTAGACGAAATGCGCGCCAGCGAGATCCTCGATCCAGTCGCTTGGCAACTCACGGATGGCGAATGCGACAAATACGGATACAAGAGATGGCGTCCGGCCAATTCGATGACCGATCGCGCGGAACTGGAAACCCTTTATGCAAAGCTTCCTGCCCGGTTTCCGCCGCTCTATGAACGACTGGTTCTTTCGTACCGATGGGCTGAAGTAGACTTGTAGCTCTTCAGTTTGCTCGCGAATCCTCCCGGACCGAATCTAACAGATCTATTGCATGAGATGTCGAAGGACCAGTTTCTCTGGAACGCTCTTCTTGAGAAGGGATTCGTGCGATTTGGCAAAGGCGCCGATTTTGATTACAACCCAGTTTGTTTTGATCTTAGCGCGCGCCGTAAAAACGGAGATTTTCGCGTCGTCAAGATCGATCACGAAGAGATTTTATGCAACCGCAGGGTAAAGATTGTCGGAGAACTAGCGGCAAGCTTTGAAAAGCTGGTGATGCTCACGATTGAAGCGGGCGAGCGCAAAAATGCTAAGGACTAGCGGAGGCCGCCAATTAGTGTGGGTTGCAGGATGAAGTTGAGGACTTGATTGGGGGCGACGCCGAGCCAGACGGTGCCGAGGGCGGTGAATAGCAAGACCAGGACTACGGTGATGGGGAAGCGGACTAGCGGGGCGGCGGCCATTTCGGCGCTGGGTTCGCGCATGTACATGACTACGATTACGCGGAAATAGTAGTAGGCGCCGATTACGCTGTTGACGGCCATGATTACGGCTAGCCAGATCAGGTGAGACTCTACCGCGGCTTTGAAGATGTACAACTTGCCGAAGAAGCCCGCGGTAATGGGCAGGCCCAGCAGCGAAAGCAGGAACAGGCTGAGCGTGGCAGCGACCCAGGGCTGGCGCTGGCCGAGGCCGGCGTAGTCGTCGATGGAGAGATGCTTTTCGCCGGCGCCGCCGATTTGCGAAACGATGGTGAATGCGCCGATTTTTACCAGCGCGTAGCTCACGAGATAGAAGAGCACTGCGGCGTAGGCGGGACCGGCGCTGCCGTTGAGATCCGAGGTCATGTACGTTACCGCGGCAAAGGCCACGAGAATGTATCCGGCGTGGGCGATGGAGCTGTACGCCAGCATCCGTTTTAGATTGGTCTGCACCAGAGCGCCGAGATTGCCGGCGAACATGGTGAGTACGGCGAGAATCCAGAAGGCCCAGAACCACAAATGCGTGGCGGCGGGGACGGTGGCGAAGATGCGCAGCATCAGCGCGAAGGCTCCGGCCTTCGGGCCTGCGGAGAAGAGCGCTGTTACCGGTGTTGGCGCGCCTTCGTAAACGTCGGGCGTCCAAATCTGAAACGGGGCAGCGGCCACTTTGAAGCACAGCCCGATCAGGATCATCGCCAGGCCCAGTTTCAGGAGATTGCTTTGCGGGTCGCCGGCGCCCATCTGGTTCAGCAGGGTGGTGCCGGTGGCGCCGTAGACCATGGCGATGCCGTACAAAAAGAATGCGGTGGCGAAAGAGCCCAGCAGAAAATATTTCATGGCCGATTCGCCGGATTTCAGCGACTCGCGGCGATATCCCGCCAGGACGTAGCTGGCGATGGAGCTCATTTCGAGGCCGACGAAGGCGGTGAGCAGTTCCTGCGCGCCGGCTAGAACGCCCATGCCAGCGGTGGCGAAGAGCAGGAGCGCGTAAAATTCCGCCGCTGGTAAGTTCTCACGTTCGAGATAAGGGTCCGCGGCTAAAACTACCAGGGCCGCAACGGTGCCGACCAGCAGGTGAAAAAATACGCTGAAAGCATCCGACTCGATCAGGCCATGAAAGCCCGGGCCAGCGAAGGCCCCAGAGATCACGGACAAGCCGGTGCCAAGCAGCGCCCCGGTCAGCGCCAGAAACGTGAAGAAATGGCGATTCTTGACGAAGGGCTGCAACAACATGATGAGCGTGCCGAATCCGCACCAGAGTACTTCTGGCAGAACGCGATAAAAATCTTCGGGAGTCGGAATTGCGGAGCTGGGAAGCATTTAGCGGAGCGCGCGCCTTTCCATGGAAATTTTCTTTACCAGTCCGGGCGCGAGCACGCTGGCATGCGCGCCGTTTGCCGGAGGTGCGGCCGCGGGAGCTGCGCCCTGGTAGAGGCGCTCTGGGTTTACCTGGTCGATGACGGTCTGTGAGGATACGGCGGTGCGGCGGGTGATGTACGCGGAGCCGACACCCATCCACAGCGTGACGATTGCCATGGTGACCAAAATCCAGCGTTCGCGAGCCGAAACATCGGGCAGCGTCTTGTTTTTTTCGTGAGTAATCTCGCCAAAGAACACGCGTTGATAGGACCACAGCAGGTAGCACGCGGAGAGAATCACGCCCAGTGCAGCCCAGGAAGCCCATTGCCAGTGCGTCTGGTACGTGCCCAGCAGGATTAGATATTCGCCGACAAAGCCGTTCAGGATCGGCAGGCCGAGTGACGAAAGCGCGGCGAACAAAAAGAACGCGGCCAGCTTCGGCATGGGAGTGCCCAGGCCCCCGTACTCGCTAATTTCGAAGGTGTGCTTACGGTCGTAGAGCATGCCTACGAGCAAGAACAGCGCGCCGGTGGAAATGCCGTGCGCAAGCATCTGGTACACCGCGCCCTGCATGGAAATATTCTGGAAGGCGAAAATTCCCAGAACCACAAAGCCCAAGTGACTGACTGAAGAGTAGGCCACCAATTTCTTGAGATTGGGCTGCACCATGGCGACCAGCGCGCCGTAAATGATGCCGATGATGGCGAGCACGGCGATGTAGGGCGCGGCGCGATGCGCGGAGTCCGGAAAGAGCGGCAGGCAGAAGCGCATCATGCCGTAGGTGCCCATTTTCAGCAGGATACCCGCGAGCATTACCGAGCCGGCGGTGGGAGCTTCCACGTGCGCGTCGGGCAGCCAGGTGTGCAACGGGAAGAGCGGCACTTTGATGGCGAAGGCCACGAAGAACGCCAGGAACAAAAGCATTTCTCCGCGCTGATCGACAAGATTCAGATCGCTGGCGAGCACTTCTTGAATGTGCGGCAGATCAAATGAGCCAGTGGCGTGGTATAGCCAAACAATGCCCACCAGCATCAGGATCGAGCCGGCCATGGTGTAGATCACGAATTTCACGGCGGCGTAGATGCGGCGGTCGTGGCCCCAGATGCCGATCAGGAAGGCCATGGGAATGAGCATCACTTCCCAGAACAAAAAGAAGAGGAAGAGGTCCAGCGAAAGAAATACGCCGATCACGCCAACTTCCAGCATCAGCATCATGATGAAAAACTCTTTAACGCGATGGTTGATGCTGGACCACGACGCCAGAATGGAAATAGGCGTCAGGAACGCGGTGAGAATCACCAGGAACATGCTCAGGCCGTCGACGCCAACGTGGTAGTTGATCGGTGGAATGCGTATCCAGCTGTAAGTTTCGCCGAGGGAGTAACCCTTGGCGCTGACTGGGACCTTCACGAGCAGCAACAGGGAAAAAATAAATTCAATCACCGAGATCAACATTGCGAAGCGGCGAATCCAGAGATGATCGTCGGCGCGCAACAGCAGCAGCGCAAGCGCACCCAGGGCGGGGAAGAAAATCAAGACGGTAAGGAGGCCGAAAGGCATTAGCGCACCATCCCGACGACTGGGGGCTGCAGGTGCACCCAGAACACCACGGCGATCACCAAGATCGCGCCGACCACCACCCACACGGCGTAGCTGCGTGTGTTACCGGATTGCGTGTGGCGGCTGGCGTCGCCGACGGCGCTGGCGCCATGCGCGAGGCCGTTGACGGCGCCGTCGATGATCTCCACGTCCACAACTTTCCAGAGCACGTTACGCGAAATCCATAGGAGCGGCCCAACGATCACGGCGGCGTAGAGTTCGTCCACGTAATATTTGTGCAGCAGCGTGGTGTAGACACCGCCCAGAGATTTGGCAATGCTCGCGGGCTTGCCGGGCTGCTTCAGATACAGCCAATACGCTACAACCAAGCCGAGTAACGCAGAGAAAACCGCCACGCCCACGAGGAGCCATTCCATGGAATGCTCGGCTACGCCATCAATCACTTCCGGAATTTCTAGTTGTCCGATCACCGGGTTGAGGAAGGCGCGGAAGGAATCCACGCCGCCAAAAAGTTGCGGGGCCGCGAGCCATCCACCGACGATCGACAGCAGCGCGAGAATCACCAGCGGGCCGAGCATGCTCCAGGGAGACTCGTGCACGTGCACGTGATGCTCGTCGTAACGCTCCTTGCCGAAGAACGTCAGGAACACCAGCCGGAACATGTAAAAGGAGGTCATCAGTGCGGTAAACAGTCCCAGGCCGTACAAAACGTGGCCACCATTCGGATTGATGTATGCGCCTAGCAGGATGGCGTCCTTGCTGAAAAAGCCTGCAAAGGGCGGAATGCCGGCAATCGCGATCGTGGCCGTCAGCATGGTGGCAAAGGTCCACTTAATTTTTGTGCGCAGGCCACCCATCTTCATCATGTCTTGCTCGCCGCCCATGGCGTGGATCACGCTGCCGGCGGAAAGAAATAGCAGGGCTTTGAAGAAGGCGTGGGTCATTAGATGGAAAATGCCCGCGGAAAATGCGCCGACGCCGCAGCCCAGAAACATGTAGCCGAGCTGGCTGACAGTCGAATACGCCAGAACTTTCTTGATGTCGGTTTGCACCAGACCGATGGTCGCCGCGAAAAATGCCGTGGCGCAGCCGACGACGGCCACTACCGTCATGGCCGTGGTCGAATGGAGAAACAAAATATTCGAGCGCGCCACTACGTAGACTCCTGCGGTGACCATGGTGGCCGCGTGAATCAACGCGCTGACTGGAGTGGGGCCTTCCATGGCGTCCGGCAGCCACACATATAGAGGAAGTTGTGCGGACTTTCCGCAGGCGCCCATGAATAGCAGCAAGCAAGCTACGGTGAAGGTGCCGAAATATCCCCAAGGCTCGTGCGGCCAGTTTAGCTGGCTGACTCTGGCGAAGAGCGTTGCGAAATCCAGGGTCTTGAAGGTGCGGAATAGCAAAAACATGCCGAGCATGAAGCCGAAGTCGCCGATGCGGTTGACGATGAAAGCTTTCTTGCCCGCGTTGGCCGCCGAATTCCTGAGAAAATAAAAACCGATGAGCAAATAGCTGGCGAGCCCGACGCCTTCCCATCCGACAAACAGCAGGACGTAGTTGGCGGCCAAGATGAGAATCAGCATGAAAAACATGAACAGGTTCAGGTAGGAAAAGAAGCGGTAGTAACCGCTTTCGTGCGCCATGTAGCCGGTGGAATAAATGTGAATCAGGAAGCCCACGCCGGTTACGACCATCAGCATTACGACGGTGAGCTGGTCCATCTGCAGATCGAAGCCCGCGCGGAAAAGCGAGCCGCCGTGGACCAAATCCGGAATCACGATCCAATCAAAATATTCCTTATGAACGAGGGCCTGACCGTTCGCGAAAAACTCGCGCACCGCTTCGAGCGCGCAGGCGAAAGAGAGTCCCGTGGCGCCCAGCGCCACGGTGTTTACAACTTTATTTGGCCACTTTGCCCCAAGCAAACCGTTGATCGCCGAACCGAGCAGCGGCAGCAGCAGGATAATCCACAGATAATCGAGCATGGGATAATTGGACATTAGAGTTTGAGCAGGTCCACGCGTTCCACGTTGAGCGATTGCCGGTTGCGCGCAATCAAGATAATGATGCCGAGCCCGACGGCGGCTTCAGCGGCAGCCACGATAATCACAAACAGCACGAAAATCTGGCCGTCCAGCTTTCCGGTTCGCTGGCTGAAGGCCACAAAAGCCAGATTCACCGCGTTCAGCATCAGTTCGATGGACATGAAAATGGTGATGATGTTGCGCTTGAAAATAAACGCCAGGACACCCAAGCCGAAGAGCACGGCGCTAAGCGCCACATAGTAAGTCGTGGGAACCATTCTCTAATTCTCCCGATGCGCCAGAACGATGGCGCCCAGAATAGCGATCAAGATCAGAATCGATGTCAGCTCAAAGGGATAGGCGAAATTCTTAAAAATCATGCTGGAAAGTTCGCGCGTGGAAGAAAGCGTGCCAGGAATTTTTCCGGTGTCGCCGGCCACCTGCACGAAAAGTCCCGCGGAGCGCGCCACCGTGGCGGCCACGAATCCGGTGAGCGCCAATGCCAGCAAAATTCCGGGGAAGCCCGCCATCTTGGAGATGCTGGTGTGCTCTTCGAGCCCGGCGTTCAGGAGCATGATCACAAAAACGAACAGCACCATGATCGCGCCGCCATAAACGATGATCTGCACCGCGGCCACAAATTCCGCGCCCATTAACAGGTATAGGCCCGCCAACGCCACCATCACGACGATTAAAGAAAGCGCGCTGTGAATGGGATGCTTCTGAAAAATCAGGCTCAGCGCGCCGATGACGGACAGCGCCGCAAGGATAAAAAATACCAGTAGTTGCGCGCTCACGGGTTACTCCGCAGCAGAACAAAGAAAGCCGTCAGTACCACGTTGGCGATGGAGACGGGAAGCAAAAGCTTCCAGCCAAAGGCCATCAGTTGGTCGTAGCGGAAACGCGGCAGCGTTCCGCGCATCCACACGTACACGAACAGGAATACGAGGATTTTGCCGAGCAACCAGAACGGTCCTTGAATAAAAACGTTTACGAATTGCAATTGCGGCAGCGCCAGCACTAAACCGATTAGCGTTACCACCGTGCCGATGCCGGGGAGAATCAACCGGCCCCAAATTGTCTCGTAACGAATGCCATCCCAAATCACCCACAAGCCGGAGGGAATCAGCAGCAGCGACGGCAGATAGTACGTGAAGGTCCAGGAGTGCGGAAAAGGAGACAGCCAGCCGCCAAAAAACAAAATCGAGCACAAGCATGAAACGGTGATCATGCTGGTGTATTCCGCGATGAAAAACATGGCGAACTTAAAGCTGGAATACTCAGTATGAAAACCGGCGACGAGTTCCGATTCCGCTTCCGCCAGATCGAAGGGCACGCGATTGGTCTCCGCGATGGCTGCCACAAAAAAGCAGAAGAAGCCGAGTATCTGCGGAAACGGCCCGGAGAAAATGTTCCAGCCCAAAATCCCCACGCCCCAGGCGGGATGCGATTGGGCGTTAATAATCTCGGTGAGATTAAAACTGTTGGCCATGAGCAGCACGCCGACGACCGACAGCGTCAGCGCCAGTTCGTAACTGATCATCTGCGCCGAACTGCGCAAGCTTCCCAGCAGCGGGTACTTGCTGTTGGAGGACCAGCCTGCCAGCGCCACGCCATACACGCCGAGCGCGGTAATCGCGAACAATACCAGCAAACCGATGCTGGGATTGGCGATGTACAAATACACCTGGTGGCCCAAAACCTTGATTGGATCCGGACCAAACGGAATCACCGCAATGGAGGTCAGCGCCAGCCCCAGCGCCAGCAGCGGCGCCAGGAAATATACAAATTTATCCACGCCGGCCGGCGTCGGATCTTCCTTCAGCAAAAATTTCGCGCCATCGGCCAGTGGCTGCAGCAAACCATGCGGACCCACGCGATGCGGCCCCCAACGCGACTGCATGTGTGCCACCACCTTGCGCTCGAACCACGTCAAATACGCGTTGACGGTGAGCACAATGAACAACAGCAACGCGATTTTAATCAACGTGATGATGATTTCGGCGTGGGCCGATATGGAACTTAAAACGAAGTCGATCACGGCTTTGCTTCCGCCTCCGGCAAAGATTCCATCATGGTGCAGAAACGACCGAGTGTTCCGCTGGTGAATAAGGTGTCTTGCGCGGAGCGAATCAAGCCGGCGGGCACATCATACGCGCCGTGGCCATTGCGCGAAAATTGCACGCGCGAAGGCTCGGCGCCGCCGGTAAGCAGTCCCGCTGCTTGCACGTTGTAGCTGGGCACAGCCTTGCTAATCTCTTCAAATACCGCCGCCGGCGTTTTGTAGTGAAAGGCTTTGCCAAGTCCGAGTTTCTCGAGTTGGTGCGACAGAATGCGCAGCAAATCAAAATCGGTGCGCGGGCCCATGATTTCCGCGGCTTTGTGCAGCAGTTGAATTTCGCCGGAAGTGTTGGTAACCGTGCCATCTTTTTCGTAGGCCGAAGCCGCGGGGAAAACAATGTCCGCCTGATTGGCCGTTTCCGTCAAAAACATTTCGTGCACGATCAGCAGGTCCAATTTGCCGCGGCCAAATCCCAACGTTCCGAAATGTGCCAGCGGGTTCGCGCCCATCACGTAGAGCGCTTTCAATTTTCCGGACTGCGCGGCTTCCACCATTTGTGGCGCGGTCATTCCCGCCTGCGAAGGAATCACGCCGCCCCACAACTTTTCAAAGGCTTCGCGAGCGCCGGCGTTATCCACATACGCGTAGCCCGGTAAGCGATCCGGCAGCACGCCCATGTCTGCCGCGCCGCGCGAATTGGCATAGTCGGCCAGCGCCATGTAGCGCACCTGCCCCGGCAGCTTCGAGCCGAACGCCGTGAGCAGCGCAATCGCCGCACCAGAAATTTCCGCGCCGAAGACGATGGCGACTTCTGGCTCCTGTTCAAGCGCAGCTTTTAGCGCGACGAGCCGTTCCACAAGTTCGTGGCCCAGCTGGCCTTCTTCGTGCGCCACCCAGCGCAACGCCGCGGCTTCCTGCCCCGGTGCTACCTTTACATATTGCGTGGCTTTGCGTTCCAACTTGATTTCCGCGGAGTTGATGACAAAAAGTTTACTGGCGAAGTGCCGGATGCCCGAGCGAATCTGCCAAGCCACCAGCGGATTCTGATTGGTGGGATCGTTGCCCACCAGCAGCACGGCCTTCGATTGATACAGCTGTTCCATCGTCAGCATGGCATCGCCCGCGCGGTCGCCCAGAGCGGTTACCAGGCCCGTGAAATCCGCGGTGCGATGATGATCGATGTTGTTGGTGCCGAACGTGGCGCGCGCCATGCGCTGAAACAAATAATGTTCTTCGTTGGAGGTGCGGTTCGACCCGATGAAGCCGAAGGCGTCTTTTTTGCCGGCGTCGGCGACCGCTTTGAGCTTTGCGGCGGCAGTTTGTGCGGCTTCTTCCCACGAAACGGGGTAGAGCTTGTCGCCCTTGCGTACCAAGGGCTGGCGCACGCGGTCGGGATGCCGCGTAAAATCAAAGCCAAAGCGCCCTTTGACGCACAGAAAATCCTTGTTGATCCCAGACATGTCGCGATTATTCGCCCGCATGATTTCGTGATTGCGCACGCTCAGCGTCGTTTTGCAGCCATTTGAACAGTGCGTGCAAATGGTCGAATGGTATTGCATTTCCCACGGCCGCGTCTTGTAGCGATACGTGCCGCTGGTCAGCGCTCCAACCGGGCAAATATCGATGCACATGCCGCACTCTTCGCATTCCAGATGATCTTCGCGATTGGGAATGATGATGCTGTGCGCGCCGCGCATGCCCACGCCAAGAGCCTTCACGTCCATGCCCTCGTCGCACACACGCACGCAGCGGAAACACAGAATGCAGCGCGGGGCATCGTAGTACACCAGATCCGACCATTTTTCTTCTGGACGGTGAATTTTTTCTTCCACAAAGCGGCTGGTATCCGCGCCGTAGCGAAAGACCATGTCTTGCAATTCGCACTCGCCGCCTTTGTCACACACGGGGCAATCCAGCGGGTGATTGGTCAGCAAGAATTCCAGCATGTACTTGCGCGCGTTGCGCACTTGCTCGGAGTCCGTCTTGACCACCATGCCTTCGGTCGCGACCAGCGTGCACGCGGTCTGCAGCTTGGGCATTTTTTCCACTTCGATCAGGCACATGCGGCATGCCGCCTGCAACGAAAGGCCCGGGTAATAGCAGAACGAAGGCACCTCGGTGCCGATGCGCCGCGTGGCCTCGATGACCAGCGTGCCGGCAGGGACTTGCGTGTCCGCGCCATTAATCTTCAGCGTTACCAGCTTCTGTTCCGTTTTCTGATCGGCCATAAAGTCGTTACCGCGAATTTCTCAGCGCATCTGCTTTTCGTAGGCGCGCGGCATGCCGTGCCCGGTCGTGCCGAGGAGCAGGTTGCTTATCTGGCTCCCAAAAGCGCATCTACATTTTTATAAGCGCAGCGGCCCTGCAAGTGATCCTCAAATTCATTGCGCCACTTTTCCACGATGCTGATCGTCGGCATCGCTGCCGCATCGCCCAGCGCACAAAAAGTTCTGCCCAGCATATTCTTGGACAATTCCAGAACGTTAGTAATGTCCGCCGCTGTGCCGTACCCGGCGTGAAAGCGGTCCAGCATCTTCATCAGCCAGGACGTGCCCTCGCGGCAGGGAATGCACCAGCCGCAGGATTCGTGCGCGTAGAAATGCATTACGCGGCGCGCCATGTCCACCATGCAGGTGTCTTCGTCCATCACCACCATGCCGCCGGAGCCAAGCATCGAGCCAGCTTTGGCCAGCGAATCGAAATCCATCGGAATATCGATCTCGTCCGCGGTAAGAAACGGGCAAGAGCTGCCGCCGGGAATCACCGCTTTCAATTTCTTTCCGCCGGGAATGCCGCCCACCACCTCGTAGATAAACTTCTTCATGTTCAGGCCGAGCGGAACTTCGTAAATTCCCGGCTTGACCACATGACCGGAGACGCACAGCATGCGCGTGCCGCCATTCTTGGGCGTGCCCAGGGCCGCGTACGCGTCGCCGCCCATGCGAATAATCGCCGGCACGGAACTCAGAGTCTCCGCGTTATTAATGACCGTTGGGCAACCATACAACCCCACCACGGCAGGGAAGGGCGGCTTGATGCGCGGGTTGCCGCGCTTGCCTTCCAGCGATTCCATCAGCGCCGATTCTTCGCCGCATTCGTACGCGCCGGCGCCGGTGTGAGTGATCAAATCAAAGTCAAATCCCGTGCCGAGAATATTTTTGCCTACGTAGCCGCGCTCATACGCTTCCGCCAACGCGATGTCCATAATGTCCAGCACGTAACGGTATTCGCCGCGAATATAAATGAAGCCCTCGTGCGCGCCAAACGCGCGGCCGGCAATCACCATGCCCTCGATCAGCTGGTGCGGATCGAGCTCCATCAATGGGCGATCCTTGCAGCTGCCGGGTTCCGACTCGTCCGCATTGCAGATCAAATATTTCGGCTTGGGCGAATCTTTCGGCACGAACGACCACTTCATGCCCGTCGGAAAGCCCGCGCCGCCGCGTCCGCGCAGCCCCGATTTCTTGACGTCCTCGATGATCTGCTCGGGCGCCATCTCTTTCAGCGCCTTTTCGAGCGCCTGATAGCCTTCATTCTGAATATAGGTGTCGATCTTGCGCGAATTGGGTATGCCCCAGCGCTTGCTGATCACCGGAATCTCAAGCGGACTGCGCGGATGCAGCGCCCCGGAGGTTACCGGCTCGTGATCCGGCTTGCGCCCGGCATCCAGCGTTTCGATGATGCGGTCAAATCGTAGCGGGGTGAGATTCTCGTAAAAATCGTAGTTCACCTGCATCGCGGGTGCGCCGGTGCAGGCGCCGATACACTCCACTTCTTCCAGCGAGAATATGCCGTCTGAAGTAACTTCCTTGTTGCCGATGTTCAGCCGCTTTTTCGCGCGATCCAGCAGTTCATTTCCCCCGCGCAGCATGCACGCCACGTTGGTGCATACCTGCACGTGATTCTTGCCCCAGGGCTTGCGGTGCAGCATGGAGTAGTACGCCAGCGTTTCTTCCACCTGCACTTCGTGCAAGTCCAGGCGCCTGGCAATTTCCGTCACCATTTCGTCGCTGATGACGCCATATTCATCTTGCGCGTACATCAGCATCGGAATCAGCGCGCTGCGCTTCACCGGATAGCTCGTCTGCAACTTTTCAAACTTCGCCGCAAGTTGTGGTGAAAGTTCCATATTCGTTTATGAAATTCCTGTAAATCTCAAACGCCGCCGAACCATTCCGTTGTTTCTATCGGTCTACTTCGCCGAGCACAATATCAATCGTTCCGATACACGCCACCACATCTGAAATCAACTGCCCTTCCGTCAACTTCGGAAGTGCCTGCAAATTGATGAACGACGGCGACCGGAAATGCACACGCAGCGGTTTCGCCGAGCCATCGCTGGCCACGAAGCATCCCAGCTCCCCGCGCGGCGATTCCACAGCCACAAAGGCTTCTCCCGGTGGCGGCGCAAATCCCTCGGTAAAAATTTTGAAGTGGTAGATAAGCGCTTCCATCTCCGTCTTCATCTTTTCGCGCGCTGGCGGCACGATGCCCGGCGCCTCGGAGCGAATCGGCCCTTGATCCGCAATCTTGTCGAAGGCCTGCCGCACGATCTTCAAACTCTCGCGCATCTCCGCCACGCGCACCATATACCGGCCGAAGCAATCCGAATCCGTCCGCGTCGGAACGTCAAACTCAAACTCTTCGTAGCTCGAATACGGAAACATCCTGCGATTGTCGTAGGCCAGCCCGGAAGCGCGCAGCGTCGGCCCGGTCATGCTCAGTGCAACCGCGTCTTCCGTCGATATATAACCAATCCCCTGCGTACGGCCCATCCAGATGCGATTTTTCGTCAACAGCGTCTCGTAGTCGTCCACGCGGCTGGGCATCATTTTCAAAAACTTGTCGATGGCTGCGCGCCAGCCTGCCGGAGGCTCCAGCGCCAACCCGCCGATGCGGAAATAGCTGGTCATCATGCGCTGTCCGGCGAACAGCTCAAAAATCTTCAGAATCTCTTCGCGTTCCCGGAAACAGTAAAGAAAAACGGACATCGCGCCCAAATCGATGGCGTGCGTCCCCAGCCACACCAGGTGCGACGAAATGCGCTGCAGCTCCACCAGCATCACGCGGACATATTGCGCGCGCTTCGGAACTTCGAGGCCCAGCAATTTTTCCACCGCCAGGCAGTACACCAGGTTGTTGCCCAGCGGATTCAAATAATCCATCCGGTCCGTAAGCGTGATGGCTTGCGAATACGTTTTGTCTTCGCAGGATTTTTCAATGCCGGTGTGCAGATACCCCAGATCGGGCACCGCTTTCACCACCGTTTCGCCGTCCAGCTCCAGCGCGATGCGCAACACCCCGTGCGTTGAGGGATGCTGCGGACCCATGTTCAAAACCATGGTCTTCGCTGTGCCGATCGGTGTTTCGACGGTGGTCATACGGTTGGCTTTCTGAACGCCGGAATATAGGTAGACGGCACGTCGCGGAATCCCTGCGTCGGGAAGTCGCGCCGCAGCGGATGGCCTTCCCAATCGTCGGGCAGCAAAATGCGCCGCAAATCCGGATGCCCAGTAAACTGAATCCCAAACAGATCGAAAATTTCGCGTTCCAGCCAGCCCGCTCCCGGCCACACCGGGACCAGCGTGTCCACCACCGGATCGCTGCCGGAAAGTTTTGTTTTTAATCGCAGACGGTCGCGGCGGGGAATCGATACCAGGTGATAGTTCACTTCGAAGCGCGGTTCCATCGGATAACGATCCACGCAGGTGGCGTCCGTGAGCAAATTGTATTGCAGCTCTTGGTCCTCGCGACACCGCGCGGCCGTTTCGCGCAGGAGTTCGCGCGGCACCACGATGGTGGTCTCGCCGCGAAATTCAATCACTTCCGCCACCGCGCGGCCATTCCAGGCACGCAGGTGCTCGACCACAAAATTAGCGTTCTGGCTGGTATTCTCGCTCACGTCTTGAGTGCTTTTCCGAAACAGAGTAGGCGGCTATTTGTGCCAGTCCAGCGCGCCTTTTTTCCAGAGATACACGTAGCCAACCATCAGAATCGCGATATACAACATCATTTCCGCAAAGCCGAACCAGCGTAAAGAACGAAACACAAAAGCCCAGGGATATAGAAAAATGGCCTCCACATCGAACAAAATGAAAACCATGGCCACCAGGTAGAACCGTACGGAAAAGGGTTGCCGCGCGTCGCCCGTCGGCACCATGCCGCATTCGTAGGCTTGTTGTTTGGCCTTACTGGGCCTGCGCCAGCCCACCAGCACGGACATCGCGCTTATCGCGCTCGCAAGAAACACCGCGATGAGCAGGTGTAAAAGAAGCGGAGTATAGACTTGTATGCCTGAATCGCTCATGGCGAAGGGTTATAATAGCCATTCGAGGGCAGCCGGTCAAATGCCGCGAAAAAATTAACAATCTTCAAAGACGGACGGTCTTGGGACGAAAGCGAATAGCAAAATGGTGTTTGGTCACAATTCGAATGTAAAGGTCGGCGAGACCACTTTTCACGTGCAAACGGAGGATCGCGGCGTCACCACCGCGCTGATCGATACCACCGTTTACTACATGGGCCGGGTGATGCATCGCCGCGCCAACAATTATCACGATTTGATTCCACTCGATCCAGACCGCGAAGAGGCGCTGCGTTTGCGCCTGGACGAGCAGCACCGCTCCACGCTGGAAGACATTCGTTCTGGCGCGCTGTATTTGGCGCCGCCACCGCCGCCGGCCTCAGCCGCGCCGAAAGAAGCGCACGTTCCTGTTTCACGCGCGCCGGAAACGCGCAAAGAAGCGCCGTCCGAAAACGTCGCGGCTTCGCCAAGCGCCAATGGCGCAATGGGGAGAGCAACGGGCGTGACGGGCTTGAGCGGCGCATCGGGATCGAACGGCGCAACCGCCAGCATTGCGGGCGGAGTCGCGGCCGGTAGCGTTGTCAGTGGTGCCGTTGCGAAAAATCCCGCTGATCCAACTTCGTCCGCATTGAAGCTGGAATTGCGCAACGCGCAATCCTGGCTCTCCGGCAAACAAGCCAAACTCGAAATTAGCGTTTCGTCGCCGACCGGAGAGCCCCTAGCCGACGCCAAGGTGACCGCTTACGTGGAAGGTGCCGCCACCCCCGAGCAATATTTCGGCGAAACAGACGCCCACGGACACGCGCAAATTAGTTTCACGATGCCCCGTTTATCCGGCGCCCAGGTGGCGCTGGTGATTGAAGCCGAGCGCGATCACGGCGCGCCCATGTCCCGTGCCAAAGCCCACGGAAAATTACGCTTCGCGTTGCGCAGCAAGCCGCGTCCAGCCTAGCGAAGCGCCGCAACCAATTGCTGGGACTAGCCGCCGCCCACGAACTGCACAATCTCATAGCGATCGCCAGCCTCAACCATGGTGTCCCGCCAATGCGGCCGCGGCACAATCAGCAAGTTTCGCTCCACGGCCACGCGCCCGCCTTCCAGCCCCAGCTCGCGCAATAATTCCGTAACCGTCGCGCCCGCTTTTGCCGCGCGCGCTTCACCATTCACCACGATTTGTACGGACTCTTCCATGGGCGCCACCCCGTTACAACTTTACAGCTCATTACAGCTCATTACGACTCGTCACAGCCCATCCAGAATATGCCCCATCTTCGCTTTCTTCGTCTGCATGTATGCCCGCGAAATCTTCGAAATGCGCGGCTGACACGGCACCCGCTCCACCACGCGAATCCCCGACGCCTCGAGCTGCCGCACCTTTTCCGGATTGTTGGACAGCAGGCGAATTTTCCTCGCGCCCAGCTGTTTCAAAACCTGCCCGGAAAAATCATAATCCCGCACATCCGCCGCGAATCCCAATTTCTCGTTGGCCTCGACGGTATCCATCCCGCCGTCCTGCAACTCATAAGCGCGCAACTTATTCATCAACCCAATCCCGCGTCCCTCTTGCGGCAAATACAAAAGTATCCCGCTCCCCGCCTTCGCAATCTTCTTCAGCGAAAGCTCCAGCTGCGCCCGGCAATCGCAACGCAGCGAAGCCAGCACATCCCCGGTCAAACATTGCGAGTGAATTCGCACCAAAGGCGCGCTCTTGCCTTTGATCTTCCCATGCACCAGCGCCACCGCCTCTTCCATCGGCCCGCGCCCCGCAAATCCGTGAATCGTAAACTTCCCGAATCGCGAAGGCAGCGCCGCCTGCGCCACTTCCTTTAGCTTTAGAGTCTTCCCGCCGCGCTTCCGTTTGTGTAGTTTGCCCGTCATGTGGAACAAGAAGTATAGCAGGTGGTGCTCTGCGCGAAAATTTACACCGCAGCGCCACAAAAGATCGCACGTTCATCCTTTCCTGTACCTCCTTTACTTCCTTTATCTCCTCTACCTCCTTTCCATGCGCTAAACTGAAACCCGCCGGAAAACTCAATTGGACGCCCCCACATCAGTCCGCGATTTGCTATTCACCTTGTTGCTCAAGGTCGGGGTAGCCGCGTCCATCGCCGCCCTGCTAGCCCGCTGGAACACCTTCCGCCGCGTGCTCTTCACCGAAGAGCGCGACCCCGACCAAAAGCTAAAATTAATGTTGTTCATGACGCCGCCGCTGATCGTCGGCGTCACGCTGCGTCTGGTCGGCTACCAATATCGCTTCGCCGACTTGTCGCTCGAAGGCGCGTTCCTCATGGGCCTCCTCGGCGGACGCGTGGTCGGCCCCATCGGTGGCGCCATCATCACCATCCCCGCCCTGATTTTTCACGAGTGGCTGGCTATGCCCGCCGCCGCCGCCGCGGGATTGCTCGGCGGCCTAATCCGTCAAGCCATCCCCAACAAAGAAGACCTCTGGAATTTCGGCCCCTTCACATTTCTAAATATTCCGAAAGCGGTTGTCCGCCTGATGACCCGCGCCGAACTTTTCTGGGAAATGGCGCCATTGATGGCCTGCGTAGGCTTGGAACTCGGCCGCGTAGCCTTAGTCTCCGCCACCACGCCGAAATGGCTTTTCGCCATAGACCCGCACTGGGACTGGTGGCTGGGCCTCACGGTAATCGCCACGCTGATGGCCGTCGCCGCACCGCTCAAAATTTGGAACAACACCCGCATCGAAATGAATCTTGAGCGTCACCAGCAACTCCTGCTGAAAGCCCGCATGGACGCGCTCTCCAGCCAGATCAATCCACATTTTCTTTTCAACACGCTCAACACGGTCTCCGCGCTAATCCGCTTCGATCCAGACACCGCGCGCGGCGTCGTCCTAAAGCTCAGCAACATCCTCCGCCGTCTGCTTCGCAAGCACGAAACTTTCGTTCCGCTACGTGAAGAACTCGAATTCATCGACAACTACCTGGATATCGAAGTCGCCCGCTTCGGCCGAGACAACCTGGACATCGTCAAGCAACTCGACGACGACACCCTCGAGACCTTCGTCCCCAGCATGCTCTTGCAACCAATCGTGGAAAATTGCCTCAAGCACGGTCTCGCGCCCAAACTCGAAGGCGGCAAAATCCAGCTCCGCACCACTCATCGCGACGGCCGCCTGCACGTGGAAATCGAAGACAACGGCGTCGGCATCTCCGAAGAAAAAATGCCCCACGTCTACGTCGAGGGCATTGGCCTAAGCAACGTGCGCGAACGCCTGCGCGTCCTCTACGGCACCGATTTTAATTTGGACATTCAGAGCCGCCCGGGCGAAGGCACCATCATCCGCATCGACATCCCCGAAGTAGTAGCCACCATGCAGTCCGTCCGCTAAGGATGCCCTTGTAGGGGCGCAGCATGCTGCGCCCCAGCTTGCCCGGGCGATTACGTCGAGAGCCGTTTGTTTAGACTTCCCCCGCGCGAACGCCAAGCCGCACCCTGGCTCCCAATTCCATCCCCGCCGAAGCCGCGCGCACTTCAACTGAACTTCCCGCCAAACGGCAAGTCACCGTCCCCGCAGCCTCTTGCACCGCCACCACGATCGCCTCGAAGTCCGTCCCGGCCACAGTAAACTCTTCCGCGGCAATCCTGCCGTGCTCAAGAGTAATAACGCGTTCCCCGAGCGCCCGCACCTCTTCATAGTCGTGCGTCACGTAAAGAATAGGAATGCCATGCGACTGATTCCAGGCGCGCAAATCTTCGATGATGTGCGCCTTCGTGCGCGCGTCCAACGATGACAAGGGCTCGTCCAAAAGCAAAACACACGGTTCGGTGACCAACGCCCGCGCCAGCGCCACGCGTTGCTGCTCGCCACCAGATACCTCTCGCGGCAAGCGGTCGGCAAGGTGCGCGATGCGAAACGATTCCATGATAGTGGCCGCCCGCCGCAGCCGCTCCGCCTTATCCAGCTTGCTCAGGCCATAAACCACATTTTCTTGCACGCTCAGATGCGGAAAAAGCGCCAAATTCTGAAATACAAAAGCCACGTTGCGATGACGCGGCTCGAGATTGATTCGGCGCTCCGAATCAAACACCACGCGTTCGCCAATCGTGATGCAGCCGCGCTCCAACTCCGAAAGTCCCGCGACGCAGCGCAACAACGTCGTCTTCCCGGCGCCAGAGTGGCCACGCAGCACCGTGAACCCCGGCGGCACCTGGAATCTCGACTCTAGCGTGAAGCAAGTCTTTCCCGCGATGGCGTGCCGTTTGCACACGTCGATATGTAATACGCTGGGCGCGTTGTTGTCCGCGCCGGCCGCCACGTGGTCATTAGCCGCGGGTACGGCTACGTCTGGAAACCAGCTGCCAAGAACGCTTAGTTCTCCCATTTTGTCACCTTCCCAAGTGGCGCCAGAACATCCGCAACGCCCGTCAAACGGCTAAGATTCATGGAGACGCTTACGGCAATCACCGCCAAAATCACTAAACAGAACGCAATTGGCAGCGCCCCCGCCAGTCCATCCGACTCGAATTTCACCCACAGGTACACCGGCAGCGTGTGCGGGTTGTACGCCATGATCAGCGTCGCGCCAAATTCCCCGAGCGCGCGAATCCACGCCAATGTGATTCCCGCGGCGATGCCCGGCCACGCTAGCGGAAGCGATATCCGCCAAAAAATGCGCCACGCCGAATCGCCCAAAGTCCCGGCCGCCGATTCCAGTTCGGAATCTACGCTCGAGAATCCCGCCAGCGCCGAAACAATCACAAACGGCGACGCCACAAAAATCTGCACCAGAATGATTCCCAATAAACTATTCGTGAGTGGAATATTCCGCGCGTCAAACGGTTGGCCGATCGCTCCGTACGGGCCGAACAGCCGCAACAAAAGTATTCCACCCGCCAGATCGGGCACCACCATCGGCAGAAACACCAGCCCAATCCACAGTCTCTTAAACGGCAATTTGGCGCGCGCCAGCAGATAACCCAGCGGCACGCCCATCAGCGACATCGCCAACACCGCAATCCCAGAAGACACCACGGAAACTTTCAACGCACTCAATGCCTCTGGCTGCCGCAACGACGCCAGCACCTCCGCCGGGTTGCTCTTCAGCAGCAAATTGGCGATGGGCAAAACCAAATTCAGCAGCAGTACGCCGCCCAGCAACGCAAAAATCACGAATGTGCGATTCAGTAGACGGTTCATGGCGGAAACGCTCCCGTACTAAAGCCGCGCAGCTCTTGCGGAACTTCGTTGGGATCCCCGCCGGTTTGGTGCGCCACGTTGGTAAATCCAAACTGCGTCAAGAGTTTGTCGGAAGACAAAACAAATTTGACGAACGCCAGCGCCGCCTCGCGATGCCGCACCGTCTCTGGGATGGTGATGGTGAAAAGAATCGGCGCGCCAACCACGTGCTCGCCAGACTTCGTATCGTACGATTCCTGCGCGTAGCTGGCCGCGAACCGCGGATCGCCCAGATTAATTTCCGGCGGCAGCGTCACAAACGGCAGCTTGTGCGCCACCGCTTCGTGCTTATAAAAAATCCCCGCATCAAACTCGCCGGATTCCAGCCGCGCCAGCAGCACAATTTCTGGAAACACTTGCGCTGGATTCAGCGCCGCGCCCAGCAATCGCGGAATCTCCGGCCGATGGTAATACCGCCCCGCCAGCCCAAACATAAATAGCGTCCGGTAACCCTTCGGATCGATACTCGGGTCGCCGCGTCCAAATCGCACCCTCGGAGTCTCCAGCAGTTCGTACCACGCCATTTTCCCCGCGCGCACATCCTCAAACGTCGCCGCAAATTTACTCTGCGGGTCGTACCCCAGCACCAGTTGCGAAGCCGCCACGGTCATGAACCATTTCACAAGGTTGCCGTTTTCCTGCCCCATCAGCACCTGCCGATTGACGCCCGGATCCGCGCTGATATACACGTCCGGCGCCCGCATGTGATCGCGAATCATCCGCGCGCCTCCCAAGGATCCTTGCGCCTCGCCTTGATAGGAAATTCCCGTAGCGCGAATGAACTCTGGCCCCACGCCGTTCTCCATCACCGCGGCGAGTGAACCCGCGTACAAAACCGAAACACCCTGCGCTTCGGAACTTCCCGCTGTGGGCAGCAGCAGAATGGCAGTGCATGCTGCCAACACCGCACCCACCATGCGTTTCATCAGGCCTTGAACTTCACCACGCGATTTCGTTTTCATGAAATATTCGCAATTGCAAAAAATTCGGAAACCGCCACAACGGAGGCCTTCATCACGTGCTGGAAAGCCTCCGTCGCGCGGTCCATCATATTGTCATGACTTGGTGATGGTAATCGGCGTCCCGTCAAACTTCGTGAACTGGAAAAACACGTCCTGCTCCGGATAGGTGTTGATCACCGTTTGCAGCAGGATGATCGCGACCTGTTCGCCAAGCAGCAGCGATTGCGTGTAGTCACTGCGCCAGTGCATGCCCGCGGTATCCCGCGCGATGCCCACGTTCGAAGCCAGTTTGTTGAGTTCCGTCCCCACGGTAATCTGCCCTACGTCCGCGCCGGCGTAGGGAACTAGAGTCGTCCCATCCGGCGAATACATCGGCGTGACCCCGTTCGCAAGAAACGTCTCCGAATCATTGAAAAACGCCTTCAGCACCGTCACCGAAGCGCCGCCTACCGTCGCGTGCCCCGATCCGTACGCCGGATGCGTCGGAGATCCCTCCGGATACGCCATCGGCAACCAGTAGCCTCCGAACTTCGAAAACGTCTGCGGCAACGCTTGCGAGTTCAGCACATCCGAGTGCACCGGATACGTCGCCGCTCCGGTAAAAATATTTTGCAGCCATCCGCCATACTCTTCCGGACGCAGCGTGCGATGCACGAAATACTTCTGGTACCACACCGCGCGCAGCGCCCGCAGCGAGGCATCCGCCATCAGCGCCGTAATGTGCGGCCCGCCCCACTGCGCAAAATTCGTTTCTGCCGGAGTCTTCGTCGCGCTATAGGGCGACCCGGGGTTGAGCGGGAAGTTCTGCGCCAGCATCGCTACCGCGCCGAAATAATATGCTTGGTACAGCTCGTCGATGTGCACCAGCCCGCCAAAGCTACGGCCGTCGTGCACCCACACTGGATTCGGCTCCAGCTGGTTATTCCCAAAGTCAAAAAAGATGCTTCTGCTCAGCGCCGGTACGGTCACCTGGCCGTTTTGCACCGCCAGAAATGCCGACTGCGTGGTCATGTAATCCACGTTCGGGGCATACGTGAAATACTGCTGCGCGGCCACGCCGCTCGAATTGTCCACCGCAAAATTTCCCAATCCAAAGGTCGTCGGCATCATCAGCAGCTGCGACACATAAGGCCCCACCGTGTCTCCCACGGTGATTCCGCGGAATAGCGTCTGGGCCGTAACTTGCCCACCCTGTTTCGGCCCTTTGAAATTGGATAGCGCATTTAAATCCGCGATCGCTGCCGAAGATAACGGCTCCGCCCCGTACTGGCTAAACGGCACATCTCTACACAGTGCGTGCCAGTACAGCTCCACAGCTTCTCCCGCGCGCTCTGCGCTCGAAAACGTCGGAGCCGGCGGAATCGTCACCGCCGCGCTATCCACCCCATCCAAATTCACCACCAAGCCTGCCTGCGGACTCGCATACGGCGCCGTTCCGCCCAGCGTAATAGCCTCAAAGTCCGCTTGTTTGCCCGTCGTGCAGGCCTTCAGAAATGTCTTGTACGCTGCCGGATCCACTTGCCCCAACCCATCGTGTGGCAAATTCTTGGTGAAATTTCCGATGTAGTTGTCGTTGGCAAACGCAGATTCGTCCGTGTTCGGGACCTGCGCCGGCAGCGGCCTTGCCAACTCCTTCAACGCCGCCTTTTCTCGGATCGCGAATACAAACGCTTGCCGCGCTGCGCCTCCCACAGGAAAGGTCGCCGTCGGCGTAGCCGGGTTAACCGCAGCTTGCGCCGCCGCCGCGTTCCCGCCCATCAGCGGTTCCAGCGGAATCGCCGCCGCCGCTGTGGCCAATGCCGCCAAGCCGCCGGCATGTCCCAAAAACGCACGCCGACTCGGCCCGCGCGACCCCACTTTTGCATTCGGATTTACGAGGTTATTGCTGTCGCCTTTGTATTCCGTCGGGACGCTCTTCTTCTCTTCGCTCATGTCTTCTCTCCTTTTTGCATGGTCGCCCTTGCGAGCAACCTTGCAAGCAACCCTTACAAGCAAATGGGTACCCTGTGACTGGAGCGATTCGGGGAGCTACTCTCTCGGAATCCAAAGTCGCAAGCGGGGAGGGGGCGACTCTGGGTAGCGCTGGAACGCCAACCTGTTCCCGAGAGTTCGAGTCTTCGCCAGTTGGCGCGCAGACTACTCCGAGCGCCGCGCATTGTCTACTGTTTATAAGGACGATTTTGGTTCAGGTACCGCGGACAGGGTGCCCAAAGCGTAACCACAAGATAATCAACGAGATTGCTTCACGACTACGTCCAGGTATCGCTGCCTATCCATCGCGCGGTGATAACAAACGTGCTGGCGCCATAAAGCCAACAATCGCCAGAAACCGCAACCCTTCAGCGGAGGCGCCACTTTTCACTCTCCAGGCACACCAGTATTTTCTGTATTTACAGAATCTACCGAATATGCTAACGTGGGCCTAGTTAAACATCCTCCCTCGGAGACTCGATGAACGATCAACATAGCCAAGTCGGCCAACTAACTCCCGTAGCGCAAAAATTCGTTTTGCATTGGGGCGAAATGGGCACCCGCTGGGGCCTCAACCGCACCGTCGCCCAACTCCACGCCCTGCTGTTCATCTCCCCGCGCCCGCTTCCCGCTGACGAAATTTCCACCACGCTAGCCGTCGCCCGCTCCAACGTCTCCACCAGCCTCCGCGAACTCCAGGGTTGGCGCATCGTCCGCGTCGTCCACGTCCTCGGCGATCGCCGCGACCACTTCGAAGCCATCAAGGACGTCGTCGAAATCTTCCGCATCGTCTCCGAAGAGCGCAAACGCCGCGAAATTGACCCCACCCTCCGCGTCCTCGCCGAGTGCGTCGAAGAATCAAAGGGCGCGGGCGACGCCTACAGCCACGAGCGCCTCGTCAGCATGCTCGAATTCCTCACCGCCATGACCGGCATGTTCGAAGAAATCATGCGCATGCCCAGCCCCGCCCTGAAAGGCGTGGTCAAACTCCGCGGCAAAGTAATCACCCTGCTAGGCACCGAAAAAAAGAAAACGGGTTAGTAGCACAGGTTTACGCCCGCAGGGCGCACTCCTGTTTACCCTGAGGCACGAAGGGCCTGTGCTCTTTTCGCAGTCGCACGGAAGCCACGGTGAACCAGAGGCAACCATGATCTCTCTAGCCAACGAATACACCGATAGCAAGGGCCGTCACGCAAGAGGCTGGCTCTTCTTCGACGCCGACTGCCTCTTCTGCACAAAAATCGCCCGCGCGTTAGCTCCCATCCTGGAACGCCGCGGCTTAGCGCTAGCCCCCCTGCAAGATCCCAGAGTAGCCGCCCTCCTAGGCCTCTCCCACGACCACCTAATGCGCGAAATCCATCTACTAATATCCGACGGCACCCAATTCGGCGGTGCCAACGCCGTAGTAGCCCTGTCCCGACAAATCTGGTGGGCACGCCCGCTGGTCTGGCTAGCAAAAATTCCCGGCATCATGAACCTACTGCGCGCCGCCTACCGCGCCATCGCCGCCAACCGCAGCTGCTCCGCCGCAAATTGCGTCGTCCCTCCGGCGAACCACACGTAAATGAAACCCCGCATCCCACGTCGCGTCGTTCTCGCGGGAGGCAGCGGCCAAGTCGGAACTCTTCTCGCCAGACATTTTCAAGCCCACGGCGACGCGGTGGTCGTGCTAAGCCGCAAACCGGTCGTTCCACTTTTGCGAGCAGCAGAATGGGACGCCAACACCATCGGACCGTGGATCAAAGAACTGGACGGCGCGGACCTGTTGATAAATCTAACCGGCCGCAGCGTCAACTGCCGCTACCACGCCGCTAACCGCCGCGAAATCCTCGAATCCAGAGTGCACAGCACGCGAGTCCTCGGCGAAGCCATCGCCAAACTCAAGCAACCTCCTCCACTTTGGTTGAACGCCAGCACCGCCACAATTTATCGCCACGCCCTGGATCACCCCATGGATGAAGAAACCGGCGAGCTTGGCGGAAACGAGCCAAACGCGCCGTCCACCTGGAAATTCAGCATCGAGGTGGCCAAGCGCTGGGAAGAGTCCTTCTTCGCTTGTGAATTGCCGGCCACCAGAAAAATCGCGCTGCGCAGCGCTATGGTTATGAGCCCCGACCGCGGCGGCATCTTCGACGTTCTACTCACGCTGGTGCGTTTTGGCCTCGGCGGCGCATCAGGAAACGGTCGCCAATTTGTATCCTGGATTCACGAACAAGATTTCGTCGGCGCGATCGAACACCTAATCGCGAACCCCAACGTCAGTGGCTGTGTAAACCTGTCCTCTCCCAACCCAATTCCAAACGCCGAATTCATGCGCGCACTCCGTTCCGCCTGGGGCATTCGCGTGGGTCTACCCGCTACAAAATGGATGCTGGAAATAGGTGCGCTATTCCTGCGCACAGAAACGGAACTAATCCTCAAAAGCCGCCGCGTCGTGCCAACACGGTTACTACACGATGGCTTTCAGTTTCGCTTCCCGGAATGGCCCGCGGCCTCACGCGATCTAGTCCGGCGTTGGAAAATTCCGTCGGAAAGTTTTCCCCAATTAGCAGACTACTCCGCCGAATCACAAGTGTGACCCTCGCCCACGAACCGACCTGAATCGTCCACCCTTCCCATCTCTTCTCCACGCTCTCCGTCTCTCTGCGCTCTCTCCGTTAGTCTTTTTTCTCCAATCCCGCACGATCCACTCACCAATGAAAATAGAAAAGTATCGCATTACGATATATAATGTCTTTAGGCAGCAAGGTCAACGGAGACCACCGCAACGATATGAGCACCACCGCCGAAAACACCACCACCGCCAACGCCGCAAAATCCCCCAGCCCCCCGCCGGGCGCAGCGTGGGAGACCCTCGGCGACTTCACCGCCACCACGCGTCTCCTACCCATCTCCGCCCTGGCCATCGCCATCGGCGTAGTCGCCGCCTTCGTAGCCCTGGCGCTCTTGCGCCTCATTGGACTCTTCACCAACATCTTCTACTACGGTCGCTGGAGCACCGCCCTGGTCTCTCCAGCAGGCAATCACTTGGGAATTTTCAGCATGCTGGTCCCCATCGGCGGCGCGCTGATCATCGGCCTGATGGCCCGTTACGGTTCCGAACGCATACGCGGCCACGGCATCCCCGAAGCCATCGAAGCCATTCTGATCAACGGCAGCCGCGTCGAACCCAAAGTCGCCTTCCTCAAACCAATCTCTTCCGCAATTTCCATTGGCTCGGGCGGCCCCTTCGGCGCGGAAGGCCCCATCATCATGACCGGCGGAGCCATCGGCTCCATGATCGCCCAACTTTTCCATCTCACCAGCGCCGAGCGTAAGACGCTCCTCGTCGCCGGCGCCGCCGCGGGCATGTCCGCTACTTTCGCCGCGCCTCTGGCCTCCGTGCTCCTCGCCGTCGAATTGTTACTCTTTGAATGGAAGCCCCGCAGCCTCGTTCCCGTCGCGCTAGCCAGCGCCACCGCGGCCATCTTGCGCCGCTATCTTCTCGGCTTTGGCCCGCTTTTCCCGGTGCCCGAACACCCGCTGTATATCGGCGTTTACGGCTTGCTGGCGTGCGTCCTCGTAGGCGTGCTCGGTGGCGCCTTGTCCGCTCTTCTGACCATTTCTGTGTACGCCGCCGAAGATGCTTTCCATCGCTTGCCCATTCACTGGATGTGGTGGCCCATGATCGGCGGCTTGGTAATTGGCTTGGGTGGCCTGATTTTTCCGCAGGCCCTCGGAGTGGGTTACGACACCATCGGCGCACTGCTTCAGGGCAATGCTACCACCCACATCATCTTGGGCGTCTTGTTCGTAAAACTACTTATCTGGGCCGTCTCGCTCGGCTCCGGCACTTCCGGTGGCGTGCTCGCTCCGCTCTTAATGATGGGCGGCGCGCTCGGTGGACTAGAAGCCATGTTCCTCCCTCACGAAGGCGCTGGATTCTGGCCGCTCATCAGCATGGCCGCCGTCCTCGCCGGCACCATGCGCGCCCCGCTCACCAGCATTATTTTTGCTTTTGAATTAACCCACGACGGAAATGTTTTCTTGCCGCTGCTCATCGCGGGCGCAGTCGCACACGCCTTCACGGTTCTCACCATGAAGCGCTCCATCCTCACGGAAAAGGTCGCGCGCCGCGGCTATCACCTGAGCAGGGAATACGCCGTTGACCCGCTGGAGATTCTTCAGGTCCGCGAGGTGATGCGCACCAATGTGCTCGTTCTCTCCGCAGGCATGACGCTGGCGGAGTTGCAACAATCCCTCCGCGCCGATCGCCGCGAGAATCAGCGTTTGCTTCCGGTAGTAAATGCCGAAGGGCGTTTCGTCGGTGTGCTCACCCGCGATGACCTGCGCAAACGAATCGCCCAAGAAGGCGACGCCGCCATGCACCGCACCCTTGCAGAACTAATCCGGCCAGACACCGTCTCGACCTCTCCCGAAGAACCACTCAGAGTTGTCGTTTATCGCATGGCCGAAATGGGTTTCACGCGCATGCCGGTAGTCGAACGCAACACCGGAAAATTTGCCGGCCTCGTATCGCTCCAGGATCTACTAAAAGCCCGCGAACGCAACCTCCAAGACGAGCGCCGCCGCGACCGCATCCTAACCCTCCGCTTCCTCTCCCCAACACTCAAGCCCCCCACCAAACCGTAGCCAGTCACGGCTTTCTCGGAGTGCAGTTTACCCTGAGCGCCCTCTGTGAAGCGCGGCGCGACGCCGTTTTACCACGATCCGCCCCACCCAAATCGCCCCAGAGCACCCGCAACTCGATATCTCCTCTCCGCGCTTGTCCCGACCTCCTCCCGGCATTGGCGCGGGCGCGGGACACCCGTTATTGCACTCGACTCCAACTGGCATCGGGGTTGAACTCAGTAAGCGCGGCTGCTGTTTCCGCCGTCGTCTTGCCCAAATCCTTCTGCAGCAACTGGCCATCCTGATTGATGAGGAATGTCATCACCCCCGAATTGCGGTACTCAGCTGGATAGGCGACGAAGGCGAATCCACCGGTCATCTTCCCATCGACCACGTAGTTCTTCGCGCCACCTGGAGCGTTACTGCCTTGCTGCGTCAGCATATGGAAGTAATAGCCGTGGAAAGGCACGTGCGAGTCCGGCTTTACGCTATATCCTTCTTTGGTTGCGAATGCCGCCAGTGGTCCGAGCGGGCTTTTCGGCTGGCCTTCTTGCGGCTCCCAGTACAGACCGTTCTGCTTGCCAGTGTCACTGATAAATTTCAAAGCGTACTGGTTCACGCCATCATGACGCTGTGAGAAATATTCCGCTTGAGCGTCGGCCAGCGCGCCACAAACGGCAATGATGGCCAGTTCATTCCTCCCAATACGACGCGCCAAAATCTCTTCCCGGCCTGCACTCGCGTCGAAGTACCACTGTCCTGCGGCATTCTTCTTCAGCGGGATCGGGAAGGCGAAATTGTCCGCACCAATTATCAGCATTTGGGATTCGTCAGGCATCTTGCGCCAGCGATGCATCACGCCATAGGCGGTCACAAACAGGGCGGCGGTATTTTTGTCCTGCACGGGATCGCCGGAGAGAATGATGTCTTTCGAGTCCGGACCAAAAACGGCCAGTACCGTGTTTGGGTCGCCTGACTTTGCCGCAGCCACCAGCCCGTTACCTGCCTCTTCGGGTGACGCAAATAGTTGGAACGAAGGTTTAGCGGACTTCTGGCAGGCGACGACGGCGATGATTAGTGTCAGAAGGATGAATTGAGCCGAATTAGTGATTCTGCGGGTTGTCAGCGGCATACCTATCCTCCAGATCATCAACTGCAAGAATTTCATCAACAACCCACCAACGTTGACTTCGTTTGCGCCTGTACCGCCGAGTCTACCTACGACCACCCCAGCCACCGCTGCGTCCCATACTTGACGAACCGCGAGCGCTGGCAGCCCTGTTATTCCATCCGCCGCCCCCGCTGCTCATGGCCGATGACCCACCGCTTTTTTCCTGTCCACCCCAGCCGCTGGAACTGGATTTGTTGTAACTTGACGGACTTCCGCTCTTCTGATTCCAACCGCTGCCCGTATTGCTATAGGTTTTGCCGTTCGCCGCGGCATACTTGTCGCCATTTGCCGTTTGGCCTACCGCGGCGCTGTTGCCGTTCTTGCCCGTCGCGCCATAAGCCGAGGCACCGGTCGAGCTGTGCATCTGCCCAGTTGTTCCGTTAGCGTTGGTTTGGTGCTGGCTGTCAACGGTGGTGCCATTTTTCGAAGCGGTCGAGGCTCCATAGCTGCCATACGCATTGGACCCTTGCACTGTCGAGGCGGAGGCCCCGGTCCTTGGGTTGTACGCTTGACCGGCACTTACGCTGCCGTAGCCGTTTGAGGCCGTGCCGCCACGCGCGTACGTCCCGGTGGACGGGTTGTAGCCGTTGCTATAATGCGCGGAGCCGTTGGGACCATAGACAGAGCCGCTCGAGCCGTAATAGCCGCCGTGCCAAGCATTGTTTCCGTAGTACGCCCCACCGTGGTACACCACCACAGCGGTGCCATGCCAGCCGCAGTTCCAACTGCTATATCCCCAGGCGCAACAACCACCGCTCAGCATGGCCCCTACCGCAATGCCAACTCCAAACGCCACCACGGCGGTGGTCACAACGGCTGCCGTGCTGTACCCGGGAGTCACATACGGGTATCCGTAAACCACCGCCGGGTTGTACACCGGGACATACACGACCTGAGGATTCGCTGGCTGAATTATGATGGTCTGCGGTGACTGCTGCGAAACAACAATCTGCGGGCTTGATTTCAGATTGCCGGCCGCGAGCGCTTTCGCGCGCAATACCTGCACTGCTGCCATCACATCGGCGGTCTGGGTGTGATACGCCTCTCCCAGCGCGGAGGTCCAACTGAGGTTCTGCGCTAAGTTGCCGAGCACAGAAGGGAATTGTGTGAGCGCCTTCACACTGGGATCCCAGGGCTGCGCATCGACGGCCTGCATCAGAGTCGTGCCCGTCACAGAGCTGTTTTGCTGAAGCCAGCTGGCCGCCGACGCAACCTGGTCTGGGAAGGTCGAAGCACTGAGAATCTGCGCCACCAGGGCGTCCGGGTAAAGCGCGATGGGTGCCACGAGCTGTTGCACCTCATCCGGAGACAATGGCGCGCCTTGCCCCGAATAATCCGTTTCACCCGTTTGAGCACCAGCTTCTAGCGGTACGGCGCTCATTACCAGCAGGAACGACAGCGTCGTTGACAAGAGCTGTCTTGTGAAGGTCGTGATCATATTCTTCTCCTTCAAGCTGCGTAGCTTTTTGTCTTAAGTCGCGCAACCTTGACCGGGTATAGGCACCGCTTCTCAACATCTTCTCTACAGCACGGATGGAATTCTGTCTATCGTCAATATTGCCGGTGGCTGTAAAAAGCGAGATTTTCCAGAAACGGCCCAAATCGGCGAATGAACGTGCCGAGACGTTAAGTCTTTTTTGATTTTCTGGCTCTTTCTTCGACACCCATGAGCCGCGCATTTAGACGTCGGACTCTAGTTCGCCCTGACAGCCGAAAGCGTCCGCCGCCGCACTTGCACGGCTACTTCGTTTCCCGCCAACGACAGTTCCAACTCACAGCATTACCGAACGGCCGCACCCGCCTCGAAGGCACCACCTGGTACACCGACGCCATCTGGCCCGCAGCCCCTGGCATCTCTGGTCCGACTACATCGTCCAGCGCATTCACATGCGCGTCCTCGAACACATCAAGCACGAAGTAGAGCCCCCAAGGCCCTAGCCCGCTTTTTTCGGAGCCGGATGGGGACGGAGTTGAAGTAATGGAGTAAGCGGTTTACCACGCGGGC
The DNA here is from genome assembly GCA_963838265.1 of uncultured Acidobacteriota bacterium. Classification (GTDB taxonomy): domain Bacteria; phylum Acidobacteriota; class Terriglobia; order Acidiferrales; family UBA7541; genus Acidiferrum. The sequence goes on from CAWIQN010000009.1 coordinate 281,352, forward strand.
GCCGTTTTCCGTTTGGCCAAGTTTCGAGAGACGGGGTTCGCCGTGGTTCAGCTTCCGGTTAGGCCGTGTTACGTCCAGAGTCAATCCCAAGCGCGGAGATCACTTCCCACAAGCCGACAATACCAATCCTGGCTCGATGAGTGACATAGTGATCTCCAAACGCTTGCGTGCTCACTATCTATATGAAGCCCTCAGAGCGGGGCTCGCCGAACTTCAACATCCCCAGACTATGTTGAGAGCAGATTTCTTAGAGGATTGGCCCCGAAGTGCTTTGAACTTCGCGTCGGCGGCCACTACCCAGGCCCAGGACCCGGCTCAAACGCCGGCGAGAGAAAGTTTTAGCTTCTGCTTGCCGATGGCCCTCAGGCGCGGCAGGAGCACCAAGTCGGCCGCTTCCTCAGCATCTTTGAGGAGCGTCTTGCGCGGCGTGCCCATCCGCGCACGCATGGTCAGCCCACGCGCCAAATCCGTGACTTGGATCGCGCGCACGGCTACCGGAAAGTCAGGCGGGATGTCTCCAGCGGTGATCCCGTCCCGGAAACGGCGCTCCACCAGCGCCGCGCCGCCCGCGACAGTGTCCTGCAGGAACCGCTGAACCTCAGCGTCGTTCACAAGCGGCGCGACGCACACCATCAGGCAGCCCCGGGCGGACCCTTTCTCGGTCGCACTTTCGACGGCGTACCTCAGAAAGCCCGTGATCGAGTCGCGAAGACTCTGTGGCGAGAGGAGTGCCTTCGCGGCTGATGCGCCCTTCCGTTCTGCATACGCCTTAAGGACGCGCAAGAATATCGCCCGCTTGTCCCCAAAGACGGCATACAGGCTCGGCCGTCCCACACCCATCCCGGCGACGAGATCGTCAATCGTCACTCCGTCGTAGCCTTTCGACCAAAACACCTGAGTCGCCTTTTCCAGCGCCCCCGTCTCGTCGAAGCTGCGCGGTCGACCCCGCGGCCTAGCGGTCTTCTGAATCATTTAGTTCAAAACTCCTTGACACTTTCCATCCCACCAATATATAACCGCATAGTTCGAAATTAGCAAGCTGACTCTGGCCTCGTCGGGCCTCACGACTCGGCCTTCACACTTCACCAGGGAGACGCCCATGGAACATTCGACCGCTCTAGTCACCGGGACTATATTAATAACCGGAGCAAATATTGGGCTTGGGAAAGAGACTGCCCGACAGTTAGCCCTAAAAAAAGAAACAAAAAAGGTAATTCTTTTTTGCAGAAATCGAGCGAGAGCAGAGGCAGCAAAAAAAGACCTTGAGGAGAAAACGGGGGAAAAGATTTTCGAAATTATTATTGGGGATGTTACGGATGCAAATTCTGCAAGAAAAGCAGTAGAAGAAATAAAGGAACCTATTGATGCAATAGTTTTAAATGCAGGTGGAGTAGTTGGGAAAACGGCTGCGAAATCTACGCCTTCCGGTATGAATCAATTAGCTGCTACGAACATTTTAGGTAATGTAATTCTAGCGGAGGAATTAATTAAACGGGACAAGTTAAGGAAAACAGTTCTATCTGTAAGTGCGGAGGCTGTTCCAGGAGTAAAGATGCTCGGAGTAAAACGAGTTTCAATGAGGACTTCTTCTGTAGCTGAGTTTGCTGCTATTCTTGATGGATCATATTTCGGTAATAAGTTCAATGCATTGCAAGCATACGCATATGTCAAGTATGCAGAAACCATGTGGACGTTATCAATGGCAAGAAAATATCCTAAGCTCAAGTTTATTGTTGTGAGCCCAGGAAATACAAAAGGAACTCAGGCGCCAGATAGTCTTCCCCCGCCAATGCGGTTTATGTTGAAGTTTGTGATGATGCCTATTGTATTCCCGTTGATGGGCGGAATGGTGCATACGCTGGAAGTAGGTGCAAAACGCTTTGTAGATGCCATTTCGGATGAGCGGTATAAAAGCGGCGTTTTTTATGCCAGTAAAGAGGGTAAGTTATCGGGGGACATGGTGGACCAGAGCACTTTTTTTACTGATTTGAAAAATACTTCATTTCAAGATAACGCAAACGAAGCAATTCACCATTTCATAAATTAGGCCTGTTCTTCGCCTCGCCGCCCAAGAAGTTCACCGGCCCAATCGAGGCGATGCGCCACCCACATTTTCACGATCGCGCCAGCCAAGAAGCCGCGTGGCAGGCCGTCGTCAAGGTCTCTGGCAGCGATTTCTCTTCCGCAGCAACTTGAGAGCGGCGTCCTGCGGTATTGTGAAATAAATAGTTCAAAAAGGTCTTGACCGCAGCCTCCGCGCCTGATTATCATACCAAACAGTTCAGAATCAGCAAAGCAACCCTGACCTCGCAAGGAGAATACACATGGAACGTTACGAAGGTAAAAAAGTGGTGATCATCGGCGGCACCAGCGGCATGGGGCTCGCAACGGCGAAGATGCTCATGGGTGGCGGTGCGCGCGTCCTGGTGACGGGTCTCTCGAAGGTCGGCCTGGAATCGGCGCAGAAAGAGCTTGGAAAGGACGCCCTCGTGGTTTCGAGCGACGCGCGTTCGTTGACGGAAATCGACACTCTTGCCTCTCAAGTGAAGGCCGAGTTCGACACTTTCGACCTGCTCTTCGTCAACGCCGGGTTCAGCATCCGAGCGCCTCTTGAGAGCATGACCGAGGCTGTCTACGACGAGATGTTCAACCTGAACGCCAAGGGGCCGCTTTTCGTGATGCAGAAGCTCACGCCGTTAATAAACCGGGGAGGCTCTATCGTCCTCACGACCTCGATCGCCAACGTCAAGGGGATGCCCGGCAACGCCGCATACGGAGCCGCCAAGGCCGCGCTGCGATCCTTCGCTCGGACGCTCGCCGCCGAGTTGCTTCCTCGCGAGATTCGCGTCAACGCGGTGACGCCCGGCCCCATCGACACGCCGATTATCGGCAAAGCGTTTCCCGGCGACGCGGGTGTCCAGATCAGGGAGAAGATGATCGGTATGAGTCCGATGAAGCGCTTCGGAACGTCGGAGGAAGTCGCGAAGGCCGTCCTCTTCCTCGCGTTCGACGCGACCTACACGACCGGCGCCGAGCTTCCGGTAGACGGAGGATGGTCTCAACTCTAAGGTGGTGGACCGTCCAGGAGGGTAAGCTGGCATCGAGAACGGTCTTCAATGACTCGCGTACAATTGCGCGCTTGATGCAATATCAAACGCAGTGGCGGCGGCTCGGTCGTCGCCACTGCGCGCTCCTCCCAAGAGGAAACATCGTGTTCGGCGCGACCATCACGACCGGCACGGAACTCCCACGCTAAATGGAGGAGCAACAAGATGCATAACTTGATGGTGAGCTGTTTGGCGGTTGCTTATCTCTCAGCGAACGTATACGCCATCGTGAAGATGCGGGTGTTTGAGTTAGCCCGTTCGCGCAAGCATCTCCTACTCTATGGCGTCCCCTTCATATTGTGGGGCTCTCTCATCCTGTTGGGATGCAAGCTCATGGAGATCATGCGCCGATTCGATGAATGGGGGGCCTGATGGCCGATTGGGAGCAATGCACTCATTGACCTTGGGTTGTGCTTCGTTTTCAGGATTGGTGCCCATAAACGCGCTTGTATCGACTGGTCTGGCCAAACTCTGGGTGGTCGGCAAACCGGAATCTGACGCACTGCCAGCCCACGCTTTCCTGGCCCGCCGACGCGCAACGGTCGCCATTTCTCAAGTTTCCGATAAAACGTGTCGGTAGTACGCCTCATACTGCGGAATCACATCATTGGAACAAAACTTCTTCTTCGCATTGATCCGCGCAATCTTCCCCATCTCCCGCCCGCGATCCGCGCGCGACAAAATATCAATCGCGAATTTAGCCGCCGCGGCCACATCCCCAGGTTCCACCAGGTAACCGTCTACGCCATGTTCGATCACTTCCGGTACGCCGCCCACATTCGTCGCGATCACTGGCACCTCGCAAGACATTGCTTCGAGAGCCGCCAACCCAAACGATTCCAGTTCCGAAGGCATCAAAAACAAATCCGCCAGCGACAATTTTTCATACACCTGATCCTGCTTGCCCAAAAACAAAACATCCTTCTGCAGCTTCTTCTTCCGTACCAGGAATTCCGCCGACCCGCGATCCGGTCCATCACCAATCAGCACCAATTTCGCCGGCATCTTCGCCCGCACCATGGCGAAGATTTCCACCACATCCGTCAACCGTTTCACGGGCCGAAAATTGGAAAGATGCATTAGGATCGGCTCGCCATTCGGCGCCCACTTCGCGCGCAGCTCCGGATTTTCTCTCCGCGCATACAGATCGCAATTCACAAAGTTCGGAATCACTTCCATCGGCCGCTTGATATCAAATTCCTTGATCGTCTGGTTCAACAGATACCGCGAAATGGTGGTCACCCCATCGCTCTGTTCAATGGAAAATTTCGTGATTGGCAGATAACTGCGGTTGCTTCCCACCAACGTAATATCCGTTCCGTGCAGCGTGGTAATAAAAGGCAGCCGCCGCGGCGCCGCCATGGACCGCGCCAGCAACGCGCTGACCGAATGCGGAATCGCATAGTGCACGTGCAACAAATCCAGCGATTGCGATTCAAAAACCTCCAGCATCTTCGTAGCCAGCGCCAAGGTGTACGGCGGATGATCAAACAGCGGATAAGACGCCACCTCCACCTCATGAAAAAAGATGTGCGGATCGTTGGGATTCATCCGGATCGGCGGCGCGTAACTAATAAAATGCACATCATGATTCCGCGCGGCCAGCTCCATACCCAATTCCGTAGCCACCACGCCAGACCCGCCGTAAGTTGGATAACAAGTTATGCCGATTCGCATAGCGCCTTTGTGTACGTCTCCGTATTTGTCTAAACTACGCGATTAGACGCGCGAGGTACACATTTCGTGACACGCATCGCAGGACGATTAGCAGGACGCGTAGCGCTGATCACCGGCGGCGGCACCGGCATCGGCCGCGCCATCGCTCTGGCCTTTTCGCGCGAAGGCGCCAAGGTCGCCATCGCCGCCCGGCGCAAGGACAAACTGCAGCAAGTCGCCGAAGAAATCACCGCGCAGGGCGGGGAAGTCTTGCCCGTCGAATGCGACGTGACGGACGGCGCGGACGCCGAACGCGCCGTTCGCGAAACGGTAGAAAAATTCGGCGCGTTACACGTCCTCGCAAATAATGCCGGAACACTCAGCAATGCCACCGTCGAGGAACTCTCCGAAGAAGATTGGGATCGCGTGATGCGCGTAAATAGCAAAGGACCATTCCTGATGTCTCGCGCCGCATTGCCCGCGATGCGCCGCGCCGGCCGCGGCTCCATCATAAATACCGGATCGATTCTCGGCCTCGTGGCCATGAAATCCCGCGCCGCCTATTGCGCGTCAAAAGGTGCCGTAACCATGTTGACCAAAGCCATGGCCCTCGATCACGGCCACGAAAATATCCGCGTCAACTGCATTTGCCCCGCGCTCGTGGAAACCGAAATGGTCCAAGCCATATTTCCGCAAACGCCCGCGGGCCGCGCACTACGCGAAGCGCGCGTTGCCGGAATGCCGCTGGGCCGCATGGGGAAACCGGAAGACGTTGCCGAACTCGCCGTCTATCTCGCGTCAGACGAATCGTCGTGGCTCACCGGCGTAGCCATTCCTCTCGACGGCGGACTATCGGCATACTGAAAGGATCGATTGATGAAATCGTCGTCATCACAAAAAGTTCGCGCCGCGAAAGAAATGCGCAGCGCCGTCGAGCAAGTGCAGGCGCGGCTGAAACATAGCCCCGCCACCCGTGGCCTGGGACTAGAAGTGGAGAGCGTCGAAGTCGGGCGCGTGGTATTTCGCATGCGCGTGCACCGGCGGCACCGGCAAATGCACGGCGTAGTACACGGCGGGATTCTGGCGACGCTGGCCGATACCGTCGCGGCGGTGGCGGCGTATTCTACGGTGCCGCATGGCAGTCAGATCGCCACCATCGAGATGAAAATTAATTTTCTCGAAGCCGTGGTGGACGGCGTACTGCGCGCCGAGGGACGCGTCTTGCGCACCGGAAGAAATTTCGTAGTTACCGAGTGCGAAATTTGGAATCAGGATGGCGAGTTGACGGCCAAAGCGCTGCTGACGTTTGGCGCAGTGTCCGACCGCGTTTCCGCAAATCTCAAACGCGAAAAGTAGCGCGGCTGCAAGACCTCAAAACCGCGCACTGAAAAAAATCGTTAGCAGTGCGACTGCAAAAACTCGAGTCGCTCGCCGAAAAATTCGTAGATCGCGCGACTGAAAAACCACATCACTGAAAAATCGCGTAGCTGAAAACCACTACGCGTAGTTCTACAGGAAAGCCTGTAGCAGAAAACAACTACTCTTCGCCGCCGCTCGCGGATTCTTCGCCATCTTTATAGACATATTTAATGACACGCTTGAAAACCAGCAAATTGGGGCTGCCGGTGCGCGTCAGCTTGATGCAATCGCGGTCGTACCACTCCACCGTGCCCTTCAATACTTCGCCATTTTCCAGCACCACGGCCATGGGCGTGTGCGACTGCATCTGCTTGACCCAATAGAAGTTCTCGGCGTGCGTCATCTCTGGCGGGGCGGGCTTCTTGTTGGGGATAACGCCCCCGTTAGTATGCTGCGGGCGCGCTGTGGCAGGCTCCTTCACGTCCGGAAAACCAGGCCGGAACATACGACGATTGACCATAACATGCTCCTTCTAGCTAGCAGCGGCAGGGTAATCAGTCTGTGTGATGCATAAACGTACGCACGGGTTACAGTTGCGCAAAAGTTTTTGCCGCTGCCAAATGTAAAATTTCCGTCACTCGCGCGGCAGCACGCCAGCGGACGATGCACCTGCCAGCGAAGCCGCCAAGGCGTCGAGTCCCAGCTGTTTGTTCAGGTTACGGCGTGCGCCGAAATGTAGTTCATCGAAGCCCGCTATAGCGCGCATGACCCAAGCGGTGTCCACGGCATTGCCGAGGACTTGCAGTTCGCGGGCCAGCGGAACATTGCGTAAGTTTGGCACCTGTATGCGCGAAGTAACCTCCAGTAAATCACTGAGCAGTCCGTAGAAAATATCGATTTGTTCATCGAAAGATGCGTCTTTATCCTTGGCCAGGGCGGCGGTGGCGGCGAAGAGCTGCGAGAAATCCCGGCCCGCGGCGGCGCGTTCCAGGATGCGCAGAGCGTCTTTGCGGCGCTGCGCGGTTTGCTCCACATCCATCTCCATGGCCCAGCCGGGGCTGCCTTCAGAGAGCGCGGCCGCGAGTTTATTTTCCGCGGGCTTGCGGTCGGTGCGTTCCTGCAGGATTTTTTCCACGTCCGCGAAGGGCAGCGGCGCGAATTGGAATTGCATGCAACGCGAAAGAATGGTGGAGAGCAGGGTATAGGGCGACGGTGCGAGCAGGATCAGAGTGGCGTTGCCGGGCGGCTCTTCCAGAATCTTCAGGAAAGCGTTGGCGACGTCGCCCCGCATGGTTTCCGCGCCGTCCAGAATGAAGACGCGGCGGCGGCCCATGGGCTGAAAGTAGGCGGCGCGCTGCACGGCGCGAAGCTGGCCGATACGCAGCATGGGACGCGCAACGGGAGTTTTCAGCCGCACGGGATCGGGCACGACGGCCCAGACGTCCGGGTGCGGCTGCAGAATTAACGGCATGCGCTCGACGGTGGCAGCGTCAGCGCTTTCGCCGCGTTCCGCGAGGCCTTGTTCCATCAGCGCCACGGGATCGGCGAGTTGCGCGATGCGCAGGCACGTGGCGCACTCGCCGCAGAAATCGTCGGCCAGGCGTTCGCAGTTGGCGGCTTGCGCGAACACGCGCGCCAGCGTGAATTTGCCCACGCCGCGCGGTCCGGTGAAGAGCAGCGCGTGCGGCACGCGTTCGCTTTTCAGCGCGCCACGGAGCGCCTGCACGATACGCGGGTTGCCAAGAAATTCAGCGAAGCCCATGGGCTAGAGCCCCTCCGGAGCGTCCGCATGCGGCAAGGCCGCCGTTTGCGCCAAGACGGTTTGCGCCAGCACCGGTTCGACGACGGAAAGAATTTCCGCGGCAATTTGCGCCGCCGGATGCATCACGTCGCTCGAAGAATCGCAGCACTGAATGGTGACCCAGGGCGCTTGAGCGGCCAGCTGATCGTAAACTTCCGCGGCGGTTTGCAAATGGAGCAGGCTGGCTTCCTGCAGATCCTGCGCAGCGGCAGTATATTCGCGGGCATTTTTTTGCAGCACCATTTTCTGCGCTTGTTCCGGAGTGACACGCAGATACAGGACCAGCTGTTCGCGCGGCAAGCCGTAGATGGAGTATTCGACGTGGCGGATCCAGTCGATGAATTGCGCGCGCGATTCGGGAGCGGTCCGCGCGCCCTGGTGCGCCAGGTTGGAGCCGATGTAACGGTCGGCCAGGACGATCTGCCCTTTGCCCAGCGCGGCATCCAGTTCCGGCTTGGCTTCCAGGCGGTCGCCGGCGTACAGCAGGGCAGTGAAGCGCGGGTCCACCGTTTCCAGCGCGCCGAGCTGCCCGTCGAGAAATTGTCCGATCAGTTTGCCGAAGGTGGACTCGTATTTCGGGAAGCCGGTCTGGTGCACGGAGTAGCCGCGCTGGCGCAAGGCGCTGGCCAGCAGTTCCACTTGCGTGCGCTTGCCGCTGCCGTCGATCCCCTCGATGGCGATGAGTTTTCCGCTGGTGATCGGCATGGGTAGTTACGGTCAGTCTAACCGGAGGAGCAAAAGAGGTAAAGGAAGTAGCGGAGGGTAAGGAGATAGAGCAGTGGGACTGCGGCGTTGAGGAATTTGAGGTTGCGTGTGCGGGAGCGGGCACGGCATGCCGTGCCCCTATGGTGTCTTGGAAGCCGTAGAGTCTTGGCGCGGGTGGTGGCGGTGCTACGGGCGGCGGTGGCGGGGGAGCGGAATGCGAATCTGAAGATTCGCCACTACGAAAGCTCGGAGCCGCTACAACGGCGGACGGCGAGCGCGAGTCTGGAGTTGCGTAGGCCCCCGGGGAGTATTGCGAGGGAGAGTGATGCGGCGGTGGCAGGTTGCGGATGGGGCGGGAAGCGCCGGTCATGTCGATTCCGCCGGAGTCGCCGGAGGAGTCTTGTTTTTCGATGGCGGGGAGGGTGCGGAGTAGGAGGCTGTGGATGTAGGCGAGGACGGCGGCGCGGCGTGGGGAGATGCGGCCTTGCTGTAGCGCGAGGGAGAGATTCCAGAGGTGGGTGTGGATGTCGGCGGCGGTTTTTTGTTTGAGGAGATCTTGGCTGAAGAGGGCGGAGAGATCGGTGGAGTCGCCCTCCTTCGCCAGAGGAAAGGCGGATTCGGCGGGCTGTCGCCGTGCCTCAGTGGCGGCTAGTTTGGCCGCAGCGCGCTCGTGGAAAGCGCAGAGTGAGGGACTGTCCGGGGCTAGCAGCATGTGGCAGCGTTTGCCGTCTTTGGAGTGGTGCTGGCAGAGCGTGGTTGGATCGGGTTTATGAGGCATAAGCTGTCCTTTTTGTGCGGGTTGTGGGCGCACGGAGCGATTTGGAATGGCTGGGATTAGTAACTAGATTGGTACGGGGGTACCCCCGGGGTGCTGATGAAAGAGTAGGATTCTATTGGGTTTAGGGGTGATTCGCGCGAAAGAGTAAGATTCTGTTGGGGTTACGACCGTTCGCCCACAGGGCTCAGGGCAAATGGACAGCGGATCAAGGAAGTAACGAGTTGATGAAATGCGGACAAGGCGGGATGGGGAGGCGGGGTTGGGTCGGCGAGCGCGAAGATCCGCGGGGTGGGCGACAAAGGCACAGACTGAAATCTGTGCCACCGGGAGGCGTTTTGGTGCGAGCTTCACAGGGCAT
>CAWIQN010000010.1:0-115644 GCA_963838265.1 uncultured Acidobacteriota bacterium
TGTTTAGTCCGAACTGGTGTTTTTCTTTTTGGATCGGAGCGCCGGAGGCGCGCCACAATTTAGCCCAGCACGCGCCAGTGCTGGGTGCCCAATCGCCCAAAACGCAAGAGCGCCGGAGGCGCGGCACAAGTTCTGTCGATCGAGTCGCGCTCGTAGGCCAGTTCATAACCTCGGATCCACTGGCTCCGTCTCCATCGCCAGCACGCCGAACACACACTCATGCACGCGTCGCAGCGGTTCCTTCCGTATGAACCTTTCCAACGCCTCAACCCCCAGCGCAAATTCGCGGATCGCCAGCGACCGTTTTCGTCCCACATTCCGTGACCGCAACCTTTCCAAGTTTTCGGGCAGCGTGTATTCCGGACCATAAATAATCCGCAGATACTCGCGCCCCCGGCATTTCACCCCGGGCTGCACAAATCCCTTCCGCCCGCGATGTATAAAATTGAGAGGCTTCACCACCATTCCCTCTCCTCCGCGTTCCGTATGCTCGGTCCACCACCGGATGGCGTCGTCCTGGCTCACGGGGTCCACCAGGTCAACGGTGCGATGCTTGGTCTCTCGCAACAAACGTGGCTCCGCCGCGCACAAAGTTGTGAACATCTCCATGTGCCACGAATGATCGCGGTCGAAATAAGCATGGCCTTCCGACGCCAGCAGGTGAAACGGCGCAAGTTTCAAATCGTCGAGCGACTCGACCGTCCAGCAATACTGCCGATAAGAAGCTACGAACGCATCCGCCAGCGGCGCCCGCTCCGCAATCCGGTCGCGCAGATTCGCGATGTCCGCATCCTGCGTGGCTGCCGTCTGCAATCCCGCAAGCGTTTCACGAAATGCGCCAACGGCCGAAGCCCCCACTGGAGCATACTGCCGCCGCAACAATTCTTGCGCTTTGGCGGACCACGGCATAAGTTCCGCGTCGATGCAAAACCAATCCGTTTTCAACAGTTCCCAGAATCCGCACCGGTCCGCGGCTTCGCGAAGACGATTCAAAACCTGACCCTCAAGCTCCGGCGTATCAAAAAAACGCCGCCCCGTTCGCGTGTAACAAATCCCGATCTCCTCACCACTGACGCCAAAGCGTTTTCGCGCCACGTCTCCATCGCGGCACAAAATCACCACTGCTCGCGACCCCATGTGTTTCTCTTCGCAAATCACCGTGGGAATGCCCTCATTCCGAAAGTACGCAAAGGCTTCCGCGGGGTGTTCCAGCAACCCCGGCTGCGTGCTCGTCTCCGTGGGCGACATCGTCGGCGGCAGATAGATCAGCCACTTCGGATTCACCGCGAACCGGCTCATCACCTCCAACGCCGCCATGGCATTTTCTTGCGGGATGGTGATGTTCGCCTGCAGGCGCGTGTTGATGAATCGCTTGCCCGTTACATCCGCAAGGTCCAGCAAATCGTCGTGCGCCTGCTGCGCCGTCAGTTGCGGCGCCGCGATTTCTATAAACGGTTTCGCAGGCTCGTAATAGGTTCTCAGCGCCGGTACCGAGACAATCTCTTTTTCCGGATACCGCAGCGCGCTCAATTTCCCGCCAAATACACAGCCGGTATCGATGTTGATCGTGCGGTTCAACCACTCCGCCTCGGGAACTGGGGTGTGCCCGTAAACCACCATCGCTCCACCGCGATAATCCGCGGCCCAGTTGTAGCGCACCTGCAAACCAAACTCGTCCACCTCCCCGGTCGTCTCGCCAAACAGCGCGAAATCCCGCACTTTTCCGGAGCCCCGCCCCTGCATCTCCTCTTTCATCCCCGCGTGCGCAACCGTCAAGCGCCCCTCATCGAAAACGTAGTGGCTCACCAGTCCATCGAGAAACTTTTGCACTTGCGCCTTGAACTCTGGCGTCTCCGTCTCCAGTTGCGCCAGCGTCTCCGCAATACCATGCGTCAGTTGCACGTCTTTGCCGCGTAGTTTGCGCAGCAGCTTCATGTCGTGGTTTCCGGGGACGCAGTAGGCGTTCCCGTCTTGCACCATTTGCATCACCAACCGCAACACTGCGGGCGAATCTGGGCCGCGATCGACTAAATCTCCCAAAAAGACGGCCTTTCGTCCTTCAGGCGGCGCATAGCTTCGTGGCAATCCATTACCGTCTCGCTCGCCTGCGACATACCCAAGGCGCTCCAAAAGCGCCACTAACTCCGCGTAACAACCGTGTATGTCGCCGATTACGTCAAACGGCCCGCGTTCCGATTTCTTGTTGTTGTACAGCGGCACGCGCTCCAGAACGATACCGTTCGCTTCTTCTGGCGTGCTCAGAATCAACACATGCCGGAAGCCTTCACGCTCCAGCCCACGTAGCGATCGCCGTAAGTTCTGCAGCTGCCGGTGCGCCACGTGATTTCCCAGCTTGCGGTCCGTGCGCACAGCGTTGCGATCCTGGCAAACGCGCTCCGCCACGTTGAGCACCATCGCCACCGGCAAGCAGTGATATTGCCGCGCCAATTCAATCAGCGGCTTGCGGTCTTCTGGTTTTACGTTCGTAGCGTCGACCACCGACAGACGCCCCGCCGCCAGCCGCTTCGCGGCCACAAAATGCAAAACATCAAAAGCATCGTTCGTGGCCGCTAGGCTGTTTTCGTCGTCGGATACCAGCGCACGGCAGTAGTCCGACGAAATCACTTCCGTAGGCAGAAAGTGTTTGCGCGCAAAGGTGCTCTTGCCCGACCCGGACGCGCCGATGAGCACAACCAGCGACAAATCTGGAAACGAAAACTTTTCTCGCACGGGTATCTAAATCTTTCTCCGGAATATCGCCATTTGCGTCGGCGCTCCCAGCAACGCGTCTTCCGTTCCCACCGGTAAAAATGTCACGTCGTACTGATGCTCAGTGGCCACGCGATTTGCCCAATTCTGGAATTCGCTCCGCGACCACTCGAACCGATGGTCCTGATGCCGGAACTTTCCCGCGGGCAGTGTTTCAAATTTCACGTTGTACTCGCGGTTGGGCGTGGTCATCACCACCCCGCCTGGCCGTGCGTATTCAAACAGCACCCGCTCAAATGCTGCCAATCGCGGCGCGTCGAGATGTTCGACCACTTCAACGACGGCTGCCGCGTCATAGTTTGCCAGCCGCTCGTCGCGGTACATCAGCGACCCTTGCTTCAGCTCAAGCCGCTCGCGCTTGCGGGCCGGCATGCTGTCGAGGCGTAGCCGCTCCGCCGCTTTCTCGAGCACTCGTGGCGACACATCAATTCCCAAGATATTTGTAAACGAATTGTCCGCCAGCAGCAGCGACAGCAGCCGCCCTTCGCCGCAACCCAAGTCCAGCACTCGCTTTGCGCCGAGCTGCCGCAGCGCCGCCAGTACCGACCCAAGTCGCTGCTGGTTCAGGCTGATGCGCTCTTCAATTGCCCCTTCCTGCGCGGCGTGAATCTCCGCCAACTCATCCGCGTCGTCGCCTTCGTCGGCCAGCCGCGCCAGCGCCTCTCGCATCAGGTATTTCTGGTGCTTCAAATACCGTCGCGTTATCTCCTCGCGTTCCGGGTGCGCCGCCAGCCAGTTCGCGCCGCGCAGTAGCAACTTTTCCACTTCGTCTTTTCCCACCCAGTAATGCTTGTCGTCGTCGAGCACCGGAAGCAGGACGTACAAATGCTCCAGCACATCGCAAAGCTTCTTCTGCCCACTAAGCACAACCTTCCAGTAACGGCTCTCGCCCCACTCCGGAAAATTCGTATCCAATGCGTAACGCGTCGCTTCTGCCGCGTAGCCCAGCGGCTCAAATAGGCTGCGCAGAAATCCTTCGCCGCCGCGGCAGGGAAGCACGGCAATCTCGACTTCTAGCGGCAACGCCGTTTCGGCCAGCTCCTGGCGATCCTTGCTACGTCCACCCATCGCCGTGCTGAACGCTCGCGCAAGCGCCACGCTTGTAAACGAAGACGACACGTACGGGCGGTCATTTACATATTGATCTAACAAGCCACCCTCGCCCGACGGCCCACCGGGCTTGCGAACCAGCTCTACTGGATCGACCTCGGTCAAAAGCGCCGCCGTGCAGCGCTCTTCCGTCGCCTCCGGATAAAATACGTGAGCTCGGCCGAAGGTCAGCTCAACGTCGTGCAGCTTTCCCGGCCTCTTGTGTAGCAAATAGCCCAGGTCCGTCGCGGGGCGGTGTGTCGTGGAAATCGTCAGATACATAAGCGGCAATTGTACAGGGAACTCACCCAGTAGCTAAATGCGTAGATCAGTCTAGACACGTCAAGATTGTTCTTGACGTGTCTTACCGCGCCAGAAGTACACTAGAGGCAATAGGGAGGGAGTCATGGCAACCCGCAAAGTAGGCCTCAACATGCGCGCCGGCCTCTACGAAGACTTGACCAAGCTCGCGAAAGACAACGGCCAGACCACTACCCACGTTCTTGAGCAGGCCGTCGAGCACTACATTCAGTACGTCGCTCCTACCCAAGGCACCGTACGTCCAGAGATTATGGCCCACGTGCGCAAATCCATTGAGAAGAACCGCAAGCTCCTTCATCTTCTAGCCAAGTAAGGCTGGCCGAATAAGGGTGACCAAGCAGTGGCCGCGCGTATCTATCCCACCGTCGCCGAAACCATCGAAACGCATCGCCTGCTAATCGAAGAGTTTGGCGGGAGTCACGGAATCCGCGACCGCGGCCTGCTCGAATCCGCCGTCATGCGCCCGCAAAACGGCTACTACAACGATCTCTTCGAAGAAGCCGCCGCCCTGATGGAGTCCCTAGGCAACAATCACGCCTTCATCGACGGCAACAAGCGCATTTGCTTCGTAATGACCGACGCCATGCTCCGAGCCAACGGCTTTTTCCTCGATGTCGAAGCCCTGGACGCCCATCGCTTCATTGTCGGCGCGATGGAACGCAAAGAATTCCGCTTCGCCCTAATCCGTGATTGGCTCCGTTCCGCCGCCAAGCCCGTCACGAGCTGATGTCCAGCTGCACCGTGCCAACTCGTTGGCCACGTCGTCAGCTCGCGAAATCGCTTAAGCCAACGCGCGCCGCCTCAGCTTAATCCGTTCTGCATCGACCTGCGCAAGTTCGTACTGCGCCTGCTGCGTCAGCCAGCTCTCCGCGCTGCCCCCAAAAACCTTGGACAGGCGCACCGCCATCTCCGGCGAAATCCCGCGCTTGCCATTCACCAACTCGGACAGCGTGGTGCGCGTCACGCCGAGCGCTGCCGCCGCATCCGTAATCGTCAAACCCAAAGGCGCAATGCACTGCCGTAGCACCAAGCCTCCCGGATGCGGCCGATTCCTCATCTTCTTCATGCCTCCGCCTCCACCGTTAGCCGCAACCCAACTGCCCGAGTCACCGCCACCAACGTCGACAGCCGCGGATTGCCGCGCATCGACAGCGCCCGGTACAGACTCTCCCGCTCGATCCCCGCCGCCTTGGCAACTTTGGCGATACCTCTCGCCAGGGCGACATGCCGCAACGCGATCAACAGTACGCGCGGCTCGTGCTCATCTTCGAGCGCCGCCTTCAGATACTCCGCGGCAAACTCCGGATCCTTCCGCAGCCGTCGAATGATGGCCTCGTCATGTGAAGCGCTGGCTTTACGTGCCATGTTTTTCTCTCTCCCGGTAATCGCACAAGTATTCCAGCGCTCGCGCAATATCCGCAGACTGCTTTCGTTTGTCGCCGCCGCAGAGCAGCAAAACACATACTCTCCCGACCATCGCGTAGTACACCCGATAACCTGGTCCCCAAGCGATCCGCAATTCGTATAAACCCGCGCCAAGCGCCTTGCAGTCACCAAAGTTTCCGACCGCCAGACGGTTGACCCGCACCGCGATCTTCGCCTGCGCCCGCGTATCCCTCAGGTGCGTGAGCCACTCGTCGAAAACATCCCGCCCTGCACGGCTGATGTAATGCCGAATCTCTATCTCAATATCCATTGTAACCTATAAATCACAATCGTTGAACGACCATGTTCCATGGTAGGGTACTACCGCTTTGCGTTCGAAACTAGTACCTGTAATTTAATTGCTTGACACGCTAACATCCTCATGCTAGCATGGTATGTGGTAGCTCGCCCCACCATCTCCGCACCGTCCCGACTGAACCGCCGCACCCTACCCTCGCGCGACTACTGCTCCCACCTGATCAGCAATTTGACCAACCCAAAAAGCGCAAAAATCCACTTTGCCAAGCCCCCTAAAATCACCACGATACAAGTTGTCGTCCGCGCAAACCCTTACCGTTCACAACGATACGAAAATGTACGTATGGCCGACCCAACTCCCAATAAATTTTTGCAATTCGGCATAACTCCCATGGAATCATACTCTTTCGCGAATGTACCCTCTAAACCTTTTAGAATCCTACTCTTTCGCAAACACCCCGGGGTGGGGGTCCCTGCTATCTCCAACCCCAGCCGTTTGTCTGGTACGCTTTGCTTTTCCGGAGGCCGCTCATGGCGAAGAAAAACATCCTGATGCTCGTCGGCGACTACGTCGAAGACTACGAGGTAATGGTCCCGTTCCAGGCGCTACTGATGGTTGGGCACGTCGTGCACGCGGTTTGCCCCGGCAAGAAGGTGGGCGACAGCGTGCGCACCGCCATTCACGATTTTGAAGGTGATCAGACTTACTCGGAAAAACGCGGCCACAATTTTGCCCTCAACGCTGATTTTGATGCCGTCAAACCGGAGGACTACGACGCGCTGGTGATTCCCGGCGGCCGTGCGCCGGAATATTTGCGGTTGAATCCACGCGTGCTGGAAATTGTTCACCATTTTGCAAGCGCGAAAAAACCTATCGCCGCGCTCTGCCACGGCCCGCAGATCCTGGCGGCGGCCGGCGTGCTCGCGGGAAAAAAGTGCAGCGCGTACCCGGCGGTCGGTCCGGAAGTCAGCAGCGCGGGAGGTACGTTCGTTTCCCTCGCCGTCACCGACGCACTCACTGACGGTAATCTAGTCACGGCTCCCGCGTGGCCCGCGCATCCCGCATGGCTAGCACAGTTTCTAGCGGTGCTCGGCACGAAGATTACGCTGTGACGATTTTCAGTAGCACAGGCACTCTTGCCTGTGCCCGCGGTTACGGCGTGCGCGTCGCGACGCTTTTTTGGTAGCACAGATTTTAATCTGTGCGGTTTGTGGCGCATTTCAATTGGGCCTCGTGCCATAGAAAAACCGCACAGAATGAATTCTGTGCCACCGGATTTGCTTTCTAAACTTGCGCGGCCGGGAGATAATTGCGGGTTGCAACTATCTCAACAAAAGCCCCAGCGAGGCGAACAACTCATGGCGAACATCAACACCAAGAAGGGCGTTATCGGAATTCTTACCGGCGGCGGCGACGTGCCGGGACTAAACCCGGCGATTCGCGGCGTCACGCGCCGCGCGCTGCAGCAGGGCTATCAGGTGATCGGATTGCGCCGCGGCTGGGCCGGAATCGTGGAGCTGGTGCGCGAGAAAGACTACGACAATTCGGACAACTTCCAGATTCTGACGAAAGAAGAGGTGGAACGCGCCGGGCGCACCGGCGGGACGTTTCTGCACTCTTCGCGAACGAATCCCAGCCGCGTGAGCAAATCCAGCGTGCCGCCGCACCATCAGGCCGCGTACAACGCGGAGAAAAACGACCTAACTCCGGAAGTTCTGAAAAATTTGGCGTGGCTCGGCATCGACTACCTCGTCCCCATTGGCGGCGACGATACGCTCAGCTACGGTGTGCGGCTGCACAAAGAAGGCTTCAAAGTGGTCTGCATCCCGAAGACCATGGACAACGACGTTCCGGGCACGGACTACTGCATCGGCTTCAGCACCTGCGTGAATCGCACCATCGAGCTGGTGAATAATTTGCGCACTTCGGCGGGTTCGCACGAGCGTTTCATGGTGCTGGAAGTTTTCGGCCGCTACGCCGGATTCACCGCCATGGTGCCGACCATGGCCGGCGTGGCCGAACGCTGCGTAATTCCCGAATACAAATTCAATATCGAGCATCTCACGGAATTGATGGTCGAAGATCGCCGCAACAATCCCAGCCGCTATTCCACCGTGCTGGTTTCCGAAGGCGCGATGTTTGAGGGCGGCGACATGGTCTTTGAAGGCGAGGCCGCGGACGCGTTCGGACACAAAAAGCTGGGCGGCATCGGTGATCTGGTTTCGGAAAAGGTAAAGGAACTCTCCGCCAAATTCAACAAAGGCAAGAAAATCGACGTTGTAAATCAGAAACTCGGTTACTTCGTGCGTTGCGGCGCGCCGGACGCGATGGACGCCATCGCCCCGATGATTTACGGAAACATGGCGCTGGATCTGTTGCTGAAGAATATCTCCGGGCGTCTGGTGGTGCTGAAGAATGGCCGATACGGCAACGTGCCGATCGAGACGATCACCGCCACCAAGAAAGTCGTCAACGTCGCGGAGCATTACAGCACCGAGCGCCTGGCGCCCAAATTTGACAATCTTGAGGGCAAGCCGGTCTTCGTCATGACCGGCGACGACGCCTAAGGAGCCGCGAGAGAACGAGCCGTCATCGCAAGTGCCAGGAACGCGGCAGCCGTAGCGCGAGCAAAAGTACCGACAAGGTACCGAATAAACAGCGTGGCATACGGCGAACTGCGTGCCTGACTACACGCTTCCCCGGATGGCCAGCGCTATCGCCAGGGTTTAACCTTTTCCCGATCATAAAGGTCGCAGATTATTCCGGCACATTCCCGCTGCCGACCTCTCTGAACAGGAAAAGGAGCTTGCCATGGATTTACTTTGGACCCTTGCGGTGATTCTGTTGATTCTGTGGCTGCTGGGCCTGGTGACCGCGTTTACCCTCGGCGGCTTCATCCACATTTTACTGGTGGTGGCCATCATCGTGATTCTGATCCGCGTGATTCAAGGCCGCCGAGCGATATAGCCGCGATATAGATTTTTCGATTTGACTTTGTGATTTAACCTCGCGATTTAACCTCGCGATTTAACTTCGCGATTTAACTTCGCGATGGAAGTTCTCGAAATAACTTCGCGGCCCGAAGGAGCCGCATCGCAATGAAATCCGCAACACTGATTGGAATTGTTCTGGTGATTCTGGGTATCGTGGCGCTGGCGTATCAAGGCTTCACGTATACCAAGCGCGAAAAGGTCGTGGATATCGGTCCCATTCACGCCACCAAAGACACCAAAGAAACCGTGCCACTGCCCCCGATTGTGGGTGGTTTGGCGCTGGTGGGCGGCATCGTGCTCATCGCCGTTGGTTCACGCAACTAGCGGTTGTTTCGCGCGATAAACGGTGCTGAATTGCGGTTTCTTGCGCGATGGGTTGCGCGGCGGCAAGGGATATTCCGGGCACTTCAACCGCGTCAAGACCAGCTTGCACTGTGGCGGGTGTGAGAGTATTTTAGGATGCCACGCCGCAAGCCCACGGCGCTGTTGCTCGATGCTGTCGGCAGGGAAAGTACGATTTCGGGCCTTGCGGTTTGCCATAGATTGCTGTTTATATACGATAATTTCGCAGCACGAATTGCTCACAAGGAGCCTGAGAATGTCCGATACCACCAAGCCCGAACAGTTTGAGGAAGTTTTGACCAGCGTTGCGGAATCGATCGGCTCCACGCTGGGGAATATCGCGGCGAAAGCGAATGCCGCGAAGGAAGCGCTGACTCCAAGCCCGGCGACGCAAAGAAAAGTGGCTACGCGGGCGAAGGCCGTGCAACGCCGCGCCAAGGCCATCACGCGCAAAGTGGCCAGGAAGGTTTCGAAGGGCGCGAAGAAGGTAGCCGCTGGCGCGAACCGAGTGGAGAAGGCGGCAGGGAAGAAGGCGAAGAAGACCAAGAAAGTGGCGCGCAAGGCGGTAAAGAAAGCGAAGCGCCGCTAGCGCCAGTATCTTCCGCATCTTCTGCGCGCAGCTAATTCAGTAAGTCCGCAGGCGCGACGATGCAATCATTTCGACAATTTAATTTCGGCAACTAAAGTTTCGACAACTAAATTTCGACACCATAGTTCGGCAATTAAGTTCGCGCGAGCTTGCGACCAACGCGTCGATTTCACTTTGTACAAAAAATTGAGGAAGGATTTGCGGCGTCCGCCGTTTATCGCGGATGCCGCTTTTCTTTTTGGAACAGATGTTATTTCAGGAAGGCAGAAGAAAACGAAATTAGGGCGTGACGATGTCTTTCAGCTTGGCGTGCACCGCGACGGCCGACAAACTAGAAGAATCCCAACCGCCGCCCAGCGCTTTGACCAGCAAGACGCTGGTAACCAGGCGCTGTCCGCGAATGATAGCCAGTTCCTGCTCGTCGGCCAGCAAATTCTGCTGCGCGGTTACGACATCTAGATAGTTCACCAGCCCGCCCTTGTAGCGGTCGGTGGAAATATCGAGCGTGCGGCGCGCCGAATCCACGGCCTTCTGCTGCGCTTGCTGGGCCTGTTGCAGCACCGTCAAGCCGGTAACGCTGTCCTGCACTTCGCGGAAGGCATTCAGCACCGTGCCGCGATAGCTGGCGACGTTGGCATCGTAGCCTGCGCTCGCAAATTGCAATTGAGCGCGGCGCGCGCCGCCGCTAAAGATGTCTTGCGCCACGTTCGCGCCTAACGCCCAAAAAATACTGGAGCCGCTGAACAAGCTGCCGATGGACGAGGTTTGCCATCCCGTGGCACCGAATAAATTCAGCGAAGGATAGTACGCGGCTTTAGCGACGCCGATTTGCGCGTTGGTGGCGGCCATGAGCCGTTCGGCTTCGGCGATGTCCGGGCGGCGTTCCAACAAAGCGGAAGGCAGGCCGAGAGCGAGAGAGGGCGGCTCGGAATTCAATTCGTTGGCAGCGAGATGAAAATCCGGCGCGGGCTTGCCGACGAGCACGGCGATGGCGTCTTCAAATTGTTTGCGCTGCTGTTGCAGCAGAATAGCTTGCGTGCGCGCGGTGTCCAGAAAAGTTTCTTCCTGCGCAACGTCCAATCCGGAAGCAACGCCGCCCTTATGGCGGGCTTCCACCAACTCCAAACCTTTTTCGAGCGCGTCGACGGTGCGGTTGAGGATGCCGATCTCGGTATCCTGCTGGCGCAGCGTGAAGTATTCACCGGCGAGCTCCGCGGTAACGACCAGACGCACGTTTTCCAAATCCGCGGCGCTGGCCTGGTACGAGGCTTGCGCGGATTCGATGCTGCGGCGGCGCTGGCCAAAGAGATCGACTTCATAATTTACGGCGAAAGGCAGAGCGTAAGTATTTTGTGTGAACGCCGAACTGCTGGTGACCGACGAACTTAGCACGCGGCCAGCACTCTCACGCACACGCTCCGCGCTGGGCTGATTGGCGTTGGGCACCAGACCGAAAGTTGGAAATAGAGTGGAGACTTGAACGGCGGCGGAAGCGCGCGCCTGCTGCAGACGGGCCACGGAGACTTTCAAATCCTGGTTGGCATCGAGGGCCTGCTGTTCCAAGTCGTTCAACTGGTCGTCATGGAAGACGCTCCACCAAGCGCCCTTGGGCAAATTGTCCATGGGCGCGGCTTCGACCCACGGCGCGGTGGTGTCCCATTTCGCGGGGATGGACGCCGCCGGACGATTGTAATTTGGCCCGACGGTGCAGCCAGCGCTCATCGCAAGCGCGCACGAGAAGGAGGCAGCGTACAGGAACAAATGTTTAGCGGACACGAGCCTCATCAAGGTTTCTTCGCACTTCCCGCCGGCGCTTTGCTCGCAGCGCCGCTATTTGCCGCCGGCGCATTGCCGCTGGGCGGCGTCGTATTCGCGCCCGGCGATGTGGGCGGCGCGGGTTGCGGCAACTCTTTCACGTTGACGTGCTGGCCTTCGTCGAGGGAATCGGCGGGATTGACGACAATCCAATCCTGCGCGGTGAGGCCCTGGAGTACCTCGAGAGTAGTGCCGTAGTCGCGGCCAATTTGCAGCGGGGCGAGATGCGTTTTGTGGTCGGCGTCGACGGTGACGGCGCGCAAACCCTCCGCACGGAAAAGCAAAGCGTTCACGGGAACCTGCAAGCGTGCGCCGCTGACCTTTACTTCAAGATGCACTTCCGCGTAACCGCCCGGCAATAACTCGCCGCTCTTGTTGGGCACATCGACTTCGGTCAGAAGGGTGCGCGACGCGGGGTCGATGGCGTTGGCGGTACGCACCACCGTACCTTCGAAGCGGCGGCCGGGGAATTGCGTGAGCACCAGGTACGCGCCGAGTCCGGTATGAATAGCCGGGGCATAGGCTTCCGGCACGTTTACATACACACGGATGGGGTCGATCTGCGAAAGCACAAAGAGCAGCTGGTTCGCACCGGTGTTTCCGGCGTTGATCAAATTGCCGATGTCCACATTGCGTTTGGTGATCACGCCGCTAAAGGGCGCGTACACGTGCTTGAAGGCTTCCAGATCCTCGAGCCTGCGGACGTTGGCCTGCGCGGAGTTTTCGGTGGCGGTTTTTGCGGCAAAGTCGCTGGTGAAATTGTCCACTTCCTGCTGCGAGACGGAATCGGTTTTGAGCAGGTCCAAGTAACGATTCGAAGTGGTTCGCGATAGATCGGTATTGGCGTGCGCGGTGTTGAGGTCGGCCTTGGCCTGCGCCAGTTGTTGATCCACTTCCGGAGTATCGATCTCCGCGAGCAATTCGCCTTTGGCCACGTGGCTGCCGATATCGTGATACCAGCTCTTCAAATAGCCATTGGTGCGGGCGTAGATGGGTGATTCTACGTAGGACTGCATGGCGCCGGGCAGCACCAGATTTTCCTGAGAGGCTTCGGTAGTGGCGTGAGTCACCGAGACGGTGGGCACGGCAAGGGTTTCGGTTTCGTCGGCCAGAGCGCGGTACTGCGAGCGGCGCTGCAGCAGCGTGAGAGCGCCGAGGACCACGAGGGCGAGCGCCACGATGATCAGGATCAGAAAAAGATGGCCCTTCTTTTCGGCGCCGCCGTGCTGCGGTTGATTCTGAACTTCGGGTTCACTCATCAGACTGCACTCCGTTTCCTATAAATCGGCAATGCCATTTACCGGCGTCAAGCTGCGTTGCGGGCGCCCGAGGGTCCCTCGCAAATCACGCCAGCGACGGCGCTCCGCCCGGTTCCCCAGCTTCGTACCGCGCGCCGGGATCCTCGGAATTTCGCTGGCGGCGCTCGTGAATTATGGAAAAAACACACGGAACGAAGAACAAAGTGGCAAAGGTGGCGAAAAGCAACCCGCCGATCACCGCGCGGCCCAGGGGAGCATTCTGTTCGCCGCCTTCGCCGAGCCCCAAGGCCATAGGGATCATACCGATGATCATGGCGAGCGCGGTCATGATCACCGGGCGGACACGCACAAAGCCCGCCTGAAGCGCCGCGTCATGGGCGTTCTTGCCTTCGTCAAGCTGTTCGCGGGCGAAGGATACCATCAGGATACTGTTGGCGGTGGCTACGCCGACGGACATGATCGCGCCGGTGAGTGATGGAACGTTCAGCGTGGTGTGGGTGAGCAGCAGCATCCAGCAGATGCCCGCGAGCGCGCCAGGTAACGCGGTAATGATGATGAACGGATCGAGCCAAGACTGGAAATTCACGACGATAAGCAGGTACACGAGGACGATGGCGCCGACCAGGCCGAAGCCCAGCCCGGTGAAAGAGCTGCGCATGGTAAGCACCTGCCCGCGCATCACGATGTGGCTGCCCTTCGGCAGTTGGCTTTCGACGCCTTTGACGCGCTTGGCGATTTCGTCGGCCACCGCGCCGAGATCCCGGCCGTCCACGGAGGCATAAACGTTGATCATGGGCTGCACGTTGTAATGAGAAATCACCGCAGGGCGGGCGACAGTGGAAGTTTGCACCAGGTTGGCGAGAATTTGCGAAGGGGTGCTCGGCGAAGGACCGTTGACGGGGGTGTTCTGCAACTCCTGATAAGTGTCCACGCGATATTGCGGAGTTTGCACCGCGACGTTGTAGCTGACGCCATTTTTGGGATCGAGCCAGAACGCCGGGGCGGTCTGAAAACTGGAACTGAGGGAGACCAGGACGTTTTGCGCGACGTCGCGGGCTTGCAGCCCCACGGATTGCGCGCGCGTGCGGTCCACATCCATACGCAAGGTGGGGCTGTCAAAGGCTTGCTGTACATGGACGTCCACCGCGCCGGGGATATGCTTGACTTCGTTGGCCAGCTTTTCCGCCACAAGATAGTTCCCCTGCTGATTCGGTCCGGTAATCTCTACGTCGATGGGCGCCGGGACGCCGAAATTGAGAATCTGCGTAACGATATCCGCAGGCTGGAAAAAGAATTGCACGCCGGGAAAGCGCGCAGGCAGTTTTGCGCGCAGATCCTGAATGTACGCTTCCGTAGGCTTGCTGCGGTGCTCGTTTAACTGCACCAGAATTTCGGCATCCGCGGTGCCGAAGGTTCCAGAGTTGCTGTAGCTGAGGTTGATGCCGCTATAGGGCACGCCGAGATTGTCCAGCAGGGTTTCCAATTCCGCTTTCGGAATGGTTTCGCGAATTGCGCCGTCCACTTGGTCGGCCAGACGCGCGGTTTCTTCGATGCGCAGACCGGTGCGCGCGCGGAAGTGCAAGCGAATCTGCCCGGCGTCGACACGGGGGAAAAAGTCGCGGCCCAGGAAGAAGATCAAGCCGGAGCTAAGCACACAGAAAGCAAGAAAACAGGCGGCGAAGAGCGTGGACCTGGTGAGCGCGACGTTCAAGGCACTGTGATAGCCGTCGCGAAAACGCTCAAAGCCATGCTCGAACTTCTGCTGCAGGCGGCGGAAAAAGCCTTGTTTTTCACCGCGATGTTTTTCCGGATCGTACTCGTCGTCGGCGCTGAGGAGGTACATGGCCATGGTGGGGACGATGGTGCGCGACCACATGTAGGAGGCCAGCATGGCAAAGCTAACGGCTTCAGCGAGCGGCACGAAGAGGAACCTGGCCACACCGGAAAGAAAAAACATGGGAATAAAGACGATGCAGATACACAGCGTGGAAACGAAGGCGGGCACGGCGATTTGTTGGGCGCCGTCGAGAATGGCCTGCACGGTTTCCTTGCCCATGGCCAGGTTGCGATTGATGTTTTCAATTTCTACCGTGGCGTCGTCGACCAGGATGCCGACGGCGAGGGCGAGGCCGCCGAGGGTCATGATGTTGATGGTTTCGCCGAGGGCGCTGAGGCAGAGGATGCTGACAAGAATCGAAAGCGGGATGGAGACGGCAATAATGATGGTGCTCTTCCAGTTGCCAAGGAAGATCAGAATCATCAGCGCAGTGAGCACCGCGGCGATCAAGGCCTCGCGCAAAACCCCCTGAATGGAAGCGCGCACAAAAAGCGATTGATCGAAAAACGTGGTGACGTGCAGTCCTTCGGGAAGCGAGGAGGAGTAAAACTGGAGGGTTTGTTTGACGCGCGCGACGATATCCAGCGTGGAGGCCGAGCCAATTTTGTAAACGCTCATGAGCACGCCGCGCTGGCCGTTGGCGCGGACGATGTTGGTTTGCGGAGAGAAGCCGTCGCGGATGTGAGCCACTTCGCGCATGTAGATGGTGGCGCCGTTCACGGTTTTGATGGGCAGGTCGTTCAATTCCTGGACGCTGCGCGGGGCGCCGTTCAGTTCGACGTTATATTCGATGGTGCCCAGCTTGACGGTACCCGTGGGAAGCAAGAGGTTTTGGGCGTTGACGGCGTTGACGATGTCCACGGGAGAGAGTCCCTTGGATTGCAAAGCTTGCGAATCGAGGTCCACGGAGATCAGACGCTGCTTGCCGCCGTAGGGAAAGGGCAGCGCCGCGCCCTGGACGGTGGCCAGTTGGGTGCGGATGAAATTGTTGCCGTAGTCGAAGATCTGCTGCTCGCTGAGCTTGTCGCTGGTGAGACCGATTTGGATGACGGGAACGGTGGAAGCGGAATAGATGGCGACCAGCGGCGGAGTGGTTCCCGGAGGCAGTTGCCGCAGAATGGTCTGCACAATGGCGGTGGTTTGCGCCAGCGCGGTTTGCACGTTGGCGTGCGGCTGGAAATAGATTTTGACCACCGCGATGCCGCTGAGGGATTGCGATTCGATGTGCTCGACGTCGTTTACCAGGGTGGTGACGGCGCGCTCGGAGTTGGAGGTGATGCGCTGCTCCATGTCCTGCGGCTCGAGGCCGGTGAAGTTCCACACCAGGCTGATGACCGGGATGTTGATGTCCGGGAAAATATCCGTGGGCGTACGCAGCAGGACAACCGGCGTGAGCAGAATGATGACCAGCGCCATGACAATAAAGGTGTAAGGACGGGCAAGCGCTAATCGGACAATCCACATTTAGAGTGAGTCTTCCTTGGGCTGGGCCCGGGCAGGGCAACGCGGAGCGAGTTCCGTGCGGCCGCCAAAATCGCGATCGTAAAGGATAAGAGTATTCCCTTGCTTAGATTCGCCGAGGCATTCCTTTGGGTACGGATGGCTCGCTGGCACCCAGCAGCGGCGAATCGATTGCCACTGTACCGCTAGGTGATTTGCAAACCTAGTGCCAATAAGGCGGCAGCGGCATAATCAACTAAGTTTATTGTTTGCAGCGAATTGTAAGAGATTGAGTTTTGCATTCTGGTCTGTCCCGCAACGATTCGATGCCGCTATATCGGCAGTTGGTACGCGGATGCCGGAAAGGCATGAGGCGGATCGGCGAGTGCATTTGTGGCACAAAAATCGGTGACCCTTATTTGTGGGTCGGCGAATTGTGTATTCACTTCTTCTAATGTTATTTTGCGGATTTTCTTTTTGCGCTTTTATTTGTGGGTCATGGTGAAGACGCCGTCCCAGCCGGAAGGTGGTTCGTCGAAGAGGTATTCCTGGCAACGCTTCCAGTAGGTGCGCGCGGGGCCGTCGGTCTCCCACTTGGCGAGAATGGTCTCGAAGGCTTTTTGCGCGGCTTCCCACTGGCGCTGACGGTAGAGTTCGCGAGCGAGGCGGAAATCCTCGAGGCGGGATTGCGCGGCTTCAGGCGGGCCATAGTCGGATGGTTCGCCGGCGCGGCCGACCAACTCGTAAATGGTTACGGGGAGTTTTTTACCTTTTACGCGGATGAGGTCCAACTCGCGGAATACAAAACCGGCGGTAGAGGCGGCGGAGAAGGTGCTCTCGTTGACGATAATGTGGGTGCCGTAGTCTTTGTTCAGACCTTCGAGGCGGGAAGAGAGATTTACGGTGTCGCCGAGCGCGGTGTAACCGTAACGCAGCGAGGAGCCCATGTTACCGACGCTGGCACCGCCGGTGTTGATGCCGATGCCGATATCGAGGTGCGGGCGACCTTCAGCCAGCCATTTTTGTTGCATCTCATGCACGCGCTTCATCATTTCGAGCGCGCTTTGGCAAGCTTTTACGGCGTGGGCTTCGACTTCAAAAGGGGCGCCCCAGAAAGCCATGACCGCATCACCGATGTACTTGTCGAGCGTGCCGGAGTATTTGAAGACGATGCCGGTCATGTCGGAAAGATATTCGTTGAGGAAGCCGGCGAGTTCCTGAGCGTCAAGCTGCTCGGAAATGGTGGTGAAGCCGCGGATGTCGCTGAACATGACGCTGATTTCGGTTTTGCGCGGTTCGACGAGTTGCGGATTGAGGAGCAGACGGCGGATGACTTCGGGGCTGACGTATTGTCCGAAGGCGGTGCGCACGCGGCGCTTTTCTTTTTCTTCAACGAGGGCGCGATACAGGGAGACCAGCAGGACGTTGGCGGTGATGGTGATTGCGGGAATCGAAAAATTGAGCCACCAGCCGTTGACGAAGGCGCGATAGTCCACCCATACCAATGGGGCCAAAAGGCTCAAGCCGAACCACATGAAGCGCGGTGGAACGAGGGCCATGAAAAGGCCGAGGGGAACGCCGAGCAGCAAAATTACAACTGCGTCGAGCAACTGCTGCTTCGCGCCGCGCTGGAGGAAATTTCCGTGCAGCAGGTTGTCGATAACGTTAGCGTGGACTTCGATACCAGGATAGTCGGTGCCGCCATAGGGAGTGGACTTGATATCGCCGATGCCGGTGGCGGTGGCACCGATGAGGACAATTTTGCCGCGGAAGGTGGCGGGCGGGATTTTCCCGTCGAGAACTTCGGCCATGGAATAGTGCGAATAGGTGTTGGCGGGGCCGTGATAGTTGATGAGCGCTTGGCCGATATCGTTGGGCACAACTCGGGCCTTGTCGCCGAACTGAATGTCCTTGATGCCGGTTTCGCCATACGTGAGCAACAGGTCGTCGCGGACTCCGAGGTAGGCTCGAACGGTCATAACGTCGAGCGAACCGTAGAGATCCCACTCGTGAACGTCTTCGGAGCGACCGTAGGGGAGCACCATGGTGGCGGTGCGCACGATACCGTCGGTGTCCGATGGGGCGTTGAAGAAGCCGGTGCCGGAGGATGCGCCGGAGAGCGCGTTGGTGAAGATGTCGAGATTGGCTTCGGCACCCTGGGGGATGAGTTGAGCAAGGCGATATTTGGCGATGAGGTTCGCATAGTCTTGCTTGCCGAACGCGGCGCGGCTCTTAACCACTTCGACTTCAGGAATGCAGAAGAAGCTTAGTTGCTTGGCGTAGGCGTCGAGGACGGCGGAGTCGATGTCGCGCAAGTCGGATTCGGTGTAGAGAAAATAGTTACCCAGGACAACGGGGCCGAATCTTTTGATGGCGGCGGCAAATTGCTGGTCGGCATTGGACGCAGTCGCGAGGCCCTCAAGTTCGGCGGCGAGGCGGCTGTCGACTCGCGCGATGCGTTCTTTTCTGTCTTGCAAAGCTTTCTCAAAGGCCTGGATGGAGGCGGCGCTGACCTCGGGTTTGCTGAAGGTGATGTCGAAGCCCGCGACGGAGGCGCCGTCGCCGCGCAGGATGTCCAGGAGGTTGGCGAAATACGACCAAGAGAAAGGCCAGTGCCCCAGGACTTCTTGCGAGTGTTGATCGATGTCCACGATGACGATGGCCGGATCGGCGGGTGTGGCGCTGGGAGGGCGATAACGGAAGCGGGTGTCCAGCGAGTCGTACTCGAAGCGCTGGAGAAAGGCGAAGATCGGAGTAGGGCGTTCCCCGAAAAAAGTGAAGTAATACAGGGTGAGAGCGGCGAGGGTGATGATCAGGCTGATGAGGAAGGAAACGCGGTGGTGCCACCAAGCTTCAAGCAGTTCGACAAGATGGAGGATGCCGAGACCGCGTGTGTTTTTGGCTGGTGGGGCGGGCATTAGGAAAGCGCGCTACTCGCGGAAAATAAAATTCAAGCGCACGCCACAAATTTCCAGCAGATCGCCGTCGTTGAGGCGGACCGGGCCGGAGATGGGAGCGCCGTTGACGTTGGGGACTTTGTCGCCGGCGACGACGTAATAGCCGTCATCGCGCTGATTGATTTGCGCGGCCATGGCGGGTTTGAACCAGCCCTTGAGGCGCACGGTGGCGAGACTGGATTTGCCGATGACCGTGAGCTTGTTGGTGAGGGCATATTCTTTCTGGTCGGTTCTGCCGGTGAGGACGACGATGGTGGGAACTTTCAGGCGGCCGGCGGCAAACTGGGTGCGTTCGCCCATGGCGGCGGCTTGCTGCAGCATGTCGCGGCGAACCTTGGTGTCCAGAACCATGGTTTCGTTGATGCGCGGAGCGTTGGTCTTGCGGCCGGAATCCCAGGGCACGGGAGCGTCGCCGCGGGCGTCCACTTTGATGTGGTGTTTGCCGACCCAGATGGAGTCGCCGTCTTTTAGCGTGGCGCGCTCGACGCGCATGTCGTTGACGAACGTGCCGTTCAGGCTGTCCAGATCTTCGACGACCAGTTTACCGGCTTCGAAATACACGCGCGCATGATAATTGGAAACCGCCAAATTATCCACTGGGAGATCGTTGTCCGGGGAACGTCCAATGCTTACGGCCCGGCTGCCGACTGGGACTTCTTTCACCAGTTTTTCTTCAAACATCAGGCTGAGCTTCGCCATATTACTTTCCTCCTGCGATACCGTTGCCGTTAGCGGACTTGTGTTTGCCGCCGAAAAGCCAGGAAAACCAACTCTTGGAATCCGCGTTAGTGGTTACGACGATGACGGTGATGTTGTCAGCGCCGCCGCTCTCGTTGGCGAGCGCGACTAATTTTTCGGCGGATTTGGCGGGGTCGGGATCGGACTGTAAAGTGCCAGCGATTTCTGGTTCGGTGACCATGCGGGTCAAGCCGTCGGAGCAGAGCAGCAAGACGTCGCGCGGGAAAAGCGGGTGCTCCTCGGCGTCTACTTCGACTGCGGGATTGGCGCCCAAAGCGCGCAGCAAGACGCTTTGCATCTCGCTCTCTTCGGCTTGCGCGGTGGTGAGAATGCCGCGGCGAACCTGTTCGGCGACGAGCGAATGATCGCTGGTGAGCTGCTGCAGCGAGCCGGTGCGCAAGACGTAGGCACGGCTATCGCCCACGTGCGCGAGGCTCATGCGGTCTTCGGAAATCCAAAGCGCGGTGAGCGTGGCGCCCATGCCGGTCTGCTCGGAATGCTCGGCGGCGGATTCAAATATTTTTTTGTTGGCGAGGTGAATGGCGCTGGAGAGGCGCTTGGTCTTGCTGCTCCAGCCGGCTTGGGTGTCGCCAAAAACGGGCAAAGCGGGATTATTTTCGCCTTCGACGCAGTGCTTGACGACGGTTTCGACGGCCAAGGCGCTGGCGACTTCGCCGTGCGCTTCGCCACCCATGCCGTCAGAAAGAACGAAGAGTCCCATGTCAGGGACAATGCGGTAGCAATCCTCGTTGTTCGAGCGTACGCGACCCACGTCGCTAACGCCGCCGCTTCTGATTCGCACACGAACTCCTGAATGGTGGGAGGACACCCCTGCCCACGCACGTACACCTGGAATTACGCTAGCAGACCCCCGGCTGGCGCGGAAGACGGTGAACCCAACTGACTATGGGCTTTTTAGCCACATTTTGGATGGGGCGTTGGGGTGGTCCTGGGACGATCCGGGGACGCGGGAAGGCGCGCGGGAGACTCGCAGAGATGCAGGGATGAAGCGATTCGGCATTTTTCCGGTGCGAGTTCGGCGCTCTCAACTACAATGACGTTCATGCGTAAGTTGGAATTGCGGTGCATGTTTTGGTTGGTCGAGGCGTTGGCGATTCTTTTTGGCATTAGCGCGATGAATGTTGCGGTGCGTGGCGCGCAGCAGACGGCGGCGCGCCAGATTAAGCAACCCGCCACCGAAGCCGCCCCGCAGCAAGCTACACAATCCACTTCGCAATCCGCTACGCCTGCCGCGCCGCCAGCGTCCGGAGCCAGGATATTGCTGCTGCCCAGGCAAATTGTTTCTGGGGAGCGCGCGACGCTGGCGGTTTTGGATGTAAATGGCAGACTGACGCCGGGAGTTGACGTGACGTTCTCGAACGGCGATCGGTTGAAGACGGATGCCACGGGCCGGGCGCTGTTTGTGGCGCCGCTGACGCCGGGCGTGATTTTTGGGAGCATTGCCGGGCGGGCTGGGAGGGTTAGTTCCGTGGTGCTCTCTCCTGTGGAAGCCGAGGCTACTGGATTAGAGGTGACCAGTGTGCCGCGCGTGGCTTCTATTACGGATCGCTTCGATGTCTACGGGCACGGGTTCTGCGGGGATGCGGACGCGAATCAAGTGAGCATTGGCGGGCAGCGGGCGCTGGTGCTGGCGGCTTCACCGATGTCGCTGGTGTTGTTGCCGCCGTCGGAGGCCGAGCCCGGTGCGGCCAGCGTGGAGATTTCCTGCGGCAAACGGGTGGGCGCGCCGTTTGCGATGACGTTTGTGGAGTTGGCGCTAGAGGCGGATGCTTCGCCACTGGCGCATGGGGAACATCGTGCGCTACGCGTGACGGTGCGCGGCAGTTCGGCCAAGTTGCTGCTGGAGGCGCGCAATCTGTCGCCGGATGTGGCGGATTTAGCTGGCGGCAATCCGGCGAAGCAGCTTAGCAGCGGCGGCGCAGACAACGCCGCGAAATTTGAAGTAGTGGGGAAGCGCAAGGGCAGCTTTCTGATTTCCATTCGTTTGGTGGGGAGTAATTTTCATCCGACGGCGTCAGCGCCGTGAGACGGGGCTTCGGAATCGCGAAAGGTTGTGAAAACACAGGGACTTTAAGTTGCTTTGTTTTCACAACCTTTCGCAAGTGTTCATTATAATGGGCTTGCGGGCGTGATTTAGGTACCAGTTGGTTATGGGTACTGGAACTTTAGAGAGAGCGATCAGGGTTTGGGCGCAGTTTTCTACGAGCGAAGTATGACAAATTGCTACGTATTTGTCAAGGTAATTCCAAATAATTTTGCATTTCGTTATTTTGGGGGTTTTGGAGTCGGCTCACCTTTCGCTATATTTTCCAGGCGGGCAGCAGGTGACCGCTCGATGTGGCGCTCAGCATCCTGAATTGCCATCCTCCATCTAGTTGTTTATTTCCTTGTTGCTTTACTTGACTTTATGACAACCTTCTGTTTTAATTGGTCCATGGGAAACGAAAACTATCGGAAGGCGTATAGGACAGCAGCGGATGAACTTGAAGCTCTGCTTGCTCAGCAGGACCAAATTGAAGAGCGAATCCTGTCTCTTCGCAAAACCCTGAACGTTCTTTCTACACTTTGTCAGCAAGATGGGTTGGACACTGGCGATTTGGACAGGAAATTTGCCAGTCTGGAGAAAGCCATTGAAAGCAGTCTCACCGATGACATCTTCCAGATCATATCTGCCGCTCGCGTGCCGCTGACAACCGCAGAGGTCCGCGACGAATTGAACAAACTTGGCGGTAGCCTCGCAGAGCAAAGTAATCCGCTTGCCACTATTAGCTCGATTTTGAATCGCTTGCATGAGAGTGGGCGCGTTCACGAAACAGCGAAGAGTGGAAAGAAGGCGTGGGAACGTATGTCGCGGATGGCGGAGGCATTCAGGAAGGGTAGGATGCTCAAAGATATTCCACCGCCTGACGAAATTGAAGATGCTATGCCGTTAAAGAAGAGGTGAAAAATAATCTCACTGTACATCAGCGTCAACTGACGGCGGTGAAGAATTCAAGCGCGGAACCAGTCCGAGGCTGAACCCGAGGCCTTTATTTTCGGGCTTTCTCACGCAGAGAGACAAGGGAAAGCCCATGACTTGCCTGCGTTGCAAGCGCTAAGAACTTCAGGGAATGCTCGCTCACGCGTATACTCCGTGATATTTTACTGGTCTGGTAAACTATGGGAATTGGGGCGATTGTTCGATGGCGAAGGAAGACGACGAGATAGAGAAAGCGCGAGCGCAAGATCAGGGGCTCGTGCCGAAGGCAAAGCGCCTGGCTGCGGAACGGGTACGCGAAGATAAGCAGTTTGCCCGGAAACTCGGCCAAGCCAAAAAATTTAATGATGCGCGTGCTTTCGCGACTTTGCTGAGGCTACGGAACGTACCGGAAGACTCGCAGGAGTGGAAGAACGCTTGGGAGTTTTTCTATTCCTAATTCTCAGATTTTTGATTGCTTCAAGCCTGACTTTTTGTTCGGCCTTAGATAGCTCATCGAAAAATGGGCGAGTCATCTCCGCGATGCGTTGGGCGTCTGCCTGTTCCTTGGAGAGCTTTTTCTTGGGGTCCATGTTTTTATGATCTCACTCATAGTGTACCAGTTGTCAAGAATTGGTTGGGCGCAAACCGCGTAACGGTATTGGGTTGGTTTCCGGTTGGCGTGGTGATCTCAATGGGTCGACGCAACACTCAGCTCGAACCGCATTTGCAAGGAAACAAACACTGAAATCGCTCGCTAGGGTCAGATCAGCCGGAACACTACCCTGGCTAGGCTTTAAGTGGATACAACAAAACAGAAAGCTTCTTCTAGGAAAGCATAGTCGAATTAACCTATTAAAGGGTGTTGCACCGACCGGTTGAGCTGGCAGTTTTAATCAGGACTGCCGAGCGAGGCTAGGCGACTCTGCGTGTGCACTTCTCGAGAAGTTCGTGGATGAGGGTTTGATAGGGTTTGGACTGCTTCGCGGCGATGCGGCGGAGTTGGCGGAGGAGGGTTGGGGCGATGCGAATGGCGATGAGCTGTTTGGCGTTTCCGGAGACGGGGCGGCCGACTCTGCGGGCGGTATGAAGTTCGGCGGCGCTTGATTCGGGGATATCCGAGAGGTCCAGCTTGCTATCCGGCATCGGCTTGGCGCTCTTTACGCGTCGCTTCACATTTATGTATATACACTAATTGGCTGTGTGATTGCACATCCAAGCTTCCTGGTAATCTTACAGAAGCTCTCGAAACCAAGCTCGGCACTGATGTTGATATCCCCTAGAGACTTGGGCTGATGGGACGATCGCCTGTGCCGCGCCTCCGGCGCTCCGGAGGGTGGTTGTAGGTGTGCTCGGGCACCCAGCCCTTGCGGGCTGGGCTAACTTCTACCGCGCCTCCGGCGCTCCGGAATCTGCCACAGAACCGAGGGGCGAAGCGGATTTTTTTGCTGCGGTTTCGGAGGCTAGCGGAAGCGTGGTTTGGGTTGGTTCGGGCAAGGATTCCAGTAGAGATTCTGGATTGCTGACGTTCAATAGATTTTCCAGAGTCATCTGGGTTTTTTCGAAACGCTTGTCGGCGTCTTGGTAGCTCTTCTGAGCGTTGCCGATGTGCGTGCCGATTTTGTCGAACACGGTATAGAAGGTTTCCATCTGCTTTTTCACGCCGGCCAGTCCGGCCGCTAAATGTTTGGCGTTTTCTTCGATCTGCATGCCGCGCAGTCCCATGGCGATCACACAAAGATGCGCATGCAGGGTATTCGGAGAGACGGCGATGATTTTTTTGTCGCGGCAGTAGGCATCGAGCAGCTGTCCTTTGCTATCCGCGGTGACCAGCAGTTCGGAATAGACGGTTTCCGAGGGCACGAACATTAGCGCGACATCGAGAGTGTGTTCCTGGGGGACGATATATTTTTTGGCGATGGAGTCGGCGTGGCCTTTCACCGCGGTGGCGAAGGCGCGGCGGGCGTCGTCGCCTTCCTCGGCGATGCGGCGAAAGGCATCGAGGGGGAATTTGGAATCGATGGCCATGAGTTTTTTGTCGCGGAGGTGAATGACAGCGTCGGCGGCCTCTCCGCTGGAAAAGCGATATTGCATGGCGTATTGCGACGGATGGAGGGCGTCTTCGAGCATGCGTTCGAGGGTGACCTCGCCGAAGGAGCCTCGCGATTTCGCGCCGCCCAGAATGCCTTCGAGAGTTTGCGCGGTTTGCGACATTTGCTTGCCGGCTTGCTGCACTTCGCCGAGCTGCTTTTGAATTTCGCCGATTTGCTCGCGAGTGTTTTTCAGTTCCTGGGCCATCACGGATTGCGCTTGGGAAGTGATCTGCCCGGTGACCTGGGCCGCGCCTTTCATGCCTTCCTGCACGGCGGAATTGACGCTTTCGAGGCGCTGCGAGACGCTGTCGGCAATGGCCTTCACTTGCCCGGAGCTTTGCGCCTGATTGGTGGCCACAGATTGCAGTTCGCGGCGCAGCTCGGCCATTTGCGATTCGAGCAGGGCGCCGCGCTTCTGGTTGCGCGAGGCCTCCAGCACGAACCAAATCACGGCGGCGGCCGCGAATAGCGCGACGACGATGAATTCCACGGTCATGCGTTCTCCAATGTTGCTGCGGGAAACGGTCTACTTACTTTACTCTCCCTTGGCCATTTCTTAAAACGGGGACGTTTTGCTAAGACGGGGGGAAAGCAGGAAGGAAGGCTGTTGCCGCGGAGTATTGCGAGCAGGTGAGGTGGTTCGTTGGATTAAACTTTGAAACAATTGCCACTATTCTCCGTCTATACTTCAGTGTTCGAGGAGCAACCCTTTGAACGACGCGAGCAGCCTTACGACGAACGAAGAGCAGCACTCTCTGACGGATCCACTTAGCCAACCATCGCCGACGCCCGAAAAGCCATTCTCGGTGCGGACCATATTTTTTGGCAAAGATGGCATGCGCGCGGGCTGGAGTTTGCTGTTCTTCCTGGCATTCATGTTCGGAATACTTCGGGGCGTGGCCGCCATCAGCAGGCTTTTACATCTGGCGCCGCCGTCGCCGGGTGCGGAGATCACCCCGCGAATTTTGTTCCTTGGCGAGTGTATCCCGCTGCTCGCGACGATCCTGGTCACGTGGATCATGTCGAAGATCGAGAGACGGCCTAATTCGATGTACGGCTTGGACGGGCGGCGAGCGGTTCCGAATTTTTTCGCGGGGCTGGCTTGGGGCGTCACGTTTCTTTCGCTGCTGGTGTTCACGCTTTGGAAGACCGGTCTGCTGGTGATCGACAGCCGGCTGCTATTTGGCGCGGAAGCGCTACGTTGGGGCGCGGTATGGCTGGTGGGGTTTATCCTGGTCGGTCTTTTTGAGGAGTATCTTACGCGCGGCTATCTGCTTTTCACATTGACGCGCGGGCTCGCGGGGACGTTCACATGGCTGTTCAAGACGCCTTATGGCAAGCCGATGGGATTCTGGACGGCTGCAGTACTGCTGTCGGTGCTGTTCGGACTTGGGCATGGCAGCAATCCTGGGGAGTCGCCCATCGGTTTGCTTTCGGCGGGACTGGTTAGCCTGGTGTTCTGCCTGAGCTTGTGGCGTACCGGCTCGCTGTGGTGGGCGATCGGCTTTCATGCGTCGTGGGACTGGGCGCAATCTTTTCTCTACGGAGTGGCGGACAGTGGGGTGATGGTGCAGCACCATTTGCTGGCCACGCACCCGGTCGGCGGGCCGCTGATGAGCGGCGGAAGCACGGGACCGGAAGGCAGCGTGTTTGTGCTGCTGATCTTGGTGCTCGTGAGTTTGATTATTGTGTTCACGCTGCCGAAGACGAACTATGGGATTTCGTCGGAGTTCACCGGATATCGGCAGGCCTCCCAGGCCTGAAGCAGGCGCAGAGTCGCTGGATGAATTTTGACGCGGTTTGCGACTGGCAGTTTTGCCAATACCTCGACTTATGATGCCGGCCTAAAATTCCCATCCAAAGTTAGTTTTGAAAACGTTCACGGAGAAATCATGAAGCTACGTTTGCGCGTTGTGGCGTCTGCACTATCGTTGTGCGTCCTGTTCGCCGGCTGTTCGCACCCGAACGATGCGGTCTCGCAGGCCGAGAAGCAGGACGCGGTGAACGGCGTACCTGTTCCAGACATCGAGCAGACGAAGCAGATCGCGCAGGAAAGCTTCGTTTATGGGCTGCCGCTGGTGATGGCCTACGCGATTATGTACGAGTTCAACGTCGACAAAAGCTCTTCGCAATACAAAGGGCCGTTCAACGTCGTCGCGAACGAAGCGCGGGTGTTCACTTACAAAGACACCGCGGTGATCACACCGAATAGCGACACGCCGTATTCCATGTTGCAAATGGACTTGCGGGCCGAGCCCATGGTGATATCGGTTCCAGCGGTGGAGCGCTCGCGCTACTACGCCGTGCAACTGACCGATCTCAATACTTTTAATTTTGGTTACATCGGAACGCGGGCAACGGGCACCGAGGCTGGTGATTACATGGTGGTTGGACCGGAGTGGCAGGGCGACACGCCGGCGAAGATCAAGAAGGTATTTCACTCCACGACGGAATTCGCGATAGCTATCTTTCGCACGCAACTTTTTGGCCCGGCGGATATGCCGAACGTCGTGAAGGTGCAGAAGGGTTACACAAAGGGCAGCCGCTTTCCACATACTTGAAACAACCGGCGCCGGCCGCCGCACCCGCGATTAATTTTCTAGCGGCGAGCGATGAGCTGGTGAAACAAAACTTCTTTGAGTATTTAAATTTCGCGTTGCAGTTTGCGCCCGCCGGTCCGGAAGAAGCGGGGATTCGCGCCAAGCTCGCGAGCATTGGTGTAGGCCCCGGCAAGAAATTTGAGATGAAGGATTTATCGCCAGCGCACAAGGCCGCGATCTTACTTGGGATGAAGGCGGGGTCGGACGAGGTGGATAAGTTCATTGCGAGCGGGTCGAAGGATATCAATGGCTGGCAGGTGGGCTCGTTCTTCGGCGATCGCGCGTATTACAACGGAGATTGGCTGAAGCGTGCGGGCGCGGCGCGGGGCGGCATCTACGGGAACAGCGCCGTCGAAGCCGCGTATCCGCTGACGCGAAAGACGACGAGCGGCGAGGAGATCGACACCAGCAAGCACAATTACACGATCACTTTCCCGGCGGGGCAGTTGCCTCCGGTGAATGCGTTCTGGTCGGTGACGATGTACGGCGGGAAAAGCCAGCTGCTGATTGAGAATCCCATCAACCGGTATTTGATCAATTCCCCGATGTTGCCGAGCCTGAAGAAGAATGCGGACGGCTCGCTGACGTTCTACATTCAGAAGGACGCGCCGGCCGCCGATAAAAAAGCCAACTGGCTGCCCGCGCCGGACGGTACGGTGTACCTGGTGATGCGATTGTATTGGCCAAAGGAAACGCCGCCATCGATTCTGCCGATGGGCGAGGGCACGTGGCAGCCGCCGGGGGTTGAGGTTGCAAAATAGATTTGGGACTTACCGGTTACGGGTGCTTTTTGTTGGGCATCTTCGCGCCGTCCGGGCTTGGTCAGCCGAGGACGATATCTGGAAGCTCGGCTAGTGTGGCGATTTGCGCGTCGGGAGTTTCGGGGATGTGTTCCGGAGGTTGGCCGGTGCGGTTGCACCACATGACGCGGAAACCGAAGGCTTTCGCGGAGTAGGCGTCCCAGCCGTTGGAAGAGACGAAGCAGATACGGTCTGCGGAGGCGTTGAAACGCGCGCAGGCCAGCGCGTAGACCGAAGCGTGTGGCTTGTAGATCTGCACGTCTTCGACCGACAGAACGGCGTCAAGTAGATCGGTGATGCCTGCGCTGGCTGCAGCCGAGGCGAGCATGGCGGGTGTTCCATTCGACAAAATGGCTAGCTTTATTTCGGCGGCTTTTAAGCGCTGCAAGGTACTGGCGACTTCCGGGTAGGCGCTCAGGGACAGATAAAGGTCCATTAGGCGGGCGCGGAGTGCGGGATCCGGGAGGTGAAATGTCTCCATCGCGAAGTCCAACGCATCGCCTGTTAGCTGCCAAAAATCGGTGTGGCGTCCGGTGAGGCTGCGCAGCCACGTGTACTGCAGTTGTTTGGCGCGCCATAGGTCGGCGAGGGGCTGCCATTTTTCTCCGAGCGCATCCTGAGCGACGCGTGCGGAGGTGTTGACGTCGAAGAGCGTGCCGTAGGCGTCGAAGACGCAGGCGGCGATGTTGTGAAGTTTGACGTTGTGAAGCTTGCTGGTCATTGCTGCTCGCAGGTGGAGATGGCTTGCTTATCGTAACCCACGCGATGACGCACGCGCGATAACGCACGGCGATGACGCGGCGCCAAGAAAAGGCGTCCGCTTCGGAAAGCGGCCGCTACAAAATCAAATGCGTGACGATGGAGGATGGTTACTTCAGGGCGCCGGGAAGATGGCGTTGCACTAGCTTGAAGAGCTTGTCGCGGTCTTCGTCTTTCATGTGCACGAATTCCACGCCGCCGCCGTCGGGGCCGACGTTGCGAACGACCGCGGTAAAGTTAATTTTGCGCAGGCCGGAGCGAACTTCGAGGCGAATGGAATCGCCGACGCTGAGCTTCTTTGGTGAAGAGAGGTAGGCGCCGCCGAGGCTGATGGTCTTGACGCGTGCCAGGCCGGCTTGTCCGCCATCGATGTGCGCGCGCAGGGGCGACTCCAGCGGAATGCGGACGTAGCGACGGGGAATAACGTAACTAGCGCTGGCTTGCGCGGCGGCTTCGAATGCGGCGCGGGTGCGGCCCGACGATGGGCGATTTTCCAGAAGAGAAAGCGCTTGTTCAGCCGCGGAGCGCAATCCGGAGGGTTCGGCATAGGCCAAACCTTCGCGGCCTTCCGCGAGTTGGCGCAACAGTTCGGCGGATTCTGCCGCGTGCATGCGTCCAAGAGCTTCGATGGCCTTGATGCGCACGAATTGGTCGCGCAAAATTTCGTGCTCGCCGGCGGCAATTTCCATGAGTTGCGGGATGGCGGTGGTCTCCTGCGCCAGGCCGATCTGATCGATCATCATCGGCACGACCATTGGGTGAGCATCGGCGAGAACGGCGCAAAAAACGAAAGCCGAACTTTGCGCGCAACCGGAGTTCGATGGGCGCGAGAGTTCGCTGACGGCGAGATCCTGCAAATTCCATTCCCAACTCGCCAAGCCGCGCGCCAAGCCGCGCAGCAAGCGCTCGGGATCGGAGGCGGAAAGCAAGCGAATCGCGGCGCTGACGCGCTGGCGGCGCGCTTCGTAGAGCCGCGTTTCGAGCAGACTTAGAACGGGCACGCCGATGGTTCGCAGCAGGCGCGCCATGGCAGGAATCATTTC
Organism: uncultured Acidobacteriota bacterium; assembly: GCA_963838265.1. Taxonomy (GTDB): domain Bacteria; phylum Acidobacteriota; class Terriglobia; order Acidiferrales; family UBA7541; genus Acidiferrum. The sequence goes on from CAWIQN010000010.1 coordinate 30,106, forward strand.
CGCGCCGCGCGGTTCGGTGAGCAGCAGGGTCATGCGGTCGAGCAATCTTTCCGGGTCGCGCTGCAAGAGCCGAGGCAAAACGGGATCGAGCGCGCGATTGGCAAGCGCGGCGTCCACCAGCAGCAGCCAGCGGTCCTGCGCCACGAGGCGTTGCGAGAGCGCGGCCATCAAGTGATCGTGTTCATTGCCCTGCGGCGGCCGTTCGAGGCCGATCAGGATGGTTTCAAAGCCGGCGTAGTCGGCGCGATTGACGGCGATGCGCGCGAGGGTTTCCACGAAAGCGGCGAGCAGCGCTCCGGTTTCCGGAATGGTTTCGGCGTCCAGAGCTTTCATGGCGCCCAAGCTCAAGTCGTCGGGCAGTTGATTGGGCCACAGCGATTCGATGATGGCGGTGAGTTCGTTGAGGCCAGCGGCGACGGTACGACGTGCGGCGGCGTCTGGATGGGCGAGGCGTCGCGCGTAGTTCAACACCATGCTGCGGGCTTCGCGGCGTTGCGCGTCCGCGCCGGTTTGTGCGAGGTTGCCCAGCGTCTGCCGCAAGGCCACGACCGGAACGCACCAAACGTCTTCTCCGCGCAAGACTGCTGATTTTTCGCGCGGCGGCAATTCCAGCCAGAACTTTTCGATGAGCTGCTGGCGATGCAATTCCTGCGACCAGGTGGTGGCAAACGCGGACAGATGCTGCGAAGCATGCGGTCCAGCGTATCGTCCCGAGTCCACGATGGCTTCGGCTAGACGGTGGAACGTGGGAGTGACCACGATCGGGGTAAGTGTTCCAGTAGAAAATTCCGCGGTCAGAAATTCAAAAATGAGGCTTTCGGACAAACGCAGAAGATAGGGTTGCGGGCGTTCTCCGCCGAGTGGCCCATATTGGGAAACGGAGGTGAGCAACATGCGCACGGTGTCTCGGCTGGCGTTTTCCATCGCGCCGTGAATCGCTCGCGCGGCTTCCTCGGGAGCAAGTCCACGCGCGCTCTCGAGGGGCGGTGTCAAACGTGCCAGTAATTTCAGGGCCGCGGCCAGATCGTCGAAATCCGGCGCTTGAATGGGAGTTTCGCTGCTTTCACGCGGCGCGCTGCCGCCATAGGCCACAAGAGCCGCGATGAGGCTGCCAAGAACGGTATCGACGCGGCGATCCGTCTGAGTATTTACGGAAATACCTTCCACATGATTCTCCAAGAGTTTGGCCGGCCACGAATACTTGCCGCCACGCATCGGCTGCTCTGATTTTAGCAACGATGCCTTCATGAGGTGGGACAAGGTGTCCAGTTCGCCTACATGGAACTTCCGGGAGAAAACCAGGGTCCGAATTCCGGCGCGATGTAAGTCGGCGGCCAGCGCCGTCATTTCACCGCGGAGATCCGGCAGTTGTGTGTCACCAAGTTTCGGCGCGACGATACCCCCGCGTTCGATGCGCAGCTCCAGGCCGTTCAGTTGCGCGGCAGCCTGGCGGAGGGCTTCATAGGCAGCATCGAGATTGTCCAGACGTTGCGGATGATTTTGCTCGTAGAGGCGTTCCGAGCGGAAGAGTTTTTGCAGGGCGCGCAGGGCCTTGGGAACGTCCTCCTGGGAGGCGGTCTCAGTGCGATCGGGGGCGGTGCTCAAGGGTCGTGGCGAGACGCGCAGCTCCGGGGCCGGAGCGTCTTGGCGCTCTTTGCGGCGAGTATCCCGATCAACCGGAAGTGTGGCTCTTAGAACCAAGTACGATCTCCGCGTGCCCAGACTCGTGCGTGTAACGCGTGCTGATACTGAAGGGCCCGCCAAGCGCGTTAAAGATGGTTCCGAGAGGGCGGGGAGTCCCTGAATAAGTAAGCATGCACGGGGCTAACCTGCGGGGGCGGGTGCTAAGTCGTTTGTTTTTAATAGGCAAAAATGCTCGTGCTAGGACTACAGAGCGCGAAATGGCTCAAATTGTTACCAAACGGGAAGGGTTTCGCGGGCTTGCGGCAGGCCAGCTCTATTTGTTGGGCTTGAGGATCGCTGCCACGGCCACCGTTCCGCCCTCGGTGACCTCTACGGGTCTCTTGGCCGACTGGAACCCTTTCATTTTCAACGTTATAGTGTGTACTCCGGCGGGCAGTTGGACGCGCGAGGGCGTAAATTGGGTGGTGGTAGTTCCGTCCAGGACGATTTCAGCGCCGGGGGGCGTCGAGGTCACATTAGCCCATGCGACCTTGCCCTCGTCCTTGGCATGCAATTGAACCTTGAATTGCGTCTGTATGTTGTCTTGCACTTGCACACCGCCGGAGTAGCGCGCGTAGCCGTCCAAGTGCAGCACCATATTGTACTGTCCGGGTGCCAGCGGCAGCGACATGGGCGTGTGGCCGGCCTGTTTGATGCCATCGACAAAAACGTCCGCGCCCGGCGGGTCGCTGACCACCATAATCCCCACGGCCAGGGACTCCAGTTTGATTTTCTGGTCGAGCACTTTGCCGACCTTCACTTGCAGCGCGGTCTGAATGGTCTGGTAGCCATCCTTCTTCACTTCCAGGCTGTAGCCGCTGGCGTATAAGTCATTAAAGGCGCAAGGCGTTTGACACTGCTTCAGTTGCCGTCCGCCTGATCCATAGAGCGTGGCGGTGGCGCTAAGAACGTCCGTGACGACGTGGATTGCAGCGCGATTTGGCGCGGGTACCGGGTGTGTGCCTTCGTCGCCCTCTGCGGTGGCCACTGGCGCGTCGTCGTATTCGATGTGGTCGATCAGCCGGATGTCTGGCGGAGCATCACGCAGAAATTTTAGTAGCGCGCCGTGCTCAGCCGGATGCAACTTGCCGGAGATAGTCAACATGTTCCCGACACCCTGCACGTGCGCGCGCCCGGTCAGCCCGCGTTCCGCAAGGACGGCGTCAATTTGCGCTTTATACTCGGTGGCCTTCGGGCTCAGGCTCAGTGGCTTTACCGGCTCGGGCGTATTCGCAACGGGTTTCGCGGGCGCAGTTTCCGGGGCCTTCGGAATCTCGGTAGGAGCTGCAGCGGTGGGTACCGTAACCGGAATTGCGCTGCCATCCGCCGGTGGCTTCGCCGCAGGCGTCACACTTGAGTCCTGCGGGATGGCGGACGAAGCCGGCGCGACGGCGTGCGTTTGCGGAGTGACTGGCGTCCTGCCTGTCACGTTGCTGCGCGCCGTCTCCACTTCATGAAACTCTTTCGCGGCCAGAAATACGGGCTGCAGTTTGGTCGCGCCATAGGCGATCACTCCGAGCAGCAGTGTCGCGACCAGCACCGTGGTGAGCACTCCGCTCTTCTTTTCGGGTTCCGCGATTGGCGGAATGCTGCCGGTGCGCCGAATCACGGGCGTTTGTCCCGGGTTGCTGGCGCGCGAAGAGAGCGAGCCGGCGGTGGCGGCAACGTAACCGTCGTTGAAATTGTCTGCGTTCCGTCCACCGTTTCCCATGGACATGGTGGACGCGGGAGAAGCGCCGCCCAACGCCATCGTGGATTGTGGATTGCCCGGCAGGCCAGCGTTGCTATGCAAAGTGTTGGCTCTATAGTTGCGCAGCTCTTCGAGCAGTTCGCGGCAGGTCTGATAGCGCTCTTCCGGCTCCTTACACAGCGCCTTCATGATCACGGCGCTGATTCCGGGATGGATGGAAGGGTCCAGCTGCCGCGGAGGAATCGGATCTTCGTTGACGATCTTATAGATGACCGTGGTGATGTTCTGCCCTGGGAAAGGCTTTTCTCCGGTGACCATTTCGTACAGCATGACGCCGAGCGAAAAAATGTCGCTGCGCCCATCGACGGCGCGGCCCTTTACCTGTTCGGGAGACATGTAGCTGGGCGTGCCCATTACGTGGGTGGTTTGCGCCACCGTGCCAAATTGCAGGATTTTTGCCGTGCCGAAGTCGGTGACCTTGACGGTGTCGTCGGCGGTGAGCATCAAGTTCGCGGGCTTGATGTCGCGATGCACTACGTGGCGTTCGTGCGCGAAATCCAGCGCGCTGCAAGTCTGTTCCATGATGCGCAGCACGCGCGGGAGCGAAAACTTTTGGCCCTCGTCGAGCAGCGCTTGTACGCTCTTGCCTTCCACCAGCTCCATGGTGATGTAGTAGAGCCCGTTCTCTTCGCCGGCGTCGTAAACCACCACGATGTTGGGATGGGTGAGCAGTCCGGCGGCGCGCGCTTCGGTCTGGAAGCGGCTGAGCAGCTCCGGGCGGGAAAGGCCGGTGCCGACTTCACTTAAGCGGATGGTTTTGACGGCCACGGTGCGGCCGATGACGGGATCGACGGCCTTGTACACGATACCCATGGCTCCGCGGCCGACTTCGTCGATAATCTCGTAGCGCCCGGCTTTCGCCACCAAAGTCATAGTTATGTGCAGCCTTCCGGCCCGAGGAGCGGCAGATGGCTTCCGCCGACACCCGGACCCCCACTTTGCACAGTACCCAGCATATTTTCAGCAGGTCAACGCTACGGGAGTACTAGTGTGGCGCACTGGATACGCTGGCCTTCCGGCGCGGGCGACGGGATTCCAGCGGGCGTTGGGGCGAACCCGGGGAAATTTGTTCGCGCCCTCTAACATCTAGGGCGACAGTCAACACGGGCTTGATGGCCATGGGCCGAGTGCCTCGACGTTCTTCGGCGCTTCGTCGGTCCCGAGCGTCCGCCGCCTAGGCTGGATTCTTCTGTAGTTCCTGCTTCTGTAAGCCGTTGGATTCTCTATGAGTTGGCGTCGGTTTAGTGTTGCATCGACCCATTGAATGCACCGCGGTAGCCGGACAACTGGAATCTGCCCAAATCCGTATGTTCCGGTAGTGCAACTCAATCAGGCCGAAAGTTCAATCAAGGCTTCGTGCCAGGAACGCTGAGCCTGATGCGGTACACGCTGGTACTGGCGGTGATGTAAAGCGTTTTTCCATCTTTGTCGCCCCACGCAACATTGCCCACCCTCTCGGGAACTTTGATGGTTCCAAGATGTTTTCCCTCTGGAGAGATAATCCACACGCCACCAGGCCCGGATCCGTAGAGGTTTCCTTTCTGGTCCACGCGTATACCGTCCGGTCCGCCTGGTGTCTTGTCCGAGGAGGGATCAAGAAACAAAGTTCCGTCGCTGACCGATCCGTCAGGCTGCACGCGATACCGCATCCAAACGTTCTTGCCGGACTCGGCGATGTACAAGAACTTCTCGTCCGGAGAAAAAGCCAACCCATTCGGTCGGTCGAGGTCCTTGATGACCAGCTGCAACCTTGCGCGGTCCGGCGGTGCGCCGGGTTTCTGCTGGCGCGCAGCAGGAATTCGGTAAACTCCGTTGATCTGCAACTCCTTCTCCGAGTCACTGTCGCTCTGAGACGGTAGCCCGTACGGAGGATCGGTGAAGTACAACGACCCATCTGATTTATACACGAGGTCATTGGGGCTATTGAGTTTCTTCCCTTGATAGGAGTCCGCCAGAACCGTGATCTGGGCGTCTGAACTAAGGGATTCCAACCGCCAGACGTTGCGTCTCGCGTGTCCGGCGACTGTGACCCGTCCGTCCGCGTCGAGCGTCATCCCGTTCGAGCCTGGCTCAGGCCCTTTGAAGGGTGCCGATCCTGCATATCCGCTTGGGTGCATAAAGACGCGCGGAGCTTGGCCGGGAACCCATAGGATGATGTTGTTGGAGGGAATTTTTGCAAACAGTAGACTCCCCTCGCGAGTCCAGACCGGTCCTTCAGTCCATTTGTTGAAACCCGTGGCGATGCGTTCCAGCTTTGCGTTGGCTGGCACGATTTTATCGAGAGCAGAATCGAGTTTCTGAATTTCCTGCGACAGCGCCGAAGGCACTGCTGCTGCAAGCATTAAGGTCAGGATGCAGACTCGTTGAAGGGTTGTCATGCGTTTATGGTAGTCCAATTACTCTGGTCAAAATGAATGCATCTCACTGTGATCTTGTCGGTTTCGTGCTTCGATCAATTGCATCACGCGATGTGTACGGTGGAGGAAGCGGTGGGAAGTTTGCTCAACGAAGACAAATGAAAGAAAAGTTTCGTCGCATCAAAAGCACCTGTCCGGCGAGTCCGACTTACCGGGAGTTGGCGGAGCGAAGCTGATTTTTTCATTGTATCAAAGGGCTCGCAACTCCCGATTAAGGCGCACTAACCGGAAACTGTCCCATTACGAATTACAGCGTGGTAGATTCGCCGCTCGACCTGTTGCAAACTGGCCTCTCGCACTCCGGGCATAGGCTCTTGGGAAAGGGGCAATCGCCATGAAATTCGACGCTATCGTCATCGGCTCCGGCCAGGCAGGGAATCCGCTGCTGCACAGCCTCGCGGATCAAGGCTGGCATGTGGCCATGATCGAAGAAAGGTATCTGGGCGGCACCTGTATCAACACGGGATGCACTCCCACCAAAACGATGGTGCATCGCGCGCAAGTGGCGCATTACGCGCGCAACGCGGCGCGCTGGGGCGTCCGCGCTTCCGATGTGTCCGTGGACATGCCCACAATCGTCGCGCAAAAAGATAAAGTCGTGCTTGGCATGCGCGAGGGCCAGGAAAAACAGAAGGCCACGCGGCCCAACATAAAATTGTACCGAGGTCACGCGCGTTTCACGTCCGCGCAGCAGTTGCGCGTCGGCGATGAGTTACTGGAGAGCGAAAAGATTTTCATCGATACGGGCGGCCGTTCGTCTATTCCGGGAATTCCCGGTCTGGCGAACACGCCTTATTTAACCAACGAGTCCGCGATGCAGTTAAGTGCTGTTCCCGAGCATTTGCTGATCCTTGGCGGCGGTTACATCGGATTGGAATTTGGACAGATGTTCCGCCGCTTTGGCAGTGCGGTCACCATTATTCACAGCGGCCCGCGAATCGTGGCGCAAGAGGATCCCGAAATTACCGCCGCGTTGCAAAAGGCTTTGGAAGCCGAGGGCATCAAGTTTCTTCTCAATGCAAGCACCACGCAAGTGGAAGCCAGCGGCGGGTCGGTGAAGCTGAATATCGAATGCGGCGCCACACCGCAACAAGTGAGCGGCTCGCATCTTCTGCTGGCTACCGGGCGCAGGCCGAACACCGATGCTTTGGATTTGGATAAAGCCGGCGTCCAGTGCGACAAGAAGGGATACATTGCGGTTAACGGAAAACTCGAAACCAACGTGCCCGGCATATGGGCGCTCGGCGACGTCAAAGGCGGGCCGGCCTTCACGCATATTTCCTACAACGATTTTCAAATCGTCTATGGCAATCTGATCGAGGGAAAAAAGCTCTCTATCGAGAATCGCCTAGTGCCGTATTGCGTGTTCACCGATCCTCAACTCGGCGGCGTGGGATTAACCGAGGCCGCCGCCCGCGAAAAGGGTTTTAAGTTGAAAATCGGCAGAATGCCCATGACTTCTGTGGCCCGCGCCATCGAACGCGATGAAACCGCTGGGCTGATGAAACTGGTGGTGGACGCCTCCAACGACATGATTTTGGGGGTGTCGATCTTGGCCCCCGAAGCCGGAGAGATTGTTCAGATACTTGGCACGCTGATGCTCGCGAAGCAGCCCTACACGCTGCTGAAAGGTGCGGTGTACATCCATCCCACGCTCGCCGAAGGATTTTTCGGGCTGATGGAAAGCGTCAAAGCCGTCGACTGAATTTTTGCGGGGCTGTGGAGGATGGTATTTTTCTAACGCGGACGACTATGGATGGAAGCTCGGCACGGCGGATCGATCTTCAGTGCAACGAAAAAAAACCGGGGGAAGTCTCGCGACTTCCCCCGGTCTAAAACCACCAGCGACTGCGTGGTGGTGCGAATGCAGTCTACTGAAGGGCCGAATCAGCAACCGTCGCAGCGGCGCCGCTCAGGGTATAGTGAATCACACCGGACTGGTCCGAACCGAAACCACGTTGACCGGTAGAACCGATACCGAGAGGCACGCCAGTCGACTTGAACACGTTGTTGGTCGTGGACGCACCGAGCGCCGAGCCTACGGCCGTAAACAGATAGCCGCTCTTTTGGCCAGCCGAAAGAACCGGGTCCAGCAAGCACGCCGTCGCAGGGGTTCCGGAGGTGCCGGCAACGCAGGCCGCCGACGTTCCACCGAGGCTCGCCAAAGTCAGAGAATATCCCGTGTCAGGATAGGCGGAGGCATACGTCACTTCCGCAGTGTTGATCGAGCGCATAGAGCCGACCGCAGACGCTTCGTTGGCGGCCATACGCGAACGCAACAGGTTCGGGATAGCAATCGCGGCGATGATCAAAATAATCGCCACTACGATCAGCAACTCGATAAGTGAAAACCCTTTTTGCTTCTTCATGATTCCATCTCTCCTTGAAGGTTTAATGTCAAAGCACCCCCTACCTTAGGCAAAACGGTTGCCAATCGAAAACCGACGAGGGACAGGTTTCGGAATCTATCCCTTGTTGATGATTCTAAGGCGCTTACGTGGATATCTAGCTCTGCGAGCCGCCATTGAAATGACTGCGCCTCGCCGCTACCTGCGAAAAGTGACATCTTTTGTCAGCGCGGAACGCCCTTTACAGGCACACGCTCCGCATACCCGCGTATATCTATGATATGGAAGGTCTACTCGTGGAACTGGTGGGAACGGCGAGGCTCGAACTCGCAGCCTAGAGTTTAGGAAACTCTCGCTCTATCCAGTTGAGCTACGTCCCCATCGGTAATGCGCCGAGAGGCGGCGCCCTGCAATATTTCCATAGAGGCGCGTGCCAGGGCGTTGTCAGTTTTAATGTACCACGACATCCGTCGAGGAATCCTCGCCGGTTCGCAGCATCGCGGCGAGCACTTAGACGAGAGTGTAAATCCTAGCGTGGTTTAGACGATTCGGCCGCGACGTGATCGATATTGGAAAGTCCGGCGTTCGCCGCGTCATGCTCGCCGTAAGCCTGATTGCCTTGCTGAGCGCGCTGCCGCTCCGCCAAGGCGTTCAGTTGGGCAAAGATTGCGCGCTCTTCGTGGGCCCTCGCCGGCTGGTTGGATTTAGCGTAAGCCTTGGCGAGGCTGAAGTGTACCTCCGGGCTGCCTGGCGTAATCGCGTTGGCGGTTTGTAATTCCGCAATCGCCAATGTCTCTTTTCCGGTCTCGAGATAGCTTCTGCCGAGCAGGTAATGCGCGGTGGCGCTGTGCGGAGCGAGTTGCACGGCACGCTGCGCGGGTTCGAGCGCGTCCAGCGCTCGATGCCGCTTTAGTTCCAGTGCGGCGATTCCGATATAGGGCAATTCGCTGGCGGGAGACAACGCAATCTCGGCGCGAAATTGTTTGGCGGCTTCATCGAATTGCGAAAGAGAGGAGAGCGCTGTGCCGTACACGTAGTGAAGAAACGGCGTCGACGGATATTTCTTCAGCAGTGCATCCAGGCTGGAAAAGGCTTGATCGTATTTACTGTCTCTTAGCCGCACGGCAATCTCGCCGGCGGTCTCGACTAGCTCCCGCTGAAGCGTTCCCACCTCATCGGGCAGCATGCGCATATGCAGCAGAGACATGCCCAGCGCGAATTTGTTTTCCGCAGCCAGTGGGCCGGATCCGGCTGTGGACATGAGCACTTGTTCAGCGCTGTTGAACTGACCGCTGTGGTTGAGCAAAACTCCCAAACGGTATTTTGCGAGTTGCACGCTTTCTGCGCTGCCGCTCGGACCTAACTGCTGGCCGCGCTGCAGGTGAATCAGCGCATTGTCGTAATCGTGTAGTGCGAATTCGCTTAAGCCCATTACGGCCCAGCCTGTTCCGGACTTAGGGTTTTGCTGCAGCCACGTTTTCAGCGCGGCAATTGCTTCCGCATATTTTTCTGCGGAATAATCGCGCATCGCGGCGTTCCACAACGTGTCGGCGCTAGCCGCGCTCGTATTGCCTCGGTCTGCGTCGTGCGCGTTCGCCGCGAGATGGTCGCCTCCATTTCCTGGCGCTGCGTAACGCGCAATCATCCAATCTTCGATGCGCGGCTGCTCGGCGCCGAGTTTGTTGGCGGCATCCAGCTCTTCAGCGGCCTCACGCTTGGCGCCTGTAGCAGTAAAGCATTGCGCCAATAGTTCGCGCGCCTCTCGCGACTCGGGTGCAAGGTGGACCGCCTCCTTCGCAGCGGGCAACGCTTCTGGCGCGCGCTTCAGTTGTAGTTCGGTGCGCGCAATGCCCATTTGCGCCAGCGCGTTCTTTGGCGAGACGTTGGCTTCCCCGCGAAACTCCGCCAGTGCTCCTTCCAAATCTCCTGCCGCGGATAGCGCTTGGCCTGCGGCGTAGTGCAGGTATGGGGCATCAGGATACTTCGCGATCGCTGATTTCAGAGGGGCCACTTCATTCGCGGCATTGCCCACCGCTTGCAGCGCTGCTATCTCGCCCGCACTCTCCACCAACGCCTCTTGCGATGGATCTACTTCGTTGGGCAGCAGCGGAATGCGCAGCAGACCCAGGCCCAGCGCGAATTTGACTTGTTGCGAAATCTGTCCCGCCTTCGCCAAGCGAGCTAGTATCTCGTTGGCGCGATCAAAATCACCGGCACGAATCAGTAGCAACGCCAGATGGTATTCCGCCACGCGTGCGATTTCGGGATCGTCGATGCCGCCGAGTGCTTGGCCCTGCAAAAGGTGCTCGAGCGCACTCGCGTAATCTTTGGTCTCGAATTCGCAAAGGCCCAGAAAGGTCCAGGCGGGACTGGCCTGTGGGGCAAGTTCGGCGAGCGCGCGAAACGCGGGAATCGCGTCGGCGTAGTGGTCGCGCTCGTATTGCAGCGTGCCGACGTTCCACCAGCCTTCTTGCCACTTGGGATCGAGCTGCAAAGCTTGCGCGTAGTTTTGCAGTGCTGCGTCAGTGTTTCCCGCGTCGCGCGCGGCGTTCGCTGCGCGCACATAATTCTGGAACGCGGCGGCATCTTTGGCGCCGGTCGCGGTTTGCGCATGCGCCGCTCCGGTAGCAAGGAGCGAAAGGAGCAGCGTCGCGACGAGCCCGAAATATTTTACGCAGCAACGGAGCATGATCGTTTGTGCGGCAGAAAGGTCCGCAAACTCCGAGCCTAACATTTTTCGTGGCATGATATCGTCGCACATGGACGATCCAGTTTCGCGCGCGGGACTATTGCAAGGATCAATGCGACGCTCACCTCAAATGTCGTCGCGGCAATGCTCGCAGCGTTTGTTGCCAAGTCCCTTCCAGTTTTCGCGTCGCGCCTTTCTGCGAGCCGCGCCGCTGCTCGCGGGAATGCCGATCGCGCAACGCTTCTCGTTCTTGAAAGAGATCGCTACGCCGCCCTCGGTGTTGCCGGCCTTTGAAGAAATTCCCGCTGCAAAAAGTGGCATCACCTGGGTGCACACCGCTGGAAAATCCGCGATGAAATATCTTCCGGAAACCAGCGGCGCCGGCTGCGCCTTCCTTGACTACGACAACGACGGCTGGATGGACATTTATCTGGTCAACAGCGGACCGAGCGATTTCTACCAGCCAGCGATGCCGCTGCGCAACGCGCTGTATCACAACAATCGCGACGGCACATTCACCGATGTAACGCAAAAAGCCGGAGTGCCCGGCGGCGGCTATGGCATGGGCGTGGCCGTCGGCGACTACAACGGCGACGGCTTTCCCGACTTATATGTGACGCAGTACGGCCGCAACATTCTCTATCGCAACAATGGCGACGGCACGTTGACAGATGTTACGGAAAAAGCCGGCGTGGCCGCGGCGGGCTGGAGTTCCAGCGCGGCGTGGTTTGACTACGACAACGATGGACGCCTCGATCTTTTCGTCTGCCAGTTCGCGGAGTTTGATAAGTCCGTTCCGTGCGGCGTGGACAGCGACGGCACGCATCACTATTGCATTCCGCGCATTTTTGAGCCGCGGCCCAGCTGGCTGTTTCACAACAATGGCGACGGGACGTTTACGGATGTGAGCAAGGAAACCGGCATTGCCGCGCACCTTGGCAAAGCCTGGGGCGTGGTGGCCACGGACATAAACAACGATGGTCTGATGGACCTTTTCGTGGGCAACGATACCGTGGCGAATTTTCTTTTCGTGAATCGCGGCGGGCGTTTTGAGGAGACGGGTCTGGCCGCCGATATTGCCTATAGCGCGGACGGCCGCGCGCGCTCCGGCATGGGCGTGGACTCCGCCGATTTCAACCAAGACGGCTGGATGGATCTTTTCGTCGCCAACATCGATCAGGAATTTTTTTCGCTGTATCAGAACAATCGCGATGGAACGTTCGATGACCTGGCGATGCCCACGGGAATCGGCATGGCCACGCGGTGGATGAGCGGCTGGGGATTGAAGTTTTTTGATTATGACAATGACGGCGACCTGGACTTGATTCTCGCCAATGGCTTTCCAGATGATCTCGTCGAGGAGTATTCCCACGAGGTCACCTACAAAGAGCCGTTGCTGTTGTTTCAGAAACAAGGAGCGATGTTCAAGAATGTGAGCGCGGAGAGCGGTCCGGTTTTCTCCAAGGCTTTTCCGGCGCGAGGATTGGCAGTCGGTGATTTTAACAATGACGGCGCGGTGGACGTGCTCATCTCGAACAATGATTTGCCGCCACTGCTGTTGCGGAACAACGTGGGGAAGGGAAATCACTGGCTGGGCGTGCGGCTGGTGGGGAAGAAATGCAACATCGACGCGGCGGGCGCGCGCGTAACGTATCAGGCCGGGGATCTAAAGCGATCGCGCATGAAGGTGGGCGGCGGCAGTTTTCTTTCGTCGCACGATCCGCGGCTGGTTCTCGGAATTGGCAAACGCAACAAAATCGATTGGGTGGACGTGAAATGGCCGCTTCCCAGCGGCGCGGTCGAACGATTCAGCAATCTGCCGATCGATCGCTATGTAACTCTGGTCGAAGGTTCCGGCAAGTGGAGCGCCGCTTAAAATCCGTATTTCGCGACGACAGCTCCCGATTTTCGGTCCAGTACGGCCAGCGCTGCATGTTCACCGGGCAGAGAGAATTTCAAGTGTCCGCCCGTCGACTTGTCCCGCAAATCGATTAGCGCTTCATCCGTGCTGTCGGAAATCAGAATGTAGAGTACCGAATCCTGCAATGCTGTTGCGTAGACCAGAACACCGCTGGGCACTGGCGACAGCAGCTCGAACGCCGGTGTTAGGCCGGCACGGCTTGCGACGTAAGTGTAAAGTTCGGTCGCCGGCGAGAGGCTATCGGCTAGTTCCACGGGATACGCGGCCCAGAAAATTCGCCCCTTGCCGCGCGGAATTTCCTTTAGCGTGGCGCCATCCTTGAAGCGCAGAGTGTCCAGCCAACTCTGTTTGTCTTGGTCGAAGTTAATCGGGACCGCGCGATCGTTCAGCCGCAAAGTTGCTTGGCGAAACGTGAGCGGTTCGGTGGAGGCGTCCGGAACAATGGCGGCCTCGCGCGATACGATTTGCCAGTGTTCGTCGCGGTCGAGCGGTCCGGTGATCAATAAATTACCGCCGCCGTCGGCATATTTCAGCAATGCTTGCCAAGCTTTCTCGGTCAGCGCTTGTGGAGACGGCAATATCACGAGCTTGGGCGAGCCGAGTTTTTCGATTTGATTTTCTGCAAGCACATACGGCGCAAGCCGCGCGCCGTACGCCAACGCACGCACAGTATTGCGCTGCGCGGCGATTTGCAAATCGGCGATAGCGGAGAATTGCGCGGCCTGCGACGTAACAATTGCTACGCTGGGCTGTACGGGATTGCGTAAGTGCGGGCTGAGCGTCGCGGCGAAAGTCCCAAAATCGCGCATCACCGTGGCTTCCGGTTTTTCTGTGCCGTCGGTGCGCACCGCGCCGATAGGCGTCTCGTTGCCTTCCGTCATGTAGGAATTGGTGTTCCACAACCACTCGATTGCGCCGGAGCCTTGGATGAAGGATGCCGCGAACTTTCGCTCGAAGAGTGCCGCTTCGTTCTGCAAATCGCGGCGTGCGACTTCATCCAGATTTAGTTCGCGCTGCAGGCCGGTTTCCTGAATCAACATGGCTTTGCCCGGCTGCTTGGCGACCAGCGAATCCCACACGAGGAAATCGTTTTGCCACCACGAATGATTGGTGGTGAAGTCCACTGATGCGCCGAAGAAAGCCGGAGAGAGACGATTCACGAAGCCGCCTTCATCCTGACCGACGGTGATCAGTTGCTGCGAACCAGTGGCGCGAATTTTCTCCCGCATGCCGGCGACCCACTGTGCGAAACATTCCTGTGAAAAAAGCGAGTAGTCATAAACCTTCAACGAATTGTGGCCGATGTACATTCCGCGCGAAGTAAATTCCACCGCTTGCGGGAGCGCGATGGTGCCTTGCGCGGAAGCGGGCAGGACATTCCAAGCCGCCGCCAGCGCGGCGCGATCCGGATAACGCTTGGTCAGCCAGTCATTCCAGCGCGTCAATTCCACGGCGTCTTCATTGGGTAGCAACGTCCAAAGATGCTTGGAAAAGCTGGGCTCGTTGATCAGATCCCAGGCGAGAAACGGCACGTCGTGAAAACGCGCCACCACCGCGGCCACCAGCGTTTGCTGTTTGCGGACCGCCTGAGGATCCAGGTACGGATTTACGCCGCCGAGAACCTCCGGCAGAAACGCAAAAAAATTGAATTGCACTGGCAAATTGTATTTTCGCGCGGTCATCAAGTAGGCCTCGACGGTACGAAGCGTGCGCTCGTAGAGTTGGCCGTTTTCGTCGCAGAATTTGTCCCAGCCGGTCCACCAGCCGGCGCGCAGCATGTTTAGCCCCGCAGAATGAATTTGCGCCAGGTCGCGATCCCACACGTAGACGTTGGGATGCTCGAAATAAAGGCGCTGCACGTCGCTGGACATGTAAGTGGTGCCCGCGACCGCTAGGGGATGGCCATCGATTTCCAGATAATCGCTGTTCACACTGAATTTCGGACCGGAGCGTAAATATTCTTCATCGCGAACCCAGAAACCGGAGTGATAGATGGCCAGAGTTTTGTCGCCATCGAGAACCTTCGCTTCGACAATATGAAAGCCTTTGTTCGCCGGAGCATCCAGCAACAAAGTCTGGAAACCGGCCAGCGCGGCCGTCTTGGATGTTCCACTCGCGGGGTGTCCTTCCGGGAAAATCGTGATCTTTACAGTGGCAGACGGTGGCGCCGGCGTCGCGGCTTGCCATTCCACAGCCAGCTCGACGGGCTCACCCGGCAAATAGAGCGGCAGCGTGGGTCGAACCGTGAAACCTTCACTGCCGCGCAGCGCACGCGTGGCAAGACCGCTGAGCAACTTCGCGCCGTCCGATGCACTGAAAACATCGGAGCCCAAGTCGGCGGACAAAAATATCCAGCGACTACCATCAAAGCCATTTTGTTGGTGATCGATCTCGATGAGCGGCGCGGCGAGTCTACGCCCATCTTTCACGCCCCAAGCCAGTGTGTCGAGGCGCGCATCGATGGAACCCGCTGCGCCGCCGCGGTTGTAAAGCTCCACGGCGCTGAGACGAATTACGGGGCTGAACGCGCGTTTCCATGAAAATGGCGCGGTATGAAACGTCACTTCTGGATTCGTCTGGAATTCGAGACCAGCGGAGCCCGGCGTGTCCGAATATTGATCGATCAAAAGCTGACGTGCGAACCGCACGCTGTACTCGCGCAACTTCCAAGCGTTTCCGTCGCGATACGCCGCGCGCGTGAAAGGTTTCCCGCCGAGCACCAGCAGGTTTCCGCCGCGCTGTAAGAATGAAAAAATCGCAGACCAATCCTGCTCAGGAAAAGCCGAACCATACGGCAGAACCAAGAGGCGCGTTGCGGCGGAATTCAAATCCGTGGCGAAGGTTTCCGAGGAGGAAAAACGCGCGCCGGGCAGCATCGCGGATAATTGTTCGTGAGAGGCACTGGCGGAATCGGCGGAAGGGAATCCAGGCTCAAAGAAGACGAGGGTGCCGGAAAAATCCTGCGCCGCGAGCGGGAGCCCCCAAACGGCGCACACGGCGAGACACAGGAATGCGACACGCAACAACCTCAGCGAGCTAATTTTCATCGCGGGAACCTTTCCGTGGCCTTGCCGAGCAATGCGCGGCCCTGTTCTTATACCACTCCGCGGCGCGCAATAGGCAAGTACAAAATCGTTATTGTAAGTGTGTGTTATGGCATTATCTCCCGGGCCGCGGCTGCCCAGTATGACGCGGTCGCGCACTTTGGGTATTGACTGTAGCGAGAAACCCCGCACACTACACGGCAGTACGCGGGCCATACGGTTGCACGAAAATTAATTTCTGGAATGAGTGCCACTCCGAATGCCTACGATTAGCAGCACGAGCTCGACAGCCTACAGCGGCCAATCCGACGGAAAGAATTACACCGGCGCGCTGGCCATGGTGACCACGCTGTTTTTTTTCTGGGGATTTGTAACCGTACTGAACGACATTTTGGTGCCGCACCTCAAGAATATTTTCGACTTGAGCTATGCGAAGGTGATGCTCATCCAGTTCGCTTTTTTTTCGGCGTATTTTATTTTTTCCATCCCCGCGGCGAAGATCATTGATGCCATTGGCTACAAAAGGACCATGGTCAGCGGTTTGGTGACAATGGGAGTCGGCGCGTTCCTTTTTATCCCGGCCGCGACGGTGCCTTCCTATCCGCTGTTTCTGGGTGCGTTGATGGTGCTGGCGGCGGGAATCACCGCTTTGCAAGTGGCGGCGAATCCTTACGTCGCGGTGCTCGGCAAACCGGAAACGGCTTCGAGCCGTTTGAATCTGACCCAGGCTTTCAATTCACTGGGGACGACTATCGGGCCGTACATCGGCGGCCTGTTGATCTTGCATGCGCGCTCGCAAGACATCCCCGCGAATGCCCAGATGTCCGCCCAAGTTCTGCAAAACTATCGCGTCGCGGAAGCTTCTTCGGTGAAGCTGCCTTATCTGATTATCGGCGCGGCGCTGCTCGTCTTTGCGGTGATCATCGGGATGTTTAAGTTGCCGGCGATGCCGGGTGCGGAGCGTCACGGGGCCGCTGGACCGAAAGTCAGTTTGTGGAAATATCGCCACCTGGTGCTCGGAATGGTGGGAATTTTTGTGTACGTGGGCGCCGAGGTTTCTATCGGCAGCTTTTTGATCAACTATTTTACGCAAGCCAACATCGGTAATTTGTCGGAAGTGGTGGCCTCAAAATACGTGGCCTATTATTGGGGCGGCGCAATGGTGGGTAGATTTATCGGTTCGGCGATTCTGCAAAAGTTCCGCACGGGCGGTGTACTTGGCATCGCGGCGATCGCGGCGGCCCTTCTGGTGTGCACGTCGATGTTGACGTTTGGATCCGTCGCGATGTGGACCATTATCGCGGTGGGCTTTTTCAACTCCATTATGTTTCCCAGTATTTTCACGCTGGGCATCGCGGAACTTGGGCCGCTCACCGGGGATGGCTCCGGCATGCTGGTGATGGCCATCGTTGGCGGAGCGATCCTGCCGGTGGCGCAAGGCGCGCTTGCGGATCGCTTCGGAATCCACCATGCATTTTTCCTGCCGGTGCTCTGCTACATCTACATCGCTTACTATGCGTTCCGAGGATCACGTCCGGTGATACCCGCTGCGAGCTAAGCTTCGGTCGCGGGACGTAAGAAGATGACCCTTCAGGCGACAGCAGAGAGTTTATTTGTCGGCGTCGACGTTGGCGGCACAAAAGTCGCCGCGGGCTTGGTGAATTCGCGGGGTGAGATTGTCGCCAATTTGCGCAAACCGATGGCTGCCGACGGCGATGCGGTGGCCGGACTCGCGTCGGTAACGGGTGCTATCGATGCGTTGTTTGCCGCGAATGCCAACGCGCGCGAAGCGAACCGCGGTATCGGCATCTGTGCACCCGGACCGCTGGATCCCAATACCGGGCTCGTTATTAATCCCCCCAATCTGAAATGCTGGCGAAATTTTCCTTTGGCTGCGGAAATTTCGCAGCGGTACGGCGTGGCGGTGAAGATCGACAACGACGCGAATGCCGCGGCGCTGGCGGAAGTGCGCTGGGGGGCGGGTCGCGGTTACAAAAATGTTTTCTACGCCTGCATTGGGACGGGAATTGGCACCGGCATTATTTTTGACGGGCGCATTTATCATGGACGCACGGGGGCTGCCGCTGAAGGCGGGCACGTCAGCATCGACTATCGGGGGCCGGTGTGCGGGTGCGGGAAGCGCGGGTGCATTGAAATTCTGGCGGCGGGTCCGGCGATTGCGCGACGGGCGCGCGCGAAACTTTCCGAGCAACCAACTCGAGTATCCGTATTGCGTGAGATGGCTCGCGGCAATGTTGATGCGGTGACGAGCGAAATGGTCGGCGAAGCGAATTTGGCGGGCGATGCGCTGGCATACGAAGTCCTGCGCGAGACGGTAGAGCTGCTCGCAGTGTGGCTTGGGAATACCGTGGATTTTCTGGAGCCCGACGTGATGATCATCGGCGGGGGCGTGGCCGCGATGCTGCAGCCATTCTTTGCCGAGCCGCGCGAACGCGTGGCGGCGCACTGCGTGAATTCACGCAGCAGGGAAATACCACTGCTGGCCGCGCATTACGGTGCGGACTCCGGCATTGCTGGCGGCGCGGCGTTGTGCAGCATTGTTGACTGACATTTATTCGCGAAGATTTTTGATCGCGTGGAGTTTGCAAATATTGTTTTGCGATGCGGCCGTTAGCTACGCAGCATTTAGGGTAAGTCGCGCGATGCGTCACTCAGGATATCCCTGGCCTGCGCGCACAATGCGGATGCGATGATCCGTGAAATCCGCGTGCATTTCCGGGACGAAAACTTTGGCCATGTGGCATGACGCGCAATTCTGCGTGCTGACTGGGCACGCGGCGCCGGGATGGTCCGCGGTTTTCTTCGCGCTCGCGCCATTTACGTGACACTTCAGACATGCGCCGTCGTACGCGGCGTTGTCGGTCTCAAGTTGCTTGTGCGGGTCGTGGCACGCGATGCAAGTGAGACGCGCGTCGCCCTGGCCCCAGCATTTACTTTGTTCCAAGCGATAGGGTTGCGAACGTGCCGTGGTTGGGCCCGACCCGCCGGCGAGCTTCACATCCCAAAAGGTGGCGTGGCATGCGCCGCAAAAATCTACGGAGTCCGCAGGTTTGAGTTGCACCGAGTTGAAAACCGTCGCGGGACCAGCGTCAGTTACACCTGTGAGCTTCGCGGTTTGCTGTACGGCGACGTGCTTGGCGCCCGGACCGTGACAAGCCTCGCAGTGCACTCCCGGCGCCAGAGTCGCTTCGTTGAACTGCCCTTCGAACGCCGAACCGGTGGTATGGCACGCGAAACACTTGGCTATTTCTCCCCCGCTCACCTTGCGATACATAGCTTCTTCTTCATTCTTGGCCGTAGAGAGTGCGCGACCAGGCGTGAAATCCAGGGTCTTGAGCGGCGCGAAGTAAGTGACCCGCGCTTCATAAAAATTTCCATCCTCTTTTTTGAATAGATAGGACTGGCCGACACGGCCGATGCCAAACGCCCACACGAGCGGGTATTGCAGCGTTTTGTCGCCGTCATTAATGGTATACAGCGTCTGCTGGGCATCGGTCCGGAACTGATAGTGATATCGCCCGAAGGTGAATTTGAGTGTGGGATGGGAGCTTAGGATTCCCGACGCGCGGGTAAAGAGAGCGGCGTTGGCCATCGGCGTGGCCAACTGCGTGGCGGCGATTCCCGCGTGGCAGGAAGCACAAACCGCACCGCCGGTATAGAGTTTTTGCGGACCACCGGGTTGCGTAGGCCAGAACCCGGGATCGGCAACGTGATCTTCCGTAGAGAGCTGCGCGAGAGTTGGCAACGCACAAATGACGCAGAGCAAGACGCACATCGCCAAAAAAAGAAGCCGCAATAACAGATTCGTTCGAGATTCCTTAGCGGCGGCGAGCACGCCTCAGTGTGGAAGAAAAAGTTCGCAAAATCAATTCAGCAGGAAAATATGACGAGATAAACGAGCAGCAGTGGGCGCTAATCGTTGCTGATGCTGTCAACATCGGTGAGCCTCGCGGAGCCAAATGGCGAGGCTGCCGGCCCGCTGGAGGCGCGCACCACCAATTCCGGCTCGATGGCGATTTCCGGGACGTATTCCGCAATGCCTTCGATCTGGTCGAGCACGCACTGCGCAGCGATTTGTCCCATGCGTTGCAACGGCTGGCGCACGGTAGTGAGTCCGGGATTGGCATAAGCGGCGCCGGGGATGTCGTCGAAGCCCACCACGGAAACATCCTCGGGAACCCGCAAGCCGGCTTCTTTGAAGGCCCAGATCGCTCCGATGGCGGACACATCGTTGTAAGCAAAAAGCGCGGTAAATGGCTGATGCCGTTCGAGCAGCTGTTTCGCAAAAGGATAACCGAGGTCCGGTGTTGAGACGGTGCTGTCGATCTGCATCGTGAGCTCCGGGCGAATGCGAATGCCGAGCTCCGCGGCGATTTCGCAGATGGCGCTCCAGCGCGTGGCCGAATCCGAACTGGCCGGGTGACCTTTCAGGAAGGCGATCTCTTCGTGGCCGAGATCCAGCAGATGCTTCAACGCCAGGCGCGCCGCGAGTTTGTGGTCCAGCGTAATGTTGGTGACGCCGGCGACGCGCTCGTGGCCGGCGACCGCCGCGGTGGGCAGAGGAGGTTTTTCCTGGATCGAAGTGTCCGTGGTGATAAAGCCCTCGACGCCGCGCTCCAGAAGCAACTGCGAATATGCTTGCAGCAACTGCGGGTCGTGGCGGTGAATCACGGTCAGGAAAAAGTAATTATTTTTGCGCAGGTACTCTTCAACGCCGCTGATGACCATCGCCCCATAAGCGTCGCCGATCTCTTCCGCGATCACGCCGATCGTGTAGGTACGTTGCAAACGCAGGGAACGGGCGAAATAATTTGGGCGGTAATTGAGTTCCTTGGCGGCCTGAAAGATTCGCTGCTTGGTGGCTTCGGAAATCGAATGCGCCGCCGCGGAATTGTTGAGCGCTGCGGACACGGTCCCCGGTGTAAGACCGAGGCGTTCTGCGATGGTCTTCAGCGTTACCTTGATTTCGTGAGGCGCACCGTTACTCTTTTTTGGGGTCACATTCGCATCCGTTATCGACCGCAGTGTACTCCAAGTCCGAAAGGCTGTGCCGTTCGATTATCTGCCGCGGGCGGCCATCGCGCGGCGCTGCTGCGCGCCTGCCCGAGAAGACGTTGAAGCCGTGAGGGTTGCATAGGTTTCTTTGAAGCGGGTACCCTGGCCACAGGGCACGCATTGGACGCACTGGTCCTTATGTCCAACAAATGCAGTACTATATAGCGGATTTAGAATAACCATATTTTTTCTGTAGAATATCATTATTTCTACTTGACATTCCGCGCTGGCACCCTTATACAGGTGCTAATAGAAACGCATTAGGTCGTGTGTCGAGGTCCAAAGGGGTAGTTGTCTTTCTTCTTCCAAGCAGCAAAAGAAGTAATTCGGGGCGTGTCGGCAGTCGGAACAATCCGGTCGGGGTATATCGAAATTTTGGTAATGCCGGATTGAAAAAATCATCGAGGTGGGCGGATGAAGATGCGTAACTTGCAATGCGGTGCCGAGACCGGGTATTTTTCGATCACTCGCGCACTATTTTGTTTTTTGCTACTTGCAGTGGTCATTCCTTTTGCTGCACACGCGCAGCAATATTCCGGAACCATCACCGGTACGGTAACCGATCCCGGCGGAGCTTCGGTCGCGGGTGCTTCGGTGACGTACGTCAACGTGGGTAATAATTCCACGGATACAACCACGACTAGCGAGTCGGGTGTGTACACCTTCGCGCAGTTGCCTGTAGGCGTGTACAACATCACGATCAAGCAAACCGGCTTCAAAGAGTTCGTTTCCAAGAACGTGGAAGTACACACTTCCACGATCACCGAAGCGAATGCCACGCTGCAAGTCGGCGCGGTCACGGAAACGATGACCGTCGAAGCCAGCGACGTGCAAGTGCAGACCACGACGGCTGCCGTCGGCGAGGTTGTGACCGGTACGCAGGTCCGCGAATTGCCGCTGAATGGCGAGAACTTTATGAACCTGGTGACCTTGTCACCCGGCGTTTCCACCGCCAACGATTTCGATGGCCGCGACAAGGGCTTGACGGGTGGCAGCGACTTTTCCGTGAACGGCAATCCCTACACCAATAACTTGTTCTTGGTCGACGGCGTTAACAACAATGACGTCGGTTCGAACCGCACGATTCTTGTTTATCCCTCGGTGGATGCCATCTCCGAGTTCAAAATCATCCGCAACGCCTATGGCCCGGAATATGGCCAGGCTTCAGGCGCGATTATCAGCATCACGACGCGGTCGGGAGAAAATCAGTTCCACGGTGGTTTCTTCTATGCCGGCCGCAACGACGCGCTGGACGCCAACGATTGGTTTTCGAACTTCAATAAGACCGGCAAAGCCGAACTGCGCCGCAACGACTGGGGCTACCACATCGCGGGACCGATCATTAAGAACAAGCTCTTCTTCTGGTTCAACCAGGAGTGGAACCGCGAGGTGCGCGCCGTATCAGAAGCATCTTGCGTGCCTTCGTCGCTGGAACAGAGCGGCAATTTCAGCAACCTCGATAATTCGGGCAACACACTTGCCCAGCCACAATTTTTTGGCGGCAAAGCACCGACCGCAACAACGGCCGGAGTAGTGCCGGAAGACGCTTGCGGTGGCGCAATGCCGGGACAGTGGGTTGGTACTGGAGCCAGCGCGCAGCTGGTGTCCACGATACCCGTGGCGCAGCAAGCAGCGGGGAATCCATTCCGCCTTGCAAATCCCGATCCTGCGGGCACATTGTTGGGTCAATACTATCCATTGCCGAACGTGAACTTGGCGCCCAGCACCACCGGCAATAACTGGGCGAGTTCGGAGAGAACGTCGCCGAAATGGTACGAATGGAACGTTCGCGGCGACTATGACATCACCTCGAAGAATCGCGTCACATTCCGCTGGACGAATGACTCGTGGAGCAGCCCAGGACCGAACCCAAACTTGTTCTGGGGCGATTCGATCTTCCCGGTCATCGATTCGAATTGGAGCCAGCCGTCGAAGAGCGTGATGGGTAAATTGACCTCGCAACTTAGCAATACGATGGTCAATGACGTGGAATTCGGATACGGCCATAACGCCATTATCACTACGGTGCAGAATGGCCAGGGCCTGGTGGACCAAATCAACGCGGCCATCCCGACCGCATGGCCCGCTTCCCTGAAGCAGACCGGCGCAATCCCGCAAGTCGGCTGGGGCGGCGTATCGCCCTACGGCAACGGGCAGAACTACTGGAATATCGCGCCCTACACCAACCACGAAGATCTGTACGCGCTACAGGACAACGTTTCCAAGGTACAGGGGAACCACATCTGGAAGGTTGGCGCGTACTACAGCACCAACGCCAAAGTGGAAGATAACAATGGCGGCACCGACCAGCCCTTCATCAACCCGGCGTCCTATGCGGTTTCCGTCTCGACCGGGAACCAGCTCACCAATCTTTTGCTGCCGGGCGAACTCTTTACAACCAGCGAAAACAGCGTTAATCAGACGGCGCAAGTGCACTGGCATGACTTTGAGTGGTATGCAGGTGACACTTGGAAGATCAAACGCAACGTGACCATACAATACGGCTTCCGATGGTCTTTCTATCGCGAACCGTATGGTTCGAATAACGAATGGGCTTCCTTTAGCTTGGCGGACTGGAGCGCTTCGGAGGCCGCAGCGAATCCCTCTGATGCTTGCAACGGCGTAATCATTGTGCCGGGCACGACGCCTTGCCAAACTGCCGCAGCACAGCTGGCGGCACTCGGTGTCTCCCTGCCTCTTTCCAACGGCACGCCTGGAGCGAATCGTGCGCTAGTCAACAACAACAACCACGACATCGCGCCACGGCTTGGCGTCGCTTGGGACATCTTCGGCAACGGAAAGACCGCTTTCCGCGCCGGTGTAGGGCAGTTCTACCAGCGGGAATTGGTGGGTATCGACGAGGGTTTGGCCAGAACGGCTCCCTTCGTGATCAACGCCACCGACGTGCGAACGCTGGAAACCCCGGCGCCGCTCGCGAATCCTGCCGTATCTCCGAACGCGGCTAAGGATCCCCGTGCGGTAACGCCAAACAGCTGGCAGTGGAACGTCACCGTCGAGCAGCAACTTGCCCGCAACATGGCCCTGCAAGTGGGCTACGTTGGGAACGCTGGTATCCACCTCACGTCCATGCAGGACTTGAACGCGGTACCACAAGCCTTGTTCCTGGAATCCGCTTTTCTGAATGGCGGTGCCCAGAACGCGCTGCGCCCGGCGGACAATTTCGGCCAAATCGGCGATTTCCTGCGCAGCGGGCATGCTTCCTACAATTCACTCCAGGCGCTGTACCGCTGGCGGCTGAGCAACTTCTCGACGTTCCAGGTGGCTTATACCTACTCGCACTCGATCGGCGACGTGGAACTCGATAACTCTTCGGGCAGCATCAACCAGCAAGCGACCACTGATCAGGCCGAGCCTGGTCTCGACAAGGGCAACACCAACATCAACCGTCCGAATATCTTCGTGGCCAACGAGGTGTTCTATCTGCCGAAGCTGTCGAACAAGAGCCAGTTAATCCAACAGACCATCGGCGGCTGGGAAGTCAACAGCATCATCAACGTGGAAAGTGGAGCTTCGTTGAGCGTATTCTCCAACGGCGCTGGTGATGCGAATGGGTGCAACAATCCCGCCGTTATCCCTGGAGCCGTAGTGGTACCCTGCACGCAGAGCACTGCCGGTTACTATCAACTCAGCTCTTTGCTGGGATCCGGTTTCAATAGCAACAACCGGCCCGATGCATCGGGCGTCAACTGCAACTCCGGAGAAAACGGCAAGCAGATCTTGAATCCAGCGGCGTTCACGTTCGTCGGATATCAAATCGGCACCGTTGGCACGGCCCCGCGCGGGTATTGTTTTGGCCCGAACAACCGCAATGTCGATGCACAGTTGGCGAAGAACTGGACCATCAAAGAGCGCTTCCGCGTGAAGTTCAGCATGGACTTCTTCAATCTCTTCAACCATGCAAACTTCTACGGCAACCAACTTGAAGGTACCGGCTTCAACGCCTCGGGCTTGAATTGCGGTCAGCCAGTCAATGGCTCCTTCAACGCTTGCTCGCCGACGAACAATATCGTTACTTCCCAGATCGGCGGCCAGAACAATGCCTTCGGTCAAGCGCAACAAGTCCATCCCGGACGCGAACTTCAGTACACTCTGAGGTTCACGTTCTAAACAACCGAACCGATAACGTAGGTCAGCAACTGGCAGCGGGGCTTGAAATTTCGAGCCCCGCTGTTTAGTTTTAAGTGTGCGTAATTCGTACCGAATTCCTGTGAACAGGCCTTTCCATAGCTTCTTGTTTAGCTGCTGCCTGACCCGAAGGCTCACATCTCTCCTGATAGCCTCCGCTCTTGCCCTGCTCGGCGCATGGGAGTCGATACGGCCCGCGAGTGGCGCGCAGTCGCCGCCCGCCACTCGCCCTGCACAGAAAACTCGCGACTCGCGCGTCTCTGAGGCTCAGGCAGAGCTCGTCAAGCGCATGGCCGCAGCGCAGGCCGCGCGCACATCGGGAGATCCCCACGCCATTGCGGTGGCGAACCAGCGCCTAATCGCTCTGGGGCTGCGTGAATTGAGTCAGTTAAGGCTCCTGCAGGGCGCTTACCCGCAATCTGTGGAGCTGCAACAGCGGGCCCTTGCCTTTGAGGACACTATCGACCAGCACGTGGATCTGGCCATTGCCGAAATACAGGCTGGCCAGCTCGACGCTGCGATAGCCGAAGCCAACAAAGCGCTGGCGGCGCAACCAGACAACGTGCGAGCCAACATCTTGCTTGGCAGAGCCTGGATGGGCAAACAACAGTATGCGAACGCAGTAGAGCCACTGTCTCGGGCCGCTCGGCTCGCCCCGGATATCGAAACCGAATACTCGCTGGGAATTGCCCTGCTGGCTGCCAAAAACGACGAGGGTCGCGCCCAGGCGGCAGCACTATTTCAACGCATGCAGAGCGAACTTGGCGATAGCGGCTCGCTGCACGTGCTTTTCGGCCGGGCCTATCGCGACGCGGGCGACATGCCGGAGGCCATCCGCGAGCTTGAGCGCGCCATCGCTCTTGATACCCGCACCCCGCACGCACATTATTTCTTGGGGCTCGCGCGCCTTTCCCTGAACGAGTGGAAGCCCACGCCCGAGGCGCGCGCCGAAATCGAAAAAGAGTTGCAGTACTATCCGCACGATTTCCTGGCGAACTATATGGTGGGCTATTTGGACTCCACGGAACGCCGGTACGACGAGTCGGACCGCTTCCTGGAGGTTGCCAGCCAAACGAATCCGAACTGGCCTGAGCCGTGGCTCTATATGGGCCTAAACGCCTACGGCCGGAACGACATGCCACGCGCCGAGCAGATGCTCCGCAAAGCCATTGAACTGACCGGTACCGATGAAGCTCGCGCCAACTATCAGATTCGCCGCGCCTACGTCGATCTAGGGCGCATTCTCGTCAATTCCGGGCGCGCGGAAGAAAGCGAAGCTTATCTCGCTAAGGCCCGCAATCTACAACTCAAAACCATGGAAGATACGCAACAAAATGTTACGTCCATCGCGCTCGCCGGGGGCGCGAGCTCCATGGCCGCCGTGATGCCGCTCAGTTCTAAAAACGAAGCGGAAGCCGCTCCGCTGCTACCTGGTAGCGTCGACCCATTCGCGCCGGTCGATCCATCCGTCGTGGCGCGTTCCAATTTAAACGAGAAGCAGCGCGCCGCCGCGGACGCCCAGGAGGCACGATTGCGCGCGGTGCTCGGCCTGGCATTCAACGATCTGGCAACATCCGAGGCCATCCGCGCCAACTATCGTGAAGCCTTGGGCCACTACCAGGAAGCAGAGCGCTGGGATTCCGCGATCTCTGGGCTGGCGAAGAATCTTGGAGTCTGTGCTTTCCGCGTGGCCAACTATCCGGAAGCCATTCGGGGTTTGCGGCTGGCTCTGCAGCAAAATGGTGAAGACAATCCGGTGCGTGCGATGCTTGGCATGGCGCTCTTTGGCAGCGATCAATATGCTGAGGCCGTCACGATTTTCACCCCTTTGGGCTTGCGTGGCCAACAGGATCCCGCCGTTGGGTACTCGTGGGCGGCGTCGTTGGCAAAGCTTGGTGACTTAAAGCAGGCCGCTGCGGTTCTCGCGGAAGTGGACAAAACCAACCTGCCGAATGACACTTTGTTTCTCGTGGGCCAGCTATGGATTGAAATCGGCGACTATGCACGCGCCGCCGCCACTTTTCATCGCGTGCTACGAGCGGATGCCAATTTCCCTAAAGCGCACTACTACGCCGGCCAGGCTTATATCCGGGCCGAGCAGTGGCCGGAAGCCGCCGGCGAATTCCAGGCCGAGTTGGCGATTAATCCCGCGGACCCGGAGGCCAGATTCAATCTTGGATTCGTGTATCTGCAGCAATCCAAGACCGACGATGCCAAGGAGTTGTTCGAACAGATGGTTGCCGCGAATCCCAGTCATGCCAACGCGCAATATGAATTGGGGAAAATTTTGCTTGATCGCGGACAAATTGCCGAAGCTGTTTCGCACCTAGAAATTGCCGCGCGTCTCAGTCCGCAAACCGACTATATTCATTACCAGTTGCAGGCTGCGTACCGCAAAGCGTCCCGCATCGAGGACGCGGATCGCGAATTGAACATCTACAAGGATCTCAAGGCCCATCAGCGTGACAAAGCAGCGTCACAGCTGCCCAACTCATGACCATTCTTTGTCCAGCGGTATACCTGTGAAGGTGCTTCTCGGCGGACGATTCGCGCTGAGCTTGTTGGTCATTTGCACTGGCGCATTTATTGTTCGCGCGCAAGGCGGACATCCCGAGCCACCACCTCCACCGTCCGGCGCGAAGGCCACCAAATGCGCGGGCCGTCCCGTGCCGCAACTCGAAGACATTACCGCCAAGAGCGGCATAACCTTTCGCCACACCGCCGACCCTTCGAAAAAATACATCGTCGAATCGATGAGCGGCGGCGTGATTATTTTTGATTACGATCGCGACGGCTGGCCGGATATTTATTTCACAAATGCTCCCACGGTGGAAATGGCGGTCAAGGGAGAGAAAAGTCGCGGGGTGTTGTACCACAATAATCACGACGGCACGTTTTCCGATGTCACTGCGAAATCCAAGCTCGACGCTACTTGTTTCGCCATGGGCGGCGCCGTAGGCGATTATGACAATGACGGCTGGCCCGATTTGTACCTCACCTGCCTTGGCGGCAACGTCCTCTATCACAACAATGGAGACGGCACGTTTACCGATGTGACCGCCAAAGCCGGCGTCGCGGATGGCCGCTGGTCCACCGGCGCGGCCTTCGGCGACTATGATGGCGACGGTTTCGTGGATCTGATGGTCACGAACTACGTGGACTTCCACTTGAACGACCTGCCGGGCTTCGGAAAATCTCCCAACTGCAAATATCGCGGCATCGATGTGCAGTGTGGGCCGCGCGGATTGCGCGGCGCCGGTGATTCGTTGTTTCACAAC
Source organism: uncultured Acidobacteriota bacterium (assembly GCA_963838265.1). Lineage (GTDB taxonomy): Bacteria > Acidobacteriota > Terriglobia > Acidiferrales > UBA7541 > Acidiferrum. The sequence continues at coordinate 58,458 of CAWIQN010000010.1, forward strand.
AATGGCGATGGCACTTTTTCCGATGTTTCGAAGAGCGCGGGCGTGAGCGATCCCAACGGTTATTATGGCATGAGCGTGATCTGGGCGGATTTCAATAACTCCGGCCGGCCGGACATCTACGTGGCCAACGACTCCACGCCAAAATTTCTTTACAAGAATTTGGGAGATGGAAAATTCAAGGAAATTGGCCTGGAATCCGGCACCGCCGTAAGCGAGGATGGCTCGGAACAGGCTTCCATGGGTATTGCTGTAGGGGACTATTCGCACAACGGCCGGCCGTCTTTGTACGTCACCAATTTTTCCGACGAATACGATCTGCTGTTCCGCAATGACGGTAACTGGAATTTCACCGACGTCTCGTATCCTTCCGGCGTGGCCCTGCCATCACTGCCCTGGGTCAAGTGGGGCACCGCATTTGTGGATGTCGATAACGATGGCTGGCTCGACCTGATCGCCGTCAGCGGGCACGTGTACCCTCAGGTAGACACTCTGCCCTCCGGCGCGGGCTACCGCGAACCGAAGCTGTTGCAACTCAATCAGCGCAACGGAACATTCTGCGACGCCAGCATGCAGGCTGGCCCGGCGCTGCAAGAAAAGCGCGTCTCCCGCGGCTTAGCGGTCGCGGATCTTTTCAACGACGGCAATATGGACGTCGTCATCGGCGACATTGATGGCGCTCCCATGCTGCTGCGCAATCACGGCGTCCCCGGTGCGCACTGGGTCAGCTTTGAACTTGCCGGAACAAAGAGCAACCGCCTGGCGCTCAACGCGCGCGTTAAAATTGTCGCTGGGGGTATGACGCAAACCGAAGAGATTCACAGCGGCGGCAGCTATCTTTCGCAAAACGATGTGCGCGTTCATTTCGGCTTGGGAACGGCGCAGAAAATCGACAGCATGGAGATTCGCTGGCCATCTGGGAAAATCGAAACGTTGCCCGCCATGTCGGCGGATCAATTTTATTTCGTGCTGGAAGGGCAGGGAATTGTGCCTGCGGAACGCATCAGGCCATCCAAAGTGCCGTAGCAAGTGCACTCGTTTTCGAGTCGTAACAGTTACGCTGGAGTTGTCATGAAAAAATCCCACTCGCTTCTCATACTCTCTACTATTTGTTTTTCGATGTTCTCGCCCGCGGTGACTTGCGCCGGGGATGGCAAGCTCGCATTGACGCCTCCGATGGGATGGAACAGCTGGAATAAATTTGGCTGCGACGTCAGCGAGCCGCTGATTAAATCCATGGCCGACGCCATCGTCAGCAGCGGCATGCGCGATGCCGGCTATCAGTACGTAATCATCGACGACTGCTGGCAGGTAGGCCGCGACGCCCAGGGCGATATCGTCGCAGACGCCAAGCGCTTCCCTTCGGGAATGAAGGCGCTCGCCGATTACATCCACGCACAAGGCTTGAAATTCGGCATCTATTCCGACGCCGGCACGGAGACCTGCGCTGGCCGTCCCGGTAGCCGCGGCCATGAGTATCAGGACGCCGCGCAGTACGCGGCGTGGGGCGTCGACTACTTGAAATACGATTGGTGCAAATCCGGAAAGGAAGACGCGCAAGCCGCTTACACCACCATGCGCGATGCGCTGGCCGCGAGTGGTCGGCCCATCGTGTTCAGTCTATGCGAATGGGGGACCAGTAAGCCTTGGCTCTGGGCCCAGGACGTCGGAAACCTGTGGCGCACTACGGGAGATATCACCGATTGCTGGGACTGCAAGAAGGAATATTCCATGGGTGTCCTCAGGATCCTCGACCTGCAAGACGGTCTTGAAACCTACGCCGGCCCGGGGCACTGGAACGATCCGGACATGCTGGAGGTCGGCAACGGCGGAATGAGCGCCACGGAATATCGCGCGCATTTTAGCCTATGGTGCCTGCTGGCCGCGCCACTTATCGCGGGAAACGACATTCGCAACATGCCGCCGGATATCAAAGAGATTCTGACCAACAGCGAAGTGATTGCCGTCAATCAAGACCGTATGGGCATGCAAGGGCGACGCGTCCGCAAGGACGCCACCACGGAAGTCTGGGCCAAGCAGATGGCCGATGGGAGCCGCGCGGTGGTGCTTTTAAACCGCGGCGAGGCCAAAGTTGACGTCTCATTCCACTGGGAAGAAGTAGGCTACCCGGGGCATCTGCCAGCCAGCGTGCGTGATCTGTGGATGAAAAGGACTTGGGAAAGCTTACCAGTGAGTTCAGCGCTGTGATGCCGCCGCACGGCGTCGTTATGGTCAGACTGACGCCGTAATTTTCAGGCCCGTCGGATTGTCAGTTCTTGGCGCGATCCTTGATCTCCTTCGCCAGCTTTTCAATCTGCTGCGCCTTCTTTACTACCGTCACCGACAATGTCGAATTGCTGTCCGTCTGCTTCATTGTTTCCCGCAGCTCAAAAACTAGCGCATAGAGCTTTTCGACCTCGGCCTTCACTTCCGCCTGGTTTTGTTTATCCAGCGTCTTGGCATCGGGCTCTTTGGCGCCGGGGCCATTCATGCCTTGCGGATAACTCGGATTTGGGGCATTCGGTGAAGCCACGGGCTGCGGAGTGGTCTGCACCGGCCGTTGTACGGTCAAAAAAGAGGTAGGTCCTGCAGCAACGCCTGCGACGAGCGCGCCCGTCGCAATCGCTAGTCTAAGGCTGAAATATAATTTTGAATGTGGTCGTGAATGTGACATGTATGCCTCCTCCGCAGCCGCCCATGGAACTGCGATTGCCGCCAATTTTATACCTCCTTTTCGCGAAACACACCTCCATCCTCTAGCATTAGCAGGTCACGCCCAAGTGCGCCTGCTGTCCACCTTTCTATGTGCTATCATCTCGCCTCTGCGCTTAGAAAGTTGCGCCCCGGTCCCGCCAATAGGAGCCGATAGGAGGTCGTCATGAGCCGAAAAGTCCGCATAGTCCTCATCGTGATTGCTGTTGTTATCGTGCTTCTGGTGATCCTGCCCTATCTTGTTCCGGTGAATCAGTTCCGGCCCACCATTGAGGAGAAAGTCGGCGCCGCGCTCGGCCGCAAAGTGGAACTTGGCAATTTGAGCTTCTCGCTTATCGGCGGCTCCCTTTCCGCGGAAAATCTTTCCATTGGCGATGATCCCAAATTCAGCCCCACGCCGTTCCTTACGGCCAAGTCGCTGAAGGTTGGCGTCGAGATTATGCCGCTGATCTTTTCGAAATCGCTGAATGTCACGGGTGTCACCATTGTGGAGCCGAAAGTCACCCTGCTGCGTAATGCCGCGGGTAAGTGGAACTATTCCTCGCTAGGTGGCGCTGCCAGCGCTCCCGCCCCCAACTCCGCCCCGGCGAAATCTGCCGCACCGGGAGCTGACGTAGCCGTCAAACAATTGGATCTTAAGGATGGTGTCATCATCATCGGCAACACCAATTCTCAGAAGCGCAGCACCTATGATCACGTGGACGTTTCCGCGTCAAACGTCTCCAGCGCCTCCAAGTTTCCCGTCAAAATCAGCGCGGATCTTCCCGGCGGAGGGAAATTCAAATTCGACGGCACCGCCGGTCCGCTCGATGCGAGCGATACGGCTCTCACTCCGGTCGACGCCAAACTCAATATCTCGTCCATGAATCTCGCGACCTCCGGCGTCCTCGATCCCTCGGCAGGACTCGGTGGCTTGCTCGATTTGGACGCTACGATTGGTTCGCAAAGCGGCGTGGCTCAGATCAAGGGGAACGCGAAGTTGTCCAAAGCCATGCTGGTGGCTGGAGGTTCGCCCGCCGGCGTGCCGTTGACCGTGGATTTTGATACGAAATACGATCTGGGCAAGAACACCGGGGTTTTAAATCCTTCGACGGTGAAAATTGGTAGCGCCGCGGCGCACCTCTCTGGGACTTATGCAACCGCCGGTGAGAGTACCACCGTAAATATAAAAGTGACTGGTCAAAATATGCCGGCCCAGGACTTGGTGGCTTTTCTTCCCGCGCTTGGCATTCACATGCCGAACGGCGCGTCACTTACCGCTGGGACTATCAACACCAATCTCGCTCTTGCTGGGCCCACGAATCGGCTGGTGACCACTGGCGACGTCGGCTTATTCAGCGCCACGCTCGCGGGGTTTGATCTGGGCTCGAAAATGTCCGGCGTGGGATCGCTCGCTGGGTTGAAGAGTGGCAAAGACCTTCAGATCGAAAAATTCACCACGAACTTACGCGTGGCGCCGGAAGGCCTGAAAGCCGACGATGTCATCGCCGTGCTTCCCGCGGTCGGCAGCCTTGCGGGAGGCGGCACCATCGATTCGAAGAATGATCTGGACTTCAAGATGGCCGCGACACTCACCAGCGGTATCGGAGCAGTGGCTAGTCCCGTTTCCGGGGTGGCGAACGGTCTCGGCAGCGTATCGGGAAAAGGCTCCAATAGCGCGTGCAAAGGTGGCACCACCATTCCGTTCATGATCAAAGGTACTACCGCCGATCCGAAGTTCGTTCCCGACGCGGGCGGCCTTGCTGCGGGCATGGTTAAGTCGCAAGCGGGTTGCGCCGGTGGGCTGGTCACGGGAGCCGCCGGGGCCGGTGCGCAGGCTCCGGCAAACGCAGTGAAAAGTGTCGGTGGTCTTTTTGGGAAAAAGAAGCCCTGAGCCCGCGCGATTCCAGCGCACTTTCGAATGAACCACGCTTTGCGACGACGCATAGGCGCTTCTCATCGCATTGCCAGCACTCTTGTCTGTATCGTCGTGGCATGTATCGGGGTGAAACGTCTTGCGGGTGTCGTGCGTCTACACCCATAACGCCCGGGGGCTTTATCTCTTCCAATCGGCTGAAAATTGCATAAGGAGTTTTGCATGCGTTCCGTCGTGAACGGTTGGCATACCCTTGTATCTGTAGTCGTCGTTTTATTCGTCCTTGCGGCTCTGCCGGCTGTTACGCACGCGCAAGGCGGGGAGCCGCGCTATTTCGCAATTCGTGGCGCCAAGGTGGTTCCCGTCTCTGGGCCGCCCATCGAGAACGCCACCATTCTTATCGCTCGGGGCGTGATCACCGCAGTCGGCAAAGACCTCGCTATCCCCGATGAAGCGTGGGTCATCGACGGCAAGGGTCTCACCGTTTATCCTGGGCTCTTCGACGCCTTCACCGATGTAGGGATCTCCGCGAGCACCGCAGGTCCCAGCGGCGGTGAGGCCTCTGGGCCTCGCGGCAGATCGCAGGGCGAACGCGCCAACGGACCCGAAGACCGCCCCGGCACCACGGCCTGGCGCAACGCCGCTGACGAAGTAGCTCTCACGGACAAACGAATCGAATCGTGGCGTTCCGCGGGCTTTACCACAGTAGTGTCCGCGCCTAAGGGTGGAATTGTACCTGGCCAAGCCGCCGTTCTTGACCTTGCGGGCGATCGCCCGGGTGACCTGATGGTGAAATCGCCCGTGGCAATAACGCTCAATCTACAGCCACTCGGCGGCTTCGGCAGCGGCTTTCCGGATTCGCTTATGGGCGTGCTCGGCTACGTTCACCAGCTGTGGATCGATACGGATTGGTCTACCAAAGCTGAAGCCGCCTATGACAAGAACCCGCGAGGCGTCGAGCGTCCCCGTTACGACCGCAATTCCGCGGCCCTGGCCGACGCCCTTGAGGATCATGCGCTGGTGCTGATCCCCGCCAACAATTCCGTGCAGTTGCGCCGTTCGTTGGTGCTTGTGGATCGCTGGAATGTGACGGGGGTGATTTATGGCGGACAAATGGCCTATGAAGTCGCCCCGGAAATTGCCGCAAAAAAACTCCCCGTCCTCGTGAATATCAAGTGGCCAGAAGCAGAGAAGGACGCCGACCCGGACGATAAGCCATCGCTTGAGACGCTGCGTTTCCGCGATCGCGCGCCGTCTTCTCCCGCCGCGCTTTCGAAGAGCGGGGTCAAATTCGCGTTTTATTCCGGCGGCATTACCACTCCCAAAGACATTCTAAAAGCCGCAAAAAAGTCCATCGACGCCGGTTTAGCTCCTGACGCCGCGCTTCGTGCGATGACGCTTTCTCCCGCGGAAATTTTCGGAGTTGCTGACCGCACCGGCTCCATCGAAAAAGGTAAAATTGCCAACCTGGTGGTGACCGACGGCGATATTTTCGAGGAAAAAACCAAAATCAAAATCATCTTCGTCGATGGCCGCAGATTTGAGCCCCGCGAGCCCGATCGACCCACCGATCCGCCGAAAGGCGACATTACTGGGAAGTGGAAGCTGGCCTACACCACGCCCCAAGGTACAGAGGGGTCCACTGCGGACCTTACCATGTCTGCCGACGGCACTATCTCCGGCACGGTGACCAGTACGCGCGGCACCGCGACCATCATCAGCGGGTACCTCAGCGCGGAAAAATTCAGTTTCACCATCAACATTCCCATCGAAGGCAACCCAGTCGACGTCGTCTTCTCTGGCACCTTTGAAAATTCCGCATTGAAAGGTTTGCTGAGCGTGAGCGGCCTGGGCTTCTCTACCGACTTCACCGGCACCAAGCCCAACACATCATCCGCGGTGATACGCGAGAGCGCGCAATCGGCGCAACAGCTTCAAGGAGACGTTCGATGAACCGGTTCCGGGTATTGCTCCCCGTAGTATTTCTCGTGCTGGCCTCCGCGTTCACTGTCCGCGCCGCGACGCCCGCCGGCGTTCCCCCCGCGGACGTTCCTCCTGCGCCGTCCGCCATCGTCATTCAGAACGCCACCATTCTCACCGTTTCTCACGGCACCATCGAACACGGCTCCATCCTCATTGTGAATGGGAAAATCGCCGAGGTTGGGCAGTCCGTTCATGCGCCGAAAGACGCGCAAGTGATTGACGGCGCCGGCCAATTCGTGATGCCCGGCATCGTCGACTGCCATTCGCATATCGCGGTCGACGGCAGCGTGAACGAAGGCAGCATTTCGGTTTCCTCCATCGCGAATATCGCGGAGGTCTTAAATCCCGACGACATCAGTATTTATCGCGACCTGGCGGGCGGCGTAACGAGCGCCAACATTCTTCACGGCTCCGCAAATTCCATCGGCGGCCAAACCGTGGTCATCAAGTTGCGCTGGGGTCAGCCCGCCGCCAAGCTGCCGTTTGAAGGCGCGCTGCCCGGCATCAAATTTGCCCTTGGCGAAAATCCTAAGCGCTCCAACTTTAGCTTTCCCGGCCAGCCCAAGCGGTATCCCGCCACGCGCATGGGCGTGGAAGAAACTATTCGCGGCGCGTTCACAGAAGCCCGCGACTATCAGCGCACCTGGGCGGACTACAGCAAACGCGTGGCCGCCGGCGACAAGACCGCCATTGCACCGCGTCGCGATCTTCGCCTCGAACCTCTCGTTGAAGTCCTGGAAGGGAAGCGCTACGTTCACGCGCACTGCTATCGCGAAGACGAAATCCTGATGCTCCTGCGGGTGGCCAAGGAGTTCGGCTTCAAGGTTCGCACTTTGCAGCACGTCCTCGAAGGCTACAAGGTCGCCGACGAAATCGCCGCCTCCGGCGCGGGAGCTTCCACATTTTCTGATTGGTGGTCCTACAAAGTGGAAGCCTTCGACGCCATTCCTTACAACGCGGCGCTCATGACGCAGCGCGGTGTGCTCGTCTCCATCAATTCCGATGACGCCGAAGAAGCTACGCACCTCAATCAAGAAGCGGCTAAGTCCATGAAGTATGGCGGCATGTCCCACGACGATGCGCTCAAGATGGTTACCATCAATCCGGCGATTCAGCTCGGCATTGACCAACGCGTCGGCTCCATCGACACTGGCAAGGACGCGGACCTGGTGATTTACAACCATGACCCAATGAGCGCTTATGCCGTGGTCCAAAAAACGCTCATCGACGGGCGCGTGTACTTTGATCGCCAGCGCGATATCGCCGGCCGCGCCAATCTGGAAAAAGAGAAAAAGGCGCTGCTCGAGAAAGAAAAGAAGGCCGGCGAGAAAAAGCCGGACGCTACCGTTGAAATCGGCAAAAAACCGGCGGCCAAGTCGGACGCAGCCAAGCCCGACGCGAGCAAGCCGGACGCCGCGAAAACACCCGCTCCGTCACCTGATGCTCAGAAGCCTGAGGACAAGAAACCTACGGACTCCGCACCTGACAAACCTAAACCGCCGCAAGCCGCCGCAGTTGCCGGAGGTGGCCTGTGAAGCGCGTTCTAGGCGTTATCCGCGCAGGAATCGTTTGCTCTTTGTTCTGCGGCTTGCTGTTCACCGCCGCAGCACAATCGCAGCAACCATCGGGAGTAGCAACGCCTCCCGCCGCCTACGCCATCACCCACGCGAAGGTATTCACGCTCGCCGGCGCGCCCATTGAGGATGGCACCGTGGTGATCCGCGATGGCAAGATCTTTGCCGTCGGGGTCGGCATCCAAGTCCCCGCCGATGCCCAGGTCATCGACGGCCATGGCTTGCAAATCTATCCGGGTCTCTTCGACTCCATCACGCAAATGGGATTGCGCGAAATCGGCGCCGTCAGCGCCACCGTGGACGAAACCGAGACTGGCGACTTCAATCCCGACGTCATCGCCGCCACCGCAATTCTGCCGTCCAGCGAACACATCACTGTTACCCGTGCCGCGGGCATCACCGAAGTTCTCGCCGTGCCCGCCAGCGGCGGCATGGACTCCTTCGGCTCGTCAGGCCTCCTCGGTGGTCAGGCCTCGGCCATCAACCTTTCCGGTTGGACCATCAACGAAATGCTCATCAAAAAGAGCGCCGCGATGGTCATCAATTGGCCTTCGATCGAAACGCGCTCTTTCGATTTCACTACCTTCACGGTGAAGGAAAAGCCATACGGCGAAGCCAAGACGGAATACGACAAACACGTCAACGAGCTTGCCGATTGGCTCGAACGCGCACGCCACTACGCGCAAGCTCTGGGGCACGCCGGCCCAGCCGACTACAACGCCGACGTGCGACTCGCGGCGCTGGTCCCCGTCGTGCGTGGCCAATTACCCGTGCTGCTCTTTGCCGACCAGGCCCGCGATATTCGTAACGCCGTCGAATTCTGCGACAAACAAAAACTCAAGATGATCCTCGCCGGCGGCGCGGAAGCCTACAAGGTCAAGGACTTGCTCCGTTCGAAAAATGTCCCGGTCATCCTGCGCCCGGTGCTCGCCGAACCACTCGAACGAGATGACCCCTACGATCGTCCGCTCACGCAACCTGCTGAGCTCGCCGCAGCAGGCGTCAAGTTTGCCTTCGCCAGCTTCGATAATTCCTTCGCCAGACGCCTGGGCCAGAACGCCGCCAACGCTGTTGCCTATGGCCTCCCATACGACGAAGCTCTCAAGGCGGTCACTATCTATCCCGCGCAAATCTTTGGCCTCGCTGATCAGTTGGGCACGCTGGAAAATGGCAAAGCCGCGAATCTGATCGTCACCAATGGCGACCCTCTGGAATTAACCACCGACGTCCGCTATCTCTTCATTCGCGGTCAGTTAACTTCCATGGACAACAAGCACCTGCGCCTCTACGAAAAATACAAGAACCGCCCTAAGGGCAACTAAAAACATCCGAGGGGGCGCACCTCTGCAATCGCGCCGAAAACCTGTAGATTCTCTCTTAGATTTCAAGCGATTTGTGAGAGGAGCACGGGCTGCGGGAGCGTCAGGCGGTAAACGCGCGCGCCGTCATAGTCCTGACCGGAGCGGAACATCCCGTAGATGGCATGCAACAGTTTACGCGCCACGGCGATCAGCGCCGGACGCTTCTTTTTTCCGCGCGCCAGCAGCTGCTCGTAGAACGCTCGCAGATGTGGTTCGTGTCGGCTAGCCACCAGCGCCGGCATGTACAGAGCGTGCCGCAAGTGGCGATTGCCCACTTTGCTGATGCGCGGGTATTTGCGCAGCGAAGTTCCGGAACTGTACTCGCGCGGATCCAGCCCGGCGTAGGCCACCCACTGCCGCACATCGCGATCGGCGGGCAGCATGAGCAATTCGGCCAGCACTTGAATGGCGCTGACCGTTCCGATGCCGGGCACGCTGCGCAGTTGCAGGTAACGCGCCTGCAACTGCGCGGTGTTGGCGATACACGCCAAGGCTTCCGAGCGCAGTTGCTGTATTTCGCGTTGCAAAGCCCGCAAGGTCCGCGCAATGCTGCGGCGCACACACGGCGGAATGGCCTGCGAAACTCCCGCCGCGTGCGCGCGATTTTTCTCCGCGGTACGCTGCTTGGTCAGCGCTTCCAGGCGCCGCGCAATGGCCCACAGCACCAAAGTATTTTTCTCCGGCCGCACCCACGGCCTGCAGGGCATGCGCTGCGCGAACTCCCACAACACCAGCGCATCCAGTGGATCGCTCTTGCTGCGCCGCATCAGGGCTTGCGCAAAATGCCGCACCGCGCGCGGATTCGCCACCACCACTTCCAGCTGTTCGTGCGCGCTGAGCAGCAACGCCACGTCCAGCCCATAAACCCCCGTGGCCTCCAGACAGACCCTCACCCGCTGCCCCCCGCGGGTGAGGGTCTGCAGCAAGTGCTGCTGTCCGGCTACGGTGTTGGCGAAACGTCGCAACACCACCTGTTCCTTTTCGCCCAGCAGCGCCACCAACAATTCCCGGGCACTCACTTCCATGCCGCATGGCACCATCTTGTCCATCACGCCTCCTTGCAGTAGGCTGTGGCTCTGGCTCCCCGACCCTGCGCTATTTCCAACTGAGCTTGTAAATGCAGGCTCGCAACGGCCTGTGATTCTCTTCAGTTTTCGGAAATTAGGGCGGGGGGCCGATCTACAAAACAGGCTCACGAAGTTTCCCTCGGGCCTCAGCGCAGGACGGCCTCTCCGCCAGAGCGACTCGCCTCTGTGGCTAGTCTCTCGCAAACCCAAGATACAAGCGCAGGGCGTTTGCTTCTGAGCCCTGCGGCTTTTCCCGACATATGAAACTTTTCGCGCCCTCCTGCGTTTATAAGGCAGGCGCAAATGCACACCCGTCCCCCCATCACCAGCATTCCTCTAATCTTATTGTCCTTAAGCTTCCTTTTCTGTTCCGCCGCCCACGCCCAAGATCCAGAAAAAATCCTCGGCCAATACGTTAAAGCAGCAGGTGGCCGCAAGGTTCTAAGCAAAATACAAACTATTGCACTCGAAGGCACGTTTCCGGCCCAGGAAAGCGTCCCAGGCACCTTCACCTTCTACCTGAAAGCTCCGAACCGCTACTATTCGGAGCTCATCGTGGATAGTAAGCCCGTCATCGAGGCCTACAACGGAAAATCCGCGTGGCATCAGGATTCCGGTGGCGAGGCCTCTACTCTCCTTGGCGCGTCCAGTGCCCAACTGGAAGCTGCATCACAGTTTTACAACTCGCGGCTACTAGACCTGAAGAAAGCCAAAATCGCGGCGGTGTACATTGGCCGTGCCGAAGTACGCGGCAAAGATACTTTGCAAGTGGAGCTGACCACCGTCACCGGCTTGAAACGCGAACTGTTCTTCGACGCCCAGTCGCACCTGCTCGTCAAAGAATCCGCGCCACTCGATGGCCTAACCGAAGAGCGCATCTATTCGGACTACCGCGCCGAAGACGGCGTGAAACTTCCACATACTCTGGAATTACATCGCGGCAACGCCGTGTACAACATCACGCTGACGCGGGCCTCCGTCAACGGCACAGTCGGTGAGCGCGTTTTCGACTTCCCCAAAAAAGCCCAGGTCCAGCTCCCCGACCTGAAAGCGCTGTTTAAGGAAATTGACGATCACCAGAAAGCCATCGACAAGATCAAGGAAAACTACGCGGGAACGCGTGTCGACGATGAAACCGAATACGAGAGCGACGGCCGCATAAAAAAACGCGAAGTGAAGGAATACACCTTCTTCTATCTGGATGGCGACGAAATCTCCACGCTGGTAAAGAAAGATGGCCAGCCGCTCAGCGGGGACGAGCAGCAAAAAGAGAACGAGAAGACGCAAAAAGAAATCCAGGAAATCCAAAGGCGACAATCCAAGAAAGACGCCAAGGAAGAAAAACAGAAAGAGGAAGGCAAAGACTCCGATTCCGAAGATCCGGGCATCGAAATATTTCTCCGCGTTTCCCAGTTTGTGAATCCCCGCCGGGAAAGATTTCGCGGTGAGGACGTTCTGGTTTTTGACTTCGAGCCCAATCCAGATTTCAAGGCTCATAAACTCGAAGAAAGAGTAGTGCAAAAGCTGGCCGGCGTGGTGTGGATTGACGAAAAGGCCCACGATGTGGCGCGCCTCGAAGCCTATTTCGTCGGCGACATGAAGTTTGCAGGTGGGCTGGTCGCCAACCTCCAGAAAGGCACCAGCTTTGTCATGGAACAGCAATTCATCAACGATGAAGTATGGTTGCCTACCTACCTCGAAGCGCACGTCGGCGTCCGCGTCCTCTTGGTCAAAGGCTTCAAGGTCAATGAAGTGACCAAATATTCGGACTACAAAAGGTTCAACGTGGAAACGCTTTCCTCTATCAGCAAGCCAAAAGAGGCGCAGCCTCCGGCGGCCGACCCGAAGCCTTGAACGATACTGGATGGAATGTGTTGTACCCCTCGGAAGCTCGTGCGTCGTCCCAAGTTATGAAAGTCATAAAAGTCATGGGAGTTATGGGCTTGAACTAAAAGCAAGTGACGTTACCCAACTCGTCGTAGAATTCACCCCATGGCTTCAACCGGGGTAGCACTCGAGAGGTACAACAATGGCCTCGTTCATCCGCTCCGCATCCCACGACGTCGCAGAACGCACGCGTCGCGCACCGCACTCGACTGTCGCCATCCTTGCGACCTTTATCGTCGTCGCTTCCGTCGTACTCGGCGCAGCCATGCCAGTACCTTCGGAAGCGCAAAGATCAAGGCAAGTTCCGCCCGAACAGGAAGAACCAGCGCTGCGCAGCCACTCCCGCCTCGTAATGTTAGATGTCGTGGTCACCGATCATGCCGGAAATCCCGTGACCGGTCTGCACAAGGATGACTTCACCGTCCTCGAAGACGGCCAGCCGCAGAGAATCGCCAATTTTGAAACGCCCGCCGCGCATTTCAACGCCGGCTCTGCCAATCCTTCTAGCGCCGATCCTACCTCCGCCAACCATGAGGACAAGCGCGGGGAAGCCGATCGTCCGGAAACCATCATTGTCCTGGACGAACTAAATACCACTTCCGAAGACATGTCCTTCGCATGGCAGATGCTCTTAAAATTCTTGAATAAGCAGCCCGCCACGCTTCCAAATCCCACCGCCGTCATGGTCTTGACCAAGAGGCGCCTGCAAAAAATTGCCGGTCCAACGCAAAACACCGCACTCCTCGTTGAAAAAACCAAAAAAATAGATTTGGAGCTGCCTTCGCATTCGAACACTGGAGGCATGCAAGGCTCCGCCGACCTTATGCTTACTTCGCTGCTGGCGCTCGACGAAATTGCTCTTTCCAGCGCCGACCGAGCAAGCCGCAAAAACGTCATCTGGGTCGGTACCGGATTTCCGATTCTTTCTGCCTACAACGTGCCCCTCGTCGATCGCGAGCGTTTCCTCAGCTACGTGCAGTACACCGCGAATTGGCTCCAGGAGACGCGGACTACGATGTACACCATCGATCCCAAGGGTTTGCCGGTCGCGGATGAAGACTTCGTCGCTAGTCTTGGCTCAACCGTCGTCTCGCAGAGCGCCGCCAATACTCCTTCGGAACTCATCTTTGAAGGACTGGCGCCCGCCACCGGCGGCAAAATCTATCGCCTGCGCAACGACATCGACGTCGCCATTGCCAACGCCGTAATCAGCAGCGCAACCTATTACACCCTCGCCTACTATCCTAAGAATTCCGCCTTCGATGGCAAGTTCCGCAAGATTCGCGTGCAAGTCACGCCGCCTGAACTTATCGCCACCACCCAGCAGGGTTATTACGCCATCGATGAAGGCTTCGGGGCCTCTAAGAAAGAATTGGATTTTGCCCTCTCTCGTGCAGTCACCAGCCCTCTGCCGTTTGCCAGCGTGCAGTTTGACGCCGTTGGCAAGGTTCTGTTCGCACCGCCGCCCTCCGCGCGTTTTTCCGTAAGCCTCGATCGCGACACCGTTTCCTGGAATCGTCAGTCCAACGGCGACCAGCGCGCGGAAATTACCTTGGTTACCGCGGAAGTCTCGGGGAAAGACGCCGTGCTGGCCTATAAAGTGAAGGAAATGGAAATTCTCGTCACCAAAAATGATTTTGAGAATTCCACGAACGGCCGTGTCCTGTTTGTCGTAAACACTCCGCTGCCGCCCAGGACCGATCGCGTAAGATTTGTCATTCGTGACGCTGCCAGCGGCCGCCTCGGCACCTTCGACGTTGCGCGCCAGGCTCTCGGCCACCAACTGTCCGCATCCAAGTGAACGGTTTTCCGGTTGTCTGATTTGGGCGAAGACTAGAACCAAACAATTGGGGAAGTAATCAGCATGGATAACCATTGGAAGGAATCTCGTTTAATTCGTAACTACGGGCGTATCCAGCACCTCGCGCACCTTCGCTGCCAGTGCGCGGGGGCTAAAAGGTTTTTGCAGGAACGATACGCCGGCTTCCAGTACGCCACCCTGCGCGATCACATTGTCGGTATAGCCAGACATGAACAGTACCCGCGTCTGCGGCCTTTGCGCGCTGATTCGTCGTGCCAATTCTCGCCCGCTCATCGCCGGCATCACCACGTCGGTCAGCAGTAGATCGATTTTCTTGTCGCGCCTGCTGCTGGCCAGTTTTTCGGCCTCTTCCGCGCTCATGGCTTCCACCACCGCATAGCCTTGCGATTCCAGCACGGTTTTTGCCAGCTCGCGTACCGCGTCTTCATCCTCTACCAATAAAATCGTCTCGGTGCCATGCGGTACTTCGCCATCCTTTATCGCGCCGCTTTCCCGCGATACCGTTTCTTCCACGCACGGCAAATACAACTTGAAGGTGGTCCCGCGATTAACCTCGCTATACACCCAGATGTAGCCGCCACTCTGCTTCACGATTCCGTATACCGTGGAAAGTCCCAGTCCGGTGCCGCGTCCCGCGCCCTTGGTGGTATAAAACGGCTCAAAGATGTGCGCCTGCGCTTCGCTATCGATCCCCACGCCAGTGTCAGAAACGGCCAGCATCACGTACTTCCCGGGCTTCACCGTTACGTGCTCGTCCGCGTAACCTGCATCCAGGTCCACCGTGATCGTCTCCACTGTCAGCGTTCCGCCGCGCGGCATCGCATCGCGCGCGTTGACCACCAGATTCATCACCACCTGTTCGATCTGCGCTGGATCGGCTTTCACCGTGCCCAGGTTTTCTCCGCATATCGTCCGCATCTCGATATTTTCGTCGATCAATCGCCGCAGCAATTTATCCAGCCCCACTACGATGCTGTTCACATCGATGGCCTTCGGTTGCAGCACCTGTCTTCGGCTGAACGCCAGCAGTTGTCGCACCAGCGCCGCCGCGCGTTCTGCTGCCCCGGAAATCTGCGTTACGTCCGCCACCACCCCCGCTGGCAAGCCCGTCCGGTTCAGCGCCAGCTCCGCATAGCCCTTGATGATCGTTAGCAGATTATTAAAGTCGTGCGCAATTCCGCCCGCCAGCCGTCCCACTGCTTCCATCCGCCGCGATTGCTGCGATTGATTTTCATGCTGTTTCCGCTCCGTAATGTCGACAATAATTCCTTCCATCAACGGTTGGCTATCTTGATTTTTTACCACCACTCCGGTATCGCTGACCCATACCGTTTTACCGTCTTTCCGCATCACCCGGTATTCCGCTTGAAACGGTGCGCCTCGTCTGCACGCCTCTTCCGCCGCCACAATTACCGTATGGTCCTCCGCGGGAATATGCCGGATCCAGTTTTCTGACTCCACCATCCATTCCGCCGCGGAATATCCAAAAATATTTTCCACCTGCGGGCTCACGTACAACCATTTCCCGTTAATTCCCAATTCCGCCACGTAGCTGATCGCCGCCACTTGCTCTACCAGCGTCTGATACCTGAACTCCGCGCTGATTCGCGCCAGCTCCGCTTTGCGGCGGTCCGAAATATCGCGGCCCACGCATACGGTGCCGCCGTCCGGCAACATCGTTACTGCCATTTCGATGGGCAGCTCCGAGCCATCCGGCTGATGAATGGTCATCGGACCAAACCACTTTCCGTTCGCTCGTAACGCGTCGCGGATCTGCGCTTCCACGCTCTCGGAATCCCGCGAATCTACAATTTGTCGCCAATACTTCCCAACAATCGCTTCCGGCCCGCTGTGGCCCATCATCCGACCGAATGCCGTATTCGCATAAATGAATATGCCGCCATTCCCCACGATACCCATACCGTCCACCGCGGAATCCATAGCCAGCGCGTGCCGTCGCACCGTCTCCCCACTCTGTGATTCCCGGAATTGGCTGATACACAACCGCACCGCATAACAAATGATCGATCCTGCCAACAGCGAGTACCGAAACAACCGCCATCCCGCCGGCAACTCTGCCACCTGCACCAGAACGATCAGCGGCGCCAACGCGTACGTCGCGTTGTTCATTATCAATTGTGAGAAGGTTCTGGATTTTTCCGCCGCTCTTCGCGAAGTTTCCTTGCTTGGCTGCCAGCCGGCGGCCCATATCGCGGTCAGCAATAGCGGAATCGTCCAGCACAAATCGTAAATGTTGCCCGTCGGCGAGTCTTGAATCTTTTCGTGATACTCGGAAATCGCCGCGCCGATCATGTCTAGCGTCAGATATAAGGCCAGGCCGCTAAACAATATCCGTGTTTGCTTCAGGCGGGTTCGCACGCACTGAAACAGCGCTAGCGCGATAAGCGTGCAGTTTTCCCCTACCTCCACCATCGTTTCGAGTCGCAGCGCCTGGTGCGAGTCCAGTTGTAGCGACGGGATGTAATACAGTCCGATGTACACCAGCGTAAACACGATCACCATCTGCGTAAAATCGGCGATCGATTCCAGCAGTGCGAAGGTGGAGTTTTCGTTCTCTTCCAACAGCAACGCCATCGCAAAAAAGGCGCCTTGTAGATCGAATAGGAAGCGTACCAACGAGCCGGACGGCGGCTCCATGTGCAGCGCCACTTCGTAGTACGCCCAGAAAAAGTTGGAAATGCCCCAGATCGCGAACCCGCATCCCACCAGCAACCAAAAACGATGCGCCAGTCCCCGGCTCCTTTTGCGCGCGCTAAAACAAGCCGCCATAGCCAGGAAACTCGACAGAATCTGCAGCGCATTCGAAAATAGTGGGGTATACGGCCAGGTTTTGAAAATCGTAGCCAGCCCCACATGCAGGGCTACCACGACGCAAAAGATCATCACCAACAACTTACGTGGCATCGCAATTCCTCTGGAAACAATGATCTATTGCCGGTTATCCAGTGTAATCAATTTTGCGACGCTTCAGAACAGCCTTGCTCAATCGTGTGTAGAGGTGGTGACCGACCCCTTTGGTCACCGGGAAGCTGGCGAAATAATAAACTAATCTCGGCTTCTGTCTCTGGACGCCAGCTCTGATCAACTGGCCGTATGCGAAGAATCGCCTTACCTACCTTCGAACGGATACTTATCCTGCGCCTGCACCGCCGCCGCCACATTCCGCCGCAGCGCGATCGTGTCCACTGGTGCCCTCTTCCCAAATCGCTTTAGCACCGCCATCTGCGTGGTCAGCATGTCGCCTTCGTTCACCGCCGCCAGCGCCCGCTTCGCTTCATGCTCCACGCGTTCCATCGCATCATGGATAAACACTCGCGCCGCGTCGCTCATCACCTGTGTAGCCGCCTCGCCCTTCGCCGCCGCTGCCTTCTGCGCGCGCAGTAAGCTTGACTCCATGCCGTAAATTTCCATCACGATGTTAGAAAGCGCCGCGATCAGCTCCTGCTCTTCCGCCAGCTTCTCGCGGAATTTCTGCACGGCGCCGCCCGCCGCCTGCAGGAACATCTTCTTCGCGTTTGCGACCACCCGCGCTTCTTCTGCCAGCACGCCTTCCGGCGCCTCTTCAAACGATGGCCCTGCCAGAATTTCTTCCGCCAGCTTCATCGCCGCAGGAATCAGCGCCAACTGCCCGCCCATCGCCCGCTTCATCAGCATCTGAATAATCAGCATGCGGTTGATTTCGTTGGTGCCTTCGAAAATCCGGTTGATGCGCGAATCGCGATACGCGCGGCATACAGGATAATCCTCGTGAAAGCCATATCCGCCGAAAACCTGCACCGCCTCATCCACCACGTAATCCAGCATCTCACTGCCATACACTTTCGAAATCGAACTCTCAATCGCGTACTCGTCCAGCACCGCCATGGTGTTCTTCACTTTGTCGCCAGAGCCGGCTGCCGCCGCCATCGCCAACTCCATGTTTCCCGCCGAGCGGTACACCATTGACTCCACGGCGAACAGCTGAATCGCCATCTCCGCCAGCTTTTCCTTCAGCAACCCAAATTCGCCGATCGACTTCCCAAACGCTTTGCGTTCCTTCGCATACTTCGACGCCATCGCCAGCACATGTTTCGACGCGCCCACGCCCGAAGCTCCCAAAGTAAATCGTCCCGCATTCAAAATGTTGAACGCCACGATATGCCCGCGCCCAATCTCATGCAGCACATTTTCCTTCGGCACCTTGCAGTTTTCCAAAAACACCGGTGTCGTCGAACTCCCGTGAATCCCCATCTTGTGCTCTTCATTGCCGGGCTTACATCCTTCAAACGCGCGTTCCACAATGAACGCCGTAAATTTCTCGCCATTCACCTTCGCAAACACAATGTAAATATCAGCGAATCCGCCGTTGGTAATCCACATCTTCTGCCCGTTCAAAACGTAATGCGTGCCTTCCGGATTCAGCTCTGCGCGTGTCAGCGAATTCTGCGAGTCCGATCCCGCTTGCGGTTCGGACAAGCAATAAGCTCCGATCAATTCGCCGGTAGCTAATTTCGGCAGATATTTTTTCTTCTGCTCTTCGGTCCCGAAATACACGATCGGCAGCGTGCCAATCCCGGAGTGCGCTCCATGCGTCACCGCAAACCCGCCATACAGCGAAAGTTTTTCCGTCATCACCATGCCGGAAATCTTGTCCAACCCCGCTCCGCCGTACTCTTCCGGTATTCCCCCGCCCATCAAACCCAATTCGCCGGCCTTCTTCACCAGCTCCGCCATCAGCCCGGGCTTCTTGTTCTCCAAATCCTTGATGTGCGGAAACACTTCCTTAATTACAAACTCTTCCGCCGTCTGGCCAATCAGCCGCTGATCGTCGGTCACGTCCGCCGGTGTAAACACATCCTGCGGCAGCGCCGATTCCAGCAGAAAACTCCCGCCCTTCGCTGCGGACTTGGTTGCGGTAGCAGTGGCCATGGCTAACGACTCCTTCAAGCTAATTTAAATTGTCAATTTGAGTTGTGACGCGAATCCCCATTCTACCCTCGCCCCCCCGCCAAGGGCAATCACCAGGAAGTACCATCAACGAATTTGCCGTTGGTAGCACAGACACTCTAGTTTATCCGGCGGCGCGACGGGCCCGTGCACCTTCCCGTCCGTGTGCCAGTGCGCGCCGGTACAGCTCCGTCGAAGTCTAGCTTCCGACTTCGAGACTTCTCGCGAGTCCTCTCTGCTACCTACATCGGGTGGTGCGAGTCAGACTCCGAGCAACTCCCGCAGCGCTTCTTTATTCTTGATGACCAGCGTCGAACCGTGGATCTCAATAAACTGCTTACGCTTAAAAGCAGTAAGCAGACGCGTCACGGTCTCCCGAGAAGACCCGATCGTCTCGGCGATCTCCTCATGTGTCAGCGTCATAGACATCTGATTCGGTCCCGCCTCGCAATTTTTTCGTGCTTTTACGTTCAAGAGAAACCGCGCCAGTTTTTCTTCTGCGGAGCTCGAAAGGCCAAGGTAGCGGACCTCTTCGCAAGTTGCGTGATAAATCTCGCTTAGCATCTCCGCCACCCGCAACGCCGTATCGCCGTGTTCCCGCAAGAACGCTAGAAAATCCGCGCGACTTATATAGTTCGCCTGCGTGGGCTCCAGCGCTTCGGCGGTAACTTCATATGGCTTCGCCGACAGTGTGCTCGGCAAACCGATAATTTCTCCTGATTCTGCGATGCGGAAAATTACCGCCTTTCCGGTCGCCGAAGCCCCGAAAAGTTTGACGCGCCCGTTGCAAAGAATGAACACGCCACGGGGCTGCTGGCCTTCCACAAATAACACACTTCCTCGCGGATACGTCGCTGGCGAGGAAATTGCATCCAAGCCCGTTAGCGCTGCCCGCGGGAGGTCACAGAACACTCGGTCTTTCAGCACCGGGCACGCCAGGCAACTTTCGATCACCCGCAGCCCGTAGGGCGTCTTCATATCGCGGCATTATACGACGCTTTCTCGACCCTCTGTGACCTGGGACACCCCGCGGCGTGACCGCCGGCACCGCATTCCACTTAGCTAAGGTTTAGTTTTGTGGTGAGAGGTGCAACATGCCGGCAACTCAAACGAAACAACGCGTCAGTTTTCGCAATATCTTGTTCGCCACGGATTTTTCTTCGGCCGCCAACTCCGCCATGCCGTATGCCGCGGCTCTCGCAAAGACCTTCGGCGCTCAGCTCTACGCCCTCCACGTTCATGAACCCGCCAATTACGCGCTGCCTCCAGAAATGTGGCAGACCCTGCAAACGACTCGCGACATGGAAACGCAATGCCTTCGCGATGTGGTGAAGCGCGACTTCCCGGGAATCACTCCCGAAATTTTGCAAGGCGAAGGCAGCGTTTGGCCCGCTTTAGCTGCGGCCATCGAAACCCATCACATCGATCTCATCGTCATTGGTACCCGAGGCAGAACCGGCATCGGCAAAGCCCTGTTAGGTTCGCAAGCTGAAGAAATTCTCCGCCATGCTCGTTGCCCGGTTCTTACCGTCGGGCCTCGCGCGTTGGCTCAAGACATCGTCCATGGAAGGATCGCGGCTATTCTCTACGCCACTGATTTTGGCCCGGCATCCCTGGCTGCCGCTCCGCTCGCCATTTCCTTGGCCCAGGAGCATCAGTCCAAGCTCACGCTTTTGCATGTCGTCGAAAATCGAACCTCCCATCACCTGGCTAGTGCGGCGGAATTTGGGGAATCCAGCGAAGGTCAGCTCCGCGCGCTGGTCCCAGACCAGGCCAACTTTTGGTGCGCGCCGCACTTCATCGTGGAACAAGGTCCCGCCGCCGATAGGATTTTGGAGGTTTCGCAGCGCACCAATGCCGGACTGATCGTCATGGGCGTCCACAGACCGGAAGGTGTGCCAGGGGTATCTACGCATCTTCCCATGGCCACCGTTCACAAAGTCGTCGCCTACGCCGATTGCCCGGTGTTGACCGTACGCAGCTGACGAAATGCCCAGCGCGCCGCCCATTCGTGGGGTTCTGCTGATCTCTACGGTTTAACGGTCAACTTGAACTGCCCGGTATGCGTCGGTGCATCGGCCGCTGACGCCGTCACCGTCACGTCGTAGCTGACCGGCTGAACCAATCCCGCTCCTTGAGGGGTGCTCGCGCAACCCCCGATTGCCACAACCGCCGCCAGCACCGCGCAAGTTGCATACACTGGCGCCCATCGCACCGTGGCTCCTCCGGCTCTCCGTTTCCGCGTCACCACCGCGGCGAGCACCGCCACCATCCCCAAGAGCAATCGAGCGGCTTCTCGCGCGCCCGAAAAAGGCGACCGCAGCGGAATCTGCGCCTGCCCCGCGCCCGGCACATGCACCGTCAACGTGGTTGTCCCAGCCCCACTCGCCGGATTCACGCTCTCCGCGCTAAAACTGCAACTCCCGTCCGCAGGCAAATTCGAGCATCCCCATCCCAGCACCTGCTTGAATCCATTTTTCGGCGCAACCGTAATCGTCAACGTTCCCGTTCCGCCCGGGGACAGCGTCAGCGACGAACTGCTCATCGACAACGAGTAATCGCCGGCAGGCGCAGCCGCGACCGTCACTGTATCCGCCGCCGAACTGGATGCCGCATAGTTTGTGTCGCCTCCATACGCTGCCGTGATCGTATGGCTGCCCACCGCTAGGGTCGCGCTGGTAAACGACGCCGCACCCGCGCTCAGCACCGTCGCATTAATCTGCGACCCGCCATCGAGAAACGTAACTGCGCCCGTTGGAACGCCAGTCCCCGACTGCGCCTTCACGCTCACGGTAAACGTCACGCTTTGCCCACTCGTCAGTTGCGTTGCCGAACTTGAAATCGTCGTCACCGTGCCAATCTTCGCCGGCGCAACCACCGTCACCGACACCGCGCTCGAGGTCGACCCGGAAAAATTAGCGTCCCCCGAATACATCACCGTAATCGTGTGCGTCCCAATCGAGAGCGTGCTGCTGCTCACCGACCCGGATCCGCCACTAAGCGTCGCCATCCCGAGCGACGCTGCCCCGTCCAAAAACGTCACGCTACCCGTCGGCGTCCCCGAACCCGCGGTCGGCGTCACCACCGCACTGAACATCACGCTTTGCCCGCTAGTCACCTGCAGCGCAGAAGCCGAAAGCAACGTCGTAGTATTGGTTTTCGCCGTAGCCACAATCGTCACCGACGCAACGCCAGACGTCGATCCACTAAAATTCGTATCGCCGGCATAAACTGCGGTGACGGAGTGCGCCCCCGCGGCGAGACTCGATGAGGTGAACATCGCCACCCCAGATGCGTTCAGCACGCCTGTTCCAACCTGTGTCGTTCCATCAAAGAAATTCACGCTACCCGTCGGCACTCCCGATCCCGACGACGGCGCAACCGTCGCCGTAAACGCCACGCTCTGCCCAAAAGTCACCTGCGCAGCCGAAGCGCTCAAACTGGTCGTAGTAGCTGTCGCCGCCGCGCTCTTCGGCGTAAACACAAACACCGTCGCCGAATACGCCGGAAACGTATAACTCACCGCTCCAGACGCCACCGCCACCGGCGTACCGGCAACAATCTGCGTCAAATTTGCATTGCTGTAGCTGTACACCGCCGCTGTCCCAGCCGCGTTAAAATTTGCCAGCGTAAGGCTAGTCGCAATCGCGCCGGTGGTTTTGTTAATCGCCACCACCGTCAGCGCCCCATCACTAGACCGCAGCGCCCCATAAACCGATAGCTGCCCCTGATCACTGCTGGTGGAATTTACCGCCATATCTCCAAACTGTCCGCCCGCTCCATCGTAATTTCGATACACCCGAAAACTGTATGCCACGGGATCCGTGGGTTTCGGGACGATCCACATATTCGCGAAATCCAAACCCTCGCGCCCATAAATCCCCAGCACATCCGCCTCGGTCAGCGCATCCACCAGCGGATTCGTCCCGCTGCTGAAGCTGTACTCGGAAATCGAAAGCTTCGTCCCCGGGTAATACGTCGCAATCCAATTCCGAAATCGCGGCAAGAGCATCATCGGCCCATCAAAATAATATTGTTCCACCCAGCTCCCCGAATTAAACGTGCTGTCCCACAGCGCCCGCGTGGATGCCAGCTCCGCCGCATCCGTCGACCCGCCACCATAATAATGTTCGTCGAAGTAATCCAGGATTCGCTGGTGATTGCTCTGCTCGTACGCCGCCATCTGCTGCAAATAATATTGCCCCGCGTACAAATTGTTCTGCAGGCTGGGCGTGCCAATCCATCCCCCCAGCGTAAAATCCACCGGTCCAAAAACTTTCGCTGAAGCATCCGCCTGCTTGATCGTCGCCGCATACTGCTGCCCCAGGCTGATAATCGTGTCGTAGTCCGGTTGCACCGGTTCCACATCGCGATGCGTGTTGCTCCAGCCGCCCGGCTCGTTATCCAGTTGGTAGTAGGGGACTCCTCCGTTCGTCGCCGTCCCAAACGTCGTAACCAAATGCTGCACCCACCCCAGCTGCAGCCCCGTCGTATTGTCGATATGGTTCGCGTAAATGTTGTTGTCCATCAATTGCGTGCCGTTCGTCGTCAAGCTGTTCCCGCAATTGTCCCCGTTCGGATGCACATACGGATTCGTCGATTGCTGCGCGCCATAAACCGAAACCGGAAAACTGCAATTCCACGCCGCCGTTTTGTTCACATACGGAATGATCGGAATGGTCATCAGCGCATGCGCATTAGACGCCGCCTGATACGTGCTGACCATCAAATCGGCGGACGCGCTCGGTGTCGGGCTGGCCTGCCCATTCCCGCCCATAAAATACCAATCGAATCCCGCGTTGCTCGAATCCACCATCCAGTTGTAGCGCGTGGTCCCGTCCCCACCCCAGCGCACATTCGGCACCTGAATCTCTTTGGCAAATCCCGCATCTAGCCCGTAACTGGCAATTCCATAAATGTCGGGATTGATCGCATGGGGATTCCCCGCGGCATCCACCGACAGCACCGGCGTCTGCGCCAATCCACGTTGCGCAGCGCCGCCAACACCAATCACCATCATCGCGACACACCACACCCAGCGAAGCAACACGCGATTCATGAGTAGCTCCAAAACCACCGCCAAAGATGTCTGGGAATTTAAACGTTACCCGCCAGCAAAAACACAATCAATGGTACCCACGTACAGCTGAACACCACCTCCGGCTGCAGGCCCCGACCTTAGCCAGACCGTAAGCCATTCGACAAGCAAAAATGCCAACAATATCTCTTGACAGACCAATTATCATGAGTTATTCTTTCGGATGTAGAGAAGTGCGCCTCGCCGTCAGCAAAACCCCTTAAAACTTAGTCTCGCTTCCATCGCCAGGGGTTCTTTTTTGGTTCGCAAGTTCGCGCGCCGCCACAGTTCGAGGCGACCTGCGGGACCCACAAGCGGCACAAAAAGGAGCGATTTCCGTAGTGACCAGATGGTAACGCCAAACCGACCGTAAACCCTGTAGAATGAACACTTGTGAAAGGTTGTGAAAACAAAAGAACTTAAAGTCCCTTTGTTTTCACATCCTTTCAAAAAAGCCAGCGGGTTATCCGACGCCTTTGTAGCGGCCGCCTTCTGAGGCGGTCGCCTTGGCTTCAACCATGCCCGCTAAACAAGCTATAAAACAAAAGCCCCAGCACCAGCAGACTGACCAGCACGTAAGTCCAATCCCGTTCGTACAAAAACGCCCCAACCGAAAACGCCACCCGCGCTACCGGCGTCGCGATCAATAGCAATAACCCCAACTGTATCAATCCATTACCATGCCACTCCCATGCTTGGCCAACGATTCCGCGCACCGTCCGCAATTGCGTAGGTTCGCCATCAAATACATGGTAATCCGCCACCGGCAAGCGGTGCCGCTCCAGAAACACGACGCCCCCCACCGCAACAATCGTCGCCGCCAGCAAAACACCCGATCGCAGCACAATGCCCATCAGCTGGTCGACACGCTTATCCTTCTGCAGGTCCGGAGCGTGCGTGCTCTGTGCGTCCATCTTAGAATTTCCCCGCAATTCCGTTGTAGATCATCTCAATGGCCAGTATTCCGATCACGCTGCTGAAA
Organism: uncultured Acidobacteriota bacterium; assembly: GCA_963838265.1. GTDB lineage: Bacteria > Acidobacteriota > Terriglobia > Acidiferrales > UBA7541 > Acidiferrum. The sequence continues at coordinate 83,722 of CAWIQN010000010.1, forward strand.
ACGATCCGCAAAGTCTTTACCTGCGCGCCCGCCAGCACTCGCGCGCCCAGCAGCGAGCCCGCCAAAACTCCCAGCATCACTGGCATCGCCAGCCCCGGATCGATATACCCGCGGCTAAGATAAATCCCCGCGCTAGCCGCCGCGGTGACGCCAATCATGAAATTACTCGTCGTCGTCGACACCTTAAAGGGCAGCTTCATCGCCTGGTCCATCGCTAACACCTTCACCGCTCCGGACCCAATTCCCAGCAACCCTGACAAAACTCCCGCTACATACATAATCAGAAAGCCCAGCGGAACATTCCGCACGTGATAGCTCGTCAATCCATTCGCCGTCGGATACGCGCTATCCATCCGCAACCAGGTAGCAATGCGATCCACTCGCTCATCCTTGGAAACGTCGGATTCCTTGCGGAACGACGCGTAAGCCGAATACAACAGCACCACGCCGAAAATGATGGCGATGATCGACACGCGCAAATAAAGCGCCAGTGCCGCGCCGGAAAGCGCCCCTATCGTGGTGGCAATCTCCAGAAACATTCCCACGCGGATGTTCGAGTACCCGTCGCGCACATACGCCGCCGCCGCGCCAGATGACGTAGCGATCACCGACACCAGCGCCGCCCCGATGGCGTACCGGATGTCCACGCCAAACAACAGCGTCAGCATCGGCACGATCACCACGCCGCCGCCCAACCCGGTGAGCGCTCCCAAAAATCCGGCGAGCAGCGAACCAAAACCAATCAGCGCCGTAAATTCCAGTGTTGTCAATTGCCACTCCAAAATAGAATCGCGTCACGAACGCCGGATCACGAATGCCGCGCAACGAACGCGTTAGTCGGGAAACGCGTCCTTCCCGGCTTCGGCCCGACAGTGTACTGCGCCGGGCAATTTGCCGCGAGGAATTAAATCGTCGTCGCAAGGATTCGATGCCCGTTGCGGACCGTGTTGCCACTTTTATTTTCACCATCCAACAGCCATCGTCGCCACTCCCTGGCGCGCTCTGGGCTTCGTTCCGCGACTCGACCGGTGCGCGGGAGGGCACGCTGTGGGTTACCATCACAGGCTCGGCGGAGAAAATCGACGCGCAAAATCTAGCTTTCCGTGTTTGGCGTCGACGAAGATAAACTAAACGCGTTCGAGAAAAAATGGTCGCAACGATGGTCCGAAATCCTCGACTAAAAAGGAGAATCCATGGCGTGTCCGGTAATGCATTTTGAAATTGGCTGCAAAGATCAGCAAAAGACTCAGGAGTTTTACAGCAAACTGTTCGATTGGAAAATGCACACCGAAGGCCCGGCGGCCATGATTGCCGCGGAACCTTTTGGCATCGGTGGCCACATCACCGCGCTGGGCCACGAACCATTTCACTACACCACTTTTTACGTGCAGGTTGATGACGTCGCCGCATACCTCGCGAAAGCAGAAACGTTAGGAGGCAAAACACTCGTCCCGCCCATCGATATTCCCACCGGCATTTTCGCCTGGATGCAGGATCCCGAAGGCAACACCGTCGGTCTGTGGAAACCCAAGCAGTGAACCCGTGCACCACCGCACCGGCCTGCAGTTGACGCTGACGTGAAGGAAATATACGAGGGAGCAGTTCGTTCCTAGGGCTTCGCGGCGTCGTCGGGGGTCTTGAAACTCAAGATGAAAAAGTGCGTGACCTTTTGCTCGCCCGGCGTGAGTATGGTCGGCTTCTTGCCCGCGTCAATCCACAGAACGTCGCCACTGTGGAGAGATCTTGAGGCCTCACCTGGAATCTCCACTTGCAATTGTGAGTCTTCGCCCACGATCAAAAGTCGTGGGTGCTGAAGACCAGACTCGGAATAGTTCTGTTTCAAAGCAAACGAGAACGACGTAATGACAAAGTCATTCGTCTCAAACAACCGGGTTACCTTCATAGCCGCTGCCAGTGCTGGGAGAGGCGAGTCTGCCGGTAGTTTGCTGAAGTCGGAAGAACAGTCGTTGAGCGGGCCGTCCACAACCTTTTGGCAAATATTTCGCGGCTCGCCTTGCGGCCGCAGCAACTCGACGGTCACATTGTTAAATGGGATGCCAGCATCGGCGCGGACCAGGTGTGCGAAGCCTCCGCGCGAATAACCCACCTGCCCATCGGTCAACTTCACTCGTACTTCGGGTTTGCCCGCCACGGCATTCGCAAAATCCGCTGGTCCCAGGCTCACGTAGACATACGGAACGCCGTGCTCGTGCAGCAGCGTCGCGTCGCCGGTGGGGATGCTTACGCGCAGTGCCCGCACATAGGAATTTTCGAGCACCAAGTGATGATGCGGCTCTTCAGCGGTGAGAATTGCCGGCGCTTGCGCGCGCAGCGGAAACGTGATCAGCGACAGCGCAATCGCAAGGAATGCAACCGACACAGTTTTCATTGACGATTTATCCCTCAAGCGAGCCGTTCAAAAATTCCCGCGGCGCCCATTCCGCCGCCGATGCACATAGTCACCATGCCGAAGCGCCCGTTCTTGCGCTGTAGATCGCGAATGATCGTGGCCGTCAACTTTGCGCCCGTGCATCCCAGCGGATGCCCGAGAGCAATCGCGCCGCCGTTTGGATTTACGCGCGAGGCATCGAGCCCGGCCTGTTGAATCACCGCCAGCGACTGCGCCGCAAACGCTTCGTTCAACTCGATCACGTCAATTTCCGACAGCGACAGACCCGCCTGCTTCAGCGCCTTGGGAATTGCATACACCGGACCGATGCCAAATTCCTCGGGTTTGCATCCCGCCGTGGCGTAGGCCACAAAACGCGCTAACGGTTTGAGTCCCAGTTCTTTCGCTCGTGCTTCGCTCATCACCACGCAAGCCGCCGCGCCATCGCTCATCGGGGAACTGTTTCCCGCCGTCACGGTCCCGGCCACGTGAAACGCCGGCTTCAATTTAGACAGCACCTCGTAAGAAGTTTCCGCACGCGGCAGTTCGTCGGTATCGAATGAAATGGTCTGCGTCACGGCCTTTGCAGGCTTGTTGCCATTCTTCGCGCCGCCCGCGCCATTCACCAGCGTGGTAATCTTCACTTCCACCAGCACGATTTCGTTCTTGAATTTTCCTTCCGCGATGGCCGCCAGCGCCTTGCGATGCGATTCCGCCGCGAACTGATCCGCCTGCTCGCGCCCAATGCCAAATTTCTTGGCGATATTTTCCGTGCCCAAGCCCATATTGATGTACGCGTCGGGATAATTGTCGATCAGCCAGGGATTCGGCGAAATTTTATTGCCGCCCATCGGCACCAGGGACATCGACTCCGTTCCGCCTGCGACGATAATTTCCGCGCCGCCGGAGCGAATGCGTTCCGCCGCCAGCGCGATGGCTTGCAAGCCCGAGGAACAAAAGCGGTTGATAGTCATCGCCGAGGTCTCGACGGGCAAGCCCGCGCGCAGCGCCGCAATCCGCGCCACGTTCATGCCCTGTTCGCCCTCGGGCATCGCGCAACCCAAAATCACATCGTCCACATCCTTGGCATCCAGCCCCGGCACGCGCGCCAGCGCTTCCTTGATCACCACCGCCGCCAAATCATCCGGACGCGTAGTGCGCAGCGTCCCCTTATAACCGCGTCCTACCGCAGTGCGGACTGCGGAAACAATTACAGCCTCTGTCATAGAAATCCCCTTGTAGGAATACGCTGCGGACAATCAAGCGAAACTCTGGGTCACACAATACTATTGGATGCTCCCAACTTCGAAAAAGCAACAGTAGCGGACCGCCGTTGCAAACGGCCGCTTAGCGCGCCGCGCCGATCGCAGTGTGATCCGTGACGCGGAAAAAGCCGCCCCACGGGGGCAAGCAGGGCTCAAAACCAAGCGCCCTGCGCCAGAGATGTGAGGCGAACGAGCCTTAGCGCCCCTTAATGGCCGCGCCTTTTCGTGGAACAAATAGCTCGCCTGGCGGTTTGATATTGAATTTTTTGGAATAGTCTCCTTGATTCACGGCAACGCCCAGCCGCCCGCGCGAATCGATGTACAGCAGGGGCTCGCCGACCGGAACATCCATAAACGTTTTTCCAAAGGGCAGTGTCAGCGGCTTCTTGTTCAATTGAAACGAAATCTTGTCGCCAAAGTTGTATCCCAGCTTTTTCATGTCATCGCCGGTGATGTCCGTAATCAACGAGCCAAAAGGATCGTCCAATCCAATCACGTCGCCGGTTACACCTTTATCGGTGACGGTTGCGGCTTTGGGCGTCAGCCGCACCAACTGCGCGACCTCCGGTCCGGCGAGCGTATAGTCCCAACCCATCACCAGGTGCGCGCCGGCGGGAGAAAAAATATCGCGTCCATGGAATGTCGAGGAGATCGCCGCCTGAATCATCCAACTCGTATTGGTGATCTCGTACGCGTGATCCAGGCCATCGCGATCGAGCACCGGAGTAACCAAGCCATTGTCCGGCAGGACAAAATACTGTCCCTTCTTGGATTTCACGATCACCGCTTTGCGCGACGTTCCGACGCCCGGATCGATTACCGAAACAAAAACCGTTCCCGCCGGATAGTATTCCGAGACCGCTTCCAGGAATCGCGCGCCCTCTTCGATGGAAAACGGCGTCACCTGGTGCGTGATATCCATGATGCGCACATCCGGCGCGATGCCCAGCATCACTGCTTTGCAAAGCGCCACCGCATCATTTGCCGTTCCAAAATCGGTCATAAATACTAGTGTGGGCCGCTGCGCAGTCTGCGACGCGGCAGGCGCCGAAGGCTGATCCGCGGCAGTTTTTTTCACAGGAGATTGCGCGCACCCGGCGCCGTGAAATAGGCAAACCACAATGCCCAGAACTATGAAGAGTCGCGCAGCCCGGCCATTTTTCCGATTACGAATTCCAGAAATCATCAGCGCTCCTTAATATCGCCGCATTATACACAAGGCGCACGCAACCCTTACTACGAACGTCGAGCAATGACGCCACGCCGGCCCAGCATTCGTGGGCCTCGCCGGGGCGATTCGCTGATTCTTCGACAAGCACAATTTCATTGGATTACGTTGCGGCGTTCGGTAAGCTTAAGCCGCCTTATAGGGACGTCGTTCATCCGAAATCTTACCGCGCCGCAATTGCCCAGCCCGGCCGGTAAACAGCTCGATAAATAAAGGAGAAAGAACGTGCGCAGGAGTTTGATTTTAGCTTTGGCTACGTGTGTCTTCGCCGTCGGCATTCGCGCCGACCAGATAACCCTGAAAAACGGTGACCGCCTAACCGGCACCATCGTCAAATCCGACGACAAAACGCTGTTGATCAAAACTGAATTGGCGGGCGATGTGAACGTGCAATGGGCGGCAGTCACCTCTATCACGTCCACGCAGAACCTGCACCTGGGCCTAAAGGATGGGCAAACCGTGGTGGGCACGGTGACCACCAGCGGCGGTAAATTCGATGTGGCCACCAAGACCACGGGGAATGTGGAAGCTCCAAAGGATACGGTGGTCACGGTGCGCAATGACGCCGAGCAACAATCCGCCGACGCGGAGATCGAGCGGCTGCGCAACCCGCACCTCCTCGATTTCTGGAGCGGATTTTTCGACTCCGGGCTCAGCGACACCAGTGGTGATTCTTCCACGCTGAGTTTTACGCTGGCCGCTAAGGCGGTGCGCCTGACGCCGAAGGACAAATTTACCGTCTACTCCACGGCGGTATATTCCACAGACGATACGACGCCGCCGTCGCGCACTATCGCGAAGGCCATCAACGGTGGCATTCGCGCCGACTTCAACTTGAATCCCAAGATTTTCATGTTTGGGTTCACCGATTTTGCATACGACGAGTTTCAGCATCTTGATTTGCGCAATGTGCTGGGCGGCGGCTTCGGCTATCACGTGATCAACACCAAAGCGACGCAATTTGACGTCTTCGCGGGCGGCGACTTCAACCAGGAATACTATTCGGCGATCACCACGGTCACGCCGATCGTCCCATCGCTGACGCGCAAAACAGGTGAAATCAATGCCGGCGAAACTTTAAACATGAAAATTCTAAATGGGCGGACGCTGGTCACGGAGGCGTTTACGGTCTTTCCCAATGTTTCCAACAGCGGTGATTTGCGCTTCACGCTGGGAATTTCGGCGGCCACGAAACTCAAGTCCTGGCTCGCTTGGCAAACTACATTTGCCGATAGCTTCACCAACTATCCGCAGCCCGGCCTGACCAATAACAACACAATTCTTTCGACCGGCTTGCGCTTGACATTCGGGACCGGCAAGTTCTAAAACCATGCAGCGAAACCAGGCCAAGCGGAATTTTTTCTATTCGTAGTCAGGCGTTTTGGTTTTAAACAGGAGGAAACATTATGGGCGGATTACTCTGGTGGATTATTGTCGGTTTGATCGCGGGCTTTCTGGCGGGGAAGGTAATGAAGGGCGGCGGCTACGGCGTGGTCGTCGATATTATTCTAGGAATGCTCGGGGCCATTCTCGGTGGCTGGATTTTCGGACTTCTGGGCATTGGCATCGGCGGCGGATTGATCGGGTCGATTCTGGTGGCGTTTGTTGGCGCGGTGATTCTGATCTGGATCACGCGGCTGCTGAAAAAGGCGTAGAAACTAGAGATGGAATAGATGCTCCGTGGCAAAGTATCCGCTGCGGAGCATGTTTTTCCACACAGCGTTCCTAGTTGGCCGGAGCTTGCGCGGCCAAAAACCATTGCGGGGAATCGGCACGAAGATATTTCCAGCGCGTGCGATCCACTTCAGCTTGCGCTTTGTTGCCGAGCTTTTCTTGGGTCAGAACGATCTGCCGGGCGACCAAAGGATTCTGCGGGTCGGTAGCCAGCTCATCCGCGGCGCTGGCGTAATCTCCGGTGGCGTAAAGGGCATATCCGCGAGCCGATTCGTAGCAGTCTTCGATGATGCTGTCGCGTGTGTCTCTGGCCAGGGATTCCAGTTCTTGCACTTCTTCTTGCGCGCTTTCTACTTTTCCGAGCTGGGCGAGCACGCGCACTTCTTCGCGCAAAATGGAGGCCAGTGCGGTGTGGCGATCGCCTTCCGCCATGGCGTTAAAAGGGTTGGAGAAGATGCTTTCAAGGCGCGAAAGCTGCGTTAATTCTTCGTCCGTGTTTGCGGCGAGGAAGGCGCGCCCCAGGCCAATGTCGTACTGGGCGTAGCCGTCATTGGCATCGCGGGCCTTTTCTTCCAGAGCCGCAAGCTCTTGGCGGCCGAGTTCGGGCTTACCTTCCCAGAAACGAATCAGTACCTTCTGGAATTCGATATGCAGCTTGTCCCGCGTGGTTGGGGCCATAGCCACGGCCTTGTCCATTTCGGCGCGGGCTTCGTCGTACTTGCCCATGAGCGTCAGCGTTTCGCCCACGCCCAGTTGCGAGGTATAAAACGCCGGCGATATCTTCAGCGCCTTGCGGTATTCGATGACGGAGCCTTCGTCGTCTCCGGAAAAACGCAAAATTTCGCCTAGCGAATCGTGAGGATTCGGCTGGTCCGGCAATAATTCCGCGTAGCGCAGCAGCGCGGCCTTGGCTTTGGCGGGATCAGGATCGCCGGTTTCGATATACGCGTAGCCCAGCATATTTAGAGACGGCGGAAACTTGGGGTCGCTTTGCAAGGCTTTCTCGAAGAGTTTGCGCGAGCGGTCGTAGTCCTGCTGAAAGTACAGCCATTCCGCAGAGAGATACAGGACGTGCTTGTTGTCCGGGAAGCGCTTGAGCATGTCGTTCATCAGCGAGATCGCTGGTAGCAGATCCGAAGATTGCGTGGCAACCATCCAACGAACGAGAAGTTGCTCTTCGGGAGGCGCGTTGTCGGCCAAAGCGTTGGCTTTGGCTAGCGCGGCCGTGGCCGGCTCATCGCGGCGCGCGGCGAAAGACCAGATGGCGTAGGCCAGCGCGAATTGCGGATCCTTTTCAGCCGCCTGTTTGGCTTGTGCGATGCATTCGTCGAGCTGCACATTCTCGTAATTGTCCAGCGCCTTTTCCGCCAGGGTACGCGCTTCGACGGAGTGTGTGGAAAGGGGAAGCGTGCCGAACAGCAATTGCGCGGGTGGCTTTGCCGGCGGCGGAGGCGCCGCGGCGTTCTTTGTTTTCGAGGCGGCTTTTTCGCGCACCGGCGTAATGCTCGCTGGATTATTTTGCGCGGCGCTGCTGGCGGCCCACGCCAGCGAACAGACCGCCATCACCGCTGCTATTTGAAATTGCTTCATGACGCCACGCTCCAGCCGCCCGTCCGGCGGCTCGTTCCACAGCATTCTTGGTCCCAGGACTCCAAAAATATCGTGTACCGCGACGGGCGGATACTGTACCAATGGCCACTTGGTGCATAAGGATAATCACCGGGAGCCGGGCGGCGGATGTTCCTAAGCGTCAACGTCCTGGCCGACAGAAGAGGTGAGACTGCATACCCGTTGAGCACAGGCCGGGAAAGTTCCGCTTGCCGCATGCGCGAAGGGTGGCAATACTTTGGAATAACCTGCCTGAAAGTGAGCGTGGGTATGAAGCACTTCGCTATTTGGAATTTGCGGCTGCGCGCGGCTGTCGCCGCGTGCTTGCTGCTGGCGTTAGCCGTTCCCGGCACTCCTGCGATCAAAAATACGGCGATCGTGACCTCGGCGGCGAATAAGGTAAGCGATGTTCCCCTCGCGGATCTGGTAAAGCTGTGCAAGGGCACGCTGAAGGCGTGGCCGGATGGCAGGAACTTTACCCTGGTAATTAAGGATCCGGATGCGCCGGAAACCCGTGTAGCCATGGAGAAGCTGCTTGGAGCGCCGTCTGGCGATTTGCGAGCCTTTATCGCCAAGTTGAACGAAGTGCGCCAGGTAGTGAAGATCGTGGACACGGATGACAACGTCATGCTGGCGGTGGCGTCGATTCCGGGCGCGATTGGTCTGGTGGATGTGTATTCCATCAATAGTTCCGTAAAGGTTCTGCGCGTCGATGGCAAATTGCCCTTTGACGTGGGATACGCGCTCAAGGGCAACGCCTAACTCTTTTCCCCTCTGAAACCTCGTAAGTCTGCGGCGTCAGGGAACGCCTGCGCGACCGCCCAGCTCCCCTCGTTCCCGCGGTGGGTGTTCTTCGGTATCTCGATTGCTTAACAAACTGAAGGGTTTAGGAGACGCGAACGCGCCCGCAGGGGCCCGACGATAGCGATGAGCGCTGGCGATCCGGCAAGATCGGCCTGCACAGGAGGACAGTCCATGCACATACACGGCAACCAAGTGAATCCGAACATACAACTGAATGCGCTGGATGCCGCGGAAAGAGCCGCAGCACAGCGGGAAGCCGCGGAGACACGGCGGAAGCTGCGGGAGTTTGCCGCAAAAGTGACCGGTGAGAGCGGTTGTGGAGAGGATTGCGTGGTAAAGCTTGGGGCGAGGCAAGAACCCCAGGACCAGACCAAGCAGCAAAACTCTCTGACGCAAGGAGTCGGGAAGGGTAAAAGGTCTGGCACGGCTGATGCGGATGAGGGCAAGTCTGTTTCAGAGTGGGCCTAGGCGGGCATTGCGCCTGACTGCGTTTACACCTAGGGTGCGTTTCGTTGCGAACGAGATGCTACGCATCCTGTGAGCTGGATAGGCAAAATCTGACCGTCCCCCCGGCAAATCTTGGCCCGAGAGTTTCGGTGTTTAGCACGCCCAGCCCTCCCGAGGTCCTCCACATTGCAGTTATGGTTGGGATCTACTCAAGAGCTCGTTGCCTCCCTTGCCCATCCCACACGCGGTTGGAAGAGCCGTACGGCGGACGGCTCGGCTGGCCTGAAGCGCTGTCGAATGCAACGCTAGTGGGCCTCACGTCACTACCTTATCGCTTCCGACTTGGCCTGCAAATCGCCTGTCCATCCGTACAGGGCCGCCAAGGCTGGTACAGGGAATATGGGGCGAAAACATGGGCGAAAGTCGATGCCTATCCAATGCTTTTATTATCAATAACATATACTAGATTTTTGTTTGCGGGGGCGGTACTAGGAGAGTGGTTTAGGGCCGAAAATGTGCCTTTTGTACCATCGCCTATTAGAACCCGATAGTGTCAAATAGGGCAGGTCGAAAGCCTAACCTAACGGACAGGTCAAAGCATCAAATGCCCGAAAGGTCAGGCGGGTCGCTAAGGTGGAATTTGAGGGTGGAAGTACAAGAGGGTGGGCCTGCCGGGAAGTCGCCGCAGGGCTTGAAGGGCCAGATAAAACTATGACAAACAAAGACAAAGGCCGTAAATGGATGTGGTGGTTTCTTGGGATTGTAGCCGCGTTTCAGCTGTATTTCGTGCGCGAGCTACTGGCGGCGTTTGCGCTGTTTGCGGTGGGATTCGCGGTGATCGCGGGGCTGGCGGCTAGCGTTTATATGTTGCAGAAGACCTGGGAAGTGGCGGTGGCCCGGTTGGCGGCTAGTGCGCACCCGGTGGTGGGTTTCGCGCGGCGCGCGGTGGCGGCCGTGGAAGACTTGGCCCGCCGTCCGTTGCGGCGCCCTGGGGCGGTGCGCTCCTCCATTTAGTGCTTACAAAATTTCCTGACGCTCCACACGTAATGGGCGCGGTACCGGCTGATCTTTAACTCTCCTTGAGGATTTGCCGGTGCCACAGGAACTGTGCAGGGCAGAACCGACCGTCCAGAGAACGGTCGGTTTTTTTTGGTATGAGCTTTTCTCGCTTCGTGCTTCCCCTGACGCCGTGTCAGCGAGTCTCCCCTATATTCCACAGCCTTATTAGGTTACGCGGCTACCGACGAATGAAGATGTGTTAACCTTCCGGCCGTCTCGAAGGGAGATTCACCATCATGGTAAAGTTGAGCATGCGTCTCGTAGTCTCCGGGCTATGCGCCCTGACGCTTGGCTGCTGCATTTCCAGCGCGCAGGACAAGGCTGCGCCAGCGGCGAAGAAGGTAGCGATTCGTGCGGGTCGCTTGATTGACGGGAAAGGTGATACTCCCGTTGCCAACGCGCTGATCCTTATAGAGGGAGACAAAATTGTTTCGGTGACTTCCGGCGGGGCGCCGCCGGCGGGGGTGGAGGTTATCGACCTGTCGCAGTCCACCGTGCTGCCGGGATTCATGGACACGCACACGCACATCCTGCTGAACGGTGACATCACCGCGGAAGATTACGACGCGCAACTGCTGAAGGAATCCATCCCGTACCGCGCAATCCTGGGAGCACGCAATGCGCGTATCGCGCTGGAGCACGGATTCACAACGCTGCGCGACCTGGAAACCGAAGGCGCGATGTTTGCGGACGTTGATGTGAAAACGGCCATCGCCAACGGCGAGGTCCCGGGACCGCGTATGCAGGTGGCCACGCGCGCCATGGCGCCCACCGGCATGTACCCGCTGCTGGGCTATTCGTGGGAACTGAAGGTGCCGACCGGGGTGCAATACGTAGACGGTGTCGACGCAGCGCGCAAAGCGGTGCGCGAACAGGTGATGTACGGGGCGGACTGGATCAAATATTATTCGGACCGCAAATACCACTTTGAAGCAGATGGAGTGCTGCACAGCATGGTGAATTTTACCGACGAGGAAGCCAAAGCGATCGTGGACGAGGCGCATCGGCTGGGGAAGAAAGTGGCGGCGCACGCCATCGGCAGCGATGGCATCGCGGCGGCGTTAAAGGCTGGTGTAGACACCATCGAACATGGTGATGGGCTGACCGAGCCGGAGCTTGATGAGATGGCCGCGAAGGGCGTGTATTGGGTGCCCACGATCACGGTTGGGCTGTATGTGGCGCCGGGCCGCGCCGGTGCCTGGCCGAGAATGGCGCAACTGCAACGCGACAATTTTCCGAAGGCAATCAAGAAGGGCGTGAAGATTGCGTTGGGCACGGATGCCGGCGGCTTCGACTGGAAAGAATTGAACCAGGCCAAGGAATTTGAATACTACGTGCAGTATGGGATGACGCCGATGCAAGCGATTCGCAGCGGCACAGCGGTAACCGCGGAATTGCTCGGCTGGTCAGACAAAGTCGGAACCATCGAGGCAGGGAAGTGGGCGGACATTGTCGCGGTGCCCGGAGATCCGTTAAAAGATATCACCGAGCTGCAGCGCGTGAAATTCGTGATGAAGGCTGGCACGGTGTACAAAAACGATGCGCGTTGATCGTCCGGATCAATAAAAGAGCGCAGGCGCCCGGTCCGATTCAACGGGTCCGAGCGCCACTTTCTATCATCAGCGGTTCTTTCGCGCTTGTTCTTTATTGGTCAAGAACCAATCTTAATCGTATGACCCCCGCCGGACCCTGCCGCGGCTCCACGATTACGTTTTTTCGGCTTCAGCATGTTCGTCACAAAGATTTCAAACTTGCAATGCGTGTCTTGATCGCAAGGCTCCGGACCGGCCATCAGCACAAGAGTTCCGAGCGGCGGCAGCACGCCGTACATGGGCGGGTGATCATCGTCGCTGGGAACCCACCGTTGCACGCGATAGAAGTCCAAATCCTCGTTGTTCATGACCAGAATTCCTTGATTAGGGATTTTTGGATTGCTCGGCGTTACCACTCCATCGACCACCGTCACCTCGGTAACTTGGGGCACTTCTTTCTTGGGTTTCGCCATGGCTTACCTTTCCCTTGCTCAGTTTTTTCCAAAGCCTTCTAATGACCGGTCCGGAAACGTAAATCCTTCGCCAGCGAGTGTAGCGCCGGCCGCTGGGCCAGGTCCTGCAGCGTAGTCCCCGCGGCGATGCTTTGCTTTGCGTAGGTTAAAGCTTTCGCGCGTTCGCCCAGCATTTCGTATGTTTCCGCGGCGTCGCCGAGCACGTCGGCATCTTTGGGGGCTAATTCCAGTGCCAAGGCCAAGTGTTGCAAAGCCTTGTCGCGCGCGCCCTTGGCCGCGTAGGTTTTCGCCAGCAGGGACTGCGCCGTAGTGTCTTGCGGGTGCGTCACCGCGAAAGGCTCGAGCAGCGCCAGTGTTTTATCTCGCGCGATGCGTGTCTGCGTCTCGTCGCCCATCCATTCGCTGGCGATGCGCAGGTTGTCCCATACCAGATAATTTGCGTCGTTCAGCTCCAGGGCCTTGCGCGTCATCGCGGACGATTCGCTGTAACGTTTTTCGTCCAAATACAACACCCCAAAATTCGCATAGGCGGCGTAGCTGGGCGCCAGCGCAATGGATTTCTGCAAAGCTTTCTCCGCCTCGGCGCGCGACTGCTCATCGTTAATGTCCACATAGGCGGAGGCCAGATTGCTCCACGCCGTGGCATTGTCGGGCGTCAGTTCGATCACCCGGCGATATTGCGCAATGGCTTCAGTCTTGCGTCCCTGCCGGTCGTAAAACATGCCCAAGTTGTTGTAGGCGTCCCAGTAATCCGGTCGCAGCGCGGCCGCCTTTTTGAAGGTCGTCTCCGCGTCTGCGGTACGGCCCATGTGTTCGTAGTTTCGCGCCAGGCCGCCGAGTGCGCTGGCGTCCCGCGGATTGATTTGCAGCGCTTTCTCAAATTCCTGTTGCGCCAGATCGTTTTGACCGAGCGAGGTGTGCAGCATTCCGAGCGAAATATAGGTCGTCGCCAGGTGGTCGTCCAGTTGGCTGGCGCGCTCTAAATTCGCGGACGCTTCGGTGATCCATTTCGGATTGGGGTCGACTTGATTTTTCAGACGGTAGGCTTCGCCGAGTTCCGCGTAGCCCAGCGCGAAGCGAGGATCGGTTTGCACCGCGGCTTGCAGTGCGGCGATGGCCGTGTCCAGGTTGCCGGGCTTGTCGTAACGCTGAATGTAGCCCAGTGCTTTCAAGTACGCTTCATGCGCCGTGGGCGCGGCGCTAGCGCCCGCGGCGCGCAGCGTATCGGCGGATACTCGGATGTTCATCATGGCTGCGAGGCGCGAAACCGCATCGTTTTGCAGAGCGGCCAAGTCGCCGCCGGCATCCTCGAGCGTGGCCGAACCGATTTGCCGCAGCTGTTTCGCGTCGATCAGATCGACAGTCAATTGCACGGACTGCCCGGCGCGTAGAATTTTGCCTTTCACCACCATGGTGGCGCCGAGTTCGCGAAACGCCGCGGTGGGCTCGGTGACCTTTTGGCGGCGCACCACGCTGGCCGGCACCACCCACAGAGCATGCTGCGATTGGTCCAGATTGGAGAGCTTTCCGGTGAGCGAGTCCATCAGGCCGTCAGCGAGTGCCGCGTTTGCTGGATCATTTCCCACGTTGTCGATGGGAAGAACGGCGATATGTTTTTCTCCGCCGGCGTAAAAGGGCGCGGCGACCTTTTCCCGCAGCGCTGGGGAAAAAAACAACGCTGCCGCGGCCACGAGCAAAGGCTCAGCGCGCCGATGGCGCCGTAGAGCCATCCGCGGTGACGGTCGGCGCTGTGCCCGGAGGCAGCGGACGGCGGGCCCGCCCAGCGCGGCGTTGAAGCGTGCGCCAAAAATTGTTCCAGTTCGCGCGCATCCATGGGCCGCGTCGCGGTGGGCGGGTCGGCGGGGGCCACCGTTCCCGATAACTGCGCGCGGGCTGCTTGGAAAGTGCGCGTAAGACGATGGGCTGCAGCAGAGGAATTACCGCGTCGATGGCCGCGGGCGGCTGATTCAAAATCGCGAAAGTCATCGCGCCGGTGTTGGGACGCAAAAAAGGATGGCTGCCGGTGAGCATCTGCACCAGAATCACGCCCAGGGCCCAGACGTCGGAACGCTGATCGATGGCTTCGCCCAAGATCTGTTCGGGCGCCATGTACGGCAGCGTGCCCGTGGTGGTGATGCTGTGCGTGGCGCTGGCGGTGGAGGCCAGGCGCGCGAGGCCGAAGTCTACAATCTTTACGACCTTTTCGTTGGTGACGATTACGTTGGACGGCTTGATATCGCGGTGCACGATGTTGCGCGCGTGGGCCGCAGCCAGGCCGCTGGCGATTTGCATGGCGATGTTCACGGACTCGCTGACGGGCAGCAGTCCGCGCGAGATTTTTTGCCATCGAGGCAGCCGGTATTGATTCATTTGTCGCGCAACTTGAGAAAATAAAAGTGGATCTTGGCGCGGGAGCCTTCTCCCAATGAACGGACCAATGCACGAATCCATCTTCGACGATCCATAGCTTTTCTAATCCCAATGCTTCACGTTCGGCCAAAAGGTCTGCAAGTTTTCTTTCAGGCCGCGGCATAACAAAATTGGCCGCCGCTCGGAAGGCAGGCTGTAGGCGTTGTGCAGTTCCGCAGCCACCTGCACACTCTCAAAATATTTGCGATCGTTGTCCGGATCGGCGCTGCCTAACACGATGACGATCTCGCCGGTGTAGTTGCGCGGGCCCCAATAGAAATAGTTTTGATGGCCGCTGATGGCCTTGGGCAAGCCGTAATTTGGTCCAAAGAAATCGATCGCGCCCGCTTCGCCATAATTGTTGGCGAAAATAGCGGTTTTGCTTTGTTCTTGCGGTGAGAGGCCGTGATAGATCTGCGCGGTGGCCGCCACCATCTCTTCCCAGCCAAATTCATCGGCGTAATGTTGTGGCAACGCTGCGCCCATGTGGCCGTGCTCGCTGCGTGGCACGGCGATAGGCAATAGTTCTTGATACTGCAAATAGGTGTTGATGGGCAATATCGGCAGCACTAACGGCAGCATCGGAAAAATCCCCAGGATTGCCACTGCCATCACGGCGGTTTGCAGCGCCGTGCGCAGTGCCGCTCGTTGCGTGAGACGCGAGCTAGAGAAAAAGTTCTCCACGGCCAACGCGCCACCCGCAAACGCGATGGTGTACATCGGTGCGGAGTAATAATTCTTCCCGTGCGCCAGCAGGAAAAACGCAAACGTAATCACGAAAGCCCAGCCAAACACGCGATACGCCTTCGCCGCGCGCGCAAAAAGATAAAACAGCACTCCTCTAATCCAAAAAGCGGCGCTCGCCGGATTCATAAGCAAAATCTGCTGCCAGACGAACTGCCCCGGTGAAAGCACAACGTCGCGACCGGACGCGCGAATGTTGCGCATCAACTCCAAGAACGGCCAGTGATGCTGAATATTCCAGACTAAATTCGGCAGGAAAAGCAGCAGCGCAACGCCACCGCCGGCAAAAAGCCAGGGAGTAAAAAGGAATTTGCGTTGCGGTGTGAGCAGCAGTCCGAGTAATAGAGCAAACGCAAAAACCGCCACGGAATACTTATTTTCCAGGCCTAATCCGGAAATCGCGCCAAACGCCAGCCACCATCTCGGATTTTCAGTGCTAATCAGGCGCAAAATAGCGAACGCGCAACCGGTCCAAAACAGCGGCTCCAGCGCGTTCATCGCAAATTGGTGATCGATCGCGTACCAGACGCCCGGCATGGCCGCCAGCACCGCGGCGAACGCGACGCCAAATTTCCTCGCGCTCAATTCGCGTGCAAACGCTCCGGTCAACACAATCCGCCCCGCGCCCGCCAGCGCCGGCCACAACATCAGCGCCGGCAGGGAAGTACCCAGCGCGTGGCGGGCGATCCAGCAAATAAAGACGATCAGCGGCGGCTGATCCACGTACCCCCAGGCTAGATGCTCGGAACACGCCAGGTAATACAGCGCGTCGCGAAAATATCCATACTGCGTGGACGTCAGCATCAATGCCAAAAAATAAATTCCCGCAACAATCGTGGGTATCAGTAAGGATGGCCGCCCGGCAACTTCGCCTTGCGGGGGAGTTCCCATCTCCGAAGTCATGGCGGGGAGAATAGCAGAACCTTCATCGCGCGCAACTATGCTTTTGATGAGACCTCTGCAGGAGTTTTTGGGGCGCAACGCCAAAGCAGGTCGCGCCACGATAATTCACCAAAAAAACAAAGGCCTTCCGGCATAAACCGGAAGGCCTTTGCAAATTATCCAAGCAATCAGTTCGCGACCCTTTACTTGGGATTCAGCTTGCCCAACAGCGTGTGAATCATTTCCTGCACGTCGTCCTGCGAGATGGTGCCCTTATGCGCAGGCTGCTGCCCCTGCGCGCGGTACGCCAGCTTTAAAGTGTTGCGCTGCAAAAATTCAAAGACGAATAGGCCTTGCCGGTAGCGCACATTCTGATAGTTGATTTGCGACGATCCCCAACCCCAGTAGTTCGAGCAGCCATACGGTCCGCAAACCACCCCGGGATATCCGCCATTGCCATTCGCCGTGGTCACGTCACGCTGCTGCACCACCAGGTGAAAATCGACAAGAAAATCCGCCGCTTGCGGATCGCTGATTTGCGTTAACCCTTTTTTCGCCAATTGCTTCTCGATTGCGGTACGCGCCTGCTGCCGCGCAACTTCATTGGCGGCATCCGGCTCGCGAACCACGGCTGGGCCTCCAGCTGGTCCCGCGGGCGCGATCACGTCGCGCGAGATCACCGGCCGAGTGTCGCGGCCCGCAGCCTGCGGCGGGGCTACCTGCATCGGCCGCCACGCCCACGTCGCATGCTTCGCAACAGGAATGGTGGTATCGCGGAAGGTTACGATGCGTTCATCGCATCCCGAAAGAAACACTCCACAAAAGAAGATCGCCGCGGCAGCCAGCGACAAATTACGCGCGGCAACGCCGGAATGGCCAGGGCCAGAATGCCTCACCAGCATGGAACTCTCCTCCACAATGTACCTCACCACTCTGATAAACCCTGCTCCGGTTGGATAGTTGCATGGGAAAGAATAGTTGCACGCGGACGAACGGTAGGACGCCAGCTCGCGCGGCAGGACGGATCGCCCAGGTCGCTGCCCACCAATCCCAGGCGTCCTATCGCTACTAAGCCCGCTTGGTGCCCCAATCGGCGGGCGGAAACGTCACCGGCCAGAACATCGGCGAAGGCTCGTCAAATTGAAACGCCACGGCGTAATAGTCCGGGCTGGGCTGATCGATGCGCACCACGTGGCATTGTTCCTGCACGCCCTTGCGGTTCACCAGCACAAACGGTTGCCCGGCGAGCACTTCCATTTTCAGCTTCAGCAGCCCGCCATGGGCGTTGACCACCAGGGTCTGCGTCTCTTCCTGCACCTGTTCGCGTTCGTGTGTTTCCGTCATCACCGTTACCGGCACTTGCAGCATGACCCGTTCGCTGCGGCGCCGATTCACGTGATTTGCGTCAGGTATGGACAATTCGGGTCTCCGGCTACTTTCGCGATTCGCGAGCTTCTGGAACACGCACGGAGCGGTTACGCTGCGGGCTTCCGTACGCGGTAGCATGTTTCTCGCCGGTCGGGAGCGAAGGGCGAGATAACGCAAAACTAATTTTCGTGTCACCCCAAGTTTATCGCACGTCAGTCGTGGCCTCCCGGTTTTTCGGCCAGCTTGTTTCCAACGCGAAACGTCGCGCGGCTACGGCGCGGCGTAGGGTATGATAGAGTGGTGTGAATTCAGCAACATAGGATGAAGATGGCGACTGCGACAAATGAAAAGGTCTTGTTGAGAGTGCGGCCGCGCGGCTTTTGTGCCGGCGTGGTACGGGCCGTGGATATTGTGGAATTGGCGCTGGAAGCATACGGCGCGCCGGTGTACGTGCATCACGAAATCGTTCATAACACGTATGTTGTGGAGCAATTGCGACGACGTGGGGCGATTTTTGTCGAATCTATTGAGGATGTGCCGCATGGCGCAGTCCTGGTATTCAGCGCTCATGGTGTGCCCCCCACGGTGCGCGATGAAGCCAAGCAGCGCTCGCTGCGGGTGATCGATGCCACCTGCCCACTGGTGACCAAGGTACATCTGGAAGCTCTGAAATTTGCCCGCGAAGGCCGCACCATCATCCTCATCGGGCACAAGGATCACCAGGAAATAGTCGGCACTTCCGGTGAAGCGCCGGACCGCACCATCGTGGTCGATTCCATCGCCGCCGTGGACGCCCTGGAAGTGGACCAGCCCGAACGACTGGCGTTCCTAACGCAAACGACCTTGAGTCTCTACGACACGCAGGAAATCGTAGCGCGTCTGCGGCAGAAGTTTCCTCTCATCGTGGGCCCCAAGAGCGACGACATTTGCTATGCCACGCAGAATCGCCAGGAAGCCGTCGAACAAGTGGCGCAAGACGTGGATTTGATTCTAGTGGTGGGCTCGCAAAACAGCTCCAATTCCAACCGTCTGGTGGAAGTCGCCAAGCGCCGCGGCGTGAAGTCGAAACTGATCGATTCGGCTACGGACGTTGATGCCAGCTGGCTGGAGGGCGTTTCGCGCGTGGGCCTAACCGCTGGGGCTTCCGCTCCGGAAGTGCTGGTGGAACAGGTAAGCGAACGGCTCGCGGCACTCGGCTACACGGACCAGCGCGACCTGGACTTGATTCGCGAAGATGTGCGCTTTACGTTGCCCGCGGAGCTGGCGACGATTGCGCCTGCGCCACGACGCTAGTTTTTAGCTTTATAGGCTCAGGGGACTGCCGAACAAAACTGCGGCGCTAACGCCGCGGGAAGCTAGTTTCGGCAGTGGCTTAGAAACGAAAAAAATTTAAGGAGCGCTCTATTGGCGGTCAAAATCGCCCGTCATCCGAAGAAGATTGCCTTGATTGGCGCGCCCTCCAGCGCTGCGGCGTTTCTTGCGGGCAGCGAAAAGGCTCCCGCGGCTTTGCGCGCCGCCGGGCTGGTGGAAAAACTGCAAAGCGCCGGCTTCGAAGTAATTGACCACGGCGATTGCGCCACGCGGCTGTTTGCCGACGATGAAGAACATCGCCGCGCGCGAAACTTGCCGGCCATCGTCGCCAGCCTCAACGACTTGAAATTGCGCGCCGAAGTGGCCATCAAGAGTGGTGCGCTCGTGTTGGTGCTTGGCGGCGACTGTTCGCAAGTAATCGGATTGCTCACCGGCGCGCGGCGCTACTACAAAAATATCAGCCTATTGTGGTTCGATCGCGACGCCGACCTGAACACTCCTGCCACCACGCCCTCCGGCCGTATCGATGGCATGGTGGTCGCCAACATCATCGGCAAGGGTGCGCCAGAGTTGACGCGCTTCTGGGGCGATGGAGCGTTGGTACGCGAGCCGGACGTGTTGCTCTTCGGCCTCGAACGCCTCGACCCCCCGGAACAGGATTTTCTCACGCGTTCGCCCATGCGCCATATTGATATGGCGGACATAGCCTTGAAGGGCGCGAACAAATCTGCCCAGGGTGCGCTGACGCAGTTGCACGCGGATACGCGAGAATTCATCGTCCATCTCGATACCGATGTGCTAGACGCCTCCGAGTTGTCCAGCGTGAACGTTCCCGGCAACGGCGGCTTGCCCTTCAGCGACGTGCGCGCCATCTTGCAGGAAATTGTTAAGCACAAGAACCTGCTGGCGCTGGATATTGCGCAATACAATCCCAACAAAGATCTCGACGGCAGCGGCGCGAAAAAATTGGTGGACCTGCTGGTGGATGTTTTGTCCGCGCGGATTACCGCGGAAGATGCGCCGCCAACTCCCGACACAGTTCCAGAAAAAACTCCCGCGCCTGCAGCCGTAACGGCGGAAGAGCCGGCTGCGGCGGAATCCTCCAACTCGCCTGTTGACGTTCCAACCCCCGAACCGGAAGCGCCCCAGACGCCCGGTGTCCCTGAGGTATCGGCAGAAGCACCGCCTGAAACGTCCGTCGAGTCATCCGATGCAGTCACGGATTCCCCGGAAGTTTCCTCGTCTCAGTCGTCTTCCTAATCCAGCGCAAAAAACCAAAATTATTTTCTTACGAAACTTCACGGACGTGATGCGGACGCAGCCTCGCGTTTGCGCAAGTACCGCGCCAAGCCCAAGAACGAAAGGTCCATGCCAGCCGTGAAAGCGTAAGGATCGGCCATGCCTTCGGGGACCGCGCTGACCAGCTCCGCGCGCACCGTCTTCACAAAGCCCTCGCTCGCGGCGATTTCGTTCGGACTTTGCCCCAAGTTATTCGCCGCAATGTCCGACCAACGGTGCAACGTCTCGCGAAACTGCGCGATGTGCGCGGAGGGATTCTGCGCGTAGCCAAAGTGCGTCACGAACAAGCGCGCCGGCCGCCGCTCCAGGATCGCATCAAACGACGCGTCCCAAAGTTCCAGATTGATGTCTGGCGGCGGCGTGGCTGGCAAAATGTACGGCCCATTGTCGATGCGAATCCCCGCCGTATCGCCCACAAACGCTGTGCCTTCTTCGTGATCAAAATAACTTACGTGGTGCGAAGCATGCCCCGGCGTGTACGCCACTTCCAGCTTGCGCGCGCCCAGCTCCAGGGTTTCTCCGCCTTCGAGGGTCCGAAGATTTTCCGCCGGCACCGCCAATGTTTCGCCGTACAAGCGCGGCAACTCGCTGCCCCATAGTCGCGTCGCGCTGGCCAGTAATTTCGAGGGATCCTGCATGTGCGTGGCGCCGCGATTGTGAACGTAAACCGCGAGCCGCGGATTCTCGCGCACCAGCGCGCCGGTGCCGCCGGCGTGATCCAGGTGGATATGTGTCAACAGAATGGCGTCCAGATTGGCAACCGTTAGACCATGTCGCTGAAGTTCCTGGTGCAAAGTGTCCAGCGTCGAAGCTGGTCCCGGATCGATCAGGCAATGGTGATCTTGAGAAGTGAGCAGCGCGGCCGCAACAGACTTCGTGCGACCGTTCCAGTGCGTGTCAAGGGTATGGATGGCGTTCATTGGTGTCCGTTGAAGGCGCTGGGATGCCGGCGCGAACTCAAAATTGTATCGGATTTCCTCATCGCACGCTCGTGTCAATGTCGCTTTACCATTGGCACCAGATGCCATAGGCGCCAGATGTTTGTCGTGAAAAACCGTTATTCGCTATTTGAAAAATACGTTTCC
The DNA here is from genome assembly GCA_963838265.1 of uncultured Acidobacteriota bacterium. Lineage (GTDB taxonomy): Bacteria > Acidobacteriota > Terriglobia > Acidiferrales > UBA7541 > Acidiferrum. The sequence goes on from CAWIQN010000010.1 coordinate 105,299, forward strand.
ATTGCAGCAGAGTCGGAAGCATGTTCATACGTAGCAGGTGCCAGGAATTGCGGCACCATGCCTATAGCAATAACTGGAGAAGGGCATTTCTATCGATGTGATAATCTACCAACACAGCGAAGTGATGATCGCGAATCACTGTCATATTGCGGCTAAACGAATCACGGGAGCTCTCGGAATGATAGCAAGAGGATTGACGACGGCAGTTCTACTGGCACTGGCCATGGCCGGTGCGGCGGATGCGCAGATGGTAACCAGCACCGACAATGCGCCTCCGGACGCGAGCACTGTGGCCCCCGCACACGATAGCGCTACGACGCCCGCGGTTGGCGACGCGAGCGATCCTACCCCTGCGGCTAGCGCCACGACCGGAGCGGTGAGCAGCGCCACGACGGAAGATGCAGCTCTTCCGAATGCCCCGCAGGCTAAGGCCAGCTCGCCGCAGGCCAAGCCCGTGGCAGGATACACACGGCCGACGCATAAAGTAAAATTGGTGAACTATCTGTTTGACGCCTTTGGACCGTATCCGATCGTGGCTTCGGGGCTGCTAGCCGGCATCAACCAGGCGAGCAATTCGCCGCGCGATTGGGATCAGGGGATGACCGGTTTTGGCCGGCGCTGGGGCTCGAACTACGGAATTAGCGCGATCACCACCTCAACGCGCTACGGACTCGCCGACTTGTTACGTGAAGATACGCTGTACTATCGCTGCGAATGCTCGGGATTTTTTCCCAGGTTGAAGCATGCCGCGATTTCCACCTTTACGGCAAGGCGTGGTCAGGATGGTCACCGCGAATTTTCCGTGCCCGCGCTGGTCGCGCCATATGTCGGAGAAATGGTCGCCGTGCATGCGTGGTATCCCCAGCGCTATGATTCGATGGACGCCTTCCGCCAGGCCAACTACAGTTTACTGGTGTACGGAGCCCAGAACATTGCATTTGAATTCTTCCCCAACGGACCGCATTCGTTGCTGGCGAAGTTTCACTTGCAGAATCGCCGTTTTGCTCCCCCCGAACCGTCAAATAATTAGCGCGCGGATTATTGCCCGCTACCCGCTTGAGGTACACTCTGACCGCAACTTTCTGCCGCACTGGCGCGCCAGGGGTGAAGAATTGCGTCTCAACGGAACTCGGATATGGTCTCCGTTTTGTGGGTCGGAGCTTTAGCTCCGACATTGGTTGCTCGGCGACCAACGGGCTTTAGCCCCTGAAGTTGCATTTCTGGTTTTTTGCCCGCGGATTGTAAAGAATTGCACGCAAAGAATTACGAACAAGATGCGGCGCGTAAACGCAAAAGGACGGTTACAAACATCGTGATTTGGGCGCGCGAGTTATCCGCCAGCGTGAACGAATTTTTCGCCAAGCTGGCCAGGCGATATATCGAGAAAGGTTTGGAGATTGTGCTGCGTGGCACGGATTTGGTGCCGGCCGTGCGCGCCGCGATTACCTCGTCGGATTTTGAATTAACGTATTTGCGGAATGCGGCGATCTATAAATCGCGGCGCGATCTTTTTGCGGCTTGCCTGGAAGAGTCGAAACGAGTGGCCGGCGGACTGAACATGGAGTTTGGCGTCTACAAAGGCGACACCATCAACACGCTGGCAAAATTGGCGCCCGAGCGGAAATTTCTCGGCTTTGACTCCTTCGAAGGCTTGCCCGAAATGTGGGACATCGAATCCAAGCGCGGCGCCTTCAATGTGGGTGGCAAGCTGCCGCAAGTTAGAAAAAACGTTTCGCTGATCAAGGGCTTTTATTCCGAGACCCTGCCGAAATTTATCTCCGAGAATCGCACTGACGCCGTGGCGTTTGTCCATGTCGATTGCGATTTGTATAGCTCCACGAAGGAGATTTTTGCCTATCTTAGCGATCGCTTTCGCGTTGGCACGGTAATCGTGTTCGATGAGTTTTATAACTATTCGGATTGGCTGCTGCACGAATACAAAGCCTGGCTTGAATTTGTCGAAGAGCGCGGAATTAAATTTACCTACATCGGATTCATTCGCATCGCCACGCAGGTGGCGGTCCGCATCGATGAGATAAATTCGCGGCAATAAGATACATGTAGGACCAAGGCCGGCCGGTAAATGCCGCCGATTTCTTGTCACGGCCACGGAGACGCCATGTACGCGCAAAAGTTTAAGGTTGAACTGGAAATTCGCGGAGAGCGCCGCTCTTGCCCCTTGGAATGGCTGGACTCTTTTTGCATGCGCAACTTTACCAACAGCGTGGATTTTGACGACACCCTGCCGACCGCGGACGGTCGCGTGGAGGCCAGCTTTCGCTTAACTCCGGAGCGCTTTGCGGAAGGCTTGGCAGCTTGGTTGACGCAGCGCGGCAAGGGCGAAGGGCAGCCCGTGCAAGTCGCGGTGACTTTGGACTAATAGCGCAGGGTTTTGCGCGCCGCTACAATTCCACATTTTATTAGCGGTGAGATTTGTTGTTGGAATCGACGTCGCTCGGTGTAACCAACGCATCGTTTAGCTTCTGGTTCGCCACTTTGTGCGCGTATCCCGCCAGCGCGGCGCGAATTTGCGGAATGGCCGCCAGCGTCGCGGCCTCTCCGGCCGCTACCAGCTGCGGAGTCTTTGAAAAATCATCCCAAACAAAAGGCTGCACGTCAGGTTCGATAATTACGTCGGCTTGTTGCCGCCAGGTTACGTCTGCGTGCTGTTGGATGATATTGAATGAGCGGCTCAACACATCCGTGAAGGTGCGCGGCTGTTCCAAATTTCCTGGATCTAGATGCACGGCGATGACGATCTCCGCGCCTTGCAGAAAGCAACCTTCGACAGGCACAGGAGAGGTAAGAAAACCGTCAACCAGCGTGCGATGGTCGAACTGAATGGGCACGAACAGCCCGGGATAGGAGCACGAAGCCCGCAACGGCGGGGAGATCGGCCCGTGATCAAAATACACGGTGATCCCGGCGTTTAGGTCCGTGGTGGCGATAGTGAGCGGCGTCTTCAGCTGCTCAAAGGTGGTGGCTGAAGTGAAGCGCGCCAGATATTTTTCCAGCCGCTGGTTGGTGGCCAGGCCAATCCACGAGGGCGTCCAGCGTCCGAAATCGGCAAACGTGGTTTGCAGCCCGATGCGTTCCATCTCTTCGAGCGGCGTGCCCGCGCAGTACACCGCGCCGATCAAGGCGCCAACACTGGTGCCGGAGATAAAATCGATGGGAATATGGGCGGCAAGCAGCGTGCGGATTACGCCGATATGCGCGATACCGCGCGCGAAGCCTCCAGACAGCGCCAGGCCAACGCGCGGTTTCGCGGCATTGGGATCTTCTCCGCCATACGCGAAGGAGCGGAGTTTATCGGCGGCTATGCTGAGCCAGCCAGGTTGTGAGGTGGGGTCGGCCATCCACCATTGAGTTTAAGGCCAATGCGGCGGGATGTCAGTTGGTTTGACCGCGGCATAGCGGTTTTGTAACCTGTCCTGCGGTATAAATCCCGAGCAAAAGGGCTGGCCATGAAACGTAGCATCGAAAAAGCGGTGGTGCTGGGCGCTGGAACCATGGGTGCGCGCATCGCCGCACACTTTGCGAATGCGGGGCTGCCGTGCATTTTGCTGGATATTGTGCCGCCAGGAGCGGCGACAGGGTCCCCGGACCGCAATAAAATCGTGCGCGCCGGGCTGGAAGGGGCAAAGAAGTCCAAGCCTGCAGCCTTTTTCACTAGCGCGCTGGCGGAAAAAGTAGCCATCGGAAATTTTGAAGACGATCTGCAACGGGTGGCCGAGGCCGATTGGATCATCGAAGTGGTAGCAGAGAATCTGGAGATCAAGCGCAAGCTGCTCGCGCGCGTGGCGCAGTTCCGCAAACCGGGCGCCATTGTCACCACCAACACTTCGGGTTTGCCTGTGCATCTGATTGCCGAAGGTATGAGCGAGGAGTTTCAGCAGAATTGGTGCGGCACGCATTTTTTCAATCCGCCGCGCTACTTGAAATTAGTTGAACTCATCCCCGGACCGAAGACTTCCAGTGATGTGCTCGAAACGCTGCGCGATTTCTGTGACCGCCGCCTCGGCAAGGGCGTTGTGGAAGCCAAGGACACCCCCAACTTCATCGCCAATCGTATCGGCACATTTTCCATGGTGAACGCCTTGAAGTTGATGGGCGACTTGGATATGACCGTGGAAGAGGTGGACGCCTGTACCGGGCCAGCGGTGGGCTGGCCGAAGTCCGCGACGTTTCGCACTGCCGACCTCGTGGGACTCGATGTGCTCACCCACGTGATTAAAAATATTTATGAAACCGCGCCCAATGATGAATCGCACCAGCGTTATAAAGTCCCGGCGCTATTGGAAGAGATGACCAAGCGCGGCTGGTTGGGCGACAAGACCGGCCAGGGATTTTATAAAAAGAGCAAAGAAGGCTCGCGAGAGATTTTGACGCTGGATGTGAAGACCCTTGAGTACCGGCCCAAGCAGAAAGCGAAATTCGCTTCGCTGGAGGCCGGGAAGGGAATCGACGATACGAAAGAGCGCTTGCGCGTGCTGGTTGGCCCGATTCTGCAAGGCCAGAAAGGCGACAAGGCGCAGCAGTTTCTGTGGGGCGCGCTCTCTGAAACATGTTTGTACGCGGCGCGGCGCGTCCCGGAGATTTCCGACAGTGTGGCGGAAGTGGACCGCGCCATGCGATGGGGCTTCGGCTGGGAATTTGGACCGTTTGAGATTATGGATGCGCTCGGCGTGAAGGAATTCGCCGCGCAAGTCGAAAAGGAAAAACGCGCGCTGCCGCTGTTGATCGAACGCGTGGCGCGCGAACGCAAAGGTTTTTACGAAAGCGAGAAGGGCGTCACCACGGTTTTTGATATCAGCGGAAAGGCGCGAACGGTATCCGAATCCAGCGGCGTGATTATTTTGAAAGCGCTGAAGGAGGCGGGGAAAGAAGTTGAGCGTAATTCTGGCGCGAGCCTGATTGATTTGGGTGATGGCGTGGTGTGCTGCGAGTTTCACGGCAAGATGAATGCCATCGGCGCGGATTTGATCAGCATGATCCACAAAGGGCTGAAGCGTCTGGAAACCGATTTCGACGCCATGGTCATTGCCAATCAAGCGGTGAATTTTTCCGTGGGTGCGAACTTGATGCTGGTGCTGGTGGGCGCGCAAGAGCAGGAGTGGGACGACCTGCACATGGCGGTGAAGCAATTTCAGAACGTGAATCTGGCCGTCAAATACGCGCGCAAGCCGGTAGTGGTGGCGCCGCAAGGCATGGCGCTCGGTGGCGGCTGCGAAATCGGTCTGCATGGAGCGCGCATTCAAGCGGCCGCGGAATCGTACATGGGATTGGTGGAAGCGGGCGTGGGGCTGATTCCCGGCGGCGGCGGGACGAAGGAGATGTTGATTCGCGCCAACGAACGCGCGGGCAGCGGCGACGATTTGGACCTCTTTCATGCGCTGGTTCCCATTTTCCAGACTATCGCGATGGCTAAAGTTGGAACCAGCGCGGAAGAAAATCGCGACTTGGGGTTTTTGCGGCGCGAAGACGGCGTGTCCATGAATGGCGCGCGACTGGTGGGCGACGCCAAACAGGAGGCGCTTAGCTTGGTGCGCGGCGGATGGAAGCCGCTGGCGGCAAGCTGGCAAGAGGGCGCGCAAACCACGCAGGTCAAAGTGCTGGGCGAGTCGTTCCTGGCGGCTGCGAAATTGGCGATTCATATGTTGCAGCGCGGTGGTTACGCGTCGGATTACGATGCCGTCGTGGGGCGGAAGCTCGCGAATATTCTGGCTGGCGGCGCATTGAGTGCGCCGCAGATGGTCAGCGAGCAATATTTGCTGGATCTGGAGCGCGAAGCATTTGTGTCGTTGCTGGGAGAAAAGAAAACCCAGGAGCGCATGGCGTTCACGCTGAAGACTGGGAAGCCGCTGAGGAACTAGTCATGCTGCCGTCCGACGAAGTTGCACGAGTTTGTAGCGGTCGCTTTCTGAGGCGGACGGTTTGTACCGTTGGGGCGAAAGGCGTCCGCCTCCCCTCCATGGTCGGGGTAAACAGAAGGCGGCCGCTACAATTCGTATAGCTCGATCAGGAGTTTTTCGCTTTCGGCAGCGACTAGAAAGAAATTTATGCGTGTGTTATTGGCGCCTGGTCGGGTCGCGGGGTAGACCGGAGACACCGCGAAGACCCGTTTCAGAATTTCTGCGGCGCGATCTACGTTCTTGCAACGGAACTCCACTTGTTGAATGCCTTCGCCAAATTTTCTCAGGTAGCGCGCTATGGCGCCATCGCCGGCGGGGTCTTTGCTGGTCAGAATATCCAGCGCGACGGCGTCCGGAAAGTGCAACTCGAATTCCTCGGCATCCTGGTCCGGTGGAACTTCCGCGAGCGCGGGCTTGCCTGCGGCGGCGCGGATTTTCGCGAAGGCCGCGGGGAAAACGGCCAGGCCTGTCGTGGCGTGAAGGGTGGGAGTGGATAGCAGGTCCGCGAGTTCAGTGTTTTGCTGCCATTTACTCGCGATGATTAATGCTGGAGCAATACCGGTATCATATATTTGTCGCGCAGCATGCGCCCGAACGGAATCGTCGGCGGTGGAGAGAGCATCTACTAGCTGCGCGGAGATGGCGGGCATCGGCGAACCGATTGTAACGCAAGGCCTGAGTCAACGAGAAGGACGCTGCGAAAAATCGGACGAAAAGGCCGCCAAGCGTGCGGTTGCGGGCGATAGGACGCGAAACAGGGTAACTTATGTGTCGCTGAGAACATCTGACGAACATGCCCAAACCAGTCTTATTAACGGTTGATGACGATCCCGAAGTTTTGCGGGCGATAGAGCGGGATTTGCGCAGCCACTATTCCGAGCACTATCGCGTGATGCGCGCAAACTCGCCGACGGTAGCGCTCGATACGCTGAAAGAGTTGAAGGCCCGCAACAATCCCGTGGCGCTGCTGCTGGTGGATCAACGCATGCCGCAGATGGATGGCGTCGGCTTGCTGGCCGAGGCCATGGTGATGCACCCGCTGGCCAAGCGCGCGTTACTGACGGCCTACGCGGATACCAGCGCGGCCATTGAAGCGATCAACACCGCGCGCGTGCATTCCTATCTGATGAAGCCGTGGGATCCTCCCGAGGAAAAACTGTTTCCGGCGCTGGATGATTTGCTGAATGATTGGACTTCTACGTTCCGGCCGCCGTACGAAGGCATTCGCGTTCTCGGCACGCGCTACTCGAATCGCTCGTATGAATTGCGCAATTTCCTGGCACGCAATCAAGTGCCGTATCAATGGATCGATATTGAATTGGCGCAGACCGATCCGGAAGTAAAGGGCCTGGTGGAATCGTTAGGGCCGGAGACGCACCATCTGCCGGTGATCCTGTTTTCCGATGGCGCGCGGCTGGCCGAACCGCTGCTCCCCACGGTCGCTGACAAACTTGGTTTGAAGACGCACGCGCAGGCAAACTTTTACGACTTGGCGATCGTCGGCGGTGGCCCTGCTGGCTTGGCCGCCGGAGTTTACGGCGCCAGCGAAGGATTGCGCACGGTGATGATCGAGCGCGAAGCGCCCGGCGGGCAGGCGGGACTCAGCTCGCGCATCGAAAACTATCTCGGATTTCCCGTGGGCCTCACCGGCGAAGATCTGGCGCGGCGTGGCGTGCAGCAGGCGCGGCGTTTTGGCGTGGAAATACTTTCGCCGCAGGAAGTGACCGGCGTGCGCGTGGAAGGGCCTTATCGCTACATAAAGCTGGCGGACGGCACAGAAATTTCCTGTAATGCGCTGCTGCTGGCCATGGGCGTGCAATGGCGCTCACTGGACGTGCCCGGAATGGGCCGTTTGCAGGGCGCAGGCGTTTATTACGGCGGCGGAACGTCCGAAGCATTGTCCTGCAAGGGCGAGACGGTGTATATCGTAGGCGGCGCGAATTCGGCCGGACAAGCGGCGATGCATTTTTCAAAGTTTGCCGCGAAAGTGGTGATGCTGATTCGCGGCGCGTCACTGACCTCCACGATGTCTTACTACTTGATCGAACAGATCGAGAAGGTGCCGAACATTGAAGTGTGGAGGCAAGCAAGCGTGGTGGGCGTACACGGCGAAGCGCGGCTCGAGTGCATCGCGGTGCAGCACGCGGACACGGGAGTGACGGAGCAATTGCCGGCTTCGAGTCTTTTTATTTTCATCGGAGCGCAGCCACGTACCGAGTGGCTGGACGGCATCGTGATGCGGGATAAACTGGGCTTCGTGCTTTCCGGGCCGGATGTGGTGGTGGACGGGAAGAAACCCAAGTCCTGGACGCTGGATCGCGAACCGGGCTTGCTGGAGACGAGCGTGCCGGGGATATTCGCCGTGGGTGATGTGCGGCATGGATCGGTGAAGCGCGTGGCCTCCGGCGTGGGCGAAGGCGCGGTGGTGGTGCAGTTCATCCATCAATATCTCGCAAAGGTGTAGAAAGCTTCGTTGCAACGTTACGTCGTAGCTGTTTGACGTCGGAGTCCCAGGGAGAGCTTGTGAGCGATGGACCGTTGGTCGGAAGCCCCGTCGGCGCAGATCGCGAAGAGTTGGCCGAGAAGCTGCGAAAAGTGAAAGCGTTCGCGGACTTGTCCACGGAAGACATCGACTGGTTTCTATCGCGTGCGGAGGTGATGCGCGCGGAGCCTGGAGACGTTGTCCTTCGCGAGGGCGACCCGGCGGAGACCATGTACGTGATTCTGGAAGGCGAGCTGCGCGCACGGCGAGAGATCGCCGGCGGGGACAGCATGGTTTTTGCCTCGCGCGCGGGGGATGTAACGGGAATACTGCCGTTCTCGCGCATGAAGGCTTACAGCGTGACGGCTCGAGCGTTGACGTCGATGCTCGCGCTCGGCTTCCACACCAAGAATTTTCCCGACTTGATCCAACGAATGCCGGGTTTGGCGCAAAAGCTTATCGGATTGCTGACCGATCGCGTGCGGGATTTTACGCGCACCGAGCAGCAGAACGAGAAGCTGGCGGCGCTGGGCAAGCTCTCCGCTGGTCTGGCGCACGAGCTCAATAATCCTTCGGCGGCGGCGCGACGCTCCGCGGGCGCTTTGAAGGACTGTTTGCAGCGGCTGCGCACCGCCAGCCACGACTCTAATCTGACTTCCGAGCAGTGCGTTTTGCTGACGCAGCGGGAAGAGGAAATCCGTACGCTGTTGCGACCCGCGGAAAATCAGGACGAATTCGCGCGCGTAGAGCGCGAGGAAGCGATCCAAGCGTGGCTGGAGAAACATAAGGTGGCCGACGCTTGGAAGCTCGCGCCATTGCTCGCGGAAGCCAACCTTCAGGATGAGCACCTGGAAAGTTTTGCCACAATATCCGGCGCGTCGCTGGCGCCGGAGCTGGTGCGTTTCGGGACGCTGCTGGAGATGGATCGCATCGCCGTGGAGCTGGACCACAGTACGGAACGCATCTCCGACCTGATCAAGGCCATCAAGGAATATTCGTATATGGACCAGGCGCCCTCGCAAGAGGTGGACCTGAAGCAAAGCCTGGAAACCACGCTGACGATCATGAATCACAAATTGAAGCACGGCATTACCGTGAAGCGGGATTATGCTCCGGATTTGCCGAAGCTGATGGCGTACGGCAGCGAGTTGAACCAGGTGTGGACGAATCTGATCGACAACGCCGCCGATGCCATGCACGGTAAAGGGAAGTTGCTGGTGCGGGTGTTGCGAGAAAATGACGATATTGTGGTGGAGATTGGAGACAACGGCCCGGGAATTCCGGCCGAAGTGCAGTCGCGCATTTTTGAGCCATTCTTTACCACCAAGGAAGTGGGCGAAGGCACGGGCCTGGGACTGGACGTGGTCCATCGCATCGTGAAGAAGATGCATGGGCAGATCAATGTGAAGTCCGTACCAGGCGAGACACGGTTTATCGTACGCATTCCGCTAAAGGGCGCGGTTTAACGCGCAAGGAGCAGCAGCATGTCTGATGATGTGTGCGTGCATCTGAAAAAAGCTCATAACGTGAAGGCCAACTCCAAGGGTTGCGAGGAGTGCTTGAAGCTCGGCGATAGCTGGGTGCATTTGCGGCTGTGCCTGACCTGCGGGACCGTGGGCTGCTGCGACGACTCCAAGAACCAGCACGCCACGAAGCACTATCACGCCACCAAGCACCCGGTAATCCGGTCGATTGAACCCGGCGAGAGCTGGGAGTGGTGTTACGAGCATGAGATGATCAAGGAGTAGCGGCGGGGCCGCTTGCGGTACTTGCGCGAAGCGTCCCGGCAGGCGTACCCGACTTTGAAAAACAGAAGGGTAGGCAATGGGGGCTCGCCGATTACGAAAGGTTGTGAAAACAAAGGGACTTTAAGTGGCTGTGTTTTCACAACCTTTCGGAAGTGTTCATTCTAAGCGGGTTATAAGCGAAATTAGTTAGTAGTTGGTTAC
>CAWIQN010000011.1:0-225822 GCA_963838265.1 uncultured Acidobacteriota bacterium
CATGTTGCCACACCTCGAAAGGATATGCCATTCGCATTCGCTGATCCGGCTCGCACAGTTACATTTAGGAGAATTCTATCGCCGTAAAATCGAGCCTCAGTTGGCGGTGGGCGCAGGACTTTTTCCTGCCTGTGGCGACGCCTGCTGCAGCATCTCGGCAACTTGCTGCTGCAGCTGCAGGTTGTTCATGTATTTTTGCATGATGGGCATCATGTCTTGCATGGCATCGGCCATGATTGCCGGCATTTCCTTAGAACTTTTTGCCCCGTGGCCGAAGAATAAAACGTCACCAATGCCTCCATGTCGCCTTTGGTGAAATGCTTCTGATAGCTCGGCACCATGGCGTCCAGCATTTCATCGAACGGCATATTCTTCATCCTGTCGTCCATTTGCTTGTTCATGCGCGCCTCAAAGTCCAGCGGCAACTTGTCTTTATTCTTCAAATATTGTTCATGCGTCGTCTCGTCATAGGTTTAGTCATGGCGGCAATCATGTTCACCGCCATCTCCTTGGAATGCACCAGCGCCAGATACGCCTCCACATCTTCCTTCGTAGCAGGTCCCTCCCATGACCTTCGGCGCACTTGTTTGCGCACCGGTTTGTTGCCCGCCCACTGGTTGCGCGCCAGCTTGTTGTTCAGCATGTTGCGGCGCAGAGGTTTGCTGCGCGCGGCCGCTGACCGCTACCGCCATGCCCAGCAGAAAGAATGCCAGAAACGCTTCATGGTTTACCTCCAAGGTATGGTGTTCAGCGTAACGCCGCGATTCGCGCGCGTCCAGAAATTTCCATCACTGCGTGCTTGAAGAGTGCATGAATTCTGCATGGAGAATGCCGCTGTCAGGAAACTCTGAAGCTACTCTGCGTTTCCCTGTCGCTGGCGCGCCAGGTGAACTATCTTATGCGCCATTCGTTTGGGAGCCATGAATGACCGGAGCCTCACTGCCGTCCTCGGGTCCAGGGACCAGGATTGCGTCGATTGCCTGGCGCCTCGCGCTAGTGCTGTTCCTCTTCACCAGCGAAAATCTATGGCTGGATCGGTGGCTGCGAATCAGGGGCCATCGCCTATTGTCTCTGGTGCCAGAGGCGCTCAGCGGACTTTGGTTTTCGTCTTTGTAATCGGCTGCGTCGCGCTGATTCTCTTGGTGCTCTGTCGATTCTGCTCATTCGCGATCGCAGCGTTCATTTCTACACGAAGCTCGGCGTTGGCGTCGCGCTCCTGATTGTCTCGTTGCTCAGTGTCGATTGGGTCTTGTAACGAACGGACAGCCGTCCATTTTCCGCCTCCAAATTTCGCCCCGCAAACACGCCGTCACCCTCAAGTGGAACGCCAGCACTTCGCCCGTAATCGGATACAACGTGTATCGTCGCAGCTCGCCCCAAGGCGGCTACCTAAGGATCAATCCATCCCTCATTCCCGGCCTTACCTACACCGACGACACCGTGCAAAGCGGCATCACCTACTACTACGTAGCTCGCGCGGTTGACGCGCAAAATCACGAAAGCATCAATTCCAACGAAAGCTCCGCCACCGTCCCGTGACGGTAGAGGGTGCTTGAGAGCCAATGCGGAAATCTTGGGGGCAGCAGGCGATTCATTTCTGAACTTGATAACGAGATTTCGGTCTACAATCGCGACACTTTCATTTAAGGAGATTTCTCATGAACAAAACCAAAGGACTGCTTGCACTTCTGCTTCTCCTGACCGCTAGCGGTCGGGCCCTGCCACAGGACGCCAAGCCCGCGGAACATCACTCGGCCGCTCAAGTACTGGACCACGGCATCGCCGGAGTAGAAAGCGAGTTTGTTCCCGCTGCCGAGGCCATGCCAGAGGACAAATATGCCTTCGCTCCCACGAACGGCGAATTCAAAGGTGTGCGCACTTTCGCCCAGCAGGTCAAGCACGTTGCCGCCGTCAACTATCTGGTCGGCGCATCAATCCTCGAAGAAAAACCCCCGATCGAACTGGGCGGTGAAAACGGTCCGGATTCCGTGAAAACCAAAGCCGACATTGTGAAATTCCTCAAAGATTCCTTCGCCTATGTCCACAAAGCCGCGGGCTCCATCAACGAAAGCAATCTGCTGAAGCCGATCAAAAGTCCGTTCGGCGAAGGCATGGTTACTCGGCTGGGAATGGCCACTTTGATCGTCGCCCATTGCTTCGACCACTACGGGCAAATGGTGGAATACCTACGCATGAACAGCATTGTGCCTCCCGCAAGCCGCTAGCTATTTCGGATGAAGTGACGCCTCGGGTGGCCGCGGGCGTCGCGGCTCCACCCTACGACTCGAAATCCTCCGAATCCGTCACATCGTGCTTGCCCACTATGACGGGCTGGCCCTTCAAAACTCCTCGATCAGGCGTGCAAACCAGATAGCTCTCAGATTCCAAAATCGCGACGACGATCCCACCCTTGGACGGCTCCGGCCTGCCCACCAGCGCCTGCACGATGTACCCGCCGTCCCGGAAAGTGATACTTCGGATTCTCCGCTCGCCAATGTCCCAGCCTTTTGTCTCCGCGACAAATTTCTTGATCGCTTGATACAGCTCTTCAGCTTTTTCCGGATCATTTTCGTTTGGAACGAAGAATTTCATCGCGGCCTCCCCTTGCCTAGGATGCTTCCAACCCTCCATCGGAGGGCCGGAAAATCCCCGACAGCCAAAATGTACAACCACAGCCAAAGGTACACCAGAGGCGCGCCCGGACGCACCTGCTGAGCGGACTTCGCTGCTTGTCAGGAACTCCGCACGAAAAGTGAACACCGATCAGCTTCCTCTGCCTGTCCGGTCGTCCAGTTATCGCCCCAAACATTCTTCCTCGAAGAACTCGTCGGCCATCCTCTCGCCGGTTCTAAAATGTTTATAGGAACAGAAAAGAGAACATGAAAATAAAATTGCGTCTACCGTCATTATCCATCAGGGCTTTATTCGTTTTGACTTTCAGTGTGTGTGCACTACAAGCGGCCGGACAAGAAATTCGAAGATTGCTCGTCAATCCCGCACCTATATACCCGGAGATGGCGAGACAACTCAATTTAGCCGGCACGGTGAAAATTGAAGTCGTCATCGGGCCGGATGGGGAGATCAAAGAAACAAAAGTTATCGGAGGGCATCCCCTCCTCGTCGAATCGGCGCTGAAAGCTCTCCACGACTGGAAGTACGAGAAGGCCCCCACAGAAACCAGGCTTCAACTAGAGTTCAAATTTCATCGATGACACTCATAATTTCTCGATAAGGGAGCAAATCATGAACAAGCTGATATTGCCGCTAGCCATGGCAATGACCCTTGCTGTCGGCGCCGCAGCGCAATCTTCCGACCAGGGAACAATCCTGAAATGGGATTTAGAGGCCTACGCCAAGCAGAAGCAACAAAGTCAGAATGCCGCGGTGTACTACGTTCAAATCGGCGACCAAGTCTACCGGGCCACCCAAGGAAACACCAAGCCTGGCAGCCTCGCTTCCACGGTGGGAAAACAGCTGCAATGCCGCGTGAAAAAAGACAACCTGTATATCACCGACGAAAAGGGCAAACAATTGAAGTATTCGATCATCGGCGTCTCGAAAGCACAGTAACCCCGTCCAGCTTGCGGACACGAAACAGCGACTCCGGGCCGCTACTAAGCGCGGCGCGCGTCATGGCTCAACTTGGCCACTTCTCCAGCCAGTTCAGCGCATCCTGCAGGGCTAGCGAACACCTCGATGCCCAGCCCTCGGTTTTGGCTGACGCGCACGGCGAATCCGTCCATCGCGGGCGGTTTACCAACAAACGCCATCCATGGTTTCATCTGGCGCTCCTTAAAGTGCGCCACCATTTCTAATCCGAAATTATACCTCTCACCGGTGGATGCCTCCCCGTCCATCTCAAGAGCGTTCACCAAAATTTTGTTAACTCCCTTCTCCTTCGCTGTATCACTCACCTTCTTGAGCACCCGCAAAGCCGATTCGAACGTCAGCTGACCGCTGACGGTTGCAAGCAACATTCCTTCTCGCACTTCAATATCAGCATGTAATCCTTGTGCATCTTCCTGTGATGGGCCGACCAACGAACCTCCCGATGGATGACTTTCCGATTTTGCGTTCACTTCGCTTGAGCGTTAGAGATCAAGCGCTTGAGATCGAGCGCATGCGATCGTACCGCCATATTATTTCACGCTCATTACCTCAGGCGCCGTTCTTTTGCTGGATGTCGGCCCAGTGGGCAGCAATTTTTGCGAGGGGTTAGTCAGCGGTGTACGGGGAGAAATGCCGCGACGGCGCGTGTGCTCTCAACCGGGAGAACGAATCACACTTCTCCTGAAGCGGCGCCATCGCGACGATAAAAGGTTATTCGGCTGAAGTTTCGCTGTCAATGAAGCGTTTTAGTACCTCGCTTCGAAGAATTGGCATGAAAACTGACGGGCCGAGGGCGCCCTTACGATGGACTGCGGTTGGGGATGAATAGAGACTCGTGCGATTTCCGGCTGCCATTCAGCTGGCCGTAGACAACATGCCACCCAGAGCGTAGTATCTGTTTCCCCTCAAATGCGTCTAATCAAAAGGTGCGATATGAAACAACTATTTCCGATTCCGAACCGATGCGTTGATTACCTAAAGCGAGCTAACGAGACGGGCATGGGCTACAAGGTCGTTTCCGTGCAACTTTTGGACGGTAGCTCCTTCGAGCAGGCCGTCGTCAGTGAAGGCCACATCATCGAAGTCCGGGGATATAACGAAATTCCGTTCCGACCTGAAGACGTGGCGTTCGTGAGCGTCAATCACAAGCAGTGGAACTTCAGGAGCGGCACACATCTCGCCGCCAAGCGCCGGGCCATGGCCGCTTCAAATTGACGCAGATTCGGCGGTTGCCTAAAAAGAAGACTCAAACGCAGTTGAAGATCGCAGCCTAACTGTCGCGGAATCACTGCGAAAAAATGGTGCGCCCAAGGGGACGATTACAGAACTTTCCTTGCAAACTTGGTCTCAAGTTTGCCATCGGACGGGCTGTGGAGCGGCGTGGCGTTGGATTCATTCCTCTCCTTTCACTCGAATTGGCCACATGTCCGGTAAGCGCTGCCGGTTCAATGGGTCGATGCAACACCTTGCAATAGAATGATCCGACGGAAGTTCTCTCGGAAGACTGGCCGCGGTCGACTCAAACCTAGACAGGGTAGCGTTTTGTTTCTAATTGAACGATTTTAGCCGTTGGATTCTCTATGGGCTGGCGTCGGTTTAGTGTTGCATCGACCTATTGAATGCACCGCGTTAATCAGGACCTTGGCCTCAAGGCTAATCGCCGAAGAGGCTCGCATTGCAGCGAGCCGTTTGGTCCCAGCGCGAACCTCTCCGGTTAGCCGGCAAAGCCTGACGTAGACCAGAAATGAGATGCTCCCCGGCGTTTTCCTGAGGCCTAGCAGAGCTTCCTGAATACCAATATTGTGCAAAAGAATGCACACATATCCGTTCGCGAGTCTTCGATCAAGTCAATTATCTACCAGAAAATGGCCCACTTAGCACACGGCTTCCCGCGAGGAATTCTTCGCGAGTTTGGCCTATAGATTGCACAAGTAGCAAGGGCCCTATCCGCTTAATCGTGCCGCTCGGGGGGTTAGTAAAATGCGCAAAAGCATCTGGATTCTTGCACTGGGACTCATTCTTGCCATCGGAGTTCCCTCGGCTTGGGCTGATAGTTTCACGCCCACATTCACCTGCACAAGTTGTGCGGATCTTCCCACCGCCGGGGCCGTGTCATTCTCATCGCCAAGCATTCTTGAGATGTGGGACACTTCTTTTGCAAACGTTCAAGATCTTGTCACGCTGGCTCCAATTGATAATCCCGGCGACAAATACACTTGGAGCAATATCTTATTCCCGAACGGAGTATCCGAATTGGGAGAGTACACTCTTTCTATAACGGATATGAGAACCGGAGATATTGAGAACGTCAACGGTTCAGTCGGTATCAGCGGCGACCCTCTTATGACTACCAGTGTGGAAGATGACGGGACCCTTACCTTCCAACCCATGAACTCCGCCGTTGCTCCAGAGCCGAGCACGATCGGTCTCATACTCATCGGGATCGCGAGCCTGCTGGTAACACGTAAACGTTGGGCTTAGGCCTCCGAGTCGTGCTTTTTGGCCCGAAATCCACTTGTCCGGTAAGCGCGGTGATCTCAATGGGTCGACGCAACACTCAGCTCGAACCCAATTTGCAATGAAAACAAAGGCTGAAATCGCTCACTAAGGTTAGATCAGCCGAACCACTACTCTGGCTAGGTTTTTTGACCGAATACAACAACGAACGAATTCTTCTAGGAAGGCATCATCGAATCAACGGATTGAAGGGTGTTGCATCGACCGTCTGAGCCGGCAGCGTTTATCAGGCACTAGCAAATTGCTTAGGAAAATCGTACTCGCCTTGCTGTCGCGCGGCTTTTGCGCGATCAGGAGGCGTTTGGTCGTTGATGCTGGATTTAGGCAGGTGGCAGGCGGATAGCCCGAGGACGCGCCGTCGATTCCTCGCTGCGGTGCAGCAGTCGGATAAGAAGCGAATCCGGTGGACAAACTTTGCAATTATTTACTTTCCGTGTAGCAACCGGAGAGTTAAGTCTTATCTTTTCAGTACAGCGGAATGGCAGCAGTCCTGCAGGGCTAAAGAGTGTACTAGCTCGCCCGCAGTGGGACCCCTTTACAAGTTCGACCTAAGACGGAGGCAGCCAATGAGAAACAATCCGTGTTTGCCGGGAACACTGTGTTTGCGGAGTTTGCTGGCGGTGGTGTTAGTACTGGTCTTCTTCGCGGCGCCCCGCGCGCTGATGGCCGATAGCGCCAGCGTTTACGTGCAGGGAGTAACGACCGGTGAAACAGAGGGCACGACTTTCCAAACATTCTCAGAAGGCGGCGCCGCAGCCGGGTACACGGCGTCGGGCACGGCCGAGGTTTCGCTAGCGACGTTTTCCCTGGGGGTGGAAGCCAGCGTAAGTTTAAGCCCCTCTGGTACTTTCGCCGAAGCGCAAGCCGGGGCGGTGGCTGAGTTTGACCTCTCGGTCAGCAATGGCCCTACGTCTGGCACGATCGTTCTGCCTGTGACGGTTAGCGGGACCCAGCAGGCAACGGGTTGCCCTATCTTGACTTGCTCGGACAGCTCGAACTTGCAATTCAACTACTACGTCGACCGAGATGACCCCATAGCGTACAACTTCGGAGAGATACAGAACTCACCCGGGAGTGGGACCACTGCGTATACGATATCTATTCCGTACGACCCCAGTGATCCGGCTTCGGTGTTACTGATTTTCAATCTGAGTGTGTCGTGTCAAGGGGTTGCAGCTACGTGTTCGGAGACGACAGATTATCTCGATCCGTTGCAAATCACGGGCGCGCAAGTGTACGACACCAGCGGCAATCTGGTGACGGGTGCGGTGGTTACTTCGGCGAGCGGATTCAATCCCAATGGCAGCGGTCCTGTGTCGTCCACGCCAGAACCTTCGAACTTGGTGCTGATGGCCGTGGGTTTGCTGTTTGTCGGGGTTGCTTTTATGCGTACGCGGCTCGCATAGTGGTCCAAGTCCTGATTTGGATAGGGTCTCCAGTCCCATTGAGCGCATCGCTCACATCACTTCCCGCGAATGGACTAAGCACGCACTGGAATCCAGCGCCGAACGGATTGTCCAGTGAGCCGTACGATTTGCTGTCGTAGCACATTTTGCATTTTTCCCCAATGAATTTGACTTACCCGGTAAGTCGCGTTACCGGACATCTCTAACAATGTCGGCCCTGTCAAACCCTTTTTGAGCAGACTTATCCATTCACTTAAAAGAGTTTTTTCTTCCGCTTCCTGGGTGGTCGTTCTTGTCGGCCTTGATGACTTCGGCTCGCTCGTAATCTAGCGGTCGGCTTCAGTCCGACCCATACATCTCTTCGATCGTAAACTTCAGACCATGATTACTTCTTCGAACTCCCTCTCGCGAGGGAGCGGGATGCCCAATCAAGTGGACGGCGCTTTCGTGCGTTGCGCCATGTCCGGTACCGAGCTGTCCCGCGTGCGAACCGAATTCCGGCTCCGTCCTCCCGAGCGTATCAACCAAAGCCTACTCGAGTCGAGGGGCCGACATTGTTATGCAATCAAGTGTTTTTGGGCCGATTTTACTTGTCCGGTTTGCTCGTTTTATCGAGAGTTAGCCGTCGGAACCCCGTGATTTGCCTTGGGAATTGTTCTGATGGCAATTCGCTGTGTGCAGGGCAGGAGAAACGTCCGTGAGGTTGGAATCCGACTATCCGACCCGAAGAACCGACCTTCGCCATCCCTCTGACCCTCTGTTAAATATTTGCATCTTTCGCGACAAGATTTGATCCAGACCTATTGCGCAGCGATGCTAGAGACCCCAGAAAAGCCAACGAACGAGATGGTCGCGGTAGGTGGAACATTCCCCGATGAAGTTGGTCCGAATTTGAGAACGCCGAAGAGATCGACAACATAGACATTCCCGTCGCTATCCACACTAAGATTCCCAGCTGCAATCATCGTAGTTGCCGAGCCCGAGATGGTTCGAATCGGAGCGACATTTCCAGTTGAGCCGGCACTGAATACCAGTATGCTTGGCGTCGCACCATTGGCATTCCCGTTGGCCACGTAAATATTCCCTGCGCTATCCAAGGCAATACCGACCACGTCTTCGATCATGGTGTTCGAACCGGTAATCGAGCTGGTAGGCGGCCCGTTCCCGGGTGAGCTGGAATTGAAAATTAGAATGGAGTCGGGCTGCGGGGGGGGCCACCTGCAGTGTAAACATGGTTGGCAGAGTCGACCGCGATCTGGTTCGGGGAAAACCCGTTGATAGTCGTCGCGCTTCCGGCGATGACGTTTGTTGGCGCGACGTTGCCATTGGCTGCGGCCGAAAAAATAGAGACACCCGGGTAGAGAATACCTCCTACGTTGACATATGAAGAGACATAGATGTTTCCAGAGCTATCCAGAGCGAGCGCGGAGACCGCAGATTCATTCAAGACATTCAGCCCGGTCGATGCGCCTGCAATCGTTCTGGTCGGAGTTGCCGTTCCACTCGCTCCCGGTGCATAAACCAGAATCTCTGCGCTTGGAAACGGGGCAGAATGTATTGTACCGCCCACATACAGATTTCCCGGCCCGTCCACTGCCAGTCCAACTAAAGCGACGCCGGCTGGCCCTTTGAGCTTCGGGCTGGGAGAAACGCTTCCGGTTGCAGTCGTCGAAAATTGCAGAATGCTTGGAGATAGCTGCGGTTCCAAGACGATGTCCTGGTTTATATACACGCTTGAGGCCGTAGGGCCTGTCCCGCCACCGCCGCTGCTTCCGCCGCCGCCGCAGCCAGACATAACTAGGAGCATGCTGAAGCCGAACAGAAAGCTGTCCATCAGCTTAAAAGTATGCATATACCTCCCTAGGGATCTCCAACCTAGCGGCACCAGTCCAGTTCCAGTGTAGTCGCGACTTCCCACCCCACGGGCCTTCTGACTCGGAATAACTTCCGGAGCGTGCGATCCTTAAAATCGCTGCCCGGTAGCGGTGGCGCATGCCTGGCGGTAAACTGTGCCTGTGGTGTCAGCAAACTGAACCTGGGCGTTGGCGGTCCACTCGTCGGGGCCATGGTTGAATTCAATCGTTTGCGTGATGGTTTGCGTGCCAGCGGTGAAGCCCGGAGGCGGTGGCGGCAGGGTGGTGAAGTTAATGAATGCCACGCTCTTGGCCATATATGTATGCCAACCCTGGTACTCCCAAACGCCATGACCCGTGCCGCGTTGTCCGACGGCAAATGACGGATTGGTGGTGTCCTCGATCATTGTTTCTCCATCGTTGAACGTTAACAGCGATTGAAAGGGCCCGCCGACGGCGGTGCCCGAGCAATTGTTCAATTGCACAGTCACCGTCCAGGTTCCCACCAACTCGTGCCGACTAGGGGTTCCGGAAGCAGCGCCCCAACTGAGGAATGAGACCAGTATGGCGACCGCAACGATGGCAAATCCCTTTTTCAAAATTCCCGTGTTCATGTACTTGTTCCTCCTTTATGAGCATCCCGTTTCACGAAACCGTCCTGCACACTCGCGGAAACCCAGGCAATTCTCCAACCAGCGCGGAACGCGGTGAGGAATGGCATGGGGTCAGCAGACCAAAAATAGGACCGCTCAGTAGCAATGACAATGATGAGCGTGGTGAGAAATGAATGAGAGTCTATCTCATTGATTCTGTGAAAATTACCGCCATCCCTTGGGAGTGGCAATTACTGATTTGAGTGAGTCACGGTTGTGTTAAGCTCCGCTCAGCACTTTTTTCGGGATTGCTGATGGTTACTCCCGCGCGCTTCACACCGGCCTACCGTTTCGGCTCCTTCGTCCTGGATGCCGCCACTGGTGAACTCCGCAAGGGCAACACTTCCCTCAAGTTGCATCCCCAACCGTCGCGAGTTTTGATGTTATTGGTGGAAAGAGCCGGCGGAATCGTCAGCCGCGAGGACATTCGGCAAAATCTGTGGGGAGGCCACACCTGGGTCGATTTCGACGGCGGAATAAACTTCTGCATTCGGCAGATCCGAGCGGTGCTGAGCGACGACGCAGGAAAACCCCGATATGTGGAGACGATCGCACGCCAAGGTTACCGCTTTATCGCTACGGTCACCTACGACGTTGCCCCGATGGTGGTAATTCCGATCTCGCGTGGGGAGCCGACGGCAACGACGGCTCCGACAAGCGGTGAGAAGGATCGAGCGGCGGAGGCCGCTACTTTCCCGACCAAACAGATCGTTCCGGTCACGGCACGTCGCCGTTCGCTGATTGTCGCGATCCTCGGAATGGCGGTCCTTGCGATTGCTGGCGTCTGGCGTTTCGCCGTGCACCGCGCGCCCAACCTGACGCAGAAAGACACGATAGTAGTCGCGGACTTCCGGAACAGCACCGGCGATTCTGTCTTCGACGGGACCTTGCAACAAGGGCTTTTCGTGCAATTGCAACAATCTCCCTATCTAAATCTTGTTTCCGAAGGGCAAGTCCAGCAGACGCTGCGAATGATGAAACGGCCGCCCGATACGAGACTAACACCCGAGATCGCACACGAAGTCTGCCAGCGGACAAACGGCACGGCCGTTCTGGAAGGCTCGATCGCTCAGATCGGCACGCAGTACGAGTTGATTCTGAAGGCGATGCAATGTTCGACCGGCGATTTGCTTGCGAGCACAGAGGTGCAGGCCAGCGATAAGAATCACATCCTGCGCGCCCTCGGAGAGGCCGCCGCGAATCTTCGCGAGAAGCTGGGAGAATCGCTGGCCACCGTGCAGCAATACGACCGGCCGCTCGCTCAGGCCACCACCTCGTCGCTGGATGCGCTGAAGGCATACAGTCTCGGTTTATCCAAGTACAACCAGGGCGACCAAGCAGGAGCGCTGTCCTTCTTTCAACAGGCGATTGCACTCGATCCAGACTTCGCGATGGCATATGCCAACCTCGGAAGGGCGTACCAGGTACTTGGGATGGGAGAGCCGATGACCGCGGCGCTACGCAAAGCGTACGCGATGCGGGACCGCGCAGGCGAACGGGAGAAGTTTGACATTGTGGCGGTATACCACCAATTCGTCACGCTTCAGATCGAGGAGACCATCGCGAACTGTGAACTGTGGGAACAAAGCTATCCCCGCGATTTTACGCCACACCGGATTTTAGGTTTTGAGAATGGGGTTCTGGCAAGGTACGGGCGGTCCGCCGAGGAATTCCGCAAGGCCATTGACCTGGATCCCCAGCAGGCGCTTCCGTATGCGGGGCTGCTGATTGACCTAGTCGCCTTGAATAGGCGCCAAGAGGCTCGTGCTGTCTACGAAGAGGCAAAAAACCATCATGTAGAGGGCGGCGAGGTGGAACGGCAGCACTTTTGGATTGCGTTTCTCGAGGGCGACACCGAGGCGATGGCTAAGAGCGCGGCTTCGGTCTCTAGCTTTCCGGGGTATGAACGCAAAATGCTGTTGGAAGAGTCGAGTAATGCATCGTATGTGGGGCGATACGCGGCGGCGAGGGAAGCGTTCCAGCGCGCAGTGGACGCCGAATTGCGAAAGAAAAATCCGAAAGCCGCGGGCGGATTGGAATCGTACATGGGAGTCCGCGAGGCGCTTGCGGGTAACCTTACGGAAGCACGGCGTCACGCGGCGGCAGCTATGAAACTGGGAGAGGAACCCGCGCTGGCACTGGCGCTGTCTGGCGACACAGCACAGGCCACCACAGTGATGGAGCGACTGGCGAGTCAGACCCTGCCGGGAAGTTACGACGCCAAGATGGTCCTTCCTGAGCTCCAAGGTGCGATCGAACTCCGGCAGGGCAATGCCACACGGGCGCTGGAGTTGTTCGAGCCCCTGGCACCCTATGAGGAGGGCTGGGCGGATCGCGACATGGCTGGCTACTTGCGCGGTGAAGCGTACTTGCAGGGACACCGAGGCCAGGAGGCCGCAGCCCAGTTCCAAAAAATTCTCGATCGTCCGGGAATCGTGCTGAATTCGGAGATTGGTCCGCTCGCGCGATTCGGCCTCGCACGCGCGTACTCAATGCTAGGGGACAAGCCGAAAGCCCGCGCCGCGTATGAGGGCTTCTTCACGCTGTGGAAGGACGCCGATCCCGATATTCCCGTCCTGAAAGAAGCCAAGGCCGAATACGCGAAATTGCAGTAGGGATGGGATCATGCGCCCCATTTTGGGATTTCCTCGTTTCGCTTGGCTTGACGATGATCAACGCCATTTATCTTAACTGGACATAGAATCGCTATTCGCGCGGACTTCATGTGGCAGCAGCTAGTGTCTCTACAGAAAGCCATTTGATCTGATCTTTGAAAAGGTCAAAACGAAGGAATGGTGCGCCCGGGGGGATTCGAACTCCCGACCTTCTGGTTCGTAGCCAGACGCTCTATCCAGCTGAGCTACGGGCGCACAGTCTTTAAATTGTAGCACAGCACATTATTTTTTCATCCGCTCGCTCGTGGATCAGCCGGCGGACTCTTGGCCAAGTATCCGCTTAAGTTCCTCTCGCCCTTGGCCCGATTGGCGGCAAGAGCGTCTAAGACGCTTCGATCGTCAAATTATTTAGTACAGCTGTACCATTCCTACATTGACGGGCCTAGGTACCTTACTGTATACTTCCACATGTAGGTTATAGTACTCGGTCCGAAATCTCCCAGGGAACGCCGGCCCGGTGGGGTAACCACTTACTAAACAATTTGTCGGCGTAAGTCATTTAGAATGAACACTTGCAGAAGGTCGTGAAAACAAAGGTACTTTAAGTTCCTTTCTTTTCACATCCTTTCACGAATCCCTGGGGTGGGGGCGCTCCGGAGGAACCGAGGATCACCATGCCCTCACGCCGCCTCGCCCTTCACAAACACCTTGCCGTGCTCCTCCGCCCCAAACCAGAGCAGCACCGCCAACGCACAAATGGTCACAATCTCAAACCCGGCAATCGCCCACTGGTATCCCACGCGATTCCGCAGCGCGTACTCCATCGAGTTGGTCGGCGACGCGATCAAGATCCCCAATTGGTACGCCAGCCCCGGCATCAACCCGCGCGCCGAATCCGCCGCCAGTTCGTTCAGGTGCACAGGAATCACCCCCCACGCGCCCTGCACGCCGATCTGCATCACGAACGCCCCCGCCGCCAGCAGCATCAGTTTGCTGCTGAACGCCCAGATCGGAATCACCGCCAGCGACACTGCCAGCGCCGCCATCATGCTCTTGCGCCGCCCCGCCCGCTGCGAAAGCAGTCCAAAGATAATCGCGCCAATCACCGCGCCAACATTATAAAAAATCGCGATGTTGGCCCGCATCGCCGCGGCCACGCCATGCACTTCCTGCAAAAAATCCGGATACAGATCCTGCGTGCCGTGTGAGAGAAACATCATGAACGTCATCAGCACCACCAGATACGCGAAGCGCCGCCAATTCTTTCCCACCACGCGCAGCACATCCCCAGTGCTCGCCGCCTTGTGCGCTTTCCAGGCCTGCGATTCCGGCACTTTGGTGCGGATGTACAGCGCCAGCAGCGCGGGCACCGCGCCCACCCAGAACATCGCGCGCCAGCCCCAGTGCGGCAGCAGAAATCGCGCCGCCATCGCCGCCAGCAAATATCCGATGGAATACCCGCTCTGCAAAATGCCGCTCAGCACGCCGCGCCATTTTCGCGGCGCCGCTTCCATCGCCAGCGACGCGCCCACGCCCCACTCCCCGCCCATGCCAATGCCGAACAGCGCGCGCAAAATCAAAAACACCGTAAAGTTAGGAGCGAACCCGCAAAGCAACTCGATCAGCGAAAAATAAATCACGTTGCACATCAGCGGAATGCGCCGCCCGTAGCGATCCGCAAGCAGCCCAAACAGCACCGCGCCGACGGGACGCATCGCCAGCGTCGCGGTGGTAGTCAGCACAATTTCTTTTTTGCTAACGCCAAACTGATGCGCAAGCGTATCGAAGAGGAAAACTACAATGAAGAAATCAAAGGCATCTAAAGTCCAGCCAAAAAATCCCGCGAGAACAGCATGATGCGTTCCCGGAACATGCGCCCGCGCCGCCTCGTTCGTGCTTCGTTCGTTGACGCCGTGTTTGCTGCCACCCTGTTCGTTGAGATTGGACTCGTTCATCCCGCTTCGTCGTCAGCCTTCCTGCCACTTCGCAGCGTCGGGCATCAAACGCCAAATGGTCACACCGCAAGCCACGGCCACCACGCCCAGCGCCGCGCCCGCCGGATAGCGTCCAAAGCAAATCTCGCCGATGGAAAAAAGCGTCGAGTACACCAGCACGCAGCCGACGATCCAACTGAGCAAGTTGCGGCCCAGATCGCGGGTCACCGATTCGTCGCCGCACATCTGCGCCACCGGCCTCCAGCCCGTGATTTGCGGACGCACTTTGCGATAGAACTTCGCGAGTATTTCCCCCGGCTCGGCGTCCGTCAAGAACGTTACCGCCAGCCACACCAGCGTGGTAAATCCCGTGGTGCACAAGGTAGTCTTTGCGAACACCACCGGATCGGAGCCGGAAAATGGCTGCGGCCGGCCAGTCAGCGCCATCCACAGCGGCGCGGAGTGCAACGTGAGCGTCGCCACCAGCGCGGCAATCATTGCGGAAATTTCGCTCCACGCATTCACACGCCACCAATACCAGCGCAGCAAATATACGCCGCCGGTTCCGGCGCCCAGCTCCAGAACAATTTTCCAGCCTTCGCTCACCGATTGCAGATTCCACGCCACAAACGCCGCGGCGAACACCAGCAACACCGTGGACAGCCGCGAAGCGTTTACGTAATGCAACTCGCTGGCTTTCTTGTTCAAAAATCGCCGATAGAAGTCTTCCACCAGGTACGAGCTGCCCCAATTCAATTGCGTCGCCACCGTGGACATGAACGCGGCCATAAATCCCGCCAGCAAAATGCCCAGCAGCGCATGCGGCGTCTGCCGCGTGGCCACCAGCATGTAACCTTTTTCCGGTTGCGCCAATCCGGGATACAAAACCACCGCCGCGAGCGCGGTCAATATCCACGGCCAGGGACGCAGCGCATAATGCGCCAGATTAAACCACAGCACAGAAAGCAATCCGTTGCGTTCATCTTTCGCGCTGAAGATTCTCTGCGCAATGTATCCGCCACCGCCGGGCTCCGCACCGGGATACCAGAACGCCCACCACTGCACCGCCAGATGCACCACGAAGGTAATCACCGGCAAAGTCCACAACGCTTCGCCGGTGATGCCGCGCGAAAAATCCGGCAGCAGCGCCGTGATATCGCTTGCGCCAGGACCAATCGCCGCGCGCTTTGCTGCAAGCGTCGCGAGCATCTGCTGCATACCGCCGGCGGCGTGCACGCCATACCAGGCCACGCCGATCACAATCGCCATCTTCAAAACAAATTGAAACAGGTCCGTCCACAAAACGCCCCACAAACCGCCCAGCGAAACATAAAATCCGGTGAACGGCATCAAGAAGAACACGCAAATTCCCAGCGCCTTCACGTCGCTTACGCCCATCGCGGTGCTGATGATGTTCACCATGGCTTTGGTGACCCAGCCAAGAATCAGGCAGTTCATCAGCAGCCCGAGATATACGGCGCGGAAGCCGCGCAGAAATGCCGCGGGCTTGCCGGAATAACGCATCTCCGCAAACTGCACGTCGGTGATCAGTCCGGAGCGCCGCCACAATCTGGCGAACAAAAACACCGTCATCATTCCCGACGGCAAAAAACTCCACCACAGCCAATTCCCGGCCACGCCTTGTGTGTAGACCAGGCCGCTCACCGCCAGCGGCGTATCCGCCGCAAACGTGGTGGCCACCATCGACGTTCCCGCCAGCCACCAGGAAACATTGCGCCCGGAAACGAAATAATCTTCCGTGCTTTTGCCGGAGCGCCCGCGAAAATACAAACCCATCGCCAGCGTCACCAGCAGATATCCGACAATTGCGGCCCAATCAGCAGCGGTTAAGTGCAAAGTGTTTCGCTCCCCAATTTCGCTTTTCGCGAATTGCAGTTCGCTTCGGTTTGATCAGTAAAGAAATATGCAGACGCCATCACCAATCATTGCAAATGTTCATCGCGAATCTCATCGCACGATCTCATGGTGCGAGCGGCGCGCGCGCCGCTTTACCGGGAAATACTCCGTCGACAAGCTTCCCATTCTTTACCACCGCAACGCCATTGACGAGGACAAATTCAATGCCTTCGGAATACTGCAGCGGCTCTTCAAACGTAGCCTTATCAATGACGCGTTGCGGATCAAAGATGGTGATGTCCGCGTCGGCACCCACGCGGATGCGTCCCTCATCGTGAAACGCAGGAGTACGTTTTTCCAGCCGCTGCGCCGGCATCAGCGTCATCTTGCGCAACGCGGTCATCAGGTCCAACGTTTTTTCTTCGCGCACGTAATGCCCCAACACGCGGGAAAACGTAGCTTGCCCGCGCGGATGAACTTTGGGTCCGGTAATTGGCATGCCATCGCTGGCCACCATAACGATCGGATTCGCAAGCGCCGTTCGCACCATTTCTTCCGGGATGCTGAAGATCACCACGTTGCCGCCAACTTTGCGATATTTCTCGAACGTTTCCGCGGTCAGCCGTTCGCCGGTCTCGGTCCACTGAACGTCGTGGTAAGTAATGCCCTGGCGCTCTTGCCATCCTGGATCGAAAACTGCCGATTGCAGCGCGGTGCTGCCCGCGGTGTATGGATAGCACTCGGTAGTCACGTCGAGTCCGTTTTTCCGCGCTCCTTCCACGGCGGCGATCAGTTGCGGTGTATCGCGCAGTCCCATGCTGGTGATGTGCACCACATGCAATGGAGCGCCCGTGGCGGCCGCGGCGGCGATAACCTCTTCAATTCCCGCCAAACCATCCAGGGGTTCCAGCACCCCGGCGTATCGCAAATGTACGTGAACGGAAGCGTGGTATTTTGCCGCCGCGCGAAACATCTCCAAAATTTCTTCGTGCGAAGCGGCCTCCGTGTAGTTAATGCCCATACCCACGGCGAGCGCGCCGCGCTGCAGGCCGTGCTCAATCTGCCGGCGCATCTCCGCGATTTGTTCCGGCGTGGCCGGCTTATGCGCCGCGTCTCCGGTCGGAAGAAACAGTCCCGGATCGCCGAGCACTTTCATGCGCACCGGGATATGCCCAATGCTCACGCCATAATTGATCAGGGATTTTCCTTCGCGCTGGGCGTACCAGCCGTCCACATCCGCTGTGCCTCGTTCCAGTTCGAGTGTGGTGGTGACGCCATCGTGCGCCTGAAACTGATAGTTGCGCGGCTCTTGTCCGTGCTCGTGGAGATCGATAAAGCCCGGGGCCACCACCAGACCTTGCGCATCAATGGTGGTTTTGCCCTGCAGCACGCCGGCGGAAATAGCGCGAATTTTTCCATCGCTGATGCCCACGTTTCGTTGCGCATCGAGCCCAGACTCCGGATCCATGACGCGGCCGTTGAGGATGACCAGGTCATAAGTCGCATCCTGCGGCGCGGCGTGAGAATGCATCGCCGCGAGCGAGACCGCCAAGAGGGAGGCCGCCGCAGGGATCAAGCAAACGACGGCGTGTTTCCAGAAACTGCGCACAGCGATCATCCAGTGTCCTAGCGAAGCGATTTGCCGACGCTAAGTCTCATCACAAGATGAGCCGCTGTCAAAGGTTTTCTGAAACGATTTAATAGAGGCTATCGAGTGCGAATGCTGGTGAGCGCAGGGTTTCCTGGGAACGCCTACGCCTTTCCATCCCGCGGGTTTAGCGGGATGAATCTCCCGATTGGCGAACTTGCCCGCGCCGGGCAGAAACCCGCCAATCGGGAGATTGGCGTTCCCAGGAAAACAAAAACCCGGATCGCTGGGGTGAGCGACCCGGGTCGGGGCAACTGCTTGAGGGGGGCCTGGGGTAAACTTTAAAAAATCTTGATAACGCCTACCTAACTGCGAAACCGCTTTCCGCGAAAGTTTTAGTGCACGTGCTGCGTGGCCAGGACACAGATCTGGCGCAAGTCTTCGTAGGTGAAAAATATCTCGTCGCAGCCGTCGGCCGTTTCGCGCAGACCCAAGCCGGATTCGGAGGAAAGGTCGAACAGTTCTTCTTCGGAGAGGCCCAACAGCAGAGCGGCCCGGCGATGCGTTACGTATTTGAATTCCTGTTTTTGTTGCTGCGTTTTCATATTCCCTCCCTCAGGGCCTTGCACAACTCCCGTTCCAAGTCGTTAAGCCGGAACCAGAGCCATGCTGTCTTGTTCCACCGCCAAGATCATTACCTTATAGATGTCCACGTCCCAGCCTTCACCGATACGGACGCGGACCGTCTCGTCGCCGTCTTTCAGTAACTTGCCGCGCAGCGGCACCTTGATGTCACCGAGCGCCACTTGCAGCACCACGGCTCTCCCCACCCACGGCTGAAATGCGTTGCTCATATCTCTCCCTCGAGCCCCACTGCCAACCGCGCGCCGCTTGCGACTGCGACGTCGCGATGACTACAACATCGTGCCGTGAGAGAGAATCGCGCAGCGTACTGTGCGCCACAATGGTACAGAGAGGGTACTCAGCTGGTACGAACAGACTAGTTTGGAATTGAGCAAGAATTTTTGTGACGCGCGAGAAAAATTTCGGAACGGCCTGACGAACGGCGTGACCGAAGGCATGACGGAAGGGATGACAAAGTCCGGCAAGTACATCGGTACTGCTCGAACAGGACGCGCGTCCCATTGGGGAAGACACTCCCGGCGCTCATCCTGCGTCCATGCCGCGAACCGCCCAGCCCTCAATGCCGATGGGACAGCTCGATACCCCCTCGACTGTCCCATCGGCCAGGCCAGGAATTGGCCTGGCGCTTGGCGGCGGATTCGCCCGCGGGTTCGCACATCTGGGAATTCTGCAGGTTCTCGAAGAAAACAAGATCCCGATTTCACACATTGCCGGCACCAGCGTGGGCAGCATCCTTGGCGCAGCTTATGCGAGCGGCGCGCCGCTGGATCGTCTGATGGATACGTGCGGCAAGCTGCGCTTGCGAGATATTGCGCGCTGGCGCGTCTCCAGGCTGGGGCTGGCCAGCAACTATTGCCTGGGCGACCTGATCGAGCGCGTTTTTGAATCTAGGCACTTTGAGGATCTGCGCATTCCCATGAGCGTGGTTACCACGGACCTGGCATCGGGCGAGCCGGTCGTCTTTACGCACGGTCCACTGGTGGAAGTGATTCGCGCCAGTTGCGCGTTCCCTGGACTCTTTGAACCGGTTGAGATTGGCACGCGCTATCTAGCGGATGGCGGCCTGGTGGCCCCGGTTCCCACGCTGGCCGCGCGCACCATGGGCACAACGATGTATGGAAACACCGATGCGACCATCGTGATCGGTGTTTCCGTGGGCCTGCATGACGGCTATCGCGGCGCGCCAACAAATATTTTTCAAGTGGTGAGCCGGGCGGTCAGCGCCGCGCAGAAACATCAAGCGGAAATCTGGGAGCGTCAGGCAGATCTGGTGTTGCGCCCCGAAGTGCAAGCGCTGGCGTGGGACGCTTTTGACCGTACCGGCGAAGCCATCGAGGCGGGTGCGGCAGCGGCGCGGCGCGCGTTGCCGCGTATTCGCAAATTGCTGGATAACGCGGCGGCAACGGCTGATGCGTTAGCGAACTCTCCGGTGGCCACTTCGCTATACCGTCCGGACCTGTGGACCGCCGAGGTGGCGCAATGATTCGCCTTTCCGCACTCCTTTCTTCGATCTGCATCCTGGTGCTGATCTGGCACGAATGCGGCGAGAATCCCGGGGTTTTCTGCTACCTTATTGGTAAGGGCGCTTTCCAGTCTGCGCGCGCCCGCCGACTGGCTCTAATGCCGGTCAGTTCCGAGACACATTCTTTGGCAACGGCCTCTCTTGCGAGGCAAAGGACCACTTCCGCGTGCTCGACGCTTTACTCCACTTCCTCCGCGCACTCTATAATCCCGAGGGACTGAAAGAACTTATTCGCTGGGGCGGCGCCCCGCTGGTTTGCCTGATCATCTTCATCGAAACGGGATTTTTCGTAGGATTTTTTCTGCCCGGCGATTCCCTGCTGGTGACCGCGGGAATTTTTGCCGCAGCTGGAGTGATTCCCCTTCATTGGCTGCTGGTGCCTGGAATCTTTTGCGCCATCGCTGGAGATCAGATTGGCTACTGGGTCGGCCGCGCCGCCGGAGCCACACTGTACACGCGAAAAGACTCGCTGCTGTTTCGCCGTTCGCACCTCGAAAAAGCGCACGCATTTTACGAGAAGCACGGCGGCAAGACGGTGATTCTGGCTCGTTTCGTACCCATTATTCGCACGTTTTGCCCGCCGGTAACCGGGGCGGCGGCGATGTCGTACCCTATGTTCGTGGTCTACGACATTTTCGGAGGCGTGCTGTGGGTCGGCAGCATGCTTCTGGGCGGCTATTTTCTTGGCCGGCACGTTCCGAATATCGAGCACCGCATTCACTACGTGATTGCCGCGGTGATATTGCTATCGATCCTGCCGCCGATCATTGGCGTGCTGCGGGCGCGCCGCGGTTCTGGCGCTACGCCACCGGTTACGGCGCCAACCACAATTTCGGGGGAGTAACCTGTGGCCGCCGCAAGATTTCGCGCCATCATCTTCGATATCGGACGCGTGCTGGTGCGCATTGACGTGGGCCGCGCCATGGCCGGGCTGGCGGAAAACCTGGCGCTTACGCCGGAGCAGCTCTGGTCGGCGCTGGAAAAACATCCCAGCTGGCTGGATTGGCAAGAAGGGCGGCTTACGCCGCGCGATTTCTACCTGAGCGTGACGAAGCGTTTTGGCGTCACTGTTACCTTTGAACAATTCACGCAAATCTGGAATCGCGTGCTCGAGCCCCAGCCGATTCTCAGCGAGGCATTTCTCGCGCCGCTGGCCAAGAGGCATCGCCTTTGCCTGCTTTCCAATACCGATCCGATTCACGTGGCGCATATGGAGGCCAGTTACGATTTTTTTCGGTTTTTTCCACAGCGGATCTACTCCTGCGCAGTGGGGGTCAGCAAACCTAATCCGCTGATTTATCGCGCGGCGCTGCGGGCGTGTAAAGTCGAGGCCAAGGATGCCGTCTATATTGATGACATCGCGGCTTATGCGGAAGCAGCGCGGCGGCTGGGGCTCGCGGGGATTGTTTTTCAGTCCGCTGAGCAGCTTGCCTGGGAGTTGAGGGCTTTGGGAGTGGCGGCGGTCTGATGCCACAGCGTGGGTGAAATTCAACACTTTGGGTGTTGGCGAGTAAACTTTGCGCGGTCTAGTACCAGCCCCAAGTACTCATAGCCCGCTGTAAATAATAGCAAATAATGGCTTTATCGCTTACCTGTCCGAATGGCCATTTGGCGGGTGGAGTGCTGTTCTTGTAGGTCGGGTGCGCGACCAAATAGGCTTCTGTCCCCTTGAAACGTCGCATTGAGCTCTTGAGTCTAAATTTCGCCTGCGAATTACAAAGAGGAGAATCGTAAATTATGTCCGACGAACGAATCATCGAAACGCATAGTTCACCAAGCTGGCAGTTGCCGGCCATCATCGTATTGGGTCTGGTAGCGGTGGGAGGGCTGGCCTTCGGCTACAACGCATCGTCGAAGCTGGACACCACGCAGCAATCCGTGGCCGCGCAATTGAAGACCGAGCAGACAGCGGTGCAACAAGACGTCTCCTCACTGAAGGATCGGCTGACGCAAGATGAAAAGGCCAACAACGACCTGCAGGGCGACATTAAGGTTGTGACCGACAAGCTGAAGATTACGCAAGGGCAACTGCGCAAGGCGCGCGAAGAAAACGCCAAGCTGGACAAGCAGAGCGACGACACCACACAGAAGCTGACCGCGCTGGATACCTCGGTGCACACCGAACTGGCGACCAAGGCTACGACGGATGACGTGAAGTCCGTGGACACCAAAGTGGTGGGAGTGCGCTCGGATCTCGACTCTACCCGCGAAGACCTAAAGATGGCGCGCAGCGAAATGGGCACGCTGATTGCGCGCAATCATGACGAGATCGATCAGTTGCGCCGTCTCGGCGAACGCGACTACGTGGAATTCACCATCGCGGGCAAAAACAAACCACAGAAGGTCGCCAACGTTACCGTCGAGCTCAAGGGTGTAAACGAGAAAAAGAATCAATACAGCGTGGCCATGACGGTTGAAGACAAGCGCTTCGACAAGAAGAATCGCGCGCTGGACGAGCCGATCTTCTTCTACACTTCTGGGACGAAAATTCCCGAAGAAATCGTGATCAACAAGGTGTCCAAGGATACGATTAGTGGCTACGTGAGCGTACCCAAGGCTAACTCGACCTCGGCACAGAACACCTCCACTTCCGGACGCTAAAAGTAACGGTAAAGTGCAGCGTGGTAGTAGCAGAAAGGGAGCGCCTTCGGGCGCTCCCTTTTTTTGTGCGCAGGAGGCTGATTGGTGTGGACTACGCCACCAAGAAGTTGTACTGCGCTTCCGTTAGCGGGACTACGGAAAGGCGTCCGATGCGGACCAGCGGGGAGTCCGCGAAAAGTTTTTGCGATTTGATTTGCGCCAGCGTTACGGGATTTGGCAACGGCTTGCCGGCTTTGATATTTACGGCGGGATTTTTTGGATTGGAAGTATCCACGGAGATTACCGTGGCGGTGCCTATGGCGGATTTTTTTTCGCCGGTTTCGTAAATGATTAGTTTTGTGCCAAGGGTCATTTCGCGGAGGTTTTTTACGGCGGTGGGGTTGCTGACGCCGTCCCAGAGGGTGGATTTATCGCGCTGCAGGTCGGCGAAGGAGTAGACGGTGGGTTCGGTTTTCAGGAGATAGGGCATGTTTGGTGGCCTCGGGGAGAATATGGCATAGGTCGCTAGGGAAAAAAAGATACAAAGCCACCACGACCGGAAGACCCGTAAGCGCACTCGACAAAAGAGCAGGCCGGACTGAACAGGCTGCGGAAAAAGTCAGCCCATTTGCAAATTTGTCCCCGGCGTGGGGCCCTGCGGCTTCCGAGGCTGCGCCTTTTTCGTTGTGCTCTACCTGCCGGCTTCCCGTGACCGCGCTTCCTTTCCGAAACGCGGGTTTATGCCGGCATTAGTTTCGCCAGTCGCACCAAATTCGCGGCGGCGGCATACAAGCGAAACTGCCAGTCCACCCGCCGGCGCCCGCGTAATTTCGTTTTCCGCAGCCCCGCCGAACTTTTGATCCAGGCAAAAATCTTCTCCACCAGTTTGCGCTTTCCTTGGCTGATCGCGAATCCCGGATCTTCCCGCTCGCTCGGTAACAGCCAGTTCTTGCTCAGTGCCGTCTCTTTCTCGTACTCCGCAATGTGCGGCACGATGCGCAACGCGCGCAACCTGGTGATGAATTCCTCGGCCTGATAACTCTTGTCCGCTGCCAGCGTCAGGCGTTTTTGCTGCGCTGTTCTTGCCACCGTCGCCACCAGCTCCTCCGCGGCTTCTCGTTCCGCTCTATTTCCTGCACAGGTCACGCACGCTTGCACCACCAGTCCGTTACGATTTTCCATCAGTACGTGTCCCAAATAGCTCGCTTTGACTTCTCCCGCCACGCTTTTCTTATACAAGCGCGCCTCCGGATCGCTTTTGCTCTCGTGCGTGTCCCGCAGCAATTTCTGCCCTTTGTTCCCGCTGCCACGACTCGGCGGCGGCTGCTTCTCCTGAAAACTTCGCCGGTTGGCCCACGCTTCGATCAGCGTTCCATCCACCGTGAAATGTTCGTCCGATAGCAGCCCTTGCTGCGCGGCCTGCTCCAGCACCTGCTCGAAAAAGACCTGCGCAATTTCCCCCTCCAGCAGCCGATCGCGGTTCTTGGTGAACACCGTCACGTCCCACACCGCGTCGTCCGCCGGCAGCCCCACAAACCAGCGAAACAGCAAGTTGTAGTCCAGCTGCTCCATCAGCAGCCGTTCGCTCCGCACGCTGTAAAAAGCCTGCAACAACAACGCCCGCAGCAACCGTTCGGGTGCAATCGAGGGCCGCCCCATGGGCGAATATAGTTTTGCAAATAGCGGCGACATGTTCTGCAACGCCGCCTCCGTCATCCGCCGCACCCGCCGTAACGGGTGATCTTCCGGTACCCGCTTCTCCAGTGAAATGTAACTGAACATGCCTTCTTGCTGATCATCGTGTCCGCGCATGTGCTCTTAGACGCCGCGCCTCGCTCACCGGTAACCATCTCCACCACTTTTTCCGCAGCCTGTGAAGTCCGGCACCTACATGACCCGCTACAAGACTAGGGCGATGACAAAGCCGTCGTGGCCTTTGGCGTCGACGGTTTGGATGGCGGTGGCTTGGACGCGGTGTTCGCTCGCGAGATCGGCGAAGAGTTGGCGGATGCCGCGGATGTCCGGGCTGTCGCTGGCGGCGTTGAGAATGGCGCCGTCGCGGACTACGTTGTCGATGATGATGATGGCGCCGGGACGCGAAAGTTTCAGGGCCCAGGTGAAATAGCCTGGATTGTTTTGCTTGTCGGCGTCGATGAAGATCAGGTCGAACGGCGCAGGATTTGCAGCGGCAATTTCGGGAAGGGTGTCGAGGGCTTTTCCGATATGGATTTCGATGATTTTTTCCAACCCTGCATGCCGGAAATTTTTGCGGGCTACTTCAGCGTGTTTGGGATCGAATTCGAGCGTGATTAGGCGGCCGCCGGTAGGAAGGGCGCGAGCCATCCAGATGCTGCTATAGCCGCCGAGCGTGCCGATTTCGAGGATTTGTTTTGCGCCGATGCTGCGCGCAATCAGGTTCAGGAACTTGCCCAGCGTGGGCGTTACGGCGATCGGCGGAAGGCCGGTGTCGAGGTGTGATTTCAGGACGGCGTCCAATACTGCGTCGGGCGGGGCTAGCGAGCTGGATAGGAAACTGTCGACGGCGGTGTAAAGCTCTTGGGACATTTTGCGAGTTCTCCGAGTGACGGATTTTAGCTGGGTGAGGATGATTATTGGTCTTGGGAAGTATAGTCCGCCTCAGAAGGCGGCCGCTACCGAGGATGGCTGCGACGTTAGGTGCAAGATGCGGCGGATTTGCCAGACGATTTGGCAGAGCGTGATGAGCGCGCCGCCCAGGACGCTGTAGTGGACTACAGCGTTGATCGCCACTGCAAGGCCCGCGTATCGCGTGGCGTTGGCAGCTTCGGGATTAACCAGGAACAGATCGCCGGCGCGGAAGAGCAAAAAGGTCAGCAGCAATCCCAGAGAAGATAACGAGACGCGGGCAATCAGTCGGCTGCGCGTCCAGCGCGGAAAGGCGAAATTCAGGCCTTGCTGCGCCACGCTGAGTAGTACGAACAAAAGAATTGGCAGGTAGAAAATCTGCCACGCTGGCGCGTACACCAGCGGATCGGCGGTTACGGGTTCGAGATAACGGACCGCCGGGCCGAGGAACAAGTAGGCCACGGCGTAGGTGGCGCCCGGGACGTGCAGCCAGCAGAGGATGAATATCAGGTTGAAGAACATTTCGAAAGCCGTGTTGGCGCGCGAGATTTTCAGCGGATCGCGTACCGGCGGGAGGGCACGTGGATTCCAGCGGTCCAGAATGTGAAATTTGTTCTGGGATTGTTCGATGGCCGCGAAAATCACGGTCACGATGGAGAATTGCAACAGCGCCGGCCAAAACAACGCCGTGAGGCCAACGTGTAAGCCGAGAGTGGTCGTTACGATCGAAGAGGCCACTACGGTGATCGTGAGATTGAGCGTAAGAATTTTTGTGTACAGCGGGAATAGCGCCGGGCCGATGATCACGCGGCCGAAGGTGAAGCTGCGCTGGTCATTGCGATAGCGGCTGGCGACCACCATAGGACTTCCCTGCTGCTGCAGAATGGCGATCTGTTCGTCTTCGGTGAGTGTCCGGCCTAGCGCGGATTCGCGGTCGTCCATTTCGCCGAGGATGTTGGCAGATAGTTCCTTGAGAATGTCGTCGCGCTGGGCGGCGGGGAGATAGCGCTTTACTTCCTGGAGGTAGAGGTCGACGAGTTGCATTTCTTATGACTCCTTTGCAGCGAGGTCGGGTTGCGGAGCGGTTGGCGCGGGCGTGGCGTCGGGGGCGCTCTGCTTACCTGCGTGCGGCTCGACCATGCGATCGATCGAGGCGTTGATGCGGCGCCATTCTTCGAGCAGTTGATCAAGGACTTGCGCTCCGGCGGGAGAGAGGCGATAGAAGCGTTTGTTGCGCTTGTTCTCTTCGCGCCATTCACTGAGGAGCAGGCCTTGCGATTCCAGGCGACGCAGCAGCGGATAGAGGGTGCTTTCGTCAATGATCAGGCCGTCGTCAGAGAGGGATTTTCTTAGGTTGTAGCCGTATTGTTCAGACTTCAATTGGGCGAGGACGGCAACCACGAGGCAGCCGCGACGAAGTTCGAGGCGGAGGGCGTCGAAGAGTTCGGTAAGCGGGGCGGAAGTGGTGGATGCGACCATAATATGTGCGACGTATCGTGTGTCGTACACACTGTACTATACACAGTATAGATTGTCAAGAGAAAATGAGGAGAGGCTCGCCAATCCCCGTAGTCCACTGATAATTAATAACTTAGATGTTTTGGAGAATTGACAGATTGGCCAGGTTCAACAGCTGACTGTCAGCAGTAACGAGAGTAAGGTTGTAGACACGGGCTGTCGCGACGATAAACCGATCGCCGGGATCCTTGTGCGCCAATTGCGTAAAGCGAAGTTCGTGGGCGACCGCAAATGAAAATGGGGCCTCCTGAATCTGCAGGTCTTCGAACGAACTGTTCACCCATTCCGCGAAATCCGCTGCGATATTGATTTTCTTTTTTTGCACCAACAGTACCAACTCCCAAACGCTGATGGGCGATAGGAACAGTTCGTTTTGCGAAGAGGCTAGCTGTTGATGAATCTCGGAAGTGATCCTCCAAGGCTCGAGTTCGTTCCAGATCCAGATGTGCGTGTCGAGCAGGAGCTTCATCGCGGGCCCCTCATCGGAACGCGCCATTTCTCGAAATCCTGGTTTCTGAAATACTGGTTTCTCAAGGTCCTAGTGGAAGCCCAGCCCGTCAAAATGGCGGCGGCCTCAGGCTTCCAGTCCGGGATCCCATTCGGATTCATCGCTGATCGGGCCAACAATATCTCCCAGAATCACTCCGGAACCGATACGTGCGCCGAAGCGGCGTGGTGCGCGCAACGAAGCGGGCGGATAAATCTCCGCGATGGCTTGCCCGAAGCGCGTGACTTGGATGGGCTGGCCGGTCTTGCGGACCTGCTCGAGTACAGCCAAGCATGTGGCTTTGAACTTAGAGATGGCGATGTCTTCCATGTGATTCACCCAAACCAAGTATGGACTATAGTCGGACCATTGTCAATCTATAGGCGCAATCAAAAATCGCAAATGGAGTGTCCATCCTCTTGGTTCGTGCTATTTTGTTGATTTTGATGGCTTTAACGACTCTAGCGAAGGCGTGGCCGGGGCCGGATCGCCTTTAACGTAGTGGCCATACCAGGCCAGGTAGCGGCGCAGGCGGTCTTGGATGTGACTCGGCGAGGTAAACTCATGAAACTCGCCGGGGTAGACGACCAATTCCGTGGTGCGGCCAAGACTCTTTAGGGCCTGGTACATCTGTTCACCGCCCAGGATGGGGACGTTGGAGTCGACTTCCCCGCCCATGAATAGGGTGGGGGTGGTGATATTCTTTACTTTGTAGAAGGGGCTCAGTTTGTCCCACAGCGCCTGATTTTCCCAAGGGGCGCCAAGTTCCGTTTGGTAATCCAGTTGGTATTGGTCGTGGCCATAGTTGCTGACATTTAGGGCCGCGCCCGCGCCGCTGATAGCGGCTTTGAAGCGCTGGGTTTGGGCGATGATGAAGTCGGTAGAAATGCCGCCGTAGGACCAGCCACCGACACCGAGCTTGTCGGGGTCGGCGATGCCCTGCTCAATGGCATAGTCGATGAAGGCCATGTCGTCTTGAAAATCCTTGTTGCCCCAATCGGCAAAGATGGCTTTGCAGAACTTTTCGCCGTAGCCGGAGGAACCGCGCGGATTCGGCAGCAGGACGGCGTAGCCATTGGCGGCCAAGAGTTGTTCGTCAAAGTTAAACTCGGCATACCAGGCCCACACGGGACCGCCATGCGGGCGGAGGATGGTGGGCACGCGCTTGCCGGGGACGTAATCCAGCGGTTTGTACAAATAGCCAGAAACTTGCGTGCCGTCTTTGCTCTTGAAGTGCACGTACTCGACAGTGGCCAAACGGAGCTGCGCCATGATGGCGTCGTTGACGTGCGTAAGGCGCGCAGGTTCGGCAGAAGATGACGCTGCGGCGGTCGACGTCGCAGACGCCGGCAGAAAATAAATCTCGCTGGGGCGATCCAATTTGGAGATTTGCGCGGCGATTTCGCCGGACTTGGCCATGAAAAAGTCGTACACCATCAGGCGCCCGCCGATGGTGCGTGTGACGTCTCCGCCGGTGCTGGCAATACGGCAAAGATTTTGCGTGCCGTCATCATCGGCGAGGAAGTAGATGAAGCTGCCATCCGGAGAAAAATGCGGGGAGCTGACCATGCGATCGAACGACTGCGTGAGGACTTTCACTTCGCCGCCGGTGGACGGAGCAACGGCGAGGTGTTTCGTGGCGTACTGAAATAGCTTGGCATCCAGCTGGGTCACGAAGGCGATGAGCTTTCCGTCCGGCGACCACGTGGCGGCATGATCTTCGCCCAGGCTTGAAGAAATCTTCGTAAGGTGCGCGCCCTTATCCGCGTTGTCTGCCGCCACTACCCAAATGTCTACGTTGTAATTGGCGTCGGCATCCGGCGTGCGATTGCTGCTGAAGGCGATCTGCTTGCCGTCTGGCGACCAAGCGGGTTCGGAGTCGTCGAAATCGCCGCCCGTAATTTGCGTCAGTGATTTCACGGCCAGGTCGAAAACGTAAAGGTGGGTACGGTGGCGGTCCAAGTAGCCGTGAATGTCTTCCTTGAACTGTAGCCGGTCGATGACCCAAGGCTTGTCGGCTTTTTTCTTTTTGTCCTTGTCGTCGGAATCCGCGTCATCTTCATCCTTGTTTTTGGCTTCATCGAGCTCTTCGGGCGTGGGGTCGCGAAGGACCACCACCATGCGCCGACTGTCCGGTGACCAGAAGAAGTCGTCGACATCCTGCGCGGTGTCGGTGAGCTTTTCGGCTTCGCCTCCCAGGCGATTGAGGAGCCACACGGCGGTTTTGCCATCACGCCGGGCGGAGAGGAACGCTATGAATTTGCCGTCGGGACTCCAGCGCGGGTGGGTGGACGACGCGTCTTCAGACGTAAGTGCGATAGGCTCGGTCGCAGCAGCGCCGGAATTCGGAATGGGGAGCATCCAGATGCGTTGTTTGTTGCTGTCGTCTTTGAGTTGTCCGGTGCCGACCGTGTAGGCCAGCCATTGGGCGTCAGGACTGAGCTGAGGGTCGTGGACTTCGCGAATCTGGAAGATGTCGTCGATGGTGACGGGGCGAGGCGCCTGTTGCGCGAAGAGCGAGATGGGGAGCAAGCCCAAAACGCTAAGAATGGCGAAACGGCAGGAATAATTCATTTATAACGACTCCGAAGACGATCGTATGTATGTATTATGTATGAAAACAAAAGGCGGAGTGTAGCACGAGAGCGTGGCGAGCGGAGAGTTGCGGCAGGTTGAAAGTTCCTTGTTCACCGCGTCGTGAGCGATAAGTGCGGGTGTACAATCTGGCGGTCGTTTTCCTGGTAGCGCCGGCATCTTGCCGGCGTCTTTTTCCGTGGCGCAACCCCGCCGGCAAGATGCCGACGCTGCTTTTGAATTTCAAGAAAGAGAGGTTCCACTAAGGTGTTAGCGTCCCGCGCCACAAAGTCAGTCCTACTCCGCTGGCTCCGATCCATCGTATTGGTGTTTTTGGCGATATCCGTTGCGCCCATCGCGATGGCCCAGAAGCCGGCGGAGTCCACGGCGCCGCACGCGATTGTGCTCCATGCGGCTCGCCTCTTGGACGTGAAGAGCGGCCATATGGTCGAGCCGGGCGAAGTGCTGGTACTGGGCAATCGCATTGCGGAAGTCGGCACGCAGGTAAAGCATCCGGCGGGCGCGGAAGTCATCGATCTTGGCGACCGCACGCTCTTGCCAGGGCTGATCGACGCGCACGTGCACCTGTTTCTGCACCCCGGCGAGGAGGATTTGCAGACCGTCGAAGAGTCCGTGCCGGAACGCACGATTTCCGCAACGCTTGCTGCGCGCGATGACCTGATGGCGGGATTCACCGCGGAACGCGATATGGGAACGGAAGGCGCCGGGTCGGCGGACACCGCAGTGCGCAACGCCATCGATCGCGGCACGATTCCCGGACCGCGGCTGCGCATCAGCGGCAACGCCGTGGACA
This sequence comes from uncultured Acidobacteriota bacterium, assembly GCA_963838265.1. GTDB lineage: Bacteria > Acidobacteriota > Terriglobia > Acidiferrales > UBA7541 > Acidiferrum. Next base: position 30,777 of record CAWIQN010000011.1, read on the forward strand.
TTCTCGGCGGCCACGAAGATGCCCTGGGTTACAACCCGGAGCAGCACATTCAGTCCAACGCCACCTACGCGAATAACGCCGCTGAACTCGTCGCGGTGATCCGGCAGCAGGTGAAGGAAGGCGCCGATTTCATCAAGATCTACGAAACCGGCCCCGAATCCGTGCAAAACAGTAAGCTTTCCGCCAACTACCAATACACGGAGGCCGAACTCAGCGCCGCGGTGCAGGAAGCCGCGCGCACGGGGCGGCGCGTCGCCGTCCACGCTATGGCTGAGCCAGGCACGCTGTATGCGGCTCAGGCGGGCGTTGCTTCCATCGATCACGCCAACCAGCTCGGCGACGAGACGATGCGCCTGATGCGCGAAAAACAGATATTTGCCGTGCCCACCTTCACCATCTTCGAATATTTTGCCGAGCAAACCGCGAAATCTCTCGGTGACCCAGCCGCCCCCGCCGTGATGCGAATGCGCCAGGTCATAGACCTGCACCAGCAGGAATTTCGCAAACAGCTCGCCGCGGGAGTGCCCATGGCCGTGGGCTCGGACGTCGGCCCGTTTCCGCACGGCACGCAGGCCCGCGAACTCGTGCTCATGGTAAAGAACGGCATGTCGCCGCTGGCCGTAATGCAGGCGGATTTGCTCAACGGAGCGAAGCTGCTGGGCTGGGACGGCCAGATTGGCGTGCTCGAGCCCGGCTATTTTGCGGACGTCATCGCCGTCCCGGGCAATCCGCTGCAGGACATTCGGGTGTTGGGAGCTGTGTCGTTCGTCATGAAGGGCGGCGTGATCTACAAGAAGTAGGCCGCGCGAAGTTGTCACGGAAAATGCAGGTGTACGTTAGTACGGGTACGCGTGCGAAAAAAAATATCGTACCGGTGCATTATTTTCTTGCGTGGCGGTACAGAACTTGTATTCTGAAAATGCGAATTCGTTTTCATGGAAAAACGAACGTCGCTTAAGGAGGACGATCGTAAAAATTGAGCACGTTATCCCTTCCAGCTCAGCTACCTTCCCGCACAATCTCCAGCACAAAAACCAGAGTCGCTAAGCTGACCCTGTGGCCGCTTGTGGCGGCGACGTTTTTCATGGTCTCTGGCGGCACGTATGGCACGGAGGAAGTGATCTCTGGCGCGGGATATGGGCACGGGATTCTGGTGCTGCTCTTTTTGCCGGTGCTGTGGTGCTTGCCGACGGCGTTCATGATTGGCGAGCTTTCCAGCGCGCTGCCTTCGGAAGGCGGCTACTACGCATGGGTGCGTAGCGGCCTGGGCAATTTTTGGGGCTTTCAAGAGGCGTGGCTCTCGCTGGCGGCCAGTATTTTTGACATGGCCATTTATCCGACGTTGTTTGTGTTTTATCTAAAACAGTTTGCCCCGTGGTTTGGCGTGGGCAATCACGGAGTAATGGCCGGATTGTTCGTAGTGATCACCTGCGCAGCGTTGAATATGGCCGGTGTTCGCGTGGTGGGTATTACCTCGCTGTGGCTGTTCTTTTTGCTTTCCGCGCCGTTTGCGCTCGTGGTGGTCTTGGCGCCGTTCAAGTTAGGGGCGTTGGCGGACGCGCATACTGTGGCCACAACCTCTGGCGGTACGGAGTTAGGGCTTGTCGGCGCAGTTCTCGTAGCCATGTGGAATTACATGGGCTGGGACAACGCCTCGACCATCGCGCAAGAAGTCGAACGGCCGCAGCGCACCTACCCCAAAGCCATGATCGCCGCGGTGGTGCTGGTGTCGCTGACCTACGTGCTGCCGTTCTTGGCGGTTTATTTTACCGGCGCGCCGGCGAGTTCGTTCAGCGGCGACGGTTCTTGGGCTCAAGTGGCGGGACGGCTCGGTGGAACGATTTTTGGCTTTGAATGGCTGCGCTTCCTGATCGTGGTGGGCGGGATGATGAGCGCGTTCGGCATGTTCAACGCGCTGGTGATGAGCTACTCGCGACTGCCGCTGGCCATGGCCAACGACGGGATGCTGCCGAAGATCTTCGCGAAGGTAAGCGCGCGGACGAAGGCGCCGTGGGTGGCGATTCTGGTGTGCGCGTCGGGCTGGGCGCTTTGTTTGGGACTCGGCTTCAAGCGGCTGGTCACCTTGGACATCATGCTTTACGGCGCCAGCTTGATGCTGGAATTTGTGACCCTGGTGGCGTTGCGCATTCGCGAGCCGGAACTCAAGCGCGAGTTTCGCGTGCCCGGGGGGATGGCCGGCGCGGTGATGCTCGGAGTCTTCCCGCTGGCGTTGCTGAGCCTGGCGATGGTGGAAAGCGAAAGCGAAAGCGTCCTGGGAATGAACGGGCTGGTGTTTGGCGCGCTGATTATCGCCGGAGGCTTCGCTCTCTATGCCGGAACGCGAAAATTGCGCGCGCGAGCCATGGCCGCCAGCGGATTGCAGGCTTCGCCTGGTGCCGCGGATTAACTCACCTTTCCGGCAGTAGGCAACCCGCTCTTAGAGCGAATTGCCGCCATTAGCTTTGCCGTAGTCGAGACATCTATCCCGTAACGCTCCCCGCCCCGCACAATGGGACCGCCAATGGCGTCCAGCTCCGGCTCGCGCCCGGCGACAACATCTTTCTGCATGGAGCTGCGCATCCCCGGAGGCGCGCCTGCGAAAAACGCCTGAATCTGCGTCGCCGAGACTTCCGCGCCGCTAGCGGTCGCCACCGCGCAAGCCTGGGCAATGGCAGAAGTCAATTCCTGTTTCCAGGCGACGTCCGCCAGTATCTCGCCGATGTTCTTTCCCGAGGGTGACGACACCAGCGCAAACGGCCCAAGGAAGCACAGCTTGCCCCACAGCAGCGTCTGCTCGTTGTTTATGAACTGGCAGGCGAAGCTCAGCGGGCCCAACCGCGAGACAATTGCTCCCAACACCGGCTCGCCGCTGGCCGCGAGGTTGAGGCGCACTACCGGAGCGCGCTGAATGAAGCGCCCCGGAGCAATGCTTTCCGCTTCTATTGCAATCGTTGCCGGAACCACCCGCTCACCTGCAAATCGCGACCGCAGCACGGCTACATGGTCCACGCCATTGAGCAAGGGCACCACGCAGCCGGGCAACGCCTGCACGGATTCCAGCGCGGGCAAAAGTTGGTAGGTTTTGGTGGCGATCCACAATACGTCTACCGGCTCCGTGAGCGTAGCGACGGCTTTCGCCGGAGCGGTGAGCTCGCCTGACGGACGTTCCAGCGTCAAATTTGCGGGATACTGCGCCAGCTTTTCCGGCCGCACCAGCACGGTAACGTCTTCGCCTAGCGACGACAGCACGGTGCCGATCAACCCTCCGATGGCTCCGACGCCCAAGATTGCATGTTTCATCTGCCTGCTCCCAGAAAACTATACGACAGATTGCGGCCGGTCGCGCTTGCGCGCCGCGCGGTGCGGTAGAATTGTCGCGTGAGTGTGCCTGCTGAATTCGACCGATTAAAAGTGGTGTTGGTGAGCGCGCGCAATCCTTTGAATATTGGCGCGGCGGCGCGAGCCATGAGTAATTTTGGAACTTTGCGCTTGCGCGTGGTGAATCCTTACGAGGCCGGGTATCGCGAGGCGCGCTCGGCCGTCGGCGCTTCCTCGGTGCTAACGAGCGCGGAGGAGTTTGCCTCGGTCGGCGAGGCGGTGGCGGATTGCACCTTGGTGATCGGTACCACCGCGGTGGGCGAACGGGAGCTGCATCACCGGGTTAAAGCCCTGCCGGAAGCCGGCAAGATCATCCGCAAGCATCTGGAATCGAGCAACGTGGCGTTGCTGTTTGGTTCGGAACGCGTGGGACTTTCCAACGAAGAGCTGAGTCATTGCCATTGGCTGTTGCGCATTCCCACGCGAACCGAGCATCGCTCGATGAATTTGGGACAGGCCGTGGCCGTGTGCATGTATGAGCTGGCGCGGAACGCAAAGCAGGCGGCGCCGCAAGGTCGCGTGACGAAGAAGACGCTGCCGGCGGCACAACTCAAACCGGCCACGGCCGGGGACATCGAGCGCATCAGCAAAACTTTGCTCGAAGCTTTGCATGCCTGCGGATATTTGACACCTCGCTCGGGCAAGACCCCGGAAGAAAAGGTGCGGCGTTTGCTGCGGCGGCACAAGCTAACCGCGAACGACGCGGATCTGTGGCTAAGCATGCTGGGGCAGATTTCGTATAGGTTGAAAAACAAAAGCTCTTAAGAGTTCTGGGGGGAGTTGGAAACGTGGCGCGCAACCAGCCTCGTGATCGGTTTGCTGAAGATGGCGGGGCGGTCGAGTAAGTCTCCGGTGTAGGAAAATGGAGCGTAGCCCAGGCGCTGCAGTTCGCCGAGGGCCGCGTTCGGATCGCCGCCGTCGGCCGCCACCATCTGGTTGTGCAATTCCAGGAAAAGAATCGGCTTATGGCGCGTGAAGGTTTCGCGGCCACCGCGCAGCGCCGCCGCCTCGTGGCCTTCTACGTCGATCTTGATGTGCGTGGGGACCGCGAACTCGGAAGCCATTTCGTCAATCGTGACGGCGCGAATTTTGGTGAGTTCGCTGGCCGAGCGCCCGGCGGCCAGCTTGAAATATCCTTCGGAAAAAACTCCGGAGCTGAGCATCTGTAATTCACCGCTGGTATCGCTGACGGCGGCTTGCAGCGTGCGAATCTTATCGCCGGCGTGGTTCAGGGTAATTTGTCGAGTAATCATGCGGATGGCTATGGCCGAGGGATCGACAGCCACAGCTTTACCGTCGAAATGTGCGGCGGCCAAACTGAACAGACCGTAGTGGGCGCCGATGTCGAAGAGGAACATTTGGTCGTCACAATAGGAGAGAAAATTCTGGAATTCGGCGCTCTCTTCGGGCTCGGCAATCTGCGCCTTGCAAGCCACTTTATACGCGTGCGGATGCATGGCGATCGAAATATCCGGTGAAATTTTCAGCGTGCTGGTGACGCCCAACGAAAAGCGCGCAGTATCCCACATCCATTCCGCGGACTTGGAAGGCGAGCGCAGCCAATTGCGCAGTGGCCGCGGAACGGCGCGGCGGATGAGCGTCTTGACAAATCCCTCGGGCATGAACGCGATTCCTTAGTGTGGCTCGCAGGCGAAATGTGTTGCGCGCCGGCGACAAACCACAACGTATCGTATCAAACGCGGGAGAAATACCGTGGGCTCGAAAACGAGTGGTCGCGTACGCTATTTCTTGAAGAGGTTCTCAAACGCCTGCCGGGCGTCCACCGGGCGCGATGGGGCCATCGGCGCAGCTGGAATATTGTTGGGCTGCGTGTAGGTGGTCGGCGCGGTGTCTTTCTCGACCGTGGTTCGGAAGGCGTAAAACGTGCAATTGTTTTTTACGTCTTTGGGAGTGATGCGCTCCGGAACGGGCTGCGTACACTCAAAGCGGACTCCGGTGTCAAAGAAGCGGCATTGTTTGCAGCAATGCAATTCAAACTGGCACTTGGGGCAGGTCCCTTCGGCGTCGAAGCCGGGCGTCAGCACCGCGCCGCAATTCGAGCAGCGCGCGCGCGTTACCGTGCCAACCATGCGCGGGGTGCGCGGACCGAACTGATCGGCGCCGCGCGGACCACCTGCCGGTGGCTTTCGGGGCTTCTCTTTTTTTTCTTTGTTCTCCGCGTCACGATAGCCGCGGTGACTGTACTTGCGATCCACACATGCCTCTTTCCGTCCGATACGACGGACTGCCACAACTTGTTGCCAGACTTCAGGTGTTAGACGGTCACGCCATGCGAAATGATTGAACGAGGCGATTTGGGACAAGTACGCCACGCTGCACTGAACGGCTGACGCAACTGTTTACGGAACCGGTCAAACTACTGCTCACCCAACTTTTCGAGGTTGAACGGACGCCACCATTCAGGGAATCCCGGGCATCCATCACACTGCGCACCACGCAAAGATTTTGACTTCACCGTAGGTAGTACGGATTGCTACACTCGGCCGGACCGCGCAACCAATCCCTGAGGTTTTGTTGCAGAGCTGCGTCTGTCCGGGAGCGGGAGATAGGACATCTATGTTTGTAGTCCTCTGGGAGTTCGATGTCAAGAGCGAGTGCGAAGAACGGTTCATTGCGGCGTGCTCGCCTTCCGGAGCCTGGGCGCGGCTTTTCTCCACCGACGCGAAGTATCGCGAAACGCGGCTGCTACGTAACATCGCCGAGCCGCTACGCTTTGTGACCATGGATGTGTGGGAGAGCCGCGAAGATTATGAACATTTTTTGCGTTCCTCTGCTGATGCGTATCATGCGCTAGACGCCGAGTACGCTGGGCTAACTACTCACGAACGCCACTTGAGTTCGTTTGATGCGGACTTGAGCTAGGTTGATGCGTTGTTTCGTAGTGGCGAATCTTTAGATTCGCATCTTGGTTTTGTTGTTCTGCTCTTTTCCTCCGTATATCTACACTCACCTTGTGCTGTCGCAAAACAAAAATAAAAACAAAGATGCGAATCTAAAGATTCGCCACTACATAAAACCGTCGGGCGGTAGATCGGGCTGTAGAAACTTTTGCGGTCCGCCCGCGGCATCGAGGACCGCTTCGGCGGCCAAGTAGCCGCTACGGACAGCGCCTTCCATGGTGGCGGGCCAGCCAGTCGCAGTCCAGTCGCCGGCGAGAAACATTTTCGTGATAGATGATTTCTGCTGCGGGCGCCAGCGATCCACGCCGGGCTCCGGAGAAAACGTCGCAGCAGTTTCCTTGATGACCGTCGCTTTCACGAGCTGGGCTTCGCGGGCTCTTGGCAGCGCTTGCCGCACCTCTTTCAGCACCAAGTCGATGATTTCCTGGCGTGATTTGGGAATTAAATCGTATGACGCGCTGATCACCATTTGCAGGTACTGCTCGCTAAACTTGGGTGCATTGCTGGAGATCGGTGCATTGCTTGCGACAGACGGATTTTTTTGCTCCTGGGCGCCAGCGTACAGCATCGTTTTGTTAAAAATCCATTGCGTGTTGGTGTCCAGCAGGGTGACGAACGGTTCATCCATTACCTGGCGATCGAACCAGAAGTGCACTCCAGTTATGGGGGCATCTTTGATGTTGCCGAGATTGCTGAACGCGGTATCGCTCTCGCGTATGGCATCCGGCAGAAGTTCGCTGAGCGTGGCGTGCGGAAGCGCGAAGATGTAGGCGTCAGCGGATTCCATTTTTGCGTCGTCGAAACGGACGCCGGTGACTTCGCCATTTTCGATAGCAATGCCGCGCGCCGTTGCCCGAAGCGAGACTTCCCCACCCTTTTCTTCGATAGCGGATTTGCAGCCGTCGTAAAGATCAGCAAGCGGAACCGTGGGAACTCCCATGCGGTAACCGGCGCGATTGGAGAGGAACGCTTTCCAAAAAACGTCCACGCCGAAACGCGCGTCGGTGCGGTCCAACTCTTCATCCAGTGCGCTGACTAGAACGACGCGCCAAAAGCGTTCGATGGCGCCTTTGGTTTGTCTGCGGCGGAGCAGCCAATTGAGCATGGAAATGGGCGGCTGGTCGTCGAGGTCGCTGGGATGGCCTTTGGCGCGCAAGATATCCAGCATGGCGCGGGCAATGGAGAGCTTATCCATCAGAGTAAGCGGCGCAAACATGGCGAACGAGCCGGTCATGTGAAACGGCGCAGGCAGCATGCCAGCGTGCATTTCGCCGCGGCGGCCCTGCGGATCAACAAATACGAGACGGTCAAAATATTTTATTTTGTTGCTGGAACCGACGCGGCGGTAAAAATCTTCCAGATTGGTGCAGCAGCCCAGCGTGACGTGCTGGCAATTGTCCACATGCTCGCCGTTCGGCAACACGTAAGAAGTCGCGCGGCCGCCAAGAAATGGGCGCTGCTCGAACAGACGAACGCACCAGCCAGCCTCAGCCAGCGCGACGCCGGCTGCCAGACCCGCTAGTCCGCCGCCGATCACGATCACGTTTTTCAAGGATGTTCTCTTCCGTCAGGCGCCCGAAACGGGCTTTGGCGATGAACAACATTTTCTCTGGTTTGGTAAGGCGCACGCGTTCGCCAAAAACGGCGAAGTCCACGGCTTCGATGCGCGCCAACAACGCGCTGTAAGTGTGCACCAGCAGCCACAGCGTGCCCCGGCTGTCCTGGTCGATCAAATTGAGCAGCGCCGCGCCCGCTTCGTAGTTTTCCCAGGCGCGCTCGGCTTCAAAACGCAACAGTTCGCGCACTCCTAGCGTGGCTTCACTGCGCGCGAAATCGGATGGCGCCACGTTGTATCTGGCCAGGTCTTCCTCGGGGAGATAGACGCGGCCCACGGCATAGTCTTCATGCACATCGCGGATGATGTTGGTCAACTGAAACGCCAAGCCGAGTTTTTCCGCAAGATCAATCGCGCGAGAATCTTTGAATCCAAAGACGTGCGTGCACGTAAGCCCCACCGTGCCCGCCACGCGATAACAATATTCTTTCAGGCGCTCGAAGGTTGCATACGTGTGGATGGTTAGGTCCATCTCCGCGCCGGAAATCAAATCATGCAAATACCGCGTCGGAATTTTGTAACGCTCCAGCGTGTCCGCCAGCGCCGGCAAGATCGCCAGCGAGGCATTGGGTGGAGCGTCCGCCAAGGTCATCGCCGCGGTGCCGTCAAAACATTGATCCACGCCGGTCACCGCTTCGTCCAGTTCCGCGCGCCACCGCGCCAGGCCACGTTGCTTGGCCGGGAGGTCCGCGCCCTCGTCGGCGACATCGTCAACTAAACGATTGAAGGCGTACAGCGCGCACAGGGCGTTGCGCTTCGGCCTCGGCAGCAGGTAGAAGGCGTAATAAAAATTACTGTTGGAGGCGCGGGCGATCTGTTGGCACGCTTCGTAGGATTTGGGAACTTCTAAACTTGGCACCAGACTCAGCGGTTGAGATCTCGGCATCTGGGGCGCAGCGTGCTGCGCCCCTACAGGGTTGCTCCGTACGTTGGCAGTCGTGCTTGCTTCCTTACGATTCGTCAATTTGGCGACGAGCGCTTGGCCAAGCAGCCGAACCTGTTTGCCTTTCGTAACCACTGGCCGATGATGCAGCGTGTCATACCCACTCGCTTCAATAGCATCGAGAATCGCCAAGCCGCCGCGGCTGAACATATCAAGGTCGACGCTGAGCCGCCCATCCACCAGCTTTGGCAGTGGTGCTCCGGCCGCGAAAAGTTCTCGCGTGCGGCAGATCAAGTCCTGCATCAAGTGGACATAGCCCTGGTGGAAACGCCGCGTCACGATGTCGTGTTCGCTGACGCCGTGCACCGCCGCAACGTCCAGCGGAATGTAGATGCGCCCCTTCTCCAAGTCGCGGCTAACATCCTGCCAGAAATTCGCCAGTTGCAGCGCCGTGCACGTGGCGTCGGAAAGTTTCTGCCGCTGCTCATCGCGGTAGCCGCAGAGATACAACACCAGGCGCCCCACGGGATTGGCGGAGTAGACGCAGTAATCGATCATGGCGTCCCAAGTCGGATAGCGCTTTACGACTTGGTCCTGACGGAACGCTTTCAGCAAATCCGCAAACGGCCGCTCGGGGATTTCCTTGGCTAAGACGGTTTGCCACAGCGCCACCAACACCGGATGCGCGGGCCGGCCATCGTAACAAAGCCGCAGCTCGCACTCCCACCAATCCAGCAGCTCCAGCGCACGCGCAGTGTCTGGAATTTCGTCGCCCAAATCGTCGGCCCAACGGCAATACGCGTACACATTGTAAAAATGCTGATGCAGGGATTTAGGGAGCAGCCAGGAGACTACCGCGAAATTTTCGTAATGATGCGTGGCCAGCCAGCGTGTGTAGGCCTGCGCGTCCGCTGCGCTGCAGCCATTGGGCGGTAGCTTTTTCGCAATTTCCAGTTCATCGGGACGGAGCATGAGTCGAGTGAGTCCTGTGAAATGTGACGGACTTCGGGGGCTAAAGCCCCTTTCTTGATATTGCTTTTGCGGCCCGACTAAAGTCGGGCCCTCCCGCCGCTACGGGCGAACTGCGACTTTGATTTCTCCGCTGCGCGCCTTCATGCGCTCGAAGGCTTGCGGCAGCTCGCGGAGCGCAATTTCTTCGGTGACAAAATCATGCGCGGAAATGTCGCCGCGGCGAATAGCTTCCAGCGCTTCGCGGAAAAAGCGCGGTGTGTGGTGGAACGGCGAAATCAACTTGATTTCCGCGTAGTGAATCGCCGCCGGCTCGATCTCCACTTTGCTGCCGCTCGGCAAACCGCTGAAGAAATTCACCACCCCGCCGCGACGCACCATTTCGAGAGCTTGCCGCCAGGTGGCGGGATTGCCCGCGGCTTCGACCACGGCATCCGCGCCGCGCGATTCATCGGTAAGCGCGCGCACCGCGGCAATGGCGTCCCGGCCTTCCGTAACATTAATTGTCGCGAAGGCCCCGAGATGCCGCGCCACGTCCAACGGCGCGGAGCGCCGTGCCAAGGCAATCACCTTTACGCCGCGGCGTGAAAGCATACGGATAAATTTCAAGCCGATCGGACCGCAGCCAATCACCGCCACGGTGTCTCCAGCGCGAACCTCCATCTCATGAATGCCGCGCAGCACGCAGGCCAGCGGTTCGGCCAGCGCGGCGCTGGCGTCATCCACGGAGTGCGGGACCTCCAGCATATTTTCCGTGACGATGCGCGCGGGAATGCGCATGTACTCGGCATACGCGCCGTTGTTAAACAGCAAATCTTCGCACAAATTTTCCTGCCCGCGCCGGCAATGGTAGCAGCGCAAACACGGCGCGGAATTGGCCGCCACCACGCGCATGCCCACGCGCCAGCGCGCGTCCACGCGTTTTCCGGCCAGCGCGACTTCGCCCACCACTTCGTGGCCGAACACCGCCGGCGGCTGAATCATTTTCGCGTGATAGCCGCGCTTCCAAACCTTCAGGTCCGTTCCGTCCGTGAGCGCCAGGCGCACGCGCAGCAGCACTTCGTCGGGCTTGACGCCGGGTACATCCATCTGCTCGATGCGCAGATCTTCGCTGCCGTACAGCACCGCGGCGGTCATCTTGGAAGGGACGGCGACACGCGCGGTGAGAACCGCGGGAGCTTCTTCGCCAAGTTCGGGCCGTTTGGGAATTGAGGTTCTGGTGCTCATACGACGTATTCAACCCTCAGTTGCTAAAACAGTTGCCAACAAGTTGTTCGGTATCCCGTTGCTAGCCGTGTGTAATTAAAATTTTCAACGATTCTTCCGTGGGCCGGGCTGCCAGCTCCAGCGCCTCCTGAATCTTATCCAGTGCAAAGCGGTGCGAGACGATTTCCATCACCGGGAGTTTCTTGTGCAGCACCAGGTCCGCGGCCTCTGCTTGGATGTCCGCGGCGGCACTGTAGCTGCCCAAGATTTCTTTTTCGTCGATCCCTACGGCCGAGGCAGGAAATTCGATTTTGGTTACGGGATCATTCGCGGCGAACAGCAGCACGCGCCCACCGGGCCGAGCCGCCGCCAGCGCATCAATGACCACCGCAGGATGGGCTACTGCTACCAGAACCGCATCCGCCCCTCTGCCCCCAGAACGGGCTTTCACCATTTCCACCAGCTTACCATTGGTTGGGTCAAAAGACTCCAGTGCCCCCAAAGTAAGGCTCTTCTCGCGCCGGACGGCCATGGGGTCGCTGGTATACAGGTTGGCGCCGGTCAGTTTGGCTACCATCAACAGTTGCAGCCCGATGGGCCCGCAGCCGGCGATCAACACCGTTTCACCCGCGGTAATGCGGGCTTTCTGCACCGCTTTGACGATGGTGTTGATAGGCTCGATGAAGGTGGCTTCTTCGAAGCTGACATTGTCCGGCAGTGCCACGATGCCGCGCTCCGCCACCCAAGGCATGGCTTTTACGTACTCCGCGAAGCCGCCGCCGTTGGGAGTGAACCCTCCCGTGAGACCCGTGGTCTTGTATTGCGCGCATTGCGAGAAGAGCCGGCGTTCGCAGTAAAAACACGTCCCGCAGGGGACATGGTGAAAGCTCATCACGCGGTCGCCGACGTGCCACTTGGTTACGCCCGGGCCGACCGCCACGACGGTGCCCGCAAGTTCATGCCCCAGAATTTGCGGGGGCGGGACGTACGCGTGAAAAATCTTTTTAATATCGGTGCCGCAAATTCCGCAGGCCGCCACTTTGATCAAAACCTCGTTGAGGCCGACTTCTGGTACGGGCACTTCTTCGACGCGAACAACACCCTTTTCGCGATATACGCCAGCGCGCATGACTTTGGGTATGGCGATGGGAATGGCGCCGGAACTGATGGTAGACGGCGCGCTCACTGCAGCCATCCTTGCTTGCGGCCTGCCGCGTTCGCGGTAGAGACCGCCCACTCGCGGGCCACCGCGGTGCGCCGCGCATCTTCGGCCAGCGCCGGAAGAAAACGGTCCAGAAAATCCGCCAACGATACCGCGGCTGCGCGGCTGTGCCGGCCGAAGCGGATCAGCAACGGCAGGCGATAGGGATGCAAAGCCAATTCTTTGAGCAACCCGCCGACTTTCACGTGACCGCGTTCATCGGCAATTTTCTGAAAATCCAGCGGCATATCTTCTTCGGCGATATCGCTAATGGCGCGGACGGCCACCGCGGGAATCTGGCGATTTTGCGCGGCCGCAAGAATGTGCGTGGATTCCATTTCCACGACGTTCGCGATGGACGCCAAAGACTCTTTCTCCAGCGATGTCGCGATTATGGTTTCCGTGGTGAGGAACGTGTCGACAGCCTTCGCCGCGCACGAGACGGCCACGCTCACGAAGTCCGGTTCACTGGGAAATTTCAGCGCACCATCGCGGGTCTTTACCGCGCGGGCAACCACGGTAGTGCCGAGTTGCAAACCGGCGTCGAGCGCCCCTGCCAAGCCGGTGGAGACCCATGCGTCGTGTTCTCCTGGCGGCACGATGCGCATGGCACGAGTGGCGCTGGCCGCGCCCATGCCAGTGAGCAGTACGGTCACTTCGTGATTGGCGATGTTGGCGCGGTACATGTCGAAATCACGCTTGCGCCCGGAATTATCGTAGTCATACGGCACGAATGGATGACGCGATTTCCAGGGATTGAATTCGGCGTCGATGGCGAAAGTGAGCAGGAAGCGCATGTTGTTCTGTAGCGGCCACCTTCTGTTTACCCCGAGCTTCGAGGGGAGGCGGTCGCCTTTCGTGGGCCACACCTGGCCGTCCCTGTTAGCTCAGATGCCGCCCTGAAGGGCGGCGCTACAAAATCCTTGCTACCGAGTCGTCTACAAACTCGCTAAACGCTAGGCGGCAGCGGCGTGCACAATTTTTTTCGCGCGGCGCGGCGAAACGTAACCATTATCCTCGTACCACCGTACCGCGCGCTCCAACGCGGCCGCCACCGCGGTAGGCCGAAAACCCAGCTCGCGTTGCGCACGCGAAGCGTCCACAAACATCAAGTGCTGCGCGATTTTCACGCCCTCGACAGGAATTTGCGGTTCGCGTCCGAGCAGCCGCGAAAAAGCGGTCTCCGCATAGGCTACGCTTAACGCCACGCCGTGCGGAATCTTTAATTTCGGCGCGGGCAGACCGGTGATTCTTGCCAGCGTATCCAGCAACTCTTTCAGCGTTAAATTTTCCGCGCCAAGCAGATAACGCTCGCCAACTTTTCCGCGTTCGGCGACGAGCAGATGCCCTGCGGCGCAGTCTTCCACGCCCACGAAATTTAATCCTGTTTCAACGTAACCGGGCATCTTCCCGTTTAAAAAATCCACGATGATTTTTCCCGTAGGCGTGGGCTTCCAGTCCCACGGGCCGACGGGCGTAGTAGGCATGGCTACGATCGCCGGCAAACCGTTTTTTGCCGCCGCCAAGACTTCGGCTTCGGCTTGCCACTTGGAGCGTTTGTAGTGACCCACCATTTCATTGAGATTGGCGTCTGTGAATTCGTTGGGAAGATCGGCGCGCTCTTTCACACGCGCATCGGCGGCAGACGGAGAATTTTTGTCTGCATTTGCGCTAGCCACTCTCTGGCGGTCAACGGCGATAGTGGCCACGGTGCTGGTGTAGATCAGCAGTTCGACGCCTGCTTGTTTCGCGGCGGCCAGCAGATTTTTTGTGCCGCCTACATTAGAGTCGTAAATATCTTGCGATTTCTTGGCCCACAGGCGGTAATCTGCGGCCACGTGGTACACGTGGCGAATTCCAACCATGGCGCGTTGTAGCGATGCGGCGTCGCGCAGATCGCCGGTAACGTATTCCAGCGGCAGGTCGGTGATAGCGCGATTGTTGCTGGACGGACGCAACAGCACGCGAACCGATTCTCCGCGCGCCACGAGCTGACGGGCCACGTGGCTGCCGAGAAATCCAGCCGCGCCGGTGACCAGCGTGGTTGCGGGAGCGCTTCCAGATGCGGTCACTGGACCGCGACCTCTTCGGAAGACACCGCCGCATCGCGCGCACCGCGCGCCTGAGAATTCTTCGGCGCTTGCGTCGCGACTTGCTGCACTCCTGCAACTGTGGCCGCACCGCCTTGCGGTTCGTCAATCGCAAGTTGTACCAGGCGCGAAAACGATGCCCACCCGGCGTTCCCGATCAGCCCGCGCGCGGCAATGGCCGTCTCGCGTTGCTCCTTGGAGGCATCGCTTTCCGCGGTGATGACCATGCCATCTAAATTCATGATGCATAGCTGTTGCAGCAGCAGATTGATTTCATGCAGACGGGTATCGTGTTCAACGACCACGTGCGCGCAGATCAAAAAACCGGAAAGGTGTGCGGCGCGCAACCCTTCCATGGCCAACGCGAAAGCTCCGTCGCGCTTCATGCGGCGGTCGTGCGTGTGCGGCGTGCCATACAGGCGAACAGTGAGGTACAAGCGCGCATCGGGGCGAAATTCGTGGATGCGGCGGCGCAACAGTGTTCCATCGGTTTCGAGGAACACGGTGCGGCCGGCATCGCGGAGTTGTCGCGTGAATTTGCCGACCCCCGGACTGGACAACGTATCGGACGATGAGGTACCGGACGATGACGAATCCGCGACGCCGCTGAGCCAAAGAATTGGCGAAGGCGGCATCTTTGCGGCCTTACTTGCGGACGCGGGACTCCCGCTATTCGCTGAAGTTTTCTTCGCTGCGGGCGTGACTTTTCCTACTGTGCCTTTTGCCGCTTGTTCCACCGTCTCTGGGACGTGAATGCGGAGCAGCGGCGATTTCTTTTTCCTGCCGGGAAGAGCTTGCGCCAAGCGAAATTCTGCCAGGGTTGCCGCGAGGCGGTAAGGCGTGCGCATTGCGGGCTTAAAACCCGCTGCGCAGCCGGAACTCGCTGGGCTGGAATTTGATCGCGCAATAGTCGCCGGAGTTCAGCGCTTGATTGTAGTAGCGCGCCAGGGCGTACACGGGAAACGAATTGCGGTACAAATGATATTTCAGATAGAAGACGCCGGGAAAACCCGTGCCGGTAAAATCGTCCTCGCTCCACGAACCATCGGCGTTTTGCTGTGTGGTCAGATAACTGACCGCCTTGGTGATCGCGGGATCGGACGTTTCCGCGCCAGCCAGCAAACCGATCAGGCCCCACGCGGTTTGCGATGGCGTGCTGGGGCCCTGGCCCTTGGTGTTGAGTTCGTCGTAGCTGCGCAGAGATTCGCCGAAGCTGCCGTCGGGCTTTTGCACCTGGCGCAGCCAGCCTACGGCGCGCTGGCAGAAACCCTGCGCGGTCATGCCCACGGTTTCCAGCGCGCGCAACACGCCGCTGGTGCCGTATACGAAGTTGACGCCCCAGCGGCCAAACCACGCGCCGTCACGGTCCTGATCCTTCAGTAGGAATTTTACGGCGCGTTGAATCGCGGGATGTTCCGCGGGCCAGCCGAAGCGGCCCAGGCACTCGACCACGCGCGCGGTAACGTCGGCAGTGGAGGGATCGATCATGGCGTTGTGATCGGCAAAAGGAATGTTGCACAAAAATTTGTGATCGTTGTCGCGATCGAAAGCGGCCCAGCCGCCGTCGCTATTTTGCATGCTCAGCAGCCATTGTAAGCCGCGGCGGATGGCGCCTTCCATGCGCGCGGGGTCCGGGAATTTCACGCGCTGCAAAGCCATCAGCACAAACGCGGTGTCGTCCACGTCGGGATAATAATCGTTGCGAAACTCGAAGGCCCAGCCGCCGGGTTCGGCATCTTTATTCTTAATTTGCCAGTCGCCGGGGCCGAGAACCTGTTTTGAGAGCATCCATTCGGCGGACTTCACCAGCGAAGGATGATCCGGCGGGACACCCGCTTCTTCCAGCGCCACCATGGCGATGCAGGTGTCCCACACGGGCGAGACGCACGGCTGCAGCCGAATGGTTTCCTCTTCTTCGATTTCAAAATTCGCGAATTCCTTGATTTCCCGCCAGGTGACCGGATCCTCCGGACCATGACCGAGAGCAATCAGCGCGAAAATCGAATTCATCATCGCGGGATAAATCGCCGCGAGCCCTTCGGTGCGTTCCATGTGCTCCATCATCCACTGCTTGGACTCACGGATCGCGCGCGCGCGCAGAGGCTTCCAGGGGAATTTCTCGTACAGCTTTAATCCGCGATCCACGGCCAGGAAAAAATTCTTCCAGGAAATGAGTTGATCGCTCCAATCGAACGCCGCGGTTTTGTGATTGGGATCTTTGAACAGTTCGTCGACACGCGCATGCGCGGGCAGGCGGAAGTCTGGCCGCACCGCGGAGAGAATGCCCATGGGAATTACGATGCCGCGCGTCCACGAAGACATTTCGTAGATGTTTATATAGAACCAGTTGGGCAGCAGCATCAGCTCCGGCGGAATGGAGGGAACCAGTTCCCAGCCGACCGCGCCAACCAGTGCCAGATAAAAACGCACATACGAATTGGTAAGTTCGAGACCGCCGAGGCGATGAATAATTTCGCGCGCGCGCGTCAGGTGCGAAGAATCGGGAGGATCGCCCGCCAGCTTCAACGCGAAATAAGCTTTGCACGTGGCGTTCAGCTCGGACGGGCCGCCGGGATAGATGCTCCAGCCGCCGTCGGAGAGTTGCCGCGCGCGAACGTAGTTGGCAAGCTTGGCGATGCGTTGCGGTGCAGCTTTTCCCAAAACAAAAAGGTAGTAGATGTAATCGGATTCGAGTGTGGTGTCGGCTTCAAGTTCACCCTGCCAGAAGCCGCGCGCGTCTTGCAAAGACACCAGGTGGGAAGCGCCGCGCTCAATAGCTTGCTCCAGGCGCGAGGCGAAATTCTGCTCTTTCCAGGGCACCGGCGCCGGAGCGACGGGCAGTTCTTCACCTAACCTTGCAAATGACGCCATCTGGGCTCCCCCCGGAGCGGGACAACGGACGGAACATCGCACGCTAAAACGGGCCGAACGACCGTGATCAGTGGTCGTCAAATGCCACTTAGTGGTCGCTGCTGGGCCACAGCGCACGTGCTAACTACTGTATTCCCCTGCACTTCCGGACAAGACACGCGGTAGCCAGAGGGGTAACACCAGTACTATTCAATTATCGCCGCGTTGCGACGGTCGGTCAACGATTAAGATGCTTTAAAGTGCGTGCGAGTAGCATGCTTTGTTACCGTTTGGCGTCCTGCGAGTCACGAGCCTTCGGCCCCGACAAAAACCGGATCAGATGGCAACCGTCGGAGGTCCTTCAAGGGCGCGCTTAACGAGGACGGCCAGCGGATCCGGGAGCGGGTCGCCTTCGCGCTGATTCACCGAGGGCTTTTCGCGCAAGAGTTTTGCCGGAAGCTTCATCCACAACGGTTCGGCGGTGGAGGAAATACTGTTGCCGCGAAGCACCAGGGCGTCGGCGCGGTCGAGCGCGGCGCGCGCGGAATCCTTGAAGTCTTCTTTGGCGGGATCGAGCACCGCGAAAAATAGCGAGGGTTTGACGAACTGCATCAGCGAATTGCTTTCGACAATCAGTGCGGTCGGCTTGCGTCCGTTTTCGCTAGCGTTGGAGTTTTCGGCCGCTGATTCAGATATTTTGCCGATGGCTTCGCGAAGGATGGGCAAACCTTCCGCGAGGAAGCCCTGTTTGGTGCGCAACCAGAAGGAGCGTTGTGCGCCGGCGGCCAGGAAGCGCGAACTGTCGGTTCCGGTAGCGTCGGAGTGCTCCCAGCTGATGGCGCAGATGTGTTCGTCGGGGGCGCAATCGCAGTCGTGCCCGTTTTGCGCGCAGACACCGTGGCCGTATTGCGTGATTTTTCCGGCGATCCAGCGTGTCTCGGGAAACGCCGCGATGATGTCGCAGACCAGTTGCGTCTTGCCGATGGTGCGCGTGTGCCCGCCGACGATGATTACGCGCCAAGGTTTTCGTGAGCCATTCATAAAGTGAGCGGGAAAGGGCCATTGCCGCAGTTCCTCAGCAGCTAAAGCCGATTGTACGCCAGTGTGCAATGTCGGAGCTAAAGCTCCGACCCACAAATACTCCAAAAGATTCAACGCAAAAGATTCCGAATCGTAAGAAGCGCCAGCGAAAAAACCGCAGACCGGTGGAACTAGCTTCGTGCTTGCTCCTCTAGCTTTTTGATGCGCGCGGCGAGCTGCGGGAGCTTTGCTTGCCAGGCGAAAGCTTCTTTAAATTTATCCAGGTCGCGGGCTGGGGTGCCCCAGACGGTCTGGCCGGTGCGGATGGTCTTGCCATTTAGGATGCCGGATTGGCCGCCGGCGATGGCGCCATCTTCGACGGTGCAATGCTCGCCGAGTCCGGCCTGGCCGCCGAGAATTACGTGGTGACCCAGCGTGCAAGAGCCGGAGATGCCGGTTTGTGCGGCGATCACCGTGTGCGCGCCGATCTGCACGTTGTGGCCAATATGCACCAGATTGTCGAGCTTGACGCCTTCGGCGATGCGCGTATCGTCCAGCGAGCCGCGGTCGATGGTGGTATTGGCGCCAATTTCCACGTCGTCGGCGATTTCCACAATGCCGAGCTGCGGGAATTTGGTGTAGCGATTTTCGCCAAACGCATAGCCGAAGCCGTCCGCGCCGATCACCGCGCCAGAATGAATTTCCACGCGGTTGCCGATGCGCATGCTGTTGTAAACGGTAACGTGAGGGTGAATGCGGCAATGTTCGCCGATCCAGCAGCCCGCGCCGATCACCGTGTGCGCGCCGATTTGCGTGCGTTCACCGATGTGCGCGTCTTCACCAATCACCGCGTAGGGACCAATGCTGACAGTGGGCGCTATTTTGGCGAGCGGCGCGATTACGGCGCTGGGATGCACGCCAGTGGCGATGGGGGCGCGTTCGAGTAGGTATTGCGCGGCGCGCGCGAAGGACAGCTTTGGGTTTGTTGTGCGCAGAACCGTTTTTCCGGCGAGTGGAATTCCTTGCGGCGCGATCACGCATCGCGCGGCGGAAGCTAGCACACGCGCCGCGTGCTTGGCGGAGTCGAGATAGATGACGTCGTGCGAGCCGGCGCGCTCGGGAGCGGCTACCGAGTTTATTTCCACGGTGCTGTCGCCTTCGAGTTCTGCGGCGATGACGGCTGCCAGTTCTTGGGCTGTGCGATTCACGGTGCACCGCTTTCTTGGTTTGGCACTTGTGTAGCACAGGCACTTCTGCCTGTGTTGCTGCGTTTGCGCATCGGTCGCAAAGGCGCACAGGCAAGAGTGCCTGTGCTACCAAGACTACGACAGAAATGGGTAGCGCTTCTGGTCACCCCAAGGGACGGACTTCCAGCGTGCATGCATCCAGACCCATTGTTCGGGATGCTGGCGGATAATTTCTTCGATGATTTTGGCGAAGCGGGCGGTGTTTTCCTGGATGTCGCGTTCCGCGTTGCCAGTGCGGACTAACTCAACGGGCGGCTCGAAGCGCAGGCGGTACTTGCGAATGCCGGGATCCCAGAAGACGTAGCCGGGGACGACCGCGGCGTCGGTGTGCAGGGCAACGCGCGCGATGCCGGTGGAGGTGCACGCCGGCGTGCCGAAGAAATCCACGAAGACGCCTTCCTGCAGCATGGTGTTCTGATCGGCGAGAATTCCCACCGTGCCCTGATCTTTCAGGATTTTCAGCATCGTGCGCGCGGATTCATTCTTGAAAATGGGCTGATTGCCGGAGAGGCAGCGGTAACGGTTGACGAAAGCGTCGAGACGCGGATTGTCGATGGGACGCGCCATGTAGTGCAGCGGGAAACCATAGATGGCGTGGGCGAAGGAGGAGAGTTCCCACGCACCGATGTGGCCGGTGAGGTACAGCACACCTTTGCCGCGCTGCTTGCCGGCAAGGAAGTTTTCGTGGCCGTCGAGGATAACGAACTGCTCGATGTTCTTCTTGGTGTATTTGGGGAGGCGCGCGAATTCGGCGGCCATCCAGCCGAGGTTGCGGACCATCTTGCGGGTTACGTCGCGGCGCCGGTTGTCGTCCCATTCTGGGAAAGCTAGGCGCAGGTTAAAGTCGGCGATCTTGCGGGGTTTGGGCAACACCGCGAAACAGGCGCGGGCGACGGTGGAGGCTACAGCGCGTGCCAGGGGGCGCGGCAGGGCGCCGAGGAACTTCACGATGGTCACGGCTGCGACGTATTGGAGCCAATCCGTCATTTAGGAAGTATTCCACGGTCGCAGGCGATATTGGGAGCGAACGGTGGCGGCCTTTTCTCATTTTGTGGGAGGGGGCCACATCGCTTTTTTTGTAACTGTTCATTCCAGGGGAGATGAAGTCCTTTGTTTTGATACTGTTCGCAAGTGTTCATTCTAAAGAGGTTGCGAAGGGCCTTGTTCGTTAATTTGCGTCTCGCCCGGGTTCCCTTACCGGTGTTGGCGGTCGCGCGAGGTCGCACGACCGTCTTCAGAACCTTGCGAATTGGGATGTTTTGGAGAATTGTTACAGGCGTGAGGCGCACTTCTCTACCTGCAAAGAGTACCGCAATGGGTACTTAGTCGTCAAGGTATATTTTGGGATGACCTGAAGGCAAGACCTAAAGGCAAAAGGATTAACGCAGAGGCACAGAGGACGCGGAGGAACGCAGAGAAGAGAAAGCGCGATCGCTGGTACGCGAGCTAAAGCGTGGTGCTACAAGTGCGTGGCGGGCGATGTTAGACTCGGCTCCCTGTGAGCGATACGCCGACTAGTCCATTCGAAAGTGATTCCGACCGCATTGCTGCACGGCTCCGGGAAGTTCCCTCGCCGGTGAATACCCTTGTGACGAATATCGGCTGGGGCGTTTTGATTGTGGTGACGCTTTACGTATGTTATTTCAGCCAGTTGGGGAGCTTGGGGTTTGTGGGGCCGGACGAGCCGCGGTATGCGTGGATTGCGCGGGCCATGGCGGAGAGCGGGGATTGGGTTACGCCGCGGCTTTATGGGGTGCCGTGGTTTGAGAAGCCGGTGCTGTACTACTGGGGCGCGGGGCTGAGTTTTAAGATTTTTGGGGTTTCGGAGGCGGCGGCGCGGTTGCCTAGCGCGGTGTCGGCGCTGCTGGCGACGCTGGCGCTGGGGTGGCTGGCGTGGCGCATTTATGGGACGGATACGGCGCGGTGGCTGTTGCTGCTGCTGCCTACGACGGTGGGGATGATCGGATTTTCGCATGCCGCGGCGACGGATATGCCGTTCAGCGGGATGCTGACCGTGGCGATGGTTTGTGCCGCGGTGGTGCTGGGGCTGACGCGGAATGAGAAGACGCCGATCCTTCCGCGAACACCGTGGGTGGCGCTTATTCTTTTTGGATTTTTTCTTGGGCTGGCGGTGCTGGCCAAGGGGCCGGCGGCGATTGTTCTTTCTGGCGGCGGCGTTTTCTTTTGGGCGGTTTTTACCAAACGGTGGCGGGATGCGTTTCGATTGTTGCATCCGGTGGCCGTAGTGACTTTCTGCGCTACTGCGCTGCCCTGGTACATTTTGTGCGCGCGGCGCAATCCGGATTTTTTTCGGGTTTTTATTATCGAACACAATTTTAAGCGGTTTCTTACGCCGGAATTTCAGCATATTCAACCGTTTTGGTATTACGTGCCGGTTTTGTTGGTGGCGTTTTTGCCTTGGACGGGCACGTTGTTGTGGTCCGCAGCCTACGGATCCCGCAGATCGGATGGCGGGGACGACACCACCGAAGCAAAAAACTTGGCGTGGTTTTTGCTATGCTGGGCGGGATTTTGCATGATTTTCTTTTCGGCGTCGCATTCGAAATTGCCAGGGTACGTACTTCCGGCGATTCCGGCGATGGGGTTGCTGGTGGCACGGGCGTACGTCGCGATGGCAAGTGACCTACGTGAATCGTTTCGGATGGTCCATTTAGCAACGGGTATCATCCTCATTGCTGGCTCCGGATTTGCGGCGCTAACGACCAAGCACTTATCGCCGACGAACACTGTATTTGTAGCGGCGGCTGGGGCGGCGCTGGTCCTGATAGTGAGCGCGAACACGCTGATGACTATGTTCGGAGTGCGTGTATACGGGGAGAGCCACGATTTGCTGGCAGCGTCTGCGGTGGGGCCGGTGTTGCTAGGAGTAGTGTTTGCCAATTTATTCTTCCCGACAGTCTTTCACTCGAAACTTTCGGCGAAGGGGGTCGCCGAGGAGCTACAGCGGCGGCGCGTTCCGGCTAGCACGCTTAGCGTTTCAGGAATGAATCGCGGATTGCAGTACGGGTTGAGTTTTTATTTGCACCGAGAGATTAAGGAGTGGGACGCGAAGTCGGAAACTGGGGGGTATTTGTTGACGGCGTCGAAGGATTGCGGCCGGGTAGTGGGGGCGGAGTTTTTTTGTGAGGCGCAGCCGTTTGATGCGGATGGGACGGGGAGATTTTTGTATTTGGTCATTCCGATTGCGGGTGGGAAGTGATGCGGTGGCGACGCGTAGGTGCGCGATCGTTGGACGAGCGATGTGATGGGCCTGTGTCGCGCCTCCGGCGCTCGCGCATTTGCGGAAAGCGTATTCAGCCGTTCGGGCTGGGCTAAATTGTGCCGCACCTCCGGTGCTGGTTTCTCGGAGCGAAAATGAGTTGAGATGCTAGCGCGAACGCCTGGGCTAGATGGGGCGCAGCATGCTGCGCCCCTACAAAGGCGACAGACAAAGGCGAAGCAAAGACAAAGGCGACCTCCTCGGAAGGCGGCCGCTACAAAGGCAAATTCAGAGACGAATTCGTTATTTTGCGGGTTTGCCGGTGGCGGGGAGACGGAGGAGGAAGAAGGTGACCACGCGGTTTTCGTAGACGCGTTTGTCGTCGTCGTTCATGCCGACGAAATTGCCGTGGGGGATGATGGCTTGTTCGCGGGGCTCGGGAGCCTTCAAGAACATTTGGCGGGTGATTTCGGCTAGTTCGGGATCGTCGATGGCTTGGATGAAGAGGATGGGTACGCCCTGCATGGCGCCGAGTTTGCGCGAGAGCGGAAGTTCGCTGCGGTAGGAATAGTTCATGTAATCGAAACTGGTTTCGGCGGAGCTGACCATCAGCGGGAAGCCGCCGAGGCCACTGCGTTCCACGCCGATTTTTACCATTTGCTCGGGCTTGTCGTAGACGGAGTCCAGGACCAGCGCTTTTACGCGAGTATCGTGTTCGGCTTCGCGAAGCGCGGCGTAAGCGCCGAGATTGTAGCCCCAGACGCCAAAGCTGGTGGGATCGACATCTTTGCGGGCGGCCAGGGTGTCAATGGCGGCGCGCAATTCGTCGGCTTCTTTGTAGCCAAAAGTGGTGGTACCGGGGCTGGCGCCATGGCCGGCGAAGTCAAACAGGAAAACATTGTATTGGTGGTCCTGAAGGGCCGAAACCAGGGTGAGCAGTTCGCCGCGGCTGGATTCGTATCCGTGGCAAAGAATGATGGTAGGCGCGCCGCGCAATCCGGGGAAGAAATAGCCTTCGCGGGTGCCGCGGCCAGGGACGCTGAACTCCACGGCGTCCGGCCGGCCAGGAAAACTTTCCAGGTTGATCTCGCTGCTGGTGCGCTGGGGCTTGATGATGCGATAGACGAGAAAGCCGGCAATGGCCGAAGTGGCGAGCACGGCGAAGAAACCCAGAGCCAAGATGGCCATGGCCAATTTGGTGTACCAGCGCGTGGGATAGCGCAATTCAAACAAGATGGAAAATGGTCGAGCCATCGGGCGTCCGGTGCGGCTGGTCTCCTTGATACTGCAATACGGCGTTGCTGACTAAGACGGCGACTTTACGCCGCGAATGCTGGCCTCACGAGAGGCCGGTGTCGCGATAACGGCGACGTAAAATCCTCAATGACCGGATGTTAGCACGGGGGTTTGGCGGCGATTCGGGAAGCCGTGAGGCTTGTGTCGCATGAATATCGTGCCTGTTGGGAAAAAAGGGCAGGTGGCCGTTTTATCGCTGGGAATCGGCTATTATGGAACTTCTTATATGGTACCGACGTGGTATATGGAACTGGCGCGGCTACCGTCGCGTCCCATCCTTCGATGAATATCGTAGACCTCCGGCAAACCACCGCCCGCCAACTCGATTCGTTGCTGGAAGAAGAGGCTCGCCATTGGCGGGATGAGTTGCATTGGGATTATCGCGGAGCGCTGGAGCTGATCAAGCGATTTCTGGAAGCGCATGCGCTCTCGGGCTGCGTGGCGTTTGAAAATGGGGCAGCCGCCGGATACTGCTTTTACGTTTTGGAAGAGCAGAAGGGGCTGATTGGCGGGCTGTACGTTTCGGCGAAATTCCCGCAAGAGACCATCGGCCGGCGGTTGCTGGACGAAATGCTATTTGGCATGCGTGCGATTCCGCATCTGGTACGGATTGAGGCGCAGCTGATGCCGTTCAGCGGGCCGGTGGATGAGCCGCTGCGGGATCAGGGATTTCACTTATACACGCGGCAGTTCATGCTGCTGGATTTGGCGAAAAACAAATCGTTCACTTCCAGTGTTCCCGGCGGAATGCGTTTGTCGCGCTGGAACGACCGCTATTTCGAGCCGTGCGCGAAGCTAATTTACCTTTCCTATGCGAATCACGTGGAC
Source organism: uncultured Acidobacteriota bacterium (assembly GCA_963838265.1). Taxonomy (GTDB): domain Bacteria; phylum Acidobacteriota; class Terriglobia; order Acidiferrales; family UBA7541; genus Acidiferrum. The sequence continues at coordinate 55,501 of CAWIQN010000011.1, forward strand.
GGAGAGATTAACGACCAGTATCGCTCGCGGGCGGGTGCGCTGCGATTTCTGAAGAATATTATTTTGTTGCCGGGATGCGGCAATTTTGTGCCGGGAGCGTCATTTGTGCTGCATCAGCCGGGTAGCGATGATTTGATTGCGACGGTGTTGACCAGCGAAGTTTGCCCTGGCGTGGGGCATACCACGCAGATTTGTGTGCTGCCTGGGTATCAGGGGCATGGGTTGGGGCGGATGCTGATGCTGGCCTCGGCGGAGGCGTTGCGCGCGCAAAGATTTAAGGAGTTGACGCTGACGGTTACGGCGCAGAATCGGACGGCGGTGGAGTTGTACGAGAAATTGGGATTTACGACGATACGGTCGTTTACGGCGGGTGTTTGGCCGCGGTGATGCGCGGCGAGCCTCGCGCTCTTTTTGTCGACGATGCGATGAGGAAAATTCTGGGCTAAAGCCTACGACGGCCTGCGAGCTGCTGTGTTCGCTGCCGTGTTCTGTTCGCTCGTCGGAGGCGCGGAGGTCACGATTCTAATTTCCTGTGGACCAGGAAATAGGACCGTTGCCTCGCCTGCCTTCATTTTCGCGTCAATCGAGAATTCGCAGTCGAGATCGAAACGTAATGAAGCGTCGTTCAGCGGCGCGAATTTCCAGTGCGAAACAGCCCACCTCGCGCGCTCAATCAGCAAGGGATGACCCGAAACAACCTCGACCCGCGTGACAAAACCGGCCGAGTCAACGGTGACCGCCAAACGGACTACTCCTTGAATGTGCGTCAGACGAGCCAACGACGGGTAGGCAATAGGTTGATATTCGACGAGGTGCAGCTGACGCAGTTTTTCGAAAAGCGGAGTCGATCCGAGCGACGAAACTAGGCTCGCGCGCCGGGCGGATTCGAATTCGTCGCCGGGTTGCCATTGGACTTCGGCGGGTTGCGTGGCGGCTTTGACGCCGAGGGCGTAGCCGAATTGGGTCATTTTGGCCAGGCCTTTGAAATTCCAGTCGGCGCGGTATTCGTCGCTGGGCTGGTGGTAGTGATTTTCCACATAGTCTTTGGCTTGGGCGGCGCCCCAGGCGGCGTCGTGCCCCGCGAAGAGTTGTCCTTCCTCGATCGAAAAGGACGGAATGCCTACGCGGGCCAGGCTGAAATGGTCAGAGCGGTAATAGTGGCCGGCTCCGGGTTGGGCATCGGGGCGGATTACGAAACCGAATTCCTTGGCGGTGGCTTCTACTACGGGATAGAAGGTGGTTCGTTCGGCGCCGCTGACTTCCACTTCTTGCGGCTCGCCGAGAGGCGCGAGCGCGTCAAAATTTAAATCCAAAGTGATTTTGCTTGCTGGGATGAAAGGGTGCTTGCCGAAATATTCGGAGCCGAGCAGGCCCTGCTCCTCGGCGGTGACTGCAGCGAAAATCATAGAACGCGGCGGGGCGTTTTTGGCGCTGGCCGACATACGGGCTAGCTCCAACAAAATGCCGCAGCCGGTGGCGTTGTCGACCGCGCCGTTGTAGATCTGGTCGCCCTTGCGGCTGGTGTCGATGCCGAGGTGATCGTAATGCGCGGTGAAGAGTACGGCTTCGTTCTTTAGCGTGTCATCGCTTCCCGGACGCGTAGCGACCACGTTGCGCGAAACAAATGGGCGCAGGCGGCTGACGATGTGAGCTTTGAGCTTGACGTCTAGAGGAATGGGCTTGAAGTTGCGGGATTGTGATTGCTGGAAGAGTTGGTCGAGATCGAGTCCCGCCATGTGGACAAGCTTCTTCGCCACTTCAGTGGTGATCCATGAAGCGGCTTGCAATTTCGGCGTGCCGTCTAGCTGCAAATAGGATTTTTCGTTACCCCAGGAGTTACGGACGACTTCCCACGGATAGCTGGCGAGGTCGGTGCGGTGAATGATCAGCGTGGCGACTGCGCCGCGGCGCGCGGTTTCTTCCAGCTTATAGGTCCAGCGGCCATAGTAGGTGAGGGCGGGGCCCTTGAAAAAATTTGGATCGTCGGAGACGGGCTCGTTTACGAAAAGCAGCGCTACCTTTCCCTTGAGGTCCTGGCCCTTGTAGTCGTCCCATTTGTATTCCGGCGCAGTGATGCCGTAGCCGATGAAGACGATGGGGGCATCGATATCGGAGACCTCTTTTTGCGCTTCGTTGTTGGTGACGAAATCGTCGAGCAGGGTGAGATTGAGCGGGGCGCCGGTGGCGGGAACTAGCTGAAAGGCGGTGTCTGGCATGGTTTTTATGGCGACCATGGAAACGCTTTGGAAAAAGGTGCCGTTGTCTCCTGCGGGCTGTAGTCCGTCGGATGCGAATTGCTTGCCGATATAATCGGCGGCTAGGTCGCCGCCGGGTTGGCCCATGCCGCGGCCTTCGAGGGCATCACTAGAAAGATATTTGACGGTGGCGCGGATATTTTCGGCGTTGGCGGTGGGCGCGTTTTGTTGCGCGGCGCAAGTTGCGATGAACATGCTGGCTCCCAGAGTGACGACTCCCAGTGTGCGTGTCAGCGCGGTATTTCTCAATTTTCCCCCAAGGCGAGTGACTATTTTTTGGTGCGATCCTTCAGAAGATTTTTCAGCTCACTCATGAATTCCTGCACATCTTTGAAATCCATGTAGACGGAAGCGAAGCGCACATAAGCGACTTTGTCCAGTTTTTTCAGGCCGCGCATGATCATTTCACCGATTTCCGTGGTGGTGAGTTCGCGTTCGGTAGCTTCGTGGACCACGCCTTCAATTTCGTCGACGATGGCTTCGAGCTTGGGCGTGGCAACCGGGCGCTTTTCGCAGGCTTTGAGCAAACCTTGCAGGATTTTCTGGCGTTCAAAGCGTTCGCGGCGGCCATCTTTCTTGATGACCATATAGGGAATTTCGTCAATGCGCTCGTAGGTGGTGAAGCGGCGGGCGCACTTGAGGCATTCGCGGCGGCGGCGGATGGTGTCCCCGGTGCGGCCTTCGCGGGAATCGATTACCTTGTCATCGATGTGGGCGCAGAACGGGCACTTCACTCGCGGTCATCTCCTCGCCGTCGTGTACCGTGCACGGTCTCGGGCAATTCGTGCGGCAATTCCTTTTCGAGTTCTTCGAGCGTGGCCTGCGTGGAACCCGGAGGCAAAACACCCGCTGCTTCCTGCTTTTCTTCTTTGCCCATTTCGCGCAATTGGCCGAGCGAAAATCCTTCGCGCAGCAGCAGCGGCACGCCCACCACCGAACACCCCGCAAACGTTATCATCCAAATGACAAGCGCCGCCACCGTGGCGGACTCGCCATCGACATTGAAGATGGTGGTGAGCACGAGTATGGAAGCCAACTGCGCGCCACCGCCCACCGCGGGCAACTGTACCGCAGAGCCGACCAAGGAGAAAGCCAAGACCAGCATGGCGTCGCCGAAATTCAGCGCGTGCAACGTACCGGTGAAACTGTGGACGATCAGGAAGTAGACGACCACGATTAGAAACCAGTGCAGCGCGGAATAAAACACCGCCAGGAATAGATCGCTCCAGGACTTTATGGTTTGCACGCCGCGCGCGAACCCCAGCAGAATGCGGGCTGCCGTGGCACGCCAGCCGGGGACGCCGATCCAACTGGCGAGACGTGACTCAAGCAAGCTTGCACCGTGCAACCGCAAGTACACCAGTAACGCGACGGCGCCGAGCACTCCAGCGAAAAACAACATGCCAGTGGTTCGCGCGGCGGCTTCGAATTTGCCTGCGGCCGCGCCGGCGTGAGCATGGGACTTGAATAGAATTAGCGCGATGGATGCGAGTACCGCGGTGCTGGCGACGTCGAAGAGGCGTTCGAGGACATAGATTCCGAAGACGTCGGCGACGGGAAGTTTCTCTTTGCGCGCGATAAGCAGCGGACGGACGGGCTCGCCGGCGCGGCCGAGCAGGAACACCGCGGCAAAGCCGGCGATGGTCATTTTCACAATGGCGGCTAAGCCCGCGGAGCCGAGATTGTGTTGGAACACTTGCCAGCGCAAAGCGCGGATGCCATAGCACAGATAAATCAGGGCGAGGGCAAGGATGAGATCGAAGATATTGGCACCGCGGATGGCCGCGAGCAGTTTTGCGCCACTGAAACTGCCGATATGGGAAAAGCCGTGGGCCTGGTGAACGACAAACACCACGACGAGCACAGCGAGCAAACCGAGCAGTATATTCCTCGACCTGGATGACATGTTTAACGAGCGTACTGGCCGCAGGCAACAGCGTCAAGGCGCGTCGAGTTGTGGGATAGGCAATCTCTCTTGTGGATGATTGGCGATGCGGGCAAGAGCGCACAGGCAAGAGTGCCTGTGCTACCAAAACCGAGTGGCCGGCAGGCGCATTTGCTTGTGAACTGGGACCGGTGTGGATAAGATGCAGGCACAATGACAAGCACGGCGGTCCAGGGTTTCAGGGAACATTTCGACTGCACTTTACGTTCCATACATTGCAGGCCGAGGTTGCTGCCGGCGTTATTCAGCGAAAACTGGGTGATGGCCGCTAACCCCTTGCACCGTAGCAGGATCCGAGGCTGATGAAACGTTGGAGCAGGATGCCCAACTGGTCCAGCAATGCCTCCAGGGCGACGGGTCGGCCTGGGAGGAACTTGTGCGCCGTCATACGCGGCGTATCTTCAATATCTGCTACCGGTTCACCGGCAATCGCACCGAAGCCGAGGACCTGTCGCAGGAAGTTTTCCTCCGGGTGTACCGCACGTTGGCCAGCTATCGTTCGGCCCACGGCGGCTTTGCAACATGGATGACTAGCGTGACGCGCAATCTGTTGATCGACCATTACCGTAGAACCAGAAGGGACCGCCTGACCGATTCGCTCGATGACGCGATGCCGGTGGTGGAAAACAAGCAGTCGTCCGCGCGGCGTCCCGACGAACTGGCATTGCTCGGCGAACTGAGCAGCCAGATTCAAGCAGGGCTTACCAAGCTTTCGCCCGAGTTGCGCGAGGCGGTAATTTTGCGGGACTTGCAGCAGCTGGAATATGGCGAGATACAACAGGTTTTATCTGTGCCTGAAGGAACGGTAAAATCAAGAATCAACCGCGGGCGCATCGAGTTGGCCCGCATCCTCCAACAGATGGGAGTACGCCCATCATGAACGGGGAACACACCATGAACTGGACATGCGAACAAACCGAAGCGCGGCTCGGCGATTATCTGGACGGGCTGCTGCAGCCGAGCGAACGGGCGGCGCTCGATGCGCACCTGGCACAACATTGCGAACGCTGCGTTCCGCTGGTCGACAGTGTGGCGCAACTGGTCGGCAATCTGCACGGCATGGAAGAATTGGAAGCGCCGCCGCGTCTGGTTTACAACATTCTCGATAAAACTCTGGGCCCGCGGGACACCGTGGTGGCTGCGCCGGGATTCTTCGGCTGGTTGCGCGGCATCGGCATGCCGCGTTTCGCGTACGGCGCGTTGTCACTCTCCGCTACTTTCTTGATGATCGCCAGCGCTTCGGGATTTTCCTGGCGGCATCCCAAGCTGGCGGATCTGCAGCCGGCGACGATTGTGCGCAACACGGATCGCCAGGCGCATCTGGCTTTCGCACGCAGTGCAAAGTTTGTCAGCGACCTGCGTGTGGTGTACGAAATTCAAACGCGCTTGCGGCAAGACAACAATGAATTGCCGACCTCCAATGAGGAGACCGTTCCGGCAACCACGCCGAATCCGGCGCCGGGGCGAACCGATGGAAGCAAGCCGGGCAGCCCAAATCAGCAAAATCGCGCCACCACCATCGATCGCAATATTCAACTTTTGGCCACGACCATCGCTTCGCGAGCGTATCTCGCCGGGGCTCCGCTTTTTGCCGGCTGCGTTAGCGGGAGGAAAAATCCATGAAGTGTGCCGTCCATCCCGATGTGGATGCGGTAGCGTATTGCCGTAATTGCGGTAAGCCACTGTGCTCTGTGTGCGCGCGGCCGGTGCGCGACGTTATTTATTGCGAGGATTGCCTGGCGGCTACGCTAGGTTTGCCGACCCCGCCTCCGCCAAATGCCTCTGTGCCGGGGATATCGCCAGAAGTTCCGGCGTTTTCTTCAGGCACGGTGCCGTACCCGCCATTGCCGCCTAGCGCTTCGGGAATTCCGGTGGCGGCAGTACCGCGCGCCACGAATCCGGGAGTAGCGTTCGCGTTGGGATTTTTCCCGGGACTCGGCGCGGTGTACAACGGCGAGTACAACAAAGCGTTGATCCACATTGTGGTGTTCGCGGCCATGATCGTGGGACTCAGCAGCGACATCGGCGACAGCGGAGAAGTCACGCTCTCGTTGCTACTGGCGGGCTTTATTTTTTATATGGCGTTTGATGCCATGCGCGTCGCCAAGGAGCGCAACGCCGGCCAGGCGACCATTGACCCCTTGGAATCGTGGAGCAAAGAACGTCCCATCGGTCCCATTATTCTGATTGGACTTGGCGCGTTGTTCTTGCTGAACAATTTTTCCTGGTTCGCGTTTTATAGGGTGCGGCAATTTTGGCCGTTGATTCTGATCGGCGTGGGCGTGCTGATGTTCCGCAACCGTATCGGAAAAGATTTCTAGGAGTCTGAGAAAATACTATGCCTGACGATAGCAATAGCCGCTGCAAATGTCCGCGCTGCACCATCCGCAGCTTGCGCGGTCCCGCGGTCATCATCACCCTCGGGGTTCTTTTCCTGCTCTCCGAAATGCGCGGTGATTATTTGTCTTTTCACCACACCTGGCCGGTCATCCTGGTGGTGCTGGGAATCGTCAGTCTTGCGTCTTCACTCGCGCCGATGGATGGGCATATTGAAACGCGCGTAGATCCCGTGCCGCCTGTCCCGCCCGTTGGGCCGCAAGGTCCGTACGCCGGTCAGGGCAGGTAATCCTCATGTCCTACAGCCCTCGCAACAGCAGTGGCCTGTTCAGCGGATTGGTGCTGCTGATCTTTGGCGTGCTGCTACTGCTGCACAATTATCGTGGATTCGAGCTAGGTCGCCTGTTCACGCATTGGTGGCCGTTGCTGATCATCGCGCTGGGATTGATCAAGCTGTACGAGCGCACCGCGGGCGCCCGATATGTGGAACCAGGAGCGGCACGTGTCACCGGCGGCGAAGTTTTCTTGATCGTGGTGGTTTTGGCGATCACGGGAACTGTGATTGGGCTTGAAGAAGCGCAAAAACATATTCCCGGCTGGGGCCGCGATTTCATGGGGAATTCTTACCCCTTCGATTTGGACGTCGCGCCGAAGGCGGTGCCCGCAGATTCACGCATCACCGTTCGCGGCAGCCGCGGAGACATCAGCGTGCGCTCCGACGACACCGCCGAAATCAGCGTGTCTGGCAAAGCCAACATACATAGCTGGAGCGAATCGGACGCGGAGAAGCTGGCCAAGCCAGTCTCTGTGGCGATCGCGCAAAACGGCGACGGCTACGAAGTACACCCCATCGGCACGCACGGCGACGATTCGCGCATCGGCGTGGACATGGACGTCACTGTGCCGCAGAAGTCCGTGGTAACGATTCGTAATGATAAGGGCGACGTGACTGCATCGGACATGAACGAACCCCTGGCCGTGAATAACGGAAATGGCGACGTAGATATTCGCGACAGTGGCAGCGACGTGACCGTCGATATCAAGCACGGAGACGTCAAGATTTCCGACACCAAAGGAAATGTGAAACTGGAAGGTCACGGCGGCGAAGTGGATGTTGTGAACGCTACCGGAGGCTTGACGCTCAACGGAGAATTTTTTGGACCCATCCGCGCGGAAAAAATCGCCAAGGGCGTGCGTTTCATTTCGCAGCGGACGGATTTAACGTTGACGCAGCTTACCGGCCACATGGAGTTCAGCTCCGGAAATCTGGAAATCGCCGACGCTCCCGGGAATTTGACGCTGCGCACCAACAAATATGATATCGACATCGAGAACGCCGGCGGTAAAGTGGACGTGCAGAATCGCGATGCCAGCGTGGAAGTGCGCTTCTCTTCCCTGCCGAAAGATGACGTGCAGATTATTAATTCGAACTCGTCGATTTCGCTGAGTCTGCCGGGTTCTTCCAGCTTTGAGATTGTGGCGGATTGTCACTCTTGCGACATCTCCTCCGATTTCGAAGGCGCGGGGCTGAAGCAAACTTCGCAGTCTGGAGACTCGCATCTCGAGGGCAAGGTCGGTTCCGGGCGCGGACCGAAAATCGTGCTAAAGACCAGCTACGGATCGATCTCGGTGCACAAGACCAGTTCCATGGAACCTGCGCCAGCCCCCACGCCTCGCGCCGTACCAACGCCGCCGAGTCCTCGCGCGCCAAAAACACCAGCGCCAGCAGCGCCGAAACCTTCCACTGACTCAGAAACGTAGAATATTTGTCTGACTTTTGGTTTTTGTATATTTCGCCGTGTGTCTCCGGCCTTGTATCTTTTTCCTACGCTTTTGTCTTGTGGGTCGCGCCTGCAGGCGCGACATTTGCAGACGGGCACCCAAGGGGCTTTAGCCCCTGAAGCTCATCAAAGCGGCTCGGCTGCACGACAAACCTCCCACATGCCGATGACCATCGATAATCTTCCGCTGTCTCCGTTAGTCGAGCCTTAACTGGATTTTGCCGAACGTATTCACGGGCGCCTCGGTACTCCCTTGCGTCGCGAATCCAGCGATCATGAAACCCCGGCTGCCAAATCGGCCAGCGATACGTTAACTCCTTACCGAGGACACGAGAAGATCCGCCTTTGATCATCTGCAACCCTTTTTCAAGGGTTGTCTCTTCGCCCGGGGTCAACAATATATGCAAGTGCTCCGGCATGAGCACAAATTCGTGCAGTAAATAGAAACCTCGCTCTCTGCATTCCAAGAGTTGCTGAACCACGATTTCTGCCGGCTGGTCGTGCCGAAACAATTCCCGCCGCTGCCAAGTATGCGTCGTTACAAAGTCAACTCCGGCTTGGTGGATACGCCGAGTTATCCGGCTCATGTTGGAACCCTCAGGGGCTAAAGCCCAAGCTTTTGTCGTCGCGCAATGTCGCGCCTGAAGGCGCGACCCACAAATATGGCCCGCAAACATAACCCGCTAACATGCCGGCGGCATGCCCCGTGCAGATGGCGAATGATCGGCACGGATATTACTATAGCTTTAATATAAATACAGTATGTTTATGTAAGAAATGGATTTAACGCAGCGCGAGGCGGTCGAGCTCTTCGTAAAAAGTTGGGAAAGAAACGCCGGCGCAATCGGCGTCGCGGATGATGGTCTTCCCTTCCGCGGCCAGGCCGGCGATAGCGAAAGCCATGGCGATGCGATGGTCTCCGTGCGGCTCGATTTCCGCGCCGTGCAGCTTGCCGGCTTTGCGCCCTTCGACCCGCAAACCGTCGGGACGTTCTTCCACCGTCGCGCCCATGCGGCGCAGATTTTCCGCCAGCGCGGCGATGCGGTCGCTTTCTTTTACGCGCAGTTCTGCGGCGTCGCGAAATTCGATCCCTTCTTCCGTGAAGGGACCAAGCGCGGCGAGCATCGGCAATTCATCGATCAACAGCGGGATGGTGTCGCCGCTGATGATTCCGCCCTTCAGCACAGCGCCTTTAACCGCCAGGTCGCCAACCACTTCGCCGTGCGCGGTGCGCAATGACGGCGTTTTTATGTCGGCGCCCATGGACAGGAAAAAATCCAGTATCGCCGTGCGCGTAGGATTCAGTCCCACGTTGTGAATAAGCAGACTCGATTCCGGAAAGAGCGAGGCCGCGGCAATAAAAAATACCGCCGAAGATAAATCACCGGGGACGTCAAGCGCGCGGCCGGTTAACGTACCGTGGCCGTTCGCTATGCCCAGACCGCGGACCGTGGTGGTCAGTCCGTGGTGCTCGATCTCCGCGCCAAACTCTTCCAGCGCAAGCTCCGTATGATCGCGCGTGCGCGCCGGTTCGATTACCTTCGTGACCCCTTCGGCAAAGAGCCCCGCCAGCAGCACAGCGGATTTTACTTGTGCGCTGGCCATGGGCATTTCGTAGCTGATGGCGCGAAGTTTCGCGCCGTGAATTTCTAGCGGGGCGAATTGCTCCTGGCGCGCCACAATTTCTGCGCCCATCTGGCGCAGCGGCGCCACCACGCGTTTCATCGGGCGCTTCTGCAGCGAATCATCGCCACTGATCGTCGTAGAAAAATTTTGCCCCGCCAAAATACCAGACAGTAAACGAATCGTAGTTCCGGAGTTTCCCGCGTCCAGCGCTTTGCGCGGGGCTTGCAGCCCGCGCGGCCCGTGACCGGTGACGCGCACTACGTCCTTCTCGATTTTTATTTCCGCGCCCAGCGCGCGCATGCAGGCCAGCGTGCTGTGGCAGTCCGCAGCCGCGGAAAAGTGACGAAGCTCGCTGGTGCCTTCGGCGATGCCCGCCAGCATGCCGTAGCGATGGGAAATGGATTTGTCGCCGGGAAGTTCGATGCCGCCGTTGATCGATTTGGCCGGATGAATGATTTGCTTTTTCACGCAGCGATTTTAGCACGGCGCATTCGCGGAATCCTTGCAGCGACCGTTCGTCGCCACAGGCGGAGGCCTTTTGCGGACGCCTGATGAGCTGGCCGGACGGACAGTTTTCGAGGGGGCAATCCTGTACATCGCTGCGAAACTCTGCGGGGGCGCCGTGCGTATTATTAAGTGAGGAGAATGGCTATGTCAGCGCGCAGTACGGCCGTGCAGTTTGCCATCAAAGCCAGCATTGTGTTCGGCGCCTTGTTCGTGGTGAGCGTGCTCCTGGCGGCGATGCCTGGCCATCACCCACCCACCGTCGGCTCGACGGAGAATTCCGGCGCGAGCACGAGTTCCGCGACGCCGCAGCAAGAAGCGAATCACGCCAGCATGCCGGGCATGAAAATGTCCGGCGACGAAAAATCCTCCGAAGGCCAAGCCGTCGAAGATATGAGCGGTGGGCATCACGACGCGCACAGCTCGCACATGTACATGACGGCCATGCGGCCGCAAATGCCCGGGGACGAGCAGCGCGCCCGTGAAATCGTCACGCAGTTGCGCGCCAGCCTCGAAAAATATAAGGATTATCACGTTGCGCTCGACGAGGGCTTCAAGATTTTTCATCCTGAATTCCCGCAGCCGGAATATCACTTCACCAACTACAAAAACGGTTTCCTTGAGGCTTTCACGTTCGATCCGGCGCGTCCCACTTCCCTGCTCTACAAAAAAAACGCTACGGGCTATGAACTGGTCGGCGCGATGTACACCATGCCCAAGCGCGCCACCGAAGATCAATTGAATGCCCGCGTGCCGCTGAGCATCGCCATGTGGCACCTGCACACCAATCTGTGCATAGCGCCAAGAAGCGAAGCTGGAGCGGTCGACTACACTAAGTTCGGCCTGCGCGGTTCCATCGCCACGCAGGAAGCTTGCGACGCGGCCGGTGGACATTTTCTTCCGGTGGTTTTCGGCTGGATGGTGCACGTATATCCGTACGAGGATTCGCTGAATAAAATTTTCGCGATGCACATGCACATGGATTAGCCCTACAGGTGCTTATTCAAACTGTTTGCGGAACTCCGCGAATTGTTGCTTTAGAGCACTAACTTCTTCGCGCAGCGCCACTACTTCTGCTTCCAACTGCTTGATCTGTTCGTTCGTCGGTTCCGCGTGTGTGGCACCTCGTCGGGCGCCGGCGATTTCTTTTACTTCGGCACCGTCTGTTGAGAGTGCTCCCGTTTGAACGTCACCCGATAGAAGATGCGCGTAACGCGCTTCTTTCATCCCCGGCTGGCGCGCCAGCAATTTCACCAGCGGCGGTTCGCGCCGCATCAGCCGCTGCAGCGTGGTTTGCACCTCGCTTAAATCTTCGAAGGGATGCATACGCTCGGCGCGGCTGCGCAGTTCGCCCGGAGTTTGCGGTCCGCGGAGCAGCAATTCGCAGAGAATGGCAGTTTCTTTGCGATCGAAATTAAAGACCTCGCCGAGGCGATGCTCGAACTTGGCCACGCGACTGTCGCTAGCCGCGGAGCGGGCAAGCAATTGGTCGCTCAGGCCGCGCAGGGCCTGGCGAACGCCGTCCTCTTCAAGATGCATTAGCGGGTCACGGTTGGATTTTTGGTTGCACGCGTTCATCAGCGCGTTCAGCGAGAGCGGGTAATACTCGGGCGTAGTGATCTCTTTTTCGACGAGCGCGCCAAGCACGCGGGCTTCGACATCCGTTAGGGTGACGTTCACGCAAATAAATATACAGGATGCCGCGGAGCCTTCCCAACGCTCCGGCGTTGTAGGGGCACCTCGATCGGGTCGGGGCGCCCGAGCTTGTCCAGACTCCCAATACTAGAACTGCTGGGTCATTGGCACTACTCCGCCGATGACCGTGGTTTGATTGCTTCGCAGTACGCTGCCGCGTAAGATTACAGGTTCATGCCTCCGGTCCGGCCTATCTTGTGCGGCACGCTTTACTTGCCCAGACTCTATCCCTCAATAATCATCACGCTGCTATTTGCCAGCGCGCCCCTGCTGGCCCAGGCGCAAGTCACCAAGCTGCCCGACGACGGCCGCGCCGCGGTCTCAGCCGAATCCACCGAAACGATAGCGGTTGGCGACGTACGCCCCGGCATGCAGGGCTACGCCTACACGATTTTTGCTGGCGATCAGATCGAGAAGTTTGATCTGGTAGTGATTGGGGTACTCGACAATTTTATGGGGCCCCGGGAATCGATCATTCTCGTCCAACTCAAGGGCGAAAAGGTTGAGCACACCGGAGTTGTCGCGGGTATGAGCGGAAGCCCGGTTTACCTCGAGGGCAAGCTGGCCGGCGCGCTCTCGCTAAAGCTTGGGGTGTTTACAAAAGAGCCGATCGCGGGCGTAACGCCTATTCACGAAGTGCTCGATCCACTGGCGCCAGCCGGGGGCGCGAAAACGGCGGCGCAGAATTTCTCGCCGCCATCGCAACTCACAAACGCGCAAGCAACAAATTCCCAGGCCGCGGGCAACGGGCTTCCCGCCGGTTCAGCGCTGGAACCGATTGAGACGCCGCTGGTATTTTCGGGATTCCCTGCAGGTTCCCTGCAGCCCTTCGCCTCGCAAATACAGAGCTTCGGATTCGTAGCCGCGCAAGGCGGCACCACCGCGCCGCGTGCTGATGACGGGCATCTGGTGGCCGGAGACATGGCCGGAATGGTGCTCGTGCAGGGCGACGCCTCAATCAATTCGGCTTGCACCGTCACAGCCGTGCGCGGCGACAATGTTTTCCTCTGCGGCCATCCCTTCCTCAGCCTCGGCAATGTGCAGCTCCCCATGGCGCGAACGCGTGTGGTGACCACGCTGTCTTCTTCGTTGGCCTCAACAAAAATCGTGAATCTGGCGGGCAACATCGGCACCATTACCGGCGATCACATTACGGCAGTGACGGGAAGATTGGGCGCTCCGCCGGCAATGATTCCGCTGGATCTCACCGTCAGTGCTCCCGCGGGGCAAAAGAAATTTCACTTTGAAGTGGTGAACCATCCCAAGCTAACGCCGTTGCTGGTTGCGCTGACGATCTTCAACGGCCTCTCGCAAAATAGCGTCTACGGCGAAGGAACCACGCTGCATCTTTCCGGAGAAGTGCGGCTGAAGGGCCACGCGCCGGTAGAGATCGAAAACACTTTCGCTCCCGGCGACTCGCTGAGCCCGGACGGCTTGTCCATCGCGCTTAATATGCAGTCGGTGTTTGCGCGGCTGTTCACCAATACTTTTGAAAGCACGGTGGTGGACAATATTTCGCTCAAGGTCGAAAGCGTGCCAGGGCGGCAATCCTTCAGCATCGATAGCGCGTGGCTGGAAAAAGGCGAGGCCGCACCGGGCGAAACGCTGAAGGTACGCGTGCTGCTGCAGCCCTATCGCGGTGCGGCGCGCGTGGTGGAAACCAGCGTGCACATTCCCGAGCAAATAGCGCGCGGCACCGCGCTGCGTGTATTAGTCACCGATGCGGACACTTTGAACCGCGCTTCCCGCGGATTTTCCCTGGCCAGCGCTGGCGGCGCGGGTGGTCTGGACCAACTGATCGCAGTGCTGAATCGCGAACGCCGCAACGATCGCGTTTACGTGGGACTCTTCTCGCCATCGCCCACGATGCTCTGGGATGACAAAGAATTGCCCAACGTGCCGCTCTCCGAACTCAACGTGGTGGACGGCCGCCCCGCGCCGGGCAGCGTGCAGATATTGCGCGAATCGCTGGCCAGTGAATCCTCCATTCCGCTCGATGGACCCGTGGCCGGCGTTATCTCTTTGAATCTGCAAATCCGGTGAATGCTAAATGATCAGAGTCTTACAGATGATTCGTGCCGACAGGCAACAACTGACCAACGGCGTTTCCTTCGCCGCAAGCACGATCTTTCGCGGCGTTCTGCTGGCGAGTCTGTTTTTCATGCTCTGTTGCGTGGCTTCTGCGGAACACACGCGCCGTTGGCGGCAATCTTCTTACGACGAGTTTGTGAAAGGTACCGCGCATGGCGTGGCCGTGCGCAGCGACGGCCGGCTGGAACTGGCGCCGAAATTTACATTGCTTGCGGATGCGGATGCCTCCTATTTGTGGTCGCTGCGACTGGGACCGAATGGAAGTTTGTACGCCGCCGGCGGTTCTCCGGCAAAAGTTTTTCGCTTTGATGGCGCCGGCAAACCCACTTCCGTGTTTGCGTCTCCCGATTTGGCCGCGCAAACCATCGCATTCGACGCCAAAGGCACCCTGTTCGTAGGAACTTCTCCCGACGGCAAGGTTTATAAAGTTTCAAGCAGCGGCGAAAAAACAATATTCTTCGACCCCAAGAGCAAATATATCTGGGATCTGGCCTTCGGCAGCGATGGCACGCTGTATGTCGCCACCGGTGACAAAGGACAAATCTTCGCGGTCGCCCCTGACGGAAAAGGCACGCTCTTTTACGCCAGCGACGAAGCGCACATTCGCGTACTCGCCTTCGACGCGCAAAACCGTCTGCTTGCCGGAACAGAACCGAGCGGCCGCGTGTTGCGCATCATGGCGCGCGACGGCAAATCCAGCGAGAAAGCTGGCGAAACCAGCGCCCGGGGCAGCGCGGAAGGTTTTGTGCTGTACGAAAGCGCCAAACGCGAAGTGACGGCGCTGACCGTCGGCACCGACGGAACGATATTCGCAGCCGCCATCGGAGAAAAACAGCGCGCCGCCGGCCAAGCGCCTACAACCGTCATCACCACTCCACAGGGGACCACCACGTTCACCAACAGCGGAGTGATCTCCGGGGGCTCGGCGCAGACAATATTTACGCCGTTCCCCGCCGCAATTTCGAGCAGCATTTATCGCATTAGCCCGGACGGCGCGCCCGAAGAGTTGTGGAGTTCACGCGAAGATGTGGTCTACGCGCTGGGCATGGCGCAAGACGGCCGCGTGCTGGCGGGTACAGGCAACAATGGAGCGCTGCTGGCCATCGACCAGCGCGGCGCGTACGCGCAACTGGCGAAGGCCGGCTCCGCCCAAATCACCGGAATCGTGCGCAACGCCGAAGGAAAAATATTTCTGTGCACCGCGAATCCTGGAAAGATTTTTTCCGTCGGTCCAGAGTACGAGCCGGAAGGCAGCTACGAATCTCGTTCTTTCGACGCGCAGATTTTCTCGCAATGGGGACGCGTGGAGTGGTGGAGTGCTCCAGTAGAAAATCGCGCCGCGGGCAACACCAAAAGCGACAAACATGCGGGCAGTGATCCGCGGCTCGAATTCTTTGTGCGTTCTGGTAACACCGAAGAGCCGGGCGCCGAGTGGTCGCGCTGGTTTGGCCCGTACGCGCAATCGGGTTCCGCAGTGGAAGCGCCACCGGCGCGCTACGTGCAGTGGAAAGCGGTGATCCGCGACGGCCGCCCGGGAGACGGAATTTATTGGGTGAGCATCGCGTATTTGCCGAGAAACATCGCGCCGGTAATCGATGGCATCGCGTTGCAGGATCCCGGCGTGCGCGCGCAAACCACCTTCGTAACCGCCGCCGGCCAGCAGCAGATCGTCACCCTGAAAATGCCGCCCGCGGACAACACCAACGGCGTGGTCATCACGCAAAGCACCGCTTCGCCGCGCTTCGAGCAGCCCCCGCAAGGCTTTGTGCAAAAAGGCTACGAGTCCGTACTGTGGAATGCGCACGACGCCAACGATGACGAGCTGCGCTACGCGGTTTATTTCCGCGGCGAGAAAGAACATGAATGGAAATTGCTGAAAGATAAATTAGACCAGAAATTTTATTCCTGGGACACCACCACGCTGCCCGACGGCGGTTATTACCTGAAAATCGTGGCCAGCGACGCGCCATCGAATCCGCCAGCCTCAGCGCTGACCGCGGAGCGCGAAAGCGAACGCTTTGAAGTGGACAATACTCCGCCGGTGATTGAGACGTTGCAGGTGGTTGCGGATTCGTCCAAGACGGCAAGCGCCGCGCTGTCGGGCTCCGTAACCGTGAAATTTTCCGCCCGCGATTCCGCCACCAGCATCGAACGCGCGCAATACAGCGTCGATGGCGGCGACTGGATTCTGTGCCCGCCCATCGGACACATCAGCGACGCGCCCGAAGAACACTACGACTTCACAACTTCGGGTCTTGCTCCCGGCGAGCACACCATCGCCGTGCGCGCCTACGATCGTTTTGACAACGTGGGCAGCGCCAAAACGGTCGTCACTATTCCGTCAAAGTAGTGGCCGCCTTCTGGGTGACGTTTGTAGCGGCGGGTCTTCAGACCCGTGCTTTAGGCCCCGGCGGGAATTTGCTTTGGTGGTTGACGCCCAGTTCCAGAAGAAACTAGTTGGCGTGACGGTCCACTTGTGCGGGAACAGTCCCCAAAGGCTGGCGCGCGCGGAACTCTTCAATCTCCGCGCCGAAGCCGATGCGTCCGTCGCTAAAGGGCTCGTTGCGCACGTGCACCACGCGCGCGGTACAACGTGTCTCCTCGACAACGCCGCCGGTAACTTCCACGGGCATGCGCAGCGTGGCTTCAATCGGCATGCCGATCTGCAGCGCCGCGGACGACGCAAAGAAAAATCCTCCGCGCGAAACGTTTAGCGCTTCCGTGAAATGCTCGGTCTTGTCCGATGACAAGCCGGTGGCGCGGAAACGCAACGGTGTGCGGAGATTGTAGCGGGTGAGCTGACGTCGTTCTGATCCATTCATATTGTCCTCCTGCGCGCGAGAGGAAGGGTCTTACGCGGGTCGCGAGATTGGGAGAGGTATTCGATCAGAGTAGGGAAGCCAGGCGCGGGCGTCAAGTGCCAACCCGCTCGATTAGGCTTTTTTTAGGCGCCAGAAACCGCCGCCTTATCGGCAGGTTTCTCCTCTTGTTCGCGGGCGAAGATATGTTCGCTGTGGGATAATGCCCTGCTGCAAGGAGCGCAAGATCTGGTGGCAACTGCCGACTCCAATGCGAAGCGCGATTTGCGCACGATGATGGCAACCGCGCCGGATTGGCCGACGATATTGGCGGCTCACGCGCGCATCGCTCCGCACATCCATCGCACACCCGTGCTCACCAGCTCATCGCTCGACGGCATGGCCGGTGCGCGCCTGTTTTTCAAGTGCGACAATTTTCAGAAAACCGGCTCGTTCAAGATTCGCGGCGCCAGCAACGCAATTTTTTCGATGAGCGAGCAAGAGATCGCGCGCGGCATCGTCACGCCCTCTAGCGGTAACCACGGAGCGGCGGTGGCCTGCGCCGCACGCTGGCGCAATGTGCCAGCCTACATCGTGATGCCGCGCAACGCGCCAAAAGTAAAATTCCAGGCCGTGGAAGCCTACGGCGGCCACATCACTTATTGCGAACCGACCATTTCAGCACGCTCCGAAGCCGCCGCTCGCGTGCAAGCGGAAACCGGCGCCGCACTGGTGCATCCCTATGACGACGACCGCATCATCGCGGGCCAGGCCACCGCAGCGAAAGAGCTTCTGGAAGACGTCGCCGATCTCGACGCGGTGTTCGCGCCGGTCAGCGGCGGCGGCTTACTGAGCGGCACGTGTTTGGGCGCGCAAGGCCTGCGCGCAGACGTGCACGTCTACGGCTGCGAGCCCGAACGCGCCGACGACGCTTATCGCTCGTTGACCACCGGAGTTTTGCAAGCGCAAGAATCCAGCGACACCATTGCCGACGGCTTGCGCGCGTCGCTTTCCGCGCGCACCTTCGCCATTCTGCGCGAACGCGTCTCCGGAATTTTGCTGGTCAGCGAAGAAGAGATCATCGCCGCCACCCGCCTGGTGTGGGAGCGCATGAAAATCATTATCGAACCGTCGTGCGCGGTCGCGATAGCGCCGCTGCTCAGAAAAGGCGCAGTCGACGCGTTAGGTTTGCCGCCGCGCAGCGATGGTGCGCCGCCAAAACTGGGAGTAATTTTCTCTGGTGGAAATCTGGATCTCTCTTCCCTGCCCTTTAAGTAGGGGCACGGCACGCCGTGCCCGTTCTTGGCGTGTCTTCGACTGCGATCGAACCTCGTAGCGCGTTCACCAACCTGCGCCACGGTATTCGCAAACCATCTCACATCTCAATTACCACGCGGAACTGCGCGTTCCCGCTCATCATCCGCTCGTAAGCCTCGGCTACTTTGGCGAACGGATATTTCTCGATCATCGGCCGCACCCCGGTCAGCACCGCCACCCGCATGGTGTCTTCCGAATCCGTGGGAATCCCCGAGTACCAGCCGCGAATGCTGGCGTTGGCGAAAATCAATTGCCCCGGCGAAGCCTGGACCGGATCCGGCGGCGCCCCCACAATCACCATCTTGCCGTTCTTCCCAAGCCCGCCAACCAGATCCGTCATGGACTTCGAGCTGGTTGCGGTACACAAAATCGTTTTTGCGCCACCCAGTTTCTGCAACTCCGCGGCAGCGTCCACGGCTTTGCTATCGATATACGCCGAGGCGCCTAGTTTCTTTGCCAAATCGCCATTTTCTGGACCGCGGCCAATCGCCACTGTCCAGTAACCAAACTTGACGGCCCACTGCACTCCCAGATGCCCCAATCCGCCGATTCCCTGCACCGCCACCAAATCCCCCGGCAGCGCGCCACTGTGCCGCAGCGCATTAAACGTTGTAATCCCCGCGCACATCAGTGGACCAGCATTCACGAAATCCAATCCGTCGGGTATTGCCGCCACCGCTTCCTGCGGCGCAACCATATACTCGCCGTATCCGCCATCAAAGCTGATACCCGAAATTTTTGCATTCGCGCACATCGCAAAATCCCCGCGCCGGCATTGCAAACACGTGCCATCTTGTCCGCCATGCCATCCAACGCCCACGCGCTGTCCCTTCTTCCAAACCGTCACACCCGCCCCGACGGCATCGACCACCCCGGCCACTTCATGCCCCGGCACGCGGGGATATGAAATCCCGGGAAAAAGCGCTTCCTTCGTAATCACATCGCTGTGACAGATCCCGCACGCATGCACCTTTATGCGTACCCCGCCCGGGCCCGGCTCTGGAATATCGCGTTCCACAATTTCAAAATCGCCGTGCGCCTTGCCTACCTGTGCCACCTTCATTTTTGCCATAGAGTTTTCTCCGTAAGGCCCCATAAGGCCAGGGGATTGAATGTTGGAGCTGTCGCCTGGTACAGCCAGTCGCGAAGGTCCGCAGCTTTGATGCTCTGCAACGAGCTTGGTTCCCAACTATATTTGCGTGGCTTGGGCATTCAAAAAAGGCTAGGAAACGCGCCGGACCGCTGCTACGGCATGCCCATAGGCCCATGGCGCCGCAAAAAGAATCCATGAAAAATGACAAATCTCTGGGAACTAAAGTAGTGCCTGACAAGGAATTAGTTCTCAGGGGTATTCTGCGGCCACGCTGTTTCTGGTCTTCAGCGCAATGATCCGGCGCAACTAACGGCGCAGTCTCGGGTTACGATAATGCGTCTCGCGGCAGTCCAGGGCATCCGAATCACCATTGGCTAACGGCTGCCGTGAACTACGCGCCTAGCTTGCGCTTACGATTTCGTGACAGAATTGTTACAGAACTACTTCGACAGGGCGTGCTAGAGTTAGCGTCGCTTGATTTTCCGGGACCTGTCCGCGAGCATGTTCCAGCTTGCAGTCTTTTACCTCCCGAGTACTTCACTCGGTGTTACGCCGCAAACGGGGTCTAAATTGTTCGGAAAATTCCAAACCCAGAACGGATCACATATGAAAACTCCCTTCTTCAAAATCGGTAGCCCGTTACTGCTTGCCGCAGCTCTGCTGGCCCTGAGCAGCCCCAGCACGCGAGCGCAAACGCCCAACCCCGCTACACAAAGTTCTACGTCGCAAAGTTCTGCGGCGCAAGGCGTCCAGCCTCGCGTTACTCAGGCCGTGGATGAAAAACAGCTGGTGCCGCTGAAGGGCAACGTAAGTCCGCAGGCCAAAGCGAAGTTTGACCAGGGCACCGTGGATGATGCCCAGCCCGTTACGCGCGCACTGATCCTGCTGCAGCGCAGCCCGCAGCAAGAGACCGCCCTGCGCCAGTTGCTCGACGACCAGCAAAACAGGTCCACCGCCAACTATCACGCCTGGCTCACCCCGCAACAGTTTGCCACGCAGTTCGGCCCGGCGGACTCGGACGTTCAGGCCGTCACGCAATGGCTGACCACGCACGGATTCAAGGACATCAAGGTCGGCGAAGGAAAGACCGCCATCGAGTTTTCCGGAAACGTGGGGCAATTGCGCGAGGCCTTTCACACCGACGTGCACAAATTTCTGCTGCGCGGCCAAGTGCGCAACGCCAACGTCAGCGATCCGCAAATTCCGGCGGCGCTGTCTCCGGTGATTGCCGGCGTGGTGGGGCTAAGCAATTTCCGCCCCAGAGCGCATGTGCACCGCCTCGGAACGTTCCGCAGGACCAAGGGCACTCACGAAGCCAAGCCGCTTTTCACATTTATGGATTGCGGACCGAATGGCACATTGCAATGCTACGCCGTGGGTCCAGGGGACTTCGCTAAGATTTACAGCGTCCCCGCCATGGTGGGCGGCCAGCCAGCTGGAAAAAACCAAACGATTGTGGTCGTCGGCGACTCCAACGTGAATCCTGCGGACTTCAACGACTTCCGCACCTTGTTCGGTTTGCCGAACATGCCGCTTCAAGTCGTGGTGAACGGCCCCGATCCCGGAATCAGCGGCCCGGACGGCGATGAAATCGAAGCCGACCTCGACACGCAAACCGCTGGCGGTGTTGCGCCCAACGCGCAAATCGTCCTGGTGGTAACCGAGCAGCCGGACTCCGGCGTCGGCGCAGCCGGCGTAGACCTCTCGGTACTCTACGCCATCAACAACAACTTGGCGCCCGTCGTCAGCAAGAGCTTCGGCGAGTGCGAAGCCTTCGAGGGCACTTCCGGAAACGAACTCGAGGCCGCCTTGTGGGAGCAGGCTTCCGCGCAAGGCATCACCGGCTTGGTTTCCGCCGGCGATACCGGTTCCGCGGCGTGCGATCCCTCCAGCGACAATTTAGATGTGTCCGCGTTTGGCCAAGCGGTGAGCGGCGACGCCTCCACGCCATTTAACGTGGCCGTCGGCGGCACCGATTTTAATCAGACGCAGGCGAACGTCACAAATTTCTGGAGTAACACCAATGCGCCGACTACACAGACGTCGGTGTTGGGCTACATCCCCGAAGTCACCTGGAACGCCTCGTGCGCCGAAGGCGGTGTGACCGCCTGCACCACCGCGATTATCGATGAAAACTCAGAGGGATTGACGTCGACGGGACCCGACCTCGTCGCGGGTGCCGGCGGGGCTAGCAATTGCAGTGTCTCGACCGAAGACCAGGCCGGCGACATCGACTGCACTGGCTTCTATCCGAAACCGAGTTGGCAGAGCGGGTTAGGTGTGCCCAATGACGGTGCTCGCGATCTTCCGGACGTAGCTCTCTTTGCCAGCAACGGCGTCAACGGAAGTTTTTATATCGTCTGCGAGCAAGATGCCAATACTGGTGCTGGAAGCAGCACCTCGTCCTGCGACCTCAATGCTCCCTTCAATGATTTCCAGGGCGTCGGCGGAACGTCGGCCTCTTCCCCGGCGTTTGCGGCCATCATGTCGCTTGTCAATCAGCAGACAGGACAGCGGCAAGGGAACGCCAATTACGTTTTGTATTCGATGGCGAGCAAGGCTGGCGCAACATGCACGTCCATGCAAAATCCGGCCAACACCTGCGTCTTTTATGACATTCCCGCGGGCTCGAACAATTCTGTGGCCTGCCAGAACCAAACGTTTGGCTGTAGCAATCAGACCGCTTCAGGCTTCGGCATTCTCGTGGTTTCCGACGTAAATGGAAATCCGACGAATCCGATAACGCCGGCCTTCAACACCACCGCCAATTACGATTTGGCAACCGGTCTCGGCTCGGTCAACGTCAGCAATCTTATAAAAAATTGGGCGGCCGCAACGTTCACACCGACAACAACAACGTTCACATTCAATGGCGGCGCTGCCGTGAATGACACGCACGGGGCAGCCATCACCATAAGCGGAACGGTTAAGCCCACGGCGGGAGTCGGAACCCCGACCGGCTTCGTCGAGCTGATCCAGGGAACCACCGTGCCGGGTCCCATTATCGACACCTTCCCGCTCACCAATGGCGCCTACTCCGGGACAACGAAGATGCTGCCGGGAACAAACGGAACTCCTTACACCGTCACCGCGCACTACGGCGGCGACGGAACGTTCGCCGCGAGCACTGCCGCCACTATCGGGGCAGTAACGAGCGTAGGTAAGGAGCAGAGCGTGGTGTCCGTAAATCTAGTGACCTTCGACGCGAACGGCAATCCGTCAACTCCGAGCCCCGCAGCTGCCTCTCTGCCGTATGGCTCACCGTACATCCTGCTCATCGCCGTCACCAACACTTCCGCTACGCTTTGCGTTCCGCCGCCCTTTGGCAGCACCGTCGCTGCCTTTGGCCCGCCTCCGACGCTTCCCTGCCCAACCGGACCGGTGCAACTCTTCGACAACAAAGTTGCGCTGAACGATTTCCTGGTGCCGAACACTACAACGCCGACAAATTCAGCGAATCTGAATAACTCGGGATTTGCCGAGGACCAACCCATCCAGCTGAGTGGTGGCAGTCATCCCCTGACCGCGACCTACACTCCCGGCGATAAGAGCTTCATGCCGAGCACCACCAGCAACACGCTAATGTTGACCATCACGGCGGCAGCGACCACCACCTCGGTGGCGGCGAATCCTCCGTCCGTCATCGCTGGTTCCATGGTGACGCTCACCGCTGTCGTCAACTCCAACAGCAACAGCGTTCAGGGGCCGACAGGCACGGTCCAGTTCATGAGCGGATCCACCGCACTCATGGGTCCAGTGACCTGCACGCCGATGGGCGCCAATTTCAATACCGGCGTGGGAGCGCTTTGCAGCGCCTCCATTACCACGACGCTTTCGTTTTTGACTCCGCCGCCAGCGCCTCTGCAAATGCCGCGGATCAAGACCGGGCCGCTGTGGATTGCCGCCTTTGCCCTGTTGCTGGCGTTTCTGCTGACGCTGCTGCGCGTCGCTCCGCGCAATCGGCCCGTCTACGCGTGCGCCGGACTCCTATTATTCCTCTGCGCGATCGCAGGAATCGCCGGATGCGGTGGTGGAGGAGGCGGTGGCGGTGGTGGTGGCGGTCACATCGACATCGTCACCGCTATTTATACGCCGACGACCGGCAACACGAATTACGCGGGTTCGACCTCTGCACCGTTGCAGATTCCCGTGCAGTAGCCGGAAACCTTAACCACAAAACGAAAAACGGCTCCGATATTTCGGAGCCGCTTTTTTATAGGCGGAAAATTGGTGGCACAGAATTCATTCTGTGCGCTTCGGCGCGCGAACTACCATTCCGCGTAAATTAATTAATCGAAGGCGGAAAGAAAACGTTCCAAAATTGCGGCGACGGCGACAAAAACTCCACCGGAATCAAGCAGCCGTCGCTGGTAATTTGCGGCGGCCGCACCACGCGGGCATCCACGGTGTTGTGCGTCTTGGGATTTTCCAGCGAAATCTTGGCGTTTTCCGCTAGCGGCTCCGGCACGATCACCATCGCGCCGTTCTGGCTGACGGTGTGGGTGAAGCCGTTCATCGAAGGCTTCCCATCAACGTGCAGAATCACCGGCATGCGCAGCAGCACACGCTGGGCGCGACGGCGTTCTTCCGCGGTCGGCGGACGTTGCAACGCAGGGCGTATCGCGGGGACCGCCATTTTTTTATCGGGCATTGTGCTCACAGCTCCAGTCCCCAGAAGTCCATCTCGGGCGCTACCAATTCGACCCCGTATTCCCAGCCATCCGGCCGGGGATTGCCCTTCCAGACGATCACCGCGGCGTTGCTGCTGTCCGTCGCCAGATTGGTCAGCGCCACGCGGTGTTCCAGTTCCAGCGAGTGCTCCAGCACCACCATGCAGCCATAGGGGTTGACGACGCGGGTGTGCGCTTCCACGCAAATGCGCGGACCAGCTTCAACATCCCACTCCAGCCGCACGGGAACGCGGGAATTCATGCGGCGGCCACGGCGATTTTCGCCATGACGCGTACCAATAGCTTTGGACTCACGCAGGTTTAAGGACATTCGGGCCTCAATAAAGCCATGCTAAAGTTGGCAAGAATATCGGTCAATGGTACAGATGATTGCGTGGGCGGAAGAAGCAGCTGTCCGAAGGTACAGGTTGGCTGCACTTTTTTTGCACAAAACTTCCCGCCTGCGGGGCACTTACATGGAAGCTGTCTTTCGTGGCAACTTAGGGATGCGGGTAAGTCGTGAAAAATCTAATCGTTAACGCCGATGACCTGGGCTGGACCGAAGGCGTAAATCGCGGCATAGCCGAAGCCCATGGCAACGGTATCGTCACCAGCACCTCTTTGCTGGCCAACGGCCAGGCCTTTGCCTCTGGCGTGGCGCTGGCCTTGTCTCGCGAAGGCCTTGGCGTGGGTGTGCACCTGAATCTGAGCGATGGCACGCCATGCGCCCCGAAAGAGCTGGTCAGCACCATCCTGAATGACGACGGAGAATTTATCGGCGGGCCCAGGTCCCTCCTGATAAAACTGGCGCGCGGCGCCATGCTGCTCGCGGAAGTGGAAGCCGAATGGGACGCACAGATCAGCAAAGTGCGCGAGGCGGGAATTGCTCCGACCCATCTGGATGGACACAAGCACGTGCAAATGCTTCCCGGCCTGTTTGAGATTGCCTTGCGGCTGGCGAAACGCCACGAAATTGGCGCCATTCGCGTGTCCCATGAAACTTCTTCCCTGCGCTCCGCGCTTTCGGCGGGCGAAAATCAGCACGGCGGTAAAGTGCTGCGGCAGGGCGTGCAGGCGCGCGGATTGAAATTGCTGGCGCCCGACGCGCGCGAACAAGCGGAACATTCCGGCATCGCCACGGCCGACTATTTTTGCGGCATCGCGCAAACCGGCGAGCTGACGCGCGAAGGCCTGGCCAGTCTGCTGCGCGGTTTGCCGGAGGGCACCACCGAGCTGATGTGCCATCCCGGATTTGTGGACGCCGATTTGCAGCGCTCGGACACCCGGCTGCAGGAATCGCGCCGCGTGGAGGTGGAACTCCTGACCGACAAGCACATTCGAAATCTTGTCGCCGAGCAGGGGATTCGCCTGATAGACTATGGTTTCGTCGCCCAGGAAGCATAATAGCAACGGGTAAGCGCCAGAAGCACGCGAGGCAGAACTGCGAAAAATGGTCAGCGAAGCAAGCATCCGCTACTCCATCGTCGTGCCCTTCTTCAACGAGCAGGAGAACATTCCTCCGCTGTACATGAAACTCACGGAGGTGATGGATTCCGTCGGTGAACCGTACGAACTGGTGTTTGTGGACGACGGCAGCAAAGACAATTCTTTCAAAGTGCTTTCCGATATTTATGAACATGATCGGCGCGTGAATCTGGTGCGCTTGCGGCGCAATTTTGGACAGACCGCGGCGCTCAAAGCGGGATTCGACTACGCGCGCGGCGAAGTGATTATTTCCATGGACGGCGACTTGCAGCACGATCCGGAGGAAATTCCGCGCTTCCTGGAAAAGATCGAAGAAGGCTTCGATCTGGTCAGCGGCTGGCGGCATAACCGGCAGGATCATTGGCTAATGCGGCAGATTCCCAGCCGCGTGGCCAACTGGATGATGGCCAAACTATCCGGCGTGGATTTGCACGATTTTGGCACCACCTTCAAAGCGTATCGCCGCGAAATTATTCAAGAGATTCAGTTGTACGGCGAACTCCACCGTTTTATTCCCGCGTTGGCGGCGACCACCGGCGCGCAGATCGCGGAAGTGCCCATCGAAAATCTGCAGCGCAAAAATGGCAAGTCCAATTACGGCATTGGGCGCACCGTGCGGGTGTTCCTGGATTTGCTGATGGTGAAATTCCTGCTGGATTATTCAACGCGGCCGCTGCAATTTTTCGGCTTGCTGGGCCTGGCGGGCGCGGGCAGCGGAATTCTGATCGCCTGCTTCCTGGCCTTTTCCAAATTTTATAATCACGTCACCATCATGACCGAGCACGGCCCGCTGATGCTGCTGGCCGTGGCCATGTTCGTCAGCGGCATTCAGTTTATTTCTATGGGACTGCTGGGCGAAATCAGTTCGCGAACGTATTACGAATCGCAGAACAAGCCCATTTATGCGCTGCGCGAAGTGCGCAGCCATCGCAAGGAAACTGGGGACTCCGCGGAATCCACGCGCCCTTCGGGCAATTCCGAACGCTAGACCATTCTTCGCCAGTTGCTCTTCAAACATCACACGTAAGCGCAGCAATCCTTCGCGGGCTTCGCGAAGGATTCTGGGAGGCTCGATGAATCGTGAACAGTTTTACGCCGCCATGAGCGGCGAAGGCACGCTGGACTATGAAAAGTATCTGCAGACCAAAACGCTGCTGAGTTGCCAATCCGCTTTTGACGAACTCTGCAACGCCGATGAATTGCAGTTCCAGCTGGTGCATCAGGTGGAAGAGTTGTGGATGAAGCTGATCGCTTACACGCTGCTGAATATCGATGACTATTTGCAGGCGGAAAATACCAATCGCGTGCTCACGCTCTTCCGTCGCGTGCATCTGGCGCAGCGCATGATGATTCAGCAGGTGGCGCTGCTGGAGACCATGTCTCCCAAGGAATATCAGGCCATTCGCACGCGCCTGGGAAATGGCAGCGGCCAGGAATCGCCGGGCTTTCGTATTTTGCTGCGCATGTACCAGCCACTTTGGAATTCTTTTCAGGCAAGCTACTTGGACAAGCAGGGACTCACGGTGGAAAAAATCTACGACGCGGAATACAACCACGGCGACGCTTACGTGGTCGCCGAAGCGCTGGCGGAATTCGACGAGCTGTTTCAGAAATTCCGCTACGAGCACATGCAGCTGATTCACCGCACCATTGGCTTCGGCTCAAAATCGCTGAAGGGCCGTCCGGTGGAAATACTTTCCGAAGGCATGAGCCACAAATTTTTTCCGGAGTTGTGGGAGATTCGCGGACAAATGACCGATGCGTGGGGCGCGGAGTACGGCGTAAAGCGCGATTCGCTCGGCGGCCATCACTAGTTAAAAGGATTAGCTATAAGGGCTGTGGGAAAAACTCTTCAGGGCGTCGAGCCGATTTGGCCGTAGCAGCCGCGGAAAAAAAGTAGTGGCTGGCCTTCGCTGATTTCTACCGTTTCCACTTCACCTAAAAAAATGGTGTGATCGCCAGAGACATAGGAGGCGGCTACGTGGCAGCTTAGCCGCGCTAGCGTGTCCTCCAGCATGGGAATACCGCTGGGCGAACGATGAAAGCGAATGTTCAGGCGATCCTCGACATCCTCGTTCTGCCCCGGCTGAGCAAAGAATTCCGCGATGGCCTGCTGATGCTCTTTGAGGACGCCGATGCCGAAACGCTTTTGTTCGACGAGATAGGGCAGCATGTGGGCGCGGTGGTCGACACACACCAGAATGAGCGGCGGATCGAGGGATACCGAGGCGAAGGAGTTAGCAGTCATGCCGTGGATTTTGCCCGGCTCGTACTCGACGGTGATGACGGTGACGCCGGTTGCGAATTGGCCGAGGGCTTGGCGAAAGGCTAGCGGAGTGGGGGCTGGAGAGGTCATGACCGCAGTTTCTGACGATATCACAGTGCGTTGGATCTGCGGTTCGTTGAGCTACGGCAGCATTTGAATTGCTTATCATACTGAGCTGAAAGGAGTTCAAGCCCTTTGCTCTCAGCATGATATGCAAGATGCTAATTCTGCGGGGTTTAGGCGATTATTTTGTTGGCTGAGTGGTAACTAGGCTGGGCCTGCGCGAGGCAAAAAACCGGAGGCAAATCCTGGTGTGGATTCGCCTCCGGTACACCGCTTCATTGGGAGCAGCAGGCCGGACTGTCCGGCACCTACAAAAGCGGCCCCCCGCGCCGCGGATTAGCTATTTGTCTTTCTTTGGGGGCTTGTCATCCTTGGGCTTTGGTTCGGGTTTGTTTTGTGGTTTGGGTTGCGATTGCTGAGCTTGTTTGTGCTCTTGCTCCTGTTTTTGTTGTAGCCGCTGCTGCTGTTGTTGGTGCTGCTTCTGGAGATCTTCCAGTTGCTGCTGGTGCTGCTGCTGGATTTGCTGTTGTTTGGCTTCGTCGGCTTTTTGTTTTTGCGCTTGCTGATTTTCTTGCTGCTGCTGTTGCTCGACCTTTTGGCGTTCTTCGTCCTGTTGTTTGTGCAGGTCGGCGTTTTGCTGCTGGTGCTGCTGCTCAAGTTGCTCGTCTGCCGGATGGGCGGTGGGCGGACGCTGCGGAGCGTTATTGGCCGCGGGCTGTGACGGCGGACGGTTGGGATTATTTTGTGGCGCGGTTACGGCGGGTTGCGTCGGACGGTTGGCATTCGCCGGAGCGGTAGTTGTGGCTGTCGCCGGGCGGTTCGGATTGTTCGCGGTATTCGCCGCAGGAGCGGTTTTGTTGCCGCGCACGATTTGCGGCGTGGCGGGCTTGGCTGGCGGAGCGACTCGTACTTGCGGCGCGGGTGCTGATCCGGCGGTTTTCACCGGCGTGATCTGGCGCGCGGCAGCAATGGAGATGGGGCGGCCTCCATTGGATTTGATGGCGGCTTGACGCTGCGTAAAGGATGGCGGCGGAGGCGGCGGCGCGGTTTTTGCGACGACAGCGCGGGCCTGAATCGCGGCGGGCGGCCGCACCGTGGCTGCTGGACGCCCGCCGAGCACGGCGGCGCGTTGCGGGATGGCTCCCGGGGTCTGTGCGGCTACGGGAGCGGAAGCAACTTCACGGGCGTCTACTTGAACGACATTTTTGGAGACGGATTGGCCGGAGGTAAAGGCCTGCGGGTTGGTGGCTGCGACGGCGCCGGGGACGCGCTGATTGACGTAGGTGACATTGGTCACGTTTACGGTTTTGTTGACGACCACGGTGTTGTAGTAATTGTTGACGACCACGGTGTTGTAGTAATTGTTGACGACCACGGTGTTGACCGTGGTGTTGGAAACGTTCACGTTGGTGACGTAACCGCGGCTCACCGGGTAAGACGGGACGAAAACTTCACGCGGACCGAGTGGGAACCAGCCTACGTTCACGCCCGTTGCAAAGCCACCGCCAACTGCGATGCCGACGCCGAAGTGTGGACCGCCAACCCAGGCGACCAGCGCCGGAGCATAAACGGGCCTGACGTAGACAGGACCGCCATAAACGACAACGGTGGGACGCGGCGCGCAAGGAACCCAGCCCCAAGCTCCACCAACGGTGACCCAGCGGCCGTAGTGAAATGGCGCAAAACCCCAAGCTGCATCGTCAACCCAGGTATAGCCCCAAGGTGCGACATAGGCCCAATGGCCGTAGTGATACGGCGCCCAGCCGACCAGCGCCGTGTGCGGAAACCAGATCGTGCCGTATTCGGGAACGGCGCGCCAACCGCCGTTGTCATCGAGGTCGTCGTAGCCGATGGCGTCTTCGGAAACGTAGCGCGCGGAGATGGAAATATCTTCATGATGGTCGCGCTGCTCGCTCCAATATTCGAAGTCATCTTGGTCATCGCTGAGACCCTCGACATCGGCATTGAGTTGATCGGTTCCGATAAAAGTGCCGACGTCGCCAGCATGCAGGGTGTAGGCCGAGCCGCCGCCGGTGACTTCGCCTTCACCGTTGCGGTCTTCGATGACGGTAGTGTCGCCACTGTCATTCACGCTGATTTCGTAAATGCCGGGACGCAAGATAGAAAACGCGAGATTGGGTGTATCGATTTCAAAATTTTCGTCGTCACCGAGACGCTTGACGCGAACGCGGAGAGTCCCGGCGGTGAGCTGGAGCTGAGCGATGTTGTCGGTCAAATTCAGGAAAGAGAAACCGGTGTTCTGCGAGAGGTTGATGGATGCGGAGCCGATGTGGAGAGCGGCGCGGGAACCGGAGTCCGACCAGAGTTTGTCGCCGGTGGTGACGGGGCGGTTGATGGTGGCGTCGACCCAATCGTCGGTGCCAGCGGGTTGGAAGGAAACCGCGCCTTGCGTGTACGCGAGGCGAGCGACGCGGCTGGGGGGATCGTCGCTGCTCGGTTGGCCATCATCTTGGGCGACGGCGCGTAATGGCGTAAATAAGGACGCAAACATCGCTATGCCGGCTAGGCCGGCAAGCGCGAGAACATGTTTTCTCATGCAATTCTCTCCTGAAGCTTTTTTTGAAACGCGTATTTAAGACCAGTTCGCGGCTATCTGGAATTCATGCAAAAAGGCGAGCGTGTGTGAAGCTTAGCATGCGATACGAGCACGCATGGGTTGCGCTGCTTTCTGCATGTCCTATTTGAAAGTGCTGGGTGTTAGGCCTGTTTGTAGAACACCGTAGCGGGAGAAGAGTCGCGCGGGGAGCTTATGTAAGAAGGTTCAATCAGGACGCCTGGGCAAGCTGGGGCGCAGCATGCTGCGCCCCTACCAAGGTTGCTTCGGAGATTAGTGATGTCCGCCGCCACCGCCGTGCGATCCACCACCACCGCCACCACCGTGCGGAGCGCCACCGCCGCTGGCGTGAGGTGCGGCACCGCCGCTGCTGTGACTTGGAGCGGCGGCCGGACGGCTCGGTGCGGAATAGGTGCGAGACGGTGCGGAGTACGTTCGGCTGGGTGCAGAGTAAGCGCGCTGTTGCGGCGTGTAGCTACGATTGGCGCCGGCGTTTGGCGCGCGGTTGCTGGAAGTCATGGTGGAATTGCCATTGTAGGTGCGCGGTGCGGCCGTGGTTGCACCGGTGCGCGCCCATTCCGGACGGTTGGTCTGATTTACGCGCGCGGTTTGCACGGCGCCGTTCGCCGAACCGTTTCTGCCCGCGCCTTGCGGAGCGTTGCCGTGATCGGTGGTGTTACCTTGGGCCGCCCAAGTACGCGTTGAGGTGCCGGCGGAAGCGCCGGTGGAGCGAGAGTATACCGAGGTGTTCCCGTGATTCGCGGCGTTGAACGATCCGGAACTATTCAGCGAGTGAACAGGCGCCCCCGCGGCTGGGGACGGCGTGGTGCGTGCCACAACCGAGCGGTTTTGCACGGAAGCGGGCGGCGTAGCTACCCTTGCTCCGGTACGTGCCGCCGCGCCGGAGAAACTGGAATGATTGGGCGAAACGCCGGCGCCATTGGTAACTTGCGCGTTGCGCAGCGAAGCGGAGGAGATGTTCGCGGCGCCGCGATTGACGTGCTCACCGTTCGCAAAGCCGTTGCGCGACGTGGCAGTAACGGCATGAGCGTTATGCGCGTACGCGTAGTTGTAGCTGTGATTGTTGATCGTGCTGGTGTTGTGGATGACGGTGTTGTTGACGTTGATGCTGTGCACGTACCCGTATCCCGCGTGATACCAAGGATGAAATGGTTCGCCAAAGCCTAGCGGGAACCAACCGATGCCACCGCCAAAGCCGAAACCAAAACCAATGCCGAAGCCAAAGCCGCCGCCGACAAATCCAACGAATGCGGGGCCGTAGTAGGGACGCGCGTAAATCGGACCGGGAATCCAGCCCCAACGAGATCCGTAGTAGCCCCAGCGGCCATAGTGATAGGGGGCATAGCCCCACGGCTCATAGCCGACCCAGCTCCAACCCCAGGGGCCGACGTAATTCCAAGCGCCGTCGCTATACGGAGCCCAATCCGGTCCAACATTGTTGGGATACCAGACCGAGCCGACGTTGGGCTCTTCACTCCAAGTGCCGTTGTCGTCGAGGTCGGCGACGCCGGGAACGTCACGATTGACGTAGCGGGCGGAGGTGGAATTATCTTCGCGGAGATCGCGTTCGTTAGCCCAAGTATCGAGGGCATCGGGAGGCGGTGCGCCGTGCGCGGTGTATTGAATGCTGCCGTTGTCGGTACCCACAAATTCGGCGCGCTCGCCGGGATGAACGGTGTAGGCTTTTCCGCCGGCAGTGGCTTCGCCTTCGCCGCGGATCGCGGTGATGCGGGTGCCATCGCCGTTCTCGCTAACGTCGATGCGATAGGCGCCGGCTTGCTTCACCATGAAGGCGACGTTCGGCGTGTCAACTTCATAGATATCGCCTTCGCGCATTTCGCGCACGCGGAAACTGATGCTGCCTTCCGGCACGCGGACCTGGGTAACTGGGCCATCGAGATTCAGGAAGGAAAGAGCAGTCATATTGCCGAGATGAAAGGTGGCTTGGCCGGCTTGCAGCTCCGCGCGAGAGTCTTTGTCGACCCAGATCTTGTCACCGACGGTGACGGGCCGATTCATCACCGCGTTGCCCCAATCACCTTCGCCGCCGGGTTGCAGGGAGACGGAACCCCTCAGGAAGCTGATGCGGGCGGCGCGGTTGGGAGGTTCAGCCTGTTCGGTGCCGGGGGTTCCCGGAGCGCTCGCCGGGCCGGGGACGTTGGTAGCATTGGAGATGGGCTGTTCGCCACCTGGCTGACCAAGTGGCGGGCCATTGGGGTTCTGGCCGGGATTCTGCGCGTTCGGAGCCGGTTGGTCGGCAATGGCGCTCGGCGGCACATCTTGAGCCAGCGTCTTGGGCGCGGCGCAAAAGCACAGAAGACCGACGAGGCTCAGCGACAGAAGAAGTCGGCTTGAGGCGGTATGAGTGGTCTTCAACATAGGTATTTGTCCCCTAATTTCTCGCAAAAAGCGTAGCGTACAGCAGGGAGCGCATAATCTAGTATGCGCCTTATATATCCCAAGGGGTAGAACCCGGCTATGGGAAAAAAGTTGCCGCTGGCATGGTACCTGGGGACAGGTCTGGGCGATGGCCGTAGGATATAGAGGCGCGAGGGGTTAGTAGCGGCAAACCAATGGCGCAAGGCAGGACGGAAGAGGCCGCCCCGTGGGGGCAAGCAGGGCTCAAAACCAAGCGCCGCCCTGTGCTGCAGTAAGCGCCCCGCGCGGGGAAGTAACACGCAGTGGGAAACGGATGCTGGCTTTTACGGTAACTAGCCCTAAATCTGTCCTTTCGAACAGGCGCTAATTTAGTTTGGGTTCCTTAGACTCGGTGCTTGTGGGCTCCTCTGCCCTCTGGGAGAATGACACGCTATGAAGGCTCAATGGCTGGCAGCAAGCACGGTAGCACTGGCGACATTGGCATTGGCAACGGCGGGCACGACGCCGGCGCAAACGTGGCGGCAGGTGGGACCTCCAGGCGGCACGGTGATTACCCTCGAAGCCGACCCGCACGATTTGAAGAAGATCTATCTTGGGACGTCGGATGGACACGTGTTCTCTTCGATGGATGAGGGAGCGCACTGGCAGCTACTGAGCCGAATTGGAACAGGGCAGGACGACGTCGTCACACACATTCTGGTGGACTCGCGCGATTCAAACCGGCTGTACGCCAGCACCTGGACGCTGTATTCCGGTGGCGGCGGGGTGTATCGCAGCGACGACGCGGGGCACACCTGGAACATCATCGGACTTCCGAAAGAAACGGTACGCGCATTAGCGCAATCGCCGACGCATCCCGACGTGTTTTTGGCGGGATCGCTGACCGGCGTATATCGCTCGCTGGACAGCGGAACGAGCTGGACGCGCATCACTCCGGAACATCATGACGACCTGCGAAATTTTGACTCCGTGGCGTTCGATCCCCATAGCGACGATATCATTTATGCGGGGACGTATCACTTGCCGTGGAAGACCAGCAACGGCGGTAAAGACTGGTTTCCAATCAAGACGGGAATGATCGACGACTCTGACGTAATGACCATCATCGTGGACCCGAATAATCCGGACAACGTGCATGCCACGGCGTGCTCGGGGATTTATCACAGCGTGAACGGCGCGCAGACGTGGACGAAATATCAAGGAATACCGTTTGCGTTTCGGCGCACGCAGTTGATTCGGCAGGATCCACGGAATCCGCAGGTGCTGTATGCCGGAACAACCAGCGGACTGTGGAAGACCACGAACGAAAAAGATTTCAAGCGCATCACACCGGGCGATTGGGTGATCAACGCGATCATTATCGATCCGAAAAATCCGGACCGCTTGATTCTGGGCACGGAACGCGAAGGCGTGCAGATCAGCGAAAATGGCGGAGCGACATTTACTTCGTCCAACGTGGGATTCCATCACCAGCACATTCTGGATGTGGCGATGGACAAGGACAACGCCGCGCGCGCGCTGGTGGTGCTAACGTTTGACAGCGACGCCTTCCTGGTGACCAAGGATGGCGGAACGTCTTGGGCTCCGCTGGGACCTGGACTGAAGCGCACGGATTTGCGGCATGTGTATGCCGCGCCGACGGGATGGTGGGCATCGCTCACGACCGGGGGATGGATGAAATATGACGAGACGACCAATAAATGGGTGAAGGCCGGATTGTTTGTTCCGGAACCGGTGGCGGCTCCGGCGGCAGCTCCGGCTACGACGAAATCGAGGACGACGACTAAGACGGGGACGAAGACCGCTGCGGCGCGTCCTGCTCCTAAGGCAAAAACTCCCGTTCCGCAACTGACGGCGTTTCTGGTGAACGATATGGCGTTCGGCAGCGACGCGTGGTACGCGGCGACCGCCGGTGGCGTGCTGGTTTCCAAGGATGCTGGTAAAACCTGGAAGTCCGTGGCCAAAGACGAGTTCGTGAAGCAGCCGGCGCAATCGCTGGAAGTTTCCGCGGATAGCGCGCAGGTTTGGGCGGTCTCTCAGAAGAACTTGCTGTACTCCGCAGACAACGGCGCGACCTGGAGCGCCAAGGAACTTTCGTTCGCGGCGGCCGGCAATTTGAAATTGCACCGCTTGGACGATGCCAACTTGTACCTGACCTCCAACATGGGGCTGTACGCCTCGCACGACGCGGGACGCAACTGGAGCCGCGCGGACGTTCGCGAACTGCAGTTCCAGGATGTGGCGGGCAACGGCAACGCGATGGTGCTCTCACTACAGAAGCACGGGCTGCTGGTATCGTTCGACTCCGGCAAATCGTGGCAGCGATTGAACGATCCACTGGCGGACAGCTACTTCCCTGTGGTGCGTTTGCGACGGAACGGCGGGCTGGTGGCGGCTTCGGCGACGGAGGGTTTGCTGACGCTGGAACCGGGAGCGCGTTCGGCCAGTGCGGGCGTGGGCGTTTCGCAGGTTACGCCGGCGCCTACGGGAATCGCGCAGCCGAAGCAGTAGTTTAAGAAACGTTTCGTCATTTCGCTTATTGAACCGCGGCTGGGCGATTTTCTTAAGCGCCTGGCCGCGGTTTTTTTATTTTCGAGCAGAGGAGCACGGAGTCTTACGCCCGGGCAAGCTGGGGCGCAGCATGCTGCGCCCCTACAAAGGAAGGAACGGTGAAGATTCAGTTGCGGGGAGTGTTGAGGCCGATTTGGTAGCCGATGCCGCGGATGGTGCGGATCAGTGGGCGTTCGTGGCCGGAATCTACTTTGCGGCGAAGGTAGTTGATGTAGACATCGACGACGTTGGTCATGGTGTCAAAGTGCAGGCGCCAGACTTGTTCGACGATGGCCGTGCGCGCTACGGGCTGGCCGGCGTGGCGCATCAGAAATTCCAGCAGGGCAAATTCCTTGGGGCTTAATTCGATGGGACGGCCGCGACGCTGCACGGTGTGGGTGACGCGATCGAGTTCGAGATCTTCCACGCGGAGAAAAACGCTGACGGAGCGGTTGCCGCGACGCAGGACCGCGCGAATGCGCGCGGCGAGTTCGGCAAAGGCGAAGGGCTTGGCGAGATAATCGTCGGCGCCAGCATCGAGGCCGCGCACGCGCTCTTCGACGAGGGACGCGCCGGTGACGATAAGGACCGGGAGATCGGGCTTTTTGGAACGGATGCCGCGCAAAACGTCTAGGTCGGTGGCGCCGGGCAGGCTCAAATCGAGCAACACGACGTCGTAAGTCTGCTCGGCGGCAAGGCGCTGGGCTTCGAGGCCGGTCGAGACCATTTGCACGGAGAACTGCTCTTGCAGCAACCGCTGGTGAAGAAAATCCGCCAGCGGCGCGTCATCTTCTGCGACAAGAATGCGCATCGGCTCACACGAAATACACAATCAATTTGGAAGGGGGTGAAGTGAGTGTGGTCTGGCGAAGCGTGGGTGTCAATGATGCTGCGCGGGTTGTTGCGGAAACACCACCCCATGCGGGAGCGAGAGAATGCGGCGTTTAGTTGAACGATTGCGTGGGATTGAGGATCACGATGTCGACGCGGCGATTGCGGGCGCGGTTTTCGTCGGTGTCGTTGGGTGCGGCGGGGTGGAATTGCGCGAAGCCGGCGGCGGAAAGGCGCGTCGGAACGATATTGTAACGGACGATGAACATCTTGACGAGCTGGGAAGCGCGGGCAGTCGAGAGCTCCCAATTCGAATCGAATAATTTATTGTGGATCGGAATGTTGTCGGTGTGGCCTTCGACGCGGAGGGATTCGCCGCGCGCCAGCAGGATGGCGGCGAGGCGGTCGATGGCGCCTTGCGAGGAGGCGCGGATGGTGGCGGAGCCGCTTTCGTAGAATCCAATCTCGCGGAGGCTGACGACAATGCCATCGGGGCGCGTGGTGACGGTGACTACGCGCTTTTGGATTTCCGGCGCCAGAGCTTTCAACAGGTCGGTTTGGACATCCTGGAGCGGCTGGCCGAAGGGTTTGCTCAAGATGCCCTTCATGGGTAGCACGAAGCGGCCGTAGTCTCCGGCGTGATCCGCGCTGTCGATCACCTTGGCCTGAGCGAAAGGCGTGGCATCGGAATCGCTGAGTGGAATTTTTGTATTGGAGGTATCGAACACACCCAATTGCTGAAAGGCCACCTGAATGGCCAGGGCTAGATTGCTCACTCTGTGTTTATCGACGTGCGACGAGGCGTAGAGCACTACGAAGAAGGCGAACAACAAGGTGACAAAATCGGCGTAGGAGACCAGCCAGCGGTCGTGACTGATGTGTTCGACGGGCCTGCGTCGTTTTTTTCGGGCGTTGATGATCCTCACGCGGCGGTCCTCAGGTAATGCTGTTCAAGAAATGCTCCTCACGAAATGAGACTTACTGTGAGGCTCACGAAGTGACGCTCAAGGAGCGGTCCGTTTATTGGCGTTCTCGTGGGCTTCGGCGAAAAAGCCGGCGAGCTTGGTTTCAATCATGCGCGGATTCATGCCTTCAAGAATGGAGATGACGCCTTCGAGCATCATTTCGCGGAGGGTTTGCTCCTGGCGCATGCGCAATTTGATTTTCCCGGCGACGGGAAGGAAGAAAAGATTGGCGGCGCCTACGCCATAAATGGTGGCGACGAAAGCTACGGCGATGCCACGGCCGACTTCGGAGATGTCGTCCAGATGTTGCATGACCTGGATGAGCCCCAAGACGGCACCGATGATGCCGATGGTGGGTGAGAAGCCGCCGGCGGCTTCGAAGACGCGAGGAATGTTTTCGTGGTGCTCGGCTTGGTTTTCAAGCTCGAGCTCCATCATGCTGCGAATTTCCTGTGGCTCGGTGCCGTCAACGGCCAGCATCAAGGCTTTTCTTAGAAAAGGATCGTGAACGTGCTCGGCGTCTTTATCGAGGGAAACGATGCCTTCTTTGCGGGCTTTGTGAGCGTAGGTGGTGATTTCCTGGATAAGGTCCACGGGGCTGCGGGAGTTGTCGATAAAGGCCTGACCGAGACGGCGGACGGCGGCCAGGATGACGCGCAAGGGAAACTGCAACATCACGGCGCCCAGGGTGCCACCAAAGACGATCATGGCGGCGGTAGGCTGGATAAGCTGGGTGATTTTCCCGCCCTCAAGGGTCAATCCCAGAAGAATGCCGCCGATGGCGATGCCGATTCCGGCCAGGCTGCTTTTATCCATTGCTAGAACGCCTCAACTGTGCTTCTCGAGATCGAGGTGCGGTGATACGGTGCCCGCGCTGGCCGGGACGCCCACGGATTGCAAGGTGAGGCCAGACAGGACGGCCTGGCGAAAGGCGACAATTTTTTGCAGCACTTCGTCGGAGGTCTCACGCACCACGACCTTTTCTCCGGTAACCAGGGTCAATACGGTGTCGGGAGACTTTTCGAGAAACTTGATGAGGTCGGAATTGACGACCAGCGGCTGATTGTTGAGGCGGGTTAGCTGGATCATGAATCGCGCCGGACGACTGGAAGATCGCGCCACCGCGACCGTCAGCATCGATGCGCACCCCTTCCAAAGAGCACGGCCTGCGGACTATCGGGCAATTTGTCTTGCAGTTGAAAGTCCGCAGCGGTGCGGATTTGAGGAGTCTTATTGGCCAGCTTCGTGCACCAGCCTAATTTTTGAATTTGTTGTTTCGGAGTAGATGTTTCCACGAAATGCGGCAACGGCGGGACTTGGGATGGCAATCGAGGAGCGTGCGCAGATTTTGATCTTGTGTGAAAGCGGCTTATTGCTGCCGCAGCCACGAGGAATTGCTCCCATATCGGCATTGGGTGCCGAAATGAACCCTCATGCGGTGTGCTCGTGATGATGTCCGGTTGACGAACGATTTGGGTGTGCGGGCAACATCGGGGAACAAAATGCGGTGCCAGGTCATGCGATGTCGACGGAAAGGACGGACCAACCGTGCCTAACGAAGTGCAGCGGTACGTGTTACTTGACCGCGACGGAGTAATCAACCGGCGCGTATTGGGCGGCTATGTCACCTCGTGGAAGGAGTTTGAATTTTTGCCGCGGGCGCTAGAGGCGCTGCGATACTTCGCGGAGCACGACTACGCGGCGCTGGTGATTTCCAACCAAGCTTGCGTCGGCAAAAACTTACTGACCACGGCGCATCTGGAGTCGATCACCCAGCGGTTCTTAACGGAGGTGGCGTTGGCTGGCGGAAATATCAAGCAGGTGTATTACTGCGTGCATGTGGCAAACGATGGTTGCGACTGCCGCAAACCGAAGCCTGGCTCCATTCAGCGCGCGCAACTGGACTACGCGTTCGTATTGCAGACCACCTATTTTGTGGGCGACTCCCCAGAAGATATGCAGGCCGCGGGCAGCGCGGGGTGTCCCGCGGTGCTGGTGCGACGCGATGCCTTTCTGGAAACGCGTTTGCCGCGCGAAGTTTCGACGATGGTGGCCTCGAATCTTTACGAGGCCGCGACGATGATCGTCGCAAAACAAGCACGCAGCACCGGCTGGCCGGAAAGCGCGGTGCCCGCGAGCGATTCCAGCAAATATTTTCACGCTCACCAGCGATGAACAGGAACAGCACGGCGGAAAGAATGGTCTGGCGCAGCAAGAATTGAAAGGACCGAGTGTCAACGATGAGTCCGCAAACCGCCGCTGAAGCGGCCACGATGGCGGCCGCGCCGCCGAAACTTGACTCGCCGAATCTTGATTCGCCAAATGTAGCGTCGCTAAATCCCACGCTGCCCGATGCGCGTGATGCGCGCTATTTTCCCGCCAGCTTTCAAGAGCATTTGGACTCCGCGTATTACGGAGGTGGCGTTGATCTGGTTTCCTACCGCGGTTACATGCGCGCGGAAATCGAACGGGGACGCGAAATCGTGCGCCTGCTCCGGCCGTGGACTTCTCTCGAAGGCAAGCGCGTGCTGGATGTGGGCTGCGGCTTCGGCGGACTGCTGATTGTGATGAAAGAGGCTGGGGCCACGGGGCTGGCCGGCGTGGAGACGGACACCAATCGTATCCACTGGGCCGGCGTGCGCATGCGGGAGTTGGGTTACGAAGCGGATTTGCGCCAGCTGGATATTTGCGAAGAACAAACGGTCAGCGATCTCGGCGCGTTCGACCTAATTCTGGCGCAAGACGTGATCGAGCACGTCGCCGATCCCAGCATCACGATCCGGCACATCAGCAGGATGCTCTCGCCGGGCGGCGTGGTATTTCTACAGGTGGGGAACAAATTTTCGCCGGACCAGTTGGCCGGGGATCATCACTACAAACTGCCTGGAATTACCATGCTCTCGAAGCCACAGGCCATCGAATACTTCTGTACGCGGTTGAAGCAGCCCGCGAGCGCGTACGCGGTGGGGTGCTGGCGAGAAGAGAAATATTATCGGCACGTTTTCCAGCGCGGCGGCGTAGCGCTGCACCGCGTGGATCGCTTCCGCACCACAGACCACGTGATGTGGTACGCCAAGGCGATCTCGGAACTTTGTAGCAAGCTGCAAGAAGGAAATCTGTGGCCGGATCTGCGCCCGGAACTAAGCCGGCGCATGACGCGGCGCATCACCAAACTAGCAGCGCTTTACGTGCACGCCAGCCGGCAGTTGCCGCAGATGGTGAACAACCTGGCGCTGCTCGAAACGGCGTGTGACGCTATTGTCGGCAGGTTGTTGTGGGGCGTGTGGCGGCTGGTGGGCGTAAAGAATTTGCCGGAACGCGACGCGAGCGGCCTGGCGGCAGATCCCGGCGTTACGAGCGGACATGCCGAATGAACGCGCGCGACAATCAGGCCATGGCAGTGCGACTGTTCGGCGCCGGGCAGAAGCAAGAAGCATTAACACTATTGCGCGAGTCGCTCGCCGAAGAAGAGACCAGCGAAGTGTGGAGCGACTGGGCCGCAGTGCAGTTCAGCTTGAATCTTGCCGGCGAAGCGGAGAAAGGTTTTCGCATCGCGCTGGAGCTGGACGCGGACAATTTTCAGGCAGCGTTTAACCTGGGCTTGCTGCTCAGCCGCGGCAGCAACCCTACGGAAGCCGTGCCGTTTCTGAACAAGAGCCTGGGCAGCGCGAAACATATCGAACGCGCCCACGCGCAAGCGCTGCTGACGCGGCTTACGCCAACCGCCGAGCATCAAGAGGCAGGAGCACTCGAACAGTATTTGCGAAGCTTTCTCTCCGCTTCCGTAAACGAGCAATCGTATTTCGAGACGCACGTGCATCGCTACGTCGCCACGCTGCAGCAACTGCCTCGCGGCACGGCCGGCATGCGGCTACTGGAGCTTGGCGCGGCGTTTCATCACTTGACCCCGGCACTGCAGCGCTTCAGCGGATATAGCGAGGTGCGCTGCACGGATATTTGGACTGGCGCCGCGCAAGAAAGGAGAACCATCACATCAAAAAACGCGGACGAAACATTTTCGTTTATCGTGGACAACTTCGATCTGCAGCGCCAGCCCTGGCCGTATCGCGATGGCGAATTTGACGCCGTGCTGTGCTGCGAGATCCTGGAGCATTTGCACACCGATCCGATGGGGCTGCTCGCGGAGATGAACCGCGTGCTGAAGCCGGGCGCCGTGCTGCTGCTGACCACGCCCAATCTGGCCAGCGCGCACGCCGTGGAAGAGACCATGCGCGGAGCGAGCCCGTACGGCTACGGCAAGTTCGAACTCGGCGGCAAGCCTACGGACCGGCACAATCGCGAGTACACCGCGGCGGAAGTGGTACGCATGGCGATGGCCGGGGGCTTTGCCATTTCCGAGCTCCGCACATTCGATTTTTACTGGCCGGGAAACCGTGAGGTGCTCAAGGCTCTTGCGGTGCGGGGATTCCCAATTGCCGGCCGCGGTGACTCCACATTTCTTTCCGCGCGAAAACACTCCGCGGTTAAGGACCGCTATCCGGAGGAGCTGTACGCTCGGGTCGGCGTGCAGGCTTCACGCCGGGAAGAGCAATCGAGCGACGAACAACGGCCGGGTGGCGAAAAAGGGGTGAGTGGCGAAGCTCCTGTCGAAAGCATCGCAACGCACGATTTCCCGCGGAATATCTTGCTGATACATGAAATCCTGCCGCACTACGACTGCAGCGGCGCTGATTTGCGACTCTACGAATTGGTGCGAGAATTGCGCGCGCAGAATCACAACGTCACGTTTCTGGCGCGCGACGACCGCGACGCCCCACGCTACCGCGCACCGCTGGAGGCCCTGGGCGCCAAGGTTTTCGCCGGCGATCCGGAGCGTCTGCGGCATGTGGGCAACGATGACTGTGCATCGTGGGAGTTTCGCCAGGTATTGCAACGCGGGCAGTTCGACATCGCCATCCTCAGCCATTGGTTCTGGTCGGGAATATCCGTGCCCGAACATTACATGGACGAGATACGGCGTTACTCGCCCGCAACGCGCGTGCTGGTGCTTTCCGAAGACCGTCACGGCGAGCGCGAACGCCGTTCGGCGAAACTTACGGGGCTGCTTTCGGATGTCGAGCGAGGGAATAATTTTGAGCAACGCGAGGCGGAAATCTATGGCCGCGCGGATTTGGTGTTGTACGTAACGGAAACGGACCAGCAGCGCTTCCTCGAATTAATTCCGGGACTTCCCACCGAGCACCTGCCGACCATCGCGGAAGCGGCATCGGCGGGGCCGGGGTTTGCAGCTCGGCAGGGCGTTTTGTTTCTCGGCAACTTCGATAATTTGGCGAACCGCGACGCGCTGGGCTGGATGCTTGACAAGGTTTGGCCACTGGTGCGCAAGCAGGAGCCGAACGTCACGCTGTATATCGCGGGAAATGCCGCGCCGGAAGCGCTTGAAAAACGCTATCGCGGAGTGGCCTGCGTCGGAAAAATCGACCAATTGGGGCCGCAATTCGATCTGCGACGCGTGTTCGCCGCGCCAATCCGCTACGGTACGGGAATCATCACCAAGAACATGCACGCGATCGCGCACGGCTTGCCCGTGGTAACCACAGCGATCGGCGCGGAAGGCCTGGCACTGCAAAACGGCGCGCACGCGCTAGTCGCCGACGAGCCGCAAGAGTTCGCGGCGGCACTGGTGCGCCTCTACCGCGATGAGCAGCTATGGAACGCTATCGCCGCGAAGGGACACGAATACATCCGCGCGAAATTCTGCCTGGCAAATCTGCAATCGCAAATTCGCAAAATCGTGACGCGCGCCGCCAAAATCCGGCCTCGCGCCGTGGAGCCCGAGCACAGTTGGTCGTACCGAAATGTAGAGGCAAGCTGCCCGTGGGTGTTGACGCAGCAACCAGCGCATTACCGGCCAATGCTGCGCACACTGGCGTATTGGCAAGAAGGAAAGCGCCACCTCAATGCGGGACAAGCCGCGCTGGCCCTCGAACAATTTCGCCATATTTTTACTTTCGTTCGCGGGCCGCTTCCGGCGTCCGCTTTCCATTCCGCGCTGCTAGCGGATATGGCGCAGTCTTATCGCGAACTGGGCGATACGCTTGCATCGGAGCGCTGCGCGCAGGAACAGAAGAAACTCGTTTGGCAGTGGAAGACCAAGTTGCCAGACGCGGCGGTCAACAAAAAGAAAAACGCCGCCGCGGAAACTCGCGATCCAGAAATATCCGTGGTGCTTCCCACTTTCAATCGCAG
This sequence comes from uncultured Acidobacteriota bacterium, assembly GCA_963838265.1. GTDB lineage: Bacteria > Acidobacteriota > Terriglobia > Acidiferrales > UBA7541 > Acidiferrum. The sequence goes on from CAWIQN010000011.1 coordinate 98,958, forward strand.
CGAAATCCTTCGCGTATGTCTGGCGGCGCTGGCGTTTCAATCGCTGCCTATTGAACGATGGGAAGCCGTGGTCGTGGATGACGGCTCAACCGACGACACCGAAGCGCTGTACAGCAACGCCCTACTTCCCTTTGGCCTGACATATGTCCGCCAATCGAATCAGGGCGCGGGCGCCGCGCGGCGCGCCGGCGTGGAACGCGCCAAAGGCGAATTTCTGTTTCTGTGCAACGACGATAGCATCGCCTCTTCAAACCTGCTGGTCGAGCATCTCACCACGCATCGTAAACGCAGCCGCGAAAACATCGCAGTGCTTGGGGAATTTCGCTACTCGGAAGGCGTCATCAAGCGCGCCCTTTCGCTGTATGTGAACACCACGGCATTTCTGTTTCCGCAAGGCTCGCTGAAGGCGACGGAATTGTACGATCAGGCATACTTCATCACCTGCAATCTAAGCGTGCGCCGCGACGCCGTTCTCGCCGCGGGAAACTTTGATCCCCGCTTTCGCGTCGCCGAAGATACCGAACTGGGCACGCGCCTCGTTCAGCGAGGCCTGCGCGTGGTTTACCAGCCGGTTGCTACCGCCTGGCACAAACATGCCGGCTTCACCTCGCGAGATTTGGTGCAGCGCGCAAAAGCCTACGGCGCCGCCAACTGGGATCTGTTCGAAAAACATCCTTTGCTTCTCGGCAAAGGCACCGGTCCATTTGGCTTGTTGACGCCGCAAGATGAAATCCGTTTGCAATCGCAAGTGGACCATCATCGCATCGCCGTCGCCAGCGGTCTGACGGCGCTCGAAGCCCTCGATGAGATCGATTTCCGATCGCTGTTCAGGGATCAGACCAACGGCCGGCACGACGCGGAAGAGTTGATGCACAAGGTCGGGCAAATTGTCCCGATGGTCTACTGGCACTATCTGTTCGAACGGTTTCTCGAACGCTGGCGCGAAGTGCGCTCGCTACAGGCAATCACAAATGCCGCGCCGGAATTGCAGACCCAGGCGCAACGCGGATGATGCCGATGCTCACCCTTTCGATGATCGTGCGCGATGGCGCGAAGCTGCTGCCGGCCTGCCTCGAAAGTGTGCGCGGCATCGTCGACAATATCCTGATCGCGGACACCGGCTCGCAAGACGGCAGCATCGCGGTAGCAGAATCTTTCGGCGCCAAAGTGATTGCCGTCCCGTGGGACAACGATTTCGCCGCGGCGCGCAACGCGGCGCTGAAAGAAGTCCGCAGCGTCTGGGTGCTCTCGCTCGACGCCGATGAGCGGCTTGACGAAAACGCCCGGCGGCAAATCCCCAAGCTGCTCAAGAACTGCGCGGTCGCCGGTTACCAGGTCACCATCCGGAATTACATGCGCAGCCTCGACAATCGCCTCTGGGATCGCCCCGCCAAGCCCAATGACTCCAGCCTTCCCGCCGCGCGAGACTATCCGGCGTATGTAGAACATCAAAACGTGCGGCTTTTTCTGCACGATCCACACATCTACTTTGTTGGCCGGGTCCACGAAAGCGTGGGCCCAAGCATCGTGAACGCCCGGAAAAAACTCGGGGAAGCCAACTTCCTGATTCATCATTTTGGGCTGGCGGGCGACGAGGCCGGCCAAGCGCGCAAAAACATTTTTTATCGTGGATTGGGGTGCCAGAAAATCCGCGAGATGCCGGATAACGCCCAAGCACATTTCGAACTGGGCTTGCTAGAGATGGATAACTTCCACAATTTTGCGGAAGCCCGGGAGCTGTTCGAACGCGCGCGCACGCTCAATCCGCGCTTTGGCCTGGCATGGTTTTTCGAGGGCGTGACGCTTGGGAAACTGGGCCAGGCTTCGGCGGCGCTGCGTTGTCTGGGAGAAGCCGAGCGTAGCGGGCATCGCACCGCGCTGGTGGCGGAAACGCGTGGCGATATGCACTACAACGCCAGCCAGTTTTCCAGCGCCTGCGAATGCTACGCCACGGGCCGGCGCCGCGACCCGGCCAACGCCTCGCTGCAAAGCAAATTCGGACTGTCCACCCTGCGCGCCGGAGATCGCAATCGCGGCATGCGCGAGTTGCGCCACGCCGTCGCCGCCGCGCCGCGATTGCCCGACGTTCATGATCGCTTGATGCTCGCGCTGGTGTGGACCGGGGATCTGCACGCCGCAGCCCGGGCCGCCGAAGAGAAGTTAGCGTCTGTCGAAACGTGCCGGCCGGCTGATTTTCTGCGCGCCGCCAGCCTATGGAGCAAAGCTGGGGAACGGCCGAGGGCCGCGCAAATCACTGACCAGGGCCGGCAAAGCTATCCGAAAGATGCCCGCCTGCAACAGGCCGCGGAAGAACTGGCCCTTGGCGCGCAAATTCCCACTTTGGTAAGCAGCTCCAGATGAATTGCAAACCAAAAACGATTTCATGTGCGTCGAGCCTAAAGCCTTTTCGCGCCGGGCCGATAAAGAGCCTGAGTACGTTGGACGTTCCGCAGTGAGTGCGAGCCACCTGGGCCGAAGGGGTTCAAGTCCCAAGCACCAAGGCTCCCGGAACGTCACCAAAATCGCAGCGAAAAAAAGGAGCTCCACCGATGGCCATCAGTCTTCTTAACAACATCTCCGCACTGGAAGCACAGAATCAGTTGGACATTACGCAGAACAATCTGCAAAACACGCTGTTCCAATTGTCATCGGGTTCGCGCATCAACTCCGGCGCAGACGACGCGGCGGGATTGGCCATCGCGAACGGCTTGCAAGCGAATATTACGGCATTGAACCAATCCGCGAACAACGCTAACGACGGAGTCGGCGCCTTGCAGGTTGCGGATGGCGCGCTATCGCAAGTGACCACGTTGCTCAATCGCGCTGTTACGCTGTCGACCGAAGCGGCCACGGGCACGGTCAGCAGTTCGCAGCGCGGCGCGCTGGACGCCGAGTTCACGCAGATTAAAGCCGAAATCGACCAGATCGGCAGCACCACTTCGTTCAACGGCACCTCGGTCTTCACCGCCGCCACCACCTCGATTTTCCTTTCGGATTCGAACTCGCAGAGCTCGATTGGCGTGACCGTCGGCACCATTGCATCGACGTCCATCGTCAATGGCGCGTCTACGATTGATCTGGGCACCGATGCTTTGACCACCGCAACCGCCGCGGCCACGGCCTTGACGGACATCAACCAGGCCATCGCCAACGTCGCCGGTATTCGCGGCTCCATCGGCGCGGGCATCAATCGCTTAAATGCCTCCGTCAACGTCATCAACAACCAGGTACAAAACCTGACTTCGGCGGAAGATCAAATCACCGCGGCGAACATTCCGCAGCAGGTCACCAACTTGTCCGAGTACACCATTCTCAACCAGTCCGGCATCTCGGCGCTGGCGCAGGCGAACTCGGCGCAGCAAAGCATTTTGAAACTGCTGCAGTAATTGGGGAAAAAACCAACGCGGCGGCGGGCGGAGTGCTCCAGGACTCCGCCCCGTCGTGTTGTCAGCCGCATTCGTTAAGGGTGGTTGTTAAGCGCATGGATTAAACGCAGTCGGGATTGATTTGGATTTTGACGGAGGCCCTTTTGGCAACATCACTCAACGGCTTATCGAGCACGGACGGATCCTCAAATACTGGCACCGGGCTTGGCCAGGGTATCGATGTGCAACAGTTCGTCACCCTTGCGGTAGCGGGCCAGCAGGCGAACATCACCAATCTACAAAATGAACAGACCGGACTGAATTCGCAAACCACCGCGCTGCAGCAGATCACCACGGACCTAAACAACCTGCAAACCGCGGCGGACGCGTTGAGCGATCCCCTGGGAGCGCTGGACGCACTAGATGCCACTTCCTCAAACTCCGGCGTGGTCAGCGCCACGGCGTCGAGCACCGCCGCGAGCGGCGAGCACACGGTAACCGTCAACAACCTGGCCACCACTTCCTCGTACTACACCAATCCTGTGGCTACCAGCAGCACACCGCTCGCCGTCGGAAGTTTCACCGTGCAAGCCGGCAGCAACGCGCCGGTCACCATTACCGTCGATACCACCAACAACACGCTCGACGAACTCGCCGCGTCCATCAACAATCAGAACGATGGCGTCACCGCGAGCGTCATCACCGACGCCAACGGCGCGCGGTTGGCGCTGGTCAGTAATACCTCCGGCGCCCCAGGCGATCTAACCGTCTCGGGAAACACCACCAATTTAACTTTTAATAAAGCAGTCACCGGGATCAACGCCTCCCTGACCGTCGACGGCGTGCCCATCAGCAGCACCACCAACAGCGTCAGCGGAGTAATCAATGGCGTTACGCTGTCGCTGAGTTCGCCCGCGCCGACCACTCCGGTCACCATTTCCGTCAATCCCGATACTGCGCAGGCCACCACCGCGATCAATGCTTTTGTCTCCGCCTATAACACCGCCATCGGCGACATCAATACACAATTTGCGGTGAACGCCGACGGCAGCGCCAACGGGCCGCTGGAAGCGGACAGCTCGCTGCAGCAAGCCCAGCAATCCTTGCTCAGCGCGATAGATTTTTCCTCCACCACCAGCGGAACGGTTTCAAACCTTGCCAGCATCGGCGTCAATCTCAACGACGACGGCACGCTCAGCGTCGACTCCGGAACCCTCGCCGGCGCTCTTTCGGCGAATTACAGCGATGTGCAAAACTTCCTGCAGGCAACTTCCACGGGCTTTGCCAACAACCTGAGCAACACCATCACCAGCCTCACCGAACCCTCGAGCGGGATCCTGAGCCTGGACGCTTCAGGAATTGCGCAATCCTCCAGCGATCTGGCATCACAAATCTCCGACCTGCAAGCGGCGCTGGTGGTCCAGGAGCAAAACCTGACCACCATCTACGCGCAAGTAAACGATACCCTGCAGGAACTTCCGCTGCTGGAAGCACAAACCAACACGCAGCTATCGAGTGCCGGAACATGAACAATCAAAACGCAGCGCAGTCTTACCAGTTGGATACCGCGCGGGGCGCTTCGCCGATCGGCGGCGTGGTCGCGCTATTTGACACCATCATCCGCGATTTCCAGCGCGCCTCCGCGGCTATAGCCGCCGGCAATGTAGAGACGCGAGTGCGCCAGTTGAATCACGCGCTCACGGTAATCGCCGAATTGCAGGGTGTGCTGGACTACGATCGCGGTGGCATCGCCGCGGCGCGCTTCCGCCGCTTTTACGAAGTGACGCGTGGGTTGATCATGGAAGCTAACATTCGCGGCACGCAAGAATCGCTGCAAGAGCTGATTGCGCTGTACACTCCGGTGCGCCAGGCTTGGCGCACCATCGACCAGCGCGTGCCCGCCGACGAAGTCCGCCAGCCCACGCGTAAAAACGTTCCCGAACGAACCGCACGTGTGGAAGATTTCGCCACTCCGGGCAGCCGCTGGGACGCCTGATGAGCGCCCCGCTGCTCGAAAAAGTCACGCACATCAACTCGCGTATCGGCGGACTGCTTAAAGTGGCGAGCCGATCATTGCGCGGCGAATCCATATTCGGCGTGGCTCAGGTTCGGGCCTTGTCGGCCGACGTTGCGGAAATGGCTCCCGTCTGGGCCCAGGCTTCGGAACTGCGACGCGCGCGGCCAGAGCTGCGAAGCGAACTGGACCTCTACAAATCGCAACTCATCGAATTGCGTGTCACGTTGCGCAGTGTGCGCTTGATGCTGCTCACGCAACGCTCTCAGATGGAGGTCAGTCGCGCACAACTCGCAGCGGTCCGCCATTGGGCGAAAGCATTTCAGCAAACGCGCTGACGCGATGTCATGTTTTCAAGCCAACGGCGCAAGCGGACTAACTATTTTCGGTAGCACGGAATTCATTCTGTGCTCTCTGAAAACGACAACTGCACAGATTGAAGCCTGTGCTACCAACGCCAACCAACTGTTGAGCGCGCATTGGGCGCGAAAGCCATGAACGGCCGTTTGCTGGTCTTTAACTGCCACGAACCCTGGGTCTATCAATTGCGTTCGCTCGGCCAACCACTCGACATCATCACGGATTTGCCGGGCCGCCACCTTCGCGGATGGGATAAGGAACTCCGCCCGCCGCCCCCGCATTCCCGCTTGCTCTCGTTGCCGCAAGCGCGGGAATCTCCTTTGCCCTACGATGCCATCATCGCGCACAACCTTACAGACTTACTCGATGCGCGAACCCTGCGCGGGCCCCGTGTACTGGTGATCCACCTCACGCTCCACGGCATGATGCTGGAACAAAATTCCAAAACCGATCCTGCCGAATTCAAACAAACCGTGGCGGATTACGTGCGGCACACCGGAGTACACGTGGTGGCGGTTTCGCGATTGAAAGGCGCGTCCTGGGGTTTCACGGACGATCTCGTGCTCCTTGCCGCCGATTCCGCGGACTATCTCCCCTGGCAGGGAGATCTGCCCCGCGGGCTGCGCGTTTCGAATTTCGTATTGCGCCGCGCGCGCACGCTGTTGTGGAATTTTCACGAACAAGCCTTCGCGGACGTTCCCGTCACGCTGGTGGGACACAATCCCGAAATACCCGGCGTTTGCGCGTCGCGTTCCTGGGAAGACCTGAAAGAAATTCTGCGACGCCATCGTTTCTTCGTTCACACCGCGCACCCGCAACTCGAGGATGGCTACAACATGGCGACTCTCGAGGCCATGGCCGCGGGCCTGCCAGTACTCGGCAACGTTCATCCCAGCTCGCCCGTCGAGCATGGCGTCAGCGGCTTTTTATCGGACGACCCTAAGCAGCTCGCCGGATACGCCAGTCTTCTGCTGGCGGACCGCTCGTTGGCGCGAAAAATGGGACGCGCCGCGCAAATACGCGCCGCCGAAAAATTCTCACCAGAGGCTTTTCAAGCGGGAATGCGCCGTGCCATCGGCAAAGCACAATTGAAGTGGGAAGAAGCGCGCATGGCCGTAGCCGGCTAGCGGCATGCAACGCGCAACCGGAATGTGGCGACGCTACGGCGCCAGGTAGTTGAACAAGTTTGGCAGTCCCAAAACCTTCGCGGTGGCATCCAGCAAAGACTGTTGCGCGGTCTGGGATTCCGAGAAATTCGACGCCGCCGTCGCCGGATCGATGCCCACCAGCGTATTTTCCTGCGAACTCAGATTCAACTGGTCCTGATTCAGAAAACTGTCCGTGGAACTAATCTGGTTCAACGCGTTCCCGTAGAACACCTGGTTGGTGGACACCTGCGTCAGCGCGTTTTGTACTTCCACCACGGCCGTCCCGATGCTGCTCTCGTTTCCGGAAAGCAACGCGGTATTCAAATCCTGCAGCGACTGAAATGCGCTGCCTGCGGCGTTCTGGAAAAGTTGCGAACCCGGCAGATTCGCGCCAATGCTGTTTCCGTTGGAAAGCTCCACGGATGTGGTGCCGTTGTTCCCGGCATAGGTAACCGCGCCCGTCGTGGCATTCTGCACGAACGGCTGCGTATTGACGGCCGTGCCGGCAAAAATGTATGTGCCTTGATAGGTGGTATTCGCCAGCCCCAGCGTCTGCGTGATCAATCCTTGCACCTCACTCGCAATCGCTTGCCGGTCGCCGGCGTTCAGCGTGCCGTTCGCGCCTTCCGTACCGATGGAGATGGCGCGCGTCAGCGCCGTCACCACGTCGTCCAGCGTGGAATCCGCCACTTGAAATTTTGCCTGTAGCGTACCCGCGTTCTGCAAATATTGATCGTCCTCGGACGATTGGTTGGCATTCCCCACCAGCTCCGCCTCGGCCGCTGGATCGTCCGACAATTGATTCACGCTGCGGCCGGTGGCCACTTGTTCGGATGCGGTGGTCTCATTCTGATTGGCCTGCTGCAGCGCCACTAGCAGGTTGGGTAGTGCGTCGGGATCGAGTCGTATGCTCATAGCTTAGGTACCGCTCAGGATGCCAATAGTGTCCTGCAAAAGCGTGTTGACCGCCGTGGAGACTTCCGCCGAAGCTTCATACGCGCTCTGAAAGCGTATAAGGTTGGCGGCCTCCTCGTTTACATCCACATTCGAAACGCCGCCTTGCAAGTTTTGGATCTGCTGCAGCACCGCGCTTCCGGTTTGTTCGCTGGTCTGCGCAGAAGAAACGTCATTGCCAATTTTGAAGACAATTCCCGAATAGTAGCTCAGCGGCGTCTCCCCGCTGACGATGTTCGCGTTCTGTAGCGCCAGCAGCGCGTTGGCATTGGCATTGTCGCCGGTCGCGCCATCCTGGCTGGCGGCAATCAGCGCGGGGTTAGTGATGGTCACGGTCAGCCCGGCGGCCGCGCCAGCCTGTGCCGCGGGTGGCGTAAAGATTGCTCCTCCGGCATTGCCATTCAGGTCGAACCCCGCCTCGTCCTGCGTGTTCACCGCGTTGGCAAAATTGAAGGCCAGCGTGTCCAGTGAATTCTGCAGTGCGGGAATTTCCTGGTCGCGAATTTGAATCTGTCCGGCCAGCTGACCCGAAGTAATCTTCGTGGTGATGTCCGTGCCTTGCGAGAAAACGTCCTGCTGCCCTGTCGTGGCGTTCACTTGCGTGCTCAACGCAAAGCTCTGCCCGCCAACCACCAACGGCGCCCCGTTGCTCGTCGTCAGCGTCAAACTATTATTTCCCGCGTTAATTTCTGAAACATCTGCCAGGTTGGACAATTGATTGATCAGCAGTTGCCGCTGATCCACCAGCGGTCCGGGATTTTGTCCCGTGCCCGTGGCTCCGGAGATCTGCGTGTTCACCGCGGCAATTTGCGTGGTTAGCGCGTTGATCTCGCCCACCGTCTGCGTTACAGACTGATTTGCACTGCCTTGCAGTGCGGAAAGATTTACCGAACTTTGATTGAATGCCGTGGCCAGATTTTGTGCCGCCGTCAATACCGCCTGCCGCGTATTGGTATCGCTGGGGTTGGCGGAAAGCTGCGACAAACTGTTGAAAAACGCCGTCAGCGGACCTTGCAAACCCGCTCCGCTGGTCTGGTCGAAAAGCGATTGAATCTGTTGCCCGGCGCCAATGAACGCGTCGAGCTGGCCCTGTTGCTGCGTTTCCTGATTGACGCGCAAGTCCAGAATGCTGTCGCGCGTGCTCGTCACGCTCTGCAGCGCCACTCCGGTGCCAAAAGTGATGTTGCCGAGAGTTATGGGAGCGGTTTCCACCAGGTTGGCTACCTGCCGGGAATACCCCGGGGTGTCCACGTTGGCGACGTTGTTGCTCGATGTCGCGAGCGCGTCTTCATCCACTTGCAACGCGCCCACTGATATATTTAGCGCCGCGGATAGTCCGCCCATGGCTACACTCTTCCTTGCATGGAATGGCGCGCGTGAAATGGTTCCGCGTACGTCGCCTCAAAGGTCGAATATAAATTCAGCAAAGCTCCCGTCGTGCGCCGGCATCGCCGTAATAGTTCCTGATGGGTGGCGTTCAGGCGTTTCACGCGCCCTTGCGCGGACTTCATCCGTTCCCCGGTTTCCGCCAGCCGCGCCGCCACCACTTCCCTTTCGCTTCCGGATCGCTCTGTCAACGCCAGCAGGCTCGACGCGCGCAAGCTCGTGGCGCATTGCTCCTGCAATTTGTCTAGCTGCCAGTCCAGCGCGCCCACCTCACGACAAAGTTGCTCTTGCTGCGCGATGCGCGCCTCCAGACCATTCACGTCCAGGCAAATAATGTCCGCACGCACCTCCACAAACGATTCCGCCAGCGTCCCCAGGAGCCCGATGCGCCGGTTCAGCAGTTCCAGATATCGCTCAGTTTCGTTATTCACGCTTCACGCCTGTTCATCGAGCTGGTGTGCTTCTTCATTCCCAATTTCCACGAGCGGTGCGGCTGGCTTCTTTTCCGCCACCATGGCCTTGCGCCGTTCCTTCGAGCGCGGATATTCCGCTTCTTTTTCGGCGCTGCCGTTCACACCCGAACTCAATGGCTCAATGCGCGTCGGAGTTAGGTTGTCGGGCATCGTGCTGTGCTTCGCCTTCGTTACTTATGATCGTTTCTTGCGATCGTTACTTTCGATCATTCCCGACAATCGTTATCCGTGATCGTCGCTGGCGACCACCTGTCGCGTAGTTCCCTCTTACCCCGAAACGCTCAGCTTCCCGTATTCCTGGGCAATCGCGTCCGCCACCTGATCGCTCGACGGTTGATACTGCCCCTGCTGAATCCGCTCGCGAAAGCTGCTCACCAGTTGGCTCCGCACCTCCGGCACCGCCGTTAAACTCGCCGTCAACGACTGCACCTCTTGATGCGTGCTGGAAATGCTGACCGTATCTTCGCCACTGCCCGGCGATACCTGCGCCGCTTTGCTCGTCCCGCTTGCGCGGTCGCCCGTGCGTTGGCTCTGCACCGGCTCCGATTGCGTATCGCCAGTAATCTGAATCTTGGGATCAATGTTCATGACCAAACTCCTTCGCCGCGCGCCGGGGGCTTCCCAATTTGGAACCGTCCCTGCCACAAACTTCCGAGCGCTCTCCGGTCCTATCGACCGACTCTTGCAAAACTTTAATTGCGCTCCGCGTCTCTGACGCTTCTAACCACTACTATCGGCGAAATTCGGTCAAAGCTTTAATCTCAGCGCCTCCTTTCGGTGCCTGCGAATTCGCTATTTTCGGCTCTAAGTCCTTCATTATCAGCTTCGCAATCCCCAGCCCGCCGTTCTTGCCCACCGCGCTGCACATCGCATCCATGCCCCATTCATCCATCGCGCCGTGCGCCGGATCGCTGTACTCCGAATCGTCATCGTCGAACGCCAACTTCATCGATTTCCAAAGATTCGACATCAGCATCGACTCAAACTGCCCAGCCGCTTGCTGCAACTTGCGCTCGCGAGGCGTACTCGCCGCCTTCACCCCGTGCGATTTCGCGTGAGACGCAAGACTTGCCGCATCCAAAACCGGCCGCGACGCCAGCCCGTTCGCCCCCTCCGCCAGCTGCCCCAGCACCATTCCCGTCGCGCTCATAACACATCCAATTCCGCGTTCAGCGCGCCCGCGGCCCGAATCGCCTGCAAAATCGCCACCACGTCCCTCGCCGAAGCTCCCATCATCTGCAGCCCGCGTACCAGTTCTTCCACCGTCGCGCCTTCCTTCAATTGCACCACCTGCAAGGGCGCCTCTTGCGCGCGCACCTGGGTCTGCGGCACCACCTGCGTGGTTCCATTCGAAAACGGCCCCGGTTGCGAAACTTGCAGCTCCGTCGTCACTTCAATCGAAAGGTTGCCGTGTAAAATCGCGCACAGTCCAATGGTCACGTTCCCGCCCAGCACCACCGTTCCGGTGCGTTCGTTCACCACCACTCTCGCGACCGTCTTTACGTGTACCGGCAGGCTGCCTATGCGCGCCATCAGCGCCGGCACGTCCGCACCAGCCGCGTGCACATCCGCGATCTCGATGCGCCGGCTATCCACCACGCGTGCCGCGGGACCTCCCAGCTCCGTGTTAATCGCCGACGCCACGTCCTTCGCCGTATCAAAATCTTCATCGCGCAGCAGCAGCGATAGTGAACTGAATTTCGCCAGGCTCACCGACGAATCGCGCTCCACCACCGCGCCCATCGGAATGCGTCCCACGTTTGGGTGATTCACCACTTTTGCATTTCCGCCGCTGCCCGCGCTGTATCCGCCCAGCACCAGTCCGCCCTGCGCCACCGCATACACCTGCCCGTCCGGCGCCGAAAGTGGCGTCAGCAGCAGCGTCCCGCCATATAAACTCTTCGCGTCTCCAATGGAAGAGACCGTCACATCCAGTTGCACTCCCGGCCGCGAAAACGGTGGAAGCGTGGCCGTCACAAACACCGCTGCAATATTCCGCACCTGGATCGTCGTAATCTGGCTCTGAATATTTACTCCCATGCGCTGCAGCATGTTCGCCAGCGTTTGCACCGAAAAAATCGTCTGCTGCTTGTCTCCTGTTCCCGCCAGCCCCACCACCAGCCCGTAACCAATCAGCATGTTTTCCCGTACGCCTTCCACGGTAGTGACGTCCTTGATCCGCGCCACATGCGGCCCCGCGCCCGCCACCATCGCCGGCTGATCCGCACAAACCGCCCCAGGCTGCATCACCACCAGCAAAATCACCGCCACCCATCGTAGGGGCACGGCACGCCGTGCCCGTCCGGAGCCAGCTTTCAGCGCACCATGTCTTTCCCGCGAATCCAGACGCACAATGTTTCCTCGGTTACTAATCCCCAGATCGCAAAGCCATCCGTCGCTCAAAAACTAAACAGCCGCAGCAACGTCCGAATCACAATATTCGGCTGCCGCGTAATATCCGCCACTGCGCCCTTGCCCTTGATCTCCACTTGCATGTTCGAAATCGACGACGACGCAATCGTATTCGTCGGCGAAAGATCCTCCGGCCGCACCAGCCCGCGCAAAATCACCGTCTGCCGGTCGTTACCCACGGAAATATCCCGCGCTCCTTGCACCACCAGGATTCCGTTCGGCAGCGTTTCCACCACTTGTGCCGACAGCGTCAACTGCACGTTGGAGCTCAGCGTCGACGCGCCTTTTCCGTCCAGAGTATTTCCCGAATTAGCGTTGAAGAGATTCTGCAGACGGCTCCTGGCCCCCACCGTCCCGACCAGCCCGGTAATCGCCGAGTTGCTCGTAAATGCACGAGACTGTTGGTTCTCTCCGCTGGTATTCGCAATGAAGCTGTCGCTCAAATTGATCACCACCAGATCGCCGGGATTTCGCGCGCGATAGTCCGTTGCCAGCACCGCCAATGCGCCCGCGCCGGTCCACAAACTTCCCACCGTCGTTGGCGCCACGGTGTTGGCCACCCGCACGCTCTGCAAATAGTCCTGCAGCGAAGAGTTAACCGGATCGGACTTGGCCTTCACCAAGCGCGGCAGCGGCCACGCCACGGCTCCCTGCGCCACAATCGTCAGCGACACCACCGCCATCACCCTGAGCAACCCGTGTCTTCGCGAACGCATTTGCCGCCTCCTCCCGAGCGCTCCCGCCCAAATCCGCCGACGCGTTTCCTTGACCTGTAGCGCAGGGCGCTTGCTTCTGAGCCCTGCGGCTTTTTCCGCGCCACAGTTCACAAACATCGCCCCGCGCAAAACCAACCGCCTGCGCCACAACCAATACAAATACGTCCCGCTAAAAAATCGCGTCGAGCTCGCGTTCCCCAACCACCCGCGCGCGCAGCGTTCTTCCGCTAGCCAGCACGCGTACGCGAATCGTCTCGCCCGCGTGCCCCGCCTGCAGCGCTTGCACGTCCAGCAAAATATTCGAATTCTGTGAGTGCAACCGCAATCGCGCCGACTTTCCCGCCGCCACCAGCACCGGCCCATCCGCAGCTTCCGTGCCGCTGAGCGTAATCGCCAGCGCGCGCGGCGCGCTAGCAGGCACCAGACGTTCCACCACTTGCGACTTGCCTAAGGCATTCCCCGCAAGCAAAACTTTGCTCGCCGGCAGCCGCGCAAAAACCTCAAACGGTACGCCGTGCGCTTCCGATTCCGCCGCTACGCGGAATCTCGCCTGCCTGGCAGCCATATCCACCGCCAAGTCCAGCACCTTCAACCGTGCATCTCCCAGCGGAACCCGCAGTCCAGACTCCCAGGCAAGATCCCGCGCCTGCACCGCCATCAGCGCCGCGCGACCTCCAGACGACAAAGAAAATCCCGTCACCGCTCCACGCAGGCTGCCAAGAATCTCCTCGCCGCTCAACACCCGCCCGGCGCGTTCCACGGAAATCACTTCCGGAATCACAAATTGCGCGGACGCTATTCCCGAGCGTTCCAGCGTTTCCGCGACCATCGCGGCTTGCAAGATGCGCGCGCTTCCGTTTTGCGGCGTCTTGCCCAGCGAAATGCCGCTGGCTAGCTCTCGCACTTTCCCGGAAACGTCCTCCGGCAAAAGATTGGCCAGCAAAATCGCGTCGCCCGAAATTCGCACCTGCGCCAGCAGCGCGATCCGCGCCGCGCCGCCCTCGCTATTTCCCGCGAAAAGAGTGCATCCCAGCGCTCCTACAAGCGCCGGTATCAGCGCCGTGGTCAGCCACTTCACATATCGTCTCCGCGTTTGCATTCGTATCTTCTTTCTCAACGTGCCCCGGCTATCGCCGGCCGGAAACCACTAGCTCGTCAACCCATTAATCGTCTGCGCCATCTCGTCCGCCGCCTTCACCACGCGAGAGTTCGCCTCATACGAACGCTGCGCCATGATCATGTTGATAAATTCCGTCACGATGTCCACGTTCGAATTCTCCAGCGCTCCTTGCTGGATGCTTCCCAGCCCCTCCGAACCTCCCGGCGTTCCCACAATCGGATTTCCCGACGCCGTGGTCTCCAGGAAATAGTTGTTTCCCACGCTGCTCAATCCCCCGGCGTTGGCGAAATTGGCCAGCTGAATTGTCCCCACGGTTTGCGATTGTGTTTGATTCGGCAGCGTTACGCTCACCGTGCCATCCGACCCGATAGTCACGTTCGTCGCCGCCGCCGGAATGGTAATCGCCGGCTGCAGTTGATTTCCCTGCGCGTCCACGATGATCCCCGTGGAGTCCATATGAAATTCGCCGGACCTGGTGTACGCAATCTCCCCGGTCGGAAGCTGGATTTGAAAGAATCCTTGCCCCTCGATCGTTAAATCCAGCGGATTCCCCGTCATGTTGTAGTCGCCCTGCTGCTGAATCACCTCCGACGACGCGGTCCGCGTGCCCAGGCCAATCTGCAATCCCGCGGGATAAGTGGTTTGCTGTGTCGCCGCCGAGCCCGGCGCCACCAAGTTTTGGTACACCAAATCCTGAAACTGCAGCCGCCGCCGCCGAAATCCCGCGGTGCTGGCGTTCGCCAGATTGTTCGCCACATTGTCCAGATTCAACTCTTGCGCCTGCATCCCGCTCGCTGCCGTGTACAACGCTCGTGACATAAATTCTCGTCTCCTCTTCTTAACTCGTGTAATTTCTAAACGCGGCCGATATCCTGCGCCGCCGTCTTATTAAACTCATTGTGAAAAATCGATAGCGCCTTCTCCATGGCCTGCGCCGTGCGTTCCAGGTCCATGATCGCCACAGTCGTCCGCACCGCGTCGCTGTTCGAACCCTCCAGCGATCCCTGCACTACAGAAGCATTCGTCGCCGCTTTCCCACTTCCCTCCGGCGCCGTCAGATTGCTGCTGCCTTCCTGCGACACCACCGTGCCCGCGGGAAAATCCTCGATGCGCAGCTTCGCCACCAACGCGCCATCCACCGACACTGTCCCGTCCGCGCTGATATTCAACTTGCCCGCGGGCAGTTGAATCGGCTGCACGCTTCCGTCCGGCTGCGCGCTCAGCACCGCATCACCGGACTGCGTCACCAGCTTGCGATTCTTGTCGATCGTGAAACTTCCGTCCCGCGTGTACCGCACGCCCGCGGCGGTCTGCACCGCAAAAAATCCCGTTCCTTGCAGCCCCACATCGGTATCATTCCCCGTCAGCGTCAATGTGCCTTGCGACAGATCCAACCGCGTTCCGCCCAACACCCCATATTTATTCGCCGCCAGATTCATCGCCGAACCGGATCCCGGCTCCAGCCAGTCCGCAAACGTCCGGTAAAACGTATGCTGCGCCTTGAAACCGTTGGTATTCGCATTCGCCAAATTGTTGGCCAGCACATCCAGCGCATCGATCCGCGCCTCGTACCCGGTAAATGCCGCGTAAAACCCGCTATTCATAACGCCGCAACCTCGCACCCACACCACTGCACCGCCCGGCCCACTCTTCCCGGTCTTCGCTTCTAGCCAAAGAATTGAAAAAATGGAACTTACCAGCCCGCCACAAAGCGCCGCACAAAACCTGGGTCAGCTTTGCCGACCACACCCACGCCAACCGGCAAATCCTGCCGTAGCCAAAACCGCTTCATGCGTTGTTCCGAGTCGCGATTGTATCTACTAGTACCTATAATATTGCTTGACCATTTGGATACTATGCGCTATCTTGCCCAGGTAGAGAAGTGCGCCTAGCGACACGACCACCCAAATCAAAACAACTCGCTGTGACCCGCGCCCGCAGTTTGGAGTGTGGCGGTTTACCCTGAGGGGTCTGCCCGAAGGGCCGACGCCGCTTTTGCGGGCCAAAACCTGAGACGGCCGAAAGACCGAATCTGTCTTCAGCCCGTAGCAACCATCCCGTATAACGGAAAGGGTTTATAACCTCTTTAGAATGAACACTTACAAAACTCTATCAAAACAAAGAACTTCATCCCCTGCAAAATGAACACTTACAAAAACAAACCCGTGGCGTACCCTCAGATCTCGGGTTTTGTGGCACCGCCAATCCTAGCTGCGCGCGCCCGAGCCCCTGCGCAAAATCTCGCGACCCGCTGCCACCATCCACCATCCACCATCCACCATCCACCATCCACCATCCAATGGAAGCAAACAGCGCTAGAATAGTTGCGCAGTCCACAGGGAGAAAATCATGAGCGAAATCGCCACATTCGGAGCCGGCTGTTTCTGGGGAGTTGAAGTCTCGTTCGGCCGTATTCCCGGCGTGCTGGAAACCGCCGTAGGCTACTCCAACGGCCACACCGAAAATCCCACCTACAAAGACGTTTGCACCGACGAAACCGGCCACGCCGAGGTAGTCCAGGTGACCTACGATCCCGCCAAGGTCACCTTCAACACTCTTCTAGATGCCTTCTTTGCCCTGCACGACCCAACGCAGGTCAACCGCCAGGGCCCCGACTTCGGCAAACAATATCGCACCGCCATTTTCTATCACTCGCCCGAGCAGGAAGCCGCTGCCAAAGCGAAAATCGCCGCGTTAAACGCCAGCGGCAAATTTAAGCGCCCCATCGCCACGGAAATCACCCCCGCCGGCAAATTCTATCGCGCCGAGGAATACCACCAGAAATATCTAGAAAAACGAGGCGCCGCCAGCTGCCACATCTAAGGCTCGCGCTCCATGCAGTGTGTTTTGTAGGGGCGCAACATGTTGCGCCCCAGCTTGCCCAGGCGTCGGACCCTTAGCTGCAACTCCGAGTCTCTGCCTTTGTGGCACAGCCAATCCTGGCTGTGCGCGTTACCCGCTACCAACGCCCAGCATGCGATAACAATGCCGCGCAATCTGTGCCTCTTCCCCGCTGGGAATAATTCTTACGCGCACACGGCTCTCTGCGGCACTCACCGTATCTCCGTTGCGGCTGTTGCTTGCGGCATCCAAAACAATCCCAAAGGGTTCAAGCCCACGGCAAATTCCGGAGCGCACCGCCGCATCGTGTTCGCCAATTCCGCCTGTAAATACCAGCAGATCCAAACCGCCGAGCACCGCCGCGAATCCCGCAACGGTCTTCTGCACGCTGCGGCAAAACATCTCGATCGCCAGTTGCGCGTCGTGATTCTCGCTGGCTTCATGCAAACGCCGCATGTCGCTCGATACACCAGAAATTCCCAGCAGCCCCGATTCCTTGTCCAGCAACTTTTCCAGCTCGTCCGCGCCGTTGACGCCAGTGCGCAACAAATGCAGCAACACTCCAGGATCGAGATCGCCAGTCCGCGTGCCCATAATCACCCCGCCAGTAGGAGTGAGCCCCATCGAAGTATCAACAGACCGGCCGTCCGCAATTGCCGTGACGCTAGCGCCATTTCCCAGATGCGCGATGATGATGCGCCGCAGCACATCCGCTCCCAGCGCGTGCAGCACCGATTCGCAAGACAAACCGTGAAATCCATAACGCCGCACTCCCGCTTGCCAGAATCGCTCCGGTAAAGCGAATCGTGCCGCCGCTTCCGGCAACGTTTTGTGAAACACCGTATCAAAGCACGCAAATTCCGGCACACCAGGAAAGCTTCGCTGCGCCGCTGCAATCAGTTTCAACGTCACCGGCACGTGCAGTGGCGCAAACTCGCTCGCCGCGGCAAGCTGCTCCAGCACCTCTGGCGTGATGCGCTGATGTTCGCGCAGCGACGGCCCACCGTGCACCACACGATGTCCGATTCCCGCCAGCGGCGGCAAGTCTAGTTCGTGAATATCATCCGCAATCGCAGCAACGGCGTCGGCTTGTTCGGAGATTTCATGCTTACGGTCGTGAATCTCGCGCCCATCAGCGGAGCGCAACCGCAGTCTTCCATCCTCCTTCCCAATGCCCTCAACGGCGCCGGTAAAAGCTGGACGAATTTCTCCGTGCTGCGCAAGAAATACACCGAACTTCAGCGATGAAGATCCGCTGTTCAAAACCAGTAACGCTAGTTCGGCCATCGCTGAAGTAGCTCCGGATTCAATTTGATATGCAACTGCCAGGGCGACACATGCCGCATCGCGCGTCGCAGTTTATGCTTTAACGCTTGCTCCACTTCCAGTTTCGGATTTCGGGTAAATCTTCGCCGTGCTCGGAAACGTATTCCTTGTGCCGCTGCATCGCCTCGCTGTACTGCTGCTTGGCCCGCTCCACCAAATGCGCCAGCCGCGGAACGCGCAGCACCACATCCAGCGCCAGCCGGAAGCGATCCATACGGTTCAGCACCGTCATGTCAAACGGCGTAGTGGTCGTGCCTTCCTCAACGTATCCGCGCACGTGAATATTGTTGTGATTCCGCCGGCGATATGTCAGCCGGTGGATGAGCGTAGGATAACCGTGGAACGCAAAAATCACCGGCGTGTCCTTGGTGAACAGCGCGTCGAAATCCTCGTCGGCAAGTCCGTGCGGATGTTCCGAAGTCGGCTGCAGCGCCAGCAAATCCACCACGTTCACTACGCGGATGCGCAGGTCCGGCACGCGTTCGCGCAGCAGCGATACCGCGGCGAGTATTTCCAGCGTGGGCACATCGCCGGCGCAAGCCATCACCACATCGGGATTGCCGCCGTCATTGCTGGCAAAATCCCAAATGCCCATTCCTGTGGTGCAATGCCGCACCGCATCATCCATATTCAGCCAGCTCGGCGCGGGCTGTTTTCCCGCGATGATCAGGTTCACGTAGTTGCAGCTTCGCAAGCAATGATCCGTCACCGAAAGCAGCGTGTTCGCATCCGGCGGCAAATAAATGCGCACCACATCAGCTTTCTTGTTGGCCACATGATCGATGAAGCCGGGATCCTGGTGGGAAAACCCGTTGTGGTCCTGCCGCCACACATGCGAAGACAGCAAATAGTTCAGGGAGGCAATCGGTTTGCGCCACGGAATCCCACGCGTGGATTTCAGCCACTTGGCATGCTGATTGAACATCGAATCAATGATGTGAATGAACGCTTCGTAACAAGAAAAAAATCCGTGCCGCCCGGTCAGCAAATATCCTTCCAGCCAGCCTTCGCACATGTGCTCGCTGAGAATCTCCATCACCCGGCCATCGACGGCCAGATGCTCGTCCACCGGCAGCGTCGAAGCTTCCCACGTTTTACCGGTGACCTCCAGAATCGCCTGCAGCCGGTTCGACGCCGTCTCATCCGGCCCAAACACGCGGAAATTTTTATGCTCTTGATTGAACTTCATCACGTCGCGCAAATATTTTCCGAGCACGGCCGTAGCTTCCGCCTCCGGACTGCCCGGCGTCTTCACCTCCACGGCGTAATCCCGAAACTGCGGCAGCCGCAACGGCTTCAGCAACAGTCCGCCGTTGGCGTGCGGATTCATGCCCATGCGCCGCTGCCCTTTGGGAGCCAGCGCGGCGATTTCCGGCTTTAGTTTCCCGCTCGAATCAAAAAGTTCTTCCGGGTGATAGCTGCGCATCCACTGTTCGAGGATCTTCAGGTGCTCCGGTTTTTCGCGGAGCTCCGCAAGCGGCACTTGATGCGCCCGCCAGGTGCCTTCGACTGGCTTGCCGTCCACGACTTTGGGTCCGGTCCAGCCTTTCGGCGTGCGCAAGATCAGCATGGGCCAGCGCGGCCGCTCGGTTTTCCCCTCCGTTCGCGCGCGCTTCTGTATGGCTTGAACCTCGGCGAGCATAGCATCCAGCGTTGCGGCCATGCGCGAATGAATCTCCATCGGATCGTCGCCTTCGAGAAAATACGGAGCGTATCCGTAACCGCGAAATAGCGATTCGAGTTCTTCGCGCGGAATGCGCGCCAGCACGGTGGGATTGGCAATCTTGTAACCGTTCAAATGCAAAATCGGCAGCACCGCGCCGTCGCGCGCGGCATCTAGAAATTTCGTGGAGTGCCAACTGGTCGCGCACGGCCCAGTTTCTGCTTCGCCGTCGCCGACCACGCAAGCCACCACCAGGTCCGGATTGTCGTAAGCCGCGCCAAAGGCGTGCAGCAGCGAGTAACCCAATTCACCACCCTCATGAATCGATCCGGGCGTTTCCGGCGCCACGTGACTAGGAATGCCGTACGGCCAGGAAAATTGCCGGAACAGCGATTTAATGCCGTCGCGATCTTGACCGATGCGTGGATACATCTCGCTGTACGAACCCTCGAGGTAGGTGTGCGCGACGATTCCCGGCCCACCGTGCCCCGGACCAATCACGTAAATCATATTTAAATCGTTCTCGTTGATTAGCCGGTTCAAATGCGTATAAATAAAATTCAGTCCCGACGTAGTGCCCCAATGCCCCAGCAAGCGTGGCTTTACGTCATCGATAACCAGCGGCCGCTCCAGCAGCGGATTGTCTTTCAAATAAATCTGGCCAACGGTCAGGTAGTTCGCCGCCCACCAATACGCATGCATGTTCTTAATCTGCTCAGAACTCAGCGGCGTGCCCATCGCAACCTCCTCTAGCCGATTCTCTCTGGCTAGAGTACGCGAAACACGGTGAATAGCCTGTGACATACGACACAGGGGGCGGTGACGCAAAAATTAGCGGATGGGCGCGAGGATCTACTGACGCGAGCCAAGGCTGAAATCGTACCGCCGTGGCGACGAGCGATTTTCCAGCGCGCGGAGAGGTCGCTCTTCCGGAGCGCGTTCTACATTTCGCAGGAGACGGCGCGCGTTGCCGCCGAGTATCAAGGCCTCGTCTTCGGCGGGCAGTCCTAACAGGCGAATCTTGTGGAGTTCGAGGCCGGGGTGCAGCCACGGGCCATCCGAGCCGAACAGCAATTTGCGCGGCCCAGCGCGTTTGATCGCGGCGACGATGTAGTCAAAGCGGCGAACGCCGGAAGTGTCCGCGTAGACGTTGGGATAGCGCGCCAACTGTTCGACGACGCGTTCATGCGCGCGCCAATCGTCGGCGAAGCTGCCGAGATGCGGGATGATGAAATTGACTTCGGGATATTGCTGCGCGAAAAGATCGATTACGTGGGCCCGTCCACCGACATCAACAAGCATGGGAAGGCCCAAGCGCTTGGCGGCTTCGCAGACTTCTCTGGTCGGCATGGCTTCAAACCCGTGAACTTTAAGGCCGCGGAATCCCCACTGCTGGACCGCTTGCGAAAGCATGGAAAAAATACGTCCGGCGTCGCGCGTGGGGTTGACGAAGGCGAAGCCAATCAGTCGGCGGGGATTTCTGGCGACAATTTGCGCGACATGGCGATTGGCGGCGGCATAGTCCGAATGGAACAGCGGAAAAACCACGGTGCGCGAGATGCCGGCGGCGCGCGCGCGGCAGAGATATTTGTCGAGCGGCGCGTCGGTGTTCCATGGAGCGGTCATGGCGTTGCCTTTGCCGGCGTGACAATGGCAATCGATGATCATGGCGTTTTCCTTCTGCGCTGAATTAATCAGCGGCGGCGAATTCGTTGGTCAATGCTTCGCTGCGGCGACGCTTGCTGCCGCGAACGAAAGCGATTCCCTTCAGAAACCAGATGCTGGTGGCGATGCCGCGATAGAAATTGGGCAAATGGAATTTTTCGTTGGGCGCGTGCATGTTGTCGTCGGGCAGCGCGAAGCCCATCAGGACGGTTGGAAGTTTCAGGATTTTCTGAAAGCTGTCAACGATGGGAATGGTGCCGCCGGAGCGGAGGAATACCGGGGCAGCGCCGAAAGCTTTGCGATAAGCCTCGGCCGCGGTGCGAATAGCCGGGTGCCCGGGATTGATCAGGGCAGGTTTGGCGCCGGGTTCGGAGCGCACGGTGACCTGCGCGGTTGGCGGAGCGAGTCGCGCGATGTATGCGCGCAGCAGTCGATCAATCTCCGCGGGACCTTGCGCGGGGACCAGACGGAAATTTAATTTTGCGGTGGCGTGCGAAGGGATCACCGATTTGGCTCCCGGGCCCTGATAGCCTCCCGTGATTCCGGTGATGGCAAGCGCGGGACGCAAAGTGATGCGTTCGTAGAGCGTGTATTCGGTTTCGCCCCAGGCTTCTTCCAATTGCGCATCCTTTAGAATTTCCGTGTCGCTGGGGCCGGTGCGCGCCATATAGCGACGCTCGCGCGGGGTGACAGGAAGAACGCGATCGTAAAATCCGGGGATAGCAATGTGACCAGCGGAGTCATGTAGCTGCGCGAGAATTTCAGAGAGAACCTGCAGAGGATTGTGCACGGCGCCGCCAAAATTGCCGGAATGCAAGTCCTGACGCGGACCGGTTACCGCGATTTCAGCACTGAGCGCACCGCGTTCTGCATAGTTAATGGCCGGGCGGAGCGGGCCGAGCATGCGCGTGTCGGAAACAATGGCGACGTCTGAAGCCAGCGTTTTCGCGTTACGCTGAAGGAAAGCGGGGAGGTTGGGGCTGCCGATTTCCTCTTCGCCTTCGAACAGACAGCGCACGTTTACCGGCAGGCGCCCTGAGGTACGCAAAAAAGACTCGATGGCTTTCAGGTGGATGAAAAGTTGGCCTTTGTCATCGCACGCGCCGCGACCGAATAAATTCTCTCCGCGAACTTGCGGCGAGAACGGAGGCGAACGCCATTTGTCGAACGGGTCGGCAGGTTGCACATCGAAATGTCCGTAGATCAGAACCGTTGGGCGACCGGCGGCTTGCTGCCATTCGCCATAGACGAGCGGGTGGCGGCGCGTGGGGATAACGGCGACGCGGTGGAGGCCGATCTGCTTCATGTGCGCGGCCAGCCATTCGCTGCATTTGCGAACGTCGTTGGCGTGTTGCGGCTGCGAACTAATGCTTGGGAAACGGACGAACTGCTTCAGCTCTTCGACGAAGCGGCGGCGATGCGATTGGGAATATTTGAGAGCGTTTTGCGCGTGCATGGTTTCACCCGCGGCGCTCGAAAACCAGCAGGAAGCGCGCATCCAATTGCGGGTAGATCGACGCCGGCGCGACATCGAGCGGCAGACTCGCGCGGCGCACACGAAATCGTTGCGCCAAGCGTGGGTGGTAGGCGACGGCAGCTTGCAAGAGCGAGGCGTACCTTGAGGATTCCGTGTACACAATCCAGCGGCCCCCCGGCGCCAAGCGTGAGAGGCGCGCGCGCGCGAACGGCGACGGCAGGACGTAGTGACGTCCGGAAGGATAGGGATAGTTCTCGAGAATGAGGTCAAAGGTGCCGCACTGCCGCGGCAAATCCTCAATGCGCGCCGGCAGAAAATGGCCGCCGGCGATGCGAAAATTTCGGGCGGCCTCGGTTTCACGCGGGTTGACGACAAATACTTGATGCCCACGAGAAGCAAGCTTGAGGGCTTCGCGAAACTCCTGTGGCGTTTCCGAGCCGACCAGAAGTACGCGCAGGGATTGGCGAGGAAAGACTGAGTCAGCGCAAACAGGGCGCAACTCGAGACAGGTGACGGAGCAGGCGCCTTCCGACGTCACGGCTCGATCGAAAACGCGTTCCGCGGCGACGCCCATTCCGGAGAAGCGGCGACGAGGTTTTCTGGCGAACACCGAGGACCTTGCGCCGCGCCATTGAGAAGGAGTCGACTTTTGCACGGCTATCCTGCCGAACTTTTCAGATACGCCCCAAAAGAATTTCGACGCGCCGATTCATGGCGCGTCCCGCGGGCGTCGACGACGAAGCCATGGGCTGCGTTTCGCCAAGACTGATAATGGAGAAACGCACGGAACGCGACAAACCAGGCCGCAGACGGTCGAGCGCGGGTATCAGGGCGGCACGCACGGCGATTGCGCGGTTTTGGCCGAGGGTTACGTTGTACGCTGCGGAGCCCCTGCTATCGGCATGTCCGACGAGGAATACGGTGCGAATGCGCTGCGGGGTCGCCAGCAGAGAGGCGACGCGGCGCGCGGTCTCCTGAATCATCGGTAGATGGAAAGGCTGCAGGGCTGGCTTATCGAAGGCGAAGCGGTCGAGTACGCGGAAAGGCGGGGGAACGGGAGAATTGGCCAGCCAGCGTTGAATGTCTGCCAGGACGCGCGGGGTGATGCGCACGCTGCGGTTCGCCACGGGACGCGGAGGATTGTCTCCGGAGACGTGAATGGCGACGAGCACCCGGCCGCCCATGCTGGGATCACGGCGAACCCAGACCGGACTTCCGCTATGGCCAGGGCAGGTGTCGTCTAGATACTCAAGAATTCCGGCGCGTTCCTGAACGCTGCGGTCGTAGGCGCGCCACTGCTCCGTGCCACACGTTCTGGTGCGATGCGGGTTGGTAAGCGCCGAATGAAAGCAGCGATTTCGAGGCCGCGTGTGGTCGATGCATCCGAAACGGGCGGCGGAAGGTTTGTCAGCCGGGTAGCCAGAGAGATTCACGAGCAATTTGCCGGCGTTCTGCGGCAGTGGGCCCGCAGAAATGCTGGTTCCGATGGCGTCGCCGGTTCCCAGACGATGACGGAGACTCCAGAAACCGATGCGGATGCCGATGGGATCGCGCAATTGAACGACGCCGTAATCCGTGGGCGTGGAGGGGACGAATCCCGCAGCGATTTGAAAGGAAGCCGCCCTGGTAGCGGGAAGCGGCTCGAGAGTTCCGTTGCGCCCAGGGATAATACGCATGTGTGGCGCGCCGAATCCGGACATGCAATGTCCCGCGGTGAGCACGGTGCTTGGCCCAATGAGGGTGCCGGAACACATGGCGCGCGGGCCGACGGGCCGGTCCAGTTCGAAATTACAGATGTAACGGAACGGCGCTTTGAGAGTGTCGGTGACTTTTACGCGCGTGTCCGGGCCGATAATTTCTGGCTCCGCTTCTTGCGCGGAAAAAAAACCTGCGCCAAGTTGTTCGAGCTCTAGTTCTAGTTCGTCTTCCAACTCGAGTTCGTCTTCCAGTTCGAGTGCCATAACTGTTTCCCTCAGCGATTCAGAAGAAATTTTGCGGCGGCCAGGCG
Source organism: uncultured Acidobacteriota bacterium (assembly GCA_963838265.1). GTDB lineage: Bacteria > Acidobacteriota > Terriglobia > Acidiferrales > UBA7541 > Acidiferrum. Next base: position 123,886 of record CAWIQN010000011.1, read on the forward strand.
ATTCTGCCAGTGAGTAATGGGCACCATGTTGTGCGCGAGACTGGTGTTGCCCTCAACGAAAATGTTTGGAACGCGCTTGGCGCGAAGTTTTTCAGATTTGTCCCTGGTGCCGCCGCTGCCGTAGTGAATGTAGAGTTTGGCATCCGGATGCGACTTGCCCCAGGCGGCCCAGAAATCTTCGTCGCCGGCGTTGTACAGGCAATCGAAGCCCCAGCACTCCTTGATGGCTTTGCCATACACCGGAGACTTCCCGGCGACGCTGCGCATGCGGGCGCCGCCACCGGAGTGGCAGGCAATGATGATGTTTCCGACGGGAGGCTGAGGCTGTCCCTTCAAAGGACCATATTTTGCAAGCGCCGCCAAAACCTGAGCGAGATAACCGTCAAATCCGCCGGGCTGATCGAGTTTCGCGCCTTGAGAATTCGGTCCGAGAGTGGGCGCAACAAGAATGACGTTTTTATTGCTGGTATTGATGCCTTCGCGCAACGGGAAGAATTTGTAGTGCGCCGCCAGCCAGTAGACGTCGATGGCCAGGTTGGTGGGAAACGCCCCGCCGGTGTGGTGTCCATGCAGGTACACGATCAAATCGAGCTGTGATGGAGGACGGAAATTTTGCGGAATAAAAATGCCGGTCATGGGCGGCGCCGGACTTTCCTGGCCGAGGGGAATGTTCACGTAGTGTGTCTCGGCGGGAGGCGAAGACTCGCTGTAGAGCAGCGGAGGAGCGGCCGCAACCGCGGCCAGAGTTCCGGAAGGCGCTTCGCTTTCAAGAAATTCGGAGAGTTTGCCGGCCCCGGAAGATGGCAGATTCAGCGACACGCTGACACGACGGTTTCGGGCCGCACCAGCTTGGCTGCTACTCGGAACCGCGGGCTGCGTTGCGCCGGCGCTTTGCGTGAGGAATTTTATGCCTTGTGCGATCCCAGGGCGGATTTTTTCAATGGCGGTGGACAGCGCGGTTTGTATGGAATTGGCGCGGCGCAAACCGAGGCCATGATTGTATGGCGCGGGCCCGCGCGAATCCGTGTAACCTACGATGCTGATGGCGCGAACAGGAGCAGAGGTACTCCAACTGGCGGCGACGCGCCTGGAGATGCGGTCGACCAGACGCTGATGGTAGGCAGCAAGTTTGGTGCTATCGAAGGGAAACTGATCGAAGCCCATGGGGCCAGCGGCTGGCGTGGCAGTGCCCGCGGCCACGCGAGTGAAAAGTTGATCCAATACTTGATTGAGCTGCTGGCGGTCCTTCAGTTTGGCCGCCGGAACTCCAGAAAAATCCTGCAGCGCGCGCATGGTGGCCTGGTCCCACTTGCCCGTGACGGGAACGTTGCGCTTCAGAACGATGGTAAGCGCTTCCTGCGTGAAGTGCGGCGTGGTGGTGGAAGATCCCATGGCGCGGACGCTGCCGGCATTTTTATTGGTGTCGCAGTGGAAATGGTCGCGGTGGTCGCTGCGGTGATAGTCGATTACGGTGTTGAAAGAAAGTCGCAGACAGGCGTTGATTCGGCGCAAGAGGAGTTTTTGCCCAGCGTCGACGGGGTTGTTCCAGTTTTGCACGATGGTTTCACGCACGCGGCTTGTCGGGCCGCCGGTTTTCGCCCAACGCACTCCCGCAACATCGATTGCATCGCCGAAGGAATGGTTGCTGAGGGTGTCCGACTTACTCACGCACCGGCAGTACAGCGATCCGAGAGTGAGGATGGCCTCGAGGGGCATCGCGAAACGCGTCATGTTGCTGATGAAACTCGTCAGAGCATCTCTGACGGCGGGAATGTATTTCTGGACGTGTGGAGAGTTTCTGCTGGAGACGACGGTTAACCGCGTGGAGGGATCGACGGCGACCTTGACAACGCATTCAAACGGCAGACCGGCGACGGCACGCTGACAAATAAGGTCGGGGATGGCGGGACAGGTTTTTGTGCCCGGGTGGACGCAGCGGTCACGTGCGAGCTGCGCTGGAGTTGGGCATTGGGTGCTGGGTGTCGCTGGCGCAGCAGGGACGCCGGCAGCTTCAAGGATTTGCGCGCCAAAGTGTTCGGCGCCGACAGCCTCGAAGAAAGCTTCGGTTTCCGAGGCCTCCGCTGCGTAGCCTTCGCGATCATTCGCAAATTCGAGCGCCAAGTGGCTCTCCGTGTCCGTGCTCAGGGAACGCTCCAGAGCTTCCAGCTCTTGTTCGAGTGTTCCGCCCATGTATTGCCCCTTCTGGTGCGCACGTGCGCAACTTGTTGGATCGGCTCACAGGAAAGGCTACGCGACCGTTTCACCGCAGCGGTCGCGCGCCTAAAAATGTTCAGCGCATGCCGGAATGCCGACGAGCGGAATGCCGGAGCGCTTCTTAATATTCGTACTCGTACTCATGCGCGCGGGGACTTCTTGCTGGAGCCCGCCGCGGGCTGGCCACGCCAGCTACTTGCTTCGACGGGTCGCCCGGAGGGATGGGCGACGATTGCGTCCAGGGCAGCACGCGAGCCGTCGCGGGACGACCGGCAAGACCCATGGCTTGCGCGCTGGTGAGCCACTCTTCCGAGTACTCCGCGATTTCGAGCAGTAGCGTTTCAAACTGCGAACGCGCGGTCTGCAGAATGTGCGGTTGCGCCAGCCAACGGAGAACTTCGCGTCCGGTAACGCCCATGCGCTGGCGGGGCGAGGTAACCAGGCGCTCGTTGAAGTAGCGAATCAACACTTCTTCCACCACGTCCCAGGCGTTGTCCGCGCCAAACAAGCGCTTGATGTCGTCGGAGTTGAGAATTTTGAAGGCTTCTTCGAGAAGTTGCATGACTTCCACGCGCAGCACGTTGAGGTGGCCGAAGGACAACCACTTCAAATTGTTGCGCAGATCGAGACCGGAGCGGCGCACGATGGCGATGGAACCGAAGCTGGGATCGTAGGCGCGCTCGCGAATCACATCGGAGATGCGCTTATCGCGCCAGAAGAGCGTCACCTGGTGGATGAAATGCGCGAAGAGTTTGTGGAAGTCGGTGTTGGCTCGCGAACCGGTAGGAACGGGTCCGCCGCCGTAACCGAATACGCGGCGATATGCGGCGAGGCGATCGCGCTGCGTGTAGCGTAGCACTTCGCGGCGATCGAATTGATACAGCGCATAGGCGCCCTGGCCGCCGGAGAGACGAACGGTGCCGGCGCGGAATAGTTCTTGCAGCTTCTGCACCACGCGGAAGACACCGATTTTTTCGTGCTGATAAATGTAGTAGACGTCGCCCGTGGCGATGATGCGCTCGGAGGTGATGGTCTCGTCGTACGGTTCGACGCCCGGCGGGATGCGCGTGACGCCCAGATCCTTGCCCGCATCCGGACCGATACCGGCGAGTTGCGCCAGTCCTTTATCTGGCGGCGGCGTGGCCTTTTCGTCGGCGTTTACCACCGACGCCAGCAAATCATCGATCTGCTGGTTAATGGCGTCCGCGAGCTGCGGATTCGCGATCAAGTCCGCCGAAAGCTTGTTGGCGACTTGTTCGCGGAGAGCCGCAATTCGATCATAGAGGCTTTGATAATCTTTTTCCGTGGCCATTTTGTCCGCCCCCTTGCTATGCGCCCGCAAAATTCCAGAGCTTTGCAGGCAATTCCTTCGTTCACTCTGTTAACTGCTCTCGAATACGGATCGTTCTCCCGCGTTACTGGCGCCTTTATCGCGGTGCGCAGCCGTGCTGATTCGAAACTTAGATCTTTCCGGGTGTCTTGCTCCGCGCCCGCCCGCCCTGGAAAGGACGAGGAGGCGTTTTCCGCGACACTCCTGCGGCCATGCGCTCCAGTTCGAAAAACTGATCGTGCAGATCATCAAACGCATTCCTCACGCGAATGGTGCGGAAGCCGTCCGGAAGTTTGTGCGCGTTCGCGGGATTGCGCGCTTCGTGAACCAGGCGGCGGAGATTGCGCACCACCGGCAGGAAGCCGTCGCCCACGCCCAGCTTGCCGGCATTCTGGATGAGCTGCGGTCCTTCCACCTGCGAAAAGTCTTGCGAGATTTGCAGCAAATCTTCCACGAACAACGCGGGATCGCCGCTGGTGAATTCAAGCTGCAGCGTTTGCCGTTCGGCTTGACTGATGAACACGGAATCCAGCGTGAAGCGCACTTCGTTCACGGTGTCCGAAATTACCGACAACTGGCGAGACAGCAGAACCAGCTGGGTGCCCAGGAACGGCTGCTTGGTGTCGAGGCCGAAGAACTGATAATTGTTGATCCAGGTCTGCGCCAGCGAAGTCAGATAATCGGACAGGATTCGGAAATTGGTCATGTCCTGTTCGTCGTCGATGGTGTTGATGAACTTGCTGGTGGACGTGACGGAAAGCTCATCGCGCAGGCGGCCGAGATTGCCCTTGATGGTGTCCGGTTCGGTGCCGGAGGACAGCGTAGGCAGCTGCGAGCCCTGCGTCTGCAGGTCGATCAGGAGATGGAAGTATTGGTTGACGCGAAACTGGCGCGGCCCGCCGAGCGTGCCCAATTCGTTTACGAGTTCGGTGAATTGGCTTTGGATGATGTCTTTGAGCGCGTCGATCATTTCCTGATCGGCGTCCGGATTCAGCGCGTACAGCCCGTTGAGTAGTGGTACGGATTGATCGAGCGCTTCTTGCGCGCGAGCATACATGCTGGCCTGGGCGCCGGTGATGCCGCCGGCCAGATCGGTCTGGACGGTGTAGCTGCGTGGCGTCCACGTGGCCTGCGTGTGGCCGTCCACTTCGGTGAGCGTGAACGACTGCGTGAGTGCGCCGACGAAGGCCACCGGATCATTATCATTGAGCTTCCAGCCCAGCACTTGCGAGATGGCCTGCGTCGCGGCCGGACCAGCGGAAATTCTGCCGGAGCCTCCGGTGCCGCCAGTAGTTCCGCCGCCCCCGCCGGTGGTGCCGTAGGAAGATGAAGGCGGCAAGCCCACGTCTTCGGTCATCATCGGGTAGGCGACGCCCTCTTCAGCGGCGCGCGCCTGGCGAAGTCCGGCCTCATCTGCTTCATCGACTTCGCTGTCGCCATTGACGCGGGTGGAGAATGTATTGCTGCCGCCGTTTTGGATTTGAACGCCCCCCGAAGTCACGTTATTAACGATGACGACCAGCCATTGCCCCTTCGTCAACTGCGATGCGGCGGCCATCTGAAGCACGGCTACCTTGGCGAACGAATCGTACGTTGCGGTGGCAGCTTGTGCGAAGACCGTTCCAATGGGTTGTTGAAGGGCGTAAGTACCTGGAAAATTGGGATCCCCTGGATTGTTAGCTCCTGCGGGCCCAGGAATGTCCAGTTGCTCCGAGAAAAAAACCAGAACGCTGTTGGGCGTCGCGACGCAATTCACAATTTTCAATGGCGGCTTATCATCCACCACCGCGCCGATGGCTTGGCCCGGTGCCGCCGGAAGCGCTGCGGCGGCGGCAGGAGGAACCGTTGCTACGTTGGAGACGGCAACGGTAATCCGATCGCCCGGTTTGAAGGTCTTCGACGGAAACGAAATGGCAACGGCGTTCGGACCCACAGGTTGCAGTGTTACGCCCGCGACATTGGGAAGTGGCGTAAGCGAGGACAAATTAGGCAAATTGGGATCGCAGACCTGATAGTTCGATGGGTTTAACGCACTATTGCCCAGAACACCCTGCTGGTTTACGGGCGCCGAGAAGAAAATCGTGATCGAATTCGTTGTCGCTTTGCAATCGCTGAGTGTCAACGCCATGATTGTTCTCCTTCGCCCCGGTTCACTTTTCTTCCCGGTGCGCCGTGCTCGATTTCTGATTATGTCCAATGCTTCCCGCGCCAGTGACAACCCGACGCGTTCGGCGATTCAAGTCAAACCCTCAACTTCATACTCTTTTTCCGCCGGCGCCCTCGCGGTGATTTGCTGCCCGATAGACGTCGATTGCACCGACACCGCGCTGCTCCCGGCGCGCTCGGCGAGCTCCTGCCAGGCGCGAAAATAGGCTCGAGCCACTGCCTGCAATTGATTGGGAAACCTCTCAAGCCACTGCCACACGGTGTTTGCCCATTTGCTCCACTGCGAACCGTTTTCCTTTCCGAATTGCAGCAACTCCGCGACTCGGTCATAGGGCAGCATGTTCACCGAAATCGCCTCGGACAACTGTTGATAGGCTTCTTGCGACGCGGCCAATTGCCGCCGCGCGCGATTCAGGTCGATGCGTGGGCCGACGGCCTTCTCGGCCTTGACGGCCTCGGCGAGCGCGTTTTTTAGCCAGTCCTGCAATTCGACGACGCTATCGTGCATGCTGTCCACCAGCATGGGACTTTCGCGTTCGGACCGGTCCACGCCCGTGGTCAGGCTGAGTCCCTCGAGAAGCCCGTGCAATCCATTAAGCTGGGCGGTCAGATCCGCGAAGGCTGCTTCCAGCGCCATGACCTATCTCCTCGTCAGCTCTTGATAAAAATTCCGCATGATCACGCCGGGCCGCGCCAACCGCTTGTCCAAAGCCACCCGCGTGGCGCCGATCAGAAAACGTGCCGGAATAATTCCTGGATCGATGCCGGCGGCCAGGCGTCGCGCGGCCTCGTCGATCATCTGGTGCTCTTTGCGCTCGAAACGTATCACCTGCGCCAGACTCTTGTTCCCCAATGATGGAAACGGGCGGAAGCAAACGGTATCGACCGCGAGCTTGTTGGCTTCGGGAAACGTATCCAGAATTTCCTTCGGGATGTCGCCTTCCGCCGCGCTCGGATAAGTTCGGGTCCACACCTTGCGGTAGTGATCCGCTTCCTCGGCGAAACCGATGCGCCGCAAGAGTTCAAAATTAATATGCGGCCGCAAATACGGCGTCGGGTGCGGTCCGCGCGGACTGAACGCAACCGTGGTCTCCGGCGCGCGGCCAACAACATCCATTAACGAGCCGACGAACTGCGGTCCGCCGAGCAGCAATCCGCTCATGTCCGCGAACATTTCGCGATTCCATCGCGTCCATGTGGCGGCTACCCTGCGGCTCATTCCGGCTTTGAGCAGGCGCATGGCGATGGCCTTAGGGACGTCGCGGCTCAATCCGAGATCGCTCTGCAGATTGTGACTGACCTCGTGCAGCACCGCGCCGAGCGTCCAGGGATTGATCAGCCGGTGATACGGCAATTGCACCAGTGGGAAAGGATTCAGTTGTTTGCCCAGGCGCGTTAGGGGAATGCCGCGGCGAAACGTCGCCGGCGAAAACCCCGTGCGCATGTAACTGAAGGGCGGCGGATACGGTATCGAGCGCGCTTTACCCAAACCCATGTAAGCAACCTGATAGCAGTCCATGGCAATGCGATCGCAGCTGAGGAGCCAATTGGCATATTTCGATTGCCGCTGGCCGAAGAGTTCGAGATAAAAATCCCAGATGCGCTCGATGCCCTGCACCCAATGGTGCGCCTTGCTTTTGCGCTGCATCAACTCCTGCAGGTGGCTGGTGGACGGCTCCGCGAGCGCCGCTTTGGTGGCCTGCGAAACCTGTTTCGACATCTGGATTAATCCGCGGCGCAGCGTGGTGATCAACGAGTTCACCGCCTGGATATGGGCCTCCGAGGGAACTTCCGCGCCGGTTCCGAACTCCTCGCGCTTGAAGGGCTGTAAAGCCGCCGCGTGGCGCGTCAGGTTCAGTGACTGCGCCCCGATCCACGCGTTCCTGGTTTCCTCCGCATTCGAAGATGCGGCAAGGCGTGGTGGTTGGGGAGCCGGAGAGACTTCCGGCGGCCCTTCCAGCGGGAGAATTTCGGAAGCGGTGGCCATCGAGGCTTACCTTACCAACTGTCCGCACAGCCGGCAGCAAGGCGCGGCGATACGTGTGTGCGCGTGGGATAGCGTGCGACCGCAACTGCAGTGAGGTGTTGCTGAGACGGTGGTGCTGGTCACCGTCGGGGCCGCGGGAGCCGGAGTACCGACGATGCGATGCGCCTGGCGGTCCAGCGTGTGTGAGCGGCGTACCGCCAACGCACGGTGTTTGGGATTGCGCAGTACCGTGCGCATCTGATTCGCCAACATGCGCACCGCCGCTTGTGGCGTTACCGTGTGCCCTGACGCCGCCTGGCGTGCAATGTGCGCCACGGTTCGCCGCGCGATGCTGGGGATGGTACGCACCAGCGGGCGGGTGTGCGGATTGCGAAAGAGTTGGCGCGTGATCTGCGAGACCCCACGAGTAAGCTGCGGCGTGACGTGGTTCACCGTGCGCGTAATCTTCGGCAGCAGCTTGGCCACTTTTGGCAAGGCCTTCGCGGCCAGCGGCAGCAGCTTCGAGGCCACCAGCGGGATCAACGGCAGGAATCCTTCCGCGGCCTCCTGCTCGCTTTCCGCTTCCGCTACCTCGTGCGCCATGTGCTCCATCATGGCGTCCGGGTAGACCCTGCGAATCGGGCTCAGCTCGTGGAGAGACTCGTGAGAAGACTCTCCAAAGGATTCCGATTCCAACTCCGGCAAAGCTTCGAATTCGTATTCATACGCAGGTGTAGCCATCAGTTTTTCTCCGTAGCCAGTTGGCTTGAAAACGATTTGCTTGGATCAGCCCCGAATTTTGCGTGCGCTTGGACGACGCCGGGACATTACACGGCTGGCTCGCACGTTCTGGGCAATGGCCGCAGTGCACGCCGCGGGGTTGCCGAGCACGCGGCGAACTTGCGTCGCCATAGCGCGTCCGGCGGCGCGACGGGTGACCGGTTTGCCGGCGGCAGCGCGGCGCTTCAACGTGCTGACGGAGCGGCGCACGATGGTCGGGATGGCGCGCACGGCCGGGCGCGAGATGCGGCGGCGGCGCAAGATGCGCGTGAGAATGGCTACCCCGCGCACCATGTGAGGAAGAATTCTGCGCAGCGCGCGGCGATCCGCCGGCGACATCGTGGTCATCGCTGAGGCTCCGGCCATGGCTTCAGCCTCGCCTTCGTGCGATTCCGTGGCGGCGGCTTCGGCCATCACTTCGGCCAGTGCTTCGTGTTGTGTGGTCTCGTGGTAGGCGATCTCGTGCGCCACTTCGTGCGAGGCCTCGTGCGATTCGAATTCGCCTTCCATTTCGGCTTCGAATTCGTGCTGTTCGTATTCGCCTTCGCCGAGCGCTGAGGAGGCCACCTTGCCGAGCACCGCGCCAAACGGACCACCAATAGCCGTGCCCACCATCGGAGCCGCTACTTTGGCGATACTCTTCAACAGCGGCGCGGCCTTCTTAACGAAGCGCCCGATACGGCGCGCTAAGCCGCCGAAGAATTGTTCGCCGGCTTCGTGCGAGCCTTCAAATTCGTGCATCTCGTGGAGTTCGTGAGACTCCTCTTCGAACTCATGCGACTCTTCTTCAAACTCGTGCGATTCCTCTTCGCCTTCGCCGAGCAAGCCGCCGAGAACGTTGCCGATGCTGCCCAGAATTCCTTCGCTTTCGGCGCCACCCTCATGCGATTCCCACTCGAATTCGCCTTCGTCCTCGAATTCGTGGGATTCGTGCGCTTCATGGAGTTCATGCAGCTCGTGCTGCTCGAACTCGTCCTCGCTCTCGTCCTCGCTTTCGCCCTCGCCTAAGAGACCGCCGAGAACGTTGCCGATAGCGCCCATGATGCCTTCGCCTTCGGCGCCACCCTCATGGCTTTCCCACTCAAGTTCCTCTTCGCTCTCGTATTCGTGAGCGAGCTCTTTGTCCAACGCGGCCTCATAGCTGTTCGCCATGTTCGCCCTCCCTTAAAGTTGCCCGAGTCGCACCAGGTAATATGCTCGGCGCGCAGGACGCGCTAGTCGCATTTTGTAGGTGACCCGAGCGTGGTCGCGCATTCAAACGTCGTTCCAATCGATGAGCTTGTGCGAGGCAACCTGCGCCGGGGAATGGGAATGAGCGAAGCAAGTCAAAGGGAAGGAAATCAAGGGAAGCTGATTAGAGGAAGCAGATTATGGGAAGCAAAACGGGGGAAGCAAAACGGGGGAAGCAAAGCCGGGGAGGCGAAATATGCTCCGCCAACTTGGTGTCACTCAGAAGAGTTACTAGCGATGAAGGCGTTCCTGCGTAACATATTCGTTCTAACGGGCCTGTTTGACGGAGACCTACCTCCCTTGGCAATGGTTCTTCCCGCAGTTGTCGCGCGGGGAAACGAAAAACATCGCCATAGGGTGAAACGAATTGGCGAGAAGAGACACTAAACAGAAACACTCTGTAAAGGGGCCGTACCAGAACGTAAGTAACATTGCGTATTGCGTTGTGTGCTTGTAGGCTTACTCTCCCTGCCCCTGATGTTGCTCCTCAGAGTATCGAAAGCGGATGATGCGCCCCCACATCCCACTAGCGAACCGAACCTCTGGCCCCGCCCACCGCGCGTCGGAACCCACCCCTGAAGAATTGTTTAGAGCTTTGATTTCCCACCTTCCGACCGGCGGTTCCAGTGACAAACAATCTCTCGGCGGAGCGGCGCAAGAATCGGATGAAGTGGTCATCGACGCCGAGATTGATGGATTCCGCTACTTCTTGGTGCGCGCGCCGAAGTCAACGCATTCCCAGGTCGCGCTCAGCCCACGTGAGAAAGAAATCGTGCGCATGGTGGCGCAAGGTCATCCGAACAAAGTTATAGCCGGCGTCCTGAACATCAGCTCCTGGACTGTTTGTACGCACCTTCGCAGGGTGTTCGCCAAATTGGGAGTCGGTTCCCGTGCCGCGATGGTCGCGCGCCTCCTAGAATTGGGTGGCGTGCGATCGAGCGCCAAAATGTCTGAAATTCCCGAGCATAAACCGCAGCATTCCGGCGCCTCGCGCCGAACCGCCTAGCGTCGAACTGCTCACGAAGTCGCCCGCGAAACGAAGTCTTTGCCCAATGATTCGCGATACGGACCGCCATGCGGACAAGACTGTCCGGCATCGTGACTCTGTCGTTTTTCGTTTTGTGAATTTTATGGCGGAGAGGGTGGGATTCGAACCCACGGTAGGGGTTAACCTACACACGCTTTCCAAGCGTGCGCCTTAAACCGCTCGGCCACCTCTCCACACGCTCGCTTCTCCAAGGGAAAAGCACGTGGAAGCAACCCTAACAATCTAGCAGAAACTGATTCCGCGCGCACACCCTCGCCGGGCGTGGAAGAGCCCTGTCGCATCGTATCCCCCTGCGGATGTTGCAGTGCGTTCAAGCGGCGACTGCCTGAACCTCAGGGGGATACGATGTGCTAGGGCATCCGTCACCCTCGCTGAGCGGCGATCGCGATCACCAACTCCCCAGCGCATCCGCGGATTGCGCGCGCGTCAGCATCTGTCTGCCCAGCTCGGCAAACTCCGCCGCCAGATCCCCGGCGTCCTGCCCGGCCCAGGTCGCGCTATCGATCTCCGTGCGCAACACCACCGCCGTGGCCAAGTCCGCGCTGCATGCTAGACACAACTTCTCCGCCCTGCCCGGCAGTTCGAACAATTCCGTCGCCTGCCCGCACATCCCGCAATTACCCGGCACTTCCTGCTGAACGCTATGTAAATCTCCACCCATCGGGGTCTCCTCGTTACTGCAGCGGCCGCCTTCTGCTTGCCCCGACGTAGGAAGGATTTACTCCGACCTACGAGGGGAGGCGGACGCTTTCTGCCGCCCCTTTGTGCAACCGCTTCCCTGCACTCAAATCGTAGAAAACCCCCCGTGAAGAAGTCCCGACCGATTTGATAGGAAACCATAAGGCCCGCAACACGCCTCCGGCGACGCACTAACATCTAGCAACGTTTTTCCTAACAATTTCCTCACGAACTTCTCAGGACTTTCTGCCGTCCCCGCCTCTAATATTTCGTCGTTTACTTAAGACGTCCGCACAAGATGCGCGCGTCGCTCCAGCGGGACGTGATCACGATATGACCCTCACCCTCTTTCTAGCGCTCAGCATTCTCGGATTGGATTTTCTGCTCTACGCGCTTTTTCAATGGACCTATGGCGAACGCAGCAGGAAACGCGTCCGCCGCCCGCGTACCGCGAACCGCCCCGCCCTGGTCCGCTCTAGCGTGCAAACCATTTCCAGCGCGCGCTAAACACCTCGCGAAAAAGAATCTTCTTTTGTGGGCCGGTCCTATGGTTTTGTGGCACAGCCAATCTTGGCTGTGCGGTTGTGCGTCTGTCCGTCTCGCCGCCCTAGCCTTTGCCAAGGCGCAGCCGTGGCTTCGGCACCGCACTCTGCGTGCGAACCGATTCTTCCTCTGCTAAACTTATCTGGCTCTAACCTATTCCGGGATCGTCTAATTGGTAGGACATCAGCCTTTGGAGCTGAGTATCGTGGTTCGAGTCCACGTCCCGGAACCATATTTTCCCGCCGCGCGATCGATCCCCCCTACGGCCTTCGCAGCCCCATGGCCTCCGCCGTAACATCCGTATACTTCAGCCCCGCTCCGGTGTTGAACAGCACCACGCGATCCTCCAACGTTAATTCCCCGATCGCCAGCAGATGGTCGTACGCCGCAGTTGCCGCCGCGCCCTCCGGCGAGAGAAAAATCCCCTCGTGGCGCGCCCAATCTTTCAGCGACTCCAAAATCTTCTCGTCGGAAAAAGCCAGCGCGATCCCGTCGGACTCCTCCAAAATCTGCAGCATGATGTAATCGCCATAAGGTTTCGGCACACGCAAGCCAGACGCAAACGTCGCCGCGTTTTCCCACATCGTGCTGGCCGCCGCTTCCGCTTCAAACGCGCGCACCACCGGCGCGCATCCCGCGGACTGCACCGCGATCATCCGCGGCCGCTTCCCGGGCCGCACCCAGCCCAGTTCCTCCATCTCGATGAACGCTTTCCACATGCCAATCAATCCCACGCCACCGCCCGTCGGATAAAAAACCGCGTCGGGATATTCCCAGCCCAGCTGCTCGACCAGTTCGTACCCCATCGTTTTTTTGCCTTCGATACGAAACGGCTCTTTCAACGTGGAAATATCGAACCAGCCCTCTTTCTCTTTGCGCTCCGCCACCATGCGTCCGCAATCGGAAATCAAGCCATCCACCAGCGTCACGTTTGCGCCATACAAAATGGCTTCCAGATAATTCGCGAACGGAACATCCTTCGGCATAAAAATGTTGGCTTCGATTCCCGCCGCCGCCGCGTACGCCGCCAACGCTCCTGCGGCATTCCCCGCCGAAGGGACCGCCAATTTGCGCAATCCCAGGTGCCGCGCCATGGTCACCGCCAGCGCCAGCCCGCGCGCCTTGAAACTCCCCGTAGGATTCGCGCCCTCTTCTTTCACGTAGACGCCGGGGTAGCGCTTGCTGCGCAACATCGGCGTCCAGCCTTCACCCAGCGTCACCGGTGTTACCTGCGGCAGCACCGAGCGATAACGCCACATGCCCGCCCACGGCGATTGCGCGGCGTCTTTCGCAATAGCGTTTCGTCCATTGATTCCGCGCGCCGCGGAAAGGTCATAGCACACGTACAAAGCTCCCGCACACGTGGGACAAACCGTCTGCGGCTTATCCGCCGGAACATAAATGTGGCAACGTGAACATTCAAATTGCTGGATCGTTGGCATTTCCGAACGATACCAGCCGCAGGAAGCGGCGAGCAAGTTGCGGCGAAAAAAAGCGTGACCCGCGATTACGTTCAGCCATGGTATCTTGAGCTCACCGATGCCGCGCGGTGTCCATTACGCTTTCGCGATCTTAACGTGCATCAGCGGTGCCTGCGTAATGGCTTCTGTCGTCCCGCCAGCGTCCGCTCCTCCAGTCGTCATACTTGAAGCAACCAATACACATCGCGGTATCGGCAATTACGTCGATAAGCGCCTGCTTCTGCGTCTCACGGAAGATGGCAAAATTGAATGGGACAAGTGGACGCCGTCGAACCGCTTGGAGCGCCAAACGGGTTCTGTAAGCGCCGACGTAGTGTCGAAGGTTCGGGACACCTTGAATGGGATTGATTACAGCAAATTTCGAGAGAGGATGGGACCGTATTACATTGACATTGATACGTCGAGCGAACTCGAAGTTCGTATGAACGCCAAAACAGGTTCCCTCAAATTTACCTTGTTGAACCCTTGGTACAGCGGCATGCCTCGGGAAGCGATGCCGCGGGACGTTAGGGTAGTTGTGTGCCAAATCGACGCGCTCTATACACAGAAAACTGGAAACCCGCCCGACCGGACGTGCAAGTCCAACGATTCATCGCATTAAACGCGCCGTTGCTACACCGTCACAACAATCTTCCCAATCTGCTCGTTCGATTCCATGTAGCGGTGCGACTCCACGATTTGCGCAAACGGAAACACCTTGTCGATGCGCGGCTTGAAGTGGCCGGCCTGCACATGATCGAAAACATACTGCACCGCCTTGGCCTTCAACTGCGGAACAGAAAGTACCTCTCGCAGGGTGTAGCCGCGAATCGAGAGCCCTTTGCCCAGCGCGGTAAACAGAGGAAACGGCGTTGGCTCTGGCGCCAGCGCGCCATATTCGAAGATGGTTCCGCCAAGAGCCGCCGCCTGCGCCAGTAACTCGATGCCTTTGCCACCAATGGGATCGAACGTCACGCGAGCACCATTGCCACTAGTGATCTCCTTAACCCGCGCGAGAAAACTCTCTTCCGCGGTGGCAATCACGTGGTCTGCTCCCACTTCTCGCAGCGTGGCTTTTTTCTTCGATGATCGCGTGGTGGCAATGCTGATCGCGCCTTCCGCCTTCACCATTTCGATCGCGGCAATTCCCACGCTGCTGCTGGCCGCCGTGATGATCACGAAGTCGCCTTTCGTGATCTGCGCATGGGCAATCAATGCGCCGTAGGCGGTCAGATATTGCATCCAGATTGACGTGCCCTCCTCCGGCGTCAGCTTTTCCGGATAGACCGCCAGCGCACTGACCGGAACAATCGCCACTTCTCCATAAACCCCATAGTTCGTCATCAGGAATGCCGGAAGCGTGCTGACCTTTTTTCCAAGCCAGCGCGTGTCCACATCCGGGCCCACCGCCGCCACCACACCCGCCGCCTCGTAGCCGAGCTTCGAGGGCAGCACGGCGGACTCCAGATATTGCCCGCTGCGGAACATCACCTCGGCACGATTCAGCCCAATCGCTTTCACGTCCAGACGAACTTCGCCTTTCCCAGGCTCGGGAATTGGCTCTTCTTCAATCTTCAATACTTCAGGCCCACCTAAAGCATGAAAGCGCACAATCTTTGCCGTTTCATTCGCCACGTTAATCTCCCTCTGCTGCTGTGATTCAGTCATCTAATTCCCTTGGCATGGTTTAGGATGCGTGATCCCATATCGCAGGTACTAGCGTCCAATTAAGGTTCTCGGTTACCGTCTGGGGGCGCGAGTTGACCGGAAAAGAAACAGTCGGTTGTTTCGTCGAAGCTGGGGCAGCGTGAGCATTCAAATTGCTTGAGCGTCGGCATTTCGGAACGATTGCAGCCGAGGGAGCCTGCGAGCAAGTCGCCAAGAAAACGGCGGTCAGTTGCCGGTAACGCTTTACCGGGGCCTATCGCGGAGCCTCTCTTAAAGTGACTATCGCGGCCCTAGCTGCTTCGGCAACCGTGCCGAGGCCATCGAAATGAGTCTTTTCATCATCATCGAGTAAAGCGCGGAGTTGCGGCAATGCTTCCTGAGCATTGAGTTTTTCGAGAGCGTAGATAGCTAGGACTCGCATATCGGGACTGTTGTCCCTTAGTGTTTCAATCAAAGGAGGAATCGCTGATTTGTCGCCAATTTCTCCCAAGGACCAAGGGACAATCCAATTGACCTCTTGGTCTTTTAATAAGGGAACCAGAATGGGCACTGCTCGCGAGTCCTTCAGGTCCCCAAAAAGGTGTACGGCGTAATAACGGTCATCACGAATTTGTAGCCTTGGGCTCGGGTGGCCTGTGCTGTCGCCCTCGAATACTGCCCGTTTAGTCGAGCGGTCCTCCAGAATGGAGTTGATAACCTGAAAGCCGCGGTCATCGCCAAGGCTTGCGAAAATGAACGCCGCATTGCCTCTCAGGTGCATGTCCTCGTTACTAAGCCAGGGTTCGAGCTGTTGAAGCACGCTCTTATCCTGAAGCGCGACGATCTTCTTGGCCACCTCAAGTTGTTTCCAGAATACCGTCGTGTTCGCGAACTGCTCAGCGAGGCCGCTGGCAGACTCGCTTGGATGCTGGGCGGTTTGACCGGAAAGGGTGGACAGGAGGCACATGCTCGCCAGCGAGGCCCTGCAAATGAATCCGAATGCGTGCGCCATAATCAGAAATCGACTCGCACTTCCCAAAGCGAATTCTATGATGCCTTCACATCAGAACAAAGTCATTTATTCCTTTTCAAGTATCTGATAAACGCTAAGCGAAAACTGGCCAACCACCAGAAAAAAACGCTCTGTTCGCGCTTTCCGTGAAGCGTTATATGATGCGCATCGCTCGCCGTATGGCGACTCGCGAATGGCCGAACACTCCAGCGCACTGCAAAACAAAAAAACGCCCAGCAACAATCTCGCGCTGCTCGCCGCGGGCGTGTTCCTGTTTCTGACTGGCGCGGCGCTGCAAATTCTAACGCCCGGGCACACCTGGCCGGCGCTTGTCCGCGACACCGCGCTGCTTCTGCTGGCAGTCGCAGCTGTCCGTCAACGGTCGCTCACCCTCTGGATCTTCTTCGCCATGCTGCTCGGACTCGAAATCGGCCTGGACCATCCGTACTTCGCCGAACGCCTGCGCTTCTTGAGCGACATTTTTCTGCGCTTGATCAAGGTCATCGTCGCCCCACTCATCCTGGCCACGCTCATCACCGGTATCGCGGGTCACGGCGACCTGCGCGCCGTAGGTCGCATCGGCATCAAGAGCCTGATCTATTTTGAAATCGTCACCACCGTCGCGCTTTTCATCGGCGTCGCCGCCATCAACCTGAGCCGCGCCGGCGAGGGCTTGGCGATGTCGCCGTCGGCCGCGCAAATCCAGCTATTGCCCAGCACCGCCCAGCCACCCGTGGCGCCGCTTCGCTGGGACGATTTTATTTTGCACGTCTTCCCGGAAAATATTGTGAAGTCCGCCGCGGAAAATCAAATTCTGCAGGTCGCGGTCTTCGCGATTCTTTTCGCCATCGCCCTGACGCGCGTGCCCGAGCCCACCCGCGCGCCCATTCTGCGTTTCGCCGAATCCCTGGCGCAGACCATGTTTAAGTTCACAAATATCGTGATGTATTACGCGCCCATTGGCGTGGGAGCCGCCATGGCTTACACCGTGGGCCACATGGGTATGAGCGTGCTCCTCCCGCTGGGAAAACTTTTGCTGACCGCCTACGGGGCGCTCGCGGCGTTTCTGCTTGTCGTTCTCTTGCCCATCGCGTTTTTTGCACGCCTGCCGCTGGCGCGCTTGCTGCGCGCCGTCGCCGAGCCCGCCACCATCGCGTTCGCCACCAGCACCTCCGAGGCCGCGCTCCCCCGCGCCATGGAGTGCATGGAAGCCTTCGGCGTCCCGCGCCAGATCGTGGCCTTCGTGATTCCCGCCGGCTACAGCTTCAATCTGGACGGCTCCACGCTCTATCTCGCGCTGGCCTCCATCTTCGTGGCCCAAGCCGCGGGCATGCACCTCACCTGGCCGGAGCAGCTGCTGATGGTCTTCACGCTGATGCTAACCAGCAAAGGCGTAGCCGGCGTCCCCCGCGCCGTCCTGGTAGTCCTCTTAGCCACCGCCGCCACCTTCCACCTCCCCACCGAACCAATTTTCATAATCCTGGGCATCGACGCCCTGATCGACATGGCCCGCACCGCCGTAAACGTAATCGGCAACTGCCTGGCCTGCGCCGTAGTAGCCCGCTGGGAAAATCAACTAAACTTATCCACCCTCCCCGACGCGCCTTTCTCCAACGCGCCTCTGTAGCGGCCGCCTTCTGAGGCGGACGCCGTTGTCCCCGCATGCCTGCTCCCTCATGCTATACTTTCCCTGCTGCACCAGCCGTTTTCCTGAGGAGCGCTGCCATGGAATGGACTACCCCGACGCACGAAGAGATCGACCTCAGCTGCGAAATCAGTTCGTACGCCAACGCCGAACTCTAGTCGCTGCCGGCGTTTGCGTCCGTATTCGGATACTTAGTCGCTAGCTCTCAGGACAGGCGCCCCCCTCGCCTGTGGCAACCGTCTCACCGGCCCTGCTACCCTCTCATTAGCGTGTCACCCAACAACGACCTTTCATGCGAATCAAAATTCTAGGCTCCGCGGCAGGTGGCGGCTTTCCGCAATGGAACTGCGCCTGTCCAAATTGTCGCCGCTTTCGGGACGGCAAATTTCACGGCGTGGCGCGCACGCAAACGCAGATCGCCATCGAAGCCAACCCCGAATACGCCCACCGGAGATACTGGACGCTAATCAACGCTTCGCCGGACCTGCGTTCGCAAATCCTCGCCACCAAGGAACTGCGGCCCTTCCCTGACGGCAACAGCTCCACCTCCATTCGCGAGGTGTACATCCCCAGCGCCGACGTAGATTCCCTGATGGGCCTGCTGCACTTGCGCGAATTCCAGGGCTTTCGCGTGCTTTCGACGCCGGCGGTGCGCCGCATCGTCGCAGAGGAAAACTCAATGTTTCGCGTCCTCGGACGGGCCGCGCCGCCCGTCGAGTGGGTCCCGCTGGAGCTTGCCGCTGCTGTGGATACCGCCAAGCACCACAATCCCGAAGGGCCGCCACTGCTCTATACGCGCGCGGTCCCGCTGGGCGGAGAGTACCCTGACTACGTCAGCGGAAAGCTGCGCGCGGCGTTGCCTGCCGACGAAGCGGTCATTGGATTGCTCTTTGATCACTGCGGGAAACGCCTCTTTGTGGCGCCCACGCTGCCCAACCGCAACACCGGCTGGAAAGAGTGGGCCGCCTCCAGCGACGTGGTGCTCCTGGATGGGACGTTTTGGAGTGATACGGAATTGATGCACACCGGCCGCAGCAATAAGACCGCGCGCGAAATCGGCCACTTGCCGCTTTCCGGACCCGGCGGCTTGCTCGAGCAGTTCCCGAAGTCGTCGAAGGCCAGAAAAATTTTGCTTCACATGAACAACACCAATCCCATCCTTGACGAGGACAGCGCGGAGCACCGCGCCGTGCTGGAAGCGGGCTTCGAAATCGCCTACGATGGCATGGAGCTGCAACTGTGAACAATATCGTGGAAAGACACGCGCTCCCGGAACCGGAGTTTGTCGCTGGTTTCCACACCATCGGCGAAGAGCGCTATCATCACCAGCATCCCTTTCACACCATGATGCACGAAGGTAAGCTGACACGCGGTCAGCTGCAGGCCTGGGCGCTCAATCGTTACTACTATCAGAGCCACATTCCGATGAAAGACGCGGCCATTCTGGCGCGCAGCGAGGATCCGGGGTTTCGTGTGGCGTGGCGAAAACGCATCGTCGACCACGATGGCGACGCCGGAAATCCCGGGGGTATTGCGAAATGGCTGAAGCTGGTCGAAGCCACTGGCCTGCCGCGGATGCAGGCGGTGCGCGGCGAAGGCATTTTGCCGGCCACGCGTTTTGCGGTGGATGCTTACATTCACTTCGTTTCCACGCACACGCATCTGGAAGCGGTGGCGTCTTCGCTGACGGAACTTTTTTCCAAGCAGCTGATTTCCTTGCGGCTCGATCGCTTGAAGCAACATTATCCGTGGCTCGCCAGCGGTTTGGATTATTTCAGCGGGCGCTTGACGCAAGCGACGGAAGATTCCGACTTTGCGTTGAATTGGGTGGTGAAACACGCGCGGACGCGCGACGACCAGGATTTGGCGTATGCCGCGCTGCGCGCCAAATGCGATATTCTGTGGGCGCAACTCGACGCGCTTTACTACGCGTATGTAAATCCCGGATGGCCGCCGCCCGGCGCCTTCCGCCCGAGCGATCTCTGATGACCGACACATCCGCGACACTCGATCCGCAAAGTAAGCCGCGGCTGGCGCCTGGCTGCCGCCTGAACAGCGATGGCAAAGAGCCGCGCACGCTGCTGATGCCCGAGCGCGCGTTGCGGCTGCAAGGCCCGAGTCTCGAAATCATCGAACGCTGCGATGGCCAGCACACCGTGGAGCAAATCATCAGCGAGCTGCAGAAAATCTACAGCAAAGCCGTACCGGAAAAAGTGGCGCAAGACATCCTCGGGTATCTAAAACTGCTGCACAATCAACGCGCCTTGGATTTTCAGTAGCACAGACTTCAGTCTGTCGCGGTGCGGCCCACGATGCAGATCTCCACAGACGTAGTATCGATAGTTCCGCGAAATTTATTAATCCGGGCAACGCAGCGCACAGACTGAAGTCCGTGCTACTTCAAGGGAGCGGCAGAGCATGTCTTCTACACCCAATCCGCTGGCACTGATCGCCGAGCTGACGCATCGCTGTCCGCTGCACTGCGTGTACTGTTCGAATCCACAAGAACTGCAATCCCGCGCAACGGAACTCTCCGCGGACGACTGGACGCGCGTATTTCGTGAAGCCGCCGATCTCGGCGTGCTGCAAGCGGATCTAACGGGTGGCGAGCCACTGGCGCGCACGGATATCGTTGAATTGGTTCGCGCTGCCCGTGCCGCTGGCTTGTACGTGAACCTGATCACATCGGGATTGCCGCTTGATGAAGCACGGCTCGACGCGCTGGTGGCCGCTGGGCTCGACCATTTCCAGCTCAGCTTTCAAGGCGCGACGGCCGAAATGGCTGAAGAAGTCTCTGGCAGCAAAACGCATGCGCACAAATTACGCGTGCTCGACTGGCTGAAGTCGCGGCGCGTGGCGGTCACATTGAACTTCGTGATTCATCGCCGCAACATCGAACAACTCGAGCAGATGCTGGCCATCACCGAAGCATCTAGTGCGTCGCGCGTGGAATTCGCCAACGTGCAGTACTACGGATGGGCGTTGGCAAATCGCGCCACGTTGCTGCCAACCCGCAAACAACTGGACGATTCACTGGCAATACTCGAGCAAGCGCGAGAGCGCTTGCTCGGAAAGATCCGCGTGGAATTTGTGGTCCCGGACTACTACGCCAAATATCCCAAGGCGTGCATGGGCGGTTGGGGGCACAAACTCTTGCTGATCACGCCGAACGGCGAGGTGCTGCCTTGCCACGCGGCCAGGGTGATTCCTGGATTGTCTTTCGAGGATGTGAGGAGTTGCAGTCTTCGCGATATTTGGGAAACATCCGAGGCGTTTCAAAGATTCCGGGGTCAGGACTGGATGCAGCAGCCTTGTAAGACCTGCGACCGTCGCGAGCAGGATTTTGGCGGCTGCCGCTGCCAGGCGCTTTTGTTGGTGGGGGATGTGGCGGCTACGGATCCTGTTTGCACACTGTCTCCGAGGCGGGCGCAGGTTGATGCGATTGTCGCCATGGTGAACGACGGGGTGTTGCTAGTGAATTCCGAGAAGGCAAATTGGATTTATCGAATGAACCCCTAATTGGCTTCACGCGAAACCCTTGTGGTGCGGGGCGCTTGATTTTGCATCCTGCGGTTCTCGTGATCCGTGGCGCGGAAAGAGCCGCAGGGCTCAGAACCAGCGCCCTGCGCTACAGGTGATGGTTCAGGTTCAGCTGCTGCGATGCGTTTTTGCTGCGGTTACCACCGCACACAGGCAAGAGTGCCTGTGCTACTGAAGCCTTAGTTTGCAGAGACTGGGGATTCTGCAGACGTTTGGTTTAGCTTCAGTACTACGCGAGCGAAGAAGAAGAGGCTCGCTATCAGAACTAGCAAACCAAAAATCGTCAGGGTGTACGGCGCGCCGATATGCTTGGCCACTCCGCCGGCGATGAGCGAGCCGACAGGCTGCACCCCCATGAACATCGTGGCGTAGACGGCCATCACGCGTCCGCGCAACTCGTCCGGGACGCGGCTCTGCACGATGGTATTGGTTGCAGCCATCTGCACCGTGGCGGCGAAGCCTACGAGGAAAATTACGGCGGCGGATAGAAGGAAAAAACGCGACTGCGAAAAAATCACCAAGCCGATGGCGCACACCATGGACGTTCCAGCAATCCAGCGCGCCAATCCGGTGTAGCTAGTGCGCCCGGCGAAATACAACGCGCCGATGACCGCGCCGACGCCGGCTGAGCTCATCAGAAATCCCATACCTCTGGCGCCACCGTGCAAAATGCCGTCCGCAAAAATCGGCAGGAAGACGGAATATTGCAGTCCGAAGAGGCTCAACACGCTCAAAAGCAAAAGCGCGGAACGCACCGGCACGTCGGCCATGGCGAAGCGAAATCCTTGAATGAAACTCTGCCATGGCGATTCCTTGCCAGGATGCGGCTTGACGTGACTTACACGCATCGCCAGCAGGGCGCCGATCACTGCGAGAAAGCTGACGCCATTCAGGAAGAAACACCAGCCCTCGCCAATCCACGCGATGGCAAAGCCGGCAATCGCGGGGCCGACGACGCGCGCACCGTTAAAGATGGAAGAGTTTAAGGCGATGGCGTTGGGCAAATCTTCTTTGCCCACCATCTGGACAAAAAGAGATTGCCGGATCGGAACGTCGAAGGCATTCACGATGCCGACGAGAAACGCGATCAGAATAATCTCCCACTCGGTCAACATATGCCGCAGCTGCAGCGCGGCCAATACAAAGGCCAAAATCATGGAGACCGTCTGGGTGGCAATCACGCCATACAAACGGTTATAGCGGTCGCCCACGTACCCGCCGACCGACGCCAGCAGCAGAATGGGAATCTGATTCGCGAATCCGTAAAGCCCCAACAGGGCCGCGGAATTGGTCAGCTTATAGACCAGCCAAAGCTGCGCGGTGGTTTGCATCCACGTCCCAATAAGGGAGACGAGTTGCCCGCCGATAAACAGTTGAAAATTGCGGTGCTGCAAGGCGCGAAAGCGCGTGGTCACGAGCGGAACATTCCTCTATCTTCGATGTCGCACAATTATGATAAGTCACGAGGAGGCATCAAGGAACACATTGTCGACGCGCCGGACAAATTGGATGGTCTGCCGTTCCCGGTTGTGCAACCTGCCTGCATTCGGACGAAGCAAGTGTTTCGGAAATGCAATCGTTTGGGGAGTTCAGGATAGAATGCGCACTTGTCTGGATACAAGGGCTCTCGAGGAGTCACTCATGCGACGGCATCACACTAAGATACTCCGAACCATTTGTCGATTGGGCGTCGCCGTAGCCGCGTTGCTGGCGGCTTTCGCCGCGTTTGCGCAAGCGCCGCCGTCGGCACTCGGATCCTCGCAGCCCACGATTCTGTATGGCGCTGCTTACTACAACGAATATATGCCGGCGGACTTGCAGCCCGGACGGCTGGAAAAAGATGTGGCGTTGATGAAGAACGCCGGCATCACCGTCGTGCGTATGGGCGAATCTACCTGGAGTTTGTGGGAACCGGCTGACGGAAAATTTGAGTATGCGTGGATGGATCGCGTGGTGGAGGCCATGGGCAAGGCCGGCATCAAGGTGATTATGGGCACGCCGACGTATTCGATACCGACGTGGATGGCGCACGCGCATCCAGAGATTTTGGCGCGGCCGCTCGGCGGAGCTTTCGTAGGCTACGGGATGCGGCAGAACATGGATTTCGACAATCCGCAGTTTCGCTTTTACGCAGAACGCGTGATCAGCAATCTGGTGCAGCACTACAAAAATAATCCGACGGTAATCGGCTGGCAGATCGACAACGAAACAAGCTCCTACGGAGCGTCGAACGCAGACGTTTTTGCGGGATTCGTGGAGCACCTCAAGAAAAAGTTCGGCACTACGGATGCGCTCGATAAAGCATGGTTCCTGAACTATTGGGGCGAGGACGTGAACGACTGGGCCGACATGCCCACGCGGGACAACGCCACCAGCACGAGTTACAAACTCGAATGGACGCGCTGGCAGCAAATCCGCGTTACCAATTTTTTGACGTCGCAGGCTGAACTGGTGCGCAAGTATCGCCGCGCGGATCAATTCGTGACGCAGGATTTCGGCAGCATGATGCGGCCGGACGTCAATGAACCGGCCGTGGCCGCGGTGCTGGATGTAGTCGCAAATAATCCGTATCACGGGACCCAGGAGCATCTCGACGGGGCGTGGCAAGCGCTGCAGGGTGATTTTTCGCGCTCTCTCAAGCACACCAATTATTTAGTCACGGAAACGAATGCGCAGACGCTGGGTTGGGATTCCGCGGGGCAGTTCCCGCCGTACGATGGTCAGTTGCGTCTGGACGTTTATACGCACGTATCGAGCGGGGCCAACATGGTGGAGTACTGGCATTGGCACTCCATTCACGCTGGGCAGGAAACCTACTGGAA
Organism: uncultured Acidobacteriota bacterium; assembly: GCA_963838265.1. GTDB lineage: Bacteria > Acidobacteriota > Terriglobia > Acidiferrales > UBA7541 > Acidiferrum. Next base: position 147,967 of record CAWIQN010000011.1, read on the forward strand.
GGGCGTGCTCAGCCACGACCTGCAACCGAATCGCGCGTACGCAGAAGTGACGCGCGTGGCACACGAACTGCAGAAGATCGGCCCAGAACTTGCCAATATGAAGATTCAGAATTCCGTGGCCATTCTGTACAGCCTAGACTCAGCGAACGCTATCAGTTTCATGCCTATAGTGCGGAACACGGAGAGCGGGTGGGTGCCGGGCAAAGCGGCTGGAACGTACAACAGCGTTGTTACGCAACTGCACCGTGCGCTTTACGATGCCAACGTCGGCGCGGATTTTGTTTTTCCAAACGTTAGCAGCGCAGAGCTGGCGCAGTACAAGCTACTGATCGTTCCGTGCCTGTACGTTGCGGACGACGCACTTTTGAAGAAAATCGCGGACTATGTACACAACGGCGGTCACGTCTTGATGACTTTCAAGAGCGGCTTCACGAACGAGAATTCCGCGGTTCGTTGGGAGCTCGCGCCCGGACCGCTGCGGCAGGCTGTGGGATTCACGTATCAGGAGTTTTCCAATCTGGAGCAGCCGCTGGCGCTGAAGGGCGATCCCTTTCACGTTGGCGAAGAAAACAAAGTCAGTACGTGGGCGGAGTTTCTGCAACTGGAAACGGCAAAGCCACTGGCGGTTTACGACCATTCTTTTTTCGGGCGGTGGCCGGCCATTACATCGAACGCCTTCGGTGCGGGAACGCTGGTTTACGAAGGCACCTTGCTCTCGGATAAGCTGCAGCGGGCGGTCGTTTTGGATGCGTTTCGCGGCGTGGGCCTCGCCGGACCGGATCAGCAGCTTCCAGCAAGCGTCCGCGTGAAACACGGAATCGGCCAGGATGGCCGGAGGCTGCACTACTACCTTAACTATTCCGGTGCGCCCGCGACATTTACGTATACCTACGTTAGCGGCGCCGATCTGCTGACGGGCCAATCCATAGCGCAAGGGCAGAACACGACGTTGGCGCCGTGGGATTTGGTTATAGTGAAAGAAAAAATCTCAAAAAACTGAGGTTTAGATCCATTACGCTCTAGAATTTTGATTTGCGCCCACTCCCATAAATATAGGAGTATTGCATTGTGAAGACTACGCTGGAAATTCCCGATGCCATCTTCCGCCGTGCGAAATCGAAAGCGGCTGAGCGCGGTATTCCCCTGCGGCAATTCGTAACCGAGGCGGTCGAGGACAAGTTAAAGGCAGCTCCCGCTCCCGGCAAACAACCCTGGATGAAACTCGTCGGCAAACTGAAGCACCTGCGCAAGGAGAATGCGCGCATCAATAACATCATCGAGGACGAATTCGAGCGGATCGAGCCGGAAATGTGGAAGTAAGAGCAGTCCGTTGATTCCGCACCTTATATTGGATACCAATGCCGTTTCCGACTTCGCAGAATCAGCACCCGCGATTATGGAAATTCTCGTGGGCGTTCAGGGGTTGGCGTTGCCAGTTGTGACGATCGGGGAATATCGGTTTGGGATCGCGCAATCCCGGCACGCAACTGATTATAATCACTGGCTGAATCAGTTGATCATCCAAAGTAGCGTGCTAGACATTACCGACGAGACCGCGCGCCATTACGCAGCGATTCGGCTAGCCCTCAAGCAAATTGGAAAACCGATTCCAATGAATGATGTTTGGATTGCGGCGCTCTGCCGGCAACACGACCTACCGCTGTTGAGCCGTGATCAACACTTCGATGTGGTTTCTGGAATCCAACGGATCGATTGGTGAACACAATCATCTTTTGTCCCGCCTGCCGTTGAGAACTATTTTTGCCGCGACCAGCGAAACACCACGCCGGCTCCCACCAAAAGATTGTTTTGGTGGTCGTTGGTGTAATTCGCGAAATGGGTCAGGTAGTAATCGAGCTGAATGACGCGCACCGCGAAGTGCGGATTTACCGGCACGTCGACGCCGCCACCCACGCGGCTGGCAAATCCGAAAGAGGCATCGCCGATGCCTGCAACTCCTCCGCCGGCATGCGCCGCGCCAATCAACAGTTGCGCGAAAGGCTGCGGCTTGTGAGCTCCGTGCAGCCAGGGCTGTGGAAGTCTGTAGCGCGCTCCGGCCAAATACGAGGATAGCGTCAAAGAGCTTCCTGTGGTTGGCGCACCGTTCGTAACCTGGGCACTGATGTCCGTTACCAGCGACCATGGACCGCGAAAGTTCCACGATCCCGAAAGGCCGCCGCCATTCAGACCAAAGCAGCCGCACTGCCCGGGCCCCGCGTTGGAGTGCACCCATTGGTAAGCCGCGGCAGCATCTCCGCTGTACGATTCCTGCGCCACCGCCAGCGACGCTCCGGCGAGTGACAGAATAATTGCCAATAAAATCGAGCGCATTAATGATTCTCCTAACACCGCGTCATTAGTTCGACGGCACCGAGACAGTGGATGACAGGTTGCTGATGACGGCTTGCTCGTACGACCCACCCGTGGAAGCGGTGACGTACAGATACGCGACGGGCGGAGGCGTGACATTTCCAGACATGATCTGCACGCCATCCATGGTTATGGTCATCTGGCCTTGCACAATCGATACGGTGTAGTCATGCGAAATGGACATGCCCACCGCTACGAGCACAGGAATACTGGTGTTGACGTTGAACCATGGCTTCTCAAAGAGCGCCTTTTCGCCTCTCCCAACGCCCAAGTACGGCACCGGTGGATCGCCGGCATTGTGATAGGTGTCAAAGCCGAACACCGTACCGGAGATGCCTTCCGCGCCCAAGCCCATGCCCGGGGTTCCCAAACTGGTGGGTGTGGCTCCAAGGGATGGGTCGCCGAGGACGATAGTGAAACCGTCCGCCGGAGTAGAACTGGGATTGCTGAGCGTGACGGTGAAGCTGAGCTGGATGTCGCCGGTGGAAATGAGATTCGGCCACACAATTTCGCCGTCCTGATTGTTGGTTGCGGCGGTTAACTGGAAGCTGCACCCGGCTTCAGCCACGGCATCGCCGAGCGCCGACCAGGTGGAACTGCAAAGATTAGCGACGGCCTGCAAGGGTCCGACGAAAAGCCCAGCGGAAGTGCTGGTGACCGACGAGGTGGTCCCGTTGCTGACAACCACGTAGAAAACGGAACCGGAGTCCGATGCTGCCGCGGAATCCAATGTGTAGGAGGAGCTGGTAGCACCAGGGATGAGCGTGAACGTGGAACTGCCGGGAGCGGCAACATACCACTGGTAGGTCAATGGCAGGCTGGAGGTGGCGGTTACCTGGTACGTGGCAGAGCCGCCCACATCGACATACTGCGTAACCGGTTGACCTGTGATTTGCAGAAGAATTCCGCTGCCGACGGCGAGGGTTGCGGGCTCGGAGACTGCTTGTCCGTAGCTGTTGGAAACGATGACGTAGTAGCTGTCTTGGTCGTTGCTGACGGTGGTCGCCGTAGCGGGCAAAGTGTATGTGGCGGAGGTTGCGCCAGGAATCGCAGTGGCAGTCGTCTGTCCAGCCGGAGTGAGGTACCACTGATAGGTGAGGGTTGGTGAGCCAGTTGCGACGACGCTAAATGTCGGTGTGCTTGCCGGCGCGACGCTCTGCCCCACGGGCTGGGTAATGATGATTGGTGAGACGTTGCCCGCTGTGACCGTCAGGGGCGCCGCGGTGCTGGTTAGCGGGCTGCCCGCGCAGGAATCGGTGACCGTGGCGTAATACTGCGAACCATCGTAGGTCAGGTCCACGGGCGGTGTGATGTAGCTGCTAGAGGTGGCGCCAGAGATGGCCACGCCGGTCGTGCCGCCTGAAGGGATCTGGTACCACTGATAGGTGAACGGGCTGAGGCCTTGCACTGAGACGGAGAAAAATGCCGTCTGCGTTGGGTGGATGGAGAGACCAACGGGATTCGATGTGATGGTGGAACCGACCGCTACGACAGCGACGCTAGAGGTCACGCTTGAAACGCCGTTGGAAACGGTGACGCTGTAATTTCCGGCGTTCGCGGAAGCGGCCATCGAAACGGTATAGGTGGGATTCGTGGCGCCGGGAATCGGGGTGCTGTTGAAGTTCCATTGAAAGCCTGTGGCATACGAGGCGGACACCGAGAGTAATATCCCACTGCCGGTGCAAATGTGCTGACTCACCGGTTGCGTCATGATTACGGGCGCGCTAATAGTGATGGTCGTGGTCACGAATACGGATGGCTCGTCAACGCTGGTGGCAGTGATGGTGTAAGTGGTAGCCGTTGCGGGTGCGGTCCACACGTTGCCGCTGAAACTTCCTCCGCTCGCCATCCACGTGAGGCCATTCGTTATTCCGCCGCTGGCTGTGGCCGTAAAGGTAATTTGGCCCGGCGCGACGGTTTGATTCGCTGGCGAAATTGGAGTGATGGTCACGCTGGTTGGCGTGACCAGACAAGTCGTGGAGACAACATTTCCATGCGCGTCCGTAACCGTGAGCGTGTAGGTTTTGCCGGAGGTCAACGGTGGCGTGGGGTACGAAGCACCGCTAACCGCCGACGTCGAAATGTCGGAACTTCCCACACCCATCGAACCGATCACTGCCGTTCCACCTGAAAAGGTGGGAACCAGATTCACGGATCCGTTGTACGGTGGCGTGACATTGCTGGGAACGAGGCTCGCGGCTACGGGAGGAATGCTCTGTACCGTTAGAGTGGCTCCGTTGCTGGTCATTGACCCAGCAACATTCGATACGATCACGGTGTATACCGAGCCGCTGTCAGCGAGGGAGGTCGATGGCGTGGTGTAGGTGCTGGACGTGGCACCGCTGATCGCAACGCCGTTTTTGTACCATTGGTAGACCAACGGACCAGTGCCGCTTACGGTTACGCTAAAGGTTGCGCTCTGGCCAACGGTGACCGTCTGACTCACCGGCTGCGTAATGGCCAATGGACCCACGGCCTTCGTGCCCTCGAAACCGCCGGAGCATCCGGACAGATTTAGCAAACCCAGGGCCAAGGCCAAGCCAGTGAGCACATGGGGGATGGCCCGATGGTTCAATACGGAACGATCCCGTCGCATGGTGAGAGACTCCTAATCTAACTATAGGCAGTTGACTAGGCGCTGCTAGAACGACAGCAGTAGTCGTTGTTTAGTTGGCTGATAGTACTTACGCGTCTTTTGCGGAGCAGGGATGGAGCTACATTCGGTGCAGCGAATGATGCACCGCGACGATGCGAAGATATCAAATTTTTTAAAACGTCCGCGACGGGCTCAGGACGCGGGCGTCGGTATGGGCAAGTCCACAGTTACAACGGTCCCGTCCGGAGTTGACGAAATTTCCAGCGTGCCGCCATACTGGCGAACCCTTTCTTGCATTCCGCGGATGCCGACTCCGATTTTCGCGCTGGTCAATTCTTGTTGTTTGTCGGCGGGAATGCCCTTGCCACGATCGCTAATCTTCACGGTCAGGTGACTTTCTACGATTGTGAGATGAATGCTCGCCGAGGAACTGCCAGAGTGCCGGTGCACGTTGGTAAGGCTTTCCTGTATCACGCGAAAGATAACCAGTTCCAGTTCGCGCGGGAGCCTATCCAAGTCCTCCGGTAAGTTGACCTCGACATGAATGTCGCTGCGTTTCGAAAATCCTTCCACGTACCAGCGCACAGCGAATCCCAAGCCCATCTCGTCTAGCAACGGAGGATGCAACAGGTACGAGAGCGTTCTGATTTCTCTCGATAGACCGTCCGAAAGTTCGCGGGCTTCGGCGGCCAGGCCGGCGATGCGACTTTCCGAGGTACCGCACGCGGCTTGAATCGCGGAAAGATTCATGGTCAGTGCAGCTAAGGTTTGTCCCGCATTGTCGTGCAGCTCGCGCGCCATATGCCGCCGTTCTTCGTCGCGAGTGGTGAGCAGGCGGCCGGAGAGTTCGCGCAGGCTCGATTCCGCGCGCTTGCGTTCGGTGATCTCGGCTTCGAGCGCCGCGGTGCGCTCCATAACCTTTCTTTCTAATTCATCGTTCGCTTTTCGCAGCGCGGCTTCCGCCATCTTCAGTGGAGTGAGCTCGGTGACGAAAGCGGCGACTTCCGCGCCTCGTTCCGGAGTATCAATGGTGGAAGCGCCGACCAAAATGGGGATGCGGCGGCCATCCTTTGCGAGATACGCCTTTTCAAACACATCGCAGCGGCCGGTGGCGCGAAGTTGCGCAACGGCACGAGCGTCCGCCGGTGCATATTCCGGCGGCGTCAATTTGTCCCAACGGACTTTTCCAGCCGCGACTTCGCTTTCCGTATAGCCGAGCGTCTTGAGGAACGTGGGATTGATGTAGCGGAGTTCACCGTCAAGGCTTCCGATGACCATCCCGAACGGGTTCGCGGCGGCAAGAGCGTTGAAACGAACGGCGGCGCGCACAAGTTCAAGGCGTTGTATTTCGCTGTGCAACAGTCCGGCGATTCTGGAGCCGATGAGCTGAAAGAAAGTTTCGTAGCTTTTGTCGAAAGGCAACCGCGGACTAATGCCAAAGATGAGCACAGCGGGCAACGGCAAGGCCGGCGTAGCAAGCGGGAGTACATAGCCGCGGGTGACAGGCTCTGGCCACGGATCACAGATCAGCGAGCCGAGGCGATTCTGTAAGTCTCGGACGAGCACGGGAGTTTGCGTGTGGACAAGATCGAGCAGTGGAGAGCAGAGCGCGTCTATCGCGACAGCTGCCGTAGAGGTGGCGCCGAGGCAAACAATTTCGCCGTCATTCAACTGATACAACGCGGCAAAGGGGATGTCGCTGGATGCAGGATCCAGCGTCTTTACGATCCCCTGCGCGAACGGTATCAGCTCGGGTGCTGGAGAAGTTTGCGATTCTGCGAGTTCACCGGCAGTGACTGCTAGCAGCGTTTTCAGCCGGCGGTTACTCAGTACCTGCTCGGTAGTTTCGCTGCACACCACGAGCGTGCCTTGAACCGCGCCTTCGTTATTCCTTATTGGACTATAGCTGTACGTCCAGTAGACCTCTTCCGGTTTTCCATCGCGATTGATGGGGACCAGCTGATTAGTGTTCCAGGTGGAAGCGCCACTGGTCATCACCGCTTCAATTTGCGGCCCGATGATGGACCAAATTTCCGGCCAGCACTCCGCCCCGCGTTGCCCTACCGCCTTCGGATGCTTGTCGGCGCGAATGCTGGGGCGGTAGCCATCGTTATAGAATTGGATGAGTTCCGGTCCCCACCAGAGAAACATCGGGTGGCGGGAAGCGAGCAGCATGTTGACGGTGGTGACGAGGAGGTCTGGCCAAATTTCGATAGGACCGAGCGGCGTTCCGGTCCAGCAAAACGCGCGAATCAGACCGGCCATTTCCCCATCGCCGACGATGCGCGAAGCTGGACGGCGCTCCAGCGGCATGGGTGAGGACTGCTTTTCTTTGGGAGTTGCCGGCGGCGATGACATGGCTGAGCGTCCTTGCGCACAGTCATAGTAGGCGCAACCGAAGGGTAACAAAAGCAGACGTGGGCTACAACGAAGCGCGCGCAGCGCAATGCGCGACGTGCGAGTTGACTATTGGTTGGGTGAATCGGGCGCGCCGCCGACGTGCATGTGGCTTAGGTCGCGCAGCGTGGATTTATCTTCTTCGCTCATGCCGCGCGTAAAGTTTGGATCGTTGAGGTGCTGGTTGCGCGCGCTTTCCGGCATATTTTGCAGCACGGAGAGGCGATTTTGGATGGCGCGCTGGCGGTCCGGGGACATCTGCTTCCAGCGGGGCAAGACGTCGTTGCGGATGTGGGCTTGCTGCGCGGGCGTCATTTTCTGCCAAATTTGAGCGCGCTCTTGCACCTGTTGCCGCTGCTGCGGGCTTAGGTTTTGCCACTTTCTATTGTTCTCGAAGACCCGCTGCTTCTCTTGCGGCGATAGGTTGTTGTAATTTTTCGGCGGCGTGTTCGCGGAAGGTGGACGATCCGGGTGCACCGCTCCGCCACCGGGACGATTCCAGTCGGGGTTGGACGGCGCGTGGCCCGCGGCGCCGTTTTGTCCACCGTGCGGATATTGCGCCTGAGCTTGCGGACGCTGCTGGTTTTGTCGCGGCTGTCCCTGATGCTGGCCTTGATGGGGCCCTTGTCCTTGATGTTGCCCCTGCCCTTGCCCCTGATGCGGCTGGTGTGGCGCACTCGCAGGCTTCTGCGCGGCGTAGTGCGGGTGCTGCGCAGCGTAATGCAGATGTTGCGCGGCACACTTCGGCGCCAGCCCGCCGCTAATTCCCAGCGCGAGCACACACCCAGCGAGTTGGAGTTCTAGTCTCATCGCTCCTTACATGGTTGGAGACGTTTGCGGCGCGTCACCCTGCGGCACATCCTGCGGCGCATCCTGTGCAACTGGAGCGGGCAGATCGGTCAACGGCTCGAAGTTTGTAAGCACATCATAATTTTCGAGCACCGGCATATTTTGATTGATCTCCGCTTCCGTCGCGGGATTCACGGCGTAATTCGAAGGCCGCAGACCGACCCACGCGATGCACAGGGCCAGCAGCGCTCCGGCCATGGCCACGCGCGGCGAAGGCGCGAGCCATGCCCACCAACTTTGCTTCACCGGCTCTGCCGCAACACGCGCGCGCACGCGCACATCAAACGCCGGCGACGGCGCAATCTGCGGCAGCTCATCCAGCAGCGAAGACACCGCGCGAAATTCATTCACGCGCAATTCGCACGCGGTGCAGCTCGCCAGATGCTTCTCCATCTCCAGGCGTTCGCCTTCTTTGAGGCGCCCGTCCACATAACTCAGAATTTTGTTTTCCATGCGTCCACAACTCATGACGGCCTTCCCTTCCCAGCATTTGCTACAGAACTGCGCATGCTATTGCTTCGCATGCTGCGCCACCAGTGGGGCTAGTTCCACTCGCAGCGCTTCGTAGGCCCGGAACAGCAGCGATTTTAATGCGCTTTCCGAACACTCTAAAATCTTGGCGATCTCGTTGTAATCGAGCTCCTGATACTTGTGCAGTAGCACCGCGGCGCGCTGCTTTTCCGGCAGCTTCTCGATAGCGTGGCGAATCATTCTACTCCTCGCCTGCGCCACCAGGTGTTGCTCGATGTCCGGATGCTGATCCGCCACATCGATAGGCCGCTCGTCGCCATCTTCGGCGTCCGGCGCCAGCGGAGCGTCGAGCGAAACCTCCATGCGCTGATGCCGCGTATCACGTACGGAGTTGAGCGCCAGGTTGGTGGCGATGCGAAACAACCAAGTGGTGAACTTGGCGCTCGGCACGTAGTCCTCACGCGCGCGATAAACACGCAGAAAAACCTCCTGCGCGAGATCCTCCGCCTGCTCGCGATTCCGCACCATTCGGTACAGAAAGTTCACGAGCGGACTGCGGTAACGATGCAGGAGAAGCTCGAACGACTGTTCGTCGCCGGACTTCACGTCCAGCATCAGTTGGACGTCCGACCTGGCCATAGCTACCACATCCTATCGAACACCAGTGGAATGTGAAAGTTGCGAGTTCTGGAGGGGTTCGTGGCGGATACCGCGCGAGCTAGACTTTGGCGAAGTGCCGCATTATCAATAGACTCAGGACGCCCCCAAAAACCAGCAGGGCCAGCCGCCAGTTGGGCTCGCGGTTGACCTCCGGGAGCAGGTCGGTGGCGGCGACGTAAAGAGTGACACCCCCTGATAACGGCAGGGCGTATTTCAACTGCCCGGAGAGGGCGCTGGTCAGCAGGACCCCCACGAGCGTTGAAGCTCCGAGGAGGCCGGCGGCCCAAATCGCCGCGCGACGCCCCTTCCCGCCAGCCATGACGATGGTGGCCACGGTGAAGCCTTCGGGGAGTTTGTGAAGGAAAACAGCCACAAAGATGGCCGCGCCCAGCCAGGTGGAGACCAGAAAGCCGGCGGCGATGGCTACGCCATCAAAAAAGGTGTGGATGGCCAAACCGAGTAACACCGTGGTGTTGGCGTGGTGGTGATCGTGTTGCCCGGCCTCTGGACATTCCATTTCGTCACCGAAATGGAAGTGCGGGGCGATGGTGTGCTCAAAAAGATGGACCAGGAAATACCCGATCAGCACGTAGAGGAGCGCGCCTTCACCCGCTAGATGAACCGATTCCGGGATGATGTCGACGAGCGCTACGCCGAGCATGTACCCCGCGCCGAGCGCCAGAAAATATTGCAGATATTTGCGCGGCCAGGCTTTGTGGATTACGAAGTAGCCGCCGAGCAAATTTCCGCCGGCGGCCACTAGTCCGAGGCCAGCCGCTACCGCGGTCCGGGTTGCTAACTCCTGATCGATCAAGGTGGTTCGCCTTTAGTGGCACTGGCACTCTTGCCTGTGCGCTTTGGCCCACGTCTCAAATTGCGCGATATTGCGTGAACGCCGAATCTCGCTGCGGATGCAACCGCTGCACAGGCAAGAGTGCCTGTGCTACTAGAACCTAGCCGCTATGGCGGAACAAGATTACGTCGCCTTCTTGCACGATGTATTCGCGGCCTTCGAGGCGGACTTGGGCTTTTTCGCGCGCGGCGCCCAGGCTTCCGGCGGCTAGCAAATCATCCCAGCGGACGACTTCGGCGCGGATGAATCCCTTCTCGATGTCGCTGTGAATCGCGCCGGCAGCTTTGACTGCTGTGGAACCCTTGTGAATGGTCCAGGCACGGACTTCGGGCTCGCCCGCGGTGAAAAACGAGATGAGACCCATTAAGTCGTAAGTGGCGCGAATTAAACGGTTTAGACCTGGTTCCTTCAATCCATAGGAGGCCAGCATTTCTGCGGCTTCTTTTTCTTCCATCTCCGCGAGTTCGGCTTCGAGCCGGCCGCAAATGGCTACGACCGCGGTGTTTGGCCGGCCCTGCAACGCGCTCAGCTTGTGGCGCTCGATGGCGGTGTCCAAATCGGCAGCTTCATCGTCGCCCAGATTCAAGACGAACAACATGGGACGCTGCGACAAAAATAAAAATCCCGCGATGGGCTTACGTTCTTCCGGAGTGAGGACCAGTTCGCGTAGGGGCTTTTCGGCTTCCAGGTGCGCTTTGCATTTTTCCAGAACATTTTTTTCGCTGATGAGGACGGGCTCGGATTTTTTCTTCAAATCTTTTTCCACGCGTTCCAGGCGGCGGGAAATCTGATCGTGGTCGGCCAAAATTAATTCCAGTTCCAGGTTTGTCGCATCACGCACCGGATCAATGCTGCCCTCCGAATGCGGCACCGAAGGATCATCGAAAACGCGCAACACGTGGGCGATAGTATCGACGTCGCGCAGCGGCGCCAGCGCATCGCGGTTTTTTTCTTTTTGCATGCCGCCCAAATCGACGTACTGCACGGTAGCATAGGTGATTTTCTTTGGATTGTAGAGCGTAGCTAGCTGCTGTAAACGCGGCTCGGGCACTTTTGCAACGCCTACGTGAGTCGCCTGCCCGCCCTTCCCTTCGATATTCGCCTTCGTGAGGATGCGAAAAAGCGTGGTCTTCCCTACTTGCGGCAGTCCAATAATTCCAGTTTGCATAAGCCCAAAAGTTTAGCACACCACCGCGAGATGCTCGTCTCATGGGCATGCCACTACAACGACTCTGCGCGTTGACTAGCCGCAGCACGCCACCTAATATTGGCGCGCACCCAACGGTCGCACGCGATCGCAGATTCTTCAACGATGCCTGAATCTTTCCAACCCGCGCTTGACCCCAACTCTCCAGTGTTGCGCCAGCTGCACGAACTGTTGCTGGCCTCTGGCTACTGCGAAGCGGGAATCGCTCCGAGGATTGACGAAGCGCCCCCGCAGCTGCCCGACGCCAGCGCGGAGCCTACGGCACTCAACACCCTGGTAAGGCTCTTTTTCATGTGCGAGGACTGTCAAGGGCACGACGTCGCCGAAGCCATCCGGCCGTTGACGCTTGCGCAATTGTCGGAAGCAAGCGTTCTTTGCATGGAAGGCGACTTAGTTTCCGCCGCGATTCGCATCCAACCCTACGAGCGCATGCTATACGTATTCAACCGCGACAACTCGAATACCGCTCCCGAAGAGACCCTGATGCTCATCTCGTCCTCCTCGCTGGAGGTCGCGCACTTGGTGACGCGACGTCCAGCGCGAAACGCTCTGGACATCGGCACAGGCAGCGGCTTCCTGGCCACGCTGCTGTCGCCATTTTGCGAACGAATCACCGCCATCGACGTGAATCCCGCGGCCATCCGCGCCGCGGCGTTCAATGCGCGCTGGAATGGCCTGAAAAATATTTCGTTTCGCGCCGGCAACCTGCTTGAGCCGGTACGCGGCCAGGATTTCGATCTGATTGTTTGCAATCCGCCGTTCCTGATTACTCCGATTCCCGCCGCGTTTTCTAGCCGCTATCTCTTCAAACATTCCGGTTTGCCCGGTGACACCTTCTGCCTCAAACTCGCCCGCGAAGCTTCGCAGTTACTCGAAGAAGGCGGCTACTTCCACATGATTTTGCAGTGGGAAGAATCGAGCGACAGCACTTGGAGCAGCAATCTCGAAAAGTCGCTTTCCGGGCTGGGCTGCGATGTTTGGGTTGCGCGCATCATGACGGTCACGGCGGAGCAGTACGTCGCCGAGTGGATCGACGGCCTAAGCGAAATGGAAAAACCCGACGCCGAAATTCTCACCCGGCAGGCGCGGCAATATTTTCAGGAGAAAAATGTAGCCACCACCGGCATGGGCCTGCTGACGCTGCGCCGCGCCAGCCACCGGAAGAATTATTTGTGGTTTGACGAGGCTCCGGACGATCGCCTGGAGCCTTACGGCGAAAGCGTGGCGGCGCTTTTCGAGGTTCGCACGCAAATCGAGGAGCACGGCGACGCCGGCCTATTGCGACAACGGCTGCGAGTTTCTCCGCACCTGACGCTGCTCCAGACGGCGCACCTCGAAAAGCGCGAGTGGCTGCCCAGTGCTTCGGAGCTATCTCTGACGAGCGGCCTGAAGTATTCTTTCAGCGATGTCGACCCGCAGCTGCTCGAATTGCTTGCCATTTTCGACGGAAAATTGACCGTAAAGCAAGTGGTGGGCCAACTGAACATCGAATATCCCATGGCCAACGATCTTGTCGAGATCAATTTGCCGAAAATTCGCGAATTGCTGTGGTACGGGTTCCTACTTCCCGCCGAGCAAGCGTAAAATAGGTCGCGCAAAATAGATTCGCTCCTGAAACCATTGCGGTTCAGTTTTTCCGAAACGACTACCGATGACCGACGCTCCATTCACGCTACCCTTCGACCTCGCCGCGGCTCTCACACATCTCGCTGAACGCGACGACCAGTTAAAAGGTTTGATTGCGGAAACTCTGCCGTTCGAAGTGGATATTGCCGAGGCACAAACACCTTACGACGCGCTGCTCGAGTCCATCTGCCATCAATCCATTTCCGGCAAAGCCGCCGCCACGATTTTTGGCCGCGTCAAAGCGCTGGGCTCGCATGGTCGCGCGCCTACCCCGGAAGAAATGCTGCGCATTCGCAAACCGGCGTTGCGCAAGGCCGGGCTTTCTGGCGCGAAAATTCTGGCGATGAAGGATTTGGCCAAGAAAACGATTGAAGGCGTAGTTCCAACGCTCGAGCGCGCGCTAGAAATGTCCGACGAAGAGTTGATCGAGCGACTGGTCTCCGTGCGCGGCATCGGCGCCTGGAGCGTCGAAATGTTTTTGATCTTCCGGCTCGGACGCCCGGACGTCCTGCCGATCCACGACCTCGGCGTGAAAAAAGGCTGGTCCGTGGCCTACGGTAAAAAGCATATGCCGCGTCCGGCGGAGCTGCTGGCGTTTGGCGAACGCTGGCGGCCTTACCGCACCGTCGCGAGCTGGTATATGTGGCGGGCGTTCGAGCGGGCGGGTTATAAGGCTACCAACAAAATCCGTCCCGCGAAGCTCAAAAGGCGGAAAACCAAAGCCCGCAAAAGCAAGAAGCCTCGTTAGCCTTGGCGGACGCTTTTGATTTGGTAGCACAGGCACTCCTGCCTGTGCGGTTTTGAGAGCCGCGTCACAAAAAATGCCGCGTGCTGCGAATTACGTCTTCCACATCATAGCGGTTATAATTGGCCTACATGGCTAACCGGGCGTACCTGCGCGTGTGGACGCGCGATTTCACCGAACCTACATTGATTGCGCAGTTCGCGCGATTCCTAGCGACCGCGCCACTTTCGGCTTCGCAACCCACCTTTACCGAACTCACCGTGCAACCCATCGATGCCGCGGAAACTCCGGTGGCGTCCTGGGATTTACGCCCGCTGAAATATGGCCCCGCAGAAGTCGCGGCGCTTGCCATTCAGCAATTGAGCTTCGATTCCGCCTACCTGGTGTTCGGCAAATGGGATTTGTGGGGGCTCGATATCGACAGCCTGAAATGGCAGCATAAGCCCGAGCCGCTCCTGCTCACCTGCAATGGACTGGACTACGACGGCGGCATCGCCGCGACCGACGGAAATTTCACCGTGGATTTGGGTTTCGAGCATTTCTTTACCGGGCATGCCGGGCTGCTGGCGCCAGGCGCGGCCACGAATCCGTTCGACTCCTCGGACCATCCGATGGAGCACACTTTTCGCAGGTGGATGTCCTCCGGCGGCAATCTGAAGGAATATCACGCCCGCACCCGCGAGAACATCCAACAACTATTCGCCTGGGTCGAGCGAGTTGAAGGAGCTTTGCCGGTGGAGCGCAGCGAACTGTGGAGCGAGGGTGAAGAGAATTTCGAGGCGCGGCTGGATGCGATTCTGGGCCAGCATTAGTTGGGGGTTGTTGCTGAGTCTAGCCGCTCTTGCGCAAACGCCGACTCCCACAAAATCTCCGGCGCCGAAACCGCGAAAGGCAAATGAATTAACGCTTGCGGGGTTGCGGCCGGGGCGCGACAAAGCGGCGAAAGCGATCCAGCTGTTCGGCAAGCCGAATTTTCGCTCGCCGGATAAACAGTCGCTGGTTTGGGGATTCGCGGGCACCGACGGGGCGTATTACTTGAATCTCGACGTAGACAAAACGGACGTGGTGCAATTCATCCGCGTGTCGCAGGGCGACGGTCCTAGCGGCGTAATCGTACCGAGGCGCAGCCCTTTCGCAATACGCACGTGGGAAAGTGGCCGAGGACTAGCTGTCGGAACCTCTGGTTCGCGCGTCGTACAGTTATACGGCGAACCGGATTCGCGGAGTCCTTCCACGAAGGCCGGGCGAAAGCTAGAATTGCTGTACTACGCTTTCGATTGGGCGGGCGCCGACGTGCCGCAGGTGATGGAAGTATTGTGCACGGTAGAGGATGATGGGAAGCCGGGACGCGTGGTGGAGATTACGCTGGCGGCGCCAAGTCTGTAGCTACGGAAAACGAATCGCATGAACGCAACGATAAATGGCAACCTAACGAAGTGGACGAAGGCTAGTTCGCGGCGTTTTGCTTCGGATTGTACGAGCGGCAGACGCATTGCTTCGCTAGGATTGGCAGCGATGGCGCTGACGACTTTTATCGGCTGCGGAACGAACGCGCCCTCTCCGAGTACAGAATCCGCGACTCCAACAGGGGAAGCTAAGCCAACGGAACCAGCCGTGCCCGACGAAATCCAAGGCGCAGCGAAAACTTTGCTCGGCAGCGACGTGAAGGTGCTGGTCTTCGGCGATCTTGCAAAAAACGGCAATCAACAATTTCTGGCGGCGAATGTGCTGCCCAAGACGCCGACGAATGCCATTCCGGGAACGATTATAAGTCGCGCGGTAATCGTTGAAAAAGCCGATGGCCAGTGGACCGAAGTGTTGCACGTTGACGAACACTTGAAAAATCAAAAAGGGGTTCTGGGGCGAACGCCGATTCAACCCGTAACCGGCTGGCGTTTGCAGTACGAGCAAGATCCCGTGCAGGGCTTGCAGCTGTACTTCACTCCGGAAAACACCAGCGACCCGCACGTACTGCCCATCGGCGTGCGCTGGAATCCCAAGGTCAAGCGCTATCAATCCACGGACGCCTCGTTTGAGAAATTTCTTCCCGAAGCGGCGTCGATGAGCGGGACGCCGAGGTCCTCATTGCGATGAGCGCCCCTTCCACAGCAAAGCCCGGCACACCGCCATCGGCGAAGCCGCGCAAGAGCTCCGCGCTCGAAAATCTTCTGGGAATGCGGCCGTACTTGAAACGCTACCCCGGCGCGATTGCCTTGGGTATGACCACCCTGCTGCTCATGGGCTTGATCGGCAACTTAATCCCGCTGGGCACTGGTATTTTGACGGACACGCTTGCAGGAAGTCCGCGGCCCTTCGCGCACGCCGTGGGCGAAAGCGGCGCGGCCACGATGGGCGCCGGCTGGCTTACGCGCGTAATTCCCTTCTACCAGCCGCACAGCCGCAACACCGTGATGATCTATTGCCTGCTGCTGATTTTGTGCATCGCCATCAAAGGCGTGCTGTCGTTCTGGACGCGCTGGGTGCTCATCGGCGTATCACGCGATATTGAATTCGACATTCGCAACGACTTGCTGCAGCGCCTGCTGATCCTCGAGCCCGAGTTTTACGTGCGCAACCGCACCGGCGAATTAATGTCCCGCGCCACCAACGATCTCAACAACGTGCGCATGGTGCTCGGCCCGGGAATTATGTACAGCGGCACGACGCTGGCCACCATGGTGCTGGCGCTCAGCGTAATGATGAAGCTCTCTCCCGTGCTGACGCTGTGGGTGATGCTGCCCGTCCCGGTGGTCTTCGTGGTGGTGCGCCACTTTGCAAAAGTCATTCACGACCTGTACGAAAAAATTCAGGCTTCGCTGGCCATGCTTTCCGCCAAAGTGCAGGAAAACCTCGCCGGCGTCCGCGTGGTGCGCGCCTATGCCCAGGAAGAAGCGGAGATTCGCGGCTTTGACGAGCCGAATCGCGAGTACGTCGCCAGCAACGTCAAACTAATCCGCAACTGGAGCCTGTTCATGCCCTCGCTGCAGGCCATGATCGGCACCACCTTCCTGATCGTGCTGTGGCAAGGCGGCCATGAATTGCTGCGCAAAGAGATTTCCCTCGGCGCGCTGATCGCCTTCTACACCTACTTGGGACAACTCGTCTGGCCCATGATCGCGCTGGGTTGGGTGACCAATATTTTCCAGCGCGGCGCCGCGTCCATGGGCCGGCTCACCTACATTTTGCGCGCGCAACCACAGATTGATGACCGCAACGCCAAAGCGAGTCTTGGAACCGTGGCGCAAGGTGAAATCGAATTTCGCAATTTGACGTTTCGTTTTCCCACCACGATGGCGGGCAATAGCGCGGCTCCCGCGGCGAAAAGCAGTGTCACAGGAAACGCCGCCGGAAATGCCGCGGGCAATGGCGCAGGGTCGGCGCATGGTATTTCCAGCGACGCCGGGCCCGGCGGCCCGACCGTGTTGCACGACATCAACTTGCGCATTCCCGCGGGCTCCACTCTGGCTATCGTCGGCCCCACGGGCAGCGGAAAATCCACGCTGGCCGCATTGGTGGCCCGTCTGTGGGAAGCTCCCGAAGGTTCTCTGCTGGTCGATGGCCACGCGATTCGCGAATGGCCGCTCGAGTCGCTGCGCCGCGCCATCGGCTACGTCCCACAGGACACCTATCTCTTCAGCGAAACCATCGGCGAAAATATCGCCTTCGGCCTGCCGCAGTATGACGAAGCCCACGTCCGCGAAGCCGCCAGCATCGCCAGCTTCGACGCCGAAGTGCAGGACTTTCCGGAAAAATATCAAACCATGGTCGGCGAACGCGGCATTACCCTCTCCGGCGGCCAAAAACAGCGCACCGCCATTGCCCGCGCGGTGATCCGCGATCCACGCATTCTGATTCTCGATGACTCGCTCTCCAGCGTGGACACCCAAACCGAAGAAAAAATCCTCTCAGGATTGCGCGGCGTAATGGCTGGACGAACCACCATCCTGATTTCGCACCGCACCTCCACCGTGCGCGACGCCGACCAAATCGTCACCCTGCGCGACGGGCGCATCACCGAGTGCGGCACCCACGACGAACTTTTAGCGCGCGGCGGCTACTACGCCGAGCTGTATCACAAGCAGTTGCTGGAAGAAGAGCTCGAACGGGCATGAGCAATATTCACGAAGAAGAAGCACTCGGTAAAGCTTACGACTCGCACCTGATGCGGCGCCTGCTGCAGTACATGCGCCCGTATCGCTGGAGCGTGGTGCTGGCCCTGGCCCTCGTCGCGGTAGTCACGCCGCTCGAACTCGCCCCGCCCATGCTCTTCCGCACTGCGATCGACAAATACTTCACCCCCGCCGTGCGCGGTACCATCACCGAAAGCGCGGCCTGGAGCGGCGTGAAGTGGATCAGCCTGATCTTCCTCGCCGTGCTGATCTTCGACTTTCTGGCGCAGTACATTCAAATCCGCATCATGCAGCGCGTCGGCCAGGAAACCATGTACGACATGCGTACGGAAATTTTCTCACACATCCAGCGCCTGCCCATGAGCTTTTTTGACCGCAACCCCGCAGGCCGCCTGCTCACGCGCGTCACCACCGACGTCGACGCCTTAAACGACCTGTTCGCCGCCGGCGTGGTCACCATGATCAACGATTTTTTCCTCCTGGTGGTCATGGCCATCTGGCTCTTTACCGTCGACCACCGTCTGGCCTTCGACGCCTTCGCCGTCCTGCCCTTTATTCTGTGCGTCACCTATTTCTTCCGGAAGTTTGTGCGCGACGCCAATCGCCGCATCCGCACCGCCATTGCCCGCATCAATGCCTTCCTCCAGGAATATATTTCCGGCATGAGCGTGGTGCAAATCTTCAATCGCGAACACAAAGCCCGCCAGGAGTTCGAGAAGCGCAATCGCGACAACATGCTGGCCTGGCGCGACGCCATCCTGGCCTTCGCCCTGTTCTATCCCGGAGTGGAATTCTTGAGCGTTTCCACCATCGCGCTAATCTACTACTCGGGCGGCAATCGTGTACTCAGTAGCGGTTTAAGTTTGGGCGTTCTGACCGCCTTCACCATGTACGCCACGCGCTTCTTCCGCCCCATTCAGGACTTAAGCGAAAAATTTAACATCCTGCAGTCCGCCATGGCCGCCTCCGAACGCATCTTCCGCCTGCTCGACGAAAAGGTGACCATCGCATCGGATCCCAGCGCGGCCCGCCTGGTCAATCCACAGGGTGAAATCGAATTTCGCAACGTCTGGTTCAGCTACAAACATGAAGGCGAAATTACCGACGCGGATTGGGTCCTGCGCGACGTCTCCTTCATCGTCAGGCCCGGGCAGACCATCGCCATCGTCGGCCACACCGGCGCGGGAAAAACCACGCTAATTTCGCTGCTGCTGCGCTTCTACGACGTGCAGCGCGGACAGATCCTCCTCGATGGCGTGGACATCCGCGGCATCAATCTCCAAGATCTGCGCCGCCAGTTTGGAATTGTTTTGCAAGATCCTTTCTTGTTCACCGGCTCCATCGAATCGAACATCCGTCTCGGCACACCGGGTATCGATCGCGCCACCGTCGAGCATGCCGTCGACGAAATCGGCTTGGGCGATTTTGTGCGTGGACTTCCCGCAGGCGTAGCCACCGAAGTAAACGAGCGCGGCTCCACGCTTTCCGGCGGCCAGCGTCAGCTGATCAGTTTCGCGCGCGCCCTGGCCCACAATCCGCGTTTTCTCATTCTCGACGAAGCCACCTCCAGCGTGGACACCAAAACCGAGTTGCAAATCCGCGAAGCCCTCGATCGCCTGCTCTGCGGACGCACTGCCATGGTCATCGCCCACCGCCTTAGCACTATCCAACACGCCGACCGCATCCTCGTGTTCCACAAAGGAAAGCTCCGCGAGCAGGGCGCACACCAGGAATTGCTAGCCGAGCGCGGCATCTACTACCGCCTCTACCAATTGCAGTACAAAGAGCAAGAACTAGGCCTTCCGGAACTGGAAAGCGCCAGCCCAAGTGATAGCGCCGGAATAGCGCGCCTACCCACTCCGTCACCCGCACATGATTAAACCGTGCGCCATGCCTCCTACTACGCCTCCTGTAGGGGCGCAGCATGCTGCGCCCCATCTCGCCCAGCCGCGAGCCTTTGCCACCACTCGCCTTTTCTTCTCCGCGCCCTCTGTGCCCTCTGCCTTGAATCCCCGTCCCCCGCGAACAAGAACTCCGCCGTTTACCGACAACGACGCATAAATGCCGCCTTCTCTCCTACTCTCCGCCGGCGAAGCCAGTGGCGATATGTACGCCGCGCGCCTGGCAACAGAAATCAAAAAACGCGCCAACGTAGAAATCTTCGGCATGGGCGGCGAGCAAATGCGCGCCGCAGGCGTTGATGTAGTTACAGACTACCGAGAAGTCTCCGTCCTGGGCATCACCGAAATCATCAGCCACCTGCCATCCCTGGTGCGCGCCATGCGCAAATTGGTAAGCGCGGCGCGCCAGCGCAAGCCAGTCTTAGCGATCCTCACCGACTTCCCCGGCTTCCATCTGCGCCTGGCCAGAAAGCTCAAGCCTCTAGGCGTTAAAAATGTCTACTACGTCTGCCCGCAATTCTGGGCCTGGCGCCCGTGGCGCGTTCGCGTTGTGCGCCGCCGCTTCACCAAAGCCCTCTGCATTTTTCCCTTCGAAGAAGAGTTCTACGGCAAAGCCGGCGTCCCCACAAAATTTATCGGCCACCCGCTTGTAGGCATGGTGCACGCCACCCTCACGCGCGCGCAATTTGCGGTTAAGCACGGCCTCGATCCCGCTCGAGCGATCGTCACGTTATTACCCGGCAGCCGCATCGGAGAAATCGCCCGCCATTTGCCCACCATGCTCGCGGCGTGCGCCGAACTGCGCAAAACGAATCTGCGCGAGAGCACGCGGCAACCCGCCTTCGTAATCGCCGTCGCACCCGGCATCGACCTTTCGCACATCAATAAACTGGTCACCGCCAGCGGTGTTTGCGCCGTTGTAGTTCCGAACGAAACCTACAACGCCATGGCCGCCTCCGACATCGCCCTGGTCTGTAGCGGTACCGCCACCATCGAAGCCGCCCTCCTCGACGTGCCCATGGTAGTCGTCTACAAAGTCACCGCCCTAACCGCCCTCCTCGCCAAACCCCTGGTCCGCACCAAATTCTTCAGCATGGTCAACCTCATCGCCGGACGCCAAGTCGTCACCGAGCTGATTCAAGATGACTTCACACCGCAAACCGCGACACAAGAACTGCTCCGCCTGCTGGCGTCAGCACAAGCGCGCGAAGACCTGCGCAGAGGGTTAGCCGAAGTCCGCGAGAAGCTAGGCCCGCCCGGCGCCGTCGAACGCGCCGCCGACGCCATCGTGCAATTAATCACGTAGGCACCACGGCGCTCGGCATGCCCTCGCACTTCACCAGACTGTGCGAACTTATAGATAGCCGTGAAAAACTCAGATCGCTTTCCCGAGCGGTTGCGCTGGCTGGCCATCGCAACCGGCATTGCCTCCGCGTTTGCTTTGTTTCCTGTCTGGTTTCTGCTGCCGCCTGCCCTCTTGATCGCAGGCGGAATTATGCAACCGCGTCATCCCAGAGCCGGGAGATGGCTCGTATGGATCGGCGCGGCTAATCTGGGCGTGATCACGTGCATGTATGACGCCATGCTGTATCCGCATCCATGGCTTCAGCCCCACCTTATGGTGATCGCATTCTCGATCTCGACCATTCTTCTCGTGTGGTGTTACGCGGAGCTTGTCTTGGATGGCCTGAAACGAATCCGCGCACGCCGTTCTGCCCCGCCACCAGCGCCACGCCCAGTCGGTCGGGGCGAATGGATTCTCGCCGTTATTCTCTCTGTCTTTGCTACTTGGAGCGTTGCGACCGCGCCAATGAGGTATCGTCATTCCGGTGATTTCTTCACAATTGCGATGCCTCTTCCGAATGCGATCGTAGTCGCCGCTTTCGACATTTCCCTGTTAAGAGACGCCGCAAAATGGCGGCATGTACTTCCTGATTAGTCTCCCTGCCGGAGTTGACCGCCGCCAGAATCCGCTAATCCTCGCCTTATTTTCCGCGCTGGCAACGCTTTACTCCGTCTTTGGTATCCTATGTAGGTAGATTCCCCAAGGTGCTGCTCTTGAAAGGTGTTTCATGCCCTGCCGCCGCCCGCTGCTTGCCGCGCTCTTAGCCCTCCTGGTCTTCGCCACCGGGTGGGCGCTCCCCGCTCGCGCGCAAGGTCCGCGACCAACCGTCCCCTTCCTCGCGCAGCATTACGACGTTTCCGCCATGCTCGACGGCGTCAGCCAACTTCTCACCGCCACCGCCAAGGTCGAGTTCCGCGCCCTCGAAGTCACCAGCACCCTGCGCGTCGAACTCCACCCCAATCTCGAAGTGAAATCCGTCAAGAACGAAGCCGGCAAGAGTCTGCAATTTGAACGCGACACCAATCCCCTCTACGTTTTGGTCAACTTGCCCGCTGCCGTCCCACGCGAAAGCAAACTAACTCTAACCTTCGAATACTCCGGCTTGCTGGCCAACGCGGAAAACAGCCCCGTGCCGGGCATTAAGGTCGCCCTGATCGATCGCGAGATGGCCTACTTGCTGCTCCCATCGCGCTGGTTTCCCCTCACCAACTATCCCTCCAATCGCTACACCGCCACCTTCCACCTGAATGTTCCAGACACCTGGGCTGTGGCCGGCACCGGCAAGGCTTTGGCCGCGCAGCCCATGGCCTCCACCGGCGCCCTCGCCGGCGGCCGTTTGCTCTACACCTTCGAGTGCAAGACGCCGGAGCCCCACGGCAGCTTCGTGGCCGGCAACCTGCAACTCAATCCCAAGCAAGCCGAAGGCATCAACGTATCCGTTTACGCGCCGCGCGCGCAGTCCGGTAACGCCGCCGATTTTGCCGCCAGCGTGGCCCGTTCGATGACCATCTTTTCAGACCTGTTTGGCGCTCTGCCGGATTCGGACATGCAAGTGATTCAATTGCCGGACGGCACCCTGCGGGACTTTCCCGCCCCCGGCGTCGTTTTCTTAAGCCAGCGCGCCTGGAATCCCAAGGTCAATGACAAGACCATCGCCCGCAACGTGGCCGCGCAATGGTGGGGCAATCAAGTATTGCCCGCCAGCACCAACGATGTGTGGATTAGCGACGGCCTGGCGCAATACTGCGAAGCGCTCTACGCCGAGCAGAACGCCGGCAAAGAAGCCGGCCTGCGCACCATTGATGAATTTGCCGTCGGCGCGCTGATGTATGACGATGCCGCGCCCATCGCCCAGGCCGCGCGCCTGGCGCCGTACTCGCCGGATTACCGTTCCGTCGTCATGAACAAGGGCGCGATGATTTTTCACATGGTGCGCGCGCAAATGGGCGAAGTGCCCTTCGCCGTCTTGCTGCATGAGTTCTATGAAAAGTACCAAGGCAAAAGCGCCAGCGTGGAAGAGTTCGAAGCCATGGCCGTCCGCCAGGTGCAAAAGACCGCCGCGAAGGGCGGAGAAACTCCCGAACAATTGCGCGGATTTTTTGTGCAGTGGCTGAACTCCACCGGCGTGCCGGAATTCACTCTGGAATATGTCGTCTACCGCACCCCCAAGGGCTTTCGCGTCGCCGGCAAAATCAAGCAGCCGCTGGACACCTTCCGCATGCCCGTCGATTTGCGCATCGATACTGAAGGCAACCCCGAGATCAAGACCATCGACGTAATCGGCACGGAGTCTACCTTCACCATCGAAACCTTTGGCCGCCCCAAGCCCGGCGGCATCAAGATCGACCCGGGAAATTTGATTCTGAAAGGGAGCACCAGTTTGCGCGCGCGCGCCGCCATCGCCCGCGGCGAAGAACTCGCCGAGCAGGGCCGCTACTACGACGCCGTCACGCAATATCAAAAAGCTCTGTCCATTCAGCCCAATCGCCCACTTGCAAGTTTCCGCATGGGCGAAGCCTTCTTCTATCAAAAAAATTACCAGGCCGCCGCCAACGCCTTTCGCGAAGCGCTGCAAACCGTTCCGGAGCCCTCCGAGAAGTGGACAGAAGTTTGGAGCCACATCTATCTCGGAAAAATTTTCGATCTATTGGCACAACGCGAACGCGCCGTGAACGAATACAGCAAAGCCAAGCAAACCAACGACGACACCGGCGGCGCGCAGCAGGTAGCCGAAGGTTATTTAAAGAAGGCCTATTCCGAAGGCGCAATTTCCGCGGCAGCTCCCACCACGGGCACCACTACGCCGCAATCAGCCGCCCCAAGCTCCAACATCCCCGAGCCAGCGAGCGGCAAGCCAACCCTAAAGCGCCCCAACGACCTACTAAACCACGCGCCAAGCCCCACGAACTAACCTCTTTGCGATTTACTCCGAGCCACGCCGCCCTGCAATCAAAATCGGGGTTGTAGCGGCCGCCTGGCGTTTACCCCGACCAGGTCGGGGAGGCGGTCGCCTTTGATTCTTTGAACCCTGCGGACTCTGCCCCAAGGACTCGACGCTGCTTCCTCGTAAGCCGGTCCGCCCTATTTTCTCTGCGCTCCTCAGCGTTCTCTGCGCCTCCGCGCTATCTTTAAATCTTTGCAAACCACCGCGAAGTACCCCTACGTCGCAGCCTCGATATCCTCGACCTCCACCACCCTCCGCGCGAATCGCTCGGCCACTTCACGACAAGCACGCAACGCCTCTTCCGACGTAAGTTTCGTGCGCACCAATTCAATCTCGCCGCCCGCAACATCCGCGTCGCGGAAGCGCATCCCAACGCACCGTTCGCGGTATACCGTCACATCGCTCAGATCCAGCACAGACATCGTCGCGGTCGTGCTAACAAAAATCGCCCCAGGCTTGGCAAATTTATCGAAAATGGTGAAAAGCTCCAGCTTCATCTCCAACTCTTCCGCCACCGCCTCGATAATCAAATCCGCGTAGCGGATGGCGGCCTCCACGCTATTGGCAGGAACGATGCGCGCCAGCGCCGCAACCCGCGCCGGCGCGCTCAGCTCCCCATGCCTCACCGACTCCACCAGCGCCGCATCAATCCACGCAATTCCGCGCTCCAGCATCTCCCGCGACACATCCTCAAAAACAACGTCATAGCCGGCCAGCACGGCGGCCCGCGCAAACTGCCGCCCCACCCCATGCGCCCCAATCACCGCAACCCTCTTCACCCTCACCAACCCGCCTTCCAGTTGTAGTGGCGGGTCTTCAGACCCGTTCCTTTGCCTTTGCTTCTGCCTGTGCCTTGCTCTTGCCGATGCCTTTGCTTCGTGCCCGTGCCTTTGTTTCCGCCTTTGTTTCCGCCTTTGCTTCTGCCTTTGCTTCTGCCTTTGTAGCGGCGCCCTTCAGGGCGCCATCGGACAACCAGCCGCGGCGCAACGCCAAACGAAAACACCACCCTCACCTCAACAATTCCCGATACACCGCCTCGTCATATCCCAGCACCACCGTCTTCCCACAAACCACCACCGGCCGCCGAATAAGATTCGGATGCTCGGCCATCAATCGAATCGCCTCCCGCCTGGTAGGCGGACGTTCCTTCATCTTGTTCGAACGGTACAGCTCATTCCGCGTATTCAGGAACGCCACGTAATCCCGCTCACCGATCAATTGCTCCAGCTCGGCCTCGCTGAGCCGCTGCTCATCCAGGCTGCGCAGCTCCAAGGCAGCGCCATGCTTCTCCAGAAAAAGTTTGGCCTTCCGGCAGGTGGTACACGATGGCTTTTGCAGAAACCGTATTTTGCTCTTGGGCATGTTCAAAAATCCATTACGTATAGTACCCATAATATTACTTGACAGTTCCAGTAAGATGAGCTACATTTTTCCTCGTAGAAAACTGTGTCCGGCTTCTACCGGTAGTCCATCCGAACAACTCTAAATTCAGCAGCTCGAGGAGGCTCATTCGCCTGCCCGCCAGGTGTCCGCCATAGTAACCATTTGTATAACAAAATCTCTAGATAAACCATTTGGAATGAACACTTGCAGAAGGATGTGAAAACAAAGCAACTTAAAGCCCCTTTGTTTTCACATCCTTTCAGGAATCCCCATCCCCCACTCTCTTAATACCGTGGCACGCTAGGGTCAATCTCCGCCGACCACCGATCGATCCCTCCGACCATCGAGCGCGCCCCCTCCACTCCCTGGCTGCGCAGCCACGCCGCAACGTCCAGGCTCCGCACCCCATGGTGGCAATAGCAGATCACTTCGCCCGCCACATCCAGTTTTTGCAAATTGGCGGGGATTGTCCCCATGGGTATCAGCTGCGCCCCAGCAATGTGGCAAAGCTGCGTCTCCCACGGCTCGCGCACGTCCACCAGCAGGATCGCAACACCGCTATCCAGATGGGCTTTAGCTTCCGCCGGGGTAATGTGCAGGTCGTCCATGATAGGCCCCCGAGTAACGCGAGGAGTTCACGCAATGAATTGGCGCAACTGCTTAGCGCGACCGTCTAGATGGTAGCAAATATTGATCGGTGGATCGCGCCGCTGCCGATAGTCTACTTGCCCTGAAATTTCGGCGCGCGCTTTTCCAGGAACGCTTGAACGCCTTCCCGGCAATCTTCCGTCAGGTAACAATGAATCTGCCGCCGCACTTCCTGCTCCAAAGCATGCGTCAGTTCTTTCTCTTGCGCGCCGAACACCGTCTGCTTGATGGCGCGAATCGAGACCGCCGGTCCTTGCGAGATCTTTTCTGCCAGCGCCTTGGCCGCGCTCTCGAGCTGCGCCGCGGGATAAACGTGATTCACGATCCCCAGCCGCAGCGCGGTCTGCGCATCGATCATTTCTCCGGTGTAGAACAGCTCCGCCGCCTTCGCCGGACCCACCAACTGCGGGAGAAAATACGTGCCGCCATAATCGGGGAACAAACCGACGCGCGCAAAATTCTCTCCGAACGTGGCCTCTTCCGAAGCCAGACGGATATCCGCGGCCAACGCAATATTCATCCCCGCGCCCGCGGCCGGCCCCTGCACCACGGCGAGCACCGGTTGCGGCATGGTGCGAATCTTCAAAACCGCCTGCATTCCGGAACGCAGCAGCGGCTCCAAATCCTTCGTACCGCCGGACTGCCGGCCTTTGCCGATCGCGCCCAAATCGCCGCCGGCGCAAAACGCCCGCCCCGCACCCGTCAGAATTACCACGTGAACGCTGGCGTCTTCTTCCAGTTGCGTCAGCGTCTTGATCAGCGCCGTGGCCAGCTCGTTGTTCAGCGCGTTCAGCTTCTCCGGGCGGTTCAGTACCAGCGTGACGATTCCGCCGCGCCGCGTCTCCAGCAGCACCGGCTCGGACGCCGCGGCTTTCGCGGACTCACTCATCGCCATCCTCCGTGGAAAAACCCTTTGCCTCCGGCCCCTTCGCCGTCCGTACCACTAATTGCGCCAGCTTCCGAAAGTGTTCCAGTTTTTCCGCTTTGCCAATCAGCTTTGGACCGCCCGTCTCCGGCAGCACATACACGCGCGCGCCATAAAGCGATTGCTTCTGAATCCCGAATTTGCATTTCCGCTGCGCGAACTGCTCGTAAACGATTTTGCCGTTGAACGCCACCACATGCGGCGCAAACTCTTCCAGCTTCTGGGACAGCACGATTCGTCCTTCCGCGAAATCCTCGCGTGTAAGCTCGGCGGTGGTCTTTGTGGGACGCTTCACCAGATCGGTAAGCCCGATCCCGAATTCAATCACTCGCTTGTCGTCGTGATAGTCAAACGGCTCTGGAACCACGCCGCCCTCATACAGAATGGGCCAGAACTGATTGTCCCGCCCGGCATAGTAGTGCCCCACCCGCGCCGAAGATTCCGTGGGGTTGCAGCCGACGATCACCAGCTTCATGCCTTTGCGGAGATGGTCGGGAAGCGTTCGCATTGGATGATTCCGCTCGGTTCTTCGATTAGCGGCCCGAAGAGCAGGCGCGAACAAGAGTGGAGTTTTGCCCTTTCAAATCGCCAGCTTCGTGGCATCCGCTTGGGATGAGAGTCCCAGGCGCAGCGGACGGTTCCGTGTCACACAAAACTCTATTTCTACCTCGTCCCTCCGTCAAGCCCCATGGCGGAACCGTTTCCAGTTTTGTGAGTCTCCAGCGGGTACCACGTCATCCAATAGGTGAATGGCAGAGGTGTGGCGTGCTCTGTGCTACCTTTATGACTGAGGATAATCGGACCGCGCCTCTAGGAAGCATGGCGCGGCCTATACGGAAAGCTTTGAGCACCCCTAATCCACACCGCCTGGCCTCCACCGTCGCCCGCGAAGACGAGCACTTGCTTGTAGCCGCCGCGAAGGGCGGTGATCTGTCCGCCTTCAACGAACTCGTTAGCCGCTACGAGCGCAAAATCTTTCGCCTCACCATGAACATCACGCGCAACCACGAAGACGCGGAAGACGCCATGCAAGACGCGTTCTTAAAATCCTACTCTCACCTCAAGGATTTCGAGGGCACCTCGCGCTTCTACACCTGGCTGGTGCGCATCGCCGCCAACGAAGCGCTGATGCGCTTGCGCAAGCGCCGGCCCAATCAATTCTCTCTCGACGAACCGATCACCACCGAAGACGAAGAACTCATGCCGCGCGAGATTGAGGATTGGGGCCCGAGTCCCGAGCAGCGTTACGCGCAGTCTGAAATGCAGGAAATTCTTTCCGGCGTAATCGATGGACTCGATCCTTTATTCCGCACCGTGTTCGTCCTGCGCGACGTGGAAAATCTTTCCACGGAAGAGACCGCCAAAATCCTGAACATCTCCGTGCCCGCGGTAAAATCCCGTTTGCTCCGCGCCCGCATGAAGCTGCGCGAGAAACTGCATCCGTATTTCCGCAAGGAAGGCCTCCATTGAACTGTGAAGGCGTAACGCGCGAGCTCTCCAATTACATCGACGGCGAAGTCGACGCCGCCTTGCGCCAGGAGCTCGAGCAGCATTTGGGCGGCTGCTCGCACTGCACGATTGTCCTGAATCAAGTAAAAATGACAGTAGAACTCTTCTGCGACTGCGAACCAGTAGATCTACCCACCGACGTGCGCTCCCGCCTCTACGCCGCCCTGCAAACTAAACTAGGGCGGTCGACCACTTGATATCTCATGTGGACGGCCCAATCGAGAAGATTGGTCAATTTCTCTTTCCGGAAAAGATTCGGCACTACCTCACATTCCCTCTCATGACCGTTTTCGCGTTGGTCGTCACGCTCGGAAGTTTCGCGCTGAACGTACTTCACAAGCAAGATTCATCGTCAGGAGTGTTCGTGCGAATCAACGAAACTCATGGCCTGGTTCACTCGACTGTGTCTCTAATTTTGCAGACGGTCGGATTGGTGCTGGGTTTCTGGTTGATTTACGCGACCAGGGGAAGGAAACAATATTATTGGCTAAGAGTGGTCTTTTACGGGATGCTGCTAAGTGGGCTGCTTAGCGAAGGCCTCAGTTTCTTGTGACCTCTCCCCAGATCTTCGCGTAGCCGTGTAACCGGAAACTCCGGTTATTCGCGCCAGAACGGTAATTCCCTTCCTAATCCCTTTTCGCGCGCCGCCGCATACACCTTCACCGCCACCGCCAAATCCCACGAAGCAATCCCGTTGGACTTGAACAGCGTAACTTCCGAATCGCTAGTGCGCCCGGGAGCCATCCCCGCGACCACCTCGGAAAGCCTCTTCACCCCAGTCCAGCAGGTCTCGTCGCCATGAAACGCAATAATCAAATCGCCGGCTTCCTGCCGCGACTGTTCAATCGAATCGACCACAATCACATCCGCGCTGGCCACCGCCTCTTCATCCAGCTCCCGCTTGTTGGCGTGATTGGCGCCGATGGCATTGACGTGTACGCCGTGCCCCAGGTCCGCGCCATTCAGCACCGGCAAGGTGGTAGTCGTCGCAGTGGTAACAATATCCGCGCCGCGCACCGCATCCGCGGCGGAATCCACCGCCGCAATCGCAATTCCCAGGCGCTCGGACATTTCCTTCGCGAACTTCACTCGCCGACCCTCATCGCGGCCATACGCCCGCACAAACTCCAGTTTGCGTACCGCGGCAATGGCTTCCAGTTGCGTGCGCGCTTGGCCGCCCGTTCCGATAATCGCGGCAATGCGCGCTTCACTTCGCGCCAGATATTTGGTAGCCACGCCGGTCGCC
Source organism: uncultured Acidobacteriota bacterium (assembly GCA_963838265.1). Taxonomy (GTDB): domain Bacteria; phylum Acidobacteriota; class Terriglobia; order Acidiferrales; family UBA7541; genus Acidiferrum. Next base: position 177,772 of record CAWIQN010000011.1, read on the forward strand.
GCGCCCGTGCGCAGTTGCCCCATGTAGTCCGCCTCAATCATGGCCAGCAGCTCTCCCGTGGCCATGGCATACAGGGGCACCAGAAATCGCACCTGGCCGCGCGAATAGGTGTACTGCTTCATGGCGATGTACCCGCCGGCATAATCCGCCGCGGCCATGTAGTGAAAAAATCCGCCGCCCGGCAATTCAAAACGTCGTCGCGGATGCACGATGGTCTCGCCGCTGGCTTGCTTCCGGGAAATTTCCTCCACCGCTTCGATGGCCGTCGCCATGGTAAGCGTCGCGCGAACCTCTGCCTCACTGATGTGCAGCGTCATATTTTCTCTTCGTATCCTCTAGCGGGCCACGGCTCGCTGTTTCGATTTCGCACCACTATTTTTCCCGGTATCGCCAGGTTCGCGAATGCGCCGCACCACCGTCTGGATCATGCGGTAAACGCGCTCGCTTTTGTTCGCGTCCATCTGATGAAAGCGAAACTCCGGCTCGTTCTTGGGACCCTTGCCCAGCCGAATCGGCAATGCACCGCACAAATCGTTCTCGATAAACGCCGTTTCGTAGCGAGACTTGCGCGAGTTCCACGTATACACGCGCAGCGTGGTGAAGTCGCAGGGCTGGCCATCCGATCCGCGTGCGCCAGCCACCAGATATTGCGATTTTTCTCCAGACGGATCGCTGACGCGATTCAGCTCAAACCAGGCAATCGTCCGCACGTTCGCCGAAGCCGTTCCCTCACGCACCGCCTCCGGCAGATCGTATTCGATAAACCGCGCGATCACCCAGCCCGCAATCGGAACGGTCTGATCCCCAGCCTGCGTGGTGGTATTGGTGTCCGCGGTACGCGCGGTAGCTTCGCCCGGCGGGCGCGTGGCCAGCCCGCGCACCAGGTACCATTCCTCTTTCTTCGCTTCCTGCGGCTCGGCCGACTCTTTTTCGTCGCCCGCCTGCGACCAATCGGCCACCGCGCGTCCGACAATTTCCACCGCCACGCCGCGTCCGAACTGGTACAGCCGTGGCTCGGTACGTCCCGGCTGGACGCGCAAATTTGTCGCCACTTTGGTTCGCCCGCGCGCCTGCACCGGCATGGCGCGCACCTCGTCCAGCAATTTCGCGCTGCGCTGCCACAGCGCCGGCTCCATCAAGTAGCGCGTTTCCACCCAACCCACGCCGCCGGCCGAAGTTCGCACCTTGGCATTGTCATTTCGGCGCGCCAGGATATCCACGCGATCTCCGTAATGAAGATATCCGAGCGGTTCGCGCACCTGCGCCACGCTGCTGAATAGCGTCACGCTGCGTTCGCTGATGAACGCTTCACCCAGAATCTCGTGCTTCGGCCGGAAGTACCACGCCAGCAGCGCGACCACGCACAGCAATGGCACGGCTACCAGCAGCTTACGCTTCATGATTTACGATGGACGCGTACAAGGCGTGCAAGTCTCCGCCAGAGATTGTACCTGATTCTAGCGGAGCATCTGAGGTTGCGGAAAGCGCGTTTGCTCTTGGTAGCACAGGCACTCTTGCCTGTGCGCTTTTGGGGAACGCCGGCTCAACCACTGCACAGGCAGGAGTGCCTGTGCTACGACGGCTAAAACCGCAGGGCTCAGAATCAAGCGCCCTGCGCTACAGGGGGTCAGGAAACGACGGTCCGCGTTTCAGGAAACGATGGTGGCGGAAGTCGTCGCCGGCACGCCCGTGGGCGCCAGCGGCAGCACGATCCACAAGATGATGTACGCCAATCCGCCGGTACCGGCGCAGAGGAACAACACGACCCACACCAGGCGAATCAACATCGAGTCGATATCGAAATAGTCCGCCAACCCGCCGCAAACGCCGGCGATTTTCGTGTCCGTGCTGGACCGCACCAGGCGCTTGCGCGGACCACCCGGATAACTATACGAAGCGCCGCCCGTCTCGATCGGCTGCGCGGCACCGCAGTTGTAACAAAACTTAGAACCGGTAGCGATGTCCTTCTGGCAATTCGGGCAAGTCATGCGATTACCCCCTGCAGGCGCAATGCGGCGCCTTGCCTTCTCAACAATATACGAAGGAATATGGCGAAAAGTTTCATCCCCGTCAAGGAGGGTTTTGCTAGCACAGGTTTACGCCCGTAGGGTGCACTCTTGCCTATGCGGGTTTTGCGATGGGAAACGCAGCCAACCGTCTAGGGAACCGGTAGCAACTTTCAAAGTTCGCGGGATTAATGCTCGAGGAGTTCCTTCACCGCCGCCGCAATATGCGAGGTCTGCGGCAGGATCACATCTTCCAGCTTGGGGTGATACGCGCAGAAGCTATCCATCGCCGCCACCCGCTTCACCGGCGCGTCAAGCTCGTCAAATAATTCGTCGGCGATGCGCGCGGCAATCTCCGCGCCGTATCCCCAGCTGCGCATATCTTCGTACGCCACGATCACCCGGTGCGTCTTCCGCACCGTGGCCGCGATGGCTCCCCAGTCGTACGGCGAGAGCGAACGCAGATCGATAATCTCGACAGAAATGCCTTCGCGCTGCAGTTGCGCCGCGGCAACCTCCGCGCGATGCACCACGGCGCCGTACGTGATGATGCTGACCGCCGTGCCTTCCTTCACCACCCGCGCTTTGCCAAACGGAATGGTGAAATCCGGCCCCGGATATTCCGAGCGATTGTACGGCTGCCGATACAGATGCTTGTGCTCGAGGAACATTACCGGATCGTCGCAGCGCATCGCCGTGCGCAGCAGGCCCGCAACATCCAGCGCCGTCGAAGGCATCACCACGCGCAACCCCGGGCAATGCGTAAAGATCGATTCACCGCTTTGGCTGTGATACACCGCGCCGCCCGTCAGGTAGCCGCCAATGGCCACGCGAATCACCACTGGAGCCTTGAACGTGCCATTCGAGCGCCAGCGCATCACGCACAGCTCATCGCGAATCTGCATCATGGCCGGCCAGATGTAATCGAAAAACTGAATTTCCGCGACAGGCTTTAGTCCGCGCGTGGCCATGCCAATGGCCCGGCCAATAATGCTGGCCTCGGCCAGCGGCGTATTGAAGACGCGGTCCGCGCCGTACTTGCGCTGCAACCCGGCGGTGGCCTTAAAAACGCCGCCCTTGCCTTTCACATGTTTCAAATTTTCTTCGCGGCTGGCGTCGGCGACGTCCTCGCCAAAAACAAGAATGCGCTCGTCGCGGCCCATTTCGTCCGAGAGCGTCGCCGCTACCATTTCCACCATGGTCTTTGGCGCGCCGTGGAATTTCGGCTGCGCCTCGAACGCGTTGGACGTTGGATCAACATCCGGCGAATAAATATTCACGCCAATCGATTCGATGGACGGCTCTTCCGCGGCCAAGGCTTCGTCCGCGGCATCGCGAACTTCGCGATCCACGCCGGCTTCCAGCTCTTCAATGCGCTTATGGTCCAAAATACCTTCGCGCACCAGGAACATGGAAAATTTCGCCAGCGGATCGCGCAGCGCTTCGGATTCGCGCTCTTCCTGCGATTTGTACAGTTTTTCGTCGTCGGATAGCGAGTGCGAATAGGGCCGCGTGACGTGCGCGTGCACCAGCGCGGGGCCGCGACGTTCGCGGCAATACGCGATGGCCTCTTTGCAAACCGCGTAGCTTTCCAGCGGGTCCGTGCCATCGCATTCCGCCACGTGCAGTCCCGGGAAGCTACGCGTCAATTTGGAAATACTTCCGCCCGCGGTTTGCACTTCCACCGGCACGGAAATGGCGTAGCCATTGTCCTGCACCACATAAAAGAGCGGTAACTTCGAGGCGCAAGCCGCGTTCAGCGATTCCCAGAATTCGCCTTCGCTGGTGGCGCCGTCGCCGGAGGAAACGTACACAATCTCATGCTCGCGATAGCCGACGTGCTCGCCCAGCGGTGCTTTCTTGGCCTCCGCGATGGCCTTGCGGTGTTGCCCGTAATACAGCGTGGCTTCCGCCGCACCCACGGCCTGCACGAACTGTGTTCCGGTGCAGGAAGACTTGCTGACGATATTCCACTTGGGATGCCCCCAGTGCGAAGGCATCTGACGCCCGCCAGAGCTGGGATCATCCTTCGCGCCCACCGCCTGCAGCAGCGTGTCCAGCGGGGTTACACCCAGCGTCAGGCATAGCGCGCGATCGCGGTAGTAGGGATAAAGCCAATCCACGCCGGAACGAAGAAGTAACCCCGCAGCCGCGCTAATCGCTTCATGCCCGGCGCTGGAAATCTGAAAGTAAATCTTGTTCTGGCGCTTCAGTTGAATTTCGCGGTCGTCCAGTTTGCGAGAGAGGTACATCACGCGGTACAGGCGAATCAACGCGTCAGCGTCCAAACCGTGAGTTTTCTGGCTATCAAAACTGGCGATCTTGACGCGGGTTTGTGACGCCATTCGTTAAGTCCTCGTGCGGAAAAATGCTTACGAGCCTACGGACAAACTTAGATTATATCGGATATCCCGAGCGCACGCGGGCTTTCCGGCACGGGGCGCACCTCCTTGGCAACGTCCAATTTGGCGCGCATGCGGTAATAAAGCCAGTCCTCCAGCGGGTCCTTAGCCCAGGTCGGAAAAGTGTTTCTCGGACTCTGCAAACTCGGGATTGCCCTGCTTGATTACCTGTGGTGATGCGCTCTTGAAAGGCTCCTCTGCGGGAATGCGATCGAACCAGCGCTGCTCCGAAAGCTTTTCATGCGACGAGAAATACAGCCGCACCAGCAGCGTTACGTTGCGGCCATCGGAAATCACCTCGGCTTCGTCCTTAGCTTCGTCGCGTTTCCCGCCCTGCGCCTTGGCTTTGGGCTTGCCCTTGGCATGCTTCTTGTCCGGATGTTTTTTCTCGGCGGATTTTGCTTCTCTCTGCTCGTCGCGCGCTTCATCGCCGGCCAGCGTCGCGGCTTCGCCTTCCAGCTCTTCGCCGCGATCTAGCTTGTATTGCAGTTTCTTATCCAAACGGAACGCTTGCTTCCACACATCCAGCTTGTGACGAGCCTGCTGCGCCGTTGCCTCGTCGGTGCCAAAATCAAATTTCATGTACGTATGTGCCATGACAGAAGTCTGGAGCGGGCCCGACGCCAAGTCAAGATGGGTGCCAGAAATAGCGCTCGGCAATGACGACCTTACGCATCGATCTATTCTCGGGCGTGCGCGAAAGCACGAAATATCGTAGACTACCCTTTCGCAGACTTACGCGCATGCCGAACCGTCGCCAAAACTCGCAGAATCGCCTGGGGGTCTGGCTGTGTCTCTTCGCGGCGCTTTGCCTGTACGCGCCACTCGCCCTCTCCGCCTGGCCCGCAAATTCTTCCTGCTGCGAGGACGGACTTTGCGCCATGCCGGAACATCATCACCGTGGCCAAGCCTCCAATTCAGGCGCAGATTCCGACACCAGCGCCCACTGCGATCACCCATCGACGGGCCATTCGGGAATGACCAATTGCAACATGTCCTGCTGCGACCAGCAGGAACGCGCGCCGATGGCTCCAGTGGCGTATGTTCTGCCTGCGCCAGTGTCGCTGGCCTCGCCGGCAGTTGCTGCGCGCGCGCCGCAAGCCGCAATGACGAACGATTTCTTCGTAACGCTCGATCCGCTCTTCCCTCCTCCTCGAGCATAGGGTCTCTCTCCAGCGCGCAGCGCGTGCACGAACTTCGCGCCGCGCCGAATTATCGCTAATCCAGCAGTTTTCTTTTCCCTCAGCCGCGCGGCTTGGCCGCGCGCTATGCCCACAAATCCGAGGAGAACGATTCTGATGCGACCTAGATACCTAGTTGCCGCAGTCTTCTGGCTGGTAATGTTTAGCGCCGCGATGGCCGAGGTCTTGGGAACGGTCCGCGGCGTGGTGCACGACCCGCAACACCGGCCAGTCCCGAATATTCAAGTCACGTTGAAAGCGAAACATTCCGATTTTTCCGTCACCACACAAAGCGACGCTAACGGTGAATTTCTCTTTAACGCCGTGCCCGTGGGCGACTATCAGGTTACCGTGAGTGACCCGGGATTCGTCACCGAGGTGCAGGATTTCGGCGTGCTCTCCGGCAGCGCGCCAGTGCTGCATTTTGAATTGCGTGTGGCACCGCAAAACCAGTCAGTTACCGTCACCGCCGATGCCGGTCCGGCGCAGGCCGAATCTGTGACCCCCACCACGCTCGTCGACCGCGAGAAAATCGAGACAACCCCCGGCGCTTCGCTCACTAACAGTCTGGCGATGATCACCGACTATGTACCAGGTTCGTATTTTACCCATGACCAACTGCACATTCGCGGCGGCCATCAAGTGAGTTGGCTCATCGACGGCGTGCCCATACCCAATACCAACATCGCCAGCAATCTGGGCCCACAGATCGATCCCAACGACATCGAGATGCTGGAAGTGCAGCGCGGCAGTTACAACGCCGACTTTGGGGATCGCACCTACGGCATCTTTAACGTTTCACCGCGCACGGGCTTCGATCGCAACAACGAAGCGGAGCTGGTTTTGACCGCCGGGAATTTCTACCAAACCGACGATCAACTAAATTTCGGCGGTCATACCAACCGCTTCTCCTACTACGGCAGCGTCAACGGCAATCGCTCCAACCTGGGATTGCAAACGCCCACTTCGGCCGTCATTCACGACGCGGACAACGGTTTTGGCGGATTCACCTCTCTGACTTACAACCTGAATCCGCAGGATCAGCTGCGCTTTGTGGCCCAGGCGCGAAGGGATTTTTATCAAATCCCCTTCGATCCCAACGATCCAAATACCGCGGGTGAATATCTCAAAGACGCCAATCGCGAAAACGACACGTTCGCGACGTTCTCCTGGGTGCACACGTTCAGCCCCGGCCTGTTCACCACCGTTTCGCCATTTTTCCACTACAACAGCGTGAACTACGAAAGCGCTCCTTTCGATACTCCCGGCATCACGTCGCAAAGCCGAGCCTCGAAGTACGAAGGTGCGCAGGCTACCGTCAATTGGGTCAAGAACTGGAACAATTTGCGCGCCGGGCTCTACGGCTTCGCACAGCAGGACAATCAAACCTTTCAATTCACTTGCAATCCCATCAACGCGGCATGCCCCGAGAACCTGGCCGCTACCGCGGGAAGTCCCACGGGAGGTTTGTTCGCGGCATACCTCGATGATCAGATACACCCATTTCCCTGGCTGACCATCAACGCCGGCATCCGTCAAACGCATTTTGACGGCGGTGGCGTCAATACCATCAACGGATTGGTCTCCACGGTGGAAAACGCCACGGATCCGCGCGTGGGCATTTCCGTACGCGTCCCAAAAATCCATTGGGTGTTCCGCGCATTCTACGGGAAGTTTTATCAGGCTCCGCCGCTGCAATCTATTTCCGGACCGCTGCTGCAATTCGCCACGGATCAAAATCTGGGCTTTGTCCCGCTGAAGGGCGAACGCGACGAAGAACATCAATTCGGGGTTACCATTCCATTTCGTGGTTGGACCCTGGACGCCGATAACTTCCTCACCCAGGCGAGCAATTTCTTCGACCACAACAACTTTAATAATTCCGACCTGTTTTTCCCCATCACCATTCAGGGCGCTCGCATCAGCGGCTGGGAACTCACACTCCGTTCCCCGCGCATTCGCCATCGCGCACAGATGTATCTCACCTACTCGAATCAGACGGCTCTGGGATTCGGCGACATCAACGGCGGGCTCACCGATTTTTCTTTCGGCGACGGATTCGGTCCATTGGACCACGATCAGCGCAACACTTTGCATATCGGCGGACAATACACCTTGCCGTGGCACTCCTACGCTTCCACCGACACCTACTACGGCTCAGGCTTCACCAACGGTGATCCCACCGCGCAATATCCTGGTCCCTATTTGCCGGGGCATACCACGTTCGATCTTTCGCTGGGCAAGGATTTCGGCGAGCGCTTTTCCATCAACGTCACCAGCCTCAACGTGGCCAACCGCCGCGTGTTGCTGGACAACAGCTTCACGTTCGGCGGCACACACTACATAAATCCGCGCGAAATTTACGTGCAGGTCCGCTACCACTTTCATTTCTTCTGACGTTTGCCGGTTTCACCGCCGTTGGTGGTGTTCTCCGTGAGTGCTGCCTGACCTCCAGCAGGCAGCACCGCGGTAGAAAAACACCAGGGAAACCGGAGAGAAACGGTTGCGCCGACCTCCATGCGAGGATAGAATTCCCCCGATGACAATACGAATGGCGATGGAGTTCGCCAAAACCGCCGGTGCGCACTTGCGCCGCGCTGATGACTCCTGGATGCCACTGGGCGCCAGGAGTTTTTTTGTTTGGTGACGGCCGTTCCATCGCTTGCACGGCGATTTCGCGAGCCCTATGACACCTTTTGGCACGGGATCGGAGCACTCTTGCGGCTTACCTTGATTGCGATTTTCGGCGCCATCGGCACGCTGGCGCGTTACGGACTGCAAGGCGTAGTGCAGGTCCGCGGCGGCTTTCCCTACGGCACCTTGCTGATTAATCTCACCGGCTGCTTTCTGCTGGGCTTGATCGGCCAGTTCACATTGAACCGCATGGTGATCTCGCCGGACTTGCGCATGGCCATCGTCGTGGGCTTTTTCGGCGGCTACACCACGTTTTCCAGCTTCGGCTGGGAAACCGCCAAGATGCTCGAGGAAGGCGCGTGGGTTCGCGCCACCGCGTACATCGGCGCCAGCGTGGTGATTGGCGTGCTCCTCTCCGTCGCTGGCATTCGCCTGGCCAACAAAATTTAGGAGTTTTCCTATGAGCCACGAAAAAACGCACGAAAAATTCGAAGGCGAACGCACCCTGATGCGCATCCACCTGGGTGAATCCGATAAATGGCACGGCAAGCCGCTCCCCGAGGCTATCGTCGAAATGCTGCGCAAGGAACATTTTTCCGGCGCCACCGTCCTGCGCGGCGTCGCGGGCTTCGGCGCCTCCAGCGTCTACCACACGGACAAAATCCTGCGCCTCTCGAGCGACTTGCCTATCGTAGTCGAGGTCATCGAATCGCAAGAGCGCATCGACGCCATCCTGCCCCGCCTCGACGAAATGATCGAAGGCGGCCTGATCACGCTGGAAAAAGTCCGCGTAATCCTCTACCGCGTCGCAAAAAAATGATCCCTAACGAACTTGCGGCAACGTGAATGTTTTTTACTTTGTAGGGGCGCAACATGTTCCGCCCCAGCTCGCCCGGGCATAATGTTCTTGGCAATCCTTAGTCTTTGACATTCGCCTGCGATATGGAACCAACACCAGCCAAAACTCCCTGGTTAAACCGCACCGTCCTAGGCGTCGGCCTAACCAGCCTCTTCAGCGACTGGAGCCACGAAACCGCCACCGCGGTCCTCCCCGCTTTCTTAGCGATCATCGGCGCAGGCCCAGCGTGGCTCGGCGCAATCGAAGGCATCTCCGACGGCCTTTCCAGTTTCACAAAACTCTGGGCCGGCCACCTGACGGATCGTTTGCAAAAGCGCAAGCCGCTGGTAATTTTTGGCTACGCCGTCACCGCGCTGGCCACCGGCTCCTTCGCCTTCGCCACGCAAGCCTACGACGTTTTGTTCGGCCGCGTGTTGGCCTGGCTGGGCCGCGGCGTGCGCTCGCCGTCGAAGAAAGCTCTGCTTGCCGCCGACGTCCCGCCCGGCGCTTACGGCCGCGCCTTCGGCTTCGAGCGCCTGATGGACACCGTCGGCGCCATCGCCGGGCCGCTGACCGCGCTGTGGCTGCTCGACGTCACGGGGCATTCTTATCGCAAAGTTTTTCTCTACACGCTAATTCCTGGATTGTTAGCGGTGGCAATCTTCGCGTTGTTAGTGCGCGAGCGCCCCATCGCCGCGAAAGCGCGTCAATCGTTTCTCAGCGGATTGCGCACGCTGCCCGTTCCCTTCCGCCGCATGCTGTTAGGCGTGGGAGTTTTCGGCGCGGGGGATTTCTCGCACACACTACTAATCCTATACGCGTCGCGAGCCTTGGCACCGGGGCATGGACTCGCGCGTGCCGCGAGTATCGCCGTCGCTCTCTACACGCTGCACAATATTTTCAACGCCGGCTCGGCCTACCTCAGCGGCTGGCTCAGCGATTTCCTGCCGCAACGCAAATATGTTTTAGCCGCGGGCTACGCGCTCGCGGGCATCACCGCGATTCTGCTCTGCACGGGCACGCAATCACTACCGCTTCTAGCCGTGATCTTCATCCTCGCCGGACTCTACAAAGGTACCGAAGACGCCCTCGAAGATTCCCTAGCCGCCGAATTCGTTCCCAAAGAACAGCACGGCATGGCCTTCGGCACGCTCGCCGCTGTAAACGCCGTCGGCGACTTAGTGTCCAGCGTAACGGTCGGCGCCCTTTGGAGCGCCTTCAACGTCCAAACTGCCTTCGGCGCTTCCGCCTTCCTATCTTTCGCCGGCGCCCTCTTAATCCTCCGCCTGCGTCGTTAGCTTCCCGCGCAGACAAGATCATTTTGGAGTCGGCGGCGCGCGCGCCCTGCTAAAAAAAGTCCTGCGCTACGTCTAGACTGATACAATCAAGCCAGGAGCCGCACAAATGCCATCCGTGATCATTGCCGACCCGGAAATTCTTGGCGGCGAGCCGGTGTTCCGCGGCACTCGTGTCCCTTTCAAAGTTTTGACCGACTACCTCACCGGTGGCGATACACTCGACCAATTCCTGGAAGAATACCCGAGCGTCACTCGTGAGCTCGCCATTGCCGCCATTGAAGAAGCTCGTCTTAACCTCACCTCGCAATTGAAATGAGAGTGTTGCTCGACGAGTGCGCTCCCCGCGCGCTGAAAAGACATCTGGCCCCCTCTGGACACGCGTGTTCCACCGTTCAGGAGCAAGGCTGGTCGGGGATCCGCAACGGTCAATTATTAAACTTGGCGGAAGGCCAGTTCGATGTATTTATCACCGTGGACGCAAGCCTGCGCTTCCAGCAAAATTTATCCGGTCGCAATATCGCCGTCATCGTGATCCGCTCGTCCTCAAATCGCCTGGAGTATTTGCGTCCGCACTTCTAGGCGTGTCTTCCCGCCTTACAGGATATTCTCCCCGGTCAGGTCATTCAGATCGGAAGTGCCGACTAGCTCCAGCGTCACGGTGGGCGCTGGCTATAGAGTGCGTTTAACGTGCAGACCGCCTTCCTGTCACTCGAAAAGACAATAGAAACGTGTCGGATGAGTCCGCGATTCGTCGTTACGAGGACTCAGGCGGAACAACTTCAGGCCACTTTTGCTGAACCGATTGGAGGAGGGCGTCCTTCAAGAAGTATTCACTGCTGATGAGCGCCTTATAGCATCGCGCCGCGTATTCCTTGGCCAACTCTATCTCACCTTGCTTCTTTGCGACATTCGCTAAGCCTAACAACGCGAGGGGATTCTCTGGATTGAATGCCAGAGAGGTTTGGTAATAATTCTTTTCTCGAGACAAGTCCCCGAGAAAGTTTGAGATGACGGCAGCGTGATGGCCTAGAGTGAGCACCCATCTATTCTGGTTTTCGCTTACAGCCATGGCAATCGCGTCATCCAGCACTCGCAGGGCCCCTTCGTTGTCATCTTGCCGCGCTAATTTCGCACTTTCACTCATTGCGTCGCGGTAACGCTGCCACGATATGTCTCCGGTGTCTGACATCTGAAGAGCGTAAGGGAGCGGCGTTAGTGACGTCAAACCGGCCAAACCGAAAACACCGTTGCGCGGCTGCGCCCCGCGTGCTAGCCTGAGCGAACAAAAGGCGAATTACTGGAGGCCTACAAATATGTCCGAATCTCTCGCGGTGCGTTCCGCTCGGGAATCGGCGGGCGTCACGATTCCCGACGCGCTGGCGCTTAGCGCGGTGCGCGATGTGCTCGATGTGTTTGCCGCGCGCGATCGCGATGGCGAAATGCTCACCGCGGTGCGGCATTTTCCCGCGCGCGAGGCGCAGTGGGCGGAGTTTCCCGCGTGGGTTCGCGCCGACCTGCGCGCGGTGTACCAAGCCAAAGGAATTCGCCGACCGTACACGCACCAGGCGGCGGCGGCCGAGGCGGTGCACGCCGGAAAAAACGTGGTCATCGTCACGCCCACGGCCAGCGGCAAGACGCTGTGCTACAACCTGCCCGTCCTGAACGAAATTCTGGCAAAACCCGATACCCGGGCGCTGTATCTTTTCCCCACCAAAGCGCTGGCGCAGGATCAGCTTGCCGAATTGCATGACTTGAATGTCCGGCTGGACGATCGCTTTGGCGTTTTCACATACGACGGCGACACCGCCAGCGACGCGCGCAAAGCCATCCGCGAAAAAAGCCATATCGTCCTCACCAATCCGGACATGCTGCACACCGGCATCCTGCCGCACCACACCAAGTGGACGCGCCTGTTTGAAAATCTCCGCTACATCGTGATCGATGAGCTGCACACCTATCGCGGCGTTTTTGGCAGTCACCTTTGTAACGTCTTGCGCAGATTGAAGCGCATCGCGAATTTCTACGGGCGCGAGCCGCAATTCATCTGCTGCTCGGCCACAATTGGCAATCCCGGCGAACTGGCCACGCGCCTGCTCGAAGAAGAGGTTGAAGTCTTGAACGCTAATGGCGCGCCGGCCGGCGAGAAAACTTTTGTCTTTTACAATCCGCCGGTGGTGAATCGCGCGCTGGGCATTCGCCGCAGCTACATCAATGAATCGTCGCGTGTGGCGCAGGAATTTTTGAAGCGCGAAATGCAGACTATGGTGTTCGCCAATTCGCGGCTGCACACCGAATTGCTGCTCACCTATTTGCAGCAGGCCAATCCGCACACCCTGGGCAAGCCGGACACCATTCGCGGTTATCGCGGCGGCTATCTGCCGGGCGAACGCCGCGAAATCGAGCGCGGCCTGCGCGAAGGCCGCATCCGCGGCGTGGTTTCCACCAGCGCGCTGGAGTTGGGCATCGACGTCGGCTCGCTGGATACCGTGGTGATGGCCGGCTATCCCGGCACCATCGCCGGAACCTGGCAGCGCGCCGGACGCGCCGGGCGCCGCAGCGGCAGTTCCTGCGCCGTGCTGGTGGCTTCTTCCGCGCCGCTCGATCAATACATCGTGCGCCATCCGGATTATTTCTTTGGCAACACGCCGGAACAAGCTTTTATACAACCGGACAATCTGGAAATTCTGCTCAATCATTTGAAGTGCGCTGCCTTCGAGCTCCCGATCACGCCGGAGGAGCGCTTCGGCGATGTGGATCTTCCCGATCTTTGCGCGCGCCTTGCAGAAGCCGGCTTTCTGCACCGCGCGGGAGAAAATTATCACTGGACGCACGAAGCCTATCCCGCGGACACCGTAAGCTTGCGCTCCGTCACCAGCGACAATTTTGTGATCATCGATATCACCGGCGCGCCCAACGTAATTGGCGAAGTGGATTTTCCCAGCGCGCTCACGAGCGTGCACGAAAAAGCCATTTACATGCACAGCGGCACGCAATTCCACGTCGAGCATCTGGACTTCAAGGAACGCAAAGCCTACGTCAAGAAAGTGGACGTCGACTACTACACCGATGCGATTCGCTACACGCAGGTACGCATTCTCGAAACCGCAGCGAACTCGCACAATTCCGACGCCGCGCCGCCTCTTGTAGGGGCGCAGCATGCTGCGCCCCGGCTCAGCGAGGTCTCTACCGGCACGCGCACTCTTATTCCCAACGCTTCCTCCCATTCCCACGGCGACGTCTTAGTGCGCTCGCAAGTAATCGGCTTTAAGAAGATAAAATTGTTCACTAACGAAAATATCGGCGATGGACGACTGGAGCTCCCAGAAAACGAAATGCATACCACGGCGTACTGGATTACGCTGGAGCGGCCGCTGCTCGATTCCCTGCCCTTTTCCGTGAGCGAGCGGCAGAGCGGAATGTTCGGCCTGCTACACGCTCTCGAGTCCGTGGCAACTTTGCTGCTGATGTGTGATTGCCGCGACCTCGGCACCGCCATCGGCGAACGCCCGCCTGCTCCCACCGCCAGCAACGATTCCGCTACAGCCCTTGTAGGGGCGCAGCATGCTGCGCCCCAGCTCGGCACGCCCGAACTCAGCACGATGGACGAATTCGCTCCAACTCGATTGCGAGACGTGATGAGCGCCAACGCCAAGGAATTCTTCGAGCCGAATTTGTATCTCTTCGACGCCTACCCCGGCGGTATCGGCTTTTCCGAGCCACTTTTTCGCGCGCACCAATTGCTGGTTCGGCAAACGCGCGAACTAATCGCGGCCTGCGCCTGCGAGCAGGGTTGTCCATCCTGCGTGGGACCGGCCGGCGATTTGGCGCCGCGCGCAAAAGAAGCGGCGCTGGCGATTTTCGATCGGTTGTGTGCCTGATGGCGGCATCCGCTGATAAATTCTCGCGGCTCTCGGCGCTAAGACCAACGCGTGCGATCGCGGCTCGCCCCACTGCATTGCGCGAACCCTGCGAAGAGGACACGCTGGCGCGCCTGCTCGGCGCCAGCGTCCGGCGCAATGGTTTTGGCGAACACCTGGCGGTGAGTAACTGGTATTCCAGCCCCGAATTCTCTGCTCCTTCCGCGGTGGCCCTGGAAATTCTTTCCCGCACACGCGACGAAGTGCAATCGCGGCGCACGCGCGATGCTTTGAGCGATCCGGAGAAATGGCTTTTTCTGGACACCGAAACCACCGGCCTTGCCGGCGGCACCGGCACGTATGCCTTTCTGATCGGCTTGGCGTGGTGGGACGCCGGCGGCCTGCAGGTCGAGCAATTTTTCATGCGCGACTTCGCCGAAGAGCACTCCATCCTTTGCGAGTTGGCGGCGCGCGTGGCCGAGCGTCCGGTGCTGGTCACCTACAACGGCAAGACTTTCGATTGGCCGCTGCTGCACAGCCGCTTCACCATGACACGCTCGATTGCGCCGCCAAAACTTGCCGCGCATCTGGATTTACTGCATCCCGCGCGCGCCGTCTGGAAATTGCGCCTCGGTTCCGTGCGGCTCAGCGACCTCGAGCGCCATGTGCTCGATCCCATTTCACTGGGCTGGAGCCGCGACGACGACACGACCTCCGCAGACATCCCGCAGTTTTATTTTGATTATTTGCGCGGCGGACCTCCGGAGCCGCTGCTGGGCATCGCCAAGCACAATCAGATGGATTTACGTGGCCTGGCCGCGCTCTACTGTAAATTGAACACCTTGATCAGCACGGAATTGCCGGAACATGGCAGCGTCGATGGGCGCGACCTTTTCGGATTGTCGCGCTATCTGCAGCGCCGCGGACACGGCGCGCGGGCGCAAACCGCGTGCACGCAGGCGCTCGACTTCGGCCTGCCGCATGAAGTGCGGCCGCAAGCGCGTCGCGAACTGGCTCTGCATGCTAAGCGCCGCGGCGAACACGCACGCGCCGCTGAGTTGTGGCACGAGATTGTCGCCGGCGATCCCGCCGAAGGCGTCCACGCGTGCGAGCAACTTGCCATTCACTATGAGCGCCGCGTCAAGGACGATGCCCGCGCGCTGGAATTTGCCCAACTGGCGCTGGCGGAACTACGGAAAGCACGTTGGCTATCGAGCCGCACGCCCGCTGGCCATTATGCCGGAGCATTCCCTGGCGCATTTCCCAGCACGCGCAATCTTCGCACCAGCGCTGCCAAAGAATCCCGCCAGGAAAGAAATCTGCTTCACCGCATCGCCCGCCTCGAACAACGGTGCGCGCGAACCGGCGCACCCACTCGCCCTCTTCTCGACCTCGGTTAGCCCAGGCGCCAAGCGGTTGGCAGCCTTGGGCGCAACCCTGCCTGCCGCGTCACCCGAGATGGGCCGCCCGCAACTTTAGTAACTAAATGGTACCTAAAAAGCCCCCGTAAATCCTGCAGAATGAACACTTGCATAAGATACTAAGCGGAAAGGACTTTAACTCCATTTAAATCAAGATCTTATCTAATTGGGCGAGCCGCCAATCGGGAGATTCGCGTTTTCGGGAAGCGTCCAGGTGATGATTTTGGTTTGGGGCTTGGAAGGATCGATTGGAGGTGCTTCGGGAGATGGAAAGCCGACCGCTTTGTTTACCGCATCGAAGACGGTTCGCGTGCTGCCCTCTACCGTAATGCATTCAGTCATGGCGCAGTGCAGGTAGACATCGCCGTCGGGAGTGGTGAAGGAGAAGAAGTCCGCGCGGCGGAATAGGTTGCTACGTTCGGGATATTTCTTTTCCAGGGCTTCAGAGTACTGTCCGAAGAAGCGCGCGGTTTGCACTTCGCCGGCCAGGCGGAGGCGGGTGATGAGCACCAAGTGCTTAGTGCGCTTCTGCTCGTACACGACGTAGCGGTCGCCTTCCCAAGCTGCCGCTAACGGGGTGGCGCGGTCCTCGCCCAAAAATTGCTTGAGCACTTCTTTCCAGCCAAATTCGCCGAGCAGGTTGTCTTCAAGCTTGGCGTATTCCGGGCCAAGCAAGTTATCGACAGCGGGCAGCGCCAAGGAGACGGGCATCTTGCCGCTCTTGTACAGCGCGGGATGCATGATTTGCTGCGTGGAGACCGGCGGGCTCGAAAAGATTTTGGCCATGGAACTCCAACCGTTGGGCTTAAGGATGGCCGCCGAAAACGAAAGCCCCGCCAGATAAGGAAAAATCAGCGAATCGCGCAGAAATGGAGGAGCCTTTTTCATCGAGGGCGAATCACCCAAATCGCCGACCATCATGCCGGGATCGATGTCCGGAACATCTTTTATGGAAAGGCCTTTGTCGAGGAGCAAATAGTCGATCATGGCCGCCATGGCGCTGCCTTCGAGGACCGATTCGCGCGCCAATTCGGCATCGTCATTGGGACGCGCGGCCTTCACCCAGTTCTCAATTTTGTAATGCTGGTCTTGCAGTGCGTGGGTGAGTTCGTGGGCCATGACCATTTTCTGGTCGGCGATGGGGATCCAGTCGGCGATATAAAACTCCTGGGCCTTGGGGTCGTATAGACCTGCGATCTGTTCGGTCAGCAGGTCGACCATAAAGTTATCGAAATCAAAGCCTTTGGGGAGCAAGCCGAGGGCTTCAGCGCTGCGCGCGGAGGAATAACGCTCGGCAGGTTCCTTGTCTTCATTCATTTCGCGGATTACGTAGGCGCGGATCTCGTCGCGGGAGCGAAGCGTTTTTTTCACCGGAGAACGCAAACTGAGTCCGGTAATCTGGCTCATCTGGGCGAGAACCTCGTCGGCCGCGGCGGTAAATTCCGCATTGCTGGGCTTGGCACTATCGCCGGCCGAATGGGTTGCAGACGCAGGAGCATCGGCGGCACGGTTTGGCGACGCAGAAGACGGAGGAGACGCTGCGGGGGTTTGCTGGGCCCGCATGCGAACGCCAGAACAGAGAATCGTGGCGACCGCCAGGCAAAGGGCTGCTGGCAGCAAACACGCTTTAGCGAGCGCACGGGCAAGTTTCATGATATAGGCAGAATAGCAGATTCCCTTTTCCTGGTTCGGAGGAGAAAGAGGCGACGGAACGCGGCAAGGCTTGCGGAAGGATACCGGAGCGAACATTCGTTATAGTGTAAGTGTTCGAGGTTAAGTCTGAGGGCCAGCATCGCGCTACCGCGCGGGGCCAGGGAGCTTGGCCCGCTTATTGCGCGTTCCTTTTGTATCCTGGTTTTGCGTTGGCGCTTAAATTTCCTTGCCGATAATTCTCGCTTTATATTACTGACTAGTTTATGTTCTAATCGAAAGTAGACCTCTCCCGAGGGCAGGATGGATACCGGACTTCGCCTGCGGCAAATCCGCGAACGATTGGGATTGACCTATCGCGATGTCGAACGCGCCAGCCTAGAGCTGGCGTCAAGGCGCGGTCGTCCCGACTTTATTCTGCACATCAGCCGGCTGGCGGATATCGAGAATCACGGCGTGATTCCCGGAATACACAAAATCTACACGCTTGCAGCGGTCTACCATCTGGATCCCTTGCAGATATTCGCGTGGTACGACGCGCCGTTGAGCGAACTGTTTCAGGATGGCGCAGTGTCTCGGCCGCCAAACACGCATCTGGCCGCACCGCCGGTGTCTCTACGCACGCCGATTCGATTCGATCCGGCCTTCGATCCACGACGCACGGAATTCCTCTCTCGCATGGTGCAGCAGTGGGGACGTTTTGAGGGCACGCTGGACGCCGGCGACGGCAACTGCCGCTACGGGTATGTAGGACTATCGGACCGGCGCATGGTGCCGCTGCTGCGTCCGGGCAGCATCGTGTTACTGGACGCCTCGGATCGTGGAGTGCAGGAAACGGATTGGGCGACGGAGTATGACCGTCCGCTGTATTTTGTGGATGTGCGGGACGGGTATCGCTGCGGATGGTTTCACCAAGACCGCGAGCGATTGACGATGCATCCGCACCCGCTGTCGCGCTGCGCGCCAGAATTTTGGCCGCTGCCGGAGGGCGCGGAGGTAGTGGGGCGTGTAATCGGGGTGGTTACGCGTCTGAATGAACCGTGGAATGCTCTCGCTGGAGAACCTCCAGCAACGCGCGCATATTCGAACAGAAAAGCTCTTTAAGATAGCCCGGGGCGTCTTCCGGTATCAGAACACGGAAGGCCTCCATGCGGTTCCAGTGCTCGACAGTTTGCCGATAGCCGCTGGCCATAGCCTCAAAGCAGACCTTCAGCTCTTCCTCCTGTTGCTCAAGGGGCGATTCCAGAATCCGCTCAAAAATTTGTTCGTGACACATCTCCAGCGCCTGCTGGATGGCCTCGTCAGGATAAAGCACTGCTAATCCAGCGTGTTCGTAGCGGCCGGTGGAGAGATCGCGCAGCGAAGCGATATGCACCAGACGGGCGAAAGGGCCCGGCAAAGCTTCGAGAGTCGTGAGCGTGAAATCCTGCACCACACGACTGTTCTGTTGAAGCTGGGTAAGAGCTTTCATAGCGCCCCCTGTTCCGTGTTCGGAACGTTTTGCGGCGAAAAATTCGTTCGGGTGGAGACCCCGCGACACTGCGCGCGGAGGGTTTTCCATCATGAAAAAGCTAGTATCCGCCGTAGTAATTTCCTTAGCCGTTGTTACGATGCTACTGCCGGTTATAAATCACGTCAATCTGAGTATCAGTAATGTACCGGGTACCGGAACCGTGCTGATGGCTGACGGGGGCTCAAATCCACCGCCAGTGCCGCCGCCCCCGAACGTTGTTGGTCAGAGCACCTGAGGTGCCGACGGAGGGCTAACGGGATCGGCAGAAGCGGTGCGAGTCGGTGAAGTGCGCGGTATTGATGAGCGTTTTCTAACAATGCCGTGGAGCACCGCCCTGCCGGTTCCAGTACCTTAAAAGTGTTTGCGGTTAGTACGGCGGTTTATACAACTAATTATCTTCATGTTAGTATTCCGCTCGACTATGGTCGCAGAAATTGGACAACTTGCTTTATACGCCTGGGCAGGATGCTTCGTGCTGCAGGTCGGGCTCATGATGCTGCTGCTGGTGCGGCGAAACCATTTACGATTTCCTGCGTTCACCTGCTACCTGGCGGGGAGCCTGGTGCAGAACGTGGTGCAATTTGCTGTCTATCTCCACTGGGGATTTTATTCAAAGTTCTCAAGCGTGGTGGCGTGGAGCGTGCAAGGCGTAGTCAGCCTGCTGCGAACACTGGCAGTGCTGGAAGTATGCTATCGCGTGTTCGGCCACTACCGAGGTATCTGGACGCTGATCTGGCGAACGCTGCTGATTGGCGTAATGGTGATCGCATTTCTGGCGATGACCATGGGGGATCGGAGTTTGCAGCTAAGGATCCTGTACGCGGACCGCGCGGTGAGTCTAGCTGTGGCCTTCGTAGTGGTGGCGCTGCTATTGTTTGCGCGCTATTACCGGGTGCGAACTGAAGAGCCGGGGCAGTCAATAGCCGTAGGATTTTTCCTGTATTCCTGTTTTGTGGTGCTGAATGATACGGTGCTGGAGAGGCTGCCAGTAGCGTATTACACGATCTGGAATTTCGTGGGCACAGTAGCGTTTACGGCGAGCGTGCTGGTGTGGGGATGGGCGCTGCGACATAGAGCCGTGGAAATCGCGGCTGCGCCTGAAATGCTGCACGCTTCGGTATACCGGACAGTGTCGCCGGAAGTAAATTCGCGATTGAGCCTACTGAATGAGCGCCTTAGCCGTCTATCTAGAAGGGAGGAGCAAAGCCCATGACGGCGTTTCTGTACGTTGTCTCTGGCGTGGCGGTCCTGCTCCTGATACTTCTGGGCTGGGCGTTGCGCAGCCCTTCGGCCACGCGGAAAAAGTCCGGCCCACTCGAAGAGCACCGGCGCAGTAATATCCAATACTTCCCACAGATTCAGCAGGCACTCGCAGCGGCGGACCAGAAATTCCTTCTGGAAAAGGGGGGAACCGAGCTGGCGCGCGGCGTGGCCCGCGAACGGCGAAAGGTGGCTTTTAGCTTTCTTTCAGCACTGGACGAAGAATTTTCCCGCCTGTTGCGACTGGCGCGAATTATCGCGTCGCTTTCACCGGAAGTGGCGCCGATGCAGGAATTCGAGCGGGTGCGGCTAACGGTGGCGTTTCAATGCAGGCTGCAGGCGCTGCGCGTAGGGCTGGCGCTCGGAGCAGCTGGCGTGCCGCAGTTGCAAGCGGTGAGCGATATCGTGAGCCAGCTAAGCGTGCGCATGGAAACGGCGATGAAGGAACTCGGCGAGCGCGCGGCGTTAGCGGCGGAGATGGCGTCAGCGGTTGAGCGGGGCGACCTCGCCTAACGAGGCGCTCGTGGCAACATCGGTTTTGTCTTTTCCTTGTAAAGGCGGCTTCAGAGGTAGTTCGACGCGGAAAGATGCGCCGCGCGACGGGACGTTGCGCACGTGGATAGTGCCGCCGTGTTCGGTAATAATTCCATAACAAATACTCAATCCCAGGCCTGTGCCTTTGCCGACGGGTTTCGTGGTGTAGAAGGGATCAAAGACGCGCGAGGGATCCTGAACTCCTGGGCCGCTGTCGGTGAATTCCACAAAGAGGATGGCCTGATCCGCGCCGGTGGTTACCCAGACATCACCGTTGGTGGCGCGTTCGAGAATGGCATCGACGGCGTTATTGATCATATTTAGAAAGACCTGCTGCAACTGGTGCGGATCGGCGGAGAGCGTGGGCAGGTCGGCGCAGAGATCGAGGTGCAGACGGATATTGCTCATGCGCAAATCGTAGTCGCGCAGGGCGAGCGTGTCTTCGAGAATTTGGTTGAGCTGCACGGCGACGCGCTCCGGCTTGTGCTGACGCGAAAAGCTGAGAAGATTTTGCACGATGCGGTGAGTACGCTGCGCTTGCTTGTAAAGCTTGTCGGCATATTCCAGTCCCTGCGGACCGGTTTGCCCACTGGACGTGAGGAGCTGGCTGTAGCCAAGGATGGCGGTTAAGGGATTATTGAGTTCGTGAGCGACGCCGGAGATGAGTTGGCCGACGGCAGCCATCTTGTCGCTGTGCAGAAGTTGTTCCTGGGTACGGCGGAGATTGTCGTAGGCCTGGCGCGTTTCTTCATAGAGCAGGCTGCGTTGCATGGCGCTGGAGATTTGGCTGCCTACGGCGATGAGCAGGTTGACGTCAGCGGGGGAAAACTCGCGCGGGGTGCGGCTACTGACCACGAGGCCGCCGAGGATGCGGTCTTTGGCCCACAGGACCACGACGTAGGAGGAGACGAGTCCCTCTTTGCGCAGCATGTCGCGAATGGGCTGCGGGAGAGGCAGGGACTGCGCGGAGAGAAACGTGGCGTGCACCGCGTTGATCTGCCGCAGCATATCCGCTTGCAACTCCATCGGCTGAAGGGTTGGAGGATATTCGGAGCGCTGGCCGACAACGGCGAGGCGGCGCACGCTGCTGCTGCGTTCTTCGAGCAGATAGATGGAAGCAGTATCCAAACTGAAAAGCTCGAGAAGCTGGCGAAGGGTGCGCTGGAGAGAATCTCCGAGATCGAGCGACTCGGTAAGGGTTTGCGCGATGGAATTGAGGACCATCAATTCGCGATTGCGCCTGCGAATTTCGCCTTCGGCGTTTTTGCGCTCGGTGATGTCCAGCACGAAACCTTGATAGGCGGTGACGTGGCCCGCGTCGTCCCTCACGGCGGTAGAAGACTCCAGGATGTTGCGAACCTCGCCGTCTTTGCGGCGCATTTCAAATTCAAAATCGGCTACCGAGCTGTGCTCCTGTAACAGACGGCGCAGTCGTTCACGGTCGGAGCTATTTACGAATAGGCGGTCGGGAATGTCAAGAGCCAGCAACTCTTCGCGGGAGCTATAGCCGGTCATGCGAAGCAAGGCGTCGTTGAAATCCAGAAAACGGCCGCTGGGGGTGGAGATAAAAATACCTTCTTGTACGCTGGCGACGAGCGTGCGGTATTTTTCCTCGGCGCGCTTGCGCTCGGTAATGTCCTTGAGGACGTGGACGACACCGAGCTCCTTGCCGGAAGCATCGGCGAAAGTGGAGTTTGACGCCAAGAAAAAACCGGGGAGCCACGGGTCGCGTTCGTCGCCTTCGCCGGCGACGCCTTCGCAGTAGGGACACACAACGTAGGTCGCGTCCTTGCGGGAGAAGGAATCGCTGATGCCGCGGCCGGCGATGGCACGGTATTCGCGGCCGAGCAGGTGGCTGAGGCGCTGGTTCACGCGCAAAATGCGTCCGGCGCGATCATGCACCAGGATGGGATCGCCGATGGAGTCAAAGGTGTCCGCCCATTGTTGTTGCGCGGCGGCCACCTGTTCGAAAAGTTTTACGTTTTGCAGCGTGAGTCCCAAGAGGTTCGAAAGATTGACGAGGTAGGCCACTTCGTCCGGCAAGAACTCGACCTCGCGCGTGGAGCCCACGGCGATGATGCCCAGCGGACCATCTTTGCCGCGCAGCGCGAGGGTGAGCATTTCCTTGATACCGGATTCCGTCATGCGAGCTTTGGCGACCGGGTCCTGCCCTTCTTCGAAGCGCACACACTGGCAGCCTTCCTTCAATACCTGGCGAGCCCAGGCTTCTTCGCTGGGGAGCTTGGCGTACTTGGATAGGTACTGCGGGGTGAAACCGACGGCGGCGCGAACTACCAAGACGGAAGAGGCGCCTTCGGGTTCCAGCATTCTGACGAGGCCGTGAGTTCCGCCGACGCTGTCGACCAGGTGCTTGAGCACGCCGGCTAAGGCGTCGTCCACGGAGAGCGTCTGCGTGCTGGCGGCGGTGAGGAGGGTGAGGCGGCGCATTTTGTCGTGCAGTTCTTCGGTGCGGCCGCGGGCGCTTTCGAGGACCACCACGACCATGGCAATACCCAGAGCTACGCCGAGCAAGTGGTCGAAAGCTACGCGCAAGATAAACAGCGGATGTTGCGGCCACATGGTGCGGTCGAGTCCGTGCAGGCCCGCGAGGAGAAAAAGGCCGCCCAGAAGACGCGTTCCATGGCCGGAGTGCTGCTTGGACCACCGCCACACCAGCCATCCGGCGGCCAGGCAGACCGCGCTCTCAAGCTCGGCGGTGCCCCAATGGACGGTGACGGCTTCCGGCCGCGCGCCGCGCTCCAGATAGAAGGTCCAAACCAAAGCGACGGCTACCGCCGGGATCATCGGCCAGCGGCGGCGTTCTGGGGCCGCAGTCAGGTCAAGAACGGAAATCAAAAAGAAAAAGAGCGCTGCGGCGTGGCCGAGGACCACGACGATCGCGAGTTCCGGGAGATTCCGGGAGAGGAGGGCGACCTCGGCGAGAGCGGCGCAAGTGAAACAGACCCATCCGGCGAGCCAGAGGCGGAAGTAGCGGGAATCCTGGTCGCGGCGGAAGAGCGCAAAAAGGACGAGCAGAATAATCGAGGCGGTAGCCTCGAAGAACGCGCTGCCGAGCAGGCCCTGATTCTGCAACACAGTTGACTGCCCTCCCGGCGGAATTGCGCTCACCGCATGCCGATAACGAACGGCGGATTAAATCCGGCAAAAGAGAATAGTTATTAGCGAGCCTGAAGTGACGCTAACATGCTGTTTTCTTAATGGGCAAGTGCCCAACCGGAAGGCTGTGACCTCACATATAATGGCTGATGGGAGTGCCCCCCGTGGAAATGGAAAACATTCTGGTCGTTGACGATGAGGAAGCCATTCGCGAGGTGGTCTCGACGATGCTTGAGTCGAGGGGCTACCGGTGTACGGCGGTCAGCAACGGCCGAGCCGCGCAGGATCAGGTGAAGCGGGTGACGCCGGACCTGGTCCTCAGCGACATGATCATGCCAGAAATGGACGGCATCAAGCTGCTGGATTGGATCCGCCATTACGATCCAGAAGTGCCGGTAATTATGGTGACGGCCATTCACGATATTTCCACAGCGCTGGAAGCCATTCGGCGCGGGGCCTACGACTACATACTAAAGCCATTTGAAAAAGATCAATTGTTTCTAGGGGTTGGGAGGGCGCTGCAGCACCGGCGTCTGGTGGCGGAAAACCGAAACTACCAGCGCAATCTGGAGCAACAGGTGGAGGAGCGCACGGCGCAGCTTAGCGGCGCACTGGCGCAGCTGGAACAATCGTACGACGATACGCTGGAAGCGCTGGGCAGCGCGCTGGACTTGAAAGACGCAGAGACGGAAGGTCACTGCCAACGGGTGACGGCGTTCACCATTTCCATTGCGAAGGCGCTGCCGGTGCCGAATCCTTACTTGCCGGTGCTGGCGCGCGCGGCGTTCTTGCACGACATCGGGAAGATGGCCATTCCGGACAGCATCCTGCGCAAGCCGGGGCCGCTGGACGACGAAGAGAAGCAAGTGATGCGCCGGCACTGCCAGATTGGTTACGACATGCTGATTCGCATCCCGTTTTTGCGGGATGCCGCAGAAATTGTGCTGGCGCACCAGGAGTTTTTTAATGGCACGGGTTATCCACGTGGGCTGAAAGAAGAACAAATCCCGCTGGGTGCCAGGATATTTACCGTGGCGGATTCGCTGGACGCGATGATCAGCGACCGACCGTATCGCCGGGCCTTGCCGATGACGCATGCGCGGGAAGAGATTCGGCGCTGCGCCGGGACGCAGTTTGATCCTAAGGTGGTGGAGGTGTTTATGTCCATACCCGACCAGCACTGGATTGAATTGCGGCAGAATTTGGGGTCGCCGTTCCGGCTGGCGCATTTGAAGAGCGCGATGCGCAATTCGGTGAACTCGTAAGATTGCGGGGCGACGGCACGGATTTCGCAAAACTCTGCGAGTTAAAAAAAGACCGAAAACCCAAGCAGGGTTTTCGGTCTTTTTGATTTGATCGCGTGCTCTAATTACTAGAACACGATCCTTAGACCGGCACGGAGCGAGCGGGCGGTGCTGGCTTGCACAGTAGGATCGGCGAAACCGGTGAATTCCGAGTGGATGCCGGCGTCTTCGATGAAGGGGTCGATGCCCGACGGAATTGAGCCGTACTGGACGTGGTTGAAGGCGTTCAACATATCGAGATGGAGTTGAACGGTTACGCGCTCCCAGAACTTAACGTTCTTGAAGATGGAGAGATTCACGTTGTTGGTCTTGTTGTCGCGCAGCGAGTTGCGGGCTGCGTCGCCGAAGGGAGTGCCGAAGAGGGTGTCCGCTTCCTGGCCATTGGCGATGAACCGCACTTGGGCCTTGGTCACCGGAGTACCAACAGTGTCACCATTGTTGATGGCATTCAGGCTAATCAGTTCGCTAGGCGTCAAGGAGCATCCCACACCAAAGGAGTTGCACGCGTCGGAGGCATAGATACCAACCTGCGTCGGCGAAACGGCGGGGTTGCTGACGAAAGGCCGTGCTCCACCATCGGGGACCCCGGCGAAGGCGTCATTAAACGCTACGTCCTGGTAGTTGGAGGTGGCCGCAGAGACGAACACCTGTTGAGGCGTGTAGGGCTGACCAGAGGACAGGATATAAGCGGCGGAAACTGCCCATCCACCTACCAGGTGGCCGACCACGCCATGCTGTTCACGGAAGAACGGAAGTGCTTCGGTCGCGAGCAGGGTGAACTGCTGCGGGAAATCCAGCGCGGACAAGCCGTGCTCCGCGCTCGTAAAGTTCTGCGGGATCCTGCGAGAATGCGATGCCGCCGCCGGCGCCAAAAGTACCGAATATTTCATCGGCGTTGTCGGTGGTCTTGCTGTAGGTGTAGCCAGCCCGCATGGACAACTGGTGGAAGAGGTTGGTGGTGCGGAATTCCACCTCCACGCCGTCGTAATCGGAGTAGCCGGTATTGGTGCGCTGACGAATTACGCCTTCGTTGCAGTTCACGCGTCCGATCGCGCTGGGAACACGGCGTCGGCAGCGGAGCAGGGAGTCTCTCCCGCAGGTAAGAGGTTGGGAAAGTCCGCCGCGATTCCCGCGATATAAGGATTCGCGTTGATCGATTGGAAGAGGTTACCGGCGTGATTGCCAACATAACGCGCTTCGACGGCAGCGTTGGGCGTAATCTCGCGCTGAATACCCAAGGACCATCGGTCGGTTCTCTGGGGGCCAAAGTTGGGAGTTATGTTGGTCTGGTTAAAGTTGCGCGGATCCTGTACCCCAAAGGTAAGGAAGGAGCTAAGCGAGCTGCGAACCGCCGGGCCGAAGGGATCAACCGGGATGCTGGGCAAGGGCACGGAGACGGCGGGTTCCGATAGGTCGGCGTATTGTCTGCGCCAGGACATTCGGAGCGGCAGAGGAAATATTCAGGTAAATGTTATAGAACGGGGGATCGTAAGCCAAACGATAGCCGCCGCGGATTGTCGTTTTGTTGTTCCCGAAGATTTTATTGTTTATTTCTGGTGTCCACGCGAAACCAACGTTCGGTCCAAAGCTAGACTTGGGCGAAGGCGTAGTCGGGAACGTGGTAACCGAGGTGGGCAGCGCGGGATTCCAGAAGGGGTCGGAACTCGCCTGCTGTTTAGTGGTCAGTTGGTTAAACAAATTCGCCGGCTGGCCGTAATAGCTCCAGGTCAAACCAAGATTCAGAGTGAGATTTTTCTTCAGTTTGAAGTCATCCTGGGCGTAAAGGAAGGTATCGGTCTCCTTGAAACCAAGAATTGGGTTGCCTGCGGTTACGTTGATAGAGCTAGCAGTATTGAGCGCCATGTTCACGAAATCCGGAGTACTTATGCCATTTTGTGGGATGTAGCTGTATGTACCGTTCACATTAGGCAGGAAGAAGTTCGGCGAGCGCTGATAAGTAAGGTTCACACCGAACTTAAACGAATGGCGACCCTTATTCCAGGTGAGGTTGTCCTGGCCTTGGTATTGGTTGACGATGCGGCCTTGGGGAGCGTTGTCCGCCGGACCAAAACCCAGATCTCCAGATGACACCGCCACGGAGGTGAGCGCATCTGTAATGCCTGCCGCGGTAGGCACGGTGTTACCGATGCTATTCCCACCGAATCCAAAATTTTCGCGACCATAACTGAGGCGGAATTCGTTGGTTATATTTGACGTGATGGTGCGGACCCAGCCGAAGCTGTACTGCTGACCGAGTCCAGGTTCGCTGGCGGGATATCCAGCGGCGGCCGTACCGAAAGCATTGGTATTGAAAAAAGTTGCCTTATTATAAATATATCTGCCGGAGAAGTGGTTTTTCTCGGTATTGAAATCCATTCGGTAGATGAAGTTATATTGATGGGACCCCGTCGAGAGGGTGCGCTGAATGCCGCCTTCCTGGACGTTGCAGCCGGTGCCGCCGTCGTTGGGGACAGGAACGGTAAAGGTGGGTGTGCTAGGGTAATTAACTACCGTCAAGTTCTGAGCAGTAGGATTCCCAGCGGCGATCCCGTACGGGCCATATTTTGTCAAGACTTGCAGGGCCGGAGAGGTACCGGGCAGACCCGTGGTGGGATCCGTGTAAGGAAAGCAGCTCTCTAATTGGCCAATCCCTAACGGGGTAGGCGTCAAGTTCCCGGTGGAGAACACGGAACTCCCAGGGATAATTTCCGTGTCGAACCCTCCGAAATAGAAAAGATGGTCTTTAACCATAGGGCCGCCAACGGTGGCGCCGGCGAAGCTGTCGTTGTAGTGCGGAACCTGCGTAAGTCCTTCAAAGGACTTCTGTTGCGTCTCCAAGGCATCCAAGCCGGAGTTACCTTCCGTCCCATAGATCGAACCGTGAACGGTGTTGCCGCCGTTCTTGGTCAAGATGTTCACGACCGAACCGGAGTTGCGTCCGTATTCCGCGCTCATGTTGTTGGTGGTGAGCTGGTATTCCTGCACAAACTCGGTGTCGCTAAGGAAGACGCCGGGGCCGCCGACGGAGTTGTCATTGTTGTATTGCCCGTCAATTTGCTGGTCGTTGTTGCGGCCGCGAATTCCTTCGACCGCAAACCCGACGCCGTTGGTGTTGCTGAATCCGGTGTCGCGGGTGTTGGAAACGCCGGGGACGAAGAGGGCGAGGTTGTCGAGGCCCTGATTGGCCTGAATGGCCGGCATCGTCTCCAGCGTGGCGTTGCCAAAGTTGGTGGTGATCTGAGCCTCGGTGCTATCAATCAGCGGAGCGCGCGCCCGAGACTTCAACGGTAGCCGCGACGTCGCCAACTTCCATCTGAACCTGGCCTAACCCGGTGTCTTGGCTCGAATTAACATCGTACGGCTGCCACAGCAAGCTTACGGAAGCCCGTCTTAGTGATTTCCACGGCGTACGTGCCGATGGACAAGAGATTGATGCGGAACGATCCGTTGTTGTCAGTGGTGGCGGTGCCGGTTTCACCCGTGGCTTTGTTCGTGACCTTGACGGTCGCGCCGCCGATCGACGCGCCTTGTTGATCTTGCACGGTTCCAGAAATCGAACCCTTGGTGGTCTGCGCACTTGCGACTGGCTGCGCTACAAAGGTCAAAATCCCCACGAGAACCGTTGAAAACACCGCTAGCAATATAGATTGGTACTTCCGCGCCATCTTAACCCTCCGGATCAGAAATGCGGTTAAATTTAAAATGAAAAGACGACAGCCGAGATGGCGACACAAGTTGCAAGAATGTGTCCAATCTGTTGTTTATTTAAAGTTAAGCCAGAATTGAGATAACCTCTTTATTTTATGAAGAGTACTAGAACTCTAAACGGGACATAGCTTCCTAAACCTTCCATAAACTGTAGGTCGGATACTGATCGCCTACCAGATTATGAAGCGAAGAAATGTCCCCCCAGTGGCGGAGGGTGACACGAAATCCGGAAGCACGAGGCATTTAAGCTAGGAGCGTGAGCAGCTCGGTCGTGCCCTGCGCAAACTCCGCGGTTGGGGTGATGAGGCTGGCGATAAGAAATCCGCCAGATGGGAAGTCATAGAAATGGCCAGGATGGAGGTAGACGCCCTTGGCAGCTAAAAGGTCAAGGGCCAGATCCTCGTCGGAGCGGGTGGCGGGGACGCGAAGCACGGCGTACCATCCGGCTTCTAGCGCTAGCCGAGTGCAAGCCTGCTGTTGGGCCAGTTGGCGGTCCAGTTCGGCGAGATTGGCGCGCACGCGACATTGGAGTTGCATTTGAAAACTTCGGCGCTGCTGCAATAGAGCGTGCAGGGCATGTTGGACCGGCGCATTCATTGACAGATATGTGTCGGCGATGACTTCCAGGCGCGAAAGCGACGCATCTCGCAATGCTGCGGGCCCGCCGACGGCCAGCCAAGCAGCCTTCATTTGCGGCAATCCGGCAATCTTTGATATGCCGCTCATGGTAAAGGTCGGCGCGCCGGTGTTCGCGGCAAAAGAGCGCGGAGCGTGCCCGGAAAGGGGATAGTCGAGAAAAACTTCGTCGGCGATGATGGCCATGCCTCGCGGGGCGCAGATATTATTTAACTGCTCGATTTCGTGGGGCTTGCAGAAATGTCCGGTGGGATTATTGGGATGCACCACGATGATGCCGCGGGTTCGCGGGGTGATGGCTTGCTGCAGTGCGTGAAAATCGATCTGCCAGCCGTGATCGATAGAGTAGCGGATAGCGGACCAGACGGACGTCCTGCAGGTCGGCCAGGAAATCGAAAAGCGGGTAGCTGGGTTGCGGGACGAGGATTTCGTCACCCGGATTGCAAAGCAGGCGAAAGACATACGAATAGGCTTCGCTGGTGCTGGTGGTTAGCAGAACGCTGTCTGGCGAGACACTATCGCCACGCGCGGCGTAATATTCGCAAACGGCCTCGCGCGCCTTAAGCAGCCCGCGAGGCTCGGGCTCGTAGATCAACGAGGCAGGATTGGCTAGCGCGGCCAAGATTGCTTGGGCGTCATAGGTGAAGCCGCATTCCGTCGGATTCGATGCGGTCAAGTCGAGCACGGGCTTCCCTGCCGCGCGACGCTCCGCGAGCGCTACGCTCAGTGGGTTTGGCGCAAGATTCCAATTCGTGCGGTTAGCGAACAGAGGCGTTCCTAGTTACTGTGATTGATTCGTGCGCCCGGGCAAGCCTCGGCGCAGCATGCTGCGCCCCTACAAAGACACCGAGGCGATCGGGTGCACTGTCGTTCGATTTGGTCTTATTTTCCAAGATAGAGCAACGCGAGGAGGAAGACCCACAGCGCGTCCATAAAATGCCAGTAGTGTCCGACAATTTCCGCGGCGACGGGCCGAGAGACTTTGGCGCGGTCAAAGTTGCGCAGCAACACGTATAGTAAGGCACCTAGCCCGCCGAGCAGATGCACGCCGTGGAGTCCGGTAAATATGTAGAAGAAACTGCTGGCCGGATTGGAAGCCACGAAAATTCCCTGCAGGAATAGCTGGCGCCAGGCAAACACTTGGCCGGCCACAAACAGAATGCCCAATCCCGTGGTGAGAAACCACCAGGCGCGGAAGCCGCGGAGATCGGAGCTGGCCAGTCGGCGGCGCGAAAGCTCCAGCGTCAAGCTGCTGGCGAGCAGAATCAGCGTGTTCACCCAAAGGATGGCGGGGATGTGCACGGGGATCCAATCGTTTGAGCCACGCCGGACGATAAAAGCACTGGCCAGAGCCATGAAAAACATCAGGATGGAGAGGATGGCAAGGGTAACGCCGGTGTAGTAGCGGTGCGGAGAAGGTTGCAGCGGGCGCCGCCGCTGGCCGCCGCTATCGTCGCCGCCACCACCGCCGAGGACGGGAGGTTTGCCGCCGCCTCCGCCACCAACGTCTTCAATGATTAGCTCTATATCGTTATCAAACGTGGTGCCCGGCATACCGCCCTGCTTTCTACCGTCTTGGTTTGGCCAGATGTTGGGACGCTACCGGCTTGGGCGCAACAAACTGCGGAATAAAGTCATCGATTTTTCCGGAAGCGTCGAATTCGTACGCGCCGCGGTGCACTAGGGGCTGCGGGCGCTGCATTGACGGTGAACCATGCTGCGGAGAGGCGTCCATCCATTCGAGCGTGGTGGCGCGCCACGGATTGCCCTCGGTCACGCGTTCGCTACGCCGCAGCGAGCCGATGAAGTTGACGACAAACAAGGCTTGCGCCGCCACGGTCAGCAGAATCGCGATGGTAATGAACGATCGCAACTCGCTTACCTGACCGCTTGCATAGCTGCTCGCCGCGCCATTGATGGGCGGCTCCGCACGCTCCATCAGACCCAGCCAGTGCATGGGCATGAAGACGCAATAGACGCCCACGAACGTAAGCCAGAAGTGGGCCTTGCCGAGCCCCTCGTTCAATCGCCTTCCAAACATTTTGGGAAACCAGTAAAACAGCGCAGCGAGAATTGCGAAGATGGCAGCGACGCCCATCACCAGATGGAAATGTCCGGTGACGAATTCGTCGCTGGCGGAAACGGCGAGGAGATCGCGGCGTGAAAGAAATAATCCGGAAAAACTTCCCGAGAGAAACAAAGAGATGAATCCCAGGACGAAAAGCATCGCGGTGTTCAGGCGAATCCTGGAATTCCACAAAGTGCCCAACCAACTGAGCAGCAACACGCTGGACGGCAATCCCAGTGAGGAAGCCAGCAGTCCAAAAAACATGGGCGACGAAGGATCCATGCCGGTAGCGAACATGTGCTGGCCCCAAATGCAGAAACCGAATACGCCTACGCCGCAAAGGGCCAGGACCACGGCGCGTTCTTTCCAGACGGGCCGGCGGGCAAACGTGGCGAGTAGGTGCGTGACGGTGCCGAAGCACGGCAGCAACGCCACGTAAACTTCGGCTTGCGCAAAAAACCAGAAGAGGCGCTGCCACGTCATGGACGGAAGCGCAGCGGATGGCGCGCGGAAAAAATGCGTGGCCAACAGGCCATCGGAGAGCAATAGAGCGCATGCCGCGAGTAAGATGCTGAAGATTAGAATGCTAAGGATGGCGTTGATGAACCACGCCCAAACAGTGA
This sequence comes from uncultured Acidobacteriota bacterium, assembly GCA_963838265.1. GTDB lineage: Bacteria > Acidobacteriota > Terriglobia > Acidiferrales > UBA7541 > Acidiferrum. The sequence goes on from CAWIQN010000011.1 coordinate 209,822, forward strand.
TGGGCAGGCGCGGCAGGGTCATGCCATTGGCGCGCAGATCGATGACGGTGACGCTAAAGTTGATGGCCACCAGCAGCGAAGCCAGACAGAACATCGCGACGCTAACGAGCCACAATTTTATTCCGGCGGCTGGCGTAAGAAAAAATGCGCTGGTCATACCGGCGAGAGACGCGACGGTCATCCAAAACGCCGACAAATTGAGGACTGGGAACGCCGTCTCCGCGGCGCCAATCTGTAAAGGCAAGAAGTAATTGCCGAATCCGGCCTGCGGGGCGGCGGTCAACACAAAGAAAACCATCAGCGAACCATGCAGAAGCGTGAGCGCGGCGTAGCGGTCTGGAGTATTACTAAATACGCCGAGAAATCCGAGGCCGGAATTGGGCCACGCCAGGTGCACGCGCATCAGCAGCGACATGCCCATGCCCAAAAACACGCACAACAACGCCAACCAGAGATATCGCAGGCCGATGGTTTTATGGTCCGCGCTTAACAAAGAACGAGACAAGAATTTGGGAGACGCCTCGGGCGTCGGTTCGTAGGGTAAAGTCTCGTCGCTGTCGTAAATAGACATTCGGTGATTGGCGAGGCGTTCCCGGGCACAGCAGAATGAACGACGAGCACGAACCGGGCTCGCACACGCGTCCCCACTACAATACATTCGCCATGAAATTTCAAGTTGAAGATGCTTGGGATAGCTGAAAAAACGCCGAGAAAGTTAGGAAAAATGGTGCGGTCGAGAGGACTCGAACCTCCACGCCTTGCGGCGCTAGCACCTCAAGCTAGTGCGTCTGCCAGTTCCGCCACGACCGCGCTGAGAACAACTTTAATGGCCCGCGAGCGAAGTGTCAAACAAGTCTGACAGCCCTCGTTTCGCAGGACCGCGAGCTAATGCTTCGGCGTTGCGGGAGCGGGCTGCGAACTAGCGGGCGCCTGAGGTGCTGGCGGCTGCGGCACCGACGATTGCGGAACCGTCGCAGGCACGGCGGTCTTGGCCGGGGCGCTCGCCGGAGCGGGCTTGCTGAACTTCTGCAAAATGGATCCGCCCTCTTCCACGGCTTTATCCGTCCGCAGAACCAGCGCCATGGCGCAAACCATGAACATAACCGCGCACCACGTGGTGGCCTTCGAGAGCACGTTCGCGGCGCCGCGTGGTCCAAACGCGGTCTGGCTTCCCGCTCCGCCAAATGCACCTGCAAGGTCTGCGGCTTTGCCGCTCTGCAGCAAGACAACGATAATCAGCACCAGGCAATTCAGAATGAAAAAGCCGGTCAACAGCCACCCGGCATACTTGAAACCGAGTAAAATTATGCCGAAGCCTATCAGCAGGGCGACTGCCCACTTCATCCAACCAGCCATACCTTCCATGAACCACACCTCATGCAATCTTTGCGAATCACGATCACGGAGTCAGTCCGCCAACTACGTGTAGTTTACGATGCTCGCGAACGATTTGGCGTCCAAGCTGGCACCGCCCACCAACGCGCCATCCAGTTCGTCCTGCGCCATCAGCCCCTGAATATTGTCAGGCTTTACGCTGCCGCCGTACAGGATGCGGAGTGCCAAGGCGTGCTCTGCAGTGTACTGCTCGGCGGCGCATGCGCGGATGAACTTGTGAGCCGCGGCGGCAATCTCCGGGGTCGCAGTGCGCCCTGTTCCAATAGCCCAAATCGGTTCGTATGCCATTAGAATACGGGAGAATTCGTCGGCGGTCAACGAACCAGGGCCACCAGAAAACTGTCGTCGCAGCACTTCTTTTTCGAGCCCGGCGTCGCGATCCTCGAGCGTCTCGCCAACACAAACGATCGGGGTGAGGCCCTCGGAGAGCACCGCGAGCGCTTTTCGCGCCACCGTGTCGTCCGTCTCGTGGAAAAATTGCCGGCGCTCGGAGTGTCCTACGAGGACGTAACGGCAGCCGGCGTCGGCGAGCATGCCAGCACAGACTTCTCCGGTCAGCGCGCCGTTTTTGCCCCAATAAACGTCTTGGGCGCCGATAGCGACCGCTGAGCCCGCAGCCCTCTCAACCGCTGCGGAGATCGCGGTAAATGGTGGAATTACAACGACGTCGCGGTCGTGCACGTCGCGCACCAGAGGGAGAAACGCGTCGAAGAAATCTCTCGTCTCGCCCAGGTTCTTATACATCTTCCAATTACCGGCGATTACGCGTCGTCGCTTGTGTGCGGTGGTCATATTGTTGTGCTCACGACTTGTCCGTCAGCGCTTCCACGCCAGGCAGTTTGGCGCCGCTAAGAAATTCCAGCGACGCGCCGCCCCCTGTGGAAATGTGCGAGATCGCTCCAGCAACTCCGGATTGTTGCACAGCCGCAACGGAATCGCCGCCGCCAACAATCGACGTGGCCCCCGCACTAGTGGCGGCAGCTACGGCCTTAGCAATCGCCAGCGTACCCGCTGCAAATGCCGGCATTTCAAACACGCCCATCGGACCATTCCACAAAATCGTTTTCGCGCCAGAAATTTCCGCCGCGTAAGCCGCTACCGTTCGCGGACCGATATCCAGTCCCATCTGGTCCGCGGGCGTATCCGCAACACCGGTTACCGTCGCCGGAGCGTCCGCCTTGAACGCTGGAGCCACAACGTGATCCAACGGCAGGAGCAGCTTAAAACTTTTGGCCTTGGCGTCGACGAGGATTTTGCGCGCCAGATCCAGCTTGTCTTCCTCCACCAGCGACTTCCCAATCGGCAGGCCCTGCGATTTCAGAAAGGTATAGGCCATGCCTCCGCCAATGAGCATAGTGTCGGCGACCTTCATCAAATTCTCGACAACTTCGATTTTGTCGCTGACCTTGGCTCCGCCGATGATGGCAACGAACGGACGCGCTGGCGCGCTGAGCGCTTTGCCCAAATAGGCCAGCTCCTGTTCCATTAGCAATCCCGCGGCAGCCCGCTGGACAAATTTTGTGATGCCCACAACGGAAGCGTGGGCGCGATGCGCCGAACCAAAGGCATCGCAAACGAACAGTCCATCGCACAGCGCGGCTAGCTGCTTCGAAAATTCCTCTTCGTTTTTTTCTTCCTCTGGATGAAACCGCACGTTCTCGAGCACCAGCACTTCGCCATCACGCAAAGCCTTGCTCTGCCCTTCCGCGCCTGGGCCAACGCAATCCTTGGCGAAGGCTACGGGTTTACCCAACAATTCCTCGAGCTTTTTTGCGGCCGGCCACAGCGAAAACTTGGGGTCCGGGCCGCCTTTGGGCCGTCCCAAGTGCGAAGCCAGCACGAGACGCGCGCCCTTTTCTACGGCAAACCGCAGCGTGGGCAGCGTCTCGCGAATACGCGTGTCGTCCGTGACCACGCCATCATTTAGTGGCACATTAAAATCCACGCGGATAAACACGCGCTTTCCGTTCAAATCCAAATCGCGAATGGTGAGTTTGCTCATGAATTCTAGCTTTTGCCGCCCGGAGTAATTCCAACTCAAAACCAATGGAACGGGTCTGAAGACCCGCCACTACACCGATAAAAATCAGAACGAAGATGCCGAGATGGGGCGCAGCACTCCCTAGAATCTCGAGATAAAGCCGCGCCCAATCTAAAAAGTACGAGCGATTGCTTCCCTAAAACTTTGCCGCCATAAACTTGATCAAATCGCGGCACCGGCAAGAATAGCCCCATTCGTTGTCGTACCACGCGAGAACTTTCACGCAGCGATCGCCGACGACTTTGGTGTAGCCGGCATCCACAATCGAAGAGTGGGAATTCCCCTTGAAGTCCGAGGATACCAACTCTTCTTCGGTGTAACCCAAAATACCTTTCATCGCGCCGTACGCCGCGTGCTTCAGGGCGGCATTGACAGTCTCGACGGTCGCCGGCTTGTCCACAAATACGGTCAGGTCCACCACGCTGACGTTCGGCGTGGGCACGCGCATCGCGTAGCCATCCAGCTTGCCCTTGAGCTCTGGAATCACCAGATGCAGGGCCTTCGCCGCTCCCGTGGAACTCGGAATCATGTTCAGCGCTGCGGCACGCGCCCGGCGCAAATCCTTGTGCGGCAGGTCCAGCAACTTCTGATCGTTCGTATACGAGTGAATGGTGGTCATCGTGCCGGCTTGAATGCCAAACGTGTCGTGCAACACTTTGGCCACCGGCGCTAGGCAGTTCGTAGTGCACGAAGCGTTGGAAACCACGTTGTGATGCGCGGAATCGTAGGTATTGTCGTTAACGCCGAGCACAAACGTGGCGTCCGGCCCATCCGCGGGCGCCGAGATAATTACCTTTTTCACCGAGCCGCGCAAATGTTTCTTGGCGTCCGAGCCTTTGGTAAACAGCCCGGTAGATTCCACCACAATGTCCGCGCCCACGCTGGACCAATCAATTTCGCCGGGATCCTTGGTCTTGAAAACTTTGAAAGTTTTGCCTTCGACGGTAATCGAATCCTCAGTGTGCGACATGCGGTGATGCAAATTCCCCAGCACGGAGTCATATTTCAGCAAATGCGCGAGCGTCGCCGCATCCGTCACGTCGTTCACGGCCACAAATTGAATATCTTTATCGTCGATCGCGGTGCGCATGATGTTGCGCCCGATGCGGCCAAAACCGTTGATGCCAACCTTGATAGCCATTCTTCCTCCGGTGCAGTATTCACGAACCGCTGCGCGGCCCGCGGAAAAACTCTAGCGGCACACGAACTCCACAGAGACAAATCACTGTGATGCCGAACACAAAATGCTATGGGCTGCACGAGCAAAAGTCAACGCATGTAAGTGAGAGAAGAGCGTTTATGGATTCGCTTCGGTAGATGCTCAGCGGGCCAACGGATCACTTTGGGAACTGCTTCACGCTAGTGACATGCTCGCCGGTGAAGCGCACGAATACCGTCTTTGACGGCGGCTGGCCGTAAATCCAGTCTTCGATATCGTTGCCATCCGCATCGCGCTCCCGGACTTTATGATCTGGCTTGCCCACGGCCGCCACAACCATTTCGCGGTCCATGCCCACGACCGCCTCGCGCTCCTGAATCGCTTTCTTAATGTCGGGAGGTAGCGTATCGATCCATTGCACCGACGCCGAGCGCTGATTATTAAAGTTCACAAATGGCGACAGCAAGGTTTTTAGATCGTCTGGCGTAAGATCGGGCACAGCTTTGTTGAATTCCAGAAACAGCGTGCTGCCGAGTCCCGGCTGCAGGCCTGCGGGCCCGGCATCGGGATTGGGATTCGTGCTGCTCACTTGTTCGGTGGGCATTCCGCTCATCTCGATGTGAATGCGATCGCGCAGCCGCTTCTTTCCGCGGCCACCGCCATTAAGGTCCACGACGATCTGGTGGTTTTGAAACTCCAGCTTGGAGATCACCACGTTGTCGCCGGGGTGAATCGCGGCACCATGCGTCGCCACGGCACGGTCGAGCTGCTCGGTATTCGTGGGGGTCCCGACGTTGACGATGAACCCCTCCTTGCCCGCGGGCAGCGGCTTCACCGCTTTGGCGAGTTCGCCGGAGACGTAGCGGACTAGCAAAAGCTTGGAGTTGTCCTGCAGCGTGCCGCTCAAATTCAGGGTGGTTGGCTGTGCGGCGGCAGGAGCCTGCTGGTTGGGGGATGTCGGAGCGCTTGACGGCGGAAACAGCTCGATCTCGTCGCCGGGCGCGAACGTCGGAGCGGGGTTTGCCTCCGGGCGCAAGCTATTGATCCGCGGTACATCCGCATCCGCCAGCATTAGCAACGATAGGAAACATGCGGTATAGAAAGACATAGTTGAAAAAACCACCGCGGCCGACCCGAGGCCCCTCCGGCACTACCTCCTACCCACTATTCGGTAACCCTATTCTATGATGCGCCGAGCCCCCTGAACAGTTTCCGCTGCCCCGCCCGGACGCGTGTCGCTTAACTGTCCCTGCAACTCGGGCGACTGTACTTAGGTACGGGGGCAGTCTAGCGCGAAACCACCTGCACGCCCTGGCGATCGATCTTTATCGGCAGGACATCCGCCCCGGCCTCACCGATGGCGCGTTCCACTCGTTCTCTCGCGTCCGGATCGATCAGCAACACCACGCAGCCGCCCCCGCCCGCACCGCATACTTTGCCGGCCAGCGCTCCGTTTCTGCGCGCACCGGCGATGGCCCGATCAATCATCCGCGTCGAAATGGTCGGCAAATTCCTCTTGCGAAAACTCCATTCCTCCCGCATCAACGCGCCGGCGGATTTCCAGTCCGCGCCTTCCAGCGCCCCGCGTAACTGCTGCGCCACCTGCGAGATGCGCTCGAGCCCATGGCGCACCCGCCCTTTGCCGTCAATATGCGCCTTAAATACTTCCCAATTATTGATGCCATGCTGGCGCGGCTTACCGGTGTAGCAGACCACCAGCCGCTTTTCCAGTTCGTTCAAATCCACGCGCAGCTCCACGCGATGCTCTCCGCCTGGGGGCAGCTCAATGGCCGCCGCCCCGCCAAACGCGGGAGGGTAATGATCCTGCGTGCCAGTGGGCACGTTGATCACGATGGCTTCGGCGTCGCGGCTGATGTGGATCCAGTCTTCCTTGCTCTTGCCTGCGCCGGTAAAGCGATCGAGCGCCGCACAAATAGCCACGGCCATCGCGCTGGACCCGCCAATTCCCGCTCCTGCAGGAGCCTCCGAGTCTGTGGTCAGCGTGAAGCCACCCACCGGACGGAAGAATTTCGCGATCTCCGCCAGGAGCGGCAATTTGTAGCGCGCCGCGCGTTCCATCGCCGCAAACGACGCGAACGATTCTTTGCGTTTTATATCCCGCGAAACCAGACGAATACGCTCGTCGCCCCGAGCGTGCGTTTCTATTGTGCAATAGGCGTAGCGCGAGATCGCCACGTTCACCGTCGCCGCGCCGGGATGAAACAGGTACAACGGCCAAATATCCAGCGTACTGCCAGCCAAGTCCACGCGCGTCGGCGCTTTCGCTTCGATAATCATGCTCACCTTTTCGGAAGATTTTCGCGGATCAAATTTCTTCGCTAGACGCCGCGCAAGATTTTCAATTCGCTCCGAGCGCACGCTCGCATTCGGGATAGCTGGCAAACGCGTAGTTTCCGTCCCATCCGAGTTCGCGCATGCCAATCTCGGACGAGTAATAGGCTCCGGAAATCCATTCTTTCAAATTTTCAAAATGCTCGTGATTTGCCCGCGCTTTAGAGAAAGCGGTGAGCAGAGATTCTTGTTCTGCCGCGTTCAGCGCCGAAAACTGTCGACCGAAGCCTGCTTGGGCGCTCTCTTCGCTTGCTCCCAGCGACGCGCGGAATTTCTCCTGGTGCCGAACTGTCTCCACGCTCAACAGCAAATCGATGAACCGGCTTACGCCCGCCTTCGTCGCTCCCGGAACCATGCATTCCGCAAGCGCAACTAATTCCGCATTCTGCGCGGTGCTCAAGAAGAGCGGCGACCATTCGGCGGTTTTTGACAATTGCGCAGCCTGGTCCAGCATCGCCCCGTTTTTCAGATGTTCGTAAATCGGGTGCGCGGAAATCAGCATCGGCCACGCCACGCCGGCGGCCATGCCATTCAGCAACTTCTCCACCATCTCGCGCCGGCTCAATTTCCGGCTCACCGCATCGTCTCCGTTGCCCACGCGAACCCCTCACTCTCAATCACGCGATAACGCCGCGGCGATGTTAGCATTCGACTCCATCGCTCACAACCTCATCCGAAAGCTCGGGCCATCTTCTCGGCAGGCATCTCCACTTTGACCCGCAGCCTCCCGATTGCTAGCATGCGTAGTCCATCAACGATCACAAAATATGCCAAACAAAACAGCTTCCTCTTTCGACGCAATCGTAGTTGGCTCCGGGGCCTCCGGCGGCTGGGCCAGCAAGCGCCTCGCCGAAGCCGGACTGAAAGTCGCGCTGCTGGAGGCCGGCCGCCCGCAATCCGACAGCAATTTCTCGGAGCATAAACCCGCGTTCGAGCTCAAGTATCGCAACATGGCACCCGAACTCCTCCGCAAGACCCGCCCCATTCAATCCAAGTTCGAAGTCTGCAACGAATACACCGCCGATTGGTTCGTCAACGATTTCGACGAGCCCTACACCACGCCCGCGGACAAACCCTTCAACTGGATGGGACGCCTGCGCATGACCGGCGGACGCACCAACGTTTGGGGCCGCGTCAGCCTGCGCTTCAGTGATGCGGACTTCAAAGCCGCCTCCCTCGACGGTTACGGAGAAAACTGGCCGCTCGGCTACGACGATATTGCTCCGTACTACGATCTGGTTGAGAAATATGTTGGCGTTACCGGAATGCGCGAAGGTCTTGCGCAGCTACCTGACGGGCAGTTCCAGCCGCCCATGCCGTTCACATGTCAGGAAGCGGTCTTTCGCGAGGCCGCGCGCGCAAAGCTTGGCCGCGTGGCCACGCTGACCCGCTCCGCGAATCTCACGCGCCCGATCAACGGTCGCGGCCCATGCCATTTCTGCGGTCCCTGCGAACGCGGCTGCGTCACCCATTCTTATTTCAATTCTGCGTTCACCACGGTTGCCGATGCCGTGGCTTCGGGAAATTGCACGCTCATCTCCAACGCCATGGTCTACAAAGTTTTGCTAGATCCAGAACGCAACCGTGCCCGCGGCGTGCTGTACATCGATCGCGAAAGTCGTGAGCCGCGCGAGATTTTCGCCCGAGTCGTCATTCTTTGCGCGCAGTCGCAAGAGTCCGTGCGCATTCTGTTCAACTCTGCAACGCCGCAATACCCCAACGGCCTGGCGAATTCCAGCGGCGTGCTCGGACACTACCTGACCGCCCACGTGCGCAGTGGCGGCGGCAGCGGCGAATTTCCCGGCCTGGTCCGCAACCATTCGCTTGGCAGTCCCGTGAAGCCCGTGGGCATTTATGTTCCGCGCTTCCGCAATCTGCAAGGCGCCCCGCCGTACAAGAAATTTCTTCGCGGCTACGGCTACGAATGCGAATCCAGCGTGGACTTCAATTGGGAAGCGCCGGGCTTTGGCGCGGCGTACAAAAAGGCATTGCGCGAGCCGCGAGCTTCGCTAGACGTAACCGGCTTCGGCGAGGTCTTGCCCCGGTGGGATAATTTCGTTGAGCTCGATCCCGCAAAAAAAGACATCTACGGCATCCCGGTGATTAAGATTCACATGTCCGACGCCGGGAACGAACGCGCCATGATTCGGGATATGGGCGACTCCGCGGGAGAGATGCTCGAAGCCGCCGGCGCAAAAAATATTCGCACCTATGCAAACCCCTCCGCTCCCCGCTGGGCGCTGCATGAAGCGGGCATGGCGCGCATGGGCGCAGACCCCAAAAAATCGGTGCTGACGCAATTTCAGCAAACGCACGACGTCAAGAATCTCTACGTCATGGACGCTTCAGGCTTCACCTCCAATCCCTGCCAGAATCCCACGCTCACCATCATGGCGCTGTGCGTCCGCTCCTGCGATTTTTTGATGAACGAACTCAAGCACTCGGCGTGATCGCAGGTCTCCCGTGCCTCGTCGCAGCACCGCATCACCCATGAGGTCCGCTCGCGACTCTTTTTAGAACAGAAGTTTGAGCGTGAACTGGGCGGAGCGCGGGCCGCCCACGGCGTACAGCGCGTTCTGTCCGTTTGGGAGACCTCCTCCGTCGATGTTCGTTGTGGAGGTGCCAGGACACACTTTGCCGAAGCTCGAAAATGCCGGGCCGCCCTGGTCTCCCCATATGCTATCTGGATTACACTGCGACCCGGGGATTCCAAACATCGGATGGTTGAACACGTTGAAGTATTCCGCGCGCAGATCGAGTTTGACGCGTTCGGTTACGTTAAACCGGCGGCGCAGCGCCAGATCGGTCTGGTCGAGCGAGTAGGGACTACGCAGCCCATTCCTGGGGAAGTCCCCGTTTTGTCCAACAGGCGGTGCGGCAAAGGCTGCGGGATTCAATGCTTTGCCATCCGGTTGGGTCGGATCAGGGATCCAGATGGGTTGGCCGGGCACAACGTCTGCCTGAAGGTTATTGAAACCAGACATCTCGGGAAACGTTGCGTAGACCGTTATGTTAATCGGAGGCGCCGAACTCGCGCGCACAAGCCCATCGACGGCCCAGCCTCCCAGGATTGTTTTAGCTGCGTAGCCCCATGCAGGCGTCGGTATCTCATACGAGACCGCGGCCGCAAAGGTATTGCGGATGTCGAAGTCAGACGGCGACATTGGCGGGAGCGCTACGTCGCTGACGCTCGGCGCGGCGAGACCGCTTATTGCATCGCCGGAACCCTGATCGCTGGATTTGGCAAGCGTGTAAGACACCAGCGCCTGCAGCCCGCGGGACATATGTCGCTGAAACTGTACTTGTAAAGCGTTGTACTGCGAAGAACCAGCATTCCGCGTTGCGAGAATAGACCCTCCACTACCTATGCTCACAAATGCTGGAGTCAAAATGTCGTCCTGGCGCACCAGTCGCCTCCCGTCTGCCCCAACGTAGCTTGCCGTCAACGATTGGTTCGCGCCGAATTGCCGCTCGATGGCCGCATTCCATTCCAACGTATACGGCACGCGCAGGTTTGGATCCACGGCGCTCAAGAAAGGGGTGTCTGCCGTGATGACCGTTGAGAACTCCGGAGGCTGCAACGCTGGGTTGCCCGGATCGAAGGGTAGGGGTGAAGAAGCAATAAAATCAGACTGCTCTTGTGGGAACCCATAAGCGGCATAGCCGACGTTCCCATAACCTAAATCATAGAAGATCCCGAAGCCTCCACGTTCCACAGTTTTAGGCGTGATCTGGTAGGCAATTCCAATCCGCGGAGCGAAATTGTTATACCTGGTGTGCCAAAGCGGTCCCGGCACCTCCGCGAGCGGGCTCGCGTCAAAGATTCCCTGCAGTGCGTAAAGAGGTTGGCCTGCATTTGCCGACACCGGCGGCGTGTTGACCTCCCAGCGTAACCCATAGGTCAGCGTCAGACGATTCGTCACCCTCCAGGTGTCCTGAGCGAATAGTGAGTAGTTATTTGCAATCACCGAAAACGGACGGTAGGACGACAAGAGGGTCGGACCCGCCGTGCCTGCCAGCAAATCCGCAAAAGACGGAAAAACACCATACCCGCTGCCCGCTAAGGCCGTGGGATTAAGACGGCGATAATCGATGCCGAATTTAATTTGGTGCAGCCCGACCGCCCAGGAGAAGGTGTCCACAAAGTTGAGTTGCCGTTGCACATTGGAATAACCGGTGCCTTCACGGACATCCATACTACCGCCGATGGACCCAAGATAAACGAGAGCCTGACTTTCGTCGGGGCGATAGACGGAAGAGGTGGGGAACAGCAGCGAAGTGGCAGGCGCCACGCCGCCATAAAAATCTGTAAGGTCGTTCACGAAGGCGGCTTTGTAACGGCTCCAGTTCGCGCGAAAGTCATTCACCTTGGTAGGCGCGAGCAAGATAGTCGCCCCCGCGGTCACGGTATCTGCATTGGTGTTGTAGTATCCCAATTCTTCCCAGCTTCGCATCGCGCTGTAAGACGGGGCGTGGACATAGCGTCCGAATAGCGTGATTTTCTTGCTCAGGTTGTGGTCAATGCGGATGCTCGTGGCGTTGAGAGAAGAAGGATTAGAGTAGGCCACGCTAAGATTCGCGAGGCAGGGATTGGCGATGTTGTCGCAGGTGGGATCGACGAGCGGCGCATTCGAGGGAGGAAGCGGCAGGGCCTTGACGATCGGTTGATAGGCTGGGGCAACCGCAGCCCGGGCCGACGCCGTAAAGAACTCGCCGGAGTCCGTCTGCGGCAGCTGCAACCGCAATCCTTCATAAGAAAAAAAGAAGAACGTTTTGTTCTTGAGGATGGGGCCTCCGAGCGTCCCGCCAAAGTCATTCTGGCGCTCCGGCGGTTTGGGAAGCGGAGCCGCGTCAAAATAGTTGCGGGCATCGAAAATGTCGTTTCGTAGATAGTCGAAGACCGTGCCGTGGAACTGGTTACCGCCGGATTTCGTGACAATGGAGATCTGTGCACCCGGAGTGCGTCCGAATTCCGCCTCGTAGGACGAAGTCTGGACGCGAAATTCCTGCATGGCATCCACGGAAACCAGTCCGTTGGTGCCGCCTTGCGCCGTGAACCCCGGTATCGCGCCGCCCAGCGTCTCGCCAAGCCCGCTGACGGTCACGCCAAAATTCGCGCTGACACCATCGATCATGAAATAGTTGGCGTCGCCGCGTTGCCCATTCGCGCTGAACTGGCCTTGCCCGAGATTTTGCGAGGTGAACACAATGCCCGGCGTCAGCGCGATTAGGGACTGGAAGCTGCGCCCATTCAGCGGCATGTTCTGTACAAATTGGTCGTCGACCACGGTGCTGACCGCGGCGGAATCGGTTCGTATCCCGAAGGTGTCGCTAAGGACGGTTATCGTTGCCGACGCGGGACCGATCGCCAGCGTGAAATTCTCGTTGAGCGCATCCTGTACGTAGAGCTGCAGGGAGGGTTGCACGACGGTGCGAAAGCCTTCCTTTTGAATAGTTAAGCGGTAGGTGGCCGGATGCAAGTCGGGCAGGACGTAGATGCCGTCCTCATTGGTGGCGGTGGTAAGCGAGACGTTGGTCTCGATATTGGTGATCTGGCACTGCGCGCCGACAATTACGGCGCCGCTCAGGTCCGTGACCCTCCCGGAAATCCGCGCGCTTTCAGTTTGCGCATGGCCCGTCACGGCCGCCAGAAGCAGAAGCGCAACGAAAACAGGGCACTTCATCGAGACTCTTCCTATGCCCTTGCGCGCCGTAGCCACTCGGCCCTCTGCCAAGGCAGTACGAAGAATATCCTTCTGTGTGCTAGCGATTCAAGCAGACAAACTAACAAGAGGGCAGCGCGGAGGAGGCTACCGCGGGTTGGCGTTCCGTTAGCAGGCGTTAGAGGTTTTTACGGGTGATTTGCCTCCCCCAGATAGGCGTAGAGCATCTTTTGTCCACTGGGCTGCTTACCGCCGGATGCAGGCTCCACGGTGACGAAGACGGAATTGATATTTTTCACCAGCTCCGGGTTGTCCACTTTCAGCATCCAACGACCCTGGGCTTTGGCGTCGATTTGCAGGTAACCCAAACTGCGCGACGCGCTCTTGTTTGCTTCCGGCACGGCCCAGACTTGAAAATTACGCTTGGCATTTACAGACCGCTCGTCATTCAAATCGAAGGCGTAAAAACTAAGCGATTTCCCTTCGTTCAGGAAAACGCGGCCAAAGGCCTTGCCGGGCCTGCCGTCCGGGTCCGAATCGTGGACGTCGATGACATGCAACTGGCGAGACAGCATCAGTTCGCGTACATCCTGCCCCGCCGCCACAAGTTGCCGCTCCATATCGAGCGTGGCGCTCGCCACCCGCAACTTATTTGTGAGATCGGCGATGCGCAGCTGCTCCTGTAGCAGTGAGGTTTCGTCGTTAGCGTGCAATTGACTAATACGCGCGGCCTCGTCTTTTGCTTCCGCCAGCAGTTTCTCCTGGTTGCGGGTTTCATCTAGCAAGTGCGCGCTTTGGCTGGTGGAACGTTCGGCCTCTTCACGGGCTTGCTCGTTGCTATGACGCAGGTTCTCGACGGTTGCGGCGGCGTTTCCCAGTTGTGCGCGCAGATTTTGCATCTCGCGCTGCTCCGCTGCGAGCGAATCGTTTAACTGGGCAACGCTCGCGGTTAGTGCGGAGTTCTCGCGTTTAAGCTGATCCACCTGTTGCCTGGCCTGCAGCGAATCCGGCGATGCGGGTCGCCAACCTCCGTGGAAAACCAGCGCGAGGATCACGGCGGCCACTCCGGCCGCTGCCGTAACGAAAAACCCAACTCGCCTACGACGATGCGGGAAGGCTGCCACGGCGTCCGGAGAGAACGCGATCCCCTCAATCCGGGCACGATGCAGGAATCGTCCCCGGATATTGTCGTCCGGCTGGGTCTTCAGCTCACCCAGAAATTCACGAACCGGGCTCACCGTCAGCGGCAGCCCGGAACGTACTAGTTCGCTGAACTCCTCCTCGGCTTTCCGGCACGCCACGCAATCCTTGGCGTGCTCGCGGAGCTCCATGAGTTCCTCGCCCGACAGGAATCCCCCCGCTTCCAGAGCGGCCAACTCCTCGAAATGAGAATGATCACTCATGGCCGCCCGCTGCCTTTCCTTTCTCCGGGGCCTGCCCGACAAACGCACGCAGTTTCTGAAGTCCCCGATAGTAGTGGTGCCGCACATTCAACAGGGAGTCTCCGGTTTTGGCGGCGATTTCTTTCATGGAGAGCCCGTTCGAACTGGCTAGCTCGATCACTCGTTTTTGCGGGCCGCTGAGCGTCGCCAAGCCTTGCCGAAGCAGATGCTTCAACTCAACTTGCGTGAACCTGCCGACTGTGGAGACTGTTTCAGGCACGCGATTCTCCACCTCTTCGAGGTTCGCCTGGCTGTAGAAGTTTCTGGCGTTCAGATGTTGCTTGCGGTTGATAGCGCGATGATAGGCGTACTGAAGTATCCACACCTTAGTAGTGCCTTTGGCAGGGTCGAATTGTGCCACGGCACGGAAAATTTCCAAGAAGACGCTCTGCATCACGTCTTCAGCCTCTCCCGAATCCCGAACGATCTTCAGAGCAATGCTCAGGACCAGGCGGTGATAGCGGTCATACAACACCGTAAGGGCGTCGTTACAGCCAGCCTGTAAATGGGCCATCAACTCGCCGTCGTCCTTATTCCTCAACTCGGCGAAACTTGGCGGCGGTACACCACGCGTGAAGGGCATACGGGAAGGCGGGATTGCAGCTTTTGGCAACAAGCAGTAAGTGCGTCGCCAGGTTGGGATTAGCGGCTTCCTAGGACGCCTAGTTATATTAGGAAATGTTTGAAAAGGCAAACTGGTGGAACTGACGCCTGCCCGGGGCGAGTCAACCAGGAAATCTAAATCACCAGAAGCTAAGCCATACCAACGATGTTATTTCTAACCGCGAACTGGATGAGCTCGGCGGTAGTCTTACATCCCACCCATTCCATAGCGCGGTATTTGTGGAAAGCCACGGTCCGCAACGTCACGTTGAGCGTATCAGCAATCTGCTTCATTGGTTTTCCCTCGGCCACCAGTTGAATCACCTCGCGCTGGCGAGCTGTAGGAACCTTAGTTCGCTCCTTCGGGTGCGGATCGCGAACGAAAGATTTCTGCATCCCACGCGCGATCTGTTTCGTTACGTAGAATCTTCCCTTGAGCGCCTCCGCAATCGCGTGAAACAATTCCGAACTTGCAGAACTCTTCAGCAAATAAGCGGACGCCCCGGCCTCCATCGCCTTGGTCGCAAGATCGGGATCTTGGTTCATGGTTAGGAAGACCAGTTTTACCTCCGGCATTTTCTCTTTTAGCTGTCGGCCGGCATCCAGACCGTTCAGCAGTGGCATGGCGATATCCAGCACGACTACATCAGGGTGAAGCTGGGGTGCAGTCTCCAGCAATGCACGGCCATCAGAAACCGTTCCAACAACATCATACTGCGGCTCGAGAAGTGTCCGAAAAGCCTCTACCAGTAGTCGATGATCATCGGCTAGCAGGACGCGCTGTACTCTCATAGCTCCTCGATCCCATAGCAAAGAGGCACCATCAGCTGGCGGCGCATGCCGCAGCGGCCCTCTCCGGTCGCGACGGCGTTGTGGTCTTCCCATTTGCCATGTCATCATTCGCAAGCAGTCGCAACTCGCTTGCCGGCATGGCAAATTCCGTAAAACCGCAATCCATGCACACTTGAAGGTTTGGAAATACGAAGATCGAGGGCTTATTTAGGTTTTTTAGCCCGGAAAAATGGACGTTGATCTCCGAGACAAACTTTCGTTGGTTTTCCGAACGGCATGATTTACATGTCATAAGCTCACCCCACACGAAGTTATCGCCGAATACGAACTCAACGGCTCTCTATGTCGGAGTTTGCCTTTCCGACTCGTGATTTGTGCCAAAGAGACCCAAAAAAGTTTTGACGACGAAAATCGCCGGGTATTTGAGGTGGTGGACGCGCTCTTCGCGGACCTGATGGCCCAAAAAGGTTGGATCAGGTTTACAACTGAGGGGACCGAGGCCACGCTGCGGGACTCGCGTCCCGGAAATTAGTCCTTCTTTTGGCAGGAGATGA
>CAWIQN010000012.1:0-435474 GCA_963838265.1 uncultured Acidobacteriota bacterium
TCCCAGGCCTATACGTACTGCGACCGCCAGGAACGAAAAGGATCGGGCTCCGTAGTTCCAATTTAGGTGGGGTGAAGGAGTTTACTGGCGTTAAGGCGCACTTCTCTACGCAAGGATGATAACCGATTGTGCCTATGCTGTCAAGTAAAATCACTGGTTTTTTTGTGAGGTGACCCAACCGAGAGACTACAGGTTCGCTCCGAAGGCAAGCAGTCGCCCATCGCAGTCCTTCACCACAAACTCACGCGATTGCCATGGCATGTTGGCAAGTCCCCGCGGGAATTCCACGCACTATTCGAAACTTAGCACCTGCTTCGTTTTTGCCTGCCTGGCGGCCATGCGATTGTAGGCGTCGACGGCTTTTTCGAATGGAACGATCTCAACCCGCGGAGGTTGCAGAGCCCCGGTCTCAAAACCGGTGCGGAGCGCGGCGGCGATTTCTCCTACCTGTCGCGGCGTGAGTCCATAACTGTCGACTCCGATCAGCCTGGCGGAATGGTGATAGAAGTCGACAAGGTCGAAACTGACGCGTGGATCTCCCGCGCTGGAGATAACCACATGGCGTCCCCCGGGCGCGAGCGAACGCAAGGCCGGCTCAAACATGGGGCCGCCCACGGTGTCGAAAACAGCATCGACTCCTCTTCCCGCCGTGAGTTCCAAGACCCGCGCACGAAGATCCTCGGACTTGGTATTGATGACCGACTCGGTACCCGGAATCGCATCGGATGCGGTGTCCGCGCCAATGACGCGCACCTGCTTCCAGTTTGCGATCTGCGTGGCGGCTTGTCCCACCGCACCCGCGGCTCCGACAATGAGGAGGGTTTCGCCGGCCTGAATTTGAGCCGCACTCACGACAGATGCCCAAGCCGTAATGAACGGAACCCCGATGGCCGCCGCTTGCGCGATACTCAAGGAGTTCGGTTTGAGCGAAAGCGTTTCCGATGGGACAACGACATATTCCGCGTGAGATCCGTCATGGGTGATGCCGAGAGTCGAGGAACTCCCCCAGACCTCTTCGCCTTGGTGTTGTTTTCCCTTTACAACAATGCCGGCGAAATCGCGACCCGGGGTGCGCGGCAGAGTTGTGTTCTTGAAGCGTCCCGCTACATTCCCGACGTCGCTGGGATTGATGGCTGCCGCCTTCACGTGAATGAGCGCTTCTCCCTCGCCCGGCTCTGGAATCGCGACTTCTTGGATTCGCAACACCGACGGCGCGCCAAACTCAGCAAATCGCAACGCCTTCATTCGATTGGTCCCTGGAGATAGGGTCATGAACGGCCTCCCGCGTGTTATCCGTACAAATCGATGCCAGGACATGTGATGTTTGAGCGACACGACACGTCTACAGCAATTTAGGACATCGCTATCGCCAATGCTTCGGGCGACGTTGCCAAAAGGCAAGCAATGCGGGAATCGCCCGATCGTAGCAACATCGACGGCCACCACCGCCCGAGGAACCGGACTAGGGGCGGAACTTAGACTAAGGGAGTAGGTTGTCACAGAAGAATTGGCGGTGCATACTACGCATTCGAGGTCAGTAGCGATGGCGGAAAAACATCTTGCGGCTGCGATTACGAAGCGGTTTGCGGGTGTGAGCCGGAAGGACCGGGTCGCCAAGATCCGGAAACTGGCCGGGGCCTCCGCGGAAGATGAAAAGTTTGTTCGCGAGACGTTTCCGGACCTTTATCGCGAGGCGTTTCTTACCCCTCGCCGCGCGGCGGGTGAGCGCTCGGAATTAGGCCAACAGCGTGCGCGATCCGGAGCGCGTCGCTAGGCGTTCTACCCAACAGTTCTCCCCATTCGAACCCCGCTAAGGACTTCGCGAAGAATCTCCTCGTCAGAGAAACCTGCCTCGCGCGCAGCGCGAATCAAACGGACTTTGTTAGCTATGCTCATGCGTTTGTTGCCTGCGTAATATACCCCAAAGGGAGAGGCGAACTGAAGCTGAGTTCAAAGCCGAACGTCCAGCAGGGGATCTAATTGGTTTTTGGCGGCGTGAGCAAGGACGCGGCTACGGCGATTAGCAGGATTCCGGCCACGGCGGAGAGCGAGATTTGGACGGAGACGTGGAACCACGGCTCGACGATCATTTTGCCGCCGATGAAGACGAGGACGCAGGAGAGGCCGGCGGTCAGGTAGCGGATGCGGCCCAATACTCCGGCCAGCAGGAAATATAAGGCGCGGAGGCCGAGGATGGCGAAGACGTTGCTGGTGTAGACGATGAAAGGGTCGCGGGTGATGCCGAAGATGGCGGGGATGGAGTCGACCGCCAGGGTGATGTCGGTGATTTCGATGACCAGCAGGACCAGGAGCAGCGGGGTGGCGAAGAGTTGACCGTTGCGGCGGACGAAGTAGTGTTCGCCTTGATAGTCGCGGGTGACGCGCAGGTGCTTGCTGGCGAAGTTGTAGACGGCGCTTTTTTCGGGATGGATTTTTTCTTTTTTGGCGAAGAGCATGTGGATGCCGGCGTAGACCAGGAACGCGCCCAATACGTAGAGGACCCAGGAGAAGCGCTCGATCAAGGCGGCGCCGGCGGCGATCATCACGCCGCGCATGAGCAGCGCACCCAAGACGCCCCATTCCAGCAAACGCTGCTGCAGGCGCTCGTCCACGGCGAAAGCGCGGAAGATCACCAGAAACAAAAATAAGTTGTCCACGCTGAGAGCTTTTTCGATCAGGTAGCCGGTGAAAAATTCCAGCGAAGAAGCGGCGCCCAGCGTGTAATGCACGCCGATGCCAAAGAGGATGGACAGCGCGATCCAGACGAGGCTCCACAACGCGGCCTCTTTAAGGCTGCTCTTATGCGGTTTGCGATGCAGGACGCGCAGGTCCAGCACGACGGCGAGAAGAATGAAAGCGTTGAAGGCGACCCAGCGGAGAGGAGTGCCCATAGCGGCTGCAAGGATTCTACTGCGGAGCGACTATGTGCGCATCGATGCCGTTCAGATTGGTCAATTCCACGCGGGTGGTGTGGCCGGCTTCGACCGCGACGGGAACATCCCAGCGGAGGCGCGCGTCTCCGGCATCGGCGTCAAAATTGAGGGTGCTGATCCAGTAGTTGCCGGGGAGCAAGCCCGCGAAAGTGGCGTGGCCCTCGAGGTCGGTGTCGGTTTTGGCGACGAGGTACTTGGTCTGCGCGATTTCCGGCGCCGCGCGCAGGATGGCTCTCTGCTGATCGCTGATGATCCTGGCCCATTTGGTTTGCGGATTGATGCCGGTAAATTCCAGTTCCACGCCGCTGATGGTTGCGGGGTTGGCCTTGACGAATTTTTTCAGAGCGTCGATATATTCCTGATGGAGCTTCTCATATTTTTCGGGGTGATCGGTCTTGTCGGCTTCGGTGTATTTGGCCTTGGGAAAACCGTTGGTGACGCCGCCGCTGTTGTTGTGCTGATAGGCGAGCAGGAATTCGGGCACGGTGATGACGTCGTCCGGGGTGATGGACTTGTCGAGATCGGGCATGGTGAGGTCGAGGACGTCGTGGGCCTTGAGCCAGGCTTTCAGTTCCTTGGAAACTTTCAGCGTTTCAATAAATTCGTCGCGCGGCGGCAGCACATGCTGCGCGGCTATATCCTTGGCGACATCATCGTAACTACGCGTGAGCACAAAGAAAGTGAATTGGCGAACCGGTTCGGGGTGCGCGGCGGTGGGCGTGATGCGCGCGGTTATCTCGATGCCACCTTTTGCGGATTGTGCGCGCGTTGCGGCGTGCGGTGAAGCGAGGCAAAGCAAGGCTAACAAAATGGGGACAGACATTTTTCTCATGCGGGAATCGTAGCAGATTGTTGGGGGATGGGAAGAGTGAGGAAGGAAGTTGTTGCTTCAATGGACTCGAGGATCGCGGGTCGGAGGGCAGCGCGGAGTGGCGAGAAGTTGCTGCAGCGGGTGGGATGAACTCAAGAGTACTTCAGGGGCTAAAGCCCGTTTGTGAGCTAGCGCAAGATGTCGGAGCTAAAGCTCCGACCCACAAAGCCGAACCTTTTTTAAAGCGCCTGTAGACGTGAACTTCGATAGGAATGAAGCGGCTAGTAGAGACGGAATGTAACTTCGACAGGCGCGCGGCAGGTAACCGGTTTGCCATTGGGGCCGAGGGCGGCGCGCATTTTCCACTTTTTCACGCCTTCGATGGCTTTTTCGTCGAGTCCGAGACCGGGCCCCCTGATGACCACAGGGTCGGTTACGCGACCGTCGGAGGTGATAGTGACCTCGAGAGTTACTACGCCCTGATATTTCGCCTTCCGTGCCTCATCCGAGTACTCGGGTGGCGGACAATATATGCACTGCGGCTGGCCGACGCCATTCACGCCGGCGCGGAAAGCCCCGCCGCCGGTGCCGCCGCCAGAGCCGGGACCGAGGCCGCCGCCGGAGCCGCTGCCAATGCCGCCAGCTTCGCCCGTGCCAAATCCACCGCCGCCGCCGGAGCCACCGGAGGAAGTGACTGAAGCGGCTAGCGGGTCACCAAAGTTGCTGAGGTTGGGACTCGGAACCTTTAGGTCCGGAGGCCCTAGTAGCGCAGGGTCTACCGCAAGCTTAGGCGCCGGATTCGGATGGGCCTCGGGTGGCGAAAGTACTATTCTCTTGAATGGCGGCACTTTCCCCTTGGCGGCAGGAATAACCTCGCGGTCACCGCCGCCACCGCCGCCGCCGGCTTTCTTGTCACCAGCAGGGAGCTTGGACATGTAGTCCGAAATATCCACGGGCGTAACATCGACGTTCGGATTCTTGGCTTGCGCCGTCGAAGAGAGCTTTAAGATGAACGGAAGGATTATCAGCAGCATTATGACGGCATGTAACCCAATGGAGAGAACCTGGGTCCAGCCGAAATTCTCGTCCTTGGACCAGATGTCTTTGACCTTGATGGGCCTGCTGGTTACTTGAAGCGGCGGCAACTGGGTGGGCGAGAAAAACTCTTTGATGCGATAGCCGAAACCGCCAAAACTGGTGCCCCAGGAGACTGCCAGACGGCTGTTGACCGGGCCCTTGGGAACGGGCTTGGAGCTAAAGAATTCTTTGAGATTCGCCGAGAAGCCGTCGCCGTAGGTCTGCGGCATCAGCGTGGATTTCACGTTGCCGTTGACCTGAATGGGGCGCTCAGTGAGGAACTGTTTCAGGTTGGAGAGAAAACCGTCCGAGACGACGTACTTAGGGGTGCCGAAGTCCGGCAGGGCGGAAGCCGGTACCCGTATGTCAGGCGTGCGGGCTGCGGAGCCGCTCGGCCTGGTGAGCTCTGGTGGCAGAAGATCTATGATTGGTCCCGGCACCGTATCCCCTCAACTTTTAGACGCAGCGACCCTGCGTTCGGTGTCCCAAGCGGATATGATTCACGGGGCCTGGTAAAGGTTGTGCACGACCCACGCGGCTGACACCAACTGGCATTCATTGTAACATACGGAATTCGACCGCCTTCCGATGTTTCTCGCCGGATACCTGTTCGAACGGGCGGTACACAGCGACACGACACTTTTGTAACCCAATGGGGGCTTTTTTTTAACGCTTAGATTATGCCTGAACCTCTAGAAGTGAAGAAGACACTGAACTTGCCGAAGACGGACTTCCCGATGAAGGCCGGCTTGCCGCAGAACGAGCCGAAGCAGCTGGCGGCGTGGGATGAGAGCAAGTTGTACGAGCGCATTTTGGCGGCGCGGGAAGGGAAGCCGCTGTTTGTACTGCACGACGGGCCGCCGTATCCCACGGGGACGATTCACCTGGGCACCGGTCTGAACAAGATTTTGAAGGATTTGGTGGTGAAGTCCAAGAGCATGGCGGGGCATTACGCGCCGTATGTGCCGGGATGGGATTGCCACGGGCTGCCGATCGAGACGCAGGTGGAGAAGGAACTGGGCGGCAAGGGGAAAGTGGCGCCGGCGGAGTTTCGCAAATTATGCCGATCGTTTGCCACGCGCTATGTGGATCAGCATCGGCGGGATTTCAAACGGCTGGGCGTTTTCGGGCGGTGGGACGATCCGTACTTGACGATGAATTTCGAGTACGAGGCCACGATTGCCGGCGCGTTTCTGGATTTTATGGAGAAGGGGTACGTCTATCGCGGGCGCAAGCCGGTGTATTGGTGTTTGTTCGACCAGACAGCACTGGCGGAAGCGGAAGTGGAGTATGAGGACCACGTCAGCCCGTCGGTGTGGGTGACGTTCAAGGCGGTGGGTGAAGCCGAAGCCAAGCTGGGCGCGGGCACCAGCGCGGTGATCTGGACCACTACGCCTTGGACGCTACCACACAATCGCGGGCTGGCGTTTCATCCGGATTTTGAATACGCGGTGGTGGAGACGGAAAAAGGCCGGTTGCTTCTGGCGGCGGAACGCGTTGCGGCGCTGCAGGCGGAGTGCGGGATTAAGGACGCGCGCGTGGTTGCGTCGTTCAAAGGGCGCGAGTTTGAAGGGCTGAAATTTCAGCATCCGTTTTTGCCGATGGAAGTGCCGGGGGTGCTCGCGGATTATGTGACGCTGGATCAGGGCAGCGGGATTGTGCACACGGCGCCGGGCCATGGCGCGGACGATTTTCGCACCGGGCAAAAATATGGATTGGAGACCGCGGCGCCGCTGGATGATCGCGGAGTGTACCTGGAAGGATTGCCGGAATATAAGGGCAAGGATGTTCTTAGCGCGAATCCGATCATCGTGAAATTGCTGGGCGAGCGTGGGGCGCTGCTCGGCCATGCGAACTACAAACACACGTATCCGCACTGCTGGCGCTGCCACAATCCGGTGATTTTTCGTGCTACGGAGCAGTGGTTCATCGATCTGGATCGCACCGCGCATGGCGGAACGGCGAGCTTGCGGCAATTGGCGATGAATGAAGTTCATGGCGTGAAATGGACGCCGGCGTGGGGCGAAGAACGCATTTACGAAATGGTGCAGGGGCGGCCGGATTGGTGCGTCTCGCGGCAACGTTTCTGGGGCGTGCCGATCATTGTTTTTTATTGCGACAGTTGCGGCAAGCGGTTGGAAGATTTTGCGGCGTTGAAGAATGTGCTGAAGTGGTTCGCCAAAGAGGGCGCGGATGCGTGGTACGAGCATTCGGCGGAGGAACTGCTGCCCGCGGGAACGACTTGTTCGTGCGGTGCGAGCAAATGGCGCAAAGAAAACGACATTCTGGATGTGTGGTTCGATTCGGGATCGTCGAATCTTGCGGTGTTGAAGGGCGCGGAGTGGCCGGCGGACGTTTATCTGGAAGGGCCGGATCAATATCGCGGGTGGTTTCAGAGTTCGCTGCTGGTAGCCACCGGCGTGCGCGGGCATGCGCCATTCAAGGGCGTGGTGACGCACGGGTGGACGCTGGACGAGCAGGGGCGGCCGATGTCCAAGTCGCTCGGCAATATCCTGCTGCCTTCGGAAATTTGCGAAAAATGGGGCGCGGATTTATTGCGACTCTGGGTGGCGTCGCAGGAGTATCAGGCGGACGTGAAAATGAGCGAGCGGGTGATGACGCAGCTCAGCGAAGCGTATCGCAAAACTCGCAACACGTTTCGCTTCGCGCTCAGCAACCTGGGGGGCTTCGATCCGGCGCGGGATGCCGTGGCGCACGAAGAGATGGAAGAGATCGACCGCTGGATGCTGGAGCGCACCGCGGAATTGGTGAAAAAATGCCGCGAATGGTATGCCGCGTATGAGTTTCACCGGGTGTATCACGCGCTGCACGATTATTGCGTGGTGGAGCTCAGCTCTTTTTACTACGACGTATTGAAGGACCGTTTGTACACCAAGGCGGCGGCGAGTAAATCGCGGCGCTCGGCGCAAACCGCGGTACTGGAGATTACCAGCGCGCTGGTGCGCATCGCCGCGCCGATTCTTACGTTTACCGCCGAGGAAGTCTGGAGGTACGTGCCGAAATCCGCGAATGCGCCAGAGAGCGTGCATATGGCGCTCTTTTCTGAAGAAGCGGAATTGCGTACGGGACTTGCCGCGGACAAGATGGCGAATTGGGAGATGCTCGCCAAGGTTCGCGTGGAGGTGCTCAAAGCGCTCGAAGGAGCCCGCGCGGAAAAAGTGATCAACTCCGGGCTGGAGGCCAAAGTTTTTCTGAATGGAGATCTGGCGCTGAAGGCTAAGTTGAAGCCGTATCTCGCGATGTTGCCGGGCTTGTTCATTGTGTCCCAGGTGGAAATCGCCGGCGTAGGATCCGGAGGTTCGGGCGCTTCGCTGGAAGTCACCATTCAAAAAGCAGACGGGCAAAAGTGTGAGCGTTGCTGGAACTATTCAACGCACGTTGGAGAGAATGTGCGGTATCCAACGGTGTGCGAGCGCTGCACGGAAGCGTTGAACGAAATCGAGGGCGGCGCGGCGGTGGCTGCTCCGCTGAGCGCCTGACCAATGGCCCAATCGTGACGCTTACGGAAATTTTTGCGATTTACGTGGGTCCCCACGCATGACCGTACCCGCGCGCGTGCGCTGGCTGTGGCTCACGCTGGCTGTGGTGATTGCGGATCGCGCCACGAAAGCGTGGTTCGAGACGCAAACTCCCGAAGGCTGGCGGCATGAAGTGGTGGCCAATTTTATTTACCTGGTGCACAGCCGCAATCCGGGAATTGCGTTTGGTGTGCTGGCCGATTCCGCGTCCGCTTGGACGCGTGTGGCGCTGATCGCCGGCTCGTTGGCGGTGATTGCGATTTTGGCGTGGATGCTGGTGGCTAGCCGCAGCGGCGGAGCGTTGAGCGCCGCGGGGCTGGCGTTGCTGCTAGGTGGCGCCACGGGGAACGTCACCGATCGCATCGTGCACGGCGCGGTGACGGATTTTTTTGAGGTATGGCTCGGCAGCTACCGCTGGCCGGCGTTTAACGTGGCGGATTCCGCCATTTTCATCGGAGCAGCGCTACTCATTCTGGATGTGCTTTTTTCTTCGCGAGCCGGCACCGTGGCGGCGCGCAAAAGCGTCTGAAGCAATTTGGCGGAGGAGCGGTCTATGCGCATTTCGAACAATCTGAACCGGCGGGATTTCTTGTCGGCGGCGCTGGGCGCGGCGGCAGCGAGCGCACTTCCCGTTAGCGGCCGCCCGCTTGAACTGACGGCGGACAGCCCGAGCGGTGCCTCGGAAATCGCCGCGGTAAACTTTCCTAAAGATTTCATTTGGGGCGCGGCCACGGCTTCGTATCAGATCGAGGGCGCGTGGAAGGAAGACGGCAAAGGCGAATCGATATGGGATCGCTTTTCGCACACCACCGGAAAGATTCGCGGTGGGGACACGGGCGACGTGGCTTGCGACTCGTATCACCGCTACAAGGAGGACATACGGCTAGCGAAAGAGTTGAACGTGCAGAGTTATCGTTTTTCCATCGCGTGGCCGCGCATCCAACCGAACGGCATAGGCGCGCCGAATCAAAAGGGCATGGATTACTACAAACGACTGGTGGACACGCTGCTCGAAGCGAAGATTCGTCCACTGGCGACGATCTACCACTGGGATCTTCCGCAAGCACTGGAGGATAGCGGTGGTTGGCCGAATCGCGATACCGCGGATCGCTTTGTGGAGTATTCGCAAATCGTGACGCGCGCGCTTGGCGATCGCGTGAGTCATTGGTGCATTTTTAACGAGCCGTGGGTGTTCACCACCATAGGCTACCGCTTGGGCACGCATGCACCCGGGAAGACTGATGCGGGAAATTTTTTGCGTTCGATTCACGTGGTGAATCTGGCCCAAGGGCAAGCTTTTCGTGCTATCAAGGCCATAAATTCAAAGTTGCAGTTAGGCACAGCCTTCAGCATGACTTCGGCGGAGCCGGCCTCGGATGCGCCCGAAGACCGCCAAGCCGCAGAATGCGGGCACGCATTTTTTAATTTGCTTTTTCTAAATACCGCCTTGAAAGGGCAATATCCCGCGGCATTTCCCGTCACGCCCGAAATGATGGGTGTGCGTCCCGGAGACATGGAACTGGTCCGCGCACCGCTGGATTTCGTCGGCATCAACTACTACACAAGGGGAATCTTCTCGCGGCCCGAACACTCGATGAGCGCACCGTTAGGATTCGAGCGCGTTGACGGGACGCAGGGGCCGTTGACAGACAATGGCTGGGAAGTATGGCCAGACGGTTTTTATCGTCTGGTGATGCGCATCACCAAGGAATACGACAAGCCGGTGATCGAAATTACCGAGAACGGCTGCTCGTACACGGACGCTCCGGACGTCCATGGAAGAGTTCCCGACGAACGAAAGATAGAATTTTATCGCGGGTATCTTACCGCGCTGGCGCACGCTATGCGCGATGGCGCGAATATTCGCGGCTACCATGCCTGGAGTTTGCTGGACAATTTTGAGTGGGAGCAGGGATACACGCAGCGCTTCGGCATGGTGTATGTGGATTACCGCTCGCAGGTTCGAACGGTGAAGGAGTCAGGAAAGTGGTACGCCAAACTGGCGGCGAGCGGAGAATTGAGCTGATGCGTGAAGCGGATGCGCGCAAAGGCGACGCGCTTTCCGATGCCATGCTTTCTGGTGCAATACAGATGCGCACAACTTTTTTTACCGCGGCTGCGGAAGACGTGGGCGAACGGCTGGATCGCGTGGTCACCGCGCATTGCCCGGAGCTGAGCCGCACGCGCGCGCAGGAATTAATCGAGGCAGGGCTGGTGCTGGTCGAGGGACGCACCGCAAAAGGATCGTCGAAGGTCCACGATGGGCAGCGCATCACGGTGGAAGAGCAGCCGCGGGCGCCGATGACCGCGCAGGCGGAAAGCATTCCGCTGGATGTGTTGTACGAGGATGACGACGTGATCGTCATCAATAAGGCGGCGGGGATGACCGTGCATGCCGGGGCGGGAAATCCCACCGGCACGCTGGTGAATGCTTTGCTGGGGCGCGGGCAGGGGCTTTCGCAGGCCGCGGATCTGTTGCGGCCAGGCATCGTGCACCGGCTGGACAAAGATACTTCTGGAGCGATCTTAGTGGCCAAGAATGATTTTGCGCACGCTAAAGTTGCGGAAGATTTTCGGCAGCGTGTGGTGAAGAAAACCTACCTGGCGCTGGTGGAAGGTTCGCTTGGCGAACCCAGCGGGCGCATCGAGCTGGCTATCAGCCGCGATCCTCTGCGACGCACGCGCATGACCACGAAGCGCAGTGCGATTCTGCAGAACGCCCGCGAAGCGCGCACCGATTGGCGGGTGCTCGCGCGCATCGCGGAAACCACGCTGGTGGAAGTGCAGCTGCATACCGGACGCACGCATCAGATTCGCGTACATTTTGCCGCACTGAAGCATCCTGTGGTGGGCGACACGCTGTACGGCGCAGCCAGCCGTTTGCGCGTGGGAAGTAGCACTTTAGCGCCGCTGGAACGCAATTTTCTGCATTCCGCCAAGCTGGCGTTTCGCCAGCCACGCAGCGGTGCATGGGTGGAAGTGCGCGCGCCGCTGCCGGAAAAGTTGCGCGAATTCTTGCGCGAGCTCGCCACGGTTTCCCGCACAGACCCGGCCGTGATTGACGCTGCTCTGGCCCCCTACCTATAATCGAAGCTCATGCGACGCGAGCTGATTACTTCGTTGGCCAATATTTTTCTTATTCTTGTTCTGTTCCTCTTTGTCTCCGGTTCGCTTCGTGCGCAGCAGCCCGCACCGGCTGCGCCGCCTTCGTCCGGCACACAGGCTCCGCCTGCCCAAGCTCCAAATGCCGCGTCCGGCACCGTGCGGGTTGCGGTAAACCTGGTGGACGTGCTGTTTACCGTGCTGAACCGCCGCAACAAGCTGGTGCCCGAACTGGATAAGCCGGACTTTCAGGTGTTCGACGACAACGTAAAACAAGAAATTCGTTTTTTCAGCAAGCAAACGGACTTGCCCTTGCGCATCGGCATGCTGCTGGACACTTCCAATAGCATTCGCGATCGCCTCAGATTTGAGCAAGACGCTTCGGTGAATTTCCTGTTCAGCGTGTTGCGCCACAACAAAGACGAAGCGTTCGTGATGACCTTTGATGACGAACCGCAGGTCCTGCAGCGCTTTACCGGAGATACCGGCCTCTTGCGCGACCAAATCGTGAAGACCAGGGCCGGCGGCGGCACCGCGATCTACGACGCGATTTACACCGCCTGCTTCAATGAACTCAGTCATCCGCCCCGTCCTCCCGGAGATCAGCCGGACGTGGTGCGGCGCGTGATGATTCTGATTAGCGACGGCGACGACAATTTATCGACGCACACGCGCGCGGAAGCCATCGAAATGGCGCAGATCACCGACGTGGTGATTTACACCATCAGCACCAACACCGAGTGGGTATCGATGTCGCAGAAGGACCAGAACACCGGCAGCGGCTTGAAGTATCACCTCACGGACGGCGACAAAATCCTGCAGAGTCTGGCCGACGAAACTGGCGGCCGCTCATTTTTTCCGTATCGCGTGGATGATCTGGATCAATCGTTTCAAGATATCGGTGATGAGCTGCGCAATCAATATTCCATCGCGTATTTGCCGACCAATTCCATTCTCGACGGCCGCTACCACAAGATTCGCATCGATGTTCCCGAGCATAAGGGCTACCAGGTGCGCGCCAGGCAGGGCTATTTCGCGCGCGCCAATCCGGCGTTTTCGCCGAGCAATACCACCGAGCCCAAGCCGAGCGGTAAGGGCGCAATTCAATAGTGACGGGAGCTGTTACGGAATTAGGTGGAATCAGCGCGAAGTATCGCGCAGCAGAATGGCGTCCGATTCCATGTGCCCGCGACCGAAAGCCATCTTGGAACCGTCCGGCGAAAACGCGAAGGAAGAAATTGACTCCGCGGCGAAATGGGTCAATTGTCGGTTGGGCGAGCCATCCAGCGGCTGAATCCAGATGTTGTCCACGCCTTTTTCCCGCACGATGTAGGCGACACCTTTACCATCTGGCGTAAAGACGTGCCCCGGTAGCGCGCGGGGATCAGCGTCAATACTCCGACTTTCTTTGCCGCCGATGGTATGCAGCGTCAACACCACTTTATGATCGGCATCGCGAACTTCGTCGGTCAAAAGCGTTTTGTCGTCAGGCGACAAGCTGAACAACGTGCTTTCGCTTTCCAGCACCGTTTCAGGTTCGCCACCTTCGAGCGATACCCGCTTGATGACCCCTGTCTTTTCGCCAAGGTCCAGGTAATACATCCATTTTCCATCACGCGAACAGACCGGAGCGTTTTGGTTGGAGCCAAAAGTTAATTGCTTCTGGTTTGCGCCATTGGCGTCCGCGCGCCATAGATTGACGGCCGTCGCTGCGGCCCGCCCGATGGGCCGGAAAATGATGTAGCGTCCGTTCGCGCAGGAAACCACGCGGTCCGCGGGGTGCTTGGCATCGGAAAGCACCACTGTCTCGCCGCCATTTGGGTCGACCTGACGAATGTCCGGCCCTTGCGCCACCAAAAGCCGGCCGCCGTCGGTCCAGGACCAGGCGTAGTATCCGAGGTTCGAAGAAAGATTCACTTTGCGAACTTCGTCCGGCGTGGCTACCGAAGCGATTTGCATCTCAAAACGTGGAGTGGATTGAATCGCCACGATGGACTTGCCATCCGCCGCCAGCGTCGCGTGTGAATAGTAGGTCGTATCATTCGTCAGCTGGCGAAAATCTCCGCCAGGATAGGAAATCATGCCGATCTGCCGGCGCAGGAATCCCGTATCGCTCGAGGCTACCGTGGTCAGAATGGCCTTTCCGTCAGGGAACCACGACGGCTCGTAAAACAGCTTGTCTTTGGCGGCGCCGACCAGCCCGCTCTTGCCGGTCGCGACGTCCACGGCCACATACCCCGACAAATCCGTTTCCGTCGGCTGTACCACGGGAATCACGATGGTCTTGCCATCCGGCGACCACGACAGCGTGAAGCTATCGAGCCGCAGCGGGCGATGCTCGAAAATCGGGTGGTCCGGCGAGCCGTCGCTATGCGCCTCGCGGAGGTCCACAGCCAGCGAATTTTCGTGTTCATGCAGGTAAGCAAATTTCTGCCCGTCCGGAGCAAATGCGATCGGACTGTCGATATCGTTCAGCACTAAGCGCGGCGTGCCGCCAAGTACCGGCGAACTGAACAGCGAGTCGATATCCTCTTCCGATTCATCGTGCCGCACGAAGTAGAGGTAATTTCCGTCCGGCGAAAATGTCACGCCGGTGTAGCGCGTAGCAATCGGAGCCACTACCTGCGTATTGCTGCCCGTGGGAATGTGCCGCAGCCACAACGATTGCGATCCATTATCCTGCAGTACATGCAGCAGGTACTTTCCGTCCGGAGACAGCGCGGCTAGCGAAACTTTTCCGTTGTTCGTCAGGTTCTCGATGGAGATTTTTTCGAAGGGCGTGTGCTTGGTCCGTTGCAATAGCGAATATCCGCCGAACGCAGCCGCCAAAAGCACCACCGCCGCGATTGCCAGCAGCACACCGCTGCCAAACTTGTTTTCGCTGGCGGCGCGCAGTAACGCGGAGCTGCCGGTCTTAGCCGGAACTTGCGAAGCGCCACTTGCGGTAACCGCCGCCACTCCGCCGCTCTGTGGCGCTAGTGCCGTTGACGCCGATTGCGGCGTCTGCCCTGGAGTACCTTGCGCCGCCGTAACCACCTGGGACGACCCCGACGACGGCCGGCCCGGTTCGAGCTCGCGTTGCAACCGCTTCAAGTCCGCGCGGAATTCCGCCGCCACCTGGTAACGAAGCTCCGTATCTTTCTCCAGCGCTTTGTTCAAAATGCGCTCGAGTTCCGGCGGAACGCCGGGGCGCAACGTTACCGGCGATACGGGTGCGTGGTGCAGAATATTGTCGAACACCACGGCGCTGGTGGCGCCCGGGAAAGGGTGCCGCCCGGTCACCATTTGATAGAGCACCGCGCCCATCGAAAAAAGATCGGTGCGCCCATCGAGTTCCATGCCGCGCGCTTGTTCGGGAGACATATACGCGATGGTGCCGACGGCCGTGCCGGGAGAGGTGAGCAATTGCACGCCCGGATCCGTCAACGTGTCGCCGTGCAGCGAATCGTCGCGATCCACAATCAGCTTCGCCAGTCCGAAATCCAGAATTTTTACCGTGCCGCGCTCCGTCACAAAAATATTTCCCGGCTTAATATCGCGGTGCACGATGCCTTTTTTGTGCGCGGCGTCCAGCGCGTCGGCCAGCTGGATGCCGACTTCCACGGTGCGCGGGATGGGACACTCGCCGACAGACAGCGATTTATCCAGCGACTGGCCTTCCAGCAGCTCCATGGCGATAAATGTCACGCCTTCGTTTTCTTCGATGGAATAGATGGTGCAGATGCCCGGATGATTGAGCGCCGAGGCGGACCGCGCTTCGCGCAAGAAACGTTCCAGGGCTTGCGCATCGCGATTCGTCTCTTCCGGCAGGAATTTCAGCGCCACGCGCCGGCCCAGCTTGGTGTCTTCCGCTTCGTACACCACGCCCATGCCGCCGCCGCCGAGTTTGCGCAGGATTTTGTAGTGGGCGATGGTTTGGTTAATCACGGTTATCGTTGAAAGATGATGTTAGTCGTTCAACGAAACGTGGTCAATGGAGTGTGTTTGAAGCCGGTGCGAGAAATGAAAGACGGCCCCGGGCGAATCCGTAGGGTCCTGATGCACCGCGAACGGACCTATTCCTTCGGCGCGTAGTACCCTTTGCGCGCCAGCACTTTCAGGTCGTGATTCGTGGTGTCCACTTTGATCTTGCGGAATTTTCCGTCGCGCGCGCTGTTGGTCGGATAGTAGCCCAGCGTGTACTGGCTGCGCAGTTCCTCCGAGATTTCATCGAAGGCCTGCGATAGTTTTCTCTCCGACGAAACGGAGATGACCCGCCCGCCGGTTTCTTCCGCAAGCCTCTTGGCCGCGCCCACGTTTGCGCCGTAGCGGGGATCCGCCACCAGCAGCAAGTGAATCACCGTGTCCGTGCGCTGCGCGGATTCGATGGCTTCTTCAATCCTCACGCGGCTGCCTTCGTCTTGCGCGTCGGTGACGATGATGATGGCCTTGCGTCCGGCTTCCGTATTCAGTTTCTCGCTGCATGCCAGGTAGATCGCGTCGTACAGCGCTGTTCCCGTTTGGTGTTGCGTTCCAATCGGCCCGGGATTCCCGGCGATCATGCCGCCACCCGGGATGTTGACTCGGGCTTTATGCACGGCACGATCCAAAATGGCGCGGTCATCCGTAAAATCCGACAGCAAGTCCACGTCGGAGTCGAAAGACATCACCAAAGCTTCATCGCCCTTACGCAACACCCGTGCAAGAAAGCTGCTCCCGGCCTCTTGTATTCCGCCCAGCATGAACTGTTCGCTGCCCGAGGTGTCCAGCAGCAGTGCCAGCGTAATGGGCAGTGTGGACTCCTTCGAAAAGAACGCGATGGTTTGGTCCTGATTATCTTCGGAGAGCTTGAAATCTTCCTTCTTCAGGTCCGTCACGATCTTCTTGTTCTTGTCCCGCACCGTGGCAAAGATATTCACCAGCGTCACTTGGGACTTAATCGTCCCCCCCTGCGTGGCGGGCTCCTGCGGCATGGCCGGCAAAGCTAAACTCACTGCAACCGTTGCGGTCGCCAATTGCATCAAAAGTTTTTTCACGGAAGGCATGTATACTTTCCCTAGACGAGATGCCCGGTCGCATCGCGACGCCGGGTTATGCTGCTGCTGGTTGACCCAGGTTGACCCAGAACGAGTAGCTTCGGCTTTTAGGATGCTGCCACAGGGCGCGATGGATGTGTCGCTCGCTGGATACCGTCGCGTGGTACAGGCGAGCAACTCACTCAAACGCGAGAAGAAGTGTTACCCGAGGGCTATGAAAAGTCTACGAAAAATAGCTGTGTACTGGGGATATGCGACGGTCTGTGCGCTACTGCTCGGCGGCAACGTCTCGCGGGTCGCCGCACAAACTCCCGGGCAGACGCCCGCGCCGCAAACTCCGCCGCCGAGCGCGCCAGTCGGCCCGGACGGCGCGGAGAGCGGCAACTCCAAGCCTAATGCGCCCATGCAGAAGCCCGCGGCTACGATGCCCGCACCCGCGCAAACGCCGCAAAAGCCTGGACGTGCGCCGGGCACGATTATTTCTGTCGTTACCACCGTAATCGTTCCGGTCACCGTCAAAGATCGCGAAGGCCGGTTAGTTCCGGACCTGCACCGCGATGAATTTCGCATTTTCGAAGATGACGTGGAGCAGAAAACCTTCCGTTTTACCGCCGAAGCTTATCCGCTATCCATGGTGATACTGATCGACAACGACCTCAAAGCCAAGTACGCCTCACAGGTCGATGCCAGTCTCGCGTCGATACTCGCGGGCATGAGCACTGCGGACGAAGCCTCCATCTGCCGCTTCGATCAGTTTTTTCACGAAGGAAAAGGGTTCACGACCAATCAGGACGTTTTGCTCACGGAATTGAAACGCACCACGCTCGACGAGAGCCGGCCCAACGTCGCCCCTCCCGGCGGTCCGTTTGGTCCTCCAACCATCAACGGTCAGGCCGCTCCTGGCGTCAATCAACCGGACGCCTATCCTTCGACGGTTGCGATCGGGGGACAGCACACCAAAACGATTGATGACGCCGTTTACGCTGCGGCGCAATTGTTGCAGGACCGCGGGATCAACCGCCGCAAAATTGTTCTGCTGATTTCCGACGGAGAGAACGGCGCCAAGTTTAATGTCAATCCCTACGCCAACGTCGTGAAAGAGTTGCTCCGCTACAATATCTCCGTGTTCGCCGTGGCGGTGGGCGGCGGATTTTCCGAACGTAAGTTCACCCGCATGACCGAGTACCCTCATGCCACCGGTGGCGACACCTACTACGCCCTGAAGCGCGAGACCTTGGATGAGCTGTATTCACGCATCACCGAAGAAGCCCGACACCAATACACCTTGTCATACGAGCCGGCGGGAACGGATCGCTCTGCGGACTATCACACCATCGAAGTGCGCGTCGAACGCGAAGGCCTAAAGGTCACCGCGCGCGAAGGCTACTACACCAGCGGCCTGCAAAAATAACCGATCCCGTTTGGAGTGCGGCGGTTTACCCTGAGCGCTTCGCGCGAAGGGCTTGACGCCCCCTTCGCAGCCGCAGCACTGGCCCCAAATCCATTAAACCGAAGCCGCGAACGATCGCTATCAAATATGCGACTCGTGCTCCGGACAAATCATCCGGTAAGCGCAGCTCTTGCAGATAAACCCGCTCTTCGCCCCAAATTCCCCCGCGCGAATATCCGCCGCTGTCTCCTGCACTTTCCGCTCCGCCTCGTCAAAATCCTTCTTCTCCCGCGTGGTGGTTTGTAACTGATTGTTCTGCAAATAGTGGAACACCAGCCGCACGGGATTCCATTCGAATATCTCCTTCGCCGCCAGCGCATAAATGCTCAGCTGCAGATTCTTTCGCGCGTCGGCGTCGCTGCGCGGCCGGCCCGTCTTGTAATCCACGATCTCCACATCTTTGCCGCGCGGGCCGTTCAGCAGATTCACCTGGTCGAAGCGCCCGCTGACAATCACGTTATTCGCCATCGGCAATTCGAACGCTTTTTCCTGCTCCAGAATTTCCGGCGTAGCTTCCAGCATCGCGGTGTGGAACACCCGCAGCTGCTCCAGGCCATCCTTTTTGTATTCATCCTGCTGATACTCGTCCTCGAAGCCCCGCTCCGACCATTCCGTATCGAAAAGTCGCTTCACTTCGTCAAATTCAATGCGATTGCCTCTGCGTAATTCCCCTATAAACCGTTTGATGGTTTGGTGCATCACCCGGCCAAACGTCAGCGTGGCCTTTGGCGCGCCATCCAGCGACCACAGCTTTTCGAATAGATATTGCGCCGGGCACTTGCGATAAGCTTCGACGGAAGACGGGCTAAGTTTCAGCGGCTCCGGAACGATTGTTTGGTAGCTTTCCGCCCATTGCCCAATACGCGAAAATATTTTCGCCGGCCCGGTAGCGGCCGGGAACAGTTCGTCCATGCCCGCGGCATGCAATCCATCGCTCGCAGCTTGCGCGGTCGCCGATACTTTTGGCGCCAGTTGCCGCACATCGCGGCGCTTGGTGGCCGGTTCCATCATGATGTCTTCGATGAAAACCGGCACCTTGCCCTTCTTCTCCGTAAGCGTGGTAATCGTCAGACGGTCTTCCGCGCGCGTCAACGCCACATAAAATAATCTTCGTTCTTCCTGAATGTGAAAGCTGCCTTCCGGCAACTCTTCCTTCATCAGCGACAAAGGAAACTCGAACAGCGGTGCGCGGTCGCTTGACGGAAACTGCCGGCTATTCACGCGCAGCAGAAACACGTGCGGAAATTCCAGCCCTTTGGCCCCGTGTACCGTCATCAATTGCACCGCATCTCCGGGAGCCTCATCCTCCAAACATATCTTTTCGTTGGCTTGCTCGTAATAGTCGAGATACTCCAGGAATTCCGCCAGATCGCGCCGTTCGCTTTTCGGCTCCCATTCCTTCGCAAATTCCAGGAGCCGGCCCACGGTTTTTCTATCCCGTTCGCTGGCCCGCTGCGCAATCTCCAGCCATTCCGTTAATTCCGCAAGTATTTCCCGGGCCGTGCGGCGGCGCACCGTTTTTCGTTGCGCCAGCAAAAACGCCAGCAACTCATCGGTGCTGCCGTGCGAGGTATCGAACGCCAGCTCGCCTTGCGGAGATTGCAAAATATCGTAGATCGGCCGCCGTTCTCGTTTGGCGCGCTCCGCCAGCCGCAGCAAATCCTCCGGCTGCATCTGCCAGGCTGGCATGGCCAGAATTCGCGCGCACGCCACGTCGTCATAAGGCTTGGCGATCAGCCGCAAATAGGCCAGCACATCGCGCACCAGCGGATGCACCAGAATCGACAGTTTGGTGATGACGAAAGGAATCTTGCGCCGCGACAATTCTTCTACCAGCTCATCGCGATGCGCGTGTTGCCGGTACAGCACTGCCAAGTCTTTCCAGCGCCGCCCGGCGTTGTGAATACGCTCGAGTTCGCCCGCCACCCAGCGCGCTTCGCTCTCTTTGTCCGCCAGTTCCGCCACGCGGATGCGCTCGCCTTCCGCCTTATTCGGGGCGAGGATTTTGTTGGGGAAGTCCGCGCTCACCTCGTTTTGCGCAATCACCTGCTGTGCCACGCGCAGAATATTTGGCGTTGAGCGATAATTTTCCGTCAGTGCCACGCGAAACGGTCCGGAATCTTGCCCCTGCTGCCAGCCCGCAAAACGTTCCAGAAACATTTTAAAACTTCCGAACGATGCGCCACGAAAGCGGTAAATGGCCTGGTCGTTGTCGCCTACCACCACGATATTGCGCGGCTCGGCGCACAACAGTTCCAGCAGCCGCAGTTGCGCGATATTCGTATCCTGAAATTCGTCCACCAGGATGTGTTTGTAGCGTTCCTGCAAGGCCGCGCGTTTCGCGGCGTCGTTTCCCAGCAGCGCCACCGCATCCGTAATCAAGCCGTTGATGGCCATGGAATTCTTCTCGCGCAGCAAATCATCACTGGCGCGATACGCGCGCGCGAGCTCCCGCTGTTTACCGACTTCTTCCAACCGCTCCTTGTAGGTATCTTCGTC
This sequence comes from uncultured Acidobacteriota bacterium, assembly GCA_963838265.1. Lineage (GTDB taxonomy): Bacteria > Acidobacteriota > Terriglobia > Acidiferrales > UBA7541 > Acidiferrum. Next base: position 20,427 of record CAWIQN010000012.1, read on the forward strand.
AAGTTGCCCGCGCTCCGCTTCCAGCTTTTGCGCTTCGCCTTCGGCAAAGCGCGCGTAGTCCGCGCTGCTCACCAGCTCATCCTGGCATCGCGAGAAAAATTGCAGAAAATCGTTCAGGAATTGTCCCGGCTCCGCCAGCTTGCGATATTTTTCCAGCTGCAGCCGCCGCATGTTGCGCCGCAGCAGGATCCAGTGATCCACTTTTTCCAGTATCTTGCGGTCCGGCGCAATCTCTTTGAGCAAGCCCTGGCAGAACGAGTGAAACGTCTCAATCGTCAAACCTTTACCGCGCTCGCCAGTGCTTTTGGCCACCCGCGAACGCATCTCGCCCGCAGCCTTATTCGTAAACGTCAGCGCCAGAATATTCTCGCCCAGCAGGGAAGTATCGGTGGTCAGCAGGTGCTTGATGCGCTCGGTGATGACGCGAGTCTTCCCGGTTCCCGCCCCGGCAATCACCAGCAGCGGCCCAGATCCATGCATGATGGCGCGGCGCTGCGCCTCGTTTAGTTTCAGTCCGCTATCCGGCAGCGGCGTAATATCAAATAGAGTCGCGTTCATACGTTCGATTTTATTCCTACGTTAGGCGAAGATAAAGCGAAATGCTGGGCAGCTCTTGCCGGGGGATATCCTCGTAGGGGCACGGCATGCCGTGCCCGCTCTTCCTCGGCCGTACCCGATTTTCTTCGGCTAGCACCGACATTCTTCGGTCGCACCGACGATTCTTCTTGACATTATCGCCATTTACCTGTACAGTTACTCCCGTAGAGAATTGCGTTTGCTCCCCGCATCATCCCTGAACCTGAACCATACACTCTGTCATTGCCGTACACTCTGTTGTCGGTCGCCGAACCTATCGACCCGTATCCGTAAGCCGTTCAGAATGAACACTTACTAACCGTATCAAAACAAAGAACTTCAACTCCTTTAAAATGAACACTTACAAAAAACAACCCGGTGGGCCCCTACTCCGTCGTTCAAATTCTTTTCAGGGCAGCTCTAGCGTTGGGACTTCTTTCCGGCGGCTACATTGGAGGTGAATTGCGCCGAACCTTTACGCGGCACGGTTATGGACTTCCAGTCATCGCCGGCGAAGTGCTTGGCCAGAAAAATGATCTGCCCGATGTGCAAAGCGTAGTGCGCCACCTGTCGGTTGATCGCCTGCATCACCGAGTGGGGCTCCGCCCGAATCATCACTGTCTTGGTCACGTCAGCCTCGGTAAGGCTGTCCAGAGCGTCCAGGAAGACTTGCCACCCCGCGTCCCACAACGTAAACAGTTCGGCGCGCGTCTTGGGCGGCTCTTCAAATTCGCTGTCGCGGTCGCGGTCCGGTTTCTCTCCGTCGCTGGTGAGGAAATTCGTCCACCGCGACCGCATATTTCCCGCCAGATGCTTGACGATGATGGCGATGGAATTAGATTCCTTATCCAGCGTGCCGAAGAGTCCGGTGTCCGGGCACTGTGCCAGCGCACTTTCCGCCATTCTCTTGTAGTGGCGGAATAGCGAGATCGAATCCTTGATATACAAGGTGGTTAGTTCGTGGGCCATCTGCGGATTGTACTCCCGGCAACGGCATTCTCGGAAACGCTTGGAATACCGCAAACAAGATAAACGGCGAAGACCTCTTCAGGTCTTCGCCGTTTCAACTTCGTTCCGGAAAAAACGACTCCGGCTACGAACACCGGAATCGTCGCCTTCGTAACTAGCGTGTGGGAAGCGGTCGCGGTTTCGTGGCGTTCGCGCCGCCCGATGAACTCGATGCGCCCGCCGCTGCAGCCGTCGCTTTGTCGCTGTGGCCGTTCGCTCCAGAAGCGCTCGCGGCAGGCGCTGTGGACGAGCCATCCGAATTGTTCGGCGAGGCCAGTTCCAGCTTTTTGCGCAGGGCAGCTTCCAGGCGGTTGCGAATGTCCTTATTTTCTTTCAGGAAAACACGGGCATTCTCGCGGCCTTGGCCCAGACGGTCTGCGCCGTAGCTGATCCACGTCCCGCTCTTTTCCAGGATGCCCTTGTCGACACCGAGGTCAATAAGGTCGCCTTCGCGCGAAATGCCTTCGCCATAGATAATGTCGAATTCGGCTTCGCGGAATGGCGCGGCCACCTTGTTCTTAACGATTTTCGCCCGCGTGCGTGAGCCAACCACTTTGTCGCCTTCCTTGATGGCCTGGATGCGCCGAATGTCCACGCGCATGGACGCATAAAACTTCAGCGCGCGCCCGCCGGTGGTGGTTTCCGGATTGCCGAACATCACGCCAATCTTTTCGCGGATCTGGTTGATGAAAATCAAGCAGGTGTTGGACTTGGAGACAATCGCGGTAAGCTTGCGCAACGCTTGCGACATCAGCCGTGCCTGCAAACCCATCTGCGGATCGCCCATGTCGCCTTCGAGTTCCGCCTTGGGGACGAGCGCGGCGACCGAGTCCACCACCACCACGTCCACGCCGCCCGAACGGATCAGCGTCTCGGCAATTTCGAGAGCCTGTTCGCCGTTGTCTGGCTGCGAGACCAGCAGGTTGTCCACATCCACGCCCAGTTTGCGCGCGTAGATGGGATCGAGTGCGTGTTCCGCGTCGATGAAGGCCGCCTGGCCGCCCAGCTTTTGCGCTTCGGCGATCACGTGCAGCGTCATGGTGGTTTTGCCGCCCGATTCCGGCCCATAAATCTCAATCACGCGACCGCGCGGGAAGCCGCCTACGCCCAGCGCGGCGTCAATCGAGAGGCATCCGCTGGGAATTACGCTGACGGGTACCAGCACGTCGCGGCTGCCCAGCCGCATAATGGATCCTTTGCCGTAAGACTTTTCAATCTGGGATATCGCTGCTTCAAGAAGTTTTGCTTTGTCGTCTGCCATTTCACACCTCGGTAGAGAAAAGTCGGTGCCGGCCTCTGCGGCTAGGGCCACCGTAATGCTAAAGCTCGGGACGATGCGTGTAGCTCGTCAAGACGGCGTTTGCGCCGGGAAAGCGCTGCGCCTGCTTGGAAACATTACTGGCCGGGTATCTTATCACTCGGTTTATCAGAATGCCATCCAAATCCAGCGCGCCATCTTGCTTTACGGTTGGCAACCGCTCCGCGTCATGATCGCTCAGCCGGGCCTGCGCCAGCCGCTCACGCTTTTCGAGAGCCGCCCGCTCGGGAGCCGTCAGCCGGCGCAACCAATCTCCGTTGACTGGGGACCGGTTGCGGCCGCGCGTGCGGGCCTCGCCAAGCTCATCCGCGAGTCTCGCACGTTCCAGACAGCTTAAACCACTGGCCGAGAAATCATGCACAAAGCACCTGTTGAAAACCGCGAGGGAGAAAGTAGCAGAGTGGCGAACAAAAAGCAAATACTATTTTCGCTTAAGATTCGCTCCTGCTGTTAGCCGGTTCCTTCCATTGCACGGAATACCCGCATGAGTTCCTTCTCCGTCATGCCCGCAATGTAGTCAGCAACCACGCGGACCTCTAGGGTTTTGTCACCCATCATCAGGTTCCACCACGACGTAAGACGTTCTTGAGTCACGGCCGGGAACAAATGAAGATCCCGTTTGCGCGCCGCTAATAAGAGCTTACGAAAAACCGTTCGGACCGCTTTGCGCTGCCCAGCCTGTGGCAAGGCAAGCTCCTGGTTCAAGATAATGTAGTGCCACGTGAACTGTTTTAGCAGATCCACCTGACGTCGTGCGGTAGGATCGATCCGGACGATCGCGTCCGCCAGTCCGGCGTCCGGGAGATAGGTTATTGCTGTAACGAACGGGCGAATCAAATTGGTCGCGAAAAGGTGAAGCCTTACGTTGTTTTCATAGGAGTCTTTGAATCGTCGCTCAGGGTAGAATGGGAACTCTGCGATAAGGTTTGAGAGTGTCTCTGCATACAAGGACTCGTCCTTCTCCCACTCCGGATGCCTCTCGATCATCCCGTTAAAGAATCTCAGCTGCTCAATTTTGTCTGTTCTCAGGCGGTCGATGGGAATCTTTCCGGCCCGAAAGAAGTCCAAAAGATCGTGGATCGCGTAGGTTATGTCATCGGCCCAGTCGATTATCTCAGCCCCCAAACTTCTATGAAACTGAGGCTGAAAACCAACCCTGACCCAATTGAACACATCACGCTCGGATTCATAGAAGCCCCATTTTTTGGGATAGTGTGGATTCTCTCCAACGCCCCACGGGTATTTCAGGACCGAATCGAGACATTGTCGTGTCCAGTTCAAACCGGGAACCGAATCTTCGTACTCGTCGTCTTGTCCGGCATTTTTCAGAGTGAGCGCGTCACTCGAGGTGAGGCGCGTGATAATGCGGAAGGACTGCGCATTGCCTTCGAAGCCGTCCCTTAATCCAGCATCTTGAACCAGTCTGTTCAGTTCGATCTCGGTTGCATGGCCGAACGGAGGATGACCGAGATCGTGCGCCAAGGCCGCTGCTTCGACAACGTCAGGAAGATCTCTTAAAACCTCCCGCTGTACTTCGTTGTCTTCTAATATGCGCTGGGCGATCCGGCGAGCTATCTGAGCGACTTTGAGGGAATGAGTTAGCCGATTGTGGAATACATATCCGTGTTCCGGCGAAATGACCTGGGTAATTTCGGCGAGCCGGGCAAAATGGGACGAATAGAGAACCCGATCACGATCTCGCTCCGCATTCGTGCGTGGGTCGAGAGGGCGCTCTTCGGAATATCTTTCGTTGGGATCGGGAAACAGGCCGCCGGGATCCGGCTCACCTGCCAAGAGCAATCCTCATGTCGGGTGTGTACATGAGTTTTCCGCTACCAATTAGACGCTGAACAACGTCTCGTACGTCTGCTTCTGAAACGTCCGCCAATTCGCCTCGGACAGTGTTAAGCACACTAGTAAGATAGACGGGTTCCTGCTGGGGCTGGAAGTACCCAAGAACGCTGCCACGAATCTTAACTGCTCTTTGCGATTCCAAGGCGGTCATGAGGCATTCTCCAACCAAAGTATACCGTACCGAGATATCGAAGTCGAGTTTATTGTTGTTTCTAGTGGCGAACTAGCTCTGATAGGTATAGAAGCCGCGGCCGGATTTCTTGCCTAGCCAGCCGGCGGCTACGTATTTTTTCAGCAGCGGGCAGGCGCGATACTTGGGGTCGCCGAGGCCTTCTTGCAGGACGTGCATGATGTCCACGCAGATGTCCAGGCCGATGAAGTCGGCTAGCTCCAGCGGGCCCATGGGGTGGTTCATGCCGGTTTTCATTACCGCGTCGACGGCTTCCGCGGTGGCTACGCCTTCGAGGACGCAGTACGCGGCTTCGTTGATCAGGGGCATTAGGACGCGGTTAGAAACAAAGCCTGGAGCGTCATTTACGGCTACTGGTTTTTTGCCGAGTTTTTCGGCCAACGCCATGGTGGTTGAAAAAGTGACTTCGGATGTTTGTAGCGCGCGGATTACTTCAACCAGCAGCATCACCGGGACGGGATTCATGAAGTGCATGCCCACGAAACGGTCGGCGCGTTTAGTCATGGCGGCAAGAGTGGTCATGGCGATGGAAGAGGTGTTGCTGGCGATGATGGCATTCGCGCCGAGGACGCTGTCCGCTTCGGTCAGCACCGCGCGCTTGATCTCGATTTTTTCCGGGACGGCTTCCACCACAAAATCGGCGGCGCCGATGGCGGACATGTCGGTAACCAGGGAAATGCGGCCCAAAACTGCGGCGCGTTCGGCTTCCGGGAGTTTGCCTTTTTTGATTTCGCGGTCGAGATTTTTTGCGACGGTCTCAAGGCCGCGTTCGAGGAAACGCTGCTCCACGTCGCGCAAAATTACGTGGTAGCCGGCGCGCGCGAAGACGTGGGCGATGCCGTTGCCCATGGTGCCCGCGCCCAGGACGGCTACGGTCTTGATCTGGTCGGTGCTCATTTAGCCTCTTCGTTATGGCGTTGCTCGTGCTAAAAAAAGCGCACAGGCAGGAGTGCCTGTGCTACGAAAGGCGACCGTCTCCGTTATGCGGGCGGCGTGGCTTCCGTAACTTCGCGCACAATCTCGCGGGCGCGCGCTTCGTTGCCGGGCGCCACCAGGATCACGAATTGCATTGTGGACGTATCGTAGTGCGCGGGGATCTGATTCTCCGCCAGCGCGCTCATCACGAACTGCGCTTGCTTTTCATCGCTGCCGGACCACACCGTTAGCGTCGCTGGCTCATCGCCCACCGCCGGCATGCCCGCCAGCGGACCTGCGCCCACTGGCTGCGCGGGAATTTGTTCGTCGCTCGGCTCGCGGTCCAGCAAGGTCTCGAGAATGATTTGCGCGGGCTCCAGATCGCTGGAGAGCACGGCTACTTCAAAGCCGAAGCGCGGCTTCCAATCAATGGGCAAGGGATCGGCGGTCGGCGCGACCTCATCGTCGCCAAGCGATTTATCGCTGAAGGCAATGCCCGCGCCTTCCAGTGTTTCGAGCAGATCGCTGTGCAGCACCGCGTCTTCGCCGGCCCACAGCGTCACAAAGGAACCTTCAGGAGTTGCGTCAGACATGAAAGCCTCAATTCAATGCGGTTTGGGATGATGAAACAATCGCCGCAGCTCGCCGGTAGTTGCGACAGCAGTCGCGGACGCCGCGCTCGCGACGTTGTGGGCAAGGCAGCGTCGCGCGATAAGTCTACACCAGCTGACGCGACAGCTCACGCAACGGACGAATCCGCGCGTCATCCGCTCGGGGGAGAAACTTCCGTGACTTCTCGTACAAGTTTGCGCCCGCGTTCTGCGTCTTTGGGCAATACCAGCAGACGGTGCAGCGTGCCAGTCTTGTCCCGGTGAAAGTAAATCCCATTAGCTTGCAAACAAGACACCAGGAAATCGGCGAAGTAATGGTTTGTCCCGGACCACACTTCGGCAGTGGCGTCCTCCGGGGAGCGGCCAGCGAAATCCGGGTTGGGCAAATCGTCTGAATCATTTTGCACGTCGCCGGAATTTTCCGCCGAGCCCGCGGGTAGTAACGGAACCGCGTCGGCCCCATCATCATCGGTTCCGAAAGCTTCTTTCACGGCGAGTTCGGCCTTGGTGTAAAGAGAAAAAGGCACGCCAATTTTCAGAGCGCTGGTGTTACTGAGACGGAAAAGATGATCCTCGCGGCGCACAGTTTTGAAAGGTATGCCGGCCTCCTGGAGTACCGAGCAGAGTTCGGCGTGAATGCGGGAATCTTCGCCGTGCCAGAACGCGCAGAAGGGATCTTCGTCCGGGCTATAGTCGTACGGCGGACGGTCTTCGGGAATGGTGAACGGCGGCGGATCGCTGGCTGAAGCTCGGGAACGCTGAGGCGGAGCAAGTTGCCACACGAGCGGGACTTGGCAGTCAGTGCAGGAGTTGAAGCCGTCGCGATATTCAGCCTTACATTTCGGGCAAATCATAGCAGCGGCACAGTTTACTACAGGGATGGCGGCTAGTCTTGGTGAGGGCCGAGCCGCGAGGAGTGGGAAATTAAAGACTAAGGTGCGGTATGGGTTGACGGCTGGGAAAGCTGGGGCGCAGCATGCTGCGCCCCTACAAAGGCTGGGCTCGGGTGCTTTTTGGGTGTGAGTCTTTTTGGCAGGGTGGCTCGTATATTTCAGTAGAATGAGCACAACATGCACATTTCCCGCTGCACAGACTTTCCCAGCCGCGAGTTTGCTCGGCCGCGCGGCGGTTTCGTTTTCCGCGCTAATGGCGATTAATACTGCCGTGGACACAAGCGATCGGCGGGCGCTGGCGGAAGGTTTGAAACGCCGCGATCCGGAGCTGCTGGATCAGCTAATCGAACAATACCAATACCGGCTGTTTCGCTACCTGCTGTACCTCACCTCGCATCGCGAACGCGCGGAAGATTTCTTTCAGGAGACATGGATACGCGTGCTGGAACGCGGCCACCAGTACGACGGTAAAAACAAATTTGAAGCGTGGCTTTTCACGATTGCGCGCAACCTGGTGATCGACTGGCAGCGGCAAAGAAAAATCCAGAGCCTGGACATGCTGACGGATCCGGCGCAGGAGCAGCCGCTGCAAATAGCGGACACGCGGCAGCCTTCCCCGTTGCACGCGGCCATCGGCGAGGAGCGAGATTCCGCGGTGCGCGCTTCGCTGGAACAGATTGCGCTGATTTATCGCGAAGTGGTGGTGCTGCGCTTTCACGAAGAGCTGCAGATCGATGAAATTGCAACGGTGATGCACCTGCCAATTTCGACGGTGAAGACGCGGCTGTATCGCGGGCTGGAAGCCATGCGCGTGGCCATCCAGGGAGGTGCGGCATGAACTCTCCAAATGAGGAATCGGGCATGAACGAAGTTCACGCGCGCGCCAAACAGCTGATCGACCAGCATCACGTCGAAGGCTTGTCAGAAAAAGAGCGTACGTGGCTGGATGCGCATTTGCAGGAGTGCGCGGAGTGCGCGACGGTGGCGGAGTCCACGGAAAATGCTTTGCGGGCGCTGCGCAGCAACGCCATTCCGTTTCCCTCGGGCTTGGCGAGCCGCACGCAATTTCGCGTGCGCTTACGCGCGCAACAATTAGAAGAACGCGCGCCGCGCCGGCTGGCGATATGGGCGATCGCCGGCGTTTCCTGGGCGCTGGGCATCGCTACCGCGCCGTACGTGTGGCAGCTATTTGCCTGGGCGGGCGAGCGGCTGCACGTTCCGAAACTGGCGTGGGAACTGGGATTTGGCTTGTGGTGGCTGATTCCCGCGCTGATTGCCGGCGCGATTCTTCTGGCGGAAAGTCCGCGGCAGAAATTTAGCGGCGGGTGGAACGGTCGTTAGTGTTTTTTGCGCTGCACAAAGAGCTTTTGCAAGGTGAATCGAGGAGCGTATGGCCGACTATCAAAATCGCGTGAGTCAATCGTTCAGTGAACGGATGCGGCTGAACCGCTTTCGCCGCAAGCGCGAAAGAAGCAGCTTCCGCGAAGAGTTTCGCATCGTTCCCAAGTGGCTGGTGGCCACCGTGGTGCTGTTGTGGCTGCTGGCAATCGCGATTGGGACGATGGTGAATCTGGGGCACAGCTTTGTGCTGTACAGCAGTCCAGGCGGGGTGGTGGCGCAAACGCACCATGAGGTCTGGCCGTACGAATTGCGGAATGACCCTGTGCTGGCGTCGCTCGCGCTGGCCGGCGTGATAACCGGGATGGCCATTACGCTGGGAAGCTTTGTGCTTTTCCTCGGCTACGTGTATCGCGACGCCAAGCGACGCGGAATGCATGCCGGACTGTGGATCATGCTGATCCTGATTTTGTCTCCAGCATATCTGGCGATTGGATTCTTGTTGTACTTTTTCTTGCGCGAGCCGCTGCCGTACAGTTGCCCGCAGTGTGGAACAACTGTGGGCGCACGGTTTAACTATTGCCCGAACTGCGACAATAATTTGCATCCATCTTGTCCGCACTGCCGGCAGGAGGTTGGCGAGGCGGACAAGTTCTGTCCGAACTGCGGCAACTCGTTGCCGCGGGGAGGCGGAGTGACGGCGCCCATCGCGCCAAGCGGGGAGATTCATCCCGCCCGGTGACGGGTTGGGATTTTTGTGCCACGCGCGTATGATTCCCGTGCTATGCGCAAAATGGACTGGGAAAAAGAGCGGCAGCGCCTCACCGCCTTATACGCCAGCATGGAGGACGGCGAGCTGAACCGGATTGCGACCGATTTGGATTCGCTTAGTGACGTAGCGCGAGAGGTCCTACGGGATGAGATGTTGAAGCGGGATAGGGAAGTCCCGCCTCAATTGGCGGCTCTCGCCGCGAGTGCGAAACAACAATCAGAGCTGTCCGAACCCGAGATTGTCGGCCGTTACCGGGACATTACTCAAGCAATGGTCGCGAAGAGCATTCTGGATTCCGCGAACATGGAATGCTTCCTGGCGGATGACAATCTCGTTCGCATGGATTGGCTGTACTCGAACCTAGTTGGCGGCATCAAGCTTGTGGTGCGGCATGAAGATGTGGAAGCCGCGAATAAATTGCTGAGCCAGGTGACGCCAGAAAAATTCGATTTGTCTGGTATTGGCGAGTATGAGCAACCGAAATGCCCGAAGTGCGGTTCAATGGACATAACATTTGACGAGCTAGATATGCGGGTGGTGGCGGGTGGAATGTTAGCCGGGGTACCGCTCAAGCTGACCAAAAATGGCTGGAGCTGCCATATGTGCAAACATCGATGGCAGGAAGAGGATGCGCCCATAGAGGCGATTCGGCCATCGAAGGAACCGGAATAGTCCCGGCGATCGCGCGATGAAAAAAGAAACATCTTGGGCGCGGAAAAAGCCGCGGGGCTCAACCCCAAGCGCCCCGCGCTACAGGAAAGTCACAGGCAAAAGCTAATAGCGCTCGACGGCTAGGGCTACGGCGTTGCCGCCGCCGAGGCAGAGTGCGGCGATGCCGCGCTTCAGATTGCGGCGCTCCATTTCGTACAGCAGGGTGACGAGGATGCGCGCGCCGGATGCGCCGATGGGGTGGCCGATGGCGACCGCCCCGCCATTTACGTTTACTTTTTCGGGATTGAGTTTGAGCTGGCGCGTGACGGCTATTGCCGCCACGGCGAAGGCTTCGTTCAGCTCGATCAGGTCGACATCTTTGTCGCGGTCCCAGCCGGTTTTGCGCAACAGTTTTTCGACCGCGTCAACCGGCGCCATCATCACCCATTTCGGCTCGACGCCGCTCGTAGCTTGCGCGACGATGCGCGCGATCGGCTTTTTGCCCAGCACCTGGGCGTAGCGCTCGCTGGTGACGATCAGGGCGGCGGCGCCATCGTTGGTGCCCGGAGCGTTTCCGGCGGTCACCGTGCCATCTTTCTTGAAGGCAGGTTTGAGTTTGGCGAGGGCTTCCAGGGAAGCGTCTTCGCGCGGCGATTCATCGTAACGAATTATCAGCGGTTCGCCTTTTTTCTGCGGGACTTCGATCGGCAAGATCTGCGCTTCGAAGAAGCACGATTTGCGCGCGCGCACCGCTTTCTGGTGACTCTCAAACGAAAAACGGTCTTGCTCTTCGCGCGTGATGCCGTATTTCTCGGCGACCAATTCGCCGGTCATGCCCATGTGAAAATCTTCGAATTTGTCCCACAGGCCGTCGTGGATCATGGAGTCGACGAGCTTGCCATCGCCGAGGCGGTAGCCGGTGCGCGCCTGCGGCAGAAGATACGGGCAGTTGGACATGGACTCCATGCCGCCGGCGACGACAATTTCCGATTCGCCGAGCTGCACGGCTTGCGCGGCGAGGGCAACGGCCTTCAGGCCGGAGCCGCAGACTTTGTTGATGGTCAGCGCGGCAACCTTGGGATCACAGCCGCCTTTAAGAGCGGCTTGGCGAGCGGGATTCTGGCCGAGGCCGGCTTGCACCACGTTGCCCATGATGGCTTCGTCGATCTGCTGGCCGCTGAGGCCGGCGCGGCGTGTGGCTTCGGCGACAACTTTCGCGCCAAGTTCAGTGGCGGAAAAGTTTGCTAAGCCGCCTTGAAATTTTCCTACCGGGGTGCGCACGGCGCTAAGAATTACTGGTGTTTCCATAATGCTCTCCAGAAATACTGGTGCATAGCCATTTGATGCGCCGCGCGGCGCGACGTCGCAGCGCGGGTAGCACAGGCACTTCGCCGCTCAGGGTAAACAAGAGTGCCTGTGCTCCGGAGTGGCGCGCGGCAAAAGCCGCGAGGCTCAACCCCAAGCGCCCCGCGCTACAGGTGTTGCCTATTGTTCGTCAGCACTGGGGCCGTAGAGCGCCGGCAGCGGCACATCGAGGGCGCGGAAGTATCCCGTCAGCTGCGCGCGATGATGGATCAAATGATTGAAGCAGTGCACGCGCAAAACGTCATATTTCGGCAACTGAAAAAGGACTTTGCCATTCCACTTGAGCGTCCAGGTATCGCGAAGCAGATTGTCGTCGGTGAGTCCGGCGATGGCTCCGCGTGCTTGTTTGCTAATGCTGTCGAAAGTGCCGAGCAAATCCGAGTGCTTGTCGACCTTGGGAAAACTCGCACCGGCGATTTCCATTTCCGGCGTCTGGATCACGGCGATGGAAAAGCCGGGCAGCGTGGCGATATGGCCGGCCAGCCATCCCAGCGTCCCGGATTTGGCATGCGGCTTCCAGTCCCATTTCGCAGCGGGCACGCGTTCCAAGGTTTTCCGGGTGTTCGGCATTTCCACATCAAATTCACGGAGCAGCAGTTCACTAAGCGGCATGGGTATTCTCCTGATTGATCTAGCAGAGGTAAACCCGGGGAAACAATTGTACCGCGAAGAACACTTTTTCGCTGAGAACTTTTGGCGGTAACTTTGACCGGAAAACTTTGTTAGCGAAACTCGCCGCCGCTATTGCAAAATACCTGCATGCCTCTCACCGACGCTTCCATCACGCGGGCTGCCCTATCCTCGAGGACGCGCATGCTTTCCGCCAAGGCCGAACAGTTCACCGAATCGGTGATTCGCGAGATGACCCGGCTGGCGCAAAAACACAACGCGGTCAATCTTTCGCAAGGTTTTCCAGATTTTGCTGCCCCCGCGGAAATCAAAGAAGCGGCGCGGCAAGCCATCGCGGACGACATCAACCAGTACGCCATCACCTGGGGAGCGAAGCCTCTGCGCGACGCCATCGTGGAAAAATTCGCGCGCACGCAGAATGTGCGCGTCGATCCGGAGCGGGAGATCACCATTTGCTGCGGGTCCACGGAAGCGATGATGTCCGCGATGATGGCGATTATCAATCCCGGCGATGAGATTGTGGTGTTCGAGCCTTTTTATGAGAATTACGGGCCCGACGCCATTCTGAGCGGAGCGACGCCGCGCTTTGTGCGCATGCAGCCGCCCAAGGATGCGCATTCCGAATGGACTTACGATCAGGATGAGCTGGCCACGGCTTTCAACGAACGCACCAAGGCAATCATCCTGAACACGCCGAACAATCCCACCGGCAAGGTTTTTACGCGCGGCGAACTCGAATTCATTCGCGACCTATGCGTGCGCCACAACACTTTCTGCATCACCGATGAGATTTACGAGCACATTCTTTACGACGGCACAGCGCACATTTCCATGGCGCAAATCGATGGCATGCGCGAGCGCACCATCGTGATCAACGGATTGTCCAAGACGTACAGCGTGACCGGCTGGCGGGTCGGCTGGGCTATTGCGCCGCCGCACGCGACGCAATCGATCCGCAAGGTTCACGATTTTCTTACGGTGGGAGCGGCGGCGCCTCTGCAACAGGCGGGTGCCGCGGCATTGAAATTTCCGCAGAGCTACTACGACAAGCTGTCGGAGAGCTACGTTGTGAAGCGCGAACGGCTGCTGAAGATTCTCACCACCGCTGGTTTCACCGTGTTTAAGCCGCGCGGGGCGTATTACATCATGACGGATATTTCGCGCTTTGATTTTCCGCACGATGACCCGCGCTTCAGCGCGCCGTCGCGCGATGTGGCGTTTGCAAAATACCTGGTGCAGGAGATTGGCGTGGCATGCGTGCCGGGATCGAGTTTTTACAACAACGCGCAGGACGGCTCTTCGCAGGTGCGGTTCACCTTTTGCAAGAAAGAAGAGACCCTGGCCGCAGCGGAAGAGCGTTTCGGCAAATTGCAGCACTAGCGAGTGGACCCCTGGAGGGCCGGCGCACCGGACTGGCGAGCTTAGTTCTAAATTTTAGCTTACGCGGCGACCGGTACGTCTAATTCAGGTCGGCACTTGAAAAGCACAGCTGATTTGGAGGAGAATCGCCGCAACAGCGGGAAGCGGTATTCCCAAAATTACTGGGGCAGTAGACGAATTCTCGGTTGCCGGTTGGCATTTCGTCTGCCGCCCCCACGAGTGGTCTTGCCGGTATAGACGAAGTGACTCGGGAAAATGTTTCGCGAACTTTGCAAAAATAATCTTGTCTGGCCGTAAGCTCCACGGAGCCGCTCAAGGCGAAGCGCAGCACTCCAAAGAACAGCTTTAGCCAAGTTCCACGGTATGCAAATACTGGGCCACATCCACCTTCCAATGTAGCTGGTCGGAAATCGCGCCCTGCAGGGCGCGTGCTGCTTGGGGTTCGCCGTGGGTGAGGTAGGTCTGCTCCGGCGCGGACGGCAAACCTCCCAACCAGCGCAATAGCTCGCTCTTGCCGGCGTGCGCGGAGAGCTGCCCCATCGAAACGACTTCGGCGTTTACCGCGACCGCGTGTCCGTAAAGGCGAATCGACGTGGCGCCTTCCTGCAAGGCCCGCCCGCGCGAACCCTCGGCCTGAAAGCCTGCCAGAAGCACCGCGTTGCGAGCATCCGGCAAGCGCTGTTCAAGATGATGTAGCACGCGTCCGCCGCTGGCCATGCCGCTGGCGGACACAATGATGCATGGCTTCTTCACCTGATTGATGGCCTTGGATTCCTGCACGGAACGCGTCAGGTGAAATTCGTGGACGTTGAGCGGGTCGCCCTTTCCGCCATCGGCGCTTTTGAGTTGCCGGAATTCGGAATCGTGGTCGGCAGAATATTTCAGATACAAATCCGTGGCGCTGATGGCCATGGGGCTATCGACGTACACGGGAAGGCGCGGAATTTTGTTGGCGTCTTCCAGCTGCCGCAGGTAGTACATGAAGGTTTGCGTGCGGCCGATGGCGAAAGAGGGGATTACGATGCAGCCGCCGCGCTGCGAGACGCGATTCACCACCGCGGCAATTTCCGCTGCGGGATCTCCGGCTTGATGCTCGCGGTCGCCGTAGGTGGATTCGCAGAGAAGTACGTCGGCTTGCGCGGGCGGCGTAACGGGATCCTGCAGGATCACCTGATCATAGCGTCCAATGTCTCCGGAAAAAATCACTACGGTTTTCTTGCTGGGTTCGGTGATCGTCAGCACCAGGCTGGTCGAGCCCAGAATATGGCCGGCGTCATAGGCCACAAACTGAAACTCCGGGCTCACGGTGAACGGTCCGGTGCGTGGTACCGGCTTCAGCAGCCTTCAGGACTGGGTCGACATCCTCGCTGACGTACAGCGGACGCGGCTCGGCGTGCCGGCTATAGCCATGTTTCTGCGCGTGCAGCGTATCTTCTTCCTGAATGTGCGCGGAGTCTTTGAGCAGAATGGCGGTCAAATCGATGGTCGCGGGATTCGCGAAAATCGGCCCTTTAAATCCAGCCTTCACCAGGCAGGGCAGCCAGCCGGTGTGGTCGAGGTGCGCGTGGGTGAGCACCACATAGTCGATGGTTTTCGGATCAATCGAGAGCGGCTCGAAGTTGCGGTCGCTCAGCTCCGGCGAACCCTGAAAAATTCCGCAATCGAGCAGCAGACGTTTGCTCGCGGCTTCGACCAGATATTTCGAGCCAGTGACGCAACCCGCCGCGCCTAAAAATGTAAGTTTCGCCATGAAGTGTCCTCAGTAGTTACAGAGAAGGCGTACTACATTACCTCAATCGAAGGAAAATAATGTGCTACATTACCGCAATCGAAGGAAAAGTGATGTTCATAGAATGAACTCTTCGCTAAGAAATGCCTCATGATTCATGCAGAAATAGAAAAAGGGCGAACCGAACATGGGCTCGCCCTTTCTTGCATTCTCGCATGCTGCACGGACAAATTAGTCTGCTGCGCTGGCGTGCTTTTTCGCGACCACGGCATTGATGTCCAAGCCGAGACCCTTAGCCACGCCGGTTCCGTATGCCGGATCAGCTTTGTAGAAGTGCTGGATCTGCAGCTCTTGGATGCGCTTCGGAACGCCGTTGCCGAGGCTGCCCACGATGTTGTCGATGAGCCGCTGCTTGGCGCCCGCATCCATCAAGCGGAACAGATCGCCGGGCTGCGAATAATAATCGCTGTCGCTGCGATGATTGTGGCGATCCACCGTGCCGCTGACCAGCTTCGGGCGCTCGCGGTACGCGGGATCCTGCGTCGGTCCGCCGAAACTGTTGGGTTCGTAGTTGGGCTGCGCGCCGTGATTTCCGTCGAAGCGCATGGCGCCGTCGCGGTTGTAGGTGGCGAACGGGCACTGCGGCTTGTTCACCGGCAGGACGTCGTAGTTGACGCCGAGGCGGTAGCGGTGCGCGTCGGGATAGGAAATCAGTCGCGCCTGCAGCATCTTGTCGGGTGAATAGCCCATGCCCGGAACGATGTTGCGCGGCTCAAAGGCGGCTTGCTCGACTTCCGCGAAATAATTTTCCGGATTGCGATTGAGTTCAAGTTCGCCGACTTCGTGCAGCGGATAGTCTTTGTGTGGCCACACTTTGGTCAGGTCAAAAGGATTGATGTGATAAGTGTCGGCATCTTTTTCCGGCATGATCTGCACGGAGACAGTCCACTTGGGATAATGGCCCTTGGCAATGGCGTCGAAAAGATCACGCTGCGCGTAATCGGGATCGATGCCGCGCATCGCGCTGGCTTTGTCACCGTCGAAATTCTTGATGCCTTGCTTGGTCTTGAAGTGCCACTTGCAATAGAAAAGTTCGTTCTTGGCGTTGACCAAGCTAAAAGTATGGCTACTAAAGCCGTCCATGTGACGGTAGCCGTCGGGTGTGCCGCGGTCAGAGAAGAGAATGGTGACTTGATGCAGCGACTCCGGCGAGAGCGACCAGAAGTCCCACATCATCGTCGGTGACTTCAAGTTCGTTTGCGGGTCGCGCTTTTGCGTGTGGATGAAATCGCCGAACTTCAGGGGGTCGCGGATGAAAAACACCGGGGTGTTGTTGCCGGTCATGTCCCAGTTGCCTTCTTCGGTGTAAAACTTCAGCGCGAAGCCGCGCGGGTCGCGTTCGGTGTCCGCGGAACCTTTTTCGCCGCCGACCGTCGAGAAACGGATGAACGTCGGGGTCTTTTTGCCCACCGTGCTGAATAGCTTTGCGGTGGTGTACTTGGTGATGTCCTTGGTGACCACGAAATGACCGTGCGCGCCGGAACCCTTGGCATGCACGACGCGCTCCGGGATGCGCTCGCGGTTGAAGTGCGCCATTTTCTCAAACAGCAGGAAGTCTTCAAAGACCACCGGACCGCGCGGTCCTACCGTCAGCGAATTCTGGTTGTCGCCCACGGGGCGCCCGGAATCCGAGGTCATGAATTTCGGCCGTTCGATGTGCAGATCTTTTTCTTCAGGCAATTTTTTATTTTCGTTCGACATAGGCTCTCCTCAGTTCACACAAATTGCGACTGCGACGAAAAGCATAGGCCGCCGCGACCTATACTTCCAATAGATAGTTCGGATACGATGGATAGGCACAGCCTATGACTCTATTTGTGAGATGCGTGCCTCCTCATGGAACTCCACCAACTTCGTTATTTTTGCGCGGTCGCTGAAACGGGATCGTTTTCCCGTGCCGCCGAACAATCGCACGTCTCCCAGCCATCCTTATCGCAGCAAATCATGAAGCTCGAGGATGAACTTGGCGCCCGGCTGTTCGATCGCCTGGGACGTTCCGTGCGCCTCACCGACCTGGGCAAGACCTTTCTTCCGCGCGCGCGTGGCGTCCTGCGCGAACTGGAAGCCGCCAAAGGCGACGTCGTCGAACACAAGGATTCCGTCGGCGGTTCCGTGAGTATCGGCGTGATTCCCACCGTCGCTCCTTATTTGCTGCCACCGTATCTCACGAGCTTTTCGCAAAAATATCCGCAAGCGCACCTCACCGTGATCGAGGAAATTACGCCGGTGCTGCTGGAGCGTCTCCGTGCCGGAACCATCGACGTTGCGATCTTGGCGCTGCCGATTCGCGGGCACGAATTTGAGATATCACCGCTGCTCACCGAACGGCTCTTCGCGGCGCTGCCGGCGAAACATAAACTCGCTTCGCGGCGGTCTCTTTCGCTGAAGGATCTTCGCGCCGAACCGTTTCTGTTGCTTCGCGACGGTCATTGCTTTCGCGACACCGCCGTTGCCGCGTGCGATCGCGCGCGCCTGAACCCGCAAATTATTTTCGAGAGCGGGCAATTCAGCAGCCTGCTCAGCATGGTTGGCGCGGGCATGGGTGTTTCGATTGTTCCGCAGATGGCCATCGAGAAATCCGCGCGCTGCCGCTTCGTGCGCATCGCGGACGACTCCGCCACGCGGACCATCGCGGCGTTGGTGCTGCGTGGCCGCTCGCTGACGCGCACACATTTGGGATTTCTGACGCACTTATGCGCGACGTCCGAATTACGCAAAACGCACTCATAGCTTCGCTACGAAACTGCGCAGGGTGTATTTCGTTACGCCCGGGCAAGCTGGGGCGCAGCATGCTGCGCCCCTACAACAAATGCGCGTTTCGCTGAGGTATCGTTGCGGTTCTACTGGACAAAGCGGCGGAAGAAACTGTCTTGCTTCCACGCGGGGCGTTGTTCGGCGTCGGCTACGCGCAGCACCAATTTTTCCAGAATGGCGTTGAATTGCGCCGCAGCCGCCAAGTCGACGGGTTGATTTACGTCGTCGGACGGCGCGTGGTAGCGCTGGTTGTACCAGGCCTTGAAGATTTTTTCTTCCGGCGTACCCGGGATGTAGCCGAACTTGAAGGCCAGCGATGGGACCCCTTTTTTGATGAAGCTGTATTGGTCGCTGCGAATAAAGCGATTGTGCTCCGGCTCCTTGTCCGCCTGGATCTGAACGCCGGCCGCTTCGGCTACCGCGCGAACGTCCTTGCCCAAGCTGGATTCACCTAGGCCCTGAACCTCGAGATATTTCAGCGGGAACAGCGGGAGGTACATGTCCATATTAATGTCGGCGATGATGGCGCCCGGTACCGTGGGATGCGCGGCAAAGTATTGCGAGCCGAGTTCACCCTTTTCTTCGCCGGTTACGGAGAGAAAAAGAATCGAGCGTTTGGGCCGCGCCGCGGAATTTTTTAACGCGCGCGCAATTTCGATCAGCGAAGCGTCGCCCGAAGCGTCGTCCATTGCGCCGTTGTAAATGCGGTCGCCGTTGACGGGCTCGCCGACGCCCAGATGATCGAGGTGCGCGCTGACGACCACATATTCATTCTTGAGCTGCGGATCGCTGCCCGGAAGCAACCCGACGACGTTCTCGGACTTCACCTCCGAGCGCGTCATGCCCACGCGCGAACGAATTTTCACCGCCAGCGGAAAATGCGGAAGCGGCTTGTCCGCATTGATGGCCGCAAGGACGTCTTGAAAAGTGTGGCCGCTGCCGGCGAACAGCATTTCCGCACGGTCGGTATTGAACAAAATGCTCACCTGCAAAGGCGGCGGAGCGTCCTGGCCTGGATCGCGCAGATCCATTCGTGGCTGGAATCGCGACGCAGCGATGCGCGACCAGGGCACTTCGGCGCTCTTGGGATTGGGAATGGCGACCACGCCGATGACTCCGGCTTTGACCAGCGCGCGCCGGCGCTCCTCACCCGATTGATAATGCGCTTTGATAGGCCCGGACATATCCGCCGGGCCACCAGTAACGAAGACGGCGATCTTACCTTTTACGTCCAGACCCGCCAGGTCGTCATAGTGCAACTCGGGAACAGTAAGTCCATAGCCGACGAAGACCGCAGCCGCTTCGACATTTTCCGCCGCGTGAGAATTCACGCCGAGTATGGCGTCGTCGCCCAATTTTACCGGCTCGGCTTTGCCGTCGCGCAGCAACTCGAGCGAGCTATGAGCTTCGTCGATGCGTACCACGTCAAAATCCATGGGCTGCCGGTAACCGTTTACGCCCGCGGGCTGCAAACCCGCGGCATTAAATTGCTGGGCCATATAATCAGCGGCCTTTTCGAAGCCCCGGCTGCCGGTGTCTCGCCCTTCGAGGGCATCATCGGCGAGAAACTGCACGTGCGACCACCATTGTTTGCCGAGCGCGTCCCAGTCGGGGCTTTGCGCCAAGGCTGTGCCACACGCAAGAGTAAGCACGAGGGCTGCAAGCAGGCAGCTAAAGCGGGTCATGGCTTGCTCACCGAAATGGTCTTGTCGCGAAAATCCAGCGTCAACACCGAGCCGTAAAACAATCCCAACCCAACGGTAGCATCGAACATTCCGTCCGGCTCGTGCACGTCCGCAGTAGGGAAGTACACGATCGGCGCGCTGACGCCGAGCGCGGTATCGTGAAAGCTCTCCTTATTCGCGGACGCGGATTTCATTTCCACGCCGCCATCCGTGAACGGAAAGTTTTCCGTCTTTTCGCTTTTTGCGGCGTCGCTGAGTCCCAGTCTTTCGATCGACGGCGTGTACACCAACAACGTGCCGGTATACATAGTGTCCACCTGTGCGGTCACCGGCTTGCCGTTAATCGCGAACCCTTCGGCGACGACGATTGGCGGACCGTTTTTGCCAAAGGTAACGAGAGAAAATTTATCGCACGCGCCGCCGCAATCGGCGGGCTTCGTGAGCAGTTCGGAGATACGCACTTTGTGAGCCACAAAATCGATCTGCAACACGCGATCCTCGAACGCAGTGTACGCCAGCGTCCCGGCTACGTCCGGCATCTGCTTTTGCCCGATCATTTCGCCGAGCGACAAACCCAGTGTGGGAACTTCGCGTAGCGTGACCTCTCCGGTGGATCCTGGCGCCGTTCCGCCGATGTGCACTGCGGGAATCGCGGTGATGAACATCCCTGCCGGCGCGCCCGGAGGCATAGCCTTGGTCGGCTTTAGGCCAGCGGCATCCGCAACGTCCTTATCCAGCACGGACGAAACGTTCCCTGTATCAATCGCCAGCTTTAGTGTTTTGCCGTCGCCGATGCGCGCTTCGATGCAAGGCACGCCGCCGCAATCGAGCAGCGGCACCTCCGCCGCAAATTTCAGTGATTCAACAGACTTGGTGTCGACTTTAGTCGCGGGCGCAGTCTGCGCAGGTGCGG
The DNA here is from genome assembly GCA_963838265.1 of uncultured Acidobacteriota bacterium. GTDB lineage: Bacteria > Acidobacteriota > Terriglobia > Acidiferrales > UBA7541 > Acidiferrum. Next base: position 41,069 of record CAWIQN010000012.1, read on the forward strand.
TCATCGCCAATGACAGCCACAACGCGGCTATCGTCGTCGTGCGGAAACACAAGCGCATACCCGTCATGAGATCCTCGTTAAGTTCGTTGAAAGAAAAAGTTGTGCGCAAAACCTCGCTCGCCAATGGACGAATCGAGCGCCTAGATGTTAGCATTAGAAACGTTCGTCCGGTGGGGCTGTGGCGCAGTTGGGAGCGCGCCTCGATGGCATCGAGGAGGTCGTGGGTTCGAATCCCATCAGCTCCACCAAAACTTTTAAATCGTGCCTTTTCATCTTTACATTCTGCAACGTAGTTCTTCAGGCCGATTTTACATCGGCCAAACACAAGACCTGCCAGCACGAGTTGCCTACCACAATGCAAATTACTCCAAGTCTTTGAAGAATCGCGGTCCGTGGAAGCTGGTTTACACGGAAGACTTTGTGACGCATGCAGAAGCTGTTCGTCGCGAGCGCCTAATCAAGTCCTGGAAGGATCGCGCGATGATCGAGCGGCTCGCGAGCGCGTCCCGGTGAAACCGGCAAGGTCGTGGGTTCGAATCCCATCAGCTCCACCAAAAAGTTTAAAAATAAATGTAATCGCATCCGCCGACTCCACCAAGAATCTCAACCTTTTAGAATTAGTTTTATGAGCGAGTGAACGCGCGCGCGGCGTCGATCATTTTGCGATAGGCACGCGCAAACGGTCGGTCGCAAAGGCCACCGGGCCGTTGTATGACCTGGCGATGGATTTGCGCACTTCGTCTTTCTTGCCTTCGACATCTGGCGCGAGGTGGCTCAACAGCAGGCTTCTCACGCCGCTCCGCTGCGCGGCTTCGCCAATCTTTCTTGGCGGTGTGTGCAGCTCGTACAATTGCGACGGCGATTCCGGCGGATCGAGCACCGCACAATTGAAAATCAGCAAGTCGGCGTTCTTTGCCAATTGCACTAAATTTGGCAGCGCCGATGCGTCCATATCTCCGGAAAAAACCACCACGCTGCCGTGGTACGAAATGCGATAAGCCACTGAAGGACAATCTCCGTGATGGGTGGCGATCTCTTCGATCACCAAGCCGCCCTCATTGACAAGGGTCGTGCGCGGCGCGTCCAAACTTATGGCGAGATCGTGGACCGCGAAGTTCTCGTCAGCGCCAAAAGTTTTTTGATAGGCAAACGCACCGCCCTGTCCCACCAGCAAATCCACGAACCGCGAAGTCTTGGGAAAAAGTCCGGCGCCGTCCGGACCAAATATGCGGTAGGTAATCGGCCCATCGCTGGTAAGCGCGCGAGCATTAAAGAACGCCGCCAGGTCTCCGCTGTGATCGATGTGCAGGTGGGTCAGTAAAACGATATTCACCTTTTCTAAATCCAGATTCAGTTCGCCAATACGCACGAAGGCTCCCGGTCCGGCATCCACCAGGATGCGCGGCGTGCCATCGAGCATCACGATGAAGCTGGAACCCGCGCGCCCAAACGGTCGCGGCCCTCCTGAGCCGAGCACCACCACCTCCAGCGCGGGTTTCCGCGCCGTATTCACGCCAGGCGTGGTCGCACGGTAGGCATCCGCCGAAGGCGTCCGCACGAACAGCGAAAAAAACAGGGCACTCGCGAGTAGCGCCAGAATTTTCATGGATGTAATCCTCTCCGCTTACCGCGTCGCCGCCAGTTTCGTCTCGCTCAAATCCAGCTCATATTGGATGTGCCGTAGAACTTCATCATTAATTTTGCCGTCGTTTCGCAAGCGCAGCGCCGTTTCCCGCTCCACTCTCAAAACGTCGCGCATGGCCTCAGTTCGGCGCTCTTGCAAGGCCAAGTGCTCCCGGTGATCGTCCTCGCTCTCTTCCTCGCCGCGATCGCGCAAAATCTCCAAGCGTTTGCGATAATTGCGAGAGAGTTCCTTATAAATCGCGACCTCCAGTTTTTGCTCCTTGGCCTGCGACGCCTCCAGCCAGGCCAGCGCGGCTTGCAAAATCTCCCGCCGGGCCTCTTCCTCTTCCTTGTTATCCCCGCCCGCACCAGCCAAGCCCAGTGCGCGGATGAGCGACGGCAGTGTCAGGCCCTGCAGCACCAGGGTCACCAGAATCACGCAAAAGGTCATAAAGATAATCAGGTTGCGTTGCGGGAACGGACTGCCGTCCGCGAGCATTTCCGGCAAGGAGATCGCCGCGGCCAGCGCCAATACCCCGCGCATGCCGGTCCAGCCCACCACAAAAATTTTGCGCGATTCCGGCCATGGTTCCTGCTGGCGCAGCACGCGCTTGCGGATCGCGTAGGCGAGATACGTGCCGGGGTAAACCCACAACATGCGCAGAGCAATCACGATTCCGCTGAAGCACAATCCGTAAAAAATTAATTGCCGCAAACTGTAGCCGCGAATGGCCGCGAGCACATAGGGCAGTTGCAGTCCAATCAGCACGAACACCAAGCCATTTATGATGAACGTCAGAGACTCCCACACTGCGTCCGCCTGAATGCGTACGTTGGGGGAAAAGAAATCAGAACTCTTGCGGCTCAAATACAACCCGCAAGCAATTACAGCCAATACGCCCGAAGCGTGAATGGCTTCCGCGCCGAGATAGGTGGCATAGGGCACCAGGATGCTAACGACAATTTCGATGGGACCGTCGTCGATGCGATGTTCAAACCATTCCACCACCAATCCAATCACCATGCCAAACAGCAGGCCCGCGATGACCAAATACGTCAGGCGCAACGCGCCGGACCAGACGGTAGGCGTCGCCCCGTTCCAAACCATGGCGATGCCAAATTCCAGCGCCAGTAGACCGGTGGCGTCGTTCACCAGGCTTTCGCCCTCAAGAATATCCACAATTCGTCTAGGCAAACCTAGACGTTTGGCGATCGTGGTCGCCGCGATGGCATCGGTGGTGGCCACCACCGCGCCCAGAACAAATCCCAGCCGCCAATCGAATCCGGCAAACAACCACCGCGACGTGTCCGCCACGCCGAGCACCGTGAATCCCACCAACCCGAACGCCAGAAAAAGAATGCTCACCAGGTTGTACTTAAAATCGCGCCAATTCGTGTGCCACGCGCCGTAGTACAACAGCGGTGGCAAGACCACCAGAAAGACCAAATCCGGATTGAGCGCGACTTTGGGAATCGCGGGCACGAACCCCACCAGCAGCCCGCCGATGACCATCACAATGGGATAGGGCGTCTGCAGTTTTCGCGCCAGCACCGCGAACACCACCACAAACAGCAGCAGCAACAGAAACACCAGCTCTACCGCATGCACCCCTTCGCCGCTAAACATTCCGATCCTTTTTTATGACGACCGCTAGAAAAGGTGCCCAGCGGCTCCAAGATACCGCACTTCCGTCACCACGCGAACGTCAACGCTGCTCTTTGATGATCGTCGTATGAAATGAGATATGAGTTTAAGCCGGATTTCCTGTACCGCCGGAATCGTGCTTGTGTTACATATCCCTCCAGGCTCAAGGACCGTTTCTGGGGAGTTAACCAATGCCCCGCGTGCATGCCGCGATTGCTTTGCTGTTTGTTTCGATTTTTTCTATGTCTCCGGCGCTATGGGGGCAGTCCACCGAAGACGCCTACAAAGCTGAGCGCGGCATCGCCATGGACTACTTCCGGCAACAGAAAATGCAGGAAGCCTTGCCCTTGTTCGAGGATCTGGCCAAGAAAAATCCCGATGATGCGGGAGTGCTGACTGGGCTGGGAATCTGTCTGGTCCGTCATTCCGGCACGCTGGCCGATGTGGATGCGGGGATGAAAGAGCGTGTCCGCGCCCGAGCTGTCATGACGCGCGCCAAACAGCTGGGCAGCACCAACGGCGTCATGCTGAATCTGCTCGACTTGATCCCGTTGGATGGCTCTGTCGGTCACGACCCCAATCCCGAGGTCGACAAGGCGTTTCAGGCCGGCGAAACCGCTTTTGCCAAGCGCGACTTCGATGAGGCCATCAAGAACTACTCGAAAGCTCTGGAACTGGATCCTAAGAATTATTCTTCGGTCTTGTTCATCGGAGATTCTTACTTTGCGCTGAAAAATTTTCCGAAAGCGCTTGAGTGGTATGACCGCGCCATTGCGCTCAATCCCAACGGCGAAACTGCCTACCGCTATGAAGCGGATATGTTGACGAAAAATGGCGAGATGGAGAAGGCGCGGACGCGCGCAATCCAAGCCGTGGTGGCCGACCCGTACAACGCCATCCCGTGGCGCGGCCTGCAGCAGTGGGCCTCCGCGAATAAACTGCGGCTGCATGCGGTGCACATCAACACGCATAGCAACATTGACGCGAACGGCAAAAGCGGCACGAACGTTACGTTGGACCTGAGCTCCTTGGCGCCTGGCGGAAACGCCTGGATCGTCTACGCCGGCGCGCGAGCCAATTGGCGGCAGAAAAAGTTTCAGGAGACCTATCCCCTCGAACCGCAATATCGCCACAGCCTGGCGGAAGAAGCGGATGCGTTAAGCGCCGCCGCATCGGTGTTGGAAGAGTCTTCGGCAAAGGGTACCGGTAAGCCCGCGGATGCCGACCTGTTGCTGTTGCAAACCATCGCAGAAGCGAAAATGCTGGAGCCCTATATACTATTCAACGCGGCGGACCAGGGCATCGCCAAGGATTATCCGGCTTACCGGGAAACTCATCGCGCGCAACTAGAAGAGTATCTAAGCAGCTTTGTGGCGCCGCCCGCGCCGACTAAACCGTAATCGCCCATGCCGACCATTCTCGCCACCATCCTCAAACGTATTTTATTTACCAGCGCCGTTCTTATGCTCGCCGCCTACGGCGTCGATTCGGCCTCTGTCTGGCTCCGCGCGCGTCATCCTACTTCCACCAACCCTTACGAAACGCTCACCGCGCCCCGGCTTTTTGCCATCGCCGAAAAAGGCAACAAGACCGAGTATCAAATTGACGCCGACAATCCCACGCAAACGGTCACCTGCGTCCACGCGCTCTTTCCGCACGCGGGATATTCGCCGTGCTGGCAGGCGCAGCGCACGCTGCACCAGCCCATTCCCATGTGAACTTCTTGCTCCGCAGCTAATTTCCGAAAGCGCCGTTGGCTGCCGAAGGGCGCCGCCGTTCCGCCGCCAATGTAGGCCGCCCTACACTCCCACGTCGGCTTCTTACCTCTAGCGCTGCTGCGCTATAGTTACCATGCGCGGTACTTGCGGAACTACCAGAAGTGTTATCATCTGGCGCGCGTGCGCAGCAGCTGGATCAAAATTCTCGTTCGGTGAAGAATGCCCTCTCGGAAAAAGGTCAAGCTGGCGTTCGCTTCCGCCGTCGTTTTTCTGCTCGTCGCCGCCATCGCTGCTGTTATTTCCATCTCCCGGCTCACCAATAATCTCAAATGGATCGCGCACACCTATGACGTTCAGCTGGCCGTCGGGGACCTCAGCTCCACGATGACGGTTGCCGGCCGCGCCCGCTCCAGCTTCGAGTCCACCGGTGACGCACACTTGCTCGACAAGTTCGAGAGCGCCGCGAACTCCGTCCCGCAAAAGCTTGCGCATCTCGAAGAGTTGATCTCTGACAACCCGCAACAGCGAGCGGCTATGGCCCGCCTCAAGGACTTGGAACTTCGCCGTCTGACGATTCTCCGCGAGGCCATCAAAGCGCGCATGGCCGGTCCGCGCGAAGATGCCAGTCAGCACGAGACCTCTTCGCAGATGGTCAGCATTGGAACGGACGCGGACGTTGTCACGCAGGAGATGCTCGAGAACGAAGAGCGGCTGCTGGTGTCCCGGCGTGCGGCTTCCAATTTTCTTTATGCCACGGTGATGTGGATTCTGGTGCTGGCCTTCGTCGTATCCCTGGTGCTGTTCTACGTTTACTATCGGCTCCTGGAAGCGGAACTCTCGGAACGCGAACGCGCCGAAAAAATAGCCCTGGAGAGCCAGGCATCATCGCGCCTGCTGAGCGCGCGGCTGCTGCATCTGCAGGATGAAGAGCGGCGTAAGTTTTCCCGTGAGCTGCACGACAGCCTGGGGCAGTATCTGGCGGCCACCAAGATGAGCCTCGACGCTTTTGCCAACCGGCGCGATGACGAGCTACTCGCAAGTGCGCGCTCCTACCTGGAGCAATCGCTGGCAGAGACGCGCACCATTTCATACCTCTTGCACCCCCCGTTGCTTGACGAGACCGGCCTAGGTGTGGCGGCGCGATGGTTTCTGGACGGTTTCGCGCAGCGCAGCGGCATTCAGATCAACAGCGAAATACCGGAGGATTTTCCCCGCTTGCCGCACGCCGTCGAACTGGCGCTGTTTCGCGTGCTGCAAGAGTGCCTCACGAACATTCATCGCCATTCGAAGAGCGGCCGCGCCGACGTCACCATTAGCCGTTCGCCGAGCGAAGCCTATTTGCGTGTACGCGATTACGGAACCGGCATTGCTCCCGACGTGCTGCGGCAGTATCGCGACAACGGCACGAACGTGGGCGTTGGCTTGGCCGGAATGCGCGAGCGCGTGCGCGACCAAGGCGGTAATCTCGACATTCAATCCGATTCTTCGGGCGCCACTGTGGTGGTCACCTTGCCGTTGCCTGTGGCAGACTCTTTGCCGGCGGCGCCAGACGTATTGCCCGCTGCACTCGGTTCGGAAAACGCGCCTGCTTAGCAAAATTGCCCACTATCGCCATCATTAGCCTTCTTGCGCTGGCCTCCTTATGGGCCGTTGCCGCCCTCTATTTTGATGTGCGCTCGCCGGCATTTCGCATTTCCACGGTAATTCTCTATGTGGTTTGCGTAGCCGGCGTTTTCTTGGCCATACACTCGTTCTGGTCGCGCAGCCTCGTTTGCTTCGTGCCGTTCTTAGTGGTCTTGATCTGGTGGCTGCGCCTCAAACCATCGAACCATCGTCCCTGGCAAGCCGACGTCGCGCAAACCGCTTGGGCGGAGATGGATGGCGACCTCGTCACCATTCACAATTACCGCAACTGCGACTACCGCACCGCATTCGACTACTCCTGCAGCTGGAGCGATAAGCAGGTCAGGCTTTCCGAGATTCGCGGCATCGATCTCTTCATCGTTTACTGGGGTTCGCCGTGGATTGCTCATCCCATCGCCAGCTTTCAGATTGGAGATCACGATCACGTGGCCTTCTCCATCGAGCTGCGCAAGGAGGAATCGCAGCATTATTCCGCGCTCCGTGGATTTTTTAAGAACTACGCGCTGATTTACACCCTCGCGCCGGAAAGCGACCTGGTCCGGTTGCGCAGCAACTTTCGCAAAGGCGCGCACGGACAAGGTGAGGATGTCTACCTATATCGCACCACCGCCGGACCCGACTGGTCGCGCTTGCTCTTCTTGGCCTACGTCTACCGTATGAACGAGCTTCGCGATCATCCCGCGTGGTACAACGCCATCACCAGCAACTGCACCACGAACATCTTCACGGAACGCGCGGCGGCGGATAATTTCGTCCGCGTTCCGACGGCACCTCTTAAGAAGCTTTTGAACAAATTCGACTGGCGCATCCTCCTTAACGGCAAAGGCGACAAAATGGAGTATCAGCGCGGCGACTTGGTGACCGAAGGACTTGCCTTCGAGGATTTGAAGCGTCAGGCGCATATCAACCCCGCCGCAAGGGCATCCCAGGAACCCGAAGGGTTTTCCGAGCGCATCCGCCAGAGCCGGGTGGGGTTCTAGTACTAGAGTCAGCGAATGGCTGTGTTACCCCCTGAAATCCATCTGAGAAGCCCATCTTATTCTCTGTAGAGACGCCCGTTCTCTACAAAATCCGCATCCTATCTATAGCCTGTTCAGTGCGTTACGGTTGGAGCAACCTGAAACGGGCGAACGGGTTTCTACTTAGGGCAAGGCCCCGAGAGCCGGGGTCGATGCGCTGCTACACTTGAAGCTGGACAACAGACGACCGCTTCCGACGCGAAGCGTTGCAGGCACCCGATTAGTCATGGATCAGTTGGCGGAGACCTTTATCCATTTTCGATGAACCTACGAGACCAACTCGGAGCAAGTTTCAGGCTCGCGATGACGCTCGCGCTCGCCGCCATAGTTTTCTCCGTACCCACTCGCGCGGACGTGACCGTACTCCTTGAGGAGCCCTACAGCGTTGATGGCGAGCTGGCGGGTACCGGCCACACCGCCGTCTATCTCAGCTCCGTTTGCGCTGTCTCGCCAACCGTGCTTCGCCGGTGCGAACCGGGCGAACTTGGCGTAGTGCTCAGCCGCTATCACGGCGTCGAAGGCTACGACTGGCTGGCCGTCCCGCTGCTGCCGTATCTCTACGCCGTCGCGCGCACCGAAGATATTCCACTTTTCGCCGATACGAAAATCGAAATGGCGATGCGCGACGCCTATCGTCGTAAGTATCTGGAAAGCATTGTCCCGGACGGCCCCGAAGGCCAAGCTCCCTCGGGCAACTGGTACGAACTCGTCGGGTCGGCCTTCGATCGCACTCTCTACGGTTTTCAGTTGCCTACCACCGGCGCCGCGGACGACGCCTTCATCGCGGCCTACAACGCGCGCCCCAATCACCAAACCTACAAGCTCGTCACCAGTAATTGCGCGGACTTTGTGCGCGATGTGGTCAATTTTTACTATCCGAAAGCCACGACCCGAAGTTTATTCGCTGATCTGGACGTCGCTACTCCCAAGCACGTGGCGAAATCTTTGGTCAGCTACGCGCATCATCACCCGGACATATCCTTTTCAGCTTTCGTGATCCCGCAGATTCCCGGAAGCATCAAGCGCAGCACGCCTATCCACGGCATCGTTGACTCCGTTTTCAAGGCCAAGAAATACGAAATCCCACTGTTGGTGTTTCACCCCATCGTCGGTGGAGGGTTCGCGGTGGCCTATGTTGTCAGTGGCCGCTTCAATCCCGCGCAAAACGCCATGATGTATTCGGCGGACGGTGCGCTCGAACAGCCGCTGACAAAAGCGCAGCGCCGCTCGTACGCCAAAAGCCTCGAAGAGTTGCTGCGTGGGGAGCCAGACCTGGCGTCGGGCAAAAACGGTTCTGCCGAATGGCGCGAAGTGAAAGCCAAGGCTACCTTCGCTCCAGACGCTGCGGGACACCCCGGCCTGCGCATAAATCTGGATGGCCAAGGTTCGCCGGCCGCAGACCAATCCCCGAACGCAACATCGTTCATCGGGCTGACGCGTGACAACATTCTGGACTCTACAGTTCCGCCCGCGTTGACGCGTGAACTCCTCGTCGTCCGTCTCCGCCAGGCGCTTAGCAAGGGCACTTCGCCGCACACTTCTGAAGCGGTGTTGCGCACCGATCTGGAACTGCTGGGGAAAATGCTATCGTCCCCGCAGCAAACAGCTGCCGCGATCTCCCTGGCGAATCCCGACCCGCGTTGACCTCAGCTCCCGTCGGCGTCCCTTACTTCCAATCCCGCAATCAACTGATTGACGCCACGCTCTTACCGGTGGTACCTATCGGCGTCGATGCTTGCGAGGCCGGTCAAACTGATGCCAGTCACATTGATGAGAAAACAATCCGACAAACTCTTGTTGTTCACTGATCTCGCCGGCACTTTGCTGTTCGGTATCGAAGGCGCGGCCGCGGCTATCGGCGGCAATCTGGACTTCTTCGGCGTGATGGTCCTGGCCTTCGTGACCGCCTTGGCCGGAGGAATCATCCGCGATCTGTTGATTGGCGCCGTGCCGCCAAATTCTTTGCGAGACTGGCGTTACGCGGCTACCGCGTTCGTCGGCGGCAACATCGCCTGGTATCTGCACCACTTTGTGGAGGGTAGTACCGGCGGCGCGATTATGGTTCTGGACGCCGCGGGCCTGGCGTTTTTCGCGGTAGCCGGCGCGATGAAAGCGCTCGATTACGAAATGCCTCCGCTGATTGCTGTGCTTCTCGGCACGATTACCGGCGTTGGCGGCGGGGCTTTAGGTTCCATGATGCTCGGACGCATCCCGCAGGTGCTGCACGCGGACATTTATGCTACCGCCGCGCTCGTTGGTTCGATGGTCATGGTTGTGTCAAGAAAATTGAAGCTGCATCCAACGTGGGCCGCAGTGCTCGGCGGCGCAGCTTGCTTTCTTCTTCGCGTTGTCAGTGTTTGGCAACACTGGAACTTGCCGCGAATCGGTGCAAACTAAGAATCTCGGAGCGCGTCGGCAGACGTTTCTCAAGTTTTACGAAGGCTCGTACGGACAGGATGGCGAGCGTCGCTCGATCAGCGCGCCGCGGCCAAGCGGCGGTCGGCGTAGTCAGAGACGTATGCGCCGAACAGTTCGTTCAGCCGCTTCGCTACTGGCCCGCACGGCGTGGCGATGCGATGCCCCGCAATTTCGCCCACGCTGATGACGTTGCGATTGGTCGAGGAGATGAACACTTCGTCCGCGGCGTACAAATCTTCCGGACGCAGGGTTTGCTGCGCCAGCGGAACACCCGCGTCCGGCGCAATTTCAAACAAGATGCCGCGCGTCACGCCTTCCAGGCATCCGGAATTTAGCGGCGGCGTAAGAACCTTGCCGTCCTTCACGGCAAAAATATTCGCCGAGGTGCATTCCGCCACTTCGCCGCGTTCGTTCAGCAGCACCACTTCATCAAAACCCGCGCGCGTCGCCTCTCCCACGGACCACACGTTGTCCAGCCAGGAAATGGTTTTTACGCTGCACAGCGCGGAAGCGGCATGGCGGCCGTGCTCGCGCAGAGTCAGTCGCGCAGGTTCGCCATATTTCGGCATATCAGCGGTGGTGATCAGCAAATCCACCTCGGGACGCGGCTCTTCGCTCTGCCAGAAGCCTACATTGTTCTGTACCAGATATATCCGTGCGCATCCTTCAGTAACGTTGTTCGCGCGAATCACTTCATGCAAATGTAGGCGCACCTTGGCGCTGGTGTAGGGCATGGGCAGGTGCGTGATTCCCGCGTCTTTTTCCAGCCGTCGCCAGTGCCGCTCGTACGCGAAGGCTTCGCCGCGCGCGATGCGCAGCGTGGTGAACAGACCATAACCGCAGATCAGTCCGGCTTGCCCGGGGGAAAGCCGCGCTTTCTCGACTCGAATCAGGCTGTCGTTACGGAAAATATTGTCGTGAATCACGTCCGCCTCGGGATGGATTACTATCGCACAATTATTGTAACTGAAAGCTCTGTCCACATTGGCGGCGAACCCGCGAACCATTGTCCAGAATTAGACCACCCTGCTCCATTCCAGATCGCGGGGGAATTGAACGTCACTCACGTCGCTCAGGTAGGCCCCAGCAGAGCCTTCTGTGTTGCAATTGGAACAAAGAACACGATAAATCCAACCGAGCGAAACGCGAGGAAATCTACTTTTTCGCGAATGCCTCGCAAGCACCCACTCAGGGGAAGTCCGTCACCTTCGGGGTCACGCGAGGATGCATCGAGGTAGCGGTGCCCGTGTCGTCGATCACATGATCGATGGTGCCGTGATCGCCGAGCCCCACGGTGATGATGTCGTGGAAGCGGATCTGCGGGTTCTTCGGCGTCTCGATGGCCCGGGTCAGATCGACATCCGGATAGGTGAAGACGCTGTACACGCCCAGCCCCCACGCCTCATGCGAGGTCACGCCATCTGCTACTTTGTACGAGGCCCAACCCTTCACCCCTGGCGCACTCGAGTAGCTCACCTGGTTCGGAGGATCGTACGGAATTTCTGACTGGTAAAAATAGGTTCGTCCGCCATTGCCATTCCATAGAACCTGGAATTGCTGGTGATGCTCCACAAACAGCCCATAGATCGTGACTTGGTTTCCATTCACCACCAGCCCGTTCTCGCTGGTATTCAGATCCCAGCCTACGCCGGCGCCGTGGTCCGCTCGCCAAATCCAGGTATGGTCCACCAGGGTGTCGTTGCTGTTGATCAGCAAATTCACTTTGGTGCGGCCCACGCCGGCGCCACCGACGCGAAAGAAAACATCGTGCAGCGTGATCGGGTCGTTCGCGTGGCGCGCGTGGCTTCCCTCTGGCCCCACCTCCAGCAGCACTGGAGATGCGATCGGCCCCGCATCGAAGAGCAGCCCGGCAATCTCGATGCCATCGTCATCGGTGGTGGTCATTGCCGCCGTGCCCTTTATCGGGCGCAGCGTAGCAAACCCCAGCCCCAGGACCACCGTATGCGGCCGCGTGACGCGAATCGGAGCCGAAAGCTCATAGATTCCCGGCGTCAGAATCAGGTTTTTGCCTTGGATTAACTGCGCGTTGATGGTGTCCGCGGTATCCACATTCGGGCGCGCAATATAAAAGCGCGCGATCGGAATTGTCTCCCCCAGGGTATCTCCGCCACGCCACGTAATCCCAACGCTATCGCGGTACAACTTCGGAACCCGCACGCTGAACTCACCCGCGGCATTCACTTGCAGAAACGGTTTCTCGCGCACTGTCGGCGTATGCGCCACTTTGGTGTATGGCGGCGTGGGCCATGCGCCTTCCGGCGGATGCACCACACCGACAAACACCATGTTCCAGTTCGCCCCCGTCCAACTTTTCCACTCGCAGTTGCGCGAGATCCACTGCTGCTGGCTGCCGGAGTCGACATTCCCGTCCACCAGCGAATCGGACATCCAGCCGCCGCTGGCCCAGCCGTGACTCTGGTGCAGCACGATGTCGCCACGCACATGCGTCCGCCGCAGCGATATCGCCTGCGAAACCGCCCACTGCATCGTGCCGCCGGCTGGTTTTATCGAGAGCCCTGCGGCAGCTCTCCAGAAGGTTGTCGTGGCATTGTTGTGCTCGAGATTGGCGTCGGCATGCACGTTGCCCGCAATGCGAGTGGCATCGGGCGACGCCCCAAGCCCGAGCACTTCGGTGTAAAAGCCTACCGGCACGTCTACCGAATAGTCTCCCGGCAGGAATAGCAGGGCGTTCCGCTGCGGTCCGAACTCGTTGTGCTCCTGCGTGGCATACACCGCGTCGATCTGCTTCTGGATCGCCTGTGATGACATTGAGGGATCGAAGACCTTTACATTGGGGCCGAAGTCCGGCGTCGCGGCCTTCGCCGGAGGTGTCGGCAGAGCTGTCGTCAGCGACAGCCGCGCCTTCGGCTCCCGCAGCGCGTGCAACGAGAAGGACGACAAGAAACAGAACAGCAGGCCAGAAGACAAAAACAGGAGCAATCTCAGCTTCATCAGGACTCCGGTTTACGACGGGTACGACCTTTTTCGCAAAGACAAACGGTTGCGTTAAATAAGAAACGACAGTGGTATCACAATTCGCAAACGATAAGAACAGGGCAGAATCGCTCCTGTCAACTTCAGCAAGCGACCAGGGCAGCCACAAAAGGAATCGATTTGGAGCGGTTGGGCGGATCGAGAGCGTAGGCCGGCGACGTGATGTGCGGTCAATTGGTCGACGACGGAATAGAATTGTGGTTCGAAGAAGAATTGGCCCGAGCGTTCGGCCTTTACTCGACGTCGGTCACTTTGCCTTTGATAAAGGTGATCTTGAGATCCTTGTAGATGAGGATTTGCTTGGTTCCCAGGTTCACGGTTTTCTGTGGATCGCCGAGCTGGGCTTTTACCTGTTCCACGGTTTGTCCCACGGTGATATTTACTTGTTGAGCGGGCTGCTCCGGAGCCGCCGCGGCTTGTTGTTGCCCGCCCTGCTGGCCGCCTTGCTGGGCTTGTCCGCCCTGCGCGTCGCCGCCTTGCTGGGAGTCGTTGTCGATGCTGAGCACTTGGCTGATGGTCGCTTCCACATCGGCGGGATTGGCAGTCTCGAGGTAGCCCTTGGCGAATTGAAAGGTAACGTTAGCTTTGTAAAAAGAAGGGTTGGTCACGCCGTTGCAGGAATCGCATTCGACGATCGAAAAAGAGATCTTCTCGGCCTTGATATTGATGTCCAGTTTGGAGACGTAGACGCGTTCGCCCGCGGTGAGAAAACGCGTTGGCACATTTTGCTTAAAGATACCGGCCATTACGTTTGGCGAATGGATGGTGCCGTTTTCGTATTTGGTGGCCAGCACACCGAGGTCGGCGGGAGGGAATCCAAGCACGCCGCCTTTTTGCACCATCAGCACCGTGCCCGGCTCTGTGACCGTGAATCCGGTGGAGTCCGCGCCGAACTTGGTCAGTTTGTATTGCGCGGTAATCTCGTCGCTCAGCGAAGCCGTGGGAGCGAGTTGCGCGGAAGCCTTGGAGCACGATCCCATCGCGATAAGCAAGCCGACGATAACCCAGACGGCAATCTGGCTCTTCGCACGCATGATTACGAACCTCCTCGGAGAGCAATCTAAACCAACTATTTCGCGCCGTGACGCAGGTTCGGCGCGGTTTTCATCTGTCGCGGAAGCGGGACGGGTGGCGACGTTCTCGCCGCGGCCGTCCCGCAATCAAAACACTATTCACCCGTCGCTTAGGTTAATTCTTCGGAGGCGCTCCAGCATCCTGCTTGGCTTCGGCTTCCGCCTGGTCGGCATCTTTCTGCTGTTGTTGCAGCGCGGCCGCTGCGGTCGGATCCGGCGCAGGCGGCGCACCGCCGGTTGTGCCGGTGTCCGGAGCTGCTGGCAGGCCATTCTTACCCGCATTCTTGGCCAGGTTTTCCAGGCCCGCGTCAATCTGCTCGCGGAAGTGGTTGTGCATTTCCTGCAGGTCGTTCAAATCGACTTGAGGATTCGAACCCACCTTGCAATCCGTCGCTTTGCCCGCGCGGACCTTCACATGAACGCCATTGTCAGAGCCCGGTTCCAAGTCGACGCGTTCGATTACATCGCCGATACTCAGCGTGCAGTCCTGGCCGTCATCCGTGCTGACGTCAAGATCCGTGGAGACCACAAAGATCTTGAAGTTGGGATCCAGTGCGGCCGGAGTTTCGTCGCCACCGGTGGCCGCTGGCGCCGCTGTCGTCGAGGTTCCCGCAGCCGAAGCGGTTTTTTCCGCGGCGATCTCCGCTTTCACTTCGTCGGCGATTAACTGTTTCAGCTCCGGAGTTAGCTTCACGGCGCTGACCGTGTCGCTGGCGGCTTCGTATCCGCCGCCATAAGCCAATGCGCCTAGTTCTTCCGCGGATGCTGAACCGCCTTCAGCGGAGGCTTGTCCTGCCTCATACGCGGCCTGCAAATTTGCCGCGATCAGGTAGTCCGCGAGCCACAGCGAGGCGTAGGGATAAACGGGATAGGGTTGAAAGTACGCGCCATAGTAGCCGTACCATGGTGCTCCGCCCCAGCCCCAGCCATAGGCCACCGGCGCGGGCCATGGGTTATAAGCCCATCCATAATACGCGGGGTGGTAGTAATAGGTGGGATAGTAACGATAATAGTAGCCGCCGCGGTATCCGTACCGGCCGTACACGCGTGCATAGCTGCGTCCGCCATAGACGTAGGTGCGCTGATAGTAGGAGCGGCCGCCATATGTGCGATACGGGCGCTCGGCATAGCCGCCGCGGCGTCCGTTACTGACAAACCGCTGCCCGTTGCGCTCGGTAACCACGCGGCGATTTCCGTTGATACCGCGATTGACGGTCATGCCGTGGCCCTGGATGGTGCGGACATTCCCGCGCTTGTCGACTCCCACGTTATTGCCAGACCGGGTTTGCACCGTGCGTGAAACCGCGGGCGAACGTCCCGCGCCAGCACCCAAACTGTGAGGTGCCGCCGCTCCTCCGGGGTGCGCTCCCGCCGCTCCGCCGGCCGCGCCTGTGTGTGCAGTGTTCGTTGCGCCGGTCGTGCCATGCCCGGCCGCTGCGCCAGTCGTGCCGTGTCCGGCCGTTGAACCGGTCGTGCCATGTGTCGCTGCCGCTCCCGTTCCACCTGTGGTTGGACGCGTTCCGCCGGTCGCGCCTGTGGGAGGATGTGCCCCGGTAGCGCCGGATGTTGGGTGCGTTCCGCCGGTAGCGCCTGCGGCGGGCGGGTGTGCCCCACCGGCGCCGCCGGCGGGAGGATGAGATGCCGGCGCAGCAGCCGGCTTTGGAGCCGGTGCGGCTGCTTTTGGCGCGGGAGCGGGCGCACTGGGTTTCTTAGATTGCGCCGACGCGAACCCGGCGATGAAAAGGAACATCACGAATGCGGACAAACCTCTAAGGACATTCACACTGGGATGGGCGAGCTTCATTCCGTTCTCCTAACTTTAAGCGAACATTCTCCCCGTTCGAGGACAGGGAGACTGCCAGCAAATCTCATCGTCAAAAGTTAAAAGCGGTTCGTGCGGTGGGGACCCTTCACGTTGGCCGCTGGTCGCGGTTAACATATTGGCCTTTCCCGTCGTAGTCAACGAGATTTTTGCAGAGTTGCACGCTTCGATTGTGGATACGCGATTTCGCGCGAAGCGGATTAGAGATTGTAAATATTTTGTCGCAGAATTATGACCAAGCTTGGGACTTGAGATCGCATCGGCGAGCCACCACGCGTGAGCAGGCCCACCCCTCGGGCAATCTCCGTTGACAAGAACGCGAGCCTACCCTAAGATTGCAGTTTGTCTCTACAGGGAAAGGTGTGACCGTTGCAATGAGGACGTACGTAGCCAAGGGAGCGGAAGCTGAGGCGCTGAAAGTCGGCGCGGATTGGTTCGTGGTGGACGCCACGAACGTAGTATTGGGTCGTCTGGCGACCAAAGTAGCGCGTATGCTGATGGGCAAGGACAAGCCGAGTGTTACGCCATACTTGGATTCCGGTGATCACGTGGTGGTCATCAATGCCGACAAAATGCGCATGACCGGCAATAAAGTCGAGCAGAAAATGTATTACTCGCACAGTGGGTATCCCGGCGGACTCAAAGAAGTCCCGGCCAAGCGGCTCCGTCCCATCAAAGCGGATTGGATGATTCGCGAAGCCGTGCTGGGCATGCTGCCGAAGAATAAGTTGCGCGCGCGTCGCGCCAAGAAATTGCGCATCTATCGCGATGCCGCGGGACTTGCGCGGCACGCCGGTCAGAAGCCGCAACCCGTAGCGATGTAGATTTTCGCCGCGTCCGTCTGCGCTTAAGTAACCGGCGCAACGGCCCGGCAAGTGGTAGCAGTGGGGATTGTTGTTCTGGTGGGTGTTACAGCCTGCAGTATTCCAGTCTCCCAGGCACTTCCATACGTTTCGTGTCTGCGCGCCTGCAACGGCGCATCGCCCTTGCTGCCTCGGACGCAATTCCGATGCGCGAGACGCCAGCCACCACAGGATTTTGCGTCAGGATTTTCGAGGAGGAACGTTGAGTTCGATCGCTTCGCCCCTATCGGGCACAAAAGTTTGGATCATGGGCACCGGACGCCGCAAGGAATCCGTCGCCCGCGTATTTCTGCGCGCCGGCAGCGGCAAGTTCACCGTCAACGGCCGCACTGCGGAGCAATATTTCCCGAATCATGCGTGGAAGCATGACGCCACCGAGCCGCTCAAGTTCACCAGCTTGGCGGATCAGGTGGACGTGATGTGCACCACGCACGGCGGCGGCGTCGGCGGGCAAGCCGGAGCGGTTCGCATGGGCCTTTCGCGCGCCATCTCGCGCTACAACCCGGAGCTTCGTCCCGCACTGCGCACCAACGGCTTCTTGACGCGCGATTCGCGCATGAAAGAGCGCAAGAAGTACGGCCAAAAGGGCGCACGCAAGCGCTTCCAGTTCACCAAGCGCTAGTCGCTGGTGGTTGGAGTTGCTACAGAGTTTAGGTGCAAGAGTTTTGCTGCAAGAGTTTTGGCGCGATCCTAAAGGACCGCGCCATCTGGGCTCCAGCAGATTCGCGCAAGCAAGTCCGCTGAGATCACGGCCGGCAAGGAGCCGGCAAAAGGTTGTTCTTCAGCACGCGCAAGGTTGACCGCCGGTACTCGGCAACCCCGCCAACGCGCTGATGCAAGCAGCTATCCTTAAAGGAGGAAACTTGGCAGTAGAAATCACCATGAAAGAGTTGCTGGAGGCCGGAGTTCACTTTGGCCACCAGACCCGTCGCTGGAATCCGAAAATGAAGGAATACATTTTCGGAGAACGCAACGGCATTCACATCATCGATCTGCAAAAAACTTTGAAAATGTTTCGCGAAGCCAGTCGCTTCGTGAACGATCTATCCGCGCAGGGCAGAACGGTACTTTTCGTCGGCACCAAGCGGCAAGCGCAAGAAGCGGTGGCGGAAGAGGCCAAGCGCTGCGGTGCATTTTTCGTGAATCACCGCTGGCTGGGCGGCACGCTGACCAACTGGGCCACGCTGCAAAAATCCATCAAGCGCCTGAAGCTCCTCAAGGCCATGCACGAAGATGGACGCATCAACGACCTTTCGAAAAAAGAAAAAGCGCGTCTCGGCCGCGAAATGAAGCATTTGAATCAGAACCTTGAGGGCATCGAGAATATGGCCTCGCTTCCTGACGCCATGTTTGTGATCGATTCCAACGCCGAAGAAATCGCCGTGAAAGAAGCCCGCCGCATGGGTGTTCCGGTAGTTTCCGTGGTCGATACCAACTGCGATCCCGATGTGGTGGACTGGATCATCCCCGGCAACGATGACGCCTTGCGCGCCATTCGCCTGTTCACCTCGAAAATTTCGGAATCCGTGCTTGAAGGTCACAACACCTATCAGCAATCGCAGGTCGCCGATCAAAAAGCGGCCGCGGACCAGGCCTTGGTTGATGGCGTCGAGTACGTCGACACCAGCGCCTACGAGCAATACGAAAAGCAGGAAGGCGACTTCGTCGAGGGCGTTGTGGAATTGCCCGCCGACATTCCGGTCGAGCCTCCCGCCGAAGCCAGCGAAGCAGCCGCCGTTCCAGAGACGGTTCCGCCGGCAGAAGCCGCACACTAGTCTCAGTAACACAGACTTCAGTCTGTGCGCGGTTGCTACAGGTGTTCCGACAATAGTCGGAGTACCGCCAACGCCACAGGGCGCCAAGCCATAAATTAAACGCCCATTAAAAACAAATTAATCAAACATAAGCGAAAAGAAGACTACATATGAGCACACAACCAGCAGCCGTAAATGTCCCCGCCCAGCTCGTGAAAGAGCTGCGCGAACGCACCAACGCCGGTTTCGCGGATTGTCGCGCCGCCCTCGTCGAAGCGAACGGCGATCTCGAAAAAGCCATCAGCGTCTTGCGCAAAAAAGGCCAAGCCGCCGCGGCCAAAAAAGCCACGCGCGAAGCCAGCGAAGGCCTCGTTGGCAGTTACATTCATGCCGGGGGCAAAATTGGCGTGCTTGTCGAAATCAATTGCGAGTCCGACTTCGTGGCCCGCACCGATGCGTTCCAACAGCTCTCGCACGATATCGCCATGCACATCGCCGCGCTAGACCCGCGCTACGTGCGCCGCGAAGAAGTCACGCCCGAAATGCTGGAGAAAGAACGCGAAATCTACAAAGCGCAAGCGCTGGCTACTGGCAAGCCAGAAGCCGTCGTGGAAAAAATCACCACCGGCAAAATGGAAAAGTTCTACGAAGAAAATTGCCTCTACGAGCAGCACTACATCAAGGACGAAAGCGTCACCATCGGCGAAATGATCGCGCAAGCCGTCAGCAAGCTCGGCGAAAACATCGCCATCCGCCGCTTCGTCCGTTTCAAGGTAGGCGAAGTGAGCGCCGCCTCCAGCGAACCAACCACCCCCGCAGCGTAAGGTTTATGTAGGTGCCAGACTTTAGTCCGGCCCGCTCAACATCAATGAATCGAAAAAAAAATGGCTCCGCCAACCCGGAGCCATTTTTCTTATTCCCCTTCGCAGATTTTCTTTTGTAGCGCGGCCCTTCAGGGCCGCATCCTACTCCTCCGTTTCCCGTAATCTCTTCTCGCCGTCACCCCGTAGGCGCAACCCCGTTTTGTTTGTTACAATTCCGAAGCTTTGCGAACCGCAAATCGGAGAACTATGGCAGCGACGAAGTCCCCTAAGAAAACCAGCAAGAGCAAGTCCGCGAAAAACGGCAAAGCCGAACTCACAAAAAACGGCAAGCCCGTCTACCAGCGCATCCTGCTAAAACTTTCCGGCGAATCCTTTCAGGGCCCGCAAGGCTTCGGCATCCATGGCGACACCATCCGCGAGATCGCCGACGAGGTAAAAGAAGTCCACGAACTGGGCGTGGAAGTCGCCATCATGGTTGGCGGCGGAAACATCTTCCGCGGTGCCCGCCAAAAAGGCTTCGAAATCGACCGCGCCACCGGCGACTACATGGGCATGCTGGCCACGGTTATCAACGCCTTGGCCCTGCAGGACTCTCTCGAAAAAGCCGGCGTCTTCACCCGCGTCCTTAGCGCCATCGCCATGCAGCAAATTTCCGAACCGTTCATTCGCCGCCGCGCCATCCGCCACCTGGAAAAAGGCCGCGTGATTATTTTTGCCGCCGGCACCGGCAATCCGTATTTCTCCACGGACACCGCCGGCGCGTTGCGCGCCATGGAAATCAAGGCCGACGTCATCCTGAAAGCCACCCGCGTCGATGGCATTTACGATGCCGACCCCGAGCAGGTGGCTAGCGCCAAACTTTTCGAGGGCATTACTTATCGCGACGTCCTGCATCAGAATCTCAAGGTGATGGATTCCACCGCCATCTCCTTATGCATGGACAACGGCATGCCCATCGTGGTCTTTAACATGATTCCCAAAGGTAATTTACTGCGCGTGGTGCTCGGCGAACGCGTCGGCTCGAAAGTCACACCGGCCTAGTAAAAGAACCAGTGGCACAGCCAATCCTGGCTGTGCGATTTTAAGAGTGAAACGAGTTCTTGCGACATCACAGTTGATACTCTGAGGACGAAATGACGACCATCGCAACAACGAAAGATGCCATCGCAGCCGCGCGCACGCGCATGGAAAAAGCCGTGGACGACTTCCGCAAGGAAACCACTTCGTTGCGCACCGGCCGCGCTAACGCCATGCTTCTCGATAACGTGCGCGTCGATTATCACGGCACCCCCATGCCGGTAAATCAACTCGGCACGGTCACCGTCCCGGACGCCACCATGCTGGTGATCGCCCCGTGGGATGCCAGCGCCGTGGCCATGATCGACAAAGCCATCCGCACCGCCGATCTGGGCCTCAATCCTACCAACGACGGCAAAGTCGTGCGCGTTCCGATCCCTTCGCCAACCGAAGAGCGCCGCAAAGACATGGTCAAGCTCCTCCACAAAATGCTGGAGAATCACCGCACCGCCGTACGCAACGTCCGCCGCGACAGCAAAGAAGCCATCGAAAAGTTAGAAAAAGAAAAAAAGATCAGCGAGGACGAAAAAAAGCGCGCTTTGGACGAACTGGAAAAAATCTCCCACGCCGAAACCAAAAAAATCGAAGACCAAAGCGCGATCAAGGAACGCGAAATAATGGGCGGCTAAGGTTTTGTAGCGGCCGCCTTCTGAGGCGGTCGCCTTTTCCGCACCATTGAATGTCCGCACATCTACGGCTTAGTCGCCGCGGGTTTTGCAGCTACCCCAGCCGGCGCCGTAATCACAAACGCCTGCGCCTCATCATTCTGCACCGCGCGCAAAAACGCCCGATAATCCACCCCGCGCGCCGCCGGCAACTCTCGCGCAATAAAATTAATATGCCGCGAAGCCGTCAAGCTAAGTCCCTTGCCAGCGTCCGCAACCTCCGCATACTTCGAAGAAAACGTAGCATAATCCCGCGCCACCGAACTTCCAATCGGTGCCAACGCCGTAAACCCCTCGGGCAATTTCAACGTTGCCTCGGTCTCCACTTCGAGCGGAGTCCCCAATTCGATTGGCACACTCGCCAGCGCTGGCGGATCCGGCAACGCAAAAACCGGCAGCAGCGCCGGAATACGCACCGTTTTCTTTGACCAGTCCGCAAATTTCGGCTGCGCTATTTCGTACTCCACAGTGAAAGGGTCGTGCGTGGCGAAGGGATCGGACGCCGAGACGCTGGTAATTTTTCCGCGAAAACCATCAGACAGCGAGAGCAGCTGCGCCACCTCGCTCCATTTTTCACGCGGCGCTTGATGAAACGCCAGCCGCAACAAAAGTTCATTGTCGCCGCGCATCACATATTTCACTTTCGCGGTGAGGTTGCCATCCACCGCCAGCGTCGCGTCGACGCTTACCTTCTGCGACGCCGCGAACGGCAACTCCATTGGAACAGTTGGCCAATAGGGAGGAGCCAGATCGTCGGGTGGCAAGTTATCCAGCGCAAAAGCTGGTTTCCCGCGATACGCCGCCGAAACCAGACCAAACGGGGCGACCTCGGCGCCGAGGTCCAGCCACACACGTTTGCCCCCGCAACATTTGGTTTTGCCGTCGACGTTGACCATCGTCAGCAGCTTGGTAAACACCGAGGGATGGGGACGCTCCTTCTCGGCGGAATCCGGCGCGCCCGCCAGATATGCCACGGCCGGATAGCTGAATGGTCGCGCCAGCGCGGCGAACAATCTAAACTTGTCTTCCGCCGTGCCATAACCAGTCGCCAAGATTTCCACATCACTTCGCGTCCGGAATCCCGTCGCTCCCAGTGGCAGGTCCACGGTGGTGATTTTCGCGGCTACGAAATCGTAAATTGCCGCAATCTTTTCTTCCGAATCTTTCGCTCCAGCCGCAAGTTCATTGCCTTTCTTGGAAACTTCGGCCGCGATCACCCATCCACCGGAGTCCGCGCGTGCGGGCTGCAGCAAATCTGCCAGCCGCGCGGAAAGTTTCTCCCACGTCGCGAAGGTGCTGAGCGCGATGTCCGCTTTGTCCGCGTCGGAAGGCGCCTTCAGACTTTCGTTCGCCTTCGCGTGACGCACCCACAAATAAATCTCTCGCCCGGGACGACTACTATCGTTCGTATTGCTGGAAGTGGGCGAAGTCGCCGGATTGATGCGCAGCGCCACGTGCCGCGACGCCGGCAAATCCAGCTCGAAAATCTCTTTGCCAACCACCCCGCTGCGGTCAAAGGAGTGCGCCAGCCAGAAATCTGGCGCCAGAGGACTGTGTGACGTCGTCGTAATTACACGGTATTCCAGCGTATCGCTGGGTTCCAGCCCCAGAATTCGCACCGACTTCACGCGCACGTCTTGGTACGCCGGCGCTTTTGCCACCGCCGGATTCGGATTATCTGTAATCGCGCTCGGCAAAACGTCCGCCGTGCCCCCGCTCGAATGCGTCACCCGCACCAGCGGAATCTCCACGCTTTCAAACGCCCGGTTGTATTCAAAGTTCAGCCGCGCGAATTGCCGCACCCCAAGCTCGGAATTGATTTTCACGATGGTATGGACTTCTTTGCGGCTGGATCCATCCTCCTCGAAACGGTAATGCGTTTCGAGCAGCTCCAGCCGCGCCGGCACTTGCGGCGCCCCAGCTTCCGCGGACTTTTCCGCGGTTATCGGCGCCGGTGGTTTCGCGTCTTGCGGCAACGCCTGCGCAACGCTTCTGCACGGCGATAGAAAATACGCCAGCGCACACAACACCACTAACAGGAAACTGCTGCGTCTAACGTGCAAGGAAAGGCCTCGCAGGCAGTGTAGGTTCGCCGGCAAGTCCGGTAAACATGATTTCAAATGTTGCGTCACCCACTGGTGACGGGCTGTCTTCGTGGCGCAGCCAATCTTGGCTGTGCACTTTTTGTGACAGAGGACAAAACTCATCTACATCCGCCGCGCTCGCAACGATGATTTCCAATGCAAGCCAGGCTACATGCAAACTCGAAACATTCTTAGTGCTAAAGTAGTTGGTTGCCAAAGGGCCCGCAGAGCGCTCAAGCGCGACGCGACTAAGTAATCAAAAAGAACGGGAGCACAACCGGCGTGACGAAAACTGGAATCAACATCATTGGGCTCCTAGTCCTCGGCATGGCCGGTGTAATCCTGGCCTCCGCGCAACCGCCCCGCCAAGTCCCTCAGGGCCCCAATGAAGATGGCACCGCTCCCGCCCTCGTCAAAATCGCCGGCGAGGCCATGATTGAATCGCACGCCTTTGATTACCTGACGGAGTTGAGCGACGACATCGGCCCCCGCGTCACCGGCTCTCCGGAAGGTCAGCACGCCATCGAGTGGGGCCTGGCGAAGATGCGCGCCATCGGTCTCGAAAATGTCCACGCGGAAAAATTCTCCATCTGGCGCGGCTGGACGCGTGGCGTCGCGCAAGCCGAATTGCTCGCGCCGATCCGCCGCCCGCTGCACATCGACGCCATGGGCTGGACCGGCTCGACCGCCGCCGGTGGCGTCGAGGCCGACGTGGTCCCCGCCAATAATTTCGACTTCGACCGCGAACTGAAAGATATGAAGCGTTTCAACGGCAAAATCATTCTGATCGTCAGCGAAGGCGCGCCCAAGAAAAGCGGCGACATGATCTTCGTGCAGTTCGGTGATTTCGTGCGCGCCGCGGCTAAGGCCGGAGCGCTCGCCATCATCGGAGGACAAGGCGGCTTCGGCTCGGAGGGTATGAATCTTACGCACACCGGCATCCTGGGCTTTTCTGCGGATTTCACCCTGCCTGTGCTGTCGATGACCGCCGAAGATCAGGGGCAGATCGAGCGCGACGTCTTAAGCGGCAAGCAAGTACGTATGCGACTGAACGTGCAAAACACCTTCACGAACGTTCCGGTCGACACTGCTAACGTGGTCGGCGAGATTCGCGGCCGTGAGCATCCCGAAGAGGTTTTCGTCGTGGGAGCCCATCTCGATTCCTGGGATCTTTCCGAGGGGTCCACGGATAACGGTATGGGCACGTCGAGTGTTCTGGGCGCCGCGGAAGCTATTGTACGGGCTGGGGTTAGGCCGCGACGTACTATCCGCTTTGTGCTGTTCACCGGGGAAGAGCAGGGCCTGCTGGGCTCCTACGCCTACGTACAGCAGCACCAGGCGGAGATGGCCAATCACTTGGGCGATCTGATCCTTGACGAAGGCCAAGGTCCGGTCAAAGAGCTTCAACTAGGCGGCCGCAGTGACTTGGTAGCGGATTTTCACCCGTTTCTGCGAGTCATCGCCGATATCCACCCCGTCAACGTAAACGATAAAATCGAGTTTGGGTCGGATACCGGCCCGTTCATCGCAGCTGGGCTGCCCGGAATCAACATGCAGCAGGATTCCCCGGACTATAAGTTCACCCACCACTCGGCAGCCGACGCCCTAGAAGCGGTGAAGCCCGACGTTCTTACCCAAGACGCGACCCTCATGGCCCTGACCGCCTACTGGATTGCCGACCGCCCCCAGCGCCTCGCCAAGCCTTGGCCCGCTGAAAAGACCGCCCGAGCCCTGCGCGAGCAAGACCAGTACGAATTCCTTAAAGCCTCTGGTTTGTGGACTTTCGGGGAAAAGGGCCAAGGCCACGCCGCCGAAGACACGCAATAAGTCGACGCGCGCTCCCATAGTAACCAATTGTGTAACAATTTTTGCTCATAACTCCACTACAATGAACACTTATGAATCATCTTGAAAACAAAGGACTTCAACTCCATTAGAATCAGTATGTTATTAAATTAAAGTGTGTTCTACCGAGCTAGTTTTGTCGCTAGGCGCTCTCGAGTCGGAACGCACGCCGATTGCGGATGGTGTATAATCGTAAAGTCCAGTTGATCGAGAGTTCTAACAAGAAGCTCGCTGGTGACAGTACGTTGGCAGTGCGCAGGGAATGCGTCTAGACCGGGAATATTTCAGTGGTATACCGCCCAGATGATTTCCACAGAGTTTTCCACTGTCTTTTCTTGAAGATGATTTGACAGAGCACGTTTTGTTCCTTATACTCTGTTGTTTGTCGGGGGTTGTCTGACCCTGTCATGGGGCAGCCGTAACGCGGGTAGCGTTGTTCGTGCGGCTAACTTAGTTGGAAGGGAAATTCTTCTGTCCCGGAACGAAGTATACGGAATGGGATAGAAGAGCGGCCGGAATGGGGCGCCAGCCCCGCAAAGCCGAGTAAGCCTCTCCGAAACGAAGCCAGGATTTGGTGGTTTTCTGCCTCTTGGCGGGCGCGCGGAGTTCTTGCTTAATCCGGATACGCAGTGAACCTTTCAGCAGTGGAGTGTGCTCTCGCGCATTTTTTTGCGTGCGATTAGCGAGAGCTGCGGAATTGTCCGCTTGCGCGGCTGATTCTGTGCCGAGTTTCAGATTGTGCAGCAGAAGCAGTAGAAGCGAAGTTTAAGAAACAAGTTGCAAGAAGCAGAGCAGCGAGAACTAAAGTTTTGCAGACGTAAAGTTAAAAAGAGGAACGAACTGTGCCGACGTTTTCGCAACTGGTAAGAATGGGACGTGAAGCGGTCGTAGTGAAGACTAAGTCGCCGGCGCTCGCGGGCTGCCCGGAAAAGCGCGGTGTGTGCATTCGCGTGTACACGCAGACGCCGAAGAAACCGAACTCCGCGTTGCGCAAAGTGGCGCGCGTGCGTTTGACGAATTCCATTGAAGTCACCACCTACATTCCTGGTGTTGGCCACAACTTGCAGGAGCACTCCATCGTGCTGGTGCGCGGCGGCAGGGTGAAGGATCTTCCCGGAGTGCGTTACCACGTGGTGCGCGGCACGCTGGACGCCGCCGGCGTTGAGAACCGCAAGCAGGGGCGCTCGAAATACGGCGCCAAGCGGCCCAAGGCTGCAGCGGCGAAGTAACAAAAGTTCCGAAGCAACGCAGTAAAGAAGCAAAGGAAAACGCAGCAATCGCAACATCAGGAATCGCAACACCAGTCGAGATGTTTGTTTAGGAGCGAGATAGCGCAATGTCACGCAAAGGAATCACGTTTCGGCGATCGCAGGCACTGGATCCGGTTTATGGCAGCGATCTGGCGGAGAAGTTCATCTGCTCGATGATGTGGGAAGGCAAGAAGTCCACCGCGCAGCGCGTGTTCTACGGCGCGATGGATCAGATTGCCAAGAAGACCAACGACGATGCGCTGAAGATTTTCAAGAAGGCGCTGGAAAACGTGAAGCCGCTGCTGGAAGTAAAGACGCGGCGCGTCGGTGGCGCGAACTATCAGGTGCCCGTGGAAGTAAATCCCTTCCGCCGGCAATCGCTGGCCATTCGCTGGCTGCTGCAGTACTCGCGCGAGCGCGCCGGCAAGACCATGATCGACAAGCTGGCTGACGAGTTGATCGACGCGTCGAATCTACGCGGCGGCGCCATCAAGAAGAAGGACGACGTGCACCGCATGGCGGAAGCGAACAAGGCGTTCGCGCACTACCGCTGGTAGTTTTTGGTTCTTTAACAAAGAGTTTTGAATTTTGCTTTTAAAAGTTTCGACTAAATAAAAAGGCTCAAGAAAAGATCAAATGCCCCGGGCATTCAAACTCGAAGACACGCGCAACATCGGCATCATGGCGCACATTGACGCGGGTAAAACCACGTCCACGGAGCGCATTTTGTTTTACACCGGTGTGACCTACAAGATCGGTTCCGTGGATGAAGGCACCGCCACGATGGACTGGATGGAGCAGGAGCGCGAGCGCGGTATCACCATCACCAGCGCGGCCACCACCGCGTCGTGGAACCGCTTTGGCAAGAAATATCGCGTAAACATTATCGACACTCCAGGCCACGTGGACTTCACCGTGGAAGTGGAACGCTCGCTGCGCGTGCTCGATGGCGCGGTATGCGTGTTTGACTCCGTCGCCGGCGTCCAGCCGCAATCGGAAACCGTCTGGCGTCAGGCGGACAAGTACCGCGTGCCGCGCATTTGTTTTGTGAACAAGATGGACCGCATGGGCGCGGATTTCGATCACGTGATTCGCACCATTCGGCAACGCCTCGGCGCCCACCCCGTGCCTCTGCAATTCCCGCTCGGCCGTGAAGACAACTACATCGGCATCATCGACTTTCTGGAAGAAAAAGTGGTCGTGTGGCTTGAAGAAACCCTCGGAGCGAAGTTTGAAGAGTTCCCGGTCTCGCAGTTGTGGGACAAAGCGTTCGTCGATTCTCGCCCGGACGTCAGCGCCGCGCTCAAAGGCTCGGCCATCGACAAAGCTTTCTACGACGAGCATCGCGCCAAGATGGTGGACTACATCGCGGAACACGACGATGAACTCATCGACAAATATTTGAATGGCGTCGCGCTCAGCGTTGAAGAGATGCGCCACTCCATCCGCAAGTCCACGCTAGCGCTAAAGATTGTTCCCGTGCTGGCGGGCTCGGCGTTCAAAAATAAGGGTATTCAGCCGCTGCTCGATGCGGTTATCGATTATCTTCCGGCTCCGACAGACGTTCCGCCCCTTGAAGGCGTGAACCCGGAAACGGACGAAGTGGAATTGCGCCGCGCTTCCGACGACGCGCCTTTTTCCGCACTGGCTTTCAAGATCATGACCGACCCGTTCGTCGGCCACGTCACCTACATCCGCGTGTATTCCGGCGTGCTCAAGTCCGGCAGCTACGTCTACAACTCCGGCAAACGCACCCGGGAACGCATCAGCCGCTTGCTGCAGATGCACGCCAACAAGCGCGAAGAAATTGAAGAGATTTACGCCGGCGACATTTGCGCGGTGGTTGGTTTAAAGAGCGTGAACACCGGCGACACGCTGTGCGACGAAACGAAACAAGTGGTTCTCGAATCGATCGATTTCCCTGCTCCCGTTATTTCCGTGGCCATCGAGCCGAAGACCAAAGCCGACCAGGACAAACTCGGCGTGGCCATGCAGCGCCTGGCGCAGGAAGATCCCACGTTCCGCGTTTCCACGGAACCGGACACGGGCCAAACGCTGATTTCCGGAATGGGCGAATTGCATCTGGAAATTCTCGTAGACCGAATGAAGCGCGAATACGGCGTGGAAGCCAACGTTGGCCGTCCGCAAGTCGCCTATCGCGAAACCGTGCGCAAGAACGCCATCGCCGAAGGCAAATACATCAAGCAGACCGGCGGCAAAGGTCAATACGGGCACTGCAAAATCGAACTGCACCCGCTGCCTAGCTCGAACGGCAACGAAGGCAAGGAACTCTCCACCGACGATCTCGACGCGCTCGCTAAAGAAGTGGTGGGCGGCGGCTCGGCGGGCAAATGGAAATTCGACAAGGAACACCGCTTCCTGTTCATCGACAAGGTGGTCGGCGGTTCTATTCCCCGCGAATTTATCGCGCCCATCGAAGCGGGCATTCGCGAAGCTTTGGACAACGGCATCCTCGCCGGCTTCACCATGGTCGATGTAGCCGTGGTGCTGATTGACGGCAGCTATCACGATGTGGACAGCAACGAAATGGCCTTCAAAATCGCGGGCTCTATGGCCTTCAAAGAAGCCTGCCACCGCGCCAAGCCGGTGCTGCTTGAACCGATCATGAAAGTCGAAGTGGTGGTTCCAGAAGAGTCCATGGCCGCGGTTTATGGCGACCTGAACGGACGCCGCTCGGCGATCCAAGGTTCCGAGAATCGTTCTGGAGTGAATGTGATTCGCGCGGAAGTTCCGCTATCGCAAATGTTTGGTTACGCCACGGATTTGCGCAGCCGCACGCAGGGCCGCGCAAACTTCACCATGCACTTTTCGCATTACGCGGAAATGCCCAATGCGCTGGCGCAGGAAGTGATTGAAAAGAACAAGGGCCGGGACATGCGGTAATAGCTGTTTAGAAGATTTCAGCAACAACGAGTTTGCAGTAGCAAGAATTTGAACTGAGGAGCGAGAAGCAATGGCCAAGGAGAAGTTCGAACGAAACAAGCCGCACGTGAACATTGGGACCATTGGTCACATCGATCACGGCAAAACGACGCTGACGGCGGCAATCACCAAGGTGCTCTCGAAGCACAACCCGAAAGTGCTGTTCCGCGCGTTTGATTCCATCGACAACGCGCCGGAAGAGCGCGAGCGCGGTATCACCATTGCGGTTTCGCACGTGGAATATGAGACCGCGAACCGGCACTACGCGCACATGGACTGCCCGGGACACGCGGACTACATCAAGAACATGATCACCGGAGCCGCGCAGATGGATGGCGCGATCCTGGTGGTGGCGGCGACGGACGGCCCGATGCCGCAAACGCGCGAGCATATCTTGCTTGCTCGGCAGGTCGGCGTTCCGGCCATCGTCGTGTTTTTGAACAAATGCGACATGGTCGAAGATGCCGAACTGCTTGAACTCGTCGAGCTCGAAGTTCGCGAACTTTTGAAGAGTTATCAGTTTCCCGGCGACACCATCGCCGTGGTCAAAGGTTCGGCGTTGCAAGCGCTGAACGGCGATGCCAAGTACGAAAAGACCATCGATGAATTAATGGACGCGGTGGACAAGAACGTTCCTCTTCCTGTCCGCGACGTGGACAAGCCGTTCGCCATGCCCATCGAAGACATTTTCTCCATCTCTGGACGCGGCACGGTGGTTACCGGCCGTGTGGAACGCGGCAAAGTAAAGGTCAGCGAAGAAGTCGAGATCGTAGGCTTCCGCCCGACGCAAAAGAAGGTTGTCACCGGAATCGAAATGTTCAAGAAACTTTTGGACGAAGGTCTCGCGGGAGACAACGTTGGCTTGCTGTTGCGCGGCACGGAAAAAGAAGATGTGGAGCGCGGCCAGGTGGTTTGCAAGCCGGGCAGCATCACGCCACACACGAAATTCAAGGCCGAAGCGTATGTGCTGACCAAGGAAGAAGGCGGGCGGCACACTCCGTTCTTCTCTGGCTATCGCCCGCAGTTTTATTTCCGCACCACGGACGTCACCGGCGACATGAAGCTGCCGGCGGGCGTGGAGATGGTGATGCCGGGCGACAACGTGAGCTGCGAAGTCACGCTGATCACTCCGGTAGCGCTCGAAAAGGGATTGCGCTTCGCCATCCGCGAAGGCGGCCACACCGTGGGCGCCGGCGCGGTTACCGAGATTATCGAGTAGTGGACGAGTAGTTTTTGGAATTCCGAACCGTGAATTTGTTTTCTGAATTGAAAGGGCAGTGAAGGATTAAATGAGACAAGGCGACAAGATCCGTATACGCCTCAAGGCGTACGATCACAAAATTCTGGACCAGTCCACGAAAGAAATTGTGGACACCGCGAAGCGCACCGGAGCGGATGTGGCCGGGCCGATTCCTCTGCCCACCACCATCAACCGCTGGACGGTGTTGCGTTCGCCGCACGTGGACAAGAAATCGCGTGAGCAATTTGAAATGCGCACGCACAAACGGCTGATCGATATCCTCGAGCCCACGCCGGACACGGTCGACGCGCTGATGAAGCTCGATCTGCCGCCCGGAGTGGACGTGGAGATCAAGGCCTTTGGCCACGCTGGGAAATAAGGAAGCAAAGAAGTAACGAACTGTAACGAAAAAAAGCAGTACGCAGCCAATACCCTCAGGGAAAACAAAAGGGCACGCTGCAGACGAGGGAATGAAGCGATGGCAGTCAACGGGATTATCGGAATCAAACTGGGCATGACGCAGATCTTCACCGAAGATGGTTCAGCGGTGGGCTGTACCGTGCTGCAGGCCGGTCCGTGCGTGGTGGTACAACGCCGCACCAAGGAAAAAGATGGCTACGAAGCCGCGCAGCTTGGCCTAGTGGAGTTCGTCAAGCCGCAGCGCGTCAACAAGGCCATGACCGGACATTTCAAAAAAGCCAATGTTGCGCCGATGAAGGTGCTGCAAGAAGTGCGCATTGAAGAGTCCAAAGACGAAACCAAGGTTGGCGACCGCGTGCTGGTGGAAAATTTTGCGGCCGGCGAGCTGGTGGATGTGAGCGGCGTCAGCAAGGGCAAAGGTTTCGCGGGCGGCGTCAAGCGCTGGCACTATGCCGGCGGCGACGCCACGCACGGGTCGATGTTCCATCGCGCGCCCGGCGGCATCGGCGGATCGTCTTTCCCGTCGCGCGTGTGGAAGAACATGCACTTTCCCGGGCACATGGGCAATCAACGCGTCACCGCCAAGAATTTAAAAGTGATCAAGGTGGACAACGACGAGAATCTGCTCCTGGTACGCGGCTCGGTGCCGGGGCCGCGTGGCACGTACATTTTCATTCGCAAGGCGCGAGTCAAGAAGTAAGAGTCAAGAAGCAGTTTTTCGCTCGAGGGAATTTACTGAGTTTGGCAGCAAAGTTTAGTTTCAAAGTTTTCTAAGAAGGACGAGAAATTATGCCGGTCGTGGATGTTTTAAATCTGGAAGGCAAGAAAGTCGGCTCGGTAGAGCTGGCCGACGCGGTCTTCGGCGTGAAGATTAATCCGCATCTTCTGCACGAGGCTTCGCGCTGGTATCGCCGCGAGACTCGCTCAGGCACGCACAAGACCAAGGACAAGAGCGAAGTCAGCGGCGCAGGCCGCAAGCTCTGGAAGCAGAAGGGCACGGGTCGCGCGCGCGTCGGCTCGATTCGTTCGCCGCTCTGGCGCCACGGCGGCACGGTGCACGGACCCAAGCCGCGCGATTACAGCTATGCGTTGCCGAAGAAGATGCTGCTGGGCGCGTTGCGCTCGGCGCTCTCGTCGAAAGTTGCCGACTCCAAGCTCGCGGTCGTCGATGCCTGGTCGCTCGAAACACACAAGAGCAAGAATCTGCGTTTGGCGCTGGGCAAATTGAATGGCCACAAAACCGCGTTGCTGGTGACGCACGGCGAGAATCGTAATCTGGAGCTCGCGAGCCGCAACCTCGAAGGCGTGCTGCTTTCGGCGCCCAGCGGTTTGCATGCTTACGATGTGCTCCGCCACGATTTGGTGGTGCTCTCGAAAGATGCCGTGGCGCGGCTCAGCCACACCCTCGACCCGGAGAAAAAGCCGGTCGAAGTTCCGGACGTCGAAACGATTGCCGCAGCGCCCGCGGTGAAAGCGGAGAAAAAAGCCGCTCCCGTGAAAGTCGCCGCAAAAGCCAAGCCAGCAGCGAAAAAAGCCGATAAACCGGCCCACAAGCCTGCTAAATCGAAGGGGAAGGAATAAGCGATGTCGACACCCCACTATCAAATCATCCGGCGTCCGATCATCACAGAAAAAGGTTTGGGCGTAAAAGAGCTGCAGCACACCGTGGTGTTCGAGGTTTCCTCGCGCGCCACGAAAACACAGATCAAAGAAGCGGTGCAGCAGATTTTCAGCGTGAAAGTGGTTGCCGTGCGCACCTCGCACTTTGCGGGAAAAATGCGCCGCCGGGGACAAGACGAAGGGTTTCGCCGCGATTGGAAGAAAGCCTACGTAAAACTGTCGGCAGACTCAAAGATGATCGAGTATTCGGAAAATCTATAAGCGAGAAGTCGGGACCGGCAGTTAGCAGTCAAAGTTGTAAAGCACGAAACAAGAAATTAGCAGCAAAGAAGGTACGAGGCAGCGATGGGACTTAAGAGCTTCAATCCATATACAGCGTCTCGGCGGTTTATGACCGTCCTGGACAAGAGCCATATCACCAAGCAAACGCCGGAAAAGAGTTTGCTGGAGCCGAAAAAGCGCACTGGCGGCCGCAACAATCAGGGCGAGATCGTCATCTGGCACCGCGGCGGCGGCCACAAGAAGCAATATCGCAAAGTGGATTTCCGTCGCGACAAGACGGGCGTGCCCGCTACTGTAGCGGCCATCGAGTACGACCCGAACCGCAGCGCGAACCTGGCGCTCTTGCACTACGCGGACGGCGAGAAGCGCTACATTTTGCATCCCGTGGGGCTCGAAGTCGGCGCTACGGTCTCCACCGGCGAAGGCTCGGACATTCTTCCGGGAAATGCCATGAAGTTCCGGCACATTCCTCCCGGCACGCAGGTGCACAACCTGGAACTGTATCCGGGGCGTGGCGGACAAGTAGTGCGCTCGGCAGGCGCTTCGGCGCAATTGCTCAGCAAAGAGGGCGATCTGGCGCTGATCAAATTGCCTTCGGGCGAAGTGAGAAAATTTTCCGTGGATTGCACGGCGACGGTTGGCCAGGTGGGCAATCTGGATCACGAGAATGAAAACTTTGGCAAAGCCGGCCGCACGCGTTGGCGCGGTATCAAGCCGACGGTGCGCGGCGTGGCCATGAACCCGGTGGATCACCCGCACGGCGGCGGTGAAGGCAAGGTCAAGGGCAACCATCCGCAAACGCCTTGGGCTTTCCCAACGCTGGGCAAGAAGACGCGGCACAACAAGCGCACGGACAAGAACATTGTCCAGCGCCGGAAGTAACCGCAGTTTTTAGCCAGGATTCGCGCTAGCCCGCGAGCACTGGAGGACGAGTAGCAGACGCGAGAAGCATGTGGCGAAACGAGAGCCGCAGGCTGAGAGCTGAAGCGATGCGAGCGACACGAAGCACGAGGCGGGCAGCAAGAACGTCCGCGACACGACGCAGCAGAAGCAAGGTGGCAGCCAAGCGCGCGGCCAAGCGATCCGTACGACGTTTGCCGGTGCGCGCGGCCAGCAAGGCTGTGAAGCCGGTGGTTAAGGCGCTCGCCAAGCCCGTGCGGGCGGTAAAAGTAGTGGTCGCGCCACCGGTTCCGGTGCTCTACAAGCTGTGCAAGCCGGGGTGGTCGGTGATTGTGGAGCAGCAGCAGAATTCGCCGGGCACGCGATTTGTTTGCCCGTTTTGTCCAAGGTCGCACCGCGTACCCGGGCCGGTGCGGGGATTCAAGAAGATGCCGCGGGCCCAGTGGGTCCGGTTGCGGCGAGTGGAGGAGTAAAGGATCGATGGCACGCTCACTGAAAAAGGGACCGTTTGTTGACGGCCACCTGCGCGAAAAGATGGAAGGTCTGAACACGCGCAGCGAAAAGAAAGTCGTAAAGACCTGGTCGCGCCGTTCGACCATCGTGCCGGAATTTATCGGCCACACCATCGCGGTGCACAACGGGCGGAAATTTATTCCCGTGTATGTCACCGAGCAGATGGTCGGGCACAAGCTGGGCGAGTTTGCGCCCACGCGCACATTTAAAGGACACGCCGTGAAAGCGGCGCTCGAGCGTTCTGCGGGCGCGGCACCGGCGGGAGGCAGCGCGCCAGCAGCAGCGGCGCCCAAGGCATAATTTATGGCTGACGCACAACAACTACAACAAACACCACTGATCGAGGCGCAGGCTGGCGCGCGGCATGTTCGCATGTCGCCGCAAAAAGCGCGCCTGGTGATCGACCTGATTCGCGGGCAAAAAGTGAACGATGCGCTGCAGACGCTGCGGTTTACTCCGAAGCGCGCCGCCAAGCCCATTGAGAAACTGCTGCACAGCGCTATCGCCAACGCGGAACGCAAAGCCGATGATGCGGGGGCGCCACTCGACGTGGACGAGCTGTTCGTTTCGCAATGCTTCGTCAACGAAGGACCGCGCTGGAAGCGTATTCGTCCGGCGCCGATGGGCCGCGCGTTTCGTTACCAGAAGCGCACCGCGCATTTGTGGATCGTGGTGCAAGAACACCATGTGGCCGCTGCGGAACGTCACGCCGCCAACATCGCGGAAGCGGAATCGCAAAAGGGCGTGCGTGGTACGGCGCGCCGGGTTCGCAAAGCATTGACCGGGAAGCAAGCCCCCGGAAAAAAGGGAAAGAAGTAACTTAAGAGGACCAGCATGGGACAGAAAACACACCCGTACGGATTTCGCCTCGGCTACAACAAGCCGTGGAAGTCGCGCTGGTATGCCGATCGCGACTACGCGGACTTGTTGCACGAAGACGTGAAGCTGCGCAAAGAGCTGAAAGATAAGCTCAAGAGCGCGGGCATCAGCTCCATCGACATCGAGCGTGCCGCCAACAAACTAGTCGTGCGTATTTACACCGCGCGTCCCGGCATCATCATCGGGCGTAAGGGCGCGGAAATCGACAAGCTCAAGCAAGACGTGCAGAAGCGCACCAAGCGTGAAGTGCACATCGACATTCAGGAAGTGCACCGCCCGGAGCTGGACGCCACCCTGGTTGCGGAATCCATCGCGTTGCAGCTCGAAAAGCGCGTGGCCTTTCGCCGCGCCATGCGTAAAGCGGTGGACTCGGCGCTGCGCTTTGGCTGCAAAGGCATCAAGGTGCGCGTGGCCGGCCGTTTGAATGGCGCGGAAATCGCCCGCAAAGAGTGGTACTTGCAGGGGCGCTTGCCGCTGCAAACCCTGCGCGCGGACATCGATTTCGGCACCGCGGAAGCCAACACCACCTACGGCGTGATTGGCGTAAAGTGCTGGGTCTATCAAGGCGAAAACGTTCCGAAGCGTGCTTCGAAGATTCAGAAGGAGAAAGACGCGGCGGTCGTAGCCGCCTAATTCGCAGCAGGAAAGTTTCGCAGCACCGCAGTTTGGGAAAGATTAGGAAAAGAGACTATCGCGATGTTGATGCCCAAGAAAGTGAAGTACCGGAAACAGATGCGCGGTCGGCGCAACGGCAAAGCCTGGCGCGGCGGCGATCTGGCATTCGGTGAATACGGTTTGAAGGCCATGGAGTGCGCGTGGATTACCGACCGGCAAATCGAGGCGTGCCGCGTGGCGATTTCGCGCTCCATCAAGCGTGGTGGCAAGCTGTGGATCAGGATTTTTCCGGACAAACCCTTTACCAAAAAGCCCGCGGAAACCCGCATGGGTAAGGGCAAGGGCGCTCCGGAACGCTGGGTGTCAGTGGTAAAGCCGGGAAGAATCATGTTTGAAATGGCGGGCGTGGATGAAGCCACGGCGAAGGAAGCCATGACGCTGGCAGGACACAAGTTGCCGATTCCCACGAAGTTCGTATCCCGCGCGGGGAGCTTTTAACTATGGCGAATGTTAAGCGTATCGATAAGATTCGTGAAGCTGGCAGCGACGAATTGCACGCGCAGCAGAAAGAGCTTTCCGAGCAGATCTTCCGGCTGCGTTTTCAGCTGACCACCGGACAAGCCGAAGCGCTGAAGCGCTTGCGCGACTCGAAGAAAGATCTCGCTCGCGTAAAAACACTAATCCGCGCGCAGGAATTGAATGCTGCGCCGCGCGATGCGAAAACTTCAGTACATTCGCGCGCCGTCACCAGCTCTCACGTCGCCGGCGCGGCCAAGAAATCCGCGTCCACAAAATTGCGGTCGCACAGTAAAGGGAAAGCGTAATGACACCTGAACCAGTAAAGACTCCGGCGGAAGTATCCGCCAAGCACGAAGGCCCGAAACGCGGCGAGCGCACCGCGCTCACCGGAAAAGTGACCAGCGCCAAGATGGAAAAAACCATCGTGGTGGAAGTGCAGCGCCTGGTGCAGCACCCCAAGTACCGCCGGGTGGTGCGCATCTCCAAGAAGTTTTACGCGCACGATGAAGAGCGCAAGGCCAAGCAGGGAGACACCGTACGTATCGTGTCCTCGCGGCCGCTATCCCGCCTGAAGCGCTGGCGGCTGGCAGAAGTGCTGACGCGCAACGCGTCGGCGGAATAATCGGGGTATCGAACAATGATTCAGATGCGAACATGGCTGACGGTAGCCGACAATTCGGGAGCCCGCAAACTGATGTGCATTTTGCCCGTGGGCGGTGATGTGGGCTTGCAAGCCGGCCTGGGCGACGTGATTACCGCTTCCGTAAAGGAAGCTACGCCGGAAAGCCAGGTCAAGCAGGGCACAGTAGTAAAAGCCGTGGTCGTGCGCATGCGCAAAGAGCGCCGCCGCAAGGATGGCACGTACATCCGCTTCGACGACAACGCGGCAGTTTTGATTAACGATGCAAACGAGCCCGTCGGAACGCGCGTTTTCGGCCCGGTGGCGCGCGAGCTGCGCGAGAAGAAGTTCACCAAAATCGTCTCGCTAGCTCCGGAGGTATGGTAAGTCATGGCTATCGGCGATAGGCATCAACGCACCGAGCGCAGCATCATCGGCGTGCGCAAGGGCGACACGGTAAAAGTTATGGCGGGGCGCGACCGCGGCAAAAGCGGACGCGTACTCTCGATCGACGCGCGCAAGAATCGCGTGGTTGTCGAGCATGCCAACATCATCAAGCGCCACACTCGCCCGAACCCGGCGAAGAACATCAAGGGCGGCATCGTGGAAAAGGAAGCCGGCATGAACGCTTCCAACGTCATGATCGTCTGCCCCAGTTGCGGCAAGCACACCCGCATCGGCCACACGGTTTTGCCGGACGGCGACAAGGTGCGCAGCTGCAAGCGCTGCAACGAAACGCTCGATAAGTAAGGGCGGCCAGTAACTTTACAAAAGTTTTCGCAACAAACGATTTCAGTAAACGAAATAGAGGAAGGCAATGAAGAGTCGATTGCAGGAAAAATACAGGAAGGACACGGTTCCCGCGCTGATGAAGCATTTCGGCTGGGAAAACATGATGGCCGTGCCCAAAATTTCCAAGATTACCGTGAACATCGGTCTTGGCGAAGCCAGCCAGAACGCCAAGCTGCTGGACACCGCGGCCGTGGAGCTCGGGCAGATCACCGGCCAGAAAGCGATGATCACCAAGGCCAAGAAGTCCATTGCGAATTTCAAAATTCGCAAAGGCATGCCCATCGGCTGCGCGGTCACGCTGCGCGGAGACAAGATGTACGAATTTCTCGACCGTCTCTGCAACGTGGTGCTGCCGCGCGTTCGCGATTTTCGCGGTTTGCCCTCCAACGCTTTTGACGGCCGCGGCAACTACACGCTGGGCCTGAAAGACCAGCTGGTATTTCCAGAAATTGATTACACCCGTGTGGACAAGATCAAAGGCATGAACATCACGCTGACCACCACGGCACGAAACGATGAGGAAGGCCGCGAGCTGCTCAAGAGCCTCGGTTTCCCTCTGCGTGTTCCAGGAGGAGCGCAATAAATGGCCCGCACCGCAAAAATTGCCAAGTCTCGGAAGAAACCGAAATTCAAGGTTCGCGTGCGCAATCGCTGCCTGGTGTGCGGCCGCGCGCGCGGTTACATCCGCAAGTTTAAAATGTGCAGAATCTGTTTCCGTGGAATGGCGCTCAAGGGCGAAATTCCCGGTGTAACGAAAGCGAGCTGGTAAGCCAGCTCGGTTAGAGCTCCAGGAGAAAAGATGCAGACTGACCCGATTGCCGATTTTCTGACGCGCATCCGCAACGCCGCGGCCGCCAAGCATCAGCGCGTGGACGTCCCATTGTCCAAGCTGAAGACGGAGATCGCCCGCATCCTCAAGGACGAGGGCTACATCTCCACCTACAAGACCGTGGACGAAAACAAAACGCGCAAGCAGCTCCGCGTGTTCCTGAAATACACCCCGGACCGCCGCAGCGTCATCACCGGCGTCAAGCGCATTTCGCGTCCCGGCGCGCGCCGTTACATCGGCACCAAAGAGATCCGCCCGGTCGTTGGCGGGCTCGGCATCAGCATCCTCACCACGCCGAAGGGTTTGATGAGCGGCCGTTCCGCGCGCAAGGCCAACCTCGGCGGTGAACTGCTCTGCGAGGTCTGGTAGTCAAGGATTTTTTGTAGTGGCGCAGCATGCTGCGCGGTTTGTTCGGCAAGATTGCAGCAAAAAAAAGCTTGAGGCAAAAAAGAAATGTCACGTATCGGCAACAAACCAATTCCACTGCCCTCGGGCGTGAAGTTCGCCATGCAGGGCGGCAAAGTAGACGTGCAAGGCCCCAAGGGCAAGCTGTCTTTCGCGATCCCTCACGGCATCACGTTCGAGCAAAAAGACGGCATCCTCACCGCCAAGCGCGCCACGGAAGATCACCGCGCCGTGCACGGTCTGGCGCGCGCGCTGGTGGCCAACGCCGTAACTGGCGTCACTACCGGCTTCAAGAAGGATTTGGATATCGTGGGCGTCGGCTACCGCGCGGAACTCAAAGGCAAAATCGTGGCCTTCGCGCTCGGCAAGTCGCACCCTATCGAATTTCCGATTCCGGAAGGCATTCAGGTGCTGGTCGAGAAGCAGACGCACATCGTCGTCAGCGGCGCGGACAAAGGTCAAGTCGGCCAGGTTGCCGCGGACATGCGTTCGCTGCGTCCGCCAGATCCCTACAAGCAAAAGGGCGTGCGCATCACCGGCGAACGTTTGAAGAAGAAGGCCGGCAAGGCGGGAGCCAAGGCCGGCGCTTAATCGGCCGGGCTTTCGCGGTAAAGATTTTCGTAACAAGTTTCGCAATGCAGCGGGCCGTAAGGAGAAGAAACGGTGGCATCGACAAGAGTTGGCAGGTTATCCAAGGATCAGCACCGCAAGCGCATTCATCGCCGCGTGCGTGTTTCGCTCGAAGGTACGCAAGAGCGTCCGCGCCTGTGCGTGTATCGTTCGCTCGGACATATTTACGCCCAGGTCATCGACGATCGCCAGGGCAAGACGCTGGTTTCCGCCAGCTCCGTCGATGGCGAAACGAAAAAGGGCCTGAAGGGTGGCGGCAACATTGCGGCGGCCAAAGTGATCGGCAAAGCTATCGCCGAACGCGCCAAGGCTGCCGGCGTTAGCAAAGTAGTGTTCGACCGCGGCGGATACAAGTATCACGGCCGCGTCAAGGCGCTCGCAGATGCAGCGCGGGAAGCGGGGTTACAGTTCTAGCTTATGTCGAAGCAATTGTTGCGAGATAGTTTATCGGTGCGCCGGCTGCTCGAAGTAAATCCTTCGGACTTGAAGGATGACGTGATCGCCATCAACCGCGTCACTAAGGTCGTCAAGGGCGGCAAAAATCTTAGTTTCTCCGCGCTCGTGGTGGTCGGTGACCATCACGGCCACGCGGGATTCGGCATGGGCAAAGCTCGTGAAGTTCCCATGGCCATCAAAAAGGCCATCGAGCAAGCCAAGAAAAATTTGATCAAGCTCAACCTCAAGGGCACCAGCATTCCGCACCAGGTGCTCGGGCGTTACGGCTCGGCGGAAGTGTTGTTGAAGCCCGCTTCCGAAGGCACTGGCGTGATTGCCGGCGGCCCGGTACGCAAGGTGATGCAAGTCGCGGGAATTCACAATGTGCTGACCAAGTCGCTCGGCACCTCAAATCCCCACAACGTGGTGAAAGCCACCTTCGCGGCGCTGCTCAGCTTGAAAGACATTGCCCACGTCGCGGAGATTCGCTCCAAGACCGTGGATGAAATCAGCGGACGGCCACCGAAAGAGAAAGCCGCCGTCAGTGAGACCGTGTAATGACTACCGAAAAAGCAGCGCACGAAAAAAAGAAATCCGGCAGCATCAAGATTAAGTGGGTGGTCAGCGACATCGGCAGCACCGATGACATGCGCGCCACCATCAAGGGCCTCGGTCTGCGCAAAATGCACCGCGTAGTCGAACGCCAGGATAACGACGCGATCCGCGGCATGATTCACAAGGTGCGGCATCTCGTGGAAGTGGTGGAGTAATAGCGATGGCTAAACAAGTTCCTAGCGCGCGCAAGCGCACCAAGAAGCGCGGCGATCACAAGCCGGCAACCACGGCGCCCAAGGGCACCAACAGCCGCCGCACCTTCACGCTTTCAACGCTCAAGCCGCCCATGGGCTCGCGCAAGAAGAAGGTTCGTGTCGGCCGTGGTATGGGTTCCAAGCTCGGCAAAACCGCCGGCGCCGGCAACAAGGGCCAGAAATCCCGCCGCGGCTATTCGCGCCGCCGCGGTTTTGAAGGCGGACAGATGCCGTTGCACCGCCGCATGCCCAAGCGCGGTTTTCACAGCCCGTTTCGCGTCGAGTACTCGGTCATCAACCTCGAGGAACTGAACGTGTTCCCCGAAGGCGAGACCATCACGCCGGAGCTTTTGCGCGCCCACGGTTTCATTCGTCGCGCCAAGGATCCTATAAAGGTTCTCGGCGACGGCGAGTTGACGGTGAAGTTCGCCATTCATGCGCACGCCTTCAGCCAGTCCGCCAAGGATAAGATCACCGCGGCGGGCGGCACGTTTGAGGTCGTAGCGTAGACGCTGTAGCGCAGGGCGCTTGCTTCTGAGCCCTGCGGTTTTTTGGTAGCGGCAAACAGCAAAGTAGCAAGCAGCAAACGCAGCACTGGGAAAAAAGCATGAACCGATTCCTCGAAGCCGTGAAAAACATGTTCCGCATCGAAGACCTGCGGAACCGCGTCCTCTTCACGCTGGCTCTGCTGGCGGTGTACCGCATTGGTGCGCATATCCCGACGCCCGGCATCAACCGCGACGTTCTGGAGCAGCTCTTTAGCCAGTCGGCCGGCTCGGTTCTCGGCATCTTCGACCTGTTCAGCGGCGGCAATTTCCGCCGTTTAACGATCTTTGCCCTCGGCATCATGCCGTACATCACCTCGTCCATCATCCTGCAGCTGATGACCGTGGTGTTCCCGTACCTCGAACGTCTGCAAAAAGAGGGCGAACTCGGCCGCCGCAAAATCACCCAGTACACCCGCTACCTGACCATCGCGCTCAGCATCATCCAGGGCGCTTCCATCGCGGCCACCCTGCAGCATCAGGAAAGCAACGGGCAAGGGCTCGTCTATCACCCGGGCTGGGGCTTTACCATCATGACCGTCCTCACCCTGACCACCGGCTCGGCCTTCATCATGTGGCTGGGCGAACAGATCAGCGAGCGCGGAATCGGAAATGGCATGTCGCTCATCATATTCGTAGGCATTGTGGTCGGCCTGCCCCGCGCCGTCGCCGATCTCTATGAAAAAGCCGCCAGCCGCGCCTGGGGGCCCTTTACCCCCATTGCCATACTGTTCTTGATGG
Source organism: uncultured Acidobacteriota bacterium (assembly GCA_963838265.1). Lineage (GTDB taxonomy): Bacteria > Acidobacteriota > Terriglobia > Acidiferrales > UBA7541 > Acidiferrum. The sequence continues at coordinate 83,144 of CAWIQN010000012.1, forward strand.
CGTTAATGATCGCGGTCGTGGCGTTTATCGTTTTTGTCGAAGGCGGACAGCGCCGCATCCCGGTGCAGTACGCCAAGCGCGTTGTGGGCCGCCGTGTTATGGGCGGACAATCGTCGTACTTGCCGCTGCGCGTTAATTCCGGCGGCGTGATTCCTCCGATCTTTGCCAGTTCGTTGCTGGCCTTTCCGGCCACCATCGCGCTGATCATGAATCACCGCTACGCCTTCGTGGACACCATCAAGTCGCAGCTCAGCTGGGGCGAGCCGCTGTACACGCTTTTGTACGTCACGCTGATCCTGCTATTCGCGTTCTTCTACGTGGGCATCGTTTTCAATCCCACCGAGCTCGCGGACAACATGCGGAAGAATGGCGGCTTTATTCCGGGCATCCGGCCGGGCCGCACCACTTCCGAATACGTTAGCAAAATTTTGAAGCGCCTCACGTTTATCGGCGCCATCTACCTGGCCATCGTTTGCTTGCTTCCAGAGTGGATGATCGCCGGCATTCACCTCGACCATCTGGGCTGGGGCATCGGCAGCTGGTTTGACCGCCATTTCGCCACGTGGTTCTTGAAGGGTCTTGGGGTGCAGTTTTATTTTGGCGGCACGTCGCTTCTGATTGTCGTCGGCGTGGCCATGGACACCGTGCAGCAGCTGGAAGCTCAGCTGGTGATGCGCAATTACGAAGGTTTTGCCCGGAAGGGCCGGTTGCGCGGCCGGCGGTAATGCTCCGCACCGTCTTGGCTTTGCTGTCCCGGGCCGAGCGTGCCGGGCGATGGGTGCCGGGCAATGGATAGGCTGAACCAAGCGGTGGTTTTTCTGGGGCCTCCGGGCGCGGGAAAGGGCACCCAGGCGAAAGAGCTGGCCAAGTTGTACGGTGTGCCACATCTTTCGACGGGCGACATGTTGCGTGAGTGCATCGCCAAAGGCACGACGCTTGGTTTGCAGGCCAAGCCAATCATGGAGCGCGGCGAGTTGGTGCCGGACTCCCTGGTGCTGAAGATGGTGAAGCAACGCATCGAAAATGCGGACTGCTCGTTCGGGTTCGTGTTCGATGGCTTTCCGCGGACCGTCGCGCAAGCGCAGTACTTCGGCGAGTTGCTGAAGCGTTGTGGCTATACCCAGCCGGTGGTGGTGCACTTCGCCATCGATCCGGCGCTGGTGCTCAAGCGCATCACTGGGCGGCGGATGTGCAAGGTTAGTGGCGAGATTTACAACATCTTTGAGCGGCCCACGAAAGTGCCGGGGCGCTGCGACAATGATGGTGGAGACCTCGAACAGCGGCCGGACGACCGGGAAGAAATCGTAGCGCCCCGGTTGGCCGCCTACGCCAAGCAGACGGCGCCGCTGGTGGCGTACTACCGGAGACTCGGTCGGTTGCACGATGTGGACGCCGCGCAGTCAGTAGAAGAGGTTTCGCGCAAAGTTTTGGAGATCGTGCGCGCACCGAGATAAGCGGGGAAGTTGGCCGCGGTCTTTGTAGGTGCCGGACTTTAGTCCGGCCAGGTTTTCCCGGAATTTGTAGCGGCCGCCTTCTGAGGCGGTCGCCTTTGCCCGGCAAACGCGAAGGCTGGAGCGAAAAGTTCGGATTTAAGAGTTTGGCCAGTAGCTAGGCCAGAAGGCTTGAAGTAACGATGGCGATTCATCTGCGCAGCGCGGAAGAACTGGCGAAAATGCATCGCGCCGGGCTCATCGTCCATCAAGTGTTGACGGAATTGCGCGACATGGTGCGGCCGGGCTTGACCACCATGGATCTCGAGAAATTCGCCGAGGCCAAGCTGGCCGGTAAACCGGGACGCGCGGCATTCAAGGGTTATCGCGGTTACCCTTGTGTGCTGTGCACTTCGGTGAACAGCGAGATCGTTCACGGAATACCGTCGACGAAGCGCAAGCTGCACGAAGGCGAAATCGTTTCCATCGATTTTGGGATGGAAGTGGATGGCTACTTCGCGGATTCGGCGGTCACCGTTCCGGTGGGGCAGATTACCCCGGAGCTGCAGAAGTTGTTGGACGTGACCCGCGAGTCGCTGGATCGCGCCATCGACAAGATGCGCGCGGGAAATCGGCTCGGCGATGTGGGCCACGCGGTACAAAGTTGGGCTGAGCAGAACGGTTACTCGGTAGTGCGGGAATTCGTGGGGCACGGCATCGGCACCAAAATGCACGACGAGCCAAACCTCCCGAATTACGGCGACGCGGGACGCGGCGCCAGGTTGCAGGAAGGCATGGTCATAGCGGTAGAGCCGATGGTCAACGCGGGCTCTCCCGAAGTGCGCATGCGGGACGAGTGGGTGGCGGAAACCGCCGACGGCAAGCCCTCGGCGCATTTCGAGCACACCGTGGCCATCACCGCCAACGGCCCATGGATTCTGACGCGCCCGAAAGAGATGACCGGCCCGTCCTGGTAGTGGCGTTCAGCGCGGCGCCGAATTTGCAGGCGGGTTTTGTAGGTGCCGGACTTTAGTCCGGCCTGCTGAAGCCAAAGTAGCAAGACGCGAATTTGTAAGGCAGCAGAAGTAGAACAGGAGCTTATGGCGAAGCGGTACGAAAAGAAAGAAAAGAAGGAAGGCGACTCCGGCAACACCAAGGAAGACGCCATAGAAGTAATGGCCACGGTGCTCGAGCCGCTGCCGAACGCCATGTTTCGCGTCGAACTGGAAAACAAACACCAGGTTCTGGCGCACGTTTCCGGCAAGATGCGCAAGAATTTTATCCGCATTCTTTCGGGAGATAAGGTCGCCGTCGAGCTTTCGCCATATGACCTTACGCGCGGCCGGATAGTGTATCGTTATAAGTAGGGGCAATAGTGTCCACCGCCGAAACGGCGGCCGTGCAATGCAGCGAAGGGTTTTGTAGCGGCCGGGCTTTAGGCCCGGCCCGTTTGGCAGCAGTTGTAGCGGTCGCCTTTGGTCAGGAACAGGAGCACCATGAAAGTACGGGCAAGCGTTAAACCGATTTGTGACAAATGCAAAGTGATCCATCGCCGCGGCGTGGTCCGCGTAATTTGCACCAACCCGAAACACAAGCAGCGCCAGGGATAAGGGATTAAGGGAGACAGTATATGGCACGCATCGCAGGTATCGATCTTCCGCCGCAAAAGCGCCTCTGGGTGGGCCTCACCGCCATCTATGGCATCGGCCGCGCTCGCGCGAAGAGTCTCGCGGAAAAAGCCAACGTGGATTTTGAAAAGAAAATCCGCGACCTGACGGAAGACGAGACCAACCGTCTGCGCCAGGAAATTGAAAAAGAAGGCCGCGTCGAAGGCGATCTCCGCAAAGAGATCCAGATGAACATCCGCCGCCTGATTGAAGTCCAGGCTTATCGCGGCATCCGGCACCGCCGCAATCTTCCGGTGCGCGGTCAACGCACGCACACCAACGCGCGTACCCGCAAGGGACCACGCCGTGGCGCGGTAGCGGCCAAGAAGAAAGTCACCGGCAAGAAGGGCTAATCGTCCTTCGCCGATGTAGGGGCACGGCACGCCGTGCCCACCGGGCCAGCCTTTGTAGTGGCGCAGCATGCTGCGCGGTTTTGATTGGGTCGATGTGAGGCTTTTAGTTTTTCGCATCTAAGGAAACGGAGTCGAAAGTGGCAAAAGAGCAAAACGCAGCACCGGACGCGGCAACAAAGCCGGATAAACAAGCCAAAGCCGGAGCCGGCGCCGCAGCGCCAGCGAAGCGCAAAAAAGAGTTCAAGAAGAAACGCGAACGCCGCATCGTTCCTCACGGAATCGTGCACATCGCCGCGACCTTCAACAACACGCAGATCACCATCGCCGATACCGATGGCCGCGTGGTGTGCTGGTCTTCCGCGGGCGCCATCGGTTTCAAGGGTTCGCGCAAAGGCACGCCCTACGCCGCGCAGCAGGCCTCCTTGGCTGCCGCCGGCACCGCGCGTGACCAGTACGGCATGAAGAGCGTGGAAGTCAAAGTGAAGGGCCCGGGCTCCGGCCGTGAATCCGCGGTGCGCGCGCTGGCCGCCGCTGGCTTGCATATCGTGGTCATTCGCGACGTTACGCCCATGCCGCACAATGGCTGCCGTCCGCCCAAGCGCCGCCGCGTCTGATTTTTGGTAGCACAGGTTTACACCCGCAAGGGTGCACTCTTGCCTGTGCCGGTTTTTGGAGCAACAAGATTTGGCAACAAGTTTCTGGCAAGCCACGGCCAAGGCCGTAATTGCCGAGAGTTTTAAAGGTTGTGAAGGGAGAATCGAAGTTGGCAAGACACCGAGATGCAGTTTGCCGCCTGTGCCGCCGGGAAGGGCAGAAGCTGTTCCTAAAAGGTTTGCGGTGCTTTACGGAGAAGTGCGCCATCGAAAAGCGCAACTTCGTTCCGGGTCAGCATGGCCAGTCGCGCCGTCCGAAGGTTGCCGGCTATGGCCTGCAACTGCGCGAAAAGCAAAAGGTCAAGCGCACCTACGGATTGCTCGAACGGCAATTCCGCAACTACTTTGAAAAGGCCGTCCGCATCAAGGGTCCGTCGGGCGAAAACCTGATCATCATGCTGGAGCGCCGCCTCGACAACGTGGTGTGGCGCGCCGGTCTGGCCTCTTCGCGCGCGCAAGCGCGGCAACTCGTCCTCCACGGTCACGTACGCATCAACGGGAAAAAAGTCAACATCCCGTCGTACCTGATCAACGTTGGCGAAGAAGTGGCCATCAAGGACAAGATGCACCAGAACGCCATGGTCCTCGAAGCCCGCAACGTGGCGCAAAGCCAAAGCTCCGTTCCCTGGCTAGAACAAGACCGCGAACAATTCAAAGCCAAAGTGGTGGCATTGCCCAAGCGTGAAGATGTGCAAACGCCGCCCATCAACGAACAATTAATCGTCGAACTCTACTCGAAGTAGGTTTTCGTGGCTTTTGACTTTTGTAGGCGCCGGGCTTTAGCCCGGCACTTTTTCCCGAGATTGCAACAAGGCGTCCGATTCCCAGGCCGCCAGAAGGAAGGAACAATATGTGGAAGGGTTTTCAAAAACCAAAGCGTCTAGCCTCCGAGCTGGAATCGCTGACCGAAAAATACGGCCGCTTCTCCGCGCAGCCTTTTGAGCGCGGCTGGGGCACCACGGTAGGAAACGCGCTGCGTCGCGCGCTACTCAGCTCCATCGAAGGCGCAGCCATCACCGCGGTTAAAATCGAAGGCGTGCTGCACGAATTCTCCTCGATCCCCGGCGTGGTCGAGGACGCCACGGACATCATCCTCAACCTGAAGCAGGTCCCCATCAAGCTCAACACTGACCTGCCGAAAACCATTTACGTAAACATCGAGCAGCCCGGCCCGGTCACCTCCGCGCAAATCGAAGAGGACCAGGACTTCGCCATTCTCGATAAGAGCGTCTACATTGCCACCGTAAGCGAAGGCGGCAAACTGCAAATCGAAATGCGCGTCAAGAACGGCCGCGGCTACGTCGCCGCCGACCGCAACTACGACGAAGACCTTCCCATCGGCTACATCCCGGTGGACAGCGTCCACTCACCGGTGCGCAAAGTGAACTACTCCGTCGAAGCGGCGCGTCTCGGCCAGATGACCGACTACGAAAAGCTGATGATCGAAGTGTGGACCAACGGCGCGATCACCCCGCAGGATTCCATCGGGCTCGCCGCCAAACTCGTCAAGGACCACATGAGCATCTTCATCAACTTTGAAGAGCCGGTGGACAACATTGAAATGCCGCAAGATATCGCGCACGATCCGCGTCTCGAATACCTGGACCGTTCCGTGGAAGAGCTGGAACTTTCCGTCCGTTCCTACAATTGCCTGAAGAACGCCAACATCCAGACCATCCGCGAACTCGTGCAAAAGAGCGAGAACGAAATGCTGAAGACCAAAAACTTCGGCCGCAAATCGCTCAACGAGATCAAAGATATACTGGTGAAGATGGGCCTCGCGCTGGGCATGAAGTTCGATGAACACGGACGCATCATCTGGCCGCCGCTTCCCAGCCAGACCGCGCCTCCACCGGCGGAAGAAAACGCCGGACTGTAAAATCAAGCTGCCACATCGGCTCCGGGATTCTTTCCGGAGCCGAATGTGCGGTTGTACAAGATATCGAAGAGACAGGAATAGAAAATGCGACATTTGAAATCAGGATCGAAGCTGGGACGCAATCCGTGGCACCGTCGCGCGACGCTGCGCAACCTGGTCACCAATCTGTTCGAGCACGGCCGCATCACCACCACGCTGACGCGCGCCAAAGCCGCCCGCCCGGTGGCGGAAAAAATAATCACGCTCGGCAAGCGCGACACACTGCAATCGCGCCGCCAAGCCGCTTCCTACTTGATGACCCCGGAAATGACCGCGAAGCTCTTCAGCGAAATCGCGCCAAAATTCGCCGATCGCGCCGGCGGCTACACCCGCATCATCCACGCCGGCAATCGTGTCGGCGACAACGCCAAAGTAGCCATCCTCGAACTAGTTGGCTACGAATACAAAGCCAAAGAAAAGAAAGAAAAGCCCAAAAAGGAAGAGCCAGTAGAAGCCGCCTCTTAGTTTTCAACCATCTCGGCAAAACAAAAGAGCCCGCTCCGGCAAACCGGCAGCGGGCTCTTTCTTTTGTAGCGGCCGCCTTCTGAGGCGGACGCTTTTGTGCCAAATACCGCCGCGTACCCTTATCGGCTCGACGCCGGAGGCGGATTCCTCTCCGCAAACTGTCTCTGATGCCAATACGGATAAACCGGCGGCACCTCGCTAGCCGCATCCAATTTCGCCACCTGCTCCTTCGTCAAACTCCACCCCACCGACCCAAGATTCTGCCGCAGCTGTTCCTCATTCCGCGCACCCATAATCACGTTCGCCACGGTCGGCTTCTGCAACAGCCAATTCAAGGCAATCTGCGGCACGGATTTCCTGGTTTCCTTCGCCACCTCATCCAGGGCGTCCACCACCTTATACAAATAGTCGTCGGTAACCTGTGGCCCATAGTCCCCGGTCTTGTGCAGACGACTCTCCGCGGGAATCGGCTGGTTCCGCCGAATCTTTCCCGTCAGCCGTCCCCATCCCAGCGGACTCCAGATCAGCGCCCCGACTTTTTGGTCCAGTCCCAGCGGCATCAACTCCCACTCATATTCCCGCCCAATCAGCGAGTAATAAACCTGATGCCCCACATAACGCGCCCACCCGTATCTCTCCGAAACGCTCAGCGATTTCATCAGGTGCCAGCCGGAAAAATTAGAGCACGCGATATACCGCACCTTTCCGCTCTGCACCAAAGTGTCCAGCGTCCGCAATGTCTCTTCCACCGGCGTCAGCGCGTCGAAACCGTGCATGTGGTAAATATCGATGGTCTCGATCTTCAGCCGTCGCAAGCTGGCCTCGCACGATTCGATCAGATGATGCCGCGACGACCCCAAGTCGTTCGGCCCCTTCTTCGTGCTCATGCGAAATGTAGCTTTGGTGGAAACCAAAACCTGATTGCGCCGGCCTTTAATGGCCTCGCCCAGAATCTCTTCGGACAAGCCGTCGGAGTAAATATCCGCGGTGTCGAACAGATTCACCCCCGCTTCCAGGCAAACGTCCACCAGTCGCGTAGCCTCCGCGACATCGCTGCTGCCCCACGCCTTGAAGAATGCGTTGCCGCCGCCAAAGGTTCCGGCGCCAAAACTAAGCACCGGTATTTTTAATCCTGAATAACCAAGTTGTCGGAATTCCATGTTCGTATGGATGCTATGCGCCCTCGAATGGGTACACAATCCCTGCTCCAAACAATTCCTTCTGGGGCCGCTGCGTATGAATGGGTTAGAATGCAGACGTTACTCGGGCGATAACATGCTTGGGCGCGCATAACCCAGCCAGGAGTGCTTCCATGACACTGCCGATCTGCCGATTTGTTCTGGCCGTCTTGCTGATGTGGCCATTCGTGATCGGGGCCGCGGGACAAAACACCTCCGCGCAGAACGTTATTCCGCCGGCTCCTGGCCGCACGCGAAGTAGCATTGACGGCACGCGTCTCAATGCCGTTCCTGGAGTTCCTTTCTCGGCCCGAGTCGAACTTGAAACCACGCAAACGCTCGCCGATGGCAGCATCGATACGCACCACACTTTCAATATCATCGCGCGGGATTCTCGCGGACGCACTCACAACGAATTTCGTCAGTGGAACGATCCCGCGACCGGCGCAGATGGCAAACTGACATATGCGGTCTTGTATGATCCCGATACTCGAACGCGGACTTACCTCTACCCCGCGGGGCATCTCGCCAGGCAATACGTCTTCGCTGAGACTGGCGGGCCGCCGGCGGCTCCCGCTGCCTCAGCAGGCAATCTATTGGTGCCCACCGTGCAAAAGAAAGATTTGGGCGTGAAGCTCAGCAACGGTTTGCGGTTGACCGGAACCCGCGAAACGAAAACATATCCTGCAGGCACTATCGGGAATAACCAACCTCTAACGCTCGCGGCGGAATATTGGTATTCACCGGATTTGCAGGTCAATGTTTCGGTGAAGCGCACCGATCCGCGCGCTGGCGTGCAGACGGTGGAACTGACCGATTTGCGGCGAGACGAACCGGATGCGGCGCTTTTTGAACCTCCTGCAGACTACAAAGTTGTCAACGAGACCGTACCAGTCGGCGGTGCTCCAGCGTCCGCCACGAGCGATGTAACCACCGGCGGTGGGGGGCTACCGATGAGCGTCAGGCAAGGCGGGAACGTGCAGCGCGCAAAATTGCTCGAGCAGGTGCAGCCCGTATATCCGCCGTTGGCGGTCCTGACCCGTATTCAGGGCACAGTCCGCTTGCACGCTATTCTCGACCGGGAGGGTATGGTGCAGAGTCTTACCGTTGAAAGCGGTCACCCACTGCTGATTAAATCCGCGCTCGACGCGGTTTCCCAGTGGCGTTACGAGCCGACACTTCTGAATGGCTCACCCGTCGAAGTGGATACCACCATCGATGTCACGTTCATTTTGTCCGGTCCCCCTCCGACACCAGACCTTCCACCGCCGACTTCGTGAGCTATAACGAGGTGATGGTTCTCAGGGCCAGAAAACTCAAGCGGCGTTGCGCGAGGACATGATCGCTTCTTGAGTTCTTCCGCTGCGCCAGCGAAACCACAGGAACAGGAAAATCACCGCCGCGCACGCTCCGACGGAGTCCAGCAGGGAATCATACGGCGAAGCCGTCCGGCTGGGCACGAACGACTGGTGGAATTCGTCGAGACATGCGTACACCGCAGCTATGGATAGCGCCGTGAGCCCCCAGGACCAGCGCCAGCCCGCGCGCCCGCGCCGTACACTGCGAAAGAGCAAGAGTCCAAAGATAAAATACTCTGTGAAATGTGCGCTCTTGCGCGTGAAGTGATGAATAATTTCAAACTGCGCCCGGGTGATCGCCGGATAAATCCAGCGCAAAATCGGTTCGATGATTGACCCGGTGTGCTCTGCGGAAAACGTATCGGTGGACATGCCGAAAATCACCATCGCCCACAGCAGCGCCGGCCACCATGCCCGCAGCCATTTTATGGTTGGCAACTCACGCAGGCGCGGTTGCACTTCTCTGAGCCGTGGTGCGGGCCGGGGGTTGCGCCAGGGTTGATCGGACAAATCCACGTTCTCCAGTAACTTGGCATTGACGATCAACTGACTCGCTTGATCGCGTTTTCTCTTCTTTTCTCTGCGCTCCTCGGCGCCCTCTGTGCCTCTGCGTTATATTTTGCCGTGAAACTTTCCGCCACTGAGCCTTTGTAGCGACGCCCTTTTGGGCGTCAAGGCGAACCGAAAACCGCGCCTCATTCCATTCGATAGTTCGGCGCTTCGCGGGTAATGACCACGTCATGCACGTGACTTTCACGCAGCCCGGCCGCGGTAATGCGCACGAATCGGCCTTTCTCCGCCAGTTCCTTCAGCGTAGCGGCTCCGGCGTAGCCCATGCCGCTTTTCAGGCCGCCCACCAGTTGATCTGTGAGCGCGCCCAAAGAACCCTTGTACGCCACGCGTCCTTCCACGCCTTCCGGGACGGATTTGCCGCTCTCGGTGCTGTCTTGCACCACGGAGTAGCGATCCGAACCAGCGTTCATCGCGCCAATCGAGCCCATGCCGCGATAAGACTTGAACGTGCGGCCCTGATACAAAATCGTCTCACCCGGCGATTCTTCGGTCCCGGCGAATAGGCTGCCAATCATCACGCACGATGCGCCCGCGGCGATGGCTTTGCTGATGTCTCCGGAAAACTTTATGCCGCCATCGGCGATGATCGGTACGCCAGTGCCGGCGGCCGCTCGCGAACATTCGATAATCGCGGTGAGCTGCGGCACGCCCGCGCCGGTGACGATGCGCGTGGTGCAGATCGATCCCGGACCGATACCCACCTTTAGTCCGTCAATTCCCAGCGCGATGAGATCTTTGGCACCGTCAAAAGTTGCCACATTTCCGGCGATCAATTGCATTTCCGGCAGGCGGCGACGCACCGCGGCGATGGCGTCCATAACGCGCTGCGTGTGCCCGTGCGCGGTATCGATGGCGAGAACGTCCACTTTGGCTTTGGACATTTCCACGGCGCGTTCCAGGTAATCGCCGGTGGCGCCAATGGCCGCGCCGATGCGCAGACGGCCTTGCTCATCTTTGGCGGCGCGCGGATATTCCAGTTTTTTCTGAATGTCTTTTACAGTGATCAAACCTTTAAGGTTGAAGTCTTGATCGACGACCAGAAGTTTCTCAATGCGATGTTTTTGCAGAATGCGTTCCGCTTCGTCCAGCGTTGTGCCGACCGGCACGGTGACGAGATTCTCTTTGGTCATCACTGAGCCGACCAGTTGCGCGTGATTTTTTTCAAACCGCAAGTCGCGGTTGGTGAGAATACCGGTCAGTCGCGAGCCGCGCGTTACCGGCAGGCCTGAGATGCGGTACTTGGTCATGATCTCGAGCGCTTGGCGCAGCGTGATGTCCGGCGAAATGGTGACTGGGTCGACGATCATGCCGCTTTCCGAGCGCTTCACGCGGTCGATCTCTTCGTACTGCCGGTCGATCGCCATGTTGCGGTGCACGATGCCAATGCCGCCCTGCCGCGCGATGGCGATGGCCAGACGCGATTCCGTCACGGTGTCCATCGCAGCCGAAGCGAGCGGAATATTCAGGCTCAGCTTGCGTGTGAATTGCGTCCGCGTGTCGACCTCGGCGGGTAGAACGGAAGACTTGCCCGGTAGAAGTAAAACGTCGTCAAACGTGAGTCCTTCGGAAATCGGACCTTCGATCATGCCATCCTCGCTTCGGAAAATTGGAAAAGGGCGCAATCAGCGCCTAAAAACAGCGCAGCCCAGCGAGTGGGCGCTGGGCGCTTAATACCATTCAGCAAGTCGGAAAAATACGTCACAGTGAATCTTCTATTCTAAGGGCCACGTAGCGCTCGGTCAAGTTGCACGCCGATTTGTCACGACCGAGCGCACTGCCACGGAATGTCTCAAGTTCTCGTACAGTCTGCGAATATAATCGAAGCTTTCAGAGAGGTGCATCTTGTCTACATCGCCAGATATACTCGTCGAACTCGAAAAGCTACGAAAGGATAATAAGAGAATCAAAGCGGCGCTCGGCCTTCTCGCCTTAGCGCTTTTAGCGTTCGTTCTAGCAGGACACTTCCACCATCCCAGAGTCATCGTGGGAACCGAATTTCTTCTACAGGACGGTGCGGGTAACGTTGTCGCACGGCTGGGCCACCTGGGATTTGGAGGAACCTGCCTCAGCCTCATGACTAAGGACCACGGTGCAAATGCGCAACTGTGCGTGGACGATCAAGATAGTTCGTACCTCGCACTGATCGATCATCATGACGAATCTCGCGTCTCCCTCACGCCGGGCTTCACAACTTATGAGCCACTTGGCCGTTTTCCGGCGGGCTTATATATCGGCAAGGATTCTGGTAGGAATTCCGTCGATTTAAGCTTGGGAACCGAAACAACTCTGACCTTTACGCAAGGGCTCCGCAATTCGATCGTGGTTTCGTCTGCTGCGGACAGACCATCGATCAATTTATTTGGAAACAATGGGACGAAGGTCTGGTCAACCCAAACACCTTCACCGAGCGACCAGAAGCTTCCGATCCGTGCCGCTCCGACGGCCAGTTCCCGATTACCGTAACGCAGACCTCGGTTGTATAGCGGGAGCGGGAGACAGTAGAATGTGCGTTCACCTGAACAGCAAGGCTTCTTTTTTCTAGTGGAGTACTCCGCATGGCGCAGCACTACGACGTGGTGGTTATCGGCGGCGGGCACAATGGTCTGGTGAATGCTGCGTACCTGGCCAAGGCCGGGAAGAGGGTGCTGGTACTGGAGCGGCGGCACGTTTTGGGTGGAGCAGCAGTTACCGAAGAGATTTTTCCCGGCTTTCTGTTTTCGGAATGTTCCTACGTGGTTTCGCTGCTGCGGCCGGAGATTATTCGCGAGCTGGATTTGCCGCGGCATGGGCTGGAGATATTGCCGCTCGACGGCACGTTTTCTCCGATGCCCAATGGCGACCATCTTTGGCGGATGAACGATCACGCCAAATCCATTCGCGAGATCCGGCGGCACTCGCGGCTGGATGCCGAGGCGTACGACGAATTCTCCAAGATGATGACGCCGATGTGCCGCTTCGTGAAGCCGTTGCTGTCGATGGTTCCACCCGATCCGACCACGCTAAATCCCAAAGATTTGAAGCAGCTGCATTTTCTGATGCAGCGTTTCCGCGAGCTTTCTTCCGACGAGCGCTACACGCTGATACAGCTGATGACCATGAGCTCGGCGGATTTTCTGGACCAGTGGTTTGAGACCGACGTGTTGAAGGCAACTATGTCGGCGTCGGGAATTATCGGAACGTTTCTGGGCATTCGCTCGCCGGGGACGGCTTACGTTCTGTTGCACCACTATATGGGCGAGATCGATGGCGCGTTCCGCTCCTGGGGATTCAGCCGCGGCGGCACGGGGGCCATTTCCAACGCTATTGGCGCGGCGGCGCGCGAAGCCGGCGTGGAGATTCGCACCAAGGCGCCGGTGGGAAAAATTGTGGTGAAGAATGGCCGCGCCGCCGGCGTGGTGCTGCAGAGCGGGGAAGAGATCAGCGCGACGATTGTTTCGTCCAGCGTCGATCCGCACCTGACGTTTGAAAAATTTCTATCGCCTAGCGAGTTGCCCCCGGATTTTCTGGAAGGCGTGCGGCGCTATAAGTTCCGCGGCTCGTCCGGCAAGGTGAATCTGGCGCTCGATGCGTTACCCAATTTCAAGGCGATACCTGGCGATGGCGCACACCTGCGCGGAGCGATTTCCATTTCGCCGAACATGGAATATATGGAACGCGGCTACGACGATGCGAAGTACGGCAATTATTCGCGGCGTCCGTACATCGATATGGTGATTCCGAGCCTCACGGATCCCAGCGTGGCGCCGGCCGGGAAGCACGTGCTCTCGTGCTTCGTGCAGTACGCTCCGTACAAACTTGCGAAAGGGACGTGGGACGATCAGCGCGAAGCCTTCGGCGACAACGTGATCGACACGATCGCGGAATATGCGCCAAACATTAAGGAAATCATTGTTGGGCGTCAAATATTGACGCCTCTGGATCTGGAACGCGAATTCGGGCTGACGCAGGGAAACATTTTTCAGGGCGAACTTTCGTTGGAGCAACTTTTCTTTCTGCGTCCAGTGGCTGGATGGGCCTACTACCGCACTCCGGTGGATGGCTTGTATATGTGCGGCTCGGCGACGCATCCAGGCGGCGGAATTATGGGAGCGAACGGACGCATCGCCAGCCAGGTGATGCTGAAAGACTGGAGCAAAGTGGCGCGCGCGGCGAAGTCGAACGCGAAGTCCAACGGGGCAAAATCTAATGCTTCTGACGGCACGCCAGCAGCCGTGGCATCAAGCGAAGTAAGCTCGCAGAAGGCGAGCCACTGACCGTGCCCATCGGACAGAAAGTTGTGATTGTCGGCGGTGGGCACAATGCGCTGGTGACGGCATTTTATCTGGCCAAGGGCGGATTCAAGCCGGTGGTGCTGGAGCGCCGAGAAATGGTCGGTGGCGGCGCGATCACGGAAGAGTTTCACCCGGGATTTCGCGTATCGACGCTGGCGCACACGGTCGGTCCCTTGCGCGACGATGTGCTGCGCGACATGCGGCCAGAGAAGTTCGGTTGCGAGCTGCTGCATCCCGACCCGCGCGTGTTTGCGCCCACGCTCGATGGGCAAGGACTGCTTTTCTACAACGACCACGCCAAGACAGCGGGTGGGATTGCGCGCATGTCCGCGCACGACGCGGAGCGTTACACCAAGTTTGCGGCGTCGCTAGAGAAGATCGCGGGAGTGTTTGCGCAGATTGCCGCGATTACGCCGCCGGGAATCGACAAGCCTTCGCCGGAAGATCTTTGGAATTTGCTGAAGACCGGGCGCGGCGTACGCAGCCTGGGCAAAACCGGAATATTCGATTTGCTGCGCTGGGGACCGATGGCGGCCGCGGATTTTGTCGCCGAATTTTTTGAGAACGAATTGCTGCGCGCGGTGATTGCTGCGCGCGGGATTTTTGGCACTGCGCTGGGCCCGTGGTCGGCGGGCTCGACCGCGGTGCTGCTGATGCGCGCAGTGGCGGATGCGCATCCGGTTGGACCAGCGGCGTTTCCGCGCGGCGGGCTTGGCGCACTGAGCGCGGCACTGGCGGACAGCGCGCGAAAAGCGGGCGCGGAGATTCGCACCGGCGCGGACGTACAACACATCCGCGTGAAGGATGGCGCGGTCAGCGGAGTGGTTCTTGCTGATGGCGAAGAGATCGCCGTGCAGGCCGTGGTTTCGGGCGTCGACCCGAAGCGGACGTTTTTTAATTTAGTGGATCCTTCGCAACTGGATCCGACGTTTGCGATGCGCATCAAGAACATGCGCGCGAACGGCACAGTGGCTAAGGTGAATCTGGCGCTGGGCGATTTGCCGGCGTTTCCCGCGCTGGCTTCGGCGATTGGCGCGGATGGATTTCGACAAGCGCTTTCTGGGCGAATCCATATCGGGCCGGAGATTGATTATCTGGAGAAAGCGTTTGACGCGTCGAAGTACGGTGAGTTTTCCGCCGCGCCGTATTCGGATGTGACGATTCCCACGCTGCTGGATCCTTCACTCGCGCCGGAAGGGAAGCATGTGCTTTCCGCGTACGTGCAATTCGCTCCGTTTAAATTGAAGAAGGGCAGCTGGAGCACGCGACGCGACGAGCTGGGGCGGACGGTAATCAAGACGCTGGGAGCTTATGCGCCGGATTTGCCGGGCCTGGTGGAGGCGATCCAGGTGATTACGCCGCAGGACTTGGAAACGACCTACGGATTCACCGGCGGACACATTTATCACGGTGAACTTGCGCTCGACCAACTGTTCACCATGCGGCCAGTGCTCGATTGGGCGCGGTATCTTACACCGGTGCGCGGATTGTATTTGTGCGGCTCCGGCACGCATCCCGGCAACGGCTTAACGGGTGCGTCTGGAGCGAACGCCGTGAAGGAAATCATTCGCGATTTGCGTTAGGCCGCTTTCCGGCAAAACTCGTTGCGAAATGAGCTTCAGTAATGGAAACGTAGTGTCGATTCTCCATGACCTCCATTGATCGTGACAAATTGCAGAGATTGCGGGAGCGCGAAGAAAAGCGCTTTGTTGCGGAGCATCCGCGTTCGGCGGAGTTGTATCGGCGGGCGCAGGGTTCGTTGCTTGGCGGCGTGCCCATGAACTGGATGAAGAAGTGGGCCGGAGCGTTTCCGGTGTTCGTGGCGCAGGCCAGCGGCGCGCATTTTACCGATGTGGATGGCCGCGAATATATCGATCTCTGTCTTGGCGATACCGGGGCGATGACCGGGCATTCGCCGAAGGCGGTAGCTGATGCCGTGAAGCGGCGCGTGCGCGAAGGCATTACGTTTATGTTGCCGACCGAAGATGCCGTGTGGGTGGGCGAGGAGTTGCAGCGGCGCTTCGGATTGCCGTACTGGCAATTCGCGCTGACGGCGACAGACGCGAACCGCTTTGCGATTCGCATTGCGCGTGAAATTACGCGGCGCTCGAAGATTCTGGTGTTTCACTACTGCTACCACGGCACGGTGGACGAGTCGTTTGCGTCGTTGCGTGACGGAGTGGTCGGTCCGCGGCGCGGGAACATTGGCGCGCCCGTGAATCCGGCGGAGACGACGCGCGTGGTGGAGTTCAACGATTTAAGCGCGCTCGAGGCGGCGCTGCGGCACAACGATGTGGCGTGCGTGCTGGCGGAGCCGGCGATGACCAACGTGGGCATCATCCTTCCGGACGATGGGTACTGGGCGGAGGCGGTGCGGCTGGCGCGGCGATACGGTTCGTTGTTTATTGCGGACGAGACGCATACGATTTGCGCCGGTCCTGGTGGATGTACGCGGCTGTGGAATCTGCAGCCGAATATTTTTGTGCTGGGCAAAGCGATCGGCGGCGGCATTCCTGGCGCGACCTTTGGATGCACGGAAGAGGTGGCACAGCGCATTTCGGCGCGAATCGAGCTGGAGGATTGCGACGTGGGCGGCATCGGAGGAACGTTAGCGGGCAATGCATTGTCGCTAGCGGCGATGCGCGCGACGCTGGACCAGGTTTTGACCGCTGCCGCGTTCGAGCACATGATCCCGCTGGCGACGCGATTTGCTTCAGGAGTCGCGGACGAGATTCGCAACGCGGGACTACCGTGGAATGTGACGCAGCTTGGTTGCCGCGCGGAGTATACCTTTACTACGCGAGCGCCGAGAAATGGCGGGGAATCGGCGGCGGCCGCGGATTTTGACTTGGAGCGATTTCTGCATTTGTACGCGCTGAATCGCGGGGTGCTGCTGACGCCGTTTCACAACATGGCGCTGATGTGTCCAGCGACCAGCGAGGGTGACGTGGACTTGCACACCCAGGTGTTCGGGGACGCGGTGGGCGAACTGGTCTAGGCGAAGGGTGGGCGGGGCGTTCGAAGCTAGTTGCTGACCATGCCGGGGAAAAGGGCCGATAAATTTAGCGTGGTGGGGTCTGCTGAATAAAAACCGCAGGGCTCAAAGGCAAGCGCCCTGCGCAGGTGCAGGTGCGAGTGCAGGGCAGGGCAAGGGCAAGGGCAAGGGCAAGGGCAAGGGCAAGGGCAAGGGCAAGGGCAAGGGCAGGCAGGGCAAGGGCAAGGGTAAAAAAAATGAGGGCGACTCGGTTTGGCCGTGTCGCCCTCTTTTCGATTGACGCGTGAAGCTTTGGCTTTACGTCTCGGGTTTAGGAGAAGGCGGCTCGGTTTTACCCGGGCCGCCCCTCGTAAATTGATTCGTGAAGCCTACTTCTTGGTTCGACTCACGATTACGACTCGGTTTTACCCGCTTCGCTTCTTTGAGTTCACCGCAAAGTCTGTGGCTTCCGCTTCCGTCCCCTGGCGATTCGGTTTTACCCAAATCTCCCGTGGGCTTCGGCTGCAAAGCCCGCAATCCCTCGCCGTCAAGTTGGCTCGGTTTTACCCTTGCCATCTGCGTACGTTGAACTGCGAAGTTAGTACTTCTGTTTCAACTCGAAACTGACAAGCTCGGTTTTACCCTTGCTGCCATCTTCTAATTGACTCGCGAAGTCTTCTTCCCGATCAATCTGTGCGCATAGTACGAGCGGCGCGAAAATCGCGCAAGAGTAATCTCGCTGAAACATTGTGGAAATCTGTGCATGCCTGTGCAAGAAATATTTTGCGGCAGGTAAGCAGATTGCCAGGAAAATTAGCAAAAAATCGGCGAGAGCGTTTCGTAAAATGGTTGCGAGGAAAAATGTGCCGCACCTCCGGTGTTCCTCGCGTTGTGACGATCGCACCCAACGCTTCCGCTCTGAGCTAAAGTGTGCCGCGCCTCCGGTGCTGATTTGGTTGCTGGCTTGTGGCTGGGTTTGGTGACGCAGTAGAATTGGGTGTTTGTGAGGCTAGGAGAAAATTGCGTTATGGCTACTGCTGAAGCGAAATTGCATGTTGCGGAGTTTACGAACGAACCGTTTGTGGATTTTTCGAAAGCCGAAAATAAGAAGGCCATGGAAGACGCGCAGGCGAAAGTGGCCGGGGAGTTGGGGCGCGAGTATCCGATGTATATCGGCGGCGAGAGGATTTATACGACCGAGAAGATGATGTCCACGAACCCTTCGCGGCCATCGCAAGTGATTGGGGTGTTTCAGAAAGCGAACGCGGAGCAGGCAGCGCAAGCGGTAGAAGCGGCGTATAAGGCGTTTGCCCCATGGAAACGCGTACCGGCGGAAAAGCGCGTGGAGATTATCTTTCGCGCGGCGCAGATTTTTCGCGAGCGGAAGTTCGAGGTTTCCGCACTGATCTGTTATGAGGTGGGGAAATCGTGGGTTGAGGCGGACGCGGATACAGCGGAGACCATTGATTTTTGCGAGTTTTATGCACGCGAGATGCTGCGGTTGGCCGGGGAACATGCGGTAACACCGATGAAGGGGGAGAAGAATTACCTGGTGTACTTGCCGCTGGGAGTGGGCGCAGTGATTCCGCCGTGGAATTTTCCAGCGGCGATAGCGGCGGGGATGACGGCGGCTTCGCTGGTGACGGGAAACACGGTGGTGCTGAAGCCTTCGGAGGAAGCACCGGCGGTAGCGGCAAAAGTGGTGGAGATTTTTTATGAAGCGGGTGTGCCACGCGAGGCGTTGAATTTTATTACCGGGCTGGGCGAGATCGCCGGGGATGCGATGGTGAAGCATGCGAAGACGCGATATATCGCGTTCACTGGCTCGAAGGAAGTTGGATTGATCATCGGCGAGGCGGCGGCCAAGCGGGCGGCGGGACAGATTTGGATCAAGCGGGCGGTGCTGGAGATGGGCGGGAAGGACGCGACGATTGTGGATGAGGAGGCGGACCTGGACGCGGCGGTAGAGGGCGTGGCGCAGGCGGCGTTTGGTTATGCGGGGCAGAAATGTTCGGCGTGTTCGCGAGCGATCGTGTCGGAGAAAGTGTTTGATACGTTCGTAGATAAATTGGTGACGCGCGCGAAGACGATTACGGTGGGGCCGAGCGACGTACAGGGCAATTATATGGGCCCGGTGGTGAGCGCTACGGCGATGGAAGGGATTTTGGGATATATCGACGTGGGGAAAAAGGAAGGGAAGCTGGTGCTGGGCGGAGGGCGTGCTCCCGGCGAAGGGTATTTTGTGCAGCCGACGATTATTGCGGATGTGGATGCGAAGTCGCGGATTGCGCAGGAAGAGGTGTTCGGTCCGGTGCTGGCGGTGATCAAGGCGCGGGATTTCGAGCATGCGCTGGAGATTGCGAATGACACGGAGTTTGGGTTGACGGGGGCGGTCTATTCGCGGAATAAAGAAAAGATCGCGCGGGCGGAAGAAGCGTTTTTTGTGGGGAATTTGTATTTGAATCGGAAGTGTACGGGGGCGATGGTGGGGGCGCATCCGTTTGGGGGATTTAATATGTCTGGGACGGATTCGAAGACGGGTGGGAAGGATTATTTGTTGCATTTTTTGCAGGCGAAGGCGATTGCGGAGAAGATTGGGTAGCGGCGGGATGGGGATTTTAACGCAGAGTACGAAGAGAAATACGGAGAAGAGAAAGTCAAAAGAACGGGTCTGAAGACCCGCCGTTACAACGGCACGCGAGGCCGGACTTCACAGGCTGCGGAAAAAGTCAGCCCATTTGCAAATTTGTCCCCGGCGTGGGGCCCTGCGGCTTCCGAGGCTGCGCCTTTTTCGTTGTGCTCTACCTGCCGGCTTCCCGTGACCGCGCTTCCTTTCCGAAACGCGGGTTTATGCCGGCATTAGTTTCGCCAGTCGCACCAAATTCGCGGCGGCGGCATACAAGCGAAACTGCCAGTCCACCCGCCGGCGCCCGCGTAATTTCGTTTTCCGCAGCCCCGCCGAACTTTTGATCCAGGCAAAAATCTTCTCCACCAGTTTGCGCTTTCCTTGGCTGATCGCGAATCCCGGATCTTCCCGCTCGCTCGGTAACAGCCAGTTCTTGCTCAGTGCCGTCTCTTTCTCGTACTCCGCAATGTGCGGCACGATGCGCAACGCGCGCAACCTGGTGATGAATTCCTCGGCCTGATAACTCTTGTCCGCTGCCAGCGTCAGGCGTTTTTGCTGCGCTGTTCTTGCCACCGTCGCCACCAGCTCCTCCGCGGCTTCTCGTTCCGCTCTATTTCCTGCACAGGTCACGCACGCTTGCACCACCAGTCCGTTACGATTTTCCATCAGTACGTGTCCCAAATAGCTCGCTTTGACTTCTCCCGCCACGCTTTTCTTATACAAGCGCGCCTCCGGATCGCTTTTGCTCTCGTGCGTGTCCCGCAGCAATTTCTGCCCTTTGTTCCCGCTGCCACGACTCGGCGGCGGCTGCTTCTCCTGAAAACTTCGCCGGTTGGCCCACACTTCGATCAGCGTTCCATCCACCGTGAAATGTTCGTCCGATAGCAGCCCTTGCTGCGCGGCCTGCTCCAGCACCTGCTCGAAAAAGACCTGCGCAATTTCCCCCTCCAGCAGCCGATCGCGGTTCTTGGTGAACACCGTCACGTCCCACACCGCGTCGTCCGCCGGCAGCCCCACAAACCAGCGAAACAGCAAGTTGTAGTCCAGCTGCTCCATCAGCAGCCGTTCGCTCCGCACGCTGTAAAAAGCCTGCAACAACAACGCCCGCAGCAACCGTTCGGGTGCAATCGAGGGCCGCCCCATGGGCGAATATAGTTTTGCAAATAGCGGCGACATGTTCTGCAACGCCGCCTCCGTCATCCGCCGCACCCGCCGTAACGGGTGATCTTCCGGTACCCGCTTCTCCAGTGAAATGTAACTGAACATGCCTTCTTGCTGATCATCGTGTCCGCGCATGTGCTCTTAGACGCCGCGCCTCGCTCACCGGTAACCATCTCCACCACTTTTTCCGCAGCCTGTAAAGTCCGGCACCTACACAAACAACGGCAAAGGCGACCGCCTCAGAAGGCGGCCGCTACAGGGCGTTTCGAGACCTTTTTCATAATCCAAAAAATTGGGTAGCTGGCTAGCAACATTCCTAACGCTAGCGGAGCGTTGTCGCGATCGGTGGCGATGGAGCCGATCAGGAAGATGGCGGAGGCAATTAGGGCGGCTGCGGTGGTCCAGGGGTAGCCCCAGGCGCGGTAGGGGCGCGGCATGGATGGCTCACGTTTCCGCAGAATGAAGAGCGAGGAGTAGGAGAGGGTGTAGTTGGCGACGAAGAAAAAAGAGAGCATGGCGATTACGCGTTCGAAGGAGCCGAGGACGAAGATGATGCCGACGATGGTGCTCAGAAGCAGAGCGACCACGGGGGTGCCGCCTTGGTTGACGCGCGAGGCGCGTTTGAAAAAGAGGCCATCGACGCTCATGGCGTAGAGAATGCGGGTGCAAAACATCTGACAGGCGTTGATGCAGCTGAGCAGCGAGACGATCATGATGGAGCGAACGATGACGTCGCCGTAGCGGCCGAAGATTTTGTTGGCGGCGGCGCCCAGCGCAAAAATATTTCCGGAGATTTCGTTCATGGGCAGGACGTAGAGAACGGCGGCGTTGAGGAGGAGATAGATGGCCATGATGGAGATGACGCTGCCAAAAATTGCGCGCGGGACGTCGCGGCCGGGATCCTTGACCTCTTCGCCGAAGTAGATGACGCCGTCCCAGCCGTCCACGGTGTAAATAACCTGCTGCAGACCCAAGACAAAAGCGACGGCGAGAATCCAGCCTGAAGGTAGCGCGGAGGTGTGAGTGGATGCGGTTGCGGCGGCTTGATGCGACGGGCCGCCGAGGATGAAGCACGCCAGAACGAGAACTACGAAGGCCGCGGTTTTCAGGACGGCGGTGACGAGTTGCGTGCCGCTGCCCCATTTGACGCCGCGCCATTGCAGTATGGCGAAGAAGAGCAGGACGGCGACGGCGGTTAGTTTTTCGTGGCCGGCGAGGCGGCCGATGAGGGCGGCGCTGTATTCGCCGATGACGATAGCTACGACAGCGTTGGTGCCGCAGGTGGAGAGCCAATCGCTCCAGCCGACGATGAAGCCGGCGTATTCGCCTATGGCGCGATGGGAGAAATTGTATTGTCCGCCGCTGCGCGGGATGGCGGCGCCGAGCTCGGCCATGGAGGACGCGCCGAGAAGGGCATAGGCACCGCCCAAAACCCACACGCCGAGGAAGAGCCATGGATTGGGCAGTAGTTTAGCGATGTCCCCGGGAGTTCGAACGATTCCCGCGGCGATGGTGTTGCCGATGGCGGCGGCAATGCCGAACCAGATGCCGAGGACCTGAAGAAGTTTTCCGGTGCGCAGCGAGGATGTTGGGGGAGCGGCGGTTGGCGAGTTCAAGGTGTGGACCGGACGTACGTCCAGAGTACGCCATAGTAGCTGGGAAGAGAGGAAAAGCAAGCTGGAATTGGGGTTTGGGCGAGGGGGACGAGCGTTCCAATCGCGGTGGACGTACGGGCCAGGGTGGGCACGGCATGCCGTGCCCCTACGGCGTGGGTTGGCGGGGAGTGCCGAGAAAACGCCACTTGCCCCAGCGGAAGGACTGGCGAGTGGCGACGAAATGTTTTTCGGCGAGACCGAGGATGAGTTGTGGTTGCGTGAGCCATTGCTCGTAGGTGCGGCGCTCGTAGTGGATCATGGTGGCAAGGGCGTCGAGCTTGACGGAATATTTGCGGGCGAGGGGATTTTCGCAGATGGCGTGGACGAGATTTAGAAAAGGCGTGGACCACGGTTCGACGAACATGACGCGGCCATTTTCTTTGAGGACGCGGCGGATTTCGGAGAAAGTTTGCTCGAGGTCGCCGGGGAGTTCTGGCAAATGATGTAGACCGCCCTGCACGATGATGATGTCCTTGCGGTGATCGGCAAAGGGCAAGTTGCGGCAGTCGGCTACGATGCATTGCGCCGGGCCGGTGTATTGCACGAGCAGGCGCGGGGAAAGATCGACGCCGGTGATATTGGAGAAGCCCAGTTGCTGAAGGGCGTGCAGGCCGTTGCCGCGGCCGCAGAAGAGTTCGACGATGGCGGCGTCTTTGGGCCACGCGGGCGCGCCGAGTTCCTTGAGGCGGGAAATAAATTTTTGGACTTCTTGCGCGGGAGTTTCGAATCGCGCGTAGGCGGCTTCCCAGGGATCGACGGTCGGCGGAGGAATATTTAACGAGGAATCCTTTAATGAAGAAAAATTCATCGCGCGGACCCGGACGGCGCTGGGGCGTAGGGCAACAGTTCCTCATTATCGGCGTCGGGCTCGACGAGCCAAACGGTGCGGTCCTTGAAGTATGCAAGGAGCGCGGCGTTTTGCTGGGGATCGAGTTCGCGGGCCCAGAGGATTTTGGCGTTGTCGATTTCGGCGCCGTTGAAGACCCACTCATCGTGAATGTTGTGATCGGGTTCGTAGCGCACGATGATCAAGTGCTTGCCGGGGAGCGCGGCGAGGTGCTGCGCGATGGCGGCACGACTGGAATCGCCGCCGCAGGTCCAGCTGAGTTCGTCACACTTGCGCGTGAGCGTGTCGCCGGCGGTTTGCAGCACGAGCAAGATCAGTATGGCGCGGGAAAGGGCGGGTCCGATAGGGCGGGCGAATGGTTGCCACGCGCGAAGGTGGCGCATCGATTGCACCAGCAGGGCGAAAATCACGCCAGTGAGCGGCGCAGCGTAATGAGGATTGGACCACACCACTACGAATATACCTGGAGTGGCGATAAGAAAAACGGCGAGGAGGAAACGCACGCGTTTGTCCCGGAAGACGAAGATAAAGCCGGCGAGGAGCAGAGCTGCGGCGGGCCAAAAGAATACGGAACGTAGGCGCTGCCATTTTTCCAGTGATACCGCTTGGATATCGGCCGCGGAGTTTTGGTAATTGTTGCGTTCCCAGTCGTTGTAAAAATCTTCGAATTGCTGATTGTTGTAGTGCAACGCGGGCTTGGCGTGCTGCCAGAGAAAAACCGGGGCAGTGACGTAGGTGCGCAAATTCAGAGTGTAGGGAAAAAGCAAGGAGTGGCCCGTCACGCGTGAATTGTAGAATGACATGAAGGCAGCGGTGAGAACTAAGACGATGGCAATGGGAGCGAAGACGCGGCGCAGGCGCGCAGCGCGAGACGGCGGCGACGAGATCCTCGATGATGGTTTGCGCAGTAGCCACCAGATCAGCCAGACCACGACGGGCAAACACACCAGCAAACCTTCGTAGGGACGGCTGTTGGCGAGGATTGCGACACCCACGGCAAGAAGCAGTGCGTCGCGCGGGCGGCCATGCTTTCGAATGCGCGGCAAGGCTCCGAGCACCAGGGCACCGCCGATCGCGCCTACCGCGCCGCCCCAGTAACTGTTCATCCAGTAGCTGGCGACGCCGAGTTTGAGAGCGGCAAGGATGGCGCCGAGGAGCGCCCATCGCGCAGGCATCCAACCTTGCAGCATCCATAAAATTGTGGCGCACATTGCGGCGTTACTGACGAGCACTCCGAACCAGGGATTACCCACGAGTTGGCCGACCGCCAGCACCGCGCCTTGCGCCGGCGGATAAATTGAAGAGTAGGTGGGCAGCCAGTTGACGTGAAAAGTTTCGAAGCTGCGCCACATGGGATGTGTCGGGTTGGCGAGGCGGCCGTGGGCGAAAGTGTCGCCGAGCAGCAGGTAGCTGAATTCATCGTGAATACCGGGGTAGGGAACGGGCAGGAAGTGCAGTACGGCGAGACGCGCGGCCAGCACGGCAAAAAAAATGACGATGATGGCTGCGGTTTTACGCTGTGCGAACGTGGAAAGGATGCACTCCAGGGTACGGATAAGCTTTTCGGCTCGGCTGTGACGGGGAAGGGCGAGCACGACGCAGGCGGCGAGCACCGCGAACAATAAAATATTTTGCCAAGTATCGGAGGTGAAGGAGTCGACGAGTGGACTGGGCAAGGTTCGCGGATTCTCCGGAGTGCTTTTTTGCGCGCGTCGGTTGAGAGGCGGATGCTTGTGCGATAGCAGTATTGTAGTCGCTGACGTGTCGTTTCACAAAAGGGACAGATTTGGGATGGGTGGAGCTGGGTGAAATGTTGTTGGGATGACCTGGAGCTGCGGTGCTGAGGTTAGCGTTGGTGTGGCGGACGCAATAGCGGCGTCAAGCCGCCGCACTCCGAAAAGCGACGGTTTTTTTGTGGTTGGACGTCTGGGTGTGAAACTAAGCTTGGGGCGGGATATGATGTTTGACAGCATGTCTACTACTACGACGGAAGGAAGGCACGAAGTGGTGCCGCCGGATGCGGCTTTAGCGCTGGACGTTTCTGTCGTGATTCCGTGCCTGAACGAAGCGAATTCGCTGGCGTTTTGTATTGATAAGGCGCTGGCGGCGTTTCGTGGGGCGGGGCTGCGCGGAGAAGTGCTGGTGGCGGACAATGGCTCGACGGACGGCTCGGTGGGGATAGCCGAGGTGCATGGTGCGCGCGTTGTTGCGGTGAGTGAGCGCGGGTACGGTGCGGCGCTGCGCGCGGGAATCGCCGCGGCGGGTGGCGAGTTCATCGTGATGGGCGATGCGGATGACAGCTACGATTTCAGCGAAGTGCCGAATTTTGTGAGCAAACTTCGCGAAGGTTACGACCTGGTGATGGGCAACCGGTTTCTGGGGGAAATAAAACCAGGGGCCATGCCGCCGCTGCACAAGTACTTCGGCAATCCGGGGCTTACGGCGCTGCTGAACACTTTTTTTCATTCCGGTGTGGGCGATGTGTATTGCGGCATGCGCGGATTTACGCGGGCGCTGGCGCAGCGGCTGGACGTGCGCAGCACCGGCATGGAGTTTGCATTGGAGATGGTGATCAAGGCAGCGCAGATGCAGGCACGCATCGCGGAGATTCCGATTATTCTTTGGCCGGATAAACGCGGACGCGCGCCGCATTTGCGGAGCTTCCGCGATGGCTGGCGGAGTTTGCGGTTCATGCTGATGTACGCGCCGAACTGGCTATTTTTTCTTCCGGGAGCGGCGCTGGGGGTCGTGGGATTGGCACTCGTGTTCTGGCTGTTGCCCGGGGAGCGGCATGTGGGGCGCGTTACACTGGATATTCATACGATGATTTTTGGCGTGTTCTTCACGCTGCTGGGCACGCAAATTCTTTCGATTGGGGCATTCGCCAAAGTTTTCAGTTACGCGGAACGATTCGACCATGGCGGGGTTTCGCTCAAGCGAGTGTTGCGCAGCGTGACGCTGGAGTCCGGGCTGGCGCTGGGCGCTGGGCTGTTTCTGTGCGGTCTCGGCGGGTGCTCTTGGATTACCTGGTCGTGGGCGGCGAGTGGATTTGGCGAGTTGCATCAAGTGCGGCAGATTTTGTTCTGGGCGATGTGGCTGTTTCTTGGTGTGCAGGTGATTTTTGGTTCGTTCTTTCTGAGCATGCTGGGCATTAGCCGTGGGACGTTTATCGGAGACTACGACCGTAAATAGAAATGGCGTAAGTAAACAGGGCGCAAATAAATGGACGCGGAAAAAATAGCGCCGAAGATTACGCCAGGGCAGGATTCGCTTCTGCTCTCCGCGGTGAAGCATGGCCATCAGGCGCTGGTGCACAAGCGGCGGGTGCGCGTACTGGCCGCGGTGCTGGCCGCGCAAATTCCGGCTTCGGCTTCGGTGCTGGATATTGGCTGCGGGGATGGAACGATTGCCGGCTTGATTGCGGAATTGCGGCCGGACATTTCGATCAAAGGCGTGGAAGTTATGGTGCGGCCGGGCTGCCGCATCGATTGTTTTCCGTTTGATGGAAGCGCGCTGCCGTTTCCCGATGCATCTTTCGATGTCTGCATGCTGGTGGATGTGCTGCACCATACCGGCGACGTTTCGGTTTTATTGCGGGAAGCCGCGCGAGTGAGCCGCCGCAACGTGCTGCTGAAAGACCATCTAAGCGAAAACGCCTTCGATCATGCCACGCTGTGGTTTATGGATTGGGTCGGCAACCGGCCGCACGGCGTGACGCTTACTTACAATTATCAGAGCCGCGCGCAATGGAACGCGTATTTTGCTGCTAGCGGACTTAAGGTCACAGCCTTTAGCACGGAGCTAAATCTCTATCCTGCGCCGTTTAGCGCTCTGGTCGGCCGGAACCTGCACTTCGTGGCCTTGCTGCAGAGTTCCTAAGTTGCTGGTGTGCGAAGGAGATTGAAGTGAGTCGACTTGTGAAAGCTTTTTCGTTATTGCTTTTTCTTTTTTTGGCGACACCGGCGGTACCGGCGCAATATCCGGAGGGGATTTGGCAGGGGTATGACGGGGAGTGGAAGCATGTATCGCAGCAGTTGATCGCGCTGGCGGAGGCGACGCCTGCGGAGAAATTTTCGTGGCGTCCTGAACCGGGGGTGCGCTCGACGAGTGAAGTGTATATGCACATTGTCGACGCGAACTTTTATTTGTTGAGCGTGACGGGGCCGAAGATGCCGGCGGACTTAACCGAGGACTTGGATAAGACTGTTACCTCAAAACCGGAGGTGATCGCCTGGCTGAAGAGGTCACTGGAAGCGGTTCGCGTGGCGCACGCGGCGGAAACGCCCAAGGATCTGGAGCGCAAGGTCAAAATTGAAGGCCGCGACGCGACCGTAGACGGCATGTACCTGCGCATCATCGTTCACGCGAACGAGCACATGGGGCAGTTGGTCGCGTATGCGCGGATGACCGGCGTCGTGCCGCCGTGGTCCAAGTAGATCGTCCGTTATGATTTTGGACAGTTCGCAATCACTTCCGTCGGCAACGCAAGGCTAAGAAGACACCGGCTCTGCCGCCGCAGACGAACGGGTAAGCTCCTCTGATGTCCTTGCTCGTATCAGGGTTTCTCGGCGGCGTCGATGAAATTGGCGACGTTGGCTTTCAGTTTGGCGAGGTCGTCTTCGCGGACGTACATCATGTGGCCGGCGCCGTAATATTGCAGGGTGATGTTCTTCTGTAATTTTTCCGGAAGGCCCAGGTGGTCGACGGTAAATTCCGTGGCAAAAAACGGTGTTGCGAGATCGTAGTAGCCGTTTTCAATTTCCACTTTCAAGTGCGGATTGGTCAGCAGCGCCTGGATTAAATCGCCTTCGACGTTTGGCGAGCCCGGGAATCCGAAATTGTCGCCGGCGTTGTGCTTCCAATCCCAGCTTTGAAAAGCATGATCCGCGGCGGAGTGATAGACCTTATCCTGCCCAAACTTCAGCTCGGTGCGAATGTAGTTGTTAAAGACCGCGATAAACGGGCCGGAGATGGAGGTGTCCTGAGGATCAAACTCCGCGTATTCACCCAGCAGATCGTAGGAAAATCCAGAAAAGCGAGCGTCCAGGCGGCCGGTGGTGAGACCGCGGCTGCGCTGCAATTCCTTCTGGAATTGCGGAAGGGCCACGCGCAGGTCGGCTTTGAGCAGATAGTCTTCGCTCAAGCCGGTGAAGCGCGAAAGCTTCTTGGCCATAGCGGATTTTTCGGCGAGCGTAAGTTGCGAGCCCTTCATTAATGCGGCGGCATAATCCGACACCGCGAATTTGCGAGCCTCTTCGATGAATGGCAGAAGCTCCGCTGGGCGATCGGTTAGCGTCTTGTGATACCAAGCGGTTGCCGCGTAGCTGGGCAGGTAAAAAATGTACGGCATATCTTCGCCGGGATTGAAAGAGATGGTGCCCAAATCCAGCACCGAAGAGATCAGGACGATGCCGTTGAAATACATTCCGTCGTTACTTTGCAGATAATTCGAGAGCGCGGCGGAGCGAAACGTGCCATAACTTTCGCCGATCAGGAATTTTGGTGAATTCCAGCGGTCGTTGCGGCTGACGTAGGCGTTGATCAACTGTGCGAGCGATTTCACGTCTTGGTCGACGCCCCAAAAATCCTTATCCTGCGCTTTGCCGACGGCGTGACTGAAGCCGGTGCCCACGGGATCGATGAATACCAGATCGCTTTTGTCGAGCAGGCAGTACGGGTTGTCGTTCAACTTGTACGGAGCGGGCGGCGTCGCTTCAGCGTCGGAAACGGCAACGCGTTTCGGTCCAAACGAGCCCATGTGCAGCCACAGGGAAGAGGAGCCAGGCCCGCCATTGTAAATAAAGGCCACCGGGCGCTGGCTCAGATCTTTCACGTCGCTGCGAGTGTAAGCGGTGAAATAGATCAGCGCGGTCGGTTCATCTTTTTCGTTTTTGAGAAGTATCGTGGCCGCAGTGGCTTTGTAGGGGATGGTCTGGCCGGCGATGCGCACGGTGTGATCGGTAACGGAGGACTCTTCCTTCGGAGTGGCGCCTGCGGCGGGAGGCGTAGCATCGGCCGGTTTAGCGTCTTTATCCTGGGCCAGGGATAGCAAAGGAAATTGCAGAGCAAATAAAACCGCGCACAACACCACCAGCCGACGCATCGTCATCATTCGAATCGCTCCTCGATTAATAAGACAAGATTATTGCGAGAACGTGAGCAAGGATTCTAACCCGCGTGGCGCGCTAGACCAAACCCCACTGCAAAGGAAATGGCGGTCAGTAGCGCTCGATCTCTACTTCGGTTTCTTTGCCGGACTGCAGAGCGTTTGCGGAAGAGTTGAGCCCCGTGGGAGATTTTTTCTGTCCATCAAGGAAATCGGCCAGTTCCAGCCGCAGGTTTCCGGCGTTGGTGGAGTAGGTCAGGCCGACCTCAAAGTCCACGACACCGGCACGGATCAGTTTTTGAATCTCCGAGTCAAAGTGTTGCATGCCATCGTTCTCGCCGTCGCGCATGGCGTCGAGCAAGCTCTTGCCTTCGCTCTCACCTTTTTCAACGTATTCGCGCGTCCGCATGGTGGATTTCAAGACTTCGATGGCGGCGACGCGGCCGGTGCCGTCTCTTTTAGGCAGCAGGCGTTGGGACACGATGTAGCGGAAAGCCTTGGAGAGGCGGGTGCGAATGGATTGCTGGTCGCTGAGGGGAAAAGTTCCGACGATGCGTTCGACGGTTTTCGAGGCGTCGATGGTGTGCAGTGTGGACATCACCAAGTGGCCGGTCTCCGCGGCTTCCAGCGCGATCTCGATGGTTTCGCGGTCGCGCATTTCACCTACGAGAATTACTTTAGGCGCCTGGCGCAAAGCCGCGCGCAAGGCTAGCGAAAACGTCGGCGTATCGGAATGCAGCTCGCGCTGATGAATGGTGGCCTTCTTGTGACGATGCAAAAACTCGATGGGATCTTCGATGGTGAGGATGTGATAAGCCTTTTCTTCGTTCATCTTGTCCAGCACGGCGGCGAGCGTGGACGATTTGCCGGAGCCGGTCGGTCCGGTGACCAGCACGATGCCGTTGCGCAAATTCACGAACTCTTCGAGCACCTTGGGCAGCTTCAGTTCCGCGAAGCTGGGAATTTTGTCGGGAATTACGCGCATGACCACGGCAATGCTGCCGCGCTGGCGAAACACGTTCACGCGGAAACGCCCGATGCCATCGATGCCGTACGAAAGATCCGCCGACCCATCCACTTCCAGCTTTCGTTTGCAATGCTCGGTACCAGACATCAGTTCATTGGCGATGTAGCTGGTGTCGTAGGGAGTCAGTTTTTCGAGGCCCTTGAATTTCAGCTGGATCAGCTGGCCATTGGATTCAATTTGCGGCGCGCGGCCGGGAGAAAAAATAAGATCGCTGACATGCTTTTGCGCTTTCAGCATGACGGTGATCAATTGCGAAGTGTGAATGGTGCGCTGGGTCGTGGGCGGTGGCTCAGCAGCTCCGCGCGAACCAGCGACGTGCGCGGGAAGCACATCTCCGGAACTCGCCGCAGCCGCGGCGGTTGGAATGCCTCCTGAAAGAGTCTCCTGCGACGGAACTTGTAGCTGGGTAACCATTTGTTCGGATCCTTGTGTGGCCCAACTGTGGCCCAAATGTCGGTGCGGTTGCCTGAAGCGTCGACTCTGAAGCGGTAGCGCGGAAGCTCGACTGGCAAAGCAAGTTTAGCCGTTGCGCGCGCACCGCGGGGTCCGTGGAAGTACCGGCTTTGCGAGAAGATTACTGGCCAGTGGTACAGGAGTTGTGCGCTTGGGGTTGGAATTCGGAACGCACAACGAACGGCAAGAGTGGTCGAATCATATGACCAGCCTGATCACCGTGTTTTTTTCGACGTAAATAGAAACGCGGCTGAGGTCGTCGACGATCCAGGTGGCGCCGGCAGATTGAAGTTCTGCGTCGGGCGCGGTGGTGCGCAGCGCCAGGACGCGAGCTCCGGCGGCTATGCCCGCGCGGATGCCGGCGGGGGCGTCCTCGACGACTACGCAATCGGCTGGCGCCAGCTGCAGAATTTCCGCGCCTTTTAGGTAGGGCTCGGGGTCGGGTTTGCCGCGGCTAATGTCGCTGGCGGTAACCAAAAGTTTTGGCACGGGCAGGCCTGCTGCCCCGATACGCACGTGGGCCAGCGGCTTGGTGCAGGAGGTGACGATGGTCCAGGCGGACTCCGGCAAGGCGCGCAACAGCGAAAGCGCGCCCGGCAGGGGCACCACTCCCGCCACATCGGCGATTTCGCGACGCTCTACTTCTTTGTTTTCTTTCTCGTGATCACCGTTGGGAAGCAGTTCGCGAATGGTGGTGATGCTCGGGCGTCCGTGGGCCTGGCGCACCACTTCGGCGGGGACGAACCCGTGTTCCACGGCCCAGCCGTGCCAGACGCGCTCGACCGCGGGGGTGGAGTCCACCAGAACGCCGTCGAGATCGAACAAAATTCCTCGGCAAATGATGTCGGCCATGGCCTCATCGTACAACAGGACGCCGGTTTTCCTGGAACGACGCAGGAATGCGGGAGCGAACCCTTCGGCGACGGACTTGGATTGCCACGTGATTTTGTACCGGCGGTGGCTTCAAAAGCGAAAAGGGCCAGTCCGTTGAACGAAGAAAAAGATTCCGTGAGCACCCGGAACAGCAGCGGAATTTGGGGTGGGAGACGGGGATTGAACCCGCGACATTCGGTGCCACAGACCGACGCTCTACCAGCTGAGCTACTCCCACCGCAGGATGACAGTTTACGCTAATTCGTCCGCGCGCAAAAGAGGGCTCAATTGACAGCCGTGGTCGGTTTGCATCATCGAAGAATCCACAGGCCTAGAACTAAGACGAATCCCATCAGGACAACGATTACTACAATCGCCCAAGCAATTTGGATCAATTCTTGTTTGAGTAAAGCGCCTTGACCGAGGTTTTCCTTCCGTCTTTTCTCGCGAAAATACTTTAGCCATCCGAAAAGCGCTGTTAATGCCAATCCGTTCTCCTCGCTGCTGTTCAAGACGCCCGGCGGTCGAGCGCCACCAATTTTTGGACGCGCCAAACATGGCCCTGGCGACTAACGTCTCATTTTGCCAGCGGTAGCGCGACGGTCTTACCGGTCTGGGCGGACTGCCTCGCGGCATCCAGAATTTCAGACACCAACAGGTTGTTTTTCAGCGACGACAAACTATCGCCTTCCTGGATATCTTCATTCACGACTGCGACTAGATAGTGCAGGGAATCGTCATACGGCGCTTTGAGGGCTTGGCCCTTGCCATTCTGCGACGCGTCATCACCTTGAATGCGAATTTCGATCCGCTCGGAATCGATGGCCTTGACGTAGCCGGTGCGGCCATAGAGGTCCATCTGTTTCACGCCGAAAGGCCAATTCCAGCTGGCTTGGATGACGGAGACGGCGCTTTTGTAATTGAGGATGATTTCCGCCTCGTCGTCCACGTTGGGATACAAATTTGGTTGCAATTGTTTCGTTACCGCCGTCACGGAGACGGGAGCTTCTCCATCCATCAGCCAGGTCATTAGATTCGCGCCGTAGCAGCCGAAGTCGTAGAGTGCTCCTCCTCCGTTTCGCTTGGGATCATTCAAAAAGGCGAGGAACTCGGGGGGCACGTTGATCAGTTGAGGTCCTTGATGGCCGTCGCGAATGACGGTTTTTACGATCGCGCCTAGCGCCCCTTGGTGCAATAGATGGAACGCTTCTGTGTTGCTGGGGTACCAGGTGGTCTCGAAATCTACCAGGACGTGAATGTGGCCGCGCTGCGCCGCGTCTGCAATGGCCAATGCATCCTTATAGCTGGTCGCGAGCGGCTTTTCCACCATCACATGGACACCGAGGGCCGCGGATTCTTCAATCACCCTGCGGTGTTCGCTGGGAGCGGTGAAAACCAGCACCGCCTGCGGATGCGTTTGCGAAACCATTTCCTGAATACTGCGGAAGTACAGGCTCGCTGGCAGGTGATAGCGCTGTGCGTAGGCGTCGAATAGCTCTCGGCGGGGCTCGACGATGCCGACAAGTTGCACGTCCGGGCGACTCAGAACGCCGCCGGCCGGCGTGAGCGCGCCACCTCTTAGGAAGCCGTCCACGTGGCCATGCACCAGACCGACGATTGCTACTTTCATGGGAGTGCCATCGGGCATGGGAGCACCATCAGGGGCGGCGACAGCAGATTTGGCATGCAAAGTCAGGAACGCGAACATCACTAGCACGAATTTGTACACGCGCTGCCTCTTCCCCAATGCAACAGTTGGAACGCGCCCCATGCTACTCGTGCGGCAATCGCGATGCAATGCAATCGCATTTTGCATGGCGATTTTCGTTTGCAGGCCGGCCAGAAGGACTACAATCGCCTCGTTTCCCGCTACTTATGCATCCAATGCGCACATGCTAATTCGCCTGGGTTTTGACATTGAGTTTCAGATGATGCAGCCGGTGGCCATCGTCGCCATGCTGCGTGTACATCCTTCGCGTGCCGCGGACCTGCGCGAGCCGGACGAACTGTGCATCGAGCCGATGGTGAAATCGGAGACCTTTCCCGACCGCTTCGGCAATGTTTGTACGCGTTTCCTGGCGCCGCAAGGCCGCGTGCGGCTGTGGAACTCCACGCTGATTGAAGATTCCGGCCAGCCAGACCCGATCGATTACTACGCCGCGCAGCATCCGGTCGAAGAGCTGCCGGTGGAAAATCTGATTTACCTGATGAACAGCCGGTATTGCGAAGTAGACCGTCTTTCGCATATCGCCACCGATCTTTTTGCGAACACCGCGCCGGGCTGGGGACGCGTGCAGGCCATCGTGAATTGGGTGCACAGCAAGGTGCAGTTTGGCTATCACTTTGCCCGCGCCACAAAAACGGCGCTGGACGTGTATACCGAGCGCACTGGGGTGTGCCGCGATTTTCAGCATCTGGCCATTACGTTTTGTCGTTGCATGAATATTCCGGCGCGTTACGCCACGGGATATCTGGGCGATATCGGCATCTACCTGCCACCATCGCCGATGGACTTCAGCGCGTGGTTTGAAGTTTTTTTGAGCGGGAGATGGTGGACGTTCGACGCCCGTCACAACTTGCCGCGCATCGGGCGGGTGCTGATGGGCGTGGGCCGGGACGCCGGCGACGTGGCCATTACCACGTCGTTCGGATTTGCGGAATTGACGAGATTCACCGTGGTTAGCGACGAAGTGCGTAACGGTTTACCACCACTGACCTGAGCAAACCGGATAGGCAAGCCTCCTGGCAAAACCGCACAGGCAAGAGCGCCTGTGCTAGCAAACCCGGTCCGTCGCTTGTTGCTACAACGCCAACTCCGTTGCATCTAGAGCACCGCGCACCTACGACGATGGAAACGCCGTGCTTCCAATCGTCGCGCCCTTGCTAAACTAGGGCGAAAGCAAAGCCTTTGCGCGCATGACTCCCCATCCGAGCGACCAACGTTATTTCGAGCGCCAGATTGTTTACGCGCGCCTAATCATTATTGTTCTGGCGATCCTCGCCCTTTTTGAACTGGCTCCTTCGCGAGCGGTGCAGCGCTCGGTTTCGTTTCTGCTGGCCTATCTGCTGCTCTCAGTGCTGGTGCTGCGCCTGCAAAGCGCCCTGCGCAATCGCGGCTGGCACTTGCCATTGGCTTGCGACATTCTGGCGCTGGGATGCTTGCTGTACCTCAGCCCCTCTTCCGTACCGCTCTGGTTCCCCTACCTGTTCATCTGCTACGCCGCGGGTATCCGCTGGGGACTTGGCGGTGCGCTGCCGCTGGCGGGGCTCTTATCGCTGGGATTGGTGTTGAGCACCGTCACCATCGGAGACGTGCACTTCATGCGCGTGCTGGCTTGGCTGGCCGTCACCGGCGGAACCTTTGCTGGCGGCGCGGGCCTGGCATTTCTCGGGGACTTGAGTCGACGGTACGCTACGGAGAACGCCTTTTTCTCGCGCATCAGCAGCACCATGAACGTGGAGCAGGGACTGGCCGAATCGCTGCGGCTCCTGCTGGAAGAGCTGGCCATGGCTTTTTCTGTCGAAGAGGCCATGCTGCTGTATCGGGACGTGGACCTGGAGCGCATCTTCCTGTGGCGATTGCGCGCCGGAGAGAGCGAGCGCTTGGTTCCAGATACGCTGCCGCTTTCGCGCACTGACGGTTTCCTGCTGGACGATTTGGAAGCCACCCTGTGCTGGAATAGCCTTGTAGGGGCCGGCTCAGGGTTTGGCTGGGACCGGCGCGATGGGCGCCCCCTTAAGAATCTGCCGCGCATCCCAGGACCCACGCAAACGGAGATGAAAATTCGCTCGCTGATGACCGTGGCTTTTGACCAGGCGGGAGCGCCTGTGGGCCGTTTCTTCCTGTTGAACGGTCGCAACGGCCACAAGCCCTTCCAGAAAGCCGATCTGGCCTGGCTGGAGCGCATTGCCTTGCACATCAGCCCATCGCTGGAAAATATCTTCCTGCTGCGCCACTTGCGCGCGCGGGCCATCGAATCGGAGCGCAGCCGCATTTCGCGCGATTTGCACGATGGGATTCTGCAGACGCTGCTAAGCGTGGAAATTCAGCTCGATGTGCTGCGGCGGCGCGTGCCGACCACCCCGGATCAGGCGGTTAGCGGGCTGGCCAACCTGCAACAGACGGTGCGCAATGAAGGCGCGGAGCTCCGCCACATGGTCACGGACCTTCGCCCGCTGCGCGTGCAAAGCGCCGATTTAGTCGATTTAATGCGTGGATTTGCCGAGCGTTTCCGCAATGAATCCTCGCTGGCGCTGGATTTGCTCATCGATTCCGCCGAATTGCAGTCTCCCGACCGCATTTGCCGCGAAATCTTCCAGATTTACCGTGAAGCACTCAACAACATAAAAAAGCATGCTAAGGCTTCCCATGTCGTGGTAAAACTGACGCAGGACGAAAGCCGTTTGACGCTTGTGGTGGACGATAACGGCGAAGGCTTTAGTTTCGCAGGCAAATTTACGGGGGATGAATTGGATCGCCTGCGTTTGGGACCAATTTCAATCAAGGAAAGAACGCGCACGGTGGGGGGCGTATTGACGATCGAATCTAACCCGGGCCATGGTGCGCGTCTGACTATCGAAATACCGCTCGCCTGACCATGGCTAAAACTAAACAACAAATTCGCGTCCTATTGGCGGACGACCACGCCATTTTCCGCGACGGTCTGCGTAAAATGCTGGAATCCGACGAAGAAATGACCATCGTTGGAGAAGCGCAGAACGGCACGGAGTGCATCAAGCTGCTCGCCAAGCTTAAACCAGACATTTTGTTGCTGGATTTGCGCATGCCGGATAAAGACGGCCTGGCGGTGCTCGAAGAAGTGAATTTCGACACGCTGCCCACGCGCGTGATCGTGCTGACCGCCGCCGAAGACGATCGTGATGTGGTACGTGCCATGCGCCTGGGAGCGCGCGGCGTAGTTCTAAAGCAATCCGCCACGGATTTGCTGGTGAAGAGCATTCAGCGCGTGTACGCCGGAGAAATCTGGCTGGATAACCGCATGACCGCTGAAGTCATGAAGGCCTTCAGCAAGTCTTCAGAGTCCGGCCCGCGGCGCGAAAAACCGCTATTGAGCGATCGTGAAAAAGAGATCGTGCAACTGGTGGCGCAAGGTTTCCGCAATAAGGAGATCGGAGAAAAACTTTTCATATCCGAGCAAACGGTGAAAAACCACCTGCACAATATCTTCGATAAGCTGGGCGTCTCGGACCGGCTGGAACTGGCGCTGTACGCCATCCACCACCGCCTGATCGACCACACGTAAAGGTAGCTGCAGCTGCACCGTAGTCAGCGTGCTCGGCCGGGGGGTGTGTCGCGCCGTTGCAGGGACGCTAGTTCACGACTAGAGTGACAGAGAGACTGTGCGAGACGGCGTTGGCGCCGCTCGACATTCCCGTTATCGTAACTGTGTACGCTCCCGGTTGCGTTCCGAATGGCTGAGGAGGCGTTACAACTCCGCTACCACCGCTCCCGCCGCCGCATCCCTCGCAGACCAGAATCAGAAACACAACCGCTCCGGTCAAACAACACGATGTTATCAAGCGGCGCGGAGCTCCCCGGAGCAGCATGAGCGCGACGAGAATGGCCAGCGCCGTTAGACAGAGAGTGGGGACAACTCTAAAATTACTCGGAATTGACCAACCGACAAGCGGCTGATGCGCCGAAGTGGTCACGGTGACATTGGTACTGCTGCCCGCGGCCACCGACATCGGACTTGCGGAACAGGTCGTCGCCGCCGCCGGCAGCGAGCAGGTGACATTCACGTTGGAAGCAAATCCGTCCATTCCCGCGATGGCGATCACATAAGTCGCCGGATTTCCCGCATTGACGGTGACGCTGACAGGATTTGGCGGACTCAGAGCAAAATCGGGTCCAGTCACCGTTAGAGTGGCTGCGATCGGACTTGACGTTGGAAGGTAGTTGGAATCTCCGGAGTAGTTCACTGTAATACTGTGCATTCCTACCGTCGTCGGCGTGTAGGGGAGACTCGCGCTCAGCCCTTTGGTCGTCGGGGTGTAGGTGACCGTTCCTGTTACGGCCGTTGCTCCATCGTAAAACGTCATAGTGCCTGTGGGCGAGACACCCGCGTCAGAACCATACATTTGCACAACCAGCGTGGTTTGCTGTCCAAGGTTAATCGATCCGGGAGTCGGGCCCCATGAGCTGATGCTAGGTTGGGCTTTGCTAACCGTCACAGTAATGGTAGTACTTGCTGCTCCGGAATAATTGGCATCCCCGGAGTACGTGCCGGCCAGGGTGTGATTTCCGACGCTCAGAAACTCGGTGGTTGACTGCGCATCCGCCCATGCATAGGCGATCCCAGACGACGACGGATTGTAAGCAAAGCTCTCGTAGACGGACACTAGCCCCGGAAGCGGCGTTCCGTCGACGATAAATTGAAATGTTCCCGAGGGTGCCACGCCAAGACTTGTGGTTGCCACCTGGATCACGATTTGTTCCAGATTTCCGTACTCTACCGGCGTTCCACCATAGCTCGCGGTGATCGTGGTGGGAGCCTTAGCGATTACAAAACTTGTCGATCCTGTGCTCGGACCGTAGCTGGTATCGCCGGGATAGCTGGCCGACAACGCGTAGCTGCCAGGGAAGAGTGGCTGGGTGCCCGCATTGCCGAGACTATTTAATGGAAAGCTACTGGCACCCACGGATGCACCCGTAGACGTTAGGGTGACGATACCCGTCGGACAGTTCGTCAGGCCCTTCTCGCAATTGCTTGAAACGCCCGTGGTCGAAGAATTCGTTGATTCCGCGCCGCCTACGTCCACGCGGAAAAAATTAAATCCCGACCCGTACGTCGCGGTAGACCCTCCAAAATTGGTTGTCGCGCCGTCAATTCCAAGATTAACGAGGCTTGCAAACGTTTTACTGCTTTCTGGAGCAACCGTCACCGCTACCGCTGCCGAGTCACTCGGTGCGTTCGTGCCGTCTCCTGTGTAGTGGGCCACGACACTGTACTGCCCTCCGGGCAAACCCATAGTCGTCCCGTTGGCGATCGCCCCGCCAGATAGCGTGAAGCTGCCCAGGCCCTGCGTCGTGCCATCAGCGAATTTCGCAATCAACGCTACGTCGCCGCCCGCCGTTCCGGTCGTCGGTTTTACGGTGACGTTCACGGTCTCGCTGCTTCCGTGAGTGATTCGTGTCAGCGGCGAAAGCGTCAGGGTCGTCGCGGTCGCGACCGACGAAGCGCTCCCCCAATTTGTAGCCAGGTTATATATGTTTACGGAACCCAGTCCGGTGGTGAGATCGTAGCCCGCGGTCGCCGTCCAGGCTTCCGTGGTGTCGTGACTTGGGTCGACAAGAACCCCGATGCCGCTCGATTGCGATTGACTGCAATTTGGCGTGGCCCCCTGACAGGGCACGCTGTTTGTGCCCACGCCCGGCGCTCCAACCGGCAAAAGGCTGTTACCCTTCACGATGTCGTTAAAGATGCACCCCGCGGCTTCCGACACACTTGACGTACAACTAGCCCCCATCTTTTTTGACAGGGCGTAAAGTACGTAATTCGCATTTCCTTGTCGAGCGCTTCCTCCGTGCGCCGCCTGGTACTGGTTTACCAGCGCGATGATGCCCGCGAACGACGGAGCCGACGCGGAAGTCCCGCCAATCACTCCAAGATTCTGCGTGACGATAGCGCCGTTCCCGTAGCATCTTCCGTCGTTGAACGCCTCGCGATCTTGTTGGCATATCAGGTAACCGCTCCCGTCAAATCCCGGGCTGGCAAACAGCGAAACATCTGGCTGGTCGCGATGGCCATCATCGGGCATTCCGGTGACGCCCATCTGCCAGGTCGGTTTGCCGTATAACGTACTGGCTCCGCCGCTTCCCGCGACGATATTCAATGAGCCATTTGGTGAGGATTCGCCGCAGCCGGTTATCCCAACCTGGGCGCAATTCTGGCTCCAGGGAATCTCCGGAATGTAGCCGAGCGCCGATGTTCCCGTAACAGCATCATTGGAAGGGCTCCAGAACGTGCTCCAACGCTTTACCTGATCAAAGTCCGTGCCTCCTACAGACACGTTATAGGGGGTCGACGCCAATCCGCTGACCGCCAGTCCCTGCGTAGCCACGGTTTCCGTGTTGAAATCATCGCAACCGGCGGACCCGCCGTCTCCAGCAGAGATCACTACAGTGATCCCTTGCGCGGCCGCCTGTTCCCAGAGTGCGCTGTAAAACGCATTGCTAGCAGTTCCCAGACCGCTTTCACACTCGCCGTAACTTTCGCTCATCACTCCGGCCAGGTTGTGGTCGATGATATAAAGCGCGGAAAGATCGATTCCCGCGGATGCCGGTGTAGACGCTGACACGACAAAATTAACCGTGGCTCCCGGCGCTATCGCCCCCGACCATTGCACGTCCAAGTCCGCTTCGCTCTCTTCATCCTCCGACGTAACGCCAGGATCCTGGCCATTCAAAATTACGTTGCCGGAACTGAAGGTGGACGGCAAGGCGAATGCGGAGCGAAAATCGGAGACGTCCTGCACATTGAGATCCGTTTCCCCAACAATCGCAATGGTCTGTCCCGTCCCGTCGTTTCCTCCGGCAATCAATGCTTTCGAGTTGTAAATCGTTGCGAAGTCTCCCGGGCCCATTCCGTAGAAGGTGCCGGTTCCGAAGGGATTCGGAAAAGTAAGCAATGGGTCAGGCTGGGAGTGCCGGCCGACCTTGTTTTGCGCTCCTCCGTAGCGGATATAGAACTTACGAGGGAAATTATTCAAAGAGACGATGCCCGCGACCACGGGCGCCAAGGCCACAGGTATCTGCGGATCGTTGGCATTCGCAACATACATTTTTCCGCCCACCTGATAATTGTGGATTGCCGTTCCGAATGTGGCTCGCAGCTGCCCTGCGGTCCCAGAAAATTCAATTATCGTTTTGCCGCCATAGATTTGGTTGATTTGGAAACCCTGCTGAATGAGCCACTGTGTGACGGCCTGGATGTCGGCATCCGCGGGACCGTACTGACTGCCAAATTCCTGTGGAGTTAGCCATTGGTGATAGCTTGGCGAGCCCTTATCCTGCTGTCGCTCGAGAAAATCCTGCAGGACCGCTTCTTGCGTGTTGCTGCGCTTCAGCAGAAACAAAATTCGGTTCATGGTCTGTCCGTCTGGCGCGCTTCCACGGTCGAACTCGGCGCGGGCCAACGGATGAACATTTCCACGCAATGTGAGTAGCTTGCTGTTATCCACGGTTCCTACAATGCGGGTCGGCGTTTGCGCTCTAGCGCCTACCGCGAGGGAGAGGGAAATGGCGAAGGCGAGAACCAGGCGCTTGCACGGAGAACCGAAGGCTGGGTTCATCGGGTTTCCTTGGGTATCTTGTTAAAACGATTAATAATCCAAAAATCGACCGAGAGTAGCATCACGTGTCTCGCTTGTCTACTACGACGAATTCCTCAAAGCGAAGGATGAAAAGTTGGAATTTCACCCCTGCGGCGACGGATTCCTCGGCCGCTGCAATTTGCAGAAATGGATGACTCTTATCGGTGAGGTGCACGACTCCGGCTCGGGGGCCGTAACTAACTTGCCCGCCACACCATCTAAGGTTTGTTCACTGCCGCGGCCATTTGCCCTTCGCGCCGAGCGCCGCGCCGTCTTCGCTTCACTACCGCACCCCATGACCGACTTCTTTCGCGCACTAGGACATCTGGCCTACCACGCCGGCGCCGCCGGTCTGCTGACCGTGGGGTTCCTCGATTCCACGTTTCTGATCATCCCGTTCGGCAACGATATCTTGCTGATCGCGCTCAGCGTCCGTCACCACAATCTGGTGCCGCTTTACGCACTGGCGGCCACTACAGGCTCCGTGTTGGGCTGCTGGTTGACCATCTGGATGAGCGGCAAAGGCGGCGACAGCATCCGCAAGCGCGTCTCGCTCAAACGCATGAAGTATGTGCAGCAACAGGTCGAAAAGCGCGCAGGCTGGGCCGTGGGTATTGCCAGCGTGATGCCCCCACCCTTTCCCTTTACCGCCATCGTGGCCGCGGCGGCGGCCTTTAACTATCCGCGCAAAAAGCTTTTCGCCATCATCGCGGCGGCCAGATTCGTGCGCTTCGCAATCGAAGGCTCGCTGGCGGTGTATTACGGCCGGCACATTCTTACGCTGGCTAAATCCGACACTCTGAAGTACATTCTTGCTCCGATAATTGTGGTCTCCGTTCTGGCCAGCGCCTATTCGATCTACGGCTGGATCAAGGATAGCGGCAGGCGCATCAAACGGGTGCCAGCGCGCGCCTGAGCGTCGCCCGGTAACGTACGTCACCGGCTAGACTAACCACCGGGGCGTTGCTACAGGCGCGTCGATATAAAGTGTTCCAGAACGGGACTTAGCGGCAGGCGATTGCAGCGTAAAGGGGTCGCGAAGGCACCAGTGGTCCTATTCCAGGCGCTCGTCCTAGTACAGAAGTACTTCATCCGGCCCGAAATGATTTGTACCCGGAGTCCTATTGTTCCATGGCCCTAGCGGGGCTACACTTTGCTTTCAATCGTGGAGGTTTTCCTTGACTGGCACCGAACGCCGTACCACACAACGCTTCTCTATGCGCCTGCCGCTTACGGTGCGCTGGACCACGGGCGCCGCGGTCGGCGAAACCAGCACGGAATCCCGCGACGTCAGCTCTCGTGGCGTTTACTTTTTCCTGACCAAAGATGTGCGCGAAGGTTCCGCGGTGGAGATTCTGCTCACCCTGCCCAACGAAATCACCTTGGCCGGACCGGTTCGCGTCCGCTGCCTGGGCCGCGTGCAACGCACCGAAACGCGTGATGAAGGCGCGGTTGGCGTGGTTGCAGCTATCGAGCGTTACGAATTTTTGCGCGGTGACGAAGAGAAGTAAGCAAGCGCCAGTAGCAAGCGAAGTAGAAAAATCAGAGCAACGCTTAGCAACGTTCGGCACAGCGGTTTGTAGTGCTCATAATTTTGTAGCAACCATCGAGTTTCTTGCTCGCTCACTGCGGAGGCGGGCAGGATAAGCCGGGGTACCTTGGCCCCTCAGCGAAGCGCCCCGGCTGCTTTTTTTCTGCAATCCCCGATTTAGTTTCTCTCCCGCTGAATCCAAATCACCACCATTGGTTCACTTCGTCTGACGCGATCTCCACCATCACAAAAAGGTGTCAGCTCGTCTCGAAATGGGACAGTGTTATTGCCAAGCCGCGCCTGTCCCTTTGGGCAGGAGATTTTCTGATTGTCTTAGGACAGTATGGACGTCCCAGCAGAAAGTGCGTGGACGTCGAGCGCATGAAGTTAAGCCGCTCGCGGCGCGATCCAGATAAGCGATCCGTTTCAGCAGGGCATGGCGGGGTGCAGCACGCAGAAAATCAACGATAGCAGTTCATGTACTTGTCGCAGTGCGTTTGGCAGTTCGCAACACCGTTCGTCACGCAGTTCCTAAAAGCAGTCGCGCGGCTCGCAGAAGTTCGTCGCGCGCTAGTACCTGGGGGAGAAAGCTTTGGAAATTGTCTCGGGCTTAAAAGAATTGCGTGCGGCGGACCTCGCGGATAACGAGACCTCGTTGAAGCTCTCCTCGGGCACCGATGCCGCGGAGTCGGCGAGCATTGCATCGGCCTTCGCTACTTCTGGCAACATGACATCTAGCTCTGCCTCGTCTGGCGCGGGCATGTCTGGCATCGGCGCATCTGTCGCCGCTAACGCCGCGCTTGAATCATCGAAGGTCGCGAGTTCTGCAGTCACCTCCGCCGCAACTTCCGCCGTAAGTTCCGCGGCAGTTCAAACCGTGCCGGTTGCGAATGCGGAAATCGCCATCGAGGGCGCCGAGCATGCCGTCGCGAGCGTACCGTCCGAAGACGCGCTCGCTTTCGAGAAAGAACTTTTCAGCGGCGCCATCGAAGACGTCGCCGTCGAGTTGCCGTTAATCGAATTCGCCGAAGTCCTCGACCAGCACAAACTCTGGGTGGAATCCGGTGGCGAGTCTGGCCGGCGCGCGGACCTTTCGGGGATCAATCTTACCAACGCGGATTTAACCGGCGTGAATTTGCGCGGC
Organism: uncultured Acidobacteriota bacterium; assembly: GCA_963838265.1. Taxonomy (GTDB): domain Bacteria; phylum Acidobacteriota; class Terriglobia; order Acidiferrales; family UBA7541; genus Acidiferrum. Next base: position 126,743 of record CAWIQN010000012.1, read on the forward strand.
GCAATCCTGGACAAGGCCAAGCTGCAGGGCGCCGATCTTTCCATGGCGAATCTGCGCGGCGCCAGCCTGGTGCAAGCGGATTTGCGCGATGCCACGCTGCTCGGCACCGAATTGCACGGCGCCAATTTGATGGGCGCCACGGTCTACGGCGCCGAGGGCATGTGGGTCGGCCGCCTCGGCGGCGCAAATCTATTTGACGCGCTCCTGCCAGAGACACTGCTGGCGACCTTTGACAGTACCCGTGCCATTCAGCAAGCCACGCGCGTAGCGCGCTTGTTTTATTTCATGACGCTGGCCATCAGCGCGGTGTGCGTACTGCTCATCGGTTTCACCACGGATCTGCGCCTGCTCGTAAACGGCCCCGCCATTCCCATCCCGCACATCGGCCGCGCGCTGCCCATGATGGGTTTTTACCTGGGCGCGCCGATTTTGCTGGCGTGTTTGTATTTGCGGTTTCATTTTCTGCTGCTGCGTTTGTGGGGCAACATGGCCGCTATGCCGGCAGTCTTTCCCGATGGTCAAACTTTGGAGCGCGACGGCCCGTGGTACTTGATGGGCGTGGTGCGCCGCCATTTCCGCTGGCAGCGCGATTCGCGTTCGCCATTCGCCGTGCTGGAGACGGTGCTCTCGACCGCGCTGGCCTATTGGGTGGTGCCGGCCACGCTATTTATTTTCTGGCTGCGCTATCTGGTGCGTCAGGACTTGCATGGCACGGTGCTCCACGTATTTTTGCTAACGCTCTCCGTGGCCGCGGCGATGTGCCTGCCGGCAATTGTCACCCGCGTGCTCGGCCCTGGTGAAATACAGTTTCCGAAGATGAACAATCTCGCGCGGCTGATCATGCTGACCACGCGTGCGGCAATGGTCACCGGCGCCGTCGTGCTGGCGCTTTCCCTGGGCGTCGTTCTGGGATTGCCCGCGGACGCCGATGTGGCCCCGGAATATTCGCGCGTGAATATTCGGCGCTTGCCGGCGCGCGTGTTTCAATCGCTCGGCTATCGTCCCTATGCGGATATCACCGAAGCGTCGCTGTCCGTGCCACCGAAAGGGAAATGGAATGAGGATTCCCTCGCAGCCACACAAGGCGCGAAGCTGAACGAAATGAATTTGCATTTCGTGCGCGGCTACCGCGCGTTCCTGGCCAACGCGAAATTGTGGCGCGCCAATCTGGAAGGCGCGTACCTTTCTGAGGCCGACGTGCGCGGCGCGAATCTGCGTGAAGCCACGCTGCGCGACGTGATTCTGGATCGCGCGCAAGCCGAAGGCGCGGTGCTCGTTTCGGTCGACGCCACGCGCGGAAATTTTACCGGCACCGGGCTGCGCAACGCGGACCTCTCCTACGCCACGCTGGAAGGCGCCGTGCTCTCCAGCGCCAAGCTTTCTGGAGCTTCGCTGTACTCGGCGGATCTGCGCAACGCGCAACTGCTGCGCGCGGACCTTTCGCGCGCCGACCTGCGCGACACTAAACTCGCGAACGCCGTGCTCTCATTCGCGAATCTTGAGAATGCGGATTTTTCCTCCGCCAAAGCAGCGGGCGCGAATTTCAGCGGCGCGCAACTGAAAGCGGCCGTTTTTCTGGATGCCGACCTCAAGAACGCTGATTTGCGCGGTGTTTCGGCCTCGAGCGCGATTTTGCGCGGCGCGGATCTAACTGGGGCGAATCTGTCCGGCGCGGATTTGCGCGGAGCGCTCGGGTTGGCTCCGTCGCAGGTGTGCGCGGCGAATTGGCATGGCGCGCAGCTCGATAGCGATTTGCTCGCGGCCTTGCAAGCTCAGTGCGCTGCGGCGCGTTAGCTGCGGGCTTGGGCGTGGCAGTTCGCTAATGATTTACCCGGGATTTTTCTCAATTACATGGCGATTATCTTTCCCGTGACGGAACGCTGGTCGAAGCGCTTGCGCGGTGCTATGCTCTTCCGCGCCGCTTGAGGATTGCCCACTTCTCGCCGATGAGGAAAACTGCCAAGTGATCATTGGGATTCCGAAAGAAAGTTATCCGGAAGAAAGACGCGTGGCCCTGGTTCCCGTCGTAATTCCCATCCTGGCCAAGGCGGGTATCGAAGTAATCGTCGAAGCCGACGCCGGCATTTCTGCCGGCTATACCGACACTCAATATGTTGAGAAGGGCGCGAAAATTGCCGCCTCCCGTGCCGAGGTTTTCGCCGCCGCCGATATCATCGTACAGGTACTTTGCTATGGCTCGAACGATGCCACGGGCGATGCCGATCTGCCGTTCTTCAAGCGCGGACAGATATTAATTGGGTTTTTGCGGCCGCTGGGTGTGCCGGGTGTTTTGCAGAAGCTGGCCGCCACTGGCGTCACTTCGTTCGCCGTGGAATTGATGCCGCGCACCACGCGCGCGCAGAGCATGGACGCACTTTCCTCCATGGGCACCATCTGCGGATACAAAGCGGTGCTGCTTGGCGCCGACGCGTTGCCGCGAATGTTTCCTATGCTCACCACCGCTGGCGGAACGATTACGCCCGCGCGCGTGTTTGTGATTGGCGCGGGCGTGGCGGGTTTGCAGGCCATTGCCACCGCGCGGAGGCTGGGAGCGGTGGCATCCGCGTACGACATGCGGCCCGCGGCGAAGGAACAGGTGCAGAGTCTGGGCGGAAGATTCGTCGAGCTGCCCATCGAAGCTACCAACGCGCAAGACGCGCGCGGCTACGCCACCGCGCAGGACGATTCGTTTTACAGCAAGCAACGCGAATTGCTGGGCCGCGTGGTCGCGGAAAGCGATTTGGTGATTACCGCGGCGGTCATACCCGGAAAAAAATCTCCCGTGCTGGTGACCGAAGAGATGGTCAAGAAAATGGCGCCCGGCTCGGTGATTCTGGATATCGCCGCCGAGCGCGGCGGCAATTGCGAACTGACCATGCCGGGCGAGACGGTAGTGCGTCACAGCGTAACGATTATCGGCCGCATCAACGTGGCCAGCGGCGTGCCCTACCATGCCAGTCAGATGTACGCGCGCAACGTCACCGCGTTTCTGATGCATCTGGTGAAAGACGGCAAGCTGCAATGCAATCTGGAAGACGACATTGTGCGAGACACGCTGTTGACCCGCGATGGAGAAATTGTGAATCAGCGCGTTCGCGAATTTTTTGCGTTGCCAGCGCTTCAGCCAGCGCGTGGCTAGAGCAACTGTAGGGGCACAGCATGCTGTGTCCGATGTTGCCCGGGCGTAAGAAGTGAAGCACGGCGAAAAAGATTTGCCGTTGGATAGAGTGGTAGGGAGGACAGATGTCGGGAGACCTGCTCGACAATTTATTTATCTTCATGCTGGCGGGATTTATTGGCTTTGAAGTGATCAAGCGCGTCTCGCCGCTGCTGCACACGCCGCTTATGTCCCTGACCAACGCACTCGACGCCATCGCCGTGGTTGGCGCCATCGTCCTGGCTGGCGAACATAAGACCAACATGGCCGCGATTCTGGGCACCATCGCCGTGGTGGCGGCCACCACCAACATCGTCGGCGGATTCCTGATTACCGACCGCATGCTCAAGATGTTCAAGTCCAGCCGGGGTGCCAAGTCTTGAGGAGCCTGCGCGCATCATGACCGAAAGCTTCGCGGTTCCGCAAATCGTCATCGAAGTGATCTACCTGATCGCCAGCGCGCTGTTCATTTTGTCGCTGCGTTGGATGAGTTCGCCCACCACCGCGCGCCACGGCGTGCTCGCCGGAGAAGTCGGCATGCTGCTGGCCATCGGTGGCACGCTGCTGCATCACGGCATCATCGATTACAAATGGATTGCCATCGCGCTGGTGCTGGGCACGATCATCGGCATTCCGCTCGGGAAAGTGGCCATGACCGCGGTACCGCAACGAACCGCGGTGAGCCACGCGTTCGGTGCGTTGTGCGTCACGCTGGTGGGCACGGCGGAATATTATTTGCGCGAGCCGGACGTTTCGCCGTTCATGATGGCGGTCATCGGCATGGAAGTGATTTTGGGCTCGCTGACCTTTACCGGAAGTTTGATGGCCGCGGGAAAGTTACAAGAGATTTTGCCGCAGCGGCCGCTGACCTATCGCGGGCAGAATCTTGTAAATTTATCTTTGCTGGCGGTAGCCATCGGCTTGGCGATTTATTTGGTGATGCATCCCGGCGCCACGCACGTTTTCCCGTTCATCGTTGGCATTCCTTTGCTGTTTGGAATCTCCATGGTCATCCCCATCGGCGGCGCGGACATGCCAACGGTGATTTCGCTGTTGAACGCGTACGCGGGGCTTTCCGCGGCGGCCATGGGTTTTGTGTTGAACAGCAAACTGCTGATTATTGCCGGCGCTTTGGATGGCTCATCGGGATTTATTTTGTCGGTGATCATGTCCAAGGCCATGAACCGTTCGTTTACCAACGTGATTTTCGGCGCGTTTGGCCAGGTGCAAGCTGCGGCGGGCGGCGCCGAGGAAGCCAAGCAGGTGCGCAGCGCCACTGCGGAAGAAGCTGCGGCGATTCTTTCCGCGGCCAACAAAGTGGTGATCGTGCCGGGTTACGGCATGGCCGTGGCGCAGGCGCAGCACAAAGTGCGCGAGCTTTTCGACGCCCTAACAAAGCGCGGCGTGGACGTGAAATTCGCGATTCATCCCGTCGCCGGGCGCATGCCGGGGCACATGAACGTGCTTCTGGCCGAAGCGGATATTCCTTACGACCGCTTGCTGGACATGGACGAGATCAATGGCGATTTCCCTCAGACCGACGTGGCCTTAATTATTGGCGCGAACGACGTGACCAATCCCGCGGCGCGCACCGACGCCTCGAGCCCCATCTTTGGCATGCCTATTCTCGATGTCGATAAATCGCGCACGGTGATGGTGATCAAGCGCGGTATGAGCCCGGGCTTCGCCGGCATCGATAACCCGCTCTATTACCTGGAGAAAACGCTCATGCTGTTCGGCGACGCCAAGGGATTCGTCGGCAACATCGTGCGCGAACTCGGCGGCGGCCAGGGGTAGAATCACCTTATGAGCAAAGTCCGATTCAGAATCCGCGTTGAGAAACGGCTCAAGAGCGCAATGGAGATAGCTGCCGCCGCCGACGGTGTTTCTGTGAACGCGTTGGTGACCGGCATGATGCGAGGACTCGTGAAGCAACATGCATCCCTCCTCACGCGGGACCATGTGTATCGGAGCGCAAAGAAGACCGGCTTCCGTCGAATAAAGGGATAACGCTAGCTCGCGGAGACGTGCGCACTGAGCGAAAGAATATTTCCGTCGGGATCTTTGAACCAGGCTACTTTGTCGCCTCCCGGCGCGGTCCAGATCGGCGGGCCATCTTTCTGCATAAAACCGAAGCGCTCGAACTGCACGCCGCGCGATTGCAAGTCTTCCACCATTTTTTCGATATGGGAAACTGCCCAGCCTAAGACGGTAAATGGCGCGGGCTGATGATTTGGGACCTTCGCCATGCGGATTCTGGTCCCGTTGCCTTCCATGACCAGTGCGAAATTATCCTGACTGATGAATTTCAATCCCAGCGTATCTCCGTAGAACGCGCGAGATTGTGCGTAGTCGGTCACCGCAACGAAGGCGACGAGTTTTTGCGAGCCTAGCATTGAGAATCCTTTCGCTACGACGTCGAACGCCACTAAGAAGCGCCGGGACCCTTGGAGGCTCAGGGGAAGCGAAAGTCCGGCCGCTACAAATTCAAAAGCTATGAATCTACGCCGAAGAGTTTAATGTCGGCGGGGCCCTCGTTTAACGGGACGGCTTGGCGGCCCCGCACCTGTTCACGGATTTGCGCCACGATGTCGGGATTGGCCAGCGTGGTGATGTCGCCGGTGTCCATGTTGTTGGAGATGGCGGCCAGGACGCGGCGCATGATTTTGCCGCTGCGCGTTTTGGGCATGTCCGGGACCATGTGAATTTTTTTCGGGCGCGCGATCTTGCCGATCATGGTCTCGATGGTGGACATAATTTTGTCCTGCATGGCTTTGCTGGGAAGAACGCCGGGTTTCAGCGCAACGTATACTTCCGGCACGCGACCTTTCACTTCGTCAACCACGGGAACCACCGCGGCCTCGGCGACTTCACTCACCGTGAGGCACGCAGATTCGACTTCTTTGGTGCCGAGGCGGTGGCCGGCGACGTTGATCACGTCGTCGACGCGGCCGAGGATGCGGAAATAGCCGTCGGCGGGAAGCAACGCGCCATCGGCGGCGTAGTACGGCCAGTCGCGCCAGTCTTTGCTGAGCGGATTTTTACAGTATTTTTCGTAATACTGTTTCACGAAGCGTTGCGGATCGCCCCAAATCGTTTGCATGATTCCCGGCCACGGATTTCTGATGCAAATGTTTCCCGCGGCGACTGCGCCGGGTTTTACTTCTTTTTTATTTTCGTCCCAAATTACGGGATAAATTCCCAAGGCAGCAGGACCTGCGCTCCCCGGTTTCATGGCGTCCAGCGCTGGTTTGGTGGAGCACAGCACTCCGCCGGTTTCGGTTTGCCACCAGGTGTCGACGATAACCGCCTCGCCCTTGCCGACCACGTTGTAAAACCATTTCCACACTTCCGGTTCGATGGGCTCGCCGACGGTGGTCATGTGCTTGAAGTGGTAGTTATATTTTTGCGGCTCGTCGCCGCCAGCTTTGCGCAGCATACGGATGGCGGTGGGCGAAGTGTGAAAAATATTTACGTCCAGGCGCTCGGCGATGCGCCACGGGCGTCCGGCGTCCGGGAATTGCGGAACTCCTTCGTAGAGCACGCTGGTGGCGGCGAGCGCCAGCGGACCGTAAACAATGTACGAGTGGCCGGTGATCCAGCCGATATCCGCCATGCACCAGTACACGTCGGTGGGATGAATGTCCTGGTAAAACTTCGAGGTGCCCGCGGCGTAGGCCAAGTAGCCGCCGGTGCGATGCTGGCAGCCCTTCGGCTTTCCCGTGGTCCCGCTGGTGTACATCAGGAAGAGCGGCGCTTCGGCATCTTGCGAGACGGGTTCGACGATGGCGTGGCGATACTCGTGCAATATCTCGTCGACGAAATAGTCGCGGCCCATGATCATCGGCGCTTCGGAAGAAGTTTTTCCGGGATAACGTTTCCAAATCAAAACTTTGTCGACGGTTTGCCCTTCTTTTCCCGCGGTGGCCACGGCGATGTCGGCGTTGCCTTTGTGATCGATCCACTTGCCGTTGCGGTAGTAGCCGTCGGCGTAAATCAATACGCGGCTGCCGGAATCCGCCGCGCGCAGACCGCAGGCTTCGCCGCTAAATCCTCCGAAGACCACGGAGTGCACGATGCCGAGACGCGCGCACGCCAGCATGGTGATGGGCAGCTCGGGAATCATGGGCATGTGAATGGTGACGCGGTCGCCAGTTTTCAGTCCGGCGAAGTCGCGCAGCATGGCGGCGACTTCGTTGACGCGGCGATAGAGCTCTTGATAGGTTACCACGGTGGCGGCTTCGTTCTCCGGCTCAGGAACGAAGATTAGCGCAGCTTTATTTTTGTATTTGGCGAGATGACGATCCACGCAGTTGTAGCAGGCGTTTAGTTTGCCGCCCACGAACCATTTCCAGAACGGTGGATCGCTGGTGTCCAGCGTGGTGTGCCAGTAGGCGTCCCAGTCCAGCAGGTCGGCGTACTCGCGGAAACATTCCGGAAAATATTTTTCATCGAAGCGCGCGACCACGGCGGGATCGTTGAGGTTGGCCTGCCCGATGAATTTCGCGGAGGGCTGAAAATATTCTTCTTCCTTCCAGTGCACGGCAATTTGCGCGTCGGTGAGTTTGTCGTGGTTCGTAGTGCCAGCGCCGGTCATCTTCGGTGACGCGGAATTCTTGTCGGCGCTCTTTTTCGACGCCGCCGATGACGGCTTGGAATTTGTTTTTTGGCGTATCTTGGCCACGGAGAGGCTCCCGATTCTGTGATCGACTGAAGTACGTTGCGATGCTCGGCGGTGCGTTGCTGCGCCGCGCGGCGAGTGCGGGCCCGTCCACGCGAGAATCGTCAGCAAGAAGATGATGCTACTGGAAAAGAGGCTCCGTCAATCTGCGCGCGTGCCAAGATGGGGCGCAGCATTCCCTCGAAGCTCGGGATAAAGATGCACCCTTACAAAGGCCGGACGGGCTATTTGCTCTGTAACCTCGTCCCAGATTTTGACGCCGTGGGTTTCGCTCAGCAGCAAGCTGCCAACCACGAAGGTCACGCCCGCGACGATCATCGGATAGTACAGTCCAGCGTAGATGTTGCCGTAGCGAGCGCATAACGACAAACCTATGAGCGGTAATAATCCGCCAAAGACACCGTTGCCTATGTGGTACGGAAGAGACAGCGAGGTGTACCGTATCTTCGCCGGGAAAGCTTCTACGAGATAGGCAGCGATCGGTCCGTAAATCATGGTCACGAGAATTACCTGAAGGAAGACCAGAGCCAATCATCATCGGTTGATTGACGCCGGCAGCCTCCGGTGCGGGCACCTGGGCGCCGGTGGCGTCCGTGGTGAGCGCCGTCAAACTGATGGCGCCGGTAACTTTATTTCTTGCGGACTTTACGCTAACCACGTTATTGCCGGCGGCTTGCTGCATGGCGTGATAGATCGGGAAGTAGGAAACCACCGCGAGCAAACAGGCAGCCATCATCAACCATTTGCGGCCAATTCTATCGGAGAGCGCGCCAAATACGGTAAAGAACGGCATGGCGCAGAGCAGCGCGATGGCCACGATGATGTTTGCGGTTTTGGTGGGAACTTTGAGAATGGTTTGAATGTAGAACAGTGCGTAGAACTGACCGGTGTACCAGACCACGCCTTGTCCCGCGGTGGCGCCGAAAAGAGAAATCAAGACGCGCTTCAGATTCACCCACTTGGTGAAAGCTTCCTTCAGCGGCTGCGCGGAAGTCATTCCTGCGGATTTGATCTCCGTAAAGATGGGCGATTCCTTCATCTTCAACCGGATGTAGAGGGAAATGCTGACGAGAATGATCGAGGCCAGGAACGGAATGCGCCAGCCCCAGTTTGAAAAGTCTTCTTTGCTCATGGATTGTTGCGTGAGCAGAATCACGATGAGCGAGACGAACAGGCCAAGCGTCGCGGTAATTTGAATGAAACTGGTGTAGAAGCCGCGCTTATTGTCGGGCACGTGTTCCGCAACGTAGACCGCGGCACCGCCGTATTCGCCGCCCAGCGCCAATCCCTGCAGGACGCGGATGAAGATAAGAATGATGGGCGCGAACCAGCCGGCAGTCTTGTACGTGGGCAACAGCCCGATCACTGCGGTCGCACCGCCCATAATCATCAGCGTGACGAGGAACGCATACTTGCGGCCGACGCGGTCGCCGATGCGGCCGAAGAACAGTGCGCCGAACGGGCGTACAAGGAAGCCAACGGCGAAGGTCGCCAGGTAGGCGATGTAAGCGAAGGTGTCGTTTCCGGGCGGATAAAATTTCAGCGAGAGAACTGCGGCTAAACTTCCGAAGATGTAAAAGTCGTACCACTCGATCATCGTGCCGACCGAGGAAGCGAAGATTACTTTCGGGATGCTGTACTCCGTGGACGTGCCCGCTGCCATTGCGCTGGTCCTGCTGGCCATGCTTCCTCCTGTAAGACGGTTGAACGAAGTGGTACGCGCGCCGGTCTGGGCACCACCGATTGCGCCTGGTTACGGCGGGTTCGGCGGTGCGTGGAGAACGTACCTGGTCCGTTCTCGACCGGCGGTTGGTCAGGGTCGCCGGACGATACTACTGAATGATGAATGGGGCGTTAAAGCGCTCCGTTCATATATGGAGAGCGGAGCAAAGTCAATAGCGGGGAAATCGTGGCGCAGCGCAAGCACGACGATCGGAGGAGGTGCGTGGTAGCGCGGGCGATCCGATGAAGGGGTACACCAATGGGCTTTTTTTGTAAGTGTTCATTCTGCTGGCGTTATAAGCCCGCCTACGGATGACCTGTGGTGCGACTACAGAGTGTTACGGGCGGGCGCAAGTCGTGATACAAATTGTGGCTTGAGCTTACAACACGCTATTTTTCTATTTTTTGCGGCGGCGGTCGGCGGGGGAATTAATGCCGTGGCCGGGGGCGGGAGCTTTGTGGCGTTTCCGGCGCTGCTGTTTACCGGGGTGGCGCCGGTGCCAGCGAATGCTACTAACACGCTGGCGTTGTGGATTGGGACTACGGCCAGCGGAGGGGCGTATCGCAAGCGATTGAAAATTTCGCGACGAGTGATGGTGCCGCTGATTGTCACCAGCGTGGTAGGCGGAATTGCCGGGGCGTTGCTGCTGATCAAGACGCCAGCGCAGACGTTTTTGCACGTGTTGCCGTGGCTGATGCTGGCGGCGACGCTGCTGTTTGCCTTCGGCAAGCATTTGACGGGGAAGATTTCGGCGGGGATTGGGCACGATGCCAGCGACAAGGCGGTGGTGGGGGCGTCGATTTTTGAGTTGGTGGTGTCCGTGTACGGCGGGTATTTTGGCGGCGGGATTGGAATTATGAATTTGGCGATGTTTGCGGCGATGGGCATGACGGACATTCACGAAATGAATGCACTAAAAGTGTTGCTGGGCGCGGTGATTAATGGCGTGGCGGCGGTGATGTTCATCGCACTGGGGGCGATTGTGTGGCCGCAAGCGATGGTGATGACCGTGGGTGCGACGCTGGGCGGTTACGCGAGCGCGCACTATGCACAGAAATTGCCGCAGGCGTGGATCCGCGGACTAGTGATTGCGGTAGGGACGTCGATGACGATTTATTTTTTTGTGCGGAGCTGGCGGTAAGCATCGAAACCAGTTGTGAGGCGAGCGCGTCTTTTCATATGCGTGGCCTACACGTGGCTACGGACCGAGTTGCGGCCGCGCCTGGAGGGCACATGCTGCGAAGCGCTTTGGTCGGATGGCGTGCGTTGGCGTGGTTGGTCTTGCTGGGGACGTTCTGCGGTGTTGCGGGACAGGTGGCTGGGGCTCAAGAGGCTCCGGTGCCTGCTGGCATTCTTACTGCCAAGAAGATTTTTATTTCGAACGCCGGGGCGGACAGCGGGCTGTTCCCGCATCCGTTCAGCGGTGGTCCGGAGCGCGCGTACAACCAGTTTTATGCGGCGATAAAGGCCTGGGGACACTACGAAATTGTGGCGGACCCTGCGGAAGCTGAGCTGGTTGTCGAGTTGCGCCTGATCGCGCCGAATGGGCCTGCGAACGCCGACAAGCAGAAGGGCGCGTCGGACCCGTTGCCGATGTTCCGGCTGGTGATCTTCGATGGCAAGACGCACTTCGTATTGTGGGCGTTGACGGAATCGATCTATCTGGCACTGTTGCAGAAAACCCACGATCGCAATTTTGATGATGCGCTGGCATTGTTGGTGACGGATTTGAAGAATCTGACTGTTAAGACGGCGACGCCGGTGGCGGCGCGGTGAAGCGGATCGCGCTTACTTTCCAAAGGATCTTCCGGCAAAGCTAATGCTGCAGGCCCATGCGATTCACCAGATCGTTGAAGCGCGGGTCGCCGCGCAGCGGATCGTAAGTGGGATCCACTTTTACCGCAGTGAGCGATGTGGAGTGCGCGGCGTAGGCTTTTTCGAGCCACGCGAAGGCTTGATCTTTGTCGTCTATGCCAATGTAGGCTATGGCGATGGGCAGTGGATTGTCCAGCGCATACTGTCTTTTCAATTCGTTGAGCTGCTGTGTGGCTTCCTGGCGGCGGCCTGCGCGGCCTGCGACGTAAACTGCTATGAGTGGAAGCCACGCGCTCTCGTTTGCTTTGCGGAATTGAGCGATGTCCGCCAGGGCTTCGTCGTACCTTCCTTGCTGCACGTATGCGTAGATCACCAGGTGGGCGCGTGGGAATCCCGGCTCCATTTCGAGAACAGAGCGGAACTGCGCAATCGCGAGATCGTATTGTCGGCAAAAATAGAGGATAGCGCCGCGATCGGCGGCAATGATTAGCGAGAGTGGGTCCAGTTGGCGAGCGCGCTCAATTTCCACGAAGGCTTCATCGAATCGCCCCGTCAGCGCCAGATACTCGGCGTACCAGTGATGAGCGGTGGCGTAGTTTGGGTCGAGTTCAATAGCACGGCGATACTCTTTTTCCGCGGCGCGCCAATCCCAATCGTAATTTTGCGCGATGACGGCCAGAGAGACGTGGGCCTCGGCCAGATGATCGTCTAATTTAATAGCCGCTTGAGCGGCGGCGCGCGCTTTCGGTGTGGATACATTTGGCGCAGCCACGCCGTAGGCGCTCATGAGCGCGTAGGTATCCGCCAGACCGGCATACGAACGGGCATAGGCGGGGTCTTTATCGATGGACTGCTGGAAGTACTCAGCGGCGCGTTGCAATCCCTCTGGCGTGCGCTTGCTCCAGAAGTAACGGCCTTCGAGGTACAAATCGTAGGCTTGATAGGTGTTCGGTGAAAGCGCCGCAGCCGAGACTCTGCCGGATGGCTCACCCGCGCCCTGACGCAACGTAACTTTTATTTCGTGCGCGATTTCCTGCGCAATTTCGCTCTGTAACGCCAGGAGACTGCTCAGTTCGCGATCGTATTCCTGTGACCAAAGGTGGGTCTCATCTTTGGTCTGGATTAGTTCGGCGGTAATGCGGACTTTACCGGCGTCCCGCCTTACGCTGCCTTGCAGGACATATTGCACGCCCAATTGCTTGCTGACGTCCGCCAAACCTTGGCGATCGTTTTTGTAGTGCATGGCGGAGGTCCGTGCGATCAGGCCGAGATGCTGCGGATCGAGGCGCCCGAGCTGGGTGATCATTTCTTCGGTGAGGCCGTCGCTAAAATAATCCTGGTTTGGGTCGCCGGTTAAGTTTTCAAAGGGCAGGACGGCGAGCATGGTGCGCGCGGGTGGAGCTTGCACAACGCGGCGAGAGCGTGACCATTGCACGTATCCGAGCGAAGCAAGCAGCGCGAGGGCGACGGCGGTTGCGGCGAGCGATTGCCACATACGCGATCTGGACCGCGAAGCGGCTGGGATGGATGGCTGAGCCGAAACCTCTGGCGATTCCTCATCGGCACCGACAGTGGCTCCTTCGGTAGCGAAAACCTGTTCCGGGTATACCGTGCGGATCATGCGATAGCCGACTTTGGGGAGCGTCTGGATATAACGCGGCTCGGTGGCCGAATCGGAGAGCACGCCGCGCAGCTCCTTAATGCAGGTGTTCAGGCCGAGTTCGAAGTCGACAATCGTGGCGTCTGGCCACAAGGTGCGATTCAGTTCCTCGCGACTAACGGCGTCGCCGGCGTGTTCGACGAGTAGTTGAAGAACCTGGTAGGACTGGGGGCGGAGGCGTAGCTTGCTTCCCAATTTTGAACAGTTCGCGGGACTGTGTGCGCAGTTCGTAAGGGCCGAAACGGTAGGTGGGCAGCGGTTGGGGCATGGGTCAAGGGTCGGGGGACGCGCGAACTCGTATCTATGACTATATCGTTTTGACCGTACTAGCGGGCACAAATTACGTTAAATCAGCGGCTTGGACCCTCATCTTTTTACCAAACTTCACTCATCTTTCCTCTATGGACGAGACGGCGGTATCTGCGAGATACCGAGCACGTTCGCACGCTCGCGTTTGAGAGTCGCGTTTCACAAGCTACCCGGGAGAGAGGTTTATATCATGATTTTTAGACATGTAAGGGCTGTGGCATGTTTGGCGATCGTTCTTGGTCTTGTCGGGCTGTTTGCTACGATGAGCGCGCCGGTGGCGTCTGCCGACGAGCTCGTGACGTATTCGTATGCGGGCAACAACTTCAACGAATTTGATGGCCAAGCCGCTATAGACACAACATTTACAACATGCCCGGAGCGCTGCAGCATTAGCGGTTCGTTCACCCTATCCGCGCCCTTGACGTATCCGGCTGACGCCGACAATTTTGACGTGAATCCGAACACTTATAGTTTTACCGACGGCGCTGTAACATTCACACCGCTGAACAGCAGCATTCGGGTGTTCGAGGTGGGGGTGAACTCCGCCGGAGCGATCGACGTCTGGCAAATTGTATTGGACAACATTTTGCCGTCCGGCCAATGCGAGCAGCTGAACACGTCGGGGCTAAACGGCCCCTTTGACGCCAGTACGATCTATGGTGACTCGAATTGCAGCGGCCTTGTGCCGCCAGAGAGATTGGAATCGAGCGAAATTGACGGGGATCAGGGAACCTGGAAAAGTGTGGGATTTGTGTTGCCGCCGTGCGGGGTGACGATTCCAGGTGGGCCGACCGGTGGTGACTGTACGCCTGGGAGCGGGAGTGGTGGTTCGGGGAGTGGCGGAGCGGGTGGCGGTGACGGATCGACACCGATGCCGGAGCCTGGGAGTTTGACGCTAGTTGGAGCGGGGTTGATTGGTGGGGCGTTGGTTTCGTTGCTGAGACGTTGCTGAGGCGGCGAGGCGATTTTAGTGCACGTTGGAGAACAGAAATTTGCATAGGAGGAATGCGAAAATGTCCGTGGAAAAGAAAGGCCTGGGTCGGGGCTCGTAGAGCGAACAGAAAAGTGCGAGGTAGCCAGGCACCAGGGATCGGAGCGGGGAAGATTCCGTTTAATCCGTTCCCGTGAACGTGCAGGGCCAAATTAGGCGGGTTACGGCGATCCGCGCTTACCTCCGGGGCAAGCTGGGGCGCAGCATGCTGCGCCGCTACAAAGGCGGTGGTAGGCCGCTGAGTGGACTGGGATGGTGGTGGAACTTATACTGCGAAGATGGCTTCGTCCAAGGCTGCTCCGGGGTTACCGTTTGATCGAGTAAGGGTGGTTGCGCCGGACGAGGTGATGGGGGCGCTGAAGCGGTATTGGGGTTACGACGCCTTCCGTCCGCGACAGGAACAGATTGTGCGGAGTTTGCTGGATGGGCGCGATACGTGCGTGATTATGCCCACCGGCGGGGGGAAGTCGCTGTGTTATCAGTTGCCGGCGGCTTTGCTGGCAGAACGCACGGCGGTGGTTATTTCTCCTTTGATTGCGCTGATGCAGGATCAGGTGGCGCAGCTCTCCTTGATGGGCATTCCCTCGGCGTTTCTGAACAGTTCGCTCAGCGCGGCCGAGCAAGCAACGATTATTAAATCCGCGCGCGCCGGACTGTACCGGCTGCTTTATCTGTCGCCAGAACGGCTGGCGCGCCAGGACACGCTTGATTGGCTCGGCAGCATTCCTATTTCCTTTTTTGCGATTGACGAGGCGCACTGCATTTCCGAGTGGGGCCACGAGTTTCGGCCGGAGTACCGGCAGATGAGCGCGTTGCGGAAACATTTTGCGGACGCGCCGATTGCGGCGTTTACCGCCAGCGCCACGAAGCGCGTGCGGCACGACATTATCGAGCAGCTGCAATTGCGCGAGCCGGATAAATATATCGCCAGCTTTCACCGGCCGAACCTGCGTTACATCGTGAAACAGTGCAAGGGGGCAGAGCAGGAGGTGCTGCTGCTGAACGCACTTAAGAAATATGAAGGGCAGTCCGTCATCATTTACGCTTCGACGATCAAAAGAGTGGAAGAAACCGTGATAATGCTGAAAGGCGAAGGAATTGAAGCGCTGGGGTATCACGGAAAGATGGATACAGAGCTCCGCAGCAGGCATCAGGAGCAGTGGAGTTCGGACGAAGTGCCGGTATTGGTGGGCACCAATGCGTTTGGGCTGGGGATTAATAAGGCGGCGGTGCGCGCAGTGATCCATCTAGCGCTGCCAAAATCGATTGAACAGTACTATCAGGAAGCCGGACGGGCGGGGCGCGACGGACTGGATTCGGAGTGCGTTTTGCTATGGCAGTGGCGGGACAAACAGATATTGGATTATTTCGCCAGGAACATTGTGGATCCCGAAGAAAGAGCCAGAGCCCAGGAGCGCTATGAGGAAATTATGCGCTTTGCGGAAAGGTGGGAGTGCCGGCACGACGCCATCTGCAGGCATTTTGGGGAAATCAGAAATTGGAAATCGTGCGGATCCTGCGATTTTTGTGTGGGAAGACCGGAGTGGCTAAGGTCGGCCATCGAAGCGGTTTTTAAAGACGAGCAGAAGCAGTTGCCCCTGAAAGCGGCGCGAGGCGCTGCGTCGAAATCACGTCGCTCCCGGTCCGCTGCGCCACCCGTCGACCGTGGAGAGAACAAGCGAGCCTTTGCGGACAACGAACCCCCGGCGGAGCGCAATGCCGCGGCCGGTGCTGGTGAGTCGGCCAGAAGCGATGGACACGGCGGACTACGGGACAACTTGCGGGAATGGCGGCGCGCCGCGGCGAAGCGACAGAACATACCGGCGTTTATCGTGATGCACGATACCACCTTGGATGAGGTTTGCCGGGTGAAACCGCGGTCGTTGCAGGAGTTGGCGCGCGTTTCGGGAATTGGGGAGCGGAAGATCGAGATGTATGGGAGGGATATTCTGGAGGTGGTGCGTAAGCGGGCGGGGACGGGCGTCGAACGGTGATGGTTGCCCGTCGCTACGAAGGGAAAGAATTCAACGCAGAGGCGCAGAGGACGCAGAGCAGCGCTGAGAAGGCGAACCATCAGCAAATCAAACGCTCAATCGATGGCTCACATCGTCGGCTGACGCCCTGAAGGGCGTCGCTACTAAAGAGGGCGGTCGTGACGTTGACGATCGCTTTCGCGCGCCGAAACCCGCCCCGCAACGACATTCTTGCGCTTGATGCGGTGGTGTTAAACGTAGTAGTGTCCCCCCATGCCTCGGAAGCGGGTACGAGCCACAAAGAGAGGTCGGAGTAACATGCCAGCTAATAGCGAAGAGAAAAACGTAGCCAACGGCGAAGTGCGTGAAGGGCAAAACGTAGACAAGATTCGCGATATTTTGTTTGGTTCGCAGATGCGCGACTACGAGAAGCGCTTTGTGCGCCTCGAAGAGCGCCTGGCCAAAGCTTCGGATGCTTTGCGCGACGACCTGAAGAAACGCTTTGATTCGCTGGAATCCTTTGTGCAGCAAGAGATCGAGGCCCTGGGTCAGCGCCTGAAGACCGAGAAGACCGAGCGCGCCGACGCGTTGAAAGAGTTGACGCGGGAGACGCGGGATAACGCCAAGAACCTGGAGAAAAAACTTTCGCAACTGGAGGAACAGCTTTCCAGCGCGCAGGGCGATTTGCGCTCGCGCATTCTCGATCAATCGAAAGCGCTGGGCAACGAAATCCGCAAAGCGCAAACGGAGATGGAAGCGGCGCTGGAACGCGAAGTGGAAACGCTGCGCCACGAAAAGACGGACCGGGAAACGCTGGGCGACATGTTCAGCGAGTTGGGGCTGCGCCTGAAGGGCGAGCTCGAGCTGCCGGAGAAATAGACGCTGATCGTGCGGCTCCCCCACCGCACGGCCCTAGACGCGAGGCGACGCTAACTTGCCTATGCCCGAAGAGCCAATCTTCCGCTTGCCGCTGGATCCGGACGAGGAAGTTTCGTCCGGCAGCGACGGCTCCTTTGAAGAGTTACGCCACTTGATTCTTGCGCCCGAGCAAGAGGATTTGGCTCGTTTGCGCGAGCGCGTGGAAAATGCGGAGCTGCGCACCAGCGATTTGAGCGCGGTGCTTCCGGAAGCGATTCATCTACGAAGGCAGGAGGGCGGGGAAGAGGCGTTAGGAGAGGCGCTGCGTCCCACGGTGGAAGAGGCGCTGCGCGAATCGGTGCGCAAAGATCCCGGGACGCTGGCGGACGCGCTGTTCCCGGTGATGGGGCCGGCGATCCGGCGGTCCATTCTGCAGACGCTGCGTTCATTTTTTGATTCGTTCAACGAAGCGATGGATCACAGCTTGTCGCTGCGCGGAGTGCAGTGGCGGATTGAAGCGCTGCGTACGGGGCGTTCGTTTTCCGAGATTATCCTGCTGCATAGCCTGGTGTTTCGCGTGGAGCAGGTGTTTCTGATTCACAAGAAAACGGGATTGCCGCTGGCGCATGCGGTGGCGCCAGCCGTGGCCATGCAGGACGCCAGCCTGGTTTCCGGAATGCTTTCGGCAATTCAGGATTTCGTGCGCGATTCATTTCACAGCGCGAAGGGCGAGATTCTGCAAAAGATCAATGTCGGGGAGATGGAAGTCTGGGTGGAGGACGGCCCTTACGCCATTCTAGCCGCGGTGATTCGCGGGATTCCACCGCCGGATTATCGTCAGCGCATGGCGGAGACGCTGGAACATATTCACCGAAATTTTGCGTCGCAGATGGAACGATTTCAAGGGGATACTGGACCGTTTGCTCGCGCTACAGAGGATTTGTCGCGCTGTTTGGAATTTCAGTACAAAGAAAAGCAGAGCAGCCAGCCGAGGTCTTATGCGCTGGTTTTTGCCGGGGTCGTGCTTGCGGTGCTGGCGGGCTGGTGGTCGTATCGCGCCTGGGAAAATCATCGCTGGGGGCAATTCGTTGAGACGCTGCGAGGCGAGCCGGGCCTGGTGGTGACGGACTTCGAACGGCAACACGGGCGCTACGAGATTCGCGGATTGCGCGATCCCTTGGCTGTGGACCCGCAGACGCTGCTGAGTACCGCGGGGCTGGACCAACGTGACGCCGCTTTCCATTGGGCGCCGTATTACGCGATGGACGACGCTATTCTGGATAAACGCGCGTCCGCGCTGCTCCATCCTCCTTCGGGAGTAAACCTGAAGGTGACTGATGGCGTGCTGCGGGCGGAGGGCGAAGCGTCCACGATTTGGGAGACCGAGGTGCGCAATCGCGCGCCACTGTTGCCGGGGATTCGCAGCGTGGATTTTTCGCAGCTGACCGATACCGATCAGGCGGAATTCAATCGTCTGCAAAACGTAGTGCAAGTGGCCATCATTCGTTTTCCCTTGAGCAGCGCTACGCCCACGCCCGAGGACTTGGAGACGCTGCGCCGGTTGACGCCGCAGATCAAGTCGCTGTTCGAAAAAGCGCAATTGCTGCGCAAGAACGTGGAAGTGGACATCGTGGGGCACAGCGATAGCTCGGGAGAGGAATCCACGAATATTCCGCTGAGCCAAAGCCGCGCCGACCGTGTGCTGTATCAATTGACGCGCGACGGAATCGCGCGCGCAGCGCTGCGCAGCCGTGGTGTGGCGTCGGCGGAGCCGCTACGAAAAGAAGAGAACGAAGAAGCCCGGCAATATAATCGCAGCGTGACGTTTCGCATCACCGCGGTTCCCAGCGCTGCTAGCACGGCATTCGCTGCGCCGCCACATGGTTCATCAGCAAACGCAACTCCTGCAACGCCCTAGTCCGCCATGCTGCTCAAAAAAGTCTGCATGCTCGGATCCTTTGCGGTGGGAAAGACCAGCCTGGTTCGCCGCTACGTCGGAGGCATTTTCTCGGATACCTACCTAACGACCGTGGGCGTAAAAATAGACAACAAGATTGTCCACGCGGGAGAAAATGAAGTGAAGCTGGTGCTGTGGGATTTAGCCGGCGACGACGAATTCCAGAAAATGCGCTGGACCTATCTGCGCGGAGCTTTCGGCTATTTGCTGGTGGCCGATGGCATGCGCGCCGCGACGCTGGCGAAAGCCGAAGCGCTGGAACAGGAAATGCGGCAGGAGCTCGGCGCGAAGCCGTTTGTCCTCCTGATCAACAAAAGCGATCGCCGCTCTGAGTGGGAGATGGAACCCGCGTGGCAAGAAGGGCTGGTGGCACGCGGATGGGACATTCTTCATACCAGCGCCAAGACGGGTGAAGGCGTTGAGGAAGCTTTCAGCAAATTAACTGCGAAGATGCTGCTCTGACCATGTCGCCAACCCTCCAGGAATTTCTTCAGCACCAGGGTTACGCCTTGTGCGAATACCTCGGCGGCGGAGAGTTTTGTTTGCTGGCCGAGCCGCCCGAGTGGTTTGCGGAGATCTGGCGCCTGCCGGAGACGGAGAAAAAATCGTTACGGCTGGGGGACGATTCGCCGTTCCTCGAAGGATTCTTGACCGACGCAGAAGCGTTTTGGGAGTCGCGAGCCGCCGGAGCGTTGCCCTCGGGAGACTGGATCGAACGCAGCCGCGAGGAGCTGGGAGCGATTCGCGAAATTCCGCTGCAAGCGCTGGCGCTGACGATTGACGATAAGCGCGTGCTCTCGATACAAAGTCAACCCGAGGCTTTTGCGGAACGAACTCGCGTGCTGCAGACCGCGCGGGATGGCCTCCTGGTGCACGAACGTCTGCGCAAGGAAGTACAGAAGAAAGAGATTCTGTTGCACTGCATTATTCACGATCTTTCACAACCACTCACCGCGATGCGCGGCTGTTTTGAGATTCTCGGCTTGGAAGAAGGCTCGCCACGCGTCAAACAGTTGGTGGGAGTGGGGATTCAACAATCCGAGCAGCAGGAACAGATGATTCGCGAAGTGCTTAAAGCTTTTTCCGCCGATTTGCAGGAGGGCATCGAACCGAGTGGCGGAACCGCAGCATTGCCAAATGTGCTGACGTGCGCGCGCGAGACGGTAACCGCGTTCGCACCAACGTTTAAAGCCAAAGGCATTACGCTATGGCTTGATCCGCGGCTGCGCAGCCGGTCGGGATGGCCGGTAATCGGTGAATTCACGCGGCTGAAAAGAATTTTCTCCAATCTGGTGGAGAATGCGCTGCGCTACGCGCCGTCCGGCTCGGTGGTTACCATCGGCATTGAGGAAGAGGGGCGGTTTCTGAAAATTTATGTGGAAGATCAAGGCCCAGGCTTCCCAAAGGATTTTCAGCCGGCGGAGGCGTTCAAACTCTTCGCGAAAGGTAAGGAAGGCGGTGGAAAAGCCGGATTGGGATTATATTTCTGCCGTATCACCGTGGAGCGTTGGGGCGGCACGATCGGATGCGAAGCGGTGGTCCCCAGGGGAGCACGTTTTTGGTTTCGTTTATTGGTCGGCAAGGAACAGAGTGGCGTGAAGCGCGATGGTGAAAGTTTGAAACGTGATGTAGCAACGCGCGAGGGATCGGAACTTGCGGTGGACGCGACGACTGCAACGAACGTGACGAATGCAACGGGCGCAAACAACGTGACGGGGACGACGAAAGCGACGGACGCAGTGGGCGGAATGGGCGCAAGGGTGCGCCGGAACGATGGCAATCCGCAAGAGGTCGATCCGGTGGCCGCCGAACTCCGGCAGCCGAATCCTTCGGCCTCCTTAGAGGTGCTGCTGGCGGACGACGATTCCGCGATTCGCGAGCTGACGGAATTGTTGCTGACGCGGCTGGGCCATAAAGTGGTGGCCGTCGACAGCGGACAGGAGGCGTTGCGCGTGCTTTCTGGTCGGCGGTTCGATGTGGTGCTGCTGGACGACGAGATGCCGGGATTGAACGGAGCGGAAACCGCCCGGCGCATTCGCGCTGGAGAGAAAGTAAGCGGCAAGCATCAGCTCCTGCTATCGCTCAGCGGAAATAACACAGACGCCGACCAACGCCGGCTTCTGCAGGCGGGAATGGATGCCTGCCTCAGCAAACCCTTTCATTTCGAGGACTTAAACAAGGCGATGGCGCGGCTGGCATTTTCGACGCCGGATTCCGCCACGGCGGTTTCGTCGCCCGCGGTGGCCCGTGACGCGGCCGGCGATGACGCGGCAGGCTTGCTGCAGCGCGTGGGCGGCGACGTGGACCTGCTAAAGCGCATGATCAAGATCTTCCTGAAGGACTACCCGAAGAAAATAGCGCTGTTGCGCCACGCGCTGGCCCGCAAAGATGCCGCGGCGCTCGCAGCCACGGCTCACGCGCTCAAAGGCTCGATTAGTATTTTCGGGGCGGCAGAGGCTCGGCACCTTGCGGAAGAGCTGCAGAACATGGGGCGCCAGAGCCAGATTTCTGGTGCGGCAGAACGGCTGAAGCAGCTTGAAGAACAGATTGTCATTTTAGAGAAAAAACTGAGAGGATACACAAGGGAAGCAAGTCGAACGGGGTCACCATCCGGCAAGGGCAAGGCGGGCGTGCGGCGCCGGCAGAAACGCATTAAGCGTTAGAGTCTGCCACGGGGTGCTCGTTAGAGTG
Organism: uncultured Acidobacteriota bacterium; assembly: GCA_963838265.1. Lineage (GTDB taxonomy): Bacteria > Acidobacteriota > Terriglobia > Acidiferrales > UBA7541 > Acidiferrum. Next base: position 148,558 of record CAWIQN010000012.1, read on the forward strand.
TCGCTTTCGAAATAGCCGATGCCCAATATTCTGATTTGCGACGACGATGCCACCACGCGCGAGATGCTCAGCGGCGTTCTGAAGGCGAATGACTACACTGTCACCACCGTCAACGATGGGCAGGCGGCGTTAAAGGCCCTGAAAAAACATAAGTTCGATCTGCTGTTGCTGGACGTGTGGATGCCGCGCATGAGCGGGCTGGACCTCCTAAATCGCCTGCAAAAAGAACCGCAGATTCCAAAAATTGTGATCATGACTTCGGATCAAACTCCGGAGACGTTGCTGGGAGCGCTGCGCGGAAGGGTATACCAGTTCATCGCCAAGCCCGTCGAGGCGCAGATGCTGCTGGAATTGGTGCGCGACGCTTTGGCCGCGGTGCCGGAATGCCCGGCGATAGAAGTGCTCTCGGCGCAACCGCATTGGGTGGAGTTGCTGGTGCCTTGCGACCGCTCGGTGGTCAGCCGGGTGCAAAGTTTCCTGGTGCGGCTCGAATCGGATTTGCCCGCCGAGTTGCGTGAAAGCGTAGGCTTTGCGTTTCGCGAATTGCTAAACAACGCCGTGGAATGGGGCGGGCGCCTCGATCCCAACCTTAAAGTACGCATATCGTTTATTCGCACCAAGCGCATGCTGATGTATCGTATCGACGATCCCGGCCCTGGCTTTCGCATGGAAGAGCTGGCGCACGCCGCGGTGAACAATCCGGAAGACGATCCGCTCGCTCATACTAAAGCGCGAGAAGCCAAGGGGCTACGCCCCGGCGGTTTGGGCATCATGATGACGCAGCAGATGATCGATGAATTGGTGTACAACGAGGCGCGCAACGAGGTGGTGCTGGTTAAGTATTTGTAGCGCCGGTTCCGTGGGTTCTAAAAAGTAAATTTCGTGGCCAGCTGTACCAGGCGCGGGGCCGCCGCACTCACGATTTGGCCAAAATTGGGGTCATTCACTTCGCCGTCCACCGCTGCGGGCCCGTAGAATTGCGCATGGTTGAAGACGTTGAACGCTTCCAGCCGAAATTCAAACGCTTTCGACTCGGTGATTCGCAGCTGCTTGGCGAGCGTCATATCGAAATTGCTGATTCCGGGTCCGTAAAAGAATCGCCGGCTCGCATTTCCTAGTACGCCAAGAACCGGCTTTCCATTGACGCCTTGTCCCTCCGGAGTTATCGCCGACGTATTGAACGCCGGCCGTCCATTTCTCGGGTTGGTATTGATATCGAGCGGACCGCCGTTGTAGTTCGGCGTATCCAGCAGGTAATTGTTAATGCCGTTGCCCAGCGCGCCGAGTAGCGAATCATCCGAATCGTCATACAAAGTCACCGGAAGCCCAGTACTGAAACGGGTAGTGCCGGAGATGCTCCATCCTTCCGTCAGGCGATTATTCCGGCGGAACAGCTCGTCGAAAGGCAGATACACTTTGTAGCTCGCCACAAAGTTGTGCTTCATGTCCCAAGCCGAGATCGCGCGAGTGGCGCGGGGGTTCAGCGGATTGAGCTGTTCTCCAAGATTCGAGCCTTGATCGATCGACTTGCTGTAGGTATATCCCACCAGAAAGTCAGACTTTCTTCCCACATAGCGCAGATTCGTCTGAAGTGCATTGTAGTTTGAATTTGCGATAGTTCTTTGCGCGGTGTCCTCACCATAGTTGGGGCCCAGGCCGACACGCGTTCCCTGATATACCTGTCCAGCGGCGCTGGTAATCCGCGCGTCTTCGCCGAATGGGCCGCAGACGGGGCTTCCGACGGCCACCTCGCTTGGTTGGCTCAGACTGAGACACAGTGCCTGGTTGCTGGGGTTGGTCGAAACTACCGCGAGTATGTGATGCCCCTGATTTCCCACATAACTCACGGTCAGCAGCGTGCTCGCGGTGATCTGCCGTTGCAACGAAAGCAGGTAATCCTCGGTGTACGGAACGCTGTTGCGGTAGTAGAAGTACGGATCGGCGGCGATGGGGATGACGCTGGAAAAATCAAACGAGGTATCCGGATTCGCCTGCGACACACCATGCGGAGGAAACGTTAATGGAAACGGATTGGTGTTCTGAACTCCGTCCTGCGCGGTGATAAAGGGTGTCGCGAAAAGCGGCGGCGCGGGAGTGAGATAGTTAAAGCCAAACGGCGGAACGGCATACATCACCCCCGCCGAAATTCCCGGAAATTCCGTATAGAAAATTCCATAACTCGCGCGGATGCTGCTCTTTCCGCCGCTGCCAAAGATTTTTTCCAGTATTCCATGATCGAATTTTGGTGCATACGCCAAACCTATTCGCGGGGCGAAGTTATCCTTCTTCGCCGGTGAAATCGTGCTCGGTATTCCCGGGTCGCCGGGGACCACCAGACCCCCTGGTGCGTTCGGGAAAAGTACCGACTGCCTTCCCGGGATGATGGTTTGTATTTCGTTGTATTTCTCCGAAAACGGCAGAATGTAATCCCAGCGCAGCCCGAAATTAAAGGTCACGTCGCTGCGCACTCGCCAACTGTCTTCCGCAAAAAGCCCCACGTAGTGATTTCTTAAGTAGAAGGGCTGGCCGGAGGATTGCGTGAAATTGCTGGGCACGCCGATAAGGAAATCGGCAAACGCCGAGCCCGTCTCGGTGCCATCAAGGTTGAATGTGCCGTTGAAGGTGGCGTTGGGATGCTCGTTCACCTGGTCCACGTGGAACTGGCCGCCAAATTTGAGAGTTTGCGTGCCGATCACCTTCGAGTAGGTGTCGCTCAGATACAGCGTGTTGTTCCACTGCGTTTCATTGGTGATCGGAACGCCCAGAGTCAGGGTTGGGAAAACGATGTTCTCCACGCCTTCAAACTGCGGCGCCTGAATCACGATGCCCGTCGGTGGCGCCGCGAAACCTTGCGACGCCGAACTCACCCCGAGGCCACCCTTCGGTTGGCCAATCACATTGCTGTTACGCAGGAACCCGATATGCAGTTCATTGACATTGCCGCTGCCCAAAACCTTGGCGTCTCCAAAGCTGAAAAGTTGCGCCCGCCCGAAAGTCAGCGCGTCAAAGCCGGGTACGGTTGCCCCGCCTTGCTGGCCGGGATAGGGATTATCGAGGTTATATTGGTCGATAAAATAGTATGCGGAGAGCTGACCGAAACGCGTATTGGCGTCGATTCGCCCGGAGCCTTTGTCGTCGCTCACGATCTGCGGATATGCCGAGGTGGAAAATTGTGTCCCGCTGATATTCGATGACGGGATGTACTTCAAAAGCGCCAGAGCCGGCGCCGACCACGCACTCTGGGGAATTATGGCGTTCGGAAAGACGCACGTCGCGCTCGTGCATCCCGCCGTGTAGTAAGGCTCTCCCGCGGAAACTGTGTAACCCAGTTTTTGCGTGAGTAGGCTTGCCAGGTAACTTCCGCTTACGTCTCCCGTTAGCGAAGATGCCGTGTCGGACAGATTCCCCATGCGGTCTTGCGCGGACGGAACGGTGATCTTTCCCGTTTCTACCCCTTCATTCGTTCGCGTGCCTTGGTAGTCTCCGAAAAAGTACACCTTCTTGTGCTTTACCGGCCCGCCGAGCGTCCCGCCAAATTGATTCTGTTGAAACGTCGCCCGAGTCAGATCGAAGTACCCGCGCGCATCCAGATCGGTATTGCGCAGAAATTCAAACGCATTGCCGTGGAAGGAATCGCTGCCGGACTTGGTAACCACGGTCACAATACCACCGTTATAGTTGCCGTATTCCGCATCGAAATTATTCGTCAGCACTTTGAATTCTTCAATTGAGTCCAAGTTCGCCACGATCGACGTTCCGCCATTCATGTGCTCCTGGACATCGATTCCGTTCACCATGAAGCCGTTCGAAGATTCTCGCTGCCCGTCGATCGATAGATTGCCCGGATTCAAATCGCCCGATGGTGAGAGACCGCCGGTCACTCCCGCCATAATCACGGAATTGGGAAGCAACGTGGATATTGGCGCCACGCCCGGCTGGTTTGGAAGTAGGTCGGTATAGCTCCTCCCGTTCAAAGGCAGGGAGGTCATCTGTTTGCCCGTTACGAGTTCGCCCAAACTAGTTGCCGCGGTCTCGACTTGCGCTTCAGTCGCCGCCTCGGTGGCCACTACCGTTACCGTCTCGCTCCGCTGGCCTATCTGTAGGGCCACATCTATTTTGAGCGCTGCGTCGGTGTCGATGGTCAGGTTCTTTTTCTCTTGTGTTTTGAATCCTGCGGCCTCAACTCTGAGATCGTAGTGACCAACCGGAATCGTCGGAAACGAATAGAATCCGCGCGCATCCGAAATTGCCGAGAATTCCGTCCGCAATGCGGTGTTGATTAATGTAACCATCGCGCCGGGCACTACAGCTCCGCTCGGATCCGTAATCGTTCCCGAGAGGCTCCCGTTTGCCGCTGCCCACGACGAAGCCAAAACCGTTGAACAAATTAGAAACACTACACAGACACTCAGCCCATATTTCCTTGTAGCATTTCGTCTGGTTCTTGAACGGGGATTCGTCGGCTTAATCTCGCCGAAAGTTGTCCTGACAGCTGCCTTAAGGAAACACAGTGATTTCTTCGCCTTCATGTTCGAACCGCTCCATACTTATAGCGGCAAGACGGTTTGGACCCCAACGCTGCCCAGACACATCCCCCGGAGATTAGGAGATACGCTAGCGTGGGCCACTTGGATGTTGACGATTGCAGGTTTTTGTCTTTATCTGTTTTGGATGGTCTCACCATAGTGCTACGAATGTTGCAATCGTAACACTTGATGGCAATGCTCGGCGCTGCTGGTAAGGGCGAAATCACCTACTTGCCTCTTCCTATCTGTGGTTATGTTTCTTCGGGAGATGACCAACCGCGGGAGAACTCATCACCAGCTTTCCATGCTGCACGCCCTTCGCGCTAATGAGCAGATCGGCAAGCCTTTGAACCAGTTTGGACTTGCCTTTTACAACGACAACTTCGAGACAAGTATCGTGGTCCAGGTGCGCGTGAACCGTGGAAATGATTTCGGTGTGGTGCAGATGCTGGATGTCCGCCAGTTTTTCTGGCAAAAGTCGACTGTGATGATCGTAAATCAGCGTGACCGTGCCTACCACTTCTGTATTCGGTGCTAGCACTACGGTGGACACGAGCCTATCGCGAATTAAGTCGCGCACCGCTTCCGAGCGATTTTGATAGCCCTGGATTTCGATGAAACGGTCAAAACGTTCCAGCAGTTCCGAATCAATCGAGACGCCGGTACGACTCAATTCACTCATGGTAATTCGACCAGCCCTCCATCGACGTAAGTGCAGACGGGACGCGCACCGCCAATTGAATTAGGGCGGAGTGTAGCACGAACTTCCAAAACGTGAGATCGAAATTCATATGCTGGTAAACTAAATCATGGCCTGTATATGCCAACCGTAAGGGGAACCATGGGTTCGCAATCGGGGATTCTCCGACGTTTCGCCACCTGCGCCATATACGCAAGTTACGGGCGACCACTTGTTCGTTATGCTCGCAATACCCTGCATTCCAATGCGCAACCAAATGGCCGCGAAGGAATACGATGGCCGGCGCGCTTCGGAAGTACGGAAAGTAAAATGGTCGGGGCGCCCGGATTTGAACCGGGGGCCTCCTGCGCCCAAGGCAGGCGCGCTACCAGGCTGCGCTACGCCCCGACATGAAGTACCTAAAGATTATAAAGCACTTCCCAACAAAACATTGCTCCATGCTTTCAAATTGGCCTTCCACTGTGCCAAAACTGTGCCAAATAGATTTCACTGCACCATTGCTGTGCCAGAATCCAAAGGCATTTCATTGGCCTGACGGTTGATTTTTTCCAGAGCTTCTCGCTTCATCTGGAGTCAGCTTTTATGTCCCCGGGATCTCAGCAGAAATAGTCGCTGCCACTCCATCGCTTCGATCTTCACGTTCCCTGGAGAACCTTTCAGGTAGACGCCTTTTGTCTTACGGACGCAAGCATGCGCCTCAAGCTCTCGACGAGATCGACGATCTCGCCCTTCCCCTGGACGTCAAAATCAATGGCATAGTTCCCTTCCGCCGCATGATCGATGGTTTCCTTCAAACTCAGCAAGGGCTTGATGACCTGTCGCGGCAAAATGTAGCTAACCCACACGCTAACGAGCAGCGTCAGAGCCGAAACAATCCCCAGAGCCCATTTCGCCTGACGGATCAGCCCGCCGGCCTTGGTGTGATCTTTTTCGACGCGAGCCCAATTCAACGATTCCAGCTCGGACGTTTGTTCCAGGATCTCCTGACTCGAACTCTGCAGATCGTCCGTCACCCGCTGCAGGTCCGGATTTTCTTCCTGAAAGGTCTCGAATATTTGAGCATCAAACGAGTCAACGCGCTTACGAAGTTCGTCCATGAGCTGTTCTCGTTTGGTGCGTCTGGATTTCTTCAAAAGATCGTCTAGGTCCTGCTCATACGCTTTCACGACGGCCCCGATGCGGTCCGACGTTTCTGGCCCGGTCCGCTGCGAAGCGGTTACCGCCGCCGCAAACTGCTGGCGATAGAGAGCGAGTGCTTCGGTGGCCCTTTGCACGCCGCTCTGTTCATCCGTTTCTAGGCTTCGGATTTGTTCCAGGGTTCGCTGAATCTTGTCGACGGCCTCACGATTTGTTTCCAGATACGTCGGCTCGTGAAGCAACAAATAGTCTCGTTCCGCTCGCCGTGCTTCGAGCATCTCGATGGAGGCCCGCTGAGCGAGCGTCGCCGCCGGAGCGTCCACATTCACGATACGATCCACGATCCAGCTCATCCGGAAGAGGTAATAGACAGCCATGAATATCACTGGAGCAAGGATCAGCCGCACGATAGCCAAACTGTAGGCGGTCCTCCGACGCAAGGAGTTGCCCGGCGCGAGAATCTTGAAAGACTTTCGAATTCCAGCCTGCATAGGAGCGCTCCCGACGGAACCAACCCCTCGCTTGTCCCATCAACGTTCCACGCATGCTATCGAGGAAGCGCCTCGGAAGTACATAGCCATCGGTGTCCCAACGCTCGATTGGCGCTTGAGGTGTCGCCCACCAAAATGCTCGTAGTTCAACACGCTACTGCTAGGGAGATTGCATTTCCCAAAGTGAGGACTGCAGCAACCCTCTCAGAGCTTCAACATGGTGCCGGCTTGCCGGATGTTTGACACTCCGGCACCGCACTGCCGTGGGTTTGGTGGATCGGCTCACGGCGTGCGTTTGTACGAACCGCGCGTAAGTGAGCACGCGCTCATCGCCGCTCTCGCAGCCATTTTGGCGGCCAGTAGTTCCCGCAGGACTCGGCAACGCGGAAAAGATGTGAGCATGCAGACTGAAAAGAGCCTTCACAAGCGGAAGCTCTCACGGCGATGCGTCATTGACCGAGTATCGAAGGCAGTAAGAAAATACAGCGCCCGTCAATCGGTCGCAGACGATTGACGGGCGGGGTGAAAGTAGCGGATCAGGTCGCTGCCTTCTTCACGCGCTGCCGCTTCGCGCTCCAGCCGGTGCTCCCTTTTCTTTCGCGGCGGCCGCTTTCTTTACATCCAAAGCGAGCACTCCTCCTGTGAGCCGCGCGGTTGCGTGTTGCGTATCGATCTCCAGGGGCAACTGCAGAGTGCGAAGCAATTGAGTCGTGCGTTTCTCCGACTCAACTCTAGCGCCGGTTTTTCGCTCGGCTTGGGTTTGGTGCCTGCCGATAATCGTCACCCGCCGGGGTTCGAGGTCCACCTCCAGCTCCTTAGGCGCAAAGTGGTGCACATCGGCGAGAAGGGTCAAACCCTCGGGCGACTCCTTTACATCGATAGGGGTTCGCTCAAACAGCTCGGACTCCGCTTCAAACCAGTTTTCCAGATCGTGCCCTCGCATTCTCCCTTTCGTCTCAAATATTTCGTAGGCCCGCCGGGCGATAGCGTCGAGCATCTCCTTGGCCTCGACGCTCAAGCCTGTGGTCTTAATTACAATCGGCGGTTCCGACGTTCCCTGCCTAACTGCGATTTGTTCTTGCATGGCTTTCTCCTTTTTCCCCGATACCGGCGGGGCACCGTGAAAAATCAAGTCATTTCCAGTTCAGTTGCCAGAGGAGCCGGCGCGCACTTGCTGGACGGTGGCCGACGGAGACGAGTTCGCCAGCAGTTCGACTTTCTTCAGCGCCGGTCGTGGCCGCTCCCATTCGATCCGCGCATCCGGAGCGTCCGTTGGATAGGCCCTTACGGATTGTTGGCTCGTCGGCTCAAGAACGAGGTCGGCGCGGCGATTGTAGGCGAGCCATGTTGTTTTCTTGTTCTTGACCATCCACGTCGCCGGCTTGGAATTTTCTTCTGACAGCAGCGTGGCAGCCGTCTTTTCGTCGAGTTGCTGGTCTTTTCCTTCCGCGCGGATTGTGATTTGGTCCGTCGGAACTCCCTTGGCGACCAGATAGTTCCTGATTAGGGCGGCGCGACGCTCGCTGAGGGCCTGATTGTATTTGCGCGGACCGCGCACGTCGGCATATCCCACGACCACCAAGCTTGCATGCTGTTCGTAAACACCGAAGTTCTTGAATTGCGTGGCGATATTATCGAGGGTCATTTTCTCGTCCGCCAGCAGACCGATCTCTGGATGGCGCTGCGTTGGATAGGCGGTCGGGTAGAAAACGCTGAGCAAGGTGGCCGATGGTGGTGGGTCGATGGAGCCTACAACGTGCAGGGTCGCCGTCTTGGTGGTGGTTCCGCCGCAGGCGTTCGTGGCGGTGATCGAATAGGTTCGCGTTTCGTTGATCGGGCCTAAACCTGTTTGCCGGGGAGCAGCGGTAACCGTCTGGCTTCCACTCGTCGCGGTGTTTTGGAATGGCGCCACCATGGTGGAGCTGGCGTTCGAAGCGGACCACTTCACGGTGGCGGTATCCTGCTCCACAACTTTGTCACCAATTTGGTGGTACCGGACCTCGGGCTGACTCAGCGCCACGCTGGCTGTCGGCGTCGCGTCTACCTGTAGCGTCACGCTCTGCGTCGCTTCGCCTCCAGGACCTTTGGCCGTTAGCACGTATGTCGTATCATGCGTGGGCGTTACGCGTCGGTCTCCTTGCACTGGCACCTCTCCGATTCCGGCAATTGAATCCTCCGCCGCATCCGCGGACTTCCACGTTATGTCTGTGCCTTGTCCACAACTTAAACTTGTGGCCTGCGATTGCAACTGCGCGGTTACCGGTGCCACCGGCACCGTCGCGCTGGCAATTCCGGCGTGAAAGCGCGGTTGCGGCTGCATCGTCAGCCCTTCTTTCCATTCCTTCGTCTTCATTTCCCCATTGTGGTCGAGATACACCGTCACCTGCTCGCCGGCCTTCGCGGTCACCGGCCCGGACCAGATCGTGTTTCCCTCGTGCGTGACGGTCACCTGGTATGTTCCGGGCTTCACCAGCAAGCGCTGATGCCAGATCCAGTTCCAATTGAACTCATCGACATGCCCTACGAAATATGCAGGTGTGGCGCCGTTCAGTAGCACGGCCGCCCTCGGATCGCCCTTGAACTCAATGTCGGCGAAGGGCCCGGCCACCACGTCGCCGGAGGACTGCAGGTTCACACGCAGTTCCGTGCTTTCGCCGGCCCCCACATGCACGTTTTTGATTTGCGATACATATCCATAGTTGGTGACCTCTACCTTATGTTCGCCGGCGGCGAGTTCGATTGTTTGACTGCCGTCCCGAATCGCCTTGCCATCCACGAACACGTACGCTTGTTTAGGCTCAACGTGAATTTTTAATTTGCCCGTTTCTTGTGAGGGCTGCGCAAAAGCGGAATACACACAGAAATAACTGATGGCCGAAAACAACATTGCGACCGATAAACCTCTAGTTCGCATTTTGGGGATTCTCCTTTATTCGGGTGATTCCGGCATGGGCGTGGATCACCGCTTCTGGTGTTTCAAGCGCGGAGCCAGGTGAGGGAGGTCTTGCCTGGCGCCGCTTCGGCCCGCCTCCCATGACCGTTGCCGGTCATCCCAGCCGGGAGGCTCACTAGCAGCTCCATTATATCGTGATGCGATATAATGAAAAAGTGTTGCTTTCTTATTTGTATCGTACTACGATACATTCGCTGCGGCAACGCAAGGCTGCCACCGGGGAAGGCCGTTTATCCCCTGGTTGCCCTTGCTGTACTTCCGAAATCCGCTGCCCGGTGCGCCGCCAAGTGCGCCTCAGAAGTTGTTTGGCCACGCCTCTCGCGCAGGGCAAGCTTGGAGGCCATCATGCTTTGTTTTCGCTGCTTCATTCCCGTTGCCCTCATGTTGACCATTCTTCCGCCCTTGCGCACCGCTGCGCAGTCCCCGCCATCGTCACATGCGCAAGTCCTTCAGGATTGCCTGGACGGATTTTCCACTTGCGATCAAACCGCCCTCAGTGGCGCCGAGCGCCACGCCGTGCAACGAGCGAACCAGGACCGCAATCTGCTCGGCTGTTTTTACGGCTTCCAGGATTGCGACAAGCGGGAGCTAAATCTCGCGCAACTCAATGAAGCTAGTCGTTTTCTCCGCTCCCGCAATTTTCAGAACTGTATGGATGGGATGGGCGACTGCCGCTCTGCGCAACTAAGCGAGTACGAGAAGCAGGAAGTCGCTCGCGCCGCCCACGTGCGTGATCTGCAGGCCTGCCTGGATGGCACCGGCGATTGCGACCAGACGCAACTCGATGCCCATGAAAAGCAACAGGTGGCCGAAGCCGCTCACGACCGCAACTTGCAGACTTGTTTGGAAGCCATGGGCGAGTGCAACTCCACGAGTTTAAGCGGTCAGGAAAAACAGGATGTTGCGCGGGCCAATCGCGACCGCAGTCTTCACCAGTGCCTCGATGGCTCGGTTTCTTGCGACCGGAGGCGGGTGGAGGCTTTGGAACAAGAAGTCGTGGCTGAACTCCGCAATCGCATATCCGGGAATTGAAAAAGAACAAGCCGAGCGCGCATTAACATTATATATCGTGTCGCGATATATTCTAACTACCTTCGGACAACTATATCGCGTTGCGATACATCCTAATCGATAGGAATACGAGATGCTAGGGTTGCTTCGCCTTCCGGAACCTTCGCGGTCAATCAGGAAAGGTTCGTTCGCGATACTTCTTCTTCGAGTTTTCCCGCAGCGCGACGCACCGCTAGCTCGAAGGTGTGGTATGCACAGTCGAAAGCAGGTGCTTTTTGTGCAAAATGACGAGCGTGGCGCAGACCTTCTGCGGGACCGCTTGCGGAAGGGCGGTTGTGAGCTGCAATTCGCAAAATCCGCAAGGAGAGCGAAAGAACTCTTCCGCCGCCAGCGTTTTGATCTGGTCCTTAGTGAATTGTTGCTTTCCGATGGCACCGCCTTCCAGCTGATTCCTCCGCTGGTCAGTACCCATACGACGGTATTGTTTTCGAATGCCCTCGAAGTCGGTTGCTGGTGGATGACCGCTCTTTTACAGGGGCAGGACCATACGAAGGACCCTGGCCTGCTCCCCGCAGAGTTCAAATCGTGGCTGGACAACTTCCTCTCGGAGGACTCAGCCTTCAACGGCAGCATCGCCGACGGCCTTCCCCGCGATCCATCCCCCGCACAGACTATTGGAAAGTCCGGATGGTATCGGGTGCAAGTGTTCCATCATAGTTCCCGCTTGCTCGGAGGGAACAAGCCCGCCGCCAATTTCCAATCCTACGAACAGAAAAGGAGAAGTAACATGCGAAACAATCGTTCGGACGACTATCTGTGGCGCCTCGTACAGTCCAATCCCGCTGCTAAGACGGGCCTTGGTCGTGTCGGGGTGGTCATCATCCTGATTCTGGCCCTGCTTGTTTTTGGACTCTTCGCCGCCGCGCTGGTTACGCCGAAAGGCAATATCGCTTCCCGTGGCCAGCTGGGGGCCTTCACTACGGCAAGTACGTCCTAACGCGGTGCACGGCGGTTGATCGAGAGCCGTCTTCCAGAGCAACAGATTGCTGGATAGCACTTGCGTCGATAAGCTAACTGACAGGACTCTCTCTCACATGGTCGCACACGGCGAGCGACGGTTTGCGGTAGCGTTTTGTTCTTGCGTTCTTTTATGTATCGTACCACGATATATCTATGTCGCGTTAACTCTCGAAGGAGACGTAAGCAAGTGCGGCTGACAGCATATCAGGGATGGTGGGGACTGGCCCTCGGCTTCGTCGGACTCATATTCGTAACTTGCGGGATTTCCGCACAGCAGCTCGTAAGGCCCATCTACGATTCCGCGACGGTTGTGACCGTTACCGGAACCGTACAGGTTGTCGAGCAACACCAGTGCTCCCTGGGATGGAGGGGGCTCGGCTCGAAAGTGATTCACCCAGCTACCTGGGTTGGAACTCATGCCACCCTAAGCACCGAATACGGAATCGTGGATGTTCATTTCGGTCCACCTACTTTTCTCAAGCAGCATCATTTTACTCTCGCGAAGGATGATCAGATCGAAGTCACTGGTTCCAAATTCGCTGAACACTTGCCCGTGCTCATAATCGCTAAAGAGCTCAAAAAGGGCCAGAGCTTTCTCGAATTACGGGACAGTACCGGCAAGCCTTTGTGGATGGACAACAGGTTAAACAGTCAGTAGGTCACGACTCGCAATAACCTTTTTTTTTCGCGGCACTTACTGAGTCGAGCTTCCACGCAATTCCGGCATGCATCGGCAGCGTTGCCAGAGAGACACAGTTGTGGGGACGGTTGTAAGGAGCCGCATTTTAGCAATAATCAGCATCGTTGTTTGGTTGGTCTATTGCGGCGTCCTCTTTTCTCGCAGCAGCTACAGGAAGAAACCCAGTCCTAAATTGCAAAATACCTGCTGCCTCGCGGGCAGAGCAACTCTTGCGATCGCAAGTAACGCGTAAAAGAGCTTAATGATTACAGATCGGCGCTTACTGGACATCAAGTGGAGCTCAGCGACCATTGAACTTAGGAGCGTTAGCTGGGACTCAAAAGCAGGTGCGTCCACTGTGCCAGAACTGTGCCAGAATCCGACGATTTCATGCGATTGGGGTTAGCTTTTGAGCGAAGAACAGATTCCCCAAATTATTGAAAACACAGAGAAGGCAAAGTAGGGAATGGAGCTGTTGGAGTCGGTCGGTCCGCGCCCAAGGCAGGCGCGCTACCAGGCTGCGCTACGCCCCGACAGTAACGTGCCATTCCATTCTAAATCACTTTGCAACGTCGCTGCTATCCCGCACCCAAATTTTCGCAATCAACGGCCTTCAGACGCGCGGAACGCGTGCGCGGGAAGCACTCAAATCGACTTCACAATTTCCAGCTCGCCGTCCTTCTTCTGCACTTCCACAGCAATCCCTTGCGAATGCCGCTTGAACAGTAAGTCTACGCTGGCGCCGCCGACCCGCAGCCGTTCCAGACGCACTTCATCCAGATTTTCTGGCAGCATCGGGTTCGAGAACGTGATTGTTTTCGTCGCCGCGCAAATATTCATGCCCATGCACGCACTCAGCAACAGGTATATCGCCCCAGATGCCCAGGCTTGCGGCGCACACGCCACGGGATAGTGCGTTGGCCCGTTGCCATCCGCGCGGCGGTGAAACCCACAAAAAAGTTCTGGCAAACGATGCAAGTCAAACTGCAGGCTCGCGTCAAACATTCCTGACAAAATCCGCGCGGTGTGTTCTTGCCCGCCGTACAGCGAAAGCCCCAGCCCAATCAGCGCATTATCGTGCGGCCACACCGAGCCGTTGTGGTAAGACATCGGATTGTAGCGCGCCTCGCTGGTGCCCAGCGTGCGTACGCCCCAGCCAGAGAACATCTCCGGGCTCATTAGAGTTTGCGCTAGCGCTGCGGCGCGTTCGCGGCCGGCAATTCCTGTGAAGAACGCGTGTCCCGCGTTCGAAGCGCGCACTTCGCAAGGCTTCTTGTTTCCGTCCAGCGCCAGCGCATAAAGCCCCAATTCCTCCGACCAAAATGCCGCGTCAAATTTATTTTTCAGCGCTTCCGCTTCGCCGCGCAAACTTTCACCTCGCATCGCATCGCCGCGCGCCTCCGCCAGCAGTGCCACCGCGCGCTTGGCTCCGTAGACGTAGCTTTGCACTTCGCATAGCGCAATCGGCGCCTCCGCCAGTTTCCCGTCGCTGTGAAACACCGAATCGTAGGAGTCCTTCCACCCTTGCTGCGACAGTCCCTTGCCCTTCGCCGACTTTTGCGCGTACTCCACAAAGCCGTCGCCATCCACATCCCCGTAGACATTGATCCACTTCAGCGCCGCTTCGATGTTGTTCCAGATGCTCCCAATGAACCCGAGATCGCACGTGCGCGCGTAGTACGCTCCGGCCAAAATCAAAAACAGCGGCGTCGCGTCCACGCTTCCGTAATATTTCCCGAATGGCACCTCCTGCAGTGCCGCCATCTCTCCGCGCCGCATTTCGTGCAGAATCTTCCCCGGCTCGGCATCTCGCACTTCGTCTTCTTCGGTCGCCTGCGCTTCTGCCAGATAACCCAGCACGCCCTTGGCGATCTCCGGCGCCAGCCACAAACATTCCAGCGCGGTAATAATGCCGTCCCGCCCAAACACTGTGCTGAACCACGGCACCCCCGCATACGGATAATTTTTCTCGGGATTGCCTTCGATCAGCATGCTCAAATCCGCTTCGCACCGCGCCAGGCAGGCATTAAAGCGCTGGCTGGACGTGATAATTTTGCACTCGCGCAACGCTCCGCTGTGCACGCGTTCCCGCAATCCCTGGAACGCGGTGGCGTAGGGAACCGCCGGCTTCCGCTCCGCGTCTTGCTCGCATTGCACGGTAATGTTCAGCAGCGTTTCTTTTTTTGGCTCCAGCGTCAAATCGAATTGCGCGTGGCTCTCGGTCAACAGTCCTGGCGCCGGCGCAAATTGCAGTCGTGTGCGTCGTTCCACGTTGTCCAGCCCGCGGTAGCCTAGCACCACTTCATCTCTGCTCAATCGCGACGCCAGATTTTCTCCGCGGTGCACGCGCGGGGTGCCGCGCACCTCAAAAATATCCGCAAAATCCGCGGCAAACCGCACGCTGATCGACGCGTCCAGCGTCTCCGTGCCGTAATTGATCACCCGAATCTGCTCGTGGCATCCGGCCTGATCCAGGAATTTGCAGCGGAACAGGTGAACGGTCCCGCGCGCCAGTTCGATTTTGCCGTCCACCAGATTGTCGACATTGCTTAAATCCACCGCCAGAAAGCCGTTGTCGTCGCGAATGGTCGAGCTCAGCAGCATCGCCTCGCGCCCGTTCAGCCGCAGCGTGAATCGCGAAAGATGCCGCGTCTCCGCATAAAACAGCCCAAATTGCATCGGACCGAGGGCTTCCAAATCGCCAAACCGGTTGAACACCGCAAAAGTTTTTCCGTACTTCAGCACCCGCGTGCGATCGTCGGCAAAAGAGGAAATCGCCCGCACGTAGTATTGATCTTCCACCTGCAAAATATCTTTTGCCGGATCATTCATCGCGTCGTCACGCACTAAGTTGTTCGTCATGCACTGCCTCGTCGCGATCCCTTCCCGCTGCGCAGATCGGACGCCCGGCGCCCGCTGCCCGGCGAGGCCGCCGACGCCTCGCTCGCCTCTTCATACACCTTCAAATAATCTTCCGCCATCCGCACGTCCGTGAACCGTTTATCGAACATCGCCCGGCATCCCGCGCGGCTCATGCGCGGAATCGCGCGCAGCGCCTCCACCGCGCCCTGCTCCGAATTCACGATAAATCCGGACACGCCCTCTTCCACGATCTCCGGCACCGATCCGCAAGCAAATGCAATCGTCGGCGTCCCGCAAGCCATGGCCTCAATCATCGTCAGTCCAAACGGTTCTGGCCAGTCGATCGGAAACAGGTACGCATACGCATTTCCCAGAAACTCCGTCTTCTCGGACTCCGTGATTTCGCCGATATATTCGATGCTCTTGTTTTTCAGCAGCGGCTTGATTTGCGTTTCAAAATATTCCCGGTCCACGCGATCGATTTTCGCCGCAATTTTCAGCGGCATGCCCGCCTTCAACGCGATATGAATCGCTCTGTCTGGCCGCTTCTCCGGCGAAATTCTCCCCAGGAACGCCAGATATTTGCCCGGCTCCTCGCTAGCCTTGTGCAGCCCCGCGGGAAGCCCGTGATAAACATTGCCGACCCAATTTACGTCTCCAATCGGCTCGCGCTGCGCATAAGAAATGGACACCAGCGGCATCTCGTTGAAATGCCGGTACAGCGGTTCCAGGTCCGGCAAATCAAGCCGCCCGTGCAGCGTCGTCACATTCCGCAGTCCCATATTTTTGCTGGAAGGGAAGTGTGCGTAGTCCGTATGAAAGTGAATGATGTCGAACTCTTCCGCCATCCCGATCACTTTATCCAGCATCACCGCGTGGTGCGCCATCGGATCCACGCAATCCTCGCTCAAGCGCAGCGAGCGTTCGCAGCCCGGAATCAACTGCGCCTCGGTAATGGAATCTCCGCTGGCAAACAGCGTCACGTCATGCCCTTGCTCCACCAGTGCTTCCGTCAAATACGACACCACGCGTTCCGTTCCACCGTATAAATGCGGCGGAACGCTCTCATACAGCGGTGCGACTTGTGCGATTTTCATGGGTATGGGACCCGTTTCTGTGCCGTTCCAGTTCATGACACAGCACGCGTAAGTCTAGCAATCGCCCCGCCCACCAACCATCGGGTACACCCTGTAGCGTCAACGCCGTTATAATTTACGCATCGAATCTACATTCCGCGACGGAACCCCATCTGCGTGAAATCCTTCTAGCTGGAAATCCGCGCCCGGCTTATCATCATCCATTCAAGCGCGGGAGTTCCCATCGGGAGGCCCCATGTACACCGTCATGCAAGACCTTCGCTACGCCTGGCGCACTTCTCGCAAAAGCATCCTTTCCACATTGGTGATCCTCGCCTCGCTGGCCATCGGCATCGGCGCCAATTCCGCCATCTTCAGCGTGGTGGACACGCTGTTGCTCCGCCCGCTGCCTTATCCTCATCCCGATCGTCTCGCCGCGATCTGGTTGCACTCCCCGGCGCTCGCCATTTTCCGAGACTGGCCTTCGCCCGGCCAATTTCTCGACCTGCAAAACGAAAACCATTCCTTCGAGCAGATGGCCCTCGCACAAAGCCGCCCGTTGACGCTGACCGGCCGCGAACAGCCCGAACTCCTCGCCGGAATGAAAACGCAATCCGCGTTGCTGCAGATGCTCGGCGCAAAAGCGCAGCTCGGCCGCTTGCTATTGCCAGAAGACGATCAACCGGGCAAGCCGGCAGTCGTGATCCTCACCAATCGTCTCTGGAAGCGTTTGTTCAACTCCGATCCGGACATCATCGGCAAGAGCGTCACGCTCGATGGCAAGCCCATCACCGTAGCCGGCGTGCTGCAGCGCAGCTTCGCGCTGAGCGCCGAAGTGATGCCCTCGGAAGATCCCATGGACAAGGTCGACGTGTTCCTGCCATTACCTCTGGCCGCCGATGCCGCGCAAAATCGCCGCGACGAAAATTACAACATCATCGTGCGCCTCAAGCCGGGAGTTTCTGTTCAACAAGCGCAGGCCGACGTCGACATCATTGCCGGCCGCATTCGTGAAAAAGATAAGCGCGACCAAAGTTTCGGCATGCACGTGGTCGCCCTGCAGGAACAAGTCGTCGGAGACGTTCGCCGCGCCCTCCTCGTCCTCCTCGGCTCGGTCACGCTGGTGCTGCTCATCGCCTGCGCCAACGTTGCCAGCCTGCTGCTCGCCCGCGGCGCGGCACGCGAGAAAGAAGTGGCCATCCGCACCGCCTTGGGGGCTAGTTGGCAGCGCGTGGCCCGGCAATTACTTACCGAGAGCGTTCTCCTTTCGATCCTCGGCGGCGCCGCCGGACTCGTCGTCGCTCGCCTGAGCCTCGACGTGGTACGCGCGATGAATCCCGGCAATATTCCGCGGCTGGAGGATATCGGAATCAACGCCTCCGTTCTGGTATTCACCTTCGGCGTCTCGCTGATCACTGGAATTTTGTTCGGTGCCGCTCCGGTTTGGCGCGCCATCAAGCTGGATCCGAATGCTTCGCTGAAAGCGGGTGGCCGCAGCGGTCAGAGCGATGGCGGCCTGTACCTGCGCCGGCACCGTTTACGCAGCCTCTTGGTTGTTTCTGAACTCGCGCTTTCGCTGGTGTTGTTGATCGCCGCCGGCCTGCTGATTCGCAGTTTTGTGCGTTTGCAAAATGTCGCTCCGGGCTTCAACGCCGATGGCGTCCTCACCATGCAGATTGCCGCCTTCGACCCGAAGTATCGCGACGATAAAGCCGGAGTCATTTTCGATCAGGAAATCGAACGTCGTATCTCCCAACTTCCAGGCGTAACCGCCGAGGGCCTGGTTTCCGTTCTGCCCCTCACCGGACAGGTCGGTTGGGGCGGCATCCACGTGGAAGGGTACACTCCGCCTCCCGGCCAGGAGCTGCAAGTGGACATCCGCACCGCGAGCTCCGACTACTTTCGCGCCATGCAAATTCCTTTGCGCCAGGGGCGTTTTTTCTCCGAACATGACACCGCGGACATGCCGCAAGCGGTAATCATTGACGAAAGATTTGCGCAGCGCTTCTGGCCGAACGGCGACGCCGTCGGAAAACACTTGTGGTTCAATCCCAAGAAGCCCATTGAAATCGTCGGCGTGGTAGGCACCGTCAAACAAGACGGCCTGGACACCGGCGGCAAGATCGCTACCTACTTCCCGGCGCCGCAAGATCCCATCACCGGCGGATTCCTAGTGGCGCGCTCGTCATCCGACCCTGCTGGGCTATCCTCCGCCATCGTCCGCGAAATCCACGCTGTGGATCCTTCCGCGGTGGTCTATGGCATTCGCACCATGCAGGATATCCTCCACGACTCCGTTGCGCGTCAGCGTTTTGCCAGCACCATGCTGGCCGCATTCGCCGCCTTCGCCATGTTGCTAGCCGCCATGGGCCTCTACGGCGTCATGTCCTACCTGGTCACGCAAAGCACCCACGATATCGGCGTGCTGGTAGCGTTAGGCGCGCTACCGGGAGACATCATCAAGTTGGTGCTCCGCCAGGGCATGGAGCTGGCCGGCCTAGGCGTTGCGGCAGGCGTACTCGGCGCAGCCGTGCTCACGCGCGTAATGGCCAGCATGCTGTTCGGCATCAGCACCATCGACGCCGCCACCTTCGCCACAGTCCCTTTGCTCTTAGCCGCCGTAGCCTTCGCCGCCACGGTCATCCCAGCCTGGCGCACCACCCGCGTCGACCCCATCATCGCCCTCCGCGAAGAATAATTTTTGGAGTGCGGTTTACCCTGAGCGCAGGGCGCTTGGTTCTGAGCCCTGCGGTTTTTTCCATGCCCACCGTGTCCGATTTTCTCGCGCGGCGAGATGGCCCGACTTTAGTCGCGCCGTAACTTCGCCATCAATCGCTTTTTCTTTGTAGCGGCCGCCGTCTGCGGCGGTCGCTTTTCCGCAGCAAGATACCCGGCTTTGTGGGTCGGAGCTTTAGCTCCGACATCATGCCCGGCAATCGCTGGGCTTTAGCCCCTGAGCAACCGTTCCAAGGGCTTCCCCAAACCTGATCAGAGGGCACCGCGCCAGCGCCGTCCATGGTCGGTTTTGTGGCACAGCCAATCCTGGCTATGCGCCCTACCTACCTCAACCACCGGCTTGCCAGAGACCTCACCCCTTACCCCGCATCTTCGCCGCCCACCACCGCGACCCCACTAGCAAAAATCTCCAATCCTTGAAAAACTCCGGCGGTTTCCCCTCCGCCGCATGCCCAATAAACTGCAGCACCCACCCAAACACAAACAATCCCAACGCCACCCACAACAGCCGGTGCCAAAATATCCCCGCCAACGCCACCGGCCCCGAAACAATAATGATCGGTATCCCAAGCGTATGCGTAATCCGGTTCACCGGATGCTGATGTCCCTCCGCATACTCCGCAATCCAACTATCCCAACTCCGCCCTCCCAGCATGTTCACCTCCATCTTCTGCCACTGTAGTGGCGGGTCTTCAGACCCGTTCCTTTGACTTCTCTGAGTCCGCAGCGCCACATAGCCGCCGGACTTAGTCCCGGCGCTCTCGCATTTGTGGCCGCGCCAACGGTCGCATCCTAACTCCCCCCACCTACCGGCACAAGCGTATAGTCCTCCAGCGAGACGACTTATCAATACCCAAGCCCATCCGACGAACACTCCCGCAAAATTCGCCCCCGTAGGCCCGCGCCGTTCGAACGCGCAAGTCATTCGAATGAATTACCTATAGGTAATTAGCTTGACACAGCAACTTTCCCATGCTACCGTTCCCCATGTTCGCCCCACATCCCTCCCGATCTGCACTTCTCCCCAGTCAGTCGACCTTTCGCGAGCTACCAGCACCACCGCAACCTCTACCCGCGCCCCTACTCTTTACAGTCATCGGCGTCGCATTCCCCAAAACCACGACCCTTTATTTTCAATACGTTACACACTCTTCTCAATCCGCAATTTCGTGTATCCCCAGCAATTGCAATAGCTTGCGCACTCTTTGCCAAAAACACTCCGGGGTGGGGGTATCCCACTCACTAAAGACTCCCGCTTCCCGCCTAAACCCAATAGAATCAAACTCTTTCGCAATCGCACCGTCTAACTTATTTAGAATGATACTCTTTCGCAAAATACGGGGGGTGGGGTACCCCCAGTCCCTTCAAAAATCGCCACCACCCCAACCAAACCGCCATCTCTCCCAGCTGCCGCACCTGCTAAACTCCAACCCGAAAATCGGACCACCGACCATGCCCTTCCGCCACGCCATCCACGGCACCGCCTACCACTTCAACTCCTTGCGCGACCTCCTCGCCAAGGCCTCCCCGCTGCGCTCCGGCGACCAACTCGCTGGCATCGCCGCCGAAACCCAGGAAGAACGCGTAGCCGCCCGCTTCGCCCTCGCCGATCTCCCGTTAAACACTTTCCTCAGTGAGGCCGTCGTTCCTTACGAATCCGACGAAGTCACTCGCCTGATCTTCGACGGCCACGACCGCGACGCCTTCGCGCCCATCGCCAGCTCCACCGTAGGTCAATTCCGCGACTGGCTCCTTTCCGCTGAAGCCACCACCGAATCGCTCGACGCGTTGGCTCCGGGCGTCACTCCAGAAATGGCCGCAGCAGTCTCGAAATTGATGCAGGCGCAAGATTTAATTTCCGTAGCGCAAAAAATTCGCGTCATCACGCGCTTCCGCACCACCGTCGGCCTTCCCGGCCGCCTCTCCACCCGCCTGCAGCCCAATCATCCCACCGACGATCCTGCCGGGATCGCGGCGAGCATCGTTGACGGTCTCTCGCTGGGTTCCGGCGACGCCGTCATCGGCATCAATCCGGCGACCGACAATCCCGACACCGTCACCACACTCCTCCGCTTGATCGATTTTGTTCGCGAGAAATTTTCCATTCCCACGCAAAGCTGCGTGTTAGCGCATCTCACCACGCAAATGGCTGCCATGAAAAACGGCGCGCCCATTGATTTGGTTTTTCAATCCATCGGCGGCACCGAAGCCACCAACACCAGCTTCGGCATCAATCTGGCACTCATCACCGAAGCTCATCAGGCCGCGCGCGAACTAAAACGCGGCACCATCGGCGACAACATCATGTATTTTGAAACCGGGCAGGGAAGTTCGCTTTCCGCCAACGCGCATCACGGTTGCGATCAGCAAACGCTCGAAGCGCGCGCCTACGCGGTCGCTCGCCACTTCCGCCCCATGCTTGTAAATACTGTCGTGGGTTTCATCGGCCCGGAATATTTGTACGATGGAAAACAAATTATCCGCGCGGGCCTCGAAGATCACTTCTGCGGAAAATTATTGGGCCTGCCCATGGGCTGCGACGTTTGCTACACCAACCACGCCGCCGCCGACCAGGACGACATGGACACGCTCTTAACTCTGCTTGCCGTCGCTGGCGTCAACTACATCATGGGCATTCCGGGCGGCGACGACGTTATGCTCAACTACCAAACTTCCTCGTTCCACGATGCGCTGTATCTTCGCAGTGTCCTGGGCTTGAGCCCCGCCCCAGAATTCGAGCACTGGCTGCAGCAATCCAGCCATCGCCAACTCACTGTCCAGTCCCTCTTGCCGAAACGCCAGCTCGTGCGGCGAAAGCGAATCGCTATGACCGCGAACGAAAAAATCCAGAAACAACTGGAAATCTACACACCCGCGCGCGTGCAACTGCAACGCACCGGTCACAGTCTGACCACCTCAGAAATTTTAGGTTTGCAGTTGGCGACAGCACAGGCTCGTGACGCAGTGCACGCCACGCTTGATATTCCCGCGCTGATCCACGGCCTCGACCAGCGAAGGCTTGCGAGTCTGATTCTTACCAGCGCGGCCGCCACGCGCACCGACTATCTTCGCAATCCTGCGTTTGGCCGCACGCTGAGCGGCAATTCGGAATCTGCGCTGAAAAATATTCCCGCGCCAGACAGGGAACCAGCCGGCGTTTACGACATTGTATTTGTAATCGCGGATGGCCTTTCCGCCGTGGCCGTGGACCGCCATGCACTGCAAGTTCTCGACGCAGTGCTTCCGCTTCTCAATGCCTGTTGGGAAATTGCGCCGATCTGCGTCGTCGAACAAGCCCGCGTTGCCATCGCCGATCCCATCGGCGGATTTCTCGCTGCAAAAGCCAGCGTAATCCTCATCGGCGAACGCCCGGGCCTCAGTTCGCCAGATAGTCTCGGCGTTTACATCACCTGGAATCCGCGCCCCGGCCGCACCGATGCCGACCGCAATTGCATCTCCAACATCCGCCCCGAGGGATTGTCTTACCAGGAAACTGCCGCGCTACTGCATTTCTATCTCACTGAATCGCGCCGCCTGCAATTCACCGGCACCCTGCTCAAACCGTCGAGCGCCACGCACTACCTGCTGGAGAAGACGCTATGACTCGCGTTTGCTCGCCACCTACTACTCGTCAGTCGTCGCTCACCGCTCGTCGGTCGCCACTTCCTCCGTCGTCGCGAGTTCTTAAACGGTCTTGTCTTTCGCGTAGCACAATTGTTCCAGCTTGCACTCGATACAGCGGGGCTTGCGCGCCACACAAACGCGGCGGCCGTGCCAGATTAACTGGTGCGAAAACTGAATCCATTTCGATTGCGGCAAAATCTTCATCAAATCCTGCTCGATCTTTTTCGGGTCGGTGTTGTGCGTCAAATCGAGCCGGTTGGACAGGCGAATCACGTGCGTATCCACCACCACGCCCACAGCGATGCCATATCCCGAGCCCAGCACCACGTTCCCGGTTTTTCGTGCCACGCCCGGCAACGTCAGAATCTCTTCCATCGTGCGCGGCACCACGCCGGCAAACTGTTCCACAATCGCTTTGCTCGCGCCCATCACCGACTTCGTTTTATTTCGGAAAAATCCCGTCGGCCGAATCTCCTGTTCCAACTCCCACGGCGTCGCATACGCAAAATCTTTCGGCTCCTTATATTTCTTGTACAGCTCCGCGGTCACCTGATTCACGCGCACATCGGTACACTGCGCCGAAAGTATCGTGGAAATCAGCAACTGAAACGGATTCGCGTGCACCAATTCGCACACCGCATCCGGATACATCGCGTCCAAGCCGGCCAGTATCGCCGCGACGCGCTGCGGAGCGGTTCCCGCTGTCGAGGATCCGCCGTGCTTTCCTTTGGCTGGCGGCGATTTCTTGGTGGATTTCTGAGCGGCCGCTGGCTTTTTGTTTTTAATGCTCTTGGACTTTTTCATGATCGCGCAGAATAACACACCGCATCCGCCGCCCTCTTCGCGATTTTCGCGCATCGCCAGGGGAAAGGCGCGCGCCTCTAAGCTCGGGACAAACGGGATGTGGGGGCTAAAACTTCGAGCAGCCGGCGAAAGGCTTTGCCCCTATGGCTGATTTTATTTTTTTCTTCGGACGTCAGTTCAGCGAAGGTCTCGTGCAGTTCGGGAATATAGAAAATCGGGTCGTAGCCGAACCCGGACGCGCCGCTGGTGGCCGTGGCGATTTCGCCGTCGACGCGCGCGCTGGTGATGGCGATGGGCTGGCCTTTCTCCGCGATGGCGAGGACGCAGACGAAATAGGCGCGGCGTTCGTCGTCGCCGTGCAGTTCGCGCATTGCGTCGAGCAATTTTTGGTTGCGCTGTTCGCTCGTCGCGTTGGCTCCGGCGTAACGCGCGGATTTTACGCCAGGTGCGCCGCCCAGTGCGGGGACTACCAGGCCGGAGTCGTCGGCGAGGATGCGGCACTCCGCGAGGCGCGAGTAGTGCAGGGCTTTGCCGGCGGCGTTTTCCGCGAAGGTCGGGGCGGTTTCATCGAATACAGGAAGGGCGGCAAAGTTCGGCAGTAAGGCCAGCATGAAAGCCGGCGCGTCGGACGTCGTGGACCCTGCTAGTGCGATGAATTCCGCCAACTTTCCTTCATTCGAGGAAGCCAAAAATAAGTTGCTGGTCATATTGCTTTGACGTTAGCGCGCACGGGTGTTGAATTTCAGGGGGACTATGGTGCGCTGTTCTTCGCTTAGGCGGCGGATGCCGGCGGCGGCGAGCGCTAGCAAATCTTGCATTTCGCTTCCGGAGAAGGGGCGGCCTTCGGCGGTGGCTTGGATTTCCACGAAATGGCCGCTACCGGTCATGACTACGTTCATGTCGACTTCGGCGCGAGAGTCTTCTTCGTAGGCTAGGTCCAAGAGGGCGCGATCGTCGACGATACCTACGCTAGTGGCGGCGACGGTGTCGATCAGCGGCGAAGTTTTTAGAATTCCGGCGGCGACCAGGCGCTGGAACGCCAGCGCCAGCGCTACGAAAGCGCCCGTGATGCTTGCGGTGCGCGTGCCGCCGTCGGCTTGGATTACGTCGCAATCGAGCCAGACGGTGCGTTCGCCTAACGCTTCCTGATCGGTGATGGCGCGCAACGAACGGCCGATCAGGCGCTGAATTTCCAGCGTGCGGCCGGATTGCTTGCCGCGCGTGGCTTCGCGCGAGGTGCGTTCTTCGGTGGCGCGCGGAAGCATGCCGTATTCGCTGGTGACCCAACCTTTGCCGCTGCCTTTCAGGAAGCCGGGGACGCCGTCGTCGACGGTGGCGGTACAGATTACGCGCGTCTTGCCCAGTTCGATCAGAACGCTACCTTCGGCGGTGGAGATGAAGTCGGGAGTTATTTTCAAGGCGCGCATTTGATCTGGGGAGCGGCCATCGGAACGTTGTTTTGCGGTGAGGCTCATGGGGTCCTTTCGGTGCGTTGTTGCGTTACGTTGCGTTGCTGCGTTTGGTTGGAACCGGAGCATGGAGTCGTATAGATCGTGCCGAGATGGGGCGCAGCATGCTGCGCCCCTACAAAGAATCAAATTTTGCCGAGCGATCGGCGGGCACGGCATGCCGTGCCCCTACAAAGGCAAGGTCAAA
The DNA here is from genome assembly GCA_963838265.1 of uncultured Acidobacteriota bacterium. Lineage (GTDB taxonomy): Bacteria > Acidobacteriota > Terriglobia > Acidiferrales > UBA7541 > Acidiferrum. The sequence continues at coordinate 173,833 of CAWIQN010000012.1, forward strand.
AGCGAACGTCGACAAAAAATCAAGACGCCGGCCGGTCGGTTACGGCTTTTTTGTTGTTGCGGCGGATGGTGCTGCCGGGAACAACGCGAACGTGCCGGTTAAATCTAAATGGCCTGCTAGCGTATCTACTTCTTGGCCGTGGATTAAGATTTTCAGGCGCTTTACCTGCGGGACGTTGGCTTCCAGTGTGCGCGCTATGGATTCCACCGCCAGCTGTTCGCTGGCGATTCCCGAGGGCGTGGAAGTGGCTAACGCTTCGGAAAAATCGGCAACGCCAGTGCCGTTGGGTAGCAAATAAAATTCCAGTAGCGCGGCGTCGGGGGGCAGCGTGCGCAATTCGGTGTCGACCGGGCCGGCGAGTAGAGTATTCAAAACTTGTTTGGCGCGGAGGACGGGATCGCTACCCAGAGGCAGGTCGACGGTGACGGGAGTCAGGGCTTCATCGTCAGCGCGCGAGGCCCAGAAAAGTTTCGCTTTTACACGCGGGTCGCCGGAGTTGCCGAGGAACGGTTGCGTGAGTTCGCGGCGGGCTTGCTCTTCGGTTTGTTGAGCAATCTTCGCGGTCTGTTTTACGCGTTGCCGAAGCGTGGGGAAGTATACGGCAGCGGCGCCCACGGCAGCGGCCAGCGCAACGATGATCCAGACGCGCCAACGCGGCGTCATCGCGTGACTCCTTCAGGTACCCGTTTAGGTACCGCGTTAGGCGCTGGGGCTGTAACGGAGGCCACGGGCGAGGTCTGCCCCGGCGCTGGCGTTACGGGCACGACGTAGGATGGCTTGAATGCGACGACGCCACGGGCGATGGCGTCGGCAACGCCGGCCGCCATGCGATCGAGGTCTTCGCGTTTTTCCACGGTGACGCTGGATATTTCCACGGCAATGGCGGGCGCGGCGGTGGTGCGCAATTGGCGGACGGCGGCGGTTTGCGCAGTGTTTGGCGAACCTTTGAAACGCTGCGCAAGCAGGCTTTGAACTGCGTCGCCGAGTTTTCGGCTTAGGCCGAGGAATGAGGACTGCGCTTGATCCCAGGGGATCAATCCGGAAGGCTCCGTTGGCGCAGGCAGATCCGAGTTTACGTAAACGCGTGCGGTTCCGGGCAAGCCGGTCGAGGAAATGTGAATGGTCACAAAGACCGCGCCGCGTTGCGCGTTAGCGACGGCGGAGCGATCGTCAAAGGAGGGATTTTCATCACCTAGACGGGTTTGCACCACCTGCAGACCTTGCGCTTCCAGCGCGCGGCGGATTTGCGCGGCAAATTCGAGGACGACTTCGCTTTCGCGAATGCCGGCAGTGCCGCGGGCGCCGAGGTCGGTGCCGCCGTGAGCAGGGTCGAGAACGACGGTGTTTAGTACGTTGTTCTGGATATTGCTTGGAAAGTTGTTGGGAGCCGGGCGCGGTGCGGGCGTACTTTGCGGCGTCGTTGGGCTGGAGCCAGGGGCGCCTGGTGTAGTGGAAGGCGGCGGTGTCTGCGGAGATGCGGGGTTATGCGCGGACGATGCGATTTGCCAGAAGAGCGGCGCGGATGAAACCAAAAGCGTTGCGCCGAGAAACATGCGCGAAGTGGGGCGACCGAAAACTGACGAAAATCGGCGACGAGAAAGGTTGGGATAAACTTTTCGCACGTCGAGCAGCATATCAAAACCGCTGCCGCTGCGCCGCAGTTCCGCGCAACGCAGTTCTCTGTGGCGCGACAAGGAAAAAGGGAAGGCGGTTGCGCCGTCCCTCTGTGGAATTAGTTAGAGCGCACAGCCAGGATTGGCTGTGCCACAAAACCGGGCAAACGGTTACTGTTGCGGTGGCGGGGTCTGTCCACCTTGCTGACGGGCGGCCTTGCGGGCCATTTCGTCGGCTTTCATCTGTTTGCGCTGGTCAGGGGTGAGCAGTTGCTTCACTTGCTCGTGGGCAGACTTGCGAATCCCTTCCAACTTTGCGTGCTGTTGATCGGCTGAGAGCGTGGAATCGCTCTTCACCGCTTCTGCCTGGGCTCGCATGTCTTCGTGGATTTTTTTGACTTGAGCCTTCTGGTCGTCCGAAAGATTCAGCTTGGCCAGTTCCTCGTCCTGCGCCTGGCCATGCCGCATGTGACCAGATTGCTGCTGCCCCGTATCACTCTGCGGCGGTGTGGCGTCTTGCGCGCGCACGGTGGCTGGCAAGCTGCACATTGCGAGTAAACCGGCGGTTACGACTAGCTGCTGCATCGATCGAAAAGTCAATACGCGAAAACTCAATGCTTGAAAGCGTTTCATAAAAGTTTCTCCTCAGAAGCCCCTGCGATTGCTGTCCGGGCTCTCAGAATATAACCCCGTGGCGAGACAAATGTCGTACAGGCGTTGCTGTAGTTTCTAGCCGGGAGGACGGCGGTAGCGGTTCGCGATAGGCAGGGATAGATGTACTATTACCGCGGCGTGGGCTTGGTTTGGGGCCGAGCCGTTACGGCGATTTACAGGTCGACGCGCAAGTCTTCAAGTAACAAGCAAATGTTCTTACTCTGAATGCGAATCTGAATTTGGATTGCAGGATGGCGGCATGAAACTGAATGGATTCTTGCTGAAAAGCGCGATTGTTGCGGCGCTCGGCGGATTGCTTTTTGGATTTGACACGGCGGTAATTTCCGGCGCGACGCATGCGTTGAAATTACTTTTCCATCTTTCCGAATGGTCGCTGGGCGTGACGGTTTCTTCGGCGCTAGCGGGCACGGTGATTGGCGCGATGACTGGAGGCCTGCCTGGAGAAAAGTACGGACGTCGCGACAGCTTGCGATTGATGGCGGTGCTGTATCTGGTGTCGTCGGTGGGTTGCGCATTCGCCTGGAATTGGCCGGCGCTGCTGGTGTTTCGTTTTATTGGCGGGCTGGGTATTGGCGGGTCATCAGTGCTGGGACCGATGTACATCGCGGAAATCGCGCCGGCGAAATGGCGCGGACGCCTGGTGGGACTCTTTCAATTCAATATCGTCTTCGGAATTTTGCTGGCGTACTTTTCGAATTATGTGGTGGGAACGTTTCAGCTGGGCGATGCGGAATGGCGGTGGAAGCTGGGCGTGCCGGCGATTCCGGCGTTGTTTTTTCTGGTGATGCTGTTTGGGATTCCGCGCAGCCCGCGGTGGCTGGTGAAGAAGCAGCGCGTGGCCGAAGCGCGAGAGGTTTTGCGTCTGGCGGGTGAGCCGGAGTACGAGAAGGAATTGCAGGACATTATTGTATCCATCGACGCGGAACATCAGACGAATGATGCGCTGTTTGTGCGGAAGTATGCGTTTCCCATCTTTCTCGCCGTTTCGATAGGCCTGTTCAACCAGCTTTCGGGGATCAACGCGATTCTGTATTACCTGAACGATATTTTTGCGTTCGCCGGGTTCAGCAAGGTTTCCGGAGATTTGCAGTCGGTGGCGATCGGCGGAACGAATTTGTTATTTACGATGATCGCTATGTCGGTGATCGACCGGATTGGCAGGAAGACCTTGTTGCTGGTGGGATCGGTGGGAACGGCGGTGTGCCTGGCGGGGGTGGCGGCGATTTTTTTCACGCAGCGCAATCAATATCTGCTGGTGTGGCTGCTGGTTGGGTATATCGCGTTTTTCGCGTTTTCGCAGGGCGCGGTGATTTGGGTGTTCATCAGCGAAGTATTTCCGAACCGGGTGCGGGCGAAGGGGCAGAGTTTGGGAAGTTTTTCGCACTGGATCATGAACGCGGCGATTTCGCTTACGTTTCCACTGCTGGCGGCCAAGTCTGGCGGGTATCCGTTCGTGTTTTTCTCGGCGATGATGGTGCTGCAATTTTTTGTGGTGCTGTTCGTGTATCCGGAGACGAAGGGTGTGACGCTGGAAGAGATGCAGAAGAAGTTGGGAATTGCATGAGGCGCTGATCGGGAGTTCATGTTGCCCGAAAAAAAAAGCCCTGCGCCTTCTAACCGAAGGGACAGGGCTTTCGCTTTTTCGGCGAAATTCTATTCGGGCGGATTACTTGTCGTACTTGAGGCAGATGTTCAATTGCTCGAGGGCGTGGTCGATGGCGCCGATGGCGTCCGTGCGATGGCCTCCGTAATCGTGCGCCGCGTGTTCCAGGTGTTCCCGGGCGTTGCGCAGGGAGTTGATGGCGCTACGAATTTCTGGATGGGATTCCGGGGAAGCTGCGGGAACGCCCGCCGGGTAGGCGAACGTCAGCGCGAATGCGCCCAGCACCGCGAGTAACATCAGTCTCTTTCGCATCGTTGTGTTTCTCCTTCAAGACTAAGGATGGGAGGGTCTAGAGTGCCGACCGCTCCAGGCCGGATTGCTAGCGCGCGTCCTGCCGCCATGGCGCGGTCCGCAGGGAAGGCAAAACCGGCTCGGAGAGAATGATAACTTTTTTGACGAGCGCCAGACGGCATATGGCGCGAAAGCGTAAACCGCAAACTCAAGATGCTCCCGCGAGGCGCGGGGCCTGCGCGAAGGCGCCGCTCTCGCGCGGTGCTAGAAAGCGGATGGTTGCCGCAGCGTTCGACGCCGGATGCGCCAGGCGCAATTTCGAATATCTTCAGTACCGCAGATCATCGCGGACCAGCTCACCATCGAAAATCCATTGCGCTAGACTCGTGGAGCAGGGGAGTCGCACCGAACTCTGAGCGGCCGCGAAGAGCCACACGAGTTTCGATGCAGCTTTCAGCTGAGCAACTTCGCCGTGAAGTCCCGGATGCCTGCTTCGATCGGTCGTTGAAAAAAACTCGCGGCGAAGGGCAGTGCTAAATCAAAAACAATTTCCGATGGGTTTACCGTGATGGTGGCGGACACCTTTTGTCCCATCCCCGACCCGCTGAAGGTTCCGACATTTTCGTTCCAATTTTCTTGCAGATCCTTGATCGAGTTGGAGTGCTCGACCTTGGCTTGGGCGATGGCGTCTTTGATGCGCTTCAGCGCCTCGTCCTGTGAGAGGTTGTGCGGAATCGCGACGTTCAAATTTGGCATGAAGCTCCCGTTTAGTTCGAAGGTTTCCTGGCTGACGCCGCATACAAAGAAGGCGCATACAGCATACCGCGGACTCGCGCAGATGCCTCTGGGCGAGCGCCCGTCCTGGACTGCGGTGGTATAATACGACTTGTACCTGTGGGGGCGACCCGGTTTCGACGGAAGCTGTCGCGCCCTGAAGGCATGCCGGGAGCCAACTGCCCGTAATCGGTTGGAAACTAGAACTGCCAACAACAACTTGGCACTTGCTGCTTAATTAATTAAGCGCAACGGTTGCCCATTCTTTGCCTGCGGGTGTGGGGTCAACCGTCATTCAGTGGGCTGGCCAAAACCTTTCGGTCCGTAAGGTTCGGCGAGATTCATCGGACTAGCTGGCTGCGTTTCTTGCTCATTCTGAGCGTGGCGGGCGAAACAAACTGAACTGAGCTAAGCATGTAGTCTTCAGGCCGTAGCGCTTTTCGGACGGGGGTTCGACTCCCCCCGCCTCCACCATTTCTACCGTGCAAGAAGCCATTAAGAATGCGTGTTTTCGTTGCCCCTCCCCGGGGCGCGTCCTACATTTTTGCCCCAATGTGCCCACAAATTTTTGACGGCATCCTCGCGTCGCTCCTGACCGGACCTTGACCCGATGCCGAAAGCTCTCTTGCTCAATGCTCGGCAAACGCCTGTCATTATTAACAGTCGCAAGATACCCGCGCCTTGACGCATCATTTGCGCCGCCAAGTCATCACGCCACTTGTCCGGCGCGTGAAAATGCCCCGCTCACTCATTGAATTAGGTAGAATGCATCGGTTCTTAGGAGTTGAAACAATGCCCGCTGAAAACGATGCCCACGTTCCTGGGATTGACCTGACTTCGTTGCGTGCGTTAGCGGAACGTTACGCCGCTGCATGGTGCAGTCACAATGCGGCGGGCATCGCTGCTCTGTATTCTGCTGACGGTTCACGGAGTGCGAATGGTGCCGAGCCCTACGTAGGTCGCATCGCCATCGAAGTGGCTGTACAGCAATTTATGACCGCGTTCCCCGGTTTGCATTTAGCTCTGGACGACATCCTCATCGTGGGCGACGGGGCCGAAGTTCATTGGACACTGACTGGCGTCAATTCCGGGCCGGGCGGTACCGGGCAGCATATAAATGTTAAGGGCTTCGAAGAGTGGCGGATGGGTGAGGACGGGTCAATTGCGGAGTCGCAAGCTCACCTCAGTATCGCGGACCTGCAACGCCAAATGGCGAAGGGCACAACGGCCTAGCGAAGCGTAGTTTAGCCCGCTCTGCCGCATCTTCCTCAGCGCCACGCTAAACGAAAACGAAATTACGCCATAGAGCTGGACACCGCTAAAACACCTCTCGCAGGTTGGTCTTCACCAGATCCAAGACTTCATCGCCCCGTCCATTTAACATCGCCTTGACCAGGTAGATCCCGAAGCCTTTGGCCTGTTCGAACTCGATCGTGGGGGGCATCGAAAGCTCCTGCCTGGCGACTTTGACGCTGACCAACGCCGGGCCAGGATGCGCGAACGCCGCACGAAGTGCTTCCTCAAGCTCCCCGGGATCCTCTACGTTGCGGCCAAAAATGCCGCACGCATCGGCCAGCTTGGCAAAGTCCGGATTAACGAGGTCGGTGCCGAAGCTGATCACCCCAACTGCCTTCATTTCCAGTTCCACGAAACTGAGCGCATCGTTTTGATAGACGATGATCTTCACCGGCGCTTTGAGCTGCCGCAAGCTGAGCAATTCGCCCATCAACATTGCCAGCCCGCCGTCGCCGGACATCGAGACCACCTGCCGACCGGGAAAAGTTACCTGTGCTCCAATCGCTTGCGGCAAGGCGTTCGCCATGGAGCCGTGATTGAACGATCCCAGCAGGCGGCGCTTGCCGTTCATGGTGAGGTATCTGGCGGCCCACACGGTTGGCGTTCCCACGTCGCAGGTAAAAATCGCGTCCTCGGCAGCAAGTCGGTCCAGCACGGCGCTGAGGTACTGCGGGTGAATCGGTTTTTTGCCGGGTTCACCAGTCGCCAGGCCATCTAGCCCTTTGCGCGCCTTCTGGTAATGCGCTTGCGCTTCTGCAAGATGGGCGCCGTCCGTCTTCTGTTGCACCAACGGCAGGAGCGCACGCAAGGTATCCTGCACCGAGCCAACCAGCCCCAGGTCCACCGCCGTCCTGCGGCCGATCTGCTCGCCGCGCGAATCCACTTGAATTATTTTCGCGTGCGTTGGATAGAACTGTGTGTAAGGGAAATCCGTGCCCAGCATAAGCAGCACGTCGCAATGCTCCATCCCGTAGTAGCCGGACGTAAATCCCAGCAGTCCGGTCATGCCGATGTCATACGGGTTGTCGTACTCGATGAATTCCTTGCCGCGCAGGGCGTGGACGATGGGAGCCTTCAACTTCTCCGCGGTTTGTAGCAATTGCGCATGAGAGCCCGCGCATCCCGCGCCTCCAAAGATAGTCACTTTCGACGCGGCGTTCAGCATCGCCGCCGCGCGTTGCAGCAGGGCAGGTTCCGGGCTGCTGATCGGTTGCATGGAATCTAGGGTCAAGCGGACGCGTCGCCAGGTCGCTTCCTGCAGCGCGGTGTCGCCGGAGATTACGATCACGGACACGCCCCGCTTGGCGACCGCCGTTCTGATGGCAATCTCCAGCACTCTTGGCATCTGGCTCGGATGCGAAATGAATTCGCAGAAGTGACTGCAGTCCTTGAAGATGTGATCTGGCTTGGTCTCTTGGAAATAATCGCTGCCGATTTCTCTGCTGGGAATCTGTGCCGCAATCGCCAGCACTGGCACGCGATTGCGATGACAATCGTACAGCCCGTTGATAAGGTGCGTGTTTCCTGGACCGCAGCTGCCCGCGCACACCGCCAGCCTGCCGGTCAAGTGCGCTTCCGCCCCGGCCGCGAACGCGGCGGCTTCTTCGTTGCGCATATGCACCCATTCCACCGACTTGTGGGTGCGAATCGCATCCGTGATCCCGTTCAGCGAATCACCCGGAACGCCATATACGCGCTTCACGCCGATGGATGCCAGCGTTTCCACGATAATGTCCGCGATTTTTGCCGTTGCCATGTGACCCTTCTCCTATTCTGTAAACGGATGTAGTCCCAAAATTGTTTTTTACTGCGCGACCCCTGCAATGCCCGGACGGTGCTGTCGCCATGCCTCCACGGATGTCGAGCAGAGTCAATGCCGGCGCTCGGCGCTGCTCATAGAGATGCAAATCTCGCGTCGAAGGATAGGAGAATCGACGGACGGCACTACACCGGCGTACCGCTCCATAGCTTCACCTGAGCGGCATCCGCACAACCTAGCGAAAGGGATTTTCGATGGTGAGCCGGCCAGCGAGGGTCTGGCCGTGCTGCAGATCTTCGGAATAAAGTGTCGCGCATCCGGCGTCCAGTGCGGCGGCCATTACCAGCGCATCGTAGATGTTGTACCCGTGCACCTCGGCAATTTTTAGTGCGGTGTCGTGCACTTCCGAGGTGATGGGGAGCGGAGCCGGGCAGAGAACGCGAAAGGCGTCCAGTGCTTCGTTAACCTCATTCCAGGACATCGCAAGCTTTCGCCGCGCCACGGAAACAAACTCGTTCAAAATCTGAACGCTGAGAACTCCGCCGGACAGAAGAATTTCCTCGGCCCGCGTGCTGCGCGGATCGTTCTGGGCCACGGCGTAGATCAGTACGTTGATGTCGAAGAATGCCTTACCGGCGGCCATGAGCTTCGTCGCGATCGAAAACGAATCCGGGGGGCAGCGGCCGCCGGAGTTTGCGGAGCCGAGCGAGCGCGTGCTCTTTGCGTTTATCGCGGCGCACTTCGAATACCCGGTCTTCGGCGATACGGATCTCGATTTGATCGCCTTCTTTGAGGGCCAGAGCGTCCACCACAGCGGTGGGCAAGCGCACCGCCAAACTGTTACCCCACTTCGCTACTTGCATTGCGGGCTCCTTAGATATACATTGGAATTGTATATCATTGGCGGCATTACGCAACACGTGTTTTCGGATGACCGTGCGCCCCCGACCGGGCAACGACTGGGGCTAGACGCTCGGCGCGACGCCGGTGGCACTAGTCACCTGTAGGCGACAGGGGTACCGCCGGGGCGTTGACTCTGGACAGGCAGCCTTCCAAAATGGCCAGACGGGGAACTTCGGCAAAGCTACATCGCAGCACCGCCGCAGCTACGCCGAAACTGTTATGGCACAAGAGCCCAGCATCGTGGAACAAGCCGTGGCGCGCGCCGTGCGCGACAATTTAGAACGTATTCAGGGCACCACCGAAGAGCTGCACCACGCGGTAAACGATGTGGTGTCCGCCTGCGGCAGCAATAAGCCCACCAACGCGTTGCCGCCGATGTTGCGTGCGCAGACGGCGGCGGCCTCCATTGCCGCGGCCCTGGAAGTATTAACGCGCTTTATCGCGTCCTCGCTCCAGACCGGCACGAAATCTTCCATTGAACGATCGACCGTTGAAACGCAAGCGATGAATTTTGCCGGGCCGGGCACCCGCGCGGCCCGCACGGAGGTTGCGCCTGGCGAAACCACGCCGGTCGCGGCACCGCCGCACGTGCCCGTGGGACGCCCCGCCTCCATGGCTTCTGAGGTGCTCGAAGCGCCTAGTCCGGCGGAAGCTCTGCCGGAAACGCACGTCGAGGAATTGGAGCACGAAGGCGCGAATTTCACAGCGCCGCCAGAGCTGCCGCTCGATTCTGGTAATAAATCGGTACAATATGAAGCGCCGCCGGCGATGCACGCTGACGCCGCGCTTAACGGCGATTTCGACACCAACCGTCTCTCTCCCGAGGAGCAGGAGTTGCACCGGCGAGCGAATCGCGTGGCCAAGGTTTCGATGCAGGATATAAAGATGTTGCGGCCGGAGCAGGTGAAACAAGGCCGCGAACATCGCGATCTGTGCATCCGATTGAAAGACGACATTGAAAAAGCACATCGCGAATACGACCGCCGCTTCAAACCCATCATGGACCACCCGGTGGACTACTTCTATCGCTGGATGGTGGAAATTCTTGCCGAAGGCGACGCTCACGCGCTCGGCGAATATCCGTACGCTACCTCCGCGCAAAAACGCTAGTCAATTTGTATCTGCCTCCTCTGCGCAGATCGCGCGCGCTTTCGCCGCTTCCGTGCTGAGTGCGTCGCTGCTGCTGGCCGCGCCGCTTGAAGCCCTCGCGCAAACAACGGCCGCGCAAACGAAAGCGGCGCAAGCCCCGGCCACAACTCCGCAGACCACCAAGCGTCAAAAAAAATCCAAAAAGCACAAAGGCGCGCCTTGCCGTAGCGGCTGCAGGCCGAACACGAGCGTGCCGGAGAGCACCGCGACCACCCCGGAAGAACAGGCGCTGCAGAGAGAGATGGCTGACCTCGCGCACGAACTGCGCGGTGCGACGCCCGGAGCGTATGAAAAGTTGGCGGCGTTTGCGAACAAGAACGCCACCGGCCTTTGGGGCGCACGCGCCGCGCTGGCCTTGGGCTACGACGACTACTCGAAAAATCGCGCGCCGCAAGCCCTCGCCTGGCTGACCAAAGCGGAAAACGACGCGCTGCTGCGCGAATACGCGCTGTACTGGATGGCGCAGACGAAACGCATGCTGGGACGCAATGCGGAAGCGTTCACGGATCTGCAAGCCATCGAGAAGGACTACCCGAACACCGCGATCAAAGAGCAATTTCTGGAATCCTACGCGCCGACCGCGGATGCACTTGGGCGTCCGCAGGACGCCATCACGGCCTTGAACGCCTATTCCGCCACCGCCACGCGCCCACAACTTTTACTGGAACGCGCGCAGGCCTATCAAAGCGCGCACGAATTTGCGCGCGCGGCGAAAGATTACCAGACCCTTTTCTATAAATTTCCCCTGACCGATGAAGCGAAAGCCGCGGGAGTTTCACTCACCGCCATTTCCAAACAGCTTGGGAAAGAGTATCCGTATCCCGGCGTGGAAATGCAGGAGCAACGCGCGCAGCTCTTCTTTGACGCGCGCAAATGGAAAGAAGCCCACGCGGAATACGAAAAATTGCTGACCATGGTGCGCGATCCCGGCAATCCCACGCGGCAACGCGCGCAATTGCGTATCGCGGAATGCCGGCAATATCCCAAAGCGTCTCCGTCAACTCTGGCGTCGCTCTCCGTAAGCGACCCCGAGGTCGACGCCGAACGCATCTACGAACTTTCGCAAGCGTACCGCTCGGAAAAGAAAGAAAGCGAAATGCTGGCGGCCGTCGAGCAGGTGCAAACGAAGTATCCGCAGAGCAAATGGTCCGAAGAAGCGCTGATGTCGACCGGAAATTTTTATTGGGTCGCGCTCGATCGCACCAAGGCTACGAGTTATTATCAGCGGGTTTTGGACGGCTTCCCCGAGGGGAAGAACGCCTTCAACGCTGAATGGCGCACCGCCTGGATGGCGTTTCTAAACAAACAGCCGGATGCCGACACGCGCTTGACCGCCTTCTTGTTGAAATATCCCGCTGCATCCAATTCCGTCGACGCGCTCTACTGGCTTGGACGCAGCGCCGAGCGCACCGGCAATCCGGGCCACGCGCGCGCGTACTACAACAAAGCCGTCGCGCGTTTTCCGCAAACGTATTTCGCGCATGCCGCGGCCGCGCGTCTCGCCAAGATGACTCCGGGCGAAGAAGAGGCTCCAGAATTTCTAAGCAAGATTCCGCCCGCGCCGGTGTTGCGCGCGTTTGACGAACCCATTCCTGCAACCGTCGCGGATCGCTGGGCGCGCGCCCAGGCGTTGCGCAGCATTGCGTTTGATAGTTCCGCGGAACTCGAGTTGAAGTCGGCGTACTTCGCCACGCTCTCCCCGCGGTTTTTGCTGGAAGCCGCGCAGACCGCGTTCGACCAGGGACATTTTGGAACGGGCATGGCGTATGGCCGGCTGATCGTTCCAAACTTCGATGCGCGCAAAATTGAAGATGTTCCGCCGATCGTGTGGAAGACGCTGTATCCGCTGCCGTACGAAGCGGCGCTGCGGCGTGAGGCGGCACGCAATAATTTCGATCCCATGCTGGCCGCCGGTCTGATTCGGCAGGAGTCCACGTTTCAAGCCGACGCGGTCTCGCACGCCAACGCCATCGGATTGATGCAAGTGCTGCCGAAGACCGGCAAGATTCTCGCCAAGCAGCTCAAAGTAAAATACACCAAAGACAAATTGTTCGAGCCCGACTACAACCTGGAGCTCGGCATGGTGTACATCGCGGAACTTCTGCGCGCCACCGGAGCTCCCGAATACGCCGCCGCCGCATACAACGCCGGCGAAGATCGCATCGCGCTGTGGAAAGCCGAACGCAACTACGAAGAAATTCCGGAACTGGTGGAATCCATACCGTTCACGGAAACGCGCGAATACGTGCAAGTGGTTCTGCGCAACGCAGAGGTTTATCGCGCCGTTTACGGTCCCGGCGCAGCAGGCCCACAGATTTCCGCGAGCCGCGGCCGCTGAGTTTTCCCCGCGCGAACAGCGATTTTGCCCTGTTGCAAAATGAGCCATAAAATTTGCCTCGTAGACTGGGCCGCACGCTGCGCTGCGCACTTAGCCTGAAAATTTGCCGAAAATTGGCACCTGCCCCAATGGGCAGTCATACAAAACAAAGCACATAGCGACGTACTGGAGCGAGTCGGCTATTGCTTCTGGCGGGCTCTGGACCTTACACTACGTTCCAAGCACGAGACGAAGTCTCAAGCGCCACGACGGCGTCTCAGTCGTACCGAGGCGTTTCATTTTGATGCACAGCTCAGGAGGCACCGCGCTCTTAAGTTGCATCGAATCAGTAGCGAGTTCGTTGTTCGGGTTTGGACGAACGTTTGCATATATTCCATCCGTAGAAGTTTCGGTTCGGCGTAAGTTTGTGCTGGTCGATTAGCAACAACAGCGTTCACGCCGAAAATAAGCGTCGGCCGCGCGAGCAAACAGGGGTGCAAATGGCAAGTCGGCAACTGGGAAAAACGGCTCTTGCAATCATGCTTTCGGCGCTGTGCGTCGCGCCGCTCCCCGCGGCTCCGGGCGCTGCCGCCGCCAACACCACGCATAAAACCGTGCGCGGCGTTCCCACGTTTGCTAATTCCACGGGCGACGACATGACCGGTTTTGACGACCCCGTCGTGCGCGCGGCGCTGGTCGAAGGTCTCGGAAGATATAACGGCGCGGTAGTCGCGGTGAATCCCAACACCGGCAGAATCCTTGCGGTGGTCAATCAAAAAATTGCGTTCGGCGAAGGCTACATTCCGTGCTCCACGATCAAGCCGACGATTGCGCTGGCGGCACTGGAAGAAAACGTGATTACGCGCGACACCATGCTGCGCGTCAGCCGGAAGAAGTACATGAATTTGACGGAAGCGATGGCGCATTCCAATAACGTATTTTTTGAAGAGCTGGGCCGGCGCATGGGTTATGACACGGTGGCGAAATATGCGCGACTGGTGGGCCTCGGCGAGCTGGCCGGTTACAACCTGCCGGAAGAACATCCCGGAGCGTTTCCCTCCGCGCCGCCGGCGTTTGGCGGAATTGCGCGCATGTCCAGTTTCGGTGAAGGCATTCAGATGACGCCGCTGCAGCTGGTCTCCATGGCTTCCGCGTTCGCCAATGGCGGAACACTTTATTATTTGCAGTATCCGCGCACGCAGCAAGAAGTGGACAATTTCCAGCCGCGCGTGAAACGCGATTTGAATATCGCGCCGATTCTTCCGGAGATTCGCGAAGGCATGCTGGCCGCGGTGCTGTATGGCACGGCGAAATCGAGCTTCGATGCGGGCGGCGATGAAACGTCGCTGGGCAAGACCGGCACGTGCGACGATCACGTTACGCCGTCGCGCCTGGGCTGGTACGTCACCTACGCCGATGAGCTGCATCCCAAGATTGCGATTGCCGTTTTGCTGCGCGGCAACACGCGTCGCGTGAAGGGTCCGACGGCCGCGGAAGTTGCCGGCCGGATCTACCGCAAGCTGCGCGAAGAAAACTATTTTGCGAATCCCGCCGCGCCGGTCACGGCGCTGGCGTCGGGCCTGGCCACCACGGGCGCTGCGGCGAGCCTGCTCGGTACCAATCATAAGTAAGGCCGCAAACAGGGTCACAAGTAAACGCTCCCCAAGGTAGCTCCCCACAAATAAGTTGTTCCGCGATTCAGCTGCGGAGTCGCTGTGCCATTCCTCTGCCTGTTTGTGAACGAGATGGATTTTAGCGGGGTGGGAGGCGAGGATCCTGGAAGAGATAGCAATGATTTGGGTTACGAGCGCCTGCGCCTATTCAAGTGGAACTTGGATAGTATCAAGAAGGGTACCCCCACCCCCGGGGTCATTTTGAAAGAGTAAGATTCCATTGGGTTTAGGGGCGATTCGTGCGAAAGAGTAAGATTCTATTGGGGTTACAGGAATTAGAGGAATTCGGTTAGTAAGACCGATCGAGCAGGAGGGCGGTAGGGGACGGGGAGTTGAAGTTGCGTACGGGCGCGACATTGCCCATGCTAGCGTGGGACAGAAATTTTGTCAATAGGTAACTTTAACTTTAGTGTATACGTTCGAACGATTCGGCGTCGTATCTTTGAGGTTTTGGACGAAGGCACTGCAGTGAGCAGCAGGAACCTCAAGCTCTGAAGGAAGAGTGACCCACGCTTTGCAAACGTCGCAAAGCGTAGGCCACCCCGGAAGGCTCTTTTCGACGTAAGGATGGGCCGCCCGCCAAGAGTCAAGGTCACAGAGTGTGACCTTAGAGTGTGACCCCAAGAAGGGAGGAGGGGCCGGCACGCGAAATATGCACCGCTAGCTTTCACCGAGATAGGCGTGACCACCCGCCACTCAAGTAGTAGAATCCGAGTGTGAGATGGAGACGGGATGGCAAAGCTAGAGACAGTCTCGGGCATCGATTGGATGGCCTGCGAACTCATTGAAAGGGTTCCTGGCAAGGTATCGGGACGGCCTGTGGTGCGCGGCACGCGCATCCTGCCGGATGCCATTGTGGATAGCTACGACCTTGGGGAGACTCTGGAGGAGTTGCGCGAGGGGTTTCCTTCCTTATCGCTGGCGCAGATTGAGCGCCTGATCGAATTTGCTCACGCGCAGCGAGTGCAGCGCAACCCGCGAAGGTGTTGCTCGACGAAAATCTGGACCACGCGTTGCGAAAGCTTTTGGGGCCGCATGAGGTCGTTACGGTGGCGCATATGGGCTGGACCGGCCTCCAGAACGGCGAATTGTTGCGCGTGGCCGAAGAGCACGGAATCGACGTTCTGCTTACCGGGGATGCCACGCTGCACTACGAGCAGAATCTTAGCGGGCGGCGTTTGGCTATTGTGACGCTATCGGCGATTCAGTTGCCCATCATCCGAAAACATTTGCCAAAAATAATCGCAGCGCTCTCTGATGCCACGCCGGGCTCTTTTCAGCAAGTGGATTGCGGTACGTTTCGTCGCAAACCGGCCGAGCAGGAGTGAGGCGTAGCGTGAGAGCTGGTAAGAACACTCCGCCCTGTCCCGGATTTCCGGGCCAAGCGGTGGGCAACTCGAGAACCTTTCTTTTGACTTTACGGTGTCCCACCCGCCACCACGGAAGGTTCTTTTCGACTTAAGGGCTGTGCCACCCGCCCCATCTACCGGACAACGAATTCGAATTTCGCAGTGATGGCGTTTGAGTCCCCGAAGGTTACTCGCCGACCGTCCATGGGAGTGTATCTCACCTGTTGCGCCAATCCTTGCCGCGGCTCCGATAACCACGAGTATAGATAGTCGGACACGCTGCCCGCCGGTTTTCGACCGGATGTGAAGTCCGACTTCACGACTAGAACACCAGAACACCAGGTATGGTGAGAGTGGATATCGAATTTTGAGTTTCGAACTTAACAGGAACTGCTTCAATGGGTAGGTCGCGGCGATAGTAGTTCGCGACTAAGCGTCGGATGGCCATAATTTTCTTGGGGCTGAGCGACTTGTCGACGTACAAGATCGCGGGATACAGGAGACTCGTAGGGTGTCGACGGAATGCTCATGACTATAAAGATTGCTCCAGCCAGATCGGCGGATTCGTATGCCCCTCGGTCCACTCGAAAAATGTGAAAATTTACGCATCGATCGGTGGTCGACTTGTAGGTCTTCCAGCACGTGCATGGAATATCGCAAGGGCAAACATCAGTCCACGAGCCTTCGACTATTTCGGTGGGATGATTCGTTTGCCCGAGCGTTAAGGAACTAATCAGTAGAAGCCGGATCGTTACAGTCAACAGGAAGCGGCCACGAAACATAGCGAGTCACTCTATCTTGAAGATCACCACAGCACCACTAGCCTCGCGGAAAATCAGACTGTTATCTTTTGTTGTTCCAGCGAAAAGCCGCTCGATCTGTGCTTTCGCTGTTGGAGTAAACGTTCCCACCTTGCCGTCTGGCTGGATGCGAAGCATAATCATGCTTGTAGGCAGTTTCGTGTCTTGTGGCCATAAACGACCCTGAGCCACAACCTCATGGTTGGCTCCAACAGACAAGAACAAAATTTGCAGACGGGCACCCGCATTGGCAAGCTCTATTTGCTGCATCCCCGGAACTAGCGACGTCCTTGCAATTAATAAACCGTCCGTCGAGAATCGCAACAGTTCCCGCGTCGAAGCGAGCCAAACGATCAATTCGTTTCCCTTGATCAACATTTGATTCTGGCCATACGGCGAGCCTGCATCCAAGACTCCATCGCCGGTCTGAAATAGGTCCGAAGACATGAATTGTCGAATAATTTTTCCTTCAGACGAATATTTAGTAAGCAGAGGGTAAGAGTTTTCGCCATCAGTTCTGTCCCCTAGTGCATAAACATTCCCAGATTGATCCACTGCGATATTATGATGATGATAAGGCTCCACATCCCAGAACTTTGTCAGCGCACCTTTTTCGTCGTAGGTTAAAATCACGGACTTGATCGCCGGCTTACTTCCTCGCGGACCATAGCCGATGACTCCTGCTAGAACAAGTCCGTTAATCGGTGTTGCGGCACCCGCCCATACGTCGATGTACGCAGCCCCCGATATATCCTGCAACGGGAAGACCGGTATGCTGCCTCCTGCCTTATTGAAGAGTCTCGCAGCCGGCAGAGAAGGGACGCTAATGTCACGGAAAGCCAATGGACGATCTTGAGAGGCGTCCCATTGAAGCGAAAAGCCACTGTCTCCCTTACCGTCTTCGCTTGGATCCAACCGGAATTGCTGTGCCCTAATTGGTTGAAGGGCTAAGAAAAAACTCAGATTGGCTATCAAAAAGAATTTCTTACGCATTTTTCACCTATAAGCTATCGACTACGGACAATTGGAAAGGCATTGTTGTACCTTGCAGCTCTGATTTTGGGAATTAGAGCACCCAGTGCATAGAGGATTCGTATTATTTATCAATATACAAGCCTTCTTCACATTACCGGTCGTTACGCATCCGTAGACCGTACACGGACCGTCGACACAACTCGGGCAGTAATCGCCATTGTTACACATGGAATTTTGCATAGGTTTGCTTTCGGTCCCGTCGCATGGGACTGCAGAACAGGCCTGGACCCGGGGCAGCACCGCCGCCTCGACATCAGTCCATAGACTGCGATGCGGTATAACGACCTGATAGGTGGGTCTAATTGAGCGCTTCACCACACTCGACAAACTTGCATTCGGAGGACCGACACTTCTGGCAACCAATACACGCGAGGCGATTGTAAAGACGTAAATTAGAAGTGGGATCAACATCAAGAACGGAAGTCAACGACGAAGAGTCATGAGTGAACTGCCCCCTCACACTGATAATATGCGTCTTACTCTTTTTTCAAGCCTAGGTCAAGTGATAGTTACCTTTTCGCGTTTTGAAAAGGTGGGCCGCTTTCGCACTTGCAGCAATTCCCGAGCTGCGCTTAGGCCGCCGCCTTCGCTTTTCGCGTTGGACTTTGTCGCTGAGACGAGCGGCGGCGTTTCGCGAGGCCGCCGAACTGTTTGATCTTCACTTCGCCGGTGGGAAACTTGGCGCGGATTTCCAGTTCGCCGCCCATGGCTTCGATGGCCTTGCGCAGCGTGCTCACGAAAATGTCCGAGCGGCTTTCGAGTTTCGAGACGCCGGCCTGGTTGATGCGCAGGGCCTTGGCCAGGCGCTCTTGCGTTAGTCCTATGGCCTGACGGAGTTCGGCCAGGGCCATCTCTGCGATCATTTTGTGCGTCTTGGCGTCGGAACGCGCTCGCGCCGCGGCGGCATCTGGGCTTCCAGCTCGCGGAAATTTCTAGCCATCGAGGTATCCTTCCTTGCGCAGCGGTTTTTAAGCCAGAACTTCTTCAGCCGGCTTTACGGGGACGATGCGGGCGACGCGGGCCATTACTTTTTTGTTGCGCGCAGCCTTCTTCAGATCGTAGGAAGCCTGTAAGCGCATCCACACTTCCGGGGAGCCGCCAAACAGGCGGGCTACCTTCAGACACATGACGGCAGAGAGCGGCTTACGCTCCGCCAGAATGTCGTGAAGCATCTGGCGGGAAACGCCCAGAGCTTTGGCCGCAGCCGTTACCGACAGGCCCACATGCGGCAGGACGTCTTGCTTGAGAATCTCGCCCGGATGGACGGGCGGCAATCCGTTCATCGGCTTAGTGTAAATTGTTTAGTTTACAGCGTCAAGCGCGGTGTTCTTGTTGTTGCGACCGTTACCCAGCCCTGCGGGCTGGGCTAACTTGTGGCGCGCCTCCGGCGCTTTTGAGCGGCGGAGGGCGGGTTAGAGCGTGGCGGCGTATTTTTGGATTAGCTGGCTGGCGAGTTTGCCGCCTTCGTATTCGGGGATAATGACTTCGTCGGCGCCGGAAGTGCGCATGGCTTGGGCGTAGCGTTCCTGGCCGGCGCGGGTGAGGATGCGCAGCTTGGGGTTCATGGCCTTGGCGGTGATGGTGATGTAGAGGTTGTCGGCGTCGTTATCGATGACCACGCAGATGCCGCGGGCGCGCATGATGCCGGCTTCTTCCAGGACGCTGTGGCGTTTGGCGTCGCCTTGAATTGCGAGGACGCCTTCTTGCAGGAGCTGGCGATATAAACCTTCGTTGGTTTCGATCAGCACGAATGGGATTTTGGCGGCGGCCAAATTTCCGATTAGCGTACGGCCTACTTGTCCGTAGCCGCAGACGATGAAATGGTCGCGCACGCGTTCGAGATTCATTTCGTTGAGCATGGATTTCCAGACCTCCCGGCCTTGGTGGCCCATGAATGTCAGCAGGATGCGTTCGGCGAACCAGATTTCGAAGGCGAAGACGCCGAAGGATACGAAGGTGGAGAACCATTTTGTGGAGCTCCGGGTTTTGAGGTAGTCGATGGCATGGGGATGAGAAACCCAGAAGATGGCGTCGGTGAAGCGCAGATGCTCGAGGCGCTGATAGACGAAGGCGCAGGTGAGCGCGAAGGTGGCGAACAGGAGCACCGGAACCACCAGGCGGCGCAGGATGATCATCAGGGCGCGATCGAAGCGGAACCATCCGAGCATCGGCGCGGCGCGGAAGGGCGGAGCTGGAAATAGCTGGTGCACGCCTTCTGGACCTCCATAAGCCTAGCTAATGATATCGCAATTTAAAATAAAAACAATTAGAGACGCGCGTAAGCAGAGAAACATCGGTATCGATACGTCCGGTTCATTGTGGGCGGCAAAAAGCGGTCAGTAGATGATCGGCAGGCGGGAATAGTCGGCGGTGGGTTCTTCCGTAACGCGGAGGACCAGCAGGGTGCGGTCGTCGTGGGGGGCCCAGGCGGGGCCGCTGTGGGCGTCGGTGGCGGCTAGGATTCTTTGCGTGATGGATTGGGCGGAATCGTGGGGAGTGGTGGAGGCGAGAACTTGCGCGAGGCGGTCGGAGCCGAAGTCTTCGCCTTGGGCGTTGTCGGACTCGACGATGCCGTCGGAGGCGAAGGCGACCACGTCGCCATGCAGCAGGTCGAAGGCTTGTTGATCGTATAGCGTGCCGCGGAAGAGGCCCAGTGGCACGCCTTCAAGGTGCAGTTCGCTGACTTGGCCGTTGCGCAGCAGTAATGGATAGGGGCAGCCGGCGTTGGCGATGGTCAGCTTGCGCGTGGGGGCGTCGTAGACGGCGAAGAGCATGGCGATGAAGCGGGCGTCCAGGCGGCCGCCTTGCAGGCGGTCGTTCAGGGTAGCGAGCATTTCCTCTGGCGGACAATTGTGCGTGACCACGTGTTCGCGCAGCATGCCGATGGCTAGCGCTCCGTACAGGGCGGCGGCGGTGCCTTTGCCGGAGACGTCGCCGAGCGCCATCGCCAATTTGCCTTCGCCGTAGGGAAGGAAATCGTAGAAGTCGCCGCCGAGGTCGCGGGCGGGAGTGTAGGCGGCGGCGAGGTCCAGGCCAGGAATTTCGCGCGCGCCGGTGGGCAACAGCTGCATCTGGATTTCGCGCGCGGTGTCCAGATCGTTTTGCAGGCGGCGCTGGCTTTCATGGGCCTCTTCGTAGAGGCGCGAGTTTTCGAGGGCCACGGCGAGAAAAGGCGAGAGCGTGGCCAGCATGCGTTCGTGCGCGTCGGTAAAGGCGTGTGGGGCGGTGCTTTCAAGGTCGATGACGCCGATGAGGCGATCCTGACGGATCAGGGGGACGACCAGTTCGGAGCGGGCGTCGATGCCAGTTTCGGTGCGAATGTAGCGGGGATCGGCGAGCACGTCGTTGACGCGGAGAGTAGCGCGCTGGGCGGCGGCCGAGCCGGTGAGACCCTCGTGGAGGCGCAAGGACAGACGCGTCGGAATGGATTCTTCGAAGCGCAGCGCGAAAATGGATTGCAGGAGCTGGGAGTCTTCGTTCCAGATCATTACGTTGAAGACGTCGTAGTTGACGAGGCGCTTGACGCGCTCGGCAATGGTGCGGAGCAGGACGGTGTGACTTATCAGAGGTGAGAAGTCGCGACTGATCTCCTGGAGGAGCGCGAGGGTTTTGGCTTGTTCGGTGGTGGAGGCGAGGAGACTGGGCGGTAGAGGGTCCGCGTCGCCGAGTGGGCCGAACAGTTCGCGTTTGGTGGGGTCATCCACGGTTTGGGATGGGTGTCGCATTGCTTATTGGATGCGATTACGGGGAAGAAGTCACGGAATTGTTGGGGAAGGAGTTTTAGAAATGCAAAGAGGCCGGACTAAACAGGCTGCGGAAAAAGTGGTGGAGATGGTTACCGGTGAGCGAGGCGCGGCGTCTAAGAGCACATGCGCGGACACGATGATCAGCAAGAAGGCATGTTCAGTTACATTTCACTGGAGAAGCGGGTACCGGAAGATCACCCGTTACGGCGGGTGCGGCGGATGACGGAGGCGGCGTTGCAGAACATGTCGCCGCTATTTGCAAAACTATATTCGCCCATGGGGCGGCCCTCGATTGCACCCGAACGGTTGCTGCGGGCGTTGTTGTTGCAGGCTTTTTACAGCGTGCGGAGCGAACGGCTGCTGATGGAGCAGCTGGACTACAACTTGCTGTTTCGCTGGTTTGTGGGGCTGCCGGCGGACGACGCGGTGTGGGACGTGACGGTGTTCACCAAGAACCGCGATCGGCTGCTGGAGGGGGAAATTGCGCAGGTCTTTTTCGAGCAGGTGCTGGAGCAGGCCGCGCAGCAAGGGCTGCTATCGGACGAACATTTCACGGTGGATGGAACGCTGATCGAAGCGTGGGCCAACCGGCGAAGTTTTCAGGAGAAGCAGCCGCCGCCGAGTCGTGGCAGCGGGAACAAAGGGCAGAAATTGCTGCGGGACACGCACGAGAGCAAAAGCGATCCGGAGGCGCGCTTGTATAAGAAAAGCGTGGCGGGAGAAGTCAAAGCGAGCTATTTGGGACACGTACTGATGGAAAATCGTAACGGACTGGTGGTGCAAGCGTGCGTGACCTGTGCAGGAAATAGAGCGGAACGAGAAGCCGCGGAGGAGCTGGTGGCGACGGTGGCAAGAACAGCGCAGCAAAAACGCCTGACGCTGGCAGCGGACAAGAGTTATCAGGCCGAGGAATTCATCACCAGGTTGCGCGCGTTGCGCATCGTGCCGCACATTGCGGAGTACGAGAAAGAGACGGCACTGAGCAAGAACTGGCTGTTACCGAGCGAGCGGGAAGATCCGGGATTCGCGATCAGCCAAGGAAAGCGCAAACTGGTGGAGAAGATTTTTGCCTGGATCAAAAGTTCGGCGGGGCTGCGGAAAACGAAATTACGCGGGCGCCGGCGGGTGGACTGGCAGTTTCGCTTGTATGCCGCCGCCGCGAATTTGGTGCGACTGGCGAAACTAATGCCGGCATAAACCCGCGTTTCGGAAAGGAAGCGCGGTCACGGGAAGCCGGCAGGTAGAGCACAACGAAAAAGGCGCAGCCTCGGAAGCCGCAGGGCCCCACGCCGGGGACAAATTTGCAAATGGGCTGACTTTTTCCGCAGCCTGTTCAGTCCGGCACCTACATAGGATTGCCGCGATAGGTGAAAGCTAGCGGACTTGCCAGGTGTCGCCGGCGCGGAGGAGTTTGTTGAGGTCGCCGGGGCCGCGCTTGGCGATTACGTCTTTGATTTGCTGATTTAGAACTTCTTCATAGCGCGGTTGATCGTTCCAGTTGCGCAGGACGCCGATGGGGGTGGGGAAGCCCTCGCGCTTTTCCATTTGGGCCAGGGCGAAAGCGTAGGCGGGATTGGGATTTTTTGCGTCGTGGATGAGCAAATCGGCTTCCGTAATGCCGTTGCCTAGCGCGACTATTTCGAGATCCATGCCGACCATGCGGATGCCTTTATCGCGATTTTTGCCGAAGACCATGGGCTTGCCCTGCTCAAGGGTGATGACGTGCTCGCTGCGGGCGTCGCGTTCGGTGAGGGAGAACCACGCGCCATCGTTGAAGATGTTGCAGTTTTGCAGAATTTCGATGAAGGCGGAGCCGCGATGGGCGGCGGCGGTCTTCAGAGTTTCTTTCAGATGTTGCTGGAAGACGTCGACGGAGCGGGCGACGAAGGTGGCCTCGGCGCCGATGGCCAGGGCTAGCGGATTGAAGGGACGGTCCAGCGAGCCGAATGGCGTGGACTTAGTCTTCTTATTTACTTCCGAGGTTGGCGAATACTGGCCTTTGGTCAGGCCGTAAATTTTATTGTTGAAGAGCAAAACCTTCAGGCCAACGTTGCGGCGCAGCATGTGAATAGTGTGATTGCCGCCGATGGAGAGCGCGTCGCCGTCGCCGGTGGCGACCCAGACTTCCAGGTCCGGGCGAATGGCCTTGATGCCGGTGGCTACGGCGGGCGCGCGGCCGTGGATGGTGTGGAAGCCGAAGGTGTTCATGTAATAGGGGAAGCGACTGGAACAGCCGATGCCGCTTACGACCACGAAATTTTCACGTTTGATGCCGAGTTCCGGGAAGACGGCTTGCACGGCGGAGAGGATGGCGTAGTCTCCGCAGCCGGGGCACCAGCGGACTTCTTGGTCGGTCTGGAAATCTTTTTTGGTTAGGACGGGTAATGATGCGGTGGTCATAAATTCTTTGATCCTTTTGATTCACATGCGCTTCGTTACGGCTGCGATGCTGCTTACAACGAGCACAGACTGAAGTCTGTGCTACTAAAGGCCCAGGACTTCTTCAATTTTTTGCTCGAGTTCGGCTTGCTTGAACGGGCGACCTTGAATTTTGTTCAGGCCGACGGCGTCGACTAGATATTTCGCGCGGAGCATCCAGAGCAGCTGGCCCATGTTGAGTTCGGGGACCAGGATTTTTTTGTAGCGCTTGAAAACTTGCGCGAGGTTCGCGGGCAGCGGGTTCAGATGGCGCAGGTGCAGGTGGCCGATGCGGCGTCCGAGCGCGCGCTGCGTTTTTACCGCGGCGGTGATGGAGCCGTGCGTGGAGCCCCAGGCGACGATGAGCAAATCGCCGTCAGGATCGCCGATGGGAACGGCGTCGGGAATATCCTGCACGATGCCAGCTACTTTGGCGGCGCGGATGCGCACCATGTTTTCGTGATTGAGCGGCTCGTAATTGATGTTGCCGCTGACGTCTTGTTTCTCGAGGCCGCCGATGCGGTGCTCGAGTCCGGGCGTGCCGGGGATGGCCCACGGGCGAGCCAGCGTGTCGGGATTGCGCTTGTATGGCTTAAAGCCTTCGGGATCCTTTGCGAAATTTACCGGGATGTCCGGAATGTCGCTGAGTTCGGGCACGCGCCAGGGCTCGGCACCGTTGGCGAGGTAGCCGTCGGAAAGCAGGATCACCGGGACCATATATTTAACGGCGATGCGGCAGGCTTCGATGGCGGCCCAGAAACAGTCTCCGGGAGTGGACGCGGCAATTATGGGAATGGGGGCTTCGGAGTTGCGGCCGAACATGGCTTGCAGCAGATCGGCTTGCTCGGTCTTGGTGGGCAAACCGGTGGACGGGCCACCGCGTTGCACGTTGACAATGACCAGCGGAATTTCGATGGCGACGGCGAGGCCGAGCGCTTCGGTTTTGAGCGCCATGCCGGGGCCGGATGTCGTGGTAAGTGCCAGCGCGCCAGCGTAGGCTGCGCCGATGGACGAAGTGATGGCGGCGATTTCGTCTTCGGCTTGGAAGGTCATTACGCCG
The DNA here is from genome assembly GCA_963838265.1 of uncultured Acidobacteriota bacterium. Taxonomy (GTDB): domain Bacteria; phylum Acidobacteriota; class Terriglobia; order Acidiferrales; family UBA7541; genus Acidiferrum. The sequence continues at coordinate 198,294 of CAWIQN010000012.1, forward strand.
AAGTCTTTGTATTGCGAAAGCTCGTGCAAAATATCGGACGCGGGCGTGATGGGATAGCTGCCCTGGAAAAGCGTCAAGCCGGATTTTTGCGAGGCGGTGACGAAGCCCAGCGCCAGCGCCTGGTTGCCGCTCATGTTGCGATAGAGGCCGGGCGTCAGTTGCGCGGGCGGAATTTCGTAGCTGATCTGAAAAGCTTCGGTGGCTTCGCAGTAGGAGTAGCCGGCCTTCATGGCTAGTTGATTGGCTTCGACTAGCAGCGGTTTTTTGCTGAACTTGTCGTTGATCCAGCGAACCGTTGAATCCATCGAGCGGTTGTAGAGCCAGTAGCACATGCCGAGCGCGAAGAAATTTTTGCAGCGGTCCATCGACTTGGCGTCGAGTCCCAGATGTTCGAGGGCACGGCGCGTAAGACGCTCGAGTTCGACGGGGAAGAGGCGGAACTTGTCCAGCGAGTGATCTTCCAACGGATTCACCGTCATTTGCGCTTTGCGCAGATCGTTGTCCGTGAAGCTGTCGCTGTTGACGATGAGGATGCCATTGGCTTTCAGGTCGGCGATATTCACGCGCAGGGCGGCGGGATTCATGGCGATCAGGACGTCGATGGCGTCGCCGGGCGTGTTGATATCGTCGGAAGAAAAGTGGAGTTGGAAGCCGCTAACGCCGGGGAGCGTGCCTGCCGGGGCGCGGATTTCGGCGGGATAGTCGGGGAAGGTGGCGATGTCGTTGCCGTACAGGGCCACGGTGTTGGTGAACTGGCTGCCGGTGATTTGCATGCCGTCGCCGGAGTCGCCAGCGAAGCGGATGACCGCGCGGTCGATCACTTCCGGCTTGGTTTTTGGCAACGGGATATCAGTTACGGTCGACATATTTCCCCAAGTCCCTCGCTAACTCACTTTATTTGCAATGCGCGCGGGCGGAACCCCTCAGTATGCGCCGGGCGCAGAAACCATTATGTGGAAATCGTGCGGCGCGGCGGGCATGCCAGATGACGCTGAAGCGAACCGCAGAAATCCTAAGCTAAAGAATACCATAGCGCGGTGGAAGCGCGGCGGCGAGGAGAGTGCGGGATGCTCAGTCATGTGTCGTGGAAGAAAAGTATGGGTGGAACCCGAAGTCATAGTTTTTGAGGGCGCGGCACAGGACTCAAAGAGCTGAGTTCGCAGAAAGCGGTGTCATTCAGGGCCACGCTCAGAATTGTGAAGATGATAATAAGCACGTCAGGCCGCTGCCCACGATAGTGGCAACGGCGGCGATGATGGATGCAGACGGGGAGGGGTTTAAAGGCCTGTGTATAAGTGGTAGTGGATATACATCACAACCACACTCAGCACGGAAATAAAAACACGGAGAGTGGGGCACAATCACATGGAGCGTCGATGAAATGCGGCCGGCTAGTTGGCCGAGGCGCCCATTCCGGCGGCATTGAGAGAGACGATAGCAGTAGCCTCATCGTGCTCCACGCTAAAGACCTTGTTCAGAGAAGTGGCTGTGAGCAGGTCACTCACTATGGGGCTGAGGTTCACCAGCAGCATTTGGCCGCCCTGTTTGCGAATGGCCATGTGGCTGCGGACTAGTTCGCCAATGCCGGAGCTGTCGATAAAGCTAACGTCCTGCAAATTCAAGACAACTTTGTGATGGCCGGCAGCCAGGAGCCCGGCGATCGCTTCGCGAAACAAGGTGTTGCCGGCGCCAAAAGCGATCTTGCCGCGCAGATCAACCACGCTGACGCCGTTGACCCGGCGAGTGCTGACCTTCGGACTCGCGTTGCTGGCCGTTTGTATTCCAAGTCCTAGGCGATCGAGCACGCTGGAGGCGGTCCCAATCACATCGTGAAATTCGCTTTGCACCAGCACGACGGAGCGTCCGCTCTTAAGAACTTCCAGCAAATGCTCGGCCTCGTTCTGGGACTTCGTTTCGATCGTGGGAGCTGGTTTGCTGGGATCGTTAGAAAGTTGCTCACCGAGGGCGCTGCCAGCCTGAGAGCCGAGAAAACCTAGCAAAGCGGCTCCGCCAACGCCGAGGGCAAATATCTGACCGAAGCCAGGGATGAGGGCCAAGGCGGCACCGACGCAGCCTGCGGTTACGCCTACAGCTCCGCCCATGAATCCGCCGACGTATTGGCCAAGATCCTTTCCGAAACTCATGGCTTCGCTTTCAGAGCGAGTGAGGAAAATGATGGATTCCTGAGGAATGTGTTGCGCTACAAGTTCTTTAACGGCCTGTTCCGCGCGCTCGCGGGAATCAAAAACGCCAATGGCAGTTTCCATAGCTATACCTCCAGCGCTATTCGGCCCCAAGTAACCGAGATGCTGGGGCTATTTTTGTCAAGCGAAGTGCTTTGTCAAGGGAAATCGACAAGTTCTGGAAACTTTTTTGGGTTCGACAGCGGCCGGAATTCGCAGCGAGAAGCCCTACTGACAGCAAGCGTAACAACGAGAGTGCACTACGGGAGTGCGCTCCCAGGACCAGGCGGTCATTCGCTCTTGCTGGTTTCTGACGGCGCCGGGAAGCGTTCTTGAATCCACGCTTCCCAGAGCGGTGTCTCGCGGGCGACGGTTTCGGCTGCGTGATCGCCGTAGAGGTAGAAATTTAGCGTGACCATGCTCTGGCCGCCGAAGTTGACGGCGCCGAGGGCGGCGGTGCCCGGCCCCGGCTTGTCGAGCCGCACCAACGCGTTGCACGGCTTCTGAGTTACGTGCTCCACCACGCCACTGAGCGCCGGGACGCCCGCCGGCGCGTTCCAACGCTGCCCGGCACTCACGCCTTTCAGCCCCAATGCCGCGTTCAGCGTTTCCCAGGCCTCCGCTTCGGTTCCTGCGGCGGGGGCCATCCACTGCATCATTGCGGAGCGTTGCCCGCGGAAGTGCGTGAGATAGATCTTCAGGATGCGGAAGAATCCCGGCCAGCCGGATTCGCTGCCTTCCAGCTGATTATCCCAGTCGTCCGTGCTGGCGAAGAGACTATGTACAACGCGCACGATGCAGGTGCCCCCCGCGCGGGCTTCGACGCTCCACTCGTCCGCGATGATCGGCGAGCCCGGGGCCCAACCAGGCGCCTCGGCGCCATATTTCCGCGGCGGATCCCAGGTCGTCACGGCGGAACTGGACTCCATACCCGGCCCGAAGTCCAGCTTCACCGCAACGGGTTTTCCGTCGCGCATCTCGAACTCCGCCGGCACGAACCAGGACGAGATACCCGGCCCGGTGGCGATGGCCTGCCAGACTTCCTCCGGCGTGCCTGGGACTTCGATTTCGATCTGGACGAAATGGCGTCCGGAGGCTTCTTTCTTCACGCTCATGATGGCTCCTTGTCCTTGTGGTCCTTGTAATCGGATTTTTGCGGCACGTTCTGTGGCAAAGGATGCGCCACGACCACCAGGCGATGTGCGCGGCCGCCTGGGGCGGATTCATCGTGGTACTTCGCAACCAGTTTCGTGATGGCCTCGGTGAGTTCGTTGCTGAAAGCCGCCCGTTCGGTCGCCGACCGGAAGCGAACCTCGGTATCGACGGCCAGGGTCGCCAGGCGTTTGCCCGTCTCTTTCGCACGACGAACAAGATCGCCCACCTCGCGGACCACCCGTGCCCCCAGGGCGATCAGATAGCTCGCGGACAGTCTATCGATGTCCCGATTCGGATCCGCAGCGATCGGACCCAAGGCGCTCGGCGAAACAACGTAGGAAGCAGCCGTCGCCACGAGCAGCCGTTCCGTCAGCCCGCCCCACCTGCGTTCCTCGGCCAGCCGAACCAGCCCGTGCGCCTCCAGGCCGTGCAGGTGGTAGTTGACTTTCTGCCGAGCCAGGCCAAGCCGCGTGGCCAACGTCGCCGCCGAGGCGGGCTCGGCTAGCTCGGAGAGGAGGCGACTCCGCATGGGCTCCAACGCTGCCGTCGCCGCTGCCGGATCATCGATGACTTGAATGTCGAGCACGAGGAGATGCTAGTCTTGACAATTTTTATTGTCAAGACCCTTCTTGTGAAGAATGATCCAATACTTTTGGTTACCAAATCTCAGGAATTGGAAGGCGAGATGTCAGCACCAGATCCAGCGATCAGTTGACGGTCAGAGAAAATCTTGATGACGACCCCGGGAGTCATTCCCCTTCGACGATTTCGTTGGCTTACAGAAAACTTGGGCGCGCCAGAAAATCATTCCGAGCGAAGCGCCTGTATGACGTCGACGCGGGCGGCGCGGGCCGCCGGGAGCATCGAAGCGACTACCGCCGCGCCTAACAGCACCAACGCAGAAACGATCACAGGCAATGCGCCGGGCATTCTTAAGTCGCCGAAATAACTGCCTGCGACGCGCGCAACGACGAGTCCGAACGCCGCGCCCGCCAGAACGCCAACGGCGGCCATCACGACGCCTTCCGCGACAACCCCCCTGAGTAGACTATCCGGCTGTGACCCCAGCGCCAAGCGGATGCCGAATTCGCGCGTGCGCGCGCTGACAGAAAACGCCAATACGCCCGCCACGCCAACGACGGCGATCAACAGCGCGACCCCTGCGAACACGCCAAAGACCAGGGAGTTCAAGCGGTCTGGCGCGAGCACTTTTGCACGGATGTCTTCGAGAGTGGCGGCGTGCTCAACCGGTACATCGGCGGACATCTGCCGGATAATTTGGGTTACCGGCGTCACCAGCGCATAAGGGTTTGCGTTGGTGTGGATAAAGAGGTGGCCGCCGTACATTCCGCCGTCTGCAAAGGAGCTATAAATGGTGGTCGTGGGCACAGGAACGATATGTGCGTCGTCCACATCGGCGGCGACCCCAATAATGCGGTGTGGCGACGTAAATCGCGCCTTCTCGCTCGCAGTGCCGTCCATGAACTCGAGCACGGGATCGGTCCAATAGACATGCCGACCGATCGGATCCTGACCGGGAAACATGCGCTGCGCCAGAGTCGCGCTGACGACCGCCACCGGCTCGCGATTCTGGTCGTCGAGCGCGTTGAAATCGCGGCCCGCAATGATGGGAACGCCAAGCGCAGTGAAAAAGCCGGGAGAGATGGTACGCCACAGCGCGCGAGGATCGTCTTTGCCATGGACGTGACCATCACCAGAGAATTGCAAACCTACACCGAAGTCGTTCGCATCACGCCACGGAGCGATCATGCCGACAGCCGTCTCGCTGACGCCGGGCAGCGCATCGATTTGACGTATCGCTTCCTTGTAAAAGTCGAGGACTTGCTGCGGCGTTTTTCCGTAGGATGGCGCTGGAACGTCGATGGCGAGGACGTGACGCGTATCGACGCCGGTCTGGATCGTTTGCAACGCGATCAGCGTAGTGATCAACATGCATGCGCCCGCGAGCAGCACGAAAGACGCGGCGATTTGCGTGACGGCGAAGATGCGCTGGCGGCGGCTGGTGCTGCTGGTGATGCGCACGCTGCCGCTGGCGAGGTTCATGCCGTTCGATGCGTTGGCCGAGGGCAGGCGCGGCACAAATGCCAAAATTACCGCGGCGACTACCGCCAGCGCCACGCCCACCCAGAGCAGGCTGGAATCAACCGTCAAATCCAGTGCGCGGACAGAGAAGCGCGAGGCGTATCGCGCCAGGATGGTGACCAATGGCTGCGCGATCATTACGGCGATGGCCGCGCCCGCGCCGCAGAGCAGAAGGCTTTCGGCTAACAACATGCGGCGCAGCGCGCCCGTGCTTGCGCCAAGGGCGGTGCGGATGGAGAGTTCGCCCTCGCGGCGAACCGTGCGCGCGAGAATCAGGTTAGCAACGTTTGAGCAGGCGATGATGAAGACGAGGCCCGAGGCCGCGAGAAGGACGAGGAGAACGGTACGCGCGCCGGAAGTAATCTGGTCCTTGAGCATCTTGGCATCAATGCGGAAGCCGTCGGTGTCGGGATACGCATCGGGGTGGTCCTTCTGCATGGAGGCATAAGCGGTGCGCAACTCGGTGCGAGCCTCGTCGATGGTGACGCCGGGGGCAAGCTTACCGAAGAGTTCGGTCATGCGATGGACGCGGCCCGTGACCATGGTGGCGGAAAGATGATGCGGGCTGGTGACCAGGTTGCTGATAATCTCTGTTTCCTCGGGATACGCCACACAGGGTTCAAGGACGCCAATGACCGTGGCGGAACGATCGCCAGTACTGCTGAGGCGAACTGTTTTGCCGATGACACTGGGATCGTTTTTGTAAACGGTGGACCAGAAGCGATAGGTGAGTACGATGACGCCAGCTGCGTTGGGACCATCGTCTTGCGGTCCGATGAGGCGGCCGAGAACAGGACGCAGCCCCATGACCTCAAAGTAGTTGCCGCCGGCGACGCCACCTCGAACTACGCGAGGTTCACCGAGTCCGACCATAGTAAAACCCATCGTCGAGAAATCGCCGAACTCGCTTACGGAGTGGACGCTGGCTTCGATGTCCTTGATTTCGGGCACAGAGAATGTGGTGTTGTCTTCTCCCATGCTGGGGGCGCTTTGACGGATGTACATGAGCCGGTTCTCGTCACGGTTGACGAGCGGCTTGAGCAGCACTCCGCGCACCAGCGTGAAGATGGCCGCGTTGGCCCCGATGCCGAGAGCCAGCGTGAGGATCACAATGGTCGCCAGCCCTTTGCTGTGCATCAGCGAGTGGAAGGCAACTCTTAGATCACGGAAAAATGACATGTTTCGTCACCCCTCGGCGTTTATGAGCACCACGGGTGCCAATAGAAAGACCCACATTGTAAATCACTTACCACGGACTGCGTCGTAGCGGATGGCCGTTTTCGGCCGCCAAGTGTCCGAATTCGGACACCGGACTCGGTCTGGCGCAGTTGTGGAATCCCGCGACAGGTGGCGTGTGCGCGGTCGTTGTTTCCGGAACTACTGACCGGAAGGCACTGCATTTAGCGCTTGCTGGCGAGACTTGCGGCTAGGTCGTCTGGGCTGACGTGATCGCGTCGTCGGCCAGAGGCCGCGGCCGGTAGTAAAGCAGGATGAACAGAAAGGCGGCGGAGATGAGTAGCGTCAGAATTAGGATGGCATCGAAGAACTGATCGGTGAGGACGAAGTGCTGGGTCTTTAGTCGACGAGATGCGGTAATTTCTTTTATAAGAACGCTGCGCTCGGGGCTCAAAAGCGAGGCTGTGCCATTCACGACTGCAAACAACTGATAACACAATACGAGCCAGAAAGCCCAAGGCTTCCGCCTCAACAGCCCCACCCCGCCCACGAAACAGACCGCGCAAAACGCAACGGTCACTGCGGCCGTTGCTGGGCCACGAAAAATGTGGCCCATAACGAGCAATCGGCTTTGCTGAAAACGCAAAAAGAAAAGAGAGAGAACACTGGACCCAATAAGAATCCATGCGACTACCGCAACGGGGACGGGGATCTGGGTCCGAGGTGCTGTGGCGGGAAATCCTGATTCGTCGAGGGGCCCAGTTGGTGAAGCAGGCGAGGCAGCGAACATCAGCCGAATGGATTTTTGGGAGAACAGGATCAACCACCAAATGGCGACGGCGTCGGGTAAACCGAAAAGCAGCGCGATAAACAACCGCGCTAACGATGCCGTTTGAGGCGGCGCGTTCGGTGAAACCGGGATTTTGATTGCCAAAGTGACTAAGAACACGAGACTCCCAAAGACCAGCGTGATTCCCGACCACACGAGAGTGGAGATACGCGCCCAATTACGATAACGGAGGAGGCCGATGCCGCTGGCGAGTCCCCAGCCGCCACACGCGGCAATCATCAGAACTCCGAGATAGCCAGCCACCCGAGACTCGGCGGGCGCTACGTCCGGGCTTGGAGCAGTGCCCTGGAGAGCGATGCCTAACAGCCCCAGCGCCGCAAAAAGGAATACGAGAAGACTACCGATAATCGCGACTATGGCTGCGGCTGTGATGGCTGGCGGTTTGGAACGCGTGGCGGCTGACAATGAATCGGGCAAGGTGTGCACGTATATATCATGAAGTTTCAGCGTTCGGAAGCGACTGAGCCGCGACCTATGGCGCAATTAATCGCTTGACGTTCGCCTTGTGTTCGCCTTAGAGTTGGGCTAGGACTTTCGCTCGCTGTTCGCACCTGGAGGCACACATGGCCCTCACTAAACGGCAAAAAGAAGTGCTCGATTATCTAGTTTCGTTTGAGACCAAGCATGGCTATGCGCCGAGCTTTGAAGAGATTGGCAAGGGCTTGAAGTTGACGTCGCTGGCCACGGTGCACAAGCATATTTCCACGCTGGAGAAAAAAGGGTTCATTCGCCGTGGCTACAATCAGAGCCGCTCGATTGAAATTCTGCAATTGCCCAAGTCCGTGAAAGAGCAAGTGATTGAGCGCAGGATTCAAGAGTTGCCGCTGCTGGGACGGATCGCCGCGGGGCGGCCGCTCGAAGCGGTGGAAGAGCGCGAGACGCTTTCGCTGGGAGATTTTGCGCGTGGCGGGAACTCCTACGTTTTGCAGGTAAAGGGCAGCTCCATGATCGAAGATCACATCATGGATGGCGACTACGTAGTCTGCGAGCAGACGCAAGTGGCCAACGCCGGAGACATCGTGGTGGCGCTAGTGGGCGGCGACGAAGCCACGCTGAAGCGTTTTTATCGCGAGCCGGCGGGGAAAATCCGGCTGCAGCCCGCTAACTCCGAAATGGCGCCAATTTTTGTCGCGGCCAGTGACGTAAAGATTCAAGGGCGGGTGATCGGCGTACTGCGTAAGTACTAATTTTATCGTTCTTCGGAAAGCGTGCATAACTTTCGTGCCGTTCCGCTTTTGGCATCCAGCCCCAACCCGTTCCATCCAGCCCATCCCATTCAATCAATGGTGACCGCACTCCTTTCCTCTGAAACACTCATCTAATTTCCGAGTTGCTGGCATCGGTGCGTTCTGGCCGCAAACGTCGGCAGCCAGTCTTCTCTGAAATTGCTGGTTTCGAGCTACGCCGTCGCGCTTCATGGCAGACAGAAAACGAATAACTTTGCGCTCTTCATTTTTTAGCATTGCGAGAATGGTGTTGGCGATTACCTGCGCTGTGCTGCTGCTTTTCGGCAGCGTGCCGCGAAGCGAGGCGTATGCGGTGCTTTCTCACGAAGCGATCATCGATGCCGCGTGGGATACCAACATCAAACCGCTGCTGCTCAAGCGTTTTCCCAATGCCACGCCCGACGAATTAAAGGTAGCGCACGGCTATGCCTATGGCGGGGCGATCATCCAGGACATGGGTTATTACCCGCACGGCAGCAAGCTGGTGAGCGATTTGACGCACTACGTGCGCAGCGGAGATTTTGTGATTGCGCTGCTGCGCGACGCTCAGGATTTAAATGGTTACGCGTTCGCGCTGGGTGCGCTGGCGCACTATGCCGCGGATAACGACGGGCACAGCATCGGCACCAACCGCGCCGTGCCGGTGCTGTATCCGAAGCTGCAAAAAAAGTTTGGCGACGCGGTCACTTATGAGGACGACCCGCTGGCCCATGTGAAAACGGAGTTCGGTTTCGATGTGGTGGAAGTGGCGAAGCAGCGCTACGCCCCGGACAGTTATCACGATTTTATTGGTTTTCAGGTTTCCGTACCGCTGCTGGAGCAAGCCTTCCAGGAAACCTACGGGCTGAGCCTGAAAAAAGTGCTGAACAATGAGGACCGCGCGCTTAATTCTTATCGCCGCGACGTGAGCACCCTGTTGCCAAAAGCCACGCGCATTGCCTGGAGTCTGAAGAGCAGCGAGATCATGAAAGACGATCCGGGAATCACGAAGAGAAAATTTCTCTACAATTTATCGCGCGCGAGTTATGAAAAAGAGTGGGGCCACGATTACCAGAAGCCTTCCTTCGGCGATAAATTTCTGGCCTTTCTGTGGCGCCTGGTGCCCAAAATTGGTCCGCTAAAGGTGTTGCAGTTTCGCACGCCCACGCCGGCGACGGAAAAAATGTTTGAAGCCAGCTTTAATGCCACGATGGACCGTTACAAGGGGCTGCTTGCGCAGCAAGGCGCTAGCCACCTGGAACTGGTCAACGACAATTTTGATACTGGAGAAACCTCCGGCCCGGGCAAGTACAAGCTGAACGACGAGACGCACGCGAAACTGCTGGACGCTTTGGCGAAGGATAATTTCGCTACGGCGCCTCCCGATCTTCGTGCGGAGCTGCTGGATTTCTACAGCCAGACAGATGCTCCTTATGCCACCAAGTCCAAGCCCAAAGAATGGGCGCAGGTGCAGACTCAGCTGCAGCAACTGAAGAACGCACCGCCGCCGGTGCTGGCGGTCACCACTCCGGGCTCCCCGGCTGGAGCTTCAACGGACACAGCCGCGCCGCCCAGCCAGTAAAAATCTGCTCGACTCCATCGAAAAAAATCCCGAGGTCTCGCGCTCGGTGCGTGAAACAATGTAAGATTCGCGCATCGCTTTTGCGCTGAATAGCTGTGCGCGCCACGAATGAGTCCACGACCAACAAAGTTGCAGCCGATCAAGAAACTGCTCGCCGCGAACCGCAGCGAAATCGCCATCCGCGTATTTCGCGCGGCCAACGAACTCGGGTTGCGCACGGTGGCGATCTATTCGCAAGAGGATCGCCTGGCGCTGCACCGCTTTAAGGCGGACGAGGCGTATCAAATTGGCGCGGGCAAAGGGCCCGTCGAGGCCTATCTGGATATTCCCGGTATTGTGGCGCTGGCGAAAGAAAAAGGCGTCGACGCGATACATCCCGGCTACGGATTTCTGGCGGAGAATGCCGCGTTCGCGCGCGCGTGTGCGAACGCCGGGATCATTTTTATTGGTCCAACGCCGGACTTGTTGGAATTGCTGGGGGACAAAACAGCCGCGCGAAAACTTGCGGCCTCGGCGGGCGTATGCGTGCTGCCGGGCACGGAAGATCCGGTCAGCTCTGCCGCGGAAGCGCAGAAAATCGCGAAACAAATAGGCTATCCCGTCATTGTGAAAGCGGCGATGGGCGGCGGCGGCCGCGGCATGCGCGTGGTGCACGACGCTACGCAACTGGACGCGCTGCTCGAGGAAGCGCAAGGTGAGGCGCGGTCCGCGTTTGGCAACGCCAGCGTATTCCTCGAAAAATATTTGCCGCGAGCGCGGCACCTGGAAGTGCAAATCCTGGGCGACCATCACGGCAATCTGTTGCATCTTTACGAGCGCGATTGCTCCGTGCAGCGGCGGCATCAAAAAGTGGTGGAAGTGGCGCCGGCCGCGAATCTGCCGCCGGGGATTCGCGATGAATTGTGCGCCGCGGCGCTGCAACTGGCGCGCAAGGCGAATTATCGCAACGCCGGCACCGTGGAATTTTTGTACGACGTGGATGCCAGCAAATGGTATTTCATTGAGGTGAATCCGCGCATTCAGGTGGAGCATACGGTCACCGAAATGATCACTGGCATTGATCTAGTGCGTTCGCAAATTCTCGTGGCGCAGGGCTACGAACTCCACAAAGAGCCGCTGAATCTGCCGTGGCAGAAAGACGTTCCGCTGCACGGCGCGGCGCTGCAATGCCGCGTGACTACCGAAGATCCCGACAAGAATTTCGCGCCGGACTACGGCAAACTTTCCACCTATCGTTCGCCCGCCGGCTTTGGCATCCGGCTCGACGGCGGCACCGCGTATGCCGGCGCGCAACTTGCCGCGTACTACGATTCGTTGCTCGTCAAGGTGACCGCCTGGGGCTCCAATCTTCCCGAAGCTTGCCAGCGCATGGACCGCGCCCTCCGCGAATTTCGCATCCGCGGCGTGAAGACTAATATTCCGTTCGTGGAAAACGTGGTGAACCACGCGCGTTTCCGTGCCGGCGAAATCACCACATCTTTTCTGGAAGACTATCCGGAGCTGTTCAAGTTTCCGACGCGCGGCGACCGTGCCACGAAAGTGCTCTCGTATCTTGGCGACGTCATCCTCAACGGCAATCCGGAAGTAAAGGGCAAGCCGGCACCGGCCGCGTTTGAAGCCGCGGTGTTGCCCGCGGTTCCCGGCATCGAGCTGCCACCCGGCACGCGCCAGTTGTTGCAAAAACTCGGGCCAAAAAAATTCGCCGCCTGGGCGCGCAAAGAAAAGCGCCTGCTCATCACGGACACCACCTTTCGCGACGCTCATCAATCGTTGATGGCCACGCGGGTGCGCACCCATGACCTGCTTGCCACTGCGGGCGCGGTAGCGCAGCGCGCGCCAAATCTCTTCAGCGTGGAAATGTGGGGCGGCGCCACCTTCGATACATCATTGCGCTTTCTGCACGAAGATCCGTGGCAACGTTTGCGCGTGTTGCGCAAACGTATTCCGAATATCTGTTTCCAGATGCTGCTGCGCGGCGCCAATGCCGTGGGCTATGCGTCGTATCCCGACAACGTGATCAACGCGTTCGTTCGCGAAGCCTTTGCGCAGGGCATCGACATTTTCCGCATCTTCGATTCGCTCAACTCCATCGACAACATGCGCGTGGCCATTGACGCCGCGCTCGAAAGCGGCGGCGTCTGCGAAGCGGCGATTTGCTACACCGGCGATATTCTCGACGCGGCCCGGCCGAAATATTCGCTGAGATATTATGTGACGCTCGCGAAGCAGCTCGAGAAACTCGGCGCGCATTTTCTGTGCATTAAAGATATGGCCGGATTGTGTAAGCCCTATGCGGCCTTTGAGTTGGTGAAACGCCTGCGCGAAGAAATCGCTCTTCCGGTACATTTTCATACCCACGACACCAGTGGGCTTAACGCCGCAAGCATCCTGATGGCCAGCGACGCTGGCGTGGACGTTGCCGATGCCGCCGTGGCCGCAATGAGCGGCGGCACCAGCCAGCCCAACTTGAATGCCATCGTGGAAGCTCTGCGCAACACGCCGCGCGACACCAAACTCGACAGCGAACTCTTCAACGAGTGCTCGGACTATTGGGAGACCGTGCGCGGCTATTATCTGGCCTTCGATTCGGGTCCGAAGTCCGGCTCCGCGCGCTTGTATCAGCACGAAATTCCCGGTGGGCAATATACAAATCTGCGCGAACAAGCCACCGCCATGGGCCTCGGCCACCGCTGGCGCGAAGCGGAAAAAATGTACGCGGAGGTGAACCAGCTTTTTGGCGATATCGTAAAGGTCACGCCGAGCAGCAAAGTAGTGGGCGATATGACCTTGTTCCTGATGGCCAAGGAGATGCGCCCCGCGGATATTCTGCAGCTGGACGAAAAGCACGACATCGCGCTGCCCAATTCCGTGGTGGAAATGTTTTCCGGCGTTTTGGGCGTGCCGCCCGGCGGGTGGCCGGCAAAACTGCAAAAAATTATTTTGCGTGGCGCCGCGCCGCTGCAAGGACGGCCCAGCGCGAATCTCGCCGCCGTCGATTTCGCGGAAGAGCAAAAGGGACTGGAGAAAAAGACCGGCCACGCCATTGCCTTCGACGACCTGCTCAGTTATTTGCTCTATCCCGAAGTTTTTATAAAATACGACAAGTTTCGCCAGAGCTACGCCGACGTTAGTGTGCTGCCCACGCCGGCATTTTTTTACGGGTTGAAGTCCGGCGAAGAGATCACCGTTGAAATCGCTTCCGGCAAATCGCTGATCATTAAATTTCTTACGATCAGTGAGCCGCACCCGGACGGCACGCGCACGCTGTTCTTTGAACTGAACGGTCAGCCGCGCGAGGTCAACGTTCGCGACCGCGCTCTGCGCATCATCGAGCGCGCGCATCCCAAAGCGGATCCCGCGGACCCGGGGCAAGTTGCTGCGCCCACCGCCGGCGTGATCAGCGGCATTGCCGTGCAGGCCAATCAAGCGGTGGAGCGCGGAGCAAAACTTCTCACTCTAGAGGCCATGAAGATGCAATCGAATATCTACGCGCCAATCTCCGGTCGCGTCGTCAAACTGCTGGTCGCTCCCGGCCAGCACGTGGAAGCCAAAGAGCTATTGGTGGCCATCGCAACGTGACCCCCGGACAACTTCGCAAACACGACCACTTTCACTCGCGCTTCCTCCGCAATCAGCGCGACATTATTATTTACCTCCCGCCGGACTATGACCAACAGCCCGAGCGCCGTTTCCCCGTACTCTATCTTCACGACGGCCAGAATCTTTTCGATGGCGCGACGGCCTTCAACGGCCAGGATTGGCACGTCGGGCAGACCGCCGATTACGCCATTTCCGCCGGCCTGATTGAGCCGCTCATCATTGTGGGCATCTACAACACCGGAAAAGCCCGCATCCGCGAATACACGCCCACCAAAGTTCCGAAGCTCGGCGGCGGCCGCGCGGATCGCTACGCTAAATTCTTAATCGAAGAAGTGAAACCGTTCGTGGACCGCGATTACCGCACCCAGCCGGAAGCCCTGCGCACTGGGATCGGCGGTTCTTCTCTCGGTGGTCTCGTCTCCATCTACCTCGGCTTGAAGTTTTCGCACATCTTCGGAAAAATTGCCGCGCTTTCACCTTCGGTGTGGTGGAATCAGCGCGTCATCGTTCGCTTTGCCGCTGCCGCTCCCGTCGAACCACGCCCGCGCATCTGGCTGGACATTGGCACGCGCGAAGGTCCGCGCATCGTGGACGACGTGGAAAAATTCCGCGACGTGCTCCTCGCCAAGGGTTGGCAATATGAGCGCGATCTGCACTACGAACGCGTCGAGGGCGCCGAACACAACGAAGCCGCCTGGGCCGCGCGCGTCGGCCCCTTTCTGCAATTTTTGTTTCCGCCGGGTTAGAGCGCAGTATACTGCGCATTCTTAGCCAGGGAGCGAAGCATGCCGGACAGTCGACCGCTCACCATTCTCTGCGTCAGCTCCTATGAAAAGGGCCAGGAATTCCTGCGCACCTGCAAAGCCATGGGCTGCACGGTGTTGCTGCTGACCGTCGAAAAATTGCGGCACGCCAACTGGCCGTTCGACTGCATCGACGAAATCTTCGCCATGCCGGAAGACCTGCCGCTGCAGGCCATTCTCTACTCCGTAAGTTATATCGCGCGTTTTCATCAAATAGATCGCATGGTGGCGCTCGATGAATTCGATATGGAAAACGTCTCCGCGTTGCGCGAACACCTGCGCATTCCCGGCATGGGCCTCACCACGGTGCGCTATTTTCGCGACAAACTGGCCATGCGCGCCCGCGCCAAAGAAGCCGGCATCGCCGTTCCCGAATTTGTCCACGTGCTCAATCATCGCGACCTGAACGAATTCATGGCCCGTGTTCCCGCGCCCTGGCTATTGAAGCCGCGCTCCCAGGCTTCCGGCATCGGCATGAAGAAGCTGCACCATGCCTCCGAACTGTGGCCGCTGCTCGATCAACTCGGCGACCAGCAATCTTTTTACTTGCTCGAGCAGTTCGTTCCCGGTGCGGTCTTCCATGTCGATAGCGTCGTCTCCGAGAAAAATGTCCTGCTCGCCGAAGCCCATGCCTATGGCACGCCGCCGCTGGACACTTCGCATCAGGGCGGCGTTTTTACCACCCGCACGCTGCCGCGCGAAGCGTCCGAAACCAAGTCTCTGCTGGAGATCAATCGCCAATCGCTCGAAGGCTTGGGTTTTTTGCGCGGCGTCACCCACGCGGAATTTCTAAAATCGCATGCCGACGGCAAAATCTATTTCATCGAAGTCGCCGCCCGCGTCGGCGGCGCGTATATCTCGGACATTGTCGAAGCCGCCTCCGGCATCAATTTGTGGCGCGAGTGGGCGCGCCTTGAAGTCGGGGCAGGGAAGACCGCCTACCAGCTCCCGCCTGTTCGCAACGACTACGCCGGTATCATTCTGTCTTTAGCGCGCCAGGAAAATCCGGACACTTCCGCCTACAACGATCCGGAAATCATTTATCGCGTCAACAAATATCATCATGCCGGCTTGCTCGTGAAATCCCCGAGCGCCGAGCGGGTGCAAGAATTGCTTTTTGCGTATGCTCCGAGGTTCGCCAACGATTTTCTAGCCACCCAACCGGTGCCAGAAAAGCCCAGCTCGTAGCGCAACCGCAAGCGGCAACACTCCATGCAACAATAGAATCTTCCAATCCACTGAACCCGTTGCCGGCTCTTTACCGTCCCAAAAGTCCCGGGCAGCCGTCAGTACAGTCCCAGCACTGTCCCACAGTGCAGTTACTTTCCCGAAACAGGACGTGCATACTTTGTTTGCCGTGCACCATTCACAGGCATAGAGTTTGCTTTACCCCGGGCCGGAAACTTGCGTGGGGTTCTGTTGTCCCTTGGAGGTCCGATGTGGGGTAATACGAAAAAACCGGATACGCAATTTGGCGCGCAGCCGGAGCCACCAAAAAATTTACCTACGAATCAGCCGCCGAAGTCCGCTCCGGCGTCTTGGGAGGAAACGAACGCCATGAGTACAGATGCGATGCGTCCACTAGGGGGAGCGACCAGCGGCGCCACAGCGCGGCTCGGCGCGAGCCTGCACGTGAAAGGCGAAATCTCCGGCAATGAAGACTTGCTCATCGACGGCTCGGTCGAAGGACTGATCCAACTTGATGATCGCAAGCTCACCGTCGGGGCTACGGCGAAAGTCACCGCCGACATTATCGCCCGCGAGGTGGTAGTGTTCGGCACCGTGAAGGGCAACCTTCGCGCCAAAGACCGTATCGAGATCAAGAAGGATGGCTCGGTCAATGGTGATTTGACCACCGCGCGCATCATGATCGAAGACGGCGCGTACTTTAAGGGCTCCATCGAAATCGATAAGAGCGCCGAAAAGGAAGGCGCCAACGCCTTCGCTCGCAGCAATGCCACTCCCGCTGCGGCCGCCACCAAAACCATTTAATTATCGTCGGCAATTTTTGTTCGGAAGCCCACGGCGCGGACGCCCTCCGCGCCGTGGGCTTTTTTGCGTTGTCAGGTAGCCAGATAGGCAGGCGCGAACACTTCGGCGACGAACGATTCGAGCGTCGTGGGTGTGGTATTTTTTGCCGAGCGTGTTTCCTGGGGCGAAATCAGGCCCGTGTTCGCACCATCCCACATCTCCACCAGCAATTCTGCGGTCTTCTTAGGCAACCCCATCTGCACCAGCGACGCGCCCAGCACTGCGCTCGGAACCTGCACGTACGGAAGATTGGGCTTACTGATAGCGTCGCCAACAATCGACGCCCCCTCCTTCATGGAAATATCGCGCTGCCCGTGTAGCTCTTGTATTGAACTGCCGGAAAAATCTCGCGCCGCGAGGCGCGTCGCCGCATACCGGCCGATATCTTTCGTGGCGATCCATGGAATTGCCACATCGCCGCGCAAGCCGCCCGGTAGGGTTCCGGTCGAACGCAACGGTGCGATACTCATGAAAAGATTCTCCATAAAATACGCCGCGCGCAGATGAAGGACGCTCAGCTCGGCGATTCGATCGAGCTTTTGCTCCAGACTGTGTAAGCCGACGATGGGACCTGTGTTCTTCGGGTGCTGTGCGCCGATACTGCTTAGATTTACGACAAAGGGCACATGGGCGTTGCTGATTGCTGCGGCATAGGAATCAGAAACGCGTTCCTGATGCGCGCGCAGATCCTGTTGTGAAATGTCCTCGGGCAGAACCAGGTAGACGGCTGAAGCGCCGTCGAAGGCGCGCGTCATTGCGGCCACGTCTCCCACATCGCCGACGAACGCCTCCGCACCGCGCTCCGCCAGCGGTGCGAGCTTTTTTGCGTCTCGCCCAACCGCTCGAACCTTTTCGCCTCTTGCCAGCAACGTTTCCGTTGCCATCCTTCCCGTGCGTCCGGTTGCGCCTGTGACGACGATCATTCAGTGCTCCTGTAATTTGCGCACTTTAGAACGTGTGGAACAACCGCCCCCAGCGCACCTCCGCCGGATGGAACAGCGCATGCCCGTACGCAGAAATCCGCTCGCCCAGCTGCCCAGGTTCCCACGCTTCCGCAGGCGCCTTCAGCGACATGTAAATCATTACCGGTGTGCCGATAATATCCTGGCGTGGCACGCAGCCCCAGAAACGGCTGTCATACGAATTTCCCCGATTGTCGCCCATCGCAAAGTAACAGTTGTTCGGCACCACATAAGGGAATTTCAAATCCGTCATTCCCGGAGGCGCGCCGTTCTGCGGCGCCGGCTCGGTGGGCCCGGTAGTGTAAGTTTCGTTCAGCTTCTGGCCGTTGATCCACACCGCGCCATCGCGGATATCGAGCGTGTCTCCCGGCAATCCAATCACGCGCTTAATAAGGTCGGTCTGCTCCGGCGCGTAAGGTGGAATAAAAATTACGATCTGTTGCCGCTTGGGGTTGCGCCACAGCGGCACATGCCAGCTCGTGAACGGCACGCCGGCGTCGTAGCCGACGCGGCTCATGATCAGATGATCTCCCACCAGCAGCGTCTTCTCCATGGACCCAGACGGGATCACCCGTGCCTGGCCCACCGCTCCATTGATCAACAAGAACGCCAGACCCACCCAGAACCAAGCAATAATCTCCCGCCGCACCTGCGCGCTCAGCGGCAATTTAGGGTCCGCCACTTTCTCTTCCTCGTTAACCATTTCTTCTTTAGTTTCCATGCCGCTCACCACAACCCTTTCGTAGAATCCAATACTTTATCAGACCGCCCAATTCCGCGCCGTAAATCGCAAATCGGATAGCGGGGCAGTTTCCAATTAAGCGACCACCCAGCTAAGTGGGTTCATCTGGAAAGAAAGTCCGCCAGAATGATATGCTCCTGCCATTCTTGCGTCGCCTGCAGCCTTGTGGAGACACATGTCAGATGGAACGCTTTCTACGACACTCCCTCCGCCTGCGGCAATATCTGCAAAGGCGATCCCTCATCAGAACAAAGATGCCCGCTTTTACCTGATAATGTCGATTGCTTCGGCCTGCCTCGTTTTTCTCGGATTTGCGCGCTCGTACTACCTGAAATCCTATTTCGGAACGCCGCAACTCAGACCACTCCTGCATCTCCACGGACTGGTCTTCACCGCGTGGATGATTTTTTTTGTCCTTCAAACCGCCCTCATCGCTTCGCATCGCCCCGGTCTTCACAGACGCCTTGGCTATGCGGGCGGAGTCCTGGCTTGCGGCATGGTGGTTCTCGGTTTGCTGGTTGCATTCAGTGCGGAGCGACTCGGACACGGAAATCCATTGGCCGATGCAGAGACCGTCTTTCTGATTTCGCTTGGCGACATTCTAACGTTTGCCATCTTCGTTGGAGCCGGTTTCCTGTGGCGTCATAATCGCGAAATCCACCAGCGGTTCATGCTGCTCGCTGTCGTCGCGGGTCTTCTTTCCGCAGCGATACCTCGTGCGCCTCTCATCGGGGGGCACCCAGCAAGGATGGGGATTACAGGTTTAGCGTTCCTTTTCGCGGGCCCGATTTATGACTTAGTCGTGCGGCGTCGCATTCATATCGTGTACGTCTTTGGCTGTCTTTTCAGCTTGGCCACGTTTGTACCCATCCGCATCGCCCTTGCGGCCACCCCCGCCTGGCACCACATGGCCAAATGGCTGATCAGCTTCTGAGGGATTGAAATTCCTACCGAGTTCGATGCCAGCGTCAGGTCGGTGCATCGGCTCGAAAGCACATGTCCGGTAACCCGGCTTACCAGGATTTGAGGCGACTGCCTCCGGACCATTCTAATTGGGGACGTTTTCTGGCAGGGCAGGTCAGTGGCTCAAGCGAAACGATAAAAGCAACAGAATTGGATTCTATTTACTTCCTTTTGCTAAGGTCATGGATATCTGACCTGCGTGATGCGAGTTATGAAAAAGGACATGAGCAAATAATCTTATTCGTGTAACCGTGCCAAAAAAAGGAGTATCAACCGGTTTCAGCCAGTCTTCATCAGCGCTGTTTTCCACAAGCTCTTTCAGCACACCATATCCTCTTGAGATCAACTGCCGGCTATATTCCACATCGAACCCCTGACCGTTATCTGTCTGACTTATGGTGGTATTTACTACGTCAGTTGGGATGCCGAAAAACTGACCAAACAAATTCATCGTTTCTCCAATATGCCGGTAGATGAATCCAATAGATGCTGTTTTGTCATTGAGCCTGAGAGATGCATTTTCTTCACTGACCTGGTCCAAGGAGAAATGACTGGTAAATTGATTCTGTTTCACAATCTCTAACAAAATCCCCTTTTGCATACCCTACCCTCTCTAAATACATATTCATCATTCGTTGTAGTTTCTGAGATTTTTAGGTGATCGATGCGGCCGCCTCAGCTCGGGAATTCTACTCCGCCTCGTGGATCCATGACCGAGCAACTGGTTACAGGCCTCGTACGCATCCATTCGAGCATATCAGCCACATCATATCGGAAGTCTACTCCGATGATTCGGAGTCCTCTGTCGATCGAGCACAAGTCCTGGTAAACGCGCGCTCACCGGACAAGTGGATACTGGAACGCTCTTTGTTTGGCAAGCGTTTGATTTGTAACCCCTACACGACGGAGCCCGTGGGTTTATCTGTCGGTGAATCGATTTCCGCTTCAAATTCGGCTCGTATCTGCCGGAACGTCGCGTCTCTATCTAGACCCATATCCTGCTCGTAAGCATTGACTAGGTGCCTCATTAAATCTGCCAGGACGATTCCCCATGCCGCCGGATTTTTCCAAGCGTCGAATCGAAGTGTCACATGTTCCGCTCCGTGTGCAACCCATACGCGGGCGACCTCAAATGCCTTAGGGTCATCGACCGCACTATCAGGAATACGAAGTTGACTTTCGGTTGCGCTCATGTGTCCTCCGTCCCAATGTCCGAGGCAACGCGAATCGTACACTCAGTGGCTAACGGGGCCAAGTCCTGATAAACGCGGTGCATTCAATGGGTCGATGCAACACTAAACCGACGCCAACTCATAGAGAATCCAACGGCTAAAATCGTTCAATTAAAAACAAAACGCTACCCTGTCTAGGCTTGAGTCGACCGCGGCCAGTCTTCCGAGAGAACTTCCGTCGGATCATTCTATTGCAACGTGTTGCATCGACCCATTGAACCGGCAGCGCTAACCAGACATCTGGCCAGGCGCCCATTTTCGAGGCACGCCCGGCATGATAGATTGCCTCGGTACTCGCCCCGTCCATCTCATTTCGAACGGTTAGACTTGACTCGCAGGGTGAACAACTGTGACCAGCAGAAGCGTTCAAGCAAATCAATGCAGCAAGCCAACAGGATGGCTCGGTCGATTCTCTTTGTGGCGAATGAATTCTAGCCATTCAAAGCTAACGGACTGGGGCTTGAAACACATCTCGATCCAGAATCACCATATAGTCCTTGACGTTGGTTGCGGCGGCGGCAGAACCGTGAGTAAGTTAGCGGCCATTATCACGCAGGGAAGAGTCTACGGCGTTGATTATTCCGACGTAAGCGTCGCCACGACGAAGAGAACCAATGCACGAGCAATAGATCTCGGCCGCGTCGAGATTCACCACGGCTCAGTTTCTCAATTGCCATTTCCAGACGGCATGTTCGATCTCATCACGGCCGTGGAAACACATTTTTGGTGGCGCGACTTACCCGGCGACATGCGCGAAGTCTATAGGGTCACGAAGCCCGGGGGCACGCTCATCCTCATTGCGGAAATCTATAAGGGCGCGAACACCATGGCTGCAAAGCTTCTCGAAAAGTACGCCTCACAATCGGGCATGACACTTTTGAGCGTAGATGAGCATCGCGAACTATTCACAAACGCCGGTTATTCCGATGTGCAAGTAATCGAGGAACGCCACAAAGGATGGATTTGCGCCATAGGCAGAAAGCCGGTGGCCAACTCCTGATTGACGGTGCCAGCTCAACCGGGCGACTAATGATCCCGGCTGTAACAAGTGACAGTAGACGCGAATCCAGGGTGCTGCACTACCATAAGGGACGGCAGATTTTCGAACAGTGAATGATGTAATTCCGGTCGCCGGCACGGTGAGCGTCGCGCGCTGTTTCTGGCGATTCAACAATCGAATTCGGGAGAACAGAGCCATGTGGTGGATTAGCTATCGGGGTGAATCGGGGCACGGCGTTGATAACATCGGCGTCTTCGAGGACGACGGCTCCCCGCGTAAGGTGCATCCGCTGCTCCTTGATCCATCGCCGGTCGCGCACCCGCTTCACATCGCGCGCGGCTTCGCACTCGTGGGCGACGACCTCTACATCGCGAACGCGTGGCGCAAGGATAGCCACATCGCGTGCTACCACCGGCACGGCGACACCTTCCGCTTCAAGGAGGTGCTCGCGAAGACCGAGCAGATTGCGGCGATGGTGCACCCTTTCGACGTGGAGCTGGGGGACGACGGTCGTATCTATGTCTCCTGCCAGGACACCAACACTGTGGTGGCACTTGTGCCGAAGTCCCGCAAACCAGCACCAGTTGCCGCGCACCTCAACAAGCACTATCCCAACGGGAAATTTCTCCCCGGCACGCTCGTCGCCTCCAGCCAGGGGAGTCTTCCCGAGTACGGGGGACACGCCCCGCTCGACGTGCCATCGCCCCTCGGTCTCAAGGTGGTGCTCGACAAGCACGGCAAGCCACGCCACTCGGTGCGAGGCATCGTCGTGCACCGGAAGCATCTGTACGTGGCGGACGAAGCCGGCGACGCCGTGAAGGTCTTCGATGTGAAGTCCGGCGAGTTGATGGCCAGCATCAAGGGGCGGGCGCTCAAATCGCCCGTGCACCTGATCCTGCACGGCGAGACGCTCTACATTGGCGCCCCTGGAACCGGCAGCATCCTCGCGCTGGACCTGCCGTCTAAACCTCCGAAAGGCAAGCTCAAGGCACGCGTGGTGATCGACGGGAAGCTCGACGCCCCCTCCGGCTTCGCGATCGGCCCCGACGGCGATTTCTATGTGGCCGAGCGAAAGAAGCAGCGGGTGCGGCGCTTTTCTTCCAAGGGTAAGAAAAAGGGGACGTTCATTGATGACCTTCCGGACATGCCGGAATTCCTCGTTTATGTTCCCTGACGAATCCCAGAGCGGCTACAACTGTGCGTCCAACCTTCGTGTACAGTTAATTGCCCCACGCCAGAACCCCATCTTGGTCAAAGCCCATTCCATTTAACTACTCACAACACACATCCAATGAATGGTTGGATCGACTCGATGCGGTGCTACGGAGGTCCCAGGTCCTGTGGATGATGACGAACAGAACGCCGGTGGTCATAGCAAACAGCAGCGTCCCATTCAACACCTCTAGTGCTCCCATGAGCTGGCACGACTAATCGGGCAAGTGTAAGCGAACTGCTGAACACAATCGGATTTTTAGCGGATATAGTCGGATCAACTTGCTGGATCTCAACTTTGGGGAACAAGTCTATTGCGTGACTTCCGGCATTCCGCCGACAGCCTCAACGCGTTGGGCCGCTACTCCGATCACGCCGAAATTCGAGGAGCTCAACCGGCGCGCCGCTATCGAGGATCATCGCCACCGTAACGCCTTCCGAAGGCGAATTCGGGGGAGTGAGAATTTCCTTTCCCGCAATCGCGGCCTGCAGGTCGTCTACTTCAAACGCGATGTGCGGGACGGACTGAATCAAGGCGTGCACTGGGCTATCGGGCTCGAAGCGCATCCATTGAATGCCACAAGCGCTCGTCTCAAACGCGGAGACGTACATCTTGAATTGTTCCAAATAATATTCGCCGGGTTGCGGAACGTCAGTCGGGATTCCGATGTGATGATACCGCCAGCCATGTACCGAAGTGGCCGCAGGTTGCTCGTGCCCCTTCCGCGCAGTATTCGGGCTATCAGACTTGGGTTCTGAAATGCACATGATCTTTTCCCGGCCAAGATACCACGGCACCCCGCTCGGAGCGATGGCCATGAACGACGCTGTGGAGAATTACTTTCTGCCTTGTTCGCGCAGCGTTTACAGATAATTCTCAGGAAGCGGGTTTGCCAGTGGTTTGCCAGCCCGGGGGCCCAATTCCTGGTAAAGCGCGCTAGCTGGACGTGTGAAATGGCCAGCACGATCCGGCGCACTTGTCCGGTTATGCGACTTACCAGGAGTTGACAAGCGGAGAAAGGAGGCGGAGCTCAAGGATCTGTCTTCAATGCACCGCCGAGCGCAAACGTGATAAATACCAGCGTGTCCACTTCAACCGGCTTACCGTTTAACATCGTCGGTGGGTATTTCCACTGTTTCACTGCGTCGACAGCTGCCTGCGCAAACAGAGGGTGTCCAGATACAACTTCAACCTGCCTCACTGTACCCCCCTTTTCAAAAACTACGTGCAGCTCGACCGTTCCTGTAATCCTGCTTTTTAGTGCCTCTTCTGGATACTTGGGCTGGACGCCTTCGATGAGTTTCGCTTTTCGCAGCTCCCCTTCAATCGTTACTTGCACTAGCGGCGTCCCTTGCGTGTCCTTAGTCGAGGCGGCTGGTTCACCTGCAAACTGTCCCGGCTTATGATGAGCAGCGTATTTCTTGGCCTCATCCACGAGGTCACTGCCATCATCTTCACCGTCCCAACCTTCAGCCGTGCAAATCACTTTATCGCGCGTTTCGATGAATTTCTGTTCCTTCAAGTCTATTCGCCATGCGTCAATGGCAGTCACAGGTTTAGTGCTTCCCTTTCTTATGCTGGTACCTATGATCACGTCGGTGGGCGCTTGCGGATCAAAGCAGCGAAACTCAAAGTCCTTGGCGATGTGCGTTATCTGAGCAACGTCGCGGACCACGCCGCAGTTGTCAGCAGAGCCGTTGGGTTGAATTATCATAACGATCTTGACTGCGGATAAATCCCGATACAGAAGGGTCAAATCCTGGGTTTTGTCCAGGCGCAAGCCGAAGTCCGAGAGCTCTGATTGAATGTCAGGGGCGCAAGGGCTTTTTCCGACAAATCGTTGCTTGAAATCCTGTGCTTGTGCGACACCTGCTGCTGCCAAAAGCCCGACGAGTACGGCTGCACTCCTCACTCGATCCATGTCTTTCTCCTGCTCCCGTTCAACAACTTCATTCAATGATGAATCGTCGTGATCGCGATGTCGATGACGTGGAGAATTGCCGTTCCAATTTTAGTAACGAGGGCGTAGTGCCTGGTAAACGCGCTTACCGGACAACTGGAATTCGGCCAAAAAGGATTTGTCCGGTAACGCGACTTACCCGGCCCTTCAGATGCTCCCTTCGTGTAAGAATGGAATTTCAAACGGTGAAGCCATGACCAATTCGTTTGACGTAGGCCATCTCGAACTTGAGCGACTTCTGTGGGAATGGCGGTGGTTGGGCGTTCCTCGCATGACACTGATAGCACGTTCTTCGTTCGGAGATTTATTTCTACGCACCGAATCGGACGCCATTTTTTGGTTGAATATTACAATCGGTAAACTGATCGAGATTGTCCCCTCTGAAGCGGAATTCCGTGAACTGGCTAGGACAATTGAGAAGCGCAAGGAGTGGTTTGCCGAACCAGATGCTGTAGGGTTCGCGGAACGTGGATTGAATCCGACATCTTCAGAATGCATCGGATTCAAAGTGCCTCTGGCGTTTGCAGAAAGCGGCTCTCCCAATAACGCGTATATAGCAGACATCTACCAATATGTATCGTTCATGGGCGACTTAAACCGGCAGCTTTCAAGTTTGCCAGACGGAGCAAAGATAAAGCTTCAGGTAGCGCCTCAACCACAACTACGGCCAACCTCTAGGTCCTGAGTAACGCGCTTACCGGACAAGTCGATCGGCTCAAAACCACATGTCCGGTAACCCGACCAACCAGGAGTTAGTCAAGGAAGCGGCTGCTGAGAATCGGCAATTGAATCGCCCATGCTGCGCAAACGACTGCTGACGGCTCCCGGAGCGGTTAACTTCCACGCTGTCGGTAATAGTTCGCTTACGTCTTTGCAGCCTTTCAAGGCCACAAAACAGTTTGCATTCAGTCCCCATCCTGCCTGTTTCTGAACCTGTGTCGCCCTCTGACCGAACTCAACACTGCCGATGCTAATGTCTGTAGCGTTGGCTCCATGGGGATGCAGAAAGAAATAATCGCAGGACGGAGGGCCGTTCCAGTCACAAAAGCCCTCCTGAACCCCCACGATGGGACTGTCCGTCTTGAAAATAGCGGATGTGTACTCAACCAGGATCACCACGAGGACATCCCGCTTGAGAGTCATGTACACACTAATCTTTGAAACAGGTACAATGCGAAACCTTGATATGGCTTTGTTCGTGAAATTAAGTTCGTATTGGCAGAGATCCGCCTGACACCGCTTATCAGACAGACTATCGCGGTGGTTCTGCATGAACAATCGCGCAGCAACTGATGGATTAGAGGAAGCGTCTATGTTTCCCAATTCCGCGAATAATTCCGTCGCTTGATGGCGAGCGCGAGCGGCACAGACGGACAGCGTCGCTGCCATTAGCAACGTAGCAAGACCAAAGACGATGATAAACCGTCGAATCTACTGTCCCTCGTTTGAAATTTAGACACCGCAAACTGCTATTGAGTTCCCACCTGCGAATCGTTCGTAATCGTAGGTCCCGATTAACGCGCTAATCGGAAACTTGAAGCCCTGTCCGGTTATGCGACTTACCGGGACTTATCGCCAAGGTCCTTCAGGGCATTGCAAGTCGCAGCGAAAATGGATTCATTGCGGCTCACAAACGTCATGAATGAACCGCCGTCTGCGATGAACGATTCAGGTTGAATCCGGTCAATCTGCTTCCAGAAAAGACTGGTTATGTCCGACATTTCGGGATTGTGTAGAGCGAAGCCATCAGAATAGTTTACGAAGGCCCAGATTGTCCCAGCCTCTAAGTCCGATTCAAAAACATTGCCTTCGCAAAGCGCGCCGAGGTCGCGATGTGACTCAAAAACGTACCATTCGTCGTACCCGCCGCATTGACCCGCCCATACTCCTTTGAGATGGCCGTCCTCCGAAAGAATGATTTGGGGACTGTACGCAATGTTGTTTCGACTGCGCCACCCCAGGCTCTTCTCTTCATCCGTGAGATTCTTAGGTCCGCTATCTAGCGACGTCACAGCAATGTATTTGCCTACTAGAGCCTCTGGGCACGACTTAATCAACGTCGGAAGATCGTCATGCTTTGTGACGAACCATTGATACGGACCACGGGAACCCGTAAAGGTCATCGGCTCGGAAACTGTCATACGGTGCGCCTCTAGTTCAAAGTATACCGAGGCACACCGCGACGGTCCTGGTAAACGCGCTTACCGGACAAGTGGTTTTGGCACCATTTCCCTCGCTGGTAAGCCAACTTATCGGCAATCTTCGAGCTGATGAAATTTAGGTTTGGGTGCGCGAAGCCTTCGTAAACCTTCGCGACATGAGAAATGAAAACAGGGCACCAAGGCTAAAAATGACGGCAAACGATAATAAGAATGGAAACATAAACGGATCATTTCGGTCGACTAAGCTAAACGCGAGAAAGCCTAACGCAAAAAGAGTTATAAAAATTGAATTCCTCAAGTGAGTTTTTGCGGCAAGCGGGAATGCTTGTTTGCTCCTGTCCATAAGCGTCTTTATCGATCTGACTTCTTCTTCGCACTTTGGACTGCATACGACGCCAACTTCGGTGTCCTTCACACACTCCACACACGCACCCTTAAAGCAATACTTACATACACCGACGGCGTCGGATTGAGGATGTCTAAAACACTTCACGTTCGCCTCCGAGTTGAGCCGCCGAGGAATCTGACACTATCTGACGGGATGCGCCAATAATGGCATCCACGGCGGCGAAAACTGAGGTTGCTTGCTCCTTCTGTGCCGTATCGATACGCATGCTTCGGTGATGTGCCTGATTAACGCGCTTACCGGACATGTGGAAATCGTCGCAAAAGCACTTGTCCGGTAAGGCGACTTACCAGGCACTGAGACGAAGACGCTGAGTAACTAGGAAGATCGGCTTCAACTATTGCAGCTTGGCGTATTCCGCTTTGGCTTCCTTGAGGATGGGGATGTCATTGTTACTTCGGCAGCCCCATCCGACGCAGCAGGTCGGTGTAGCGGGGGTCGGAGCGAATGTTGTCGAGCTCCGGGTCAACTTTGATTGTATCGACGTGATTGCCAGCAGCAACGGCTTTCTCCAGAGCCGCGAATGCAGCGTTCTTCTCGCCGAGCATTGCGTAGCCTACAGCAGCGCCGTAGTGGTCGCCTTCGGCTTCGGAGTCTTTGGCATTCTTCCTGAGGTAACCTGTATAACCCGACTTCTCGAAAACCTTTCCGAGTTCGTCGGCACGCGCCTCGTGACCTTTTAACTGGTCGGCTTTGATCCATTGCTCCATCGCCTGTTTATAATTTCCCATTTGCTCATATGCGCCTCCAAGAGTTTCCACCGCGTCAACTTGTTTGGGGTTTATTTCCAGCGTTTTGTTCGCCTGCTCGATGGCCTGAGTGTAATCACGGCCGTTGTAGTACGCCCGCACGAGTCCGCCGTTATACAACGACGAGAGTGGATCAAGCTCCACGGCTTTGCGACACTCTATGATCGCCTCCGGAGGTCTTCCCATTTCAGTGTCGAACCAGCAGGAGACTTCATGGGCATAGGCAGAACTGGGGTCAAGTGCCAGACCCTCTCGAATCTCCATGTCTGCCTCCGCGAAGTTGCGGAAGAAAAACATATCAACCGACGCCAGCGAGATGTGAGCCTCGGGATTCTGGGGATCAAGCTCCAGCGCCCGGCGTGCCAGAGTGTGCGCCTTGTCGATGGCCTCGCGGCCAGAATAGCCATAGTACGCCTGATAGGTGTAGACGTCTGCCAGTCCGGCATACGCCGCGGCATAGTTCGGGTCTTTGGCGACCGCCTTGTCAAAAAACTCGGCTGCCGCCTTGTAATCTTCGCTGGTTAACTTTTCCAAGCGGTACCGGCCCTTCAAGTAAAACTGATAGGCTTCGGCATCCTTAGTGCCGACTTTCGCAATGCTTTCCCGTTCGGTTCCGCTCAACTGCGGCCGCAGTTGGCTGGCAATGTCACGAGTGATCTCAGACTGTACAAACGAAACATCATTCGCACTGCGTGTGTATCGTTCGCCCCAGAGTTGGGCTCCGGTCGCTACGTTGACCAACTCGGTTTCGACGTCAAGTTTGTTGCCATGTTCCACCACGCGCCCAGTCAGCACCGCATCGACACGCAGATCGTGCCCGACACCTTGCGGATCGTCTTGCCGCAATTTGTAGTGAGCCACGGTGCTCCTAGCCATCACCTGGAGATTCGGGAGCCGGGAAAGAGAGTTGGTGATCTCCTCGGAGATACCTTCTCCGAGGTAGTCCATTTCGGGGTCTTTGCCAGCATTCGCAAACGGCAGTACGGCTATCGAGTGGATCGGTGTCGCATCGGCAGTGCGAGAGTGTAGGGAGCGCCACGCCAGAAACCCAGCAGCACCGACAATTAACACTGCCGCCCCACTTGTGACCAATCGCCAAAGCAGTCGGCGTGAACGTGTGCTGGTTCCCGCTTCCGCTACCGTGGGGGTGTTCTTCCCTCTCTCCGTGTCCCGCTTGAACCGCGTCAGATCAGCCCTCAACTCGGCGGCAGACTGGTAGCGAACATCACGGTCTTTCTGCAGCGCCTTGTTTATGACTTGTTCCAATTGCAGCGGCACGTCGGGATTCAGCCGAACCGG
Source organism: uncultured Acidobacteriota bacterium (assembly GCA_963838265.1). Taxonomy (GTDB): domain Bacteria; phylum Acidobacteriota; class Terriglobia; order Acidiferrales; family UBA7541; genus Acidiferrum. Next base: position 227,670 of record CAWIQN010000012.1, read on the forward strand.
CGCCGCAGGCTCGCGATTCAGAATTGCTTCGAATATCAGCCCCGAGGTGTCGCCACGAAAGGGCAGCGCGCCCGTCGCCATTTCATAGAGCACCGCGCCGAAGGAAAACAAATCCGTGCGCGCATCGAGTTCCTTCCCGCTCACTTGCTCTGGCGACATGTAGGCCACGGTGCCGAGGACTGAACCTGGGCTGGTGAGATGTTCGGGCAAGTCTTGCGTCGGGCCTGCGGGCTCCCCTCCGCGTTCAGGACCGTAGACTTTCGCCAGGCCGAAATCCAGAATCTTGGCCGTCCCGCGGGTGGTAATGAAAATGTTAGCTGGCTTGATGTCACGATGGACGATGCCTTTGGCGTGAGCGGCATCAAGCGCATCAGCGATCTCGATGGCCAGTGACAACAGTGCGTCCTGCCGCATGGCGCGACCGTCGATGCGATGTTTCAGCGTGACGCCTTCCAGAAATTCCATGGCGATGAACGAACGCCCGCCCTGTTCACCGATGTCGTGGATGGTGCAGATATTGGGATGATTCAGCGCGGAGGCGGCTTGCGCCTCGCGTTGAAAACGTGCCAGCGCGTGAGGGTCGCGCGCAACTTCAGGGGGGAGAAACTTGAGGGCCACGAAGCGGTGCAGCCGCGTGTCCTCGGCCTTATAGACCACACCCATCCCGCCGCCGCCCAATTTCTCAAGGATGCGGTAGTGTGAGATGGTCTGCCCGATGAGCGTGTCGGTGTCCGCCACAGCGCGGCCATCTTAGGTTGCGTGCTCCGGCTAAGTCAACGAACCGAAGTAATTTGACGACAGGCCGAACCCCGGGTCCTGGTTAACGCTGCCAGCTCAACCGGTCGATGCAACACCCTTCAATCCGTTGATTCGATGATGCCTTCCTAGAAGAATTCGTTCGTTGTTGTATTCGGTCAAAAAACCTAGCCAGAGTAGTGGTTCGGCTGATCTAACCTTAGTGAGCGATTTCAGTGTTTGTTTCCTTGCAAATGCGGTTCGAGCTGAGTGTTGCGTCGACCCATTGAGATCACCGCGCTTACCCGGCAAGTGGCGTCCTGATACGGCACCTATTCTATTCCCGGACTTCTCAGGTATTGGCTCAGACGGAGCGGGCTTTCTTCCAGTTCAACGGAGGCAACTCTGAGTTGCCGACGCGGCGCAGATACTCCGTCGCGTGCGTGGCTGCTCGATCCTTCCCCTGTTCGATATCGTCCACAGCCTCCGACGGAGCGATCCAGTTCTTGGCGTTTACGTTGTAGACGGACGCCTGCACTCCCTGCGCATTCTGTTCTGAGAACAACTTCAGATGTTCTCCGCCTACTTTGACTTCAGCCCAAACACCTTGTTCCAGCATCAAAAGCCCCCACCATCGAAAGCCCCGCATGAGTAAGATGGCACGTTGCCAGTTTATTGTGAAATTTGCTGCCCTGAATTTGCAAATCGAAGCCTAACGCCGTAACCGAAAACTGACCCGCTACCCAAATTAGCGGTAACCGTCTGACTCCGATGCACTTGCCCGTCGCAATCAATCAAAGATCAAACTTTGCTACCATGATGCGTAAGATTCATATTGACACTAACGCCATCATTTGCTATACTTCACTGGTTCAGAAGTGCGTCCGGGCTTCCGCAATCTCCCTGGCTCCGGTACTAGCCCTCTCTGCTATCTATTTAGTACCTAAACTCTGCTTGTAACTCGTGCAGAATGAACACTTGCAAAAGGATGTGAAAACAAAGGACTTTAACTTCCTTTGTTTTCACATCCTTTTGAGAACCCCTCCGGCGGTGGACCAACCCAGGAAGGATAGGAAGGATGGCATTTACGCAAGCCGCCGACCTCGCCCGCCCTTACTCTCGTTGACTTCCCCGGCGGCTGCCCACTAGAATCGCTACCGCATGCCCGACCCTCTTTCTCTCATTGGCCAAACCATATCGCATTACCGCATCCTGGAAAGACTTGGCGGTGGCGGCATGGGCGTGGTCTACAAAGCCGAAGACATTCGCCTGCACCGCTTCATCGCCCTGAAATTCCTGCCGGACGACATTGCGCGCGATCCGCTGGCCCTCAGCCGCTTCCAGCGCGAAGCGCAGTCCGCTTCCGCGCTCAATCATCCCAGCATCTGCACCATCTACGATATTGGCGAGGAAGACGGCAAAGCTTTCATCGCCATGGAGTATCTCGAAGGCGCAACCCTAAAGCACGTGATTCACGGCCGGCCCATGGAAATGGAACAGCTGCTTGATGTTTCCATCGACATTGCCGACGCCCTGGACGCGGCGCACGCCCACGGAATCATTCACCGCGACATCAAGCCAGCCAATCTATTTGTCACCCAGCGCGGCCACGGCAAAATCCTGGATTTTGGTTTGGCGAAACTCGTTCCCACGCGGGCCGGCACGGCCAAGGTCGCCGAAACCGTCGGCAGCATGGCCAACCTGACGGAGAATTCCGATTCCGTTTTCACCAGTCCCGGTGAAGCGGTAGGCACCGTAGCCTACATGTCTCCGGAGCAGATTCGCGGTAAGGACCTTGACCCGCGCAGCGATCTTTTTTCCTTCGGTACGGTGCTCTACGAAATGTCGACGGGAGTCTTGCCCTTTCGCGGCGAAACCACTGGCGTGGTTTTCGATGCCATCTTGAATCGCGACCCGACTCCGCCAACGCGCATCAACCCAGACATTCCGCCCAAGCTCGAACAGATTCTGCAGAAAATGCTCGAGAAAGACCGCGAGCTGCGTTATCAGGGAGCCGCAGAAATTCGCGCCGACCTAAAACGCCTGCGCCGCGAAACCGAATCCTCCGGCCGCGTCTCGGATTCTGCCGCGGCGCACATTTCCGGAAGCGCTGCGGTGTCCCCGACCGGCTCGGTACCGGCGATGTCAACTGCGATGCCGTCGGGACAATCCAGCTCCGTGTCCGTGCCTATGGCCTCGAGCTCCACGGTGATGCAAGTCGCTGGCCAGCACAAAATCGGCACCGGCGTAATCTCCTTGATCGTGCTGGTGCTGCTGGCTGCCGCGGGCTTCGGAGTCTATTCCTTCTTGGCACGGCAGAAATCGCTGGGCTTTGAAAATTTCAGTGTCACCGTGGCCACGGAAACCGGCAAAGCCGCGCTGGCCGCCATCTCGCCGGACGGCAACTACGTCCTGAACGTTCAGCGCGACGGTGGACTGCAAAGCCTCTGGCTGCGCAATGTTCCCACCAATAGCAACACGCAAATCGTTCCGCCCTCCGACGATACTTACTACGCCCTCTCGTTCTCTCCCGATGGCAACTACATCTATTTTGTGCGTGCCGAAAAAGAGGAGAAGAACGTCAGCAGCCTCTACCGCGCCCCGGTTCTCGGCGGCAACGCCGAACGCGTAGTGCACAACATCAATTCCAATATCACGTTCTCGCCAGACCGTTCGCGTATCGCCTTTGTCCGCAAGAAATTCCAGGAAGGCGAAGGCGATCTGATGATCGCCAATGCTGACGGCTCCGACGAAAAACTGCTCGCCACAGATAGCGCCCAGATCGGCGGACCCACCTGGTCTCCGGACGGTAAGTCCCTCGTTGTCGCGAAATTCCAGCCGGATGCCAACTCCTTCTCCTCGCTGCTGCTTTTTGACAGCACTTCCGGCACGAAGAAAGTGCTTCTGGCGTCGCCGTTATCGCTGGACTCGCCGCTGTGGATGCCCGATCAAAAAGCTCTGCTGGTGCTCGCCAGCGGACCTTCGACGAACTTCAATCGCAGTCAAATCGGCATGGTTTCCTATCCGCAAGGCGTCTACCACTCCATCACCAACGACACTAACGATTACCCGACGCTAAGCCTTTCCGCCGATGGAAAAACCATCGCCACCGTGCAATCGCAAGCGGCGACCGCGCTGCAGACCGCGTCCTGGGATCCCAAGAAAGGCTCCGGAGCGCCGGTAACCGTCAGTAGCCGTCCGGCCGTTACCGCTTTCGCTTGGAGTCCCGACAATAAATTTCTTCTGGAGCAGGAAAACGGCATCTTCCGCATGGATGCCGATGGCAGCAACCGCGCGCCACTGATCCACAACGACTATCCCGCCTTCGCGCCCATTTCCTGCGATCACGGCCGCTACATTTTGTTTTCTGGCGCGTCCCACGACGCTTCCAACGCTATGGGCATCTGGCGCATCGATGCAACCGGCGGAAATCTGAAGCAGCTCACCAAGGGCCCCCTGGACAGCCCCGCCATGTGCTCTCCCGATGGCAAGTGGCTGGCGTACGCCAGCCTCGATGGCGGCAAATATCTTGGCAAGAAAATTCTCGTCGATGGCGGCGAGCCCACGCGGATCTCTGACTCGTTGCTCACCTGCGGTTGCATCAATATTTCTCCAGACGGCAAAGACCTGGCATTTCAAACCCAGCCCACCACCGGCGGCGCCATAGTCATTAAGATATTGGACTTTGCCACGCTGGCCCCGAAAATAGAGATTCCCCGCGATCCGCGCGCCGGCGGAGAAATCCGCTACACCTCGGACGGTCTTACCATCGGCTATCCGATTCGCGAAAAAGGTTTGTACGCGCTATGGGTTTCCCCGGTTGACGGTTCGCCGGGCCACCAGGTCTCGGAGTTCCTCCCGGATCGCATCGTAGATTTTCACTGGACCGCGGACAATAAGACGCTCGGCCTGCTGCGCGAGCATTTCGATCGCGACGTGGTGCTGATTAAGCAAACGTCCGCGCAACATTAAATCCGTAACGCTTTCAGCGTTAAACCCATAGAGTATCAGCGTTGAACCAGCGACCCTGTCCATGTTGAACAACAACGCTGTGCACATTGAAACCGTCGCTCTATCGCATTAAATTCCCAATGCTACCCGCGTTAAAACCTGCGGCCCGCCGTGCTAAACTCACTCCGGGCCCGTAGCTCAGCTGGATAGAGCATCTGCCTTCGAAGCAGATTGTCGGGGGTTCGAGTCCCTCCGGGCCCACTATTCTCAAAGTTCCGCCTCTATCTCCCCGCGTTGTGTGCGTGCTAGAATCCCCGGGCCGCGGAGAACTGCAAAACGTGCTCGAAAAGCTGACTCACGACGATTTCGTAAAGTGGCTGCACCAGAAGTACGAAATCCACCACCATGGCGCGACGCTGGAGGTGGAACTCACCGAGTGCCGTACGCTGCCTAATCCCGGTCCGAAGGGTGCTCAGCGGGTTCCCTTTGCGGTGATCTTTCGCGGGCCGCTCCAGCCCGTTTTGCCGCAACGCATCTATAAACTGGAGTGCAAACTGGAAGCCGGTTCGGTAGGTCCTCTCGAAATATTCATCGTGCCAGTCGGCCCGGACGGCGTGGGCATGCGCTATGAGGCCATCTTTTCCTGATAGCGTCCTCCCTGCATCACTCCGAAGGTTATCGCGCAACTTGCTTGCACGTTTCCCCAGAGAATTGCCCATAGTTTGCAAAAGAATGGGGCGAAGCCCACGCCTATCGTCCGCGGGAGCGCGGTGACGTCTCGTATCGTATTGTTGATAGGCGAATTACGCGTCGCTCTATCCTTGAGGAAAACACCCTCTTCTGGCCCGCGAATTGCACTTTGTCCGAACCCGTAATCCTTCCGTGGGTCCTCCTGTGGTGTGTTTGTCAAGCGACTTGGGATCTTGGGTCCGTAGGGACGAAGTTGGCTGAAGGGGGCAAGATGGCGGAAAACCGAATGGTGGTCACGCGTAGATCCCTGCTCCAAACAAGTTGGCGAACCGCAGCCCTTGCTGGAGTGGCGAGCGCGTGCCAGTACCTGCCCGGGTTGAAACGCGCCAAGCAAAAGCTGCAAGAACTTACCGCTGAATCATTTCTGCCATTTGAAGGACGCGACTTGGTCTTCGCCAGGCCGGTGACTGGTGGCGGGGTGTTCTCCCGTACCGTGGAGCTGAAGCTCGTCAAGGTAACTACCCACGAGCGCGTTCTGGAGATCGAATCGCGCAATCCCGCCCTCGCCGGCAAGCGCGCGCGGAAGCCCTTCTCGCTGGCGTTCGAGCTGCGTGGCGAGCCGCTGGGCGAGGGTTTGCACCGGCTGATTCACAAGGACTTTTCCGGCTGCGAGATCTTTCTCTCGCGAGTTTCGCGGCCTCGGCCAGATGGAACGCTTCTCTACGAAGCGGTGTTCGGTTAGCGGATTTACGAGCGGGTGTGCGGTGCCGGGAGGGAGAACTCGATGAGCAATCCGTACGTGGGTGAGATTCGCATGTTTGGGGGCAACTTCGCGCCGGTCGGCTGGATGCTCTGCGAAGGCCAGCAACTGGCCATTTCGGAATTTGATGTCTTGTTCAACCTAATTGGCACGACTTACGGCGGGGATGGCATCAACGTCTTCAACCTGCCCGATTTGCGAGGGCGATTTCCCGTGCACCTAGGCTCAGGTGCCGGCAATAACCTGGTGCTCGGGCAAACTCTCGGCAGCGAGACGGTGACGCTCACAACGCAGCAGCTGCCTTCACATAGCCACGCGGCTGCGTGCGGCGCGGGCGGAGGTAACACGGCGTCTCCCGTCGGAGCATTTTGGTGTACAGACCCCTTCGGCAATACCGCCGCCTATAACGAGGCAGGTGGCAGCGAGATGGCCGGCGGCGCTCTGTCGATTGCAGGCTCCAGCCAACCGCACGATAACCGCCAGCCCTATCTGGCGGTAAGTTTCATTATTTCGATGTTCGGAATATTCCCGTCTCAGAGTTAGTGAAATTTTGCTGTGCGCGGTCGGTTGGCGTAATTTGTAGCTTTTGTGCGGAGGATAGCCAATATGTCTGAACCTTTTCTGGCGCAGATCCAAATCGTGCCGTTCAACTTCCCGCCGATAGGATGGGCTTTCTGCGACGGTCAGTTATTGTCCATTGCGCAAAACACCGCGGTGTTTTCGCTGTTAGGCACCACCTTCGGGGGCAACGGGACGAGCAATTTCGCGCTGCCGAACCTTCAGGGCAGAGCTCCCATTGGGTTTGGCGAAGGTCCTGGGCTTGAGAACTTCTTCCTGGGCGATTCTGGCGGCGAGGCCGAAGTGACGCTGACCGCGACGGAGATTCCGTCGCACACGCACAGCGCCAATTGCAACTCTGGCATGGGCGACCAGTATGGGCCGCCGGGGAATTTCTGGGCCACCGACGCGGGCGGCAACCCCGAGTATAGCGGCGGTGCCAACAATACAATGGCTGGCGCCGCCATCGCCACGGCTGGCTCCTCGCAACCGCATAACAACATGCAGCCTTATCTGGTATTGAGCTACATCATCGCCTTGCAGGGAATTTTTCCGGCGAGAAGTTAGCAGCACGGAACGGCGCGTCACGAAAAGGAGTGTCGGACACATGAGCACGCCCTATCTTGGTCAGATTTCGATATTCTCGTTTGGCTTTGCGCCGAAAGGCTGGGCCTTGGCGAACGGCCAGTTGCTGGCTATCAATCAGAATCAGGCGCTCTTTTCGCTCCTCGGTACGACCTACGGCGGCGACGGCGTCCGCACGTTCAGCCTGCCGAACTTACAGGCCAACGTGCCAGTTCACATGGGCGATGGATTTACGTTAGGTCAAGTCGGTGGCCAGGAGAATGTCACGCTTACGACTGCGCAATTGCCGGCGCACACCCACGCGGCTAATTGCAACAGCATCGCGGGCACGGCATTCAGCCCTGCCGGTGACTTTTGGGCGGCCGACGGCGACGGCAATCTCCCGTACAGCACTACGGGTGGCGCGACGATGGCGGGAACGGCCATAGGCGCCACGGGTGGCGGACAACCGCACAACAATGCCGCGCCCTCGCTGACGCTGAACTTCTGCATCGCTCTCCAGGGTATATTCCCCTCCCACAGCTGAGCACCGTACCCACTACTGCGCGCGGGCTTCCGCCTGCTGAGCCAGGATCAGTTCCGGATGCACATGCGCGCCAGCGAATCACCCACCCATATGGATCGAACCGTCAGCTTTCGCCCCGAGCAGCCCGGCGATGCTCCTTTTCTCTTGCAACTCTACGCCAGCACGCGCGCGGACGAGATGCGGTTGGTGTCCTGGGACGCCGCGCAAAAAGAAGCGTTCGTGCGCAGCCAATTCGCGCTGCAGACCCATCACTATCGGAAATACTATCCCGAAGCGGCTTTCCTGGTGATCGAGCTCGACGGTCAGCCCATCGGACGGCTCTATTTGGATCGTTCGGATCGCTGCATCCTGGTGATCGACATAGCTTTACTGCCGGAGCATCGCGGTGCGGGACTTGGCGGGCGGCTGATGCGGGACGTGCTTGCGGAAGGCGAGGCGGCGCGCAAGCCGGTTCAGATTCACGTGGAACGAAATAACCCGGCGCTGCGCCTGTACGAACGGCTACAATTTCGCCTGATTGAAGATAAGGGTAGCCACTTTCTGATGGAATGGTCCCCCGTGACGCAGCCGGGAACGTGAAGCACCCCAGGCACAATACTCGCGTTCATTTCGGGTTGGTTAGTTTAGACTGTGGCGCGGAAAAAGCCGCAGGGCTCAAAAGCAAGCGCCCTGCGCTATAGCCACCGGCAGAGGGCTTCCAGCGAGAGCGGCCGGCTTTAACGCCGCGTTCTTGCGCCGCAGGGATTGCGACAACCGCAAAGGGAAGCCGCCGCAGCCAAACTTCCGTCAGGCGTGCTTGCGCAGTGCGGTGGTAGTGGCCAAAGCGGCCAAGCCCAGCATCAAGAACGCTGTCGTAGAAGGCTCCGGTGTAGGCGGCGGGGGCGTTGAACCCGACATAGCGGTGATGTCCAGCGTCGAGAAAACCAAGCCGGCGCCGTTGAATGGCGTGTTCCCGAGGGTACCCAGTCCCGGTGCAGCCAGGGTCAGTGCAAACGTCGCCGCGTCGCCAGATAGCGATGTAAGGTCCGCGCCTGGAATATTGATGGTCAACATATCGTATTGATTGTTGGGGGCTCCGGAGCCGCTGTTAAGCCCTTCGGAGACTGCATTGAGCAGGGCGGTGAGATCGTCCGTACCGTCAAGCGTAAAGGATCCCACCTGATTTCCCGACGCCGCCGAATCAATGTCAACAATTCCGAGCGTTAACGTCGCTCCGGTAATGGTGTCACCAACTGGCACGGTGTAATTAAATATCCAGGATGCCGAGCAATTGCTGCCCAGCAACCCGGTATCGGAGCCGCACACTGAGGTAAAGGGCGCCGCGTACGCCCCGTTGAGGGTATTAAAAACCCCCGACGTATATGTATTTCCTACGACAAAGCCGGTCGAGTTGAAGTTGCCAAGACCCGTCGAGATGTCGTCGGCCTTAGCCGGGGCTGAAACGCATAGGGCGCAAGCCAGAATCATCATCGCCGCAATAGAAAGACTTCTCATCAGAATCCCCCTCACCACTTGTATTCAGGACAGGCTTGGCCCCAAGACGAGGAAAACAATCTTGAGCATATGAGCATCCGAGTGGCCAACCGTCCCGCCATGCACGCCTGCTAACGATTGAAAACAATTGGGTTGCGGGACATACCCAGCACAACTAGATGGATTAGTGCAAAGCGCTGCATACTTTTGCTAACACGCTTCCCTAACGAGGCTCTAGTCGTTGCACTCGACAGGGGCAACATATGGCTTCCGCTAGTTTGCCTCCATTTCTCCTAGGGAAGCGCCGGAGCGCACCGACATCCAGCACGAGACGAGCTGACGGTTCTCGGGGGCTGGGCACTGCTAGCAGAACCGCCTCGATAATTCCGGGTCGCCCTCGCGTCGGCGGAGCTTCCGTTCATGGCAATGGCAGGAATTTTCTTGACGGGGTTACACCCAATAATTAGAAATCCATGGTTTATGCAATTCTACGTTACTCTTTCTTTTTTGTTAAATAAAATATTATATAAACATAAAATTAACTCAGCGAGATGCTTCGTCCGCGCTACGTCCTTCCGACCCGCACGTTCGCGCAGAACGATTTTGCCTTGTTGGTCAGGCCGCCAAGTCGTCGGCGATTTCCACTGGAACGTTCGCTCGACACTTGGATAACCATCTGTCGGGTTGGGCTTGCGAAATGGCCGGGCTCGGCGTTGGGCTTCGGCCACTGGTGCCGCAGTCTGTAGCCGCTGCGGAGTAAATCCACCTCCACAGCCCTTAGCTGTGATATAAAAACCCTCTCACGTCTTTTGGACTAACAAATCAAGCCGGCCAGGCTCAGGCAATCCAGTTACCTTGACCATTCCACCCACGCTTTCGTCGCTGATGGAAGGTGCCGAGCGGGGTGACGCTTCCGCTGCCGATCAGCTGTTTAGTGTGCTGTACTCCGAATTGCACCGGCTGGCCAAGCGTGAATTAGCCCGGCAAGGAGCCGCCGGCAGCCTAGGTGCCACCACACTCCTGCACAAGGCCTATATTCAATTCGCGACGCACGACGAAGCGAACTTCCCGGATCGCGGACGGTTCATGTCTTACGCTGCGCGGGTGATGCGAGGTCTCATCATCGACCACGCGCGAAGCCGGCGCGCACAAAAGCGCGGTGGTTTATTTGAAATCACATCGATGGCAAATGAAGTGGAGAATCCTGTCGACGATCGCGAGCTGGTGCGTATCGGCGAAGCGCTCGACGAGCTAGCCAAGGCCGATCCACCGCTTGCCGAGATTGTTGACCTGCGATTTTTTTGCGGCTTCACATTTGGCGAAATTGCTGCTATGAAGGGAATCTCAGAACGCACTGCGCAGCGACAGTGGGAAAAGGCCCGCATTTATCTGCACCGAAAGATCCGAGCAGAATTGAAACTGTGAGAGATCCGTCCAATGCCTGCATTGACGCGTGGTCAATGGCAAGAAATCAGCCCCTATCTCGACCGGGCGCTCACTCTCTCTGACCAAGAACGTATGGCTTGGCTGGAAACTCTCCGCGCAGAACAACCGAAACGCGCGCAGCTACTCGAACAGCTCCTTGATGAACACCGTTCCGCCAACGAGGAGCATTTTCTAAATCGTCTGCCGGTCGATGTGACTCACCCGTCGTTTCTGGAGGGCCAGCAAATCGGCCCCTACAAACTTCTCTCGAAGATTGGGCAAGGCGGTATGGGAAGCGTGTGGCTCGGTGAACGGAACGACGGCCGTTTCGATCGCCAAGTGGCTATCAAGTTCCTGAACCTCGCGGTCACCAGTGCGGGCAGCGCGGAACGGTTCAAGCGCGAAGGCAAGCTCCTGGGGAAGCTGGCCGATCCGCACATCGCGGAACTCATTGACGCAGGCGTGACGCCGAATGGCGAAACGTATCTGGTGCTGGAATACGTCGATGGCGAGAACATCGATGAATATTGTGTTCGCGGAGCGCTGGACGTAAATGCCCGAGTACGTGTGTTTCTCGATGTGCTTGGCGCAGTGGCGCATGCGCACGCGAACTTGATTGTGCACCGAGACATCAAACCCTCCAACGTTCTGGTACGAAGCGACGGTCAAGTAAAGCTTCTGGATTTCGGCATCGCCAAACTGCTTTCCGATGACGAGAATCCCGCGGCCGCAAAGCTTACCGTCGAACACGGCTCATCCCTGACGCCACAGTTTGCCGCGCCGGAACAACTGACAGGAGCCGCCATCACTACGGCGACGGATGTTTATTCGCTGGGTGTGCTGCTGTATCTGCTTTTAAGCGGACAACATCCCGCCGGGCCAGGGGCGAGCTCAGCGGCAGCATTGATAAAAGCAATTGTGGAGACGGAGCCGCAACTGGTGTCGGAAATGGTTGCGATTAAAGATGACCGGACGCAGGTCCAGGAGCGCTCCGGCGATGTGGAAAAACTTCGCAAACAGCTGCGCGGCGATCTGGATACCATCGTTAGCAAGGCGCTAAAGAAGAATCCGCACGAACGTTACGCATCGGTGGCGGCTCTAGCGGCTGATCTAACGCGCTACCTCAGACACGAGCCGATCAATGCGCGCCCGGACACATTCAGCTACCGCGCATCCAAATTTGTAAGGCGAAACCGCGCGGTTACGGCGCTGTCAGGCTTAACGATCATCGCCGTGATCGGAGGCGCTATCGGAATACTTTTGCAAGCGCACACGGCCCGCAAGCAGCGTGACTTCGCGTTTCGCGAACTGGCCCGCGCCGACCGGCTTAACAATCTCAATGAGTTTCTGCTGACGGATTCGACGGCGTCCGGCAAGTCCATTACCGCGAATGATCTTCTTGACCGAGCACGGCACATTGTCGAGCAGGAAAATTATGCCAGCGATCCGGCTAATCACGTGAAGATGCTGGTCTCTCTCGGGTCGCAGTACCACGAAAAGGAAGAGAACGATCAGGCGCTGAGTGTGCTGCAGGAAGGATACCGACTTTCCGGCGAAGTGCAGGATCCCTCCGCACGGGCCCAAGCCTCGTGCGCGTTAGCATCCGCGCTATACCGTTCAGGAGACCAGGCGAGAGCGCGAGCGCTAATCGACGAAGGGCTTCGCGAACTTCCGAATGATGCGATGTTCGATCTGGACCGCGTTGGCTGCCACCTGGAGTTGGTCGATGTGGCGCTTAGTGATGGCGCGGCTCAAGAAGCCGTCGCACAGGCCGAGCTCTCGCAGCGTTTGCTCCGCGAATCGCCCATCCAGTCAAAGACCTTGGAGATGCTGGTTCAATTGGGACTAGGGTCGGCTTACAACTCGGCCGGAAAGCAACGAGAAGCGCTCGCTGCCTTCGAGCACGCCTCTTCTTTGTTGAAGGACCTCGGTTACGGCGACACAAATACCGCCGTCACTTTACTGAACAATTGGGCGTTGACGCTGATGATAGCGGGAAGGACGATGGAGGGAGAGGCAGTGTACCGGCAGGCAGTAAATATCACGCAGGCGAACGGCCACGTCGAGCCGATGCTGATGATCAATTACGCGGGAGCGTTGCGGGAAATGGGCCGCTTGCCGGAGGCACAAGGCTACGCGGATAAAGCCTACGAAAAGGTGAAGGAACTGAAAGATCAGAACGTCCTCAAGTATGCCGTCGCGGAGCAACTGCGAGGCTATCGCGATCAGCATGACTACGCGAGAGCCGGTGCAAAGCTTGACGAGCTTGAGGGACTATATAAGCACGACCTGAAACCAGGACACTATGGATTTGCTGCGCTGGCTTCCGAGCGGTCGATGCTCGCGGAAGGCGAAGGAGATATTTCCGCGGCGTTGCGGCTCGCAGATGAGGCGGTCGCGTTGGATGAGGCCGCTATAAAAGCAGGTGGTCAAGGCGCACATATGTTGCCGATGTTGCTGCTTCGCCGAAGCAGCGTCGAACTCAAATGTCAGCTGTCGCAAAAGGCGGAAGACGACGCAGCAAGAGCCGTAAAGCTCGACGAGGTAAAGCTCCAGCCGGGTTCTCATTCGAGTGTGCTCGGTCGTGCTTACGTAAACCTAGGCAAAGCTTTAATGGCCGAAGGCAAGAGCAACGAGGCGCGTCAAGCGTTCCGCGTGGCGACCGAACACCTGGAGGCAACACTGGGCCAGGACCACCAGGACTCTCAGGCCGCGCGGCAACTCGCCGGTCTCTAAACCGCAAAAGATTCTTCGGAGTACCTGTCGTTTTTCCCGTCTCCATTTCGATTCTACAAGTAGCACGGCAATTCAATCTTCGTTGAAGCTCGTCCGAGGCTAGGTCAAGAAGCAGCTCGATGTCTGTCGGCTGCAATTCATGAATTCCAATAAGGCCGCGATCACAAACAAAACAATCGTTTTGGTTGGATCGGGTGCGCGGTAAAGGAACGAACCATGCTGAAGCGAGTATTGTCGCGACGTTGGCATCTGGGAACTGCAGTTTGTGTAATTGCACTTGCCACCATTCTGCTGCAGCCAGCGCGCGCGAATGTCATCTACGTCACCACGCTGAACGACACCATCGGCGATCCCTCAGGGTGCTCGCTGAAGGATGCGATCTTTTCGTCGCGATTTGCGAACAATGTGGCGATCAAGTCCTACACCCTCTCTTCTGACGGAAGCGCTTACGGAGGCTCTTTGTTGCCGGTTTACGTTCCCACGTCCTGCGTTGCTGGGAGCGGCGAGGACACCATCATCCTCCCGAACAACGCGACATTGTTTTTGTTGGCGATTACCGACGATGCCGACAATTACATTGGTCCAACCGCGACCCCAATGATTACTTCCACGATCACCATCGAAGCCTACGGCACAACCTTGCAATGGGTTCTCAACGCCGGCCACGCCCGCGCTTTCCTGGTGGCCAACGGCGGCAGTCTGACGATTCACAATGCGTTCATCCGGGGTTTTTCGGCAAAAGGCGGCGACGGTAGCTATGGCGGTGGCGGTGGCCTGGGAGCTGGCGGGGCAATTTACGTGGCAGACGGTAGCGCCCTGACGATTGAAAACTGCACGTTTGAGAACAATGTGGCCACCGGCGGCGATGGCGGCGACAATTCGTCGGTAAACGGTTTCCTTGGTGGCGGCGGTGGTGGTGGGATGGGAGGTAACGGCGGAGGGCTCGATCTCGTTGACGAACAACAATTTACTGCAGGAGGAGGTGGAGGCGGTTCGCGAGGGAACGGAGTCGACGACGGGGGCCCAGGAGGCGGAACGGTGCTTCTCCAAAATACGAAGCACCCCTCTGATCTCAATTGTGGCGGTATCGCCCCGCCGGCTGGATTGGTGGGCTCGGCTAACGGTGGCGACGGTACATGTCCGGGCGGGGGAGGGAGCGGTGGGGGTGAGTTTGACACAGCCTTTACGACCGATTACGGCGGGAATGGAAATCACGGTGGCGGCGGGGGCGGAGGCGGCGGGAACGGCGGAAATGGTGGAAACGGAGGTTTCGGTGGCGGCGGCGGGGGCTCACAAAACCAGACCAATATATTCTCTGGACCCTTTGGTGGTAACGGTGGCTTTGGAGGTGGCGGGGGGAACGGCGGCGCGGGCGGGGGCTCGGCGGGCCTCTATGGCGGCTTGGGTAGCAAGGATTACGGCGGCGGAGGTGGAGCGCTCGGCGGAGCTATTTTCAACACCGGCGGCACGCTGATCGTTCAAAACAGCACTTTCTATAACAACTCCGTCGACCGGGGTAACGCCGGAGGATCACCCGCGGACAACGGCGCCGATGCTGGCGGGGCGATTTTCAGTTTCAACGGCCGCGTCACCATCCAGGATTCGACCATCAGTGGGAACCAGAGCACGGGATCTGGTGCCGGCGTCGTCGTGGTTGAGACGGACGGGACTCTGGACACCGTCTTTGTCCTGGATAACACCATCATTTTCAACAACGGAACCACCGATGCCAACGGTAATCCTGCGGGCACGGCGGCGGAATGTTCCGGCTTTGCCAAGACCCTCAGCGGCGCAGGCAATCTGATTCAAAACAACTCGGGTTGCCCCGGCGTGGTGACGACCGGCGATCCGCTCTTGGGGACGCTACAACTTAACCGCGGGTTTACGCCCACCATGGCTATTGGTCCGACCTCTGCCGCGTTTAATACCGCGGACACCTCTACTTCTCTGGACGTGGACCAGCGCGGCATTCCGCGACCCAGCGATGGGGGATTCGATATCGGGGCGTTCGAATACTGCGACTTCGCCAGGGACTTTAACTGCAACATCGTCGGCGTGGCGCAGACCAACCCCCTCACGATTATCGTATCGCCGCCTGCGGGTGGCACCACCACGCCGGGACCTGGCACCACTCTGGAAGTGCAGAATACCGTGACGGCCGTGACCGCTACGGCAGCGCCTGGCTATCTGTTCCTCAATTGGGTGGGGAACGTCACCTTTCCCACCGGCACCGAAACTACGGTCATCATGAATCAATCACAAACCATTACCGCGGTCTTCGTACCTTGCGGATGCGCGACGGATGTGAGCGCTGCCATTACGGTGACGCGCGGTGGCTTCGTGCTGAATCCCGGCACCGGACGGTTCGTGCAAACCGACACACTGACCAACAACTCCGCCAATACCATTACTGGCCCGATCTCGTTGGTGCTGACCGGTCTAAGCGCCAACGCTGCGCTCTACAACGCCACCGGTTCCACCGACGCGGATTTCCCGCCCGCCGGCGCGCCTTATGTAAACAGCTCTGCGGCCAGTCTCGCGCCCGGGCAGTCCATTTCCATCTCGCTGCAATTCACAAACCCCACACGGGCGGCTATTTCGTACACCACGCAACTTCTAGCGGGACCGGGTGTCCGCTAAAGAGGGAGCCATGCAAAAACAAAATTTGCGTTTACGTACTCGTTGGTATCCGGCGGCGTGGGCTTGCGCGTTACTCGTGTTCGCTGCATTTGCGCAGCCGAGCCGTGGCAACGTTATCTACGTCACCACGCTGAACGACACCATCGGTGACCCGTCCGGTTGCTCGCTGAAGGACGCCATATTCTCTTCCAAATATCACGACAACGTAGACATAGTGTATATATTCTCGGCAACTTTCGGAAATGGAGGCCCCAGTCCCGTAACGCAACAAGTCTACACGACGCAATGCGTCGCCGGCAGCGGCAACGACGTCATCATTTTGCCAAACAATGCCGTGCTGACTTTGTCGTTGCCTCCTTTAACGTCCACATATGGAACCGCGTTGGACGACGATAATCCCACCGGATTTTCGGTGACTCCAATCATCCGCTCGACAATCGTTCTCGAGGGTTACGGGGCCACATTGCGATTTGCCGGTTGCCCACAAGGGCCCTACGCGTGCGCCAGCCGAATGTTCTCGGTAGGCCCCGAGGGCAATCTCACGCTTCACAACTTGACGATCCAGGGTTTTCAGGTCCGCGGAGGAGACGGAGCGGACGGCGGTGGGGGAGGCATGGGTGCGGGAGGTGTTGTGTATGTGCAGGCCGGCGGAAATCTAACCATTGAAAATTCCACACTTGTCGAAAACTCCGCAGTGGGCGGAAACGGCGGCGGCCGCGGACCGGGTGATACCGGAGGGGGAGGCGGTGGAGGTGGAGTCGGGGGCCACGGCGGTGCCATCGTAGGACCGCCTGACAGCCTAATGGGATTTCAGGACACCGGTGGTGCTGGAGGCGGTGGAAGCCAAGGTGATGGATTTCCCGGGTTCTCGCCCCCTGACAGCGGTGGCGGCGAGGGTGGGGTTGGCGGCGGAACAGTAACATTAGGGTTTAGCTGCGCTGGCGCCGGGGGACAGAGCGGCGCAGGACCGGGCGGGGGCACCTACTTCGCCGGGACCGGAGGAGGAGATGCCCCCTGCGCGGGCGGGGGAGGGGGAGGGGCTGGTGAAGGGCTCGACGTGTTGCCGTATGTCAGTTACGACGGCGGGAATGGGAACTACGGTGGCGGTGGTGGTGCAGGGTCGTACGGTGGAGGGAACGGAGGAAACGGTGGGTTTGGCGGTGGAGGAGGTGCCGGCTGGTCCGGCGATTTCGAAGGCACGCACGGAGGGCAGGGCGGATTTGGCGGCGGTGGTGGCGCCGCGGCGAACGCTAACGTAGTTGGCTCCTCGCATCCGGGGAATGGCGGGTCGTATGCTGGCGACGCGAGCTCCTTCAATGGCGGTGGCGGAGCGGCACTCGGCGGCGTCATCTTCAACGACGGCGGAACCGTCGTCATCAACAACAGCACGTTCACCGGCAATTCCGTCACGCGAGGCAATGGTGGGGGAGCCGGAAATCCCGGAGCGGCTGACAATGGCGCGGACGCGGGCGGAGCAATTTATTCGCTGAACGGCAATCTCTCGGTCAACGATTCTACGTTTAGCGGCAACCTCAGCACCGGCTCAGAAGCCGCCATCGTCATTCAGCAAACGTCTACGGTCATTCCAACTTCGTTCATATTGAACAACACCATCATTTTCAACAACGGCGGCACCGACGGGAACGGGAATCCCATTGGCACACCAAAAGAATGCTCCATCGCTGGATCGACGATCGCGATTCTTTTCGGAGGCGCGGGCAACCTGATTCAGAACAACGACAATTGCCCTGGCGTGGTGACCACCGGCGATCCGCTCCTGGGGCCGTTGCAGTACAACCGCGGATTCACTTTCACCATGGCGATTGGTCCGAATTCTGCCGCGTTCAATACGGCGGACACATCGACCTCGCTCTCGTTGGACCAGCGCGGCATTCCGCGTCCCAGCGATGGTGGCTTCGATATCGGCGCGTTCGAGTATTGCGACTTCGCCCGGGACTTCAACTGCAACATAGTCGGCGATGTGCAGACCGAACCGCTGACCATCCTCATCTCGCCTTCCGGAGCAGGAACCACCACGCCGGGAGCCGGCACCAATTTGGAAGTTCAGAACACCATTACCGCCGTGACCGCTACTGCAAATCCTGGCTTTCAGTTCTCCACCTGGCAGGGAAGCGTCGCCGCCCCGGACAACGCCACAACCACGGTGGTCATGAATCAATCACAAACCATAACCGCGGTCTTCGTTCCCTGTGGATGCGCCGCGGACGTCAGCACTTCTATTTCCGTCACGCGCGGCGGCTATGTCCTGAATCCGGGCACCGGGCGCTTCGTGCAAACGGACACGCTCACGAATAATTCCGCCAATACCATCACCGGCCCCATCTCGTTGGTGCTCGATAGCTTGAGCCCCGACGCCACGTTGTTCAACGCAACCGGAACCACCGACACGCTGGAGCCGCCCGCCGGCAGTCCGTACATCAATGCCGCGGTCACTCTAGCGCCGGGGCAAAGCGTCCCGATTCAATTGCAGTTCACCGATGCAACGAGGGGCGCCGTCACCTACAACACGCGCGTTCTCGCCGGCCCGGGCTTGCGATAGATATTCGGAGGAAAAAAGGAGAAACTCATGACTCGCATCTTTAAAATCGTTGCTTTCGCAACTCTGCTGTTGACCTGGACCACCACTTCCGCGCACGCCGATTCCTTTGACGTGTCGCTCAAAACATCATCGTTAGTAGGACTAGGCCCGCAGATCTTGTTGTTTGAGTTTATCGATGGAGACGGCTCGATCGACAACTCCCTCACGTTGAGCGATTTCAATTTCGACACCGGTGCCGCGGTGGGCGCGGCGGACTACGGCGGAACCACCGGGGTCAGCGGTGATCTGACCAGCGGAATCTCCATGAACGACAGCAGTGGATTCGCACTATTCGACCAGGAGTTCAATGCCGGCGCATTGCTCTCGTTTCAGCTCTCGACCACCAACAATTTCGCGGGAGTCACGCCAGATGAATTCTCCATGTTTGTCTGCGACCTCAGTTTTAATTGTTACTCCGACGACACGGTAGCCGGCAATCTCCTCGGCCTCGGACTAACGGGCGGAACATTGTCGCCGTCCAGTTTCACCTTGAACGGAGCCAGCGACCAGGGTCTTCCCGCTCCTGTCGTAACCGCACCCACCACGACAACTCCCGAACCATCGAGCGTTCTTCTCTTAGGCTTCGCGTTGGCATTGCTTGCTCTGATGAACCGGATGCGCTCAAGCGGCGGCATAGGCAAGCAGCGCTTGCTTGCCTAGCCGTTAGCGCCGAAGGCCAACACAAGTTCGCTGAAAACGGAAACGCTGTGCCGTGTCTAAACACTCCACGGTAGACAAGTGGACGCGCGAGCGGCAGTTGCATTCGCTGGCGTGGCGTGGTCCGCGCTTATTAAGGAATCGCGAAGAATCGCTTCGCCTCCTGCCATGCTCGCAGGCTTAGATTTTTTTTGTAGCGTCGATCGTTCCGTCGTTAAGGACTGAGTCTCCTTTTTCTGTGCCCCTTCGAAGCAAATAAATGCGTAAAAGGCCCGGTTTTAGCCCGCCAGTTCGATTCATATAAGTTTACGTTACTCTTTGTCCTTTAGTTACCTGACGTATTATCTTGACATACGGTTAACTTGGCGAGATGCTTCGTGCGCGCTATTCCCTCCGACCCGCAGTCCGCGCAGAACAATTGGAGTCGCTCGCATGGGACGTACTCCCTCTCGCGTCCAGCAGTCAGCCGTTCTCTTGCTTCTTGCCGCAGCGTGCTGCGGCTGCGGCGGTGGCAGCACTGGTTTTGTTCAGCCGCCGACGCCTGACTTCCTTCTCGGGTTTTCGCCCGGATCACTCTCTGTGTCGCAAGGCACTTCCAGTTCAGCGGTGAATGTGATGGTGACCGCGGAGAACGGTTTCAGTGGTTCGGTGCAAGTCACCTTGTCTGGCATTCCCGCTGGCGTCACCAGTAATCCCGCCAGCCCGTTCACCGTGGCCGCTGGGGCGCAAATGCCGGTGATTTTTGGTGTAGCCGCGAGTGCCACGACCGGCAACATCGCAATCTCCGCGCAGGGCACCAGTGGCGCGCTCAGCCATGCCGCGCCGCCGCTTACTCTCGACATCCTGGCCGCCGTTGGGCCCGCAGTGGCGCGCACCACCTATGCGAGGACCGACGCCACAGCCGCGCTCGACAATCCCGCTGGGGAATTTCACCATCGCCACATCGTCTACGATTCCGCGCATCAGCAAGTCTTTGTCGCCAACCGCGCCATGAATCGCGTGGAAGTTTTTTCTTCCACGAGTCAAACACGCACCGCCCAGATCGCGGTTCCCGGCGTTTCCAGCGTCGACATTTCCGCGGATGGCCCCACCGTGTGGGCCGGCTCGGTCACCGAGCGCGTTTTTGCCATCGACACCACGGCGCTGCGAGTGAAGGCTAGCTACACCGTCCCGCCGCTCACGCCGATACCGAATACCGTGTTCGATCTTCCCGAAGAGGTCATGGCGCTGGCTGGTGGGAATTTTCTGCTGCGTATGCGCCAATCCGGCGCGCCGGAAGCGCTACTGGCGTTCTGGAGTCCCACTACGAATTCGCCGCTGAACTTGACCTCTGCGGAGCCGCAACTTTTCCAGAACGGTCTCGGCGCCGTGGTCCGCTCCGGCGACGGCACACACGTGTTGGTCGCTGCCAGCGACGCCAGCGGTGAAGTCGCGCTGTTCGATGCGAATGGCAACGCTGTCGCTGGCCCGCGCGGATTGGGCAGCGGAACAATTCCGCAAGTCGCGGCCAACGCCGATGGCAGCGCTTATGCGGTCATACTGGTGGCCGGTGGTGCGCCGCAACTTTTCGTGCTCGACGGCTCGCTCAATCCCATCGCCGGTCCGGTTGCCACGAACGCGGCTAGCGTGATTTTTTCGCGCGATGAAAATTCGCTCTATGTTGCGCAGCCGGCTTCCGTTCTGCCAGTGATCAATGTTTTCGACGCGCACTCGTTGGCGCTCGTCGGGCAAATTCCGGACGCGGCGATACAAGGCGTTTCCTCGCAACTGGAAGACGCTGACGCTACGCAATTGCTATTCGCGCTGAGCAATCGCGGCGTGGCGTTCCTCGACGCCGCCAATCCCGCCATGCTTCCGACGCCAGCGCCCGCCTTCGCTGCCGCGCCGGCATCCGCGCCGTCTGAAGGACCGGCCGCCGGCGGCACGGCGCTTTCGTTAACTGGGCAGAACTTCACCGCGCTCTCGCAACTGCACATCGGCACGCAAATTGTTACGAATACTTCTGTCACCAGCGCCACGCAATTGCAGGCTACCGCGCCGCCAAACGCGACGCTCGGCGCCGCGAACATCTCTGCGTATTTCAGCAATGGCTGGCTGGCTGTCACTCCCGACGCTTTCAGCTACGGTCCGCAGATCGTGCAGATCCTTCCAAACGCGGGATCGAAAGCCGGCGGCGACACGATTCAAATTTACGGCTATGGTTTCGGCAGCGATCCCACAAAGATCGCCGTCCAGATCGCTGGTACGAATGCCACCGTCCAGTCGGTGCAAAATGTCACCGCCATTTCACCCGTGCTGGGCCTCGACGCCACTTATCCCTTTTCCGTGGAATGCATCACCCTGCAAACTCCCGCGGGCGCGCCTGGCACGGCGGACCTTGCCGTTTCCGCACCGTCAGGCGCGACCACCGCAGCAAAAGCATTTCAATTTTTGCAAAGCGCGCAGTTCTTCGCCAAGCCTGGGCTGTACAAATTCATCGCCTACGACCAAACGCGTCAGCGTCTCTACCTCAGCAACATTGACCATGTGGATGTCTTCGACCTTGCCGGGCAACAATACCTCGCTCCCTTGGAGCCACCAGATGGTCCTCCGCCAGACGCCGGTTTACGCGGCCTCTCCCTTTCGCCCGATGGATCGCAATTGGTGGTGGCGGATTTCGGCGCGCAAAGTGTGTACCTGCTCAACCCTGACGACGGCACCGGCACCGCAGTTCCCGTTGGCGGCGTGCCCGGCTACCTTAACTCTGGACCGGCTCGCGTGGCTGCGACCAGCGCGCAAACTGTTTTCGTAGGACTGACCGGCGAAGGCGCGCAAGGCGCGTGCTCGTCGTGCCTTGGGCAGCTGAATTTGTCGGTGAGTCCTCCGGTCCTGCAACCGGCCACGCAGCCGGAAGTCACCAGTATTACCGGCGCGCCGCTGCTGCAAGCGAATGCCGCTGGCGACCAGGTGTTTGTCGCGTTTGGCGCGTCGCCGGGTAGTCCGCTGGCGCTATGGCAGGCTTCGGCGCCCAATCAATTTACCGTCTCGAGCGCCAGCTCCAGCGCAATGGATATTGGCGCGTCCGCGGACGGCACGATGTTTGCGGTGCAGGCCAGCAGCGCCACGGAAATGCACGCTGCCGACCTATCGCTCGCCGCCGTCCCAACTGCCGCCGAACTCGCACAATATCCCGCGCGCAACACCGTTCCCGGCATCACCCTGCATCCGAGCGGTTCGCTCGTTTATCAACCGTTTCTTACTGCTGCGCCCGCTAGTCCTGGCGTGAAAGGCGGCGTAGACATCCTCGACGCGCACAGTGGCGCACTCCGGCTGCGCATCTTTCTGCCGCAGCAATTTATGACCGATGTCGATGGACTGCACGGTGGCTTCCTGACCACTGATGAGAACGGCGGGCGTCTTTTCGCTATTACTTCCACGGATGGCAGCGCGCAAAATTCCGGCGTCACCATCATTCAACTCGCAAAGGTGCCGCTGGGCATTGGCACACTGAATCCATCGTCCGGCCCAGCCGCCGGCGGCACGACCATCACGCTGCGCGGCAGCGGCTTCGTTAGCGGAGCCAAGGTAACTATCGGGGGCAAAGCCGCCACGGCTACCTTCAAGGACGCCAACACGCTAACGGTCGTCACGCCCAGCATTTCCAATGGCGCGCAACAACTGCAAATCACAAATCCCGACGGGGAAGTTATCGCTCTTGACGCCGCATTTACCGCCAACTAAATCCGTTTACGCACACCAATACTCGCGTTGCCATCCGCACTGGGTTGTGCAATTTTGTTATAGCTATGCTCGTTTAGGCATAATATGATGATAGAGTTGGCCGGGCTTTCGCGAGTCAAGCCGATTGTTTGGGTTGGCCGGTCCAAGGTCGATCTTCGAGCCTTTCCTGAAGACGTTAAGGACCGGGTGGGATTTGCGCTGTTCGTCGCGCAACAGGGCAAGAAACACCCGGACGCTAAACCCCTACGAGGTTTTGGCGGTTCTGGAGTTCTGGAAATCGTCGTGGATCACGATGGGGATACATATCGCGCCGTCTATACGGTGAAGTTCGTTGGCCGGGTTTATGTGCTGCATATATTTCAAAAGAAATCGAAGAGTGGAGTTGCCACGCCAAGGGGAGAGATCACCTTAATCAGATCTCGTCTGGCGCGAGCCGATGCAGAACACAGAGCATGGTCGCAGTGGCGAAAAGTTGGAGAGCATGGCTAAAGCAATCGAAATCGAGGTCGGAAGCGGCAATGTCTTCGCCGACCTTGCGCTGCCAAACCCTGAAGAACGCCTGGCAAAGGCGACGCTTGCGATGCGCATCGCTGAAATCATTCGCTCTCGACGTTTGACGCAGGCTCGCGCCGCGCGCGTCTTAAAGGTCGACCAACCGAAGATCTCCCGGCTATTGCGTGGGCAACTCTCTGGATTTTCAACCGACCGACTGATGTTATTTCTCACCGTGCTGGGCCGCGATGTGGACATTATCGTGAAACGGGCGCCGCGTTCGCGGCGGCGCGGACAGGTGCGTGTTGTTGTCGCAGCGTAGGAATTTCGTGGGTCCTTTCCTGCTGTTTTAACCTTTCGCACGTTCCATTCATCGAAGATATGGGCATCAAGC
Organism: uncultured Acidobacteriota bacterium; assembly: GCA_963838265.1. Taxonomy (GTDB): domain Bacteria; phylum Acidobacteriota; class Terriglobia; order Acidiferrales; family UBA7541; genus Acidiferrum. Next base: position 251,611 of record CAWIQN010000012.1, read on the forward strand.
ACTTAACTCCCAGAGAAGAGGATTCGCGATGACCACTCGTAAGTTAGGCAATTCTGACCTGCAGATTACGCCCGTGGGCTTTGGCGCCTGGGCCGTTGGCGGGGCCGGCTGGGAATATTCGTGGGGCACGCAAGACGATCAGGATTCCATCGCGGCCGTACATCGCGCCTTGCAATTGGGCGTCAACTGGATTGATACCGCCGCGGTTTATGGTACGGGACACTCTGAAGAGGTTGTTGCCCGAGCGCTGAAAACGTGGAATGGCGCGCGGCCCTACATCTTTACCAAATGTGTTTTGCGCTGGGACGCGTCGCGAAAAGTCTATCCCGATTTCTCTGCCGCCAGCCTGCGCCAGGAGTGCGAAGACAGCCTGCGCCGCTTGCAAGTGGAAACCATCGACCTGTATCAAATGCACTGGCCGCCCAGCGACAACAATCAGGAAAAACTTGCCGAGGCTTGGAACACGCTCGCTACGTTAAAGCAGGAAGGAAAAGTGCGCTGGACCGGCGTGTCGAATTTCAACGCCGAACAGCTGCAGTTCACCGCCAAAATCGCGCCCATCACCTCACTGCAGCCGCCGTATTCCATGATTCGGCGCGCCATTGAAGAAAAAATCCTGCCGGAGTGCGCGAAGCAGGGTATCGGCGTGATTTCCTATGCTCCCATGGCCAGTGGCTTGCTTACCGGCGCGATGACCCGCGAACGCGCCGCGGCATTGCCCGCCGATGATTTCCGCAGCCGCAATCCGGAATTTCGCGAGCCGCGCCTTTCCAAAAATATCGAGTTGGTCGAGCGTCTGCGCAGGGTTGGCGAGCGCCACGGTGTAACTCCAGGAGCGGTGGCCATTGCCTGGACGCTGCGCAATCCGGTCATCACCGGTGCCATCGTAGGCGCGCGCAATGCCAAACAATCGGAAGGCGTGATGAAGGCCGGGGAATTAAAGTTGAGCCCCGAAGAGATTAAGGAAATTGAAGGCGCGGCTGCGGCGGCCACGGCTCGTTGAAACCGACAGAGTGTCGCTGTTTCCAGTAGGCGAGTTCTTCGAGTGCCGGTCGGACCGTCGCTTCGATCACAAGCTTGTGTTCAGGCACGCAAATGGTCCGCGCGCCAATCGGCCACCATACCCTTGATCGCCTTGCCATCGGCCAGCTTTTCATCGAGCACCTTACGCGTCAGACCGGGCAGTTCCTGGTCGCTGGCAAAGCGCAAGGCGATCATTTGCGCGACGGTGAGCTCACCAACCCGCGCCAGCAAATCCGCGGGCAACACGCGCTCGTAACGCAACCGCTCCTCCAGGCGAATCACGCGGTCCTGCACGCGCAACGCGAAGGTGCGCGCATAAAAGAAGCCCAGGATTAGAGCCGCCGCCGTCAGCACCGCCACCAGACCGGCAAGCGAGAAGCCATTGCGAATCAAATTCGCAACCGCCCACCCCAGATTCAAGATCAGCACCGGAAGAACAAAATAGAGAAACCCCGGCACCACTTTCACGTGATTCTTAACGTTTTGCTGTTCCACTGGTTGAAACCTCCATCATGAGACTGAGTGTAACCCGGTCTGCCGCGCAATTCATCTGCGATAGCCGCTCACTCGGTTTATCCAAGTGCGGCCGTCGTGCATCCAAATATTGGAAATCCCGTCTAATCGTTTACGTATAGAATGTTCTTCTGATATCAAATTGGAGCGTAACGCATGGCTAAAGCAATCTGGTGCGGCAAAACTATCGCCGAAAGCAACGCCACTATCGTCGTGGAAGGGAATCAATATTTCCCGCTGGACGCGGTGCACAAGGAATTCCTGAAATCCAGCTCGCACACTAGTGAATGTCCCTGGAAGGGCACCGCGCACTACTATCACGTGGAGGTGGGCGGCATGCAGAATGATAACGCCGCCTGGTATTACCCCGAGCCCAAGGCCGCGGCGGCGGAAATCAAGAATCATGTGGCGTTCTGGAAGGGCATTCGCGTCGAAGCCTGAGCAGCCTCTGTCCTAACGTCATGGCACGCTGCGGCCCTAAATAGCAATTCCTTTATATTCTTATGGATTCGCGCCGCTGATGGCCGGGCGGACGTGTGGCTTCCTTTGCTCGGCGCTATCGTTCCGTTTCTCCCGCTTTCTGCCCCGCGCAGCTTCTCCGAGCGAAATTCACTCCTCCGAGATACAATGTGTCAACCAGCCGCTCGGCCGCGCCCCGAAACATTACCTCGCTCTGGCGCGTAGAACGAGCACAGGCTCCTAAATCGGAGGATCAAGGCCCCGCATGGCAACGACATCTACACCCCCGAAGCCCGACCTCGGGTCGCTGCGCATTAACGATGGGCAGCGCAAAGGCAGCAAGACCGGCAAACGCGTCGGGATTGTTTTGCTCGTACTTGTGCTGTTAGCAGGTATCGCTGCGGCGGCATACGCCTTCCGGAACACGAAGCCGGTCGTCGACGTGGCCACGGCCAGTAAGGCGGAGGTTGGCGGCCGTGCGGCATTGCTCAACGCCAGCGGATACGTTACGCCGCGCCGCCGCGCCACCATCGCCGCGAAGATTACCGGCCGCGTCACCTCGGTACATTTCGACGAGGGTACGCACGTGCAAGAAGGGCAGTTGCTGGCCACGCTCGATGATTCGGACGTACAGCGCGCCCTGGAGTCCGCCAAGGCCGACCGCGACACGTCGCAAGCCGCCATCGCCGACTATCAGGTGCAGCTGAAAAACGCCGAGACCGAGCTGAACCGCGCGCAAAAGCTGCAAGCCGCGGGGGTGGAAACTCAGCAAGCCTTGGACTCCGCGGTGATGGCCGCGGACAGTCTGCGCGCAAAAATCGCGCTGGCCAAGCAGCAAGTCGTAGGCAGTAGCGCACGCATTAACGAAGCGCAGCAAGCCGTGGACAACACCGTAATTCGCGCGCCCTACGCGGGCATCGTGGTGTCGAAAGACGCGCAAGTTGGCGAAATGGTCTCGCCAGTTTCCGCGGGCGGCGGTTTTACGCGCACCGGCATCGCCACCATCGTCGATATGAAATCGCTCGAAATGGAAGTGGACGTCAACGAAGCCTATATCGCCCGCGTAACGCCGGGCCAGCGCGTGGAAGCCACTTTAGATGCCTATCCGGACAGAAAGCTTCCCGGCTTTGTGCGAACCGTGATCCCGACGGCTGATCGTCAGAAAGCTACAGTAAAAGTACGCATTACTTTCGACAAAATCGAAGATTTCATTCTTCCGGACATGGGCATCAAGGTCACATTCCTTGGCGCGGAAGAAAAACCACAAGCTGGCGCGGTCGTTCCCGCCGCCATGATTCCGCAAGACGCTATTCGTGACGACGGCTCGGAGAAAATCGTCTATCTCGTCAAGGATGATCACGCCGAGCGCCGCGCCGTCAAAGTAGGCGGCAACCGTGGATCGGACATTGAAATCCTCGCCGGCCTGGCGCCGGGAGACACGGTGGTGCTCAAGCCGGCGGCAAATTTGAAAGACGGACAAGCGGTCGAAATAAAAAAGTAAAGAAGTAAAGAAATCAAGAATTAAGAACAGAAGCTAGAAATAGATCAAGAATCGGGAGCCTCTGGTAATGGTCAAAGTAGACGGCAGCGGTGGCGCGGGAAGCCTCATCCAGGTGCGCGGTCTGGACAAGACGTATCGTCGCGGCGGCGAAGAGATCCACGTGCTGCAGGGACTCAATCTCGATGTGGGCAAAGGCGAATTCGTGGCCTTCATGGGTCCCAGTGGCTCGGGAAAAACGACCTTGCTAAATCTTCTCGGCGGCCTGGACGTCCCTTCGCGCGGCAGCATCACCGTCGATGGCGACGAAGTCACCAGCATGTCCGCTGGAAATCTCACTGGCTGGCGCGCGCGCCACGTCGGTTTTATCTTTCAGATGTACAACCTGATCCCGGTGCTTACGGCGTTTCAAAACGTTGAGCTTCCGCTGCTGCTTACCAAATTGTCCAAAGCCGAGCGCCGCAAACACGTGGAAACCGCGCTCGGCGTCGTAGGTATTGCTGATCGTATGCACCACTATCCCCGCCAACTTTCTGGCGGACAGGAACAGCGTGTGGCCATCGCGCGCGCCATCGTCGCGGATCCCACGTTTTTGCTCTGCGACGAGCCTACCGGCGACCTGGACCGCAAGAGTGCCGACGACGTGCTAAATCTGCTCACCACGCTGTGCAGTGAATATCACAAAACTATTTTGATGGTCACGCACGATCCGGCAGCATCGGATCGCGCGCAAGCCACGCTGCACCTCAATAAAGGCGTACTCGTAGAAGGAGTCGCGGTAGGGAGCCACGCATGAAATACAGCCGGCTGATTTTCGCCAACCTGTTTCGCAAAAAGATTCGCCTGGTGCTCACACTCGGCTCCTTCGCCGTCGCGTTATTTTTGTTCGCTTTTCTAGGGGTGGTCAAAGGCGCCTTCAACCGCGGCATGGACGTGGCTGGTGCCGACCGTCTGGTGGTCATCAACCGGACCTCGATCATCAACCCCATTCCGCTTTCTTATCGCGACAAAATTCTCCGCATCCCCGGCGTAGCGTACGTCACCCACGACAACTGGTTTGGCGGGGTCTATCAAGACGAAAAGAATTTCTTCCCGCAATTTGTCATCGATCCGGAGAATCAGCGCCAGGTTTTTCCTGAATTGATCGTTCCCGACGATCAGTGGAATGCCTTTCTCAAGGATCGTACCGGCGCCATCGCCGGCGCGGAAACTGCCGAGCGTTTCCATTGGAAAATTGGTGACCGGATTCCGATCAAAACCACCCTGTACGGCGGCGGTAGCTGGGAATTCAATCTCGTTGGTATCTATCACGGGGCCCGTCCGCAAGATGACGAAACGCAATTCTGGTTTCAGTGGGACTACTTCGAAGAACGCGTTCCCGCCGGCGTCAAGGGCCAGATCGGCTGGTACACCCTGCGCGTCAAAAGCATTGATGACTCAGTTCGCGTAGCCAAGACCATCGACGATGAGTTTGCGAACTCTCCCTACGAAACCAGAACGCAAACCGAGTCCGCTTTCCAGGCGAATTGGGCAAAACAGACTGGCAACATTAGCTTTCTTATTCTAGCCATTGGCACGGTGGTTTTTCTGACCCTGCTCCTGGTCACCGGCAACACCATGGCCATTTCCGTCCGTGAACGTATTGGAGAACTTGGCGTTCTCAAAGCCATCGGGTTCTCGGACCTTACCGTGCTCTTTTTCGTGCTGGCCGAATCGCTGGTCATTGCTCTGGTGGGCGCAGCGCTGGGCCTCGGATTTGCCGTATTCGCCGTTCCGGTTCTTAGTAAGCTCATGAACGGTTTGCTCCCGCGCCTGCTTCTTGATCGTTCTGTTCTGGTGACGGGTTTATTCACCGCCATTCTCGTCGGGCTCATCGCCGGTCTATTGCCGGGCATAAGCGCTATGCGCATGCGCGTGGTGAATGCTCTTAGGAGGGTCTGAGCTTGGGCGCTAAACTCTTCTTTGGATTTCTCGTCACCGTCGTGGCCATTACCGCGTTGGTGTCCGTTGCCGGAATAATCGCCGGTTTATTGGCGCCGCTGATCGGCAACGTTCCGATTTCCTACAATTTCCGCAGTATTCGCGCGCGCTGGACATCCACCATCGTTGCCGTCCTCGGCATTGCCGGCACCGTCGGTGTTTTTGTCGCTATGCTGTCTTTGGCTCACGGTTTCAAGGCCACTTTGGTGGCTTCTGGATCACCCGGTAACGCCCTGCTTCTGCGTGCGGGCTCGCCTTCGGAAATGATGGGCGGTGTTACTCTGGACTCGGTAAAAATCGTACAAGATGCTCCTGGCATCGCCCGCGATGCGGTGGGGCCGCTCATCACTCAGGAAGTTGTCGGCGTCATACCCTTCCCGCTGATAACCACTGGTACCGATGCCAATGTCCAGGTGCGCGGTGTCTCGCCAAACGTATTGCGAATTCGCACCTTCGTCAAAATGGCGCAGGGCCGCATGTTCCAGCCGGGCCTCTCCGAACTCGTCGTCGGCAAGAATGCCGCTCATACCTATGCAGGTCTTAAGCTCGGAGACAGTGTGGCCTTTGGTGGTGGCAATTGGAAGGTCGTCGGCATCTTTGATGCCGGTGGCTCGGCGTTTGACTCCGAAGTTTGGTGTGATTCCAAAATTCTCAATGACGTGCTCAAACGTCCGGATAACATCTTTCAGTCCGTTACCGTCCATCTCACTTCGCCCGCCGCGTTTCAGCAGTTCAAGGACGCTATTCTGACTGATCCGCGCCTGAATCTTGACGTTACGCGCGAAGTGGATTACTACGCCAAACAATCTACCGTCATGACCACGCTGATCACCGTCCTCGGCGGTTTAGTTGCGGCGGTCATGGCCGTGGGCGCGGTTTTTGGCGCGCTCAACACTATGTACTCTGCGGTCGCTGAACGCGGCCGCGAAATCGCCACCATGCGTGCCGTGGGCTTTTCCAGTTGGAACGTAATCCTCTCGTTCCTTTTCGAAGCCCTGCTGATTTCCTTTGTTGGTGGCGTCCTCGGCTGCCTGGCCGTTCTCCCGCTCAACGGTTTGACCACCAGCACCATGAACTTTCAGACCTTCTCCAATCTAGCCTTCGCCTTCAAAATCACTCTTAGTCTCCTGCTCATGGGCGTCCTCTTCGCTCTGGTAATGGGAGTCTTAGGCGGCATGTTCCCCGCCATCCGCGCCGCGCGTCGTCCGGTTGCCCAAGCTCTGCGCGATCTGTAATTCTCGGGGTGTACTTTATTGCGCGGGAGCAAAACTCTCGCGCAACAATGCGAACAACGCGGTCCAATGTCGCTCGGCCGCCGCGGCATTGAACACCGGCAAATCCGGGACCGCAAAGCCGTGACGAGCGCCTTCATATGTCTCGACCACATGTTTTACTTTGGCTTCCGTCAAAGCCTTTTCGAGCCGCTCCTTTTGCTCTTGCGTGAAACCACTATCCCCGATCGCGCCGGCCACGTACACGCGCCCAGTTATGTTTTTCACGAACAAATGTGGACTGTCGGGTTTGTCGGTGGCCAAACCCCCGCCGTGAAACGAAGCGGCCGCCGCAAATCGCTCCGGATACGCTCCCACCGCGGTCAGCGCGAAATTGCCGCCCATACAATAACCCGTCGCGCCGAATCGCTCACCCTTAACATCATCTCGCGTGGATAAAAACTCTATAAACGCGCCGGCATCGGAAATCTTGCGGTCGCGATCGAGCGACGACACAAACTTCATCAATTTCTCGCGAAAGTTAGGGTCCTGCAAAAACTCAGAAGTAACAATCGGCGGATAGCTTCCCATGCGGTAATACAAATCCGGCAGCAACACCAAATAACCGCCATCCGCCAGCCGCTGGCCCATTTCCCACATCACCGGGCGAATGCCGAAACCGTCCATGAAGAAGACCACCGCAGGCCAGGGTCCCGCTGTGTTGGCAGGCGCGAAGATCGAGGCCGGGCAGAGCCCATCGCGCGTCTTGATAGTGACTTCAATGCGTGGCATCGGCGCAGTCCTCCACAAGCAGATTCTTTTAATTATTTATTATTTGAAAAAAACTAGGCTGAGAGCGAAGCCTCGTCGGTCGCCGGCAAATTGGTATCCGTATCTTGCCCATTGCCGCCGTTCGTCGCGCTCGCGCGATAGCGCACGATCAACAGCGTCAAATCATCCGCCTGGCTGGCGCCACGCGTAAATGTCTCCACCGATTCCAGCACGCACTTCTGCAAATCCTCCAGCGGACACTCCAGCCGGCCATTCAGCAATTCCACCAAGCGCGGCACGCCGTACAATTCTTCGGCCGGATCCATCGCTTCCGTTACGCCATCGCTGAATAGCACCATGGTGTCGCCCGGTTCCAGCTTCAAACACACCGCGGTATATTCCGCTTCGGGAACCAGCCCCACGGGGAACGATCCTTCGGCGAAGGCTTCTTCTGCCACGCCGCGCCGCAGCAAAATCGGCGAGGGATGCCCAGCGTTGATAAATTCCAGGTGCCCGTTACGATCCAGAATGCCGAAAAACATCGTGGCGTAGCGTCCGATTTCCGCATGGCTACACAAAAATTTATTTACGTGGTTGAACACCGTCGCCGGATCCGTCCCCAGCGTCATCGCCGAAAGCGCGCCCTGCAACATGGTGGTCAGCAGCGCCGCGCCCAATCCCTTGCCCGAAACGTCCGCGATCAGAAACGCGGTGCGATTGTCGCTCAGCGGAAATACGTCAAAATAATCTCCCCCGACGGACAAGCAGGGAAAATTAATTCCCGTCACCGAAAGGTGCGGATACTCGCGGAAATCACGCGGCAACAACGCCTGTTGAATATCCCGCGCAATATTAATTTCCTGCTCCATGCGCTGCCGCTCGCGTTCGCGTTCCACCAGACGGGCGTTATCCAAGATGCTCGCCGCGTCCGCCGCTAGCGCGTCCAGAATCTGCCGGTCCAGTTTTGAAAACGCCGCCGGCCTTCGCGAATCCAGATAAATCACGCCCAGAAATTGTCCGCGCTTGATGTCCACCATGGACTCGTCGGTATTCGCGCGAGACATTGCGTACAGCGGAATCACCACCACCGAGCGCAGCCGTTGCGCCACCACGCTCTGCGCGATCTGCAAATCCATATCCGCCTGTGCTACGTCTTCGGTGATCACCGGCCGGCCCTGCCGCAGAGCCAATTGGATCGCCGTCTGACTCGGCGTCAAACTTTCCGGCGGCAACCGCATCCCGCCCGCGCGCCGCGCGAAGCGCACCTGCAATTTCCCGGCGGCGTCCGCCTCCAGCAGCAGCCCGCGATCCGCATCCGTTACGGAAACCGCATGGTCCAGCATCGTCCCCAGCACGGAATCCAGCGGCAATTGCGAATGCAGCAGCGTGGTGGCTTCCAGCAACATATTTAATTTGCGCAGTCCGCCGCTGCCCGGCTCCGAACTGGTGATGTGTTCTATGCGCGTAAGTAAATGCGGCAGGTCTTCGTCGTTCGCGCCGGCGGACGACCGGAAAACGATCTCGTAGGAATCTTCCAACCCAAACGTAATAATGTCGCCGTCCTGCAACTCCCGGCTTTCCACTTTTTCGTTGTTGACGTACAGGCCGCGACGCTGCCCGCGGTCTTCCAGGTGAAATTTGTTGCCCTCGACGATAATCGCCGCGCACTCGCGCGAAATTCGCCGGTCGGAAAGTTGCAGGTGGTTTCCCGTTTCCGCGCCGCGCCCGATCATGAACGGGCTCTGCACCACGCGCGCGTACCTCCGCGCACCATCCGGCGACACCACCTCAAGCACAGCTTCTCCGGCTGTTGGTATAGGAATTATCTCAGACATACGCGTACCTGGTCTGTCCCAAGCCCCGAATTGTAACACGCTCCAGCCCGCTTCCCACGGCCGTGCCTCCACTAGCTACGTGTTGCGCCCGGCACCGCCAATTCCGCAAATTTCCCCTCTGCTGCTTCCGTTGACAGCATTCGGATATTCGGCATACCATCCCGGCAACAATTCAAGAATCTTAGCCGCGCGCCAACCGCTCTTCTAACCGTGCCCACCACGCCCAACGACCAGCTCCCGGAACCGCCAGGCGATTCCCCTCAGTTTCCGCTCGAAATGGCCTACGTCCTGTTCATGGACATTGTGGCGTACTCGCGTCTTGCCACCGACACTCAACAGCAAATCGTAAACCGCCTGCAGCGCGTGGTGCGCGAAACGCCGGAATTTCAGCGCGCCATCGCGCAAAATCAGCTCATCGGCCTGCCCACTGGCGATGGCATGGCGCTGGTGTTCTTCGGCGATCCGCAGTCCCCCGTGCAATGCGCTGTGGAGGTCAGCCTCGCGCTAACGTTTTTGCCGAAACTCCCCGTGCGCATTGGCATGCACGCCGGTCCCGTCTACCGCACCACGGACATCACTGGAAAGGAAAACGTCGCTGGTGACGGCATTAACATGGCCCAGCGCGTTATGGATTGTGGTGACGCCGGGCACATCCTTGTTTCTAAATCTCTTGCCGACGTGCTGCGCCAGCTCAGCGGCTGGACTGGCGCGCTCACCGACCTTGGCGAAGTCGCCGTCAAGCACGGTGTGCGTGTCCATGTTTTCAACCTGCAAATAAAGGGCGTGGGTAATCCCGCGCTCCCGCAGAAATTTCAAAAAACACCCGTGCCCAAGCACGCAACACGGCGTCCCAAAATACGCGTGCTCCTCGCCGCTGGTCTTCTGCTTCTCGTCGCTTCCGCCGTTATGGCCTTTGTTTTTCGCTCCGTCCTGTTTCCCCGCATGTATCGCAAACCCACGGTCGCTGTTCTCGGCTTTAGCAACATGCGTCAGACGCCCGACACGGAATGGGTCTCCACCTCCGTTGCCGAGATGCTCACCACCGAACTCGAAGCCGGCAACACCGTCCACACCGTCCCCGGCGAAACCGTAGCTCGCGTCAAACGCGAATTGGCTCTCCCCGAAGGCGTGACCTTCGGCCAGGACACCCTCCAGCGCCTCCACAAAGCCCTGGGGTGCGATTACATTGTCTACGGCTCTATGGACGATCCCGGCACCAAGATGGGCGGTCGCGTCCGCCTCGACGTTCATTTTCAAGATGTCTCCAGCGGAGAGATGGTCGCCTCAATGGCCGAGTCCGACAATGAACTAAAGCTCTCCGGTCTCGCTTCTCGTATTGGCGCCAGTCTTCGCTCGCGGCTCAACGTTCCGGCCGTCAGCGCCACGGACAGTAAGCGCGTGGACGCTGCCGTTCCTTCCAATCAGAATGCCAGCAAGGCTTATTTCGACGGTCTGCGCCAGTTGCGCTCCTTGGACCTTCTCGCGGCTCGCGATTCCTTCCGAGCCTCCATCGCCGCCGACGGGGCTTTCCCGCTTTCTCACTCCTACCTTGCCGAAGTCTGGTCCAAGCTTGGCTACGACGATCGTTCCAAAGCCGAAGCCAAAACCGCCTTTGATCTCTCCGGAAACCTGTTGCGTGAATACCAGATCCTCGTCGAAGCCCGGTACCGCGAAAGCATTTCCGAATGGGAGAAAGCCGTAGACCTCTATCGCACCCTATGGAATTTTTCCCAGGACGATCCGGAGTACGCGCTGCGCGCCGCGGACGTGCAGGTCCGTGCCGGTAAAGCTTCTGACGCCCTTGCCACCATCGCCGAATTGCGCAAAAAAGCTCCCGATTCTGCCGACGACCCGCGCATTGATCTCCGCGAAGCCGAAGCCTACGAATCCCTCGGCGATTTTCGCAAAGAGGCCGACGCTGCGAAGAGTGCCGCGGCTAAAGCTAACAGCAACGGCGCTCGTATCCTTTCGGCCGAAGCCGAATGGCGCACCTGCTACGCTTTGGCAAATGTGGGCGACGTCTCCGGCGCTGGCTCTGCCTGTGATCGTTCCATCGCTTTAGCGAAAGCCACGGGTGATGACCTGTTGGTGGCTCGCGCTCTCACCAACCTCGGCCATATTCACGAAAGACAAGGCGATCCCGCGAAAGGCCTGCAGCTTCACCGCCAAGCTTTGGAAATCGCGCGCAAACTTGGCTCGCAACGCGATGTAGCCGGCGCACTTCAAAACATCGGTGACAACCTCTTCAATCAGGGCGATTACGCGGCTTCCGAAAAGAGTTATCAGGACGGTTTGCAGGTGGCTACTGAAATTAACGATCGCGCCGCCATCATGCTCTTGCAAAATCAATCCGCTGGCGCTAAGGCCGCTATCGGCGACTTTACCGGCGCCCTCGACTTTTATCAAAAATCTCTCGATACCGCGCTGGCCATCGCGGATCAGGCTGGCGAAACGGACGCGCGCAGCAATCTGGCCCAGATACAGTCTTGGCGTGGCGACCTTCCTTCCGCTCTTAAAAATATTCAGCAAGCTTTGCAACTCAGCGAGCAGCTCGGTCTAAAGGATAAGTCGGCAATCATTCGCAATATTCTCGGCGACATTTATGTCGAGCAGGCGAACCTGGATGCCGCGGAGAAAACCTATCAGGCTGCCCGTCAAACCTCCGAGCAACTCAGCGACAAAATGGGTGTCGCCACCGCCGATCTATCCCTCGGCAACCTTGCTAACCAGAAAGAAGATTGGTCCGCCGCCGTGCAACTTGCGCAAAGTGCCGCGGACGAATTTCGCGCCGAAAACAGCCACGATATGGAAGCCTCAGCGGACTTGGCTCAGGCCGACGCGGCTGTCGGACAAAAGAACTATTCCGCCGCCCAAGCTGCGCTCCTTCGTGCACAAGCCTTGAAATCTTCGGACTCCACAGTACAACTTCGCGCGGACCTGACTTCCGCGCGCATCCTCGCCTGCACCGGCAAGTTGCCGGCCGCACAAAAGCAGACGACCGAGGTTCAGGCGCGAGCCAAACGGATGGGTTTGTTGCTATTCGAACTGCGCGCCACCCTCGCGACCGGCGAGTTTGGTCTCTGCGGTGCGTCCCGGCCCGTATCTCGCTCGCTTCTCCACAGCCTGCAAGTCACCGCTGGCGCCAAAGGCTATCGCCGGATCGCTCAACAATCCGAACAGCTATTGGCGCAAATGCAATGAACCCCCTAAGGTTTTTCGGACTTTGCGTGTAACCCACTCGGCCAGAAGAGATACAGTTGACGGAATTGGATTCCTAAGGTAAAACTCTGCACACCCATCGTGCGCACTTCACGGGGGAGATGGCTGCAGGTTCTTATGGCCTTTATTTTGTGGCGTTTGCCAGGAGTACGAAGCGAGTTCAGTATCGCGGTCTGGAACCCGAAATGCTCGCACTCTTTACGCGTAACGTCTACTCTGTCTCTTCGTGAGCCGCATATCGCGTCCCCGCGGGTTTGCAGTCGGGCCCTATACACGAGCAAACACATGACGGAAAGGATTTAAAATGAAATTCTTGGGACGTGGCCTTGAGGTTCTTGCTCTCATATTCATGGTCGGCATATTCGCTTCATCTGCGGTTGCTGTCAGGGTCGGCACCGGTTCTAGCTACGGTTCGGACCAATCTACCGTCGTGATTTTTTCTGGCCCTGACTTCAACGAACAGGAAGTCAGCGTTACCGGCGGCAATCTGTTCCTCTTCCAGATCAACACCAGCATCGATGACTTCAACTTAATGCTGAGCAGCATCGATCAGTTCAACGATTGGGGCATTCTGGCGGAGGAACCGGTTAACTGCCTGGATATCAACAACAACCCCGTCCCCAACTGCCCGTTCCCGAGTTCCTCGTCCACAGGTCCTGCGCCTTATTACACTGGGTTGACCAATCCGTGCGTCAGCGGCACCGGCGTCAGCGCCAATCCCGCAACTGGCTCACCAACCAGCGTAACATTCACCGCATCTGGCGTTGGGACTTGTACCTCCGCTGACCCAGGTTCGCTCACCCTTTTCCTCTTCGACAGCACCAGCGTCACCGACCCTAATACTGGCGCAATCACCTACCCCGCCGCGCCGGTCGACGCGTGCTTGACCACGGGGACAAGCACCTCCTGCAATACGCCAGCGACCACGACGCCCGAGCCCTCCTCGCTGACCCTTCTCCTTGCCGGCGTTGTCGGCTTTTTCCTGATATTTCATCTTGCCCAGCGCAAGACGAACTACCAAGCCGCCGCGATCTAACTGTCCCAGTCGAGCGTCGACCGCGTATTTCCATCATCGCGGCGCGCGCCGGTGCACCTCTTCAGAAACGGTGGCGGAGCATCCATGTCTCCCGCCACCGTTTTTTTTAGCCCTAAGCCATTGTATTCAAATGTTTTGCGGTGATCAGGTACTGCGAAACTTGGACATCTGCTAGTCCGAACGGACCATTGCGCCCGCACCTCCTTAGTGCCAGAATGCTCTGGAATCTGACACCGAGACCGGGAAACATCTGCGCCAGTTTCGGTGTCTAAGAGAGTAGAGCGGCAGGGCTTGAAGTCGCCGGGGCGGGCAGTCCGCAACGGCGGCGAGCCAGAAAGGCCGGCAGTGTCCAATTGGGCCAGCGCCCTCTCGTGGGGCCGCGATGAAGCCGAACTTGTCGTCGAGCTGCAAGCCGGCTCGGAAACGGCATTTGACTGGCTGGTCACCCATTATCATGGACCTGTTTATAACCTGATCTTGGGCATGCTGGGCGATGTTGCCGATGCCGCCGACAGCACCCAGGAAGTCTTTCTCAAAGCCTTTCGCGGCATTCGCGGGTTTCGCAGCGGCAGCTCTCTAAAAACCTGGCTGTATCGCATCGCCATTCGTGAAGCGCTGAATCACCGTCGCTGGTTCAAGCGCCATTTGCAGAAAAACGTCTCCATCGACGCGGAGCCGGAAGAAGGCCACGCGCACATCGATGTCGAAGATCTTGGCGCGTCGCCTTTTGAGCAACTTGCCACGCGTGAAATTCAGCATGCCGTGCAACACGCTCTTCATCAGGTTCCTGATGTGTTTCGCAGCGCGGTGATCTTGCGCGACCTCGAAGGCCTTAGTTATGAAGAAGTCGCCGAGGTCCTTGAGTGTAGCGTCGGCACCGTGAAATCGCGTATTTTGCGAGGCCGGCGCGCGCTGCGCGAAATTTTGGAACCACTGCTCGGCGATCGCGAATCCCATCGGCAAGTCCAACCGATTCTCTCGCAGCCGCATACTCCCGTTTTGCAGCTCGAAGCGCTGCAAGACGCAGTGGCCGGGCAACATGCAGCATTTTCCGAGGCGCTATCGAGTGCCAGCGCATTCTTGTCTGGCGATTCCAGGCCCGAGCAAAATTCTTCGCTAATATCCCTGCGGACCAGTTCCGCAAGTGAGCGTTCCCAATGAAGTGCAAAATTGTACAAAGCAAATTGGCCGGCTATCTCGATGACGCGGTCTCCGGCGCGGCAAACATCGAAGAGCGCATTCAAATGCGCGGGCATTTGGAAGACTGTGGCGCATGCCGCGCAGAGCTGGAACGTTTTCGTAAACTTGCGGTTTTGCTCTCCCGCGTTCCCATGAGTGTTCCGCCGCCGGATTTGGCCGTGCGCATCAAAGTGGCCGCCGCGCAAATGCAACCGAAGCAAACCTGGATGGGACGTTTGCGCGAAACGCGCGCCCACGCGGAAGTCCTGCTGGACAACGTGGCCCGCCCGCTTACGCTTCCCGCTACCGGCGGATTCATCGCCGCCATCGTGGTCTTCGCCTTGGTTTTTCAGATGATTGCTCCGGGCCTGACCGTGCGCGCCGTGGAACCGGACACCACCACCATCAACCTGATGCGTCCTGCAGAGCTGCTCACCTTGGCGGACTATCCCGAAACCTGGGCTCCGGAATCGGGTGACGGCGATGCTTCGATGCCCCACGGATTGCTCGTGGATGTCAGCGTTAACGCCCGCGGCCAGTTTGATGGCTACGAAATTCTTTCCGGTCCGGCGACGCAACAGACGCGTCATCAGCTCGATCAAATCCTGATGTTTTCCAGCTTCCGCCCGATGCTCAGTTTCGGCCGCCCGACCAACGGCGGTCACGTAATTTTGAGCTTCAGCGCGGTGCGCGTTCGCGGTTAAGCCGCGATTTCGCCAAGGTTTAAGCAACCAGCTATAAATTTTGTACAACTCCCGACACGCAAAAGTGTTTAGCTTGAAGAGCGTTCGCCCGACGCGGAACGGCCCGGTGCGGAACGTCACGCGATATGAAACTGACCTTCTGGCTGATGCCTGCGGTTGTAACCATGACGTTCCTGGTGCTCTTCGACGGAGTGTTTGCGGACGAATGTCGCGCGCAGTCGAGTAACGATCCGAACCGGCCGCCTTCGGCGCAAAATTCCTCGCGAGCAATCCCGCAACGCGCCGCAACATCGGCAGCGCAGAAACCGTCTCCGGGCGGGCCTTCTGGTGCAGAGAAAATTCTTTTTGACCAATTGAATGAATCGCGCGTGCTGGCGGGGCTATCTGCGTTGCGCTGGGACGCGAATCTGGCCACGGCGGCGCGGAAGCACTGCGCGCTGATGGTGCAGCATGAAGCGCTGTCGCACCAATTCCCGGGAGAAGCCGGATTGCAGCAGCGTTTGAACGAAGCCGGCGAAGAGTTTTCTGTCGCGGCGGAAAACGTAGCGATGGCGCAGACCGCGGAAGAGATTCACTACGAGTGGATGCACTCACCGCCGCACCGCGCGAATATTCTCGATCCCCAGCTCACTGCGGTGGGGATTGCAACGATGCCGGGAAGCAAAGGCGTGTTCGCGGTGCAGGATTTTGCGCTGGCGTTTGAAAAGATGACGCTCAACGAGCAGGAAGAAAAAATCCGCGAGCTGATCAGCGCGATGGGGGTGCGCACGGCCGACAACCCCGAGCGCACGCAGTGGAGCGATGCGCGCAAAACCTGTCAGATGCGAGACGGGTACGCCGGGAAAGCCACCTATGTGGTGCGCTTTGAGACGGCGGACTTGAGCAAGTTGCCGACGGGACTGCAGAAACCGCTGGCCAGCAAAAAATACGCCGCCGCGGCCGTGGGCGCGTGTTCGCCGCCGAACGACGGCACGGGCTTCACGCACTTCCGCTTCGCCGTGTTGCTGTATTAGCGTGCTTCGGTAGTGCGGCAAGAGATAAAATCCGCGTGAAAAAATACCGTTGTCATTCGGCGAGGGACGAAATACACTAACGCGAGTCACGGGAAACGCCAATCGATGATCAGCACGCCCAAGACGACGGCTATTAAAATCTCGACACGTTGGTTTGGAAACCGGTTTGAAAACCAGTTTGGATACCGGTTTGGGTATCGATTTAGCAGGCCACACATCTTCGTGCGAGGGGCGCAGTTGTAAGCAAAAGCAGCAAGAGATTTCAGCCCACTCGCCGAGAGTGGGCTTTTTTGTTTTATGGGCAGAATTTAAAATTCTTGCGGGAATGAAAAGGGCAGGTAACCGACCATGATTATTTCCATGAAACTGCATGCCACACGCGAAGCCATCGACGAAGTGCGCAAGCAGGTGGAATTCTTTGGATACAAGGTGCACTCCATCGAAGGGGAAGAGCGCGTGGTGATCGGCGTGGTGGGCGTGGGCGACGTGACGGCGTGTTTCGAGTCCGTGGAAGCCATGCCGCAGGTGGAAAAAGTGGTGCGCATTTCCGCGCCGTACAAATTTGTGAGCAAGGAGTTTCGCACCGGGCGAACGCGTATCAAAATCGACGGCGCGGCTGGTGCGGAATTTGGCGGCGACGATTTCGTGGTGATTGCGGGACCGTGCTCCGTGGAATCCGAGAAACAGATTATGCAGAGCGCGGAAGGGGTGGCCAAGGCCGGCGCAAAATTGCTGCGTGGTGGCGCGTTCAAGCCACGTACTTCGCCGTACGACTTCCAGGGGATGGAAGAAGAAGGGTTGAAGCTGCTGCAGAAAGCTAAAAAAGCGACGGGGCTCGGAATCGTGACGGAGGTGATGAGCGATCGCGACGTGGAGTTGATCGCGGAATATGCCGACGTAATGCAGGTGGGCGCGCGCAACATGCAGAATTTCGTGCTGTTGAAAGCGCTGGGGAAGTGCGGGCGTCCCGTGCTGCTGAAACGCGGGCTGAGCAGCACGGTGAAAGAGCTGCTGATGTCCGCGGAATACATCACGGCGCATGGAAATCCCGAGGTCATTTTGTGCGAGCGCGGCATTCGCACGTTTGAGACGGTGACGCGCAACACTTGCGACATTGCGGCGATTCCTGCGCTGCAGGAGTTGACGCACCTGCCGGTGATTCTGGATCCGAGCCACGCCACCGGAAAGCGCAGCCTGGTTCCGGCGCTGTCTCGCGCGGGCGTGGCGATTGGAGCGGATGGGTTGATTGTGGAGGTGCACCCCGCGCCGGAAAAAGCCATCAGCGATGGGGCGCAGTCGCTGGATCTGGTGCAATTTACAAAGATGATGAGCGAGTTGCGGCCGTACGTGGCGCTGTGGCAGGAAGCGCGAAAGTTGGAGACGGCGGCGGTCGTGCGGTGAGCGGCGCGATTGCCGCCGTTCGGTAAATACATTGTTTGCTATAAGATGTGAATAGGGGTACCCCATCCCCCGGTAGTTGTGAAAGAGATAGATTCTAAAGGGTTGCACGGTACACCTGCGAAAGAGATAGATTCGATGGGGTTTACGCGGGAACGAACAAAAGACGCCGAAACAATCAAGAGCCTTGGTGCAGACGAGGGGTGGTACCCCGGGTGTTTTTGGCAAAGAGTGCGTAGCCCCAACAAAATAAGGCGGATACGGGGAATTGTAGTTTGAGAGGAGTGCGCAAGCCATTGAAAATAAAGGATCGTGTGTTGCGGCCGGCGACGGCTCGGAGGTTAACTGGTGGGGCCAAGTGTATGGCAGCGAGTTTGGAGGAAAGAGAGCGCCGCCGCGCGATGGACGAGCGTTACGGGAACGCGAGAAGATCCGGGTGGGTAGACGCGCTATCACAAGGCACGGCAGCACGTCTAAATTGTATTGTCAATAGATAACTATATAGTATTCGAATGCAAATGGCATTCGAATGATTTAGTGGCGCGGCCGACCAGTGCCCAAGGCGAAGAGTAACAGAGGAAAGACTTTAACGCAGAGTTCGCAGAGTCGCAGAGGACACAGAGAAAAGCCGACCGACGCGGGTGGCGGGCCGCGTCAAGTGGGAAAGGGGAGTATGAGATATCGGGAGCGGCGGGAACGGCCGGTAGATTGGGCGGAGTATCGGACGCGGGCGCGGGGCCGATGGACGGTGCCGTTTGTGGCTGGCAACTGGTGCGTGGAGTGGGCGGCACATTTTTTGAGTAACTGGGCGTTTCTGGAGGCGCTGGAATATTTGAGCAGCTTTGGGGTGCTGGTGGCGGTGATTTTTTATTTTGCGGAATCGGGGGACCGGACGAGGCAGCGGCATCTGCAGATGTGGCAGGTGATGAACACGGCGCAAGGGAAGGGCGGCAGCGGCGGGCGTATTGAAGCGTTGCAGGAGTTGAACAACGACAAGGTGGCGCTGGTGGGCGTGGACGTATCCGGAGCATTTCTGCGCGGGGTGAAGCTGAAAAAGGCGGAATTGTTGCGGGCGAATTTCAGCGCGGTGGATGCGCGGGATGGAGATTTTTCCGGGGCGGATTTTAGTTTCGCGGAGATGCAATCTGGAAATTTCCGCGGCGGAAAATTCAATCGGGCGCTTTTGCGGGAGGCGGATTGTTCGGAGGGAGACTTTTCCGGGGCGGATTTTAGTGGGGCGGATCTTTCCGGGGCGGATTTTACGGACGCGGATTTGCGTTTTGCGGATTTGCGGGATGCGCAGTGGCAAGGAATCAAGAGCGTGAAGGCGGCGATTATTGCCGGGGTTAACAATGCGCCAGAGGGATTTGTGGCGTGGGCAGTGAAAAATGGCGCGGTGCAGACGGCGCCGTGAGCGCTCGCATTTCCTGGGAGATTATCGGATTACTGGGTCCAGAGATTGAATGGTGCTCCCGTACCAGAATGGCGGCGGTGCTTACTGCGCAAAAGGGGCGTCAAGCCGCCCTTCGCGCGCAGCGCTCAGGGTAAACCGCACTCAAAATGTGGCGGGCTAGGTGGTGGCTTCGAGGTTTTTTGCCAGATCCTGGATCATGTGGACTACGGTTTCGTCGCCGACCGAGGTATTGATCATGGTGTGATAGGCGGTGCGGTCGGGCCATTCGTGGTGAAAATATTTCTGGATGAAATCGGAGCGGTCGCGGTCAACGGTATCGACAAGTTGTTCGGCTTCTGCTTCACTCTTGCCGTTGGACAACAAACGGCGGACTTTATTTGCGCGGGGAGCGTAAAGGAACACGCGCAAAGTATCCTGGCGGTCCCTGAGAAAATGCTGCGCGCCCCTGCCGACGATGACGGAGTTGCCGGTCTTCGCGGCGTGCTTGACGACTTGTTCGGTGAACTTCAGGATGCACTCGGCATCCACCAGCTTGAGTTTGTGGGCATTGAGACTGCCTTCATAGCTTCCGCGCAAAAAGGATTTGAAAAGGCGGTAGTACAGCGGATCGGGACGCTCTTCGCGACCCTCGACTATGGCTTTGGGACATTCGGCCAGCCTGGCGATCTCTTCGGTGAGCAGCTGATCCCAGAGCTTCCAGCCGAGCTGGGTGGCCAGCAATTCGGCGATCTCGCCACCGCCGCTGCCGTATTCGCGTTCGATGGTGATGATTTTGATCATATGAGGATTCCTGGGGTCGCTGGTTTGTGCGACGTTAATCCTATCGCACAGTATTCCTTCTTATCCAGTTGACGGTGGAACCGGCCGGCCGGACCCCGTCCTGGTGCGCGTCGTTTACGGCCCGACTAAACTGACTGCGGAAAAAGGCAAAGAATAACGCAGGGGACGCAGAGACACAGAGGGCACAGAGAAGATCTCCACGAGCTGTAAGTCCGACGGCGCACGGTGCGACTTGAGTTCGAACTGTCGTCAAGCTGCTTACTCCACAACGACGCGGCCTTCGCCGGGATCGTTTTTCTTTAAAAAGAACGCCAGGAAAAACATAATCCCCGAGATTACACAAAGAACCATAAAAATGTCGATGTAGGCCAAGGTAGTGGCCTGCGTTTGCACTTCCTGGTAAATCGTGGCCACGGCCCGCGCGTAAGCCTCATGTGCGCCAAGGCCCGAGTGCGCGAAACGCTGGGCAAGGCCATTTGCCGAATTTTGAAAATTGGGATTATCGGGCCGAGCGTATTCCACCAGGCGATACTGATGAAGCTGCGCGCGTCGCGCAACCAGAGTTGTAACCATCGAGGTTCCCACGCTGCTGCCAATATTGCGCATGAAGTTGGCGATCCCGGCGACCGCGTTGTTTTTTTCTGGCGCAATACCGAGGTAGGCGACCAACGTAATCGGCGTGAATAAGAAGCCCAAACCAATGACCTGGGAGATGCGCAGCAACGTGGCGGCTTTGAAGCTGATGAGCAGGTCGATGCGCTGCGTGGAATAGTACATGGCGACAGACAAGGATAGCCAGCCGAAGGCAATAAGGTAGCGCGCCTGAACCTTCGTCGTCAGTTGACCCACGATGGGCGTTTGAAAAAGCAAGACGAGTCCTCCGGCGGAAAGCGCAAAGCCGGCGAGCTGCGAGGTGTAGCCGACGAGGGTTTGCAGGAATTGCGGCATCAGGACCAGGCTGCTGAATAATAGGATGCCCAGCATGAACAACATCAGGCTGGCGCTGGCGAAGTTAAAGCTTTTGAACATGTGGACGTCGATGATGGGTGTTTTGTAGAACCACTCCCAGATCACCAGGGAGATGAGGCAGACGGTGGCGACAACAACGAGAGTGGTGATGAAACGAGAGCCGAACCAATCGTCTTCCTGGCCCTTGTCGAGCAAAATTTGCAGCGCGCCAATACCCAGAGTGAGCAGAGCGATGCCAATGTAGTCCAGTTTCACGCCTGCCGACCTAATGCGAGCCAAATAAGGCGGATCTTCAACGACGCGGCGCACCAGAAACCAGGTCATGATCCCAACCGGGATGTTAATGAAAAAAATCCAGCGCCAGGAATAGTTGAAGGTGATCCATCCCCCGAGGGTGGGACCGATGGTGGGCGCTGTAATAGCGGTGATGCCGTACAGGGCAAACGCCAAGCCGCGCTGGTGAGGCGGAAAAGTATCGGCGAGAATGGCTTGAGCCATGGGCTGAAGTCCGCCTCCGCCCGCGCCTTGGAACACACGGAAGAGAAGAAGAAGACCTAAGCTCGGTGCAAAACCGCAAAGCAGGGAACTCACCGTAAAGATGGCCAAGCAGGACATGAAGAAACGCTTTCGTCCGAAGGTGTTTGCGAACCAGCCGCTGATGGGGAGAATGATGGCGTTGGAGACGAGATAGGAGGTGAGGACCCAGGTGCTTTGATCGTTGCTCGCGCCGAGATTGCCGGCCATGTAGGGAAGGGCGACGTTGGCGATGCTGGTGTCCAGCACCTCCATGAAGGCGGCCAGCGCGACAACGACGGCGATCAGCCACGGGTTGAATTTGGGCCGCCAAACTTCTGGTTCGAGTGGGAACGCGGCGGAACTCATTGGAGGTAGACGTCGGGCACCACGTTCATGCCAGGCCGGAGCTGAAGGTCCTTATTTTCTCCCGGCTCGAGGACAATTTTCACCGGGATGCGTTGCACAATTTTTACGTAATTGCCGGTGGCGTCTTCCGGAGGAAGCAAGCTGAAGAGCGGCCCGGTGGCTCCGGCAATACTGTCCACGTGGCCTTTCAGGGTGCGGCCGGAGGAATCGATGTGGATATCCGCTTTTTGTCCCACGCGCATGCGCTTGAGCTGGGTCTCTTTGAAGTTGGCGGTGACCCAGACGTCTTCAAGAGGCACGACGGTAAGAAGTTGCTGCCCGGGTTGCACATTCAATCCGACGACGACGGTTTTATTCACTTCGCCGGTGACGGGCGCGATGATTTTGGTGTACTGCAGATTCAGCTGGGCTTGCTCGAGCAGGGCGCGCTTCTCTTCCACATCCGCGATAGCCGCGCGGGCACGGGCTTGGCTAGAGGAGACTTGCTGCGGCCCAGTCTCCGCAGATTGATGGTTGGCGTGGGCTTGCGCCAACCGGCTCTGGGCCTGCTGCACGAACTGTTGCGCTGCGGCCTCATTCGCGGCGGCGCCAGCAACCGCAGCGGTGCTGGATTTAGCCGCGGCCAAGGCCTGATCGTAAACCTGCGCAGACACTTCCTTTTTGTCCACCAACAATTTATAGCGATGTAGATCGTCTTGGGCTTTTACATCATTGGCCTGAGCTTCTTCGAGCTGGGCGTGCGCGGCGGTGAGCTGGCGTTGCGCGGCGATGATTCCCGCGTCGGCGTTGGTGATGTCCGAAGCGGTGAAGCTCAGCTGGCTCTCTGTGGTTGTCGAGGTAATCGGTACGGTGATGTTCAGCGATTGCGCGGTGGCCTCGGCGTTCTGTAGATTGGCTTGCGCCTGCGCGACCGCGACTTCATAGTCTTTCGGATCGATCTCGACGAGGACGGTGCCTTTCTGGACCCACTGGTTGTCGTCGACATTTACACGAATTACATAGCCGGAAACGCGCGCGCTGACGGGATAGAGGTGAACGTCGGCTTGGGCATCGTCGGTGGATTCATAGCTGCTCAAGTAGCGCCACAAGAAGAAGCCGCCCACCACCAGCACCACGGCGACGACAGCGATCACAATATTCCTGCGAGCCTTGGCGTTGCGACGGGCCGGAGGCACATAGGCCTTGTCCGAAAAGGATGAGGAACCGCTGGGAGAATCTTTTGCTGCATCAGGCGTCGACAGGGACGCCGACTGGGGAGGCTTCTCGTCCGCCATATTTATTGTCCTTTGAAATATTCCTTGACGCCGTCTTCGGCAACACCCAAAGCGCGAGCGAGGGAAATTTTCGCAAAATTGTAGTTGTAGAGGCTGGAAATGAATTGCTCATGGGCGCCGGCGACGGCCTCTTGCGATTGCACGACTTCGACGGTGTCGGTGACGCCCGCGCTGAAGCGATCGCGCGACTGTACGAGGGTTTCTTCCGCCAATTCGATGTTGCTGCGAGCCACGTCGACTTCCTCCGCGGAGGATTGGAGGTTCAGCAGCGCGGTGCGCACGTCGGCGTCGATCTGCGCGCGCAGATTGTCCGCGCGCTCGCGGCTTTGCTCAAGCCTCGCGTCAGCCTGCAAAACATCTCCGTGAACGGCGCCGCCCTGAAAGATGGGAATGGAGAGGGTGCCGCGCACGTCGAAAACTTGCGTTGACGTAGAGGGATGCGAGCCTGCTGCTCCATAGTTCGCGTTAAAGGAAAGCGATGGGAGATAGCCGGCCGACGCGGCTTTGCGCGTAAATTCCGCTGCGCGCACATCAGTCATGGCCGCCTGATAATCGGATCGCGAAGCGTAGGCGCGTTTGAGAGCTTCGTCCACGGTGATGCCTGCGAACGGCTGATACGGAGACTTATCTGTGAATTCGTATTCCTGGCCGGGAGCCAGGCCGATGACGCGCGCGACGGTGAGCTTCTGGATGGCAAAATTATTTTTCGCCTGGATTAGCTGCTGCTGGCGCGTCTGGAGTTCCACTTTGGCGCGCAGGCCATCGATGGCTGGGGAAGTGCCGGCGTCGACCTGGTCTTTCGCTTGATCATAGAGGGCTTGGGCCGTTTCCACTTGAGCTTGCGCGGTCTCGATACGGGCCTCGTCGGCGATGGCCTGTAAATACGTATACCCTACTGCGAGAACCACGAGGTCGCGCGCGTCCTTATATGTGTATTCGGCGGACTTCAGGCCTTGGTTGGCGGCGCGTGTGGCATTGATGGATTGCCAATTGAAGAGGGACTGGGTGACCGCGACGCGTGCGTCAAAATAAGAGAAAGGGCCGATGGACGGGGGCAGTTTGAGTCCAGGAGCGTTACCGAAACCCAGTTCGGCGAGATTGATTTCTGAATCGGCGATATATGGTCCGGCCGTCACGTGAGGGAGCAAGGCGCTCAATTGTTCCCAGCGCTGTCCGCGAGCCGAACGAATGTCGCTATTGGAAAGGAGGAGGCCGAGATTTTGTTTCAGGCCGCGGTCAATGGCGTCGCGCAGGGAAAGCGGCAGGACTCCCGGAACCAACTTTGCGGAGACGCTGCCTGCGAAGGAGCTTACGCCCGAGGTTCCTGGAATGGATTGCCCCGGAGTACTCGGAGAAGAGGTTGTCGCGGATTGCGCCAGGGAATTCCGCGCACCGCACAACACGATGCCCACCAGCAGAAGGGTACGCCCGGGCCCATGGATGAGTCTCAACCCACACCTCGCTTCGGTTGCCATAAACTTATTATCACGGTTCGTTGGGATTTGCATAACGCCACGTTTTGATGCGATTGGATTATTTTTTGGTGCGTTAGGAGATTCTTAGGACGGCGATCGTTCTTTGGGCTGATTCGAGGAATTACTTGCGTGAAAGAAAAGCCGGGATTAGAGCCCGGCCGCTGCACAAGTATTTACGACAAAGGCGTTCACGACAAAAGTCTTGGCGGTTAGTCGATACCGTGGATGCGGAGATTGACAAGCTGATCGATGGTGAGATTTTGCATGCCGCGGGCGCGCAGGTCGGAGATGAATTCAGGCGTGACGCCGTGGATGCGCATGGCCACGAGTTGGTCGGGTTCGGGATGCTGGTAGCCGAGGGTTTGCAGGTGCTCGATAAATTCCGGGGAAACGCCATGAATGCGGAAAGCGATTAATTTTTCCAGATCAATGTTGCCATAGCCATCTTTCTTCAGTTGTTGCATCCACTCAGGAGTCGCGCCGTGAATGCGCATGGCGATGAGCGTGTCTTCATCTGGTTGGTAGCCGGCCTGATGAAGGAAGCGCACCATTTCTGGGGTGACACCGTGAATGCGAAAAGCCACCAGCTTGTCGCAGTCGGAAATAGGCAGGCCTTCTTTGTGCAGATCGTCGATGAACGCGGCGTTGACGTTGAAGATGCGGAAGGCGATGAGCTTGTCGGTGTCCAGGCCGGTCAACTTTTCGGATTTCATTTGCTTGGCGAAGTCGGTGCTGACGTCCATGACGGCCATGGTGAATTGTCTTTCTGCGTCAACGCCGTCGAAGCCCAGAGTTTTCATTTCCGCGGCGTATTTCGGTTCGGCGGTGAAATGGAAAATGCCCGCGCCCTCGCCGTCTTTGACGTAGCCTTCACAGTCGAAGCGACCGGCGTCGCGGGTGATGGTGAAATGCACGTCGCGCTTGCCCGGCTGTGAGAGGTCCAGGCCCACGAAGATGCTA
The DNA here is from genome assembly GCA_963838265.1 of uncultured Acidobacteriota bacterium. GTDB lineage: Bacteria > Acidobacteriota > Terriglobia > Acidiferrales > UBA7541 > Acidiferrum. The sequence goes on from CAWIQN010000012.1 coordinate 277,204, forward strand.
AGCGGCCAATCGGATTGGTGTGTGGAGCTGCCGTGGCGATTTTTGCGGATGAGCGCGAATTGCACCTTGCCGGCTTCTTCGGAATGCTGAATGGTCCAACTGCCAGAGAGGGAATCGGCGGCTTTGGCGACCAGCGCGCCGACCAACATAGCCGCGACGAGAACGTAACAGAGTAAAGCGTCGCGTCGATTCATGGCGAAGTCTCCCTTCTTTCTGAAAATTGTGCGAAGCACGGACGCGGACTATTGATCCAGCACACCGGAATGTTTCAAACGCATCAGTTTATCGAGGTCCAGGTCTTTGAAGCCGTGGCTGCGGGCTTGCGCGATGAATTCCGGCGTGATGCCTTGGATTTTTGCGCCGATGAGTTCGTCGGCATCGAAGTGCAGGCCGGCGGACTGAAGCGACTTTGCGTATTCGGGAGTGACGCCTTGAACTTTCATGCCGATGATGCTGTCGGCGTCGAGCTGCAGCCCGAGTGTTTTGAGGTCGCGGATGTATGCGGCGGAGACGCCTTGAATTTTCATGGCGATGAGTTCGTCGGCGTCTAGTTTCAAGCCAGTGGCGTCGCGGAGTTCCTTAGCGTATTCCGAAGTGACACCCTGAATTTTCATGGCAAGGATTTCGTCGGAAGCGATGTCGGGAACTGAAACGCGAAGTTCCCGAATGTATTCAGGCGTAACGCCTTGAATTTTCATAGCCAGGGCCTCGTCGACGGCGACTTTGACGCCGGCATCGTTAAGGCCTTTCAGGTAGTCGGAGGTAACGCCCTGAATCTTCATGGCGACGATTTCGTCGACGTCGGGTTTCACTCCGGCCGCGATGAGTGAGCGCACATAGTCGGAAGTGACGCCCTGAATTTTGAGCGCGATGATTTGGTCGATGTCGAGATTGATGAGGCCTGCGGCTTTGAGAGATTGGATATACGAGCTCTTCGGGTTTGCCGTTGCTGCGGGAGTTTTTTCTGGCGCTGGAGCGTCCTGGTCCTCAATCGCGGCGACTGCAGTTATCGCGACCTCCGGAACGGGAGCAGGCTGCGGGAGAGGCGGCAACTCGCTCACTGGAGCTGGCGGAGCTAGCGGGGCGGTGGGCGAGCCGTGTACGACGATCACAGGGTCGGGACTCTGCGGCATCGTAGGCGAAGCGGGCACGGCGACAGGAGCGGGAGGCTGCGGTGCTGCGGGGGTGGTTTGGTTGGCGCCAAAAAGGGCGTGGCCGGCGAGGAGAGAGGCACTAAGACAGAGTGTGCTGGCAAAGAGGCTGGCGCCACGAATGCCGGCCTGCGATTTTGCTGCGCCCAAAATGCGCGCCACACGCGCCACCAGCGGACTGCGGTTTGCGGCCATGGCCATCGCGGGGGCGGCGTGAGATTCCGCCATGCTGGCGAGGGCGCGAGCGTATGCGGCAGCGTTTCCGCAAACCGCGATGGCCACATCGTCGCAGCAATTTTCGCGTTCGGCGCGAATGCGACTGCTGAGCCACCATACCGCGGGATGATAAAAGAGCAATGTTTCCGTGGCGATTTGGAAAAGATTTACGAAAGCGTCGAGACGCTTGATGTGCGCCAATTCGTGCGCGACGATGGCGTCCAGCTGGTCGACAGAAAGTCCACTAATCGCGCAAAGCGGCAAGAAAACCACGGGCCGGAACCAGCCGACGACCGCGGGAGCCTCTAGCTCTACCGACTCGCAATAACGAATCAGGCGTTGCAGACCAAGAGTGTTCTGCAGGGATAAGCAGCGAGCGTGGACAAGTTCGCTGACCGGCGCGGCTTGCTTGCGACGCAGGCGCTGCAGCGCGAAAAAGCCGGCCGCGGGGCGGAGGCTGAGCAGCGCCACGCCAGCGAGCCACGCCTCAACGAGCCACGCGAGATAGCCGGATGAGGCCGGGAAGTGGTTGCGCCGCGGATTCACCGGCGTTGAAACTTTTGCTGCGAGGGAATCGGACGTTAGGGTGTTTGCGGCACCCTTCCAAGTCGCAAGTTCACCGTTTGCGGAAGCCATCGCGCGCTGCTGCAGCACGAGAAATGTTAGCGCCGGCGCGGCGAACATCAACGCCAAGACGGCGACGCCAATCGCGTATCGTGTGGCCGAGTTGCGGGAAAGCGCCATGGCCGCGGAGGCCAGCGCCGCTAAGGCCACGCCTTGCCACAGGAAGTGCAGAATTGCCAGGGCCACCGCGCGCGTCACATCGGGGGTGAGCCAGAGCTGCAAGCTGGTCATGACTGTTTCCTTTCATACTCCGCAAGCAAACGTCGCAATTCAGCGATTTCTTCTTTGGAGGCGCGGTGGCCGGCTAATGCATGCATCATGAGTTCGCTGGCCGAGCCGTCAAACACGCGCTGCAAGACGTCGGCGGCCAGACCGCGCTTGGTTTTCTCGGCGGGCTGGCATACCTCATAAACGTGAGCACGCTGCGTTTCGTTTCGGCGCACGCTGCCTTTTTCCGTCATGATCTGCATGAGTTTTAGGACGCTGGTATAGCCCATTTCTCTTTTTTCGCTGAGCACTTCGTAGACTTCGCGAACCGTGGATGGTCCGCGGGTCCATAGGACCTGCAGGATTTCCAGTTCGGAAGCGGTGGGTTTTTGCGTTGGATGCGTCATGGGCGAGACTCTACTACGAAGGAATTCGTAGTGTCAACGAAAATCTTCGTAGTTTGATTTTGGCTATAAAGAGACGCGGATCATTCGAAAGAAAATCGTCAAACTTGGGGGATCTTGCCAAGAGGGGGCACAGCATGCTACGCCCCTAAGAATTCGACGGAATCGACCAGGCCACGCTTAGAAACGTCCGGTTAGAAGATTAATCGCGACTCCGGGCCGTTTGTCACGTCTAAGTCCACCAGAATGCTAGGGAACATCCCGAGGAGGGAATGCGTACCTTAGAGTGGCAAGACTGAACCGGGTGGGGGTGTTTGCATGGCCAGTGGGAGCAACGGGTTAAACGGAACGAACGGCAAGAAACGCCGGCGGCGGTTGATTTGGGCGGCGATTGGGTTGGTGGTGCTGGGCGGCGGCGGTTATGGCGTGATGGCGGCTTTGCGGCCGAGCCATGCGATTGATCCTTCAAAATTGGCGGACGTGGAGCGGGGAGATTTGGCGTGTGTGGTGGTGGCGACCGGAAAAATTCAGCCGCTGTCCAAGGCGGACATCAAATCCAAGGCCAGCGGGATCGTCAAGAAGATTTATGTGGATTATGGCGACCGCGTGAAGGTGGGCCAGATTCTGGTGGAACTGGACAAGGTGCAACTGGAAGCAGCGGAGCGCGCGGCCACGGCGAACTTGCAGGCCGCCACGGCGTCGCGGAATTCGGCGATGGCTTCGCTGGAGCGGAATAAGGTTGATGCGGAAGGGCCGGATGTGCCGTTCTTGAAGTTGAGCATGGAGCGGGCGGAGAAGGAATTTAACGAGGGCGTGGTGTCCCGGTCGGTGGTAGAAGACGCGCAGAAAAATTATCAGCTGGGATTGAACAAGCAGCTGAGCGCGCAGGCGAATTTGGCGGTGTCTCGCGCGGAGATTGCCAAGGCCGAAGGCATGCTCGCGCAATCTAAGGCGGCGTTGGATAACGCGGAAGAGGATTTGCGGAATTCCACGATTGTCAGTCCCATTGATGGATTGGTGTTGTCCCGCGACGTGAATGTGGGAGATGCGGTGAGCTCGATCCTCGTGCTTGGGTCGCAGGCCACACCGATTATGACGCTGGGAGATATCAGCGAGGTGTATGTGCAGGGCAAGGTGGATGAGGCCGATATCGGCAAAGTGTATTTGAATCAGCCGGCGCGCATCGTGGTGGAGTCGTTTAAGGACAAAAAATTTACCGGGAAGGTGACGAAGATTTCGCCGCTTGGCAAAGAGAAAGATAACGTGACCACCTTTGAGGTGCGCGTTTCGATCGCCAATTCCACGGGTGAACTGAAGGCTTCGATGAGCGCCAATGCGGAAATTTTGTTGGAAGAGAAGAAAAACGTATTGATGGTGCCGGAAGCTGCGCTCATTTATGACAAGGAGCGCAAAGCGTCGGTGGAATTGCCGGACGCCAAGGGCGAGAACGGGAAAAAGAAGGTTGCGGTGAAATTGGGAATTTCCAACGGCGTAAAGACCGAGGTGCTGGAAGGATTAAACGAGAAGCAGCAGGTGATCTTGCAGTAAGGGCGCGCGTGCTCAAGTACGAGAGCACGGCGGTGGGATTGCACCTTGCCGAGAAGGGGCGCAGCATGCTGCGCCCCTACAACGGCGAGTGTGAATGAATGGGGCTTATGTCCTTTGAAGATCTATTGCGGGATACGCTGGCGACGTTGTGGGTGAACAAGCGGCGCACGCTGCTGACCATGTTCGGAATCGCGTGGGGAATTATTTCCATCACTGTGATGGTTGCGGCTGGTGAGGGACTCGGTAAAGGCATCCAGAAAAATCAGGAAACTTTTGGCAAAGACGTGATGGTGGTGTTTTCCGGGCGCACCAGCATGCAAGCCGGAGGACTGCGCTCCGGGCGCGCGATTCGTTTTATGGAGAACGACTATAAGCAGGTCGCCGCGGAATCGCCGGCGTGCAAGTATGTGATGCCGGAGCTCGGTAACAACGTTCAGGCGCACAGTTTGTACAACAGCGGGACGATTGACACGGTTGGATCACTGCCGCCGTTCACGGAGATTCGCAGCATCACCGTGGCGGAAGGGCGATTTTACAATTACGAGGACAATGCCGAAGCACGCAACGTGGCCTTTCTTGGGAGCGACACCAAGAAGCAGCTTTTTGCCGAGCGTGACGCCGTGGGTGCTACGGTGTGGCTGAACGAGAAGCCATACACCGTTATCGGCGTGATGAAATTCAAGGACCAGAATTCCAGTTATGACGGCACCGACACGCGGAAGATTTTTATTCCCTTCGATTCCATGAAACGCGATTTTCCGAACAAGCCGCCGTCCCCGGAACATAGCGTGGACCGGATTCTTGCGGCGCCATGGAGTTTGGCCAGTCATCCGGATTGCGTAACGCAATTGCGACGCTCGCTGGGGCGGCTGCATAATTTTGATCCACGAGACAAAGAAGCCGCCAGCATATGGGACACCGTGAAGGGCGCGGAAGCCAACCGCATGATCATTGTGGGCATGGAAGTGTTCATGGGCGCGGTGGGAATCGCCACACTTTTTCTGGGCGGGCTCGGCGTGATGAACGTGATGCTGGTCTCGGTGCGCGAACGCACACGCGAGATTGGTGTGCGCATGGCGCTAGGCGCGACGCGGCGCTCGATCTTGCGGCAATTTTTTCTGGAGACAGTGATCGTAGTTGCGCTGAGCGGCGGGACGGGGCTGATCGTTTCGTATGGTTTTTGCGCGCTGGTGAATCTGCTGCCCATGCCACAATTTTTTGCGGGATTGCTGGCTAGCTGGAAATTGGGCGCGGGCTCGGTCCTTTTGCTGGGACTGATTGCTGTGCTCTCGGCCCTGTATCCCGCGAATCGCGCGGCTTCCGTGGATCCTATCGAAGCCTTGCGGTTTGAGGCGGGAGGCTAGCGCGATGTTCTTCGAAATTTTTCGTGAAGCCTGGGCCGCGTTAGGGCGTAACCCGCTGCGCAGTCTTTTGACCATGACAGGGATTGCCTGGGGCATCGTGGCGGTCACGCTTCTGCTCAGCTACGGTGCGGGATTTCGCAGCGTGCTGATGTACACCTTTGAAGTTTTTGGCAAGGGTGCAGTGGTGTGCTGGCCAGGCACTACCAGCGAACAGGCGGGCGGAGAACGCGCCGGCAGAGAAGTGCACTTCGATCAGGACGATGCCGATTGGGTGAAAGCGCAATCGCCGCTGGTGAAGCGCGTGACGCTGGAGACAGTGCGCTTCAAAGGTATCTCGCACGAAGAGCGTCTTTCCGATACCGCGATTCGCGGTGTGTTTCCCGAGTATGGCGAGATGCGCAATGAAGTGGCCATCGAGGGCACCTGGATTTCACCTGAAGACGTCGCGGAACGCCGCCGCGTGGTTTTTCTTGGCGCGCGCTTGCGGAAAAAGCTTTTCAGCGGCACGCCCGCGGTTGGTGAAACGGTGCGCATCGATGGCGTGAAGTTTATAGTCATCGGCTCGATGGACACAAAATTTTCCGACAGCAATTACTTCACCAGCGATGACGAGTCCGCGTTCATTCCCTATACCGCGGCCGGCGATTTGTGGGACACGAAACACGCCAGCGTAATGCTGTTCGAGCCGGTGGCGCCGGGATTTGAATCGAGCGCCATGCTGCAAGTGCGCGCCGCGATAGCCAGCCATCAACGCTTTTCGCCGACGGATAAACGCGCCATTACCATGTTTGGCCGCGAGGAGTTCAAACCTATCTATGAAGGAATTACCATCGGCATTGAAGCATTGCTGTTTTTTGTAGGCGCCCTGACGCTGGGTATCGGCGGAATTGGCGTGATGAATATCATGCTGGTTTCGGTCGACGAGCGCGTCAAAGAAATAGGCTTGCGTCGCGCGCTCGGCGCGAAAAAAGCGCATATTCGCTGGCAATTCTTGTTGGAGGCGCTGGTGATGACGCTGGCGGCCGGCGCGATTGGTATGCTGCTCTCGGCAGCGATTACGTCGATGATCGGCACGTTGCCGTTCCTAGGTCCGGCGTATGAAGATGACACCGGGAAGGTGGATATTCACCTGACGTTGTCGCTGTTGACGATGATGCTTTCGACGGGAATTTTGATTGTGGTGGGGGTGTTGAGCGGGTGGCTGCCCGCCATGCAGGCGGCGAAGCTCGATCCCGTGGAGGCGTTGCGGTACGAGTGATGCATTGCGCGAGACTGGCGATTAGAAAATCAGCTTAGGCGTTACGCGGAATGCCCCTTGGCCTTGGCATCCATGCCCGAAGCAATCTCCCGCATGCGCTCGCGTAGCGAATCTCCGACCCCCGCAAACACTTGTTCGCATGCGGTTCGCAACTGCTGCTCCGCAGTCGCCGCGATATTCGCCACCATGGCCCGCGATTGTTGATCCAGCGACGCAACGGTGGCCAGCATCCACTGATTGGAAATGCCGCGCAATTTCTCGCGGTGTTCCTCTGCTGCTTCTTCACCAGCTTTCTGATATGCGCCGCGCAACTCTTCCTGGTGCGCGTGCGTGACGTTGCGGAAGGTCTCCAGTAGCGGCGCGAAGCTAGCTTCCACGCTGTTCCGCGCCTCCGCTACGCTGGTTTCCATGGCGCGGCTCATGCCGGTCTGAAAACGCCGTAGAAAATCTTCCTGCTCCGATGAGGTGCGCAATGCTAGTTCCACGCGCGCCGTCTCGAGTTGCCCGTGCATCTCGCCGGCGGAACGCTGCACCTCTTCGCCGAAACCTGCAAGCTCGCGCCGAGCGGTACGCTGGATTTCATCCGTAAACGCCGCTTCGGTGGTTTCGGCGGCTTCGGCAAACAGCGCTCGCGACCTTTCGAAGGCGTCTCGCAAGACCTCTTCCATCTGCGTCTGCGTGTGGCTGATGAAATTCCTGCTGGCGTGATCCACTTCGCTGGCAAATGTCCCGGAGACTTCGCCCGCCTTCTCGCGCAGCAGATTGGCCGCTTGTTCCACCACACGTTCGGTAGCGCTCTGAATATGCGTCTGCGCCTTTTTCTCGTACCACTCGGACGATTTGAATACATCTTCAATCGCCTGATGCCGCAAGGCTTCGACTTTGCCTTCCAGTTCCGTTAGGCTCCGTTCGGTGATGGCCTGCGACGCGTCCTGCAACACCTGCTCGACGCTGCCCAAATTCTCCCTGAAACGCGCCAGCGAATTTGCAAACGCTTCGTCTGCAAAACCGCGTATGCGATCCTGCTGCAGCGTCATGGCCGCGTCCAGCAGCGACCTGCCGCCCGCCAGCCGGTGTACCGCTTCTTCGGCTTGCGTTACGTGTGGCTGCACCGTGGCGCTCACTTGCTGCGCAAAATCGTCCACGGCTTGCCGGCTGGTATCTTCAAACGCTTTGCGAATGCGCCCGTTGATCTCTTCGAAGAGCGACTCGGACCGGCGATGCAGTTCGTTGCGATGCAAGCTCAGGACGTCATCCAGCTGCGCGCGAAATCCGTGCAGTGAATCTTCCTGCGCCGAATCCAGCCGCGCGGAAAACTGCTCCAGTCGCGCAATTGCTTCCCCGGCCCGCCAGACCAGCGGGTCAAGCCGCTCGGTCCTTTCGCGCAGCGTCGCGTTAGCAAATTCCTCCGCTGATGAGCGCACGCCGGCGACGCGTTGCTCCGCCTCGTTCGCCGCGGCCGCCGCGGCTTCGCGCAGTTCCGTAAGACGCAGCTTGGTTTCGCCAGCCGCCTGCGCCGCAACTTGCGAGGCCACGTCGCGCAAACCCGCTATATGTTGTTCCGTTTCACTCGACACCCGGTTGGCCGCTTCGTTCAACGCGGCGACCTGCCCATCGAGCTGTCCGTGTACGCGTTCGGCAAGCAGCCGTTCAACGCTCTGCGCCGCTTCCTCATGCATCTGGCCGGTCATTTCCTGCGATAATCCGCGCGCATGCTCGTCCAACCCGCGTCCCGCGTCCGCGGTCGCTGTGGCGATCGCGGACGTCACCGCTTCCGCGATCGTTCCCGAAATCGTCGCAGCAACGTGTTCTTGCCAGCGCGCTTTCGCCGCTTCCATCTCCGACTCAAGCTGCGCGCGCCAACTCGCTTCAAAAGTGGCCTGAACTACAGCGTGCCGCTCCAGCACCTGATCCTGCATGGCCGCCACGCGAGCCGCTCCGGTGTCTGCCGTGCGAGCCGTTTCTTCGCTCAGCAAGCGCGCCGTTTCCTGCGCTTTGGCTTGCGCTTCAAAAAGTTCCGCCAGCCGCTTGGCGCTTTCTCGCACCGCGCCCTGCAACGCTTCGCCCTGTCCCGTCAACGCCGCCGCATGTCGCCGCCCGGATTCTTCCTCCGCTTGCCGGCTCTCCTCCAACATTCGCGACTGCTGTTCCAGCTTCTGCAAATTCTCCGCCAGCGCTTGGCCGGCCGCTTCAAGGGTCCGCGTTCGCTCTTCGAGCGCCTGGCTGGTGGCGTGCAATGTAGCGCGGAGGCTCTCCTGCGCCGTCTCGTCCAAAAGTTTCTTTGCCGCTTCCGCGCGCTCCTGTAGCTGCGCCTCCGCGCTCTCGCTATGCGCCGTCAATCTGCTAATCGCTGCCTCGGCCTGCTCGCACAGTGCCCGCAACGTTTCCGCGGTTCCTGCGGCGTGCTGTTCGAACTGCGCGCGATGCGCCGCCCCTTGTTCCGCGAGCTTGCCAGAAAATTCCTGCGCCGCGCTCTGCGCCAATTCCTGCAACTGCGGCGTAACGCTCTGCGGCAATTCGTTGCGCGTTCTCTCCGCCATTTCCTCCGCGGTAGCCGTAACGCGCTTTGCCTGCGCCTCAGCTTCCCGCTGAATTTTCCCGAGCGCGCGCTCCGCTTCGTTGACCACTTCCACACGCGCCGCTGCGAACTTCTGTTCCCACTCCTCGAACGCCCGGTGCCGCTCGGCGGATACCGCGTGCGTGGCCGCGTCGCGCGCCGCCGCCTGAATCTGCTGCTTAGCATCGTTTAGTAGCCGCGTCATCTGCCGCGCCAATTGCAAAGAAGCATCCGTCGTGCTTACGGGAGAGGGGAATATCCGCACGTTGTCCGCGGCCATCACCTGCTGGGCTTCCGCCTCGCTCAACTTTGCTTCGGACGCCATCTCACTTCCGACTCCGGCCTGATGTTCGCCGTGTCCACTCTCGGTGGTGCCGCTCGCCGCATGGGGTATTCCCGAGAGCGTTCCACCAGGCGTAATTGTCGCAGTTGAGTGTGCCGCGCTGGCTTCGGGAAAGGTAAACCAATCCTCCGGCGGAAACGCCATGCCCCAGGCGTTCCCCGGCTGCTCCAGTTCCAGCGCCACTTGAAAAAGTTGCCGCACCGTTCGTGGCCGCTGGATCCAAGCCACTCTCCCGCGCACATTGCGCGCCTGCTGTCCGCTTTCCGGATGCGGAATCTCCAGCGTCACCCACATATTTTTCAGGACGTAATGCTTCGACTGGTACCGGCAGCCGTGGCAATTAATAATCAGCGTCGACGTGCGCTCCGTGAACGGCCGCCCCAGCGCATCCACGCCGGTTACCGCCAAGGGCACGGCCTGTACAATCCGCGTGCTCCGTCGTTTCCGCAAATCGTTGCTTGCGTTCATCGCATTTTCGGATGCCATATCGGTTGTCTCATCGGCAAAATTGCCGCGCTGGTCTTCCATAAATGCTTCCGCCGATCGTTTTTTTTCGTCACTTCGCGAACCGCCACAAACTTCGCGATTCCAGAGCCCAACCTGCATCCTCGACCGGCGAATTGCGTCGCGCAAAATCGGCTGTCGCCTACCGAGGTTTACGTAAAGCAATAGCAACGCCAACGGGCATCATTTCTGCGCCTGTGTTTCGAGTTTGCTTCCCCGAAGTTTCACTCTGAAACGCCACCGTACTACAACACCACGGTTTCGACACCACGAAGTAGTGCGCACACCCTCAGCGCGGCGCACCTACAAGGAAGGACCTACTCACTGCGGGGAGCGTTCTTCCAACCGCCAGACTCTATACCTAAATGAATCTCTTGCCTAGAGCGTCCTGTAGCTACTAGTAGCGGGTACCTTTATAGATCTCTGCGCCCTTCCATCGCCTTCATCATCGTGACCTCATCCGCGTACTCCAAATCCGCTCCCACTGGTATCCCTACGCCGATACGGGACACCCGCACCCCCAGTGGTTTCAATAGCTTGGACAGATACACAGCCGTCGCCTCGCCTTCCGCAGTGGGATTTGTGGCCATGATGATCTCCTCAACCGTCCCGCCTTTCAGGCGCTCGATCAGTGATTTAATGTGCAGCTGGTCCGGCCCCCGCCCGGACAATGGCGACAAAGAGCCGCCCAGCACGTGGTACATGCCGCTATACGCGCGCGTCTTCTCGATGGCCATAATGTTGTGCGCTTCTTCGACCACGCAGATGGTGGCCTTCCCGCGCGTCGGCCCAACGCAGTAGAGGCAGGGATCCGTATCGGTAATGTTGTTGCAGGTCGAACAGGTGCGAATCTTGTCTTTGGCCTCGCGAATCGCGTCCGCCAGCCCCAGCGCATCTTCTTTCGTCGAACGCAAAATATAAAACGCCAGCCGTTGCGCCGTTTTCTGCCCAATCCCGGGCAGGTGTTTAAATTCGTCGATCAATCGTTCTACAGGAGCAGCAAAATCAGCCATGTCCCTTGTGTAGCATACCGCCACGCAACACGCAAACCACCGCGCTAGTCGGTTCGTTCCGAGCCGCGGTTTGCGATTCCGTACCTGTGTAGGCGCCGGGCTTCAGCCCGGCATTTTTTTCCTCCGTGCGTCGAATTCCCACCTTGGACGAAATTCTCATCGCAACGATTACGTCATTTCTAGCACCTAATATAAAGAGGAGTTCACCCATGTCTACCACCTACTCCCAAAGAGCCAACGATTTTACGACGGTCACGGTCTCCGCCATTCTGATCCTCCTACCATTTCTCTTCGTTGCTGGAATGAACGCGCAGCCAAACACAGCTCCGCCCGCTGCCATCAACTTTCCCGTCAGCAGTTCGCAAGTTCCCAATGGCACCGTCCTGCCCATCCGGTTAAACCGCGGCTTCTCGACTAAAAGCGTCCACGTCGGTGCACCCATTACCGGACGACTAATGCAATCTGTGCCGTTGCCGAACGGCACGACCATTCCTGAAGGCGCCACTGTGTCTGGAAAAATTTTGTCCGTCGCTCCTGCGTCAAACGGCGCCGACGAAACGGTCTCCTTCGCGTTCAATCAACTTGCCTTCGATCATCAAAAGTTCGCCATAGCCGTGGATCTGCGAGCCCTCGCTTCTATGATGACCGTCGAGCTCGCGCAGGTTCCGGACCAATCCTACGGCTTCGGTACACCACCTCCGTGGGCGGATACCACCCAGATCGGTGGCGATGCTGTCTATGGCGCGGGTGGTGAGGTCACCGACAGCGAAAATCGTCGCGTGGGCAAAGCACTCTACAACGGAGTTTTGGTGCACGTTAGGGCGAAACCGGACGGACCCTGTCGCGGCCCGCTCGATGGCGATGATCGCTTGCAGGCCCTATGGCTCTTTTCTTCCGATGCTTGCGGTGTTTACGGCATGCAAGGAGCGAGCATCGCGCACGCCGGACGCACCGATCCGCTCGGAGTCGTCGTCCTTGCCGCGCCAACCGGCAAGCTCAGGCTGGGCAGCGGAAGTGCCATGCTCCTGCGCGTATTGCCTTGAACCGGATCCCTCGGCTTCCAACGGCTTTGGCCCAGCGCAGTGATCGGAGTATTTTTATGGCATCCGCAGGAATATTCCGAGGATTGCTGAGCGGAGGCCGCTAACGGCTCTAGCGCAAACACCAAGGCCGCTGCCCGCCGTGCACTTAGTCGCCATACTCCCCAGCGATCCGTGCGGCAGTCCACAGCGGCCCCGTCCAAACCCGCGCGCGTTACTTCTTTTTATCCGCGCGAATCTTGGCCCAGCGCTCCTTGGCCTTCTTCGAAAGATGCGCGCGCAGGGCCGCGGAAACCACGCGCTTGGGACGTCCGCCCTTGGCACGCGCCGTCACGCTGGAATAACTTCCCCCGAGCGCCGCGATCGCGTTGCGAATCCCTGTTAACTGATGTTGTAACTTCGCTTCCTCTTGCTTCAGTGCCGCCAATATTTCCATGGTTCCCCCTGCCCGTATTAAACATCCGGACCACGCAAACTTCAAGGTATCTTGCAGGAAAACCACTTTGCGACCATGGCGGGCGATGCCGGCGAGCAGCTAAATACTTGTCAGTAATCTAATAATAGTTCGCAGCAAGTGGCGACGCGGTTTGCTGTGGCATGGGACTCATTCCGCGCGCCTTGTCCTACACAAACTGTGACAGTGCGCGGTTTTTTAGGCTGGCTACAGACCAGCAAGCGGCTCCGCATCGCTCCTATCTCAAACGGAGCCTTCGTAGTCCAAAACTGTAGTAGCATCACCACAAATGCACCGTGTCACCGTCATTTGCGCGATCGCTATTCTCGTCGGGATAATACCTCTGCATGAGCGACCGCCTTCCCCAATACAACCGGACGCATTCGTCATCGGAGTGCAAACATTCTTCGACTTTGGGCCGCCATTTAACTACTACGAAATTTTCGTAGTGCATCCGAACGGAAACGGGTCTTCGTTAGACAGAATCACGCTCACTCCACCCGGTGATGCATGCCTCGTCCCAACCAAAATCGAAGTCGTCTCAACTTCAGTTGCTGAGTCTCCCGCAGCGCTGTTAGGCGAGGTCAATCCTTGTGCGGTTCCCGAAAAGGATCTCCGGAGAGAATTGAAGCGATGCAAGAAGTGCCTGGTCTTCAGCGGCGCGAACACCGCGATGCAAGTCCAGTGTCAAGACCAAACGCGCATCTTGCGCTCCGATATCCTGGATAAAGATATGTTCGCTGTAAACCCGGATACTCCCAAGCATACGTCCTGGACAATGCACCTACTGACGCGCCTGGATCGCGAGCTTGGTCCAGGGTTATGGACAAGCCCGCGTTTTCTGTGCCCGACGAGTCAAAAGCCCTTACGCAGAACGTGGCTTCCTCGATTCTTCAAGCTTTGAGTTCAGGCAAGTACGATGCACTGTTCAAGGACGCTCCAGATAAGCCCTCTGATCTGTACCAAGCCGCCCAAATTCCTCCCGCTATACCCGGCGTGCGCTTGCAAAACAGTGCACCGTTCCAGCCTGCTACCGTCATCCTGCCTAAATATCCCGCGCTTGATCGAGTAGCGCACGTCGAAGGTAGCGTCTCCTTTGAGATTGAAGTCGATGGAAACGGCGGCGTACGTAGTATCGCCTTCCAGAGCGGGAACCCTTTGCTTCGCGGGGCGGTGCAGGATGCCGTAAGTAGATGGAGTTTTCCCGAAGCGGCCTTCAATAACCACATCGAAGCAACGATAGCCTTCGCTCTGAACTGCCCCCCTCAGCAACCGTCTCGTCCCTAGGGCTTTCGTTAAATTGAAAGTGCGCGGGCAAACTCATTCGAACAGTAGTTACGGACATATTAAGCAGACGCAAGAATCATGCCGTTCGAGTTTCAGAATGGGAGAGCAAGCGAGGCAGGGAGCTATAAATTGCAAACAACGAATTAAAACAATCCGGGAATCTTCAATCCAGCCATCCCCGGCATGGTCCCGGCGATATTTTTCATCTGGCTGGCCAACTCATCGTCCACGCGCCGCGACGCTTCGTTCACCGCCGCGCGGATCAAATCCTGCAGCATCTCCTGATCCTTGCTGGCGAAGACGTCTGGTTCGATGCGCACTTCCACGATCTGCTTCTGGCCGTTCATCTTCACGGTGACCATGCCGCCGCCGGCCGACGCTTCCACCGCCACGGCGTTCACCTGCTGCTGCAAGTCTTCCTGGACTTGCCGCAACCGCGAGAGCATCTGTTGCAGAGCGTTGACTTCCATATTGGTTTAAACCTCTCTGCCTGCCGGAACTGCGCGATTCTTGCCGCTGAAATCCTTCACGAAACTCTTGCCGAACCTCGTCACGCAACCTGCTGCACATCGTGCTACGAAACTCTTCAGGAATCGGGCGGCTTCACTTCCGAAATCTTTCCGCCAAAGCGCTCCAGCATCGAACGCACCATCGGATCGCTTTCAAACCGCGCGCGCAATTCCGCGTTTCCCGAACTATTCCGTAGCGTTGCGTTACTCGCCGCCGCGCCGCGCCCCGAAGTAACCGCTGATGACGCCGCGCCGGCCGCTGCAGCCGCCGCGATACTTTCGATTTTAGCACAGACGCGCACGGGCTTGCCCAGCACCTTGCCCGCAGCTGCGCGGATTTTCTCCAGCGCGTCGCGTCCTTCTAGTAATTCCGCGAACGCCCGCTTCTCCACGGGGAAAAATATTCGCAGCTCCACGCCCTCCACTTGCCACCGGCTGCTCTGCTCCACCAACTCCCCAAGAAATTTCTTCTCCGCCTGGATCGCCGCTTTAATTTCCGCCACCTGCTCCGCGGAGATTCCCTCCGCCACTTCCAGAGCGGTCAGGCCGATAGCTCTTGAATTTGCAGCGGTATTTGTAGCGAAGCCCTCTAGGGCATCATCTTTCTTTTCGTCAAACGTTTCGTCGCATACAGCGTCGTCACTCGCCGCAACGGAAGCCGCTGTAACGTCCGCACCATACTCGCCGGAAACCGCGGATGTTGACGCGCTCATCGCGATACCATCCGTCGCAGCGCCATCCGTCACGAGGCTGGATCTCGCCGCAGTGCGCTGCAATTCCACGTCTTTCGCCATCATGCCTTTCGGCGCGTCCGGACGCCACGATGCAACATCGAGTTCCGCGGCCGCGCGAGTCTCCGCACGCTCCCGAGGGTTTACGACAGGCGTCACGCCAGAAGTTACCGCGGGTGTCGCGTCACTCAGACCCTCCGCAAACATTTTCTTCGGCGCGACCGCGACGTTGGCCGCCACACCGCGCCCCGCACCCGCGGACGACGCTCCACCACCGCGCGATCCGCCGGACATCTCCGACATCAGTTCTTCCAGCGGCGCAAGCCTCCCCGCATTGATCAGCCGCAGCAAACCCATTTCCAAATGCACTCGCGGATCTGGCGCGCGCCGCAAACTATCATCTGTTTGCAAAAGTATCTGGAAAAACCGCGTCAAATCCTCTTCGCCAAAGAGCGCCGCGGCTCTCGCCAGCGCGGGCCGCTGGTCCGCCGTAGCCGCAATCAATTCCGAATCCGCTCCTGAGACGCGTGCAATCAGCAGATTCCGGATGTGCCGGATGGCTTCGCGGCAAAAATGCTGCAAATTGCGCCCATCTTTTTGGAAGCGATGCACGAGGCCGAGCGCACGGTCCGCCGACCCTTCGGCGATGGCATTCACCAATTCTTCCAGAGCATCTTCCGGAACCACGCCAAGCAGCTCACGCACTTCCTTGTCCGGAATATTGTCACCGCAATACGCGCGCGCCTGCTCCAGTAACGAAAGTGCATCGCGCAAACTGCCTTCCGCCATCCGCGCAATCACCGCCAGCGCGCCCGGTTCAATTTTTAGACTTTCTTCGCGGGCGATGTGTTCCAGCCGCCCGGAAATTTCCGCGAAGGTCAACGCGCGAAAATGGAAATGCTGCGAGCGCGACCGGATGGTGTCTTCCAAATCTTCCGGCTGCGTGGTGGCCATCACAAAGATCACACGGTCCGGCGGTTCTTCGAGAGTTTTGAGCAAGGCATTCGACGCTTCCATCGTCAGCATGTGCGCTTCGTCGAGAATCACTACCTTGTGTCGCGACGCCGCCGGCGCATACCGCACCATCTCGCGCAACTCGCGAATCTGATCGATGCCGCGATTCGACGCCGCGTCGATCTCGATCACGTCCAGCGAATTGCCCGTGGCGATGTCTTTGCATGCGTCGCACACGCCGCAGGGACTTGCGGTCGGACCGTTCACGCAATTTAAAGCTTTGGCCAAAATGCGCGCCGCGGTGGTTTTCCCCACGCCGCGCGCGCCGGAGAAAATATAAGCATGCGCCACGCGATCATTGGCAATCGCGTTTTTCAGCGTCTCCGTCACGTGCTCTTGCCCGACGAGGTCGCCAAACGTCTGCGGCCGCCATTTGCGCGCGATAACCTGGTAAGTACTCATAATTGTTGGGAGCTCACGAACTCTTCCAGCGAACGGTTCCAAACGAATGTCGAAACCTCATCTCGCCGGCTGGCGGTGAGAGGAACTTCGGGTGGTCTGCGGCGCCCAAGGCGTTCCCGGTACCGTTGCTCCCTTCCGGGCCTGGCGGGGTTCGCGGGACCTTGTCGCACAGAGCCCGAAGCTCCACTCTCCGGCAGCCGCGCGCGAAGCGCGCCACTGCGATGCAAAAGTTTAGCACAGCCCCGCGGCGGCACGCGCCTCGCCCGCCGGATCTGCGCGGTCGCGCCACGCGGTGCTGTGGAAATTCCTCGCGCGAAACCAAATTCTCCAGTCAGGAATTAATGCGACGGCCTTTTCGAGGTCCACCGGATTTGTGCCCAGAGAGTAAACATTTTAGCGAAACGCGATACTTCCGGCCTGCCGAACCCGCGTACACTCGTCACGGATGGTGTTCCTCCGCCGTCCGCCCGCGTCACGCCGCAACGTGACGCCGGGTCCGCTGCGCCAGCGGCTCGCATTGCGGCATCGCCGCAATGCCCCCCACGACACGGGGCTTAAGCCCGCTTCTTCTATAAGCGCGCAGGAGGACTACCCGTGAAAAAGACTTTGCTCTCTTCTTTAGTCGCTGTCGTATTCCTGTTCACCTCGCTGGTTTCTTATGCCGAACCGCAACAGGTGGCGCAAGGCACTCGCGTGCACCTGAACCTTATTACCGACATCAGCAGTTCTAGCGCGCGCGATGGGGATCCGTTCGTCGCCATCGTTGCGGAGCCCGTATTCCTCGGCAACACCCTGCTCATTCCCATGGGAACGCGCCTCAACGGTACCGTCGGCACTGTCGAAAAGGCCCGTATGTTCTCGGTCTTTCGCGGCCAGGCGTACATGAATCTCACCTTCCGCAGCATGGAAATCGATAGCCGCATCATTCCCATCCAGATGAGCATTCTGGCCATCGAGCAACGCCACAGCAATGGGGACACCAATACTCGCAAGGACATAAAAATTGACGAAGGCCAGGTCTTGCAAGAGAAGCATGACTTCAAAGGCGACGTAATCGGCGCATCGCTGGGCACCGGGGGCGGCGCGCTCGTGGGCGCCATCTTCAGCAACGTAGCGCGCGGCTTCGGCTTCGGCATCGCCGGCAGCGCCGCGTACATTATGATTCGCAAGGGCAAAGAAGTAGACCTGCCCGCGCAGACCGGCATGCTTGCCCGCCTAGATAGCACCATCACCGTGCCCGGCGTCGTGGCCAGCAACACACCCGCGCCCGCGGCCAACCCTGTTGCGACGAACGCCGCGACAGCCACCGTAGCCGCCAACATCGGCAACTAGCGGCCGCGTCTCCCGATTTTTGGTGAGTTGCGCGTAACCCAGTTGGCCTCAGGTCGCTCGCCGCGAATCGGCGCACGAATGTTTGCACTTGGCTAAGGGATGCAAGGAATGCGGAGGAAAGAGCGCCGCGTTCCGGTGAAATCCGGAACACGGCGCTTCAGAGGATTCAGGCTGGGTGCTTGAGGTTGCTTGAGGCACTGCTGTTGGTGGGAATCGTCTGGCGCCGCCATACTCTCTACACGGCTGGCGCGCAAAGCTTTGACTTCATCACTCCTTCGGCCGATCGCTGCGCGTCGTGCGAAACTTCTTCTGCGTAAGTTCGCAGAGCTATACTGCAGCGCGCATGCCAAACTCTCCTCGGCGGAAATCGTTCATTATGAGCGAGGTGCGCGAATGCCCGGAGCGCCTTGAATGCATCAAGCGGGGACAGTGTGCCGCGCCGGAACATTTCCTAGCTGATGCCCACGCGATTAGGTTGTAGTTGCTGAGGTCGCATGAATCAGGTCGCGTGCGATCTAGCGGCTGGCGGCGCAGTTCGTAGCGGTCAGTTTTTTATCGTGGGACGTTAACGTCCGACGGTGGCGCGGCCGGAGCCGGCGTATACATGCTGTGGTAGCGGTGCGCTTGCCGCTGCGGCATCGCGCTTAAGATACCGATACAAACTGGTGCGGCCGATACCGAGAATTTGCGCGGCGCGCAGGCGGTTGCCCTGGCACATGTCCAGCACGCGCTGAATATGCACCTTGCGGACTTCCTCGAGCGACAAGGGCCGCCAGTCCTGTTCTTCGCCGCCGCGCGGGCCGCGACGCTGCAGGTGCTCGGGCAAGTCGCCGAGGTCGATGAAATCGCCCATGGCCGTGATGCTGGCGCTGGAGATCACGTTTTCCAGTTCCCGCACGTTGCCCGCCCAGCCATGCTGCAATAAAACGGTTTGCGCGCGGCGCGTCAGCCCGGCGATATTTTTGCCGTAGGCGTCGTTGTACTTTTTGAGGAAGAACTGCACCAGCAGCGGAATGTCTTCGAGGCGCTCGGCAAGCGAAGGTATACGAATCTGTATCGAACTCAAGCGGTAGAAAAGATCTTCGCGAAAGCGTCCGGCGAGAACTTCAGCGCGCAGATCACGGTTAGTGGCGGCGATCAAACGCACGTTTACCTGCAACACCTGTGGCGAACCCACGCGCTGGATCTCGCGGTTCTGGATGACGCGCAAAAGTTTCGCCTGCATGGGGAGGGAAGTTTCGCCGACCTCGTCGAGAAATACCGTGCCGCCGTTCGCGTATTCAAAAAGCCCGGGGCGCGTATCAGTGGCACCGGTAAACGATCCGCGCATGTGCCCGAAAAGCTGGCTTTCGAGCAGGGAGTCCACCATCGCGGAACAATTGCACACTGCCAGGCGCTGCTGGCTCACCGGGCTGATTTGATGAATGGCGCGGGCCACCAGCTCCTTGCCGGTTCCCGTGGGGCCGATTAATAGAACGTTGGTGTAGTGGCGGGCCACCTTGCGCGCGAAATCAAAGACCTCCAACATGGCGGGACTTTTGCCGACAATGCCGTGGAATTCCAAGTCGCGCAGCAATTGCTCTTCCAGCGCTTTTACGCGGCGTCGCTGATCGTACAGCGCGGCGGCTTCATCGAGCGTGCGCTTCAGGCGGATGCGGTCTACGGGTTTGGGCAGAAAATCCGTGGCCCCACGGCGAATGGCTTCGAGCGCGGATTCCAGCGTGTATTCCGCGGTCATCACAATGACATGCACACCTGGATCGCTGCGCAGCGCGCGGTCGAGAAACTCGTAGCCGTCCATGCCAGGCATGTGCATGTCCGCGAGGACCATGCGGCAGCGGCCCACGCGCACCAGCTGCAAAGCCTCTTCCGGATCGGCGGTGGGAATGGCGTCGTAGCCCATGCTGGAAACCAGCGCGCGTAACGCTTGCAGTTGTTCCGGATCGTCGTCCAGAATGCACGGCGTGAGCGTCGCTTTGGGAGCCAGTAGTTCCACGGTCTTGGATTGTGCGTGTGCCACGATGCAATCTCTATAGGCATGCGCTGTGCCACATCGCGTACCCGCGAAAAATGATTCGTCGCGGTGTTGTAAGAATCGAGTGTTCTCGTCAGGCCCGCCGAAACCCGCCTGCAATCAATGCGTTGTGGATTTTGCGGGCCGTTTTGCCGTGGGCGCGAGCCACGGTGTAGGGTGGTAAACGCTAAGCAATCGCTAAGCAAACACTGCGAATGAAACTTTACCGTGCCAATTGTGGTCAATCCCATTCGGGGATTCCACTTTTGGCACGCGGCACCTGTCGAAGCGGTTGCGGTCGGTCTATAATTTCCACTGCATCTATCGGAGCGCTCAGGAGTCATAGTGAACAAAAGAGATCGCAAACTCGGCATGGATCGGGAAATCACGCGGCGCGATTTCTTGAATGGCGTAGCCGTCGGCGTCGGTGGGGCGGTGGCAGCGGGAGGCCTCGGCGCTAAGACGCTACTTGCGGCTGGGATTGCCGGCGATTATGCGGCTACCAAAACTGCTCCGGAGAATGCCGCGGATTACTACCCGCCCGCCAAAATGGGCATGCGCGGGAACCATGACGGCACCTTCACCTACGCGCATCTCTTGCGCGACGGTATGAACTGGAACGAAATGGGCAAGGACGTGGACACCGGCGAAAACTACGACCTGGTGGTCGTGGGCGGGGGGATCAGTGGGTTGGCGTCCGCTTATTTTTACCGCCAGCAGGCCGGGCCCAAAGCGCGCATTTTAATTCTGGACAATCACGATGATTTTGGCGGACACGCCAAGCGCAACGAGTTTACCGCCGGCGGGCGCATGGTGCTGAGCTACGGCGGAACGCAGTCCATTGAAAGTCCGGGAAGTTACAGCAAGGTCGCGGCGGACTTAATCAAGGAGATCGGGATCGAGGTGCAGAGGTTTTACAAAGATTACGACCGCACGTTATACGACAAGCTAGGCACCGCGTGTTTTTTTGACAAAGAGACCTTTGGCCGCGACGCCATGCTCACCGGGATGAACATCACACCATGGCCGGAGTTCCTGGCGCGGGCGCCGCTTTCGGATTCGGCGCGCCAAGACATTGCGCGGGTGTACACCGAAAAAGTGGACTATCTGCCGGGGCTTTCGCGCGAAGAAAAGGCCGCGCAGTTGAACAAAATCAGCTACGCCGAGTATCTGACGAAATATTGCAAAATGACGCCGGAGGCCCTGCCTTTCTTTCAGGCTATGCCGCACGATCTGTTTGGCGTAGGCATCGACGCGGTTTCCGCCATGGCCTGTTATGACAATCCCGACGACTATGAATCGTTTACCTATGCGGGCTTCGACGGACTAGGCTTCGGCGAACGCGCCAAAGAAGAACCGTACATTTTTCATTTTCCGGATGGCAACGCTTCCGTGGCGCGCTTGCTGGTGCGCGCGCTGATTCCCGGCGCCGTGCCGGGCAGCACGATGGACGATGTGGTGACCGCCCGCGCGGACTACAGCAAGCTGGACGTCGCCGAAACCCCGCTGCGCATCCGCCTGAACAGCACCGTCGTCCACGTCTCGCAAACCGGCGCAAGCGGCAACAGCTCGCCAGCGCCAGTCGTGGTGGCGTATGAACGCGCCGGCAAGCTGCAGCAGGTGCGCGGCGCGAAGTGCGTACTGGCTTGTTACAACGTGATGATTCCGTATATTTGTCCGGAGCTGCCCGCGCCGCAGAAAAACGCTTTGGCGTATCTGGTGAAGACCCCGCTGGTGTATACGCATGTGGCGCTGCGCAATTGGGAAGCCTTCTCCAAGCTGGGGATTCGGCAGGTGGTCGCGCCCGGTGGGTATCACACGCACACCGCGCTGGATTTCCCCGTCAGCATCGGCAAGTATAAATTTCCCAGCACGCCAAGCGATCCTGCGGTGCTGTTCATGTTGCGCACGCCCTGCAAGCCGGGATTGCCGATGCGGGAACAGTATCGCGCCGGGCGGCGGGAACTAATGGACACGCCGTTTGCCACGTTTGAAAGCAACATCCGGGACCAGCTTCAAAGAATGTTGAGCGGCGGAGGGTTCGATGCCTCGCGGGATATCGCCGGCATTACCGTCAACCGCTGGGCGCATGGCTATGCGTACACCCCGAATCCCTTGTTTGATCCGGATTGGAGTGAAGAAGAAAAGCCCTGGGTCATCGGACGAAAACGCTTCGGCAATATCGCCATCGCCAATTCCGACGCGGGGGCCAATGCCTACACCAACGAAGCCATCGATCAGGCGTTTCGCGCGGTAAACGATTTGCAGGCGAGCTAAAAAATGTTCCGCTCGTGTCCAGTTATGAATGCGCGTTTACGCTCGAATGAAAAAAGCCTGCAACAATTAAGCCAGTAAACGAGAAAACCACGAGTCTCTTCCGGGGATGCCTATGCGTGTTATGAAGTCTCATTTGCTGCAGCGAGTCGCGATTCTCGTTATTTTGCTGGCTCTGAGCGGAGACGGGCAAATCTCCGTCGCGCTAGCGCAGGATGTCACGCCCGTGCTCACCAGCGAGCATGGCGCGAATTCGCCGGAGGCGCGCAAGCAACACTACGTAATTTTGGTTTCGCTCGACGGATTCCGCTACGACTACGCCAAGAAGTACGACGCGAAAAATTTGCTGGCGCTGGCGGCTGCCGGGGCTACCGCGCCACATGGCATGATTCCCGCATATCCCTCGCTCACCTTTCCTAATCACTATACGCTGGCCACCGGGCTGTATCCCGAGCATCACGGAATCGTGGCCAACAGCTTTTATGACCCGGAGCGAAAACAAACCTACAGCCTGAGCAATCCGGCGACGGTCACCGACGGTAGCTGGTATGGCGGCACGCCACTGTGGGTTTTAGCGGAGCAGCAGGGCATGCGCACCGCTTGTTTTTTCTGGCCGGGGTCAGAGGCGGAGATACAAGGTGCGCGTCCTTCGTATTACTTAAAGTACGACGAAAAAATTCCCAACCACGATCGCGTGGAGCAGGTCCTTGCGTGGCTGCGTCTGCCGGAGGAGCGGCGGCCACACCTAATCACTTTGTATTTCTCCGAGGTCGATCATCAGGGACACGAGCATGGCCCGGAAAGCGACGAAGTTCGCGCCGCGGTACAAGCCGTCGACAAAGAAATTGGCGCGCTCGAGGCCGGCGTCAAGAGATTGTCTCTACCTGTGGACGTCATCATCGTTTCCGATCATGGCATGGCCACGGTGCAGGGCGACTACGTTACCCTCGACGAATATTTTCCGGACGCGGGGGCCTTCGAGAAAACTGTGGGTTCACAGTTGTACGCGAAATCCGAAGCCGACGCGCAGCGAGCCTATGAGGCGTTGCACGGCAAGAGCGACAAGTTCGAGGTCTATCGCCGAGCGCAGATGCCAGGGCGGCTGCACGATGACAGCAACCCTCGTTCGGGGGATCCGATCGTCGTCACCACCGGTCCTTATCTGGTGCGTTTTTCGCCGCCGCCGTCAACTTCCGGAGCGCCCGAGCACAAACAGGTTGGCGCCCACGGGTTTGATCCGCAACGCGTCCCGGACATGAAGGCCAGCTTTTTCGCCGCCGGCGCGGATATTCGCGCCGGAGTTACGGCGCCGTCGTTCGACAACGTGGACATCTATCCGCTTGTCGCGAAATTGTTAGGCTTAGATACTTCCCATTTGAAGACCGGGCCGATCGATGGAAACTTGGAGCCATTGCAGGTAATCCTGCGGGACAGGGCGATGGCAGCGGGGAACTGATCGCGAGCAGTCGCCCTTCGTGTTTTGCCGAACGCTAAGCCTTTGAATGAGGTAATGCGCGCTTGGTGAAACAGGATTTCTCACCCACTCTCACCGGCCGAAATCGTGACACTACGGATAGATGGTCGCAGGCTTCCGAAGCACAATCGGTCGTAGGGAAAAATGAGAAATTGTAGAGTATCGAAAATCCACAACTATTTTTTAAAAAATGGATTTTTACTATTGACATGCGGCAAAAGGGGCATAAGATGTGGTCCAAAGTGGAATGAAGTGGTAAGCAGTAGACCGCAGTAGAGGGCAGTAGGGCCAAGTAGGGCAAACGCTTCACGGGCTGAGAAACAGGGCATACCGGGCCATTCTGAGGTGCGAAACGGGCATTTTCAAGGGTTTTTTGTGCGCGGGAGCGCAGGTTTAGCCAAATATGGCGATTGCGACCATCGATTACCGGTCGAACAGGGTAAGGGCGAATGAAACTGCGGGGGAACTGTCCAGCGAAGGTCGACGAGAAGGGCCGGTTGAAGGTGCCGGCGGTGTTTCTCGAGGCGCTGACGGAGTATGGCAACCAATTTTATATCACCAGTCCTACGGGCGAGTCGGCGCGGATTTATCCCATGAAGGTTTGGGCGGAGATCGAAGACAAGCTGGAGAAGGTCTCCAGTTCCAATCTGGCGAAGCGAAAGTTTTTGAAGCGCACCAGCTACTTTGGGCAGACGGTGGAGCTGGACGCGCAGGGTCGGCTCTTGATTCCGGCGGTATTGCGCGAGGAAGCGCAGGCCAAAGGCGACGTGGACGTTCTGGGAAGCCTCGATTATCTCGAGGTGATGAACCATACCCGGGTGCTGGACGAAATGAAGAACCAGCCGTTCACTGACGAGGATTCGCGGGCTCTGGAAGATCTTGGGATCTAGGGAAGCGGTAGGCAACAGACGAAACGGCCCTTCGCGGAAGACGCTCAGGGTAAACGAGTGACCAGTAACGCGCCGCATACGCCGGTGTTGCTCGATGAGGTGCTGGAATGGCTGGACATCAAGCCCGAAGGAAACTACGTAGACGCCACGCTGGGAGCCGGGGGCCACTCGGCGGCGATCGCGCAAAAGTTAACCTCCGGACGATTGATCAGCCTGGACCGGGACGCACAGGCGCTGGAACTAGCGCGGGGGCGGTTGGCGGAGAGCTTAGGCACGGAGCGCATGAACAGGGTGACGCTGGTGCACGCGGCGTTCTCGAAGATTGCGGAGGTCGTGCACGGGTTGGGGATTCCGATGGTGGACGGGGTCTTGGCCGACTTGGGGGTTTCGAGCATGCAGCTTGATCGCGGGGAACGGGGATTTTCGTTCCGCGAAGCGGCGGCTCTGGATATGCGGATGGATACCGTCAACGATGCATTGACGGCCGACGAAATCGTGAATCAGTGGTCGGAGAACGAGATCGCCGACCTGCTCTATCGCGAAGCCGATGAGCATGATTCCAGAAGAATCGCCAAGATGATTGTGCGAGCGCGACCCATCAGGGACACCGCGCACTTGGCAACGACTGTGGCAGGGGCCCGAAAGCAATGGGGAAGGCAGAGACTGCATCCCGCAACAAAAACGTTTCTGGCGCTGCGGATCGCGGTGAATCGAGAGATGGAGGAACTCGGGCAGTTTCTTTCTCGGACCCCTGACACAATAAATCCTGGAGGACGCCTGGTGGTGCTGACGTACCACTCGCGCGAAGACCGCATCGTGAAGCACGCGTTTCAGCAGGGCGAGCGGGATGGCACGTTGCGCGTATTGACGCGGCATGTGGTGGTTCCTGGCGAGCGCGAATTGTTTGAAAATCCGCGTTCCCGGAGTGCCAAGTTGCGGTGCGCGGAGAAAGTAGCGGCTTAAGAGGGTAATGCCGGTCGCGGCCGGAATGACAAGATTTTCGGAGTGGGTAAGCAGAAAGAACTGGGTACGGTTATGACGCGTCGAACTTTGAAGAAGAAAGCGCCAGCGGCCACGGAGTTTCGCACCGTGCGGCGTATCGATAATTCGCGGCTGGTGCGCAATGTTGCGCCGGTGAAGATGCGTAATTTGTATCGCACCGTGGCGCTGGGTGCGGTGATTGCGGCGTTTCTGACGCTGTACATTTACCAGCATTTTCGCTGCATCGATCTGAGCTTTCAGCTGGAAAGCGTGAAGGCCCAGCAGGCGGATGCCGCGGCGCTGAACTCTTCGCTGAATTTGCAGATTGCCGGGCTGTCCGACCCGCGCCGCATCGATGAAATTGCCCGCCAGCAGCTGGGCTTGACGGAAGTGCAGCCGGCTCAGGTGCAAGAGTATGAAGCTCCGAACGGCGCGGAAGTCGCCGCCGTGCGGTACACGCGTGCGAGCCGGCCGTAGTAAAGCTCGCCGTCCCCGGCGAGGCGATTTTCTCTGACGGCGAGTAGCTAGCAAAATTTTATCCATTTAAGCCGTGCATCGGAGCGTTTGCCGAGCTGACATCGCCATGCCACAGAACCGAGAGTACGACATCGAAAGCCGCCGCACCTCGGTTGGGACCCCGGCCAACCGGTTGCTGATCGTCGCCGGGCTGGCGCTCTTGTGGATGGTGGGAGTGAGCGGCCGGCTGGCCTACCTGCAGTTGATTCGTCACAGCGATTACATGGCACGAGCGCTGCGCCAGCAGCAGCGCACCATCGATATATCTCCCAAGCGCGGCGAAATCTACGACCGCAACATGCATCCGCTGGCCATGAGCATTCAGGTGGACTCCGCGTTTGCCGTGCCTTCGGAGGTTCCCGATATAAGCCTGGCGGCGCGATTACTTTCCGGAGTGCTCGGCGTTCCGCGCGACGTGCTCGAAGAACGGCTGGGCGCGTCCAACTCGTTTGTGTGGGTGCAGCGCAAACTTCCCCCGGAACAAGCCGAAGCGATTCAGGCGCTCAACCTGAAGGGCATCTACCTGCAAAAAGAAAATCAGCGGTTCTATCCCAAGCGGGATTTGGCGGCACATGTTTTGGGATTTGTCGATCCCGACGAAAAGGGTCTGGGAGGCATCGAGAGCGAGCTGGACGGCCTGATCCGTGGCAAGAGTGAGCGCGTGATGGTAATGGCCGACGCGCGACAGCATCACTTTGACGGCGCGCTGAAAGCCGATGGGCAGCAATATGAACGCGGCGCCAGCGTGGTACTGACGCTGGATGAAAAGATTCAATATATCGCGGAGCGCGAACTGGCCGCCGCGATCGCCAAAACGCACGCGCCCGCTGGCACCGTCATCGTGATGAATCCGAACAATGGAGAAATTCTGGCGCTGGCGAACTGGCCGAAGTTTAATCCCAACACCGCGGTGAGCGCGCCGGCGGAGGCGCGCATGAATCGCGCGGTCAGTGCGATTTATGAGCCGGGCTCCACGTTCAAGCTGATTACCCTGGCGGCGGCTTTCGATCAGAACGTTACGCGGCCGGATGAAATATTTGATTGCGAGAACGGCTCGGTAATCGTGGCCGGGCATCGCATCCACGACCACAAACCGTTTGGGTTGTTGACTGTGTCGGAAATCCTAGCGCAGTCCAGCGATGTGGGCGCGATCAAAGTAGCTATGCGATTGGGCGCGCCAAAATTCTACGATTACATCCGCGCTTTTGGTTTCGGTTCGCCGACGGGCGTGGACATGCCGGGTGAAAGCCGCGGGCTGTTGCACCGTCTGGAGCATTGGACGCCGATTTCGATCGGCGCGGTATCGATGGGGCAGGAAGTGGGTGTGACGCCGATCCAGTTGATCGCGGCGGTTTCCGCCATCGCGAACGGCGGGATGCTGTACAAGCCACACGTGGTGGCGGAATTGCGCCGCGGCGAGGAAGTCTTGCCGGCGGAGGGACCACTGGCGCCCATCGAACCCAAGAGCGCGATCAATCCGCAAACGGCCGCGACGCTGCGGCGGTTGATGGAGGGCGTGGTACTCAAAGGCGGCACAGGCACGCTGGCGCGGTTGGACGGCTGGACATCCGCCGGAAAGACCGGCTCGGCGCAGAAAATTGATCCGAATACGGGAAGGTATTCGCCGACGCAGTTGATTGCGTCGTTCACGGGATTTGCGCCGATCAACGATCCCGCCATTACAATTTTGGTTTCGCTCGATTCCCCGGTGGGTCCGCACGAAGGTGGCATGGTGGCGGCGCCGGTATTTAAGCGAGTGGCAGAGCAGGTGCTAACGTATTTAGATGTGCCGCGCGACGTGCCGGTAAATCCCAAGCTGGTGCAGGCTGCGTACCAGCAGGACGCCGCGGACGATGCATCGCTCGAAGATTTCACAGTGGCGGATTTTTCCGCGCAGCCGGACGATGCAGCGAGCACGGTGAGCAATATCGCGAAAACAGAAGCTTCGAGCAACGGCAAAGCGGCGGAGTCACCATCAGCGGTGATGGTTTCCGTCGACGAGGGTGGTGATATCACCGTGCCGGATTTCAGCGGGAAGACCATGCGCGATGTTTCGGAGCAGTGTCTGCGGCTGGGATTGAACCCCGTGCTGGTCGGAACGAGTTTGGCGACAGGACAGATGCCTGCGGCGGGCGTTAAAGTAAAGCATGGCGCAAAGGTGACCGTGGAGTTTGGCGTGCCGGAACCTAAGGCCGCCAAGCCGGCAAGGACCAAAAATTAGCATGAGCACCGGACTCAGCGGCACGCGCGAAGAAGAGCGGAGAGAAATTACGACGCAAGCAGCAGATACACGGGATACCTCGCGGACGACGAATTCTAAATTGCCTAAGGCGCTGACCGCGCTGTTCGACGGCGTACCGGCAACCGTGCCCGCAGCGGCCGCGCCATTGGAAATTCGGCAGATCGTTTGTGATTCACGCAAGGCCGCTCCGCAGTCGCTATTTTTTGCTCTTCATGGCGCAAAGGCAGATGGAAACGCGTTTCTGAAAGGTGCCCTCGCGAATGGGGCCATCGCCATCGCCAGCGAAGACCGCGCACCAGCTTGGCTGCCCGCCGATGTGGCGTGGGTGCAGGTGCGCGAACCTCGCAAGGCTCTCGCGATTGCCGCTGCGAATTTCTATGGGCATGCGGCAACGAGCCTGCAACTCGCGGCGGTGACAGGCACCAACGGAAAGACGACCACAACTTCACTGCTTGACGCGATGGTGAAAGCGTCTGGCGCCAAGACTGGATTGTTCGGAACGATTGCCTACCACACGCCACGCGGCGAATATCCCGCGCCGAACACCACGCCGGAGTCGCTGGACCTGCAGAAATTTTTTGCCGAGATTCGCGACGAGGGCGGCACATTCGCGGTGCTGGAGGCCAGTTCACACGCTTTATCCATGGAGCGCTTGTGGGGCTGCCATTTCGCGGCCGCGGTGTTCACGAATTTGACCCGCGAGCACATGGACTATCACAAGACCTTCGAGGATTATTTCGCGGCCAAGCGCCGACTGTTTGAAGGCCTGGGAGCGGGAGCGCCGGACGTGGCCATTGTGAACAGCGATGACGCTTACGGCAAACAACTCGGCGGACTCGCGAAGCGCACCGTCACCTACGGGCTCGATTCCGCTGCAGACCTCACCACAAAAAAATTTCAGCTTTCGTTTGAGGGCTTGACCTTTACGGTGCAGACGCCAAACGGCAAGGTCCAGGTGAACTCGCGCCTGGTCGGACGGATTAATGTTTACAACATCCTCGCGGCGATTGGTGCGGCGCAGGCGCTCGGAATTGCGAATACTGCTATTGAGACCGGCTTACGAAATCTTGAAAGCGTTTCCGGCCGCTTCCAGCGCATCGATGAAGGACAGCCATTTTTGGTGATCGTCGATTACGCGCACACGGACGACGCGCTGGAAAACTTGATTCGCACCGCGCGCGAATTGAATGCCAAAGGCCGCATCATCACTTTATTCGGCTGCGGCGGCGGGAAAGACCGCACCAAACGCCCAGTGATGGGCGAGGTAACTGGGCGCCTCAGCGATCTCACGATTCTTTCGAGCGATAATCCGCGCAGCGAGGATCCACTGAAAATTATCAGCGACATTATTGTCGGGCTGCAGAAAACATCCGGAAAATATCTGATCGAGCCGGACCGTGAAAAAGCGATCGGCTTGGCGATGGACGAGGCCCGCGCCGGAGACATCGTGTTACTGGCGGGCAAAGGCCACGAAAACTATCAGATCTTGGCCGGCGGCACGCTGCATTTTGACGATCGCGAAATGGCACGGCGGACCTTGCGGGAACGGGGCTATGACGCTTCGCCCGCGCCGGGCAAGAAAGAGTTTGGCGCCTAGCGCGCTTTACAGTTGGCCGGCGCGGTGCTGTGTTGGCCGCGCAGTCAAAGTCAGCTGCAATAGGGCGCTCGGGCTGATTGGCTAGGCAGTGTAAAGGAGGAGCCCTCCATACGGTGAACAACAAACGCGCGGGATACTTCGCTAACTCGTTGAGGAATGTATGCGGTGGACGATTGCACAGGTGGCTGGCGCGGTGGATGCGCGGAAGGGAGCGGGGCTCGACGCTCTGGCCCGGGTGGCCGGCGTGTCGATTGATTCTCGCACGCTACGTGCCGGAGAACTGTTCATCGCCATCCACGGACCGCGTCACGATGGACACGATCATGTGGCTGCAGCCCTTGGACGCGGCGCGCTCGCCGCAATGGTGGCACGCGAGCGTGTTGCGAGTTACGACGACGCGGTTCGCGCACGCTGCCTCACCGTTGACGATACCTTCGCGGCGCTCAAACAGTTGGGACGCGCGGTACGTGAAGCCTGGGGCGGGAAGATTGCCGGCGTCACAGGCTCGGTGGGTAAAACCACTACCAAAGAGATCCTGGCGGCATTGCTGGGCGCGAAGCTGCGGGTCTTGAAATCGGAAGGAAATTTTAACAACGAATATGGCTTGCCGCTGACGCTGTTTCGGCTGGAGGCGACAGACGAGGCCGCGGTGCTGGAAATGGGCATGTCGCGTCGCGGCGAGTTGGCCCGTTTGGCGGAGATTGCGCGGCCTGACGTAGGCGTGGTCACTCGCGTGTCCGCGGCGCATCTGGAATTTTTTGCCTCGATTGACGAGATTGCTTTGGCCAAGCGCGAATTGATTGAAGGACTAAATGGGCGCGCTTCTACCGCGGTGTTAAATGCGGACGACCCGCGCGTGGCGGCGTTTGGTGCGTTTGCACCGGGACGCGTGCTCACGTACGGAATCGCCAAGCCAGCGTTTTTTAGCGCGGAAAATATTGAGGACCGCGGCGCGCTCGGCTCGGCCTTTGACTATCTGAGCCCGGAAGGCCGCGTGCGGCTTGAATTGGCCGTGCCGGGGCGCCACGCGATTTCCAACGCGCTGGCGGCGTTGGCGGCGGCCAGCGTTTGGGGCATTGGCGCAGCGGAAGCGCAGCACGTTTTTCGCGCGCTCCGTGCGCCAGCCATGCGTGGCGAGCTGTTGCGATTTTCCAATGGAGCGGCGCTAATCAACGACAGTTACAACTCGAGCCCCGCGGCCCTGGAGGCCATGACGGAGCTACTGGCGGCCACGCCAAATTTTCGCCGCCGTATCCTGGCTGCCGGAGAGATGCGCGAGCTGGGAAGTTCATCTGCCGAATTACACCGCGCGGCGGGGCAATTCGCTGCAAACACCGGGAAGATCGACTGGATTGTCGGGGTGTCCGGCGACGCGGCGGAAATTGTGGCAGGCGCGGTGGGCGCGGGATTTCCGGCGTCACAAACGCAATTTTTTGCAACGCCGGAAGAAGCGGCCAAATTTCTGGAAGATTTTGTGAGCACTGGCGACCTGTTGCTGGTGAAAGGTTCGCGCGGCGTGAAAATGGAGCGCATCGTGGAAGCGTTGATCGCCCGGCACACGGAATCGGACGGCGCGCCCGGAGCGCCACCTCGCGCAGAGGTCCGTCACTGAGATGCTCTACTACCTCGTCTACCATGTGCTGCTGCGGTATTTCAGCCCGCTCAACGTATTTCGCTACATCACCGTGCGCACGGTGTATGCCAGCCTCACGGCAATGTTTCTGGCCCTGGTGTTTGGGCCGTGGCTGATCCGGCGACTGGGCGAACTGCAGATCGGACAGTTCATCCGCGAAGAGGGCCCGGAAGCGCATAAGAAGAAGGCCGGCACGCCCACGATGGGCGGCGTGCTCATTGTGCTGTCGACGGCGGTGCCCACGCTGCTGTGGGCGGATCTCTCGAACGCGTTTGTCTGGCTGGCGCTTTTTGCGCTGTTCGGATTTGCGGCCATCGGGTTCGTGGATGATTACGCCAAGGTCGCGAAAAAACGAAATTTGGGTTTGACCGCAAAAAAGAAATTAGTGCTGCAGGTGCTGGTGAGCCTGGTGGTAGGCGTTGGATTGCTGGCGCTGGCCACGCGCAATGCGCATTCCACGCAGCTCGTTTTCCCTTTTTTCAAGCGTTTTCAGCCGGACTTGGTCATTCATTCGCTTTTGGGTCCCGCGGTTTTTCACGGGCTATGGGCGTTCGCGCCCGGCAATGCCCTCAGGGTTTTTCTGGCCTTTCTGCCGTTTCTCGCGTTTATCGCGCTGGTGATTGTCGGTTCATCGAACGCCGTGAATTTGACGGATGGGCTCGACGGTCTAGCCATTGGTTGCACGGTGATTGCCGCCGGCGCGCTGACGGTGCTCACCTATGTGAGCAGCAACTATCGCTGGGCGCAGTATTTAGACATTCAGTATATTCCCGGCGTCGGAGAGCTGACGGTTTTTTGCGGCGCGCTGGTGGGCGCCTCGCTCGGTTTTCTGTGGTACAACGCGCATCCCGCGGAAATCTTCATGGGCGACGTCGGTTCGTTGTCGCTGGGCGGCACACTGGGCGTGATTGCGGTAATCATCAAGCAGGAGATTTTGCTGTTTTTTGTGGGTGGAATTTTTGTGCTGGAAGCGCTTTCGGTGATTGTGCAGGTTGGTTCGTTCAAGCTGCGCGGGAAAAGAGTTTTTCGCATGGCGCCCATCCACCATCATTTTGAATTGCTCGGTTGGAGCGAATCGAAAGTAATTGTCAGGTTCTGGATTGTGGCGCTGGTATTCGCGCTGTTCGCGCTGACCACTTTGAAATTGCGCTAGATGCGCCAAGACAAGTTGCGCCAAGACGAGTTGCGAAAGATGAGTTGCGAAAGATACTTGAACGGAGCAGGGCGAATAGGATTATGCCGAACGTCGTAGAGTTGAACGGGAAGCGCGTGCTGGTCGTGGGACTGGCGCGCACCGGCGTGGCTACCGCACTGTTTTGTGCCGCGCGCGGCGCGCACGTGACGGCAACGGACACGCGCCCGGAAAACGAACTTTGCGAGGCCGTTAAGAAATTGCGCGCAGCGGGAGTGACTTGCGAATTGCACGCGCACACGAACGAGCTCTTTCTGGCGCAGGACTTGATCGTTCCCAGTCCCGGCGTGCCCTCCGACCTGCCGCACCTGGTGGCGGCGCGGAAAAACGGCGTAACGATTTGGAGCGAGATTGAACTGGCATCTCGTTTCCTCTCTGGAAGGTTGATCGGGATTACCGGGGCGAACGGGAAAACCACCACCACCTCGTTGATCGAGCACATTCTAAGGAGCGCGGGATTCTCCACCATCCTCGCTGGAAACATTGGCACGCCGCTGATCACCGCCGTCGAGGCATCGCGCGACGACACGATCGCGGTGGCGGAGTTGAGCAGCTTTCAGCTGGAATTGACGGAAACGTTTCGCCCCAACATCGCGGTGTTCCTAAATCTGACGCCCGATCACTTGGATCGCCATCACACCATGGAAGCGTACGGCCGGGCCAAGGCCAGAATTTTTGCTAATCAGACGGAGCGCGACATCGCGATTTTGAATGCCGACGACGCGGGAACCACGCCATACGCGCCGGCGCGTCCGCAAGTCTACTGGTTCAGCCGCAAACAACGCGTGGGGCAAGGCGCATTTGTAAGTGATGGGCATATCGTGGTGCGCGTCGATGGCGAGGACCAAGGCATCTTACGGGTTTCGGACATTCCGCTGGTTGGCGCGCACAATTGGGAAAATATTTTGGCGGCGGTGTTGACGACGAAACTTGCCGGCGTGGACGTGGAAAAAATCGCTACCGCCGTTAAAAGCTTTGCCGGCGTGGAGCATCGCCTGGAATTCGTGGCGGAAATCTCCGGTGTGCGCTACTACAACGATTCCAAAGCCACCAACGTCGATGCCACGCAGAAAGCGCTGGAAGCCTTTCCCGGACGCGTGATCGTGATTCTGGGCGGCAAAGACAAGGACAGTGATTACACCACGCTGCGCAAAGAGCTAAGTGAACGCGCCATTCTGGCGCTGTTGATCGGTAGCGCAGCAGAAAAAATTGCCGACCAAATCGCCGGCAGTGTAAGGGTTGACTGCGTCGAAACTTTAGACCGCGCGCTCGAACATGCCGAACGCGAGGCGCGACCGGGCGATGTTGTATTGCTGGCGCCGGCTTGCGCAAGCTTCGACCAGTTCGAGAATTACGAACATCGCGGCCGCGTTTTCAAGGAACTGGTGCATAAATTTGTTGAGCGCGCCGCGCTGTCGTCCAGCGCCACGACCATGCAAGCAGGGAAGTGAGGAATAGTGCCAAGACGACTGGAAACCGACCGCTGGCTTTTCGGAGTAACCATCGCGCTGTGCATCCTCGGCGCGGTGATGATTTTCAGCGCCTCGGCGGTCACCGCGGACAGCCAGTATGGCCACTCCTATATTTTTCTGGCGCGCCAGGCGGTGTGGCTGGTCGCGGGAATTTTCGGTATGTTTGCGCTGATGCGCACCGACTATCGCAAGCTGCGCGAACCGGCGGTGATTTACACCACCGTCTGCATCGTTCTACTACTGCTGGTCGGTACCTTTTTTCTTGATAAATCGCACGCCACGCATCGCTGGATAAAAATGGGCCCGGCAAATATTCAGCCTTCGGAACTCGCCAAGCTGGCGGTGATTCTGTATCTCGCCTGGTTTTTGGATTTGCAGCGGCGCAACGCGGCGCGCATGGAATTCAATCAAGAGGATTTTCTGCACACCATTTTTCCCGCAACTGCTCCGGTGCTGCTGATTGTTGGACTCATCGTGGCGCAGCCGGACCTCGGAACGTCCGTGGATATTCTGCTGGTGGCCACGGCGATTCTCTTCGTCGCCGGTTTGTCGTGGGAATGGCTCGCCGTCGGAGCTGCTGCGGCGTTGCCAATTCTCTATTTTCTTATTACCGGCGTCGGGTATCGCAACGCTCGCTTGTTGGCTTTTCTGCATCCCGATGCTGATCCGCAAGGTGCGGGCTTTCAGTTGATGCAGTCGTTGATCGCCGTGGGTTCCGGCGGTTTCTCCGGCGTGGGCTTGATGGAGAGCAAACAAAAATTATTTTATCTGCCGGAAGCGCACACGGATTTTATTTACGCGGTGATTTCCGAAGAGCTCGGCTTCGTCGGCGCGCTGCTGGTGCTCGCGCTCTTCGCCATGTACGGCTGGCGCGGTTTGCGCGCGGCGTTTAACGCGCCGGATAATTTTGGGCGGCTATTGGCCACGGGAATTACAACTCTGGTGCTCAGCCAGGCGCTGATTAATTTTGCGGTTGTGCTGGGCATGGTGCCGACCAAAGGCATTCCGCTGCCGTTCGTGAGTTACGGCGGTTCGAGTCTGCTGGTGATGCTGCTGGCCACCGGAGTTTTGCTTAACGTCAGCCAGCAGGCCACGGAAGCGTGACGGGCCGCCAGTGAAACTGTTGATCGCGGGCGGAGGAACGGGCGGCCACGTGATTCCAGCCATCGCCATCGCGAAGGAATGGCTGTCTCGCGGCAGCGATCGCGAAGTGGTGTTGGTAGGAACGCAGCGCGGCATTGAGATGCGGCTGGTTCCCGCGGCAGGGCTGCCTCTGGAAACATTGCGCGTGGCAGGATTGAAAGGCAAAGGCGGCATGACGCTGGTAAAAAATCTCGCGATGCTGGGCGGCGGCCTGACGGACGCTCGCGCCGTGCTGCGCAAACATCACCCCGTCGCGGCCTTCGGCGTCGGCGGTTATGCCGCAGGACCGATGATGCTGACGACGTGGTTCAGCGGTATTCCGAACATAATTTTTGAGCCGAACGCGGAATCCGGCCTGACCAATCGCTTGCTAGCGAAAATTTCGAAGCGCATTGCCACGGGTTACGCGACGATGGCGAGCGCGTGGGGCGAGAAAGCGGTGGTCACCGGCTGCCCGGTGCGCCCGGAATTTTTCGCCATCGCTCCGCAACCGGTAGGCAAGCCGTTTCGCCTGTTGATTACCGGCGGCAGCCAGGGCGCTTTGCCGATCAACCGCGCGTTCGTCGATGCGATGGATTTGCTGGCCGCGCGCAAGCACGAGTTGAGCATCGTGCACCAGACCGGCGAACGCGATTATAATGCGGTGCGTACGGCGTACGCGCGGCGGGAAATTCTCGCGGAGGTTTCTCCCTTTATCAGCAATATGGCGGAACGGTTTGCGTGGGCGGATGGCATCGTCTGCCGCGCCGGAGCCATCACCGCAGCGGAAGTTGCGGCTGCCGGGCGCACCGCCATCTTCATTCCCTTTGGAGCCGCCACGGACAGCCATCAATTGCGCAACGCGCAGGAAATGGCGCGCGCCAACGCGGGACGCCTAATCATTGAACCCGATCTCACTCCGGCAAGACTGGCCGGGGAAATTTTTGCGCTACTCGACCAGCCGGAAGAAACGCAGCGCGTCGCCGCCAACGCCAAAGCGCTGGCGCGGCCCAACGCCACGCGCGACATCGTGGACCTGATCGAATCGGCTGCCAAATTGCTCGGAAATGGCGCGAGGGCAAGCGCATGATGGTTTCCTTTCGCAATTTTCAACGCATTCATTTAGTGGGCATCGGCGGCATCGGCATGTGCGGCATCGCCGAAGTGTTGCTCACGCTGGGTTATTCGGTGTCCGGCTCGGACACCAAGCCATCCAACATTACCGAACGGCTGCAAAATCTGGGCGCAACGATTTATAGCGGGCACAAACCTGCCAATGTAAATGGTGCGCACGTGGTGGTGATTTCTTCCGCCGTCAAAGCCGACAACGCCGAAGTGGTGGAGGCTCACAAACATAAAATTCCGGTGATTCCGCGCGCGGAAATGCTCGCGGAGTTGATGCGGCTGAAATACGGCATCGCCGTGGCCGGGGCGCACGGCAAAACCACCACCACTTCGATGGTGGCTTCGATTCTCGCTGAGGGCCATCTCGATCCGACGTTCGTGATCGGCGGCAAGGTCAATCAGGCCGGCACCTCGGCGCGGCTGGGCAAGGGCGAATACTTCGTGGTCGAAGCCGACGAAAGCGATCGCAGCTTCTTGCTGCTGGCCCCGGTGGTTTCCGTGGTCACCACCATCGACCGCGAGCACCTCGACCAGTACGCTTCACTCGAAGAGATCCAGGAAGTTTTCGTGCAGTTCGTCAATCGCGTGCCTTTCTACGGCGCGGCGATTCTTTGTCTCGACGAGCCCAACGTGCAAGCCATCATTCCCAGCGTGAAGCGCCCCATCATCACCTATGGCGTTTCCACGCAAGCCGACTTGATCATCAGCGACATCAATCTTGAAGGTTTAAATAGCGAGTTTCGTCTTACGTTCAAGGGCGACGACCTGGGCATGTTCCGCCTGCTGCATCCGCCGGGCATTCACAATGTGCGTAACGCCGCTGCCGCCGCGGCCGTGGCTTTGTATCTAAATGTTCCCGCGGAACTCATTCGCGAAGCCCTCGGCAAGTTTGCCGGCGTCAGCCGCCGCTTTGATATCAAAGGCATTGTTAACGACGTCGCGGTGATCGACGACTACGGCCACCACCCAGTAGAAATTCGCGCCACGCTGGAAGCCGCCAAGGTATGCAAGTTCAATCGCCTGCTGGTGCTCTTCCAGCCGCACCGTTTTTCCCGTAGCCAACAGCTTTGGAGTGAGTTTACCCTGGCATTCAATCTCGCCGACCTGCTCATCGTCACGGACATCTATGCGGCCGGCGAGCTTCCCATCCCTGGCGTCAGCGGAGAGTCCCTGGCCAAAGCCATAGGCGACGCGGGCCACAAAAATGTCTACTACGTGCGTTCCATGCAGGACGCCGTCGAACGCCTGCTCAAAGAAGCTCGCCCCGGCGATGCCATTCTCACCATCGGAGCCGGAAACGTAACACGCGCCAGTAATGAACTCGTGGTCTTACTCGGATCGGAGAGCCCCACCCCGCATGCGCATTGACGACCCCAAAATCCTGGGAGCGCTCGTGGAAATGGGCGTCGAGTTGCGTTCGGGCACGGCACTGTCCGCCGAAACACACCTCGGCATCGGCGGCACGACGGATTTGTTGAGCATCAAGAAGCACGACACGATTCCCGATTTGCTCAACCTGCTCGATAGCCACCATCTGCCCCACAAATTCCTGGGCGGCGGCTCAAACTTGCTGGTACAAGACGGCGAACTACCTTGGGTGGCGCTGCAACTGGCGCGTTCCGAGCCGGAAGTCACGCTGGAAGGCAATTTCGCACAGATCGATGCGGCCGCCGACCTGGGCCGCACCGTCACCTACTGTGCCAAAAACGATTTGGGCGGAATGGAAGGGCTGATCGGCGTGCCGGGGACCGTCGGCGGCGCTCTGCGCATGAATGCCGGGGCTTATGGCACGCAGATCGGCACGTACGTCCGCGAGGTGAAGCTGTATCGCGCCGCCGCGAGGAAGCTGGAAACCCTCCGGGGCGATCAAATTTCATTTGAATACCGGCACACTTCTTTTGCGCCTGATGATATGATGCTCGCAGTGAAACTGGAACTTCCCTCCAAGCCGTTCAAGGAAATTCTCCAAGGGATTCGTATCTGCAACGAGAAACGCCGAGCCAGCCAGCCGCTGGGCCAAAAAAGCGCTGGATGCATCTTTAAAAATCCGCCGGGCGCGTCCGCGGGACGCATGATTGATGAGCTGGGCCTCAAGGGCCTGAGCGTTGGCGATGCGCGTGTAAGCGACCGGCACGCGAATTTCTTTGTGAATGCCGGAACGGCATCGGCTTCCGATATGCTTTCGCTGATCGCCGACGTGCGTGAACGCGTGGCAAAAAATTTCGCCGTCACACTGGAGCACGAGGTGGTGTTATGGCTCGCGTAAAAGCCATGCCCGGGGCTGGTGGTGCGGCCGCCGCTGCGGCCGAAGCCGAACATTACCGTCCGGAGTTGGTCACCGACGAAGAGCCGCGCTACCTGCGCCGCCAGAAACCGTTGGAAATTCGCCGCAAAAAATTTGGCGGCCGGAATTGGCCGCTGTACCGCCGCGTGGTGGGCTACGGCGTGCTGAGCGTGGTGGGTATCAGCGCTGCGTGGGCGGGTGTAAGTTTCTTGCTGTATTCGCCGAAAATGTTGCTGCTCAACGAAGAGCAGATTGAGCTGAGTGGCAACCACATTGTGACGCGCGAAACGGTGCTGCAGCCGTTTCTGCGCGACCGCAACCACAGCGTCTTGCGCGTTCCGCTGGACATGCGGCGCAGCGAACTTGAGCAACTGCCCTGGGTGGAGTCCGCCACCGTGCAGCGCGTTCTGCCGAATCGTCTGCGCGTGGAATTGACTGAGCGCACGCCGATCGCGTTTCTGAAAATTGGCAACGAACTCGCGCTCGTGGATGCGCAAGGCGTGATTCTGGACCGTCCCGAAGGCGAAGATTTGCATTTCCCGATCGTCACCGGCATCAGCGAAGATTTGCCGCGTGAACAGCGCGAAAAGCGCATGCAGATTTATCAGGAATTTATCAAGGACGTCGATCTGGTGCGACCGGGGTCTTCTGATCGCGTCAGCGAAATTGAACTGGCTAATCCGAAGGATTTGCGCGCGGTCATAACCGGCCTGGGCCGCAGCGCCAACGCCGTTCCGGGAATTCCCGACGAAGCGGACGCACAGGCGGTGACCGTGCATTTCGGCGGGGGAGAGTTCACCGGTAAATACCGCATGCTGGTGGAAAATTTTGCGCAGTGGCAAGCCAATGCCGGGCGCGTGCGCTCGGTGGATTTGCAGTACGCGCGCCAGGTGGTTATCAATCCGGACGCCAGCGCGAGCAATACCGTGGCGCGAGCAAAATGAGATCACAGCAGTAATGGTCGGGGGCAGCAGCGTGGCCAAGAAAGATAAATATCTGGTGGGGCTGGACATCGGCAGCACGAAGACGTGCGTCCTGATCGCCGAAATCGACGAGCAACAAGTAAGATTTCTGGCGCTGGGCGCGGCGGAATCGAAGGGCCTGCGCAAAGGTTTGATCGTCAATCTGGATTCCACGGTCAGCTCCATTCGCCGTGCGGTGGAAGAAGCGGAGAGCGTGGCCAACGTTCCCGTCGAGTCCGCGTTGATCGGCGTGGCCGGGAGCCACGTAAAAGGCGTGAATAGCCGCGGCGGTGTGACGCTGGGCAATCGCGCGCGGGATATTGAACGCGACGACGTGCGCCGCGCTGTCGATGCCTCGCGCAACATTTCGTTGCCGGTCGATCGCGAAGTGCTGCATGTTTTGCCGCACGAATTTATCGTGGATGCGCAGGACGGCATTCGCGACGCCATCGGCATGGTCGGGCACCGTCTGGAAGCCAACGTGCACTTGGTGACGTCATCGGTGGCCGCCACGCAAAATCTCGTCACTGCCGCAAACAAGGCCGGCATATTAATCAGCGACACGGTGCTGGAGCCGCTGGCTGCAGCGGAGTCTTGCCTGACGCAAGATGAGCGCGACATGGGTTGCTGCTTGTTGGACATCGGCGGCGGCACCACCGAGCTAATCGTGTATGGCGGCGGAGTAGTACGTCACACGGGAGCGGTGCCCGTTGGTGGCGACCATTTCACCAACGATCTGGCGGTTGGCCTGCGCACGCCCATTCCGGAAGCCGAACGCATCAAGCATCGCCACGGCTGCGCGGCCGCAAAATATTTGCAGGAAGATACCGCCATTGAAATCGCCAGCGTGGGCGACCGGCCGCCACGCACGATTTTTGCGCGCATGCTGACGGACATCATCGAGCCGCGCGCGAATGAATTTCTGGCGCTGATCCGCGACGAACTGCAGCGCGCGGGGATGCTGGGGCAAATTCCCGCGGGCTTCATTCTTGCGGGCGGCGGCGCACGGCTGCACGCCCTGGGCGAGTTTGCGGAAGACACTTTCCATCTGCCCGTGCGCATCGCGGAGCCTAAGGGTTTGGTTGATCTGCCGGAGCAGGTAGCTCAGCCGGAATATGCCACGGTAGTCGGACTGGTGATGTATGCAGCAAAAGCGCGCCGCACCCAGCCGCAGCGCGCGGGAAATATGATGTCCAAACTAAAAGCCATGTTTGCTGGCGCCTCGTGAACCTGCCCGAGCGACGCCCACGAGCATGGAGAGGGTTGAGGAACGTATGACCGGAAAAGAAATCATGAAAGAGAAAGACGCAGGGATTCGCATGAGCTTCAGCGAGGAGCTGCAGCCGGCGAAGATTAAAGTGATCGGCGTGGGCGGCGGCGGATGCAATGCCGTCAACCGCATGATCCGCGCCAAGCTGGAGGGTGTGGAATTCATCACCGCCAATACCGACCTGCAGGCGCTGAAACTTTCGCAGGCGCCGACTAAGCTGCAGCTCGGGGCGAAACTTACGAAAGGTCTCGGCGCGGGCGCTAATCCCGAAACCGGGCGCAAGGCCGCGCTGGAGGACACGGAAAAAATTATCGAAGCGCTGGAAGGCGCGGACATGATTTTTATTACCGCCGGTCTCGGCGGAGGCACGGGCAGCGGGGCCGCGCCCGTGGTAGCTTCGCTGGCCAGCGAGCTCGGCGCGTTGACCGTGGCGGTGGTGACCAAGCCTTTTGCGTTTGAAGGCAAGCGCCGCATGTTGCAGGCCGAGCAGGCGCTGCAAGATTTGGTTGGCTGCGTCGACACGGTCATCGTGATTCCCAACGAGCGGCTGATGGAAACCGTGGAGCGCGGCACCAGCTTTTTCGACGCCTTCCGCATTGCTGACGACATTTTGCGCCAAGCGGTACAGGGTATTTCGGACATTATCACCGTGCCCGGCATCATCAACCGCGACTTCGCCGACGTGAAAACCATCATGAGCGGACAGGGCTATGCGGTGATGGGCACCGCGGTAGCTACCGGCGCCACTCGCGCTACGGACGCCGCAATGCGCGCCATTTCCAGTCCGCTACTGGAAGACAATTCCATTCAGGGTGCGCAAGGTATTTTGATCAACATTTCCGGCAGCAACAGTTTGACGCTGCACGAAGTTCACGAAGCGTCTTCGGTCATCCAAAAGGCCGCACACGAAAACGCCAACATCATCTTCGGCGCGGTGCAAGACGACAACATGAAGGATTCGCTGAAGATCACGGTGATCGCCGCGGGCTTCAAGGAAGCCAACAAGAAGAACGTGCAACCGCGGCCGTCCGCGATTGCCAAATCGTGGAACAGCGCGCCGGAAGTGACGGAGCCACCGCCGCAACCCGTGCAGCAACAACTGCCCAACGTGGTGCACCAGGTAAATGAAAATGTGCGTGACGTCAGCCGTGAGGTGAGCCGCGAAGTGGCATCCGACGATCTGGACGTGCCAACGTTTATGCGCCGGCAAGCGCAGAAGGCTTAGCACGGATTGTTTTGCGGGAGTTTTTTGAGAGGCCGGGAATTCTTCCCGGCCTTTTTTTTGTGCTTATGACCGAGGTTACTTACGCAATTCGCCGAGCGCGGTGACCATCTTGCGCACTTCGTTCTCGAAAGTTGCGTAATCCTCGCTTCCGTAACTCAAGATGCTTCCCAAGCCAGAGTGAATCTCTTTCGCCCGGGTGAGCCGGGCGACTTGCACGATGTTGGCGGGATTTATCCCGGTGCCCGGCACAATTTCAATTTTGCCGCGCGCGGCGGTGCGCAGCGCAGCCAGGGTGAGTGCGCCTTTCAAGGCGTCGAACGCACCGCCAGAGGAGAGGATGCGTTGCGCGCCCGTTTGCAAGACAGCTGTGAGGGACTTTTGCAGGTCGATGGAAACATCGAAGGCGCGGTGGAAAGTGACTGGTGACGGCGCGGCCAATTCCACGAGTTCGCGGGTGCGGGCGACATCGATGGCGTGCTCCGCGGTCAAAATTCCCAGCACCACGCCATGTACGTTGGCCGTTTTGGCCATGCCGATGGAATCCTTCATGGCTGCGAACTCGGCGTCGGAATAACAGAATCCGCCACTACGCGGGCGAATCATCGCGAACACCGGCACACTCACCACTGCGCGCACTGCATGCATCAGTTCGGCGTTCGGCGTGACGCCGCCGGCGCTGAGGTCGCTGCAGAGTTCCAGGCGTGACGCGCCACCGCGTTCGGCGGCCTGGGCCCCGGCGAGGCTCTCGACACTAATTTCCAAAATTATTTTCTTCGGCAAAACGCAACCCGCAATTCTCCGCCATTAAAGAAGGCTAACAGCGTGGCGAAAAGACTACCGACTATTAGAACGCAGATGCAACTTGAATTGTGGAAGAAGGTTGCGGCGAAACGGAGTCACCAGCCGGAGTGTTTTAGAACTACGGCGGCTTGACACCGTTTGCTTGCGCCCGGAAATTGCAACAGCCGCAAAGCGGCGTCAAGCCCTTCGCGCAAAGCGCTCAGGGTAAACCGCACTCCAAAACAGCCTACACCAGGCCCATGGAGGCGAAGGCGGTGATTGCGGCGCAGCCCAGCGCTACGCCCAGGACGATGCCCGCGAGGACGTCGCTTAGAAAATGCATGCCGAGGACGATGCGCGAGACGGCGATGCTGATGGCCAGGAAAAACAGTGCGCCTTCTAGGGACGGATAAAAGTAGCTGACTACCAGGGCTACGGAGAATGCCGTCATGGTGTGGCCGGAGGGGAACGAAAACTGATCTGGCGGCAAAACTTTTGACCAGCAGTGCGGCTCGAGCTGGCAGGGACGCGGGCGCTGACTAATTTTTTTGATGGTCTTGAACACCAGCACGCCGGTAAGAGCCGCTGTGGTTGCCGAACCTACCGCTTCAAATCGCTGTGCTCCGCCGTAGATCAAGAGCATAGCGCCCAAGCCGTACCACAGCCAGCCATCTCCGGCGCGGGTTGCGGCAATCATCCAGTAGCGAATCCAACGCGGCGCGCGCCAGCGGTTCAAACGCCGCATCACGCGAATATCGCGGCGTTCGATGTAACCCCATAGATTGCGCGAAAGGTTGCGTGAGACGGTCCGTGCGATGGCCATCGCGGTACCTCATTTGGTGCAAAGGCGATTGCCTCTAAGATACGGAGGCCACCACCTCATACGACCCCAAAGGTGATTGCCTCTAACGGTGCGGAGGCCACCACCTCATACCAAAGGCGACCGCCTCAGAAGGCGGCCGCTACAAAGGCGCGCTTAGTTCGCCAGGGTGGCGCCGAAGGTGGCGTCCACGTCCCAGAGCATGCGCGGGCGGGCTGCGCCATTTTCCAGC
Source organism: uncultured Acidobacteriota bacterium (assembly GCA_963838265.1). Taxonomy (GTDB): domain Bacteria; phylum Acidobacteriota; class Terriglobia; order Acidiferrales; family UBA7541; genus Acidiferrum. Next base: position 321,267 of record CAWIQN010000012.1, read on the forward strand.
GCTGTCGTCCACTGCTTGCAGAAGCGCATTTCGTTCAGCCAATGGCCCGCGGTGATACACGGAATCAAGACGGTAAAGGGCAGAACCGCCAGCAGCGCCGGTTTTTCTTCGATTACGTATTTGGCGATGCGAAAGACGTCTGCGGTCAGGCGGGCAAGGCTTCCGTGCTGCCCGTGCACCACGCCGCGTCCGGCCCGCAGGCCGGCGAAGAATTCGTCCACCGTGCGCGCGCTGCGCACTTCGGTGAAGGTGCGGCCCACGCCGGCCATGGTGTGCGAGTCGCTTCCCGCGATGGCGATTTTGCCCAGGCGCTCGGCTAGCCGCGCCGCGCTGGCGTTGGCCTCCGGCCACATCTGGCCGTTGCGCGTTTCATACGCGGGGACGTAGGAGGCAAACCAATTGAAGTCTTCTGCTTCGCGGCGCCCGGTCAGGCCGGAGAAGACGTGGTTGACACTGAAAAACAGTTTTCGTTCCGTGAGGTACATCAATAAGGAGAGGAAATCCTTGCGGCGACGCTGAATTTCCAGGTGGTCGCGCTCCGCCATGTTGTAAACGCCGAGGTGCATTTCCGTGCCGGTGGGCATGCGCACGGTGACTTCTTCACTTAGGAAGAAGTCCGGATATTTGCGCAGGGCTTCCACGGCATCGATGGAGTCATGGTCGGTGATGGTCACCGCCGACATTCCTAGTTGCTTCAGGCGGTTGTAGATTTGGATGGGGTCGTTGTAGGACTCCAGGGAAATGCGGTCCAGGCCCGGAGTGGTGCACATGCCGGAAGCAACCGAATGGATATGAAGGTCGCATCGCATGATGAGGATTATAGATTTTGGATATGAACAAGACATGAAGAGGTGACGAAACCTCCGTGAATGTACCCTCGGAACTGCTTGAACACAAGGGGCTTAGTTGTTTATCCACATGGTATGCAGCATGCTCTTAGAGGGGCGCTTCATCTGTGTGTCACAATCCCGCATATGAGCCAAGCCCACAACCCTTCGATAGAGCCCGCTCTCAATAAATCGACGAAGAAGATACTCATTTTGTTTCACGATGCTGGGGGAGGCCACCGTAACGCGGCGATTGCGCTGCAAACCATCATAGCCCGGCAGAACCGAGCGTGGCAGGTGGAACTTGTTCAATTCCAAGATCTTACGGACCACCTGGACGTGCTGCGCAAGCTTACGGGCATCCGCATTCAGGAGCAGTACAACATTATTCTGCAGAATGGCTGGACGCTTGGCGCCACGCAACTCCTGCGGGTGCTGCAGCTTACGATTCGGCTGTTCCACGGTCCGATGGTGAAGCTGCTGGCGAAGACGTGGCGCGAAAAGCCGGCGGATATGCTGATTTCGGTGATTCCACACTTTAATCGCGAGATCGCGGAGAGCTGGGAGGCGACCAATCCTGGGCGTCCGTTCGTTACGCTGATTACCGACCTAGCCGACTACCCGCCGCGCTTCTGGATCGAGCCAATCAAGGAGCAGCATGTAATCGCCGGGACGGAAAAAGCTGTGGAGCAGGCGCGCGCGATGGGACATGACGCGGCGCACATTTTTCAGACCAGCGGGATGATTTTGCGCCCTGACTTTTACGAGCCGGACAATTCTGATCCTGTGGAACTGCGCCGCGGCATGGGACTTCTGCCGGAGTCGCCCACGGTGATCATGCTGTTTGGCGGGCACGGCTCGAAGGTGATGTATGACATTACCGAGCGGCTGGATGCCGCTAACCTGCAACTGCAATTGATCCTGATGTGCGGCAAGAACGAGGAGCTCGCCAACAAGCTGCGCGGGCGGAAATGGAAAATGCCGGTGCACATCGTGGGATTCACGAAGGAAGTGCCGAAGTACATGCGCGCGGCGGACTTTTTGATCGGCAAGCCTGGGCCGGGGAGCATCGCGGAGTCCATGGTGAAAGGGCTGCCGGTGCTGGTGGAATGCAACGCCTGGACGCTTCCGCAAGAGCGGTACAACACGGAATGGGTGAAAGAAAAACGCGTCGGGATCGTGCTCGATAACTTTAAGCAGGTGGTAGCCGGCGCGCGGCAAATGCTGGAGCCCGCCAAGCTGGCGGAGTTCCGCAAGAATGTGGCTGCGCTAAACAATCAAGCCATCTTCGAGATCCCGGAAATACTGGCGAAGCTACTCGGTGAATAGGTCTGGCGCTGGCCGAGCGAGGGGGATCAGTGTGCAAGACTGGGGGCCCGGGAATCGCGAAAGGATGTGAAAACAAAGGGACTTTAAGTAGCTGTGTTTTCACAACCTTTCGCAAGTGTTGATTTTGCTGGAGTTAGAGCGAGTTTTTGTTGCACAAGTGGTAACGAGCACGTCCGGGCGTCCCGAGCCACGTTTTGTTGTTCGTCAGTGATTTGGCCTCGAGGCGGGGCACAGTTCTTTACGGTGATATCTTACAAGAGTAGTGATGCGGTTGTCAACAGAAATCTTTAGATCTGGCAAAATATTTAAGATGCGGCGGTTAGAGTTGGGCGTGTTCGGCGTGATCGGGGTGGGGGAGGCGCGGGCCGGTGCCGGAATTGTTGGCGGGGGCGTGGGCGTGAGGCTTGGCGCAGGAGGTGGCCCACCAGCGCGAAGCGTACTTCTTTAGCTCGCACATTTTGGCGCAGCCGCCGTGGACATGGGCCTCAGCGCATGCGCAATAGCATACCGCCGGCTGCGGGTTGCGTAGCGCGCCGGAAGTGTCCGCCAAGACTGGCCAGGACCAGGCGACGAGGGCAACTGCACAATCGAGAAGAAGGAACGCGAACGCACGCTTCCAGCGCGGGGTCCGACGCACGATTGGAGTTTGAGAAGCGTGCTGGATGGGGCGCTGGAGAGAGGCAACCATGCGGAGAGTTTGGCGCGGGTGGCAAAAAAAACCGATAGAACGGAGCTGGACGGGAGGGTGTTACTAGAGTTCTAGGACGAGGTCGGCCGCGAAGGGCGCGGGAGGCGGTTCCCGAGTCGGACCGGGCGGGAATCCGAAACGGTACCGAAGGGCTGTGTGGCGGCTGAAGGCCCGGACAGAAGAATTCATAAATGTTAGATATGAATACACTTACGCAAGGAGAAGGGGCGTAGGCAGATTGGCGTGCGCCGTGCATAAGTCCCCTGCGTAGGCGCGTTTCAAATGACGGTTTGTAAAGAGCGGCAAGCGAGGGGGAAGGGGCTTGCTTGACACTTTTTACCTGCCGTTCCCACCTGCCTCTGAGAGGGAAGCTAGGATGGATGACCCCACGCGCCGGTGTGAAAACGACACTGGCAATGGAACGCGCCTTCCAGGGCTCCCGATCCCAAGCGGGAGCCCATTTTTTTTTGTTGGGGATCCAGATCCCGCCGCTTGCCAACTAAGACTTGCATGGTGTTTGGCGCTTCCGTGCCCTAGAAAATCGAAAGTCAAAAGAACGGGTCTGAAGACCCGCCGCTACAACTGCTGGTTGAAACTGCTGCGCTGGCGCAACGGAACAGGTGTGGCGCGTGGCTGAGTCCGCCGGACTTCACAGGCTGCGGAAAAAGTGGTGGAGATGGTTACCGGTGAGCGAGGCGCGGCGTCTAAGAGCACATGCGCGGACACGATGATCAGCAAGAAGGCATGTTCAGTTACATTTCACTGGAGAAGCGGGTACCGGAAGATCACCCGTTACGGCGGGTGCGGCGGATGACGGAGGCGGCGTTGCAGAACATGTCGCCGCTATTTGCAAAACTATATTCGCCCATGGGGCGGCCCTCGATTGCACCCGAACGGTTGCTGCGGGCGTTGTTGTTGCAGGCTTTTTACAGCGTGCGGAGCGAACGGCTGCTGATGGAGCAGCTGGACTACAACTTGCTGTTTCGCTGGTTTGTGGGGCTGCCGGCGGACGACGCGGTGTGGGACGTGACGGTGTTCACCAAGAACCGCGATCGGCTGCTGGAGGGGGAAATTGCGCAGGTCTTTTTCGAGCAGGTGCTGGAGCAGGCCGCGCAGCAAGGGCTGCTATCGGACGAACATTTCACGGTGGATGGAACGCTGATCGAAGTGTGGGCCAACCGGCGAAGTTTTCAGGAGAAGCAGCCGCCGCCGAGTCGTGGCAGCGGGAACAAAGGGCAGAAATTGCTGCGGGACACGCACGAGAGCAAAAGCGATCCGGAGGCGCGCTTGTATAAGAAAAGCGTGGCGGGAGAAGTCAAAGCGAGCTATTTGGGACACGTACTGATGGAAAATCGTAACGGACTGGTGGTGCAAGCGTGCGTGACCTGTGCAGGAAATAGAGCGGAACGAGAAGCCGCGGAGGAGCTGGTGGCGACGGTGGCAAGAACAGCGCAGCAAAAACGCCTGACGCTGGCAGCGGACAAGAGTTATCAGGCCGAGGAATTCATCACCAGGTTGCGCGCGTTGCGCATCGTGCCGCACATTGCGGAGTACGAGAAAGAGACGGCACTGAGCAAGAACTGGCTGTTACCGAGCGAGCGGGAAGATCCGGGATTCGCGATCAGCCAAGGAAAGCGCAAACTGGTGGAGAAGATTTTTGCCTGGATCAAAAGTTCGGCGGGGCTGCGGAAAACGAAATTACGCGGGCGCCGGCGGGTGGACTGGCAGTTTCGCTTGTATGCCGCCGCCGCGAATTTGGTGCGACTGGCGAAACTAATGCCGGCATAAACCCGCGTTTCGGAAAGGAAGCGCGGTCACGGGAAGCCGGCAGGTAGAGCACAACGAAAAAGGCGCAGCCTCGGAAGCCGCAGGGCCCCACGCCGGGGACAAATTTGCAAATGGGCTGACTTTTTCCGCAGCCTGTGAAGTCCGGCACCTACAAAGGCGTGCCATCGCTAGGCTCGTTGACGGTTTTAGCAGTGAGGCTCGTTGTGGCGCTTCAGTCGGCGCTCCCGTCGGAACGCGGCTCAGGACTCGCGGGAGACGGTTAGGGCGGCTGGTTCAAGGGGGAGTGGATCGGTTGTGCTGCCCACCACGGCTGCGATTTTGCCGGTGACGGGGATTTTCGCGGCGCGCAGAACGTGCATGACCTGCGTTTCTTTCAAGCGCGAGGCGTCGTATTCAAAAGACAAGTGGTTCTTGGCTTCGTCAACGCGAAAGCGGCGCAAGCCGTAGGTGTTGGCAAACTCACCCAAGTGGCCGAGCTGCTGCGGGGTGAGTGGGGTTTGCAACTGATAGGTGATTTCGAGGAGCGTCATGCAGGGCATTATACCAGCCCCGCCAAATTTCGGCTTCCTTGGGCGTTTTGCTTACGCTTGGCGCGCTCCGTCCAGCCTTTCGTTCTGAAGCAAGGAAACTTTCGCGCTACGTCACTCGTATCCTTGAGCGCAGATAAATCAGAGGTATGATCTCGTTCGCACGCCGAAGAGTTGCGGATGCGGGATTTCATTGGAGCACTTCTTAATGATGCGATGTCTCGAAGTACCGTTTCGGCCAAACACCAATTGGAAGGATGAATTGCGCCGTACGACCCTGTGGATGTTTTCTCGAAACGTTTTTTGTGTGAGTGCGCTCGTTATCGCCCTGTGTTTTTTTGGGGCAGCGGCGCATGGGCAAGATGCGCCCGGACCGGGGGCAAAGCCGGCGACGGCGATGCCTTCGGTGCTCGAGGTGCCGCTGGCGGCGCAGCCTTCGGATCATTTCGACGCGGTGGCGGCTACGAACGCGTATCTGGCAGAGATCCCGGAAGAGGCACGCTCGCGTTCCGATGCTTATTTCGAAGGCGGGTATTGGTTAATCCTGTGGGATTTTCTGTGCGGCGCAATCATCAATATTATGTTTTTGCAGTTTCGCTGGTCCGCGAGGATGCGGGACGCGGCGGAACGCGTCACGCGATTCCGGCCGCTGCAGACGCTGATTTATTGGGCGCAATTTCTTGTGGGAAGCACGGTTCTTGGGTTTCCGCTGGCGGTCTACGAAGGGTACTTCCGCGAGCGTAAGTATGGACTCGCCACGCAGACGTTTGGGCCATGGCTCGGGGACCAGGCGAAAGAGCTGTTAGTTGGTTTCATTATCGGCGGCATTGCGATTATCCTGCTGCTCCGCGTGGTGCGCCGTTTGCCGCGCACGTGGTGGATTTGGGGCGCGGTAGTGGCCATCGTATTCATGGCCTTCGTGGTGTTGATCTCCCCGGTATACCTTTTCCCGATCTTCAATACGATCAAGCCTCTCGACGACGCCCGCATCACCGATCCTATTCTTAGCATGGCGCATGCGAACGGGATTGCAGTAGACAAAGTGTTTGAGATCGACGCGTCGCGGCAGAGCACGCGGATGAGCGCGAATGTCAGCGGACTGGGTAAGACGATGCGCATCACGCTCAACGACAATCTGCTGCGGCGCGGCTCGCTGCCGGAAATTCAGTCCGTGATGGGGCACGAGATGGGGCACTACGTTTTGCATCATATTCCGAAGGACACGATTTTCTTTTTTGTGGTGATCGTGGCGGCGTTCGGTTTTCTACGCTGGTCCGTGGAGTGGTCCCTGAAGCGCTGGGGCGAACGATGGCAGATTCGCGGGATCACAGATGTGGCGGTTCTGCCATTGGTGTTCCTCATGGGTTCGATCTTTTTCTTTGTGCTAACGCCGATCCTGAACACGCAGACGCGCACCAACGAAGGCGAAGCCGACATGTACGGACTGAATGCCAGCCGGCAACCCGACGGCTTTGCGCAGGCCGCCATTCATCTGGGGGAGTACCGCAAGATGAATCCTGACCCGATGGAGGAATTTTTCTTTTTCGATCATCCGAGCGGGCGGAATCGCATTTTTGCGGCGATGCGCTGGAAGGCGCAGAACTTGCAGCTGTTCACGCCGCCGACGTGTGTTACGCCTCCCGTGCCTGTTACGGTTCCAGCGCCTGTCCATTGAGGCCGGCGCGACAGCCCTATTCTGTCCGGCTCGTTTTTTTACCGTTGGGCGGATTTATCGCCGTACCAGCGCGCATTCACTTCCGCGAAGCCGGTCCACTGTTTCGGGAGATCCTCGATCGGGAAGATCGACGACACTGGGCAGACCGGGATACAGGCACCGCAGTCAATACAGCAATCGGGATCGATGTAAAGCTGCGGCGTGGCAGAAAACTCGGCTTCGTCTTTACGCGGATGGATGCAATCGCAGGGGCAGACATCCACGCAGGCCGTGTCCTTCACGCCGACACACGGCTCGGCAATTACGTAGGGCATTCGATCCTCCAAGTGACGGTAGAAAGCGCGGACCTCAGAGTAGTAATTCCCGGGAATGCCGGCGATGACTTAAGTCACGGCCACCAGAAAAAATATAGTTAAGACGACGTTCTTATTCGCCGCGGACCATTTCATCGCGGATTGCGGTGAGATTGGGGATAGTGACGGTGCGCCTGCTCATGTGAATTAGATTTTCTCCGTGCAAGCGGCCGAGGTTTCGGGAAACTAGTTCGCGAACCGTACCGAGGCGCACGGCGAGTTCTTCGTTATTCTCCGTCAATTGAAATTGAATGCCCTCGGCAGTCTTCTGTCCGGTGGTCTCCGCTGATCGAACCAAGTGCGCGATAAGGCGCTTACGAACCGTCGAGAAAGACAGGTCCTCTACGAGACCGACCAGATGCCGCAATCGGTGCCCGAGAACCTTGAACACCTTGAGTGCCATTTCCGGGTTTTTCAGGCAGATGTCGCGAAACGTATCCGCCGATAGGCGCAATAAAATCGTCGGGCTAGCGGCCTCGGCGCTGGCTGGATAGCGGCCACCGTCAAACACGGCCACCTCCGCGAGTGAGCTCCCTTTGCGTTCGATTCCCAGGAGTTGCTGTCTGCCAGTCAACGAAGATTTGATGATCTTGACGGTACCCTCTTCAACGATCAGTAGCTCGTTGCACGGGTCGCCCTCGGCAAAAATTATTGCTCCCTCATCGAAGTGGAGACGGCTTACGTTCTCGGCGATCAGGGACAGTTCCGCTTCAGACAGGTCGGTAAAGAGCGGCAGTCGACGAAGTGTTTCGACGAACGCAAGCCTGGTAGAGGTCATTTTGTCGAAACTGCGTGGGCGATCTTCAGTCAAGGTTCGCGTGACAAGTTGCATTATCTCACGCTAGAGACTTCCCGATGCGCCGCGAAGGCGACCGGAATCATCTAATATGTTTCTATGGCTGATTCTGGTAGTTCTCCGCTCCCGGGTGCTCCCGGGCCAATTGCCTCAGTTGCGCCGGTGCGCGTGAAGGACCCGGTTTGCGGGATGATGGTCGATCCGCAAAAGACGGCGCGCGCGGCTGAGTATGCCGGCGAAAAGTTTTATTTCTGTTCGGCGCGGTGCCTCGAACGTTTTTCTGCTGAGCCGGAGAAAATTCTCAGGACTGAGATTGCTGATTCGCGTGCGCATCTGCATGCTCCGGTTGCAGAGAAAAAATCTGCTGGCGCTGAACTCGCGGCTTCAGACATCGCTCCGACCGGTTCGCGAGAGGCACTTCGTTACACCTGCCCGATGGATCCCGAAATTGTGCGGCTGGGGCCGGGCGCATGTCCTAAGTGCGGGATGGCGCTGGAGCCTATGGACATGGTGGCAGGTGAGGAGCAGTCCGATCCCGAATACGAATCGATGCGCAAGCGGTTTTGGGTTGCTGTCGGGTTGTCCGCGCCGCTGCTCGTGGTCGCGATGCTGGGCGAGATGCTGGCGCCGATGCTGGGACTGAATATTCATTCCAGCGCGGCGAACGGTGCGCTGCACTGGCTGGAATGCGGGTTAGCCACGCCCGTGGTGTTGTGGTGCGGCTGGCCGTTTTTTGAGCGCTTCTGGGCTTCGCTGGTGAATCGCAGCCCGAACATGTTTACGCTGATCGGACTGGGCACGGGCGCGGCGTACCTCGATAGCCTGGTAGCAACGGCGTTTCCGCAGATATTTCCGGCGTCGTTTCGCGACATGCATGGTGCTGTCCCGGTTTATTTTGAAGCTGCGGCAGTGATCACCGCGCTGGTGCTGCTGGGGCAAGTGCTGGAGCTGCGGGCGCGGCAGAAAACCAGCGGCGCGATTCGGGCGTTGCTAAATCTCGCGCCCAAGCAGGCGCATAAAATTTCCGCTGACGGCGGGGAGCAGGACGTTGCGCTGGAACAGATTATTGCGGGGGATCGCGTGAGGGTGCGGCCCGGCGAGAGCGTGCCGGTGGATGGGGTGATTCGCGAGGGGGCGAGCGCGCTGGACGAATCGATGGTCACTGGCGAATCGCTGCCCGTGGAAAAGAGCGTGGGCGACCGCGTCACCGGCGGCACGCTGAACACCAGCGGCAGCTTTGTGATGGAGGCGGAGCGCGTGGGCAGCGAGACTACGCTGGCGCAGATTGTGAAACTGGTCAGCGAAGCGCAGCGGAGTCGCGCGCCGATGCAGCGTCTGGCGGACCGGGTGGCGGGTTATTTTGTGCCGGCGGTGGTGGCGGCGGCGATTCTGGCGTTCGCGGTGTGGGCGGCGGTTGGTCCGCAGCCGCGACTGGCGCACGCGTTGGTGGCCGCCGTGGCGGTGCTGATTATCGCTTGCCCATGCGCGTTGGGATTGGCTACGCCGATGTCGATCATGGTGGCGGTGGGACGAGGCGCGGCGGCGGGCGTGCTGGTGCGCAGCGCCGAGGCGCTAGAGACGCTGGCGAAAGTGGACACGCTGGTGATCGATAAGACGGGGACGCTCACGGAAGGCAAGCCAGAGGTGACCGATGTGCAATTGCTGGATAGCTCCGGCGGCTGGACGACTGACGAAGTGCTGGCGCTGGTCGCCAGCGTCGAGAGTCACAGCGAACATCCGCTGGCCCGCGCGGTGGTGCGTGCCGCACAGGGGAAAAATATTTCGCTGCAAAATGTCGAAGGATTTCGCGCTACCGCCGGCGGGGGCGTTTCGGGGACGGTCAGCGGGCACCGAGTTGTCGCGGGCGCGTCGCGGTTCATTAAGGAGCAGGGAATCACCGTCTCGGAAAGCGATGGTGCGGCGGGTAACGCGTCTGCGGCTTTGGTGGGGACGTTTATATTTGTAGCCGTCGACGGCGTGGCGTATGCGCGGCTGACGCTGCGCGATAAGGTGAAGGCCGCTACGCCGGAGGCCATCCGCGAATTACGTGCGCAAGGCTTGCGCATCGTGATGCTTACGGGGGACCGCCGTGAAGCTGCTAGTGCAGTGGCGCGGGAGGTCGGCATTGAAGAGGTGGAGTCCGAAGTTCGGCCGGAACAAAAAGCGGAAGTGATCGATCGTTTGCGCGGTGAAGGGCGCGTCGTCGCTATGGCTGGCGACGGCATTAACGACGCGCCGGCCCTGGCTGCCGCGCACGTTGGCATTGCGATGGGCAGCGGCACGGATGTGGCCATCGAAAACGCCGGCATCGTTTTGCTCAAGGGGGATTTGCGCGGGATTTTGCGCGCGCGGCATTTGAGCAAAGCTACGATCAGTAATATTCGACAGAATCTAGCTTTTGCCTTTCTATACAACGCGCTGGGAATCCCTATCGCCGCGGGCGTTTTTTATCCACTGTTCGGCTGGCTGCTCAGTCCCATGCTTGCCAGCGCGGCGATGAGCTTTAGTTCGGTGTCGGTGATTGCGAACGCCCTGCGATTGCGCAAGGCGCCGTTGTAGCATTCGCCCGCAACGCGCAGCGGAAAAGCGACCGCCTCCCCTCGGAGCTCGGGGTAAACAGAAGACGGCCGCTACAGATTCGCGCCTCTCCTGCTGGACTTCTAGTGGCGTACCCCGTTCTATAGGACTTTTGTAGAATTCCTGCGCAATTGCTCCGCTTCTGGTAAAGTGTCTGCGCTGACGCCCCCAGGCGTCGGGAACCCCAAGGAGCGCGTATTGAAGATCGTTGAGCGGTTCGTTGGAGAAGCTACGATTCTCGACATCACTGGCGACATCGATCTAAGTTCCTCGCCCGATCTGCGCAAAGTTTTGCTGCGCGAACTGAAAGAAAAACGCACGCCACGCGTGATCGTCAATCTTATCGCCGTGCGCTATATCGACAGTTCGGGCGTGGCCTCGCTGGTTGAGGGACTGAAGGCTTCGCGGGACACGGGAATGCGCTTTGCGCTGGTGGGACTGAGCAAAGGCGCACGCGAAGTCCTACAGCTCTCGCGCCTGATCAAAATTTTCGAAATCCATGATAATGAGGAGCAAGCGCTGGCTTAAGCGGTAGCGTTCGGCTACCACGCCAGCCTGCACAAATCCCTTGGAATTCGCCGAGCAGATCGGTCGCGGAGTTATCGACATACTGGCGTACGTGGGCGCGTTGGCGCGGCTCACGAGCCAGGCGGCGTACTACGCGTTTGTGTCGCCGTTTCGTGGGAAGCCGTTGCGACTGGAACGGGTGTTCTCGCAAGCCATGGAAGTGGGCGTGCGCGCGCTGCCGGTACTAAGCCTGATCACTTTTTTTATCGGATTGATCCTTGCCATTCAGGGCGCGTACGAATTGAAGAAATTCGGCGCCATTCATTTCGTAGCGGATGCCGTGGCGATTACCATGACCCGCGAACTGGGCCCGCTCATCACCGCGATTGTGGTGATTGGGCGTTCTGGGTCGGCGTTCGCCGCGGAAATTGGCACTATGAAGGTGAACGAAGAGATTGACGCGCTGGAAACGATGGCTATCAGCCCGGTGCAATTTCTGGTCACGCCAAAATTTCTAGCCATGATTTTTATGCTGCCCTGCCTGACGATCTGGGCGAATTTCATGGGAATTTTAGGTGGTTCACTATTCGGCGTGGCGAAAGCGGACTTCACGTTTGTCGCGTATATGCACGCTTCGGTTTCTGCGCTGTTTATGCGAGACATTGTCACCGGGCTGATCAAGAGCGTAATGTTCGGCATGACGATTACCGCGGTGGGTTGCAGCGAGGGCCTAGCCACTGGACAGGGCGCGGAATCGGTCGGTAAATCCACTACCGCAGCGGTGGTCATGTCGATTTTTCTGGTGGTGGTGGTCGATTTGATATTCACTTCGCTATTCTTCTTTGCCGGAGGCATATAATTTTGAGGTTGCAGTTCGCGATGCGTGGAGAAAATGCCTAACCCGATAGCCAATGCGGATTCCGACGTGATGATCTCGCTGCACGACCTGCGAGTGAGCTACGGCGACCGCGAAATTCTTCATGGCGTAAACATGGAAGTGAAGCGGGGCGAGACCCTGGTGATCCTCGGGGGATCCGGCTCGGGAAAGAGTACGCTGCTGCGTACGCTGGTGGGGCTTGAGAAGCCTAGTTCCGGAGAGATCTGGCTGAAGGGCAAAAATCTGGCGAGCATTTCTGACGACGATCTGGACGAAATTCGCAGAAAAATGGGAATGTCTTTTCAGAGCGGGGCGTTGTTCGGGTCGATGACCGTAGGAGAAAATGTCGGCCTGCCGCTGCGCGAACACACCAGGCTGGAAGACTCCACGATCGAAATCATGACGCGGCTGAAACTCGAGCAGGTTGGTCTGGGAGGCTTCGAGGATTACTTTCCGGCGCAGTTGAGCGGCGGAATGAAAAAACGCGCGGCGGTGGCGCGGGCGCTGTCGATGGATCCGGAAATTCTGTTTTTCGACGAGCCCTCGGCGGGACTCGATCCCATCATCGCCGCGGGCATCGACCAGTTGATTTTGGAGTTGAAGCAGGCGTTTCACATGACCATCATCGTGGTGACGCACGAACTGGCCAGCGCGTTCCTAATCGCCGACCAGATGGTGTATATCGATAAGGGCGTGATTATTGCGCAGGGTACGCCCGCGGAAATGAAAGCGAATCCGCTGCCGCGTGTGCGGCAATTTTTTGATCGCGTTGCGGAACCGGAAGTCGAGCAGGAAATGGATTATCTGCAGATGTTGACAGCCACGCATCGTCGGCCGAATCGCTAGGAAGCAGTTACATGGCGCAGTGGCGAGGCAGTCGGGGGAGTAAGCCGGAGGGGCAGAGAGGGAAGTATGGAACCTAAGCGAGAACAAGCGTTCGTCGGACTGTTCGTGATCATTGCGGTGGGCATTCTGGTGGCCACCGGTTTATCGCTCAGCGGAGTTTTCGCGAGTTCCAACACGCGGTACAAAACTTTCGTGGCGTTCGCTGGCGGACTAGAACCAGGATCAGCGGTACGTTACGCCGGCGGCGGAAACAAAGTTGGGCGCGTCGAAGAACTGCGGATCAACCCGAAAGACCCGACGCAGATGGAAATGATTTTCAGCGTGCAGCCCGATGTGCCCGTCAAGACCAATACCCACGTAAGAATATTGAGCTTCAGTCCGCTGGGCGACAATCACCTGGAGCTGGTGCCGAATCAGGAACCGGCCCCGGCGGCGCCATCGGGCTCAACGCTGCCTGCTCTCCCTTACACCGATTTTGGCGCGCTGGCGGACAGCATCAACCAGCTTGCGCCGCAAGCCAAGCAACTGATGGGCACGGTGAACGAGCGCGCTCAGGAATTGAAAGTAACGATAGCGCGAGTCAACGATCTGCTGAACGATCGGAATCGAGACAATCTTTCCGCCGCGCTGGCTACGACGCGCGGCATGCTGGAAGAAGACCGCCCGAAGATTCGCTCCACGCTGACACACGTCGATGACTTGGTGGTCAAGATGCAGCCTGTGATCGACGACTTCAAGACCACTACGGTGAAAGCGAATCAGGCCCTCGATCACCTGGACGCCACGATTACGGAAAACCGCCCGGACTTACACAAGGCGATTTTGCAAATGCGGCAGACGTTGAGCTCAGCAAACGAACTGGTCGGACGGCTGAATAGCACGCTAGACGCCAATTCGGAAAATATCGACGAGCTGCTCGATAACCTCCGTGCGGTTACGGAAAACCTGAGAGAGTTCACCGATACCATCAAGACCCGGCCGTATAGCTTGATTCGCATTACCAATCCACCGGACCACAAGCCGGGAGAGCAGCGCTAACGTGGGAGAAACGCACATGCTGGCCAGTCCAAGCAGCCTGCAGTCCGATTTGCGTGCAACGCGAGACGTTGTCCGCGAGACGCAAGACCTCGCCAATCGGCGGCGTCGGTATCTTCAGGCGACCGCGCTCGCTGGATTTTTCTTGCTCATTGCCATGAGCGTTTCCAGTTGCGGCAGTCCGCGGCCGATCCACTTCTATCAGCTCAACCCGCCAGCGCTGGCTCCGGCGAGCACAACAGAACCATATCCCGTCACCATTTTGATTGGAGTGATTGGCGCGGCGCCGTTGTATACCCAGGATCGCATCGTGTATGGCAGCAGCAACGAGGGCATGGGCCTGTACCTCTATCAGCGCTGGGCCGAACCACCCACGGCGATGATTCAGGAGATGCTGCTTCGCGAGTTGCGCGGCAGCATGCGATTCAAGGAAGTCTATCCGCTGCGCAGTGGCTTCCACAGTGACTACGTATTACGCGGCCGGTTATACGACTTCAAAGAAGTGGATCCCACCGAAAAGTCGGGTGCCGTATTGGCACGAGTGAGCATGGACTTGGAATTGCGCGAAACCAAGACAGGAACGACGGTGTGGAGTTATTCCTATCATCAGGACGAGCCGGTCAGCGGGAAAGATGCCGCGTCTGTGGTTGCGGCGCTCGATAAGAACATCTCACGCGGAACCAGCCAAGCCCGCGCCGGCATCGAGCAGTACTTTGCGGAACACCCACCGCAGCCGCAGGCGGCTGCCTCGGCCTCGGCGCAAAACTGACAAGCAATACGATCGGCAGGTTCGAGGTTGCGGCCGCAAAATCTTAGATGCGATTCGCATGGCGCGCAAATTCGCGTTGTGCGGCGAAACTACAGATTAACCCGGCGCATGGTGAGCAGCGTGATGTCGTCCGCTAATTCCCGCTCCGCGCCGTGATAATTTTTTATCGCGGCTAGTAAGGCCTTGGAAAATTCTCCCAGCACTAGAGGCTCGGGAAGACTGCCAGCCACGGACTGTGCTAGCGAGGACAGTCCCGAGGGAGTGAGCTGTTCGCCCTCCGGCGATTCCACTTCGGTGGCGCCATCGGAAAAGGCCAAGATGGCGTCGCCTGGCGCCAGGCGGACGCTTTGTTCCAAGTATTTTTCGCCCGTGATGAATCCCAGCGGAAGATTTTCGAGGCCGTCACCGATCTCTAGCAACTGGCGCTGTTCTTCGCGCCATAAAAACATCCTGGGATGCGCGGCGTATGCAAAGGTGAACACGCCGGTCTTACCATCAAAAGTTCCGGTTACCACCGTGGTGAGGCGCAGCGGACCGTCGCTGGCTTCCGTGGA
This sequence comes from uncultured Acidobacteriota bacterium, assembly GCA_963838265.1. GTDB lineage: Bacteria > Acidobacteriota > Terriglobia > Acidiferrales > UBA7541 > Acidiferrum. Next base: position 336,415 of record CAWIQN010000012.1, read on the forward strand.
AAGCGTAAACTCATCGTTCAGCGCTTCGAGTAGACCGGCAGTGTCGCGAATGTCGCGAAATTTGTGCAACAGATGGTGCACATGGCGAGCCACCGCGGCGGCTTCGTAGCCGTGGCCAACGCAGTCGGCCAGCACCACGCGGGCCACGTCGTCCGTGCAGGAAAAGACCGCGGAAAGATCGCCGCCATGATCCGCGCCCGAGGGCAGGGCGATCACGTCGCCTTCCAGGCCGGCAAGCTCAATGGAGCGATGCGCTTTCTCGTTGCCGGCCCACAGCTCCATGCATCCGAAGGGACGCTTGACCGTAAACGTGCACTCTACCTTTGGTTCTTCTGGCATTTCTCTGTACCTGGCCTGTGGGATGGGTATGACACCCATTTGATGCAGGGAAACTGCATCCGTTTCAACACTCGATTACGTTGAGTGCCAGGCCGCCCAGAGAGGTTTCCTTGTAACGCGTCTGCATGTCCAAGCCTGTCTGATACATGGTTTTAATCACCTGGTCGAGCGAGACCTTGTGTTCGGTGGTTTCCTGCATGGCCATCCGCGCGGCGTTCACGGCCTTTACCGCACCAAAGGCATTGCGCTCAATGCACGGAATTTGCACCAGGCCACCGACCGGATCGCAGGTCATGCCCAGATTGTGTTCCATGGCGATTTCCGCGGCGTGTTCTATCTGTTCGTTCGTGCCGCCCAACGCGGAGACCAAGCCGGCTGCAGCCATGGAGCACGCCACGCCCACTTCGCCCTGGCACCCGACTTCCGCTCCAGAAATGGAGGCATTTTCTTTGTACAGCACGCCGATGGCGGCGGCGCTGAGGAAATAGCGTTCGATGCCTTCCGCGGTGCCCGGAAAAAATCGCAAGTAATAGTGCGCGACCGAAGGAATGATGCCTGCGGCGCCATTGGTCGGCGCGGTGACCACCCGGCTTCCAGCGGCATTTTCTTCATTCGTGGCGATGGCCCAAACGTTCAGCCAATCCACCGCTTGCAAGGGATCGCCAAACGCCTGGGTGACCACCCGCAACGCGGGTTCGCCGTCCGGCCGAGACGACCGTTGAAGCTCCGTGCTCACCAAGCGTCGCGCGATGCCCGGGGCGCGCCGCTGCACTTGCAGACCGCCGGGCAGTTCGCCCTCGGTGACCATGCCGCGCGCGACGCAGTCCTGCATGGCGCGCCAGATGCGCGCGATGCCTTGCGCGATTTCGTCAGCAGAACGCCAGGTTTTTTCATTGGCGAGCATCAATTCGTGGATTTGCAGGTGGTGTTTTTCGCCTAGCTCCAGCAGGTCGGCGGCGCTGCGAAAGGGATAGGGAACTGGCGCTTTGGGGTTGGCGGAATCTTGCTGACCTTCTTCGCGAACGAAGCCGCCGCCGACAGAATAATATTCACGGATATCGAGAGTTTCGTTCCCCGCGCCTAAGGCCACGAAACGCATGCCGTTGGAATGGCCGGGAAGCAAACCGCTCTTGTTCCACACGAGATCTTCGTGCCTAAAGTTGACGAGGTTCTTTTCGAGCAGCGCGATGGTTTCCGTCTGGCGGATGCCGTCGACGACGCCTTGAATTGCAGCGGGATCCACCTGATCCGGCTGTTTGCCGAGCAGGCCCAGCAGGATGCCGCGGTCCGTGCCATGTCCCATGCCGGTGAGCGCCAGGGAGCCGAACAGTTCTACGCGGACACGAGTGACGCGTTCGAGCAAGCCGTTTTCTTCCAGGCTATGCGCGAAGCGGTTCGCGGCGCGCATCGGACCCACGGTGTGAGAGCTCGAAGGTCCGATGCCAATTTTGAATAGCTCGAAGAGGCTGGTGTTCATAACATGGGCTCACCTGAAACCATCCCATAAATCACGCCACTTTGCGAGATGCGGCGTGGCGTGCCCGGAAGGCAGGGATATTACTCGCGCCGCGCAAGCAGCGCATGGCCGGTGAAAGGTCTGCTCTCAAATGACGCGGTGCGATAGAATCTTCCGAACCTGCGGAGCTCGGGGTGACGCGAGAAATGCTGGTACACAAGAGAAGCATTCATATTGAGTGGGGCGATTGCGATCCGCTGGGCATCGTGTATTTCCCGCGTTATTTCGAATTTTTTGACGCGTGCACCAACGCGCTTTTCGAACATGCGGGTTTGCCCAAGCAGGAATTGTTGCGCAAGTACGAGATCGCGGGAATTCCCTTGGTGGATGCGCACGCGCGGTTTCTGGTGCCCTCCGCGTTCGACGACACCGTGGTGGTCGAATCGGCAATTGCCAAATGGGGAACCAGCAGCTTTGCTGTCGAGCATCGCCTGTATAAGGGCCACGTGCTGGCGGTGGAAGGTTTTGAGACACGCGTTTGGACGGTGCGGGCTGCGGACGTGCCGCGCGGGATACGCGGCCAAGCCATCCCCCGCGAAGTCATTGAGCGATTCGGCCCGCTAACGGCGACCTGACCAGCCTGCGCCAGGAGCATCTGCCTGTCGCGCCTCCGTCGCCGGTGGTTAGGGTGATCTCATCTGGATCTCATACGGGGAGTGAAACCGCGGATTGGCCCTTTTTCGAGACCGGGACATGGCCGTATCTCATGAAAATTCGTTGGTATCAACTTGCTGCGCTCGAACATCAAACCAATGAGCGAATTTTTGTGCTCAGGACTTGAGGGTCATCATGAGAACGAAGATTTTCAGTCGGGCTTTAACCGGCGTTCTGGCCTGCGCGGTCTCTGTGGCCATGACCGGCGGCGAATTGCGGGCCGGTGCGTATCAGGACCCTCCGCCAGGCCCAGTCTATGCCGCGCAAGGTGGCGAGCCGTCAGCGAACCAACCCATTGGCGCCCCGTTGACGCCGGAACAATTGCAAGAGTTGGTCGCGCCCATTGCCCTATACCCGGATGCACTCGTGGCGCAGATTCTTGCGGCGTGCGCTTATCCCACACAGATTGTCGAAGCGGAGCGCTTCCTCAAGGAAAATCCTGGCCTGACTGGTAAGGATCTGGGCGCGGCAGTGGATTCGCAGTACTGGGATCCCAGCGTGAAGGCGTTAACACAGTTTCCCTCCGTACTAGCGAATCTGGACAAGAATCTTACTTGGACGTCGGAACTCGGCGACGCGGATGTCAACCAGTCTGCTGCGGTGCTGGACGCCGTGCAGTACATGCGCCAAAAAGCGGAAGCCGCAGGCAATTTGAAAACCACGCAGCAACAAACCGTGACCGACCAAGGTTCGAACGTGGTGATTCAACCCGCCGATCCGCAAGTGGTTTATGTACCGGAATACGATCCCACGTTGATCTATGGCTACCCCGTTGGCCTTTGGCCAGGTTTTTATCCCTGGTGGGGTCCGGGGGCGTATCTTTCGTTTGGCTTCGGCTTTGGCATCGGGGCGTTCTACGGATTTGGTTGGGGCTGGAATGCCTGGGGTTTTGACTGGGGCCACCGAGGTTTGCTCTACGGTGGCGGGCGATACTCTTATCAGAGCCGTGCGTTTTACAACCGCAATGCCTACTTTCACGGGGATATGAAGGGTAACTCAGCCTATGGCGGGCGCGGTGATCGCGGCGCGCGTGGCTTCGATGACCATGGAGCCAGAGGTGACGGCAGCTCGCGTGGCGCCTATGGAGGGGGCCTCCCTCGTGGAGGAGATGCACGCGCTGAAGAGGCGCGCGGCCGTTCCAGCTTCGGTGGCGGTGGCTTTGGTGGCGGTGGCGCGCGTGGTGGGGGCGGCGGAGCCAGAGGCGGCGGTGGTGGCCGGCACTAACGCATAAGTTGCATCACGTAACGCCCAGCACCGAACGGAACAGAGCGGAATGGAGAGGAAGACGATGATGTTCGAGCGACAGAGTTTTAAGAAGTCCCATTTGGGTGGCAGGGGCGGTCTCGTTGGTTTCGTTGCGCTGGTGTTCGGCCTCGGAGTTTTCGCCAACGCAGCGGCTGCGCAATCGTCCCCTGCTCCTGCGCCAGCGGCCGGAAAAAAATCGTCGGTTCGTCCGATGGCTGGCCCCCAACCCGGTCAGCAAACCTTTGATTCTTGTGACCAAGCGAGCAGCGCATTCATTGCGGCCCTGCAAAGTGACGGTCCCGAAGCCTTGGTGAAAATACTGGGACCGAACGGCAAAGATATCGCGGCCTCCGGTGACGATATTGCGGACAAGAATCGTAGAGCGGAAATAGCGAAAAAATACCAGCAGATGCATCGCTTGGTGATGGAACCGGACGGCACAACTACCTTGTACATTGGCGCGGAAAATTGGCCGATGCCCATCCCGCTGGTGCACGAAGGTCCCGTTTGGTATTTCGATACCGCTGCCGGCAAGCAGACCATTCTCTATCGAAGAATCGGCAAGCATGAACTGGCGGTCATTCAGGTGTGCCGGGAACTCGCGGATGCGCAACAGGAATATCACGCCACGGCCCATGATGGCAACGCTGCTAACCGTTACGCCGAGAAATTCTTCAGTGATCCAGACAAGCACAACGGACTCTACTGGAAGGCCGCTGCGGGTGAACCGGAAAGTCCCATTGGCCCGCTCGTCGCCGCCGCCGCGTCGGAGGGGTATCCGGAGGGCGCTGGTGTCGGCCCGGAGCCGTTTGAAGGCTACTTCTTCCGGATTCTGAACGTACCGGAAGCGCACTCAACTGGCCACTCGCAAAGTTTTGCGGGCGGCGGGAAGTCCGCTGGCGGATTTGCGTTTGTGGCTTATCCGGCGAAGTACCGCTCGACCGGCGTGATGACCTTTCTGGTGAATCAGGACGGCGTGGTATATGAAAAGGATCTCGGTCCGCGGACTAAAGAGATCGCGACGGCCATGACTAGCTATCACCGCGACGCGACCTGGCGCAAAGCGGACTAACTCGCTACCGCAAGAAAAACGGATAGCATTGAGCAAGTAGTTTTAGTGGCAGGTCCTTGGATTAGCGCTTCCCGGTAGCTACGCTTACAGTCCCGCCAAGAGAATCCCTTGCGGTACCGCCGCGCGCAAACTTCTGCGTTGATGTAAATCCCCGCTATCTCCGCGAAAGTCGTTTAAACTCCTCGTCTGAATCGTTGCAATGCCGAAGAATTGCGGCTCGCGGGCCGGAGGGAAGTTGTGATGCGCACGCAGGTGGGGATCGTTGGCGCGGGGCCGGCGGGGCTGACGCTGGCGCACCTCTTGCATCTTGAGGGCATCGAGTCCGTGGTGCTGGAAAGCCGTTCGAGGGAATACGTCGAGCAGCGCGTGCGCGCCGGGGTTCTCGAACAGGGCACCGTTGATGTCCTAACGCAGATGGGAGTCGGTGACCGGTTGGCGCGGCAAGGCTTGGTGCATCATGGCATCGAGTTGGGTTTTGCCGGGAAGCGCGAGCGCATCGATTTCGCGGAGCTGACCGGCGGAAAATCCATCACCATCTACGCGCAGCACGAAGTGCTCAAGGATCTGATTGGCGCGCGTATGGCCTACGACGGTGCCCTGTTGTTTGAAGCGGAAGGTTTTCGCATATCCGGAATAGAAAATAGTCCTGAAGTGCAGTTTCGCCAGTGCGGCGCGACGCAGACACTGGGATGTGATTTTATTGCCGGTTGCGACGGGTTTCACGGCATTTGCCGCGCGGCGATACCCGAGAGTGTGTTGCGGATTCACGAACGAGAATTCCCGTTCGCCTGGCTCGGAATTCTCGCGAACGTCGCGCCGGCGTCCGAGGAATTGATTTATACCTACCACGAGCGCGGATTCGCGTTGCTCAGCATGCGCTCTCCGGAGGTTTCGCGGCTGTATCTGCAGTGTCCGGCGGACGAAAAAATAGCGGAATGGTCCGAGGATCGCATCTGGAGCGAACTGCGCACGCGCATGGCCACCAACGATGACTGGAATTTGCCGGACGGGCCGATCACTCAAATGGGCATCACGCCGATGCGCGGTTTCGTGGCCGAACCCATGCAATATGGGAGACTCTTTTTGCTGGGTGACGCAGCGCACATCGTCCCGCCGACCGGCGCCAAGGGGCTCAATTTGGCGGTCGCGGATGTCCGCGTGTTGGCGCGGGCACTGGCGGAGTTTTACAAAACGGGAAGCCGTGCGCGGCTGGAGAGCTACTCGCAGGAGTGCTTAAGGCGAGTCTGGAAGGTACAGCGATTCTCTTTGTGGATGACCAGCATGTTGCACCGATTTCCCGGTGAGGACGGTTTCGCGCACAATTTGCACTTGGCGGAACTAGATTACGTGACCAGTTCACGTGCGGCGGCCACCACATTGGCGGAAAATTACGTGGGCCTGCCGTTCGTCGAGTGATGTCTAAGCGAAGTTCCGCGGTGTTTTCCACGCAATATGATTCGCTCCATTATTCGTAGCGCAAGGCGTCCACCGGGTTCAGGCGCGAGGCCCGCGCAGCCGGATATAGTCCGGCGAGCAAACTAACGATGGTGGCAAATGCAACCGCGCTGAGTGCAAGCCACCACGGCACGTAAGAGATTTTGGCGCTGGGAAGATCTTGCTGCCGCAGATAGATGCCGGTGCCCCAGGTCAGCGCTTGTCCAATCAGCCAGCCGAGCGCCACGCCGAATAGTCCCCCGAAAAATCCCATGGCCGCGGCTTCCGCGAAAAACAAACTCTTTACGTCGCCATCGGTGGCACCGAGCGCTTTTAGCACGCCGATTTCGCGGCGTCGCTCGAGTATGGCCATCACCAGCGTGTTGATGATTCCGAGGGATGCGACGGTGAGCGCCAGGCTGCCGAACAATCCGAGAAACAGATCGAAGACGGTGAAGACCAGGCGCAATCCTTTCGTGGCGTCGAGCAGGGAGAACGCAGAGAAGCCCATTTTCTTGATGGCAGCTTCGACGGCGGCGACGTCTTTCGGTTTCGCAACGCGCACGGTCAGCGCGACGTAAGTAGGCTTGGTCTCCGTGTCACTGAGGAGGGCTTGCATGTCCGAAGGCTGCGCGACGTGCAGGTTTTCCGCGAATTTTAGCGGCAGAAATAAGCGCCCACCGCCGAAGCCGCCCATGCCCGCCGAAGGATCGGATTCGACAATGCCGACGATGCGCAGAGTTTTTTCCTTTGGGACGACGGATAAGCCGCCGTTTAATTGACCGGTCATCGCGCTTTCGAGCAACGCGTCATCGCGCTCGGCGGCGGAGGAAAATGTGGCGCGCTCGGCGTAGCGGATGACGATCGTTTTGCCGACTAGCTCGCTGGCATTGGCGTTTGTAGTTGGGCTGGGATTTCCTGTGGCGCCGGCCGTGGTGCTTGAGGTGCTCTCCGGTGCAGTTTTTTGTGCCGCGCTTTTTTGTTCGTTAGACGTGTTGCTCGGTTGTCCGCTCTGTAGCGCGGTAGCGGCCGATTTAGATGGTGCGGCGACTGGCGCGGCTGGCGGCTTAGCCAACAATTCCTGCGCGAATTCCAGTTGCAGGATGGCTTCTTCGGCCGTGGGCGAAGAAAAGAATTTGCCGGTCAGGCCTTCAAACGCCTCGCCGGTGCGAGAGGACTCCGGGATGCCCAGAGCGTTCGTGGTGAAGTTATTCCCGGTATAACGCACGTCGGTGGAAAAACGAATCTGGGGATAGACCTCGGAGACGTTGGGGAGTTTTTCAAAGGATTGCAGTGCGGCGTCGTCCAGCGCCGGCGCGTTTTTGGTGCTGGTGGATTCACTGGCGCGCTGGTTTCGTCCAGGGCCGCGACCGCCGCGACTGGGAGTTACCAGCACGGAATCGAAAAGCCCGGAGCGCAACAGGCGTTTGGATGCCAGCGTTTGCAAGCCGATGCCGAGCGAGAGCATCGCAACAAGCGAAGCCACGCCAACCGCGACGCCTAGGGTGGTGAGGGAATTGCGCAGGATGGCTTCGCGCAGATTGCGCAGAGCCAGTTCGGTAAGGTCGCGCGCTTTCACGAGGTGACTCCCGGGTTGGCTTGCGAGGTAGCTTCCTGGTTCACGCGGCTCGCATGACGTATGCCGTCGCTGGTACGTAACGTGGGCGAATCGCTGATTAGTCTCCCGTCGGAGAGCATCACGATGCGGTCGGCGAAACGCTCGGCCAGCGGGCGTTCGTGGGTGACCATGACGATGGTCATGCCCAGCGTGGCTTGAAATTCGCGCAGCAGCGCAAGAATTTGCTCGCCGTTGACGCTGTCGAGATTTCCCGTGGGTTCGTCGGCAAAGAGAATCGACGGGCGGTTGACCAACGCGCGCGCCAGTGCGCCCCGCTGTTGTTCGCCGCCGGAAAGTTCGCTGGGTCGATGTTTCCTGCGTGCGGCGAGTCGCACACGCTCAAGCGCTTCGCTGACGCGTCCGCCGCGTTCGCGCCGATCCACCTCGGAAAGGCGCAGCGGAAGTTCCACATTTTCTTCGAGGGTCATTCTCGGGAGGAGATTGAAGGACTGAAAAACCATGCCCACGGTTTCGCGACGGTAACGCGCGAGATTTTCCGCGCTGAGCTCTGCGAGATTCTTGCCGCCAACTTGAATACTGCCAGAGGTGGGGCGGTCGAGCCCGGCGAGCATGCTGAGCAGGGTGGATTTGCCGGAGCCGGAGCTGCCGAGCAGGCCCAGGAATTCGCCGCCGGGAACCGTCAAGGTGATGCCGTTCACGGCGTTAACCACAGCTTCGCCGAGGTGATATTCACGGCGGACTTCGGTGGCATGGATGGTGGAGGGTTCCGGGTTGGAGGTCATAGGGTCGCTACTTATCATACGCTGTGGCGTGGACGAAGCTTACGCGGACGGGGCACTCGCGATTTTGTGCATCGCAGTGCTGTTCGGATGAGATTAAAAACAGAGGGGTTGCACGCAGCGCGGTTTGGGTAGTCGCCCTCGCGTTTGCAAAAACGGCCACGAGCTTGATACTACTCGCGACGGGGGCGCTGTTTGGCGGAGATGCTTCTTACGATGGCGATGCCGCGAACGCTGGTCGGAAGAGGGGTTTTAGCTTGGGCCACTGCGGCATTGATCAGGGCTGTTACTTTGGGGTCAGAGAGGGTTTGCGGAGTTGGCAAGCGAACAAAACGGTTTTGAGTGCCGCCGCCTTGCAGGATTTTGTGAGGGTCCGGAAGAGTGGCGCCCCAATAGAAGGAAAGGCCCACGCCTTTGGAATTGGCCGCGATAGAGACGATGCAGTCGGAAGAGCGCTCGGTGCTGCAATAGCCGATGACGAAAAAATTGTAGTTGTCGTAAACAATCTCATTGGCGGTGGGGAAACGTTTCCTTAGCGTGGCGCGGCAGGCGCGGATTTGCTTGGCAATCTTGGGATCGAACTTGGCGATAAAGCCGGCGATCTGCTTGGCGGCAGGCCCGGGGGCCGCAGCTTTTTTTTCAGTCTTCATTTAGCGGCCGTTTGGTTCAAAAATGCGCCGTTCAGCGCTTGCGAAGCTACTGGCGTCCCTTGATCTCCACCGGCTGGTGCAAGCGAAAGGTAAGAGGCGTTTCCGCCGCGAGGACGATATCGCGGTCTCCAGTGAGACCCGCGCCGGCGGTACCTGCGCCCGCGCCCACTAACGCACCGATGAGTGCGCCTTTGCCGCCGCCGGCCAGTCCGCCGATGAGCGCGCCGCCCGCGCCGCCGCCACCGACCATGCCCGCGGTGCGCTTGCCTTTACCCTTACTGCTCATGTCATGCGTGGAAGTATCGATCGCATAATCAGTGCCATCGACGTTGACGCTGGTAAGGGTTATGTCGAGACTGGCGCCGCCTTTGAAGCGGCCCGCGGCTTTGGCGTCGTTGACTACGCCAGAGGCGTGCGCGCCTTTGGGAATGGCGATGACGCTGTCGACGGCGACCGGGGCGCTGACGGTCGCGGAAAAGGCTTGCCCATTTGCGGCGGTCTTGGAACTGAGCGATTGGTCAAGCACCACGGAAATGGCGGTGTTCGCCGGGACGACCAGCGGTGGTGGTTCCGGCGGTGGAGCTGGTTGCGGCGCAGGCTGCGGCGCGGCCTGGTTCTGAGTCGCTTGAGTGTTGTCGGTAGCGGGCGTGCTCGCGGTTGCGGGTTGGCTGGATTTGTTGCAGCCGCTGATGAAAGCTCCCGCAAGCATAACGGGCAAAATCAAGAGAGGGAGATTGCGAGTCATACACTTTCCTCCAAGGGCTGGAGTTCCAGATTACGATACTCTGATTTTTATCGGTGTCAATTTCGCAGATGCGGTGGGACGTCAAGCGTCCGGGAATGGCGAATCATCAGGCAGATGGCAGATTCTTAAGGCAAATTGCCTGCGCTCGAAGTAAAGCTCCGGTAACATCTGCCGATAACTGAGCTGACCGGCGAAGAAATCCTCAACCGTGAGGCAAATATCGCGCGACATTGAACTACCTACCGACGACAGCGAAGCCGCCACTCGGCGCGGTGCACCCAATCGAAACATCGTGCAGCGATGGCACACCTAGTGGTGGTGTGCGCATCTGCAAGTCCCGTCCTTTCAAGCTAAAAACTCTTTTAACTTTGGCGCTGCAAGCGCAAGAAGAAGCGCTCGCTGGGAAGACTTTTCCTGGTGCCTTGAAATTCTTGCCGTAGGTTTTTCATTTTCCAGAATATTTTGCGGCGATCCTCCAGTTTGCTTCAGGGGTAACCATAAATGAGTGCCACAGCCACGCCGAATATTATCTCGCCACGCACGCGCTTGCTGGTGGTCAGCGCGGACTCCAGTTTTCGCAAACGCGCGATGGCCAATCCGCTGTACGCAGGCGCGCTTCGCGAGGAAGTCTTCGGAGGCGCGCAGGCTTTGGCACGGCTGGTCGAAATACGATGCGACAGCGTCCTGTTGGACCGTAATCTGCCGGATCTGGACGCCGGCGAGGTGGCGGAAATCATCCGCAAACGCCACCCGCACATTCGCGTGGAAATGCTGGACTCGCGCGAGGTGCATGCGGAGTTTCACGCAGACGTACATAGCGAGTTGCAAGATGTGGAAGTGCGCGAGTCGCTGGGGACGCGCGCCAAAGAGCTCCGCGAAGCGAACGGCCTGCCGACTTTGCGTGCACAGACGCGCCTGGCGTTTCAAGAAGAAGGAGCGCTGCACGGAATGATCGGAACGAGCCGCGCAATGCAGCAGGTGTACACGCTGGCGCGTATGGTGGCGCCGCGCGACACCTCGGTGCTCATCATGGGCGAGACGGGGACGGGGAAAGAGTTGGTAGCACAGGGGATTCACGAACTAAGTCCGCGGCGCAAGCAACCATGTGTGGTGGTGAATTGCGCGGCCATTCCAGAGGCCTTGCTGGAAACAGAGCTCTTTGGGCATGCGCGCGGGGCGTTCACCGGCGCGGTGCAATCCCGCCTGGGACGCATTCACATGGCCCAGGGAGGAACGCTCTTTCTAGACGAGATCGGGGATTTGCCTCTGAGCATGCAGGCCAAGCTGTTGCGATTTTTGCAGAACGGTGAAGTGCAACGGCTGGGCAGTGCGGAAGTGTATCGCGTGGATGTGCGGGTGTTGTGCGCCACCAATGTTTCGCTGCTCGAAATGGTGCAGGAGCGAAGGTTTCGCCAGGATTTGTACTACCGGCTGGCGGTGTTTCCCATCTTGATGCCGCCTCTGCGGATGCGCGCGGAAGACATTCCGGTGCTGACGCGGCATTTTCTGACGCTCTTGTCGGCGGAAGTGGCGCTGCCGGAACGCATGGTCTCTCCCGCAGTGCTGGAATCGCTGAAACTGCAGAATTGGCCGGGGAATGTACGCGAGCTGCAACATGCTCTCGAGCGCGCTTTCATACTGGCGGGGAACAGCGAGGAACTGCTCGCGGAACATTTTCGTTCTCCCAGCGAGATGTGCGGCGGAATTGGCGAGCTTGCGGCGGCGGAATAGTGGGCCTAACTTACATTTCCATGCGTATGAAGCAATCTTCGTAAGGAAAGTCTTAGCCGGTGGACGACTCTGTGGCAGAAAGCGTGCAGTTATTTCCGCGATGCCAAATTTACCTAGTGTGCGGCAAAGATCGCGGGCAGCAAACCCGGGTCCGGGAACGCGTGAGATAGCACAGCAAAATCTGACGCGGGCCTTCATGACGTTCACGCAGGCGGCGGGATCGCTGGAAAACTCGTACACGCAACTGCAGGCCGAGGTGGCACGCCTGCATCAGGAATTGCAGCGTGCCAATCTGCAATTGGATCGCAGCCTGGAAGAAAATGCGCGCGTAAGAAAATACCTATCGCGAGTGCTGGAGAGTCTACCCTGCGGCGTATTGGTGGCAGGAAATGACGGCCAGACCCAGATCATCAACCCCGAAGCGCGGCGGCTGCTGCAAGTACCGGCGGAATGGTCGCCTGGAGAGCATGCCGGGCTGCCAGGAAGCTTTGAGAAACTGCTTGCTGATGTGCCGAAGAACAGTTTTTTTTCCGAGCAAGAAGCACCGCTGCCGGGAGCGGCCGGCAACCGCTTTATCGGCATTTTGCGCGCCAGCGTGAGCGAGGGAGCGACCGAAGGTTTGGAAGGACCGAACGACACGATCTGGATCGTGCGCGACATTACGGAACAAAAACGGCTGGCGGGCGAGCGGGAAACGGCGCGACGTTCGCGCGCGCTGGCGGAAGTGGCCACGGTACTGGCGCACGAGATTCGCAATCCATTGGGAAGCATGGAGCTTTTTACCGGGCTGCTTGCCGATGCCACGGCGCATTTGCCGGAAACGCGGCAGTGGGTGACACACTTGCAAGCCGGGCTGCGCGCGCTTTCGGCCACGGTGAACAACGTCCTGCACTTTCACGGACAGCCCGACGCGCAAATGCTACCAACGGAGCTCGACCGGCTGGTCGGCGAAACGATGGATTTTCTTTTACCGCTGGCGCGGCAACGCGGGCAGCAAATTGTGGTGCGCAACAACATTGGCAGGATTTCCACCAACGCCGACGCCAACCGTTTAAAGCAGGTATTTTTCAATCTGGCGCTGAATGCCTTTCGCGCCATGCCGCCGGGCGGAAAGCTGCAAGTGGATTTGCGCTGGGCGCCGCAATTTCCCGGAGGCCTGACGCAAATCGATTTTCACGACGACGGGCGCGGCATTGCAGCGGAACTGCTGGAACGCATTTACGATCCGGGATTTACGACCACGCCGGGGAGTCCGGGCTTAGGCCTGGCGGTTTGCAAGAAAGTGATCGAACAGCATGGCGGAGAGATACGCATGAGCAGCAAACCGCAGCAGGGCACCACGGCGTCGATTTACTTGCCGGTGTCGGGAGCGAGCGCTTGAGCACCTTCACCCAGCAATTCACGAATCACGCCACACACAACGTCACGAATAATCTGACGAACGGCGTAGGCAATAAACTTGCGGGCGATCTCACCAACAACGTGCTGATCGTGGATGATGAAGCCGCCATGCGCGTAGCGCTGGAAGCCAACTTCCGGCGGCGCGGTTGGAAGGTAAGCACGGCGCAAGACGTTGGCGAAGCATTAGCCAAGTTTCGCGCTGCACCCGCCACGCTGGTGGTAACCGACATGCGCATGCCGGACGGCGACGGTCTGCAGGTGATGCAAGGCGTCCGCATGCTGCTGCCGGAAACTCCGGTCATTTTACTAACGGCCTACGGCAACGTGCCAGACGCGGTGCAAGCCATCAAGGAAGGAGCCTGCGACTACCTGCAGAAGCCGGTAACCTTCGAGCAACTGGAAGCCACGGCGCAACGCGTGCTCGCGTCTCGCGCGGAGCAATATCCCAACGATGAGAGCAGCGAAGGCGTCGGTATTTCCGCAGCGTTTCGTGGCGTGATTGAAAAAGCGCGCCGCGTGGCGCAAACCGATGCCGACGTTTTGGTGGAAGCGGAAAGCGGCACGGGAAAAGAGCTTCTGGCCAGGCTGATCCACCGTGCCAGTACACGATCTGGCGGACCGTTCGTCGCCGTGAATTGCTCGGCGTTTCCGGACAATCTTCTGGAAAGCGAACTCTTCGGCCATGTGCGCGGAGCATTCACCGGCGCGCACGCCACCAAGCCCGGCAAGTTCGAGCTGGCGGATGGTGGCACGCTGCTGCTCGACGAGGTCGGCGAAATGCCGCTGAGTCTGCAACCGAAACTGCTGCGCGTCTTGCAAGAGCGCGAAATCGACCGCCTGGGTGACACGCGGCCTTTGCGCGTGGATGTGCGCGTAATCGCCACCACCAACCGCTCCCTGCGTGGGCAAGTGGCTGCGGGAGGATTTCGCGCGGACCTTTACTACCGCCTGCACGTGGTGCCGCTGACCATTCCGCCGCTGCGCGAACGCCAGGAAGACGTCCTGCCCCTCGCGGAGCTATTTCTGCGGAAATACGAACCGGCAGGGCAGCGCGGAAAGTTTGCCATCGCGCCGGCGCTCGCCGCGCAACTCACCGCGCACAACTGGCCGGGAAATGTTCGCGAGCTGGAAAATTTCATTCGCCGCGGATTGGCGCTGGCCAGCGGCACCACGCTGCAGGCGATGTCCCTCGAAGCCGACGACGAAGCGGGCTGCAGTGAACGCAAAGAATCCTGCACTATCGTCAAATCTGGCGACACGTTGATCGCGCTGGAGCGCCGGTTGCTTGAAACGACGCTGGCTGCGACGGGCGGGAATCGCACGCGCGCCGCCGAACTGATGGGCGTCAGCCTCCGCACCGTGCGCAACAAGATTCGCGAGTTTGGTTTGCCGGCCAGGAGAGCTTCATGAGCTGGATGAACACGCCGCAATTTATGCTGCTCGAGCGGTTTCTGGATGTTAATGCCATGCGCCAAACGCTGGTGACCACAAATCTCGCCAACGTGGACACCCCGGGCTATCACACCCGCGACGTGGACTTTCAAGGCGAGCTAGCCCGCGCGGCCATGGGCGCGGACACCACTCTGACCAGTCCATTCGTGCTTCCGGTGCCAGGGCTGATTTCACGGCCGGACGGCAACAACGTCAGCGTGGATCGCGAATCGCTGCTACTCGCCGAAGTACAACTGCAATTCAAGGCCGCCACCGCAATATTGCGCGCGGAGTTTGCGCAATTGAACACCGCAATCAAAGAAGGGCAATCATGAACCTCTTTCGCGTACTGGAAATCAGCGGCTCGGCGCTGCTGGCGGAACGCATGCGCGCGGAAATCATCTCCGCGAATTTGGCCAACGCGGAAACCACCCGCACGGAAAGCGGCGGACCGTATCAGCGCATGAACGTCGTTTTCGGCGCACGCCCAACTGCGCCCACGGGGTTTGGCATGATGCTGGCCTCGTTCGCGGACTTGCACGCGGAAGAGGTCCACGTGGTAGGGCTGGAAGCGGATCCAACGCCCGCGGTCCGGCGATTTGAACCCGGGCACCCCGACGCCGACGAGCAAGGCTACGTGGCCTATCCAGCCATCAATCCTGCGGAGGAGACCGTCAACCTGATGGGCGCGGCGCGCGCATACGAAATCAACGCTTCGGCCATCGCTGCCACTAAGAACATGATTCAGACTTCTATTTCGCTGTTGAGCTAAACGCGCTGCGGAAGCCACGACACGCTTCGCAGAGCTGAGGAGACATTGCGATGAGCAATGCGATACCAGGATTACCGTCGGGCACCACCGATCTGACGTCGGGCATAGGCACGGGAACGGGCGCAGGAGCGGGGGCCGCGGGCGATACCGATTTCATGAGCACCTTGCGGAACGCCATGGATCAGGTGGGTGAATTGCAATCCGAAGCCGACGGAAGAGTTGCGCAACTGCTCACCGGGAACGGCCAGGATGTGCACTCCACGATGATCGCGGTGCAAAAAGCGAATCTGGCGTTCGAAATGATGGTGCAAGTGCGCAACAAAATCGTGCAAGCGTATCAGCAAGTCTCTGGCATTCCTTTTTAGTGAGCTGCCCGTTGCACCGTTCGCCGCGCATTGTCGTCGTCGCAGGTGAGATTTCTCGGGCACTGAGAAGTAACAGGTCACCTGGTCTCCATGGATAAAATCCAGCAACAGGTCATGGCGTTCCTGAAGGGACTGAGCTCGCGTCAGCGCGTGGTGCTGGGGGGTAGCGTTGCGCTGGTGGCCGGCACGTTGTGGATCTTTGTGCGATTGCTCAGCGGGGCGGATTACAAACCGCTGTATTCCGGAATGGCTCCGGCGGATGCGCAGGCGCTGGCACAAAGGCTGGTGGCGCAAAATATCGCCTACGAAATTAGTCCGGATGGCACCGCCGTCTCGGTGCGCAGCGACCAGCTTGATCGAGCGCGCGTGGAGACGGCGTCGCAGGGCCCGCTGGCCAGCGGCAGAATGGGTTTCGAACTGTTCGACAAACCCAATTGGTCAGGCAGCGATTTTTCCGAAAAAGTGAATTACCAGCGCGCTCTCGAGGCCGAACTGGAGCGCACCATCCAGAGTATGAACGGCGTGGAGGCCGTGCGCGTGCACCTGGTGCTGCCGCGAGATTCGCTCTTCACCGAAAGAGAACGTCCGGCGAAAGCAGCGGTCGTGCTGAAGCTGCGTGGAACGCGATTGACGGACTCTATTTCAACGGCTGTCGCGAATCTGGTGTCTAGCGCCTGGGACGATCTTTCGCCTATGAATGTGACCGTAGTTACCACCGATGGACAGATGCCCGTGTCCGGGCACGGGCACAACGCGCTCGGCATGCTCGGCGATCAGGAACTGGAAACCACCTTGGCGGAACGCGTGGTGCAAACGCTGGGCCCTGTGGTGGGCAGCGAGCACGTCAAATCAAGTGTCACCATCGATTACGACCAGACTACCGGCGAAAGCACGCAAGAACTGTATGACCCGGCCAACACCGCGGTGCTCAGTTCGCAATCGTCGGACGAAACCATGGGCGATCTTGCACCATCTGGAATCCCCGGCACGCCTAGCAACATGCCGAACGCCGCGAGCACGGCAAGCGCTGCGGGTACGCCTACCGCCACAGCGCAAAACAAAGCCACAACGTCAGCGCAAGGAATTCGCAGCGAAACAAAAACGTTTGCGGTGAGCCGCACTACGCACCATGTGCTCGAGCCGGCGGGGCGCATCAGCCGCGTAGCTACGGCGATTCTGGTGGATGACGTCCTCGAAACCAAAACAGATGACGGCAAGACGCAGGAGGCTCGCCGCAAACGCACCACTGCGGAGATGAAACAAATTGAAGAGCTCGCCAAAGCAGCCGTGGGTTTCGACGCCAAACGCGGCGACCAATTCTCGCTGCAGAACATTTCTTTCTTAGTTCCTGTTGTGGATCTGCCTGTACCGCCAGGCAGAGTGCAAAAGCTAACGACATACGCGGAGCGCTGGACCGGTCTGTTGCGTTATGCCGGTCTGCTACTACTGTTTCTCATGGTGTATGTGTTGATTCTGCGTCCCGTGAAGCGACAGGTTCTGCACATATTGCAGACGCCCGCTGTCGGTAACCAAACCGGCGCGGTGGCTGCGACGGGAGCACTCGGTCCGGCGGCAACTGCGGCGCTGCCGGCGGCCACACGCGGCCTTTCGGAGATATCAGAGGCCGTGGCGCTCAAAAAGGAATTGGTGGCGCGCGTGAAAGAGGATCCCACCACCGCCAGCCGCGTAATTCAAAACTGGATGAGTGAGGCTTAAGGTCCATCCATGGTGACCACTTCCATCGAGATCATTAACGGCCCGCGCAAAGCGGCCATCCTGATGGTGCTGCTCGGCGACGAAGTGGCTTCCACGGTGTTCCAGAGTTTGCCGGAGACAGTCGTTCGCGCGATCACCCAGGAAATTGCGGAGCTCGAATACGTGGCTCCGGAAACCGCCTCCAAGGTTCTGCTCGAGTACCAGCGCTTGACGCAGAATGACGCAGTTCTCGGGCAAGGCGGGCAGGATTGCGCGAACCGCTTGCTGGAGAAAGCTTTTGGTTCGGAAGGCGCCCGCATCATGCTGAGCGACGTCAACCGCGAGCGCGAAGCCAGCACGCAAAATCTGGACGCCTTACAGAAGACCGACTCGCAGCAACTGGCCAAATTCATTCAAGGCGAACATCCCCAAACGATTGCCCTGGTGCTGGCGCACTTAAATTTGCGCGTGGCACGCAACGTCTTGATGCTGTTGCCGGATGCCATTCGCGCGCAGGCGGTGAAGCGGCTCGCCCAGATGCGGCAATTTTCTCCCGAAATGGTGAAGAAAATCGCAATGGTGTTGCACAAGCGATTGCTAAGCCTGGGACAACAACGCCGCCACGCCTACGGTGGTGTAAAAGCCGTGGCCGACTTGCTCAATCAAATCGATCAGGAATCCACGCGCAGCATTCTGGAAAGCGTGGAGCAGGACAACGCCCAACTGGCAACTTCGATCCGCAACCTGATGTTCACGTTCGAAGATTTTCTCGACGTGCAGGATGTTGGCATGCGCGAACTGCTCGGCCAAGTGGACAAAAAGACGCTCGCCGCGTCGCTTAAAGGCGCTTCCGAAGATTTGCGCAATCATTTTTTTAAGTGCATGTCTTCGCGCGCGGTCGAGATGATGAAAGAAGATATGGAAGCGCTGGGACCGATGCGCAGCAAGGATGTCAGCACTGCGCAGCAGGAAGTGATCAACACCGCGCGCAGGCTTGAGGGCGAAGGCAAGATCGCATTGAAAGCCGAACAGGGGGAATCGTATGTCGTCTGAGCGCACTGGCACGCAGCGACAAGAGGTGGCCACGGAACCGTTTCGCTACACAGCGTCGAGCGATGGTCCCAGTGGGCTCGTGGGCGAAGAAGCCATCGCCTGGAACGCTCAGAACACGGTGTTGCGTACCGTCGCTGAACAGCGTGAACGCGACGCGCTAACGCACGGCATCGAAGAAGGCGAAAAGCGCGCGCGCGCCGACCTCGCGGCCGAAGCCGCGGCCCAGCGCTCGGCAGTGAGTTCGGCACTCGAAGCCTTCAAGACCGAGCGGGACAGCTACTTCGCGCGCATAGAACCAGAGGTCGTGCAGCTCTCACTGGCCATCGCGCGCAAAATTTTGCACCGTGAGGCGCAACTCGATCCGTTACTGCTCACAGGAATGGTGCATGTGGCCCTCGAAAAACTCGATCGCGGCACGCATATCCGCTTGCGCGCGCACCCAGACGATATGCACTTCTGGACCGAACATTTTGCTACCAACACCGATGGCCAGCCGCCACCTGATTTCGCGGGCGACCCGAAGCTGATGCGTGGCGAGTGCGCCCTGGAAACCGAAATGGGCAACACTCTGATCAGCCTGGAAACGCACCTCAAGGAAATCGAGCAAGGCTTTCTGGATCTGTTGGAGCAACGGCCGCGCGTGCGCTGATGCATCCTTCTTTGCTGCAGCCCTACTTTCGCAGATTGGAAGATTTTTCTGCGTTGCGTTGGACCGGGCGAGTCACCAAAGCCGTGGGCTATCTGGTGGAGTCGGATGGGCCGCTGTGTTCCGTAGGCGAAGGCTGCGCGATCGTCACAGAAGGTGGGCAAACATTTTCCGGCGAAATTGTTGGTTTCCGGGGGCGCACCGTTTTGTCCATGCCGCTGGAGCGCCCAAGCGGCATTCGCTACGGTGATCGCATCGTCACTCGGGGCACCCACCCGTCTCTGCGCGTTGGCCCGGCATTGCTAGGTCGCGTGATTGACGGCTCTGGCAAACCCATCGACGGACTTCCTCGCTATCGCGCGCGCGAATATTGGCCGTTGCAAAACAACGCCCCACTGCCGCTCGATCGCGTTCCCATTCGCGAAGCTCTCGGCTGCGGCATTCGCGCCATCGACGGCTTGATCACCTGCGGACGCGGACAACGCGTGGGAATTTTCGGCGGCAGTGGCGTGGGCAAAAGCACCCTGATCGGCATGATGACGCGTGCAACCTCGGCGGACATGACAGTACTTGCTCTTGTCGGAGAGCGCGGCCGCGAAGTCCGCGAATTTCTCGAAGACGCCATTGGTCCCGCGGGACTGGCGCGCTCCGTGGTCGTGGTATCCACTTCTGATCAATCACCGTTGCTGCGCATTCGCGCCGCGCTGGCGGCCACCACTGTGGCGGAATATTTCTGCGCGCAGGGAAAAAACGTTTTGCTGGTTGTCGATTCGCTCACTCGCTTTGCCATGGCCCAGCGCGAAATCGGCTTGGCTGCCGGCGAACCGCCTACCGCCAAAGGCTATACGCCGTCGGTATTCACTTTGCTGGCGCGCCTGATCGAACGCGCGGGGAATTACAGTAGCGGCAGTGTCACCGCTTTTTACACCGTTTTGATGGAAGGCGACGACGAACAGGATCCACTTGTCGACGCCGTGCGCGCGCTGCTCGACGGCCACGTGATGCTCGATCGCCGCTTGAACACTCAAGGCCACTACCCGCCCATTTCCGTGCTCGCCAGTCTCAGCCGGCTGATGCCAGCCGTCTGTTCCGCCGCGCACATTGAAAAAGCGCGACGCATCCGCCAGTTACTGGCCGCCTACACTTCTTCAGAGGATCTCATCCGTGTTGGCGCGTATCAAAAAGGCGCCGATCCGCTCCTCGACCGCGCCATCGTGGCGTTGCCCGCGATTACCGCATTCTTGCAGCAGAAAAAAACCGACGTCGCTCCAATCGCTAGGACTTTGACGGCGTTGCAAGAATTGCCCGGCTAATCCGCCATGGCCTTTTGCTACCCACTCGAATCCGTTTTGCGTCTCCGCCGCAGTCTTGAACACCAGGAAGAGCAGCGCCTCTTAGCCCTGGCGGCCATCGTCGCGCGATTGCGCGCGATGCTCGACACTATGCAGCAAGCCGATGTAGTCCAGCGCCGCGCCGCACTGGACGAAATGGAACAATTTTCTTCCGGCGCGCAATGGCAGTTTCGCGCCGTGTGCGACGCCGGAGCGCTGCGCGCCATCCATCGTGTAAAAACGCAACTACAAGAAGCAGAACGCCAGCGCCTCGAACAGCTGAAGGTTTATCAGCAAGCCCGCCAGCGGCGCGAACTTTTCGAAAGTTTGCGCGAACGCCAGAAGGAACTCTACAAACTAAACCTGGCGCGTCGCCAACAGCAGCGCACGGACGAAGCATTTCTCTTCCGCGAATCTTTCAATCCACACGACTAATCCTTGCCGGGCACCCGGCAAATCGTGCCGCGTTCCGCGCGTCTTTCACCCGCGTTATGCTGCGAGGAACTCTCAAAGCCTTGCTATGCCATTTGTTTTCACGGTTAAGCGATAAGGGCTATTGCGGAACGGGAGCCCTCCTCATTGGTTGGCCGCTTGCATTCATTTGTCCCGGCGGTTGACCGCCACGCATGCAACCGATCTCCATTCCGAATATTGCATCTTCGCAGGCTGCGCCGCCTGCGCCGCCTGCAGCAGCCTCCGTTGCGAAGATGCCGAGTACGCTGCCATCTGCGTCGACTTCCGCTGTGCCATTCAGCGCAACATCTGGCGCAGCATTCCCTCCAACTTCCGCAAGCACTTCCGCGGCGACATCTACCGTAAGTTCCGGCTCGCCCTCCGACCTAACGGCGCCTTCATCATTTGCGGGGTTGGTCTACGCAATTTTGCAGCGCAGCGGCACGGCAAACGAAGGCCCGTCAGCGCCAATGACCGCCGCGAAAAACGCGAAATCCGAAAAATCCGTAGCGACTGCGCCAACGCCTCTGGCGACAACGCTCGCCGCAACGCCATCGTCCACGCTGTCTGTTCAATTGACGCCCGTCGCCCCGCAGCTCCCACTCACTGCCGTGATGTCGTCGTCGAAAGCAGCCAATGCCGCCGCTCCAGCATCGTTGGCACTTGCCCCGACTACATCCGTGGCTTTAAGGAACTTTTTCACGCCGCTAGTTGCAACAACACCGTTCGTCGCAGCGCCGGCGCAGCCAGCCGCCTGTGCGGCGTCAGTGTTCTCGGCTATTGCGCCGCCGTTGCAAACGACAAGCAACGCAACGCCGGCCGGCAAACAGGCAAACAGTTCCAGCCTCAATAACGGCGCAGCGCCTCCTGCCGTCGCAACAAGCGCCCTAGCATCCTCTGCCGACGAAACAGCGATTTCCGATGACGGCTCGCTCGCCTTCCAATCCGCTCTCGATCAATTCGCGGCCACCCCGGTTTCCTTTGTGGACAGTCCGTCGGTGCCTGATGGTGCTGCCCCATCTTCGCAATCGGCAAGCGCTGCGGCCAACATCTCGAACAAAGCGCCGCAAGTCCAAACCCCGATCGACGATTCGTCCACCCTCGCGGCAATTCCGTCGACAGCTCTAGGCGCCGCGACGACTCTCGCAGATGTGGCAAAACTCGCAGCGGCATTGTCGACATTCTCGCCGCAGAATTTGCCTCGCGCCCCGCTAACGAAAGACAGCGTCTTCAAACCACCACCTCTAACTCCGCCACTGGAACCCGCAAAAGTGGATGCGACGTCGCAACCTTCCACAATCGCCGCCACCGCGGATCCGAAGATCATCGCCAACATGGATACATCGGGCACGCTTCCGACGCTATCACCGCTTGCCGAACATGCCGCAGTTTCGGCGCTCGCCGCTAACAATCTAAAATGGAGCGTGCCCGACACTCACTCGTCGGCCACGCAAGATGCCGCGTCCGTAACGACACCCGTGTCAAAAGAATCGGGTTCTCCACAAGACTCCGCCTCGCAACATTCCTTCGCGGGCTCGTCCGACGCGTCCGGTTCCTCGCCAGCAAATTCTCCAAAGACCTCCACTGCCGCGCCGTTCGTGCCCGCGCTCGATGCCGTTTCGCAGACGAATGGCACATCGACAGAAAATGCAAATCTCGCTCCGTCCCCGTCTCTAGTGGTTGCCCCAGCCGCCTCTCCCGCCGCTTCTGCGAATTCCGACGCCGCATCTGCAAACGCAACGGCGCAGGATCCCGCAGCCTCCGACCCATCCTCCGCAACATTGCCCAATCCCGCGCCGGATACCACCTCGCCGAATCATTCCGTTAGCGCCTCACAGCTCTCGCAGAGTGGCGGTCGCAGCGAGATGCACATCGCGATGCAG
Source organism: uncultured Acidobacteriota bacterium (assembly GCA_963838265.1). Lineage (GTDB taxonomy): Bacteria > Acidobacteriota > Terriglobia > Acidiferrales > UBA7541 > Acidiferrum. The sequence goes on from CAWIQN010000012.1 coordinate 359,189, forward strand.
ACTGACAACCTCGGCGCCATCGAACTGCATGCAAGAATTTCCGGAGACACCGTCGGCGCAGCCATCACCGTAGAAAAGCGTGACGCGCACACCGCGCTGGCCAACGATCTACCCGCACTGCAACAAGCGCTCAGCGACAAGCAACTCCGTGTGGAACAAATTTCTCTGATACACGCGCCATTACACTCCACCGCGGGAAACGCCGCGGGACAGTACTTTGGCGGCAACGGCAATGGTCAACCTGGCGGCCGTCCACCATCGAATTTTCCGCAATCCGCTGCGCCCGCGGGAGCCAGAGAACTCGCCGCGATCACTAGTTCTTTTTCTGCTGCCACGGAAATTTTCGACGTCCACGGACGCCTAAGCGTGCACGCATGAATCGCGGGCACTTGAGGAGCATGCCATGAACAACATCCACAGCATCGTCAACCCACTCGATACCACCACCAACGGCGCAAGCGGTTCCACGAGCACCTCCAGCTCCAACTCGGCGAGCACACCGAGCAATTCGCTGGACGCCAACTCATTTATCACTCTGTTGACCACCGAGTTGCAGGCCCAGGATCCCCTTAATCCACTCGATCCCACGCAATTCGTGGATCAACTGACGGATCTCAACAGCTTGCAGCAGCTCATCCAAATTCGCACCGACCTCGACTCGCTCGCCGGCACCACCAGCACGCCAACCGACGGCAGCGGCACAGCGAGTGGCGACGTCACCGGACCCGCCGCCGGAATTGGCGCAGCGTCCGCTACCAGTCCGTCGAACACCATCGCCAAACTGGCTTCGGCACTTGGTGACCAAAATGCCGCGCAGAGTGCCGCGACCGCCGGCCCTTCTCTCTCGTCGCTGCAGGCGTTGCTCAACAGTTCGGTGGCCGCATCACCAAACGCGGCAGCGAATTTCTATTCGAAGTTAGGTTCTCTATCTCAACTTTTCTAGGAGAAAAATGTCATGCCATCTCTATTCGTTCCGTTGACAGGACTCGAAAGCAGTTCCGAGGCGCTTTCCGTCACGTCCAACAATCTCGCTAATCTGAATACCATCGGATTTAAATCCCAGCGCGCGCTGTTCGGCGACCTGTTTTATCAGCAGGTCGGCACCAGTGGCGCGGGTGACCCGACGCAAATCGGACTTGGCGCCACGGTGGAAGCCGTGGATTCGCAGTTCACCGAGGGCAGCATCCAAGCCAGCGGGGTGCCCACCGACGTGGCCATTCAGGGCGACGGCTTCTTCGTCGTGCAGCAAGGCGGCGAGCAGCTGTACACTCGCGCCGGAGATTTTACGACCGACCAGAACGGCAATCTCCTCGCGCAAGACGGCTCGCAAGTGATGGGCTACGCCGCGGTCAACGGCGTTATCCCACCCGGGGCAGCGCTCAGCCCGCTCGCCATCAATATCGGTCAAAATAGTCCGCCACTGCCCACCGCCAACGTCGCTCTCGCGCTCAATCTCAATTCCAGCGCCACGGTAGGCACCACTTTCAGTACCAGCGCGGCAGTTTACGATTCGCTCGGCGACACCCACGTGCTCACCTACAACTTCACCAAGACCGCGGCTAATACCTGGACCTACGCGATCACCATTCCTGCCGCGGACACCACCGGCGGCATAACCGCGGTGAAAAATGGCACCCTCACGTTTAACGGCGCGGGACAACTCACCCTGCCTGCGGTGAACGTTGCCGGCATCGCCTTGCCTCCTCTTTCCGACGGCGCCAATGCGCAAACCTTCAACTGGAATCTCTACAGTGCTCCTGGTGTGGGCGACGTTACGCAAGTTGCTGCGCCTTCCGCGGCCTCCTCCACCACCGTCGATGGATTTGCCAGCGGCACGCTCTCGAGTTACCTCATTAATTCCGACGGCACCATTGAGGGCACATTTAGCAATGGCCAAACCGCCGCCATCGGCCAAATTGCGCTCGCCTCGTTTCAGAACGATCAAGGTCTGGTGCGCGATGGCTCCAACAATTATCTGGCCAGCCTTTCTTCCGGTCAGCCCAGCATTGGAGCGCCAGGTACCGGTGCCCGCGGCTCGTTGAGCGGTGGTTCGCTGGAAGAATCCAACGTGGACCTTGCAACACAATTCGCGAATCTAATCATTGAAGAGCGCAGTTATCAGGCCAACGCCAAAGCCGTCACCACTTTTGACGAAGTAACCCAAGCGGCCATCGCCCTGATTCCTGAGTAGCAGGCATATTTTCTGATGACCAGGACGTTGCCCGGGCTGTCGCATAATTGTCATGCGGCAGCCGGGCCGCTTTTCTTAACACCCTCTAATGAGTTTCTTCCGAAGTTGCGTCGCGCATCCCCATCTGCTTTGCTTTGTTGTTCTTCCTTTCCCTACCGGCTTCCTAACCTCCGTTGTTCAACGGACTTGCGGCGCTTCTGATTCGTGCGTTAACGCGTTGTCCCTCCGCGCTTCGGCGCTTGAATTGCACTCTTGTTGACTCGGATATCGGCGAGGAGTGCAAACCGTGGCGGAATCTGGCATTGCAGCGGCACCAGCAAAATCGTCTGCGGCAACAATGTTCATCATCGTGCTCCTCGCCCTCGCGGGCGGAGGCGGTGCGGCCTGGTTTCTCATGCAGCGTGGTCACGCCACCGAGGCCGCGCGCGGTCTAGACGCCGCTCCTCGCTACATCGTTCACCTCGAAGGTTTCACCGTAAATCTTGCGGACACCGAAGAAACCCATTTTCTCCGCGTCACCATGGATCTCGGCGTTGACCGGCTTCCCGAAGGCGCGGACCGCAACAAACCCGGCGCGGGCATGCCCGTCGCGCGCATTCGTGACGCCGTACTCGCGGTTTTGACCGTCTGCAAAGCCGATCCGTTGCTTACTCCCGAAGGCAAGGCCCAGCTCAAAAAAAACATTCTCGATGCCTTGCAACACAGCGTTCCGGAGCTCGATGTTCGCGATGTGTATTTCACGGAATTTTTGGTGCAACGCTGAACCATGTCCGCGATCGTTCCCACCATGAAAGAACTCGTGCCGGGAATTTCCGACGAGCTCTGGACCGAGGCCGGTTGGCTTCCTTGTTCACTCAGTGTCGACCTCAAGCTGGTGCGTTTTACTGTCAAGGATCTTTTGCGTTTAGAGCCCGGAGCGATTCTGGAGACCAAACACGTGAACGGTGCCGACGTCCCGGTCACCGTCAACACCCAGCTGATTGGCTGGGCGGAATTTGAAGTGGTGGCGCAGCGTATCGCGGTGCGCATCACGGAACTGGCCTAGCACGATCCGGCCTCGGCCATTGTAGCGGCCGCCTTCTGAGGCGGTCGCCTTTTGCCCAGGTAAGCAGTACGCGCAGGGCGTTAGCCGTTTGCGCGGCGTGCATGAGCCTAAATACTTGTTATTTGGCAAGAGCTTCGTTAGCGCAGAAAGCGGAAAGGGATTCGCAGTATGGCCAGCCTCTCCACAAATTCACTGCTGCAAAGAACCCCAGCCTTACTTGCCCGCCTCCGCAGCCTCTGGAGCCGCGTGAGCATCCGTCGGCGCGAACGTTCCTTGCGCATCAGCGAAACCGTCTCCCTGGGCGATAAACGTTTCGTCGCAATTCTAGAATTTGAGCGCCAACGATTTCTGATCGGTGTCACCAGCCAATCCGTATCGCTCCTGCAAGGTTTGGGAACCCCCCAATTGCCACCAACCATTCCATCAGCGAGCGCGAGCCCCGACGATGCACCCCCATATACGAGAGAAGACACCGGGGAACTATCTTGACGCACGCCCTGGCCGTATTCGCTGGCTCCGCTCAAGGTCCCATCCTGCAGTTGCCCGGTCTCAGCGTTCGCGGCGATTCCAGTTCCATCACCATCATCTTGCTGCTCACGGTCCTGACGCTGCTCCCGTCAATCCTGCTCACCATGACGCCGTTCGTGCGTATTCTCATAATTTTCCACTTCTTGCGTCAGGCGCTAGGGACGCAAACCGCGCCCAGCAATCAAACCTTGATCGGGCTCGCACTGTTCCTCACCTATTTCATCATGCAGCCCGTCGGCATCGCCGTGCACACCCAAGCCGTCATCCCTTTCGAACACGGCAAGGTCACCACTCTCGAGGCCCTGGATCTCGCCTCCGGTCCGCTGCGCAGCTTCATGCTCAGCTACGCGCGCGAAAAAGATCTAGCACTTTTCGTGGAAATGAGCCGCTCGCCCCGCCCGCAAAACGCCGACGAAATTCCCATGCGTGTGGTGATTCCCGCCTACATTCTTTCGGAACTAAAAACGGGCTTTCAGATAGGCGCCGTGCTGTTTCTGCCGTTTCTCGTGATCGACCTGGTCACCGCTTCGGTCACCACCTCCATCGGCATGTTGCAGTTGCCGCCCGTGGTCATCTCCACGCCGCTCAAAATTCTGCTTTTCGTCGTGGTTGATGGCTGGAACCTGGTGGTGGGTTCCATGTTGCGCAGTTTTCACTACTGAATCGCCAAGGAGCTTCATCATGAACGCCGCTCAAGTCGTCGAACTGTCCCGCCGTACCATCGAAGCCGCTTTTTGGGTCGCCGCTCCGATTTTGCTCTCCGCCATGATCGTTGGTCTGATCATCAACATCGGCCAGGTCATGACCTCCATCCAGGATATGACCGTCTCCACCGTGCCGCGCCTTACCGCCGTCGGCGTCATCATTTTTTTTCTAACGCCCTGGATGCTGCATCACCTGGTCACTTTCACGCAGTCGCTGTTTTCTGATTTTCGCGTATACACCCGCTAAAGGACCGCTCACCCTTGCCCATCGACCTCCAACAGATCTTGACGCACGCGCTTACCATCGGCCTGCGCGTCGGTGGCATCATGTCTTTTGCGCCGTTCCTTGGGAGCGTCTCCATTCCCGCACGTATCCGTGCCGGCTTCACTATTGCCCTCACCGCGCTGCTCTATCCCCTCGTAGACCTCCCGCATCTCTCTCTCACGCCCGTGGCCTGGACGCGCTTGGCGCTAGGCGAAGCGATTCTCGGTCTCGCGCTCGGCCTAACCGTCCAATTTGTATTTGAAGGCGCGCAGATGGCGGGCCAGGTTGGTGGTTTCCAATTTGCGTTTTCCCTCGTCAACGTCATCGACCCGCAAACACAGGTGGAAACGCCCGTACTCTCCGTCTTCCACCAGCTCGTCGTTTTGTTGCTGTTCCTGCAATTGAACGTACATCACTGGATTTTGCGCGCCTTGGCGAAGAGTTTTGCGTACGTCCCGCCCGGCAGCGTATCCATCACCGCAATGTCCATGAAGGATCTCTTTCACAACGCTGGCGCCATGTGGCTCACCGGAGTGCAGCTCGCCACACCCATCTTGCTTGCCACCGTATTGATCGACGTCACCGTCGGTTTCTTGAGCAAAGCGTCGCCGCAGATGTCCGCCATCTTCCTGAGCATCCCGCTGAAAAGTCTGATTGGCTACGCCGTGCTGGCCATCGCGCTAGGCATGTGGCCGAGCTTTTTCGAAAGGGAATTCGCCCTGGCGATTGGCTGGAGCGATCGTCTGCTCCGTCTCTCGCACTGAGGCACGTTGAGGAAGATTATTTGTGGCCGACAATCGCACAGAGCGCGCAACACCCAAGCGGCGCACCAAGGCTCGCGAAGAGGGGCAAATCCTCCGCAGCCGCGACCTCGTGTCCACCATCACCTTGCTCTCCGTCGTCTTCGTGCTCGCCTGGCATCCGCAAATTTGGATTGGCCGCTGGCAATCCTATTTCGCCCGCGCCCTCGAATCCAGCATTCACGGTGAGTGGACCGCGCAGTCCCAGGTATTCGGTTGGACCATGCTCGCCGTCGCCCAATGGATCGCCCCGCTTTTTGGCGTGGCCTTCGTGATGGCCGTGGGCAGCACGCTCGCGCAAGGCGGCGTGAATTTTTCCGCCAAAGCCCTCGCGCCCAACTTCAGCCGACTCAATCCTGTCAACAACGTGAAGCACCTGTTCACCCTCGCGGTCCTCAGTCGCGTCCTTCGTTCGCTGTTGCCGTCAGGAATAATCTTGTACCTCGCGCTGCGTCTGATTCTCCTGCACGCTCCCGCCGTCCTGCATTCCGCGCGCATGCCGGTGCGCAGTTCGCTCGCCCTCATGGGTGCCATTTGTTATTCGCTCGCGTGGCAGTCCGGCCTCGTTCTGCTCGCCTGGTCCGCCGTCGATTACATTCTTCAGCGCCAGACCTTCGAAAAATCTCTGCGCATGACCAAGCAGGAAGTTCGCCAGGAAAATAAAGACAACGAAGGCAGTCCGCAAGTGAAAAGCCGCATCAAGCGCCTGCGCCGCGAACTAATGCGGCGCTCGCTGCAAAAAAATATGCAGCGCGCCACCGCGGTAATCACCAATCCCACGCACTACGCCGTGGCCCTCGAGTATCGCCCCGCCACCATGGCCGCTCCTGTCGTTGTCGCCAAAGGCCGCAATCTTATCGCCGTAAAAATTAAGGAACTCGCCCGCTGGAACGAAGTCCCCATCGTCGAAAATCCTCCGCTGGCCCAGGCCCTCTACAAAGCCGCGGAAGTAGACCAGATGATTCCTCCCAATCTTTACGCCGCGGTCGCGGAGATTCTCGCTTTCCTCTATCGCGTGCAAACGCGCATGAACGCCGCCTCCCGCCGCGCTCCGGCAGCGGCAGGAGCGCGTTAAAAAAAAATGCCTGCGATCACCATCGTTCTAAAGCGCAACACCTCGCTCGAGTGGCTCGTCCCCGTCGCCACCGTCGCCACTGTCTTCATGATGCTTGTCCCCGTCCCTGCCATCGTGCTGGACATTTTCCTCGCCCTCAGCATCACCCTCGGCGTGATCGTGCTTCTCTCCGCGTTGTACATCCTTCGCCCCGTGCAATTTTCCGTTTTCCCCACCTTGCTGCTCTTCCTCACGCTCTTCCGCATCTCTCTGAACATCGCCAGCAGCCGCCGCATCCTCCTCCACGGCACCGAGGGCGCTTCCGCCGCCGGCAGCGTTATCCGCGCCTTCGGACAATTCGTTGTCGGCGGCAACTACGTCGTCGGCTTCGTAATTTTTCTCGCGCTCATCGCCATTCAATATCTCGTCATCAACCACGGCGCGGTCCGCACCGCCGAAGTTGCCGCGCGCTTTACTCTCGACGCTCTACCCGGCAAACAAATGGCCGTCGACGCCGAAATGAGCGCCGGCATGATCGACGAATCTCAAGCCCGCGCTCGCCGCGAAATGATTGCCAAAGAAGCCGAATTTTACGGCGCCATGGACGGCGCCGCGCGTTTCAGCCAGCGCGACGCCCTCGCCACCATTCTCATCACCGCCATCAACATCATCGCCGGCCTATTGATCGGCGTTTTCCAACTAAATATTCCACTAGCCGAAGCCGCCAAAACTTACACCATCCTCACCGTTGGCGACGGCCTCGTCACCCTCATTCCCTCGCTGCTCGTTTCCGTCGCTGGCGGCATGGTCGTCACCCGCACTTCCAGCGGCGAAACCGTCGGCACCGACTTCGCCCGCCAACTCTTCGGCCGCCGCATGCCCTTGCGCATCGCCGCCGGCGTTATGTTCCTGCTCGGCCTGATTCCCGGACTCCCAAAGTTCTCTTTCTTTCTGCTCGCCGCCATCACCGCCTATCTTTCCTCACGCGCGCCTCAGATGGGCGCCGAAGAAATCAAGCCTGCCGAAGTCGTCAGCGGCAAAAAAAAGCCAGACGCGCAGCAGCAAATCGAAGCCCTGCTCAAGCTCGACGAAATCAGCCTCGAAGTCGGCTACGGCCTCGTCCCTCTCGTGGACCAATCCCAGGGCGGCCAATTGCTCCAGCGCATTCGTGCTTTGCGCCGTCATCTCGCCCTGCAACTGGGTTTCCTCGTGCCCTCCGTGCACATCACCGACAATCTCAAACTCAAGCCCCGCGAATACGTTGTCCTTCTTCGCGGCGTGCAAGTCGCCAAATGGGAAATGCAGCAAGAGCGCCTCCTGGCCATCAGCTCTGAACCCACCGCGCAGCCCATCGAGGGCATCGCCACCAACGAGCCGGCTTTCGGTGCTTCCGCTCTGTGGATTGTCCCGGGCCTCCAGGAACAAGCTCTTGCCACCGGCTACGCGGTCGTCGATCAAACTTCCGTGCTCGCCACGCACCTCGCGGAAATCATCCGCCAGTACGCCCACGAACTCCTCACGCGACAGGAAACCAAACGTCTCCTCGACGCCCTCGCCGAAACGCAGCCAAAACTTGTCGACGAACTCGTACCACGCCTGCTCTCCCTCGGCGAAGTCCAGCGCGTCCTCCAACAACTCCTCCGCGAACAAGTTTCCATCCGCGACCTCACCGCCATCCTCGAAGCCTTGCTCGAAACCGCGCCAATCAACAAGAGCCCCATCGCACTTGTTGAAGCCTGCCGCCAGGCCATGAGTCGTTCGCTGGTAGCTCCACTGCTCGGCGAAGACCGCAAGCTGAAAGTCCTAACCCTCGATCCCGCCATCGAACAGGAATTCCAGCGCCAGATCGATCCCCTCGCTGGCACGGGCGAACGCGCCGCCGGTGGCGCCACCGTTCCGCTGCGCGCCGTTCTCGAAAGCCTTCAACATCTCGTTGGCGACCGCGTCGCCCTCAGCTCAACGGTCCTCGTCTGCAACAGCCCGGTCCGTTTTCATCTTCGCCGCCTGCTCGAACCTTTCATTCCGCGCATTGTCGTGCTCTCCCCCGCGGAAATTCCCGCCAACGTCTCCGTGCAATCCCTAGGAGTCGTCCGATGACAAGTCGTTCGATGAAACCCGCTGGCGCCCAGTCCATCTTTTCCATCCTTTGTAGTGGCGCAGCATGCTGCGCTCCAGCTTGCTCCACGACGGCCTCGGCCAACACCGCCCTCAGCGAGACACGCACGCGCTCAGTCCTTTGTAGGGGCGCAGCATGCTGCGCCCCAGCTTGCCCAGGCGCCCCATGCTGACAGAAAATCGCCACGCTGCCGCCACCGCCGTTCCCGCCATCGACCCCGAAGAGCGCCAGCGCCTGCTCCTGGAAAATCTCACCGAAGTCCGCTACATCGCCCGCCGCATCCACGACCGCCTACCCTCTCACGTCCCCTTCGACGACCTCGTCCACGCCGGTATCCTCGGTCTCATCGACGCCGTCGACAAATTCGATCCCACCAAAAATGTTCTACTAAAGTCCTACGCCCGCTTCCGCATTCGCGGAGCCATCCTCGATAGCCTCCGCCAGATGGATTGGAGTCCGCGCAATCTCCGCCGCCAGGCCCGCCGCATTGAAGAGGCCCGCCGCGAGCTCGCCGCACAACTTGGCCGCGGCCCCTCCGAACCCGAATTGGCCACCCACCTCGGTATGCCGCTCGTCGAAATGCAACATCTCCTCGGCGAACTTCGCGGCCTCGACCTCGGCAGCCTGCAAGGCCCTTCGGAAGACGGCAACTCCGAAGACACCGCCGTTGCCCTCGCCAGCCGTACCGAGGAAGATCCCTTCCAGCAAACTTTTCGCGCTGAAGTCCGCGCCATGCTCGCGCACGCCATCGACGAGCTCGGTGAAAAAGAGCGCCAGGTCCTTGCGCTCTATTACCTCGAAGAACTCACCATGAAAGAAGTTGGCGCCATTCTCCATGTCGGCGAATCCCGCGTTTCGCAGATTCACACCGCCGCGCTCATCGCCTTGCGCGCCCGCTTGCGCGTAAGTCTTGGCACGCCGACGTCGCCGCATGAAAAAGTCCCCACCCTCGAGGAGAAAACGTAATGCGTAAGATTCTCAGCCAGGAAGAAATCGACGCTCTATTCAGCGCTGCCCAACAAGGCCCGAAAGGCGGCCGCGACGCCTCGCAGAAAAAAGTCGAGCCTTGCGACCTGCGCCGCTCCAGCACCCTCACCGCCGACCAGGTTCGCGTCGTCACCGCGCTTCATGAATCCCTAGCCAGACGTCTCGCCAATTCTCTCGGCGTCTATCTCCGCGTCGCTTTCGAAATGAATCTTGTCTCTGCCGAACAGTTGACCTTCCAGGAATTTATCGCCCGCGTCCCAGAACTCACGTATCTCGCCTCGCTTCACGTCATGCCCATCGACGCCCGCGCCGCACTGCAGGCCGATCTCTCCCTCGTCTTTCCCATTGTCGATCTCGTCCTCGGAGGCTCCGGAGCCGACTCCATCGACATGCGCGAAATTACCGAAATCGAAGAGCAAATCTTTGAAACCGTCATCTCCCTCATCGCCCGCGATCTGCAAAGCACCTGGGCTGCCGTCATCGATCTGGACATTCGTTTTGATCAGCGCCAGCAATTCACGCAACTGCAAACCCTCATGCTCCCCCACGAAAAAATTCTTTCCCTCAGCTTCGAAATCCGCCTGCTCGAAGCCCGCGGAACCCTCAACATGGCTTTCCCCGCCGTAGTCGCCAACGCTTTGCTCCGCAAACTCTCCGTGCGCTGGTCCCTCTTTGAGCGCGTAGCCTCCGCGGAAACTCGCCGCCAACTCCAGCAGCGTCTCCTGGACAGTTCTTTCGTCGCCCAACTCTGTCTCCCTCCAAGTCCGCTTACCGTGCGCGAACTGCTCGCCATCGAGCCTGGCCGCGTGCTTGCACTTCCGCTCAGTTCCAGCGAGCCCATTGCCCTGAACATCGCCGGAGAACCCATGTTCCTCGCCTACCCCGTCCGCCACGGAAACAAAAAAGGCGCGCGCGTGGACCATCGCGTTTCCATCGCCTCAAATCTCGCCCAGGAGCATAAATGATGGAGTCTTCCTCCAGAATTGCTGTCCAAAAATTCTGTGACGCGTGGAAGGACAGCCTCACCAGCGTCATCGGCTCCCTCGGTGCGGCTTCCCTCGCCGTCAATTGGATCGCTCCGCTTGCCGGCTTCACGGCCCCCGCTGTTTCCTCGCCCGCCGTCAAAGAAGACGACACCATCGACAGTTGGTTTGCCGCTAAAGGCGGCCTGCAAGGCGTCGTCGGTTGGCGCTGCAACAAGTCTGTCGCTGTGCAATTCGCCCAGCTCCTGCAATCCGAGCCCCTCGATCCTGCCGTCGAGTTCTCTGAACTCCACCGCGATGCCTTCGCTGAATTTATTCGTCAAGTCGCCGCCCAGGTTGCCACGGACTGGCAGCCGGAAACCGGCAACGCCGTGGAACTCGTTTACGACGCCGCGGCAAATCCGCAACTTGCCACCGCCCAAACCGCCTCGCTCCAAATCAAGTCCGACGAGTTTGCCGCCCTCACGCTGCAAGTTTTTGTCGATGAGCCCCTATGTTCCGCGCTCTATGCCGCCTCTGTTGCGGAAACCGCGCCTCCCCCACCCGCCGCTACTGCCACGGACTCGCTCGCGTCCCAGCTTTCTGACGGCCCCATTCCCAACCTGGCTTTGCTTCTCGACGTTGAACTCGAAGCCACCATCCGCTTCGGTCAGCGCGACATGCTGCTCCGCGAAGTCTTCGGCTTAATGCCCGGCGCCGTCGTCGAGCTCAACCAACTCGTCAACGAACCCGCCGAACTCCTCGTCGCCGGCCGCCTCATCGCTCGCGGCGAAGTTGTCGTCGTCGATGGAAATTTTGGTCTTCGCGTTACTGAGGTCGCTACCGCCGGCCAGCGTGCCGCATTACTGGAACTTTAGGAGAAGTCCTACACCCATGAGTTCTAATCAGTTTCCGCTGCATGTTGAAGTACGCGACGACTACACCCCGCGCCTCTCTCAGGCTGCCGCATGGCTGCGTCGCTTCCGTCTACGTTGTGCTGCGCCCGATTGCGCGCACCGCGGCCGTCTATGGCCGCCCATCCTGCTGCAAATACGCGGCGTCGTTCTCAATGGCCGCTGGTTCTGCACCACGGACTGTCTGCAATTTCATTTGATGGCCCATGTGCGCGGCTTGCTCGCCGGCTCCGTGCGCGACCGCCCTCGCCGTCACCGTCTCCCGCTCGGCCTTCTTCTCGTCAATCAGGGCGCCATCTCACAACAGCAACTGCGTGACGCGCTGTATTCGCAATCGCTTTCCTCCGGTGAAAAGCTTGGTCGCGTCCTATGCCAAATGGGCGCCGTAGCACCCGGCGACGTTACCACCGCCCTCGCCCACCAGTGGGGCTGCCCGGTTTATCCTCTCGACCCGCAGTTTCCCGCGCCCGGCTGTCAGGATTTGCTACCCCTCACCCTGCTCGAATCCGCCCGCGCCGTTCCGGTATACGTATCGGTAGACGGTCGCACCCTGCATCTCGCCTTCGGTGAGCACCTCGACCACACCACCTTGTACGCCGTCGAGCAGATGCTTGGTTGCCGCACCTTCGCTTGCATCGCCGACGAAGCTGCTGTCGCCAAAGTGCTCGAAGAGCTACGCCGCAGTGCCCCCGTCAGCGAGACATCCTTTGATACCATGCGCGATCCCCGCGAAATCGCACGCACCATCTCCAATTACGCCGGCGAATACCGCGCCTCGCGTATCACCGTCGCCCGCGCCAGTGCCTACCTCTGGGTTCGCTTCGCCGCCAGCGGTCAATTCAGCAGAGACCTGCTCTTCCGCATCCGCCCGGGGCCCGATTCGCCCCGTTCTCCCTCGCCCTCTACCCCTAAAGTCTTCCCCGAAGCGGCCGATAGTCGAGGGGACAGCGTCCCGGACGCCGCTGAATCCCCATGACCACCACCACTCGCCCCCCCAGCCCCGCGTCTGCTTCCAGCTCCAAGTTCGCTCTCGCCGAACAGGAGCGTCGCAAGACTCGCCTAATGGACATCCTTAGCCGCGGCCTCCCCACCTTGCCCAACTATGTCCTCGATCTCAACGTACTTCTTAGTCAGTCTCCTGTGGAACTCCGCAAGGTCGGCAACGTCATTCGCACCGACCCCAGTCTCAGTTCCCAGGTCTTGCGGCTTTGCAACTCTGCGCTCTTCGGCCTGCGGCACCGTGTGATCGGCATCGAGCAAGCCGCCATTTTGCTAGGCACCGAGCGCCTCCGCACTCTCGTGCTTAGCTGCTCGGTGATGCAATTTGCTGGTAAATACCTGCCAAAAGAGCAGCTTAACCGTTTCTGGCATCACAGTTTTCTTTGTGCGCTGCTTAGCGAACGCCTTGCCTCACATCTTCATTACTGTGAGAAGGAGCAGGCCTATCTCGGCGGTCTGCTTCACGATATCGGTCTGTTACCCATGTGGATCCTCGTTTTGGCCGAGGAAGCCGCGAACCGTACCCCTCCTCCGCCCGGCTGGACGGACAACATCGCCATGGAGCTCGATTACTTCGGCATGGATCATTGCAAGGTAGGTCGTTGGATGGGTGTTTCGTGGAACTACATGCCTTCGTTTGTTGATGTTTTCCAATATCACCATGCTCCAGAACGTGCCAAGCACGATCCCTACCTCGTCGGTCTGGTGGCCACCGCGGATCAGTTCCTAATCTCCCACGCACAGGAACCCGCTCCCGCTCCCGCACGCGGCGCGGAGCGCACTACCGTTGTCCCCGCGTCAGCTGCCAGCTCTGCCCCCGTCTTTCCTCCGCCTCACGCCCCGGCGTCGGAGCCACATCTGGGGGTTCCCGTAATGGAACGCCACGCTGTTGGAAGCCCTGCACCTGTCCTTGGACCGCCTAGGCCCGCCTTTAAAATGTCGTCCACCCTCCAAGTCTCTCAGGATCTTCCCGCCTTTTTCCAGAAATGCCTCCCGGCACTGGCCGAATCCGAACATCTCGCCATCTTCGACATGATGCAGACCGAGTATCTCCAACTAGTCCCGCTAGTCCAGCTAGGCATGTCCATTGCCGCCGGCGACGACCTCTAACCCGTCACAAGCCTCCGCCTCAGAAAACTTTCACCCCGCATCGTTTTTTCCTTGACATTTTTCGTGCCCATGATACACCTATCCATGTAGACAACTGCGTCTAACGCGTAGCAACTCCTCAATATCATCGTCTTTCTTTTCAACCGGCGGCAACCTGTCGTCGCGCATTTCCCTGGGGACGCCAGCGCTTCTCCATCTTGCGTCTTCTGCGGGATGAATCTTCCGATTGGCGCTTTTTCCGAATTAGCAAAACTCGATCAAATTTCTCAAGAATTATCCGCTAAATGAGGTAGCACTCTGAAGAGCCCCAAACGATTAAACCGTTCAGAATGAACACTTGCATAACTGCTGAATCTAAAGGACTTAAAGCCCCTTAGAATGAACAGTTACAAAAACAACCCGTGGGTGTACCCCTCGCGCGAAACATTTTTGTAGCAGCTGCCAACCATCCACACCGCTCGCCCATTTGACCGCGCCACGCTTTCGCGAGAACATGGAAGTTTTGGATAGGGATGAATTATGAACCTGGGCCTCACAGACCGCGTTGCCATCGTTGCCGCCGCCAGTTCCGGCTTGGGCCGCGCCGTCGCCACCGAACTTTCCCGCGAAGGCGCCCGTGTCGCCATTTGCGCCCGCACCGCCTCGGACCTCGCCAAGACCGCGGAAGAAATCTCGCGCGAAACCGGCTACGAAGTCTTCCACCAACCTGTCGACGTTACCAATCAGGCCGCCGTCGCCGCCTTCGTCGCTGCTGTTGAGCAACGTTTCGGCCGCATCGATATCTGCATAACCAATTCCGGTGGTCCTCCGTCTAAGTTATTTAAGGACACCAATTCCTCCGATTGGAAATCCGCCGTAGATCTGTTGCTCATGAGCGCCGTTTTCTTCGCTCAGGAAACGCTGCCGCGCATGCAGAAAAATAAGTGGGGACGCTTCATCACCATCACTTCTTACACCGTCAAGCAGCCCGTCGATGGCCTGTTGCTATCTAACTCTGTGCGCTCTGCGGTCACTGGCCTCGCGCGCACCCTGGCGAATGAATACGCCGCGCATGGTATCACCGTCAACAACGTCTGTCCCGGCTACACCGGCACGGATCGCCTCGGCGAACTCGCCGACGTGCTTTCCAAGCGCCACGGCACCACTCCCGAAGAGATTTATGCCGGATGGGAGCGCCAGATTCCTGCCGGCCGCATCGGCAAGCCTGAAGAATTTGCCGCCGTGGTCGCTTTCCTCGCTTCCGAGCGCGCTAGCTACGTCAACGGCACCTCCATCGCCGTGGATGGCGGCATCGTCCGGAGCCTGCTCTAACGCAATGACCATCTCTCACCAACTGTTGCTCACGCTTTTCCCCGAGCTCTACGCCATCGCCCGTTTTGCGCCACACGAGAAAATCACCGTGGACTACTCGCGCGATAGTTTTTACTCGCTTACCAAAACCAGCGAAGAGATCTCCGTCGTCTGCGAACAGTCGAGCTTGCCCGCCGGCGCGCGCGCCGAGCGCGACCGCCGGTTGCTCCGCGTGGACAGCGTGCTCGCCTTCGAGCTCACCGGAATTTTGTATTCCGTCGCCGCGCCGCTGGCCGATGCCAACATCAGCATCTTCGCCATCTCATCCTTTGACACCGATTACATCTTGATCGCCGATCACGATATTGAACCGGCCATCGTGGTTCTCGAAAGTGCCGGCCATAAAATACATAGGAGCTTAACGCAATGATTTTTGTACGTCGCAAGCCTTCCGCAATTCGCACGTTGTCTCACGCGTTTTCTTTTCTTCCAACTTCTTCGCCATCTCGCGCGCTGTCATCGTTTCAGGCGTCGTCGTTCAGCGCATTTTTAGCGTGTGCCGCGCTGTTCGTTTCCCTGGCGTGCTCCGTTGCGCCGGCCTTCGCCGATGAGCCTTACGCCCGCAGTCGCGACTATGACTTGCAGCACTCCAAAATTGTTCTCCGTTTCGACACGACGCAGAAACAAGTCATCGGCGATGTCACTCACACGCTCGCTATTCTTCGCGACAATACCGCCAAAATTTCGTTCGATTCCGTCGGCCTCACCATCCACAGCGTTACCGTCGACCGCGCGCCCGCAAAGTTTGAAACCACCGACACCAAACTAGTCGTCGCGCTGCCCGAGCTCGCCAAAACCGGCCAGAAGTTTGACATCGAAATTAAGTACGACGGCAAGCCTTCCAAGGGTCTCTACTTCATCCTTCCCGATGCCGCCTACCCCGCCCGCCCCATCCAGATCTGGACGCAAGGTGAATCCGAAGACACCCGCTTTTATTTGCCCACCTACGACTATCCCAACGATCGTCTCACCACGGACACGATCCTCACCGTTCCGGCGTCCTGGCAGACCATCGCCAACGGCAAGCTCATGAGCGTCGTCGACGCCGGCAAAGGCTTGAAGACCTGGACGTGGAAAGAGTCGCTCCCCAGTTCCACCTATCTCATTACCGTGGTCGCTGGTGAACTCGACGAAGTTAAAGATTCCTGGCGCGGCATTCCCGTCGACTACTTTGCTCCCAAAGGCCGCGGCGACCGCCTCCAAATCGACTACAGCCGCACGCCCGCCATGATCGAACTCTTCAGCAAAAAATTCGGCGTGGACTATCCTTGGGAGAAATACGACCAGAGCATGGTCGACGACTTCGTCGCCGGCGGCATGGAGAATTCCAGCGCCACCACCAACGCCTCCGAATCGCTCACGAATCCCAAACTCGTTCCCGAGTACCTCACCAATCAGGACGACCTCATCTCTCACGAACTCACCCATCAATGGTTCGGCGACCTGGTTACCTGCAAGGCTTGGTCGGATATTTGGCTCAACGAAGGCTTCGCCACCTTTGGCGAGACCATTTGGAACGAAGCGCACTATGGAAAGGATCACGCCGACTACAACCGCTGGGAGGCCGCGCGCGATTGGTTTCATCAAACCAGCCTTTTCGACAAGCCCATTGTCCGCCACGACTTTGCCGAAGGTTCCGATGAATTTGACGGCAATGCCTACGGAAAAGCCGGATGGGTAATCGACATGCTGCGCTACCAACTTGGCGAAGACGCGTTTTACGCCGGCTTGAAACACTACCTCGAAGTCAATCGCGGGAAGAATGTTCTGACCTCCGACTTCGCCAAGGCCATGGAGGAAGCCACTCACGTCAACATCGATCAATTCCTCACGCAATGGATTTACGGCGCAGGCGCTCCCAAGCTCGATATCAGCTACGTCTACAACGAAACCAAACACCAAATCGCTCTCACCGTGAAGCAAACGCAAGTGCAAAAGGGCCGCGTTGGCGTATTCCGCGTTCCCGTGAACGTGGAAATCACCACCACCACCGGCCCCAAGCTCTACCCGGTAGTCATCGGCAAAGACAGCGAAAAGGAAACCGACATTTTCCTTCTGCCTTCGGACTCCGCTCCACTCATGGTGCTATTTGATAAGGGCGGACACGTTTTGAAGTCCGCGGAATTTAAGAAAGAAAAAAAGGAATGGCTGTACCAGTTGAAGAATGCCGGAGAATTGGCGGATCGCGCCGACGCCGTCGTGGCCTTGGCGAAAATGACCAAGGACGATGAAGCCATCGCCGCCGTCGGCTACGCCATGCTGAACGACAAAACTTTGGGACTCCGTACCATCGCCATTGCAGCGCTCGGCCGCGTGGACACCCCCGCTTCCACCAAGTTGTTGCTCGAAGCTCTCGATAAATCCGAAGCCGCCACTGGCGACGATGCGTTAATCGGCCGCTACCGCATCGTAAGCGCTCTGAGCTCGTCCAAAGTTCCCGCCGTCGCCGCAAGACTGGACATTGTCGCTAAAGAAGACAAGTCCTATCGCGCCCGCGCCGCGGCCCTCGAAGCTCTCGGCCATTTGAAAACGCCCACTGCATTCGCCACGCTTACCGCCGCCGTGGCCGGCGATTCTCCGGACGATTTTCTGCGCAACGCCGCGTTGCGCTCGCTCGGACCTCTCGGCGACGACAAAGCCGTCCCCCTCCTTCGCGATTGGGCGGGATTAGGCAAGTCCGTGCCCTCGCGCGCCGCCGCGATCAGCAGCCTCGGTCAACTCGATAAAGAAAATTCCTCCATCACGCAATTGCTGACCACTTATCTCAGCGAGCCGCACTTCTCCATTCGCATCGCCGCCATCACCGCGCTCGGCTACCGCGGCGATCCCTCCGCCATCCCCGCACTTGAAGCTCTGCTGTCCTCCAAAGACCTCAGCATCGAAATGGTGCCCATCATCAAATCGCAAATCTTGCATATCCAAAATAAACCGAGCACGAAATCCGCCCGCGAGACGGACGACAGCGACGATCCACCGGCGCCCGCCACCACCGCCTCCAAAGACGCCACCGAAAACACCGAACGCCTGGAGCGCATCGAGCGCCTGACCCAGGAAATGAACGACCGCCTAAAAGCCATCGAATCGCGCCTACCGGCCGCAAAAAACCAGTAGTCGCGTGGGTGGTTTTGTAGCGGCCGCCTTCTGAGGCGGACGATTTTCAGCTATCATGCGAGGAATGTTTCATCGCATGAGCGTCCTTCTGGACGCCTGAAATCGCTGATCGGGAGCCAGCCACCATGGCCGCTGCAAACCCCAACCCCAAAGTAGACGCTTACATCGCGAAGGTCCGCCCATTCGCGCAACCAATCATCACCCACCTGCGCAAGCTGGTGCACCAGGCCTGTCCAGAGGTCACTGAAACCATCAAATGGAGCCGCCCGTTTTTCGAGTATCGCGGCGTAATTCTCTGCAACATGTCCGCGTTCAACCAGCATTGCAGCTTCGGCTTCTGGGGCCAGGAAATCAGCGCAGTGCTGCGCAAAGCCAACGTGCTGCGCGGAGAAGGCATGGGCTCCCTTGGCCGCATCAGGGACGTGAAAAATCTGCCCTCCGACAAACTCATGCTCGATTGGATCCGCCAAGCCGCCGCCTTCGTGGACCGCGGCGAATACACGAGTCCCATCGCGGCAAGGCACCGCGTGGCCAAGCCCAAGAAATCGCCAGTCAAAATGCCCGCGGAGTTCGCGAAAGCCCTGCAGAGAAATAAGAAAGCTGCCGCTACATTCACAGCCTTCAGCCCCAGCTGCAAACGCGAATACGTCGAATGGATCGCCGACGCCAAGCGTCCCGAGACACGCGATAAACGCATCGCCACCGCCACCGAGTGGATCTCCCAAGGCAAACAACGCAACTGGAAGTATCAAAACTGCTGAGTTCGTTGAACTTGATTTCCAGTTCTCATTGTGAGAACCTAACAACGTATGCGCGTCACTAAGCGGGCCGCTTTGGAACAGTTCTGGCGCAAACACCCGGACGCGAAGCCAAGCCTGGAACAGTGGTTCGCTACAGTCCGAAGCGCCGCCTGGGAAACCACGGCAGACCTGAAACAGATTTATAGCCGTGCGGATTTTGTCGGACGCAGAACCATTTTCAACATCGCCGGAAACAAATACCGGCTGATCGCCAGAGTGAACTACGTCGCGCAAAGAGTTTTTGTTCTATACATAATGACCCACGCGGAGTACGAAAAAGGGGCCTGGAAACGATGAGCACTTTGACGATCGATCTGAATGAGAAAAGCTACGGTCAGCTCCTCCGCAGGACTTTGCCGCGTGTGATCCGAACGGATGAAGAATGCGAACGCCTAAGTAACGAACTGCTGCGGCTCGATGAGTTGGAAGAAGCGGCCACGCCAGAAGAAAGTGAACTTGCCGAACTTCTCACCGTTCTCGTGGAAGCGTACGAAGAACGTCGCTACCCCATTAACAAGCCAACCCCGCAGCAGATGCTCCACCACCTGATGGAGGCCCGCGACCTTACACAAAAAGATCTTTGGAAACTTTTTGGCTCTAAAGGAATTACTTCCGAGGTTTTTCACGGCAAGCGCGCTATCAGCAAGACGCAGGCCAAGAGGTTGGCAAAGTTTTTCCACGTAAGTGCCGACCTGTTCATCTAGAAAGCGTTAAGGCTCGGCAAGCAACACTCGTAAATCGCGCAGATTATTTCCGGTTGGACCGATTACGATCGCGTCGCCCAGCCGCGAGAAATAAGTGTGCGCATCGCTGCGCCGGAAATAGTTCGCGGCGTCCATGCCCGCAACGCTTCCGCGAGACTGAGTATCGCCATCCGCCGCCGCGCCCGCTGCGGGACTGTTTCCATCGACCCCATCGGTTCCGGCACTCAACACGGCGATGCGTTTGCCGGCGATTTTCGGCACGCACGCCAATACGAATGCGGCGTTCCGCCCGCCGACGCCATCGCCCGTAACCGGCGAGCTGACTTCACCATCGGCGATCACCGCGACTCGCCGGCCAGGATGCGTCGTGCGCAACTCTTCCAGCTGGCGCAACAAGTAGCCCGCCGCTTTCTCAATAGGCCAATCGTCCGTGGCGTTGTCGCAACAGGCCACGCAACCCAGGGACTCTGCAGCATGGTGCGCCGGATGGAAAAGATCGTCCATGCCCAGCATCAAAAAAAAATGCGCGTTGGCGAACGCTTCGTGCGCTTCCTTCGGCGTCTCAGGCATGTGTCCGTCCGCCAGCCATTTCGTTACTGACGCCGGAAATTTCGTCTCCAGATCGTACTCGCGAACGACGTGCCAAAAATCCGCCATCGAGGTGGGATCGGCAATCGTCGGCCCCGAAGCCAGCGCCGACTCTTTGCCCGCGGGGACATCGCTTACCGCCAGCGTAATTGTCGTCGCGCGCCCCGCCGCCACGGCAAGCCGCCCGCCCTTCACCGCCGACAAATGCTTGCGAACCGTATTGATGGCATCAATCGGCGCGCCGCACGAAACCAGCGCGCGGTGCACCTGCTGTACGTCCGCCAAAGTTTGCGCAGCATTCAGCGGCAATTCCACCATTGCCGAGCCGCCGCCCGAAAGGAGAAAGAAAACCAGCGTCCGGGCATCGCAAGTTTCTAGCAATTTGAGAATCGCTTCCGCCGATTTCCAACTTTCCGCATCCGGCACGGGATGTGCGGCAAAAAAATAGCGCAAGCCCTGCGGCGGTTCCGGAGCAACATCAACGCCCGAAGGTGCGACTACAATTCCTGCAAGCTGCAATTCACTGGGAAGCACGGCGGCAAGTCCATCGACCATTGCGCGCGCAGCTTTCCCGAGCGCCACCACCAGCACGCGGTCGAATTTACTCAGGTCGATCACCGCATCGCCGCAACGCAGCGCCGTTCCAGAAACCAGCAGCTTGCGCCGCATCGTCGCGGGAATATCAATGGCGGAAATTGCTTCGTGGAAAATCCGCAGCGCCTTCTGCTTGAGGTCCGTCATGGCAAGCCCCACGGCAGGGAACTCACTTGTCCTTCAATACTTCCGCATTCAGCATATTCGGTGGCCATTGTCCGCGAAACAGCGCGGTGATATTTTCCGCGGCGATGCATGCCATTTTTGTGCGCGTCTCCACCGTCGCCGACGCGATATGCGGCGCCAGCACCACGTTGGCGCGCTTCAACCCGGGAAAAATGAACGGCTCATTTTCGTACACGTCCAGACCCGCGCCGGCGATTTTCCCCGCTTCCAGCGCTGCCACCAAACCGTTTTCATCCACCACCGGCCCGCGCGAAGTGTTGATCAGGATGGCTGTCGGCTTCATGCGAAAAAATTTTGGACCACTGAACATGCCGCGGGTTTCCGGAGTCAGCGGCACATGTACGCTCACAAAATCGGATTCCGCCAGCAGGGAATTAAAGTCGCGAAATTCCGCTTTCAGTTCTTGTTTAACGTCTCCGGCCACCCGCGCGGCATCGTGGTAAATCACTTTCATCTGAAAACCGCTGGCGCGCCGCGCCATAGCTCGGCCGATGCGACCGAAACCCACGATGCCCAGGGTCTTGCCCCAAACGTCGGTGCCGACGAGTTGATCCAGATCCCAGCCGGTCCATTTCCCCGAACGCGCCAGCGCTTCGCCTTCGCTGAGGCGTCGCGCCACCGCCATCATCAGCGTCCACGCAAAATCGGCGGTGGTTTCATCCAGCACGCCGGGAGTATTGGTGGCCACCACGGCGCGCTTGGTACACGCCGCCACATCGATGTTGTCGAAACCCACCGCGACGTTGGATACGATGCGCAGTTTCGGCGCATTACGCAGTAACTCTTCGTTTACCGCGTCGGTCAGCAGGCACACCAAGCCTTCTTTGTCCTTCAGTCGCCGCAGCAAATTCTGCCGCGAGGCGTTTTCCGCAGACGGAAAATACTCCACGTCGCAAGTAGCATCCAGGATGGTTCGGGCAGCAGGGAATAGCGGTCGCGTTGCAAGCACTTTTGGTTTTGGCATCTCTGGCTCTATTTCTGCGCTTGAAGTTCACACTAACATATCTTGCGGCGATTTTTTCAGTGGACCGTTGCACATCCGCCGTGACCCTCACTATAGTGGCAAGAGGCGTTTCTCAAGTGCTCGAAACTTAGCGCGCTGACGAGCGAAGTCGAATCGCCGTTTTTCACTGCCGTAGCGCTCGAACGCATCATCCATGAACAGCGACCTCATCCGCGAACTGCAAACTTTTCTCGGGCCCGCTTCCGTGCTCTCGCTGCCCGAAGAATTGCTGATGTATGAGTACGACGGCTCCATCGAGAAGTCCTTGCCCGATGCGGTGGTTTTTCCCACCACCACGCAGCAAGTCTCCGAAATCGTAAAACTTGCCAACAAGTATGATGTTCCCATTGTTGGCCGCGGCGCGGGCACCGGGCTTTCCGGCGGAGCCATCGCGCGCGCTGGCGGCGTGATGATTGTGTTTGCGCGCATGAATCGCATTCTCTGCGTGGACTGCGAAAATCTTCGCGCCGTGGTGCAGCCCGGCCTGGTTAACGCCGAGCTTACGCGCACCGTCGAGCACGCCGGACTTTATTTCGCGCCGGATCCCTCGAGTCAAAAATCCTGCACCATCGGCGGCAATGTTTCGGAAAATTCCGGTGGCCCGCACACCCTCGCGTATGGGGTGACCACCAATCACGTCACCGCGCTCGAGCTGGTGCTTCCTGAGGGAGAAATTCTGCGTATCGGAAACGCGCAGGGCGACGCGCTGGGCTACGACCTTTCCGGGCTCTTCGTGGGCTCCGAAGGCACCTTGGCGCTGGTCACCGAAATCACGGTGAGGCTGTGCCGCAAGCCCGAAGCCGTGAAAACGCTGCTGGCCATTTTCGATTCCATCGACGACGCTTCCGAAACGGTGGTGGACATCACCGCGCGTGCTATCACTCCCGCTGCGTGTGAAATGATGGACGGCTGGACGCTGCGCGTAATCGAAGATTACGTGCATGCGGGATTTCCCATGGACAGCGCCGCGGTAATTCTGTTGGAGATTGAAGGCCTGCGAGAGTCCGTGGCCGCGCAAGCCGCCGCCATCGAAGAGGTCTGCCTGGCGCATCACGCCCGCGAAGTGCGTTTGGCCCGCGACGATCGCGAACGCGATCTTTTCTGGAAAGGCCGCAAAAATGCCTTTGGGGCGCTGGGACGTATCGCGCCGTGCAATTACGTCCTGGATGGCGTGATTCCGCGCTCGAAGCTTCCGCAAACGCTGCGCCGCATCTATGCCATCGGCAAAGCGTACGATTTGCAAATCGGAAATATTTTTCACGCCGGCGACGGCAATCTGCACCCGCTGGTGCTTTACGACCCGCGCACCCCCGGCAAACTGGAAGCTGCGTTGGCCGCCGCCAACGAAATCATTCGTTACTGTGTGGAAGTGGGCGGCTCGCTGACCGGTGAACACGGCGTGGGGATGGAAAAAGCGGAGTTGATGTCGCTGATTTTCTCGGACGCGGATTTTGCGTTGATGCGGCGTGTGCACGATGCGTTCAACCCCAACGCATCGCTAAATCCCGCGAAGATTTTTCCGCTTGGCAAAGGCTGTGGCGAAATTCGCATTCGGCCCACGCGTGGGCACGCGACAATCGCGACGCCAGGTGAAACATCGTTGTTTGGGAGCAATAGCCATGTTGCTTCGGCGAAGCCTGAATCCGCAGTCGCCAAACATTAAATAAATGCCCGTTACTTCCACAAATCTCGGCGACCGTTTGGCGTCCATCATCGACGCCAGTCGCGTGCACAGCGATCCGGCAGACTTGGCACGCTATGCCATCGACGACGTAATTCCCGGCGTCGTCGCCAGGCCTGGAAGCCCCGAAGAAGTTGCGGAGATTGCGCGCTTCGCTATTGCGGAAAATCTCGCCATCGTTCCGGTGGGCAATCGCAGCAAACTCGGAATCGGCTTGCCGCCGACGCGCTACGATATCGCGCTGGACATGACTGTCTTGGATCAGATCGCCCACTATGATCCTGGCGACCTCACGCTAAGCGTCGACGCCGGTCTGCCCCTTGCGAAGCTAAACGCCACGCTTGCGTCACACCGCCAATTCTTGCCGCTGCTGCTACCGTTTTATTCCACGAGCACCATTGGCGGCGCCATCGCCTCTGGCTTGGACTCGCCGCTGCGCCAAACCTATGGTACGGCGCGCGATTTTCTAATTGGCGCGGAATTTATCGATGGCACGGGCGCGCCGTGCAAAAGCGGTGGCCGCGTAGTGAAAAATGTCACCGGCTACGATCTTCACAAACTTTTGATCGGTTCGTTAGGCACCCTCGCCGTCATCACGCGGCTGAATTTCCGCACTTTTCCCATGCCGCTGGATTCGCGCGGCTTCGTCGCCGCTTTTCCGAGCGCCGAAGGCGCGCTGGCGTTGCGCCGGAAAATTACTGAATCTCCGCTCTCTCCGCTTACGCTGGATGTTCTGAGTCCGCAGCTGGCACAAATCTTTGCAACACAAACTCCCATCGGGCCTGAACCTGCGATCTTCAATGACTCGGGCGCTGCCGCCAGTCCCGGCGCGCCACTGCCGCTTCCCGGCGACTGGTTTGATCCAAAGTCTTGGCAACTCTGCGCCGCGTTTGCTGGTTCGCCGGAAGTTTTGCAGCGCTATGAACGTGACCTCGCTGCACTGGCACAGTCTCTTCCGGTAGCGTTGTGTCCGACCGCAACCGCTTTTCTCGACGAGACCACGCGCCCTGCTATTTGGGGCCGGCTGCGCGAGGCGCTGCCATTGCTTCTGCGCGCCTCGCCCGTCACCTCCGTTTTTCGCATAGGCGTGCTGCCTGAAACGCACGCTGCGCTGCTCGACGCGTTACGGGAAATTGCCGAACGCTGCAATATTCCTCACGCTTTAGTCGCTCGGGCCACCGGCAACATTTACTTCGCACTTCTGCCGCACGACCCATCGATCCACGTAGCCAACGCGCAAGTTGCCGCCGCGCTCGACCCACGAGATGTCGGTCATCTTCTCGACGGAGCAAATCAGGAAATCATCGCGCAGCTTGCCAAACCTGCCGACGCCGTCTTCACCCTCTGCGCCAAGCATTCTGCCACCGCCTCCATCCAATTCTGTCCCGCTGCGCTCAAGCGCCGGATGAACGTCTTCGGCCCACCGCGCCCCGATGCCGCCGCGATGCGCCGCCTGAAATTCGCGTTCGATCAGCAAAACATTTTTGCGCCCGGGAGAATGCTCCAGGGGCCGTAGCGGCGAGATTGTTTGTGTGAGTTATTGTTAAGAAGTCAGAACCTGATCCAATAGCTGCCCAACGGCGCGTTGCGCTTCCAAAATTGAATAACGGTGATCCATTGCTCCGGCAAGGTCCGTGTTGGCGAAGGCGATGCGGCCGAATGGTGCATCGCGCAAAATCTCTCGCGGCGCCGGCTGGCCGTTTCTTCCGAAGAAAAATCCTGGCTGCGGACTCAGATAGGCATGGCCCCAGCGGTTCAGCACGATGCCTGCGATGTCGCGGCGGTCGTCAAAGCCGGCGTGCGCAAACATGGCCATAAACTGTTCGCGGATGCGCTGTTCGTACTCGCGAAAGGAAGTGGTGAGCATTTCTGCGCGCCCGCGATGTCCTTGGTCTTCCGTGGGCATCCCGGGATATGCGTACAGCACCTTCACCGAAAGCACCACTGGCGAATCGGGACTGATCGTGGAATCGTCGAGCCCGACTGTGGCCATGCGCCGCACGTCCATGTAATTTCCTGTGCCCTCGAACCAGCGACAGCCATTGATGCCCATTTTGTAAAGGAAGCGCCAATTGCGCAGCGCCACATTGGCCATCATGCACGGCGAACGGTAAAACTGCGCGTAAGCGTTCCGTTGCGCCGCGGGAAGATCGCTGACGATATGTTTCGTGGTCCAACTGCCGCCAGCCATCACCACGCTACGCGCTTTGACGCGAAAAACCTTGCCGTCCTTGGCATAAGCAATCGAAACGTATTCTGATTTTTCCGCATCGCTCGCGCCATGTGAACCTTGCGTGCCGTCCGTGGCATGCCGCACATCCACCACCGTCGCAGAAAGCCGCACGCGCGCGGCCGCGCCCGGCGTGTCCAGCGCCGCGAAATTCGCCGCGTTGCGGCTGACCGTTTCCACAGTGCCTGGGCCATCGATGGCTGCGGGAATCAGCGCTTTCACCATGAGCCGAGCAAAGGTGGTGTTCCCGCCGGGAAACATTTGCACCGATTCTCCGGAGCCGTCGTCCAGAGGATGCAGCAAATCCGCTGCATAATCACAGTACGCAGAGAGCGCATCCGGTCCCAGTCCCGAGCCGCCACCCTCAACTGGAGAGAGAAATGTACGAATTGTCTCCTGGCTTAGCCCGAAGCGTTCGATGAAATGTTGTTCGAGGGTGATGGCATCCAGGCGGCGGGAGATTTCGTCTCCCTCGTATTTCGGCGGGATAAATTTGGCTTCCTCCGCGGCCTTGCCGGAAAACCAGCGCGCCAATTCTTTGCGTGCGCTTTCGCCTATCGGCGCACCGTGCATCTGCTTGCCCACAGGATCGATCAGCCACATCCCCGGCTTCTGCCCGAACTTCGCGCCAAACCAAAATCCATATTCCCCCGTGGCAAGGCCCGCGGAGTCGTACGGTGTCCGCCCCAGCGTCATCGCGGGTTCCGCACCGGACCATTTTTGATAAGAGAGCTTCGGCGTTTGCAATCCGATGGAATCATAGAATCGCGCGATAAAACTGTGTGGGTAGGGAACAAGATAAATCGCGGAACCCTGGTGTGCGATCAATCGCTTGCCGTCCACATCAATTGCATTCAACTTGGCTTCGCCGCCAAAAATCGGATGATTCTCGAGGATCAAGCAAGTTTTGCCAGGTCCAGCTTGCCGCAGAAAAAATAGTGCGGCGGCCAACCCGCTGATTCCGCCGCCCACGATCACGCAATCAAAAAGTTCGCCGGTGTCGATAGTATCCGCGGGCAAGGGGCTGTACGCGCCGTCGCGCATCTTGTGTCCTGCCTGTAGTACTGCGAGGGTGTTGCCGTTGGAATTTCGGTACTCGCCGACGCCGCCAAAACCGGTCCAATCATCTTTCGTCGCGCCAAGCACTTGAACAGGTGCTTGACCGGGCTCCTGACTGGATGCCTGATGTTTCGCCGCCAAAAGCTGCGCCGGCGAAAGCCCATCGAGCAGCGCCGCCCCCGGGGCCAGGAGAGTCGACCCAAGAAAATCCCGACGTGTGATTTCGCGATCCATCGGCTAGGCTCCGTTGGTCTTCAATTTCCGCTCGCGCGCAGCTTTCCCAGTTCGCGCCACGTCACCAGCTTGATGTTCTGTTCCGCCAGCAGCTTGCGAAATTCTGCGCTGGTAAAAAAATCAAAATCGCGCTGACGCCACGCCGCGCCCCACGAATCACGTTCGCGGGTCATGGCACGCATCTCTTCATTGTCGTACGCCAGGTGCACGATAAACTCCGTCACGCCGGGCTGCAGATTTTTCAGCGCCGTCACGTAGAACGCTTTCCAACCAGTGGGCGGCACGGTGGCCTCCATGCTCACGATGCGGTCCACGAAAATATCGCCGGGTGCGGCGCTTGTCTTCAGGTAGGGATACTGGTCCGACCATTCCTTGGGAATCAACAACGGCAATTTGTAGTTGTGCGCGACGCGTAACGCCGCTTCAAAGAGTTCTTGGCCATTTTCAAATAAGCGGTATTGATGCGAATCCAGATGCGTGGGGTGCACGCCCATGGCCAGCGCGCGATCGACTTGCGCGCGCATCTCGCGCTCGGCATCGGCGGCGTTGATTTTTAACCCCGCGGGCCAGTCCTGGCGGAAATATCCGTTCGCATCCACCAGGCTGGGCACGGAGTTGCGAGAGGCCACCGGCCCCCATCGCACGAAAACGCGCTCGCTGGTCATGGTTAGATGCAGGCCGAAGTCGGCGTCGGGATGCGTTTTCGCGTAATCGGCAATTTCCGGGAACCACGGACACGGCACCATGATGCTCGCGGAATTAATCGCGCCGGATTCGAGCGCCGCAATGGCCGCGGCGTTCACGGAGTGGGACATTCCCAGATCGTCGTCGTGGACGATCAGCAGCTTTGCATCTTTTGCGTATCCAAGACGCTCCGCTACGGTCTTGCTTTCTTGCGCTCGTGCAACGCTCACCGCGCCGAACGACCACGCAAGAAAAAGCGCCAGAACAAACGCCAGAAAAAACGGTGCTCTGCGCAATTTCATTTCGGCTCACCAAAATAGCCGGACACCACGCGAGAGTAATCTCCGACGGCAATCTCCGGGTCCGTAAGGTCGGGATGCCAGACTTTCTCCCACTCAAAACAGTAGAAGCCTTGATAGTGAATCCGTTGCAACGCAGCAATCTGCCGCTGAATGGGCACGTCACCGCGGCCGGTGAGCACAAATTTCCGCGCTTCGTCCACGATTACGGAATCTTTCAAATGCGTGTGCCGTATCCATTTTCCAAGCTGGCTCACGGTAAACTCCGGTTGTTCGCCGCCCTCAGCGAAGGTGTGATAGGCGTCCCACAGCAGCGCCACATGCGGGGAATCGGCGCGCTGCAGCACGTCGCTCAGCACGGGAGAGGTAACCATGTTGTCGTGCGATTCAATTAGCACGGTGACGTCCCGCGGCCCCGCATACTCACCTAGCTCTTTCAGATTCGCCGCCACGCGCGCCTTAATTTTATCGTCTGGCACAATCGACTTATCGCCATCGGGGTTGGTGCCAAACACGCGGATGTAAGGCGCTTCCAGCGCCACCGCCAGATCGATGAATCGCTTGCCGTCCGCGGTCTGCCGCGCCCGCGCGGCGTCATCAAACTCATCCATGTGTGCGGAGCTGCTGACGCACGCAATGCGTAATCCATGCGCTGCAATCTCGCGTTTTGTTTGCGCGATTTGCGACGCCTCAAATACGCGATGCGACGGCAGATCCAGGTTGCCTTGCAGTCCGCGTAATTCAACCGCCGCGAATCCGTGGGCCTCAGCGTAATCGAGAATTTTTATCCACTCCCACTGTGGACACGCCAGTGTGGAAAACGCGATGGGCAATCGTTTGTCAGCCCCGCGCAGCGGCAACGCCGCCGCGGCCACGGCCAGCGAAAGACTCTTCACAAAACTTCGGCGTGTGGATTCCATCGCAGCATTCTCCACCACTGGCCGCAAATCTCCAACCCCACTTCGTAATTTTGGGCAGTTAAGATTTTGGCGGAATGGCGAAGGTGTATAATGCGCCGCGGTCAAGGTTTTTAAGCAGAGTTTGCCTGACAGCTCGCATGAGAGGACGGGAGACGCACAAAACATGAGTGAGCCATCACGTCGGCGCGTAGCCAGTATCTTCACCGACGTACATTTTTGGATTCCGGCGGCGGTTCTTCTCGGCGGACTATTGCTGCTCAGCATCATTCACTAGCAACTTTCACGGACAATCATGCCAGCCGATTCCGCGCCCGCGCTATCCACGCCACTTGAAAATTCCGCGCGTCAACGCAGCCTGCAACTCCTCGGCATTCTTTGCGGCTTCACCGCCGGAGCATGGCTAGGCGCAGCGGAAGCGCCGACTAAGCTAGTGTCCCTCGGTGTCTCGCCAATCGTAATTTCGCTCATCATGGTTGTAGGAGTCTTCCTCGCGCGCTGGAGCCTGCCCGCGCTGATACTCGGTACGTCGTCGGTTCGCGCCGACGTGCAACGCGCTCCGCATTTGATTATTTGGGCGCTGCTTGCAGGTTGTCTGTGGGCCGTGGCCAACACGCTCACCATTTTCGCGATTCGCGACATTGGCCTGAGCATTGCCTTCCCGCTTTGGAATTCCAACAGCCTGCTCGGAATACTCTGGGGCTTTCTATTTTTTAACGAACTGCACCAGGCTGGCTGGCGCCGCTGGACCGGCGTGCTGGGCGGCGCCGCGGTGATGTGCGTGGGTGCCGCGATTCTCGCCATCGCCTCCGCGCAACAAAGTGCTTCCGGCCATTCGCTGAATGGCGTATGGGCCGCGCTGGGCGCTGGCGTGCTGTGGGGCACGATGTACATCCCGTACCGCAAAGCCTATCTCACGGGAATGAACCCGCTTTCGTTCGTCACCTTTTTCACTTTCGGCGAACTCGGCATGATGGCCACGCTGGCGGTGGGGTATCTTGGCATCACACCGCTGTGGCGCGAACTCGTGCAGGCTCGCGGCGTTTTCTTCTGGCTGATGCTCGGCGGCTTCGTCTGGGTTATTGGCGATCTGTTTCAGCAATACGCCGCGAAGTACGTCGGTATCAGCCGCGGCATTCCGCTTTCCAACACCAATCAGTTGTGGGGCTTGCTCTGGGGGATTTTGGTATTTGGTGAATTGCACGGCAAAAGTCATGCAACCTATATGCAGGTAATCGGCGGTTCTTTGTTGATGATGCTGGGCGTGGGCGCGATTGCGCTTTCTTCCGCCGGCGGAAAAGAACAACAGCACTGGAAGGCGTCCGCACAAAGAGAAAGCGCGCGCTACGGCGTCTCCGCTGACTACGTCGCCGCGCGCTTCGAGGGGCGGCAAGCCGTCGGTGAAACGCCCCCACGCCGAACCTGGCTGGATTGGTTGCTGGTCTCTGTTGCCACCGCCATCCTGGCTGGGTTCGCGGCCATCGCGTGCGTGCCGCAATTTTCTTTTCGTTGGCAACCGGCGCTGGCGCTGACTGCGGCCCTGTTGCTCCTGCTTTTCTTTTGCGCGCGCAAGCTGTGGCGCACCACGGGGTTTCACTAACAAATTCGCGAATAGAGTGTTCTCCGCGCCATGACGAAGATCCCTATCGTAGACGTAGTCGGTGTTGGCCTGAACGCCGCCGATACGCAACTTCCCGTCCCGCATTTCCCGACCAGCGGATCGAAGGTAGTAATTCCTTCCGCGAACGTTCTCCTCGGCGGACAAGTCGCCACCGCCATGGCGGCGTGCCAAATCTGGGGTCTGCGCACGCGCTACGTCGGCAAACTTGGCGACGATCATGCCGCTGCGCTACACCGCACGGAATTCGCGCGCCTCGGAGTCGAAGCTCACCTGGCCAGCGCCGCGGGCTGCACCAGCCCGCAGTCCTTCATACTTGTTGAACCCACCGGCGAACGCACGGTGTTGTTGAAGCGCGATGCTCGGCTGACCCTGCTCCCCGAAGAGCTGCAGCGCGAATGGATCGCCAACGCGCGCATCCTTCATCTAGATGGCCATGATACCGCCGCCGCAACGCAAGCCGCGCAGTACGCGCGCAGCGCGAAAATTCCCGTGGTAGCCGATCTCGACGATCTCTACTCCGGCTACGAAGCTCTTTTACCCAACATCGATTTTCTGATTACCAGCAGAGACATTCCGGCCCGCCTGAGCGGCGAACAAAATCTACGCGACGCGCTGCCGCATATTGCCAGGAAGTACGGCTGCCGTATAACCGCGGCAACGTTAGGCCAGCAAGGTGTTTTAGCGTGGGATGGCGAGAAATTTCATTACGCGCAAGCCTATCGCGTCGACACCGTGGATACTACCGGCGCGGGCGACATCTTCCACGCCGGCTTCATCTACGCTTATTTGCAGAACTGGTCCATGCAGCGACAACTGGAATTTGCCTGTGCCGCCGCCGCGCTAAACTGCGCGGCCACGGGCGCCCGCGGTGCAATCCGCTCCGTCGAAGAAATAGAAGCTATCATCAGCGCAGGCCCGCGACATCCCGCCGCATTTTGATTTTTGTCGTGATCAGCTTGAGGCATTCGTGAGTGCGGCCTTGGTAGCGACGCCCTTCAGGGCGTCATCTTGCAGTTGCGCGATCGTTTCTGCCCGCTCGAAGAACTCGCGCCGCGTTACCCTGAGCGTCGAAGGGCAGCTCGACAGCGCCTAGCTCTCACACGTACTCATCAATCCTCACGCCGCCAGCCCGCTAACAAATTTGCTCAGCCGCTGCCGATCTTCCTGTCCCATGGAGACAATTCCAACTCCCATGCCCTCATTGGGCCGAACGTCTCGCACCTCCGCGCGCGCGCGCACTCCGTCTCCCGGCACGGCAATCAATATCTGGATCACTGACCCAATGGGCAGCGGTTCCTTGGTGCGAATGAACAGTCCGCCCAATCCCAATAAACCCACATAAGAGGTCAACCTTCGATTGGCATTTTGCCAGGCAACCACTAATCCAGCAGGAGGTTTGACGCGAGGATAGCGACGACTTGCGGTGTAATCGGCCATTGAGAGGATCCCCCAAGTAACTGTGTGTTCACAAACCAGCGGCGCGAAAAACATGACTGGGCCGAGTAGTCAGTCACACCTTCGAAGCGCCGCCTTCTACTCCAAGTTATGCACCTCCACAGGCCCCGCGGCAAGGGCTGTGATGGAAATTTTTTGTGAATTGTTCTGCCAGCAGGTCTTCGTTCTGCATTCTGGCTCAGGAGTAGTGTAATAATTGCAGGTGCAATGATCGGTAGAAGGCGCAGACCAGATCATCGATGCCGACAGCCTGTCTACACCCACAATGACTACTGCTCCCATCCCGGGGCTCGTCCCCACTTACGAGGACTATGCACGCTGCGTGCACTGCGGCTTGTGCCTCAACGCCTGTCCCACCTACCGCCTGTGGAACCTGGAGGCCGACTCGCCGCGCGGGCGCATCCGGCAAATGGTTAGCGTCGAGCAATCGGCCATTGCCGATCCCGAGCAAAGGGCTTTTCCCATCACCGCTAGCTTCGTCGACCACATCGACAAATGCCTGGACTGCCGCGCCTGCGAAACTGCCTGCCCCTCCGGCGTGCACTACGGCAAACTCGTCGAGTACGCGCGCGCGCGCATCGAGCGCGACTACCGCCGCCCGTTTTTCTCGCGACTGCAGCGCAGTGTCGTTTTTCGCCACCTGCTGCCGTACCCGAATCGTATCGCTGCCGTCGCGCGCGCCCTTCGCATCTACCAGCGCTCTGGCCTGCAGAAGCTGGCGCGTGCTGCGGGCGTTCTAAAATTGTTCGGCTTGGCGGGCAGCGAAGCGTTACTTCCGCCGATCGACAGCAAATTTTTCTTTGACCAGCTCGGCACCACGCATTCCGCCGTCGGCCCGCGCCGCGCGCGCGTGGCATTCTTCGCCGGCTGCGTCGCGCAAGTCACGTTCACGCTGCTCAATGAAGCCACCATCCGCGTGCTCACGGCGAATGGCTGCGAGGTCCTGGTCCCGAACGCGCAGCGTTGTTGCGGCGCTCTCGCCGCGCATGCGGGCGCACGCGAGGCCGCGCGAGAGGTGGCGCGCAAAAACCTACTTGCGTTCCATCTCGCCGATTTCGATGCCATCGTCACCAACGCGGCCGGATGCGGCTCCACGCTAAAGGAATATCACCACCTCTTCAGTCATGACGAACCCGAATACGCCGCCGCCGAAGCCTTCAGCGCGAAGGTTCGCGACGTCACGGAATTCCTCGCCGAAATCGGTCTCTCCGCGCCGCTCCATCCAATAACAAAAGATCCCGCCGCGCCCAGCCGCGCTCGTGTAGGTGCCGGACTTCAGTCCGGCCAAAGTAGCCCGACGATCGCGGAAGCGCCAGCCGGACTAAAGTCCGGCATCTGCACAACCGGGCCGACGCAGAAAATCCGCATCACCTACCAAGATTCCTGCCACCTGTTGCATGGACAAAAAGTTCGCGAAGCTCCGCGCCAGCTTTTGCGCGCCATTCCCAATCTCGAATTTGTGGAATTGCCGTACTCGGAGATTTGTTGCGGATCGGCAGGCAGCTACAACATCACGCAAACGCAAACTTCGCTCGATCTGCTGGCAGGGAAAATGCAGCACGCTAAATCCACCAACGCGGAGCTAATCGTTACCGCCAACCCCGGCTGCTTGCTGCAACTTCGCGCCGGTGCCGCCCTGCATCACACGAATCAAGAAGTCTTCCATGTGATCGAACTTCTGGACCGCGCGATTACGCACGGGCAAAGCTCGTAGCCCGCGTCGTGATGCGAGTCCATAGGGGTCATGTCGGCGAGAGCCGCCAACTGCGGGAGGAGTCTCCCGTTCTCCAGAAACGGAAACGCCCTTTTGGCAGCGATCAACCCGCTGTCAAAAGAGCGCCTACCGTCTTCAGGAGAGAAGCTCGTTGCGTATCTTTGGCCGCGCTTGGTGCGAAATATGCCACGCACCAAGCGCCGCATCGTGAGGGCTTACGGGCCCCGCCCGGAAATACCCGAGCGCCGGAAAACTATTCTTCGGCAGGCGGAGCAGGAGCGCCATCCGGCCCACCAGGTCCGCCAGGACCACCGTGACCGCGCCCGCCGCCCGCCGACACCGTGTAGCCCGCAGGCACGGCAAACAGCGTTGCCGCTGGCTCGGTCTTCTGCAGGTTGGTCACCGTATACGTCGTGATTCCGAATTGTGGATCGGTATGCGTGCTCTTCACCACAATCTGCAAATCCGCCGAATACCAGCGCTCGGAGACGATCTGGATCGCCTTGTCATTGCCAATTTTCCCCGCGGGAATCGTCTTGGTAATGCGCGTGCCTTCCACGCTGACGCCGTCAATGACCTGCGTCCCGAGCGATTCTTTCTTCAGCAAGCCCGCGGCTTCTTCGGACGCTTCGCGCGCTTCCATCTTCTGGTGGAAGGTGTCGGTGGCGTCAGACGTTGCCGGTGCGGTGCGCATCGCCATCTTGTGCGCGACCTTATTGGTGGAATCCAGCATGTAGTGCGCGCCGGCCACGGGGTCGGAAATCATCACCATGGTTTTCGGCGTGCCCGACGCTGCCAGGGGGCCAAATCCCGACGCCGTCAATTCGCGGCGCGAACGCCCCTGGCTGTCGCGATACAAACTCAATTGCGCGGTGCGATGAATTACCGTTCCGTCCGTCAACGTCTCGGTGGTTTCAGACGTTGCCGTAGCGGAAAATGGCGCGCCCTTTACCACTTTTCCATGCCCGCCTTCAAATCCCATCAACTCCATGGGACCGCCGAAGCCCGGGCCGCCGCGATGCGGACCTTGCGCACGCGCCGTTCCCGCGGTCAAAATCAGGGCCCCACCCACTACTAGACTCATCCATGTGTTTCGATTCATTCCTGTTTCTCCTCTTCCTCTCCTGATGTTGCTAAAATCGTGTCACGCTACTCTTTGCAAACTTCGCAGGCCGCAATTACTCCGGAGCGCGTACTGCTTCCGGCATTCCGTCGTTTCCGACCAGCAAATCCACCTGAATCCACTCTGCGGCGCGATCTTCATTCACGGGAAGTCCAAAGGCCCCAAGGTCGCCGCGTTGCATACCCACGCGAACGATGGTGGTGTCGTCGCTACCGGTGTAGATGGCTCCCGGGAGCGCCGTGAACCCATTTTCTTCGTTATCGGCGACCAAGTTATCAGCCGTCAGGGCGGCATCGCTGGGGTCCACGTTCTGAGTATTTGCGGCGACATCCTTTACAACCTGTGGCACATGATGCTCGCGCCAGTTCACCAAGCTCACCGCGCCCACCAGCGTTGCGGCGGTTGCTAATCCCCACGACGCCACTATCGCCGCGCGCCGCGTTTTCATGGTGCGATGCCGGGTACGAAACTCTTGCCGCAGGCGCATTTCCACGCGTGCCGGCGCACCGTGCGTGTTGGTTTCATCCGCCAGTAGTTGCAACGTCGCACGAGCCGCATCCCAGGATTCCGCCAGCGCCGCGCAGTGCGCGCAGGAATCAAGATGTTCCCGCGCCGCGCCGCGCAACGATGCGGAGATTTCGCCGTCGTGCTCGACGCCCAGTCCTACGGAAGCGAACTCTTCACAATTCATCGCCGTTCCTTCATTGCGTTTATCCATTTTCAAACCGTCGCGCTCACCCGCCTTGCCGTACCGCGAAAAATTTCCAGCTTGGCCAGCAGCAGCGCTCGTCCGCGATGCAGCCGGGAACGAATTGTTCCAATCGGGCACCCAATAATCGCCGCGGCTTCCTCGTAACTCATTTCCTGCAACTCGCACAGCACCACGGCCTCGCGAAACTCTTCCGGCAACTCCAGCACGGCGGCTCGCACTCGCGAAGTGCGTTCCCGTTTTTCTGCCCACAAGGCCGGGGTCGCCGTGTCGATCAGCAGCACGCCATTCCCGCTGCCATCTTCGTTCTTTTCTTCCAGCGCGATTTCCCGCGGCACGCGTTCGCGATGTTTCAATATCCGATTGCGCGCAACCCCGTACAAGAATGCCGAGACCGTTCCGAGTTGCACGTCGTACTTCTTCGGATCGCGCACCAAAGTCATGAACACGTCCTGCACAATCTCTTCCGCGCCCCACGGACTGCCGGTCATGCGCAGCGCAAAGCGGTAAATTGCCGCCTGATGCCGACGGTACACCAGCGTGAAGGCCTCTTCATCGCCCTTGGCCGCCCGCTTCAGCAGTACGTCGTCTGCGACTTCCTTTGGAATGGTCATCTCTCTACATCAGACGCCGTATATGCCTTCAATGGGTATATTCCCCATCCCGTCGCAAAAAGTTCCCCCGGGACCTAAAGGCAAGCAGGTCTGTCTGATACCGGGTACAACATACGCCCGCAACCGGCTCAGTGCCAGCGACCCGTTTCTAGAACGGTCGAAACACATGGTCTGTGCATTCTAGGACTGATACAGTGCGCCAGGATTGTGTTGAGGTTCGAGGAGACAATGATGGCTCCAGTTCAGGACGCGTCGGGCCGCTATACCCAGGCTGCTGGCCCCATGCACACGATTATTGTGCTGGCGATCTTAGGAGTGTCGGCATTTCTGGGGAAGATTATCGCGGACCAGATGAGGGGAGAGGTGAGTCCGCACCGCGCGCGGTTTTATTTGCTCACCATTCTGTTTGAATGGCTCTTGGTCTTTTTTTTGGTGGCGGGTGTACGGCGTAGTGGCGCGCCGTTGGCGCTCATTCTGGGAGTGAGGTGGAGTTCTGCGCGCCAATTGTTAAAGGATATTGGAATCGCCGCAGCATACTGGTTGGTTTCGTCCGGACTACTGGTCATTCTAGCGCGGCTTTTGCGCGTTGGCTCGATAGGTCCCAGGATGGACTTCATCCTGCCGCGCGGGGCGGCCGAAATCACGCTATGGGTAGCGCTCTCGGTTACAGCAGGGATTTGCGAGGAGGCCATCTTCCGCGGCTATTTGCAACAGCAGTTCATAGCGCTAACGACGAACGTCCCTGCGGGCGTTTTGCTTTCTGCCGCGGTATTCGGCGCGGCTCATGCGTATCAGGGGTTCAAGATGGTGATTCTGATCGGACTGTACGGAGCAATGTTCAGTATCTTGGCGTACTGGCGGGGAACCGTCCGCCCAGGAATGATTGCGCATGCGTTTCAAGATACGGTGAGCGGAATAGTTTCCGCGCTGACGAGGCACTAGCGTCGGTTTGATGTAGTTTCAGCGCAGCCAGATGAGCGGTCGACGACTAGTTAGCCTGGCGATATCGTGTGGATGGTGATCAAAATGCCGGATGTATCGGCGGGAGGATTTTCGAGGGTATAATCGCGTCCAATCATGACCCTCGCTACGGGCACCAAATTAGGTGCATTTGAAATTGTTGCTCCGCTGGGCGCAGGTGGCATGGGCGAAGTCTATCGCGCGCGAGACACGCGACTGGAGCGCACCGTAGCGATTAAGCTTCTGCCCACCGCATTCTCCGCAAGTACTGACCGCTTGCAGCGCTTCGAGCGGGAGGCCCGCTCGGCATCCGCCCTCAACCATCCCAACATTGTTACCATCTACGAACTCGGACGGGATGGTTCCAGTCACTACATCGCGATGGAGTTGGTCGAAGGGAAGACGCTGCGCGCGCTGCTGGCTGCCGGCCCCTTGCCAATGCGTGAAGCCATCGATATCGCGGCGCAAATTGCCGAGGGGCTCACCAAGGCGCACGAAGCGGGTATCACGCATCGGGACCTGAAGCCTGAAAACCTGATGGTTTCGCACGATGGCTTCGTCAAAATCCTGGATTTTGGCTTGGCGAAGAGCGCGTCTCATGGAGCCGGTACGGATGTGCACAGCACCTCTACGTCGCTGACCTCCGCGGGCGCACTTCTCGGAACGGTGGGATACATGTCACCGGAACAAGTCAGCGGCCAGCCGCTGGATTTCTGGTCAGACCAGTTCTCATTCGGCCTGGTTCTCTACGAAATGGTGACCGGTCAGCACCCCTTTGAACGAAAAACCGTGCCGGAAACATTGGTGGCTATTCTGCGGGAACAGGCCAAACCGGTCGGAACGCAAAATC
This sequence comes from uncultured Acidobacteriota bacterium, assembly GCA_963838265.1. GTDB lineage: Bacteria > Acidobacteriota > Terriglobia > Acidiferrales > UBA7541 > Acidiferrum. The sequence continues at coordinate 397,350 of CAWIQN010000012.1, forward strand.
GCGAGGTGCCCGCGCCGTTGGGCTGGGTGATTGAGAGATGTCTGGCGAAAGAACCCGACAAGCGTTATGCGTCTACGCGAGATCTTGCGCGGGAACTGGCTGCGATACGAGACTGCTTCTCCGAAAATACCGTGAACCGCGTCGAGACTCGGCCCAGCAATCTTCCGGCATCGCGGACCGGGTTTGTGGGGCGAGAAAAGGAAGCCGCTGGGGCCAGGGATCTCCTGCGTCGTCAGGATGTTCGGCTCGTAACCGTAACGGGACCGGGCGGCATTGGCAAAACGCGCCTCGCGATTGAGGTGGCGACCGCCCTGGCAGAACAGTTTCCTGGAGGCATTCATTTTGTGCCGCTCTCGCCGCTCAGCGATGCGGGCTTGATTGCTTCGGTGATCGTTCAGACCCTAGGAATCGGGGAGGCGGGAGGACAATCGCCGCTCGAAGTACTCAAAAAGTATTTACAAGATTCACTGCGCGTCCCGACGCTGTTCCTGCTGGATAATTTTGAGCACTTGATTCAGGCGGCGCCGATGGTGGCGGAGTTGTTGGCCACTGGTCCCAATCTCAAAATCTTGGTAACCAGCCGCGCCGCCCTGCACGTTTACGGAGAACAGGAATTTCCCGTGCCGCCGCTCGCCCTGCCGGATTCGCGGTCCAGTTCCTCCGTCGACAGTCTGTCCCAGAACCCCGCTGTCGCTCTGTTCGTGCAACGGGCCGTCGCCGCCAAGCCAGATTTTGAATTGAACCGGGAAAATGCTTCAGCGGTCGCGGAAATCTGCGCACGATTGGATGGTCTGCCGCTCGCGATTGAACTCGCGGCCGCCCGCGTGAAAGTGCTTTCGCCTGCTTCCATGCTCACGCGCCTCGCGAGCCGATTGCAGCTATTGACGGGAGGCGCGCGCGACCTGCCGCAGCGACAGCAGACTCTTCGCGCCGCGATGGATTGGAGTTACGACCTCTTGAACGCGGCAGAGCAGAAACTGTTCCGCAGGCTGGCGGTGTTCGTCGGGGGATGCAATCTGGAAGGCGCCGAAGCGGTGTGCGACACCAAAGGTGATCTCGATTTGGATCTCCTCGACGGAATGGCCTCGATGGTGGACAAGAGTCTGGTGCAACAAGTCGAACATGCCAAGGATGAATCGCGCTTCGTGATGCTGGAAACTGTCCGCGAGTATGCATTGGAAAAGCTGCTGGCCAGCGGAGAACAGCCGTTAACGAAACGCGCTCATGCCGCGTACTGCCTGGTGCTTGCGGAAGAAGAGGCCATGGCGCAGAGCGGCGCCGAAGGGACGCAATGGCTGGACCGCTTCGCGCTCGAACATGACAATTTTCGCGCGAGCCTGCAGTGGTTGACAGAAACGCGAGACGCCGAGTGGGGCCTGCGCCTTGGCACCGCGTTGTTTCGTTTTTGGGAGATTCGCGAATATCTCGCGGAGGGCCGGGACCGACTAGGCAAGTTGCTGGCTCTTCCCGGCGCGGCCGGTCCCACGAAGGCTCGCACGCGGGCGCTTTTTGCGGCGGGCGTCCTTGCTGGAGAACAGGGAGATTACGCCGCGGCCGATAAGCTCATCAGCGAGAGTCAAGAGATCGCACGGCGATTGGACGACAAAACCGGCGTTGCCGTCTCGCTCAACGCGCTGGCCGTTTTCGCCCGCGATCGCGGTGACGTGGCCGTGGCGCAGAGACTCTTCGAAGAAAGCCTGGCCCTGTGGAAAGAGTTGGGAGACCAAAAAGCCGTAGCGCAGGCTCTCAGTAACCTCGCCAACGTCCTCAAGTTACAGCGAGACTACGATGCCGCCCGGGGCCTCTACGTCGATTGCTTTGCCATCTTCTGCGCAATTGGAGATAAGCCCGGCGTCGCTTGGTCCTTAAACTATCAGGGGGACGTCGCCCGCGAACAAGGTGAGTCCGAGGCCGCGCGGATATTGTACGAACAAGGCTTGGCAATGTTTCGCGAGCTTGGCGACCGTTGGGGCATTGCCGGAACACTGGCGGATCTGGGAAGCCTGGCGAGAGACCAGCAGGATTATCGTGCTGCTTATTCCTTATACCGAGAAAGCATAAAAATCTTCCAGGAACTGGAACATAAACGCGGAATTGCGCGCCTGCTGGAGTGTTTCGCGTGCGCGGCGGCCGCGCAATTCCATGCCGAGCGTTCACTTCGGCTGGCGGGCGCTGCGGCGGCGCTGCGGCAAAATATTGGCGCTCCGCTCACCCCCGCGGAGCAGGCAAAGCTGGAAGTCGTTCTGGATCCGGCCCGGCAAGCCTTGGCCAACACCTCAGGCGCGACCGCGTGGTTGGAAGGGTGGACTCTGCCAGCGGAAAAGGCCATTGATGAGGTGCTCATGTTCGAGGCCCCTTCCGCTGGTTGATTCGTCGCGCGAATAAACACAAAGTGGTTGAGGAGGAAATCCAGATGCCCCGTGACGTCCCAGCGACCCGCTTACTCTGCGGTGCTCGCGTCGATAAGTCGGCGCACGGCGCAAACGCGATTGGCGGGGAGGCCGACGCGCTTGGCATGCTCCTGGATGATGGCCTCGTCTGGAGCGAGGTAGACGCAATACACTTTGTCACCCGTGACGTAGCTGTGCAGCCACTGAATTTCCGGCCCTAATCCCTTTAGAACGCTGACCGATTTTTGCGAAATTTCCCGCAATTGAGCATCGGTTAGATTTCCGGCTCCCGGGACCTCGCGTTCGATGACGAATTTGGGCATAAGCGTTCCTCTGTTGCGCACGGATGCTAGCACGCAGCCAGACCGGCTTCAAGGTCGATCGGATAGACGCGACGTCCGCGTCTTCGAGCCGCACCGGCCGAACGCGCATCCTCGCGGTATCGTGCGATGGAATCATCGCCGCCTTACCGTCCTAGAGCTAAATACCCTGTTTCCAGCATCCTCGGCCACACGAAAAACGTTAAGCTGTTGGTCGATTCCCGTCCGGCTCGTTCGACGCGTAGGTGGAGCCGTACCGCGCACCCGGCCACTCGCAACATTTCGGGCCCAGCGCGGTCCAAGCTCCTATATAAAAGTAGCGGCCCTGATACGGCGTCCGCTCAACCTTCAAGGAGAACACCATGCGCTTCATGATGATCATGTTTCCGAAAGACTACGAAAACGCAAAAGCCGGCTGGGCACCCGACCTCAAAAGCATGGATAAAATGGGCAAGTACAACGAGGAGCTGGGGAAAGCCGGCGTGTTGCTCGCGCTCGACGGGCTGACCCCGCCCTCGACGATGAGCGCGCGTGTCACCTTTAAAGGCGGAAAGTCGAAAGTCACCGACGGTCCGTTCTCGGAAGCGAAGGAAGTGGTCGGCGGCTACTGGATCATTCAGGTGAAGTCGCGCGAAGAGGCGCTCGAATGGGCCTCGCGCATCCCCGGCTCGGACAACGAAATGGTCGAGGTCCGCCGGATGTTTGAGCTAACCGACTTCGATCCCGACACCCAAATCGAGATCCAAAAGAAGTTCGGCGACATCGACGCTGCGGCGGGCCAGCAATAGCTTTGTAACTCGCTGAGACTCGCCTGCGAATACTAGGCGATGCGTCTCGATTTGAACGCGCGTCGTTCGACGTACATGTAACGCGTCGCTCCATTCATAGTGAAGTGTGCGAGAGTCTCCGTCGCCCCTAGATGTCCAGACGCTCTCGCATGATGCCGGTTCGAATGTCCTGCCCTCGCACGCCTTGCCAGGCAAACCCCGCGATCCATTTCCTCATCGCCCACGCCCCACAGTGCCCGCCGGTGCCGGTGTGGCGATTTTCTGTTGACAGACAGAAAGTGTATGGAGTATACATACACAGTACACTTCATGTTCCTCACCATCACCACCAACGACGCCCGCCCCATCTATCAGCAGGTCGCCGATGGCATCAAGGAACTCATCGCCCGCGGCAAGCTGCCGGAAGGCACGGCGCTGCCGCCAGTGCGTCAGTTGGCCGCCGATTTGGGAGTCAACCTCAACACCATCGCGACGGCGTATCGCGAACTGCAAAAGGAAGGCTTGCTCACGGTGAAGCACGGCTCCGGGTCGGTGGTGGCATCGCGGACCAGTACGGAGGAGCGCAGCCAGGACGAATTGTTACGGCCGTTGCGCACCGCGCTGATGCAAATGGTGCTGGCGGGTCTGCCGGAGAGCAAGATCTTGCAACTGGTCGTCAACGAGCTGCACGTCGTAGGAAAGGGGATTAAATAATGCCGCACGATCACTTTCTCTTAGTCTACTGCCTCCTCTACCTGGCGGCGCGCGTCCGAGGGTGCTTCCGTCGTTGGCAACAGCCACTGCTGCGCGGCTCGGAATATTTCTTTGACGTTCCGGCGCCGCCCGGTTTCGCAGTCGGTGCTGGCCGTAAGATTCTGCGGCACTACCGCATGCGGATGTTCGTCCCGTTTGTGTTGGACATTCCCATCGCTATCAGCATTTTCGTTCCGGGGTACATCCAGTATTTCATTTGGTTGCTGCTTGCGCAGATGGCGCTGATTCACTTAAATCATGTGTTCTCGGTGGACATTGCGGAGCGCCAGGCACGCAAGTTCGCCACTGCCGAAACTGAGCAACCGGCGACCTCTTTGGTGCTTTCGCTGAGAACGCGCCGCCTGCGCGATTACAGCAATCTCAAACTCGAAGCGGCTATCGCGTTGTCCACGGTCATCGCCATAGCGGCACTGGTGCGCTATTACGTGGCCGCGCCGGAACACCATGATGTGCGCCTGGTTTTTGGCGGGGCCGCCGTCTTGCTTTACACACAACTCGGGTTCTTGTTCGCGAAATGGGTGATCGTGGCCTGGCGTACTCCTGTCCCACAAGCGCAGGCCGAAGAGCATATGGAAGCGCGAGAAGAGGCGCGAAAGCTCTATCTTCAGGTGTGCGACTGGTCCCGTATCAACTCCACCGTGATGTTGCTGCTCTGCCCAGTTTTGCTTTACGCATCTCCGGTCAATCGCGGCCGGTATTTGTCGATATTGCTCATCGCTGCGCTGGCGGTCGCGGCGCTCCTTGCGATTTGGCAGGAGTTCCGGAGAAAGCAGGTGCTGGCGGCATCTCTACGCGCCCGCCCAATCAAGCTTCCGGAATTACTAAGCCCGGCGGAACGCCTGCGCTGGCCGCTGTGTTATCAGCCTTCGGCGCCCATGTTAGTGCTGAAAGGTGCGCGTGGTTATTCACTCAATCTGGCCAACACCTTGGCGCAGTTCGGCGCGGCGTACCTGGCCGGGTTTGTCGCTAGTCGCGGCGCTGCGCATCGGACGCTAGATTCGAATACGTCTTCGACAACATTTTTTTTCGGATAGGAGAGGTTTCATGAGCACGAGTCAAGCGAAGTTTTTCCTCTTACTATGGGCGTTGATTTCGCTCGCATGGGCGATCACTGCAGCGGGAAATTCCGCATCGCCACAGGCTACCGATGCTCACAGCGTCTCCGGCGAGTGGCAGGGCGCGCTGTCCAAACTGCATTTGATTCTTAAAATTGAGCAGGGAACCGACGGCGCCTTAAGCGGAAAACTTACCAGCGTCGATCAGGGCAACGCCACCATTCCCGTCGACACCGTTTCTTTCGCGCCAGCGACCGGCTTGCTCTTGGACCTTAAAAGTATTGGCGCTACTTATCAGGCCAAGCTTAGCGACGATGGCAGCGAACTGATCGGCACGTGGCAGCAGGGCGGCAATTCCATTCCGCTTTCGCTGCACCGTCCGGGCGCGGCCGCAAGCAAGCCCTCCTTCAAAGCGCGAACGGTAGGCCGCGTCCCGATGGAACCGTGCAGCACGCCGGACGGCAACGTCGCCGGCCTGTGCGGGAAGTACGAGGTGTACGAAAACCGCGCGTCCCGGACCGGCCGCAAAATCGCGCTGAACATCATGCTGTTGCCCGCCGCCTCGGACAAGCCTGCCGCCGATCCGTGGTTCGCGCTAGCCGGTGGTCCGGGACAAAGCGCGGTGGAAGCCTATCCGCTCGCGGGTTTTACCACCAAGGTACGCCAACAACGCGACGTCGTGCTGGTCGACCAGCGCGGCACCGGCGCGTCCAATCCCTTGCCCTGCGTGTTGCGCGATCCCAAAGACGCGCAAGCCATGCTCGGCGAAGCCATTCCCCCGGAAAAAGTCCACGTTTGCCGCGTCGAGCTGGAAAAATCCTCCGACCTCACGCAGTACACCACTTCCATTTCCGCGGACGATCTGGATGAACTGCGCCAGGCCCTGGGCTACGACAAGATCAACGTGTTCGGCGGCTCGTATGGTACGCGCGCCGCGCTGGTTTATCTGCGGCTGCACGGAGATCACGTTCGCACCCTTACACTCGAAGGCGTCGCGCCGCCGCAGTACAGAATTCCTCTGGCGTTTTCCCGTACCACACAAAGCTCCGTCGATCAGTTGATCGATCGGTGCGCTGCCGATGACGCCAGCCACAAAGATTTTCCCGATCTCAAGAAAGAGTTCCAAACCATCGTCGAGCGCCTCGAAAAATCCCCCGCGCAATTTGACGTGAAGAACCCCGCTGGCGGAACGCAACCCGTCACGCTGTCGCGCGGGATGTTTGTCGCCGCCTTACGCCCCATGCTATACATTCCGCCACTAGTCAGCGAGTTTCCCTACCTAATCCACAGTGCGTACCAGGGCGATTGGAGCACCTACGCCGCCGCCGTGATGCTCGTGCGCGGCGCCATTGACAAGCAGCTCGAACGCGGCATGAGTCTCTCCGTCATCTGCGCAGAAGATATTCCGGGCGTAACGGAAGAAATGATCCACCGCGATACCGGCGGCACGTACCTCGGAGACTTCCAGGTCCGCTTGTATCAAAACGCGTGCCGCGAATGGGTACAAGGCAGTATCCCCAGCGACTTCCATTCACCCATACATTCTGCTGTGCCCGCGCTGCTGATTTCGGGAGCACTCGATCCCGCTACGCCGCCGCAAGCGTCCGCCAACGCCGCGCGCGACCTCGGCAACAGCCGCGTGGTAATAGTGAAAGAGGGAACGCACGGCACCGGTTCGCCCTGCATCGATGGACTTATCGCGGATTTTGTCGCCCAAGGCTCGGCGACGACTCTCGATGTCTCGTGCGTTGAACAGATTCATCTGCCGCCGTTCGTAACGCTGGCACAAGTGGATCAGGTCCGGCAGAAAGCCAGCACCAAAAATTGAGCAACCCTGATCGCGGGTCGCGATCAGTTCGGACGCAAGGACTGCGAGAGGCTAACCAGATTTTGCGGACGCACCCGCACCATCCCGCCGCGCGGGCTGTCAATATCCGCGATCAGATAGAAGGAGATGGACACCACCAGCGGTAAAACCAGCAGCAACATGGTTCTCGTTTCGCGCCCATGCGCGCCATAGCCAATCAAGACATTACAAACCACCGCTATCGCGATCATCAGTCCCCATGCCGCGGACGGGATACGGTTCCACCACGCTGCTTGCGTGTACCCCTGCGAGTTCAACACTTCGTTCATGCCCGTTACCACGACGGCCAGCACTGGTGTCGGCCGCGCCTCTGCGGGAGCCTCCACTGCGGACCACAGCTCGCCCTGCAGCTGCGTTGTAACGGTGTTGATCTTCTGCAGCTCCGCGTCATCCCGCGTTTCATAAAACAAAATACGCTGATCCAGATATTTCAACAGCAACGCACGTACTTTGGCCGCATCGGCGGCCGGCAGCAAGTCCGCCCGCACGTACTCCGTGCCGATAGCGTTCGCTTCTTCCTCTTCCAGGTTCTTGCGCTGGTCGTATCGCGTAATGGCCATCGAAAAACTGAACCCGATGATCAAGCCCAGCAGCGTCAGTATGGCCGCCATGATCAGCCCGTAATCGTCGCGCTCATGCTCTTCCAGGCTGCGCCGCCCCTTGCGCAGGCCAGCGCCAATCCGCACCGCCAGCCACAGCACCACAAGAGAAATCACTAAGACGAGCAGCGGAAATTTTATGACCTGGCTCATATGCTGGGCGCTCCTGCCACAACAAGTGAACCATACTTTCGCGGTTTTGCGCGTTACTCCAAACCGCAACCAGTTTAGGCGCGCGCCCGTGCCGCGCTTTCTGGCGTATTCTGTCCAGTCCCCCGGAATCGCGCACGCTTATTTCGGCCGACCCAGCCAGGAATATTGCCATCCCACGGAAAGGTTCTGGTAGTTTCCGCCAAAGCGAATATAAGTTCCATCGCTATAGCTGACCTTGATGGATTGGTGTGCGCCGATCGGGAATGACACCGTCCCTCCGATGCGCGACCCGGTCTGTTTCGTTTCCAGGTTTTGTATCCCGCTCAGGCTGGTAATGCCCCCGTACCAGAAGTTTCCGTCCAGCGACATCCACAAGCGCTGCCGCAAATCGTAACTCAGGTGTCCCTCCAGCGAGCCCACCGGCGCTTCCGACTGCGGTTTGGTGATCGGGCCATCGTAGGATGCCGAATTTTCCGTGTATAGCCAAACGCCCGCATAACCATCCACCACCCAATGCCCCCAACGTTCCGAATAGCCCAGTTCCGGTTTGAATCCCCAGCGGTTCGCCCCCCAATTCACCAGTTTCGTGCTGCTGTATTGCCCCGTGGGCGCCAGCACCTTCAGGCTCGCCCCCAGCAACCGCTTTTGCTTCCACTTGGCCAGTTCTTGCGCTTTCATCGCCGGGCCGCCCAGCAAATTCACGGAAAAACGAAAACTCGAATCCAGCAGCCCCGAACGATAGATTGATCGGGATTGTCCCGCCACGTCCCCCTCAAAATTTCCTATCGCATACGGCACCGACGCCGTCAGATTCGCCGAGCGTCCGAAGAAATTCAGCGAGTGGTAGTAGCTGAGGATCGATACGTAATACGTGCCGGTGGCATTCATAATCGGCACGGTGCCGTTGAAGTTCACGCCGCCGTCATAAAATGCCCACGTAATCGTCACGGCGTTGGAATGCTCCGCCGTTATTACATACGCGCGCGGCGCAAGATCCTGCGCCCGCAGCCCCTGCAAGGGCCACGTCGCCAGCACCGCCAACAAAAGAAGTTTGAATAAGGCTCGCATCCGGCAATCACGATCCAACCTGCGGAACGCTGGGCCTTCACAGCCACCGTGGAGGAACGTTCTCCGCGCCAGCACCCGGTCCAGACACACTCCCACCCGCGCCAAAATTCTATTGACCCACTCCTATAAGGATAACTGGCAGAACTGACAGTGCGTGCGAAACTCGCGGTTGCCGCTACGAAGAACTTTCCGCGCCGCTCCGGGTTATTATTTTTTCACTTCAGCAGACTTCGCGTCTGAAGCTTGGGAAAGGGATAGATCGTTTGCACACTTCGGTCCATATTCTTTTGGTGGATGATTTCGCACTGTGGCGTCAGGCCGTCTTTTCAATGCTTGCGAAGAAAGCGGAGTACGAAGTAGTTGGCGAAGCATCGGACGGGCTAGAAGCGGTTGAAAAAGCAGTAGAACTGAGGCCGGATTTGATTCTGCTGGATATCGGGCTCCCCACGCTAAATGGGATCGAAGCGGCTCGCCAAATTCGCAAGCACGTTCCGGAGTCCCAAATAATCTTCCTCAGTCAGGAATCCTCGCCCGATATTATGCAAGAAGCGATTAGCGTTGGCGCGTCAGGCTACGTTATCAAAACCATGGCCAGCAGCCACCTGCTTGCTACGCTGGACTCCGTCTTGCGTGCCCGCCGCGATCAGCGCCAATTCGGTGCTCTGGACGGTAAACCCAGCAAATCCGCAATCCAAGCAGACTAACAGCTTCGGAAATTGCCAGACACCTGGTTTATTTATATTTTTGGGCCCCGAGAAATGAATCAACATTTCCGTGGGGAATTCCGATTGATTGCCTGAGGCGCAGGCGGGACAGGACATAACACCCTCCACAATGTTCTAACATGCATGCTACTTAACAGGGCTGTAGCTAACTTATTAGGAGGAGTGTACCAAATCAGGGGCTTGCGCACCGCGCTATTTAAGTGACCACCACATTAAATTTAGGCTGCCCCGGCAGCGACGCAACTTACCGCAATTCCTCCATCGCCCGCTCCGGCTTCTCTGTCTTTTGCGTAATTTTAGCTATCCGCTTTTCGCTCAATGCTAACCTTAGCGCGTGAAACCATCGCATCCTGGCACGCTTTTGGAATAGCGATAGGGAGGCGGCTGCGCGGGCACCAATTGCCGAGCCGCGAGACACTACGCGGGAAGCCGCAGATAGGGGTTGCATCACCCGCCCACGCAGCAAATTCGAGAATTGAAGTCGAATCGCAATTTATTTTCTAAAATGCGTTTGCATCGCAATCTCATCAGGGGCCTCCGGGGCCTTTCAAATAATTTGATTTCTTCTTATTTCCGTGCGCGAAGTTTCGGCCATATCTTTTTGCCATGTTGTGCCGCGATAGTTCCGCGTTCAAAGCGAGATAGCTCAGCGGCAAAGCACTGAGGAGCCAGCGAGCATGGGATGAAACTTCGGAGAGCAAATCTCAGAACTAAATTGCGCGAGCTACGTGCGAAGGACCGAGTACAGAAGAAACAGTTCGGAGGGGGTCAATGCCGCCGGGTCGAACGGGTTCACACGCAAAAGAAAAAAGTGCGCTCCCGCAGGGTTGGCATCGGGATCAACCATAGCAACGGGCCTGTGAGCATTCAGGCGAACCGGCGAAACCAAAGTATTTGTATTACGCAGCGAAAAGTCGTTTGTTGTGTCGTCCGTCAGGGACAACAGCTCGGGAAGCTCGGCGGCTACAATTCCGCACAGCAGCAGAACGGCTACCGCGGTAACGAGAATTCTGCCGATGCGTGTTTTCCTATGCGCCATCCGATATCTGCAGCTTCCTCGCCAACCGTCTTAGCCCAAAATCGCCAGAGCAATTCCTTCCAACCGCGGCGACCTAAAGCCCTAAGTCTTAATTGCTGGAGTGTATATCGATTTTGTTTTCTGAAACACTGCTAATTTGTACTTCGGGGTTTTGTTTTTCTGTCGGGGTGCCCCACCCTCGGTCTTTTGAGGGTGGGTCTCGGCGGTCTTCTCTGTTTCCCTCGCACGCCCACAGTGGCGTCCCAATCCCGTGGACCGATGTGGACTGATCCACCGATCTTCTGTTCGTGTCGCGACCTCGATGTGCGGAAAACGCGACTAACCAGCAGTTTGTTGCGCCTCGAGTTGGAGGTCCAGTGCGGTGAGAATCCACTTCTGCAAAACTGTCCGGAAGTGGGGCCGGACTTTGTGGAACAGCAGACCCATGCCCGAAGGTTTGATATACAAAACTGTCGCTTCAGCCTCGAAGTATTCTCCTGCGTTGTAGACTTTAAGCAAAACAGGCAGCCGCATTTCAAATGACGCAGAAGTCTCCACGAAACATCCTTGCAAGCTCAGCTCGGTCACATGTGCCGGGGCAAAACTAGCCGAATTGTGCGCCGCAATCTCCGCACCAGCGCTGAACGCAAACCTTAACCCACGACGCTCTTTGCTCATTCTTCAAGCCTATTGCAATGAATAACCGGAGTCGAGCCGCTCGATAAACGCGCGACACGAATCGGCTACTAACGCGGCATTCACGGCGAGTGGCAAATCCTTAAGTGGCAAAAGGCCTTCGAGGGTGTCCCGCCCTTGCCCGCTCAGAAAGGGATGCTTTCGTCCATTCGCGATACACCCCGTTCGAACGTAGTACCCTACCGAGGGGGAACGCGGCAGTTCTTCGGAGGATTCATGACTGGCAATTCTGTTCTGCTTCGCTTGGTGTTGCTGTTAGCAGTTGCGCTTGGATGCGGGACCGCGAGCCAGGCGCAAACCGCGCTCCCGTCCGACGTGCCTACCAAGTACGACCCGCCCAAGACAAACTATGACTACGTGAAGCGCGTCGAGATGGTTCCGATGCGCGACGGCGTTAAACTCTACACCGTGATCGTAATTCCCAAGGGCGCAAAGAACGCGCCCATTCTTTTTACGCGCACGCCTTATGACGCGGCGCATCGCGCTGCGCGCAATCAATCGGAGCGCATGCTGGCCACACTGCCGCAGGGAGATGAAGTTTTTGTGGCGGACGGCTACATCCGCGTATTTCAGGACGTGCGTGGAAAGTACGGCTCGGAAGGTGACTACGTGATGACGCGCCCACTGCGCGGGCCGCTGAATCACAGTGAAGTGGATCATTCGACCGACGCGTACGACACGATCGACTGGCTGGTGAAAAATATTCCCGAGTCGAACGGCAAGGTCGGAATGATCGGCAGCTCCTACGAGGGATTCACCGTGGTCATGGCGCTGGTGAATCCGCATCCGGCGCTGAAAGTTGCCGCGCCCGAGAGCCCGATGGTGGACGGCTGGATGGGCGATGACTGGTTTCATTTCGGAGCTTTCCGCCAGCCGAACCTCGACTATTTTACGGGACAGACGGCGGCGCGTGGCGGCGGCGCGCCGATGATACGGGCAGGCTACGACGAATACGAAAGTTTTCGGCGGGGCGGCTCCGCGGGCGATATGGCGAAAGCAGCGGGGCTTGATCAACTGCCCTATTGGCGCACACTCTCATCGCATCCTGCCTATGACGCTTTCTGGTCCGAGCAAGCGCTCGACAAAATCATGGCGGCGCAGCCGCTGAGAGTGCCGACCATGTGGATTCAGGGCCTGTGGGACCAGGAAGACATGTGGGGCGCGATTCATTCTTTCCTGGCGATCGCACCGCACGACACGAATCACAACATGAATTATCTGGTGATGGGCCCATGGCGACACAGCGGCGTAAATTACGATGGGTCGACGCTGGGGCCGATGAAGTGGAACGGCGATACTGCGCTGCAATTTCGGCGCGACGTGCTGAAGCCGTTTTTCGATCAATATTTGAAAGACGGTGCTCCGAAGGCGGATACGCCGCCGGTTCTCATATACAACACAGGGGAAAATCATTGGGACCGTTTCAAATCGTGGCCGCTGGCTTGCGAAACGGGATGCGCAACGGTGTCGAAGCCTCTTTATCTGATAGCGGGATTCGGGCTTTCGTTTACAGCTCCTGAAGGAGACGCAAAATCCGCAGCGGCCTACGATGAATACGTCTCAGATCCGGACAAGCCAGTGCCGTACATTCCTCGCCCGGTGCGGGGCACGGCGTGGAGCACTTGGCTCCTGCAGGATCAACGCTTCGTCGCAGACCGTCCGGATGTGCTGACGTACACGACGCCCGTGTTGACGGAGCCCTTGCGGCTGAGCGGAACTCCAATCGTCAACCTCGTCGCTTCCACAAGCGGCACGGACAGCGACTGGGTCGTGAAGCTGATCGACGTGTTCCCCGACGAAGTGCCAAGTTATCCGGAAATGGGCGGCTACGAGCTGTCCATTGCCATGGATATTTTTCGCGGGCGATACCGAGAGAGTTTTTCCGATCCAAAGCCTATCGCTTCGAATGTGCCTCTGGCGTACAAATACATCCTGCCCACGGTAAATCACGTATTCCTGCCGGGACACCGGATCATGGTGCAGGTGCAGTCGACCTGGTTTCCACTTTATGACCGGAACCCGCAAAGTTATGTGCCCAATATTTTCTTTGCGAAGCCGGAAGCCTACGTGAAGGCCACGCAGCGCGTGTATCACTCGACAGGAGCAGCCAGCTTTATCGATTTGCCAGTTGTGCCGGCGAAATAAGAAAACACTCGACGGAAAAATCAGTGGTCGTCGGGGATTTTGAAGGGGATACGGGCAATGATTTCGAGGTCGACGGACGTGCCGGATTTTGAGCTGGGCTAGAACTTCCATTGGGCGGGTGGGACAGAGGCGGATGGCAGGCCCTTAAGCTACGAAAAACCCTCTTGGGCGGCCTCCCCTTTGCGATTTTTGAAAAGGGTGGGCCACTCTGCCGAAATTTCGGGTCATCGTCGCTCCAGAGAGGTGCTTAGGATGAGAACTAAGCTCGCAGTTGAAATTGTGCGATTCGTTGACAATCACCAGCCCGGATGGGTAGAGGTTCAGTTTGTAGATATCGACGGGAGATACCACAGTTTTATAGACAAGATTCCAACTTTCGCTTCATCAGGTCGTCTTGACTCAGAGACTTCCTACCCGCAGCCGGGGATTATCGTTTGCACAATCTTGTCTACCTCGGTGGATAAGCATGGCCAAGCTGTGGCACATATCACTACGTGCCGGCCATATTATCTGGAGTCCACTGACGGCTTGTCAGAGTTTGACGTATCGTCTACCCAGCTCCTCCCGCAGTGACCGTTAGTAAGACGGGGACGGATAACACATTCACGGACCGTTCGAACGCAATACTATAAAGTACTATTGACATGCGATTACGGCCTTGCTATACTTTGCCATGTCTCCCGCAGAACCCATCTCCGCCCTAGCCTCCCCGCTTCACCCCGCCCCACCTTTGCCGACCAGTCCCCGTCGGGCCGTTTCCACACCACTTCACTCTTGCGCTCTTTTGCAAAAAAGCGATCCTTTATTTTCAATAGCTTGCACACTCTTCTTAATTCGCAATTCCGTCCATCCCTTTTGTTTTGTTAGGACTGCGCACTCTTTGCCAAAAACACCGGGGGGTGGGGTTGGTCTTTCTAACCAAATTCCCAGCGTCCCTGTAACCCCAATAGAATCTTACTCTTTCGCACGAATCACCCCTAAACCCAATGGAATCTTACTCTTTCAAAATGACCCCGGGGGTGGGGGTAGTATTGGTATCTCTAACCAAAGATTCTGCGTGTCGGTGATTCTAACTCTAACTCCCACAGAATCTATCTCTTTCGCAACTCTCCCCTCCAACCCCTTTAGAATCCATTTCTTTCGTAAACGGGGTGGGGGGTGGGGAGGCCGCATTTCTCAAACTGCCCATCTGGCGAGCCGTCGGGACAGGCATATAATCGGGCGCACCGCCCTCCGAGGAGCTTCCATCGTGACCGAACCCGCCAAGGCGCCAGACGCCGAGCTCGCGCAACTCAAACAGCGCATGAAGTCCAACTGGATGGCCGGAGACTTCGGCCAAATTGCCAAAAAACTGGGCAACGGCGCCGAGGATTTTGTTTCCCGCTTGGGGCTGCAACCCGGCATGAAGGTTCTCGACGTAGCCTGCGGCACCGGCAATCAATGTCTTCCTGCCGCGCGGGCTGGCGCCCACGTCACTGGCGTGGACATCGCCACCAATCTTCTGGCGCAGGCCCGCCAGCGCGCCGCCGAAGAAAATCTGAAAATCCAGTTTGACGAAGGCGACGCCGAACAGCTCCCCTACGGTGACGCGCAATTTGACGTGGTGCTCAGCATGTTTGGCGCGATGTTCGCTCCGCGGCCAGAAGTCGTCGCTCGTGAATTCCAGCGCGTCTGTCGCCCGGGCGGCTTGATCGCCATGGCTAACTGGACGCCCGACAGCTTCGTTGGCAGATCATTTCAAGTAACCGGCCGGCACGTTTCTCCTCCCGCTGGAATCCCCGCTCCCGTTTTGTGGGGCAGGGAAGATGCCGTCGCCGAACGCTTCGGCGCCGGCGTAACTCTACAAATGCAAAAACGCACCGTGCTTTTCGATCTGCCCGCGAGCCCCGCAGGCGCGGTCGATTTCTTTCGCCAATACTTTGGTCCCACGCAGGTAGCATTTTCGCGCCTGGATGCGGACGGTCAGAAACGCATGCGGGATGAATTGATTGCGCTATGGACGGAACACAACATCGGCGACGCCGACCACGTGAAAGTCAGCGCGGAATATCTGGAGGTTCATGCTCGCCGTCATTAGTCGCGCAAACTCTACTCTTTCGGCCGGAACATCCCGGCCGCGATGCGCGTCACCATGCTGCGCGGCACAAACCGCTGCGAGATCACGCCAAAAGTATTTTTCGCGCCAGAGATCACGCTGCTCTTGCCCGCTGCCAGCGCCACCAGACCTACGTGCGCAACCTTCTCCGCCGTTTCGCGATTCTTCCGCTTTGAAAACTCCAAATGCTCCTGGCTGGCCACCTGATGAAACTCGGACTCCGTCGCGCCCGGACACAACGCGCAAACGCGAATCCCGTGCGGCCGCATCTCTTCCGCCAAACCTTCGGCGAACAACAGATCGAACGCTTTGGTCGCCGCATACACCGAAATATACGGCACCGCTTGAAACGACGCCGTCGACGCCAGTATCAATACATCCCCGCTGCGGCGCGCAACCATTTCCGGCAGATACAGCCGCGTCAGGTTCACCACCGCGCTGCAATTCACCTGCACCATATCGAGCAGCCGCTGCGGCTCGACGCTGGGTACTTCGCCAAACTGCCCGAATCCCGCGTTGTTCACCAGCAGCTGCACCACGAGGCCGCGCTTTTGCGTGAACGCAAAAATCTTCGCTGGCGCATCCGCTTGCGTCAGGTCCGCGTCAATCACTTCGGTCAGCACGCTGAATTTCGCGCGCAACTCCGCGGCGAATTCTTCCAGCCGCTCCAGCCGCCGCGCCGTTAGGATCAGATTCGCGCCGCCACTCGCCAACTCGCGCGCCAACGCCTGCCCGATGCCAGCGCTCGCTCCCGTCACCAGCGCCCATTTTCCCCGCCACTCGTTAGTCATTTGCCTATCCTTAATCTCGCAACGCCGTCGTCGCCAACGCGCTCCAGCTTGCCACGAGGCAACCCACCGCGCAAACCTGACCGAGCGGATACGCGCACCCCTGCATTCTGGAAGACCTGCGATCTGCAAAAAACAACAGATCTGCAGAAAACTATCGAAAGGATTTATAAAATGGAATTATCTTGGGGGCGTAATTCGGATGGCGTCCAGCAACTTTCGTCCAGCAACTGTTGTCAGCCAATTGCCGACAGCCAACTCCTGGGTCGGCAAACAAACGCCCGCCAACGGCCTTCGTTACACGACCCCGGGCTTTGGCTGCTCTTCCGTTACCTTGTCGCTGACACGACTGGATTCCGAGGAGCCGCGCGAAGGCATGTAGCGCCAAACCACATCGCGCACGCGCCCACCCTCGCGCTTCATGCGGTCCATCAAGCGGCGCGCCCAGATGAACTCCGCGGCCAGCAAGCTTAAGCCGAGCAGAATCACCAGCCAGCCAGGCCCGGGCGTAACAATCATAACGACGCCCACCGCCAGCAGTGTAAAACCTGCCACGATGCGGAAAACCCGGCGTACTTGTTCGACCGTGTGAAGAGTCATCGAGGTCTATCCGAGCACTCTGATTGCCAAATCTGCCAAATGCCGCCAAGCGGCTCGCCCTCCTGCCGCTGGTGTCGCTGCTGCTAAACCGCCGCCTACATTGTATAAGTCAGCCAATCCCTAAAGACGAACGCAGTTTTGGCCGTAGCCCTGGTCGTCAACCCTCTTGGGCATTAACCCGAGCTACTGAAGGATGTTACGCACGCGGGACCCGAAAAGATGCACCCTGCACTTTATGCCCATCACATTGAAAGGGCAGATCTTCGGTCGCGTTGACAGAGCGTTGGAGCGGGCGCTATCGTCCCGAGTGTCTACTATCGTTCACGTTTTCCCAAGGTGCCAAAACATGCTGGGTGTCTGCGTCCGCAGTCGAATGGTTAGACGTATGAGGGGTTTAAGCGTTTTGTTGCTGCTTTGCACGGGCGCGGCGAGCAAGGCGCAGGACGCCGAAGAGGCCGAAAAGGCGCGGGCACAGATTCGCGCGCAGTACACAAAGTATGAATATCGCGTGCCCATGCGCGACGGCGCAGAACTCTTTACCGCGGTTTATGTACCCAAGGATGCGGCGCCCGCGAAAACGTATCCGTTTCTGATTATGCGCACGCCTTACAGCATACGACCCTACGGAGCGGACAATTATCCGCGGCGGCTGGGACCCGCGCCCAGCTTTACGAAGGACGGATTTATTTTCGTTAATCAGGACGTGCGCGGCAGATATCAAAGCGATGGCACGTTTCAGGAAATGACGCCGCACAAAGAGCACAAGAGTTCGCCGAAAGACGTGGACGAAAGCACGGACACGTACGACACAATTGATTGGCTGCTGAAAAATATTCCCAACAATAACGGCAAGGCGGGGATCTATGGGATTTCCTATCCAGGATTTTTTGCTGCCGCCGCGATGGTGGATTCGCATCCCGCGCTGAAAGCGGCTTCGCCACAGGCGCCGGTCACCGATTTGTATATGGGCGACGACGCGTATCACAACGGCGCGCTCATGCTGGAAGCCAATTTCGGCTTTTACACATTTTTTAAGCCTCGCACGGGGCTCGAATTTCCACCGAAAGATTATCCGAAGTTCGCGTACGGCACCAACGACGGGTACGACTACTATCTGGAGATGGGGCCGCTGGCAAATTCGAGGAAATTGCTGATGCAACCGGAATCCTATTGGGACGATCAATTCCTGAACCCCAATTACAACGACTACTGGAAGTCGCGAGACATTTCCGTGCATCTGAAAAATGTGCATTGCGCGGTGATGGCCGTGGGCGGATTGTTCGATGCGGAAGACCTGGTCGGTCCTTACCGCGTGTTTCGCTCGGTCGCCGAATTCAATCCCGCCACGCCCGATATGCTGGTGGAGGGACCGTGGATACATGGAGGCTGGGCGGGCACGGAAGGGGATCATCTGGGGCCGATAAGTTTTGCGGCGAAAAATTCCGAATACTTTAATGATGAAGTGCTGCTGCCATTCTTCCGACAATATTTAAAGGATGCGCTGGACGCCAAACTTCCGAAGGCGCTGATGTTCGAGACCGGCACAAACGTATGGCGACGTTATGATTCCTGGCCGCCGAAGAATGTGCAGCCGCGGAATCTTTATTTTGCGGCGAACGGGAAATTGACGTTTGATGCGCCGAAGGATGCGACTGCCGCTTTCGATGAATATGTTAGCGATCCCAATCGCCCAGTGCCTTTCATTGAGACGCAAACGACGGACATTCCGCCGGAGTATATGGATGCGGACCAGCGGTTCGCGGCCAAGCGGACGGACGTTTTGGT
The DNA here is from genome assembly GCA_963838265.1 of uncultured Acidobacteriota bacterium. Taxonomy (GTDB): domain Bacteria; phylum Acidobacteriota; class Terriglobia; order Acidiferrales; family UBA7541; genus Acidiferrum. The sequence continues at coordinate 416,195 of CAWIQN010000012.1, forward strand.
GTATGTCAGCGAACCGCTCAAGGAAGATCTAACGGTGGCAGGGGCGGTCTCGCCGCGCTTGTGGATTGCGTCGTCCGGTACAGACTCCGATTTCGACGTCAAGCTGATCGACGTGTATCCCATGGACTATCCCGACCCGATTCCCAATCCAAAAGAAGTGCAAATGGGTGGCTATCAGCAGTTGGTGCGCGGCGAACCGTTCCGCGCGAAATTCCGCAACAGCTTTGAGAAACCCGAGCCGCTGACGCCCAATCAGCCGACAGCATTGAATTTTTCCTTGCCCGACATCAACCACACTTTTCGCCGCGGTCATCGCATCATGGTGCAAATCCAAAGCAGCTGGTTCCCGCTGACAGATCGCAACCCGCAAGTATTTCTAAATATTCCCGACGCCAAGCCCGAGGATTTCCAGAAAGCCACCGAACGTGTTTATCGCGGCGGCGCGCAAGCCTCGAGTCTAGTTCTGCCGATATTGAAATAGGCGCGCGGCACGGAACGCCACAGCGATCTTAGTCTACCGGGCGCATGCGATGTTCTGCGCGCGGCCATTTGCCGGATTATAATTTGAGCGGAAATTCCCTTGGAGTGCGCAATGGCCGAAGCAGACGCCGCGTCGAGGAATCTGCCCCCCGGAGAGTTCGCCAAGTCCCTGATGCAGAAGCTTTCAAACGGCCAGCCCATGCCGCTGCGGCCGCAAGACGCGACACTGCTCGAAGGTACGCAGGCGTTTCGTTTCGGTCCGGAGGACAGCCGGTGCGCCTGGTCGCTCGGCGAAGGTCCGCTGGTGCTGATGATTCATGGCTGGGGCGGGCGCGGGGTGCAGATGGCGCCGCTAGCGCGCACCTTGGCGTTGGCGGGCTTTCGCTGTGTTTTCTTTGATGCCGGCGGGCACGGCGATTCGCGGCGCGAACCGATCGGATTTGATCTCTTCATTAACGATGCCGCAGCGCTGACCAAGCACGTGGCAGAACCGGTTTTCGCATGGATTGGGCACTCCGCGGGCGGGCTCGGAATGATGGCGGCGCGGGCACTGCACGGCCTGGAAGCCGAGCGCTACGTGTGCATCGCGGCACCGCTGTATCCCTACGTACCGATAGCGACGATCAAGCAGAAATTTGCTCCCAGCGAGGAGGTAATTGAACTTGTGAAGCGAGCACTGGCTGCGCAGTTCGAAAGCAACTGGCCCGCGCTCGAGGCCGGAAGGGTGTTCGAACCGGACCATGCACGCAATGCCGACGTACGCAATGTCCGGGCACGCGATGGACATGAACGCGAGGCCCGCAAGTTGCTGCTGGCTTTCGATATCGACGATGAGCGGGTGCGCCACGCGGATGCGGAACGCATTGCCGAGATTTGGCCCGGCGCGCGCATCGTCAAAACCGAGAAGTTCGGGCACAACAAGATACTGCAGTCACCGGAGGTCCTGACGCGGACGCTCGCGTTTCTGAAGGAAGGTGCATCGACAAACTGATCGTGCGCTGCAAATACCGCCGATCAATCGAGCAAAGGAGAATGAGCGACATCCTGTGACCCGCGCATGCAGTTCCATCACAAAGCGACCCTCGCTCTTTGGGTTGCCAAGGCTACCGGCTATCGCTGCAGCAAACGTCTTCCTCGACCACGGCGGAGACGATTGTGGTATCGACTACGGTCTCATTCCTACTTAACTTTCTCATCGTCGCGTAAGGTACGGACCCACGTATCAATCTCACGGATACTGGAGAACGCGGGAAGCGCGCCCACGTATTTCTGGAACGGACTTTCAGGTGTGCGCGCCGGCCGGATCGTCGTGCGATCGTTCTCGATGAGAAATTCCACGCGATCCCCGGTCCGCAGCCCGAGCCGCTTGCGAATCTCCAGAGGCACGGTGATATGGCCTTTGCTATTGACGACACTGCAGTAAACAGCCCCTGGTATTGCACCTTGAACCGTTCTTTTCATTACGAATACCTGCGCGCCATTCGACATCCAGACGGATAGTTCTTTCCCACAGCTTACGCCACCAATAGGGCTTGCGGATTCTTCTTCGCGATCACCAGCAGTTTCAGCGCGGCTTGCCGCGGGCGACGCGTGCCTTGCTCCCAACTTCGCACCGCATTCGGGCTAACATTCAGGTACGCGGCGAAAAGTCCCTGGCTGGCGTTCATGGCCCGCCGAATGCTGCGAACCTCTCTCGCGGAAATCCGTTTAGGGCAGGTCGGAATGCGCGTAACGCGCAAGTCCACCGTCTCGCCCCGTTCGTAGGCCGCAGCAAGCTGCAATGCTTCTTTCATGTCCTCAAAAATGTCCACTTTGATTTTTTTCGCCATATTCAGCCTCCCGAGTCCCGTTTGAGCGCTGCGGCCCACGCCCTCAATTGCCTTCGTTGTTCTTCGTTGGCGTCTTCCTGTTCACCCTTGTCGAGAAGAATCAGCAGATGAATATGCTGCCTTTTCTCCAGAAGCAGATACAGATACCGGAATCCACCCCGCTTGCCCTTTCCGCGGCCGGGATTCGCGCTCCGCGCTTTACGCACGCCACCAAGACCAGGAACCACCGAGCCGCGATTCGGTTTCCAATTGAGGTCGTCTTGAATCGCTCGCAACACCTCATCGGCGCCGTCGTCTGCAAGCCGGTGCAGCTTCCGGGTAAACGCGGGAGACTCGATGAACTCCACATTGTGATAGTACCACAATGTAGTAGGAGACGGCAGGGGCTAACGGACAAACTTTTGGGGACTGAAACGGTCGGATAAAGATAGATTCGGCGCGAGCGCCCCGGAAGTTACGCGCCGGGATGGGAATAAATTAGGCCGAAGTCGCTGCGCCTCTGCACGGTGTCGGTGTCGAATCTAGAGCGGCTATGCGGCGGTCCCCTACTCGAATTAAAGAGGAGAGCGACGACGAGGGATTCAACCGTTGAAAATTTGGAACCGCAGGGTAGTCCACACTCGAACGTATTTGTTGATCTGGGATACGTCACCCGCCAAAACCCAAGCGAAAGCGAAGCGAGATTCTTCGCGGTACAAGCCGACACGTTCGTCCCGGAGAAGACCGGGACGCAGAAGGCGCGCAGGAAGCGAACGTGGAAGAAAAGGCGTCGGCCTGTTGCGCTCAGAATGACGGTGCGAACTATGTGGCGCTGCGCAGGATCGGTTTGGGCTAGCCGGCTGTGAACTACGGCTCTCGCGTTGGCTCGAATCGAAGTGGTGCTTAGGCGGCCCCGGTTTTGTTGACGAACCCGCCTAATTTGCCGGCATCCAGAAACGCCTGCGCGTCGAGAGAACCGAAACGTTGGATCAGCTGGGCGACCACGCCGGTCCATCCGGTTTGATGACTGGCTCCGAGACCTGCGCCGTTATCGCCGTGGAAATACTCGTGGAACAGAAGGTAATCTTTCCATTGGGGATCGGTCTGGAATTTTTCCATATGTCCATAAACGGGCCGGCGGCCAGACGGATCGCGCAGAAATATCCGCGACAGACGGTTGGAGATTTCGCGAGCGACTTCAAACAGGTTCATCAGCTTGCCCGAACCCGTTGGACACTCGATTTTGAAATTGTCTCCGTAATAAAGATAGAACGACAGCAGCGCGCGAATAAGCAGCGCGTTCACGGGCATCCAAATGGGGCCGCGCCAGTTGGAATTTCCGCCGAACATGCCGGTGTCGGATTCGGCCGGTAAGTAGTTCACGCGGTATTCCTGGCCCTCGACGTTGACGATATAAGGATGCGCGTCGTGAAATTGCGAGAGTGCGCGTATGCCATAAGGGCTAAAAAATTCTTTCTCGTCGAGCATGCGACTGAGAATCCGCCGCAGTCTCTCGGGCTTTAGCAGCGCGGCGATACCGCGATCGCCGTAGCCGCGATGGGCCATCCCAGTTGGATGAATGCTGTCCCGCAGTTCCGGCATGCGTAGCAACCGTTCTTGCAGAATCTTCGTTAATTGGGGAGTCTGTTCGCGCTGCCACGGCTCAATCACCGTGGTAGCGCACAGGGGCAGCAGGCCTACCATGGAGCGAACTTTGAGGCGCCGCGCGCTGCCGTCCGGCAGACGCAGAACGTCATAATAGAAACCATCCTCCTCGTCCCACATGCCATCCGGTCCCGTCTCGTTCATCGCGCGGGCGATCCAAAGGAAATGTCCGGCAAATTTCGCCGCCATATCCTCGTAAGATTTGTCGTGAGCCGCCAACTCTACGGCTATCTCGAGCATGTTCTGAGAGAACAGCGCCATCCACGCAGTGCCGTCAGCTTGCTCCAGGTGGCCGCCGGTGGGCAGAGGAGAACTGCGGTCGAAGACCCCAATGTTATCGAGCCCAAGGAAGCCGCCTTCGAAGAGATTCTTGCCGAAGCGGTCTTTCCGGTTCACCCACCAGCTAAAATTCAACAGCAGTTTCGAAAAAGATCGTTTGAGGAATTCGAGATCGCCTGCACCTTTCTGACCCTGCTCGGTGCGGTAAAGGAAAATTGTGGCCCAAGCGTGCACCGGCGGATTCACATCGCTGAAGTTCCACTCATACGCGGGGATCTGCCCCGTCGGATGCAGATAGAACTCCTCCAGCATCAAATCGAGTTGTTCCTTGGCGAAATCGACGTCTACCGTAGAGAGCGCAATGGCGTGAAAGGCCAAGTCCCATGCCGCGAACCATGGATATTCCCATTTGTCCGGCATCGAGATGATCTGCTGATTCACCATGTGAAACCATTCGCTGTTGCGCATGGAGCGCGCGCCTGGCTTCAACGGATCGTCACCGTGTTCCGTGAGCCATTTGTCCACATCGAAGAAGAAATACTGTTTGGACCAGAGCATGCCGGCCAGCCCTTGACGCATGACCAGGGCCTCGTCTTTGCTGACACGTTCCGGAGTGATGGCACGATAGAAGTCGTCTGCTTCGGCCAGACGAGTCCGCATGATTTCGGCAAAGTCCTTGAACGGATCTTCTAAAGTCGCAGGGGCCAGATCGCTCAACCGCAAACGGATCGTAGCTATTTTTCCGGCACCCACTTCCAGTTGATAATGAGCCGAGGTTTTAGTCCCCGATTGAGCGGGATTCACAGCGCTGTGCTCGCCGTGAACCACGTAGTTGTTGATGCCATCTTTCACGTACGGGCTGGCGTTGTCCGTGCCGAAGAGCCGTTTGTTGTTGGTCTCATTTTCCGTGAAGAGGAGTGGGGCGTCGCCCTCGCAGTAAAGATATCGCTCACCGAGTTCCGCGTGCGACGCTGCCACGACATGTAATCCCTTCCGACAAGGGATTTGTTTGAGAGACGGTTTGGGAGTGCCCGGCCACCAAGTCCAGGAGTTGCGAAACCAGAGCGTGGGCAGGACCTGCAATTTGGCTGGCTCAGGCCCGCGGTTAATTACTCTGATCTGGATGAGAACGTCCTCTGGGCTGTTCTTGGCATATTCCACGAACACGTCGAAGTAGCGATCTTCGTTGAAGATTCCGGTGTCCAACAGTTCGTATTCCATGTCGTTACGATTGCGGCGTTTGTTCGACTCGATCAAATCGGCGTAGGGGTAGGCGGCCTGCGGATATTTGTACAAATACTTCATGTAGGAGTGGGTCGGGGTGCTGTCGAGGTAGAAGTAATATTCCTTGACGTCTTCGCCGTGGTTGCCCTCGCTGTTGGTCAGCCCGAAGATGCGTTCTTTGAGGATCGGGTCTTTGCCATTCCACAGGGCCAGGCTGAAGCAAAGCATCTGACGGTCGTCGCTGATCCCGGCAAGACCATCTTCGCCCCAATGATAGGCGCGGGAGCGGGCCTGATCATGACTGAAGTAGTCCCACGCGTTACCGTCCTTGCTGTAGTCCTCGCGAACGGTGCCCCACTGCCGCTCGCTGAGATAGGGGCCCCACTTTCTCCAGGGAGTCTTGGATGTTCGTGCTTGGTCAAGTCTGGCGTGTTCTTGATCAGGGTTCATGGCTGGTCCTACTCGAAGCTCCACCTTGGCGGAGCCCTACGGGGCGCATTCCGACGGAGACGGTAAGTCGATCATCAGGAAGATGCAATAGGTAAAAGTTGCAGGTTCCGGCGCGGCTGTGGCGCTCGTAAAGCTCAATCGCCGTTCGTGCCCGTCTGCACGACGTTCGGCTCGCCAGCATGTTTCCCAGGGGAAGTTAGAACTAGCACGCCTGCAAGGATTGAGTTACCTTTACGGCCGAAGTTCCTGGGGCCCCGGGGCCTGCAGGAACCGCAATCTCGATTTTCACGGGTGAGATTTGATGGTGCCGCTGGTCCGGCAAAGCACGGTGAGATTTCTATCTTGCATGGGAGCCTTGGTTGTCCTTTTGTCCTGCTCGCGCAATACGTTTGGCCAGATCGCACCCAATTCGCCAGATCGTCCGTGGCACACATCGACGGAGCAGCAGCTGCAAACGGGAATGAAAGGCGTGCGCAATCCCGGATTCGCCGTGGATTCGGCCACCACTTATTCGCTGGCCGAACTGGTGGATCTGGCGGAATCGCACAATCCCCAGACGCGTTTTGCGTGGGAGCGCGCACGTTCGCAAGCCGCTGCCTTGGGAATCGCGCGGAGCGAACTTTATCCGACGCTGGTGGCGGTGGCCTTATCGCAAACCAATCGTCAGGAAATCTTGATCAATAACAAGTTTGTTCGGCAGACCATACAGGATTTTGCCGTGGCGGTTGAGCTTAACTACACCATCTTCGATTTTGGCGCCCGCAGAGGGCGAATCGATGCGGCGAAAGCCGAAACACTCGGGGCCAATCTTGCCTTCAATGATGTACACCGCAATATCATTTTCCAGGTGCAACGGGCCTACTATCAATTGTTAAACGCCTCCGGCCAGGAGGACGCCGCACGTGCGGACCTGGCGAATGCGCAGGCCGTGCAGCAAGCAGCGGAAGAGCGTCTGAACAATGGTCTGGCAACGTTGCCCGACGTTTTGGAAGCGCGTAGCGCCACGGCCCAGGCAGAATACGAATTGCAGGCCGTACTGGGCGCGGAAGAGATCGCTCGGGGGGATTTGGCAACGTCGCTGGGAACCTCTCCCACCACCGCCATTCATGTCCAAGGCCTCAAAGACCTGACCATTCCGGACTCGGTTGGCGACACGGTGGACGCCGCGATCGATCGCGCGTTGGCGCAGCGCCCCGATCTTTTGCAGCAGGTGGCGCAAATACGTTCCGCGAACGCCAGGATCAAGGAGGCCAACGCGGCTTTTTATCCTTCGCTGCACGTCACGGCCGCGCCGACAGGGGAAGCGTTGTTTGGATTGCAGCAAACTTTTCCCTGGGCATACACTGCCGACCTGACCGGCGGAGTCGCCTTCGATTTGACTTGGACGATATTCGACGGTGGCGCGCGACGTAACAATCTGGCGCGCGCAAAGGCCGACGAGCATGCGGCGGAAGCGCAAGCCAACGCCACGAGCGATCAAATCGCCAACGAAGTGTGGGCGGCCTACTCAAATTTGAATACTGCGTTTCGTCAACATCTGTCCGCCGAAGCGCTTTTGGAAGCGAGCAGCAAGTCTTACGATGCCGCCCTGGAATCCTACAATTACGGGCTGCGCAATCTCCTCGATGTGACCGCGGCGCAACGCACGCTGGCGCAAGCGCGCTCCGCGGACGTTCTTGCGCGAACCCAAGTGCTTACCGCTTTAGTGGACCTGGCGTTCCGCACGGGGGATTCGGTTCAACCGAAGCCTACGGTGCCCTGAGCATGATACCTAGCAAAGGCAGCCAATTCGGCGGACGTACTTGTTTCTTTCTTTTCGCCACATGGGGTCTCGCGAGTTGTTCACGGGCGCCTTCCGTGGACGTCTTGGGATCGTTTTTCCCGGCATGGCTGCTCTGCTTGACGATCGCCGTGATCCTCAGCGCTTTCGTCCAGTTACTGCTGTCCCGTTTTCGGATGAGAGTGGCCTATCCCGTTCTTTTCTTTCCTAGTCTTGCCACACTCGTGACCCTGGCCCTGTGGCTCATCTTCTTTCATTAGCAGGAGGCTGAGCGGTGGACATCGACAGCAAGTCCAGTTCGGAAAAACAACTCAGCCGCTGGTTGAGCGTCGGCGTTGCGCTCGCGGCACTGGCTCTCGGACTCGTTGTTTTCTATCGCACAAGCCACAATCCGCGAACCGATGATGCCGAAGTCTTCGCTAACTTCATCGGCATCGCTCCACAGGTAGAAGGTCCCATCATCCATTTAAAAGCTCGCGACAACGATTTTGCAAAAAAAGGGGATCTCCTTTTTGAGATCGACGATCGGCCATACCAATACGCTCTGGAAAGGGCGATTTCCGACCAAGCTGCCCTCGAGGGTCAAATCTCCGACGAGCAGCGAAGGATCAACGCGCTGGTAAGCGCCGTGGACGTTACGCAAGCAAACATCCACAGCGCTCAGGCCGACGTAACGAACGCGGAGCAAGGCGTTAAGCGAGCTCGTGCGGAGTGGAGCTACGCCAACGATAATTTGCACCGCCTGGAGCCCTTACTGGCGAAACAGTTTGTCACCGAGGACCAGGTGGATAAGGCCAAGTCCCTGGAAGAGGTAGACGCCCAAGCTCTCAGTCAGGCGGAATCGCAACTTCAGCTCTCTCAGTCGCGCTTGAAATCGGCTACGGCTCAACACGAGCAATCCCAGCATGCGGTCACGACGCTGGAACCCCTCATCAACCAGCGGGGCGCGAAAAAGGCCGCGGTGGAGGACGCCCGATACAATTTCAATAACTGCCGGGTCTATGCCCCTTTTGATGCTCGCGTAACGAATCTCACGATTTCCGAGGGGGCCTACGCGCATGTTGGCGAAAAAATATTCACGCTCATTGATGCGCGCGTTTGGTGGGCGATCGGCAATTTCCGGGAAGGCCAGCTCCAGCATATCAAGCCGGGAATGCGCGCCGATGTTTACGTTCTATCACGCCCGAACGAACCTTTCGCCGGCGTGGTCGATAGTCTTGGCTTTGGTGTTACGCCCGACCCCGACTTGATTGGCACCTTGCAGCCCGGTCTCCCCGACGTACAGCGGACGCTCAATTGGGTGCATCTGGCCGCCCGCTACCCGGTTCGCGTTCGGGTGGAAAATCCTCCTCCCGATCTATTCCGTGTCGGCGAATCAGCCGTGATCACCATTCGTGGAAATTGACTGTGTCCACTGTCGCGCAACCCATCGCCGGACGGGCCTTTACCTTTTCCTGGGTTGGACAATTCCTAAAAGAGGAGTTCACGCCGTATCCCGGCAGGTTCGGCTTGGTCGGGCGGATGGTCCTCGCAACCACAATCGTGATGATTGTCGCGATGACTTTTCAACTTTCCTTTGCCTTTCAAGGCGCGGTAATCGCGCTTCTCGTGTCACGCGAAAGCGCTCGATCTACTTTGCAGTCGGCGTATACCTTGGTCCTTTTTACCGCACTAGCGGCCATCTATTTACTGGTTTCCGTCTGGTTTGTCATCAACATCCCGACGCTTCATTTGCTGTGGGTCTTTGCTTCCTTCTTCCTGGCGTTCTTTATGCTCAGCGCCCTGAACAACTATTCCGCAGCTGTCATATTTTCGGCCATTATCGCCGCAGGAATCCCTTTGTGGGACCGCTACGTTTCGGCGGAAAGAAACGTGGAGGACACTCTCCGTCTCGTGTTGATCACAGTGCTAGGAATCACGGCCACTTTGGCCGTAGAACTTGCTCTTGTGCGCAGGAAGCCGGGGGATCAGATCGTTGAGCCGATCGTGCGGCGACTCGAAGCAGTTTGGAGATTTCTTGAGTGCGTAGCAGAAGGCGGCCCTATTGACGGCAAGACAGCGTCAAATCTTGCACACCAGGGCGTTGTGGGTACATCCAGGTTGCGACGCATTTTGTCGCGGTCTAATTACTCGCCGCATTTCGTCGAGCAAATGGGCGCTCTTACCGCGCTTACGGGAAGAATTGTCGACAGCGTCGCCAGTTGGACTCCTCCGAGCGCTCCTCTTTCTGACGACGATAGGAAGCGAATGCGACGGTTGGCGCAGAACCTTGCCACCATCTGCGCTGATTTGCTGGCCAGGAGCACCCCACACCTCAGCGAACCTCTCCCGTCCGACAATGCATTGAGTGCGGTGCCTATCCTGGCCGAGTTAGAGAGGGTTGTCTCGTTGATTCCGGAAACCTTTATTGGATCGCATCCGCTTAATGCGTATGTGCCACCGGCATCGGGCGGAGACCCGCCGCAGAGGATTTTCGCGTGGGACACGCAGTCCAATGCCGAGCACCTTAGATTTGCGTTGAAGGGTTGCCTCACGGCCAGTCTCTGCTACGTTTTTTATAATCTTGTCGCCTGGCAGGGCATTAGTACCTCGGTCACCACCTGTTTTCTGACGGCGCTTTCGACCATTGGCGCATCCCGGCAGAAGCAGGTGTTACGTTTCGCAGGCGCCACGGTGGGCGGTTTCGTGTTCGGGATGGGGTCGCAAATCTTCATTCTTCCTTATCTCAATACAATCGGTGGCTTCACGATCTTATTTATATTCGTTACAGCCTTGTCCTCCTGGGTCATGACTTCCAGCGCCCGATTGTCATACTTTGGATTGCAAATGGCGCTGGCCTACTACCTCATCAACTTGCAGGAATTCGCCTTCCAGACTTCACTGGCGATCGCGAGGGACCGCGTCGTCGGCGTTCTGTTCGGTCTTATTATGATGTGGTTTGTCTTCGACCAACTAGGAGCTGCGCCCGCGTTGGTGGCGATGAAGAAGACCTTCGTTGCAAATCTGCGTTCGCTGGCCAAGCTCGCGAGAGAACCCGTTTCGACGGACATGAGAACTGCAACCAATACATATTTCTCCCTCCGCGAGTCGATCAGTGATGACGTGGATAGGGCGCGTTCGTTGGCGGATGCCGTTTTATTGGAATTCGACGCTACGCGGGAGCAAGGGCTCGCTTTGCGCCGAGAAATCCTGGCGTGGCAGCCCCTGCTGCGCACGCTGTTTCTGACTCAAGTGGTGCTGTGGAAGTATCGAGCCCAACATCCTGGCTTTGAGTTGCCCGATCCGGTCCGCTTGGCGGAGCGGACGTTTGACGACCAGACGGCCAACATGCTCGACGGCATGGCTGACAGAATCGAACGCAAGACGCCGCCGCAACAGACGGATTTGAAAGAGGCTCTTGCGCAGCTGGCTCAGGCAATTCAGGCATTCCGTTTGGAACACCCTCAAGACGCCATGGCGCCTCAGTTCCAGACGTACATCCCTCTTTCAACTAAAGCTGAAAGACTTGCTACTTCTTTGAAGGACGAGATTCAGTCACGGGACCGATAAGCGGAGAAGTTTAAGAAGGAACCTAACCCGATAAAAACAAAACAATGGCGGAGAGGGTGGGATTCGAACCCACGGTACGGTTTCCCGCACGCTCGCTTTCGAGGCGAGTGCTTTCAACCGCTCAGCCACCTCTCCGCGGTCGTTTCCACATCAATCGTAACAGAGGGCCGCGTGCACCGGCAATTACCGCGCATCGCCAGTGTGTCCGCGAATCTTTGTAGGGACGTTCGATGCCGCGCACCCGCCTTGGCGGGATTGCAACGAAGCACCCCAGGTCAATCGGTACCTACTAGCGCGTTATCTCCTTGCGGCAAAAAAATCCTGCAACAATCCCACAGATTCGTCAGCGAGAATTCCCGCAGTAAAGGGAACCTGATGATTCAGCGCGCCATGCGCCAGCGCCGAGAAACATGTCCGCGCCGCGCCGCCCTTGGCATCGTCCGCACCGTAGACCAGCCGCGCGATCCGCGCCTGAATCATCGCCCCCGCACACATGATGCACGGCTCCAACGTCACGTATAGCGTGGTGTCCGCCAGACGGTAATTACTAAAATGTTTTGCCGCGGCGCGCAACGCCACAATCTCCGCATGCGCCGTGGGATCGCAATCGCGAATGGTCCGGTTGGCGCCACGCGCAATGATCGCTCCGGCGTGTACCAACACTGCGCCAATGGGCACTTCTCCCTCGGCTGCGGCGGCGCGCGCCTCTTCGATCGCTTCCTGCATAAATTGTGTGTCGATTTCCACGCGAACTACAGAGTAGCATCGAAACTTTGCGGCGAGTGTGGTTCCGCCAATTCTGGCTGTGGGCTTCGCTCACAGGATCCGGCCAACAAATGCCATTAGATCATTCGCTCCGGCGCACCGACCAAAATTCCGCAGAAGTCAAAACTGCGACAACCTCAAAATGCACCAAATCATCCCAGCACTTCATCCAGCCGTTCAGCTCCTCCGCGCTCGCCGCCTCCATCACCTGAAAACACCGCATGCCCACTGGATCCACCCAGCTCGCGTGATAAACCACGCCATCCGGCATCATTCGCCCCTTGGCATGGAAACGCTCGCCAACGGGTTGCGGATCGCCGCCGTTAAATCGTTCAATCACCATAAATAGCATGTGCCAGAACCTCCTGCGTGTACGTCGAGCGCAATCAGGCCGGATCGCCTGTGCTGACGTCCATGTGGTTGCGAGAACCCGATACACTTCCCGCAATATAAAAAGCCGCGCCGCACATGGCCAGGGCAATGACGCCGCTGGTCCATTCGTCTCCGCTCTGCAGTTTCAACGCAATCCGCGGCGCGTGAAGAAACAGCGCCCAGAAAAGAAACATGAGTCCCAGCAGCATACCGCCAAGTCGCGCCAACACGTTCGCCGCGATGGCAACCCCGGCGGCGATAAACCCCCCACCCGTGAAATATGCGAAAAAGAGATGCCCGGGAATCCAGCCGGGAATCAGCGATGCGACAAACGGCCCGTACATAAAATGCTGCGCCCCAAAAACCACCAGTGAAATGGCAAACAGCCATCGCCCGAACGGAACAAGTTTTTCCACAATGAAAACATGAAATGGTTCGCTAGCTTCTGCCGCGGGAAAGTCGCCCGCGAGCATGAACGCGGCCCCGCACAGCGCCAGCGCTTCGAAGCAGCGCGTGCGATCGTTGCCATTGTGAATGACGTCGGAAAGCCTTTGTGAATGAAGCAGCAGCACGCACAGCAAGCAGAAGAATCCCAGAAACGTGCCACACCATGGCACCTGCCATTTCGCAGCCAGGCCAAGACCGCAGAACACCAGAATCGTGCCCGCCACATACGCGCCGATAACGCCGCCCGGCGCCCACGGCGGTACCGGCGGCAACCCACCGGCGTACTGCCCAAAGATAAAATATTGCACGCCGAAAAAGATCATCGAGAGCGCAAACAATACGCGACCGATATTTGCAAGTGTCGGCATGACTTCAGCTCAATTCTGAAACGCTATATTTTTCGCTGTCACTTGGCAAACGCTGACCAATGAGCGGCTCTGAAAAATACCCACACACAAAGCTTCCGATCGCACCATTCTTAGAACCTTGGCGTTTTGACGCCCTCTCCGGCAACTAGTGAGCGCTGCTTACCAGGTAAGCGCCAATAAAATGTCACGACGCGATTCCGGCAATCTCTAGATTTGGTTGTCATGCAATAATAGCGGCAGCATGGAACTTCGCAAAGACCCTGTCACACAAAGCTGGGTAGTTCTCGGCAAGCGCGACTCTCTTGGAGAAGCGCACGATTGTCCTTTAGATCCGGAAATCGTCGACAAACAGCCGGCCATCATGTCCTATCCCGCGGAAGGCACCTGGCAGGTTCGCGTGATTGCCCATCCCGACCCGCTTTATCGCATCGAGGGCGAACCCTCCCGCCTCGCCGAAGGCATGTACGACAAGATGGGCGCCACGGGCGCCCACGAAGTGGTCATCGAATGCCGCCAGCACGATAAGCGCATGTCCCAATTCTCCGATGAAGAATTGGACCGCGTGCTTTCCGTCTGGGGCGCGCGCATCGCCGACTTGAAAAAAGATTCGCGTTTTAAATACGTCAGTATTTTTAAGAACCAAGGTGCCCTGGCAGGCGAAGAATTCTCCCACGCGCACTCTCAGATCACTGCCACCATCTTTGTTCCTCGCCGCTTGAAGTATGAACTCTCCGCGTCCTACGATTGGTACAAGGAAAAGGAACGCTGCATCTTCTGCGATATGGTTCGCCAGGAAGAAAAATCCGGCAAACGCATCGTTGATGTGCAGGGCGACTATTACGCGCTGTGTCCATACGCTTCGCGCGTCCCGTACGAAATCTGGGTCATGCGTCGCCGCCACAATCATCTTTTCGAGCAGCCGCGTGCCGGCTCCAACCGTAAGCACCTGGCGGCATTACTCGGCCGCGTCTTGCGTCGCCTGGAAAAAGTGGCGCCGGCGTTCCATCTGGTTGTTCATACCTCGCCCAACACCCGCAGCAAAAAAGGCGAGCTCGCCGGCTACTGGAAAACTCTGGCCGACGATTATCACTGGCACATCGAAATTCTTCCCATCGTTGAAGCGCGCAGCAAGTCCTACAGCATCAAAGAAGTTTATTTCAATGCCGCTTTGCCAGAGCAGGCCGCGGAGCAGTTGCGCGCCATCGATCCTAATTCATGACCGCGCAAAATCCTCGTCCCTATGCGGAAAAGTCCAGAGCAACAGCACTGTCGCCATTGCCTTCGCGGCCGGGATCCCCTTCACGAACCTTTCGCGATAGCCAACGTGGCGGAATTCTCAGCTCGCTAATCGCTCTTCTATTCTTGGTCCTGCTCTGTGGTGCGCTGTACCTCGCGCGGCGTCCGTTATTGCGTTTTGCTGGAGAATCCTGGATCGTCGACGAATCCCTTGATCACGCCGATGCCATCATCGTTCTTAGCGACGATAATTTTTACGCTGACCGTGTCACACGTGCTGCAGAACTGATGCGTGAAGGCAAAGCCCCTGTCGTCGTCGCCAGCGGAAGAAGATTGCGACCCTACGCGGGCATCGCCGAATTGATGCAGCACGATTTGATCGAGCGCGGGGTAGCCAAAGAGAAAATTATTTCGTTTCCGCAAGACGCGGACAACACTCGCGAAGAGGCCGAGGCGCTCAAAAATCTTGTGCTGGAGAAAAAATGGACGAGCGTTCTGGTGGTTACCTCCAACTATCACACCCGCCGCGCGCGCTATATTTTCCGCCACGTTTTTCCACAGGGCGTGGGCTTGGCGGTGGTCAGTGCACGCGACGGGGATTTTGATCCGCAGCAATGGTGGGAAAAGCGTAAGTCTTTCAAAGAGTTAACACGCGAGGTGGCGGGGTTAGTCGTGGCCATGTGGGAATTGCGACACAGTGGTGAGACGGCCTCCGCATCGCAATCTGTTGTAGCCTTACGCGTACCAAAACCGCTATAGGTAGTATAGACCTTCACGAAACACCCTATATTTACCCCTCCCCATTCCCCTTTACACCAGCTAAGTGCTGTACTATCTTCATTTCCCTGAGTCGCAGCCCCCTTTCCCAGCGAGACGCGACTTGCTGTCAAACTCTCGCTTGAGGTGTCTCAAATGTGGCGTAAAGAAGATTCCAAGCCCCAAGGCGCGGCGGATCCATCGCCCGCTCCGGTGGCTTCCGCTAGCGTAACCCCAATAGCAGCAGCTCCGAAAACTCCCGCGCCTCTCGCAGCGAACGCGCCGGCGGCAACGTCTACGCGAGGCGGCGCGTCCATCAGCCAGGGAATTAAAATCAAAGGCGAAGTAACGGGCAGCGAAGATCTTTACGTTGACGGACATGTCGAAGGAAAACTGAATCTCTCCAACGGAACGTTGACCATCGGCCCGAACGGAGTCGTCAAAGCCGATGTTGATGCGCGCGAGGTCACCGTCAGCGGACGGGTCGAAGGCAACATCACCGGTCGCGATAAAGTTCATCTGTTGAGTACCGGACAAGTGTCCGGCGAAGTTCGAACCGAGCGTCTGGCCATCGAAGACGGCGCCACCTTGCGCGGCAAAGTTGAGTCTGGCAAAGTGCCTTCCAAACTCGCGGAAGTGCGCGCGGCCGCCGCCGCCGCGGTTGCCAGCAAAGCGGCTGCTGGTTCGAGCTCGGCGGCGGATTAATTCATGGGATTTCTTAATAAACTCGGCATCGCCATGGGCGGAGGCGTCGCCCGCGAATCGGCCAAGCCACTGGCCGCCAACAATGGCAAATCTCACAACGGCAACGGTGTGGCCCCCGCCGCGGGCGCCACTCGCGCGCCACAAATGCAGGAAATTAACCGCGTTTCCAATGGCCTGAAGGAATTCCTATGGAATCTCGATGGTTTGGGACGCGGCACCATGCTCGACCTCGGTCCCGCATGGCAAACTACGCTGAGCTTTTTCATCGAACGCGGATTCCGCGTTTCTTCCGAGGATATTCTCCGCGGTTGGAAAGAGTTTCTCAACGAAGAAGAAGCTCGTCTGCGCGACGCAGGCGTAGGTGGCGCGAATAGCAACCACGAACTGGACATGACTCCAGGTGGCCGTGCGGTGCGTTTTCTTACCGCCAACCTGCAATATCCAAAGTCTTCGTTTGACGCCGTGCTGCTCTGGGATTTGCTGGATTACCTCGAGCCCGCCGTCGCCAAGCAGACCGTGGCATGGATCACGGAACTGTTGCGTCCGGGGGGAGTGGTTCTCGCCATGTTCCACAGCAAAAAACCGGAAGGTTTTCAGCACTACCGCGTTGCCGATTCGAGTACGCTGCAGGTGATTTCTGCGGCCGTGATTTGCCCGGCGCAGAAAGTCTATCAAAACCGTGAGATTCAGGACCTCTTCGCGCGCTATCGCACCAGCAAATCCTTCGTCGGACGCGATCAGTTGCGCGAAACCCTATTCATCAAGTAATCGGCGTAACGCTTCGCGTCGCGGAAAACATCTCGGCGCCCAAGAAATTCAAATTGCAAAAAGAAAACGGGGAGCCACCAGGCTCCCCGTTTTCTTTTTGCATAAATTTATCGCGCCAACTCTAGTGGTGCGCGTGATGATGATGGTGGTGGTGCAACGAATTGCTGTTCCGATGATTGCGACGATCGTGAGCCGACGCCGGATTGTTATTCGGAAGCGCGCTAGCTGCGGCAGCCACGGGAGTCGCGCGCGCGGCCGGAACCGCCGGTGAAAATCCCGCAAGCAACGCCAAACCACTAGCCAACAAAAAAGTTGCCATCCACTTCATCTATGAATCTCCTCCGAAAAATCCGAACTGCCCCATATTGAAACATATCGGGATTGGATTGTCGCGGAGGAAAATCAAGAATTGTGTCCAGCTGTTCGCAAGAGCAGGTAGTACAGCTTAAGATTGTATGGAAGGGCCCGGTTTTAGAGTTACGACGCAAAGTGACGTTTTGAAGCGACGGTTCTTTGAAGCTACGCTCTGGAGCGACGTTCAAAAACTATTGCTCAAAAGCCCAATTTTAACTTTGCGAGCCACTGAATTACTTCATGCTGCCGCGAGATGATTTGCGCCTGCCACGCTACGGCCAGCGAAAGCATGCTCATGGTGACCGCACAGAGTGCCAACACCAGCCCCATATTCGATTCGCTTGCGGGAATGCGAAGAGTGCGAATCAGCCAAGCCATAATCGGGGGTCTCCTAGTACGTACGTTCAGGACGCGCCGCGCTACGCGTGTCTCAGAACCTAAACAGGAGTGCCTGCGGGGCACCGCCGTCTTCCATCACGCCGCAATCCGCAGGCCAATGACGAACGCTGCCCCGAGCATGCCTACCCCGCACGAAACAAGGGAGTTGCCACGCTTTGCAGCAGAAATTGCCAGACCTGTGCGGCAAGCTCGTGTGCAACATATCACACAATAGTGCGACTTAACTTCCTACTTTTCGTTCTCGACGCTAGCCGCAATTGTCGAGCGCAGGAACGATCACCAGCGCGCCAACGGCCGCCGCAAAGGCGTCCCAACCAGCCGCAGGGTCATTTGTGAACCCATCATTTGCCAGCTCTTCATTTGTAACTTCGCGAGCCCACCGTTTCGAGCAATTGCTCCCAGGTCTCTGGCGGGTGCAGTGGGATGGTCAAGCTATACGAACCAAGGGCTGGGTCGTTCGCGGACCTTTTTGCGCCCGGCTTACCGCCAGCCACGACGGCATTTACCGCGCTTTCTGCTGCGTCACTCGCGACGTCATCTGCAACTTCATCTGCACTTTCGTCCACAACTTCATCCGCATCATCATTTTCCGCGTCGTCGCGTCCTTCACCCACTGGAGCTTCGCGATTTGCCAGCAGAATGTTTCGTTCGCAACAGGCGAAAAGCTCCGGCGCCTCGGCGGCGGTGGCGACGCCGAGCACCACAGCGTGATAACGCAGGGCGCGATCGTAAAGCTTGGTCAAATCACGGATGCATTTTTGCAGACTGGCGCCCACCGCCAGCGACCACAGCACGCCGTGTTGCCGTAACGCCAGCTTGCGCAGTTTGGCTTCGGCGACAAAGCGCGCGATGTCCGCGTCCGAGGCGCCGGCGAAAAAAAACAGTTCGTCAAAATCCCGCTGCCGCGCCATCTCCGCATCGCGCGCCGGCAAGCCGGAATTCTGGATCAATTCCCGAGGCGACAGACTGCGCAACGGCACGGCCTCCACTCCGGTATCTTCGGCCAGACTGGCCAAAGCTTCCTGCGCCGCGGGCTGCGGCTGCGCCACCGGCATGCTGGTGAAGCGCCCCAGCCGCAAGGTTTTTTCCGGGCGCAGATGAAAATAATCTTCCGGCAGAAAGACAGCGCAGCCGCCTTCGCCGATAAAAGGATGGGTGTGACCGTTTTTGCGGCGCGGGTCGTCCATCTGCAGGCGCGTGCGGCTGGTCACCCATACGGCGGGCACAGCGGAGTGGTCCAGGCTGGCGCTGAACTCGTCCAACCCGGCCAAGGTTTTGCCGCGCACCGGCACGAGCGAATCCACAGCCAAATACATGACACAAGATGTTTGCCGCAGATAATCTCCCCAAGAATTCCGTTCCCATTCTAGCGGAAGAAGTGATGCAGCGCTGCGGTGCGACGACATGGAAGACCAAAGGCAATGCAATGAGATAACGAGGTAAGGAAGAAACTGGGGACCCCCACACCCGGGGTCATTTTGAAAGAGTAGGATTCCATTGGGTTTAGGGGCGAATCGTGCGAAAGAGTAAGATTCTATTAGGGTTAGGTTGATTCGCGTGAAAGAGACAGATTCTGTTGGGGTTAGAGGAATCGATCTGGAGAGGCCAAGAAATTGGTTAGAAATACCAATGCTACCCCCCGGTGTTTTTGGCAAAGAGTGCGCAGCCCCAACAAAACAAGAGGGATAGATGGAATTGCGAATTAGGAAGAGTGCGCAAGCTGTTGAAAATAAAGGATCGCATTTTTGCGCAAGGGCGCAAGAGCGAGGCGATGCGGTGACGAACTGATGAGTCTTGGACGGCGAAGGTGTGGCGGGGTGCAGCGGGGAGGTTGGGGCGGAGGTGGGTTTTGCCGGAGACATGGCAGAGGATAGT